>NZ_CP150272.1:0-4800000 GCF_037977015.1 Paenibacillus sp. FSL K6-1122 | reverse complement strand
CCTGAACGAAATGAAAGATAAGAAGCGGAGGTATTAACATGATTAAAATTGCCCCATCGATATTATCAGCTGATTTTGCCCGCCTTGGTGCGGAAGTTGCAGAAGCCCAAGCTGCAGGAGGAGACTGGATTCATGTTGACGTTATGGACGGTCATTTCGTCCCTAATATTACGCTTGGACCTGCGATTGTGAAAGCAATCGCTCCACATACAAGCTTGCCGCTCGATGTGCATTTGATGATTGAGAATCCGGAGCGTTATGTTGAGGAATTTGCCAAAGCGGGTGCAGCGGTAATTACCGTTCATGCTGAGGCTTGTGTGCATTTGCACCGCGTTATTCATTTAATTAAGGAGCAAGGAGTGAAGGCAGGAGTTGCCCTTAATCCGGGAACGCCAGCGTCTGCCATTCTCGAAGTTCTGGATGATGTGGACATGGTTCTTGTCATGACGGTCAATCCTGGCTTTGGCGGACAGGCATTTATCTCGGGTACCATGAACAAAATCAAGCAGATTCGTACCTGGTTGAACGAAAAGGGACGCCATGATGTACATATCGAAGTAGATGGCGGAATTGCTGCCGATACAGCTCCACTTGTGGTGGAAGCTGGAGCAGATGTGCTCGTTGCCGGGAGTGCCGTATTTGGACGTGAGGATCGTGCTGCCGCGATTACTGAAATTCGCCGTAGCTACGGAGGCTGATCTATGACCCTCAAGGAGACACTGTGGACGATGGCTGCGAGTCTCGTGACGGGACTTGTGCTTGCTTTGTTTGCGGTTATTCAATCCCCGTTTAATGCTATTACGTCATTAATTGGGGTAGGCGTTGTTATTATGTATTTCCGCAAATTTGATCGTACGGGACATCGGGTTACTTTTGTCATTTTCGGCATACTGTATTATTTACTGAGTGTTTTCATGATCGCTGCCTATCAATATATTCCTGCCCAAACGTAAATGACCTGATCTTCGGGCTTGTCATTGTGGAATAGGGATCGAAGGTTCCGCATAAATATGGTTACATGAGCAGGTTTCTCATGTAGCCTTTTTTGTCGTGTTTGAGGTAAAGAAGGCCTGAAGCATAGGATACGGCGGACGCATGAGCATGATGGGGAGGGTGAATTATGAAATTTTACACATTCAAACTGCCGAAGTTTTTGGGAGGGTTTGTAAAGGCGATTCTTAATACGTTTCAAAAGCACTGATCCGATTGATAAGGTAACAGGGAATACCGCCGCTTTGGCTCAGGCTTATCTGGAATTCGTACCTGCGAAGCGCCATGCGGCGGCCATTCACATGTTAATGAGCGTATTCAAGAATCCCTTTTTTGAATACCAAAAAAGCACCTGCAAGGAACAAGGTGCTTTTTGCTTACCCGATTTATAGTAGCTTTGCGTGATTATACGCGAGTCACTTTACCGGCTTTCAGTGCACGGGTGCTTACGTATACACGTTTTGGTTTGCCGTCAACGAGAATGCGGACCTTCTGAACGTTTACGCCCCAAGTACGACGGTTACGGTTGTTAGCGTGGGATACGTGGTTACCGGTGCCCGGTTTCTTACCTGTCACATAACATTTGCGAGACATAGATTACACCTCCTATCCTAAAATAACCAGTTGCCTTCAGAAACGAAAAGTCATTCCATAAGGACTAAATTGTTCTTCCTGATCATAAAGATCAGGTTTCAGTAGCTAATGGCGTTGTTTAAGCCGGCATGAACCGGATCATTTCCATTACTTAACCTGCATAAAACAATACTTGAATATAATATCATAATTAAAAAAGCTTCGTCAACTGATCCAAAAACTTTATTTATTTCTCCTGTCTAATATAGTACAATGTTGAGTAGTCCATAATACAGTGGTGAACAGGCTGTTGCCGCGAGGAAGTCGGAGAATAAACCGTACTTAGAGGTCGGTGGTCTGCTTTTTTGGCAACGCTGTGAGCTGCGGCATTCCATCATTGGCACCAGTCTCCATGCGGCATTCATGCCGGCTCTTGATACCGGTGCATATCCGTATGCCCCGAAGTTAGGGGTGCAGAGAGTGCAGGATATTGGTAGCCCGGCCGCCCAGACCGTTAATCCGGCTGACATGTTGTATTGTATGCCTGTGCCGGACAAGGTATGGACGAAGAATAACGCAGTCCGCGTTAGCGCATGAACAGACCAGACACATCTTGGTGCAAGGTGTTCGTGTATCAAGCTAGGAAGGGGAATTCTCACTTGAGTATACGTTCTTTAAATGGAACAGATTTCACCGCAATGGTACTTGCCGGAGCGGAACAACTTGGACAGCATGCAGAGCACGTCAATTCCCTGAATGTTTTCCCTGTGCCGGATGGTGACACGGGAACGAACATGAATTTGACAATGAGTGCAGGAGTCGCAGAGATTAAAAGAAAAAGTTCTGCCTCCATCGGCGAAGCTGCCGGTATTCTATCGAAAGGCCTGCTTATGGGCGCACGGGGGAATTCAGGAGTTATTCTGTCGCAATTGTTCCGTGGTTTTAGTCGTTCAGCTGCTCCCTATGAGGAACTGAATACGCTCCAATTTGCAGCAGCCCTGCAGAACGGTGTTGACGCAGCTTACAAAGCAGTCGTAAAGCCCGTTGAAGGGACCATTCTTACCGTAGCCAAGGAAGCGGCGAAACATGCCAACTACTACGCAAGACGGACGAATGATATTACTGAATTAATGAATGAAGTTTTGTTAAAAGCAAAAGAAGCACTGGCAATGACTCCGGAATTACTGCCTGTACTGAAACAGGTTGGTGTTGTGGATTCAGGTGGTCAGGGGCTTGTATATATCTACGAGGGCTTTATGGAAGTATTGCTGCAAAGTGATGGAGGGAGTCGTACTTCACTGAACAAAGAAGTAACCCCATCCGTGGCAGCATCTGCTTTGAAACCGGCTGCACCGACAGAAGTGGATATCAAGAAGCCTGCACAGCAGGTGATTGCACCGGAGATGCCATTGTCTGCTCAGGCGAGACTGGAAACGGAAGATATTGAATTTCTGTATGATATGGAATTCTTCATTAATCGTGAGCTTGGAGAGAACGCAGGAGTGGCATTTGATGACGAAGCATTCCGGAAAGCGTTGTCAGTTAATGGAGATTCGATCATTATTATTGCTGATGATGAAGTCATCAAAGTTCATGTCCATTCCAAGACACCAGGCGATGTATTAAACCTGGCGCTGCATTATGGTGAGATTACACAGATTCATATTCTCAATATGCGTGAACAGCATCGGGATCTCCTGACAGCAGGCATGGACATTGCTCCATCACCTGAATTGTTTGCAGAGATTCCACCTGAGGCAGCGCGCAGTATGGAAGAGGCTGTGCTTCCTGCAGATGAGATGGCACCGTATGGTTTTATTGCGGTATCCTCCGGTGACGGTATTGCTGAGATTTTCCAAAGTCTTGGCGTTGATGTTGTTCTGTCCGGTGGACAGACGATGAATCCGAGTACTGAGGATTTTGTAAAAGCCGTTCGTTCCATTGCTGCGGAGCAGATATTTATACTCCCGAATAACTCGAATATTGTACTGGCTGCGGAGCAGGCTCGTGAATTGCTTGAAGATGAGCGCCGGATTACGGTTATTCCAAGCAAGACCATTCCACAGGGAATGGCTGCTGCTTTTGCTTTCCAGGAAGATGAGTCTGCGGAAACAAACCGTGACCAAATGTTGGAGGCCATCAGCCGGGTACAGTCCGGTCAAGTGACTCATGCGGTTCGTGATACGCAATATGATGAATTGGATATTAAGGCGGGGCACTATATCGGTATTCATAACTCCAAAATTGTAGCGACGGATGAAACCATGCTTCAAGCATGTGAAGGTCTGCTCAAACAGATGATGGAGAGTGGAGATGAAGTGGTGACGATCCTTGAAGGGGAAGAAGCTGACCCTGAGGTTACTGCTGCCCTCGCTACATGGCTTGAAGTACAGTATCCTGATGCTGAGGTAGAGGTACATCTTGGAGGACAGCCGGTGTATTATTATCTGTTCTCCGTAGAGTCCTAATAGCACTCTAGCGAAGAGGAGGAGAGTCATGAGCCACAAGGTTACGATAGTAACAGACAGTACGGCAGATATTCCCGAAGAACTCATTCGCAAATACGGGATTCATATTGTTCCGCTACGTGTTCTGTTCGGTGAAGAGACCTATGCAGATGGCGTTGATCTGACTTCGGAACAGTTCTACGAAAAGTTGAAGAAGGTATCTGTGTTGCCTACAACTTCACAGCCATCTCCAACCGATTTCATGAATGTCTACCAATCACTTCTTGATGAAAACCCGGAACGCCCGATTGTATCGATCCACCTGTCATCCGGCATGAGTGGTACCTATCAATCGGCCATGCTTGGCAAGTCTTTGCTGGAGCGTGAGGGTGACATCACCGTGCTGGATTCGAAGTCAGCATCTTATGGATATGGTCTAATGGTGGTACAGGCTGCTGAACTTGCCGAACAGGGCAAGTCAGCAGTCGAAATCGCTGCTGCTATTGAAGGGATGCAAAAATCTCGCAAATTGTTCTTTCTTGTAGATACTCTGGAGTATCTGCAAAAGGGCGGTCGGATTGGCAAAGCTTCAGCCATCTTGGGAACGTTGCTTAACATTAAGCCGATCCTGTCTATTGATGAAGAAGGCGTTATCTACGCAGTTGAGAAAGTCAGAGGTCATAAAAAAGCAATGGCACGCATTATAGAGCTGTTCCAGAAGGATCTTGCAGGCAAACGGGTTAACCTGGCGGTAGGTCATACCGCTGACCCGGGATCAGCGATCGCTTGTGCAGAGCAGCTGCGGGGTCATTTTACACTGAATGAAGTGATCTATACCAATATTGGAGCCGTAATAGGCAGTCATGTTGGACCTGGTGTCATTGCGATCTTTATGTGGCCTGTTCCGGAATGAGGGATTAGACATGAAATTGGAAGAAATATCAGTTAAGCAAATTAACGGCGTGAGTGCTCTCAAAGAGGGAGAGCTTCACGCCTTTGGCATCTCTACTGTTAAAGACCTGCTTGAATATTATCCTTTCCGTTACGAGGATTATCGTCTGCGTTCACTTAGTGAAGTGAAGGATGGGGACAAGATTACGGTCCAGGGACAGGTGATGGGTATTCCTGTATTACAACGATACGGTAAAAAGTCCCGTCTTACCTGTAAGATCATGACGGAAGAGTGGATGATTACAGCCACCTGGTTCAATCGCCATTTCCTCAAAGAACAACTAACCCCCAATCGGGAGATTGTGATTACGGGAAAATGGGAACAAAAACGCATGCAGATGACCGTGACTGACTCGGAGTTCCCTGATAAAGGCGATGGGCGTTCAGGTACATTGCAACCTGTATATTCGGTAACCGGCAAACTGACACAACAATGGATGCGGAAAACGATCAATCAGGGATTAATTCAATTCGGAGATATGATTCCTGAGATTCTGCCCCAATCGTTGATGAAGAAATACAGTTTGATGCCTCGTAAACAAGCGATTGCTGGAATTCATCGTCCACAGGACAACCGAGAAGGTCAGCAGGCCAGACAGCGGATGGTGTATGAAGAGCTGTTTCTGTTCCAGTTGAAAATGCAGGCGTATCGCGCGCTCAACCGAAATCGCATGGATGGTGTAGTGCATACCACGGACAATACGACGATTCGTGAGTTTGTACGCAGTTTACCTTTTGAACTGACAGATGCTCAGAAAAAGGTGGAGCTTGAAATTCTGCATGATATGCGTTCGCCCTATGCAATGAATCGGTTATTGCAGGGTGATGTAGGGTCGGGTAAAACGGTTATTGCGGCAATTGCACTATACACGACTGTTCGATCTGGGTTCCAAGGGGCTCTGATGGTGCCTACAGAGATTCTGGCGGAGCAGCATATGCGCTCACTGCAAAAGCTGTTTGAACCGTTTGGGGTAACCGTAGGGCTGTTAACGGGCAGTGTAAATGGACGCAAACGCAAAGATCTGATCGCCTCATTGCAAATGGGCATGATTGATATCGTGGTGGGTACACACGCCCTGATTCAGGAAGATGTTTTCTTCCGTGATCTGGGTCTTGTGGTGACGGACGAGCAGCATCGCTTCGGGGTGAATCAGCGAAGCGTTTTACGACGCAAAGGATATAACCCGGATGTGTTAACGATGACGGCAACGCCAATTCCACGGACACTTGCGATTACTGCTTTTGGGGATATTGAAGTATCCACGATCTCGGAACGTCCGAAAGGACGGATTCCAATCTCCACGTATTGGGTTAAGCACGATATGATGGAGCGGGTGCTCGGGTTTATCTCCAGAGAAGTGGATCAGGGCCGTCAGGCCTATCTGATCTGTCCACTTATTGAAGAGTCGGAGAAGCTGGATGTCCAGAACGCGATTGATCTGCATGTGCAGATGCAGCAGAACTTTCCTAAATATCGTGTAGGTCTGTTGCATGGACGGATGACGGCTGCGGAGAAAGAAGAGATGATGCGGGACTTCTATAGCAATGATATTCAGTTGCTTGTCTCCACCACCGTTGTCGAGGTTGGGGTCGATGTGCCAAATGCCACGTTGATGGTCATTATGGACGCGGACCGCTTCGGTCTCTCCCAGCTGCATCAGCTTCGTGGTCGGGTCGGTCGTGGTGCGCATGCTTCCTATTGTGTACTCATTGCTGATCCCAAGACGGAGGTTGGACAGGAACGGATGAAGGTCATGACAGAAACGGAGGATGGATTCGAGGTATCCCGGCGTGACCTGGATCTCCGGGGTCCGGGTGATTTCTTTGGTACCAAACAGAGCGGACTACCCGAGTTCCGTCTTGCCGATATGGTTGCCGATTTTGCTGTGCTGGAACAGGCCAGAGATGACGTGACCCACTTAATTGAGGATGCGACTTTCTGGACCTCCATGGACTATGCACCTCTGCGTGATTTCCTACAGCAACAGCAAGTATTCAAGGGTGATCTGATTGACTAAAGCTTGCCTTGATAGCGGGTTTTTCGTATTACCTTTGTAAAAAAAGACAAGTGTACAAGCCCTCCCGACATATGAATAAGAAGTGAGTTCATTCTTTTGGGAGGTGCTATGCGTTTTGGGTTATCAACAATATGGAATTAGTCCGCAGCTGGTGGAGCGGATCAAATTAAAGATGAAAAATCCCGCTGTCAAAGAGCGTATCAAAAAGTTGATTGATGGCGTGACCAAGTCTGATCTGCAAGATAAGGCCAAGGTCAGAAGGTTGGTCAAGTCTTCCGCTGTCATTATGAATGAGAATTTCTCTCCGGCGCAGGAGGAGCAGTTTGTTGCTTTTGTGCTTGCACAGAAGATTGATCCGAACAATACGTTTCATTTGATTAAGCTGTGGGGGATGTTTAGGTAGGGATTCGATGTAATGTTGGGTGGGGTAAAGAGCGTTGTTTACACGGGGGCACTGCGATGACAGAATAACCTTCCGAGCGCTGTTATCCCCGGATTTTCTGATTGACCCTTTCCAAGGGTAAAATCCGGTGATAAAGGCGCACGCTTCGCTTCTTTAGGTTATTTCTGTCCTCTCCGTTGTTGTGTAAATTGATATATTTTACAAAACCCAATTACATCGAATGTTTATGAAGTAATTTTAGTGGGTGGGGCGTTCCATAAGTCAGGAAGATGACTTTTGGAACGCCCTTTTGATTGAATAACCAGGGACAAGCCTTGTGGTAATTACTCGGTTGAATATTGGTTGTAGTTATCGAAATGACCCATGACCTTGCTTGTGTTACCGCAAAAACAAAATTTTCATTGAGTATGTTATGTTGGTTAAATCGACCATCTTAGTACTTGCGAGCTTCAAGGAATATGGGCTGATGGAAGAAGGCCAGTACCTGCCGAATGATCGCTAAGAACCACAACAACGAAAACAAGGAACTGGGCCATCATGCATGGCCTGGTTCCTTGTTTTTTGCGGTGAAGGATTTGTGTTGCTTTCGGTATTCCTCTGGAGTCCAACCGGTCAATTTTTTAAACACCCGAAAAAAATATTTTGGATTGTCGTAACCCAGCTGTTTGGCAACCCGATAGATTTTATCGTCTGTGCTCGTTAAGAGCTGCTTGGCTTGCCTAATCCGTAGTCTGTTTACGTAATCAGTGAAGTTCTCGGATGTCTTTTCTTTAAATAAATGACTGAGGTAACTCGGGTTCAGGTAGAACAGGGACGATACCCATTCCAGCGTTAAATCCTTGGTATAGTGATTATCGATATATGTCCTGACGTTGTCGATCACTTGATCTGATGCGTAGGGGTTGTCTTCCTTAAGCAGAAGAGCTGTTCCCGTCAGCACCTTTACCATGTAATGCCTAATGCACTCCATATCGAACGAGACGTTCAGGACAGCCTCCAAGCTGGAAGAGGCGCTACTGTTACCTCCGTTCTGGATATAGTTACTCAGCAGCCGTTTGGTTTCCGTGATAATGTCTCTGCACTGCTCTTTCAGGTGGGCAAGCAAAGCGTCAGGCTGGCGTATGTAGAAAGCAAAGAAATCGGTGATGAGCTCTTCCACCTTCGGCACATTCCCGCTCTCTATAAAAAATAACAGTTCATAAGTTCGAGCCCACTTCAGTTGATGTAAAGGAAATTGCTCCCGTGAAAATACGTAACATTTGCCAAAATCGGTAATGGCTCGTTCGTCCAACGCAAGGATCGTTTGATGATGAGCTTCTCGGACCCCACCAATGCCTGTATGAGGCAAGCTGATTCCCACACAACAATCCGTAGTTTCGGATTTGGTCAAAATGATACTCGCAGTTTGTTCCGCCATTTTCTGCAAATCAAGCTGGCCTGAGCAATCCAGATCATGCATCAGGAAAAACAGTACTTGATCCGTTTGTGGATGAGGAATGTACAGGCCATTCGAAAAGGTAGGTAGTTGCTGTGCTGTAAGCGGTTGAGGACCATAAATCGTCAATAAAATGAACTGGTCAGATGCCATGATGGCGGCAAATTCCGCAGAGCGGAACACAGGTGTTTTGATGGATGAATGGGGAGCCAGCACATAATTCAGGAAGGCTTGCATGTCTGCATCCCTTTTCATCTGCTCCGTTTCTACTTCTCTTAGAACGACTTCCCGCTGAAGAGAGCGCTCCTGTTCGATGGCTTGGATGGCTTGGTGAAGCGTACCGTGGATCTCATCCCGGCTAAAAGGCTTCAGCAGGTAATTTACAACTTTCGCAGAGATGGCCTCCTGCATATAATCAAAATCGGTATGTCCGCTAATGACAATTAACTTGATACGCGGATATTGCTGGCATACTGTCCTGATCAACAGCTTGCCGTCGACCTCAGGCATGCGCATGTCCGTAAAGATAATGTCCGGCTTGAACGATTCAATCAAAGCCAAGGCATCTGCCCCGTTATCTGCTTCGCCTAAGAGTTCAAGCGAGTGCTCAAAAGTCCCGATTTTTTTCAACAAACCTTTGCGGATCAAGGGTTCATCGTCCACAACGATATACGTGTACATCTCTTGGTCACCTCTTTTCCCAATTGGCCGGAATTTCGAGTGTAATTCGAGTTCCTGTATTCAAATCGGTATGAAACGAAAGGCCGTAACCCTCTCCGTAATACAAAGCAATTCGTGAATGCACGTTTTTGATGCCGATGCTTTGTTTATGCCTTTGACCAACGGTGACGAATTCAGGTGGCTGCTGGAGCAATTGTCGAAGTTCCTCCGCTTGTGTTGAGGACATGCCCACGCCATCATCCCAGATCTCGAACACGATGCTGTCCCCCTGAAACAAACCGGTAATGGTAACGGAACCCTTCCCACGTTTGTTCTCCAACCCGTGATAGATGGCATTTTCCACGAGTGGTTGCAACAGAAGTTTCAGCATGCGACGACTCCGAATTTCCGGGTCTACATTCAGGTTGAACGCGAACTTGTCACCATACCGAATCTGCTGGATGGCCATGTAGTTTTCTACATGTTGAAGTTCTTCGCTGACCGCGACCAGCTCGCTGTCCGTTTTGATGCTGTAGCGGAACATGTCCCCGAGTGACTTGGTCATCACCACAATACTCTCAACTTCTTCGATCTCGGCAATGCTATTAATCGACTCCAGCGTATTGTAGAGGAAATGGGAGTTGATCTGTGCTTCCAATGCCTTCATCTGGGAGTCCAGCATGAGGATTTTATTCTGGTAACTCTCTCGGATATGTGTATCGATATCTTTCATCATTTTGTTGAACTCATGGTAAAGGATTCCTATTTCATCGACTTGCCTCGTTACTTGAGGCTTGATGGTCACAAAACGATGAGATTTGGTTTTGCGCATCAGTTTGGTCAATTCGATGATGGGTTTGGTGATCAGGTTGGACAAGAAAAAGGAAAGTAGAAGGAAAATGACGGCACAGCTTACGGCCACGTATAACAGCAACTTTTGTGAGATGTTGTACTCCTCATACAGCCGATCCATAGAGATGTTGGCAATCACGTTCCAATTGCGGCCGGGAACTTTCTGGATTACCGTCATCATGTTATCTTGGATTGATTTGTACTGTGAACTGTTTCCGACTTGATGCGTTGCCGCAGCCAGAGTATCGGAGAGAGGAGTGCCAACTCTACTTCCGTCGCTGGAGTACAGGATCTCGCCAGCGTCGTTCGCCAGATATAGATTGGACAAGCTTGGTGCCGGATTACGTTTTAGACCGTCAAAAATGTTCATACTGCAATCCAGCATAAACACGCCTAGGAACTCGTTGTTGTTGGGATCGTAGAGGGCTCTGGAGAAGCCAATGGATTCCTTGGCGTTAATGATGTAAGGTTTGACGCCTACTTCACCAATATACAAATCGCCTTTTCGCTGGATCGTATCCAGATACCACTCATCCCGAAGTGCTACATAATCGAGGCGTAGGTCTGTACCGCTGCTGCCATAGCTTATCCATTTGCCATCAGGTGTGAAAAGGTACAAACCATTGATGTAATTGTAACCAAGCAGAATGTTTTCAAAGATCAATTTCAATTTGCTGCGGATCATGAAAATGTCATATTGATCGTTGGTACCGTTCAACTTGATTAGTTCATCACTCACAGTGCTGTAAGCGGTTGCATTGGAAGACTGCTGAAGGAGTGTGACGGAGATCCGGTCGATGTTCTGCAAAATTTCCTCCATGCTCTTGACCGAATTGCCTATGGTTGTCGACGTCACGAGAGAGGTCTGCTCACTCACCAGCTTCGTGTAACTGCGATAGGAACTGACAGACACAACGATAATTGGCACGATTGATACGAGGACGAGGACCAGAAAAAGTTTAGTTTTGATGTTGAACAGAATCATACGTGCTCCTCCCGCCATTTGTCAATTCTAAAAATAGTGCACCATACGAGCCAAAGCAAATGCACTTTTGCCCACCGTATTATGAGAATGTGCACAAAGCAAGAATAAACATGAATTGGGGGAATGACAAGATGAAAAAAAGAAAACGACTGTGGTCCCTAACTTTGGTACTGCTCTTGATGTTTCTGAGCGCATGCAGCTCCAGTAGCGAGGAGGGGGGCGGTACGGATACCAATAACGGGAGTACAGATGAGTCAGGAAAGCCAATTACGTTGACGATGATGCTTTCGGGAAACAAGGCATCCGAGGGAGAGGATTTCGAGCTGGAGACCTTGCCGCGCCTAGTCAAAGAGAAGTTCCCGAACATTAACTTGGAAGTACAAAAGTTGCCTGATGATCAATACAATACATCTGTTCGAACCAAGCTTGCGGCTGGACAGGGACCGGACATTTTCTGGATTTTCCCGAAAAATGCGGCTGGCGGTGTCATTGATTTTGCAAAGGCAGGCTTCGCTGCGGATCTGTCAGATCTGAAGTTCTGGGACAACATCAGCCAAGGAGCGAAGGAAGATATGTCCTATGAGGGTAAACCTTACGGCGTGGCCGAAGGGTTGGACTTCTTGGGCGTTTACTACAATAAGGAGTTGTTACAACAAGCGGGATATTCCGAGTTTCCGAAGGATTGGCCTTCGTTTCTGGATTTGTGTCAAAAGTTGCAGGCAGCGGGCGTAACGCCAATTGCGATGGGAGACAAGGACCCTTGGATGATCCAATTCGGAATGTATCCGATTGCAGCGAATGTCGTGTATCCGAATGAGCTGGATTTTGATGTCAAATTGCAGAACGGTGAAAAATCGCTGACTGATCCAAAGTGGATTCAAACCATATCCAAATACAAAGAGCTCTATGATAACAACTACGTCGTCAAAAACTCACTAGGCATTGGTAGTGCCCAATCTGCGCAGTTGTTTATCGACGGGAAAGCAGCAATGACCTTTACGGGAACATGGGATTATGCCTCCATGACGTCCAAAGGCGCTGCCGAATTTACTCGCGGATTCGCTTCATTACCAGGTAACGAGCCGGAACAGCCGGTGTTTGTATCTGCTGCAACATCTGCCGGATACGCTTTGAACGCCAAATCGGCAAACCTGGATGCAGCCAAGGAAGTACTGAACTACCTGTTTGATGGTGAATCCGATCTGTTCAAAGCATTTGTGGAAGCCAACAGTTCCATCAGCGTCTATAAGGACGTAGAACTTGAAAATGAATTGTTTAAGGAAGTGAATGACAACTATCAACAAACTGGAAATTCCATCTACTTTAGCAACCAGATGTGGCCAGCCGGAGTATCGGACGTCATGCAGGCTAAGTTTGCCGAAATTATTGCTGGACAGAAAACAACACCAGAAGATGTGGCAAACGCCATGGAAACCAAGTTTAGAGAGCTATGGAAAAACTAGAACCAAACGATGCTGTCTGCTGTAAAGGGGAGAATGATTGTCCTTCTTCCCTTGCCGCAGGCCCCTTGGAAAGGATGGAGCAGGATGAGCTCTACTGTAATGAAAAAGTCCATGTACTGGTTTGCTTTGCCGGCATTGATCTTCTACCTGACCTTCTGGATCTTCCCGATCCTGCGGTTGTTCCAGTACAGTATAACGGACTATAACGGGTACGCCCAAGCCTATAACTATATCGGTTTCGACAACTATAAGGAATTGTTCCGGAGCGACATCCTAGGCATTTCTTTAAAAAATACACTGATCTATACGTTTGTCACCGTCATAGCTGGCAATATCATCGGTTTGGCAATGGCATTACTGTTAAACATGAAAATAAGAGGAACCGGGATTTACCGTTCCCTGGCGTATATTCCCACTTTGTTCAGTGCGATTGTCGTCGGCTTTTTGTGGAGTTACGTCTATATGCCGGATTACGGGCTGATTTCTTCCTTTCTCGATAAACTGGGTATCGCAAATGAACTGAATTTCCTGGGTGATTACTCGACCGCACTGTATTCTATTATCTTCGTGGAAATCTGGAAGACGATCGGAACGACAATGATTATCTTCCTTGCAGGACTACAGACTGTTCCGAGCGACCTTTTGGAAGCCGGACGGATTGATGGCTGCGGCTCATGGAGATTGCTGCGACATGTGAAGATTCCATTACTGGCAACAGCGATTACAATCAACGTGACGTTAAGTTTGATCAATGGACTCAAAGCGTTCGACTTCCCGTTTATCATGACAAATGGCGGTCCCGGCACGGCTACCAACACGCTGATTTATACCATCTACAAGATGGCATTTACCGAACAACTCTTTGGTAAAGCTTCGGCTCTTGGCGTTATTTCCTTTGCCGTGATTATCGTCATTACCGCTGTTTTTGTCCTGAAAATGAACAAACGGGAGGTGTCGGCATGATGCTTCGTAAAGTTTTGGGGAAAGGGTCCGTTCAGGTTGTTGTGTTGTTGGTGATGGCGTTAAACCTGATTCCGTTAATTATTGCCTTTTCGACATCACTCCGCGATCCAAGCAACAACACAAATCCGCTGGTCCTGTTCCGGGAGATGTCTTTTGCAAGTTACAAGACTGCCTTCGATCGCATGCACTTTCCGGAAGCGCTATGGAACAGCGTGGTGTTAACCGGCGTATCGGTCGTGTTTGTTGTCCTGTTTGCGGCAATGGCGTCCTACCCGATGGCCCGTTTGAAGACAAAGCTAAGTAAGTTCATGTATTTGTTTTTTTTGTCCGGACTTGTGGTACCTGCGCAAATGGTATTGATACCGATCGTGCAAATGATTAATGCGCTTCATATCCCAACGAATCAATATACGCCTATTTTCATGTTCATTACGTGCAGTCTGCCGTTTTCAACTTTCCTGTACACGGGCTTCATTCGAAGCGGTGTGCCTGAGGAGGTAGAAGAAGCGGCGCACATCGACGGGGCGGGATTATTCCAACGGTTCTGGACCGTCGTGTTCCCCTTACTCATTCCGGTAACGGTTTCTGTCATTATTACACAAGGTGTCTGGATCTGGAACGATTATTTCTTCAATATGATCTTTATTTCCAGCGCAGGAGATTCACCGTTACCACTGGCCATGCTCGGATTTTTGGGCGATCAGCAAAATCCCACGCAGTGGAATGTCCTGTTTGCAGCGTGCTTTCTGTGCGCACTACCGTTGCTGCTGGCGTTCTTGTTCCTGCAAAAATATTTTATCGGTGGTATGACCGTTGGGGCGGTCAAAGGTTAAGGAGGACACTGCAATGAATGAAAAAGTGATAAACAACGCCTGGCTGGAAAAAGCACAGCGTCTAATGCCGGAGCTTCACCAGCAAAAGGTCTATCCGGAACATATCGTGAGCGCAGTTCCGGATGCGTCGGCTTTTCAGGGATGGCGTATCGAACCACTCGGCTTAGCAGAACAACTATCTGATCAAGTGTTGTGCAAGGGAGACAGTGTTACGCTGGATTTCGGGGAGCATCTCGTCGGTTATCTGACCTTGTCGCTTCTTAACGAACGCAGCAATGCAGATGCAACTCTCAGGTTGAAGCTCACATTTGGAGAAATGCCCTGTGAGGTCGGTGAGAATTTTGCAGAATATTCGGGTTGGCTTAGCCGTTCATGGCTTCAGGACGAGATCGTGAATATGGATGTGTTACCTGGCACGCTAACACTGAACCGTCGATATGCCTTTCGGTATCTGAAAATCGAGGTGGTAGAAACGTCGATCCGTTACGATATTCGAATTAACGATATATATTGCTTGACGGTGACTTCAGCAGACATAGGGGCAGTACCTCAATTGCCTGAAGGTATCGACACGGAGCTGCTGGAAATAGATCGCGTGTCCGTGAAGACACTCCGGGATTGCATGCAGACGGTATTCGAAGATGGACCGAAGCGCGATCGACGTTTATGGATCGGAGATCTTCGCCTTCAGGCCCTCGTCAATTATGAAACATTCGGATGTAATGATCTCGTCAAGCGCTGTCTCTATCTATTTGCCGGAACGAGATTGGAAGGCGGCCAGGTAGGAGCCTGTTTGTACGAAAAACCAGAACCGTACGTGGACGACATTTACCTATATGACTATGCGTTGTTCTTTATTGCGACATTATGGGACTATTTTGAAGCTACCAAGGACAGGGAAACGTTGGAAGAACTTTGGCCGGTGGCTAGAGAACAGATTGAGATTGGGCTTAAACGACTTGATGAGCGGGGCATCGTAAGGGATGACGATACATGGTATTGTTTTCTGGACTGGCATGAAGAACTAAATAAACAGGCCGGTGCTCAGGCAGTTCTCATCTATAGTATGAAAAGGGGAAGGTCGATTGCCAAAGAACTAGAGTTGCCGGAGTATGAGCAATGGATTAAGGCACACATCAAAGACGCTGAGCAAGCAGCCCACACATATCTGTGGGATGGTGAGCAGGGCTTTTTCGTCAGTGGTGAAAAAAAACAGGTATCCTGGGCATCGCAAGTATGGATGGTACTGGCTGAGATCATGGATGCTCCAGCTTCCCGGCAATTACTTGATCGGTTAATGAGTAACGAAGAAGCTATTGGCATGACCACGCCGTACATGGTTCATCATTATGTTGATGCATTGCTTATGTGCGGGGAAGAGGAGAAGGCACTGGAGCAGATCCGAAGGTATTGGGGCGGCATGCTAAAAGATGGGGCGGACACCTTCTGGGAGCTCTACGACCCGGACGACAAAACGTATTCTCCTTATGGTAGCAATTTGGTCAACAGTTATTGCCATGCTTGGAGCTGCACACCAAGTTATTTTATCAGGCGAAATTTTTCATGAATTTTGGACTTGAGGTCAACCAGGTACGTCTGGTTGGCCTTTTTGGATTAGTTTCAGGATTAAACTTAGAGCCAGCCATGCCTATTGTTTTTATTTATCTGTTTTTGTTCGTACCGTTAAAAGAACGAGTGGCTATTAATGAAGCGATAAATACGAATATTAAAATAAAGTTATATGGGTTTCCTTTAAGGTTGTAGACTTGAACGATGAGTGCCAGAGTTGAGATGCTTAAGATTATTCGCAGGACAATCGCCGATGAGCGATCGGGATGTTGGCTTCGTTTGGAGATAAAGTATAGGGTGTACCATAAAAAACTAAAAAGCAGAAGTGAACTCAGGAGTAGAATGGCAAGCATGAATGAACACCTTTCTGTATTAATTTTCACTGAATAATTGGAATAACATGACAACTAATTATAACATAGGTTTTTCTGGAGTCGGACATTTCCATAGAAGTTAAGGGACGAATTATGGTGTGCTTGGTGCAATATAGTTGATGTTTTTTCACAGGATGGACTTTGCTTTCCTCCGGGGGGAGCGGTAAACTGTTGCATACGAGCCTTATGGATTAATGTCCTGGATTTTACGTCAAAAAAGGCGTGGCTGTGTTGGTATTCATTTTATTTTCAAACAGATGTGGAGGAAGTACGATTGGAAATGTTTACGATGCTGCTGGGTTTATTTGAACGGGCGGCGCTGTTGATTATATTTTTATTCTTTCTGTCGAGGGTGCCGAGGTTTAGGCAGATTCTGCAAAAGGGGAAATTAAGGTGGCAGGAGTCTATTGCGGTTACCTTGTTATTCTGTGCTTTTGCCATTTTCGGGACATATACGGGCATTAATGTTGAAGGTTCACTGGTGAATGTACGGATCATCGCCGTGTTATCGGGTGGTATTTTGTTCGGAGCGCCTGTGGGTATTATTACGGGGATTGTTTCAGGGGTACATCGGTATTTGATTGATATGGATGGAGTCACAGCTATACCGTGTCTGATCACAAGTATCCTGGCGGGTCTGGTCTCCGGATATATACATAAGTACACGCCCAAGCCCAAGCGATGGATTATCGGTATTGGTGCCGGAATGATCTGTGAAGCGCTGACGATGTTATTAATCCTGCTATTTTCCTATCCCGATCCACTGGGTGCCGATATTGTTTCGAAGATTGCGTTGCCTATGATTCTGGGAGAAGTCAACATTGGGCTAATTGTGCTCTTGGTGCAGAGTGTTGAAGGGGAAAAGGAAATGATTGCAGCTCGTCAGGCGAAGCTGGCACTGGAGATTGCAAACAAAACCTTGCCGTATTTCCGTTCGATTGATGAGGATTCTCTGCGCAAGATATGCCGGATTATTCAGGAGGATATTCAGGCTGATGCGGTTGCAATTACGGATACCCGGAATGTACTGGCTTATGTAGGATTTGGTGAAGAACGATATCATATCGGTAATGAAATTATTAGTGAGATGACCAAGAAGACGATATCTAGCGGGGAGATTACGATCAGTAATGATGTGATTGATGAAAAAACACCCGATATCCACTCGCTGTTAATCATTCCGCTCAAAGAACGAGGAGACATTACAGGTGCGCTCAAAATCTATTATCGCAAAGCGTACAAAATTACGTATCCATTACAAACGATGGCTGTAGGTCTGTCGCAGATCATCTCGACCCAGATGGAGGTATCGCGGGTAGAAGAGATCAAGGCTGCTGCCAACAAAGCAGAGCTGCGTGCATTACAGACAACCATTCATCCTCATTTTTTGTTTAATGCGCTAAATGCGATTGCATCGTCCATCCGAACCAAACCGGATCGTGCTCGGGAGCTGATTGTGAATCTATCCGGGTACATGCGTTACAACCTGGAGCTGTCGGATGAGTTAATCGATATTCATAAGGAACTGGAGCAGGTCCGTAATTATGTAGAGATTGAGAAAGCTCGCTTTGGCAGCCGACTTAACGTGATCTATGACATTGATGAGGTCGCGGTGCATATTCCGAGTCTTGTTATCCAACCGCTCGTCGAAAATGCAATTATTCATGGCATTCTCAAGGTCAAAGGACCCGGGACTGTTCGAATTCGGGTACAGGATTATCCGGAGTTTGTGCGAATCAGTGTCAGTGATACAGGTGCAGGCATCAGTGCAGATATTATTGAACGGGTCTACCACGACCGTATGCCTGGTAACCAGATCGGCCTATATAATGTGCATCGCCGGGTCAAGCTTATCTACGGACAAGGTGTAACCATTACAAGGCTGGAACAAGGAACCGATATTTTATTTGATGTGCCCAAAGGAGATGTCGTAACAAGGTGATGATGGATCAATGAGAGCTCTTATTGTGGAAGACGAGATTCTGGCAAGTGAGGAATTGAATTATTTAATCCAGGAACATAGTCAGATTGAGGTGGTTGACCGCCTTGAAGACGGGCTGGATGTACTGAAATTTTTGCAGGAACAAGAAGTAGATGTTATTTTTCTCGATATCAATATTCCCTCGCTGGACGGTATGATGCTTGCACATCATATTGGGAAGTTTGCAACGAAACCCTACATTGTATTTACTACGGCGTATAAGGAACATGCAGCTGAAGCCTTTGAGTTGGAGGCGTTTGATTATATTCTGAAGCCGTATGACGAGAAACGAATTGCTGCGATGCTCCATAAGCTGGAGCTCGCATTCAAACGTGATCATGCGCCGATGGAGCAACATGTTGAGGATGGACCAGCCCCTACGGCGGACGGATCTGCTGCGCATGGTGAACTGGTACGAGAACGAGATACGAATTCCCATACGGACAGAAGAATTAATCTGCTGCGGAATGACAATATTATTGTTACGGATACGGCAGACATCTACTATGCGGAAGCACAAGAGAAAGTGACGAAGGTATATACCAAAAATGGGGAGTTCACCATGCCAGTGAGCATATCGGATTTTCACAGCCGTCTGCCACAGGATACGTTCTTTCGTTGCCACCGTTCGTACGTTGTAAATCTGTCACAAATCCGTGAAATTGTACCTTGGTTCAACAATACGTATCTGCTCCGTCTGCGCGATTTGGAAGCTGAAGTGCCCGTGAGTCGTGGCAAGGTCAAAGAATTCAGGCAACTCATGCGCATCTAGAAGCATTTCATTCCGCATCTGATGCAACTCATGCTCAAAACGGTGTAATGAATCCCCTTTCATGTATGATTAGCTTGTGAACGCATTCATGTATATGACATCGGCAAAGGGGAGATCACGATGAAAGCAACAATTTCATCCGTTTCATCAACACCTGAATCAACATCTGCACCTACAAAAATGAACCGCTGGCTTATTGTGTTGGGGACCATCATTGTACAAATGGGTCTTGGAACCATCTATACTTGGAGTTTATTTAATCAACCGCTGTCTGATCGTTTCGGATGGGACGTCAGCTCGGTCGCGATAACTTTTTCAATTACCAGTTTTGCTTTGGCTTTTGCCACATTGTTTGCAGGAAGATTGCAGGAACGTTGGGGTCTTCAGCGCCTGATCCGTGTAGCCGGGGTTGTGCTTGGGCTGGGTCTTATTCTGAGTTCCCAAGTCACCTCGTTAACACTGCTGTACATTTTGGCTGGATTTGTCGTTGGTTTTGCAGACGGTACGGCGTACATTACGTCGCTGTCTAATCTGATCAAATGGTTCCCGGAGCGTAAAGGTCTGATCTCGGGGATCTCGGTCGGCGCCTTTGGTACCGGTAGTTTATTGTTCAAATATGTGAATTCGGCATTGATTGGTGCTGTTGGTCCTGCTCAGGCATTTATGTACTGGGGTATTATCGTTCTGGTTCTGGTCGTTGCGGGATCATTCCTGATCCGTGAAGCGGTTGTTCGTGAACAGGCTCCGGCAAGCAAGGAAGGATCCAAACAAGTCGTAGCACGTCATGATTACACGGTGAAAGAGATGCTGCGTACAAAAGAAGCGTACATGCTGTTTGTTATTTTCTTCACGGCGTGTATGAGCGGTCTGTACCTGATCGGTATTGTCAAAGATATCGGTGTACAGCTTGCAGGTCTTGATGTAGCTACCGCTGCGAACGCAGTGGCCATGGTTGCAATCTTTAACACGGCAGGACGTATTATTCTCGGTGCGCTGTCGGATAAAGTAGGACGAATGAAAGTCATCGCTGGTGCGCTGCTGGTTACAGCCGTAGCTGTCATGACACTTAGTCTGGTTCCACTGACCTTCGGGATCTTCTTCGCCTGTGTGGCGGCCGTTGCATTCTGCTTTGGCGGTAACATTACGGTATTCCCAGCGATTGTGGCCGATTACTTCGGATTGAAAAATCAGAGCAAAAACTATGGCGTCATCTATCAGGGATTTGGATTTGGTGCTTTGGCTGGATCATTCATCAGCGCCCTGCTGGGCGGATTCCATCTAACCTTCATCGTGATTGCTGTACTCTGCGCTGTCTCGCTGTTGCTCGCACTGATCATTACCCCTCCAGGTGAAGGTCGTCGTGCACGTCAACGTGAAAAACAGATGAACCTTAACCCTTCATCACGGGCAAGCTAACAACATGTACTGGAAGTACGGAACTGAGGATATTTATCCATCTTAAAAAGCAAATTAAAAACAAAGTAAACAAAGCGGTCTCCAGTTGAGGCCGCTTTTTGGTATCTACAGTTGTCAGATTGCTGACTTGTTGGCCTATCGGATCATCTGGCTGCCTGTAAGCGTGGTGCCTTGTGTGCATTCCATCATTCGCATCTGTTATACTCTAGGTGAATTCAACAAGACCAAGATAAGTTATGTACCCAGAGGAGGCATATCATGAAGTTCATTAAATACACACAACCTGATTTTGATGATTATTATGCGTTGGTTTCCAATATGGAAGTAATGAAACAGATTACAGAACGTGCAATACCGGAGCAAGAGGCGAGAACGCAATTTGAGTCCATGCTGGAGTTTAATGAGCGTTCCACTTGCGGACATTACCGAGTATATAGTGAAGATGGTGCCGGTGTGGCGTATGCCAAATTGATTCCGGATCAGGAGGACCCGACCAAGGCTGAGATAGGTTACATGATCCTGCCTGAACATTGGGGCAAAGGTCAAGGCACATCCATAGCGTCACGGTTGATTATTCAGGCACAAGCCGCAGGGATTGGATCACTCTATGCAGTTATCGATCCGGGTAACGCTGCTTCCCGCCGGATCTTGACCAGACAGAACTTTGTATCCACCTGGACAGGTGATTACGATGGCCTTCCTGGTGAGATTTTGGAGTTAAATCTTCAAACGAAGCGGTAAAGGAACTGTTCTGAGGGTAATCAGATAATATAGGGCATCTTGCATGGATACAGATGGAGCTCATTATCATTATGGTACATGGGTTCACCCATGTACATTTCATGCAAGATGCTTGCTTATATAGAGATGTGGAGGAGATGAGATATGAGCAATTCAACCATGGAACGTCTGAATGCATTGTTGCCGGAGTGGCTGGAGACCAGTCGTTTGCACACCGGGCAAGGTAAGGTGGCTTCTTATATCCCGGAGCTTGTCAAAGCCTCTCAGGATGAGCTCGGTATACATATCATGGACGCCGAAGGGAACCATGTGTCGGCAGGGGATTGCGGTGTCCCATTTACGATGCAAAGTATCTCCAAAGTATTTACCCTTATTCTGGCCTTAATGGACCATGGTGAAGAAGCAGTCTTCTTTAATGTAGGAAAAGAACCCACAGGCGACGATTACGATTCGATGATCAAGCTTGAACTAGTCGAACCCGGTATTCCGTTTAATCCATTAATCAATGCGGGTGCGATTACGGTGTCCTCGCTTGTTGGAGGAGACTGTAAGGAAGAGAAATCACGCCGCATTCTGGAGTTTTTCCGCAAACTGGCGAATAATGATCAGCTGGGCTATAACGAAGAGGTGTTTCAGTCCGAATCGGAGAGCGGTCATATGAATCGTTCACTTGGCTACTTTTTGAAGCACAACGGAGTCATTAAGGATGACGTTGAAGACGTGCTTGCCGTGTATTTCCGTCATTGCTCCATTGAAGTGACGTGTGCAGATCTGTCTCGAATGTCACTCGTTCTGGCCTATAATGGAACAGATCCAATTACGGGAGAAGAACTCATCCCTCGTCGCTATGTTCAGATTGCCAAAACCTTCATGACCACCTGTGGTATGTATAATGCATCAGGCGAATTTGCCATCGAGGTCGGATTGCCCGCCAAAAGTGGAGTATCCGGTGGAATTCTGACCCTTGTACCGGGACAATTCGGCATAGGTCTTGTTGGCCCGGCTCTGAATCGCAAAGGCAACAGTATTGCCGGCGTGCATCTGCTCGAGCGTCTGTCCAAGGAGTTCGACTGGAGCTTTTTCTAAATAAAGGGATTCAGAAGTCTTCGAAAGGTTCGGTTTGAAAAGCAAACATAAAATTACTATGTATCTTTAGGGATAGAAAACAACCTTCGCAATACACATTATAACTATTGGAAGGTTGTTTTCTATTATTATTGAATTTCTCGTCTTTCTAGCCAGTATTCCTCAATACTTTTAACCTTATTTTCTGTAAGAAACGTTTGAGTATCATTCTCTAAATTCATTAGCAATTCAATCCAAGAATCATTAGCAATACTTTTTATTTGTGTGTTTGCCATAGTAGTACTCCACTTGTTATTCAATTGTTGTGCTTTTTCAATTACATTTTTAGTGTTTGAATCAAGAATCTGTTCTTCATTGTCATCGTTTAAACCTTTGAAATATTGTGTAAGCTTCAAGGCGTTTTGTTGGGTTTCTGTGTATTGAGCTTCGCCTAATTGAACAGCTAAAGTTGAGTAATTATCAACGGTTTTTCTAATTTCATCATTATTTTCCATGAGATAGTTAGATTGGTCTTTAGACAGCTTATCAGATTGCAAAATTTCTTCATAAGCCAAGTCATTAGAGGATAATGCGCTTCGTAACTCGGTTATATCAGTGTTCAATTGATTTGTAAGTGCTGATTTGTACAACTCTTTAGCCTTGTATTGTGAAATGTTCGTAACAACGAGTATCATAATTGTTAATACAAGAAGTATTTGAATATAGTTTTTTTTCAACATAGATATTCCTCTATTCCTCAGGTTGTTTGAGCAAAGAAGAGGCAACTCATTAGAGTTACCTCGCAAAAATTATTTAGAAACATTGTATTGGAATGTAATCTCTTTTTGACTTGTATTCATTAAGGCGTTAGCATACATAACGTCCCATTTAATGGTTAAGATAGCGTTTGCTGTAGCTGATGTGCCAGTATCGCTTTCATACTGTACCACAGTCTGGAGGCTTAGATGGTGCCCAGTATTAGAACCGTTTAAGTCTGTAATCTTAAACAATTGATTATTTCCAGAGTTAACAGATTCAACTACAGTAGGGGATGTATTGAGTTTAATGTTTGAGCTTCCAAGTGTCACAGTTTTACTTGTTCCTGCATCTATAATAGCATTAACCCAACTTCTAATTTCACTAATAGAAGGTGCTAGAGGTAAAGCTTTTGACCATGCTTTTTCTGCGATTTTAATAGCCAGACTAGACCCACTGTTTATCCCAGCAAGGCGACCATCGATAAACGCAGTAACTATGGAAGACTTTGCTCCAACTGCTGTACTTAACTTGACATTACGATATTTGAAAGGGCTATCCACGCTTCTATTAGTTGTTCCATTTACAGTTACATGTTCTGCAATTTTAAAACTATTTGTCCATGTGGATTGATTTTTTACATCTAAAGCTTTCCATGACCCATAAGGCAGTGAATAAGCTTGAATATAGTCGCTTCCAATATAAAATGATTTATAGTATGTCGTGCTGTGCGTCCAATCTGAGAAATATCCAACTGCTGTGGGGGAAACAGAATCCACGCCAAGAGCCGATTTTATAGTATCGTTGGTTGGGATTTCTTTTTGTTCATATGGAGTTATAATATCATTGAACCAAAAGAAATCCTTTTCAGTATCAATTTTCTCATTATTACTTACAGAAACACGTTCTAGATCTTTAGGAAGAGGTGTTTCAAAAAGTATGATGTTCCCTTGATGGTCGGTTAAGTATGTTTTTAAATGTGGTTTATTTTTAAGAGAATAATCTGCGATCATTTTATCTTCAGATGTATCGTTGTAAACATCAAATAATTTTATTTCAAAATTACCGCTTTGATCTTGTAGGTCGCCGACAATACTATTAATTGAATCTTGGTGTTTATAGCTATTGTAAAGTTCTCCAGTGGCCTCAAGTGTCTTGCTTTGGTTATTATAATCGACTATTGCAGATAGAGAAAGTTGGTTACCATTTATCTGAATATTTTGAATTTGTATGGTGGCATTCTTTTCAATACTTGTAATTTCTTCTGGATCGCTAGTTGGTTTACCATAAAGAACATTGAATCTGTCTATAGGTAGGGCCAATCCTTGAGCTTCATCCAGGTTTTCTTCTACCTCCTGCTGTGCAAAAGCAGGTACAGTCAGACTTAATGTAAGGATCATTGTAAGCAAAATCTTCATAATAAACCTTGAATTTTTCATAAATAATCTTACCTCCTTATATTTTAAAATCAAAAACAATTATACCATTATATTGAAAGTAAGTACACAACAAATAGAATTTAAGTGAAATAATGTAAATAATAACGTGTTCTATCAACATTACAGTGCTTATTCCTATATGGAATTTCTTGAATGTAACCGAATCTTTTAGTTTAATTAGCAACCTTTGTTACTAGGATGTGTCTTCAAACTCAGGCAAGCTACACTATAATGAATGCCAAAGTCAAAAAAGCCTGAACGTACACGCTAATTTAACGTAGCGGGTCGCTAGACGACGATATTTTTTTACTTTATGAAGAAGCGTTTGACGCCTCCGAATCCGCCTAAGGTGACCGTTGAACTGGAAACCCGGATTGTCGCGCTTAGTTGCAGCGAACCTCCTGCCGGGAAAAGTCGTTGTTTTTTTGCGGATTCTCTCAGACCAAGCGGTTGAACTGAATTATATCGAAAACCTTACTTACGATACGGTGGGGAACATTTTAAAAAAACGAACTCAAGCCGCACCTTCGTAAAAGCTGGTGTATTCCGCAAAAACAAAATGCTGCATTTGTGGCAGCGATGGAGGATGTACTCGAAGTCTATCGCTAGCCTTACGATCCGAATTGTCCAGTGATTTGCATGGATGAAAAACCATACCAGCTCCTGGACAAAGCTCGGAATCCTATCCCGATGAAGCCTGCCAAACCCCTGAAAAAAGGTGCAGAATATGTACGCAAGGAGACATGTAACATCTTCATCTTTACCGAACAGGTTGGGCGGATGGCGTCAAGTGAGTGTGCGATCCCGGCGCACGAGAATCGAATGGGCCGAAGAAATCCGAGAGTTACTTGACGTCCAGTATTCCGATGCCCCGAAAGTCTGCTTGGTGATGGATAATCTGAATACCGATGCCATTGCATCGTTATAACAGGCATTTGAACCGGAAGAGGCTTTACGACTGGCGAAACGTTTGGACATTCATTACACTCCGAAACATGGAAAATTGGCTAAATATTGCAGAGATTGAACTCAGTGTGATGACCCGTCAATGCCCTAGGTTGCCGATCCCCTCAGAAACGGAGCTGGCTCGTGAACTTTCGGCATGGGAAAACGAGCGGGAGTGGATTGGCATTTTACTACCGAGGATGCTCGAATTAAACTCAAACGATTATCTCCACTCTTTAAAGACTGATGGAATACTAGTACTAATTTCTATAACATATTTTGAAAATATGACTAATTATCTTTCTTTTTGAGATCAAAGATTTTACATACACGTAATTACCATCCGATTCTAAATTATTGAAGTAGGATGAATAGTTCATTTGCAATCATCTTAATGAAGACTAGAAGTTGTGAAGGTTCGGAGAAATTATGTTTAAAGTTAAAGGATAATCTTGTTTTATATGAATTTTTTATACTAAATATTGTGTGTTTCATTTTTGTGTAGAGTGATTTATCTATTAATTTATATCTTTGTTCATCTATCTTTTCAATCCTTCTTAGGGTCACACATCCATCCACTCATTGGCAAGGGCCACATCTGTAATGAGGTTCATCTGAATATCCCGGGACCCATCTTCTATCAGCAGTCTGAGGATACGAGCCGGACGGTCCAGTCGAAGCACTTGCCCCGTGTAACGAATATCATCATGTTCGTGAAACAACGTAATAATGACCCTATCTCCAAGCATCATCGAGTTGCTGAGCAAACGGGACATTTCTTCCGCGACCTGGGCATCCAGGGAGGGGCGGGTACGAGGAGCAAGTTGTTCCTGATGAAGAATGTAGGCTTCCCGGTGTTCGGGGAGCATCATACGTGAGGACTCGAAGATACCGTTTTGCTGCAATTTTTTACTCATTTATAATGACCTCCAATTTTATGAGAACGTTCATGGGCTTGCGCGGACGAGCAGAGGGAGGATGCCCGCATAATGGCGGTATCTCCGTACCTGCGCTTGATATCATCTGTGGCACGTTCCAGTTCTCTTTTGCGTTCGCGGTCATCAAACCAGGACAGCTGCACTTCGGAATCGGGTACAAGTCCGGTCAATGACACGCTGATGCGGCGGATGGGTAATCCGTCCCAATGGCGCAGGAACAGAGCTGCTGCCGCATCGTATACTTCATCCGTAATGTTGGTGGGTTCATTCACCTTCATCTGGCGGGAGAAACCGGTTGGTCGATCGTAATCCTGTCCGCGACATCCAACCGAGACCACATGGCCCATGAGTGATTTGTCCCGGGAACGTCGACTGACGAGTTCCGCCAGTTCAAGCAGTACCACTTTGATATCTTCCCAGGAGTCATAGTCCCGGGGTAGCGTCATCTGATGTCCGATCCCCTGCTGCTGATGAGCATAGGTCCCGGGTTTGACCGGGGAATCGTCAATACCGCGAGCGATACGCCACAGTACCTCGCCATTCACCCCCCAACGTTCTCTCAGTCGGGACAGTGGGGTCTGGGCCAGATCACCGATCGTATGGACCCCCATCTTGTAGAGATGCTGCGCCATGCGGGAACCAACCATGAACATGTCTCGTACAGGCTTCTGCCAGATGGTGGACGGCAGATCTTTGCGAGGCAACGTGCAGATTCCGCCAGGGACTTTTTTGGCATATAGATCACAGGCCATCTTACTAACGACCTTGGTATCACTGATACCGATTCGAATGTACACACCCGTCTCATCCATCACCCTCGATTGAATGCTGCGCGCAATCGTCTCGGGGCTGCCGAACAGATCCAGGCTTCCGGTGACATCGAGGAACTGTTCGTCAATACTATAGGGTTCCACCAGATCGGTGTAAGACTGAAGGATACGCGTAATATGAAGGGACACCCGAATGTACTCGGCCATCCGGGGGCGAACAACAACAACATCTGGACATTTGGCGAGCGCTTCGCCCAGTCGTTCTGCTGTCGTAATTCCATAGGACTTGGCGAGTGGACAGGCCGCAAGAATAATACCCGAACGGCGCGCCGGATCTCCCGCGACTACGAGGGGGCGGTCCTTGTATTCGGGATGTGCAGACTTCTCCACACTGGCATAGAATGACTGGCAGTCTGCCAGCATGATGACACGGCTGTCTTGGCGGGGCATAAGACTTCTCTCCTTATTCGTGATGCTAAGCTCTTATGTTAAGAAGCAAGTATTTTCATTTGAACATCGATAATTAACAGTTTATTTACAGTATGGAACAAGTGTTCTTGTTTTATAAGCATATCCGACAATTCGAAATGCGGCAACCGGAATTATTTTGCAAATTGGACACAATTATGGGTTAGCCATATTAGAGGCAGAAATTAGGAAATAAGATGTGCTTTTTTACATTTAATGTGAGAGATCCATGACCTACGGTTGATGACCGGGCGTTCATTTGGGTTTTTGTAAAAGGGTTATAAATGGGCACAGTCCTATAGAGGGGGACTGACGTCCTTTTTTGATTTTCTGCATTTTTCAGAAAACCTTGATGTGACGCGGAATATCGCTGATGCGTTATCGGACTATAGTATCAATTTTGTAATCTTTATGGTTAATACTGTAAAAAGGTCCGCAACTTTAAATAATGACTCGCGTTTAATGGGGTATGTGTTCCAACGGCAAACGTTGCCTGTACCCGCGTTGCACATAACAATATAGGTTCCAGAATTGCAAGATCAGCAGGGCACCAATACCATGCGATTCCAGCAGATATTAGTGTTCGGGAATCAGACGTATCTCAGAGGCTTCCCGGTGCTAGTTGATGGCTCTTTTTACGAATTATGGGCAGAATGTTCCATTTCATGTTTGCTTCCATCAGCCTAGTTACAAATGCAGAGTCTTAGCGCTATAGTGAGAACTACACCGCTGACATCTCTACCAAGCGGACATCCGAAGCGGAAAGATTCGTAAACTTCATGTTGGACCATTCGATGTTGAAGCAGGATGCATATTAGAGAGGTGAGCAATCTAAAGACATGAGCAGACAAAGACGAAGACGCTGGTTATTAACGGTGTTGACAGGAGCAGTGGTGGTGACCGGTGGGATATTTGCCGGATTGCACTATATGCAACCCAAGCTCGTTACGTACACAGCGGAGAACGGCACGGAGATGAAATTCAAGACCGATGGAGACCGGTTCATGGAATACGGGCCAGATGGAACGTGGAGGGAGATGTTCGTCAAAGGTGTCAACCTGGGCGCAACTTCACCGGGGCATTACCCGGGAGAATTCCCGCTGACCAAAGAGGATTACTTGCGGTGGTTCCAGCAGATCGAGGATCTGGGAGCCAATGTAATCCGGGTATACACGGTTCACGAACCCATTTTCTACTCCGCATTAGTCGAATATAACCGCGGCCGGGAGCAACCGTTATATTTTATACAGGGCATATGGTCACCTGAAGAAGAGTTGATTGAGAAACAGGATGCCTATGCAGCCCATATTGAGCAGACGTTCAAGCAGGAGATTGAAAAGGCCGTATCTGCTGTCTATGGCGATGCGGACATTCCTGCCAAGCAGGGAGAGTCCAGCGGCAAATACAAAACAAATGCAGGAAAATACCTGATGGCCTGGCATGTGGGGACTGAATGGGACCCGGCAATGGTAGACAACACAAACGCAAAACATGCGGACGTGCCGCAGTACAAGGGAGTTCATTTCTCGGCGAGTCCAGAAGCGTCACCGTTCGAGAACTGGCTGGCAGAGCTGCTGGATCATACGGCGGTCCTGGAGAAGAAGTATGGGTGGGAACATCCGATGACCTTCACCAACTGGGTAACGACCGATGTGCTGGATCATCCCGGCGAGCCGCTGTATGAAGAGGATCTCGTCAGTGTGGATGCTCGACATATTCAGCCGGAGGCGTGGCAGGGAGGTTATTTTGCAGCCTACCATGTGTACCCGTATTACCCGGATCTGTTCCATATCGATAAAACGCTCCAAACCATCAAGGATGAGAACGGTGAGTACAACACGTACAAAAGTTATCTGCGCAAGCTGAAAGCCGAGTTTTCCGATATGCCTGTAATGATTACAGAGTATGGCGTACCTTCTTCTCTTGGTATTTCCCATCTGGGTATGGGAGGACGGAATCAGGGTGGACATAACGAAGTAGAGCAGGGAGATATCGACGCGTCACTGACGCAGGATATCTATGATGAAGGATACTCGGGAGCAATTGTGTTCATGTGGCAGGATGAATGGTTCAAAAAAACATGGAACACGATGCCACTGGAAATCCCGGCTGATCGCCGTGCATATTGGTTGAACGTGCTGACAAACGAGAAGATGTTTGGTCTGCTTGCCATGGACCCGGGTAAACAGGAACAGTTGACCATCGACGGATCACTGGATGACTGGGATGATCTGAAGGATGAAGAGGTCACGACCTGGCAGGGCCAAGTGGACGGCATTCAGGAAATGAAGATGACTCATGATGAAGCCTATCTGTATATTGGGCTGACCTTGGATCAACCGTTTGACCCGGAGAAGACAGTGCTGCGAATTGGGACCGATACACTTGCTGGAGGCAGTCAGCCTGACAAGTTACTCCCGGGCCGGACGCTCAGTGATGGTCTTGAGACGGTGATTACACTGGGGCAGGATGAAGAATCTCAGGTGGAGATCGCCAAGGATTATGACTTTAATCAGCGTCTGTATGGCAAGGATGGATACGACATGCTGCCAGATCAGCAGTCAGACTCCGCAGATCCGTTCCATCCATGGAATCTGGCAGTCAGCCTGAGAATGACACCGCCGGATACCCGATCTGCTCAACCGTTCATGAATGAAAAGGTCGGAACATTGAAGCGAGGAACGACGGCTCCCGGCCAGCCTGATACGGATTCATTAACGTCATGGCAGTATAACGGCAATCAGGTGGAGATGCGAATTCCCTGGATGCTGCTTGGGTTCGGTGATCCGAGTTCGCTGCAAGCGATCGACTATGGACCGCTCAAGAATGGACGTGAGTTCTCCACAGTTGCTGTGGAAGGCGTTACCCTCATTCCGTGGTTAACGGACCGCGCCACGAAGAAAGTATCTTGGCCTGGGGGTGAACAGACGACCCTGGATCTGAAGACATTGCCGATATATAGCTGGCAGCCTTGGGAGCAGGTGCAGTATAGTGAACGCCTGAAGCTAAGCTACGAAAAAATGAAGAAGAGTTATGAAAAAATTCCTAGTTTTCAGATCGAATAAATGAGTATAAAGGAGGACCTTTTCACATGTTTCCAAGTTTGGCTTTGGCCTATCTGTTTTTGTACATCTGTATCGCACTTGTTGTTGTAGGCGTCATCGTATTGTTTGCCATGAAAATGTCCCACAATGGCAAACGACGTAAGACGGCATTTTATGAATTGAAGCAGCGTGACTATTTCACCTATCTGCAAACAGCCTTGACTGAGAATAGTCCTCTCAGATTGCCACCAGGCAAACTGGCTCCGCTGGAACGCAGAGTCATTCAGGACAGACTGATTGAATGGATCGACCAGTTCAAGGGTGAGTATCGCGACAAATTAATCGCACTGTGCCGTGAAGCAGGATTCGTAGAGCATGATCTGAAGGAACTGGGCCGTCTGCGTTATGGTCGCCAGATTGATGCAGCTTATCGCTTGGGTGGCATGCGTTGTCCCGAAGCCGTTCCGGGTTTGATGGAATTACTGAAGGATGAGAAACCGGGCCCGATGGCCATTATGATTGGTCGATCCATCTCCAGATGTACGACTCGGCAAGGTGAACTGAAAGACATGCTCGCTTTGCTGTTAACCAAAGGTAAGTCCATTCACCATCTGGCAGCAGATATTCTGCTCGAAACGAGTCTGGATACGAGCAGAATTCTAATCGAATTGCTGGAAGACCGGAATCCTGATTTTGTCAAAGTCGGACTGGTTGCCATGTGGGGGCAGGCTGTACCTGAAGTGATGCCTGCACTCGACAGACTGGTAGGCGCAGAACATCAGGATGTACGTGCCGAAGCAGTGAAGCTGTATCTTAGCGCAAGTCCGGCCCTCCGGGATGAGACGATTCTGAAGCTGATTCAGGACCCGGATCCGGAGGTTCGCGCCGAAGTGGTACAAGCGCTTGGTTCGAAGCATGCATCTGGCAGCATTCCATTACTGCGCAAAGCGCTGCGGGATGAAGACTGGAGAGTTCGCTATAACAGTGCGGAGAGTCTGAGCAAGCTCGGTGAACCGGGATTCGAGGCGCTGTGTCAGGCTGCGGTGCAAGGTACAGTTGCTGAGCGCGAGATTGCGATGCAGCAGATTGAGAGTACCATGCAGCATACGAGAACCGATGACAGAGCTGTAGAGCAGATGATTGCACATAACAAAAAAAGACTGCTGTATGATCGCTATTTTGGCCCTGTACGAGAGAACAGAACCAGCAAGAAACGTACAGGTGTCGCTACGGTAGGAGGGGATTACACTGCTTAGGGATCTACTATTAATCTACGGCATGGTCGCAATCTACTATGTTGTTTTTGTAAATACGCTCTATTTTTCCATTCTGGCCTTATCGTTCCGTAACATCTGGACGATCTTCCGGCGGTCGCATTATTCCAAATACAATACATTGTCAGGCTCGGAACTGGTGCCTTCCGTTTCTCTGCTGGTACCGGCATACAACGAGGAACTGACGATTATTGAAAATGTGAACTGCCTGATGACGCTGAATTATCCAACGTATGAAGTCATTGTTGTGAATGATGGCTCCAGTGATGCCACGCTGAATATCCTGTTGGAGGAATATCGGCTGAAGCCAGTACCCAATACGAAGATTCGGGGCAAGATCGCCTGTCAGAAAATTCGTGGGATCTATCATAACCCGGAGTTCCCGGATCTGTATGTCATTGATAAGGAAAACGGCGGTAAGGCCGATTCCCTCAATGCCGGGATCAACCTGTCTCATTATCCGCTAATCTCATCCATCGATGCTGATTCGTTGCTGGAGAAGGATGCCCTCATCCGCATGGCACGCATGTATATGGAGAATCCGGAAGAGACGGTAGCTATCGGTGGAGATGTACGGATCGCCAATGGTTGCAAAATTGAAAACGGAGCAGTGCAAGATGTATCGCTGCCACGCAAGATCTGGCCCATGTTCCAGTCGATTGAATATCTCAAAGCCTTCCTGGGCGGACGGATTGGCTGGAGTCACATGAACGGTCTGATCATTGTCTCCGGTGCCTTCGGTATGTTCCGTAAGGACGCTGTTATCGCCGTAGGTGGATACCGGGATGGTTATCCTGGGGAAGACATGAACATCATCATCAAACTTCACCGTTACATGCTGGAAAACAAATTGAAGTACCGCATTGCCTTCTGTCCTGAGGCCGTATGTTGGACGCAGGCACCGGATTCCTACCGGATCTTGTCCAGTCAGCGCAAGCGCTGGGGCCGCGGGAACCTGAAGAACATGATCGAGAATCGTGGCATGTTGTTCAATCCGAAATATAAGGTTATGGGTATGGTGACCATGCCATATAACGTCCTTTTTGAAGCGCTGAACCCGTATTTCCGGATTACCGGACTTCTGGCTCTCGCTGGATATGTCCTTCTGGATATGACGCAATGGCCGATTCTGGTTCTGTTCGGACTGCTGAACTTTGTGAGTGGTTATCTGCTGAGTGTAGGCGCACTTGTCCTGGAGGAGATTGCTTTCAAACGTTACAACAAACTCTCCGATCTGGTCAAAATGCTCGTCTACTCCGCGCTGAAATTCGTGGGTTACCACCAGCTCGGCGTACTGTGGAGATTGCAGGGACATGTGCAGTTCATGCAAAACAACAACTCATGGGGTACCATGACACGTCAAAGCTGGTCCGAGGATGAGAAGAAAACAAGCGAAGCCGCTTGATTAAAGAATAATCAAAGCAATTATATGTCCAACTAGACATTTACACGATAACGGAGAGGGCAGAAAAAGCCTGAAGAGCGAAGCGTGCACCTAAAAGCTTTCTGAAAGAAAGCTGCATCGAAAGCATACGCTTATCCCCGGATTTCCCCTTGTATAAAGGAATCAAAAAATCTGGGGATAACAGCGATCGAAAGGCTGTTCTGTCATCGGAGTGTCAGTGTAAATAATATTTTTTGGACTTATATAGATAATCGAGGAGAAGGGTGGAAAAGAACATGCCAAATACGGCGACATTGCAGCGTGAGGCTGCCGTTAATGTGTACCGAAGTGTAGAACAGGGATTGAAGGAAACGGGTGCCGAAACATGCGGCTTAATGTTCATCCATTGTGCAGGAAACTCTCAACCTGAGCAGCAGGTCAGGACACATCTGGAACAAACGAGTGAGTTTGCCTTCCAGGTGTGGAAGGATGGGGCTACCCAAGCGATTGCCGTCCTGTTGCCAGGTTTGTCACTGGATGAAGTTCATTATGAAGGACTTCGGATCAAACATGAGTTGCAAGAGACTATACCCGGTGCTGATCCACAGATTACACTGGCCAGTTTCCCGGAAGGGGAGCGCCCTTCGAAGGCAACTATTCAGCATATGGCTGAGTCCTCGAAGCTCGTAGATTCGTCGGAAATTCATATCTACACGCTGGACAATACGGCGGACGAGCCGGAACGAATTTTGATTGTGGACAACGATCCGACGGTACGCGAATTCCTGCAATTGCGGTTGAAGATGCAGGGATACGAAACCTATGAAGCCGTTGATGGACTGGCTGCACTGGAGTTGATCGAGAAAGTCACACCAGATCTGGTGCTCACCGAACTGAATTTGTATGGCATCGATGGTCTGCCGTTCATCCATCATATTCAGAATCTGGAGATGGAGCAGCCACCCAAAATTGTCGTGTTGACCGAACAACGTGTCGAGCAGACGATTAGTCAATGTTTCCGCAGCGGAGTCGATGATTACATGACCAAACCGTTCTCACCTGTAGAGCTGGATGCCCGAATCAGACGCTGCCTGCATTAGAAGACGGCTTGAATAAGCTGATTGTGTGAAGTGCAAAGTAAGAGCTTTTTTTACACTATGAATCAGATAGATTAGAGCAACATTTAGAGCACAGACACTCATCTATTTATATGGATTTTAAGCACCACCAAATACACTGCCCGGAGGGAATATCATGGAGAATCAACAATTCCACACATTACTGAATGCGATTGAAAATAAAGAAGCTGTACTCGGCGTCGTCGGGCTCGGTTACGTAGGACTTCCACTTGCCGTGGAAATGGTCAATCAAGGTTTCACGGTAATCGGAATTGATTTGGATGCGTCCAAAGTAGAAAGTATCTATCAAGGAGATTCCTATATTCACGATATTTCGTCTGATGAGTTGAAAAAAGTAATGCAAAGCGGTCGTTTCCAGCCAACGACAGATTACAGCATGCTGCGTGTGATCGACGCCCTCAGTATCTGCGTACCGACACCTCTTAGTGAGAATCAGGACCCGGATACGTCTTACATCGAGACCGTTGTAGATCAGATCAAACTGCATATGAAACCAGGCATGCTGATTACGCTGGAAAGTACCACTTATCCAGGTACAACCGAAGAACTGATCCAGCAGCAGCTGGACAAAATCGGACAAGAAGCAGGTAAAGACTATTTCCTCTGCTTCTCGCCTGAGCGTGTGGACCCGTCGAACGGACGTTTCACAACATTTAATACGCCGAAAGTAATCGGGGGCACGACTGAAGCCTGCCTGAAACTCGGAACAGCATTATATAGCAAGTATGTAGAAACCGTAGTACCGGTATCTTCGCCAAAAGTGGCTGAGATGTCCAAACTGCTGGAGAACACATTCCGCAGCGTGAACATTGCCTTTGTAAATGAAATGGCGATGATGTGCGACCGCATGGGTATCGATATCTGGGAAGTTATTGACGCAGCGGCGACGAAACCATTTGGTTTCATGCCTTTCTATCCAGGCCCAGGCATCGGTGGACACTGCATCCCGCTTGATCCGATGTACCTGTCATGGAAGGCCAAAGGCTTCCGTTTCTATAGCAAATTCATTGAGCTGGCGCAATCCACCAATGACAACATGCCATATTATGTATTGAACAAAACGTCAACGATTCTGAACGAATACGCTAAATCCGTACGTAAATCCAATATTCTGCTCCTCGGCATGTCGTACAAGCCGAATATTGCCGACCTGCGTGAATCACCAGGACTGGAAGTATATGAACTGTTCAAGGAAAGTGGAGCTAACGTTAGCTACTACGATCCACATGCGGATTCCTTCCAGGACAAGCATGGGGAGACCGTACACAGCGAAGCGTTCAATCTGGAGCAGTTCAAGAAGTACGATTGCATCGTGCTGATCACCAACCACAGCGATTTGCCTTACTTTGATATTGCGGAGATGGGTGTACCGATTCTGGATACACGTAATGCGTTCCGTTCATACACGCATCCGCATATTTACAAGATTGGTCACTCGGTACAGCATCCTGTGCTTGAGCCAAGTGAAGCGTTGCTCGTCTGAGGAAATATATGAGGCAACGGGGCAAACTGGTGGGTATGGCGAAATGGGCCATTCTGGCTGTGGTGTTGTGCCTGCTGCTTCTGTCCTGGATGTTCAAATGGTTCTCGGCAGAGGAACACAAAGCGACCTGGCTGTGGGACGCGTCCATTATTGCAGAACAAACGCCTGAGATTATTGCTTTCTCCAAAGAACAGGGCGTAGATACCATCTTCCTGCAAATCCAGGATGAGCTGCCTGACGCAACATACCGTAAATTCATTGCGGCTGCCCGACAGGCTGAGATTGAAGTGCATGGACTTAACGGTCATGCAGACTGGGCCTATGAGGAGAAGAGGGATGAAGGACTTGCTTTTATCGAGCGAGTACGAGCATACAATGCGGCTTCGGCGAAGAATGAACGCTTCCAAGGTATTCAACTGGATGTGGAGCCGTATCAGCTGAAGCGCTGGGAGAACGAGGAGAGCAGCGTCATTGCAGAGTGGCAGAACAACATGAAGGCCTGGACAAAAGCCGGCGAGGATGCTGGACTGTACATGAGCGCTGCGATCCCGTTCTGGCTTGATGCCCGTCAGTCGGCTGAAAGTGAGGGTACATTCAGTCGCTGGGTGATCTCACATTTCGATGCGGTAGCCATTATGGCATACCGGGATAGTGGGCAGCAGATGTATGATTTGTCCAAGGAAGAACTGGACGAAGCGGATGAACTCGGCAAGAAAGTCTGGATCGGAGCGGAACTCGCGGATACACACGAGGGGGATCACCTGACCTTTTTCCGTAAACCGGTTAGCAATATGAATGAAGAGATGGCAAAGGTGTTTGATCTGGGTTCCTCTCATTCTTCATTTGCAGGTGTGGCTGTGCATCATTATGAAGCATGGTATGCGAAGGAGAACGGTATTCCACTTGCGCGTAAGAATGAGGAGAAGGAATAGTGTTAGGTCAGCGTAAAAAAGTTGCTGGTTTCAGGTACGTGCAGTCAAGACTATAGTATAGAAAGAAGGCAAGTCCCGGGTAGATGGGGCTTGCCTTTTTGGTGGTGGATCTATATAAATTGAACTAAAGAAAATTTACACTTGCCACTCCGATGACAGAACAACCTTCTGATCGCTGTTATCCCCAGATTTTTTATATTCGGCTTTACAAAGGAGAAAATCTGGTGATAAAGGCGAACGCTCCGCTTCTTCAGGTTATTTCTGTCCTCTCCGTTCCCGTGTAAATGTTTAGTTCAATTTATATAGTAATGGGTTTTGCAGCACTATGATGTGCAGGATATGACACTTAGGCGTTCATTGCAATTTAGTAGACGCGGTATCGTACACAAGTCAGGGTACACGAGACTGAGTTATAGGCTGGGGAGCGAAAGGTCGCTCCCTCATTCTTTCGTGCTCTCCGCTGTGCGATAGCGATTGGGCGGCAGACCAACTTGCTTTTTGAACGCTTTAGAGAAGGAGAACAAGTCCGGGTAACCTACCGAATGAGCCACTTCAGTTAAGCTTAGCGGCGTCTGCACGAGTAGACGTTTGGCTTGGGTCATTTTCAATTGCTGGATATATTGCACAGGGGACAGACCATAGGCTTTGCGGAACTGTTTGGCAAAATGGGTTCGATCCACACCCGCATGAGCGGACACACCTTCCACGGAGATGCCGCCTGCAAAATGAATGTCCATGTATTCCTTGCCTTTCTGGAGCCAGGGTGTGGCTGAATCCGGTTGCAATCCTTTGGTTGCGGGGGAGCGGGCAATTCGGTCGAATAGAGTTAAAAACCGGGTTAGTCGTCCTAGATCGCTCGCTCCGTCCTGCGGTTTGCGAACATCCTCCATAAATGCGCGCATGGCACTTGCGGTCTCCGGGGTCAGTACACCTGAACGGTATGGTGAGTCGGGTGTAAGTCCAATTCGGGAAAGCAGTTCGGCTGCATGTGCACCATCAAAGGCAATAAATATTTTCTGCAACGTATCCTCGGGGTCCGTCCAGTACTCATGGGTAACATGTGGAAACAGACAGAACGCATCCCTGGCACGAAGGGCGTGACGCTGTCCGTTCTGTATGAATGTACCTTCCCCCTCCAGCACAAATAGCAAATAATAATAAGGTGTAGTGCGCGGGCCAATATGATAGTTGGTCTTGGCTATATTACGGCCGATGCGGATCGGCCAGGCGCCACCAGCTTTCTCGAATTCAGATGGAGTGAAGAAAATAATATCCAAAAACTCATGGTGGTCCTCCTTCATGCTCTCGGTCATCAGGAACACCTCTTTATTGTATAAGTATCGTTTGTACATTCCAAAAGTTTGGCTTACAGATGTAGTTCAAAAAGTCCACTTTTGATTACGAATCATGCCTAGTGGCATTATCAACATCGAAGCTGAAATTCAGCCGAAATAAGCGGGAGGCTTACGAAGTATGTTTCCTTTGGAAACATTGTGGTTGCTCACGTAGTTTTCCTACGCTCCGCTACTCCATTTCTAGCTTCATTCGATCTTCTCGGTACTGAAAACCAGACTTTTTGAACACGTATTTAAACCTATTATACAGGTGGGTTTTATATATATTCAAGATCAGGAAGACCTAAATCTGAGAAAAGACCACAAAATGACAAAATAAAATTGCCGCGAAATGACATTGCTCACAGACAAATCAATTGATATGATGTCCATACCTATTAAACCAAGTTAATTAATCGGCATTTGGATGTTTACTATGAAAATGAATTAGAAATTAGGCACACTTTAAAAATCAATTTCAACCAGTGCAAACGTAGTGGAGGGGACGAAATCGATTCTGAAGAAACGTAGTGTTCACCTTTATCTCCGGATTTCCCCTTAGAAAAGGGGATCAAAAAATCTGGAGATAACAGTGATCGTAAGAACGATTCGTAACCGGAACGGCCAAGTGGCAGAACAATGATCTTATTTTTAACATGAGACTTTATTTATTCATAGAAGGGATTGACTTTTGTGAGCGAACAGGAAGAAATGAAGTTTGGATGGTTTTTGCCTACAGCAGGGGATGGTAAGTATGTAGGGGTTGCCCCGGAGCGGGAGCCAAGTTTGGATTATCTGGTCGATGTGGCACAGACGGCGGAGAAGGCAGGATTCGAATTTGTACTGATTCCGACAGGGGGAGCCTGTCTGGATGCGTGGGTGGTTGGCTCGGCTGTGATGAGTCACACGAAGACATTGCGTCCCCTTGTCGCCATTCGCCCGGGATTGGTTACACCTGTACTCGCTGCACGAATGGGAGCCGCACTGGATCAGCTCTCTGGTGGTCGCGCCATGATCAATGTGGTGACAGGCAGTTCTGTTCGCGATTTGGAGGAGCTCGGCGATCCACTGGCACATGCGCATGATGAACGGTATGTACGAGCGAGCGAGTACATGGAGGTCATGAAGCGTTCATGGACCCAATCGACGGGACTGAATTTGACGGAGTTTGCAGGAAGTGGTTCAAAATCTGGCGCAGATGCACCCAGTGATCCCAATCCTGAATTCAACGGCCAGTATTACAATTTCAAAGGACCGGTAGGCATGCCGGAGACGGTGCAAAATCCACATCCACCGTTCTATCTAGGAGGAAGTTCACCGATTGCGAAAAAGGTCGCTGTTGAACATGCGGATACGTTCCTCATGTGGGGTGAACCCCATGACTGGATTCAGGAGCAGATCGAAGAGATTGAGGTCATCCGTCAGCAGGTGAAAGAGGAAACGGGACAAGATCGTCAGCTCCGTTATGGCATGCGTGCTCAGGTACTCATTCGGGATACCGAAGAAGAAGCATGGGCAGCAGCTTGGGAGATTATTAGCAAAGTACCACCAGAAGCGATCGAGAAAGCCAAAGCCGCTTTTGCCAAGACGGATGCAACCAACCAACGCAGACAGAACGAGCTACGGGAACTGTCCGAGAAGCAGCAGTTTGTCGTAGGTCCCAACCTGTGGACAGGCTTGTCCGTTGTGCGTTCCGGCGGTGCGATACTCATTGTAGGTACAGCCGAACAGGTCGCAGAGCGTTTGATGGAATATGGAGATCTCGGCGTTACGACTTTCATTCTGTCCGGTTACCCGCATCTGGAAGAAGCCGAAATCTTCGGACGGACCGTGATGCCCATCATTCGCGAGAAATGGAAAACAAGACAGAAGCAGCATCAAGTTACTACTAACTAAGTAAGTGCCCCTTTTTTTACACTTTAACGGAGAGGACAGAACCGATCTGAAGAAGCGAAGCTAAAAGCTTTCTGAAAGAAAGCTACTTCGTAAGCATCATCTTGCCTTTATCCCCGGATTTTAACCATTGAGAAAAATGATTCAAAAAATCCGGGGATAACAGCGATCGGAAGATGGTACTGCACTCGGAGTGCCCCGTGTAAAAACTTTCGTGCAACTTACATTAATCATCCTCAGGAGGTCGTCTTTCATGAAAAAAAATAAAAAATTGATCCTGCCGCTTGTCAGTATGCTGGTGATGTCCATCCTGCTGTCAGCTTGCGGCGGTGGGGATAACGCGTCATCTGGAGAGAACGGCTCCTCGGGTTCAGGTAAAGTTACGATCAGCTTCATGCACTGGCGTGGAGAAGATTCCGAAGCACTCAACAAGACTATTGACGCATTTGAAAAAGAAAACCCGAACATCAACGTGGAGATGCAGACACTGCCCTCCGATCAATACCAGTCCACCGTACAATCTAAAATCAGTGACGGTTCGGTAGGAGATGTATTTGCTTCCTTCCCGGGTGCACAGTTTGAAGCCTTTACCAAAGCCGGATTGTTCACGGATCTGACTGGATCCTCGTTCTTGTCGGCCTACAATTCGAAGCTGATTGAATCAGGACAGCACGATGGCAAGCAATATGCGATCCCGTATCAACTCGTATATAACGATCCAATTTATAACGTAAAACTGTTTGAACAATACGGCTTGACGCCACCAACCGATTGGGAAGGCTTTCTGGCACTTTGCCAGAAGCTGAAAGACAATGGCATCATTCCGATTGCCTTTGCCGGAGCGGACATTGGCCCAGGGCAATTCATGAATACAATGGTGATGAACAATGCACCGAGTGACGACATTTTTACCAAAGTGGAAGCGGGCGAAGCCAAACTGACGGATGAGTTTTGGGTGAAAACGTTGACTCAAATCAAGGAACTGAACGATAAAGGTTACTTCCAGCAGGATGCACTGGGTACGAAAGACCCTGCGGCTGGCGCGCTGTTTATTCAAGAGAAAGCAGCGATGCTGGCGAGCGGATCATATCAATTGGCTCAGAACAAGCAGCAGAATCCGAACCTGGAGCAAAAACTGCTTGCACCAATTACGGTAAGTGCAGATCAAGCGAAGTATGAAGGAGTGCATACTACTACGTTCATGCTCGCGGTGAACAGCAAGTCGAAACATCCGGAAGAAGCGAAGAAGTTCCTCGAATTCCTTAGCAATCCCGATGTAGCGAGTGACTATGCCAACCAAACGGGACAAAATGTAACGGTGAATGATGTGAAGTACGATACGCCTGAGCTTCAGGTAGCCGGAGAATGGGCAACCAAAAAGACCGTGTTCCAGCCACGGTTCACCATCCTGAACGGAGATAATCAAAAAGCAGTAACCAACTCCATCCAGGCTGTACTGAGCGGCACTTCTCCAGAAGAAGCAGCACAGCAGGCACAAGCGATCATTGATCAGCATATCGGGAAATAAACGATGAAAAACCGTCTTCAGCTATCCCTGTTTCTGATCCCTGGGTTGCTGCTGTACGTTGGATTGTTCGTATTTCCTACATTGACGGGGCTGTTCTATTCCTTTACGGACTGGGATGGGGTATCCCCGTCGTATGCATTTGTAGGGCTGGATAATTACAAGGACAGTCTCAGCAGCATCGTATTCCGCAAAGCCTTTGGCAACAACGTGGAGTTCATGTTAACGGTTGTTATTGCACAAACCTTTATTTCACTTGTCCTGGCTCTGCTCTTGGTACGTAATACCAAGACACGCATTGTGCTTCGGGCATTGTATTTCCTGCCTGCGATTCTGTCCTCCGTATCGGTTGGACTGATCTGGGCATTTATGTATGATCCATCCATTGGATTGATCAACTATGGACTGAATGAAGCTGGGATGAGCAGCATTGCTCGTAACTGGATTGGAGATCCCAAAATCGCCATCTATTCCATCGCTGCGGTACAGGTATGGGCCCATGCCGGACAGATGATGATTGTATTCATCGCAGGTCTGCAAGGTATTCCGGCAGAACTGTATGAAGCGGCTCGTATGGACGGCGGCAGCAAATGGCAGGTATTCCGTACCGTGACTTGGCCACTGCTGGCACCTTCGGCAACGATTGTTGTGGCCTACACGACCATTCAGTCGTTCAAGGCATTTGACCTCATTTTCACCATGACGGACGGAGGCCCGAACTACGCAACTGAAATTTTGACAACATATATCTATCATACCGCCTTTGGCAGCTATTCATTTGGTCTGGCTTCTGCCGGTTCCATGATCTTCCTGGTGTTGCTCGCGCTCTTGACGCTGTTGCAGTTCAAGGCACTACGTGCCGACCGGGTAAGTTATTGAGGTTGATGTTGGAGCATTCATCCTGCAATCGAGGCAGAAGGGAGTTCACATGTTTTTAAAATGGTTCAATCGCCTGATCTTATTGGTGTACGCGCTGCTGATTCTGGTGCCGCTGTACTTTGTGTTTGTATCCTCGTTCAAAACAAGCAGCAATTTCTTCACCAGTCCATTCAGCTGGCCGGACCCGTTTACGTGGGATAACATCACTGGCATGTTCCGCAATCAGCCGATGTGGCAATATTTCGGGAACAGTCTGGTCGTGACGCTTGGTACGGTTGCCATTGAGTTGTTGCTGAGTAGCATGATTGCTTACGCCATTGTCCGCTGGGGCGGCAGTGTAGGCAAAATTGTATTTGCTCTGTTCGTAGCAGGGTTGATCGTTCCATCCCAGGTGAGTATGCTGCCGATCTATTCCCTTACGCGTACCCTCGGCTGGTCGGACAGTCTCACGGGATTGATTGTCGTATCCGCGGCTATGCTGATGCCTGTCTCAGTATTTATGCTGACTGGTTTCATGCGCATGCTCAATTCGGAGATTCTGGAAGCGGGCAGTATGGATGGAGCAAGTGAATGGAGACTCTATACGCGGATTGCACTGCCACTGGCTGCACCTTCGCTGGCGGCAACGGCTACGTTCCTGCTCGTCATGGTCTGGAATGACTTACTTATTCCGATGCTGATGCTCAGCAGTAAGTCCAAGCTAACGTTACCGCTCGCGCTTATGCAGTTCCGCGGAGAATACGTGACGAACTATCCGATGATGCTTACGGGTGTGCTGGTAACCGCCATTCCGATGATCGCGTTGTTCCTTCTGCTCCAGCGTTACTTTGTTGCAGGTCTGACAGCGGGTTCACTCAAGGGGTAAGGTATCGCAGAAATCGGAAGGAAAAGCTTATTTTGCATTGATTTCTGGAGCATTCTGCATAATAATGATTTAGTGTCAGAATGACTACATAGAGATCAAGGGAGCTATAAGTGATGAGCAAACTGGAAGTGTTGCGGAATCCCAAGCAGCGCAAGCTGCTGTTCAGTGCCGGCATGAGCTGGCTGTTTGATGCGATGGAAGTGGGTATGATCTCCTTTATCGTGGCTGCACTCGCCAAGGAATGGAGTCTCAGTCCCGGACAAGTTGGCGTGCTTACGAGTATTAACTCGATCGGTATGGCGCTAGGAGCTTTGCTTGCAGGTGCACTTGCGGACCGTTTTGGACGGAAGGCCATTCTGATGTGGACCTTGCTAATCTTTACGATTGCAAGCGGTCTGTCTGCATTGGCGACTGGATTCGCCGTATTGTGTGCACTGCGTCTGGTTGCTGGTATTGGACTTGGCGGCGAGTTGCCCGTGGCATCCACACTGGTATCGGAGTCGATGCCTACAGCGGAACGGGGACGTGCGGTTGTATTATTGGAAAGTTTCTGGGCAGGGGGCTGGATTGTATCAGCACTCATTGCGAACTTTGTCATCCCGGAGTACGGATGGAGAATTGCCTTTGCCATTGGTGCGCTTCCGGCGTTCTACGCACTGTATCTGCGTCGTGCGATTCAGGACCCGCCGCGGTACAAGAATCATACCAAGCTTCATAAAATCACGTTCCGCGAGAAAGTGGCTACCGTCTGGTCAGCACCACATCGCCGTACAACGTTGATGCTCTGGATTTTGTGGTTTACCGTCATTTTCTCTTATTATGGAATGTTCCTGTGGTTGCCTTCGGTTGTAATGGCAAAAGGATTCACGTTGGTTAAAAGCTTCCAATACGTGCTGATCATGACGATTGCACAGTTGCCAGGTTACTTCACCGCTGCTTACTTTATTGAACGTTACGGTCGCAAGTTCGTACTGGTTGTGTATCTTACCTTGACTGCATTTAGTGCGATTGCGTTCGGATTGGCTACAACGGAAGCTACGATCCTGACCGCAGGAATCTGTCTTTCCTTCTTCAATCTGGGAGCCTGGGGTGGTCTGTACGCCTACAGCCCAGAATTGTATCCGACTTCCGTTCGTTCGACAGGTGTTGGCCTTGCCACATCGGTTGGCCGAATCGGTGGCGTACTGGCTCCATTAATGGTCGGTATGCTGGTTCAACGTGAAGTTGCGATCAGCCTGATTTTCACGATTTTCTTCGTGACAATCCTTATTGGCGCAGCAGCTGTACTGTTCTGGGGCCGGGAAACGAAGGGCCAGGAACTGGCCGAGTAATTGTCAATAAATACAACGCAACTTTTGTACGGGTCTGCCTGCCTACGGAAATAACGGGTTGGACAAGCGGTATAAGGTTGATACAAGAAGGGGTATGACCATGGTGTGACCATGGGCTCATGCCTCTTTTTGTTATGTTCAGCGTCGTTTTTTCACTGCGTCATCGGTCCGATAGACTTCATTTTTCCTATATCCTATAATGACACTCGGGATGTAAAGCCATGAGGATTCAGGGGAAAGAAGTGGGATCTGGATTCAGAAAAGTGGAGGTTAATGGAATGATGAAGAACAATATTGGAATGGATCAACCGAATGAAATGAATGAAAAGAATATGATAATTGAATTAGATAGCGTGAAAGAGATGAAAGAGATGAAGGTGGTTAGCCATATGAACAGTAATGAACGTACTACAGTTGATAGCACGTATGAGGAGTTGGATCTGTTAACGATTGCTGACACCATGGAGCCCATCACTGTCAGTCGGAAAGTCACTCATGGGAAGGGTAACATGGCTGGCAAAAGAGCAGGGCGGGTCAGTATGCTTCTCGGTGCCTGCGCATTGACTCTGGGCTTGACCGTGGCAGCTCCTTCTGCGGGAGCACAGAAGTTGGAACAGGGCGTTCGTAGCGAGCATGTGCTGCAATTGCAGGAGCAATTAAGCGATCTGGGGTACTTTGACGCCGGAATGACTGGATATTACGGTACCATCACCAAAGGTGCTGTCCGCAAGTTCCAGCAGGCGCAGGGACTGAGTGCAGACGGTGTTGCTGGTCCAGCGACGCTGAATAGGCTGAACAAAAAGGCCAAAGCCGAGGGCGAGACGCTGCGCCAGTTGGCGAAGCTGATCCACGGTGAAGCGCGCGGGGAGTCTTTTGAAGGGCAAGTCGCTGTAGGAGCGGTTGTGTTGAATCGGGTACATTCGAGTGAATTCCCGTCGTCTATTTCGAAGGTTATTTTCCAGAAAGGGCAATTCACGGCTATAGATGATGGGCAGTTTAATACCAAGCCAACCCAGACTTCTTACAGGGCTGCTCGTAAGGCATTGAATGGCGCTGATCCGACGAACGGAGCGCTGTATTATTACAATCCGAAGATTGCCACTTCAGTGTGGAGTAAGAGCAGGCCGACGCTGCTGACTATTGGGCAGCATGATTTTACAAGATGAGTTTAAGTAGAGATATGTAGTTTAATAATTGAAATGATAATGGTGAACCTCGGCCGTACGCTGCTGAATGCAGACGTGTACCGGGGTTTGTTTTATATTTTGGTTGTGTAGGCGAGGAGTGGCTACTCATCCTTTAACCGCCGTTGATACAAAATAACAGACACAATCGTTAATACAACCGTCCATATCAAAATAATGAGGAGAGGTTTTAAGAGGTCTCCAATTGTAAAGCCTGTATGGGGTATATTTAGCAAAGCCACAAGTTGAATGCTTGGTGTATAATCCAGCATTTTAAAAATCGGGAAATCTCCAAACAAGATTGTTGCAACAGGAGGAGCAGAAAATACCATTGCTGCAGGAATGATTGCTAATGAAGCTTCAAGGACCGTTTTAGAGAATAAACCACATATCGTTCCTACTGCTGTGTATAGAATTATTGAAAGAATGATTGCAATTGCAAATGCCCATATACTAGGTGGCTCATAGCCTAATATATACGTAGCAATAGCCAGAACAATAGCAGACATGACAAAGACTAAGGTGCTTTTACCAACTAATACATCCATCGTTGTGGCTGGAGTCATCATTAATGATCGTAAGGTGTTACGTTCCTTTTCTTCCGCGATCAAACATGCTTGTGCGAAAGAGGTTAAGAGCACAAACGAAATATTTAGAAGAAAACCTATTGCCCCGGGGAAAGAAGGGCCTGCAGTGCGAAAAAGAAATGCGAATAGAATCGGAACAAGCAACATGATGGAAATGCCATAATTGCGTGAAAACTCTTTGTAGTCCTTTACAAATATTGCTCGCGCACGTTTTAACGAGATACTCATAACAGTTCACCTCCTGTCACTTTAATAAAGATATCGCCTAAACTTGGCTCTTTCGATTCCAATCGCTCGATTAAGCCTCGCTTCATCCAATCGGCAATTTGCTCAGCCGTTCCTTCATTCATCGGGAGCTCGTAGGTTTCCCCGTTTACCAATTCTACACAAACGACGTTTTCCCGATGCTGTTTTCTAAGCGCCTTAGGCGAGCCAATAGCTTGGATTTCTCCTTGATACAAAATCGCTACACGGTCACATAACAATTCTGCTTCTGACATATCGTGTGTCGTTAGAAAAATTGTTGTCCCTTTCTCATTTAAGTAGCGTAGCCCTTTATAAATATGTGTGGAGTTTACCGGATCCAAAGCTGAAGTAGGTTCATCTAAAAATAATAATTCCGGCTCATGGATAATTGCGCATGCCAGCATAACACGCTGACGCATCCCTTTCGATAAGTGGATGACTTTCTTTTTGCGTTCTTCGCTTAAGTTTACAAACTGCAATACTGTATCGATCGAAGTTTTAGGAAGGTCATATAATTGGCGATACAACTCTAGATTTTCATCTATCGATAATCTTTCATATAGACCACTGTTATCTGACAAAATACCAAAGCGCATCTTCTGTGCAGACTGATGCATCATCGCCACTGGCTGGTTAAATACAGTTGCCTGTCCACTTGTCGGATTTAATTGCGCAGTTAAAATCTTAATTAAAGTTGTTTTTCCAGAACCACTTGGACCTAGAAAACCTAAAATTTCACCTTTTGGAATTGAAAAAGATACTTCTGATAATGCATTCTTATTTTCAAATCTCTTTCGAATACGTTCTACTCGGATAACATCCATGCATATCACTTCCTTGGAGTTGATGACTTAAGCATATAAAGATTACATGCCTCCAACCATCGAAATCCGCCGAAATGTAGCTGTCAACGGCTGAACGGTACCATTAGTTGCTGGATTGAATCGATATTTCCCTGGAAATCAAATGTTAAGATGTGTTTTTAATTCTTGTAATTTTGAACGAGATAACGGAACAATCGCATCTTGTCCTGTATTTAATCGCAAGCTGTAGCTATTTTTCGTCCATGTAATAATCTCTCTTACCTTCTGTAGATTAACAATATAGGATCGATGACATCTAAAAAATCCGAAGTTAAACAATTTCTGCTCGAGCTCGGTCAGCGTCAGCGCACAGATAAAACTTTCTCCACCTACATGGACAAGAACTGAACCATCCATACTTTCTATGTAATCAATTTCAGGCGGATTAAATAAAATCACTTTGTCATTTTTTTTCGTATAAATCTTCTGCAGGGTTATATTGGCTCGATCTTGTTCCTGCACTGTTTGCTTGTCCTCTTCTGAATCACGAATATCCAACAGATGAAATCCGGATTCATTCAGACGATAAATTGAATCACAGGAAATCATAGCATCCTCTAAATTAGAAGTTAAAATTAAAATCTGTATTTGTTTCGAAAGATCATCTAAAATCCGTTTAAACTGGCGACGATCTTGTTCTTCCAAATAAAAATAGGGCTCCTCCAGTACCAGTGTAGGCTGATGTGCAAAATAAACGCGCAGCAACGTCACATACATTCTTTTTGATGGGCTTAGATGCTTGATTTTTACCTTCTGTTCTTCTTTCAAAGCGAAATAATCCAATAACATAGTGACACGATCATTCCGCTCTGTTACGTTGATTAAAAAAGTGATTAATTCTTCCACCGTTAATTGTGTATACTCGTTTTGTTGAGCTCGAAGTATGTAATATTGGGAACGATCCTGCAGTTGATTCATTAAAATCTGTTTTCGCTTCAAGTCTGTTATAATGCCAATCGATTGGTTACATGCCATATTTAATTCGATTTTGGGTAAAAATAGTTCCCCATCATGATACACTGGTTGAAATTGCATCTTGTCCTCCTGGTCATCACTGCTTTTGGATAATATGTAACAATTATAATGTTGAAGTTATTTTTTGTCAGCTTCAATTGAGATGATTTAGATCCTCGATCAGGCATATCAATAATGAGTCTCCAGCAATCGGTTGGACGTAGCAGCATTGCATACGAAAAGCGATTGGATACCATGGATATATAAACAAAAAACCACTCCAAATGAATGAACTGCACCCCAATTGTTAGACACAATTACCAATTGGAGGTGCAGTTCAATGAATTAGGGTGGTTTTTAGAGTAGTAGTTTTGTCATAATGTGCGATGGAGCTGTGTTTACACTACTCTTGAACAGCAAAAGGAATTTTCAACAAAGTGGGCTCTACAATGGTTTTTCCAGTATCGTAGTCATAGACTTTGTTGAATACAAGTTCAATGGATTCCAACTTATCAGGGTCATCGGTATATACCAAACCGTAATTCGTATTATCAATAACTACGCCATCATACTGATTATAGACATATGATTTTCTCATAAAATTGCGATCTGCGGAGATCGGCTTTCCCGTGTTTGGATGAATGGAGTTTAAGCCGTAAAAACCGATATTCTGATCGGTTGTATTTTCCACAGTGTAGAGGATATTGATATAAGTGATCTTGGAACCGATATCTTCTCGATTTAGAATGGAAATGTTTTTCTGTGAATCCTCAGGAATGTCACTAGCCTCTAATAATTGGGCATGAACAATATGAATGGTTAGTGGGCCACGTTCAAAACGTGTATTCAGAGGCACAGACTTTAGTAATTTCAGATTCCCGCCATAATCAAATATTCCTGTATCGCCAGGTTTGGATAGGATCGGTGACACAACACTTTCAAATAGCCTGTTCTGAAGACTGCTGGCGGCCTGCTCGAATTGATCTAGTTCTGGCTCCCATCCATTATAATTGCGTTCGGACCGGAAAGGTTCTAAACCGGTTTCCATGACTTGTCCAGAAGAAGCATCCATAGGCTGTATTTGATTGATTTCTAGTTGTGTAGAAGTGGCATGATTTGAGCTACCTGAGCTACCCAGAAGTGCGATAGCGAGCAGTAATTGAACAATAAACATAGGATGAGACACCCTTTCTCTCTAAAATAAAATTAAATAAGTTCATCAACCCACCTAGTTGTTATCTGAAAATAATATGGCCTGATATGATATTGGTGGAATAGATTTACGGTCAAAGTAATAATAATCATAGCAAAATGGCGCATTGAGATAATGAGAATAACGACCTAACTTCAGGTAATAGAAGATTGACGAGTGGATATAGTGATTTAGATATAAGGACCCATGCGACAAAGTGGGGATTTCTGTTCGGTAAGGACCAGGGTCGGTTATGAGTGGATACATAGAACCATTTTAGAAGAATAACAATGAAATTTATCGGAGGAACAGATCGAACAGATTCTACAGGCTGGATCGGTTGTGTTAGAATATAGGAATTATGGAAGTTGGAGGGTTGAAGTGGGGATACATAAAGAGTTAAGTCAAATTAGAGCTGAAAACCAATCCACTACAAAACAAAATGTCCTTTCAATTGTAAGTGCGATAACGATCGGAGTGATTTTAGGTTTAGCGGCAAAGCTTGTGGATGCTCAGGGGATTAACCCCATATTTGACGATATTGGTGGGCGTCTAGGTATTTGGATTTTTGTTGCCACACTCATATCGGTTATTAGTTATTCTCCTAAACTAGCAGCAGTTAAGGTATTCTTCTTTTTTGTGTCGCTACTAACTGTTTATTATCTATACACCGTGTTTTTTCTACATTTCGTTCCAATGAAAGAAATTATTTTTTGGGGGATGTGTGCAGTAGTATCTCCGGTGTGTGCTTATGTGATGTGGTATGCCCGAGGCAATGGAACTGTATCTAGTCTAGTGTTATCCCTTCCAATCACAGCTCTACTGTCCGAAGGGTATCAATTGCGCGATGCTTACTTGCCCGAGCAAACTCATTACTACTTGATCCCAATACTTATGGGAATATATCTAATCATGGTCATTATTTTATTATTTATTGTTCCTACGAAAAGACTTAAATTTTTGATTATACTACCAATATCTATAATAATGTCTTTCATCATCATATATTTTGATGTTCTAGGGCGGTTATTCGGTGGCTTGAACGGAGTGTTATAGATCACTTTGGCAGATTGTCATACAAATGCGACAGTCTTTTTTACAATAGTATATTTGCTTGTGTCAAAGTCTGGTTCGTCCTGTGTTGCCATAACAGGATTAATATTTGAAAAGATGAGAGCTACTGCAAAAATGGTGACCATAATCTTCTTGAAATTCAAAATAATTCTTCATTTTCTCTAGATGTAATTTATTATGATCTCTTATTTTGCTAATTTAGTATTTGCTATATCTTGACTATAAAGGAGGATTTATTATGAAGAGAGTATCGTTTTTTTTGCTTTTTTTTCTTCTATTGACAGCATCCGCTTGTTCAAACAAAGTCACTTCATATACAGGAGAGAGTGAGAATTGGAGTGTCTCATGTACCGTTCAAAGTAATAGCTCTGTAGCAAGTTATGAATATGAAATTAGGTACTTAGGAGATAATCCTTCAGTAATTAAAAAAGTTAAAACCAAATTTATGAGCAAAAATATTCATTCTACAGGGGAAGTTCCTTTTAATACTGTAATCAGAGGAAAAGCTGAAGGGATGTCCCCATTTTTGGATGAGGATGAATTTATAGTTCAGATGGATTGGGAAGGAAAATCGGAAAAGATAGTGGTTACCAAATGATGGTGATAATAAGCGGAAATATTAATAGAATTACAAACTACAGGCTAAAGTGAGGTGAATAAAATGAAATTTCTAAAGGGAGTATTGATTGTAATTGCACTAATAGTTGTAGCTTCAGTCACATGGTATGGCTCCTATAAGAATGATATGAAGGATCTTGAAGATGGTTTAAGAACGTATTTAATCGTTGAAAAGGGTATGGATGAACATGAGATTATTAGCATCACCGCTCGTCGAAGTAAAATGCCACAGTATCCTGTAGTCGTCAAATTGGAGGATAACCCACAGGAATATGTCTACACCTACAGAGAAACGAAATGGGTACAACTATGGCCTGATCCATAATTCTTCAATGGTATGTCCGATATTATCCGGTTTTATGGAATATTACGTCCTTTGGATGGGTTAGGCCTTATGTGTTGGATATGCAAGGATAAGTTGCAAGGTCCGGGTTTCAGCTCGCTTTATCAATCTTGGGGTAGCAAACTCTTAGATCATCTTTAATCTGAAAGCAACTGCATCCGGGGCCAAGATGGAAAGAGGGTAAATGGTACGTTGCTAAATAGAAGGAGGGTCATATTTGAGAAAAGGATTATTTATAGGTTTATTATTGATTACAGTAATCATTCTGGTGTTTTTTATGATGAAAGATCCGGTTCCCGTAGAAACTAGCAGGCATGTAAAATCTGTTGAACTAAAAGGTAATGTGTGCTTAGTTACCGTCAATAGCCCTCAAAAGTCTACAGAGAGTACTCAAACAGAACAGTTCGAAAGTCAGTCATGCACAAATTTAAAAGAAGGAGATGCAATAAGCTACCAATCTCTAAATCAAGGTAAGTATCTACACATCGTTTCAATTAATAAAGAACTAACAAGAGATCCTCTGTCAGGCTCAATAACTAAGAAGTTTGAGGAGGGTGGAAATATGTATATCTCCGTTGAATTACCTGGTGTAGGGGAAGAAATCTTCTTAATAGATAAATCGGACTGGAGAACAGTCAACATTAAATCGGATATTACTTTTTACTTGGATATTTTGGGGACTTCCTATTCATTTAATTTAAGTCTATTGTTCAACCAATACATATCTGAAGACTCACCAGTTGCTTTTACTACATGGGGGAATATGTCGAGGGACAAAATGTGGTCATTTAAAATTCGCTAATTTAAATTTAAAGATAAGTAAGATGTTCAAATATGATAATAAAATGGATCAATAAAGAAGGTAGTACTCTTGCAGTTCAGGTTTTTGATATATGAATAAAGTTAGGAGGATCATATATGGACAAAACGAATATTATGGCTGAATTTATCATTACAGGAGATCATTTCGAACCGAAGTTAATCACAGAACAGATTGGAATTGAACCATCTGGAACCTATATAAAAGGAGAAAAGATTGATGATAGAGATTTGTATCGAAAGGAAACCTGTTGGTTTTTGGAGACGGACTATCAGGAATCTTTTGATATCAATCAGCAATTGAATCACATACTCAATCTTTTGGAGCCACATATAGAAAAGTTGAAAACCTTGAGAATGAAGAATAATTTGAATTTTCGGTTTAGCTTCTCGATTAGGATTATGCATAATGAGACCCCTGCGATTACTATTGAGAAAAAGGCAATTGGTATAGCCTATGATTTGAACGCAGAGTTTGATTTTGATTTGTATATTCTGTAGCAATGGAAACAAGTCATTCTGAAAATACATACAGAGGACAAGTACCCAATTATCTGACCTTGAGAGTGGTGTTCTTTTTTTAAAAAATCGCATGGAACTTGGAAAAAAATCAATCTTTCAATTATATTCATATATAGACAAAAGGGAAATGATTAAATGAATATTGGAGATATTGAGAAATTAGCGGATAGGTTACCTACAGAAGTTTTACTGTCTTTGTTCAGGAATGCTTTAAAAGATTTTGAAAATAAGATTCTTGATAAAAAAGTTTTTTTGTTAATCCTGTCCGAATTAACAGATCGACAAATCATGACTTATGAGCTTTTAGAGGATAAAACTAGAAATGAGATAGATGTCTTAATGAGGAAGTTATGGAATACTAATTCCTACGAAGATGTAGATATCATACTCTCTATTGTTGTTAACCTTGGTTTGAAGAATTGTTTTATTAAAATTAAAGAGTCTATAAGTAAAGAAGATAATATAGATTTGATAATTTTAAACGAGATTAAAGAGACGATTATGGAGGTTGGAGATCATATTTCAAATCCATACTATGACTTAGAAAGGTTTAAATCATCTAAAAGTGAGTTTTAGCTCATAAGATGGTAACCTGTGATATAAATTTATAGTTTTAATTTTGGTTCGTATCATTACTCATTCGAAGATGCCATTAAACATTTTGATGGCTCTTTTTTTGTGACAGTAGGGCAGTTTATTTAGAATATGTGTACATCTACAGAGAAGAGCAATGGATACAACTCCTGATCCATAATACCCAGATGAATTGATGATCACTTTCTTTTATCGGAATAAGCGGATATAGGACGTCACTGACTCACCATTTTCTTCACTACTTAACCTAATAGTACTTCAAGCGATGAATATCCTTGAAACCTAATACGAATTTACAAAGTATATATAAAGAAGGATATAATTAGTTACCATTTATAAATTTGTACTCGGTTACATCCATAGAGGGGAGGACGGATATGCCATTTATTGGGGGAATCATTTTAATTTTTATCCTAGCATTTATTCTATGGTCATTAATGTTCCCGTTATTCAATAAAATAGGTAGTAGAATTTTGAAGAAATACAATAAATTCAAACAAGAGGAGAATGGTGATGAAAAATTCAAAGACGTTTAGGGTAGGGGCAATTGCGGTTGCATTAGTTATTATAGTGGGAGTGCTAATGGTGACCTTCTTTTTAACACGAATTCCTAATGGATATGTTGGGGTCGTATATTCACCAAATGGAGGCGTAAAAGATAGCACACTGAGTCAAGGGTGGAAACTCGTTGGAGCGTTTGATAAAGTGACGAAATATCCTATCCGAATTCAAACGGTGGAATACAGAGATATTCAGATTGCTACTTCTGACGGGAAAAACATCACAATCGATTTTGCTTACAACTACCAAGTAGAACCAAGTAAAGTATCTTCTATCTTTAATACATTTGGGCCAATTAGCATTCAAGAAATTGAGGATACATATCTCAAAACACGTTTCCGTGACGCAGCTCGTAAGGGGATTTCCAAATTTACAGTCATTGATGTGTATGGTGAAAAGTCATCCGAAGCAGGAGTAGACGTGCAACAACGTTTTTCTGATGACGTTAAAGAATTAGGCTTTATTGTATCCAACGTTACTGTAGGTGTTCCTCAACCTGACGCCAAGACTCAGGAAGCAATCGATAAGCGTGTTGAAGCTTCTCAAGAACTGGAACGTAAAACGACTGAACTGGAGATCGCCAAGAAAGAAGCAGATCGCAAGCGGGTGGAAGCGCAAGGTAATGCAGACAAACTATTGATCGAAGCAGAAGGTCAAGCTAAAGCAAACAAAGAGCTTCAACAATCATTATCGAGTCAACTCGTTGAATATGAAACCATTAAGAAATGGGATGGAGCCCTTCCATATGTAAGTGGGTCAAATACGCCAATGATTCAATTGCCGACTACAAAAACTGAGCAAAATAGCGGCGGGGGGAGCGTATCTCCCTAATAGCGGTTTGAAATGCATCCCTTGCTTTCTCACCAATTTAATGTGTTGAATTCTAATGAACAAGCCGGTCCAATCGTGGGCTGACTTGTTCATTTTAAGTCTTTTCAAAGGTACCATGAGGGATTTAGTTAAGCCTTGGCATTGGATTCACCTGTCCAATCCTGTACAATGGATAACGACAAAAACAACGGTAGATTAAGGATGGATCAGCACGATGAGAATTATCATATCACCAGCTAAAAAGATGAAGATTGATACCGATCTTATGGCTATCGCGCAGATGCCACAGTTTATAAACGAGTCGGAACAGTTATTGAGTCTGCTTCAAAAGTTATCCTATGACGAACTCAAAGCGATGTGGAAGTGTAACGATGCAATCGCCGAACAGAACGTGGAGCGGATTCGGAATATGAATATTAAAGCAAATCTGACACCAGCCATCTATGCCTATGAGGGCATTCAGTATCAATATATGGCTCCGGGTGTTTTTCAAGATGAGGAACTGGCGTATCTTCAACAGCATTTACGTATTTTATCCGGTTTTTATGGCATGTTACGGCCTTTGGATGGGGTTACCCCTTATCGGTTGGAGATGCAGGGCAAGCTGCAAGGTCCGGGTTTCAAATCACTCTATCAATTCTGGGGTAGCAAACTCGCAGATCAGCTTCAATCAGAAAGCAACTACATCCTAAATCTGGCTTCCAAAGAGTATAGCAAAAATATTTTACCTTTTCTGAGTGAGGAAACACGATTCATTACTTGTGTATTCGGACAAATGGTCAATGGGAAGCTTGTTGAAAAGGCAACCTGGGCTAAAATGGCCAGAGGTGAAATGGTACGTTATATGGCAGAGCACAAGATTACAGAGGTGAAGGACGTAAGAAACTTTGATAGGTTGAATTTCGCTTTTTCAGAAGAACGATCCGACGAGAATATGTATGTATTCATACAAGCAGAGGGAAAGTAGCCTACAGTGCAACGGTGGGTTACTATACAAAGTCGACCCTTTAAGGTCACAATGAGAAAAGACGCAGGGGATGTATATCCCCGCGCCTGATCAAGAATCAAATCCGTGTCTAAAGCTGATGAGCTTTTGGGCTTACTTCCCGTATTCCTCAGGATAGCCAATTCCTCCAATATTCAGATTACATCCTTCATGTTAACGAACATTAATCCAAGCGGTCCATTGTGTTGGAATATTAATGGAATAGACCGTACCTACAAATTGTCCACCTGTACTAGGCGCTTCATAAACCCAAGAATGGGCCCAAGCATCTACGACACGGTCACCGTCCAGATCAATAGCTTCAGACCAGTTGTTAGTCATTGTATTGCTGGCGAGTGTGCCGTAGTGACTGCTGTCATAACCGATCTGGAAAGTAATACACTGAATCCAAGCCCCACCATGATCATTGGTTGTGGAGAGCGGGTTGTTATTGAAGCCGTAAATTTCTTGACCGCCATTAGGAGATACGACACCGTATACATTAATGTGAGATACTTTCGGAGCAGGCGCAAACAGAACTGGACCACCCGCATTATCTGCCTTCTGCGATTCAAATTCAGCCTTAGCCGCTTTCACAGCTTCACGGAATTCTTTGGAATTAATAATTTCTTCCTTTGTCAACGGTTTGGCTTGACTCACGTCACCGTCTGCATAAGCAGCAACATTAAATGAAAGCACTAGAACAAGAATAAGAGCTAAACTAAATAATTTTCTCATAGCAATAAATTCCACCTTTCTTGTTATGGGTATTCTTTTACAAAACATGCGGTTACGACAAATAGACCTGCTTGCAGATTAAAGCTTCTTGCCCTCCTCTCTTATGAAAATGGTAGAACTCTACAGGCTAGAAAACTCTATGAAGTAGGAATGTATATGTAAAATGAATGCCTGCCAATGATTATGTGTTGCAGACAAAATGTAAAACTCATTTATACGCATTGATATCTTAGTTATGATAGGCTCTGATACCCATCTTGATAATATAAGATTCCAAAATAAATATTTAAATTGTAATATATTCCATTTATACAAACATATAGTACACCTAATCATCCGCACGAGTCAAGTTTCTTCATTAATACTATGATTTGTTAAAGTTTTCGGCTTGTCGTAGTAAAATGCCACAGTATCCTGTAGTCGTAAAAGGAAAACCCTCTGGAACATGTATACACCTACATAGAGATCGTATGGGGCTGAGGGACGGATATAAATCATTCTGAGCGTGGATTCATGCAGTGAAATCAGGAGGTTAGCCGGATATAATTGCCATTAAACTTCTGCTAACATAGTTTTATCATATATTAGATGAGCGGTGAAAATGGATGAATACCATTAAAGTTACCCCTGAACAGTTACATCACGTATCGAATCAGGTGGATCAGGCGAGACAACAATTGGAACATATACGGGAGGATCTCACAAGACAGATCATGTTCCTTCAGCAGATGTGGCTAGGTGTGACGCAGGAGCGTTTTTATGATGAGTTTGCGCGGTCACGCCCTGTATTGCAGAAGGCGCTGGAAAGTATGGTGAACACCTCTAAGGAATTAAAGGATATTGCCACACGATTTGAGAATGTCGATGCTGAAAAAGTGAGTCTTAGCAGTGCTGTTAGTGCTCTAGGTGCGGGAGTAATGATGAAGACCTCAAGATATTATGCCGGTTCGGATGATAAGGGCTACCGGATGGCACAAGTCAATATGTTTGGGAAGCTGATGTGGATGCCTGTGAATGAGAATGGTGTTACGGATCAGGCAGCCTTGCAGGCATATAAGAAGGATCAGGGGCATTTGGATTTTAATCGGATGCAAGCTACGGATGCTGAAGCGCCAGGGGAAGATATTTATGCGATGCAGATCAAAGCTTTTGAAAATGGAATTCATCCCTTCACAGGCGAGCCTGTATCCGATAAGTATGCTCAGATGATGTTGACTTCTCTGAAATTCAGCCAACTATTTATGGCATTTCAGATGGTTCGCGGGAGTATGCCGGGTGGCAAAGGGCCGTTTCGCGTACCTTCTTCTCATCCAGCTGTGGCGAAGATTAAAAAGAATTTGGAAGTGGCTGAGGCTAGGAAAGCGAATGAGCAAAAGAGGGCTACTGAGAGTAAGGGGCAAGGTAATAGGTCTAACCTTTATGACAAGGATGGAAAATATACGGGAGGTAGAACACAAAAGGAATTGGATGTTTTGGCAGGCGATCCTTCACATGGCGGGAAAATTAGAGATCAAGGTTTGAAAGAAAGAGAGATAGGACTAGATTTAGAGCAACAAGGTAAATTAGGAAAAATCATGCGTGATCCTCAAGAAAATAAAGGCGCTGAATTTATTGACGTCACTACTGGCCAAAAGTGGGACGTGAAAAGTTTTGAGTCTTATCCTCATGGTCATACGTCACCGAGAAAGGGAGCATTTACAGTCGTAAAATCTATGGATAAAATAAACGAGGAGTTTGATCGTGGTCATAATGTTGTTATTGATACACGGGAGTTAGTTCCTGAACACATCAAGCAGTTAAAAGAGGCAGTAAAAGATGCGGGAGTTACAGAACGAATCATCTGGTATCCATAATAAAAGGTGGTGTAGTAATGAAATCAACTAACCAACAAGAATTGATAGAGCAATTAAATTCACATCGAGTGTGGATTGAAACTATTGGAGAAAAAGGTGAAAAATTAGGTGTAGATGAAATAGACTTTCGTCATGTGGATTTATCGGGATATCCTTTGGATCAAGCTTATTTGACCGAATGTGCATTTGATGGCATGAATTTGGAACATATGGACATGTCATCATCGTTGTTATGTTCATCTAGCTTTACGAACACCAACGTAGTAAATGCTGATTTCTATAAGGCAGATTTGTCTTATGCCGATTTTACAGATGCAGATGCCCAAGGTGCAAGGTTTGCCAAAGCGGATCTTTCTGAGTCCATCTTTACAAATGCGAATTTGTCAAATGCAAAGCTAATTTCCAGCTCCTTATATCTTACAGATTTTCGCAATGCGAATATGAATCATGCAGATGTCAGTTCAGCATCGTTTAAAGGAACTTTGTTGCACGGTGCTAACTTAACAGGGCTTAGGGGAATAGAAGAAGCTTTTATAAAAAGCATCAATATCGGAACACCAGAACAACCTAATATTCTGGTGGGTGAAGAAGCTATAAAGTGGTTGCAGGACAATAATTTGAGTGAATAATAGGAAAAAACATGTATGGTTGAAACTTATAAAAGCTTGTTTCACTTGAACGATGGAGTATTTGATGTGCGAGAGACTTACGGCAATGCGGCTTAAAGAGTAATGATGATTTACTGATTACCTTCTATATAATAGGAGTACAATTTGGAGTAAGAGAGGAATGCTTTTGCAGAACTTTACATGAAAGATGATTTTCAAGATACATGCAATTTTGCTTAAACGACCACCTGCTCAAAGCAGGTGGTCGTTAGGATTGATGTGTTGGAAAAAAGATTTAGAGATTTCAATAGTGTTCATTAATTAAAGTTAAATGAACATATAGTACAAATGATAATTGATATATGTGTATCTTTTTAGAACTGGAAATTTATTATATTCTTTAAAAGTGAGATTCATGAAGAGAACTAAGATTCAAATGTAGTAGAATAATTAGGGAGATGGTGTATAAATGATAGTTGATTGGATAGGAAGACTTATTAGATGGAATGAAGTTATTGTCAATGATTATATTTCTTTCATTCCACATTGGATAAAGCTGTATTACTTAGTTTTCTGTGAAACCACTATATTTCTTCTACTGATTGAGTTGATTATGAGATTTCTTTTAAGGTTGATTGCAGTTTTAAATAATTATGGGCTTCATCATGCCAGTTTAAATTCAGTGCATAAGCCAAATCTTTTAATCAAGATATACATATTATATTATAGTATTTCAAAATTTATATTTAACGTACGTAAAATAATTCCTGATTTGTGGGGGGAATATAAATTTCCGAAATTAAATCAAAATCTATATGATTCTTTAGCAGATAGAGGTTTTTTAGGGGCAGTTTCTAATCTTTTTATAAGTGCCTGGATACCTTCAAAAAGAATGATATCAAGCATTATAATTGTTTTATACTTCTATTATAAGGGGGAAATTGAGTGGTTATTTAATATTAATCTATATGAAATAACTTTTAATGAAGTTGATAGCGTAACTGGTCTGTTAACAAAACTAATTGCTTTAGCTACTACAGGATTACTTGTAGTTGTTACTTGGAGAAATTTAAGTCTCAAGGGGAGGCAAATGAGGGCTATAAATAAAGCCAATCAGAATTATACTGAAAATTTAGTCGAAATTCATAGAAGATTATTACCGATCGCTTCAATGATTGTTTATAAAGCAACATTAAATTTAGAAATAGTTTTAAAAAATAAAGATAGAATATTAAATCAACAACTTAAAAACATCACTCCTTATATAAAATATGTGAATGGAAATTTTATATGTGGAGAAGAGTTAGATTCTTTTCGCCAAAACGCTCTAGATTATATTAATGTCGATGAGATTAAAGAAATAGATGAACTATTTTTAATTCTAGAGAAAGCAAAAAAAGAGAATTTAATGGTTAATTTTAATTTATTTTTCGTACTTGATTATGATATGAGAACTTTTGATTTTGAGTTTGCTCATAAAGATTATATGAAGAAAGTCTCCTTTGTAAGATCTTCATTTATAAAACAGATACAGATGACGGAATACCAAAAAAACCTATTTAAAAATATGAATCTAAGTAATGAGGATGAGTCATACAAAACATATTATAAAGAGAAGCTTGCTGAATTCTATAAAGAAAACGAGAAGAAATTTAATACAGATATAATTAACTCAGTCGAGATGATTGTACAACTTCGTAAGTATGCGATAGCTTGTAATAAGGTCCTTAATATGAAATCCTCTAAAGTTGATGGTTGGCTGAGATCTATTGCAGATAGAGATTGACAAATTAAATCTTGACTTACCTAATTTTTGTTTTTTGAGAAAATATAAGTTGTGGCACAAGTTTCGTGCAAGCGTCTTATATTGATAATTATTTGTTAGAAGAAATAAAGAAAACCAAAAGCATAACTGAAATTATCATAAAACTGGTGAGAAAGTTGGCGTAATTTTGACTAATATTAAAGTTGAGGTCTACCCTGCTCTAGAAGGAGATTGTTTTTTAATATGTATAGGCGATCGAAAAAAAACAAATATTTTAGTTGACGGAGGTTTTGCTAGTACCTACCATAATTATTTAAAACCTCGACTTTTAGAAATGGCAGAGAATGGCGAAGAATTAAGTCTTGTTATTGTTACACATGTAGACGCCGACCACATAGAAGGAATCATTGAACTTTTTAAGGAAAATGGAACAGCAGAGAATCCTTTGATAATTCCTATTAAGGAGGTATGGCACAATAGTTATAGACATTTAAATTTTCTCAAGCAAAAGAGTGTGGAGGAGCTTGATGTAAAAGAAGAAAGTATCCTATCTGGAATAATTAGCAAGTCATATGTTGAGCCGAGTAAAAGTAGGAACAATCCAAATAAAGGTGTCAGTGCAAGAGATGGATCAACATTAGCAGCATTGCTTTATAAGGAGAAATACAGTTGGAATAATGCATTTAATGGATCTGCTGTTAATTTGAATGAGAGAAACTTCATCTCATTAACTTCTGAAATCTCACTTAATTTGTTATCTCCTGATTCAAACAAATTAAAACGATTGGAAAAGTTCTGGCTGACAGAGTTAAGAAAAAGTAAATATGATTTCAAATTAAACGATAATATTTTATTTGATGATGCATATGAGTTCTATTTACTTTCACAGAAAGATGAACATCAGGTTAACGAGAGTAAAAATATTTCTTATCAGAAAGAAAAAACTAGTCTAAATAGTGTCTTAAACAAGAAAATGATTTATGATAACTCTGTTGTGAATGGTTCTTCTATTTCATTTATTCTTGAATACAAAGACTATAAATTATTGTTTTTAGCCGATTCTCACCCAGACATTGTAAGGGAAAACATACAAGGACTAGTTGATACCCAAGGTTACATCCCTTTTTTTGATGTTATAAAAGTAGCACATCATGGTAGTCACAGAAACACTAGTACTGAATTACTTTCATTAATAGACTCCTCAGTTTATTTATTTTCTACAAATGGGAAAAAAAATAATCACCCTAATAATGAAACTATCGCTAGAATTATATCTAGAAAGGGAACAGAACGGCGTCTCATATTTAATTATTTTATAGAAAACGAATTGTTAGCTAATGAAGATTTAAAGAAAGAATACCGCTTCATAGTTGAGTTTTCTGATGAGTTTGAGATCAAAGTAATTGAAATATAGAAAGGAAAGATAAAATGTTCACATATGAAGAGGCTGTAGGAAGACTGATCTGTGGGGATGAAGATGAGAATCGTGCTACTGTATTTCTGATCTCTCCTACGAAAGTAGTGACAGCTAGGCATGCGGTAGATGATTATTATTTGGAACATAAAGAAATTAACCTGGAATTTTTAAACATTCAAAAAGAATCGATTAAACGCAAGGGGTACCCTATTGAAAAATTTGAAAGTTTTAAAACCCCTATAGCTATCTTAGAGTTGGATAATCCCGTTGCTTGTAATACATATTTAAAATTTTGTTACGACGAAATAGAAAAGGATAATATTTATGAGACTTTTGGGTATCCAGTTGTAAAGTGGGAGATGGGCCATCGTACTAAAAACAAAGTACTAAGGCTGGTGACTAATGATATGTCTCGACCATATGATTGGGATATCGATTTGAATTATGATGCGAATATAGAAGATTTCAGTGGTCTTTCAGGAGCACCTCTATTTGTCAAGGATAAATTAGTCGGAGTTGTTCTTGCTGAGTCTAAAGCCAACCATAAAGTTATTTCATTAGGATCAGTTAGTGTTAAAAGATTCAGTGATGCATTAGATAAATTAGAAATTTTAATTGATGAGTCATTACCTGAACTCAGTCTAAATGAGATACATCAATTAGATGAGTCAATGGATTTTTCAGAATCGTTATTCATCATGAAGCTTGAATCAGCTGAGATATACGACCATGAGGATTGTCAACAAGAATTTTTCAATGCAGAAATAGCAAAAAGTTCAGTAGAAGGGAGAGGTCTCTCAACTGAAATCAAAGAATTTTCTATGTTAAAAGAAAACATAAAAAGTGTATGGAAGACGCAACATCGATCATATAAAGAAGAAAATGATGGTAATGATTTGTTGACTAAGGTTTACGAAAGAGTTGAAGATTTAAACAATACTACTCTTAACTCCAATCTTGATATTCCATTAATAATAAAAAAAGGAATTCTGCATCAGTTATCAGATGAATGCAAAGTTGGATGGGTGAAGGATTATAAACTTAGATTAGAAAATTTTCTGACTGAAAGGACTGAGATCGAATGATTGAGGAATTAAATTTAGTAAACAGAGATTTAATTCTTAATTCCATAAGAATATTAACTTTAATTTCTGAGTTTGAGTCTAAGAAGTCTTTTTGTATGAGTTTGAATCGTATTATGTTGTATGATTTTTTCATGAAATTTCCACGAACAATGATTCCAGCAAAGGAAAAAAATGAGGAGAAAAAAGATTTTAATGAATTTTATTCTTATTTTCATTGGCAACCGGATAGAGAAGAGTATAATTTATATTTAAGTTATTTAATAAGTAAAGATTTAATCGAAAGAACGATACTAAAGAATGATTTTTGTTTTCATATCAATGAAAAGGGCAAAGAAGTCCTAGGGAAATTTAAGAGTTCCTACTCAAATGAATTAACTATACTTGCAAAATATATCAAACATAATATATCTAAGTTAAGTGATTCTAAAGTGGAGGGTATGATTATGGAGAGTCTAGAAGGTATTCACAATGAGTAAAAAAATACATTTGGAAAAGTTAACTTTGGTCGGTTTCCGAAAAAATTATGAAGTAGTTTTTAAAAAAGGACTAAATTATATTTCAGGTCCTATGTCAACTGGTAAATCTTCAATTGCAGAAATGATCAATTATGCCTTTGGAAGTGAGAAACATAAAGCTTACATAGAAATAGGGAAAAGTTGTAAGGAAGTACAGTTAGACTTTTGGATTGGAGAAGAGAAGTTCAGGATTATTCGACCTTTATTCGAATATAATAGACCCGTTAAAATATTTCGTTGGGACAAGGGGAAGGCTGATTTTAATAGAGAGTTTGATTTGTTAGAAATTGACTCTCCAGCCAATGAGTACTCACTTTCTGCATTTTTATTGGATGAAATAGGACTTCCAAAAATTACTGTTGCAAACCAGGCCTTTAGCTTTAGGGATTTATTCAAATATTCATATGTGAAACAGTCAACTATCGACTCTGAAAATTTGTTAATGGAACAGACATCTGGTTCAAATATAAAAAGAAAGCCTACTTTTGAAATTATCTTTAATATTTATAACGAGTTATTAGGGGATTTAAAGCAGCAATTTAAAGAGAAAATTCAAAAAATAGAATTAATGAAAAACAAAAGGATTGGAGTATATGAATTCTTGAAAGAAATGAATATGCTTAATCAAGAATTATTTCAAACCGAAAGAGAACGACTCTTTAAAATTATTTCAAACCGAAAGAGAACGACTCTTTAAAATTATTTTTAACGAAAATAGAAAACTTGAAGGTTTGAAAAAAAGTGGAACATATGATAAGGGTCTTACTTTAATTCTAGAGAATAGTATTATCAGCTTAAAAGAGAAAGTAACAACGATAGCCGTACTTATTGCTGAGAAAGATAAGTATGTAAACAAATTGCTATTACTAAGGAATCAATATTCCGGAGAAATTCAAAAAATCGAATTTATACTTGAAGGTTCAATTATCTTAAAAAGTTATGAATTTAGTTCATGCCCTTCTTGTTTAAATCCCATAAACTCAAAGAGTGGTTGCAACTTATGTGGAAGTGAGCATACAGACCTCACAGAACAAGAAATCTTAACTTTCAGAAGTGAGGCTAGACGCTTAACAAGGAAATATAATAGTTTGGTTGCGTTTATTGATCTACAAAGAAAAGCAATTGTCGAATTTCAGAACGAAAAGAAAGTTATAGAAGAGGAATTGCATGAGAAACAACGTGAGTTAGATCATCTAAGGAACCATTATTTAAGTCCATATTTGGAACAAATTCAGCAAATAAACTATGAAATCGGAAAAGTTAATAGCAGTTTAGATCAATTAGAAAAAAATTCATATGTAATAAATCAATTCTCAATAATTAGTCAAAACATACTCGATGAAGAAAAGCAACGTGATTCATTGAAATCTACAATTGATTCATTAGAAAAAGAGAAAATATCTAAAAGTGATTTAATTCAGAATCTTTCTGATCTATTTTCAGATATTCTGGAGGGATTCTCCTTTCCTAAACTTAACAGCGCCTTTATAAAAGAGTCAAATTATTTACCTTATGTTAGAGGAGTCAAATATGACGAGCTAGGAAGTGGTGGAGCTGTCACGATGACCACTATGGCATATTTCTTATCTATAGCCCTATTAGTGTTTAAAAATAAAAATCACTTAGGATTATTAATAATTGATTCTCCTAGAAAAAACTTAGGGGCGGATTCGGAAGTTGATGATGAATTTAAAGATGAAGAAATCTTTAATTCAATTGTAAAATATTTTGATTCTTTAAACAGTAAAAACTTAAAGGATGATACTTGTGTAGAGGAAATTCAATTAGTCATTATAAATAATGGGCATCCTGATTTCATAAAAGATGACGATATCATAGTAAAATTTGATGGGAAAGGGACTGGTAAATTACCCTACGGATTAATTGATGACATAGAAAATTTATAAATATGCTCCTTTTAGCTCATCACACTAGCTATCTTTTGGTTAAGATATTAAGCGTTATTTCTAATAATATATTTAAATTCAAAACTAATCACTTTAGTGGATTTCCCGCTAAATTCCCATCTCACCTCATCCCTTGAGTTACAATCTCCCTGAGGTGACCTTACCATGAAGGATAACATGTCAAACCTGATCGAAGATTTATTTCACGGGAACCTGCGTTTGGACGAGTCGATTCATCCTGAGCAGGCCGAGTATCAGGAGATCAATCGCCAGATATCGGATATGATGCAGGACTACAAAACACAGCTTACCGAGAACGAATACGATGCTCTGGAACAACTGATCGACTTAATCGGACAATCCACATCTATGTATGTGGAAGCAGCGTTTGAGCAAGGTTTTCGCACAGGCGGCAGACTGATAATTGAGGTTTTAGCTAAACCGTGAGTACTTACCTACTTCATAAGCCAGTGGCATACAATACAAAGCAATTCAAAAATCCCCTTCTCCATTACCACCGATCAGGCTGGCATGGGGGAGGGGATTTTGCTTTTATTCCTTGATCTCAATAACTACCAATTACCGCGCACCAATATTCTTACCCGATGGCGTACCCGATCCAATCAGATCACTGCCACCCGCAAGCTTCAGGAAATTACCCAAGACAGGTGTTCCGTCTGCGCTGCGCGTTACCGAAGGCACGAGGGAGACAAAGTCTGCTGCGCTGGCGAACAGGCCTTTGGCGTTCTCGCTTTTTTTGTTTTTCCACCAGACGTTGGTGCTGCTGACGTCAGTTCCGCTCGTTTTGTCGCTGGAGCCGCCTTGGAAGGACAGGTTGTTGGTGAAGATGTGGGTCCCTACATCAAAGGCAAAGTTGCTTTGCCCATTGTTCCAGGAGGTATTATTTTTCATCTGAATCGAACCGGGATTACTGTTGTAGGTGAAGCCGTGCTTTTTATTATTAAACGCAATGCTGTTCTCAACGATATGATTCACTGCAATCTTCTCGCCGCCGAGCTTGAAGCCGTTGCCATCACTGTTGGAGGTAGAGGTGCCGTCTGATGTTGCCCCGTTAGCATAGGCGATGCTGTTACGGATCGTAACCGCGCCGATGGCGCCTGTGTCCGTTTTGCTATACAGATCCCAGCCATCGTCCACGTTATAGGCGGCAATACAACCGTCGAAGACATTACCTGGGCCAACGGTCAGTTTGGCCGCAAAACCGTCTGCATCCTCGCCGTCATCCGGGTCATAGTTATTGTGGGAGTAGGAACGAATCACTTCATTATATGCAGGCCATTCACTCTTGGCGGCTGTGGAAGCATAACGTCCCATTTGAATACCCGTATCCCGGTTGTGATGAGCTTCGATCTGCTCCAGACGGTTGTAGCTGCCTCCGATGAAGATGCCGTTATCGCCTGCACCCTTCACCTCAAGCCCTTTGACGAACCAGTAGTCTCCGAACATTTGCAACCCCCGATTGGTGGAAGCGAAGGCTTGAGCGGAGAAATCAAAGACCGGTTTTTCCGATCCATACGCCACCAGGTTTTTACGTTGGCTCGATGTGCCGCTGTTGCCACGTTCAATGGTAATGGTCTGGGAGAAGTTATAGGTACCGCCGCGTAGATAGATCGTTTTGCCTGGTGCGATCTGGGTCAATGCGTTAACCAGTGACGTTGGACTGTTCAGTGTTCCCGGATTGCTGGCTGAGCCGCCAGGAGACACATACAGATCACCAGCAGCAAGCGCGATATTCGAAGTCGCCACCGATTCAGAGGGATTTTGCAAGCTGCTCTCGATCAGTTCCTCAGCACCGGCCGATCCACCACCAATTAATAATAGAGGGAACGCGGCACTCAGACAGATATGGGCCATTTTGGATTTGAGGGAGCGTTCCTTCAGAGAACGTGCAGATCGTGCAGATACATGAGTGGATGTGGATGGGAATAATTTCATTACGTAAGCCTCCTTGGTTAATTGGGAATAGAATGAAGAGCATGTGGTAGCCGTGTACCAGACCGTTACCTATGAGATAGGTCATGCCGGCTGGTTAGATGTAATCTCTAGGACACAGCTTTATGGTAAATGTTGTAAGCGTTATCATCAATAATCATCTGATCAGATGGAGGTACATGCAGGCAGGTCAGGCCTGCAAGCTTCCAATGCCTGTAATATCACGTGAATTATGTAATCTTTCCATTGGGTGATAGCTCTCATTTAACGAAGAATCATCTGAAATGAACGTAGAGAAGTACGCTTTTCCATCCTCAGAGTACCAGTTTTACTTATGATCCACTCCTATGAACTTCATTCAACCTAAAATAAATAGCAGCCTACATCCTGAAGTGAAGATTATACTCAAACTAGTCATGAAAAAGCCCTGATAGCAGCTGCAACGGGCAACTTGACGATCAGGGCTATGTTTAATTCAGAACGTAATTTGCTTACTCAAAATACTCAAATGTACTAACAGTGTCAGACTTATCAGTCTAAACGCTGTCCAGCTATTTTAATATCCGTCCGTCTCACGACTGCGTTTCTCTGCTTGCTCGACACTTGGTTCATGTTTCGGTTGGACTGTGGCACTATCATCGGTTGGTACAGAGGCCAACCCTTCAGAGACGCGCCGACCGTAATCCGCATCCGCTTGGGTGAAGTAAGAGATCATGCGCTCCCGGATATCCGGTTTGCATTGTGCCAACGCGCCGACCATGTTGCTGATTAGCTCATCCCGCTCCCAATCTTCGAACGCCCGATACGTATCACCCGCTTGTCCAAAGTCATTTGTACGCTCAATCTTCTCACGGACAAGTCGGCCTTCCACCAGTGGTTCATGTTCCTTGCCACGAGGGGGTGCTTCCTTTAAGCCACCAAGAGACGAAGGTTCGTAATTCACATGTGGATTCTGACCCGGCGCACGATCCACTTGATACTGCATCTGTCCGCCGCTCTGATTCGTGGCTACCCGATTTTTCGGTGCATTCACAGGCAGTTGCAGATAGTTCGCACCCACCCGGTGACGCTGGGTATCTGAATAAGAGAAGGTGCGTCCCTGCAGCAACTTGTCATCTGAGAAATCCAGCCCGTCTACCAATACACCTGTGCCAAACGCTGCTTGCTCCACTTCATTGAAATAATCCTCGGGATTACGATTCAGCGTCATTTTGCCAACAGGTAGAAAAGGAAACTGCTCCTGCGGCCACAACTTGGTCGGGTCCAGCGGGTCGAAATCCAACTCCGGATGCTCGCCGTCTTCCATCACTTGAACGCACAGCTCCCATTCGGGATAGTCCCCTTTTTCAATAGCGTGATACAGGTCCAATGTCGCATGATTGAAGTTCTGTCCTTGAATCTCGCTCGCGTCTTTTTGCAGCAGGTTGCGTATCCCTTGATTGAGCGGTTCCCAGTGGTATTTAATGAGTACGCCCGTGCCTTCCTGATTGACCCATTTATATGTATTGACGCCCGAGCCTTGCATTTGCCGATAATTCGCTGGGATGCCCCATGGAGAGAAGAGGAATGTCACCATATGGGTAGCTTCAGGACTTAGCGAGACAAAATCGAAAAACCGCTCCATATCCTGTGCGTTGGTCAACGGGTCGGGCTTGAAGGCATGTACCATATCCGGGAATTTAAGCGGGTCGCGAATGAAAAAGATTTTCAGATTGTTACCCACCAGATCCCAGTTGCCATCTTCGGTATAGAATTTTACAGCAAATCCGCGCGGGTCCCGCAGCGTCTCGGGAGAATGTCCACCGTGAATAACCGTTGAGAATCGAACGAATACGGGGGTTTCTTTTCCTTTTTCCTGAAATAGACGTGCACGTGTGTACTTCGATACTGGTTCGCTCCCGGCCGTTCCATATGCTTCAAATATGCCATGAGCGCCAGCGCCGCGGGCATGGACCACACGTTCCGGAATACGTTCACGGTCGAAGTGAGTAATTTTTTCGAGAAAATGATAGTTCTCCAGCGTAGTCGGTCCCCGGCTACCAACGGTTCGTACATTCTGATTGTCCGTAATGGGATGCCCTTGTCGATCCGTTAATGTCTCAGCTGATTTGTCTGAGGAATGCTCTGGTTGTGAAGACTGATGATTCATGGAGTGGAGCACCGCCTTTCCTTAAAGTGGATTCCTGTATATATTTTCCCTGAAAATTGGTTCTATACATTAAACCTCGCAAATAATCTCGTAAAAAAAGCTTGTCACCCGCTTCATCGCGTGAGATAATTAACTTTTGCCCTGCGGCCTTTTTTGAACGGAAAATGAAAGAGGACCGCGTCTAAGAATGGAGGCTGACCTAGGATTGTCTACACAACGTTATCCTTTTGCATATGATCCGGCTGAACCTTTTGTATCCCGTCTCGGGGAATGGGTTGCCGATGTTTTTTACGATATTTTGCCAGAGTTCGGCTTCGAGGTGCGGGATGAACAGATTTTTATGGCGTACCAGCTCGAACGGGCCTATGGAGATAAAAAGACCATTATGGCGGAGGCCGGTGTCGGAACAGGCAAGACGTTAGTCTATCTGCTCTACGCGGTCTGTTATGCACGTTATACGGGCAAACCGGCAGTGATCGCCTGTGCCGATGAGTCCTTGATTGAACAGCTTGTGAAGCCCGGTGGAGATATTGCGAAGCTGGCTGCACATCTGGACTTGGAAGTGGACGCACGTCTGGGCAAGTCACCGGATCAATACGTCTGTCTGAACAAACTAAGTGCGATGCGATTTGCGGATGAAGATGCGCCTGTTATTGAAGAAGTGCATGAGAGTCTGCCAGATTTTGTGAATACGCCGGGTACACTTCAGGCCTTCCATCCGTATGGTGACCGCAAACAGTATCCACATCTAAATGATCGTCAGTGGAACAAAATCAACTGGGATCCGTTCCAGGATTGTTTTGTTTGTCCAAAAAGACAACGCTGCGGTCTGACGCTGTCGCGTGACCATTACCGTCGTTCCAAAGATATCATCATCTGTTCCCATGATTATTACATGGAGCATGTGTGGACCTATGATGCGCGCAAACGCGAGGGCCAACTGCCACTCCTGCCTGATCACAGCTCGGTTGTATTTGATGAAGGACATTTGCTGGAAGAAGCAGCCCTGAACGCACTGAGCTACAAGCTGAAACACCGCATCTTTGAGGAACTCGTCACTCGCCTGTTAGAAGGAGAGATTCGTGAATCCCTCGCGGAGTGTGTGGATGAAGCGATTGAGAGCAGTGAACGACTGTTTGCGTTGCTGGATACGTATACGGTCGCGATCCCTGGTTCGGAACGGAAAGAAGTTCGGGTAGAAGCACCGCTTCTGCGTGAGATTGAACGTCTGACGAGTGTGCTGGATGCGATCGGTGAGGAACTGGTATTTGAGAGCGGATTGTTCTCGCTGGATGGTTATCAGATGCGTGTCGTGGAAGAACATCTCGATATGATTCAGTCTGCGCTTGCCTTGTTCCGCAAGGAAGATGGTTACATCTGTTGGGCGGAAGAGAGCGAGGATGAGACGACCTTATCGATCATGCCGCGCACCGTGAAGGAAATGCTGAACGAGCGTGTGTTCAACACAGGTATTCCAATTGTATTCTCCTCCGCGACGTTATCTGTGGACAGTTCATTCCGTTATGTGGCGGACAGCCTGGGCATTGATGATTTTGTATCATTCTCGGTGGCTTCCCCGTATGATTATGCGGACAAAATGAAGATGAAAATTACCGATGAAGCTATACCGGGTCACCCGGAGAACGAAAATCGCATGCGTGATGCGGTGTCGTTACTTCAGGAGAGTGGAGGACGTGCGCTGGTTCTGTTCCGTACGATGGAAGAGCTACGTGCGTTCAAGCAGGACATCGTTCATGTACCTGAAGCAGAAGGTTTGCGCTTTATGTATGAGGGCGACCGGGAGATCAGTGATCTGATCGCGGCGTTCCAGCAGGATGAGGAGAGTGTGCTGTGCTCCGTTAATCTGTGGGAAGGACTGGACGTTCCAGGTCCGTCATTATCCAATGTCATGATCTGGTCGCTTCCGTATCCACCACAGGACCCTGTCTTCAATGCAAAACGTAGTGCGTCAGCAGCACCATACGAAGAGATCGATCTTCCGTATATGCTCTTACGTGTGAAGCAAGGTCTCGGACGTCTGATTCGGACAAGCACGGATTCCGGTTCCGCGGTCATTCTCGATGAATCGCTGTATACCAAAAAGGAAGCCAAAGACCGCATTGCGGCCCTGCTTCCCGAAGGTGTTGAATGGACAACCCTGACACACTAACCAGCTTACGTTAAATGTTCTTGCTTTATTTTTGATGATAAGGTTTCTTGCCAAAATAAGTTCTTGTTCTCTGCGGATTCACCATCCGTATGTGAGCAAGAGCTTATTTTTTGTTTTGATGGTTCCTTCAATGTACTTCTCTTCCCTTTTTTTCGAGGAGTTTTCCCTCGCTCCTCGCTACCAATCGCTCCAACATTCTAACGAACCTACCGCACCTTATTAGGGTGATATTGAAGAGATGTAAATTCTAACGAATCTCAGTAACGTTATCCCGCCGAAAATAGCTCTTAAGCCTGTAAATCGACCGAATTTGGAGAAATAACGTCGCTGTGATTCGTTACACGTCAGACCTGCGCAAATAGGAGCGAATAACGTGTGTCAGGTTCATTAGAACCAATGACCAATGAGCGCTAATAAGGGAGGGCCTCTGTCATGCTCATGACTTATGGGAGATGGAAGCCCCTTTTTGATGTGTACAGATTTATGCTGTGTTAAAAAATACCCATGCTCAGATACCGTTCCCCGGTATCCGGCGCAATGCAGAGCACCCGGTGCCCCGGCCCCAGTTCCTTCGCAATGCGAAGGGAGGCCCACACCGAAGCGCCAGAGGAAGGGCCGAGCAACAGCCCTTCCCGGGCAGCAAGCTGCCGCATCGTATCCAGTGCGTCCTCATCGGACACCTGGATGATGGCATCCCACACGTCGGTATTCAGGATGTCCGGAATGAACCCCGGACTTGTACCGACGAGCTTGTGTGGTCCGGGCTCGCCACCGGACAACACCGGAGAACCTTTGGGCTCCACCGCATAGATGCGGATATCGGGCAACTGCTTGCGCAGTTCTTCCCCGGTTCCGGTAATGGTTCCGCCGGTTCCCGCCGTAGCGATGAAAGCATCCAGCCTGCCTTCCATCTGCTGCATAATCTCGGGAGCCGTCGTGATCCGGTGAATGTCCGGGTTCGCCTGATTTTCGAATTGCTGCGGAATGAAACTTCCTGGAATGTCTGCCTGAAGTTCTTTTGCTTTGCGAATCGCACCAGGCATCCGCTCCGCAGCAGGGGTGAGCACCACATCTGCGCCGTAGGCTTTTAGAATGTTGATGCGCTCCTTGGACATATTGTCCGGCATGATCAGAATGGCTTTATATCCTTTGGCGGCGGCATTCATCGCGAGACCAATCCCGGTATTGCCGCTGGTCGGTTCGATAATGGTAGCACCAGGGAGCAAGTGTCCCGCACGTTCAGCCTGAACGATCAGGTTATAGGCGGCACGGTCTTTGACGCTTCCACTTGGGTTGAAGTATTCCAGTTTCACGTATACATCAGCGGAGTCGCTGCCTGTGAGTCGGTTCAGTTTAACGGCAGGTGTCTGGCCGATCAGTTCTGTTACATCTGCGGCAATGCCTGTATGTGCGGGTGTTTGTTTAATCGAATGGGTATTCAAATCCATGAAGTACAACTCCTTGATTGATAAGACGTTGAGAGTATATCCGGTTGAAATCAATTCATGCCTTATTGGAATGGTTGGATATATCTATTCCATCTTAATGAACGTAACCTTCCGTGGTCAACTTGTTTTGCTGGGGAATGGGTTCTATATTGTCAGAGTTGTATCAAGTCTGCGCCAAGTCCATCTGCAGATGCCGACTGAGTTCTTTTTTGACTTCATTACGTGCGAATGTCCACAGCATATAGAACCGTTGCCAATACCCTCTGCACATATACAGAGTTTCGATACCCTCGGCTTCCCGTTTCTCTTCCAGTACTTTGACACCGCGGGTTCTCATCTGTTTACGAAGGGCCAACATCTCCTTGAGCACATTGTTTTGAATGCGGGTCAGCGACAGAATGTAGACTTCGGGCATCTTCAGTAGCAACGTATCCAGTGTGTGAATATCTCGTTCAAGTACATCCAGCAATAGCGTGCGCACAACCAGACCTTTAATCAGACGATGGTCTTCATCCGCAGGGGATGGGGCGGAAGTTGAGGATGTCATATGTTCACTTCCTTAACCTTTAATTGGAATTTTATATTTACAGAACATGTGTTCCCATATTATAATCAATATATGTAATGGAGATACACAATACAACCGAGAAATATTGGAAGCAAACATTATCGCATTTTCCTAAAGGTACAGATAGTGAGTGAGGCTAGGGATTTAGGGACAAGCCTGCTCCAAAATAAGGTATAATTTATGGGTTTTGCAGGAAACCTAAGGCCATAAACCAAATAAACCTTATGCAATGCAGTCTGCTACAGAAGTAATTACAAGCAATGAATTACTGCAATGAATTGCTATTACGATTATGATCATGATTCAAGGATGCCTTGTCGCAACACGATGGCACCAGGTCAACGAGTAGAAGCAGTTTTATTTTAGAGAAAATGAGCAACAAAAAAGCCCCTGCCTTGGGCGGCGGGGCCTATGGAATACTGCCGATTCAGCGGCAGGTTTGATGATGTGTTCAGAAATTAAGCAAGATATTGAGGCTTTTCGTAGAACGCCTCTTTTTCAAGGATGACCTTATAAGGTCTTTCCTTGCCCTTCAGGGAGGGCCCAATGGTAGTTAGCGGTACGGCCGGCTTGTGGAAACGATCTTCTTCCTTGGGTTCCGGAACCGGTCGTGATGATTCGGGCGCAGAACTGAGGCGTACCTTTTTTTCGCTGCCCCAGCGCTTGCTTATTTTTTTCGTTTCCGGTTTCATTCCGGTTCGCCTCCTAACAAATCGTTGATGGCGTTGAACAGTTGACGATTCTGTAGGTCAATCTGCTGAAATACCGCCTCATCCGCTTCAATATGTCCAATAATGTGAACGGTGATAACATACCTCTTGGCTACAGGATAGCATAGCAGATACTCTTTCTCAAGGTAATCATCATACAGGTTAATCTTGATTTTATTCTCCCGGTAAGAATCAATCACCAGGATGCGCTTGGGATCATCCGGTTGTTTGTCGTCGTTAGCGGACAAGTCATACTTTCTCCCCGGTTCTCCAACATTACCACATAATTGCTCAATGTAACCACTGTCATCTGTACGGTATATGGCTGTGCCACGTACAGCGAATGGAGGATGAGAGACAAAGGCAGTACGCAGGGCATCGCTCATTCGCTCCAGCATCTTGGCATCTGCTTTGCGGGTACGCAGCAATTCCCTAAAGAACCGCAGCAACTTAAGCAGTTGTAACCTCGCTTCTCCCTCAGTGCGTTTATGTTTCTCAATGATGTTCTCCAATTCTGGATCACTCCAGCGTCCTTGTTCCTCAATACTGTCTGCGATTTTGGAACATGCGACTGATACAGCTGGTGCCCACTTTCCGTCAGAACGGATTTCATATACGAGTGGATTTAATCCCAGCAGATCTGTGGGCATACGCAATCCTTCGACCTTGGTTGTGTCCTTGATGTCTGTAATATCCTCAGGAAGAATGAAAAAAATACGTTTTCGTCCCAGACGACCCATAAACAGACCCATTTCCAGCATTGTATTATCCCGGACCGACGCGTAGTACTTCCCGCGAATTTTGGATATATCATCCGGATGAAAAATAAAAATGGCAAAGTCAGTCGTACGGACCTCTACTTCCAGATCATCCATGGTATAGCTGCTTGGATTAAAAACCCCGGAATACCAAGGGGTAACTTCGGCTGAAAAACGTAAGTTTTCGTGTACTGCGGCTGCAATCGGCTTCGCTTCCAGCGAGCAGCCAATAAAGACTCTTGGCTTTAACGTTTTCATCAATCCGCCTCGCTTAAACGGTAGTGGGATTCAATTGTTATATTATACCATAAACAGCAGAGTAAGTCTGGAAACGTCTGAACTGGACAAAGAATAAGCCGATTACGTTTGCTATAGTGTATGTGTGAAAGGAAAATGATTCCTTTAAAAAGCGCAAGAAAATAAAAAAAGGCCCCGATTTGTCACAGTTGGGTGACTGACAGTTATTTTTGGAAGCTTTGGTCATAGAATAAAGGAGCAGGTTGCACCATTAGCAAGCATTGCTTATCCTGGTGTTGCCGTATGACTGCTGGAGCAGTCCAAAGGCTGCTTTATGCCTGTTTTTGAGGGGTCTGCTGTTTAGACCCGGTCACGTTGGTGTTATATAATAGAAGAACAAGCAAGTTAGCTTTGGTGTTTAAACTGAATGAACTTGCAACTGCTGTAAGTTGGATTTACAATTTACACAGGAACGAAGAGTGCAGAACCCATCTGTAGAAGCGAAGCGTTCGTCTGAAAGCTTTTTGAATGAAGGCAGCTTCGGAAGCATAAGCGATCACCGGATTTTCCCCAGAGGGAAAATGGAATTCCAAAAATCCGGGGATAACCGCGATCAAAAGAGGGTACTGTAATCCAAGTGTAAGTGTACAATTAAATGTTCAAGCTTACGCATTGTAGTTATTTTTCAGTTTAACTGAGCACAGCTAACCACAACAGAACAGAAAGGATCAGGATACCATGAGTTCCCGAAGGACAATCTCCCCAAGGACGATCTGGAAACGTTACGATCTCTCATACACATAGCGCCCCTTGTAGAGTACACCAACCGGTTCAAAAAAACGGCTGACTCTGCGAAAGAGGGGATTGGAATGAATATTCGAAGGACGTACACGATGATTTCTTCCAGGCTTACCTTTTGCAGGGTACGGTCGGTCTAAAAAACCAACCTACAAACTGCGAGGGAACCTGAATGAAGAGAACATCGTTAACCTTACAACACGTTAAAACAGAGGCGATCAAATTCGCCATTATGCTACTCGGTACATTTATTTTAGCTTTTGCTTATTATCACATTAACTTTCAGAATCATTTATCGGAGGGCGGATTTGTTGGTCTGGCCCTGCTCGGAAAATACGCAACAGGCTTATCACCTGCTATCGGTATGTTGTTACTGGACATTCCGGTCATGATCCTGGCTTGGTTCCTTAAAGGCTGGAAATTCATGATTCAGGCATTGCTTGGCGTCGGTGCATTTTCCCTATTCTATGACGGCTTTGAACGATACTCCACACTGGTATTGTCGTTTAACGGAAATCTGTGGATTCCGGCAGTTCTATCCGGTATATTGACAGGGGTAGGCGCTGGGATCGTGCTTCGATTCGGTGGAGCGACAGGTGGAGACGATATTCTCGCCGTGCTGGTTAGCCGCTGGAAGGGATGGAAGCTGGGAACAGTTTTCTTTGTCAGCGATGCTTTTGTATTGGGATTGTCGCTTTTCTTTCTTCCGGTAAAAGAAACTTTATATACGATTCTGGCCGTATGGATTGCCAGCAAAGTCATCACGTACGTCGTTAGTGTTCCGGCTCGCGGAACCGTGGTTACAACTTCGGCGGTGAAATTGCCGATGCCATCGGCTGCAGCCAAGGCAGTTAACGCTGCTGCTATTTCACAACGGACTACGGTGGCTAGAGGGGTATCCAATTAACCATACGTCTCAGAACAACCATAACCTGCATGCATCATATTCAGGTCTTGATAGTTAAAGTTCATACAAAAATCCCTTTTGACTGCTCTTCAGCAGCAAAAGGGATTTTGTTGTTTTTGCGCATGGAATGATTTTATATTCGCTGAACTGTGGAATGATAGACCACTGTGAAAACAGCCATTTTCCGATGTCATCCGATTCATTCAGGGTTTGATCGAAGAAGCAATCTGACCATCCTGATTATGGATAATCGCTCGAATATTTTGTTTGCTACTCAGTTCTTTGGCCTTATTTACAGCTTCTGCCTTAGTATCAAATGTGGACAGATAGGTAGACTTTCCTTCTTCTTTGATCGCCCAGCCGGAGTCAGTAGGCACGACATGGATGTTGTCATGACTTTTGGACGAAGAGACGGGCTCGGAATGACGACGATCTGTGGAAGACGACTTTTTAGGGTTGGAATTATCGGAAGAAGATGTGGAGTCCGATTTCGAACTTTCCGGTGTAGGATTATTCTCATCCCATTCTTCCGCCTTAGCTGTCGCTATGGCAATGGAGCGCCCTTCCTCATACCCGTCATCGAGCAGAGCATTGGCAATCTCAATTGCTTTATGTCTAACACGTGGCTCCAGGTTCTTCATGGATACCGGATAATCCTGTTTGTTCCAAGGCATATGAACCCCTCCTATACAGTAATGGATTAGTTGTATATTACCCTGTGAGGGGAGGGATAAACGATGAACAGCCGAGGTCGTAAGTGCATTTACCGATGATCTATATAAATTGAAATAAACATTTACACGAAACGGAGAGGACAGAAAAAACCTGAAGAAACGAAGTGTTCGCCTTTATCCCCGGATTTACCCCTTTCTAAAAGGAATCAAAAAATCTGGGGATAACAGCGATCGGAAGGTTGTTCTGTCATCGGAGTGTCCCAGTGTAAACATTCTTTATTTCAACTTATATAAAAGGATCTCGTTCCTATACTTTTGCAAGCCAGAGGAGTATAATGCTGTCCATGAAAGAAATAAGTTCAATAACAGGAATATAAAGGAGTACATACATATGTTTAGTCTTAGCTTGGCAATCCCTATGCTGTTCACAATGCTGATTCATACCGCAGACAGCTTGTCATACGCGCTCCGCCTTGGTGGACTACGCACCCGCAGAATCGCTCTGGCCATTTCTTTGGCAGGTATCTTGCTGCTGGTTTCTAGAACCTCGAATATGGCGCAGGGCCCAATGGTAGGTAATCTGGTGGATACTGCAACACGTGGAGCCAATCCACACTTTGCGGCGCAGCTGCACTGGTTAATGGGTGCGGCAACAATTGGAACGGCATTAGCCATATTGTGTTTTCCAACCATGGTGAAGCTCTCATCAAGAATGGTTGTACATTTTGAAGCAGCCGGTTCCATCCCTGCGATGGTTCGCGGTATGCTGAAGCGAAGCAAGATTAGAAATGCAACGTATTACATCACCCTGCCATCCTGGAAGATGGCCAAACGATTGGTACAACATGGGATGCCAAGACGGTTAATGCTGCTTAATGTAGCGGTAACCGCAATCTATACCACAGGTGTCCTGTCCAGCTTATACGCAGCGTACCTTTACCCAGGGCAGGCTGTAGCTGCATCCCAATCAACCGGGTTAATTAACGGAATAGCGACTATTTTGTTAACCATCCTGATTGATCCGCGGATTTCCCTGCTCAGTGACAAATCATTACGTGGCGAGATCCGTTTGGATCGCATGAATCAGATTTATGGTTGCATGCTCGTATCCCGTTTATTCGGTACACTGTTGGCACAGTTGTTATTAATTCCATTTGCGTATTGGATCGGTTGGATTGTAAGTATGATGTGACTTCTTCTTTCCTGAATTGTAGCCAGGCACTCTCTTGTACATCCTTTTGAAACAGCAAATGAGAGGGTGCCTGTGCAAAATGAATTGACGGAGTATTTGTGCTGTGATAATATTAGACCGAATAGTCGGTTTAATTTATGGAGGTTTTTCCAATCGAAGTTAAACGAAGAAAAGATGTTACCCAGATAAAGAAAGACATTGCACGTAATACCAAGGAACTGTTTGCCCAAAAGGGATATAGTGCAACTTCCATGGAAGACATATGTACGATTAACAATCGGAGTAAAGGCAGCATCTATTATCATTTCAAAAGCAAAGAAGAGTTATTCATGTATCTAATCAAGCTTAACAATGAAGATTGGATGGATGCTTGGCTGGACAAAGAATCCGGGTATAAGACTGCCATAGACAAATTGTACGGACTTGCTGATCATTACGTGGATGATTTGGCTAACCCGCTGAATCACGCCATTAACGAGTTTGTCTCGGGTCAGGTCGTCAGTCAGGAGATGCTTGATGAGATGCTTTCCCTGATCCGAATTCCGTATGCGACATACGAGTCCATTATTACTAAAGGGATGGAAGATGGGGAGTTAAAACCGGATGACCCACAGGATGTAATGCACATTATCTACGGTCTGTTTAGCGGATTGACTACACTCTATTATGAGAAGGACCTGACGGAGATTCGTCGTATTTACCACAAAGGCATGGCCGGTCTGCTGGCAGGCATTCAACAACGTTAACCATGAAAAGCTGATGTAACGTCAGTTTTTCTTTTTAAATATTAATAAACCGGACAGTCGGTTTAAAAGAGGAGATGGAATATGAACACATTGTTCAGAAACAAAGCTTTTTTAATCGTGACAGGGTCTGATCTGCTGCAAAATCTGGCGATATGGATCCGGAATATGGCAATCCTCTATTATGTAATGGATCGAACTCAAGGAAGTCCAATAGCTGTCTCGCTGATTACCGTACTTGAATATGCACCGATTTTTGTTTTCTCCATCATAGGCGGTGCACTTGCTGATCGCTGGAATCACAAACGTACGATGATACTGGGGGATATTCTGAGTGCGTTGTCTATTGTCATGATTATTGGCGTTTTATCTTCTGGGTATTGGCAGATTCTATACGTAGCCACGTTTGTATCCTCTATCGTTAGCCAGTTTTCTCAACCATCCTCTCTAAAGATTGTGAGGCGAAATGTAAAGGGAGAACATTTGCAGTCTGCAATTGCTATCACCCAGAGTGGTCAATCGTTGTTTTTAATTCTCGGACCAATCGTCGGAACGTTTATATACACTGCAATGGGCATTCAGGCATCCATGTACGCATTACTCACTTTATTCCTCATCTCTGCGCTTCTACTCACATTTCTGCCTAAAGACGCCACCCAGCGGGAAACAAATACCTCATTATTAGCGGATATCAAAGAGGGGTGGCAATATGTTGCTCGATCTCGCTCGTTAAAAATGCTTAGTTTGGTATTCATCTGTATAGGGCTTTCTGCGGGTCTCATCAGCCCACTTGGAATATTTCTGATCACCGAACGTCTGGGACTTGAAGCAACGTCGTTACAGTTTCTCTCTGGAGCGTCCGGAATAGGTTTATTGATTGGAGGAGGTATTGCGGCTGCTGTAAGTGCCAAGCTGAACCAGACCTTAACTCTGCTTGTAGGTGTGCTGTGTCTGGCTGTAGCCACGATGGGGGAAGTGTTATCCAGTTGGTTCTGGTTGACCCTTTTGATCAGCTTCTTAAGCTCAATCAGTATGGCATTCATCAACGTCATCATCTCCACATACTTGGTCACTCGGATCGATGAGCATTTGATCGGGAGAGTGAACGGCACCATCACACCTTTATTCATAGGAAGTATGCTTCTTGGATCTTCCATGGCAGGTGTACTGATGAACAGCACATCCATTTTTATCGTCTACGCAATCTCGGTTACCGTGATGATCCTGGGTATTGTTCCAGCGATGCGAATTCAATTTCGTAATGATCAGACGGCTCCTGCCAATCAATTGAATTCGGAAATCTCTTCGAGCCAAACCTAATCAATGCATTCTTGTGCAACAATAGTTCGTCTATGAAAACAAGAATGTACAACAAAAAAGCAGCGGGATCATCCCACTGCTCTTTTTGTATTTGTATTATAACTTATTGGAAAAGGACGGCGTACTCACCGTATCCTTCTTTTTGCAACTCTTCTTTGGGTACAAAACGAAGTGCCGCAGAGTTGATGCAATAACGCATTCCACCTGCTTCGGCAGGACCATCGTTGAACAGGTGACCCAGATGGGAATCGCCCTCACGACTTCTCACTTCGGTACGAATCATGAAGTGGCTGAGATCAGTTTTTTCCTTCACGTTGTGGTCACGCAATGGACGTGTGAAGCTCGGCCAGCCGCAGCCGGAGTCGTATTTGTCGGTAGAACTGAACAATGGCTCGCCAGATACGATGTCCACATAGATACCATCACCGTGGTGATCCCAGAATTCGTTATGGAATGCAGGCTCGGTCGCGCTGTTCTGCGTAACTTCATATTGAAGCGGCGTCAAACGCTCTTTCAGCCCGCCTTTATCCACGTTACCGGTCCAGTTGCGTTCGATGAAATCTACACGTCCAGAACCTTTGCTGTAGCGTTTGTAATGGGCAGGGTTCTTCCGGTGATAATTTTGGTGATGTTCTTCCGCTTCATAGAACGGTTTGGCTGGCAAAATCGGAGTGAAGATTGGTTTATCAAAATGTCCACTTTGTCCCAGCTCCGCTTTGGAAGCTTCCGCAATCTGGCGCTGTTCTTCACTGTGATAGAAGATGGCCGTCTGATAGGAAGATCCACGGTCATGGAATTGCCCGCCTGTATCCGTAGGATCAATCTGCTGCCAGAACAGTTCAACCAGTTTCTTATAAGGGAAGATGGCAGGGTCAAACGTAATTTGCACAGCTTCTACATGTCCTGTTGTCTCCGAGCAGACTTCTTCATATGTTGGATTCTCGGTATGTCCTCCTGTATAACCCGATACGATCTTATGAATACCGGGCAGTTCTTCAAAGGGGGATACCATACACCAGAAGCATCCGCCTGCAAAAGTTGCTAACTCACTTGAATGTTGTTCCATGCTATAGTCACTCCATTTCTGATGAAGATTTAGCGCTCGTGTTCGAGCTCCAGCAATCTACCGTTTTATTAAAACTTGTTACACAAGCATTAGGCTTGCTCTTCTATTATATCCTGAATTGGCAAGCCAACCAAGCCGGAATGAAAACAAGCTGAATCTGAACGGTTTGCTAATTCTGAATTCAGGCTTTGTTGCGTGACCGAAAGCGAAATAAGAGCAATACAATGGCCATGAACACCAGATATCCGGCAAGGATGGCCAAGCTCAACCAGATTGAGGTTTCAGCTTGTGCACCTGCATAGGCAAATACAAAAATCGCTGGCATTTTCCCAATGGCCGTGGCAAGCATGAAGACCCAGAATGGCGTGTACGTTATACCTGCGTAGATATTAACGGCCATCTGAGGCACGATCGGCAACAGTCGCATCGACATGACACCCATGAACGGATGTGCTTCCATCCATGTGGTAAAACGGTTCAGACCCCGAATACGTTCGAGGTACGATCTCGCCTGATGTCTGAAGATGGTTCTTGCTCCGCCATACACGAGCATGGCTGCAAGTGTGGTGCCAAGCCAGCATATCCAGGCTGCCGTGGTGGTACCGTAACTGTAACCAAAGGCGATAATAACAAACTTATAAGGAATTACAGGCACAAGAGCAAACAATGTTGCCATGGCGAGTAACAGCGGAATGGACTGATGAAGATCTGTCCAGGCCAGCAGTTCATATCTGTAAATAAACGTGACTCCTGCAAGTAAAACATATAACAGAAGCCATAACCATTTTCGCAAAATCCCAAACGCTCCTTTCAGATCAGGCAGGTCTGGTCGTGTCCCGATCTGTACTGCTGTTCCTCCTAAGTTTACCACGTTCGCCCATTGTCTGAACAATTCGTGCGAAGTGTGCTGCAATCACTGGCAAGTTGCTGTCCGAAGGGTTACACTATAGGACGTGGAAATATAGAACCGAACTGAAGGTGGAATGATCATCATGGAAACAACCCAACGTAAACGAGTTGCAATTATCGGCCTCGGCGATATTGCACGTAAAGTATATTTGCCGCTGTTAACAGCTCATCCGAACGTGGAGATTGTAGGCATTATGAACCGATCTCCGGAGCCGGTCAAAGCCGTTCAGGAGGCGTATCGATTAGAACGGGGAACAACGGATCTGAAAGAACTGTTGTCCTGGGACTTGGATGCGGTGTTTGTACATACAGCAACGGAAGCGCACTTTGACATTGTCATGCAATGTCTGGAACAGGGATTAGCCGTGTACGTAGACAAGCCGTTATCCTATACGATTCGGGAGTCGGAAGAGATGACTGCTTTTGCCGAGGCACAAGGGCTGTTGCTGGCAGTGGGCTTCAACCGCAGATTCGCACCGATGTACCAAAAAGCGAAAGAATGGATGCAGGCTGGAAAAGGCTTCGAGTCTCTGACAGTGACCAAACATCGTACAGGCATTCAGGATCGTCCTGCGGCAGAAACCATCTATGATGATCTCATCCATATACTGGATCTGATGTTGTGGTACTCGGATCATAATGTGGAGTTGCTTCATCAATGGATTCGGAAGAATGATCTGGACAGACTGCTGCATGCAACCGGAACGGCTAAGCTGGGCAGAACAGCCTACGGTCGATTCGATATGGTGCGTGAAGCTGGAGCAGATCTGGAGAAGATTGAATTGCATGGTGGTGGACGATCTGTTGAAGTGGTGAACATGGACACGATCAGCTGCATGGAACAGGGGAGTCTGGAAACCAAAGAAACGTTCGGGAGCTGGGACACCGTGTTAACACGCAGAGGTTTTAGCGGAGCAGTTGATAATTTCCTGGCTTGTCTGGAATCACCTGATGATTGCCTGATCAGTGCAAGTCATGTCATGGACAGTCATGAACTGGCGGAACAATTGATTCGCAAATAAGAGCAGAATACACATACGGAGGATACAAGTCATGGATGAATATGAAAAGGAACGTAATAAACAGATCGAGGAAGCTGTTGTAGAAACCTATAAACAGGAAGAAGAGATGATGATCCTCGTATTTGCCCAGTGGTGTGTCAATAATGGTTTGGACCCGGAAGAGATGTACCGGCAAGCCTACCCGAATCAGCAGAGCAACGAGCGTTTGCAGCAGGTGCAGAAGCTGATTGTATCCAAGGAGGAAGCCGGTGAGATCCCGGATGATACGGTACTTGGCGTGTTGTCCATGTTTGGCAATGAAGATCTGGCGATGGTTGTATCCGAGGCCATAGCCGCGCGCAAATAAGTTCAACTTACGTATACTGGTATGATTACATCTGTTCCCGGTGAATGACGCGGAATTCCTTCGGAGACATGCCGAACCGGGAACGGAATACCCGATGAAAATAGGTATAGTTGTTAAAGCCGGAAGACTCAGACACTTGCTCCAGGGTCATTGGACTGAAAATAATCCGTTCCCTGGCCATATTCAGCCGTACGTCAAGCGTGTATTGCATGATGCTTTTACCAAACGCTTCTTTGAAGAGATGAACACCCCGTGAGACACTGATACCAATATGTGTTGCCACATCATCGAGCTTGAATAAAGAGGAAGCGTTTTCTTCAATGTAGTTTTTGATCTCATAAGCCACATAATTGGTGTTGGTTATCGTCGGATGCTCCGCGAGCAGACGATCCACTTCGAGACATAAAATTCGCATATAATAACTTGAAATTTCCGGATAAGGATTGGAGATGCGGCGCTGCTCCAGTACGAGCTGTCGAAACAGGACCAAGAGACTTTCCGTCAGTTCGACTTTGATCCGGGTCGGCCGTTTGTGCCGTTTCCACCACTCATCCACCCAGGAACCATTAAAGAAGATGTGATAGTCACCACTCTCCACCAGTCGTTCTCCCATCGGATTGGTTTCATTGTCTATTCTCAGCTCATAGGGTTCGTCAGGATCAAAAAGAAGCAGATCGCCCGCATCCACCAGGGACATGTCCCCGTCTATGCGTGCACGGCAACGTCCGTCTGTTTGCAGTCTTAACAGGTAGTTCTTCACCCCTTCAGGCTGCACCATAGCGTAGGGTTTTCGATGAAATGAAAAGCCTGCTGTAAGAACTTGGCAGGTTTGATCTGTCGGCATGGGCATACTCCTTGCAATTTGAAAATTATGACCAGATAGTTCATGTTTCAATCATATTATTCATTTTAATTGAAGCTGAAACGGAATACCATAGTATTAGATTTAAGGAACAGGAAACATCCAACAAAACATATGTATCTCAACCATTCAAACGCAGATTTTCACCATGCGTAAGGAGATGAACATCACAGTGGAGAAAATGAAAGCAGGCATCATCGGGTGTGGTAACATCAGCGCCATCTACTTGGAAAATCTCAAAAACAACCCGGTCATTGAAGTCGTGGCTGTTGCGGATTTGATTCGTGAACGCGCTCAGGAACGGGCAGATGAATTTAATATCGCAAACGTTTACAATGTAGATGAGTTGCTGCAAAATAACGAAATTGAATTTGTGTTGAACCTTACGGTTCCTGGCAGTCATGCCATGACCGATCTGGCTGCACTCGAAGCAGGCAAACATGTGTATGCCGAGAAGCCGCTGGCAATTTCTCTTGAGGATGGTCGCAAGGTTGTTGAGTTGGCTGAGGAAAAGGGATTGTATGTTGGTTCTGCACCGGATACCTTCCTTGGTTCAGGCATACAGACAGCTCGTAAAGCCATTGAGGATGGGCTCATTGGCAAGCCGGTTGCAGCGACTTCATTCTTTATGGGTGGAGGACCAGAAGCTTGGCATCCTAATCCGGAGTTCTTTTATGTCGCAGGTGGCGGACCGATGTTTGATATGGGACCTTACTACCTGACCGCTCTGATTACGCTGCTTGGACCGATACGCAGAATCAGCGCCTCGGCAGGCATACAGATTGCAGATCGCAAGATTGGCTCTGGGCCGAAGGAAGGCACAGCACTGCAAGTAGAGACGCCTACCCACTTGGCAGGAACCATTGATTTTGCAGAGGGTGCCATTGCAACCATGATCACCAGTTTTGATATTCGTGGAGCTTCGGATCTGCCACGTATTGAAATCTATGGTACAGAAGGTACGCTTAGTGTACCGGACCCCAATTATTTTAACGGGGAAGTGAAGGTTCGCAGATACGGTCAAGACACTTGGGAGACGGTCAAACCAGTCTTCGAAAGTGGACAAAACGAACGAGGCATCGGCGTAACGGAAATGGTTGAATCCATTCGTGCCGGACGGGAACACAAAGCCAGTGGCAAGCTTGCTTATCACGTACTGGAAGCCATGCATTCATTCCAGCGTTCTTCACTTGAAGGCAAGCACATACATCTGGAAAGCAGCTATGATTCTTTTGCAGTAACTCGCACAGTTCAAACTGAGATTGAAACCGTGGAATCCCACTAGTCTGAGCAATAAGTGTTCGAAGCTTGATGCTCTTACGAGTGAAGCAGAATAACCAGTATTCTTACGTTCAATTTCAGGATAGAAACACTCTCGATTTTCCACACTAATCAAACAGGCATGTGATCTGAACGGTAATTGTATACAGTTCAATATTCATGAATTCAGCAATCATACGATATCTAATCCAGGGAGGAATCGCACTTGAAACTCGGCGTATTTTTGGTACTATTCGGAGGACGTAAATTGGAGGATGCTCTTGATTATGTAGCATCCAAGGGATTAAAAGCAGTAGAGATCGGAACAGGTGGACATCCAGGCAATGCACATTGTAAGCCAGATGAGTTGTTAAGTAATCCTACAGCATTGAAAAATTTCAAAAATGCAGTGGAATCACGTGGTTTGACGATCAGTGCACTCAGCTGTCATGGTAACCCGCTACATCCGCAAAAGGATATTGCCAAAGGATTTCACGATGATTTTGTTAAAACGGTAGAACTGGCTGAGAAGCTGGAAGTACCTGTAGTGAATACATTCTCCGGTTGTCCGGGAGACCATGAGGATGCCAAATATCCGAACTGGCCTGTTGCACCATGGCCGAATGATTTCCAGGAAATCCTGAAGTGGCAGTGGGAGAACAAAGTTATCCCTTACTGGACAGAGTGGGGTAAATTTGCAGCAGATCGTAACGTAAAAGTTGGATTGGAGCTGCACGGTGGATTCTCCGTTCATACACCAGCAACCTTGCTGAGACTGCGTGAAGCAGCAGGTGAAGTGATCGGAGCCAATCTGGACCCAAGTCACATGTGGTGGCAAGGTATTGATCCGGTTCAGGCAATTCACATCCTGGGACGTGAAGGAGCCATCCATCACTTCCATGCAAAAGATACAACGATTGATCCGGTCAACGTGAACAAACACGGTGTAACGGATATGCAGGACTATACCAATATGCTGGATCGGGCTTGGCAGTTCCGCTCGGTTGGTTATGGACATGATAACAAGACATGGGCAGACATTATGAGTGCCTTGCGTCTGGTCGGATATGATTATGTAGTAAGTATTGAACACGAAGACGGTCTGATGTCGGTTGAAGAAGGATTCTCTAAAGCTGTGCAAAATCTCCAGCAAGTATTAATCGAAGAACCGCTGGGCGATATGTGGTGGGTTTAGAGCTACACTAGGGGGAAATTGAATATGATCAACGTCACCATTTGGAATGAATTTGTCCATGAGAAAATTCACGATGAAGTAAGGGAAGTCTACCCGGATGGTCTGCATCGAGCACTGGCTGACGGACTTGGCGGCGAAGGCTTTGCTATTCGTACAGCTACACTGGATCAGCCTGAACATGGATTAAGTGATGAAGTGCTGAATTCCACAGATGTGCTCATATGGTGGGGACATATGGCACATGATCGCGTAAGCGATGAGATCTCACAGAAGGTTGCGCAGCGAGTGCTGAACGGGATGGGAATGATTGTGCTCCATTCAGGTCATTTCTCCAAACCATTCAAAGCGCTGATGGGAACAAGCTGCGATCTGAAGTGGCGTGTAGCTGACGAGCAGGAAATTGTATGGTGTGTTAACCCATCTCATCCGATTGCGGATGGCATCGAAGGCAAGATTGTATTGGAAAAAGAAGAGATGTACGGTGAATTCTTCGATATTCCAGTACCGGATGAACTGGTGTTTGTGAGCAACTTCCAGGGTGGGGAAGTATTCCGGAGCGGATGTACGTTCCGGCGTGGTGAAGGTAAAATCTTTTATTTCCGACCAGGTCATGAGACGTATCCGACCTATTACAAACCGGAAATATTAAGAGTGATCAGCAACGCAGTGAAATGGGCATATCCTGCCCGCAGCTTTAAGCCGGAATTTGGCAAGAGCGAACCTGTAAGACCATTTGGTGGCGTGCTGGTCTAATTCACTAACTCAATCGTGTAATGGAAATTATAAGTTTTATTCAAAAAGAACCCTTCTCCGAGTCATTGATGACTGTGGCAGCTGGGTTCTTTTTGGGTAAGATAGTACTATGGGGAAGTTATACGATATTTCCCATGGTGACGACGTAGCGTGTAATGTATACTGGGATGTATGATCCATTTTGGATGATATGCTTCTAAAATTTAAACTTTTTAGTTGCAGGCGTTTTCTTTGAAGCTTAAATATGTTATTATGAAATATACTAACAAAATGTAAGTTGATTTGAGTGATCTCTAAAGAGGTGATTAATGTGGAAGGTCAAGACTTGCGGATGTGTCCGCGTTTTGAGACGGCGTTTTCTTTTTTGGGCAAGCGCTGGAATGGTTTAATTATTCAAACATTGATGAGTGGTTCGAAGCGATTCAAGGATATCTCCAATCTGATTCCATCCATGAGTGATAAGATGTTATCCGAACGGATGAAAGATCTGGAGAGTGAAGGTATTCTGGTTCGTCACGTCTATCCCGAGACGCCAGTTCGTATTGAATATGAACTGACGGATAAAGGTAGAGCGCTCCAGCCTGTCATGAATCAAATTCAAGACTGGGCTGAGCAGTGGGTTGACTAACGCATAAGCAATATCACCCACTTTTGTTGCATGAATGACATAGACTCCTGATTTCTGTGGAAATCAGGGGTTTTTGTCTTAAGTACTATGTTGATCGGCGTTTTTCTCTTGGGCTATGCACATGTTGTCATGAGTTGTAGTATAATCTATAGAAAATGGCCACAGACGGCCGGAGCGAAGGAGGCCCACTTGTCATGAGAGAAGAAAGCTTATCCCGTGAAGTACGCTACGGCAAAAAAGATATTGCAGAACTTGAGAGCGCATCCATTCAGGTCCATCTCATTTACAAAAAAGCTGCAGAGTTGTTTAAGCGCACAGCATATTCCCGTTCGGTTAAGGATGATCTTGCCGAAGTGAATACGCATTCTGTGAACAGCGATGGTCTGAAATTAGCTCCGGCGGTGCTGCAAAAATGGATTCAAACGTCCAGGGGCTGGAAGTGTATCGGATGTGAGCTGGGACAACCTGATTCAACGATGTCTCAGATGGAAGAAACTATCCGTGGTAAGCAATTGGCTTTAGATGTGGGAGAAGGTCGGTTGGTTCAGGCAGAAATGCTGATTCAGGCGGTTGTCTGGTCTCAATATGAGAAGATTCGAATGTTTGCGCCATGGCTTGGTGATGAACCCTTTTATAGCGTGCAGGAGCTGGATGTCATTGCCCGTTATATTGTGCCTACCTATTTCTCGGAACGGCCTTTGCATGAGCAAGGCAAGGTATTTAAGGTCCATCAACAATATGGGCAGATTCCGTTGTATCAGGAGTATGTAGACGCACCTTCATGTTGCGTGCAGGTTGACGGTGGATTGCTTGAAGGGCGATTGCTGACAGGTGTATACGTATCTGAGGAGCAGTTCTTCGGGCTTAATCCATATCTGAAAGATGGCGATGGAGGACGGACATACATGCAGGCTAGTGTCCAATGATAACGTAACCAATTAGAACATAAAAATGATATAGATTGGAGAGCCTGTGTGCAGGCTCTCTTTCTTGTACAAGCCTTATTTGGAGGCGGTACCCTATAAAAGTAACGGCTTTGACACTTTTTTTTGCCGAAAGTTGTGCCATAATAGAGGTTATGGACAACAGGGTGAATGATTTTACGCAGGGTGGTGTTACCTACATGATGAAGAAAATCCCCGGTTACATAGGTGTATGTTTGCTCCTACTGGCGATCTTGGCTGGTTGTAGTGAGACTCAGCCTTCTGAGCAGCCAATTGTCAAAGAGACAGAAACAGCGAATACAATCACAGTGGCTGTAGATGGCAGTACGTTTTTGCCTGATGCAACAAAGTCCATTAAGCGAGATTTTAGTGAGGGTTTGACACTCAAAAAAGCATTACTCAATAGCGGACTGGTTGATTTTACGGCAGATGGCAAGCGGATTCAATCCGTGGGTGAAGTTTCTCTGGATTCTTCGCTGAGCTGGGCTGTCAAATTAAACGGCAAGGATATTGAACAGGAAGATTGGGACATGGAGCTTCATGCCAAAGATGAAGTGATCATTTACGTGAAAGCCGCTGACAGTGGGGGGGATGGCGTTGCATATCAGACAACGTTACTCAAGGTTAGCGGTGGGAACATTATGCCAACCCTTAATCGTCAATATGCCGGTGTCTACGTTCAAGAGTGCACAGTTCGCGATGTGTTGAAGTCCAGCGGCATTGTAAGAATGTCGGAGAACAACAAATTTGTCGTTTCGGTCGAAAATGTCACGCCTCGTATGAATGAGCGGTGGGTCATTATGGTGAATGACAAAGAATTAATGGAAAATGGTCTGGACATGAAATTAAATCCACGTGATGCGGTAAAGCTTGAATTGACCAATGCATCCTAAGTATACCAAGAAGCCCAATCTCTTTTTAGAGAACTGGGCTTTTTTTCATTAAATATATAAACAAGATCCGTTCAGCATAGTCAAATATTAAATACGACAGATCTCGTTCGGGCAAAGCTCACAGTGACAGATTCCTTGTAGCATCTTCAGATCTTTGATGACAATCATGCCATTGTCATATTCAATCCCGTCTTTCTTACGCAGGTCGCTTAACATGCGGTTTACACTTTCACGAGTGGCTCCAATCATATTGGACAGGTCCGTGTGGGTAATTTTTTTGTGAATAATGACATGCTCTCCATGAGGCTCACCATACGAATTCGACAACCGAATGAGGGTGGAGCAAAGTGCACCCGGTTTGCCATATAACATAAGATCCCGGAATTTGGTCTGTGTCAACCGGTGGTGGATGCCCATCCATTTCATAAAATCGATCGCGAAGTCACAATGCTGGCAGATTAACATTTCCAGGTCTTTATGTTCCAGTACACCGATCTCACTGTCCTCCAATACTTCCGCTGAGAAGCTGTGTTTAGAGCCAAAGAAGGGATCAGCCTGCCCAATCATATCACCGGATTGATACATGTACATGATCAGTTCCTTGCCTTCATCCGTGGATTTGGTGATCTGGGCACGGCCCCGTTTCATATAATAAAGTTTGTCAGAGATGTCGCCTTCCCAGTACAGATGTGTACCTTCCGGATAGGTTCTATCTTTCATGGTAACCAGCAGATGGTTGAAATTTGCTTCCGAGAAACAGTTAGTATTACCGCGCTTTTCCAGTACAGTTGTTAGTTCTCTCATAAGTCTATCTCCCCTTTATGTCCATCGGACGACCTTCTGTAGTAAGCAGTAGCCTCCGAGGTTCGCCGCAAACCGTTGCCGTCCTGATCAGGGTCATCTCGGCCGGGAGGAAGGACGGTACAAATTGCGGTGGTTCAATTTTTAAGTTCAGTATATACCTAATCTTACCGTTTGAGGGGGAAGGAAAGGGGGCAAAAATGACGAAATTTCAAACATTGTGATAAAATTCACTTTTAATGGAGAGGATGAATTTTACAGCCCTATATTTTAAATAGGAAGTGAAAATGGTCGTATGAAGGACACTACAAAACTTAAATTAAATTTGTTATACTTTGTGAAAAAAATCACATAATTAAGTTTATTGTCATGTTACGATGTGAATGTAAACGAGAGAGACAAACTAATACGAACCTTTAGGAGGATGAGGGAGATGGCTGTAAAGAACGAAGTCGCCCCAGCAAAAGAACCGACAGCAGGTCAGTATATTCAAACGTTAATCGACAAAGCGAATAAAGCACACGCCGCATTCATGAAGATGGACCAGAAGCAGATTGACCGGATTGTGCAAGCAATGGCGCTTGCGGGTCTGGATAAACACATGATGCTCGCCAAGATGGCCGTAGAAGAAACAGGCCGCGGAGTATATGAGGATAAAATCACCAAAAATATATTTGCAACAGAATATGTGTACCACAGTATCAAGTACGATAAAACCGTAGGTGTGATTGAAGATAACGAGTATGAAAGCTTCCAGAAAATTGCGGAGCCGGTCGGCATCATCATGGGTATTACACCAGTTACCAACCCAACATCAACGACGATGTTTAAAGCATTAATTTCCATCAAGACGCGTAACCCGATCATCTTTGGTTTTCACCCATCTGCACAGAATTGTAGCCGGGAAGCTGCCAAAATCCTGCTGGAAGCGGCTGTGAAACATGGTGCACCAGCAGATTGCATTCAGTGGATTGATGATCCTTCCATGGATCGTACAAACGAACTGATGAATCACAATGATGTGGCTCTCATTCTGGCAACAGGCGGATCAGGCATGGTACGTGCAGCGTACAGCTGTGGTAAACCTGCACTGGGCGTAGGACCGGGTAACGTACCTTGCTTTATCGAGAAAAGCGCGGATATCAATCAGGCAGTAACGGATTTGATCCTGTCCAAGTCTTTCGATAACGGCATGATCTGTGCTTCCGAGCAAGCGGTCATCATTGAAGAACCGATCTTTGATCAAGTGAAGAAAAAAATGATTGCAAATGGCTGTTACTTTGTTAACAAAGATGAAGCAGCAAAATTGACAGCAGGTGCGATTAATACCGAGAAATGTGCGGTGAACCCGGCGATTGTTGGTCAATCTGCGGTAAGCATTGCGAAATTGTGCGGTATTGAAGTTCCAGCAGGCACCAAAATTCTCGTGGCCGAGATTGAAGGGGTAGGTACCAAATTCCCATTGTCGGCTGAGAAATTAAGCCCGGTACTGGCTTGTTACAAAGTTAAAACGGCAGCAGAGGGCATTGAACGTGCAGCAGAAGTGGTTGCTTTTGGCGGCATGGGTCACTCCTCGGTTATCCACTCCACAAATGAAGAAGTGATCGGCAAATTCGCAGATCGTTTGCAAACTGGACGGATTATTGTGAACTCACCATCCACACATGGTGCCATCGGGGATATCTACAACACAAACATGCCGTCATTGACACTGGGATGCGGATCATACGGACGTAACTCGACTTCTTCCAACGTAACCGCTGTGAACTTAATCAATGTGAAAAGGGTGGCTCGCCGTACCGTGAATATGCAATGGTTCAAAGTGCCGAACAAAGTCTACTTCGAAAAAGGGGCAACGCAGTATCTTGCCAAAATGCCTGACATCACACGTGTGGCGATTATTACGGATGCCATGATGGTGAAGCTTGGATATGTTGAAAAGGTAGAACACTATCTGCGTCAACGCCAAATGCCGGTAGCCATCGAAGTATTCTCCGATGTTGAGCCAGATCCATCCACAACAACGGTAGATCGCGGAACCGAAATGATGCGCCGCTTCCAACCAGACTGCATTATCGCACTCGGCGGTGGATCACCGATGGATGCTGCCAAAGCCATGTGGTTGTTCTATGAATATCCGGACACGGACTTCAACGATCTGAAACAAAAATTCATGGATATCCGCAAACGGATCTACAAATATCCACGTCTCGGCGTAAAAGCGAAATTTGTAGCGATCCCAACCACATCGGGTACAGGTTCTGAAGTGACATCGTTCGCGGTTATCACAGATAAAAATCAAGGTAACACCAAATATCCATTGGCCGACTATGAGCTGACTCCAGACGTAGCGATTGTCGATCCAGAATTCGTATATTCCCTGCCTAGAACAGCGGTTGCCGACACAGGAATGGACGTACTGACGCATGCGATTGAAGCTTATGTATCTGTTATGGCAAATGATTACACGGATGGACTTGCGATCAAAGCAATCCAACTGGTGTTCCAATACCTGGAGCAATCTGCGCTGCAAGGTGATAAACTGGCACGTGAGAAAATGCATAATGCTTCCACGATTGCAGGTATGGCGTTTGCCAACGCATTCCTGGGCATTAACCACAGCTTGGCGCACAAATGGGGCGGTCAGTATCACACCGCACACGGACGCACCAATGCCATTCTGATGCCACACGTCATTCGTTACAACGCGAAAAAACCGACCAAATTTGCATCGTTCCCGAAATATTCGCACTTTGTAGCGGATGAGCGGTATGCCGAAATTGCCCGTATCTTGGGATTGCCTGCTCGCACGACAGAAGAAGGGGTAACCAGTCTTATCAATGCCATCCGTAACCTGAACAAAATCTTGGGTATTGAAGAATCGTTCCAAGAGATCGGATTCGATGCCAAAGACTTTGAAGCACATGTCGATTATCTGGCAGACCGTGCCTTCGAAGACCAATGTACAACCGCCAATCCGAAGTTGCCGCTGGTAACTGAACTGGCTGATGTATACCGCAACGCTTTCTACGGAAAGTTTGAATAATAAATTTAGAACAAAGCGTGCTTTACGGCAAGAAGATCAGGGTTCCCCGAGAGGGGAGCCCCGATTGCCGTCTTTCACACAATAACGAGAGGGCAGAAAAACAGAAGAGCGAGCATCTGTTTTTCAGGATTTATTCTAAGATTTGATTTGCTCCGAGCATAGAGGAGCAAAAGGGTTCTAGAGAGGTTACACGTAATCCGTGATGTGGCTGTTTGAGCCAGATGTTCACACAATAACGGAGTGGGCAGAAAAACAGAAGAGCGAGCATCTGTTTTTCAGGATTTTTTCTAAGATTTGATTTGCTGCTCCGAGCATAGAGGAGCAAAGGGTTCTATAGAGGTTACACGGAATCCGTGATGTGGCTGTTTGAGCCAGATGTTCACACAATAACGGAGTGGGCAGAAAAACAGAAGAGCGAAGCACCTGTTTTTCAGGATTTATTCTAAGATTTGGTTTGCTCCGAGCGTAGAGGAGCAAAAGGGTTCTATAGAGGTTACACGGAATCCGTGATGTGGCTGTTTGAGCCAGATGTTCACACAATAACGGAGTGGGCAGAAAAAACTGAAGAAGCGGAGCGTTCGCCTTTATCCCCGGATTTTCCCCTTTGAAATATAAAATTGAAAAAATCCGGGGATAACAGCGATCGGAAGTTGTTCTGCCCGCGCAGTGACTAAGTGTGAAACTAAAGAGGGTTCAATGGGACACAGCGCAGGTGGAGTGAGTTAGTTCACTGGCTTTGTGACAAAAATCACAGATGATGAAAGCCCCAAGTCGTATACTGAAAATGTAAGAAAAACATTCATCCCGCGGTTCCGGTTCCCAAGTAGAGAGAACATGTTCCGGTTTATGTGAAACAATTCACATTAATCGCGGCTCTGGGCACACAATGCTACGAATGAAGCAAGATGTTATGTGTCCAGAAATCCAAATTAGTGGAGGGATTACGATGTCGGTGATTGAAAAAGATGTCAAACAACAAACAGGCTGGAGAAACTTTACCAAAGGAACATGGACCAAATCCGTAGATGTGAATGATTTTCTGGCACACAACTTGTCTCCGTATTACGGTGACGAAGCATTTCTCGCAGGTGCAACCCAGAATACCAAAGAATTGTGGGAGATCGTATCTGATCTGACCAAAAAAGAACGGGATAACGGCGGTGTCCTTGACGTTGACGTGAACACACCAGGTACTATTATTTCTCACCAACCCGGTTATCTGGATCAATCCAAAGAGCAGATTGTCGGCGTTCAGACCGATGCTCCGTTCAAACGTTCCATTCAACCAACAGGCGGAATTCGCATGATGATTGACGCATGTGAGGCATATGGCTTTGAAATGCCACAGGGCGTCATTGATATATTTACAAACATTCGCAAAACACACAACCAGGGTGTATTCGATGCTTATACTTCCGACATGCGTGCAGCGCGTAAAGCAGGAATTATTACAGGTCTGCCAGATGCTTACGGCCGTGGCCGGATCATCGGTGACTATCGTCGTGTAGCTTTGTACGGGGTAGACTTCCTGATTCGTAACAAAAAAGGCGAACTGAATGCACTCGAAGTTGATGTTATTGATGAAGATGTCATTCGTTTGCGGGAAGAATTGTCTGAACAGATTCGTGCATTGCAAGAATTGAAACAATTGGGCGATATGCACGGGTTCGATATTTCCTTGCCAGCGACAACAGCAAAAGAAGCGTTCCAATGGTTGTACTTCGGTTATCTCGCTGCGATCAAAGAACAAAACGGTGCTGCGATGTCACTGGGACGTGTATCTTCTTTCCTGGATATCTACATTGAACGTGACCTGCAAGAGGGCATTTTGTCCGAAGAACAGGCTCAGGAATTAGTTGACCATTTTGTAATGAAACTGCGGATTGTCAAATTCCTGCGTACACCGGATTACAACGAACTATTCAGTGGAGATCCAACATGGGTGACTGAGTCCATCGGTGGTATGTCCGTGAATGGTGAAACGCGTGTAACCAAAAACAGCTTCCGTTTCCTGCATACGCTGCACAACCTGGGTCCTGCACCAGAACCGAACCTGACTGTTCTCTGGTCAACGAAACTTCCAGAAGCTTTCAAAGATTATTGCAGTAAAGTATCCATCGAAACCAGCTCAATCCAGTATGAAAATGATGATCTGATGCGTCCGATCTACGGTGACGATTACGGTATTGCTTGCTGTGTGTCGGCGATGAAGATCGGGAAACAAATGCAATTCTTCGGCGCTCGTGCCAACCTGGCAAAAGCTCTCCTGTATGCGATCAACGGTGGTCGTGACGAGAAATCCGGAGCACAAGTTGGACCTGAGTATCCTGCCATTACTAGCGAAGTGCTGGATTACAATGAGGTTATGAAACGCTTCAAACCAATGATGGAGTGGCTGGCTAAGCTGTATATGAACACCCTCAACGTCATTCACTACATGCACGATAAATACAGCTATGAGCGTATCGAAATGGCATTGCATGACCGTGACATTGTACGTACGATGGCTTGCGGTATCGCTGGTCTGTCGGTTACAGCAGATTCACTGAGTGCGATCAAATATGCCAAAGTAAAACCAATTCGTAACGAACAAGGCATCGCTGTTGATTTCGAAATCGAAGGAGACTTCCCTTGTTACGGTAACAATGAAGACAGCGTAGACAGCATTGCTGTTGAACTGGTCGAGAACTTTATGGGCATGATTCGCAAGCACAAAGCTTACCGTAACGCAGTTCCAACACAATCCGTTCTGACGATCACTTCCAACGTGGTATATGGTAAGAAAACAGGGACTACACCGGATGGTCGTAAAGCAGGTGAACCATTTGCTCCAGGTGCAAACCCAATGCATGGTCGTGACAAAAAAGGTGCACTGGCATCCCTTGGCTCGGTAGCCAAATTGCCTTATGAACACAGTCTTGACGGGATTTCCAATACCTTCTCCATCGTGCCAAAAGCATTGGGTAAAGAGGAGACTACACGTAAATCCAATCTGACTGCGATGATGGATGGTTACTTCGGTCAAAACGCTCATCACCTGAACGTTAACGTATTTGATCGTCAGCAATTGATTGATGCGATGGATCACCCGGAAAGCTATCCACAACTGACTATACGGGTATCCGGATATGCCGTTAACTTCATTAAATTGACTCGTGAACAACAGTTGGATGTCATCAACCGTACGTTCCATGGCTCGATGTAAGTAATTTGCTAGTAGAAGACCGCTAGAGCAAGGTATTCCAAATCATATTAAACGCACAGCGGATGCGGATACAGAAAGGAAGAGGCAGCATGGTTAACGGACATATTCATTCACTCGAAACTTTCGGGACGGTTGACGGCCCAGGCATCCGCTTTGTGCTTTTTATGCAAGGATGTCTACTCAAATGTCAATATTGCCACAACCCTGATACTTGGGCGCTGGATGGTGGAAAAGAAATGACGCTTGAGGAGGTACTGGCTGAAATTGAGCCTTACCTGTCTTACTACCGCAGCTCCGGAGGCGGGCTCACGATATCTGGTGGAGAACCAACGTTACAGGCTCACTTTGTAGCCGAAATCTTCAAGGAAGTGAAGCGGCGCTGGGGATTGCATACGACACTGGACAGCAACGGATTTAACGAACCGGAACGGATTCACGATCTCCTGGATCACACAGACCTGGTTCTGCTGGACCTCAAACATATTGATGATGAGAAACATATCAAGTTGACAGGCAAATCCAACGAGAGAACGTTGAAAACGGCCAAGTGGTTATCGGAGCAAGGTCGGAAAATGTGGATACGCCACGTGTATGTGCCTGGCATTCATAACGAGGAAGAGGATTTGCTTAACCTCGGACGGTTTATTGGAACATTAAATGGCGTCGAGAAGTTCGAAATTCTTCCATACCATCAGATGGGGATCTACAAATGGGAGGCGCTCGGTAAAGTATATCCACTGGATGGAGTTCCTTCACCAAGTGAAGAAGAAGTGGAGCGGGCGTATCGCCTGATCGAACAAGGTCGCCAGGAAACGGCTGGCATGGCTTGTTCAGGTAAGTAACTACCGTTATTTACAAGACCTTATAATTTGAACTAACTATTTACACGAGAACGTAGAGGACAGAAATAAGCTGGAGAAGCGGAGCGTTCGCCTAAAAGCTTTCTGCAAGAAAGCTACATCGGAAGCATATGCTATCCCCAGATTTTCACCTTTGTAAAAGTGAATTAAAAATAATCTGGGGATAACAGCGATCGGAAGGTTGTTCTGTCATCGGAGTGGCAAGTGTAATTATTTTTAAGTTCAACTTATATTTCAACCCAAGCAGTCCTTGCGAACATGTTTCGCAGGGGCTTTTTTTTTGCTGTTATCCATTGTAAATGCAAGATTATGGGTCCAGTGAAGGATTTTATCCCTCCATTGATGAATTGTCATCCTTACGATGTAAGCTCCGGCTTTTTATAATCAGAGTGTAAAGCCAAATGCTCAATATCTTGAGGAGGGTCAACCAGATGAAAAAAAGAATGACATTACTGCTTTCATTATTGCTTATCACTTCATGGACTTTGGCGGGATGTGCAAGCTCAAGTAACGAGCCACAGCAAGGCGCAGGCAATACACCTGTGGAGGAAACAAGTAAGGAACCGGTTGAAATGCTTCTCCGCCACACGCAGGTGGGAGCCGACAAACAGAAAAGACTGGCCATTCTGCAGGATGTTGTGGACAAAGTGGAGGGAGAGGTACCCAATCTGACCTTTACGCTGGATGGCGTCGAATCCGATGTGAATCGTAAGGAAAAGCTTCGCGGAGAGATGGCCGCCGGTAACCCGCCGGATATATTTGAACTGTTCGGTAGCCCGGATTCCAAAGTTTATGCCAAGGAAGGTATGCTGCTTGATCTGACTCCGATCTTGCAAGAGCTGGGCATTCAAGACCAGTTTACATCCCTTGAACCGTTTACGTATGAAGGCAAAGTATATGGACTGCCGATTGGCGGTTCGGGCGAAGGTTTTTTCTATAATAAAGAGTACTTCGAACAAAAAGGATGGAAAGCCCCAACTACCATGGCTGAACTGGACAATATACTGGCTGAGATCAAGGCTGATGGCAAAGTGCCGCTTGCTTCCGCATCTAAGGCGGGCTGGGTGCCGCTTATGTTAACCAACCATCTGTGGTCCCGGTATGCCGGGCCGGAGATTACCGCAAAGTTTGCAACAGGTGAAGCGAAGTGGACCGATCCGGGTGTTGTGCAAGGTTTTGCCAAACATAAGGAATGGGTGGATAAGGGTTATTTCAAAAAAGGTGAACTGGGCTTTGAGTATGCCGAATATACCACGCAATTTACAAGTGGAGAAGTGGTATTAATGTATGACGGAACATGGAAATCATCTGTATTTAAGGAAGGTCAGAGCGGTGAATCGCTCATTGGCAAGGTTGGATTCTTCAATATGCCTCCGGTAGAGAACGGAGCAGGCGATCAGACGTCTTTGATGCGGGATGTGAACAATGGATACGGATTCTCGGCAGCAGTGGCGGATGACCCGCAGAAGCTGGACGCAGTGAAAGCTTTTATCAAAAATTTCTACAATGAAGATATGCAGATCCGCGGCCTTGTGGAAGACGGTGTGTTGCCTGCCATGAAGTTGGACGAGAAAGTGCTGACCGATAGCATTACCGATGATCTGATGAAAGAAATTGTGGCTGTGCTTAATGCGTCCAAGACGTCGTTCCCGGCATTTGATGCACTTGTTCAGGCCGATGTGACGACAGAGATCAGCAATCTGCAGATTCAGAAGTTGATTGGTGGGCAGACCACCCCAGAGAAAATGGCAGAAGAGTTGCAAAAGGTGCAAGAGGAAGCAAACGCCTCAGTGGAATAAACGAATTCAAGTTGAAACTGCGATCGTTGAAGTGACTGAAGGAGGCTGACCATGAATACTTCACTCCGCAGCCCGTTAATCTATACGTTGTTTGTAATGCCAGCCCTAATTCTGTTTGTAATGTTCTTTCTATACCCTATTGGTAGCTCCCTGTATTACAGTCTGACGAGTTGGAATGGGGTATCGGCTGAGCCACGTTTTGTGGGTTTATCCAATTATGTAAAGGCACTGACCGATGAACGTTTTTGGATTTCCACACGGAATAACGGATTTTTCATCGGATTTTCGGTACTGATTCAGGTACCCCTAATCGTCCTGTTTTCGCTTCTGATTGCCAATGTGAAAAGGCTGAAAGGTCTGTATAAAACCGCTGTTTTTTTACCATCCATCATGTCGACAGCCGTTATCGGTATTTTATGGGGATTCATCTATGAACCGAATATCGGGCTATTAAACAAAATGCTTCATGTGCTGGGAATCAATCCAATCTACTGGTTATCGGATAACCGATTTGCCATGTTGTCCATCTTGGTGACCAATGCCTGGCAGTGGACGGGATTTTACATTGTCATGGTGCTGGCGGCCATACTGGCGATTCCCCGTGATCTGGATGAAGCGGCTGCAATTGATGGGGCAACGGCGGTACAACGTGCAATGCGAATTACGTTGCCGCTGATCCGGCCGATCATTTCGGTGGTGATCATGTTGTCCATCGCAGGTGCCATGAAAGCAGCCGACATCGTGATTGTCATGACCAAAGGTGGGCCCGCTGGGTCCACCGAGGTTCTGGCGACATATATGATCAAATATGCAATTACCAACTTCAAATATGGTTATGGCAATACCATTGCAGTGCTGATCTTTGCTCTGACGCTTGTGCTCACTGTGGTGTATCAACTGCTGGTGGCGAGGCGGGGCGAGAAGGTGGAATATTGATGGCGAAAAGCATAAAAAGCAGTATACCTCATGTGTTGTTAATGTTGTATTTGATCGCGATTTTGTTTCCCTTTTTATTTGTAATTTTCTCTTCCTTCAAGCAGGATAACAATGAAATCGCCCTGAATCCATTCGGTTTGCCTACAACATGGGAGTTTAACAATTACGTGGAGGCCTGGGTGAATGCCAAGATTGGCACGTATTTCTGGAACAGCCTGTACATTTCGATTTTATCATCGGCGTGTACGATTGCGCTCGGTGCCATGTTTGCTTTTGCCGTAACCCGGATGAGACACCGGAGATGGAGCCTGTTTCTGTACAGCCTGATTCTGGCGGGTATGCTTATTCCTAACAATGCACTTATGCTGCCGATTTATCTGCTTGTACGCAAAATGGGCATATTGGATACACATCTGGCATTGATCGTGCCCTATGTGGCCAATGCGATCCCCTTTACAATTATTATCCTGGCGGCTTTTATGCGTTCTCTGCCTGGGGAGATTGAGGAAGCGGCGGTCATGGACGGCTTGAGGGCCCCGGGTATCTTTGCTAAAATAGTGATACCTCTTACAGTTCCAGCCATTGTTACGGTTTTTATCGTTAATTTCCTCGGCAACTGGAACGAATTTTTGCTCGCCAACTATTTTTTATCCACCGATAAATTGCGTACGCTGCCAGTGGGCATGGTCCAGTTTCGGGATCAATATCAGATGAACTATGCTCAGATGTCGGCAGGTATTGTATACAGCGTTGTACCTGTACTTGTGATCTACGCTATACTCCAGGAGAAAATTATAGAAGGAGTAACTGCAGGTGGTGTCAAAGGTTAATACCATGAACCAGTGAATAGGGAGAACGGGATATGAACTTGCGAATGAAGCTGGCCTTGGCATTTCTGCTGCTGATTATTGTACCGATGTGTGCGCTGGGCATTGGCATGTTTCTGGTCACATCACATACGATTGAGAAAAAATACAATCAACAGGCCGAATATGCGCTTCAGGCCATCAGCTACAATATCGAGAATGTATTTCAGCAGATTAATAATGTGACCGACAACGGGATAGCGACATCGGTTTTTCAAATGGCGTTGAATGCCAAAGATCCGACCAAGCAGGATCTGGGAACCGGTAATCAGTTATCCCTGAATGCCAGCCAGCGCAATTTCCGTTCCCTTCTATATAATTATCCGTTCATCAGTTATGCCTTTTTATATGATTTGCGTTCGTCCGAGAACAACCAGATTGTCTCCATCTTCACTAAAGAAAATTTTCAAGCCCTTCCTTTTCAACAATTCAAAGTGCATCCCTTATTTAACGAAATTCAGCAACTTAATGGTGTGCCCAAATGGCTCGCACCTCTGGAATATCCCGAATTAACCGGGGTAGAACCTGTCTTCACCCAGATCAGACTGGTCAAAGAACTCAGTTATTTTCAAAATATCGGCGTGCTTGTTGTTCAGATCAAAAAAGGAGAGATCGACCGGATCTTCCGTCACCTGCAAATCAGCGATTCGGCACAGGATACGTCGTTCCTGTTAATTAACGAAGAAGGGCTCATTGTCTATGATCCTGCAGGGATCTATAACGGTGAGAACATGCAAAACCTTGGTGCTGAATCCAGCCGTTACGGTCCTGGCTTTAGTAGCGTCAGAACGGTCTTTGACGGCAAGGAGAGCATCATTTCACAATATCATCTGAAGAACTATAACTGGAGTCTCGTCAGTGTGACTTCATGGGAAGCCTTATCTGCGGAAACCAATGCCTTTGCAGGTTGGTCTGTCATCATTATTCTGTCATGTCTGCTCGCAGCGATGATCTTTAATCTTTTTTTCATGAATCGCATTACGGGTAACATTGCTGTACTTGTAAGGTTTATGCGTCGTGTGGATGATGGTGATTTTAATGCAAGGGTGGAAGGAAAAGGGTTCGATGAAATGCAGCTGCTTGCGCAAGGGTTCAATGAACTATTGGATCGGATCGGGGGATTATTCCGTCGTGTTCGTGCAGAGCAAGAGCAGAAGGCCCAAGCGGAACTACGTGTATTACAGGCCCAGATCAAACCTCATTTTCTGTTTAACACATTGGAATCCATTAATGGATTAGCGCTGCGTGGGGAGGGCCGTAAAGTAAGCGAGATGGTGACCAGACTTGGCAATATGCTTCGTATCAGCATTCAGGATCAGGAGGAGATTCCGCTGGGTGAGGAAATAAGACATTTGCAGAGTTATCTGGAGATTCAACAGTACAGGTTCAGTGATTTGTTCACCTATGAGATTGACATTCCACCCCATCTATACAGCTCAATTCTGCTTAAGCTTACCCTTCAGCCTCTGGTGGAAAATAGCATTCAACATGGGTTTGAGGGGATCACCTATCCAGGTGTACTGCGGATAAGCGCATATGCAGAACGGGGTCATCTGGTGTTATGTGTTGAGGATAATGGGATCGGTATTCCCCAGGAAATGCTCGCACGATTTGAGTATATGGCAGAAGATCCACCGGAAGATATGCTCGCGGAAGGGGCGGAATCATTATCGTCCATAACGGAACGCAGGGGATTGGGATTACGAAGTGTGGCAGATCGAATTCGTATTCAATACGGGGCCGGGTATGGCATATTTATATGTTCAGCACCGGGGTATGGCACAGTTATTCGATGCATCATTCCATTATATGAGCAGGAGGAAGCCGGATGAATCTGACTGCAATGCTGGTCGACGATGAGCTGCCGATTCTGGAGAATCTGAACTACATTTTACCCTGGGAAGAGATGGGGATTGAAATCACAGGTACAGCGAGAAGTGGTGTAGAAGCGCTGGGGAAAGTAACAGAAAGTCATCCGGACATTCTCTTGTGTGATATTCGAATGCCGTCTATGGATGGATTGGAACTTATTCGTTTGCTGCGAGAGCAGGGTGAAACGTGTGAGATTATTTTGCTGACCGGGTATCAGCAGTTTGAATATGCTCGAACTGCTATCAAGTATAACGTACATGAATACATATGTAAGCCCATTGATTATTTGAATCTGGAACATAAACTGCGTGAACTTGCCGGACAGATCCAGAAGAGACGTCTGGAAAACGAATCGCAACGTTATCGCAGCCAAGAGATGGAAAGCTGGATCAGACACAAACAGTTGATTGACCTGTTGCGAGGAGAAGCACCGTTGAAGGTTGCCTATCCTGCCTCTGTTCCTGAATTCATAACAACTGCTACACCGTATACGTTGCTGCTGGTGGATGCGGTCGGTTATTTTCGCCATTCTATCGGCTGGTCCGAGCTTCAGCACCAACGATGGCATGAGACCTTAAGTTCCAGACTTAGGGAAGTAGCAGAGAGAATTGAGGGGGACTGTCAGATTCTTTCGACTCGCAAAGGGGAGTGGTGCATCTTGCTGGAGGCATCAGGTGAGTGGAAACGTCGCTCAGAGGAACTGGCCCATCAACTGTGTCTCGAATTAAATGCGATATTGTCCTTGGATTCAAGTGTGAAGGTCAGGGTTGTTCAGGGTGCTGTGCCCGTGAACCTGGAAAGTGAAATTCTGGAGCGATACCGGCATTGTCAAAAAATACTGATGTCCCATTCGGAGAGTGAAGACAAGGTGCTGAAGGCGAGTTGTCCCGAAACCACCTTATCGTATGATCATACGGCCTCCAAAGGGGCTAACTCATGGATTACAAGAGAAGATCTGGAGCTTGTTACTCGGTGGATTCGTCAAGGGAACAAGCAGGGGTTATGTGATGTATTGGAGCGGCTTAAACAGCAAATGGGAAATTCAGGACAATCCTTCAACAGGATAGATGAAACCAATCTTCGGTTTATGCTTGTACACATGCTTCGGGAACTGCGTGAAATACAGGCCCTCGCTGAAGAGCACGAAGTGAACTTTTGGAATGCACTGCAAGGAGCTGTATCCATGAGGGAACTCCTTGAACTTGCAGAGGTCGTTACCCATGCCTCTCAGGGCAAACAAACGCAACCACGTCCTTCTGTATCGGAACTGATCCTCTCTGCATGTGAGTATATGGACGCACGGCTGCAACAGGACTTGGGAATAGATGAAGTCTCAGATTGGCTTGGAATCAGCCCGGGATACTTTTGCCAGCTATTTAAAACCCAAATGGGTGTTACTTTTGTGGAATATATGACGCAGAAACGGATGGAAAGTGCCGCTTTATTGTTGAGTACAACCGAATGGAGCATAACAGCGATTGGGGAAGCAACAGGGTTCAAGGAGCGCCGTTACTTCTCCAAGGTGTTTCATAAACACTTTCACATGAAACCCTCAGAGTACAGGCAGAGTAAACAATTGGGTTTGTAGTACCAAGGGAAACGGGAGGAGAGGTCGAATGAAACCCTTGAATGATCTGACATTGGAGCAAAAGGTAGGACAATTGTTGATGTGTGGATTTCACAGTCAGCACGCAGATGAACAGATTACTCGTTTAATCCGTGACTATCACGTCGGGGGTGTCATTTATTTCCGGCGTAATGTCGAAAGTGTAGATCAATTGACACGGCTATCCGCCGAACTGCAAGAGATGGCTGCTGAAGCAGGGGCTCTACCACTCATGATTTCGGTGGACCAGGAAGGTGGCATGGTTGCACGGATTGACCAAGAGGGAATGACCCAAGTGCCGGGTAATATGGCGCTTGGTGCGACAGGCAATGCGGAATATACTCTGGAGTGTGCTCAAATTCTGGGTCGTGAGTTAAAAAACATCGGTATTGATATGAACCTTGCGCCAGTGGTCGACGTGAATAACAACCCGCTTAACCCGGTTATCGGTGTGCGTTCGTATGGTGAACATGCTGAAAGTGTGGCCGCTCATGGCGTAGCAGCCATCACCGGATATCAATCACAGGGCATAGCTGCTACTGCCAAACATTTTCCTGGACATGGAGATACCGCTGTAGATTCTCATCTTGGTATGGTTACGGTACCTCATGATCGAAACAGGCTGGAACAGATGGAGTTGTTACCGTTCCGTAAGGCGATTGAGGCCGGAGTTGATGCTATTATGACAGCTCATGTGATGTTCCCTTCGATTGAGCCCGAGCCCATTCCGGCTACGTTGTCACATAAGGTGTTAACGGGTCTGCTACGTGAGGAAATGGGTTTTGAAGGCATTATTATTACAGACTGTCTTGAAATGCATGCAATATCCAAACCCTATGGGGTAGCTGAAGCTGCTATTCGTGCTGTGGAGGCAGGAGCAGATCTGATTCTGGTGAGTCATACCTTGCAAGATCAGGTTGCTGCGCTGGAAGCCATTGTGGAAGCAGTTCGAACGGGCCGGATCTCGGAAGAGGTTATTCATCAGGCGGTTGAACGCATTATGACATGGAAAAAAAAGCGCTGTGGCCAGCAGAATGATCATCTGGTTTCGCCGAAAGCGAGTGAAACGGTCGAAGCAACCGATGTTGAACCTGTTGATTGCACTAAACCCACTGAGCCCAACGAATTGACGTTGTTCAAGATTGCTTCAAGCAGTATTACCATCGTTCATAATGATGGGCTGTTGCCGTTGGACCCAGAGAAGGGCGTATATGTCATCTGGCCTGAGGTTGTGCAACGGACAGAGGTGGATGAACCATGGTCCCATACAGAATCGTTGGGTATGGCGTTATCGCAGCTGCGAGGCAGAGTTCGTGAGCACAAAATTACAACGCAGCCCACTTATGATGAAACAGATCGGATATTGGCTGATGTGTCAGATAGTGAACAAGTTATCGTATGTACGTACACATCGGCAGGTCATCTTCCGAAAGGGCAACAGTTTTTGGTTGAAAAGCTTAGTGAAAATCATTCGCTGATTGTAATTGCTCTGCGCAATCCATATGATCTGCTGGAGATTTCGAGGCCGGGAAGTTATGTGTGTACGTATGAGAATACACCTGCAGTTGTTCGGGTACTGTCCCATGTGTTAACCGGTGGACTGCAGCCAACAGGAAGTCTGCCTGTCCGTTTGCGCTAGACCTATTTAATCCTTACATCTCTCTGCGATATGGTGCTGATTGACCATCTCCTGGAGAGATTTTTTTGTTGGAATTTTCTATTGGTTAATTTTGGGATATGAATGCCAAAAAGATAATTGATAGATAACTATTTTCATAGTATTTTCCTTCTATTAAAAGTTTACAATTCTCCTCTTAACTTTTTAGCAACTTTTCCCGGTTCCAAGCGTCTAATAATATGACTTTTTGAGGGGGATATTTATAAAATGGGAGCAGAAGGAGCCAAAGACAAAGAATGAATTTGAAGAAGAAATTGTCCATACTTACCGCTTTTGCTGTGTTTCAGGCGTTTGCAGTGATTCCTGCCAATGCACAATCAGCAGATCAGAGCGATACTACATCAGTGAATACAGCCAAAGTTAAATCCGTGGAGGTTGTGAAGAAAGAACAGACCATCGCGGAATCCGAAGTGAAATCCGGAACAAACACTCCAACATCAAATAATGAAACAACTGAAGAAGTGAACCCTCCTGAGACAGATGTTCCTACAGGAACAGACGCGACTCCTGTTGAGCCGGTAATTGAACCTATGGACGAAGAAGGTACAGCTGAGGAAACACCAGCACCTGCACCAGTAGAAGTGGAGCAACCATCTACAGGCGGTTCATCTGTTGCTGGAGGCCGGGGTGGAGACCTCACTCTTTATATGAACAGTAATAAAATGATGCAAGATGGCAAAACATATCTTGCTGGACAGCCGATGGCTGTAAAAAATGGTGTATCCTATGTAGCGATCCGTGCTCTCGTTGATCGGGTTGGCTATGATGTCAAATATGATAACACAACTAAAGAAACGATCATTATTAGTGGTGAAGATGAGCTGCGTTTCAAAACAAACAGCAAGATCTATACCGTTAATGGTGTGTCCAGAACGATGAAGGGCGCGGCTTATCAACAAAAAAATACGTTCATGGTGCCGTTGACTTCAATTACACAGGCTCTGGACATTACGTATAAAGTAAATCAATCTGCCAAAACGGTTGTATTGAATCTGAGTACCAAACCGGTGGCAAGCTTCACGGTACAAAAAGAGGTCTTTGCCGGAGACCAGGTAACCTACACAACCAGATCCAGCTCTCCCAAGGGACTCAGCATTGTAGATGAGCGTTGGACAGGCCGTCAGGATTCATTCGACCAACCAGGTGTATACACAGTAACCTATGCGGTCCAGGATTCAAGTGGTCAATGGAGCGATCCGTATTCGGTTACTATTAAGGTTGAAAGACCGAATTTGCCACCTGTGGCAATGTTTACGACAGATAAAGAAGAATACAAAATGGGTGAGAAAATCACTTATATTGATCAAAGCACAGATGATGAGAATGCAATTGTAAAAACCGAATGGGATAACAATGCACTTGCATTCTTTGTTCCAGGACCGAAGACCGTAACGATTACAGTTACCGATAAACATGGTGCTAGCAATAGCTATACCAAGATGATCAATATTACGGGAGAAACACTTTATAGTGTGACTGACTTTAATCAATTGTTCACACCAGTCGGTGAGAAGTTCACTTTTGACGGTGGTGGAGTACCGGCATTGGAGAAAGTACCTTTCACTTATTATGATGAACCAAGTCTGCTGATCCGCAGTAACAGCCCGGAAACCGTGAATACGGAAGGCATTGTGTACAAGGAATCTTCCTTTGGACAGACACGCTTCATGATTCACCATGTGAACAACACGGGCAAAAGCGTAAAAATGTATGTTGTAGCGACAAACAACAATGCATACACGGCATCCATTGACCAGCAAAACATGGGTTTTGCAGGACCGTCTCCTTTTGCAACGGTAGCTGGAAAGCTGTCGATTGACCGTTGGTTCCAGTCGATGCAGAATGGTACCGGACAAAAGAAAGTGTACATCCAGCCAGGAGAAAGCAAGCTTATTCTTAATGATCTGAGCGTTCTTCCGATGAAACAGGGACAAGTCATTTCCTTGTATTCGGATGTATTCAGTGACTATGAACTGGATTACAACATTATCATGATCGAAGAAAACAAGGACCCGATGGAAGTGTTATCGAGCCTGCCGGTTCTGGATCGTGATGGAGTTCACAACCGTGGTACCTATCCAAATGCAACACGGATCATTACGTATGATCAAGAAGTAGGGTCGAAACCTGCACGTCTTCCACTTGGAGACAATGCAAGTGATCCAAACCTTGTAGGAACGGACCCTATGGCTTTCACTGAAGCGTCCAACGCGGGTAACTTCGGTGTATTGTACAAAATTACATTGAATAATGTTGCTCCGCGCACGTTGATTTCATTCAACCCTCGTGGAGGCAGATATTCAGGTGTGGCACTCGTGAATGGACAGGTCGTTCAGATTTCCACAGGTAAATCTGTAACTGCACCTAATGAGCAAAGTGTTATGTATCGCACAGGTTCGTACGGCGAGAGTGTAACTATTCTCTTCTCGGCGGCACCAGGAAGTAACTTGCCTGTTAACCTGCTGTTCACGCCGCTTCCGGCTGAAAAGTAATACCATGAACATGCACGGACGGTTTGGAGTGAAAGCTTATATCATATATACCCGTTCACCCCAAAAGTCGCCCGAACGATTGATCATCTGAACCGTCAGGAAGGGACTCCATCAAAATGTAATGTCATTAGCTCAAGCTAGACTAATGGCAATGCATGTGCATGGAGTCCTTTTTATGTGATGTTAAAATGACTTAACCCGGTGTCTTCGTTGACTCTAATCGTAATTTGATGCATTATTAGAGGTATACAAGAAAGCAAAAGTTTTTGCTTTTGCCGAATAAACTGTCGCTCTATGAATGATGCAAAATGCTCGTATGACAGGAGGTGCTTTAGATCATGCTGTCGACAGAACAGATTATTTCGACCATGTCCTCACAGGGGCTTCGCATTACCGATCAGCGGAAAACACTGGCCCGGTTATTTGCTGAGTCTCCCGGGTATCTTACACCCAAGGACGTCTATGAATATATGGGTAAGACATACAGCGGACTGAGTTTTGACACAGTATATCGTAATTTGCGGGTGATGCAGGAACTGGGTGTACTGGAACAGGTCATCTTCGAAGATGGCGTTAAATTCAAAGCGCACTGTAGTGAAGATCATCATCACCATCATATGATCTGTCTGAAGTGTCAGAAGACATATCCTATTATTTTTTGCCCGATGCAGCTTGCGGATGCGCCTGAGCAATTTCAGGTTGTGGACCACAAGTTCGAGGTATTTGGATATTGCAAGGACTGTGCTGAGCATGCTCCGGCCAAAGCGGCATCGGGACATACGCACGCTCATGGGAAGCACTGACCATGAAGTTATCGCGCAGAATTGCTCAGGCACCCATTCGGGTGTACCGCAACTATATCTCTCCATTAACACCGCCAACATGTCGGTTCTATCCGAGCTGTTCGGCTTACGCCATGGAGGCGATTGAAGTGCACGGTGCGCTCAAAGGTTCGTTGTTAACAGCGAAACGTATTGCCAAATGTCACCCGTTTCATCCAGGCGGTGTAGATCTGGTGCCACCAAAGGCGGAGAAATCCATGATGGTATCAGAGTAACGATGTAGCTTGAAGTATTCGGGTGGCCTGGAAGCAGGCCAGGATTGAACTTGAGTATGCTGTCCACTTGACAAAGGGGTCCGCATTTCAGTATATTTTTCCTATATGATTTCCAGTGAAGGGATAAGTACAGACACACCCCCAGTGCAGAGAGCCGGATGAGCTGAGAACCGGTCTGGGAGGAGGATGGAATATGGTCCCGGAGGAACCTCTTTCGAGCGTGCAGACAGTGATTTCAGAGCTGCTGTCGTAAGGCTGAGGCGTGATCCAGCGTTAATGGGCGGTCGAAGGACCGACAGAGCCTGTGTTTTGTGAAAAACATGGGGAATTTGGGTGGTAACACGTGAGAGCAACTCTCGTCCCATAGGGGCGGGAGTTTTTTGTGTTCTTTTTTAGTTGTTTTGGACGAAGGGATCACATGAAGCAGGAACATTTGAAGGAGGAGAAGTCATTCATGGCTGACCAAAAAACATTTTATCTGACAACCCCGATTTATTATCCGAGTGACAAATTGCATATTGGGCATGCGTATACAACTGTGGCGGGAGATGCGATGGTTCGTTACAAGCGTCTACGCGGTTATGATGCTCATTATCTGACAGGAACCGATGAACATGGCCAGAAGATTGAGCGCAAGGCACAAGAGAAAGGACAAACACCGCAAGCTTTTATCGACGATATCGTTGTGGGGATCAAGGAACTGTGGAACAAGTTGGACATTTCCAATGACGACTTTATCCGTACAACCGAAGAGCGTCACAAAACCATTGTTCAGGATATCTTTGACCGTTTGCTGAAACAGGGAGATATCTACAAAGGTGAGTACGAAGGCTGGTACAGCATTCCGGATGAGACGTATTACACAGAGACTCAACTGGTGGATGTAGAGAAAAATGAGAAGGGTGAGATTATCTCGGCCAAGAGCCCGGATAGCGGACACCCGGTTGAATTGGTCAAAGAAGAATCTTACTTCTTCCGTATGAGCAAATATGCAGATCGTTTGTTGAAATATTATGAAGAGAACCCGGGCTTTATTCAGCCGGAATCCCGTAAGAACGAGATGATCAACAACTTCATCAAGCCAGGTCTTGAAGATTTGGCCGTATCGCGGACTACATTTGAATGGGGCGTCAAAGTTAAAGACGATCCAAAACACGTGGTTTATGTGTGGATTGATGCGTTGTCCAACTATATTACAGCACTGGGCTACGGTTCATCCGATGCATCCCTGTATAACAAGTTCTGGCCTGCGGATGTTCATCTAGTAGGGAAAGAAATTGTTCGTTTCCATACGATCTACTGGCCAATTATGTTGATGGCGCTGGACTTGCCTTTGCCGAAGAAAGTGTTTGCACATGGCTGGTTGTTGATGAAGGACGGCAAGATGTCCAAATCAAAAGGCAATGTCGTTGATCCAGTGACTCTGATTGACCGTTACGGTCTCGATGCACTGCGTTATTACCTGCTGCGTGAAGTACCGTTTGGTTCCGATGGTACCTTTACACCAGAGAGCTTCGTAGAACGTGTTAACTCCGACCTCGCAAACGATCTGGGTAACTTGTTGAACCGTACCGTTGCCATGGTAGACAAATATTTTGAAGGCAAAGCCCCTGCGTTTGCATCGAATGTAACGGAATTTGATGCTTCGCTGGAAGAAGCAGGCCATGCTACGGTGGAAAAAGTGGAACAGGCGATGGAAAACCTGCAGTTTTCCGTAGCACTGACAGCGATCAGCCAGTTTGTCAGCCGCACCAACAAATATATTGACGAGACGCAGCCATGGGCGCTGGCTCGTGATGAAGCAAAACGTGATGAATTGGCATCCGTTATGGCTCACCTGATCGAAAGCTTGCGAATTGCTTCGATTCTGTTGCAACCGTTCCTGACACGTGCTCCTCATAAAATCTGGGCACAGCTCGGCATTCAGGAAGGTGAACTTACGGCTTGGGATACAGCCAAGCAATGGGGTCTGGTTCCAGCTGGAAACGCATTGCAAAAAGGTGATCCAATCTTCCCGCGTTTGGATTCCGAACAGGAAATTGCTTATATCTCCGAAGCAATGACTGGTGGCCAAAAAGCGGCACAGCCTGAAGTAAGTCAAGCAAATGCTGGAGCTTCAGCAGCTGTTGAACCTGTAACTGCACCTGAAGGTACCGAAGAGATCGGTATTGACGATTTTGCCAAAGTTGAACTGCGTGTCGCGCAAGTCATTGCCTGCGAACCGGTCAAAAAAGCGGATAAGTTGCTGAAATTGCAGCTCGATCTGGGTTATGAGCAGCGCCAGGTTGTATCTGGAATTGCGAAGTTCTATTCGCCAGAAGAGATGGTTGGACGCAAAGTCATCTGTGTGACCAACCTCAAACCGGTGAAACTTCGTGGTGAACTGTCTCAGGGAATGATCCTTGCAGCATCGCATGGCGACCAGCTTACACTTGCTACAGTACCAGACAACATGCCTAATGGCGCACAAGTGAAATAAGAATTTAGTTATGAAATTGATTCAAATTCTGTCATAAAAATGACTCAAGGTGGCCCGATGTAATTCGGGCCCCTTTTTTTGTTGATATAAATCGCATCTTAAGGGAAGAGAACAAGCATATACTGTTATGAACTCCGTACTTCAGGAAAGAATGAATAGGACGGGATAGCTTGACAAGTAGGTTCAGGTTACCTATAATTCTTTCAGTAATGTTTACGATTAAGAGATGCGGAGTGAATCATAATGACATTTTATAAAGTGCAACATCAAGCTCAGGATAACCGGATAGGGAAGACGAGCAAAAGAGGCAACATGAAGTTACTGTGGACGGGTTTGCTTATTCTCACTTTGCTGGTATTGTCAGCGTGTGGGCAGGATAGTTCCAATAATGCGAAGATTGTGGAAGGCAAGGTAAACGTTGTGACGACATTTTATCCTGTATATGCTTTTACGACTGCAATTGGTGGTGAGGATGCCAATGTTATTAACCTGCTGCCAACGGGAGTAGAGCCACATGACTGGACTCCGAAGAGTCAGGATATCGTTAATACGTCCAAGGCACAGCTGTTTCTCTATAATGGAGCTGGACTGGAAGGATGGGTTCCGAATTTCCTGAAGTCGCTGAATAGCGATACACAGGTGAAGTCTGTTGCCGTCAGTGAAGGTGTTAAGCTGTTAACTGCTGAGGGTGATGATGGGCACGGTCACGGCGAAGAGCACGAAGACGAGCATGCAGATGAACATACTGATGAGGCTGCAAGTGAAGATGTCGCTGATCATCATATTGATCCACATACGTGGGTTAGTCCGAAATCAGCCATGATCATGGCTGAAAACATCAAAAATAGTCTGGTCGAGGCAGATCCTGATCACAAAGCAGGTTACGAACAACGTTATGAAGAGCTTCGTACCAAGCTTGAGACGCTGGATCAGCGTTTTACAGATGAATTGGCTAACGTACCAAACAACGAAATTGTTGTCTCGCACCAAGCGTTTGGCTACCTTGCACGTGATTATGGATTAACCCAGCATGCCATTATGGGACTTTCCCCGGATGCTGAACCGACAGGACAGGATATTGTGAAGCTTGCGAAACTCGTTAAAGATGAAGGCATTAAATACATTTTCTTCGAAGAGCTGGTATCTGACAAATTGGCGAAAACATTGGCAAGTGAAGCAGGAGTGGAGACCATGGTCCTTAATCCGGTTGAGGGATTGACCAAGGAGCAGGCAACAAACGGGGATGATTATTTCACCCTCATGGAGAAAAATTTGCAAAATCTGCTGATCGCATTAAAATAAGATATAATGAAGAATTCAGAGCGAAGAGTCTTTACCGTTCACGGTGAAGGCTCTTAGGACGCTATGGGATTCTTATATATAATGAAGGGCGGCTTTGCCATGCAGCAAATCATGCCACTATGTCATGATCCAATTATAGAGATCGAGAAACTATCATTTTCCTATGGGGACCAGCGAGTGATTGAGAATCTCGATTTTATGGCCCAGGAACGGGACTTTGTCGGGATTATCGGTTCCAATGGGGCTGGTAAAACGACATTGCTGCGCATGCTGGTAGGACTTCTTCCTCCTGCGCAGGGAGATATCAAACTATTCGGACAGTCGATCCGGAGGTTCAAGGACTGGGACCGAATCGGGTATGTGCCTCAAAAGAATGCATTTAACCCGTTGTTCCCTGCGACCGTTCGTGAAGTGGTCATGTCAGGCTTGTATAATAACAAAAACATGTTCCGTCGTATGTCTCGCAAATGTCAGCAACAGTGCACGGATGCGATGCAGGTCATGCGGATCGAGGATCTGGCGAACAAACGTATTGGTCAATTGTCCGGCGGACAGCAGCAGCGTGTATTTTTGGCACGAGCGCTTATCAATCACCCGGATCTGTTGATTCTGGATGAACCTACCGTAGGTATTGATGCTGAATCACAGGCCAGTTTCTTTGAACTGATTACCCATATGCATGAACATCACCGAATGACTTTTCTAATGGTGTCTCATGATATGGATCGGATGGAGAGTTATCTGGGCTCTGAAGCTGTGGTAACGAATGGAAAAATTAATTTTCATGTCCGTCATTCGCATGAGGTACAGGATTGTGCTGAGACCAATCTGCAACATACCACTGCACAGGTACGCTAGCCGTATTCCATTAGATTAGAGTAAGGCCGAAGGAGTCGTGTTTGTTTTGGAAATATTAATGAGTGATTTTTTTCAGCGTGCCCTGGCGGGTGGGTTGTTAATTGGCATTACCGCTCCGTTAATCGGACTGTTCCTGGTCTTACGGCGGTTATCCATGATTGGAGACACCTTGTCTCATGTGACCATTGCCGGTGTTGCACTTGGATTCCTGATTGAAGTGTATCCCATTGCGGTAGGCTTGATATTTGCCGTGCTTGCTTCATTTGCGATAGAGAAATTGCGCAAAGCGTACAAGAGTTACGCCGAATTATCGATTGCCATTATCATGTCCGGTGGCGTGGCCCTTGCTTCCTTGTTCTTCACGCTGGGCAAAGGATATAATGCAGATGTCATGAGTTATTTGTTCGGCAGTATATATACGTTAGACGCTACGGATCTGAAGCTTGTAGGTGTGGTTACGCTGATCGTGGTGATTGTAGTGGCATTGTTACATAAGGAATTTTTCCTGCTCAGCTTTGAGGAAGATGCGGCAGCGGTTACAGGGTTGCCTGTGAGAATTCTGAACATGTTGATCACTGTGATGACAGCACTTGTCATAAGCACGGCGATCAAGATTGTCGGTGCGCTTCTGGTGTCAGCGCTATTGACGATTCCGGTAGCAGTCAGCCTGTTGATGGCCCGAAGTTTCAAATCCGCTATTATTTTGTCCGTGGTGATTGGCGAAATTGCCGTAGTCCTTGGACTGGTTGTAGCAGGTATCTGGAACCTCGCACCTGGAGCAACGATTGTATTATTGCTGATCATGATGCTGATTCTGACGATGATTGGAAAAAAAGGGTTCCGAGCCTGACGACTGAACGAGAAAGCACGTGAGCCCGGGGAAGGGAGACATCCGCTTCATGCCTGATGTTAATGTATGGATGGCTTTTGTAGCAGGTTTAGTCTCATTTATATCACCATGTTGTCTTCCGCTGTATCCATCATACCTCTCCTACATTACAGGTATGACGGTGCAACAATTGAAGGATGACCGCAATCAGCGCGAAGTCCGCTTTAAGACCATGACGCATACGCTGGCGTTTATTTTAGGCTTCTCGGCTGTATTTTATTCGCTTGGCCTGGGTGCTGGACTGTTTGGCCAATTTTTCAATGATAACCGAGAACTGATTCGGCAATTGTCTGCGATTTTGATTATGCTTATGGGGTTATTTTTGCTTGGTGTGTTCAAGCCACAGTTTCTGATGAAGGAACGCAAGCTGGATATGAAATGGAAACCAGCAGGCTATCTGGGCTCTTTTATATTTGGCATCGGTTTCTCGGCAGGCTGGTCGCCCTGTATTGGCCCCATTCTGGCAACAATCATTGCGATGGCTGCAAGTGAGCCCACAACCTGGCTGGCGCTGATTACAGGTTATACGGCAGGGTTTGCAATCCCGTTTTTCATTTTGGCGTTTTTCATCGGTTCAACACGCTGGATCTTACGGTATTCCAATGTCATGATGAAAGTTGGGGGAGCATTAATGTTGTTCCTTGGTATATTGCTTTTTACAGATCAGATGACGAAGATTACGATCTGGTTGCAGCAGATTACACCAGACTGGATGATTATTTAAACGGATGAACTCAATTTGAATTTAAAAATGCATGACAAAGCAGGCTACATGTTACCAGAGTCAATCTGGGTCATGTAACCTGCTTTTTAATCGTTTGTTAGGAATGCTGTTTAACTGCATATAATTTTGGGCAATCCTGTTGTTCGTTTAGGTGAAGTAATCGATACTGGCTAGTGGGAAATGTTCAAAGATTCGTTCCGTAATGAATTCGCGCAGTGCATCTTGCTGGTCATCCTTATACACATACTTGTACTGACCCCAGCGGCCCCATTTCATCTTACGTTTCTCGATATCCATCTCCAGCTTGGTTTTAGGATAACGTTTCTCAATGGTTGCTTTGGCCGTTTTGGTAAAACGGTGCTGGATCATCTCAAAGGTAAGGTCCTTGGTTGCTTCCTCTGGAAGCGTATCTGCCAGCTTCTGCAACAGATCCGAGTATCCTTCTTCCCAGCCTTCATACCACATGATCGGAGCGATAATGAATCCCAGGGGATAACCGGCGTGTGCAATTTTGCCAGCAGCTTCAATGCGTTCCTCAAATCTGGAGGTAGCCGGTTCAAAGTTTTTGATGACATAATCCGAATTGACACTAAACCGGATACGGGTGTGGCCGTTATGTTTAAGGTTCAGCAACGGATCAACGTGATGATATTTGGTTACAAATCGCAAGCGCCCATATTCTTCTTCCGCCATAAAACGAATCAGGTCACTTAAATTCTCCGTGATATGCTCGAGTCCTACGGGATCAGACGTACAGGCAGCTTCAAATCGTGTAATTTCAGGCGCGCGTTCTTCAATGTATCCTTTGGCAGCCTGAATGATCTCCTCGGTATTGACATAGACACGGACATAAGGTTTCGCACCAAGTGTAGTTTGAAGATAACAATAATGGCAGTGCCCCATACAGCCTGTAGAGATGGGAATGGCATATTCCGCTGAAGGTTTCGACTGGTCAAACTTGAGTGTTTTGCGCACACCAACGACCAGAGTACGTTTTGCCATCCGATATTTTTCTTGTTCGGTTTCACCCGGCAAGTTTGTGATTCGGTTATGGGATGTGGTCATCTGATAAGGTATGTTTTTGGATGTCACCCATTCCATAATCCGTTTGCCCTTATCATATTCCAACGCACCGGGTTCAAAATACACCAAATCGGGAATAAAGGGTTTAGTACCTTTTGCTTTACGAACTGGCGGTGAGGCTACACTTGTACTCACGAAATCACTCCTTTCGATGCGGAACTTTGCTTAGTTTGCCTCATTTGGGGAGAAGTCACGCCTGCCAATTACTTGTGTAACAGCGCGCTCCGAACTGTACAGGACTTGCCAATGCGTATTGATAACATGTATCATTATAAGATAGGGACCAGGCACGAATAGGGGCCGGTCAGAGAGAAAAGAGGGAAGCAGATGCCAACGCCCAGTATGGAAGATTATTTGGAGCGTATATACAAATTAATTGATGAAAAGGGCTATGCTCGTGTGTCTGATATAGCTGAAGGACTGGAAGTACATCCTTCATCGGTGACGAAGATGATCCAAAAGCTGGACAAAGACGAGTATCTGATCTATGAAAAGTACCGTGGACTGGTGCTTACGCCAAAAGGCAAAAAGATGGGCAAACGTTTGATGGAGCGCCATCATCTGCTTGAACAATTTTTGACAACGATTGGTGTTCAGGAACAAAATATCTACAATGATGTTGAAGGCATTGAACATCATCTGAGCTGGGACTCCATTACATGCATCGAGTCCTTGGTTGAATACTTCCGTCAGGATGAGAGCCGGTTGCGTGACCTCAAAAACCTTCAGGATGTCATGAGTAATACAGAATCTTAAGTTTCAGCAGTGGAATACACATGGTGATATACAACGAATCGTATCCCGTGATTCAAAGGATGCTTCTTGCCGTTTCAATGGCAGGAAGCATTTTTTTGTGTGAAATCACACCATAATTTGGTGATTTTCGCAACTAAACGAACGGTAGGAGCGTCTATTAAACTAGTAGAATTTACCGCAAATTTATAATGATTTTGGAGGACTGCACTAATGAACGTTCGTAAAGGATTGATGCTGCTGCTCATTTTTGTACTTGGATTACAGACAGCAGGTATGACGGCACAAGCGGCCGGGCAGAAGGAAATCGCTATTTTTCTAGACGGCAACCGTTTGGAATCGGATGTATCACCCTACATCTTGCCCAAAGTAAATGTAACGATGGTGCCTCTGCGTGTTATTAGCGAAGGACTGGGTGCGTCTGTTCTATGGTCTCAAGCTACTCGTACCGTGACCATTAAGAAATCCGATTCGGTCATCTCTATGACGAGCGGACGCCAGCAGGCGACGGTGGATAACGCTGTAGTTGGTCTGGATGCATCGGTCGAATTGAAACAGGGTCGGGTCATGGTACCCATTCGATTCGTCAGTGAGAACCTGGGCATTCGAGTGAACTGGAATCAGGCTGCCCAGACCATTGATCTGTACACAGGAGACGAATCAGTCCCAACTCCTGAACCAACTCCGGTAACCCCAGCGGAGCCTGGAGGCACGGGCACTGTACCAGCTTCTGAAGAGATGCGGGGAGCCTGGATTTCCACTGTGAATGGAGACTGGCCTACATCTGGTGCCAAGGGAAATGTAGAGAAGCAAAAACAGGAGTATACGAAACAGCTAGATACGTTGCAAGGTATGGGCATTAATGCCGTATTTGTCCAAGTGAGAGCCAATGGGGATGCCATCTATCCTTCAGGTCTGGTACCTTGGAACAGCGTATTGACAGGAACACAAGGTAAAGATCCAGGTTATGATCCCCTCGCGTTTATGGTTGAGGAAGCACACAAACGGGGCCTGGAGTTCCACGCCTGGTTTAATCCGTTTAGAGCAACGAACTCAGCTAGTACATCAAACTTGGCTGCAAACCATATCTCGAAGCTTCATCCCGACTGGATTGTGAATGCATCCGGCAAAATGTACATTAACCCGGGTATCCCGGAAGCCAGACAGCATATTATCGATACGATCATGGAAGTGGTCAATCAGTATGATATTGATGGTGTACATCTGGATGATTATTTCTATCCGTCCAATGTGACTTTTAATGATGATGCAGCCTTCAAAACTTACAACACATTAAATACTAAAGACCGTGCTGAATGGCGTCGGGACAATATCAATCAGTTCGTTAAGCAGCTCGGGCAGAGCATTCACAGCGTGAAAGCTAACGTTGAATATGGAATTAGTCCATTTGGTGTATGGCGTAATAAATCCCTTGATCTGACAGGCTCTGATACCAAAGCAGGGGTAACCGCGTATGACAGCATGAATGCAGATGTGCGGACATGGATTAATCAGGAGTGGATTGACTATGTTGCCCCTCAGGTATATTGGAGTATGACATTGAACGTAGCCCGATACGACAAAGTCGTGGACTGGTGGGCGAATGAAGTGGCTAACACAAATGTAAAATTGTATATCGGCCACTCGCCTTATAAGTTAGGTACGCCGGAAATTGGCTGGCAGACTTCACAGGAGATCATCGATCAGCTGAATTACAACAAGAAGTATTCTTCGGTTAAAGGGGATATATTCTTCAGTTCACAGTACCTGACGAAGAATCCCCTTGGCTTGATTGCCAAATTAAAAGCCTACTATGGTCTATAAAACATTTTAACAATACAGTGATAAGACAAACCCTTGTTCTCATAGAGTGGCAGTAGAAACGTGGCTGCCTGGAGAACGGGGGTTTTTTGTTATGTTAATTAACGCGGTGTTTGAAGGTGGAGGCGTCAAAGGGATCTCGCTTGCAGGTGCTGTGCAGGGTGCTCAAGACTGCGGCATTCAGTTTAATCGAGTGGCAGGCACATCATCCGGTTCCATTGTAGCTGCTCTGCTAGCGGCTGGTTACAGGGCCGAGGAGATGAAAGTCATTATTGAGAATACCCCCTTTGTTTCATTGCTGCGTCGTTCCCCCATATTTAATACCCGATGGATCGGACCCGCGGCAAGGCTGTTCTTGAAGAAAGGACTATATTCGGGAGAAGCGCTGGAATCATGGATTCGCAAGATGCTTGAGCAGAAAGGGATTCGCACATTCGCTGACCTGCCACAAGGCAAGTTGCTTATTACCGCATCCGATATATCCAATGGGACCATTCTGGTGCTACCAGACGATATTCGACGGTTCGGCATTGACCCTGCGAAGCTGGATGTTGCAAAGGCGGTACGTATGAGTTGCAGTATCCCGTATTTTTTCGATCCGGTAGTCATACGTAAATCACCAGTATTCTCCAAAGGCCTTCCTTTTCAAGATCAGTTTGTGTATGTCGTGGATGGTGGATTGCTTAGCAATTTTCCGTTGTGGCTCTTCGATGGTGATCGTTCGGAACGAGGAGGAGACGTCATTCCGGTTGTTGGATTCAAAATGGTGGGGAAGACGGAAGTAGAACCCGCCCGGATTAAAGGACCGCTAAGCATGCTTCAGGCCCTTGTGGAGACGATGCTCACAGCACATGATGAACGCTACATCGAACAGATTAACCGGTTTCGTACAGTGAAGATACCAACGCTTGGCATTAAACCGACGCAATTTCATTTATCGTTACAGGACAGCACAGCCTTATATCGATCAGGCGCTACCGCAGGGAGCGAATTTTTCAACGGATGGAATACGAAAATGTATGGTGAACAGTTGGACAAACAACGAAAAGAATTGCGCAAGAAACAAGCAGAAGCTCCACCTCTGATTCCTGTATAAACGTGAAAAAAGCAATTCTCCGCATGTTGGGAGAATTGCTTTTTTGGTTGTTCAGTACCTTTTAGTGAAATTTCGGTATATCTTCATCGCTTTTCCCTTTTTGTCCCTGAATCACTTGGAAAGGATAATCCTTGCGTTTCTTTGAAGAGCCGTTGCTCTTTCTGGCACTGGACTGTGCATTGACTTTTGCCATGGTTCGTGCAGATGGCTTAATCTTTGGTGATTTGGTTTTGCTTGCCCAGCGACGAGGCGGATATTTGTACAGCAGGAATACAGCTCCGAACACGACCAGAGGAATAATGATCCTGGATGGACTAGCGTTCCCCAGCCAAGTCAAGACTCCAACAGCAGCTAGTGCGATGAACGTCCAAAATAAGATTGCCTGCTTGTTCATATCATTCACCCTTTCACAGGATCGAGTGTTGCAACAGGTACTTCTGACGTAGCAGAGACATTGGCAAGCTTGGCATCCAACTCACGCATACGGTTAAACGAAGCAATGGATACTTCTACCTGTTCGTTGGTCGGTTCTTTTGTTGTCAGCAATTGAAGCCACAATCCCGGGTATCCGAGATAACGCAGTACAGGAATATCACGTACTGAATTCGTGAGCTTTAACAGTTCAAAAGAAATGCCTAGCACAACTGGCAATAACAATAGACGCTGACCCATCCGTTCCCAGAGGTTATCGTACGTGAAGAGGGAGTATAGAAACACTCCAATAATGACAGTCAACATAATGAAACTGCTTCCGCAGCGGTAGTGCAGTCGGCTGTACTTTTGCACGTTCTCCGGTGTCAGTTCTTCACCAGCTTCATGTGCGCTGATTACTTTGTGTTCCGCTCCATGATACTGGAAGAGACGTTTAATCATCGGCGTCTGTGAGATTAACCACAGATAAGCGAGTAACAGGATCAGCTTAATGCCGCCTTCCAGTAAATTATGCAAAAACTGATTGTCGAATGCATTTTTGAATAGAAAATTCTCGATAACAACAGGAAGCAATGTGAGCACAACTTTACCAAAAAGGAATGAAAGGATGGCAACGGCGGTCACACCAATGATCATGCTAAGGCTCCAGCCCGAACCTTCTTTCTCTTTTTGATTGGCTTTCTCTTCCGGTTCCAGTTCATCATCAGCATAGGCGTCAGCAGAATAATTGAGATGTCTGCTACCTTTGACACTTGAATCTATAATGCTGACAATTCCGCGTAATAAAGGAATCCGCCGCAATTTCGTGACCCAGGACTTGTCTTGCTTGGGAACTTCCAGATACGTAATTTCGCCGTCTTTTCTACGAACAGCTGTAACGTTGACATGTTTCCCACCGAACATTACGCCTTCAATGACAGCTTGCCCCCCATAGCTGACAGGCTTGGATTGTTGAGGCAAATTATTCACCTTCCTATTCTGTTCTAGGCCTTCGCGATCAAAGGCAGTTTAATAACCCTATTGTATCGAATTTTGAGACCAATTTCTAGTTTGTGAGTCAAACCTTGAAGGATGTTGTTAAGATTGTCCTGTTTTGAACATACTACCTCGTAGAATCGGAGCGGAAATTCGAGGCATAATGCGGGATTATCAACTGAATGAAGGAGAATATCGATGACAGAACGTAAGCATGAAGATACATCACAAGATGAAGGTCAACGTCCGAAAGAACGGCAGTCAAAAGACAAGGGCAGGCGCCCTACCCAGAGGCAAGGTCAAGCACACTACTACACCAAGCCATTTTCCTTTGCGTTAGAGCTTGGCTTCTTTGCCGGTTTTATCTGGGGTGGGCTACATTGGCTATTCTATCTGTTGCATTTTACGATTGTACCTGTCGGATTTCTGGCCGAGCCTTTTTTCAAACATGAATATATATATACCGCAGCAGGACATTTGACAGGCTGGCTGTTTTTTATCGTTTTTTCCATCTTGGCATCCTTACTCTACACGTTCACGATTAGAAAACTGAAAGGACCTTTACCCGGCATGGTATATGGAATCGTCTGGTGGCTGATTCTCTTTATACTGGTAGGACCAAAACTGGGGATGATGAAACCTTTGAACGGTTTAACGTGGGATTCAATCATCACGGAACTCTGTTTCTTTTTGCTATGGGGGCTGTTCATTGGTTACACGGTAGCCATGGAGTACACAGACGAACGCAAACGCGAGCCGGAGCAAGCGGGGGCATAGCGCAAAAAAGCTTCTCAATCCGGCAATGCCTGTGTTAAAATAGCAGATGGTTATTTGCAGAGAGGGTGGAGCAGCGATGAAACGAATTATTGTGATCAATGGTCCGAACCTGAACATGCTTGGTGTACGCGAACCGGGCATCTATGGAACGCTTAGTCTGAAGGATATTGAGGACAAAATTCGCAGACAGGCTGATGAAATTGGCGTCTCCATCGCTTTTTATCAATCGAACCATGAAGGGGACATCATTGACCGCATTCATGCAGCGATGGGTGAGGCAGACGGAATAATACTGAATGCCGGAGCATTTACCCATTATAGCTATGCTATACGTGATGCAATCAATGCTGTAAAAGTCCCTACAGTGGAAGTACATCTATCCAACATTCATGCACGCGAAGCGTTCAGACATCATTCAGTGATTGCAGCGGAAACAATCGGGCAGATTGCCGGATTTGGCGAAGTAAGCTATGAACTGGGATTGCTGGCTCTTGTGCGTCATCTGGACAAACAAACCTGAGCCGGGAACCCGGGAATGTGAGAGAAAGAAGGGTTACCGATGGAAAACAAACGAGTAAATAAGTTGCGTGAAGCCATGCGTGAGCATGAACTCACTGCAATGCTGATTACAAACCCGATTAACCGTCGTTATATGACGGGTTTTACAGGCTCGGCGGGATATGTGCTGATTACGGAACAGGATGCATATCTGCTGACTGATTTCCGTTATATGTCACAAGCGCCTCAACAAGCCAAAGGATTCACCGTTGTGGAGCATGGAGCCAAGCCGATGGATACAGTGCGCGAATTGCTGACATCCGCTAATATCAAAGAAGTGGGCTTCGAGCAGGATAGTGTTACATTTGGCACGCATTCCGCTTATGCTGAAGCACTGCAGTCTATTGAACTGAAAGCTGTATCCGGGATCGTGGAACAACTTCGTATGTTCAAGGATGAAGATGAGATCGCGGTCATGCAGAGAGCAGCAGATCTGGCGGATGCCACGTTCAGCCACGTTTTGCAGTTTGCAAAACCAGGTATGACGGAGCGTGAAGTGGATCTGGAGATGGAGTTTTTCATGCGCAAGCATGGAGCAACGTCCTCTTCGTTTGACACCATTGTAGCATCGGGTGAACGTTCTGCTATGCCTCACGGTGTAGCGAGCAGCAAGGTCATCGGACAGAATGAGTTAATTACATTTGACTTTGGTGCACTTTTGGACGGATACTGTTCAGATCTGACACGTACCATTGCAACAGGTACACCTGTACCTGAACTGCGCAAAATTTATGACATTGTACTGGAAGCTCAGTTACATACGCTGGAGAACCTGAAACCGGGCATGACCGGACGGGAAGCAGATGCATTGGCTCGTGATATCATTGCAGGTCACGGATATGGAGATCAATTCGGACACAGCACAGGCCACGGTCTGGGTATGGAAGTTCACGAAGCTCCTCGCTTGTCCAAGCTTAGCGACGATGTATTGAAACCGGGTATGGTTGTTACCGTTGAACCGGGTATATATATTGACGGGCTTGGCGGCGTGCGTATCGAGGATGACGTAGTGATTACCGAGACGGGTATTCATATTCTCACGAAGTCGGACAAGAAGTTCACCGTAATCGGCTAAATTACAGCCACAGGGATATAAGACGATTTTTAATGTGTTATTTAAATTGAAAATAAGAAATTTCACCATAACGAAGAGTGCAGAACCAATCTGAAGAAGCGAAGCGTTCGCCTTTATCACCGGATTTTCCCATTGATAATGGGATCAAAAAAATCTGGGGATAACAGCGATCGGAGGATGGTACTGCACTCGAAGTGAACGAGGTGGTCATTCTTGGGCTCATTTTACATATAACATTAACCCGTCGTCTTATATCACCTACTTTTTAACCATATCAGGAGGGATTTTTTGTGATTTCAGTAAACGATTTTAAAACAGGCTTGACCGTGCAAGTAGATAACGATATCTATACCGTGCTTGATTTCCAACACGTTAAACCAGGTAAAGGCGCTGCCTTTGTACGTTCCAAATTGAAAAACCTGCGTAACGGTAACACCGTTGAAAAAACATTCCGTGCAGGCGAAACGATTGGTCGTGCCATCATCGAAAACCGTGGCGTATCCTACCTGTATGCAAGCGGTACAGAGCACACGTTCATGGATAACGAAACATATGATCAGTTCACATTGACTAGTGAACAACTGGAATGGGAATTGAACTTCCTGAAAGAAAACATGGTCGTTAAGATTGTTAGCTACCAAGGTGAAATTCTCGGAATTGACTTGCCAACAAGCGTTGAGTTGAAAGTCATCGAGACTGAGCCAAGTGTTAAAGGTAACACTGCACAAGGCGCTACCAAAAATGCAAAAGTGGAAACAGGCTTGAACGTACAGGTTCCTTTGTTCATTAACGAAGGTGACGTTCTCCTGATTGACACACGTGAAGGTAAATACTCTTCCCGTGCGTAACTTTCACGGCTTGTAAGCTAAAAAAGGTTATTAACAACCCTTTGCCATTCCTTTGGCAGAGGGTTTTTTCGAAAAAAGATTAGCCTATCAGGCGCTTTCGTAATATACTGGGTTAAAGTCATTTCTCGTAGAGAATAATGACGATGGACATTAATTATGCATACTGCACAAGGTAGGGAGTGGATTTGCGTTGTCATTGTACGTCATGAAATTTGGGGGCAGCTCGGTCGGAGATACAGAACGCATGAAGCGTGTGGCCGGGCGTGTTGTAGAAAAAGCTGATGAAGGACATCGGTGTGTAGTTGTGGTTTCGGCCATGGGGGATACAACAGATGATTTGATTGATCAGGCAAAACAACTGAATAGTGAACTGCCTGCTCGTGAGATGGATATGCTCTTAACGACAGGAGAACAGATTTCGATCTCTTTGTTATCGATGGCTATTCAAGCGCTTGGACGTAAGGCAGTATCGTTTACGGGCTGGCAAGCGGGGTTCCGCACAGAGCCGGTTCACGGAAAAGCACGTATTCATGATATTCAACCTGACCGTGTGAATGCAGCACTTGCCGAGGGCAACATTGTTATTGTTGCAGGCTTCCAGGGCATGACGGAAGACGGCGAGATCACAACGCTCGGTCGTGGTGGTTCGGATACAACAGCTGTAGCGCTGGCGGCAGCGATTAAGGCTGATGCGTGTGAGATCTATACGGATGTAGACGGAATATACTCTACGGACCCGCGGATCGTTAAGGTTGCGCGCAAGCTGAAGGAAATATCGTATGACGAAATGCTGGAACTTGCTAATTTGGGAGCAGCGGTGCTGCATCCGCGTGCAGTAGAGTACGCGAAGCATTCCGGTGTACCTTTAATTGTAAGATCCAGCTTTAACCATAATGAAGGAACGGTTGTGAAGGAGGAAGCAGCAATGGAACAAGGCGTAGTGGTTAGTGGTATTGCCTATGACAAAAACGTGGCTCGCATCAGTATTCTGGGTGTGCCGGATGTACCAGGAGTTCTGGCCGAAGTATTTGGTGCGCTTGCATCCAATCAGCTGGATGTGGACATTATCGTTCAGAGCGGTGTGATGGATGGCAAAGCGGACTTCTCGTTTTCTGTGGCGCTGTCTGATCGTGAGAACGCATTACGTGTCATTGAAGGCCTTCACAGCCGCTTGCCTTACCGTGAAGTTACATCTGAGGAGAACCTCGTTAAAATCTCCATTGTTGGCGCAGGCATGGTCAGTCATCCTGGTGTAGCTGCGAAGATGTTCAAAGTCATTTCGGCTGAAGGCGTGAGTATCAAGATGGTGAGCACTTCCGAGATCAAAGTATCTTGTGTTATTGACGGAGATAAGCTGCATGACGTCATTAAGGCATTGCATACAGCATATGATCTCGACACTGCCGAGCAAGCCGTTATCGGTGGACCTCAAGATCGCAGATAAGTATCTTCAATATATGTAAATTAGCAAAGGTGTACTGTTGCCAACGGGCAGCAGTACACCTTTTTTTGTTTTTCTCATGGCAATTCTCACATCAACTTGAACATCTTTCCGCCGCGTATGCCTCTATAAGGCTGCATGCGGTTCCCCTCCCCCATCTCGGGAACACAATCCAGCAGGTTTAATTGAGAACAATACGAAATATCATGAACCCTGCCTAACTTTTCAAGCCTCCGCCCGCTAACAGACCCCTGCACCAACTCCGGGATGCTCTCCTGACATTGGGATACCGCCTGATGAAGCACTATGCCGAGATCGTTAAGCTGGAGGGGAGAACAGGATTGACGGTGCAGTTCATCGATGATACATCCAGCACACAAGCCGTCCTCCAGAGCAAATTCATCCTGGTTCCCCGCACATAACAGCAATACATCTCGTTGAAGTTCACATAGAGCTGCTGCAACAGCCTGCACATTGAGAAATGAACCAGCAAATACATGTTTCCCCTTGGAAGCCTTGATCAAAGCTCGGGTTCCATCGGTTGTGGTTAGAATGATTGTTTTATCTGCAATGCCTGCAGTCATATATTCATAGGGGGAATTCCCCACTTCGAATCCGGTGATTTTTTTGTCAAAACGCTCCCCGCCTCGAATGCAATCTTTCACTTCCATTTGTTTGGCTTGTGGAACGGTCTCTACGGCAATCACAGCCGAAGCATCATACGCCAGAGCCGTAACGATCGTACTGGTCGTACATAATACATCAATGACAACTGCACTTCGCCCTGCAATATCAATGGTACGTACTTCATTCACATTGCCAACGACATCAACTCGCACTCCCCACAACTCCTTTCTGTATCTGGGGATCGGTAGTTCTGTTTTGAACCGAAATGGAACTTACCTATCTGCAATTACTATATGCATGCACATCTAGACGGGTGCCTAGAACAGAAGGTGCATCTATGGTTTCAACTCTCAACCGTATTCTGAAGAATTGATAGATTTCAGCGTCATAAATTAAATGTACAGGCATAAACTTGAGATATGAACAAGCGCCAGAAGTGTGAACCAAATGATCTCAAGGTTGGAGGAGCCTACTCATGAAGGTGAACTGGAGGGAACTTTTTCCGGAACCGATCCGAACCATTCTTGGAAGAATGCCACCCGCTCTATTGGAACAAGTGGAGGAAGTACGTATTCGAGAAGGCAGACCCCTGGAGATTAATGCAGGCAACACATACCACTTCCTGACACCTCAAGGTTGTCCGACCGGGAATCCTGAAGAAGCGTATGTTCCTCAGAAAGAAGTGACGCACAGGTTGCTGGACCTGATCAGTAACCATTCACTTTATACATTGGAAGAGGAACTGCGCAAAGGGTTCATCACCATACCTGGGGGACATCGAATCGGGCTTGCTGGACGAACGGTACTAAGCGGTGGACGTGTCGAATACCTGCGTGACATCAACGGGTTTAACGTTCGGGTAGCCCGTGAGGTACATGGAGTGGCTGATCGTATCCTTCCTTATCTTCTCGATATGAAGAGCGGACAGGTCCTGCACACGTTGATCCTATCACCACCACAACAAGGGAAAACGACGTTGCTGCGAGATCTGGCGAGACAAATTAGTAGTGGTACAAAGCTTACAGGGGGAACTGAACTGGTTCAGGGAATACGTCCACGTCTGAAAGTGGGCATTGTGGATGAAAGGTCCGAAATCGCTGGTAGCTACAAAGGAGTACCTGGCTTCGACGTAGGTCCCCGAACAGATGTGATGGACGGTTGTCCGAAGGCTGAGGGCATGATGATGATGCTTCGCTCCATGTCGCCCGATGTCCTGATTGTGGACGAGATCGGTCGTCCGGAGGATGCCGAGGCGGTGATGGAAGCCCTGCATGCAGGAGTCTCAGTGATTGCGACTGCGCATGGCCGTGACCTATCGGAGCTGTCGGCCAGACCCGCCCTCAGAACCTTAATTACGGAGCAGATGTTTCAACGTTATGTCCAGCTGCAACGGACGAGCCGGGGCATGACCTTTCGGCTGGCTGATGGCAAAATGCGTGGGTTGCAGCAGACCGGGGCAGGAGGTGAAGCCTTTGGTTAACATGTTTGGTGCGGTAATTATTCTGTTAGCCAGCACCCTCGCCGGATTTTACAAGGCCAGACAGTATGCATTAAGACCGAGACAGTTGCGAGAACTCATTGCAGCCCTCCAGCGACTAATGACGGAGATTAACTATGGGCTCACTCCACTTCCCGATGCCATGGGCAAGATGGGAGCACAGACCAAAGAACCTGTAAAGACGTTGTTTCTTCATGCAGCTACACAGATGGAACCTCCTCATGGACTCACTGCCCGGGAAAGTCTGCAGTCAGGCGTGAATCTGGCGTGGGGAAGATCGGCCATGAAGGCTGACGAGAAGGAAGTGATGCTGCAATTAAGCTTCAGCCTTGGCACAAGTGACCGTCAGGATCAGACCAAACATATATCGTTAGCCATTCAACAACTAATGCATGAGGAATCCCGCGCCCAGGCCGATCAAATGAAATATGAACGAATGAGCCGAAGCCTCGGGATGCTTGTCGGAGCGTTAATCGTCATTCTGATCTTCTGAAATAGCCGGGATAGTGAGGTGCCAAGGTCATGAATCTAGAAGTGAACGCAATCTTTCAAATTGCGGGTATCGGAATCATCATCGCCATGATTCACACGGTACTGAAACAAATGGGAAAGGAAGATATGGCTCACTGGGTGACCGTAATCGGATTTGTCGTTGTATTGTTCATGGTGGTCCGTATGCTGGACAGCCTGCTACAAGAGATCAAATCGATATTTCTTTTTCAATGAAATCGGTCATGAAGCCGGATGGTGGTGACCTGTGGAAATTATCCAAGTTGTAGGTTTGGCGCTCATCGCAACAGTGCTTATTCTGGTCATTAAGGAACAGAAACCGATGTTTGCCTTTCTGATTGCTGCCGCAACCGGCATTGTCATCTTCATGTTGTTGATTGGCAAAATCGGAGCAGTCATCGAAGTGTTGAAGCGGCTTGCCGAGAATTCAGGCATGGAAAGTATTTATCTGAAAACGGTGCTGAAAATTATTGGAATAGCGTACATCGCTGAATTTGGCGCACAGATTGTCAGGGATGCAGGTCAAGAAAGCATTGCGTCCAAGATCGAATTGGCTGGTAAGGTACTGATCCTTGTACTTGCTATACCGATCATCAGCATTATTATCGAAACCGTCATGAAGCTGATGCCGGTGTAGAAAGGGCGTGCGGACTTCATATGAAATCAATGCATCTTAAGCCGCAGTGGCGCCTTACGGTTGTGCTGATGCTCTGTTTTCTGTTTGGTATCCTGGGACAGGTTACTGCAACCTCGCCTTCCGGTGAGTGGATGGAGCAGCAGGCCGATCACCTTCCCAAGGATCAGGTGGAGAAATACTGGGATCAACTGATGCAACAATACGGTGGTTTCTTCCCGGATGGGAAGACCCCTTCCTTCATGGATATGTTAATCCCCGGCAATGAAGGGTTCAGCCTGAAATCGGTGTTTGTAGCGATAGGAACCTTCATGCTGCATGAAATTTTATATAATGGCAAACTTCTGGTCACGATTGTGATGTTAAGTGTACTCAGCATGATTCTGGAGACACTTCAGACCGCATTTGAGAAAAATAATATTAGCAAAATCGCCTATTCCATCTGTTATATGGTCATCATCATTATTGCGATTAACAGCTTCAGTGTGGCGATTGGATATGCTAAGGATGCCATAACCGGCATGATCAACTTCATGATGGCCATGGTTCCCTTGTTATTCACACTGCTTGCGTCCATGGGTAATGTCATCACCGTCTCGGTGACACATCCACTCATCATTTTCATGATTCATCTGGTGAGTACGTTGATTCACTTGCTGGTATTCCCGTTACTCTTCTTCTCAGCTGTTCTGCATCTCGTCAGTTCATTGTCTGACAAGTACAAGCTGACACAGCTGGCAGACCTCCTGCGCAATATTAGTGTGGCACTGCTGGGTATCCTGCTGACGATGTTTTTGGGTGTAATCTCGGTTCAGGGAGCATCGGGCTCCGTAGCGGATGGAGTTAGCCTGAAGGCCGCCAAATACATCGCAGGCAACTTTGTCCCTGTCGTGGGCAGAACATTTGCGGATGCGACGGATACTGTAATTACAGCTTCTTTACTTGTCAAAAATGCAATTGGACTCACCGGAGTGATCATCATTTTGTTTCTATGTGCCTTTCCGGCACTCAAGATTCTGGCTCTTGCCTTGATATACAACGTAACTGGTGCCATTATGCAACCGCTAGGAGACACCCCGATTGTAGGATGCCTCCAGGCCATCGGCAAGAGCATGATCTACGTATTTGCGGCGCTGGCAGCCGTCGGGCTGATGTTTTTCCTGGCCATTACCATCTTGCTGACCGCGGGCAATCTGACTGTCATGATGCGCTGAATGTATGTTGGCAAGAAAGGGGGTGGAAAGGATGGGGTGGCTGAGCAACTGGCTCCAGGAATTGATTATGATCGTTCTGCTGGCGACTTTTGTGGATATGTTGTTGCCCAATCGATCCATGGAACGTTATGTCAAGCTTGTGCTGAGCCTTCTCATCCTGCTGACCCTTTTATCACCCATAACCAAGCTGCTCAAAAGTGATCCGGTTGGCGAACTGAAACGGGCAATGTCTGCAATGGATGCTCCATCGAATGGGAATGCGACACTCGAACAGATATTAGCTCAGGGCAAACGGCTACAATCCAATGAACAGGAACAATCCTTACAATGGACAGCCAAAGAACTGGCTAATGTCATGAAAGGTCAGATTGAAGAAACAACAGGAGCCAAGGTGCGGTCCGTAGAGGTACAGCTGACCATGAGTAAATATGAAACGGAGATGGAAGCTGCCTCATCAGTCGAACTGCCTGTGATCCAGCGTGTGTTGGTCGAGATGGCCGGAGAGGGTGTAGAAGGAGAAGTGAAGGCAGGGCAGCAAGAAGTCGCTGCTAACACACAACCCATATTTGGAACAGACACAGAAGTCGAGAAGGATAAATCACATCAAATACAGCAGCCCATCCAGATCGGTCAGATTGAAGTGCCTGATGTTCAGATTGATGTGAGTAGAGGGCAACGTGATGGAAATGAAGCGTCTTCGGAGCCTGTTATACGTGATCAAGCAGATGAGACGAAGCAGCAAGGTGAGACATCCACAAGGTCCGAACATGCGGTGCAGATTATTACATTGTTGACTGAAAAGTGGGATGTTGATGCAAACAACGTTCAAGTGACAGAACCAAAAAGTGCTGAAGTGCTCTGAGAAGGAGGGTGTCCGATGAAACAATGGTTCAAAAAGATGGAAACCTGGATGGGTGGCGGAGAGGGTGGGGCAAGGCGAAGTCAAACCTTCCGCTGGCTGATTATCCTGGGTTTGATCGGGGTGGGAATCATGCTGTTCAATTCCTTCGTCAATGTCAAAAAAATTGATTCCGAAAATATCGGTCGGGAACCACCGGACCCGGCAACATCCATGGCATCCATACAGAGTGATCCGTCGGAACAGAATCCTTTTCAGGCGATCGAAATTGCATTTGAAGACAAAATCAAAGGTGTGCTGGAAAACATTGTTGGTGTGGGAACGGTTGATGTGATGGTTACCGTGGATTCCACAGAAGAATTGGTCGTTCAGCGGAACGTGAAGGATTCTCAGCAACTTACCGAAGAAACCGATGCTAGCGGGGGCAAACGGCATATGACGCAATATACCCGTGATGGCGAGATTATTACTTACGAAATAGCAGGGGATCAGACACCTATAGTGACCAAAAAGCTCAAACCGCAGATCCGTGGGGTGCTTGTGGTTGCGAGGGGTGCAGAGAACAAGGTTGTGAAGGACCTGATAACCGATGCTGTGGAAAAAGGACTGAATGTGGCAGCCTACCGGATCTCAGTTGTACCGCGCAAACAAGACTAATCTGATGTGTTGAATCACAAGATTCAATTCTCATAAGATTGAAGCCAATTTGAGGAGGAAGTTCTAATGAATAACAAACGTCAAACGGTATGGCTCGTTTCCATGCTGAGTCTGATGGTCATTTTGTCCGCGTATTATCTGTTCACTGAGGATTCCGGTCCAGTCAACGCGCCGGTGGCTGACAGTCAGCAAGTGGATGGAATCAAGCAGGGGGAAGCAAAGGAGACGGCAGGCATTCTTGATCCTACAGAAGGTTTGGTTGTAAATGAAGTGGTGAATAGCGGCGAAGTTGAAAGTGATCCAAGTGCGGCTGGCGCTGTGGAGGAACCATCGGCTACGGAAGGTAAAGAAGCTGGAAATACAGAGAAAACACCTGCTGTCGAACCAGGCGAAAATAAGGGTGAGACAGGCAAAGAAACCAACAAAGAGACCGACAAAGGCGCAACAACTACACCGGAGACAGACGGTCAGGCAGGCGGCACTGCAACCAAGACAGATGAGGAAGTCCTCAAGGAAATGGAAGAGCAGAATACGACAGCATCTGCGAGCAGCCAGTTCCAGAACTACCAGTGGCAACGTGAGGAAAGCAACAATCGTAAGTATGAGGAACTGATGACCGTGGCAGGTGATCTGAGCAAAACGCCAGAGGAGAATGCCAAAGCAACCGAGCAACTCCGTACACTGGAAGAAAAAGAAGCTAAAATCACTGGCATTGAGGAGACGCTCTCTCAACAGTTCGCTAATGCGATCGTTCAAGAAGATGCCGACAAGTATAAAGTTGTGGTCCTCAGTGACAAACTGGATGTAAAACAGGCGGTATCCATTGTAGATCTGGTCATGAAAGAATTGGCGGTTTCACAGAACAAAATCAGCGTGCAATACGTCACAGAACAGTAATCCAAATCATGGAAATGCAGTCCCGGGAGCTGGTTGTACTCTCGGGCTCTTTCCATTTTTAATGATTATGATATAATACATAAAGCCATATGACCGTCCTAGTGAGACTGGCATGATGCCGAAGGAGTGAATAATGGAAATGTTTAAATTGAGTGAAATCAAAGAACTGATTAAACTGGTAGATGAAAGTTCCGTTCAAGAGTTGGAAATTGAAAATGAAGGATCACGGTTATCAATCCGCAAACCGGGCAAAACGGAGTATGTTCAAGCAGCTGCTGTGCAACCGCAAATGATTGCTGCTCCGCAAGTACAGCCGGCAGCAGTGGTAAGTGAAGCTGCACCGCAGGTCGATACTACAAGTCATTTACATAAAATTGTATCTCCGATGGTAGGTACTTTTTACAGAGCTTCCTCGCCGGAAGCGGGTCCTTTTGTGAGCGCTGGTGATAAAGTTGTTGAGAAAACAACGGTATGTATCATCGAAGCTATGAAGCTGATGAACGAGCTTGATGCGGACATCAAGGGAGAAATCGTTGAAGTGCTGGTTGAGAACGGACAGCTGGTCGAGTATGGGCAGCCCCTTTTCCTGGTGAAACCGGAATAACCGTTATAGCTGGTTAACAGCTAACCGCATGAGCTTCGAAGGAGGACAAAACGAAATGAAATTTCAAAAAATACTGATTGCGAACCGTGGAGAGATTGCGGTACGTATTATTCGTGCCTGCCGTGAAATCGGTATCTCAACGGTAGCCGTCTACTCGGAAGCGGACAAGGATTCTCTGCATGTTCGTCTTGCAGATGAGGCTTATTGTATCGGACCGACACTGTCTAAGGACAGTTACCTCAACTTCACAAACCTGATGAGTGTAGCTACGCTGACGGAATGTGATGCAATCCACCCTGGATACGGTTTTTTGGCGGAGAATGCTGATTTTGCGGAAATTTGTGAGTCTTGCAATATTACATTCATCGGGCCTTCACCCGAAGCCATTACCAAAATGGGAGACAAGGCTGTTGCCAAACAGACGATGAAAGATGCAGGAGTACCTGTTATTCCTGGATCAGACGGCCTTGTTGAAAATATGGATGAAGCCATCATGATTGCTAGAGATATCGGATATCCTATCATTATCAAAGCTACTGCTGGTGGCGGAGGTAAGGGAATTCGTATTGCCGAAGATGAAGAAACGCTGATTAAGCAGATTACCGCTGCTCAGCAGGAAGCACAGAAGGCATTTGGCAATGCAGGTGTATATCTGGAGAAATTCCTGACAGGTATGAAACACGTGGAAATTCAGATCATTGCTGATAAACACGGAAATGCAGCACATTTGGGAGAGCGTGATTGCTCGGTTCAGCGTCGTCGCCAGAAATTGGTAGAAGAAGCTCCGTGTCCGATTCTCTCCGAAGATGTGCGCACACTGATGGGTGAAGCTGCGGTACGGGCTGCCCTTGCTGTGGATTACTCGGGAGCGGGTACATTGGAGTTCCTGCTCAGCCCGAATGGCGAGTTCTATTTCATGGAGATGAATACGCGTATTCAGGTAGAGCACCCGGTGACTGAGATGGTTACTGGCGTGGATCTGATCCGTGAGATGATCTCGGTAGCTGAAGGCAACCCACTCTCATTCCGTCAGGAAGACGTGGTTATCAATGGCTGGTCCATTGAATGTCGTATCAATGCAGAAGATCCGGACCGTAACTTTATGCCATCACCAGGCAAAATCGGATTCTACCTTGCACCGGGAGGACCTGGCGTTCGTGTAGATAGTGCTGCTTATCCGGGTTATACCATTTCACCTTTCTATGACTCCATGATCGCAAAATTGATCGTGTGGGGAGCGAATCGTGAAGAGGCGATTGCCAAGATGAAACGTGCGCTTGGGGAATTTGCGATTGAAGGCATATCTACAACTATTCCTTTCCATCAGAAATTGCTGGAGCACCCAACGTTCATTCGCGGTGACTTTGATATCAAATTTCTTGAGGAAAACGAGATTTAAAAGGTATATTGGGCTTGTTTGTCATAATGTAGCCCAAATGATATAGTATGAATAATAAGAGCGCATGTCTCCTGCAAAGGATAAGCCCGCACCTCGCGGATGTTTGCAGGAGTTCCGGTAAAGCCGGACCGGAAGGGTTCTGAAGGTTGATTAACCTGAGTCCAGCGCCCTGACGGATGGCCGCAAACTTATCTCGCGAAAGGTGTGTTGAACAGTTATGAGTACACTACCGACTGAATTTGAACGAACGGATATCGGTGAAATCCAGATCGCACCTGAAGTTATTGAAGTGATTGCTGGATTGGCGACCCTTGAAGTGAAAGGTGTTGCAGGCATGAGTGGCGGATTCGCTGGCGGATTTGCTGAATTGCTTGGTCGCAAAAACCTTTCCAAAGGCGTTAAAGTTGAAGTGGGCCAACGTGAAGCTGCAGTTGATGTTTCCGTAATTATCGAGTACGGATACCGTCTGCCACAAGTAGCTACGGAGATTCAACAGAACGTGAAACGTTCCATCGAGAACATGACAGGATTGAATGTGAATGAAGTGAATGTGCACATTCATGACGTTCAGTTCAAGAGCACCGAGAAAGTGGAAGAGATCGACCTGAACAGTCAGCGCGTAAAATAAAAGAAGACAGATTCCCCCGGCATCATCTGCCGGGGGTTATCCCGTCTTGGACAGGTCTTCATTATAGCGAAAGCTAAATGAGGATCTGATTTTTTGCTAGTGAACAGGTTAAGTCATGTTAGTGAGCAAGGGAGGCTGTGCAGTTCGTGGCTAAAATACTGGATCGGCTTCTGTTGTTTATATACAGCATAAGCGTTGGAGCAATATCGGCAGCCGTCATTCTTCTGATTAGCGGTGTGCTGCCTTACGAATTGAATTACCAGCAGGAACAGAACGTTATTGTTGCGTCGGTTATTGCAGCAGCGATTTTGTTTATCCTGAGTTTGCGATTTTTCTACATCTCGGTTCGGCGTGAGCGTGCATCGTTGCCGTCTGTAGATCAACGTACTGAGTTTGGTGATGTACAGATTTCGATGGAGACGATTGAGAATCTCTGTTTGAAGGCAACTTCCCGTTTCCGGGGAGTACGTGATGTCAAGGCACGCATACGTGTGGTTGAGTCAGGACTGGAGATTATGATCCGTGCAGTAGTGGATGGTGAGACACCTATTCCTGCGCTGACTTCTGATCTGCAAAAGGCGATACATGATCATGTGCAAGAGATTACGGGCATCCCGGTTTCTTTTGTCACGGTGTATATCGCTAATGTAACCCAGTCGCCTAACTACAAGAGTCGAGTGGAATGAGGTGAGTTTCACTGATGCTGTGGAAAGAGATTTGGGATAGTCACAGAGGCCGAATTACCGGAATTATCGGCGGCATCTTTTTTGGATTTCTTTATGTATGGATCGGTTTTTGGGATATGTTGTTCTTTGCACTCTTGGTGTTCATCGGTTATACGTTAGGCAGACGAAGCGATTCGAAGCTGGGTTCGTCCATTCCCTGGAGGGAGTGGGGACAATGGCTGGGCGATCGCTGGCGTCCGTTTAAGTGACCTACCTGAACCCTGCAATATGTTTCTTCCGAAAATAGAACTGTAGTTTAGGTTGCCCGTTTTTTGGAGGAAACGTATTGCAGGTTTTTTTGTGAAAAGGGATAACAATAACAATACTGTGTAAGCCATTGTTCTAACCGATACAGGATTTGATGAGATGGATGCATGGATTATAAAATAAGCATGATGACGCTCCAGACGGAGCGCTGCAGGAGGCAGGACATGAAAAGACGTTTGGCAAGGGAAATTGCAGTACAAAGTCTGTATCAGATGGAAATGAATGAGGTAGGTGCAGCAGAAGCTGTGAACATGTTGATCAATGAAGCTGCTGAAGATAATGAAACCGAAGTGGTTATCCGTGATGCAGATGTAATGCGTACTTATGTTACTGAGATCGTACAAGGAGCTTGGAACAATAAGGAAGCCATTGACGGGCTGCTTGTGGATTATTTGAAAGGTTGGCAGATCAGCCGTCTATCACGTGTAGATCGCCAGATTCTACGACTGTCAACGTATGAAATGGTGTTTCGTGATGACATTCCGGCAAAGGTATCGGTCAATGAAGCGATTGAACTGTCCAAATATTTTGGTACAGAAGAATCCGGCAAGTTCGTCAATGGTGTACTTGGACGCATGATTCAGGAAGTTGACGCGATTAAAGCAAAATTATCTTAAGTTATGATTAATTATAGTGTGTGTTCAAAAAGACCGGTTTTCAGTATCCTTCGTAATCAAAAGCGGGCTTTTTGAACAACCTCTAAATTTATATTCACATAAGGGAGAGAGAGTACAATGACAGCATCTATTATTAACGGTAAAGAAGTATCCCAAGAGATCCGCGCAAGCATGACAACAGAAGTAAAACAGCTTAGCGAACAGGGGGTAGTACCTGGTCTGGCTGTTGTGCTCGTCGGGGAAGATCCGGCATCCCAAGTATATGTGCGTAATAAAGAAAAAGCATGTCACGACCTCGGTTTCTACTCCGAAGTGCATCGCTTGGATGCAGATACGTCCCAAGAAGATTTGCTTGCGCTGGTGGACAAGCTGAACAATCAACAATCCATTAACGGAATTTTGGTTCAACTTCCACTACCTAAACACATCGAAGAGAAAGCGGTTATTAATGCGATTGCCGTGGATAAAGACGTAGACGGATTCCATCCAGTCAATGTTGGTAATCTCGTAATTGGAGACGATAGTCTGCTTCCATGTACCCCAGCGGGTGTAATTGAACTGATCAAACGTACTGGACTGGAAATGTCCGGTAAACATGCAGTGGTTATCGGAAGAAGCAACATCGTTGGCAAACCGGTATCGCTGTTGCTCCAACGTGAGAATGCGACGGTAACCATGTGTCATTCCCGTACAGCCAACATGAAAGAAATTACACGTCAGGCGGACATTTTAGTTGTAGCCATCGGCCGTGCTAATTTTGTGGATGCTGATTTTGTGAAACCAGGTGCTGTTGTTATCGATGTCGGCATGAACCGTTTGGATAATGGCAAACTGGCAGGAGACGTTGATTTCGAGAGTGTGAAAGAAGTTTCTGGTCCAATTACACCCGTTCCTGGCGGTGTTGGTCCGATGACAATCACAATGCTGATGCAAAATACATTGATCGCTGCCAAGCGCGCTCACGGATTGGCCTAGGGTTTTGTCTGTGGCAGATCAAAAGATCTACTCCATCAAAGACCTGAACCGATACATCCGGATGAAACTGGAATCGGATCAGGTCCTGTCGGACGTCTGGCTGCGCGGGGAGATTTCGAATTTCACACATCACTCCAGCGGCCATATGTATTTTACATTGAAGGACAAGGACAGCCGGATCAAGTCAATTATGTTTGCGTCCCATAACCAGCGATTACCCTTTGTACCGAAGGAGGGTGCAAGGGTTATTGCCCGTGGTAATGTCTCGGTGTATGAACGGGATGGGCAGTATCAATTCTATGCTACCCATATGCAGCCGGACGGAATTGGAAGTCTGTATCTGGCTTACGAACAGCTGAAGAAAAAGCTTGAGGATGAAGGGTTATTTTCACCTTCTCGAAAAAGACAGATCCCTCGTTATCCACAGACCATCGGGGTTGTAACTTCACCGACAGGAGCGGCGGTGCGAGACATTATGATCACACTCCAGCGCAGATACCCTTCTGCCAAAGTTGTTTTATATCCTGTTCTGGTTCAAGGGAAGGGTGCAGCACCTTCCATTGTCAAAGCGATTGGCAACCTGAACCGGATGGGAGAAGCCGATGTACTTATCGTTGGACGCGGAGGCGGTTCACTGGAGGAGTTGTGGGCCTTTAACGAGGAGATTGTGGCAAGAGCAATAGTTGCTTCGGATATTCCTGTCATTTCTGCGGTTGGGCACGAAACGGACTTCACTATTGCTGATTTTGCAGCCGATTTGCGTGCGGCTACACCTACAGCAGCTGCTGAATTAGCTGTACCTAATAGAGCTGAGTTGCTTGATCAGATCGGACAACGTCAGCGCCAGTTACAGCACAGCTTACGTCAGCGTGCTGTACATAAACGTGAACGGCTCGCAAGATTACAGCGTTCGCCAGTGCTGGTGCATCCAAGACGTACCTTGATGCAGCACACGGAACGACTGGATATGATGCACCAACGTCTTTTGAGAACAGTCGATACACGTATGAAATGGACAGGAGAGAAGCAGGAGCGTCTGCGGGCAGCACTGCAACGATTCAATCCTCGTGAGCAGGTCAATGTAGCACGCCGTGAGAATGCGGCAGCACGCAGACAACTGGAACTTGCGATCAGGTCTATAGCCAGATCGAAGCAGCAACAGTGGAAATCATCTGTGCGGCATCTGGATGCGCTTAGCCCACTCAAAGTCATGTCACGGGGATACAGCCTTGTCTATGACGAGCAGGAACAGCGATTGATCAAGTCAACGAAAGATGTACAGCCTGGAGATTCAATTAAGATTAAATTAACAGACGGACAGCTGGACTGTCAGGTTTGGGGAATGAAGGAGGACGACAATACCCATGGCGAATGAACCGGAATTGAATTTTGAAGAGGCAATGGCGGCATTGGAAGACATCGTAGGTCAGCTGGAACATGGTGATGTTCCGTTGGAACAGGCCATCGATCTGTTTCAACGCGGGATGAAACTTTCGCAACTTTGCGGTCTTAAGCTGGAACAAGTGGAACGCAAGATCGAGATGATCGTAGAAGAAGATGGAGAGCTTCGCAAGAAGCCTTTCGGAACTGCTGACGATGAGAGCGGTGAAGTCCATGAGTAATCGTCCTTCGTTTCAAGTGTACCTCGAAGAGGTCACAGCTGCGGTGACAGAAGCGTTGAAACACACGCTTCCCGATCACTGGGATGTACCCCAATCGTTGACGGATGCGATGCAGTACTCACTCATGGCCGGAGGCAAACGCCTTCGTCCTCTTCTGGTCGTTGCTGCGGCGGAAGCCTTCGGTGCACAGCGTACAGCTGCAATGCCGGTAGCCTGCGCCGTGGAGATGGTTCATACGTATTCACTGATCCACGACGACCTGCCTGCTATGGATAATGATGATTACCGCAGGGGAAAATTAACGAATCATAAGGTATATGGTGAGGCAACAGCCATATTGGCAGGCGATGCGCTGTTAACCCATGCTTTTTATAGCATTGTTCAAGCTGGACGCCGTAGCGGTGTAGCGGCAGATGCGTTGCTGTCCATCGTAGAGGACATGTCCGAACTTGCTGGAGCAAGAGGTATGGTCGGCGGCCAAGTCGCGGATATGGAAGGCGAGCAAGGCATGACCGATCTTTCACAGCTCCAATATATCCATTTGCACAAAACGGGTGATCTGATTGTTTTCTCACTCATTGCTGGAGCACGAATTGGTGGAGCAACGGAAGGACAATTGGAAGCCTTACGTGTGTTTGGCCGTGATCTGGGGCTGGCATTTCAGATTCAGGATGATATTCTCGACCTGACGGGTGACGAGCAGAAGATGGGCAAGAAAACACAGAGCGATGTGAATCAACAGAAGGTAACATATCCTTATTTTATTGGCATGGAGGCTTCTGTAGATGAAGTGAAATCCCTTACCCAATCTGCAAAAGACGCACTTGAAAGAGCCGAGTTACCTGATGCATCCAGATTGTTGGAAATTGCAGATTACCTGATGAGTCGTGACCATTAGATTCTGACGGAGCGGTCTGTTTCAAAATCTATGTAACCGTGTAATGAATGTAATGTTCTTTTTCCGAGTGGATGGAAAAAGTCTGTCCCGAGTGGATGCGTGAATACATATGGAGAAGAATTTTAAATAACTTGCTGGCGAGAATGCTCGTTATCGGGAGTATAGTGCAGTAAATTATGATTCTTGTTCTTTTATGTTATAATGATTTAATGTCATTTGATTCATAATGTATATATCGATTTACAACAATAACTAAACAATCTAGGAAAGCGGGGAGATTCTCGTGCTGCTTCCACAAATTAAACAACCCAGTGATCTAAAGTCGATGTCTCAGGATGATCTTGCCCTTTTGTCGGCAGAGATCCGGCAGTTTCTGATTGAGAAACTGTCTGTTACAGGTGGGCATCTCGCACCCAACTTAGGCGTGGTTGAGCTCACGGTAGCCCTGCATTACTGTTATAACAGTCCAGCAGACAAAATGATTTTTGATGTAGGGCATCAGGCTTATGTGCATAAAGTCCTGACAGGACGTATGGATCGCTTTGATACATTGCGTCAACATAACGGTCTGTGCGGGTTTGTCAAACGCAACGAAAGTGAACATGATGTATGGGAAGCTGGACACAGCAGTACTTCATTGTCCGCTGCGATGGGGATGGCCCTTGCACGTGATCTGAAAGGTGAGGACAACCAAGTCATCGCGATGATTGGTGATGGAGCGCTTACAGGTGGTATGGCTTTTGAGGCTCTCAATCATATTGGTCATGAGCAGAGAAAACTGATGGTTATTCTGAATGATAATGAAATGTCCATTGCTCCAAACGTTGGGGCCATGCATAAATATTTGAGCAAGATTCGTTCGGATCGTCATTATCTGAAAGCAAAAGATGATGTCGAGGGGATGCTTAAAAAAATTCCAGCTATTGGGGACCGTTTGGCCAAATCGGCAAGCTGGATCAAAGATAGTGTCAAATATATGATGGTACCAGGTGTTCTTTTCGAAGAACTGGGCTTCACGTATTTGGGACCGATTGATGGGCACGATATTCCCAAATTGATCGAAACCTTCAAACAGGCAGATAACGTTGATGGTCCTGTACTCGTTCACGTGCTCACGACCAAAGGCAAAGGTTATCAGCCAGCAGAAGCCGATTCGCACAAGTGGCACGGGATTTCTCCGTACAAAATTGAATCCGGTCAAGTGCTGAAGGCAGTCGGAAAACCGATGTACACGGAAGTGTTTGGTCAAACGTTAATTGATCTTGCGAAGCAGGATAAGCGGGTCGTAGCGGTAACGCCAGCAATGCCTACAGGATCAGGTCTTATTCCGTTCAGTAAGGAATTTCCCGATCGCATGATTGACGTAGGTATTGCAGAACAGCACGCGGCGACCATGTGTGCTGCACTGGCTATGGAAGGTTTGAAGCCGGTCTTTGCCGTGTATTCTACGTTTATGCAACGTGCTTATGATCAGATTGTACATGATATTTGCCGTCATAACGCCAACGTGATGTTTGCTATTGACCGTGCGGGGTTTGTTGGTCCGGATGGGGAAACACATCAAGGGGTATACGATGTGGCATTTATGCGCCATATTCCAAATATCGTTCTGATGATGCCAAAAGACGAAAATGAATTGCGTCATATGATGAAAACGGCGCTTGATTATAATGAAGGTCCAATTGCTTACCGTTATCCACGAAACAATGTGGTCGGTGTACCTTTGGATGATGTACTTGTTCCGATTCCAATCGGATCATGGGAGCAACTGCGTCCATCCGAGGGATATGCTGTCATCGCTTCAGGTTCGATGGTGCAGCTTGCAGAAGAAGCAGCAGAGATGGTGAAGCGGGAAGGTATCACAGCAGGCGTAATCAACGCTCGCTTCCTGAAACCTCTTGACGAGCAAATGTTGCGTGATTTAGCTGTTCGAGGCACCAAATTGATTGTACTTGAAGAAACATCTCAAGCAGGTAGCATGGGTAGTGCAGTTCTGGAGTTTTATGCAGAGCAGGGACTGCATGATGTTCATGTACAATTGATGGGGATTCCGGATCGCTTCATCGAGCATGGCAGTATTAAGGAACAACGTGAGGAAGTGGGTCTTACCGTTGAAAATGTATGTGCTGAACTGCGCAAGATGGCTGTTCAATCATCTTACGGCATACCCAAAACACGTTTTCCTTCGTAAATTTACATGATAGGAGACAGACATGTCACTCCCGAAAGAACGAATTGATGTTCTGCTGGTTGAGCAGGGCTATTATGAAAGTCGTGAGAAGGCAAAAGCTGCAATCATGGCTGGACTGGTATATGCCAATAATGAGCCGATCGAAAAGGCGGGCATGAAAATTCCAAGGGAAGCCGAGCTGAAAGTTAAAGGCTCGGTACATCCCTACGTCGGCAGAGGCGGATTGAAGCTCGAAAAAGCGATCCGTCATTTCGACCTTGATATGAATGGACTTGTCATGCTCGACATTGGTTCATCCACCGGTGGATTTACGGATTGTGCACTTCAGCATGGCGCATCTCACGTCTACGCTATTGATGTGGGCTATAATCAGCTCGACTGGTCTTTGCGTAATGATGAGCGAGTTACTGTTATGGAACGAACTAATTTCCGCTATGTGACTCCTGAAGATCTGACGGGACCCGTGCCGAACTTTGCGAGCATTGATGTGTCGTTCATTTCACTGCGAATCATATTGCCGCCACTTCTGGCTCTTTTGAAACAACCTGCAGATATCGTTGCATTGATTAAACCTCAATTTGAGGCAGGGCGTGAAAAAGTAGGCAAGTCCGGTGTGGTACGTGATACGAAGGTACACAAGGATGTATTGCAGACAATGCTTCATTTCTCCAGTCAACTTGGTTTACATCTGCAGAGTTTAACTTTTTCACCGATAACCGGTGGAGAAGGTAATATAGAATTTCTCGCACATTGGCGTCTGGAAGCACCAGAGGCAACACAACCAGAGATCGATCCAGCTTCACTTGACGCACTTGCGGAGCAAGTTGCAAAGGAAGCAGCTCATACATTTACGGGAAACTCATCATAAGATGGGTTTCTTTTCGCTGGAAAGGTGATTGACGTAAAGGGAAATCATTACTGAACCTCGAATATGTCTTCGAGGTGAGCGATAATGGATGGTCAATATGACACAATCTTTATAGGTGTACTTGCTGTCTGTTTGATCTTGTGGCTGTTCTTTGGCTTGCGTAATTGGGTGAACCGACCGACGCCGGTAAGCTTGTCTGGAATGCAACTGAACGTGAAGATTCAAGATTCCCCGGCCTTGGATTTGCTTGAAGCACAGGGCTACGAAGTTATCGGTGGCAAAATGAAAGTCCCTCTGGCTTTTGAGGCCAATGAATCCGTTTATTACAGCAGATTATTCATTGATTATGTTGCAGAACGTGAGGATCTCAGATACCTCGTGAAAACGTCTCGTCGCAGACAGCCAATCGATATGACCGGCCCTGCGCTAAGGGATCGCTTCCTCAATTATCTGTTGTTATATCCTGGCTGTGAAGGATTGCTGTATGTTGACGTGGAGGATTCCGATATTAAGTTAATCAGGCTCATGGACTATCAGGAAGATGTGTATGATGGGGATGATCTGGACTAATATAAAAGAATGAACATTGCAGGGCAAAGTCTGCGGCGAATTACAAATGCTGCTTTATTGCAATACATCTAACTGGAGGCATATATGAAAGGACAAAGGCACATCAAGATTCGTGAAATCATTAGTCAAAATGAAATTGAGACCCAGGATGATCTGGTTGAAGCACTGCGCAAATCAGGTTTTCAGGTGACTCAAGCGACGGTATCTCGGGATATCAAGGAACTTCTGTTAATCAAGATTCCGATGGATGACGGAAGATACAAGTACTCTTTACCGACAGATCAACGATATAATCCGATTCAAAAGTTGAAGCGTGCACTCGTTGACAACTTCTTGCACATTGATCACACAAACAATCTGGTTGTGATGAAATGTTTGCCCGGAACAGCCAACTCCATTGCAGCTTTGCTTGATAATATTGAGTGGAATGAAGTCATGGGCACGATCTGTGGAGATGACACCATTCTGATTATCTGCCGGACTGAAGGTAACAGTGTGACCGTTATTGAGCGAATCATGGGTTATATTGCTTAAAGTGCGTGTTCAAAAAGATTGGTTTTCAGTACCGAGAAGATGGGATGAAGCTAGAAATGGAGTAGCGGGGCGTAGGGAAACTACGTGAGCAACTGCAATGTTTCCGAAGGAAACATACTTCGTAAGCATCCCACTTATTTCGGCTGAATTCCATATTCGATGCTGATGATGCCACCAGGCATCCTTCGTAATCAAAAGCGGACTTTTTGAACAACCTCTTGAATCAATGGTTCAAAAACATAATATCTGAATTAGTCATCCGGAGGTGTTTTTGCAGATGTTAGTTACGTTATCGATTCGTAATCTGGCTGTGGTGGAAGAAGTGGACGTTGTATTCCATCCGGGATTCCATGTACTTTCAGGGGAAACGGGTGCAGGTAAGTCGATTATTATAGATGCACTTGGCTTAATTGCTGGTGGACGAAGTTCAGCTGATTTGATCCGGTACGGTTGTGATAAGGCAGAGATGGAAGCCTTGTTCGAGATGGAGCAGAGTCATCCGGTATGGCAGACATTAGAGAAGCTGGGTATCCATTGTGAGCCTGAAGAGCATCTGGTTATTCGACGTGAACTGAACACGCAGGGGAAAAGTACGTCCCGCATTAATGGGCAATTGGTCAATCTGACCATGCTACGGGAAGTAGGCGAGAAGCTGATCAATATTCATGGACAACATGAACATCAGAGTTTGCTACGCGCTGAGAGCCATCTGGGGCTTCTCGATACTTATGGCTCGGAAGTCATCGGACCGATCAAAGCGAAGTACCAGGAGCGCTACAGCAAGTTTATCACGGCGGAAAAAGAACTGCGTGCCCTTCAGGAGTCCAGTCAGCGGGCATATCAACTCTTGGACATGTATCGCTTTCAGCTTGAGGAGATCGCAGCAGCGAGCCTTACACAAGGCGAGGATGAATTACTCGGGGAAGAACGGGTCAAACTATCCCATAGTGAGAAAATGATGGACAGTGTTGCTGGTGCATATGATCTGCTCAGTGGTCAACGCGGACTTGAAGCTGTGAGCATTGCTCTCTCAAGAATTGAAGACATTTCTGGATATGATAGCAAAGGACTGCAACCAATCGTAGAACAGCTGCAATCTGCATTTTATCAATTGGAAGATGCGACATTTCAGTTAAGGGATTACCGGGAGAAGATTGAATTTAATCCGGCAAGGCTGGAAGAAGTGGAGCAAAGGCTGAATCTGATTTCTGGCCTCAGACGGAAATACGGGGACAGTGTTGAACTTATTCTGAGTTATTATGATCAGATTAGCCATGAAACAGACCAACTGGAGAACAAGGACGAACGGCTGGAGAAATTGCGAGCTGAACGTGACAAAATGCTTAACCTTGTGATGGAGTCTGCTGAAGAGCTCAGCAAGATTCGCAAACAATGCGCCGAGGAACTTGCTGCACAGGTGGAAAGCGAGCTCAAGGATCTGCAAATGGAGCGGACTACACTGCGTGTTCAGATTACTCCTTTCGAAGATCCAAAGGGGATTGAATGGAATGGACGTCGTATTCGTCTGAATCGTCATGGTGCGGACAATGCGGAATTCCTAATCTCACCGAACCCGGGCGAGCCATTAAGACCACTTGGCAAGATTGCTTCAGGTGGTGAGTTATCGAGAATGATGCTGGCGATGAAGAGTATCTTTGCGCGACATGACCGGATACCTGTGTTGATTTTTGATGAAGTTGATACCGGAGTTAGCGGTAGAGCAGCTCAATCCATTGCGGAAAAACTGTTCCGCTTGTCTTCGACTTGTCAGGTTTTCTCAATAACGCACTTACCACAAGTGGCTTGTATGGCAGATCATCAGTATCTCATTGAGAAACATGTCTACGATGGACGGACAATGACGCAGGTGGAATCGCTGTCAGACGAAGGCAGAGTGAAGGAATTGGCACGTATGTTGGGCGGCGTGGAAATTACAGAAAAAACACTGCATCACGCACAGGAAATGCTGAATTTGGCGGAAGCCAAAAAAGGGTGAAACGGACGGCTGGCGTAATGATTGACAGTAATAAAAGCCTGGGGGCGAGGTTATCTTATAGGTACGCAATTGGCGACCACCTTTCGTCAAGCGAAAGAAGCAAAGGGAGTGTGACAGCCATTGAATTCCCCCCTCAGGAAGAAATTGCTAGGTCTTTTATTTGCCTTCTTTCTTTGTGTGATTAGCCAGGCCATTCAGCCTGTGCAAAGTTATGCTTCACTGCCGGATGAATTGCAGGTGTTTGCTGGCAGGCAAGCGGATGTCCGGCTCGCTGTACCTGCTGCTTCAAGCGCCGTTGTAGATCGTCCTGATATCGTTGGTTTGGATGATCAGGCAGCGATGCATGTTACCAGGCAACAACCTTTGCATCTTCACCCTCAACAGACGGGACATGCCAAATTAACGTTGAAGTTGTGGGGTAAAATTCCGGTCAAAACAGTTCATGTGAATGTGATACCGGATTTGCGTGTTGTACCCGGGGGACAAACGATTGGCGTCAAGGTTAAATCGGCAGGCATTCTGGTGGTTGGACATCATCTGGTCCGTTCCGGTCAGGATGAGCGTGTATCGCCCGGAGAAACAGCGGGCATTAAGCTCGGAGATCTGATTACGCATATGGATGGAAAACGTCTGGATGGCGTAGCAGGTGTCTCTGAAGCCGTTGAACTTGCAGGGAAAAGTAAAAAAGGTATTGATGTTGTGTTAAAACGGGGCAAGGAAACGGTGAAGACACGATTAACTCCGGCGTATGACTCCGAGGATCAAGCGTGGAGGCTTGGATTGTACATTCGTGATTCTGCAGCCGGTGTTGGCACACTTACCTTCTATGCACCCGATCAGGGCGTATATGGCGCACTGGGCCATGTCATTACAGATATGAACACACAGACATCTATTGTTGTGGGTAGTGGTCAGATCGTTCAATCCAATGTGACGTCCATTTCTAAAAGTGAGACCGGTGATCCGGGTGAAAAACGTGCTCATTTCCTCAAGGAAAGCAAAATTTTGGGCAATATTGAACGTAATACGGCTTTTGGTATCTTTGGTAAAATGTCCGGAAATCCTGAGCACAGTCTGTATTCGAAAGGCATTCCCGTCGCTTTTTCTCATGAAGTAAAGGAAGGACCGGCCGAAATACTTACCGTGGTTGACGGTCAACAAGTTGAACGCTTCTCCATTGACATTGTTCATGTGGCAGATCAAACTGAACCAGCAACAAAAGGTCTGGTACTTCGAATTACGGACCCGAAACTGCTGGATAAGACCGGAGGTATCGTTCAAGGGATGAGTGGCAGCCCCATTGTACAAAATGGTAAATTGATCGGTGCGGTTACTCATGTATTCGTGAATGATCCAAAATCGGGTTACGGTTGCTTCATTGAATGGATGTTACAAGATGCTGGCGTTATGATGAAAAAGGAAAACGATAAGAACCTCAAGGCTGGCTAAACAGCCCTGAGGTTCTTTTTTGTCGAAAGCAAACATAATATATCGGATAATGAAATAAATTATTTATTATATAGGATCAAGAAAAAAAAATAAAGAAAAATAATTTTCGACAGGAGGAATTTAACTGGCTGTGTCGAAAATTAAACGTGTAAGGAAATGTACGAAACGATGTTTAATTTAAAGGAGGATACCGTTTTGCAAAAAATTGAGGTATTGCTGGCCGATGATAATCGTGAATTTACGAATTTGCTTGCCGAATATATATCTGAGCAGGAAGATATGGAAGTAACCGGTATTGCATACAATGGAGAAGAAGTACTGCAATTGCTGGAGCAAACTCGGGATGTGCCGGATGTATTGATTCTGGATATTATCATGCCTCACCTGGACGGACTGGGTGTGCTTGAGCGCTTGCGCGACCTGAACCTGTCTCCACAGCCTAAAGTCATTATGCTTACGGCATTCGGACAAGAGAATATCACACAGCGTGCCGTGCAACTCGGAGCTTCTTATTATATTCTTAAGCCGTTTGACATGGAAGTGCTTGCGAATCGTGTGCGTCAACTGGTGGGAACACAGACGGCGATGTCCACAAGCAGCGGATCATCCATGTTCATGAAATCATCCAATGTTGTGCCAATGGGCAAACACAAAAATCTGGATGCAAATATTACGTCCATCATACATGAAATCGGCGTTCCTGCGCATATTAAAGGATATCAGTATTTGCGCGAAGCGATTACGATGGTGTATAACAATATCGAAATTTTGGGAGCCATCACAAAAACACTGTATCCGGCGATTGCCGAAAAATTCAAAACCACGCCGTCCCGCGTCGAACGTGCCATCCGTCATGCCATTGAAGTGGCATGGACTCGCGGTAACATCGACAGCATCAGCCACTTGTTTGGTTATACGATCAACATCAGCAAGTCTAAACCGACGAACTCCGAGTTCATCGCGATGGTTGCTGACAAGCTGAGAATTGAGCATAAGGTAAGCTGAAAGGGTCAGGAGTAGTGAGCTGGCAAGTATAGTTTGGATTCAAATTTGATTCTAGCCAAATGGATTTTTGGCGGCCTATATCTGAATTCGTTCATTTCATGCCGATAAACTTCTGTAATATATGCCAACGAATACCGTCATTTATTGGATTAAAGATATCCAGTAAATGACGGTATTTTTGCATAACGAAATAACACAGAACATGATGATGAAATTTAGTGTTGCATGATTGCTTCAAAATTTTGAGATCAAGCATTAAAATAAGCTCACTATAGCAAAGTTTAGAAAAGGAAATATTTCATAAACTTTTACTCTCAGTTAACGCTTTTTCAAGTAGAAAGTGGTACGATGTGACCATTGACAAAGACCTACATATATATTTGAAAAGTTCGGATAAGATGCTACGAACAGAGGAGTAGAATAGTATGTTTACGCAAATAGGCGAGATTGCTGAACCAATTCCTGTAGTACAATCTGATACAAAATGTGATATCGTCTATCATCTTTTCAAGTCCAATCCTAGTCTGGAAGGTATAGCTGTTATGGGGGAGAAGGATGTGTCATTAATGATGCGGCCCCGATTCTTTCAGCAGATTGGCACCCAGTATGGCTATAATCTGTATATGGGACGTCCTGTAGAACTGGTGATGAATACGCAGGCACTGGTCGTGGATTATTCGGAACAGATTACAGATGTCAGTGTTCTAGCCATGGATCGAGATGAAGGGGATATATATGATCTTGTGTTGGTCACGTCAGGAGAAAGTTTCTTTGGAGCTGTGAGTATTCGGCGTTTGCTACTCGCTGTTGCTGATGTACGGGCTGAAATGGCGATTTTTATGAACCCGCTGACTGGTCTTCCTGGTAATCATATCATAGATGAAAGGCTGTCTCAGGCTCTTCAGATGGACCAATTTAGCGTACTGTACGTTGATCTCGATCAATTCAAATCCTACAATGATAGCTACGGCTTCAAAATGGGGGATCAGCTTATTCAGGCGACAGCTAACTTGCTTCGCAAGCTATTTGTTCTCCCTGAAGCTTTTCTTGGACATATCGGTGGTGATGATTTTATTACGATCCTGAATCACCATGATTACAAATATATTAGTGAGGAAGTCATCTCAGGTTTTGAGGAAATGAAAAAGACATTTTACAACGAACATGATTGGCATCATCAATATGTTCTGGGGGAAGGACGTTCCGGGCTAAATCGGCCCATTCCTCTGGTGTCGGTATCCATCGCCGTTGTAACCAATAGCAAGCGAAACTATGAAAACATAGATCAGATTATTGATGAGGCCACACGCATCAAAAAAGGTTGTAAAGCGATTGCTGGAAGTATCATCTGTGCAAATGATACCGCCACTACTCCGTGCTAGACATAAAATTTCGAGAACGTAGAGGACAGAGAGAACTTGAAGATGTGGGTCTAAAAGCTTTCTGTAAGAAAGCTTCTTCGGAAGCTGAGGCTTCGCCTCTATACCCATAACGTTAAAATACAGAAAAACCGCTACTTATCAGGAGTTAGTCACCTGTAATAGCGGTTCTATCATTGGATGCGAGTCAAAGGTTGTGTAGCAAACGAGCGATTTTAATCTTTAAGCTCAGTATGTATACATATAAGTATGTTTGATCAATGCGTATCAGATTCGAATATCAACGGATGGATATGAAGCAGCAGGAGATGTAGAAGCCGTAGTTTGCGGACCATTTCCTGATTCCTGATCTGTGGTTCCGCCATCTGATGGGTGCTCCTTACTTCCCGTTTTCTTTCCTTCATTTACTTCCTGTTCTTCTTCTCCAGATGTTGCAGAGATAGGTGGTTGTACTCCTTTTTTAGGTACGGGCTGATGGATCTCTTCCACCAGTTCCCCAATCTTCTGATTGACCTTATTTAACTGGGAGTTGATGTCCTGGACGGTCTCTCGCTTTGCCTGAAAGACGGTGCGTTCTGAATTTTCCAACATCATTGATTTGCCTAGATCAAGATCATTTGCGGGAGGATTGATCTCGAGAACAAGTCGGTCAAAGCGGGTTTCTCCTTCGGTGGTCTGAATGGAGCTCTGCATGCGATCACGCAAACCGACCAGCTTACCCAATTGATCATAAGTCTGACTATGTTTAATTAGATGATCCATTGAAGGGGCTTGTGTCTCGTCGGTTGGTTTGGGTTGTTGCTGTTGAGTCTTTTCAGGCTGTCTTAATTTGTTCTTTTCTTGCAATTCTTCAGCTTTAATTTGGGCAATCTGGTTGTCGATCTGGGAAATGGAGCTTGTTAGGGATTTAATTCGCTGAGCTTTGGTTTTGTTATCCAACTCGTCATTGGTTTTTACACCTTGCATTTCTTCATTGAGCCGGATCTTCTGCTGCATGAGTCCCTGAATTTCTTTATCCCGATTGGAGACTTGATTCCCGGGAGTGAAACTGCTTTTGGTTGCAGATGAGATTGAATTCATATCCTCTGTTCTCCTTCTCTCTTTATCATGGTTCTATTTACATATATCGGATGTTAAGAGAAGGATTTGAATAGCTTTTTTTGTCTGTGTGCATTCATTTACGTCGGTTGTATTGCGTACTTCATCATAATAATTGATAATGGTTATCAATAAGTGAGTAGAGTACAGACACAATTTATGTAGACGGAGATGGGTTAGTAAAATGTGGAATGATTATTATATCCTCTGGAACTATGCTGCGGTGAGTATAACAGATATCCGTTACATGGAATTAGAGGCATATGAAGAGATGAAATACAAATTTCCGACAAGTACCTTTGTACTCACCATTCAGGGTGATGCTGGAGTGACGATTGACAATCAAACATATGAAGTGAGTCGCTTTTATATTTTCCATGGGGGAAAAGGGAGTAAGTTGGTGATTCAAGCAGGCGAATCCGGATTGCGCCTATATTACTTGATGTACAAAGCAAACCTGCCTAGTGGAGGGAGAAATGATCTGGGAAGGTTAATGGAGCGTATCAATCCGTTCCAAATGAACTATGGCTTTACCCCCGATATGCCAACCATTCTATATGAGCAATGGAAAAAGATGCACTTTTTGTGGGATCAAAAGAACCCTATTCAGCACTTTCAGGCCAAGAGTTTGTTCTATGCATTTGTGGAGCAGATCTCATCACAGATTCCTCGTGTATCCAATCGCTATCCAAGTATGTTGGATCAGGTCAGCAAAGTCATTGAAATTGTAGAGTCTTCGTACACCCAGCCACTTACACTTCATGTTTTGGCAGAAATGATTGGCACCAGCCCAAGAAGTTTGTCACGCAAGTTCAAGCAGTCGACTGGAACCAGTCCCATCGATTATCTGATTCAGTTTCGTTTGTTCAAAGCCAAAGAGATGTTGCTGCAAACGGACGCCACGTTGGATGAGATCGCTGTAGGAATCGGTTATCCGGATGGATATTATTTGGGGCGTATGTTCAAGAAAAATACAGGTCTTTCTCCTTTGCAATTTAAAGAAAAGACCTCAGCACCCCTATATTGGCCTGATCTGACATCAGGTGTGGCGCGAAATGACATTTTCAGAGGTGGAAGTGGAAGGTATGTTTATACTGATGGTGATAATCATTATCAATATAAACACGGAGGGTCATTAAATATGAACAGACAGACAAGAACGGGAATGCTGCTTAGCATTTTACTAAGTCTTACGTTACTGCTAAGTGCCTGCTCAACAGGTGTTGCCAGTAATTCAAGCGGGGATGCATCCAGAAGCAATAGTACGTCAAGTTCCACGAAGACAGTAACAGCGGAGAATCAAAGCAAATCATCGGAACCCCGCACAGTCTCAACGGTTAAGGGAGACATTACAATCCCTGCTGAACCTAAACGGATTGTGGTTGACTTGTATCTGGGAAGTCTGATTGCCCTGGGGATCAAGCCTGTGGGTACACCCGAGATGAACCTGAAGAATCCTTATTTTATCAAATCACTTGAGGGTGTGCAGAATATTGGTGAATATGAAACCATTTCTCTCGAAAAGGTGTTGGAACTTGAACCGGATCTCATAGTGACAGGTAATCCTGATTTATTTGATTCCTTTAGCAAGATTGCACCTACCTTGGTTGTACCTTATGGTGAATTGAAAAACACCCACGAAGAAATTGCCTATTTCGGTGAAGTGCTAAATAAAGAAAAAGAATCTGAGGCATGGTTAGCCGATTATGACGCAAGAATTGCAGATGCTAAGAAACGTGTTGGTGAGGCAATTGATCCGCAGGCCGAGGTGTCGGTCATGCAGTTCTATGATAAAGCACCGTTGGCCTTTGGTGATAATTTTGGTCGGGGAGGTCAGGCAGTCTACAGCGCGCTTGGTTTGAATCCTCCTGCAGATAAAAAAGAGATCTTAATGAAGGATCAACTGGTTGAAGTTTCATCGGAAGCGATTCCTGAATTTGCCGGAGACTACATCATTCTAACAGCAGATAATCTGACCCTGGAAGAGTTGAAATCGAAACCGGTCTGGAGTTCACTAGATGCGGTTAAAAATGATCGTGTGTTTATCTGGAGCCCGGATCGTTCATGGTACTTTGACCCGATTGCAACATTGGATCAAACAGAGGAATTGGCCGCGTGGTTTACGAAGATCTCTGAACCAAATTAAGTCTAACAAGTGATTGATGAGATGAAATCCAATTCCACTCTAAATTACAGTTGATAATGAAAATTATTATCATTTATAATGAAGGTATATTAGTGAACCACTGCTAGGCATATGTTATCGGATGTGTGGCAGAATGATGACCTTGTAAGGCCTTTGTTCCGGGTGAGGTTGGGATTGGAGAGTATTCGATGCAATTAGACGAACAGATGAAATGCTGGAATCATGCCGCTGTTAAGGTTCTGGATATACGCCGAATCGTTATGGAGGCAGGGGCACAACTGAGTTCCTACACACTTCCGGCAAATGGTTTTATATATACGATTCGAGGATCTGCTGTGCTTCAGTTGGATGGACAAACATACAAGGCAGAGCGGTTCTACATGCTTCATGGGGCCAAAGGATCTTCACTGGATATCCAAACCAACGAAGATTTTGAATATATTCTGCTCTATTACAGAGCATTTCTTGCCTTTCCTAGTTATCGTAAAAAGTGGTTATTGGCACAGCCGGAAGTTGCACCGTTCTCTTTGCAATATGGATTTGCACCGAGTAGTCCGCTGGGGTTATTACGTTACCTTGATGAGCTTGAGGGTGCATGGAGTCAATCTGGCAGTCTGGATCTGCTTCATACAAAAAGTTTATTTTACCAGTTCATTCATGAAATGATGGTTCAATTGGCAGAGCAGGAGATCAAAACAGAGCTTGCTGACCCGGTGAAACAAACACTTCGTTATATACAGAATCATTATAGGGAACAGGTCACGCTTGATTTCCTGGCTGAACAGTTTAACTACAGCTCCCGTCATTTATCCATGCAATTCAAACGACAGACGGGTCACAGTCCCATTGATTATTTAATTCAGACCCGAATCGCTAAGGCTCGCAATCTGCTTTTGCGATCTGATGCAACGCTGAGTGAAATTGCAGCAGAAGTAGGTTATTCGGATGTGTATTATTTTAGTCGTATCTTCAAAAAACATGTGGGGATCTCTCCGATACAGTATCAACGAAAGATGAGAGAAGAAGCGAGAACAGAGGATCGTCCATTGGTAATCTCTGAATCGTCCATTGGCCGAAGATGGAAGTCGGGATATATTGATTATGAGAATCATTATCAATATATAGACGGAGGGTCTACACCAATGAAAAGAAGAAAAACAAGTTCCAGTATGATTATGGTTGCATTATTGAGCATAACGATGCTCCTCGCAGCCTGCTCTTCGGGTACAGCAACAACACCAGCAGCTGGCGAAGGAACGGGTGCCAGTTCCAATAACAGCAGTACGGCAGTATCATCAGACACAGGAAGCCAGACAAACAAAGACAATGAAACACGCACGGTCTCAACGGTTAAGGGCGACGTAGTTGTTCCAGCGAATCCGAAAAGGGTTGTTGTACTATATCTCCAGGGAGACGTCGTTGCGCTTGGAATTAAGCCAATTGCTACATCTGAAGTATTCAACGGGGCTGCCTACAAGAGTGAGCTTGAAGGTGTAAATTCACTAGGCACCTGGTTCGAACCGAATCCTGAAGCTGTCATTGATCTTGATCCGGATCTGATCATTGTTCCTTCAGAAGAGACGTATACGTTGTTAAAAGATATCGCACCTACGGTATATATTCCATACGAGAAAATGACAACAGAAGAAAGACTCCAGAGTATAGCGAGTATTTTTGGAAAAGAACAGGAAGCTGAGACATTAATCAATAATCTCAATAGCAAAGTCGAAGAGAGTAAGCAAACACTAGCAGACGCAGGCATATTAGACAAAACGATTTCCATTGTGGAGGGCGGTTTGAAAGGTATGGTCGTTGTAGAGAGCAAGCAATATGGCCGAGGATCTCAGGCATTATATGAATACTTGGGGATGAAAGCACCTGAAGTGGTACAAAAGAAAATTGATGTAGTTTCGGAAGCGGGAGGCTCCAATTTATCCATGGAAGTACTGCCTGAGTATATCGGGGACTACGTGTTTCGTTCGGTGTATGAAGGGGCAGATAACCTTACGGATGATCCAATATGGAGTAGCATCCCGGCTGTTAAAGAAGGTCGCCTAATTGAGATTGATTTTGATTTCTTCTACTATTCGGATATCTATTCAATTAATAAACAACTTGATTTTGTTGTTGGAAAGTTGTTGGCGGCTCCAAGAGCGCAATAGTAAAGAGCAGATGTGTTCGTAGAATTTTTGTACAAGAAATGTTTGTTTTTTAGCCATTGTATTTTGATAAGATTACCATTACACTAGGATTTAAGTGATAATGAGAATCGATATCAAATACTCGATGTTCTGGATCGAATTAACGGAGGTATTTTTAATATGAATCAGCAGTTGGAACTTTATGATGTAACCATTATCGGCGGTGGCCCTGCGGGCATGTACTCTGCCTTTTATAGCGGCATGCGAGATATGAAGACCAAGTTGATTGAGGCACGTGACAGATTGGGAGGTCGCATGCTCTTTTATCCGGAGAAAATGATCTGGGATGTCGGGGGTGTGACGCCAATTCTATGTGAAGATCTGATCAAACAATTGGAAGAACAGGCGAGAACTTTTGAGCCAACCCTCGTATTTGAACAACAGATCGAAGGATTCGAGCGTCAACCTGATGGCACAATTCTGTTAACTTCTGCAACAGGTGAGCAACACTGGACACGTACCGTCATTTTGGCAATCGGATATGGTATATATAAAATGGCCAAGCTGGAGCTTGAAGGTGCAGACCGTTACGAGGTTAGCAATCTCCACTATACTGTGCAAGAACTGGAGCCATTCCGTGGTAAACGTGTGTTGATCTCGGGTGGAGGCGACTCTGCTGTGGACTGGGCGAATGAACTGGAAGCCCTGGCAGAGCAAGTTACGGTTGTGCATCGTCGTGACCGCTTTGGCGGGTTGGAGCGTAATGTACTGCGTATGAGAGAATCCTCTGTAGATGTCCGTACACCATATGCGGTAGAGACACTGCATAGTATGAGTGGTGATGTGATTGAACAGGTGACCATCTCACACGTGGATACAGGTGAAACTGAACTGCTTGAAGTCGATGCTGTCATTGTAAACCATGGCATGAAGAGTGACTTTGGTCCAATCCGGGATTGGGGACTTGATCTTGGCGAATGGCATGTCACTACAACAGAGAGATTGCAAACCAATATTCCCGGCGTGTTTGGCGCAGGCGATTTTGTAGATTATGGTAGCAAACTGTACCTGATTGCGGGTACTTTCACAGATGCAGCCCTAGCGGTAAACAGTGCGAAGCTATACATGGACCCTGAAGCGGAAAAAGTGGCTTATGTTTCTTCCCATAACAGTCGCTTTAAAGAGAAAAATAAAGCCCTTGGCGTTGTAGAAGAATAAAGGTCTGCGATCGGTTATATTAAGATGACTTCGGGTTCATTCGAGGCCACTGAAAAACTTACGATTTTAATTTGTTAAGATTCATTTTAAATCAAAAAGGCTATATTTCGTTCACATTGGAACGGAATATAGCCTTTTTCTCTATCCTTTTACTTTGAGTCTTCCATGAGTGTAATGATTCGCTTGAGATTAACAGTAAATATGGCCATGGCACCTTGCATTTGCATGCCAACAAGACCCGAGGACGATGCAACATCATACCCGTGTCTGTGCTTGAGTTCGCTATTTTTCGCTTCAATTTTATAACGTTCTTTCGATTTTTCTTTGAAACTATCGCTACTTTGAAATGCCTCATGTTCCTTATGTTCGGTCGATTTGATGGTTACAGAATAGGTTTTACTTTTCGCACCTTCTTTATAGCACCCGTCTTTCATTGGGCATACTTTGCATTTTTCAATGTCAAACATGTAGGTATTCTTTTGGTTATTATTCATACCTTTCTTACCTGTGCGCGCTCTTTGAATCGCCATATGTCCAGCTTTACAAACGTACATACATGCATCTTTATTAAACTCAAATTCATCTTCTTTTTTACGAGTTCCTTGTGTGATATTAGGGTTTAATTTTGATATTAATTGTAGTTCGTTGTGATTGGCATATTGAATATTATCTTTTTCAGAATAGGCAGTATCTCCAATGACGGTATCGATCTTCATACCTGTGTCACGACTTTTTTCAATGAGAGTTTGGAGTTGTTTTCCATCACTTTTCTCACCAGTCGTAATTACCGCAGCTGTAATAATTCGTTCTCCATTCATAGCAAAATGTGTTTTGTAACCGAAGAACGAGGAGTCTGCCGTTTTGTGACCTATTCGTGCATCTGGATCATTGCTGAGTTGAAAGTGCTCATGGTGATCAGCTATGATTTCTTTTAAGTAGTTCAGCTTTTCTTTCACCTTTGGGTATTCACGGAGAGATTCTTCTTTTTCTACTGCATCTACAACTTTTTGGCAATAGTCCAGTTCATCAGATAATTCGTTCGTCGTTGTTTTCGGTGGGAATTTATCCTTCATTTTTTCATCGATCTTGTAAACGGATTTTCTCAACAACTTAGACTTTTGCACTAATATTTCTTTGGGTGATAGCTGATTAAATCGCGCTTTCGTATGGGTGGCATCCACAATAATTGCACTGCTTTTGATAATTTCTTTTTCCAACGCGATCTCCATGGTCTTTTGAATAAGTATGTCGAGGAGGTTCACATCTTTCAGGCGAAGCTTGCGAAACTTCGTTAGTGAACTAGGATTAATGACTTCATCTTCAGGCGCCATATCTAAAAAGTACTTAAAGGACATGTCATATTTAGAACGTTCCACAACATCCGCATCGGATACATCGAAAATGGATTTCAACAATAGGTATTTGAACATTCGAATGGGAGGCACTGCATTGCGACCATTGTCGAGGCAGTATCTATGCTGCAATTCTACCTGAACAAATGAAAAATCTACGAGATCATTGATTTGACGAAGCATATTATCTTTAGGTACGACGATATCGTATATGTCCATAAATGCACTAAGCTTAAGAGATTGTTGGTTTGAAATCATCCGAGACACCACCTGAAATTAATCATTTAATTATACAGGAAAACAAATATCCCTCCTCAAAAAAATGAGGAGGGATATCTGTTTATAGATGTTGGACTTTTTCAGTGGCCTCGGTTCATTCCGAAGTCATCTTTTTTGCATAAAATGGGTAATAAGAAGGCATAATGGCACAAGATAGAACACGCTTAGAATTGAACATGAACCACCAAATGTCTATAATAAGGCTGAGAAACTGTAGAATGACACTATATAAGTTGAAATAATCATTTACACGATAACGGAGAGGACAGAAAAAATCTGAAAAAGCGAAGCGGTCGCCTTTATCACCGGATTTTCCCTTAAGAAAAAGGGAATCGAAAAAATCTGGGGATAACAGCGATTGGAAGATTGTTCTGTCATCGTAGTGTCAGTGTAAATAAACTTTAATTCAACTTATATAGATACAATAACTAGGTCAGAGTGGAGTGCAGCGTATGAAAAAGGGATCACAGCCACAACGAGGTTTCACCTTCATCCAGCGGTGGTTCAAACGATCTGATAAAAAAAAGATCAAATGGTCTGAAATGTATCTCGCACTTGCTGGTGCGCTTCATCGCTTGTTGGTTGAAGGGCGGCGTGAACGTTCAGCAGCCAAACGGCTGCATCAGGACTTACCTATTAACGTGTTGGGCGAGATGAAGCTAGAGCCAGGGGATATTGTGTACACGCCAAGCTCAGAATCGACGTATTACGCCGGGCATATGGGCATTATTGGCCTCGACGGCAAGGTGTATCATGTGCACCCTTATGGGCCTGTATTTGCTGATTCATTAGAGTGGTATCTCACGCGTTTTTATGAAGGAGATCGTTTCATTGTATTCCGTTCCAGACTGAATGAGGCAGGAATGAAAGCAGCCGGGTGGGTACACGACCATTACAAGCAGGTAAAATTCTACCGTTTGCAGACCAATCTGCGCAGTATTGAGCGCAATTACTGCTCCAAGTTTATATATCAGGCCTATCAGTTCACATCGGGACTGGATCTGTGGAGCCGCAAATTTACCCGAATGAATCAGGGTTATATCTATCCATTTCGAATTGAGCGTTCATCAGAGCTGGACGTTCTGGGAACTTTTTATAAATAAGGCTGGAACCGACTAAAATACTGTTCTTCCGAAAAAAAGGAGAGCAGGTTCTGTCGGTTTTTTTTATATGTGTAGAGATTAAAACAGGAAAAACGCTCAAAACGTCGAATAGATTATGAGATAGGCACGCACAACTTGGAATCGTATACATAAAAAAAGACGAGATGATTATTAGCCCAGAGCACAAAAATGACTACGAAGTAGACGAACAAGAAAGAGTGAAGCGAGATGAAATGGCCGGGTTTCTTACAACGATTCCGACCGAACAAAAACGTGGTTAAGCTATCGGATTATATCCCAAAAAAGGAAAGGAGGCACTACTGTTCCATATGCAAGAAAAACGTTAAATCGGTCGTGCATTATGCCGCGCCACAGGGAAATGTTTCAGGTGTATGCAGTTCTTGTAAGTCTTTAGCGGATGAACGTGGAATGTTTCCCATTTAATAAGAAGAGATGCGCTCAGGAAATAAGAATTTTTTGATTTATGCGCGTTTTTGTAGTACATTAGCAAATGTATTCGAAGGAGGATTCTAATGTACTCAGGTAGACAAGACGATACTTTATACATCATGACCTACACCTTAAACAGCGGTATCAAGGGTACGGTTCCACTGTCTAATAAGCAGATTATTGAGTGGCTGGATTGCTACAGAAATGAGAAGCGCTTCGTGACCGAAATCGGCAAGGAGTTTTTTGGATTGAATGCAGGATTGGTAGCAGACTTCAAGGTTCAAAATCATTTATCGGATTATCAGCAGACCATTATGCCTACACAGCAACAGGATAACCTGGAACGCTTGTCCAGTGCTTATAAATCAACCGAGTTATTAATGAAGATTGATTGTAAATGTGGCACGGCTTATGTGACGGAATCCCCATACAAGCGCACAAAATGGTACTGTACAAAGTGTAAAGAGATTGTATTTTTGGATGCCAAAAAAGGAATGGTGGAAACGTCGCGTGGTGACGCTTACTACATGACCAACAAATATTTTGTTTCCCGGGACTAGCGGGAAGTGACTCTGGAAGCATCGCTGCGAAGCGGTGCTTTTTTGTACGAATGTTTGCTCTATAACAAAAAAAGCCCCAAGGGGCCTTTTTGGAAGATATCTAAGATCGATCTTTTGGAAATTATGATGAGCATTCAACTTTGTGAGGAGGAATGAAGCAGCAACGACAGCGTGGCTCGTAAGCTTCTGAATCGCCAATCATGACAACCGGACCCAAGGTAACAGGCTCCCCATTGACGATACGTTGCGTAAAGGCTGCATCCGGGCTGCCACATACCGCACAGAAAGCCGAGAGTTTCTCAATGTCGTCTGCCATGGCAAGCAAACCACCGACATATCCGAATTCCTTACCACGGTAATCCATATTAAGTCCGTCCACAATGACATGTTTGCCACAATACGCTAACTCCGAGACAAGTTCCATAATGGCACTGCTGAAAAATTGTACTTCATCAAATGCAACAACATCAGCATCTATGGTTTGGTTCAAGATCATTTCTACGGATTCCGGGGTTAATTGCCGGGGAATGGAATGGGCAGGGAGTCGATAACCAATTCGGCTTACGATCTCGTCCTGGGCAAACCGATTATCCTCGGCTGGTTTGTAGGCCACAACCTTTTTACGGCCAAATTGTATTAATTTCTGACAACGGCGAATGAGTTCACCGGATTTTTCACTGAACATGGGTCCAGTAATTACGGTAATACGTCCTGTTTGCACGGTGCTGCTACTCCTCTCACATACGGGATTCAACAAAAAAAGCGACCTTTACAGAGTACCACAAAATCTTTGGAAAGAGCCAGAACTAATCTGCGCAGCTTTGTGTTACTATATGGAATGTTAAGGTATTGGTTACGGCAGCTAGTTAACAGGAGTTGTGAAAAGAGGTGTTTTAGTATGAGTGAAGCATTATCATCACTTCAAGAGCGATATGAAAGCCTGAAAGAACAGGGATCTCTAGATGAAGCGGCGCAGGCGTTATTTGCAGAACTGTTCGCAGAAGCGGAGAGACTGCAGGCAAGTAACCTTACCTTGCGTAGAACGATCTTGAAGTCATCTTCCAAAGAATCACGTATGTCTACCAAGCTGCGGGATGCCTTATACGAATGACCCGGAGATTACTCCGGGTCCTCTTCTGTCTTTAATTTGCGAGGGAATAGAATACCTGCTGTAATTCTGGCAATCATGGCAAAGGTGAGACCAATGCCTGCAAACATGTAAATTACGGTAAAGGCTTTGCTGAATCCGGTGGTTGGCACAAATTCAGGATGTCCCACCGTAGTCAGGGTAACCGCACAGAAGTATAACGCATCGATCCAGTGCAGACCTTCAACACGAGTGTAAAATAAAGTGCCTGATAGCAACGTTGCTGCCGTTAACGCGAACAGAGCCAGAAACTTAGGGTCTTTGAACGCATGGAAAATGCCTTTGAGCAATCGTTGTAACGTGATTAGAAATGATACCATGATGATCCATCCTGTCTATGTAAAGTAGGCGGTGTGTTGTATAAACACACAAAAAGCCCGGACTCATGGAGTCCTTCCGGGCGTCTCTGCTTTTTCGGGTACACTTTTGGACCGGAAACGGGGACCTACATAATTACGCTTGCGGTCACGGAACAAGATCCAGCCTCCCAGAAAACTCATACCTGCGGCAAAAAGGACAAGTCCACCGCCAAAGGAAAGCCACTGGAATCCTGGTGAAATCAGTTCGTTCCCGTGCTCGGCATAATATAGGAACAGGGCATCTTTCATCATCAGAAAACCCTTCATAGCCATTAACCCGGGGATGACCAGAACAACAATTGCCAAAAATCGCGCAAAGACCAATCTTGTATTCATGAGCATTATACCCTTTCTGCCAAAGTCGACATTAAATAAAGGTTACGCTTACAGATCATACCTGATTCCATCATAGCTTGGAATGCATAGGCTGTCCATGTGTGATTGGTTCAAACTTTGAGTTGACCGCTCAAGGAGAGTACAATGGCATATAGAGGGTATAAGCTAAACCATGATTTAAGCCATCATAAATTATATTGAAATTTGATTCATAGAGGAGAGCATGAGAGATGCCAATTACATGTGATGTTGCAATTCTTGGAGGAGGAACCGGTGGATATGTAGCCGCGATCCGGGCTGCACAGCTGGGAAAACAGGTTGTTATCATTGAGAAGGACAAGCTTGGCGGTACCTGTCTGCATCGTGGCTGTATTCCGAGTAAGGCTTTGCTGAAAAGTGCGGAAGTATACGCCGAAATCCAGGAGAGCGAGACGTATGGTATCGAGACAGCTGGAGCTACACTTGTATTTCCCAAAGTACAGGCGCGCAAGGATGCAATTGTCGAACAGCTCCATCAGGGCGTTCAATATTTGATGAAAAAAAATAAAATCCAGGTTGTACACGCGAAAGGTCGCGTCATCGGACCATCCATCTTCTCACCGCAGAGCGGAGCAGTCGCTGTGGAGTTTGAAGATGGAGAGATGGATACGGTAGTTCCAACCAATCTCATCATTGCTACTGGTTCGCGTCCACGTGTGTTGCCGGGCCTGGAACCGGACGGCAAATTCATAATGAGCAGCGACGAAGCACTGCGTATGGATGAACTTCCTGCATCACTCATCATTGTAGGTGGGGGTGTGATTGGATTGGAGTGGGCATCCATGCTGAATGACTTTGGCGTAGACATCACAGTAGTAGAAGCAGCTGCTCACGTGTTGCCTGCCGAGGATGAGGATGTTGCCAGAGAAATGCAGCGATTGCTCGGCAAACGAGGTGTTCGTTTCCTGACAGGTGCCACCGTTCTAACGGAAACATATAACACAGATCAAGAGGGCATCCAGATTGATGTGCAGCTTGGTGACGATAAACAGGAAACGCTGAGAGCGGAGAAAATGCTCGTGTCGGTTGGACGTCAAGCTAATGTCGAAAATATCGGACTTGAAAATACAGATATCAAACTGGAGCGTGGGTTCATCGCTGTGAACAAACAGTTACAGACCGGTGAAGGTCACATCTACGCCATTGGTGACTGCATCGGCGGTTTGCAGCTTGCACATGCCGCAAGTCATGAAGGCATTCTCGCTGTCGATCATCTGGCGGGCGAAACGGTACATGCCGTAGAATCCCACCGTATCCCGCGCTGTGTGTACACACGTCCGGAAGCAGCAAGCATCGGATTCACCGAGCGTGAAGCCAAAGAACGTGGCTATGACATTAAAACAGGCAAGTTCCCATTTTCGGCCATTGGCAAATCGCTTATTCACGGAAGTCGGGATGGATTCGTGAAGGTGATCGCAGATGCCAAGACGAATGATATATTGGGGGTACATATGATTGGCACCCATGTGACGGAATTGATCGCAGAGGCTTCTCTGGCTCAGATGCTGGATGCCACACCTTGGGAAGTCGGACAAACCATTCATCCGCACCCTTCTCTGTCGGAAATTATGGGTGAAGCCATGTTGGCGGTCGATGGAAAGGCCATTGGAATGTAAGCCAAACAAGCTTATGAGAAAGGTCCTTTCCTTTTTTGGGTAAAAGGGATTATAATAAGGTTAAGCCAAGTCTTAGTACCAGGTTATAAGATCGGGTAGTAAGAGTGGCACAGGCTCTGATTAAAAGGAGGTACCTCATATGAGTTCACAAGGTACTGCAGACGCGGTCCACCGGCATCAACAGCTGGGACTTAGCGATGGTGAAGTATTGGATATGTACAAATACATGCTGCTCGCGCGCAAGTTTGACGAGCGTTGCTTGCTCTTGCAACGGGCTGGCAAAATTAACTTTCACGTATCCGGTGTAGGACAGGAAGCTGCGCAAGTAGGCGCTGCTTTTGGTTTGGATCGGGATCACGATTATTATTTACCTTATTACCGCGATTACGGTTTTGTACTGGCGGTAGGCATGACTCCGCGTGAGTTGATGTTGTCTGCTTTTGCGAAGGCGGAAGATCCGAATAGTGGCGGTAGGCAAATGCCGGGTCACTTCGGTCACAAAAAGCTACGGATTGTGACGGGTTCCAGCCCGGTTACAACACAGGTTCCGCACGCTGTTGGATTTGCGCTGGCTGCCAAAATGAAGAAGCAAGAATTTGTTTCTTTTGTTACGTTTGGCGAAGGATCAAGCAATCAGGGTGACTTCCATGAGGGAGCCAACTTTGCAGGTGTGCATAAATTACCTGTCATTATTATGTGTGAGAACAATCAATATGCAATTTCGGTACCGATTCACAAACAGTTGAGCGGCAAAATATCCGATCGAGCACAAGGATATGGGTTCCCCGGACTGCGTGTAGATGGTAACGATGCATTAGAAGTATATGCTGCAGTGAAGGAAGCGCGTCGCCGTGCCATAGCCGGAGAAGGCCCGACATTGATTGAAGCGATGATGTATCGGTTGTCACCTCATTCCACCTCCGATAATGATCTGGCTTACCGGACCAAAGAGGAAGTTGAGGAGAACTGGAAGAAAGATGGCGTTCCTCGCATGAAGAACTACTTGATCGATTGTGGCATCTGGGACGAAGCCCGTGATGCAGATCTGGCTTCCCAGCTTGCGATGGAAATGAAAGAAGCAACTGAATATGCAGACAACGCGCCATATCCTAAACCTGAGGACACTCTGACGCACGTTTATGCGGACAGCGAAGAAGGGGGACGGTAAGAATGGCAGTGATGGAATATATTGATGCAATCCGTCTCGCGATGAAAGAAGAGATGGAACGGGATGAAAATGTGTTTATCCTTGGTGAAGACGTAGGTCTCAAAGGTGGTGTGTTTACCACAACTAAAGGGCTGCAAGATCAGTTTGGCGAAATGAGAGTGATGGACACACCTTTGTCTGAATCCGCTATTGCAGGTGTTGCCATTGGTGCAGCGATGTATGGCATGAAGCCGATTGCCGAGATGCAATATTCGGACTTCATGTTGCCGGCAACCAACCAGATCATTAGTGAAGCGGCGAAGATCCGCTATCGTTCCAACAATGACTGGAGCTGTCCGATTGTTATCCGCGCACCGATTGGTGGTGGGATCTTCGGTGGGTTGTATCACTCCCAATGTCCGGAATCGATTTTCTTTGGTACACCTGGTCTGAAAATTATAGCTCCCTACTCGGCATACGATGCTAAGGGACTGCTCAAGGCCGCTATTCGCGACCCGGACCCGGTACTCTTTTTTGAAAATAAAAAATGCTACAAACTTATCAAGGAAGATGTGCCTGAAGATGATTACATCGTTCCGATTGGTAAAGCCAACGTACTTCGTGAGGGTGCGGATATTACGGTGATCGGTTACAGTCAGCCGCTGCATTTTGTCATGCAGGCTGCTGAGGAGCTGGAGCGTGAAGAAGGCATTACAGCACACGTTCTCGATCTGCGCACATTGCAGCCGTTGGATCGTGAAGCGATTATAGCTTCCGCTCGTCTGACAGGCAAAGTGCTGATCGTACACGAAGATAACAAAACGGGTGGTGTAGGTGCCGAAGTTGCCGCGATTATTAGTGAGGAATGTCTATTTGAACTGGATGCACCGATTCAGCGTCTCTGCGGACCTGATGTGCCGGCCATGCCAATTAGCCCAACATTGGAGAAATTCTACATGCTGAGCAAAGACAAAGCCAAAGCAGCAATGCGTACACTTGCCGAGTTTTAATTTCGTTTTTTGGATCGTTTAAAAGTAAAGTTTGGAGTGATAATCAAATGGCTGAACGTATGAAATGGATCGAGGTCATTATGCCGCAATTGGCGGAATCGCTGGTCTCGGCTACCATAGGCAAATGGTTGAAAAAACCGGGCGACCGTGTGGAACAGTACGAGCCGATCTGTGAAGTAATCACTGATAAAGTTAATGCCGAGATTCCATCCACTGTGGATGGAATAATGGGTGACCTTTTGGTGGAAGAGGGCACAACGATTGCTGTTGGTGAAGCAATCTGCCGCATGCAGGTCGCAGCTTCTGACGAAGAAGCGGCTGAGCAAGTAACACAAGTATCGCAGCAACAGGAGCAAGTGCAGCAACATGCGAGCCCCACTCCTCTTGCCGCGTCAAATACAGCAGGACATGATCCGAACCAGCCGATGCGTAATCGGTATTCCCCGGCAGTGCAATCCTTGGCAGCAGAGCATGGCTTGAACTTGCAAAGCATCCAAGGCACCGGTGCCGGTGGTCGTATTACCCGCAAAGATGTGCTGACATTTGTTGCACAGGGAGGTAACGTTGCTGGATCGTCTGCACCAGCATCATCTCCTGTAGCACAGCATACACCTTCTGGTGTGCCGTCTGCTTCTCCATTCAGCGGAGTGAATCGTGGAAATGGAGAAATGGGTTTAACCGCTGGAGAAGCGATCTCAGCGTCTGATGCAGGTGTTCCTGTGAGACATTCAGGCATTCATCTAACCGAAAGTCCGAAAATTCCACAGATCGAAGTGGAAGGTGGCGGCCAGGGAAGATCGGAGTATTTCATCGATGTTACCCCTGTGCGTAATGCCATTGCCCGGAATATGCGTCAAAGCGTATCGGAAATCCCGCATGCATGGACGATGATCGAAGTGGATGTAACCAATCTTGTGATGCTGCGCAATAAACTCAAGGATGAATTCAAGCGTAAGGAAGGCATCAATCTGACATATCTGTCCTTCATGATGAAGGGAGTCGTTAACGCGATTAAAGACTACCCAATCATGAACTCGGTATGGGCAGTGGACAAAATTATCGTCAAACGGGACATCAACTTGTCCATGGCGGTAGGAACCGAAGATTCTGTACTGACACCCGTAATCAAACATGCCGATCAGCGTAATATCGCAGGTCTGGCCCGTGAAGTGGATGAACTGGCTCGCAAAACACGTGAAGGTACGTTAAAGCTGGACCATATGCAAGGTGGTACGTTCACGGTGAACAACACCGGTTCATTTGGTTCGATCCTGTCCCAGCCAATCATTAACTACCCGCAGGCAGCCATTCTTACATTCGAGTCGATTGTCAAGAAACCAGTGGTTATTAATGATATGATCGCCGTTCGTTCGATGGCTAACCTGTGTCTGTCGTTGGATCACCGAATCCTGGATGGTGTAATCAGCGGACGTTTCTTGCAACGTGTCAAAGAAAACCTTGAAGGATATACCATGGAGACCAAGGTGTATTAAGTAAATAGTTGTCGGGAAAGTGTATGTGCCGGAGGCCGTGCACTTTTCCTGCTGTCTACGGACAGGTGCTCAATTGTACACTGAACCTGAAGCAGAAGGGTGTGGGGAATCATGAGCAAGCCGCTGGATGTTGCATACATACCAATGCTTGATTATGAAGAGGCTTGGAACCGCCAGAAAGCGATTGTGCAGCGATTGGACGAGGGCGAGGGAGCGGAGCAGATGTTGCTTTTACAGCATCCACCAACGTATACGATCGGCTCACAAAATCATCCGGAGCATCTGCTTCTCAGTCCGGAAGAGTTGCGTGAGCAAGGGATTTCTTTGTTTCAAATTGACCGTGGCGGTGATATTACTTATCATGGCCCGGGCCAGTTGGTAGGTTACCCGTTATTGATTCTTGGTCGGGATGAAGACCTGGATCTGCACGGCTATCTACGGAAACTTGAGCAGGTGCTTATGGATTATCTCGCAGACCAGGGCATTGAAGCTGGACGCAAAGAGGGTTACACGGGTGTGTGGATTGGCGATATGAAGATTGCTGCAATCGGCATCAAGTTTAATCGTTGCAAACACCGCCGCGGTTTTGTGACCAGTCACGGGTTTGCTTTTAACATCAGCTCAGGCATTCAACATGCAGGTTTTCAGGGGATTGTTCCTTGTGGGATTGAACAGTATGGCGTTACCTCACTGGAGGATATAACGGGCAAGTCCTATGCGGTGGAGCAAGTAGCGCAGGAGATTGTTCCGTACTTTAATCGTATTTTTCAATATCAAATTAATTGGGTCACGGAAAAAGAAGCCCTTCAACGTCTGTAAACAGGTCGTCGAAAGGCTTTAGGTTGCTATCCAAACAGCAACGGTTCGAGAGCTATGAAAAGGGTGGACCCGATCATGGCGATCAGCATGAGATAGATGATGATTTTGAACCATTTCTTTTTTTGCATTGATGAGAGAACTCCTTTCAACATAAAGTGTGTGTTCAAAAAGACTGGTTTTCAGTACCAAGAAGATGGGATGAAGCTAGAAATGGAGTAGCGGAGCGTAGGGAAAACTACGTGAGCAACCACAATGTTTCCAAAGGAAACATACTTCGTAAGCCTCCCGCTTATTTCGGCTGAATTCCATATTCGATGCTGATGATGCCGCGAGGCATCCTTCGTAATCAAAAGCGGACTTTTTGAACAACCTCATAAAGTAAACAAGCCATAGTAATTGTATTGTACCGTATCCACGAGAGGGAGGAAAGTCCTATGATTAAACAACAACGTGTTATCGATCAGTTCATGGAACTGGTGCAGATTGATAGTGAAACGAAAAATGAACAGAACATCTCCAAGGTGTTAAAAGAACAGTTTACAGATCTCGGGCTTCATGTCTATGAGGATGATACCATGGAGCAAACCGGACATGGCGCCGGAAACCTCGTCATTACTTGGGAAGCTGAAGGAACTGAAGGGGTTGCACCGATCTTTTTCACATGTCATATGGACACCGTGACGCCGGGACAGGGAATCAAGCCTGAACTGGGTGAAGATGGCTGGATCCGCAGTGATGGAACAACGATCCTGGGAGCAGATGACAAAGCAGGGATTGCGGCATTGTTTGAAGCGATTCGTGTGATCCAGGAAAACAAGATTCCACATGGTAAAATTCAATTTGTCATTACGGTCGGCGAAGAGTCTGGCCTGGTGGGCGCACGTGCAATGAATCCGAAGGATATCGATGCCGAGTTCGGTTATGCGCTGGATTCTAATGGAGCTGTAGGCACGATCTGTGTTGCTGCACCAGCCAGAGCTGAAATTCAAATGAGCATCTATGGTAAGTCCGCACATGCGGGCGTGAACCCGGAAGACGGGATCAGCGCCATTCAGGTTGCCGCAAAAGCTATTGCTGCGATGACACTGGGCAGAATTGATGATGAGACGACAGCGAACATCGGTAAATTCCAAGGTGGATCAGCACTCAACGTGGTATGTGACTTTGTACAGCTTGAAGCGGAAGCTCGCAGTATTGTGCAGGAGAAAGTTGAATTGCAGGTTGCGCAGATGCGTGACGCGTTGGAAACGACATGTCGCAAATACGGTGCAACAGCTGAATTCAGAAGTGAGATCCTTTACCCTGCATTTGGCTTCCATGATGAACACGAAGTTGTACAACTTGCACAGCGTGCCATCCGCAGTATTGGGCTGGAGACAAGTACGTTTGCTTCCGGTGGCGGCAGTGATGCCAATATCTTTAACGGATTCGACCTTCCAACAGTGAACTTGGCGGTAGGGTATGAGGATATTCATACAACCAAAGAACGTATTCGTGCCGAAGACATTGTGAAGTTATCCCAGGTAGTCGTAGCTATTATTCAGGAAACGGCAGCTGACAAGAAATAATATAGAGCACATGTTACCTCACATGTTGTTAGACAAAAGTCCGAACCCGGTTTGTACGGATTCGGACTTTTTGTGAATTCATGTTATATTTCAAGTGAGAAGACTCGTTAATTTAGGATCAAATTGAAATCAATGACTCATTCATTTGCGTCCAGCGAGGAGATCGATTAACTTGGCATCCGGGCCCCACTCGCGTAACCATTGTTTGAGTATGAGCTGTACTTGCCGTGCTTGTCCTACCACGTGTAAGGATTGAGGCGTCATATAACTATTCATTGAAAGTCCCCCTGATTCGTTTATATTTGCTGTGAGAGTTCTATACGCTCACCATATGCCCAAAATCAGAGATTTATACATTAATCGAATGTATAAATTGAGCTAATCCTTTACACAAGAACGGAGAGGACAGAAATAACCAAGAGAAGCGGAGCGTTCGCCTAAAAGCTTTCTGAAAGAAAGCTGCATCGTAAGCATAAGCTATCACCAAATTTTATCTATTAGAGAAACAAATCAAAAAAATCTGGGGATAACAGCGATCGAAGGGTTGTTCTGTCATCGGAGTGGTTAGTGTAAATATTTTTAGTCCATTTATATATAATCCTACGATATGGAGTTGAAGAACCAATGAAACCAAATCAATCTGCCCAATCCATCCACGCGGCGCAACCTGCCAATCCAAAACTAGATGAAGTGACCGTATCCACTAAGCCAATCTTCGAGGGCAAAGTGATTTCACTTCAAGTCGATACCGTTAAACTACCGAATGGCCAGACGGCTACACGTGAGATAATTCGGCACCCTGGAGCGGTAGCTGTACTCGCTCTGAATGGGGATCGCATGCTTGTTGTGGATCAGTATCGTCAGGCAATGGGACGCACCGAAGTGGAGATTCCTGCGGGAAAACTGGACCCGGGAGAAGAGCCGGAAGTTGCCGCAGCACGTGAATTGCGAGAAGAGACGGGATATGTAGCCAAGTCGCTGCGTCATTTGCGTTCGTTTTACACGTCACCGGGGTTCGCAGATGAGATCATTCATCTTTACATCGCTGAAGAGTTGGAAGCAGGGGACATGGCGCTGGACGAAGATGAATTCCTTGAAGTCGCCGAAATAACTCTGGAGGAAGCCTATGCGCTTATGGACGAGAACCGGATTAGCGATGCCAAAACGATGATGGCCGTGTACGCGTGGGACCTTTACAGAACGACAGGACGGTTCTAGGCATGCAAGACGAACTGGAAACGTCCACGACGTGGGAGCCCTGTTATACAGACCTGCATATCCACATCGGACGAACCTCTCGGGGTGAGGCTGTTAAAATCAGTGGCAGTCGTGATCTGACATTTGAGAATATTGCCCGGGAAGCATCGGATCGCAAAGGAATTCATTTGCTTGGTGTTATTGATTGTCATTCTCCGGTTGTACAGATGGATATCGAGCAATTGCTGGAGAGTGGTACCATGTCCGAGATTGAGGGGGGCGGTATTGCCTACCAGGACACCACCATTCTGTTGGGTACAGAGATTGAGCTGCGCGAGCCTGGAATGCGTGAGTTCCATATGCTGGCGTACTTCCGTGATCTGAAAAAGATGAAGTCCTTCACGGACTGGATGAAACGTTATATGAAAAATGTGAATCTCAGTTCTCAGCGGGTCTACGTGCCCGCTCTTGAGATGCAGGCGGAGATTAAGGCCCGTGGTGGACTTATTGTGCCTGCACATGTGTTTACACCGCATAAAGGCATCTATGGCAGTACGGCATCCCGTATGGGCGATGTGCTGGATACTAGTCTCGTGGATGCGGTAGAGCTGGGGTTAAGCTCGGACTCATCCATGGCAAGTTATATTCGGGAGCTGGATCATGTTCCGTTCCTGACCAATTCGGATGCCCACTCTCTCGGTAAGATTGGACGGGAGTATAATGAACTGCAAGTGGCTGCACCTTCTTTTGATGAGTTCCGTATGGCACTTCAAGGAGAAGCCGGCAGGAAAATTGCGGCCAATTATGGACTTAATCCAAGGCTGGGCAAATATCATCGTACCTACTGTGCAGCATGTGGCAGCATTATGGATGAGCAAGCGATGTCAGCAGAGCGCTGTCCGCACTGTGGCAGTCTGAAGCTGGTGCAGGGGGTGCTGGATCGCATCCTGGCGATCTCTGATCGAGAGAGTCCTCATGTTCCTGCAAACAGACCAGCCTATCATTATCAGGTGCCACTGGAGTTCATCCCGGGACTTGGCAAAGCCAAACTGCGCCAGCTACTGGACCATTTTGGTACAGAAATGAACGTACTTCATCGCACGCGTGAGGAAGAGCTTGCTGCAGTTGTTGGACCTGTGCTGGCAGGCTTGATTGTGGCTGCACGGAACGGACAACTGGAGCTGTCCTCCGGAGGTGGCGGTACGTACGGAAAGGTTGCTGTTCAGGAAAAAGCCTCGGAGTGACCGGTGTAAATAATCTTTAGTTCAACTCATATAGCTTTCGCTATACAGAGCTCCAATCTGGACAAGAAGTCATACAGGTGCATTCCGGTTCATAAGAATGACTATGAGGATGTAAATGAAAATCCTTGCAGCATGATACCGGAAAGGGGACTCGTACCTGTATGCGCTCTTCCTACTTTACATTTAAAGGTCAGACTTCGTTATATGTATTCGTGGCCGTCTTGTTTCTGGTCGGCGTCATTTTTGGCGCGCTCATGGTGAACGCATTGTCTCTCGAGCAACGTCAGGATCTGGAGGGTTATCTCGGTAATTTCTTCATGACCGTGCAGCACAGTGCACAAGTGACTGAAACCGGGGCATATTGGGACATTGCCATGCTTCATCTGAAATGGGTAGGTCTGATCTTTATTCTGGGTTTATCCGTCGTTGGACTACCCGGTATACTGGTTCTGGATTTTTTGAAAGGTGTGCTCATTGGATTCACAGTGGGGTACCTTGTTGGACAGTATTCCTGGAAAGGGCTGCTGTTTGCACTGGTGTCCGTGGCACCGCATAATCTATTTGTCATTCCGATCCTCCTGATCTGCAGTGTGGCGGCGATGACGTTCTCGTTATACATCATTCGCAATCGTGTTTTGATGCAGCGAACACCTGGTCGACAAAGGCCTTTTGCTTCATATATAGTGTTAACTTTGGTTATGGCTGCATTGCTGCTCGGCGTAGCGTCTTTTGAAACATGGGTTACACCTGCGATGATGCGTTGGGTCACGCCAATGTTACTACCGGCCTAACGTGCACCGTATAGTGTAAAATGTTGACTTTAATTACGCACTCCCCCTATAATGAAAAGAGTGGGTTAAGTTGCAGTGTGCAGTGATTTCCTAGGGGGAGGGAGAAAATGGAAGCACGGATTGATAAAATTAAGCAGCAACTACAGTCCCAAGGATATAAATTAACGCCCCAGCGGGAAGCCACCTTAAGAGTACTTCTTGAGAATGAAGAAGATCATCTGAGCGCAGAAGATGTATTCATGCTCGTTAAAGAAAAGGCTCCCGAAATCGGTCTGGCAACCGTGTACCGTACCCTCGAACTGCTGAGTGAGCTGCATGTTGTAGAGAAAATCAACTTCGGCGACGGTGTAGCGCGTTATGATCTGCGCGGAGATACATCCAAGCATCACCATCATCACTTAATCTGTGTTCAATGCGGAAGTATGGATGAAATACGTGAAGACTGGCTTGGACCGCTTGAAGAGCGTTTGGAGCGGGAATTCAACTTTTCGGTAGTAGATCACCGACTGGACTTTCATGGAATTTGTTATCGTTGCAAAGCTAAAAATGAACAGAAACCCAAAGATGAAGAATAACATAGCATATCTTCAAGCTCTCACCGGCGGTTTTGACGGGAGAGCTTTTTTGGCACCGGACATGATCTGGAGTTTCCCCCGAATGGCATAAACCTGTGTTTATGGACATACCCTGATTCAAGGACAATAACGGATTCGAATCAGGAGGGGACACGCCCATGATTATATCAGTGCGGAAAGGGCTCCGTTTTATTCGATTTATTATAGTTTTTGCCGCATTAGTTTATCTGTTCTATCATGTTCTGGATCTGTTTAATGGCTGGATCTCACCTGTGGATCAGTATCAGATGCCAACTGGCAATGCAATCAAAGTATTTCAGGAAACGGATTGGCCGGGTAATGGAGAAGGACGTCCTACGATGGCAGAGCGTCTCCGTTTGTTCTATTGGTACGGGGAGTAGCTTCGAACAGCCAGGGATGCAAATACGGGAGCAGTCTGCCAGAGCGGCAGATCTGTCAGTTGAGGAGCGTTGTACATGAAACAGACGATACACGCCTATGCCTTATACTTGGAAGATGATAAAGGGATGTCGAGCAGTACGCTTGAATCGTATCTCCGAGACGTGGACAAGTTCATTGAATTTGCAGATAAGGAATATGGCATACGCGAAGCCGATCAGGTCAGACGCACACATGTCGTCCTGTTTGCAGGTCAGCTCAAACAAGCAGGACGTGCCAATGCAACCATTGCCCGCAGCATCGTATCTCTGCGCTCCTACTTTCATTTTTTGATGCGGCGGGGTGATATTATACAGGACCCTACGTTTGATGTGGAAGCTCCCAAGGCGGACAAGACGCCACCACAGGTGTTAAGTATCCAAGAGATCGAACAACTGTTGACAGCGCCTGATACTCGTTCACCGCAGGGTGTGAGAGATCGAGCGATGCTTGAACTATTATATGCTACAGGCATTAGGGTCTCGGAACTGATTGCCCTTGACATTCGGGATGTTCAGCCAGGCATGCGCTTTATACGATGCGGTGGGGCGGGCAAGGAACGTATCCTTCCCATCGGTGCACCAGCAGCACATTGGGCAAGTGTATATGTGGAGGAATTCCGAAATAAGTTGCTCAAAACCGATTCGGACGAGCAGGCACTATTCGTGAATGTATCTGGTAGACGTTTAACCCGGCAGGGCTTCTGGAAGCTGCTCAAAAAAGCGGCGGTGGACGCAGGAATCTCGGAAGAAATTACGCCGCATACGCTGCGTCATTCTTTTGCAGCACACCTGATTGCCAATGGGGCGGATACACGTGCGGTTCAAGACATGCTGGGTCACGTGGAGCAGCCTGGACAACAATATGGCAATCATGGTCGCAAAACCATGAAAGAAATCTATGAAACCCATCATCCGAGGGCAAGATAGATTTTGACGCATGGCATTCACAAATAAATGCGAAACATTGGGCCGATTTAGGATAAAATAAATTGAATACATCCAAACGCCGTTATACATAAGACGGATCGTTTCAACTCAAGGAGGAACATACATCGCATGACAGCATTAAACCAACAAATGATTTCGGAAGCAGCATCTTATATTCAAAGCAAAAGCTCCATCAAGCCGGAAGTCGGTTTGATTTTGGGTTCAGGTCTTGGCGTACTGGCAGAACTGATTGAAGATGGCGTAAGTATCGCTTATCAGGATATTCCGCATTTTCCAGTGTCCACAGTAGAAGGACATGAAGGTGAACTTTTGGTCGGAACCATTAAAGGTCGTCCAGTCGTGATGATGAAAGGCCGTTTCCATATGTACGAAGGATATGGTCCGGAATTGACAGCTTTCCCGGTACGGGTTATGAAAGAACTGGGTGTAAGCAGCCTGCTTGTAACCAATGCTGCAGGCGGCGTGAATACGTCGTATGAAGCTGGAGATTTGATGCTGATCTCGGATCACTTGAATCTCACAGGCAAAAATCCACTGATCGGACCAAATGACGCTGCACTGGGCGTGCGTTTCCCGGATCTGTCGGAAGCATACAGCCGTCGTTTGCGTGCGCTGGCGAAGGATACGGCTGCATCACAAGGTTTTAACGTACGTGAAGGGGTATACGCAGGTATGCTTGGTCCGAACTATGAGACACCGGCAGAGATCAGAATGCTGCGTACATTGGGCGCAGACGCAGTGGGTATGTCCACTGTATCTGAAGTTATCGTGGCACGCCACGCAGGCCTGGAAGTACTCGGTATTTCCTGTATCAGCAACATGGCTGCCGGAATTCTGGACCAGCCGCTGTCACATGATGAGGTTATGGAGACGACGGAACGTGTGCGTGAGTCGTTCCTGGCGCTGGTATTGGCAGTTATTCCACAAATGTAAGCAAGATTTGAGTAGAGAAGGTTACCTCTTTGGATGAGAAATCATCGGGGGGTAACCTTTTTTTTGTTGTGTTGAACGTACGGTTACTCATTCCTTGAGTGCAGTGCGTTTTTTTGGCTATGACCACATTTTCAATAAAAGTTCGGGAAATCATGCTTTACATGGAATAATTTACTGAAAACGGGCCGACAATGATTAGCAGTACATGCATGGAACATGCAGTAAGCAAGTCATTTGAGGAGGTAACCTTGTGAAGAAAAGAATAATGGCATCGTTCATGACCCTTTGTATCCTGCTGTCCCTTTTGGCATCAACGGCATTAGCTGAAGAAACACCGAAGGCAGCGGGAGGAACTGACCTGGCGCCGTCGGCGCGCTCTGCGATCTTAATGGATGCAGATACGGGAACGGTCATTTATGAGAAAAACAGTCATGATCAACTGCCTCCGGCGAGCATTACAAAGATTATGACCATGCTGCTTACGATCGAAGCGATCGACTCGGGCAAGCTGAAGCTGACGGACAAAGTAAGAACGAGCGAATACGCAGCTTCCATGGGCGGTTCGCAGATCTTTCTGGAGCCTGGGGAAGAAATGACAGTTGATGATATGTTAAAAGGGATCGCGATGGCTTCGGGCAATGATGCCTCGGTAGCGATGGCTGAGAAGATCGCTGGCTCGGAAGAAGCCTTTGTACAGCTGATGAATGAGCGTGCGAAGGAGCTTGGCATGAAGGATACTCATTTTGCCAACTGTAACGGCCTCCCGGTCGATAATCATTATTCTTCCGCCCATGACATTGCCGTCATGAGCCGTGAGCTGTTGAAGCATTCCGGGATTACGAAGTACACCGGTGCATATCAGGATTACCTTCGCAAAGATACGGAAAAGCCATTCTGGCTAGTTAACACAAACAAGCTGGTTCGTTTTTATCAAGGGGCAGACGGTTTGAAAACAGGTTACACATCCGAAGCGAAATTCTGCTTGTCCGCAACAGCGTCCAAAGATGGACTGCGTGTCGTTTCCGTGGTACTTGGTGAACCAAATACCAAAACACGGAACAGCGAAGTATCTTCGATGTTTGACTATGCGTTTAGTCAATATACGATGAAGGCTCTCTACAAGGCAGGGGATCTGCTGGGCAGTCTGAAGATCGAAAAAGGCGAAGTTGCCGAGTTGCCTCTGAATGCCACGCAAAATTATAGTGTGCTGATGCGCAAAGGAGCCAAATCCAATGACATCCGCCATGAATTGCTGGTTGCCAAAGAATTGAAAGCTCCGATCAAGGCTGGGCAAAGTATAGGTAAACTGGTGGTTTACCAGGGTAACGACGTCATTAAGGAGTTCGACATTCAGGCTCCGCAGGATGTGAATAAGGCGGGCTGGTGGAAGCTGTTCAAACGTACAACGTCTAACCTGTTTGACTAAACGGCGATTTCTGCGAGTTGCACGTATCCTTCGAACATATTTTGTAGTTAAATAGGGGTTTTCTTCTAGTTTTGTCGGGGGGCAGGAAAAGCCTTCGGAAGCGTAGAAATCCTTGTTCTAAGACAGGGAGGAGAGTGAGCAAACGTGAACTTGCATGTGGAAATGGAACACCATCGCGGGATTCTGATTGTACGATTATCCGGGGAGCTGGATCACCATACAGCTGACATGGTACGGATGCAAATGGATGAAGCCATCCAGCGGAGACAAAGCGAGCATCTCGTACTCAGCCTGAAAGATCTGCAATTTATGGACAGTTCGGGTCTAGGTGTCATTTTGGGAAGATACAAGCTCATTAAGAATAAAGGTGGCAAGATGGTGGTCTGTGACGTCAATTCGCCAGTGTACCGTTTGCTGGAAATGTCGGGGCTGTTTAAGATTATGCCGATATACGAAAATGAGGGAACTGCTCTCTCAGGTCTGGAGGTCGTCTCATGAATGAAGGAACAGGGACAAATTTCATGAATCTGCAATTCGCGGCCAAGTCAGAGAATGAGTCGTTTGCACGGGTAACCGTTGCTGCGTTTATCTCCCAGCTTGATCCAACGATGGACGAGCTCAGTGACCTGAAGACGGTCATTTCCGAAGCCGTGACCAACAGCATCATCCACGGATACAACAACAACTCCGAAGGTGTGGTGTCCATCCAGGCCGAGATTCGGGAAGACATGATTACAATTATTGTGGAAGACCGCGGTGAAGGAATCGAAGATCTTGAACTGGCCAAGCAGCCGCTATATACGTCCAAACCCGAACTTGAGCGGTCGGGCATGGGCTTCACCATTATGGAAAACTTTATGGATGAATTCGAAGTCAGCAGTGAGCCCGGCAGAGGCACCTCCATCAAGATGAAAAAAAGGATTGAATCCAAGAAAGCATTGTATAATTAGGGGTTGGTGTTCTTATGGATGCTGAAGTGAAACCATCTTCACAGACCTATTTGGACGATGCCGAGGTCAAACGGCTGATTGCGCTCAGTCAGTCGGGTGACCATGTCTCACGGGATACGCTGGTGAACTGCAACATCAGACTCGTCTGGTCCGTCGTACAGCGTTTTATGAACAGGGGATATGATCCGGAAGATCTGTTCCAGATTGGTTGTATCGGTCTGCTCAAGTCAGTGGACAAATTCGATCTCAGTTATGACGTGAAGTTTTCAACCTACGCGGTACCGATGATCATCGGAGAAATCCAGCGATTCCTGCGGGATGACGGTACCCTGAAGGTCAGTCGTTCACTGAAAGAGATGGCGAATAAAGTCCGCAAAAAAAGGGACGAATTGTCCAAACATCTGGATCGTTTACCAACGATTAAGGAAGTTGCCGCAGAGCTGGGGGTAACCCCGGAGGAAGTCGTATTTGCCCAGGAAGCGAACAAACCACCGACCTCCATCCATGAGACGGTATTTGAGAATGACGGTGATCCCATTACGTTAATGGATCAGATTGCCGATGAGTCTCAGGAACGTTGGTTTGACAAGCTGGCCCTGAACGAAGCCATCGGTGGTCTCAGCGAGCGGGAGCGGTTAATCGTTTATCTTAGGTATTACCGGGATCAGACCCAGTCCGAGGTAGCTAGCAGGTTGGGTATATCTCAGGTACAGGTATCACGTCTGGAGAAAAAAATACTGCAATCCATCCGCGACCAGATCGCGCAGTGATTTCGTGGGTTGCAACAACAATATTGGTGCATATACACCAATATACGACAACTAACAACCTTCTATCGCGCATTATGGCGAGGGAGGTTATTTGTTGTTAATACGGGGAGATCCCAAACGATTGGACTGCATGACCAGCATCATGCCAAGAATACATGCCATACCAATCCATTGATAGAATCCAAAAGGTTCATGGAGCCATATGACGGTTGTTCCAACAGCAGCAAGCGGCTCTGCGCTCCCGAGCAGGCTAGTTTCCTGGGGTGTAAGACTTTTGAGACTCGCAATATAAAACCAAAAAGCAATCATGGTTCCAAAAAGGATCGTAAATATCAAATATCCGTAGGTTTCAAGCGTGATGTTAGCAAAATTCATTTTCCAGGGCGGCTGAATAAAGCTCATTCCCAAACCACCGATGATCATAGCCCAGCCGACCACAACAAGTGAATCGAACTTTTTAATCAGTTGCACGGCATACAGCGTATAAAATGCAGCTGAAACCCCAGATAACAGGCCCCATATCACTGCAAGCGAGGAGACAGATAACTGCGTAAGCGAGCCATTAGTGAGCAAGAGAAAACACCCACTGAGAGCCAGAACGGCGCATGCAAGGTCATTGCGTGTGAGGACAGACTGCTTACGGAGTGCGATGTAAATCATGATCATGACAGGGGACAGGTACTGCAGGAGTGTAGCCACTGCTGAATTGCCGTGTTTAATGGATGCCATGTACGTATACTGAACGGCGAGCATGCCCACCAATCCGAAAATGATCATCTGCCCAGCCGTTTTTTTATTTCTCCATACATCAAAAATCTGAAATCGTCCATGTGTAAACGATTGAATAACCAGTAATAGTAACCCGGCAATCAATAATCGTACAGTGACATACCAATTGACCTCAATTCCATCCAGTTGAAACAGTTTTTGAGATACCGTACCCCCAATGCCCCAGCAGATGGCTCCCGTCAGAACGAGTACGATGCCTGAAATTTTGGGTTTTGCAGAAGTTGTCATTCTTGTTCGCCTCACCTTAAATATAAGAATAGTGTTATATTAAGGAGAAACGCGATACATTTATATCAATATTACACTTAAAAATATAACTATATTGAGATGAGGGCCATGCAGAAGATCGAATTTATCATTGATCAACATTTGAAAGAAATGACGCAACACCGTACCGATACATTATCTATAGCTTGTTATGAGACAACCATTGTTCAAAATGTTCACAGACATATTCCTCTCCACTGGCATGATGAATTGCAGTTTGTTGCCGTTCTTCAGGGTACGGCGTTGTTTCATATAAACGATCAAAAGATGATTTTGTCCAAAGGTGACGGGATTTTTATCAACAGTGGAATAATGCATATGGCCGAAGATCACGGGGTGAGCGAGAACTGCATTTATTTATGTCTGAATTTGTCCCCACACGTTATCATGCCTTCGGATTTGTATATAAAGTACGTACATCCATATGTAACAGCAACTAATTTGCCTTTTCTGTATATCGAAAGAGCTAACGCTTGGGGAGAACAGATCTTGGATGCTGTTGCACGGATTAGAAAGGAGCTAGTGCACCAAGTTCCTTTTTACGAAGTGAATGTTGCTTCTGCGGTGCTTAATATGTGGAAACTGCTGATTATGAACGGATATTCTCTTGAACATGATCCATCAGAGATGAGCAGAAACAACCGAATGAAAGACATGTTGCAATGGATTAATCTCAATTATGCCGATCCAATTAAGCTTGAAGATATTGCAAAGGCTGGACAGTTAAGTCGATCGGAGACATGCCGTTATTTCAAGCAAATCCTGAAAACCACACCCATGCAATATGTGATAGAGTACCGCATCCAAAGAAGCATTGAACTATTGCAATCCTCCAAGCGTAGCATCACCGAAATTGCTTATGAGGTCGGTTTTAACAGCACGAGTTATTACATTAACCAATTCCGCAAAACAATGAATTCAACCCCTTTACGATTTAGGAAGGGAATTGAACAAAAGAGAAAAAGAACATAATTTTTGAGTTCTTGTACATGATCCATGAACCTAACTACCAATACCGAAGAGTCGCCCATACGGCGACTTTTTTTGATATGTAAAATAATGCTTCACACTCAGTTGCGCCTCAACCCGGTCACAAGGAGAGCGTATAAAGTAACCCCAAAAAGCTCATCTTTCATTTCCTTCCTGCCACCTCCCCAGCATATTTATTACAAACGTTTGAAAACGGGAGGACGAGGGGTAGCGTAGGGATGGAATCGGTCAAAAGGAGCGAAGCGTGAGGGCTCACCTAAGGATACATAAGCAACGCAGGCGGCAGATTAGACCTGAAGAAGCGAAGCGTGCGCCTTTGTCTCCAAATTTCTAAACAACTGTAGTCTAGACGGTCCCAGAAGACAACTCCAAAGTCATAGAATTTGCGCAAAATAACCCCAAAAAGCTCATCTTTCAATTCCCTTCCTGCCACCTCCCCAGCATATTTATTTCAAACGTTTGGAAACGGGAGGACGATGGGCAGCGGAGGGATGGAATCGGTCGAAAGGAGCGAAGCGTGAGGGTTCATCTAAGGATACATAAGCAACGCAGGCGGCAGATTAGACCTGAAGAAGCGAAGCGTTCGCCTTTGTCTCCAAATTTCTAACACTTAGAAATCAATAAAAAGAATTTGGAGACAACAGCGATCAGAAGGTTGGTCTGCCGTCGTAGTGTCTGCGTGTATCCTCCCCCCGAGCAACAGCGACCAATGACCGATCCATCCCGCAGCGCCAACTCAGCCTTCCACCTTTTTTCCAACCCGTTTGTAATAAATTTGCACATTCTTCAAATACTAACCTAAATTACGCAGTAAAGGAGTGCTATGGATGTCCCAGACACCCACTCCAATGGTCTATATTCGTCTGCGCAGCCGTATTCGCATCCAGAGGGGCAGAGCAGTCAAGCTTGGAGACATTGCACATGTACTGACCTCTTCAGAAGACCAAGAGGGCAGGCTATTGGAGCTTGAACTGCTAAGCCCTGGACCAGAGGATGGCAATCTGATCCTCATTGATATATTGCAGATTATTCCCCAAATTCGGCACATCTTGCCGGAGGTAAGTGTGGAACTGATAGGATCAGGCCATACGTTGGTTGAAGTCATTGCGGGAAATGGTCAACCTTCCAAGTCTCTGTTCATATTGGTTTGGCTGCTGCTGTTCTTCGGATCGGCCTTAACCATTATGAATTTTCATGCCGATGTGAACATGCAGGAAGTACAGATTCGTATTGTGGAGATGCTTACTGGGCATCGGGACGAACATCCCTATCTGTTCCAAGTGGCGTATTCCATTGGCATTGGATTCGGAATGGCAGTATTTTTTAATCATTTGTTCAAGAAGAAGTGGAATGAGGAACCTACCCCGCTGGAAGTAGAGATGTTCCTATACCAGCAAAATGTAGATAAATATGTGGTGATTGAAGAAAGTGAACGGATGCACGAGCAGGAACGCAGGGAGATGAATGCGGATGAGCGTTCTTAATGGAGCAATCAGCATTGTATTGGGTATTGCAGGGGGGATTGCCGTAGGGAGCGGCGTAATTGCGCTCATTCTGGTGCTCGATATGATTCCCAGGTTGGCTCAACTTACGCAATCGTATGACAAAACTCACTGGTACGAAGGGGCGCTAATTGGTGGTTCACTGCTCGGGACGGTGGCGGATTTCTGGCACTGGAAGATGCATGGGGTGCTGCTGCTCAGCCCGATCGTTGGTTTGTTCTGTGGCGTGTTCATCGGTCTGCTCGCCGCAGCGCTCACCGAGGTGCTTAATGTACTGCCCGTGCTAGCCAAACGATTGGGCATGAAACCTTATTTGTTTGGATTACTGCTCGCCATGATTTTGGGCAAAATGACAGGTTCCCTGTTTGATTTTTTCATATATCAGCGGTAACTCGTGGCCATAGGAGGATGGAAGATGGATGAACGAACGGAGCACACAGGCCAGGAAAATAGTGAAGGTATAACGGAAGAGATGTTACACAAGTCTGCTTATGAGATTCAAAAGGAAGAAGAGGAGAAAGCGTACAATAAGAAAAAACAAAATGAGATGTCCGACAGCATTGAGGAATCCGTACAATATTGGCAGGAAAACGATGACATCTCCCCACGCATGAGTGAGAACAGATATACACTGCAACAGGTACTGGGGCTTGGAGAATCGTTCGACGTGAATATGAGGGAAATGGTTCTGGGTGGCAAGCACGTCGGATTGCTGATGATTACCGGTTTTGCGAAGGATGAGATTTTGCTTGAAGTGTTAAAAAGATTGACCTATCTCACACCGGATGACGTGTCAGGACACGCGCTCAAATCCTATTTCGAATGTTACATTCCCCATATTCAGGTAGAAAAAGTCGAGAAGATGAGTGCGGTCATCAACAAGGTTCTTACCGGGATGAGCGCAATGTTCGTTGAAGGAGACCGCTCGGTCTTAATTATGGATACCCGGAGTTACCCGGTTCGTTCACCAGAAGAACCTTCATTGGAAAGGGTAGTCCGAGGTTCCAGAGACGGTTTTACCGAAACGCTCTTGACCAACGTGACCTTAGTGCGTCGCAGAATACGCGACCCTGGACTGAAATTTGAGATCATGCAGGTGGGGCGGAGAACACAAACCGATGTCTGTGTGGTGTATATTGATGATATTGTGGATAAAGTGCAGGTGGATTCTGTCCGGGAAAAAATTCAGCGAGTGGATATTGATGGTATTCCGGCCGCCGACAAACAGCTGGAAGAAGCGATTATCAACAAGGGATGGAATCCGTTCCCACTCGTTCGATATTCCGAGCGACCAGATGTTACAGCTTCTCATTTGTTGGAAGGACGAGTTGTCATTTTTGTAGACACTTCCCCGAGTGTGATGATTCTGCCTACGACCTTCTTTGACCTGTGTGAACATGCGGAGGAGAACAGACAGACGGCCTTAATGGGAACGTATTTACGATGGGTCCGTTTTGCAGGGATTCTCATCTCGTTGTTTTTGCTACCACTATGGCTTCTGATGGTTATTGACCCTTCGATTAAACCGATGGGACTTGACTTCATTGGTCCGCAGGAAAATGTAAAGCTACCGCTGATTCTACAGTTTCTACTGATCGAACTGGGCGTCGATTTATTACGGATGGCAGCGGTTCATACGCCTACACCTCTGGCATCGGCTATGGGCTTAATCGCGGCCATTCTAGTCGGGGATATCGCGGTGAAAACAGGATACTTTGTCAATGAGGTTGTGCTCTATATGGCCATCGCAGCCATCGGTATGTTTGCCACGCCGAGTTACGAGTTGGGTCTCGCCAATAGGCTGGTCAGGCTGGTTCTGCTAGTCGCTGTTGCGATATTCAAGGTTCCGGGATTGGTCGTGGGCTGTACATTGCTCATATTGGCGCTCACCGTTCACCGGTCGTATAATTCTTCGTATCTCTGGCCTTTTATACCGTTTAATGCAAAGGCCTTGGGCAACTTTTTATTCCGGCTTCCGCTGCTGGAAAATAAAAAACGTCCATCATTCAATAAAACCCGTGACAACACCAAAATGTCTGATGATCCGGACGGAGAACTGCAAAAAAGTAAAAAACACAAATGATCTTCCGAAAAATCCATTCATCTCGCTGCCTAATTTGATATACTGGTGTAAAATCATTGGAATATCAATTGTTCCAGTATATAAAAAGTGAGGAATGCAGATTATGTATTTACATGGTACAAGTAAAATAAATGCGCAAGGGCATCTGGAGATTGGCGGAGTTGATGCAACAGATCTGAAAGAACAATTTGGAACTCCCCTGTACGTTGTGGACGAGCAATTGGTTCGCGAGCGTTGCAGAGAGTACATGGAAGCATTCCGTGCTTCAGGATTAGGCTTCCAGGTTGCTTACGCAAGTAAAGCATTCTGTGTAATGGCGATGTGTGCCCTTGCAGCTGAAGAAGGACTTTCCCTGGATGTTGTATCTGACGGTGAACTGTTTACTGCACTGCAAGCAGGATTCCCGGCTGAGCGCATTCACTTCCACGGTAACAACAAAACGCTGGAAGAGATCGAAATGGCTCTTGATGCAGAGATTGGATGTTTTGTTGTTGATAACTTCAATGAATTGCATCTGTTGCAGGCTGTAGCAGCGGACAAAAATCGTAAAGTAAACATTTTGCTTCGTGTGACGCCTGGTGTTGAGGCACATACGCATGAATATATTTCCACAGGTCAAACGGATTCGAAATTTGGATTCGATATCGGCAATGGTACAGCATTTGAAGCGATTGACTTGGCTTCCAAGCAGTCTAACCTGGTATTGCTCGGTGTGCATTCCCACATCGGTTCCCAGATCTTCGAAGTTGAAGGCTTCCAGATGGCGGTTCAACGTGTTGCTGAATTTGCAGCAAGTGTATATGAGCGTCTTAATGTTGCTTTCAAAGTGGTTAACCTTGGTGGTGGATTCGGAATCCGTTATATCGATGGAGATACGCCACTTGAAGTTGCACAATACGTGAAGGCTATTACAGATGCCGTTAAAAATCATTTTGCTCAAATCGGCTATGCCGTACCTGAGATCTGGGTTGAGCCAGGCCGCAGCATCGTGGGTGAAGCGGGAACAACGCTGTATACTGTTGGAACAAGCAAAGACATCCCAGGCGTGCGTAAATACGTTGCCGTTGATGGTGGTATGACCGATAACCCACGTCCTGCTTTGTATGAATCCAAGTATGAAGCCGTGCTTGCCAATCGTGCGAATGAGGCTGCTCAGGAAACCGTATCTGTTGCGGGTAAATGCTGCGAGAGTGGCGATATGTTGATCTGGGATCTGGACCTGCCAAAAGTAGAAAGTGGCGACCTACTCGCTGTAGCTTGCACAGGTGCGTATAACTACTCCATGGCGAGCAACTACAACAGGATTCGTCGTCCGGCCGTTGTATTTGTCAAAGACGGTCAAGGAGATGTCGTGGTACGCCGTGAGACGTATCAAGATATCATCCAGAATGACCTGGTACCTGCGCGCATTGGAAAACAGCCAGTAACTCGCTAATTCGTCAAAAGATAATGCGATTCTGCATTATTCAAGATATAGGGATTTTGCAGTTGAAGCAGATGAAAAAGGACCTTCCTTTTTTGTCTGCTTTTTGCGTATTTGAGCTAAATCATGAAAAAAGTTGCCGTTTTTTTTGCGATCCAGACATTTTCGGTGTACACTAAGAAAAGTGCTGTAATGCTTGGCCCAGGGTCATGCGTTCTGGCACCATTAACGATGGTCAATACGAAAGGAGTCATTTACATATGGCGAAACAAGCGAAAATTAAATTGGCAAACGGCGGAGAAGTTCTGATCGATCTGTTCGATCAAGAAGCTCCAAACACAGTAGCAAACTTTGAGAAACTGGCTAATTCCGGTTTCTACAATGGTCTTACATTCCACCGCGTTATCCCGGGCTTTGTAGCTCAAGGCGGATGCCCTAACGGTAGCGGTGCAGGTGGCCCAGGTTACACAATCAACTGTGAAATTAACCCGAACAAACATGAGCGCGGAACACTTGCTATGGCACATGCTGGCCGTAACACAGGTGGAAGCCAGTTCTACATCTGCTACCAACCGCAACCACATTTGGATGGACAACATACGGTATTTGGTAAAGTAACTAAAGGTATGGAGTTCGTGGATGCTTTAGAAGGTAAAGACAAAATGGAAACTGTTGAAGTTGTAGAAGCTTAATACCTTCACCTTAACTGGATCCAAACATGAAGTGCTTCTTTTATAGAAGCACTTTTTTTATTTTTACATACTTGAAATCGGTGATTAGAAAGGATGAATAAAACCTTGGATATGGTTACTCAGCTAAGCTTGTTAAAACAAATTTATAGTGAGCGCACGTTGTGGGATGAAGAATTGCAGGCATCGCGCCATGTCGTTCCGGATAGTCTATCCGTAAAGGATCGAGAAGCGCTTGAGGCAGCCGGGCATGAACCGAATCGCTTTGTACGTCCGCAACATGATGAAACGATTGCTGAGCTGAAAAAAGTTGCGAATCAATGGACGATCAATGATGCAGCGCAGGCCTTTGTATCCTCTTTGTGGTCAGCACCCATGATCTGGCGTTCGTTGCTTACGGGCAAGCTTATTGCGAGCAGTATGCCAAGCCATGAACATACGCCATATCCATCTTCGAACACTTGTAAGATCTGCGGATTAAGTGTAGATCAAGCAACCGACACAACGCTGCAATGGTATTGGCGGATGACCAATGGAACCCCGTTGGACGGTGATCCTTTTGGATGCGTGTTGGCACTTCGAGAGCTGGCTACCGCACAGGAGCTTCCAATACCCAATGAGTACGACCGCTGGACATTCCGTGCGGTGTTAACGGTGCTGCGCGAATTACCTCCCAAAACACGTTACAGCAAGGCAGCAGTAGCGCTCAAGAAGGAACGTCTTTTGCCTACACAGAAGGAATATGCCTACCGTGATTTACTTGAGACGTTAGCTCTGATTGGCATATTGGATACGCCGGAACATCCTGGAATGATCACGGAATTCACCTCTTACATGCAGCGTGACGCACGCCCCAATGTGCGGGTGGAAGTGCAGGCCCCTCTGGCGTGGTGGGACTCATCTGTCGGAATTAATGAGAACAACCTGAACAAGATATTTCATGATTTTGATCTGAATAACATATCACTTGCGGATAAGCCTGGTGAGAGTCCAGCTGTAAAGGACACGATCTTAGGGGCATTGGAGAAAAAGAGAAGTGTTCGCGGAAAAGTACCAAAGGCATCTCCTGATGCAGGTACCGGGGAGGTACAGTCTGGCGATGTGTATGCTGTTCGGGTCCGGGAAGGTGTATGGGTGACTGTATATTGTCATGAAGTCAGAGACAAGCGCGTCATTGTCGAATATCTGGATGGAGTCTTTCCAGAGATGCCGGGTAAAGCAGATTTGCATGGGACGTTTCGACCGAGAGCGAATGGACGCTGGAAATGCTCGGCTATAGCGATTGATTCCACAAGTTGGGTCAGAAGGGTGGCAAGAGAGTTCCCGCTTCCGACTTCGCCCCTGCAAGAACCTGACCGCACTCCATTTCATAATGCCAAAGAATTAAAGCATATGGCGAGCTGGTGTTTTCCTGATATGTAGAATGATACGATGGGTGTGAAATGGGCCTCCAAGCAAAAACCGTGCCTCCTTGAGAGGAAGCGGTTTTTGTTGTTTCTTAGCTTATTAAAAGTTAGTATGTGACAAAAAGGAACAAAAAACAATTGATTTTTTGGCATTAAAGTGCTAACATCCAAGTAATAACGAAAGCAATCCTTCAGGGCAGGGTGCAATTCCCTACCGGCGGTGATGCAGGAAGTGTAAGGACCTATGTGTCCAGCACTTGATGCAAAGTCCGTGACCTGTCTGCCATTGGCAGATGGCTGATCTGGTGTAATTCCAGAACCGACAGTATAGTCTGGATGGGAGAAGGAGAGGTGCAGACCTAACAGGTTTGCATTCAGCAGGAGTATTGCTGCACAGTCACGATTTGTGATGTCTTGCACTGTGCAGGGAAGATCCGGTTACGCCGGACAGTTCCATACATATGCCGCACTATAAAAGCTCTTTACCTGTAATTGATGTTCATTAAGGTATGTGTCTATTTTCACTTGCCCGAAATGAAGTTTTGGGCAAAGTGTTGGCGTGCTGTATCCATTTCACTCCTGCTGGTGACATTTGTCTCTCATCATCCCCATCGAACTGATTGTTCGACGGGGATTTTTTAATAAACAAGACTTTAAACCGCGGGGTGAACGGATTTGGAAATGATCAATGATGAATTTTATATGGCACTGGCATTGGATATGGCGGAACGAGCACAGGGACAGACGGGGATTAATCCGGTCGTTGGATGTGTAGTTGTGAAAGAAGGCCGTATTGTAGGCCTGGGGAGCCATCTGAAACGTGGAACCGGTCATGCAGAGGTGCATGCACTTAACATGGCAGGCAGTGATGCAGAGGGAAGTACGGTATACGTTACACTTGAGCCTTGTAGTCATTATGGCAAGACGCCACCTTGTAGTGAACGCCTGATTCATGAAAAGGTGAAACGTGTTGTGGTATGTTGTGAAGATCCAAATCCGCAAGTATCCGGCAGGGGTATAAGCATGCTTCGTCAACAAGGCATTGAAGTTGAAGTTGGCGTACTGCGTGAGCGTGGAAGACGCATGAATGAAAAGTTCATTAAATTTATCACAACGGGTCTACCTTTCGTGACACTGAAAACGGCTACTACTCTGGATGGCAAAATTGCTACTCGTAGCGGAGACAGCAAGTGGATCTCTAACGAGCCCGCTCGTGAGATTGTGCATGCCCTTCGTCATCGTCACCAGGGAATCATGGTTGGCGTCGACACGGTAATCGCCGATAATCCGGAACTAACAACCCGTTTGCAAGTCGAAGGCATTAGTCCAGTGCGCATTGTAGTGGATTCCAAGTTACGGCTTCCCGTAGGTGCCAAAATGGTTAAGGATGGTCTTGCTCCAACATGGGTGCTGACAACAGACGAAGCCAGTCCTGAAGCTGCTGAACGTTTGGAAGCCTATGGCGTCGAAATTATACGCTGTGGTCCTGGACCACGTGTGGATCTGTTAAACGGACTTAGCAAGTTGGGTGAGCGTGACATTGGTTCAATTTTGCTTGAAGGTGGAGGTACCTTGAATGGAGCTATGCTGGAGGCACGGTTGGTTGATCGACTGCTCATGTTTATCGCTCCGAAGATTGTAGGCGGTTATGATACACCTGGAAGCTTCCGCTTCGAGGGTGTGGAACGTATGAATCAGGCGATTCAATTGAATCAGTTGGAGATCGAACAAGTTGGAGATAATATCAGCATTGGCGGTATTCCGGTGTGGCCTGAATAAATAAATAGATTTGAAAGTAAAAAGTTAGGTTCTTTATAACTTGAAAAAGGGAGGCGGCAGCATGTTTACCGGTTTGGTGGAAGAAGTTGGTCAGATCCGGCGTATTGGTCGGAAAGGCGAAGCGATGGTCCTGAATATCGGAGCTTCCGCCATCATGGACGATCTGAAGATTGGTGATAGTGTAGCAGTGAACGGCGTGTGCTTAACTGCGACAACGCTCGAAGGTGGAGGTTTTACCGCCGATGTAATGCCTGAAACCTATCGCCATACCAATCTCAGTCAGCTGCAATCTGGCAGTAAAGTTAATCTGGAGCGGGCCATGCAATCAGGCGGTCGTTTTGGCGGACATATCGTTCAGGGTCATGTCGATGGTACTGGAGTGATTGGTAGTATAACACGTGATCAGAATGCAATTGTGTTTGAGATCAAGCCTGATGATCACCAGTTGTTCAAATATCTGATCCCCAAAGGATCGGTTACACTGGATGGCATTAGCTTGACCGTTGTCCATACGTCAGATACCGCATTCACGGTTTCCATTATCCCGCATACCATTGGTGAAACTGTACTAAATGTGAAAAAGACAGGGGATACCATTAATATCGAATGCGATATTTTGGGCAAATATGTGGATCATCTGCTCCAGTATGGGAGAGGACATCGGGAGACGGGTACTGGCAAGCCGCGCAGTATCAGTGAAGATTTTCTCTCCAATCACGGATTTGCATAAATAGAGAACAGAAATTAACTGGAGGTGGACCAATGTCAGAACAATCCATTCTGGACACAATAGAAGAAGCCATATATGATCTCATGCGTGGTAAACCCGTCATTGTTGTGGATGATGAAGATCGGGAGAATGAAGGCGATTTTATCGCTTTGGCCGAAAAGGCGACGCCTGAAGTCATTAATTTCATGATTACTGAAGGTAGAGGTCTGGTCTGTGTTCCGATTACACAACAACGTGCGGACGAACTTAACCTGAAACCGATGGTTCAACAAAATACGGATTTCCATGGAACAGCCTTCACCGTCTCTGTGGACCACAAAGATACGACAACAGGTATCTCGGCACATGAACGCTCTATTACCGTGAAAGGTCTAATCGATCCTGAGGCAAAAGCCGGGGACTTCCGTAAGCCTGGTCACATGTTCCCGCTGATTGCAAAAGACGGCGGTGTACTTCGTCGTGCCGGACATACGGAAGCGGCTGTAGATCTCGCTATCATGTGTGGTTCCTACCCTGCTGGCGTTATCTGTGAAGTGATTAAGGAAGATGGCACGATGGCCAGACTTCCGGATCTGCAGGAGATTGCCCGCAAGCATGATCTGAAGCTGATCAGTATTCAGGACATGATTCGTTACCGTAACGAAAAAGAGCAACTGGTTCAACGTGAAGTGGCTGTGCGTATGCCGACGGACTTTGGTGAGTTTCAAGCGGTGGCTTATACAAATGCTGTGGACAATAAGGAACATGTGGCTCTGGTCAAAGGAGAAATTGATGGTTCGAAACCTGTGCTTGTACGTGTGCACTCTGAATGTTTGACAGGTGATGTATTCCATTCTCATCGTTGTGACTGTGGTCCGCAGTTTGATGCAGCACTCAAACAGATTCACGAGGAAGGTAATGGCGTACTGCTGTATATGAGACAGGAAGGTCGGGGTATTGGCCTGATCAACAAACTCAAAGCCTATAAGTTGCAAGAGGAAGGTATGGATACTGTTGATGCAAACCTGAGTTTGGGTTTTGCTGCCGACTTGCGTGATTACGGAATTGGCGCTCAAATTCTGAAAGACCTTGGGGTTCGTCAGATCAGACTGTTAACTAACAACCCTCGTAAAATTAAAGGCCTTGAAGGATATGGACTTGAAGTCGTAGAGCGTGTCGCGATCCAGATGGAGGAGAACGAGGACAATACGGTGTATCTTCATACCAAGCAAGCCAAGCTGGGGCATATGCTCAAGTTTGATGATATCGAGCAGAACGAACAGTAAATATATTTTAGATGAATAACGTTCACCATGTAATTTATGGAAGAGATTACTTAGGGATTTCCGTTACTTACATTACATTATACCGTTAGGGAGATGACTTGAATGCCACAATTTTTTGAAGGACATTTAGTATCAGAAGGATCCAGATATGGAGTTGTCGTTGGACGTTTTAACGAATTCATTACCAGTAAATTGCTTAGCGCAGCACTCGATGCATTCAAACGCCACGGCGTGCAGGATGATGAAGTGGATGTAGCCTGGGTTCCAGGTGCGTTCGAAATCCCTTTGATTGCGCAGAAAATGGCGGAGAGCGGCAAGTATGATGCGGTGATTACCCTGGGAACCGTTATTCGTGGATCAACTACGCATTACGATTACGTGTGCAACGAGATGGCTAAAGGGGTAGCAGCAATTAACCTGAAAACTGGCGTGCCTACGATCTTTGGACTGGTTACAACAGAAAATATTGAACAAGCGATTGAACGTGCCGGAACCAAGGCGGGTAACAAAGGTTGGGATGCAGCTACGGCGGCAATTGAGATGGCAAACTTGACGAAACAGCTAAAATAGTGCTTATTTAATAGTAGTGCCCTGCTTTGCGCAGACGAACACGGGAAACCGGATTCGGACGGCTTAGCAGGGTTTTGTATTTTTCTGGCGGGAGGATTCGTCTAGTGACGGTAGTTACATACAAACTGGAGACTTTTGAAGGGCCTTTGGATCTGCTGCTTCATCTGATTGATAAGGCTGAAATTCATATCCAGGATATTCCCATCAGCGATATTACCGATCAATACATGGCGTATCTGCATTCGATGCAGGAACTGGAACTGGATATTACGAGTGAATTTCTGGTCATGGCAGCAACATTGCTGGCGATCAAGAGCAAACTTTTATTGCCCAAACCACCGGTCATTGAGGACTTCGAGGATTATGATTTTATGGAAGAAGAAGATTATGATCCACGTGCAGAGCTGATTGCACGTCTGATAGAATATCGCAAGTACAAGGGAATTGCGCGTCATCTTCATGAACGGGAGTGGGAACGCAGCCTTATATTTTCCAAAGAGCCCGAGGATCTGCGCCCCTATATGCCCGTAGAAGCCCAATCGAATCCGGTTGAGGGTTTACACACCTCTGACCTGATTGCAGCCTTTCAGAAGGCGCTACGCAAGGCTGAGAAGCGCACAACTGTAACTCGAATCAAACGGGATGAGATTTCGGTTAAAGACCGGATACGGGATGTCATCGGCGCTTTGGAAAGTATGGGGCCGGGAGGCAGACTGTTATTCTCCAAGTTGATGGATGAGCATATCTATCGCCATGAGATTGTTGTCACTTTTCTGGCGGTGCTGGAACTGATGAAGATGAAGCAGATTGTCTGTTATCAGGAACGGATGTTTGAGGATATCGTTATGGAGTGGAGAGGGGAAACAAAGAATCATGGATTTTCCGAAATTGAAATCGATTATTGAAGGCCTACTGTTTTTGTCCGGAGAAGAAGGTCTGAGTATCAAACAAATCGCCGAGATCGTCGACCAGCGAGTGGAACTTGTAACGGACGCGATTGAGGAGATGATTCATGAATTTTCACAGCAGGGACGAGGTGTACAGATTCTCAAGATCGCGGGTGTAGTTCAGTTGGGCACCTTGCCTGACCACGCTGTATATTTCGAGAAACTGGCATACTCTCCCGCGCGTACGTCCTTATCCCAAGCGGCTCTGGAGACGCTGGCTATTGTAGCGTACCGGCAGCCCATTACACGGGTAGAGATTGAGGAAATCCGCGGTGTAAAATCGGAGCGGGCCATCCATACGCTTGTGAATAAGGATCTAATTATTGAAGTGGGACGAGCCGAGGCGATCGGACGACCAATTCTGTACGGAACAACCAAGTCATTCCTCGATTATTTCGGACTGGCTTCAATTAAAGACCTTCCGGAACCGGGCTTGTTCGAAGATTCGGAAAACCTGGAAGAAGAGACACAACTGTTGTTCAACAAACTGGATTTGCAACAACTGGAACCGGAAAGTGCTGATCCGGCGGATGACCTAAGTCATATCGACAACGAAGACGATAATACGGACTCTTCACTCTAATTAGCAAGCTCATACTAACCGACACCCATCAGTGGAGTCGGTTTTTTTGTGCATTATTTTAGATAAATTGAACTAAAGATTTTACACATAACGGAGAGGACAGAAATAATCTGAAGAAACGGAGTGTTCGCCTTTATCCCCGGATTTACCCTTTAGAGAAGGGAATCAAAAAAATTCGGGGATAACAGCGATCGGAAGGTTATTCTGTCATCGGAGTGACCAGTGTAACTAATCTTTAGTCCAATTTGTGTATATAAAAGGTTACGGACCGGTTCCAAACAAATATGAAATGGGATTTTTAGGTCAGACGTGAATTTTTTCCTATTCAAAGTGCCATACTAGACGAGAAAAGAATTGAGGGCTTGGAGGTAAGGCCTGTGTGGATTTGGCTTGGAGGAATCGGTTTGTTGTTCGCATTGCTGATTGCCGCAGTCCTCATCTCAAATGTTCATGTACATTTTACATTCAGTAAACATAAAAGTGATGATTACGCCAATATTAATGTTCGTCTTCTCTATGGAATTGTGCGGATTAACTATGAGATTCCGAGTATTGTTTTTCGCAATATGAAGGAAGGTTTTCTGGTCAAGACCGAACAATCCATGAATCATTCGAGAGGCGAGGCCCAGGGAAGCGAGCGGGTCAACAAACGCAAAGTCAAAAAGTGGGCTAAAGATGTAAAAATTATGCTTAGGGCAACGGACGCGCTCAAGCTGTGGCTGAAGCAAACACTTACACGCGTACATATGACCCAACTGTCCTGGGCTACCCACATCGGCGTTGGTGATGCAGCATATACAGCGGTGCTGACGGGCTGGGTGTGGAGTGTCAAGTCCATTATTATTGGTTTTCTCACCTATCAGATCCGCTTTGATGAGACACCTGTGCTTCAGGTTATGCCGGTATGGTCTGATGAAATGGAATTTAGAACGGAGCTCGATTTCAGAGTGAAAATTCGGATTACAGCCGTCCTAATCGCTGGAGTTACACTACTCACCCGTGTGCTTCAAGTCGAAGGCGGATGGCGGATGTGGTTCAAGCTTCTTCAGGAACAGCGCCGCAGGCATAAGGAGAAGCAAAAGAAGAAACTTAGTGGGACAACAGCATAAAAACCCATCATAGTCGGTCTGTTTTTGGGAATGTAAGGTTGGGATTTGGTGAGTGTATTTAAAATGCTTATTACATAAGTCCCTTCAAGTTTGGGGATGATATGGTTAGATCAAACCTAGCTTACATTGAAACTGGAGGGAATTTAAATGTCAGATCATCCAATTCAAGGCTTAATGGAAACCGCAATGGAAAATATCAAGGCCATGGTGGATGTCAATACAATTGTTGGCGATGCAGTCGAAACACCAGATGGTACCGTGATTCTGCCAATCAGTAAGGTGGGATTCGGATTTGCTGCCGGTGGTAGTGATTTTCACGTTAATGGAGAAAGTAGTGGCAAAAGTGGTGCTACGGGTACCTCTGCTGAACATGCGAGTTCAGCTAAAGTAGCTTCTCCATTTGGTGGCGGTAGTGGCGGCGGTGTATCCATACGTCCTATTGCGTTCCTGGTTGTAGGTAAACAGGGGGTACACATTGTACCACTCGATAACTCCACACATCTGTTTGAGAAACTCATTGACTCCACCCCTTATGTTTTGGACCGAATTCAAGGCATGTTCCAACGGAATACAACACCAACGAATACAACAGGTGTACCAGTTACACCAGATCCATCAACCTATAGCTGAATCATTTCGTCATGATCCCTCCCGCATCCAAGCGTGAGGGATTTTTGCTGTTTGTATAGCGGATGGTGAGTGTTTTTTCGGAGGTTTCCGTATTGCATGAGACTTATGTCTATGATCCGCCTAACCTAGACATGAAATAGGTTTATTGAAGGGGGAACGTTAATGCACAGAGATACCGTGTTTATGGTTTTGTTTGGCTGGCTGCTATCGGCAGTCGTGTATTTGGTAGGAGGAATTGATCACCTGTTTATTGCCGTGACCATCTTTGTGGGGCTGGATTACATCACAGGGGTACTGTCTGCATGGTATAGGAAGGAGTTATCCAGCAGGGTTGGATGGTGGGGGCTTGCTCGTAAGTCATTGACATTTGTTTTTGTCATTATTGCACATCAACTGGATATGGTTGCAGGCAATTCCAATGATTTTATGCGAGATGCAATGTTAATGTTCATCATTGGTACCGAAGGAATCAGTATTTTGGAGAACCTGGGGAAACTGGGCCTGCCTGTACCGAAGTTTATCACTTCAGCACTCTTTAAGCTTCGAGGGAATGAAGATCAAGTTGAAGATAAGGAGAAGATGTCATGATACAGATCACCAAGGAATACATACCTGTTAATAAATACAGTCGGGCCGGACTTAAGTTAAAAGCGAAACGTGGAATTGTGATGCATTATACGGCTTCTCCCGGAGCGCCCGCGAAGAACATTAGCAAATACTTTGCAAGTTTGGCACAGCAGGATTCCAATAAAGCAGTGAAAGGTCGTTATGCAAGCGCACACTTCTCGGTAGATCGAACTTCGATATATAACAGTCTACCGGATGATGAACTGGCCTACCACTGTGGGAGTGCAACATACACGAAGGAAGCGCTAGCCAAACTTGGGACATATCCGAACAATAGTACAGTGGGCATTGAGATGTGCATTGAAAAGGATGGCAGTATTCATGAAGATACATTTAATAACGTTGTAGACCTCGCGGTATACCTAATCAGGGAACGGGGCTTTCCACCCGTCTTCTTCACACATAAAGAAGTGGTTGGATGGAAGGAATGCCCACTGCCATGGATTAAACAACCAGGTGAATATGAAAGATTTAAGCAAGCAGTACATATAAAATTAAACCCACTGCAACAAATAGTAGTAACGGAGGATGATGATATGAATACGGTTCTGGATTATGCACAATGGGCCTGGAATGAACTTGATCAGTACATTGGAGATGCCTACAACGACAAGGTGATTGAAGATTGGGCATGGGTAGAGAAGGTACGCAAGAAGAAGTTAACCTATGGAGAGTTGCTGTTACTGAAGGTTTTAATTGATGAGCGCAGACGTAAAAAGTCCTGACCCAAAGTACATCTCAGATAGAGGTTATGCCTGTCTGCTGGTTAACCAGGAGTTAAAGTGTGCTGGATCTTTCAAAAAATAAAAATGTTGTATGATCACGATATGGTCAGGATACTCAAGTTCATATTGGGTCTGAATCGAGTTTTCATCGACGACTCCAATAACAGCGAGTTGATTTGTTTCGGTTACATGTGTTGGTGTGGGTGAGCTCATACAACCATCCTTTCGTTTATTAAGTCAGAGTCAACAGGGGCGATGGAGATGTCCATAGTCCCTAGATGACCTATACGAGGCAGGATGGGGAAGGTTAAGCTGATCCGGTTCAAAAAGGGTTCAAAATTCATAAATATAAAAAAGCAGAACCCCACGTCGAATGTGATGTGGGGTTCTGCTTATGTAACTACTCTTTTGAGAACGTGTCCAGGGCCTCATCTGTAAGATGGAGTTCTGCGAAAGCCCTGCATATCTTTTGGAAAGATCTAATGGTATTTGTCTCGTACAACATCTCAATGGGATCAAAACCTAACATGACAAGCGAATCCACAAGTTCTGTCTGATCTACTTCTGTATGGTGGAGTGCTTCAAGCATGGTTTCAATAACAGTTAAAAATAAAATGGCTTTATTCACTGTCTCGATTGGTGTCCCCTCCTTCGTAATACTACTAGAATAAGCAGAGGAGGACAGAAAATAACGAGAAATTCCAATTTCTCAGTGATGAATCTATTCAATCTAAAAGTGTGGAGAGAATAACTGGTTGTTGTAAATTAAAATCTGATGATAAGCTCTCCCTTTGTATGTAAGATTAAGCTTTTTCGTTTACTTCGTGGAGAATGGAATCAATTAATTCATCATCAATTAGAGTGCTTGCTTTTTCGAGCGCCAATAGAATACCTTGCGGTTGTTCAAAAAAAACTGTAGAGAGAATAGGGGCAACCTCATCTAAATTAATCTTCTCAGCTTTGACCATACTGATCAAGGCAACAACGATCTCATGTCCCTCTACGTTACCTTCCATAAATCTTGTTCGTAAATGAGTTGCTACTATTTCGGTCTTTGACTGCGAGTACGCCATTACATTTCCCTCCAACGGTTTGAATATCTTAGCAGAGCTCCTCTTCATGCAAGTTTAAACCAGGTTAGATTAGGAGTTATCTTAACAATAATAAGGCAGATAGTTTAAATTATCAACAGCTACTAAGTCAATAAAATCGGATTTGGAATCACAGTTTTATCCAGCAAAAAAGACCCGGAGAGGATCATTTTTTGGGTCTGCCTTCCCAATAATCAGGAAATCCGTTGTAATCCCATGCGTTCAGATTTTCGCAGTCGGCTTGAATGGTAACATCTGCTCCGGAACCAAAGTCAACACCTACGGTTTGCAGTTCTTTGGCCTTAATAACCAGTACCTTGCCGGGTGCACCTGCACACACCAAAGCAAGCTTCCACGGTGTCTGTTGGTAGATATTTTCCATTTGTTTGGATGCTGTGCTCACATGAGACCACGAGGGGCAGTCCACCGTTCCCACGATGCTTGTCCACCCGTATCTCCGCTCCAGAACTTCTCGATATTGCTCGGCCTTGGCTCCGCAGATCAGAATAGGCATGGTCTTGAATGTTTCATAGAATAACTTGAATCGGGCGATGTAATTATTCTCAAAAGCATAGAAGGTCTCTCTGGGCTCAACTTTGTAATATGCAAGGCACATATCGAATAACGGCTTGAAATACCAGTGATCTGTCTGGGTCAGATGTCCGACGTAATCCGCTTTTCGCAGGCAGTGTACGATAATTTCTCTCGCACTTGCATTGGGTAAGGTTATCCCGCAATAGGTAGGGTCGTTCAACCAGCCGTAATGAGACTTGATGAAATCCATAGTCAGAACGGTATCGTGGGCCAGAATGGTGTTGGAAGCATCCCCAAATCGAACAGAAGCATGGGCTTCTCCATCAGAGGCCATTTGGAACCAGTTGTGGATTAATTCTACACTCCCCAGCATGCAGGTCACCTTCTTTCCATGTGTGAATAATGGTTTCTTTGGTATACATATTCATCAACTCCTTCTGTACTAGAATAGGAAAAATGCTGCGTTCTCTCTCTTCTTTTGAGGAATCACTCCTTTTTTGTTCCACGTGCGAAGGTTATTGAGGAACAGTCTAGACTATGTAAAAAGGGAGAGGGGATGGACTGTGAAAAACGTATTTATAGGTAGTCCTGTACGTAATCGGGCTTGGATTATGGAACGGCACTTGCAATCACTTGAGCAACAAGCAGTGCAGAAGCATTATATGTACATCCTGAATGATAGTGAAGATCAGACGGAGCATAACCTTGATTGTCATCAGATTCCTTATCTGACTCATAATCTGGGGAGAACATATGGTCATATACGTGGACAATATTCCTATCACAACCTGGCGTTGTTGAGGAATATGCTTCTGGATGAGTTTCTGAAATCGGACTGTGATTATCTGTTCTCAATTGATACGGATATCATCATTCCTGAGGGTAGCCTACGGCAGTTAATGGATAATGACAAAGATATATGCGCAATGCTTATACGGAATCACCCAAAATTGAAGGCTCATAATGCCATGAGCGGCGGAAAACATATACCTGAATTCAAAGCGGGTTTGTTCCAGGTAGAACTGACAGGTGCCGTATATTTGATTAAGCGTGAAGTGATCGAAGCAGGGGTTCGATATGGTTCCCATCCAACAGGTGAAGATGCACCATTTTGTGAGCAAGCTAGAAGATTGGGGTTTGAACTGTTTGTAGATACTCGGTTGCGTCCCGTTCATGCCTATGCGGAAGGGGTGGAGTTGATTGCTCAATTGGCTGCTTCGTAGAAAACAACGAGAAAATCCGGTTTTTGAAAGTATAGAAATGACCATTGTCTACCCGCCCGCACTTGACTGGAACCTCTTGTTCCAACGTCCTCAGCAATTGATGACCGCCTTCTCTAATATTCCAGGTATACGGGCTATCTTTATCAATGAAGAAACGTACAGAAAGCAGACCCGACCGATTGAAAAGTTAAATGAGGATCTGTTCCTTGTGCAGAAAGGTGTGAACTACGATCACCTGGTCAAAGGAAAGAAGGTACTCTGGTTCTCGAATCCAGGTCAGTACAATTATTCGGATGGACGGAAGTTTGATTTTACCGTATTTGATTACCTGGATAATTCGGCTGATGAGTTTGCTGTGTGGAAATCCTACATCCCGAAATGTTTTGACCGTGCAGATCTTATTGCCACGACTGCCAAGGTGATGTATGAGGCACATAAACATGACGGAAAACCAATCTTTATGTGCCCTAACGGGGCAGATTACCAACATTTTGAGAAAGCGCGGGTTATTCTGCCCAAACCGGCGGACTTCCCCGATGTTCATGAAGGGCAAAAGATTGTGGGTTTCCACGGTGCAATGGCATCGTGGGTGGATTATTCGCTGATTACCGCTATTGCAGATAAAGGTTATCATGTTGTTTTGATTGGAAACAATGCCCTCTATCAAAAAAATATTGTGCATCCCAATGTGACTTGTCTTCCGCACAAAGATTATAAGGTGCTTCCCGCCTACATTGCTCAATTCGATGTCTGTATCGTGCCATTCAAGCTGACAGAGATGATCCGTGGCTGCGATCCAATCAAGTATTACGAATATTTGTCAGCGGGCAAACCTGTGTTGACAACGCGTATGGAGGAAATTGTTCATAAGTACAGCGATGTAACTTACTTTATGAATCAGCATAATTGTGGATTGATGTTGGAGAAAGCGATTCGTGAGAATAGTGCTTCCAAAATTGCGGCAAGAGTAAGGGTGGCTAAGTCTAATAGCTGGGATGGCAGGGCAATGGATGCCGTGAAGATGATTAATCAGGTCATAGGAGGTATGAGAAATGAGAAAGATATTTAAACGAATGTTTGGTAGCCAACCGACTACACCGACAATTGAGCTTGAAGAAATAGAGATTGACGCGACGGAGTTCAATGTTACGACATATACCCCAAACACGGATACAACGATTGTATATCTGCCTGCGATCGATTTCCATAGTGAACGATTCGGGCGTCGACCACAACGGCTGTTAAAAGCACTCGCGGAAGTAGGCTACAATGTAATATATATCAACTCCAGTGATGAGTTCTATCAGGTTGATGCCTTGGAGTATCCATATCCGGAGATTCCAAACTTTGTTGTAGCCCGTGTGGGCCAGAATGTCCGTACGCTGTTTCAGGGTGATCGCGTGATCTACTGGGTGAACGATAGCCGGCTGGCAAGTTCTGTCGAGACAGCATATCCTGATCTAGTCGTATTTGATTCGTTGACTGATCCGGATCAGTACGAGAAGCACAAACACAAGATGGAAGCTGTTGCTGACGTTGTCTTCATTACACCCGAGAGAATCTATGAGCATGGCAAATATTGCTCGCATGTTCATCTGGTTACTGCCGATGAATTTGAGATCAAGGAACGTGCAGAACAGGTAGCGCAAATTATAGATGCTTTGCCAAACAGAATGGCCCCTCTAATGTAGGGGTCTTTTCTTTGATCGTATATAGGCCTTTCCTTTTGCAAAGATGACGGGGCTAATCGTGCTTCAATATATTTCGTTTACATTATCGTTAGGGATTGAAGATAGCGTTCTACACTATAAAAAGCAGAGACGGCAAACAGCCAGACGGGTTAAACGAAATGGATCTCCCGATCATTAAGTCATTTAACCTGATCCCGGCTTAAGCAAGTCTCCGTAGCTAAAAATACATACTATCCTAAGGAGTGGACTGTTCAATGGCTAAAAAAATGATTATCAAAGGTGTAGGTACGTTTATGGCTAAACGCCTTCCAAAAGATCCGATGGGCGAAATTGAGGTAGTTACCCTGGGTACCCTGCAAGATCTGAAAATTGACCTTAACGTGGAGCTTGAGGATATCTTTGGTGGTGACGGTCTGTTCGCCATTGATGTACTGGTGAAGTCCAAATCGATTGAAGTGTCGGCAACAGACGCCAAATTCGATCTGGATGCAATCCAGCTGATGATGGGTTCAACGGTACAAGAGCAAGTGAAGTCTTATGTATGGGTGCTGAATGAGCAGTCTACAGTGGCTGCAGGCGTTTCCAATTCTGGATTTGCGGAAGCCAAACCGAAGCATGCGAGTGATATCTATGGAAGTAACGGTGACATTACGGTTCGTCTCAAAGATTCCAACACGTTGCTGAAACAACTCACTACTAAAGGAACAGCCGTGGAACCCAATGCGTTCTTCTACGACGAAGCGAACGGTGTAGTCATCCTGAATGCGTTCCATATCGGTAAAGAGATTGTGTTGAACTACAAGCGAGATCAAATTGTAGACATGGTTGATCTGTTGGTTGACGAAGTACCATTCCCGATCTCTGTCATTCATCACGGGACGTTCCAGCAAAAAGATGGTTCGTATGCAGGGGTTGAAACCGAGTTGTACATGTGCCGTGCAAAAGGAACATTCAGCATCAATGCCCAGCGCGCTGCCGCTTCTGCATCTGCAATCTCTTTGCAGATTCTTGACCCTGAACGTGCTGATGGAAAAATCGGCAGTATCAAACGCTTCAGCGCACCAAGCAAGATCTAATATCTAAATAAGGTTGATTGCTCCTGGCAAGGTATCAAACGGCATCTGTGTCCTCCCCTTCACAGAGCCTTGCCTTGCCAGGTTTTTTATTATATGGGGGAGAATGTCCTGGGGAGGTCTTTAAATTCATGGAAACAGAACAAGAAAAATCCGAGCGTGAGCTTGCGGAAAAGCTGAATGAGGAAGCGGCGAAACGAATCAAAGATGATCCGGAAAACAAACGGGTGACTCCGGAGGAAGTGGAAGCTGCTGAGCGTGCATTCTTTGAAGATGATGAGATTATTACGCTGCGGGATCGACGGAAATATCGTATTCCGCCATGTAACCTGAAGGATGCCCGCCGTCTGATGAAGTTGCTGAAAACGGTGAATATCGATGCCATTATTCTTAACTTCATTCCGACTGAGAATGATGAACTGGATGAAAAGCGGCAGCAGGATTTATTTGATGTATTGGCAATGGCATTCAAAAACTATCCACATATCGTGACCAAAGATGAGCATGGTGAGTATATCATCAATCGAGAATATCTGGATGAGTACCTTGATCTGAACACAGCTCGCAAAGTCATTGATATGCTCATTGGACTCAATGGTTTAAAAAAGTAGAACGCACCGAGGGGGAGTCTTTGGAGGGAACCGAAATCCGTGATACGGAAACACAGGAACCCGTTCACTGGGGAGAAATCTTCTTCACCCTCCATAAACACTGTGGGCTGAACAAGTGGGAGATTTGGGAGTACACACTCCCTCAGGTTGCGGAGCTGTGCAAGTCAGCGGAGAAATATATTCAATTTGAGGTTGAACTTATGACAGCACCTCTTCGCATGTTCGGTGGCGGTGAGGGCGAGGAAGTTGAAGAAGATGGGACCGTCAGACGTAAAAGAACCTTCAATGACGAGGATTACACGGAGATATCAGAAGATGATATCGGTATGCTTGCACAAGCGCTCGGAGGATAAGAGAGAGATATCCCGTTTTGCCTAAATGAAGGTAGAACGGGATTTATGCATAAAGGCGGTGATTCTTTTGACTGAAACAGAAGGACAAGGAGATAAACATTCCTTAACACAAGAAATATTAACGGATAAGGATCAATTAACTGGACAAAACGCAGTACTGAAAGAGAGTTCCCCTTCAGGTGTTAGCACACTGATTAGACGAGTGGAGACAATCAGAAGTGATATGCAGTCGCAAATGATTGAAACACTGACTACCGATTTGGAGCACTTTTATCGTGGAGCGTTCAGTGAAATGAAGGATGTGTCTGCAGCTGGCTCACAGGGGTTGTTAGACTCCGTGATGAATACGATGAAATATATTTCAGCAGGTGAAACCAAGGGGTATTCATCAACACTACTCAAGAAATCCCTTGACTCGTCGCAGCAGATGGATCAACAGATAAGCCGGGCCGACCAAAATTTGGAGCTTAGATCGTCTGGGACAACGAATGACAGTGGGCAATATAGACAAACCGGAACGGTCAAAAATCTGCAACGAATTGCACTGCAACATGGTATGGATCAGGAAGATGTAGGTCTTGCCTATCGCATTGGTTCTCGTAATTATGATCATTCATCTGAAGCTGTGGCGTTTGCTGAAGAAGTAGCCAAGCTGCATTCAGTGGGCAATATGGATGTAGAACAAACGGCAACAGGTCTGGAATCTGTTACTCCGACATGGGGAAGCAGTAGCTTTAATCTGTCCCAAGTCACAGACATGATGATCAGAGCTTCAACGCTGTTGGATGTTGGCATTCAGGACTTGATGGATATGATGCGTCAGACCCTTCCAATGGTAGGGAACCCTGATGGAACGTTTGCACAAGAGGATGCATTAGCCAACTGGATTAGTAAGGCTGGATTGTTGGTTCAGTCAAAAGGAGATCATCCTCAGCAGGGCTTTGCATCGAATCGAGTTAGATTCGATCTTCTTGCTGAACAAGTGAAGGCTAGGGATGCAAACGCGTCGATCCATCAGCGTACTGGCAGTAGGGACAACCTTCAATTCCGACAACGAGAGATCGAAATCGCTTTTCAGATTGCAACACATGAGGCGATGCAAGGGTTGAAAGATGAATTTGCCGAGCTGGGCGATTATCTTATCGCAGTCATGCGGTTAATTGGAGATCGTACGGGTGGCATTGTTGATCATATGGAATTGCTTAACCGAATTATGGATGAAGTCGGAGTTCAGGTTGCGTGGGATAAGTTCGGTGAAGTGATGAATGAAGGCGATCAGAAGCGATACAGTGCTACGAATGCGGATCCAGGGAAAGTCGAAAATACGGGGAGCGATGTTCCCGAGCCACTTCGAGTCACGGATGTGCAACGTGCTGGTGTAGCGCAAGAAATGGGCAGACAGCAGAGTCGTCTGCAGACTCTGGAACATCGCAGAACAGAAATTCAAAGTAGGGCCGCCTCCAAGCAAGGTGAGGTACTTCAGGCACGGACTAACCGAGATCATCAACATAAAATGTACAATCAGGCTATACAAGATGGGGATACAGCGGCTTCTTCCATTCATGCAGAAGAACGTGACGAAGCTGAGAAGCGAGTCAAAACCTATAGTCGAGAACTTCTTCTGTTGCGAGAAGAAATGCATTCACTCGATATTCAGATTGCAAAGACGAAGCGAAGTCTTGAGTTTCTTGGGCGAGAGCTGGATGACACGAGTAGAGCAATGATGCAATTTGAACACCAAGCTAGAGTATTGATGATGGCGATGGATGACATGGACCTAGATGCAGTTGAACTACGAAACAAGTTGTATTTCCTTAATGCTGAGTTTACATACGGTTCAACCGATGTTCAGCGCTACGAATCCGAGATCCAGAAGCTGCGTAAACAGTCAACTCTATTGAATGATGTTCTCTCCACATTGAGAACCGAAGTCAATGAGTTAAATGCTTCTTTTAGACAAGGCATGATCGATGCTACAGCATACATATCCAAACTGAAGGAACTCGAACAGGTTCAGCTAGCGAGTATGATGAGTGGTCCAGGCGGATTGCTAGTTACTCAAGGTGCAGGAAGCGTTGGATCCCCTGGATCCCCTGTTAAGGATGACAAGGAAGATTCAGCAAACAAACCTTTTTTAGAGAGACATCAAGATTTTATCAATGACGTAATTAAGGATATGGCTAAATCAAAGATTGAGGAAGTTATGGATTTTGGTTCAGACAAGAAGAAGAAGGACAAGCCGAAGCGACGAGGGATAAAACAGAGATTCGAAGATATGAAAGAAGTCGGTAGTAAAAAAGCATTTTTTAACGGTCATGCACCTATTCGTGACAAGGACGGGAACGTACTAAGAGGTCCGGATAAACCTGATGGAACCCCTGGAGATATCCTTACCCAACGTGATATTACAAGCGAGCGTAAGAAAAAAGGAGACATTCCAGGGAAATTAGCAAAGCTCGGCAAGTTCGGTAAGTCTATACTGAAACCCCTAAAAGCCGTTCCTTATCTTGGGGCTGCCATGACTGCTGTGGATGTAGTGTCCGGTCTTGTTGATCCGCTGAGTAATATGGGTAAGTCAGAAGCGGAGAAGCAAAGTATTCGTGCAACAAATAAAGAGCAACTGGCCAAGGATTTTAAAGATATGGAGCAGTCTTCGGTTGTAGGTAAAGTGTGGAAAGGCCTTAACCTTGGAATGGATGCAGTTGTTAAGGGAGGAATCAGCAGCCTATTTGGTAACAATGCAACGAATAACAAGTTCGGGGACTACTGGAAGGGATTTAAGGCGGTATGGAGCGAAGACGGCGGAGATGCAGTTGAGAAGAAACTGGGCAAGGAATACAACTACAAGCAGGAGAAAAAAGAAGCCCAGATTCAAATGGATAAAGAGTCTGGAAAACCGCCTAGGGACAACAAACAACAACAACCGCAGATACAATACATTCAACCTCAAATGCAGTATATTCCTGCTGCGAGCGGAATAGGAACTATTGCTAACGGCTATACGCCTCAGCCACAGAGCAATGGTATTGATGAAATGATCGCCAAGATTAATCGGCAGCTTAACAAATCGACAAGTGATAACGAAACCAATTACCAAGTCACTCGATCCCGTCTATTGATTAGTGGTGTTCGCGAAGATTCTGGTCAGATGCGCGCGCTAATGGAGAAATATTTGCAAGAGAATATCAAGTTCTTCGATAAGGCTATTGCAAGTTTACAGAAGACGTACGACAAGATGGCTGAAGGTAAGGATAAAGATGAACTGGGTCTGGAGATCAATGAGAAGAAACAGCAGAAGGCACAATCAGAGCTTGAACTGAATGGTGTCAAAAACAGCCAAATTGATGAGCTTAGACGCAAGATGAATGATCAGTTTGAGTTGACGCAGTTGGATTATGATAAACGAATGTATGATCTCCTGGCGGCTAATGGAGGTAAGGAAGATGCACCAGAATTAATTGCATTGAACAAATCGCGTGCATCTGAAATGAACTCACAAATAAGTTCGATCAAGCAAGATTGGAAGAATCTGTTGAATAGTGGTGTGTTTAAACCGGGCTCGGATGAATATATGCAGATTTTTAAACAAATCCAGGCATTGGGTGTAGAACAGTCCAAAAATTTGTATGAAATTAGCAAAAAAATGGATAAACCGATATCTTCATTCAACATTCCAGCAGGTCTTAAGGTCATGGATTACTTTGATTACATGACGACGAACAATACACATAAAAGTGTGATGGTTGGCTCGGGGGATGTTACGGTTCATGTGAACATCGATAATATGACAGGCAGCACAAAAGATGTGGAGAGACTTACATCTACTTTGGACAAGACACTACGGCAGAACAGTCCTGGTATTGCAAACCGAATGGCCAGCAATGTAGGTGCAAGAATGGGAAGCAATCATATCCCCAGATAAAATAGGTAAGGAGGGCTTCTGATATGACTCAGCAAGACCCGTTTGGCTTAGTTAATGACCGGTATAAAAGAAGGCTGTATGTAGATACAGGCATGAAGTTCGAGCCAGTGAACGGAAGAATCATTGATCCGTACTCTTCACCTTCGCCCAATCCGCAAGTGAGGGAAATTAAAATGATTAATGCTCCCTCGCATTTTCATCAGATGGGCGTGTCTTCGTACAAGGCCATCATTAACATCTTGTTTAAAGATAAACAATCCTATCACGACTACGCCATGTACGTAGGCTGGACACACAAATTTTATGATGAGAAGGGCAATATTTATGTTGGTGTAGTAGAGTCCATCAAAGTTGACCCTATTTTCTACCATCAGGATACGATGGATAAAGATCAGAAGGGGTACAAGGTCGAATTAACCATGACCCTGATCAAAAAAGATGGTTATGACCGTAAGAGTGCCATACAGTTTCAGGATTTACAGACGACAGAAGGAAAGGACCACTGGGCAAGAGATTCCATTGAACGCTTGGCTGATCTGGGACTGACGGTTGTAACACAATTGGATGGCACCCCAATTCTATATTTCAGACCGGAAAACTTTATAACCAGAGCAGAGTTTGTTACTTTCCTGATGCGAACCAAGCGTCTGCTGGAACGAACAATTCGAGAGTAGGGTGACCTACTCTCTTTTCTGTCTATTCTAAAGATAGGAGGTGTTTATCATACGAAAATGGGTTGATGTAAACGAAGGGGACTGGTTCTATAACGATGTTATGGAAGCCACGAATATGGTTTTGGAAGATGGTGAAGTCTTTGTGGCCGGAATCAACTATAACAAGTTTGAGGAAGGCAAGCCTTTTGTATATGAAGAAATCAAAGGGAAAGCGGGGCAAACCTCATTTAGTCTGCCTGTGCTGATTAAACCAACAGATGACAATCCACTGTATGTGTTTATTGATGGTGTTCAAACGATCTACCAAACGGCTGAAACCAATAGTAAGGGATTAACTGATGTGGAGTTGTATACGGGTGTAAAAGCAGGACAGGTGGTGTCCTTCTGTAGTTATGGTGAACCGTTGCTGGACAGTGCTTGGAAAAGGCCGCCCGTCTCCTGGACTGGAGATCTGCCCAGAGCTGAACTTAGTGCAGCGACGACCTATTTCTACGATCCATTCAGTCGTAATCATCAGGAATATTTGTATGCAGCAGGCCAACCGCTTCGCAGACTCAGTATTCCTTCCGAGGTATGGGGTGATACCAAGGGGGATGCCGCGGCGGTAACCAAAATTGCAACAAAGGCTATTGGTTACCGAACGGATGTATATTGTGTCAGCCCGGGGGGATCGGTGTTTCTTCCTTTTAATCTGAACGGTGTCACTTGCAAGTTCAATTATTGGACGAAGAATAACAAATTCAAGAGTGAAGATATCAAAGCGACAACCCTCAAACCAGCATACAACAATTGTTTCTTTCCTAATGCCATTATACAGCGGGGAGAAGCCTTTCATCTGATAAATAAGTTACGCAAGGTGTTCTATGCCAGATTTACGGACATGGAAGCACCAACGACGGAGATTAATCAGCCTATTACGGCATTTCAAGGTCAACGGGTTTTTAGACTTAACGGCAATTATCCAGCAGGTAAAAAGAAACTTAAAGTTACAGTGAAATTCAAAGACGAAAAAAAAGATAAAGTCCAAGAAACACCGGCTTATTCGGAAATTGACAACCATACGGTTGTCTTCAATCAACCTTTCTCAGAAGGCGACGAAGTGACGTTCTATTATCTCAAAGATGTGAGCGAGAGGTTCGCAGACGTCGGCAAAGATTCGGCCATTTATTATCGGGACAAAAAGGAGCGAGTTGTACAGAACAAGGATGCCTTCTGGAAAATAGCCGTCTCGGAAATGGAAGACGAAACATTTGCGAACAATGATCCACTAATTGCTGGCATTCCGATCAATAACAAGCTGGATGGTGCAGCGATAGTAACAGATATGGGGAGACCTACAAATGGCACAGAACAGGCAGAGGTATGGTTCCTTGGGAATTCCGCTATGACCCGGGCTGAAGCCGTAGCTTTCCTGGACCGATTCATGAAATGGACCATCGAGCGATTCAAGTAAGGGGGAGATTACAATATGATTCCAATTTCGGATGAGGTTATGAATGTGCTATCCCAGCGTCTGAAGCTGGGGGAAGGAGCGCTTCCCAATATCCGGGTCGAAGTAGATCGGCTGGCATTTATCCCGGGACGGACAGAAGAGTTCAGGCATATCGTAACCGAGCAGGTACCCATCATCAGTACAGAATCCGTTTGGGTGGATGAGTCGAGTAATGGTATATATAACGGTTCGACTCAAGCGAATGCTCAGGAGATTTTTTTTCCGGTTAAGGGTAAAACGATTGATAGTATTACAGTTACAGATAATTTTGGCTCTCCTCGTGATAAAGGTACAAGAATTCATAAAGGTATTGATTTGTTTGATGAGATTGGAACGCCGATTTTGGCTGCATGGGCTGGAAAGGTTGTTCGAATATCCTATAGTAAAACAAAGGGTGCTGGTAATGCCGTAAATATAAGACATGCAAACGGTGTAATCACTAAGTATTTCCATTTAAAAGAGATACTCTGTTCGGTGGATGATGAAGTAGCTCAAGGGGCTGTCATTGGAACACTAGGCAATACGGGTGGCGTATATACCGGTGGTCATAAGGTGTCTGCGGCTGAACGTGCGGTGGGCAAGGGACGACATCTACATTTTGAAATTTGGGAAGGAGTCAATCCAACAACGAGAACTGGAGAAGGTGGTAAGGCAGTTAATCCTCAATTGTATTTCAAGGGACAGCGCAAGTTGCACGGAAATGCGAAAACAACATTTACTGATATAAAGCCGGTTCAGGTCGAAGGATATCCTGGAGAGATCAAACTGAATGAGAAGTTCGACAAGCGAAACTGGCATGAGAAAAACGTTTATACAATCGGATTGAAATTTTCGGATTATGCCAAGATTGAATCGGGCTGGACTATGTTTGATTCAGGAGGCAAGTTGCTATACACCTTTGAAGGCAAAGCTGCCGTAGCTGAATTTGAGATTAACGTGACAAAACTGAGTATGCCTACACAAGGGCTGCTTAGTATTGGAATGGGGACTAATTTTAGTGATGCGGAAGGGGATTCTTTCGCCGTGGTGATCGATGGTAAAACGTATGCCTTTGTCAATAAGTTTAACGGGGCATATGATCTGACCAAACTCACGGAATTGAATAATATTGTGATCCCTGCAAAAGCCAAGAGTATCAAGATTAAGGTGACCTATGGGGGCAAACAAAACCCCACTGTCCCAACCGGGTCTGTTCCTGCTTCGAGTAAGAAGTATAAAAAATTCGCCATTGATTATATTCGCATACAAGAGTTGTTACCTGCTCCGTTGAAGAATCAAAAGAGTGAAGAAGGGCTCGATCCGTCTAAAGGATATTATCAAACGAACAGCTACGGAGATTTTATCAATAATAGAAGGACAGAGACGGATGTTATTCAGGTCGGGTCTTTTGTCTATATGGACACGCAGGTTCTTCCCAATATCATTAGTGCCGAAATCGATGATCAGTTTGATTCTGAAGCCAGGGAAGCACGGCTGACCATCTCCAATCCGAGAGGATTCTTCTCCCCGGATTATAATCCTGCTCATTTTCCTGAGCTTGGGGGTGTGCCGTCTCCATGGTCTTATTTCGCAAACGGATTCCATATCGGGGTGCTGAGTGAAAATACACCGATACGCATATATATGGGATATGGTCAGCACATGATGCGGGTATTTACTGGACTGATTGACAAGGTGGACATCAATGGCGAAGGCTCCACGCTGGAGATTACGGCCCGAGATATGTACAAGCGCATTATCGAGAAAGTCATTTCCGAGAAAAAAGCTTATCCAGAAGTAGATGAGATTGATAATGTGCCAGATCCGGTGCCGCCTGCAGCAGTTGGCACGGACCGGACATCATCCATAATTCAGGCCGCACAGGCCCAAGCTGAAGCGTATGGTGTACCTGATCATAAGTTTTTGCTTGCGATATGCAGGCACGAGACCGTTCTCGGAACACAAGGTAAGGGTAAAGATGAGAACGGTAGCTTTATTCTTGGATATGGCTGTCCTAGTAAAAGCGAGTGCAATCCCCTTTACAAGGGAATTCAGGAGCAAATGAAGCGCGGAGCAGAACGGATGTCCAAAGCACTAGCTTCCAGAGGTAAAAAAGTGACTTCAAAAGCCGATGTACTTTATTTCCACAATGGTGGAGACATTGCTCCCATGACCTGGAGTCAAGATCGGGAGAATTGGGTGGACAAGGTATGGACCTATTATCAGGAGATGCTCGCAGATCCGGCAAGCTGGACCATTACAGCAACCTCCACCCCGGCAGTTACACCAACACCAGCTCAGCCTGTAGAATTTGAAAAGCCGGCTTGGGTCAAATCAACGGTTGTACTAGATCTGGTTAAACATGCGGGTATGGTGGGTTGGCGGGCAACCAGTGAGGATCGCTCTTATCCTGACTACGTGATTGACGAGACCTATCTGATTGAAGTGAATCAAAAGACGGGCAGGGTCATTGTCCCCGTACCGGGTCAGGAAGGTGAGTTTGAAGTCAAGGACGCAAGCACTGTGCTGACACCGAACGGATGGCTTAATCCATTTATTGAGGAGTATGGCAGGACGTTTGAGCAATGGTCTGCCAAAGTTACGGAAGCTGTTCAGGAGGTGATCTCGGAGATTCCCTATCGAAGCTATTGTGACCGTTATGGTACGTACCGACTGGAGCGCCTGAATTATGACAAACCGGTCGTGGCAGAGTTTTCCGAGAATGACAATCTGATCTCCATTACCAAATCCACGGATTGGTCCAGAGGAAGAAGCCACATTGTTGTTATCGACTCGAATGATAGTCAGAGCAGTTTCGTGGACAAGGAGATTCTGCTCGAACTCAAAGGAGAAATCCGAACCATGGTGCTGGCCGTTCCTTGGGCGAAGACGGTTGAAGCCAAGAGACAGGTGGCAGAACGAGCTTTTTTTGATATGAAACGGATGTGCCGTACGCTACAGGTGTCCATTCCTGCGAATCCTGCGCTTGATCTGCTCGACAACGTTATTGTGACGGATAAAACGACCACCACACGAGCTGTATATACGATTAAAAGTATTAAAACCAGTTATTCGGTTGACCGTGGCATGTTACAGGTCATTGATATGATGTGGGCAAGAAAGGGAGTGATGGTGTAATGGCCGGCATTGTGAATGAAAATATTGTATTTCCCGTGCTGGATCTAATCCACCGGGAGCTTCGCAAATATAGCAGTATCTCCAATTCGAATGTTTCTCCCCTTGAAGGTGAACCTTCCGTTACATTATATCGGGAGCACATGCAGGACCCGGACAGGGTGACTGGAGCAGACCTCTTGTATGAATCGGCATGGAAGGTTTCGATCTGGATGAAGTTTGGCTCAGAGGATGAGGAAGACTTTCCTTCCGGAGTGGGCTATTCCCACCCGGATTATGATTATTACAAGTATTTCAGACTAACGCAGGTGACGGCCCGTACATATGATCCGAGTGGAGAGTCGATGTTCACTTACAATATTGGTCTAAATTATGATGACGAAGGACGCTTAACTGGAACGAGCGTAAGTCGTATATAACATGTAGGAGGTGGTTCCATGGCATTTAATGTATCTTACATCGCGGGTGGCGTCATCGACAAAGTGCGCGAGCTGCCGTACCCACACTTCAGTAAAAAGACGATCCCGTTCATTCGGGGACAGATGTTGGACATTCCGGCGGCCAAGACCACCAAGTCTGATACGTTCACCTTGGCGTATGACACAGAGTTTCTGAGCATTGCATTTGCTGCGAGCCACTACTGTGTCGGCGATTACTGGGAGCTGATGATCGGGACTGAAAAGGTGTGCCGCACCATTTATGCGAAGGAACTTCCCGAGTCGGTTTCTATGGGTAACAGTTTCGGAATTGTCTACCCGATTCCGGCGGGGACGACCATTAAGTTTGACTTCTACAACGCGGTGGCTGAAGCCAAGTCGGTCTGGTACAACATCAAATTTTTGAGATAAGGAGGGTGACGATGGCACTGCAAAAACCGCAGACGAACTTTGCCGCTTATATTGACGGAGAGTCGGAAGCACAAAAACTAATCAACACGCTGGCCGATGAAATCGTAGGTGCTGATATTCCCAAAGTAGAGGGCGGGATTGACGCCAATCGCTGGGAGAAGGTATACGAGGCAGAGCAAGATTATTGGGTAACATATACTCCTAAAACTCGGCCTAATATTCAAGGGAAGTACCTTCATACAGATGGTAACTTGTATGACGTCGTTAAAATTCCTGACTACAGTAAACTTAAGTTTAAAGATGGAACACCAGCTGTTGAAGATGATGGTTTTCTTTATGAAGTGAGTTCGGTATATTGGGATCCAATTGTCGAAGGTGGTAGTCGTCCCACAGTTAGAGAAAAGGATTACGGTAATTACAAGACAGGCAGAAAGATTCAAGTTGTTCAGTTTTCTTATACAAATAAGACAGGAGCTAATATTTTTGTAGACGTTCCTAATCAGCTAGCTACATTGGTAACAGATCTCACTAAACCTGATGGTGTTACTGCCTACATTGTAAAGCAGAAGCAAACGCTTAGTACAGGTGACGTAGTTTACTTGGACGACTGGAATGAATTTGAGTTAGTTACGGAACTACCTGATGACTGGAACTACGGTCTTAAGACGGCATATCAGTGGGAATACGTTAGGAATTTTGACTATTACGGTAATTGGACTACGTTGAAATCTAGTATTGCAGAACCCGCCAAATCAAAATACACGTTTACTGAGCGTTATTATACTGCGGATCCCGTTCATGATGTGCCTTCTAGAGTAGTGGTTAAAGGTACGCCAACTGTACCAACTGGAATTCCTGTGCGAGAGTACTCTGTAATGTTGGAGCAGCCAACGAATGATTGGAACTATATTAATATTTATTATGGTGAAGAGTTTGAAGGTACAAACACAAGTGGAGATTCAACGACCACATACAGAGGAGCTTGTGACCCATCTACGGTCAAACCGGGGTTAACACCTACGGTTACAGATCAAGCCAAGGCACAGGCCATTTATGAGATGTGGAACACAGATACGATTGTCAAAACATTCATCGCACCGTCCACGAAGTGGAAACTGGATTATGACGGCAAGACAGAGATCGTAAGCCCGGCAGCTCGCTTTTTCCACGGACGACATTCTACAACATCATGGTTGCCTAACAAAAAACGCAGACCGGATTACCTGGTAGCTTACACTTTATCGGTAAACAATGATCGAGTTGTTCTTGTTCTGGAAGGTGATCCTTCACCGAATATTCACAGCTATTACCGCAGTTTTGGATACATAGGCAAGATCGTTCCGTTCAATGATTACGACCATGGAGGCAACTTTGGTGTCACTGTAGGTATGGGTGATCTGCGAACAGATATGACAGGTTATACGAAAAATGATATTCTCACGGATCTTAATCCGGATACCTATGCCAAATACGGTGAGTACACTTCAAATGGTATGGACTCCATGTCTATGTTGAAGACACGTAGTAATGTCTTGTTCCAGCGGTATTACCCGGCATTTATTTCGCATCTTCCGAACTATCCTTCTGTGGGTAAACTTCCCCCGGGCCTTTCGAAATTGATTGTAGATACAGATGGGTTCCAGAAATCCCTCTGGACAGGAAAGTATCATGCAAGTCCAATCTACCTTGTACATCAGGCAGAAGGATATCGGGGTTATATGGACGGTGTAGTTGCGATATACGACCATAATTTGGTCAATCGCGATGAATTAATCGTAGATACAGAAATTCTGAAAGATCCTTCCAAACCTGCGTTGGGTACGTGGACAGAGGTTTACAAGTTTTTTAGTATCAAGAGTCCATTGAATCTATTCAAGCATTCCCCATCACCAGATGTAATTACGATTGCATTTTTGAAAGAGATAAAATAAGGAGGATTTCATAATGGCAAATTTTAAATATGTAGAAACAATCACCACTTCACAGGACGTGTTGACAAAACTGAAAGAGGAAGTTACAGGGTTTAAGAGTTTCCCATTTGAATCCACTGCAGGCGAGTCTCAGGAACAAAATCTGTGGGAAGTATTTTACGAAGAAAAGGACAGTAGTGACCGTATTCAGGAACTTATTCTTCGCGGGATCATGACCATTGGAACACAAGCAACTCCGATTACTAAACATTTCTATGTAAGTTTCATTAATCATGCTCTGGTACCACGCGTCGTTGCACCAGTTCCAGCCTATGAGGAGCATAGTACGTTGACTGTTCAGCTGCTTGAAGGATTGGAAGGCAGCGAACCAACTACACTACCAGTTACCACTCGCCCTACATTCAAGCTAACAGGACATCCGGTACTCTACCAATGGGCACTGGAAAACTATACACCAACGGATCGGAATAAAGAAAAACCTGTATACATGTATGTAAATGTCATGAACAATCGTTTGGCGATGGTTCTCGTTGCGGACCCAGCAGTAAACTTCCTTGATTACAAAAAATCCTTCCTGTATGCAGGTGCATTGAAACCGTTCAAATACAACCTGAATGACGTAGACGGAAATGTAATGCTGACAGCTGGAGCAGTAATCGAAGAACCAGATATCTCTCAGATTGCAACAACAGGAACGTATTACTACGGTCAATATACTTCTGCAGGTAACAACACACTTCAGATGTTGAAAACCAAATCAGGTATTGAATTCCAGCAGCACTATCCTTCCTTTATTACTCAAGCTCCACCGAAGGGGAAAGCTTATCAAGATCCGGAATTGGGGGATACGGGGTTGGAACTGGAGCCTCAAGGCTTCCAGGCGTCCAAATGGACATCCAAATATCACTTGTCTCCGATCTACGTGGTTCACCCTTACGAGGGCTACCGCGGTCAATTCGATAACTGCATCGCGGTTACGAAGCATAATATCCTTCACCTGGATGAGTTAATTATTGATGTGGAAGGCAAGTCCTGGGACCAAGAAGTGTATCGTTACTTCGATACCGATACAGCGCAGAATTTCATGAATCTGTCTGCCAACCAACGTATGGGTGTGGCTATTCTGAAGGAAGTCCGTTATACGGCGTAAGTTAAACTGAATCAAAGCTGAGTCGTATAGATTCAGTGAGAGGGAACTTTCTGAGACTCCACTCAGGGGTTCCCTTTTTTTAGTTGGAAGGGGGCAGTGACGTGAGTCAAGTAGTCAATAAGTTTGATTTCACCGTTATAGATTACACGACAACTCAGTACGGTTACCTGTTTACAGTCGGAACTACAGGAAGCAGGCCTGAGGATTATCGATTTATATACATGCCTTACAGCCGGTATCCAAGTGTCCTGATGCTTGATTTTTACATGGCAAGATCGATCTCACATGGATTTAATCATCAACTTGTGGAAGCGATTCGCAAGGATCTGGAAGGAGAAGAACGATTTATTGTCCTAAGTGAAGCTAAACAGGATAAAGAAGGACTTCTGCACAGTTCCATGGAAGGATCGAGCTCAGGTACCAAGCAAGGCGATGTCATGGAATTTTCGTTTGAAATGCAGCGGTCTGCGTTAATTGAAGCTTTGGAGATGGATCATCAAGATGAGGGCCACAGACCCGGAGGTTTAAAGGACTCATTCATTCCTGAAGATATGTCAGAGGGCTGGCGCGTAGATAACGATAAAGAGCTAAAGATTGTCCGTAATTTGGGTTTAACTCGTAACTTTGTTAAGAATCTGGATAAGCTGGAGCCTGGAAAAATCAGTTTCAGGGTTAGTGAATTTGGGATGATTGCGGACTATGCAGATAGTGCAGAGCAAGATAACAGCTCTGAACTGGTGATTAAACAATTGATACACTCTGTTCGAAACGATAAACCGGATATGGATGTGGCAGAGGTTTTCGAGAAAGTGGAGAAGATCATTGGACGCCGGGCACAAAATGACTTTTTGTTAGAAGCCATTCAAGACCACTTCAGAAGTACAGAACTGGAGAGAAGCCTTCAATCCCGGAAGGTAAGCAAACAAGACGTGGAAATTCTATATCAGGATCTGCTAGGTTTACGTGATGTTCATAAAGAAACATTTGCTGAACAAGCTACCATGATTGGGAAAAGGGTAGATGATCATCAGCAATTATCCATTCTCTCTGATATGTCAACTGCTTATATTCGTCGATTTCAGGAAATAAAGTATATGCACCTTGATCGCACGTTGCCGTTAGCCCAAAGAGTGTATAACACTTCACAATTGACACTCATGCGGACACTGGGAACAGCTATGCGAGCAGCAACGTTTGGCGGAACGACTACAGGCAAAATTGTTCAAGCAATTAGAGACATCGATGAGAATATGTTTCTTTCACAACTGAATCAGGCTACGCGGGTAATTGAGAATGAAATGACAAATCATGAGAATGTATTTGCCAAACTGAAGGATCGTCAGTACCCCACAGTTCTGCATACCGAAATGAGAAGTACGCGAGAAGTCGACAAGCAACTATACTTTCATGATGATCTCAGTCATAGCAGCCGTGACCAACATCGAAATGCATTAGTCTTTCGTCCGAGTGATACCCTGTGGCATCCGCTCCAAGCTCACAGAATTATAGACAAACATCCGGCAACTACAGCATCCGGTATCATTTTGGCATCCAGAGATATAGGGACTATTACGGATGTGGAACGACAGTTTCCTTGGGCTGTTCGAGATCAAGCAGAAGATATGAACGTCATAGGTGATTTGACTACGGGGCAAAGAGTTTATGTGGAGAAAATGTATATTGAGCATAAGCGTCCTAAGGCACGACGAATTTATGTGGTTCATAGTGAGGTGGACCGTCATGCAGAACAGGCTTATCGTGAAAGTAAGGAGCACGGTTTTGTTTTCAGAGATTTGCAGGAGAGCAGAAGGATCAGTAAGGTTCCTGGGTATGTAGAGAAGGAGAGTAGGTTAGGCAAACGAGTGACTGCAGAGGCTCTTGAAATACTCAACAAGCAATCACTTGGTGAAAGGGAAAGCAAGTTCGATAGCTATATTGAGGACAAGTTCCATACTGCAAAAACAGAAAAAAGGAATTTGTTCATCCCGAACAGCGAGGAAGGCGCAGAAAGAAAAGCATCCTTTGAAAGTTATACGGCTGGTTCAACAACGGCAGAAAGAGCGTTGGCTCATGATTTGTGGTTACCTGAGTCTGAGGACCATTTGGCTGACAAAGAATTATTACGTTCTACCATGCTCGAAAAGCTAAATTTGTATGGAAAGAACGATGAACAGAAGTATGTACATCTGACTGACAAACCACTTGTATCACATAGAGAGTCTAAAAAGCTACACCTGGAAACAATCCTGCAATCCATCCGAGATAATAGCCGACCAACCATGATTCGGGATGAGCTTTTGGACAATTTGGTTGGTGGAGGATGGTTGGGGAATAAAGCATACCCTGGATATCTGGACGAGGAATTTATCGTAGGGGAGATCTTGGAGAACAGTCCGGCAGTCATCCTGGAAATGATGATGGAAGCTGTGAATAATGCAGACGCTTCGGTTTATTTTGATGAACCGTTTTTGGCTGGGGTTAGAGAGCGGGTAGATGCGTTAATCGATTGTGGGATCTTAACAGCTGATAAAGAAGGAAGCAGATCAGGCATCATTTCCTTTAATTTCGAAGGTGTGAAGGAATCTCAGCTTGGTGATATAGGGACGGAACTCTCAGAAGCATCCAAAGATTTGAGCATAACAGTACTTGAGGATGAATCTCCATCGGCTGAACTGAACAGACGTAATTCTACTCTAGAGACAGACGTTTTCGAGGGAGTGAAAGTAAAGGAAGATCAGCATGGCGAAATTACGGAAGTCATTTACGGCGCAGATTTTAATGCAAGACCGGCTATTATTGAGTTTGAAGATTCATTAGGTTACCTGAATCCTGGAGGGGGATTATTCCCGGATGACCCAGCGTATGAAGGAAGTCAAGTTGAACGCAGAGGACAAACCTTTGATGAGTACGGGATAGGCGCAAAATATAAACGGGACGGAATGGCTCTCGACCATCATATCGTGAGTTCCAACATGAACCGTGAGAGTGTGATTCATACCGAATTTAATATGGGCGGGGTTTCCCGGTATCGATATGGAATAATTGATGATGAATACACCATGGGTGGCACGAACTTACGCCAGATGCTTTTGAACAGCGAATATGCTATTGGAACGTCAAAGACTCGTGAGGGATACTCGTATGATCAACAACTTATGGCTACTAATCCAATAAGAGAAGGTTTAATCAGTGGTGAGTACTCCATAGGCACAGCCAAGATCAGACAGTTGTATTTGAATGAGAGCTATTCTATTGGCATGATTGAACCACGTCAGGCAGCTATTGATATAGATCACTCACTGGCGACTTTGGAATGGAGATCTGCGCTGCTCAGCGAGGATTATTCCATAAGCAGCTCGAAATATCGAGATGGAGTAGCTGAGATTGGATATACGCTTGGTTCATCGTGGGCAAGAGAAGGTGCGATGGATATTGAGTTTAACGAAGGTATGCGGCAAGCTTGGGAATCCACGTTGGTAAATATTACTCCTGAAGCGATTAGGGTAGATCGATATGGATCGGTGCAAGATGAGATATCTCTAGCCACTACTGTAATGAAATCTGCGAATCTTGACGATATGCTGACGGCTCATTCAATCATGCGCAAAGGACAATTGAACGTTGAAATCATTTCGGATAACATGAACAGATTATCCCTCATGCTTGAAGATAACCATTTTACAAGAATCGTGAAAGAGGCATCAGTTCATGAAATTGAGAGTGAAGTTGTCAAGTTACGCTTGAGTGAATTGCATGGTGAGGGTTGGTACGGTGGTAAAGGTATCAGAGATACTGACTTGGTCGAACTGATCTATGATTCGATAAAGAGTAAAAAGGATTCAGCACTGGATCATGATGTGATTCTTGCATACAAGCATACTCATGACGCTTACCTTCATGAGACAACTGATAGCACGATTGAAAAGATTGCTAATCTTGAAGAACAACTTATAGCGGATAAACCGCAAAATGGTTACCTTGACCTCACGTTACCACTAGGCGGTACAAATCTGAAATATGCAGATGTTCCAGTGGAATCTGTGGGTGGGACGGGGCTCACTTATGGAGATATACCTGTAGAGATTGTTGGCGGAACAAATCTGAAGTACGGTGATGTTCCGGTTGAGATTGTTGGTGGAACAAACTTGAAGTATGGAACAACAGAGATTGTACTCTCAGCGGACAAACCCCAGTACGGCAATATGGAAGAGAATCTGCTCGCCGACAAACCGCAATATGCATATTTGGAAGAGAACATGTACGGTCTGAAAAATGCCAAAGAATCCACTATTGATGAGCAAATTCATGCGTTTAAAAACGGTAATGAAGCTGATTTGATCCAAACGCTTGAGTTAAATAAAGAGGATAGGTCAGCATTCCTTCATGACAACCTTTTGGGGGTAAAAGCTGAAAGATGGGCGCATACCCATGAGACGATCAATGATGTAGTGAAACTGCGAAATGGATCGTTGGATCAGGACATGTTCTACGGAAACAAGGAATTTAATGAATCCATTTTGGACATGGAACTGGTTGGCTTCCAATATAAACAGCTAGACCTGATCCGAAGCGAATATGCTTACCTTAAAACGAGAGACGTTCATATTGAAGATAATTCGTTCATGAGCTCCAGAAGTTCTTATGACGCGTATAACCATCAATTGGATTCTGGAATGAACTTGTTAAGAAGCACGACTCTGGATTGGGAGCAGTTCGCAGCGGAGAAAATAGATCGATATGGTCATTCACATGAAATGGAAAGTGGCGTTGGGGGTGAGCGAGCTGGTGAGCATTTCGATGGGATATACGGGACCACGCTTCAGAGGTTTGCATTCTCAGGAGACGAGTTAAGTTACGGAAATAGTCTGCCATACACAAGTTACGTTGTTAATGACGGCGAGAGCTTTGGCAGTAAGTTAATAGACCCGGGTTATCTTAGTGAAGATGATTTTGAAGGGATAACAGAGGAACGTGAATCTAGCATTGCAAGAGAGTTGCCGACTGGTATAGCGAACGCCAGATTGTCTGAAATTGAAGATCCTGATTCTCTCATGGCTTCATTTGAAGAACGCTGTTCTCAAGTCATCACAGGTTTTATTTTCGCTGAAAGACCTGAGAAAAGAGCAGAGTATCTGGAACAGTTGCACGCGTTCCTTCCCGAGAGAACAGCTCATCTTATGGAAATGTATCACGAAGCCAAGATGGAACCGCGTGAGAGCTTCACACTGACTGATCACCCGGTGGCTGAACGGGAATCCGCTGATGCTTACATTCCAATGATGGATACCATGGCACAGGGTCTCATATTCGATTACTCGGAAGATCTGCTCGATCGAGGGATGGATCCTGAAGATTGGGAAGGTGGTTTGGGTGTGCCGGAGGACTATGATCCGAATGATCCATTTAATGTGTACTATCCGTATTCCAAGGATATGGATGCGCTGGAATTATCCCAATCAGACGATTGGACTAAATTCGGTCAAGGTGATTGGGATCGGGATCCATTGCTTGGAAAGTTTTATTCCAAGGCAGATACGAAGGACATCAGTGGATGGTACCGCAATAATTTCCTGGCTGAGACGTATAAGTTCTCCATTGATTTCAAGGTGGATACAAGTACGGATGGGGATGGCGCAGGAATTATTTTCAAATACTTCGATGAACATAATTATTGGATGTTTATGGTTCACGGAGGAGACAGCGATAACAGTCTGGATATGAGAACGCCGATGCAGCTATATAAAATCGTTGCTGGTAATCCAACTGCAGTGGGCTCTCCGATGCAACCCTTTAAGTGGGAGAAGGATAAATGGTATACATTGTCCGTGTCGGTCATGAAAAATAAACTCCAGATCTACACAGATTCGAAATTGCAATATGATCTGACGGGCACCGATTAACTCGGTGCTCTTTTTGTCGTATAGAGAGATTGGGAGGTGATTGGTATGGGTCATACATTTGGTTTGTTCTCCAAATCACAGAAAGGTGTATTGTTCGCCAATATGAGAGCGAAGATTGCGGACGAAAGTTACGGCAACCCCAATAACCCTGCGTATTTACCGCAGAGTCCCAATGCACCGAGGAGTGAAACGGACCGGCATGGCGAAGAAAATAATCCTATTCTGGGTGATCCAGGTTACGGTCAGATAGGACGATGGCAGACGGTTCAATTGGATGCACTGGAAAACAGTATTGATCAAATCATTGAGCAATATCTGAAAGATAAGTCGTGGTATGCGAGTGTACGATGCCGTGAAGCACTGTGGAATATGTATCGCAGGATTGAATGGTGGGTAGAACAACAGCAGCCTCCAGATAAAACACAATATCAGCGAGTACTGCAGATGATTAAAGATTGTATTCACAAGATTCTTGAAAATGCTCAGAAGCCTGGCGGTAGTCATCATGGTGTATCATTGCCCGTCTGTCCGGCACCCTACTACCATCATTTTAGTGGGAATTACTTTAATCATTTTGATGCAACGGTATATGAGATTCCGCTCTTTTCAATGAAAAAGGACGTCCCGTTCTCGAATAAATTCCCTGATTTCTTCAGATATGTATCATCAACGGAGGATCAGGAATGGGTAGCTGTCCACTCCGTAGGCCGAAATGAACAATCTGGATCAGAGATGATCTTAAAACTGGATTTAGGGCTTCTGGAGATTGGCAACTCATCCAAAATCACATTTAACTGGCGTGTGAAGCGTTATGGACAGATCAGGTTCAAGTACCTGGCTAGTGCCAAGCGCGGTAATGGCATGCTGTTCTATATTAATGGGCAGCAAGTCGGAGGTGAATGGAGCGAGAATAGCGGATGGCAGGAAGCGGCTTTTACGTTGCAGCCAGGACAGATGTACAAGTTCGACTGGCTGATCCGCAAAATGAGACCCGAAGTATGGCAGAACAATGGCATCTATATCAAGGATGTAGAAGTCGTTGAGATTGTGGATACACGCAAGCCGCCTGCACCGAAAGATTACGATCTGGATGGTGAGGACGTATATGAGTATGGAAACTGGGTTGTAAGATCACCGCAAAGTGTGGCACAGGCCCATTTTAAAGGACAGTTCATTACGGATGATTTACGTAAGAAAACCATGACGATGGATCTGGATAACGAATGTGATGGAACGGTTTCATTTGCTTACAAGATGGGGGTGGATGAAGAGCCGTATCCCGATCATGATTATCAGTTATTTTTTGATGATAAAATGCTTGAACGCACTCAGCGCGGGGATGGAGATCATGGCAGTTATGCTACATCAGTACATGGTGTGGAGTGGAGACTGAATGGGGAATATTCAGAAACGGAGACTAACCAGGCTAAAATCGAATATGAAATTGTTGCAGGGCCGGATACGACCGTGGACTTGAGAGGTTCGCTCGAAGTAACTTGTCCTCCGCGAGAGATTGATCATTGGGAGCCGTTTCACTATGGACAAGGAATTGGAAAATATCAATGGTTAATGTCGGGAAATCCGAGATGGATCCGTAAAGAAGATATTTTACGTTTGGATGAACCAACGGAAGGGAATATGATAGCACAGACAGAGGTGATATTAGATCATGAGGGGTGGTTTGTATTCAGTTACGCGCATTTGCTTAGACCTACTGAAGCTTTTGAAGTAAAAGTTAACGGAATGTTAGTACATTATACGTCCATGCAAAGTGCCAGGGAACTAGTGCGTATTCCATTAGAGGCTGGACACAACATCATAGAGTTTCATATTCAAGATAGATTGACAGAGGAGCCATTTAAGTATCAGAAGAATCATTTGTTCACCTATGGTAATAACACGGGTAATACATACCGTACAACGTCACCGCTAGGTTCATATGTTGATGTGACACGTGGATGGGATGTAACCGATGCTGGAGCATCTACACAAACAAATGGAGATACAATTACATACAGCGCAGAGCTCAATCCTGGTGCCAAATTAAAAATTAAAGAGCACATGCGAATCTATCCTGCAATGGATTCAAATTATGACCCAGATAAAGGGACTTCAAGAGATATCGAAATATTTGGAGAGTTATTTAATAAAAAGGATGTGTATAAACCGTCTTTGAAATTTATTGGTGGTTGGAAATGGAAAGATATCAAACCTCCGCAATATAACCCTGACAATCCCCCTGATCCAATCCCGGTTGGAGATGGTGTAATGTGGGCGCAGGGACATAACCAAAATTTTATTTGTGAATTTACAGCTTCAATGAATAACTCTGGATATATATGCTGGCAGTATGGTGGCGACTTTGATACGGGGGAGAAGTTGGAACTACAAATAGATGGCATCAGCGTATGGACAGGAAGTCAATCCAACGGTGATAAAGGTACAGATTGTATGTATCCCCTCCCTGCTGGTAATCATATATTCCGCTGGATATACCAGGATGGGAAGGCATATACTCCTAGTGCGGGAAGTTCAGGAGGCTCCGGAGGCTCTGGAAATACCGGTGGAGATGGTCCAGCAAATGAGCAAATAAGAGATGTAGTCACCGATCCTTTTGGACAAAGCTGTTTTCCAGCAGGTACTCAAACTCACAAAATTCAATATGGGCAAGTCCCATATGACGGAAACTCAGCACAGTCTAGCCAGTGGGGATGGAAGAACGATGGATTAATTTATAGTGATAATGGTATGCAGGGTATTAAAGTGCTGGATGAAGGTAAGACAGTCACACGGTATTTTAAAGCTCCACCTACTGGAAGTATCTTATACAATGAGCAAATTACCGTTTATCCGGTGAAAAATAAAAAAGTTCAAGGTCTAAGAAAAATTATTCCAACTATCATTCCAAGTTCAGGAGTAAGATACCCTAAATTTTTGGGAACATCTTATTATTCTGTAAACGTTAAAGGTACAGAGCCAGGAGATAATAATTCTGATTTTGATAGTAAATACACGAAAAAAATAGAAATTTCTTTTCATTGTGAAGGAAAATTCAGACTTAACTATAAATTTATTAGTTACCTTGTAGACAAGAACCCAAGAGCTAAACTTAGAGTATATTTCTATCCTGAAGGTCAGTCAAAACAAAAAAAGCTAATCCATGAAGAGAATAACAACAGAGGATACAATAGTACCACTGTTGATTATGACAGTTTCACCGATGAATTTTGGGAAAAATCGGCAGCATCCTATCAATCTGATGTAATTAATGTACCCCGACCAGGTAGGTATACAGTAAGTATTGGAGTTACGGATACCTATCCAGATAATGATCAAAACAAGCAAAATGTCCGCTATCATGCGACTATTGGTAATTTGCAGATACATACTGAAGACCCTTACAGTAAAAATGAAAATAGTTTGATTGGGTATCCCGATTATGATTATGAAACGAAAGTACAAGCAGTAATATGGGATTTAACACTAGATATGCAAGCGGGAAGTGCCACTTATAATTTATTAAACGGAGAGCCTAGAAAATTTACAGACAGCTTTAAAACTTTAACACCTGGTCATACCTATCGAATTGAGTACACCCTTCATAAAAAAAGGGGTGAAACTACGGCTTCTGGATTGGATGCTGGTGGATTCACTCTCAGCGGAGGTAGCTTTTTAGAGACATGGGATGCTTTCTGCGGAGACGCTCAGGGATTACTGTATGGAGAAGGAGAGTCTCCACATCCAAGTGAAGACTCATGGAATCCGCCCGGACCAGTTACGACTGCGCCAGATGGTGGAAGTCATGCCTGGCTCGATGTAATTCGTTTATATAAAAATACAAGTAGAGCTTGTTCCGGAACGAAAATTGTCATCGAAACTCTTGAAGAAGGCCAAGTAATTGATACTCGACCATTCACAAATGAAGATGACCAAATCATTTCTATTGAGGTAGAAAATACATCAGATCAGAAGAAAAGTTATGAGGTTCGCATTCGATTTGAACAGAGCTGCCCGGGAGATGGAGCGATGATCTGGGGCGGATCGATGCAACTTGACGATATTAGCAAAGTTGATCCATCCTGGGCTGAGGTGACTCACTTTGAAGTTTGGAATAACAAACCGATCTGGATGGGTGGCTGCGATAACAGTAATATGCGCGTGAAAATTACCCGCGAGGACGGAAAAGTGTTATGGGATGAAAAGTATTACGGGGATGGGTATCGTGGCTTCGAACTGAATGATCTAGCTCCCAAGCCTTATAGCAAGTATAAGGTGGAGATTACAACAGATCAGAAGGGGCAAATCAGCGATTGGACAGGAAAACGATATCTAACCACCTTCCGGGTGCATGACTTCAAAGCCTACGAAAGATGGGTGTGGGTACCTGAACCATTTGATTGTCAACTGGACTTCTTCATTGACGATGAGCTTATCAAAACATTCACCCAAGAGGGTGGATACTATACATTTTCACATCCAGTGCCCAAAGGCAAACATGAGTTCAAATGGGTGTTCACCTCACTTCAGGAAGTGGGTACGCGTAGTTATGAATATGCTAATCTGGACTGGATGGAGCTGACCAACTGGATATGTGATGACGTCTATGTCATTCCTTACTGCGAAGGTGGTGGGGGAGACAAGTGTGTTGAAGCACTGATTAAATGTTTGCTGGAAGTTTGGAAAGCAAGGCCCAAGATGTGTGTGATCGGTAAACGCATCTGGCTATTTACGTAAAGAAAGGAGGTTCTGTATGGGTGTTGCAAGATTGAAAGAGTCAGGCAGGATTTATGAGGATGCGTTCGTAAGCCCCAACCTGGATTCCAAATGGGAAGTACTCCCTAACGATGCTACTCGCTATGAAGCGGGTAGTGGCAGCCTGGTGCTCAAACATGGCCAAGATCCGTTGTATATGTTCTATAAACCTCTGACAGATATGAAGCAATTCGTCATGGATGTGAAGAACAGTTACAATCCCGATACAGAGGGTTGTTACGGTGGAGTTATCGTGTTTGTAGACGAACATAACTACATGGAGATTGAAGAGTTTTTGGATATGTCCTTGCCACAGCCTTTGCTGAAGACTTACCCGTGGATACGTTTGATTCGAGATTATAACTATTATACGGCGTATTGGTCGGATGATGGCGTGATTTGGAACATCATTGGTTCTGTAGAACTGGTGGGAACCCCTAAAATTGGTCTGTATCTGAAGGGTGAAGGGGATCACCCCATGCATATTCAGTATATTCGAATCAACAAAGGAACATCTATTGCCGTAGACAATCTAACCAAAGGAACTGTGGTTTATCTAATCGATCAGAATGGTGTTGTGCTTGAGTCCAGAGTATGCCGATCTGAAGAAACGGTTGTACATTTTAACATGGATCCATATCCATATCCGTTTGAGGGCAATTTCGGGATTAGGCTTCCGGATGGAAATCGGTTTCAGGCGATGGATTCTATAAAGGTATACAAGGGAGACCTAATGTATTTTGAGGTTACACCAGATTTATATTACAAAGAATCGAATCCTGAAACAGGAGAAGATTTCGATGTGCTTCTTTATCCCAACACGGATAGGTTTCTAGGTTATTTAACGGCAGGTGGTTCTGTTACACAAGAAGTTCGAATGTTTGCCAAGAACCCCATGATATCAGGAGACTTTAAAAATGTAATCTTTGCGCTCACAAGCGGGACGGATAAAGTGCAGATTGCGCCTGATGTTGAAGGCATTCCTGGGTCCTTCAGCTTCTCGATCACCGCGTTTACTATTTTGCCAGGAGCGTCCTATCCATTCTGGCTGCGAATGGAAAGGGAAGAATCTCAAGACAGGTATGCTTCCCAGGTCAAATTTTCGCTACAGATGTATTCGACATACATATGACTTAATAGTATTGGAGTAATTACGTATAGATCATGTAAGGCATGAATGGAGGTGGTCAAATGTCAGTAAGAATTAACCAGTCTCATCGATCATCCGCCAAGAGTCATAAGGAATTAAGTGATATTGGGGTCCGTACGCATGATGAGATTGATTCCTATCTTGCAGAGTTGGATGAAGCCAGAGGGAATGCGCTTAGTCTAGGTGATCGAATCACACTCGTAGAAGAATCTGCACACGATAGCCGAGACGCAGTAAAAGATCATGAGCAGAGATTAGGCGATGTCGAGACTAAGGTTATTTCAAACAGCTCACGATTGGATGATGTTCAGCAGGATATTGTGACGGCAAGAGCAGATGTCAATACTATTTCCAAGAGTCAGGATGACCATGAAAAGAGATTGAGTCTTGCGGAGACGGAGATAAAAGAAGCACGTGGAGCAGAGGCATCCATAGATCATCGATTTGACACGTTGGAGAAAGCGATTGAAGTTGTAGTGAAGCAACCCATTCAGGATCTCAGTGTTACCAACCCCACGTACCTAGATGCAAATAACAGTGTCCAAGTTACGATTAATGCAGGACGAGCCAGTATCAACAAGGTTATTGTAGATCAATTTACCCAGACATTCAGCATTCCAGACATTGTGGCAAATACGACATATTATATTTTTCTTCATGAAAATGGGCAGTACTCTTACAGTTCAGATCAAGAAGAGCCCAAGGATGCCATGATCATTGGTGGACTCGATGTTGGAGTTTCTCCAACAACTTCACTCACGGCTTTGGATTTCAGGTATTTCTTAACAAAGGGATCTGTTGAAAATGACATGTCAGCATTGGGAATTCGTGTAGATGATCTGGAAAAAACCGTTGGTGAGCAAACCACAACAATTGTTACACATCATACGGCGATCAAAGCGATGGAAGCCCAATTAGAAGCAACTGCTAAAGAAGTTGTGGTTTCAAGAGAAGACAAAAATGGAGTCGTCTATGATGCTCTCAAGGACAGACTCGACAACATGCAGAGTCGTCTTGAACTCGCTGAGAGTCGAGGCACTATGGAGCATCAATCCGTATTCCATTTCACTTCTGCTCCTAACAGCAGGTTGTCGACGACTAGAGATTTTCAAGTGCCCAGATATGTGATTGGTTCAGATTCTGCAGAGGTATTTCTGGATGGAATACGCATGGATGCAGGAGACGATTACATTGAATATAATGATACGCTTATACGGTTTACTTTTGATGTGCCCAAAGAAGCCCGAGTAACTGTCATTGGTCGTGGGTCAATTATTAACACCACTTCGGTAACCGAATATACCTATTATCCAGATGGAAAAGTGCATACGGAGAAGATTGATGGAGGGATCAACCGCACCATTGAGCACTTCTATAGCCCGGATGGAAATCTGGAACGACAGGAGGTTACTGAGAGTAACGGACAGATCAAGTCCATTGAGTATCAGCGTGACATTACGGGTAGAGTACTGCGCGAAATCAACAATGGTGCAGAGTATTATGTGCTTCAAGGAGGTGCTACCTTCGATGACACGGACATCCGGAGGAGACTTGTCTTTCTTGAAGGAAGTACACTTGAGCTGGATGTCATATATAACTACTTCTCTAATGGTGACATTGAGTCAGAAGAAGTGTTCTCATTAGAATTGACTCCACAGCTATTGAAGAAAACATCGTTTACTTACAATGCAGACGGTACCGTTAAGACTGAGACCTTGATCTATGATGGCCAAGGAGTTCAGAAGGGATTTGAATATGATGCTAGCGGTAACATCAAACAAGTAAAAATTAGAAAGGTTGTGATTTGACGTGACGAGGACCGTGCAGGATGTGAAGTTTGCACTACATACCATCATGGATAAATTAGTGGGCAATCACTTAGAGCCATTCAGTACAGAGGAAATTGAAATTCTAATCTTTGCTTTTGAAAGCAATATTCTGTTTGATAATGTGGCTCATAAGTTTCTACCTTCACTTAAAGGGCTACCTGAAATTCATGAGGCCGCTAGTGGTGTGGAGACAGAGGATGGAGCTGGGGACAAAGAGCAGTCTTATCAAGAGAATCTCATAACAGAGAGAAGTGACATGGTGAAATCAATTCTGTTAATCGTACTTAAAGAGAACATCTTTCACGAAATGAAAATCCGATTTGGTGCTTAAGGAGGTGGGATAGTTGGCTGAAAATATTTTGTTAGGTGCACTGCGTCGTTATGAGTTTTACTCGTATTGTTCAACGTTTATTAAGACCCTTTACGATACAGTAACACAGGATTTGTATGGCGATGTCCACTGGGAGTGGTCTTATAGCAACACTAATAGCTACGCACAGCCCAAATCGTGGAATACAAATCTAAATAGTATCGCTAATCAAGGGACGATAACGGCAAAAAATAATAATGATCCCAGTCTCTTTTTCACAATTTCAATGAATTCTTCTAGTTATACATACGGTAGTGATAATAGTCGTGGATCGTACTCAAAGAATTATGTTCTAAGAACAGGCTTAAGAAATAATGCATCTACAATATTACCCGATTTATATACTAATCTTGGAGCAGTCACCGAAATCCCTTTTCATACAATGGACTATAACTCTGTCTATAGTAGTGAATACAGGAGTATTAATACAGCTGTTAATGTCTATTGGAAGTGGAGTTTATTTATCAGTGAGAACTATATATTTCTCTTTGGTGAACCTCAGACAAACTTAAATCTAGCATATCCTTTCCGTATGTATCTTGGAAGAGTAAAACCATTCGAAGAAGAAGATCCTTTGATTGCTAACGATAACGTCGGTATTTTCTCTCACTTCCCCCACGGTTTAATTGACAACGACGATGAACTTAAATATCGGGCAGGACGCGGGTACATGCGTTCTTCACGTAATGGAACACCAAATGCGTTATATCACTTTGCGACGAGTTCACAAGTACCTTCACCGGGTGTAGGTGGGAGATTTTTTATTTCACCATTTTACGTTTGGCATGAAACAGAAGGTGCCAGAGGTGAGTTCCAAGGTATCAGAACTGCAGTACTTAAGGATGCCAGTAAGTATCCAGATGGATCAATCTTGGACTTGGAGGATGAAAGGTACTATGTCTTCCATGCATTTAACCAAGCCCATCCTGCTACCAATCAACAGTTTTATGCAACAAACGGTACCGCATATGCAGGTCAACCCTACTTCTTCGATTCAGCGTTACTTCTCGGTGGCGGACAACGGGTGCTGCTATTCGAGATCGAGAAGGAGGTGTAGTGCATGACCATGATTCGCAGACACGAGTTTACCAGTACGCTAAGCTTATTTACTTCAACGCTTGTTAACACATTGAAAGATGCACTCGATCCTTACTGGGATACCATACATACGGCCGAAACGACTTATGCCAACTGGGGCAATGCGCTGCTTACCAATAAAAAAAATACATCCATGCGTTTTACCATGTGTGTATGGGCGCACGCCAGAGGAGTCAACATTCGCTGGGGACTGAAGAACCTGGGAAGCAATGTGGCATCACCAGATCTATTCGTAAATTCGCCAGTGGACACAGATAAATTCATGACGGAAACGCCATTTTTGTGTCATAACGTACAGTATAATGTGAACTATAAGTGGTCTGTAATTACGAATGAGGATATCCTGTTTATCCATGGAGAGAGTCTGAACTATCCGGAAAGAGCTTACCCGGTACGAATATTCCTAGGTAAATGCCAGCCATTAGAGCAAGAGGACCCGGCGATTGCCAATAAATTTTATGGCGTTTTTCCACATATGCCTTTATCCGCTTCGGATAACAACATATCAGATCAATATGATACACCGAGAGGTGTCGTTATGACTTCACGGAATGGAACGGAGTACGCACTGTACAATTTTGGGACAGAGTCCATCCCTTCTCCAGGTGTAGGTTCAAGATACTATGTTACACCTTTTATGGTCTATCATCCATCTGAAGGAGCTAGGGGGGAATTCAAGGGTATTCGTTCTATTGTATTTAAAAACAGTGCGCAGCACCCGGACGGATCGATCCTGGATCTTGGCAATGATGGCAAGTATTACGTGTTTCATGTCGTAGATCAGGATTATCCGAATACAGACTATGGACGTTATTACCACAATTCGAACCTGGCTCCTGTGTATTCAAGACCGAAGTTCTTCCATGGTGCCAGACTGCTTGGTGGTGGACAAAGAGCGTTACTTTTCCAAATATAGGAGGTGTTTATGAGGAATGGCTAATTTCACAGGCAAAGTTAAGATGAATGAATTATTCGCGAATATTGTTCAAGGCTTTAAAATGATTGCGGGATCTCCCTGGTCCATTTTTTACGAGACAGCGAGTGTAATCGTGCTGAAATCGGTGGGCACAACGGGTTCAGATAAACTGTTTTTCAGACTTGAGGTTGGAAACACGAAGGGAACTACGGGAAATAAATTGACCGTGAGTGTGGCTGAAGATGTGATGGCAACAGATGGTAGTATTCCTTTGGGCAGAGCCGAAGTGAAAAAGGACTTCCTATGTCATACAAGTGCCGTTGATACGAATCTATTAATCGATTACCAAGTTTCAGTTCAACCAAACCGTATTATTATTTATTTGCAGGGGGATGTGAACTCGGTTACCGGTATATCCAATCTGGGTTACTTCGGAATTCTGAACAGGTATGCCACAGAGACAGATTCCTCGAGTTTGAGTGTTGGCCTCAGCTACAACGGGGATAATGGTATTCGGACGTTGCGTGATAAAGATAAACAGATGGTGAATAACATTTATGATGCTTACTCTGCCATGCTTCCTGTTAATCCAGGGTGGGGGTCTCTTTATCATCTTGGTCCGGTTATTATGTGTAATGGTGTGGAAGGTCCTAGGGGAGAGCTTATTGATATCTATGCGGTACCTTCTGCTGGGGTTTCCCATGGAGATGAGATCAAAGTGGGCACTAAAACATATAAGGTATACTCGCTGTCGATTGGTGGACAGAGCTTTTTATCAGGCGCTACGGTTGCTGTCCTGATGAATTAAGGTGGTGATGGACATGGCTATACATCAAGGGAAAGTTGTAGGGACCGCCGAGAGCGGTTCTCTCTATACCCAGAGTAAGGCGGCAGTTCTCCATGGCATTGGATACGATCTTGATGCTGTTCCGGTCACCATTGAAGGTAAGGAAATAGTCTATTCATTAGGAACGTTATCCACTACGGCTGAATTAATTGACATCTACCGTTGGGGTACATGGAGGATGCTGGACAACCATAATGATCAATTGATTGGATACGTTACGGATAAGTATATTTATGGGCCACGAACCAGAGTGGGAGTTCCTAATGAAAAAAATATGATACTCAAGCATAAATTTTTGACCCAGTCCAGTGGAGTAGGTTTAATTCGTGATACCATAAGAGGCCTCAAAGTGAAACAAAATTATGCGGGGCTCGATTGGTGCATTAAGGTCAAAATTCCTGTCCAGCAAGCGGGGTTAATGGGGAAAACGTGGGGGGATTGGTCTTACAGCGGAAGTGGTAACACATCTGGCAATCATCTTCGTCCACGACGGTATCCGGATACGCATATTCCTAGAAGGAGGGAAGACTCTTGAACAGGACATGGAAACTGATGGAGGAGATGAGAAAAGTGCTATTGCCGGTATCGTTTGCCCAAAGAGTAGAGTATGTTGGCGGTGGGGCGAAGGCAATGATTGATATTCCCATGGAACATCCTCGATTCATGATCAAAACGATTAGGGTCATTCCGTCTAGAGAGACAAATGTGGAACTTCATGTATTGAACAGTGCGGGTCCGCATCCAGAGGTTCTCTATTTCAACAATTCCCAATACTCGACGGGGAATTTTATGGAAGGGATTTACGATATGATCGATTTGCCATATGAGGACGTAGATGGGACTTCAACACTTCACTTGTCGTTAAAAAATCTGGGTACAGATGTGGCCAACTTCGATATTGAGGTCGTTGGTTTGACTACAAGGTGAGAGGAGGACCACCACATGGATATTGTTTCATACAGCAAAGCTGCCAAAGTAGAACGTGAAGTTAAACAAGCCAGGGATTCTTATGCCTCACTTGATGGCAGACTGGACGCAGTGTCAGTAGGGAACGTGGTCTCGGTCAGACTCAAAACAGAACTTCCAACCGTAGGTGAAGCAGGAAGATTGTATTTGGTCCGCCAAGACTCAAGCAATCAAAATGAATCAACGACCTATACATACAGCGGTGGGAAATATGTAAAGGTGGGTGGTGATCGAGTTTCGAACCATCCTGAGAATGGAGTGATTAATCTTAATGGTACCAAAACGGTGATCTATAGCCATCCTGATACACACAGTGCTGATATGTTAACAGATGGAATTCATAACGTTATCATGACTCTGGACGAACGCGAAAAATTGTCCAACATCGAGCGTGAGGCCAATCATTACACACATCCTGACACACACAGTGCCGATATGATCAGCGATGGAGAAACCCATGTGAGCATGACTTGGGGTGAACGAAAACGCCTGAATGTCATTGATCCGTGGGAATCGATCAGCGATTTGGTAGATTATACGGATGTGGTTACATATTTTGCTTTTGACAATCAGGGAAGAGTTATTCGACAAGTCGTTACAGACAACTACACCGAGCAGCTTGTTAGAGAACCTGTACTTACCATGCCGGCTTCTCCAGAAGGTTATGCACAGGATGATTCCTTCTTAGTCATTTCGATTGGTGAGATATATCGATATGACGGTCTGGACTTCGTGCAACTTCCTACTTTGGTTGATGTCATCTATCAGTATGATGATGAGGGAAGATTGGTGGCCAAGTCCATCACCAGGTTGGGAACAACACCTGTTCAAACTAACTTCCAATATATATATGACTCATACGGCAATCGTATAGCGGTTAAGAAATACTAATACGGAAGGATAGCATATGCTGTCCTTTTTTTTCTTTTAACAACGAAATAGTTTGTGTATCCCGCATCTGCATGAAGATTAGCATTAACGATTAACTGATCAAGGCGTATAGAGAAAGTAGTATGAAAACGTAATTATTCCGGGAGGTAGTGTACGATGAATATTGAACTTACTGCTCATTTCTATTTCAAGGGAAGTGGGAAGAAAAAAACAGTGAACTGGATGGAAGATAATCCAAGGTTACAACAGAAAGAGAAAGATTCGGATAAGGTCGTACGCGAAATCCCGTTAACTGGGAATGAGGTTAAGCAAGAATATCGCCGACTTTTCACCAAACACAAGAACGAGGGGAAATCGATTACGTTGGAAGATACAGACGATGTGGTTCATATCATTGATCTTACCGATGTGCGAAATATTGAATTGACCTCTAAGGAGGGGAATACAGATGCTGTACAGGCTGACCTTTGCACTGAATGATGAGGAAATTGTCACTACCGAGATGACCTCGGATAAGGAGGATCTGGTTGGAGCAACGGAAGAAGCGTTCGATTTGATCGAAAAAGACTACGGTGCCAATGTCGTTTTGAACCTGGTTGCGTTTAGCCTACTCAAAATAGAGCTCACCAATGAAATGATAAATTAAGCGTATGAGCTAACTAATGTTAGCTTTTCAGCACCAAGTGTTGATTTATTTGAATAATTATAAAATATAGTTAATAAAGTGATATACCCCAAGCCTAGTTCTGGGGTCTATTCCTTTTTCATGAAAAGTTGATAGTGACTTGATTTAATGCATCCATTGAAACTTGTCTTGTACAAGCAGTTTTGATTAAACTAGGTTGAATTCATATGTTCAGGGGCAGTAGAAGGGGTCAGGATGATTGGCAAGGAGGGATGGGACATTGAGATAAAAGACTTGGAAAGAGAGCTCGCAAAGTTGGCATCCAGAATAAGAAAAGATTTTACTGAGCGCGGGCCGGTAGATACCAGAGTCTCTATCATGAATCATTTTATCATCTTAAAGTTTACAGCAAAATTCACCAAGCCTGAAGCATTCATGCTGGAACATATGCAATCACACTCAAGTCAAATTTTCGCCGAATACAAGATGAAGCTAGCACATATGATGAGAGAAGATTTCAACCCCGTTTTCTCCTATATCAACATGGGTCTGAAGATCGAAGACATCGAAACAACATTTTTTGGTCATGATTTTGCAGAGCAGATTACAGTCTTCAAGATGAACAAGGATGTTGAAGTGCTGCTGAAAAATGATGAGATTAACATGCCTTAAGACCTATTAACTAACGTTTGAATACTGGACAGGTTCTTAGGAACTAATTTTGTTGTTGACAATATCCTACATATTTCCTTATACTACCCTTATGGCGATCGAATAGATTAATAATCTTGACGAAGCCTATAACCTTGTTAAAGAACTTGAAGGCCATATCTTCGGTAATTGGGACGAAATAGATGTCAGACCAAGACCGACACATTCCACCATTTTGGTATTTTCCAGTGGTGCGCTCTGTGTTGGTCTTTTTGTTTGTAAAAAATGCTACTTTACCTTTCACTGTATACTTCGTATATAGTCAGTAAAAGGCATATAAGCGAACGAAATAAATAAATGTTGCGAACATTAGTTCGTATTTGTTATTCTGAATGTAATAGGATGGGAATGGGGAGGCGGATCAAAGGGAGATTTCTTGATTGTTTGTGTGTAATTAGGCTTATTAGCTTCAATTGTGTGTAACAAGACTACATATGGTATATGAGATTTCGGGAGCAATAGCGGGAATATAGAGTAAGATCATGCTGGATAGCGACTAGATTGTGAAGAAAGAATACGATTACTGATAATTAAATAGTTAATGGGGGAAATGTATAATGTCTGCTACAACTGCTATGGGTTTTGATGATTTATTTGAGATTGGGGATATAGACATGTTCCTGAATAAAGCTCAGGAGAAGTGTCGTCACAAACTTAGAGGTAAAACGTTTGCCGGGATGGAGAAAGAAGATGTGACCCAGGAGATTATGATCAAATTAGTTAACTCCCTGGACAAGTATGATGCAGAAAAGGCCAAAATGTCGACGTTTGTTGATCATCTTATCGAAAATAAAATTAAGGACATGTACCGCAAGTGCATGTCTGAGAAAAATCTCAGTGTGGTTAACGCTGTACAGATCATGTGCACGGATCAGGGGGGTGGCGATGAATCGGAAAGCTCAGACATCGCATTAGCGCTTGGTCATGCTGGGTTTGCTTATGAGAATTTTGAGTTTGTAACAGATATTATGGAAAATATGAGGCTGAACGAACGAGAGAAACAAATCTTTAAGCTTCGGACTTCGGGGTATGAATTTGTAGAGATTGCAGGAATGCTAGGTGTATCCAAGGCACGTATATCCCAGTTATGGAAAGCGATTCGTGAGAAATACGAAGCATTGTAGTCATAAGTGGCAATTAATAGCCTAAGTTTGATGAAGATAGATTCAGTAACCTACATAGAACAGAGAGAGCACCCTTAACTGGGTGCTTTTTTATGTCGTATAGAGAGATTAGTACAGAAAGAAAGGCGGAACAAGGATGCTTAGTGTGGTGGTTTTAGGATTTTCTGTGGAACGTCTAGAGGGGTATTCGGATATCGCTTGGGCAAGTCATGATTCTTCGACAGCTTCTGATTTAAGCAACAGGGAGTATGCCTTGATCATTGAGAAAGTAGTGTTACAGGCTGATGCTGTCTTGGTTAATCTGGAAATGGATCATTTGACCTCTACTGATATTGTGATCATGCATCATGCTTATATACATAAAAAACCGATCTTGAGTGTAGGTTTCAGGCCATTGGAGCCTGTCATCGAAGATTTTGTCTCCAAACGAGTGGCTGATCTGGACGTGGCTGTACACCATATGCGGACGAACTATATGGTCCTAAGCAGCGGAACCAATCCTTCATCTGCGGCTCCAATTTAACTGCCGCTCCGATAACACGTATAGAGAATGTAAGGGCAAGCATATTCGCGAGACTTTAACTAATGGAGGAATAATTCAATGACACATATGATCAAAGCAAAAGATGATAAATTAACGGAAGAAATCGTATCCAGTATGATTGGAAAGTATATCCACGCGCCGACCAATATGCATGAAATCCAGACGCCAACTGGCGCAACAACAAAAGCGAACGTATGGTTTGCTGGTCGTGTAGCTGGTTACGAAAAAGCCATTATTGGATTCAACTACGAAGAGGGTACCTTCCATGAAGAACTACAAACATTTTATAACGTTCATTTAACGGATGGTATGGGGTACATTCTGACAAGTGCTTACGAATTGGAGATTCATGAACTGACCGAAGAGGAGTTTAATCAACTCATTGAAGAGAAAAAGGAAGAGGAACAAGACTCATCTGGTGAAGAGCAATGAAGGTGTTAAACTACGCCTCGGATTTAGCTGTAAAAACGTTTGTGTCCGCTAGCGATACAGGTGTGGAAGAATTAATCAACGCATGGATGTTATCCAAACCACACACGTTCGTTACCGGACTGGAGTTTACCTCCACCGTTGATCCATCCAGTAACACGTTGGAATTTGCAGCAATCATTGTATATCAGCCAAGTGAACAAGACCAATCCTAACGTATGTATGAGATTATTCCTTCTATAATATAGAGCTTTCAGTAAGGAGGTGGGCGAATCTGTTGCTTACTTTAGAAAGAGTAATAGGTATTGTTGTTGCGGTGGTGGTATTAGCTTCACAATACCAAGCAACGGAAGCAGAGCAGGTAAAGCCAATAAAACTAATGAAGCAAGAAAAACAACAAAAACAACAAAAACAACAAAAACAACAAAAACAACAAAAACAAGTTAAATCGGTTGCTCCTGCGCACATACAAATGACGGATATGCTTGAACAGTATATAGAACTCCACCATGAGAAAACAGTGAGCCAGGCAAAGCTGCTGAAGTATGTGAGGTGGGTAGTTCAATATTCGAAGGATACGGATATCGATTCCGTCTGGATTCTGGCTATGATGTGGCAAGAGAGCAGGATGTTAGAGGAAAGTGTATCATCCCATGGAGCGGTTGGTTTACTTCAGATTCTTCCTAGCACAGCGAAATCGTATGGAGTGAGTAAACAGGAGCTACATCAGCCTGAAACGAATATCAGGACAAGCATTATATACTTGGAATATCTTATGGATAAGTACGACGGAAATCTTCGTACGGCAACCATTGCGTACAATCAGGGGGAGGGCAATGTAGATAAGGGAAAGGCTCGCCCCTGGTACTACAATCAAGTGAAGGAACATCATAACAAGATGCTTGGAATAATCAAAAAAGGTCAATAAACATCATTTAACAATAGAATTTGAATACTATAAGATCGTTTATCAATTTTACATAGGGAGATCCAAATGGGAAAATTTCCAGAACATATTAGCACGAATTTGCAGGCAGACAAGAAGTATTACACAATGGATGACGTAGAGAATATTGAACGTTGTAAGCTCGATGAGCATTTCCTCGGGGATTGTATTCTGGTCAATGAGAACCTGATATGGCATTCCGTTCATAAGTATATTGGAAAACCTGAAATGATTACTAAGAATCATTGTGTGGAGAAGGATGATATTCTTCAACTGGGCCGTCTGGGATTCATCAAAGCGGTTAAAGCATTTGATACGGGGCGTGGCGTAAAATTCAGTTCGTTCAGTGTTACTGCCATTGTCAGAGAAATCAGATGTTTTCTGAGAGATAGCGCAAGCATTATTCGTCCAACTCGCACAGCTACGGAATTAATTAACCGAATCAATCGACTTGAGCACGATATGGGCTACCTCCCACCAGCACATGAAATCGCATTGTTGCTTGATGAGGAAGAAGAGAAGATCAATAAAGCACTTCAAGTGGGTAAAGGTGTGAAATACCTGGATGAGCCTGTAGGTGCTGATGATCAACAAACTCAATCCGTGACGTTGATGGATACCATCTATAGCGGGGAGAATATTGAAGAAGATATTTTGGACAAGTTATACGTTGATGCGGTTATTGATTCGGTCAAGCGCAAGCTTAGTGAGAAAGAAGTGACTGTACTGAAGCATCGTGTTGAAGGATTTAATCAAACTCAGACCGCAGATATGGAAGACATTAGCCAGATGAGAGTCTCTAGAATTATGCGAAAAGTAGCTAAAATGCTGGATAAAAAGGATCAGGCTTGATTGTCGTCTAAGCCCTTGATATCTTATATAACGCCTCATACATAACGTCCCTCCCGCATCCAAGCGTGAGGGATTTTTGCTGTTTTTGCCCGATGGGACATACTCCAAGTTGTCTGGACATAAGATAGTACAAGATTCCAAGTGACCCGGAGGAATGAATTGATGCGAAAAATAACGAAAGTCATTGCATGCATGCTTATCCCTGTCTTCTTGCTGTCTTCATTTGGGGCTACTCAAGCCCAGGCAACGATTCAAGGTCCGTCTACTCATGCGCAAAGCGCTGCTCTCATTGATGTCACATCAGGCCGGATCTTATACAGCAAGGATGGGGATAAAGAACTGCGAATTGCCAGCTTGACCAAAATCATGACAGCGATCGTAGCGATCGAACACAGCAAGCTGGATGATAAAGTGAAAGTGTCTCCCTCGGCTTTTGCCAAAGAAGGATCTTCTCTCTATCTCAAGTTAGGTGAAGAGATGACGCTTGAAAACATGTTGTACGGGCTCATGCTCCGTTCAGGCAATGACGCGGCCTCTGCGATCGCAGAACATGTCGGTGGATCGGAAGAAGGCTTTGTCCTGTTAATGAACAAAAAGGCGGAGCAAATCGGTCTGACGCATTCTCATTTTATGAACCCTCATGGACTGGATGCAGAAGGTCACTATTCAACAGCTAACGACTTGGCACGATTAACGGCATATGCATTGCACAATCCGGTGTTCAAACGCATCGTAGCCACGGAGGACAAATCCGCACCGAACCCCAATGAAAGCTGGGAATACTCTTGGCACAATAAAAATAAAATGTTGCGGATGTATGAAGGTGCGGATGGAGTGAAAACCGGCTACACAAAAAAAGCTTTCAGATGTTTGGTCAGTTCCGCTACACGTAACGGACAGCAGCTCGCCGCAGTAACGCTGAACGACGGAAACGATTGGAACGATCATGCTCGGATGTTAGATTTCGGTTTTGAGTACTTCCCGTTAGTAGAGGTCGCCAAGCAAGAACAGCCTGTGCAAAATACAGATGTCGTTACGGGCCGGGGATTTTGGTACCCACTGGCTGAGAGTGAGAAAAGTTCATTGACCAAGAAATTGATACTACACGAAAATAGAGGACAGTCAGAAAAGGAAGACAAGAAAAAAGCGACAGATCTTTCGTTTGGATTGGCAGGTCGCATTGATATGCAGCTTGACGGCAAACTTGTTGGCTCAATTCCCGTGTATCGCAAAGGCAGTTATATTCCTCCTGAACCGAAGACAGAAGATGAAACGCTGGGTGGAATCGGTGATGTCTCTTCCTGGGCATCTACATGGCGCGCCGTGTTAAGCCATCTGTTGTCTCCTTAGCTAAATCGCCATTGAAGGGAGGATATAATCCATGATTAATCTAATTTGGCTGCTCATGATTTTAATCGGATTTGTTTTTGCAGCCGTCAACGGCAATATCGAAGTGGTCACGCAAGCCGCTTTTGATGGGGCGGCAACGGGAGTCACGGTCTGTTTTGGACTGATTAGTGTGCTTGTGTTCTGGATGGGCATGATGAAAATGGCTGAAGATGCGGGTCTCCTGGCTCGGATTGCCAAGCTGCTCGGTCCGGTTGTGGGCTTCCTGTTCCCCGATGTGCCCAAAAATCATCCGGCAATGGGTTATATTCTCTCCAATATGAGTGCCAATTTGCTGGGACTAGGAAATGCGGCTACACCGATGGGAATCAAAGCCATGCAACAGCTGCAGGAGCTTAATCCGGACAAACAAACCGCTTCTCCTGCGATGTGCACCTTACTGGCTCTGAATACGGCTAGCATTACCATTATTCCGACAACGCTGATCGCCATCCGCTTAAACTATCATTCCGCCAATGCAACAGAGATTGTGGGAACAACATTGATGGCTACCATTATCGCTACACTTGCTGCTATAATCGCCGATCGCTGGTATCGAAACAGGGCTTTACACAAACCGCCGCGCATACAGAAAAGTGGCAATCCCGGCATGAAAGGATGAGCACCTTTGTTAACCTTCATCAACTGGATTTCCGTCTGGGCCATCCCGGTTATTATCGCGTTTGTTCCATTATATGCGTTTACCAAAAAGGTCCCGGTTTACGAATCCTTTGTTGATGGGGCCAAGGATGGTTTCTCCACTGCAATCAGTATTATTCCACATCTCGTGGGCATGATGGTCGCAATCAGCGTATTTCGTGCCTCGGGTGCACTGGATTTTGTGATTAGTCTGTTTGCTCCGCTGGTGTCCTGGATGGGTGTTCCGGGCGAAGTGTTACCACTCGGAATACTGCGTCCTTTAACGGGGACAGGCTCTCTGGCGTTTACAACCGATCTGATCAAAACCCATGGCCCTGACTCCATGATTGGACGTATGGCATCTACGATTCAGGGGAGTACAGACACCACGTTATATGTGCTGACTGTTTATTTTGGGGCTGTAGGCATACGTAACGGTCGATATGCACTCAAAGTAGGGTTGTTTTCCGATGTCGTTGGTTTTATTGCTGCGCTCGCCATTTGTTTGCTGGTTTTTGGTTAAAAGATATCTCCTTTCCTTCCGATATATTAGATATGCTAGAATAATAGCGGAGGAGAGTGAGACATGCAGAAGAGTTGGAAACGAATGCTCCGTGTCGGAATGTCAGGCGTGCTTGCTATTGCAATGCTCGCAGGGTCAACGGGGCTGGCGGCAGCTCAAGCCGTTCAGACGATACATTTTACAGGTTACTTCGATAAACAGCTGCGTGCACAAATGGCAGTCACAGCGGATTCTTTTCCAGTCGTGAATGTACGTTTGGTCAAGCAGGATGAACCCGATATGGTATATTATGATGTTGGTACCTCAATATTGATCTCAAAGGATGAAGTGCTCACGAATTATCATGTCGTTCAGAGTTTTGCTGAACTGTCTGATGGTGATGAAGGTACACTGACTGTTGCGAGTCCGGGTTCCTTGGGTAAGCCTGTAAAGGCAAAGATTATTAAGACAGATCCGGTGACAGACATGGCACTACTGAAGCTGGACAAGGAGATAGACGCCCAACCGGTCACATTTACAAACGCAAGGGATAACCAGGTCGTCTATACCATTGGATTCCCCAAAAATCCTGCTGGTGATCTTGTCATCCTGGATGAAGATTTTCCTTCAACCTTCAATACGATAGCCAAAAGCAGAGTGTTTAGTTCCCAAGCTTCGGACGTTCCAGGTAAAAAGGGAATCGGCAGTATTGTGAAATCCATGGCCCAAGGTAATTCAGGTGGCCCTGTTCTGGATCAGAACAACCGGGTCATTGGTATGATGACATTTGTGTACGGTGGACGTACCTATTATATTACTTCCAAGACATTGCAGACTTTCATTAAAGAGAGTACCACACCTGCCAAAAAACAGGTTGCAGTTGCCGGCAAAGTTTCCAATTAAATGATTTGAGGAAAAGGCTTATCTTTACTCCATCTGTGTTTAACAGGTCGTGTAAAGGTAGGCTTTTTTTTGCGGAAATCTCCAAGGGGAAGGTAGTCTAAAATGCATATTCGTGTCGCCAGTTTACAAAATCCTTGGATTATCCTTGTGATTTCCTTGCGTGATGGGTATCATTAGTGTGAGGTGACATGACAAACATGGAAAGATTACAAAAAATTATCGCACAGGCAGGCATTGCATCCCGCCGCAAGAGCGAGGAACTAATCCTGTCCGGCAAAGTAGAAGTTAACGGGGAGGTCGTAACCGAACTGGGTACAAAAGCGAACCCCGAAGAGGATATGATTACGGTTAATGGAAAACCGATCCGCAGTGAGAAAAAAGTGTACTTGATGTTGAACAAGCCAAAAGGCGTAATCACAAGTGCATCTGACCCGGAAGGTCGGAAAATTGTATCCGACTACCTGAAAGGTGTCAAGGAACGCGTATATCCTGTAGGTCGTCTGGATTATGACACAGAGGGCTTATTGATCCTTACCAATGATGGTGAGTTTGCACATTTGCTGACGCATCCTAAGCATCACGTACCCAAAACGTATCATGCAACGGTTAAAGGTGTGCCACATGGTACAGCTTTGGAGAAATTAAAGACAGGCATTATGCTGGATGACGGCATGACTGCTCCTGCAGAGGTAGAGTACAAAGATGTGGATACAGCGGCTAATGAGTCGGTCATTTCCATTACGATCTATGAAGGACGTAACCGTCAGGTTAGACGTATGTTCGAGGCAATCAACCATCCAGTAACCCGCCTGAAACGGATTTCGTTTGGTGGTATTTTGCTACAAAACCTGAAACGTGGTCTGACACGTCATCTGACCAAAGAGGAAGTCAACAACCTGATTACCCTCGCACAATCAGAGCCAGCCAAAAAAATGAAAAAAAGGTAATGTGAGGACACATAATTTTCATAAAACCGCCGCAGTTTTGTGACGAAATTCGCTATAATTGTTCATAGGATGTTCACAGTTGTCTTATACCAATAAGATGCGAATGCTACAGTCACTTAAAAGGGGAGCAGCACATGGGGAAATCAAGAAGAACGGTGCAAATCGTCATTTTGTTATTGATCCTGGTGTTGGGCGGATATGCGATTACCACATCGGTATCCGGCTCGAATGGCAAGCCAAAGGAAGGGGACAAATCTCCTTCTTTTGAACTGCTGGGCCTGGATGGTCAAGTTCATACGTCTGATGAGTACAAAGGAAAAGCGATGGTGATCAATTTCTGGGGCACATGGTGTGAACCTTGTGTTAAAGAAATGCCTGCACTTCAGGCGCAAGCTGACAAATGGAAGGACCAGGGAGTACAATTTGTCGGGATTAATGTTGGAGAAGACCAGATGACCGTGGATAATTTTGTACGGCAGGTTGGCGTTACGTTTCCAATCATGCTTGACCGGGACAAAAACTCGGTTCGTGATTTTGGGATCTCTCCCATGCCAACGACATTTTTTGTATCCGACACGGGCAAAATCTCTACCATTCATATCGGGCAACTTGATTTGGACACACTTGACGCTCAAATTTCGCAACTGGCGAAGCAGCCCTGACAGGAGGTCTATTCGTGTTCCAAAATACCAAATGTGAGTGCGGACACCAGAATCCGGTAGGCACTGTACTATGTGAAGCATGTGGGAAACCGCTGCTGGAGTCTGAAGCTAAATCGGATGAAGTGCTGGAAATGCGTTATGATGGCATGGCGCGCCGTTCACAGCGTAGTAATCCTAATATCATTGACCGCATATGGAACTTTTTTTCTTCCGTTAAAATTGCCGTCTATATGATTGTTTTTACGCTTGTAGGTTCTATGCTTGGCACGATCTATCCGCAAGAAAGTACATTTCTGAATATCGATCCCTCCGTGTACTACAAAGAAACATACGGTCAGTTGGGTCATATCTATTATCTGTTGGGTTTATCCCATACATATGAATCCTGGTGGTTTATTCTACTGCTGGTGCTGATTGGGGCATCATTGGTGATATGCAGTCTGGATCGCGTCCTACCGCTCTACAAAGCACTGAATAAACAGAGAATACGTAAGCATACGCAATTTTTGACAAGACAGCGTCTCGTGTACCAAGGTACCATCGAAGAGGCACCAGAAGACTGGATTAAGAAAGCGGTTACGCCGTTGAAAAAGAAAGGATACCGTGTGCACACCCAGGGGGATGCATTACTCGCCGAGAAACAACGATTCAGTCGATGGGGCCCATATGTCATCCATATTGGACTCATTATATTTTTGCTGGCGGTACTCGCACGAGGACTTCCTGGTCTGAATCTGGACGAGCACGTTGCTTTTCCTGAAGGGGAGATCAAAAAGATCCCGAATACATCGATGTATCTGCAAAATGAACAGTTTAATGTTGAATTCTACAGTGAGGAAGAAGTACCCGAGCAATTCCGTAACCTGAACAAGACCGTTCCAAAACTGTTCGAAACAAAAGTTGTTTTGTATGAATGTACAGCAGATTGTTCGGATCTCTCGAAGAAACCTCAGTTAGCTGAGGTAGCCAGACATGATGTACGCGTGAATCATCCATTGAATTATAACGGTCTGAAAGCATATCAGTTTGATTATGATCTAACACCCACCATTCGTTCCGTAACGCCTGATCTGGTCAATACAGAGACGGGTGAAGTATATGGGCCAATTAAGATCGATATGGTAGATACCCAAAGAACATTTGAAGCTGGTCCTTATAAGCTTACCGTAAAAGAAAAGTTTATGGACTTTGGATTAGATGAGAATGGTCAGCCCAAATCAAAATCGCCTTCACCTAATGCACCTGCTTTTCTCTTTCTCATCAAGGGACCGGATCTGCCCGAAGAGGGGATACAATATCTGTACTTTGCGAAGCAGATTGATAAACAACGGTTTCAACAGGATGCAATTAACCAACAGCTGATTGGAGCTGAGATTCCTTTACAGCTGGAAGTAGACAGCATGGACAAGGTCGATATTATTCAGTCCGTAAGTTATCTCAATATAAGAGTGGATAAGGCAATGCCTTTTGTCTGGGTAGGAGCCGGTATTGTTATGTTGGGTTTGGTCATGGGTTTTTATTGGCATCATCGCCGCATCTGGATTCGTTTTGATGATAAACAGCTCACCTTGGGTGGACATACCAACAAAAACTGGTTTGGCTTCAGGCGTGAAGTTGCGGCCGTCTTGAAACAGATGAATCTGGAAGTGGAAGAGAAGTCGTTGGATAACGGGGGGAACCAGGCATGAATTTATTGGATTTCAGCAGCGACGCATTTATCGTATCTTTCTTTCTCTATTGTGCTGCATTCTTGTTATATGCTGTCGCGGTCATGGGCAAAAAATGGAGTAATCGTGATCCTCTGGACCATATGAATCGCTGGGGTAAAAGAGCTTTCATCGCTTCGACTGTCGCCTTGGCGGCGCATTTCGTATTTTTTGTAACCCGATGGGCTGGGGCAGGACATATCCCGGTTAGTAACATGTATGAGTTCATGTCTTTTCTGTCCATGATGATTATGGTTGCATTTATTGTTGTATATGCCATATACCGCAAGTCATTACTGGGTTTGTTTGCGTTACCACTTACCATTATTATTATGGCGTATGCCGCTGTATTTCCTCAGGAGGTACAGCCATTAATCCCGGCGCTTCAGTCCATCTGGCTGAAAATTCACGTGACGTTGGCCGCGCTTGGTGAAGCATTCTTCGCCGTGGGTTTTGCCGCAGGGTTCATGTATTTGCTCCGTACTGTTGATTTCAGTGGTAAAGACAAGTCTTCAAGACGTCAACGAGGATGGGTTGAATTCACCCTAGTTACGATCGTTGTAGTCATCGGATTCATAGGAACGGTATTTGCCTTTCGTACAGCTGGTTACGAGGCGGTTTTTGTACAGAAAACGGTCAGCATTGACACAGAGGTACAGGAAAATAGTACAATAGAGAAAGTGATTTATCGCATGCCTCCGATTTTTGCACCATATAATAGCGAAGTGGAGAGCATGACACCGTTTCTTGGCATGAAAAAACCTTTACTTGAGACGCCTTCCTGGATGAACGGGGTAAATGCCGGGCGCAAGCTGAATACGGTGGTTTGGTCACTTATTGTAGGTCTGATCCTGTATGGAATTGTACGACTTCTTGTGCGCAGACCACTTGGACAAGCGTTACAGCCAATGATGGATGGAATCGATGCTGATGATCTGGATGAGATAAGTTATCGCGCGATTGCCATTGGTTTTCCGATATTTACGCTGGGAGCATTAATTTTTGCCATGATCTGGGCTCAGATTGCCTGGAGTCGCTTTTGGGGTTGGGACCCCAAAGAGGTGTGGGCATTGATTACATGGCTATATTATAGTGTGTATCTGCATTTGCGTTTATCCAGAGGTTGGCAAGGTCAGAAGTCTGCATGGCTTGCAGTTCTTGGCTTCCTGGTGGTTATGTTTACGCTGGTTGGAGTGAATCTGATCATTGCCGGATTACATTCTTATGCTGGAGCTGACTAGGACAGACTCGTATTGCAAAGGTTGAGTTTAGAAGCGGGAAACACAAATGTACCTTTTTATTGAAGGGTATTCAAATATTGTTCGCCAGATCGAACATAATAGAAGTGATGAGGAGTTATTGCAAAGGGGCTGGAGAGGCATGGCTGAACATGAGAATCGAATACTGGTCGTGGATGACGAAGAGAGAATCCGCAGGCTTTTGAAAATGTATCTTGAAAAAGAAGGTTATGAAATCGATGAAGCTGAGGATGGGGAAACTGCGCTGCGTAAAGCAACAGCAGGGGACTACGGTCTGATTTTGCTTGATGTGATGTTGCCGGGTATGGATGGAGTTGAAGTGTGTACCCGTCTTCGTCAGGTGAAATCAACGCCGGTTTTGATGCTCACTGCAAAAGGTGAAGAGATTAACCGGGTTCAAGGCTTCGAAGTTGGCGCTGATGATTATGTTGTAAAACCATTCAGCCCGCGTGAAGTGATTTATCGTGTCAAAGCGATTTTGCGTCGAGCTTCCGCGACAGCTTATCTCTCCAAGGAGAGCAATTCGAGTAACAACATCGTGTTCCCGCATCTGGTTATTGAGCATGATGCCCACCGGGTAACCGCGGGTGGCGAAGAGATTAGTCTTACACCAAAAGAATATGAATTGCTGCACTACCTGGCAACATCTCCCGACAAAGTTTTCTCCAGAGAAGAATTGCTCAAAGATGTATGGAATTACGAATTCTTTGGCGATCTTCGTACCGTGGATACGCACGTGAAGCGTCTTCGCGAGAAACTTAACAAGGTATCGCCTGAATCGGCGGCCATGATTACGACGGTGTGGGGTGTGGGTTATAAACTGGAAGTACCGAAGTAGTTTTAGTTTCTGGAGATCACTGGTCGGGAAGTTATGGATCACTATTATCTGCCTTGTGGGTTGTGTACTTATAGCGCTGGGTCTCTTTTTGCTGCCCTACATTGATACGAACTTTGCAGAATCCGAATCCAGAGATATTAAGCGGTTGTTCACCTATATCTGTATTATCGGATTCAGTTTAACCACGTTTTTTGCATTGTTTCTATTCACCAAAATAACGCAGCCTATGCAGCAATTGATTCAGGCAGCCAATGCGATTCGCAAAGGGAACTACGGAACACGTCTCTCCCTGGTAACGAGTGATGAGATTGGTGAACTTGCCAACACATTTAATCATATGGCTGCCCAACTGGAAGATAATATTCGAAACCTTAACCATGAGAAGGAACATTTGGCGAGTGTGCTTCGCAGCATGACTGATGCTGTTGTTACATTTGATGGTGAAGGCAAAGTTATTCTGACGAATCCGCCTGGAGAGAAGATCATGCAGACATGGTATGATCTCGATTGGGCGAAAATGGACGAAGGACAAGAATCCGAGCAGTCTGACAAGACTTCGCGGGATGTACCTGAGCCCCTTCTTCCTTTGTTCAGAATGGTGATGGAGCAAGGCGGGGACCAGAACTCCAATGTTCACGTACAGCAAGGTGTCTGGTCTGTTCAGATGGCACCGTTGTACGCTGACAGTGTTGTCAGAGGGGCTGTGGCTGTTTTAAGAGATGTAACAGAAGAAGTGCGTCTGGAGAAAATGCGGCGTGATTTCGTGGCTAACGTATCTCATGAGATACGAACTCCGCTATCCATGATGCAAGGCTACAGTGAAGCCCTTTTGGACGGTATGGCAACCTCACCGGAAGAGAGCGAAGAACTGATCCAAGTCATTCATGATGAGTCTCTACGGATGGGCAGATTGGTTAAAGACTTGCTTGATCTTGCGCGGATGGAAGCTGGACACACGGACATGGTGATGAAGGAAGTTGACCTCGGAGAACTACTTGAACGTGTATATCGGAAGTTCTCTGTGCGTTCAAAAGAACAGGGAATTCAACTGCAATTTAAGTTCGAACAACCAACCATTGAACTTCAACAGGCAGATGAGGATCGACTTGAGCAAGTATTTACGAATCTGCTGGATAATGCGTTCAGACATACACCTACTGGCAAAAATGTTATGATCTCAGCCGAGCGCGTCACTTATCTTCGTGCTCCATTTGTTAGAGTTTCTGTGAAGGATCAGGGAGTAGGTATCCCTTCATCCGACTTGCCATTTATTTTCGAACGATTCTACAAAGCTGACAAGGCTCGTGTTCGGGGAGAAAGTGCAGGTACGGGGCTTGGTTTAGCGATTGTGAAAAATATTGTTGATGCGCATCAAGGCATGATTACCGTCAATAGTGTGCTTGGCGAAGGAACAGAGTTTATTTTGCAATTTCCTTTGGATTCATCGAAATAGCCTGAATTTCATACAAAAAGTGCGGAAACACCCTCTTATGGAGGGTGTTTTTTTGTTGAAGACTACCGTTTAATCTTGTTCAACGTGGAACAAGAATGGTCTTTTTTTGACTAAAAAGAGTGTCCAAGATAATTTTCCTTCCTATGTGACATAAGCTTGAAAAGCAAGCAAGATAGAGGAGGATTGAGTTAAGCATGTCCGATGATCGAAAAAGGGTCAATATTAAAGCTTTCCTGGAAGGCAGATCTTTTAGAGCAGGCTCTCCGTTTATTCCAATAACCACAAGCGAACTGGAGCAGTTTGAATCCATACTGCGTTCTTTGGCTGTGGCTATTCCTGCTGCAATTAGTCAGCCGACTTCAGCCAATATACTGTCATTACAGAATGGATTACGCCAGTTACTTACTTTTGTAAATCAATCCGGATTTCGTGCCGGAGTAAAGGCTGAATTACAAGCCGTATTGGAATTAACGATTGCAGGTTCAGAGGTTGTCCCTGTTCCTCTTATTAATCTCGCAGGTAACTTGCAAAACTTACTGGATGACTTGTTAAGTGTGACGCTGCTTCTGGAAGTACCTCCTGCAGAAAAAGATAAACTTGTGGGATTAATTCGATCGATCTCCATATCGCTAAGCCGTGCGACGACAACTCTTGGAACTGGAGGGATTACCGGACCAGCCGGCCCACAGGGAGTGCCAGGAGTCCCGGGGGTACCAGGTGTCCCAGGAGTCCCTGGGGTGAAAGGGGCTACTGGCACACCGGGAGGACTTGGACCAGTAGGACCGGTTGGCCCAGTTGGTCCACAGGGAGCACAGGGAGCACAGGGTCCGGCAGGAGCACCAGGTGTGGGTTTGAACAATATTACTGCATTTGATCCTGCACTGGGACCAACTTATGCTCAAGGCCAAGTAGTTAGCTACGAGGGTAGTCTTTATGTTGCCAATGTAAATGGTCCTTTGGGTACACCCGGAAGTTCTCCAGACTACACTCTTTTGCTGTCGGGAGGAACGACTGGAGTAACGGGAGCAACCGGAGCTGGTTTGACAGGAGCCGTGGCATTTAATCCAGCGCTCGCCCCGGGTTATCCAGCAGGTCAAGTCATTACGTATAACGGTAGTACTTACATTACGAGTGTAGCTGGTCCTCTAGGAACACCAGGATCTTCATCGGATTACACATTAATCGCTGCTGCGGGGGCGACTGGTGCAACTGGAGCCACAGGTGCAGGATTAAGTGGCATCGTGCCATTCGATCCCGCATTAGCACCAACATATCCAGCTGGACAGATCGTCACGTTTGGTGGCAGTACTTACATTACAAATGTCGCTTCGCCAACGGGTACGCCAGGAAGTTCGCCAGATTATACATTGCTTGCAGGTGCAGGACCTACAGGAGCCACAGGAGCAACCGGGGCGGGATTGACAGGCCTAGTGCCATTTGATCCAGCCGTAGCCCCAACGTATCCAGCGGGTCAAGTTGTAACGTTCAACGGCAGTACGTATATCGCGAATGTGGCGTCACCAACCGGAACTCCGGGGACTTCACCGGATTACACATTGCTTGCGGGCGCAGGAGCAACGGGAGTTACAGGAGCAACCGGCATTGGTGGAACGGGAAGTACCGGAGCTACAGGAGCATCGGGCGTAACAGGAGCGACAGGCGTAGGTTTAAGTGGTATCGTGCCATTCGATCCAGCGGTAGCCCCGACGTATCCAGCCGGTCAGGTTGTAACGTTCAACGGCAGTACGTATATTGCGAATGTGGCGTCACCAACCGGAACTCCGGGGACTTCACCAGATTACACGTTGCTTGCTGGCGCAGGAGCAACAGGTGTGACGGGTGCAACTGGTGTTGGAGTAACGGGAAGTACCGGAGTGACAGGAGCGACTGGTCTTACAGGGTTGACTGGGGCGACGGGAATTACAGGAGCCACGGGATTAAGCGTAACGGGATCAACAGGAGTAACTGGAGGAACTGGGGCAACTGGTGAAACAGGAGCGACAGGCGTAGGTTTGAGTGGCATTGTACCATTTGATCCAGCCGTAGCCCCGACATATCCAGCGGGTCAGGTTGTAACGTTCAACAGTAGTACGTATATTGCGAATGTGGCCTCACCAACGGGAACGCCGGGCACATCGCCGGATTACACGTTGCTTGCTGGCGCTGGAGCAACGGGTGTGACCGGTGCAACTGGCGTTGGAGTAACGGGAAGTACCGGAGTGACAGGGGCATCAGGGGTCACGGGAGCGACAGGTGTAGGTTTAAGTGGCATTGTACCATTTGATCCAGCTGTAGCCCCAACGTATCCAGCGGGTCAAGTTGTAACGTTTAACGGTAATACGTATATTGCAAATGTGGCATCGCCAACCGGAACGCCGGGGACTTCACCGGATTACACATTGCTTGCGGGCGCAGGAGCGACAGGTGTGACGGGTGCAACTGGTGTTGGAGTAACAGGAAGCACCGGAGCATCCGGCGTAACAGGAGCGACAGGCGTAGGTTTAAGTGGTATCGTGCCATTCGATCCAGCTGTAGCCCCGACATATCCAGCTGGTCAGGTTGTAACGTTCAACGGCAGTACGTATATTGCGAATGTGGCATCACCAACCGGAACGCCGGGGACTTCACCGGATTACACATTGCTTGCGGGCGCAGGAGCGACAGGTGTGACGGGTGCAACTGGAGTTGGAGTAACGGGAAGTACTGGTGAAACAGGAACGACTGGTCTTACAGGGTTAACCGGGGCGACAGGAATTACAGGAGCCACGGGACTAAGCGTAACGGGATCAACAGGAGTAACTGGAGGAACCGGGGCAACTGGTGAAACAGGAGCGACCGGTGTTGCAGGGTTGACCGGGGCGACGGGAATTACAGGAGCCACGGGACTAAGCGTAACGGGATCAACAGGAGTAACTGGAGGAACCGGGGCAACTGGTGAAACAGGAGCGACAGGTCTTACAGGGTTAACCGGGGCGACGGGAATTACAGGAGCCACGGGATTAAGCGTAACGGGATCAACCGGAGTAACTGGTGAAACAGGAGCGACCGGTGTTGCAGGGTTGACCGGGGCGACGGGAATTACAGGAGCCACGGGACTAAGCGTAACAGGATCAACAGGAGTAACTGGAGGAACCGGGGCAACTGGTGAAACAGGAGCGACTGGTGTTACAGGGTTGACTGGGGCGACGGGAATTACAGGAGCCACGGGACTAAGCGTAACAGGATCAACAGGAGTAACTGGAGGAACCGGGGCAACTGGTGAAACAGGAGCGACTGGTGTTGCAGGGTTGACTGGTGCGACGGGGATCACAGGAGCCACAGGAGTAAGTGTAACAGGTAGTACTGGTGCTACAGGTGAAACAGGAGCAACAGGCGTAACGGGATTGACTGGCGCAACGGGAGTAAGCGTAACAGGTGTGACAGGAGCAACGGGAGTCGGCATAACCGGAAGTACCGGAGCAACTGGTGTCACGGGGGAGACCGGAGTCACAGGTATAACCGGTGCAACGGGAGTAGGCGTAACGGGAAGTACCGGAGCAACTGGTGTCACGGGTGGAACAGGAGTCACAGGTATAACAGGAGCCACAGGAGTCGGCGTAACAGGAAGTACCGGAGTTTCTGGTGTCACTGGTGAAACCGGAGCCACAGGTATAACGGGAGCCACGGGAGTCGGCGTAACGGGAAGTACCGGAGCAACTGGTGTTACGGGGGAAACCGGAGCGACAGGTATAACGGGAGCAACGGGAATCAGCGTAACGGGGAGCACCGGGGCAACTGGTGCGACGGGGGAAACCGGAGCCACAGGTATAACGGGAGCCACGGGAGTCGGCGTAACGGGAAGTACCGGGGCAACTGGTGCGACTGGAGGAACCGGAGCGACAGGTATAACCGGAGCCACGGGAGTCGGCATAACAGGAAGTACCGGAGCAACTGGTGCGACTGGAGGAACGGGAACCACAGGTGTAACGGGAGCCACAGGTATAACGGGAGCAACGGGAGTCGGCGTAACCGGAAGTACAGGAGTTACTGGAGCAACCGGTGCAACCGGAACATCTGTAACATCTAACTCGGCTTTTGCTGAGAACACTAATGGTACGATTGTTGTAATATTGGGTGGTACGCTCGTTCCATTACCGAATAACCAAAATATTGGCACAGGTATAACCGTCAATGGGACAAATGACACCTTCACACTGACCAATGCAGGTCGTTACTATATCTCATACAAAATAAATCTGACAGCTGCACTTGCTATCCAATCTCGGGTTTTACTTAACGGTACAGCTATTCCAGCGAGTGTAGTATCTCCAGTAATTTCTCTCAGTCAGCTGCAGTCTGACTTTATGGTTACCGTTACCGCTGGTTCAACAATACAGTTACAATTATTCGGGCTTGTTGGCGCAGCCGTTCTGTCTCCTCCGGGGTCTACACTAAACATTATTCAGTTAAGTTAATAGTTCGATTACGTATTAAGAATACTTCCATTGACCAAAAGAAGCGGAGTTCATATGGGGGTGATGGGCACCCCTTTTCCAATTCCAAAAATATTTTGTTTGCAATCTTCATCACCGATATTTCAGCGGGTACAGTCATACAATTCCTTACGACAAAAAAGACGGGAACCACTAGGGTCCCGTCTTTCCTTTTACATATAGAAATATATTTGATTATTCCAGAACAATTTCAACAGCAGTATTGATTTCAGGCAACGCAGCAAGCTGCACAAGCACATCTTTTGGAACAGCTTTATCTACGGTCAGAATCATGATCGCTGCACCACCAATAATTTTACGTCCAACCTGCATGGATGCGATGTTGACATCGTTTTGTCCAAGCAGGGTTCCTACACGTCCGATAATACCTGGTTTATCGTTGTGGGAGATCAAAATTTGATGACTTTCCGGAGCGATATCTACCGGGAATTTGTCCAGACGAACAATACGTTCTCCATAACCTGCAAGCAATGTACCTGCTACACGACGTTCCTCAGCATCCTGAGTTGTAACCAATGTTACGGTAATCAGGTTAGTAAATCCTTTAGTGGTTGAGGTTTGGCTTACAACCACATTCAGATCACGGATTTTGGCCAGATGCATGGAGTTAACGATGTTGGCTTCCCCACCCAAATGTCTGGCGAGAATCCCTTTCACAATGTAACGAGTGAGAGGAGAAGTATCTACTTCAGAAAGTTCACCAGCATAGTCGATACGAATCTCCTGCACTGCATTTTGTGTAATCTGTGCTGCAAAACTACCCAACGTTTCACCCAGTTTGAAATAAGGCTGCAATTTGTTCATCACGGTTGGTGCAACAGCCGGCATGTTAACTGCGTTTTTAAATGGTTCGTTACGCAAAATGTGAAGCACCTGTTCCGACACATCGATAGCCACGTTCTCTTGTGCTTCTACTGTGGACGCACCAAGGTGAGGCGTAACGATAATGCTTGGGTGATTCAGGAACGGGTGATCAGCGGCTGGCGGCTCGCTTTCGAATACGTCAAATGCTGCACCAGCAACAATACCTTGATCAATGGCTTCGACAAGTGCCATCTCGTCAACTACACCACCACGAGCACAGTTGATGATACGCATTCCTTTTTTCATCACTTCGAATTGTGGACGTGAAATCATGTGCCGTGTTTCCGGTGTTAATGGTGTGTGAACGGTCATGAAGTCCGCATTGCGAATGATATCATCTACACTAGCCAGCTTCACTTGCAGCTTCTCGGCACGCTCCTCCGTGAGGAACGGGTCGTAAGCAAGAATGTCCATTCCGAATGCTTTGGCGCGCTTGGCAACTTCACTACCGATCCGTCCCATACCCAGTACACCGAGCGTTTTATTTCTTAATTCCACACCCAGGAAGGTTTTACGATCCCACGTACCCTGAATAGTCTTGGCATATGCCTGAGGAATGTGTCGTGCCAATGCCATCATCATGGCAAACGTGTGCTCACAGGTTGTGATGGTATTGCCATCAGGTGCATTAATAACGATGATACCGCGCTGTGTAGCAGCTTCCAGATCAATGTTATCTACACCAACACCTGCACGTCCGATCACCTTAAGGTTGGTACCAGCCGTCATAATACGATCTGTAACACGAGTCTGGCTGCGAACCAAGAGGGCATCATATTCACCAATAATGGCAACAAGTTCATCTTCACTAAGACCGGTTTTCTTCTCAACAACAACATCATTTGCATCCACCAGTTGCTGGATCCCCAGATCACTGATTGGGTCCGACACTAACACTTTGTACATGGTTTCTTCCTCCTTAGGTATGTGTATCTATATCGTCAAGGTCTGACCTCAGCGAAGAGGTATTCCTTAAAACCAGGTTGATTCTTCCGCCCAACAACGCGGTGTCGCAACATAGGGGGAAGGTGAAGCAAATAGAGTGATCCCACAGATATCCTTTAAAATAAATCAAAAAACTCTCAATCCACATACTGCTTGCGCAATAAGGGACGAGAGTTGTCGTGGTACCACCCTAATTCACCGCCGTTTCGCAACGACAGTCTTAGCGGTCAATGAAGACCGAAGAGGATAACGGGTCTAAACCGATTGCACCTACTCCAATTTCAATGCAATAACTCAGGAGCGCTCAAGACCATTTGCCTGCCACCGATTCACACCTACCATCGGCTCTCTGTAAGACGAAGCAACGTCTTTTTTCCATCATCGTGTTTAACGTGACTAATTTTTTCATAATGTATCATGGCTGACATGAGCATGTCAATAGGCTTAAATGTTTTAAAATGTTTTGCAGATGTCTTTAGATTCACACATAAACAGAGTCACCATAAGTAATACAATAGTTAATATACCTACCACAAGAAGATGGAAAGTAAGCTGTTTGGTGAACTGAATTTTACTGCTTTAATGAAGTAATGGCACGGACATATAACCAGGACTTGGGGCAGGCCTTGAACCTAATTGGTTTTTTGGCTATCATTTAGTATACTATCCGATTGGACAACGTAATTGTTATCCATCAAATTTAACTCAAGAGGACAGACGCATCCGATGAAAAAATTCAAGTTTCCCAAGTTCAAGATTCAGAAGGCTGAGCCACAACAGCTTACCGAGCGTTTGCTTTTAATCAATCTATACTTTACACAAGGTCTGACACTGATTATCGGAGTTGTGTGGATCTTATTGCAGAAACGAAACTTGTTAGATGTACTCGCATGGCCTGACAATTACCAATTTATATGGTGGGGTCTTGGTCTTGCAGGAATAATGCTTGTTATGGACTTGGTACTGTCGTATGTTATACCTCAGGAAAGCATGGATGACGGTGGAATTAACGAGATGTTGTTCCGTGGGCGTCCGATCTGGCACATTGTATGTATAGCAGCCATTGTTGCTGTGTGTGAGGAATTATTATTCCGTGGAGCCATCCAACATGCCATCGGTCCTTACTGGACAAGTATTTTATTTGCAGTTATCCATATTCGTTATTTGCGCCACTGGATTCCAACAGGCTGGGTGTTTGTCTCAAGTTATGGATTGGGTTGGATTTACTTGCAGTCCGGCACATTATGGGCACCTATATTATGTCACTTTATTATTGATTTGGTGTCCGGATTAGCGATACGTTTTCGGAGGGGATCATGAATCAGCCATTAAGTAGAATGAAGACATATGGCAGTCAGCGCCATCGTCAATCGGATAAAAAAGAGAAATCCGAGCGTCAGGTGGCTTCTCAAGTAAGCATCGTTGCTGAAACGGCAGCAGCAGCTGAGGTTGGCGGAATTACACCAATTACTTCCGTTTCTTTACCTAGATCACAGCGCAAGCCCTATACAGAAAAACTGGAAAGTCCAGTACTTCCTCAAAGGGCACCATCACGCTCCAAAAAAACGCCAAATTCAACGGAAGAATCGATCCCCGAAGCGGGTTCGCTTCCTACACGGACAGAATTACATCCTTCACGTCGGTTAAAATTGAGCAAGAGGTTTGTGAATTCACTCATTTTTATTTTTGTCATGTTAACGATTAGTCTGGTTTGGTGGGGGGTTGAAGGGGCACCCGCTCTGAATACGTTCCTTCCCTTGCCGTGGTAATGCTTTTACTCGCAGGTTTAATCATTTTGATGGGAGTTTCACTACTTTTTCATATGTGGCGTGAAGCCCATATTCATCAAATGATTGAAGAAGAGGTGGAAGTGCCTCATCTGCCAACATCCTTTGACGGGGCCATGATTTTGTATGTATCCGACACGCACAAGCGCAAGCTGAAGCAGAAGGATCTGGCAAACGTTAAAAACAAAGTGGACTGGGTTCTCATCGGTGGGGATGTTGCGGAAAAAGGAATCTCATGGTCTTTAGTTAGACATAACATGAAAATTTTATCGAACATTGCTCCTTCATTTACGGTGTATGGCAACCATGACAAGAGGGCTGGTACCGCTCAACTTGCGCGAATCCTTCGGGAATCGGACGTTAGGCTCCTGCAGGATAATGTAGAATATCTGCAAAGGGGCAACGACAGATTGAGCCTGATCGGCATAGACTATCGTTCCAAACAGGGCGATGTATTACTACAGCAGATCGGTAACCGTTTTTGCAAAATTGCTATCGTCCATGATCCTTTGCAGGCCCTTCGCTTGGAAGAAAATGCAGATCTTATTTTAAGTGGTCATACACATGGCGGACAATTGGTTTTGCCATTTTTCGGACCTGTGTTCCTGAGCAAAGCGTATCGTCCGGTATCGAACGGGTGGTACTCCCTGAAGCGAAGTCCGGAGGACATTCACCAAGAAGGCAAAATGCTTGTTAGCAGAGGATACGGTACAAATCATCTTCCTCTCCGACTAAGTTGTCCTGCGGAGATGCATATCATCACGTTAAGAGTGCCCGCGGAAAAAGCACTCACAGAGAAACAGCCTTGATCCATTGGATCAAGGCTGTTTTATTTTAATGCGCAAAATTACAATTTAACGAGCTTCCAATTCAATTGCACGCGGATCAACAAAGGAATAACCTTTCTTTTCGAGCTTGGTCAGCAACTCATCCAATGCTTCAACCGTCCATGGCAACTCATGCATCAAAATATTGCTTCCGGGATTTAACTGATCGAGTACATTTTGGATGACTTTTTCCGGGTTGTCTTTGGTGCTTTTATCCCAATCGAGAGAACCATTAGACCAAGTCATATATAACATGCCATTTTTCTTCACAGCAGCCTTCAGTGCATCATTTCCCGAACCAAAAGGTGGACGGAAGAATTGCGGTTCCTCACCAATGGTATCCTTCACTATTTTTTGGACATCTGTAACCTGTTTTGCCGCCTCAGCGTTGGACATTTTTTTGAGATCCTCATGATCCCAGGCATGATTGCCTACAATCTGACCCCGATCATGTATGAGTTTGAGCAATTCCGGATGGCTTTTCACCCGATATCCATTGACGAAAAATATCGCTTTAGCGTTATGTTTATCTAAAGTGTCGATCAGTGAAGTAATCATTTTTTCTTCTTTGGGTCCATCATCAAAAGTTAACAAGACCACTTTGCTTGGGCTCGCTTCATCGTTTGGTTTAATATAATAATTTTCATTCATATGATACGTCTTTTCCACTTTCTCTTCTGTAGAAACCTTCTCCGAAGATTCAGGTTCTTCTTCTGTCACAGTTGAATCTTCCGTTGAAGACTCGGGCACACCAGTTCCGGGTTCTCCTGTTTCAGTTGGGTTAGAGTTACCTTGCTCTTCTTGAACCGTGGTAGTTGATTCGCCCGCTGGTGTGGAATTATCAGATGTTTTTTCTTCCGCTGTCCCACAAGCTGACAACAGCAAACTTGCAGCAATGATCAATGCGGCGGTATGTCTAAACATGATTTCAACTCGCTTTCCTGTAATTATACGGAATGAGATCGCTCACTACCGCAAACACTAAATATGATTTTAACACTTGAAGGAGGTTGGTGTAATGAAGGCTTCATCCTTTTTTTGGGGCATTGTCATTGGTGTTGCAGCCAGTTCATGGCTGTCCAAAGGCAAATTGCCCATGATGTCATCGGGTTCATCAAGAAATATGATGGATCAGGCAAAACATAAGATGATGGAGATGACTTTCCCGGGTATGGACGGGTTCACAAGCAAGCAAAATCAACATGGTGAATCCCACAAAAATCCGGCAGCAAAGACCGCAAGAGCAATCACACCGCAGGAAAAAGAAGCGAATATGAGCATGCTCAAAGATTTTATTCGCACCAATCCCGATGTGAAGCATGAAGTTGAGCAAATTTTAAGCCAAACAAACACAACAGTACCGGGTTTATAAACCAAAACCTCCAATTAGAATCATCCACAGTCTTGATTTGCTGTGGAATGATTCTTTTTTTGTCGATTTTACTTCGTGCATTTAGAGGTATAAAATGATAACATAACTACATAGATTTATTTTCAGCACATATTGTTTTGTGCTTCATAATCTGTTATAAGACTTGCTTATAAAGGGGAGATCCTGTATGAAAATAGAACGACTAAGTCACGATAAGATACGGATTTTCCTGACCTTTGACGATCTGAGCGAGCGCGGAATACAAAAAGAAGATATGTGGCAGGAAATACCTAAGGTTCATGAACTGTTCACTGAAATGATGGATCAGGCCTATTCCGAACTTGGATTTGATGCCACAGGTCCACTCGCTGTCGAAGTATTCGCACTTCCCGCTCAAGGGATGGTTGTCATTGTCACACGTGGAAAATATGATCCGCAACAATATGGTTTAGGTCATGAAGATGATCTTCCTGAAGAAGTATATGAAATGGAAGTTACACTCGAGCAAAGCGATTCCATTGTTTATGCATTCAAGGACTTTGAAGTGCTCATTGAAGCTGCACATATGTTGCGTCAGCATGTTACGGATGCTGGGAGACTTTATTCCTATAAAGACAAGTGGTTCTTGCATTTGGAGCCAGATGAGGTAGATTCCACCAAACATGCGGCATTGATTGCCTTGCTTGCTGAATTTGGCGAAGGCTCCTCAGTTACTCCAGCAGTCATGGAAGAGTATGGTAAGGTTGTTATTCCTGCACAAGCGATTGATGTTATCTGCACCCACTTCAAACGCCAGGATTAATCTCTAGTTGTAATCGCGTCTTTAGTCAGAGGAGGGAATTTCGGTGCTTTTGTTTTCGGTCTTAGCGGCAGCAGTTGCTCCGGGTCTCGCCTTGTTAACATACTTTTACCTGAAAGACCGTTATGATTATGAGCCACTTCATATGGTATTGCGGGTTTTCCTCATGGGTATTCTGATGGTACTGCCTGTGATGATTATTCAGCGTGGCATGATGATGTGGCTCGGGGATAATCCTTATCTTGAGGCCATTATGATCTCAGGTGGTGTGGAGGAATTCGTTAAATGGTTCGTACTTTATCATATCATCTATAATCACACCGAATTTGATGAGCCGTATGACGGGATCTTATATGCAGTCGCTGTTTCACTTGGATTTGCCACTGTTGAGAATGTGTTGTATGCCTTTGCGGGGAATGCATCCGTCTCAGCCATGTTCCTTCGGGCACTGCTCCCTGTTTCAGGGCACGCTATGTTTGCGGTAATCATGGGTTATTATATGGGTAAAGCCAAGTTTATCGGTGGTAAGAAAAAGCGGTGGTATCTGGTTCTTTCTCTGGTGTTACCTTTTTTCTGGCATGCATTGTACGATGTCATCATGAACACCATGGTGAATCATTGGTTGTGGTTTATAGCGCCGCTAATGGCGGGCCTGTGGTATGGGGCAATGGGTAAAATCACACGAGCTAATAACCGTTCTCCTTTTCGTTTTGTGAAGCGGGAGGAAGAGGTTAAATTATAAAAATACGGACACACTGGTGGACATAAAGCGCATATTGCGCCTATGACTCCGGTGTGTTTTTATTTTTACAGATAAACTCCCGGGGAATGACCGACAGAAACGGAGATCGTTGTGATGAGAATTAAAATTAAAATCAGATGCAAACAATGCGGTGAACGATTTACATTACGAGGCAAGAAAGATCGGGGCCGGATTGAGACGGGATTCAAGCAGTGCCTATGTGATAACAGAGACCAGTTCGAAATTGAAGAAGAGGGCATGGCAACTGGGATTCAGCTGAATTAAAAGGAGGACCCAAACGCTACTTTAGCAGCCTGCTTGTGTAAGGACTGGAAATCGCATGCATAAGAGATCTTTCTTCGATCCACAATAGAGGTAGTGGTTTAGAAGAAAGGAGACTCTACCGATGTATAAACGATTAAGTTCAGTTATGTTTCCGATATTTGCGGTTCTGCTGGTCGGTGCGCTCGTGTGGGGCTATCAGGAGAATCAGGAGAAGAATGCAATTCTGATCAAGGCAGAGAATCAATATCAGCGTGCATTTCACGATTTATCTTTTCATATGGACAAATTGCATTCGGAGATTGGCAACACCTTGGCGGTTCACTCTACATCACAGGGGATGCATCGCAAAGGTTTGATGAATGTATGGCGACTCACCAGTGAAGCGCAGAATGAGATCAACCAACTGCCACTCACCATGCTGCCATTTAACGAGACAGAGGAGTTTCTCTCGCGTATTTCCAACTTTGCCTATCGGGCGTCGATGCGTGACTTGACGAACGAACCGCTAAGTGAGAAGGAAATGGGCAACCTGAAAAAGCTGTATCAGAATTCATCCGAGATTACCAAGAATCTGCAGGATGTGCAGCAGAAAGTCCTGACGGACCGATTGCGCTGGATGGATGCAGAGACTGCCATGGCAACACAAGAGCAAACCATGGACAACACGATCGTTGATGGTTTTCGTACAGTAAACAAAAAGGTACAGGAATACCCGGAGCTTGATTGGGGTCCTTCCGTATCCAACATCTATGCAAAACGATCAGTCAAGAAACTGGACGGCTTGCCGGTGACCAAAGAACAGATTCAGAGCAAGGCTGCAAAATTCTCTGATGCGGATAGTAGCAAAATCCAAGTGCAGGAGAACGGCAAAGGAACAGACTGGGAGTCCTACACTGCCACGATTGATCATGCCAACAATGGCAAACTGATGATGGATTTCACCCGTAATGGCGGAATGCTGATCTCTTACAGTGATACGCGTCCAATCGGAACCAAAAAAGTGTCTCGTCAGAATGCCATGGCTAAAGCAGATCAATTTCTAATGAACAAAGGCTATAAGGATATGAAAGCTGTAAACTACGATGAATATGGTAATCTGGGTAACCTTACTTATGTGCGTAAGCAAGGGGACACCTTGATTTATCCCGAGAAAATGTCAGTTCGTGTAGGTTTGGATACAGGCGAAGTAACCGGCTTCCAGGCGAGTGACTTTGTTTACGAACATAATGACATGCGCAAAATTCCGAAAGCAACTCTTACGGAGCAACAGGCGCGGAAAAAGCTTAATTCGGAGTTCGAAGAAAATTATGTTCGCAAATCCCTGATTGAGAATGATTACAGCAAAGAAGTATTGTGTTATGAATTCGGAGGGAAAATTAACGGTTCTCGTTACCGGATATACATTAATGCGAATACAGGAATAGAAGAAGCGGTTGAAGAGATCAAACCGGTCAATGCAACCTCATAAAAAGATGGATAATTTGAATTTGAAGTTGAGCGAATAACTGCGGCAGACCACGATGTGGTCTGTTTTTTTCTTGTTCAATGTGAGAAAGGTCATGGTATAATAGTCCTTGTACATACGAAGATAAATACATAAAGTGGCGGTGAACAGCTTGTTTCCGAAAATAAATGAAATTTTATACATCCACATTGCTTCTGCAGATGAAAAAGAGGAACACAAAGAGTACAAATCACGCATTGCAGATATGGATGACAGCAGTTTTCTGATTGAGGTCCCGATGCAACAAGGAAGCAGCGGTCTGAAAAGGCTCTTTTTCGGAGATGAATTGTCCATTTCATATATTACGGAGGATGGGGTCCGGCATTATTTTAATACCTATGTCACGGGATTTGAGGAAGATGTGGTCCGTCTTGTCCGTATCCGCAAACCGCTTCCGAGCGATATATCCAAAATACAACGGCGCAGCTTTCTTCGTGTTCATGCGAACCTCGAATTGGCCATCCAGAGTGAAGATCTGACCCGTGCTGTCGGATTGACTGAAGATATTGGCGGTGGTGGATTGTCCATCTACGGCGAAACAGGTTTCTCAATAGCTGAAGGTCAAAAATTGAAATGCTGGTTGCTGGTTCCCTACCGGAATTCAACCATTGAACATGTGAATTTTGAAGCTGAAGTTGTGCGGATCAAAACCCTGGAAACCGGCAGACAGCTATGCATGTTGAAATTTGTGCAGATTTCAGATTCGGAGCGCCAGAAAATTATCAAGTTTTGTTTTGAGCGGCAACTTGACTATCGCACGAAATAGGAATGTTGTGGCATAAAGAGAGGGAACTGCGGGTACCGTAATGAAAAAAACGGAGGTATTGCCTTGAATCGTCGTCATGCAACCCGCAGATATGAACGACTTTATTATGTTTTCTCCAGGCGAATGGAACGAAAGGTTACGATTCTGATTGCAGCCCTTCTAATCCTGCTTGTGGTATATCAATTGCTGCTGTTGGTACCAGGCTTCAAAAAGAATTTGACCACCATTGACCGCCTGGAAGGAACGCCAATTGAAGTGCAAACGATGAATGATTACAACCGTCGTTGATTTGTCTGTTTTTGCATCCATGTGTAGAGTGTGGTATAATTTTCACGATGCAGGCAATGCCTGTTTTTTTATTGAGGTTTATCGTTTGAGGAGGAATGCCCCGTTGGCAAGCCAGAACACATCAGAGAACGGGAAAATGAACGTTGCAATTGACGGACCTGCCGGTGCCGGGAAAAGCACGGTGGCCCGATTGGTTGCAGAGGCGCTCGCGTATGTATACGTCGACACAGGCGCAATGTACCGTGCGGTAACCTTGCATATGCTTCGGAAAGGTATTACACCGGAAGATGTGACACAGGTACTTCAGGAAGCCCAAAAGCTGGTCATTGATTTACAACCGGATCCCGACGGACAGAAAGTGTTCTGTAATGGGGAAGAAGTAACCTCGGAAATCCGCTCCCGTGAAGTGACGGGAATCGTGTCCCGATATGCGCAAATCGAGGGGCTGCGTACGCAATTAGTGGATACTCAGCGGCAAATGGCTTTGCGCAAGGGCGTCGTCATGGATGGACGCGATATCGGAACGACAGTACTGCCCGATGCGGAAGTGAAAATCTTCATGACTGCCAGTGTGGAAGAGCGTGCGCTTCGCCGCTTCAAAGAACTGGACCCCTCTGAAGGACTGACGTTGCAACAGCTGGAGCGAGACATTGCCACCCGTGACAGATTGGATGAGAATCGGGAAATTTCCCCATTGCGTTGTGCTGAGGATGCTATTGTCCTTGATACAACGGAGATGAACATTCATGAAGTGGTTGACAAAATCGTATCTTATTGCACAATGGTCAGAGGAGAGATCGGTCTATGATTTACACATTTTGCAGCACATTACTGCGGATCATTTATACCATTCTTTTCCGCTTGGAGGCCGTTGGACGGGAGAATATTCCGAAAGAAGGCGGCGTACTTTTATGTTCCAATCATATTAGTAACTTCGATCCTCCAACCGTTGGTATCAAACTTCGCCGTCAGGTACGTTTTATGGCCAAAAGCGAATTGTTTGAAATTCCGGTACTCGGCCGAATTATTAAAGCCGTGGGCGCTTTCCCCGTTAAACGTGGAGGTGTCAGCAAGGAATCCATCAAAACCTCACTCAATATTTTGCGTGATGGTCAAGTGCTTGGAATCTTCCCCTCGGGAAGCCGTCACAATGATGGAGGTATCGGCAAAAAAGGGGCAGCGAGTTTTGCTCTCCGCAGTGGCGCTACAGTTATTCCTACTGCTATTATCGGTAACTACAAAGTTTTTCGTAAGATGAAAGTTGTATATGGAGCACCAGTAAGTTTGGACGAGTTCAAGGAAGACCCATCTGGAGAAGCTCTAGAGAAGGCGACTGAAAAGATTATGTCCAAGATTAACGAGATGGTGCAAACGGGCGTGCCAAGCAAGTAATGGCTTCGTCGGTAGCTGAGTGCATGTTTCCATATTTTTGAGGGAGACTAAAGTTTGAGCACTCAGTGATGAAAGTGTTTTGAACTCTGCTACAGGCAGGTTTGAATATAATGGGGTTTTTGAATTGAGGAGGGTATTTGACATGTCGGAAGAAATGAAAAATCAAGAAGCAACCCAAGATGAGTTGGATCAATTCGTTTCCTTGAAAAAAGGAGATACCGTAAAAGGAACCATCGTCAAATTGGAAGATAACCAAGCCTATGTGAGCATTGGATATAAATATGACGGTGTCATTCCAATTCGTGAACTGTCTTCATTACATGTTGACAGCGCGTCTGACGCAGTAGAAGTTGGACAAGAAGTTGAAGCTAAAGTTCTTAGCATCGACGACGAGAAAGAAAAACTCGTTTTGTCCAAACGTGCAATCGACAGCGAAAACGCATGGGATCAATTGCAAAAGCATTTTGAAGACCAAGACGTATTCGAAGTTGTTGTAGGTGATGTTGTTAAAGGCGGTCTGGTAGCAGACGTGGGCGTACGTGGATTTATCCCGGCTTCCATGGTTGAACGCCATTTCGTTGAAGACTTCAGCGACTACAAAGGACGCACACTGCGTGTTAAAGTGAAAGAGATCGACCGTGAGAACAACAAAGTGATCCTTTCCCAAAAAGACGTACTGGAGCAAGAATTCGAAGCAAACAAAGCTACAGTAATGGCTGGTTTGCAAGAAGGTCAAGTGATCGAAGGTACAGTACAACGTTTGACTCAATTCGGTGCATTTGTTGATGTGGGCGGAGTTGACGGTTTGGTTCACGTATCCGAGCTGGCTTGGACACACGTTGAAAAACCATCCGACGTACTGTCTGAAGGTGATAAAGTTAGTGTGAAAGTGCTGAAAGTTGACCCTGAAAAAGGCAAAATCAGCCTGAGCATGAAAGCTGTTCAACCAGGTCCTTGGGAAACAGCAAGCGAAAAATTCAATTCCAGCGATATCGTAACAGGTGTTGTAAAACGTCTGGTAGACTTCGGTGCATTTGTTGAAATCGCTCCTGGTGTTGAGGGACTTGTGCATATCTCGCAAATCTCCCACAAACACATCGGCACTCCTCATGAAGTGCTGAAAGAAGGACAAGAAGTTCAAGTTAAAATCTTGGACATGAACCCTTCTGAGCAACGTGTAAGCTTGAGCATCAAAGAAACAGAAGAAGCTCCAGCTCAACCACAAAAATCAGAAAGACCTTCAAGAAACAACGCTCCGCGTGAAGAAATCAACAATCCAAACGTTTCCTTGAACAATCAAGGTATGAGCACTACGCTTGGCGAACTGTTTGGAGACAAACTCAGCAAATTCAAATAAGTTAACAATGCATGGTTCTAAGTTATATACTGCATATTTTGCTGAATAACAAAAGCAAGATCGGCGAGCCCAAGGCGGGTTCGCCGATTGTTTTTATTGCGAGTAATTTGGCATGAAACGTTAGCCAAGATATATCTTTTTTGCTATGATGAGTATCGTAAGTATGGACAGGAGGAGTGGAATGTATGGCAAGACCCGTTGTGGCAATTGTCGGACGACCGAACGTGGGTAAATCCACCATTTTCAATCGGATCATCGGCGACAGACTGGCCATTGTGGAAGACAAGCCGGGCATTACCCGTGACCGTATATATGGAATCGGTGAATGGAACGGTAAACCATTTAGTATCATTGATACAGGTGGTATCGAAATTGATGGTGAAGATGTAATCCTAAAATCGATTCGGATGCAAGCAGAGCTCGCTATTGAAGAAGCGGATGTTATTGTATTCATGTGTGATGCAAAAGCAGGTATTACGCAATCGGATGAAGAGGTAGCAGAGATGCTCTACCGCTCAGGCAAGCCTATTGTTGTAGCCGTTAACAAAGTGGATAATATCGGACGAAGTGAGCTCATTTATGAGTTTTATGGATTTGGTTTCGGTGATCCCATCGGCGTATCCGGAAGTCACGGTACAGGTGTAGGTGACTTGCTTGATGCAATTGTGGAGAAGTTGCCAGAACTTGAGGAAGAGACTTACGATGAAGATGTCATTCGTGTAGCTCTGATCGGACGTCCGAATGTGGGTAAATCTTCACTGGTGAACGCTATTCTGGGTGAAGAACGTGTCATTGTAAGTGACGTGGCTGGAACGACCCGGGATGCAATTGATACACCTTTTGAAAAAGACGGCCAACGTTACGTGCTGATTGATACAGCAGGTATGCGTAAGCGTGGTAAAGTATATGAAACAACTGAGAAATACAGTGTAATGCGTGCGATGCGTGCGATTGAGCGTGCAGATGTTGTTCTGATTGTCATTAATGGTGAAGAAGGCATTATTGAACAGGACAAGCATATTGCAGGATATGCATTCGAAGCTGGTAAAGCGTCATTGTTTGTTGTGAACAAATGGGACGTGGTAGAGAAGCATGACAAAACGATGAAAGAGTTTGAGAGAAAAATTCGGGATCACTTCCTGTTTATGACTTATGCTCCAGTCGTATTCTTGTCAGCCCTCACAAAACAACGCTTACAAAAATTGTTGCCGGTTGTGAAAAGGGTAGCAGATCAACACTCGTTACGTGTACAAACACATCTACTTAACGATGTGGTGTCTGATGCGGTTGCAATTAACCCTCCGCCAACGGATAAAGGACGGAGAATGAGAATTAACTATGTGACTCAGGTTGCCGTTAAGCCACCGACCATGGTTGTTTTTGTGAACGATCCGGAATTGATGCACTTCTCATATGAGCGCTACCTGGAGAATAAAATCCGTGCAGCGTTTGACTTCGAAGGAACACCAATTCGCATATTTACTCGGAAGAAGTCCGACGAAAGTTAGGGGAGAAGTGTGTGATTTTACAAATCGCAGCGATTGTACTGAGTTATCTGCTCGGTTCGATCAGCTTTAGTGTCCTCCTTGCCAAAGCGATACGGGGGATCGATATTCGTCAGCACGGAAGTGGAAACGCGGGAGCTACCAATACATTGCGTATTTTGGGTAAAGGACCGGCAATTGCTGTTCTGTTACTTGATGTACTTAAGGGTGTTGCAGCTGTATGGATTGGAATCTGGCTGAGTAACGGTTCTGCCTGGATTCCTGCACTCAGTGGTATAGCAGCCATTGCAGGACATAACTGGCCGCTTTACTTCCATTTTCGTGGAGGAAAAGGCATTGCCACAGCCATTGGTGTTCTGGTAAGTCTTGCTTTCCTGCCTGCGTTATGTGCTGGGGTGATCGCCATTCTGTCTATTGTATTGACACGCTATGTTTCATTGGGGTCTCTGATTTTTGTAGCATTTACACCCATCTTTATCATGGTATTACCCGGATATTCAATGAATATCTTCTGGGGGAGTCTGATTATTTGTCTGTTTGCGTTCTGGAGACATCGTACCAATATTGCGAAGCTCGCCAAAGGACAGGAAAATAAATTGGGATCGAAAAACCCTGGAGGGGGTAAACGAGTTGTCTAAAAAAGTTGCTGTTCTAGTCGCTGGGAGCTGGGGAACAGCTCTCGCCAGTGTACTCGCCGCCAATCAGTTGGATGTGATGATGTGGACACGTGGTGGAGACCAGGCTAACGAAATCAATAACAAGCACACTAATACTCGCTATCTTCCGGATGCGGAGCTTTCACCACGGATTCAAGCAACAACTGATATGGAAGCTGCGGTGGAAGGCGCTATAGCTGTGTTAATTGTTGCGCCTTCATCAGCCATGCGTGCAGTTACGAACCAGCTTAAGGCTTATTACAAGCCTGAGATGTTAGTCATTCATGCAACCAAAGGTTTTGAGACAGAAAGCCTCAAACGGATGTCCACAGTCATTTCAGAAGAGCTTGAATGTGAAGAAGGACGTGTGGTTGTTCTTTCTGGCCCAAGCCATGCGGAAGAAGTGGTGAAGCGTTGTCCAACGACAGTGGTTGTAGCTTCACTGGATAAGGCATCTGCCGAATCTGCCCAAGCTTTGTTTATGAATGCTTATTTCCGGGTTTACACGAATCGGGATATGATCGGTGTTGAGCTGGCTGGTGCATTCAAAAATATCATTGCTCTTGGTGCAGGTATGTCCGATGGTCTTCAATTTGGTGATAATGCCAAAGCCGCTTTGCTAACACGCGGTTTGGCAGAGATCACACGTATTGGTGTTGAGATGGGAGCAAATCCGCTAACGTTTTCGGGACTTGCTGGAATCGGGGATCTGGTTGTAACGGCTACAAGTCAGCACAGTCGGAACTGGAGAGCAGGTTCCATGTTAGGCCAGGGACAGAAGCTGGATGATGTTCTGAAGTCCATGGGCATGGTGGTAGAGGGCATTCGAACTACGCAAGCTGCCTATTTCATCTCACAAAAATACGGTGTACAAATGCCAATTGCGGATCAGTTATATCACGTTTTATTCCAGGAGAGACAGCCGCGTGATGCGGTTGAAGCCTTGATGGGACGTGACCCGAAGACTGAAATGGAAGTCATGAAGCTTGAAACCTGGGAGCAGTGGCATTCCTGATTGTAATCAGCCTAAACGTACCTTGTGAAATAAGAAGCTTATTCACCTTTTCTGTAGCAGACTCATACTATACACATGAGTATTGCCGGAGGAGGGGAGACGAATGGGTAACAACATTTCCAAAGATGCACTGAATGCAATCAATAAGAAAACGGGTAAAACGATAACGGAAGGTGCCGTTAAGAAATTGGCAAGCACGGTGAAACCAACGACGATTCAGAATGAAGCTCAGTTGCGCCAATTGATCAAACAAGTATCCGCCATGGCGAAAGTTCCGGTATCTGAGGATACGGTTAAGGATATTGTGAGTGCGGTCAAGAAAAGCGGATTGAATCCGAGCAGTATGGAATCGTTAATGAAAATGATGATGAAAAAATAATAGATCACACCTGCATGTGCAGGTGATCCAGTAAGACAAAAAGACGAGTCGGCTTCTGCCGGCTTGCTTTTTTGTCTTTTTTTTGGAAAGTTGAGCTGAATTTCGTGTTATAATGGTTGCAATTGTCACAGTGTCAGTGATGAATATCGGACTGAAGGGGAGACTGCTGGATTATGAGCGCAATGGACAAGATGTGGCTGTCATTGGTGGCCATCCTCATTATGGGACTATCTGTATTCCTGATTACGTTTGCTCGTGCCAAAACAAAAGGTATTGTACGGGGGATTCTTTCTCTGATTGCATTTTTGATTATGCTGATTGGCTTGTTCGGTGGAATCGCTTCTCTGACCTGATTTCCCATGCCTGAAGGATAACATCCGCATAAGCACATCATAAGAACTGACACAATGAACACGGATGAGGGGAGTGTGAGCCTATGGGGCCGCATGATACGGAGGGTCGGACAGAGCGTTATCCGGAATTACACGCGGCTTTGCTGGAAACGGCCAAAGCCTGGAACACACAGCCACAGACATGGTTACTTGGAGGAAGTTGTGGGTTGCTGCTTCAAGGGGTGGAGTTGCAACAGGCTCCGAGAGATATTGATATCTATGCGGATGTTGCTGCTGCTAAAGAACTTCACCGTAGCGCTCCGGGGGAAATGCTTGACGAGCCTACAGTGGATAAGACAGGACCGTATGCTTCTCTGCTGAGCCACTATCAGGTGGGTGAATGTGCGCTGGAACTGGTTGGTGGTTTCGAAATATGGGCTCGCAAAAGTTGGTACCGTATTGAGATTGAACATGTACTTGCTCCCCATGCACCAGTAGCACAAGTGGGTTTATATAGCCTGCGACTGATGCCGCTTGCGCATGAGTTGTTGTTTAATCTGCTGCGAGGTCGTGAAGATCGTTATGTCCCCATTGCGACACAGATGCGCGAGCAGCCAGATGCACATCAACCTATAATGATGCTTTTAAGTCAACAGAATGTATGGACAAGCCGCTTCAGAGCCGAAGTGGAAGAGCTTGTTGGCTTTACATGGCCCCAGTAGGTTGAGGGAGGAAAATGATGGACTATAAAGTTACTTTTTTACCTATGAACAAATCAATAGCGCTCAAACCAGGGGCAACACTTCTGCATGCAGCACGACGTGCTGGAGTCAAGATTACGACCCGATGTGATGGCAAAGCGGCTTGCCTGATGTGCAAAGTGAACGTGGATGAAGAACATCGGACGGAACTGTATCCACCAACAGATGCAGAAAAGCGCAAGCTGGGTTCACTGTTGGAAGCAGGTACACGACTGTCCTGTCAGGCCAAGGTGTGTGGATCTCTATCGGTTCATGTTCCAGAGGACCCGTTGAAGGCAGCCATTCGGAAACAACTGGAACGTCAACAACAGGAAGACGACTGGTTCTGAGCGTTATGACATTGATTCTCTAATGAGTTATTCAAGGAGGACACGAATGATTAGGAACAAGCCAAAATGTGTGGAAGGAAGCGGACGGCAGCGTCTGAAACATCAGACGGGCGGTCTGCTGTTATTCCTGTTGTTTGCTTTTACAGCAAGTGGTTGTATGTATCCATCCCAGAGCAATTCAGACCCTAAGATAGCTTATCGGGAGAGCGTGAGCCGCATCCAGAGTGCGGTCGAGGCATTTCAGCAAAATGAGGGGATTTTGCCAATCATCAATGCAGATATGGAAACGCCAAAATATGAAAAGTTCAGAGTGGATCTGCCCAAGTTGAAACAACTGGGGTATCTGGATGAAATACCGGGGACTGCTTTTGAAAGTGGTGGGAGCGCTTACTTCCTTATTCAGGACGAAGAAGTGAATCCGACCATTAAAGTGATGGATCTTCTGACCGTACAGAAAGTAAACGATGTGCAACGAATGGTTAATCAATATAAGTCCGTACATAACAATAAGCTGCCAAGCGGGGAAGAACTGTATCCGGGGTTATATGTTGTGAATATGGAGCAGGCTGCTCAGGCAGGTACTCCTTCCATTACGCTGAATAGTGTATATTCAGGTCAGGCGTTACCGTTTATGATGGATGACGAAGGCAAGGTCTATGTAGATTATGCTTTTGATATTATGCAGGCAGTGGAAAAGTCTGACGTGTCTCCAGCAGAGACTGAAGATGTTCGGGATTTGCTGGTGGAACACTCCTACTTCGTACCTGTAAAATCGGTTTTCTACGCTTGGAAAAATAATGCGCCGGTTGCCCAGCCCATAAAATAAGCATGGTTGCAATTCAAATGATTTAGCTGTATGACCACCATGGCTCTAATGGTTCAAAAAGAGATATTCCAAATAAGGGATATCTCTTTTTTCTTTTGTCAATATGAGCAATAACCGTCATAAAAGCTTCGCGGATCACATAAAGTAGATTGAAATAAAGACGCGCAGTCCGAGATCGGGGGATTCTCCTAATGTCATCACCTTAAGATAAAAAAACAAAAATACGCGTCATATTGCCGCATACGGATACATAAGATGATACTAGTCCAATTGCATGTACGAGTTAACGCCGCTCTCGCCGGTTTCATCAGAATGCAACGTTCGGCGGCGGACGACTTCCGGGCACTCACAAAGGCGGCTCTACCGTTGCAGGGATTTCAGTCTTCTGATTGAAAAAACGAAGCGGATGCTCTTTAGCATTTTTCCTTCGGAGTAATTTAGGGAGGGGATTTCATTGGAGAAAGTGGACATTTTTAAGGACATAGCTGAGCGGACCGGAGGGGATATTTATCTCGGGGTTGTCGGCGCAGTCCGGACGGGAAAATCAACATTTATTAAACGATTCATGGAAACGATCGTATTGCCTAACATCGCAAGCGAGGCTGATCGTGCCCGTGCAGTGGATGAACTTCCACAGAGTGCAGCAGGTAAAACCATCATGACTACCGAACCAAAATTCGTACCAAATAACGCAGTCCAGATTAAGGTGGCAGAAGGACTCGATGTCAATGTGCGCCTTGTGGATTGTGTAGGTTACGCGGTGGAAGGAGCCAAGGGATACGAGGATGAGAATGGTCCACGCATGATCTCCACGCCTTGGTTCGAGGAACCAATTCCGTTCCAGGAAGCTGCCGAGATTGGTACTCGCAAAGTCATTCAGGAGCATTCCACACTGGGTGTTGTGGTAACAACAGACGGCACAATCGCCGAAATTGCCCGCAGTTCCTATGTGGAATCCGAAGAACGGGTCATTGCAGAATTAAAAGAAGTGGGTAAACCGTTTGTCCTGGTCATCAACTCTACTCGTCCTCGCAGTGAAGAAGCCCTGCAATTGCGCAGTGAGCTTGCTGCCAAATACGACATTCCGGTGATGACACTCAGTGCAGCGACGATGACGGAAGATGATGTGACGGGTGTACTTCGTGAAGTGCTCTATGAGTTCCCTGTGCATGAAGTGAATGTAAACTTGCCGAGCTGGGTTATGGTACTCAATGAGACTCACTGGCTGCGTAGCAACTACGAAAATTCCGTACGGGATACCGTTAAGGACATTCGCAGACTTCGTGACGTGGATCGGGTTGTCGCTCAGTTCATGGAATATGAATTCATTGATCGCGCAGGCCTGAGTGGCATGAATATGGGGCAGGGTGTAGCCGAGATTGACCTGTACGCGCCGGATGAACTGTATGATCAAATTCTCGTGGAAGTGGTTGGAATCGAGATTCGCGGTAAGGATCATCTGCTGCAATTAATGCAGGAATTCTCGCATGCGAAGAGAGAATACGACCGCTTCGCAGAAGCGCTGGAGATGGTCAAAACGACCGGATACGGCATTGCTGCTCCATCTCTTGCCGAGATGGCTCTGGATGAACCTGAGCTCATTCGTCAGGGCACCAAATTTGGCGTACGTCTGAAAGCAACGGCACCGTCCATTCATATGATCCGGGTTGATGTGGAATCAGAGTTCGCTCCAATCATCGGTACGGAGAAACAAAGTGAGGAACTGGTGAGATACCTGATGCAGGACTTCGAGAACGATCCGATCAAGGTATGGGATTCAGACATGTTTGGTCGTTCGCTGCATTCCATCGTGCGAGAAGGGATCCAGGGCAAGATTGCCATGATGCCGGATAATGCAAGATACAAATTGCAAGAGACGCTGGGAAGAATCATTAACGAAGGTTCGGGCGGCTTGATCGCTATCATTCTGTAAGACATCAAAAGACCGTAAGGGGGCATCCCCTCGCGGTCTTTTTTACGTGGTTTCTTTATTTTGGATGAAATGGATAGGAAGAATAGTACTTTCGAAAAAACTTAGCGAGTTTTAGCTTTAAATTGCTAAAACCCATTTACATACTAGGGATTAGCCGTTATATTAATATTCAACTATTGTGATCGAGATCACAGAGAGTGGACAGGGGGATACAGAGATGAAAAGAAAAGAGACTAAATGGGTATGGTTGAGTGTGTTATTAGTATTTACATTGGCGCTGTCCGCTTGCGGAATCAAAAAAGAACCGGCAGCCACTCCGGCTTCGGGCGCATCAGATGATACACCAAAAACGGAAGCAGTTACAGGCCCTCTAAGCGGCAAACGGATCGCACTTATTATGGAGTTTAATACAGGTACTTTCTCGCAGCAATATGTACAGGGTGTAAAAGAAGAAATCGAAAAATTCGGTGGAGAACTGACAACGTTTGTTGCCGATAATGACAAAGCAAAAATGGTATCCTTGCTTGATAGCGCTATTAACCAGAAATTTGATGCCATTCTCACGGATCATGGGGATTCCCTATTAGAGCCAGGCGTGAAGAAGGCAGTAGAACAGAATATTCCAGTGGTCGTGTTTGACGCAGCTATCAGTGTTCCAGGAGCCACAGTCCTGTCGCAGGATGACCAGAAGATGGCTGAACTGACGCTGGAGCAAATGAAAAAAGATATCAATGGACAAGGTAATATTGTCAAAGTATGGGTAGCTGGTTTTGCACCTATGGAACGCCGTCAGATTGCATACGGTGAATTCATGAAAGCAAATCCGGACATCAAGGAAATAGCTACATTTGGTTCTGCACAGAATCCTGCGCTGGATACTCAAGCCAAAATGGAAGCTATTCTCAAGCAGTATCCAAAAGGTGAGATTACAGCTGTATGGACTGCATGGGATGAGTTCGCCAAAGGTGCAGCGCGCGCGATTCAACAAGCTGGACGTGATGAGATCAAAGTGTATGGTATTGATATGAGTGACGAGGACCTGCAAATGATTCAGGACCCGAAAAATCCTTGGGTTGCTTCTGCGGCTGTGGATCCAACGGATATTGGTCGCGTCCAAGTACGTTATGCTTATCAAAAACTGAACGGGGACGAGACGGAAGATGCAGTTGTTCTTAACCCGGTCTATGTTCAACGTGAAGCTCTGCCAGATAAACAAATCTCCACTTCGGAGCTGTCTGAGTTCGTTGAAGGTTGGGGTGGCAGCACACAAGGAATCAAGGACTGGATGAGTGAATACGGAATTACTGCTAAATAAGCAGCGTAAGGGAAGCGCGCCGCAAGGCGCGCTTTTTCCACCATAATGAAGATGTGCAAGTCTGGATGAGAAATGGGATACTCCCGTATGGGAACGATTGGAGGTTAACATCATGAGCACTGCACCGATTCTGCTTCAAATGGAACATATCCACAAGCAGTTTTCAGGTATTCCTGCACTGAAGGATGTGGATTTCTCTGTAAAAGGTGGGGAGATTCATGCGCTGCTGGGTGCCAATGGTGCCGGTAAAAGCACGTTAATGAAAATTCTGTCCGGTGCCTATCCATTGGATCAGGGTACGATTCAGTTGAGTGGACAAGCGCTACATTTAAGTTCTCCGGGAGACGCAAAGGCAAGTGGGATTCACTGTGTCTATCAGGAAGTGGATGCGGCACTGGTGCCACAGCTGACGGCTGCGGAGAACATTATGTTGGATCAGTTGGCTTCATCTGCTGGAGGTTGGTGGAAAAGTCCACGGAAGCTGCAACAGCGCGCGGTTGAGGCATTGAAGCAATTAGGGGCGGACATATCCGTTCACCAAAAAGTGGCCGATCTGACACTTGCAGAAAAACAGATGATTTTGCTGGCACGGATTTTGATTCAGGATGCCAAGGTCATCATTTTTGACGAGCCTACTGCACCGCTGAGTCAGGAAGAAACGGATGCATTTTTCCGTATTGTTCATCTCCTGAAGGATCGGGGCGTAGCCTGTATTTTCATTACCCATCGTCTTGCTGAAGTGACGGGTCACTGTGATCGCGTTACGGTCATGAGAGATGGACAACATGTATTTACCGGTGAAGCAAAAGGACTGACGATCAACGATTTGGTTACACAGATGCTGGGCAAACCATTCGAAGAAGAGTTTCCGAAGACAGAAGCGCCCGTGGGGGAACTGCTGTTGGAGGCGCGTGGGCTTCGTCGTGGAGTGAAAGTTAGAGGTGTTAACCTTTCTGTAAGCCGAGGTGAAGTCCTCGCTGTGGTGGGTCTGGTAGGCGCGGGTAAAACGGAAAGCTCTCGTTTGCTGATTGGTGCAGATCGGCTGGAGGGAGGCGAGATCCGGCTTAACAACCGAAATCTCCGCCTGTCTCAGCCTGCGGATGCGGCGGCTCTGGGGATTGTTTCTGTACCGGAGGAGCGACGTAAACAAGGAATCCTGATTCAGGAGAACGTGGAACGGAATTTAAGTCTGCCTTTGCTAAGCCGTCTTAGTACATTAGGTTTCGTAAGCCGCAAGCGGGAACGTCTGAATGCAGAGTCATTGGTGAAACAGCTTGGAATTAAAACATCGTCCGTGAAACAGGAAGTGAAATATCTAAGCGGTGGTAACCAGCAAAAGGTAGCCATTGGTAAATGGCTTAATGCGGATGCGGATGTATTTATATTTGATGAGCCAACCAAAGGCGTAGATATTGGGGCAAAAAGTGACATTTTCCGCATCATTAATGAACTGGCTTTGGCGGGCAAGGGTGTAATCTATTTCACCTGTGAACTGGATGAAGGCATGGGAATTGGTGACCGAATCGCGGTCATGTGCGAAGGTGTTATCGTAAAAGAGTTCAAACGAGGCGAGACTAACCAAGAACAGCTGCTATACTATGCAAGCGGTGGACAAGAGGTGCAATCATGAAGGATAAATCACTGGATTTTGCGTTCCGTTACGGGGCGATTATAGTCATAATAGGTGTTATCGCATTTTTCGGCATTAAATTGCCTTATTTCTTTACGTACAGTAACTTGACCGATATTTTGGGCTCGATCTCTATCGTTACTTTTGTAGCGATCGGTGTTACGTTATCTCTCATTGTTGATGGATTTGATCTCTCGGTTGGGGCGACTGTCTCATTAACTACCGTCGTTACTGCTTCGTTAATGATTTGGTATCAACAACCACTGGCAATTGTAATTATTGTTCCACTAATCATTGGCGCTGTTATTGGTTTACTTAACGCTTTGCTCATTGTAAAATTGCGTATTCCGGATTTGCTCGCAACCCTTGCCACGATGTACATTATCGGAGGTATTCACAAAACGTATGCACAGGGATATACCATTTACAATCACATGCAGTTCCCTGATGGAAGCAAAGCTGCGGGAGAGATGGACCCGACATTCCTGCTAATAGGGCAGGGTAAATGGCTTGGTATGCCGATATCGGTTATCATGCTACTTATTGCGGTAATAGGTGTGCATATCTTTTTGACGTATACGAAATATGGGCGCCAGATGTACATTACAGGTGGTAATGAGGAAGCTGCACGGTTGTCTGGAATCAAGGTGAAAAAGGTGCGTACACTCGCCTATGTAGCCGCTGGAGTGTTTGCAGCAATCGGGGGTATCATCTATGCCTCCAAAGTAGGATCTGGGCAAATTGATGCGGGATCACCGTTGTTAATGGAATCCGTAGCTGCAGTATTTGTCGGTTTCTCTGTGTTTGGTGCGGGTAAACCAAATGTCATCGGAACCTTCATTGGTTCGGTTCTGATTGGTGTACTTGTGAACGGTTTAACAATGATGAACGTACAGTATTTCACACATGATATTGTAAAAGGTGGGGTTCTCGTGCTTGCCCTGGCGGTTACATTTTACGTCTTAAACCGCAACCGGACTTGAAATTGTGGGCTGTCTGTATTAGTATGAAATTTGTTCGGCGTCTGAAATGCCCGTGGTTTCAGACGACATTCTGCCGAAAATGACTGTTGACCGCAGGCGGAGATTTGTGTTCAGCGCTCAAGATGTACGTAGATTTTTTGCGTATGAACGTATATTTCGCTATAAAACGGAAACACAGTATAACATTCAGGACATTGATACAGGAGGTGAAAAACAAATGAACAAATCAGACTTGATTACACACGTATCTGAAGCGACTGAATTGTCCAAGAAAGATGTAACGAAAGCGGTTGATGCCGTATTCGAAGCAATCTCTGAGGCTCTTCAAAGCGGAGATAAAGTACAATTGGTTGGTTTTGGGAACTTCGAAGTTCGCGAGCGCTCTGCACGTAAAGGACGCAACCCGCAAACAGGTGAAGAAATCGAAATTCCTGCGAGCAAAATTCCTGCATTCAAACCAGGTAAAGCGCTCAAAGACGGAATTAAATAAGATTTCTACATATTCCATATGTCGACAAAAAGACCGTGACTTGTTCACGGCCTTTTCTTTTGCCCTTTAACGATGATTCTTGCGGTTCATTCGTATAAGGCGCAGGTTGACAAATGAAACAATCTTAATCATCATTAACGCTATCGAACTAAAGAAGGGGACATGCGTGATGGATCATCCAACCGGCAATGATTATATTGTAATTAAGGCAGAGGAAAATGGTGTCCAGGTGATCGGATTAACCCGAGGTCAGGATACACGTTTTCACCACACCGAGAAATTGGACAAGGGTGAAGTGATGTTCGCCCAATTTACCACCCATACTTCAGCTATTAAAATCCGGGGCAAAGCCACGCTGATTACCAAGCATGGACAGATTGAATCGGAGTAATGGACAGATTGAATACATTCAAATGAAGATTGCAGGCATAGCCTGCTTTTTTTCATTGTACAATGAGGTATGAGCCTTTACCGGACAGACTACACTAACAGGTAAAGGCAGGGAGGCGTATATGAAACCGCGGATGATTGTTACTGCTTCAATGCTAGCAACGGTTGCGGCGGTCTTTCTGCTTGTTGCGATACAAACCTTACATATGCGTACATGGGGCGGGGACAACGTACAGCCTGCCTCTGCATCACATCATCCAGTTCAGCTGACGAATGACAATCTGGTTGATGTGCTAAGTTCCATGCAACTATCAACTCCCATTGCAAGAGTGGAATGGAAACAGTCCATTTTGACACTGGACCTCAAAGTTAAAGGAACGGGTACAAGTTACACTGAAATCTATGAGAACATGGCAGCTGTGGCGGATCTGAGCTTTCGGAGTCTGGATAACGTGGATCAGGTGCTGCTGCGTGTGATGGCAGAAGATGAATGGATGCATAAACGACATCTGTTACTTGCTGCTGATATTCGGCGTGGAGAGTGGCCTCTGTATGCGATTGAAACATTACGGAACTGGAAAAGTGCGGCCTTTTCAGATGAATTGAAGGACTGGTTTCATTTGATGGAGACCGAACTCTGGAAGAAGCAATTCGAAATGACAAGTCAGGGGTAATAGAATAGCAGGATTCAGTGCGTGCCCGTTCAACATATGCTATAATATATAAGATTGTAGTGCAGAAATGGTTTAACAATGTTAAGGCTCGGAGGCTGAGAATGAATTCATATCGCGTACCCCAACTAGCAAAGAAATATACGGATTACGACATGATTCGACAACATACGGAAATCCCATCATTTCCGGATAGCCGGGCACGTCTGTTGCAGATATTTGTGGGCCGCACAGACGAAAAGGTGCATCAAGAGTTATATGCTCTTGCAACTTCGCTCGTTCAGTTGGCCATGGATACGCATGATCGAATCGATACCATTTCCGGTGAGCGGAAAGAGCAGGAGATGCGTTCACGTCAGTTGAATGTACTCGCCGGGGATTATTTAAGTAGCCGTTTTTATCAATTGCTTGCCCAAGCGGGCAGAATTGAAATGATTGGCAAACTCAGTGGTGCTGTATCCGGAGTGAACGCACGCAAGATGACGCTGTATGAACGGATGAAGAAGCTTCTCGTTTCGGCTGATGAATACTTGCGTGAAACGGTACAGCTGAGGATGCAGCTGTTTCTTTCATTTACAGGCATGATTCAACATAACGAAGAGTCTTTATGGAACAGCCTGTTGACCGAATTCAGCTCCTGCGAAACGATCGTGGAAGAACTGAAGCGGATGAATGACGCAAAACAATATCTTCACAGCTATGCATACTGGCACATATACGAGCATGGTAATGACGATGAGCGCAATGTGTTGCGTCATTCTGAACCGGATGCACGTGCATGGAACACTATGGTGCTGAAGCATAGGGTTGGCGAGGTTTTGCTGGACAAGCTTCGCGAGTGTACACACCGCATTCAACTGTTGTTGCAAGACGAGGAAGGGCGGATGGGCTTGCATGAGATACATGCAATTCTAGAGCCTTACTTGGCATATTTGCAGCCTTCACATGCGGCAGTAAGGGAAGATTGAGGGGGAGACAGACGAATGGGGAGCGGAGAGACCAAACCGAAAGAAGAATATGTCCATTCGGTTTTTCAGAGTATAGCCGGAAAATATGATGTCATGAATGATATTTTAAGTTTCCGCAGGCATAAGGCTTGGCGTAAATTCACCATGAAAAAGATGAATATGTCCAAAGGCGATACCGGTCTTGATTTGTGTTGCGGCACATGTGACTGGACGCTTGCTATGGCAGAGGCAAGTGAAACGGGGCACATGCATGGACTTGATTTCAGTAGCAACATGCTGGAGGTCGGCCAGACAAAGATCAATGCGGTGCAACGTCAAAAGCAGATTACCCTGACACAGGGAAATGCCATGTCACTTCCTTTTGAAGACAATTCGTTTGATTATGTGACGATCGGGTTTGGGTTGCGTAATGTACCTGATCTCAGACAAGTGTTGTCTGAAATGAAACGTGTAGTCAAACCCGGTGGTATGGTTGTGTGTCTAGAATTGTCCAAGCCAACATGGCAGCCGTTCAAAGGCATTTATTATTTTTATTTTGAGAAGGTTTTACCGAATCTAGCCAAAGTGTTTGCTAAAAGTTTTGAGCAGTACAAATGGCTGCCGGACTCACTGGCCATTTTCCCGGGAAGGCAGGAACTGGCAGACATTTTTGCAGAAACTGGATTACAGCAAGTGCAGGCCTACCCTCTGACCGGAGGTATCGCGGCACTGCATATTGGAACCAAGGAGAATCAGCATGTTTAGGAAAATTCGCATCTTTTTAGAAATGATCAAGATTGAACACACGCTTTTTGCTTTACCTTTTGCATTTATGGGGGCGATCCTCGGCTCCATGGTAGTGAATGATACCTTCCCAAGCTGGATGCAGATCATGTGGGTATTGCTTGCGATGATCGGTGCACGTAGTGCGGCTTTTGGTTTGAACCGAATTATTGACCAAGCGATTGATGGCAAAAACCCGCGTACCGCGATGAGAGCCATCCCGGCAGGACTGTTGAAAAATGGGGAAGTTGTTATATTTGTCATTATCTCATTTATATTGTTATTCTGGGCCTCATCCAATCTTAATGTATTATCGATGCAGCTGTTGCCTATAGCTGTGTTTATGTTGGTACTGTATTCGTACACCAAACGATTCACATGGTTATGCCACATTGTTCTCGGAATGACGATTGGTTTGGCACCACTTGGTGGCTGGGTAGCTGTAACAGGAACGATGGATTGGACAGCGATTGTGCTGTACGTTACGATTGTGTTCTGGACAGCGGGCTTTGATATTATCTATGCATGTCAGGATCTGGAATTTGATCAGGGAGAGGGTCTTCACTCCATACCTTCCCGTTTTGGCCTGGTTAAATCCTTGCAGATCGCTAAGTTCTTCCATGTGATTACTGCAATTGGTTTTCTTGCGTTATTGTTGATGACAGATCTGAGCTGGTGGTATGGCGCAGGCATGTTGGTGACGTATGGAATTCTGTTCTATCAACACTATATTGTATCGCCTAATGATATGAGCCGTGTTCAAACGGCGTTTTTTACCATGAACAGTTTGCTTAGTTTAATTGTATTTACGTTCACTCTGATTGATCTGGCGGTGAAATAAATGGTGCAGCAGCCGGACAATAAACGACTGGTTGTCGGAATTACCGGAGCGAGTGGCAGCATATATGGCATTCGATTAATTGAAACGCTGCTTGATTTGGAATATAACGTTCATCTGGTCATATCCAATGCAGGGTGGCGTGTACTGAAAGAAGAATTGGACTGGGATGTGACGAATCGGGACGCGGTGCTGGAAGAAAAATTCGGCAACCGTGCCGGTTCTCTGATCTATCATCCTGTGAGTGATATAGGGGCCTCCATTGCAAGTGGTTCTTATCTGGCCGACGGCATGATTATCATGCCATGTTCGATGGGAACTCTTTCGTCCATCGCGCAGGGATCGTCGGATAATCTGATGTCTCGCGCAGCCGATGTTATGATGAAAGAGGGAAGAACATTGATTCTCGTACCACGTGAGACGCCTCTTCATGCAATCCATCTGGAGAACATGCTGAAGCTTTCTCGTCTTGGTGTACGAATGATACCGGCTATGCCTGCTTTTTATTACAAACCTCAGACTATGGATGAGTTGATTCTGTTTTTAGTGGGTAAAGTGCTGGATAGCTTGCGCATCCCACATCAACTGTTTACAAGATGGGGAGAACCGGATGAACGGGGATAACGACTGAGTTCGATACAAGGCTGTTTTTTGCCAAAGTGTTGCTCGGTTTATTTGTCCCCCGAATCCCGGGGTATTGGTGAGCACTGATGGTGAGTCTTCATGAACCACAGTCTTGACCCATGCTCCGGCAACTTCTGTATTTTGTTTCAGAACAAGTCGCAGAGTTTAATTTTCGGGTGTTGGCTATGACATTCGGAGAAGAAAAACACGTTAGATTACCTTATAGAACAACACAAGCAAGAACGGTAAGCCGGGTTTCTCGTAATGCCTGCAGGCCCGACTTGCTGGAGGGGAAGGTAAGCATGAATTTATGGACTGACAATACGCTGATACGGGTGAACGAATGAAACTATTGGATATTTTCGGGTTGTTAAAAAAGGACATGGATTACATTGAGAAAGAGTTGTATCGCAGTGTTCGAGGAGAACAGAAGCTGCTGAGTGAAACGTCACTTCATTTGCTTAAAGCAGGAGGAAAACGGTTGCGGCCCGTTTTTGTGTTACTTGGTGGGAAATTTGGTACATACGACATTGAACGTCTGAAGCTGGTTGCGGTTCCGCTGGAACTCATCCATTCGGCATCCCTCGTTCATGATGATGTCATTGATAATGCGGAGACACGCCGAGGCAAACCCACGGTGAAGTCAAAATGGGATAACCGGATTGCCATGTACACTGGAGACTATATCTACGGTAAGGCACTTGAAATGACTGCCGGATTATCCGATCCAGCGATTCATCGTATCCTTGCCAAAGCTATGGTACAGATGTCCATTGGTGAGATGGAGCAAATTCGCGACTTTTTCAATACGGGACAAAGTGTTCGTAACTATCTGCTGCGTATTCGCCGCAAAACAGCACTTCTGATTGCAGTTAGTTGTCAGTTAGGGGCATTGGCTACACGTGCGCCTGAGCATGTATCTTCCCTGCTGTATACGTACGGATACAATGTGGGGATGGCTTTCCAGATTCAAGATGATGTACTTGATCTGGTAGGTACTGAGAAACAACTTGGTAAGCCACCTGGCAGTGACATGAAGCAAGGAAATATCACTCTTCCTGTACTTTATGCCTTGGAAGAATCCGATCTGCGGGAACCTTTGCTTAAGGAGATTTCCCGTGTCCAGCATGAAGAAGGACGGGCAAGTGCATCGGATGCAATTGGAATGATTCGACAAAGTCAAGGAATTGCTAAAGCTGAAGCCCTTGCTGACCGATATATGAAGAAAGCGCTCGATGCTCTCGATCAGCTACCTAACATCAAGACGACCAAAAACCTGCGTGATATCGCTCATTTTGTGGTTAAACGTACACATTAAACAATGTATGACCTTCGACTCTCAGATTACTCATACCCAAAGATGAACAGAACTGTGAGATTCCTCATTGGGAGGATTTGGACATGTATGTTACAATCAGAGGGATTGCGTTTACATAGTGATTAACTTTGAACCGTGAGTGAGGAGTGAGCTGATGGATCGTACATTTTTGATGGTGAAGCCGGATGGTGTGCAGCGTGGATTGATCGGTCGAATTATTAGCCGTCTGGAAGACAAAGGATTTAAGTTGGTGGCAGGCAAATTGGTGCAGATGTCTGAGGATCAGGCAAAACGCCATTATGCTGAACATGAGGGTAAACCATTTTTCGATGATCTGGTTCGTTTTATCACATCTGGGCCTGTATTTGCCATGGTGTGGGAAGGGGACGATATTGTGGCGCTTGCGCGCATCGTCATTGGAAAAACCAATGTGAAGGAAGCAGCTCCAGGTACCATTCGCGGAGACTTCGCCAGCCACACACCACATAATCTGATTCATGGGGCAGATTCGCCGGAAAGTGCTTCCCGTGAAGCAGCAAATTTCTTTGCTTCAGATGAACTGGTGGTATACGACAAGAGCATCGCAGCCTGGTTGTAATTATTAGCCAAAAGGGTGATACACGATGCTGGAGCAAGAACAACTACTAGACCCGGATTACACCGGATTCATTCGTAAAATCAAAGAGAGCACAGGCATTGATCTTGCTCAATACAAGGAAGGCCAGATGAAAAGAAGGCTGACCACACTTCGCAACAAAAACGGGTTTCATACATTTTCTAACTTTTTTGAAGCTATGCAGAAAGATAAAACATTGTTCTACGAGTTCCTTGATCGTATGACGATTAACGTGTCGGAATTCTGGCGTAATCCCAATCGTTGGGAAGTGCTGCGGGACGAGATCCTGCCTGAGCTGCTGGGGTCCAAGCGTCGTGCTAAAGTTTGGAGTGCGGCCTGTTCAACAGGTGAAGAACCTTATACACTTGCCATGATTCTGGACACGATGGGCATTTTGAAGGACAGCTCCATTACGGCAAGTGATCTGGATGAAGGTGCATTGGCCAAAGCCAAGGAAGGGCGTTATATGGAACGCTCGCTTAAGGATGTGCCAAAGGAAACGGCGAACCGTTACTTCAAGCAGGATGGCTTGGTATACCGTATTGATGAGCAACTCAAAAATTCGATCAAGTTCATGAAACAAAATTTGCTGGTGGACCGTTTTGACGATGGGTACGATCTGATTGTGTGCCGAAATGTCATGATCTATTTTACCGAGGAAGCCAAAAACCTGTTGTATCACAAATTTGCAGCAAGTTTGCGTCCAGGCGGTATTTTGTTTGTGGGTAGTACGGAGCAGATCTTCTCCCCGGGACAATATGGTCTGGAGACAGCAGAGACATTCTTCTATCGGAAAAAATAATGATAATGGTTGTTCAGCCGTCTGAAGCACATGTACATGTGTTCAGGCGGTTATTTGTATACCAAGTACAAGAAAGCGCCGACTTTCTTGTCAAAGCCGGTCAGCTATACTATAATAAGCAAAGAAATTATGGGATTTTAGCAATGTGAAGTTTAACAGTTTAAAGGGGGAACGTATTATGAGTTTACGCTATTTAACCGCAGGGGAGACGCACGGACCCCAATTGACCGCTATTATTGAAGGATTGCCAAGTAATTTGACGATTGATTTTGAAGAACTGAATTTCCAGCTTCACCGCCGCCAAAAGGGATATGGCCGTGGACGCCGGATGCAGATCGAGAAGGATCAGGCGAATTTTGTTGGTGGTATCCGTCACGGATATACAACAGGTGCTCCGGTAGCGCTGGTTGTTCAAAATAACGACTGGAAACATTGGCAGAATATTATGAATATTGAGCCGATTGAAGGCAGTGACGAAGAGAAACGTCGCGTTCATCGCCCTCGTCCCGGACACGCTGATCTGAACGGTGGACTCAAGTATAATCATAAAGACTTGCGTAACGTACTGGAGCGCTCCAGTGCACGTGAGACAACGGTACGTGTGGCATGTGGTGCCATTGCACGTCAATTCCTGGCTGAATTCGGAATCAAGGTAGCTGGACGTGTACTTCGTATTGGAGAGATCGAAGCTCCGTATCAGGACCTTCCGATTGATGAACTGATCGCAGTGACAGAAGCTTCCTCTGTACGTGTTACGGATGCTGAGACAGAGAAGAAGATGGAAGCCTACATCGACCAGATTAAACAAGAAGGCGATTCCATCGGAGGAATAGTGGAATGTATCGTTGAAGGTGTACCTATTGGTCTTGGTAGTTATGTTCAATACGATCGCAAACTGGATGCACGAATCGCTCAAGGCGTAATGTCCATTAATGCATTCAAAGGTGTAGAGATTGGTATCGGATTCGAAGCCGGAGTCATTCGAGGATCACAGGTGCATGATGAGATCATGCATACGGATGAGCGCGGCTACCACCGGGCAACCAACCGTCTGGGTGGATTCGAAGGTGGTATGACAAACGGTATGCCAGTCGTTGTACGTGGTGTGATGAAGCCGATCCCAACGTTGTATAAGCCACTGCAAAGTGTCGATATTGATACAAAAGAAGCATTTACGGCTCAGGTTGAGCGCTCGGACGCTTGTGCTGTACCAGCAGCGAGTGTGGTTATGGAGCATGTTGTAGCGTGGGAAATTGCCAAAGCATTCCTGGAGAAATTCGGCGGGGATTCCATGGAAGAGATCCGTGCTAATGTTGCTAGTTATAACGCTCAACTGGAGAATTACTAATATGCGTCAGCTGACGGTACAGTTGGAGGAACGCTCATATCCGATTCTGATTGGTAGCGGTCTATTGGCACAAGCCCCTCAATATTTTGAGCAATATGGGTTGACCAAAAAAAGTCCGTTACTCATCATTACAGATGAAAATGTGGCTCCCAAATACTTGTCAGGTTTGGAGCAAACGCTGCGTACGGCTGGTTATACAGTCGTATCGGCGGTTGTACCCTCTGGTGAAACATCGAAATCCCTTTCGGTGTACCAGGATATGATGACCGTTGCGATCGAAGGCAAACTGGATCGGAGTTCTGCGATTCTGGCCTTAGGTGGTGGTGTCGTAGGTGATCTGGCTGGCTTTGTTGCCGCTACATATATGCGTGGAATCAAGTTTGTTCAAGTACCTACAACGATTTTGGCGCATGACAGCAGTGTAGGAGGCAAGGTGGCTGTCAATCATCCGCTGGCCAAAAATATGATTGGTGCATTCCACCAGCCCGAGCTAGTGCTCTATGATGTGGACACACTTCAATCCTTGCCGCCACGAGATGTATCGGCAGGGTTGTCAGAGATGCTGAAGCACGGGCTGATCCGTGATGAGGCTTTTGCACATTGGTGTGAGGAACATGCGGAAGAACTGCTTGCGCTTAATCCGGAAGCACTTGGATACGGCTTGGAACGTGGATGTGGCATTAAGGCAGAGATTGTATCCAGAGACGAACGTGAAAATGGAGAACGTGCGTTGTTGAACCTGGGACATACGATTGGTCATGCCATTGAAGCGATTGCCGGTTATGGAGAATTTCTGCACGGAGAAGCGATTTCGATCGGTATGGCTGGATCAGCATTGCTTGGTGAGAAGCTTGGTGCGACAGCAGGGCTCTATGAAGATACGGTCCGCATGTTGCGTTCACTTCGCCTTCCAACAACGATGCCTGCGCATCTCGACACGGATGCATTAATGGAAGCGATGATGCATGACAAGAAGTTCCGTGAAGGTCATATGGTGTTTATCATTCCTGATCGGATTGGGGCTGCAAGAATTGTGAAGGACGTACCTGTGTCGGCAGTTCGGGACGTCATTGAAATGCTCAGGAAGGGAGAATAACAGCGATGGTCACACGGGGAATTCGCGGGGCTACAACAGTCACGCAGAACAACGAAGAACAGATTTTGAAGGAAACGGCAGTATTGTTGCAGGAGATCGTGGATCGCAATGAGATCCAACCGGAAGATATCTGCAGTGTGTGGATTACGTTAACTGGGGATCTGGATGCTGCTTTCCCGGCAAAAGCTATTCGCCAACTGGATGGCTGGGAACTCGTACCACTAATGTGTGCACTGGAGGTTCCTGTTAAAGGTGCCTTGGCGCAGTGCATTCGTTTCATGGTGCATGTCAATACAAACAAAGCTCAGAATGAAATCAACCATGTGTATCTGAACGGTGCACAGGCATTACGTCCGGATTTGGCAACACCTTCTGGTTCTTAAGTAGTGGGTTGTCAAACCGATCATAATGATGTATAGTGAGAACCAGTTGAGTAGAGTAGAGATTGAGCTGAGAGCAGCTGAGCTAGTGGAGTATATAGCAGAGTCCAGTGGGTGGTAACCGGGGCAACAGAAACCGGTCAACTGATTCACGGTACGTCGTGCTACGGAATAGGTAACAGGAACAGGGAAAACAAACGTGTCATAGGACATCTTTTGTTTTGATATATTTTGGTACAAACACAATCAATGCACTCTCCTATATTTTAGGAAATATTGGAATGAGTAGTTGAAGTGTTATAACTAATTTATTTTCCCGATTTGGATGATGTGAGATGCATCAATTCAGCGACCTGTGAATAATCCGACAGCGAAGTATAGGGACTTGTTATTTATGAAGCATCACCCTGTTAAATACAGCTTATAACCAAACCTCTACCTGATGGTAGAGGTTTTTTTGTACATATAACCTTTTCTTCTACCTAAATCTGAAAGGACGTGATCTGATGATAACGCCAAACGTTAATCAAGTACTGAAAATGTCGAATGAGTATAATCTGATTCCGGTAGTCAAACGGATTCTGGCAGATATGGAGACTCCGATTCGAATATTCCGCCGTTATGCTGACAACGACCGGGCATTCCTGTTGGAAAGTGTAGAGGGCGGTATCCAATGGGCGAGATACTCGTTCATCGGTACAGATCCGTTCCTGATGATTTCGGCCAAGAAGGGCCGGATTGTTGTAGAAGAAGCAGGGAAGACTCGTGAATTGCCAGGTAAACCGATCGAAGAACTGAAAGCACTGCTGCGTAAGTATCGCAGTCCAAAAGATGATGAACTGCCACCATTCACAGGTGGGGCAATTGGTTTCTTCGGATATGATTTGCTGTCCTATTATGAGAAACTTCCAGCTCACGCGCTGGATGACCTGAATATGGATGACATTCGCTTTATGTTCTGTGACCAGATTATCGTGTTTGACCATGTGAAGCAGCAGATGCTGCTCGTAGGTAATGTACACGTCAAGGACGGTGCAACGGATGACGAGATACGTCAAGCGTATGCAGTGACTTCGGAGAAGCTGGAGCAGGCCGCAGAACGTTTGCAGCAGCAAGGACCAGGAGAGAACCTGAATCCGCGTTCCATTCCGGGAGACGTGGAACTGGGGGATATTCGCTCCAACCTCACGAAGGAGCAATTTATCGGTAATGTAGAGCAAGCCAAAGATTACATTCGCGCAGGTGATATTTTTCAAGTGGTATTATCCCAGCGTTTCCACATTGATACGGAAGTTTCTCCGCTTCACGTGTATCGTGTGCTTCGGACCCTGAATCCATCACCTTATATGTATTACCTCAAAATGGATGATGAGATTATCGTGGGTACTTCGCCAGAAGCGCTGGTCAAGGTGGACGGGAATCGTGTGGAGACACGACCGATTGCAGGTACACGTCCAAGAGGGGCAACAGAAGCGGAAGATCGTGCACTCGCTGCTGATCTGCTCCAGGATGAGAAGGAACGCGCGGAGCATCTGATGCTAGTTGATCTGGGGCGTAACGATCTGGGCCGGGTATCCAGCTTCGGCAGTGTGAAGTGTGACATGTTCATGGAGATTGAACGGTATTCTCACGTTATGCACATGGTATCCAACGTTACGGGCGAGCTTAGAGAAGATAAGGATTTCTTCGATGCATTCCTCTCTTGCTTGCCAGCGGGTACTGTATCCGGAGCACCGAAACTGCGTGCAATGGAGATTATCGCGGAACTGGAGAAAGAGGCACGTGGAGCTTATGCAGGAGCAATCGGATACCTTGGTTTCTCGGGTAACATGGACTCCTGTATTACGATTCGTACGATTATTTTTAAAAAAGGAAAAGCGTATGTACAGGCCGGAGCGGGAATCGTATGGGATTCTGTGCCTGAGAATGAATATGAGGAAACGGTTAACAAAGCTAAAGCATTGCTCAAGGCGATTCGAACAGCAGAAGCAATGTTTCCTGCCAAAGAAAAGGACAGCACGTTGAGACTGGCGAATGCAGACTACTTTGTCACACCAGCGGCCGCTAAGAACTGAGAGAGGAGAGACCGGAGATGAACATAAACCCAATAATGAATGAGAACCCTGTAACCCCTATTGCTGAGATTACTCGTGAGGAAGGCATGAAAAATGGCCTGGCGAAGATTCTAGAGGGCAGCCATCTGGAGCAAGCCGAAGCAAGAGATTTGATGTACTCGATCATGAGAGGTGAGGCAACGCCGGCTCAAATCGGAGGTTTGCTGATGGCGCTACGGATGAAGGGTGAAACGGTAGATGAGATCACCGGTTTTGCTGAAGCCATGCGTGGTCAGGGCGGACGAATTCTAACGGATGGCAGCGGCTTGCTGGACACGTGTGGAACAGGTGGATCGGGTATTCACAAATTCAACATTTCCACAGCATCCGCGATCATTGCTTCGGCCGTCTCGGTTCGGGTCGCCAAACATGGCAACCGTTCAGCTTCAGGCAAAGCGGGTAGTGCAGATGTATTAGAGGCACTCGGTGTAAATATCCATCTGAACGGTGAGCAGGCCAGACAATGTCTGGATGATATCGGAATCTGCTTCTGTTTTGCCCAGGTATATCACCCTTCCATGCGACATGCAGCAGGACCAAGAAAAGAGCTGGGGGTTCGTACCATTTTCAATATGCTCGGACCGTTAACGAATCCTGCGGGAGCAGATCGCCAACTGCTTGGCCTGTATGATCGTTCCCGGACGCCGATGATTGCTGAAGTACTGAATCGTCTTGGTCTCAAAAGAGCGTTGGTTGTGGCCAGCCATGATGGTCTGGATGAAATCAGTATCTCGGCACCAACTCAGGTATCTGAACTTCGCAATGGTGAAGTGCACACCTATGATATTGATCCACGTGATATGGGTTTGTCTCTACATCCGCTCGAAGCGGTACTTGGAGGAGATGCGGCACAGAATGCCGAAATTATTAAGAGGATCTTCCAGGGTGAGCAGAGTGCCTATCGTGATGTCGTTCTGTTGAATGCCGGAGCGTGCATCTATGTATCCGGTCTTGCAGATAGCATTGCTGAAGGGGTGACACTTGCCGCAGAAGCGGTAGATTCGGGCAAAGCTGCCGGGAAGCTTGAACAGTTAATTCATACAACGGAGGCGTATAGTCATGTATCTTGATCGAATCGTTGCAACCAAACATAAAGAAGTTGAAGTTCTTGCACAAACATTTAACATGGATGAAGCTATCCAAAAAATCGAACAACTACCCGCAACTCGAGGGTTTGAAAAAGCATTATCAAGCGGACGCAATCGCAAACTTGGCCTTATTGCTGAAGTGAAAAAAGCTTCGCCATCCAAAGGGTTAATTCGTCCGGATTTTCATCCGGTAGAGATTGCTGCTGCTTATGAGCGAGCGGGTGCAGACTGCATCTCCGTATTAACAGATGTGTCGTATTTTCAAGGCAGCAACGAGTACTTGCAGGCTATCCATCAAGCAGTGAACATTCCGCTATTGCGCAAGGATTTTATTATAGATGAACGACAGATTGCCGAGGCAAGATTGCTGGGTGCGGACGCGGTATTGCTGATTGCCAGTATTCTGACACCTGAACAGATTCGTCAATATCTGGAATTTGCCAAAAGTTTGGGGCTGGATGCCTTGATTGAAGTCCATGATCGAACAGAACTGGAGCAGGTATTGGAGATTCCGCAGGCAACACTTGTGGGCATCAACAATCGTAATTTGAAAACATTCGAAACCAGCCTGAACACGACACTGGATTTGATGGAATTGATTCCAAGTGGCGTTACCTTGATTAGCGAAAGTGGTATTGACGGACCAGAATCAACAGTACCTCTGATCCAGGCCGGTGTTCATGGTATTCTCGTAGGTGAGCATCTCATGCGCAAGGATGATGTCGAGGCGGCTGTATATGATCTGATGGGACCCAAATGATGAATACTTCCTTACACGATGGCACAGGCGACAGTATGTCAGAACTGAGAAACCCGCTGCCAGCGGCCGTAAAAATATGTGGACTTCAGGACGTTGAAGTGCTAAAATCGATGATAAACTTGCCTGTGGATTACATTGGTGTTGTTTTTGCCAAATCACGCCGCCGAATCGAACCCGAGCAGGCTGCTGCATTAAGAACGGTGTTGTTCGAATGGTCTACCTATGATCGGCCGAAGCTTGCGGGTGTATTTGTGAATCCTACGCTCGAAGAACTGGAACACATTATGGACATTGCTCAGCTGGATGTTATTCAACTGCATGGACAGGAGACTGCGGAATTTTGCCAGCAGGTGAAGCAGCGGTGGAATGCCGCAGTGTTCAAAGTTTTTTCTTTTCCCAAAGATGAAACGGGACCGGAAGCTGATGATGCAGCCATAAGGGCTCTTGATACTTATGATAAATACGTGGATGCGATATTGCTTGATACCCATGATCCTCTATATGGAGGGGGCTCCGGGAAAACGTTTGCCTGGGAGCGAATCCCTGCCTATGCTGAATGGGCAAAAAGTCGCGAAATTGCTCTGTTCGTTGCAGGAGGTTTGCAGCCGGACAATGTACAACAACTAATACAGACATATACACCTTTCGGCGTCGATGTATCCAGCGGCGTGGAGACTGAAGGTGTGAAGGATATTGCCAAAATTACAGCATTCGTAGAAAGGGTGAAGCAGGCATGACACATCAATTGCCGGATCAACACGGGCGTTTCGGTCACTTCGGAGGCCGCTTTGTACCTGAGACACTAATGAACGCACTTATTGAGTTGGAGGAGGCATACAGCCACTTCTCTGAAGATGAGGAATTTAACAAGGAACTGAACTATCTGCTAAGCGAGTATTCTGGACGTGAAACGCCATTGTATCATGCAGAGCAATTGTCACGCCGATTGGGCGGACCGAAAATTTATCTGAAACGTGAAGATCTCAATCATACAGGCGCGCACAAAATTAACAACGCCATTGGACAAGGTTTGCTTGCCAAACGGATGGGCAAAAAGAAAGTTATTGCCGAAACGGGTGCAGGTCAACATGGCGTTGCGACCGCAACCGTAGCCGCATTGCTTGGACTGGAATGCAAAGTATTTATGGGCGAAGAAGATACAGAGCGTCAGCAGTTAAACGTATTTCGGATGAAGCTGCTCGGAGCAGAAGTAATTCCGGTGACGTCCGGAACACGGACACTGAAGGATGCTGGTAATGAAGCACTTCGCTACTGGGTCAGCAATGTAGAGGATACGTTCTATGTGCTCGGATCAGTGGTTGGTCCTCATCCATATCCGATGATGGTGCGGAATTTCCAACGTGTGATTGGTGATGAGACCCGTCGTCAGATTCAGGAGATCGAAGGGCGTTTGCCGGATGTAATTGTAGCCGCTGTTGGTGGAGGAAGTAATGCGATCGGTATGTTCTATCCATTTATCGGTGATCAGGATGTGAAACTTGTTGGTGTTGAAGCCGCAGGCAAAGGGGTCGAAACCGAGTATCACGCTGCGACGATGACCAAAGGTACGCATGGTGTATTCCAGGGATCTATGAGTTACCTGTTGCAGGATGAGTATGGACAGGTTCAGCCAGCGCATTCCATCTCGGCCGGACTTGATTATCCGGGTGTTGGTCCGGAGCATTCCTATCTCAAGGATATTGAACGGGCAAAATATGTACCGATCACGGATCAGGAAGCACTGGATGCCCTGCAACTCCTATGTCGGACGGAAGGAATCATTCCTGCTCTGGAGTCTGCACATGCGGTAGCTCAAGTTGTCAAACTGGCGCCTGAACTTACAGTAGATGATATTGTAGTCATTTGTCTGTCGGGACGTGGAGACAAGGATGTTGAATCGATCATGAAATACACGGGAGGTGACTTGGGATGAATCTGATGGACCAGACCTTCCAGCAATTGAAGGAACAGAATCGCACGGCACTTATTCCATTTTTAACCGTGGGAGACCCGGATGTGGATACAACGATTGATATCATCAAGGAGCTTGAACAGGCTGGAGCGGATATTTTGGAACTGGGTGTTCCCTATTCCGATCCGCTTGCAGATGGCCCTGTCATTCAGCGCGCTTCCGAACGTGCGCTGAAGAGCCAGATTACCATTCGTACTGTGATGGAAACCGCTGCAAAAGCTCGTAAGGCAGGTGTGAAACTGCCGTTTGTACTGTTCACCTATTATAATCCGGTATTGCAGACAGGCCTGGATGTATTCTTTGATGAATTGGTCAAACACGATATTAGTGGCATGATCATTCCGGACCTGCCAATTGAGGAAGCGGAAGAGATGCGAGAACGCGCAAATCGTGCTGGTGTGCATCTGGTGCCGCTTGTTGCACCTACCTCTAATGCCCGGATTGAGCGGATTGTAACGGGAGCGAGTGGCTTTATCTATTGTGTATCTTCCCTTGGGGTAACGGGAGAGAGAGCTTCTTTCTTTGATGGCGTAGAGAGCTTTATTGAGACGGTGAAAAGTCTGACAGACCTCCCTGTAGCGGTGGGTTTTGGTATTTCCAGTCATGAGCAGGTGGCACATTTCTCCCGCATCTGCGATGGCGTTGTTGTAGGTAGTGCCATTGTTCGTCAGGTGGAAGATGCGATTCCTCTGCTTGAAAATCCGGATACGCGTGCAGCGGGACTGTTGCAAATTCGCAACTTTGTGGCACAATTAAAGGGATAGAGATGTCCTGAAAGGACATCTTTTGGACACGTAAGGTGCACGCTGATTCGTGTCTAACATTATTTCAATAACAGGAGGCGGTCGGGTTGAAACCGAAATCCCAGATTGTCAATCTGCCTGTGTACCAGCCGGGCAAACCGATTGAAGAAGTGAAACGTGAACTGGGGCTTGAACAAGTCATCAAGCTGGCCTCCAACGAAAACCCGTACGGCAGTTCTCCTGCCGCCCTGGAAGCCATTACGAGAGAAATGACGAATATAAGCATATACCCAGACGGTAGCTCGGTTGAGCTGACGGGAGTTCTTGCCAAGCATCTTGGCGTTGAACGGAACAACTTAATATTTGGTTGTGGTTCCGATGAGATTATTGCTTTGATCACGAGAGCTTTCTTCTTGCCGGGTGACGAGACCATCATGGCAGATCAAACATTTTCTGTATATAAAAGCAATGCAGATATTGAGGGTGCCGTGTCCATCGAAGTGCCTCTGAAAGATGGCACGCATGATCTGAGCGCGATGCTCGCGCAAATTAACGACAAAACCAAAGCAGTATGGGTGTGTAATCCAAATAATCCGACAGGTACGATTATCTCCGAGCAGGAACTTACAGCCTTTATGGACCGTGTGCCTGCTCATGTGATGGTCATACTGGACGAAGCTTATTATGAATTCGTAACCGATGAAGCATACCCGCAAAGTATACCATTGATCGAACGGTATCCGAACTTGGTCATCCTGCGGACATTCTCCAAAATTTACGGTTTGGCTTCGCTTCGGATCGGATATGGTATTGCACGTCCCGAAATTATTGATTTGATTAACCGTGTACGTGAACCGTTTAACACCTCCCGTTTTGGACAGGTTGCGGCAAAAGCTGCACTACTGGATCAGGATTTTGTTCAAGAGTGCTCGAAGCGGAATGCAACGGATCGGGATTACCTGCAAAATGAATTTACACGGCTCGGGTTGTCGTATTTCCCTTCACAGGGTAATTTCATTATGGTTGACCTGAATATGCCTTCGGCAATTGCGTTCCAATCCTTGCTCAAACAAGGCATTATCGTTCGCTCAGGATTCCACGTATACCCAACTTACATTCGTGTGTCCGTCGGAACATCAGAACAGAACCGTGCATTTGTCACGGCACTGGAGAACACGCTGGCTGAGAAGGCGGTAGCACGCCCTTAATACTGGCGATGAAAGAGTGAGGACCCATGAAACTAAAAATTGCAATGATTGGTGTAGGACTCATCGGCGGTTCACTGGCGCTTTGCTTCAAAGGCAAGCCAGATGTAACCGTGATGGGCTACGCCCACTTGGATGAACTGAAGGACAAGTACATAGCGAGCGGTGTAGTGGATGATGCTACGCTCTCTCTGGAAGAAGCGGTAGAGGATGCCGACTTTATTTTTTTGTGCGTTCCCGTAGGTTTGCTAGAATCCTATTTCGAAAAGCTCTCCAAGCTGCCATTGAAAAAAGGATGTATCATCACGGACGTAGGAAGCACTAAAGCTTCCATTGCCGCTTGTGCCGAGCATGTGCGGTTGACTGACGCTTACTTCATTGGTGGTCATCCTATGGCAGGGTCGGAGCGTGCAGGCGTAGATGCGGCCTCAGCTGTGTTGTTTGAGAATGCATACTATGTCTTAACCCCTTCAGAACATGTACCTGAGGAAGCCTACAGCAGGCTGTCTGAGCTGCTTGCGTATACGCGGGCACAGATCGTGCGTGTGGAGCCTCTGCTGCACGATGACATCGTGGGGGCGATTAGTCATCTGCCACATGTTATTGCTGTTGCGCTGGTGAATCAGGTGCGTGAATATAATGAGTCGAATCCACTGTATAAAATGCTGGCTGCAGGTGGTTTTCGGGATATTACCCGGATTGCGTCCAGTGATGCGATTGTGTGGAGAGATATCTTGCTTAGCAACCGTGATGTACTGCTGGGCTTGCTAAAGGACTGGAATAGCCAGATGACGGCCTTTACGGATATGCTGGAACATAAGAACGGTGAAGGCATAGAGGAGGCATTCCGTCAGGCCCGCGAGTTCCGCAGTATATTACCAGAACGACGCAAAGGCATGATTTCGCCGTTATTTGATCTGTATACTGATGTCCAGGATGCACCGGGTATGATCGGTAAGATCGCAACTGAGCTTGGGGCGAATGATATCAACTTGAGCAACTTGGAGATTATCGAAAACCGGGTGGATGTGCCGGGTATTATGCGTCTGTCTTTCCGTCAGGAAGAAGATATGGAACGAGCCAAGACGTTATTGGATTCCTTAGGCTATCAAGTGTGGATATAAGACGAGAAAGAGGGCGAAAGCCCTCTTTTTTGTGAGGTTATATTGGAGTGGTTATTTGATTTTCAGTCACAGAAAAAAAAGGATGTATTATCCTGATTTACCGAAAGATATAATTAATTCAAACAATTTTACTGAAAGTGTTGACAAAATGAAAACGTATACATATAATAAGGGTACAGTATGGTTTCTCTCCACTCCTATCCAATAACTGTATTGCTCCACGTGAGCAATGGCCGCTTATGTAAGCGGTCTTTTTTTTGTCTTAAAAAGTTTTGGGAAAGGCATTGATATGTTAATAATTACACTTGGACTTACATCCTCTATTTACATCTCCCTCCTTAATCTGTTAGGATACCTTAGATCCAATAAATATCACATTTTTGTAACCTTTTCGGTATATCGTCCGTCTATATAAGCAAGGGTTACCAAAAAGGCTCAAAATGAAGTCATGAACGTGAAAATGACCGCATATGAATGACAGGTCGGGTTTTGTGGATGCCAATGGATTTGCCAGGATGATGCAGACCGTTGTACAATAAATACTGTTAATGTAGAAACGTTGGGGAAATTGCCATTACATAGGGGAATTTGGCGGGAAGGCCAGTTATGGCGCTGAACGCTTTTTATATGCGGTGAGAACCGCAACTTTTTTGTGCCTGTTCGGTAATACATGGATAGAGTCGAACGGGGAGAAGCACATGGATGGGCGAGGAGGGGTCGCACTCAAATGACGGATTCCCAGTTGATTCGAGAGATCAAGGAAGGTAACCTGGAGTTATATTCCGAGCTGATGAGTCGTTATCAGCGTAAAATACTGGCTTTCGTATATCATATGTTGAAAAGTTCCAATATGGAGCTGCTTGCGGAAGATCTCTGTTCTGAGACTTTCTATAAGGCGTTCCGCAGTCTGCACTCTTTCCGTGAGGTGGATGCCTCATTCTCAACATGGTTATATACCATTGCGAGAAATACGGTACTGAGTGAGCTTCGCAAACAGCGTAGCGGAAATGTCCCACTTGAAGAGAGCGGGATTGTTCCCGTTGCTCCTTCGGAGAATACACCGGAGTATGCTGTACTACGCAGCGAGCGGGTGATGCTGGTTAGGGATGCGATTAACAATTTGCCGGAGAAGCAGCGTTCTGCGATTATACTCCGTGAGTATGAACAACTAGACTACCAAGAGATTGCGAATATTCTTGGGCAGAGCGTCAGTTCTGTGAAATCGCTATTATTCAGAGCAAGATCAAGCGTAAAAACTCAATTGGAACCTTATTTCTTCGAACCGGTGTACGAGCCATATGAAGGGATGAAGAACCGATGAATTGCAATGAAGCCCAGGAACTGTTTGCACTGGTCTGGGACTTGCCGGAAACTCATCCTCAGCGGATTGCATTTCATGCTCATCTCGCTGGTTGTGAAGAGTGCTCCGAGCAGTTTGAGGTCTGGGAAGAAGCTCAGATCTTGCTGCACAGCATTCCGGTTCCAGTGACAGAACAACAAGCAGAGAGAGTGAACCGTAACGTTATGGACCGGATCTACGCGGAGTCTCCATGGTTACTGCCGGAAGAGGTAAAGGTTAATCGTTTCTCTGCTGTGATCCGCAAGCATATGTCTTTGTGGATTGCCGCGTTCCTGGCTATTTTTTTATGCAGCTTTCTGTATATGGCAATGTTTAAGCCAGATGTATCAGAAGCTGAGCAAACCAAAGTTGTTACTACGGGTATCCTGGAGACAGGGGTTGCCGGAAGCGGACCATCGTCCTCTGGAATGTATCAGTACAACATGACTGGAGCGGACAGAGGAAGTATCATAGAACCTTTTGTTGTGAGCATGGGACCTGCTTATCCGCAGTATTGGATGGCCCTCTCTTTACTTGCAATAGGAATGGCGTTATTTTCTCTTGGACGTATGCATCGAACAACGAATAAACGCAAACAAGGTGCGAGTGCATAGGTAATAACCTTTCGTTCGCCGTGTGGAGAAATGAGGGATGTAAGTGCGAATCGGGCTTATTCGTCACGGTCTTACAGACTGGAATGCGGCGGGCCGTATACAGGGTCAGACGGATATTCCTCTGAATGGAGAAGGTCGTGAACAGGCAGAGCGCCTGGGAAGACGTCTGCTGACGGAAGAATACCAATGGGACTATATCATCACAAGTGGATTATCGCGGGCACAGGAAACAGGGGAGATTATCTCCAAGCTGTTGAATGTACCTTTGCTCAAGCCAGACGCACGGTTGAAAGAAAGGGCTTTTGGTCAGATTGAAGGTCTGACTTCAGAAGAACGGGTTGCCCGTTGGGGCCAAGCCTGGGAGACATTAGACTTGGGACAGGAGCAGATAGCGGATATCCAGATTCGTGCACTGGCGTTTCTGGAAGATCTATGGTCGGCCTATTCTGACCAAAACGTACTCATTGTCACTCACGGAGCTTTCTTAGCCAACCTTTTAACAGCTTTGTTTAAAGATCGGTATACAGAACGGATTGGAAACCTGTCACTGACGATCCTGGAAAAGGAACGTGATGACTGGAGTCCACTGTTATATAATTGCACACGACATCTGTCTTTGGACACAGCGAAACAACCTGAGTAATCCAACTTGGGTTGTTTTTTTTGCGTTTTATGGGGAAATAAAGACTGTATATGATTTCAAACCTCTCATTTTTCTTCTGATTGACCAACTCGGGGCATAGTATGGTTTAAAACATAAAAGATTTCCAAAAAGAGGTTTAGATTATGGGAATTCCGTCAACGATGTTTACAAAACCAAACTATTTCAGGCTCTGAATCAGTAGTCGAAGTAGTTAACGGGCGAGGCGATGGACCCATGAATCTAGCGGATATGCTTACTTTTGCCGATATTGGCCAGCTTAATCGAATAGCAGACTATTACCAATGTGAATGCAAGCCCAATTCCAAACATGAACTCATCCAGAGTATTCTCACTACATTGGGCAGCAGACCCTTTTTTGAGCAGCAGGTACGTCAACTGAATCAAGCAGATCAGCGCTTTTTGAACAACTTGTTGTTTGATCCTCGCCAGTATTATGGTATGGAAGAACTCATTGCCATAGCCCGTCAATCGATGGACAAAAAGGAGAGTGAGGCTGGCGCGAGTCCACGTGATCTCATCGTTCGCTTCAATAAGAGTGGATGGTTGTTCAATGGGACAACGCAGCAGACCAGGTATTTGTATCAGGTACCCCAGGATCTGAAATTAAGATTCAGGGATGTGTTATCCACACATCTGCGAGCAGGGATAACCAAAACAACGGAGCCACCCATGTATCGGGATGAGTATCATCTCTTAGCGGATGATCTCAAGTTGTTCCTGCAGTTTGTCCAGCAACACGAAATTGCCCTTAACGCTGAAGGCATGATGTACCGTCGCTCTCAACAGCAGATTATGGAGCATCTACACATTAGTGAGGAATTGGTGGGCAAAGGTGGATGGAGATTCGGATATGGCCGTTCCTTCAAGGATTACCCGGATCGTTTCGCACTTCTCTACGACTATGCATTTCACCATCGGCTGGTTCGTGAGGAGCAAGGCACGCTGAAGTTATCACCAGCTGGAGAAGACAAGCTGGGAGCTGAGAAAACAGCCGAAATGATACAGCTATTTAGGTTTTGGTTAAGATTGTATAAAGGTGCTATTCCCAATCTGTCCTCTATTGTGTATTGGACAGGCGAATGTGCCCAAGAATGGTCAACCGCCGAGTCGCTGTTTCGTCAGATCGGTCCGTTCATTCAGCCGTTTTACTATGATACGGTCGAGGCCATTTATGATAACAGAATTGTTAAAATGATGTTGCATCTTGGCATGGTCCGTATTGGGGAACATGAGGAAGGCAGGACTATACAAATGACAGCCTGGGGCACACGTCTTGCTGCATCCTGTCGCTCCATCTCAGGAGACATTACGCCTATTATGTTTGACAAGTGAAGGACAAGTTGCTAAAATCACTCCCAAATTAAGGAGTGATAATAATGATAATTCCATACAAAGGTCTACAACCTCAGTTACATCCTTCGGTATATATGGCTGAAGGTGCAAAACTGATCGGTGATTTGAGAATGGGAGAAGAGTCTTCCGTCTGGTTCAATGCAGTCCTGCGGGCTGATTTGGCTCCTATTATCATTGGAAAGCGCTGTAATATTCAAGATAACGTTGTCGGTCATGTCAATACTGATCAACCTTTGATTGTGGGAGATGATGTCTCAGTAGGACATACAGCGATCATTCATGGTTGTTGTATTGGAACAGGATCATTAATCGGCATGGGAGCCATTCTGCTGAATGGAGCCGATATTGGCGAATATACGCTGATTGGAGCCGGTTCTGTTGTTACTGAGAATAGTAAAATTCCGCCCTATACTCTTGCTTTGGGGACACCTGCCAAAGTGATACGTGAGCTGACTGATGCCGATCTGGAGCGGATGTCCAGAACTTCACTGGGTTATGTTACCAAAGGAAAAGAATATAGGAGCTCTTAAATCCGTTTTGGAGGTGCATCCTATTGGATAAAATGAAAGTTACGTATGAAGTCATGTTGGGGCTGGCAGCTGAGATGGTTTGGGACGAAGCGCTTCGCAAACAGCGCAGCGAGAAGCTCTATTTGGAAATCGATAAAGCGTTAGCTACCGGAGACGAAGTAGCTTTCCGGAGTCTGACGGATGAACTGAGGACCATAAACTGATTAGCAAAATAGTTCCTTTCTGAGATAAAAGGGAATGCGCAGATGCGTGTTTCCTTTTTTTGATATGTGTAATTCCGAAATGAATGTCTGGATTTATAAGATATAGTCATATATAATATGGGAATAAAATGGATAGAGAGGGGATATAGGGAATTGAAATTCAGTGAGATGACTCAAGACAGCTGGGCTGAACTGCAACTCTATCTGGATACATGCCTTATTCCATACACAGCTCTTAGCGGTGAGCAGTCGCCAGTTGAAGCTACCGAGGCGTTGGAGCGGCTGAGAGATTTTCTGGATCTGGTCGAAATTCCTTTCAAAGGGAGAATCATGACTTATCCAGCCTTTCATTATGCTAATTCGGAATTGTCAATGACATTAAATTCCTTGTCCGAACAGCTTAAATCCTCAGGATTCAAATATGTGGTTATTATGTCATCGGATGGTCATTTGGATGGCATGGAAATTCCAGCTGCTGATCTGGTTTTGAGTCGGTCCGTCTTAACTCATGAGGTCGGAGAAGAAGGGATTGCGAGATTTATAGGGGAAAAGATACGAGAGTTGTGGAAAAAATAGTTTTTAGCGACAAATGTGACAATTTTACAACAATTTTTTAATAACGCTTACAATTGAACCTTAAAAATGTGTGACAAATTCTTGACGGTGTTCTAGGGCTACTATATGATTATGTATGTTCTAGTAAGTCGTGGAATTTATGAAAATGAAAACGTTTGAGAGAGTTGGCTGAAAAAGGGGGTTGGAGACAGTATGAGCAGTGAGCATGACCACGAAGCTTCATTGAAATTGCCAAGCCGCATGGAGATGTCACGCAGGCAGTTTTTGACGTACACGCTTGGTGGAGCTACAGCCTACATGGCCGCCGGTGCAATCCTTCCTATGGTCCGTTTTGCGGTGGACCCGATTTTGCAACATAAGGGAGAAGGCACCTCTGTCAAAGTAGCTGAAATCAGCAAAATTACGAATGAGCCTCAAGAATTCACCTTTGAACTTAAACAACAGGATGGTTGGTATCTGAGTAATGCATCGTTAGTGGCGTGGATTCGCAAAGACGAGCAGGGTAAAATTTATGCACTCTCACCTATATGTAAACATCTGGGATGTACAGTAGGCTGGAATAGTGACAAGCAATACCCTGACGAGTATCATTGCCCCTGCCATGGCGCGCACTATGACAAGGAAGGGAAGAATCTTGCCGTAGCCCCCAAACCGCTGGATGAGTACGTAGTCAAGGAAGAGCAGGGTTGGGTATATCTGGGCGACATTGTTCCGAACACCCGAGTGAATTAGGAGGCGTGAACGCAGATGTTTAAAAATGTCTATGACTGGATTGACGAGCGTCTTGACATCACGCCAATCTGGCGGGACGTTGCGGATCATGAAGTTCCAGAGCATGTAAATCCGGCTCATCACTTTTCCGCATTCGTGTACTGCTTTGGTGGATTGACGTTCTTTATTACTGTTATTCAGATTCTGTCAGGCATGTTCCTGACCATGTATTATGTACCTGATATTATCAATGCCTACGCTAGTGTGGAGTACCTGCAGACCAAAGTAGCCTTCGGCCAAATTGTTCGCGGCATGCACCACTGGGGAGCCAGTCTGGTTATCGTAATGATGTTCTTACATACGATGCGTGTGTTCTTTACAGGCTCTTACAAGGCACCGCGTGAAATGAACTGGGTTGTTGGCATGCTGATCTTTTTCGTCATGTTGGGCCTGGGGCTGACAGGGTACTTGTTGCCATGGGATAACAAAGCCTATTTTGCAACAAAAGTAACACTGGAGATTGCCAATACGGTTCCTTGGCTGGGACCGATTATTAAAGAATTCCTGCAAGGCGGTACGATTGTTGGTGCACAGACACTAACCCGATTCTTTGCCTTGCACGTATTCTTCCTCCCCGCTGTGCTTCTGGTGCTTCTGGTCGGACACTTTATCATGATCCGCAGACAGGGCATTTCGGGACCACTATAAACTGAGAAGGGAGGAATCGCAATGGCTCACGGACATAAGAAGGATGATGAGGAAAAGGTTATCTTTGTCGGTGATTCACGGGTCCGTAAAGGGGCGGGTTTCATTACCCCTCCTGATTACACGGCGTATCCCGGCAAATCAGAAGCCTTTATCCCCAACTTCCTGCTGAAAGAATGGATGGTTGGTGTCGTTGTATTGGTGGGGATTCTGGTTCTCACGATCTCAGAACCTGCACCTTTAGGCTATCCGGCCAATCCGAGCGCATCCGTAATTCCTATGCCGGACTGGTACTTCCTTTTTCTGTATCAGTACTTGAAGTATCCATACGCATCGGGCGATTACGTTCTGCTCGGGGTACTGGGGGTCAGCGGAGTTGCTTTTGGAGCTTTGCTACTGGCACCATTCCTGGATACAGGCAAGGAGCGGCGTTTCTATAAACGCCCAATTGCTTCATCACTGATGATTTTGTCGGTCATTTCTGTATTCTACCTGACAAATGTAGCGTGGACGCACTACGAGCATGAGTTGGAAGCAAGTGGACAGAAGCCTGAACATATTCAACGTGAAGAAGAAGCGCTTGAGAGGCGTGAACAGGGGCTCCCACCCGTTTCCAATGCACCTGGACAGCAAGAAGAAGTTGCGATCGTGGAACAGGATGATCCTGCAATGGAAACGTACAAGAAGGCTGGATGTATTGGCTGCCATGCGGCTGATATGAAGGGCGCAACTGGACCTTCGCTTCGAGGCATAGGTGACAAGCACAGCCAGGAAGAGATTCTGACCATTATCAAAGAAGGCTACAATGCAATGCAGCCTCAGTATAATAATGCTATTGCTCAAGGTGTTACGGATGAAGAGATTACTCATCTGACCGAATGGCTTGCGAAACAGAAAGCAGAACAGTAAAATCGAAATAACCAATGAAACCTGATCGTTTATGCGGTCAGGTTTTTTTGAAGTGTTTTTTTGGACAGCACTGTATCGTGCACAATATTGATGAAGGAAGGGGCAGGGAATGTGGCTTTATCGTATTTCTGGAGTAGAGAATTTCTAACCAATCGTTATTTCCTGTGGCTATTATTTTGGTGTAATGCGGTAGGAACGGTATACGGATACATCTGGTACGGAGAGCAAATGAAATTGACGCTGGCTGAGCAGCCGGTGTGGCAGATCGTATTTGTGCCGGATAGCCCAACAGCGAGTTTGTTTTTTACTTTAGCGTTGTTATGGGTGTTGTACCCACCGCGGTCCATCATTATCAAACGGATCGGACATTTGATTCAGGCGCTTGCCGTGGTCACATCTGTGAAATATGGCGTGTGGGCGGTGTCCATTATTTTCGCTGGCTGGATGCAAGGTGGTACACAGCACTGGCAAGACTGGATGTTGATTGCTTCGCATAGTGCGATGGCCATAGAAGCTCTAATTTTTGTACGCTTTTTCGGCTTCCGCTGGGCTTCCCTTGTCGTTGCAGGTCTTTGGACGCTGTTGAACGATACGATGGATTATACATATGATATTTACCCTTGGTTACCCGCATCCCTCTATGATCATGTAGATGGTGTGCGTAATTTCACATTCGGACTGACACTGGTAAGCATTCTGTGCGCGTGGCTGGCCTTAAGACAGGCGAAACGAACCTGATATCCGATCTTGAGCTTGTTCTAATGAACTGTCCCCCGCCATACATTGGTGGTGGGAGGGATGTCCATGAAGAGAACGTTTGGGATCAAAACTGGCTTACTGGTGGTATCGTTCATGGCTCTAATGCTGTGGACGAACTTAGCATATCGTGTATCCGCGCAAAGTGAAGCATTGAATTCGAATTCAGATCAGCAAGTGTCCACAAGCAATTCAATTGCACAACTGAATGAGGAAGCAGCTATATTGTATCGTCAGGCGCTCGAGAATAATATTGAAGAAGTGCGAGGAAGCATTCTGCGTATCAGTAAAAGTCTGGAGCATATCTCCTTTGAGGGACAAACAACAGTCGAGGGCATACACGCCTTGTCCGAAACCATAGTTGAAGTGAAACAAGCCGTTGTGAAGGTGAAAAATGACGATGCTTCTCTTCAGCAGTCCTCAGCCAAACTCAGACTTGCAGCAGATAGTCTCGCGAATCCAACCAAGCCTTTATGGCTTCAGTATTATAAAATCGTGAAAAACGATCTGGACGCTTTATCCGCTGCTACAAATCAAGGGCAAACTGCGGCCGTACTGGCAAACCGCTATACCGTTCTGGAGGAGCATTATGAGACGATTCGTCCTGCCGCACTGATTCGCCGTGAACCGTATGAAATTGCTCAGATGGACGCCTGGTTATCTCATACCAAAGGGCTTACCGCTGCCAAGCAACCTGATCTGGCTCAATTAAAGAGCATGGTTGGCCATGGGGAGGAACTGGTGAACAAGTTGTTTGGTCGCGAGAAGGACGAGAGTGCCTTTGTACCGTTTGTACAGGGTCCTGATCGCAGGGCAGCCGGGCTGCTCATTAGTTCGGTCATTGTGGCAACGTTAAGTTACGCCGGATACCGTAAGTATCGTGCGCAGCAACAAGGGATTTTTCCTTTTCGGCGCTAATGGGATATGAACTTGATGGATCCTGGTCTATAAGTGGTATATAAAAAAAGACCTCTTTCCACATGAACAGCCACGCTAACGGCTCTTCATGTAAAAAGAGGTTTTCTTGTAGTTTCTGTGTTATATCAGCTTTCTTTGAAACCTTCGCCATGTACATCGTGAACATCGCTGATGATGACAAAAGCTCTCGGGTCAATGGAACGTACAATGGTCTGCAATCTCCTGAACTCTTGCCTGGAGATCACGCAGTAGGCCATGTGTTTGGCCTGTTTAGAGTACGCGCCAATGGCTGGAATGAGGGTCACGCCCCGATCCATATCCCGTGTGATCTGGTCCGCAATCTCGGGTGCATGGTCACTAATGATCATAAATGCCCGGGCAGAATATGCACCTTCCTGAATAAAGTCGATGACTTTAGAGGCGATGAATACAGCTACAAGCGTATACAGAATTTTTTCTTTGGGGATGTAGATGAGAGAGAGCCCGATAATGACGAAGTCGATGCCCAGTAATACTCGGCCCATACTCCATCCATACTTGCGGTTGAGAATACGGGCAATGATGTCTGAACCGCCCGTCGTTCCGCCCCAACGGAATACAATGCCAAGGCCGGCTCCGAGGGTGACACCTGCATATAGGGCTGCGAGCAGGAGGTCATTCTCGGTATGTAATGGTTCAATCCAGCCCATATGAATCAACTTCTCAAACAACCATAGAAAAACGGTCAGTGCCCCGATTCCGATACCCGTATAGATCATCTGTCTGCCGCCCAAAATTTTGAGCCCAATCAGAAAGAGGGGAACATTCAGAATCAAGGTTGTAAGTGAAGGTGAGATGCCAAAAGCGTAATTAATCAGCACCGTAACCCCGGTGAGGCCACCTTCCATAAGCTGGTTGGGGATAATGAAATAGAGGAGCCCAAAGGCATATAAGGCTGTACCCAGTACGATGGGAAGAACCAGTTTAACTTGTATCCAGGTTTTGGCAGTGCTCATAAGATCCCTCGCTGTAGATAAATTAGAATGAAGAAGCAATCATTCCCATCTAGTATACCTGTTTATTGATTCTTTAAAAATGATTTGTCGCTGATGATGGTGGAAGTGAATCTAAATAACTGATATTATTAGGAACAAATACGACATCATTTCAAAGGAGAATCCGTTCTCATGGAGAAAAGCATCGCAGAAATGCAGCGTGAGGTTGATCAGTATATCTCCCAGTTCAAGGAGGGGTATTTCAGTCCTCTGGCCATGTTGGCCCGGATGTCTGAAGAGGTTGGGGAGCTCGCCAGGGAAGTGAATCATGAATTCGGCGAGAAGCCGAAGAAATCTTCCGAAGCAGCCAATTCCATTGAACTTGAGCTTGGAGATATTTTATTTATCACGATTTGTTTTGCGAACTCACTGGGAATTGATCTGGCTGAGGCGCACGATAAAGTCATGCATAAATTTAACACCCGCGATGCCAATCGGTGGACTCCCAAAAACACCGATTAGGCGTAGATTACATATGCTGTACCATCACCCGATCGGGGAGGGTCAGCTTAATGATGAAACCGGAAGAATATATGCAGCAGGCTTACCGCTGTATATTGCAAAATGATTTTGAGCAGGCGATTCGTTGGTTCGAGTCAGCCATTCACGCTCATCCAAAACATGCGGAGTTATATTATCGCTGTTCCATTACACACGCCCGCAGCAAACATCTGGTTCCAGCGCTTGAATATGCGCGCAAGTCGGTTGAATTGTCGCCAGGAACAGAAGAGTATATTTTGCATCTGCAGACGTTGGAAGCAAAACAATTGACCTCCAGAGCGAAGTTGCTGTTGGAGCAGGCCGGTATTGCAACACAAGAGCGCTATGTGGAAGCGTCTACGCTTCTGCAAGAAGCGGTCAAACTTGATCCGCTCTCAGTGGAAGCTCATGTTATGCTTGCGCTGGCTTACAGTGATTTGAATGAATTTGACTATGCAATTCAGGCGCTGCGTGAGGCAATTTTGCTGGATCCGCAGAATGGGCAACTGCATCAGATGTTACAGGAAATCAAGCAACGTATGAAATCCATCCAATAAGAATTCATTTTGCAAAGATTTCTTTCGAGTTGAAATGGATTCTACGATATGATCCAACATAGTGAGGAGATGCAGTCAATATGAGTGAAGTAATCAGAGTTGCCGTGATCGGAGCGGCTGGCCGTATGGGCCGTGAAGTTGTGAAATTGGTACTTCAGGACCCGGAATTGGAGCTTGCAGCGGCTGTCAACCGCTCCGGAGCAGGCACGGATGCAGGAACCCTTGTTGGTTTGCCAGAGTGTGGGGTGCTGGTGACTGATGATATCGAAATGGCTTTTGCCGAAACAAAACCTCAGGTTATGGTTGATTTTACAGTACCACAATTTGCGTTTGCACATACTGAGATCGCGATCCGTCATGGAGTCAGACCTGTCATGGGTGTTACTGGCTTCACGCCGGAGCAGATCGAACAGTTGGACAAGCAGTGCCAGGACAAAGGAATTGGAGGGCTTATTGCCCCTAACTTCTCGATTGGTGCCATTTTGATGATGCGATTCGCAGCACAGGCTGCCAAACATATGCCAAATGTGGAGATCATCGAATATCACGGAGATCAGAAGCTGGATGCTCCTTCAGGAACTGCGATCAAAACAGCAGAACTGATTGCTGCCAATCGGGAAGAACTTCGTCAAGGTAATCCGAATGAAGAAGAAACGATTGAAGGATCACGCGGCGGGTATTACAATGGCTTCCGAATTCACAGTGTACGATTGCCTGGTGTATTCGCGCAGCAGGAAGTTGTTTTCGGAGATTATGGACAGTCACTTAAAATTCGGCATGACTCCTACGAGCGCGCAGGTTATATGCCTGGTGTTAAGATTGGTGTGCAAAAGGTTATGGAGTATACAGGAATGATCTACGGATTTGACCACTTTATCGACTAAAGGAGATTGTCATGTTGAAAATAGCATTTATCGCCCATGATCGTAAAAAAGAAGAGATGGTTAACTTCGTGACGGCATATGAGCCTGTTTTTACGGACCATCAATTATATTCTACAGGAACAACAGGCCTTCGTATTATGGAAGGAACGTCGCTGAAGATTCATCGATTCGAATCAGGCCCATTGGGCGGAGATCAACAGATTGGAGCTTTGGTTGCGCAAAATGAGATGGATCTGATTATTTTCCTGCGCGATCCACTGATGGCACAACCTCACGAGCCGGATATTAATGCGTTGCTACGTCTTTGTGATGTGCAGGGTATTCCACTTGCCACCAATATCGCAACCGCTGAGATTCTGGTCAAGGCTCTGGATCGTGGCGATTTTGCCTGGAGAGAGCTGGTACATAAATACAAGCCGGAGGCTGGATTGAATTCGGGTGATTCCGAATGAGTCTGGATATTCTCATCTTTGGAGCACATGCAGACGATGCGGAGATTGGTATGGGTGGAACGATTGCCAAACATACCGCTGCCGGCTTGAAAGTAGGCGTGTGTGATCTGACTCGTGCTGAGATGTCTTCCAACGGAACAGTAGAGCGCAGAACCGAGGAAGCGGAGCAAGCCTCCCGCGTCCTCGGTCTTTCGTGTCGAACGAATCTGGGGCTTCCTGATCGTGGCTCATATCTTACGCCTGAACATGTACAGGCGGTGACGGCTGAGATACGGCGTCATGCCCCTCGGATGGTGTTTGCTCCGTATTGGGAAGATCGTCATCCGGATCATGTCAATTGCAGTAAGCTTGTGCAGGAGGCTGTATTTAACGCCAAGCTTCGCAACTACTTGCCGGACATGCCTGCCGTGCAGGTGAAGGAACTTTATTTTTACTTTATTAATGACATCGGGCCTACGGATTTGATTGTTGATATTACGGAACACTATGAGCAAAAAGAAGCATCATTGCTCTCTTATCGTTCCCAATTCGAACTGGGAGACGGAGCGGTCTCAACGCCATTGAATCAAGGGTATATTGATCGTGTAAGAGCCCGCGATTCCTTGCTCGGACAACGCAGTCTCATCCCGTTTGCAGAAGGTTTTGCTACAATTACACCTTACGTGGTTCATCAATTTGGCCCGGGTGCCCAATAAGCGATTTCACATTTTACGTTTAATGAAACGAAGGGTTTCATTATTCCATTGCATTATATCAACCTGCATGAAGCGGGAGATCAAAGGAGCGTCCACAGGATGGATAAAAAGCTAAAAATCGGCATCACCTGTTATCCGTCCCTCGGCGGGTCTGGCGTTGTCGCAACGGAACTGGGCAAATTACTTGCCGAACAGGGGCATCAGGTTCATTTTATTGCCAACAGTATCCCGTTCAGACTGGGTACGTTCCAGAAAAATATTTTTTATCACGAAGTTGAAGTAAATGATTATTATGTTTTCCGTTACCCTCCGTATGACCTGTCACTGGCAACAAAGATGGCTCAGGTGGCTAAGTCACAGCAGCTGGATCTGCTGCATGTTCATTATGCCGTGCCACACGCAGTATGTGCCTTTCTGGCGAAACAAATGGTAGGGGACGGCCTTAAAGTGGTTACCACGTTACATGGAACGGATATTACGGTTCTGGCTCAGGATGAATCTCTGAAGGATCTGATCCGTCTAGCCATTAATGAAAGTGACGCGGTTACTGCCGTATCACAAGATTTGATTCGAGAAACGGTCGAATTGCTGGATATTCAGCGTCCAATCGATCTAACCTATAATTTTATTGACAAACGAATATATTATCCGCGGGATGCTGCCAGTCTGCGAAGAGACTTTGCTACGCCTGACGAAAAAATATTAATGCACATCTCCAATTTCCGACCGGTGAAAAGAACTCAGGATGTGGTAGAGGTCTTCCGTCAGGTACAGGAGCAGGTTCCTGCCAAACTGTTATTTGTTGGTGAAGGACCTGATTTGCCGAAGATGCAATGGAAGATTAATGATCTCGGCTTGAATGATAAAGTTCATTTCCTTGGCAAACAGGATGACATTGCTCAGGTCATCTCCATGGCGGACGTGTTGATGCTTCCATCGGAGAAGGAAAGTTTCGGACTTGTGGCGCTCGAAGCAATGGCTTGTGGCGTACCCACGATCGGTTCACAGGCCGGAGGAATTCCGGAACTGGTCTTACATGGTAAGACAGGTTATTTATCCGCGATTGGGGATACACAATCCATGGCCGAGAACACCATTCGTTTGTTGACGGACGATCGTTTGGCTGCTGAGTTCAGGGAAGCATGTCTTCAGCGCGCGCATCACGACTTTTGCAATGATGCTATTCGGCATGAATATGAACAGATATATTACCGGGTGTTGGGAAGGGAAGTTCCGAATCTGAAGCCGGTTTGCGGTTAATCATTTCTTAGACGAAATCATACTGTGCATACCACAACAGGCAAGAGAAGAGGTGATATGTGGTGGTTCAATGGACACAGGTAGATCGTGAAATGGCAATGCAAAGTGAGAATGTACTCACAAAATTAAACAAACATGGCTACAAGGCATATTGGGTAGGTGGTTGCGTTCGTGACGAATTGCTGGAACGTGTTGTGGACGATATGGATATCACGACATCTGCTTCTCCTGAGCAAGTCATGGAACTGTTTGACGATTGTATTCCTACAGGTTTACAACACGGTACGGTTACCGTTCGTTCAGGCGGTTATTACTTTGAAGTGACCACATTTCGAACAGAATCCGAATATCAGGATAACCGCAGACCTGCTGCGGTTCAATTTGTTCAGGATATCAAGGAAGACTTACAGCGGCGCGACTTCACGATGAACGCTCTTGCTATGGACGTCACTGGGACAATCGTTGACCCGTTCGGTGGACAGGCAGATATCAAGGAAGAGCGAGTCAGATGTGTGGGTTCTGCGATGGAACGATTTGGTGAAGATGCACTGCGGATGCTCCGCTGTGTCCGGTTTGCTTCCGTATTTGATTTCAAAATTGCCCATAACACGTGGAAGGGTCTTGTAAGGCAGAAAGACCTGCTTCAACATATAGCAATGGAACGGGTACGTACCGAGATGGTAAAAATGATGTCTGGACCGCATCCTTTAAGAGGGTTGGAGCTGTTATACAGAAGTGATTCCCTTGCGCATATCAAAGCGCCGGTAAGCTCGACCCGATTTAACAAGATGTTGTTATCCAATTTGGAACAATTGTCAGGTCAGCATGTGTTGCTTCGTTGGTCACTCATCCTGATTGCTGGCGGTTATAGCAAGGATGAAGCAGATGTATTATTACGTCAGTGGACATTTTCCAATGAACATCGTTCTCGTATAACAGGGGTCCTCCAGGTGGAACAGTTGATTCATACTTCCGTGCAGGAGCCGAAGGATACGGTCAGTCTCCGTTCCGATTGGATCGTTACTGTTCTGGCTTGTGGCGTTCAGGCGGCGGATGATTGGCTTCGAATACAGTCTACACTGCCAGCAGGATGGCGGAATCAGTCCGAACCGGCAGAAATGCAGGTTGTATTAGTACAAGAGCTTGCAGCCGAATGGAGTCAATCGATTCCTGTGCATGACTTGAAAGAGCTGGATATCACAGGGGAACAAGTGTTACAAATGGTGCAGCGCAAAGGCGGGCCTTGGCTGGGGCAACTAATGAAACATTTGTTACGAGAAACGGCGATTGGAACGATAGCGAATCAGCATGAAGCACTAAGTGCAGAAGTGAAGCGGGTGGTTCAAGATGACCAAACATGAAGATCTGTTACATATGTTATTAAATGCAGAAGGACGATTCGTATCGGGTGAAGAGATCAGCCGTAATCTGTCCATCAGTCGGACCGCTGTGTGGAAACATGTGAACAAGTTGCGAGACATGGGTTATGAGTTTGAAGCGGTATCCCGCAAAGGATACCGTCTGTTAACGAAGCCGGATAGCATTGACCCTACTGGCCTCCAATTGGCCCTGGATACAACCGTATTTGGCCGTAAGGCTGTTTTGTTGGCTTCGACCCTGTCTACGCAAGGGGATGTTCTCAAGCTAGCTGAGCAAGGGCAGGCAGAAGGCGCTGTGGTCATTGCGGAAGAACAAACAGGAGGCAGAGGACGTTTCGGTCGACAGTGGTTCTCTCCTCCGGGTAAAGGAATCTGGATGAGTGTCCTGTTGCGCCCTGATCTACCACTTCAGCATACGCCGCAGCTAACTTTATTAACAGGAGTGGCTGTATGTCGTGCCGTTCGAGCTTGTTCAGGAGCTGATGCAGGCATCAAATGGCCAAATGATGTGTTGATTGACGGACGCAAGGTATGTGGCATATTACTTGAATCCACGGTGGAAGATCATGAAGTCAGATACTGTATTGCAGGTATAGGTGTTGACGTGAACTTTGATCCCGAGGATTATCCGGAAGATCTGACCACAATCGCTACTTCGCTCAAGATGGAAACGGGTCAATCCGTTGATCGCACCAAACTAACGGCTGCCATTTTGACGGAGCTTGAACAGTTGTATTTTTTGTATCAAAAAGAAGGATTTGGCGTGATCTCAGCTCTATGGGAGGCCCTGTCCGTATCGATGAATCGAGAGATTACAGTGACGAATCCTCATGGTGTCATTGAAGGGAAGGCAATTGGTCTTGACCCTTCTGGTGCACTTATCGTGGAGAAGCACGATGGAGAACATACACTAATCATCTCTGGTGAGATTTCCTGGAAATCATAAACAATTTGTCGAATTTTCACTGGTAAAATGAACATAAGACGTGAAGTTTGAGCAGAACTTTGGTATACTGTGTTCGTGAGGCGATATCGGCTAATGCAGACCGAATTGCACTCCCGTAACAGTAACCTTTGTTCTGCTTTGATGTGTTTTATATAAGCAGACCGCAGTGCAAGAATGAAATACGTTTAAGTGAGTTGTTGGATTCTGCTCTGAGCCGAAGAGGACCGAGACAGAAGGGACGATCGCAAGTGACTCTTTTTTGACTTTTCGGGACTTTTTAGTGGAAAACTAAAAGGTTTTTTTGTTGCGTTTATTTGAAAAGAAGAAAGGAGCCATGAAAAAAATGGCGAACAAACAAGCGTTGAATATTGTGAAAATGAAAAAATATAAGCAGGATGGCGTGCCGCTTACCATGATCACGGCTTACGATTATCCAACAGCGCTCCTAGCAGAGGAAGCAGGTATTGATCTGATCCTGGTTGGTGATTCACTCGGCAATGTAGTACTGGGTTATAATTCGACGCTTCCCGTGACCATCGACGACATGGTATACCACACACGTTCCGTAGTGCGCGGTGCTGAGAAGACATTTATTGTGGCTGATATGCCTTTTATGACGTATCATGGCAGCGTGGATGAGACGCTTAAGGGTGTCCGTCGACTGATGCAAGAGGGGCATGCCCATGCGGTTAAAATGGAAGGCGGAGTCGAGATAGCGGACACCGTCAGAGCAGTCGTGCAAGCAGGCGTGCCTGTTCTTGGACATATCGGACTGACACCTCAATCGGTTAATCAGATTGGTGGTTACCGCATTCAGGGCAAGGATGCAGCGGATGCGAAACGTCTGATGGACGAAGCCAAAGCCTTGGAAGCTGCAGGTGCGTTTGGCATTGTGCTTGAACTGGTTACGGAAGAAGTTGCACGGGCGATCTCGGAGGAACTGTCCATCCCTACCATCGGAATTGGAGCAGGACGAGGCTGTGATGGTCAGGTACTGGTATTCCACGATGTGGTTCAATACGCCTCTCCGTATATGCCCAAACGATTTGTCAAAACCTATGGAGATGTGGGTACATTAATCAGAACCAGCATCGAAGCTTACGTGAAAGAAGTGAAAGATCGTTCGTTCCCGGCCGAAGAGCATGTATTCAATGCGGCGGATGGTGTTCTGGATCAACTGTACGGCGGACAACGCAAGGAAAAGGTGGGGAGTAACTCATGAAAGTATTACGGACAATCGCAGAGTTAAGACAGGAACTAAGCTTGAAGCGTCAAGCGATTCGGTCCAGTGCGTCTGTTGTAGGTCTGGTACCAACAATGGGTTATCTTCATCAAGGTCATGCAAGCTTGATGCAGGTAGCCAGACAACAGAGCGATATCGTGGTATTAAGCATATTTGTTAATCCAATTCAATTTGGCCCTAATGAAGATTTTGACAGCTATCCGCGGGATGAAGCCAGAGATGTGGAAACAGCACGCTCACAAGGAGTGGATATCGTATTTATTCCCTCTGTTGAAGAGATGTATCCACAGGCAACGCAAACGACCGTATCTGTCTCAAAACTGACGGAGCGCTTATGTGGCGCTTCACGTCCAGGACATTTTGACGGGGTAACGACCGTAGTCTCCAAACTGTTTAACATCGTACAGCCACAGCGTGCATTTTTTGGAATGAAAGACGCTCAGCAGGTTGCGGTCATTCAACAGATGGTGAATGATTTGAATATGCCTGTAGAAATTGTACCCTGTCCGATTGTTCGCGAAGAGGATGGCCTTGCCCTCAGTTCACGTAACGTCTACCTCAACCCAGATCAGCGTTCACAGGCTTTGGTTCTGTCGAAGGCACTACGTGCAGCTCAGGAAGCCGCAGATACAGGTGTAGTTACTACAGCCGCAGATATCCGTCGCATCTTGCGCGAGCATATTACAAGCTCACCGCTTGCCATTATCGACTATGCCGAGATTCAGGCTTTTCCTAGCCTTGAGCCGCTCGCAGATCAGGAAGAAGTTCAAGGACGTGACGATCTGCTCATCGCACTTGCGGTGAAATTCGGAAAAACAAGATTGATTGACAATATTAGGTTGCAAAAATCGGAGGTACTGTCCCATGTTTAGAACACTGATGAAATCCAAAATTCACCGGGCTACGGTAACAGAAGCCAACTTGAACTATGTGGGTAGTATTACCATAGATGAAGACTTGATGGAAACATCCGACTTGATGGAAAACGAGAAAGTGCAAATTGTGAACAACAACAATGGTGCACGTCTGGAAACTTATGTGATTCCAGGACCACGCGGAAGCGGAGTCATATGTCTTAACGGCGCAGCTGCACGTCTGGTACAGCCTGGAGATAACGTCATTATCATTTCTTACGCCATGATGTCGCAAGAAGAGGCAAATACTCACAAACCAACCGTTGTATTTGTAGATGGACAGAATAAACCTGTACAAACGATGAAACAGGAAGTCCACGCAACAATTATGTAATCGACTGGTAAGGAGAATGAAATCGGCCCTTGAAGCAAAAAATGAGTACAGGTCACTGCACTAATCCATTTTTTCAAGGGTGGGGATGCATCGATGTTCCAGCATGTTTTCGCAGAAATGAACGACATGTTAGATGAAATTATCAAGAGCTATCCTTCCGCTGAAGGCCTGAACAAACAAGAATTGTTGCAAAAGTGGAACTTGCTTAAGCGGATGAGTGACGGAATGCTGGATGAATGGTTGATGTTTGAAGAAAAGATGAGCCAGGTGAGGGAGCGAGAGATGGATAAGCCTGCTTCCCTTGAACCGGAACAGGAAGCTGTTACCGCTCTGCCTGAACTCCATCTGGAATGTTTCAGTCGAGGTCAGGGTTATTTCAAATTACAGATGTATCCGCAGGCGATCATGCAATTCTCCCGGGTTGTGACCGACCATCCGGAGAGTGCATTAACTCGTTTTTACCTGGCGCTGGCGTATCTGAATCTGGAACAAATGGCGGAAGCCGGAACACATTTACAGCAGATCATGTACCTTAAAGGTTCACCTCGCTTGAAAGGGCTTGTGTGTAACGCCCTGGGCTGTATTCAAGTCAAGCTTGCGAATCCCGAAGCTGCATGTTCACTCTTTGCACAGGCCCTTCAGTATGACCCGACATTGACCGAACCACTGTACAACATGGAAGCTTGCAGGTTGAACAGGGGAAAATTGCAATATGCTAATCAGCTGACGACCCTTCATTAAGCGGGAATTCGGCGACAAAAAAACGGTGTTCCCTCCTTTGGCATAGCGGCGGGGACACCGCTTTTTTGTCAGTTAATTTTCAAATCCCCTTTTTTTTGCTATGCTGTAACATAGACTGGAATGGAAGGGACCGTACATTGCAATGAAATTTGCCGTATTGGATTTCGAAACAACCGGCACGCAGTCCGACGGTGAGATTATACAGGCCGGACTTGCCATCATAGATCATGACTACAGCATAACTCAAATATATAGTTCTTATGTGAACCCTGGTGTACCGATTCCCCCGTTTATTTCGGGGTTGACGGGTATTACCGATGAAGATGTGGCGGACGCTCCTTCACTCGAAGAGATGATGATGGAGATGGTTCCGCTGCTTAATGATGTGGTGCTTGTTGGACACAACGTCGCTTTTGATTTTCACTTTTTGCAGAATGCTCTCGACCGTTGCGGTTATTTGCCGTTCACTGGCCGCATTCTGGACACGATTGATTTTCTGAAGATCACATTCCCATCACTGGGTTCTTATCAACTCGGTTATGTATCTTCTGAATTTGGATTTCAACATGATCGCCCTCACCAGGCAGACAGTGATGCACTGGCGACAGCCTATGTGCTGCTCAAGTGTCTGGATGAGTTAAAGGAATTACCGCTCATAACGATTCAGCGCCTCAGTGACCTGTTTGCACCAGAAGACAGTGACTTGGGTTGGTTCTTGGACGGGATGCGTAGTGAGAAGGAAGCAGAGCCGATTCAGGATCTGGACGGACATACCTATTATCGTCAGCTTGCTCTAAATGTGAGTGATTGGACCGATATTGGTGCACCACGCGATGAGCGGGAGGCTAACCCCCTCGATGGTGTAAGCTTCGAACAGTTTATGGACCAGGTTCGGGAGAATCTGAAGGATACACTGGATCATTACGAAGAGCGTGAAGCGCAGACTCAGATGTTCAGCAGTGTAAGGCAAGCCCTGGATGAAGAGAAACATCTCTTGATCGAAGCTGGAACGGGTACCGGTAAATCTCTAGGGTATCTGTTGCCTGCTATTTACGAAAGTGTGAAGCAAGAACAGAAAGTTATGGTCAGCACGCATACGATCAATCTGCAGGAGCAATTGAGAGAGCGGGACATTCCGATGCTGACTCAAGTGGTTCCGTTCCCGTTTAAGGCTGCTGTATTCAAAGGACGTGGACATTACCTGTGCCTGCGCAAATTTGAACACAAAATCAATAAACGTGAGTTCGCTACACCCAAAGAGGATTATTTCACAGCTGCTCAGATGATTGTCTGGCTTACGCAGACCGAAACCGGAGATGATGAGGAACTTAACCTTAGCGGACGCGGAGGGGACTTCTGGGAGACGGTACAGAGCGAATCCGAATCATGTCTGGGAAGATCCTGTCCATGGTTCCGTAAATGCTTCTACCATCGTGCCAAACATGAAGCAGGGTTGTCTGATATCGTAATCACCAATCACTCTAAATTGTTTACGGATGTGAAAGCCGCGCATCAGCTGCTGCCAGCCTATGAGAGTCTTGTGATCGATGAGGCACATCATCTGGAGGATGTCGCTGGTAAACATCTTGGAATGCATATGAAATATTTCACCTTGGTTCATACACTGACCCGCCTATTTAAAGACAGTCGTAATGGACAGCTGCCTATGCTTCGTTCGCAGTTATCCGGGCATGAAAATTCGGTGCAATGGGGCTCCATGGTGGATCAGATGTTCCCGCTCGCTCTTGAAGTTAAGGAGCTGTGGGATCGTATGAGCGATGCCTTGTTTGGTCTGTTGCCTGAACGAAGTGATGCTTCACCGGGAGAGACGGGGCAATTTTCACTGCGTCTGAAAGCATCTCAGAAACCTGCAAAATGGCAGGAGTTGCAGGATCTGGAGAACCAGATCTATGTGACTCTGGGTGATTTGGTTCGCAAAGGGGACAAATTGCTGCTTGAGGTGAAAGAGGATCAGGATGATTATCAATCGGACAGTCTGATCACGGACATTACAGGATTGCTGAAAGATCTGACCACATTGAAGGAGAATCTACGTTTCTTCATGCGTATGGATGATGCCAAAACGGTGTACTGGATGGAAGCCAGCGGTCAGTTCCGCAGTAAATCTCTCCAGCTGTATGCCGTACCTGTAGATGTTAGTGCACAACTTAAGGATTTATTTTTTGACAAAAAGAAAAGTGTTGTGCTTACATCGGCTACGCTCTCGGTAGATAAGTCATTCCAGTTCATGATTGAGCAGCTTGGCTTACAGGAAGCCTCTGAGAATAATCGGCTGTTAACGTCGATGCTGCCATCACCTTTCAACTATCGCGATCAGGCACTTCTCGTGATTCCGCGTGATTTCCCGAGTGTGAAGGGAAGTGTGGGTGATGCGCACTTTGTTAATATGCTGGTGCAATCACTTGCAGAGACGGCAATTGCTACGCGTGGACGCATGATGGTTCTGTTTACTTCATACAAGATGTTGCGACAGGTCTATGATCCGCTGAAGGAGGCACTGTCTGGCAACGACATCTCGTTGCTTGGGCAAGGCGTTGACAGTGGAAGTCGTTCCAAATTGACTCGCAGGTTTCAAGATGCCAAAGCAACGGTACTTCTGGGCACAAGCAGCTTCTGGGAGGGTGTAGATATCCCGGGAGAGGCGCTAACCTGTCTCGCTATTGTTCGACTGCCTTTCCAGCCACCGAATCATCCGTTGGTGGAAGCCAAGAGTGAGCTGCTTCAGGAACAGAAGAAAAATCCGTTCATGAAACTGTCCGTGCCGCAAGCGGTCATTCGTTTCAAGCAGGGATTTGGCCGTTTGGTGCGTACAGCGAAGGACAGAGGAATTGTCATTGTTTATGATACACGGGTGATTGAAGCGTACTACGGTAAATTCTTTTTATATTCATTACCTGGTCCCAAAATGGAACACATGCTCACGGAGCAGATGGTTCCACGAATTACCGAGTGGTTGGAAAAACCTGCTAATGAACAAAAATAATGGTTGTTTTGTTCGTTATATCATTGCATGACACTATCGTTTGGCGTTAAACTTTATTATATATTTCCGTATCCGATTAAAGTAGTTGCACGTAAGAACTTATAACCTAAATTACAAGGAGCATTCTGTATAAAATGTCACGTTTATCTTTGAGTTTTATACAGAATGCTCATCTTTTCATCTATTATTTTATCGTGGCCTTGGTAAGGGGGAGCAAGAATGAAATCGGATAAAATTTCGGAAGCGGTGGTACGACGTCTGCCTGTTTACTTGCGTTATTTGAACGAGTTGCATCAGCGTGAGGTGGCTACTGTTTCTTCTCAAGAGCTTGGACAGAGGCTGGATCTGAATCCGGCCCAAATTCGTAAAGACCTGGCTTACTTCGGTGATTTTGGTCGTAAAGGGATCGGGTATGATGTATCCTATTTGATCGAGAAAATTCGTCACATTCTCAAAATCGATCAGCAAATTAATGTAGCTCTGGTAGGAGCGGGTAACCTCGGTCAAGCCTTGTCCAACTACAACGCATATCTGAAAGACAACATGAAGATTGTTGCTGTATTTGATGCATATGGACCGAAGATAGGTAGTCAAATCAACAGTTTGACGGTAAAACCAATGGATGAATTGACGGAAGCGGTTAAAATGGAAAACATTCGCATCGGAATTATCACGGTTCCGGATACGGAAGCCCAAAATGTAGCCGATCAGCTTATTGAATCAGGAATTGAAGCGATCCTTAATTTTGCACCAACCATTCTAAAAACACCGCCGCATATCCGCATTCACCATGCTGACTTTACAACAGATCTGCTTAGTTTGGCCTATTACTTGGATACTGGAAAGGACGACGAGGAAGATGACAACAAATAGATGGGTAATTCACAATGGCAAATTTGCTGTTAATGAAGGCGGCACAACATGGAACGTGGTCCAAGGATACATGGTTGTTGAGAATGACAAGATTGTGCATATTGGTGAGACATTGCCGGATGAAGACAAAAATTGTACCAAAGTGGATGGAAAAGGACTGTTCTTCCTGCCGGGTCTGATCAATACGCATGGTCATGCAGCGATGTCGTTGCTCAGAGGGCACGGAGACGATCTTGCATTGCAAGTATGGTTGCAGGAAAAAATGTGGCCGATGGAAGCGAAAATGACTTCAGAAGACGTATATTGGGGAACTTCGCTATCGGTGCTTGAAATGTTGAAAGGCGGAACTACAGCTTTCCTGGACATGTACGATCACATGGATCAAGTTGCCAAAGTTGTGGAGCAATCCGGCGTTAGAGCAGCACTGGCACGTGGTGTAATCGGGTTGTGCTCGGAGGAAGAACAATTGCGGAAGCTGGAGGAGTCGGCTGCGTTTGCGCGTGAGTGGAATGGACAGGCAGATGGTCGCATTACAACCGTAATCTCGCCACATGCACCATATACATGCCCTCCTGACTACATAGAGAAGCTTGTGCAGGTCGCGAACGACCTAAACCTTCCCCTTCATACACATATGTCGGAAACGCTTCGTGAAGTCGAGCAGAACGTGGCTGATTATGGACTGCGTCCTGTGGCACATCTGGAGAAACTGGGCTTTTTCTCTCGTCCATCCCTGGTTGCACATGCGGTGCATCTGAATGACGAAGAGATTGAGATTCTGGCCCGTCATGATGTGGCTGTATCCCATAACCCGGGAAGTAACCTGAAACTCGCTTCCGGTGTTGCGCGGGTACCTGCGTTGCTGAAAGCAGGAGTTACCGTGTCACTCGGAACAGACGGACCGGCAAGCAACAACAACCTGGATATGTTCGAGGAAATGAGACTGGCTGCATTGATCCACAAAGGTGTATCTGGTGACCCGACGGCAGTGCCAGCAGGCGAAGCGTTACTACTCGGAACGTCATACGGTGCCAAATCTATCTTCTTGAACAATACCGGAGCACTCCAGGTCGGCATGAAGGCTGACTTTATCGCCTTGGACATTGAACAGGCACATTTCTATCCACATACAGACCTGATCTCACATACAATCTACTCGGCTTCTGCTAAAGATGTTGAGCACGTATGGGTGGATGGAAAACAAGTGGTGAAACATGGCGAATGTCTGACGCTGGATGAAGAACGCATTTTGCGTGAGTCTCAATTGGCATTTGATGGTCTGCTTGCTCGTTAATTGCAGGACAGCATCATAGGGAAAGGAAGTTCGGCTTTTGAAGAAAAAAAAGAAGTGGATATGGATTTCGCTGCTTGCACTGGTTCTGATTCTGTTTGGACTTCAGCGTTATTACGTCCATGTCACGCAGGACCAACGCAAGGAAGAAGCGCTCGCCATACAAGCAGCACAGGAGCAACTGGGCATTACATCCTATGATGAATTGCGCAAGTACATCTGGGGAGACAAAGAAGGCTCTGACAACATCTACTGGACCCTGATCGGCAAAAACAAGGATAACCAGGATGTTATGGTCTGGGTTAAATTCGATGCAAACAATCAACCGGTTAAGGGTGCAAACGCTGTACACAGTGAGCTGCTGCAGAATGGCATGTCCGAAGCGCAGATACGCAATCGCTTCAGTTCTGAAGTTCCTGCCGGTGAGATTAAACGAATCATGCCCGGAGTTGTGAATGGAATATATGTGTGGCAAGTGTATTATAAAGACGGTACGCATAACCACTATCGCTTTTATCGTTTTAGCAACGGAGAACAGGTGGACCTGGTCTACACACTCCCGAACAGCTAGAACAAGATAGAGTGAGATAAATAGAGAATTAAAGAAATGAAAGAACCGGCAGACGGATATCCGACTGAACCGGTTCTTTGTGTTGTCTGTAAACATATTTGATTTAAATAGTTAAAATTAATAATTTATTCATATTTTCGCCTTCGAAATTGTATATACGATGTGATATACTCAGATATGTACTCAAAGTTACATTCAAAAACAAATAATCCTGTCGAAATTCTCGCAGGAGTCAATGTGCACATATTCGTATATACCAATAAGCCAGTAGGTTGGGCCAAAATCTGGGAGGGGTAATTCACTTGAAGCTAAAAGTATTGCCTATTGCTATAACTGCCGTCATTTCAGCCGTTGTGTTGTTTGGAGGTTGGTTTGTATATCGTCAGGTGGCTGTGCAGAATCCGATTGAAAAAATGGTAACCCAGTACGATGGAGTCAATGACGTTCAATTAACTATTAACCGCAATGACGTACAATTGAAACTGGATCTGCAACCTGATGTTGATTTGGGCAGACTGGTACAATATATTCACAAAGAAGGACAGACCCTGATTGGAACACGCTCACTAAAGTTGGATGTTGTGGATCATTCCAGTGAAGCACTGGAAAGTTGGTGGGGGGATGCGATGTTCACCGTAGCTCAGGCGATGGAGAACAAGCAATACACCGAGATTACACCAACGTTGTCCAAGATGGCGACGAATGGAATTAAGGTAAATACAGCGATGGATGACAACAATGTATATGTCAGTCTCAGAGACGGAGATGCCAGCAAGTTTATTATTCTGCCGCGTGTGCCCGGTCAGATAGGAGTGTGGCCTAATGCCTAAGTGGACAAAAGAAGTTGCCATCGGATTTTTTCCCGTATTGATTATTTTCCTTGCTTTTACTGGTGTTAATATTGTTCCGATCCTGATTGCAGCAGTGCTTGTCGGAGCTTTGCTGTTCATGATGCAAATGCGTGGCGGGATTACAGTAGGCGCTGCACAGGAACGTAAACGGAAGAAAAAAGGACCTTCCAAGCTTACTTTTGAAGAAATTGGCGGACAAGACAGTGCTAAGCAGGAATTGCGTGAAGCGCTTGACTTTCTGATCAAACATGAAGAAATCCGGAAGTTCGGGATTCGCCCGTTAAAAGGGATTTTGCTGACGGGCCCTCCAGGGACAGGGAAAACGTTGATGGCCAAGGCTGCTGCCCATTACACCGATTCTATTTTTGTAGCAGCATCGGGTAGTGAGTTCGTGGAAATGTATGTTGGTGTGGGTGCCAGCAGAATTCGGGATTTGTTCAAGGACGCGAGAACCCGTGCCACCAAGGAAAATAAGGAAAACGCTATTATCTTTATCGATGAAATCGATGTCATCGGGGGGAAACGTGAGGGTGGTCAACAGCGTGAATATGATCAGACCCTGAATCAGCTCCTGACGGAAATGGATGGAATCTATTCTTCCGATACGCCAAGAATTCTGGTTATCGCTGCAACAAACCGTAAAGAGATGCTGGATAGCGCCCTGACGCGACCGGGACGTTTTGACCGCCACATTCAAGTGGACTTGCCTGACAAAAAGGGCAGAAAGCATATTCTGGAACTGCATGCGGTGAACAAACCTCTGTTGAAGGAAGTTAATCTGGAGAAAACAGCGGAAGAATCATATGGTTTCTCCGGTGCACAGCTCGAAAGTGTGATGAACGAAGCAGCAATATACGCCATGAGAGACGGGCTGTTAAACATTGAACAGCGGCATTTGTCCCTGGCTATTGATAAAGTCATGATGGGTGAGAAGACAGACCGTGAGTCCAGCGTGGAAGAGAAGAAAAGGGTCGCCATTCATGAGTTGGGACATGCCATTATGGCTGAACTCGTTCGTCCAGGCAGTGTTAGTCAGGTGGCACTTAGTCCGCGTGGTCAGGCGCTGGGATATGTACGTCATAACCCGCAACAGGAACAGTTCCTCTATACGAAGCGCTTTCTGGAAGAGCAGATCATGATTGCACTCGGAGGAGCAGCTGCGGAGGAAATGTACTACGGTGGTCGTTCCACAGGTTCACGCAATGACTTTGATCAGGCAACCAATGTTGTACAGACGATGATGGCTTCGGGGTTGACTTCACTTGGGATTGTGAACATGGATATGGTCACAACCGAGGAACTGATGCGAGAGAATAAATTAATTCTGCAAGAACTGATGGAACAGACAAAGCAGTTGCTTGAAGAGCAACGGACAATTTTCGACAATTCACTCGACATTTTGATTCGTGAGGAAGTTTTATCTGGCGAGCAATTTCGTTGTCAATTTCGTGACAGTGCCCTTCTACCAGCATAATTTATTTATGCTGGTTATTTTTTTTTACATTTCACTCGTGCTAAGATATTATTATATGTTGGGTCGAAATTTGTAATTTTCGGCGAACAGGGTACAATAGAGAAATAGAGAACCGAAAGGATGGAGCAGAACCATGTTTTTCAAAAAAATAGGAGTTGTCGGCGGCGGTACGATGGGGCAAGGTATTTCCCAGATGCTCGCAGCCAAAGGACTTGATGTGCTTCTCGTGGAGCATACAACACAAAAGCTGGATCATGCATATGACATGATCGAAACCAATCTGGATAAACAACTGGAGAAATGGGCGATTACAAAAGCGGAGAAGAAATTGATTCTTTCCCGTATTACCAAGGTAGCTCATTTAGCTGAACTTGGAACTTGCGACATGGTCATTGAGACAATTTCAGAGGACCTGGATGCGAAAAAAGCAGTATTCAGCCAACTGGACCAAGTTTGTCCAAGCAATGTCATTCTGGCAAGTAATACATCCACGCTGAGTTTGACCGAGCTTGCAAGCTCGACCAAATACCCAGAGCGTGTTATTGGTATGCACTTTATTCACCCGGTATCCCGGGTTGATCTTGTAGAGATTATTCGTGGACTGAAAACTTCGGATACAACATTCGAAGAGACCAGACGTTTTGTTGAAGAAGTAGCGGACAAAAAAGGAGTTATGATCTATGAATCCCCTGGATTCGTAACTTCCCGTCTGATCTGCCTGCTGATTAACGAAGCGTTGCATGTATTGCAAGAAGGTGTTGCATCTGCTGAAGATATCGATGATGCAATGCGTATCGGATACAACTTCCAACATGGACCACTCGAAATGGCTGACCGTTTCGGATTGGATTCTGTTGAAGCTGCACTCGAAAGAATGTTCCGTGAATTCGGAGAATTGAAATATCGTCCTTCTACAGTCCTGAAGAAAATGGTGCGTGCAGGACACCTGGGTGCCAAAACAGGCGAAGGATTCTTCAAGTACGACAAGGATGGTGACCGACTGTGAAAGTACTCGTAATTAATGCGGGGAGTTCCTCGCTCAAATATCAACTGTATAATATGACTGACGAATCTGTACTGGCTAAAGGTTTGGTAGAACGGATCGGAATGGATTCCTCCATCCTGACACACAAACCGACAGGCCGTGAGGATGTTACAGAAGTTAGTGAGATTCTGGAGCATACAACAGCGATCCGTAAAGTCATTGATATTTTGACTCACAAAGAAAATGGTGTACTGGATTCTGTGAGTGAAATTCAAGCTGTTGGACACCGTGTTGTTCACGGTGGTGAAGCATTTAAAGAATCTGCATTAGTAGATGATGCTGCCAAAGCTGAAATTCGTCGTTTGTTCGACTTGGCTCCACTTCATAACCCTGCAGCAATGATGGGTATTCGTGCGGCTGAATTAAATATGCCTGGTGTGCCACAAGTTATGGTCTTTGATACGGCGTTCCATCAGACGATGCCTGAAAAAGCTTACCTGTATGCTATTCCGCGTGTACTTTACAAAAAATATAAAGTTCGTCGCTACGGCGCACATGGTACTTCCCATGATTTCGTAAGCAAGGCAGCTGCTGAATATCTGGATCGTCCAGTGGAAGATCTGAAAATTATCACTTGTCACGTCGGTAACGGCGGTAGTGTAACAGCAGTTAAAGGTGGCGTATCCGTTGATACTTCGATGGGTATGACTCCGCTTGAAGGATTGATGATGGGAACGCGTTCTGGTGACCTTGACCCAGCCATCGTACCTTATGTAATGAACAAGGAAGAACTGAGCGTAAGCGAAGTGAACTCCATGTTGAACAAACACAGTGGATTGCTTGCGATCTCCGGAATCAGCAGTGACATGCGTGAGATTACGGAAGGTATGGAGAATGGCGATGCCAACTCCACGCTTGCTTTTGAAATGTACGAATACCGTCTGCGTAAATACATCGGCTCATATGCAGCTGCAATGAACGGTGTAGACGTGATCGTCTTTACGGCTGGTGTAGGTGAGAACTCCGTTGTACTTCGCCAAAAAGTATGTGAGCAGCTCACTTATCTTGGTGTTGAACTGGATGAAGCTCTGAATGCCATTCGTTCCGGCGAACCACGCCGGATCACAACAGCGAATTCCAAAGTGGAAGTTCTCGTTGTGCCAACTAACGAAGAATTGGTAATTGCACGCGATACACACCGAATCGTATTGAATTCTCAGTAATCTAACTGTAAAGTAAATATAGAATGACAAGGAAGTGCAGAGGACAGGCATAAGCCTGCCCGCTGCATTTTCAAATTCAGGAACCAAGGGGAGATATGGGCATGAATACGAATTGTGTAATTCGTAATGTGAACGAGCATGTGGGCGAAACCGTAACAATCGGTGCCTGGATTAACAACAAACGTTCCAGCGGTAAAATTCAGTTTTTGCAGCTGCGTGATGGAACCGGATATATCCAAGGGGTTGTTGTGAAAAGTGAAGTTAGTGAAGAGATCTGGAACAATGCCAAGAGCCTGACACAAGAAAGCTCTTTGTATGTTACAGGTATTATTCGTGAAGAACCTCGCAGTGCGTCCGGTTACGAGATGACTGTTACAGGGGTTGAGATCATTCACCTGACTGAAAACTATCCAATTACGCCTAAAGAGCATGGTGTTGATTTCTTGATGGACCATCGTCATCTGTGGCTTCGTTCTACGAAGCAACGTGCTGTTATGGTGATTCGTGCAGAGATTATTCGCGCTGTTCAGCAGTTCTTTGATGGTAACGGATTCACACAAGTTGATCCTCCGATTTTGACACCATCGTCTGCGGAAGGTACAACGAACCTGTTCCACATCAAATACTTTGATGAAGATGCTTATCTGACACAAAGTGGTCAATTGTATATGGAAGCCGCAGCCATGGCTCTGGGCAAAGTATATTCATTTGGTCCAACATTCCGCGCAGAGAAGTCCAAAACACGTCGTCACTTGATTGAGTTCTGGATGATTGAGCCGGAAATGGCGTTTGTAGATCACGAGGAAAGTCTGCGCGTGCAAGAGAAATTTATCGCTCATGTCGTTCAGTCCGTGGTGAAAAACTGCCGTGCAGAACTGGAATCTATCGGTCGTGACGTATCCAAACTTGAAGGCATCGTAGCTCCATTCCCGCGTATTACGTATGATGAAGCGATTGAATTCCTGCATGGACAAGGCTTTGATATTCCTTGGGGAGAAGACTTTGGTGCACCGCACGAAACAGCAATTGCTGAGAAGTACAATACACCGGTCTTTATTACGCATTACCCTGCTGGAATCAAGGCATTCTATATGAAACCAGATCCGAATCGTCCAGAAGTTGTTCTCTGTGCTGATATGATTGCACCAGAAGGCTACGGAGAGATTATTGGCGGTTCGCAGCGTATCGATGATCCGGAATTGATGCAACAACGTTTTGAGGAGCACAATCTCTCGGATGAAGCTTACCAATGGTATCTGGATTTGCGTAAATACGGATCGGTTCCTCACTCCGGTTTCGGTCTGGGATTGGAGCGGACGGTAGCATGGATCTGTGGATTGGATCATGTACGTGAAACAATCGCATTCCCACGTATGCTCTATCGTCTGTACCCTTAATGCTTAACCGAGGAGCGTCTATGGAAGACACCACTTCCAAAGCTTGGTTGGATGGAGCAGCTTATGGCATGACTTCGGGTACAGCCCATCTGCCGTATGCCTTGTTACGTTTTTATCACCAGCTTGGCCTATCAGATGCAGAAGTACTTCTTCTGATTCAACTGCTAGGATTCCGTCAGGCAGAGTTCAATGAGTTTCCCACGCTTGAAGAGCTTGCGGCGCGCATGGGACTTGCACCAGAAGGCATTGCCAGAATGTTGCAACGTCTGATGAGGGATGGGTATATTGCTATTGACGAGCACCGTGACGAAGAACGGGACATCCAGTACGAGCGATATGATTTACATGGATTATATGCCAAGCTTGCAGCGTGCACTGCTGAAGAAGTAGCCGCATTCCGTGCGGAGCAGCAGAGTATCAATACAGCACGTCAAGATTCGAACAGTGTTCAAAAAGAAGAGGAAGAACGGAACATGTTCTCCATCTTTGAAAAAGAATTTGGACGTCCGCTCTCTCCAATGGAGTGTGAGACGATATCCGGCTGGTTGGATCAGGACCGTTATCAAGAGGAATTGATTCTAATGGCTCTGAAGGAAGCGGTTTTTGCAGGCAAAGTACATTTCAGGTATATCGATCGAATCCTGCTTGAGTGGAGTCGCAATCGTGTCAAGACCGTTCAAGACGCGAAGGCGTACACGCAGCGGTTTCGTAATGGTGGACGTTAATTCCAGCGTAGGCAGGGACAAGAAACAGGCCAGAAGTCATTCTGTGCCTGTTTTTTTTGGATTAAAGATTGGATGAGTGATCAGCAACATCAACCTTTCAGGCAATGATTTCATTTTGTTTTACAAAAATTTGATAGATCACGCAGGGGTTAACGCACAAGCTGTCGTCTATTGTATTGGAGAGGAGGGGAGAGTTATTGATGAAGCGCGCGTAATCGAACAAATCCGTCAAGGAGATACTTCCCAGATGCGTACTCTGATTGATAAATATAGCCAGCATGTATACCATGTGGCCTATTCCGTACTCAGGAACGATCAGGAAGCACAGGATGCAGCTCAGGAGGCGTTCATACAGATGTATAAGTCTCTCCCCGACTACCGTTCTGAAGGTTTCAAAACGTGGTTAACCCGAATTGCCTTTCACAAAGCGATTGATGCCAAACGCAAGCTGGGCAGACGAACTGCTGAGGATCTGGGTGGAGAAGAAAAAATAATCAATATGCCCGGACGGGATGAAGACGTTCTTACCCGTCTCGTTCGTGAAGAACGTCAGGATAAACTTCGCGAACGAATTAATCAGTTGCCTGCTCAGCATCGTGACATTATCACTGCGTATTATCTAAGCGAAAAAAATTATGAGCAGATTGCCAGTGATGCACAGGTGGCTGTGAAGACTGTGGAATCCCGCTTGTATCGTGCCCGGCAGTGGATTCGAAAAAATTGGAAGGAGGATGAATGGTATGAGTAAACAGGAGAAGTATACCGCTGCACAATGGACTGATTATATTGAAGGCCATATGAGTGAAACTCAAGCGAACCAAATGGAACAGCTTCTGATGGAAGATCCGGATGCGATGGACATCTATCTGGAAGCGCTTGGTATCCATGGAGAACTGCCTCCGCTACATGACCCAACAGGGTTTGCGGATTCAGTCATGCATCGGATTGAGGGCATTCAATCACCCAAGGTACAACGCAAATCCCGTGCTGGGCGAAACCGGCGCTGGCTTGATCATAAAGTGTTCCATTACGCGGTAGCGGCCTGTTTGACATTGATCTTCCTCTCGTCTGGACTTTTTGACAAGGTAGCACCCTATCACAAGTTCCAGGATGGCGACCACAGAGGGTCATTTACCGAGAAATGGACGGAGGCAGCCACTTCATGGCTGGATAACCTCAAGCCTAAACCATAAATAGTTTCTCATTGCCTGAAAAGAAAGGATGACGACTGTGCACTCAGATCGTAACAAATTACTCGCATTTCTATTAAACTTGATACCCGGTCTTGGTTTTATGTATTGGGGACGGGCTGCAAGGGCTGTGATCTATCCATTGCTTTTCTTCGGAACAGCTGTTGGCTCATTCATGTTAGCCATGGTCACTAATGAACAAGATTTATTGATTTTCGGTGCACTTTTTGCTGCTTTCTTCTGGGGGATCAGCATGCTGGATATGGTTATTGTTCTGCTCCGTACACCTTCTGCCCAAGAAGCACATTATAGGGGATACGGTGCGGCTTATGGAGCGCCTCCACACCAAGGGGCAGCCTACCAGGGAGCATACATGGGTCAGCAAGGGCCTATGGAGCAGATGAATGAAGATGAGCTGCATCAACATCCAGGTGGTGAATATGGCCATCCTGAGGGCCCCTATGGTCAACCCATGTACCGAAAAGGCAGTGAGGGTGAACGATTCTTCACCATTTTGCTCTCATTTGTTCCGGGATTGGGCCACCTTCATCTGGGATTGTTGCATCGCGGTTTGTCGTTCTTGATGGCGTTCTTTGGTTCATTTGCCATGATGGTTTTTGTGGCATCGATCACCAATGAATCCGTATTTTTAATGTTTCTACTCATACTGCCTGTAATATGGGTATACTGCATGTTTGATGCGGTGCAGCACGTCCACCGTAAGCAGGCTGGTGAGGTACTGCAAGATCGGACTTTATTCGAAGAATTGGAGATGGGCAGAGTAGCCGGACGACGTAGCAAAGTGCTTGCAACGCTGCTATCCGCTTTTCCAGGTGCAGGTCATCTATATCTGGGATTGCAGAAAAGAGGCATGCAATTGATGTTCCTGTTCCTGGGCAGCATCTATGTTCTGGACCTGCTTCACTTATCGGTGTTTCTGTTCATGATTCCGTTGATCTGGTTCTACAGCTTCTTTGACGGGCTACAGTGCTCCAGTCGTTATGGACGTGAGCCTTTGGTTGATCAACCGATCTTCAAGGACTGGGCCCGCCATCAGCGTCTGATTGGATTCGGGATTGCCGCGCTGGGTCTATATTACCTGACGATCCGGCTTGTCATTCCACAGCTGAATGAGCTGTTCCCTAATGCATTTATGACATACGAAATCCGTTCCTATTTAAACACTGTCATTGTATCCTTGCTGCTCATTTTTGGCGGTTTGAAACTGCTGTTTGGCAAGCAACGGGGGATGGGTATCCAAAGTGCTGCTCAACGAAATGATGAGGGAGCAGACAGTCTCTTTTTATTCAAGGATCGGGATGATCGACTGTAATTTACGATCCAAGTTGAATTAAAGATTATTTACCCTGACACTACGATGACAGAGCAACCTTCTAATCGCTGTTATCCCCAGATTTTATCGATTCCATTTTCCAAAGGTTAAAATCCGGGGATAAGCGTATGCTTCCGATGTAGCTTTCTTTCAGAAAGCTTTTAGGCGAACGCTTCGCTTTTTCAGGTTTTCTCTGTCCTCTCCGTTATCGTGTAAATGATTAGTTCAACTTATGTAGCACATACATGTGTGCAAAGAAATCATCCCTCAACAAAAAAACACGCCAAGGGCTATGTATATCAGCCTCTGGCGTGTTTTTGGTTGTACAGCTTTGATTTCGAATAAATGATTGCTATTTCGTAGCACCCTTCAGCAGAAGTTGATGGTACATCACTTCGAACAAGAACTCGAACGCTTCCAGATGACGTTTCGCCTCAAAAGCATCCTTGCCCCACGCATATATACCGTGGTTACGTAGCAAGATCCCTGGTACGTTGGCATCAAGTACACCTGGCACCAATTCAGCGATAGATGGAATATCTGCAAAGTTAGGCAGGACGGGTACACGAATCTCCGCATTTTCTTCCCAGATGTTGAAAGCCTTGATCAATTCAATTCCTTGAATCGGTACGTGTCCATCTGCTCCAAAGAATTCACTGATCAGGTTGTTAAACACAGTATGCACGTGGAATACAGCACCACAACCGGTCAAACGATAGATTTCACAGTGAATCAACGTTTCGGCACTTGGTTTCAACGTTGTTGTTTCAATTGCTTTGCCGTGTTTGTCCACAAAAAGAAAGTCTTCCGGAGTGCGAAGAGATTTGTCTTTGCCTGAGGCGGTAACCGCAAAATAAAATTGCTCCGGGTCAAAGTCTCCTACACGCATCGACAGATTGCCACTTGTTCCGGGGAACCAGTTACGACCGGCAAACAACGCTTTAATATCAGCCAGTTCTTCAAGGACCTGACGTTTGTGTTCCAATGTAATCTTTTCAAAGCCCATCGTTTACAGCACTCCTTGTGTTTGCTTCTGTTTCATATCTTCGATGATATCGTAAAAGGTAACGAATGGCACATGGTCCACACCAAGTTCAATACACTTATCCGTCAAAATGGAGCGAGAGTAGACGAGATCGGCAATTTTGGCACCCTCAAAATCTGTCAGACTGTCTCCAATGAGGATACGATTATATTGGTCCTCCGGGAACGTACGGATCACCGTCGTTTTGCACATACCGCAGCCGCTCTTACAAGGAGGCTGGCAGGGATGCTGCCATTCAATCCGAATGGTTTCACCCGAGAAGTCAGCTCCGTTGCAATAGACATGATCCTGCGGAATATGAAATGGTGCGAGTAACGGTTCGATAAAAAAGTCCATACCCCCGCTGGTCACATTGAATTCGATCCCTTCGCTGCGAACGTAGTCAAGAAACTCGCTGAATCCTTCACGGATCCCCGCTTGTCCAAGCACAAATTCCACAATTTCATCTTTCTGCGATGCAGGCAAAAGAGCGAACATGGCTCCAACACCTTCACGCAGCGAGATTTTTTGCTCGATCGTATCTTTCATAATCGCTTCAATGCCCTCAGGCTTGAAATGTTTCATGATCGCTACGATGTTGTCCGAGAGCGTAATCGTACCATCAAAGTCACAGAAAATGACTGTTTTTTTATCACTTCTCATCGTTCGCCACCCCACAGGTCCAATGCGCTTTTCAGCTCCGGATGATCGGTTGCATACTGAGCGAGTGGAATGGAACGCTGAGCTGCCTCAATGGCTTGCAGGAATGCACGTCCGCCTGCCTCAGTACCCATAGGATGTCCATGAATACCGCCACCAGCATTAACGATGACATCTGTACCAAAGTCGCGCAAAATGAGCGGTACAAGGCCTGGATGGATGCCGGCTGAAGGCACTGGCATACTGGTTCGTACAGGCAGATCGGCTGTCAGTAATTGCTCCGTGATCGCCATATTTTCTTCCTTCGGCATCGTAACCGAACCATAAGGAGAAGGGAAGAGCACCAGATCGGCACCCGCAAGACGCATCAACTGGCCTAGTACAACCGAAGCGGACATGCCGTAATGTGGTGAAGGATACAGTGCTCCTGCAAGAGCAGGATGAGCCATAATTGGCACATTGATGTCAGGATCACTGCTGAGTTCATGCAGCACATCATATCCGTAAGACAATACGTTGAATAACAGGGCATTGGCTCCTGCACCAATAGCGCGTTCAGCTTGTTGCTTCAGACGAGATGTAGGTCCTGTAAGATTGGTTGCATACAGAAGTTTCTTGCCGGTCTCCTGGCGTGCCTGTTCGGCAGCTTTCATGCAGACCTCGACTCTTTTTTCGATAGGTGTCAATTTATTCTCAAACAGAATCTCATCGTCCTTGATCAGATCAACGCCTCCAAGGGCCTGACGAATAAATTGTTCACGCAGTTCATCTGCATCCAGTCCGATAACTGACTTAAAGATACTCATTAACAGTGGACGATCATGCACACCAAGCAGATCACGAACACCATTCAGTCCAAACTTGGGTCCAGGGAATGCACTGAGGAAGCCATCCGAGAAACCAAGCTTTGTTAATTTGATCCGGCCATCCATTGAGATTTTGCCAAAGACCGTCACGAGCAGGGCAGGGATATCACGGCTGAAGTTAACATCAGGATATCCGATGGTAATATCGGCGTAACGCTCACCCGCAGCTATTCCTTCAGCTTCATTTACTTCTACGCTGATTACTTCACCCAGATGTTTCTGCATCGCTTCACGCTGGGCTTGCGGTAACTCAGTCCAGCTACCCACGGTCATGCCAATCGCGATAGACTGAGCCTTCTTGCGAAAGTCTGCATGATCATCATGCAGACGATATGTGGCTGTGCACATGTTATTCATTTTAAATCCCCTTCCAAAGCAGCTCCCATCTCCCGTGAGCGCTCTGCACAGCGGTTGACGGCTGCGATTACATTTTCAAAGAAATCTCCTTCGTCCAGCGTCTTCAGTGCTGCTTGGGTCGCCCCTCCCGGGGATGTCACATCACTACGAAGCTTCATCGGTTCCAAACCGGTTTGTTGTACCATACGTGACGCGCCCAGCACCGTCTGAACAGTAAGATCACGAGATTGCTGGCTGGATAAGCCACCACGAATACCTGCGGCAATCATGGCCTCCATTAAATAGTATACATAAGCAGGGCCGCTTCCGGAAATCCCAGTGAGCACTTCGAGTTTATCTTCAGGTACGATGGTTACGATACCAACCGCTTCAAACATGGTCATCACCGTACTACGCTGTTCATCCGTAATCTCCGCAGAGAAGGCAAGCCCGGTTGCACCGAGTCCAATGGTACTGGATGTGTTCGGCATGGTTCTCGCGATCGGTTGTTTACGACCAAGCAAGGACTGCATCGTGCGGATTGATAATCCGGCAATGACAGATACGATCAGTTGATCCGGTGATAACAGTGGCCCAAGTTCGCGCAGCGCTGCGGCAGCATCTTTGGGTTTCATACAGAGTACAATGACCGGAGTGGAGGCAAGGTGATCCAAGGATTGCGAGGCAGTTCCGGTATGTACAGCATAACGGGTGCTGAGCTCCTCCTGACGTTTCTGGTTGCTGCGGTTCAGCATCGTAATATCCTGAGGACGAACGACTAGGCGGGAGATCAGTCCGCGCACGATGGCTTCAGCCATCGCGCCTGCTCCGTGGAAAGTAATCTTCTGTTGTAGTAACGTCTGTTGCTCTTGACTCATATTTATCGTTCCTCCTATATAACTGTTGCTGGGATATTATTGACGAATCTGTCCATTGCCTGTAATCCGATATTTGGTTGATGTCAGTGCTGGTAGTCCCATCGGTCCACGAGCATGCAGTTTCTGAGTGCTGATTCCGATTTCGGCTCCATAGCCAAATTCAAATCCGTCGGTGAAACGTGTGGACGCATTGTGATAGACGGCTGCTGCATCCACATCATGCATGAAGCGCTCTGCATGGGCTGTATCCCGGGTTACGATACACTCGGAATGTTTGGTTCCGTAATGTGCGATGTGCTGCATCGCTTCGTCCAGGTTCTCGACCACCCGGATATTTAAAATGTAGTCGTTGTACTCGGTCGCATAGTCTTGCTCGGTTGCCTCAAGGGCAGAAGGAACAAGACGGCGCACCGTGTCGCAACCTTTTAAGACCACATTGGCCTCACGGAATTGCTCGGCAAGAGCAGGCAGATGCTCTTCCGCGTATGCGGTATGCAGCAGCAACGTTTCCATGGAGTTACATACGGATGGACGTTGTGCCTTGGCATTGATGGCAATTTCGGCTGCCATAACTGGATCGGCTGATTCATCCACATAGGTATGGCAGATGCCCGCCCCAGTTTCGATGACAGGTACCGTTGCGTTGGCAACCACATTACGAATGAGGGAAGCTCCTCCGCGTGGAATGATGACGTCCAGCAGTCCGTTCAACTTAAGCATCTCATCTACGGAAGCACGATCTGCATCTTCAACCAATTGCAAAGCATCAGCAGGCATGTCTGTCGTTGTGAGTGCCTGATGCAGCACCTCCACAATTTTACGGTTGGAGGACAGGGCAGAGGAGCCGCCGCGCAGAAGCACTGCATTACCTGTTTTGAGACATAATCCGGCTGCGTCTACAGTTACATTAGGACGAGCTTCGTAGATGATGCCAATCAGGCCAATCGGCACTCTTAATTTTTCAACATGTAATCCGTTAGGACGGGTGAATGTCTCTAACACTTCGCCGACTGGATCAGGCAGATCTGCAATCTGACGTAACCCTTCAGCAATGCCTGCGATCCGCTCCTTATTAAGGGCGAGTCGATCCAGCATGGATTCCGGCGTGCCTTGTTCTCTGCCTCGTGCCAGATCTTCGGCGTTTGCCGTAATGATGGAATCCGTCTCCTTAATCAAAGCATCTGCCATGACACGCAGGGCCGTATTTTTCTGTTCTGTATTCAATCGGTTCAGCTGTGGAACCGCTGCTTGGGCTTTGCTGGCTTTTTCTCTGACTTCACTCATCGTAATTCCTCCTCATATATATAGTTGAGTATTCCAACCACTATATTGCTTCAAGTTTATTTTAACGTAATCCATTCGTCTCTATGAATAACTTCAAGTCTGTGGATGCTAGCGAGTTGTTTCATCACTTCGCCACTGGGAAGTCCGGCAATGAGTCGAAGCTGGTCATCATCATAATTGACAATACCGCGACCGAGCAAGGTTTCATCCATTCCGATGACCTCTACAACGTCTCCGGCGTGGAACGTTCCCAGTACCCGCTTGACCCCTACAGGTAGAAGACTGTGCCCCCCATGGACAAGTGCTTCTTCAGCACCATCATCTACAACGACGGTTCCCAGCGGAGTAGACATGAAGCCAAGCCACTGCTTTTTACGGGATAACGAAGCGAGTCGTGTCTCAAAGTAAGTTCCTTTGCCCGTGCCATCAACCGCCTTCTGCATATCTCCGGGTTCTTTCACACTTCCCACGAATACAGGTACGCCTCCACGTGTAGCAACCTTGGCAGCATCAACTTTGGATCGCATTCCGCCTGTACCAACCGCCGAACCTGAACCACCGGCAAAAGCGTAGATCTCAGCCGTGATTTCGGGGATACGGTCGTAACGCACGGCAGATGGATCTTTGCGCGGATCTGCGGTGTACAGGCCGTTGGTATCGGTAAGAATGATCAGATGCTGTGCCTTCACCAGGTTTGCAACCAATGCGGACAACAGATCATTATCACCAAACTTCAATTCGTCCACCGACACCGTATCATTCTCATTAAAAATCGGAATCACTCGCTGTTTGAGCAGCTCTTCTACGGTCATGCCTGCATTACCCATGCGTTTACGACTGTGAAAGTCTGTACGAGTTAACAAAATTTGCGCCGTAGTAACGCGGTGCGCTGCAAAAGCCTGTTGATATGCCTGCATCAGTAATGCCTGCCCAACGGCCGCTGCGGCTTGTTTCTCATGTAGCAGTTTGGGGCGCTGAGGGTAACCGATCTCCCGGAATCCGGCCGCTACCGCTCCTGAGGTGACCAGAAGTACTTCATGACCCTGATCAGCCAATGCTGCAATTTCTCCGGCAAAAAAAGTGATCGAACTGCGATCCAGACCGCCTTCTTCCGTTGTAAGCGAGCTGCTTCCAATTTTAACTACAATACGTGAAGTCATGGTTTCACTTCCTTAAACATGATTAATAAGTGCTTCTGGAGCAGGCTTTAGCGGGTACAAAAAAAACTCCCGCCCTTTAGTTAAAAAGGACGAAAGTTCGTTACTTCCGCGGTACCACCTTTATTGATGATTAGATCATCCGGCTTCATGCCCTGTAACAGAAGGCACTGTCCTGCACGTAACAGGCCGCTCAGGGGTAGGTTTCAGAGAAGAGCCGCGGTAAATTCTTTCAGCAGGGTGGAATTTACTCTCTGGGCGCGACTGATATTCTCTTACTGGTCCCGTCATCACGTTTCGTTCAATATTTCTTATAACATACCATGGAAACTTGGCATATGCAAAGGGGTTATGGTCCTGTAAATTACTTGAATAAATTCAGCTTGCCAATCCGCTGGGCAGCTTCGCGTAATCGGTTTTCATCACTTAACAGTCCCGCGCGCACATAGCCTTCGCCATGCGAACCAAAACCAATACCTGGGGCTACGGCTACCTTGGCTTCTCGCAGTAACAAGTCTGCAAATGAAGCGGAGGTATAACCGGCAGGTACAGGCAACCAGCTGAAGAATGAACCTGCGGGTTTCGAAACTTGCCAGCCAATCGAGGAAAGAGCGTCATAAAACGTATTGCGACGCGATTCGTAGCGTGAAACCAGTGAGGCAACACATTCCTGTGAGCCAGTAAGTGCTTCCGTTGCCGCAGCCTGAATTCCACCGAAGAGACTGACATAGATATGATCCTGAAGCAGATTGATTTTAGAGACAATCTCTGCATTACCTAGCGCGAATCCAACACGCCATCCAGCCATATTGTACGTTTTGGATAACGTATAGAACTCAATGCCCACTTCTTTGGCACCAGGGGCTTGTAGGAAACTTACGGGACGATGTCCGTCGAATCCAATTGCACCGTAAGCAAAATCACTGGCTACTACGATTTGATTTTGAATGGCAAATTCAACCGTATCTTCGTAGAACGAAAGGGGTGCCGTTGCTGACGTTGGGTTGTTGGGATAGTTCAAGAACATCAGCTTGGCCTTCTCCCGATCTTCGGCTGTAACAGCTTCATAATCCGGCAGGAATGCGTTGGACTCCAGCAAAGGCATAAATGACATGTTTGCTTTGGCGAGTGCAACACCAGACCAGTAATCCGGGTAGCCCGGATCTGGAACGAGAACGGTGTCCCCGGGGTTAAGCAGGACCTGAGGTAACTGAACCAATCCGGTTTTGCCTCCGAACAGAATGGCTACTTCAGTCTCGGGGTCCAGATCAACGTTGTAATCTTCCTTATAACGTTTGGCGACAGCTTCCTTCAGGAAAGAGTACCCTCTAAAAGGGGAGTATTTGTGATAGAGGGGATTCTCAGCCGACTCTTGCAGTGTTTTCACAATATGAGGTGGTGTAGGTGTATCCGGGTTCCCCTGACCCAGATTGATCACGTCATGTCCACTTGCGATTTCACGATTTACATTTTGAACAAGGGTAGCAAAAAATTGCGTTGGAAGCTGTGTCATCACATCAGAAGTCGGTATCTTAAAAGCTGAACGAGCAGATGTATGGTCTGATTGGGTCATTATTTTCATCACTCCGGTTATTAATAATGGCAAATAGTTCTCATTAATTTATCACGCCAATCCCGAGCTGTATAGAGGGAAATGCACTTGAATATACAGTACATAGGAGCAAAGAGCAGAGTATTGTACAAAACTGAAAGTGCTCATTTAGTTTTGTCCATTGAGCTGAGAGAAGCCATGTTTTATGATAATATCCGATAATGATAATCAATATCATTAATTTCTGGCACAACGCACATGATATAGGGGGAGAAATAGAAATGAAAAAGGGCATTCGAAATACGGGAGTATTATTAACGATCACATGGTTATCCATCCTGCTACTGGCTTGTGGAAATCAGGCTGCAACACCTGCTGCTGGCGCAGATGATTCCAAAGCAGCCACAGAAACGACAGAGATCCAAACTGCAACGGAAGAGACGAACGAGGGCGAGACCCGAATATTCAAAGACTGGACTGGCCATGAAGTTGAGATTCCTGTAAATCCGAAGCGAGTTATCTATCATGGAGAAGTTACAGGGGATCTGCTCGCGCTTGGTGTTGTTCCTGTAGGCATACTTCGTCAAGAGGGAACCGTATTTGATGATCAGGTTGCTCAGGCAGAAGATGTAGGATTTCCGATCAGTGTGGAAAAGGCGTTAGACCTGAATCCCGATCTGATCATTTTTTCCAACAGTGACAAGGCTCAATATGATCAGATCGCAAAGGTTGCACCCACGGTTACATTTGATTCATTTGGTTTAATAGAAGATCGCATGCGTATCCTTGGCGACTTATTGAATAAGAAGCAAGAAGCGGAGGATTGGATTACGGCTCATCAAAAAGCGACGGAAGAGATGTGGACGCAACTTCATGAGAACGGATTAAAAGAAGGGGAGACCGCTTCGGTATTCACCATGTATCCCGGGAATCGTCTGTTTGTCATGGCGGGTGCAGGATTGCCACAGTTGTTATACGGAAAAGACGGGCTGAAGCCAACCGCGGAAATCCAGAAAGTATTGGATGAAGACATGGGATTTGTAGAGATTTCGACTGAAAAATTATCTGAATTTGCCGGTGATCGGATATTTATTCTGGATCCTGTGACCGACGATGCGAAGCAATCCACCAAGGAATTGCTGGATAGTACAATCTGGAAGAACCTGCCTGCGGTGAAAGAAGGAAAAGTATATCGTTTTAATATCGTAAAAGCTTCTAGTGATGCTCTTTCCAGGGAGTGGCTGTTACAGGAGCTGCCAAAACAGATGATTCAATAATGGTGATGAGCCAATAAGGCACCAGTAACACCTTTGAGTAATGCAGTTATAAAAAAGTGAAAGGGGCCTTCAACATTTCGTTGAACGCTCTTTTTTGCTGATTAAACTCATATCTGGATTATTAACAATTGCTCGCTTATAATCAGACCATACAGAATGATTGATAATTATTCTCATTTTAGAAAAACGAGGTGAACCGACATGCAGGCTTTGGATGCCGATGGGGGAGCGTTGTTCTTTTCAGCATTCATGTTTCGGCTGGATCATCTGGTACGTCGAATTGAACTACCTGAACAGGTGATGCTGGAAGTTGCTTGCGAGAAACATGCCTTCCTGATCTGTGAAGAAGGGGATGGGCGTTTATATATTGGGCATGAACAGTTTCCGTTTACTACGGGATGTGTTTATCCGCTTTCTCCGGGAGAGGGGTACCAGATTGAACATCGTAATAACTCGGAATTGAAATATATCATAATGGCTTTTGATGTTATTCATGTGTTGACGGGTGATCCCGAACTCTTTACCCGCGCTGTATTTGAGCACAGAAACCAATTGAATGGTTATCCCTATGCTCCGTTAAGTGGGCTGCTGGAGCAGATGTATGTCATTCGGAATTATAAAACAGATGCCGAATACAGTCATTTGAATGCACAGTTCCAAAAATGGATGGATATGATCATTACCCGATACACTTCTCCAAAGACGGAACAGAGTATGGAAGCAAGACTACACAGCACGATTCAGTATGTGGATGACCATTATGCTGAAGAAATCACTGTACAGAAACTGGCACGACTTGCGGAGATCAGACCTGTACAATATACGACCCTTTTCAGACAACTCACGGGTCACAAGCCGCTCGATTATGTGAATCATGTTCGCATCAAACATGCCAAGGACTGGCTTCGCAAATCAGATGAACCACTTCGGGATATAGCGAGCCGTGTGGGGTTTAAGGATGAGTATTATTTCAGCAGGCGTTTTCGCCAAATGACCGGATTATCTCCTCGTCAATATGACAGATCGATTCAGCAGCAGAGATTGGTACAGGATTGGTTGGGTCATGATGTGAATATTCCAGTAAATCCTGACCGAATTATGTATTACGGAGATTCCGCTGGGGATCTGCTGATGCTGGGTATTCAGTTGCTGGAAGATCGGACATATGACGCGGTCGCTCCGGTTAATGTGGAAGCCGCTGTTATCATGAAGCCGGATTTGATTATTTTTGATAGCAGTAATGAACAACAGTATGAACAACTTTACCGGATTGCACCGACGCTTGCTTACAATTCACATGCCACGTTGGAAGAACGAATGCGCAGATTGGGCAGCTGGTTTGGCAGACAACCGCAGGCTGAACAATGGCTAACCTCCTATGCGGAGCGTACTGAGCAGATGTGGGCGAAGATCCATACTGTAATTGAAGAGGGGGAAACGGCATCCGTATTTACATACCATCGGGGTGCACGATTATTTGTTATGGGCAATATCGGTCTGGCGCCTATGTTATATCATCCAATGGGATTCAGGCCAGTTACCAAAGTGAAGGAAGCACTTGCGGCAGGCAGAGCCTATAAGGAAATTTCGGCTGAAGCGGTACGTCAGTACGCGGGAGATCATGTGTTTGTTATGCTGCCTGAGGAAGTTGTGGCAAGACAGGCTACAGAGATGCTGATGAAAAGTCCCAGTTGGCAGGCCCTTCCGGCTGTGCAGAATGGACGGGTATATCCTGTGGAGGAGTCAACATGGAATGTGGGTGATGCACTCACGAGTGATCGATTGTTGACCCTGCTCCCTGAGTTGTTGTGTGCAAGTTCATAACAAAAACAGGCTTGCAGTCCTCAGGAGGATCAAGCTATGATAGCAGGTATTACGGTTCAGAGGAGTGCTTGTCATGACAGAAAAACAACAGGGAGAAATGCGTGTAGCCCTGATTCAGGGCGATATTCAGCTCGGAGACCCTGAGGCCAATCATAAACATATGCAGACGTTGCTTGAGCGTGCGGTAGAACAATATCCGGATCTGGGGCTGGCTGTGTTACCTGAGATGTGGAATACCGGATACGCTTTGACTCAAATTCATGAACTCGCTGACCCGGAAGGCCAGAAATCTCGGGAATGGCTGTCTGCTTTTGCTCAAAAACATCAAATTTCCATCGTTGGCGGTTCAATTGCCGAGAAACGGGATGGTCAAATATACAATACAATGTACGCTTATGATCGTGAAGGAAAACAGGTAACACGATACGATAAATTACATTTGTTCCGTCTGATGGACGAGGAGAAATATTTACAGCCTGGTGCGGAACCTGAAATTTTTGAATTGCAGAACGGTCTTACAGCGGGTGCTTCGATCTGTTATGACATCCGGTTCCCGGAGCTTGCCCGCACCCTTGCTTTGAATGGTGCCAAGGCATTGATTGTACCGGCCGAATGGCCGAACCCTCGTTTGCACCACTGGCGTACGTTGCTTACCGCACGAGCGATTGAGAATCAGATGTATGTGATCGCATGTAACCGTGTAGGTAAAGGGGGAGAGACCGAATTTTTCGGACATTCCCTCATCATTGATCCTTGGGGTGAGATTGTGGCTGAAGGTGGCGAAGGGGAAGAGATCGTGACCGGAATTATTCGTCCATCTCTGGTAGATGAGGTTCGCGGACGTATTCCCGTATTTGAAGACCGTCGACCTGGCGTTTATTTTGGCGGAAAATAAAAACTGAAATAAAATTCTTCAGAAAAAGTGTTTATTCTTCCAGGACGCGGGTAATGATAACTATCCCGTTACCAAGGAGATGATCAATCAATGGACAACCATGTGAAAGATACGCTCAGGAGACTGGAACAGGATAACACAAGGGAAGATCACTTAAGGGCATTCTTAGAGAATGGAGCAGGAGGGCTATCACCCCCTGATTCAACTGTTCAGGACGAAGGCCGTGTAATGAATCAGCAAAACAGGCTGACAAGCGATCGTAATTTGCGTAAATAAACCGCCAGACATGAAGTTTTCTTATGTACGTTTCTACGTTAACATTATAAATTAGCATTGTAGCTAAACAACTTAACAAGCAACATTGTACTGTAACCAGTTACTGTGATTGCAATGTAAGAACTCTATCCTGCGGATGCGGGAAACGAGTATATAACAAAGGCTTGGCCCATAAGGGTCAAGCCTTTGTTTTGTTTCAGTATGAAATGTACCCATACCCATAGGAGAAATTTTTTAGTCTCCCTTTGACAGTTCGGTCACGGTTTGTTGAAACGTATGGATGAATGCTTCGGCTGCCTTCGACAGCACTCTTCCTTGACGATAAGCCACAACAAGTGTTCTGCTAGGAGTAGGCTCAGCAAGTGGCACATACACAGGCACGAACTCACTGCGCGGCGCACGGGCGATAAAGCGTGGAACCAGTGTAATGCCCATACCAGTGGCGACCAGCGACTGAACGGTTTCAATATTTGTGCTCTCAAACACAACTTGGGGATCAAAACCAGCCTGCTCACAGAGATCAAATGTAAGTTTGCGGAAGCCCTGCCCTTTTTTCAACACAACAAACGGTTCATCCCGAAGCTCTTCAATTCGCACAGGAAGCGGATGTTCCGGATCTGCCCTGCGTGCCAAAGGGTGATTCGGGGGAACTGCCAGATCAATCTTTTCCTCTCCAATGGCAACATAGGCGAGACTTGGCTCTTGTAAAGGAAGAGATAACAGACTGAGATCTGCTTTGCCACTTGCTGTCAATTTCTCAAGCGTAAGCCCGGAGTCTTCCAATAAGGTAACCTCAATCTCGGGATAAGCTTGTTGGAACGCAGGAAGCACGTGTGGGAGCAGGTGTGATCCCGTGATCGGCATGCTGCCTACAACGACTTTACCTTTGCGAAGCTGGGAGATATCGGACATTTCCTGACGCAATAGCTCCACAGCATCTACGATCTTCTGGGCTTGCTCGACAAACGTAACACCCGCATGGGTTAACTCCACGGTACTTGTATTACGCTGAAACAGTAGCACACCCAATTCTTTTTCCAATTTGGATAATTGCTGGCTTAATGAAGGCTGGGCAATATGTAGCTTCTCTGCTGCCCGGGAGAAATTGCGTTCGGCCGCAATTTGCAGCGTATATTGAAGTTGTCTGAATTCCATCGTCATCGGTCATTCCTTTCGTTATGCCACCATTATATCATTACAGATGAAGAAATCATTAATTTCGCTTAACCGCTTGCACTCCATCAGAAGAGTTGCTATACTAATTTTGAAAACGCTTAATAAGAACTACTTACCCGGGTAAAACAAAATCAACGTTTTCATGTGTACCAGTTTCAAGTGTTAGCACAGAACCATTTCAAATGTTCATATTCTTTTTCGTTCATATAATTGAATAACATTCATCCAACGATGGCGTGTTACTGTTCGGCAGGCAAGACCTAGATTGGGTGGGAAGAGTTTCTCTTTTCCTACCCTTTTTAGGTCTTTTTTTGTTCCCATCAAGAAACGGAGGTGCACCATGAATCACAAACAATTAGCCCAATCGATTATGGAGCTGGTCGGTGGCAATGATAATATCAACACGTTAATTCATTGCTCTACCAGGCTCAGACTTACCCTGAAGAATCCGGATATGGCGAAGACCCAAGAAATTAAGAGCCTTGATGGTGTTATTGGCGCAGTGAATAGCGGCGGACAATATCAGGTTATTATCGGTAATGACGTCGCGTACGTCTACAATGAACTTGCCAAGATGATGGATACTCGGCAATCAAACGAAATTCAGGAGAAACAAAAAGCGGATTATAGCCCCAAAGGACTGTTTAATACTTTTGCCAGTGTCATTGCAGGCATTTTCCAACCTATTATCCCAGCCATTGCTGCCTCGGGCATGCTTAAGGCACTTTTGCTACTGGCGACCGTGACCGGCCTGATGTCTAAAGAGAGCCAGACATATACCGTTTTGAGTGTCATGTCTGATGCTGCCTTTTACTTTCTTCCGATTCTACTGGCCTATTCCAGTGCAAATAGATTTAAAACGAACCCCTTTGTTGCCGTTCTGTTTGGTGGAATCATGTTACACCCGAATATGATTGGTCTACTTGGCGGTGAAGATCCGGTGTCCTTTATTGGCATACCTGTTGCATCCGTTCAATATGCGACATCCGTGGTACCGATTATTTTAACGGTCTGGTTCATGTCTTACATTGAAAAGTTCGCGGACAAGATCTCACCAGGACCGGTCAAAATTTTCCTTAAACCTTTGATTGTTATTCTCATTGTTGCTCCAGTTGCCCTGATTGTACTTGGACCTCTGGGGATGTATCTCGGAACGGGAATGTCCAACCTGATCTATTGGATTCAGGATAAGATTGGATGGTTGACCGTTGTTATTATGGCTATACTGATGCCTCTGATTGTCATGTTTGGTATGCATAAAGTATTTTATCCCATTATTTTCGCAGCCTTGGCTTCACCTGGATATGAAACACTGGTGCTGGTCGCGATGCTGGCATCCAATATGGCGCAGGGAGCAGGCGCACTGGCGGTGTCATTCAAAACCAAAGACATCAAGCTGAAACAAGTCGCTTTGTCTGCAGGAATTTCAGGTGTATTCGGTATCACGGAACCTGCTCTGTACGGTGTACATTTAAGGCTCAAGAAAACGCTGTTTGCCTGCATGATCGGCGCCGGAGTCGCTGGGTTGTTCGCAGGTATCGTGAATCTCAAGGCATATGCTGCCGTGGGTCCGGGGATTGCATCTATGCCTATGTTTATCAGTGAAGATCATATGAATATTATCTATGCGATCATTACCATGCTGATCTCTGCCATTGTCGCGTTTGTCGCTGTATATGTCATTGGATTTCAGGATGTTGTTCCAACAGCAGTGTCGATAGCAGGCAGTCCTACAAACAAAGCGAGAGGCGAATCTGAAATCCAGCCATCCAAAGGGATCAAATCGAAAAAGATCGTTTTTGCTCCATTGGAAGGTAAAGTTCTGCCATTAAGAGAGGTGAAGGACGAGGCCTTCTCGCAAGAAGCCATGGGACAAGGTATGGCCATTCAGCCAAGTGTTGGCAAGGTGTTTGCCCCGTTTGATGGTACCGTTGAGACGGTGTTCCGTACCAAACATTCCATCGGTCTGAGATCGGTAGAAGGTGTAGAAATTCTGATTCATGTCGGATTGGATACGGTGAAACTGAAAGGCCAGCATTTTGATGTAAAAGTGAATGAAGGAGAACAGATCTCTCATGGTCAACTCCTGATTGAATTTGATCTTGAAGCTATACAAGCGGCAGGTTATGACACGACGACCCCTGTAATTGTGACCAATTCATCAGATTATCTGGAGATACTGGGCAATGAAACTGCGGCGACAACAGGACCGGGGAAACCATTAATTACGGTGTTATAACTCGCTGAAATATGAATGAAAGGCAGGCAGCCTGATATGGAAGTCATAAAAATACTGAATTCGAGCATTGTTCTTGCCAGACGTGTTGAGGATGACAAGGAAATTATTGTGATGGGAAAGGGCATCGGCTACAGGAGCAAACCGGGAGATGTCGTGGGCGAGGATGAGATCGAGAAGATCTATGTCCTTGAAAATGAAACGATCTCTTCGGATCTCACCGCCCTGATGAAGGAAACGCCAAAAGAATATCTGATTCTGGCTGACGAAATCATCTCCCATGCCAAACATACATTGTCCCGCCATCTGAGTGATCATCTCTATGTCGCATTAACGGATCATCTGTATATGGCCATGAAGCGATTCAAGGACAATATGACGATCCAGAACCGAATGTTGTGGGAAGTGAAAAAGTTCTATCCGCAGGAGTTCAGCATCGGGTTGCATGGTCTGTCTCTCATTCAAAAACAGCTTGGACTCTCCCTGCCTGAAGAGGAAGCGGCGAATATTGCCTTTCATCTCGTTAATGCGCAGCAGAATGATGACAATATGAATCAGGTCATGATGATGACCAATACCGTCAAGGATGTACTCAATATTATCAAAATTCACTATCACGTGGAGCTGGATACACACAGCATCAACTATTCACGCTTTTTGACCCATTTGCAGTTTTTCATTCAACGGCTTTTTGAGCATAAAACATTAAACACACAGGATCATGAGCTCTTTGAGCAGATCGCGAATAAATATCCCCAGGAAGAAGCCTGCGTACTGCTAATCAAGGATTATATTGAAGCTCGGTTTGAACATACGATCTCCAATGAAGAGATGATGTATTTGATTATTCATATCAATCGGGTCATGAGTCGCAATTGAGCAAGAATCAAAGAGTTACAGAGATAATCCAAGGAGGAATACACAATGACCAATACAACAAGAACGTTTCCAGAAGATTTTCTATGGGGAGGAGCGATTGCTGCCAATCAGGCAGAAGGAGCGTGGAATGTGGATGGCAAAGGTCTGTCTACAGCCGACATTGCTATCTATCGAAAAGGTGTAGCCAAGAGTGAGTATAAAAAACATAATGCGATCAATGAAGAACAGATCAAAACTGCGATGGAGTCTACCTCGGACAGAGAATATCCGAAACGCAGAGGCATTGATTTTTACCACCGCTATGAGGAGGATCTGGCCCTGTTTGGGGAGATGGGTCTCAAAACGTTGCGCTTATCTATTGCTTGGACCCGAATTTTCCCGAATGGCAACGAAACAGAGCCGAATGAAGCCGGTTTGCAGTTCTATGACCGCGTTATTGATGGCATGCTGAAACAAGGGATTGAACCATTAATTACGTTGTCGCATTATGAGATGCCGATGTATCTGGTGAATCACCATGGTGGATGGACGGATCGGAAAGTTGTCGAGTATTTTGTTCACTTTTGTAAAACCGTGTTCACCCGTTATAAGGACAAAGTGAAGTATTGGATTACATTTAATGAAATTGACAGCATTGTTCGTCATCCGTTTACGAGTGGTGGTATTGTGCCGGAGCGTTTCGAAAATGTGGAGCAGGCTGTATATCAGGGGTTACACCATCAATTTGTAGCGAGTGCGCTCGCAGTGAAATACTGTCATGAGATCATTCCCGGTTCCCAGATTGGATGTATGCTTACCAAACTGACAACGTACGCTCATACATGTAATCCCGAAGACGTACTTGTTGCTTCCCGGGATAATCAATTCAATCTTATGTTTACGGACGTACAGGTGCGTGGAGCGTATCCGTACTTTACGAAGAGATTTTTTTCCGAAAAAGGGATTAACCTGGATATGCTTGAGGGGGATGAAGAGATTCTGAAAGTACACACTGTGGACTTTATCTCATTCAGTTATTATATGTCCCTGGTATCAAGTTTGGATGGCGACCGATTGGAGCAGGTGAGTGGCAATACAACTGGAGGGGTGAAGAACCCGTATCTGCAAACGAATGATTGGGGCTGGCAGATTGACCCGGTAGGTCTGCGCATCTCACTGAATGAACTGTATAGTCGTTACGAGGTGCCTTTGTTTATCGTTGAAAATGGAATTGGGGCGGTAGACACGATTGAAGCGGATGGTAGCATTCAGGATGATTATCGTATTGATTACTTCCGCTCTCACATTGAACAGATGCATGAGGCGATTCTGGACGGTGTTGAACTGCTCGGCTATACCAGTTGGGGAGTAATTGATCTGATTAGTTATTCTTCTTCAGAGATGGAGAAACGATATGGCTTTATTTATGTAGATCAGGATAATGACGGCAATGGAACACTGGAGAGAAAACGAAAGAAGAGTTTCTATTGGTACAAAGATGTGATTGCAAAAAACGGTTTGTAATAGAGTAGTCGGACAAGCACTCTCATAGAAGGCGTCTTTTCTTTTCATTTCATAACAGAAACTAGCAAAGCAGCTCTGGATTCAGGGCTGTTTTTTATGTTTTAGATAAAAAGCATTGACAGCGCAGAGGCGGGAACGTAGTATAAGACTTATCTGATAATGATAATTGTTATCAATTGAAACCTCTGCGATGAGCAGTGGTTTATTTGTCTTTCTCTCATTATAGGTTAAACCTATTACATCTATAGATATTATATCTTGGAACAATGAAGGACAGGGTGATATATTTATGTCATTCAAGAGCTTCACTTTTTAAAGAAAACAGAGGCTCTTCCAAGGACCGAACTTATAATGAGGTGAAAATGATGAGTAAAAAAACGATGTTTGAGAAAATTTGGGAAAATCACGTAATTCATCAAGAAGAAGGCAAACCAAGCATTCTGTATATCGATCTGCATCTGGTGCACGAAGTAACTTCTCCACAGGCATTTGAAGGTCTTCGTCTCAGCGGACGTAAAGTTCGTCGCCCTGAACTGACATTTGCAACAATGGACCACAACGTTCCAACGAAAGACCGTTTCAACATTACAGATCCTATCTCCAAACAACAAATTGATACACTTTCGCAAAACTGCCGTGATTTCGGCGTGAAATTGTATGATCTGGACACGATTGATCAAGGCGTTGTACACGTTATGGGACCTGAACTGGGTCTGACTCACCCGGGTAAAACGATTGTATGTGGTGACAGTCACACGTCCACACACGGTGCGTTTGGCGCACTGGCATTCGGAATCGGAACAAGTGAAGTTGAGCATGTTATGGCAACTCAATGTTTGCAACAAGCAAAAGCCAAAACGATGGAAGTTCGTTTTGTCGGCAAACGTAACCCGGGTGTAACCGCGAAAGATATGATCCTCGCAGTCATCGCCAAATACGGTACAGACTTTGCAACAGGTTATGTTATTGAGTACACAGGCGAATCCATCCGTGAGTTGAGCATGGAAGAGCGTATGACGGTCTGCAACATGTCCATCGAAGGTGGAGCAAGAGCAGGATTGATCGCTCCGGATGAAACAACATTTGAATATCTGCGTGGACGTGAATACGTACCAGCGGATGCCAAATTCGACGAAGCTGTAGCAGGTTGGAAACAGCTTGTAACCGATGAAGGTGCCGAGTTCGACCATATGGTTGAAATCGATGTGGAGACATTGATTCCGCAAGTAACTTGGGGAACAAGCCCTGGCATGGGAACCGACATTTCTTCGAAAGTTCCTGTTCCGGCTGAACTGCCTACAGAAAACGAACGTAAAGCGGCTGAAAAAGCGCTTGAATATATGGGACTTGAACCGGGAACACCAATCGCCGAGATTCCAATTGATTATGTATTTATCGGTTCTTGCACCAATGGACGGATCGAAGATCTGCGTGCAGCAGCACAAGTGGCTAAAGGTCACACGGTATCCAGTCAGGTTACAGCAATTGTTGTACCAGGCTCAGGACGTGTTAAAATTCAGGCTGAACAAGAAGGTTTGGATAAAATCTTTACGGAAGCTGGATTTGAATGGCGTGATGCGGGATGCAGTATGTGTCTGGCAATGAACCCGGATGTATTGAAGCCAGGTCAACGTTGTGCTTCGACGTCCAACCGTAACTTTGAAGGACGCCAAGGACGCGGAGGACGTACGCATCTGGTATCTCCGGCAATGGCAGCAGCAGCAGCGGTTAAGGGCCACTTTGTGGACGTACGGGACTGGAATTTCAAAACAGAAGCAGCGATCTAATCTATAACAGACAGAAGGGAGAACGTTTAATATGGAAGAATTCAAAACATTACAAGGCATCGTTGCACCGGTAGACCGGGTCAATGTAGATACAGACGCAATCATTCCAAAACAGTTTCTGAAACGGATTGAACGTACCGGATTTGGACAATTTTTGTTCTATGAATGGCGTTTTGATGAAGAGGGCAACAATAATGCTTCCTTCGAAATGAACAAACCTCGTTATGAAGGGGCATCCATCCTGATCTCACGTGCCAACTTTGGCTGTGGATCATCCCGTGAGCATGCACCATGGGCGATTTTGGACTATGGATTCCGTTGTGTCATCGCTCCATCTTATGCAGACATCTTCTATAATAACTGCTTTAAGAACGGAATCTTGCCAATCAAGTTGTCAGAAGAGCAAGTTGAAGACTTGTTCCAACGTACAGCGACACATGAAGGCTATGAGATGAATGTAAATCTGGAAAACAAAACGATTACTGATGCATACGGACTGCATATCGATTTTGATCTGGATGAGCACCGTCGTCAATTCCTGTTGCAAGGATTGGATGATATCGGTCTGACTCTTCAACATGATGATGAAATCGCTGCTTATGAACAACGCCACGCGGCAAAACTGTTCGGTTAATCGTTAAAGTATCGCATAGCAAAAAGCTTCTGCCTCGCCCAAGGGACCTTGTTCCCATCGGTGAGACAGAAGCTTTTTGTAGTTTCAGAAGTAAATTAGCTTAATAAGTCAGCTATACATAGAACTCCTGATTTTTCTTGACCGAATACTTCAACAGATACAATAACAGCTGACTAAATAGAGAACCTAAAAATCGATTATTGAGGTAACTCCAAAGGGTCGTTTTTTGTATTTTGAAAATAGACATAGATATAACAAGCCAAATGCACGAAATTCACAAGTGACCATACCATAAGCCATATGATTGGAGTTGATAGGGTAGTCCAGATGCCAAACCAAGGCAGCACACGTCCTCCGCCGATAAACGTAACCAGGTGGGACAGAGATAAGAGAATTAGAACTGGGATCAGTCTTCCGACCGTGATCAGAATCAATTTTCTGATCGTTAGGCGTTGGTTGCTCCGAAGTATGCGAGAATAGCCGTAGATGCCCCATGCAAGCGTAGCGATGATCAGCGCAATCATGATCATTTCCATATTCCGACCGTTTACAAAAGAGGTTTGGGGTTCCTGCCCCCTCATAATATCCGCTATTCCATCAATAGATGCCGAGTAATTCACATAAGCGTTTATACCAGAATTAAACATTACGGCAATGCCCATTTGCTCGTTCAAATAAACCTGTTCTTCGGACTTGTAGGTCCAGAAAATGCCGCTGTGGGAGATCGTTTGGCCGTTAGACGCATCTTGGTTTGCAAGCCAGCCCATGCCGTACGGACCGATCGCTCCTGAGGCATGATATTGTTTCATCAGCACAGGGGAAACGAGGCGGCCATTATATTGGGAAAGCATCCATAGGGACATGTCCTCTGCGGTTGAAACGATGCCGGCGGGGCCCTCAATGAACCAAAGCGTTTCGGATTGACTTATAGCGCGTCCCAAGCTCAGGTAATGTCCTAGCGGGATAGTATTATTCTCATAGAATTGCTGCGTTGTATTGACACTGAAGGTATGATTCATTCCTAACGGTTCAAAAATATGTTTTTTCAGATAATCCGAAAAGCGCTCTCCGCTAACACTTTCCACGAGGTTCGCCAGCAGCACGTAATTGGGATTATGATAGCTGTAGGCTGTTCCGGGGATATGGGCAAGTTGAACCATGTTTAATAATTGGTTCGCTTCAGCCAGTGATTGGAATTGCGGAGTCTTTGTCATATCGGGATTAATCTTGTCATTGAGACCACTTGTCTGATTCAGTAAATGACGGACCGTGATATCAAGAACGTGGGGGTCCTGTGGAGAAAGCTCTGGAAAATAGGAAGCGTAAGTCGCATCCAAGTCGATCTGACTCTTGTCCACTAGCTGCAGAACAGCCAATGCAGTAAAGGACTTGCTAAGTGAAGCAATGGGAAAAGGGGTGTTGCCCGTAACCTTCTGGCCGTCCGCCAATGTCCCGTAGCCTTTTGCGTAAAAGACCTCATCGTTATTGGCAATCGCCAGTGAAGCAGCCTTAATGTAATTGGCCTTCATGCTCCGATTCATATATTCGTCGATCTCCTGCAGCACTTCTGTCCTGTCTCTGGCTTCATTGGCGGATAAGGGGGACGCCCACGCGGTACATAACAACAAGCAGCTAAATGTGATATACATTCTTTTTTTCAGTTTTAGCATGATAACACTCCTTGAATTCAAGATAAGGAGATGTTATCAGATCATTTTCAACTATTTATCAACTCGGGTCCCAATACTTGCCGTGACGCTTCCACCTCCGTTAGGACCGTTTGCAATCCGAAGACTACCTTCATGTTTTTCGCAAAATACCTTGCAAACGTAAAGGCCCAGCCCGCGATGTTCGCTTGCATCCCATACTTCTCCTCGGTAAAAAGGGAGCATAGCCTTACTCAGGGCTTCCTCAGAGAAACCAGAACCGTCCTCTGAGACGGTAATCTTCATAATGCCTCCCTGAACGTCATAGTGAACGTTCACTTGACTGGCTGCGTATCTCGCCCCATTAGCCACTATATTCTCGAAAATCTGCATGACGAGATAGGGATCTACATTTACTGAGGCATTATCATATTCCACGGATGAGACGAAACGAATACCGAACTGTTTCGCGATTTGTTCAGCGCTGCCATCCAGCAAAGCCGTCAATGAGATCGTATCCATCGATTGGAAGTTCAACGGCACATCCTCCAGCCTCTGAATGGAGTTCATGGCCTCTGCATAACTCTCCAGACGCAAGATGTGAAGGTTCATAGTATGGATCAAGTCCAGCACCTTTTCTTCCGACAACTTCTTCTCAGGAAGATAGGTGGAGAGAAGCTCGGCGTTTCCTTTTAACACGGACAGGGGTGTTCTCAGATCATGGGCAAAAATAGCATTGATCTGCTTGCGCTCTTCAACCGAACGCCAAAGTGTCTTAAGGTTTTTTTCCAATTGTGAGCGCATGTTTTCAAATAGCGCGATCAGCTCGCCCATCTCATCCTGGCTGTCATAGGAAATGCTGAAGTCTAGATCGTTGGCCGAAATGTTCTTGGATGCTCGTTTTAATAGCTCCAGCGGACGTTTTAGCTTCCATCTGTAAAATAGAACGGCCATGGTGACAATACCAGTCGCTACGGTGAGCAGAACCGCCGTGACGAGGGAGGGCATCACCCAATCCGTTTCTCCGAAACGCAGCCGCAGGTTCTCCGCCCAAGCAAACTCCAAAGTTATAACGGCAAGCACGGCAATGAGTGTGACCACACACAACAGCATAAAAGATTGTAGCAAGGACAATCGCTTTAAAAACAGGAGTCTAGTCATGAACTTGGCCATTTGTACCCTACTCCCCAAACGGTCTCGATTTGATTATCACAGCCGTATTCCTTTAATTTGTAGCGAATTCGCCGGATATGCTCTGCGATGACGTTACTGTCACCTTGCTCGTCCATGCCCCAAATCTTTTCGTATATGCGTTCCTTTCCAAACACCATATCAGGATGCGTGGACAGCAATTCGACAATATCAAACTCTTTTTTGGGCAGTGAAATTCGCTTATCCAGGTAGTAAAGCTCCCTGGCCGTATAATCAATGACCAATTCATTGTTAAACCTTACCGAAGATTTAGTTTGGATTCGTTGTTCCCTGCGTATATGTGCTTCGACCCTGGCGCCCAACTCGCGAATGCTGAAAGGTTTCAGGATATAGTCATCGCCTCCGGCACGAAATCCTGCTATTTTATCAGCATCTTCGATTCGAGCCGTTAAGAATAAGATCGGGCAAGAGACAAAGTCGCGAATTTTTTCACATAATTGAAGGCCGTTCTGTTCAGGCATGTTGATATCTAACAAAACAAGATCGGGTTGTTTTTCCACTTTCCGCAGCGCTTCCCGGCTGTCCTTGGCTGTCATCACGGAATAACCGTTAATTTCAAAATAATCAGTCAGTAGCTTTCGAAGATCTGCTTCATCGTCCACGATCAGTATTTTAGGCATCAAGGCTCAGTCTCCTGTATTCAAGTATTTGAACTCAGCATAGCAAAAATGGATGAGAAATGTAATTTCCATATGATTTTGGGAACTGGACGAATGGAGAAAGTAACCTTTTTGCCACTCAGTTTCCGACTAAATATGACAACGTTGTAACCGGATGATCAGACAATATCTGATAAACTGATTAGTAGATTATGGAAGGTTACATATTGTCATTGATGTTACGCTGCAGAGAATCAGGTCGGATGTTCAAAAGACAAAAAGAATGGTGGATGAGGTATGAAAAAATGGTCGGCAGCAGTCGTTTTTCTTCTGTTCCTATGTTTATTCCCAGTCATGGCCCATGCAGACACCACTCCCTCGATTGTACTCGACGGTGTAACCATTAACCAGCAGACGGGTGCACCTGCAGAGAATATCGGGAAAACGGTCATGGTTCCAATTCGAATTGTTTCCGAGAACCTGGGCTATAAGGTGAAGTGGGAGAAGGAAACTCAGTCAGTCCAGGTTCAAAAAGGAAACAGCATGATTCAAATGACGGCTGGCAAAGATGCAGCTACAGTGAATGGAAACGTGGTGAACTTGGATTCGCCCCCACTGATCAAACAGGGAACTACGCTTGTTCCGTTACGCTTTGTTGGGGAAGGCATGGGTCTGCGTGTTGGCTGGGACAATGGAACCAAGACAGTAAGCCTATTTAGTATTCCTCCCGTAGTTGAAACGGAAGGTGACAGTGACCCCGTCGAGGCACCTGTCCCGGATGGTTTGACAGAGCTTCAAGGCATCAGCTTCAGCGGAGATCGCTTGATTGTAGCAACAAACGGTAATATTAGCCCCAAAGTATCCAGTATTGGTGGGCCAGACCGAATTATTGTTGATCTGCCTTCAGCGACATTTTCTGAGGAATTCATTCAGGGACAAGCCTCTAACCCGGATGGGAGTGGACAGATTCTCGTTACGGATTCATCCATAGTTTCCAAAGTTCGGTATGCCATGTTCAGTAAATCGCCTTCTACCGTGCGTGTCGTTCTGGATATGAATCAGACGGCTACAGCCAAATGGTCTGTTGGAGATAACAATGTCTTGCTCGTTGACCTGACAGCCACGAGTGGAGAACCGACAAGCCAACCGGCATTACCTACCAATGATGGCAAAACGATTGTGGTCATTGATCCGGGACATGGTGGTCGTCAATCGGGTGCAGTGAGTTTGTCAGGAGCTTATGAGAAGGATTTCAATCTGGCTGTAGGACTGAAGGTACAGGAAACCCTTCAAAAATACCCAAATATTCAAACGGTCATTACACGCCAGGATGATACAGAACTTTCGCTCAAACAGCGTGTGGATATTGCTGAATTGAATCAGGCAGATGTTTTTGTATCCATTCATGGAAACAAATTCACTACACCGGTACCAAACGGCATTGAAACGCTCTACAGTCGTAAAGAAAGCAAAACTTTGGCTGACACTCTTCACAAATATGTGTTACCGGTAACAGGACTCAAGGATCGTGGGGTTAAAACGGCTAGTCTGCATGTGACGCGTGAAACAACCATGCCTGCTGTGTTACTTGAACTTGGTTTTTTAAGTAACCCTACAGATGAAGCAGTCATGCTCACGGAAGAATACCAGGACAAATGTGCACAGGCGATTGTGGACGGAATTGTTGAATTTTTGGGACTGTAAATTGAATTGTGCGCAAATATGAAGGTTAGGGTATTACGTTGTTTAGAGATGTATATTTGATAAATAAGGAAAAAAGAAGACATTAAAATGTAAAAAAAGCTTGATCTGACAACGTTTTTTTTCTGTTATGTTGGAATATATTCGCAACTTTTGAGAGCGAGGGGCGTCTAATAGGTGTCTGGTAATGCCCAAGCGGTCAGTCGGAGTTGGAAAATGACAACATGCGGCAAAAAAATATGAGAATGGTAGGGGTGAAGGATGAAGAAGTTCGGTTTTTTGGTACTGTTATTTGTCTTTGGGCTCGTATTCCCGGGCTATAGTCACGCAGCAACAGACACGAAAATTATCCTAGACGGTAAAGAAATCGTACAGCCATCGGATACAAAAGCGGAAATTATCAACAGCAAGGTGATGGTTCCGATCCGGGTTGTGTCCGAAAATCTTGGATATAGCGTGGAGTGGAAGCAGCAAACGCAAACGGTGACTATCAGCAAAGACAACACTGCCATGCAGATGATTGTTGGACAGAAGACGGCAACGGTGAACGGCAGTAACGTAAACTTGGATGCCCCGCCACTCGTGAAAAATGGTACTACGCTCGTACCTCTCCGATTTATTGGTGAGGAAATGGGTCTTAAGGTGGGTTGGAACAATACCACGAAGACGGTAACATTAGTTACCCAGAATTCAGGTTCCGGAAACGGGACAACCACACCTCCGAACTCTGGCAATGAAGGCGGAGGAACGGATCAAGAAGGTCTTGTACTGGTGAACGGCATCAGCTTCAGCGACAACCGCTTCATGATTGCAACAAGCGGAAGTACGAAGCCGAACGTCTTCACGATGACAGGACCAGATCGAATCGTTATAGACTTGCCGAATACCGCATTTGCTGATTCGTTCAGTGAAGGACAGGCTTTAGACAGCAACCAGAATGGACAACTCGTCGTTAGCGGCTATCCGGATGTGTCTAAGATTCGTTACTCGTTATACAGCAACAGTCCATCTACAATTCGTTTTGTAATCGATCTGTCCAGTTCAAAAGGGTACAGTGTGCAAAATGATTCCGGACTGGTTATGATTAACCTCGACAATCAAAGTGGTACACCTGCTCCTCCAGTTGGTAATAATGGCAAAAAAGTTGTCGTTATCGATGCAGGTCACGGAGATCAGGATCCTGGGGCAATCGGTGTAACTGGTAAACGTGAAAAAGACTTCAATCTGGCAATGGCTCTGAAAGTGGAAGCCTTGTTGAAAAAAGAATCCAAAATTGACGTTGTGTTAACGCGCAGCGATGATACATTTTTGGCATTAAAAGAACGTGTGAAGATTGCACAAGACATAAAAGCGGATATTTTCATCTCCATTCATGCTAACAGTGGCCCTGCTGCTGCGAACGGTGTAGAGACATTCTATACACGCTCCAACAGCAAAGCACTTGCTACAGTGATGCACAAGTATCTTTTACAGTCTTCCGGACTGAAAGATCGTGGAGTGAAAACGGCAAGTCTCCATGTGACCCGTGAAACGACAATGCCAGCAGTTCTGCTGGAAGGTGGATTCCTTAGCAATAAGAGCGACGAAGCAGCCCTGTTCACTGAGAGTTTCCAGAACAGTGTTGCCAAAGGGATTGTTGCAGGAATCAAGGAGTATCTGGGAATTAAATAAGGGACAAGCCCTTATGTTGAGGAGGCGGAGTTAGAATGAACAAGAAAATATGGATTGCAGCCTTGCTGGTAACGGTTATGGCAGTTGCTGCTGGATGTGGAAGCAAGCCAACAGCTGCTCCGAATCAGACGCAAGGCGCAGGAACTGAAAACAATGTGACCGAGGTTGAAGGCGAAACAATTACCGAACCGGTAACTGCTGAGCCTGAAGAGAATACAACGCCTACAGAATCGACGGAAGGCAGTTCGGAGGAAGCGACTACAACTACTCCGCCAAGCGAAACGTCTACGGAGAAGCCTGCAACTTCCGAAAGTAATGACAAGAAAACGATCACTGTATTCTATACGGATGAAGAAGAACTGGAGTTGCACAAAGCTTCGGCAGAGATTTCATACGCATCGGATGATGCCAAATATAAAGCTGCCTTTGAATCACTGCAACAGAGCAAAGACGCTAAACTTGTTCCGCTGTGGTCTAAAGAAATTGAATTGAAGTCTGTTCAGTTCAAGGATGGAGCTCTTACGCTGGATATTCATATGCCAGATACGGCACGTCTTGGAGCAGGTGGAGAGTCTTATGCGCTGGATGCTCTAAAACAAACGTTCTTCCAGTTTGATGAAGTAAAATCACTTGATTTACTGGTGGATGGTCAGCAGACGGAGAGTCTGATGGGCCATGTGGATCTTGAACATCCAATGACAAGATCCGAATAGGCTGTACAGCATGCTGTTGTACCGTGAATCCACGGAATATGGGTCGTTTTACATGAGAGAGGGGAATCATAGGTGACTTTTAAATATAACCATACATCACACTCTAAAAAAGTAGTATCAGCCGTGCTTGCAGGCATGATGGCCCTTAGCGCCGGCGGAGCTGCCATGGCAGCAGAATCAACAGAAACGGGGCAGGGTCAGACTGCTGCAATAACAAATACGGCTGCACCAACTGGTTTGTTCAGTGACATCAAGGTCGGATACTGGGCTGAAAAACATGTGTACAAACTGGCATATCAAGGTATTCTTCTCGGTAACAACGGCCTGTTCCGTCCAGGAGACGCGGTAACACAGCAAGAAGCTGTAACGATGGCAATCCGTTTTATGAATCAAGAGGGCCAGTTGAATACCGACACGGCTGCGGCATTACCGACAAACATGGAAGTGGGAAATTATTTCAAGCCATATGTCGCGCTGGCACTTCAACTGGGACTGATTGACAAAACGGAAGAATCAACGGTGGATGTATCCAAGACCTCCTGGGGTCAAAAACCGGCTTCACGGGAATGGATTACGAAATTGTTAATCCGTTCATTGGACAAGGATGCTGAAGCGAAGGCACAAAACAATCAATCTACCGGATTTACTGATAATGCAAGTATTTCCGAAAGTGGTAAAGGTTATGTCAATCTGGCTGTTAGCCTGGATCTGGCCAAAGGTGTGGAAGGCAACAAATTCAATCCAACTGGTTCCGTAACCCGTGCTCAACTGGCTACCTTCTTCAGTCGTGGTGAATCGTTAACGGATACAACGTACCCGAACACATCCACGGGTTATGTGACAGGATTGAAAGATGGGCAGATCACGCTGGTTGTGGACGGCAAAGCCGTTAACTTCGCAGTGAACAGCAGTACGCCTTACTTTACGAAAGACAGTGAAACTCGTGCTTCCGCCACAGATGTGAAGCTGTATACAAAAGTTATGGTTGTAGGTTCGGCAGGTGGGGCTTCCTATGTAGAAGTTGTTGATGCTACACCGCAGGTGGAAAGTGTTGAAGGTACATTTGCACGTTCATTGTCTGGTAATAAAATTGGTATCTTTGTGGGCGAGAATTACGAAACGTACAGTTATGATGAGGCAACTGCATTCATCGATCAGAATGGTAATGCAATCAAACTGTCCGATATTACGGCAGATAGCATCATCGAAGTACTGCGTGAGACGTTCTCGACTGACAAAAAAACAGTTGCTATACGTGTAAAATCCGGCATTGTTAACAAGAGTGACAATGGCGTAATTGCTGAAGTATCCACTTCTGGCAAAACGATCAAACTTGTCAATGCAGCGGGTGCTACAGAACAGTTTGCGTACAATGACAATCTGCTTATCACATATCAAAACCGTATCATGTCAGTGGCTGATCTCAAAGCCGGCAGTGCCGTTAAATACACCGTAAAGGACAGTGTTTTGCAAACTATCACATTGTCTCAAGGTGTGGAGCAATCTGTGCGCGGAACATTGGTTGAGATCGGTGGCAACCAGTCCACGTTAACGTTCAAACGTGAAGGGGGTTCCCTTGAGGCGAAACTGCTGACTGAAAAGCCGGAAGTTATTATTAATGGTATTCAGGATGCGACGCTAAATGATCTCATCACAGATGCAACGAACGGGGATCAGGTGGAGTTGACATTGAACTCTGACGACCAGGTAACGCGTATTCAGGTGATTGGACGTCAAATGGAACCTATGAACGGAGTAACGGTTGTATCTTACAACAGCAAAACAAAGGTACTTACCGTGTTGGACAACAACAAAAAACCGTTTGTATTTACATTGGATGAGAAAACCAAACTAGATTACAATACGACCAAACCTACACTGGCTGGTCTGGAGTCATTCTTAAATGATGGCCGCAAATTGGATCTGACATATGTGGGAACACGTGCGTTGTCCGTTAAAGTGATTTACAAGTATGAAGGTACGATCAGCAACATTGATACTTCTGGCAAGAAAATCAGTGTGTTGTCTGGTAATCAGACGATTACAGTGCCTTATACTACAGCACCTACGGTTGAGATCTATAACAAATCGGGCGCAAGTCTGGGAGATTTGAAGATTGGTGACAAAGTGACCGTAACGCTTGGAGCAAATCAGGATGTAGTGCAGAAGGTTGCACTGAACACTGTGGCTCAATTCGAAGTGGTTGCCTTGGAAGCAAATAGTCGTATTCGAGTAAAATCCGATCTGTTGACAAGTCAGTTCTACGTGGATCAAGCGGTACTGACAGGAGAGAGTGGTCAGACGATCACGCCTTCACAACTGACAGCAGGCAACCTGATCAATGTAACGTTTGAAGGAGCTACGCCAAAAGCGGTTCAAGTCGTGAAGCGTACGCTGGCTGAAGTTACAGCGGTGGATGCTTCATCTGTAACGCTCAAACAGTTTAACGGCCAGACTGAAACCGTGCCTGTTAGCGGTTCTGTTAAAGTCGTAAAATCTGGCTCCACATTAACTTCATTGACAAGTCTTACGGTCGGAGATCGTGTGGAAATGACAAAAGATACGGATAATTCCACACGCTTCAGAGTACTAACTGTCATGAGCAAACAATTCTGGTCTTATGATGGCGTTGGTAACCAGATTTTGGTTAAACGGGAAACGACAGCAGACACAAACTATCGTTTTGCACTCGGATCAAGTGTATTTGTTCACCAGGGTGACAATACTTTAAGCGTGCAATCTCTCAGAGATAATGATAATATTGTATTGTATCTCCTGAACAATGTTATTCTGGAGATTCAAAAACAGTAATCGTTTCTTTTCGAGGATCAAAAGAATGACCGTCTTGATACGGGATCTTTCCCGCATCAAGACGTTTTTTTTGCAAGCTTTTTGAGGTCCCCGCAAAGTACTCGGATGAAGCTTCGAAGTAAGGCTCCGCAGAGTGGAGTCATTTTGTGGGAGGTAGCTCTTCATGAATGCAGCGACGGTTAGACATATACTCGAAACTATGGAAGCAATGTTTCCTGATGCACATTGCGAATTAAATCACAGCAATGCATTTGAATTGACGGTAGCTGTCCTTTTGTCTGCCCAGTGCACCGATGAAACGGTGAACAAGGTAACCGCAGATCTGTTCCAGAAGTACAGAAGCCCAGCAGATTATCTGACAGTTCCTCTCGAAGAGTTGGAACAGGATATTCGGCGAATCGGTTTGTACCGGAACAAGGCCAAGCATATTCAGAACATGTGCCGAATTTTAATAGAGCAGTATGGCGGTGATGTACCGCAGGAACATGATCAGCTTGTGACGCTACCAGGTGTCGGGCGGAAAACCGCGAATGTAGTTGTTTCCAATGCGTTTGGAGTACCGGCAATTGCGGTAGATACTCATGTTGAACGTGTATCCAAGCGGCTGGCGCTTGCAGGTTGGGATGACTCCGTACTTGAAGTCGAAAAGAAACTAATGAAGCGCGTACCCCGGGACGAGTGGACTTTAACTCACCACCGGTTTATATTTTTTGGACGCTACCATTGCAAGGCACAGAACCCTGCGTGTCATATCTGTCCATTGCTGGACATATGCAGGGAAGGGAAAAAACGTATGAAAACGTCCCAAATCAGGAAAGATAAGGAACGTGTCACCACCCGAAAACGAAAAATAAATTAATGAGCAGAAAAGGATGAATAATCATGAAATGCATTTCCGTGTACACTGACAATTTTGAGGCCTTCTCCGATATCTTTGAACAAATCGTTGAACAGGAAATGGCTGAAAATGAAGAAAAAGAAGTAGAAGGTATCACAGTAAGCCACTCTGGCGACGTGCCTGAACATTATCTGGAGCGTATGTCCGTTAAACCCGAAGTTGTTGTTATGAGAGACAAAGGCAGAGACATTACAATTCTGCAACATGGACAAGTATTTGAAATCTTGCTACCTTCCATGGAGAACGCAGTTTCATAAGAAGTGATTACACTATTGTTTCTGTTGTATTAATGTCATGAGGATCGTTGTGGTTAAGGTGATCACATCGCATTCATGCAACAGACACTTGGCGTAAGCATTTGCTAAATACCGAGTATAAAACGTATTACAGATAAAACCGACTTGTTCGGTTTTATTTTTTTTAGATTATAGAACTTATACGTCCATTTATGTATATTCAATTCCAACCGTTCAAATTCAAACTTGATAATGTTAAAATAAATGTTGTAAAAGAGATAGACGTCGAAACGGATGTCAAATTAGAGGAGCCAGGGGGAAGGCCAGTCATGTCCAGAACAGATTACCCAAAAGAAATGGCCAAACCTCTGCTTCCGCTGCGTGAAGCGATGGAGCAGACAGGGGACCATACGGCTGTACAGGCTATAACGGATTTAATCAGCAAGGCGGAAATGAAACATCTGACGATTGCGTTCTGTGGTCATTTCTCTGCAGGCAAATCGAGTCTCATCAACAGTTTATGCGGTAAGCGGGTGCTGCCTTCAAGTCCCGTTCCAACAAGTGCAAATGTGGTATCCATTCGTAATGGTAAGCCAAGAGCGCTTATTTATACTACTCCAAACGTAAGCGCTGACAATGGAGCAGGAACACTTGAAGTTTCTCCAGAGGAATTGGAGGCGTATTGCAAAAATGGTGGAGCTTATAGCTCAATTGAGGTATGGGATGATATTCCTCTGCTGAAAGATGATGCTGTCCTGCTGGATACACCAGGTGTGGATTCAACAGATCGCGGACATAGTCTCGCAACCCATTCAGCGCTCCATCTGGCGGATGTGGTGTTCTATGTCATGGACTATAACCATGTCCAGTCCGAGACCAACCTTTCATTTGCCAAGAGTCTGTCGGATTGGGGCAAACCGTTGTTTTTGATCGTGAACCAGATCGACAAGCATCGGGAGCGTGAGCTCTCTTTTGACCAATATACCGAAGGTGTCGAAGCTATATTTGCGGCCTGGGAAGTTAGATATGACGGACTGTTGTTTACTTCCCTCCGCGACAAGCAGCATCGCTATAACCAGTGGGATGTGCTTCCGGAACTCATTGGACACATGATGCAAGAGAAGGAAGCGTTAATTACGCACAGTTTGGCAAGTTCGGCCAGTCATGTAACGGAGCAACACTTGACGAGAGAAGCCGAGAAAAGTGAAGACGAAGAGAATTCCCTGCTGGATGAGATTGGTGGCAAGGAAGGAATTGAACGCTTGGAACGAGAGCTGGAGCTTCTTGATCAACAAGCAGCAGACATTCGTACCGGGCCTTCGCGAGTGCGTGAGAAATTCCGGGCAGAGCTGGAACCTCTTCTGGCGAATGCAAATCTTACTCCTGCGGATATTCGTGCGTCGGCTGCCGCCTATTTGGAGAGCCGCAAACCAGGTTTCAGGGTAGGCTTATTGTTCTCAGGTGGCAAAACCGAGCAGGAGAAACAACGCCGTGCTTCTGAGCTGGTGCGGTTATTGCAGGATCAGGCTTCCGGACAAGTTGAGGTACATATTCGTACAATGCTTAGACAGCTGGGTGAATCCCATCAGCTATGGGGAGCGGAGTGGGAGCAGTCGCTCAATACGGAACTGCCTGCTGTAGATGAGGCACTGCTGGAGATGAAACGCAGTGCGAGTGCAGAGGTATCTCCAGAGTATGTGATTCAGTTCAGTAAAGATGTGCGGGGCGAGATTGAGGCCCGCTATCACAGGTCGGCCATGATGCTGGCCGACCGCATGCTAGAGGCGCTGGGCGCGCGAGGCGAAGCCGCGCTCCAGGCGCTGGACACCAGCCGCGCAGCGCTGCTGGCGCAATCCGCGGCGGCGGCGCGCTACACGGCGCTCCAGCGCAGCGCCGCCGCAGAGGCAGCAGGGCTGCGCAGCCTGCTGCCCGATGCGGGCCCCCTCCCCTCCGGACTATTGCCGGAGGTGAAGGGCCCGCACGTGCCCGCGGTGCCTGAACCGGGCGAAGCCCCCGGTTCGCATGCGGGCACGTCAACGTCTGTGGCTGCGCAGCCACAGACGCCAGAGGCACCGCCAGCGCAGCGCGCAGTCGCGGCGGCGGTGCCTGGGCCATCGTCGTCGGCTGGCGCTGAACGACGCCGACGCCTGGACGCAGCAGCGGCACGGCTTGAAGCCGCTGCTGCGCTGGTAGAGCCGTACCCCGCCATGGGGTCGGCGGTACGGGATCTGCGTGCACGCGCGGCTTCGCTTGCGGGCGGCACGTTCACATTGGCGCTGTTCGGAGCATTCAGCGCCGGCAAATCCTCCTTCGCCAACGCGTTGCTGGGCGAAGCTGTACTACCCGTCTCGCCGCATCCAACAACAGCGGCGATTAACCGAATCATGGCTCCTGCCGGGGGCGCGGAGCATGGAACAGCCCGGGTCCGCATGAAGACCCGGGACGCCTTCCAGGAAGATCTCGGCTATTCCTTCCGATTGCTCGGACTGGGTGAGCCTGGAGCGGAGTGGCAGAAGCGAGTACGCTCCCTCTCACCACAGGATGTACACCCCGCTGGGCGCCCGCACTATAGCTTTTTACAGGCGGCAGCATCCGGCTGGGAAGAAACAGCGGACCAGTTAGGTCAGGATGTGCTGGTGGATCTGGACGGTTATCGTAACTTTGTCGCAAACGAGAAAAAGTCCTGTTTTGTAGACAGTATCGATCTCTATTACAGTTGCGATGTGACTGAACAAGGCATTGTATTGGTGGACACACCAGGAGCGGACTCCGTGAATGCTCGTCATACGGGTGTAACCTTCAATTATATGAAGAATGCGGATGCACTCATTTTTGTAACGTATTACAACCATGCGTTCTCCCAAGGAGATCGCCAGTTCCTGAATCAGTTGGGACGTGTTAAGGATAGTTCTGCCATGGATCAGATGTTCTTTGTTGTGAATGCCAGTGACTTGTCTTCCTCTGAGGAAGAACTGGAGCAGGTTCTCGATCATGTGAGCACCCAACTGCGCAGTAATGGAATTCGGGCACCACGACTCTTCCCGGTATCCAGCATACTGGCGATGGAAGGCAAGATGGCAGGTGATTCGAAGTTGCTTGAGCAATCCGGTTTTATCCGTTTTGAGGAAGAGTTCAACCAATTTGCAGGCAGAGAATTAGCCGATCTTGCTGTAGGTGGAGCTTCCGAAGAGATGGCACGTGTCATTCAGCGGCTGAAGAAGCGTGCGGAAGATGCGGCTCAGGGGGAGGAAGTATTGCAGCAACGGCGGGATGAACTGGAGAGGATCCAGGGACAATCGCGCCAGCGCATACAGCAACTTGCAGCAAGATCCATGAAGGAAGAATTGTCACAGGAAACAGCAGAATTGCTCTTCCATGTGCGGCAGCGACTTGCTTATCGCCTTGGTCTATTCATGGCAGAAGCATTCCATCCATCCGTACTTCGGGAGGATCGAGGCAATCTGAAGATGGCTTTTGCAGCCTGTGGACGAGAACTGTTACGTATGATTGCCATTGAACTGGAGCAGGAACTGCTTGCTACCACCCTCAGACTTGAACAGGCAGGTCAGACCTGGCTGATGAAGCAAGTTACGGATTGTATAGACGAGGTGAGACAGTTATCTGGAGGCGTGGATGTGTCACTGCCACTGAACGAACGCTGGAGTACACCTGTGCTTGAAGAAGTTCGTCTGGAAGAACCGTCCGGATGGAAAAGCTATTTGAATTATTTCCGCAATCCGAAACAGTTCTTCGAAGGGGATGGACGTCAGCGGTTACAGGAGGCACTGGATCCTGTCCTCAAACAGATGATCATTGAAGTTCTTCCTGCTGCACAAGACAAGCTGATTCAGTTTTATGACAACCAGCTTCTTCAATCTTTGCAACACCAATCTCGTCAGTTGGAAGAGCGTCTGGACGAGGCGGTAAGTGGAATTCAAGACACACTGGAGAGCGGAATTCCGGCGGAGCAATGGACCAGCTTGTCTAACCAACTGGAACAGATTGAACGCAGTTAAAATCACGGCATAACGCGTATTCTCTGGAAGTCTTTGTAAAACAAAATGAATGATACAGCAACACATTGAAAATGTTGCGAAAATCAACCCAAAAGGGCCCCTGCCGAAAAGGCATATAGGGAGCCTTTTTTTGGTACGAACAACCTGAAATAAAGAGAATATTCAAACATTTGATTGAAAGGTGGGCATTTACCTTCGTTAATGCGTCAATAAGCTGAAAGCAGGCAGAATATGGTCTGTTATTCGCTTTGCCGCGAATGGGGTACGGTGATAAACTTCATAAATGTTCATAGTATTTTTGAACGACATAAGAGGAGGAGAAACATGGATGTTCTTAGGCAACTGCAAACCTTTTTTTGGGAAAAGCGAACGTATTTATTTGTATCAATCTTGTTCCTCGCCTTAGCGACCGCACTTGGGTTGGTGTATCCGTACATGCTGAGGATACTGATTGATGACATCATTGTTCCGCGAACTTTTGAAGACGTTCCCATAATTGCCTTGACTGTGTTAGGTGTAGTTATTTTAAAAGCGGGAATGCAGTTTTTACATGGCTTTTTTGGAGGACGCTTGGGTAACTTCCTGGCGTACAGACTTCGTAATGCATGTTACGAAAAGCTTCAATTTTTATCCTTCCGTTATTATGATACGGCCAAGACAGGTGATCTGATGTCCCGCCTCACGGGAGATTTGGAAGCCATCCGTAACTTTATCGGATTTGGTTTCGCCCAGATTCTTAACATGGTTTTCATGGTCGTATTCGGCGCAATCATGATGATGACCATGAGTTGGCAGCTTACGCTGTTCACGCTCATATGCATCCCATTACTTGCCTTCGTTGCGCTGAGATTCGAATCCAAAATTCACCCTGCGTTTCAGGAGATGCGGCTGGCACTCAGTTCACTGACAACAGCGGTACAGGAGAATATCACTGGCGTACGTACGGTAAAATCCTTTGCACGTGAGCCTTATGAAGTGGAGAAATTCTCCATACGTAATGAGCGTTACAAAACAAATCAGATTCATGCCGCAACATTGTGGAGTCGCTATTTTCCGATCATGGAGATTCTTGCTTCGGTGAGTATCGTGCTGTTGCTGGTGATCGGTGGAAGAATGGTTATACAGAAGACGCTGACACTCGGTGAACTCGTTGCCTTTTTCAGTTTGATCTGGTACATAATCGGTCCAATGTGGAACCTTGGGTTCCATATCAACAACTATACGCAATCCAAAGCTTCAGGTGAACGGGTGCTCGAACTGCTCAATACGCCAGTGGACGTGGAAGAAACGCAAGATCCGGTCATTGTGGAGGCAGACCAAGTGAACGGCCATGTGACATTTGAATCCGTTACCTTTGCTTACGGCAACAAAATGCCAGCAGTAACCGATATTAATTTTGACGCTGCACCCGGTTCTGTAATCGGTTTCCTCGGGGGAACAGGGTCAGGTAAATCGACCATCATTCAGCTTCTGATGCGTGCCTATAACGTCAACTCGGGAACGATCAAGCTGGATGGCAAAAACATCAAAGACATAGGTATCCGCAGTTTGCGGAGTCAGATCGCTTCTGTTTTCCAGGAAACATTCCTGTTCTCATCCAGCATTCGCAATAATATTTCCTACGGACTTAAGAACGTCACCATGGATGAGATCATCCGTGCAGCCAAGCTGGCCAAGGCTCATGACTTCATTATGGAGTTCCCGGACGGATATGACACGGTGGTTGGTGAGCGCGGTATGGGTTTATCGGGTGGACAGAAACAGCGGATTGCGATTGCAAGGGCTTTGCTGAAAAATCCGAAAATTCTGGTACTTGATGATGCAACAAGCGCCGTGGACATGGAGACGGAACACGAGATTCAGTCCGGTTTCCAGGAAGTTATGCGCGGCAGAACGACTTTTATTATTGCACACCGGATATCTTCACTACGACATGCAGATGAGATTCTGGTGCTCGATGAAGGTCGCGTGGTACAACGTGGCAAACATACCGAACTCATTGAAGTGCCTGGACCATACCAGGATGTTTATAAAATTCAATATGCAGATTATATTGCCCGCGGTAAGCGGGAGGCTGGGGAGCAGGTGAATTCATGAGTGCCGAAACGATAGCAGACAGGCGCGAGGCAAAAGTGGCCTCTGAGAAGAAACTGAATGAACGATTTGTGTATCAGGATGATGAAATTATTGAAAAACCGTTTAACTGGAAAGAATTTGGACGTTTATTTGCATACATGAAACCTTATGCGAAACAACTGTTACCACTCGTTATTCTAATGATGATTTTGGGCACCATTACAAAATTATCCGTACCTTTTCTGATCAGTCTGGCGATTGACCGTGCCATTGCACCGGCAACGGGGTTGCCAAGTATGACCATGCTTTATCTTATCGCTGGCTCCATTTTTGTGTTGTATCTCATTCAATGGGCAGCCAATACGTACCGGATCAAATTGACAAACATTATCGGACAGCGTGTTATTTATGACCTTCGCTCGGATCTGTTCAAGCATATCCAGAAGCTGTCCTTTAACTTCTTTGACAAAAGACCGGCAGGTTCCGTACTGGTACGTGTTACGAATGATATTAACTCCCTTCAGGATCTATTCACTAACGGTGCAGTTAACGTCATGATCGACTGCGTACAGTTGCTCGGGATCATTGTGATCTTGCTGTTGATTAACTGGAAACTGGGTCTTGCCGTGATCATTACGGTGCCAATCATGTTTATCATCTCGACCAAACTGCGGGTGCTGATCCGTCGGGCTTGGCAGGATGTGCGCATGAAGAACTCTCGGATAAACTCCCACTTGAATGAATCCATTCAGGGGATTCGAGTGACTCAGGCTTACACACAGGAAAAAGAGAACATGAAATATTTTGACAACATGAACCTGTCCAGCAAAAAGTCATGGGATAGAGCATCAGCGATGAACCAGGGCTTTGGACCGCTGATTGAGATTACCGGCGGATTCGGTACGTTAATCCTTTTCTGGTTTGGTGCTTACCTGATTCAGGAAGGTCAGTTGACCGTGGGATTACTTGTCGCTTTTGCCAACTATGTCGGCAACTTCTGGGACCCAATCAACCGTCTGGGACAGATGTACAATCAGTTGCTGGTTGCAATGGCATCATCGGAGCGTATCTTCGAATTCATGGATGAAAAACCAAGTATTGCGGATAAACCAGGTGCCAAGCCACTTCCTTCTATTAAAGGAGATATCGCATTCGAAAATGTGGTGTTCGAATACGAGAAGGGCAGACAGGCGCTGAAAGGGATCAGCTTCTCAGCGGCTGCGGGACAATCGATTGCACTTGTTGGTCATACGGGCTCAGGTAAAAGTACGATCATCAATCTGATCAGTCGTTTCTATGATATATCCGGCGGACGTCTCACCATTGACGGACAGGATGTGCGGGATGTAACGGTAGAGAGTTTACGCAGCCAGATCAGCATTGTATTACAGGATACCTTCATCTTCTCGGGTACGATTCGTGACAATATTCGATTTGGACGACTGGACGCAACGAATGAAGAGGTGGAGGATGCAGCCAAAGCAGTCAATGCACATGAGTTCATCATGAAGCTGCCTGGCGGATACGATACCGAAGTAGAGGAACGCGGGAACGTATTATCCATGGGACAGCGACAACTGTTATCCTTTGCCCGTGCGTTGCTTGCTGATCCACGCATACTGATTCTGGATGAAGCTACAGCCAGTATTGATACGGAGACAGAGCTTAAAATCCAGGAAGCGTTGAAGGTGCTGTTGCAGGGAAGAACGTCCTTTATGGTCGCTCACCGTCTCTCAACCATACGGAATGCAGATAACATTATCGTCCTGGATCATGGTGAAATTAAAGAAGAGGGTAACCATGAGCAGCTTATCCAAAAACAAGGCGTCTACAATGGATTAATAGAAGCTCAATACAGATTTTTGTGATGAAACCTTCGGACGCCTGTGAAGCGTCTGAACACATAGGAACTTATAACACTCTGGTGTTTTTTAGCTTGATCCTTCAATAATAAGTGCATCTTATTCATTGAAGACAGGTTAGAGGATAGCCGGAGTGTTTTTTTTATTCGTTAGTGTGGTATGTTATATTTTTGAAGAATGAAATCAATACAATCGTTCATGGCTGGAGGGAGATCAATGCAGATGGACAACAACGAAATAAATTCAAAGCATTTGGATCACCTGGATCATATGAATTTTAGGCTCCTTCACGTGAATTATACAAGTGATCCTGCGACGGAGTGGCTTCTGAGGAAACACTTCATTGAAACATACATGTTATTATTTGTAGCCAGTGGGCAAGGGTGGTTAAAGATAGATGGCAGTTTCATCGAATTGAAGGCGGGCGGACTGTATGTAGGCTTCCCGGGGCAACTGGTTGAGGCAAATGTGCATTCGTTGGATGAAAGAGGCGTGTATCACATGAGTTTTGATGTCATGTACGCACTGGAGCAGGAGGGTGGAACAGCCCTTGAAATGATGAAGCAACTTTTACGTAATGAAGTAAATGGCGAGGTCAGCTCATCTTCACCCGTTGCTGTTGGCGTGATCTGTCAGATGATTTACCACCACACGTTGAAGAAGGATGGTTTGCAAAGGTACTATGGTCAGATTCGTTTTCAGGAACTGTTGTATACCATGTTTTACGACGTGGCCTTTACCGAAAAGACGGACCTGGCTTCACCAATTGAACATGTCAAAGGTTACATGGAGCAGAATTATTCGAAGAGATTAACCATTGAGGAATTAGCAAATGTGGCACGAATGAGCCCTCGACATTTCATGCGTTTATTCAAGAAAAGGTATGGTTACAGTCCAGTGGACTATCTAACGCTATACCGAATTAAACAAGCCCAGATCTTAATGAGAAATGATCACAGTTATCGACTCAAGGATGTGGCATCGTACGTGGGTTATCAGGATGAGACGTATTTCCGGCGTAAATTCAAGCAAATCTCTGGCATTCCACCAGCAGCGTTTATACGTAATAGCAAACAAAAAATTGCTGCAGTTCATTCTGTGAGCATTGGTATACTGCTTGCATTGCAGATCATTCCCTGTGCCGCGCCGGCAAGTCATCCATGGACATACTATTACCGACGTAAATATGAAACGGACAAAGTTATGCCACTCGCAGAGAGTGAGACCACCTGGCTGGAACAGCTTCGATTAGTTAAACCTGATTATATTATTACTGTTGGGACGGAGTCTGAGGATTTGCAAAGACAGCTTCATTCCACTGCTCCTGTGTGTGACCTCCCGTGGGAAAAAGGAGATTGGAGAGAGCATTTGAGATATGTTGCAAGCTTTTTGGACAGGTCTGATATTGCAGAGGTATGGCTTCAAAGATATGAAGAGAAGGCAACGACCATAAAGGACCAGCTTGAGGATTTCATACGAAAAGACAGATTAGTTGTACTCAAAGTTTATGGTGAAGCGTTGCAGATGTTAGGCCCAAGGAGCATTGCTTCCGTTTTTTACGTTGATATGCAAATGGAGGGTCCCGAAGGAGTTGAGACTTATTGGGAACGGGGCACAGTAACCATTAGGGAGTTGTCTGTTCTCAACGTGGAAAGAATATTATTGATTGTGGGTGATGATGAGACATCCAGGCAGACATGGTCTGCTGTGCGTAAGTCTGAAGAATGGCTTGCGTTGTTAGCGGTACAGAATGGCAGAATGGATATGCTTTTGTCGAGCGTCCTGCTGGACTACACTGCGTTTACCCATGAGCTTATGTTGGATGAAATATTAAAGTTATGGCAAGATCGTCCATAGCAAAAAGTCTGAATAGTCAATATCATACCTGAACATATTTTAATATACTTACTCCTATATCAAATGATAATGATAATTATTATTAATTAGACGTTGTCATAACTAAATGCCATATAGGGGGTACATAAAGAATGAGATTCAGATGGTTAACGGTACTATGCACCATGATGTTGGTGCTCATTATTTCGGCTTGCGGTGCAGCAGGCAACGAAGCATCCTCGAGCGAGGGTCAAGAAGAGGGTACCGCCAATTCTTCAACAACAGAAACAAGTCAGGTAAAAAAAGTGACTACGGAAATGGGAGAAGTTGAAATTCCGGCGAACCCACAAAAAATAGTTGGTTTGTCCGTTGTATATCCAGAATTTTTATATTCACTTGGCATCGTACCCATTGCTGTACAGAACTACCATGAGGATTTTCCTTCTTACTTGCAAGAGCCATTCGCAAACACGATGAAAATGGGAATAGGAAGAACGCCTAACTTTGAAGCCCTCATGGAGGCAGATCCGGATTTAATTATCGCCCCTGACTGGTGGTCCAAAAAGGACTATGATCAGCTTACTCTGATTGCACCTACCGTACTTTTGCCACAGCGTGATGATTGGCGCGATGAACTGCGGGATATGGCCAAAATTCTGGACAAAGAAGAACAGGCAGAAAAGGTGATTCAGGATTTGGTGGATAAGGAGAAGGTAGCTGCTGCCAAATTGGATAAGCTGATTGGTGAGGAGACTGTTCTCTACATTAGAGTGATGGAAAAAGAAATCGTACTTCATGGGGAGAACCTTGACCGAGGAAACTTTGTCCATAAACGATTGGGAATGAATCCACTTCCTAATTTCCCGAAAGATCAAACTGCCATGTCCGTATCCTTGGAAGTACTGCCTGAATACGACGCAGATCATCTGATCGTTCAGCTGGATGATGAGACTAATCCGGAAATTAAAAAGAAATTTGAAGATATGTTATCTTCATCGTTATGGAAAAATCTGAAAGCAGTCAAGCAGGACCACGTCTATATGGTGGGTGGCAAGGAATGGTTCAATCTGGGAATGTCTCCACTTGCCGATGAATATGTCATTGATGATATTGTTGCTGCTTTTGAAGCAAAAAACAAATAAAGCAAACGGGTAAAGTTACATGTATCTCGAATTCATAACTAAATTAACAAGGTGTGTTTAAAATGAATGAAGAAGATATCTATGATGTAACCATCGTCGGAGGCGGACCGGCGGGATTATATGCGGCCTTTTATGCCGGGATGCGTGATATGAGAGTTAAGATCATTGACGGCAAAGACCAACTTGGTGGTTTTCTGCATACCTATTCCGAAAAAACTATTTGGGATGTGGGTGGCCTGCCACCAATGAAGTGTTCAAAGTTGATTGAGTATCTGGTTCAGCAGGCGAATACCTTTAATCCAACGGTTGAATTGAATTGCAAAGTAGATCGGTTCGCTCGACTGGACAACGAGATTTTGGCTCTGTATACTGCTGAAGGCGACATACACTATACGCGTACAATCATTGTTGCAGTGGGCCGCGGTATCGCAGAAATTCAGAAATTGGAGCTTCAGGAGCCGATTCAATGTGAGTATGAAAATCTTCATTACACCGTGCAAAATCCAGAACATTTTTCCGGGAAGCGTGTGCTCATTTCAGGAGGAGGCAACAGTGCAGTAGATTGGGCAATTGAACTTGCTCAACTTGCACGGAGCGTAGTGGTCGTCCACCGAAAAAATGAGTTTCGTGCAATGGAACGCAATGTTAGCGAGATGAACAATGTAACGGATGTCAGAACACCATATAGCATCACACGGCTTCATAATCATGGTGAACGTATCCATCAGGTTGTAATTACGCATATGGAGAGTCAGGAAAATGTATTGTTAGATGTGGATGAAGTCGTAGTTAGTCATGGATATAAAAGCAATTTAAGTGATCTTGCCAGTTGTGGCTTAGAAATGGACGATGGAATGGTTCTAATGAGTCACCATGCACAGACGAGTCTGCCGGGTGTTTTTGCTGCAGGGGATTGTGCAACTCACGATAGCAAAGTCAGACTTATTGCCGGAGCTTTCAACGATGCGATTTTAGCTGTAAATAGTGCGAAAAAATACTTGACTCCAGATGCTCCCATGATGGCGTACGTCTCCTCCCATAATGAAATTTTCAGAGAGAAAAACAAACAAATCCCAAGTCTTTAAACTTGGGATTTGTTTGCGTATTTCGATTCGTTGGAGTATTTAAGTCTGCTCTTTTAACATTTCCTTAATTTTGGGAGGAATGGAAGGAGTATCGAATCTGTGAGCAGTAATTGTAAAATTTGATCGAAAAAACACAAAAAATCTTGTAAAATTCACAAGAAAAATAGGGAGCACTCTTGCAATCTTTAACCAAAACCCCGAAAATAGAGAGACAGATATAGAAGATTTCTCTTTGGGAGGATTGGAAAGAACATGTGGGGTGCTCCTTTTACGGCTCAAGCCAAAAAAATGCTGCTACTAGGCAGTGGAGAATTGGGAAAAGAGGTCGTTATTGAGGCCCAACGACTGGGAGTAGAGACGATCGCTGTTGATCGTTATGAGAACGCACCTGCAATGCAGGTCGCGCACCGGTCTTACTGCATCGACATGCTGGATGCCGAAGCTTTGAAACAATTGATCCGTAAAGAAAAACCTCATTACATCGTACCTGAGATTGAAGCTATTGCAACAGAAGCTTTACTGGAGCTTGAGGAAGAGGGATTTTGTGTAGTACCTACTGCCCGAGCTGCACGTCTAACGATGGATCGCGAAGGCATCCGTCGGCTTGCAGCCGAACAATTGAAACTTCCGACAGCTGATTACCTTTTTGCGGATAACCTGGAACAACTTCAGGAAGCCGTACGTGAGCTTGGCACACCTTGTGTCATTAAACCATTAATGAGTTCTTCCGGCAAAGGGCAGAGTGTATGCCGAACACCGGGCGACGTGGAGGATTGCTGGAACATTGCTCTTTCGGGGGCTCGTGGCAAATCCGTTCGTGTTATTGTGGAGAGCTTTGTGCAATTTGACAGTGAGATTACATTACTTACCGTTAGGTCTGTATCAGGCACCGTATTTTGTCCTCCGATTGGTCATATTCAGAAGGATGGGGATTATGTCGAATCCTGGCAGCCTCATGCAATGACTCCTGAGCAATGGCAGCAAGCTTGTCATATTGCCAAATCCGTCACGGATGAACTTGGCGGGTATGGACTGTTTGGAGTGGAATTGTTCCTCACATCGGATGGTGTTGTGTTCAGCGAGGTATCTCCTCGTCCACATGACACAGGTATGGTTACAATGGTGACGCAAGACAGTTCCGAGTTTGCGCTGCATGTACGTGCAATTCTTGGTTTTCCGGTCACAGGTGTACATCTGTTGACACCGGGAGCTTCAGCAACGCTGAAGGCTAATGATGAAACATCTGACTTTACTGTAGGCGGGATTGAAGAAGCACTGGCTCTTCCTCGTACTCAGATTCGTGTATTTGGCAAACCTGAGACCAAAGTAGGACGCCGAATGGCTGTAGCTTTAAGTGCTGGTCAAGATGTGGAAGAAGCTCGTAAAACAGCGGTGCAAGCCGCTAATATGCTGAAAGTGGAGGTAAATCATGTCCAATAATGTTGAGGCCCCTGTACTGATGATCCGAGAGTGTGAACTACGAGATGCTGAAGCGGTAACGGGACTGATGCGAGAGGTCAGCTATCCGACAACAACCAATGTCATGAAAGAACGTATTGAATGTTTGGAAACCAATCCAAACGCATGCATGCTTGTTGCCGAAGTGGATGAACAAATTATTGGTGTGATTGGCTTGCAATGTGTGCAAAGTCATGCCTATCCAGAACCTGCCGCACAAATTACTTCCCTGATTGTAGGTCAAGAACATCGTGGTGGTGGGATTGGCCGTCGTCTGATGGCTCGTGCCGAAGATTGGGGCAGACAGCAAGGTGGTAAACAACTGTTTGTCACGGGTGCAAACCGTGAAGTGACTTCAACAACGTACTCTTTTTATGAGCACATTGGTTTTCAGAAGAGAGGTTATCGGTTCAGTAAAGTTCTTCTATAGTACAAATAAAGTTTCTTCTATTGCATGGAAATTCTCATGATATCCTGATCTGCACAATCTGGTGTGGTGAATGATAAATAGATGGTGAAGCGACATTCGACTAGCATTTTTAGTCCGAATGTCTTTTTTTTTATGGCTAAAAAATGACAAAAAAGTTACTTTTCCATATTTTATAGGTTCACAATCTCCTGTCGAATTGATATACTGCTAGAGTATTAATTACAAAGTTGTAATAACTAATCTTAAGGAGATGAATGAATTTGAAAAAGAAATGGATGAAAACTGTCGTAACGAGTAGTCTGACAGCCGTACTGGCCGTAGGGGTAATGCTTCCTGCTTCCGCGTCTGCTGCAGATTCAACATATAAGACTATCACAACGTACAAAATTACAAGCACAGACAGCTTGAAAGCTTACATTGAGAAATGGCTCAAACAAAATGGATACACCGTATCCGAGGGGCAAATTGTAGAGAAACCTGCTACGCAACCTGATCAAACGACGAAACCTGCTGAGCCGACAACAAAACCAACTCAACCAACAACAAAACCTGCTGAACCTACAACTAAGCCTGAGCAACCGACTAAACCAACACAACCAGTTCAAGAAGAAAAACCGGAAACTACACTGGCTAAAGATCCTTCAAACACGGGTAACACAGGTAACAATACAAGTAATAATGGTGGCGAAAGCACACAATCTGACTTTGCTACTCAAGTTGTAAAACTTGTGAACGCTGAGCGTGCTAAAGCAGGTCTGAACGCTCTGACTTCAGATGCACTTCTGGACAAAGTAGCTGTTGCTAAAGTAAAAGATATGAGTAACAATAACTATTTTGATCACCAGTCACCTACGTATGGTTCTCCGTTTGATATGATGAAACAATTCGGAGTAACTTACAGCTATGCAGGTGAGAACATTGCCCAAGGACAAAAAACACCACAGGAAGTGGTTACAGCTTGGATGAATAGTGAAGGTCACCGCGCTAATATCTTGAGCAAAAACTTTACACATATCGGTGTAGGTTTCTACAACGGATACTGGGCACAAGAGTTTATCGGTAAGTAATCGATTTATAATGAAGAAAGTATGAATTTCTTTACCACAAGGTTATGCCAGTACACAGTTCAAATCTGTGTGTGGCATAACCTTTTTTCCGTAAAATGACATATAAAAAATGAATTCTGCGAATGCAGCGCCAAAGTTTGCAAATTAACGACAGAACATTTATGTTATTTAGGAATAGCATCATCAGGGCGTGTCTGAAAACTCCGAAGTAAGCGGATTTTCAGACACGCCTTAATGTAAAGTCATTATAAATTATAAAGCACCCGGACTGGTGTACATGAGCGGAGATGTGATGATGAAAAAGAAAAAAAGCCTGGATTCAGCACCATGGATCTGGAGAACTGTCAGTACAGTATCCATCTTGGCAACTTTGTTGTTGTTATTTGGATTTGGTTACGCCATAAAAGACGTGATTTTCCCCGAGGGAGATTCCGCATTAACTACAGGCCAGGAGGCAACTGCTCCATCTAAGGATATCGAGGGGGAACCGGCTGTCGTGGAAGATGGCAAGATTCGGATGGCCGTCATCGGTGATTCTCTGGCAAGAGGCACGGGCGATGATGAAGGACTCGGTTTTGTGAGACGTGCAGGGAATCTGCTTAAAGATAAAGGATATGACGTTCAGGTACTTAATAATCTGGGTGTAAACGGTTTGAGAACAGATGCTTTATTGGAAAAACTCGATGAGCAAGGCGTACGTTACGTCTTACAACAATCCAATTTTATCTTGCTCTCGATCGGCGCAAATGATTTGTTCCAGGGAGGACAAGTTCTACAGGGGGAAGATCCGCCAACAGCAGAGCAGCTGGCAGCGGCTTTGCCGGAAACGTCGAAGCGCCTTCAAGAGATATTGAAGAAAGTCAAAGAAATTAATCCCGATGCGCAGATTGCGTACATAGGGTTGTACAATCCATTTGGCGATGTGAAGGAACTGGAGAAGCCAGGTAATGCAGTGGTAGCTGCATGGAACGATGCTGCACTGGCTATTTTGAACAATGAGGACAAGATGACATTAGTCCCTACATTCGATTTGTTTGAAAATCATCTGGGGGAGTATCTCTCGTCAGATCATTTCCATCCCAACGGACAAGGTTATGAGCAAATTGCAGTTCGGATTGCACAGGAATTCCAGGCAGATACACCGGCAGAAGGGAGCGGAAATTAAATGGCAGAGCAGCAGTATGATTCCGTCCTATCCGTACAGAATCTGAAAAAGCGGATCGGACGCAAATGGATCATTAAGGACGTTACATTTGACGTAAAACCTGGTGAAATCTTCGGATTTCTCGGTCCCAACGGTGCCGGCAAAACAACGACGATACGGATGCTGGTCGATCTGATCAAACCAACAGAAGGAAAAATTAAAGTCTGTGGTTATGATGTGAATCGGGACCCTGAGCGTGCTTTGAAGTATGTAGGCTCCATTGTTGAAAATCCGGAGGTATATACATATCTGACAGGGTGGGAGAACCTGGAGCATTTCGCTCGCATGCAACCAGGTGTGGACAATGAACGAATTCAGGAAGTTGTAGATATTGTGCGTCTGGATCAGCGGATTCACGATAAAGTCAGAACGTACTCATTGGGTATGCGTCAACGGCTCGGTATTGCACAAGCGCTGCTTGGACGACCGCGTCTGCTTATTCTGGATGAACCGACAAATGGTCTTGATCCAAAAGGGATTAAGGAACTTCGTGTCTTTATTAAGCAACTTGCCAGCGAAGGTATGGCTGTATTTGTCAGCAGTCACTTGTTAAGTGAGATCCAGCTTCTCTGTGACAGAGTAGCCATTATCAGTGCTGGGCGTGTGCTTGCTGTTGGAGGTGTAAGCGAACTGATTGAAGATCATTCGAAGTTGGCTATATGGCATGTTTCACCACTGGAGCAAGGCAAAAAAATGTTGCAGGATGCAGGCATTGCTCTGGTAGGTCGACCTGCGGATGTGATGGATGATACCATTGTTGCGGGCCTTGGTCCCAACGCTGTGGTTGCCGAGATGCACGAAGATCGAATTCCTGATATGGTGCAACAGATGGTTCAAGCTGGTATACAGGTTGAAGGGGTACAGCGGATTCAGCCTACGCTTGAACAACTATTCTTAAAAATGACAGAAGGTGAATCCATTGAGTAATATCATGCCGCTGATCCGCAATGAAACGATTAAGATGGTGAAGAAAAAACGGCTTTATATTATATTTATTGTACTTGCGGTCCTCGTACCGATGTTTACGTATGCCCAGATGAAATCTGCGGAGAATAATCGCGACAAGTTTGGCGGCGATTGGCGTCTTGAACTGCAACAGGCCATCACAGACAATCAAAATTCGCTCGGTAGCGATCGGGTACCTGAAGAGTACAAAAAATATAGAACAGTATATATCCAGCAGATGCAGTATTATCTTGAGAATGACATCAATCCCAAAGAACCGGGCGGTGTCACCTTTACGCGGGAGTTCATGAACAACGCGGTTGGATTGTTTATTCCACTGTTAATCATGGCTATTGCTTCAGATCTTGTTTCTGGTGAACGTACGACAGGTACGATTAAAATGCTTTTAACGCGTCCGGTTAGACGCTGGAAAGTGCTTTTGAGTAAATTAATTACGCTGATTATGTTTGTTTCGATCATAGTGGTATCAGCCTACATTATATGTTATGTCATATCGGGTGCGGTCTTTGGTTATAAAGGCTTCAACATGCCAATCTTCACAGGATTCAAAGTTGTGGGAACAGATGTCGATATGTCGGCAGTGCATGCTGTAGACCAGTGGCTGTACATGCTCATGCAGGCAGGACTGATCTGGTTTGTGAGTGTAATTGTGGCTATGCTTGCATTTATGGTATCTGTGCTTGTGCGCAGTACTGCTGCAAGTATTGTTATCATGATGGCCGCTTTGATTGCAGGAACAATCTTGACGAGTATGGCAGCGTCCTGGCAGACCGCGAAGTATTTGTTCATGGTTAACCTCGAACTTCCGAATTATTTGTCTGGCGGGTTACCTCCAATCGAGGGTATGAATTTAGGTTTTTCCCTTATTGTGCTTAGTGTTTGGGGCATTGCTTCACTCATTGTGTCATTCCTTGTCTTTACGAAACGGGATATCTTGAATTAAAATGGACAAGGATAAGAAAACATCTGTTTGCATTTTAGGCATTTTTTTAGTTGCAAGTTAAGAAGGGGGAGCATGAATGGTCGAGCAAATCGATATGTCGGCAGGTTCGACAGGCGGAGGACAGGGGTCTTCAGGCTACGACGCGGACGACATTCAAGTACTTGAAGGGTTGGTAGCGGTACGGAAACGGCCGGGGATGTACATCGGCAGCACCAGCACTTCAGGTTTACATCATTTGGTATGGGAAATTGTCGACAACGCTGTCGACGAACATCTCGCCAAATTCTGCTCCAAAATCGATATCACGCTGCATAAGGACGGTTCTATTACGGTTCAGGATAACGGAAGGGGAATTCCGACAGGTATACATAAAACAGGGATTCCTACTCCCCAGGTCGTGTTTACGATTTTGCACGCAGGCGGAAAGTTCGGTGGATCAGGATACAAAAAATCAGGCGGTTTGCACGGTGTAGGTGCGTCAGTTACTAACGCATTGTCCGAGTGGCTTGAAGTCGAGATTTTCCGTGATGGCAAGATTCATCGTCAGCGATTCGAGTATTGGAAGGACAAAAAAGGGATTGAACATGTCGGTGAACCGGTCTCCGGTCTCGAAGTGTTGGGCAATACCAATCGGACAGGTACAAAAGTTACATTTAAACCGGATATTCGGGTGTTCCAGAGCGGTATTCAATTTAATTATGATACATTGGCAGAACGTCTTCAGGAAATTGCTTTTCTGAATTCGGGTCTGAGAATTGTGCTCAAGGATGAACGTTCGGGCAATCAGGATGAATACATGTATGAAGGCGGAGCAAGCCAGTTTGTTGCTTTTCTTAACGAAAATAAAGATGTGCTGCATGATGTTATTCACTTCTATGCGGAGAAGGATGACATTGAAGTCGAAGTGGCGATCCAGTATAACGCGGGTTATACCGAAACGCTGGCTTCGTTCGTGAACTCGATCTCTACTCGGGGTGGCGGTACACATGAGACCGGATTCAGGGCTGCGTATACTCGTGTAATGAATGACTACGCGCGGCGTACCAGCATGATTAAGGAAAAAGATAAAAACCTTGAAGGCAATGATTTGCGTGAAGGTATGATGGCCGTCATCAGTGTCAAGATGTCAGAGGTTGAGTTCGTAGGTCAGACCAAGGATCAGCTCGGCAGCGCTTCCGCTCGAAGTGCAGTGGATTCGGTCGTGTCCGAGAATATTCAACGGTTCCTGGAAGAAAACCCGCAGGTAGCGCAAACGTTAATTCGCAAAGCGGTTCAAGCCTCCAGAGCCAGAGAAGCAGCCCGCAAAGCACGTGATGATATGCGCACAGGCAAGAAACGTAGCGAAAGTTCCAACCTGAACGGCAAACTAACGCCGGCGCAATCAAAGGATTTTACCCGAAATGAGTTATTTATTGTCGAAGGGGATTCCGCAGGTGGTTCTGCCAAACAGGGACGTGACTCGAAGATTCAGGCTATTCTGCCGCTCAAGGGAAAACCGCTCAATCCGGAAAAATCAAAGCTGGCCGACATTCTCAAAAATGAAGAATACCGCGCCATTACAGCGGCGATCGGGGCGGGCATAGGAACCGAATTTGCAGTTGAAGACAGCAATTATTCCAAAATTATCATTATGACCGATGCGGATACGGACGGCGCACATATTCAGGTGTTGCTGTTGACCTTCTTTTATCGTTATATGAAGCCTTTAATTGATGCAGGCAAAGTATATATTGCTCAGCCGCCATTGTACAAACTTACTCGTAAGTCTGGTAAGCTTGCGAGTGTTCGATATGCATGGACGGATGAAGAACTGGCGAATTATATGAAGGAATTCGGTAATAATGTTGAGCTTCAACGTTATAAAGGTCTTGGTGAGATGAATCCGGATCAACTGTGGGAGACAACAATGAATCCGGAAACTCGTGCGATGCTGAAGGTACAGATTGTTGATGCAGCAAAAGCAGAACGTCGTGTATCTACGCTCATGGGTGATAAAGTTGATCCGCGGAAACGCTGGATTGTAGAGAACGTCGACTTTACAGAGTACGAAGAATAGAAGGTGCTTGGAATGAGTCCATCAGAACAATTTATGCCGGCCTTTCTCGAAGAGGTCGTTGGGGACCGTTTCGGTCGCTACTCCAAATATATTATTCAGGATCGAGCCATTCCGGATGTCCGGGATGGGTTGAAGCCAGTACAACGGCGTATTCTATACGCCATGTACGATTCAGGTAATACGCCTGACAAGACTTACCGCAAGTCTGCCAAAACCGTTGGGGACGTAATGGGTAATTATCATCCACATGGTGACTCATCCATCTATGAGGGCATGGTGCGGATGGCTCAGCCATGGAAAATGGGCCATATGCTCGTGGACGGTCATGGTAACTGGGGATCACAGGATGATGACCCGGCAGCGGCGATGCGGTATACGGAGGCCCGTTTGTCGCCCATCGCGATGGAGATGCTTCGCGATATCGAGAAACGGACGGTTCTGTTTAAGGATAATTTTGATAATACGGCCAAAGAACCGGTTGTATTGCCATCCCGTTATCCGAACTTGCTGGTTAATGGTGTCAGCGGTATTTCCTCCGGATTTGCAACGGAGATTCCTCCACACAATTTACGTGAAGTCATTGATGCTTCGATCGCTGTGATGGAGAAACCGTCGATTGAGTTGGACGAAATCATGATGTTTATGAAGGGTCCTGACTTTCCAACAGGCGGATTGATTATGGGCGGTGACGGCATTCTGGATGCCTATCGCACAGGTAAGGGACGGATCTATATCCGGTCCAAAACCGAGATTGAAAACATGCGCGGTGGCAAACAGCAGATCGTCATTACCGAAATTCCTTATCAGGTCGTGAAGTCTCGTCTGGTTACAGCGATGGAGAACATCCGACTAGAGAAGAAGGTTGAAGGTATTGCCGAAGTGCGTGATGAGAGCGGACGTGAAGGTCTGCGAATCGTGGTTGAGTTGAAAAAAGAAGCGGACGCACAAGGTATTTTGGCTTATTTGCTGAAGAAAACCGACCTGCAGGTCACCTATAATTTCAATATGGTTGCGATTGTGAATAAAGCACCTCATCAATTAGGATTGAAATCGATTCTCGAGGCTTACATTGCCCATCAGCGGGAGGTTGTAACCTTCCGTACCCGGTTTGAGCTGGAGAAGGCGCAAGACCGTGCGCATGTGCTCGAGGGCTTGGTAAAAGCACTTAACATCCTTGACGAGGTCATTGCGGCTATCAAAGCGTCGAAGAACCGTCAAGATGCTCAAAACAACCTGATGTGGATGTTTGGATTCACGGAACGCCAAGCGGATTCCATCCTTACGTTGCAATTGTACCGTTTGACGAATCTGGAGATCAATTCTCTGGAGAAGGAACTCGGTGAACTGATGAAAAAGATTGCACAATTACAATCCATTCTGGATAGTGACCGCAAGCTCATCGGAGTCATCCGCAAGGAATTGATGGAGATTCGTGAGAAATACGGCATAGACCGTCGTTCTGCGATCCAGGGTGAAGTGGAAGAACTTAAGGTTAATCTCGAAGTACTTGTGAATGCGGAAGATGTATTTGTTACGTTATCCAAAGAGGGATATGTGAAACGTACAGGCATGCAGTCCTTTACACGTTCTGGTGGTGAACGGAGCGGAAGTGGTGTGAAAGACGGCGATTATATCGCTCAGGTTCTGGAAGTAAATACGCTTGAGAACTTGCTTGTCTTTACGAGGAAAGGTCAGTACTTCCTGTTACCTGTTCACCAGGTACCTGAATTCAAGTGGAAAGATCCAGGCACAGCCATTGTGAATGTCATTCCCCTTGCGAAAGATGACCGTATTGCAAGTGTGCTTGCTGTGAAATCCTTTGAAGAGCCAAATCACAGTCTGGTCTTCGTTACGCGAAGAGGACAGGTGAAACGAACGGAGCTGAAGGATTACGTTACCAAACGTTCCGGTGCAGTTGCGGCTTGTAAAGTGGGCAAGGACGATGAAGTGTTATCTGTACATTTAAGTACAGGTGGTCAAGATATTATGTTGATTACAAAAGAAGCCATGGCGATTCGTTTCCGAGAGGATGAGGTTAATCCAATGGGACGTGTATCCGGTGGTGTTCGTGGTATTCAGTTAAGAGATACAGATGAAGTTGTATCGGCTCTATGGGTAGAAGGAGATGAAGGTGAAGTTGCCGTGTTGTCCGATCTGGGATATGGTAAACGATCATTACTTCTGGATTACGCTATACAGAGCCGTGGAGGCAAGGGGCTTGCCACATTCGAGTTCAAAGAAGGCAAACGTGTGAAACCGAATGGTAGCCGTATTGTTGGAGCGTTCTATTGCAAAGAGCAACGTAAGATCACTGTAATGACCAAAGAAGGCCAAGTGTTCCCGATCTCTTCGGAAGGTGTTCCGATTACAGAGCGCAAACATATTGGCAAGCTGATCGTTCATGTGGACAAACAGGACGAGATCGTTGAACTTCTAAGGGACTTCAATGAGAATCAACCAGCATCATCTTCATAAAAACAAACAAACGAGACTTTTCGCAGAACAGCTAATCCTGTCATGCGAGAAGTCTTTTTTTGTTGTTCAAAGGCGGATTAGAAGAGGGCATTCATGCGAAGTTTAACAACCTTCGTCGATTACGGTCGATCGCTAGGAAATTGAAAAAAGGCAGCAGGAATGCGGCTTTGGAGCGCGAAAACTTAAGCAGGTGAAGTGATAACCGGTTGCAGAGAGGAGCGATGGAAGATGTATAATTCCGATTTTGCCAAGTGCTGGTCCAAGTTGACCAAAGATTATAAATTGCATATGGATCAAGAGCTGGCACCCTCATTAACGGAGGCTCAGCTGGCTGTACTGGAGGTACTTGAAGACCATCAGAAGATGAAACCTTCGGATCTGATTCCTTATCTGTCGACTACACCAGCTGCTGTAACCATGCTGCTCGATCGAATGGAGAAGAATGATCTGATTCGCAGGAATCGGGATAATCAGGATCGACGTATTGTGTGGGTATCTCTGTCAGAGAAAGGAAGAATGGAGACAGAGCGGGGAATCACCATCCGTAATGAATTCATGAACTCTGTTCTCAGTAACATTTCGATGCACAATCAACAATTGCTGGTATATCTGTTAGGCAAAATGACAACACCCAAAACCAAAGAGCCTGCCTTATCTACTTCGGTATGATACCATGCTGATTCTTCTGAATAACCATAGGAGTGCCTGCTCGTTTCATGCAGGAGCCCTATGGTTATTTTATTTACAAATTACATATGCTACACACTGTGTCCAGGTTAGTTGGGTAAAGGCATGGCTGTAGCACAGTTAGTATGTCCTAATATTATTTTTGTGAATTCATATGTAAAGAGTTGACTATGTAAATATTTTTGTTATAATAAATAATTGTTCCCCTGATATTTCGTGTACGAAATATTATATTCCAAAAGTAAAAGGGTGAAACAATGACTGATACGTATGAAGTATTCTATATTATTAATTCGTTCCGCCAAGTGAATCAAATGCTTTTTCGAGCATTTTGGAATGAAAACAAGGAGATCGAGCTGACTTCGATCCAGTTTATGGTGTTATCCATTCTGAGGGAGCGTCCTTCCATTGGCATCAACGAAGTGGCTGAGCTATGCCATATGGGCAGCAGTTCCATGAGCGCTGTTGTGGAGCGGCTCGTCAAAGGCGAGTATATCGTTCGGACACGTTCGGATGCTGACCGCCGATCCGTTAAGCTTCAGATTACGGATAAAGGGGAACAGGCCCAACAGGAAACGCACCATTTGTGGATGGAAAGAGTATCACCCATTCTGGACATATCGAAGGAAGACCTTGAGCACCTACTTAGAATTCATAGTCAAATGATTGAAAAGTTAGAAGGAAGAGAGATGAACAACATATGAGTACGACTACTGCTGCAGCTCCATCCTCAGCGATGGACAACATCAAGAAAGGCCCAATTGTAGCGGCATTGTTAATTGGTGCCTTTGTGGCATTCCTGAACCAAACCCTGATGAACGTAGCGCTTCCTAAAATCATGGAAGACCTCGGCATCGGGCCAAACAAAGCCCAATGGTTAACTACGGGTTATATGCTTGTGAACGGTGTGCTGATTCCAATTACGGCATATCTGATTGCCAAATTTTCAACGCGTCAAATTTTTATTACAGCCATGACTCTATTTACCATAGGTACATTAGTCTGTGGTCTTAGTCCAACCTTCACCATTCTGATGGTAGGTCGTGTTATTCAAGCGGCAGGTGCAGGTATCCTGATGCCTCTGATGACCGTTGTATTCCTGACCATCTTCCCAATTGAGAAACGCGGTCAGGCCATGGGAACCATGGGGATTGCGATGATTCTGGCTCCTGCGATTGGGCCTACACTTTCAGGTTATGTGGTTGAGCATTATTCCTGGAGATTGTTGTTCTACATCATCTTGCCATTCTCTATTATTGCAACGGCAATTGGTATTGCTTTTGTCAAAAACGTAACACGTCAGTCCAGACCTAAACTGGATTATCCAGGCGTTATTTTATCTACACTTGGTTTTGGTAGTTTGCTCTACGGATTCAGTGATGCGGGTACCGATGGATGGGGCAGTGCAATTGTCATTGGATGTCTCGTCGTAGGTGCGATATCCCTGATTCTGTTCGTTATTCGTCAACTGACAACAGATCATCCGCTCCTTGAGTTCCGTATTTTCAAGTACAACATGTATACATTAACAACGATTATCAATATGCTCGTGACCATGGCGATGTTTGCAGGTATGATCCTGCTCCCTATTTTCCTGCAAAACATTCGTGGATTCTCACCAATTGAATCAGGACTTCTGATGATGCCCGGTGCGATATTGATGGGGATTATGTCTCCAATTACAGGTCGCATATTTGATAAAGTGGGCGCACGCTGGCTTTCGGTTGCAGGTCTTGCCATTACGGCAATTACAACTTTTGGACTGAGTCGTCTGGCAATCGATACTACCTACGGCTACATGATGTTTATCTACACGGCTCGTATGTTCGGTATGTCGATGCTGATGATGCCAATCCAGACAGCAGGTCTGAATCAACTGCCTCAACGTCTGAACGCGCATGGTACAGCGATGTCCAATACATTGCGTACAGTTGCCGGTGCGATTGGTACAGCCATTCTGGTTACTATCATGAGTAGTAAGCTCAAAACACATCTGGCGGATGCAGTGGCTGCTGGCCAAGTTGACCCTAATAATAAGACAGCGATGTTAGCAGCTACAGCAGATGCAACGATTTACGGCGTTAACTATGCATTCATCGTGGCTACCGGAATGACCGTGGTTGCTTTGATCATGGCGTTCTTTATTCGGAAAACAAAACCAGCTGTTGAGCCTGTTACTGTAGAACAGGAAAAAGCGACGGCTACAGCATAACGAATATCAGATAAAACCAAAAAGAGAACTCTAGCAGTCGAAGGGGTAACCCTAACTGCCTGAGTTCTCTTTTTTTGGTGTGCGCGATAGGAGGAGAGTACTTTTATTATTCGGGCTGGATCGTTGGATCGATAAGAAATACAGGATCGGGCTCATGACCGAACTGTTTGAGATTAATGGTTCCGTTTAGTTGAAACTCCACACCTTCGCTAATCAGTTCTGTTTCCTGCATCATGCGCGAGTGTTCGTCCGGTATGGAGATTTCTCCTTTTGCATTGACGACACGGTGCCAGGGCAGACGTTCCTTGCGGCTCATCGAGTGCAGAATACGTACGACTTGTCTCGCGGCTCTTGGACTCCCGGCATGGGCTGCAATCTGACCGTAAGTCATCACTTTACCTTCGGGAATCGCCGCGATGATCGCAACGACTTGTTTGGTAAACGGGGTCATCATGATGTCTCCTCTCTGTATCTTAGGTAAATAGCTGAAAATATGAAAAAACGTGTCGTTCAGATACAGAATCTGAACGACACGTTGTATGGACAGATGTAACCTGATCCTGTGCACTTATAGAGGTTGTTCGATAAAACCGCTTTTGATCCCATCTTATCGGTATTGAAAACCAGTCTTTTTGAACACGTATTTATTGAGATTGTCCAAAAGCTTTTTGGTACACAGCGTCTGGCCATTCTGCCCAGGGGAATTCTCTTGCAGGCAAAGATTGCAGAATAACTTCTTCCTTAGTAACTGGATGAGGAAAAGCAGCAATCGCAGACCATAGAGCAATCTGTTGCCCGGGTTTATTAACGCTTGCGCCGTACTTCTGATCCCCGTACAGAGGGCAGTCGATTTCTTTCATTTGCACTCGAATCTGATGAGATCTGCCGGTGTGCAGTTCGATATGGACGAGGCTGTAACGGTCTGTCTCGCCGATAACACGGTAATCCAGAACGGCATCCTTACCGCCAGCCGTACCTTTAGGTACAACAGTAACGGTATTTGTACGTGCATCTTTCAGGAGCGTGTGTTTTAAAGTTCCCTGCTGTGCAGGTAACTTGCCATGTACAACAGCCGCATATATTTTACGGAAATGACGTCCCCGCACAGTCTCGGACAATCTCGAAGCTGCTTTAGAAGTCTTGGCAAAAATCATTGCCCCTCCAACAGGACGATCAAGTCGGTGTACTAACCCGAGATAAACATTGCCAGGTTTGTTGTATCGTTCTTTCAGATCCTGCTTCAGCAATGTAAGCAAATCCGGATCACCTGATGAATCTTCCTGAGTAGGTACATTGACCGGCTTCGTAATACCTAACAGATGGTTGTCTTCGAACAGAATCGGAATCGCATCGTGGTCATGCCGATGTTCTGACATAATTAAGACTCCCAACGGCCCAGAATACCACAAGGCAGATCCAGACCACTACGTGTGATCGGCAGACCAATTTCACCTGCAGTAATGTCACCACCGTACTGAGCAGACATCGTCATGGTCAACATGTTGCGCAGAACCGTAGAGGAAATGCCCGTAGTGTAGGAGTTAACCAGCATGAATAATGGATTATCCGACAAGATCGTCATACATGACTTCAGGAAAGGATATAGGTTCTCTTCCAGTTTCCATGTCTCTCCATTAGGGCCACGGCCATATGAAGGAGGGTCCATAATAATGGCGTCGTAACGATTTCCGCGACGTTGTTCCCGTTGTACAAATTTGAATACATCATCTGTAATAAAACGAACAGGGCGATCAGCCAGTCCGGATAATTGAACATTTTCCTTGGCCCATTGAACCATGCCTTTAGCTGCATCCACATGCACAACAGAAGCGCCTGCGTAAGCTGCGGCTACCGTTGCTCCTCCTGTATAGGCAAACAGGTTCAAAACAGAAATAGGGCGTCCTGCATTGGAGATTTTATCCATCATCCAGCTCCAGTTAGCGGCTTGTTCAGGGAACAGGCCAGTATGCTTAAAGCTGGTAGGTTTAATGTGGAATTTCAGGTTTTCGTATCCGATCGTCCAGCGCTCGGGAATGGGCTTTTTCATATCCCAGTTACCGCCACCGGAAGAACTGCGATGATAGTGACCATGCACCTGACGCCATTCATTGGTTTCTTGCTCAAGGGGCCAGATAATCTGTGGATCGGGTCTGCGTAAAATCACATCTCCCCAACGCTCCAGTTTCTCGCCGCCTCCTGTATCGATTACTTCATAGTCCTTCCAATTCTTAGCTACGTACATAATGATTTATCCATCCTTCAAAAGTCATTTGGATACTATTGTACAACAAAAAAGGGCTTGGACGCCAGTTGGGGGACGGGAGTGCACCATATACTGAAAAACAAAGATAACCAAAAATTTAATTTGACAATGATAATCATTATCACATATGATTTTGTTAATCAAAAATTCATTCTTTCTTCATAGAGAGAATATAACATGATCAAATAAAGTGAGGGAAAAATAGATGGCTAAATTGTTAGTGGCTTATGCGAGCATGACAGGAAATACAGAAGAAATTGCAGAACTGATTGTGGAAGGAATTACACAGGGAGGCCACGAGGCAGACCTGAAATCCGTAACGGATTGTAATGCATCTGATGTATTGGACTATGACGGATTCATGATCGGTGTGTACACCTGGGGAGATGGGGAGTTGCCGGATGAATTCCTTGATTTCTATGAGGAGCTGGATGAGCTTGACCTGAGTGGTAAGAGGGCTGCGGTGTTTGGTAGTGGTGACACCTCGTATGAGCAGTTCTGCGGTGCAGTTGATCTTGCGGCTGCCAAGCTGCAAGAGCGTGGGGCGGAGGTATCTCCAGAGATGTTGAAAATTGAATATAGTCCGCTTGAGCAGGAGAAAGAAACATGCCGTGACTTTGGCAAACGCTTCGCTGCTGCCGGATTACAGGTGTCCTAAAGATCATGTTAAGACATAATGTTCAGGCAGCGATGCCAGTCGGAAGGAATGACCTTCCTGGACGTCTGCTTGAAGATTACAGATTGGAAGAAATGCTGCGCAGCCCACACCGATTCATCCGCCCTGAACCAGTGTCTGAGCAGCGTCTTCCACTGCAATGGAGGCACCGTGTACAATATGCGGTGAGCCATGCGGTCAATGCTTTTTACAGTCTCGACCCCGATGTTCGCAAAGAGGTACCCGTACAGTATTTACTTGAGAAGTGGTGGCCCAGAAAGACGGATGGTTTCGAATCTGTTCTCCATTACTGGGATGTGAAGAACAAGATTACGGATGAATTGTCACTCGCCATTGCAATGAACGATGATCTGAAGCATCCAGCCATTCTTTTTGAACAGTGGAGAACGGAGTTACCTTCATTATCCATGCATTTATCTATGATATTTCAGGCGGCCTGGCAACCAGAAGGCTGGGATTCGTTGCTGATTCAGAAATATATGGTTGTCCATGATCCAAACGTAGTTGAGGCATTTCAGCATATGGTCAGTGCATTCTGCTGGGAAGCCTTCGGAAAATTACCGGGTATGATCGAGATATACTGCTTGTTGGAAGGACGCAAAATCAGGTACATCCCTGGACGCCAGTCTCTGATCCGTTCCATGGACTACATTCGCTTGATACGTGACAGCATGCCGCAAGCAGAAGTGGTGGAGTCAGAACAGTTTACGACGCGTGATAAAGCGCGCATCCACGAAGAGGTAGATCGCTGGAGAACGGATGCTATTGAACCGAAGAAAACATGGTTGATGTGAAGACAGTTGAAGGATAACAATATATCATGCAGATAGAGGAGGGGAAGTTGCCATGTCTACCGGTCTAAGTCAAGATATAAGCAGCGGCAAGAGACGTGCAGGAACTTGCGAATTCAGTCCGTTGCCAGTACCCCAGTCGGTTATACGAAAGTTGCTTGATGAAGCAGATCCTTCATTATATGTAATGAGTTCAGAACCTTGGAGGTTTATGTTGTTTGCAGGCGAAGGACGCCAGCTTTATCTGGAAGCGGTCAGACAGAGCTATCCACCCCATCTGGCTGATCGCTACGGCGATTGGGCTACATATCAATACACGGAAGCAATTCCAACCCATCTGGTTGTCGTGGCGCCTAGAAATGCCCGTGAGGATGATCTTCTGCCGGCCAAAGCCTGGAGCAAACGCTTTAGTATTCTGGCTGCGGAACAGGGATTGAATGCGGTCTGGAAGATCAATGATTATCAACAACATCCTGTGTTTATGAATTTGATGGGTTTGACAAGTGAAGAGAAGGTGCTGGGGGTCTTTCATATCGGTTACGGAGACCAGCCTGCATTGCGGGATATGGATGCAAGCAGACCAGCCTCTGAACTGATGACGGTTTATGACCATCTGGTCTAAAAAAATGATTCATTAGTTCTCTTATTTGCTGGTGTTGAATAGAAAATCACGAACGAGCTGACGATTCGTCTGATCTTTGTTGTAGACGGAGAACAACCGATTGGATACGGTAAGGACATTGCCAAAAAAGAATCGTTCGAATTGGGTCTGTCTGCCCCCGAATGAACCAGACCCAAGCTCCCAGATCAGGCGGAACAGAGCGTTGCGTTCGTGAGAAGCCATATCGTTCCCTTTCAGATATATATTCAGTGAAGGAGCGATATCGGATTGAAACTCTTCTTCCTGAGGGATCATAATCACCCCGCTTGAACCCAAGAGTTGCAGAATTTCAATCATCTCAGGATAAAGTTTCGGAAAAAGGAGATTGGCTGCCATCAACGGTTTGGGTGCAGGTAATACAAACCCTCGTCCGTCTGGTATGGCACCTGCCTCCGCGGCCAAGGCCAAAGCTTTTAACGATTCAAGACCTGCGAACACACGTGCAGATTTCTCTATAACATGTGCTTCCGTATTCAGATCCAGCGTATCCGTGAGAAGCTGGATTGTACCGAGAACAAATTCCGTCTTGGCAATATAACGACACAATACCTGATGACCTGCGTGAATATGAAAGTTGCTACCACTGAAGAGACGCGAGGACATTTCCTCACTTCCTGCAAAAAATATCCGTTCATGCGGAACAAGCACCCGGTCAAAGATGACGATATTGTCCATCTCTTCATATCTGGAACTCAGCGGATAATTAGTGTGAGATTCGGCTGCGTAGGTATCCCTACATACCAGACTAATTCCCGGAAGATCATTGGGGACAGCAAAAGAGAAGGCAAATGGATTTTCGTCATCAAATGGGGCGGGAGAAGGTGACGGATAGACAAAAATCTCATCCGAAGTGGCAGCTTGTGTAGCCATCATGAATGCACCGCTAATAATGAGACCTTCCTCAGTGCGATCTACGACCTTTGCGGCAATAGCATCCTCCGTAGCATCCAATTGCCCTGAGATTTTGCTGGCATATGGCTGAATGAAGGCATGGGATAGTGTGATGTCATGATCACGGCAGTACGCATAATAATTTTTGAGATTTTCTGCATACTGGGGAGATAATTCTTTCAGGAGATCGGCACCTGTGTAAAAGGACATTATGGCTGTATTCATGTAATCGGGTGAGCGACCAAGAAAGCCATGATGCACATTTGCCCAGATATTCATCCCTTCCCGTCGTTTGCGGAGGTCGTCGGCACTGGTTGGAGGCAGGAAGGATATGCCCACAGGTTTGCCGTCTGCCGGGGAGGCATACGTCATCGTTTCTGCAAATTTAGAATCCGATTGCAGATCATACATGTGCATCTGAGTCTCCATCAAACCAGCAAATGCTACATGTTCAGAGCGTTTTCCAGTAATAAGGTTACCTTTGTACCAGCAAGGGACGGACTGTGCATCAATTCGTTCGCGATACTGTGTGCCACTTTTAACAGGCATTGTTATTCACCTCTTGGTTCTAATCGTTCATGGGCATACTGACTTCTTACGTAGTGTACGTAGGTCATCTGTCCAATGTGCATTGAAGAGGTGAGAAGGATTTTTACAGAATAGGGCTTGATAATAATTATCATTCTTGTTACAATAGACAAAGAAAAAAGGAACCGGTAAGGGCTCCTTTAAGTCGATTACATGAAATTACTTATTTTACTTCAAAAGTCTTACAGTCTGTTTCAGCAGACTGACTTGCTTCTTTGTTACTGTGACTCACGATGTAGATCGAAGAAGCGTTACATTTGTTCTCTTGAGCCCAGTGACGACAGGAATTAACTTCACACAATACGTCTTTTGCCATGATTGTTAACCTCACTTTAATTGGATTACAGTCGTTGGTATAAAGAATCCGGATATAACAAGTTGCCGCTTGTCAATCTGGAAAATTTTGTTGCTCTCACGAAATTCGGAGGGCTTTTTTGCATTATACACAACGATGCATATTCAGAATAGCAAATTTTCTTGATGCTTGCAACCAAATGCCCCCTTCTGTGGCAAAATAGTGGACGTGCTGCAGTTATATTTGCAAAAAGGCAGTAGTATGTTATTATTTAATAGTAATGATTACGATTAAAAGTCTGATTGATTCTATATAATTTGAACTAAACATTTACACGAAAACGGAGAGGACAGAAAGAAGCTGAAGAAGCGGAGCGTTCGCCTTTATCCCCGGATTTCCCCTCTAGGGAAATAAATAAAAAAATCTGGGGATAACAGCGATCGGAAGGTTGTTCTGTCAACGAAGTGGTCAGTGTAAATATTCATTAGTTCAACTTATATAACTTGAATCATGGACTGAAACTATAAATGAAGGAGCATGTGTATACATGAGCAAAATAAACCATATGAACCGGATTCCCCGCGCGAAAGGGATCGATATGGCTGCTTTTTACACGCCGAAAGAGTGTAGACGCAAAGCCCAGCATATTGTATTTTCCGCTGAAAATGAACGCATCATTAATGAATTTATCACCATTCTGGGCATGAAAGAGAAGTTCAGAGAGCATGATGTATCAATCCCCAACAAAATGGTCATGTTCGGGCCACCCGGTACGGGAAAAACATTAACGGCATCACATCTGGCGGAGCGCCTTGATCTGCCATTGGTTCTTGTGAGATTAGATGCGATCATTCATAGCCATCTTGGGGAGACGGGGAGTAACGTACGTAAGTTATTCGAATATGCACGAATGAATCCCTGTGTGTTATTTCTGGATGAATTTGATGCCATAGGCCGGACACGTGAGAGCAATGATGAAGTGAAAGAGATGGCTCGTGTCGTGAATACATTGTTGCAGTGTCTGGACGAATTCGATGGGGAAAGCATTCTGGTGGCTGCAACGAATCTGGAAACCCAACTGGATCACGCCATCTGGCGGCGGTTTGATACGAAGATGACCTACGGTATGCCTGATGATTCGAGTCGCAAATTGTATATCAGCAAATTGGTAGGGGCATTTGAACAGGAGACTCGGCTGGAAGATTACATATGTGAACGCTTGACCGGGTGCAGTTATGCGGATATAGAGCAGATCGTTTTGAAAGCAAAACGGAAAGCAATCATTGCCAGTAGTGCACTTCATAAGCAACTGATCTCGGATGCTTTCGATGAATACAGACCACGTGTATTAGAGTGTTGATTGCTTCCATTCTGGATAAAGCAACAAGGAACATGTTGAACTAGCCCAGTCTCCTGAATGGAGTTCTGGGCTAGTTGTCATGTTAGTGAGGTGCGTTATACTTTAACGGCTGCTCCGTATGCTTTTTCTGTATTCATGGCTTCTTGTGTTGCAGTCCAGCGTGGCAGGCTTAATCTGAACATGCTGCCTTCCGGGCTGCTGGAGACAAGTGTCAGTTCACCGCCCTGTTCCTGAGCGAGTAGGCGGCTATATGTTAATCCTAGACCCAGACCGCGGTTACGACGTTTCTTGAGTTCTCCACGATAGAACCGTTCGAAGATTTTGGGTTGTTCTTCGGCTGCGATGCCTGTGCCGTGGTCCTTAACATCAACGTACAGCATCTGTTTTTCTGTACTTAGATAAATATCGAAGACGGCCTTCTGTTCAGGAGCTGTGGCATGAAGTGCGTTATTAAGCAAATTGACAATGATCTGCTGAATGCGGAGAGCATCCCCCATGGTAAAAAAGTTAATTGGAGGGGCGTGCAGCTGAACCTCTGGCATTTTGTCCTCATACGCAATCTTCCATTGATAGATGATCTCACCGACCAACAGTTTCAGATCCGTCCGTTCCTTGCGAACGGCAACACTTCCTGCAGCCATGGCGTTATAGTCAAGCAAATCTGCGACCATTCGCTCCATACGTTCAGATTCCTTCAAAGCGATATCCAAAAATTCTTTACCTTCCTGTGGACTCACGACATCGTCACGTACTGCCATAACGAGCCCCTTGATGGAAGTTACCGGCGTCTTGAGTTCATGACTTACCCCTGCCAGCGAAAGTGTACGCCATTCTTCGAGTTGTTGGAGACGAGTGGCCATATCGCGGAATGAATTTACAAGTTCATTGATCTCACGTTCTCGTGTATTCAGATCAAGACTCACATCATAGTTGCCACCTCGAATCTGCTCAGCGGCATAGGCGACCTGACGAATCGGTCTGGATAACTTTTTGGACAAGAGATAGATTGTAAACCATCCACAGAGGATTAGTCCTCCGAGGATTAGAGCCACGAGCCATATCGTCTCTGGACCAAATGTAATGGATTGTTTGGACTGCATGACCCACACTTTACCCAAGGTTTGATCGCCCTCGGATATGTTGACCGTTACACCTGCATATTTGTTGTTTCGCGGTTCAAGATAGTCGTCTGACAGTCGATAATGCACATCTTTTTGCTCCATTTTAGGCTGGGAAAAGATCAATTGATTGTTATTGTCCAAGATCATGACACAAAAATAATTATCTGTGTTAAATAGTTTCTCTCGCTTGGTTACCAGTCTGTCCAGATCGGGTGGAACTCGAAGCATATTATTCTCACTGGTCACTCGATCGGCAATCTCCAGACCAAGCAGTTCTGCGGTTTTGAGGCTTTTCTCAATGGAAGTTGTTCGAATCCAGTAGAGTGCCCCTGCCGCAATAATCGTGAAACCAATGCACAAAATGAGAAAATATCGCAGTGTCCAGTGTGACAGAATGGATATCGTTCGTTTGGGTTTCTTCTGTTTCAGTTGGCGATCCAAAATTGATACCCCATTCCTCGCAACGTCCGAATTTCTCCCGTCTCTGGCGACCAGTGGGAGAGGGCTTGACGTAGTCGTTTAATCGATAGATCCACAGCACGGTCACTGCCATCATAGTCCATCCCCCATACCTGTTCAATAAGATGATCTCTGGTAAATGTCCGATTCGGATAATCGGACAGGAAGAACAGTAACGACAGGTCACGAGGTGTGAGTGCAACCTCTGCACCGTTCAGCAGCACCTGCTTGGCAGCAAGATCAATGACGAGATTTCCAAAGGAACGCTTCTCTTCGCCACCTGAGGTCCAATGTGGATTACGGCGCAACACTGCATTAACTCTGGCAACCACTTCTTCCGGTACAAAAGGTTTGCTCATATAATCGTCAGCACCGGCATTTAGTCCGTTGAGACGGTCTGAAATGTCATCCAGTGCAGTTAGCATGATCACGGGACAAGCACTTTTTTCACGAATAATCCGCAGCAGATCCCATCCGTCCATTCCTGGCAGCATCACATCAAGTAATACAAGGGAAGGCGTTACGGTATCAAAAAGGGTAAGTGCAGTCGATCCATCTGCTGCATGATGAACTTCAAATTCTGCTTTTCTCAGATAAGCAGCCAATACTCGTGCAATAGCTTGCTCATCCTCGACGATAAGTATGGATTTCAAAAAAAGCGTTCTCCTTTCGCTTTGTAAACTTGTACTGATTTTACATGAGCAAGAGCGTAAAGCCAATCCTGTATTACGAATTTCAAAAAAATATGGGACTTGTCTTATCTTGACTTCTTCCTGACACATTCAATTGATATGATTCACTCCAAGAAGCAACCTAAACAATCATGTACTGGAGGAAACATAGAGATGAACAAGAAAGCAAAAGCATGGCTTATTACAGGTGTAGCGGCGGTTGCCGTAATCGGTGGCGGTGGTTACTATATCACAAACAGTTACTTGGGGAACAACGTGGAGATTGAGCAGGTGCTTCCTGCGAGCACAGCGACTTCCACCACAGCTGTAGATAGCACAGGAACGGTTGTAGCCAATGAAACTGCTGGAGCAGAGCAACTGAACGGAGACTGGAGCATCAGCGAAGGTTCCAAAGTATACTTCTCCGTAACCACATCACAGGAGACCGTTAACTTTGTGGACGAGAAGGTAACAGGCAATTGGACAATTAATGTAGATGATGCTGCTCAGATGAAGGCAGAAGGACAGATCGAGATGGACGGAATTGATTCCGGGAATGGACAGCGTGATGGTCACGTGAAGCAAGCCGATTTCTTCGACGTTGCTACATATCCACAAGCTACATTTACAGCGACTTCATTTGAAGGGGTACCTGCGGAATGGCCTGTCGGTCAAACGGTTGATATCAAAATGAATGGTACCATTACGGTTAAAGGTATTGAAAAAGAAGTAACCTTTGACGCAAAAGCTGCTTATGAGAATAATGCAGTATTGTTGTCGGCAACATCGATGGTAACGTTCGAAGATTTCGGAATGGAAAATCCCCACTCCGTTGTGCTCTCGACTGAAAATGATATCCAGATACAACTTGAATTGAAACTTTCTAAATAAGTGTAACAATGATCATATACCTGAAAATCTGTTCTGTTCTGCCTTACGGTAGACGGACAGATTTTTTTGTTTTTCTTACAAAATAGTGTGATTAATATAACTCAAATGTAACTGTCACAGAATCATATTGTTAAAATAACTGCTGTTTCCTTTGGAAAATGCCGTGTTACCCATCACTATTAAGCGCTTACAATGAGGAGGAATCATAACATTCATTGATCCATGCACAATCAAACACAAAAAGGGGGAGATCAAGAGTGAACAAGAGGTACATAAGCGGGTGTCTGGTATTGCTGATGCTGTTCTGTGATCTGGGGTTGATGGTTCGTCCAGCGGCTGCAGAAGATGCAAAAGTGAACGTGGCACTTAACAAGGCGGTTACGGTAAGCACAGAATATTTGGAGCATTGGAGCAAAAGGGAGCACTTGGTTGATGGTAAAAGTGACACGCATTGGGCTGCTAAGGCTGGAGTGACAACGGAACAACCACAGTGGGTGATGATTGATCTGGGTGAAGACTACAATCTGTCCGGAGCGGAGATAACGTGGAGAGAAAACACGGTTGTGAAATATATGGTAGAAACATCTGCTGATCAGCAGGCATGGACCAACGTTGCTGATCAAAATGAAAATGCCGATCCCAAACAGATCGCTGATCTGACGTTTCAGCAGAATGATGTGCGATACATCAGATTGAACATATCTTTTTACAAGGGTGAGGGTGTCTGGCCGGAAATATTGGAGTTCAAAGTGTGGGGAGAAGCAGAAGGAACTGAACCAGCCAATATTAAAGGATATGATGAGATCGAAGTGAGAACGGTGACCAGAAGTGCGCCAATTCTGCCCAACGAGGTAAAGGCACAGTTTCAGAATGAAAAATCGGGAATGGTACCTGTGACTTGGGATTATATCGACCCTATGCAATACGCCTCTGCAGGCGAATTTACGGTAACAGGAGTTGTATATGGTGCGCCTCCAGAACCTCAGCTTAAAGCTAAAGTGATCGTTGAGGGATATCGTGCAGACTATGTTAGAGGTGTTGATATTTCCACGTTGACTGCCATTGAGGACAAAGGCGGCAAATACGTGGACAGCAACGGTACAGAGCGTGATTTGCTCGATATTCTCAAGGATCGCGGTGTCAATTATGTGCGTCTTCGTCTGTGGAATGATCCACAGAAATCAGGGGGCTATAACGATAAGAAAGATGTCATTCGTTTGGCCGAGCGGGTGAAGAAAAAAGGTATGAAGATCCTGTTGGATTTCCACTACTCGGATGAGTGGGCGCACCCGGGCCAGCAGCTTCGTCCCAAAGCTTGGGAAGGTCTTTCGCCCGAAGAGCTGAAGCAGGCCGTATACAACTACACGTATGAAGTTGTAAGTGAGATGAAGGCCGCAGACGCTATGCCTGATATGGTGCAGATCGGTAATGAGATCAACAGTGGTGTTCTGAACGGCTTGAGCAGTGACGTGGATTTCGAGCAAAATGTTGCATTGCTAAAAAGCGGAGTTGATGCTGTACGTGCAGTAGAAGGGGAGATCACCGATAACGCGGATAAGGTGAAGATTATGATCCATTTGGCTGAAGGTGGCAAGGTGGATACGTTTAAATGGTACTTTGAAGAGTTACGTAAAGGCAAATTGGACTATGACATTATCGGACTATCGTATTACCCGTTCTGGCATGGGACATTTGCGGATGTACAGAAAACGATGAATGAAGTGTCAGTCGAGTTTGGCAAAGATGTCATTATCGCTGAAACGTCCTATCCGTTTTCCTACAAAAACGGGGATGCACACGGTAACATCATTGGATCAGATGAAGCGCTTCATGTTGGGGGAGCAGACTTCCCCGCAACCGTTCAAGGTCAATATGATGCTATTGCCGGCATTATGGACATGATTGCGAACGTGCCAGATAATCATGGCGCAGGTTTCTTCTACTGGGAGCCAGCGTGGATTCCGGCGGGTGTAGGCTGGATTGCATCCGAAGGTAATGCATGGGAGAACCAAGCGATGTTTGACTATGATGAATTTCCGGCCAACGGCGGGCATTCGTATGAAGGCAGAGCGTTATGGTCCCTTGATGTGTACAAACGTGGATTGAGTCTTCTGCCCGCAGACCGCCAGCAACTTGATGCGGCACTTACACGAGCCAAATCATTGGTACGGACTGATTTTACTCTGGATAGCTGGGTGACTCTGGCTCCGGCAATCTCGACAGCGAATGATGTATACCAACAGGCATACACGCCGGGTGGGGTAACTCAATTAGATACAGATGCAGCGACAACAGCATTGGAACGTGTGATGCAGCAGATGCAGGTTATCACCCCGCAGCTTGACGAGCTCAGAGCTAAAATAGCGGAAGCGCGTACGTATCAGCAGGCTGACTGGTCTGCGGCCACTTGGGCGGTATTGACCAAAACGCTGGAAGGCGCTGATCAGATCTTGAATGATCCAAGAGCAACACAGACGGATGCGAATACAGCGGTTAAACGTTTGCATGATGCCATTCAAGGTCTATCCAATGTGGACAAAACACAACTGCACCAGTACATTCAACAAATGCAGCAGCAGACTAAATCTTCCTATACACGCCGGAGCTGGTCTGTATTGGAACAGTCTTTGCAGGCAGCGATTCAGGTCCGAGATAACAATGCTGTTGTCCAGTCTGAGGTGAATTCAGCACTGAGTACGTTGAAACAAGCCTTTACTAATCTAGTCTCTCTGGAGGCTTTAACAACGGGAAAAACGGCAACGGCTTCAAGTAGTGCAGGGACAGGAGGCAATCAAGCCAACTCTCCTGAAGGTGCAATTGACAACAATCCGAACACTTCATGGGGAACAGACGAGAGTAAGGATAGCTGGTGGCAAGTGGATTTGGGTCAGGTTGCTAACCTCCGTAAAATCGAAATGTCGATGTGGAGTGGCGGCATCAAATATACGATCGAAGTGTCCAACGATAACAAAAATTTTGTGAAAGTAGTGGACACCACAAGTGATGTTGTTGTATCAACCGCACCTAGCCATGTACTTCCAGAAGGCACGGAGGGACGTTACATTCGGGTAACGATTAAAACAGGTCCCACATGGGTAGGATTCATGGAATTTGAAGCATACGGTACGTTCCCAGCGGACAAATCTGCACTGCAAACTACTGTAGATACCGCTGAGAAATTAAAACAAACCGAATACACGACATCAAGCTGGAATGTATTTAGTAAGGCACTTTCTGAAGCGAAGGCATTCATTCTGGATGTTGAATCTTCAATGCAAGATGTGAGCAATGCGGATCGTGCGTTACAAGATGCTGTGAGTAAGCTTGTACGTCAAGATGTAACACCTGGCCCTGGCCAGCCATCAGAACCAAGTGTACCTTCACAACCTTCCAACCCGGGAACAGCACCATCGACGGGGAATCCGTCTGTAACCCCACCAGTTGGAGCGGGTACTGCACCGGAGAAGGGATCGATCACGTTAAAAGGAACGACAGCCGGGGATGAGAAGTATTCAATTCGTCCAGATGCATCCCAATTAACTCATGCACTGCAATCGATGGATGTAGGAAATCGTACGTTGAAGCTGATTGCAGATGTGCCTGACAGAGCCAAGACAGTCACATTCCAATTGGCTGCAAGTCAGCTGGCAGCATGGTTTCGTTCCGAGGAAGTGCAATCCCTAGATGTAGTTGTAGGACAGACTACCGTTCGTGTTCCTCTGAGATCACTCCCACTAACCATTGCGGAGACTGAGGGAACGTTCGATATCGTAGTGTCAAAAGGATCGACAGATACACTGACTACATCGCAAAAAGCAGCGATCGGTAATCATGCGATTGTTGATGTGAATTTGTTAATGAACAATAAGCCATTGCAATGGACAAACAGAGCAGTTGAAGTTGCTCTATCCAATGTGGAGCAACCTAAAAAGAATGATGTAGTTATGGTTGTACATTCCATATCCACAAGTGGAGAAATGAAACCTGTTACGTATTCCAAGTACGATGATAAGACCAAAACGATGGCGTTCAAACCGCTGGAATCCGGCAGTTATGTCATTGCAGAAGTTGAAGTACCATTAAATGATCTGCAAAATCACAATTGGGCTCTCCAAGAGGTGCAGAACCTATATGGTAAAGGGATTATTACGGGGATGAGCGCAACTCGTTTTGCCCCGAAAGGTGAACTGACCAGAGCACAATTTTTGCAAATGATTATTAAAGGTATTGGTGATACACACCAGCCGGATCCATCTATTTCAGTCCCAACGGATGTGAAGGAAGGGCAGTGGTATGCCAATTCAGTACGACTTGGAATTGAAATGAACATTATTCAAGGCCGGGCAGATGGAAGCTTCGGAGCCAATGAACGTATTTCGCGAGAAGACATGGCCGTTATGCTGAACAGAGCACTGAAGGTTGTGCAACATGATCAGGATGCGACCAATGCTGTACAAGGAAATATGATGTTTGTAGACAACACCGAGATCGCGGCATACGCCAAAGAAGCTGTAGCCTCGATGCAACAACTTGGACTGCTAAATGGCATGCCTGATGGCACGTTTGCTCCGAAAGAAACAGCGAACCGTGCACAAGGGGCTGTTGCAGTCGCCAGAATGATGGAACAACTGTATTAGAGATAGTTAGAAAAGTCCGCTTTTGATTACGAAAGGTGCCTAATGGCATCATTAACACGCATGAATAGAAAATAACAAAGCAGGTAAAGAGATCGGATCATAGGATTCGGTCTCTTTATTTTTTGTGAAAAGAGATTATATAAGTTTAACTAATGATTTACACGATAACGGAGAGGACAGAAAAAACTGAAAAAGCGAAGCGTTCGCCTTTATCACCGGATTTTCCCTTTAGAAAAGGGAATCGAAAAAATCTGGGGATAACAGCGATTAGAAGGTTATTCTGTCATCGGAGTGTCAGTGTAAATAATCTTTAGTTCAACTTATATAGAACGGACCCGCTTTCTCTAAATAGGCATATAAACAATTTGTTAATGTCGTATTGACAATATTGAATTCATTTGTTATCATTTCGATAATATCAAAATGACAATATTAAGAAATGGGGAATGAGCCATGTTTGGATTCCGATTTGCGAAATTTCAACCCAGTGAGTATGTCATGAAAGTGAAAAATGGTGAGGTACAACGTAAAGGTGTCGGATTGTCCTTCTATTACTATGAGCCGACCACATCGGTAGTGGTTCTACCCGTATCCTCGGTGGATGTACCGTTCATGTTCGAAGAGATTACGGCGGATTATCAGACGGTTACTGTGCAAGGGCAGCTAAGCTATCGCATTGTGGATTACCTGAAAATAACCCAGAGCCTGAATTACACGTACAATTTGCGCAAGAATCGGTATATCTCCGACGACCCCGGTAAGCTGGATCAACGGGTGATCACCACAGCCAAAGTACTGACCAAGAAACATCTGGAACAAATGCCGCTGAAAGAAGCTATTCAATCCAGTGAACGACTGGCGAGCAGCATGAAACGCGAAGTTGTGCAAAGTGAAGAGTTGGAGAAACTGGGCGTTGAGCTGATGAGTCTATCAATACTGGCCATTCTGCCTAATAAAGAGACGATGCGTGCATTGGAAGCACAAGCGCGGGAAGAGATTTTGCGTCAGGCAGATGAAGCGCTCTATGTACGTCGTAATGCCTCGATTGAACAGGAAAGACGAGTGAAAGAGAACGAACTGAACACCGAAATTGCCATAGAGACGAAGAAACAGCAGATTCGTGAGACCCAATTGCAGGCTGAGCGCTCGGTGAAACAGAAACAAAATGAGATGGAGCAGGAGCAACTTCAGTTCAATACAGCGATGGAGGAACGGAAGCAGCAGCTGATTGAGTTAACTATTGCTAATCACAATGCCGAGGCAGATGCCAAAGCGTATGAGATTGCTGCCATGATGAACTCTTTGCAAAATGTACAGCCGAATGTACTGCAAGCAATGGCGAATATGGGCATGAATTCTGATAAGCTGATCGCACTCGCGTTCCAGGAACTGGCTGAAAATGCAGGCAAGATTGGGCAACTAAATATCTCGCCGGATCTGTTACAGGGATTAATGTCTCCTGCGCCAGGCAGAGATCAGGGAGGTCGAGCGAGATGAGATTAGGAAGAAGAGAGCAAGCAGAGCAGGCAGGGAAATCAGTACGTCAGCAGGCCACGGCAGATGATCGGATGAGTGAACACAAGCTGATTCTGGTGAAACGCCGGACCCGACTGGAAGAGCTGGTGGTTCGATATAACACGGTGCAGCAAGCTCAGTTCTATATTGAACGTCTGGGCGCAGACTTCAGTGATTATATGGAGGAAGACCGTCGTTATCGGCTATCTGTGCAGCAGGCACAGCAGCAATTGGGCCAATTGGGACGGGTTCAGACGATTGATCGGGAACATGTGCCCAATTTTATCTTTGGAGAGCAGGATATCGTGGTCGTAGTTGGACAGGATGGGCTTGTAGCCAATACCCTCAAGTATGTGACCGAGCAACCGCTCATTGGTGTGAATCCGGATCCGATGCGGTGGGACGGGGTATTATTACCTTTTACCGTAGAGGATCTCAGCTTCATTGTCCCTGATGTCATTCGAAAGCAACGAACCTTGAAAGAAGTCACTCTCGCCAAAGTAGAACTCAATGATGGACAGTATCTATATGGTGTGAATGATCTGTTCATTGGTCGTAAGACACATGTATCGGCTCGTTATGAAGTGCGTTTGGGTTCATCCACAGAACAACAATCTTCTAGTGGCATCATTGTATCCACAGGCATGGGATCGACAGGCTGGTTCAAAAGTGTGCTGGCCGGCGCCACCGGAATTGTAGGGTCCGCTGCATGGCAGAACATGAATTCCGAAGTGGAGGTCGCTACAGCATCAGCATCCATTCATGGAAGCAGGCAAGATCTGAATCATTTTAACTGGGATGCGCCGTACTTATATTTTTCAGTACGTGAACCTTTTCCGAGCCGAACGACTGCGGCCAATCTCGTGTTTGGACAGATCCATTCAAAGCAACCACTGCACATTGTATCCCAGATGCCAGAGGATGGTGTTATTTTCAGTGATGGGGTCGAGCAGGACTTTCTTGAGTTTAATTCAGGGGTGGAAGCCATCATTGGGTTGGCAGAGAAGAGGGGGCGTCTCGTGGTCTGACCCTTTATTTTCAAGCCGTTTCCGACTAGAATGGGTAACTAGATGTGATACACTGACGTCAGGAAACGGAAAGAGGGTTAAATGATGCAGTCGATATTGTTGGTTGAAGATGATGCCAAGTTAGCAGGATTGCTGGCGGCTTATCTGACCCGAAATGGATTCCAGGTACAGGTCACAGATGATTTTCGTCATGTACTGGATGAATTTGTGGAAGTGAAGCCGGACCTTGTGCTGATGGATGTGAATTTGCCTCAATATGATGGATACTACTGGTGCAGGCAGATTCGCACACATTCCATATGTCCCATTTTATTCATATCGGCTCGTGATAGTGGTATGGATCAGATTATGGCGTTGGAACATGGAGCGGATGATTATATTACAAAACCTTTTCAATATGAAGTTGTTCTTGCCAAAGTCCGTAGTCAGCTGCGCAGAGCCTATGGTTCTTACGCTGCTGTTCAACAGGAAGTGAAGGTGAAGAACGGTCCCATGATCCTTTATCCTGAGCGATTTGTATTGGAATATGATGAGCGTTCTACCGAGCTGACACAGAAGGAAGCGATACTGGTGGAAGCGCTGATGGCGAAGGCAGGGCGAGTTGTCAGCCGAGAAAAATTGTTAGAACAGATGTGGGAAGATCAGCATTTTATTGATGATAATACGTTGAATGTCTATATTACACGTGTTCGCCGGAAGTTGAAGGAGCTGGGTGCAGAAGAGATTTTGGAGACGGTTCGCGGAGCGGGTTATCGTGTGTTGGATCTGGATTCATCCGCACAGGGGAAAGGGAAATGAGACTTTTCCTGAAAGACCACCTGATGTTAGTCGGATTTTATGTGTTACAGATGCTGCTGGTTCCGTGTGTCTACTGGCTCTCTGGTGAGGGCCGTCCGATGAAGATTGTTCTCTATGGCATGCTGATCAGTACTGTTGTGCTGTTGGTCTATCTGGTCACTCGTTACTTCCAGTTGCGAGCATATTACCGTCTGCTTCAACAACCACGTAAACTGGTAAACGAACCTTTCCAAACGCTTGGAAATTCGGTCGTGGCGGAAGCCATCCAGCAATTGTTACATGAACTGGAGCGTAATCGGCAGAACGAGATGGGGCAGTTACGTACTAGCAAGGAACAGCAGGTGGTATTCATGAATCGCTGGGTTCATCAGATGAAGACCCCGTTGTCCATTATCCAACTGACCTTGGAAGATGTGGACGATGAGACGGCTGGAAGTATTCAGGATGAGCTGGATAAAATGCGCAAAGGACTTGAAATGGTCTTGCATTCATCAAGGCTTGAACAGTTCGAAGGGGATTTTCGTGTGGAGCTGTTGTCTCTGCATGAGGTGCTTCGGAGTAGCATTGCAGAGAACCGACGTTTGTTTATTCGCAGAGGCATTACGCCGGATATCCGTATGGAGGGCGACCTTCAGATATACAGTGATTCCAAGTGGCTACGGTTCATGTTCACCCAGATTTTGACCAATGCCGTGAACTATTCCGATAGCAAATCAGGCAAAAAAGTGATCATTACAGGCTATAAGCAGGAAGAGCGTACAATCCTGGACATTCAGGATGAGGGAATCGGCATCTCGTCCGAGGATATTCATCGCGTATTCAATCCCTATTTTACAGGTGAACGGGGCAGACAATATCACGAATCTACTGGAATGGGATTATATCTGGTTCGTGAGATCAGTGCCCGCCTGGATAACCGTGTGGAGTTGTTTTCGGAGCCAAATGAGGGAACGTTGGTCAGATTCAGCTGGATTCATTCGAAATATCCGAAGTAAAGAGCGCTTTGCCCATGGGCGAGGTGCTTTTTTTAATGCACAGAAGTGTCATAGAGAAGGCAGGGGAACAGAACCTTAAACGCGTTGTAAGGGAAGTTTAAGGTAATTCGATAGCACCGTTACGGGAGGTCAGTTAGGATAAGAATAGAATTAACGTATAAAGAATGACGGATTAGGAGGGAATTACGCATGGAAATGTTACAGGTATCGGGACTGAACAAAGTATATCAGGGCAAAGTGCAGACTCAAGCCCTTAGTGATATTCATCTGACAATCAAGCAAGGTGAGTTTGTGGGTATTATGGGCCCGTCGGGCAGTGGCAAAACCACATTGTTAAACATGGTCTCCACCATTGATGAACCCAGCTCAGGCAAGGTGCTGATTAATGGCATGAACCCGTTTGATATGAAAAAGAAAGAACTTGCCATGTTCCGACGTCGGGAACTCGGATTTGTCTTTCAGGATTTCAATCTGTTGGACACGCTGACTGTTGCTGAGAATATTGTACTTCCATTGACACTGGACAAGGTCAAACTAAAGGAGATGGAGAGCAGACTACATCGCATTACAGCGAAGCTTGGGATTGATCATATTCTGGATAAACGAGTCTATGAAATTTCGGGCGGACAGCGACAACGGACAGCCATTGCGAGATCCATGATCAATATGCCTTCGATTGTTTTGGCGGATGAACCCACCGGTGCGCTGGATTCTACGTCATCCCAAGCGGTCATGGAGTCACTTGAACAGATGAACCAGCAGGAGAAAACAACCATTATGTTGGTCACACATGACCCGCTTGCTGCAAGTTATTGTAACCGTATCGTGTTCATCAAGGATGGAAAACTGGCAGCCGAGGTACACCGCGGAGATAATCGACAGACGTTCTTCCAGCGGATCATTGATACTTTATCCTTCTGGGGAGGGAATTCACATGAGCTTTCCTCAGTTCGCGTTTAACAATATTCGCCGGAATGGGCGAGCGTATATTGCTTTTTTTCTTAGCAGTGTGTTTATGGTCATGATTTTCTTCGCGTATGCGGTATTTATCTATCATCCATATGTGGCAGAGTTGCCAATGGGTGACACAACCGCTACGGGGATGCAGATCGCTTCGGTTATTGTGTATGTGTTTGCATTTTTCTTTGTTATGTATTCCATCAGTGCTTTTCTCAAATCACGGAACAAAGAGTTTGGCATTCTGACCATACTTGGTGCAGAACCCGCACAGATTCGGAGATTGGTCATTTTGGAAAACATGTTGATCGGCTGCCTGTCCATTATTGCCGGTATCGGCGGAGGTATGTTGTTGTCCAAGTTGTTCCTGATGTTAACCACTCGTTTTATCGGGATGGATGATCTGCCCTTTTATTTTCCCGTGAAAGCGATTCTGATTACGATCGGGGCCTTTCTGTTATTATTTTTCTGCATTTCACTTTTCACATTGGTTTTTATCGGAAACAAACGGACGTTAGAACTTTTGACGGGAACCAACAAACCTAAAAAAGAGCCCAAAGCTTCATGGTTCTTCTCACTTCTGGGTTTTGCATTACTTACAGTAGGTTTTGTGGTACTCCGTAACGGGTTAAATGGCGGAACAATCATGCTTGCAGCAATAACAGGGATAGCCGGGACGTATTTTTTCTATTCACAACTTTCCGTGCTCATCATCCGTTTATTGAAACGTAATCGTAAAACGGTATGGCATGGTACACGTCTGTTGTGGATCTCAGAGATGAGTTATAAAATGAAGGATAATGCCCGCATGCTCTTTATGGTGACCGTGGTGATTGCGATTGCTTCAATGAGTGCAGTTGTAATTTTGTCACTGGATCAGGAGAACCGGGAACAGTTTACAAACAACGATTTTGCAATTCAATACAACGTATTCAGACCAACAGAGCAACTGGATATGAGCGCTATTGATTCGAAACTTGAAGACGCAGGCTTGGATTATCAGCAAGTCTATATTGAATATTTCTGGTCTGATGCAGATCAGAGTGCTGTCTCGGTTATGCCGCTTAGTCAATACAACCAATACAATCTGACACAAGGGAGAAAGATGTTCCAATTGGATACCGGGTCCGCTGTATTTGTGGATACCCGCAATGAGAAGGGTCAGGATCAGATAAAGCGCAACAGATTTCGTGATTATGCGAAGGGAGACAAGTTGACGTTGACTCTGAATGCTAGTCCGCTGGAAGTTAGGGTTACGGATACAGATATCGATCCACAGTTTGGAACCCTACTCTATGCTACAGGTGTAGTTGTCCTACCGGATGAGAAGTATGAAGAGATTGCCCAACAGATCAAAGATAATATGATATCTGGTAAATACCTGTATCAGATTCCTGCATGGGGTCATGCTGTACCTGATCGCCACTCTTCGGAAGCCATGGTTAGCGATCAGCTTCTATCCTCCGCGGATTCCATCCGAAGCAGCAACGCTTCAACGGATAACCAGTCTGGATATCTGAGTACGCGGTACGATGATTTTGAAAGATTCAGACAGGGTACAGCACTCTTTACCTTCCTGGGCATATTTATCGGATTAATCTTCTCGATCTCTTCCGCAAGCTTTTTGTATTTCAGACTGCATACCGATCTTGAAGCGGATGGAAGGATGGTGCATTCTCTTTCGAAAATGGGTCTCAGTTTCCAGGAGATGAAACGATCATCCACCGTTCAGATTGCCATTTTGTTCTTTTTACCGATCGGAGTAGCTATCATTGAAACTTTGGTGGTGGTTAAGCCATTCCTGACTGAATTCGGTATTACCAATTATACGATGCCGGTGTTGACTGTATTTGGTGCCTTTGTACTTGCACAGACGTTTTATTTCATCATTATACGTTCGAGATATATCGCTTCTCTGCGCAAAATGATGGTGTAACCATCTTATAAACAAACGACCATAAGGGACCGACTATGATTTGTTCATTGCCCGCATTTCTTGATTCAGATCAAGGAAACGCGGGCTTTCTTGCGATAAGATGAATGTATTCACAGATTATATTATCGAGGAGGACGATTATCATGAGTATCACGTCACTGCAAGGAGTCAAAACATTCAGTGAGGACCGTTTCACGAAACGAGTTTTATTCCAACAGGGTGGTGGAGTGACCTTTGTACTTCATTTTCTGCCAGGTCAGCAGCTTCCCGTTCATAAACATCCGGGCACAGATGTTATTTTGCTGGTGGTCGAAGGCACAGGTACACTTATTCTGGATGGAAAAGAACAAGTGGTGAAACAAGAGGATGTGATCCATTGTGGCGGTGAGGTCGAGTTCGCATTCCAAAATACAGGAGATCAGGAGGTTCGTTTGTTCGTGGTGTTAAACAAAGTGCCAGCAGTATCGTATGCCAAGGACATCTAACATCTAACATCTAACATCTAATATCAAGGAATCGATAGAATGATTCACTGATCGGTACTAATATAAGGGAAACTCTATTCTGGAGTTTCCTTATTTATATTTTTTATTCAAGAATGCCTTGACCAAGTGTGGTTCTCATAGCAAACAAAAAGCATACCTGGGTCTGAGAGTATCAGATCTTAAGTACGCTTTTTCGTATTCCGGCAGCAATTTGTTCATTCATCCGGTCACTGTTCATTCTGCCTAGAAGTATCCCAGCATTTCCTTGGCTTCATTCGACATCAGCTGTGGAGACCATTGTGGCTCCCACACGACTTGAACATCAATATCGGTCTTATTTGTATTTTCCTGCAAAACCCATTTCACCGCACCAACAATTGTATCATGCAGCGGGCAACCTGGTGTAGTCAGCGTCATTCGTACATGTACCCGTTCAGGCTCTTCCCTTACTTCATACACCAGACCCAGGTCAACGATATTGACACCTAATTCAGGGTCATACACTTCCTTGAGACATTCCAGCAAATGCGTGGTTTGTTCCATCATGTTCACTCTCCAGTCCACCTTATTAATGTTAACGTCTGAATACCAAAGCAATATTTGTTATATAAATGATGGAGACAAGAGACAGTATCGTCCCTCCAACCATCATGACCTCAGCCAGATTAATCAGAATTCCACTGATAAGCAAAAGGCTTCCAACGACCATGGCGAGCATACCCCAATTGACATACCGTTCACTCAGCATACCTGCCATCAGCGGTGTTCCGGGTCTGCCTGCCTGCTTGCCATATTTGTGGGTCCACCATAGAAAAGGCACGATTTTGGAGGCATAACCAAGTATGGTGAGAGACACCCAGCCCCCGAGATATACCCATCCAGACAGCAGAACAACACGTGGATGGAGCAGCAACTCAGTCCCTTGCGAGGAATAGATCAGTAGTGCAACAGCATATACAGCAAACGCACGGCTTACATACACAGACCAGCGAATGCCCGGACCTGGGTTACTTTTGTGCCGTTTCTCCTGAATTTGCTCCAAGTGATACACATAGAAGAGAAGGGCGGCGGTTAGAAGTAAGAGCGCAAGCCAGAGCAATCCTCCCTTGATACCTGTCAGAAATGCGACAACACCTGTAACTACAGCTGCATTCCACAGAACCAAGACCACTTTTTGCAGTCGAATGGAATAATCGTGGGACAGGTAGAACATCGGAAGCATTTTGTAACTGAAGCCGGTAATTAACATGCCAAACCAGCCTAGTGTTCCCATCCAGATATGTGCACCGAATAATCGTTCATGCAGACTATTCCAATCACCAAAGGCAAAATTCAGACCCATCAGCATACCGGAAAGCCCGGTTAGAACCAGATAAAGACAGGAACAAGCTGCACTGATCGTTACCGGATTCCACTGTGAGGCACGGAAGAGGGTAACGGCCATATTCCATCCGAACAACAGAATGCCCGAGAGCGCGAGTGTAGCAGAACCCGCAATCCAGATGACATCTGCACGGATGAAGCCGTATAACATGCCCACGATTCCGATACTGAACAAGAAATAATGACAATAACCAAGAAACAGACTGTAGATATTGGATTGCAAAATAACATGTATCAACTGATAAACGGCACCCATAGCCAGCATGGTTGCCCACCCGAGCACAAACAGATGGGCATGAAACCAGCCTTCGGGTCCTCTGAGTTCATCACCAAGCCAGCCTGTCAGTGAGAGCAGAGAGAATGCGTGATACATTACAAATCCAAAGATGCCCGTGATGATAAAAAGAAACGGCAACCTGGACATGGCTTTTGCCTCCTTACCCTTTTTCAATTCTCACTTTGGCCGTACCATCGGCTTGATCCTCAACCGTGAAGGGGCAACCGAGATTATTTAACTCTTCAATCAAGAAGACTGGCACACGGTCATTATGAATCAGTACGACTTCCCCAGGTTTGCAACGTTCCAGTGCGGCAAGTGTTCGCATCATGGGTTGTGGCGGTTCCAATCCGCGATTGTCCAGTATAACGGTGGGCGCCTGTAGGGATTCAAAGTTTTCAATCGCAACAGCTTGCTCCTCTGGATGGCCATTGCATGAAGCTGATTCTTCGTCTGAACCGGGCTTAGAATCGACTTCCGATCCAGATAAAACCATTGCAGATAATGCTTTGGCACCGGTTTTGTTTTTTTTGTGCACAAACGTGGTGACCCAGTGATCTGAACCCTTTCGTTCCGATGTGCTGGAGTACCCTTTCATCTTGAGAATACCGAGCAGAGGCGTTGGTTTGAATGGAGCATGAAGTACAAAGACATCTTCATGCTGAAGGCCTTTGACCGTGTCCATGATCAGTTGAAACGGCTCTAACTTTTTACTCAGATGAGGACGCACATCCAATTCAACAATATGGACATCAGATGGAGACATGTGCGTTCACATCCGATCCTGCACTAGCTGCATCCGCCTGCTGTACCAACTGTAGCGCTGATTCATACAGGGCGGCCATTCCACCGTACAGCGCATAGAAGAATGACTCCGGCGCATCGAGGGAGAAGGACAGGTAGGCTTTGGGGTCCATGCCGAGCACACGCTCAAAAAGTCTTGCACTGTCATAGGCGTAAAAACAGAAATGAGTATATTCGAACACAGGCATTATTTCGTAAATGGTGATAATCTCTTGCGCATATTCCGCTTGCTCACGCTGTGCCATTTGAACCATGGTTGTGGCGTCTTCCAGCCGCAGCGTGATGCGGAGTGTAGTATCGTCAATGATTTCAACGTGCGCCATAGCGGTTCAGCTCCAATCTATAATTTGCTGATTTTGACCTGGAAGGTTGTAGGACCCTGCTCAATATACTCCCAGTTGAAGCCATCGGGATGTGTGGACTGGAACTGGAATCGTAGGGGCTTAGGATCGTGATCGTTAATGAGCAACATGGATTCCTGTGGTTGCAACTGATCAAACGTTTCGAAAATAACTTTATGTTTCAAATGCGGTGGATACTCCGTGGCATTAATGGTTGCTGCGTATGTGTTCATGTGTCATTCCTCCAAATGGGATAGTGTGGCGTTGCAATTTGATTATAGAAAACGTGAGGAGGGGGCTGTGTGAGCCTGCTCACACATTTTTTAATGTCATAGTCTCGCCTTATTTGAGTCAGAATCCTGTATGGAAAAAGTGCCATGGGCAAGCCAAAAATAACAATATCCTGATACGTATATTGCTAATTGCGCATGCGAAAGAGACCTTAACATCGATTAAGGTCGTTAAGGTCTCTTTGTGCACACACAGTGTAATGTAATAGCGTGGGAGAAAACAGTGTAGCTGGGTGCAGGGTGGTCACGTATCCCTTTGTTCCTTCAAAGCTTGCAAATCATGAATGATGATCCGGCTGCGATCCACTTCGAGCAAATTCTCTTTTGTAAGCTGGTTTAAAAGCCGATTCGCTGTTTCCCTTGTAGTTCCAATGGAGTTGGCAAACTCCTGATGTGTCATGGGCAGGTTGATGATAATCTGGTCTCCATGCATTTGTCCGTGCTGATCTGCAAGCATGAGAAGGAAGGAAAGTACACGATTGCGTACATCCTGACCAGAGAGCACCTGCAATTTATCCTGTAATTCTCTTATTTTATCACCGAGCACACGCATAATTTTGATCGCAATTGAAGGTGTGCTCAGCATTAATCGTTCGAAAAGTCGGACAGGTATGGCTAGTAGTTCGGTAGGGGTAATGGCTTCTGCCGTAGCCGGGTAAGGGTGCGCATTAAAAAAGCCGGTGTGTGGGAACATATCTCCTGTTTTGAGGAAAGAGACAATCTGTTCATGCCCGTTCTCATCGGTTTTATAAGCCTTTACAATGCCGGTACGGATAAAAAAGACAGCTTCTTTTTCGCTTCCTTCGCTAAAAATAACCGATTTCTTCTGAATGCTTCTGGAAATGGCGATATCTTCGACTTGCTTTAATTCCTCGGGGCTAAGGTCCTGGAAGATGGGGAACTGTTGTAGAAACTCCGTTGTTGTATCTTTGTTTACCCTACTCATGAGAATCTCTCCTCTCTGTGTTCATAGTTCTGAACGACGACATCATTTCATCATAACGTGATTTTTGAACACATCAGGTGATATAGATCACCGTAAAGCCACATCACTGTTTTTGATTACTCAACCTGGGTTAATGGAATGATAGAATATGATTGAACAAGAGAGGGGTCGGCCCGGATGTGGACTGCATTCATGTGGGGCGGCATCTCTGCCTCAGCGGTTGTCATTGGCGCACTCGCAGCCTTGTTTCTGAAGATTCCCAAACGAGTTATTGGCTGGATCATGGCTTTTGGGACAGGAACATTAATTGGTGCAGCGACCTTTGAACTTCTCGGAGATGCGCTGAATGATGGAGGAATAATACCTACCGCCATTGGATTTACGGCGGGTGCCGTTGTGTATACCCTGTTTGACCTGCTCGTTTCTGCAAAGGGAGGGGCAGGGCGTAAACGTTCGGCAAAGTCGGGTGACTCTAACCAAAGCGGGCTTGGGATCTTTGCAGGAACAGTAATGGATGCTATCCCGGAATCCATCATGCTTGGTGCCAGCTTGCTGGCCGGTAACGGTGTCAGTGTGGTCCTGGTAGTATCGATCTTTGTCAGCAACATTCCTGAAGGTCTGTCCAGTACGGTTGGACTACAGGGCAAATACAGTCGTGGCAAAATCATATTAATGTGGCTGAGTGTACTGTTGATCTCCGCGATTGCAGCACTGGTTGGATATCTGTTTCTGGAGCAGCTTCCAGAGGAGATGGGTGCAGCGATTGGTGCATTTGCAGGTGGTGGAATCATTGCCATGATCTGCTCGACGATGATGCCAGAAGCCTTTGAAGAGGGCGGACCTGTAGTGGGTTTGATTGCATCCATGGGATTGCTTGTGTCGCTGTTGTTGGATCTGTAGATGACAGAATAAGCTTCCGATCTATGAGTTGAATTTATATAAAAAGAGTATCCGAACAGAGTGGTTCTGATCGGATACTCTTTTTTTGCCAAAACAGCTTCTTCCGCATTCACAAGCTTTCTTACCCAGTTCATTGGCTTCGGGCAGGCGGTTCAATTCTTTCCCTGAGCTGCTCCAATTGCAGAATAAGGATGCAGTTTCCTGTAACCTGAAGCAGTCCCTGAGTTTGCATCATGGCAAGTTTGCGACTAAGTGTTTCGGGTGTGATCCCGAGTAACAGAGCCATATCTTTTTTGAAAACAGGCAAGCGGATCTCATGTTTTGCTTGATTTCGGGTATGAAAATACAAAAGCAACTTGGCAATCTTCTGTTCCGTTGTCATCGCACTGAGCGAGCTGTTCCATTCATCTGTTTCACGGAGCAGCTTGGTAATGGCAAGCAGGAAATGATAAGCAAGCTTTGGATCATGTTCAAGTAATTGGTCAAAGTCATGCTTGCTGATAGAGCAGATGGCTGAAGGCTCCAGAACTTCGGCGTTTGCGGCATGTGGTTTTTGGTGTAACAGGGAATCTTGTCCGAAGAAATCGCCGGGAAACAGAAACCGGATAATATGTTCCTTGCCATTTTCATTGTATTTGGACAACTTCACACATCCCTGATGAACCACATAAAGCGTATCGGAGCGTTCGCCCTCCTGGACAACAACTTCGCCTTTGTTATATTTGCGGGTATGCAGAAGGGAGATCAACAAGGCAGCTTCGGATGGATCAAGATGCTGGAACAGAGATACTTTGGAGAAACAGGCATCCTTCGCTTCGTGTGTACAGATCATCGTTTAATCACCTCGAATGGTTCAGGATAGGTATAGCCATTATCTATTGTCATGTCTCAGTGAGACATCGCGGGTCCACCATGATCAGTTCCATCCTTGGTCACACGCAGAACAGCGGCAGCTCCTTTGGCTACATGGTTGAACTGATGGGTTACAATCGCATAATCACCTTCTTCGGTCACGGTGAACTCTACGACAGCTCCACCACTTGCGGGAAGCATAACCGTCTGTATTCCATACTGGATGTTGCGTGGATTCCCATCGGTATACACACGGTCCATAATGGTACCCACAACGTGGAAGGATGAGACTTCATTGGGTCCTGCATTACTGACATAGATTCGCACCGTATCTCCTACTTTGGCTAACAGGGGATGTTTTATTAATCCATAATCATTGCCGTTAAATACGACATAATCTGGTTCCCCGTTCAAAAAAGCTTCATAGTCATGCTCTTTGTACCATTCACTCTGAACAAGGGTATACTCACGATCAACCAAATGATCGGAAGGGTATCCTGCTTTGGGTTCCACAATAATCATGCCGTACATCCCGTTGGCGATATGGGCAAGGACCGGTTTGGTTCCACAGTGATACATGAATACACCGGGTGAGGAGGTGGAATAGGTGAACGTGCCTTCCTTGCCTGGCATCACATCAATAAATTTGCTGCTGGGAGCAGCATGTACAGCGTGAAAATCCATGGAGTGAGGCAGGCTGGAATCTTTATTTTTCAACGTGAACACCAAGGTATCTCCCTCGGTCACTCGTAGGACGGGCCCGGGGACGGTACCATTAAATGTCCAAGCGTTGTATATCACTCCTTTGGAGATTTCGACATCTGTAACCTGGGCCGTCATTTCAATATATACCGTAGTACCTTCTCTGCGAATGATCGGGTCCACCGGGGGTTGACTGACCGCAGAGGAGGAGGAGACTTCATCGTGGTGAACAGGTTTAACCGTATCGGTTGAACTACAGTGAGAGAGAGTTGCTGTGAATATAGCGAATACGAGTGACCATTTGTATACATTCAGTAAGGAGAACATAGTTGCACAACCTTTACTCAAGTGATATTTTTCACAATATAAAAAGCAGGTTTTCTTTCATTTCAGTAGTTATTTAGTTATAGATTACGTTATTGAGGTGGAGACGGGTGTGATGAGGCACACACTTGGGTATGTCGTAATAGAGGCATTTCCAACAATCTGTCTTCAATTGTTGTGCTGAGGAACGGAGTTTCATATAATTTTAGAGAGATGGATTGGTAAATGTTGAGTATTTTGACGCTGTGTGTGTCGTAGTTTCAGAAGAAAGGTGGATACAGGATGAAACGTTTCGAAGATGAAGGTGCGTATAAGTATAGTTTCTATTCGGTCCTTCGACGGGGAGAGCGGATTGATGTGAAATGTCCCAAATGCGGTGGGCACGCTTCGATTGATCAACGGAATGGTCAAATGGGGTGGAAGTGTTACGAATGTTACGCTCAAGCTTTTGAAGAACCAGTATATCAATATAAAGCCAAGGGGAATTGTGCTGTATGTGAACGTTGGTTTAACGTGGAAGTCACAGACGAGAAGAAGACGTCTCACCGATCGACGCATGTGGAATGTCCGCATTGTAGTTCTGTTAATCAGGTTGAATTACACGCCAAGCCGACATACCAAAGGTGTTTTTCCGAGATTTGTGCAGGGAAAGATCCTGTGTTCGGGCTGGAATTATACTTCCTGGATAATTTCAGAGGAAAAATAATATGGGCTGTGAATCGGGAGCATCTGAATTATCTCATCGCTTATGTCTCCGCAGATCTGCGTGTAAAATACGGCAATATGCCTATACGAACGGCTTCACATAGTATTCCGGCTTATATCAAGGATGCGAAGAACAGGGATGTGGTTGTTCGTACACTGTCGAAGCTTCAGCACAAGACTGGATGAGACTGAAATTGAAGAGTTAAAGCCGCAAGGAGAGAAGAAATGAAACTACGAGTTAAACTTACTATTTTTGCAGTCATTCTGGGTATGTTGATGATTCCGGCTTATTTTATTTTACAGACATTTGGTGTATTTCAAAAAGAGACAGTATTATCTGACTATGCTCTGGCCGTTGATGTTAATGGGAAGTCCTATGGGGCTTGGCCGCTGATTAACAGTTTTGCAGCGATGGACAAAGAGGAAGATAACCGTCAGTTTTATTACCGAATTGATATGAATCATATCCAATACCTGTTTAATCTGGCTTATAAGGAGTATGATGTGAAGCCAGGCGGGGACAATCCGTATCTGGCTGGTACTGTAAACTATCAACGTACAGATCACAACTATGTACAGACCGAGAGACAGTATGAGAACGCCAATGATTTCACAACGGTTTTGAATCTGTATGATCAGGATGGGCAGGTGATCTACACCTACAATAACACCGGCAAGGGAGATAAACAGCTGGTAGAATCCATCATTCATCAGGGAATGAGCCGTAATAGTGGCGGTAGTAGCGAAGCTGCCCGCGATCCGTATATCAATATTACGGCGTTATTCCGTGACAAGCTGAACATCGATGTGAAACTGACGGTGGATGAGGAACACAAAGTGGTTACCATTCGAATGAACAAATCGGAGGCGAGATGATGAATGAGTATGGTGTACAACATGGACCTGCTTATCTGGAAGGATTAATTAGGAAGGAAGAGAACATAAAGTCCGATGAAGTGGAGTGGAAAGGCAAACTTCAAATGAGTGATGGTCATGATAAATTCCATATTTTTTATTATGGTGACTTGACTGAAGATGATCTGATTACCTGGCATGATTCGACACCTCTTCTTGTATATGCGGAGCATACGGTCACGGGTGAGCGCTATCTGCTCATTGATACCGCCAAGCACGGCTATGATGCTATGTTATGTGAGACCTATTCGGAAGACGCACTACATGACAGACCCCTTCGTCCTTACCTGGATGTTGAAGGTGAGGACATATTTGAAGTAGAGTTGACGGCTTACTACAATGTGCCTTGGGATGAAGAGTTTGGCGAAGATGTAGATGAAAATGGTGCATATGAACTGATTACGGGAGAGAGCATGCATTTTGATCAGGTCAAGCGTGATGGATATGATGCCTTTGCCGTTCGCATTCTGAATCGTAAAGGAGTATGGACTGAAATTGTACAGGAAGAACTGGCTTAGATCCTGAAAACGAATGAACCAAACTGAGATGGGAGATGTCGACAAATGTATATTGTATCCCGTGTACTTAAGCCGGTTCCAACAGAGGAACTGGATCACTTTGAACAACAGCACGGCATCTCGCTACCTTTATCATACCGCACCTGGATTGAGCACTACGGGGAAGGTACATATACGGGGTGGATGAATGTGCAGAGACCGGACCCGGAAGTGTTGAAGCCTTTTGTTGAATATGATTTTTGGATACATACGGATGATTCGCCTATAAGTCAGCATCAACTTGAGCAGTGCATCTCCATCGGCAGTTCTGTAGATGGAGATTTCCTTGCTGTTCATCCGGAAGTTGAGGGGCTGTTGTGGCTACCGCGTCATGATGAAAATATCACCTTATGGACATGCTCGGAGACTGAATTTGGCGAAACGCTGGACCGGATCTATTGTGGGTATTACCATCAGGATAAACCAATAACGCCACTTTACTTTGAGCCGTGGAATGAGCTGCGGAAACATACGTTTTACCATTTTTCAGGGACGGAACAGGGAAGCTCCATGAAGGAACTCGCCGATACATGCAAAACAGAATTTAAGTGGGATGCTGTGTTGGAGAATGAGTACATGTGCAAGATGTTCATGGTGTCGATGGGAGGATATTTACGATTTAACTATGCAGCTGGGAGAGAAGTTGCCCTGTTCTATGAAGAAAAGAATGGTGCGGAGGAGGCGACGGATAACGAAATTAGCCTGTTTTTGCAAGCACATCATTGTACGGCATATGAATAGAGGCAGAGTGGAGGGCAACGTATGAGTTGGTTAAAGGAAGACATCGCGGAACAATGGCGCAATGAAGGCAAGCGTTATGCAAGGGATGTCAATGCATTTGTCCGGAGAAGCATGCAGGGAGAGCAACCGGATGAATCCGAGCTGGAGGGAGACTCCAGAGACGGAATGAGTACTGAAGTATTCCATATGGTGAGACAGGCCAATCTCCATGGTGATGTGGAGGTGCTTCGACATGAGCTACCCGCAGCGACGTGGCCATTGAACGAGGCGTTTCAGGCTTCCATGCAAGCGGTCAAAGTTGTAGGTTATCTGAACGAGGAAACGATTGTATGTAATACGGGGATTTTCACGGAGAATAGTCAGATATATACGATGGATCAGCACGGATGGCAGTTGATCTCTCCATATACTTTTGCAGGTTGCTCATCGGATGGACTTGACTTTGCGCTTGCAGGACCGGATGGGATTCGTATCATTCGTCAGCCAGATCGCAAGTTGGAAGGACAGGAGATAGCGACATATCAATGGGAAGATATTCAAGCCCGGATACAGTCGGCATTACCTCGGATTGAATCACTTGCGGACTGTGAGCATCCCGAACGGACACTTGAAGGACTGATACCTATCGATGAAGGCAAAGCACTACTCATACATTCAAGATACGGGATATATCTCGTCACACAAGCCCAGGTGACCTTGCTTCATCCCGATCTGGCAGAGATCGAAGAGTATGAGCTAGAGGATACACAGATAGATATGGGACATGCAGCTGTATCAAGGGATGGTAGATGGATTGCCTATGGCAGCCAAGGAAGCAATCATATGGTGATGGACCGCCAGCCGAACAAGACATACTCTCTCTATCCAGAATCGAGCTATCCTCATTATGCGGCATTCACCAGTAATAACCAGAACATCTGGTTTAACGCATGTCATTTCTATAACGGGGTCACGATACTGGTCCCGCTGGAATCAATCGCAGGCAACGAAACGAAGGAAGATTGGCCAGTGATGGATGAGAATGCACGAGTGTATGCAGCAGTGGAAATAGAGGCGGGCATGGTGCTTGGGGATGCATATGGTTATCTATATTGTGTAAATGGCGAGGGTAAGGAAGTATGGCGTCATTTTGTGGGTAGTACGATCTATTCTCTCGCTGTATCACCAGAGCAGTCCAAGCTGGCAGTTGGTACATATGGTGGCATGCTGCATGTGCTTGATCTTCGTTCCAAAGAAATGGACGAGTACGGGATCGGTACAGGCACTCTTCGTGAGTTGGAGCGGTATGTGTTGTGGCGTGGAGAAGAACCTCTTCGCTGGTAAGGTCGTATTACAACCTGCAAAGGGGTGAAGGGATGGAACGTGAAGAGGCTGTAACGTTATTAAAATGTCACTCCTTTTCTTATGATGATCTGAGTCATCCCAAGATGGAGAACGGTTTTATTGGCAGTCTGCGGCCTTTCCGTGGACATTTGATTAAGGAGAATTTTCATGAGTTGATGGAGATACTGCGTGTTCTGGCGTCCGAACTTGCACGGCCTTCACTGGATCGGGAAGTCATGGCATGTCTATGGGGAATTACTCATATGGCCCGTGCTTGGGCCGTTGAACCCGAAGGCATGCTTCGCAGCAACAACCTCATTTCCGACGAACAGGTGACATTGATGGAACAATGGCTTAATTTGTTATCTTACGCAGTCATGATTCTAATTGAAGGCGGCGGAGAGGAAGAAGCGTTCTGGGAATATCATCAGTATCTACAAGAAGAGAAGAACTGAGTTAGGGGAGGTGTGGTGAGATTGGAGCCGAATGTATCATTAAACGTGCTAATGGACGAGCTGAATCACTTGTTAGATGAGAAAATACAGGATCAAGAGATTCGACAATTGTTTGAAGAATATCAACAGCGGGAAGGTGCATCCGAGGAAAGTCTGGATCTATTCGAAAAGGAGTATGGCGTCCGGCTGCCTGGCGATTTTCGTGCCTTTTACCAAAGGAAAGACGGCAGTGGCTACGGGTTGCATGTGCTGTAGCCGGGTGATGCCGAGACGGGCAGATGTACACCCTTTTATCTGATGTCATTGGAAGAGATTCGAGAGACCAAACAATACTTCTGTGAAGTGGATGAGAAGCTTGAAGAGTATTATTCTGCCGAAGAGATCAGCCAGCTGGACCCGGAGATCAAACCATACCTTTTCCATAAACCATGGATTCCTTTTGCAACAATTGCAGGTGGTTCACTGTATCTGATGCTCGATTTTGATCCAACGGCGGAAGGCACGTATGGGCAGATTATTATGTACGTGCACGATCCGGACTTTGTTTATTACCTTACACCTACCTTCACGGATATCCTCAGCATGTCGAACCGTAATCTGAAGATGATGGATGAGATCACCTATTAAAATCCTGCACGATTAGACAATTCCTTCAATAATAAAGAAGCTGCCGAAGCAGCTCCTTTATCTGAACAAGTACTTTGAATGAGTTTAATGATTACCACTGGAAGAAACGATGTCCGTGAAATCCTCCGCCTGGAGGTCCTCCGTGTCCACCTGGACCACCCGGCCCGCCTCCATGAGGTCCGCCTGGATAGCCACCTCCGTGAGGTCCACCGGGATAGCCACCTCCTGGGAAATGACCAGGGTGTCCACCGGGGTAACCACCGCCGGGATATCCACCATGCCACCAAGGACCACCGATCGGATATGGTAGTGGAACAGGAACGATGGGTGGGTATGGATACGGATAAGGGTAAGGATACGGTGAGGGTGGCGGAGGTGGTGGATAATAAGGGTAAGGATAACCCGCAGGTTGCGGGGATGACACTGAACCAGGGCCGTATGCCATGTAACAAGCCTCCAATGATTGGATTGATGATATCAGCCTATGCCACAGTGGTTTCAGATGATACAGCAGATTGAAGATTAATGAATAATGAGTAATGAGGGGGAACATATGGTAGCCGTAGCTTTTCACACTGATCCAAGAGGAACGGCCTATGAACTGTTGATTGACGAATTGATCGAGAAGGCAGATCGTTTTATGCTGGTAGACAGACAAAGGTACGAAGAGAACGAGATACCGGAAGTAGTTCGTGTGTTAGAGAGATTGAAGCCCTATCTTGTGGAACGAGCTACGATGGAAGAAATGATGCTAAAAAGCGGAGCCTATTATTCCGAAGGCACCTATTATACATATCGCTGTACGTCGGAATCGGGTCGCGTGCTCAAAGAAGAAGCCAATCGTTTTCATGATTGGTGTTATCCGTCATTGCCGGACGATCTTTGCTTTATGACAGAAGACGGAAATGATTATTTTTTCTCGGTTGCCCATGAGCATATGTATGGCATGAGGATTACTTACAAAGAAGCGAGTGAACTTATGGAGCGGATTCCGGGGTTGTTCTTTGATTTGGACCGTCATAAGGAAATTGATCATCTCCTGGACGATGCGATCAGACATCAGACCGATAAGCTGGATATCAGCTTACATGGTTTAAGTGAGCTTCCCGAACGAATTCGGGAGTTGAAGCACTTGAAGGAGTTGACGATTTTTGAGCAGAATCTGTACTCACTTCCTGCAAGTCTGTTTGAACTTACTTCATTGGAAAGATTGGTCATTACAACGTTGGATCTGGAGTGTATTCCGGCAGAAATCGGGAAATTGAAGCAACTTCAAGAGTTAAGAATTTATTGTGGCAGTCCTTTTGAATCTGCACCTGGTTGGAGGCCCAAACCACAAACTGAGTTGGGATTAAATTGTATCCCGCCTGAGATTGGTGAATTAAGTGAGCTGAAGTATTTGGAGATCGTATATTCTGGTATACGTGAGCTCCCCCCGGAGTTGGAAAAACTGAAGAATCTGCGTGCTTTACTGGTGACAAATGCACTGATTGAGGGAACTCCAGATGTTGTCACAAGAATGCATTGGCTGAAGTATGTAGACTTAATGAATATTCCATTTGGAACCCATTGGGAAGAAGTCTGGGAAATGAAAAAGAACATGTAACAAATAGAGCCCTGCTCGGGATGTCCGAGTCAGGGATATTTGTTATGCGAGGAAAACTTGGCGGAAATGGGCTCACGTATCTGGGCGCTGGGCATAAGCTGGCATATAGGTTATGACCTAAACCGAGAGCGAAGGGCAGGCGTTTTATTTTGGCAACCTCATACATGGATTACACTTTACCAACCACCGAATTTACTTACGATTTGAGCAATAACCCGTTATTCAAGAAGGATGAGAACAACTATATTAACGCTCTTTCCATCAAGCAGTTAAACACACTGGGCAATGTTTCTTTACTGGATATTTTCCTCAACACGGGCAATGTGGTTGAACCACATACGCATCAGAATGCAACGGAGTTGGTATACTGCATCAGCGGTGCGGCAGTTGTTTCCCTCATTAATCCGTTTACCAACGAGCTTCTTCATTTCCCGATTACTCCGGGGCAGGTGGCTAACGTTCCTCAAGGCTGGTGGCACTATGAAGTGGCCACTGCAGATCACACGCACTTACTCGCAATCTTTGATGCTCCGGTTCCTGAAGCGATATTTGGTTCAGACACCTTACGTCTTACACCTGCAAAACTGTTGGCTTATACGTACTGTCTGGATGAGAAAAAAGTTCAAGAAGCACTTGCTCCCATTCAAAAAACAGTGATTATTGGCCCGCCGGCAGATTGCCAGCCTTCAACTGCTCCTGCCTCTAACGGTGCTCCAAATGTGAATCATCAGCCTTACGTAATGCCTAATGTACAACCAAATGTACAGCCAAACATGCAACCAAACACACAACCCAATGTACAACCAAACATGCAGCCCAACTCACAGCCGAACAACCAACCAAACATGCAACCTTACGTAAACCGTCTTCCGTACTGGGGCACTTGGGTTGATCCACGTATTATTCATGAGCCGGGCTGTCCGTATTATAGAGAGCTTCCTATGAATACGAATAATCAAGAGGAAAGATGACGTTCCTGAGGCGAGGTTTATCTAATACACATAAGTATTTCAGTTAAATTAGGTATAGCAAAAGAAGCGTCCGCAAAGGAACGCTTCTTTTGTTGATTAAAGGTGTCTTCAAACCTGCTGAAAGCCGATGCATACCTGAACGTGTCCGGAGCATGGAGTGCTAACGAATCGTTGGCGTCTTAATCAAGGATTTAAGGCGTGCCCAAAAATCTAAAGAATCTGAGACATGTTATATCAGAATAAACAGCCGTATGAAGTGTTTTTATCGGGGGATTTTGGGAAATAACGAGTCTGAGGTTCCTTACAATTTTAAATGAGGACCTAGAGGCCAAATAAGATGTCCTGAGTTCCTAAGAAAATTTTCAACCCATTCCCCAGAGACCGCAGGATAGTACTTCAAGACTTTTTAGGCGCGACATCCATCATCGATAGCTTGCCTGAGATTGAAGAACACCTACATAAGTTCAATTAAATATTCATTAGTTGAACTTATATATGATTTAATTTACGATGTGTAATTTCGTCCCAAGCCAAGCTCCGTTAATAATTGACGATAAGCAATCGAAGTACGGTCTGCGGGAATATGGGCCTCGGCATGCAGATCAAGGGGCAGATCCTCCGGTTTCTGTGACTCGACCATCTCGCGGTCTTCTTCAAATACCTGCAAGTTGAACTTGATTGTGTCTTCAATCGGAGCGTCTTTGTCAAAGTTGCGTGTGATTGGACAGAATAAACGTGTATAACGGGCAGAGATTGGCGAAGCACAATTCAGAATATTCAGCTTGTCGTCTCCTGGGAAATGTACCGTAAGAGAAGCCGCAAAAGGTGGGAACACTCGAAACTCGCGCAGCCATTGGAAACCTTCAGGTGCAACAAGATCTTGCCCTTTGCCATAGTTACTTACAGTACTCCAATACTCCGCCAGTAACTCATTACCTTCGCGTTTCACTTTGTATTGGGGGACTTCGGTGTTGTTTCGATCACCAAACGTCTCGGTATGCACATAGGCAAAATGGGATACATCCAGGAAACCCTCCATTTGTCGTCCAGAGGAACCGGAAATGTCAAAGTTGGGTGGCAAAATATTGATATAATCCGGATCATCCCATCCAGGGAAGGAGGGGATCTGTTCTTCCGTTCCCGCCAAAGTGGTCCAGATCAAGCCATAACGTTCGACTGCCGGGTACACGATAAGTTTGAGCTTAGGCGAGATCTTGGAGCTTGGGTGCGCAGGTACTGCGGTACATTTTCCTTCACAATTATAACGGAAACCATGATAAGGGCAGACAATCTCGCCATTTTCTACCCAGCCTTTACTAAGTGGGGCCCCGCGGTGAAAACAAAGATCCTTGGCTACCACAATCTGATCATTACTGCGGTAGAGAACCAGCTTCACATCGAGTAATTGAGCAGCCAAGGGTTTGTCTGTTACTTCGGTTGCTTGGGCTACCGGGTACCAATATTGGGATAATACATGCCAGTCTTCGGCGGTGAACGTACAGCCTCTAGGCAATTCGGACGTCACATTACGGTTTGCATTGGAAGTTATCATAGGAAACACTCCTTGCCGATATGAATAAACGATTCTCTTTTTATGTTAGAAAAGTTAACTTAATTAGCCGTATGTTACTACTCTTTTGGTCAAAATATCAATATATCCAACCTACTTTTGGTTGAAATCACAAACGGTACAGCAAAAACAGTACATGAATACGGGAAAACGCGGATTTTTCTTACGTTAGATGTTAATTGTAGAAAAGAGAATAACCTTTCAGTATGTTTTTCCATTACTGATTATTGACTCCATGGAGGTTGTCCTGCCATCAGAATTTCAGTGTGAATATTCATTAGTTGAGCTGACATCCTTGTGAGCATAAAAAGATTTTCGCAAAGAATGTCACAGATCCCAGCCGTCATTTGTCTACAGTATGTAAACCAAATGACGGAGGCGAATGAAAAATGAATTTAAGAACGAATTACAGAGTAGCGAGTCCAGGTGCTTTTAAAGCGATGATGGCAATGGAGCAATATATATCCGGGCAATTTGAAAATAAAGTATTGTATGAATTGTTAAAAATCCGCGTGTCCCAGATTAATGGCTGTGCTTTTTGTCTCGATATGCATGCCAAAGATCTGATGAAACTGGGAGATTACGCGGATCATATTCTTTTGCTAAGTGTGTGGCGTGAAGTGCCTTTCTTCACGGATCAAGAACGTGTTATGCTGGAGCTGGCTGAAGCGGTGACCCGAATCTCGGAACATGGTGTACCACTTGCGTTGTACGATAAGGTTCGTGAACATTTCAGTGAATCCGAACTGGTGGATCTGATCCTAGCCATTAACACGATTAATAACTGGAACCGGATTGCGATCACAACTGGGATGTATCCGGGTTGCTTTAACTAAAAAATACACGCACCATGCCAGAGGAGGCTTCTTATGAATTCTAATTTCCACGCCAATGAGCCAGAAGTGTCTTCTCTGGATGTTGGTGAGTTGTATATTCGTTATAAAAAATATGCATTTTCAATAGCTTACCGCATGCTGGGCAGTGTGGCAGAAGCTGAAGATATTGTGCAGGATTGTTTTGCGGGGATTCAGAGCACGTCTGCTCAGGATATTCGTAATCCCAAGTCCTACATCGCCAGATTGGTGGTGAACCGAAGCTTGAATCTGCTAAATTCCGCCCGTAATCAGCGGGAAAGTTATGTTGGTGAGTGGCTGCCAGAGCCGATGGGTGACAGTGAAGAGGCGAACATGCCAGAGGAAACGATGGAGAAAAAAGAGCTGATCTCCTACGCCTATCTGGTCATGTTGGAGCGTCTATCGCCCATGGAACGGGCTGTTTTTGTCCTTCGTGAAGCGTTCCGATATGATTATTCCGAAATAGCAGATTGGCTGGGCAAAACGGAGAGTAACTGCCGTCAAATCTTTAGCCGTGCCAGACGAAATCTGCCCGAAAGACTTCCGCCGATCGAGCAGAGTGATACGGATATGATAGCCAAAGGTGAATTGCTGAGCCGTTTTACAACGGCTTTCCTTCGTTATGACGTCTCTGCCATGCTGGAGTTACTGGCAGATCAGCCTGTATTTACAGCAGATGGCGGTGGCGTTGTGCATACCGTTATGAGAACAATGAATGTGCACAAAGGTGTGCTTGCACTCCTGACCTCACGGCGAGTCCTTACGCGATTACGTGAGAGAGAATGGGTACCGATGTGGATCAATGGCGAACTTCAACTCGCGTTGATGAAAGAAGGGCAGTTGTCCGAGGTACTCTGTTTGGAGTTGGACGCTTCCGGAGAGCGGATTGAGGGCGTGTATCTCGTTGTAAATCCGAACAAACTTGCATCAATAGACACTTCAACTCTTTGATCCAAACGTAACGACTTGATATGTAAACTTAAAAGCGACAACCTCTGTCACGAGGATTGCCGCTTTTTTGGCATTCACATTTTGCGATTCAGCATCCGATTATTCACGGGCAAATTGTTGTTGAACAGGTTCAATGATTGCTCTGACTTCAGGTGTAAGCTCATCATTATTCTGATTGAGAACCAGTAAAATCTTTTCCATAGTGTCCAGAAGAACACTCTGCGTATCGGGCTCCCGGTAAGCCAAAGCTTTCTCGTAAGCCTGTTTCACCACAGGGTCCATGGTGCGAATTTCTTCATCCGTGTACCAATCATAAGCAGGCGTGTTGTCACTTCCGTAAAACAGATAATCCACAAATAACCCTTGCTTCACTGCTGATGTGCGATTGGAATTCGGGAAGTTGTTCAAAAAGGCTTCTTTCTCCAATGCACGCTGGATTAATTCGTTCCAAGAGATGATAATGCCCCCATCTGAAGTCGTCATTTGGTTGGACTCGGTAGCCATAATATTAATGTATGCAGCAATATCAGCCATAACAAAAGGTTTGAACTTTTGATATATCTCATAATTGATGATGGGGTAATACAAGCCTTCACTGGTTTCCAGTTTGAACCCGAGATCTGAAGCTTCCTGCAGAAGCTTCTTCACGGTCGGATCTTTAATTTCTTTGAGCAGACGACTATATGTAAGCTTCTGTTCGTAACCAAGTTGTTCATGGGCTTGAGATATGGCCTGTTGAAATTGTTCCGTATACATTTGGTAGTCCATATTAGCCAATTTCACGTTCTGCATGTTCTCCAGTTGCAGCGTCATTAGTGTGGCCTGCCAAGGGCCGACTTTATCGATATGATTCATCAGGTATTTACGCGCTTTAACCAGACTTTCTGTGGACTTCACTGCTTCTGTTCGATAGGTTTGGAACTGATGATACACCGCTTTGGAAGCGGGGACAGGTGCAGCTAGTGTTGTTGAAGGTGTGAGTGTTGTGCCAATGGCAGTACAGCCGAGAGCCATAGCCAGTAAACCAAGTTTAGCAGGTTGCTTCCATCTCATTTGTATACCTCCCCATTAATGAAGAAAAAGCCATTTGAATTCTCGTATAACGGCATTTTACCCTATTTTATATGTATGATCCGTAAGTTGAATATGTACGGGTTTGTCTTTGATTAAACCAGTTTCTGGTAACCAAATCAAGAGTCTTAAGCAGGAAATGATTATAAATAACCAAAGAACAGCCCCTAAAACCCGCATGGGTTGAAGAGACTGTTCTGGGGAATCGGACTTTATTTTCTAATTAATGAAGTGGTTTATTGTTAATAGGCATCTGAGGTGCCCCGGTTGCTGGAATGTATGCCTGAAGCATCTGTTGTGTATCACTTGGAGTGAGTTGAGGTACTTGATAATACGCGTTTTTATTCTGAAACATGAAAATTTCGTAGGCCATCTCGATAAAATGCTGGATCTGTGAAGCGATGACTCGGCGAACCGTCCCATTTGTGATCTCGCTACAGGACATGCCGAGCAGACTCGCATGTGACTTGATCAGTCCCAGCATATGACCGCTAATCCCGGCATCCTTTACATCGGCCAAGCTCTGGTTTGGCTTTTTCGGTGCTGATGGCTTAAGGCCATATACCGGTGGTACCATGTTGGGGATCATATAGGTAGCTGTCTCTTGATGAGGCTTCTGTCCGGATGCAAAACACTCTGCTGTCAGATTGTACTGGGATAATATGAAATTGTACTGCCGGTCGAGAATGCCAATCAGTTCCTGGCTCTGCACAAATGTACGAAAGATCATGTATTGATCCAGGACGTTAATGGTGGAGGACAGAATCTCATGCACATCAAACATCTCATGGCCGCCATGATTCATGTTAGGGGTGACATTTGGATTAGCATTCAATGTGGGTTGTACTAAATTTTGAGGGTGCATCGAATTTGGATTCATTGTAAATTTGATTCTCCTTTGGTAAATGGTATGATTCTATATAAGTTGAACGAAAGAATATATACACTTGTCACTCCGATGACAGAACAACCTTCCGATCGCTGTTATCCCCAGATTTTTAATTCGATTTTACAAAGGTGAAAATCCGGTGATAAGCTTATGCTTCCGAAGTAGCTTTCTTGTAGAAAGCTTTTAGCGAACGCTTCGCTTCTGTAGTTTGTTTCTGTCCTCTGAGTTCTCGTGCAAATGTATAGTTCAACTTCTATAGTATGCTTGGAGAGTAGTAAATTTATGTAATGTTAGCAGTATACGCACAAATAGGAACAGGTATGGTGGTGGTTAAGATGGAAGAGACCGATTGGGGTGTAGCAAAGGATTTGTTCGTCAAACATTACGGGAGCGCTATACAGATGCATCGAGAAGGCGTGTATGCCGACTATAAGCGATGGGACGTACCCCAAGAGTTAGAGGAACAATGGATAGGAGAGCGAATTCAACAATTAAGTTCCGAGCTGTCTATCATGAATTGGGATGCGGTGGATGAACTTGCGTTGATTGCCAAACATCGGACAGAACCAAGTATAATTAAAGCCATTACAGCATTTGCTTCAAGACAATTGAAGAGTGCAGACAGTATGGTTCGTCTCGTGTATGCTGAACGTCTGATTGAGCTGATCAAACGGTATGAATCCTCTCTGCCAATGGACAAGTTACGAGAGACCTATCAACTGACGATGGATTTGCTGGTTGATGTGGCGACTAAACCGTTGGTGCTTGATCCAGGGCATGAATTACAGCAGTATGGATTAAAGGATAAACGAGGATTGAATTTGCGTGTGGAAAAGAATAAGGAAGAAATCATCCGCTATTTTCGAAACTAATTGAATTTTATCAAGTGAGGTCAGAATCATTGAGAAAACTGAATTATATTCGCATATTTATTTTCCTTAGTGTGGTTACTATAGTAACGCTTGGCTTGTTCTACGTAGCCGCAGATTGGCTGGATCAGCGTTATTTCCGCTTCCTGATCTGGAATCTGTTCTTGGGCTGGATTCCTTTTGTGTTCTCTTATGCAGCCTATCTTCTAAGTGATGTGAAATGGAAAGGTGCCGCATGGCTTGCAGTTGCAAGTGGTCTGCTGTGGTTGTTATTTTTCCCGAACTCTTCTTACATTGTTACGGATCTGGTTCATCTGACAGCGAGAAGTTCCCGGTATTATGGTGGGAACGGGGTGGACTACACGTATTGGTACGACTTAAGTGTTGTATTAATGTTTGTCTGGACTGGTCTTCTGCTTGGATTCCTGTCGATGTATCAGCTTCAGGAAGTGATCTATCACCGAATTGGACGCTGGGCATCCTGGATCTTTGTACTGGCAGGCTGTGCTTTGGGAAGTTACGGGGTATTGCTTGGACGTGTATATCGACTGAATAGCTGGGATGCACTGACGAATCGCGAGACGCTAATTGAACTGATGCACGAAAGTGTAAGCCGTCCGTCTCTGGCGTTTTGCCTGTTTTTTGGCACGTTTATCACTACAATCTATGCCACATTGTATTATCTGATCAATACGAGGGCTCCCCGTGAAAAGAAGAAGAGTGCAGGAAGTCCCAACTCGGACCTGCAAGCGTTACGCTAACCTATGTTGTTTTGAGGCATGGAGCCAGATAGACTTACGGTAAAACGAGTGGAACAATTGATTGAACAGCATTTGAGCATGCTTTGTCAAACTTAATCTTACGTTGTCTGAAGAAGGGTTATTTCCTTTTATAAGGGAGTAATCCTTCTTTTTATGAAAATTTGGCAGGTATGCAGGATATGACGAAGAATTAAGAATGAGAATGTAATGAATACATAGACAAGTAGGTGAACAACAAAATGTTGAATCCAGTAGAGCTGACAACAAAAGTAGAAGAAGTCATGGAACGCGTGAATTTTTCGGGTGTTGTATTACTCCAGCAAGCCGGGAAAACCCTTTTGAATATGAAACGTGGTTATGCAAATCGCAGTGAAGAACTTGCCAATCAGGTGGATACACGCTTTGGAATTGCATCTGGATGTAAGATCTTCACGGCAGTGAGTATATGCCAACTAATTGAAGCGGGCAAGTTGTCTGCGGATTCCAAGCTTACGGATGTATTGGATGTGGAGTTTCCACTATGGGACGAAGGAGTTACCATTCAGCAGTTGTTAACACACACGTCAGGCATTCCGGATTATTTCGATGAAGAAGTGATGGATGACTTTTCAGAATTATGGAAAGACAGACCCGTCTACGCGATGCGGCGTTTAAGTGACTTTCTGCCCATGTTTCAGCATCTGCCAATGAGGTCTGCTCCGGGTGAACGTTTTCATTATAATAATGCGGGTTTTATTGTGCTGGGGCTTGTCGTGGAACAACATTCAGGACTGGCGTTTACAGATTATGTGGAAGAGCACATTTTCAAAAGGTGTGGCATGAAGGAATCCGGTTATTTCGTAACAGATCAGCTCCCGCGTAACACAGCTTTAGGGTATATCGATCATGAAGATGGCTCTTGGAATACTAATATGTTCTCCATTCCTGTCAAAGGTGGATCGGACGGTGGAGCCTATGTTACGGCACCGGATATGATTCGATTTTGGGATGCTTTGCTGGGTCACCAATTGTTGAATGAAGAAACGGCACAGCAGTTATTAACCCCACATGCTCATCAAGAGGATGAAGAGTATTATGGGCAGGGTATCTGGATTGACCGCAAGGGAGAAGCGATTTTCAAATTTCATGTCATGGGGTTTGATCCAGGAGTGTCGTTCATGTCTTCCGTGTATCGGGACTATGATCTACAACTGGTTGTGGTCTCTAATCAAGAGTCTGGTCCTTATCCAATAACAATTGCTATCGAAGAAGCTTTGGCATGACAAATAAACCCTCAATCTATGGGCTGGTTATGGCCACAAGGTTGGGGGTTCATTTATGAGACAAGATAAAAAGAATGCCTGCGTTTATAACATTTTCCATAGCTCAGGGGCGATTAATCGAGGGAAAACATCCAGCGGAGGTTTCTCTTTCTTTCGTTTGTCATTGGTTAACACCGTAACAAGTTCGAGCTCTGGCACAATATATACATACTGACCACCAAATCCTCGCGCGTAATAATAATGGAGATTGGATTTGTCGTCTACAGCAGCAATATTTTCGGAGTCAGACCTTTCATTCGGATAGACATCCACCCACCAATGCCAAGCATAACTGCCGTGATTCGGTGGAGTGACTGTAATAAAAGGCTGCGTCGAACGAGATACGAGATCACTTGAAATGAGAGACTCTCCCTCCCATATACCTTGCTGTAGAAACAGCTGACCGAATTTCAGCAGATCTACGGGTAACATTTTAAGACCGAATCCGCCAGTATGTACACCTTGAGGGTCGCTTTCCCATTCATAATCCTTAATTCTCAGCGGGCCAAAAAGATAGCGTTCCGCGAACTCGGCTACGTTCATACCTACATTTTGCATCAGGATGGCGGATAGGATCTGTGATACTCCGGAGTTGTACTCCATATATGTACCGGGTACATGGCTTAAGCGTTGTTCCAACGCAAAATCTACCCAATGATCGGTGCGGGTCATGCGAGGGAATGAATTCTGCCCGCCGAACTCGTCCCAGTTGAATCCGGCTGTCATGGTGAGCAGTTGTTCCAGTGTGATCGCTGGTTTACGCGTATCAGGATCGGATGTCAACTGTGGAAAAAAGGTGGAGATTGGGGTTGATGCCTCTGGCAACAAACCTTTATCCATCGCTATACAGATGAGGGCGGATAGCACACTCTTGGTACATGAATTGATTTTTGCAATATCAGTCGCAGCCTCTTGGTTGCGGTAGTGTTCGAACATGATCTCACCGCGTACGCTAACGAGGCAGCTTCGCAGATCCAGTTGTGGAACGATCTGTTGTAATTTGGATGACAGTGATGAAGGATTCATAGTGTCCTTTCTGTACGGTTGATTTGTTATAGGTTTTTGTAGAAATCGGTGTCCATTATCTTAGCATACTCCCGAGGTAGGGCTCAACAAGCGCTACATTATTATGTCAAAGCAAGCATGCAAAATGCGATAGCCTTTGAAAGATATAAGAAATCATATGCGAATATCGCATAATTCCCCAGCATTGTCTGTCAAACTTATATAATTGTCATGAGAAGAGCACAAGACATTTATTAGAGGAAGGAGGGCTGTGATGTGGGAAATATAATAGAAGAATTATATTACGGTAACCTGAGACCAGAGGAGAATATTGTTCCTCAAGATTCGGAGTATCGATCTATTAATAAGGAGATTACAGCTTATATCGAAAAATTTCAGGAAAAGCTTTCGGAGGATGACTTTAAACAACTCGAGGTATTGTTTGATATGATGGATCAAGTTCACTCTATACATTCAAAAGAGGCTTTTGCCAGTGGTTTCAAAATTGGGACGTTGATTATGATCGAGAGTGGTTTCACAAGCTAATATTTTGGTTTTTCACAATTTGTGGTTATATAGTTAACCTCTTTCCTATGAACATATGGAAGAGGTTTTTACCATTATGAATATGATAATATAGGAAAAATATCATATGAAAAATGAACTATGTTAGTGCGTATTAAGGTTAGAAATGGTAAAATATCAATGCCTAACATGGATCAAGTAGATGAAAGATAATTAAATATAGGAAATAGTGTGGAATCAGTGTTTTAGCAAAAAAACTTTATAGTAAATTATAGTAATCTAATACTGAATTGAGGAATTAAACATGGCGATTATTGACGTAATTAAGTATGATGGCTCACCTGATGTGTTTGCTTGGAAACATCCCGAGACTGAACTGGGAACATGGACTCAGTTAATTGTGAATCAATCTCAACAAGCAATTCTTTTCAAGGATGGAAGAGCACTTGATATGTTTGGACCCGGAAGGCATACGTTGAGTACTGCAAATATCCCAATCTTGAACCGTCTCGTTAACCTTCCGTTCGGAGGGAAGTCACCTTTTGCAGCAGAAGTATGGTATGTCAATCAAGTAAGCGCATTGGATGTTAAGTGGGGAACGGCGAATCCGATTCAGATCCAGGATCCCAAGTATAATATTATTGTTCCCGTGAGAACATTCGGACAAATGGGAATTAAAATTTCGGATTCACGAAAATTTTTGGTCAAGCTTGTGGGAACACTGCCTGAGTTTAACCAAGCTAATATGATTAATTACTTCCGCGGGCTGATCATCATGAATATTAACTCCATGTTGTCATCATATCTAATACATAGAAAAGTAAGTGTTTTGGAGATCAATGCATATATCGCCGAGATATCACGACATTTTGCAGATACGATAGCTTCTACTTTTGAAGAATTTGGTATTGAGTTAATCAACCTGTATATTCACAATGTCAATCTGCCCGAAGAAGATCCTTCCGTCATTCGATTAAGAGAAGCGTTGGCACGCAAAGCTGAGATGGATATCATTGGCTACACATATCAGCAAGAACGTTCGTTTGATACGCTTGAAGGTGCAGCGAAGAATGAAGGAAGCATGCAGTCAGACATCATGGGCGCAGGGCTTGGTATGGGCATGGGGGTTGGTCTGGGTGGTTCTTTCAGTAGCGAGATGTCCCAGATGTCTAAAGTGATGTCTACGAAGGAAACGCCTGCAGTAAGTATATGTAAGCAGTGTCATCATCCGAATCAGGAGAACAGCTCTTTTTGCAGCAAATGTGGCAATTCATTAGCCGACAAATCGGTAGCAACAACAGATTGCAACAATTGTGGACATGCCTTGCCAAAGGGAACCAAATTCTGTCCTAACTGTGGTGACAAATACTATGCATGTCCTTCATGTGGGGCGGATAATGCGGAGAACGCATTGGAATGCATTCAATGTCATCAACCGATGCCTAGCCCATGCCCAAATTGTAACCATATGAATTCCGGTCATACAAAATTCTGTGGCAACTGTGGCACAAGTTTAAGCTTGAAATGTAGTCGGTGCCAACATGAAGTAAAACCCGGCCAGAAGTTCTGTCTCGATTGCGGAAACAATCTGCAAGAAGGAGGACAGGCATAGTGATGGTCAAACGGAGCAATCTCTTGATTTTGGATGTCGTCTATTTAATATGCATGTTAGTATCATCAATCGTTTCTTTTACGCTGTTTAATCATGCGCTTCTGTCGTTTTCTTTTTGGATGAATCTCGTTGCTTCTTATGTAGCGATTACGGCTATTTGGATCTACGCGCGGTTCATCATGCAAAATATGGATCGGTTTAAACGGTTTGTTCCAGGTTACACAGCTTTAGGTGTAGTATTAGGTATTTATCTGATTTGTGTGATGATCTACACGTTGTTAACAGGTTCAGCAGATCATGCGCTTCGCTGGTTCGTATTGTTACACACGTTAACGATTGCGATCGCAATTATTTTGTGCGGAATCATTATGATCTATATTCAAAGTGCGCGCCGTCATGAAACAGATGAACATACAAAAATCGCAAACTTAGAATTAATCGAAAAAGCTTTACAACAATTGCTTCATACCATGGTGCAACATCCCGTCCTAACTGTGGAAGAAGAGCGCAAAACCGTTCAATCATTAATTGAACTTGTAAAGTATAGTGACCCAATCACTCCGGATTCCCTTGAGAAAAATGACCGCCAGATCTTGCTGGACATTGAATTGATGAACAGTGAGCTTACAAATCAGTACGAAGCAGGGGAATTGGTAAATAGTGAACGTTTTGCTTCGCAACTATCCCAGTTAAAGTTCCGTTTGAAAGAGCGCAATCAACAGATCATGACAAGCAAATCATAAATTGCTGGAGGAAATGCCGTGAAAAGATTTTTTGGAATTATATTCATTATCCTTTCGTCTCTGACGATCTTGTTATCTTTAATATTAATATCCGAGGGAACAGAAACAGCCATTATCAGTACGATAATTCTTTTTATCCCTGGAGTTATCGTACTTGTTACGGGCATTAAAATGTGTGGTCGACCTAAATCTCGTTCTAACACTGATCAATACCATCACAATTCTAATGATAATCAATATTACGAAGATCAGCATAATGAGAAATATGAAGATAGAGAAGATGAACCTCAAGAATCTGTATCCGTGAATTGTTCAGGGTGTGGGGCCAAGGTAAAGGTATATCCTACTTTGTCTGCGGATTGTGAGTATTGTGGAACGACAATGAGGATCTCTTAGTCGTAGCTAACATAAATAGACTTTAACAGTTTTAGCGGACGGATACTTGTAGTGTGTCGGTTAGGCGTAGAGTTTGTTTGGGAGGAATCAAATTGAGGAAGTTTTTCGGGCTCATTTTTATGGTGTATGCAATTGGCACACCCATTGCTTTTTTCAATGCAGACAATCACAAAAGTGGGGATCTATTTGGCATAATTGGAGTTATTATTATTGAATTTTTATTTTTGTTTTTTGGTATTAAATTGCTTAGGAAAAAACGTGTTAAGAAAAAGCGTGTCCCTGAACGAAAGTTTTATGGGGGAGACTATGGAGGTCATCTTGATCGCGAAAATGCGAATCCGCATACTTATTCAAGTTACAATAGCAACACCGTGAGTTACAGTAGTCATAATACAATTAACTATACAGAGATCAATTTTTCAGATAAGGAAAACACTGAAGAGAAAGCCGATGAAAAAGTTGAAGAGCCACAAAGGCCTGTTTCAGTGAGTTGCCCGGGGTGTGGGGCGAAGGCAAAAGTGCTTCCTAAGCAATCAACGGACTGCGAGTATTGCGGAACAACAGTTGTAGCAAATTAGAATGGTTCAGAATGGATACGTGAAGGGTTAAGCCTGATTCCTATGGAGTCGGGCTTTTAATCTCCACAATTTAGAATCTCTAAAAGACCCTTAAACGATCAAATCGTCATATAATTCCACGTGAGTTGCCTTAATGTAGTCCCTTTAATGAAACGTTTCGAATTTCACACTTATAATTAAGCCACATTATATTCAGTATTTGTAAGCGTTCTATTTTCTTGTTTACGGAAATGGGAAAATTATGATAACATATATACGAAACGTTTCGAATCCATTTGAAGGGAGAAAATCATGAAAAAAGTAAAACAATTCAGCTTCATTTTAACTTTTTGTCTGTTAGCTAATCTAGCTTTAACTCCTATGGCTTCAGCAGGTGACTCAAGCAATTTAATTGGATTTCGAACAGAATTGAAAGCGATTGCATATAAGACCTATACGTTTTTTGAGGACTATACGGATCAGAATACTGGCTTGACTTACGATGAAGTACGGCACACTGAAAACGGGATAGAAGAAGCTAAACGTACCTCGCCCACAAACATCGCAATGTATATGATGAGTACCGTTTCAGCGCAACAATTGGGCATTATTTCTAAGAAAGAAGCTGTACATCGCCTGCAAACAACAATAAATTCCCTCGAAAAGTTAGAAAAGTGGAACGGCCTATTTTATAACTGGTATAACACGGATGACGGATCAGTGAAGAAAGATTGGGGCCAATTTATTTCCCAAGTCGATAATGGCTGGTTATCCGCTGGTTTAATTGTTGTTGGGCAAGCCTATGAAGAACTTCATGGGGAAACAAGCAAGTTGGTTACAAATATGAATTATACTCCGCTATATGATCCTGAAGTCGGCCAATTCCGCGGCGGTTATGATGTGGCTAAAGGCGCGCTGACGGACCACCATTATGGGATGTTTTATACGGAACCACGTGTAGGCAGCTATATTGCTATTGGGAAAGGTGACGTTCCTCAAGATCATTGGTGGAAGATGTATCGCACATTACCTCAAGAATGGGATTGGCAAGCTCAGATTCCTCAAGGCAAATCCGTTAAGTACGATGGAGTGGATGTGTTTGAAGGAAGTTATGTATACAAGGATAAAAAGTTCGTGCCAAGCTGGGGAGGTAGTATGTTTGAAGCTCTTATGCCCGGTATGGTCATAAAGGAAAAAGACCTGGGTACTCAAGCTTTGGGATTGAACAACCAGCGTCATGTCGAATTGCAGATCGAATACGCCAAAGAAAAAGGGTACGCCGCATGGGGCTTCTCACCTTCTGCCACTCCGACAGGTTACAGTGAGTTTGCAGCAACACCGTTAGGTACCTCAGGTTACAAAGATGGAGCAACGGTAACAGCACACGCAACATTCCTTGCTCTGGATTATGCCCCTGAAGCAGTTCGAAAGAACATTAAAGCTTTAAAGAACTTCAAAATGTTTGGCAAATATGGGTTCTATGACTCAGTCAATGTTGAAACAGGAGAACTTGCAAAAGCTTATCTGGCACTGGATCAAGGGATGATTATGGTGTCGATCGCCAACTATCTTCAAGATGGCGTTATCCGCGATTATTTTCACAGTGATGTGATAGGGCAGACGCCAGAAGAATCATTGAAAAAAGAAGTTTTTTCCATTCAATGAAGGGCTGCTTTAGATTAGAGCAAGATCACTAACGAAATGGGACGAAGATTAAAAGATGGGCGGAACGAAGCAGGGTATCAGCATGCTTCGTTCCGTTTTTGCGTTTACAATGGCGATTTTAAGACTTACGTTGTGGGGCATAAGCGCAAAGAAAGACGCGTACGCCTTCAGTGATGATATGTTTAGTTTGTTCCTCATCTAATGTCTCGATTTTTCCCGATTGATTAAATACCAATAAAAACGTTAATGCAGCGAAGTGCTTTGCAGCCATTTTAGGATCAATCACATCGAGCAGTCCGTTTTGTCCAAACGCTGTAAACCTCATGATAATTCCCTCTTCAGTTGCGTTATCCAGCCTTTCAAAAAACGAGTCTGGCAGGTTGGCAGCTTCCACCATAACCAGACGCATCAAAGCCTTGTAATCTGCCGAACCGTTTGCAGAAGCTACGATTTGCTCACAAAATAAGATGAGCGCCTGCTCAAGATCTTCGAATTTCCAGAGGTGGTCTGAAATCCCTTGCTCAATCATGACCAGAACCGCCGAACTGGATTCTTCAACAACGGCAAGCAGTAGGTTCTGTTTGTCGCCATAATAATCATAAACTGTCCGTTTGGAAACTCCCGCTTTAGTTGCGACCGCATCGACGCTGGAACGATCAAACCCGTCTGAAAGAAATAGCTCTCGTGCCGCCGCAATAATATTAGCTCGTTTGTCTGAAGAGCCTTTGCGGATTTTCTTGTTTTCCGTATGATCCATTCTTACGTTTTCCCCCTTATATGTGTATTTTACAAATTGATTAGAGTCCTGCTTTACAAGCTACACTGTACGGTGTAGTGTAACAAATGTAGCGCATCAAATCAATGATCAAGGAGGTTTTTATTCATGAATACCATACCGTCTGTTGTTGATGTTCTCATTGTCGGGGCCGGACCCACAGGGCTTACACTTGCCTGCGACCTTGCCCGTCGAAACGTCAACCATCGTATTATTGAACGAAACACCGTGTATAACGTTGCATCTCGCGCCAAAGGAATCCAACCTCGCTCGCTTGAAGTCATCGATGATTTGGAAGCCGTTCACTACATTGTTGATACAGGTGTTGTGGACTTGCCTGTTCGTTATTATACCGCAGATGGCAGAAGTGTGGACAAGCCGACTATTACCGTTGCAGCCAGCGCCGAACTTGAGACACCCTATCGTGATCCGGTCTGGATTGCTCAATTTGATGTGGAAAAAGCGTTGCGCGACCGATATGCAGTATTTGGCGGTCAAGTTGAGTTGGGCATGGAAGCTGTAGGGCTTGTTCAGGATGTGGATGGTGTATCGGTAACGGTGAATACACCACAAGGAGAAGAGCAAATTCGTGCTCGTTATGTAGTCGGCGCTGACGGGGGCAAAAGCAATATACGCAAATTTATACACTTACCGTTGGTTGGGGAAACACATGATCATGAGCGATGGTATCTTGGCGATGTAGGATTGGAAGGGTTAGATCGTGACCATATCCATATCTGGACTTCTTCGGAGGGGATGATCGGGGTGACGCCGCTGCCAAAATCCGATATTTGGCAACTGCAGGCTACAATTCCGGCAGCCATCGATGAACCAGAGCAGCCGTCGCTAGAGGCGTATCAAGCCATGTTTGACCGTCGTGCCGGGTCCGGACGTGTTCGGCTTACGGATGCTTCTTGGTTGTCCATCTACCGGGTCAACGTTCGTATGGTTGAATGTTACCGAAACAACCGGGTTTTCCTTGCCGGTGATGCGGCTCATGTTCATTCGCCGGCCGGTGGTCAAGGCATGAATACGGGAATACAGGACGCATACAACCTCGGCTGGAAGCTGGCGGCTGTCATACGCGGAGCAGACACCGCCTTACTCGACACCTACGATGAGGAGCGCCGCCCAGTGGCTCAGGCCGTGCTCAAAGACAGCACAAAGAAAATGGGAGGCGTTATAAGAACGGCGACTGAAGGCGGAGGGTTGTCCCAATCCTTGAGCATCATATCCGACGATCTGACGAGCGGGCTTCTCATTTCCTATCGTTCAAGTTCGCTTACCCATCCGTCTGCTCGAACAAATGCTACCCGTTTACTTCCTGGAGATCGTGCTCCTAATGCTACTGGACTACAAGGCACCGGGTTTGCAGGAAGTGTCTTTGACCTCTTGCGCGGCCCACACTGGACGCTTTTGGCTTTTGCAAACTACATTGATCCTTCTCTGAAGAACTTCACGAACGATGCACTCCATTTGCATTATATTCTGCCATCGAAGGTGGAGGGGGCGGAAGGCATAATAGACACTGCAGGGAATGCCTATCGAGTTTACGATGTCGCAAGTAAAGAACTTGTATTGATTCGTCCTGACGGTTACATCGCCTTGCGCACCTCCATTGATGATACCGCATCGATCCTGAATTACTTGAATTTGTGTGGCTTATCATAGGATCGAGCGACCCAAAGTTCTGCCCGAGTCACGTCGTCTTTTTGAAAATAGAGTGCAAGAAATTCTATTCATGCAAAAAAGGGTCTTGCCATGTTCATAACAGGACCCTTTTTCCGTAAACAACGGTTTATTGGTGAACTAAAAATCCCTCAAACGATCAAATACCTCATATAATTCCTCGTGATTAACCTTAATCAAATCATCTTGACGCAGTTCCAAATGCTGCTGTAATTGATCCAGCAACTCCGTTAGAACAACATAAATCTCTTCCCGCTCAACAGTTTCAATAAATCCGGTCTTGGCATCCATCTTGTTGAAGGTCTGTGTGTAGTTCTCAACCATGGAGACGAGCTGTTTGTGCACAGCTTCTTGATTATTAAAATCTTGACTTAACTGACGGATTTCCTTCAAGCACTGCTTGTACAATTGAGCTGCTTTTTTGGCGTGTGCTGCCTTGATGTGGTCCCGCCCATCCCAATCCCGAAACGGATTGTTCAGGTTCTCCGCAAGCCATTCGGGTTTGCGTGCTTTGGTGATTTCCATATCAAGTCCGGCAGCAGCGAATTTTTTATATCTTGTTTTGATCGATTTGGCTGCATCGGCAGGCAGGCTGGTTAGCCACAGCGTAGCCAATTTTGGAAGTTGCTCTGGATCAGGGAATTGTTCACCTTTGAAGCCGAACAGGTCATATGTAGTGAAGGTTTGCAAATTTGCCAAATGCTGAATCGACTCTATATGGGATACATTGCCGGGTTTACCCCACAATCGTAACTCTGAAAGCTCAGGATAATACTGCATAAGTGGCTCCAGATTGAGTTCCGTGATATCTCTGATATACAGACCTTCAAGTCGCGAGATACCCGTAACCTGTGGCAGGCCCGATGGAACATTGAGAGTGATGCATTTACCCTCTTCATAAGCCGCGATACGCAGATCAGGAGACAGCTCACCTGTGAAATTCAGACTTTTCATCTTTGTGTTCAAAATTAACTCCTTCAACCCGCTGACATCCACAATAAGTTTGGTCAGATGACTGTTGCTGATATCCAGCATCGTTTGACCATGATCTATGATATGAAGTTCATTAATGAACGGGTTGTCTTCTATAAATGTAAAGATCGATTCCGTATATCCATCCATTTCAATATGTGTCAGACAAGGTAGTTTTGCGAGTTCGGCTACATCTTTAGAAGATCTAGGGCTGAAATCGCGGAGTGTACTCGTACTGCGCCGCATTACACGATCGCCAACCATGACTTCTTTGTCATCATCCGCAGCTTGTTTGAACTGCGCTCTTCGGATCGCATCGATACCTTCCCATTCACGCTGGAGATAGAGACTTTCTCCGATCGGCCAGCCTCCGCCATACGTATTTGTTTCCTCTGTGTAGAGAGGAGGGATATTGCCTGCAAGCACATACTGTGAAGGAACATTAGCACTCACGAAACTATGGGCAAGTCGATCATGCCAGAAATAGAAATTACAGATCAACGGTTTCATCTGATGAAGCTGCATTTCATTAGGCAGTTGATCACCAGTCCAATCCAACTGAAGGACCGAGGCAAGCGTGTTGGAAGTTTTACCCTCCGTTTCTTTCAGTCCAGTTACCTGACAGGCTGTATATTGTTGTAATTTTTCGACATACACGCAGTACACATCTCCAACATTGGGGATCATGTTATGCTCCTTTCGTTCTGCATCAATCGATGCTAAGCTACTTGTAAACCAAGTATTCTGCAGAACTAATAATAGATGAATTATATCAAAGTCATTCAGAGACTACCATTTTGGGATAGAGCCGAATAGGCTTGAATACTTTTATAAAAAGGAACGATGTCTATGGATACAAGTATGAGCCGTAACAAAAAACTGGGTGAGTTCTTGAAATCACGGAGAAGCCGCATTCAACCGGAACAGGTTGGATTGTCAGGATCTTATGGACAGCGAAGAACACCCGGTCTACGGCGGGAAGAAGTAGCGGTATTGGCTGGTGTCAGTGCGACGTATTACACGTGGCTCGAACAGGGTAGGGAGTTGGCGGCTTCACGAGAAGTGATGCAGAGTATAGCGGATGCGCTCCGTTTAACCCTGGAAGAGAAGAGTCATCTATTTGACTTATGGGACCCTAATACGGAACATGAATTCCTTGCTTCGTATTCGCAACTGGAGCCAGGGTGGCAGAGTATTATTGGCCAGTTGACTCATCCTTCCTTTATTACCAATGAACGTTCTGAGGTACTTGCCTGGAATGAAGCTGCAGACACGAACCTCTTCAACTTCTCGTCGATGAATGTGAATGAGCGTTTAATGATGCGGATTTTATTTCTGGATACAGCGCTCAGGGAGCGTATGCACAACTGGGAGGAATTCGCGCGGCACTCGGTAGCCGTATTCCGTACGTATTATGATAAGTATCCGAGTGACCCCGAATTCAGCAGAATCGTGAAACAATTGAGTGAAGAAAGTGTAGACTTCCGAACGATCTGGAACCTGCACCAAGTTGAATTCAAACAAGTCAATCGTGTCCTGCTTGAAACGACGGATCGGGCAGATGGCGTTGTGCATGCATACGATATCTTTTCCATGAATAATCTGAACAGCCAATCAGGCATTCATTGTTGTATTTACGTTCCTGTTGCCATATAGAAAGTTAATCAAACTGGTAATTTCTTTACTAGCATAAACAGAGTGTGGTTGGGGTCTCGGAAGTGAAATAGAATGAACTCAAGTTCATACGTATCTAGTTAACGTTTCTATTTCAAGATGAAAAGAGGGAGCCTCATGCTCAAAACAAGAACACTGGGAAATGATAAATTACGAATATCTGCGCTCGGCCTGGGTGTGATGATGATGCCGGATAATGACGAATCTGTACATACCATTCAGGGTGCGCTGGATGCAGGAGTCACCATGTTTGATACGGCGGATCTGTACGGAGCGTATGAAAAACAGCGATTTGGTGGGAATGAAAAACTGCTTGGACGCGCGCTTCAAGGTCGAAGATCCAAAGCAATCGTTGCCACCAAATTTGGTATAACACACACGCAGGGCCCCAAGGGAGATCCGGCCTACATCAAAAAATCAGTAGATGCAAGTCTCTACAACCTGGGAATGGATTATATCGATCTGTATTATCAACATCGTCCTGATCCGAATACACCCATTGAAGAGACCATAGGCACACTTGCCGATCTGGTTCAACAGGGGAAGATTCGATATATTGGTTTGTCCGAAGCGCCAGTGGAGATCATTCGGCGTGCAGATGCTGTTCATCCGATTACAGCATTGCAGACCGAATATTCATTATGGAGTCGAGAGCTTGAGGATGAGATTATGCCTGTCCTGCATGAATTGAACATTGGCTTGGTTCCATACAGCCCTTTGGGGCGGGGCTTCCTGACAGGTCAGATCCGTTCTATAGACGATCTGCCGGAAGATGATTATCGTCGTCACTATCCGCGTTTCCAAGGTGAGAACTTTCAGAAAAATCTGGAGGTTGTTGGATTGATCCAAGAGATGGCTAAGCAAAAAGGGTGTACGGTCTCTCAACTTGCTCTGGCTTGGTTGCTTGGAAAGGGAGAACATATCGTTCCGATCCCGGGGACTCGCAATCTGGAAAGAGTTCACGAGAACTTAGGGGCGCTACAGGTTTCGCTTACGGATGATGAGATGAACCAGATAGATCACATATCTCCCCAAGGCATTGCAGCCGGAGGCAGATTCCCTGGTCAAGTCTAGTTTGTTTATACAAGATTCTAAGAAACCTAAAGTTCAGGATTAAAAACAATATATAACATGTGTCAACGGTATTATCTTTCTATTCTCCGGCATACAGTACAACAATGAGATGTATGCCCAAGGAGGAGAAATGATCGTATGATGAATCCGATTTTACAAGCCCCGAATGTTCCGCTGGCAGCCGATTCCAATGCGGTTGTCAATTATCAGAGGGATTCACGCAACTATGTAACCCAGTTGTTTGGAGAACAGCTGCCGACCATTGCAAATGGGTTCTTCAACGTGTACTTAAGCAAAGGAATCATTGTGCAGCCACACTGGCACACCAATGTCACGGAGATGGTTGTGGTCATCACCGGTGAAATTACAGCGTCAGTCTTTAATCCGTTTACGCGTGAACGATTGACATATCGTCTGAAACCAGGTCAGGTTGTGGTATTTCCGAAAGGCTGGTTTCACTGGTTTGTCGCTGAGACAGATGATGTATATGTCTTAACAATCTTTGATCAACCAACGCCTGATATTGTGTTTGGAGCGGATTTCTTGGCAGCTACACCGCCGGAGGTGGCTCACCGCGCGTACTGTTTGGATGAAGAGGCATATACGAGAGCTGTTGCTTCCATTAAAAATGATGCGATTCTGGGCCCTCCAATAGGGTGTGATACGCAGGTTTCTGATCAATCGACTTCACCTTCCAAGACGTCCGTGTCACCATCCAATAAGCTGAAATCTTAAGTCAAGATTCCTTATTTATTATCAAAGTACACAGCCTGTAACTGGAGAATATCAGTTGCAGGCTTTTTGATGTGTCGATGTAATAATCGTATGAAGTCCATGGAGGGGTTGGTATTATATTAGAAAAAATTCAAAATGCCTGAGTCAGTGGGTTACGTTCTCTGTTAGTATAGTATGAACATCCAACAAAAACGGAGGACTCATGAATGAACATGTCAGAAATGAAAACGCTTGAAACTGCAATGAGTTATGCACCTATTTTGATGTTTGACAGAGCCGAACCCTTTTATCCTGATTTTGTTGGCATTTCTGTGTTGCATCAATCTGGGTCTTCACCATCGTTCAGAAGGGACATTAAGTTTCCGACCGAGGTAGTACAATATGTAATTGAATATGCAATCTGGTGGGATTATGAGATTGGACATCTGTATGAAATGGAGCATGTATGGGTTTATGTGGGTCATGACGGAGAGGTAGTAGACTGTGAAGCCAGCTTTCATGGGAAGGTGTTGCGCGGATTATTGAAGGAACGGGTCAATGTGGTTGGACATCATGTATGTCTGTACTCACAGCCTGGCAAACATGCTTTCTCACCACTTCCGGTTGTATTTGAGTTATTGCCAAACCTGTATAGTGCAGCAGGTGCCGAAGCTGGATGTGATGGGCTACTTGTGAATGAGTTGTTTCAAGATTATTTTGAAACGAATGAACAGATCGATGCTCAGGTGGAGCGTTATCTGCAGACCAAAGCGTTTGTACCTACCATGGAGTTCGAAGAATATTTACTAAAACCGGAGATGTTCATGACGTGGGATAATCTGTTTGGTATTATTCCGCACAGGATTAAGGATCGCTTAATTGAACTGGAGCAGTTATATAACACATAAGTAATTAGTTTTAAACGGGTTTTATGTTAATTTGAAGTGTATTTTTTCGCTTCAAAACCAAACTTTGTTGATTCGGGTTTGTTTTTTTTTTTTTTTTTTTTTTTTTTTTTTTGGGAAAATGGACTCAGTATAAGTAATCATTTATTAGACTTAGGTCTTGAAATGTTGAGTGTGTACAGAAAAAATACATAATTTTTTGTGTGGAAAATGATATTTGTTAGACGTAAGAACTATATAACTTCTTGTATAAATAAAAGAAGATCATGTCACATGAAATTTTGTATGGAGATGGATGTGTAATTCAATGCAGAATGTTGATTATACGTATATATGTAAATGTAAAAAGAAATTAAATAGGTAAAAAGTATAAATTATTTTAAAAAGAAGATTCTTTATATCTGAAATAAAAATTCATAATAGTGCAAATTTATAGAAATAAAAATCTCCTATTCAGTTTTAATATATTTATGTCGAAATAGATCGTAAGTTGTCTGGAGCGCGACCAGGAGAAGGGTTTACCAAGCGTTATATACATAACTGGACACTACGATGCCTAGGAGGAGATTACATGAAGTGGTTTGGAAATTTGAAAACAGCAACAAAGATTATCTCAGCGTTTTTAGTTGTGTCGATAATCCTTGCGGCGCTTGGCGTCTACTCTGTAGTAACATTGAGAAGTACGAATGAACGAATGCAAGAGATGTATAACAACAATCTAATCTCTGTCAAAGAATTATCATCTGCTCAGATTGATTATCAAAGAATGCGTGTGAACGTGCGTGATTTGAGCTTCGAAACCGTTGAAACCGAAAAAACTCGGATCACGGAGAACATCGCTTCGATCCGTCAGAGTGTGAATGATCGCCTGACCATCTATCGTCCGCTTGCAACAACCCCTGAAGAAATAGAGTTACTCCGTAATTTTGATGCGGAATATCCAGGATATTTAACAATGTTTGAACGAGCAACTAATCTGGCTGTCGCAGATGATCAAAGTGCCTTTAATACCTTCCTTAAATCTGAGCTTAAACCACAAGGAGACAGGATTGTAGAACTCCTTACCAATTTGATCGACCTTAATGAAAGTATGGCTGAACAGGCGAATATACAATCTCAGGCTGCCTATTCACAAGCATTTAAAGTAACGATAATTCTTGTGGTTCTGTCCGTACTCTTCAGTATTCTCATTGGATATATCATCTCTCGCTCCATTTCGAAGCCACTCATGGCCATGCTGGGTCTAGCTACAGAAGTTGCCAACGGAAATCTGACACTTAAGTCAGACATCTCCAGCAAAGATGAAGTGGGTCAACTAGCCGCGGCACTGAATCGGATGGTCGATAATCTGAAAGAGTTAATTAACAATATCGTGATGAACTCCCAAAGTGTTGCTGCTTCTTCGGAACAGATCTCAGCCAGCACACAGGAAATTGCGAGCACCAGCACAAGCCAATCCAGTGAGGCGGGAAATATCTCCGAATTGTTCAAGGAGCTTTCACTTGCCATTAACTCCGTCGCTGCAAGTGCGGAAGAAGCGGCTGAACTGTCCAACGATACGGTGAAGACTGCCCGTGAAGGTGGACTTGTTGTACAGACTTCATTGGAAGGTATGCAAGCTGTTAATACAAAAATGACCAAGCTTGAAGATGATTCTCGTAAAATCGGTGACATCATTGAAGTGATTGACGATATCGCTGAGCAGACCAATCTGCTCGCACTGAATGCTGCAATTGAAGCGGCACGTGCCGGAGAACAAGGACGAGGATTCGCTGTAGTAGCAGATGAAGTCCGGAAACTTGCCGAACGAAGTGGCGAGGCGACCAAAGAAATTACAGCCATCATCAAAGCAATGCAGGAAAATACGAGACAAAGTGTACAGGCTGTAGCAGCCAGTGTTGAGCAGTCTTCCATGACTGGACAGGCGTTTGATCAGATCATTGATATGGTCAATAACTCTTCACAGAAAGTAAACGAAATTGCTGCTGCATGTGAAGAAGAAGCAGCCCAAGCCGCAGAGGTGATGAGCTCTGTTGAATCCATCTCGGCTTCCAGTGAGGAATCCGCTGCAGCGTCTGAAGAGACAGCGGCAACATGCCAGTCTTTGGCACATCTTGCGGAAGAACTGGCGAATTCGGCAGCTGCCTTCAAAACAAATTAATAAAATTGGATTGAGGGTGAATCGATGTCTTCACTTCAGAAGGAACAATATATTGAACTGTCTGTAGGTGCAGAGACTTGCGCCATTCGAATCGAAGAAATTCACGAAATTATTAAAATGCTTAGCATTACAGATATTCCATTTAGCCGTCCAGAGATCAAAGGGGTAGTTAATCTGCGTGGCAAGGTTGTATGTGTGATGAGTCTGCGGAACCTGCTGGGTATGCCGGATGAACCGGACACCAGAGCAACGCGTATTATCGTAGTTCGACATCAGGAAGAATATATTGGCTTGATCGTGGATCGTGTGAACAAGGTAACCACATATTCCGAAATACATCCGCCAACCGGCGGATATGGTCGTAACCGTGAAGGTTTATTCCATGGTGTGGGTCAACAGGAAGACAAGCTTGTGGGCATTTTGAAACTGGACGAAATATTGGGCGGTTAGGGAGGAATACACGAATGATGGATTTGTCTGCCTACCGTGACATCTTTATCGAAGAACTGAATGATCAACTGGAACGTATGGATCAGTCTTTATTGGCATTGGAGCTTTCGCCATCTGTAGAACTGGTTCAGACGCTGTTTCGGGCAGCCCATACTATCAAGGGATCGGCATCCACAATGGATTTCCGTGAATTAAGCGACCTCACGCATGAAGTGGAGTATGCTCTTGAATGGGTCCGGGAGAAAAAACCGGAGATGACTTCGGAGCTAATTGATACGTTGTTCCGCTCTTTGGACGCCATGAAGGTACTTCGGGATCAGTACATTCGTGGGGAAGCCTATGCAGATTTTCGAGCAGTAGTAAGAGAAATAAAGGATTTAATTCAGACTCCGGCAGTAGTCGGAAAACTTATAATACCTCAATTGCAACCAGCAGAATCGATTATGGCACAGGTAGCTATTGTGTCAGGGAAGCAGTTATTGTCCGTTCATGTTGTGCTGGAGCAGAAGTGCATGATGAAAGCGGCCAGATATCATATTTTACGACAACGCATTGAGGACATCTGTGGTACGGTTGTCGCTACTTCGCTCATGGAGAGTCAGCCGGGCGCACAGAATGAAGATGATCATTATGGTCAGTTCATCATCATCGTAGCAACGTCGAATGACCAACAGCAGCTTAAGGCAGAGCTGTCTTCAGACTCGGATATTCATATGCTGGAGATTGATCCATATCTGCTGGAATCCAATGAGGTTGCAGCGACGTCTGCACCACTTGAATTAATCTCTGAAACAGAGCAAACGAAACAAAGCTTTCCTACCGTGAATACAACTGGGCCGGATGAGAAAGTGAAAGCTGCTCAACCTACAGTTCGTGTGAGTGTTGAACGTCTGGACCATTTGATGAATTTGGTCGGTGAACTGTTAATTGATCAGACATCCCTTGCAGATCTGAGTGGATCGGGTGCGCGTAAGGAGTCTTCAACACTCATCCGGAGTATTAGTGGTGTATCCGATCATATGGGCAGGGTAATCAAGGAACTCCAAGAAGGTGTAATGAAGACACGGATGTTACCCATTGATCAACTATTCAGTCGCTTCCCGAGATTGGTTCGTGACCTATCACAGAAGCTGGGTAAGGATCTGGAACTGGTTATTCAAGGTGGAGAGACTGAGCTTGACCGGATGATTATTGAAGAACTGAGTGACCCGCTGATCCATCTCATCCGCAACAGTGCAGATCATGGCATTGAAAGTGCAGAGATTCGGGCGGAGAACGGTAAGCCGTCCAAAGGACGTATTACATTAACTTCGTTTCATGAAGAAAATCATGTTGTCATTCGTTATTCGGATGATGGCAAAGGTATCGATGGTGAGAAGATTAAAGCTTCCGCCTTGGGCAAGGGCATCATTAGTGAGGAACAGGCTGCACGCCTAACAACACAGGAAGCTGTCCACCTCATATTTGAACCTGGCTTCTCGACGGCTTCTTCTGTCAGTGAAGTATCAGGACGCGGTGTTGGAATGGACATCGTGCGTAGTCAGATCGGGCGACTCAACGGCATCATTGATATTGATACGGAGGTTGGTGTGGGTACCACGTTTACGATTCGTCTACCGCTCACACTGGCGATTATTAAAGGTCTGTTAGTCAAAGTATCGGGTCGTGTTCTGATCTTGCCGATGTATAATGTTGCTGAGATTGTTCGAATTTCACCTGAGAATATTCAGATGATCCAGGGGCAACAAGCGATCCTGAATCATGGACGAATTGTACCTTTTCACCGACTGTGCGACAGGCTCAACTATCCACGAACAGACCGCAAATCCAAGACCATTCCACTGGTGATCGTGCGTTCCGTTGATAAAATTGCAGCTTACGCAGTAGATGAGATTATAGGAAATCAGGAAGTCGTTATTAAGACGCTCGGTACGTATCTGGGAGCGATGAACCATCTATCTGGAGCAACGATCCTCGGTAATGGTAAGGTTGCCCTTATATTGGACGCGTCCTATCTGGTGAGTCTTTAATCGTTAGATAAGCACAAATTTTTATACAGGCCAAAAAGCCTCATCATCCATAACTGGACGGTGGGGCTCTTTGTTGTACCTTTTGACATTGTGACCACTCAGGATTTGAAAATGAGATCCATAAACCGGTTGGCTGCCAGAGAGATCGGCATATTGCGTTTGGTCATAATCCCCACATGGGAAGGGGGGAGCGGGACATCAAGCTGAATTTCGAAGAGAGAACCTTCCTCCAGCTCTTTGGAGATAAATTCACGTGTGACATAGGAAATACCCAGTCCTCGACGCGCAAACTCAATCAACAGATCAACACTACCAACCTCAATCTCAGGTTTTAACGTGTAATTATAGCTGTTAAACAACTCAGTTATAGCCATCCGAACACGGCTGTTCCGGGAGAAGAGGATCAGTTGATGCTCCAGAAGCATCTCAAGTGTCATGATTTTACCCTTCAACTGAGCATAACGTTCCCCAGCTACAAAACAGTCCTTCAACTGAATACTTTCCCTGACTTCTAGCTGTGGATCAACAATGGGCATCCGAACAACACCAAGATCAATCTTGCCTTCTTTCAGAAAGGTGATGACTTCCGGCGTAGTTCCATGACTCAGATGTAGCTTGATATTAGGGTACAAGGTGTGAAATTCCTCTAGATACGCCAACATGTAATGCTTGAACAGGGAGTCACTGCCACCAATTCTCAATTCACCATTGTCGAGATTCTTCAGTGCGGCCATTTTTTCTTCTGCAAGTGAGATCAGAATCTGGGATTGTTCAATATAGGAGTATAGACTGGCACCTTCCTGTGTCAGCGCTACACCCTTGGAATTTCGATAAAACAAGGTAAGACCAAAGCTCTCTTCCAATTGCTTAATGGCATGACTGACGCTGGGTTGAGTGATATACAGTGCTTTCGCAGCCTGTGTCAAACTTCCCGTTTTGGCGGCCCAATAAAAGACTTTATATAGTTCGTAATTTGTAGTCATAGATGTGGTCTATAGCTCCTGTGAAATATATTAATTACTTGTATGGCTATAAAACGTATTATAGTGTAACTACAACAAAGAAACCAGAGTTACTTGGAAGGAGAACGGTAAGATGGAACCAACTACCATTGTTTTATTTGGTGCAACTGGCGATTTAGCCAAAAGAAAAATATATCCTGCCTTATATAACTTATATCTTGAGCAGAAGCTTCCTGAAACCTTCTCATTGATTGGTCTGGGGCGTAGAGATTGGTCTGATGAATTCTTTCAGGCACAAGTGGAAAAATCATTAAATGAATTTTCCAGACGCCAAGCTGATCCTGAAGTTGTGAAGTCATTTGTGAAAGCTTTCCGCTACAGTGTATTGAATATAAGCCATAAGGAAGATTATATAAAGCTGTTGGGATTAGTTGAACAAAGAGAAGCTGAACTTGGCATTCCGTCCAATCGCTTGTTTTATCTCTCGGTTGGTCCGGAATTTTTTGAACCGATTGCCGAGAACATTCAAGAAAGTGGACTGGGTTCCACAGAGGGATGGAAACGCCTCGTTATCGAGAAGCCATTTGGTCACGATCTACAGTCTGCGAGAGACCTTAATCGCAAATTAAGCGAATCGTTCACGGAGGAAGAGATTTATCGGATTGACCACTATTTGGGCAAACCGATGGTACAGCGTCTGGAGACGTTGCATCAGAGTAACCCAATCATGAAGGCGTTATGGAACAACCGTTACATCTCCAATGTGCAAATTACGGCGAATGAGACTGTAGGTGTCGAAGAACGTGCATCCTATTATGATCATGTTGGTGCAGTGCGAGACATGTTCCAGAATCATATGTTGCAATTGCTCATGATGATGGCGATCCAGCTTCCATACAACAGTACTTCCGAAAAAGTTGGATTGAAGAAAAAACACATTATGGAATCGATCCAGCCGTTACAAAAACAAACTGTGGGCGCAAACATCATCCGTGGACAGTATGCAGAAGGCAACATTCAAGGTAAACCGGTAAATGCGTATACTGCTGAACCGGGTGTAGCCGAGAATACGATGAATGACACATTCATTGCTGCCAAATTGCAAATTGATGATTTCTTCTGGCGTGGTGTTCCGTTTTACATTCGCACGGGTAAAAGAATGAAGGAGAAATCAACACGTATCGTGATTGAATTCAAAGAACCTTCAGGACAGACTAATGTGCTGAAAAACAAGGGTTCCAAGCCAAACCTGCTTGTCATTGAGATGAGTCCGGATCAGAGCATGACATTGCAACTGAATGCAAGTGATCCTGAGAATAAAGGTGAATTCAAGCCGGTTCATATTGATCTTTCTCCGGACAAAGGTGACCTTGCGGAAGCTTATGAGAATCTGATTCGTGATGCTTTGCTGGGTGATCCAACCTTCTTTGCCCACTGGGATGAAGTAGAATTGTCATGGGCATGGGTGCAGCCAATTCTGGATGCATTCCAGGAAAATCTGTTGCCACTTCACCTGTATCCTGCGGGTAGCTATGGACCGGTTGAATCAGATGTTATGCTTGAAGAAGAAGGTCACCACTGGTGGTTTGATGAGCCGGCGGATCAGGAGTCTGTAGTTACAAATAGCATACCCTTGGCGGTTAATGCGAATCTCTAAACCAAAATAAAAAATATATCTGGAGGTAATTTAATCATGAAATTTTTTATCGATACAGCTAACGTGGAAGATATCCAAAAAGCATACAAAATCGGCGTATTGTCTGGCGTAACAACAAACCCATCTTTGGTAGCCAAAGAAGGCGTGAAATTCGAAGATCGTATTGAAGAAATCTTGCGTTTGGTACCTGAAGTGGAGTCCGTTTCTGCGGAAGTGACACCAGATGCCCTTACTGCTGAAGAAATGATCGCGCAAGCAGACGAGTTGATCAAAATTAACAACAGCGACAAAAACATCACGATCAAATTGCCGATGACACTAGCAGGACTTGAAGCTTGCCGTTACTTGACCAAAAAAGGTGTGAAAACCAACGTAACGTTGATCTTCACTGTGAACCAGGCGCTTCTGGCTGCTCGTGCTGGTGCGACATATGTATCCCCATTCCTGGGACGTCTTGATGATATCTCTGAGGATGGCGTACAATTGGTTACCAAAATTGCTGAATTGTTCCGTACACATAACCTGGATGCACAGATTATTGCGGCTTCTGTAAGACATCCGGATCACGTTACACGTGTAGCGATGGCTGGAGCACATATTGCTACTGTTCCATTCTCCGTCATTGAACAGATCTCCAAACACCCGCTGACAGATCAAGGTATGGACAAATTTGCAGCTGACTGGAAAAAAACAGTACAATAATCTATAACCATTCATTCGTTTCAACTTACTATATAAATAATGGAGTATTGGGAGGACATAATGAGTAAACAACAGATTGGTGTTATTGGATTGGCAGTAATGGGTAAAAACCTGGCTTTGAATATTGAAAGCAAAGGTTTCTCGGTATCGGTATTTAACCGTTCCCCGGAGAAAACGAACGATCTTCTGAAAGAAGCAGAAGGTAAAAACCTGACAGGTGCGTTCACTATTGAAGAATTCGTGGAATCCCTGGAGTCTCCGCGTAAAATTCTGATCATGGTGCAAGCAGGTAAAGCAACAGATGCAACGATCGAGCAACTGCTTCCTCATCTGGATCAAGGCGACATTATTATCGATGGAGGTAATGCTTACTTCCCTGACACACAACGTCGCAGTAAAGAACTGGAAGAAAAAGGTTTCCGCTTCATCGGAGCAGGTGTATCCGGTGGTGAAGAAGGCGCACTGAAAGGCCCGGCAATCATGCCAGGCGGTCAGGAAAGTGCTTATCAGTTGGTAGAACCGATCCTTACAGCGATCTCTGCCAAAGTTGGCGATGACGCTTGCAGCACATATATCGGACCAGACGGTGCCGGACACTATGTGAAAATGGTGCATAACGGTATCGAGTACGGAGATATGCAGTTGATTGGTGAAGCTTATCACTTGCTCAAATCCGTATTGAACGTTTCCGTTGAAGAGCTGCATGAGATCTTCACCGAGTGGAATCAAGGGGAGCTGGACAGCTACCTGATCGAAATCACGGCAGATATTTTCTCCAAATACGATCCAGAAACAGGCAAACCAATGGTTGACGTTATTCTGGACGCGGCTGGACAAAAAGGAACAGGTAAATGGACAAGCCAAAGTGCGCTGGATCTCGGCGTTCCATTGTCCATGATTACGGAATCCGTATTCTCCCGTTTCCTCTCTGCGATGAAGGACGAGCGTGTAGCAGCTAGCAAAATCCTGAATGGACCAGCGACTGAAGCGTTCTCCGGCGACAAAAAAGCGTTCATCGAGAACGTGCGTAAAGCATTGTTTGCAAGTAAAATCGTATCCTATGCACAAGGATTTGCACAAATGCGTGCAGCTTCCGATGAATACGGCTGGGATCTGAAATACGGTAACATTGCCATGATCTTCCGTGGTGGTTGCATCATCCGTTCGCAGTTCTTGCAAAACATTAAAGAAGCATATGACAAAGATGCAGAACTCAAAAACCTGCTCTTGGATCCTTACTTCCAAAACATCGTTGAATCTTATCAAGGTGCATGGCGTGAAGTTATAGCGGCTGCTGTAAAACAAGGTATTCCAGTACCTGGATTCTCCAGCGCACTGTCTTACTACGACAGCTACCGTACAGAGCGTTTGCCAGCAAACTTGCTGCAAGCTCAACGTGACTACTTCGGTGCTCACACATTCAAACGTGTGGACAAAGAAGGTTCATTCCACTTCCAGTGGATGGACACAAACGAGTAATTTTAGTTCCGAAAATATAGCATTCCTGCAGTTGCCCTTGAATTTAGCTATTCAGGGCGGCAGCGGGAATGCTTTTTCTCGTTAATGGTTCGAATTTGAATATCATCAAATTGTAATAAAATGTACGAATCTGGGTTTGGCAAACAGATGAACTGACCCTTCAACTACGTTATACTTGTTCAGACGGACTTGTGTCTGTGATGAAAATTCAGAATACAACTTATTGACGTGGAGGTTAGACCGGGCATGTTTGTATTAGCAGGTATATTGTTTTTGGTCGTATACGGTTTATTAGTGTTCTACATAGGTTGGAGCGGTTGGAGTTGGATGAAACCAGTTGTGTCCGCCAGATTTCGATGGTTCTATATTATAGCGCTTGTATTCCTTGCCGTTTCCTTCATTTTGGCACGATTATTTGGAAGCATTTCGTTCCTTGGTATCATCGGTTCTTACTGGCTGGCAATCTTCTCGTTGTTATTGTTGATCCTGCCCGTCGTTCACCTCACGATGTGGTTGCTGAGATTAACCCGTATTCCAAGACATCACACACAGAAATGGGCGGGAGTTGTTACGCTGGTGCTGTTAGTGTCCACATTGGGTTACGGAATTTTCAACGCTTACAGCCCTGTAGTCAGAATATATAATATCCAGATTGATAAAAAAGTAGAAGGTGTAGACAAGCTCAACATTGTCATGGCTGCCGATATGCACTTCGGACTTCTATCTGGCCCTGCACATGCCAAACGCATGGTGGAGGAAATTAATGCACTGAAGCCGGATCTGGTGCTGTATCCTGGAGATATTATTGATGACAATCTGGATATGTACCTCAATAGCGGAATTGCCGATATTATCAGTGACATTCAGGCTCCATACGGCGTCTATGCTTCACTCGGTAATCACGATAAGTTCGATGGTCCGATTGAAGATCTGATTGCTGCGCTGGAGAAGAGCAACATGCAAGTTTTGTACGATGACAAGATTGTCCTGGATGACAAGATCACCCTCATTGGACGGAAAGATCGTACAGAGAAGGATCGTGCAGAAGTAGCTACTTTAATGCAAGGTACTGACTTGAGCCAACCTGTACTTATGATGGATCACCAGCCGTATGATCTGGATATTGCGGAGCAGAACAATGTAGATCTGGTCGTATCCGGTCACACCCACCGTGGACAGATTGCCCCGGCTCAGTTCATTACACAAGCGATCTACGAGAATGATTGGGGTTATCTGCAAAAGGGCTCCATGCACTCCATCGTAACGTCAGGATTTGGATTCTGGGGACCTCCAATTCGTACTAGTAGTCGTTCGGAGATTGTACAGATTAATGTGACCTTCCAGCAATGATGAAAGGCCTTCGAGAGAAGGGCTCCTTATAAGCACGTCAAGCATAGATTGATGATACTGGCTCCGCTGTATGATGACAAGCTCAAATCGACTGTCGTCATAACGCGGAGTATTTCTTATGCAAATTTAGATGAATGCTGATTGATTAAGGAGTTTATATTAACATAAGACGGCTCGATGCCCGGAAATCGGAGCTTCAAGCCGCCTGTTTTTTTATTATGTAAATTAGTTTCTTACCCCTTTTGAAGGAATGGCTTCAAACGAATAAAATGCGCCTTTTGTATTGATTTTACCGATAAGCGTCGTGGCTCCTTTTTTCGTGAAGGTGTACTCGTTCTCTTGGATACGAACGGAATAACCTTTTAGCTCAATACCAAATATAGATCTGACTGTAGGTACAGCGATAGATAGTGCTTTGTTTTTGCTGAGCTTGGGCTTAGCAAAAGACTTTTTGAAATCAGCATCATTTTTCCAGTCGATACCTAATTCGTTGGTGACTTTCCATACCTTTCCGGTCTTGCTGCCGATATGTACGTAATTTAGATTGTCGTCATCCCTATACTGCCATAACATATCTTTTCCTTCTACGGTAAATAAGGTGTAATCAAAAGCTTTTACTGAGGGTATTCCAAGTGTTTTGAGTGAATTTCGTGCTATGTTTGTCATCCAGGCATAGGAATCATCGATTTTATATTGCAGAATTGCCGACATTTGATTATCTTTGTCCACATCGATGTAAAGTTGTTGACTTGGTCCAAAGATGACCCAGTAGTTTTGGAGTAAATGTCCATGGTCCTGATCATTGGCTTTGAAACGCCAAAAACCACTTTTAATGAAGATATCTTCATCCTCAAATGTTTTTAAGAAGGCATCAAGCTTCAGGCGCAGCGCATTATCCATGACTTTATTGAGATCAGCGGTATCATACATGATAAGGGTGGACGCGACATGATTTGTATCAGGATCGTATCTTTGTGTGAAATCTGCGAATCCAGTTCCATCTATAGTTCCGTTAATGACCCACGGATCAAATGATGTGTCTATTTTGATGAATTGAATGTTCTGTTTCCCCACGAGTTTAACTAGTTCATCACTCAAAAGTTGTTGTGTCTTCCGATCCAGCTGGTCAGCGGACATGTAATTCTCTATTAACGAGAGTTCATTGGATTTTGCGGCCAAGGTGGGCGGCGCTGATAACAATAGCGAGATGGCAGCAATGACGGCGGTAAATGAAGTGATTTTTTTCAAAGTGAATCCTCCTGATTAGTTTGGGTCATATTATTAGATATCAAAGGGTATATCGCATTTCAACATAACATAAAAGGTAAATGTTTCATATGATCTAAAAAAGTGGAATAGAGCGGTATTATTTTTGGGTTGACACCGTTTTCAGGTTATGATAAATTATATCTGAGGCTTGTTACCGGTAATGCGGGCAAAACCACTATGGAAATGATTTTATTATTTCTGTTTTGGTTTTGCCCTTTTTTATTCCTCAAAAAAAACCAGGTGGGTCCATAATGATTATTAAACAGATATTTAATAACAATATTGTCAGTACCGTGGATGACAAAAATCAGGAACTACTGATCCTCGGCCGGGGAATCGGATTTAAGTTCAAAGCAGGCGATGAGATTGATGAAGAGCGGATTGAGAAGGTATTTCGTCTTCAGGATGCATCGATTTATGAGAAATTCAAATCCATCGTAGCTGAAGTGCCGATTGAGATTCTGCAGGCAACAGATGATATTGTGACACTGGCACGAACGCAATTGAACAAAACCATCAGTGACGGGATCTATGTCTCGCTGTCTGATCACATTCACTTTGCTGTTCAACGCTTGGAAAAAGGAATGATTACTCGTAATCCACTTTCTTGGGAAGTTCAGCACTTCTATAAGGCGGAGTACGATGTGGCCAGAGAAGCACTGACCTTGCTGAAGGAAAGACTGGATATTGAGTTTCCCAAAGATGAAATCTGTAATATTGCCTTGCATTTCATCAATGCGGAAGTCAATGATTCCATGAACGATGTCACCCATCTGATGCAGCTGTTGCAGGAGATCATGAATATCATCAAATATCACTTCAACGTCGAATTGGATGAAGATAGCGTCAATTATTTCCGCTTCATCACCCATTTGAAATATTTCTGTCAGCGTGTCATTACCCATTCTTCACATGATGATGCTGAGGAGTATTTATATGAAGTGGTTCGGAAAAACTATCCGGAGACATTCAAATGTATTGGCAAGATCGAGACTTTTATCCATAAGAACTATCAGTATGACATGACTCACTCTGAGCAGTTATATCTAACGCTCCATCTGGAACGTTTGATGAAAACCAAGCGGGACGAGAAGTCCACGCAATAGAATCAAATTACAACTGGATATCCTATGGGCTTGTTACTGTTCAATCAGGCAATACCCGAATGAGATGGCGCCATCCATATGCGCTAGATTCGTTCGGGTATTTTTTATTGGAAAAATGAGGAGGAAAACATCATGAAACATCAGGAAACGGCGCAGGAAATCATTAAAGCCGTTGGGGGAACAAACAATATTAACTCAGTTTATCACTGCGTCACACGTTTGCGCTTTGATCTGAAAGACAACGAGAAAGTCGATAACGGCTCACTCAAGAAACTGGATAAGGTCATGGGAACGAATATTTCCGGCGATCAATTCCAAGTCATTATTGGTAATGATGTGGCAAAAGTATTCGATGCCATGGTGAAGGAAAATCCGGCAATCCAGCAAAGTACAGAAAACAAAGAACCAAAGTCGGATAAAAAACAAAATGTCGTGCTGAAAATTTTTGAAACAATCGCAGGTGTCTTTGCCCCGATGCTTCCAGCGATTACTGCGGCAGGTATGCTCAAGGGATTACTTGCACTATTTGTGTCCGTAGGTTGGATGTCTGCTGGAACGGATACGTATCGTATTCTTTCAGCAATTGGTGACGGCGTATTCCACTACCTCCCTTTACTGATTGCAGTCAGCGCTGCTCGTAAATTCGGCAGTAACCCGTTTGTCGCGATTGCACTAGGTACGGCACTCATGTATCCAGACATGACAGCATTGTTATCTAGCGGTGAATCGGTTGGATTTTTGGGAATCCCGGTTACGGCTGTAAGTTATGCTTCATCGGTTATCCCGATTTTACTCGCTGTATGGTTGATGTCCTATGTTGAGAAATGGGTTGACCGCGTTATCCCTGCTGCGCTCAAGCTGCTGCTTGTGCCGCTGATTACCTTACTTGTTATGGTTCCGGTAACGCTGATTGCGATCGGTCCATTGGGTACATTTGTAGGTAGCGGATTGTCTGGCGGTATCAACTGGCTGCTGAATGAAGGCGGATTGATTGCAGGTATTGTTCTTGGCGGCGCGATGGCGCTCATTATTATGACAGGAATGCACTATGCACTTGTGCCGATCATCCTGAGTAATATCGCTACACTGGGCTTTGATAAATTCTTGCCATTGACCTTTATCTCCAATATGGGTCAGGCTGGTGCAACACTCGGCGTATTCTTCCGGGCAAAAGATAAAAAACTCAAAACCGTGGCATTGTCAACGAGCTTCACCGCACTCATGGGTGTAACGGAGCCGGCTATGTACGGCGTAAATATGAAATACAAAAAACCATTTGCCGCAGCCATGATTGGTAGTGCAGTGGGTGGCGGATTCGCCCTTGCTTTTGGCGCGAAAGCGTATGTGCTTGCGGGTAACGGTGGTCTCCCGGGACTTCCTTCCCTGATCGGACAAACCTTCTGGTATTCCTTTGGGGGTATGATTTTGGCCTTTATCGTGGGTGCAATCATGTCTACGATATTTGGTATCAAGGAAGAAGAAGGAGACGCAGAGGCGTTGGCTCAATTCTCACCGGGTGCTTCTACAGCACCAGCGAAAGATGTTTCCAACGATGCTGCAACCGTAAATGTGGACGACATGGGTGATCCAACACCAACGAGTGATGTAGTAGCTGTTGCACCGATGACAGGTAAATCCATCCCGCTCAAAGAAGTCAACGATCCAACATTTGGTGATGAGTTGATGGGTAAAGGTGTGGCATTTGTTCCAACGGTGGGCGAATTGGTTTCTCCTGTGACAGGTACCATCATGAATGTGTTCAAAACAAAACATGCGATCGTTGTCCGCAGTGATAACGGAATGGAATTGCTGATTCATGTTGGAATTAACACGGTGAAGCTGCGTGGACAGTATTTTGATGCACATGTTGCTACAGGAGCACGTGTACAGGCTGGAGACAAGTTACTCACGTTTGAACTGGCCGAGATTGCAAAAGAATACGACATCACAACCGCTATGGTTGTTACCAATACGGCTGATTACAAGCAGGTTCTACCTGTGAAATTGGGCGAAATCACGATGGGTGAAGACGTCTTGAAAGCTGAGATCTAAACTGTCCGTCTTAGGACTAACAATATCAACAAAAGAAGGAGAGATACGAATGATTAATCGACAAGGGTTTCCGGAAGGTTTTCTATGGGGCGGCGCTATTGCCGCTAACCAGGCTGAAGGTGGATTTGACGCTGGCGGCAAAGGATGGTCGACAGCCGACATGGTTCCTTATTTTGAGAAAAAGGACTACACCAACCTTAGAGAACTGATGCATGTTACCAGTGCAACGGTTGAGAAAGCAATGGCACATCATAGTGCAGAAGGTTATCCGAAGCGCTACGGGATTGATTTTTATCACCGTTTCAAAGAGGATATTGCGCTGTTCGCCGAGCTGGGCTTCAAGACATTCCGTCTGTCCATCAACTGGCCGCGTATTTTCCCGAATGGTTATGATGCCGAGCCAAATGAAGAGGGATTGCGTTTCTATGACGAAGTGTTCGATGAACTCCGTAAATACGATATTGAACCGCTTGTAACACTCTCGCATTATGAGATGCCTATGGCGCTTGTCCTCAAATATAACGGCTGGGCTGGCCGCGAAGTGATTGGACACTTTGTGAGATATGCGGAAACCGTGATGAATCGATACAAGGACAAGGTAAAATACTGGTTGACGTTTAATGAGATTAATACAACCATTATTGAACCGTTCACAGGTGGCGGTATTATTGAAGACCGGGTTGAGAACACGATGCAGGCTTCTTATCAGGCACTTCATCATCAATTTGTAGCCAGCAGCCTGGTGACAGAGAAAGCACGTCAGATTAACCCGAACTTCCAGATCGGATGTATGCTTGCGCGTATGATTCACTACCCGGCGACATCGAAGCCAGAGGATGTGCTGCAAGCACAGATCGATAATCAGCTGAACCTGTTGCATACGGATGTACAAGTTCGTGGTAGTTATCCAACGTTCATGGCTCGGTATTGGGCAGAGAACGGGATTACGATTGCCATGGAACCTGGGGACGAGCAGATCCTGCGTGAGCACACGGTTGATTTCATCTCGTTCAGTTATTACACATCCTTGGTGTCCGCAGTGAACCCAGAGGAATATGGAGTAACTGGAGGTAACCTGTACAGTACAATTAAGAACCCGAATCTGGAGCGTACAGAGTGGGGCTGGCAGCTTGATCCGATCGGCCTGCGCGTTGCACTGAAAGAGCTGTATGACCGTTATCAACTGCCATTGTTTGTGGTAGAGAACGGCCTTGGTGCCAAAGATACCGTTGAAGCAGACGGTTCCATCAACGATGATTACCGGATTGATTATCTGAGAAAACATATTACACAAATGAAAGAAGCCGTTATGGACGGAGTGGACCTGATGGGATATACCAACTGGGGAGCGATTGATATCATCAGTGCATCCACTTCGGAAATGTCCAAACGTTATGGCGTGATCTACGTGGATCAGGATGACAACGGACAAGGCACATTGAATCGGTATAAGAAAAAGAGCTTTGGCTGGTACCAAAAAGTCATTGCCTCGAATGGCGAGAACTTGGAATAGATTAATCTATATAGGCACCCCGGGCGTAGCTGGTATTACGGCGCCGGGGCGCCTTTTTAATATAATCAGGTAGAATTTTCATCAACGTTATTGGCATTTCAAGGTAAAAAAGATGACTACATAACATTCTGGATGGTATACTGTGTTCGTATTGGGGGAGGGATAACCATGAAGAAGCCTATTATTGCTGTAGATATGGATGACACGATATGTCATCTGGTCAAGCGGGCTATATATCACAACAACCTCAACTTCCCGACCCATCCGTTGCGCTACGAGGATATGATTCATTGGGATACATCCCATTTGCGTCATCCAGAGAGCACGCATGATGTATTTTATGGTCGGCCGGGTCTGTTCGAGGAATTGGAGTTATACGACGAGTATGTTGTAGATGAGATGCGAAAGCTGAACGATGCTTATGATGTTATTGTTGTGACGGCAGCAGAACCAAGAACAGTTGTTGAGAAGTGGAACTGGCTTCAGCAGCATATGCCTTTTATAACCGCAGAACAGTTTATTACATGCAAAAGAAAAAACTTGCTCGGTTTCGATCTGCTCATTGATGATGGAGCACATAACCTGATCCCCGCGCATGAGGACGGCAAAAAGGTCATCTGTATCCCACATCCGTGGAATATACAGGAGCGTGAGCAATACAACTTTCCGTTGATGTCTTCATGGAAAGAGGCCAAGGCTTACATAGATGAAGTGTTACAAGTTGTTGGTGTCTGAAAGTAAATCTTATTGTCCAGAGTGCTATGCTCTGGATTTTTTGCGATAGGCGAGAGGTGTTTCACCTGTTATTTTTTTGAATGCAGCATAGAATGAATCCATATCCCGATATCCAACCAGCTCTGCAATCAGACTGACTTTGTGCTGTGAACTCTTTAGAAGTTCGCAGCTTTTTTGCATACGCAGGTGTTGCAGATAGCTGCTAAAGGTCTGACCGGTATGTCGCAGAAACATTCGGCCAATCTGTTTTTCGCTAAAGCCCGATACACGTACCAGATCAGACATCCGAATACGAGTGCTTACGTGTTGTTTGAGATAATGAAGAATGTAATCAAAACCGGTGGAATGATTCTCTTCATCATGTTCCTTTTGATAAAGTTGTCTGTAGGTCATCAATACCAACTGGCTTACCAAGGTGTATAACATGGTAGACGAACCGATCCCCTGAACAGAGGATTCACGATATAGCTTCACCATTAGTTCTTCAATCCGGTCGTTGTGATCCACAACGGATATATAAGGAACCTGATTTTGTTCCAGATCCATCAGATGTTGAATGATTTCTTTTTCCTGAATGATTGCTGTCAGCGTGTGGATCAATTCAGCATTAAATAAGCAATTATAAATAATTAACGGATGCTCGGTTACGTTGGTGCTCACAGGACGAAAGACATGAGGAACGCCGACAGGAATGACAAACAGCATCCCCTTTGTCACCGGAATGACATCTTCACCGATATGATGAAAGCCCTTTCCTTCGGCAACGTAGCTATATTCAATAAAATCATGTGCGTGAAAAGGAAGGACAAAATCTTCAGAGCAACGATTGACAAAAAGTTGCAGATGATTATGCAGAAAGTATTCACTTTTCATGAGTTGTACAGATGAATTCACAAGCAACCTCCTCGCACAGATGGCTGAATCACCGGATGAAATAGTCCTGATTACCGGGTATTTAGGGCAACAGGATCGATATAATTATATCGTAACCCCGAATGGGAAGCCAAGATGGAAAGGACGATCTGCTAATGTTCAACGTTAGTCACCTTCGCTGTGAGTATAGAATTAATCCGATAGGCCTTGATGTCAAATCACCGCGTTTAAGCTGGCAGCTGCAATCCGATCGTCGGAACTGCATGCAATCCGCTTACCAGATTCAGCTGTCATTGACGGAAGATTTTGATGGAATTGCATGGGATTCTGGCGAGATAAGTACGGATCAATCCATACATGTGGAATTAAACCATTTTCAGCCTTCTCCACAGACGCGATACTATTACCGGATTCAGGCATGGGATGATGCAGGAAGTGATTCGGGCTGGTCCGAATCGGCTTATTTCGAGATGGGACTTATGGATAGTCATAACAAGTGGCAAGCAGAATGGATCACAGCTCAACCATCAGATGATGGAGATACGTCATGCCCGCGTATGCGCAAGCAGTTTAATGTGAAACAACCTGTTACTTCTGCCCGCATATATGTTACAGCACTTGGATTATACGAGTTGCATATGAACAACACAAGAGTAGGAGAAGATTATTTTACACCTGGTTGGACCTCTTATCGTAAGCGATTACAATATCAAACCTATGATGTTACCCACCTGCTTCAGGATGGACAGAATACTTTAGGTGCTAATCTGGGAGATGGCTGGTACCGAGGATATCTTGGCTGGAACAAAGAACGGGAGATATTTGGTTCAACGTCCGCATTGCTGCTGGAACTGCATATGAAATACGCAGATGGATCAGAGGAATGTATTATATCCAATGGGGATTGGACCGCTGCTCCTAGTGCCATTCGTATGTCGGACATCTATATGGGGGAGACGTATGATGCACAAATGGAGTCCGACTGGTCGGATTCATCTCAGACGAATTGGTTACCCGTGAACGTACTGGAACATCCCAAAGATATCATCGTTGCGCAGGAGAACGTCCCCGTCACCCAAGTCGAGCAGCTACAGCCAATCGCTTTGTTAACAACCCCACAGGGAGATCGTGTAATAGACATGGGGCAGAATATGGTGGGATGGGTGAGATTCAGCATTCAAGGTGAAGCAGGTCAGACGGTTGAGCTGCACCATGCTGAGATATTGGATCATGAAGGCAACTTTTACACCGATAATCTTCGCGCCGCCAAGCAGTGTATTCGCTACACGTGCAAGGGGGGTGGCGTGGAATCATTTGAACCGCATTTTACGTTCCAAGGGTTCCGCTATGTGAAGCTGGTTGGCTTCCCGGAACACGTTCGTCTGGATGAATTCACCGGAATCGTACTGCACTCGAATATGGAGCAAACAGGTCAGTTCTCATGCTCCAGTCCGCTGGTGAACCAACTGCATCACAATATATTATGGGGGCAAAAGGGGAATTTCCTTGATGTGCCGACAGACTGTCCACAGAGGGATGAACGGCTCGGATGGACCGGGGATGCACAGATGTTTGTCCGCACGTCCTCCTACCTGATGAATACGGCTCCCTTCTTCACCAAATGGCTGCGGGATCTGGAAGCGGATCAGGGAGAAGATGGAGGTATTCCATTCTTCGTTCCAGATCTGAGAGGTTCCACCTCAGAAGGGTGGGGAGACACCAGTCATTCTTCCGCCGCTTGGGGGGATGCAGCAGTTATCTGTCCTTGGACCATCTATGAGATGTATGGGGATGCCAGATTATTGGCCGAACAATATGAGAGTATGAAGCAGTGGATCGAGTATATTCATGTGCAGGGTGACAATCCGTATCTGTGGAACACGGGATTCCACTTTGGCGATTGGCTGGGACTGGACTCCAAGCCTGATAGTTATGTTGGCGCAACGGACACGGATTATGTGGCATCTGCCTTCTATGCCTATTCGGTGTCGTTAACTCAAAAAGCGGCTGAGGTCCTTGGAAAGACAGATGATGCTGAATATTACAAGCAGTTGCACACAAACATTGTTCATGCGTTTAGAAATGAATTCGTGACTCCAGCCGGCAAAATTGCTGTTCCTACGCAAACAGCACATGTTCTTGCGCTTCAATTTGACCTGCTGGACGCGACTGCCCGAACTCGTGCTGTTGATCAATTGGCGAAACTCGTGAAAGAGGCGGGCAATCATCTTACTACAGGTTTCGTAGGCACACCTTATCTGAATCCGGTATTGAGTGATGCAGGTCTTCACGACCTGGCATATACATTACTTTTTCAAGAGGATTATCCGTCCTGGCTATATCAGGTGACTCAAGGCGCAACGACCGTCTGGGAACATTGGGATGGGATCAAAGAGGATGGCAGTCTCTGGAGTGCTGATATGAACTCATTTAACCACTATGCGTACGGAGCGATTGGAGAATGGTTGTATCGTTACGTTGCCGGCATTCGGTCCGATGAACATCAGCCAGGATTCCGAATGGTGCATATCGAGCCGCAACCCGGACCTGGACTGGATTGGGTGGAAGCGAGTCTGGAGACGATGTATGGTCAAGTTGCTTCAAGCTGGCACCGGCTGGCGGAGGGTGAAATGGAGATTAGGGTGCATATTCCCACCAACACGAGGGGGACGGTACGTCTTCCTGGAGCAGGTGCACAGATCGTTCTGGAACAAGGGAAACCGTTGGATCAGATAAGTGGAGTTCAGGATATTCAAAACATTGGAGACGATGTTGAAGTCACACTTGGATCTGGGAGTTACCAATTTACGTACAAAGACACGGATGCGAAAAAGGATCGGGATGTTCAGGAGGCTGCATTGACAGAGTCCGTATAATGATAGAATAAGTGGTAAGATGTACACTTGAAGAGGATCTGCACACACGCAGGTCCTTTTTCGAACTTGTTGAGAGTAAATTTGTAGTGTTTGAACAATGAAAGGAGCATGACCATGGCAAAACCTGCATTCAAAGATGCGCCTTTGCGCCGCGAAATAGAGGATTTGGCTAAGCAACAGAATCACCATACATTGGCCTGTTGGGCTGCGGAGTGTGCGGCACGTGTCTTGTATATATTTGAGAAGAAGACGGAGGATCTCCGCGCCCATGATGCCATTGATGCAGGAAGAGGTTGGATCCGTGGAGAGATTGCCATGGTTGATGCACGAAAGGCGGCTTTTGCAGCTCATGCTGCTGCACGGGAAGTCGATCATGTCGCTGCCTCTGCTGCATCTCGTGCGGCGGGACACGCAGCTGCAACGGCCCATGTCAAAGGCCATGCGGTACATGCCGCAACCTATGCAGTGAAAGCTATCTTTTATGACTCTTTGATGGAAGAACAAGAACGTCGTGTCTTGGAAGAGAGAACGTGGCAATATCAATATCTGTTGGGAGGATGTAATGATCATGGGGAAAGAACACGTGAGATTAATTAAACCATCAAAAGCCTATAAGGATGCGTATTTGGCATTTTATGAAGACTGGGTCAGAAGTGGAGAATTGATGGTTCCTTGGATCATTTCCAAAGATCCTTATGCGTTCGATGAGATGTTGGCATTTTTGCAGCGTAATGAACAAGGGATCGACATCCCGGAGGGCTGGGTCAAAGACAGTACATATTGGCTGGTCACGGAGAGTCAACAAATCGTGGGTGCTGTGAATATAAGGCATGAGCTTAATGATAAATTGTTCAACAGTGGAGGACATATTGGATATGGTATTCGTCCAGGAGAGCGGCACAATGGCTATGGTTCCGAAATTCTCAGGCTTTCTTTGGAGAAAACGAGAGAGCTTGGAATTTCCAAAGTATTGGTCGTATGTGATGCGGTTAATGAGCCTTCCAGAAGGGTTATCCTTCGAAATGGTGGCATTCGGGATGAAGACTATGTGGAGTCCAATGGCAACGTTGTTGAACGATTCTGGATAGAGAATGTCGAATAATGCAGAATAATGATGAAATAAAACGAAAATAATATGGATTATGATTGTATTACCCTCGTGTGCTGATTAAAATGAAGCATAGAATCTGGATTGCGGCCGGAAACTATCATCCCATATCAGGCACAAGTGAGGTTATCTTTATGAATCAACCGGTTAATCGGCCCCGGCGAATTGAGTATCTGGATCTCTTTCGTGCTTTTGCCATCATGGCAGTGGTAGCAATTCATGCAACTTCAACAGCAGTTGCGCATTACCCCAAGCATACATTAGATCATGATGTGTATTACTTCTGGAACACGTTTTTGCAATTTGCCGTTCCAGCGTTTCTGTTCCTGTCATCCCTGGTCTTGTTCTACAACTACAGCTCCAAGGTGAATGAGAAAGGTTGGATGCTCGCTTTTTATAAGAAGCGTTTATTTAATGTATTTGTTCCCTATGTGGTGTGGTCCCTTATCTATTTTGCCATTAAACAGTTGCTTGCGGGCAAAGAACCTTTGACCCATAGTGTTCAATTTGCCAAACAATTAGTGATGGGAACCGCTCATACGCACTTGTACTTTTTTCTGATTATTCTTCAATTCTATGTCGTTTTTCCATGGCTTCTGTCCCTTACACGCCATCGTTTGTTTAATCGGTACTTGCCATTATTTTTTATTGCGGGCCAAGCGATCTTCTATGCTCTACATTTGCAGTTTCACTTCGAACGGACAGGAAGTTTGTTACCCAGTTATCTGATCGTGATTGGATTTGGCGCATGGGTTGGGTTGAACTTTGAGTGGGCATTGAACAAACTGTATACTCACCGTTATGTGCTCATAGCTGCGTTGTTAGGTGGAGGTGCCATTTTTATATATGGTAATGCTTATATCAAAACCACTTTTGCTGCATACCCGGTTATTACCTATACCGTGCTGTTCCTGTTCCGAAATCTGTTTACCTTGTCAGCCTGCCTGCTCCTGCTGATTTTTAGTGAACGAATCGGCACAGGAAAACATACCGAGGTTCGAAAAGCTACGCGTATTCTGGACTCCTTGGGTACAGTTGCGTTCGGTGTATTTTTAATGCACCCACTTGTACTGCTCTTCTGGAGACGTGAATTCACAGATGACCTGGCTCGGCACTTCAGTGTGGGCATCATTCTATCTTATGTTGTGGCGCTCCTGATCTCATGGATCTGCGCAATGGGATTGCGCCGGATGAAGTGGGGATGGGTACTGATTGGACGTTAAGTTAGAATAAATATATTTAATTAAAGATAAGAGTTTTCAAGCCCTCACGCGTTGAGGGAATCACTTGAAACCTCTTTTTTATTTGCCCTAATGAAGGTATTATAGAGTTTAATGTCCATAAAATTGAATTAATGGAATGAACACTACCTTGTCAGGAGTGATCGAAAATGAAATTAGTGATTATTTTTGGCCCACAGGCTGTGGGCAAAATGACGGTGGGGCAAGAACTGGAGAAGATAACAAAGCTAAAATTGTTTCATAACCACATGACCATTGAATTGGTGTCTCCTTTCTTCAGCTATGGCACACCACAAGGCAAAAGACTGGTGAGTCTGTTCCGGCAGGAGATTTTTGAAGAAGTGGCAAAGAGTGATTTGCCGGGTCTGATTTTTACATTTGTATGGGCTTTTGACCTGAAGCAAGACGGAGAGTACATTCGTCAAATCAGCGAGTTATTCGAATCTAATGGAGGACAGGTCTGTTATGTGGAACTGGAGGCTGATGCATCGGAAAGACTAGAGCGCAATAAAAGTCCGCATCGTCTGTTACATAAACCAACAAAGCGTGACATTGCGTGGTCTGAGCGAGATTTGCTAGATACGATGAAGCTATATCGATTGAATTCGGAACCGGGAGAAATCATGCATGAGCACTACATAAGGATTGATAACACGCACAAGAGCCCGGATGAAGTGGCACAGTTAATTCAGGAACGATTTAATTTGTAATCTATGAAACGTTTATCTTAGCAGAGAAGATACATTATATGAGAGGGGCATTACATCATGTACTTTGTTTTATTTTTGCTCATAGGACTTGTTTTATGTTATCTGATCCCATTCGGTCCGATTTTGGCCGGGGGCATTATTTTTGCGCTTGTTGTAGACCAATACCGCCAGACGATGCATATGCGTGAAGATATCCGGGATATCAAGAATCATCTGGGCCTAATGAACAAAGGCGAGGCGCAAGAGTACGAGTTGGATAAAGAATACACTCAAGTTGATCGTTTGGATTCAGAAGAAATGAACATGATTAATCGAAGGATTGAAGCGGAACTGGAGAAAGACAACAAAAACAATAAACCGTGAATCCCTGTAAAATAATTCTTGATTTGCTCACTCCTGTGAGTATATTTACCTAGATCAGGAGTCATGCTAATTCGATATTAACTTTTTGTTGCACTGTGTAGAAATATGTAATATTATGAGGGAAGCGCGTACAACATATCGGGTTGTAACTGTTGAATCAGGCAAAGCCGTATACCTTGAGAAAAGGGATTGGTTTGTCTTTTTCTGTATATTGGAGTGATAAAGTGAAAATCGAGAAGGTGCTGAACAATAATGCTGTAGTTGCAATGAATGACGAACAGGAAGTTATTATCATTGGCCGGGGGATTGCTTATCAGAAGCGGGCGGGTGATATGGTTTCCGAGCAGCATATCGACAAGATATTTACTTTACAGAATGAAGATATTCAGGAAAACTTCAAGGCATTAATCTCAAGCATTCCTCTGGAATACATGAAAGTATCCGAGGAAATCATCGCTTACGCCAAATTAAAACTTGGCAAGAAATTAAATGAGAGCATTTACTTACATCTCACAGACCATATTCACTTTGCCATTGAGCGGTATCGCAAGAATCTGCCCATACGCAACGGTTTAATCTGGGAGACAAAGCAGTTATACAAAGAGGAATATGAAGTCGGAATGGAAGCGCTCAATATGATCTGTGATCAGTTTGGTGTGATCTTGCCCGAGGACGAAGCCGGTTTTATGGCACTTCACTTTGTCAATGCAGCTTTGAACGAGGAAATGCCCAACATCAAGAGTATGACGCAGGTCATGCAGGAAATCTTGACAATCATCAAGTATCATTTCAAGATTGATTTTGATGAGAACTCACTGACATTTTATCGCTTTGTGACGCATTTGAAGTTTTTCGCCCAACGTTTGGTGAAGGGAAAACATTACAAGAGCAACAACGATGATGAACTGTTCCTGATGATTCAGAAAAAGTATCCGGCAGCACACAAGTGCTCGGAGAAAATTAAGAAATTCATTGAAAGCAACTACACGTATCAACTAACTGACGAAGAATTAATGTACTTAACGATCCATATTGAGAGAGTTGTGAATGCAACTTCTGAATAATCCCATAGATCAGCTTGCAGGGTTGCAACCACAAGGGCAAAACCTGAACGCTTGAATGACAGAACATACCGTTAACCGGATGTTCCATACATTCAGATGTTCAGGTTTTTTTATTCTCTCCAATATGCTCCGAATCCGTGTCTAGCCAGAAAGGAAGAAAAGACTTCATGAAACACGAACAATTAGCCAAGGACATTCTGTCAGGTGTTGGTGGAAAACAGAACATTAACAGCGTGGTGCACTGCGCGACCAGACTTCGTTTCAAATTAAAAAATGACAATAATGCCAAAACAGACGAACTCAAAAATTTACCTGGAGTTATAACGGTAATGCAAAGTGGGGGGCAATACCAGGTCGTTGTGGGTAACGAAGTGTCTGATGTCTATAAAGCCTTGTTACAGGTGGGTAATATGAATACGGATGAACCGGTCTCAAGTGATGATTCAGAATCTTCCGGTAAAAAAGAGAGTCTTCTGGGTCAGTTTATCGACTTGATCTCAGGTGTATTTACACCCATTCTCGGATTGCTAGCTGCAACAGGGATGATCAAAGGTTTCCTGTCCATGTTTACTTCTCTTGAATGGTTGGACCCGGCTTCAGGAACATATCAATTGTTGAATGCTGCAGGAGATTGTCTGTTCTACTTCTTCCCAATCTTCCTGGGTTACACAGCTATGAAAAAATTCGGTGGATCTCCATTCCTCGGGATGGCCATCGGAGCATCACTAGTATATCCGACCTTATCCGGTCTTAGTGGTGGGGAACCGCTCTATACGCTGTTTGCAGGCACATTGTTCGAATCACCGATTCATATCACGTTCCTGGGTATTCCCGTTATCTTGATGAGTTATTCCTCATCCGTCATTCCGATTATTATTGCTGCTTATTTTGGAGCAAAGGTTGAAGCGTTCTTCAAAAAGATCATTCCATCTGTTGTGAGAACGTTCCTCACGCCATTCTTTACAATTCTGATTGTTGTCCCTGTAACATTCCTCTTGATTGGTCCAATCGCGACATGGGCAAGTCAACTGATTGGTGCCGGGGTATCGGGCATCTATGACTTGAGTCCGTTGGTAACCGGTGTTGTTGTTGGTGGATTGTGGCAAGTATTGGTGATCTTCGGGTTACACTGGGGTATCGTACCAATCATGTTGCTCAATCTGTCTACACTGAAAGCAGATCCGATTCTGGCCATGATGTTTGCTGCTTCCTTTGCTCAGATTGGTGCCGTTCTTGGCGTTATGCTTAAAACGAAAAATACCAAACTCAAATCACTGGGTGTTCCTGCCTTTGTGTCCGGGATTTTTGGTGTAACTGAGCCTGCTATTTATGGCCTTACTTTGCCATTGAAAAAACCATTTATTATGAGTTGTATTGCTTCTGCAACCGCTGGTGGTATTATTGGATTTGCAGGTTCCAAAATGTTTGTATTTGCTTCAGGAATCTTTGGTGTTCCAGCGCTGATTAGTCCCACAGAGGGGATCAACTATGAATTCTGGATGGCCATGATTGCCACTATCATTGCTTTTGTACTAGGTTTTGTTCTCGTTTATTTTGTAGGATTCAAAGATCCTGCTAATCCAGAGGCTGCCAAACAGGCTCCAGAGCCAGTAAAAGAAGAGAAGGCTGCACTTGAGCCTAATCCAAACAATCGCTACGAAATTGCCAGCCCGATGACGGGTGAGGTGGTTCCTTTGCAAGAAATTAATGATGCTACATTTGCTGGTGAACATATGGGTAAAGGGATTGCTATTCGCCCAACCAGTGGGAGAGTTGTATCCCCGATTAATGGTGTGGTACAGACGATTTACCGTACCAAACATGCAATTGGACTTGTAGATGATCAAGGTGTAGAGATTCTGATCCATATCGGTCAGGATACAGTACAGCTCAAAGGTCAACATTTCACTGCACATGTGAAAGATGGGGATCGTGTGAGTGTTGGCGATCTGATCGTTGAATTCGATCTGCAGGCCATTATTGAGGCGGGATATGAGACCGTAACACCGATTATTGTAACTAATACGGCTGATTATTTGGACGTGGTTGCTACAACAAGTCGTGAAGTGCAAGAAAAGGATAAATTGGTTACGGTTATAGGTTAATTCTGCTTTAGTGCGTATTTTATTAATGTGAACGTTAAGCTATATAGAGACCACTTTGATGTTTTCGAAGTGGTCTCTTTTTTTCATTTTCGGTCACTCCAATGTATTTGTGAAATTAATAAAAATAAGTGTTGCAAACGTAGTTCAGATGTACTATGATGAGTTCAAGAAGTAAGCGCATACATTAATCGGATTGTAACTGTTCAATCAGGCAATGCCGACCACCCTCAGTTCAGAGGGTATGGAATGTAACTTACTTTCGTTATCCAAATAATTAAATACCAATGTGTACAGCCTTACAGGGTTGCAACCGTTAAGGGCAAAACCTGAATTGCTGAATAACACGACTGATTTCCGGACGATCCGGTATGTTGTGTATGTTCAGTGGTTCAGGTTTTATTTGTTTCAAAAGTCATGGGGAGTCTACTTAGAGAGGGAGAATTACAATGAGCAACTACGATCAATTAGCTAAGGACATTCTGTCACGTGTAGGTGGTCGCGAGAACGTAAACAGTGTATTCCATTGCGTAACAAGACTGCGGTTCAAACTGAAAAATGAAAGCGTAGCCAAAACGGAAGAACTTAAAAATCTGCCAGGTGTTATTACCGTCATGCAAAGTGGTGGACAATATCAAGTTGTTATCGGCAACGAAGTGCCGGATGTATATAAAGCAGTTGTTAAAGCAGGGAATTTGTCTACTGAAGGTCAAGTAGATGAGAACGATGCAGATTCAGGTCCCAAAGGCAATTTGTTTAACCGTTTTGTAGATATGATTTCGGGTGTATTTACTCCAGTGCTTGGATTGCTTGCAGCGACGGGGATGATTAAAGGTTTCACAGCTATGTTCGTGTCCCTGGGTTGGATCGACAATACTGCTGGTACGTACGCCTTATTGAATGCCATAGGGGATTGCTTATTCTACTTCTTCCCGATCTTCCTTGGCTACACAGCTATAAAAAAATTCGGTGGAAGTCCATTCCTAGGCATGGCTATCGGTGCATCGTTAGTCTACCCAACACTTGCGGGAATTCGTGCTGGAGAACCGTTATACACTTTGTTTGCAGGCACTTTGTTCGAATCACCGATTCGGATCGAGTTTCTAGGTATACCAGTTATTTTAATGGATTATGCTTCATCCGTTATTCCGATTATCGTAGCAACGTTCTTCGCGGTCAAAATCGAACGTTTCTTCAAAAAGGTTATGCCTAAAGTAGTCAGTAATTTCCTAGTTCCATTTTGTACTTTGTTAGTTATTGTACCAGTTACGTTCCTAGTAATTGGGCCGGTTGCGACATGGGCGGGTCAACTGTTAGGTGCATTCACATCTTCAATTTACGGACTGAGCCCTTTACTTACAGGACTTGTAATCGGCGGTTTGTGGCAAGTATTCGTATTGTTCGGACTCCACTGGGGACTCGTTCCATTGGTATTCGTTAACCTTGCAACGCTTGGCTATGATTCGATTCTGGCATTGTCTTTTGCAGCTTCCTTTGCTCAAATTGGTGCAGTGCTTGCGGTTACTCTAAAAACGAAAAGTCAAAAAATAAAAACACTCGGTGCACCAGCGTTTATATCCGGTATTTTCGGTGTCACTGAGCCAGCGATTTACGGTGTAACATTGCCATTGAAAAAACCATTTATTATGAGCTGTATTGCTGGTGGTATTGGTGGTGGTATCCTTGGTTTTGCCGGAACTAAAGGTTATATAATTGGTGGTCTTGGAATCTTCGGTTATCCGAGCTATGTAAGTCCTACAGAGGGAATGAATTCCGTATTCTTCTGGACGGTTGCAGCAACCATTATTGCATTCATCCTTGGTTTTATTCTGACATACGTGGTTGGATTCAAAGATCCGGTGGAAAAAGTAGCTGCACCTGCACCAGTACTTGATCCAAATCCGAACAGCAGATACGAAATTGTCAGCCCAATGGCTGGTGAAGTTGTTGCACTGAATGAAATTAATGACGTAACGTTTGCAGGTGAGCACATGGGTAAAGGGATTGCAATTCGTCCAACCAGTGGTAGAGTTGTATCTCCAATCACAGGTGTCGTTCAAACCGTATATCGTACCAAACACGCCATTGGTCTTGTAAGCGATGATGGTGTAGAGATGCTGATCCATATTGGACAGGATACGGTCAAACTGAAAGGTCAACATTTTACAACCCATGTGAAAGATGGAGAGCGTGTTAACGCAGGTGACCTGATTGTTGAGTTTGATCTGCAAGCGATTAAGGATGCAGGGTATGAGACGGTTACACCGATCATTGTGACTAATACTTCAAATTATCTGGACATTGTAGGAACAAAAGAGGCATCCGTTCATGAGAAAGATAAATTGATCACGGTATTAAGCTAATTCAAACTAAGGATGGTTAAGGAGGAACTCCTCAATGAATGAAAAGTTTACAGCCTTCCCGGAGAATTTTCTCTGGGGAGGAGCAACCGCAGCGAATCAATTGGAAGGTGCTTATCTGGAAGGTGGCAAAGGTTTAACAACGGTAGATCTCATTCCGATTGGTGCCAATCGATGGAATATTGCTCTGGGTAACCTGGATTCGTATGAGCCAAAAGCAGGGGAATTCTATCCTTCACATGAAGCCATTGACTTCTATCATCGATATAAGGAAGATATTGCGTTATTTGCAGAAATGGGATTTAAGTGCCTCAGGCTTTCCATAGCCTGGGCACGGATTTTCCCTAATGGCGATGAAGCGGAGCCAAACGAAGCAGGCTTGCAATTTTATGATGATGTCTTTGATGAGTTATTAAAATACAACATTGAACCTGTCGTGACGATCTGCCATTTCGATGTACCTGTACATCTGGTCGAGACTTACGGCGGTTGGAAGAACCGCAAGATGATTGGTTTCTTTGAGAAATATGCGACGACTTTGTTCAATCGATACAAGAATAAAGTGAAATACTGGATGACGTTTAATGAGATCAATATGTTACTGCATCTCCCGTACATTGGAGCGGGGATTGTTCTGCAGGATGGTGAAAACAAAGATCAGGTTCTGTATCAGGCAGCACATCATGAATTGGTAGCGAGTGCACTTGCTGTTAAGGCTTGTCATGAGATCATTCCTGGTGCACAGATCGGGTGTATGTTAGCCGCTGGAATGGTGTATCCATACAGCTCTAACCCGGATGACGTGTGGAAGGCTATGGAGAAAGATCGTGAATCGTTCTTCTTCATCGACGTACAATCGAAGGGAGCATATCCGGGTTATACGAAAAGATTTTTCAGAGAAAATGACATTTGGATTGACATGCAACCGGAAGACGCAGAGATCTTGATGCAGAACACGGTCGATTATATCGGTTTTAGCTATTATGCAAGCCGGTGCACCAGTACAGACCCTGAGATTTTGAAAGATTCGACAGAAGGCAATGTATTTGGTTCGGTGAAGAACCCTTATCTGCAAGCTTCCGAGTGGGGGTGGACCATTGATCCTAAGGGGCTTCGAATTACGCTTAATCAACTGCATGACCGCTATGGCAAACCTTTGTTTATCGTAGAAAATGGACTTGGTGCAACCGATGTGTTGTTAGATAATGACTCCGTAGAAGATGACTATCGCATCGAATATTTGAATAGTCATTTTGCCGAGATGGCTGAAGCGATTCAAGACGGTGTAGAGCTCATAGGTTACACAAGCTGGGGACCGATTGACCTGGTCAGTGCGGGTACCGGAGAGATGAAGAAACGTTATGGCTATATCTATGTAGACCGAAATAATGATGGTACGGGCACACTTCGCAGAGTGAAAAAGAAGAGTTTTCACTGGTACCAAGATGTCATTGCGAGTAATGGCGCACAATATTTCTGATACAAGGTGTCCAACGCTATAGAATAAACAAAGAGCAGTCTCGTTATTACGGGATTGCTCTTTGTTTATGAGGGGATGAATTTGACCCATGATGTGGCTTTCAGATATAATAGAAAAATTAAGAGAATCTTGTCACTTAAGAAGGGAGGAGCATCCACTCATGAAGAAAAAATCACTTGCGTTTATATCTTCGGGATATGGATACTCCACTGCTGTCTTTTTCTAGAATCTATTCCAAGGGTGAAGTCTGCCCAAAATCGGAAGAAAACTAGGAATTAACGCAGAAAAATCTTAAGAATGATGAGGTAATCCAAATGAATATTGACAAAATTACTAGAAAAAATCCAGAAAATATGCCAGCTCCTGTAGGTCAGTACACGCATATTACAAGAATTCCGAGGAATGCAGAGTTATTTGTGACTTCGGGTCAAATTGGAGCAGATCATAATGGACTCTTTCCAGAGAGTCTGAATGAGCAAGTCACTAATACATTTAATAATATTAAAACAGTGCTCGAATCTGAGCGCTTAGATGCTGAACATATTATCAAAGTGAACGTATGGGCAACCGAGGAAATCGATTGGGATTTCTTATATGCCGAGTGGGGACAATTATTTAGTACGGATTATCCTGCAATGACGATTGGTTACATTACGGCGTTAGGTCTACCAGAGATTAAAATTGAAATAGAGCTTTGGGCAGCAAAAGTGTAACATCAAATACTTTTTAACCAAACGAAGGAGCATCTTACTTACAGATGCCCCTTCGTTTTTTATTTGTGAAAAATGGAAAGGATATGCCCTGTGTGCAATCATGAGCGATAGTAGGTGGGTGTATTATGGCACCTGCAAGCTCTGATAAGCATTCAGTCGACCATATGTCCAGTAGATCCCGGAGCCTGATACTGGGTCAGAAGCGAAACACAGCGCGTCCCGAATCTGAGCATTTGTTTTCCCTTGTGCAGCGAGAAGTGCAGCCACTCCAGCCACATGAGGGGCAGCCATGGATGTCCCGCTAAGGTAGGCATAGGAACCACCCAGGTATGTGGATAGAATGGTATCACCCGGTGCAGCCATATCCACCCAGGAACCATAGTTGGAGAAATTGGATTTGAGATCGGAAGGGTTGGTTGAAGCGACAGCAATCACATTGGGATACGATGCGGGTACGATTGGGAATGAAGTGTTATCATTACCGGCTGCGGCAATAATCACAGCTCCTCGATCCCAAGCATACTGTACGGCAGCTTGAAGGAAAGCATTTCCCATCGGCCCACCAAGGCTCAGGTTAACAACCTGAACACCGTTATTGGCAGCAAAGACAAGCCCGTTACCTACATTACCTATCGTTCCTTGCCCCTTGTTATCCAGTACCCGGAGCGGAATGATGGATGCGAGCGGTGCAGCGCCTGCGATGCCCACACCATTGTTGGTCACGGAGGCAGCGATCCCGGCTACATGGGTGCCGTGGCCGTTCCCGTCCTCAGGGATGTTATCATAATCAACATAATCATAACCGGGGAGGAGCTTGGAGGCCAATTCTGGATGGTTTAGCTGTACACCGGTGTCGATAATGGCGATTTTGACAGAGCTGTTACTCTGAGTAATATCCCATGCAGCGGGTGCGTTGATTTTGGACAGGTTATACTGATAAGGAAAGAAAGGGTCATTGGGAGTGAAGGATGCCTCAACGAGGTAATTCGGCTCTGCATGTTCAATAAGCTCATGATCTTTGTAATGTTTCAGAATTCTGTGCATTTTTTTGCGGGATTCCACACGGTACCATCCTAAATCTTCATAGGTCTCAGCGACCTTACATCTCCCTTTTTCGTGAAGGGTGTGCATCTCATCCTCGGTTGTACCTTCCTTGAATTTGACGAAGAGTTGCTTGGGAGCGTGCGGATGAAACTTGCTTTCGGCAAGTTGGTCCAGATAACGATACATGAACCCGATTACTAGCAAAATGAAAGCAAAAACACCTAACCATAACCACATGAGCGTTTATCCCTCCAATATGATTTGTGACACGCCTTATCGTATGCGAACTCTATCAGACTGCGCGGGCACTCTTGCAATTTGGATAGTAGTGTAGATAGATTGATAGGAAGGGATAAATTCGGTAAGATGATATGAAGAGAGCCGCTTTGGCATGAACAAGATTTAAGGCAGGGCCGAGAGGTAGCTCTTAATACAGAGGATAAGGAATGTGGATTTATTGACACAACTTCAGAGTATACCGACAGTCACACCAGTTCAGGCACATCAGATTCATGATGCCATTGATTTTGCCATGCGTGTACGCAGAGAAGTGTTTCCGATGATGGATCATACGAAATTGCCTGTAGACTTCGAGCAGTTCAGAGAACATTATCTGGACTCCGATGGTTCGATTTTTCTTGTTGCAATGATGGAGGATGCGGGGATCGTCGGTTCTATTGGGATATTACCATATGATGGACGTATCGAAGCTGTGGAAGGTCGATATGCAGATCGATCGGCTGCAGAAATAGTAAAATGTTATGTAGATCCCGCGTATCGTAGGTTTGGCATTGGCTCGATGTTGATGAACGAACTGGAGAACGTGGTAAAGGATATGCACTATACCACGCTGTATTTGCATACACATCGCTTCTTGGCAGGAGCCGTAGATTTCTGGAAACGCCAAGGGTTTACGGTTATTGCTGAGCAGGATGATGATTGGCAAACCGTACATATGGACAAGTTGGCATGTAAGTAACCATTGTAACAGAACCGAAATTCTGACCACATTTTGGAAAAATTGATTGATGATACTATAACTCTTGTTTACAACAACATAGACATATACGAGATACATGATGGGGGCATAAGAAGATGCAAGAAATGAAGCGAAAAATTGTTTTTATTGATATTGATGGCACACTGGTAGATGATGACGGAAGTATTCCGTTGTCAGCACAGAAGGCTTGTAAACAGGCCAGAGAGAACGGACATCTGCTCTATTTATGTACAGGCCGATCCAAAGCAGAAATTTATGATTCCATCTGGGATGTCGGATTCGATGGTCTGATTGGTGCAGGTGGGGGTTATGTGGAGTTTGGCAAGGACGTGTTATATCACAAAAGGGTAACAGCGGAAGATGTTCGACATATGGTCGATTTTTTCAATGAAAACGGCATTGACTTCTACCTTGAATCCAATTCGGCATTGTATGCGAGTAGCAATCTTCAACCTCACCTGGAACGCCGTATCTATGGTGATGTGGAGAATGACCCTGTAGCCAGAGAGAAGAAGGAATTGAAACCGCACCCGTTTATTGCCGGATTAACGTATGGAGAGGCCGACCTGTACAAGGATGATGTGAACAAAGTATGTTTCTTGGAGAGCTCAGCCATCCCGTTTGAGCGGATCAAGCAAGAGTTTGAAGGGAAATTCGAAGTCATTCAGTGCACTGTGCCAATCTTTGGTGAAGGAAGTGGTGAACTGATGATCCCTGGCATTCATAAAGCCATTGCGATCGCTGATCTGCTGAAGCATCTGGGCATGTCCCAAGAAGATACATTTGCCATCGGTGATGGCATGAATGATGCCGAGATGTTGGAATTTTGTAACACCGGAATTGCCATGGGTAATGCAAAGCCAGGTCTGAAAGCCATTGCAGATGATATTACTGGAACAGTAGAGGAAGATGGATTGTATCATAGTTTTGTGAAGTATGGATTGATTGAGGGATAAAGAAATGAGGCAATCTGGAAAACAGTTAATACGTACACCCTTTGTCCCAAACCTTATTTTAGACCCTGCATATATTATTGCAGGGTCTTTTTTTGGTTTAAACAGATCAATTTATATTTTCAAAAAATGGTTGTAATCAAACCATAACATCTAAGTGAAGGAGAGAATCGAAATGGCCATTCTGTCAACCGGACCTATCGAGAATAATGCTGTCAGTGATGTAAGGCCAACACAACAAGTTACCGTTAAAATTGATAACAGAAATTCTCTGGATGGATCCGTTGTTTTGATACAAGGGTATAATCTGACCTCTACGAGGACTTTATATGTCAGCGAGCAGATTTCAATTGATCCGGATCAGGTAGTGACAAGAACTTATTTTGCCAATCTTGATGCGTTTGAATTTGTCTTTACAGTTGAAGGTGCAGCTATAGAGCAGACGGAGATTTCCGTGTGGGGCAAAAATGAAACCGGCCAGCTTGTTGCCGCACATCGATTAGTTTCTTCCGAACTTGAAATAGAGGGGGATAATACGTCAGTCAACCGCATATATGTAGCCAATTTTAATAGTAACGATGTTTCCGTCATTAATGGAGATTCGAATACGGTGATTGCTACCATTCCTGTGGGGACGAATCCTGCAGGGATTGATGTCAATCCATTAACGAGTCGCATTTATGTCGTAAACAGAAGCAGCAATACCATTTCCGTTATTAATAGTTTAACCAACACAGTGATTGCTTCTGTTCCGGTTGGGAGCGAGCCAAGTGACGTAGGGGTCGATATAGCGACCAATGCTATTTATACGGCAAATTTTAATTCATTGGATACAACTGAAGATGTAACCGTTATTGATGGATTGACCAACACGGTGATTGATGCGATCACTATTCCTGGACTCAATTTATTAACTGGAATAGGCGTCAATTCCTTAACCAATCGGATCTATGCAGTTAATTTTAATTCTGATACTGTCTCTGTAATCGATGGAGTAACCAATACAGTGATTGCTACAATCCCCGTTCAGGTTAATCCATTCCGTATAGGTGTCAATCCAGCCACCAACCGTATTTATGTATCGAATTTTACCAGTAATACGGTTTCCGTTATTGATGGATTGACGAATTCCGTCATTGATACCATTCCAGTCGGCGTTACGCCAGCTGAAGTAGCGGTTAATACCTCCACAAACGCCATTTACGTACCCAATCGAGACACGGATAATGTTTCAGTAATTAGTGGATTAACAAATACCGTGATTACTACTGTTCCGGTCGGGAATAATCCAAACGGAGCGGGCGCCAATCCGTTAACTAATCGAGTTTATATAAGCAATCAAGATGACAATACCATTTCTGTGATCGATGGCGAAACAAATACGGTGATTGCTACCATTCCGGTGGGGGCACGTCCGTTCGCAATAGGTGTAAATCCGTAGAAAGGTGAGGGGATTTGGATGAAAGAAGTTATAACGGCATCAGACTTAATGGAGCAGCTGATCACCATGAACAAAGAAAATTCTGTATGCCAAGTTAGGATTCCAGGTAAGGGGATGTATGTAATTGTATTACAGGACGATTATTCAACTGTGCGATCTTCAGATCAGATGTTGAGTGATACAGAGAACGAAGCGAGCGAAAAAATCGGATCTGAAATAAAGAGGAATCCTTTTCTCTGAGGATAAGGGGAATCGCGAGTCTTGAATGATCAGATCAGAACAAAACAGGCATCTCCTCAATGGAGGTGTCTATTTGCATAGTACTCAGACTACAGACAAGATCCAGTAAAGAACAGCACTAAATGTTCCAATATAGAGGCCAACAGGGAGCCAAAAAAGAATGACGAATTTTTTTCCGTTCATAGAAATAGATGCCCCTCCTTTTGACTTTGTTATTGCATAACTCCTAATGAAAGTTTATTATAAATTTGCAAACAAGGAATTTATTGGTTTATGGTTGTCGAAGTGCATGAAATATAAAGTAGATACATGGAGGATGCTGGATGAGTAATGTAGCTCTGTTGTTTCCTGGACAAGGTTCTCAGATGGTTGGGATGGGGAGAGACTTTTGGAATAACTTTGATGTGGCTAAGAAGTTATTTGAAGAAGCTAGTGATGCGATTTCTTTCGATTTGAGAAAGTTATGTTTTGAAGGTAGCATGGCTGATTTGACAATGACGATGAATGCTCAGCCTGCACTTTTGACTGTTAGTGTCATAGCATATCAGGTGTATATGCAAGAAATAGGGATGGAACCCGCTTATTTGGCTGGGCATAGTTTGGGAGAATATTCGGCTCTGGTCTGCGCAGGTGTTCTATCATTTCATGATGCCATTAAACTGGTAAGACAACGAGGTATCATTATGCACAATGCAGACCCGGATCAGAAAGGTACCATGGCCGCCATTTCAGGTATTCATTTAGATACACTTCAAAACATATGCGAACAAGTTTCCACGATCGAGCGTCCTGCTTGTGTGGCTTGTGTGAACGCTGACCAGCAGTTTGTCATTTCGGGACATCGGCACTCTATACAAGAAATTATTAAAAGGACAGAAGCCCTGAGAACGAAACATTCGTATATCAATGTAAGTGGTCCCTATCATTCTCCCATGATGCAAACCGCAGCAGAACAATTCAAAGTTGAATTGGATCAATATCAATATGCCCATGCAAAATACCCGGTTATTTCCAACGTTACAGCAGCACCCTATGAGTCTGATCGATCTGTCGTGGATTATTTAACCATGCAGATGACGATGCCTGTAAGATGGTTAGAGTCGATGAACTATTTGATTAAACAGGGAGTCACTGAAGTTGTAGAGTTGGGCTCTAAACATGTGTTAGTTAGTCTTATGAGTAAAATAACGAAGCGTATTGTACCGTACTCGCTAAGTCAGCCTTCTGATTTACTAATGCTTACAAATACACAAGAAAGGAAAAATAAGCGGTTAACGATTCGTAAAAAGTTGTTATCAGAACTAATAGTAACCGCACTCATTTCAAGGAATTATAATACAGATTCAATATCCTATACCCAAACGGTTGAGCCATTGTTTCACCAATTACAACGGGCAAAGGAACAAGTAAACAACAATGAATATGAACTTAGTGAAGAAGAGATAAATGATGCTCTTCAGGTATGTCATTCCATTATTATTGCAAAAAAAATTCCATTGGATGGAACCGCGTTGATTGATGCAATCTAGTACTCGATCTGTGCTTTTGCAAGATCTATATTACAGCAACAGACTGCCTTTTTATAAGGTAGTCTTTTTGTCCTTTAATGCATCTGAACTTGTTGAAGCTTCAGATATTTGGTAATAAATATGTCAATAACCCACAAATCAATCTCTATTTTTTACCATATAGTAACAATAAACTGATTGATTTTACATATATTTCTATGGTAAAATTTTGCTTGAAATATGTGTAAATAATTAGATAAGCATGTTAGAGATGATTCATTTGGAGGAGAGATATGTATACTAATCAGTTTCAAACACTAGTGGATATTATCCGCGACAGAGGTAAAATAACCGACCGCGGTATTCGTTTTATCGATGCGGACAAACGTGAAACTTTTATATCTTATCATCAATTATTTACTGAGGCACAAGGGTATTTAGGTTATCTACAAGCCATCGGAATTAAACCTAAACAAGAGATTATTTTTCAGATTCAAGAAAACAAACGGTTTTTAGTCGCATTCTGGGCTTGTATACTCGGTGGAATGATCCCTATCCCTGTAAGTATTGGTGAAGATGAAGAACAAAACTTGAAAGTATGCCGTATTTGGAATTTGCTAAATAACCCTTTCATGATTGCATCTGAGAAGGTGCTGGATAAAATGAAGAGATTTGTTTTGGAACATGACATGCTTGATTTCCATCATCAATTAGAAGTCAGAACGGATCTGATCCAAGATACCATATATCATTATGAATCTATTAATAATATAGTTGAACCTCAGTCTGATGACTTGGCATTTATTCAATTTTCTTCTGGATCAACCGGTGATCCCAAAGGCGTTATGCTCACCCATCGAAACCTGATTTATAATACTTGTGCTGCTATTAATGGCACACAAATTAGTTCAAACGATAGTTTTCTCTCCTGGATGCCCCTTACCCATGATATGGGTTTGATTGGATTTCATCTCGTACCCCTCGTGGCAGGAATTCATCAGTACTTGCTCCCAACGGAATTATTTATTCGCAAACCGATTCTATGGATGAAAAAAGTAAATGAACACAAAGCAACCATACTGTCTTCTCCTAACTTTGGTTATAAATACTTCCTGAATTTCTTTCGCGAAGACAAAGCGGAGGGATGGGATCTGTCATCTGTCAGAGTCATTTATAATGGGGCGGAACCTATATTACCCGAAGTGTGTGATGAATTCCTAAATGTATTGTCAGCATATCACTTAAAGAAAACAGCCATGTTTACCGTATATGGATTAGCAGAGGCTTCTGTTGCCGTCTCCTTTCCCAAGGTAGAAGAAGAATTTACTGCGGTGTACGTTCACCGGGATCATCTGAACTTAGGGGAGCGTGTCATCGAAGTCGAGAAACATGCTGAACATGTAGCATCATTTGTTGCCGTTGGCGAAGCAATTGATTATTGCCATGTTAGAATTTGCGATGAGGAAATGAACAGTGTTCCCGATTTGGTTATTGGAAAAATTCAAATCAAGGGGGATAACGTCACCCAAGGTTATTATAATAATTCACTTGCAACGGAGAAGTTATTAACGCACGACGGATGGGTGAATACAGGAGATCTGGGTTTCATCATGAATGGAAAACTGGTTGTAACAGGGCGGGAAAAAGACATTATCTTTATCAATGGTAAAAATGTATATCCCCATGACATTGAACGTGTCGCCATACAATTAGATGATATTGAACTCGGAAGAGTTGCTGCTTGTGGTGTGTATGATTCGAATAGTCAAAGTGAAGAAATTATTGTGTTTGTCGTGTACAAAAAAAAGATCGAACACTTCTTGACGCTTGTTAAAGAAATCAAAAGACATCTATATAAACATGGGGGATGGAGTGTCAAAGAGGTACTGCCCATCAAAAAATTACCCAAAACAACAAGTGGGAAAATCCAGCGGTATCAGTTAGCCAAGCAGTATGAAGCAGGCAAATTCTCAACAGAATCTGCATTCATCCATGACTGGATCAAGAATGACAATGACAAGGCAAAGGGAAAGGCTGCTGTTTCGGTTCGAGTCATAGAACGTGAATTAACTTCACTATTTTCTGAAGTGCTGGTTGGGAAAAAGGTTGAACTTGAGGATAGCTATTTTGATATGGGTGCAACTTCATTACAGCTGGCCCAAATCGCTGAACGTATAGAACAAAAATACGGAGAAGAGCTTGCTGTTACGGACCTCTTTACCTATCCCTCGATAACTGAATTGGCAGCATATCTGGCTAGAGGCTACAGCGAGACCATGCAAGTCAACAAAACTCAAGAGGATCATACGCCATCCAAAGATATTGCTATTATCGGTATGTCTTTGAATCTCCCTGGTGCATCAAATGCAAGCGATTTTTGGCGTGTTTTGGAAAATGGAACGCATAACATTCGGGACTACCCGGAAAGTCGGATAAAAGACGCAGCGGATTATATACAATCCATGCGAAGTGAAATGAGCGAAGTTCAATGGATCAAGGGTGGTTACTTGGATCAGATTGATCAATTCGACTATTCTTTCTTTGGCATAACCCCAAAAACTGCACAATTTATGGACCCGAATCAAAGGATGTTCTTGCAAACGGCATGGCATACGATTGAAGACGCTGGGTATGCAGGGGAAGGAATCAATGGAAGAAATGTGGGCGTGTACGTGGGGTATTCCAAAGTTGGGTATGATTACGAACGGCTCGTGACGGCGAGTTACCCCGCAGAACTCAAAAATTATATCATTGGAAATTTACCATCTGTACTGGCGAGCAGAATTGCATATTTCTTGAATTTAAAAGGCCCGGCCTTAACGATTGATACCGCTTGTTCCTCCTCACTTGTTGCTGTTCACATGGCATGTAAAGGATTGCTCGCAGGAGACTGTGAAATGGCAATCGCAGGAGGCATTCGAACGGCATTATTACCGATAAGTATCGGACTGGATATGGAATCTCCAGATGCATTGACGAGAACGTTTAGCGAAGATGCCAACGGCACGGGATTTGGCGAAGGTGTTGGGTCGGTCATGTTGAAGCCAATGCAGCAAGCGATTAAGGACGGGGATCATATCTATGGTGTGATTAAGGGAAGTGCGATTAATCAGGATGGCAAGACGGTAGGAATCACAGCACCTAACCCGGAGTCTCAGACCAATGTGATCGAACAGGCATGGAAAGAAGCCGGCATTTCTCCTGATACGCTTAACTTTATTGAAGCACATGGAACAGGGACAAAATTAGGTGATCCGGTTGAGTTCAATGCTTTGCGTAAAGCTTTTGAGAAGTATACGGATCGGAAACAATTTTGTGCGATCGGATCTGCCAAAGCTAACATTGGACATGGTTTTGAAGCGGCGGGGATCGCTGGATTAATTAAATCTATTCTTATGTTTCAACATAGAAAGATTCCACCATTGGTTCACTTTGACAAGCCTAATCCCCTGCTTAAGTTTGAAGCTTCACCTTTTTATGTGAATCAGGAATCAATGGCTTTTGGTGAAAAAGAGAGTCCTTTGCGATGCGGGGTTAGTTCTTTTGGTTTCAGTGGCACGAATGCGCATGTGGTTCTCGAAGAATATGTTCCTTCCCCAACCGTAGATAAAAAAATGTCCCAAGAGCCTAGTCTATTTGTTCTGTCTGCTGCCACGGAACGGGCGCTGGATGAATTGGTCAGAACGTATCATGAATATCTAACCGATCACACGGATGTTTCCATTCAACAAATCTGTTATACAGCCAGTACGGGAAGGGCTAATCTGGATTATCGGCTTGCCATCGTAGTCACGAGTACACAAGAATTACTTGAAAAATTGAAACGAATTGCAAGCGGAGAGGGTAAACTGCCATATGTTTATTTTGGTTATGCCAAAAAAGACAAAACGCTTGTTAGCGATCATCTCTATGCTCGGGGAAAGGCAGAATCTTTAAATGAACTCGGTCAGTTATTTACACTGGGGGCAGTGATTGATTGGGAAAGGTTTTATAATCATGAAGTCATTTGGAAAATTCCATTGCCTCTATATCCATTTGAGCAGAAGCGCTGTTGGATTGAAGTCAAACATACGATACCAGCGGGACATAGGTCAGAGAGGAATGAGGTTCAAATGGAGATGAATACAAACGGTATTGAATTAAAGATTAAAACAAGCATCAGTCGTGCATCTGGTTTGAAGTTGGAAGAGCTGGATCATCAAGCTCATTTTCTCCAAATGGGATTGGATTCCATTATTCTTGTGCAAATTCAGAAGGAAATCTCAGAGCTGTTCCGTTTGAATATCCCGATGGAAATGTTTTTTGAAACCCTTACAAATATCAATTCCTTAGTTAAATATGTGTCAGAGAATATAAAACAACATGATGTATCCGAGAACATAAAAAATGAAACCGATCAGGAGCATACTGAACAACGAAATCTGGCATCTGTGAACAATATAAACACGGCAAAATCATCAGGGAATGTGTCGGAACAAATTGTGATGTCTGCCATTCAGCTCATGGAATCTCAATTAAAAAGTTTGAATGTGCTGTTAGGCGAGCAAATGAATGCTGTTCAATCGCCTCTTTTGGAGATGAAACATCATGAAACCCCAAAAGTTCAAGCTTCACCGGTAATGAATGAAATCAATAAAACCAATGAACCCAAAAAGATCCAACCGGATTCGGAATCGAAGGAAGAAAAAAAACCTTTTATACCGTATCAATCGTTGAAGATTCATGAAGAGAGTGGATTATCACCGCTTCAGAACCAGTATGTTGAACAGTTTGTAACAAAGTATACCGCAAGAACCAAAGGCTCCAAATTAAAAACAGGCCAAACACGTTTGGTTCATGCGAATAATCGCAATGTATCTGGATTTCGTTCGTATTGGAAGGAAATGGTGTATCCCATCATTTCAACGCGTGCAGAGGGATCTAAGTTATGGGATCTGGATGGGAACGAGTATTTGGATCTGACGATGGGATTTGGTGTAAATCTATTTGGTCATAATCCAGCTTTTATTCAAAATGTAATAGCAGACAGCCTCCAGGAACAATTGCCTCCATTGGGCCCTATGTCAGATTTGGCAGGAGATGTTGCAACAAAAATTTCCGAGTTGACAGGTGTAGAGCGTGTCGCATTTTATAATTCAGGAACAGAAGCTGTTATGGTTGCACTTCGTTTAGCGCGGGCAGCAACGGGGCGTTCCAAAGTTGTATTATTTTCAGGATCTTACCACGGTACACATGACGGCGTGTTGGGTGTAGCGAATCCTGGGGATGTTTTATCGTCTGCACTGCCTATGGCTCCTGGTATTGTAAATAGCGCTATGGAAGATTTGATTATTCTTAATTATAACCATCCGCAATCCCTGGATATGATTCAGAACCTGGGTGATGAATTGGCTGCTGTGCTTGTAGAGCCGGTGCAAAGTCGAAGACCTGATATGCAGCCAACACAATTCTTACGGGAACTTAGAGAGATCACGAAACAGTTTGGCATTGCACTTATTTTCGATGAAGTCATCACTGGATTTAGAATTGGTCTGGGTGGAGCACAAGATCGGTTTGGGGTTCAAGCAGATTTGGTTACGTATGGGAAAGTGGTCGGTGGCGGGCTGCCTATTGGCATAGTCGCGGGTAAAGCTGAATTTATGAATCCGGTAGATGGTGGAACCTGGAACTTTGGTGATGATTCTTACCCTTCCGATGCAGATAAAAAAACGTTTGTTGGTGGAACCTTCTGTACACACCCTCTTACGATGAGAGTGATGTTAACGGTACTGCAGTATCTTCAATCCGAAGCAGGAACTTTATATAAGGAATTAAATGAAAAAACAGATTATCTTGTTAAAGAATTAAATGCGTTTTTCAAAACAGCGAATGTACCGATGCAAATGGTGAACTATGGATCTTTATTTCGATTTATATCATTTGGAGATATGGAATTATTCTTCTACCATTTAATTTATAAAGGTTTATATATTTGGGAAGGTCGTAACTGTTTTATATCGACTGTGCATTCCATGGGTGAGATGGATACGATAATCAGAATCGTGAAAGAGACGATCCATGAACTACGCGAGTGGGGGTTTATCCCTGGTGAATCGCCTGTTTCGGAATATCCGCTCTCTTTAGAGCAAAAACAATTATTGTTAACTTCATTACATGGGGAAGATGCAAATGCTGCATTAAATCAGAGTGTTATTTTAAAAATGACAGGTGGAATAAAGCCTTCCACACTGGATCAGGCCGTGAATCAGATCGCACAGCGTCATGAAGCCCTGAGAACAGTCATTCATGCCGATCGTGAAACACAACAAATCAGATCCGAAATGGAACTTCAATGTACATGGTTGGATTTCTCAGCATATGCGGGTGAGGATCAAGAACGGGAAATTTCCAATTGGTTATCTGCCGATGCAAATGAAGCCTTCGATTTACAGTCTGGGGAACCTCTATTTAGAATCACCTTGCTTAAAAAGGCAACTGATCAATACCTTATGGTGCTGACATTTCATCATATTGTTGTAGATGGCTGGTCGATTGCTGTATTCATTCAAGAGTTGGAACATACCTATTCTGCTCTGGTCCGAGGAGTTCCGGTTCAACTACCTGAAGCCACTCCATTCCGTGAGTATTTAAGATGGCAACGACTTGAACATGAAAAAGGCTCATTTACCGAAGGAGTCCAGTTCTGGAAAGAACAATTTTCCTTATCCTATCCCAACATTACACTTCCAACGGCACCTTCCGATGATGTGCCCAAGGGATATGACGGTGAAAGATATTCCATCAAGTTGGATCATCAATTAACAGAGTCTTTGCGAACGTTAAGTATAAATAATAAGAGCAGTTTGTTTGTAACGATGTTTGCAGCGTTTCATTTATATTTGCATCAACTAACAGGGCAGTCTCACCTTGTCATCGGCGTGCCTACAGCGGGTCAGTCTCATATGCGAAAGAATACGCTGATTGGCAACTGTGTCAACATTATACCTGTTCATCATGCCCTATTAACGAAGCAATCCGTTGTAGACCATGTTCTTCAGCTCAAGGAAACGCTGGCTCTAGTCATGAAGCATCAGCATGTTCCATTGACCCTCGTATCCGAACAGCTTGCTCATATGACTGCACCGGATACCCGGATTTTATTCAATATGGACAGAACGATTCATCATCTTCAATTTGAAAATATCAAGACTGAATTCATGTCGTATCCGATCAAACATATTTCTTACGATTTATTTCTTAATATTACGGATGTTAGCCATGAATTGTACCTGGATTTTGATTATAATACCAAGCTTATTGGACCTGAGATGATGAAATTGTGGTCTGAAGGATTTAAGGGTTTGCTGCAAAAAATGGTGAGTCATCCAGAGGCTGAAATCTCGTCTTTGACGTTGTTCTCATCCGAGCAACAGGACCAATTACAGGAAATATATAATCGGTTTGTTACGGAGCGTCTTCCTCACGTTAATTATGCAGCCATATTCGAGTCTCCAGTCAATGACGTGGAGAAAAAGCTGGCTTTGATCTGGGAGGACGTATTATCCCTTGATCAAGTGGGGAGACATGATCACTTTTTTGATCTCGGAGGTAACTCGCTCAAGGCGACTGTAATGCTATCCAAGGTACATGAGCAGTTTCAACACAAAATTTCAATCGTTCAATTCTTCCAAAACCAACGTCTGAAAGAGCTTGCCAGTCTGATTACAGGCGAGAACGAGGAAACATTCATTCCAATCAAGGCATTGGACGTGAAGGAGTTCTATGAGACGTCAGCTGCACAACAGCGAATCTACTTTCTGGATCAATTTGAGCCGAATAGTGTGTTTCAGAACATGTGCGGCCATATTACGGTCACAGGAAATATCGATGAAGCTAAATTGATTTCGTCATTGGAACAAATCGTGCACCGTCACGAAGCTTTTCGCACCAGTTTCCATCTGATGGATGGAGAGCTTTACCAGCGTATCGCGCCAACGATTGATTTTGAAGTGAAACGATTTCAGGAAAGCTCTGCTTCATTCGAACAACATGTTAAGACGTTTGCCAAACCATTTGATTGCTCCAGAGCGCCGTTAATACGTGCCGAATTCATTCGTATAGACGATGATCATGCAGAGATCCTCATTGAGATGCATCATATTATATCGGACGGATATTCCGTTGGTATTCTTGCGAATGAATTGATTGATGCGTATGACGGAAGAAGCATGTCGGACATTGAGGTTGAATACAAAGACTTTGCAGCTTGGCAGAAAGAATTTCTGGCGGGGGAGTCTTATAAGCAGCAAGAAAAATATTGGCTAGATCAATTCAAAGGAGAACTCCCGAACCTTAATCTGCCTACTGATTTTGTTCGGACACCTCATTTGACTTCGGCAGGTTCTAGATTGTCATTTGTGTTGGACGCACACTTGAAGCAGTCGCTGGAGAAGCTTGCGAAACAAACGGGAACTACGATGTTTATGGTGTTATTGGCAGCGTATAATGTGCTGCTTCATCAATATACGGATCAAGAAGACATGATTGTAGGTACACCAACATCAGGAAGAAACCATCCGGATGTTGAGAATATGATAGGTGTCTTTATCCAGACGGTAGCAATTCGATCACAGCCGGTGGGGAATAAGTCGTTTCGATCCTATCTCGAGGAAATTAAAAAACAATCCCTGGATGCATTGGATAACCAGGACTATCTTTTTGACAATCTTGTAGAGAAATTAAACACACATCGGGATACCACTGGGACAGCACTTTTTAATACAATGTATATCTTTTTAAATACCGCGTTGAATCAACGGCAAGAACAGGATTGCAGCTTTAAAGTTAGAGAATTAAATGTCGGTGTATCGTTGTATGATCTGATGTTCATCGTTGAGGATGATAACGAGTGTCTGGAAATGCACTTTAATTACAAGACGGAGCTGTTTGAACGGGGTACCATCGACAGAATGAAAACACATCTGTTCAACATCCTCAGAGACATTGTGATCGAACCTGATATTGCCTTGTCCGATATTCAAATGCTGTCTGAACATGAGCAGAACGTTCTTTTATATGACTTTAATGATACCAACATAGAATATTCCCGGGAACAGACCATTCAGGAGTTATTCGAAGCACAGGTGGAACGGACACCTGATCAATTGGCTGTTAGTTTTGGAAATGAGCGATGGACGTATCGTCAATTGAATGAACGGGCGAATCAATTGGCATATACGCTTAGAGCTGAGGGAGTGCAGCAGGATCAATTTGTAGGCATTCTGACAGATCGTTCGATTGATATGATCGTTGGCATCTTTGGCATTCTAAAAGCAGGCGGGGCGTATGTACCGATTGATCCGGATTCTCCTGAAGAGCGTATCCGGTACATCCTGCATGATTCGGGGGCAACGTTGTTAGTCACGCAAAATCATTTGAAGCAGTTGGTATCATTCAATGGCCAAATCATGGATTTGAACGATAAAGAAACCTATGCAGCTAATCTGTCGAATCTGGAACCCGCAGGGAATTCCGAGCAGTTGGCTTATGTGATCTATACTTCAGGCACAACAGGCATGCCAAAAGGTGTAATGATCGAACATCGTCAGGTTCATCACTTGGTTAAAGCGTTGTACAGTCAAGTTATAGATGATCAGCATAGCGGTTTGCATGTCGCTCTACTTGCGCCTTACTATTTCGATGCATCTGTGAAGCAGATTTTTGGCGCACTACTGTCAGGACATGCTTTGTTTATTGTAGATAAGGACACGGTACTGGATGGACAAGATTTAATGAATTATTATCAGCACCACCAAATTGATTTGACGGACGGAACACCTGCGCACCTGAAATTGCTTTCGAAGGCAAAAAACGTTCAAGGCATATCGCTAAAATATATGCTCATTGGCGGTGAAGCTCTCTCTCAGCAAAGTGTAAATGAAATCACATCATTATTTGCTCTCAATCATATAACGCCGCCAGCCATAATTAATGTGTACGGTCCAACAGAATGTTGTGTGGATGTTGCGACATACCGTGTACTTCCAGAACACCTGGATACAGCGAATCAACGAGCTCACCTACCGATTGGTCGAACATTAGGAAATAATCTCCTGTATGTATTGAACAAACATGGCAAAGTTCAGCCTGTAGGCGTCGTAGGGGAATTATGTATCTCTGGCGATGGGGTTGGTAGAGGATACTTGAATTTACCTGAGCTGACAGCAGAAAAATTTGTACGTGATCCGTTTGTCCAGGGAGCGACAATGTACAAAACGGGAGATTTGGTGAGATGGCTTCCCGATGGCCATATCGAGTATCTGGGAAGAATGGATCACCAAATTAAGATTCGCGGATATCGGATCGAAGTAGGAGAAGTCGAAGCAGCGCTGTTAGATCTAGAGTGTGTGAAAGAAGTTATCGTCATTGCACATGAGGATGATCACGGGGACAAATCGTTATGTGCATACTTTACAGCGAATTCCACGCTGACGGTGGGAGAGTTAAAACAAAGCCTCTCTAAGGTGTTGCCGAATTACATGGTTCCAGCCTACTTTATACAATTGGATCACATGCCTCTCACAGCGAACGGGAAAATCGATCGCAAATCGCTTCCGAGTCCAGAAGAAAACATACAAACGGGAAGTGAATATATAGAACCCCAAACTGGGGTGGAAAAACAGTTGCTGCCTATTTGGCAGGATGTGCTTGCCGTGAAAAAAATCAGTGTAAAAGACCATTTTTTTGATGTAGGAGGCAACTCTTTACGTGCGACCAAGCTGGCCGCCAAAATCAATCAAAAGCTGAATATCCACATATCGGTAAGAAACGTCTTTGAATGGCAGACCATTGAACAGATGGCTCAATCTATTGAACAAATGGAACAGGAAGTATCAGTGTCCATTCCTCAAGTGGAGGAAAAAGAATATTATCCTATTTCTTCAGCGCAAATGAGAATGTACATTATGAGCATCAAAGCCGGCAAGGAACTCATGTACAACATGTCAGGTATGTTTATGTTGGAAGGATCGCTTGATCGGATCAGATTGGAAGAAGCATTCCAACAATTGATTCATCGGCATGAATCGCTTCGGACTGGATTCAAAGTCATACACGGGGAACCGAAACAGATCGTATACCCTAAAGTTAACTTTGGAGTTGAATTGATCGAGTCAACGGAAGAAGAGATAGAAGATCGAATTGAACAGTTTGTTCGCACATTTGATCTCGGGCAAGCACCTCTTATGAGGGTGGGACTTATTGAACTTCAGCAGGAGCGTCATGTATTGCTGGTAGATCTCCACCATATCATTGCAGACGGACTATCTGTACATCTTCTCATGACTGAACTTAGCCAGTTCTATAAGGGAGGGGAGCTATCTCCTCTTCGAATTCAATATAAGGACTATGCTGAATGGCAGCAAATACAGCTTCATAGTGAGCGGATGAAAAAGCAGGAGAAGTATTGGCTTACTGTGTTTGGTGAGAGTATCCCGCTATTGGATCTGCCAACAGACTATGAGAGACCTGAAACGCTAAGCTATGCTGGAGATGTATTGGACATTGTTATGGAGGAAGACATCCTTCCAGGCTTAAGGAACATGGAAGTACGGACAGGAACAACGTTATATATGATTCTATTAGCCGCCTATACCATTCTGTTGTCCAAATACAGCGGACAAGAAGATATCATTGTAGGCGCACCGATTGCAGGCAGGACACATGCTGAGCTGGAGCCGGTCATGGGGATGTTTGTGAATACACTGGCTATTCGAAATAATCCTGCTGCGGATAAAACATTCACGGAGTATCTGCTGGAAGTGAAAGAAAATATGTTGAACGCTTATGAGAATCAGGATTATCCGTTTGAAGAATTGATTGAGAAAGTAAATGTAACCAAAGATGCTCGGCGGAATCCGTTGTTTGACACCATGTTTGTATTGCAGAATACAGATGCTTCAGAGATTCAGATGGATGGAGTAACCTGTAAGCCTTATGCTCCAAATACGAGAGTATCCAAATTCGATTTAACGTTGTATGTTACCGAATTGCAACACAAGTTAGAAGTGGCCTTTGAATACAGTACGATTTTATTTGAGAAAACAACGATTGAAGCGATGTCACAAAATCTATTGGTCATATTAACAACCATTGCCAACGACCCTTATATTGAAATCAAGAAGATTCAATTGGTTGAAGAATTAATAGATGGGGATACGCTGGCTGATCTAATTGAAGTAGATTTCTTCTAAGCTAACCTAAAAATAAAAGTGATCGGGGTGCCGTATGTCTATTTTTAAGAAACAGGAATCGTATTGGGCAAGCCGATTTGAAGATGATGATCATCTTGTTCATTTGCCTTATTGCAAGACAACCTCCAAACACCCAGACGATACGCAGCACCAGAATGATATATATAAGCCTATGTCAGCCGATGTTTCACATAAAATCAAGTCCATGTCGCGAAATGCTCCTATGGCGATATATACGATCTTATTAACAGGAGTTCAGTGTCTGTTATATAAATATACGAATGAAACCAAGATGATTATTGGTATACCAACGATGGAAGAAAAGAACAATGATCTATCGCTCTCGAATAAGGTTCTTGTCTTAAAAAATAATATCAATCATGCGATGTCATTCAAGTCCTTATTTAATCAAGTGAAGACCAGTTTAACCGAAGCCATTCAGCATCAACGAATTCCTTTCAGAAAAATGGTTGAACGTTTAAATGTTCAGTATGATTCGAACCATGTACCTCTGATTCATACCTTGGTTTCGTTGAATGAAATTCATCCTGCCCTTGATGAAAATCACGTAAAAGCGGCGACAATGTTCCACTTTGATCTGGAGAACGACTCCATTCAGTTAAGATTAGTTTATGATGATGATCGTTATGATCGCGATTATATAGTTCAAATTGTAGAGCAACTTGACCAATTGTTATCCGTTGTGCTGAACCAACCTGATCTGGAGTTAAGTCATGTCGATATGTTATCGGAGTTTCATCGAAACAAGCTGTTATATGACTTTAACGATACAAGCGTGGGGTATTCACAGAACAAGACGATGCATCAATTATTTGAAGAACAGGTGGAACGAACACCGGACCATCCGGCAGTTGTATTTGAGAATAGACAGTTAACGTACAGAGAGTTAAATCAAAAATCCAACCAATTGGCCCGATTGCTTCAAGCTAAGGGGGTGCAGGCAGGTCAGTTCGTTGGCATTATGGCAGAGCGCTCACTTGAGATGATCATAGGTTTATTCGGTATTCTAAAAGCTGGCGGGGCATATGTCCCAATCGATCCGGAATATCCGGCAGATCGTATTCATTACATCCTTGAGGATTCAAAAGTGGCTTGGTTGCTGCATCAAAGTCATATAGAGAAGCCGGAACATTATGCAGGGACATGTGTCATTCTGGATTCTGAAATAAATCACTATGAGGATCATTTAAATTTGGTAGATGGAGCGATCTCCAGTGATTTGGCATATATGATCTACACGTCTGGAACAACAGGTCATCCCAAAGGCGTAATGATTGAACATGCCAGCATTGTGAATTCCCTGCAATGGAAATCGGATTTTTATCATTTTACCGGAGATGATCGGGTATTAATGCTGAATCCTTTCGTTTTTGATTCATTTATTACTCATTTCTTTGGTCCGATGATATCTGGCTCGACAGTGTATTTGTTAAACCAGCAACAGTGTAAAGATGCTATAGCCATCAATACGATGGTCAAAAAACAGCAAATCACGCACATCCAAAGTCCACCCAGTTTCTTGATGACCCTATTGGAACAAGTAAGTGCGGAAGATTGGGCATCCATGAAAAATGTGGTGGCTGCGGGAGAGAAGATTGTTCCTGCCTTAATACACAAATTGCAGCGCATCAATCCACGCATCGAAGTGTGTAATGAATACGGTCCAACCGAAAATAGTGTTGTATCCACAGTTCTGTCGATCAAGTCGGCAGATCAAAATATCTCAATCGGGAAGCCTATTGCGAACAATAGAGTCTACATTTTAGGAGAACGGAATGAATTGCAGCCTATTGGAGTTCAGGGAGAATTATGTGTAGCCGGAGCAGGGCTATCCAGAGGTTACTTGAACCGTCCAGATCTGACTGCGGAGAAATTCGTGGATGATCCATTTGTTTCGGGAGCAAAAATGTACAAGACAGGTGACTTCGCAAGATGGCTGCCCGATGGGAACATAGAGTATATAGGAAGGGTAGATCATCAAGAGAAAATTCGTGGACACCGGATTGAACTTGGTGAAGTGGAGACAGCTCTTCTAAATAGTACCCAGATAAAAGAGGCCATCGTCATAGCCAGAGAAGATGAAACGGGAACCAAACAATTATGTGCGTACCTGGTAGGAGAGGATGCAATCACGATCGGGGAACTGCGGGAGGCGCTGTCCCAGCAGCTGCCAAACTACATGATTCCGTCCTATTTTATACAACTGGATCAGATGCCGCTCACGTCAAACGGGAAAATCGATCGCAAAGCTTTGCCTGCTCCCAAAGAACATATGTTGAAGGGCATGGAGTACGAAGCACCCCGAACGATGGTGGAACAACAACTTGTATCGATCTGGGAAGAGGTACTTGGGGTAGAGAACATTGGGATATTGGATAATTTCTTCGAGCTTGGAGGAGATTCGATTAAATCCATTCAAGTTTCTTCGAGGTTATATCAAGCAGGTTACCAGGTGCAGATGGATCATCTGTTTAAAAATCCAACCATAGCAAGCTTGATTCCCTATGTCCAACCCATAAGTACCCTGTCAGAACAGGGAATCATCACTGGAAAAGTGATGCTGACTCCAATCCAGCATTGGTTTTTTGAGCAATACAAGGTAGATGCCCATCATTATAATCAGTCCGTGATGTTGTATCGGAAAGAAGGTTTTCATGAAGTCACACTTCGCCGTGTATTTGATAAATTGAGTGAGCATCATGATGCACTTCGTACAGTATATCGTCTTACAGAACAGGGTTATGAAGCGTGGAATGAAGGGTTGGCAAGGGAATCCTTATATACACTTGAAGTGATGGACTTCAAGTCATTAGCAGATCCGTCTCAAGAAATCGAGAAGAAGGCAAATGAAATGCAAAGCACGTTTACGTTGGAACGTGGACCCTTGATGAAGCTGGGCGTATTTCAATGTGCAGATGGAGATCATCTATTAATCGTTATTCATCACCTCGTCATCGACGGGGTTTCATGGCGAATTTTGATTGAAGACCTATCAAGGGGATATGAACAATTAAGTAATGGAGAATCGATTCAACTACCGCAAAAAACGGCCTCCTTCCAATTATGGGCAGAACAGCTTCAGTTGTATGCGAACAGTGATGCGATAACGAAAGAAATTGCATATTGGAATGAAATTGAAAAAGCAACCTATAAGCCGTTACCTACAGATTTCGAAGCGGATCATGCACTGGAAAAAGACAGTGAAGAAATCACGATGGAATGGTCAGCGGCAGAAACGGAGCAATTATTAAAACAAGCGAATCGTGCGTATAAAACGGAGATTAGCGATTTGCTGCTCCATGCATTAGGCATGTCTATTCACCAATGGACGGGCATGGATAAAGTGCTGGTCAATCTGGAGGGACATGGAAGAGAACAAATTTTACCGGATCTCGATATTACACGAACGATCGGATGGTTTACGAGCCAGTATCCGGTTGTACTTGATATGGAAGAAAATTCAAATATGTCTCTTTTCATCAAAACAAATAAAGAAATGATTCGTCAAATCCCTAAAAAAGGGATTGGTTATGGAATTTTACGATATTTAAGTGCACATCAGCAAGAAACACTCTTTACCTTGAATCCTGAAATTAGCTTTAACTATTTGGGTCAATTTGATCAGGATCTTCAGAATAGCGGGATGCAGATCTCTCCCTATCCAGGCGGGGCAACAGCAAGCGACAATCACAGAAGAAATGTTCTTATCGATATGAATGCCTTAATTGTGGAAGGCAAATTGACGTTGTCCCTTCGGTATAGTCGCACCCAATATCAAAAAGAAACGATGGAGCGAGTGGTAACATATTTTAGAGATCATCTGCAAGAAATCGTGATGCATTGTGTGACAAAAGAGAAGCCGGAATGTACACCAAGTGATCTAACGTTAAAAGGAATTACCATTGAAGAATTAGAAGGATTTGTTCAAGAATCGGAACACATTGGTGAAATCGAAGATATATATGCTTTGTCACCGATGCAAAATGGAATGTTCTTTCATCATTTGCTTCATTCAAAATCGGAAGCGTATTTCCTTCAAACTACGCTGGATCTTCATGGTCCGTTAGACGTGGAAGCATTTACGGAGAGTCTGGATCAGTTGATGCAGCGTAATTCGATTCTCAGAACAAATTTTCATAGCAAATGGAAGAATGGACCCCTGCAAGTGGTATACCGTCATAAACGGAATGGGCTAATATACGAAGATTTGCGTGAGATGAATGAAAAAGATCGTGAAGCATACGTGGCAGAATATACAAGAGCAGATAAAATAAAAGGTTTCGACCTGTCTCAGGATGTGTTAATGCGTATTTCGATCTTGCAAACGCATGACCAAACCTATCGTTTCATTTGGAATTATCATCATATTTTGATGGATGGCTGGTGCCTGTCTCTTGTAATCCAGGAGTTGTTTGATGGATACTTTGCTATTCAGGAACAACGAAAACTGGAGGCAAAGAGTACGATTCCATACAAACACTATATTGAATGGCTGGACAACCAAGATCATGAAGAATCCCTGAAATACTGGCGTGACTATTTGCAAGGTTATGATGAGCAGACCACTTTGCCAAAAGAACATTCAATTACGAAGAGTGATGAATATCATTCAGAGCATATGATTTGTACACTTAGTCAGGAATTAACCGGACAGCTCGCACAAGTGGCCAGTCAGAATCAGGTGACGCTGAACACGTTCATGCAGACAGCCTGGGGAATGTTGCTACAGATATATAACGGCAGTGAGGATGTTGTATTCGGAAGCGTGGTGTCGGGCAGACCTGCGGCGATTGTTGAAGTTGAGCGAATCATTGGTTTATTCATCAATACCATTCCTGTACGCGTTCAGACTCAAGGTAACGAGACATTTGCAGCGGTTATGAAGCGGAATCAGGAACAAGCTGTGGCTTCGCATCCACATGACACGTATCCGTTATACGAGATTCAAGCGGAAACATCGCAAAAGCAAAATTTGATTGATCATATCCTGATATTCGAAAATTATCCTGTACAGGGCATTATGGAACAGTTTGGGGATCAGGAAGAGACAGCTCTTCGGATTACGAATGTAGAAGCAGATGAACAAACAAATTATGACTTTAACCTGATTATCAAACCAGGCCAATCCATGAAATGCATGTTCTATTACAATGCTAACGTCTATGACCGGGCAAGCGTAGAACGCATTCAAGGTCACTTGATTCAGATGTTGGAGCAAGTGGCCAACAATCCGCTTATCCCTATCCATGACATTGACTTGACTACAACACAGGAGAAAACGCAAATTTTGGAACAGTTTAATGATTCCATGGCTGAATATCCAATGGACAAGACGATTCATGGACTGTTTGAGGAACAGGCGGCAAGGACTCCTGAACACGTTGCGGTTGTATTTGAGGATCAACATGTGACCTATCAAGCGCTGAACGAGAAAGCCAACCAATTGGCAAGAACGTTGAAGGCTAAAGGCATTCAAAATGATCAGTTAGTCGGGATCATCGCTGATCGTTCGCTAGACATGGTTGTAGGAATCCTTGCGATTTTGAAAGCCGGTGGTGCATACGTACCGATTGATCCCGAATATCCGGAGGATCGTATAAACTACATGCTTGAGGATTCGGGCGTACATGTATTATTGCTGCAAAGTCATTTGCAAGAACGCATCTCTTTTGCAGGAGAGGTCGTTTGCCTGGATCAACCTGAGTCCTATCATAAAGATCATTCCAATTTGGGAATGACTGCTGCACCAACAGGCCTGGCATATGTAATTTATACCTCAGGAACGACAGGTAAACCAAAAGGGACATGTATTGAACATAAAAATGTGGTGCGATTGTTGTTCAACAGTAAAAATTTGTTTGATTTTAATGCATCAGATACATGGACATTATTCCATTCCTTTTGTTTTGATTTTTCGGTATGGGAAATGTACGGAGCATTGCTCTATGGCGGAAAACTGGTTATCGTACCTCAAATGACGGCAAAAAGTCCGGAACAATTTCTACAATTGTTAAAAAACGAGCAAGTGACGATATTAAATCAAACGCCAACGTATTTCTATCATCTTCTTCAGGAAGAACTGGCAGGTCATACAGCAGATCTGAAATTAAGAAAAGTGATTTTTGGAGGAGAAGCCCTCAATCCCGTGTTATTGAAGGGATGGAAGCTGAAATATCCATTTATCCAGTTAATTAATATGTATGGGATAACCGAAACAACGGTTCATGTAACGTATAAGGAAATAACCGACATTGAAATACATGCTGGAAAGAGCAATATTGGAAAACCAATCCCAACGTTGCAGACCTATATTTTGGATAAACATCAACGCATTCAACCGATCGGTGTTCAGGGAGAATTAGTTGTAGCAGGTGAGGGCCTTGCCAGAGGTTATCTGAACCGGCCTGATTTAACCGCAGAGAAATTTGTTGATCATCCCTGGATTACAAAAGGGAAAATGTATCGCACAGGAGATGCCGCAAGATGGCTGCCGGATGGAAATATTGAATATCTGGGACGAATCGATCATCAAGTGAAAATTCGCGGTTACCGAATTGAGCTTGGCGAAGTGGAAACTGCGCTTTTGCAAATAGACTCCATTCAGGAAGCAGTCGTTATTGCCCGTGAGCATAAGGATGGTTCGAAGCAGTTGTGTGCGTATTGGAAAGGCGACAGCTCACTGACAGCGAAGAAAATCAGAATGGCAATATCTCATGAAATTCCGGATTATATGATCCCGTCTTATTTTGTTCAATTAGAGTATATACCGTTAACTTCCAATGGGAAGGTTGACCGTAAGGCATTGCCATCTCCACAAGAACATATGCAAAAAGGGACCGAGTATATGGCGCCGCAGAACGCTGTAGAACAAGCGATCGTCGCTGCCTGGGAAGCTGTGCTTGGTGTTCAAAAGGTTAGCACATCAGATCATTTCTTTGAACTCGGGGGCGATTCGATTAAATGTATTCAAGTTTCCTCACGACTGCTTCAAGCAGGGTATAAAGTGGAAATGAAGCATTTCTTCACCTACCCGACAGTAGCAGAGTTGAGTGAACACGTTACATCCGTGAACACTATTTCTGACCAAGGGGAAGTTACGGGACAAGTGATGCTGACACCTGTTCAGCGCTGGTTCTTTGATCAACATATGGTGGATGCACATCATTACAATCAGGAAATGATGTTCTTTCGTGAAAAAGGATTTGATGTCCGCTTCATTCACAGCATCATGGATAAGATCGTGAAACAGCATGATGCTCTCCGCATCCTTTATCGTAAAGCGCCTGAGGGCGGATATGAAGCGTGGAATCGAGGGGCAGACGAAGATGGATTATACAGCCTTGAAATCGTTGACCTCAAAACAGAAGCAGATCCAGCATCGTTCATTGAAAATAAAGCAAAAGAAATTCAGAGTGGTATGGATCTGTCTCACGGACCTTTGATCAAACTTGGGTTGTTCCAATGTGCTGAAGGGGATCACCTGCTTATTGCCATTCATCATTTGTTGGTAGACGGGGTTTCATGGCGCATTTTATATGAAGATATTCAGACAGGGCAAGACCAGTTCTTAAGAGGTGAAGAAATCCGGCTTCCTCAAAAAACGACCTCGTTTAAACAATGGGCAGAACAATTGTCGACGTTTGCAGACAGCCCGGCGATGAAGCAAGAGAATCCATACTGGAGTCGTGTGGAGCAGGCCCAGCTAAGCCCGCTGCCAAAAGATATGGATTGTGATGAGACGATTGGCAAAGATAGTGAAACGATCACTATTCATTGGACAGCAGCGGAAACCGAGCAATTATTAAAGCAAACACATCATGCGTACCATACGGAAATTAATGATATATTGCTAACGGCATTAGGAATGGCTGTTCATGATTGGACAGGCATGGGAGAAATCCTCGTAAATCTGGAAGGGCATGGTAGAGAAGACATCCTGCCAGAGCTGGACATTACGCGTACAGTGGGATGGTTTACGAGTATGTACCCCGTTATGATTACAATGGAGTCCGGGGCTGACTTATCAAGGAAGATTAAGACCGTCAAGGAAGGACTGCGCCAGATCCCAACCAAAGGCATTGGTTACGGGATTTCGAGGTATTTGTCACGTGGAAATGAAGGATTCAAGTTAGAGAAAAATCCCGAAATTAGTTTCAACTATATGGGACAGGTGAATCAGGATTCGGGCCAAGATGGCATTAAATTCTCGCCTTATTCCAGCGGACCATCCGTAAGTGAAAACAACAAGAGACCATTTGTGCTGAATATCAATGGCATTGTTACAGAGGGTCGGTTGTCGCTGTCCATTAACTATAGTTCAAAACAATATCGCCGGGAAACGATGGAGCGATTGGCTTGTCTCTATAAAGAAGGTCTTAATAGAGTCGTTGAACATTGTGTAACGAAGGAACAAACCGAGCTGACGCCAAGTGATATTTCATGCAAGTCATTAACCATTGATCAATTGGATCAAATCGTGGAGCAAACTGGGCACATCGGCCGAATTGAAAATGTGTACCCACTTACACCATTACAGAAGGAAATGTTGTACGAAAGTGAACGGAATCCGATTTCGGGCGCTTACTTTGTACAAATCATGTTTGATATGCGTGGAGATTTGGATGTTACCTCTTTTGCGCAAAGTTTGGATCAATTAATGCAAAGGCATGCGATATTGAGAACTAATTTTTACAGTGATTTTGTGGATATCCCTCTTCAAATCGTGTATCAAGAGAAGAAATTTGAATTTAATTATGAAGTTGTAGCTGGCACAAGTGAGCTACAACGTAAAACGTATGTTGACGAGTATATCGAGCAAGACAAGGCAAGAGGATTTGACTTACAACGAGATTCGCTAATACGTATGTCTGTTTTGAGAATAGAGCCTGAGGAATACCGCGTCATATGGAGTTTTCACCATATTTTGATGGATGGCTGGTGTATGTCTCTGGTAAGCAAGGAAATATTCGAGAATTACTTTGCGATTCGGGAGAATAGAAAGCCTCAAGTGACTCTATTAACCCCATATAGTCAATTCATTGAATGGTTGGAACAGCAAGATCATCAAGGTGCAATAACGTATTGGACTCATTACCTGAAGGGTTATGAAGGACAAACGAAATTGCCTGGAGAAAAAATCAAACCGAAACATGAAAGACAGGATTCCAGAACGCTAAACTGTTATTTGGATGATGTACTAATTGAACAAATGAAACATATTGCAGAACAGCAGCATGTAACGCTCCATACGTTAGTGCAGACTGCCTGGGGTGTATTGTTGCAGCAATACAATGAAAGCAACGATGTTGTTTTCGGAAGTGTGGTATCGGGCAGACCGCCTGTCATTCCTGGGATCGAAAGCATGATTGGATTATTTATTAATGCGATTCCTGTTCGTATCCAGGCTAAGGCAGATGAGTCATTTATATCTCTAATGAAAAGGAATCAGGCACAAGCTGTGGAGTCACATGCATATGATACGTATTCGTTATATGATATTCAAAATCTGACCAAGCAAAAACAATCTCTGATTAATCATGTTGTTGTGTATCAGAACTTCCCGGTAGAGAACCGAATGGAGAGTCTGGGTCAGAAAGGTGAAACACCGCTTGAGATTATGAATGTTGGGGGTACAGAACATAATAGTTTTGATTTTACCTTGATCGTCAAACCCCATGAAAATATGAAGATCATTTTGATGTACAATGCCAATGTGTATGACCCATCTACCGTTGAACAGATTCAAAAACACTTTATTTCCATGATTCAACAGGTGGTAAGTAACCCGGAAGTTAAAATAAACAAACTTGCGTTGAGTACGTCGAACAGTTATTAATGCACAAGTAATGGGCCGCTCCAAAGTGAGTTTCCACCTCACTCAAAGCACTAACGAATCTGACGCGTATTAATAGGTAGATTCGATGTGAATGGCCAACTTAAACGAACCTCAGTAACGTTATTTCATCATATCAGGGTGTCAGAACCTAAAAAACGACCCAATCGACGAAATAACGTCTCTGTGATTCGTTACACCACAGACCTGTGCAAATCAGAGTGAATAGCGTGTGCCAGGTTCATTAGAATAAAATAACTTTAATAAGGGATGTCCTCAGTCATGCTCATGACTTATGGGACGCCCCTTTTTATGCTCCGTTAATGAAGAAACTGGAAAATTACTGTAGATGGAGAAATGAAGTCTCTTATGTGTTCCGATCAACATTGTGATGTCACCAACGTGGCAGATCAACTATTGAAATTGCGAATGTTCATTCAACAGATCGTGGAAACGAAAGAATCCTCCGTATACATTTTGATCGACCTTTTAACAATTCCTCCCTTCTAACCGATATATAATAAGTACATCTATGTAATCAGAAAGTGAAAGGAGTGCAGAACATGGATATTGCAGCATTATCAATGGCGATGAGCCAAGCTTCAGTAGTGCAGTCGGCAAGCTTGCAAGTGATGTCGATTACAAAAGACATGGCACAACAGCAAGGCCAGCAGATGGCGGAAATGTTGAAGTCAATGCCTGCTCCTCATCCCAATCTGGGTAGAAGTCTCGATCTTTCGGTTTAGTTGAAATTACAGCATGTGTTCTTATGTAACTCCCATTGCAGCAAGCAAAACCCAAACAGCTCCAATTCAAATGAATTGAAGCCGTTTGGGTTGTTTTATTTTAAATACTCATTCCGAAATTATGATCTTTATATTACGAGCTTCTCAGTGAAACTTTGACAAGCTTGGCAATCTGCCTTCAAAGGGCAGTGTATTCTTCAATGTCCATAACTCATCGTAACTGGAAATATGAAGATCGGCTTTGGACAAGTCCTGATTGCCTGATCCCGGATTACGATATCCGATGCAGCGCATGCCTGCACTTTTGGCGGCCTGAACACCATTGCGCGAGTCCTCGATCACCAGACAATTCGAAGGGGACGCACCGATCATCTCAGCAGTGGTCAGGAAAATATCTGGTGCTGGCTTGCCACTCGCGACTTCCTCTCCGGTCATCCGTACCTCAAAGTATCGCCCAAGTCCGGTTTTGTCCATGATCAGATCGATCAGTGCACGTGGAGAGGAAGAAGCTACAGCTATGGGGATGTGCTGCTCATGCAGCCAACTTAACCAGCGTTCCACGGAAGGCATCGCCGTCAGATTCGGATGGGCAAGCATGGTTTGCATCACATTATGCTGATGATAAGTAAATATTTCTTCCAGCGTAGCTGTCAGCTGATGTTTGTCCAGTACTTGCTGCCACATGGATTCCAGCGTAACTCCAACATAGGTATGATGTTCTTCATCAGTCACCCTTGCTCCAAAATGGGAAAATGAGCTGCGCTCAATCTCAAAATAAATCGGTTCGCTGTCAATTAGTACACCATCCATGTCAAAAATGACCGCTTGAATGATGTCATCATTGGGGGCTCCCAGTCCGTTAGATTCTTTGTTTGCTGCCATGTTGTATTCCTCCTCCAGGATTGTGTATACATATATCTCTAATGTAGTCCTTTCATGGTTAACTTTCCACTTTAGAAACTGGAACCGCTGGATTGCAGCACAACTTTAATGGCATGTGAAGAGGCTTGAAGTGTGCGTCCCTGAATATCGCAGCCAAGTGTGCGGAATGCCTCTTCGTAATCCTCCAACGGGAAGGAGTGGGTGATGATTTTTTTTGCCGGAATAATCCCTTGTTCAATCATATAATGTGCGGTAGCAAATGTCCCCAGAGAATCGATGGAACCAATAATTTTCAGACTGCGGTCCACAACTTCCTTGGGATTGAATGATGTGTTTCCATCTCTCAGACCAACCAGCATCAGGTAACCGCCACTGGCGAGCTGGGAAAGCACTTGTGTGCCCACAACACCTGTTGTATCCACGATCATATCGACCTGATGGGTTGCGGGTGACAGCGATTCTATTGCATTTTCAAAGGATGAATGAACTTCCCAACGATCAGGTGCAATGGAACCGGCAATGGCTAAGCGTTCCTCAGAGATGTCGACCAGACAGCCGGTAACCCCTTTGGAAGCGAGCGCGTAGCTGTACAGAATGCCAATCGGGCCTGCGCCTAGGATAATTGTTCTGAAATTCGGCAGTAGATGAATCTGATTAATCCCCGTCAGCATACAGCTGAGCGGTTCCGTCAAAGTTGCTTCTTCATAGCTCACATGATCCTTCAATTTGTACAAAAAACGATCCTCGGTCACATAATAATCTGTAAATGTTCCGTCAGCACTCACACCTGTCTCGGTAACAGACTTGTGTGTGCAATGATTTTGTCTGCCTGTTCTGCACATGTCACACTGTCCGCAATAGTAGGTAGGATCGATCACAACACGGTCGCCCGGCTGTAATGTCGTTACCGCAGAGCCAACATCAATGACTTCCCCGGCAGACTCATGACCGAGAATGACAGAAGGAACCGCATGATATTTGCCGCTGACAATACCGAGATCGGTACCACACACACCTGTCGCCCGAATACGAACTAACACCTGATTATCTCTTGTAATTTCCGGGACAGGCCGTTCCTCAAGCGCCACATCCCAAGCCGATTTGTATACCAATGCAAGCATGATATAACCTCCTTATAGTAATAAAAATTGTATTTCAGATTACACGATAACGAAGAGAACAGAACAAACATGTAGAAGCGGAGCGTTCGCCTTTATCAACGAATTTTTCCCTTGAGAAAGGGAATCAAAAAAATCCGGGGATAACAGCGATCGAAAGGTTGTTCTGTTTGCGTAGTGTTCGAGTGTAATATGAATTACTCACTAATTAACGCTGGCGAGCACTGAATCCAGCCGCTCTACAATCTCAACCAGTTCGTCTTCAGTTGTGGTGAGGGAAGGCCGAACCTTAACAACGTTGCCAAATCCATATCTTGAACTTCTCAAGATTAGATGCTCATCTGTAAAAGCACGGTCAACAATGGCATTGGTTTTGAGTGTATCCGGTTCATTACCGTCACCTACAATCTCCAACCCCCACATTAACCCGACACCACGAGCTTCACCGATACTTGGGTATTTCATAGCCAATTCATGCAGCAACTCACCCAAAATTTCACCTTTGCGTTTCACCGCATCCAGAAACCCGGGTTCGGATACCACTTCCAAGGTGGATTTGGCAGCAGTTACGGAGATCAGATTGCTTCCTGAGGTGAAGGAATGTTCGTGCTTTTCGAGCACATTCAGCCGGGATTGCATTAATACCGCAGCAACAGGTACGCCGATCCCACCAAGACCTTTTGCAAGGGTAATCATATCAGGCTGGATATCAAACAGTTCGCTAGCGAACATGGTTCCGGTACGACCGATGCCTGTCTGTACTTCGTCGGCAATAAGAATAATATTGTACTCATCACACAGTTTACGCAGACGTTTGAAATATCCGGCGGGAGGGATGATATTGCCGCCATTCCCGAGAATAGGTTCGATAATCATGCAGGCAACTGAGCCAGAACTTGCATATTCTATCGCATCAGATATAGCTTCAACGCATTGATAGTCGCAGTCTCCATTTGAGGATTTGAATGGGCAGCGATAACAGTATGGGGCAGGTACATGGACAGCGTTAGCCACAGCCGAATTGGGGAAGCGTTTCCGCCGGAAGGCATTCCCCGAAATCCCGGTGGCAAATTGGGTCTGCCCATGATGGGACAGATACAGGCTGATGATGTCTGTTGATTCGGTATACTTCTGTGCAATTTTGGTTGCACATTCGTTGGCAGTTGAACCAGTGATATCCCGCATCCATCCGGCATTAATGTCGTTTGGAGCATATTCGATTAAGTGATCAAGTACTTCATTTACGTACGGTTCGGTGAAGGAGGAAGACATATGCGTCAGATTGCCGACTTGTTCCTGAATTTTGCTGACAACATGTGGGTGATTATAGCCCAGTGACAGATTGAATGTTCCCGACACGCCATCCAGGTATTCAACACCTGAATCGTCAATCAACTTAATCCCTTTTCCGGCTATGAAGCGGTTGTTGGTTAAAGTTTGCATACGATTTCCTCCAATATAATGGTGTACTAGCTCGAACGAAGCTCAACAATCCGGATGATGCGGGCATCACCTCCCTTAAGAAACGATGTTTACATTTCCTTGCTATGTTGTGCGAGAGCAGTACGTACTGCATTATTTTTTACAGTCCATAGATGAGAGACCATCAATGTGAGCAGCAAGATCAGACAGAATCCGGCCAAAATCCAGATCGTATTCACGACAGGCCCTGTACTCATACTCCATCCAGTCACATACTGCAAGATGGCACCTCCAATACCACCCGATGCGATCAGGATACTGGTTGTCCGCTCGGTCATACCGGGAATCAGAACATTTGCGTAGACTAGTGCGATACAGAACAGCCCTGACATGAACAGACCGGTTCCGAAGATCAGCACATACGTTGCCCACTGTCCAGTTACAAATACCATAGCGACAGTAAACAAAAGCGTGCCAACCGTGCTCCAGATCAGGAATGGCATATAGTTGACGGCTTCCGCTATTTTCCCGGAGAAAAGACGACCGATGATCATCGCAATCCACAGGATGGAGACACTCAGCGATGCGACAGATTCCTGAAGGTGCAATCGTTCTACGAGAATGGAGGGCAGGAAGTTCATCAATCCCAGTTCCAATCCCATGTAGATGAAAAAGAAGATGACGAAGATTGTGAGCAGACCCAGATGTTTTCTCGAATATTGGGCTTTACCTGCTGCATGTGCCACTGTATTCTCGCCAGCCTGTTCCAGATACAGTGCGGCTGGCCGGGGCATAGTGATCCACAGCAGCATGAGAACTAGTGACAACACGGCCACTGTATAAAAAGTAAGATGCCACAGATCTATCCAGATGAATAAAGCAGCGACAGCCGGGATGAGAAGTGCTCCAAGAGCAAAGAAGACATCCAGCTTGGACATGGCGACCGCCTTTTGATTCTCAGTGAATTCGATCGTGAATGCACCTACAGAGGGTTCGATGATACCTGAACCGAAACCTACGATAATCGTGAGAAGAAGAACTACAGACCAGGATGGCAAAAAACCGAGTAATATATAAGCAACTACAATACAGATTAGGGCAAGGGTCAGCATCGCTTTTCTTCCGATACGGGCCGTCAGGGCAGGAGCTACAATTACACCGACAAGAAATCCAAGAAACTGCAGAAATAACAAAAATCCGCCATCACTGTAACCGCGCTCATAATGTGACAATAAAACAGGGAGAAGTGCACCGAGCACAACGCTGGTTATGCCGATTAACAGATAAAAACCGCAGCTTAGAGCGAATATTCTCTTCAAAAGGCCGCCTCCTAGTTGGATATAAATTTTATATTATGTAATTAATGTTTATTTAATGTATAACTTATACCATAATTGTCCAAATGTACATGCTTTTTATTGTAAAATAATGTTAAATTTTGATGAAAAGAAATATTTCTTGTGCTAAGTTTTTTCTAAAACGATTTCGTGTCGAAAGAATAAATATGATCCAATCCATATGACCTTTTAACAGGGTTTGGCATCTGTATTGATCGAGAATAGTAAAACGTGCATATATAAAAAAACGTTCCCTGTCTGAGTAGACGGGAAACGTTCTGATTAGCCGTTTTATATGATGATACCTGACCTCAACGTATCACCATTAAGCAGTTTGCACAAAGAAAATTCCATCGAATGGTGCGTGCGCAGACGCGGGACCACTTCGCAAAAATAAATAACCGTTTGCATCGGGAAGACCCAATATATCCCGATAAGGCTCAGGAAAATCTCCGGAATATATTTGACACACCAGTTGATGTTCCTCTAGCAAATGGTCAATTCCTTTCACACCGTTTGGTAAAGTGGGAGAGAAAAATGAAAATGCAGGAAACGCCTGATCGTCTAACTCCATTTCAATCAAACGTACGCCGCTTAACGGAATGGGTGGAACGGGACATACGGAAGTGAGTGGATGCGAAGATACCGAGACATAAGTGCATCCGGCAACAATATTCTCGTGCCATTCCAGCTCATCTCCCGTATAGGTTACCTGATCCAGAAAGTATTCGGAAGCGGAGTAGGTCGAGAAGACCGAGATATATTTATCTTGTGGTAAAGAAGGGATATGGACCTGCTGTGAAAGTGTATTGCAATTGATGGAGAACAGATGTAATAAAGGCTGCCCCTCAGGGTTGAGTGGCCAGTCGGAAACGTATGCAGTTTCTCCACCAATCCACATGCCAGAGTCTTGGTTTGGATCATCGGGGTCAACTGTAAATCGAGTAACTTTGTACATGAGAAACTCCTTCCAGAGTGTAATTTGGCTTTCCTATGTAACGTTGTATGTGTTTTTATATAACCAATCATTGCTTCGTTTCAGTATAAATGAGATGATGTGGAATGAAAATCAGTACAAGGTACTAACTGATTGCACGAAGCGAATGAACGTACCAGCACTCTAAGCACCAGTGGCAATACTATAGATGAGAAGCGGTGACACATGTTAATTAACAAATACATAAGTGAAACGGGATTCTGCTCCCGCAGGGAAACGAACCGTTTAATTGCGGCCGGACGAATAACGATCAATGGCAGGGTATGTGAAAAAGGGGCGGAAGTTGAACCTCGTGATGTGGTACTTATTGATGGTAAGGAGATTCCTCGTAATGACAGCGAACCTGTCTACATTGCTTTGAACAAACCCATCGGTATTGTCTGCACAGCAGCAGAACATGTGAAGGGGAACATCATTCAATATATGAATTATCCTTCTCGCATATTTGCGATAGGCAGGCTGGATAAGGCATCTGAGGGGTTGATTTTGCTTACGAATGACGGAGGCATTGTGAACAAGATGATGCGTTCGGAGCATAATCATGATAAAGAATATGTAGTGACTGTAGACAAACCCATAACTGACGAATTCGTAAAGTCCATGTCTGATGGCGTTGAAATTCTGGACGTGGTGACCAAGCCCTGCGAAGTGTATAGGCAAAGTGACAATGTATTTCGTATTATTCTGACACAGGGTCTCAACCTGCAGATCCGCAGAATGTGCAAAGCCTTGGGGTACCGAGTCCTGAAGCTGGAGCGCGTGCGAATTATGAATATTACGCTGGATCAACTGGAGCGGGGACAATGGCGTCATCTGGAGCAAGAGGAACTGGAGATTCTGCTGTCTCAATTAAATGAGATAAAATGAATGACTTCTGCTCATGTCAACGGTGGTCACACACGATGTCCAGTTATATCAGTGAAAAATGAAGCAAACACTAACCCCTATGCGGATTAGTGTTTTTGTTGTTAAGCTTATGTCCTTTTTGCTCTGAAATGTAAGAGCCAAATAGGGTTAAGAACGCACCGAGTACAATTACCCAGGTTATCTGCTCTTGAAGAATCAGTGCAGATGACACAACAGTAATGACGGGCACCAGATAGATATATACGCTCGTTTTGATAGCTCCGAGAAGATTCACGGCCCGGTTCCAGGTCACGAAACACAACGCGGAGGCACCCAGACCGAGGTAGAGAATATTGGAGAGATTGGTCATGTTCGTGAAACGTCCGAGTTCCCAATGGAATTCAAACAGGAATAGAGCTGGTAGCATGAAGATCAGGCCATAGAAGAATACTTTGCGAGTCGCGCCAATGGTGTGATAACGAAGCTCGCCAATTTTCCGCATTAACACAGAGTAGATCGCCCATACCGCAGGTGCTATGAAAGCAAGCAGATCACCTATCGGATTCAGTTGCAGAATGAAGCTGCCGTTCAGTGCGATGAGTGTTATGCCGCTCAAGGCAATCCCGAATCCGATGATAAAGCGGCGAGTTAACTTCTCGCCATCTAAGAAGAAGTGTGCGAGCACGGCAGTGAAGAACGGGGCAATGGAGACAATAACACCCACGTTGGAAGCTGTTGTGTACACCAGAGCAATATTTTCAATAAGAAAATATAACGTCACCCCACATAGTCCTGCTCCAATAAATAACCATTCTTCTCTGAATGAGGCGATCCGCAGTGAACGTGGATAGATCAATAACAGTACCAAATACCCGATCAGGAAACGGAAAAATAGAATCTCCACTGGAGTAAAGTCAATCAGCAGAACTTTGGTCGAGACAAAGGTAGTTCCCCAGATCAGTATAGTAAACAAAGCGAGTAAATGTCCGGTAGAGGCTCTAGTGTTTTGATGATCAAGATGACTTGTCATACGATGTTAGTGGAGGTTCGTTTCAACTCCGAATCATGATTGAAGATACGTCTATATTGCTTAGGTGTCAGGCCGATCAGTTTTTTGAAAAAATTCGTGAAATGGCTCTGGTCACTGAATCCTGTCTGTGCGGCTACTTCAATCGGAAGCAGACCTTGTTCCAGCAGACGTTTGGCTTGATTAATGCGAATCGTCTCCAGATAACGGTAAGGTGATATTCCTTTCTGGCGGGTGAATAAACGCAGCAGGTGGTACTTGCTCATCTCCGTCAAATCGGCTAACTCGTTCAGCGAGATGCTCTCCATGTAATGAGCTTCTATGTAATCACATATGCGTCTGATCTCCAAGGTCACATCCTGTGTGGAAACAGGTGGTTCAGCATCCGAATAATCTCGCAGCAATTGATCCAGTAGTAAGAGTAACAATTCTTCTTTGCAAAAATCGGATTGCTCTTCCAGAATCATCTGATGCAGCTCGTGCAGGGAACCCACAAGTTCACTTTGGTAGAGAACGGGGGATGTAAACCGTGGCAAGTAAGCTTGTCCAGTAATCTCACTCGCATACTCTCGCATAACCTCAGGCTGGACATTGATACAGCGATAATCGAGGGTTCTTCCATCGACCTGTTCGCAGGCATGAGGATCATGTGGATTAAAGACAATCATATCTCCGCTATTCAGCATGTATTCTTCGTTGTTGCAGACGAGGTGTCGCTTGCCTTGTTCAATGAATCCAATGACGTAATAGTCATGAAAATGATTGGGAAACTTCTGCATAATGCCTTCAAATTGATAAGCTTCTAGCTGTAAGTCGGTATCAAATACTACAGTCCGGATTTCCCGTGTCATGATGCACCTTCTTTCTGGTAAGTTAAGATCATTATAGGTTGCAAAGAAGGAATTTTCTTGAACAATATTGCTATTGCTCGAAGTGTTTGATCGGACAGATATCTCTAAAAACAAAATACCCGCAATCCCGGAGGGAAAGCGAGCCCTTTGCTAAGTATAGTTGATTCATGAGTTCAAACCTATATATAGGGGAGAAAAAATCTCTGGAACAATAAGGTATTGTTCTTAGTGTAACGTAGCGAGTACTTCAGGTGTAAAAGCTTGAATCTCGGATACGCGTCCTTCACGTATTTTGGCAGCCCATGCCGGATCGCCAAGGAGTGCACGTCCCACAGCCACCAGATCAAATTCCTGTTGATCGAAACGCTTCATAAGCTCGCTCATACCTGGATGTGTTGTTTTATCTGCTCCTGCTTCAGGCTCATCTGGCATACCCACAGAACCGACGGTAATGGTGGTTTGACCACTTAGCTTTCGCACCCAGCCTGCAAATCCAAGCTCAGATCCTTCAAACTCGGGCTCCCAGAAGCGTCGTGTCGAGCAGTGGAAGATATCTACACCTGCGTCAACCAGCAAATGAAGGAATTGTTCCAGTTGTTCTTGGGTGTCGAACAGTCTGGCTTGATAATCATTCATCTTCCATTGGGAAATCCGCATCGCGATAGGGAAATCAGGACCTACCGCAGCACGAACTGCCATTACAACTTCAACCGCGAATTGAGTTCGTTTCTGTAGGTCACCGCCATAGCGGTCTGTTCTCCTATTCGTTGTTTTCCAGAAAAATTGATCGATCAGAAAACCGTGTGCACCGTGAAGCTCAATTCCGTCAAAACCAATGCTTTGTGCATTGGCTGCTGCATCTGCATAAGCTTGAATCACAGTTGCGATCTCTGCCTCCGTCATGGGCGCACCTACTTGAGTACCTTCCATATCAACTCCCGATGGACTAAGAGATTCAGCTTCTGGGTGAGGTTGAGATCCAGAAGGGCGGGTAATACCCAAGTGCAGAATTTGCGGGAAAATCTTGCCGCCAGCTTCATGGACTTGTTTGACTACTTCAGCCCAGCCGTGAAGAGCTGCTTCTCCATACATATGAGGGAGCCTAGGCTCACTTGATGCGGACGGATGCTCAATCGTTGCACCCTCTGTAATAATGAGTCCAACACCATGCTCGGCACGACGGCGATAATATGCAGCTACATCGGGACCTGGCACACCATCCGGGGAGAAGGCACGAGCCATGGGGGACATGACGATGCGCGAGGATAGGGTTAACTTTTGAACAGTGTATGGTTGGAACAGAAGCTCCGTAGAAATAACGTTATGTTGTTGATTACTCAAACTAAGCACCTCCATTATTATGCACCTTCAAGCGGGTACAAGTGCAATCTTAACAAGGTGTATAGGCATGCTCAACCAACAATCGAAGCATTTTGTTGCTTAAGCGAAAGACACGGATTATTGTATGGTGTCTTTGCACTTACTTTCACTTGTTGAACAATTAACACTTATCTATAATGAAGGAGTCTAACCAAATATTTTGTGTACAAAGGAGGATTGGGACATGTCTGGTGTATTGTCTCCAAACTCGAATGATCCGCGTGTAATCCGCACGCGTCAATTAATTCTTGATGCGTTTATAAACCAATTGAATATTAAAAATTTCAACAGCATTACGATTCAAAACATTACAGAACAAGCCACAATTAACAGGGCTACATTCTACGCCCATTTTCAGGATAAATATGCACTGCTTGAAGCCTTTTTAGCGGATGCTTTTATGGAATATGTGACGAAAAGAGTGGACCCGGATGCCCGGTTATCAGCCGAAACCATACAGCAGCTTATATTTTCATTATGTGATTATCACGTCTCAAGTAATGGTTGCATCAAAAAATATGAGACAGTTGCACCAATTATTGAAGAGAACATCAAGACTCAACTGGAGCAATTCCTTCTTGAATTATTGAGCAAAGTAGCGGGTGATGTAGATCCCAAAACGCTGAAAATTACGGCAACCACACTAAGTTGGTCGATCTATGGAATGACGTATCGATGGAATATTGAAGGCGGGCAGGAATCTCCGGCTGAATTAGCCAACAGAGTGGTCCCTTATATGATGGGTGGATTGGAATTGTTGAATTAACTTTATTTAACGAAATTGCATTAATATTCGGATGGATATGGGAGGAATAACAAGATGTTTGAACATTTGGTTGTTTTTAAATTTAACGATAAAACCACACTAGCTAAACAGCAGGAATGGGTGGATCAATTGCTCACGTTACAGGAACAAATCCCGGGGATTGTCGGGCTGACCGCAGGGATCAATGCAACGGAAGAAACGGATCGTATCCAAGGTTACACGATTGGATTGAGAGTGACGTTTGAAGATCAGGAGGCATTGCGCGCCTATGGTCCACATCCTGCTCATCAGGCATTTGTAGCTTCCCTCGATGGTTGGGTGGAAGATGTAATTGTAGTTGACTATGCTATATAAAGGCGCGAAATCAGAGGTTTAACGAATATAGGAGTTGAAGATTCCCATGTGTTTAATTTTATTTGCTTATAACATGCATCCAAAGTATCCGCTTATATTGGGATCAAATAGGGATGAATTCTATCACAGACCTACGGCTCAAGCACACTATTGGGAAGATCATCCTCATATATTGGCTGGCCGGGATTTGTCGAAAATGGGAACCTGGATGGGCGTAACCACAGAGGGGCGTCTGGCTGCTATCACGAATTATCGTGATCCGAATGAAGATGCACATGCCAAAGGCTCAAGAGGAGATCTGGTTGCTGATTTTTTAAAGGGAACGTCCACACCTGAGCAATATATGCAACATGCGGAGCAAAGTCAAAATGATTATCCTGGCTACAATTTGTTAGTGGGTGATCCTGACGACCTCTATTATTATTCTAATGTAGGTAATGTTGTGATGAAATTGGAACCGGGAATATACGGGATTAGTAATCACTTGATTAATACAGATTGGCCCAAGGTGAAACGTGGAAAAGAAGGGCTGGAGAAAATCATCCAAGGGGAGGACAAAGCTACCCTGACAGAACAAATATTAGGTTTGCTGCAAATGGCAGACCCTTCAGTGGATGAACTTCTGCCTCATACAGGTGTTCCATTGGAGTGGGAACGTTTGCTTTCTCCCATTTTCGTAAAAAGTGAAAAATTCGACTATGGGACCAGAGCTTCATCTGCTGTTCTGATGAACAGAGAAGAAGTGTTTTTTACGGAGAGGGTTCACCAGAACGGAGAGGTAATGGAGCAACGTTTTAACATCAAACCTCTTAACTCGACAAGCTGAGAATATGAAAGAAATGATGTTCAAACATTATGCATTTACATGAATCACTGAAGTTAAATCCAAAGTTCATGTTTCTTTTCTTCTGAGTTAAAGAGTATTTTCGTTTCTCTATGTCAACTAATATAACACGATATAAATGGTTTGAGAGTACCTTTTGTATAACACGCCCAATTTTAGTTGGGCTCTTTATCTCTTATCACAATTCTATGTTATGAATCATGGAACTTCCTTGAATAGTTTATATAATGTGAATCAACATAACATGATTTTGCAGCGGTTCTGTTGATTCTAATTTCAGGGGGGCAACGTGGGATGAAAGAAACCAAAAAGATGAGAGTTTTTTCACTGGGAATTCAGCACGTACTCGCGATGTATGCGGGAGCAATTCTGGTGCCTTTGCTTGTGGGCAGAGCACTAAATCTGACTGCAGAGCAGTTGGCGTATCTGGTATCCATTGACCTGTTAACGTGTGGAATTGCAACATGGCTTCAGGCGCGAAAAGGGAAGTATCTGGGTATAGGTTTGCCAGCGGTGCTCGGAAGCTCTTTTGTAGCGGTGACACCCATGATTGCGATTGGATCGCAATACGGAATTCCTGCCATATATGGGTCGATCATCGCAGCCGGGTTATTTATCGTCATCTTTGCCGTATTTTTCAGCAAAATCGTCAAATTGTTTCCGCCAGTTGTGATCGGTACAGTGGTAACCATCATCGGTCTTGCGCTAATCCCAACCGGCATTAAAAACATGGCGGGTGGAGCAAACAGCGAGAATTTCGGAAGTTTGGACAATTTGGCGCTTTCCTTTGGTGTATTACTGTTCATTCTAATCCTGAATCGATATGCTCGCGGTTTTGTAAAATCCCTGGCTGTTCTCCTTGGTATTATTGTGGGAACCCTCATCGCAGCCATCATGGGAAAAGTGAATTTTGCCTCTGTACAGGAAGCCTCCTGGTTCCATTTACCTCAACCCTTTTACTTTGGATGGCCTACCTTTGAAATCGGCCCAATCATTACAATGATTATTGTAGGTACGGTGGTTATCATCGAATCTACAGGTGTATTTATGGCTTTGAGCAAAATCTGTGATCAACCGATCAACGAAAAAGATCTGGCACGGGGATATCGTGCAGAAGGTCTCGCGTTTGTTCTGGGCGGCATCTTTAATGCTTTTCCATATAATACATTTGCTCAGAATGTCGGTTTGGTTCAGCTCTCCAAAGTGAAAACGACCAATGTTGTTGTTGCAGCCGGAGGTATTCTGGTCTTTCTGGGACTCATTCCGAAGGTAGCTGCTTTTGCAACCATTATTCCAAGTGCTGTCCTCGGAGGAGCGACTGTTGTCCTGTTTGGAATGGTCGTCTCATCCGGGATCAAACTGCTGCAAAACGTCGATTTTGGCAAACAATCCAATCTATTGATCGTGGCTTGCTCCGTTTCACTTGGCCTCGGTGTTACTGCTGTACCCGACCTGTTTGCCCAGCTTCCTCAAAGTATTCGGATTATTGTTAGCGATGGTATTATCACGGGAAGCCTGTCAGCGATCCTGCTTAATGTCTTCTTTAACCTCGCTTTGAAAAAAGAGAGCTTACCAGTACAGCCTGTACAGGCTCAAGAAGCACACACGTAATCCTTGTAATAACAGACGTGTCATCTAGTAGTAAGTGGAATGGATCCAAGATGGTTTTCTGGGAAGTGGAATGCAAGAGAATGACCCCACTTGGCAAAGAAACCTCTTGGATTTTTTGGTGCTTACGATTCATGAGGAATGCAAAAGGCATGCAAATATGCTAAAGTTTCATCAAGAACATTTTAGATGTTCGTTTAAGTCAACAACCTCTTGAATTGAATTTCCATGCGACTACATAAATGAGCATTGGTTCACAAGGCTACAATATAACCAAGGGATATCCCTGGTACAGAAAAGGAGTTGTGATCACCATGCAACAAGAAACGTTGAACAAAGGTTGGAACTTGGAGAATAGTTATGCGCAGTTGCCGCAACCCTTTTTTACAAGTCAGGGCGCAGTGCCTGTTGAATCACCAAAGCTGATTATTTTCAATAGACTGCTTGCATCCAGCTTGGGTCTGGATGTGGAGTCTCTTGACAGTGATGAAGGAGCGGAAATTTTTGCAGGTAACCTGATTCCGGAAGGGGCCGAGCCTTTAGCTCAAGCCTACGCAGGGCATCAATTCGGCAATTTTAACATGCTTGGAGATGGACGAGCTTTGCTGTTGGGTGAACAGATTACGCCACAGGGCGAGCGAGTGGATATCCAGCTGAAAGGTTCAGGGAGAACACCGTACTCTCGTGGAGGAGATGGACGTGCTGCTGTAGGGCCCATGTTGCGAGAGTATATTATTAGTGAAGCGATGTATGCACTGGGTATCCCAACGACACGCAGTCTGGCTGTGGTATCAACAGGAGAAAACATTATCCGCGAAACAGAGCGGCCAGGTGCCGTATTGACCCGGGTGGCTTCCAGTCATATCCGGGTAGCAACCTTTCAGTACGCAGCAAGATGGGGGTCTATTGAAGATCTTCGGGCGTTGGCTGATTACACGTTGAATCGACATTTCCCTGAGGTTGCCCAAGCCGAAAATCGCTATCTTTTGTTCCTTCAGGAAGTGATTAAACGGCAGGCGGCTCTCATAGCCCAATGGCAGCGTGTTGGTTTCATTCATGGCGTGATGAACACGGATAACATGGCGATCAGTGGTGAGACCATCGATTATGGTCCATGCGCCTTTATGGATGCTTACAATCCGTCGACCGTATTTAGCTCCATTGACAGACAAGGTCGCTATGCTTATGGTAATCAACCGTATATTGCCGGGTGGAATTTGGCTCGTTTTGCCGAGACGCTTCTGCCGTTGTTGCATGAAGATGAAGAACAGGCCGTGCAACTCGCTCAGGATGCTATCGCACAATTTTCTGAATTGTACCATCATCATTGGCTCAAGGGAATGCGTGCCAAACTGGGCTTGTTGGATGAAGAGGCCGAAGATGAAGCATTGATCAAGGAGCTTCTTGAACTTATGGAGAAGCATAGTGCAGATTACACCAATACGTTCCTGGCTTTGACCTTTGATACATTGGAAGGGACAGCTTTGTTTGGCACGCCAGAATTTGCTGAATGGCATGAGCGGTGGCAAGCAAGATTGGACAGACAGCAAGAGGAGAAGGAAGTCTCTCGACAGTTGATGAGAACAAACAATCCAGCGGTCATTCCCCGAAATCATCGGGTCGAGGAAGCCCTTGAGCAAGCGGAGAATCACGGAGACCTTAGCGTGATGGAGAAGCTTTTGGCAGTTCTTTCAGATCCGTTTGCACACTCACCTGAACAGGCTGAATATGCCGAACTACCTGCACAATGTAATACTTCGTATCAGACTTTTTGTGGGACCTGATTGAACAGTAGGAATAAATATGAAGAGGCTGCCTTGGGCAGCTTTTTCATTTTTTTATTCTGTCATGAACGTTAGAATTCAACGTTTTTATTGAATTTGGAGATTATCATGCAATAATCAGAGAAGTAGAGTTTTACTTTTGCAGAGGCAGGTGCATTCATGTCCAACATGTTAAGCAAAGAACAATTGGCAGACATCCTTTTACAGCTTTTAGAGCGTACATCTTTCCCTAGGGAACAGATGCAGAACTATGTTAACCGCTTGTTTGAGAGCTTTAAATGGGATGGGGTGCCCTATGTAGAGAGTGGAGAAGATGAGTATATCGTTCGAATATACGAACGTGGTCTCGTCTCATTGGAGAAACGGGTGAAACAGCCGGATGAAGTCATCTATTGGTTGCTGGAGGATATTATTTTCACCGCGACGCATGTAGGGTTGTTGGAACGACATGGCGTGGATAATAAAGAGACGCATTTGAACTATACAAATGAAGTGATGAAGGACCTGAACAGGGGTGTCCTGGAAGCCTTCCAGCAGATCGGTGATCCGTATTTACATTGGCATCAGACGGGTAAACGTCAGGAGTTAGAGGGCATGGCATAAAGAAAAGTGAGGTGTGTTACATGAGCGAGCAAGATATTAATGACGTATGGTATGACTATGCTGTGTTATTTGTCGAAAAAAAGAATGAATCTGAACAGGGCTGGGCATCGTTGACTTCGAACGAGCAGGACATTGCAGCTTTATGGTTGTTAGAGGCGGATATCTTTAATGGCGGTTTTATACAGTTTTTCTGTAACTGGGGGGAAGAGGTGTACCGTTACGCGTTGCGGGCATTACATATCATTGATGCGACTCAAGTCGTGGAGATTATAACGTCAGCATACGGCTGCATTGAGCACTTGAAAGAGGATGAAAGGCTTACCGAACTGTGGGATATTCCTAAATTCCTGACAAAGGAACAAGAGCAGCAGTTAGATGCGCTGGATCAGCAGTTTTGGAACAATGAGGATCAGATCGCGGAGAAAGCTTATGGTTATTATCACGGAAAATTGAACATGATGATCATATAATCTGGTTTCAACTATGCATCCGTTGTTCTGTTCGAAGATTAATACTTGGTCTTGCAATGACTGAAACGTTCGGCTATACTTGCTATAAATTGAATACATGAATCACGTTGATAGAGCGCAGTAGCGGCTTTGTCCCTGTTACAGAAAGTCAGGGGTTGATGGAACCTGATACATACAAGGGCTGCGAATTACACTCTGGAGTACTTGGGTAATGCTAAGCGGATGGGCAAACGATATATTGCCAAAAGTGGTATGGATAACGTGTTAAGGTCACGTGTTGTCCATGCAATATGGGTGGTACCACGGTTATGATAATCGTCCCTGTGTCTTAATGAAGACAAGGAGGCGATTTTTTTGTGTCCAAAAAAGCCGTTCCAGCGTGTAATTTCGTAATTTAACGTTGATCATGACTGAATCTTGAGGATAGAAAAGGGGTTATACACATGATGAATATTATTGATGAACTACAGTGGCGTGACGCCATTAACCAGCAGACAGATGCAGAGGGACTGCGTGAGTTGACTGAAACCAAATCAATCTCATTGTACTGCGGCGTTGACCCTACGGGGGACAGCATGCATATCGGACATCTCATTCCATTCATGATGCTGAAACGTTTTCAACTGGCAGGACACCGTCCGGTTATTTTGATAGGTGGAGCTACAGGAACAATTGGTGATCCAAGTGGTCGGCAGGCAGAACGTTCTTTGCAAACGATGGAGCAAGTGCAGGAGAATGTGGATGCACTGACAGCGCAGATGAAGAAGTTGTTTGTAACAGACGGTGATAATCAGGTTCGCATGGTGAACAACTACGATTGGACACACAAAATCAATGTGATTGAATTCTTGCGTGACTACGGCAAAAACTTTAACCTTAACACAATGTTGGCTAAGGATGTGGTTGCGAGCAGACTGGAAGGCGGAATCTCGTTCACCGAGTTTTCCTACCAGATCCTTCAATCACTCGACTACCTGCACCTGTTCCAGAACGAAGATGTACAGCTTCAAATCGGTGGTTCGGATCAATGGGGTAACATCACAAGTGGTCTCGATCTGATTCGTAAAAAAGAAGGATCTGAAGCGAAGGCTTACGGTCTGACCATTCCACTCATGCTCAAATCAGACGGTACGAAATTCGGTAAAACAGCTGGCGGCGCAATCTGGCTTGACCCGAACAAAACAACACCATTTGAGTTCTACCAGTTCTGGGCGAATACAGATGACCGTGATGTCATTAAATACTTGAAATACTTTACTTTCCTCAGCAAAGAACAAATCGAAGCTTTGGCTGAAAAGGTAGAGACAGAGCCGCACAGACGTGAAGCACAGAAAGCACTCGCGGAAGAAATGACAAAATTCGTTCACGGCGAAGAAATGCTCGAACAGGCTAAACGTATTACAGCGGCGCTGTTCAGTGGTGATATCCGTTCCCTGACAGCAGATGAAATCGAGCAGGGTTTCAAGGAAATGCCAACATTCGAAACGGACGGGGAAGCGAAAAATATCGTCGACTGGCTCGTAGATCTGGGGTTGGAGCCATCCAAACGCCAGGCCCGTGAGGATGTCACTAAAGGCGCTATCTCCATGAACGGTGAGAAAATCACGGAGCTTGAATTCACAGTGTCGGCAGAGCATGCCATTGGCGGTAAATTCATCATTATCCGTAAAGGTAAGAAGAACTACAGCCTGGTTAAACTACAATCGTAGTTTCCAAGAATTAGAACGTAACACAGAGACGTATAGAGACTATAATAGACACACAAATAAAGCTACAAATACAGAAACAAAAAGACCGCCTTCCATCTCTGTCAGGACAGAGGGGAGGCGGTCTTTCGTATATCAGGCCAGTGAGTGACCTATCTTATTGATTAACGATCGCTGTGATTTCTTCATCCAGATCAAGTCGTACATTCTCACGGTACGCCCGGATGTTGTATTCACTGTGCAGGTAACGAAGAATCGCTTCAATCATATTGGACTCCACCAGATATTGACTACGGCCTTGAATCCAAACTTCAGCGGAGTAACCTGTATCTTCTTCCCAACTCAGTTCTACATTCACATCGGTTGGACGTACACCCTTACGTTCTGCCATATGAATACAGATTGCATTCACAATTTCATCCATGCTCAGAACCATAGAGACTAGTACCGTCCGTTTCTGTTACGGTCATCATCACGATCATTGCGACGGTCATAACGACCATCCGCTGCAGGTTTGCGACGATTGGAGATGGCTCTGAAGAGTGCCATAGCCAGCATAACAATCAACATAATTGCTGCAACGTTCACGAGCAATCCAAGGATGTTACCCAGAGCGCCCATGCCACCGAACAATCCGCCAAACATCATACCAGCAAGACCACCAAGCATCATGCCTTTCATGAATCCGCCACCGCCGCCGAAGAATCCGCCACGGTTCGTTGTAGCTGCTCCATTGCTGGAGTTGTTATTCGTATTCGATTTGCTTACATTGCTGTCGGATTTCTTAGGTGTATTGCTATAACTTTTCGTACCGGATTTGAATCCGCCACCACGTCTTGCATCCGCAGAATCCGGATTCGTTACTCCCACTGTTGCGAACAATAATGTAAAGGCCATAAATACCATCATTAGATGTTTAACTCCGAATTTTTTCTTCATTGTAAAGATCGTAACCCCCCGATTAATTTGTTTGAATCGCCCAAAAATGGGCCTTACTCATGTAATACGGTCAACTTGCAGGAACGTTTCAAATTTTATTAAATTTCTGAAACGCTTGGACTTGGGTCTTGAATTGCAGCTTGGCCATCAAGCAATTGGGTAACCCAATGACACCATTCCAGGCCTGTTTGTGCGTGCATTAACCCTTTTTGTACCAGGATGTAGCTTCCAAAATCTCGGTTGCCTACACGAAGATTATCCTGAGGTATACGTGACTTCAGATCCTCGAAATAACGTATGCGTTCCATAAACCAGCTTTTACGCTCGTTAAGAATGCGTCTCATGCTTCCGTCTTCCGCTATGCCAACACACAAAATACGCAAATTAAATTCATCGCGTGTAACCGGTGCGGTAACAGGAGTAATCATCCATTCCAAGAGCTTTTCAATGCCTTTTTCCGTAACTGCGTACATTTTCTTGTCCGGTTTGTCAGACTGTTGTACCCAGCGGGAGGCCAATAACTCATCGTTTTCCATCTTGGACAGGAGTGGATAGATCTGGCTGTGTTTCGCCTGCCAATGAGGCTGGATTTTCAGCATCAGATCATAGCCCGATGACTCCTCGCGGGTAAGCAGCCCGAGTAATCCGTAGGAAAGTATGTTCATGCACATGTCTCCTTAATATTAGGGCTAGGTCAGAGAGAACAATCGTTTTTACTTTCTTTGACCGCTTTCATAAAAAGTGTACACTGAAACTGTATGGTTTGACAACCTGACAGAACAACTGCCTTAATTTAGACAAAAAAAGTGCGAACCATAAGGTCCGCACTCCAAACCATTTAGAGAGATGCCTGTTGTCCATACCCCTCAGCGACAAGATCAAGCTCACCTGTGGCAGAATCGATAACCATGCCGTGGACGGGTACATTGGGAGGAAGTAAAGGATGCTTCTTGATCACTTCCACAGTATGTTTTACCCCTTCTTCGACGCTGTCAAACCCGCGCAACCATTTTTGCAAACGGATGCCAGAGTTCTCCAGGGTTGTCATGACTTCTTCCGATACGCCACGCTCAACCATATGTCCAATCATGGTCTCAGCGTGAAGGGAAGCCATACCACATTCCGTATGCCCCACTACCAGGACTTCATCTGCACCCAGTTCATAGATGGCGACAAGTACACTACGCATTACACTCCCGAAAGGCTGAGAGATAATTGCGCCTGCGTTTTTGATGATTTTCACATCACCGTTTTTCAGGTTCATGGCCTTGGGCAGCAATTCCACCAGACGTGTATCCATACAAGTGATGATAACCATCTTTTTGGTTGGAAACTTGCCAGCCGTATACTTTTCGTATTCTTTAGTCTCGACAAATGATTTGTTGTAAGTCAAAATCTCTTGAATGTTGTTCATGTCCATTGCCTCCTGTTATCCAATACGACGAGCACGGCCACTTGCATATGATGCAGCTTGTCCTACACGCCTTTGCTTTAATAGTATTTCACGGTCAGCAGATGGCATTACTCCAACCCTTTAGAGGTTGTTCAAAAAGTCCACTTTTGATTACGAATCATGCCTGAGGGCATCATCAGCATCGAAGTTGAACGCCATTTCTATCTTCTCGGTAATGAAAACCAGACTTTTTGAACACGTATCTTTAGGAGAACAATGCAATTTTCATCTGTTAAAAGTTGATTATACGCAATGCAAAAAGTATCATCAATAGGGTATAACATTTTTTTTGAAGAGGTGAACGATAACAATGGATAAACAAACACAGGAACATTTGGAATCCTTCCGTAATCTGGCTCGTAAAATTAAGAGCTATCATGAAGCCATTGGTTTGCTTCACTGGGATCTGCGCACAGGTGCGCCGAAAAAAGGCGTTCCGACTCGTTCGGAGACGCTGGGTATGTTGTCCACCGAAGCATTCAAGCTGCAAACCTCGGCTGACATGAAGACTTACCTGGATGCATTAACGACTCCAGCAGTATTGGAACAGCTCGAAGATATAGATCGTCGTCTGGTTGAAGATTGCAAGAAAGAATATGATCGCAGTCAATCCGTACCACCTGAGAAAGTACAAGCATATACGGTGCTCACGGCCAAGTCCGAAACGGCATGGGAAGATGCCAAGCATAACAGTGATTTTGCAGGATTCTCACCTTATCTCACAGATATCGTTAAGCTCAAACAGGAGTTTATTGATTATTGGGGTGTGAAGGATACACGTTATGATACGCTGCTTGATATGTATGAACCGGATCTGACGGTTGAGAAAGTGGACGCTGTGTTCGCCCGCCTCAAAGCACGTTTGGTGCCTTTGCAAGAGAAGATTAATGCTTCAGAAAACAAGCCAAATACAGAGTTCCTGAATCAGTTGTTTGACACCAAACAGCAGGAAAAATTCAGTCTGTTCATCTTGGAACAAATGGGCTATGACTTTGAAGCTGGACGATTGGACGAGAGTGTTCATCCTTTTGCAACGGGTCTTAACCCGGGTGATGTGCGGATCACAACACATTATCTGCAAGATGATGTAGCAAGCGCAGTCTTCAGTTCACTACATGAGGGCGGACATGCCCTGTACGAGCAAAATATTGATGACAGTCTGGCGGGTACCCTTTTTGCCGAAGGAACGTCCATGGGGATTCATGAGTCCCAGTCCCGTCTTTGGGAAAACATGATTGGTCGCAGCCTGCCATTCTGGACACGTTATTACAAAGATTTGCAGCAGCATTTCCCGCAACTGAGCGAGGTTGAACTGGAAGATTTCTATCGTGCAATCAACCGGGTGGAGAGTTCACTCATTCGGATTGAAGCGGATGAACTGACCTATAACCTGCATATTATTATCCGATATGAGATCGAGAAAATGTTATTCAACGATGGTCTGGAAGTGAAAGACCTGCCAGAGACCTGGAATGCAAAATACAAGGAATACCTAGGTATTATGCCAACGAATGATGGAGACGGTGTTCTTCAGGATGTTCACTGGTCTGGTGGTGACTTTGGTTACTTTGCTTCGTATTCTCTGGGTAATATGTATGCAGCTCAAATTCTACATACATTGCGCAAGGAAATGCCGGAGTTTGATACCCTCATTGCCGAAGGTAATCTGATTCCAATTAAGGAATGGCTTACAGACAAGATCTACCGGTATGGTAGAAGTCGCACACCTTCCGAATTAATTGTTGCCATAACGGGTGAAGAATTGAACCCGGATTATCTGGCTGATTATCTGGAAGCCAAATATGCCGAGATTTACAAGCTGTAGGTATCCCCGTAAATAACATACTGAATAACATTTCGAAGAGCTGAAGAGTCGGGCAACATTGCCCGGCTCTTTTTTGCATTTAAGTTCTTAACCTTTTGTTGGGCATCGGCATATCCATAATAGAGAGAAACTGCTGAAACCAGTGAAGGAGGGAAACAACATGAAATACACGCCATGGTTCGTCCGGGGCATCGTTATTCTGCTGATTATCATTGTGGCGCTCACCAGCTGTAATAAGGAAGAGAATGAAGCCAAGATTACGATTGGCGAAGTGACTCGTTCGGTATTTTATGCACCGGAGTATGTGGCTGTGGCTCAAGGTTTTTTTGAAGAGCAGGGACTTGAGGTGGATATTCAAACGACTGCTGGTGGTGACAAAACGATGGCGGCATTACTCGCAGGTTCGGTGGATATCGCACTGGTAGGGGCGGAGACGTCCATATATGTCTATCAACAGGGAGCGGAAGATCCGGTCATTAACTTTGCCCAGCTCACCCAGACGGATGGTACATTTCTGTTCGCTCGTAACACAGAAGGTAGCTTCGATTGGGAGCAACTGAGGGATTCCACATTTCTCGGTCAACGCAAAGGCGGCATGCCGCAAATGGCAGGGGAGTTCGCACTGAACAAACATGGCATTGATCCTCAAAGTGATCTGGAGCTGATTCAAAATGTGGACTTTGCCAACATTGCGTCTGCTTTCGCCTCAGGCACGGGAGATTATGTTCAACTGTTTGAACCCCAGGCATCCATCTTTGAACAAGAAGGTCGGGGTAAGGTTGTTGCATCGTTTGGCACAGAAGGTGGTCTTCTGCCTTACACCGTCTTCATGACGAAACAGAGTTATCTTCACGACAATAAGGATATCGTACAGAAGTTTACGAATGGTCTACACAAAGCGCAGGCATGGGTGGATTCCCATACGGCTGAAGAGATTGCTGAAGTCATTTCTCCTTTTTTCAAAGACATCGATCCAGCCATTTTGGTAAGTAGTGTGAACCGTTATAAGGAACAGGGCAGCTATGCAACGGATCCGATCATTGATGAGGAAGAGTGGAACAATCTGCTTGATGTCATGAGTGCCGCCGGAGAGTTGAAAGAACGTGTGGATTTGAATGCCATTGTGGATAATGCCTATGCGGAAGAAGCTACGAAATCAAAGTAATGGGGTATTCAGGAAAGGAAGTGAGCAGAATGCCTGAATCCGAAAGTGTGATCCGACTGGAGGGGATCTCTCAAGTATACGTCAGCGAGCGGGAAGCTTCCTTGGTGCTTGAGGACTTGAGTCTGGAGATCCAAAAAGGAGAGTTCGTCAGTCTGGTTGGACCGAGTGGATGCGGTAAAACGACATTGTTGTCGATCATCGCCGGGCTGCTCACACCCACCCGAGGAGAGGTTAAGGTTAAAGGCAAACTAGTTGGCGGCCCCTCAGCACAGATTGGTTATATGCTTCAACAGGACTATCTGTTTCCGTGGCGGACCATTCTGGATAATGCATTAATCGGTCTTGAACTGACAGGCAGACTGGATGAACGGAGCCGTGAGCGTGTACGGGAACTGCTGGTAAGTATGGGGTTGGCCGGAACGGAGAATCAGTACCCTTCAGAGCTTTCAGGAGGCATGAGACAGCGAGTAGCCCTGGTGCGCACGCTGGCAACCGATCCGGGGATTTTATTGTTGGATGAACCATTCTCAGCACTTGATTATCAAACCAAGCTGCAATTGGAGGATCTGGTCTCGGACACGTTAAAACAGTTTGGCAAAACATCTGTTCTCGTCACCCATGATTTGTCTGAAGCCATTGCGGTCAGTGACCGCGTCATTGTACTGGATCGCAATCCGGGCCGCATCCGTCGTGAATTTATCATTCCCGATGGAATTCGTAAATCTCAGCCGTTTCATGCCAGGGAGCAAGAAGGATTTAATGCGTTGTTTCAGGCATTGTGGAGTGAACTGGATCAGTCCGGGGGAGGTGAGGAAGACGCGTGAATCCAATGAATCCGAAGCAGGAAAAGCGTGACGAATGGATGGGGCAGCTGCATCGGAATCATATTCAGCAGGTGGCCAGATGGCGACATCAAGTGCTTGCCGTACAGTTATCTATGTTAGTATGTATGTTTTTGCTATGGGAAGTGGCAGGCAGACTCCGTTGGATTGATGTACTGTTATTCAGTTATCCGAGTAAGGTTTTTGCCCAGATTGGCAAGGACATCGCTAGTGGCGAGTTGTGGGCACATGTTGGGGTAACCGTAGGGGAAACGGCAGTTGGTTTTTTATTGGGAACACTGGTGGGAACCTTGCTTGCGGTTTTAATTTGGTGGTCTCCTTTTTTGTCCAAGGTGCTGGACCCCTATATGGTTGTGTTTAACAGTATGCCAAAGGTAGCACTTGGCCCGATCTTTATTGTGATGTTCGGCGCGGGTTTTACAGCGATTGTTATGACCACATTGTCTATCACGGTCATTATCACGACACTGGTGGTGTATAACAGCTTCAATGAAGTGGATCCCAATTATATTAAAGTCATTCGTACGTTTGGTGGAGACCGTTCCGAGATTTTTACAAAAGTTGTATTACCTGCTTCTTTTCCGGCGATTGTATCCACCTTGAAAGTGAACGTTGGCATGGCTTGGGTGGGTGTAATTGTGGGTGAGTTTCTGGTCGCCAAACAGGGCCTCGGTTATCTCATTATCTACGGATTCCAGGTATTCAACTTCACACTTGTATTATCGAGTCTGTTAATTATTGCTGCAGTTGCAACAGCCATGTACCAACTTGTTGTCTATGCAGAACGCAAGATGCTGGCTGGCCGCAGGTGATTTGGAAGTGTTTTACTCGTAATGTGACCGGGTATGATATGTATACAATTTCACAAGGGGTGTCACGTTGCCCGATACCGTAAAATCAAGTACCATATTTAGTATGATTATTCCGCGCAGATCCGGAATGAATGCGATGATTGGAGAAGAGGGCCTTGAGGTTCTGTCGCAACGATCTAACTTGCCAGCGTCCCTCATTCGGGGCGTGTTGCTGTGACCGGCATGCATGCGCATGTCGGTTGATGTCGTCTAGTTTACATTTGGATGAGACATACTAGTCATGATAAATGAATGAGGCGACGAGCTGGCTAAGAATTTTTTTGCAGCTTAGAGGAGATGGAATGTTAAATGGGTTTTAGGGTAATTAAAACTGCAATCGCCGCATTAATGGCTGTATTGATTGCAGACTGGTGTCGCTTGCCGGGACCAACATCAGCGGGATTGCTTGCCATTCTTGGCGTGGATGTAACGAGAAAACGAAGTATTCGCACCATATCGGCGCGGTTCTTTGCTTCCGTAGTTGGACTTTTATTTGCAAGTGTACTTTTTCACTTTCTAGGCTTCCATTATTGGGTGCTGGCGGTATACATATTGATCGCATTCCCGGCTATTGTCCGGGTAGGCTTCAAAGAAGGTATTGTTACAGGTTCTGTTGTGGTGTTTCGGGTGTTCGGCGGCGGGGAGATGGACGTGCATGTCGTCCTCGTACAAATTGCTTTGCTGTTAATTGGTCTTGGTTCCGCAATGGCGGTTAACCTGGCCTATATGCCGGCAGCAGATCCACAGATGCTGCGCATTCGCAAACGAATCGATGAACTCTTCTCGAAGATTTTCAAGGAATTTGCGGCCACGCTGCGTAATCCCAATGAAGCATGGGCGGGGAGAGAGCTGATTGAAGCAGATAAAGCGATCCTTGGCGGTATTGATGCTGCCAAGCGGTCTCTGGAGAATCAGGTGATTCATCCGAATGAGGAATGGAGTGTCTACTTTTATATGCGCAAAACGCAGTTGGACTCCATCCAGCACATGATGCATCTCGTATCCCAGATCTATCAGAAGATGCCACATGCAGAAATGGTATCGGAACTGTTCGATCAGCTTAGTCAGGATGTACTTACTGAATCCTACACCGGACGAACTGAAAAACTTCTTGCAGATGTGCAAGAAGAATTCAAACGTATGGAGCTGCCGGATACAAGGGAAGAATTCGAGATTCGTTCCGCAATTCTCCAGCTGTGCCGTGAACTCGCGCTGTATCTGAAAGTCGCGAAGAAGGACAAAGCGCCGTCCCCAATCTCGGACCGGTCCCAATCTACAAACGAATAATAGAAAATAGTTGTCACCCTAGACGAATGCCCTGCATACACTTGTAGTGAATGATTGTATGGAGGAGGTTTAAAGATGTCATTGAGTCATAAACATCAATGTAGAGAGATTATCACGAAGGCGATCTGCGGCAAAGGTCGTAAGTTCTCTACCGTAACACATACCGTGACTCCGCCAAATGGTCCGACAAGTATTTTGGGGGCTTGGATTATCAACCACCAATATGAAGCCGTATCAGCGGGTGACGGAATTGAAGTTATTGGTACTTACGATATCAACATTTGGTATTCCTACGACAAGAATTCTCAGACGGATGTAGCCAAAGAAACGGTCTCGTATGTAGAACATGTGCCTTTGTCCTATCTGGACCCGAAACACCGGACTTCCACAGTGGAGGTATCTGCGGATGCAACGCAGGAACCTAGCTGTGTGGAAGCCACAGTATCAGCAGGTGGAAGCAGTGTAATTATCCGGGTAGAACGGGAATTCGCTGTGGAACTCGTTGCCGAAACCAAAGTTTGTGTGAAGGTCTGCACAGATGGTTGCGGTGATTACGAAGACAAGGACTATGACTTTGGCAGTGCCGATGGAGATTATGACGATCTCGATCCCGATCTGCTCGACGATGAGCTGTGAGTTTGACGCCTGTATTTGATAACCTAAGGTATCATATGCGCCAGAAGGCGCGGTGAAGAGGGCGTAAGCCCTCTTTCTTCTTAAATATTGAAAAATGGGTGGTAACGAGCCTCGCAATGTGCCTGGAATACCTTTCACGGGAAGGCTCCGCATTGCGGGGTTATTTTTATTTTAGTTGCATGATCCGTGAGGGGGGACGTAATGAGTGTGATGGAACAAGCGGAGGAAGCGTTGCGCCGATATGAAAGGATGACTTCTGGAGAACGTGCAGAACGGTTGAAACAGGCAGGCATTGAAGTATTGTCACTGCACGATCGGCGCAAACGTGAACCAGGCTTGCGTGTACGCTATGACGTAGAGATAAGCTGTCTGCAGGCGATCCGGATCAAACGCAAGGATACTAGTGGCATGGGAGGGGCACAGGAAACTCTGTTGGAGCGTGAAGCGAGTTCAACCTTGTTCAAGCGCATAGAACGACTTGCGATCAAAACGCTGTATACGCTAGGGCTGGATCATGGAGCTGTTCGAATGGAATCCTCAGGGAATGGCGGCTGTGCAGTGATTTCGATCGACCCGTGTCCCTGGAAAGGGGTGACCAACCTTGCTGCTACCTATAGGGAAAGCTGGAAGCAGCATCAGGAACTGCTGGATGAGGAACTGAGGCACAGACCCATTCCAATACTCGGCATGGACCCGGAGTTTCTTCTGGTGCAGATGCCGGAATCCAAAATCGTACCCGCCTCTAGATTTCTTGAACGTACAGGAATGGCAGGCTGTGATTCCGTGACGATTGGTGGACGGCGCATATATCCGGTTGCCGAACTGCGACCGGCTCCCAGCTCCGAACCACGAGAACTGCTGGCTCATCTGATGAGGGCATTCGCAGCCGCTTCCCGCAGCATCAGTGATCACTCGCTCATCTGGCAGGCAGGAGGGATGCCACAACGGGGGTTACCTTTGGGTGGTCATATTCATTTTAGCGGGGTGAATCTTACCGGGGAACTGCTTCGTGCACTGGACAATTATCTGGCATTTCCACTGGCATTTCTGCAAGACCCCCGTGGATCGGGAAGACGACCCCGTTATGGAGCACTTGGTGATTTTCGTCTGAAATCCTATGGTGGGTTTGAGTATCGTACGTTACCCAGCTTTCTTGTGTCGCCCCTTGTTGCGAAAGGTGTTGTGGCCTTGGCAGGTCTGATCGCGAGCGGGTATACTCAATTACGGCAGCGTCCGTTGGCGAAAGCTGAGGTTCATACGGCTTTTTATGAAGGAAAGCGCGAAGTGATTAAGGATCACATTCCAGCTCTCGTAGATGATCTGAAGAGGTTGGATGGATATGCACGTTATGAACGATATGCGTCTCCGTTAATCCTTCAATTAAAACTGGGAAGAACTTGGGATGAGAGCCGCGATATTCGCAAACTCTGGAATATTCGGGCAGGTTCATGAAGTACGGACGTTTTTTTGATATAATAATAAACAAGTCTTTTATGAGTAATAAGCTACTACGGAAGATATGGAGCAGCAACCTTTGAAGGAAGTGGCGATTAGCCAACACATAAGGCGGAGGCGCAAACAAAGTGCCTGACCGTCTTATTGTCCTTCCAGGATGCGTTTCTTCCTGACATTATAGGAACAGGATGGAGGATATTCATCATGGCTCAGTATACGCCAATGATTCAACAATATTTGCAAGTGAAGGCCGAAGCACAAGATGCTTTTCTATTTTTTAGACTGGGTGACTTCTATGAACTGTTCTTCGAGGATGCGATTAATGCTTCCCGTGAACTTGAGATCACGCTGACCGCACGCAACGGAGGCACGGATGACAAAATTCCGATGTGCGGTGTACCTTATCATTCGGCTGACAATTACATACAGCGTCTGATTGAAAAAGGATATAAAGTTGCGATATGTGAACAGATGGAAGATGCAAGTGTAACCAAAGGCATGGTACGCCGTGAAATTGTACGTGTGGTTACACCCGGAACGGTAATGGAAGGCAAGACACTCGGTGACAAGTCCAACAACTACATGGTGTGTCTTACAGGTAATCAAAATACGCTGGCGCTCGCGGCCTGTGATCTGTCAACGGGTGAGTTGTATGTGACATCCGTACCCTATTCCAAGGAATGGCTCAAGGATGAAATCGGCATCTACGAACCATCGGAGCTGGTGGGGGATGCAGCGCTGCTTGAAACGGTAGAAGCCGAGGCGTCTCCAATCGGTCGTCCTGTGGTCTACACGTCGTGGACAAAGAATAAGGAAGATCTGGTCCGTCAGCAGTTTGGCGAGGCTGTCTGGGCAAGATTAGAGCCTGAACGTCAAGCGTGCATTGCACGTCTTTTCTCCTATCTGAGTGAGACACAGAAACGTTCTCTGGGGCAGTTAACTCAAATCTCAACGTATGAGCCCGATCATTACATGATCTTGGACCCGTTTACCCGCCGGAACCTGGAATTGGTGGAAACTGTGCGTGAACGCTCCAAAAAAGGTTCATTACTCTGGTTGCTTGATCGGACCGAGACGTCCATGGGTGCGAGAATGCTGCGTCGTTGGGTCGATAAGCCATTGTTACAAAAAGGGAAGATCAATGAGCGTCTGGAAGCTGTGGATACGCTATACAACCAGTTTATATTGCGTGAAGACCTGCGGGCAGAACTCAAAGACATCTACGATCTGGAGCGTCTGGTAGGTCGGATCGCGTTTGGTAATGCCAATGGTCGTGACCTGAATGCGCTCAAGTCATCGCTGGAGAAAATTCCAGGACTTCGTCAACATTGCGCAGGATCATCTTCCGCAACATTGCAGCATATTGCCGAAACGATGGATGATTGCAATGATCTGCGTGAAGCCATCGGGCATGCCATTGTGGACGAGCCGCCGGTATCGGTAAGGGACGGAGGTCTGATTCGTGAAGGGTACCATGAACGTCTGGATGAATTGCGTGAGGCTTCAGTTAACGGGAAACAGTGGATTGCGGAGCTGGAAGCGCGAGAGCGTGAGGCGACAGGCATTCGATCGCTGAAGATTGGATATAACAAAGTGTTTGGTTATTATATCGAGATCACCAAGTCCAATCTGTCCGCGTTGCCAGAGGGACGTTATGAACGTAAACAGACACTTGCCAATGCAGAACGATATATTACGCCGGAGTTGAAGGAAAAAGAGACGTTGATTCTCGAAGCTCAGGACAAAATGGTTGATATTGAGTATGGACTGTTCGCAGAGCTGCGCGAGCGGCTGAACAAAGAGATCGCAAGATTGCAGAAGCTGGCCGAACAGGTGGCCGAAATTGATGTGTATCAATCTTTTGCGGTGATCAGTGCTGAGCGCAACTTTGTACGGCCCACGTTGACCGACGGTTATGACCTGGTTGTGGAAGAAGGACGCCATCCGGTCGTCGAGGCGGTCATGCGAGACGGCGCATTTATTGCCAATCACACGGCAATGACCAAGGAAGAGGCACGTATTCTGCTGATTACCGGTCCAAATATGGCTGGTAAGAGCACGTATATGCGACAGGTCGCTTTAATCTCCATTTTGGCGCAAGTGGGTTGTTTTGTACCTGCGGGTCAGGCCGAAGTGCCGATCATGGATCGCATTTTCACACGGATCGGTGCCGCGGATGATCTCATTGGAGGACAAAGCACATTCATGGTGGAGATGGCCGACATTCAGGTCATGACGGACAAAGCCACACCACGTAGTCTGATTATTATCGATGAATTGGGACGGGGAACGTCGACCAGTGAAGGTATGGCGATTGCTCAGTCTGTTATTGAATATGTACATGATATTATTGGCTGTAAAGCTCTTGTATCAACTCATTTCCATGAACTTGCTCATCTGGAGGAGAGTCTGGATAAGCTGGCCAACTACTCGATGGCGGTACAAGAGAGCGGTGACAAAGTTAATTTCCTGCGCAAATTGATTGCCGGGGCAGCCAGCAGCAGTTATGGTATCTATTGTGCACGCCTTGCAGGTCTGCCTGATAGCATTATTGAGCGGGCGAATGGACTATTGCATGGGTTCGAACATGCGGCCGCGCAAGTAGCTGTGGGCAGTGAATATATCGGAAACGAGAAGCAGGAAGAAGGCTTGAAATTAAAAGGTGGAGAATTCCAGCACACGGATTCAGCACCATTGATCCGGGAACACGAGATTGAGGAGAGTGCAGAGTACACACCTTCTATTGAAGATTCGGTTGGGAAGCAACATGCCAAGAAATCAAACAGCAAAGGACAGTCCAGCGCAAACCATTCGGATGTGGTTCAACTGTCCATCTTTGGAGATGATGAGCCGAATGTGGCAACGAAACCGGATGTAGTTGCGGTGGATAAACCAGCGCGAGAATTCATCCGTACGATGAAAGATATCGATGTCATGAATATGACGCCTCTTCAGGCGATGCAGATATTGAATGATCTCAAATTGAAGGCACAGCAATTATCCTGAGTATAAGGGAGGGGAAAACCTGTGGCGAAGATACATGTGCTTGATGAACATATTGCCAACCAGATCGCGGCGGGTGAAGTGGTCGAACGGCCTGCTTCAGTTGTCAAAGAGTTGCTCGAAAACTCGGTGGATGCAGGCGCCACCAAAATTGAAGTGACGGTGGAAGAGGGCGGACTCCTCAGTATTCGTGTCAAAGACAATGGTACAGGTATTGAGCCAGAGGACATGGAAACCGCCTTTTATCGTCATGCGACCAGCAAAATAGCCCATGGCCGAGATCTGTTTCAGATCACAAGTCTTGGATTCCGTGGCGAAGCCTTGGCGAGTATTGCCGCCGTGTCCAAGGTAGAGGTATTGTCGGCAAGTGACAATGATGGGCGGGGGCGCCGCATCGTAATTGAAGGCGGGAACCTTCGCACTCATGAAGACGCAACCTCACCCCAAGGTACAGATTTTGCAGTGAGTGAACTATTTTACAATACACCTGCCAGACTCAAATATATGAAAACGATCCAGACGGAACTGGGACATATATCAGATGTCCTTTACCGGATGGCGATGTCTCATCCAAACATTTCGTTCCGACTGCGCCATAATGAGAATGTGCTGCTTCAGACGTTGGGCAACGGCGATCTGCTACAAGTGGTTGCAGCGATCTATGGGACAAGTGCTGCCAAAGCGATGCTTCCCATCCAGGGAGAAAGTCTGGATTACCGGGTGAGCGGGCTGATCAGCCTGCCAGAATGGACACGAGCGAATCGTAATGGTATGTCAACGATTGTTAATGGGAGATTTGTTCGCAATTACGGTCTCAATCAGGCGATTCTCAAAGCCTACCATACCTTGCTGCCGATCAATCGCTTCCCACTTGTCGTGGTGCAGTTGGAGATGCACCCCTCTCTTGTGGATGTGAACGTGCATCCGGCGAAGTTGGAGGTTCGCTTTAGCAAGGAACCAGAACTGTATGAATTCATAGAGACGACGTTGCGGGGGATACTCCGGCAGGAGGTACTGATTCCACAGGTCAAAAAACAGCAGATTCGACGTGGAGACGATAGTTCCTTTATTCAGGAACAATTCCTCTTTCCACGTGGTCCGCTGAAAGATGTATCTGATGCAGAAGGATATGGGCAACAAGGTCCACTCGGGAAACCTACTGTTGCAGCGCTGAAGTTAACTGCGGAAGATGATGATCTGGATTTGGATGCTCCGGCGGATGTGTCTACAGCACAGTTGGTATCTGAACAGGGTCACTCAGTGCCGTTGCCCGAAGCTCCACCTGAGGTTACACAGCCCCCGGAGCAGTTAGAAAGTTGGAACGGGGATATTTTGCAGAAGATTGCTAGTTATGACGGGGGGCAGACATCCGCTAACGTGCAAGACGGCACTAAGGATGTAAGTACAAGTTCAAATACAAGTTCTACCGAAACTGTTCCCAAATCTGACCTCTCTTCTCAAGATGGTGGGGATCGTGGAGCAACAGAGAAACCGCTGGCTGAAGGCAAACCAGCTACGTATCGCTCCGATTCCGTATATTCACCGGTTAGGGAAGCTCGTTCATCGTATAATCCGTCTTCGATTGCCAGAGGTGAACGGACGTGGAAAACCTCAGGTCTGCCTGATGCCACTAAACTTGCTGCTGCCATTAAATCAGATGCATCCATGCCTGAATTTCCGGAGCTGAGTCTGATCGGACAGCATCATGGTACGTATTTGATTGCGCAAAATGACCAAGGTTTATATTTGATTGATCAGCATGCCGCTCATGAACGCGTGAATTATGAGTACTATTACGAGAAATTTGGTAACCCTGCCCAGGCCTCACAAGAGTTACTGCTGCCTATTACGCTCGAATTTACACCTTCGGAGACGGAAAAGCTGAAAACAAGGCTGGCCTGGTTCGAACAGGCGGGTGTATATTTGGAGCATTTCGGTGGACAGACGTTCCGTGTGCGCTCCCATCCGTTCTGGTTCCCCAAAGGGGACGAGAAAGACATTATCGAAGAAATGTCCGAATGGGTTCTTAGTGAACGCAGCATAGATGTAGCCAAGATGCGAGAAGCTGCATCCATTATGTGCTCCTGCAAGGCGTCCATCAAAGCAAACCAAAAGTTGACGGATCAGGAAGCAGAAGTACTGATTCAGCGTCTGGGTTCATGTCGTCAGCCCTATACTTGTCCACATGGGCGGCCGATTGTGATTTCATTTTCAACATATGATCTGGAAAAATTGTTCAAACGTGTTATGTAGCTATTTAGGAGGAATCTATGTATATTACAACCGGTGAAAAGGAAGCGGCTTTACTTGTGGAGCGGGCCCGAAACCTTGCTGAAACAACAGGGGGTACTTACGTGCGCCGTAATAAAATGTCTCTGCCCATGATGATTGAACACTATGAGGCGGAGGAGGTTCTGGTTGTACTCCAGGGTAAAGTGCGTCTATTTCGGAAGGATTCACCGTTGCTGGAGTTCCACCCCAGCATGGGATTTGTTCGTGCCAAACGTATATTGCGAGGAGAACCTGATCCACTGCTGGAGGCGGGGGCGGTGAATGAAGGGGATACCATCATCGATTGTACAGCCGGACTGGGCACGGATGCACTGGTGTTCTCGGTTGCAGTGGGCAAAAGTGGACGGGTGATTGCATGTGAGAGCTCTCTTCCGCTATATACACTATTAGTGGAGGGGATGTCTCAATATGAGACGATCAAGCCAGCGGTAAATGAAGCTTTCCGGCGTATTGAGCTGCATCATGCGAATCATCTTGAGTTGCTGCGTTCCATGCCGGATCGAAGCTGTGATACCGTATATTTTGACCCCATGTTCCGTGAACCGATGATGGATTCAAGTGCTATACAGCCCTTGCGAGATTATGCAAATGCTCACGCGCTGGATGAACAGAGCATTATGGAAGCAAAACGGGTTGCCCGTAAACGGGTAGTCATGAAAGAAAAGCGCGGCAGCGCGGAGTTTGACAGGCTCGGATTCGAAATACTTGATCGGGCGAATGCAAAAACCCTGTACGGAGTGATTAATGTTGAAAGTGGAAGTTAAACCAAAACCTAAACTGCTTGTGTTGGTTGGACCAACAGCAGTAGGCAAAACAAGAATGAGCATCGAGCTTTCCCAAGCTTTCAATTGTGAGATTATCTCAGGAGATTCGATGCAGGTATATCGTGAAATGGATATCGGAACTGCCAAGATTACCTCTGAAGAAATGAAGGGTGTACCCCATCATCTCATTGATATCCATGAACCGGAATATCCGTATTCTGTGGCCGAGTTTCAGGAGAGTTGCACACGATTGATTAGTGAAATCCATGAACGCGGTAAAATGCCTTTTATTGTTGGTGGCACCGGTCTGTATGTGGAATCGGTATGTTACGGCTTCCAATTTTCGGATAGCGGTTCAGATGAAGCGTTCAGAGAGCAACAATTCAGCTATGCTGAGCTAAATGGAGCTCAGGCCCTTCATGATCGACTGAGGGAAGTTGACCCCGTTAGTGCGGATCGTCTGCATCCGAATGACCAACGGCGGATTGTACGTGCGCTTGAGATCCATCATCTCACAGGCGAGAAGTGGTCTGATCAGCTGGCAGTACAGAAGAAAGAGTCGCCTTATGACCTTCTTATTGTTGGTTTGACAATGGATCGGCAGAAGTTGTACGCCCGGGTAGAAGAGCGGATTGATCTGATGATCGAACAAGGTCTGGTAGATGAGGTGAAATCCTTGTTGGAACGCGGAGTGGCCAGAGGTCATATTTCCATGCAAGGGCTGGGGTATAAGGAGATTGCAGCGTTCCTGCAAGGGGAAGTGAGTTGGGAAGCTGCGGTTGAGTGGTTGAAGAGGGATACGCGTCGATTTGCCAAACGGCAGCTTTCCTGGTTCCGCCATATGAAGGATATTGAATGGGTGGACATGACGGATACCCAGGATTTTGAAGGGAAATACAAGCAGATAAGTGAATTGATTACACAAAAATTTGATTGATTTGAGCGATTGTTAGTATTCTTCTGACAGGCATCGATTAGATCAAGATATGTAAACCTCTACCTTCTGGTCATCAAAAGGATAGAGGTTTTTATTTATCACTAGAACAGATGGTAGAGATTAAGTATTCGGCAAACAACGAATAAATGTGCTTTAAAATGAAGAATTTGTCCCTCTTTTGCAAAACAGACAAGCGGTGTATAATGGATAAGTCTTCTATTTGTTCACCTCGCTAAGAATGGGGGTAAAATAGCAGACAAGGGGTTTTTGTGGATTATATGAAACTGTTCATGATATAATAGCACGAAAGCTACTCAGCGATATTGAATATTACTTGAACACGAATTCAAATGAACCAATGGGGGTACGGCTAATGAACAAGTCCATCAACATCCAAGATACGTTCTTGAACCAACTGCGGAAAGAAAATATTCCTGCTACGGTCTATCTGACCAACGGCTTCCAAATCCGCGGGACGATCAAGGCATTTGACAATTTTACGATCGTCATTGACAGCGACGGACGCCAGCAAATGGTCTACAAGCATGCCATCTCCACGTTCACGCCGCAACGCAGCGTATCGCTGATGCAGCAAGATAACAGCGGCGAAGCTTAAAAAAATTACGAAACCTTTTCACCAACCATTTCGTCTACAAGTATAGGTATTGAAACAGAGCAACCTGAATAAAGGGTTGTTCTTTTCATTCCGGGCAAAATATGTTTAATATATGCCTGAGCCTACAGACGATTAGAAATTATGCAACCGAAAGGGAGTCAGGAGGTAACATGCCAAACGATCCGTTGTCGAGGTCTAACAATCGCAACAACAATAACAAGTCACCCAAAAAAGCGAAGCCAAAGACCTCTAAAAAGAAAAAAATTACGGGTAAACGCGTTGGATGGACACTGTTTTTCACAATGGCAATCGCCATATTCTGTGCACTTGGCGGATATTTATTTATTATGGTGAGTGGTGAAAATCTGCTCAAAGCCAATAAGGACAAAACCACAATTAATGAAACTTCAAAAGTATATGATCGCAATGGCCAATTAATGGGGGAACTATCCATTCAGAAGCTGGAACCTGTCAAAGAAGATGATATTCCTGAGCTTGTGAAGCAAGCCTTTGTTGCAACGGAGGATAAGCGATTCTACGATCATCAGGGCGTGGATATCTGGTCCATTGGGCGTGCAGCGGTTAAGGATGTCATGGCTCGTTCCATGGTGGAAGGTGGTAGTACACTAACCCAACAGCTTGCCAAGAACATGTTCTTGTCCCGTGACAAAACGTTCTTCCGTAAAGCAACGGAAGTATCGATTGCCATGGCATTAGAGCGCAAGTACACAAAAGACGAAATCCTGACGATGTATCTGAACCGGATTTTCTTCGGTCATCAGCGTTACGGGATTAAAGCGGCATCTGAATTTTACTTTGGAGTTACTGATCTCAAGAGGTTGAAGTTGTGGCAAATTGCTACATTAGCAGCTATGCCGAAAGGGCCTTCTGCCTATAATCCGGTGAGCAATCCAAACGACTCAAAAGCACGCCGAGGTGTGGTATTGCAGCTGATGTATGAACAAGGCTACATTACCAAGGCGGAGATGGACGAAGCAAAAGAGATTAACTATAACTACAAGCGACCAGAGAAAGACAGGAAGTATCAAGGTTTTATAGATTATGTGCTCCGTGAAGCTGAACGAGTAACAGGTAAAACGGAAGATGATCTGAATATCGGCGGGTACAAAATCTATACAACTATGGATGCTCAGGCTCAAACAGCCATGGAAACTGCCTTCACAGATGATAATCTGTTCGAGGCAAGTAAAGACGATCAACAGGTTCAAGGCTCCATGGTTATCATGAACCATGAGAATGGTAGCCTCGTTGCCCTCCTGGGAGGACGGGATTATCAGACTAAAGGTTATAGCCGTGTAACGCAGAGTCGAAGACAACCAGGTTCAGCTTTTAAACCGATTGTGTCTTATGCACCTGCGCTTGAATCAGGAAATTACAGTGCCAACTCGTCGCTGAGTAATGCGAAGCAATGTTTTGGTAACTACTGTCCTGGTAACTTGCATGGATATTCTTCAACGATCAGTATGACGGATGCAATTACGAAGTCGGAAAATATCCCTGCGGTTTGGCTGCTTGATAAAATAGGTGTTAACACAGGCATTAATTTTGCCAAGAGTGTAGGCATACAGCTGACAGATGAAGACAAAAACTTGGCGATTGCCCTCGGTGGTCTAAGTAAAGGTACAAATACACTGGAAATGGCGCAAGCCTATAGTGCATTTGCCAACCTCGGAGAATACCGACAAGCCTATGCGATTAAAGAAATCAAGGATAGCGCAGGCAAAACCACTTATAAACATGATAACTCGGACACAACGCGTGTCATGAGTGAGCAAAATGCGTATCAGCTTACACAGATGCTGCAGAACGTCGTTAATGACGGTACGGGACGTTCAGCACGTCTGGATCGTCCGGTAGCGGGTAAAACAGGAACAGTTCAAAGTGGTATCTCTGGCAACAGTGCCAACCGTGATGTATGGTTTGTTGGATACACCCCGGAATGGACTGCCGCAGTCTGGATGGGCTATGACAATCCGGATGCCAATCATATGCTTAAGAACAGCAGTAAGCTGTCGGCAGCTTTCTTTGCCAAAGTCATGGGAGATGCTTTAAAAGGCGTTCCAGTGAAGCAATTCAAAGCACCAGCTGGAGGGCAGGCACCTCCGCCAGTAGAAGAACCAGAAAAGCCGGCTCTGTCCGTTAGTGGCCTGAGTGGATCATACGATCCAAATGCACAAACCGTCTCCCTGAGTTGGACTGGAACGGGTGACGCGAGTACGCAATATCGAATTTATCGGAAAGAAACATCTGAAGCCCAGTTCACTCATCTCATTGATGCAATAGGAGCGACCAATGCACAAGATTTAAGTGCGTTGCCTGGTCTAACCTATGAGTACTATGTGACAGCTTACGACTTGGCATCAGGACTTGAGACGGATCCTTCCAACACCATCTCCTTGATGATTGAAGCGCAGGAAGTGCCGCCGGAGGAACCTGATCCTGGTATAGACCCTGGAACAGAGATAGATCCTGAGCAGCCAGGTACGGAGAATCCGGACAATGGTACACCGGATAATGGCAACTCGAACGGTAATAACGGTAACGGAAATGGAAATGAAAATGGCAATAACGGTAATGGTAATGGTAATAACGGAAACAATGGCAACGGTGGTAATAACGGCGGAAACGGTCAACCTGGGGAAGGAAATACGACCCCACCTGGTCAGGGCACAACAGATCCTGGCGGAAATGGTGAAGGTTCCGATGACGGGGGCGTAACAACGCCGGGCGAAGTTGTAACTCCGGACAGCGGAACAAGTGGGGATACTGGAGGGACAGATGCACCTGCAGATTCCCAAGCTGGAACCGGCGGCTAAGCCAATGAATCACTAAATAGCTACATTATAGCTACATTGAAAAAACTGCTTCCTGGGAAACCGGTGAAGCAGTTTTTTTGTGTTATACAGAACCAACTGTAATGGAAACTGATTTGATGAATAGGTGTGACAAAGCTTGATTTTGAGTGTAAACCTTAAATATGGTAAGCTGTAACTATTCGTAATACGTTGTGCAAGGGCGGGCCCAGAGCGCTGGAATCCATCAGGCGGACGTTATTACATTGTTCACCAATAACATCAGAGCAGGTCACGGACCTGTAGTCGGCAAAGAGGGGTTCGTATGAAACGGAAATTCGGGGATCGCGCGAACTGGCGCCGGATTACGAACCGACAATTCACATGCCGGTTCGTTCAATCCAAAATTTTCACAGGTTATATTACGTTGTACACCATACAGGATTTGAAAGAACCTCTGTGGAAAACTTATGGAGGCAGTACCTTCTGTATCGCAGATAAAGGTTATTCCTGGCTGCAATACTATCCGAAGGGAGAGCACTTTGTAGTTACGGCGATGTTTGACGATCAGGAACGGATTGTAGAGTGGTACATTGATACATGTCGGAGTCAGGGGATAACCGATCAGGGTGTTCCTTGGTTTGATGACCTGTATCTGGATGTCGTTGTACTGAAAGATGGAGAAGTATTTTTGCTGGATGAAGATGAGCTTGAAGATGCACTGTCACGGAAACATATTACAACGGGTGATTATGACTTGGCTAACAAGACGGCAAAGGAACTGCTGCATGCCATTGATGCACATGTATTCCCATACTTTCAGTTATCACTGAAGCATAGGCCGAGTTTGTTTGAGAACGGAGAGTTTCGAAAAAACATTCAGATTTGAGTCATCTACTTATCCGTAGAATTCTTCATGATCCTTCTAATATTGGAGCACCTGATAGAATACATTAATAATCAGGAGAGTTCAGCCCGATAAAATAGAGGTGATGGCGAATGAACGGACGGGTCATGGCTGCAGGAGAGCAACCAGGAGGCAGACCATCCAGACAAATTAATATTGTGTTGCGTAACCAGGAACCTCAGACGTTGGTCAAAGATGAAGCAGCGGCAGTACAGGCAGCCAAGAGTATAACCAAACATGCGCACTTCCAGGAGATACAGGGTGAATTGGAGCAACTGGTTGGACTTGAAAATATCAAAGACTTGGTATTTGAGATTTATGCTTTCCTACAGATTGCTCAGATGCGCACTGAAGCAGGCCTACTTAGTGGTGCGCACGTGTATCATATGATCTTCAAAGGCAATCCGGGAACCGGTAAGACCACCGTGGCGAGGATCGTTGCCAAACTCTTTCAGAAGATGGGTGTGTTGAGTAAAGGGCATCTTATTGAAGTGGAGCGTGCGGATCTGGTTGGAGAATATATCGGTCACACAGCTCAGAAAACAAGAGATCTGGTCAAGAAGGCACTCGGTGGAATATTGTTCATTGATGAAGCTTACAGTTTGGCCCGCGGGGGAGAGAAGGATTTTGGCAAGGAAGCAATCGATACGCTTGTAAAATCAATGGAAGATAACAAAAATCAGTTTATTCTCATATTGGCTGGTTATTCAGATGAGATTGATTTTTTTCTTCAGACCAATCCCGGATTACCTTCCCGCTTTCCCATTCAAGTGGAGTTTCCAGACTATAGCATTGATCAGTTGATTCAAATCTCTGAGATTATGGCCAAAGAGCGTGACTATATTCTAATGCCACAGACCATACTCAAGCTAAAACAGCATTTGCTTCAGGAAAAAAATGATTCGCTGCATGCGTTCAGTAACGCCAGATACGTTCGTAATGCCATTGAGCGTTCGATCAGGCATCAAGCGGTTCGATTGTTGGAACAATACTCGGAAGGCAGTCCAGGAAAACTGGAGCTGATGACAATCCGTACAGAGGATTTGAACTTTGAGCGAAAGTAAGCGATAATATAGTTTTTACACCAGCCGGCCGGGCCAACCGGTTCGGCTTAAGGCATGCCATGGCATATTCGTGGCAATGTATATCAACGGATTAATTTAGTAATTAGAGGGAGTGAACATATACATGACAAATGGCACACATGATACAGATATGGTCAAAAAAGATCGCGCCGTCTTGGTGAGTCTTGTTACGGATGATGTAAAACGTACAGGTATCAACCCTGAGTACTCTTTAGAAGAACTGGTGAAACTTGCCGAGACAGCTGGAGTGGAAGTGCTAAGTGTACTTTCTCAGAACAGGGAAAAACGTGATACCAAATGGTTCATTGGTAAAGGTAAGGTGGAAGAGCTCCGTGCGATTGCAGAGGAACTGGGAGCAACTACAGCTATATTTGATCAGGAATTGTCAGGTGCACAGGTTCGTAATCTGGAAGAAACCCTCGATCTCAAAATTATTGACCGTACCCAACTGATTTTGGACATCTTTGCACAACGTGCCAATACTAGAGAAGGTATCATTCAAGTGGAATTGGCTCAACATAGCTATTTGCTGCCACGGTTGTCGGGTCATGGCAAGAACCTGTCCAGACTCGGGGGCGGAATCGGAACAAGAGGCCCAGGTGAAAGCAAACTGGAGACAGACCGCCGTCACATTCGTGGTCGTATCGATGATCTGAAGCGTCATCTGGAAGAATTGACACGTCATCGTAAGTTGCATCGTGAACGCCGTAAAAAGACAGGTATTGTTCAGGTGGCCCTTGTTGGTTATACCAATGCTGGCAAATCAACTTTGCTCAAGCAGTTGACGGCTGCAGATGTGTATATTCAAGATCAGCTATTCGCAACATTGGATCCTACATCACGTACGATGGAACTTCCAAGTGGAAAAGAAATCGTACTTACCGACACGGTTGGATTTATTCAAAATCTACCGCATGATCTGATTGCAGCATTCCGGGCAACGTTGGAGGAAGTGAATGAAGCAGACCTGATCCTGCATGTTGTGGACGCCTCATCAGCTATGCGTGAAGATCAGATGCGGACGGTTAATACGATTCTGCAAGAACTTGGTTCAGGGGACAAGCCGCAGTTAGTCCTGTATAACAAAAAAGATGCGTGCACACCAGAGCAGCTTGAGATGCTTCCATTGGATAAAGACCATATTAAAGTAAGCGCATTAGACTCGGAGGATCTGCTTAAAATCCGTGAATTCATTCAGACAGAGCTGACAGGTGATACGAAGCGCTTCCGTATTCCGGCAGAACGTGGTGATCTTACGTCGGTACTCTATAAAATTGGTGATGTAGTGGATACCAGCTTTGAAGAGAATGATGTGATTTATGAAGTTGAATTGCAAAAAGGTGAATATGAGAAATTTGGTTATATGCTTGAAGAATTCATTGAATTGTAATATTCATGACATATTGATGTGATAAGTTACACGATAATGGATATTCGACGTCAGATTCGTGCTATGAAGGGGAATGAAGTAAGATGGTAAGCTTTGATTCAGAAATATCTGAACTTCAACGTCAAGTGGAGCGTCAGATTGAAGGACAACTTCAACAGATTGATCGGATCACAGATCACAATCAATGGAAGGTGATTAATGCTTTCCAACAGCGAAAAGTAAGTGATTTTCACTTTGCAGGTTCAACAGGTTATGCCTATAACGATCGTGGGCGTGAAGTACTTGATGAAGTATATGCTGATGTTTTCGGCGCGGAAGCCGCGTTGGTACGTCCTCATTTTGCTTCAGGTACTCATACGATTAGTACAGCTCTCTTTGGAGTTTTGCGTCCAGGTGACGAATTATTGTACATCACGGGTAAGCCTTACGACACATTGCATAAAGTTATTGGCAAACCCGGTGATGGTACAGGTTCATTACGCGATTTTGGCATCGGTTACCGTGAGACGGCCTTAACTGATGAAGGTGGAGTGGATTGGGCAGCAGTTGAAAAAATCATTACACCGGCTACAAAAGTTATTGGGATTCAACGTTCACGTGGTTATGACTGGCGCTCATCCTTCTGTGTTGCTGAGATTGCTGACATGGTTACGCGTGTTAAAGCGCTTAAGGAGGATGTCATCGTATTCGTAGATAATTGTTACGGTGAATTCACGGAGGAACGTGAACCGACAGAAGTCGGAGTTGATCTGATGGCCGGATCACTGATCAAGAATCCTGGTGGAGGCATTGCGGAAACCGGTGGATACATATGTGGGAAGGAACAATACGTACAGCTGGCAGCTTATCGTCTGACAGCCCCTGGAATTGGGGGAGAGGTTGGAGCAATGCTGGGGACAACACGTGGCATCTACCAAGGACTTTACATGGCACCGACAATTGTAGGACAAGCTATCAAAGGAAGTACGTTTGCTGCTGCGATGTTTGCTGAATCCGGATTTGTAACCAAACCCGCCTGGAATGAAGCTCGCACAGATCTGATCCAGGCTGTTAAGTTTAGCTCTGCCGAGCATCTGATCGCCTTCGTGCAGGGGATTCAGCGTGCAGCAGCTGTGGATAGCCATGTGGTTCCTGAACCGTGGGATATGCCTGGTTATGAGCACCCTGTCATTATGGCGGCAGGTACGTTCATTCAGGGTGGAAGTCTGGAATTATCAGCCGACGCGCCTATTCGGGAGCCGTATATCGGGTATATGCAAGGCGGATTAACGTACTCTCATGTCAAATATGGCGTTTTGATGGCGTTACAGACTATGAAAGATCGTAAATTATTGTGAGTTTATCTAACACGTCATTGACACTTGGTAATAACTAAATGTACAATAGGGTGAAGAATAGATGACTGGAAGGTTGATGAACATGGGTGATGAAATCCGCAGAAATATGGCCTTATTCCCAATTGGTATTGTAATGAAACTTACGGATCTGTCTGCACGTCAGATTCGTTACTATGAGCAGCACAGCTTGATCGTTCCTGCGAGAACGTCAGGTAATCAACGGTTATTCTCTTTTAATGACGTAGAGAGATTGCTAGAGATCAAGGCTTTGATTGAAAAAGGAGTTAACATCGCGGGCATCAAACAAGTGATGAATCCTGTTTCAAAAGAATCCGAGGAAGCTACAGTTATCACGCCAGATACTGAAGTTAAACGCAGAGAGCTGTCCGATACGCAGTTGCACCGCTTGCTGAAGCAGCAGCTTGTATCAGGTAAGAGACCAGGACAAGTATCTCTCATTCAGGGAGAGCTTTCCCGATTCTTTAATAAAAACTAAATTCGCATAACTTGGCGAGTGAGGGGAAAACATGCACTTTTGGTGTGAGACTCCTTGACCCGTGGAACTTTCTAATGTACAAATATAACAGGCAAGCCAAATACGCAGATAAGAAAGGGAGAGGTTATAGTGAGTTATACAAAAGAAGACATTCTCCGCATTTCGAAAGAAGAAAACGTACGATTCATTCGATTGCAATTTACTGATTTGCTTGGAGCTATCAAAAACGTTGAGATTCCTGTGAGTCAGTTGACTAAGGCTCTGGATAACAAGATGATGTTCGATGGATCTTCCATTGAAGGTTATGTACGTATTGAAGAATCCGACATGTACCTCTATCCAGATCTAGATTCTTGGCTTATTTTCCCATGGGTAGCAGAGAACCGTGTTGCACGTCTGATTTGCGACGTATATCTTCCGGATGGTAATCCGTTCCCAGGAGATCCACGTGGTATCTTGAAACGTAACCTGAAGGAAGCCCAAGATATGGGATTCACTTCCTTCAACGTTGGTCCTGAACCCGAGTTCTTCTTGTTCAAAACAGACGAAAAAGGAAACCCGACTAACGAACTGAATGACCAAGGTGGTTATTTCGACCTTGCGCCTACGGATCTTGGTGAAAACTGTCGTCGTGACATCGTTATCACACTTGAAGAAATGGGCTTTGAGATCGAAGCTTCCCACCATGAGGTAGCTCCAGGTCAGCATGAGATCGACTTCAAATATGCTGATGCTCTGAAAGCTGCTGACCAGATCCAAACGTTCAAACTCGTTGTTAAAACGATTGCACGTCAGCATGGTTTACATGCTACATTCATGCCGAAACCACTGTTTGGTATGAACGGATCGGGTATGCACTGTAACCAATCCTTGTTCAAAGGCAATGAGAACGCATTTGTTGATGAGTCGGACGAGTTGGGTCTGAGCAAAACTGCTCGTCACTTCATGGCTGGAACTCTGAAGCACGCACGTGCGTTTGCAGCAATTACTAACCCAACTGTGAACTCGTACAAACGTCTTGTACCAGGTTATGAAGCACCTTGTTATGTAGCATGGTCTGCTAGTAACCGTAGCCCAATGATTCGTATTCCAGCTTCCCGTGGTCTGAGTACACGTGTTGAGGTTCGTAACCCGGATCCGGCTGCTAACCCTTACCTGGCTTTGTCTGTTCTGTTAAAAGCAGGTCTGGACGGAATCAAACGTGAGCTTTCCTTACCAACTCCAATTGACCGTAACATCTACATCATGTCAGAAGAAGAGCGTGTGGAAGAAGGCATTCCAAGCTTGCCAGCTGACCTGAAAGAAGCATTGAATGAATTGATCCGCAGCGAAGTCATCTGTGATGCTCTTGGCGACCACGCCTTGGCTCACTTCTATGAGCTGAAAGAAATTGAGTGGGATATGTACCGTACACAAGTCCACCAATGGGAACGCGATCAATATATTACGTTGTACTAATCGAAAAAACCTTTTAACTACGGGGTTTTGAAGTATCTAGCCGGGGGACGTTTTGAGGAGATTGCACTTCTATTGAGGTTGCGTCCTCCAAACGTCCCCCGGTTTTTGATTCTCTGATCCAAAAATACGGGAAGTGTACTCCTCATATTTATCAATGTTTCTCTTTTCTAGCTTTTTAGAAATATGAGCATACACATCGGATGTAATTTGCACACTGCCATGCCCAAGTTGCTCTTGTACAAATTTTATGTCAGCCCCAGCTTCAAGCATGACCACGGCATAGGTATGTCTCAAGGAGTGAATTGTTAATTCCTCACTCAAACCAGCCTTTCTCAAAATCCTCTTCGAAGCATTAAAGAGACTAGATTTAGGCATCGGACTACCGTCGTTTTTGCACAAGACTAGGTTTAAATCGTGTCTGTACATTGACTCCCCTAAATTGATCTTATTTTGATTCTGCCATGAAGCATGATACCTTAAATCATTAATAATTCCGTTACTTACACTAATTGTGCGGGTAGAATTTTCGGTTTTTGTATCTCCGAAAAGTTCGTCCTCGTCTTCAGCTTGAAAATCGAGTGTTTCATCCACGCGGATCGTCTTTTCTTTGAAATTGATATCCGACCACTTTAAAGCGGCAGCCTCACCTTTTCGTAACCCCGTTTCAATCAGCACTTTAAAGAAAATCCATTAAATGTACCCATCTCCTCGAGAAGTATGAAGAAATTTGGGAATGTCCTCTGAATCAATGAATTGGATCGTCTTCTTTTTGTGCTCTCCTTTAATAATTGAACCTTTACATGGATTGCGTAATATTTTCCCTTGAATCAATGCATGCTCTATGGCTGAGTATACTGTTGAGTTAATGATCTCGACCGTTCGTTTACTGAGTCCCTTTTTAAATAGAGAGTCCAAAAAGACTTGATACATATCTGGTTTTAAATCCTGGAGCATCAGACGCTTAAAATAAGGTTTGATATGGGTGTTAAGATTGTTATCATGTAGTTTGATTGTGTTCTTTCTTACAACACCTTTTTTGTAATTATCAATCCAATTACGAATGTAATCTACCAAAGGAATGTCGGATTGTTCGAACCCTTGTTTGAGCTGCCTTAAAAATTCAGCAGCAGCCAGTTCAGCCTCTGGTTTAGTTCGAAAACCAGCCTCAGATTTCTCTTTTTGTTGTTGAGTGAACGGATCGGTGTACTTTAACCGATACCTCCAGCCACTTTTCAATTTCTTGAAACTTGCCAATTTGATTCCTCCTACTAGAACGTTAGTTTTTTTTTGTATGTAAAACCGCCTCACAGCGATATAAGCGTAAGTTAATCAATTTTGAGCAGAGTAGTGAAATGTTCTGGGTTAAAGATGAAAAAGGAGAAAGAGCTTCGAATTAGAGTCGGAAAAGATATTTTAAAAAAATCATCAAAAAACGAGCCTTCGGTAACTAAGGCTCGTTTGTGCAGGAGTCATATTTGGCTCCAATAACTATGTTTGGATTAGTGCAGAGGTTTCTTGCGGAAAAGTAACTAAAACAATTCTACCCTATTTCACAGGATTTGACCATACTTTAGCTTTAAAGTTCGAGACCAGAACTTGTACCGATTGCCGAAAAGGACAAGGAAATGATCTGATTACCGATTAGATAAGTATTTAACTACTTGTCACTGCTCTAATTCATTAAGCTAGCGGGCAGTTTAGATTAAACTGCGGTGAACCATATCATCGCTAGTGATAAAGCAGAGAATTGAACTGGATATCGCATCGGCAACGCTGAGTTTGCAGGAAGGAGCTTAAAGTATTCACGTACTCGATACATGTGGAGTATCTAATATTGATGGTTCGTAAGGAATAGATGAGATATGACAGTTTAGCTCAAACGACTTAATTGTATAGTGTTGACACTTCGCCCACTTGGAGTAATATCTTACTATTGAGATAGCATTCTATTTCCGATGAAGACATATTTTAGTTTGAATGTTATTTAGGAAGGAGAGACACTATGACAATGTTCGAGATATGTTCTATGCAAAGTCTATTTTATGAACAACGGCGGTTGTTTGTATAGAGCTAATAATATAAGTAACCGTTTAAATCTGGATAGTGATAATTGTTATAGTGTAGACTTTGCTACCTTAAAATTCAACTATTTTAAGGAGCGGCTATCATGAGATATGTAAATGCCGACAGCATCTTTCCGGAAGAATTACTAAATGAAATACAAAAGTATATTAACGGTGGATTGGTTTACGTCCCTAAATCAAAAGGTTTGCGTAAAAAATTGGAGTGAAAATTCAGGCAGTAGAAAAATTTTAATCTTAGAAATGATGAAATCCGGCGAAAGTTTCTCGATGGTGGCACTATCGAGAAACTTTCAGATCGATTTTTCTTTTCAAGCGATACTATTAAAAAGATCGTTTATACAAAATAATAGTTTAACAAAAGTCGCATTGGAAGAAATTCTAATGTGACTTTTTTGTGTATATTATGGTTTAAATTGTTTACTACATATTTTCAAGCTTTTACTATCGTTATAATAACATATAAGAGAAGTAGTTGGTTTACTTCATAAAACTGTAGGGGGATAACAAATGAATGATTTTTTTAGATTTGATACTGATGAAGAACGGCGGGCGTTATTAATCAGAGCAAGGAAAGTCGCTTTATCTGCAATTGGAAAGTATGACTTAGAATGGGATAACATCCAGTTTATTAAACTATCCGATACGATCACCTATAAAATTGAAACCAGTACAGATAACAATTATTTACTTCGCATTCATTCGGACCGATTAAGCAGAGAGGAAATTCGTTCGGAGCTCCTACTGTTACAAGCCCTGAACAAATCGAAAGATCTAACTGTACCAGAAGGGATGGCAAATTGTGATAGTATTTATGTATTGGACATCGAAACAGAGATAGGATATAGGCGCCCTTATGTAACGATGATGCGGTGGATAGAAGGTGAAAAAGCAGTAGGTGAATTTACAGATAATCAAGCATATAATATGGGTGTATTGATGAGCAGGCTCCATGCAGCGGCAAAGGATTTCAATCCACCTTCTGATTTTGTAAGACCTACTTGGGGAGTGGAAAGTTTTAAACGTGAAATGGCTAAGTTGGAACGTTATTATGAACGTTTTTTATCCGAAGAGGGGTGGAAGCTGTATCAAGATGCAGCTGAGAAGGTTGTATCCCAACTTACCACGATGCATCCAAGTGAACATAACTATGGGCTCATTCATGCTGATTTACATACCGGTAATATGGTTTTTAGAGATAATCAACCCTATCCGATTGATTTTGGAAGATGTGGGTACGGATATTATCTCTATGATATGGCAGGTACCATATTGGAGCTTTGGCCAAAACATCGATGGATGCTTGTCCAAGGTTATGAGAGTATTAGGAAGTTGGAAACGGACTATATTCGGGATCTGGAATGTTTTTTTGTCATGTTCATGATCGAGAACACCTGCCATCACTCCTCTGATCCAAGAGAAACAACCAGTTTAATCGATGAACAAAAGTATGCCCAAGCATACATAAGAGAATATTTAAATGGTAATCCATTTTTATTCGAAGTGATCGAGCCTGTAAATGTGGATTAATACTAACCGATACCGGGCTAAAATAATGATATCTTATGGTGATGATTTACAATAGGTCGCTGTTTAGAGTGTTTGTTCGTATCATCAAGTTTTAAAAACGTGAGCTATGACTTCGAGTTTATATAAGATCTACTTGTGTACTTAGCGCTGAAACTTTTCTGTTTATTATGAAGATTTATGCTTATTCATGAAGTTTGTCCGATCCAATTGTTCTTCAGCTTCTCTAGTTCCCCTTCATTTTCGGGGTGTATTTTGACAGAGCTGTTTGGGTCGTTTCGTGATTTTTTAAACTGGCATTGAGTTGGAATGAAGGCGACTCGAATTGGTGGGTCGTCTTTTTTCTTTTCTAGGGGCTTGATGGTTTGCGCCGAATGTTCAGTTCAGCGAGATGCCAAAAACGGTTGAGGCATTATGGAAGATCGAGCTTTTATATGGAAAGCATCCGTCCTATACGGAGCGTCCAGAATGGGTAGCTGTAGGAATGATGGGAAAACTTCTGATAAGAGATGATGGCACATGTCGAGAGAACGGGTACTGTATAGAACGTTATTTCTTTTTTTGTGTATGTAAAACCGCCTTACAGCGAGCGCAAGTTAATCAAAGTATCGAACAGAGCAGTAAAATGTTGTTGTTGAAAGATGTAAAAAGGAAAATCTTCGAATTAGTAACGGAAAAGATATTTTACAAGATAAATCAAAAAACGAGCCTTTGTATATAAGGCTCGTTTGTGCAGGAGTCATATTTGGCTCCGAAAGTTATGTTTAGTCTACTACATTTGTTTTATCGCTGAGAAAGTAACTATAACAATTCTACCCTATTTCAGAGAATTTGACCATACTTTAGCTTTATAGTTCATGTCCTTAGTTCGAGACCAGAACTTATACCTTGTACCAAGTGTCGGAATAGAGATGTGTCTAATCATTGTGCGTTTAACTGAAAATATCATTTAGTATCCTAGCGCATGAGAAGTTACATATTATTATATAGCAACTGCAACGCTGAGATAGTGAGTCAGATATTAAAAACGAAATATAGTACTGAAAATAGTTGTTGAGCAAAAGGGATTATACTGGTTAAAGCTATCATCATAAATATTATTTAAAAACTTTAAGGTATATAAGAGAAATTATACCAAATTTATGTCATAATATTTTTGAGTTGGAAATACAATACTTGATTCTGTGAACAAGAGGTGAGAGCAACTATGAAAAATAGAAACATAACAGGTATTGTATTGGCTATAATCTATTGCATTGTTCTTTACTTTATTTTAACAGATTCTCCGCCTGGCGAAGCTCCAAATAATCCGTTCTGGGTTTATTTGTTTATTCCAATTGGTGCTATTGTGATTACATCTTTGTTTGATTACGTAATCAAATTCGATTTTTTTAGAAAAAAGAAAGATTAGAATTGAATGGAGGACTAAAATGATACAAACAATGAAAATTGCTAAAACATTTTAGCCGGAGTCATGTTTTCTACATCTATCTCAATTCCAGCATTCGCTCAAGATCAGGCAAATTCTTTCCCAGCACTTCAAGTGGAAAATAGCCTTTTAGAACTAGTCGAAAGTACAACCGATAATTCCATCACTTTTAAAGACGGTTCTACATTAATTCAATATGACAGCTATTATATTGCAACAGATTTAAATGGTAAAGATAAGTTAAAAATTACAAAAGTTGATGAGACTAAAGTAAAGTATGAAAATCTTCAAACTGGCGAAGTGAATTATGCTACAAACGAAATAAAACCTATTCACGAAGATCTCAGTTTCTCGCCACAAGCATTAGCAGACGGTTATGTATATAAAGGCAAAGTAGAAAATTCCACAGAGATAATATATGCAACTGCTTCTGCAATAGCAGGTATACTTGCTTCCTTTATAGGAGGACCTGTAGGTGGTAGAATAGCGGGCATACTTGTAAGCATCGGTGGTTATTATGTTTCTAAGGATGCACCCAGAGCCTATTGGGTAACAAAAACATATACTAGAGATGTTAAGCATAGTGATTTTAATGCGACTTTATTCATCAGGAAAGACCATCATTATTACAAATATCATGATTATACCGATTTTATTGATACCGCTTCGACAATCCAGACTTGCCAACCTTTTGGTTGTGGTCCAGTAAACGAGTATTAATTCTTTTATGTTGTGGGATAGAAAAAGCCGATTAAAGTTAAAATGTACCCTATAAGATGGACACTTTGAAAAAAGCCCATCTTATAGGGTATTTTGTTTATAATGAAAAAAAAGAGGTTGGAGCGGAAATGTTACGACGAAAAGATTACTGACAAAGAAAGAACAAGAACTGCTAAAACGGAATCCAAATGTAATCGCTGTTAGCGAAAAGGCGATTACGTACACCGATGAATTTAAGCGCCATTTCATTGCACAAAATGAACAGGGGAAACTGCCACGAGACATTTTTGAAGAAGCAGGCTTAGATGTTGAATGTATTGGTTTGGAGCGTGTTCGTTCTTCCGGAAAACGTTGACGTGCTTCGTATCGTGAAGCGGGTGTAGAAGGCTTACAGGATACACGTAAAACAAATTCAGGTCGCCCATCGGAACGTGAATTAACATTAGAACAAAAGATTGAACGATTAGAAGCAAAAAATCAATTGTTACGAGCGGAAAATGAACTGCTAAAAAAACTCGATCTACTCGAAAGGCAGATGTTGAAAAAGAAATAAAAGTGGCACCAGAGCTGAAGTTTGAACTCATTTATCGGACGATCTGAACGTATAAAATGAAACGGTTAATCAGCTATCTATGCGATGTTATGGAAGTATCACGTTCTGGATACTACAATTGCTTCTCTGAAAAATCAGTGCAGAAGCGTGTAGCTAAAGCCAAAACAGATAAGATTGTAAAGGCGTATCATTTTCGTGGACGAAAAAAAGGAGCACACCAAATCAAAATGACGTTAGAAAATCAGTACAAAATGACGTTCAACTTGAAGCGGATTCGCCGGATCATGAAGAAATTTGAGATCATCTGTCCCATTCGAAAGTCTAATCCAGCCCGTAGAATGGCAAAAGCAACGAAAGAACATCGCACTTGTCCAAACGAATTACAGCGCAATTTTAAGCCAGGCGAGGCGGGAAAGGTGTTATTAAGCGATATCACATATTTAACGTAAAAAGTCAATAAACGTGCGTATTTATCGACGATTAAAGACGCACAGACGAATGAAATTTTAGCGTATGAAGTTTCTTCTTCGTTAAGTATAGGAATTGCGCTAAACACGCTTCGTAAATTACAGAAGCATCGCCATTTAACCAAAGATGCGTTGATCCATTCTGATCAAGGCTTTCATTATACGAAACCACAATTCCAATCCGTAGTGAAGAAAATGGGATTAAGACAATCCATGTCACGTCGAGGCAATTGTTGGGATAATGCTCCCCAAGAATCGTTCTTTGGGCATTTTAAGGATGAAACGAATATCAAAGATTGCGAAACATTAGAAGAAGTAAAACGAGAAATTAAGAGTTATATGACGTACTACAATCATTATCGAGGGCAATGGAATTTGAAAAAGCTGCCGCCTGTAAAATACAGACAGCAGCTTCAACAAGTTGCCTAGTTTTTTTTCAAAATGTCCTTTACAAAGGGTACACTTTAGAATTCAGAAGCCTTCTTTTAGTATTGTTATATTTAATATACGTGAATTTTATTGTGATGACAAAATTACTCCATTTTCGTTACGTAACCTTCATAGTTTCCGTAATATAATCCGTTTGAGTAGGTAGTAGATGCTAGATTGAGTACTCCATACCAAACTCCATCAGCATAAGTATATGTCTTTGGAACATACTTCGCATCTCCATACTTATTGTTAGCATCTGAATATCTCACATATTTTTGCGTCGCCTGAATCGTAACACTTTGTGCAGTTACAGAACCTTGAACAGAAGATGAGGCAGAAGCAAGTGATGCTGGAACAGCAATACTTGCTACTATAGCAGTGAGCGCTCCAATTGTGGCTAGTTTCTTTTTCATGTAAATACCTCCTAAATTTTTTTGAATGAATTATAAAACTTTACTTTCTAAAAATACCATATAATTCTATGTAAAATTATGATATATATTACATTGTGATTTGTATTTCTTCCCCTACAGATCTACTAACGTAACTTCCAAAAATTCCTCCAACTGATTAAATAGTATATCCAATCTAAACAGATTTGGACGATCATGAAATGCAGCGGATGAGTGAGATACTAGATGACTTTTTTTAATAGAAGTAGTACAAGTTGATTTGATATTATTTAACCCTTTCTTCGAAGACAGCTCTCAGATGTAGTTGTTGGATTAAAATCTGCTCGTTGTGAAGTTGTGGCCGGGAATGGATAAATCATCTGAAAGCAAATTGCCAAAACATGTCCCCTGATTCTTCTTCACTTGCCCACGTAACATTTTTGTGTTTATCTGTGACCAAGGCTTACCTTTATAACAAACATATTCGTTCGTCGATTTAGATAATCGCAAAACTCACTTTTCATTAATATTAAACTGTCTGAAGCAAAAGATTTAAATCAAACTTCCTTAGAAATTCTGATAGCCATGAAATAGAAAGGAATACTAGCATTCACTCATTTAAAATTCCAACCATCGTTCAAATACATACAAATGGATGTTTCATTTGTATGTTGAAAGTTTCATATAGAAGAGGTATACTTTAATTAAATTTTAAACAATTTAATTTTAAATAATTAATTGGAGATGTTAATATGGATCAGGCTAAACAACTTGTGACAGAACAACGTACATTTTTTTATACAGGACAAACTAAAAATATCGAGTATCGGATTAATGCACTTCAACAGCTTAGAAAGGGAATTGAAAAGTATCAGCAACGGATTCAAGATGCACTTCGGGCAGATCTGAACAAATCTGAGGCGGAAGCTTACGGTTCCGAGATTCGCATTGTTTTGGGTGAACTGGATTTTGCATTAGAACACCTGCAGGAATGGGCTGCACCAAAACAAGTCCCAACCAATTCGGCTATGCCGGATGGTGTGAGCACCATTTACCCTGAACCATACGGAGTGGCTCTTATTATTGCACCTTGGAACTATCCTTTCCAACTGGCCTTTGGTCCACTGATTGGAGCAATTGCAGCCGGTAACTGTGCAGTTATCAAGCCTTCTGAATTAACACCAGCGGTATCTCGTCTGACATATGATCTGATTCAGGAGATCTTCCCTCAGGAGTATATCGCCGTTATGGAAGGGGAAGTTGAAGCCAGTACAGCATTGTTGAAAGAGAAGTTTGATTATATTTTCTTCACAGGAAGCACAGGTGTTGGTCGCATTGTTATGAAGGCAGCTGCGGAGCATTTGACTCCTGTAACCCTGGAGCTAGGGGGCAAGAGTCCTGCTATTGTCCATAACGATGCAGAACTGAAGCTGGTGGCCCAGCGTATTGTTCGTGGTAAGTTCCTGAATGCAGGCCAAACTTGCGTTGCTCCGGATTATTTGCTTGTACATGAACAAGTTCATGACGAATTGATCAATCTGATTGGCGCAGAGATCAAAGATAAATTTGGGGATGATGTGTTACAGAACGCTGATTTCCCGCATATTGTCAACGCGCGTAACTTTGATCGGTTGTCGAAATTCCTCACAGATGGCAGAACGCTGATTGGTGGACGTTCTGTACGAGAGCAGTTGCTCATTGAGCCGACTGTACTTGGAGATGTGAACTGGGAATCAGCTGTCATGCAAGAAGAGATCTTCGGTCCGATTCTTCCTGTATTTACGTACAGTGACCTGAATCCTATGCTGGATGAGATTGTTCGCCGGCCAAAACCATTGGCGCTATATCTCTTCACACAGGATGAGCAGCTGCAGGATCAGGTTCTGAATCAAGTATCCTTCGGTGGGGGATGTATTAATGACACACTTTCTCATATGACTTCACACTACCTCCCGTTTGGTGGTGTAGGAGAGAGCGGTATGGGCTCATATCACGGACAACAGAGCTTTGATGTGTTCTCGCATCACAAGAGTGTTCTGAAACGCAGTGAATAATTAGCCGCTAAAATAACATAAACATGAAAAAAGAGGTTGTCCTGTTGATCAGGATAACCTCTTTCGTATTTCATTACATCTAGTTTTGTTACTCAAGTTAAATATTAATGAATATCTCGGAAAAGGCCAATGACTTTACCCAGAATACTAACATGTTTCAAACGTAAAGGTTCGAAGGTCGCATTCTCCGGTTGAAGGCGAATATGATCTTTCTCTTTATAGAACGTTTTCACTGTAGCTTCATCGTCTTCAGTCATTGCAACGACGATATCACCGTTATCAGCAGTTTGCTGTTGACGGACAATAACGTAATCTCCGTTAACGATTCCAGCTTCCACCATGCTATCTCCGACTACCGAAAGCATAAACACTTTCTGTTCGCCTACATAATGTGTAGGAAGAGGGAAGTAGTCTTCAATGTTCTCGGTTGCAGTGATTGGAACCCCGGCTGTAACCTTACCAACAACAGGAATACGTGCAACGCTATGAGCAAATTGATGAGAATGCTCAGATTCTTCTTGGCTCAAAAGCTCAATGGCTCTTGGCTTGGTAGGGTCGCGTCGGATCAAACCTTTTTTCTCCAAACGATCCAAATGTCCATGTACTGTTGAGCTGGAAGCCAGTCCAACCGCTTCACCAATTTCCCGTACGGAAGGAGGATACCCCTTCAACCGGACTTCATTTCGTATAAACTCCAGAATAGCCTGCTGCCTGCTGGATATCTTCGACATACCGTATCAACCCCATTTTAGTAACGTTTGGGAAAATTATAACATAGAACCTCCGTTCGTACAAACATAAGTTCTAAATAAAATAGCATTAAATCAGTGTTTTTTAGCTTATAGAACAGAAATTGTCCAAAAGTCAGAGCATAATACTGCAAATGTTTTGTAAAAGGACTTGAAATAAGATATTTCTCCTTCAAAAAAGAAGCGAACAATTGTTCTAAAAATCTATTGAACAAAACAAGTGTTCGTGTTATATTGATTCCAACAGATAGGAACAAACGTTTGGAGGCGGGTATTTAATGAGATATTCTACTTATCAAAGCATTTATGAACCAATGAATTCGGAACTGGTGAAGTCTAACATAGGGAACTACAAGAAGGTTTTAGCGCGTTTCAAGATTTCTTCATGGATGTTAAAGGTAGTCATTACCTCTATGATTATATTTATTGGATGCAGCACCGTTTTAACTGTATTTGCCGGCAATGAGAATGATGTTCTGCCTGGAGGAAAGATAGCTGTTTCACAAGGGGAAACATTATGGAGTATTTCTTTGGAACATAAACCGACGAATATGGATACACGTATATATATAGAAGCAATTAAGAAAGTGAATCAACTTCATACAACTTCCATCCAAGTGGGACAAGTACTAGCTCTACCGCAATTTGCAGAATAAAATGCACATCAATGAGTGTTAGCGCGTGTCAGCTTGACAAGCAGCCTTTATAATGGCAAAGTTAATATGACTTTGTATTTTTGGAGGGGACAAGCTTGGATATAGATAGTCTGGTAGCACGCATTAACGAATTGGCTCGTAAGCAAAAGTCCACTGGATTGTCGGAGGAAGAGCTTGCTGAACGTGCCGAGCTAAGAGAGATTTATTTGAGTAATATTCGCAGCAATTTCAGACAACAACTGGATACCATTGAGATTGTTGATGATGAGAATGACAAAGGCCACCAAGGCAAACTCAAACACTAACGAAACCTAATGATATCATTATGATATTTAGGTTTCTTCCTGTTATTTTGAGTGTGCAATTTATAGGGGGAAATGTTGGTTTGCAATTATGTAAGCCGATACAAAGACACATAAGGGGGATTCTCATGTCGCGTTCGTTCGAGAGAACGGTTAAGAAAAATTCCAAGCAGTTAAATCAGCAACGCAAAAAAAGTGGTCAACCAATCACAGGTACACCAGGTGAAGAAGTCTTTAAGGGACGCAGTCTTTTGTTCCCTATATTTTTGATTGGTCTCGCCTTTTTGTATCTGTTTATGAGCACGTTCCTTGTGCAAGCTCCAATGACAACTTGGGACTGGGTGACCATGCTGCTTTACGTATTTTTGGCAGTCATCTTCATGCTTCGTCGTCCATACATCAAGATTAGCAGTAATCGGATTATAACGACGAAGGGTAATCGTGAACGTTCAATTGGGGTTGACGATATCGTCAAATTCAGAATTGAACCAGGTACAGTTGTTATCGAACATAACAGTCGCGGGAAAAGATGGGTGTTCACCAAGTTATTGAACCGTTACGATACAGATGCGATTGCAGAACGTTTGCTGAAGTTTGCAAAAGCACACCAGATCACCGTGGAAACCGTCGAAAAGTAATTATTGCATAAAGGGGTAGATGATCGGAATGGCGTTAAAAGCGATTTTGTTCGACCTAGATGATACTTTATTATGGGATGAGCGTAGTGTTCGAGAATCTTTTCATGAGACTTGTCTAATCGCAGCGAAAGAGACTGGGGTTAAACCAGAAGAACTTGAAGAAGCTGTTCGTAATGAGGCACGTGGACTGTATGAATCATATGAAACCTTTCCTTTTACTAAAATGATTGGAATCAATCCGTTTGAAGGCCTTTGGGCTAACTTTACTGGTGGGGATCAACCTGAGTTTCGTCAGTTGGAACAACTTGCTCCAGTTTACCGTAAAGAATCCTGGCGTCGTGGCTTGTTGAAGTTGGGTATAGATCGGGAAGATCTTGCTGAACAACTTGCCGAGCAGTTTGGAGTAGAACGGAGATCCAGACCTCATGTATACGAAGAAACGATGGATACCTTGCGTCAGTTACAAGGAAAGTACAAACTGTTGCTGTTAACGAACGGTTGTCCTGCTTTGCAACAAGAGAAGTTGGATAGTGTACCTGAATTAACTCCTTTCTTTGATGAGATTATTATCTCGGGTAACTTCGGAAAAGGAAAACCAGATCCGTCGATATTTGAACATGCTTTGAGTAAACTGGGTGTTAAACCCGAAGAGAGTTTGATGGTTGGAGACAAGTTAACGACTGATATTCGTGGTGCTTTATCATCTGGCATCCAATCCGTATGGATTAACCGTGAGCATAAGACCAACAATGAAGCGTATGCGCCAGACCATGAAATAACACATTTATCGGAATTAAATCAGCTTATTGCTAATTTCTAAGCGGAATCAGTTATAACATCTTTCCTCAGCACCCTGAAACATTGGAAGCTTCAATGAACGATGATGTCGTTCTAGAAGTTACCAATGTTTTTTTATTTGAGCTTGTTGAGTAAATTACCTTGTTAAAAGAGATCTCCATTTTTTTTACTAAAAGTTATTGAAATTAGGGGGAAGCTGGATTAGAATATAACTAACATACTAGTATGACTAGTATTTAGATTGTCATAAAGCAATTTCTTTTTGACTTACTTCATTAAATGGAAGCAGGGAGTTATTGCTTATTATTTTCGATTGATTGTAAGCGCTTAATATTTTAGGGTTTCTTCTTCCGATTTGGAAACACACCACTTAGTAAGTGCTAATGAATGAGGTGAAGCACCTTGGATTGTGTGATTCTACATAATACATCAAATTGATATCGCTTACATTTAGCAATTATCTATTTGGTAGTGGGGGTGAAGTTAAAGGAGTTGTTGTCTTCTACTAGAGGAGAAACGATGGGAACTGTACATGAATTACTCTTACTTATCAAGTCCTGGATCGGAGTGAAAACACATGGAGTCGGAAACCGCTAAAACAACGTTAACCATGACATCTTTACGTAAAGAGAGCAGATTACGAACGGCAGCAACTTTGTTCCGCAAAGACTGGCAGCTGTATTCACTATTAATCCTTCCCATCATTTATCTCCTTATTTTCAAATATGGACCGATGATTGGTAATGTGATTGCGTTCAGACGTTTTGTTCCCGGGGGAAGTATATTTGGAGAAACGTGGGTTGGTTTAAGGTACTTCAAAATGTTCATTGAGGACCCTACCTTCTGGAGAGTATTCGGTAATACGCTGATGTTAGGCGGACTTGCGTTACTCTTTACATTCCCGGTTCCAATCATTTTTGCCTTGATGCTTAACGAAGTGAAGAGTAAACGATTCAAAAAGTTTGTACAGACCGCGTCTTATCTGCCTCATTTTCTGTCCATCGTTATCGTTGCGGGTATGATCCTGCAGCTGACAGCAGTGAATGGTTCCATTAATGGACTGGTGGCTTTCTTCACCGGAGACAATATTCCTTTTATGCAGCGGGCTGAATGGTTCAGAACAATCTATATCACTTCTGAGGTATGGCAGGGTATGGGTTGGGGGGCAATTCTGTATCTGGCTGCACTGACAACCATTGATGATTCTTTGTATGAAGCTGCGCGTATCGATGGTGCCAATCGGTGGAAGCAAACGATTCATGTAACGTTACCAGGGATCTTGCCAACGATTGTGACGTTATTGATTTTGAACATGGGTAATTTCCTAGCAGTTGGATTTGAAAAAATCTTACTCTTGTACAATCCGCTTATCTACGAGACATCTGATGTGATCTCCACTTACCTGTATCGGGTGGGACTGGAATCCAGTAACTTCAGTTATGCTACCGCAATTGGCTTGTTCGAATCGCTGATCGGTCTGATTCTGGTGTTCTCCGTAAATGCCATTTCACGCAGACTGACACAAAGAAGCTTATGGTAAAGGAGGAGCACCATGCAGGAATCCAGATCTTACAAGGTATTTAAAGTATTCAATGTCATCTTTCTGCTGTTCGTGGTATTTATAACGCTCTATCCATTCTTAAATGTCGTGGCACAATCCTTCAGTAGTGAGTCCTATATTAATTCGGGTAAGGTTAGTTTGTTCCCAAGAGGATTCAATGTGGAGACATACAAGACCATCTCACGTGACAGCATGTTCTGGACGAATTATAAAAATACGATTATCTACACTGTAGTAGGTACGTTAATCTCCATGTTTATGACGACTATTTTCGCATATGCCCTGTCCAAAAAGAGGTTGATGGGTCGCAAGTTTCTGACGATGTTCGCCGTATTCACGATGTTCTTCAGTGGTGGATTGATTCCAAACTATGTGTTGATTAATTCCCTTGGGTTCAACAACACCATGTGGGCACTTGTTGTTCCTGGCGCAATTAGCATATACAACATGCTGATCATGAAGTCATTTTTTGAAAATATGCCTGAAGAACTGGAGGAAGCTGCCTCCATTGACGGTTTGAACACCTACGGGATCTTGTTACGCATTATATTGCCGCTTAGTAAAGCCGTTATGGCAACCATGGTGCTGTTCTACGCAGTAGGTCATTGGAATTCCTGGTTCCCAGCCTTTCTGTATTTGGACAAAAAAGAACTGTTCCCTGTCACCATTTATTTGCGCAATATGATTGCAGGAGCGACAAGTGGGGCATCTGCCGGTGCAACCTCAGCTGATAACCTGACACAGATTGCTGCCAATATTAAGTCAGTAACGATGGTATTAACCATCTTGCCGATACTCACCATCTATCCATTTGTCCAAAGATACTTTGTAACCGGTATCATGTTAGGGTCTGTTAAACAGTAATACCTAGCAGCTATATAAATTGAACTAAAGATGATTTACACGGAACACTCCGATGACAGAATAACCTTTCAATTGCTGTTATCCCCAGATTTTTTCGATTCCCTTTTTAAAAGGGAAAATCCGGTGATAGCATATGCTTCCGATGCAGCTTTCTTTCAGAAAGCTTGTAGGCGAGCGCTTCGCTTTTATTGATTAAAAAGTTTTAAGTCAAGGTCAACCTAAACCAAATTCAGGGGGATAACCTAAATGAATCAAAAGCCACGTAAGTTTGTTGGTAAAATGGTGTTGGCATCAATGATGACCGTTGTTCTGGCAGCATGTAGCAGCGGTAATGGAGCAGGAGGTGACGTCACAGAAGTTCAAACCAAGGCAGCGATGGAGACGTACAATGTAGGGGATACATTCAAGGCGACTGAGCCGTTTAATCTATCGATACTGTATAGTGATCAACCTACCTATCCGTACAAAAAAGACTGGTTGCTTTTCGAAAAGATGACTGAAATGACTGGTGTTACACTTGAGCCAACGATTGTTCCTATGAGTGACTATTCTCAGAAGAGATCTCTTCTAATCAGTTCTGGTGATGCACCGCTGGTTATTCCAAAGACCTATCCTGGTGAAGAATCTGCTTTTGTATCTTCCGGTGCGATTCTGCCCGTTAGTGATTATATTGATTTGATGCCCAACTTCAAGGATAAAGTGGAAAAATGGGGATTGGAAGAAGAAATCGAAGGACTTCGACAGGAAGATGGCAAGTATTATGTACTCCCGGGTCTGCATGAAGAAGTATGGCCAGATTATACATTAATCGTAAGAACAGATGTTTTTGAAGAAAATAACATTGCGATCCCAACCACATGGGATGAACTGTATGACGCTGCAAAGAAACTCAAAGAGCTGTACCCGGATTCCGTTCCGTTCTCGGACCGTTTCAAATTTAATAGCACATTAGGTATTGCGGCTACCGGCTTTGGTACCAAGGCTGGATGGGGTTTTGGTAACGGATTGACGTATAAGGAAGATCAGGATGAATTTGTGTACACGGCTACTACGCCGGAGTATAAGGAAATGCTAACGTACTTTAACAAGTTGGTATCCGAAGGATTGCTGGACAAAGAAAGTTTCACACAGGATGATGATCAGGCTGTACAGAAATTTGTATCCGGCAAATCATTCATGATTAATGGTAATTCCCAAACGGTAGTGCTGCACCGAAATGATATGAACAAAACGCTGGGAGAAGGTAAATACTCTGTTGCGAAGATTACAGTTCCTGGTGGGCCAAAAGGGCAATTAATGTCTGGCTCAAGACTTGAAAACGGTGTCATGATATCCGGGAAAATTCAAAAAAGCGAAAACTTCAAAGCCATTATGCAATTTGTGGATTGGTTATACTACAGTGATGAGGGTCAAGAGTTTGCCAAATGGGGCGTTGAAGGCGAAACATTTACCAAAGAGGGCGGAAAACGTGAATTGGTAGAAGATGTGAACTACAATGGCTTGAATCCTAAAGGCACGAAGGATCTGCGTATTGACTTTGGTTTCTCTGGTGGAGTATTTGCCTACGGTGGTACGACAGATCTGCTGCAATCGATGTTTAGTGAAGAAGAGTTGAAATTCCAGCAAGACATGAAGGATACCAAGGAAGTGATCCCGGCAGAACCACCAATTCCTTACTCTTCAGAGGACCGTGAACGGGTGACACTTCTGAGTACACCACTGAAAGATTATTCGGATCAAAATACACTTAAATTTATCTTGGGTGAACGGGACTTGTCTGAATTCGATACGTTTGCCAAAGAGCTGGATAGTCAAGGATTATCTAATTATCTGAAGCTGGCAAATGACACGTACAAAGCCTACAAAGAAAACAAGCAATAATATAGTTGATGTTGGCCAGATTACCGTTTCACACCGATATATAAGTGGAACGGTAATTTGTGCTAAGATGAATGAATACGGCTGATAGAAAGAGGTCTAGGCATGTCACTTAATCAAAAAATTAGAGGCTCGACCCGGGCATATTCATATAACCTGTTAAAAGAACGAATTCTTCACCTGGAACTTAAGCCGGGTACCAAGATTTCAGAGAAAGAGATTGCAGATGAACTGCAGGTGAGCAGAACACCCGTGAGAGAAGCATTCATGAAGCTTGCTGAAGAAGAACTGCTGGACATTATTCCCCAGAGTGGAACGATCGTCTCTCATATTAATCTGGAGCATGTGGAAGAAGGCAGGTTTATGCGGGAGAAGATGGAGAAGGAAATCGTGACTTTGGCTTGTGTTTCTTTTCCTGAAGAGTTCAGATTTCGACTTGAAACCAACATTGCAATGCAGGAAGTCTGTATAGGGAAAAACAATTTCTATCGTCTATTTGAACTGGATGAAGAGTTTCATCAGATTTTGTTCCAGGGCACGGGTAAACTAAGAACATGGAGAATGTTGCAACAACTGAATATTCCGTTTAATCGGTTGCGTTTATTACGTCTAGCGGAGGACTCCAACCTGGAGGTCATTATCTCCCAGCACAAAGAGATTTATCGTCTTATCACAGAGCGTCAGACCGAGCAAGCTGTTCAGGTGATGGAAGCTCATCTTAGACTCGTTGTTATTGAACAGGAATCGATAAGAGCGAAATACCCGCATTATTTTGTATAATGCACTGATGTTGTATACTACTCTCCATATGCATATGCGAAAACCCCTGTTCAATTGAACAGGGGTTTTGGTTAAGCAAGTTGTAACACGAGAGTGTTAGGCTTGTTTGATAAATGTAGGATCAGGGTATGGATCTGCAATCCAGCCATCTTTTTCGATGAACAGACGTACAGCAATAATTTGTTTGTTCTCCATTAATGTGAAGAAGTGCGGTGTATTCTCAGGTACAGAGATAACGTCTCCAGGAGACAGTTCTACATTAAAGTAGCCCACATCATCTGTAGCTTTGATAACAAAGATTCCTTTACCAGCAACAATTGCACGAATCTCATCTTCAGCGTGGGTGTGAATTTCTTCGAACTTGGCGAGCTTTTCTTCGATATCTGGTGTTTGTTCGGACAGCGTGATGACATCCCAGATCTGGTATCCGCGACGTGCAGCCAAATCTCTGATTTCATAATCGTAAGTTTCCAAAACCTCGGTTTTCTGTTCATCAGTTAATCCAAAGTTATTTTGCAGATCAGTGTTCAGTTTGGAAGCGTCCCACTTCTCATATAATACTTCGTATTTGTTTAAGAAATTTCGAACATTTTCGTCACCAGTGATGCGTTCGTTCGTATTTCGGATAACAATTTCAGCCATGTTCTTTCCCTCTTTTCCACTTGGTTTAATTGAATTATATCGGATTGCTTTGTTTTTGTCGATTCTCAAATTCCGTTCATATTCGTGCAAACCCGCCATCTTTCGGGACCAAACCCGATCTTTCACAATAAGTTAGTTTCTGTTAAACTAAGATCTAACGTTTTGCGGGGGTGAAGATATTGGATAAGATTAGTCTACACGATGCATTAAAACAACGAATATTAATCCTCGACGGTGCAATGGGGACCATGATTCAACAAGTTGATCTGACTGGCGAAGATTTTGGCGGCGAAGATCTGGATGGATGTAATGAAATGTTAGTGCTTACTCGTCCAGAACTGATCCAGCGCATTCATGAAGAATATCTGGAGGCGGGCGCCGATTTAATTGAAACCAATACATTTGGTGCCACATCCGTTGTGCTTGCTGAGTACGATATTCAGGATCGGGCACGCGAGATCAACCTGGAAGCAGCCAGAATTGCGAAAGCTGCGGTTGATCGTTTCTCTACACCTGAATCTCCACGTTATGTGGTAGGTGCGATGGGACCAACAACCAAAACACTGTCTGTAACTGGGGGCGTAACGTTCCAGGAACTTATCGACAGTTATTTGGAGCAAGCGCTTGCTTTAATAGAGGGAGGCGTTGATGCGCTACTACTCGAAACCTCACAGGACACCCTCAATGTAAAAGCAGGCAGCATTGGAATTCAGCAGGCCTTCGAACAGAGTGGTGTTACACTGCCCCTGATGATATCAGGAACGATAGAACCGATGGGAACGACCCTTGCAGGTCAGAACATCGAATCCTTTTATATATCCTTAGAACACCTTAACCCAATTTCGGTAGGACTAAACTGTGCTACGGGTCCGGAGTTCATGCGTGATCACATTCGCTCACTTTCCGGAATGGCATCGGTTGCCGTTAGTTGTTACCCGAACGCGGGTCTTCCGGATGAGAATGGTAATTACCATGAGTCACCAGACTCGCTTGCTCAGAAGATTGGTGCTTTTGCCGAACAGGGCTGGTTGAATATTGCTGGTGGATGTTGCGGGACAACCCCTGCACATATTCGGGCGATGCGCGATACACTTGCCCAGTACCCCCCAAGAGAAATGAACGGAACACATCCACCGGCATTGTCTGGTATAGAACCGATCTACATCGAACAGGACAATCGCCCATATATGGTCGGAGAGCGTACGAATGTGCTGGGATCACGGAAATTCAAACGCCTCATTGTAGAAGGCAAATATGAAGAAGCCTCGGAAATTGCACGTGCTCAAGTGAAAAATGGAGCGCACATTGTCGATGTGTGTGTACAAGACCCAGACCGCGAAGAGTCTGAAGACATGGTGAAGTTCCTTGAATTGGTTGTAAAAAAAGTGAAGGTTCCTCTCATGATCGATACGACAGATGCTTCAGTAATTGATCTGGCCCTCCAGTACTCACAAGGTAAAGCGATAATTAACTCCATTAACCTTGAGGATGGCGAAGAGAAATTTGAGCTGATTACACCGTTGCTTCATAAATATGGTGGTGCAGTAGTTGTCGGAACGATTGACGAACGGGGTCAGGCGATTAGTCGGGAAGACAAGCTTGACGTAGCCAAGCGCTCTTACGATCTGCTGGTGAACAAATATGGTCTCAAACCAGAAGACCTCATTTTCGATACGTTGGTGTTCCCGGTAGGTACGGGAGATGAACAGTACATCGGTTCAGCCAAAGAAACCATTGAAGGTATAAGAGTGATTAAGGAAGCGATGCCAGAATGTCATACGATCCTCGGGATCAGTAACATTTCATTCGGACTGCCTGAAGCGGGCCGTGAAGTGCTGAACTCAGTATTCTTATATGAATGTACCAAAGCAGGTCTTGACTATGCGATCGTGAACACAGAGAAACTGGAGCGTTATGCCTCCATTCCGGAAGAAGAACGCAGACTCTCCGAAGAGCTTTTATATAACACGAATGATGAAACTCTGGCGGCGTTCGTAGCGGCGTTCCGTAACAAGAAGGTTGAGAAGAAGGAAAAAATCTCAAACCTTTCATTAGAAGAGCGTCTCGCTTCATATGTTGTGGAAGGAAGCAAAGAAGGATTGCTGCCGGATCTGGAGCAGGCACTTGCCAAATACACAGCACTTCAAGTGATTAACGGTCCACTGATGCGGGGGATGGAGGAAGTAGGTCGTCTCTTTAACAACAATGAGTTGATTGTAGCTGAGGTGTTGCAGAGTGCGGAGGTTATGAAGGCTTCTGTAGCATATCTGGAGCAATTCATGGAGAAGAACGAGACTTCGGTTAAAGGCAAGATCATACTCGCCACGGTCAAGGGCGATGTGCATGACATCGGGAAGAATCTGGTTGAGATCATCCTGTCCAATAACGGTTACCAGATCATTAATTTGGGTATAAAAGTACCACCAGAACGTATCATTGAGGCATACCGAGAAGAAAAAGTCGATGCAATCGGCCTCTCGGGTCTATTGGTAAAATCAGCGCAACAGATGATTCTTACCGCTCAGGATTTGCGAACAGCAGGTATTGATGTGCCTATTATGGTTGGCGGAGCGGCGCTAACACGCAAATTCACCAAAAATCGTATTCGTCCTGAATATAACGGAATGGTTGTATATGCCAAAGATGCGATGGATGGTCTGGATCTGGCGAACAAATTGATGAATCCCGTTTCACGTGAAGTGATGCAACTGGAGATGGAAGCAGAAAAAGAAGCTGATGCTGCTTCAGGTGCAGTAGCTGTTCAGGCTCTTCCAGAGCTTACCCGGGTAGAACGTTCGGATATTGCTGTAGATCATCCGGTTCTTGTACCGCCTGATCTGGATCGGCATACGATGCGTAACTATCCTTTATCACATATCCTGCCATACGTGAACATGCAGATGTTGCTTGGACATCATCTGGGGTTGCGCGGTTCAGTAGAACAACTGCTTGCTTCAGGTGATAAGAAGGCTACCGACCTGAAAGCAGTCGTGGATGATATCATGCAAGAGGCTGTTCGTGACGGGATTATTCAGGCGCATGCCATGTATCGTTTCTTCCCGGCTCAGTCCAGCGGTAACAGCGTCATCATCTATGATCCAAAGGACACCAGTAATATTTTGCATACATTTACGTTCCCACGTCAAAAAGTCGAGCCGTTCCTGTGCTTGTCCGACTTCCTGAAACCTGTTGAATCCGGTCAGATGGATTACGTTGGTTTCATGGTTGTTACGGCTGGACACGGTGTGCGTGAACTATCCACGGCGTGGAAAGATCAAGGGGATTACCTTCGCTCGCATGCTCTGCAATCCGTAGCGCTTGAAGTAGCAGAGGGATTAGCTGAGCGTGTGCATCATATGATGAGAGATATATGGGGATTCCCGGATTCTGCCCAGATGACCATGAAGCAACGTCATGGTGCACGCTATCAAGGCATCAGGGTATCTTTTGGATATCCGGCTTGTCCGGATCTGGAAGACCAAGGGCCGCTATTCAAGTTGCTGCAGCCTGAGGATATCGGTGTGGAATTGACGGAAGGTTTCATGATGGAACCTGAAGCTTCCGTATCAGCGATGGTATTCAGCCACCCGCAAGCTAAGTATTTTAATGTAGAGAAGGCATAAATTCAGTAGAGTGTCAGGCAAAGCCCTCCGCATTGTCGGAGGTTTTTTGCTGGCAACAGAAAGAGGTGCGATCCAGAATGGAACTATATTTCCTGGGAACTAATGCTGGTGTACCTACGCTTCAACGGAATGTAACTTCCATTGGGCTACGCATGTTGGATGAGCGCAGAGCTTTGTGGTTGTTTGACTGCGGGGAAGGGACGCAGCACCAGATTTTAAGTTCTCCGCTTAAACTGAGCAAATTGGAGAAAATATTCATTACACATCTGCATGGTGATCATGTATTTGGACTTCCAGGACTGCTTTCGAGCAGAGCCTATCAAGGTGGCACCACACCATTAACCGTATATGGTCCGCCAGGTACGGAACGAATGATCAGTACAACAATGGAGCTGAGCCAATCCCGGGTTAACTATGATTTGAATATCGTGGAACATACGGGCGGCGTCCTGTTCGAGGATGACAGTTTTATCGTGGAAGCTGCTTTGCTTGAGCATCGGATTGACAGTTATGGATACCGGATTACCGAAAAAGATCGTCCAGGAAGCCTGGATCCAGCCAAACTGGCGGAATATGGTCTGAAACCAGGCCCATTGTTCGGCCGCCTGAAACGTGGAGAAACCATTACGCTGGATAACGGTGATTCGCTTCGTCCAGAAGATGTATTGGGAGCGCCAAAACGAGGTATGGTGATCACCATATTGGGTGATACACGTCCATGTGACAACGTACAGCCACTTTCCATCAATGCAGATGTACTTGTACATGAAGCTACATTCATGCATGATCTGGCCGATACAGCGCATGAGTACTATCATAGTACTTCTAAGCAAGCGGCAGAAGCGGCTAGAGCAGCCAATGTAGGGCAACTAATCATGACTCACTTCAGTTCACGCTATAAGGATGAGGATCAACTTCAGCCACTTTTGGAAGAGGCGCAGTCCGTATTCCCGAATACCAGACTTGCAAACGAACACCAGCTTATTCCTGTTGTGCATCGCAAGCAAGAATCTTAACCCTGATTGCGAACCAGTGCACGGCTAAACACGTCATATAAAGATCCGGGTAATTGCACGGGACTGAGGGAGAGGAACTCCCGCGGTCCCTTTTGCAATCTGGTCAGAAAGCGTGTAGGATGGGCAATATGAAGAGGGAAATGATTCAAATTATTTTCCGGGAAAGCGCAGGAAATGACAAGCTTGTACAGAAGACGCGCGAGTTAAACCGTCGGTGTTCGATCCGGTTCGACTTGTTGCGTGCATATGCCAGCAAGCCATTATTTTTTGCCTGAATACATAGGTTCGCGGTCAAGTTCGAGGTAAATGATTAAGGACATGAAACGTTAATGGAATGAAGAAAGGAAGTGCTGTGTGTGATTAAGGCCTATCTGATTGACTTGGATGGTACGCTCTATCATGGCAGACATCGTATCGAAGGAGCCGATCAGCTTATTCGAACACTGCAAGAGCTAGGAAAGCCGTATTTATTCGTAACAAATAATTCTTCCCGTACACCACAAGGTGTGGCAGATCATCTGAACGGGATGGGCATACCTGCCGACGCGTCTCAAGTATGTACTTCTGCTGTGGCGGCTGCTGAATATGTTGCTGAAGAGTCCCCGGGTGCAAAAGTGGCATGTATTGGAGAAGCAGGACTGCTGCAAGCCATAGAAGAAGCAGGACTACAGCTGACGGAAGATGCACCAGATTACGTCATACAGGGGATTGATCGTGAATTTTCCTATCATAAACTGACCAAGGCGCTAAGGTGGATTAATGCGGGATCAAAATTCATCATGACCAACCCGGATCTGCAGCTTCCTTCCGATGATGGACTGACACCTGGGGCGGGAACTATTGGAGCAGCAATTGAAGCAGCAACCGGAGTTCATCCTACCGTTATTGGCAAGCCATCGAGTGTTATAATGAAGTCAGCCATTAGCCGGCTAAACCTGGCGTCTCATGAAGTGGCAGTGATCGGAGATAATATGCGAACCGATATTGCAGCTGGAGTGGCAGCAGGGTGTGAGACGCTGTTGGTACTTACCGGTGTGACAACACGGGATAATATGGATGGACACATTCAAGCAGCGAAGGCTCGACCTGATCATGTGTTTGAAGATTTGCATAAATTGATGGAGTGGCTGTCGCAAGAGGCAGACCAAGCTTCCAAAAAGGGGTAATGTACGATGCCGGAACTACCGGAAATGGAAAATTACCGGACCTTGCTGTCCGAGAAAATACTTGATCTACTGATTACAGGTGTGGTAATTAACCGCGATAGAACGATAAATACGGAGCCTGATCTGTTTATCAATGAACTTACAGGTAATCGCATCATATTTGTTGAACGCCGAGCGAAGCATCTGATTTTCCACTTGGCTAATGGCAAACGTCTGGTGCTGCACCTCATGTTGGGCGGTATGATTTTCTGGGGCACGGAAGAAGAACGTCCTGATCGTTCCACACAAGTGGAAATTCAGTTTGGCGATCATATTTTATTCTTTATCGGACTACGCTTGGGTTATTTACATCTGCTTAGTTCGAAAGAAACCGAAGAGGCGATGTCCGATCTTGGACCTGAACCCTTGGATCGACGGATGAATGTGGAACGTTTTGCTTCTCTTTTGAAAGGTCGGCGGGGTACGCTCAAGACAACATTGGTAAACCAGCATATCATTGCAGGGATTGGCAACTGTTATTCGGATGAGATTGCTTTTGCTGCTGGTCTGAGACCAAGCTCCAAAACGCAGAATATCGCGGCTTCACCTGAGCTGACGGAGCGTTTGTTCCATTCGATGCAGTCGGTGTTGCGTGAAGCAGCTTCTGAGGGCGGTTATATGGAAATGCCGCTGATGCAAGGGGATACGAAGACAGGAAGTTTTGACGAGCAATGTCGCGTATACGATCGGGAAGGCGAGACTTGTCCGCGCTGCGGGGGAACGATTGAACGAGTGGAAATTACGGGCAAGAAGGCATTCTTCTGTCCGAAATGCCAGCATGAGGCCTAAAACCGGAATCGGGGCACATGTCAGCACCAGAGGCGGATTTCTTCAGGCTGCCAAGAGAGCGTATGAGATGGGGGCAACGGCGTTTCAGTATTTTCCGAAGAACCCGCGTAGTCTTGGTCTGAAAAGTCTGGATCTCAAGGATGCTGAGCAGTGCAGGGATTGGTGTGAACAGCAGGGACTGGCTTCGATTGCACATTCACCCTATCCCACGAATCCGGCATTAGGCATGACCCGTGGAGAGGCGGGGTTTCATGCTACAATAGCTTCTATTCGCAATGATCTTGAAATTTCGAATGCTTGTGGTTCTGTCGGGACGGTGGTCCATTTTGGACATATCAAAACAAACAATCCGCTGGAGGGTTATCAGAACCTCATTCATTGTCTGGATACCGCCTTGGAGAATTGGAATGGACATTCAAAGGTACTGATTGAGAATCAGGCAGGTGATCATGGCCCGATGGGCACGACAATGGAAGAAATGATACAGATTCGCAAATTAAGCCGATATCCCGAGCATATTGCTTTTTGTTTTGACACATGCCATGCTTTTGCTTCAGGTTTGTGGTCGTCAGGCAACGAAGCGGCGATGCTCGAAAAGGGCAGGATGCTCGGATATTGGGATAATGTTGCTGCTGTACATTTTAATGATTCCAAATATGCGTCTGGTTCCTGTAAGGATAGACATGCGAGGATCGGACAGGGATATATCGGAAATGAATCAATGAAAACCTTGTTAAAGGCGCCTGAGTTCCAAAATGCGGTTGTTGTGCTCGAGACAGAAACGGGCGAAGATGGAACGCACCGTGATGATATAGCGCTCATGCGTTCCTGGTTATAATGGGGAGAGGAGCGATTGTATGCATGTTTTTTTGGATGACTATCGGGCATGTCCGAAAGGATTTGTTCTGGCAACGAATGCAGAAGAGTGCCTGATGCTGCTAAGAGAAGGTGACGTGGACATTTTGTCTCTGGATTATGAGCTTGGTCCGGACTCGCCTAATGGCGGTGAGGTCGCGGCATCCATTGTACGAGAAGGTTTATTTCCGCGTGAGATCTATTTGCATACGTCCAGTATGTTTGGGAAACGCCAGATGTACGAGATGTTATATAGCAATAAACCGGATTCGGTAACCATTCATAATGGGCCAATGACGGGTGAGGTCATGCTGCGTGTTGCCGCGGGAGAAGAAAGTTAATGAAGCCAATTACATCCAAAATGTTAATGCGCAGTGTATGGGAAGGCATGCCACAGGCTGTATTTATATATACCCCTTTATGTGGGACATGTGCGGCAGCCCGCCGTATGTTGGAGGTAGTAGAGCACATGCTGCCAGAAGGTATTTTATTCGAAATGAACATTCATGACATTCCTGAACTTGTACAACAATTTAAAATTTCAAGCGTACCAGCAGTCATGCTGTTTGACGGTCAGCAAGATGTTCCAAAAATGGTTTATCGGATGAGCTCTGTAGAGCATCTGCTCTCGGAGATCCGGAAGGCGGTGTTGAAATGAGTATAATTTCGATGGAACATGTCTCACTTAGACGAGAAGAGAATCAGATTTTGGATGACGTACATTTGCGCATCGAACAAGGCGAACATTGGGTTATTTTGGGCCGGAATGGTTCTGGCAAAACAACATTACTGGAAATGATGAACGGATATATGTTTCCAAGCCAGGGGCGCATTGAAGTGCTCGGTAATCTGTATGGACAATGTGACGTCAGGGAAGTACGTAAGGAAATCGGTTATATCAGCCAAACGTTGATTGAGAAACTCACACCCAGAGATCCGGTATGGGAAGTCGTCGCTACAGGAGCCTATGCTTTTTTGCGTTTTTATCAGACGATTCCTGATGAAGTAAAAGCAAAGGCAATGAGTTTGCTGGATGATATGGGTTTTGCCAACCTTGCCAACAACTCGCTGGGAATGTTATCCCAAGGAGAACGCAAAAAAGTCATGCTTGCTCGTTCATTGATGGCTGAGCCAAAATTGCTGATTATGGACGAGCCTTGTGCCGGACTAGATTTATATGAACGTGAGAAAATGCTGGCTGAGATTGATCGTCTGCGCCAGCGTAACATTACAGTTGTGTATGTAACACATCATGTTGAAGAAATCGTACCTTTATTCACACATGTGGCCTTGATCCGCGATGGACGTATTGCGGCAGCTGGCCCCAAACATGAAGTTTTGACACAAGATACAATTAAGCATACGTACGATGTTCCGGTCGATATCCAGTGGGATGACGGTCGTCCGTGGATACGCGTACGTTCTGGAGGGTAACACAATTTGAGTACACAATCGTCTTGGGAAGAAGGCAACTTCTCCCGTTTTATCTGCACAGCCAATCATGGCTTCGCCCCTTATGCACAGGAAGAATTACGCCGTACGTTTGGTGCGGTGAAGAGCACGGTACTCGTACCAGGAGAAATATTGCTTGCGGGTCTGCCTGTAGCGGAGGAAGAAGTTGCAGATAAGCTGTGGGCAGAGTATCCAACGTTTTTACGTCATATTCAACCTGTTCAGTTTCAGGAGAATACAGAAGATTCGGAGCAGTCTATTGAGAAATTGATTGCATTTGTGTTGAATCATAAGGAATTGAACGGTGCCTCTGTCGTGCTACAGGTACGGAAGACAGAAGGGGCCTTTTGGCAAGAAAATGCAGCCTCATTGAAGCAACTGCTGACTGAAAAGCTGGATGAGCTAGGCTGTGAATGGGTTGTACGTGATGCTGAATATGTCATTTCTGTATTTGCAACGAATGATATGTTGTATGCTGGCATATCCAGACCTGAACAGAACCTGTCAGACTGGAGCGGGGGAGCCGTACGTTTTCAAAAAGAAGATGGGCAGATCTCGCGGGCCAAATTCAAATTGCTTGAAGCCGAGCAAACGTTTGGCATTGACTTTACTTCATTTCATAAAGCACTAGATATCGGTGCAGCACCAGGTGGATGGACCTCGTTCCTGCTCGAACGCGGGCTTGAAGTCACGGCGGTAGATCCGGCGAAGATGGATGCGACGTTGCTGGCATCGCCAAAACTGACTTTCTTGAAAAAAAATGCAGGGGATGTTCGTTTCCGTGAAGCAGAATTCGATCTGCTCGTATGTGATATGAGTTGGAGTCCGAAGCTGATGAGCCGACTTGTATCGGATCTTCTATATAGCCTGCAACCCGGAGGAACAGCGATTGTTACCGTGAAGTTATTGCATAAAAAACCGTTGGCAATGATTAAAGATGTCATCGATACGTTTGAGCGTTCGCGTATGCAAATTCAACGTTCCAAGCAGCTGTTTCACAACCGGGAAGAGATTACACTCTATATGGTCAAATATTAAGAGATCTAGCCTTGATTAAAGCAGCTTAAGGTATTATGAAATTGATTTGATTAAGCTCATTAAATTTTGTGCTTTACAATCTATTCATGCCTGTACTATAATGATACCAATATTAACCATAACAAACCTGAGGGAAAGCATCCCGAAGTGAACGAAACCGGATATCCGGTCTGTTCTTCTTCGGTGAAGCTTTCCCTTTTTTGTTGTGTATTGAAGGAGGAATTGATATGAGACATCCGGCCAGGCTGGAACGCGGAAGCCTGCTGGGAGGTAGATATCGTATCGTATCCATTCTGGGTACAGGCGGAATGAGCCATGTATACGAGGCGGAGGATCTGAAGTTGCCGGGCAAGATATGGGCAATTAAAGAAAGCGTAACGGCTATGCCATATGAAGGCAGTATGGAGACGGAGGCCGCTCTTCTGACATCACTTCGCCATCCAAGATTGCCGCAAATTGTTGATTTTTTTGTCCCGGATGAAGATGGGTACACATACTTGGTGATGGAATACATCGACGGGTTAACGCTCAGTGAGTATTTCAAGCAGTGTCGTGGGAAGATCCCGATGGAGCAGTTGACGGAGCTTGTACTTCAATTGCTCGATGTGTTGAGTTATTTGCATAATCTGAATCCACCTGTGATCTATAGGGATCTGAAACCTTCAAACATCATGATCACGCCGGAACATGAAGTAAGATTAATTGATTTTGGTATCGCCAGAAGTTACAAACCGCAAAGTGCTGAAGATACCGTTAAGTTGGGAACCGCTGGTTTTGCCGCTCCAGAACAGTATGGCGCGGGTCAGACCGATGCGCGTTCAGATCTTTATGGACTCGGAGCATTGCTCCTGTATCTTATGACAAGTGGTGCGTATACGGAATGGATTCAGGGTGTGGAAAGCTCTATCCGAAGTGATGTTCCGCGGACATACATCCCTGTGGCGAGAAGACTGTTAAGGTATAATGCCGAAGAGCGATTCCAATCTGCCGATGAGGTGCGGAAGGAATTGCTCCGAATACCCGGTGGAACAACGTCTGGTGGAGATACAACGATGACCTTGAATGGCGGAACAAGAGTTATTGCCTTGACTGGTGCTTCATCTGGTGTAGGGGTTACCCACACGGCTATAGCTATCAGTCATTATCTCGAAAGGCAAAACTTCAAAGTAGCTGTGATTGAAATGTCACCTCGCTCTCAATCTTTTGCAAGGATTCAACAAATCGCTCAAGCGGGTAAACCGGTGCCAGCAGGCAGACAGTTTGCAGTGGATGGTGTGCATTATTGGAAACAATCCGGGCGAGCGGATATTTTGTCTTTGCTTGGGGGGAGTTATCAGTTCATCGTGATGGATCTCGGTAGTGGTCAGGACCAGAACCGGCTGGAAGAATTCCTGCGTGCAGATCTTCCCATTGTTATAGGCTCAGGTGCCGAATGGAGACAGGCCGAGATTGGCGCCTTTATTCGATCACATCATCGGTATCCACGAGAGAAATGGATCTATTGTCTGCCCCTGGCAGCAAGTGAAGCAGTTCAGCGCATTCGTAAAGCTCTGGATACATCGAGTGTATATGGTCTGCCGTTACATATTGATCCTTTTGACAAGGACGCACAGATGGATAAAGTGTTTTCACATATTTTAATGCATATGATGGCACAGCAGCCCAAGAAACGTTCATTCTTTTCAAGAAGGAAAGTACATGATTAGAAGATTACGAAAGGAGAGCCTCTTTTGTCTAAATTAAGAAAACAAAGCCGTCAACTGATCTATGCCGGACTTATCGGAGCAGGAGCTGTAGGGTTGGTGTTCGGAGGATATGTTATTTACAATGTCAAAACGATGGGGGATGTCAGGTCAGCTGTAGAAGCCCGTTATTTATCGGCATATGAGGAAAAGGAAGCTGAATTAAAGCAACAATGGGATTCGGGAGCACAAGGATGGGTTACGATTCGGGATATTGAAGCAGGTGAACCGATATTACCGGAGGATCTGAAGCTCATTGCTGTTCCGGATGCACAAGCACCGCGAAATCTCTGGTCCAGTACTAAGCAGATGGAAGGCCAAGTGGCCAAAATAGAGTTGAAAAAAGGAACAGCCATTACCACCGAGATGGTGTATGAGGATGTACCGGCTCCTCCCGATTTAAGAAATCGAGAGCTGCAAGTTGTATTACTGCCGTCCTCACTTGTTAAGGGAGATATTATTGATGTTCGTATTCAATTCCCTACCGGACAAGACTATGTTCTCTTATCGAAGAAAAAAGTGGAACGACTCAATGCAGCTACCTTATGGATTACGATGACGGAGGAAGAAATTCTGTCACTCTCAAGTGCAATTGTAGATGCCTATTTACATAAAGCTTCAATCTATGCCTTAACCTATGTAGAACCACAGTTTCAGACACCTGCAATCGCGACGTATCCTGCCAATTCAGAAGTGTTAAAACTGCTGGAGAGTGATCCGAATATTGTTCGACGAGCCGAGCAGGAGTTATCCAGACAGGTGCGAAGTTCGCTTGAAAGTTCACTGGCCGCCTCCATGACAGCACCGTCAAAAGGGGTTGAACAGGATGTGGCACAATCCTCAGTTACATATAACAGTCGTCCATCATCAAATAATCCGGCAACCTCGGATGGAGTGATGTGGAATGATGGTTCAGGAAACGGAGCAGGAGCTAATTCTGGAAGCGTAAATGATCCTGCTGATGCTTCACAAACAGAACAACAGAGCTTGCTAACGGGTGGAGAATAGAGCGAAATCCGAGGTTTAATTTAGAGTAATTCAGATAACAGGGAGTTTAAGAAAAAGAAAGGAGTTGTAACATCTATGCATACATGGATCTTTGCGGGTTTATGTGAGAAGAATGATCTGATGTTATATCTTTGCAAGATACTGGCTTCGACAGGCAACAAGGTTTTGCTCGTAGATGGAACCTTACAGCAGAAGTATGGGTACGGTGTAGGTGACAGTCAGCAGTCTTTGCGAATTACGGAATTTGAAGGATTTGATATCGCTTGTCATTTTGTTACTTCAGCAGCAGTAGAGAATCATCTTGAAGTAAATGGCGAGCGATTGGATAGTTATGACTATGTGTTATATGACATGGAGACCTCGCATTTTGCATCACGTAATCTCTGGCTAACCGCTGATGTAAGAGTCTGGGTGAGTGATTATGAGCGTTACAATCTGGAACGTGGCAAGGGCTGGTTGAAGCGGTTGCTTGAAGAACAGTCATTGCCTGGTGAGCTGTCATTTCAGCGGCTCTTAATTAACGGGGTTGACTGCAAGCTTGAAGCTCGTTATCTGTGGGCGTATCTGGAGGGCAGTCCGTTTGTGTGGACTGGAGAATCCTTAGTGCTTCCGTGGGATGAATTAACAGCTGCAGTTAAGCTTGAGAATGAGCATCATCGCCGAGTTCATCTTGGACCTTTGTCACGAAATTACAAAAAATCGTTGTGTCGCGTGGTCGAGCAGTTAACAGGTTGGGAAAGTGTTCGCAGTCGCCGTGCGATGAAAGAAGCAGAGAGGATGAGAGCATGAGCACCATTACCTTTTGGAGTCCTTTTGCAGGAACAGGTTGCACTTCGAGCACATTAATTAGTGCTTATGCGATGGCACTTCACTATAGGACAAGAGTGTTACTTGTTAATGCAGGCCTTGCAGGAACTGGCACAGAAGCTGCTCTACCATCCAAAGATACGGAATCAGCGGATTTTATGTTCTCCTTTGAAGAGGGTGGCTGGGATGCGATTGAACGGCTGCATTCGAGCGGCAGTCTGAATAAGCACAATCTCAGGGATTATACCAAGCCACTTCTGAAGGAAAGACTTGATTTCCTAACCGGAAGAATTGATGAGATGGAACGTTCCCCGCAGGAACATGGTGAGACAGTGAAAAAGCTGCTAAATGTAGCTAACGAGTATTATGATCTGGTTCTTCTGGATGCAGATCATGCTGGTGTTGATTCACAGCTCAAGCTGCAGCTGGCGGACTATGTTGTAATTAATCTCGATCAAAATATGCGAAATCTGGAGTTGTTCTTTGAAGAGATCCTGCCAGAACGAATGAACAATAAGAATATACATGTTGTCATTAACAAATACGATTTGCATTCCCGTGCAACGCTTTCCAATATTCGGCGCCAGTTCAGATATAAAGGCACGATATCTGCGATACCGTACACAACCGGATACCTGGATGCAATGAATCGGCGAGATGTCGCTAGATACTTGCAGTTGGAAAGTTTGACTGAGGATAAGGATATTCGTAAAGGGAGTTTTGCTGCAAGCATGAGCGAACTCGCTCGCCTGATTATGGACGGTGCAGGTATGCGCACAGTTCTGAAGAGGCTGGAAAGGGGAGCCTGAACCTCCGATGCTCTGGAATACCATATGGATAAGTTTGATTTTGATTCTGTGCCTGACTTATATCTGGTTCAAGTATAGAACGTTTCTTCGTGCAAAGAGTGCTCGTGTTCCTGAACAGGAATCATTCACGATTGACATGTTGATTGAGAAGGTGAAGAACTCACTTCATGAGCTTAGTCATAGTCAGCTCGCGGATGCGGGTCTGCATGAAGAAGAATATCGTCGAAGAATTAATCAGCGTGCCGAGATGAGAAAAGCACTGAAGGGCTGTGTCTCAGGCAGTATCAGCGACAAAACGTATGTCAAAAATCTGATAGGGGATCTCCTGACCCGAAGCATAGGGCTGAACAAATCAAATGTAGATGAAGTTATTTTGTTTGCAGAACCAGATTTGTTGACGATCCAGGACCGATTCGAAATTGTGTTTTATCTGTACCGACAGCAATTCGGTGTAGATGCACTCTCCCGAATGATTGATACCTACGATCTTGGCAGACTGAAAATGGAGGAAGGTACGGACGATGGAGGAAGTTATTATATCTCTGAGGAGGATATTCAGTATGTGTTCGAGTGTGAATATCGAGAGCTTGGATTCAGAGAAAAGACGGATATCATCGTTCAACGTATCTATCAGCATTATAAAGGGTTCTCGGTTGTTGATGAGATAAGAGACCAACGTATTGACGGGGTTAGTGGTGGTGTTAGCGGTATGCTTGATGCTGTTCATAATATGGGACTTCGAAAACCGGCATCATGGAATGATTTGCTGGATCAGGGACTGGAGGATGATGCACATGAAGAACCGCTTAGCGGCATGGAAAGTGTCTGGATTTTCTATAAAGGTAAGTCCATTCATCTATCCTTTCTGTCCTTCGGCAGTATTCGTGAACTGAAAAGGGTATGCCAGAATATATACAAATACAATTATCCCGGACAGTTGTCGGAAGCAAGTGGATACAAAGTGAATGAGATGAAAGACGGCTCTCGTGTCGTTGTGGTTCGTCCTCCTTTTGCAGAATCATGGGCGTTCTTCGTCCGGAAGTTCGATATTCCGAATGCCTCACTTGAACAGTTGATTACGGGTAACAACGCAAATCTGCCAATTACATTGCTTCAATACCTGATGAAAGGAAGCCGGATTACAGCTGTAACCGGTGCACAGGGTTCTGGTAAAACGACGTTGCTTATGGCTATGGTCAAACACATCTATGCATCGTACACCCTTCGGGTGCAGGAGATGGCGTTTGAACTTCAATTAAGACGGATCTATAGCCGACGTAATATTTTGAGTTTCCGAGAGACCGAACACATTTCAGGTCAACAAGGGCTTGATTTGCAGAAAAAAACGGATGGTACCGTCAATATTCTCGGTGAGGTTGCGAGTGATGAGGTGGCCGCATGGATGATTCAAATGTCTCAGGTTGCCAGTCTGTTCACCCTGTTTACCCACCATGCCAAAACGTTTCGTGATCTGGTCTTCTCCCTCCGTAATTCCTTGCTCAAGACAGGTATGTTCCAGCATGAGCATATTGCTGAGGAGCAGGTTGTGAGTGTAATCAACTTCGATGTTCATATGAAGAAAGATGCTGAGGGACGAAGATATATCGAACGAATTACGGAGTGTCTTCCTCGTGCGAATCAAGGTGATAGCGTGGAAGAGAGGGCAGGTTTTACATTTCATAATGTTGTGGAGTACAGAGATGGAGCGTATGTTGCAACAGCTCCAATCTCCTCTGGAAGCATGGTGGATATGCGAGACCAGATGACATTACAGGATGCAGAGAAATTTGAACTGTTTATGAAGCAACACTGGGGTGATCAGCATGACAATTAAATGGATTCTGCTCCTCGTATTAAGTATTTGTGCAGGGGGTTTGCTGATTACACTTCTGGTTTTAAGTATGTTACGTCACAGAGGAGGTGGTTCAACAAGTCAATCCGGCGTGATTTTTACTCCTGGCGGGAAGGGATTCAAAGGATTGGGATCAATCTTGTTGCAGTCCTACCGTCTTGGAATGAAAGTGCCATTGCTATCAGCTTATATTCTACAGGTGCAGAAACGTATTTCATTCCGCCATGTTGGGGATGAGCCCTCACTTCGCAGGCTGACGATGACAGTGGTTCTAATTATTCTTGGAGGTTATGGAGGCATAAGTGTCATTCTGTTTCTTCTGCAGCCGGGTATCGCTTTTGTAATACTGTCCGTGCTCTGTGCTGTGGTACTAAACAGCCTGGTATTGGATATGTGCCTTAGTCGTATGGAGAAAAGGTTGCTGGTGCAGATGTTGGATCTCTTTGCAGATGTAAGGCATCGGTATCATCAGCATGGCATGGTTGAGGAAGCACTCTATGAAGCCGCTGAAGCAGGTACAGGAGAAGCAGCAGAACAGGTAAGACTGATCTACGAAGCTCTAACTTCTCCAGATCCGAATGAAGCACTTGAGCGTTATTATGAAGTGGCTCCTAACCGTTTTCTCAAAGGATTTGCCGGCGTTTCCTATATGGTTATGGAGTTTGGGGATAAGGACAGAGCACAAGGCTCCATCTATCTCAAGGGACTTGGTAACCTGACTCAGGAGATTCATCTGGAGATTTTGCGGCGTGATAAATTGGATTACCTGCTCAAAGGACTTAATATCATCGCGCTCGTTCCGGTATTGTTCACCGCTCCGATCGAACGTTGGGCTAGAGTCAGTTTCCCAACGATGGATGAATTTTATCGCAGCAAAATCGGTTTTGTTACCAAAATATCGATCTATGTGATCATCATCCTTGCTTATTTGCTTCTGCAAAGACTCCAGCAATACGATGAGACCCGTTATCGGTCAGGGCATAAGCATTCATGGTTGGATCAGTTTCTGTACAAGCAAATCTTCATACGGAAATTGGCGATGTTGTTTGCGGCGAAACCTGGCAGTACACAGTACAGTCAAACGATACGGCTCATGAGGGAGAGCAGTTCAGAGTTGAAATACGAATGGCTTGCCATTCGACGAGTGTTGTTATTCGCAGGTTGTTTGGTCCTTACAATGGGTTGCATCTTGCTGTTGCACCAGGTTGAACGTAACCACATCTTGTATGATCCAATCCGCGATGATCGAATGTTTGGTGCAATGGCTGAAACGGATCTCAGGAAAGCTGAGGAAAAAACAGCGTTGGATCAATCCGTGCTGGAAAGTGTAGAAATGAACCGAGGAGCTACATACGAAGAAGTCTCCAAAGCGTTACAGCAGTTATCTCCAGTTCAGTTAGACCATGATACCCAGAATGAGACCATCACGCGCATTATGCAGAAACTTGAGGTGTATAACAAGCAATATGTACGCTGGTGGGAAATGATTATAGCCATTCTCATGGGTGCAGCGGGGTACTACATGCCCGTATGGCTCATGTTATTTCAGCGGAAAATGCGAAGGTTGGATATGCGACATGAAATCTATCAATTCCAGACAGTGATTTCCATTTTGCGTGAGATGGACCGTATGTCAGTTGAAGAGATATTGGAATGGCTTAATCGATTTGCCGTCATTTTCAAGCGCCCGCTGCAAAAATGTTTGTTGCATTTTGAACATGGACCAGAGCTTGCACTTGAACAATTAAAGGAAGAGGCGGGCTTGCCCGAGTTCCAGCGACTGGTTGATAAATTGCAGCTTGCCCTTGGAAAAATCTCAATACGTGAAGCCTTCGATGATCTTGAGAGCATGATGGCATTCTATTTTGAACAACGCAAGCAGGAATACAGCAAAATGATAGATGTCAAAGCATCATGGGGGAGAACCATTGGATTTACACCTATGTACGCCCTTATCTTTTTGTATCTGGTTATTCCATTGGTCGGTATGAGCTTCTTACAGATGAGCATTTATTATGAGCAAATTCAGAAACTGTAGCACAATTCATCTGTGTGACAGTCTGAAATAGTTTAATAACTTATAACTTGGGAGGATTTATCATGAACAATGCATCAAGCGCTTTAAAGGTGGCAGCAGGGATATTCTTAACAATCGCTTTGATCACAATTGTAGTTCTGTTGTTTATTTCGGCTCAGGAGGCAACCAAGACGGCCCAGAACAATTTTGCTGATATCCAAACCGAGTTGTCCCAGGCTGCATTTACGGTATATGACGGAACAACCATCAGTGGATCACAGGTAACGAATGCGCTGCGTAAATATGCGGACAAGGACCAGTTCGGTATTCAAGTTATTACAGGTAAAAATAAAGCGGGTCAATGGTACGGCAATCAATTAAACATTTCACAGGATCTCAATAATGCGGACTACGGCTCGGTTATTGCACCCGACGATAAAGTGGGGATTATTAACCAGACCATGAGTGAAAAAGAAAATCAATATGTCAATCCAAGTGGTAAATTCAAAGCCATTATCGTAAAAGACCGTTCGAACGTGGTAAGAGGGCTGATCTTCCAGCAATCCTGACAGGAGTTGGTTTAACATGTCAAGGAATACACAGCATCTCATGTTGTTTTGTACGGCGGTTGTCCTGTTTGTGACAGCCTGCCTGTACGGGCAACAGAATGTTAAGATTTTATCAGCGGCCTTGAACGACAGAGTACAGACAACAGCAGGCATGGAAGGTCGGCTGACAACAACACTGCATACCACCAATCTGTATCAGTATAGTGGAGCGGGAGTGTTGCATACCGTTAGACAGATGACAGGCACAGGCATTCCTGTGGAGGTAGATGGAACTTCGTATGTGATCGATCCACTTGTCAGCAAAACAGCGACGATTCCTGTCCAGCTCGATGCCACCTACAGACCAGAGTTTATACGAAATGAAACTGGAGAACTGCTCAAGATTGTTTTTTGGAAGGAGGCGAGTGTGAATTGATTAATGCCGCATCCAAGCTGCTTGCCGTATTGCTCGCAGTCCTTCTGCTCTATGTGTACCCAGCTGCTGAAACAGCCGATCGGCAGGATGATATAGCACGTATGACGGCTGTTCAGAATGTAACACGTTTTGTTGATGCTGTCCGAACGAAAGGGTATATTTCACCTCGAATGTTGGCTGATTTTGAGGAGCAACTGGCCCAGACGGGCAATGTGTATGATGTGTCGATGGAACATTTACATAAGAAATATGTACCTCACTATATAGACCCGATGGACAATAACAGTTTTAACGGGACCTATGAAGTGGTGCAGGATGGATATTATGCAGCTCAGATTCGAGAAAGACTATTCCCATCCTCAGGTGTGATACCGGTTGATGATCCTGGCCGAAGATATACGTTGACGACAGGGGATTTTTTCACCGTGACGCTCCAAAATACAAATCGTACACCTTCCATGCTCATTCGTGAATGGTTGAGTGGCACGGTTCAGGCTTCAGCAGTATTTGTAACATACGGAGGTATGGTCCTCAATGAAGATTACTGAGCTTTCCATTGTATTCGTGCTGATCTTTTTCCCGCTCTTCTGGATCATCTCACTCCATACGCAAGATGCCGAGGAGGCTCAATATCTTGGCCAACGATACAGATCTGCACTTCAAACTGCAGTCATGGATGCAGGTGCAGTGATGCATCAAAATGAGAAGCAAAATGATGAAGCAGGTTATGATTCAACCAAGTTTGTTAAAGCGGACAAAGAGCTTGCCTTGTTGACATTTACGCAGACGATGGCTTTGAATATGGGGATTCAGAATGATCCTGCAGCTATTCGAAACATGTTTAATTACATTCCTGCCGTGGTTATTCTGGATTATGATGGCTATTATATGTTGTCCACAGAAACAGAGTTGACAGGTAACCGTGAAGATTCTTTAAGGCAAGTGTGGAGTCCCAAGAAACCTTATACATATTCAGATTCTAATGGTAACAGTATTAACTTTACACTGGACGACTACGTATATGCCTTTGACGCAAGCGCAGGGAAATGGATTGAGGGATTCCAAAAAGAACTGGCCTCAAGCACACAGATTCCTTTACTTCAGAATACCAGCGTATTTGAGCAAGTTAGACAAAGCCGGATTGTGACTGCTGTTCAGGATGATCTGGCTGATGTGATTAACCGCCATAATGAGTTTGCCAGAAAGAACGGTATTTCCTATACGTTTACGATGCCCCTGATTGCGCAGGAAGATTGGTACAACTCCATTAACGATACAGGGATTATGGCCTTTATCCAAGGTATAGGTGTGGGTGACCAAAAGATCAACAATTATGCGATCGGTGGAGGCAGACTTGTGAAGAAAACGGCCATCGTAGGTGGGGTAGATCCTTTAACGGGTATCAAGTACTATTACCCCTCCACATGTGGTAATGGTTACCGTGCTGAAGAGGTGTTTACAGACGCAAGACAAGCAGCTGCACAAGGCTATTTTGAATATAAATGCTCTAATCGTTAGGGTAGCCTGTATGATAAAATCATGTAAGAGGTTCCTGAACTGTTTACATTACTTTCAGAAAAGACGGGACCTGTGCTAGAATAGGGTTTCGGAACAATAACAAAAGTAATGTCTAATAGATAGGAGCAACCTCATCTTATGAGTTTATTGTCAGTAGAGAACGTAAGTCACAATTTTGGAGATCGCACGTTATTTAAAAATGTATCGTTTCGTTTACTTGCCGGAGAGCGCGTAGGACTTGTTGGTGCCAATGGTGTGGGTAAATCCACATTAATGAACATCCTTACCGGTAAATTGCTTAAAGATAGTGGAAAAGTGGAATGGACACCTAAGGTCCGTTATGGATATCTGGATCAGCACACGAAGCTTACCCCAGGCAAAACCATTCGTGACGTTCTTAAAGATGCATTCCTTCCGTTGCTTGAATTAGAAAAAGAAATGATGAATATAACGGACCAGATGGCAGATGCAGATCCAGATAAGCTGGAGCAGTTGCTGGAAGAGATGGGCGATATTCAGGAACAACTGGAACAGGGCGACTTTTATCTGATTGACGTAAAAGTGGAAGAGATGGCCAATGGACTTGGTTTGTCCGCAATTGGTCTGGATCGGGATGTCGCAGCTCTAAGTGGTGGACAACGTACCAAGGTGCTTCTGGCCAAGCTTCTGCTTGAGAAACCTACAGCTCTTTTGCTGGATGAGCCGACCAACTATCTGGATGTAGAACACATTGAATGGTTGTCACGTTACCTGAAGGACTACCCTCATGCGTTTCTTTTAATCTCCCATGACACGGAATTCATGAATGAAGTCGTAAATGTCATTTATCATTTGGAATTTGCCAAATTAACGAGATATGCAGCGAACTATAACAAGTTCCTCGAGATGGCTGATATGAATAAAGCCCAGCATATTGATGCGTACGAGAAGCAGCAAGAGTACATCAAGAAGCAGGAAGATTTCATTCAGCGTAACAAGGCACGTGCTTCAACTTCTGGTCGAGCGAAGAGCCGGGAGAAGCAACTGGACAGAATTGAACGTATTGATCGTCCAGATGAAGCGGCCAAACCAACGTTCAAATTCAAGGATGCCCGCGCGAGCAGCAAAACGGTCTTTGAGGGCATTGATTTTGAAATTGGATATACGTATCCTTTGCTGCCTAAAATGACAATGACAATTGAACGTGGTGAAAAAATTGCCATCGTAGGTTGTAATGGTGTGGGTAAATCAACACTGCTGAAAACCATCCTGGGAAAAATATCTCCACTCAGTGGAAAGACTTTCTTGGGAGATTATCTCGAAACGGCCTATTTTGAGCAGGAAGTTCGTGCTGGGAATATCACGCCGATTGAGGATGTGTGGAATGAGTTTTCACATTTGACCCAAAATGAAGTCCGGGGTCATCTCGCTCGTTGCGGGTTGAAAAATGAGCACATTACCCGTCCGCTTAACATGCTGAGTGGTGGAGAGCAAGCCAAGGTTCGTCTATGCAAACTTTTGATGCGTGAAAGCAACTGGATTCTATTCGATGAGCCGACGAACCATTTGGATGTCACAGCTAAAGCTGAGTTACAGCGTGCCTTGCAAGAATTCAAGGGAACGGTGTTGCTGGTATCTCATGAACCTGATTTCTACGAGGGTTGGGTTACCAAAACATGGAATGTTGAAGAATGGTCTGAGAAAAACTAGACAATTCAAGCAACGCTTAATAGAAATGAACGGTGACAAAAAAATCCTTCTATGGTAACATAGGCTACAACTTCATATGAACACTAGGGGGGCCGCACGATGTGGCTGAGATGGAAGAATGCGATTCCGGACCCTTTGCACCTGATCTGGATCATACCAGCGTAGGGAAGTGGCGAGCGCGTTTCAGTGAATGACGTGAGCAAACGGCAATTCGAAAGAATTCAACCGTCTTGCTTAGTAAATTGAAACATGCAGTTGCGTGTATAACGTTATGGCTATAAGGTCTATAGCTTTATTGCACGAAATGAACTGTATGTATCAGTCAGTCATCTGGTCCTATAATTAATACGCAGCCACTCCCCTACGGGAGTGGCTTTTTTGTGTTTTCATAGCATTCACGCATGGAAGGAGATGAAAAGTACGGTAATTTCTCATGAACGTGTACACGGATCATTTGAACTGCATGTTGTATCTACGGGTGTAGGGAATCAAGCATCTTTTGTAAAAGCTGCAAAGGACGTTTGGCCATGGGTGGACTACATCCATATACGAGAGAAACAACTCTCGTGGCAACAAAAGATCGGTTGGGCTGAAAGTCTGCGTGGTGTTGGCGTTCCGTCTTGTCGCATCGTTATCAATGGTTCAGAACTGCCACCACAGAATGACATCTATGGCGGTGTACATTGGGGGCAAGAGGCTATACGTAACTACAACCCTGCTGTTATAAGCAATGTCCAGCGACTTCGTCTGGGTGTATCTGTTCATTCAAACGATGAGGCAAAAATCGCTGAAGAACGGGGAGCCGATTACCTTTTCTTCGGGCATGTCTACTCAACCAACAGTAAGCCTGATCTTGAACCAAGAGGATTATATGCTCTGGCTGAAGTGTGCTCTGGTGTCTCCATTCCTGTCATGGCGATTGGGGGCATCGAACCGGGAAACATTCACGCTATTCGCTCTGCAGGCGCACAGGGAGTCGCTGTGATTTCGAATGTATGGGCGAGCGATTCCCCGGATCGGGCCGCTGAATCATTAAGGCAGGCTATCGTTGCTACAGAAAGTTTGAGCCGCTGAATCAAGGAGATGAGAGGATGAAAAAGATCATTACTGATAGACCGGATAAGATTTATGCAGAAACGATTATTGTAGGCGGAGGCGTTGTTGGATGTGCCATTGCGTATGAGCTTGCTTCCCGTGGACAGGATGTGCTGTTACTGGAGCGTTCGGCGATTGCAGGAGGGACTTCTTGCGCAGCGGCTGGGATGCTGGCAGCAGACAGTGAGGATTTTGCTCATCCTTTGATGGCTAAGCTCGCCAGGCAGAGCAGGCAGTTACTTATCGAGCAACAGGTGCTAATGGCTACACTCAGTGAGGTAGAGACTGGTCTGCAACGCCAGGGATTCCTAACTCCTTTTTGTTCATACAGTGAATTAAGTAGTTATAAGGACAATCGGAAGTCTGCGTTGTCTGCTTCTGCTGATGAGGTGTGGTGGGACCGTTCCGTTGTGCAACAGGAGGCATCATGGCTTAACAGAGATACGTATGGAGCCTACTACAGACCTTACGAGAGTGAGATTCTTCCTGTCCATCTAACGAAGGCATATGCTGAATCCGCTCAAGCATTGGGAGCACGGGTTATGGAGGACATACAGGATATACGTGTGCAAGCAAACGAACACGGTGTGCAGGGGATCACCACATCGATCGGTGAGATGAAATGCAAACATGTCATTATAGCGGCTGGATTACAGAGTGAAGAGTTGATGAGACATGTGAATCTGAGCTTGCCTGTGTGGTCGGTAAAAGGTGAAATAGCCGCCGTTCAGTTCTCAGATGAACATGCAGGGTACAGACCTGATAGAACGGTGTATGCAGAGGATATCTATATTGTTCCCAAAGCCAATGGAGAGGTTTGGCTTGGGGCAACCAGTCTGCCAGGCAGAACGGATTTGAACGTTTCTGTACAGGGTGTTCAGAAGCTGCTAACAGCGGCTACCCACTGGGTGCCTGGGATGAAGGAAGCACAATTTATACGAGCGTGGGCAGGCGTAAGGCCGGCAACTCCCGATGGACTGCCTTATATAGGTGCTTGCAAGAGTATTCCCGGGTTGTTCGCCGCCTTTGGACATTACCGCAACGGTATCTTGCTTAGTGCGATAACAGGCAGGCTTATCGCTGAGTTGCTCGCTGGCAAAAGCTCAGAAGAACTCGGAATTGAGGCGCTGAGCCCTGAGCGATTGAACAGAAAGGGAGTGGTGCAGTGAATATCATCGTTAATGGTCAACGGATGGAGATTGAAGACAGATTGAATCGTGTGGATAAATTACTCCAATCTTTTGATTTGCAAGTCAAGACTGTAGTTGTAGAGCTGAACAAGCATATTTTAACGCGTGAGTATCATGAAACGACGGCATTAAGAGAAGGTGATCGAATCGAGATTGTACATTTTGTAGGAGGCGGTTGATAATGTTGAACATTGGTAAATATACGTTTGAGTCCAGATTGTTGCTTGGAACAGGTAAGTTTTCGGATCTGGAAGTGCAAAGTCAGGCTGTGGAAGCATCTGAAACGGAAGTTTTAACCTTTGCTGTTCGTCGTCTGAATCTGGAAGAGCGTAACCAGAAGCATTTCCTGGATACGTTGGATCTGGATAAATACACACTTCTTCCGAATACGGCAGGGGCTTTCACTGCGGAAGAGGCGGTGCGGATTGCCGAGCTTGCGCGGGCTTCAGGACTTTGTGATATGATAAAAGTCGAAGTCATCGGAGATGGAATGACGTTACTCCCAGATCCGATTGAAACGTACAAGGCTTGCGAAATTTTGCTGGAAAAGGGCTTCACGGTATTGCCTTATATTTCGGATGATGTCATTCTGGCCAAAAGGCTACAATTACTTGGCGTACATGCTGTAATGCCTGGCGCTTCTCCCATCGGAGCTGGTAGAGGTATCATCAATCCCTATAACCTTGAGATCATCATTGAGCAGGCCGTTGTACCTGTAATTGTGGATGCAGGATTGCGCTCCCCAAAAGATGCTGCTTATGCGATGGAACTTGGTGCCGATGGCGTATTGTTAAATACAGCCGTATCCGGATCAGGGGATCCAGTGAGCATGGCTAAAGCGATGCGATTGGGGGTAGAAGCGGGTAGATTGGCATATGAGGCAGGCATGATTCCCGTAAAGCGTTATGCAGCAGCCAGTAGTCCGGTGGAAGGAATGGTTCATACATGACAGATCAATTAACATCTTCCGAGCAGGCCGATCGTTATTCCAGACAGGAACGGTACGCGTCACTTGGTAAGGAAGGCCAGGCCAGATTAAAGGGCAGCAGAGTTTTAATTGTAGGCGCTGGCGCACTTGGAACAGGAATTGCAGAAACGTTAGTTCGTTCAGGAGTCGGACACTTAACGATTGTGGATCGTGATTATGTGGAGTGGAGTAACCTGCAGCGGCAGCAATTATATGTAGAACAGGACGCGCTTGAGCGGATACCGAAGGCAATGGCGGCGGAAAAACGTTTATCTGCCATTAATTCCACGGTTCATGTGGAAGGGAAAGTGTTGGACGTCAGAGTAGATGAGTTGGAAGAACTCGTTCAGCATACAGACTTGATCATGGATGCAACGGATAATTTTGATACCCGACTACTCATTAACGATATGGCACAGAAGCACGGTATTCCCTGGATTTATGGTGGATGCGTAGGTAGTTATGGTATTACCTATACGTTTATGCCCGGAGATACGCCATGTTTAAATTGTTTGCTGGGTGAAGTCCCTCTGGGTGGAGATACCTGTGATACGTCTGGCATCATACCTCAAGCGGTACAGATGGTAACGGCGAATCAGACCGCAGAGGCGATGAAGTTACTTAGTGGCAATGCAAATGCATTGAGACGTAAGTTATTGTCATTTGACGTGTGGAGGAACGAATACATATCCATCAATGTGGATGGTGCGAAAAAGAAAGACTGTCCTTCCTGCGGTACTTCGGCAACGTATCCATATCTTTCTGCGTCCAATCTGGAGAAAACCGATGTGTTGTGTGGCAGGGACACCGTTCAGATCCGACCTGCACGGCGCATGAATCTGGATCTTCAACAAACAGCGGAACGTCTGGATAGACTTCAAGAAGGAAAAGTGGAATCCAATCCGTTTCTGGTTTCTTTTACAACAGGAGTCCATAGAATGGTTATTTTCCAAGATGGACGTGTCCTCGTACACGGAACAAAAGACACAGCTGAAGCACGTACGCTCGTCCATCGCTACTTTGGTTAAAGCAAGAAAGAAGCAAAGTCTGTTCCCTTGAGGGAATGGACTTTTTCATTTTACGGCATGCTATCTGTACCAACCATTGCTGCGAGCGGTGGGGATAGAGACAGGCCGGGTGAAAAAGAGTGAAAACAGCCATTTTACTGATTGGAGCAGGAGAGCAGGTCAGCCTTATTCAGGATGTTTTATGTAGCGAAGGGTATGAGGTGCAACGAATGGAGTGGTCCGAACTAAACCAATCCGTCGAGCCTTCGTTGTTGCATATTAACCTGATCATCCTGGTAGACCGGGAAGAGGGGACGAAACATGGTGGACAGGATCAGAAATTAGAATTAAAACGATGGTTAGATAAAGGTCAGGTTATACCTCTACTGGTTATTACTTCAATTGCATCTCCTCAGTTCATCGTGGAATGGCTGGATTATGGAGCTAATGACGTGATGGAGGAACCTATCCACATGACCGTAATGCTTGCCAGAATACGAAACTTATTGCGTGTTTTTGCGAATGCAACACCAGAGGGCGAAGAAGTAATTGTAGTTGATGATCTTAAAGTGAATTTGCGTTCAAGACGGGTAAATCGTGCGGGTGAATACCTGACATTAACACCAAAAGAGTACGAATTGCTGGAATTTCTGGCCCTGCATGTGAATGAAGCATGTACCCGGAGTGATATTTTGCGGGAAGTATGGGGCTATGAATATGCGATGGATACCAACGTTGTGGATGTGTATATCAAACATCTGAGGGTTAAGGTGGATAAGGGAAGAAGTGTGAAACTGATTCATACTGTGCGTGGGATCGGTTATATGTTGCATGATAAAAATTAGATTACGAAGGTTAGTTCCATGAATCACCAGTTTAGAGTGTGGAAAAAAGAGGGTAAAAATAAAAGACCGGATAATACCCCCGGTCCTTACTCATTAGCTATGATGTGAATCTAAAGTACACGACGAGCTTTAACATACGTTCTCTTCCAAGTACCAGAGTCCAGATCAGAGAGGGTTACGCCTGGAGATCCGTACGTATGCAGAATCTTACCATTTCCCGCATAAACGCCTACGTGAGTGACATTGGAACCGGTAGAACGGCTACCGCTGGAGAAGAATACCAGATCTCCGACACGGAGATTAGCTTTAGACACAGCTTTACCTTCTTTGGATTGGTTCACGGAAGTGCGCGGCAAATCTACACCATACTTTTTGAAAATATATTTCATAAAAGAAGAGCAATCAAAAACTTTGGTTGTTGAGGTTGAAGCACCAAATTTATATGGAGTTCCAGTAAATTGTTTACCATAGTTAACAATCTGTTGACCTGTGGATACAGAAGCAGTTGCTGCCTGTGCAACAGGTGCGTTAGTCATTAATACAGCTCCAAAACCTAGTGTAGCGCACAACCCGACGGTTACGGCCTTTTGGACAAAGATGTTTGTTTTCATGTTAGTTAGTACCTCCAAAATTCGTTTTCGTTAAGTTGCTAGAGCGAGTATAACAGCTTTGTAACAGCCTAGAAATTGGATAGGGGAGTGTAATCCCTTGCACCACAATGGTTTGGGTATGTTTATTAAAATATGATTAAAAATGTCAAAAAATTAATCATTGACGAATGAAGAATAATGATGAAACAACAAAGACCCTTGAATATCAAGGGTCTTTATTATGTGTGAACCTATTTTCTTGATTGAATCACTGGTTACAAAAACGTAATAAATAACTATGCAGCATACGAGTAGATTCAATCTTTGCTCTGAATAATCAGTAATAAGCCGCTATCAATAGTGACTGTACCGGAGGAGCCTAAGAGCTTGTTGCTTACACCCAAGGATTGTCCCATGCGAATGGTGGCTTGATCTAGCGGATACATAAAACCATCTAGAGTTATTCCTGTAACTTCATGAGTCAAGGGGAGCAGAGAAACATATTTATAGTCACGGTCCTCAACCACAGCTTTGGATGTGGTCAGTGTCATGTAATTGTGCTTGTCCTGAATGGCACAGGAGATATGATGCTGCATCGCGCGAACCATAATATGTACATTGGCGAGTGTGTGATCCATACGTGTACCTGTAGCACCTAACATTAAGATGTGAGAAGGTTCGTAATCTAGCGCTGTCTCAAAAGCCATTTCTGTATCAGTAAGATCTTTGTGAACAGGGTCGCATGTAATGAACCGAATGCTATTGTTACTTACAATGATACGTTCCTCTTCATTAATGGAGTCGAAGTCTCCTACTGCAATGTGTGGCTGAATTCCGTGTTCAATTAAAAATAATGCACCGCGATCGGCCGCGATGATCATATCATCTTCTCGTATTTCCTGAAGTAATTGTACAGATAAGTTTCCGCCTGTAAAAATAATAATCCGTTTCGCCGTCATTTTATTTCATCCTTCCTAATTCAGAGAAAAATAGTCCATTGTTCAAATATAATGTTGGAACCTGTACAAATATATTCACCAAACCAGTATAATCCACAAAATGTGGTTGCACAATTTCAGTGCTCGCGGATACAATGGGTAGAGCGACATGGAGATGACTTGAAAAGTGAGGTTTGAACAGGTTGGACTTACACATTTTTGAAGTATTCAGCATTATAGGCACTATCGCATTTGCAATGTCCGGTGCCTTCGTGGCAATGGAAGAGGAGTATGACATTCTGGGTGTTCTAGTGCTTGGACTTGTCACGGCATTCGGAGGCGGGATTATCCGGAATGTACTTATAGGTATACCTGTAACGACACTGTGGAGTCAGGGATCACTTATTATGTTAGCCCTAGTATCAGTAGCGATTGCGTTTATATTACCTCTCAAGTGGATTAGTCACTGGAAGCGAACAGAGGCGCTGTTTGATGCAATCGGACTCGCAGCATTTGCAATTCAAGGGGCGCTCTACGCGGCGAACATGGGACATCCTATTAGCGCAGTTATCGTTGCAGCAGTGATGACCGGTATTGGTGGAGGCGTTATTCGTGATGTGCTTGCTGGACGTAAACCGCTTGTATTGCGTGACGAAATCTATGCTGTATGGGCAATGACAGCCGGTTTTGTTATAGGTATGGGCTGGTTAACAACGAATGCTGGATTATTATTTTGTTTTGCGGCCGTTGTGTTCTTCCGGATGTGTTCTGTACATTATAAATGGAAACTGCCACGTCGTTCGCTCGTACCATCTGAGACCGGAAACGTCAGTCCTCAGCCGGAGAACATTGTGACACAGCCAACATCGTCGGTACTTCAAGGTACGTTAAGCAAGGGGGATTAATATGATTAATGTTTTGTTTGTATGTCTGGGCAATATATGTAGATCACCAATGGCTGAAGCCGTTTTGCGTCACAAAGTCCTGGAGAAGGGGCTTGAACACCAGATTCGTGTGGACTCAGCGGGTACAGGGGACTGGCATGTTGGTAAACCTCCGCATGAAGGGACTCGAAAATTGCTGGATTCGTACCAGATTTCTTATGCCAACATGGCAGCAAGACAGTTCGCCAGCGAAGACTTTACTCAATTTGATTACATTGTGTGTATGGATAATTCCAATGCAGATAATGTGCGCAACGTTCCAGGCGGAGCTGAGGCGGAAATCATCAAGTTCATGGACATGCTTCCGGATGAGAAGCTTAGAGAAGTACCAGACCCGTATCACACAGGTAATTTTGAAGAGGTGTACGAGCTGGTTAACGCAGGCTGCGATGTTCTGTTGAGTAAGATTGAAGCGGAACATTCCTTAGCCTAAAAAGCAAACAAAATTCATGCTTAATTTGTAATTCGACAAAGAAGCAGGATTAGAGCACTTAAAGCAAGCAGGATATCCTGCTTCTTTTTCAGGTTACAATTGTAAGCGGTATCATTAAAATGAAAAACAATAGCGGCATTTCAGCCGCCTGTTAAAGTGATCGTTTTATCTTTCCTGGAGAAAATAAAGTAATGCTTCGGGCAATTCCTTCTGCCAAAAACCCCATTGGTGTTTTCCGTCTTTCTCCTGGTAGGAGACGAGGGCACCACGTTTTTCCAGCAATTCTCGAGTATCCCGGTTTAATTGAATAAAATCATACGTACCCGTGTCTGCCTCAAAATCAGTTTCCTGCAAACCAACAATCATCCAGATCGAGAGCCAAGACAGATCTTCAGCTGCGGCATAGATTTCCTGTGAAGCAGAGTAGAAGGCGCCAGACATGCTGATCACACGTGTGAACAGATCCGGATATAACAGAGCAAGATGAAGCGAAACACTGCCACCGAGCGAGTCTCCGGCAAGAATGCGTTCCTGCGGAGATGGACGCACAGGATATTTCTCTTCTATATAGGGAATAATCTCTTCAGCGAAGCAAGCGGTATATGCCTTGAATCGATCTCCAAATGGGGCATATTCCTGCGTTCTCACAGACACATCGACCTGAATCCCTACAATAATGAAAGGTTCGGCTCCTTCGTCCAGAATAATTTGGTTAGCTGTTGTAGCAATTCGTCCGAAATTAAAAAATTCTTCGCCATCCTGACAATAAACGACAGGGTAGCTAAGCAATTCGTTATAGCCCGGAGGAAGGTAAATACGGAGCGTTCGCTTCTCTCCGAGATAGCGACTTTCAATCTCTTCCTTCACAATCGTGCGTTTCAAATAGCGGGAATCCGTCATAAAACGTCACCTTTCTCGGTTAATTTTTTGCATTCGACCGCGCAATACGGTAAGATTACCCTTGTGCGGGGTTAGGTCAAACACGCAATCATGTATTATGCTGTTATACCAATATTAAGCCCCTGTTATACATACAATCCGACAGGAAACATAAAAAAATTACGGATTTCTTTGACGTATGGAGTGAAACAGGTGTATAATAATATTATAACAGCGGAACTTGATATTCAAATTTTTTGTTGAGGTGAAGAAAAAAATGAGCAAGGTTCCTTATGAAGTGTATACAGAGGATGTAGAAGCTCTGTCCGTGCTGTCTCCTGACGGCGAAATTGTTAACAAAGACATGATGCCTACACTTTCCGATGATCAATTAAAAGAAATTATGTACCGCATGGTATTTACCCGTACTTGGGATGACCGTGCAGTAAACCTGGGCCGTCAAGGTCGTCTTGGTTTCTATGCTCCAGTATCTGGTCAAGAAGCGACAATGGTTGGTAGTGAATTTGCAATTGAAAAAGAAGACTTTGTATGTCCTGGCTATCGTGACATTCCGCAACTCGTATGGCATGGACTTCCTCTTTATCAAGCATTCTTGTACTCCCGTGGACACCAACATGGTGGACAAATTCCAGATGGCGTTAATGTATTGATGCCACAAATCATCATTGGTGCACAAATTCTGCATGCAATGGGTATCGCTATGGGTTACAAATTGAAGAAACAAAAACAAGTTGTTATCACGTACACAGGTGATGGCGGTTCTTCTGAAGGTGACTTCTATGAAGGTCTGAACTACGCTGGTGTATACAAACTGCCTGTTATCTTCTTTGTACAAAACAATGGTTATGCCATCACTACTCCTTTTGCTAAACAAACTGCAGCTCTTTCCATCGCTCACAAAGCGGTAGCAGCAGGTATCAAAGGTGTTAAAGTTGACGGTATGGACATCTTCGCTGTTATCAAAGCTGTTCAGGAAGCTGCTGAGCGTGGACGTAACGGAGAAGGCGCAACATTGATCGAAGCAGTAACTTACCGTTTCCGTCCTCACTCCCTTTCGGATGATGCTTCCAAGTATCGTACAAAAGAAGAAGAGGCAGAATGGTCTGCTAAAGATCCTATCGCACGTTTCGCTAAATATCTGGAGAAAAAAGGTCTTTGGACTGAAGAAGATACAGCACGTGTGAAAGAAGAAGCAAAAGCTAAAGTAAATGAAGAGATCAAAAAAGCGGAAAAAACCGAGAAAATGACGATTTCAGGCTTGATCGACAGCATGTTCGAACAAACGCCTAAGCACTTGGAAGAGCAAAAAGCTGATTTCCAATAAGTTTTTTCCGATAAAGCATAAACATCCGCGACTTTAATGTCCCGGTATACATGTACGAATTCAAATGTGAACTGTCAATGTTTAAGGAGGAAATGAAGCAAATGGCACAAATGAACATGAAAGAAGCAATCCGTGATGCGCTTCGCGTGGAGTTGAAACGTGATCCTAACGTTCTGCTTTTCGGTGAAGACGTAGGTAATGTAGGCGGCGTTTTCCGTGTAACGGAAGGTCTGCAAAAAGAGTTTGGCGAAGAGCGTGTATTTGATACACCACTGGCTGAGTCCGCTATTGGTGGTCTGGCTGTAGGTCTGGGTGTACAAGGCTTCCGTCCGGTTGCTGAGATCCAATTCGTTGGTTTTATCTTCGAAGCCCTTGACCAAATGGTAGTGCAAGCTGCTCGTATGCGTTTCCGCTCCGGTGGAAAATACAATTCTCCAATCGTATTCCGTACACCATTCGGTGGCGGCGTAAAAGCGGCAGAATTGCATACAGATTCCCTGGAAGGTCTGCTCACGCAAACACCAGGTATCAAAGTCGTAATTCCTTCTAACCCTTACGATGCAAAAGGTCTGATGATCGCTTCTATTCGCGATAACGATCCTGTATTCTTCATGGAGCACTTGAACTTGTACCATGCTTTCCGTGCAGAAGTGCCTGAAGAAGATTACGTTGTTGAATTGGGCAAAGCGAACGTTGTTCGTGAAGGTTCCGATGTAACGATTATTACTTACGGTATGATGGTTCACACTTCTGTGAAAGCAGCAGATGAACTCGAAAAACAAGGAATCAAAGTTGAAGTTATCGACCTTCGTACGGTTAGCCCGATCGACATCGATACTATCGTTGCTTCCGTTAAGAAAACAAACCGTGCAATTGTTGTACAGGAAGCTCAAAAGAGCGCAGGTGTTGCAGCTGAAGTCATTGCCCAAATCAATGAAAAAGCAATCCTGCACTTGGAAGCGCCGGTTCTGCGTGTAGCTGGTCCGGACACTGTATATCCATTTGCACAAATCGAAGATACATGGCTGCCTAACCCGGCGCGTATCATTGCTGCGGTTAACAAAGTCGTAAATTTCTAATTTAATCATCTGACATGCCGCAAGGCGCAGTATGGTGATTCACACCGCAGCGCAAGCTGCACTGTAAACAGCCATTAGCCCCTTGAGTAACAGTTATTTGCATTAGCAGTAACAGTTGTTTCTTGGAGTTAAGGGTTGTTTTCAGGATTGAGCACATAATCAAGGAGGTTTTTCAGTTGGCTAAATTTGAATATAAATTCCCTGAATTGGGCGAAGGCCTGCACGAAGGCGAAATCATCAAGATGCACATCAAAGTCGGTGACAAAGTAACTGACGACGACATCATCATGGAAGTACAAAACGACAAAGCGGTTGTAGAGGTACCTTGTCCGGTTAACGGAACAGTTACAGAAGTATTCGCTAAAGACGGTCAAGTCTGCCACGTTGGTGAAGTTGTAGCGATCATCGATGCAGAAGGCGAACTTCCTGAGCAAGATGACGCTCCTGCTGGCGATCAAGGCGAGCAAGAGAAAGATGCAGCTCAAGGCGGAGCTGACACAAGCGGTTCTTCTGCAGCAGCTTCGAGCTCGGATGCAGCTAAAGAAGGCGGCAACAACAGCGTTCCCGCAGTACCTGCCAAAGACGTTCTGGCAACACCAAGCGTGCGTAAATTTGCTCGCGAACAAGGTGTAGACATCGCTCAGGTTAACGGCACTGGCAACAACGGTAAAGTAACCAAAGAAGATGTTGAATCCTTCAAAAACGGTGGCGGTTCTTCCGCAGCGGCATCTTCCGAAGCTCCGGCTCAAGAAGAGAAAAAATCCGCAGCACCAGCAGTTGCAGCTGATCAACACGTTGAAGAAGAGCGCGTACCATTCAAAGGTATCCGTAAAGCGATCTCTAATGCAATGGTTAAATCGGCTTACACAGCACCTCACGTTACAATTATGGACGAAGTGGACGTAACTGAATTGGTTGCTTTCCGTACTCGCATGAAACCAATTGCAGAGAAAAAAGGAACAAAAGTTACTTATCTGCCATTCATCGTTAAAGCACTGGTTGCGGCTTCCCGCCAATTCCCGGCTCTGAACGCTATGATTGATGAAGAAGCTAACGAAATTGTTTACAAAAAATACTACAACATCGGTATCGCTACAGATACAGACAACGGCTTGATCGTTCCTGTTATCAAAGATGCTGATCGTAAATCCATCTGGATGATTGCTGATTCTATCCGTGATCTGGCTGCTCGTGGTCGTGAGGGCAAATTGAGCGCGAATGAAATGAGAGGAAGCACAATCTCCATCAGTAACATCGGTTCTGCTGGCGGTATGTTCTTCACTCCAATCATCAACTTCCCTGAAGTTGCTATTCTCGGAACAGGACGTATCAGCGAAAAAGCAGTGATCAAAAACGGCGAAGTAGTTGCAGCACCTGTAATGGCTCTTTCCCTGAGCTTTGACCACCGTATCATCGATGGCGCAACAGCACAAAACTTTATGAATTACATTAAACAGCTGCTCGCTAACCCTGAGCTGCTTGTTATGGAGGTGTAAGATATGGTAGTAGGCGACGCTTCTCTCAATATCGACACATTAGTAATTGGTGCGGGTCCTGGCGGCTATGTAGCTGCCATCCGCGCTGCTCAACTGGGCCAAAGCGTATTGATCGTAGACAAATCCGAACTGGGCGGTGTTTGTTTGAACCGTGGATGTATTCCATCCAAAGCCCTGATCTCTGCTGCACACCAATATGAGTCTGCACTTCACGGTGAAGCGTTTGGTATCTCTGCTGAGAACGTAAAAGTGGACTTCAGCAAAACTCAAGAGTTCAAAAACGGCGTTGTTAAGAAAATGACTGGCGGCGTAGCTGGTTTGCTCAAAGGCAACAAAGTTGAAGTTTTCAACGGTGAGTGCATGTTCATCAACGAAAACGAAGCTCGTGTATTCAATGACCACGAGTCTCCGCGTTACAAATTTAAAAATGCAATTATTGCAACAGGTTCCCGTCCAATCGAACTGAAACCTTTCCCATTTGGTGGACGCATTCTGTCTTCGACAGAAGCTCTGAACTTGCCTGAAGTACCAAAAAGCATGATCGTTATCGGTGGCGGATATATCGGTGCTGAGCTTGGTCAAATGTACTCCAAATTCGGTGCAAAAGTAACAATCATCGAAGGTTTGGATACAGTACTGCCAGGTTTCGATAAAGACATGACTAGCCTCGTGGCTAAAAACATGAAGAAAACAGGCATCGAAATCGTAACGGGTGCAAAAGCTGAAAGTGCTGAGCAAACGGATAAAGATGTAACTGTTAAGTACTCTGTAAATGGTGAGTCCAAAGAAGTAACTGCAGATTACCTGCTGGTAACTGTTGGACGTCGTCCAAACACAGATGGAGAACTGGGTCTCGACATGATTGGTGTTGACGTTGACGAGCGTGGATTTGTCAAAGTTGACCACCAAGGTCGTACCAGCATTCCTCACATCTTTGCTATCGGTGACATCGTATCTGGCTTGGCTCTGGCACACAAAGCTTCTTATGAAGGTAAAGTGGCTGCTGAAGCAATCGCAGGACAACCATCTGTAGTTGACTACAAATGTATGCCAGCTGTTGTGTTCACAGATCCAGAATGTTCCAGCGTAGGTTTCACTGAAAAAGAAGCTAAAGAAAAAGGTTACAAAGTAAAAGCAGGCAAGTTCCCTTATGCGGGTAACGGCCGTGCTGTATCTTTGAACCACGCTGAAGGCTTCGTGAAAATCGTAGCTGACGAAGAAAGCGGCCTTGTATTGGGTTGCCAAATCGTAGGTCTGGAAGCTTCCAACTTGATTGCTGAGCTTGGTTTGGCAATTGAGATGGGCGCTACTTTGGAAGATCTGGCTCTCACAATTCACGCTCACCCAACTTTGGGCGAAATCGTGATGGAAGCTGCGGAATTGGTTATGGGTCACCCGATCCACATCATCTCCCGTTAAGATCATCTAAGTTTTGGATCCGTCCGGCATTATACGTATATCAGAAGAGACGAATGACGTTAACGCGTTATTCGTCTCTTTTTTTGTTTTAAAAAAATCGGAGAGATCATGTGAAGGTTTACATGTTATACTATAATGTCACACATAGCATAATGTTTGAGGAAGCCCTTTTTATCCAGAGGCTCAAATGATACAATATTAAAATGATCGGACGTGATGTGGTGTATGCCAGTCTTAGTCTGAATAGGTAACAAATAAGAAGTGCGAGGGGATAACAACATGAAAAACTATCTTGATTTATTGCAGGATATTCTGAACAACGGCGTGCATAAAGGAGACCGTACAGGAACGGGGACACAATCTGTATTTGGCAGACAACTCCGTTATGATCTCTCCGAAGGATTTCCGCTGGTAACAACCAAACGAATTCATCTCAAATCGGTTATTCATGAACTGTTATGGTTTTTGAGTGGCGATACCAATATATCTTATTTGAAAGAAAACGGTGTGAAGATCTGGGACGACTGGGCGGACGAAAATGGGGATCTCGGTCCGGTATACGGCTCGCAGTGGCGTACATGGGAAGCGCCAAACGGAGAAAAAATTGATCAGATCGCTGCAGTCATTGATTCGATCAAAAATAATCCGGATTCGCGTCGTCACCTTGTCAGTGCATGGAATGTGGCTGAGATCAACAATATGAAACTTCCACCTTGTCATTTTGCGTTTCAGTTTTACGTTGCAGAGGGTAAATTATCATGTATGCTTACGATGCGTTCCGTGGATACGTTCCTCGGATTGCCGTTTAACATCGCGAGTTATGCGCTCTTGACTCATATGATCGCTCAGCAATGTGATCTGGAGGTAGGTGATTTCATCTGGTCTGGAGGGGATGTTCACATCTACTCTAACCATGTTGATCAGGTTAAAACTCAGCTGGAGCGTGAACCTTATGCTTTACCTAAGCTTGTAATCAAACGTAAACCGGATTCTATTTTTGATTATAAGTTTGAAGATTTCGAGTTTGAGAACTATCAGCATCATCCGGGCATTAAAGCTCCAATTGCAGTCTAATTATGTGTTCAATCTCGACAAGAGACTTGGATTGAAGGAGTGTATTACCCTTGAGTATTGAATTGGTATGGGCAATGGGGGAGAACGGTGTGATCGGATTAAATAATTCGATTCCATGGCGTTTACCCAAGGATATGGCCTTTTTCAAACAACGTACGCTGAACAAAACCATTATCATGGGACGTAATACGTGGGAATCTTTTGGCGGTAAGCCGCTTCCTCAGCGTCGTAATATCGTAGTGACAAGAGATCTGAACTACAAGGTGGAACAGGCTGAAGTCGTACATACGATTGAGGAGGGTCTGAGTGTAACCAAAGGTGAGGAACTGTGCGTAATTGGGGGTTCCCAAGTGTATCGTGAGTTCCTGCCACTTGCAGATCGTCTTGTGGTGACCAAAATTCATGAGAATTTTGAGGGAGATACGTTTTTCCCTGAAGTGGATTGGTCCGAATGGGAACTGATTGAACAGATTGAAGGCGAACAGGATGAAAAAAATGTTCATGCGTATACATTTGAATTTTACGAACGTAAACGGTAAATGTGGCATAAGAAATTCCTGACTTCGGTCGTATTTGTATGATGAGAGGCGCTGATTGCGAAATATTCGTGAACAGCGTCTTTTCTTTATAAAAAAAATGAGTCACTTGTTTAAACTGGAATACATATAACATTAATATCACATGAGTAATTGGTATTTATGTATATTATACATACGGCCAAGCATTAAACAGTAAAAAAGTGTAAAAGTTTTGGGGTTTTAACGTTGTGAAGCCCTAAAACAGGTCTGATATTCGGAATTGAGAACGATTTATAGCAAAATATGTTGGATTTGATGACAAATTATCTGACATTTACTTAACGTTTCGACCTTTTATTTCTTTAACACACACCAGATTTCGCAGTTCAAAATCACATTTAACACCAAAATAAGGGTATTGACCATGGGTAGACTTGAAAGATATGATGTATAAAATACAAATAATTATGCGGATAATCCATTTAATATTCAGCACAGTAAATGCTACTATAATTGAAATATCTTCGAGAAGATTTTGTGATACAATAGACAAAAACTCAAGTAATGAGTAATCCATTTCATATAGAACCATGCACATGAAGGGATTAAGACAAGAACGGATGGGGGAAAACGTAAGATGTCTACACCTACTGGATTTATGGAATACAAACGTCAACTGCCAACAGATCGTGAGCCAGCGGAGCGGATTAAGGATTGGGAAGAGTTTCATAAACACATGGCTGAAGAAGAGCTCAGAACACAAGGTGCACGATGCATGGATTGTGGTACCCCGTATTGCCATACAGGTATAGATATGATTGGCGGCACGTCAGGTTGCCCCGTGCATAACCTGATTCCAGAATGGAATAATCTTGTATATCGCGGACTGTGGAGAGAAGCACTTGAGCGCCTTCACAAAACGAATAATTTCCCAGAGTTTACAGGTCGCGTCTGTCCAGCTCCTTGTGAAGGATCATGTACAGTTGGCTTAATCGGTCAGCCTGTAACCATCAAAACGATTGAAGAAGCAATTATTGAAAAAGGTTTCGAAGAAGGATGGGTCGTTCCCCAACCTCCTGAAAAACGTACGGGTAAACGTGTAGCTGTGGTAGGCTCAGGTCCAGCGGGATTAGCTACTGCGGCTCAGTTGAATAAAGCAGGACACTCGGTAACCGTATATGAGCGTTCGGACCGTGTCGGCGGATTGCTGATGTACGGTATCCCAACGATGAAATTGGATAAAAACGTAGTTCAACGTCGTGTTGATCTGCTCGAAGCAGAAGGCATTCAATTCATTACGAACACCGAGATTGGTAAAGATATTGCAGCACAACAACTGGTGGATGAATATGACGCTGTTGTATTGTGCGGTGGTGCAACGAAGCCGCGTGAATTCAATATTGAAGGCAGCGACTTGAAAGGCGTTCATTACGCAATGGATTTCCTGAATGGCAGTATTAAGAGTTATCTGGACTCCAATCTGGAAGATGGTCAATATCTGTCCGCTAAAGATAAAGATATTATCGTCATTGGTGGCGGTGATACAGGATCTGACTGTGTGGCTACATCGCTGCGCCATGGTTGTCGTACGATCACTCAATTCGGTACGCATACACAAGCGCCTATGGAGCGTGATCGCATTAATAATCCTTGGCCACAATTCCCGAACGTATACACACTTGATTATGCGCAAGAGGAAGCCAAAGCGTTGTTTGGTCAAGATCCGCGTGAGTTCTCCATCATGACAACGAAATTTGTCGGAGACGATGAGGGGAACCTCAAAGAATTGCATACAGTACAGATCGAGCGTATTGTGGATGAGACTGGTCGCAAGATTTATCAGCCGATTCCAGGTACAGAGCGTGTATTCCCGGCTCAGATGGCCATGATTGCCATTGGTTTTGATGGACCGGAACAAACGTTGGTAGAGCAACTGGGACTTGCAACAGATCGTCGCACAAACGTTAAGGCACGTTACGGCAAATACAACACCAATGTGGATAAAGTATTTGCAGCAGGTGACATGCGTCGTGGTCAAAGCTTGGTTGTATGGGCAATTAATGAAGGCCGTGAGGCTGCTCGTGAAGTGGACAAATACTTGATGGGTGCTTCGGTTCTGGTGTAAAAGTATAGAACAAGATATCAATGACAACCTTCGCGATCAGCGAGGGTTGTTTGCTGTTATTTTAACCAAATTGACTACATATTTCATGTAAGTGTGAGCAATATCATTGCTTTTTAAGTGATAAAGATTTATTATTATATTATAATTATTATAAATAAGGATTAACTGAAACCATGAATCCGTACGATAAAAGTAAATTTCAATGAATATAAATCGGAGGTGCGACCTGCTATGGCAAGTAACCGGGACAAGTCCATTTCAGAACAGATCTTTCACATTAAAAATCAATTGGTTGAAAAAGGATATAAGTTAACACAACAACGGGAAGTTACTGTACGTGTATTGCTTGAACATGAAAAGGATCATTTTAGCGCAGAGGAAGTATTTCTGCTGGTTAAGGAGCAGTTCCCTGAGATTGGATTGGCTACCGTATACCGCACTCTCGAACTGCTGAGTGACCTTCAGGTCGTTGAAAAGATCAACTTTGGTGACGGCGCTGCGCGCTTTGATCTGCGAAGTACAGACGGTTCCCATCACCACCATCATTTGATCTGTACAGAATGTGGTAAAGTGGAAGAGATTATGGAAGATGGTCTGCTTCGTTTGGAACAACAAATCGAGCGTCAGTATGGCTTTGCTGTTACGGATCATCGTCTGGATTTCCAGGGTGTATGCAAAGAGTGCAGACAAAAGCATGTATTAAAGGAACAGGCAGCAGGATAATTCATTTCGGGAAGGTGCTCCCGAATCCAAAATCTGATATAATGAGTTTCAGAAGCAAGGGGCTTCCGTCGGCGGAATGCCCCTTTTTGCCGTCATGCGGACGGTGAAGGAGGAGAGATGGACGGATGAAGACACTGGTTATAGCGGAAAAACCCGACATGGGTCGAACCATTGCCGCCGTCATAGAACCAAAGGCCAAGAACAATCGCACGTATCTGGAGGGTGAACATTACATCATCACTTGGGCGATAGGGCATTTGCTTGGACTGGCTGAACCGGATGCCTATGATACAAAGTACAAACGCTGGAATATAGCGGACCTCCCGATCATACCCGATCAGTTCAAGATTGTACCCAATCCGTGGACTAAAGATCAGCTTAAAATGATTGGAGAACTGGCAAAACGGGCTTCAGCGATCGTTAATGCTTGCGATGCAGGGAGAGAAGGTCAGTACATCTTCGCCCTCATACAACAGCAATTGAAGCTGCGTCAGCCTGTAAAGCGTTTATGGATATCGGATCTGACGGCAGAGAGCATTAGACGTGGTTTTGATGGTCTGAAGGATGCCTCTGAATTTGAAAATCTGACCCATGCTGCTCGCGCCAGAAGTGAAGCCGATTGGCTGATCGGGATGAATGCCTCACGGGCGTTTACAACCCGCCATAATGCATTGTTGTCTGTAGGCCGTGTGCAGACGCCGGTACTCGCGCTAATCTACGATCGTGAAATCGAGATTGAAGCGTTCCAGTCACAGACCTTTTATGAAGTAGCCGCCTGGTTTCGGCAGGAAGGTGTCGAGTACCGGGGACTGCGTCAGGGAGATAAGTTGACCGATGCGGAGGCAGCAGAGGCCATTGCAGCCAGTGTGAAGGGCAAGACAGGGCAGATTACTAAATACGAAGCGAAGCAGACGAAGGAGTATCCGTATCGTTTGTATGACCTGACCCTTTTACAGCGTGAAGCCAATGCCAAGTTTGGATATGGTGCCAAAAAAACACTGGATATCGCACAGGCCTTGTATGAAAAACACAAGGTGATTTCGTATCCGCGGACAAACTCCAACTATGTTACAGAACAGAATATTGAAGGTATGCACAAAACACTAAACCTGCTTAAAAATGGTACCTATAGTGAGCTTGCGCAGGGGGCCAAGCCGGAGCTTGTTCATAAGAATAATAAAGGGGTATGTAATCCGAGCAGGGTTGAGGATCACCATGCGATCCTACCTACTTTGAAGCGACCAGGTACCTTATCCAAGGATGAGCAGAACATCTATGATTTGATTGTCAGACGTTTCTTGTCTCATTTTTATCCTCCGGCAGAGTATAAGCAACATACCGTGCTCACCGAAGTGGAGAAACATCAGTTTAAGACATCTGTCAAAGAGCTGTTGTCCCTCGGATGGAAAGTGGTTCTCGGTTCTGGAGATCAGGAACAGGGCGGTGCAGGCAAGAAGAAGAGTAAGAAAAACGGCAATGAGGAAGAGGAAGCTGAAGAGTGGACGGACAAGGCTTTTGCTGTACAACCTGAATTGCCTGTTCAATGTACGAAGAGTGAGTTTAAGGAGAAGGCGACCCAGCCTCCCAAAAGTTATACCGAGGGAACATTGCTGAAAGCGATGGAGAGTGCAGGCAAGCAGATCGAGAATGAAGAGCTGCGAGATGCGATGAAAGATAGTGGTCTGGGTACTCCGGCTACACGTGCGGCTACAATTGAACGCCTCAAAAACGTAGGTTACATTACGCTGCAAGGGAAGAAAATGCAGTTAACGCTCAAAGGCAGAACAGCTATTGAGTTGATTCGTCGCGCGGGTGTAGATCTGTTAACTTCACCTGAGATGACCGGGCAATGGGAAAGAAGGTTATATCAGATTTCCAAAGGTGAGGCGGGTCAGGACAAGTTCATGGAGAACGTTAAGAAATTCACCTTGTCCATCATTGAGAAAGTGCGTGTACAAGCCCCAGCACCAGCAGATGCTTTTGGAGAAGATTCACGGGCAGGCAGGGGGAAAGGCAAGGGAGCCAGAACCCAGGCAGGCAATACAAGGACATCAGCCAAGACGGCTAGTGGCGGTTCAACTGTAAAAACGTCCCGTCAGACTTCGGCATCTTCATCGAGAGTTGGCAGTGGGAAAAGCACGACCACCAAGGCGCCGTCCTCAAGTGCGAGCTCATCTGGAGTGAGAGAGTTACTGGCACCTTGCCCTTCTCCTGGCTGCTCGGGTCAGATTATAGAGGGCAAGAAGGGTTATGGATGCTCACGTTTCAAGGAAGGCTGTTCATTTGTGGTCTGGAAAGAGTATGCAGGCAAAAAAATCACCAGTACGATGTTAAAATCGCTGATTGAGAAGGGCAGTACACAAGTGCTGTCTTTCAAACGAAAAGACGGGAGTACGGTGAAAGCGCGTATTATTTTGCAGGACGTAGTAACAGGCAAATTATCTGGCGAGAAGCAGGATGCTTGATCTTAGTTAACAGTTAACATACAGCAAAAGGACCCTTATCCAAGGGTCCTTTTCTGTTGCTGCTGTTGTATATTTTCGTGTATGACTTTTGGTACCTCTTCCAGTGCAGTGATGGTATACATCGACGTTTCCGGATTAGGCTGAAGTTCTACGATGTTGTATTGCCATTCATTCGGTTGTTTGATATATATGCTGTGAATTCCGGCTTTTACAGCAGGCATAATATCTGTGCGTAGTGAGTTGCCAATCATCCAGGTTGCACGACGATCAAACGGACCATTAGACAGAATGCCTTCCAGTGCCTCGACGTTTTTGTGTTGTCGGATATAGATCCGATCATCAAAATAAGCCGAGAGTTTCATCTGATCAATCTTGCGCTGCTGAATCACGGTTTCGCCGCCGGTATATAAGTAGAGGGAGTGTCCAGCACCTTTGAGGTTCTCAAGCGTTTCAACCATATGAGGGTAGGGTTCAACCTCCTGATCGTACACACTCATACCCAACTTGCTCAGATAAGATTCTTCTCTGGGAGAGGTTAATCTGGCGAACTTGCCGGAGAAATAACGATAGGTATCAATCAGGGATTGCGGGAAATGATGACTCGCAAAACCAAGCTTGTTCACTCCGGTTACATCGATCTCCAGCTGTTTTTCCCGAATCTCTTGTGTTGTCAGAGAATGTCCATCAAACCACTCTTGCATATTCTCAAAGAATTCTCCCAAAATCAGGTTGAAGTACTTGTTGCAATATACGAGTGTATCATCAAGGTCAAACAAAATATGTTGTTTCATTATTTTCATGATCTAACTCACTCCTTGTAGCCAGTAAATCCACAATGATTCAACTAAATTAAATGCGAATATAGGATTCCAGGAACATATTCAATTCAGATACGCCATCCGGCCGAATACTGTATTTCTCTTTACGGTTACTTCCGAGCAGATGGGTCCGTAGCAGACCTGCGATGCGTAGCGCCATTACCTGGTCTTTGACCGTGTCTTCGTCTTTACCCAATTCTTCACACATCTCAGCGAGGGATTTGGGTTCATCTGATACGTAACGAAGCAGGCGAAGTCTTTCGGGATCAGCCAGCGCATGGGTGAAACGTAAAAGGCATGTTGGCGGCTGGTCTTCGTTCTCTTCAGGTGCATCTACGGGATACTGCATGATCATCATACCCTCATAGAAGCAGTACATATTAATAGGACGATTGTGCACCGTTGGGAAGAGGATGACTTCGTTCAGTCCAGGCATCGGTTCAACAAGAACACCGGCTGTAGCATATTCAATAAGAAGTTCAGGTCCCATTTTATCAAGCAAAATGCGTTTTTCTTCGGCATCTTCTTCCAGCCACACACGCTGATCTTCGCTCATATTCTGACAGTAGTGTTCATCCCATAGTCGCAATAATGGGACATAGCTGTTCCGAATGCGCGTAGATTCTTCTATTGTAAGAGCCGGCAGAAGAGGAGACACACGGGCAAACAGGTCTTCCGCTGCCATTCCGGCAAGCATGTCCAGGAAATCACGATTCTCCGATGTATCATTTTGATAGGCTGCCCATGCAAACAAAACATCAAAATCATCAAAAGGCCAAGTGGCAGCAGGTGCGAGCGCAGCTCGTACATTGGAACTTAGTTTGCCTTCCACTTCCAGAATCCATTCAGGACCAATATCCAGATGCTGAATCCATTTTTTCGTGACATAAACTAGAAAGCTGTTAAGCATTTCATATATCGGTGAAACATCAATTTTCACATGATAAGCCATAATGTTGCAGAATCCTCCCGTCACATCTAAATGTACGCAGCGACTTAAGTACGATTAGTGCGTGTTCAAAAAGTCTGGTTTTCAGTACCAAGAAGATGGAAATGGAGTAGCGGAGCGTAGGAAAACTACGTGAGCAACGGACATTTCGGCTGAAATTCATCTTCGAAGCTGATGATGCCACTAGGCATGATTCGTAATCAAAAGTGAACTTTTTGAACAACCTCTATTATGGCTTGTTTTGCAGGGCGTTGTCCACTATAATGTTCAAGTCCGGGGCAAAGCCCTGATTCAAGAATAGCAGTTTAAAACCATATGTATACCATACAAAAGTCGTCAGCGATGGCGATTTTTCTTTGTGTGCTCGCAGGAGGAATGAATTCGTGTCATCGATTACTCGTCCCAAACTATCACACTCGACAGCCAACTATCTCATTTTGATTACGGTTATTGTGGTGGCGGGAATAAGTCAGGGGCTTTTGCTGCCTGTGCTTTCGATTTTTTTGGAGCAAAAAGGGGTTTCACCAGGTTTAAACGGATTAAACGCCGCCGCGTTGTACATTGGCTCTTTTGCCATGACTCTCGTTGCGGAACGGTTATTGGGAGCATTAGGGTTCAAAAAGCTGATTGTAGGTGGCCTGATATTAGTCATGGTCCCTTTAATACTATTTCCGTATTTACCAGATATTAAAATATGGTTCATATTGCGTCTGATCGTTGGAATAGGAGACAGCGCACTTCATTATGCGGCTCAACTATGGGTACTGCTTGTTACTGCACCTGAAAAACGTGGACGCTACATATCACTCTATGGCATGTCCTACGGTCTGGGATTCAGTATTGGTCCGCTGGGAATTAAGCTGCTTGGCTTCGGTGATGCTGTCCCTTTCTGGGTCTTGTTCATCTGTATTGCAGCAGTGCTTATACTGGTATTAATGAAGCTTCCAGATACGAAACCGGAAAAAGCAGAGCATGGCCAACTGCCGGAACGTCGCTTCCGTCGTAGTCTGACATGGGCCTGGTATGCACTTTTACCGGCACTCTTATACGGATATATGGAAGCGGGTATGAATAGTAACTTCCCCGTGTATGGGCTACGTATTGGATTCGATACCAATCAGATTTCGTCGTTGCTTCCTTTTATCGGGATTGGAGGTTTGTTCCTTCAATTACCTCTCGGAATGTTGAGTGACCGATATGGGCGTAAGAAGATATTGATGTTTGCGGGCATCAGCGGGGGAATCATCTTCATGCTGGTTCCAGTCGCAGGTACGCATTTCTGGTGGACGCTTGTATTGTTAACAATCGCAGGCGGCCTGGTCGGCTCCTTTTTCTCACTGGGCCTGGCCTATGCCGCAGACATTTTGCCTAAGGTTTTGCTGCCTGCAGCCAACGTTGTGGCATCCTTTCATTTCACGATTGGAAGTATTATTGGACCGAATCTGGGTGGTCAGATGATCAACTGGATTTCACCCGGAAGCATGTTCACCTTGCTCGGAATCCTGTACCTTCTTTTCGGCTTGGCAGGTATATTATTTCGTCGTAAACCTGAGTTCGAATCTGTGTTAAAATAGAAGCTGGTGTTCGCATGGAAATTGATGTCCATTTCCGAGTACACTAGTGGTAGGGAAAAACATGGACAAGAGGAGACATCGCGATGATCAGAGTAGAGAACTTGAGTAAATCCGTTGGCGTGGACCGCGTTCCCGTTCTGCGGGATATTCGATTTGATATGCAACAGGGTGAAATGATAGCTGTAGTTGGTTCAAGCGGTAGCGGAAAAAGCATGCTGCTCAAATGTCTGGCTATGATGGAGAAATGGGATTCAGGCCGATTTACGGTGGATGGCGCCGAGATTTTGAAAGAAGGCTGGTCCGGAAAACGGAAAATCAAACGGGAATGGGCATACTTGGAACAAAATCCAGAATTATTTCCTAGACGTACGGCTCTTAAAAATGTATTAATCGGACGATCGGGTCAGACTCCCGTATGGAGAATGGTAACCGGTATGGTACGTTCCGATGATTATATGGGTGCTATGGATTATCTCGAAGGATTGGGATTACTTGATAAAGCACATCAAATAGCAGAGAAGCTCAGTGGTGGTGAGAAGCAGCGTGTTGCTATTGCAAGAGCACTTGCTCATGGTGCCAAAGTCGTTTTGGCCGATGAACCAGTGATTGGTCTTGACCCTCACACAGCAGATTCGGTGCTGGAAACGCTGCGCAAATTATGTGAAGAAGAACGTGCAACAGTCATTGCAGTGCTGCCTATTGAGCTTGCTGAGAAACATGCCACACGGATCTGGGGATTGGCAGAAGGCAAGATTGCTTTTGATATTCGTGGACGAAGACTGACACAGCAAGAAAAAAACCAGATTTAAACTATTGAAAAGAGTGATGAGATTGTTTAATTCACGGTGGGGACGCTTTGTAGCAGCAGGAACTATGGCGATTATGCTTGGTTCTGTTCTAAGCGGATGCACAGTCATAAGTGACCCCAAGGGTTTGATGAGAAAACCAATGATGTCCACCGATAAGGAGAAACTGTACAACGTGGTTCAGGTTAAACTGCCGCCAGAGAGTACATTGATTCGTCCCAAGGATATGAATAATACCAGCATGATTCGGGTGGAAGACCTGAATGGGGATGGAACTCGGGAAGCGATTGTTTTTTATGAGACACCAAATGAGAATGTGCGAATCCATGGCATGATTTTGGAAGAGCAGGGAGGCACATGGGTTAAAAAACTTACATTTGATGTGCCGGGAAATGAGTTGCAATCCTTTAAAGTATTGGATATTACGAATGACGGAAATCCGGATATTATTCTTGGTGTAAGCCTGCAGGAGCAGAAAGCCCTGACTGCATATTCCTACAAGGGCGGGGCACTGGAGCAGGTCTTGGGTGGAGTTCCGTATAATCAATATATCATTGATGATGCGCAGGGGAACACGCTGGATTTGAGCGGAGATGGTAAAAGTGATTTTGTTATCATTTCGCTGAACAACAGCGGTTTTGCAACGATTGCGTTATACCAGTACGAAGATGGCAGCTTCAAGGAAGTTGATCGGGTGCAGACCGATTATACCGTTAAAGAAGTTTATAATGCTCTGGGCGGAGAGATTGCCAAAGGACAGATGGGCATTGTACTGGATGCCGAGCTGGATGATCGGAGTTCCTTCTCGCAAATTATGTATGTTAAAGATAACAAGTTAGTCAATGCTTTCAAATCACCGGATCAAACGTATAGAGATGACAAAATTTTAAGCGGTGATGTTGATAATGATGGTATTATTGAGTTTGGGCTCAAAGAGACTCCAAAAGGTTGGGAGCATTACGTATTTGACTCTCGGTTGTGGTTTTACACCTATTATCAGTGGGATGGCAAAGATAGCAAGAAATTTGTCTCATTCCAATTCCGAGATGATGCTGATTTATTCCATCTAAATCTCAAGCCAGAGTGGTACGGTAAGATCACTATTGACACCAAATCGGAGAAGGAAAAATATATTCGATTTAAAATGATTGATACGGACGAAACCGTAGCAGAGATCAAATATTTCACCCTTTCCAAGTGGGAACAGGAGAAGGGTAAAAGCTGGAAGGAAATTACGCGTACCAAAGATCGGGTTATTGCTTCACGGGTAGCACAATCAGAGGCGGGTAAAGATGCACTGAGCAATACTTCTCAGCTGAATAGAAAGGGAGAACTTAATGAGTAAAGTACTTATTCTTGAGGATGAAGAATCCATCCGCAGTTTTATAGTGATTAATTTAAAGAGAAACGGATTCGAAGTGCTTGAAGCGGGTGACGGTCATGAAGCGCTTCGCATACTGCAGACAGTACCGGATATTGATCTGGCTCTGCTGGATGTTATGGTACCAGGTATTGATGGATTTGAGGTGTGTCGACGCATCCGTGAAACCAATGAACGTCTGGGCATCATCTTTCTGACAGCGAAAGTGCAGGAACAGGATAAAGTGTACGCACTCTCCGTTGGTGCAGATGATCACGTCAGCAAGCCTTTCAGCCCAACAGAGTTGATTGCACGTATTCAGTCATTGTTACGCCGGGTGAACGTGCATCGGGAAACTGCGGCAAAGGTTACGTTCCAGTCCGGGCCATTTTCACTGGACCTGATCTCGAAGCAATTCAAGAAACAGAATGAAGCGATTGAATTGACTCCAACGGAGTTTTCCTTGATTCAGTTTTTCCTGGAAAAAGAAAATACACCGCTCAGCCGCGATGTATTGTTAGATCACGTATGGGGAAAAGAGTACATGGGTGATCCCAAAATTGTGGATGTCAACATTCGTCGTCTGCGTCAGAAAATTGAGAACAATCCTTCCGAGCCCGAATACCTGCAGACTGTATGGGGTCACGGGTACAAATGGAAGGGCCGGGAGCAATGATTAAAAAAGGCATTACTCGGCAGATCGTACTACATTATTTCTTTGTAGTTTTTCTCGCTCTGCTGTTGGTCGAATTCGTATTTATGTTGGCAGTTCAAAGGTATTATTATGAGAGTATCTACAATACGATTAGTACCCACATTTCTAATTCAAAGGACTTTTTCGAGCCGATCGCTCGTGAGAATACTACGGAGGATGGCAATAATCTGTCTAGACTCCTTGTGAACTTGGCATTGTCCAATACTGAATTGGAAATTTTGGATCTGAACGGGCGCGTATTGGCGAGTTCGACTGCTTTTGAATCTGACCGTGCTGTGCTGCAAACCAGTGATATTATGCAGGCTCTGAATGGGGATATGGGACGCTGGATTGGAAGACAACCAGGTACTGGAGAATCTGTCATGGCCGTTTCACACAAGTTTGATCTGGGCGGCGAAAATACTTATGTTATTCGATATCTGACATCACTTGAAGATGTGAATTCAAAGCTGTTGAATATGGGACTACTCGCCGCTGCCGTCGGGGTTGGCGTGCTTGCTATAGTGTTGATCATCAGTATTGGTATGGCAAATTCCATCGTACGTCCAATTAACAACATCACCGCAGTATCTGCCCAAATGGCTAGAGGACGGCTGGATGTCAGGGTTAAAGGGAATTATAAGCACGAACTGGGCGAATTGGCATCAACACTTAACTTCATGGCACATGAGATTGTGCGGAGTAATCAGATCAAGGATGATTTTATCTCCTCGATCTCACATGAATTAAGAACTCCTTTGACCAGTATCAAAGGCTGGAGCGAGACACTGGATTCAGGCGGTTATGATCCGGAAGAAACCCGTATCGGTATGGGTATTATCTCCAAGGAAACCGAACGACTGATTGGACTTGTTGAAGAGATGCTGGATTTCTCCAAATTGCAGCAGAATCAGATGAAGCTGGTCAAAGGAACCGTCAACATTCGTGAAATTGTACAGGAAACGATGTTGAATGTCTGGGCCAAAGCGGAACAAAAACAGGTCCATCTCAAGTTGGAAACGGACGAGACTCGTGCTTATAATGTCCATGGAGACGGTAACAGACTAAAACAAGTCTTCCTGAATGTTGTGGATAATGCGATCAAATTTTCACATGAGAATTCCTGGATCTTCTTGTCGGTCAAAGAGGAGAATGGTCAGATCATTGCAGCTGTTCAGGACACCGGTATCGGAATTAGTGAAGAACATTTAATTAAAGTACGGGACCGTTTCTTCCAAGTGAATCATCAAAATGGGGGAACGGGACTAGGTCTTGCGATTACGCAAGAATTGGTAGAACTGCATGAGGGAACGATCACGATGCAAAGTGAACTCGGATCGGGTACAACCGTTACGGTTACATTACCGGCTGTGGCTGAGGAGATGGGTCCAGAAGAGTCTGTAACCGCGTCTGGTGATGCTGAAGTCACAGATGAGCGAACAGCTAGTGATGCAAGCGATACAAAATCAGATCTAGAAAAGTCTTAAGGTTTTAAAAGATAAGCGATTTTTCTACCTGATGATCGAGCATGTACGCTTTATAATATCCATATCAACATCAACACCAAAAAAAGGCGAGCCATCTGAGGCTCGCCTTTTACATATTATGTTTACTTCATTATGAAGAAAGTTCGCCAGTGCGCAGGCGTCCACTTTTCTCATATACTTCTTTCAACATACGAACAGGTTGCGTACGGACAGCCGGTTTGGCAGAGACGATCTCGTTAGGTCCAACGACCACAATTTCATCTGCTGTACCTTTAACGATTGCACCGTCCTTGATTATTGCACCTTCACCGATGATGGCGCGTTCGATGTGAACCCCACGGCCTATGCGTGCGTTAGGCATAACAACACTGTCTTTAACCTCAGAGCCTTTACCCACTTCTGCACCGCAGAAGATAACGGAACGTTCTGAACGACCTTCGATTGCACAAGAGTCGTGAATCATGGAAGTAACATGTTCGATCTTTGTATGTCTTGCTTTGTAAGCACTTGGCTTGGAGCGCCAGTCGCGAGTAAACATCGGCCAGTTTTCTTTTTGCAGACTCCAGTCTTCCTCGTTGTGTAACAGATCCATATGTGCATCCCATAGGCTCTTAACCGTACCTACATCTTTCCAATAACCATTAAAGTTATAGACAAAGAGGGGATTATTTTCGTTCAACATTTGAGGAATCACATCTTTACCGAAGTCATGGCTGGATTCAGGATTAACGGCATCTTCCAACAGATGGCGTTTCAGATAATCCCATTTGAACATGTAAATGCCCATTGAAGCAAGATTACTTTTTGGTTCAGCCGGTTTCTCGGCAAACTCGGTTACACGCAAATCAGCATCGGCAGCCATGATCCCAAAGCGATGTGCTTCATCCCATGGAACTTCCATAACTGAAATCGTTGCTGCGGCATTATTGGCTTGATGAGCCTCCAACATATCGCGATAATTCATATGATAAATATGGTCACCCGACAAAATTAGAACATTTTCGGGGTTTTGTTGATCAATATAGTCGATATTTTTATAAATAGCATCCGCCGTTCCCAAGTATTCGTCATTTCCTGTATGATAAGATGGAAGCAAGGATATTCCTGCCTCACTTGAGTTGCCATGTCCCCATGGTTCTCCTCCACCGATGTGATCGTGTAAAGATTCCGCTTGGTACTGCGTCAATACTCCTACAGTATCGATCCCTGAGTTTACGCAGTTACTGAGAGGAAAATCGATGATCCGGTAGTGCCCGCCAAACGGTACAGCGGGTTTTGCGATACTCGAGGTTAAAGGGGCTAATCGCTTCCCTTCTCCTCCCGCCAACAGCATAGCGATGCAATCTTTATTAAACATAATCGTTTCCCTCCCAAAATATTGTGCATTGTAGTACATCATTAACGCAAAGTAGAGCAGATGAAACGATTGTTACTGTAAAAATTCAGAAAAAAGACAACATTTTCTAAACCACCGCATTTTTCTTTTCAACTTGGCTAGACTGGGGTAATGGTTACTGTTATATCTATTTTCTTGAGAAGAAGGTGATCTCTTGGCCATTCAACCGTTAGCACACCCGGACATATTGCCGGAGCATATTTATTTATTTCATGAAGGTAACCTTCATCACAGTTATCGAATGTTGGGCGCGCAGCCTGAGACTTGCGATGGCCTTCGGGGGTATCGCTTTACCGTATGGGCACCAAATGCCGTAGAAGTAGGACTGGCTCTGGACCGCAATGAATGGAAAGGCGAAAAGGAACCTTTATATAAGATACCCGAATCAGGATTTTGGAGTCGTTTTTTTCCGGAAATCAGCGAAGGAACTTTATACAAGTTCCGTATATTAACGGAAGATGGAACAGAATTGCTCAAAGCGGACCCATATGCGTTTCAAGCAGAGGTTCGACCTCAGACAGCCTCTGTCACCAGTTCAATCGAAGGGTACAAATGGAATGATGGAGCCTGGAGACGCAAACAACGTGCCATGTATAACAAACCTCTACATATTTACGAAATGCACATGGGAACCTGGAAGCGCAAAGAAGACGGAAGCCTCTATAGTTATCGCGAGATGGCTGATTTGCTTGTTCCTTACTTATTAGAAATGAAATATACACATGTTGAAATGATGCCCCTCAGTGAGCATCCATATGACCTTTCGTGGGGCTACCAAAACACAGGGTTTTATGCGCCAACCAGTCGTTATGGGCATCCAAAAGATCTGATGTATCTAGTGGATACACTACATCAGGCCGGGATTGGCGTATTGCTGGATTGGGTACCTGCACATTTTGCCAAAGACGCTCATGGGTTGCGTATGTTTGATGGTACGCCTTTGTATGAGTATGCAGATCCGATGTTAGCAGAGAAGCCGGGCTGGGGCACACTTAGCTTTGACTACTCGAAACCTGAGATTCGTTCATTTCTGATCTCCAATGCATTATATTGGATGGAGATGTATCATTTTGACGGACTCCGTGTTGATGCGGTTACGAGTATGCTACGGCTTGATTTTGAGAAGCAGCCAGGACAATATCGTACCAATGATGAAGGTGGTCTTGAGAACAAGGAAGCTGTAGCCTTTTTGCAGCAGCTGAATGAGACGGTGTTCAAGTATTTCCCTTATGCATTGATGATGGCTGAAGAATCCAGTGCATGGCCAATGGTGACTTTACCTGTAGATGAAGGTGGTCTGGGTTTCAACTACAAATGGAACATGGGCTGGATGAACGATACGCTTGATTACATGGAATCTGATTTTCATGAGCGTCCTTCCAAACATCATTTGCTGACTTTCCCGGTCGTATACTCCTTTGCTGAAAATTATGTGCTACCTCTGTCACATGACGAAGTTGTTCATGGCAAAAAGTCGCTCCTCGACAAGATGCCAGGAACCTATGAGCAGAAATTTGCCGGCATGCGTGCTTTTCTGGGCTATTTTATGACTTTCCCAGGGAAAAAGCTGTTGTTTATGGGTGGAGACTTTGGCCAGTTCATCGAATGGAAAGATGAGGATCAACTGGATTGGTTCTTGCTGGATTATGACAGTCACCGCAATTTGCATAAGTTTGAGCGTGAGCTGTCTAACCTGTACTTGAGCGAAAAAGCTTTGTGGGAGCTTGATCATTCCTTGGACGGTTATGAATGGATCACTCCGGATGATCAGGACCAGAGTGTCATTTCATACGTACGCAAAGGAAAAAAACCTGCGGATACACTCCTTGTGCTCATTAACTTTCAGCCGGTCAAGCGGGAGCGTTACCGGATTGGTGTCATGCGTCCCGGTATGTATACCGAAGTACTTAACAGTGACCATTCCGTTTACGGCGGTTCAGGCATTACTAATGATATGCAACTGCCTACCGAAAAGATTCCTTTTCATGGGCATCCGCATAGTCTCGAATTGGTATTGCCTCCGCTTAGCATCGTGATACTAAAAAAGAACACACGTCGGAAAACGGATGAATCACCTGCGAGTATAACTTCCGTCAGTTCAAAAACGAAGAATAACAATGAAAGCAACACGCTCAAACCGAAGAGGAGGACAAAGGCATGAATATTCTATTTGCTGCTGCTGAAGTACATCCATTTATCAAAACAGGAGGCCTTGCTGACGTAATCGGTGCTCTCCCGTTTGCTTTGAAGAAGAGCGGGGCAGATGTGCGGGTGATTATGCCTAAGTACAAGGGGATTCCCGATGAGTATAAAGACGCGTTACAGCCCGTAATTACAACGGATGTACCTCTTGGCTGGCGCAGACCCTATTGTGGAATAGAAATGCTGGTTCATGATGGGATTCCAGTCTATTTTGTGGATAATGAGTATTATTTTGGGCGTGATGGAGTGTACGGTTATATGGATGATGGCGAACGTTTCGCCTTCTTCAACCGTGCAGTGCTCGAAGTGTTGCCACAGATTGAGTTCAAGCCTGACGTGTTGCACAGTCATGACTGGCATGCAGGAATGATTCCTTTGGTGCTTGAAGCACACTACAGACACGATCCATTCTACAGTGATATTCGTACGGTATTCACCATACATAACTTGTTGTATCAAGGGGTATTCCCGCATGAGTTATTCAGTGATATTCTCGAGCTGGACGATCGATATTTCACCGTGGATGGAGCCGAATATTACGGTAACGTCAACTTCTTGAAAGCAGGAATTGTGTATGCTGACCATGTGACAACCGTAAGCCCAACATACGCACAGGAAGTGCAAACGTCTTATTATGGATATGGCCTGGACGGACTGCTCAGTTCACTTGGAGATCGTTTCAGCGGGATTGTAAACGGAATTGATACCAAGAGTTACAACCCGGCAACGGACACCAAAATTCCAGTGAAATACAGAACAAGTCTGTCCAAGAAAACGGAGAACAAAATTGAGCTGCAAAAGGAACTTGGACTTCCTGTTCGTCCTGATGTACCACTCATGGTGATGGTGACAAGGCTCGTGGACTCTAAGGGGCTTGATCTTGTGTGCCGTATCCTGGATGAATTGCTGTACTATGATGACATTCAATTCGCGGTACTGGGAACAGGAGAGCCTATGTATGAACACTGGTTCCGTGAAGCCGCTAATCGTTATCCGCTCAAAATGTCTGCCCAGATCACGTTTAACGATGGGTTATCCCGCCGTTTCTATGCAGGCAGTGATATCTTCCTGATGCCATCAAGGTTCGAACCATGTGGTATTAGTCAGCTACTGGCTCTGCGATATGGCAGTGTGCCTCTCGTAAGGGAAACAGGCGGTCTGAACGACACTGTGCAGGCATACAATGAGTTTACTGGAGAAGGGAATGGTTTCTCATTCACAATCTTTAACGCTCATGACATGATGAGTACCATTCGGCGTGCTGAGGAGATCTACAAACAGCCAGAACACTGGAAGAAAATTGTGAAAAATGCAATGGGCGGAGAATACAGCTGGAACGTCTCAGCTGAAGAATATATGGACATTTATCGTCGGATCAAACTTGACCCTGTAAACTGATGCAATCCTGAATGAGTCACAGCATTTTTGCTGTGGCTTTTTTAATCAAATAAACAAAACACTTCCAAAGTTCAGAATGAAGTATCATCTGAGACGGTGGAAGTGTTTTTCTTTTCTTTTATATGACTGTTCAGAATTTAAACCTCAGCAGTGTTGGATGGTTGTCGGATCAAGCTGTCTATACAAAATGCGGTACCCATAGGGGTCAAGCTTAATATTCATCATTCCATCGGTTGGAAACACAGGCTCTTCAGTTAATGCGTCTTTCCAGTCTTTTGTTTCCATAGGATGAGAGAGCGTTCGATCTTGAGGTGTATTGTTCATCCACACGGTAAAGTGAAGGTTGTCATCCACACGCTCGTAGACGATACAGGGATCATTGTGATCAGCCTTGAGGAATCGGAAGCGTCCTTTGCGCAGGGCTTCATTGCTTTTGCGTAAATCAATCATCAGACGATAGAAATCATACAATTCTCTGTCTTGCTTGGCCGGGTCCCATTCCATACATTTTCGACAATCCGGGTCAGCATCACCACTAATCCCAACTTCGTCGCCGTAGAAGATACAAGGTGTACCGATATAGGTGAAAAGAAATACAACCGACAACTTTAAACGGCGTTTGTCTTCTCCTAACCGGGTGAGCAGTCGTGGGGTATCGTGGCTGCACAGCATATTAAAGATCACTTCGTTGGTTTGTTGCGGATAGCGCATAATCAGTGAACCCATCTCGTTGGCAAAGTTATAACCATCCATTGAACCACAGAAGAACTGAAGCACTTTGTCGGCAAATGGATAATTCATGACGGAATCGAATTGATCTCCCATAAGCCAGGTCAAGGAGTCGCTCCATACTTCACCAACAATATAGGCTTCAGGGTTCGCTGCCTTAACGACCTTGCGAAAATCACGCCAGAAGTGGTTGTCCACCTCATTTGCTACATCCAGACGCCACCCATCCAGCTTAATTTCCTTGATCCAGTACTCAGCTACATCAAGTAGATATGCCTTAACCTCAGGGTTGGCTGTATTGAACTTGGGCATGTTGCCATAGAACCCAAATGTATCGTAGGTTGGTATACCATCCTTGATCTGAACCGGATATTCATTGATGTGGAACCAATCGGCATACTTAGAGTTTTTTCCATTCTGGAGAACGTCTTGAAAAGGAGGGAAGTCTTCGCTGCAATGGTTAAACACCGCGTCAAGCATGACACGTATACCCAGGCGATGACATTCTTCTGTCAATTGTTTAAGCAAGGCATTATCACCGAAATGGGGGTCGACTTTTTTATAATCAATCGTGTCGTATTTGTGGTAGGAATTGGCCTGGAATAACGGGGTAAAGTAAATGGCGTTCACGCCAAGTTCAGTTAAGTCATACAGATGATCCAGCACACCTTGCAGATCTCCACCAAAATAATTGTCCAACTCAGGTTTGCCACCCCAGTCATGCGTTTCTTTTGGATTCAGCTTAGGATCTCCATTAGCAAACCGTTCCGTCATGATCTGATAAAAGACGGCTTCTTTGGCCCACTCGGGCACCTTAAACACATCAATTTCATGTATATACGAGAACTCATAATATCCTCCAGTTGGATAGGGGGTCTCATAATGAATTCCGTTATCCGCAAGAAAAACATCTTCTGAACCGGCAGTTATCCGAAATATATAAGTGAGACGTTTGAATTGTGGCTTGACGGCAGCCTCCCAATAATCAAACATGTTATCAGAAGCAGCCTTCTCCAATTGAATTTCCTTGTATGTTCCGTTCCAATCGTACTTATCTCCGGTCAGTGCAGTCACGTAGTGCACATCATTACGTTTGGTTCGTACGCGCAGATGTATGGTAGACGAATTATAAGCATAAGCCCATTTGTCACGAGGAACATGATACATGGCTTCGAGCAGCATGACAGCACCTCCTGAATATAGGATGAGTTATAGAGGTTGTTCAAAAGACCGCTTCATCCCATCTTCTCGGTACTGAAAACCGGTCTTTTGAACACGCACTTATAGTTATAATTAACCAAGTTAGCCAGCAAACGAATCACATTTACTGTAATAAAATGTATTATTTTCATCGTTTTCAAAGGTTTCTTTCACAGCATTTCCAGCTTTGTGCTGAATATACTTACAGCTAATTTAGAAAAAAGGGTGCCCTGAACAACTTGGAATTCAAGATTGTTCAGGGCACCCCTATATAACATGTTGAAAGTAAATTTTAGCGAATAGCTTGCTCGAACTCCGTGCGGATGGTTTGAAGCAGCTCTGGCTGGCTCAGTACGTCATAGGCTGTTGTTGCAAGTGCCTTGGCTCCCAGAATCATGCCATCCAGCGCACGCTCCTGAAGTGCAAGGTCACGGAAGGCTATGGAGTGCAGTGTATGCACCTCGTCTACAACACGAATGTAGGGATGAATTGCAGGACATTTCAGGGAAACGTTACCGATGTCCATAGAGCCGTGATCATTACCACTCACAATCTCTTCTTGCGGGATCCCAAGTTCCATCAGATTTTGACTAAACGCAGCTGAGAATGCTTCATTGGTAACCATCTCGTCATAGGACGTTTCATAGTTGGATGTCACCAGCTTGCATCCTGTCTGGAGAGCAGAACCTTCAGCGATCTGAATCACACGTTCTGTGAGGATATTCAGTTCTTTACGAGTTGCTGCCCGTACATAAAATTGCGCAGAAGCATAGTCAGGAATGATATTGGCTGCCTGACCTCCGTTGTTGATCACACCATGAATCCGAACGGTGCTTTTCACTTGTTGCCGGAATGCATTGATTCCGTTGAACGTTTGAATGACGGCATCAAGAGCATTAATGCCTTCGTGCGGACTTGCAGCAGCATGTGAAGATCGGCCATGGAATTCAAATTGCACAGCATCAATAGCCAGCGAGCTGCCTGACTTTTCGTAGGCATAATATGGATGCGCCATGAGAGCGACGTCACAGTCATCGAACAAACCTGCTTCAGCCATCGGAACTTTGGCACCACGTGTCTCTTCAGCGGGGGTACCAAACACTTTAATGGTTCCACCTACTTCATCCAGAATAGATTTTAGCCCAACAGCGGCCCCAAGACTCATCATACAGATCAGATGGTGACCACAAGCGTGACCGATCTCCGGCAAGGCGTCATATTCGCACAATAAAGCAATGGTAGGGCCGGGTTTGGCGGCTGAATAGGTTCCGATAAAGGCTGTCTCCAGACTTAGGATTGGAGCCTCTACAGTGAAACCGTGGAAGAGCAGTTCTTCTTTCAAACGGGCAGAAGCGAGATACTCTTCATTTCCCAGTTCGGGGTTGGCACCGATATATGATGAAATGGCTTTAAAACGGGAAGCATATTGATCAATAACCGTCAGAATTTGTGATTTGTTAGCTGTCATTAGTAAACTCCTTATGCAAAAATGAAAATAATTCATTGATTATATCATGTTTGCTTTATTTTTTCAGAAACAAGTCAAGATTTGTAATGTCAAAATGCATTGCATAATCATGCATTGTACTTTATAATGACTCAGTCATCAACATGAGAAGCATACAAAGTATTGTAAGGGGAGAGAAAAAGGTTGAAATTAATAAGTCGTTACACCATGATGCTGTTGACCTTTGTTATTCTGCTGACGACTGCCGTTCCTGTGGCACTTGCAAGTGGAACTACAGATAATTCAAGCAGTAAAAAGCTGGTGCTCGGTACAAGTGCCGATTTTGCACCATATGAATTCCATAAAGTGATTAATGGCAAAGATGAAATCGTTGGCTTCGATATTGAGATCGCCAAAGAGATTGCCAAAGATCTTGGCGCTGAGCTTGTGATTGAGGATATGGGCTTCGACGGTCTCCTGCCTTCATTGCAGAGCGGGCGTGTTGATCTGGTGATTTCAGGTATGACGCCGACGGATGAGCGGAAGAAAAGTATCGATTTTTCCGACACCTATTATAAATCAAAACAAGTGATTATGGTTCGAAATGTGGATAAAGACAAATATCCAACTATGGCAGAACTTGAAAATGCGAAGATTGGCGTTCAGAAAGGCTCCATTCAGGAAACGATCGGACAGAGTATTCCAGGGGCGAAGCTTACTGCGCTGGATAAAATCTCGGATATCGTGCTTCAACTGCAAACAAAACGCATTGATGCGGCAATCGTTGAAGATACCGTTGCTGCAGGTTATCTGGACGATATCATTGGACTTGCTGCTGCTGTTCCGGACGAAGAGCAAGCAGAAGCGGCAATCGGGATTCGTAAAGGTAATACCGAGCTGCTAGCTGCAGTAAATGGAACACTGGAGCGACTGAAAAGCGAAGATAAAATCAATCAGATGGTGACGGACGCCAGCCTCTTGATGGCGGATAAAGCGAACAAATCACAAAATATTTTCCAAGTATTCTGGGAGTACAAAAGTTTCTATGCTACAGGTGTAGGATACACACTTCTGTTGTCTGCACTTGGGGTTATCTTCGGGGTAATTATTGGATTGATCATCTGTTTGTTCCGTTTGCATGATGCTGCAATCTTGCGCTGGATCGGTACGGCATACGTTGAAGTGATCCGTGGCACACCGATGCTGGTACAATTGATGATTATTTACTATGGTTTTTCTCTGAGCTTTGGCATTAACTTCACTGCACTTCAGGCAGGTATCATTACACTTTCAATCAATAGTGGTGCCTATCTGGCGGAGATTTTCCGTGCAGGTATCCAAGGTGTGGATCGTGGTCAGTTGGAGGCAGCGCGTTCATTAGGTATGGGAAGAGGCGCCGCGATGCGTTATATCATATTGCCACAAGCCTTCAAAGCTGTATTACCAGCGATCGGTAATGAATTCATAACTATCATCAAAGAATCCTCCATTATCTCCGTTATCGGTATGGTGGATATTATGTATCAGGCAAGTGTAGTCAAGAACATTACGTACCAAGGCTTGAGTCCATTTTTGATTGCAGCAGCCATCTACTTTGTAATGACGTTCATTTTGTCCAAGCTGCTGGGACGACTGGAAAGGAAGTTGAGTGCAAGTGATAGACGTTAGACAATTACACAAATCTTATGGAAATAACGATGTGCTTAAGGGCATAAACGTGACGATTGGCAAAGGTGAGGTTGTCGTGGTTATCGGTCCTTCCGGTTCAGGTAAAAGTACGTTCTTGCGTTGTTTGAACCTGCTGGAACAGCCTACCTCAGGAGAGATTGATTTTGAAGGCGTGTCAATCACGGACCCCAAGCATAACATTAACGCAACTCGTGAGAAAATGGGCATGGTGTTCCAGCACTTCAACCTGTTCCCACACAAAACGGTAGAGCAAAACATTACGATTGCTCCGATTAAAGTAAAGAAACAATCCACTCAGGAAGCGGAGAAAATTGCCGCTGATCTGCTTAACACCGTAGGCTTGTACGATAAAAAAGATGCATTCCCGAATCAGCTGTCTGGTGGACAGAAGCAGCGGATCGCCATTGCTAGAGCATTGGCCATGCAGCCGCATGTGATGCTGTTTGACGAGCCTACGTCGGCACTGGACCCTGAGATGGTCGGCGAAGTGCTGGATGTCATGAAACGTCTTGCAGAAGGCGGGATGACGATGGTCATCGTAACGCATGAGATGGGTTTTGCACGTGAAGTGGGAGACCGAATCCTGTTCATGGATGGCGGGGTTATTGTGGAAGAGGGAACACCTGATGAGGTGTTTGGAGCTCCAAAAAATTCACGTACACGTGATTTTCTTGCGAAAGTACTCTAAATGTTAAATGGTTGATCAAATAGCGTTACTGACTTCGAGTCGGTAACGCTATTTTTTATGGATAATAATGACGTATGGATTCGGAAAAGTAACTATTCTGTTACCAAATGTAAAGGAATCGGGTCAACCAAATTTTCTGAATTAACCAGTATTCTTACAAATGCTTACATGCTAAAAACCATCTGGTAAGAATTACTACAAGTTCAGGTTACAAAATTGTGATATATTGAACTCTGCCGAAACTTCCGGATAGGGAGTGCGGGGGATGTAACGATGCAGATTGTGCAGGGGGAAGATCAACAGCACACTGCTTGGGGTGAATTGGGTACATAACATTTCAAATGTAACGAAGAACCTATAGGGTGGCTCCTCATCCGAATCCGACAACTAACTTCGCAGGCACAATGAGGGAGGAAGACCATGATTAACAAGAAACGTATAGCCAAAACAGCAGTAGCATTAATGACAACAGCAATGCTCATTCAAGCCGTTCCGGCTCACGCCGATTCAGTTCATGTGGCCAAAGAAGGGGATACCTTCTACACCTTATCAAAACAATATGGAGTAGCACTCAACACGTTGGTTAAAGCAAACAACGATATTTCGGCTTACAATATTTATGGTGGTTTGAAAATTACGATTCCCGGTAAGGCAAACAATGTTGCAGCCGCTGCGGCAACGGAGAGCAAGACCCCAGCCAAAACGGTTACCACAGCAAGTTTGGACGTTAACGCAGATAACAAAGTGGTTCAAGCCTGGGGTAAGACATTCGATTACAGCAAAGCTGTGAACGTAAAAGCAACGGCATACTCTGCAGATCCGTCTGAAAATGGAGGATGGGGTGCAGTCGATTATTTCGGAAATGACCTTGAACTGGGCACAATTGCAGTTGATCCAAGTGTAATTCCACTCGGAACCAAAGTACTGGTAACTGGTCACAGCCATCCAGGATTGCCAAAACAAGCTTTTGTAGCCACAGCACGTGATGTGGGCGGTGCAATCAAAGGTCACCGGATTGATATCTTCATCCCGGGTAGCAAACAGTCCGTAAGCACATTTGGATTTCAGGATATCGAGCTGTACATTCTGAAGTAGAGAGAAAATAACATTTAAAATGAATTCAAACAGGGTGTCTGCCAGTCGCTAATTCGCGATTGAACAGCACCCTTTTAATATTCTCATTATTTGTTATCACGGTCATCCTAATCTTTGGCCTTTGGCAATCCCAGCATTTCGTCCAAGGTGACCAGTTCATATCCCCGATTACGTAGTTCCTCAATAATTTCAGGCAAAGCCTTAATCGTGCCGTTCAGGTTTGACCCTACACCGCCTCCAGCATGTTGCAGAACGATGGAGCCAGGTTTCACGGCAGACAGGATGTTATCTTTCACCTGTTCCTTTGAAAGGCCTTTCCAGTCCAGGGAGTCTACGTTCCAGTTCACAATGCTATAGTGTTGTTTGGCAGCCCATCTCAGCTGTTCTTCATTAATGTCTCCATAAGGTGGCCGAATCATCTTGGGCGTATAACCCGCCAAACGTTGAATAATATCCCCGGTATGTAAAATTTGTTTGCGAAAGGCATTCATCGACAGCTTACTGAATTCAGGATGATTGTAGCTGTGATTACCAACCATATGCCCTTCCTTAACAATGCGTTTCACCAGATCCGGATGTTTCTCAGCACGACTACCCACGATGAAGAATGTAGCTCTGACATTGTACTTCTTCAATACATCCAGTACTTGTGGAGTAAACCGTGGATCAGGTACATCATCAAAAGTCAGTGCAACCTTCTTGGTTGAAGGACCATTGGTTTTAAACGTATCGGCATATTTTTGACGTAATTGTCCCAATGTCAGTTGTTCTTCTTCCGCAGAATCCGAACCTGATACGGATTCACTTGGCGGGCTTGAAACGTCCCGCGATGAAACTGGAGCATGATATCCTCCGAGAAAAATAACGATAACCATTAGCATAATGAGGCGTACGCGCATAATAACGGCCTCCTTTTCCAAAATGACGTTCTCCTTGGTATGCCCGGGGTCTCCATAAAATATGCGCAGTGTGAGAAGTTTCATTGCCGATTTAGCTCATGACAGCCATAATTCCTCCATATATAACATATAGAAAAGGATAGGTGGATGGGTATGAGTACATATGATTTGAAATCCATACGTTTACAGGTGATTGAAGCAGGAGAAGATAAGGTTTTTCTCGTTACCGGAGGAAAGGCGCATATTGGCGCCGTAGCCACGTTCTACGTGGATCATGAGCGCGTAAGCGGGACGACAGTACATATTCCTGGGCATAAAGAACAAGAGCTGTGTGAGCGGCTTGCCCGAAAGGCTGCCTTGCAGCTGAAAGTAACCGTTACGGTGATCATGGGTATCCATTTTGATTCCATCACGCGGATGCAGATCGACGAAATCGTGCAGACTGCAGAGAGGTTGATGGAGGATCATCTGAACAAAGATAAACGATCTTCCTGACATAAGAACCATTCAATGTTTTGATTTTATTTGCTAAAATTGAAACGAGTTGTAGATTGTTACGTATGTATGTTTATATACGATGTAATATCGACTAGGAGGAATAACATAATGTCCATTTTCAAACGTTTGCGTGATTTAACTATGTCTAACATCAACGCCATTATTGACAAGGCGGAAGATCCAATCAAGATGACGGACCAATATATCCGTGACATGCAAGAGGATCTGGAAGATGCGGAGAAAGCAGTAGCTCAACAGATCGCCATTGAGAAGAAATTCAAGCAGTTATTCGAAGAGCAGGAAGCTCTTGTGAAGAAACGTGAAGAGCAGGCGCATACGGCGGCACGTGCTCAGAATCTGGATTTGGCTCGACGTGCCCTGGAAGAGAAAAAGGTTGCTGAAGAGAAGATGGCTGAGTACAAAACCAGCTATGACCAAAACAAGGCTTCTGCGGATAACCTGCGTGGCAAGCTCGACGAGATGCGTAAGCAACTGACTCAAATGAAGAACAAACGCGAAACTCTGGTAGCCCGTTACAATGCAGCAAAAGCCCAAACGGAAATCAACAAAGCGTTGAATGGGTTTGGCTCTGATACTGCAAGTGCTGGTATGAAGCGTATGGAAGAGAAAATGATGCAGATGGAAGCACAGGCCGAAGCAAGTAACGAAATGTCATCCAAAGGAAAATCTTTGGATGATGAGTTCGAGAAGTTGGGTAAAGATCAGGCTGTTGAAGACGAACTCGCAGCATTGATGAAACAGTACGATAATAAGAACTAATACCTTGGTTGTCAGCAGGGTTAACCAGCGGAGGAGAAGAGTATTTCTCCTTCGCTTTTAAATGCGGTTCATGTTGATATGTGGGGGCTGTGTAAATGGATTTGAACATTTTGGCGATGCTGGTCTGGACCGGATCTGGTTCGGTTTTGCTGTTTGTCTTGATGTATGTTGATTCACTGTTCACGAAATATAAGGATTTTGCTGAAGTTAAGGCCGGCAATATGGCCGTTACGACACGTATGGTTATGAAATTATTTGCACAAGGATATGTACTTGCTACGTCCATTTCTACGGCCGGTCACCTGGGAGAAGCACTGCTGGTCTCCGTTGTATCCTTTATCATTTTGTTGATTCTGGAGAGTGTTGTACACTTTATGATTCGCAAATGGGCCAATCTGGATCTGGATACGGGAATTCAGCAAGGGAAGACAGGATACGGGTTGTTCTCTGGCGCTTTACATATCGTGGGCGCACTGATTATTGCAGCTTGTTTATAAGATAAGGAACAGGAGTAATTCTCATGAGTGTATGGAAACGAATTAAAGGAATACTAACGAAACCTGAACCACCGCAGGCAGAGAAAACGATGCTTCAGCTTGCACCTGGTGATATCTGTGAGGTTTCTCTGGTCACTTATGAAGTCGTTGGTCGGGTACAAAATCGTGCTCGAAATGCAGTTGTGCTCACGCTACAAGATGGTACCGCATTTCGATATTTGCATATCGAAGAACGGGAACTCACACGTTACGCCCTATATACACCAATTGATGGCAGGCTTGATGCGCCTGATGAGGTGCCTACATTGCTGGACCTGGATGGACGTGCATTTCATCTGGAGGAAGAGTATGGAGGCATGGTATCAACGGCAGGTAGAACTCCATATGGCCAGGCTGGAGAACAATTGGTATGGCAGTATCAGTCGGATGATAATCTGCTTCTTCGCGTGGAGTGGCAAGACAGAAGATTTACACTGTATGAGGGTGAGTCCATTCTTCCTGCGGATATCAAAGTGATTCGTTCGAGCTAGGAGAGGTTCCAATGAAAAAACGCTTGGCACATGGATTAAAATTAATGCTGGTCCTCAGCCTTGTCATGTCTCTGTTGTCCGCGTGCGGAGCAGCACCTTCTGTTCAGGACACATATCCGCTTGAATCGGTTAACGGCAGTGGTAACTCAACGTCCTATGTGTACCGGGCTTCTGACCGTACCGTTCCGGAAGTGGCTCAGGAATTGTCTGACCAGCGGCAACCGGATCAGATCTCGGCAGAGAATACAGAGCGTATGTTCCTCGTCTATCAGGACGAGTATTATCACCTGCAACAAGACCCGAACAAGCCGGAGGATATCTTGGTTGAGGTGGACTCCAAGGAATATGTTCGGCAGAACTACGATTCATCTTTTTTACAAGGTTACCTCACCGCTACATTAATTGGTAATCTGTTCGATTCTTTTGGCGGGCGAGGTTATGGCAACTATCGAGGATATACCAATAAAGATACGTATAAACCGAGTGCAGGATCTTATCGTGCACCAACAAGTAATGACAAGAAGCTTGCTCCACCTATTACTGTTGATCGAAAAGGTACGATTACAAGGCGCGGAAGCGATAAAGATTCAAGCGTGGGATCTGGCGGAGGATTATTCAACCGCAACAAGGATCAGAGCAAGGGAACCATTGATCGCAACAAGAGCAGTGGCGGGTTGTTTGATTCACCTAAGAAATCCTATAAAAAACCAAAAACCAGAGTGGGCGGCGGCCGAATTAAGAGGCGAAGATAATAAACATCTAATCATAAGGATGGCTGCCAATCGCATAGTTCATTTAAGAACAGTGACAAGGGAAGGCGGATTCACCTCGCCGGCATATGACCTTGGAACTGTTCTTTTTGGTTTACGATTTGCGAACATGATTGGACTTGTGTACGCGGGGAATCGTTGTAGCAGGCTGCTTGCGAATCCAGCGGATAAATGGAATCATTCGTTCATCCTGTCTCAAGGATTGCAGATCAGTGAGACCAAGGGTTACAATGTCGCGATTGGTGTATAGCGAATGAATCTGTTTGTGACAGGGGATGCACAGGTTGGCCGTTGGTAGAAATGTTCCGCCCATTTCTTTGGGTGTCAGATGATGAATGGTCGTATTCACAGGTTCTCTTTCGCATAATTCACATCGATTACTCATGATTATCGCCTCCCTTTGTCACTTATATTATGGGCAGACAAGATGCCTTTCATGTTGAACATAGGTCAAGGAATGTTACACCTGTAAGAAATAAGATTTGTCACAGGATCAATAAGTGATGTACTTGTTATCTTACAGTATTCGGGCTACACTTTCTTAAAGGATGATAGTCTTTAGGAGGTAAGAATACTTTTGAAAATGAACTCACATTCACATGATATGACAACTGCCAAATTCAATCGTACAGCTGTACAGGTACCGGATGCCCAGGCCAAAATAGCTGCAAGAGTTACTGTAGGCTCCATAGAGAAAGTTCATCTTGAATCTGCTCATGGCCGCACACTTGCAGAGACGATTCAGGCACCCCATCCGTATCCATTTTTCCGAAGATCGGGTATGGATGGATTCGCGATTATCAGTACAGATACCATAGATGCATCGAGTGATCATCAAGTTTGGTTTCGAGTCATTGATGAAATTCCTTGCGGCTACACTTCGGATCACACCATTGTTTCAGGTACGACGGCTCGCATCATGACCGGTGCACAGGTTCCGGAAGGTGCGGATGCGGTAGTTATGATGGAGATGACCGAGAGCAAGGTAGAGAATGGAGAACAGTGGATTGCATTGAAACGGCACATATTGTCGGGTGCTAATATCACCCCAATCGGACTGGAAGTCCAAGAGGGACAGCAACTGCTCGAAGCAGGAACGATCATCAGGGCAGGAGAGCAGTCCGTGTTAGCTACTTTTGGCATAGCAGAAGTTCCTGTATTTCAACGTCCAAAGGTGGCGATATTTGCAACCGGCACGGAATTGCTTGATGTAGATGAGCCATTACAACCAGGTCGGATTCGGAACAGCAACAGTTACATGCTGCGCTCTCTGGTTGTTGAGGCAGGTGGAGAGCCTGTGATGTACGGTTCTATTGCAGACGATGTGAATACGGCAAGGGCCAAACTGGAAGAAGCCATTCAAGATAATGATATCGTGGTGACCACAGGCGGAGTATCCGTCGGGGATTATGATATTATGGGTGAACTTGTGCTGGAAGAACATGTGGAGATGTTGTTTAACAAAGTGACGATGCGACCAGGTAGTGTGACCACAACTGCTGTATATAAAGATAAATTGCTGTTTGCACTTTCGGGTAACCCGGGGGCTTGTTTTGTAGGTTTTGGTTTGTTTGTTCGTCCAACCATACGTTCCATGCAGGCGGATGCTCATCCTTATATGGAAGAATGGACTGCGATCTTGGAAGAAGAGTACACCAAAGTAAACAATTTTACACGGTTCGTCCGTGGACGCACGCAGATCCGCAACGGCATGGTGTACGCAATACCGGCTGCCGCAAGTGTAGATGAATCCAGCGTGATGATCACCATTAAGGACAGTGATTGCCTGATTGTTATTCCTCCTGAGAAAAAAGGTATTCCTGCGGGTGAGCAGGTACGCATTCTCAAATTGCCCTCAGGTCATGTGAGATAGTTGGTGGATGACTACAATGAGTGATACAAAGCCACATATCATACAGATTGTTGGATACAAAAACACGGGCAAGACAACCCTGACAGCCGCGCTGATTGGGCACTTTTCTTCTATGGGACTTAAAGTAGCGGCAATTAAGCATGATGGACATGACCATTTTGAGATGGATCAAGAAGGAACGGATTCGTATCGATTTGGAGAAGCTGGGGCCTCGGCGGTGGTTGTTATGTCAGAGAAACGTACTGCGATTATGGAGCGACAGGTAACCAAGCTGGAGGATATGTTAATTCATCTGTCCGGTTATGATTGGATTGTTGTTGAAGGATTCAAGGATGCTTCTTATCCCAAATTTGTGATGGTTCGAGAAGAGAAAGATCTGACCTTGGTTGATCAGCTTAAAGGGGTAGTGGGTATGATCTCGTGGTTACCTTCAGAGCAGTTTATTGAGCAGAGCACCGTAAGCAGAGAGATAGCATGGTACTCGGTTCATGAAACGGAGGATATAGCCAAAGCGTTGTTAGCGATGGTTGAGAGCGAGTGTAGGTAGAATGGTGAAGTCTAATCGTAGAAACGTTAAAAAAGTAGGATACTATGATCGCTGGATATGATTGAATGTACAGAGAGCGTGATTGATTCTTTTTTAAATATAACGTAATATTTATTATGTAAACTATAATCATTTCTGATTATGCTCTTCTCCTTGAATGATGCAAAAGAAACAAAAAAGCAGCAGACCTTTCTCGGATCGAAATCCTTGATGTGGCTTGCTGCTTTTATTCTGTTCGGGATGTTACATCCCGTCATCAGTACGACGTTCGATGGCTTCGGACATCGTTTTGTCGGTAAGGTGAGCATAGATCTCGGTCGTTTCCGTAGAAGCGTGTCCAAGCTGCTCCTTCGTTTTGTAAATATCATTTTGCAAATAATAGTCGGTTGCGAATGAATGGCGTAATTTGTGCACGGTCAAGTAGGGTTTGCCAAAACGTTTGGCGTATTTCATAATCATGGCCTGAATCGCTCTTTTGGTCATTCGACTGCCTTCGGAATCTCCGTTACGCAAAGCAATGAACAGACCTTTCTCCCGCTTGGGCGTGCGGTAACGTGATTGCCGCAGGTTCATATAAATTGCGAGTTCGTCCTTGGCCTGTTCCCTGAAATAAACGGGTGTTTTGTACGTCTCATCATTGTTACCTTTGCGATAGACATACAGGAGTTTGTTGTTCAGATCAAGGTCATCGACGTTCAGGTTCACAACTTCCGACACTCGTAAGCCGGAATTCAGAATCAGGCTGGCAATACAGGCGTCCCGTTCTTTGTTGATTTCATGGGAGTACAGGGCCTGCTTGTTCTTCTCCATATCCACAGCGTAACCTTCAAGGATATAGCCAATAAATTCCAGCGGTTCCTCTTCCTCCAGGATTTTACCTTTGAGTTTGGCAGCGGTGTCCTTGGGTTTATGGGTACGCTTGATCTCGATTTTGGCCATAATGTTCCGCTTCAGCAAAGGATAAAAGTCTTCATCTTCCGCAATTTGGCTCAGGTAATGAAAAAGGGAGCGAAGGGAAGAGAGTTTGCGAGATACGGTAATTCTGGAATTGGTTCCTTCCCGTTTGGTTGTAAGAAATAACCGATAGGCGGTAACCGAATCCATGCGAAGGACTTCCAGTTCAGTCAAGGTAACTTCTTTATTAGAGCTTGCCTCGGATAGCCCCTCTGCTCGCAACCATCCGAAGAAAGCTTCGTAATCTCTCAGATATTCGAGCAGGGTAGAGGGGGACAGGTCAGGCAGTTTGTAGTCCATGAATTGCTGAACGAACCAAGGCATGGAAGGTAGTTTGTCATCCAGCTTGCGTCGATCAATCTCTTTTTGCACGTTGGTCAAGTTCGACACCTCCATGTGAAAAACATATAAGATTAATATTCAATTTAATAGTATTCTATGCTCTAGTGTACCATAATTTACATGCTCACAGCTTGTTCACCAAAGCAGGCAGTAAGTAGGGTATGCTTCCTTGCCCTTCGGCGCGTAAACCTTTAAAGTAATTAGTATACGTAGAGCAGAGGAGGTGAACCGGATGAATATGAAAATAGAACTGGTTCCCCGGGAACGCAGTCAGGTGATTCGGCATTTAATGCAATTTTATTTATATGATTTTACTAAATACCTGAATATTGATGTGGACAGTAACGGCATTTTTCCGGAATATCCCGGTCTGGAGGCATTCTGGGCAGAAAAGGACCGCAAGTTTCCTTTTTTGATTACAAGTGATGGGGCACCTGCAGGGTTTGCTCTGGTGGAGAAATTGGAGCCTGGTAGTAAGGATAATGACTACTATTTGACTGAGTTTTTTGTGATGCAAAAATATCGGCGTAGTGGGGTGGGCACTCGGGCAGCCTACGAGCTGTTCAAACGTTTTCCAGGAAGATGGAAAGTGACCCAGGTTCGTAACAATGTCATTGCGCAGGCGTTCTGGCGAAAAATTATAGGGGATTATACCGGAGGCCGTTTCCGAGAAAAGTTCCATCCGGAGCTAGGCAATCCAAGCCAGTATTTTGTAACCTGATTCCTATCGGGGTTTACCTACATATAGAAGCATTTGCATGATTGCGATATAAGATGAATTAATCATTTACACGATAACGGAGAGGACAGAAAAAACCTGAAAAAGCGAAGCGTTTGCCTAAAAGCTTTCTAAAAGAAAGCTGCATCGGAAGCATACGCTATCCCCGGATTTTCCCCTTCAGAAAAGGGAATCAAAAAATCTGGGGATAACAGCGATTGGAAGGTTATTCTGTCATCGTAGTGTCAGTGTAAATAATCTTTAGTTCAACTTATAAATCTGATGAAGGAGTGAGTAACATGAACGTACCCACATTCCATCTCGATGGACAGACAGCACTGGTGACAGGGGCGGGGAGAGGGATCGGAAAAGCAATTGCGATTGGACTTGCCCAGTCAGGCAGTGACGTTGTACTTGTATCCCGGACGATGAAAGAAATTGAGGAGACAGCAGCCTACATCTATGAACAGACAGGGCGTAAAGCGCTCGCTCTGACTGCGGATGTGACATCAAAAGAACAAATGGAAGAGACGTTTCAAGAGGCGATCTCGGAGATGGGTAGTCTGGACATTCTGGTGAATAACGCAGGTATGAACATACGGACACCGGCACTTGAAGTAACGGACGAGCAGTGGGAGATCATCATGCAGACAAACTTAAAATCGGCTTTCTTCGCTTCGCAGTTGGCGGGTCTGCATATGAAAGAACGTGGGACTGGAAAGATCATTAACATCTCTTCGGTAGGCGGTCACACGGCCTTGCGGACAGGGGTTGTATATGGTGCGACCAAAGCTGCATTAATTCATATGACCAAAGTTCTCGCACTGGAATGGGGCAAGTATGGAATCCGTGTCAATTCAGTAGGGCCATGGTATTTCCGAACACCTTTGACTGAAAAGTTGCTGGATGATCCCCATTATTTGCAGGAAATTGTAAGCCGTACACCGTTACAGCGAGTGGGAGAACTGGAAGAAGTGGTAGGGCCGGTTGTATTCCTGGCATCAGATGCAGCGGGATACATAACGGGTCAGACGTTATTGGTTGACGGTGGAATGTCCATTTATGGCTTTTAAATAAATGAAGTTGGTTGCAGTTTGGAAAAGTGGGTGGCATAACCAAATCATGGGTAATAACATAAGGGAAGTTGAAGTTAATCTGTATTTCTATTTATCTGTACCCAATTCACTGAACTTGGAGGAAGATAACCATGGAAACGCGCAAGTACGGTAATACTGGCATGAACGTAAGTACACTTGGATTTGGCGGAGCGGAAATAGGAAAAAATGTATCCAAAACGGATGTAGCAACATTGCTGAATAGTGCCCTGGATGCTGGATTAAACGTGATAGACACGGCTGAATGTTACGGTGACAGCGAGGAATTAATCGGCGAGGTGTTGTCACATCGGCGTGATGACTACTATTTGTTCACCAAATGTGGACATGCTGCCGGGATCGAAGGTCCGGATTGGGATGCCAAAGTACTGGAGCAAACGATTGACCGTAGTCTGAAAAGGCTGAAAACGGACTATGTGGATGTTATCCATTTGCATAGCTGCTCCGAAGAAGTACTCCGACAAGGAGCAGTGATCGAAGTGCTACAGCGTGCCAAGGAATCAGGTAGGACCAGGTTTATCGGATACAGTGGGGATACAACAGATGCGCTATATGCGATTCAGACCGGAGTATTTGACAGCCTGGAGACTTCATTAAATATCGCAGATCAGGAAGCAATTGATCTTACGTTGCCTGAGGCAAGAAAAAGAAACATGGGTGTCATCGCCAAAAGACCAATTGCCAATGCGGCCTGGACGTATGATACACTTTCAGAAGAGGCTTATCCATTTATATACTGGAAGCGCTTAAGTGAACTGAACTATGGTTTTCTGGGTGAAGATGCCCAGGTAGCGGTGGAAACAGCACTGCGTTTTACGCTAAGTACCGAAGGTGTAGACACAGCTATTGTAGGAACAGCCAAGCCCAATCGCTGGCAGCAAAATGCTGATCTTGTGGCTAAAGGGCAACTCCCACAGGAATTGTATGATGAAATTAGAGCACGATGGAAAGAAATCGCCGGAGCAGATTGGACTGGCCGGACTTAAATCAGAAATATTAGCGAAGCCGCCATATGGCGGCTTTTTTATGAATAACATAAAATATTTTCAACATATGAAAAATTCACAACAACTTTCGGATCAGGGGCTGAGAAAAATTTTAGGGGATAATGTCTATACGTCAGCTTAGTCCGAAACGGAACGGGTGACAAAGGATGAAAGAGGAAAAATCCCAGGAAATATCCCTTCTTATAAGCGACTAAATTTATAAAAAACGACGAAGATATTGAGAAAATACGAAAAATAGGCAATCTACGTTCAATTTAAAAGAAATAACGAATAAGTTATAATATTTCAACATATGAAAAATTCACAATAGAAAGATCATTTTCTCACCTTAGTTACCATCTCTCATATAGCCACATTGACGCACCACCAAGTTTAAAAGGAAAACCATTTTAAGCGATTGAAGTCAACCACTTTTTTGCGGGTTTAAATCAAATTGAAAATATATCTTTATGAATAATCTCTAAAAGCATACAGCTTAAATTAATTATAAGAATGATAATAACATATTAATTATTATGTAAACTAATAATAATTCTTTTGGCAATACAGACATAAAACCTCCATGACCTGCAAATCGTAAGGGGATAAGGCAGAAGGAGGAGCTTCATGAAAAGTCAGCAACACCGTAAAAACGACGACGAAAAACTAAGTTGGTTCAGCCTATCCTTGTTTGGCGCGGGTTGCACACTGGGAACGGGATTTTTTCTGGGAACCAGTCTCGCGATTCATTGGGCCGGCATATCTGTACTTATATTGTTGGTGCTGGCGGCGGCAGGTACTTACTTTGTATTTGGTGCGCTGGCACAGATGACGGCAGATGATCCAAAGGAAGGCGCTTTTCGAACGTATGCGGGCGAAGCATTCGGACCTTGGGCTGGTTTTGGTAGTGGATGGATGTACTGGTTCTCTGAAATGCTCATCATGGGCAGCTCATTAACGGCACTTGGGCTGTTCTCTCAATTCTGGTTTCCCAAGTTTCCGCTATGGGCATTTGTTGCGATCTACGCCGCTATAGGTCTGTTCATTGCTGCACTGGGAGCGAAGGGATTAACCAAAACGGAGAATATTCTTGCTGTAATCAAACTTGCTGCAACGGTTGCATTTATAGCTATAGCAGGAGCGGCTTGTCTGGGTTGGTTACCTGTAAAAGTCACACCAGAGCAATTGAAGAATGAATGGTTCCCGCATGGGGGTAAAGGGGTATGGACCGGTTTCATCTATGCATTCTTTGCTTTTGCCGGGATCGAGGTTATGGGCCTGATGGCAGCTAACCTGAAAGAGCCAAAAGATGCAGTGAAATCAGGTCGAGTGATGCTATTATCGGTGAGTACACTCTATGTGATTGCAATTGCGTTGATCCTGTTGCTTGTGCCTTCAGTTCAGTTAACTCCAGATGAAAGTCCGCTTGTCAAAGCCATGGCAACCATTGGATTCACTGTTGTGGTCCACATTCTCAACGGAATTCTGATTATAGCCGGATTCTCGACAATGGTGGCTTCGTTATATGCCATTACGTCCATGTTGGTGAAACTCGCAGAAGATGGAGATGCACCAAAACTGTTCACGAAGACCTGGGGAAAAAAGGACATGCCACTTCAGGCATTGTGTTGCACAGCGGCTGGATTAGTCCTGTCTACGTTGATGGCATTATGGATGCCCAAGAGTTTGTTTGAATATGTGACGACAGCAGGTAGTCTGGTATTAATGTATACATGGCTGCTCATCTGCATCACGTACATTAAAAAAATGAAGCCCGTGAAGTGGAATCGCATCAAAGTGTGGATTGCCATAGTATTAATTGTGGCTGCTGTGGCTGGGACAGCGATGGAAAAAGCCAGCAGAACGGGTCTGCTGGCAAGTGTGGGACTTTTGGTGTTCCTTGGGATCATCACGTATGTTGTTCATAAGGTACGTGGCTCGAAAGCATCGCAGTCAGCACCATCCAAACCATAAGCAACTCTCAGCAACTTTCGTGGAGGTCGTACAACGGATTAATGAGTGCTTTAAGATTATTTCGTCAACTTGCCTAAGGCTTGCTTCATCCGCATGAATGGACATTTGGAAGGTGTCTGCTCATCATCAGGCAGGAAATACTGTTTCCATTCCAGATTATCCTGCTGACCATACCACATCAGCGAAGGGTGAGCAGGTACAGCATCATATGCAGCGAGACGTTTGCGAATTAAGGTTTTCATTTTACGGCCAAGAGGGGTGTTGTCATTAATGGATTCGAATACCCACCGTGGTTGAAAAGCAAACATGAGATAAGGAAAATGCCGGCTGGCTCGGAGTTCATGTGCAGGAGTTGCACAAAAACAAAAGTAAGGCTCTCCGCCAAAGCAAAACTCCCATGATGAATCATGAGGATCGGTTGAAATATGTTCCGGCCACGGCTCGGTATCGTGTGAACTTACCCGATTAAGCATTTGCCAGAATAACGTCTGATATTGCTCTACCGTTGTATGATCTTTCAGATCACTTGGTGTCTCACAGATCACGACCATCGAAGCGTAATGACCGGTGTCTCTGGAGACAGGACCATATTGTCTAAGCAGATCGGCCATATCTTCGGCAGCATGTTCAGATCGGGGGTCACACGTAAATCCGTACCTCAAATGTCCTGACAGAAATCCCATTCGTCCAGGTACACATGGATACGTATTATCTTCGTCGGCGATCATTTTACCAAATTGCGAATAAGCGTCCTGCTGCCAAGATGGAAGACGCTCAAACAAGGTGTTTATTTCGTCGGCACTATACAGCTCCGCCATTGATTCCCAACTCCATTCCACATGATACCGTTACAGTATTAATGTCGGGGAAGTTGGGTGACTGTCCAGCCTGATTTTGTTGTCAGAAAAATATGGAACGTACAGCTTCGTACCCAAAATACAAACCAAATCCGATCAGGCAGATTCCCGAAATGATAGAGATCCAGCGCAATACATTCTCACTGCTATGTTTGTGGAATCGACTGGCCATTCCAGCCATAATGACATCCCATACCAGGATACCAATGAATATGCCTGAACTGTAGAGTAGCAAATGAGCAGTATCCGTATGCTTCACAGTTGTCGCGAGAATAGAGCCATAGATCCCCAGCCAAAATAATATATTCAGTGGATTGGACAGGGCCATCAAAAATCCGGAAATAAAAGATTTTCGAACAGTTGCTTCCGCAGTAGATGTACCTTGAATGCCTTGCTTTAGCTTCGAGAGCGTTTCCACTCCCGTGTAAATCAGAATAAAACTGCCAAATGACCAGAGAAAAGAGCGCATGAACGGCGTGTCCAGAAAATGGGCAACTCCAAAATAAATCAGCAGCATATACACCAAATCTGCAAACATAGCTCCGAGCCCTAGAATCCAAGCATGCATGAATCCGTGGCGGGCTCCACGGTCGAGTTGGGCGGCGTTAATCGGACCGATTGGAGCGGACAATGATATTCCCAGAATGATATAACTGAACAGTACAGACATAAACACGTTCACTCCTTAACGGGTTCGATGAATTGTACCAGTCGTCACAGAAAATGGGTACAAGTCATCGTATTCCCGTAAGGAGTGAATTAGAACAAACTACTTTTATCTCATACTGCGTCAAGGCCTTGTTATTCTGTTAAAGTTCCACATCCAATTGAATTGGGGTGCAGTTGTATCCGTTGCATGAGCTTTCTTCACAAGGACAAGCGGAGAGCCCAATTGTGAGATCCATTAATGCCTCCATCTCGATATAATCACCTGCACGAGAGTCGGGAGCTACAACATCAATCTTGCCTTCACTGTCTACAACGGACTTCATAAACAGGTTAAATGGATAGTGTTGATCCGGCGGTAAGATTCCGAAGGGTTCTAGTGCCGTGTTCAGATTGTGATAACAACTGGCGTGATCCTTTTTGTGGTATAACACCTCATACATCTCTGGACGACAAGCAGAGTTGAAGAAATCATGTACCCCAACGGTGTCACGGACAATCTTGAGTAAAGGTTGATACTGATTGGAATATACAAATTGTCCTGGTTTAATTCGATAAGTACGCAATACGTCCATTGTCACGCCGGGATCCAAGCGATGGTTAGCATCCGTAGCATCATATGCCACAAAATCAATGACTTGCTGTCCCTCCAGATCCGTTATGCGTAGTAAAGAACCCTTGTTTACTTTCAAGGCATATCCCGTTTTGGCTGGGATAAGATAAGACTGTTTATGGCGCTGATTCGTATTCATCTGTTACATTCCTCCGCTACTGTTTGCTTTCAGTATGTGGAGCAGATGATGCTTTCATGCACTTTTATGGCGATGCACTCTGTACTCAGGCAGGAACATCCAATGGTAAATTTAACACACCACATAATACGTCTTTATGCTGGAAATAGTGGATTACCTCTCATCCCGATCCAGAGGTCTGATTGTTCAAGCTGTCCAGCCAGATGTAATAACCAATCTTCGCGTCCCTTGGTTGCCATCACTTGAACGCCCATTGGCAAACCTTCAGGTGTCATATGCAGAGGCACACTTATCGCAGGCTGGCCTGTCAGATTTGCAAGCTGGGTGAAGGGTGTATACGTAAGACTTGGCTCAAACATTTCATAGATGAGTTGCTGCTGCTGGGTCTTGTCCAATTCACTAATTCGCATCAGATTACGGATCTGTTCGTCATGAGGTGTTAATTCACCAATCTTAGGCGCAGGAAAAGCATTAACGGGTGTGACGTAGAAGTCATAGCGTTCAAACAAAGTGGACATCTGCGCTGCAGCTACATCCCACTCAGCCAGACTATGTACAAATTCCGCAGCGGACACCTTTTTGCCAGCTTCAGCGAGAACCCAGGATTCAATCTCCATATCCTCGGAGGTCAGAGCCCGGCCCATGGATCGTTCCATGGAAGAGATCATCGCAGCCATCTCACCACTGTTCATCATGTAATAATTCTCCATCAACCGAACTCCGTTGACGGGACTCAGTTTTTCTTCAACATGATGACCTTGTTCTTCCAACCAGCGCACGAGCTTGTATACAGACTCTTTGGCTTCTGCGCTGACAGGTGTACCCACGGGTGAATCCGTTGTGTATGCAATTTTCAGTTTGCGTTGATGTGGATAGCTCATATCAGCGAAGTAACTGCCTGGAAAGAGTGGAGCATGGAACGCAGCTTCGGGCTGAATGACTTGTAACGTATCAAGCAATGCAGCACTGTCCCGAACCGAGCGAGAGAGGGCAAAATCAATCGATGCGCCTTGCCATTGACGACCAACTCCCGGTCCTACAGGTGTGCGCCCGCGGGTTGGCTTTAACCCAAACAATCCGCTAAAGGAAGCCGGGATACGAATCGAACCTCCTCCGTCACTGGCTCCGGCAAGAGGAACAATACCCGAAGCTACAGCAGCAGCGGCACCACCACTTGAACCACCTGGGGAGTGATTGATATTCCATGGATTGCGAGTTGGACCATGAAGACGGGGCTCGGTAATATTTTTTAAACCAAATTCAGGAGTATTGGTATGTCCTATGAAGATAAAGCCTGCATCACGGAGTCGAGTGACAAAATTGGAATTGCGTAATGCACGATGCTCGCTGAACAAACGGGAGCCTGAAGTCAGAAATTCACCTTCCAAGGATTGCGAGATATCTTTCAGGAGCAGGGGCACACCGGCAAAAGGTTGTTCTCCAGGGCGAACCAAACCAGCTTCCTCACGTGCGCGATTTTCATATGTACGAATAACCGCATTAAGTTGCGGATTCACTTCTTCAAGGCGTGCAAACGCCGCTTCAAGCATTTCAACCGGGGATACTTCCCGGGATCGGATCAGTTCAGCCAAACCTACGGCGTCGTAGGAGGTATATGAGAATGAAGACATTATGATCGTTCCTCTCTGAATATATTTCATCTGTTTATTCCATATGTCATCGTACCACCGGATTAGACAAAAGACAAAAGATAGAAGAGACGTAGTGCGATGATATGCATACTCGTTATGAGGTTGGAGGGAAAAGAGGGGGATTTGCATTTGCGAAATAGAGATAAAGCAAAGGGTTAATAGATCATTTTGCTAATTGAGAAAATGATCGAGTAATATCGAGTCATGGAAATAAAAAACCACTGCTCATCTTATTTGATGTGCAATGGTTTTATTTTTATATTTGACTATTTGTTGATATGAGAACCTCACATATATCCACTTACTCTGTACGAAGCTTTGGTGCAGCATCGGCCGCAGTTGATGATCTTTCCTGCTGTCTAGAAATGGCGAAGAGGGCCACCCAGATCAGAATAAAACCAAGCAGCTGCTCCCATGTAATCAGTGTACGGAAAGCAATCCAGTTCACCAACACACCCGCCATCGGGAAGCTAAGTTCTGCGAGTGTTGCAACAGAGGCTTTGGTTGACGACAGACCTTTGTAATACAACAGAAGACTGAGCAAACCTGGCAACAATGCCTGACCGAGAATGTTGAGGATGACAGCGGTCTGTTCACCCGTTCCGGACGGGAACGTCCATGCTGCACCTTCATTCCACGTCATAAAGATCAGGAGGGGAAGAGCAACGACAAAGCGCAGGGAGGTGACCGTTTCATAACGCGCCTGACCCAGCATCAATCGTCCCATAACGGTTGAACCTCCCCATAAGGCAGCAGCCCCAAGGGATAACAAGCTTCCGGCATGAATCCAGTTGTCCCAGTTACCTAATGGCAATGTGAAGCCAAATGTAAGCAGGTACGTTCCTGCTAATGCAATGAAGAACAATCCACCGAAGCGACGTGGCAACGTTTCTTTTAATAACAGTTTAGCCAGCACGATAGCGAAGAGTGGTTGCATTTTTTGCAATAAAAGTACCGTATTCGGATCGTTATGTGTTAGTGCCATGGTGAACAATACCGTTGCGAGTGCTGATCCTCCCCATGAGATAAAAATCACGGCAATCCAGTGGCGAGCACGCAGGTTTTTCAGATCAGCCCGAAATTTCCACAGTACGGGAATGGCAATAAGACTGACGATGATATGTTCCACCAGTACAATCTGCGTGGAGGTCATCGTATTTAGCAAAATAATGCGGAAGAGTGGGTCGACACCCCATAAGGCGGCGCCGAGAACTACAAGCCAGAATCCGGTATTACTTCGTTCCTTGCGGTAAACAGGTGATGCTGCTGATGTCTTTTCCATATTCAGGACTCCTTCGTCAGAACACGGAATCTTCAGTTGGCAAAATCGACAAAAGCCCCCGTTTTGGTATATACCAAATAAACGGGGGCTCATCCAAGGACATGCGTCAGGAAAGAGGCCTTCCCGTGAACGGCATGTCAATGTGTTGATCTTCTCTCATCCGGACTGTACCGTCGGCCTTGGATTCACACCAAGTCAGTCGCTGAATGTCCTTCGTTAAGAACAATTAGCGAGTCGCGGGCTGGTTCCGAAGAACATCACCGCCGGTTGGGAATTGCACCCTACCCCGAAGATCCTATTCAATTATATAGTGTGTTGAACAAGCTGTAACATTAATAAGTTCATCTTATTCCTGTAAGCGCTAGCAGTTCAAGCATTTTTTTTAGAAAACGATTTTCCAGCTTCCTTGCTGTCTGCGAAGGAGCACGATCTGGCCTGCGTGATACGCATCATGGAGTACCCAGCGAGCCAGTTCGTGTGCCCATTTCTCTTCGGAGTCCATATATGCGGCTTCAAGATCAGACTCTTGTAGTGCAGCTAATTGATCTCGCAACTGCTGGGCTAATCGAGTTGTACCCTGCATCAGTGTATTCCAACCAGCTGCATCCGTTGCATCTCCCGGATTCCCAAATGTGTATTCATTGGAGTCTACAGCAGGAAGGGTAGGCTCCTTACCTTGCATGCGACATAATAAGCGATGGTTGTAATAATACATATGGTTAACCAACTGCCAGATGCTTAATCCCCCTGAGGGTGGAATCCAGGCTGCTTGTTCTGCTGTAAGGCCCTCCAAGGATTTCGACAAAGGTACAATCCAATTACATTGATCCCAAGTATCATCCTTTTGAATAAGTAACACATCTAGTGCTGTTGTGTTCGTCATTGCCTTTTCCTCCTTGCGTATAATTGTGATTTGTGATGTAACTAGCTAAAACTGATTAATAAGGTTACACTTAATATAACACATCAAAGACGAGTTGTAACTTTCTTTGTTTAATTAGATGGTTACAATAAACGGAGGTATATATGGACAGGTTATGGACCGATTTTGTAAACAGCGATTATCACGACTGGCGTGGGGGAGATCGATCGGAGGACAGACTTGGGAAGGCGAACTGGCAGCAAGATTTTCTGGAACGATGGCAACTTAACGCTTCTGTCCCTGCATCTCCAGAAGAGGAGTTGTCGATGAGAAATTTCAGGAATGAATTGATAGCTCTTGGAGCCCGCTTATCTTCTGGAGCATCATTAACGGATATAGAAAAACAATGGTTGAACGGCGTTATGGAATCAGGGCATGTGAGAAGGACATTGACTACAATTGATCAGGAACTGAAACTCAAACTGGTAGCTGTAGAAGCACATTGGCATCAGGTTATGGCTGAGGTAGCTGCTGATTTTGCCATGACTTTGGTGGAGGGAGAAGGCGGCAGGATTCGGATCTGTGATAATTCGGATTGTCGCTGGATGTTCTATGATGATACCCGAAGCAGAACACAGAAGTACTGTGATGATAAGATGTGTGGCAATCTGATGAAGGTCAGAAGATTTCGGGCGAAACGCAAATTCCAAAATTGATAAATACTAACAATAACTATATAATGTATATATACTAGCGAAAAAATAGTCAGAAGCAGTACAGATTCGTAAGCAGGATGTGATCGTCTTTCAAACCAAAATAGATGGGAGATGTTTCTTGTGCGGACAAGTTATCTGTTGAAAAATGGCTGTGTGTTGTCGATGGATGCTAAAATTGGACAGTATAAGAGGGCGGACGTTCTGATTCAGGATTCACTGATCATGGCGATTCAGCCCGACCTGGATATTCCGGATGCGGAGATCATTGATGCTTCATCGATGATTATTATGCCTGGGCTGGTGGACACGCATCGGCATATGTGGGAATCACTTGTCAAAACAGCGGGAACCAACTGGTCGTTACCAGTTTATTTGCAAAATCTCTATTATGGTGCGATGGGAAGCAAGCTCCGCCCACAAGATAGTTATATTGCCAATCTGCTCGGTTCCTTGGAAGCGCTTAACGCAGGAGTGACGACAGTAATGGATTGGAGCATGCCATATTCCCCTGACCATACGGATGAACTGATTCGTGGACTTCAGGATGCTGGCATTCGGGCGGTATTTGCTCACGGAGTCCCTGGTGAGACGGACTACTGGAATCGGGATAGTCAACTCACGTATTCGATCAATGATGTGAGAAGAGTCAAAGAACGTTATTTTTCATCACGGGATCAATTGCTTACTTATGGGCTTGCCATTCGTGGTCCGGAGTTCAGTCATTGGGATACAACCGTGAAAGAGATCGAGCTAGCACAAGAACTGGATGCGATCTGTTCCATGCATGCCGGATTTGGCAGTTGGGGATCTGTGGATCGCTCGATCAGTCACTTGTACGAAGCGGGACTCTTAAGTCCACGGGTGAATATCGTTCATGGTAACACCATGGGCATGGATGAATACAAAATGCTGGCAGATAGCGGCGCTTCCTTGTCGGTCACACCTGAGGTTGAAATGATGATGGGTCATGGATATCCGGCCACCGGCTATTTTCTTGAACATGGGGGAACACCTACACTTGGTGTAGATGTAGTGACGTCTACAGGCGGAGATATGTTCTCGCAGATGAAGTTTGCACTTCAAGCTGAACGATCCAGAGCCAATGAACAACTTTTGCAGCAGGGTGAGATGCCTGGTGAGTTGAACTTGCAGTCCAGCCAAGTGCTGAGATTTGCAACTTCAGCTGGTGCCCAAGCGTTGGGATTGGAGCAGAAGGTGGGTACGTTGACCCCAGGGAAAGAAGCGGATCTGATCATGATTCGTACCACCGATCTAAATATGTTCCCCGTTCATGATCCAATCGGCGCTGTTGTGCAATTTGCTAATCCATCCAACGTGGATACGGTCTTTGTGGCAGGTAGACTCGTGAAGCGAGAGGGTAAGCTGTTGAATGTTGATCTGGATGCGATTCGTCATGCGGCGATGCAGAGCAAAGATTATTTGTTAACCCAATACCGGATGTCAGACGCTGAGAGAATTGCGTTCTCATAATTTACTTTTTCATAAAAACCTGAAATGAAGTCAGTTCGTATTTTTATATACACCTCTACCTATAGCAAGAAATAAAGGGCCGCATAATGATATGTGGCTCTTTTACGTGCCTTCATATCGTGGAATTAGACAGGATAAGGTAGGAAGGGACAGCAGAAAAAGACGAAAAGAGCTCTCTTTTTCTTGACTTCGGATAACAGGGATTATAAGGTGTTTTTCACGAAAATTAAGGCTTATAAAAACTGCGCATAATATAAATTATACGCAGTTTTGTTTTAAATCCATTTTCATATTCATCCACGTGCAACAGATCATGATAATTTTCGCGAAAAAAGAACAAAATAAGTGATCTTTAAAAATAAATTTAACCAAGCAACGCGATAACGTGTAGAATTCGATAGGTTTTTATAGGTGATCGATAAGATAGAACAAATGACTTTTTCATAGAACAGATGGGAAGCCATCCAATCGCTGCTACATCCATAGCACATTCAAGATTCATGACGAGAGGAACATGACTATGCGTGAGAACAAACAACGATCTTCATTATTTCGCAAAAAACCAATTGCCTCGGAGGGCGATAACAGCAGTGCATTGAAACGGGCGCTTGGTCCGTTGGACTTAACCACACTTGGCGTGGGAGCTATTATTGGTACCGGGATTTTTGTGCTGACCGGTGTAGCTGCCGCGACGTATGCCGGCCCGGGCCTGGTACTGTCATTTTTGCTGGCAGGTATCATATGTGCATTCGCAGCATTGTGTTATTCGGAATTTGCCTCAAGCATACCGGCCTCGGGTAGTGCGTACACGTATAGCTATACGGCTTTTGGAGAAGTGATTGCCTGGGTTCTGGGATGGGATCTGATATTGGAGTATGGATTCGCGAGTGCGGCGGTAGCCAGTGGATGGTCAGGATATTTCCAGACGTTATTGTCCGGATTCGGGCTGGAGTTACCCCATGCGCTGACGAGTGCGTTTAGCCCGGAAAAGGGAACCTATTTTGACATCACGGCTGCGGTCATTACGTTAATTATCACTTTCCTGCTTACCCGAGGGGTGAAGGAAGCGGCTCGTGCGAATGGCATCATGGTAGCGATTAAAATTATTGTTGTGCTGATCTTCATTGGTGTAGGTGTTTTCTATGTAGAGCCAACCAACTGGCAGCCATTTTTGCCTTTTGGCATCTCGGGTGTAACTGCAGGGGCAGCGACGGTATTTTTTGCCTACATCGGTTTTGATGCGGTCTCCACAGCGGCAGAAGAAGTTAAGCAGCCACAACGGGATTTACCGATTGGAATTATTGCTTCACTGGCAATCTGTACCGTTCTCTACATTGTTGTATCGTTGATCCTCACAGGGATTGTGCCTTATAACATGTTGAATGTAAGTGATCCAGTTGCGTTTGCATTTGAATTTGTTCAACTGAAGGGTTTGTCCTGGATTGTATCTCTTGGAGCGATTGCCGGCATTACGACCGTATTGCTGGTCATGATGTATGGTCAGACACGTCTGCTCTATTCCATGTCTCGTGACGGACTGCTGTCGCCGGTCTTCTCCAAGGTTAGTGGCAAAAGTCAGACACCAGCGGTAGGGACATGGGTTGCAGGCATTATCGTGGCTCTGTTCTCCGGGTTCATCTCGTTGGGACATTTGGCGGAGCTTACGAACATCGGAACGTTGTTTGCTTTTGCAGTTGTAAGTCTGGGCATTATCGTGTTGCGTAAAAATAACCCTGATCTCAAACGCGGCTTCCGCGTTCCACTTGTGCCACTGATTCCGATTCTGAGTGCCCTGGGTTGTGTATACTTGATGACACGCCTTGCGGCGCTGACATGGATTACGTTTTTTGCTTGGTTGATCATCGGATTGGTCATCTACTTTGCCTATGGACGGCATTACAGTCATCTGAATCCGGCACGCCGGATCTCCAGTGCTTTGAGAGCGAAGGATAAGTAAACTAGTCGAGAACATCTTCAATTTTCCTCATTTCGTATCGCTTAGGCGAAGCGGGATGGGGATTTTTTTATATAGAAAGATAAAGGAAGATAACAGCAGGGGAAGGTTGGAATTTTCTTCATATATGGGTAAGTAATAAGGGACGTGACGAACTTAATCACGGGGGCGGGGTTGCGGCTAAGCCAAATATGAAATATATTTGGGGATGTGACATGCCATCAGACATAAGAGAGGGGATGTATCATGAACACACCATTACATACGAATTCAAATCATCAAAAAGCAGCTTTTGGATTTGCACTAGCTGACTCATCCGTACTTGCAGAGGCGCAATTAATTGTTTCACAATCAGGAGGTGCAGATGACCTACAGTTAGATATTGATCCGCAGCGCCTTCTGAAGGATGGACGTAAAGTATCTGTCATTGCACAACAGTTGGATTCACCGGTCAATCGTCAGGATGCCAATATCATCTATGGTCAGGAGCTGGCATACGTGCAGTATGCTGTTAACCTGAAACCGGATAGTTCAATCTCCATTGCATCTATTGAAGGCGTTGAACAGTCTGTTAATCTTGGTTGGTCAGTATTTACAGAGGGGGGATACGAACTTCGAATCTCCCTGCATATGAAAACACCTCGTATTGCTGAAGGTACACTCGAACCTGAACAACTTGCAATGGTTAAGTATGCGCAAGTTATCACCGTATATATATCGCTTTTCCCGGCAGAAGCAGCGTCGTTGAGTTCACCAACTCAAGCTGTGTGGAGCAGAAACCATCATGTGTTTGACTCCTACGGCAGAGGGGGATTCATTCTCGCTGACCTGCCTCGACTCGCTGAACGTGTAGGGGAACTGATGGGACCGGGCAACCATAATCTGATCGAGCAATTTGCCGAAGGCAATCTGTCAGATACGTTGCTGGAAGAGGGGCTGATGGCGATTGCCTGGGGCGTGACTCCATGGTGTTATTCACTCTATTCTGCACCAGATGAGCAGTCGGCTGGAATACTTGCCGTGAACAAACTGGGCGATCAACCTGATCGGCAAGGGATCTACCGTATTGATCCGTCCATTCAACAATTAAGTATCGTACCTGCGAATGAGCTGGCTTACTGGCCTGCCTGCGTTCAGAACGATTGGCCTGTTATTGATGTGGAGGGTGAAGGCGAGACATTGCATATGGATTTATATACTCAGATCTGTGAATCCGTGAATGGGCTGCACGAGAATCCATTGCCATCGTTTGTACTTACTCGCAGTCAAGGCAAACCCGAAGCGATCATTCCCCTGATTGATGTTGTCATTGTGGACGAAGCCTAGAGCACTGTTCAGCTTAAGAAGGTTGTTCTGTCATCGCAGTGCCCGTGTAAATAATCTTAGTCAATTTATAAAGAACCGAATCGAGGTGACGTAGACAGATGATGACCGAGGAGATTCAGGAGCAATATGCGGACGAGCTTGAAGCTTTTTACATATGGATGAAGGACGCCGGATATACAGGCCATACGGTAAAATCATACACCGGTGACGTGGTGGAATTCCTGGTCTCCATTCAAGGAAAGTCACTGGAGCAGGTCAAAAAGCTGCATGTGTTGTCTTTTCTGTCCCGCGCGCGGGAGCGTGGGGTTAGTGATGCCACGAGAAATCGTAAACATGCGGCGGTGAACTGTTTTTACAAGTCCCTCATTGAACTTGAATTGTTAACCAATAATCCGGCGTTTGGGATCAAAAAATCCAAAACCGAGAAAAACCGTGCGCCCGTTTTCCTTGATGAAAGTGGGCTGACACGTTTTCTGGAGTCGGTAGAAGGCAAGTATCGTACACGTAATCTGGCAGTTTTTCTATTGATGGGGTATATGGGATTACGGGTTGGAGAAGTGCACGCGTTGGATTGCAAAGACTATAATGCGGAGCGGCGTACATTAGATGTATTTGGTAAAGGTCGTAAATGGCGCTCACTCCCTGTACCGGAGACTGTTGCAAAAGTATTATCTCAAGCGATGGCTGAGCGTCTCGATCCTTGGCGGCCAAAAGAGGAAGCGTTATTTGTCTCGCAAAAAGGGAAGAGACTGTCGATTCGCAGCATCCAGCTCATATCTACGGAAACCTTTGAACGCTTCCAGCAGGAATCACCAGCCAATCAACGTCAAAACTACTCCAGTCATAAGCTGCGTCACTCGTTCGCGACCATGATGTTACGGCGTGGAGCCGACTTGCGTACGGTACAGGAACTGCTTGGTCATGCATCGATTCAAACAACAACCGTGTACACACACGTCACCAGTAGGGAGAAAGAAGAGGCTATGGCTCTGCTGGACGTTAAACTTCCGACATATTAGAAGAAAAAAGCCAATATTTAATCCGAAAAGGAGTCTGTCCAAGTGACAGGCTTTTTTTGTTATTGATTTGGATGGTGGATATTTAAACATAATTAATATTATGTAAACTAATATCTGAAATCTAAATAGGCCTATAATAGAAATCAAACAAAAGAACCATTCGCCTCTTCTCTTTAGAAGAAACAAATGGCCCTTTTGGCTAAGACAGATATCTTAATTTACAACTTTTAACGTGCTGAATCGTTCACGATATGAATGATTGCGCGATTGAATTACTCGAGTCCAGCGATCTGTTCTTTTAATTTGTTAGCAGAAGCCTGGAAAGCCACCTTTTCGGTTTCATTCAACGGAAGAGGCAGAATTTCGCGCACACCGTTGCGATCGACAACACATGGAACACCCAGATAAACATCCGATACACCATTGTAATCTTCAAGGTACGTGGATACGTTCAGAACGGAGCCTTCGTTGCCGAGAATTGCAGCTACAATGCGGTCAAGAGCAAGGGCGATTGCATAGGAAGTCGCTCCTTTGGCATTAATAATCTCATACGCTGCATTTTTGGTACGGTCGAAGATATCCTGCTGTGTTTCTTCATCCAATTCCAGATCTGTTCCTGCAACGTTAGCCAGGCTCCATACTGGTACTTCGGAATCGCCGTGCTCACCAATAATGTGTGCGTGAATACTACGCGGGTCGATCCCTTTATTTTTACCAATCAGGTAACGGAAACGTGCGCTATCGAGCAATGTACCTGAACCGATGACACGTGAAGCAGGCCATCCACTTTGTTTCCATGAAGTATAGGACAAAATATCTACAGGATTGGTTGCAATCAGCAAAATACCATGAGAATTCACTTCAGTAATACGCTCGATAATATCTTTGAAAATGCTTGCATTTTTCTTCAGCAGATCAATCCGGGTTTCGCCCGGCTTCTGGGAAGCGCCGGCTGTAATAATAATGATATCTGCATCTTTGCAGTCGGAATAATCGCCAGCCCATACTTTCACGCCTCCCGTAAATGGAAGACCGTGGTTCATATCCAGCATTTCGCCGGTTGCTTTATCATGATTCACATCCACAAATACCAACTCGGACGAACGCTGTCTCAACATTAGCGTGTATCCCGTTGTTGTTCCCACCGCACCCATGCCTACAATCACGACACGACTTGGTTTCAGAGCTGCACTATTTGTCATGTTCAATATCCTCTCCTTTTTGGGTTATACTCCCATCCATATTAAGGGATTAGAGAATATAAAGCGAGTATTGTCTATAAAATAGTTCACATTTCATGTCTTTTTACCAAGTATTCCGTCGAAAAACAGTTTAGGATGAAATTAATGGTAATAAATGTGCGACCTATAGCCCAGAGTATGAACTGGAAAAAGGGAGCGGTCCAACCATGAGTGGGCAATGAGCCTTTTACATAAGGTTTGTGGTAGAATAGGAGCAGTGGATTCTGATGAATCGTAAATAAAACGCCATAGGACAGGCATGCGCGCCTGTATATTGGATGAGAGAGGTGGAACCCACTTGCGTTTGCAATGGATTAAAATCGCGCAGACAGCATTGCTGTCTATAGGTATAGCAGCTGTATTGGCTGCATGCACCGACTCAGATCAACCTCCGGTAGCAGAACCTCCGCAGCAGCAGGAGGACGCCGGGAATACAGGGCAGACGTTAACTGTCGTTCCCCCTGTGAACAGTACAGAATCTGCAGATATGGCCAAGTACCAAATACAGACCCGTTTGACCGATTTTCAGTTGCTCAATGACAACGGAGGATTGGCGTGGGGGGTGACGCGGAATGCGCTGCGCCTGTACTACACTCAGGATCAGGGAAAGACCTGGACCAATATTTCACCTTCGGAAAATGTACAGTTTCCGGCTAACCCTAAATATGGACAAAGCATTTATTTTGTAGATCGTGCACATGGTTGGATTGTTCGTGAAGGCATGGGTGGAACAGATACCATGGTGCTTCGCACCAATAATGGAGGCGTAACTTGGAGCCTGTCTTCTCTGTCCAAGACGGATAAAGTGACTGCGATCTCATTTGTATCTCCTGAAAAAGGCTGGATTCTCACCACGGTCGATACCGCTATTGGTAAACAGGACAAGAAACTTTACTTCACCGAGGACGGTGGAATTACTTGGAATCGGATGTCATCCAGTGATGAAGATGGCAAACAGGAAGCAGAAGAGATTTCCAAACGTGGATACACCACGGGCATGACTTTCTCGGATCCAAAACATGGTTTCTTAACAGCGCTGGAGTTCGGCACACCGAAGTTGTATGTAACATCAGACGGTGGAGAGAACTGGAATACTGGACCATCCTTCTTTGATCGAAACAAATTCAACGGGTGTGGTAATTTCAGTGTTAGTTCACCACAATTTTTTGGACGTGAAGCGCAGTCAGCCTGGATGTCAATGTCCTGTTCTCAAGGGGAGAGCACAACATTCAATGGATTCTTTACCACCGATGGAGGTAAGAGCTGGAAGCTTTCCAATTTCACTTTAAACAAACAAACGGGTCCGAATCGTAACCTTTCACCGGTATTTCTGAATGCATCGGAAGGTTGGTCGATGCAAAAGGGCATAACCTACCACACCAAGGATGCGGGCAAAACGTGGAGCGCTCTTCCTGCAAGCAGTGTACTGGAGAAAATTCTCGAAGACTATCCGGAGATTGTGAAGATGCAGATGGTTACCCCCAAGCTTGGCTGGATATTGGTTGAAAATACAGATGCCAAAAGATCGTTGTTATTGCAAACGGTAGATGGCGGTGTACATTGGAAAGTACTTTAAACGTAGAGTGTTATCGATGTGAATAGATAGGAGAAAGGAGAGGAGCTTAACGGTTCCTTTTCTTTTTTTGCTTAGTTTGTGAAATAAATCACAAATAAATCCGCTAGAAGGTGATATATTTAACTCAACAAGAGAAGGAGTGATGAAGATGAGAACCAACGGTCAAACTCAAATCACGCAGGCGGATGAATTAACCAGATATATGCTTCAATTATGCTACACATGTGACGATGCCAATCGTTGTACAACAGAGGAAGCAGTGAAGGCTTGCATGGCAGAACACGCACAGGCAGACCAGCCCGAACCAGCCGAAGGTGGAGATGTAACTCGCGGGTATATGGATCTAATGTATGCTTAGTTATCAAAACTGATCAAAGAAGGCTGATATATCAACGTTTTGCCTCTGAAGTGCACCCCTTAGAATAGACATTGGAAAACCCCTTGGGTTTAGCCGATGAAATTCTAGGGGGTGTATTTTTTATGGCGATTAAGGGACAAAAGTTTAAAACGTATTCAGAGAAGATAAAAAATGAGACTATTCGTCTGCTTACGGTTGAGGGGTAGACTTATCGAAAGATTAATGAACATCTGGGGATTCATTACCCAGGACGAATGAAGCGCTGGATGCGAAAATATCGGGAACAAGGTGAGTTTGGACTGATGGATCAGCGAGGTCGACGTAAAGAATACTTGGATCAAGAACGCTATGTACAGAAACTGAAACGGGAGAATGAGTGCTAAAAAAGGCTTGGTAATCTGGAAGGAGGAAGCAAATATATAATACAAACAAGCGTTCTCATTGGAGGGGTGAACATGCTAGTGAAATATTTAGGTTGGTTAGTTGAAATCATTTACGAGGATAAAAGCGGAAAGAAGATAGATGCCGTGACCATGCCTTTTTTATTGTAATAGATTAGAGAGTAGCAAGACTAATAGGGGGAATGGTAGATGGCAGATTCAGACTGTAATCAAAACGCTTCCGGTCTTTGTTCAGAGGCAGAAGGGAATACAACCACCGCAAGCGGGTTTGCTTCTCATGCGGAAGGATATCAGACTACAGCCAGTGCATCAGCAGCCCATGCGGAAGGATATCAAAGTAATGCCAGCATGGATTCAGCCCATGCGGAAGGAAGCCACACAAGCGCTTCCGGAGCCGCATCTCACGCCGAAGGGTATATGACACTGGCTACGATTGATGCGGCCCATGCAGAAGGGGCTTATACGACAGCATCCGGTTATGAGGCTCACGCCGAAGGGTACCTTTCCGTCTCTTCGGGCCACGCTGCCCATGCAGAAGGAGCCCGAACCGTTGCATCTGGGTACGGAGCCCATGCGGAGGGTGCTGATTCAGACGCCAGTGGAAATGCTTCTCACGCTGAAGGAGTAGGGGCGGCGGCTGTCGGTGATGCATCTCATGCTGAAGGTACGAATACAACGGCATCTGGGGCAGGCGCACATGCCGAAGGACAGTTTACAGTAGCCAGTGGAGATGCTTCTCATGCAGAGGGATTTCAAACAACGGCAAGTGGGTTATATGCTCATGCGGAAGGAGCATTTTATGCTACAGCATCCGGTTTAGCATCTCATGCCGAAGGAACCGGTACAATAGCTTCCAACACTGGTTCACACGCTGAAGGTTTAGGTAGTGTGGCTTCAGCAACGTACTCCCATGCCGAAGGAGTTTATACAAAAGCTTCCGGTGATTTTTCACATGCTGAAGGTTATTATACTACTGCTTCCGGTATAGTATCTCATGCAGAGGGCGAAGGAACACTAGCTAGCGGTGTTTATTCCCATGCAAGAGGTCAGGAAACGAGATCAACTGCTACAGCTTCAAGCTCAGAAGGCGCCTTTACTCAGGCTAATGCAAATTATTCACATGCTGAAGGGAATTTTACTAACGTTCTTTCCGATCATGTTAACTCCCATATAATGGGTAGATATGGCCAAACGTTATATCCTGGTTCATGGCATTTAGCCAATGGTACAGGTCCTGGTTATGGATTAGCCGCTGTACTCCAAGGCTCAACCGGCAATCTATATATTGATGGAACCGTTATGTCGCCTGCTGCCGATTATGCCGAAATGTTTGAGACGATAGATGGGCAGCCGATTGAACCGGGATATTTCGTAACAACGGTTGGTGAAAAAGTTAGGAAAGCAACAAACACAGATGACTATGTTGCAGGTATTGTCAGTGCGAGACCATCATTTATAGGGGGAGCCAGCCACCTAAATTGGATGGGCAAATATGAAACAGACGAATGGGGCAAGATCCAATACGAAGACAGAGTAGTTCCGGAGCAGAAGGATGAGCGGGGAGAGGTTATAGTACCAGCTTATACAATCAACAGTGCTGTTATTAGCGCCTCTTATGACCATTCACGCGAGTACGTCTCCCGCATAGATCGAATGGAATGGGTAGCCATAGGAATGATGGGGAAGCTCCTTGTGAGGGATGATGGAACCTGTCAAGTGGATGGTTACTGCCGACCTAATGATGAAGGAATTGCAACTGCTGCTGCAGAAGGGTTCCGAGTATTAGCAAGAACAGGAGCCAATCAGATTAAAGTCCTTGTCAAATAAACGGAGCTTGAAACGATTTTAAATAGCTATAGGTCCAATCTTTCAAAAGTTGGGATTTTTTGTATTCTGGGATCGTCACGCTAAATCAGCTTGTATAACTACAAACGTATGTGAGCGAAAATTATAGTAAGATGGATTTAATGTATGCTTAGGCTAATCATTCACGGAGAACGCTCCTGCGGGAGGGTTCTTTTTGATTTGGAGAGAAATGTATACGCTTTAAATTCACTTCGCAAATATTGCAGCATGGGTTATTATAGAAACAATTAAGGTAAATGTCTCAAAATGTGGATTTTTTTAATTGACTTTATCTGAAAGAGAAAGGGCATGAGATAGTAGAAAGGATGAAACCATGATTATTCAGAATCTCCCAATTGAAATAAAAGAACATATAGGGGAAGTCCAGAAAATCACTTTTCCTAAGCAAGGTCATACTTCTACTGTGGCTATTCTGGATACATTCGACCAGAAGTACATCATCAAGAAAACAGAAAACGATCTTTATAATGAATGGTTATCCGATGAATATAAGGTGCTCCAATACCTTTACCATACGGGACTCCCTGTTCCAAAGGTGTATTCATTCCATACTGAGGACACATCGAGATGGCTTCTGATGGATTATATTGATGGAATAAGTTTAAGAGAATTTCTCTCTAAGATGCCTGACCTCCAAAGTAAAGAAAAAGCGATTTTTAACTTTGGGCTTTGTTTAAAGAAAATACATGAATGCTCTTGTCCTGTTGAGTTATTGAACAATAACACTCCTTGGTTAGATACAATGCTTAACAAAGCAGAATATAATCTAACTCACTTTGCTGTAGACGGATCAGAAGAACTACTTCAACAGTTGAAAGAAGGAAGACCAAAACCAATAGAGAACACTTTCATTCATGGAGATTTTACTATTGATAATGTGCTAGTTAATGATTGCAAGATTGTTGGAGTTATTGACTGGGCAGGAGCAGCTTATGGCGATCCAAGATATGATGTAGCATTAGCCATTAGACCGAAACAGAACGCGTTTGATAATGAAAGAGATAGAGAAATATTTTATAAAGGGTATGGAAAGTTAAGAATAACGGATGAAGAATATAATTATTTTGAAGATGGGATATATAACTTCTTTTAGTCTGGCTATAAATTGTTCTTCAAACGTATATTAATCTCTCTAGAAGGAGTCGAATAAATGAGCCCTCCAAAACATATCTTATCTGCCGCTGCAATCGTGATAAACGAACAAAATGAATTATTACTTATTAGAGGACCACGAAGAGGATGGGAAATGCCAGGCGGTCAAGTAGAAGAAGGAGAATCCCTAAGTCAAGCTGCGATCAGAGAAACGAAAGAGGAGTCTGGAATCGACATTGAAATCATCAAATTCTGTGGAATATTTCAGAATATCGAAAATTCAATATGTAACACATTATTTCTAGCAAGACCAATAGGAGGAGAATTAATCACATCATCGGAGAGTTTAGAGTCTGGTTTCTTTCCGATCGATGAAGCCATTTTAAAAGTCGAATGGAAAAACTTCAGAGAAAGAATAGAGTATTGTTTAGAACCTGAGATGCAACCTTTTTGCATTGAATTCAGTGATGAAAATAATATTTAAAAGTTTCCGGAAAAGCGTGGTGTTATCTAATTGTTTTGGGAAAATGTACAAGTGTTTGTTAATTGACCAAAACTACAATAGGGGGAATTACATTGAACGTAACCTTTACTAAGGTGGCCGGAGTTAGCTTCATTATTTTATCAATCTTAAGACTAACTCCTTATATTAATGTGACTGGTAAGTGGTTGTTATACATATCGATAGCAGCATTTTTTCTTATCCTATATGACTTAATGGAATTTGTGATTAAAAGAATAATGGCAAGTAAGGGTTTGAAACTTAGCAAGGTTTTATCTAGTTTTCGCCCATTGTTTCTTGGATGTGCAGTGATGGCTATTATAGTTTTGCCTAATATAAAGGTCGCTATCTCTGTTAAAGAGGTGAATACGTATAGTGATTTTTTCACTTTAATTAGCCTAGGAATAGCAATAATGTTACTTGGATTTAAGACTGAAAGAGAAGAATCTACTTCGCTGGAAAAATCAAAAGGGAATGAGATAAGAGAATTTTTGAATTCAACTGAAGGAGAAATGATTATTAAAAAATATATAGAAGAACAAACAATAGAAAATAACAAAAAATTGATAAGTTAGGCAGGTTCTAAGTAGTCATGATGAACGAAAAAGATTTGAAGGTCAATTCCGGAAAGGAAGTTCAATCAATGAAACGAGTCGATGAAGTATAAACGAGTGTAAATTTGAAGAAATCAAAGAACATGCCATTTTTATCACATTCAGAGCGGAAATCGTCGGAGGGAGAGAAGAGATATCAAGACCAGAGATTGCATGGTTGGATATAACACAGGCAGATGAGCTTATGCCTTACTACAAGAACGGCTTTAAAAGCTTACTTCATGGCAATGAGATTACATATTTCAACGAAGGTAACAAGTAATGTTCTGAATGTAGTGTATAAAGGAGGCTATCAGATGAACAAGCACAGTGTTTATGAAACAAACAGCTTTTATTGGGATACAAAAGGGAATGACTTTTTGAGAGCAATCGTGCTTCCATATTATGGAGCATTTATCTCGGAAGAAAAACACCAACTTTTTGGTGATGTCTCAGGTTTAAAGATGTTAGAGGTGGGCTGTGGAAATGGTCAATCCTTGCAGTATCATGGAGACCGCAAAGCAGGTGAACTGTGGGGTATGGATATATCCCAGAAACAGATAGAAAAGACACAACAACACTTGAGGACATACGGAATTCCTGCAACATTGATATGTTCACCCATGGAAGAGGAATGTGGGATTCCTACTAATTATTTTGACGCTGTGTATTCGATTTATGCCATAGGTTGGACAACCGATCTTGAAGGTACTTTCAGCCGAATCGCTTCTTATTTAAAGAAAGATGGTATTTTTATTTTCAGTTGGTCTCATCCAATTCATAGATGTGTCGTTGAAGAAAATGATAGATTTGTCTTCAATAAGCCGTATTCTGATGAATCGTGGTATGCGATATCTCCTGACTTTTGTCAGGGTGAATTAACCTTGGCTGATCGTCAACTATCAACCTATGTCAATGCGTTAGCGAAAGCGGGATTTGTCATTGAACAAATGATAGAAGAATCCGATGAGGATATCATGCAATTACATAATAATAGCGATAGTCTCCTTAAAAGAGCAAAGATGTTACCTGTATCCTTTGTGATTAAAGCAAGAAAACGGTGATTAAATGAAATGAATCGGAGAGTGGGCTATGTTTATTTATGGGTTGAAAGCAGATCAATGGAGAACGTAATAGATCAAATTTTATTTTAACTAAAATTAAAGAATGGGTTTTAAAGAACTGGTGCGAGGAATGAACATCTAAAAGACATCTTGATGAGACGAAGGAGGTCACGAATTGTTTCTCAATGTATTATTTTGGTTGATTATTCTCTGGGTGATCTCCCTTTATTTCAGTTTTCCTAAGAAAGATCGCATGTACACAGTCAATGTGCCAAGCACATATTACATTCAATCTTCAAATCGTTTGGATATGCAGAAAAACTACGAATGCGCTGCATTTTCCAGTGCGTTTGTCTTGAGACATTTCGGTTTGGAGTCCAACGGAACAAAGCTTTATGAAACCTATCCTCGCAAATTACTGGATGGTACGGTATATCCCAAAGCGGTCGTTGTTTTTTTCGGAAAACTAGGATATCAGGCAATGTACTTACGAGGAAATGTGAATACGTTGAAGAAACAGATCAGCCAAGGGGTGCCTGTTATTTTATTTATTAGAGTACATCCCAAACAACGTTATTTGCATTTTGTTCCCGTCGTTGGTTATGATGAAACGCATTTTTACTTGGCAGAATCGTTAGACCACAAGATTAATTGTGATGAAGAATATTACAATCGAAAAGTCAGCATAAGTGAACTCAACATGTTATGTAGGTCGTGGTTACCTTTTTCTCAAAACTCCTATATCGTCGTACACCCGATGCAGATTTAAGACGGCTCTCTTTCAAGGGACAAGATATATTTCTTTAAACGAACTAATCTGCTTTATTCGGAACGTCTGCTTAGTTAAACCAAGCAACTCATGCCCAAATGGCATGAGTTTTTTTGAACAAATCTCCTCACGTAAACCAGCTCGACTCAATTAATGGTTTTGAACAAAATAGATCAAACGTATAGGCAGTTGCTACTGATTTTATTGTTTTACCTGATAATTAGCGGAGTTTTTTAGTTAAAATGGTTGTTCGTCCACGCATCTTTTCATCTACATACGTACGTTAAACCATGTCTATAGGGAGGTGTCCACACTGTGAGTCATTCAGAAGTGAAGAAACGTATGAAGAGAAAAAAGGCAACATTCCATCCGTGTAAAGTTAAAAGAAAAGAACGCCGATTGAAAGTGGTCAAAAAGTTCGTTCAAGTAAAATGTCCGCCTCCAGAAGTGAATATATCTACCCCTACTGTCGTTGGCCCAACAGGACCACAAGGTATACAAGGCGTACAGGGCGTACAAGGTATTCCAGGTAAACAAGGGGTTGAAGGGCCAACTGGAGCTCAAGGACCAGCAGGGGGGCCACCTGGACCACAAGGGCCTCAGGGACAGCCTGGTCCTGCTGGAGCGGTAGGTTCTCAAGGTCCGGTCGGGCCTGCTGGACCTATGGGAGCACAGGGGATTCCGGGAGAAGCAGGGGCCGTAGGGCCACAAGGTCCGCAGGGTAATCCTGGACCTGCCGGGGCAATTGGGCCTCAAGGTGTTGCTGGAGCTGTTGGGCCGACGGGTGCGACAGGAGCTGCAGGAGCAGTAGGCCCGGCAGGCCCAGCCGGTGCAGCAGGAGCGGTAGGCCCTGCTGGGCCAGCCGGTGCAGCAGGAGCAGTAGGTCCGGCAGGGCCAGCCGGTGCAGCAGGAGCAGTAGGTCCGGCAGGGCCAGCCGGTGCAGCAGGAGCAGTAGGCCCGACTGGTGCTACAGGAGTAGCTGGTCCAGCTGGAGCCACGGGAGGTACAGGTGCAACAGGAGCAGCTGGAGGCGTACTGGGATTTGCTGACTTTTTCGCACTGATGCCACCTGATAATGCAGCAACGGTTGCTCCCGGTACTGATGTAAGCTTTCCTCAGGATGGGCCGACAAGTGGAACAACTATCGCACGTACGGGGCCTAGTTCATTCAATCTGGCAGCCATTGGTACGTATCAGATTTTGTTCCAGGTGAGCATCAATGAAGCCGGTCAATTAATCTTAACTCTCAATGGGGCAGATTTGGCTCCTACTGTAGTTGGGCGAGCAACGGGAACGTCTCAGATTGTGGGTATGGCTTTAGTGCAGACAACCGTGATTAATTCTATTCTGACCGTTCGGAACCCGGCTGGTAATGCTACTGCATTAACAATCACGCCACTTGCGGGCGGAACAAGACCTGTATCGGCACATCTTGTGATCACACAATTAGCGTGAATCAGTTAACAGGCTAGCTAATTGTCCTCAGCTTTATTAAATATGCATCCACAAGGGTAACATGGGTTTGCTTGAACTGAGATAGCAGTGCTTTACCTGAGGCTGTTATCTCAGTTGGAGCGGATAATGGTACAGGAGTAACTACATATCGGATACTCTTTTTGTTTTGTGAGAAATGGTGAAAACGTCACTACTAATTATTTTTTCAGTAGATAATATGATAAAATATTGGAAAAACATCAGAGGTGAGTACATGAAGAATGGACACTGGAGAAAAATAACATGGATTGTTGCGGCATTATTATTAATCATGATCACGGCTTGCGGCAATAGCAAATTCAATCCAAACGAATTTTCAGAACAGGATCTGGCTGTGACGAAGACTGACAGTGAGGATAAGATTACGTATGGAATGAGTCAGGAAGAGGCGGAGAAAATCCTCGGTGAGGGAACATCAACCGGTGTGGGTCAATCCTATCAATACAATAACGGAATCACGATTGGTTATAGGGATGCCCAAGTCGTTAGTATCATCTTGAATAAGGACTCGAAAGGGTACTTTAAGACGGCTCGCGGGGCAGAGGCGGGGATGACACATCAAGAAATTCTCGATCTGTATGGCAAGGAATATGTTTTAGTCGAATCTGAACGTAATATCGATTATGCCTATCATATTCAGAAGGAAACATTCCTGGATGAGAAGTCGCTACAAGCGGAAAAAGATGATCTGGCTATCTATCGTGCATCGTTTATGCTGACAAAAGAGGGACAGGTCAATCAGGTTATATTGTTGGATCATCGATTTGCAACAACCTTTAAGTAAAACATGGCTGCTAGTTAAGCAAGGTATTAGATAATGAAATAGTACTTATTTTTCGTATGAAGCAACCCTTCGGTATTCTGCCGGAGGGTTTTTCCCTTCACACCGTTCGATTTCAATCCGGATAACAAGTTCCTTGTTTACGTGCATATACATTACAGGAGACGGGTCAAGACTCCGGCTGTCCTAAGTTGTATGAACGGAGGGAGAGACATGGGCATTGAATCATCCTGGATGTTTGATTTGTTTGGAACCGTCTTTCCGGTTGTATTTGTTCTGATTATAGGTATAGTCCTTCTGTCGATGGGAAAGGAGGTATGGAGGTGGGGACGCAACAACTCGGAGCCGCTATTGACCGTGCCTTCACGAATCACCAGCAGACGGATGAAGATGAGTCAGTCGCAATCTGAACCGGGCAGTACAGCACGAACGTTATACTACGTCACCTTTGAAGTAGAAAGTGGAGATCGGCTCGAATTCAAAGTCAATGGCGAAGAGTATGGTTTGTGTGCTGAGGGGGATGAAGGACGGCTCTCGTTCAAAGGAACGCGTTATGTAGGCTTCGAGCGATATAATCGCGTATATTCTGAACGCCTACGGGGTTAAACTGAGCAGCTTGCGCCAGAATGGCGTGAGCTTTTTTGATTATTTACTGGACAAGCGTTTCTTAATGGGCCTAACGTGTTTTTATATAAGAAGAGGCTTAATGAGATTATGATCAAAAGATCATTACCATAGAGGAGGCAATCAATATGTCATTTACAGATCAGGTCGTTGTTGTAACCGGGGCCGCTCAGGGAATAGGACGAAGTGTGGCTGAGGCTTATGCAGTCGCTGGCGCCAAAGTTGTACTTGCTGACTACAAGGAAGCAGAAGGGGCGGCAGCGGCAGCTTCCATTCGTAATGAAGGCGGAGAAGCCATCTTTGTCCAATGTGATGTTCGGAGCGAGCAGGATATTACGAATCTGTTTCGTACAACCGTGGAAGAATTCAAACAAATTGATGTTTTGGTGAATAATGCAGGACTCGCCAAGTGGAAGTCACCCTATGAGCTGACGCTGGAAGAATGGGACGATGTACTCAATACCAATGTGAGAAGTTGCTTTTTGGCGAGTCGGGAAGCAGCCAAACATATGAAAAGCAATGAACACGGGGGTGCCATTATCAACATGGCTTCAACTCGTGCGCTGATGTCTGAGCCGGATACCGAAGCTTATGCCGCATCCAAAGGAGCGATTGTAGCTCTGACGCATGCGCTGGCGGTCTCACTGGGCAAAGACCAAATTCGGGTCAATTGTATCAGTCCGGGATGGATTGAGACAGGTGACGTGGAGAAATTGAAAAAGGAGGATCATGAACAGCATCCCTCCGGTCGTGTGGGTGTTCCTTCGGATATCTCCCGTGCTTGTTTATATTTGTCTGATCCAAGCAATACCTTTGTCACAGGGACCAACCTCGTTATTGATGGAGGCATGACCCGAAAAATGATATATGAGGACTAGAACCGGGATTGAACCGGGCGAGCCCTAAGCTGTCCCAACTTCAGAGTGATAAGCCCAAGTTAAGCACTTGGGCTTATTTGTTTTTAATAACTCGGTTGCTATAATAAATGTGATTTTACAACAGTAGAGGAATGGAGGGAGTATATGTTCGGGAAACAATCCCGGAAGGTATTTTGGCTGTTACTGCTGATCGGAGGGATGATAATGATAGGGAATGAGTCACCTGCTGAAGCTGACGGCGCAGATATACGGGCGGCCTGGGTATGGCAGGCACAGTCTGTTAGCAACGGAGATGAGCTGTTGGCCAATGCAGCTAAACATAAGATAAACAGGCTGTACGTGAATGTAGACATGACGCTATCCAAGGAGGTATACCAGACGTTTATAGCCCAAGCAAGCCGCGCAGGTATTGCGGTTGAAGCGCTGGGAGGCGATCCATCCTGGGCACTCAGTGGCCGTGAAGGCCCCATGCTCAGATTAGCGTCGTGGGTAAGTGATTACAATCAAGCTGCTGAGCCCAACGAGCAATTTGATGCCATACATCTGGATATCAAGCCCTATGTGTTACCAGCCTGGAAAGAAGATGCTAAGCCACTGGTACAATCCTGGGTAGCCAATATGAATCTGTTATTTGAGCAAGTGAGACAGGATGGCGCAGTTGCAGTGAATATTGACCTGCCATTTTGGCTGGATTCCTATACTGTCATAGGAAATAGAGTTTCTGAGGATGCAGATAACGAACCATTGTCACGTTGGTTCATTGAACAAGTGGAGCATGTCACTTTACTCGCTTACCGTGATAACGCGCAAGGGAACAATGGTATCATACGTTTGATTGAACAGGAAATGAACTGGGCCGATGCCAGCAATGTGAGCGTCACGGTTGGGTTGAACACCAAGCCCATGCCTGGTGAGGAGTTCACGTCATTTGCCGGGAAAGGTGTAGCACAACTGGAAAGCGTTATTGAAGAAGTTGCCTCCGCATTCGGCGAGCATAGTTCCTACGCAGGTTCTGCTGTACATGACATCGTATACTGGGGACAACTGGAGCCGTCGGAACTGCCATCACCGGAGATTCCATCCAATCAGCCAGAGATTCGGGGAACGTATATCTGGGAGGCCTCTCAGGTGACGAATGACGGGGGAGAGCACATACTAGCATTTGCTAGAGAGCAGAATATTAACTGGTTGTATGTCAGGTTGGACCTGGATCAACCCTATTCCAGCTATCGCAGTTTTGTGAAACGGGCAAAAGCGCAGGGTATTGAGATCCATGCGATGGGTGGACACCCCATCTGGGGCAAAAAGGAGAATCGTCCACGCATTCAGCGATTGATTGATTATGTGAAAAACTATAATGCTGAATCCGAGCCGGATGAACGATTTGAAGGCATCCATCTGGATATTGAGCCTTACACTTTGCCAGAGTGGGAGAATAGTCGGGACACCTTATTGACTGAATGGGCTGCCAATATTACATTTTTCCAGGAAGAAACGAAGAAGGACAGTAATCTCGAAACAAGCGCAGACCTTGCTGTATGGCTGGATAGCTTCGCGTTGCCAGGAAAGGATACATCTGTGGCTGAATTTATGATCCGTACACTCGATCATGTGTCGCTGATGGCTTTTCGTAACAACGCCGAAGGTTCCAATGGGATTGCTGCTGTTGTGAGTCAGGAGATGGAGATCGCCGATCGTTTCGGTAAAAGGTTGATGATTTCGGTCGAAATGAAGCAGAACCACGAAGGTCCTCATATTTCTTTTTATGAAAAAGGGGCAGCGGAGATGGAACTTCAGCTTGCCAAGCTTCCTGATCTGCTGGCCGAATATCAGGCTTACCAAGGCAACATTGTTCATGCCTATGATTATTGGATTGAAGCCAAGCCCTGAACAGGCGAGTATTATAAGAAACGAGTTGCTTCGGGACTTCACCTTGGGTGAGGTTCCGGGCTTTTTTTTATGGAAAAAAGATGGAATCGTGTCACCGAATGGGCTCCTGCACAATACGATGTACGGTGATGAACAGCTGAAACAAGGGAGGAAACAGACTATGGCTGTTATTAAAGCCAACTCAGAGGACGTCAAGCTGCTGGCTAGGCTCATGAGGGCAGAGGCTGAAGGTGACGGCGAACAGGGTATGTTGCTTGTAGGCAATGTAAGTGTGAACCGGGTGCTGGTGGATTGTCTGGACTTTAAGGATATTCGCGATATCAATCGTATGGTATTCCAGAATCCAGGAGGCTACGAGTCAACACAGAAGGGGTACTTTTACCAACGGGCAAGACAGTCCGAGATACGTCTCGCACAACGGGTGATTAATGGAGAGCGCTTCTGGCCTGCCAGCAATTCATTGTGGTTCTTCCGACCTGTGGCCGAGTGTCCGGCAACGTGGTATGACCAGCAAAATACAGGACGTTTCAAAGCGCATTGTTTCTTCAGTCCTTCAGGCGAAGACTGTCCGGAAGTATATTAAATTTTGGGAGGAATCATCATGATTAATCAGCCTTATCAACCAACAACTCAAACAATGGGTCAGCAAGCGAATTCCGTGTTGGGTCAACAAGCTAATTCTCAGGTTCAAGGTACGTCTTACAAAATCGGGAACGGAATGCCTGCCATGTCACCAACGCCAGGGATGGTATCACCAAGCTCCACAAGTGTACCGCCACTCGTATCCAGTGGAAGCCCAATGACACCAACGGGTGCAGTGATTACAACAACAGCTCCACAGTTTGAGCAGTCATACATTGAGAATATTTTACGTTTGAATCTTGGTAAATTCGGTACATTCTACATGACATATGAAGGCAACAAAGAATGGAACGCTCGCATATTCCAAGGTATTATTGAAGCAGCGGGCCGTGACCATATTATCATCAGTGACCCGAAGACAGGAAGACGGATCATGCTGTTGATGGTCAACTTCGACTATGCTACATTTGATGAGCCGTTGTTGTATCAATATCCGGGCGTGGTAGGCAATTACCCGCAAGCTCCAAGCAGATAATCATTTTCACCTCATCATGTTGATTGATAACTGACATGTCACATGTCTAACACATACTGATTTACTTCGCTGTCCTGAATGTGGAGGTAATCCGCAGACAGGACAGCTTTTTACATAAACATATATACGAAGGTTACTATAGGTTTAGAGTTATAGGTAACCTTTTGGCGATAACATGGCACTTATACATGAATAGAACAAGCAGCATGCTTATATGAAGGGAGTCCATAGCATTGAATTCATGGATTGAAGGAGCGATGAAGGGCGAAACCGAAGCTTACGCACAACTGATGTCTCAATATCGCGGGATGGCTCTTGCTGTTGCCTACAATCGTTTAGGAGATACATTTTGGGCTGAAGATGTCGTACAGGAAGCATTTACTGAAGCCTTTGGCAATCTGTCCAAGCTGGAAGCTCCTGAGGCTTTTCCCGGGTGGTTCAAGGTGATCGTGGAGAGGCAGTGTTATCGCTGGCTAAGACGCAAGCAACATACCATGATTCCAGTTCAGGAGCTGGAGCATGTATTCCATGAAGAGGATCAGGCGCATAATCCGGAAAAACAAGCGGTGCAAAATGAAATGTATCGTACGCTGCGTGATTCCATTGCAATACTGCCATCATCGATGCGGATTGCTGTTGAACTGTTTTATTTGGAAGGATACTCGCTCAAGGAAATATCGGATTTCCTCGGGGTCAAGGTACCTGCATTAAAGAAAAGACTGTTCGATGCCCGATCCAAACTCAAGCGCTCTATGCCAGTAAGGGATCTGGTCTCTGTATTCAGTGACTTGTATGAAGGGGGAAAAGGATTGTTACACATTATGAATGGGGATCACGCTGCCAATCGTTTAAGAGAAAGTGGAATTCAGGGAGACATCTTGGTATGGAGAGAGTTGTACACGTTCGGCCCGGTAGCCAAAGAGATGGGAGATACGAAGGAGCGGCAGAATCGGGCATCCGTGTTAGAGCAGCAGTTGGGCATTCCACAGGCGGAATACTTGAAGATTGAGGAACTGGAACGCAAGTTGAATTCGTTTCAACAATACAAGGAAATTGTTTTATGGTTCGAATACGATCTCTATGATCAAACGATGTTATCGTATCTATTGCATTATTTCAGAGGACAAGCACTCCAGAATACAAAACTGAATCTGCTCTGCATTGACTCGTATCCAGAGATCGAGCACTTTAGAGGACTGGGACAGCTTACCTCCACACAGATTGAACGTCTGTCCGGCAGTTGGCATGTGATTGAGAAAAACGAGTTACAAGCCGGTGCACAGTTCTGGCAAGCCTATACGTCGACTGATTTCCGGCATCATCTGGATTACTTGCAGGCAGATACTTCTGCGCTACCCTTTGCGAAAGCTGCCTTTAAGGCACATTTGTCCCGTCTGCCATCTGTATCGAACGGTCTGGGACTCATTGAGCAGGCAACACTGGAGACTATTAGAGCAGGTGTGGAGCATCCGTATCCATTATTTCGCGAGGTAGGAGACAAGCTGCATATTCTCGGGATGGGTGATCTTGAATACTGGGCACATCTGAAGCGGATGACAGAAGGACCTCATGCTCTTCTTCAGATGAGCGGTGCAACCACTTTCCCTAATTTCAAGCAACATGATGAAAAATTCCGTGACGGAATCCTGTCGCTAACGGAACTCGGAATTCAGGTGTTGAATGGAGAAGTCGATTGGGCACTGCTGAAGCAGGATGAATTCTGGATCGGTGGGCTGCATAACGAAAGCGGGGAACGAGCGAAGTGGCGCTGGAATGCCGCTTCGGAAACCGTAGTGGAGATTGAGTCCACATCGTAATCAGCGAATAGAATCTGAGAAAATAACAGTATTATAAAAAGAGAGTATCCAGCCATGCGGAAGCATGAGCGAGGATACTCTCTTTGGTTCTGGTAGATCATTGTTTGTGAAATGTTAAAAAAACAGCGTAATCGAGACTTTTGTTAAAGAAAAAAGGCGTTTGTGCCATTTCGTTGTCATAGGACACGGATTGACTGTGTAGTTTAGAATTATATAATAAAAGAAGCATATCTTTTTTATTCGACAGAACAAGGTGGAGGTGGAAGCATTGGGAAGTTGAAATTGCATATGAGCGGCAGAATGGCAAATATCCTACATTTTCGAAGGAGGTGGACCTATTTGCCGAAGAATGACGGCAAATAGGATGAAAATTTGAGTGACCCCTTACCGAGTATTTTAAATTTAGTAATCATTGGTTTACTTGTATTAATGAATGGTTTCTTTGTGTCGGCGGAATTCGCGATGGTGAAGGTTCGTGGAAGCCGGATTGAGGCTTTGGTGGAAACAGGCAACAAAAATGCCATCTATGCTTCCAATATCGTACGTAATCTGGATGCATATCTGTCAGCTTGCCAACTAGGTATAACTTTGGCTTCACTGGGACTCGGGTGGCTGGGAGAACCGGCAATTGCACATCTGTTAGAGCCCATGTTTACCGCATTTGGACTGGGACCAGTCTACGTTCATGGAATCTCTATTGCCATTGCATTTGTGATTATTACGATCTTGCACATTGTACTGGGAGAACTTGCTCCCAAAACGATGGCGATTCGAAAGTCTGAGACGATCACGTTGTGGTCTGCGGCTTTGCTAACGTTCTTCTACAAGTTAATGTATCCATTCATATGGGCACTGAACGGTATGGCTAACGGCTTGTTGAGACTGTTCCGAATGGCACCAGCTTCGGAGATTGACTCGGCACATAGCGAAGATGAAATACGTATTCTGATGAAAGAAAGCAATAAGAGCGGTTTAATTGACAACACTGAATTAGCACTTGTTGATAATATATTTGATTTTACGGATACAACCGCCCGTGAAATTATGATTCCGCGGACGGAAATGATCTGTCTGAATGCCAATGAGTCCATGCTGGAGAATCTGGAGATTGCCAGTGAGAGTATGCGAACAAGGTATCCGGTATATAACGGAGACAAGGATCATATTATCGGCTTTATTCACATTAAGGATCTGATGCGATCCCAACTTACGGATACCATCTCCGTGATCCGGCCCATCCTGGCTGTGCCAGATACCACGCTGATCAGTGATCTGCTCAAGCGTATGCAGCGTAGCAAGACACAGATTGCGATTCTGATTGATGAATACGGGGGAACCTCCGGGCTTGTCACACTTGAAGATATCATGGAAGAGATCGTAGGCGAGATTCAGGATGAATTCGACCATGAGCGTCCTGTCATTGAACAAGTGGATGAGATGGAATACTCTATTGATGGATTGATGCTGATTGAAGAAGTCAGCGAACGGTTCGGACTGGAGATGGATCGTGCCGATTACGATACCATCGGGGGCTGGCTGTACTCCAGAGTAGATGCCATTCCACCTGAGGTTGGTCAATCGGTTGAGTATGGGGGTTATGTATTTGTCATTCAAGAGACAGAACATAAGCGGATTTCCCGAGTAAATGTGATTAAGCTGGAACTGTTGGTTGAAGAAGAAGGCGCGTAGCCGGATCCAAATTGTAACAAATGAAGCTGTATGGTGACGTTATGGTCATCGTACAGCTTTTTTGCATGCTCATGATTCTTTGGGTGCATGAATGACAATATCGGCGTAACGATTCTCCGTGACCAAGCTGTTCTCGATAGAAATTCGCTTATAAGTGACGTAAACATTCTCTCCAGGAGCCAGATCATACTGGATATTCAGCTTTTTTCGAGTGGATTGGGTTGTTGTCGGTGTCTTAATGGTGATGATGGCGTACATGGGCGTATCGACAAAAGTAACCTCGTGAGAATTGTAGTCCCCCACCTTAGTGGTGGATAACACGGGATTTTGCTTATACTGGGTCAGGTGATCATTCACCATGCCAAGTGTTACGGGTAACACATAAAACAGAAGTACCAGAGGCAGAAGGCAGAAAGCAATCCCGAAAACACGTAAAAATTTGACATGGGAAAGGGTCCGTCCGCTCTGCTTGAGGAAAAGAAAAGCAAGGATGGGGGACAGTACAAGTCCCCAGATCATAAAGGGCAATACATAGCGGTCAATCCCCATGCTTATCCAGCTTTCCCGAGCTGTAGCCAAGAAATATATTAAGGTCCCTGCGGTAAGCGCACTCACCAAGATAACAAGCCAACGTTTGAACGAGCCGGAAACTTCGATATGTAGTTGATTCGGATTGGAGCTGTGACGATGCCTTCTGGATTTGAATTGAAATTTACTCAAGTTATACACCTCATTTGCAAATCTTGTTGGTTCATATGGTTTCGTGTATCCATTACCCAATACATACGGGCTGGAATAATTTAGGTTTCAACCATGCTGGAGATACATGCAAAGACAAAAGACGCTGCCGACAGAAACATCGGAGCGTCTAATTTTTTTTTGAAACCTGTCACCTGATCCGTCCGTTTATACCCTTACACAAAATCAAGTATGGAAGCGGAGGATGGATCAATATGCGGAAAATGAGAACGAAGAGTGCAGCATCTATGCTAAAAATAGCCTTTGTTGCCTTGTTAATGGTGCCAACAGTGCTGGCTATACCTACGTCCGAACCAGCCGTTGCAAGCCCGATGATCAACGTGTCCTCTGGTGCCCTTACACCCCCACCTCCGTCGGAACCATCCATCCATTCGCTTGCTAACACTCGAGAACTTGGACATATCTATCAAGCGGTCGGTGCACTCATTCCTGGGGGTGGACTATCGGCTATCGTCAATACCAAGACCATGACATATACAGCAATGAAGACACTTTCCGTAGATTATCGACTTGAGCGCTGGACAGGAACAGCATGGGTAACTTTCAAAACGAATTCCAACAATGCAACGAATACAAACTTACTGAATGCCGCATCGGATTGGACCGTTATGCCAGGATATTATTATCGCGTTACCAGTATTCATACAGCGAATGATGGAAGTACCACGGAAACAAGCAAACATGTCTCTGGCACCGTGTTATTCTGATCTTATCGACGGGTGCTGCCCGGAAACTTCTGCTCTTGAAAATCGTTGGCAATAGCAGTCATTTCTTCTTCCGAAAGGGTGCCAAACAGACTCATATTGTTGGAACCCATCATCCACTGAAAGGAGTTATAGGGTGGGCCGATATACATCAGTGCTTCCGAGCCATCCGCCAGCTTTACGGTGCTCATATCACGAAGCATGGCCCCTTCAATTTTCTCCCCAGGCATGACATGGACATAATCAAACTGGATGATCTCATCCTCTATGCTCTTGCCTTCACTGGTATATTGAACTCTCATTTGTGTGGACTCATAATAATCATCTGGATTCACAGGGTTTTCAGTATCAAGCACAAGTTCGAATTTGACCTTGTTGAATCGCTCGGGAATGGCATTGGATAACAGAAAGTCACCCATGAACCCTTCGCGTGCGATCTCTTCCGTAACAAGTACTGGACGCAACAGATGGCTCGATAACTCATACGAAGGTGTATTAAGAGCTTCTTCTTCTTGTACTTTAAGAATGTCGTCTAAGCTGGTTTCCGGTGGTGGAGGCGTTTTGGCTGTTGACGGATCAGCCCCCAGTTGGGTCGTGCGATCCTCAATGATAACGGATTTCATGCCATTACCCCAATCTTTGATGGATTGCACAAAAGGGGATACCGCTTGCGTACCGGACGGCAGGCTGAAAATAACGGCCCCGATGGTCACGGACGCAGCTACGACGACTGAAAGTCGCAAGGTACGTATTCTTTTTTTACGTAAACCGATTCTGTTAATTTCCCTGTTTACCTTCTGCCAGGATTGCTGCATGGATTCGGTATGGGAGGCGGAAGGGGCAGAGACGGCCTGATGGAAAGCTTCATCAAAAGCCAGGTCAAACGCAGCGTCGAAATATTCGTCTTCCAGCTCTGAATCGAATCGCTCCACGTTTTTATCGGACTTGCCTTTGCTCAATGCTTCCACCCCATTCCTTATGTAATTTCTTCTTGATACTGCCACGAGCTCTGAACAAACGTTGCTTCACAATGTCTTCGGAGGTATCCAGCAGTTCGGCCATCTCTCGGTAGGAGAGACCTTTTTTCCACCGTAACTCCACCAATACACGATATTCCGGTTTGAGCTGTCTGAGATAATATTCAATGGACTCTTCCATCATCTGCGTTTCTACCATGCTTTCCACGGAAGCTGCCGTCTGATTCATTGTCTCCATATCTATAAAAACACTATCCGTATCCAATTGGTTACGGTTATTTTTATTTTTTCTCAGATAATTAATAGCTGTGTTCCGTGTGACAACCTTGAGCCAGGCTTTCAGTTTGACCTCGTCTTCAAAGATGGGTTTGTTTTTAATGATTTTGATAAAAGCTTCCTGAATAATATCTTCTGCTGCAGCACGCTCCTTGATGATATAAACGATAAGACCATGTACCATATTATAATATTCATAATACACTTCTTCTTGAAGTGCAGAGCCTAAATTATGGAAATCTGAGGCTAGTAATAACTGGAGCCGATTGGCCATGATGTTCTCCTTTCTGGTGAACAGTCCACAAACATTGGTATCATTACATTTTACAACATAATATGGAAACGGTACAATGGGAGGTTGGTCCGGGAAAAACCAGATGAGGGAAGTATGCATAACATGCGGGAAAGTTTGCTGAAAATTAATAAAAGGCCGTCTCGCCAACCATGAATTCATGGTTGCAAGACAGCCTTTTCGACTGTTCAGTGAACATACATTACAGGAGATAACTCTCCGTAATAAGTTAGAATGCCCAGTCTCCCTTAAGGAAGATGGCTTCGCGTTCGCCGTTTGCCGTGATACCGTAAATGTCCGTCTCGGGAGAGCCCATCATGAAGTCCACGTGGGTGATGCTGGTGTTCATGCCACGGGCTGCAAGTTCTTCCGGAGACATCGTTTTGCCACCTTCGATATTAAATGCATAGGAACTGCCAATCGCAAGATGGCACGACGCATTCTCATCATACAGTGTAGTGTAATACAGGATGCCACTCTCAGAGATCGGTGAATGGAAGGGAACCAAAGCGACTTCGCCAAGGTAATGAGATCCTTCATCCATGGAAATGAGTCTTTCCAGCGTATCCTTACCTTCTTCAGCATGAAAATCAATGATACGTCCGTTCTCAAATGTGAGTGAAAAACGATCAATGATACTGCCGCCATAACTGAGTGGTTTGGTACTGGACACTTTGCCATTAACGCCATGTTTGGCTGGAGCGGTGAATACTTCCTCTGTCGGGATATTCGCGACAAAAGGGGTGCCTTGCTCATTCACGCTACCTGCCTGCGCCCAGATATGACCTTCTGGAAGCTCGACAGTAAGATCTGTCCCTGGGGAGAGGAAATGTAATGCTTGATACTTCTTGTTGTTCAGGGCAACGGCTTTGGTCTCCAGTCGTTCAATATGCTGTTCCCAAGCCGCTACAGGGTCCTCCAGATCGGCTCTCACCGCAGCAAAAATGGCTTCCCACAACTGGCTAACCTGCTCAGCTGCCGGGAGATCCGGGAATACTTTGGCTGCCCAATCGGGCGAAGGACATGCCACACCCGTCCAGCTCATTTTATCCGCCTGTTGATACTGACGGTACTTGGCCATCGCCTGACCATATGTACGCTGATGAGTGGAAATCCGCTCCGGGTCAATACCTTTCATCAGGTCTGGGCTGGATGACAATACGGTCAGAAAGGCTGCATTATTGGCCGCCAGTTCTTCAAGCTCCGCTGCATGCCATTTCGGCGGCTCTTGGAAGGACTCCTCAGGGGCCATCTCAAACCGCAATCGATTGACGGTTTCATCTCCGTATTTTACAATCACCTGCTTGGCGCCAGCTTCATATCCCTTGCGTACCAACAAACGTACGAATTCAGCGGTATCAATCATCGCAGAGATGACAAATACTTGCCCTGGTTGCACATTAGCACCTACTCTTACAGCAAGTTCAGCGTAACGATCCAGTTTTTGTTCAAAACTTAACATATGAGTTCCCTCCAATTGTTGAATTTTTGACCTGTTGACGCAGGAAAAGAGAGGAGTAATCTCCTCTCTCCTAAATCACATCAAACGGGATTAGAATGCCCAGTTTCCTTGCAGGAAGATCGGCTCTTCCGCGCCTTCGGAGGTCACACCGTGGATGTTCATTTCTCCGGATCCAATCATGAAGTCTACATGAGTGAGGCTGGAGTTCATGCCACGTTCAATCAGCTCTTCTTTGGACATCGTTTTACCACCTTCCAGACAGAAGGCATAGGCATTACCAATCGCCAAATGGTTGGAGGCATTTTCATCAAACAAAGTATTGTAGAACAAAATATTGGTATCGGAAATTGGGGACTGATGTGGAACGAGGGCTACTTCACCCAGATAGTGTGCGCCATCATCTATCTCGATCAGGTTTTTGAGTGCATCGAGACCTTGATCGGCGGTATAGTCAACAATTCGGCCGTTCTCGAATGTTAGTGAGAAACCGTCAATCAGGTTGCCGCCGTAGCTTAGTGGTTTCGTGCTGCGCACTGTACCGTTAACACCCGTTTTCAGCGGAGCCGTGAATACTTCTTCGGTAGGCATATTGGCAATAAAGACATGTCCTTGCTCATTCACACTTCCACCGGATACCCAGATATGGCCTTCTGGAAGTTCAATGGTCAAGTCTGTGCCTGGAGCTGTATAGTGAAGCTTCTTGTATTTTTTGTTGTTCAACAGATCAGCGCGGGAATCCAGGTTTTGCAAATGGGTTTTCCATTCGGCAACAGCATCCTGCTCACCGATCCGTACTGTTTTGAAAATGACATCCCACAGGCGGTCCACTTGTTGCGCTTCTGGCAGATCCGGGAACACTTTAGCTGCCCATTCCGGAGAAGGAACGGCCACGATAGACCAGCTGAATTTATCAGCCATCTGATAAGAACGATATTTTTCGAGCGCTTTGCCGCGCACTTTTTGGCTGGTAATAATGCGTTCCTGCGCTACACCGTTCAGCAGATCCGGATTTTCAGCGATGACGTGCAGAATAGCTGCACCTTCTTCAACCAGTTCAGTCATTTCAGCTGCAAACCATTTCGGTTCAATGGAGAAAGCTTCATCAGGTGCAAGATCGTAATGAAGACGTGTAACGGTTTCATCACTCCAGTTTACTTTGACCAATTTCGCACCTTTACCGTAGGCTGCTTTGACAATCAGTCGTACAAAATGTGCTGCCGAGATTGGAGCGTTAACCACGAGCGTTTGTCCAGGATGGACATTGACACCGACTTGTACAGCCAGTTCAGCATATTGCTGCAGATTCGTTTCAAAAGTATTCATGCTATTTTTTCCTCCAATGTGATAATAATATCGTAGCTTGTTGGCTATTATAGTCCTCATTACAACTATGTAAGGACTCAGAATGGTTCCTTCATTGAATAAGGTATACGTTGCTACGTTATATATTGTACAATTAACCAATAATAATTACCAAACTAGGTTTACCAGAAATGTTGGAGACCGACTGTAGATGAAAGATTAAAGGAGAGAATGATTGTGAATATTGAAATTATAAGTACTGAAATGCGCCGTGAAGGTGAAAAAGGATACGTGGGAAATACCGTTTACCGCACAGAAGGCGAAAAGTCAGTATATGAGATTACCTTCATGAGCAAGAACGGAAAAGATTGGGACTATAGCTTGCATTTCACGGAGCAATCCGGTGATGAAGAAGAGTTACTGCGTATGGACGAGTTGCTTGAGAATGATGACGATCTGTATAATCAATTGCTCGATGCTGCTTTGGAGGCATTTCCAGCTTAACTGGCTGAGATGTTCTTGTTCTATTGTGTTGTGTCGATGACTATACTAGACGGTGTATGCCCAAAACAGGGTGTATACCGTCTATTTTATTGGAAATGTTGAATAGATGATCCAGAAAAGGGAAGTCTACGAGATGAATGGAACCAGAGAGACAATCCGCCTAATGGGAGGTAACCGTGAATGGCATCTGACAATCTGATTACAGAAGGGTTGACGGGACTTGAAGAAGTCGCGCCCGATATTCTCAGTCTACGTACACTATTCGTTAATGTCGTGTTCATCGGAGAGCCAGGAAGCAGGAACTGGGTCCTCGTGGATACTGGAATGGCGAGGTTCACGGATCATATTGTTCAGGTTGCAAGCGAACGTTTTCAAGGTCCGCCATCTGCGATCATTTTGACACACGGTCACTTCGACCATGTAGGAACCGTTATTGAGCTGGAACAATTCTGGGGTGTGCCAGTGTATGCTCATCCGCTTGAAATTCCGTATTTAACGGGATTAAAAGATTACCCGCCAGCGGACCCTTCTGTAGGTGGAGGTTTAATGTCCAGGTTGTCATTCGCTTATCCCAATGAGGCAATCAATCTGGATGATCGGATATTCAGTCTACCCAAAGATCATTCCGTTCCAGGTCTATCAGGATGGGAATGGGTGCACACGCCAGGTCATACGCCTGGACATGTGTCGCTGTTTCGGGAAGCGGACCGTTTGTTAATTGCGGGAGATGCAATCATCACAGTGAAGCAGGAATCGCTGTGGAGTGTGTTGCTTCAGGACAAACAGTTGCATGGCCCGCCTTCCTATTTTACAACCGATTGGCAGGCTGCTCATCAATCTGTCCAGCATATAAGGCATCTGGAGCCGAAACTTGCGATTACCGGGCACGGGCATGCCTTGAGCGGAGATATGCTGAGTGAATCCTTGAAGCGGCTTGATCTGGACTTTGAAGAGAGCACTGTGCCGGATCATGGCAAATATGTGGATTAATTGAACCATCATATGAAAGACAGCAGAGACAGCCGTAACGTATTACAGCTGTCTTTTTCCTGTCTTTTTTGTTTTTCTATTATGAATTTGTTCTCTATCATAGATTGGTATTTTGCGCTCGGGCATGATATAGTCGAGCCGTATAATATAACCTTAGTATGCAGGAGGTACATATAACGATGACACAGCAAAATGCAGCATTTGAAGAACAATTTGGAGGGATTCCGGCCGTTTGGCTTCGTTTTAATCAGTTTGAAGCGGCAGTTATTCCTAGCGTGGGTGCCAACCTCGTTGCTTTTCGTGATACAGAAAAGGATTTTCGTTACTTGAGAGAACCGAATCAGGATCAGATGGATGAGTTTATGGCTGCACCTGCGGTCTATGGAATTCCGATTCTTTCTCCACCGAACCGTTATGAGGATGGACGCTTCCCCTGGAATGGTAAAGTCTATCAATTGCCTGTGAACGAACCGGCCACAGGTAACCATTTGCATGGATTTTTGCATGATGCCGAGTGGAAGGTTGAGGGATACGGTTCGGATCAGCTGGAGAGTTATGTGTTGCTTAGCCAGGATGTGAAAGAAGGGCATACATTCCATCAGTACCTGCCGTTTACGTTTACGGTGACGCTTCGTTACTCTTTGAGCAGCCAAGGACTTCAGCAACAATTGATCGTCCGCAACAACGGGACTGAATATATGCCGAATTTGTTTGCATTCCACACGGCGATTGCTGTACCTTTTGCACCGGACAGTCAAGCCTCGGATTACACGGCCAAAGTTACGATTGGACAACGTCGTGAATTGAACGAGCGTTCTCTGCCAACGGGACAATTTCAACCGCTTACACCTGAGGAAGAACAATTGAAGAAAGACGGGGTTAGTCCGTTCTTTGCTGCCATGGATAATCATTACACTGCGGAACCGCAGAATGGACGTAACTATATGGAACTTACGGACAACCGTACTGGAGACAAACTGGTATATGATGTGGGTACATCATACAAGCACTGGATGATCTGGAATAATAACATGGGTGGCGAATTCTTCTGTCCTGAACCACAGATGAACCTGGTTAACGCTCCTAATGTTGAAGGCATACCTGCAGAAGAAATCGGATTGATCGGTTTGGAACCAGGTGAACTATTCGAACAGAGCAGCCGATTGTATCCAATTGCGTCACAAAAATAATTTACGTTCATTTTGCGCTACGCTTACAATTTTGTCGAAAAGGTGAAAACCTGCTCGTAAATCATGTATAATATGACGAGATACACAAGCTTTGTAGAGACCCAAACCATCTTTTTGGAGGAGGACAAGCAAGTGGAATACCGCATTGAGAGAGATACGTTAGGCGAAATGAAAGTACCAGCCGACAGGCTGTGGGGAGCTCAGACGCAGCGCAGCAAGGAGAACTTCCCGATTGGCAATGAACATATGCCGATGGAAGTTATCCGTGCCCTTGCCATTTTGAAAAAAAGTGCTGCGGCCAGTAACCATAAATTAGGTAAATTATCTGCGGCTAAGTCCGATGCTATTGCTTATGCAGCAGACGAGATTATTGCAGGCCGAATTGATGACCATTTCCCACTGGTGGTATGGCAGACGGGAAGCGGAACACAATCCAATATGAACGTGAACGAAGTGATTGCCAATCTGGGGAACCAACTGCTGGAGCAAAAGGGCAAGGAAGAGCGTCTGCATCCAAATGATGATGTGAACATGTCCCAGAGCTCCAACGATACATTCCCAACGGCTCTGCATGTTGCAGGTGTTCTGGCTGTTGAGGATCAACTTTTGCCAGCAATCGCGGTATTGAAAGCCACTTTTGCAGACAAGTCGGATGCATTCAAGGATATTATCAAGATTGGACGTACCCACCTCCAGGATGCAACACCAATTACGCTTGGTCAGGAGATCAGTGGTTGGGAAGCCATGCTGGGCAAGAGTGAGCGTATGATCCGTGAAAGTGTACAGTATCTGAAGGAGCTTGCGATCGGCGGTACAGCTGTCGGAACGGGTATTAATGCGCATCCGGACTTTGGGGACTTCACTGCCAAGGAGATTGGCAAACATACGGGGAAAGATTTTGTATCTGCACCAAACAAATTCCACGCACTTACAAGTCATGATGAAGTTGTATATGCGCACGGTGCGGTTAAAGCGCTTGCAGCTGATTTGATGAAAATTGCCAATGATGTCCGCTGGTTGGCCAGTGGCCCTCGTAGTGGATTGGGCGAGATCCGTATTCCTGAGAATGAGCCAGGCAGCTCCATTATGCCGGGTAAAGTCAACCCAACTCAGAGCGAGGCCATTACTATGGTGGTTACGCAGGTCATGGGTAATGATGCAGCGATTGGTTTTGCGGCAAGTCAGGGTAATTTTGAACTGAATGTATTCAAACCGGTTATCATCTATAACTTCTTGCAATCCGTGCAACTCCTGGCGGACTCCATTATTGCGTTTAATGACAAGTGTGCCGTGGGTATTGAGCCTAATCTGGATCAGATTGAACATAATCTGAACAATTCGCTTATGCTGGTTACAGCGCTCAACCCGCATATTGGTTATGAGAATGCAGCCAAAATCGCGAAACTTGCACATAAAGAAGGTTTGTCTTTGAAACAGGCGACGTTACAAACGGGCCTGCTTACCGAAGAGCAATTTGATCAATATGTCGATCCAGCCAAAATGATCGCTCCAAAGGCCTAAAATCAGCCGAAATGAGCAATATAGATCACTGAAGAGGACGACCTGCACAAGCAGGTCGTTTTTCTTATGATTACCGATGAACTTAAAGCTTGTCAGACTATACGTATACATATAAACTACATATGCACCAGTTTTAATTTAATTATGGGATTCGTATATATTTGGAGGTTTCCGCGTTGTCAAAAACGAGAAGATTTACGATACGCTCCAAAATTTTATTGGGCTATCTTGTGGTTGTGCTTTTGTTTGGAGCTGTTCTGTTAGTGCTTACGGCCCAAATTAATGTGTTACAGAAGGAAAATGATTTTATCTCCCATCATGATCTGGAAGTGCATAATCTGACCAACGCGATTGAAAAAAATGTCTTGAACATGGAGACAGGACAGCGTGGATTCATGATTACAGGCAATGAAAGTTACTTGGAGCCTTATTCCCAAGGCCTATCCCAGTGGAGTTCCAACTATGATCAGTTGAATGCTCTCATTAGTGATAATCCTTCACAGCAGCAGAGTCTGCAAAGCATTAAAGCGCATATTACACGCTGGATTGAGATTGCCGGGGAGCCGTCGGTGGACTTGAAAAAGCAAGGGGATCAAGCGAAAGTTGTTGCATTCTTTCAATCTGATCCGGGTAAAACTGAAATTGATCTACTGCGCTCTCAACTTACAACCTTCCGTAATACAGAGATCGCTCTGACCGAGGCGAGGGTTACTGAACTTGCCAGACGTAGCTCCACACTGCTGACGATTATGTATACGCTGTGGGGTATTATTGCAGCATTATCCATTGTAGCCGCGATTGTGATATCCGGAAATATCGTCAAAACGTTGCGAGATGTTATGCAGACCATCAGTGATATCTCCAAAGGTGGAAACCTGAAGCAGCGAATTCAGGTGCGCACACATGATGAAGTGGGGGATCTGGGCCACGAAACCAACAAATTACTGGATGAAGTACAGGAACAGAATCGGGTCAAGGACCAGATTACAGGCATTGCCACACTCTTACAGAACCCGACCAATCTGGAAGGATTGTCCCGCTTGTTCCTGAACGAGCTTGCCGTGTTGTTTGAAGTTCCCTATAGCGTCTTATATTACTGGAAAGACAATCGACTGCTGCGCGTGGCTGCATATGCTGGGGATGGAGAGAAAGAACGTTCGCTCGGTAAAGTGTCGCTTGCTCCGGGTGAGGGGCTTGTAGGTCAAAGTGCTGTGGAGAAGCGAGTTTTACGCATGAATGATCTGCCCCAGAACTATATCCGAATCTCTTCGGGTCTTGGGTATACATCTGCCACATCACTTACTGTAGTACCGGTCCTCTTCGAAGGCAGAACGATTGCGGTAATCGAGCTTGCTTCAATGAAGCCGTTGCAAGAGAATGATATGAAGCTAATGCAAGAACTGACGGATATTTTTAGTGTTTCCCTACACTCTACCGTCACTCGCATGGAATTACAGCAATTATATGATGAGTCACAAGTTCTAAATGAAGAATTACAGGCACAATCGGAGAAACTTCAGGCTCAGACCGAAGAGATGTTGTCTCAGACGGAGGAACTGCAAATGCAGACCGAAGAACTTCATATGCTTAACGATCGTCTGGAAGTACAGAAGAGTGCTGCAGAGACATCAGCCAATGAACTTTCGGTTGTGGCAGATCAGTTACGAACGAGCTCGGGGTACAAATCCGAATTCTTGGCGAACATGTCCCATGAACTGCGGACACCGCTCAACAGCATGTTGATTTTATCTGAGATATTGTCTGAAAATAAAAATCAACACTTGAATAGTGAAGAGCAGAACTATGCTTCAGTCATTCACAAATCAGGAAAAGACCTGCTGAATCTGATCAATGATATTCTGGATCTATCCAAGGTGGAAGCCGGACAGATGGAAGTGGATTTCGATGATGTCTATCTGGGCAGTGTTCCTGAAGTTATGAACCAGTATTTCCTGAAAACAGCGGAACAGAAAAAAATAGATTTCCGAATTCAGCTCCAAAGTCCTTTACCGGAAACGATCGTGACGGATGAGATGAGATTGCATCAGATTCTCCGAAACCTGCTCTCAAACGCATTCAAGTTCACCAGTGAGGGTGAAGTTGCCTTAACCATCTCCAAAATGAGTCTGGCTCATCCTGAATTGAAAGATCAAGAGACCGACGTGATTGCTTTTTCCGTCAGTGATACAGGGATCGGAATTGCGGATAACAAACTCGTGCAGATCTTCGATGCTTTCAAACAGGCGGATGGAGCTACAGCACGTAAATACGGGGGAACCGGACTTGGCCTGTCTATTTCTCAATCGCTTGCGAATTTGCTGGGGGGTTCGATCTCGGCAACAAGTCGTGAGGGGCAGGGCAGCGTGTTCACGCTATTCCTGCCACTGCGAAGAGATGAACCTGAGACTATGAATGCATCGCGGTTGTTCCTGGATGAGGTGGCTACCACTACACCTGAGATCAATAAGCTTCCTTCAATCACTTCCGGACAATCGGATGTTTTATTGACACCTCTGGAAGAAGCGTTGCTCAGCGGACGCCAAGTACTTGTCGTTGATGATGATATACGTAATGTATATGCCCTGGCTAACGCCCTTGAGCAATACGGTATGAATGTCATTTCAGCGCAGAACGGGTACGAGTGTCTGGAATTGCTGGAGCGTGGAGGAGTCAAGCCTGATATCATCATGATGGATATTATGATGCCGGAACTGGATGGTTATGAGACAACTCGCCAGATCCGTGAACGACTTGGTCTGACTCAGCTTCCGATTATTGCGCTGACAGCCAAGGCCATGAAAGAGGATCGGGAGAAATGTATTGCAGCAGGTGCTTCGGACTATCTCAGCAAGCCATTGAATATCAAAGATGTATTATCCCGTATGAAATTATGGATGAATCACGAAACCATGGAAATCTGATCTAAAAACCTATGCCGATTACAGGAAAGTGCGCTGTAATTAGGTCATAGGTTTTATTTTTTTGCCGTGTAAGCTTTATTCAGAAAATTGATGTTATAATACTTAACAACAAATAAAAGTTGAATGCATAAATATGGATTTAATTAGAAAAACAATGCAAAATATAGTTTCGTTAACCAGAATGACATAACATTGTGTTATATATATGGGAGGTAGTGTCCATGCAACTTACGGTTAAAGAGGCTTTACAGGTGTACCCGTTGTCAGAGGCCAAACTGGTTGCGGGTGGAGAAGGGACTTCACGGATGATGAAATCCGTTAACGTCATGGACGCTCCTGATATCGCGGATTGGATCAAATCCGGAGAAATGTTGTTCACCACCGCTTTTATTATGAAAGACAGTGAGACGGATGCACTACGTTTGATGCGACGTTTGAATGAACGCGGCTGCGCAGGACTCGGCATCAAGCTGGGACGTTTCTGGCAGTCCATTCCCCAAGGTATTGTCGAGGAAGCTGATCGACTTCGTTTGCCACTGCTTGAGCTCCCCTTTCAATTCACCTTCTCCGACCAGATGAATGCCTTGTTCAAGGCTGAACATGAACGTAGCAACCGTTTGTTGCATGAGGTTGTGCAAAAGCAGAAAAAATTAATGCAGTTTGCGCTGCAACAGCAGCCACATCGGAATGTGTTTGCCGAACTTGCCACGGTGCTGAACTATCCGCTTGCCGTCATTGGTTCACGTGGGCATGTGCTGTATGGTAGTGAAGGCATTGCAGGGGATGCTGTAACCCAAGGCTGGCCTTGGAAATCTGTCATGCACCGGGTGAAATGGAATCAGGGAAGTTGTCATCGCGTACCCATCAAGCAAAATGATGAAGAGTACGGGTCGTTGCTTGTGTTTACGGATTCAGCCCTATCGCTTCGAGCAGAGGAAGAGCTGTTTCAACAGGCTGCCGATGTGCTGGCATTTTATATGGATATGACTTATCGCGAGCATATTAATCCGACCGTGCAAGATGAGATGCGTACACTGCTTTCACAGTATCTGGATAACAAAATGACTGTTCAGGAATTGACCACTTTGAGTGAAAACAAAGGTGTACATCTGTTCCAGGGAACCTATCAGTGCGTATTGATTACACTTGAGCCGACTCTGTTTGCCGAGGGAAAGCTACTTAAACAGATTCATCGTGAGTTGCAATACAATCCGCTGATGCAATTCACGGCCTCACAGCATTTTCAGATTGAGGATGGCATTCTGTCCATCTACACCTGTCCAACAGGGCGAGATTATGGAGAGGAGCTGTCGAGTTTTCTGTTGAGCCGTTTCGGTGATGTTCTGGCAGCCCAAGAAGCGAAAGGGGCACCGGCTCCACGCTTCTGGATCAGCAAAATGAAACATGAGCCCAAATCGCTCCGTGAAGCATACCAGGAGTGTCTGGATACTCGACAACTGGCTCGTCGATTCGGCATGAAAGACCGTGCGTTGCAATTTGAAATGCTTGAATTTGCCTATGTGTTTCAACACGTACCGGATAACATCATGGAGAACTACTGCAACAAAGTACTTGAACCGTTACTTGCCAGGGACGGTGACCCCAATCAGGTATTGATGAATACATTGGAGTCCTTTATCGAAAATGATGGACTGATCAATGAAGCTGCCAAACAACTGTTTGTGCATCGCAACACGGTCACTTATCGGATGGAGAAAGTCGGCAGCTTGCTGCAAATGGACTTTAAGAAAACGAATGATCTGCTTAAGTTAAAGCTGGTATTCACCTTCCGCAAGTTCGTGCGGGACAAAGCAGCTGCAAGACCGCACAATGTCCAACTCTAGACCGCAAATTGTGCAACATGACAATGCTAGCGGGTTAGACCCCCAAGAACCGCATTCCGTTGATGGAGTGCGGTTTTTTCATGTTTGAGGACAACAAAAGCTGATCTTCCCGTGCACAGCAAACAAATCACAACTCTGATGTTATGTTATATTACAAAATTGCGTAAATATTGTTGTCGCGACATTGAACGGCACTTAGAATGAAGAACAATAATCCACAACAGACCGGAGGTTCTAACATGAGCGACTTAATTAAACTTGTTAACAACTGGTCTATCACACAGTTTGTGCATGCGTTTGGCGGCTTATTTGAGGAATCACCATGGGTGGCTGAGCGTTCCGGGCTTTCACGACCTTTTGATTCATTTGAACAGATGATGAAAGTGATGAAAACCGTGGTTCAGGCATCGGATGAACAGGTGAAGTTGCAGTTGCTTCGAAATCACCCGGATCTTGGAGCACGAATCAGCATGAGCAGCAACTCCGTTCAGGAGCAGGCTGGTGCAGGGCTGGATTCACTTTCACAAGAACAATTCAACGAAATTCAACAATTAAACAAAGTATATACAAGCCAATTTGGCTTTCCATTCATATTGGCCGTTAAAGGCCATACCGCAAGTTCCGTCCTCGAATCCATGCGGCAACGTCATCGCCGAGGCAGGGAAGAAGAATTCGAGACTGCAATGAAGGAAGTATTCAAAATTGCGGGCATTCGTTTGGAGCAGTGGCTTGCACAGATCGGTCATGAACATGAGTTCGTGAGCAAGCCAGCCACAGTGCAGCAGCGGACGATGTATTACGGCAAAGGGGATGTGTGGATGTACCGTTCCTACGCCAAACCGTTGACGGGTATCCAGTCCATTCCGGAATCTCCTTTTATGGGACGCAGCAATATTCTGTTTGGATTGAACATCAAGGTGGCTGTGCAGGGGGATGAATTCTTGCCTTCTTTTGCAGAAGGGGATAATTCGCTGGTGGTCGCAACCGATTCGATGAAAAATTTCATTCTCAAACATGCAGCGGACTACACAGGGGCGACGGTGGAAGGATTTCTTGCGCTGGTAAGTCGGCGTTTCCTGGAGACGTATCCGCAGATGAGCAAGGTTCAGATGACAGCGGACCAGATTCCGTTTGAAGATATACCCATTGGATTAGAAGGAAGTTATCGACCGAGTGCGCTCGTATTTCGTTATTCGCAGAATGATCGGGCGACAGCTGCCGTGGAAGCAGAACGATCAGGAGACTCGATTGAACTAAGCAACCATTTCAGTGGTGTAGCCGATCTGAGACTGATCAAGGTCAAAGGCAGTGAATTTGCCGGCTTTATGCAGGATGAATATACCACTCTTCCAGAGACATGGGATCGACCGTTATTTATTTTCCTGAATATCAATTGGCGTTATGAAGACCCGAGAGATGGCATGGACGATCAGCGTGGACGGTATGTAGCGGCGGAACAGGTCAGAGATTTGGCTGCTGCGGTATTTCATGAGTGTCGATCCGCTTCCATTCAACATCTGATCTACCAGATTGGACGAAGGTTGTTAAGTCGATTTGAGCAACTGAGTGAGGTTTCATTTGAGTCCAACAACCGGACATGGGAGACAGTGCTGGAGGAAGTGAAAGAGGGGGAAGGCAAAGTGTTTACCGAGCCGAGACCGCCATATGGATTCCAGGGTTTCTCGATGACAAGGGATGATCTGGGAGCAGACGGCCGTGACTCCGGGAAAGCAGGTGACGTCTAATGGCGCTGTCTGATGGACGAATTACAACTCATGTGCTGGATACATCCAAAGGCGTGCCTGCTGCGGGTGTTCGGATCGAGCTGTATACCCTGAAGAGGGATGGAAAACAGGAAAACAAGATAAAAGTGGCTGAGTCGGTGACCAATGCGGATGGGCGTTTGGATGCACCGCTGCTGGATGGAGGCAAGTTGGAGTCAGCCATATATGAACTTCAATTCCATGTCGAGAGTTATTACGCACAGCGTTCGTTGGAGGAGCTAGGCCAGGCATTATGGACGATTGTTCCGATTCGTTTTGCTGTATCTGATGCATCAAGCCATTATCATATTCCGTTATTGATTGCTCCAGGAGGTTACAGTACATACCGGGGAAGCTGAACATGCACACATCCGGTTCTGATTCAGGGGGAGGGTCATCCACATGACAACATTTGATACCATCATCCGGGGGGCCCGGGTGGTGCTGAGAGATCGGGTAGAGCAACTGGATATTGGCATTACTGGTGAAAAAATAACGGAACTATCCACGCGGCTGGCCGCTGGCGAAGCGACTAGAATTATAGAAGCTGAGGGGCTAACAGTGATGCCGGGTGTCGTGGACATTCATGTACACTTCAATGAACCCGGACTCGCCAGTTGGGAGGGATTTCGATCGGGTTCGGCAGCTCTTGCCGCAGGGGGAATCACGACCTATGTCGATATGCCGCTTAACGGCGTACCACCAACCACAAGGCCGGAAGCATGGGAGATGAAAAAGAAAGCAGCCGCAGACCAATCCTATGTTGATTATGCGTTCTGGGGAGGTTTGGTTCCCGGCAATCGTGAGGAACTTGCTCCACTGGCAGGGTTGGGTGCTGCCGGATTCAAGGCATTTATGTCTGAGCCGGGAGGCGAAGGGGAAGACATCTTTGCCAGAGCCGATGACCACACGCTATTGGATGGGATGCATGAAATTGCAACATTAAACCGTGTGCTGGCACTTCATGCAGAGGACGAAGGCATGGTTGCCCAACTCGGTGCAAAAAGCATTGCAGAAGGAAGGACTGAAGCGATGGATTATGTCCGGTCCCGACCTGTGGAAGCTGAAGTCATTGCCGTTGCCCGGGCGTTGCAATATGGTAAACAGACTAGGTGTGCGCTGCATTTTGTGCATATTAGCACCCGGGAAGCACTGGACTTGATTGCAGCGGCTAAACGGCGTGGGCAGGATGTCACTTCGGAGACATGCCCTCATTATCTGACGCTGATTGATCAGGATGTGGTCCGATTGGGTGCCGTAGCGAAATGCGCTCCACCGCTTCGCAGCTCTTCCGAACAGGAGCTGTTATGGGATGCACTGACGTCAGGATTAATTGATGTTATTGCTTCAGACCATTCTCCATGTCCGCCATCCATGAAACAATCCGATAACTTTTTTGAAATCTGGGGCGGTATATCCGGGGCGCAAAGCACACTGCTGATCATGCTGGAGGACGGACATCTTCAGCGTAATATCGACCTCCCGTTGCTCGGAAGAGTGCTCTCCCTGCAACCTGCCAGAAGGCTTGGTCTGGAAAGCAAAGGAGAGATTGCAGTTGGCATGGATGCAGATCTGGTCCTGATTGATTGGGAGAGAAGCACAAGCCTGAACACGGAGGATCTGCTCTATACGCATCAACAGAGTCCTTATGTGGGACGTACTTTTAACTGTCAGATTGCAGACGTATTTTGCCGTGGGCAGCGTGTTTACAACTCGGAATCCGGATTATCTCCTGTGCCTCTCGGGCAACACATTGCGGCTTACTCTTCGAGTCCCATCGAAGCGGGAACGGAGGAGACGCCATGACGGAGTCTGGAGTATACCGGTCATCCGGTACCAATAACGCACCTCTTCCTTTGCCAGACGTGGAACAGGTGGAGCTGCAAGCCATGCTTGACTGGCTGTCGACATATGGTACGGATGCACAGGGCGGCGTCACACGACTGTTGTATGACTCGGCTTGGTGTGAAGCACAAGGTGCCCTTGTAGCCAAAATGCAGGAGAAAGGGCTGTCTCCCGAATTTGACCAGTCCGGTAATCTGTATGGCACACTCAAGAGTGAGGGTAAGGAATCAGCGATTGGTGCTGAAGAATTACCGATTGTGACCGGATCACATATTGATACGGTGGTGTATGGCGGCAAATATGATGGTGCTTACGGTGTGGTGGCTGGTGTTCTTGCTTTGGAGTATTTACAGAAGCATTTTGGAGCACCGAAGCGCACACTTCAAGTGGTATCGTTATGCGAAGAAGAGGGAAGCCGATTCCCTTTTGCGTATTGGGGTTCACGCAGTATAACAGGAATGACGACTCTGGAAGATGTAGAGCATCTGAAGGATCAAGACGGCGTTACCTTTGCACAAGCGATCCGCGATGCAGGCTTTGGACCTGATAGTGCATATAGACCTGCCGCGAAAAATTACGGTGCCTTTATTGAGCTTCACATTGAGCAAGGTCAGGTTCTGGAACGTCTTGGACATTCGATTGGAGTTGTATCCGATATCGTAGGTCAGAAACGGTTTAGTATTACCGTTAGCGGAGAAGCGAATCACGCAGGAACGACGCCGATGTCTTGGCGCAAGGATGCACTTGCCGGAGCAGCCGAGATGATTACTGCGGTAAGAAGTATCGCATTGGAAGCAGGAGAACCACTGGTAGCCACGGTTGGGCGAATCACAGCCGATCCGGGTGTTGGGAATGTGGTTGCAGCACGGGCGGTATTTTCATTGGATATCCGCCATATCCGGCAGGAGAGTATTGATCGCTGCTGGCAGGATATGCTCCAGGTATTTAGTCGTATCGCAGCCGAGCAGCAGCTCGGATTGGATTGGGAAGAGCATCTATCCGTCACACCCATTCCCATGAACGTGCAGATGATCTCGGACATTCAGGATACCTGTGAGCAGGAGCAGTTGTCCTACTGGTTAATGCCAAGCGGCGCGGGACATGATTCGCAGATTTTTCAGCCGGCTTGTCCAACGGCCATGATTTTTGTGCCGAGTCAGGACGGTATCAGTCATAATCCACTTGAATATACAGCTGAGGCAGACCTGATGCACGGTTTTCGGGTTCTGGTCCGGCTACTCTATAAATACGGTTACGGGAGTTGAATGCAGATGTCCAACTATAAAGAGTTATCTCCGTCCTTGCGGACCATTATGACCCCGGGCCCCGTTGAGGTTGATCCACGTGTACTCAGAGCATTATCCTTTCCGATCCTGGGTCAGTTTGACCCGGAGTTCACATCCTTGATGAACGAGACGATGGCGATGCTGCGAGAGTTATATATGACAGATAACGAGTGGTGTTATCCAGTCGACGGTACATCCCGTTCAGGGATAGAAGCTGTGTTGGTCAGTCTGATCCAGCCCGGTGACAAAGTTCTCGTCCCGATCTATGGGCGATTCGGACATCTGCTGGTTGAAATCTCGGAACGCTGTGGTGCCGAGGTTGTCTTTTTTGAAACGGAATGGGGAACGGTATTTGATCCAGAAGAAGTGATCAAGGCGATTCATACCCATAAACCAAGTCTGGTTGCGATGGTTCATGGTGAGACTTCCACCGGACAGATGCAACCCCTTGCCGAGATTGGCAAAGCCTGTCGCGATCTTGATATTTTACTCGTTGTAGATGCTGTGGCTACCATTGGTGGGACTTCGGTGGAGACGGATGCGTGGCATCTGGATGCGGTAATGGGTGGTACGCAGAAATGCCTGTCTGTTCCTTCAGGGATGGCACCTCTCACATACAACAGTCGAGTGGAGCAGAAACTGATGAGCCGCAAAACAGTTGAACGCGGACTGCGAGATGCAACCAGTGCGAGGGCAGAAGGCCGCACGATTGCCAGCAATTATTTTGACCTGAGCCAATTGCAGGATTACTGGAGTTCAGCACGGTTGAACCACCATACAGAAGCTACCTCCATGCTCTACGGTCTTCACGAAGGATTACGTATTCTGCTGCAAGAAGGATTGGAGGCAAGGTTCCAGAGACATCTGGTGAATGAACGTGCGTTGGTTGCTGGAATTCAAGGAATGGGACTACAGTTGTATGGGGATATGTCCAGTAAACTTCCGGTGGTTACTTGTATCACGATTCCGGAGGGGATCGATGGTGAGTCGGTGCGCAGCATGTTGCTGAACGATTTCAGCATTGAGATAGCCAGTTCATTTGGACCGTTGAAAGGGCAGATCTGGCGGATCGGTACAATGGGATTCAGCTGCCAACGCAAGAACGTACTTCATGTGCTGGGAGCGCTGGAAGCTGTTCTTCTCCGTCATCGTCATGTACTACCTGCCGGTGAAGCAGTGCAGGCCGCATTGGATGTGTATGCAGGGAAGGAGGGTGCCTTATGTTAAACCAGATGCCAATCTCCAGAGAGGTTATGGTCACCTCTCCTCATTATCTAGCGAGTGCAGTTGGAAGTTCTATCCTCCAGCAGGGCGGTAATGCTTATGATGCCGCTGTTGCGGTCAGTGCAGCTCTGGGTGTGGTATATCCGCATATGACCGGACTTGGCGGGGATGCCTTCTTCCTGATTCATGACGGAGCCAGCCGTGAGATTACCGCCTATAACGGAAGTGGCCGCTCAGCCGCAGGCATTCATGCCGATACGTTCAAAGCGATGGGCATGAGTGCCATCCCTCAGCGCGGTGTGCTTAGTGCCATTACGGTTCCGGGAATGGTGGATGCATGGTGGGAAGTCTGGTCACGGTACGGTAAGTTACCGTGGGAGCAGTTGCTTGAACCTGCCGCGCAGTATGCGGAAAAAGGATGCCCTGTATCCCGGAATCTCCGCTTGTGGATGGAAAGGGATGAAGATTTCATTATGGGCCATACACCGCTGCGAGCGGTATTTGCGCCTTTGGGTACACTTTTGCAGGAAGGTGAGCTGCTGATCCAGCCTGATCTTGCTGCCTCCATTCGTCTGATTCAGACGGAAGGGCGAGATACTTTTTATACAGGAGAACTCGCGGATCGTCTGACTTCAGCTATTCGTGAGGATGGGGGCATGCTTGCCCCAGCAGACTTTGCAGGCCATCGGGGCGAGTGGGTGAAACCGGTCAGTACGGGGTATCGTGGCTATGAAGTTCATCAGATGCCGCCCAACTCGCAGGGATTCTCGATGCTGATGATGTTAAATATGCTGGAGCATACGGATCTGTCCTCTGTAGCACGTACCTCACCGGAATTCTATCATCTGATGGCGGAAGTGGTGAAAAAGGCGTTTCGTGATCGTGATCGTTATCTGACTGACCCGGATTTCAGGGATATTCCGCTGGATCATCTGTTATCGAAGGGTTATGGAGACCAACTGTGGAATGAGATTCAGTCTGCTCCACCTGTGGCACAGCCGTTTTTGTCCAAAACGATAGGTCAGGACACGGCGTATGCAGCGGTTGTTGATAGCGAAGGCAATGCCGTTTCATTCATCCAAAGCCTGTATTTTGACTTCGGTGCAGCGTATGTTCCGGGGGATACGGGGGTTATCATGCAGAACCGGGGGTCGTTTTTCTCCTTAGATCCGAGGGATGCCAACGTTCTGGAACCCAATAAACGCTCATTCCACACCCTCATGCCGGGCCTTGTTACACGAGATGGCAAACCTTATATGCTCGTGGGTACACAGGGGGGAGAAGGGCAGCCGCAGACACAATTATCTGTGCTTACCGGAGTGCTTGATTATGGGCTGAACATTCAGGAAGCAATTAGCCTGCCGCGTTGGGTGTATGGACGTACCTGGGGCGAAGAAGGCGATACGATGCGTGTGGAGAACCGATATCACGATGACGTATGTGCAACCCTTGCCCAATGGGGACATAACGTTGAAGCGAGAGCGCCGTGGGACGGCATTATGGGACAGTCGCAAGGCATTGTCATTCGTGAGGACGGCATGATTAGTGGCGCAGCAGACCCTAGAGGTGATGGTATGGCTATTGGATGGTAACAGACAGTGAGCGGAAGGTTAATCTGTCTTTGGAGTGCAAGTGTAAATATGTATGAGTTGTAATATATAGACAGACACAGATAGGGGAGATTGGCATGGGAACGATCCTGCTGAAAGGTGCACAGCTTGTGACGATGAATGCAGAAGAGGAAGTGTTCATTGGAGATCTGTTGATCGAGGATAATAAAATCAAGGAGATTGCAGCGCACATCGACATGCAAGCTGACCAAGTCATTGATGCTCGTGGTAAAGTGCTGTTGCCAGGTTTCATCCAGACGCATATTCATCTGTGTCAGACCTTGTTCCGTGGACGTGCGGATGATCTGGAACTGATGGATTGGCTCCGTCAACGTATCTGGCCGCTGGAAGCAGCGCATGATGAGGAGTCCGTGTATTATTCGGCAATGCTTGGACTCGGCGAATTGATCTCCAGCGGAACCACGACCATTCTGGATATGGAGACGGTACATCACACGGACTCGGCGTTTCAGGCGATGGCACAGAGCGGCATCCGGGTCATCTCTGGCAAAGTGATGATGGATCATGGAGACGAAGTTCCGGAACCCCTGCGTGAGGATACAGCAACTTCGCTACAACAGAGTGTGGATCTGCTGGAGAAATGGAACGGGTTTGGCGGAGGTCGCATTCAGTATGCTTTCTGTCCACGCTTCGTTGTATCGTGTACCGAAGAATTGCTGGTAGAGGTGCGCGACCTGTCGAATAAATATCATGTCAAAGTCCACACCCATGCCTCCGAGAATCGCGGAGAGATTGAACTGGTAGAACACGAACGCGGAATGCGTAACATCGTATACCTCGATCATATCGGTCTGGCTACCCCAAGATTGGTGCTGGCCCACTGTGTATGGCTGAGTGAGGAAGAGAAGGAGATCATCCGCAAGCGCGGTGTCAAAGTCACTCACTGTCCTGGATCAAATATGAAACTTTCCTCCGGGGTAGCAGATATTCCGGATCTACTGAATCGGCAGATCGCGGTTGGGATTGGGGCAGATGGTGCCGCATGCAACAATAATCTGGATATGTTTCAGGAGATGCGCCTGACGGCCCTGATGCAGAAGATTCCTCATGGTCCAACGGTGATGGATGCTCGGACCGTATTACGCATGGCTACGATGGGCGGTGCAGAGGTGCTTGGCTTGTCGAAGGAAATTGGCAGTCTCGAAGTGGGCAAAAAGGCAGATATGCTGTTGCTGGATCTGGATGATTTCCACACGTACCCTTCCTATGAGACGGATGTCTATTCCCGCGTAGTGTATTCCGCAACACGTAGCTGTGTGGATACCGTTATTATTGACGGAAGTATCGTGCTCAAGAATCGTAAGATTCAGACGATTGATCGTGGCATTGTGCTGCGTGAGTCGGATAAGAGTATTGCAAGATTGATGAAACGTATCTGATCGAAGGAAGTTTATGCAATTCCAGAAAGGATGGAGACCGCTATGGAAATGCATGATCTGTGTGCAATTGCAGCCCGTGAAACGCGCTGCGTGCTCGCAACAGCGATTAAGGTAGAGGGTCATGCTTACCGTAAGCAGGGAGTCTCTATGCTGTTGACTGAGGATGGCAAAATGGTTGGCAGTATCAGTCCGGGATGTCTGGAGAGTGATCTTCAGGCCCGGGTGAGCCATGTGCTGGATACGAAGCAGATGGAATTCGCGGAATACGACATGCGTCCCGAGGATGATCTGTCCTGGGGTGAGACGATTGGCTGCGGCGGACTCGTTGTTGTGTTGCTTGAACCCGTGTGTGGTGAACTCCGATATACGTTGCAGAAGATGCAAGAGTGTTTTCAATCCGGCGTTGCAACAGCGTTAACCCGAACGTTCCAAGATGGTTACACAAGGGTTCGATATGGCTGGAGACGGATTGAACCAACGGGTCCCCGGCGCCAGCCAATCTTGCGTCCTTCGCTCGTCCTACCTCATGATCGCGTGACGAACAATAATCCAGCTTCATTGCAGGTTGATGTACAACACAGCAGTGGTAATATCAAGCATGAACATACGGCATTAAAACAATATTCTCCCGACATACCTCGCCTTACGCTTGTGCCTGAAGTGGTACCTGTTTTGTCAAACGAATCTCACTCTTCCCATCTATCCGGTGATTCACAACATATCTCTGAGTCTGATGCTGAAATAGCGACAAACAACACGGTTTCAACGAATCCCTGGGACCTCCCGCAGCAACTTACTTCGCTGTACACGCCTAAACCTCGCCTGATTATCATCGGAGCCGGGAATGATGTTATTCCTGTTGCCAGACTCGCCGAATCCGCAGGATTCCGAGTAGTCGTAGCCGATTGGCGAGAGTCCTTATGCACCTCGGAACGATTCCCTGAAGCTGAACTGGTAATGGGTTTCCCACGTGAGATTATGCCTTTGTTAAACGTAAACAACGGAGATTATTTGATTTTAATGAGTCACAATTTTCCCCGCGAACGTGAACTGTTGGAGATGGTAGTGGACTGTGAGTACGCGTATCTTGGCATCATGGGTTCCAAAACACGAACAGTCCGTCTGCTGGATGGCTTACCACCGTTGAAATATGTGCATTCTCCCGTTGGTTTGAGCATCGGAGCAGACGGTCCCGAACAGATCGCCATCAGCATTGTAGCGGAATTGATCGCATGTAAACATAAGGTTTCTTCCTTGAGTTCTGAGGTGCAGAGGGGGAGCGTTGCACATGCGAATGACGGGCATAGTTCTGGCAGCAGGTAAGAGTCGTCGCCTTGGTCGGGATAAACTCTCGGTTGTCATGCCTGACGGAAGGTCACTGGCTGCATGGTCATTGGAAGCTGCGTTGAATTCGGAGCTAGATCAAGTGGTCTGTGTGGTCAAACCGGAAGATTCGCTGGCATGGCTACCTGTAAAATGGTTTGATTCTGCCACGTATGTCTATCATCCCACAGCGAGACTTCGAATTGTGGTCTGTGCTGACTATGCCTGCGGTATGGCCAATTCGCTTCATTCTGGCGTGTTGTCCGCCATGGAGTACAAACCGGAGGGCATCCTCATGTTACTGGGCGATCAGCCTTTATTACAAGCACAGGATATTAATTTGGTGACCACAGCACTGGCTACCCACAAGCTGTGTGATTATGTCGCAGCTACCGACGGTGAGGGAGGTAAACCGCCCGTTGCTTTTCGCTCCCATATGTTCGGACCTCTGTTATCCTTGCATGGAGATGAGGGGGCACGTAAGATTATGCGCAGCGCTAACTATTCAGGTGTACATGTACCACTGTCTGAGACTAGTTTCTGGGATGCGGATACAGAACCGGAATTGGAACGCATTCTGAGTCATGTATATGAATCACAGCAGACAGACTAAATAACAGGAGAAGATTATTAACTATGTATAATTTAATAACATGATCAGGTCAGCCAGGCAGTCTGGTTGGCCTGTTTGTCTTCTTTTCACGTATGGTGAAAGAGACTTCATGTTAGCTTTTGATAGATCATAATGCATCAAGCACAATTAGAACGCAGGTTTTATACATTTATCCAAAACGATGTGAAGGTAATTGACGTTGCTGCTTATCTCTCATATGATTTGAAGAATTATCTGGATCAGACGGTTGAATTTCCTGCCCAAGGAAGAGAGAGAAAGGGGATGCAGCGATGGTAACAGAGGCATACGGTTCTGGAGCATTGCCATCGGTATGGCAGCCTGAGAACCTGCAAGAACTCCAAGCGTTAAGAAGTAGACTCAAGGGGATATGTTGTTTTACGGCGGGCGGAACATTGCTGCGAACCCAATGGGAGGGCGGCTTGGTTCCAGCGCCTGAACACATGATAAGCCTGGCTCGTATTCCTGAAATGAGCGGTATATCTATTCTTGGAGATGAGATTGTCATTGGAGCAATGACCCGATTAAAGGAATGTGCTGCACAAGCGTTGCTGCATCAACTGCCGATCCTGCAAGAAGCGGTGAATGCAATTGCGGCCCCTTCCATTCGTAATGTGGCAACCATTGGCGGGAATATTGTGTCCGGAGTAGGGGATACGCTGCCTGCTTTGCTTGTATATGATGCGAAGCTGCACTGGTTGACGGATAGCGGAATTGAGATCCGCAGTGTGTCTTCCTGGCTTCAGGGTGGAAAGGATGGCAGCCGTAATCCAGGGGATGTATTAATCTCGATTCATATCCCGATGAGATCGTCCTCTCTGCTTGATGTGGACAAAGGGCACAAGCCTGCTGCACGAGAAGTTTCCTTTTACCGCAAGTTGGGTCGACGGGAGACGTTCAGTGCGTCGCTGGTGACGGTTGCGTTATACGGTGAAATTGATTTGGATAACCGCTGGACCAAGATTGCGATTGCGGCTGGTGGAGGCTCAGGCATGGCGATGCGACTTCTGGATTCGGAACGACAGCTTCTTGGTAGCGAAGCTACTGTTATGCAAGCGGCGACTCTTGCAGCTGCCGTGGCTAGCGAATTTACGACTTATGGCGATGCATTTGCAACGGAACATTATCGCAAACAGACCGCAGGCAATATGCTTGGTGCCGGGCTATGGGAGGCACTTCACGAATAGATGAATGGGATCAAACGAAGGGGGAGAGGGATCATGCTGCTGAATCGGAAACAGAGCGGGAAACGTTGGCACCTGAGGCCAGATGGGGCACCCAAAGTAACAGGCCAGCTTCAATATCTGACGGATATGACGCTACCTGACATGATTCATGGCAGAGTATTACGAAGCGAATATCCTCATGCTCGTATACTGTCTATAGATACTTCGGAAGCTGAGGCGTTGGAAGGTGTCTATGCGGTTTTGACCTCCAAAGATGTGCCTGGTCTGAATCGTTTTGGCATAGCGACCCCGGATCAGCCTGTGTTCTGCGAGGATATTGTGCGTTATGTCGGTGACGCCATTGCAGCGGTTGCTGCGGATTCTCCGGAACGTGCGGCGCTTGCACTGGATGCGATCCGTGTAGTGTATGAGGAACTCACTCCGCTGAATAGTACAGACGCTGCATTGGCTCCCGGCGCACCAGAGCTGCATGAGCATGGACCAGGTAATGTGCTGCATCGGACGGAGATCAAACGTGGAGACGCCGAGCAAGCTTTTGCCACTTGTGATCATATCGTGACAGAGACGTATTATACGCCTCGCCAGATGCATGCGTATATGGAGACAGAAGGTGGCCTGTTTGTCCCGGATGAAGAGGGAAGGCTGAATGTATACGCGGCAACGCAACATGGCTATAAAGACCGGATGCAGCTGGCACGCATTATTGGCTGTCCTGAAGAAGATATCCGGGTGGTGTCTTCACCGATTGGTGGTTCGTTTGGCGGAAAAGATGAACTAAACGTACAGCCCTATGGTGCACTACTGGCCTTGAGATGCGGACGTCCTGTGAAAATGCATAATTCTCGTAAAGAATCCGTGCGTGCAGGACTGAAACGTCACCCAATGAAGATTGAAATGCAGACCGGCATGAGTCGAGAAGGCATCATCCAAGCGCATCGTGTCCGCATTACAGCAGATACCGGAGCGTACGCCACACTTGGTGCACCCGTGCTGAACTTCTGTACCGAGCATTGCCTTGGACCCTACGCCATTCCGAATGTGGATGTGGAAGGTGTGTCTGTGTATACGAATAATGGATTGTCGGGTGAGTTTCGTGGATTTGGCGGGAACCAGGCGATTTTTGCGATGGAAGGCCAGATGGATCGGCTTGCAGAAATCATGAACATGGACCCTTGGGAGTTCCGTAGACGCAATATGAGGGAGAAGAATGATCCCGGACCGCTGAATCAACGGATTTTAGTCACTGATGGACTATCCCAAGTCTGGGAGGCATTGGATCGTTCCGAATTGTGGCAAAAACATCAGCATCCTCCGGCAGACCCTGCTCTGCCACCATGGATCAAACGCGGAGTCGGAGCAGCCATCGCCATGCACGGTGCAGGGCTGGGTTATGGCATTCCAGACCCTGCGGGAGGCCGCCTGTCCCTGAATAACGAAGGCCAGATTGAGGTGGCGTTCAGCTACGAGGAATTCGGTCAGGGGCTCATTGCAACGCTGGAAATTATGTTATGTGATCTATTCCAATGCAGTACATTGGATCTCAGTATTATTATCGGAGATACGGATCGTGTGCCCCACAGCGGATCAAGTACAGCTTCACGTTCAACAACGATGGCATGGATGGCTCTTCAACGCTTGCAGACTCCATTTCGTTCCCGTGTTCTCGCTGTCGCGTCTGAAATGTCCGGCGTTCCGGCAGATGAACTGGTGACAGGGCCTGGTGGTATATGGCGTAAAGGCCAGCTTCCTGCCGAAAGTTCAGAAGCGGAAACAGATGTGCAAAGAACAGGAAAGAGCGAGAAGAAAGTAGCATTGGCGCTGGAAGGCGTAAATCAAACGTCTGAAGAAGCAGGAAAACTAGAGAAGGCTGAAAGAACTAAAGTGGCTGATATCGTTGCTGGAGGGACTGAAAGTGATCAAACTGCTGAAAGTAGTTATTTAGGTGCATCTCATCACCTGGTGAAAGAGGGAGTTTCATCAGGCTTTGTGGTTTCGTATGCCGAACTCGCAACGCAGGGCGAAGCCGATGAATGGATTTTTGATACAAAGTTTGATTACCCAACTACGCCAGACAACGTGGTAGGCGGGCATTATTTGTATACGTATGCGGCGGTTGCGGCAGAGGTGGAAGTAAATACGTTGACCGGAGAAACCAAGCTTCTTGATACGCGCCATGTTGTTGCGGCAGGTCCAGTTATCAACCCTATGGGTTATATCGGACAGATTGAAGGCGGCAGTGTCATGGCGCTTGGATTCACGTTAACGGAGGATGCGGTCATGCAGGACAGCCGTTATGTAACCACGAACCTCGACACGTATCTGATCCCAACCATTCAGGATATTCATACCAATCTGGAGGTTGAGGCTATTGAAGACTTACCCGAAGGTGATGCGTTTGGTCCTAGGGGGATCGGTGAGATAGGCTCCGTTGCGCTTGCGCCGGCCATAACAGCTGCAATTCACCAGGCGACAGGCGTATGGGTTAACCGTCTTCCTGTACCGAGGGAACAACTGGTCAGACCTTTAAATGTACCTTTGCAGGAAGGAGTGAGTCCATCATGAGTAAACCACTTGAGAATCACTGGACAGCCGTTGTGAATGGCGAACAGAAACATCTGGAGATCGCGCAAACGACCCGACTTGTCGATGTGCTTCGGACTCATTTGCAACTAACGGGTACCAAAGTATCCTGCGAAGTTGGTCGCTGCGGCGCATGTATGGTTCTGATGGATGGAGAACCCGTGAATTCCTGTCTTGTCATGGCTTATCAATGTGAAGGCAGTGACATTGTGACGATTGAAGGTCTGCACGGCGAGGAGAAAGGCACTCTGCATCCGATTCAACAGGCTTTTGTGGAGGAAGGTGGCTTCCAGTGCGGCTACTGTACTCCAGGCATGGTGATCTCAACCAAGGCATTACTGGATGCACATCCTGAGCCTTCTCAAGAACAGATTGAAACAGGATTGTGCGGGAATCTGTGTCGTTGTACCGGCTACGGTGGCATTATTCGGGCGGTACGCAAGGCAGGGGAACGCTGTGTGGTAAAAGAAACGTCTGCCGAGGAAACCGTAAGTTGAGGCGGGACGCAGGACGCAGACATAAGCAAGGGCAATTGAAGAAACATACGTGAAAAAGCATCCGAATAGGAATGCTTTTTTTTGTTGTTTATCAGTTTTTCTTTCAAGTGCACATCTAATGTGAGATGAAGTTTCATACGCTAAATTGATTAGATTATGAACCGTTTTCGTCAATTATCAACTCGGATGAGAGAAAGGAAATATAATGTTCAAAGTACTGGTACAAAAGAATTTCAAACATTCTCATTCACCATATATTTACAAATATTGGTGTGCGTGATATGTTTAAAATGAAAGCGCAACCATGAAAGGATTCATTGACATTTCATTATCATATTTCACTTGGGAAGGAAGATGGAATTGATGAAAAATTTGCTCAAAAAGGCAACCGCAATGATGCTGGCATTGGTCCTACTGCTTGGATTAATGACAGCGCCCGTTCATGCAGACACACCATTGTTCACCATCGAAAGCGAAGATGCTCAGCTCACCCCGGATCTTCAAGTGGTTACTTCAATCTATGGGCAACCCAAGCCCGGATTCTCAGGGGCCGGATTTGTCTGGATGCAGAACTCTGGCACATTAACCTTCACAGTAACTGTCCCGGAAACCGGCATGTACGCGATCTCCACACGATATATGCAGGAGCTCAGTGCAGATGGCAGGTCACAAAATTTAATCGTGAATGGTGTTACGAAAGGGGCGTTCATGCTACCTTACACGACAACATGGTCAGACTTCGATTTTGGCTTTCACAAGCTGAATCAGGGTGCCAACACGATTGAGCTGAAGGCTGGCTGGGGCTTCGCGTATTTTGATACTTTTACAGTGGATCATGCTGATCTGGATCCCCTGAATGTGCAGCCAGTTCTCACTGATCCTGAAGCTACACCTGAAACTCAAATTTTGATGAATTATTTAACGGAGGTATACGGAAACAACATTATTTCTGGTCAGCAAGAGATCTACGGAGGAGGGAATGACGGAGATTCGGAGCTTGAATTCGAGTGGATTCATGATCTGACTGGAAAGTATCCGGCTATCCGTGGCTTTGATCTGATGAACTATAATCCGTTGTATGGTTGGGAGGACGGTACAACTGATCGCATGATTGATTGGGTGAATAACCGTGAAGGTATTGCAACCGCTTCCTGGCATATCAATGTACCTCGTAATTTCAATACGTATGAGCTTGGGGACTTTGTGGATTGGAAAGAGGCGACCTACAAGCCAACAGAAACGAATTTTAATACAGCCAATGCGGTAATTCCCGGTACCAAAGAGTATCAATACGTGATGATGACCATCGAGGATCTGGCAGAACAATTGCTGATTTTGCAAGATAACGATGTGCCAGTGCTTTTCCGTCCGTATCATGAAGCAGAAGGCAACGGCGGGCTGAACGGGGAAGGTGCATGGTTCTGGTGGGCTTCGGCAGGTGCAGAAGTGTACAAAGAGCTATGGGATCTGCTGTATACCGAACTGACCGAGACGTATGGCTTGCACAATCTGATCTGGACCTACAACAGCTACGTATACAGCACTTCTCCTGCCTGGTATCCGGGCGATGATCAGGTAGATCTCGTCGGATATGATAAATACAATACGATCTACAACCGTTATGACGGTTTATCCGGCGTACCGAATGAAGATGCGATTACCTCGATTTTCTATAAGCTTGTTGAGTTGACGAACGGTACGAAAATGGTAGCCATGACGGAGAACGACACGATTCCAAGTGTGAAAAATCTTACAGAGGAGAAATCAGGATGGCTGTACTTCTGTCCTTGGTATGGCGAGCATCTGATGAGTTCTGCTTTTAATTACCCGGCAACATTGAAAACGCTTTATCAAAGTGATTACGTCATTACGTTGGATGAGCTGCCAAATCTAAAGGCTAACAATCCCAACCCCAGTGCATCCATCACACCTGGAAACGTTGAATTTGACAAATACACACCTAATCAAAGCGATAAAACCGTAACCGTGAATGCAAACGGCAATACGCTAACTGCTCTCCGGGCAGGCAACAATGCGTTGACCGCAACGACAGACTATACCTTGAACGGAAGCACATTGCTGTTGAAAAAAGCTTATCTGGCAGCCCTGCCAGTTGGTGAGCATTCGATTGTTCTGGATTTTAATCAAGGTCAGGACCCTGTGTTAAAAGTCAAAATTGTGGATTCAACACCGGGTACAAATGCTGTGATTTCTCCTGTGAATGCAACATTTGATAAAGCGACGAATTCAGCACAGGATATTACCGTATCTCTCACCTTAAACGGCCGTCAGCTTACAAGCATCACGAAGGGGAATGCTACTCTTGTATCAGGTCAGAATTATACGGCATCCAGCTCTGCTGTATTTCTGAATAAATCCTATCTCGCTACGCTGCCCTTGGGTCAGAATGTATTGACCTTTCAATTCAATGGAGGAAATAACGCTGTGTTAACGGTGAATGTGGTAGACAGCACGGTTACTGTGCCAGCAGGGGATTTGACGATTCAAGCTTTTAACGGCAATACAAGTGCATCGACCAACGGCGTATCACCCAAGTTCAAGTTGGTCAACTCAGGCAATTCGGCTATTCCGTTAAGTGATGTAAAACTCCGGTATTACTATACAATTGACGGGGAGGAAACTCAGAGTTTCTGGTCCGACTGGGCCAGTATGGGCAGTGCGAATGTAACGAGCCAATTTGTTAAACTGGCGACTCCAGTTGCCGGAGCGGATCACTATCTTGAAGTGGGCTTTACAAGTACGGCGGGATCACTGAATGCGGGCCAGAGCGCAGAGATTCAAACACGCTTTTCCAAAAACAATTGGACGAATTACACACAGACTAATGATTACTCGTTCAAGGCATCCGGTAGTCAGTTCGCAAACCATGATAAGGTTACCGGGTATGTGAACGGTCAGCTGGTATGGGGGATTGAGCCGTAAAGGTAGATAGCACGTTTAATGGGCTGGATCAGGGTTTGAACCTCTGATTCAGCCTTTTTATGGTGTAGAAGGTGTACACCGATTAGACGGAATGTTCTTTTTCACTTGTAGTATGTGACGACGTATCCACGTCTGTTAATATGCGATCTATTATCTTTTTCGTATGGCCCATAATGAACTGAAGAAGTACACCTGCACAACATACGGTTATCAACGTTCCAACCCCGATTGGCCCACTGAGCAGAAACGCCAGAATTAAAAATACAAGGTAAATCAATGTTCTCGATATAAATAAGGGTGTTTGAGTGATTTCATGCAAGATTAATGTTAAGCGGTCAATCGGAATGGGTGCAAAATTGGTCTGTAAATAAATTGCCGTGCCAATACTTATGATCACTAAACCAATGACAAAAGTCATTAATTTGCTGTACCAAACTTCGGGTGTGATCAAGGAATCAGATACATAAAGCCAGATATCAATCCCCACACCAGTAATGAATGCGGTGACGAGACCCAAAAACTCGGGTTTTTGCTGCTTCAAAAGCGAATTACATCCAATTAATAGGAAAGCAATGATGACCTCACAGCTACCTACACTTAGCCCAACATGATGTGACAGCCCTACCAGAAGTGCATCAAACGGTGAGGTGCCCAGTTCAGATTGGATGGTAAGGGAGATGCCAAGTGTTAAGATGAGAATACCTGCGACAAAAAGTACATATTTCAAATTCATTCAACCTCTTTTTTGATATTATGTTGCAAATACAACAAAATTGAGCTAAATTCAATGTAACCCTTTTTTAGTGCATTTGCAACAAACGATTAACTTGTTAAAGGAATGTGAATATAGATGACGATTCGTATAGAGATATGTACCATTGAACATGTATGTGAACTGCAGGAGATTAGTTATGAGACGTTTAATGAAACGTTTAAAGGGCAAAATTCACCCGAAAATATGAAAGCTTATCTGGAAAAGGCGTTTAATCGGGAGCAATTAGAAACGGAACTGTCCGTGGCGGATTCACAATTTCTTTTTATTTATGTCAACCATAAAGTGGCAGGGTACATGAAAGTGAATATCAATGAAGCTCAGTCTGAGAAGATGGGCTTGGAATCCTTTGAGATCGAGCGGGTGTACATCAAAAAAGAGTTCCAAAAACATGGCCTGGGTAAGGTACTGCTCCATAAAGCCATAGAGATGGCAACAGAACAACACAAAACGAATATTTGGTTAGGCGTGTGGGAGAAAAATGAAAATGCCATCGCATTTTATGAAAAGATGGGGTTTGTACAGACAGGAGCTCATGCTTTTTACATGGGAGATGAGGAACAGATTGATTTTATAATGACCAAAACGATACTGTAACGGGATCATCGAGGGAAAAGCTTGGGAGAAAAATGCTATTGAGCAGAATTCTTTCAGGCTTTTTTATGTTTTTCCAGGACCGTTGAGTAATAAAATGAAGAAATTGGCCGAGTTTAATACATAACAAATATTATGTAAACTTATTATTTTTGATGACCTTCATAAGCTGCATCTATGGCTTTAGCAAAAGTTAAAGGCCTGATTAATACATAATTAGCAGTATAATTTTGCTCAATAATCGTGAAGGTAATAGGCTGATCTCAAGGATCATTAATACATTTTATTAGTTTATTTCTACGTTTGGACAGTCAGCCAAAAATCGTTTTCGTTCGTAGTTTGTTAGATAGCGTTACGTTCTTAATAATCAGTATATAAGTTGTATATACCTCATGTTAAAAGAACTTTTTGCGCATTAATCAGGCTTGTTAATTCACCATGTTGAATTATTTAGTTTTAGAGCGGAAAATGGAAATTAAAATTAATATTTCAAGTGAGAAATCAGGTGGATTGGACTCTTAAAACCAGCCGAAAAAAGGAGCGAAATCGATCAATATATTAATTGGATAAATAAGGTATAAATCGTTAAAAAGGCGCTACTACGCCGATTATAGATCAATTTCATATGGATTTGCGATGGATTTAGTACCGCTTTCACGTTATGCTTTTGGAAATTGGAAAGGAAGTGGGAAAAATGGAACGCGAACTGGCGTTGGAAATTGTCAGAGTAACAGAATTGGCTGCGTTAGCTTCAGCACCCTGGATGGGACGAGGCGACAAGAACAGTGCAGATGAAGCGGCTACTTTGGCCATGCGCGCCATGTTCGATTCCGTGTCCATTCGCGGCACGGTGGTAATCGGTGAAGGAGAAATGGATGAAGCACCCATGTTGTACATCGGCGAGGAAGTAGGCAACGCTGAGGGCCCTGAGGTTGACGTGGCTGTAGACCCGCTCGAAGGTACAGAAATCGTGGCCAAAGGACTAAACAACGCTCTATCGGTTATTGCAGTGGCGGGAAAAGGTAACCTGCTCCACGCACCGGACATGTATATGGAGAAACTGGCGGTAGGGCCTGCGCTTGTAGGCAAGGTCAGCATTGAAGACCCGGTTGAAGTCACACTGGAGAAAGCCGCTGCCGCATTGAACAAAAACATCTCGGACCTCACTGTGATGATTCTGGATCGTGTGCGACACGAGAGTACCATCAAGACGCTACGCAAGGTTGGCGTACGGATCAAGTTTCTCAGTGACGGTGATGTTGCGGGTGCGATGGCACCGGCCTTCCCGGAGGCGGGCATTGATCTGTATGTCGGATCTGGAGGAGCGCCAGAAGGTGTGCTGGCTGCCGCAGCGCTATCTTGCCTTGGGGGTGAGATCCAAGGTCGTCTGATGCCTGCCAACGCAGACGAATTCCAGCGCTGCTTGCAGATGGGGATCGATAATCCCTACAAAGTGTTAACGATGCAGGATATGATCGGCACAGAGGATGTCATTTTTGCCGCAACAGGTGTGACGCCAGGTGAGATTCTGGGAGGGGTACGATATCTTGCGGATGATCGTGCCGAGACGGATTCAATTGTTATGCGTGCCAAAACCAAAACAATTCGATTCATTCGTTCCCAACACTTCCTGCCTAACAAAGAAGTGCTGCACAAAGTAAGACAGCTCCAATCCACGCCAGAACCCTCGGATCGTATTCCCAGTCATGCGAAAACGATGGAGCAGGCTGAGTTTAGTCAATCCTCCGTTGATCTTGGCGTTACAACGACGTTGTGAGTTGCACTCCCCATAATTGAACAAATAGGATCAACTGAAATCGTTGTAGTGAGTTTGATAAGTAACTTGAACCCCTAAGGTTACAGGGCACGGATTCAATGAAAGTACCATCTCTGGCAAGATAATAATGAGGGCTTGGATTAACCCAAACCCTCATTATTTTTTTGTGTTAAAAGCATTGACAACGGTTACATGGCATGAGAAAATGTACGCGCGTACATAAATATCGATTTTTAATTATTATTTGATTTATTGATGAGCTATATATGTTGAACTAATCATTTGCACGATAACGGAGAGGATAGAAAAAACCTGAAAAAGCGAAGCGTTCACCTAAAAGCTTTCTGAAAGAAAGCTGCATCGGAAGCATACGCTATCCCCGGATTTTCCCCTTTATAAAAAGGAATCGAAAAATCTGGGGATAACAGCGATTGGAAGGTTGTTCTGTCATCGTAGTGTCAGTGTAAATAATCTTTAGTTCAACTTATATAAAAGGGGGTGAAATCATGGCATCTCGTAAAGAAGTGGCTGATCTTGCGGGTGTTTCCGAGGCGACGGTCTCCCGGGTGCTTAATGGGGTAGGTCCTATTAAAGAAGAGACACGCCGCAAGGTTCTTGAAGCTTCCGAACAGTTAGGCTATGTGCCCAGCGCGCTTGCTCGCAGTTTTGCCAGAAGTAAAAGCGGAAACCTTGGCGTGGTATTACCTTATGTTCCGAAGGCGCATCTGTTCTCGGCGTATTTCTTCTCGGAAATGCTGAGTGGGATTGGAAGCAAAGCCAGAGACAATAGCATGGACCTGTTGGTTATGTTCCGAACACCCGGTGAAGTGATGAATTATACGGATCTGTTCCGGCGTCAGAAAGTGGACGCCTGCATTATCCTTGGTGCCAGAGATGATCATGAAGAACTGGCGGCCATGCAGCAACTTCATCAAGAAGGACACCCATTCTGTGTCATGAATCAGCATTTTGAGGGCCAATCGTTCACGGAAGTGGATGCGGATCATGTGGAAGGAAGCAGACTTGCCATACGTCATCTTACGGATCAGGGGTATCGCAAAATCGCTTTTCTCAATGGTCCAGACAGCTATTCCAACAGCCAGGAGCGAATGGAAGGCGTTCGTCTTGGCCTGCAAGAAGCAGGTATGGAGCTGGAGCCGAGTCTATTGCTTAAAGGGAATTATAGTAGAAGAAGTGGCATTGAGGCGGCAGCGATTGTAGCAGATCGCCTACATGAGATTGATGCTGTATTTGCGGCCAATGACCGGATGGCCATTGGTGTCATGCATGGTTTACGTGAGCGGGGAATAGGGCCTGCGGATTTTCCGGCATTTGTGGGTTATGACGACTCCGATGCCGCCGAGATGGCGGTTCCGCCGCTGAGCAGCGTCAGGGTTCCATTTTTTGAGATGGGTGAACTTGCAGTATCGAAGCTTATGCATGGGTCTGTGGGTGATACACATGAAGCGAATAACTCTGTTGTAGCGGTACCCAAATCTGCGAGAGCGTTGTTGCCTACCGAACTGATTATCCGTGCTTCTTCTATCCGTCAATAGTTTATTGGTACACATATTGAAAGACTTTTTATTATTCCAAAGGAGGAAATGATCATGTCAAATCGTCTTCGTGTCGGAATGGTTGGATACAAGTTTATGGGGAAGGCCCACAGTAATGCCTATCGCAGTCTGCCGATGTTTTTCCCGTCTGCTCCGTTGCAGCCTGAGATGTCTGTGATCTGTGGACGTAACGAGCAGGGAGTGCAGGAGGCAGCGAATCAGTTCGGTTGGTCCGAAAGTGTAACGGATTGGCGTGAACTGGTGAAGCGGGATGATATCGATCTGATTGATATTAACGCGCCAAGTGATGCCCATAAGGAAATTGCGTTGGAAGCAGCTCGTCAGGGCAAGCATCTGTTCTGTGAGAAACCACTGGCCCTGTCGCTTGCGGATTCGCGTGAGATGCTTCAGGTAGCAGAGGATGCTGGAGTCGCTCATATGGTCGGGTTCAACTACCGTTTCTCACCAGCGGTGCAATTAGCGAAGGATCTGGTGGAGAGCGGACGACTGGGTAAAATCTATCATTTCCGTGCTTTTTTCTTGCAGGACTGGATCATGGATCCTTCGTTCCCGCTGGTATGGCGTTTGCAAAAAGAAGTGGCTGGCTCCGGTTCCCACGGGGATCTGGGTGCACACTTAATCGACCTGGCTCGTTTCCTCGTTGGTGAATTCCAGGAAGTCATCGGCATGAGCGAAACCTTCATCAAAGAACGACCGCTTGCAGCTGAGATGACCGGTCTGAGTGCAAAGGGCAGTTCGAATGCGGATGCACCGAAAGGAGAAGTGACTGTTGACGACGCTACGTTGTTCCTGGCACGATTCGCAGGAGGGGCGCTGGGCAGCTTCGAGGCTACACGTTTTGCAGCGGGGCATCGCAGTACGAACTCGTTTGAGATTAACGGCAGTCTCGGCAGTGTACGATTTGATTTTGAGCGGATGAATGAACTGGAAGTGTATTTTACAAAGGATGAAGAGGACGTACAGGGATTCCGCCGTGTACTGGCAACCGATCCGGCACATAAATATGCTGAAGCTTGGTGGCCTGCCGGACATACGATTGGATTCGAGCACACGTTCACCCATGAAATGCTGGAGCTGGTGACAGCGATCTCTGAAGGACGCCAACCATCACCGAGTTTCCACGATGGGGTCGCGTGTCAGGCTGTACTGGAAGCAGTAGAACGTTCGGTAACAGAACGGCGCTGGGTGACGCTTGAAGAGATGTGAGCAAGCAAGACAGTGACGTCAGAAATAAGGTTGAACACATAAAACTAGGCGAAAGCGAGTGAATAAACGATGAGTAAAGCACTGATTGTATGGGGCGGCTGGGATGGACATGAACCGGAGCAGGTAGCAGCGATATTTGAGCGTATTTTGAAGGAAGAGCAGTTTGAGGTTGAAGTCTCGAATACGTTGGAGTCTTATGCGGATGCAGAGAAGCTTCTGGGTCTGGATCTGATTGTGCCTTTGTGGACAATGGGACAGATTGAGCAAGAACTCGTCAATAACGTATCAGCGGCTGTTCAGAGCGGTGTTGGCTTGGCTGGTCTTCATGGGGGGATGTGTGATGCCTTCCGAAATAACGTAGACTGGCAGTTTATGACGGGTGGACAATGGGTTGCTCATCCAGGCAATGATGGTGTGGAGTATATGGTGAACATGAAGCGTGGCTCTAGCCCGTTATTGGATCATATCGAAGATTTTCAGGTGAAAAGTGAACAGTACTACCTGCACGTAGACCCGGCAGTGGAAGTGCTGGCAACAACTCGTTTCCCAGTGGTAACTGGTCCGCATGCAGCGAATGGGCCCGTAGATATGCCTGTTGTCTGGACGAAACGCTGGGGCGCAGGACGGGTATTCTACAACTCCCTGGGACATCATGCAGACATTGTAGACATGAAACCCGTGACTGAAATGATGCGCAGTGGGTTCAAATGGACAGCAGCAGGCAAAGAACTTGCCAAGAGTCGAGTAAGTTCAGCAACCGAAGTGTACACAGGTATGGCGGACAACCAGAACTAATGAGATTGTAGCTGGATTGCAAACGTAACTTCAGTGTTAACCATTCATCCTCAATGGATAAAAACCATTTCTGATCCACGGCGAAGGGAGCCCCAGGTATGAAAACAATGAAAGTAGGCATTATTGGCTGCGGTAAAATCAGCGGTATTTATATGGAAAACTGTAACCGGTTCGAGGTGCTGGAACTTGTTGCTGTTGCGGATCTCGACCGGAAACGTGCCGAGGAGCAGGCAGCAGCCTATAACGTGCCTAACGTATACAGCGTCGACGAAATCTTGGCTGATCCCGAGATTGAGCTGATCATCAACCTGACGATTCCTTCCGTTCATGCGAATGTATGCTTGCGGGCGCTTGAATCTGGCAAACATGTTTATGTAGAAAAACCGCTCGCGGTTACCCGTGAAGAAGGGCAGGCCGTGCTCGAAACAGCGAAGCGTAAAGGATTGCTTGTGGGTTGTGCACCAGAAACGTTCTTTGGTTCAGGCATCCAGACTTCACTTCAATTGGTGGAGGAAGGGGTAATCGGCAAGCCGGTGGCGGCGACCGCATTTATGATGAGTCGTGGTCATGAGCACTGGCACCCAGATCCGGAGTTTTATTACGCGTCAGGCGGTGGGCCAATGTTTGACATGGGTCCGTACTACCTCACCGCATTGGTCCAACTAATGGGCCCGATCAAGTCAATTGCAGGCATGACGGGTAAAGCCATGGAAGAACGGACGATTACGAGTGAGAAAAAGAGAGGTCAGACGGTTCCCGTCGAAATTCCAACTCACGTTACCGGTCTGTTACAGTTTGAACAGGGAGCCATTGGCACACTGATTACAAGTTTTGACGTATTTGGCGGAAGTGCATTGCCACCGATTGAGATATATGGCACGCACGGTACATTGCAGGTACCTGACCCCAACACCTTTGGTGGTCCGGTTCGTTATCGCTTGCTGGGTGAACATGAATGGACGGAAGTTCCGCTTCTCCCAGGATATCAGGAAAATACACGTGGCATCGGTGTGGCAGATATGGCCTATGCAGCACATAGTGGACGTGCACACCGTGCGAGTGGGGAACTGGCATACCACGTACTTGAGGCCATGTGGGCATTCCACGATTCATCAGATGAACAGACGTTCTACCAGATGAAAAGCTCGTGTCAGCGCCCGGCTGCATTGCCGGTGGATCTGCCATTGTATACATTGGATAAATAAGATAGCCATTATGACTTATATCATGATAAACAGCCCCTTTTCCTTCGAACAAGGAAAGGGGCTGTTTTTTATTAAATCCAAAAAATCTGGGAATAACAGCGATCGGAAGGTTGTTCTGTCATCGGAGTGACCAGTGTAAATATTCTTTAGTTCAGCTTATATATCCATTTAGGGCTCAAATCCCGCCTGACTGATCCAGATCTCATCTTCGGCAAAAACGTTTTTCATTCGCTGTACAACAGTCTGATACGCATCTGGATGATACCAATGCTCCATCCCCACTTGCTGATAGAGCGACTCCATGCCGAGTCGCCGGGTTCGCTTGCCCTCGCTGCCATCGCCCATGAAATAATCGTCAATGCATACACGCTGAACCAGAGGTCTCAAGATGGCAGCAAACTGTTCACTGCTGGGTAATACTGGAGCAATCGCAACCTGCGTGGGTATTCCGGCATCCCGCAACTGTTCCAGTGCACGTAATCGGCCTGCAATTGGGGGAGCGGAAGGACTGAAATGCTTCCGCATATCGTCCAGATCTGTCTCCACCGTCATGCTGACCCGAACCCGGTCACCTAACTGCTGTAGCAGATCTATATCCCGGGTAACGAGTGGACTACGGGTCTGGACTAATACGAAATCTGGAGGATACTGTACCATCGTTTCAAGTAATGAACGCGTGATACACTCCTTGTATTCGGCGGGTTGATACGGATCGGTACTGGAGGACATGAACAGAGTGACTTTGCCTTTCGTCAGAGCACGCTGCAACTCTTTGGCCAACACTCGGGAGGCCTCTTGTTTCACATCAACCCACGTTCCCCAATCCTCTTTGCGAAAGAGAGAGACAGGCATCTGTCTGACATAACAATAAGAACAACCGAAGGCGCATCCTGTGTAAGTATTCAGTGTATGTGTATATCCATTAAGGAACCCTGTCCCCTTGTTGAGTAACGTTTTGGGTACTTTGTAAGTAAGATTTGTCTTCATAAGTTCTCATGCCTTTCGCGGTAGTGTGCAGGTGTGAGACCTGTGTGTTTGCGAAATACAGTAATGAAATAAGCTGAGTTAGGTATACCGACATGGCGGCCAATATCGGTGACGGTAAGTCCGGTATGTTCAAGCAACTTCCGGGCTTCGGTAATTCGTTTATCCTGAATATATTGAACCGGTGTGCGGCCTGTAATCCGCTTGAACACACGATGCAGATGATAAGGACTGCCATGACTTACAGTGGCAAGGACATCCAAGGTTAGAGGTTCGGCGTAATGATGTTCGATGTAATCCGTGATCCCGTATATCCACTCCTGATCAGGTACCCGCTCGCCTGTAGGTTTACAACGTTTGCAGGGTCTGAACTTTCGTGCCAATGCTTCTTCAACATGTTGAAATATCAGCACATTTTCAGCTTTGGGTGCTCTGGACTTACAGGAAGGTCGGCAAAAGATACCCGTTGTCTGCACACCGTAAAAGAACGTTCCATCATAAGAATTATCGTTGTGGATGATGGCGTGCCAGTATTTTTCATCTATAGATTCGGGCAGTATACGATCTTGATCTCGACTTTCCACGGTGATCACCTCATCTCTAATTATACCCTTGATTCGAAGGGATTGACGAAGTTCTAACTTAAAAAGCAAGATATCAATATTTGGGGATATGGCCCCTTCCTTCAATCTGAACGAAATATGAGCTACAATATACAGGATGGAAGTGGTTTATATCTCAAATGAAATTTATAGATGAAAGAGGTAGGTAAGCATGGTTCGTTTTGGCGTAGTGGGTACCAACTGGATTACAGAAAGGCTTCTTGAAGCCGCAGCACAGGTTGAAGGATTCAAATTAACCGCCGTGTATTCAAGAACTGAAGATAAGGCTAACGCATTTGCAGATAAATATGATGTTGAACACCGCTTCACCGATCTGGAAGAGTTGGCGGCAAGTGATGTGATTGATGCAGTCTACATCGCAACACCGAATACGGTTCATGCGGAGCAGGCTGAGCTTTTTCTGAGAAACGGTAAACATGTATTGTGCGAGAAACCTCTGGCTGCAAATAGCGCCGAAGTTCGGAGTATGATCGATACTGCACGAGAACACGAGGTTCTGCTCATGGAAGCGATGAAATCGACTCTTGTTCCCCAGTTCAAAATGGTGCAGAAGAGCCTGCATAAAATCGGTCCTGTCCGCAAATACGTAGCAGGATACTCTCAGTATTCTTCGCGTTACGACAAGTACAAAGAGGGGATTGTCCTGAACGCGTTCAAGCCTGAACTCGCTAATGGGGCGTTAATGGATCTCGGTGTGTATTGTCTCTATCCATTGATTACGTTGTTCGGTGAACCTAACCGGGTTCAATCCCAAGCGATGATGCTGGAATCTGGCGTGGATGGACAAGGTAGTGTGCTGCTGGACTATGATGGGATGGATGCGGTCGTTACATACTCTAAAATCTCCAACTCTCATCTGCCAAGCGAAATCATGGGGGAACTGGGCAGTATCATCATTGACAAGATTGGTTCACCGGAACATGCAGAGATACGATACAATGACGGTACGGTGGAGCAGCTCACAGTCGAACAAAACCATCCGGCAATGTATTATGAAGTGGAGGAGTTCGTGAATCTGGTTCAGGAAGGCAAAAAGGAATCTGACATGAACACGTATGAACGCTCCTATGTTACGATGCAGGTCATGGATCAGATTCGGAAGCAGATTGGGCTTGTGTTCCCTAACGATTGATTCAAGCGCAGGAAAGGAAGCTGAGACGAGATGAGCAGAGATGAGCAGAGCAACAGTAGAGTAAAGAAGAAGAACCGTAGAGAAGGTAATCGGTCCAGTAATTCTGGCGGTTTGGAACTGAAACAGATCGTTTTCATAGGAAGAACCTTCGAAGAATATATGAAGATGTTCAACCTGACGGTGGACGAGATTAATGGCAAGTCTATTCTGGATTGTCCAGGTGGAGCATGTTCGTTCAGTAGCCAGGCGCGCAAGTTGGGTGCTGATCCCGTGGCCGTGGATATTGCCTACGAATACGAGATCGACGAGCTTGAAATAAAGGGATTTCAGGACATTGAGCATACGATGAAACAGATGGAACCCGTGCAAGGGAGATATGTGTGGGATCAATTTGGATCAATCCAGGGGTTAAAGGAAGAACGAACTCGTGCCATCACAGATTGCATCGCAGATATGAGAATGTTTCCTGACCGTTATGTGGCGTCTGTGCTCCCGGATCTACCCTTTGCAGATGAACAATTCGATCTGACGTTATCCGCCCATTTCCTGTTTACGTATGCGGATCGATTGGATGTTGATTTTCATGTTGCAACCATAATGGAGTTGCTGCGTGTGACCAAACAAGAGGTTCGCATTTTTCCAACAGTGGATCTGTCTGGCGAACGTTACAAACACATGGATGAGTTGAAATTAATACTCGAAGAGCGTGGGTGTACGGTATCCGAAGAACCAACTTCATATGAGTTTCAACGGAATGCTCATACCATGCTTCAAATTGTTAAACATAATCGAACAAGATAGGAGGTTTTTTGGATGAATAAAGTACTTATACTTGGGGGTACACGTTTTTTCGGTAAACGTCTGGTGGATCACTTGCTGTGGGAAGGGAAGTCTCAGATCACAGTCGCAACTCGTGGTAAAACGGATGTCGACTTCGGACCCGAAGTAAACCGAATCAAGATGGATCGTGAAGACCCGGAATCTCTGGCAGAGGTTGCACAGACAGACATGTGGGATGTTGTGTACGATAATATTTGTTATTCTCCAGATGCGGCGAAAGCGGCATGTGAAGCTTTTGCAGGACGCACCAAAAGATACGTTCTGACATCCACACTCTCGGTGTACGGTGATCCCAGACCTGGATTTAAGGAAACGGATTTTGACCCGTATACATATCCATTGCAGTATGGAAGTGCAGAGGATTTTTCGTATGGAGAAGGCAAACGGCTTGCGGAGGCTGTGTTTTTTCAGGAAGCGGATTTCCCGGTTGTGGCGATGCGCATTCCCATTGTACTCGGGATTGATGATTATACGAGAAGACTTCATTTTCATATTGAACATGTGCAAAAAGGAAAACCGATCGGCATGCCAAATCCGGATGCGGAGATTGGATTTATCAATTCCACCGAAGCGGCAAGATTTCTCGCTTGGCTTGGACATTCGTCCATTACAGGTCCGGTGAATGCAGCTTCCAAGGGTGCGATTACGCTGTCAGCCATGATACATCTGATCGAAACGGTCACGGGCATGCAGTCCCAGATCCTCACGGAAACGGTGAAAGAGGACATGTCACCCTTCGGAATTGAGCAATCATGGACGATGGAGACGACCAAAGCTGAACAAGCGGGGTATACGTTCGAACCTCTGATGGACTGGTTCCCGGGACTCGTTCGTGAGGTCGCTCTTGCATTACAGTCGGAGCGGTAGAAATATCGGTTCGGATGGAACCAAAATGAATTCGACGAGCCTTAGTGAAACAGACGAACCAAACGGCTCGAACGACGGATTATTTCAGCGAATGAACATCCAACAGGGTGCAACCAGAGTGTAATCTCCGGTGCACCCTGTTTATGTTGTACATTTTTACGAATTTGAACGGGACCTAATTTAGATAAGTGGGACTAATCATTTACACGATATTATTTAGTCAATTCTTGTGCTTAACTCTATTCTTGCTCACGTGGAGCAGTAGCTGAAGCCCGTATGCGCAGTTCTGACGGTAGAATGACGGTTTGGGCTTCGGAAGGGGCCTTACCCTCAATCCGGTCAATCAGCATCTGTACACCCTGAAACCCAAAGTCATATGCTGGCTGTGCAGCTACAGTCAGGAAAGGATCAAAAGCAGAAGCCAGATCCAGATCGTCGAAACACACAACGGAAATGTCTTCTGGTACACGCAGTCCTCGTTTGCGCAAAAGCCGAATGACCCCAATCGCCAGCATGTTGTTGGCGGCAAAAATGGCTGTTGGTTGATTTGGTTGAGAGAGTAGGCGATCCAGTCCTTCTTCATCGCTGAAATCCCGGTACCCGGTTCGAAGCACAAGCTCGGGATCTATATCAGCTCCGCCCTCACGTAAACCCGCTATATAACCTTCCTCCCGTAGTCTGGCGGTAGAAACCTCCGAAGAAGCATTGACCAGTGCAATGCGCCGGTGCCCCAATTGCACCAGATATCGGATCAGCTCAATCGCGCCTTCCCGGCTATCTCCGGCAATGATATCTGACGTAATGCCAGGTACAGTGCGGTCCAGAAAAACAAACGGAATGTTACGTTCCTGCAGCTGTTTCAGATGAGTGAGAGAACGATCCCCCGCAGGCGCATAGAGTACACCATCCACACGAGTAGACAGAATCGCATCTACATAATCCTTTTCCTTTTTGTAATCCTCGTCACTATTGCCGAATAAAAGACGGTACCCACGAAGATGGGCTGCATCTTCAGCACCACGCGCCAGTGTTGTATAAAAAGGGTTGGTAATATCCGTAATGAGCAGGGAGAGCATCTGGGTTCGTTGAAGCACAAGGCTGCGCGCATTGGAGTTCGGGATGTAACCCAGTTCGTCGATCACCTGTTGCACACGTTCACGTGTCGCGGAACTTATGCGGCCTGTATGATTAATGACCTTGGAGACCGTCATGGCAGAGACGTTGGCTTTTTTGGCAATATCGTAAATGGTAATCATTAGAATCTAACCTTTCCGCAACATAGTCTTACCATTCTATAGGATAATGCCAATTGACAGCAAGATAGGCTCGTGCTATGTTAGGGTTACCGATAACCCTAAAGGGTTCTGAACGTCTTTACTACATAAACCATTTCGTTGAATTCGCTCATGCACGTTCCATTTTCTTGAATAGAGGAACTACATACATAGCTAATGAATGAAATGGTTTATTGTTATTTTTTTAAATATGTAAACGCATTCAAACTAAAATAAGGCTCTTGGCAATCTGTGTATGCATTTCTTGTATACCATTCGGGTATCGGTTGTATTTCCGTCATTATTTCATTCCAATCAATGCATATGAATCAGACAGAAGGTTTCTCAATTCAACCCAAATTCTATGAAACGAATTGAAGGAGGACATTCCAGTATGACACACCAGGATTATCGTTATAAACAGGCTTTCCCCAAGATTGGTATTCGTCCCACGATTGATGGAAGACGCAAGGGTGTTCGGGAGTCACTGGAAGAACAAACGATGCGGATGGCGACATCTGTTGCCGAGTTGCTTGCAGCAGAACTACGTTATCCTGACGGGTCCGCAGTGGAGTGTGTTGTGGCTGAGACCTGTATTGGCGGAGTGGCTGAAGCGGCCGCAGCATCAGAACTATTCAGCCGTTCCAACGTTGGCGTAACAATCACCGTGACACCATGCTGGTGTTATGGTACGGAAACGATGGATATGTCACCATCCACTCCAACAGCCATCTGGGGTTTTAACGGGACTGAACGTCCGGGTGCAGTATATCTGGCAGCGGTACTCTCTGCCCATGCACAGAAGGGGATTCCGGCCTTTGGGATCTATGGAGAAGATGTGCAGGACGGCGGAGATACAACAATTCCCGATGACGTGCGTGAGAAATTGCTCCGGTTCAGCCGTGCAGGTCTTGCAGCCGCGACCTTGAAAGGGCAAGGCTATCTGTCTATTGGATCAGTATCCATGGGGATTGCAGGTTCGATTGTGAACGATTCATTTTTCCAAGAGTATCTGGGCATGAGGAACGAATATGTAGATATGAGCGAACTCACTCGTCGTATTGAAGAAGAAATCTATGATCCTGAGGAGTATAAGCTCGCACTGGCTTGGGTGAAGGAGAATTGTAACGAAGGTCCAGACAACAACGCTGCCCATCTGCAAACGGATCGCAAACGCAAAGAGTACGAATGGGAAACCGTTGTGAAAATGACCCAAATCGTGCGTGACTTGATGGCGGGCAACCCAAGATTGGCAGAGCTTGGGTTTACAGAGGAATCGATGGGTCACCACGCTATTGTATCCGGCTTCCAGGGACAACGGCAGTGGACGGATCATTCACCTAACGGAGATTTTCTGGAGTCGATATTAAACTCTTCCTTTGACTGGAATGGCAAACGTGCGCCTTATCTGGTTGCAACGGAGAATGACAGCCTGAATGGCGTGTCCATGTTGTTCGGTTCGCTGCTGACACATACGGCACAGATCTTTGCTGATGTGCGTACGTATTGGAGTCCGGATTCAGTACAACGTGTGACGGGACACCAGTTGGAAGGAAATGCGAAGGACGGCATTCTGCATCTGATCAACTCTGGTTCGGCAGCCTTGGATGGCACTGGGCAACAGTCCAGAGATGGTAAGCCTGTACTCAAGCCATTCTGGGAAATTACAGATGAGGAAGTTCAGGACTGCCTAAAAGCAACATCGTGGAGACCGGCATCCGTAGAGTATTTCCGCGGGGGCGGCTATTCAGCGGATTTTCTGACCAAAGGTGGCATGCCTGTAACGATGACACGTCTGAATCTGGTTAAAGGACTGGGACCAGTGCTGCAAATCGCTCAGGGTTACACGGTCGATCTGCCTGAAGATGTGCATGATACGCTGGATCAGCGGACAGACCCAACCTGGCCATCCACCTGGTTTGCTCCTGTTCTAACCGGATCGGGAGCGTTTACTTCCGTATACGAGGTCATGAATCAATGGGGCGCCAACCATGGCTCCATCTCATACGGACATATTGGTGCAGATCTGATTACTCTCGCTTCCATGCTTCGTATTCCGGTAAATATGCATAATGTACCTGAAACAGAAATTTTCCGTCCGCGTGCATGGGGATTGTTCGGCACAAGTGAGCCGGAGAGTGCAGACTACCGTGCTTGCAGTGTGTTTGGCCCGTTGTATCGTTAAAATAAAGTTCCATTCCTGTCAAACGCCATGTTCCTTGTGAGATGAGGTAACATGGCTTTCTCTTGAAAGCTGTGCTCAGAACTCGAATACGGCTTATCGCGAAGAGTTAAGGAGGCTTGAAAGAATGGGCAATCAAGCAACACATGTGCTTGCTGCCGATTACGGTGCCGGTAGTGGACGCGTAGTCCGGGGTTCTTTTGATGGAAACAGACTCTCGTTACAAGAAGTGCATCGATTCAACAACGAACCCGTGCAACTGGGGGATGGACTGTATTGGGATTTCTTGCGACTTTTTCATGAATTAAAACAAGGCATTGTGAAAGGGACGCAAGGCCTCTCTCCATCGGTCCGTTCTATAGCAGTGGATACGTGGGGAGTGGACTATGGACTGGTGGATGGTGCGGGAAGGTTGTGCTCGAACCCACGTCACTATCGGGAAGCACGCAACGCACAGTGGATGGAAGAAGTTCTGCACATGGTGAAAGATGAAGAACTGTATGCCATGTCCGGCGTTTTGCCGCAGCAGATCAATACAGTATTTCAACTACTAGGCAGTGTACGAGAGCAGGCCGAAGGTTTGCGTACGGATGTGCGCATGTTATTTATGCCGGATTTATTTCACTATTATCTATCCGGTCAGCAGGCTTGTGAGTATACGATTGCAAGTACTAGCGGGCTGTTGCATGCAGGCGAGGCACGTTGGAATGAACATCTGATCGGGCGTCTCGGTATACCGGAAACATTATTTCCAAAACTCGTTCAACCGGGTACCGTGCTGGGTGATTTAACAAATGAGTTGTGCGAAGAGTTACGGACTGGACCGATGCAGGTAGTCTCTGTGGGCTCACATGATACGGCATCTGCCTTGGCAGCAATACCTGCGAATGATTCGGATTTCGCTTTTATCAGCTGTGGTACCTGGTCTCTTATGGGGGTGGAGCGTGATACACCTGTATTGGATAACCGAAGTCGTGCATTGGGATTCACCAATGAAGGGACGGTAAGTGGAAAAGTACGCACCCTGAAAAATCGTTCAGGCTTGTGGCTGCTACAGGAATGCAAACGGCAATGGGAGCGGGAGAATCAACCTTTTACACATGAAGAACTGATTCAATTGGCTACCTTGGCAACGCCGCATCAAAGTTATGTATCGCCGGGAGATGGCGTGTATTTGGCGCCAGGAAATATGTCTGAACGAATACGGCAACAATGCAATCTCACCGGACAGACTGTGCCTGAAACGACTGGAGCGATTGTGCGCTGCATTCTGGAAAGTCTTGCATTGGAATTCAGACAAACGCTGAATGAACTGCAGTTGATTACAGGTACAAGACCTCGTGTCATTCATATGGTTGGTGGTGGTGTACACAATCGACTACTATGCCAGTTTACAGCCAATGCAGCCGGTGTCCCGGTGGTGGCAGGCCCGGCAGAGGCGACTTCAGCAGGGAATTGCATGCTGCAATTCCTTGCGCATGGAGAAGTGAGTAGCTTGGCCGAGGTACGGGAGGTCATGGCTGCTTCCTTTTCCCCCGAGACCTATGAGCCTGAGGATACAGAGCTGTGGCAGGAAGCTTATGAAAGTTACCAAAGTCTGAATCAAATCAAAAGGTATTGAACAGATTCAATGAAATGAGCATGGATGCAAAATGCTAAAAAGAAAAGGATGAGGAGTGGAGAAAACATGTCTGAACAACAAGTAAGGGAAGAGTTGACGAAATATGCCCGGAGAGCAGTTGCTCAAGGACTGGTAGTCGGACCTGGTGGGAATCTGAGCGCTCGCTCTGGGGGAACGATGTTGTTGTCTCCGAGTGGTTATGCACTTGAAGACCTGGAACCGGACGAGTGGATTGCTATTGATATCGAAACAGGGGCAACTAGCGCGGGAGCAACACGCCCTTCTTCCGAAGTATTGATGCATCTGTACAGTTATCGTGTGAATCCTGATATCCAAGCCATTGTGCATACGCATCCGGCATATACGATCGCACTTAGTCTTGTTTTCGATGAATTGCCACACTTGTTCCCTGATCAGTCGGCCTTGGTAGGTGATATCGGATTTGTTCCATATGTTCTACCAACGACGAAACTACTTGCCGATGCAGTCTCAGCAAAGGTAGAAGAACATACGGCACTCATTCTCGTCAATCACGGATTGGTTACGACCGGTAAAAACCTCCGCGAAGCCTATTACCGCACCCAAGTGGTGGAAGAAAGCGCGAAGGTATATATGATCGCCAAAGCAGCCGGGGAACCCAAAGTGCTTACTGCCGAAGAATATAAGGAAATTCAATCGCTTGAAAGTGAAGCCTACCGTGTGCAGTTATTGCAACAACTCAAGTCCTGATACCTGATTTGAGTATTAATGGTTACATTTGTGATCTTAAAAGATTGCTACGTTAAGGGCAGATTGCATTCTCCAGATAAACGCTGGAATAAAGGATGTGAAATGCTCTTTTTTAATTTTGATTTTGAATTGAAAAGGCGCACAGTATAGCTGAGGGAATAATTCGCACTATTTTGATGAGAATTGTTGAAATTGTGATGTCTGCAAGGTATACTAACGTTAATCATCAGTGAGTAACAACTACGAAGAAGATTAAAAAAACAATTAAGTATCTAAGAGGGGTGAGATCAGTGGGTCCTGAGCTAAACGAAATGGAGTTGGAATACGAACTGTTAAAGCAGCTTCGAGACGCTAATGCTCCCATCGGGGCCAGTACGTTGGTTCATACTTTGGGCAAAACGTATGGTCTGAGTCAGGCAACCATCGGAAGAAGACTTATGGAGATGGATGTTGAAGGTTTTACAGTTCTGGAAGGTCGCAAGGGAAGAACTTTGACCGAACAGGGTCTGGATCGAATGAAGACGTTGGAAAAAGATTTGCAGCAACAAAGCGTGAACTCACAGTTAATTCAGATGCTGAACCATTCAGGGGAAAAGGCTCTGCTGGATGTTCTCGTTGCCAGAAGGGCACTTGAGCGGGAGATCGCTTCCCTGGCAGCACAACGTGCCTCGAAAGAATACATAGTACTGTTGCAAGCATCTATTGCCAACCAGCATGAATTGCTTTCCAAGAATATTATACCATACGAGGAGGACCGGGAGTTTCACAGATTGCTGGCTTATGCTGCGCAAAACCAAATTCTTCTGCATGCGGTTGAACTGGTATGGGAGACAAGCCGCGATTTTCTGGAAACCGCGTATATTCGCCGGAGAGTAGGAAGTGAATTAGTTGTGGATCATCAGCAGATTCTGGATGCTATTGTAGCGGGCTCTCCGGAGCAGGCTGAAGCGGCAATGGTGAATCATATCAACCAAATGATCGATGATGTCAAACGTTATTTCGCCATGCAAAACCAATAACATTCCTTAGAAACAGACCCGGTGATAAAGGAGTTGAGCTTGTGGACACAATCTACCGTCTAGGCATTGATATCGGAGGTACTTTTACGGATGCGCTTGTGATGGACCATCAGGGCAGGGTGATTGCGGCGCTGAAAACGCCATCGATTGCAGTAGCTCCTGAACAGGCGATTTTTAACGCACTTGATCAGTTGAAGGCGAGTGGCGTGAATATTCATGAGATTGATCTGTTTGTGCATGGAACAACGCTTGGCGTCAACACGTTGATTGAGCGAAATGGCGCAGTTACAGGTCTGCTGGTCACTAAAGGATTCCGTGACATTCTTGAAATCCGCCGGTTGCGACTTGAGGATACAACCAATCTGTATGGTGAAAAGACTGATGCGCTGGTACCGAGACATCGCGTTAAGGAAGTCGATGAACGGGTCATTGCGAGTGGGGGCATACTCCAGCCACTGAATGAGGAACAACTGTTGCAATCGGTGGATGAGCTGGTGGAGGATGGCGTTACCGCTTTGGCGATTAGCTTTTTACATGCTTATGTGAATCCTGCTCATGAGCAGCTTGCGGAAGATCTGATTAGGGAACGTTATCCGCAACTGTTCATCTGCCGAAGCAGCGCCATCTGGCCACAACAGCGTGAGTTCGAACGAACACTCGCAACGGCCATGAACGCTTATGTAGGTGAACGGATGGGGTCTTACTTCCTGCGTCTGCAAGAAGGGATTCAGGCATACGGCCTCAAAGCCAACTTGCTGTCGACCATGTCCAACGGTGGAATTATGACGGCTGCCAGAGCGGCTAATGAGCCGGTACGTACGCTTCTGTCCGGGCCTGCTTCCGGTGTAATCGCCGCGACGCATATTGCTGAACGAGCGGGCATTCATCAGGTCATCACATTTGACATGGGTGGGACAAGTGTTGACGTTGCCCTCATTGACAAAGAACCGAGTTATTCTTCTGAGAACAAGGTTGGAGATTTTCCTGTCATCATTCCCGCTGTTGATGTAACAGCGATTGGGGCTGGTGGTGGTTCAATTGCTTGGCTTGATTCCGTAGGCGTACTCAAGGTTGGACCGCGCAGCGCGGGAGCCAATCCCGGTCCGGCATGTTATCAGCGCGGGGGAGAAGAGCCGACAACCACAGATGCCTATCTACAGCTCGGTATCCTGCATGCTGACCATTTCCTTGGCGGACAAATGCGCCTGTATCCCGAACTTGCAGAGCGTACTCTGGGCAATCTGGGAGAGAAGCTTGGACTGAATGCCGAACAGACTGCGCAAGCCATTCTTGATGTGGCAACCGCCAATATGTACGCCCAGTTTTCTCCCCTCATGGCTCGCAAGGGCGTTGATCCCCGCGATTTTACGTTGCTCGCATATGGTGGAGCCGGCCCGATGCATGCTTTTCTGATGGCACGTGAGGTAGGTATCGGCAGAGTGCTGATCCCGCCATCTCCGGGAACATTGTGTGCCATGGGCTGCACGGTTGCCAATCTCCGCAATGATTTCGTTCATACGTTACACAAAAGCACCCAGACTCTGGAGTCTGGTGAATTAAGCTCTCTTTTTGCTGAATTGGAAAACCAGGGACATAGCTGGGTCGATGAGGAAGCCCGTGGTGGCGTCAAGCTGGACAATATTTATTGCCTATACAGTGCGGATATGCGATATGAGGGACAGGCCTTTGATATAGAGGTCACGCTGACATTGGAAGAAATTGAAGATCCCAAGAAGGCAGGGATTAAATTCCATACGTCTTACCAAAACGTGTTTGGCATTAGTCAGCCAGAGGCAGAGGTCATGTTTGTAAGTCTCAGAGCAACAATTGTTGGTGTTTTACCTACACATAACACGGTAGATCCGGCAAATTTGCCATTTGATGAGAGTGTAGCGGAAGAAAGGCTCATCACCTTTGACCATGTACAGCAGATTGCCAAGGTACTGAAAAGGGGACAAATTCCATCGGTGGATGCCCCCATCCCCGGGCCCATTATTGTGGAGGAATATGATACAACGATCTTTATTCCGCCAGGATATAAGGTATACCGGGATGTGCATGGGAACGTGATTGGGGAGGTGGAAGCATGATCGGCGACAAGGTCTTTCTTGAGATTTTTAACAACCGAATTCAAGCTGCCGTGGAAGAAATGGCAAATGTTGTTCTGCGCACAGGATTCACCGCTTTTGTCAAAGAAACTGGCGATTTTGGAACCTACCTCTTATCTCCATCCGGGGAAACGTTCGGATCGCCGCTGGAGACGGGTTACAATCTGTCCCTGGGCATCCCTGCTGCTGCGACCATTAACAGTATAGAAGACTGGAAAGAAGGGGATCTCGTCATATGTAATGATCCTTATTCCACCAAAGGCATGGTCACACACCTTCCAGACATTCATCTCATCAAGCCTTATTTTCACGAAGGGCGAATCATTGCTTACGGCATGTGCTTTGTCCATTCATCCGATGTGGGCGGCAAGGTACCGGGGAGCGTATCTCCCAGCGCCTACGATATTCATATGGAAGGCATTCGAATTGCACCAGTCAAGCTGTATGAAGCTGGTGTTCTGAACGAGCAGATCCTGCGCATGTTTCTGGACAACAGCCGAATTCCGGAGCAAAATCTCGGTGATCTCAAAGCGCTTATGGCTGCATTGAATCGGGGAGAGCAGCGGCTTGAGGAACTCATTGCACGTTATGGCGTGGAAAAAATTCAACAGGGCATCGAACAATTGCTGGAATATGCCGAGCTGAAGGCACGTGTTATCGTGCAGGATATCCCGGACGGTTCCTATGACTTCTGGGACTATCTGGAGAAAGGACCGGGGGGTTATCCAATCCGGTTGCGCTGCAAAATGACGATTGCAGGCAGTGACATTCATCTGGACTTTAGCGGCACCGATCCTCAGGTCAGGGCTTCATTCAACATTCCTACCCACAACCAACAGGGGCATTACATGCTGGTACCCGCACTCATTCGTTATTTCCGTACGCTCGATCCGACCATTCCTTGGAATTCGGGCATGATTCGTATGGTGCGAAATTACGCGCCGCCTGCTTCCGTACTTAACCCGGAGCCGATGGCAGCAGTTGGGGCACGTGCTGCGACCTTTATCCGGCTGATGGACGTTATCACGGGAGCACTGGGGAAAGCTCAGGGCAGTATGGTTCCCGCGGCAGGAGCTGGACAAGCCTGCATTGTCATGATGGCGATGACAGATGCATCCGATGGCAAGAAAAAGGTGGGCGTAATTCAGCCGATCTGCGGAGGTTCGGGAGCTAGGCCGATGAAAGACGGCATTGATGGTATGGATTTTGCGGTCGGTCATCTTCGGAATATTCCTGCGGAAACGGTGGAATCCGAGATGCCTGTGTTGATTGAGCATTATGGTCTTCGTGCTGACTCGGCGGGTGCAGGAACCTTCCGTGGCGGAAGCGGAATTGATTTATGTGTCAGAATTCTAACACCGGATACGGTGATGACGGCCAGAAACATGGAGCGTATGGAGTTCCAGCCTTGGGGCAGGCTCGGTGGCGGCGTAGGTTCACATGGAGAAGCGATTCTTAATGCTGGGCGCGCAAGTGAGCATCATCTGGGAAGAATTGATGAGCTACTACTTCAACCTGGAGAAACGGTTACGTTCCTGTCGCAAGGCGGAGGCGGATATGGTGATCCACTTGAACGTGACCCACGCCTAGTTCTGGAGGATGTAAGAAGTGGACTAGTATCCCCGGAGAAAGCCCTTGATTTATACGGTGTTGTGATTGACGGCCTGGAGCTGAACGAGAGCGATACGGAACAAATGCGAGCCAAGCGACCGCGGCAGCAGGAGGAATTCGCCTATGGCAAGGCGCGGGAGCAATTTGAAGACATATGGAGCGATGAGATGCAGGTAACGCTGAATCAGGCCTTGCTGACTGCTCCGCTTGCACTAAGAGACTACCTTAAGCGTCAGACCATGGGCGTTGTAGAGGAGAAGTATAAGGATTCCCTAACTATAGATCCACGGGAGATATCCGACATTATGGAAGGTATACGCCAGCAAATAGGGTTGCATTGATCAAGTGTATGGAGACTATATAGTTCTGTGTTATCGGAAAAACCAACTACATGGATGGGGGAATTTGCATGTTCAAATCCAATAAAAAACGCTTTCTCAGCCTCGCCTCTCTGACATTGGCCGGTACATTGGTGCTTTCCGCCTGCGGTGGAGCAGGCAGCTCAAGTAATACTGCCGGAGAGAGCGACTCTTCAGGAGCAAGCGGAGACAAAGTTAAGCTGACGATGTTTATCTGGGCTGGCTCCAATCAGGATGTCGTTCCGAAAGAAGTGGTTGCCGAGTATGTGAAAGAACATCCCAACGTTGAAGTCACCTTTGAGGAATCCTCCAATTCGGTAATGTACCCCAAGATGGTCGCAGGCAAGCAGGCTGATGCCAACAATCCGATTGTTAACTTCGGTTACTTCAATGCAGATGCGACGGCAAAAGGCTTGAATGATGACATGTGGGAGCCACTGGATACCAGCATCGTGACCAATATTAAGGATATTCCCGAGTCCTTCCACAAGCCAGACAATAAAGGTGTGGTCTGGGGCGTTTCGAGCTTCGCCCTGGTATATAACAAAGATCTGGTGAAAACGCCACCTACTAGCTGGAACGATCTATGGGATAACGAGGAGTTCAAAGGAAAAACTGCGCTCTGGGACTACATGTTCTATTCCTATATCTCCCCACTTATTGCTACCAAAGGTCAAGAGATTGGCGCATCCTATGAAAATCCCGAGCCAGCCTTCCAGTTCTGGGCAGATCGCAGTGACCAGATTGGCACATTGGTTTCATCCAATGATCAGCTGAAGGCACTGCTGGAGTCAGGTGATGCGCTCATTGCCCCATTCAGTGCACAGGTTGCACAGACATGGATTGATGGTGGTTCTCCACTTGCCGTAGCGTATCCGAGTGAAGGTGCCATTTCCTTCCCGTACACACTTCAGGTAGTGAAAGGCTCAACACCAGAGCAGACACGTGTTGCAAACGAAATTATTAACGAATTGCTGAGCGCAGAGGCGCTGTCACAATATGCAGAAGAAACGGGTACACCAGTAACCAGTACGACAGCTGCAGTTCCGGACAAGTACAAGGATGATCCTTCCTTCTCCGTCGAAACGCAAAGTAACGGCATTAACCCAGACTGGGATGTGCTTGCACAGAACAGTTCTTCTTGGAAAGAACTATGGGATCGACTCGTGAAAACAAAGCTTCAATAAAAGGATTGTTGCCAGGTACACTACGATTCCGGGTCTTGTTATGAACCTGGAATGGATGGGAGGGGAATCAGAGATGAGCAGCGGACAAGAGACCATATCCATTGAAACAAGTGAAGTCACGAAGACTTATGGTGAGCGAGCCGCCGTTGATCAAGTAACACTCCAAGTGAAAAAGGGCGAATTCGTTTCCTTGCTTGGTCCGAGTGGCTGTGGCAAAACAACACTGCTGCGCATGCTTGGCGGACTTGAGCAACCGGATCAGGGCACCATTATGCTGGGAGGTCGGGATGTTACTGGCATCCCGGCTTATGGACGCAATAGCAATATGATTTTTCAGCAGCTTGCGCTGTTCCCTCATATGGATGTATTCAACAACATTGCCTATGGGCTAAAGGTGAAGAAGTTACCAAAAGCCGATATCCAACGGCAGGTAGGTGAAATGCTTGATCTAGTCCAGCTCGGAGACTATGGCAGGCGTGCTGTATCCGAGCTGTCCGGGGGGCAGGCCCAACGCGTCGCCATTGCTCGCGCACTGATCAACAGACCCGAAGTGCTGCTGCTTGATGAACCTCTCTCTGCATTGGACATGCAGCTGCGTCTCGATATGCAGCGTGAACTGAAACGCATCCAGCGTGAATTCGGCGGAACGTTTATCTTTGTAACGCATGATCAGAGCGAAGCCATGAATATGTCTGACCGAATTGGCGTTATGCGCGATGGAAGGCTGCTGCAATACGCAACCCCTGATGAAATCTATGAAAGACCGACCGATAGTTTCGTGGCCAAGTTTATTGGAGATACCAATCTCTTTGAGACGGAAGTACTGGGACATGATGTGAGTGGAATTCGGGTGGAATGCTTCGGCAAGCCATTGCTGGTGAAAGTCAGTGATGGCAATGCTGTACCGAAAGCGGGAGCACGACATTCCTTATCAATCCGCAATGAGTATATTCGACTTGGAGAAGATGCAACTCATTGCCTGAACAAGCTGGATGGACACGTGATTGAAGCGGTGTATGGCGGAGCAAATATTCGATACAACGTGCAGATTGCTGAAGGTTTTCTGGTTCAGGCCAGTGTGCTGCATCAGCGGGGAGCCTCACGTTATAGTCCAGGTGAGCCAATACAAATCGGCTTTGACCCAGAGGACGCGCTCTTGTTATCCGAACCCATTGATGACCGTGTACAGGGGGCAAGAATATGAACCGGATCGCGGAACGGATCGTGAATCTGTATTCCTTTGGAAACCGCACATGGGTAACCCGGTTGCTGCTTCTGTTGCCTGCGCTTGCTCTGATGGGTATTGTTTATCTGGGTGGGTTGCTGATCTTTGGCAGATATAGCTTTGATATGTATGAGAATGGAAAGCTTATTCGGGGCTGGGATGTAGGAGCTTATCGTGCGTTTCTGTCCGACCCTTATTATTGGAAGCTGATTGGCACAACGTTTCGCATTGCCTTCAAGGTTACGCTATGGAGTCTTCTGCTTGCCTATCCGCTGGCCTATTGCATTGCGGGTCTAAAGAAGCCTGGCATGAAGCAATTGTTGCTGCTGCTCACGTTTCTTCCGCTACTGGTCAGTGCCGTTGTGCGTTCTTACGGATGGCAGCTTTTGTTGTCCAAACAGGGCTTCATGAACTGGCTGTTCATCCGTCTGGGGCTAACCGAGGAAGGATTCAGCATGATATACAACGAGACAGGTGTTGTCGTGGCCCTTGTCCATATTTTTCTGCCATTTATGGTCTTTCCGATTCTAAATGTACTGTCCCAAAGTGACGCTTCCTTAAAGGCAGCTGCTCAGGATCTGGGGGCGGGCAGCTGGAGAACGTTCCTGACCATTACCCTGCCTTTATCGGCAAGAGGCATTGCAAGCGGGGTGCAGATTGTGTTCACGCTATGTCTCACCGCATTCACCACACCTCAGCTGATCGGCGGGGGAAGAGTCATGACACTTCCGGTATTTATATATCAGCGAACCTTGGACACCAACTGGCCGATGGCTGCGGTTGCCAGCCTGTTTTTACTTGTGTCTTCCATTGTTGTTTCGTTGCTTGTGAATAAAGGAGCAGAAACGTTGATGTTCCGTCGTTCCCGCAAGGGAGGTCAGGCGTATGGTTAAGTCGAACAGGGGCACCAAGCTGTTACTCTACATCTTTGTGGGTGCCGTAGCGATTTATTTGCTGCTGCCACTGCTGATGATTATGTTGACATCTGTAGGCTCAGGTTCAGCCACCAAATTTCCCCCGGAAGGTCTCACCTTGAAGTGGTATGCCAATCTGAGTGAGCAGACCCAGTTTCTCGATGCATTAAAGAACAGCCTTATTGCTTCTACAGGGGCGGTTCTGCTGGCTTTAATTACGGGTACACTTGCTGCGCTAGCGATCGTGCAGTATCCTTTCCCGGGTTCTGGCATCTTAAGAGCATTTTTTGTATCTCCAATGGTTATGCCAAAAATTACGCTGGGTATTGCATACCTGATTTTATTCTCAAAAATGCATATTGCAGGCGGACTATTTGCACTTATTTTGGGTGAAGCGGTCATTGTGCTTCCATTTGTGCTCACTATTGTGGGCAGTGCGTTAGCCAATCTGCCCCCGGCTCATCGGGAAGCTGCCGCGGACCTTGGTGCTGGGCCGATACGCATTTTTTTCACAATTACGCTGCCACAGCTCCGACTATCCCTGCTTCTGTCAGGGTCAATCGCTTTTGTCTTCACTTTTGATCAGGTAGAGGCTGCTCTGTTGCTGCTCCGTCAGGACAGCTACACGTTGCCAATACAACTATTCCTGTATATGGAGAAATGGCAGGACCCAACGATAGCCGTGGTGTCTGTTGTATTGATCGCGTTTGCGCTGGCTCTGTTTATGACGATTAAACTAGTGTTGCGCTCTGTACCAGGACTTGAAAGTTTGTTTGGTCGCAGGAAAACAAAAGGAGGACTGGATCAAAATGAATAATTCACAGCATCTATCCCATAGCTCAGGTCTGAACTGGGACCGGGCGGAAGAAGTGATGAAAACTCAAGGGCTAAGCGCCCTGATCGCAACAACTCCGGAGAATATTCACTATGTCATCGGGTCCCAGCTACGCGCAAGCAACTGGACCATGCAGATTTATGCTGTTTTACCTGCCGACAGATCTGCAAAGCCTTGTATCGTCATTCCAACGAATCGGTTAGGCGTTGTAGCTCAGTTCGGTATTACGGGGGTAGATATATTTGCCTACAGTGATTTCTTTGTGGAAGGTTCAATTGAAGGCAAACCTTCCACTGACGACATTGATCTCTTTTATTCTCTCCTGCAAACGACGGTTATTCATCCAGGTCCTGTTGAAGCACTCAAGGCTGCATTAAAACAGCTTGAGATCGAAGATCAGCCGATTGGAATCGATGAGATGCGGATCGCTCCCGATATTCTGGCTAGAATCAAGGAGGAGGTTCCTGACAGACCGGTAATTCCCGCATATAAGTTGTTCCGAGAAATCCGTCTGGTCAAGACACCTTTCGAAATCGAGCAACTTCGTCAGGCTGCCCAATTAAATGAACGGATTGAGCAGGAACTAATTGACCTGATTGCAGCAGGTGTTCATGAGAAGCAACTTGCCGATCATTATCGTCTGGCTGTGATGAGAGCGGGTGGAACTCCGGCAATGACAGCGGTAGGGGCAGGGCCACGCAGTGCATTACCACTCATCGAAAATTATTTTCATACGATTGAGACCGGAGACCAGATTCGTTTCGATCTTTGCCTACAGCTGGAAGGATACTGGGGAGATACAGGCCGCACGGTTGTTGCAGGGGAGCCCACCGCTTGGATGAAAAAACATTTTGCTGCGGTCAAAAGTGGATGGGAGACGGCACTTGAGACCGTGCGCCCTGGCGTCAAGGCGTCGGAAGTATTCCATGCGGCAGTATCTCGCGTACAACGTGAAGGGATTCCGCATTACCGACGTCAGCATGTCGGACATGCCATCGGGTTGGAACTGTACGATGATATAACCCTCTCCCCGGGTGACCAGCGCATACTGGAGCCCGGTATGGTGCTGTGTGTTGAGGTGCCATATTACGAACTAGGTGCTGGTGGGTTCCAAATCGAAGATACAATTGTTGTAACGCCAGATGGTTATGAGTTTCTGACCCATATGGAGCGGAAATTGTTCACTAAATAACGATAGATGGAAGGCTTCACTGACCGGCGATCAGACCACAGTCGATCCAAGAAGCTTTCTTACTGAGAAAGTTGGAACATCCATGATTCAGCAGGGAACTAAGACGTTTCGTAACATTAGCCTTGCACTGTTCGCCGGAGGTTTTGTCACTTTTGCTTTGCTCTACAGCCTCCAGCCCCTGATGCCTGAGATTAGCAATGCATTCTCCATTACGCCGGCACACGCCAGTCTTACGTTATCCGTTACAACGATCGCCATGGCATTGACGATGCTGTTCATCGGGTCCTTGTCTGATTCTGTGGGCCGACGCTTTATAATGACAGCTGCACTGGTGATATCTTCTGTTATTGCTTTGCTCAGCGCATTCAGCCCGGGATATACGGAGCTTCTTCTGCTTCGTATTCTCCAGGGTGTGGCACTCGCGGGGTTGCCAGCGATAGCCATGACATATTTGTCAGAAGAAATTGAACCTAGAAGTCTTGGTTATGCTATGGGCCTATATATAAGTGGCAATTCGATAGGAGGCATGGCCGGCCGTTTCATCAGCGGTGTGGTGACAGATTGGTTCAGTTGGCGCGCTGCTGTGGGTTTCATTGGTATTCTTGGACTGTGTGCAGCCGTTATTTTTTGGCTTGTCATCCCGCCATCCCGTCATTTTGTCAAAGCTGTACCTGGATTCAAAAATCCAATACCTCTTTTGTGGTCACAATGTCGCAATCCAAGGCTGTTATGCCTGTATGGACTCGGTTTTCTCCTGATGGGGGGATTCGTGACCCTTTTCAACTATATCGGTTTTGAATTAACGGGTGAACCCTATCATCTGAGTCAGTCTATCGTTGGAAGTCTTTTTGTGGTATATCTGATGGGCACGGTTAGCAGCACTTGGATGGGCAGGCTGGCAGATCGGTACGGCAGGTCACATGTGCTTGGAATCGCGCTGGGAATTATTCTGGCTGGTGCAGTCTGTACCGTTCATCCAGCGCTTTGGGTCAAAATTATCGGACTCGCCCTGTTTGCCTTCGGTTTCTTTGGCGGTCATTCCATCGCAAGCAGCTGGGTTGGACTCGTGGCCAATCAGCACAAATCTCAAGCCAATGCGTTGTATTTATTTTTCTACTATCTTGGTTCAAGCGTAAGTGGAACAGGAGGTGGACTGCTTTACAGTCATCTTGGATGGATAGGCATTGTGGGGATGATCGGTGTGTATGTTTTGATCGGTTTTGTCTTGTGTAATTTGCTTGTTCACAGGTTGAAGGGACAGGCTACATAAATCAACTTTTTCCGACAGCTATTGCATATCCTGAAATACCGAGTATAATACTTGGTAAACAGACGAAAAGGGGATGCAATAAACGATGAAAACACATGCTGAATTGAACTCACTTCTTGTTGACGATTATCTGGATCTCCTGAACATTGCGAAACAGCTAGGTGATGACGAATGGAAAGATGCTATTCTGCAAGCATTGAAGGAAGAAGTCGATGCGAATCATCATCTGGATTCCAAAGAGGTAAGACAGGATTTATGGATTCAATTTGAAGGCATTAATGAACAAATGCATGATCTGTTAATGCAATTGAAGCATGCCGACAGTCCTGAGGAGAAAGAGCAGATTATTGAAATGATCTGGGGATTGAAAGTAGACCGTCATGCGATCACACGTAAACTTGAAACCATGAGCCGTGCCAGCGCTGGACATCAATAAGCTCTAGGTTGATTATACATTGAAAACCCGCGTGTTCCCTGGGATTATCCCCTAGGTCGCACGCGGGTTTTGTTTTTGCTTTATTGTTTACTACACTTTAGTGAGTGTTCAAAAAGGTCGGTTTTCAGTACCGAGAAGATGGGATGAAGCTAGAAATGGAGTAGCGGAGCGTAGGGAAAACTACGTGAGCAACGGACATTTCGGCTGAATTCCATATTCGATGCTGATGATGCCATTAGGCATCCTTCGTAATCAAAAGCGGACTTTTTGAACTACTTCTATTAAAACTGTTTTGCGAAAGTGCGTGCTTGTTCGATAGCTTGTTGCTTGATCTCATCTGCACGATCTTTATATTGATTGTGCCCTTCAACAAAAATGCCATCAAGCTTCGGCACACCGAGGAATGACATGATAATGCTTAAGTAACGATGACCGGATTCCATTTGAGCCGCTGGGCCTTCGGAATAAATGCCACCGCGCGCCTGAATATGCAGTGCTTTTTTATCAGACAGCAGTCCGACAGGACCTTGTTCGGTATAACGAAATGTTTTGCCAGCTACGCAGATCGAGTCCACATAAGCCTTCAGAATAGGAGGGAACGAGAAGTTCCACATCGGGGTTACAAAAACATATTTATCTGCTGAGGCAAATTGATCCGATAGTTCATTCAAACGGCTTACTTTGGTCTGTTCTTCGGCAGTCAGATCACTGCCCGATTGCAGTTTGCCCCAACCACTGAAGACATCCGCATCGATATGGGGGATTTCCGAGCGATACAGATCGAGGTGAACAACCTCATCAGAAGGGTGACTTTCACGATACGCATCAATAAATGCTTTGCCCGTAGCCATGCTGAAGGAGGTTTCATGATCGTGAGGATGGGCAGTAATATACAATAAGGTAGACATGTAATTCTTCCTCTCTGTGCGATTAATGGGGGAACCGATGTTTGTTAGTAATAAAGCGACCGCAGTAGTATGCATCGTTTCCCCCGTTTTATACGTCAGAAAGGGATATGTATGGATTGATCATGATACTGAATTAGATGCTATATAGTGACCGGATACTCAATCCATGTATAATATACAGGACGAGTATTTATTTTCCAAAGACAATAGGATGAGTGAGATGAGCGCACATGGGAATGGACCTGGAGAAGCAACGATTAAGCATTGAAGCAGCGAAATTGTATTATCAGTCCGATTATAGCCAGCAGGATATTGCCGCAAGGTTGGGCGTGTCGCGTCCAACCGTATCAAGGTTACTTCAGTACGCCAAAGATCGTGGATATGTCCGGATTGAAATTATGGACCCGCTGGAGGATATCGACATCATTGCCGGAGAACTTAAGTCAAAATATGATCTGGATACGGCACTTGTGTGTTTTACCCCGTTGAAGAGTGATGAGGAAATACAGAAGCATATCAGTAAACGAGCAGCGGATTATCTTCAAGAGACGGTTCAGGATGCAGATATTATCGGGGTGACTTGGGGAACAACCATGCATGCTGTAGCACGCCAGCTTCGTCCCAAGCAGGTTAAAGGTGTCGAAGTCGTGCAATTGAAGGGGGGCGTAAGCCACTCCCATGTCAATACGTATGCCGCTGAGATTGTTCATTTGTTCGCTGAGGCATTCCATACGGTACCAAGGTATCTGCCGCTGCCTGTTATTTTCGACAACATTGAAGTAAAAAACATGGTAGAAGCGGATCGACATATCGGCAGAATCGTGGAACTTGGCAGACAGGCCAACATTGCTTTGTTTACCGTGGGTACTGTGAAAGAAGATGCATTATTGTTCAGGCTCGGTTACTTCAATGAAGAAGAGCAACAATTGCTGATGAACTCCGGTGCAGGTGACATTTGTTCACGCTTTTTCGATGCGGAAGGTCAGTTGATCAGTGAAGAGATTAACAGCAGAACCGTTGGAATTGATCTAGCCGAGTTGAGAAATAAGGAAAAATCAATCCTTGTCGCTGGGGGACAACGCAAAATTGAAGCCATACACGCCGCGCTCAAAGGTCATTACGCAAATATTCTGGTCACGGATCAGTACACAGCGCAGGCATTACTTCGATTTTAATTTCAAATGGATATGGATGACAACATCTGCCACGTAAAAAGGGCGGATGTTTTGCTTTTTTAGGAAGAAAATATAACGAAGAAGAAATGTAAGTGTAACTGTGAACAAAAGTTCAAGTTGATTTTTACATATGTTCATGTTAGTGTAAGTGTATAGAAAATAACTAGTTCAGATAAGGGAGAGATTTAATTGACTACACCACAATTAGCGAAAATGATCGACCATACGTTGCTTCGTGCGGACGCAACGCAAAGTGAAATGGCCAAGTTAACCGAAGAAGCGAAACAATACCAGTTTGCTTCCGTATGTGTTAATCCAGGCTGGGTTGCTTATGCTGCTGAGCAGTTGCAGGGTACTGGCGTAGATATCTGCACCGTTATTGGTTTCCCTCTGGGAGCATCTACATCGGAGACAAAAGCTTTCGAAACTAAAGATGCGATTGCTAAAGGTGCAACTGAAGTCGATACGGTCATCAACATCAGTGCTTTGAAAGATGGCAAAGATGATTACGTTGAACAAGATATTCGTGTTGTCGTTGAAGCGGCTGCGGGTAAAGCTTTGGTGAAAGTTATTATTGAAGCTTGTCTGTTGACGGATGAAGAGAAAGTACGTGCTTGTCAGGCAGCTGTGCGAGCTGGAGCTGATTTTGTTAAAACTTCTACAGGTTTCTCCACAGGTGGAGCAACGCCAGAGGATATCGCTTTGATGCGTCGTACTGTAGGTCCTGATGTTGGCGTTAAAGCTTCCGGTGGCGTACGTAGCCTGGAAGATATGCAAAAAATGATCGAAGCGGGTGCAACTCGTATCGGTGCAAGTTCTGGCGTGAAGATTATGCAGGGTGGTCAGTCTACATCTTCTTATTAAGCAAAAGCATCTTATTAAGAAAAAGCTTAATAAATAAAAGTAATGTTATATTCTCTGTACTTGGGCGTTCGACTCAGGTACAGGGAATACAACTTACACTTATATTTTAATTAACTGAACTTATTGTAAGCGCTTCATAAGTTTTCTGAAAGATTACTGATAAGAATGCTTAAGAGCCCTTTGAGCTGAATTTTCACATCCGGCTTAACTACCTTCAAAGGAGAAATCAAATGAAATTTCTAATTGCCATTATCGGCTTACTCGTTGTTTTTGGACTGGCTTATATCGCAAGCAACGGCAAAAAGCAGATTCGTTACCGGCCGCTGGCTATCATGATTGTTTTGCAAGTTATACTAGCTTATGCTCTGTTGAATACAGGAGTGGGTACTTTTTTAATTGGCGGTTTCGCGACCGTATTTAAAAGTTTACTCGACTATGCGAATGAAGGTATCGCATTTGTATTTGGGGGTTTGACTACTGTAGGTGCCGAAAGCGGGGGGGCACCGTTCTTCCTCAGCGTATTGATGCCGATTGTTGTCATCTCGGCACTCATTGGGATATTGCAGTATATCCGAATCTTGCCTTTTGTTATAAAATATATTGGTCTGGTATTAAGCAAAATCAACGGAATGGGCAGACTGGAATCATATAACGCGGTTGCTTCGGCTGTATTGGGGCAATCTGAAGTGTTCATTTCTGTGAAAAAACAAATTGGGTTGTTGCCAAAACATCGGTTGTACACCTTGTGTGCTTCGGCGATGTCCACGGTATCGATGTCGATTGTTGGTGCTTATATGACCATGATTGAGCCGAAATATGTGGTTACAGCTCTTGTACTGAACCTGTTTGGCGGTTTTATCATTGCTTCTATTGTGAATCCTTATGAGGTTACAGAGGAAGAAGATATATTGGAAGTACAGGAAGAGGAGAAACAGTCCTTCTTCGAAATGCTCGGCGAATACATCCTGGATGGATTCAAAGTTGCTATCATCGTAGCTGCGATGTTAATCGGTTTTGTTGCCTTGATCGCACTTGTTAATGGAATTTTCAGCGCGGTGCTTGGCATTTCGTTCCAGGAGCTACTTGGTTATGTGTTTGCACCATTTGCCTTCATCATGGGTGTTCCATGGAAAGAAGCGATTCAGGCAGGAAGTATTATGGCAACCAAAATGGTATCCAACGAATTCGTAGCTATGCTTAATTTGAAGGAGACTGCAATGTCTGCCAGAACAACGGGTATCGTATCTGTCTTCCTCGTGTCGTTCGCCAACTTCTCCTCCATCGGTATCATTGCTGGTGCGGTGAAGGGACTCCATGAGAAGCAAGGTAATGTGGTCGCCCGCTTCGGTCTGAAACTGCTTTACGGTGCTTCGCTTGTCAGCGTGCTGTCAGCGATCATTACTGGACTGTTCTTGTAAACCGGATTATTGGAAGGAGTGCTTAGGTTATGTCAACATTCAAAAGAGTACATCTGATCGTTATGGATTCTGTAGGGATCGGCGAAGCGCCAGATGCAGCAGAATTTGATGATTTTGATGTAGATACCTTCGGTCACATTGCACGTGAACGCGGAGGTCTGAAAATGCCTCACATGGCCAGTCTCGGACTGTCCAACATCAAAGAAATCGAGGGTGTCCCTGTAGCGGATGCACCTAAAGCGTATTACACCAAGATGCAGGAAGCATCCAGAGGCAAAGACACAATGACAGGTCACTGGGAGCTAATGGGTCTTTACATTGATACACCTTTCCGTGTGTTCGAGAATGGTTTTCCCGATGAGTTGATTCAACGCATTGAAGAGAAAACGGGCCGCAAAGTAATTGGTAACAAACCGGCCAGCGGCACGGAAATTCTGGATGAGCTGGGTGAAGAGCATGTTGAAACTGGCGCGCTCATCGTTTATACATCCGCCGATTCGGTTCTGCAAATTGCAGCACATGAGGACGTTGTTCCACTGAAAGAGCTGTATGAGATCTGTGAGTTTTGCCGTGAAATTACACTTGAAGATCCGTATATGCTCGGCCGCATTATTGCACGTCCATTTGTAGGAGAAGCGGGTAACTGGAAACGTACTGCGAATCGTCATGACTATGCACTCAAACCCTTTGGTCGTACTGTTATGAATGAACTGCAAGATGGTGGATTTGATGTGATTGCTTTGGGTAAAATCGCAGATATCTATGATGGCGAAGGTGTAACCAAGGCTGTTCGTACCGTCTCCAACATGGATGGCATGGACAAGTTGTCCGAAACGATGGATGAAGAGTTCACTGGACTCAGCTTCCTGAACCTGGTTGATTTTGATGCCCTGTACGGTCACCGTCGTGATCCGCAAGGTTATGCTCAGGCACTTGAAGACTATGATGCACGGCTGCCCGAGATTTTTGCCAAAATGACCAATGATGATCTGCTGCTGATCACAGCTGACCATGGTAACGATCCAACATACCGCGGTACAGACCATACACGTGAATATGTACCACTGCTTGCCTACTCTCCGCGCTTCAGCGAGGGCAAAAAGCTTGATCTGCGCAGCACATTTGCTGACCTTGGCGCAACCGTCGCCGAGAACTTTGGAGTGAAAATGCCGGAATACGGCACCAGCTTCCTGAAGGATTTGAAATAAGTTTTTCAAAAACTGGATAGGGGAGGTCGGAGTAGCTTGGCTGCTCCGGTCCTGCCATCATAATAGACTAATTGTATAACTGGAGGAGATTCATTCATGAGTACACATATTGGAGCAAAACCCGGGGATATCGCAGAAACGATTTTATTGCCAGGAGACCCTTTGCGCGCGAAATATATCGCAGATACGTACCTCGAAGACGTTGTATGTTACAACGAAGTTCGTGGAATGCTCGGTTACACAGGTACATATCAAGGACACCGGATTTCGGTGCAAGGTTCAGGGATGGGAATTCCGTCCTTTGCAATCTATGCTAACGAATTGATCAGCGAATATGGCGTAAAAAACCTGATTCGTGTAGGAACTTGTGGCGGTATGCAGGAGCATGTACGAGTACGTGACGTTATCCTTGCACAAGCAGCATGTACAGATTCCAGCATGAACAAACACGTATTCGGTGGATATGACTTCTCACCAATCGCTACGTTCTCCCTGCTGAAAGAAGCCTATGACCGTGCAACAGCTAAAGGTATGAAGATTCACGTTGGTAACGTGTTCAGCTCTGATTCTTTCTACCGCGATGACCGTTCCGTAACCGAGAAGTTGATGAAACATGGCGTACTCGGCGTAGAGATGGAAACAACAGCATTGTACACTATCGCTGCCAAGTTTGGTGTTAACGCACTGACCATCCTGACGGTAAGTGACCACTTGCTGACAGGCGAAGAAACATCTGCCGAAGAGCGTCAAAAAACGTTCAACGACATGATGGTAGTTGCCCTGGACACAGCAATCACACTGTAATTGTTGCATTTTATATTCATAATCATTTGATTTTAATCGAAACTTTTGTTTTAAGCACAGAGTGAAGGACCCGGAATCGATTCCGAAGAAGCGTTAGCGTTCGGAGGAATCGATCCGGAGCCGGAACGGTCCCAGTACAAAGTGTTCTATACAAATCATTTACCCGAGGAGAGATCATCATGAGAATGGTAGACATTATTGCTAAGAAACGCGACGGAAAAGAACTGACAACAGCTGAGATTGATTTTGTTGTTCAAGGTTACACACAAGGAGAGATCCCAGACTATCAAGTCAGCGCTTGGGCGATGGCGGTATTCTTCAAAGATATGACAGACAAGGAACGCGCCGATCTGACAATGTCGATGGTGAATTCCGGTGAAACGATCGACCTGTCCGCTATCGAAGGCATCAAAGTAGACAAGCACTCCACAGGAGGAGTGGGCGATACAACAACACTGGTACTTGCTCCGCTTGTTGCTGCGCTTGATGTACCTGTTGCCAAAATGTCCGGACGTGGACTTGGTCACACGGGTGGTACAACAGACAAGCTGGAATCCGTTGCTGGTTTCCACGTAGAGCTTGAAAAAGAAGAGTTCATTCGTCTCGTAAACGAACATAAGGTTGCAGTTATCGGACAGAGTGGTAACTTAACGCCTGCAGACAAAAAGCTCTATGCACTGCGTGACGTAACAGCTACCGTTAACTCCATTCCACTGATCGCCAGCTCCATCATGAGCAAGAAAATTGCAGCAGGTGCAGATGCAATCGTATTGGATGTTAAAACGGGTGCTGGTGCATTCATGAAAACAACGGAAGATGCCAAAGAATTGGCACATGCCATGGTAAGCATCGGTAACAATGTTGGCCGTAAAACGATGGCTGTTATCTCCGATATGTCCCAACCACTGGGTCTGGCGATTGGTAACGCACTTGAAGTGAAAGAAGCCATCCTCACCCTGCAAGGTAAAGGTCCAAAAGATCTGGAAGAACTGTGTCTGGCACTTGGACGTCAGATGGTATTCCTTGCTGGCAAGGCAGATTCCTTGGAGCACGCTGAGGAGAAATTGAAAGAAGTGATCCAGAACGGTAAAGCACTGGAGAAATTCAAAGATTTCTTGGCAAACCAAGGCGGAGACGCTTCGGTTGTGGATCATCCAGATCGTTTGCCACAAGCACAATATCTGGTTGAAGTCCCAGCAGATAAAGACGGCTATGTTGCCGGAATCGTCGCTGACGAAATCGGAACTGCAGCAATGCTGCTCGGCGCAGGCCGTGCAACAAAAGAGTCCGAGATCGATCTCGCTGTTGGTCTGATGCTGAACAAAAAAGTGGGTGACCCAGTCAAAGCTGGTGAGTCCCTCGTAACGATCCATGCCAATCGTGAAGACGTAGCAGACGTCATCGCGAAGATCAAAGAAAACATTACAATTGCGGATCATGCCGATGCTCCTGTATTGGTTCATGATATCGTAACGGAATAATACAATCAGAGAAGACGAGATGTAATCTCATGACTGACTGAACATGAAAGCCCCAAAGCGATGTAATCCATAGCTTTGGGGCTTTTTGTCGTAAAAGTACGCTGTTGTTATTACGAGCAACTACGGGCTCTTTATTTGCTCATACGCCATCACTGAATCTGCATTGGTGTAAATATAAGGCGTGGATGGCTCGGCTACAGGTGTCACCTTTGTGGCGCGAATTTCAATCGTATCCTTACCGTTCACCTGTGCAGAGCCAATGCTGCCATCAATTTGCACCCAGCTGTCTGTAGGGAAGCTACCCGCTTCGGGGATGTGAATCATCACGCCAAAGGGAGCCGCATCCGCGGGGCAACACATGACGAGAAATCGTCCCAGTGCAAAATGTGATTCATGATCCATGCTTTTGTCCCGATAAACGAACCCGGTTAAGGAGATATCTTTGCCTGCAAATTGTCGCTGGAACATATCAATCGTGCCGAGGGTTTCAGAGAAAATCTCGGGATAGACTCGGATGACCTGTTCTGCATACAACTTTTCCGCCAGTTCAGCGAATTCGCGGCTATACTCGTCTGGGGGAATGAATTGTACTTTGGTGGCCGATGCAGGCTGAACTGTCGTTGATTTTTGTGTGAGATCTTGTACATTCAATTGCGTTGCTGGATCAGGTAAAGGCTCTTTTCGACGAATCTCGGGAGGGGCATAGGTGAGAGACATCCCTTTCTGACTGGCCATGGAACTGCCGAGAGCCCGATCAGGTAACAGAAACCCCAGCAACAAGGGGATAGCAATCAGACCATATACCATTAAGCTACGAAGGACCCCCGAGGGTGGTGGATGTTCACAGTCGCAATGAACCTCGTTTCTGCCGAACAGTCCGTGCCATGCCATGATAACGGCAATAAACAATAAGGGAACAGGACAGCATAATAGCAGTTTTTGCATGGTAGGAGCCAAATAATAATGAAGCGAATCACTTGAATTCAACTGAATAATGTACACTGCCACCCCGCCGATCCAGCCTGCACGGATCAGGTTATGCCATTGGATGACGTGTGACCTTGGAACAGGAGGTTTGGTCATTGTATAGATAGTGTGGTTCATAACATCACCTCTTTTCTATTCATCGTCAGGATGAAAGTTCATGGGATTAACCATTCAGGCCATGAAGTATGTTGCTCAACCTTTATACCAGTAGATTAATCAACCACGAGCCGGCAAAAACGAGCGTAATAATCGCTAGACTTAGACCAATAACAAATCGGGTACGGAAGGTGGAGAGCAGCATCAGGGTGCTTTTGAAATCCAGCATTGGACCAAGCACAAGGAAGGATACCAGCGGCCCCAGTGCAAACGTATGTGAGAAGGCAGAAGCCACAAAAGCATCAGAAGTGGAGCAGAGAGACAATACATAAGCAAATCCCATCATGAACACATAGGAGGCGACAGGACCATTACCAAGTGAGATCAGATCACTGCGGCTAATGAATGTCTGGATGCAGGCTGTAATCAAGGCACCGATCACCAAATATTTGCTCATATCGACAAATTCGTCTCCGGCATGAATGAAGAAGCTGCGCCAGTTTTTTACATGGTTATGATCATGTGCATTTGCGTGCGCGTGAGGTTGCGCCATTTTAAACTCAGGGTGTGTCTTAACCTCTGTCACTGCGACTTTTGGCATCCGAAGAGGATTTCGACGAACAAACACATACACAAGCATGCCTATGGAAGCCGCTACAGCAAAGGCCAGTCCCATGCGGGCAATGGTAATCTCAGGATGGGAGGGAAAGGCAAGCAAAGTTGCCGTAAATACGATGGGATTGACTACGGGACCACTCAGGATGAACGTAACTGCGATATAGGCTGGCATGCCTTTGTGCATCAACCTTCTCACTACCGGGATCATGCCACATTCACAGATGGGGAAAATAATACCGAGTAGTCCTGCGACCAGCACACCGCCTATCGGATTCTTGGGCGTGAGTTTGCGGACCATTTCTTCGGATACGAACCACTGCATGAGCGAGGATAATAGCACACCCATGAGCAGAAAAGGTGCGGCTTCAAGGAAAATACCTATGAATACGGTTTTCATATTTTGCAAAGCTCCACTGTTCCATGTTTCCTTCAAGTCTGGAGCCATTGTGATCAACACGGGAACAAGAAATGTACAAGGGACCAGGAAGGACAGGAGCTTCAGATTGGCTGCCATTTTCATGAAACAGACCTCCACAACTAGGACTTTGCTAAAATATATGCTTGTACGTGCGGCAACATACATCATTCCAATGTTCTAATCAACATTTTTACGATTAATCAAGATTCTTCATCGATATGTAGAACTGGCGTGAACTGAAAGATCCTTTTCCTGCATGGAGTTGACAAAAGAAAGAGCATCAGCTAATATCATTAAATAGTAATAATTACGATTAAATAAGAGGAGGCAACAACCATGAGAGTCATTGTAACTTTAGCCTGCACCGAGTGCGGGGACCGCAACTACACAACAACCAAGAACAAACGTAACCATCCGGAGAGACTGGAGATGAAGAAGTACTCCCCACGTTTGAAGAAAATGACGATCCATCGGGAAACCAGATAAAATTTTTTTGTTATTTTTAAATCGTAATATTTACGAAAAGAGGGAATGGCATGATACTATCCTCCATGCGTGATGTTGTATTTGGATATGGCAAAGAGCCGGTCATTGATCAATTGTCGCTGGATATCCATGTGGGAGAGTTCATAGGCATCACAGGTCCCAATGGTTCTGCCAAAACGACTCTGTTAAAGCTGCTACTAGGGCTATTGAAGCCCTGGAGCGGCACGATACATATGAATCCGCAGTTGAAACGTGGGAACAAGTCCAATATCGGTTATGTGCCCCAGCAGGTGGCATCGTTTAATAGTGGATTTCCCAGTACGGTGAATGAACTGGTCCGGTCCGGGTGTTACACCAGGCTGGGATTATTCCGCAGATTCACAGCAACGCAGGATGCCATCGTTGAACGTAGTCTGCGTGAAGTTGGCATGTGGGAATATCGGAATACACGCGTCGGTGAGCTGTCTGGTGGACAGAAGCAGCGGATCTGTATTGCCAGAGCTATGGCTGGGCAACCGCAGGTTCTGGTACTGGATGAGCCAACCACGGGAATGGACCGCCACAGCCGTGAAGGATTTTACAATCTGATGCGCCACTATGTTGATGCTCATGGGATAACGATTATTATGGTTACTCATGGACTGGAAGAGATGGGAGATCGATTGGACCGAACGATTACTCTGGAGCGGCAAGAAAGTGAGGAATGGCAGTGTTTGAGTACGAATTCATGCAACGTGCCTTCTGGGCAGGTGGACTGATTGGAGTCATCGCTCCAATTCTCGGGGTCTATCTGATGCTCAGGCGGCAGGTACTAATGGCAGACACGTTATCCCATGTCTCACTCGCAGGAGTTGCGCTCGGTTCAGTCATGAATCTTAACCCGGTGATCTGCGGATTCGCGATTGCAATTATCGGTGCATTACTGGTTGAACAACTGCGGCGAAGTTACCGAACCTACAGCGAGGTACCTGTGGCGATCATCATGACTTCGGGGCTGGCTCTTGCTGTGGTATTGATGAGTCTCAAAACCAATCTGTCCAAGACCTTCAGCTCATACTTATTTGGATCTATTGTCGCGGTTAGCGATATACAATTGTGGATGATGGCAGGTGTGTGTGTCATTGGTTTACTTTTTTTCATCCTGCTCCGAAGACCGTTATATAACTTTACGTTTGATGAAGAGACTGCTTCCATTGGAGGCGTTCAGGTAAGAGGTTTATCGTTTGCATTTGCCATTCTGACAGGAATGACTGTAGCTTCAGCCATGCCGATCGTCGGTGTGTTGCTGGTATCTGCTCTCATTGTTTTACCTGCTGCCTTGGCATTGAGAGTGTCTCGCAGTTTTACATCAGCGATTATTGTCGCGGTAATTACAGGATTAATCGGTATTTTTAGCGGGCTCACAACATCTTACCATCTAAATACACCACCGGGAGGAACAATTGCACTCATCCTGTTGGTTATCCTATTGACTGGAATATCAGCGCAAAAGCTGATTGCACGATATAACCGCAAGCGTCACCGCAAAGAAACGAAATCACAGCACGTCATTCTGGTCAACCATTCTAGGAGGAATACATCACATGAAATTCAGTAAAAAAGCTACGCTCGGATTGTTGTTTAGTCTTACACTTATCGTCGCAGGCTGCGGACAAAAATCCGCTTCTGATGCAAATACAGCTTCGACAGGCACTTCCGTTCCAGTCGAGACGGAAACCGAAAAATTAAACGTGCAGGTCAGCTTCTACCCGATGTATGAGTTCACCAAAAATGTGGCAGGTGATCTGGCCGATGTGCATACACTCGTTCCAGCAGGAATGGAGCCCCATGATTGGGAGCCCACACCACAAGATATTGCCAGCCTTGAAAAAGCGGATGTGCTTGTATACAACGGTGCGGGCATGGAATCTTGGATTGATCAGGTCACCGGAAGTCTGAGCAATGCTTCACTCATTCAGGTGGAAGCGAGCAAAGGAATTAACCTGCTTGAAGGTGGAGAGCATGATCACCATCAAGAAGATTCAGAGACAACAGAACATGACCACGATCATGAGCATGCGAATGAAGCGACTACAGAAGCACATGATCACGATCATGCGGATGAAGCAACTGCTGAAGAACACGACCATGATCATGACGCAGAGGCAGAGGCAGAGGCAGAAGCAGAAGCAGAAGCAGGACATGATCACGATCACGGTGGACTCGACCCCCACGTATGGCTGTCACCTGCATTGGCTGTAAAAGAAGTGCGCAATATTGAAGCAGGTTTGGCGCAGGCTGCCCCGGAACATGCCGAACAGTTCAAGCAGAATGCAGATGCCTACATTGCTCAACTGGAGTCACTGGATCAGGACTTCAAGGCGGCTGTGACGGATAGCAAACGTAAGGATTTCATCACACAACACGCTGCATTTGGTTATCTTGCCAAGGAATATGGATTGCAACAGGTGCCCATCGCAGGATTGTCTCCTGAGCAAGAACCTTCAGCAGCGCAGATGGCATCTGTCATTGATTTTGCAAAAGAGCATCAGGTGAAAACGATTTTCTTCGAAACACTGGTTTCATCCAAAGTGTCTGAGACAATCGCAAGTGAAGTGGGGGCCAAGACGGCTGTATTGAATCCGATTGAGGGACTCACCGAGGAAGAAATTGCGGCGGGAATGGACTACATTAGCGTGATGAGACAGAATATGGAGGCTCTGAAACTGGCACTAAACGAATAATTTAAAATCAGTTTGATGCCTGTCACCGAAAAAGGTACAATAATACAACATGCTGAGGAATGGATCGCCATTCCTTTGCCTTTTTGCAAAGCAGAGAGCACAGTGATGTGCTCTCTCTTTGTTGAATAAGGTGACCGGATCAAGCAGAACAGGAGGACGCATTGCATGAATTTAAATGAGGAACATGAAGTGCTGTTAAGTGAACAGCCTGCCCATCTGTGGAGACGGCGTAAGCTGGAGCTGATGCACTGGACGGAACGTGATAAACATACAGTATCCGCGAAGAAAACAGAGATTTGGAACGGTGTTGAAGTTGATGCCGAACTCGTGAAGGCATTGTCCATACTTCAGAGTGCGGGCGTGAGGACGGAATTTTCATGTGCAGGGGTGAGTCCACTTGATGAACCTGTCGATCATTCCCTTTATGCTTATGTTACCCTGATACAAAGTGAGGTAGCAGATCAATTCGTGCACTATGCCCTCCGTCGGATGCGGAATCGACTGCTCGTTACGCTAGAGGCCGAAAAGGGCCGCTATGATCTGTCTTCTTTTTTCATTGGACACAATCGGAGCTTCTGCTGGTGGATGGAGCACTGTGCCTTACAGTTTGGAAGCCGAAACGAATCGAGTGAAAAAAGCGTAGTATAAAGGATAGGCTTGTTTACTTGATTGTTTACTTGAAGGTAAAGGAGGTATACACGATTGAATAAGTGGGTCAAAACGATACTTTTTCTACTAGGCTCCGTCTTTCTTACACGATTCATCCCATTTTCGTCCTTGTTCCGTAACCTGGATACGATGATTCACGAATTCGGTCATGCACTAATGACACTGATATTGTCCGGTAAAGTGCTGCGCATTGAATTATACGCTGATCATAGTGGTGTAACTTACTCATCCATGCTGACGCCAGGCAGATCGATCCTGGTTTCTCTGGCGGGATATATCAGTGCATCACTGTTCGCCTTGCTGTTGTTTTACTTATACCGTAAAGGCTTGCACATGTGGGGACTCGGTATTATGACGGCTGTCGCTCTGGTGTCGCTCCTGTTATATGTAAGAGGGGAGTTCGGCATGTTATGGCTGACCGGGTTCATCGTACTGAACGTTGTCATTATGATTTTTGGTGCCAAGATCGTGAAGTACTATTATCTGTTACTGGCGTTTCTTACGCTGGAAGAGTCGGTTGTTAGTGCGGTATACGTTGGACTTATGTCCTGGACTCAACCTTCACGGGCAGGGGATGCAGCGAACCTGGCTCAGCAGACATTCCTTCCGGCGCTGTTCTGGGGCACGTTGTTCGCTTTGTTTGCACTGTGGTGTGCCAAGGGAGCACTCGGTCTCTTTTTCCGCAAAGAAGGCACTTCGCGATCGTCACGGTCTCGGGGATTACGAAGAGCGTAACGGATATAAAGTTATATCAAAGCAAAGAAGGCACTTCCTTTCTTCATAAAAGGATAGTGCCTTTTGTTTTTGGACTTACTTCTGATATTAAAGCCTGATATTAAAGAAATTGAACCTAATCTCCAAGATTATCCCATAACACATAAAAGTAATAAATCTCTTCCATAATCGCCTTATCGTCCTCTGCGGTAACGCCTCCCTTCATCCGAGCAAGGGTCCCCAGAATATCATAAATTGATTCACGCTCCACACTGAACTGAATGCGGTTGACGACTTTATCCCAAGCTTGCATTGCATAATTGATTTGGGACTTGGCTTCAGTCCATTGTTTTCCCTCGACTTGTTTCTCCAACATCTGTACAGATTCAAGCAAGCGATCATCGGTACCAAAGGGCTTTTTGAGAAAGGCTCCGCTAGCCATAATCGCAACGAACACAAGAATGAGGAAGATCGGAAGCACATATAACAGCCAGAAACGCGTTTTCATTCAACCGCCTCCTTGATGTAAAGAGTTTAGAAAGGTCCCTCATAATCGCCCATATCGATTTTTTCGGTGATTTTATCTTCGAACAGATCAACATACAATTTGTCATTAGGCAATATGGCGGCAAAAGCAATATCCTGTATCGTGATCTTTTGTTTCTTAAGCTGTTCACTGAGCCAGTTGATATCTTTATTTCTTTCCTCCAGATTTTGCTTAATCAGCAGGCCATCAATGATAATCTCGGTCATCAGCTTGCTCTTGGGCGGGTGCATATGCATGTCTTTGGCGGTTACCGGTTGATTCTCAGGTTTCAAAACAACCGAGAGGCTGCCATCCGGTTCCAGAATCGCATAATCCAAAGTCGTAATATCAAATACATCCTTTTGCCGCAGCATCATGGTCAATTCATCAAATTTGACTCGCATTTTACTCAGGTTCTGTTCGAGAATTTTACCGTTCTGGATGATCAATGTTGGATCAGAGTCCATTAGTTTGGAGATGGTGCGATTTTTCAACGTAATATACTGAAAGATGATCGTAATGATTGTGAAAATGGTCAAGGCCACAAAATGAATCCACGCCTTGGACGAGAGATCGGTTGCAAACGTACCCGCAATGGAACCGATTGTAATACCGTTAATGTAATCAAAATACGTCAAGTTACCCATCTGCTGTTTGCCCAGCACCCTTGTATAGATGATCAGGGTCAGAAAGGCAATAATAGACCGTACGGCAACAACCCATGTTTCTTCCATCATATATGTATCACCTTCCTTTATTTCACCGTAGCTGTAATAAGAGATTGTTTAAAAAGTTTGCTTTTGAACATGTATTATAACAAGCTTTTCCTATGCTGGAGGATCTTATGCTTGAACGCAAAAAACCGAAACCTGGGTATGTATCCCAAGCTTCGGTCTCATTAAATACCTATATTAGTTGAACTGATTCATGTACACGTTAATCGTTATACACCTGAATACGCCATAAATCCGCCATCTACCGGAATGACTGTGCCAGTGACAAAGCCGGATTGTCTTTCATCCGCAAGCCACATTAATGTGCCAAGCAGGTCTTCCGGTTTGCCAAAGCGGCGCATGGGTGTATGAGCAATAATTTTACTGGAACGCTCCGTAGGTGAGCCGTCTGGTTGCAGTAATAGATTACGGTTCTGCTCGGTCAGGAAAAACCCGGGTGCAATAGCATTGACACGAATTCCGGATTCGGCCAGATGAACGGCGAGCCATTGCGTGAAGTTGTTAATGGCTGCCTTCGCAGCGCTATACGCTGGAACTTTCGTCATGGGCGATGGGGCGCTCATGGAAGAAATGTTTATGACAGTAGCGGGAACATCGCGCTCTATCATATGTTTTGCAAAGATTTGAGTAGGAATGAGAGAACCGACAAAATTCAAATCCATCACCTGACGAAATCCCTCTACACTTACATCAAAAAATGTAGTGACATCGCTCTTTTCCAGATCTTCCAATCTGAAGATTTCATTTGTAGTGTTGGCACTGGCGTTATTGCCACCGGCGCCATTGATCAGAATATCACATGGTCCGAGCTGTTCCAGCACCGCATCTGCCGCTGCTTGCACACTATCGGCCTGGGTTACGTCACAGGCAATAGCAATCGCTTTGCCACCGGCAGCTTCTATCGCAGATACAACTTCCTGTCCCTTGGACACGGTGCGGTTCAGGATGGCTACACTTGCACCGTGCCGAGCGAGTTCTTCCGCCATGGAGCGGCATAATACTCCAGCACCTCCGGTGATTACAGCCGTTCTGCCTTCGAGACGAGATGAGCGTTCATATTGGTGTTCACTCATGCTTTTGCCCTCCTTTGCAGGGAATCCCAGACGCCCCAGAGATACATGATCCCCAAAGCCCGGTCATAGAGTCCATAACCAGGTCGGCACTGTTCTCCCCAGAGGTGACGACCATGGTCGGGTCTTGCATAACCTTCATAACCGATATCGTGATAAGCCTCAACAACCCCCGCAATATCGACGCTTCCATCTTGACTGCGATGTGACGTTTCAATAAAGTCGCCGTTTTCGTAGATTTTGACATTACGAATGTGGGCAAATGGAATCCGATCCTTGAACTCGTGTATCATCCCGATAATGTCATTATCAGCATTCGCTCCCAAAGAGCCACTGCATAATGTCACGCTGTTGTAAGGGCTATCATAAAGATTCAAATATTTCCGAACATTCTCCTGACTTGTAATAATCTTTGGTAATCCAAAGATTGGCCATGGCGGGTCATCCGGATGGATGGCCATTCGAATCCCCAGCCGTTCGGCTGTAGGCATAATCTCTTGCAGGAAATAACGTGCGTGCTCCCACATATGATCCTCGGTTACATCCTTGTAGGCTTCGAACAGACCTGTTAAATACTGCAATCGTTCTGGTTCCCAACCTGGCATGGTGAGTGCGGAGTTTTCCGTAATGCGTCGAACGAGTTCTAGAGGTTCTATATCTGCGAGTTTACTGTGCTCATAGAAGAGGGCAGTTGAGCCATCCTCCATTTCCTTGTGCATATCCGTGCGAAGCCAATCGAAGATCGGCATAAAGTTGTAACAGATGACCTTCACACCAACTTGAGCCAGTTTCTCCATTGTTTTAATGTAGTTCGCAATGTATTTATCCCTTGATGGCAGGCCTAACTTGATATCCTCATGGATGTTCACACTCTCAACGACATCCAGATGTAACCCGGCCTTGTCCGCTGCTGTTTTGACAGCGAGTATTTTGTCCATTGGCCATTCCTCGCCAGCAGGAACATCGTGCAGTGCCCACACAATACCTTCAACACCCGGAATCTGCCGGATATTATCCAGCGTTACCGTATCATTGCCTTCGCCGAACCAGCGAAAAACCATTCTCATCACGTTCACCTCATCATGAATAGTAGGAAGAAAAATTCAGTCATTGAAAATAGGACGGATATGTATCCTGCAGGACAGCCAAATCGGTGACAGTTAAATGCAAGTGTTCCTGCATCAGTCGCTCTGCTGTGTCGGCATCATGCTGCTGAATGGCCTTGACCATAGACTGGTGCTGTTCAATCAGGTGATCCCACTGGTGGTCCGAGGACAGGCGTAACATGCGACTTCGATTCAAATGTACATTCATCTGCTGGATAACAGTCCAGGTGTTGCTTTTGTTGCAGCCTGCAAAAAGAGTGCTATGGAATTCCTCATCCAATTGGAACATTCGTTCATCATCCGGTTTGACCCTGCATTCCTGTTGCCAAGCAAGGTTCTGTTCAAGAGCGACCATCTGTTCGTTCGGAAAGTTCTCGCAGGCAAGCCTGATTACGGCTCGTTCGAGCTGTTCACGCATGAACCGTGCTTCCTCAACGAGATCGACCTGAATCAGAGAGACGTATGTGCCACGCTGTGGATACACTTCCAGCAGACCTTCCTGTGCAAGCCTTACAAAACTTTCTCGAACAGGTGTCCGGCTTACCTGGAACTCCAGCGAAATTTCCTTCTCAGAAATAGCTGTTCCCGGAGGCATTTTCAAACTCAAAATGAGTTGTTTCAGCGTGAAGTAAACGACATCTCGCGTTGAGTAAGATTGCTTATTATTCATGGAAGACATATTGCTCGCAACAGGCAACAAACCGGCTCTGGATGATAACTTTGGGGTATATTCCACAACTTCAACTCCTTCAATGACATACTACCATACTTGTATGGTAGTATGGAAGCGCTTTATAAGACATTATATTAAATTTAGTTGATGGTTCACTTGCAGTTCAAGTGATTAAAGAGTACAATTTAATCATTAGGTTCGAATGTTTAAACCAACAGACATCAAACAGAGAAATATACGTAGAAATAATGAAGAAGAAATAGTATAGAGGTGAAACCATGGGACAAAAAGCAATTAGCGTTTTTCAAACCTGTATTCCGTTATTTCAGGTGTTAAGTGACAACCATCGTCAATCCATTTTGCTGACACTCACCGAGAAAGGCAGAATGACAGTGAATGAAATTACCGAACAATCCAGCCTATCCCGGCCAGCCATATCTCATCATCTCAAGCTGTTGTTAGAGAAGGGACTTATATCTGTGGAGCAGAAGGGCACACAGCGTTATTATTCGGCTTCATTGAATGCATCGGTGGAACTGCTGAAGGAACTGGTAGCTGCTTTGGAAGAAGAGTGTCTGTAGAGTAATAGTGATCAAACATGCTTTTGCATGTGTCTTATAGGTTCGTAAGTTTAAACGCTTGATCAATAATGAATAGAGGAGTATGTATATATGACAACGACTATACAGGAAGTAACCAGTCAGGAAGTTGAACAGATTTTGGAGCAGCAACGACAATTCTTTCGTTCCGGGGCAACACGATCGGCAGAAGCTCGAATTGCCCGTCTGACCCAACTGAAGCAGGCCATTCAAAAGTACGAATCCAGACTGACAGAAGCTCTCTATCAGGATTTGGGCAAAAGTGAGTTCGAATCCTACACAACCGAGATCGGATTTATGATGGACAGCATCACACACACCATTCGTAAAGTTAATAAATGGGTGAAACCCGTTAAAGTGAAAACGCAAATGGCGCTCCTGGGTTCGAAAAGTTATATCATACCCGAACCCTACGGGGCGGTTCTGATTATCGGACCGTTTAATTATCCTTTTCAACTCTTAATCGAACCATTGGTTGGTGCTATTGCAGCAGGTAACACAGCCGTGCTCAAAGCGTCAGAGAATACACCTGCGGTGTCCGCTGTTGTACGTGAAATGATTGCGAGTGTGTTCGAACCAGCATACGTACAAGTGCTTGATGGTGCAAAAGATACAACAACAGCGCTGATTAACGCGCCATTCGACTATATCTTTTTTACAGGCAGTGTACCGGTAGGCAAGATTGTGATGGAGGCAGCTGCCAAAAATCTCGTTCCCGTTACTTTAGAACTTGGAGGCAAGAGCCCTGTCATCGTGGATGAACAGGCGGATATCAAAGTAGCAGCTGAGCGCATTATATGGGGCAAACTGCTCAATACAGGACAGACCTGTATCGCACCCGATTATTTACTTGTGCATGAGCGCGTGAAGGAACCGTTAATTATGGAGATGAAAGCAGCGATCGTGTCCTTCTTCGGATCGGATATTCAGCACAATAAGGATTATGGGCGAATCGTGAACAAGGGACATTTTAAACGTCTGACGACTTTGATTGAGCGGGATCAGGCCAAAGTGATATATGGGGGAGCTTCGGATGAGGAAGATCGCTTCATTGAACCTACACTGATTGATGCGGAGTCATGGGATGCAGCAACGATGGAAGATGAGATTTTTGGACCGATTCTGCCAATCATTAGTTATCGTAACTTGGATGAAGCCATTGTAGAAATCGTAAAGCGGCCGAAACCGCTCGCCTTGTATCTGTTTACTTCCGACACCCGGGTTCAGGACAAAGTGCTGCGCGAAGTTTCTTTTGGAGGCGGCTGCATTAACGATACCATCACGCATGTAGCGAATCCACGTCTGCCGTTTGGCGGTGTTGGTCATTCTGGTGTTGGCTCGTATCATGGGCAGTACAGCTTCGAAACCTTCTCTCATCTCAAAAGTGTACTGAAAAAAAGCACCAAGTTGAATCTGCCGATTCTGTATCCACCTTATGATAACAAGCTGAAGTTGATTAAGCGTTTGTTGAAATGAAAAATAAGAAAGACAAACAGCCTGCTACTGGACTTCATTCCAGAGCAGGCTGTTCCTGTCGGTAACGGGAGGGTGACATGCCGGACCAGCGCTTGAATTGACGACTGAAATGGGCAATATCCTTATAACCAAGCATGACGGCAATATTTTGAACGGACAGCTTCGGATTGCCCAGAAGAAGCTTCGCTTCATGCAAAACCAACTGGGATAATACAGCACGTGGAGACTGACCAAACACCTGCTTGAACACGCGATTACAGTGAGAAGAACTGATGCCCAGCTCTGCTGCAATATCATCAATGCCATAGTGACCGTTGGACTCGTGTCCCTGTTTGAATTGCTGACTCATCAGGCCTTGCAATCGATTACGAATCTGGTGGGCGAGTTCGATCTTCTCGTGTCCGTCGGTAAACCATTGTGCTGCCTCTTTCGAGACCGCCTCCCACAGATGGCCAAATAGTTCAAATACCGCAGATTGAAGCTGCATACGCTGTACCATCGTATTTGCTGTTTCATCATCCGCAGATGACATTAATTTGCGCAAAACCGGCTCAATCTGCTGTGTAACCGGACTATCCGCACTGAATCGCACTTGTTTGATACGTGCCAGCAACGATAGGAACAACTGATCATCAATGTCAAAATGCATGCAAAAATACGTGAATCCCTTGCCGTTATGGCTCTGGCTGGAATGAATGCTTCCCGGAGGAATCAGGAGCAGTTCGCCAGCCTTTTGAATGTATAGGGTACCATTCACCATCATGCGTTGCTCGCCTTCCGTGACATAATTCAATTCATATTGAGGGTGCTCATGTGCCGGATAATCCCAGTCCATACCCACACTTCGTAAATGAATGGCAAACAGATTAACCGTTGTTTGCACATCTGGATAAAAAACTTCATGGACACTTTCTCCCAAAGTAGGAGGCAAATACGTTGAAGACATGGAAGATCCCCCTTCATATGAGGTTGTTCAAAAAATGTGATTTTGATTACGCACGTATATCTAATGGAATGTTTTTGTGTAACCGCTTTAATCTATTATAGTCTATGAGCTTGATTTGGGTAAATATCCGATTGATTTGATCATGGTCGGAGGTGGAACCACGTGTTAGGATGGGGCTAATGAAAACGTATGCAACCATTCTGAGAGGGGTTATGATTCATGAATACGTCCAAATCCATCTTTTATAATGCACATCACGCACCGATTGGTGCTTTTGCGAGTTTTACACTGGGTTACAAAGGAGCCAAAGGCGGGCTGGGTCTTGAACTCGGCAAGCCGGCAGACCAGAATGTATATATTGGATTACAATCTCGCGATGGCGACAATTATCAGGCGCTTCCTTTTTATGAAGCTTCCGAGGATGAGAGCAGCCGCTATGATGTAGAGAAGTTGGATAACGGGGAAACGGCGTCGACAACAGCGTCCAAAGTTCCAAAACCTCTTATTACGGCTTTTCGCGATGAAGATATTACCCGTGAATTTACCTCAGGTACGGATACGTGGACCGCTGGAGATCTGACGTTCCGTATCTACTCTCCTGTACGTCCAGTACCTGATCCAACGAATGGGGATCGTGAAGAATTAATGGATGCACTCGTACCTGCCGTATTGGTTGAGATGAGGATTGACAATACGGCAGGTCAACAACCCCGCAAAGCCTACTTTGGTTATCAGGGCAATGATCCGTACTCTGCGATGCGTCTGATTGGGGGACCGGAAGGTGGCTCCATCACAGGTGTGGGACAAGGTCGACTTACAGCGATTATGTCAGCAGATGATGGACTGTGGCCCGCACGCGGATTTACGCTGGAGAAACTGTTGCAGGAGAAACATCGGGAGAATCTGGCATTTGGACTTGGCTCAACCGCTGCACTACTGATGGAGGTGCCGGCTGGAGAGAAACGTACGTATCAATTCGCAGTATGTTTCTATCGCGGGGGCATTGTGACGACAGGAATGGACACAACGTATTGGTATACGCGGTACTTCTCCGATATTCAGGCAGCAGGAGAGTATGCACTTCAACGCTTCAGTGAGTTGACTGCATCCTGTGGAGAGGTTGAACAACGCCTTGGATCGGCTGCTTTGACCGAAGATCAATCATTCATGCTTGCTCATTCCATTCACAGCTATTATGCCAGTACTCAACTGCTGGATGCCGATGGCGAGCCGCTATGGGTGGTGAACGAAGGGGAGTATCGGATGATGAACACACTTGATCTGACGGCTGATCAGTTGTACTTCGAGCTTGCCTTGAATCCATGGACGGTGCGTAATGAGCTGGAGTGGTTTGTGAAACGATACAGTTATACGGATCAGGTTCGTTTCCCGGGGGAAGAGAAGTTATATCCGGGCGGAATTACCTTTACCCATGATATTGGTGTTGCCAATGTGTTCTCACGCCCTGGACACTCGGCATATGAGCTGGTTGGCATTGACGACTGTTTCTCACAGATGAGCCACGAGGAGCTGGTGAACTGGCTCTGCTGCGCGACAGTATACATTGAACAGACACAGGATCAAGCTTTTGTGAAAAACATGTTGCCTGTTATCCAGGATTGCTTCGAAAGTATGCTTAATCGTGACCATCCCGACGCAGAGCAGCGTAACGGTCTGATGGGTCTGGATAGCAGCCGTACCCAAGGTGGAGCGGAGATTACAACCTACGACAGCCTGGATGTGTCACTTGGACAGTCTCGCAATAATATCTATCTGGCGGGTAAATGTTGGGCGGTCTATGTTGCATTGGAGAAGCTGTTCGCAACTGAGAAGTTGGCCGATCTGTCCCATCAAGCTGGACTTCAAGCGGATCGCTGCGCTGCCAGTATTGCTGCACAGTTGACTGATGGCGGCTACATACCGGCTGTGATTGCAGAAAATAATGATTCTCGAATCATTCCGGCGATTGAAGGTTTGGTGTTCCCGTACTTTACAGGCTGTGAAGCAGCACTGGATGTCAATGGTCGTTTTGGACCTTATCTGAAAGCACTCCAAACTCATCTGAAGACGGTTCTTGTACCGGGAACATGTCTGTTCGAAGATGGAGGCTGGAAACTGTCCTCAACAAGCAATAACTCGTGGCTGAGCAAAATCTATTTGTCCCAGTTTATCGCTAGAGAGCTGCTGGGTGTGGAATGGAATGAGACAGGCAAGGCTGCAGACGCGGCTCATGTCAACTGGCTGCTGCATCCGGAGGAATCCTACTGGTGCTGGAGTGATCAGATCCTGTCTGGTGTGGCGGTTGGCAGCAAGTACTATCCGCGTGGTGTAACGTCGATCCTATGGCTACTCGAAGGAAAAGGGAATCACCTTGGGCAGATCTATGCCAGCAAGGAGGCGGTACAATGAGCCAATCCGTCGTTCAATCTGCTTTGTCGGGTCCACAGTACGATGCGTGGCTGGGGTATCACTCTGAATTGCCAAGAGCGAATGAGTTTACCAAAAAGACGGCTCCTGCATGGAGCAAACTTATACTGGCGGAAGAGAACCATGGAGTGATCACAACAGCTCTGACCGAACTTTCACGGGGACTGGAGAGGTTATATGGCGTGAAACCGTCGGTCAGTCATCTGTCTGATGCTCAGGAAAATGAACGGGACAATCTCGCTTCCGCTCCCGCAATACGAATCGGCACTTGGACAGGGAGCGATTCCGTGGCTGGGTTGTTCAGCGAGACAGAGCGTTCAACTGTTCAAGGGGAAGGGTACATCATTCGTGAGAACGAGACCGAGGGTGTACTCGTCATTGGGTCAGAGACTCCCCAAGGTGTGCTGTATGGTGCATTTCATCTGCTTCGAGAGCTGACAATGGATCAAGGAAGTGCACATGAGGCGGATGACGCTGTGAATAAGTGGAGCTTCATTACAGAACAGCCAACCAATGCGCTACGGATGATTAATCAGTGGGATAACGTGGACGGCAGCATTGAGCGTGGTTACGCAGGAGACTCCATTTTCTATGATAACGGGGAATTTACGCTGGACTTGGTACGCATCCGGGATTACGCACGTTTGCTCGCTTCCACGGGAATCAATGCCATATCGATCAACAACGTCAATGTACACCGCCGTGAGAGCCTGTTTCTGACGGAACGTTATCTTAGTGATGTGGCGAAGGTTGCCGCTGAATTCAGAGCGTATGGTATTCGATTGTTCCTGTGCGCCAACTACGCAAGTCCAATTGAGATTGGTGGATTGCGTACAGCTGATCCGCTGGATGCGCAAGTACGGGAATGGTGGAACATTCAAACGGCCAAGGTGTACGCAGCGATTCCCGATTTTGGCGGTTACCTGATCAAGGCAGACTCCGAGAATCGTCCGGGACCGTTCACGTATAACCGTGATCATGCCGATGGTGCGAACATGTTGGCTGAAGCCCTTCGGCCATTCGGTGGATTGGTCATCTGGCGTTGCTTCGTCTATAACTGCAAGCAGGACTGGCGGGATCGTTCCACAGACCGTGCGCGGGCAGCCTATGACCACTTTACGCCGCTGGACGGGCGTTTTGCCGAAAATGTCATTTTGCAGATCAAAAACGGGCCGATGGACTTTCAGGTGAGAGAGGCGGTATCCCCGCTGTTCGGCGCCATGGAAAATACAAATCAGGTGATTGAATTTCAGATTACACAGGAGTATACCGGGCAACAACGTCATCTCTGTTATCTGGTTCCCCAGTGGAAAGAAGTATTGGACTTTGACACATACGCCAAAGGCGAAGGTTCAGAGATCAAGCGAATCGCGGACGGTTCTCTGTATAAACGACCATACAGTGGCTTCGCCGCAGTATCCAATATTGGTGCAGATGCCTGTTGGACAGGACATCCACTCGCGCAGGCGAATCTATATGGATATGGAAGACTTGCGTGGAACCCGGAGCTGTCCGCGGAAGAGATTGCTGATGAGTGGGTGAGACTCACATTTGGACATGAAGACGAAGTTGTGCGGCAGGTTACGGGCATGCTTTTGAATTCACTAGATATCTATGAGAATTATACTGCGCCTCTCGGTGTGGGTTGGATGGTTAATCCGGAACATCATTACGGGCCGAATGTAGATGGATACGAGTATTCCAAATGGGGAACGTATCACTTTGCCGATTGTCATGGCATTGGTGTAGATCGAACCGTGAACAGCGGTACAGGATACACTTCACAGTATCACCCTGAGAATGCTGATCGCTATGAGTCTGTAGACACCTGTCCGGATGAGCTGATCTTATTTTTCCATCACGTGCCGTACACCCATGTTCTGCATTCGGGTAAAACGGTCATTCAGCATATTTATGATACACACTTTGAAGGTGTTGCGCAGGCGCAGGCGTTAGCCGAGACATGGAGAGGGCTGGAGGGCAAAATCGACCCGGTTATTTTCAGTAAAGTTGCTTCATTACAGGACAACCAGGCCGAACATGCCAAGGAATGGCGGGACATGATCAATACGTACTTCTATCGCAAGAGCGGCATTGCGGATGAACAGGGTCGAACTATCTATTGATTGGTGATGTGAAGAAAGAAGATACCTTGTTTTCTTTGATGTACAATAGACAGCATGGACATACATGAGGAGGAGAACCGTATGGGACAATATCAACTGCCCGAGACCATGAAAGCTGCTATCATGACAGAGCCAGGACACATTATTATTGAGGAACAACCCGTCCCGCAACCGGCAGCGGATGAGGTGTTAATCCAGGTAATGGCCGTCGGGGTGTGTGGCTCGGATGTGCATTATTTTGAACATGGACGCATTGGCAGATTTGTGGTGGAGAAACCGATCATTCTGGGTCATGAGTGTGCGGGGATCATTGCTGCTGTTGGCTCGAACGTATCCCGTCTGAAAACAGGGGATCGAGTTGCTATTGAGCCTGGGGTGACTTGCGGACGTTGCTCGGCATGCAAGGAAGGTCGTTATAACCTGTGTCCGGATGTACAATTTCTAGCGACCCCTCCGGTGGATGGGGCATTTGTACAGTACATGGTGATACGTGAAGATATGGTATTCCCGATCCCGGATCATCTGTCTTATGAGGAAGCAGCTATGAACGAGCCATTCTCTGTTGGTATTCACGCTGCACGCCGCAGCAAGTTGGCTCCGGGTACAACCCTGGCGATTATGGGTATGGGTCCCGTTGGACTCATGGCTGTGGCTGCTGCCAAATCTTTCGGTGTAGAGAAGATCATTGTAACGGATCTGGAGGAAGTTAGGCTGGAAGCAGCTCGCCGCATGGGTGCCACTCATACCATTAATGTGCGGAATGAAGATGCGCTGGCTGTGATTCGCGAGTTAACAAATGGTGTGGGTGTGGATACCGCATGGGAAACAGCGGGGAATCCGAAGGCGCTACAATCTGCTCTGTATTCACTTCGACGTGGAGGAAAACTTGCGATTGTGGGCCTGCCTGCACAGGATGAGATCGCACTTAATGTTCCATTTATTGCGGACAATGAAGTTGATATCTATGGCATATTCCGTTATGCCAATACGTATCCGGCAGGAATTGAGTTCCTGAGCTCCGGCCAGCATGACGTGATGTCTCTGATTACAGATCGTTATTCACTCGAAGAGACACAGCAAGCGATGGAGCGTGCATTACACAATAAAAGCGGCAGTCTGAAGGTCATGGTATATCCGAATGGTATGTAAGAACAACCTGGAAGAGTCCTGCGGTTAAGGACTCTTTTTTTGTTTTTTGCAAAAAAAGTATGGGTCAAGCTCCCATAACATGGTATAATTCATGAAGATTTTAATATATAAATGGATACACACCATATTGGTGAATAAGTACTTAGCGAAAGGAACTGAAGGTTGTGAGAGTACATGAATTTATGATACACGCTGATTTTCATCGGGATGATCTGATGTCGGTATCTTCTCAAGCGTCGCGTTTTTCCTCGGATATTATTTTGTCGTATATGGAGTCTGAGCATGAGCATCGTGTAGATGTCAAAAGCCTGCTTGGAATGGCGTTACTACCCATTCGATATGGTAGTGTTGTCAGATTACAGACAAGAGGCAGGGATGAACTGGAGGCTTTGGAGTACATGTTGAATGTACTGGAGAAAGGGACGGCTTGACACCTGATTAGGTGCAAAATCACAGATATCATATTTTTTTTAGCTATTCCTCAAAACCTGCTGGTACTTTGTCCAAAAAAAGAGTATAATAAAATGTAGTTTGATTCTAAAGAAGTACCCATATTAAAGGAGTGTAAATAGATTATGCCAAAAGTTGACATCCATCCAAAGACACAACTCGTAATTTTTTACGATGCAAGTGCTGATTTCAAATTCCTGAGTTCTTCCACGAAGTTCTCTAACGAAACTATGGAATGGGAAGACGGTAACTCTTACCCAGTAATCCGTGTGGACACTAGTTCCGCATCCCACCCATTCTTCACTGGTAAACAAAGAAACGTGGATATCGGTGGCCGTGTTGATAAATTTAACCGTAAATACAACATCACCAAATAAGTTTGTCCATACATTACAAAAAAACCTCGGGATTTGTCCTGAGGTTTTTTTGTGTACATATTCAGGGTAAAGGCTAGTGAATTTTACTTGAAATTAATATTTGTAACTATATAAATTGAGATATACATTTACACAAAACGGAGAGGACAGAAAGAACCTGAAGAAGCGGAGCTAAAAGCTTTCTATGGAAAGCTACTTCGTAAGCATAAACTCGCCTTTATCCCCGGATTTAACCTTTATAGAAGGAATCAAAAAAATCTGGGGATAACAGCGATCGGAAGGTTGTTCTGTCATCGAAGTGACCAGTGTAAATATTCCTTAGTTCAATTTATATAGAAATATCAATTCATAAAAATTAATTCAACCAATTATTGCGCTTACAACACATTCGGATGTACACTAGGAAACGAGTACGAACATATTGGAGGAGGAAATAGAGATGAGTAGCATCACACATATGGTAACGTTTACACTTTACGCGGGTAAAGATACACCGGAGGCCGAAGCCTTTTTGAAGGAAAGTTCGGATGCACTGGCTGTCATTCCTGGCGTAGAGCAATTTCAGGTTCTGAAACAGGTAAGTGAGAAGAATGAGTTTGACTACAGTTTCTCGATGGTCTTTGCAGATCAGGCTGCGTATGATGCATACAACAATCACCCGGTTCACCGTCAATATGTAGAAGAGCGTTGGGAAAAGGAAGTCAGTCGCTTCCAGGAAATTGATCTCATTCAACATCATAATTAATAGTCTCCACATATAGGAAAAAAAGTTGAACTACCATATACAGCATTGAACAATGCTGTATATCTCTCTGAATAACGCGTAATTAATGAACAAAAATAACATATTTACGAAATCGTTTTCGGACAAACGAATTCAAGGAGGTTTTCGCTGTTATGCAATTGGATCTCTCAGGAAAAACGGCTCTGGTTACAGGAGCAACCGGACAGCTGGGGAGAGTCATCGCCCGCACGTTGGCAGCCTGTGGCGCCAATCTGGCTCTACATTACATAAATAATGATACCAAGGCTCGGGAGCTTCAAGGTGAGATTGAAGCACTCGGTCGTCAGGCTGTTATTGTACAGGGAGATATTACAAAGCAGGATACAGCATTTCGGATGCGTGATGAGATTCAGTCTGTCCTCGGCGGAGTGGATATCGTTGTTGCCAATGCAGTCATTCAATATGAATGGACAACGGTGTTGGAGCAGTCGCCTGAAGATTACTTGAGCCAGTTTGAATCCTGTGTCATGCAGAGTGTGTATCTTGCCAAAGCTTTCATTCCACATATGCAAGATATCAGAGCCGGTCGGTTCATTGGTATCAATACGGAATGTGCGATGCAAAATTTCGCTCATCAATCGGCCTACACCGCTGGTAAGCGTGGAATGGATGGTGTATATCGCGTGCTTGCCAAGGAGGTTGGCGAGTATCAGATTACCGTAAACCAGGTTGCACCTGGATGGACAATTAGTGAACGTGATCGGTCCAGTGAGCCTGGACATGATGAGGCATATACGCGAACCGTGCCGCTGAAGCGCAGGGGTGAAGATCAGGAAATCGCCAATGCGGTAGCTTTTCTCGCTTCGGATCTGTCCTCATTTATCACAGGTGCCTATATCCCGGTAAGTGGTGGCAATGTGATGCCTGCTATCTAGTGTCTGATTTGGATTTGGGAATTCACATGAAATAACAATAAACGTAGTTTAACCGTAATCCGTTTGTCATTCGACAAGCGGATTTTTTGGCATTTTGCTAACAATGAAATAACGGTTCAAGGGGGTGTTTTTTGTTTCATATATCCAGACATACATATTGAGTTGGTTCGGGTTTCAGAAGATTGGGGTATAAGAATAGGTATATTAACCGAGTGGAAACATAATCAAAATGAGCAATTAAAGGAGACCCATCACTTATGAAAAAAACAGTCGCGGACGTTCTGGTTGAATCCTTATTGAACGCTGGTATCAAACGCATATATGGCATTGTTGGAGACTCCTTGAATGCGGTACTCGACTCCATCCGTCGTTCGGGCAAGATCGAATGGATTCATGTACGTCATGAAGAAGTAGCTGCATTTGCTGCTGGGGCGGACGCTCAGGTCAGTGGAAGTATCGCTGTCTGCGCAGGTAGTAGTGGTCCTGGTAATATGCATCTGATCAATGGTCTGTACGATTGTCACCGCAATCGTGTTCCTGTACTCGCCATCGCTGCACATATCCCAAGTGACGAGATTGGCAGTGAATATTTTCAGGCGACCCATCCGGAGTATCTGTTCCAGGAATGTAGCGATTATTGTGAAGTCATTACAACAGCAAAACAGATGCCGCGTTCTCTGACGATGGCCATTCAGACAGCGGTCGCACGGTCAGGTGTGTCCGTCGTTGTATTGCCGGGGGATGTAGCAGGACTTGAAGCAGCGGATCTGCCTGTGCCTGAGCATGTGTATCATGCAACCAATCCAGTGGTACATCCTTCTGAGCCAGAACTCGTTAAACTGGCGGAGTATCTGAATCAAGGCAAAAAAATTACGTTGTTGTGCGGTGCAGGCTGCGCGGGCGCTCGGGAACCCCTTATGCAGCTCTGTGATCGTTTGAAATCCCCGATGGTTATTGCGCTACGAGGCAAGGAATATTTGGAGTATGACAACCCCTATTCCGTCGGCCTTACCGGCCTAATCGGGTATTCATCCGGTTATCATGCCATGATGGACTGTGATGTACTATTGATGCTCGGAACGGATTTCCCATATCGTCAATTCTATCCCGAAAATGCGAAAGTCCTTCAGGTCGACATTCAATCTTCTCATCTGGGTCGGCGCACGAAGCTGGATTACGGCGTATGTGGGGATGTGAAAGCGACCATTGAAACTTTGCTTCCTTATCTGACAGAAGAACACAGTGACAAACATCTGCGTAAAAGTGTGGATCGTTATGTGAAAGTACGCAAAGATCTGGACGAGCTGGCCGTTGGAAAACCGGGTAAAAAGCCCATTCATCCGCAGTACCTGACCAAGGTCATTAGTGATGCCGCAGCTGAAAATGCCATCTTCACCTGTGATGTCGGTACTCCGACAGTATGGGCGGCCCGTTATATCGAGATGTCTCGTAATCGCAGACTACTCGGTTCATTCAGTCATGGTACGATGGCAAACGCTTTGCCACAGGCCATTGGCGCTCAGGTCGCTGATCCGGGCAGACAAGTCATCTCGTTGTCGGGTGATGGTGGTATTACGATGCTGATGGGTGATCTGTTGACATTGAAACAGCATAATCTGCCGATTAAAGTTGTGGTGTTTAATAATGGAGCACTCGGTTTTGTTGAGCTGGAGATGAAAGCTGCCGGATTCCTGGAGTCCGGGACAGAGCTTGTCAATCCCAACTTTGCGATGGTTGCTCAGGCCATGGGCATGGAAGGTATTCGGGTTGAGGATCCGGATGATCTGGAAGGAGCTGTGCAGCGTGCGCTTCAGCATGATGGTCCTGTGTTGATTGACGTGGTGGTGAATCGTCAGGAATTGTCCTTACCTCCGAAGATTGATATCAAACAGGCGGAAGGATTCACCTTATGGATGATGAAAGCCGTGCTCAATGGACGCGGTGACGAAATTATTGAATTGGCAAAAACGAATTTGCTGCGTTAAAGTGTTTTGATAAGCGGATATGCACCGTTTGAAGTTGTAGAGATACCGACTTAAAAAGTATTGTATATGTAAAAGAGGAGCATGCAACAAGACGTAATAGTTGTGTGCTCCTTCAATAAAAATGCTGAAAATGTGACAGGTGATATAGTATGAATACATATTATATGATTTGTTTTTATGTCGAAAGTCTATTAGAATAGGTAAAGTCAGGAAGGTTTTATGCCATTTTTGACCTACATATTGCATCATTGCATGTAAGTACGTTTCATATCGTATTCATCGATCCAATCACAAGATGACACACACACATGGAGGAGATCAACATGAGTCACGCAGGAAAAGTAGCCATTATTACTGGAGCAGGAAGTGGATTGGGCCAAGCAGCAGCATTGAAGCTGGCTGAGAAGGGTGCATCCATTGTCGTTGTGGATCTTGTCGAAGAGACAGGTCTTGAAACGGTTAAGCAGATTGAGAAGCTGGGAAGTAAAGCTATTTTTGTACAAGCAGATGTAAGTAAAGCACCTGAAGTTGAGAATTATGTGAAAAAAACAGTCGAAGAGTTCGGACGAATCGACATGTTCTTTAATAATGCAGGTATTGCAGGTCCTGGGATCAAGCTGATTGAACATACGATTGAGCAGTTTGACCAGATTATTGATATTAACCTGAGAAGTGTATTCTACGGGTTGAAGTATGTAATTACTGAAATGCTCAAAACAGGTGGAGGTTCCATTCTGAACACGGCCTCTACGGCCGGTATTGTTGGTGTACCCGCAGTTGCACCATACGCAGCAACCAAACATGGCGTAGTGGGCTTGACCCGCACAGCTGCGATTGAATATGGCAAGGACAACATTCGTGTAAATGCGATTGCCCCAGGTACAATTGAGACGCCAATGGTCATTCAGTTCGGTAAAGACAACCCTGAAGTGTTCAAGGCAACTGTTGACAGCATTCCATCCGGACGTCTGGGCAGACCGGAAGAGATCGCGAACTTGGTTTCCTTCCTGCTTGGAGATGAAGCGCCTTATATCAATGGTGCAGTATATCCGATCGATGGTGCAGTTACGGCCCAATAAAGAGTTCTGTTTATCGGTAATAGAATAGCCGTTAAAATGGTTAAAGAGAGGCCACTGTATGCATACAGTGCCTCTCTTTTTGGTTTGTCTTTTATACTACGAAATCATATCAGGCAACGTTGTGCGATGTATTGGTTTGTGTACTTTTGAGAGGTGCTGAACGATACGAGCCTATAACGATGATGACGGCAACAGCAACCCCGACAGCGCCAATCCAGGTAATGGATGATAATGAAACGCTGCTGACCGCGATTCCGCCAATACCTGCTCCGGCAGCCATCGCAAGTTGCATCACCGAACTGTTGAGACTTATCATAATGCCAGAGGATTCCGGAGCCATGGTGACCAGGTTATATTGCTGAGTTGGACCTGAGGACCACGCGGCAAAAGACCACAAAATCAGAACAAGGAAGATAGCCAGATGAGAGCTTGCCGTTATATTCAGCAGGACCAGACTTACGATATGCAATGTCATGCCTGTGATCAGCGTTCGTTTGACACCCAGTCGGTCAGCACTGAACCCTCCAACTTTCGAACCGATCAGACTTGCTATGCCAAATGCAAGTAAAGCTGAACTGAGTAGTGCTTCGCTCATTCCTGAAACGGATACAAGGTAAGGTGAAATGTACGTGTAGGCAATGGAATAACCACCTAACCAGAAAAATGTCACCAGCAGTGCCAAAACAATTCGTTGCTGTTTGAGCAAAGACAGTTGTTTCTTCAGCGGAACAGGCGCTTCTGCTTTGGAAGGCGGAATGGCGGCCGCGATTACCAGCATGGCGAGAACGCCAAGAACGGCGATACCGGCAAAAACAAGCTTCCAATCCCAAGATGCAGCTACAAGCCTTCCGAGCGGAACGCCAACGATCAAAGAAGCCGTAAATCCAGTGATTACTGTGGCGATTGCACTAGCTTGTTTGCCCTCAGCCGCTATTTGAGAAGCAACCGTTAATGCCGTGACAACAACAACGCCTGCGCCTAAAGCCATCAACACTCGTGCTGCGACGAACAGTCCATAACCCGGCAACAGGTAAGCAAGAACATTAGCCACAACGAATAGACCGAGGAAGTATAGCAACAGCTTGCGACGGTCCAAGCGCGAAGTCAGTGCAATAATGACAGGTGTACCGAGCGCATATACGAGTGAAAAAATCGTAATGAGCTGTCCGGCAGCGATTAAAGAGATATTCATCGTATCTGCAATGCGATCCAAAATGCCGGCAATGACATATTCGGACGTTCCTACAAGGAAACTGACCAAGGCAAGAACATAGATTTTGAGCGTAGAAGACATGGAAACATAACCTCTTTCTGATTATTATTATATTTTTAGAAATATAGAAATAAAGACGATAGAACAAGACATGAATGCTCTGAATACAACCCATCTGCGCGAATGGTAATGTTACAACCTAGATAATGAATATTGGAATAAGCGTAAACTTAGGTGACCTAGTTTTACTAATAAATAATGTGCGTTGTTTCAATATTTCTAATTATATAGAAATATGACTCAAATTTTTTTATTTATTTAGCAGATAGGGAACAAACTTTTGTGCGGTCTCCATGTTCAGGCTGTAGTAGATATACGTACCTTTCTTTTGCGATGTAAGCAGACCACAATCGGACAGCTGTTTCAGGTGATGAGACAGAGTCGATAGGGCAACCGTAACAAGGCGGCTCTCCAGATCGGCAGGACACAGGTTGCTTTCGCCCGATAAAATCTGAATGATTTTGTAGCGTGTTTGTTCGCCCAGCGCTTTATGAATTTTGACGACTTGTTCAATCTCATTTGAGTTTGATTGCATAATGATCTGTCCTTTCGTCTTTATTTCTTATTTCTAGTAATATAGAAATACAGTAGCATATGTTGTTTGAAAAGTAAACTCTCGGACGAAGATTCCATACTTTCTACTGCGTCTGTGTTAACAGCCGAAAGTCTGGAGTGACTTCCCCCGAGAGTTATGTGAGTTGTATATTACCGATCTAGGGAATCAACATAGTCTTTGGCTTCCTTCAACGAAAGACCTCGGGCTTCACGCAGTCGTTTGATCGCCATAATTTTTTTCCCTTGTTGTATCAGTGTAAGCAGTTCCTGATCCAGATCCGTTTGGGCTGGTTGGCTTGTGTGGGAAAGAGATGCTTCTTTCGGCGACAAGGTGTAATTGAAGTCGGATCGGACGCTGTCGGTTGAACCGTTCTCCAGACGCTCGACATCTCTTTTCAATTCATTTAATTGGCGTTGCAGGCTGGTGACTCTGACCAGTAACACAAAGATCAGAAGCAGCAAAACGATCCATACCAAGGTGTTCATTTCCATGATGTCATGTGCCTCACTTTCATTTATTCATATTTAGCCATTATTTTAGTTGAACCGGGATTTCCTTGACACCACGAACATTCATACCAGGTCTCCATTCCAGTTCATTCACATCTGCCTGAAGTTGTATATTTGGAAAACGATTCAGAAGTGTGCTGACTGCAATCTCACCTTCCAGACGAGCAAGCGGTGCTCCCAAGCAGAGATGAATGCCTTTGCCAAAAGCCAGATGCGAACTCTTCTCGCGTGTGATATCGAAAATATCAGCATCCTTAAACTGCTGTTCGTCCCGGTTGGCGGAATCAAGCGCAACAATGACAAGATCACCTTGAGCGATACGTTGTCCACGGAATTCAATATCTTCCAAAGCCCAGCGGGATGTGCTGAACTCCACCGGTCCGTTATAGCGAAGCATCTCTTCAATGGCATTGTGAATAAGCTCGGGCTGGTTGATGAGCAGTTCGCGTTGCTCCGGATGCTCCAGCAGGGCGAGAATCCCATTTCCAATCAGATTCACGGTTGTTTCATGACCGGCAATAATTAATAAGGAGACAACGCCAAGCAGTTCTTGTTCAGTTAACTGCTGCCCGGATTCTTCCGCAATGACGAGCTGGCTGATCAGATCAGTGCCGGGATCTTGGCGAACTTTCGCAAACCAGGCCATCAGGTAATCCGTAAACTCCCTGGCATGCTGCTCAAACAGCTCGGCGCTCTCGGCTATGGAAGCATCAATTATCGTATTGGACCAGATGCGGAATTTGTCACGATCGTCAAGAGGGACTCCCAGAATTTCACTAATGACAATGATGGGCAGTGGGAAGGCAAAGTCATCGATCAGATTCATTTTTTCCTGTGACGGGAGGTTGTCCAGCAGTTCATCAGCAATGTCCTGAATATGGCTCCGCATGTCTGCGACCAGTTTGGGTGTGAATGCTTTCTGCACAAGTCCCCGAAGACGTTTATGATCCGGCGGATCGGAGAACAACATATTATTGGAGAAGATGCTTTGATTGTCAGCGCCGTAACGTAGGACCATATCTTTGCTGAAGCGAGGATCTTTCAGGATATGAACTGCATCCTCGTATCGCGTAATAATCCAGCCGAATTCCCCGTGAGGAAACATGAGTCTGAAAAAAGGCTCCTCTTTTCTTAACTTTTCATATACCGGGTAAGGGTTATGCGTGAATTCTTTGGTAAAAAACGCTGGCCTTGAGGATTCGTTTGGTTCATTTGGGTTCAAATGCAAAATCTCCTCTCATATTCCTGCATAATACCTGCACCCTCTATATATTCAATATACAAGCTTTTGAAACCTTGTTTTTTCTTCATATGGATGATAGAGCAGGAAAATAGAGGAAGATGGAAGAAGACATGGTAGAGAGAATCGGTTATTATGCTTGGTAAAAATGAAAATGAGGTGAACGCTGACATGTCTTACGCACAACTTCCTTTGCATCACCACCAGATTCCGGCAAGTCGAATGGTTCTTGGCTGTATGCGGTTTGGGGGTGAATGGGATGGGCTCCCCATTACTTCAGATCTTGTTGTGGAAGGTCATCGAGCGGTAGAAGCAGCTCTCGAAATAGGCATTAATCACTTTGATCTGGCGGATATTTACACGCGTGGTAAGGCAGAGCATGTCTTGGGACGGGTTTTATCCGAAACTCCCGGCTTGCGTGAACAGATTATTATACAGTCGAAGTGTGGTATACGTCTTGTGGGTGATGATGAAGGACCGCAGCGTTATGACACCTCAGGTGCACATATCCTGGCGAGTGTGGACGGTATCCTGGAACGGCTCGGAATCGATTATCTGGATATTTTGCTGTTACATCGTCCTGATCCACTTGCCCATCCGCAAGAGATTGGAGAAGCACTGGCTGAGCTGCATCATTCCGGTAAAGTGCGCCATTTTGGAGTGTCCAACATGGGTTCTGAACAGATTCGTCTTCTTCAGCTTCATAGTAAAGTACCTCTGATTGTGAACCAGCTGGAGATGAGTCTGGATAAAATCGGCTTCGTAGAAGCCGGTGTGACAGTTAATCGGCCGCAAGCGAGGGACAACGTATTTCCCTATGGCACGATGGAATATTGCCAGGCAGAGCATATTCAACTGCAGGCTTGGGGTCCACTTGCTCAAGGACGATTTAGTGGCAGGATAGTCGAGGGACAGCGAGCGGAGATTGAGCATACGGCTCAATTGGTTGATCGAATGGCCAAGGAGCGTGGAGTTACACCGGAGTCTATTGTATTGGCTTGGTTAATGAAGCATCCAGCAGGTATACAACCTGTCATTGGTTCAATTCGACCAGAGCGGATTCTGGCCTGTCGTGATGCAACAAATATTGAACTTACCCGTTATGATTGGTACGAGCTGTATTCGTCTTCGTGTGGGCGTAGAATGTAAGTAGAGACTTCTGAGAGATTGGTTAGTTTCGATTAAAATTTATAGATGTTGGGTGAAATTTGAACATATAAGAAGACACAGGCTGCTGATGGCCTGTGTCTTCTTAGTAATAATCGGCTTCATTTGGTTGAAACACATGATGGAAAGTGTAATGATTCCTAAGGTCATATGGCCTACAATGCGTTTGCATGGGTAATAAACATGCTGATTCGGATCCGAAACCAGTGTGTTGGCACGGCTGTAAGGATATTTCACCTTCATATTTGCGCTAGAGGCTATGTCCATGGACTTAGAAGAAGTGCTGATAAGAAGGACGTTTCAACCATTTTTATCGTTTTACAGGGTAGTTGCTGGAGTGCTGTGATAAAATGATAGGAATAAGAACATACGATCTGTTTATGTGAGAGGAGACACCTTGACGATGGAGATGCTTAAACCACCCGCCGAGAAATTATACGAGGTTGAATTACGCGCGCTGCGAGAGGAAGATCAGGGGAAACGTCCCCCGAACTGGCTGTTATCTCCCGCCTATGTGCGCGATTTTATTATAGGCAGGGATAAGCCTGTGTTATTGAATGGAGAAGAGATCACGATTACCCGCAAATTCTATGGCAATGACGTGTTAATTGAACGTGCAGTGGTTACACTCGCAGGCAATCGAGGATTAATGCTCGTGGGAGAACCCGGCACAGCCAAAACTATGCTGAGCGAACTGTTGACCGCAGCAATCTCCGGAACCAGTCTGAACACGATTCAAGGTACAGCAGGTACGACGGAAGATATGATTAAGTATTCCTGGAATTACGCCATGTTGCTTGATAAAGGCCCTTCGGAAGCGGCGCTTGTGCCATCACCGTTATATAACGGAATGAAGAAAGGCATTCTTACCCGTTTTGAAGAGATTACACGTTGTCCGGCTGAAGCACAGGATAGTCTGATCAGTATTCTCAGTGACAAGGTCATGAGCATTCCTGAATTGGATGGCGGTGTACTGTTTGCCCAACCCGGATTTAACGTCATTGCTACAGCTAATATTCGTGATAAAGGTGTTAACGAAATGAGTGGTGCATTGAAACGTCGCTTCAATTTTGAAACGATCAAGCCCATTCATAACGTAAAAATGGAAGCCAAAATCATTGAATCCCAGGCACGAAGCCTGTTATTACATAGTGGAATTGATATTGATATTAACCCGGACGTGGTTGAATTACTGGCTACAACATTTATGGAACTGCGCACCGGCATGACACGGGAAGGGTACAAGCTTGACACCCCTCAAGCATCCATGAGTACGGCGGAAGCGGTGTCTGTCTATGTCCAGAGTGCGATGACTTCCTATTATTACGAAGATAAAGCTATTGGGCTGGATCGGTTGGTGCAGAACATGCTGGGGACCATTGCAAAGGAAAACGACAAGGATCTGTCCATTCTCAAAACCTATTTCTCCAAGGTCGTAAAAGAGCGTTCCAGAGAAGAGGGAATGTGGAAGGACTATTATGAGGAGAGAAAATGGATCGGTTAAGAGCAGTACTGGACCCTGATGTTGATCAGTTACAATCCTTGTTCGAGTCCCAGGTATATGACCTGAGTAATCATACGGTCTATTATCCAATACGACACCATAGCCCTGCATGTTCATATCACTTGTTACGATTAATCGGGGACTACAAACCGGATATTATTCTGATCGAAGGACCGGAGAGCGGTAATCCATTAATTTCGGTGCTGAGTGATGAGGCAACGATACCTCCTGTCAGTCTGTACTATACCTACGAGAGTGAATTGGAGAGAGAAGCCTGCTATTATCCGATGCTTCGTTATTCGCCTGAATATGTAGCTTTGAAAGAAGCAAAACGGCTGGATATTCCGGCGGAGTTTATTGACCTGGACTATCAACACTTCTCCACTCGTGCATCCAAATCTGACCAGACAGAACAAAAGGGGATCTCCATTCAGGACGAAACCTTGCTTGCGGGGTCTGATTTCATTAACCGATTATGCCAAAAAACAAACTGTCGCAGTTTTGATGAATTGTGGGAAAAGGTGTTTGAAATTGGTGGTCTGGAAAAATCCACTCGGGCATTCGTGCAGGATGTATTCACGTATTGTACTTTATCCCGAATGTGCTATTCCACGGAACGATTACAGTCTTCAGGTGATCTGGCAAGAGAAGCACATATGAGACAACGTATTAATCAAGCGGTGCAGGAGCATGACCGTGTGCTTGTCATTACAGGTGGATTTCATACGTATGGACTGTTGATGTCAGAGCAACATGAATCCCAATTGGAACAGCCAGAAATGGATAAACGGCATACAGACCAACGTTTGGATGGACAAGGTAAACCAGGAACGTCTCAACAAAGTGCGGTTAATCCAGATACGGTTCACCAACAAATGTACCCGATGGTCTATACCTTTGCTGAGGCGGATCGGCTCAATGGATATGCGAGCGGCATGCCTTATGTAAATTATTACGATCAGATCTGGAACCAGCTGCTTCGCAAAAAGAGTACACCGTATAATCTAACGGCTCTGGACTTGTTATCCCGGTTGATGCGCCAATTACGGGACGGACACGAGCATGTATCAACCAGTGATGCAATTGAGGCATACAGTATGATTCAAGGTCTTGCCGGGCTTCGGGGTAAAAGGGAAGGCGGCGTCTATGAGTTGATGGATGCAGCACTCTCTTCCTTTGTGAAGGGGGAGCTTACCTTGGCTACCGATAAACCGCTGCAAGAGCTGCAGCAGTTATTGACAGGAGACGTCATTGGAAGCGTGGCTCCCAATTCATTCAGTATTCCCATCGTGGAGGACTTCAAGGCTCGTTGTACAGAGTACAAACTGCAGATTCGTACAACAGGTCAACACAAGAAAGTGCTGGATCTGTATGCGAAACCGGAGCATCGTCAGATAAGCCAATTGATTCAATGCATCACCTATCTGGTTCCGGAATTCGCGAAACGGCAATCGGGGCCGGACTGGATCGCAGAGCGTGATATGAATCTTGTTCGCGAAACCTGGGTTTATATGTACTCATCTCGCATTGAAGCCAGATTGATAGAGAACTCTCTCTATGGTGGAACACTTGCCGGGGCCGCTACACGCAAAATGGAAGAACAGATGCAAGAAATACCGGATCATCATAGCGGTGAACTTGCCCGACTCATGCTTCAAGCGTTGCTCATGGGGCTTCAAGACACAGCGATGAAACTCTATGAACAGGTGCGCTCGGCGCTGAGAACCGACGGGAATTTTCTATCCTTATGTAACAGTCTGCATATCTTGAACCGAATTCATCAACACCGCAGGTTGCTGGGATTATCTGACGAGCAACATCTCCCTGATCTGGTATCCGAAGCTTATAGAAACGCCGTGGACAAGTTGTTACAGCTCTCCAGAGCCAATCCGGATGAACATGAAGCCATTATTCAGGGATTGAAGTTGCTAGCTATGCTCGCCGAGTCATCAGAGGGGTCTTTTCAGGATGAGACATTCCGAATACATCTGAATGAGCTTCTGTCGGATCACCAGCTTCCCGCTCAGCTGGAGGGTGTGTGTGTGGCTATTTCCTCAGGGCTAGGTGACAGGCCCAGGGATGAGATTGTTGATCGTGCTCGCGGGTATATCCATGGTACACCGGATCAGACCCGTCAAACGGCACTTTTTTTGCAGGGAGTATTCACTGTAGCACGTGACGCTTTTTTATATGAAGATCAGCTGTTGTCCGAGTTGAATTATTTGATTGAACAGTTATCCTACGACGACTTCATCAGTATGGTACCGGAATTGCGGTTGGCATTCACCTACTTTACACCAATGGAGACGGGCTTGATTGCCGAGCGGGTGGCGAGTCTGCATCAGGTTGAGCCAGAGGAAATGTTGAGGCCTGCGGTCGATGAGCAGATGCTGATTCAGTCCAAAGCATGGGACGAAGCGCTTCGAAAGGAGTTTGCCGCATGGAAGCTAATATGAATGAAGCGAATCGGACAACGGACGAAACCGGAGAAATCAATGAAAGTTCCAATCCGGATGGAAGCAAACGAGGGGATCAACATTCTGCTGAAACCTTAAATCGATGGCGTCTGATTCTCGGTGAATCGGCGGAAGAAGGGTTGTGTAATACAGACCAATACACTTCTGCTGAATTTCAATATACGGAAATCGATGAGATTCTGGGGTATCTGTATAACCGTGAATACGGTGAAGAACAAGGTTACCGAAAAGAGGGAGGACGCGGTGCGTCTAACCTGACTGTACCAAAATGGCTGCACAAGGTCAGGGATCTATTCCCCAAACCAACGGTAGAAATTTTGGAAAAACAGGCGCTTGATCGTTATGGGCTGACAGAATTGTTAACGGACAAAAAGCTGCTTGAATCCCTTGAACCCAACATGAATCTGCTCAAGAATATTATGCAGTTCAAAGGACGGATGAAAGGTGAGGTGTTAAAGAGCGCCAAGGATATCGTGCGAACTGTGGTTGAAGAGCTGCGTAGTAAGCTGGAATCTCAGACCCGAGCGAGTATCATGGGCAAGCGCAGTCGCTATACCTCGAGTTCAGTACGATCTTTGCGCAATCTGAATTTCAAGCGAACTATTACCAAGAATTTGAAGAATTACGATAAAAACAAGCGCAGGTTTGTAATTGATCGTCTGTATTTCGACGGGAATATCCAGCCCCATAACAAGTGGAACATCATCATTGGTGTGGACGAGAGTGGCAGTATGCTGGATTCAGTCATCTACAGTTCGGTGATGGCCAGCATCTTCTACCGCTTGAATGCGCTGCGCACCCAATTATTCATATTTGATACGCAGGTTGTTGATCTGAGCGACAGGTTAGAAGACCCCGTAGACGTGCTCATGAATGTACAGCTCGGCGGGGGCACACATATTACCAAAGCGTTGCGTTATGGCGAGACGTTAATCGATAATCCAGGCAAAACCATCTTTATTCTGGTCAGTGATCTGGAGGAAGGGTACCCGATCGCGCAAATGTACAAAGCCTGTAAAGATATCATCGATGCAGGATGCAAGCTACTGGTTCTCACTGCACTCGATTTCAACGGGGATTCAGTCTATAACAAACATGCCGCACAGACATTAACCAATATGGGGGCACATGTAGCAGCAATTACGCCTAACGAACTCGCGGATTGGATTGGCGAGATCATCACTTAAATTCAAGGAGGAATGTGTAATGCTTACCGTAGACCGCGCAGTTGAAACTTTGGTGGAGAAATTCGCAGTAACTTGTTCAAACGAGTACTCATTAAAAACAGATCGCAGCTCCGAAATTATCGATTACGTCTTGGGAACGACAGAAAAGTTCCCGGATATGATGGGAAATTCGAGTCATTATGTGTATCAAACGATTGATCTGCTCATGAAGCTTGCCAAAAAAGACGATGGAGATATCTTTTACCGTGCCGGGGCTATTGTGATATATCTGGAATCCAATTATTCCAAAAGAAATTCATGGAGAACGGATGCCTTTACTGTCTGTATGGGAAATGACTCCGAAGCCTACGGATTAAGCGGGAAGAGCAAAAGTGCTGATCGTATGGATGGATTGTTGTCCCGGTTGGAGAAGATCAAACAGTTTGCAGGCGAGAACGAAATTCTGACTGAATTAAAGAGTAAATTAAAGCGTGCCCAGTGGCTTTTTGATTCCAAAAAAGCGGACAGTCAAGGGGATTACCGGGATGTAATTAATGCATTAATGCTGCTGCAACTATATTCAAGACTCAGTGACACGGCTTCTCATCTTGCAGAGGTTCAATCTTCTGTTCAATCGTTACCAGTGTTGTTTCAACATGTGATGGCTAATGATGCAGATAAGTTGCGAGACGAGCTACATACGTTGATTGAACCTGTAGTGGTCAGTAATATTCAAGGAAAACATAACGGATCTTCCCAAGAATTGAAGGATGAATTCCTCAAGGAGAAGCGTAGTCAGCTCATAGCTGAACTGTATCCCAATACGTCTTTCTCTTCAAAAGAGCAATGTTCAAACACAGTATTCCATCAAACTATGGTACTTGTGAGTGGTGCCTTGTTGTACCTGATTAACATTAGTGGAGGTAAACAACGGTTCCTTGATACAAATAGTGAGATTGGGCATGTTTTGCTTCACACAGTACATCAATTACATGAGATTTATCCACTTGAAGTTCGCCGTTACTTGCTGAGTATGGACCCTAGAGCCAAGAGTCCAAATGATTTGCTTGCTGGACTTGTGCCTCTGGATGAACCTTATCAGTTGGTTGAAATGTTGCGGGACGAGCTTAATTCGTACACGGTATCTTGGAACATGTTACAATCCGCGATCGCGAATCGTCCTGAACAAGCGATTCGAGCATACGAGATTATGAAACCGCCATTCCTCAAACTCTGCATTCAGAAATTCATGGAGGATCAAGGATTGACATTGCCTAATGCGGAGGGGTCACTGGAGCAAGCGGTATTTAACGCTCTTCGGCATCCTTTGGACGGGGGACGTCAAGGACTTGCGATTGCAAGATACTTAAGTGGGGAAAACACCCTGGAGGAATATTGGGAGGACCCAAATAGTCGCGGATTGTTTAATCAACTGAATCGGGATAAGAAGCGTGTTCACAACCTCATTAGTATTAGTTTTCTGCCCTTGGATTCGGAGGCGATGCGCAGGTTTGCAATCCTGACTACTCATCCCGATTGGACACTGGATATTATCTCGGACATGTACAATTCATACGCTTTTAGTGGAGAGCAGCTGCTTCAACGTTACGGGCAAGACCCTGAGGTGCAACGTGAGAAATTGCTAACCAGCCTGATCTCACTTAATGGCATGACCGACTACAGATACAAATCGATGCCGCATGACGAATACCGCCGAATCATTCAGCACAATCTGGACTATGCACTGACACAGTACAAGAAACTGCCAACAGATACACGCATTTTAATTCTGGAGATTACCTTTGAACAGCGTGATGAGTTATCGAAGAAAATATTGGCCGAAGCGATTCGTGCCGGATTGCAGGATTCTTCCAAAAAGGCTAACGGCGTGGCGTTAGCGGAATTCAACCGAATTCCTGATCAGGACTTGTATACGCTCGTATACCTCTCGGAGAAAAAAGTAGCGATCAAAGAAATGGCTCTGACCGCAATCCGCAGTCTGGAAAACAGCAAGGAACTGTACGGTGAGCTTTTGAAGAAAGAGAAGTCCGACGATTGGAAGAGCTTGATCCAAATTCTGCTGGATACCGCAGATCTAAGTCCAGCGTATGCCCATGCTGCACTCGCTGATCAGGCAGATGCCAAAAAGTTGTCGAGACTGAGTTGGTTGTCCTTGAAAGATCTCCCTTCACTGATACGTATTGAAGACAATCAGCCGTTAGATGAGCGGATTAAACAGTATGCTTTGGTCCAATCATTGGATCATACATCCGGTCCTAATGAACGGTTGAATGAATTACGAGATTACGTAAGTGAGGCATCGCTCGCTCGTTTTGCAAGTGAACTGCTCCAGGTCTGGATTCAGGAAGGTGCTCCTGCAAAAGAGAAATGGGTGATGTATGTATCAGCACTCTTTGGCGATATTCACATTGTGAATATTCTGGCTCCGCAAATTAAGGAATGGACAGAAAACAGTCGTGGCGCGATTGCAGCAGATGCTGTAAAAGTGCTCGCTTATCTGAAAGATCCATCCGCTCTTATGGCGATTGACAAGATCAAACGTGGCGTGAAGAACCGTCAGGTGAAAGGTGCAGCAGAAGAAGCATTGCAACTTGCAGCCGATAATATGGGACTTACCTCGGAACAACTGGAGGATCGGCTGGTCACCACACTTGGTTTTGATGAAAAAGGAACTATGCAGCTGAGTTACGGAGAGCGTTCCTTCCTGGTTAAGGTCAATGGAGACTTACAAGTCGTTGTCTTAAATGAAGAAACGGGCAAATCCGTGAAAAGTCTGCCTGCTCCTGCACAGAAAGATGATCCTGAATTGGCAGCGCAGTCCAAGGCACGTTTCACACAGCTGAAAAAAGATCTCAAATCCATGGTTAACATTCAGGCGCAGCGTCTGGAAGAGTCATTGTCCAAGCAACGTCTGTGGTCTGCCGATGAGTGGAAAGCATTGTTTGTACAAAATGTAATCATGCAAAAATTTGCTGTTGGTCTGATCTGGGGAACATATGAGGATGGCGCTCTGATCAGCACCTTCCGTTATATGGAGGACGGCACCTTCAATTCTGTGGATGAAGATGAGGTTGATCTGCCTTCAGGTGCGCAGGTGGGACTTATACACCCGCTGGAACTGGATCAGGCAACGCTTGAAGGTTGGACAACGCAGTTGGAGGATTACGAGATCAAGCAGCCATTCGAGCAATTGAATCGTGAGATTCACCAGCCAGAAGATGAGGATAAAACGAAGAATGAATACGATCATCTGCCGGAGTCTGATTTTTCACCAACGGCTTTCCCCAAAGCACTGGAGAAATACGGTTGGATCAAAGGACCGGCACAGGACGGCGGCTGGTATCATGAATTTTATAAAGAGTACGGAGATCTTGTTGCAGAATTGCAATTCAGTGGTACGAGCATCACGTATTACGAGGGTTTGGATGACATTACCCTGGAATCCCTACATTTCTTCAAACCGAATAACAAGCAATATTATTACTACGGTGACAACAAACCCATTGCTCTAGGCAACGTTCCAGGTCGCGTGTTCAGTGAAACGATCTACGACATTCTGAGAGCAACGGGGCGTTGATGACGTGAGTGGATTCAAGGAAAAATTCCGGATTTTTTCGAAGCTGTGTACGGAGGATTATTTGATTCGGTATGCCAACAAGGGGTTGTACAAAAGGTCTTTGAAAGAGTTGGACAACGGTGTAATTGTAACATACACATGGAATGAAGCATCAGTGAGTTGTCAGCTCAGTGACGGGACACAATGTACGCTTGAAAATACGCTGGATCATTGGGAATGCTCCTGCCCGGCCGATCATATCTGCAAGCATGTGCTGATTGCAATTCTGTATGATCAAAGGGAATATACGGCAGAGGATTCAATGAATTTAGACGATAAGCATGCGCTGGATAAGGACTCAGGGATATCGGATAATGATCCGTTGGACGTACCAAAAAACGTATCAGTAACAGAATCAGCATCAAACTTAGTATCAAATGTGGACGATCCAAGCGAAATTCCGCATACGGTGTCACGTGAGATCGAGTCTCGCTTCCGCTGGATGACGGAGTCTGACCTTCCCGTGTTAATTAAATCGTATAGTTCTTCCATGATTGAGGAAGTTGTTTTCCGACTGAGATACCCAGAGGAAATTAAGATCTTTGAAGATTCACTTCTTACGGTTCATCTGACCACCCAGAATATCGAGGTGTCTTTTACGGAGGAACCGAACCTTGCGAAAGCACTATGTAAGGTGCAACAGACAGCCGGGAAAATGGCCAAGCTTGAAGCTTTGTTACGGTACCGGAACTTTAAAGGTCTGGATGATACGGATGCATTAAGTGGACGGGTGTACGAGGCCAAGTTCTCTCTTCAGACAGTGCAGGAATGTCGGGTTATGCTGGCAGGATTGTTGAAGACGGGACTGGCCCGCCTTCCTCAGTCCTATATGGCACAACTGGAGACTTTGGCAATTGCAGCTCATAGTGGCAACCTGCCTGACATAGAACGCAGTTTACGAGGGATTCAAGGAGAACTACAGTTGTTTTTCAACAGACATATACGTTTCTCCATGCAATCCATGTTGGATCGGGTAAGCAAGCTATATCTTGCACTCCAGGTTCTTGAAGAAGAAAAGGTGTCTGTCATTCAGCAGAGTCAGCTCATTGGCAGTTTTCGAAGTAAATACTTTACGGTTCCTTCACTTCACCTGTATGGACTGGGAGCTGACGCGTGGGAGACACGATCCGGTTTCCGTGGAATCACTTATTATTTCTATTGTTTCGATGATGAGGAAATCTACACCTATAGCGATGTACGTGCTGTATATTATGATGATCAGCAGTTCTCATATACAGAGCATTATGGTGCATTCACACCATGGCTGCCTAATCTGACTTTTCGCCAGTTTGTGGGTGAAGAAGTTCAATTCCATTCAGTAAAAGTGAATGAAGAACGCCGGATCTCTTCCGGGGAAGGTGCCAAGCTTGCGATTTTGCCACGAACGGGTGTGGAAACGTTGAATATGGGCAAAACCATGCAAGACGTAACGTCAGTACTTCAAGAGGAATCGCGATCGTTCGACTTGTTTGCTGCTCCCAAAGAACGATTGGCAGTGATCAAAGTTGCTCGAATCGTGGACCATAACTTTGTCAAACAAACGCAGGATCTTGTCCTGACGGTTGAGAATACCGAAGGGGAAAGACTGGCACTCACTCTCCCGTATTCATCTGACTGGCAGGCGATGATCCAAAGACTGGAGTCAGGATATGGTTCCCAATCGCTTGAACACTTCTATGCCTTTGTGCGTGTGGAACCAAAACGGATTAGCCCAATCAGTTTCCTGAAGGGCAAAACGGTGCTCAGTCTGAAAATGGATATCGGTAATGGGAGGATGGGCAGACTTGGAAGAATATAATCAGTTCATGCAGAAAATTAACGGCTGGTCAGAAGAGTTGCTGCTGCGCGGGTTATCTCAGTTTACGATCCGAGATATTGAGGTACTTGAGCAGCTCGCAGCGGAATCCTTGCGGTTGCAGATGAGTTTCCTGCATGAGTTGTTGAATCACCTCATCAAGGAAGGGCGTAGCGTGGCTCTTGGACAAGGTAATGAAGAGTTGCTGTTATTTCAGTATTGTCGTCTCACCCAATATGTACAATTGAGTGTGCAAGAAGAGGCGTAATATTGGTTAGTATTCTAAGCGAAGACCCATGAGAGCGATATGATGTAATAAACAAGATGTATTACAAGATGTATTATAGGATAAAAAAAGATTTGTAGAAGACCACAAGGTCACTGCAAATCTTTTTTTATCGTGGAGTAAGTAAAAGTCATTTGCCAAACGAATATAGGTAGGAAGCACGGATCAACACGAGCACTCGTGATCATATGAGCATGGAAGGGAGGGGACATCTAATCGTGGAAGAAGAACAGATACGGAAGGCAGTAGCGAATCGTGATCCTGAAGCCATGGAATGGGTGATGAACCACTACGCAGGTTTGTTATGGAAGATTGCTCATTCCATCCTACATCATGCATCGACAGAAGAGATTGAAGAATGCGTAGCAGATACATTTTTTGCTTTTTGGCAGAATCCGGATGCATTCCAGTCTGGGCGAAGTAGCCTGAAAAATTACCTTGCAACAATCACAAAACATAAAGCGATTGATCGCTACCGGAAACTTAATCGAAGAACTGAGCTTACATATGAAGAGGAGATTCATTCGGTGCAAACGGATGATTTGTTGGTTCAGATGATCAGTAAAGAGACATATACGGAACTTAATCAAATGATTGAATCTTTTCCAGAACCGGAACGGGAGATTATGAAACGTCGGTTTTATGAAGGACAGAGACCCCATGAGATATCGGAAGCATTGTCCCTACACGTTAGGCAAGTCCATAACAAGCTTTATCGCTCCAGGCAACGATTGAGGACATGGTGGATGAACAGGAAATAAAGGAGGCGATCATATGGGAGAATCCGAAAAAGAATTCACTGAGCAGAACCTCTTTAACATTAAAAAGTTGTTCTATGATAAATTGGCGATGAATGAACCAACAAACATTACAAGATCAGATACATCATTTTATCCACCTGTATTATATCCATCCGATCCATCCGCACAGACAAAGAAGTCCATGAATAAAAGAAAAAAGTATCGCAAAGCCATCTATATTCCTGTAACCGCTGCGTTATCGTTATGTCTGGTTACAGGGGCAGCTGCATCAGTTGGGATCATTGATCTGTCTACTGTTCTTCATTTTATAGGTGCAGATCGGATTGGCATTCTTCAGCCTGTTCACCAGGTGAGTGAAGATCAAGGGATTCGAATGGAGGTTATAGGCGCTGTCAGGGACGGAGATACAACGGAAATCTATGTTTCATTATCGGATCTGACTGGGCATCGCATTGACGATACGTTGGATGTGTATGATTACAGTGTCACTGGAGGTAATGCAAACAACGCTCAGATTATTCATTATGATGATACGAATAAAACGGCTATTGTCCGATTCCTCATTCAAGGAAAAGTCAGCAAAAATCGCATTACCGTTCAGATCAATACGCTGATGTCGGGTACCTCTCGACAAGATGGTTACAACGTACAAGTGGACTGGAAGCAGTTGTTACAAGAAAAGCAAAACAATAGTTATCAAATCCTGGAGCGAGATCGTATAAGTGGCTTGGGAGGTACAACCGATATTCAATTGGAAACTGATCCTATTCCGGTACTGCATCAGGATGTAACGAATATCCCCGTTTCCGGTATTGATTGGATGCATATTTCCAATATAGGTTTTGTGGAGGGCAAGTTACACATTCAGATTAATCCGAATAATGAGATAGGCGAGTATAATCATGGATATTTCTACTTCACGGATGAGCAAGGTCAAAAGCTCGATATTCCCCAATATTCCATTAGCTACGGGAGATACATGAAAAATGGAGTAGACATTGGTGGGGATTACATTGAGTATGTGTATGATCTGTCTGCTGTTGACAATTTAGATAAGCTGAGAATTCAAGGCAGCTTTACGAGCATAAGTGAAGTTGTGCAGGGAAATTGGAAAACGACCTTTAACTTGAGTCAAAATGCTTTGAGTAAAACAGGAAACATTCAGCTTGATGCAAATGGAGCCTCACTGGCAAATGTTACTCTTTCCCCGGTGGGTGTCACACTTACAGGTGAGGCACTGAGTATGATTCGGATGGAGGATCTGAGTATTGAAGTGCACCTGAAGGATGGTACAAAGTTGACTGGCGAATCCGGTTTCCTCCAGCTGGATCAGGATTTCATTAAGTGGATATCCCCTAAGACCATTCCGGTGAATGATGTGAGCTACCTGCTAATCAATGGAGAGAAAGTAACTTTGCAAGATAAATAATATAAAAAGTGAATCAAAGAATCGGGGAATAAGTGCAATCAGAAGGCTGTTCTGTTATCGGAGTGGTAAGTGAGAATATTCTTTAGTTCAACTTATATAAAATGAATTACATGTCATATCCTGATTTATGACGCATACCATTAGGCGAATGCGGTCATAAGGGAGGAAATTGAGATGTCCATGAGCGAACCGCTGTTAACGCAAATTGTGAATCAACATATTCCGGCTGGTGCAACGGTCGTCACTATTGATAAACCTGTTCAACATCCAGCGATCTATGCGGCAGATCTTACCGGTGACGGTATGCCGGAGATTGCTGCAGTCTATCAGTTGAATGGTGAGCTGTATTTGCTCATTCTGAAATTTGTTCAAGGACATTGGATCAAGATGGCACTAATTAAGGGATTGGGGTATGGGGTGACTTTAATGACTGCAGCCCCTGTAACTTCAACGGCAAGGAACAATCTCATTATCGGTTGGCGGATTGGTTCTATCTGGTCTAAGCTTGCCGTATATGAGTGGACGGAATCAGGGCTCAAAGATCTGGCGCCTGACGATCTATACTATAGCTATGCAGAGATTATAGATATGCCTGGTCCGCATGGCCGAGATGGGAAAGTGGAGATTGCACTCTGGATACATGACACAGGTGAAGCCTATCGTGTGGAGATTATCCGATGGCAGAATGGGAAATGGGTTCCTGCACCGGACGTATATGCAACCTATTATCCCAAAGTGGTGCAATATTACGAGCAACTAACCCAGCAATATCCTGATTATATCTTTTACTGGTATTACCTTGCGGATGCTCAGTACCACGCGGGCCAGTATCCGGCAGCTCTCGCTTCAGTTCAGAAGGCACTCAGCTTCCCGGAAGCGTACCCTTCCAGAGAGGCGCTGCTGGAGCTGGAAAAGAAAATTAAGCAGGCAATGGTCCCTATAAGTCATGCCCGGGTAGCGACATGGTTATATCCAGTCTCCGTTCGAACCACGAGTGGGACGCGTTGGGGGTACATGGATGCACAAGGCCACATTCGGCTTGAGCCGGTACTGGATGACGCGCAAGAGTTTCAGCCCAATGGGTTGGCTGTGGTTGTGAAGGATGGTCGTGCCGGCGTTATTAATCTTCAGGGCCAGTATGTCGTTCAACCTGTATACGATTCCATCAATTCCTTTTCCGAAGAACGGGCGATAACAATTGATTCTCAAGGATTTAAGATGATTAATGAACAAGGTACAGTCCTGACCAAACGGGCATACCCGTATATTTCAAATATGAATGACGGTCGAGCGTTATTTTACGATTCTAATCCTGGTCAGGTAGATGGATCGGTGAGTCGGTATGGTTATTTGGATGCGTTGGGCAATGAGGTGATACCGGCACAGTTCGCTTCGGCGAACGATTTTCAAGATGGCAAAGCGGTTGTGCAGATCAAGGACAATGAATATGCGCTCATTAATCGCAATGGACATCGGCTCGCAACGTATCCATATGCCTATGTGGGACCACTAGGGGATGGACTGCTCGCTTTTCAAAAAGAGGCCTCTGGCAAATATGGGTACATCGACGAACGGGGTAATATTCGTATTCAGCCCAAATTTTCATCGGCATTTCCTTTTAACGATGGGCAAGCGATTGTTAACACAGCAGAGGACTACAAATCGATCTACGGTGTTATTAATACGGAGGGATCGTTTATCATTCAACCCGCCTATAATGATATCCGCGAACTAGGCGAGCATCGTTATGCGCTAGGGCAAGCAATTAATCCGGAGCAGCCGTATATTGGCTCTGTATACGCGATTGCAGATACCAATGGCAGAAGACTTACGGAGTTCCTATATCGCGAAGTAGGCAATTACAAAAACGGTCTTGCTTCCGCATCGGATGGCAGACAAACCTATCTGCTGGATCTGAGTGGAAGACCTGCCGCTGGGTATCCACATGTAGAAGGTTCGGGTACGCTGGAGGTCGTGGCACCAGATCTGATTAAGGCCTATGTAGACCAGCGTTTATCGTATGTGAATCGGGCAGGACAGATCATCTGGCGGCAAAATACAATCGTTCCACTTCATCCACCGTACCGTGTACGCGAAGAGAAGTACAAACCAAACAGGGACTACCTCGTATATTATCCGCAGGTGGAGGGATTAACGAACCAAGCGGAGCAAATTGCGCTGAATGCCAAGTTGAAGCAACTCTCTCAGGTTAAACCGATCCCTGCCGATCAGCAGCTGGATTATACGTATACAGGTGATTTTGATGTTACGTTTTATCAGCAACAATTGCTGCAACTGCAACTCACAGGTTATAACTACCCGGCGGGTGCAGCGCATGGTATGCCTACGATGATCTATGCGATCATTAATCTGACAAATGGTCAGTTGTATGAGCTAAAGGATTTATTTAAACCGAATAGTGACTATGTAAAAGTGTTGAGCCAGATTGTGGGGGATCAGATCAAAAATGATCCTCAATACTCGTATGTGTTTCCGGACACCTATACGGGGATTAGTGGGGAGCAGCCGTTTTTTGTCACAGCGGATGCTCTTCATCTCTACTTCAACCCGTATGATATCGCACCCTATGCGGCAGGGTTTCCAACGTTTACGATTCCTTTTGTCCAGATCAAGGATATCATTAATACAGAAGGTTCGTTCTGGAAAGCTTTCCATGAGTGATTGAGGGTACAGCCAACATTTTAACGAAAATATACGCTAGGGACGTTAAGGCACAAAGACAGCGGATTTTTCCTGCTTTAAGCAAATGTCCGCTGATGCTTAGCTTATATAACAGTCAAAATGTTGGCGCTACCCCATATAGAACTACTATAAATCAATCATTCCATCCTTTACATACATCAATCCACTCTGAATAACTAGAGTATTTTTCTAATTGTTCTATTGTAAGTTCAATAGCACTATTGCTACTCCCGCAAGCTGGATAGATTGTCTCAAAACGTTTTAGAGATATGTCTAGATAAACAGAAACATCATTTTTAATAGCAAATGGACAAACACCTCCAATGGCATGACCAACCATATCAATGGCTTCATCAGGAGAAAGCATTTTTGCTTTTGTTTTGAAATACTCTTTGAATTTTTTGTTATCCACTTTTGCATCCCCGGCAGCAACTACTAAAACAGCTTGTCCATTCACCATAAAAGAAAGTGTTTTTGCGATTCTCTCTGGCTCACAACCTAATGCAGTTGCAGCCAAATCCACGGTTGCACTAGATACTTCAAATTCGATAATTTCAGAATCCATACCATATTGTTTAAAAAAATCTTTTACTTTTTCAATTGCCATAATCATCACACCTCATTTTTAAATATTTTCTAGAAGATTATAGATGAAACTTGCCTATGTTCTTGGGTAAAAAATCATGTTGTAAATGACACATGGTTCTTGATAGGGATTATTATAGGAATGAAAAACATTAGCACGAAAGCGGAGTGCTTGATTTTCTTTTAGAACAATTTTTTTTGTGTTGACTACCAGCTCTAACATACCTTGTACCACAAAAACATATTCTTCCACACCATCAAGGTGCCTTTCAGATGGATGGTGACATCCAGGATCAAATTCGATATAAAATATTTCAACGTTACGGGTAGGGTCAAAAGGAAAAACAGGAAATGCTCTCATTTTTCCATCATTTTCAATGATAGCGTCTTTGGACCGTGTATCAACCACATTGCACTCATCTTCTAGCTCTTCCAATAATAAAGATAAAGGAACTTTTAAGCCCACTGCGATTTTCCAAAGAGTTGTAATCGTTGGTGAAGACTGTCCTCTTTCAATCTGTCCAAGCATAGGCTTACTTACATCAGTAAGTTTAGAAACATCTTCAAGTGTAAGATTTCTCGTTGCTCGTATTTCTTTTAACCGTTCTCCAATAGTTAATACTGGCGATTGCATTGCATCACTCCTTTTGTATGTTATAGCATTATAAAATTTAATATAACATACTTATAGTTGAGTTCAATAGGCGGCAGTTAAATGATGTAAGTAACTACTTCACATATTTATCCATACGAAATGGAAAATATTACGGGAGTTACAGATCAAAGAAGTCATATTTATCTATACAATCAAAAACGAAAACTTTCTCCAACAACAATTTTCTTTGCTTGGCGAGAATGTAAATACTTCACCAGTCATTCTCAAGTTACGCGACGAGGTCATATGTCCAATAGGGCTTATAAGATGCTGTGAGACAACAATAATCCGTGATGAGGTATTATTGCTCCGTGAAGAGGTAGTGATCATTCAGGGCTCTATGAGATATTAATGTGCGTATATAGCACTGCGCTATATTGAGAATGATTATTAATATCAGGAGGGATGAGATGAACAACACATCTGAAGTGTCGGGACTAATGCAAGTAACGAAGGAGCGCAAAGGTCTGCTGATTACAGCAAGTATCTTCTCGACCCTATCGAGTCTGTTGCAGATTGTTCCTTTTATCGGAGTGTACAAGATCGTCGAGGAACTGCTAACTCATGCGGGCCAACCATCTGCCATGGACAGAGATCTGTTGATCTATTGGGGGATCGTCGCATTCGTAGCCCTGATTGCAGGGCTTATTGCGCTCTATATCGGGGGGATGTGCTCACACATCGCTGCGTTCAACATTTTGTACCAGCTCAGAGTAAGGCTTGCGGAACATGTTGCCAAAGTACCCATGGGGTATCACACCCGGACAGCAACCGGTGAGCTCAAGAAGATCATCGAAGTCAGTGTGGAGAAAATCGAGAAATTTATCGCCCATCAGTTGCCGGACCTGGTAAGTGCGATCGTTATTCCACTGATGCTCTTGGGATATCTGTTCTGGCTCGATTATCGCATGGCGCTGACGCTTTTGGTTCCGATTGGAATAGGGTTCTGGCTCCAAAGTCGCCTTTTCCGCAGCGAAAAAGGCCGTCAGGCTTATCGTGATTTTCAACTTGCCATCGAAGAGATGAATGCGACGGGTGTTGAATACGTGAGAGGTATGCCAGCGGTGAAAGTATTTGGCATTACAGCTGATTCGTTTCTGACGTTTAAACAGGCGGTGACGCGGTACCGGGATATTTCGTTGAAAATAACTGATTTGTGTAAAACATCCTACGGGCTGTTTTTTGTAATCATGATCTCGTTATTTACCTTCATCGTTCCGGTGGGTATTCTGCTTTCGAGTGGAAATGCGGGGAATCAGTCGTTTGCGATCACGTTTATTCTGTTTCTGATCATTACCCCGAGTCTATCTGCACCGTTATTGAAGTTAATGTATCTGGGTAGTGGGATGCGAGAGATTGTGGAAGGACAGAAACGGATTGAATCGGTGTTTGCCGAGCCGGTTGTACAAGAACCTGTGTTTCCCAAAGTTCCAGATACATATGAGGTTGCCTTTCGGCAGGTATCTTTTGCTTATGAACGTAAGGAGAGCGAAGCATATAAACCTGTACTTGAACAGATTGATTTTGTAGCCAAAGCAGGAGAGATGACTGCACTTGTCGGACCTTCTGGTGGGGGGAAGTCAACCATTGCGAATCTATTACTTCGTTTCTGGGATGTGCAGGAAGGTGAGATTACGATTGGTGGAATTCCGATTCAGGAGATGGGTACGGAGAAACTGATGGATACCGTGTCCTTTGTATTTCAGGATGTACATCTGTTCTACGATACAATAGAAGAAAATATTCGGATGGGCAATACATCAGCTTCACGACAGGACGTTATAGCTGCGGCTCAAACTGCTTGCTGTCATGAATTCATTGAGAAACTGGATGCCGGATATGACACCAAAATCGGAGAAGGCGGTACGTACCTATCTGGCGGTGAAGCACAGCGAATTGCAATTGCACGGGCGTTGCTCAAAAATGCTCCCATTCTGGTCCTGGATGAAGCGACGGCCTATGCGGATGCAGAGAATGAACACAAGATCCAGCAAGGTCTGGCCCAATTGGTTCAAGGCAAAACGGTACTGATTATTGCTCATCGTCTAACAACGATTCGTGCAGCCGAGCAAATACTCGTGATCCGAAAGGGAATGATTGCCGAGCGTGGGACACATGATCAATTGCGTGCATTAGGAGGAGTATATGAGCACATGTGGCAGGCCCATATCAGTGCAACTTCCTGGAAGCTTGGAGGTGCAGGACGATGAAGAATTATTTATACAATATATCTGGGGGTAACCCGCGTAGTCTGCTACCTTCGGTAATTGCAGCGATTCTGGACGGGATTGCAAAGATTGTTCCTGCGGCGCTGCTTGTGGATATATTCAATACGATCTATAAGTCTTTCGCTGGACCAGACAAAGGACTGGATATCAACCGAATGTGGGTTGTATGCTGCATCCTGTTTGCCTGGCTTCTGGTGGAGTATGTGGCTTATGCTTCGCTCTATGACAAGACCTATCGGGCAGCATACAGCCTCGCGGCCTCAGGAAGGTTAAAGCTGGCCGAACATATTCGCCATCTGTCGTTAGGATTCTTCGGAAAACGTGATCCTGGGGATCTGACAAATCTGATCCTGAGTGATTATGGTCAGGTCGAGCATACGATCTCTCACAATCTGTCGCAGCTGATCAGCGCGATTGTGCTTCCGGTACTTGCTTTTGGCGGACTTCTGTTGGTGGATTGGAGAATGGCCGTAGCCATGTTTGTTGCGGTTCCCTTAGGTGTGGCTCTGTTATGGCTTACGGATTCCATTCAGGCACGACTGAGTGAGAACCATGTTCGAGCCAAAAACGAAGCCGCCAGTCGACTGCAGGAGTATCTGAGCGGTATTCGTGAGATTAAGGCCCACAATATGGGGGGCAAACGTTTTGAACGGCTGCGTCGTTCTTTTGACGAATTGAAATCAGCTTCCATTCGGTTGGAAGGTATCATGGGACCGATGATCATGGGCGCGATGTTGCTCGCACGATCGGGGATGACGTGGATGATTCTGGTGGGCAGTTATTTGCTTGCAGGTGGTGAGTTGTCCTTACCGGTATTTCTGTTATTTTTGCTGGTAGGTACAAAGGTATTCGAACCGTTAACGGTTGTACTGATGAGTTATGGGGAGATGCGGTACTCAGCATATAGTGCAAGACGCATTATGGATGTGCAGCAGGAGGCCCAGATGGCAGGAACGGGAGATGTACAGCCCAATCAGGCGATTTCATTCGACCAGGTGACCTTTGGATATGATGACCGGCAGCCGGTCTTGAAAGACTTGTCCTTTACGATTGAGCCGCATACCATTACTGCCTTGGTTGGCCCATCCGGTAGTGGTAAGAGTACAGTCACACGTCTCATTGCCCGCTTCTGGGATGTACAGCAAGGCACCATTCGCATTGGTGGCAGACCCGTTAATCAGATGGACCCCGAGAAGCTGTTGCAGGATATCTCTGTGGTCTTCCAAGACGTGTATCTGTTCCAGGATACGATCGGCAACAACATTCGTGTAGGAAAGAAAGATGCTTCGCAATTCGAGATTGAGGAGGCAGCACGGAGAGCTTGTTGTCATGAGTTTATCTCCAGTCTGCCTCAAGGGTACGATACGCTCGTTGGCGAGGGTGGATCGACGTTATCTGGTGGGGAGAAGCAATGGATCTCCATTGCACGTGCTTTGTTGAAAAATGCATCGATCGTCTTGCTCGACGAAGCCACCGCTTCACTTGATCCGGAGAACGAAGCCGCAGTGCAGCAAGCGATTAATGAGTTAGTCGCGGACAAGACGGTTATTTTGATTGCACACCGATTAAAGACCATTCAGAATGCCGATCAGATCCTTGTATTGGACCATGGTCAGCTCGTAGAGCAAGGAACTCATGCGCATTTGTTAGATCACTCAGGCATCTACGCTCGGTTGTGGCAATTACAACAGGATGCAGAAGGCTGGCAGGTAAAAGTGAACGGATAATAATGAGTTCGATGAGATAGATAAACTGAAGCAAATAAGCCTCATGTGGCTAATGAACTGACATAAAAGGAGAATGACAACGATGTTTAAACGAATTCCTGTATGGATTGCACTATGCTGTATGCTCACGTTGGCGGCCTGTGGAACGACCCAGACGACCAATGAAGTGGCGAGCTCCTCAGAGGGGACTGCACAAGCAACGACCAAAATGATTACTAACCCAAATGGAGAAGAGATTACGATCCCTTTGAATCCAGAGCGCATTGTTGATCTATCCGGCTCTACAGAAGAGCTACTGATCATTGGGAAAACACCTGTGGCCACGATGAGCGCGGATTACGGTAACCCGGAGGAAATCACACCAACCATTAAGGATCATCTGAGTGCAGATATCGTTAATCTGGGCTGGTATGGTTCACCGTTTAGCATTGAAGCAATAGCAGGAGCCAATCCGGATCTGATCATCTTGGGGAAGGATTTCAACACGGATCAATATGAAACTTTATCTAAAATTGCACCTACAATTGCATTGCCTTACTCTTACTATGATTGGAGAGAACGCCTGACATTCTTGGCAGATACGTTTGGAGAAGAAAGCAAGAAAGATGAATATCTGGCCAAGTATGATGCGAAATCTGCAGAGTGGAAACAAAAGCTGGAGGCGGCTGTACATGGTGAATCCTTTGCCGTAATTGAGACATATCCAAACAACCTAGTCATCTATTCCAATAAAGGGGCAGCTGAGATGTTATACGGTGAATGGGGCCTCAAGCGCACAGAGGGGATCCCTGATCCAGAGGGCTGGGGCGGTAAACAGATCGCACTGGAGGCTTTGGCTACCGTTAATCCGGATCGTCTGTTATTAATGGAGAATAGCGAGAATAAGATGGTAGACAGCAAGGTTTGGAATAACATGAACGCAGTGAAAAATGAAAAGATCTATAAAATCTCCAATGTCGATAATTACAATTATTCGTACACAGCGATGGGGAGAATGGAGCTTATGGACCGTTTGGGTACGATGATTCTGGAAGGACAGAAGTAGTCGTTGGATTAGAGCAATTGAAACGATAGATTAAATTTAACTTTTAACAGAACCTAACAACGCCTATGTTAATTGTGGAATTGTGGAATTTGTTCGAAATCATGTAACTTGAGCGGTTCTGGCTGCGTTTAGACATTGGGGTGATCTGATGTTGGTGAACGCGGTTCAACGGTACATGGTATTAGGACTTATATTTATAGGGATAAGCTTGACTGCATATCTCGTTCTTGAAAGGGTTGAAGGGTACCATATTACAACGACAGAGTATTACGGCTTACGCAATGCAGGGGGATTAATATATATTCTTTCGCTTATCCTGGGATTCGGTCACTATTTAGTCGCTTTTTATGTTGTTATTATTAGCCCGATCTCATGGTTGTTGCGGAAATATGTATGCTTTCCTATGGTGAGAACTTTCATCTATATGATTGGGTTTGGATGGGGCGGGCTGTGGGTTTTTGATCTCATGTACAATCCATATTTCGTGAATGGATACCATCTGAACCGAATGACATCGATATGGATATTTGCCATCGCCGGTTTAGTTTATGCCATTGTGGAGAATAAGATTTGGCGAAGAGGGCAGATGCAGAACGAACAGAAGGCTACTTAACAAATGTTGAGTAGCTTTCTTGGTTTACATAATTATTATGGTGTTTTCATTAGGGGCTCAGTTAGAAAGGATTATGTAAGAGTAAGTAGTTAGTGAACATGAACAGCGGTTAAGTTAATTCGATAGTTTGTTATAAAATTCACAAAGGATGCAATTAAAATGAGTTAGGAGTTTTATCGTAAAAAGGTAAAATTTTCTGTTATACTATTTGGGTTGTGTACATAAAGTTAGATATTTTAATGAAGGGAGTTCATGAAGTAAATTAGCCATTTAGTTTAAAATTGTAGTTTGGAGGAAAGCATTTTGTATAAAGCAGGTTTTTGGATTAGATTAGGAGCAGGTGTATTGGATAGTCTTATTATTTCAATTCCGTTAGTGATTATTGCAGGTGTGCTGACGGGTAACTTTGATACGGATGAGCCGATTGCCAAGCTACTTAGTGCGTTATACTCAATTTTATTACCAGTTTACTGGTATGGTCGAACCATAGGCAAACGCATATGTGGAATTCGAATCCGCCAATACGATACACACGAACCGCCAAAAATTGGTACGATGCTGATGCGAGTTGTTGTAGCTGGACTTGTGTACGTATTAACTTTGGGTATCGGAGTTATTGTGAGTGCTTTTATGGTCGGTCTGCGTGAGGATCGACGTGCGATTCATGACTTTGTAGCAGGAACAGAAGTAGTTTGGGACTAATTCGAAAAATATAAAGAATTCGCTGTACAGGGGTAAAAATCACTGTGCAGCTTTTAAATCATTAGTACTGTTTCACAAAACTCGTATTTTGTACATATGTATATAGGCCTTTCTTATATATAAGTAGTTTTACTTTTTTTCAACCACGTTGCCATGATCCCGTCAGGCTCTTCGCCACGTCTTTCCCGCATTAATTGATAAAGCCGGTTGAACTGAATTACTCCTTGTGCCGTCGAGACATATGGGGTCCAATAACTAAGCCACCGCTTTGCCAATACGGGTTCAAAAATATCGAAGAATAGAAATCTCTGGTAGTCCTTATTAAAACCAGGTACCGAATTACCTTGTTATCTCATTGATATCCAGTAATGGTTCTTCCAGCCCGTCTACCATTTATACCAACCTCCCTCCTACGGTTTCTCAGTATTCCTAGTGTTTCATCTCCCATATCCGACTCAGCTATCATTTGGGAAGTCATACCCTGATTAGTACACGTTTGGGCCTCACTGGCTTCTCCACCCAGGCGGGAATATGAGCCGATCAATCTGACAAAAAGGTGCTCAGCAATTTGCCCACCGAATTCAATAGGTCTGCCTCCAATCTCAATATCACCAACAAGGAACTCTTTGTTCAAAGGCACCTCATACACAGCTCTTACCGCAAACCCTGGACCACCACGCACTACCTTCCAATAATCTAGTGGATCGCTGTTGTCAGGTGAAGTCCAACCACTTGTGTTCGGCTCAGACATGTAGAGCCCGACAGGATTCTTCAGAGTAATCAGTGCACCCTGTCGTGCCAGTGCATTAACTTCGCCACCGATCAGGGGGTCACTTGCCCGCTTCTCAATTCCATATTTAGCACAACGTATTAGTTCATTCTGATCGCCAATTATCGCTCCTTCACCATTTTTCCGAAGTTTGGTCGCATCAGCTGCCAAGTTAATCTCAGCACTTAATGTATTAGCAGGGTGCGTCATTGCTCCATGACTCGTATTCCATTTATTCAAAGGATCATATTGGCCTTCTGGGAACAGATCATCGTGCTGTACATTAGGAGAAACATATTGGCGGTATAATTCAAGAACTTTCTGTTTATCACCAAGAGCGTTAATTCTCCAATTCATAGATGAAAATGGGTGTCCATGCGCCATTGCCTGCCAATATTCTGGACCCTCGCACGTAAATGTCACTCTTTTAATTTTATTACTTTCTTCGTCGTATTCCACAAACCATTCCAAATACTCGTCATGAATTCGAGACTCTCCTGGTGCAGGACGTTTGTCGGCAGTTGCCATTGCCTGCCTCCATGTTAACATTGAATCTTCAGATAGGATTTTGGGGAAAGCTGGCCATGCAATGGTCGCATCTTCTGACGCATCAAACATACTTGCCCCCAAAGGATTATAGAACTGACTTTTGCCTTGGCTAAGTACATCTTCATTTTCTTGAACAGCAGAAGTGAATACTTCATTGATGTATTCACTCCATGCCTCAAGCTGATTTAAAATATTGTTATAGTCATCCAAATTACCTGGCGGATCAAAGCTAGCAAGAACCATATAAAATGCTTCCTTTCCTCAAAGATGGCTTAAGCCTTAGCAATCCACAGACTACTTTAAAATTGCGCTGTAGCAAAACCTTGATGCTGATGAAGTGATGAAAATACTGAATGATCCAGCGGCAATTGCCGAGGCACACGCAGAGTTTGCCCAAGTACACCGCCTTGGAGTAAACAGCTACCCGACACTTCTTCTCCGTGATGGAAATGAGTTTATTTCATTAGGCGCGACGATGAATATAGAGGAACTTGAAGAGGGTCTAGCTAGTACAGTTATTGCGAAGCAAACTAAAGGGGATCAATGTACACTGGGTAATAAAGAAGGCTGTTGGTTAAGCAAAAAGGGATCTATGATATTGGATGACCCCCCTATCCGTTATTCTAAATAGGCAGGATATAGGCAATGTTAAGTCATCATGACCACCCGTTCACCGAGTGGTCATGATGGTTTCTTTATGTTATACATCATGGGAAAATCATAGTTATTGGTAAATTTTATGTCCCTCCTGCTGTTCTGCAAAGTAAAGTTCCATCGGTGTGATTGCATGATTTTGTCTGAATTTATTCTTGTACGTTTCAAAATTCCAACTTTCCAGAAATTTCGTTGCTGTAACATGTCCTGATTGCAGTAAGAAACGCTGGTCTTCTTCCGTCAAATTGAACTTCGTCGTTGTTACTTTTCCAGTAGGAATAAACATCGTTCGTTCTTCCGTATGTTCATCTACATGTCTTTGATCGTGGGCCTGTAACATCGTTTTGAATATTCCTTTGAGTAAAGAAACCGGACCGTTGATATCCATAGATTGGGCATACGTACGCTTTATGGAACAGTCCATCGGATCATTTGTGTTCCCAGCCCGGCAATCAGCAGAATGGTTCCATGCTTTTCATCGCTATAACTGTCATAAGCAAGATCAATACCGTTAACGTTTAACATATGGTCATATAAGGCAGCATGCAGCACGGTATTACCAAACCGCCATAGTAACTCGTTCATTAGATCCATACTGCCGTCCTCATCACATTTCTTACGGAACTGAGGAACATCAGTAAATGACATTTGTAAATCCTGACTCACAAGACAAAACGCCGAACATCTCGAAAGCTCCTCTTTGTTCTATCCAGTAATTTATCTCGACATCTCCTCTTATTGAGATATGAAAGGACATTCGAGGATAGGCTTTTAAGGAAACGCCTTTATCGCGCGCAGATATCGGCATAGTCCCAAGGAGATTCTTAAACGCCGGTGCGAACGCTTCCGGCGATTGGTATCCATATTTCATAGCAACATCGATTACCCTCGCATCGTTTGCCTGCAGTTCAAAAGCCGCTAATGTCAAACGACGACGTCGGATGTGCTCGGATAACGTGATTCCTTTAATGAAAGGGAACATTCGTTGAAAATGATAGGTAGAGCAACAAGCTATCTGCGCTATTTCATCATATGAGATATTGTTCTCCAAATTTGTTTCGATATTATCGATTGAACTTTTCATCCTCTCCAACCAATCCATCGTTCTCCCTCCCTTCGAGTTAAATACTATCGTAAATAAAAAACTTTCCTTGCATTTCCTGCACCAAATTGTCAGCATCGTTCGCATCCCCTGAAGACCAATCCCAACAAATCTTGTCTAATTAATTTCTCCTAAGAACATGTTCTTGTCCAATACGGCAATCGGTACAAGTTCTTGTCCTTGGCTCGGGACAAGAACAATGTTCCATTGCCTTCCTCTTCTTATCTTTTTGCCACAACCAAGAGCCGTTAATCATCATTGCACTGATTAACGGCTCTGTAAATTTAATCTCTTCACATATGCTTCAACTGATTTTTGTAATACTTTCTTTTAATCATCCTGGATGCTTCTTCTGATCAGCATCGCAACAGATTGAGGTGTATAAAATATTACGTTTGGGCTTTCATGTTAATATGGGCAAACGTATTTGTCAGCCAACACTTCTTCATTTTCTAAATAGTGATATTCGATGGAACTTGATGAGTTCCGGATACAAATAGTTAATCAAGCGAGGTCTTATATTAATGTGGCTTTTATCTCGCAATAGAAGATCCATCATAATACTATTTAGGTGACTGTCTAATCCAAAATGACACAATGCTCATTTCCTCAGCTTGGAACAAGAACTTGGGTTCCTTAAATCAAAAAAGCTGCTATAATAGCGACTTTGAATGGAACAATGTTTTTGTCCTCCGACATTGATCTGAGGACATTGAATTATACATCTCAAAGTCTTTTGGAGTTAAAAGAAGACCACATATAGAGATTCTCTTATGTGGCCTGCCTTGTTTCCCCTCAAGTATTTATTTAGCACACATACTTGAAATGTTTTTGTCATACTGCTTCATTAAATTAACACGCGAATACTACCGATCAATTAATCAAGGAAATACCCTGCCCCATTATTAGCAATAATGTCTTTGTACCAATGAAAACTTTTCTTTCTGATTCTTCGAAGCGTGCCAGAGCCATCGTTGTTTTTGTCGACATAAATGAACCCATACCGTTTTTTCATCTCGCCGGTACCGTTACTCACAAGATCGATCGGTCCCCAACTTGTATACCCTATAATATCAACTCCGTCTTTTATTGCTTCAGCAATCTCTGCAAAGTGAAGATCTAAATACTTAATGCGGTAATCATCTTCAACGGTATCATTATCCAGAAGAGTATCTTGCGCACCAAGTCCGTTCTCTACGATAAATAATGGTTTATTGTACCTCTCATGCAACTGGTTACAAGTAATCCGCATGCCCTTTGGATCAATTGTCCATCCCCATTCTGAGGTTTCCAAATAAGGGTTGATTACAGAACCAAATACATTCCCATCTGTGTAATTCTTCAGTATTTCAGGATCAGCGCTGGTACAACGGCTCGAATAATAGCTAAAACCAATGTAATCCACTGTATATTTCTTCAAAATTTCCAAATCTCCAGGCTCAAACTGAAGTTGAATTCCATTCTCGATGAAAAAGCGTTTTGCATATCCGGGATACTCCCCTTTAGATTGTACATCAATCAAGAGGTAGGACTCTCGTTCCATCTCCATAACTTCCCAGTAATCTTCTGGATTACTACTGTATGGATACACATTTCCAGCTGCCAACATACATCCGATCATGGCGTTAGGAATAATTTCATGACAAGCCTTAACCGCCAGAGCACTTGCAACCAGTTCATGATGCGCTGCTTGATACAGAACTTGTTGTTTATTCTCTCCTTCTTCAAAAATAATGCCAGCTCCTGTATAAGGCAGATGCAATAACATATTAATCTCGTTAAATGTCATCCAGTATTTCACTTTGGTTTTATAGCGTTCAAACAATGTTTTGGAGTATTTTTCAAATAGCTCAATCATAATTCGGTTTTTCCAACCGCCATACGTTTTCGCCAAGTTCACAGGTAAATCAAAATGACATATAGTAACGACAGGCTCAATATTATACTTCAGAAGTTCATCAAACACGTCATCATAGAATTGCAATCCTGCTTCATTCGGGGTTACATCGCCACCATTGGGAAAGATGCGAGCCCATGAAATCGACATTCGAAACGATTTGAAGCCCATTTCCGCAAAAAGAGCGATATCCTCTTTATAACGATGATAAAAATCGATAGCTTCGTGTGAAGGATAAATCTCGCCTTCCTCGGGTTCAAACGAATTTAAGTTACCCATCGAAACCTGATCACGTTTAGGCCCCTTCGGCATCAGATCAATGGTCGTTAGTCCCTTACCATTAGCTAGGTATGCCCCCTCAATTTGATTGGCAGCCGTAGCACCACCCCACAGAAAACCATCCGGAAATTTATTGATTTTATTAAACATATCCAATTACCTCCCTATTTTTGTGCATATACTTTGAGTAACGGTTCTTTTTCATCTACCCTGTCATTTGCAATTCCTACAATGTCGTGATACATGGACGTATTTGTAATAACAATGGGGGTTACCATTTCATAACCTGCATCCTGGATCGCCAGCAAGTCGAACTCTACAATGACATCCCCAACCTTAACCCGATCCCCATCTTTCACGAATGAATTGAAGTGCTGACCTTTTAACTGAACGGTATCTTGTCCAATATGAATGAGTATTTCTACTCCATCATCACTGATAAGGCCAATAGCATGTTTCGTACGGTAAATCGTTTGTACAATGCCGTTTATTGGAGATACAACACGTCCCGTTGTAGGGAGGATGGCTATCCCTTTGCCCATATACTCTCCTGCGAAAGTTTCGTCCTTAATATCTTGGAGTCTAACTACAGTACCTGTCATCGGACTAACGATTTCAAAGGGTTGGTCATTTAATAGACTTGTATTAGGAACGAATTCTTGTTTTTCAGCAATATTGGTTGATATCGTCTCTGTTGGATCTTTAAAACCAATAAAGTAGGTTAAGACAAACCCAAAAATAAAGGCGACGGCAGTTGCAATGAGTGACATATAAAAACTGAAATCAATACCGGCTACCTTATTTACAAAGTTAGGATAGCCGAACACACCGAGGCCTCCAAGAATGTAAAATTTTGACCCAGCATACCCCAAAAGACCTCCACCGATACCTCCGGCAATACAACTCATAATGAATGGTCTTCTTAAGGGTAAAGTTAAACCATATATAGCAGGCTCCGTGACGCCAAAAATCCCAGAAATGAATGCTGGTACACTCAATGCTTTTATTTTTTGATTTTTAGTTTTGATCAGAACCGCTAGAACCACACCGATTTGCGCAAATGAAGCTCCAAAAGAAAGCGCCATAATTGGATCTGATCCAAGTGTTCCAATATTCAGCAACGCGATGGGGATGATTCCCCAATGAAGTCCAAAAATAACCAAAACCTGCCACATGGAGCCTATTATTATACCCGTTAAAATAGGGCTAAATCCGTAAATTTCAGTAGCGCCCGCTCCAATTAAATTTCCTGCCCATGTAGATATGGGCCCTATTACCAAAAAAGTAGCAGGGACAATGATAAGCATCGTAAAAAAGGGAACCAAGAACGTTCGTACCACTTGTGGTGTAACTCTTTTTAGAACTTTTTCTAATTTTGATGCAGAGAACGAAGCTAAAATGATGGGTATGACTGAGGAGGAATACGTCATTAAAATAACAGGCAGACCCAAAAACGTAATATGAATTGGAGATTCAAAAATTGTCCCTCCAAACAAAATGTATTGAGGGTCCCCTTCACTTAAATTCGATAACGTTGGGTAAACGAGTGATGCCCCTATAGCCATTCCTATAAAGGACGACCCACCAAATTTTTTCATTGCAGTGTACCCTAAAAATACGGGGAAGAAGTAAAATAGGCAATCTCCAGTTGCTTTTAGCAATTGATACGTTCCAGATATTTCCGAAATCCATCCACAAGACAAAAACAATTCGTTGAACCCTTTAATCATTCCTGTCGCAGCCAACAAACCAAGTAATGGCTGAAAAACACCTGAAATCATATCAATAAAACGATTGAAGATATTTCCTTTGGCTGTTTTATTTTCATCGGAACTTAAAGTCTCTTCACCCTCTACAGACCAATTTCCAAGTTTAGTGATGGCCTTATATACATCCGGAACTTCATTCCCTATCACAACTTGGTATTGACCGCCACTTTGCATGACCGTAATGACCCCAGACACTTTCTTTAATTCTTCTGTTTGGGCCATTCCTTCGTCCCTTAATTGAAATCGCAATCGTGTTATACAATGAACAACGCTGTTAACGTTTTCAACACCGCCAACTCGAGACAAAATCTCCTTGGCCAACTGATCATAATTCATGAGTGCTCTTCCTCTCTGGCTGTGACTTTGCATCAAAAAAACTGTATGGCTGTCCAGTGGATAGACTCTAAACATCATTTCCATGCTGAAGTTCAGCGTTCTGTTTTTTTGCACAACGACGCTCAATTCTGCAAGGCTATTTTAGTAATTTCAAATTTGTCAACAGCCTTCAAATTTTGTGAAAAGTTAGCAAAAAGTACGTCTTTTCTGGCCAGAAATGGTATTGCCTGATTGAACAGTCACAACCCAGTTGATGTACAAGCTCTCTTTGCGGACAATAATAAAACACTTTTTTCAAAAAATGCAAGTGTTTTTTTACTAGGACTTGACTTATAAAAAGGTATTCACATGACCATACTTACATTTCATATATGAAAGAAAATTTAGTTCACATATTCCATATGAATTTTAGAATATTTGCTATACAAGCACATTACTATGTACTCAACTGTTACTGAAGGTGTAGGTTTCCTTTTGACTTTTATCCTCATTCTCTGTCACAGGTTATTGACAAGAACAAACCTTTGCTTTTATACTGATACCGAAATGAACGAAATACTAAAACCCGATGGATGTGGATTTTTCTAGAGAGTGATCTCTATTTTCGCCACACGAATGCCTATGCGCATTTGTGTGGTTTTTTTGTATGCAAAAAAGGAGGAATATTTATGAAATTATGGCATTATGCACTTATTGTATTTTTGGGAGGTTGTTGTTACGGCATCCTTTCCACATTTGTTAAACTGGCTTATAACGCTGGCTTTTCAACACCAGAAGTCACTGGCGCACAATATTTCTTTGGTGCAGTTTTAAGTTGGATATTTGTGATCTTTGTCAAAAAGAGAAGCCTTACTCTCAAGCAAATTACAAAACTTCTATTATCCGGAATCCCCTTTGGACTGACAGGTATGTTTTATTATCAATCACTACAGAGCATAAATGCTTCTCTAGCTATTGTCTTACTATTTCAGTTTGTTTGGATTGGGACATTATATGAATGGGTCCTTCAGAAGAAAAAACCTACCGGGGGCAAACTAATCTCGATTGGTGTACTGCTTTTCGGTTCCCTACTAGCGGCTAACGTCTTTTCTCAAGGAAATCTCTCGTTATCGTGGAAAGGAACAATTTGGGGACTACTGGCTGCTTCAACTTTCGCTTTATTTATTTTCCTCAGTGGTTCTGTTGCGAAAGATACTTCGCCCGTATTGAAAAGCGCCCTTCTTTCAACTGGAGCTGTTATTACTGTCTTTGTGGTTTTCCATCCAACCTTCTTATTCAACTTGGATGTGCTGGCAGGATTGAGTCCATATGGATTAGTTCTCGGAGTTTTTGGCGTTGTATTGCCTCCACTTCTGTACTCCATAGGTATGCCCCATATCGGTTCAGGAATGGGTACAATTATGACCGCATCTGAATTACCCATGGCCGTTATAATGTCTTCACTTGTACTAGGAGAATTAGTAGGTTGGTCTCAATGGCTTGGAGTGATTATTATTTTATGCGGTATCTCATTTAGCAGCATAAGACAAAGAGGATTAAGACCACAATCTTCTATGAAAGAATATACATCTCTTTAGACTTAGAGATGTAAGGAGAAAGCTATTTGTGAATTCTATCGTTACACATATAGCAATAATCCAAAAATTTCCGAACAAGACTTGGAGCATTTCCAAGGGCTGTTTGGAACTTGCGCAGTTGAACTAGTAAACGAAGATGAACCGTTTGTGGTTCCCTTCTAGCGATCAACAAGGTAATATGTGGAAGAATAATTTATTCTTGTTTCTGGGGGTGATCCTACCCAACATCGAGAATTTGTTATGATAGCTGCTAAGTATAGGATACCAGAGGAGCGCGCACTAGCATTGTATATACTTCTAAGGAACTTTGCCCGGTTGCAACTCCTCATGTTTGTTTTGTATATGCGAGTTCTTCTGCTCAAATAGTTTAATGGCTGACAGATTAAACGTGCCCCAGCGCCTATCTACAATTTGTACATTAAGGAGATCAATCGCAATGTACAAATTGATGTTCCTGTACCTGTTATCTGACCGAATCAAAACACTACATGTTGAACTGCACTAACGAACAAATGAGAGTAGATCTATAATAGAAGAAAAAAATTTGAATCTTGTCCAACAATCACTGATGTTTGCATCATTCTTTATAAAGAATGGTCATTAAATTGTTTGCAAAAAAGTACTAATTCTTATTTAGAATAGATAACTTTCTTTTTATATTTGAAGATGTTTTAAAAGAAACCTTATCTGCGAATATATATTGATTGCGGTTCCAGTTTTTCGTATCGCCATAGTTACACTATCCTGAGCGATAGATGCATGAATTAGCTAGGGAAAACCGATTAGCTATTTTCCTAATCGTGCCATATTCTTATCCCTCGACAACTCTTGTTCCATTTTGGGACCAGAATACAGGGTTATTTCAGATTAGATTTTGAACATAAGTAAAAGGGTTTCGTTTTAGGAGCTCGTATACCCGTAACCCTTATAAATTTCATGGCTCCAAGTTTCTTTTGACAAGAACTTTATAACTATACTCACCTTTGACAGCGTCATTTTTTTCAGCAATGGAACTGAGTTCTTGGTTTCAGAAAGCGAATTGTGCTTTTGTCTCGCCATAAGTTCTGTCATGATACTATTTAGATATTCATCTAATCAGTAATCGGACTATGTTCTTGTCCCTCGACATTTTTCTGTTTCCCTTTCTTCGAGAGTTTAATTTAATATTGAAAGCAGCTAGTTTGGATTGCCTAACGGGCTAGCGACTTGCATTGGCAATATTTACTCATTCGAGATTTAGACCATCCAAACACTAGCCGGAACCTGCCTGCTATTCGTAGCCAACCCCCAATTAATGAAAGTCGAGAAACGGTACAAGCAAAAATACACCCCCCAGAATTTCATCGGCTAAACTCAGGGGTTTTTCCAATGTCTATTCTAGGGGGTGCACTTCATTTTCAAATGATGAAACTAAATTCTTCATCTTTTTCTTGCGACATTCTTGATCTCTAAAGCTGGCGTTTTTTTTGTTTAGCGCGCTTCATGCATTCGTTGTAGTAGCTTCTCCCCTCCCATTTTATATGTAGCATCAATGTTTAATTGTCTATTCCATCAAATCTGTTACTGCACCTCTTGAAGCAGAGGAAACTAATTTAGCATATTTGGCAAGTACACCGGATTTCACTTTCAGTGGCGGTTGTACCCAAGCTTGCGCTCGAGCGGCCAACTCTTCTTCTGGCACTTCAACCTTAATTTCCTGAATGTCGCTATCAATGGTGATAATATCTCCATTTTGGAGCAAAGAGATCGGTCCACCTACTTGTGCCTCAGGGGATACATGGCCGACTACAAATCCATGCGAGCCACCCGAGAACCTACCATCTGTTATGAGAGCAACTTTTCCCCCGAGACCTCTTCCTACAATGAGTGCTGTAACGGAAAGCATCTCAGGCATACCTGGTCCACCCTTCGGTCCACAATAGCGTATGACCAATACGTCCCCTTCTTGAATTTCATCATTCATGATCGCTTCTGTCGCTTCATCTTCGCTATCGTACACCTTTGTCGGCCCGGAAAACTGTTGTATCTTCATGCCTGACATTTTGGCAACAGCGCCTTCAGGAGCTAGGTTTCCTCGAAGCACAACCAGTGGTCCATTTGGTTTAAGCGGATTATTGAGTGGACGTATAATCTCTTGATCATTCTGTAGTGGAGCAGCTTCCGCTAAATTCTCCGCCAACGTTTTACCAGTTACGGTGAGGCAATCCCCATAAAGTAATCCCTCAGCGAGCAATAGCTTCATTACCCCGGAAACACCACCAATATCATTCAAATCCTGCATGACATACTGACCACTTGGCTTCAGATCTGCCAAATGAGGAACACGCAAGCGAATTCGTTCAAAATCATCCAAGGTTAAATCCACTTCTACGGAGTGCGCAATAGCTAGCAGATGGAGAAATGCGTTGGTTGATCCCCCTAGAGCCATAACAACGGTGATCGCATTCTCAAATGCTTTCTTCGTCATAATGTCTCTTGGGTAGATTTCCTGTTCAAGAAGTGAGATGACCTGCTTACCGGCTGCTTCGCATTCCAATGCTTTATCCGCTGAGATAGCTGATGTCGAAGAAGAACCAGGCAAACACATACCCATTGCTTCTGCAGCTGCGGCCATCGTATTAGCGGTATACATCCCCCCACAAGCCCCTGGACCTGGACAAACACTGCATTCGACCTTATGCAATTGTTCATCTGTTATTTTTCCATCTTGATATTGCCCAACGGCTTCAAAAGCTGAAACGATATCCACTTTTTTACCGTCGAGATTACCAGGTTGAATGGTTCCTCCATATACATAAACAGAAGGAATATTCATCCGTCCAATAGCCATCAAACATGCAGGCGTATTCTTGTCACACCCACCGATTGCAACAACGCCGTCAAAACGCTCGGCTCCGGTCACAATTTCAATCGAATCAGCTATAGCTTCCCGACTTGGTAGCGAGAACAACATCCCGCCATGCCCCATCGAGATCCCATCAGAAACGGTAATCGTATTAAAAATTAGTGGAGCACCGCCGTTATTACGTGCGCCCCGCTTAGCTTGCACCGCTAAATCATTGATGTGCATATTACACGGTGTTACTTCACTCCACGTACTTGCTATTCCGATCATTGGCTTTTTAAAATCCTCATCTTGAAATCCAACAGCACGCAGCATCGCTCTGTTCGGTACCCGGTTAGCACCTTCACTGATTACCTTGCTTCGAATGCGAAGATCTTTTTTATTTTCCATGTTTCTTCCCTCATTTCAAAGTATTTCGTTCAGTTCCTGCATCGGTCGAATAAAATTTTGTTTCATTAAATTATGGGCATCGTTGCTATTTTTGCCTTCAAAAGCTTTAATAATCTGATCATGTTCTTCAACTGAAGCTAGTGTAGCCGTAATAGGTTGTTTTAAAAATACGTATTTAAACCGCCTAATGTGAATCTGAAGAGATGTATTAAATGTAGCTACATAAGGATTATCTGAGAGCTCCACAATATAATTATGAAATTGCTCATCCACCTCCATAGCCTGATAAACTTGTCCATTTTTAATAGAACTTGCGAATTCCAAATTTATGGATCTTAGTTTCTCGATCTGTTCTGGAACAATAGTTTGGGCGGTGATTTCAGCAGCTAAGGCCTGAAGAGCAGCCATCGTTGAATACATCTTAAAAATATCGTTTTTCTCAATATTCGTTACTTTTGTTTCTTTTCCTGGATGCATGGACACGAGGCCTTGAACTTCGAGTAACTGAAATGCCTCCCGAATCGGTGTCCGGCTGACTCCAAGCGATTCAGCCATTTCCGCATCAATAAGCTTTTCACCTGGTTGCAGTGTTCCATCAATAATCCATCGTTGAATCTGAGAAAAGGCTCTTTCTTTTGCGGACATACGGACTGGTAAGGAAAAATCTTTAGGTATTGGCATTGTTTTCATCCTCATTACAATTATTCTTATATGCAATATATCGCATACACGATCGAGAAGCAATTATTATTTCATTTACTCGCTCAATTAATTTTATCCAGATAACTACCTGTTTTTATTGAGAGTCTGAGACAAAAAAGAGAACTATAATTTAAGAGTCTTTCTTTGAGAAATGTTACATAAGTAATATATTTTAATGTGAATGTTCTTATATAAAATATTTGGTACTAATGAGGGCTTATGTACTTTTTACTTAAGTACACATCTAATCGGCAATCGGACGATGTTCTTGTCCATTACGGTAATCGGTACATGTTCTTGTCCATTACGGTAATCGGTACATGTTCTTGTCCCTCGACATGAGTTTGTAGTTTTAACTCCCACCCCTCCGTCGTATAATCTAGCTAAAACGCCGAACTCATATTCCGAGTTCGGCGTTTTTAAAATTCAATGGACACAATTAATATGCCGGTTTGATCGACTCTCAAAGCCGGCTTTCCAAAGGCTGTTGCATATTTCTCAACAAGTTTTTCTATAGAACGTTGTGTTAAACGTCTATTTTTAAAATGCTGTTCTACGTCCGCAGGCTTTTGAATGCCTTCCAGCCCTTAGTTTCGGGCTAGATGTTTTTGTTTGTCAGTAAAAAGTATTTTCGTATAACTTCCCCGTATGCGCATCAAGCACTTCGGGCGTCCGCTCGTGCTCGCTACCAATCATTCGATACACTAGTTCGTACGGGGCCTCTTCCGCCCTAGCATTGTGCATCCGTTCCCATTGCAGACGCAGCTTGGCCTGTGCCGTCCATCGGAGGATAGCTGTCTGGTAATCAAATGAAGGCACGGTCTCCAGCTTCTTTAACTGTTCTGGCCTTATGGAGGGGGACATCAAACTTTTGACCCTCCCATTAGAGCGGTCAACAGCTAGTTGATAGCATTCATCCCTGACAGATACGTCTTGAACATATACACCAAAGCGAATGATTTCCAAACGATCTTCGTCGTCGGTCTCTTCAGATAGAAGCTTGAGATACGGCAACATTTCGGCTGCTAGTCCTCGGACATATTCCATAGCGACTTCTATACATGCGTCTCGATCCCAGGTTAGTGGAGCTAGTTGATCTGGCTTACCATGCGAAACAAAGTCAATCAGTTGTCCGGTTTGGCTGTCTACTCGCGCCTTGACCGCTCCCTCCATCTGATCAGCCCAATAGGCCTTCCAAGACCGGTCATTCTTGGCTGGACGCTCTTCATTCTGTTGCTTCCACACCATCAACTTGGTGTTCGAGCCAATATTGTCGTCTTGTACTAACTGAAATTGGTCGTTGTCTACGCCAATCCACTCTTCTAGGCTTCGTGCGGGCGGGAACTCACCTGGCCACTCGTCCAGAGTTCTTGGGTCAGAGGGGACAGCTTCTGCCCTATAGGCTGTCGGAACTTCCTCCTGTGATGATGCAGTATAGATTAGCCCTCTACTTCGGGGGGCGTAAACAAGATGGACCTGATCGTCACCATCCGTGTACACGGCTTTGTCCAATACGCAATATTCCACATGTAGCAAAAAATTCGCCTTCATACACGCCATCTGTTCCTCTTCTGGTGTGATCATGGTTGGGAGTGCTGGCCCTGGAACGGTTCCATAGTACCTAAATCCGACCACGCGACCGCTGGGATGAACCATAATCAGGCATCCCGTCTCAGGAAGTGGCAGCCCCATCGCCTTCTGCTGTCGTGTGTACACAAACATCCCTTCCATCCACTCCATCTCACAATACGGAAAATCACGCAGTGCGCCGGGATAATGATCTTCCAGGAATTGCTCTGTCTGCTGTTTGAGCTCCTCCTCAGATATCCGTGTCTCGTTGTCCAATGAGGCCCAGGAAATGGCATAGTCTAGCAAGTTGCCGTTCCTGGAGAGCGTGGCAGAAACGGCGTCATCACTCCCCGTTTTAACCCATAAGAATCCCGCTTCTCCCTTCCCTGTTCCCCTCCCGGTGTTCTCTTGATAGTCATTGACGATCAGATCATAATCCGGTGAAACGGCAAACTGGTGCTCTGCCTGTTGTCTTAACTGCAGGCGTAATGTATCCAGGTCTCGTTCGAGAAAATCTTGAGCCATTTCGTTGCGCAAATGTTCCAGCCCCTTCCGTAATTGTGTTTTTACAGTACCTAATGGCATATCCAGGAGATGGGCGATTTGCTGCTGGGTCAGGTCCTTCTTATATTTTAAGAACAGGAGCTGACGCAGCTTCGGATTCAGACTGGCCAATGCACGCTCCAGATCCAGGGTTTGATCGATATCATTAACGACCACTGGCTCTTGCGCCTGCGGGTCTTCGCTCAGGTGAACACGCTTGGATTTCTTCAAATGATTGAGCGCTCGGTTCACCACAATTCTGGTAAGCCAGCTCTCAAACGCTTCGGCTTGCTGCAGAGTTTGCAGTGACTCATAAGCCTTAACCAGGGCATCCTGAACGATATCCTCCGCATCTTTGGACTCCCGTACATAATGGCGAGCCACTCGGTGCAGCTTATCCGTTCGATCCTTTATAAGAGATACGAAGGCATCGTGATCTCCGTTTTGTGCGGCGTTGATTTGTTGCTGTGCATCGATCATTGTCGTTCACCTCCTGTTATATAGACAGCTAACTCGGGGGTTTGGATTTAATTAATGTAACATTATTCTTATAGGTGCTCCCAAATAAGTGCATATGCTGATTATTTAGATATACACCTAATCGGCAATCGGTACAAGTTCTTGTCCTTGGCTCGGGACACGAACTTGTACCGATAAAACAAAAAAGCCGCTAAAATAGCGGCTTCAATGGGAATATGTTCTTGTCCCTGGACATTTCACCATGCTATCCTTTGCGTCGGGCTGTCCGTACGATTCCATCAACAACAGTTTCAAACAACTGTGCCGGCAGATCATGTCCCATGCCTTCAAGTAACATGAATTCTGCACCAGAGATGGATTGAGCCGTATCTTGTCCGCATGCTGGCACAAACATAGGGTCTTCCACCCCGTGGATTACTAAGAATGGAACCTTCACTTTTTCCAGTTGTGGACGACGGTCTCCAGAAACTGCAATAGCTGCAATTTGCCGCCCAATACTCCCCGGATCATAAGCTCGCTGAACCTCTTCTCGAATAATTAAATGATATTCGTTCTCTTCAAATGGATAACCTGTACCGGCAATACGTCTGGCAAAAGCTACACTATGAGCTAAGTATCCTGCTTCATCCTCCATTGGGTTCGGTGCTGGCCGAGTCATTAACGCCATTACATCAGGCGATGTTGGTGGAAGTTCGGGATTTCCTGTTGTTGACATGATGGAAGTAAGAGAGAGAACACGCTCCGGATATCGGCTGGCAACAAGCTGGGCAATCATGCCGCCCATCGAACGTCCAACGACATGTGCATTTTTTATCCCCAGGGCATCTAGCAATCCAATTGTATCATCAGACATGTCATCAAGTGTGTATGGAATAACCGGGAGTTGTCCCGACATGAGTGCTTTAGCAAGTGCTTCAAAATCCAATGTGTCGTGATGGTTAAAGTGTGTGGATAGACCTGTGTCCCGATTGTCAAAACGAATAACTCTATATCCCCGAGCCGCGAGTATTTCACAAAATGGAACGGTCCAACGGATCATCTGGGTACCGAGCCCCGCGATCAACAGCATGGTTTCATCCGTTTCGCTGCCATAACTGTCATAGGCGAGTTCTATGCCGTTAACTTTTAACAGATTCATTGTTATGTTCTCCTTAAACTTAATTTTATGGTAACTCTGTTATGTGCAATAGTCGAGATTCTTCAACGGCGGCAGTTCGATGTCCAGTCCCTTCCAAGTAAGATACATGATTTGAAGTTGTGCACATCGTTTACGTGGCTATTAACTCTCTTCCTGTATGAATGCACACTTGGCTAAAGTCTTAATATAGTCTCTGATATCGGTTGTCCAATCATCTATTAATCCGTAAAAGTGATCTTTATTCCCGGCATACAGTGCTCTCAAAACCTCCTCATATTGAGGGAAATCGCCCGCCATTGCAGTCATAAAATGATAACTTGCTTCCTGTGCTGTGCGAACTTTACTTTCGTTTTCCCCCGAGCGGCGAGCTTCATCTATCAATCTTCGCAGCGTTACGGAGGCTCCTCCGGGTTGAGCTTTAAGCCAGTCCCAATGTCCAGGAAGCAAAGTAACTTCACCAGACACCACTCCTAGCTTGGGACGGCCAACCCTGCGAGCAGGTTGTTCATGTTCTTTCGTATCCGGTATATGTCCAGCTTGGCTGTTTAACCGCTCAAGCACCTCAGCTGTGTTTCCACGGAAATCAATATCTAGTGGTTTACCCGTCAAATCATTAAAAATAAGCAATTGTACAAATTTACTGTCCTCTAAATTCTCTTTAACGGTGATAACAACATGCTGTAATGTACCTTTGGCGAAACAATCTCTTTCTACAAAGGCAGTGCAGCTTATTGAATTATTAGGTGAAACCTGCATGTAATTCCTCCTCTTTCGTTCCCTTATCAATAATATTACCCGGGTAAAAATAAAAAATCAATATTACGGGGAGTTTTCATTCCCGTAGATAGACAAAAAGAACGACCACGGCCGTCGCGGGGGTGAGTATTGCGTCGGTCAACGCTATTTACCACAACTGATATTCGTATGCTTTTATCTAGTCACATGATCTCCTTCGTGATACTATTTAGATAATAATCTAATCGGGAATGACACAATGTTCTTGTCCTTTTCGGCAATGGAACCAAGTTCTTGTCCACAAGAACTTGGTTCCTTAAAACAAAAAAACCGCTATAATAGCGACTTTGAAAGGAACAATGTTTGTGTCCCGCGACAATAAAATAAAAAGCATGAAATATTCTTTGAAATAGGACAGCCCTTCCGTGGAAGAGCAAAACATACATTCCTGGGTTCGATATTTCCTCAATATCAGACGTTCATCTTCTTCTACAAAGTATTCAAAAGGATTGCCAATATCAATCCCAAGTGTACGCCGCAATTCCATCGGTAATACAATACGCCCCAAGGCATCCACGTTACGTAACATTCCGGTATTTCTATCTTTCCTCATAACAACTCCCTCTTCTTTTTTCCTTATTATCCTATATGGGATATTCCCCTTTATTCGGCTCAGAGTCGTTTTTTTCAATTGGCCACGCTTTAAACATTCGGGTTTTGAAGAAAAAAAGGCCAGATGCAGGAGCTGGCCATGAGTCTAAAGTGTCTTAAAAACTGAACATTACAGTTCCCATCCTAAATGTCTATGTAATTCGCTTGGATCAAAAAGATTCCGATCCCGTCTTAACAGTTCTCCAATAGCTGCTGCTTCCCCGGCTAACAGAGACTTATACTGTCAAACGTCTCGCCGCCGCTCTCCCAAACCCTTGTCACAAAAAAGGCTGGACCACAAACACTTACAGGAGTAGATCCGAAAGCAAGGGTAAAGTTAACCGGCTTGCCGGTGAGGGCTGCTGAAAATTTGAGGTAGGGCTGGACACAGCTCAATAGAAATAAACTCTATATATTATAAAACAGAAGATTCTATTTTCTGGCATGGGTGTTTGTAGGGGAGAATGCATGTTGGAGGAGATATATTTCATTATTTTCTGAAGATAAGCAGAAAAAAACATCTCCTGGAGGAGATGCTTTTTTTCTTGAGTAGAAACATTTGTTAGGATTGCTACTGGGAATCATTCGTCCTAAAGTGAGGAAGTATAAATATATTACTCTCTTTTTTCAGCATCTAATCGCCGACGAAATACCAAAGCCGAGACAGCAAATACAATAAACGATGCTGCTGAAGCAGCGGTAACCATCTTCAACACATTGCCTATTGGAGAGTTAAACAACAGAGCAACTGAGATGATTAAAACAGCACCAGTTAAACCCATCCCCAAAACCGAGATCGCTAAAATCTTGTTCATCAAATCACCTCACAGGTAATTGAAACAAGCTACTGCCCCAGCGATAGCACCACCACCAAGAAGTGCATATGCACCAATACATGCAGCACATATCGGAGCAGTCACTGGTGTCGGTACTGCACACGAACCCCCACACGCGACCGCAACAAGCTAGTTCATTGGTTGTATGCCATTTTGAAAAGTAAGAAATCGTTCCGTTCGGTATAATGAAATAATGGTATAACCTTCCAATTGAGCTCGGATTGGAAGGTTATTTGGTATGCTTATTAATAAATATAACACAGGCTCTCGAGTTGTGTTTATCTCGCCATGAAAGTTCCATCATGATGCTATTTAGATATCTACCTAATCCGAAATGACACAATTTTCTTGTCCCTCGACAATAAAAAAAGTCGCTAAGCAGTTTGATTATAACCTGCCCTATCCTCGGTTTTATTGAGCTATCGTTTCCCGAATCTTTAGATTGCAACTTCTTCCATAACTCGCCTCAATTTCTTTAGACAATACATTTGTTTGTTCCCCTAGATATTTCAAGTCGTTAGTCCGAACTGTTGTATCGTCGCCTAACCGAGTCATAACTGATACACTTACAACATTTCGAACATCAACATCATTACTTAAAGCTATTTGTTCGATAAAACCCAAAATTATCACAAGTATTTTTTCCTCACTTTTGGTTAATTCATGGTTAATTTAAGTGTGAACAACATTTTTATAATTTAACGTTATCTCTTTCCTCTTTAAGCAAGGTTAGTCCCACTCAACTCTTCGACTTATTTGTTAAACTATCCTGCCCTTATGATACGGTTCGAAGTATTATCTGTAGAGCGAAATCGAAGGCACCCAGTAGGGTGCCTTCGATGTTCTAACTGTCTCTCTTTGGCAAGTTGGATAAACGAACTCAAATCCATCAACCAACCTTGTTGGGACACTCGTTCATTGTAAAGAACGTGCAAGTGCTGCAACAGAACCGCGGAAATCGGGTCTGCCGTCAGCCGTCCACAAAAGCTCCGTCACAAATGTATGGCGATTCGGATCGTACAGCGGATCTCCTATAATGTTCTTGTACGTTCTTGCGTGAAACACAAATAGCGTCTCTTCGTCGTCCTCTGACACCGTGAAGGAATTATGACCGGGACCATACATTGAGATACTCTCATCTGTCGAGAGAACCGCTGTTTGCGACTTGCGCCATGAGGTGGCATCGAGCAAATCAGCATCCGCATCGGCTTCAAGTAAGCCCATGCAATAATTGAAATCGGTGGCGCTAGCCGAGTAAGAGAGGAATACCCGATTACCCTTGCGAAGAAATACCGCGCCTTCGTTCACTTTATAACCAATGATCTCCCAGTCATATTCCGGCATCGAAATCATCGTTTGCGACCCAGTCAACGTCCACGGATTGCTCATTTTAGATATATACAGATTAGAGTTACCTTCAATATTCGGATCCTTTTGTGCCCATACGTAATAACGGCTTCCATTATGCTCAAAGGTAGTGGCATCGAGGGCGAAGCTTTCCCACTCGGTACGAACCTGCCCTCTTTCCGTCCAAATGCCTTCGAGCGGATTGGCATTTTCATTCTCTAGCACGTACATCCGATGGTCGAACAAGCCTTCATTCGTTTCCGTCGTGTGTGCGGCAGCGAAATACACGTACCATTTGTTATCAATAAAATGCAGTTCTGGTGCCCAAATATTAGCACTAAGGATACCAGTCTCGCGCTTTCTCCAGATCACTACAGGAGTTGATGTAACAAGCTTCTCAAGGTTCTGGGCTCTACGGATTTCAATCCGATCATACTCCGGAACGGATGCTACGAAGTAATAATAACCATCCGAATGTCTGTAAATAAAAGGATCAGCTCTCTGTTCAATTAATGGTTGAATGTCGTGTGACGCTCGTTGTTGGATTTCCATCTTATCACCTGTTTCATCATAATATAGATTACCCTTTAACAGCGCCTGCAGTCATACCGTCTATGAAATATTTCTGAAAAGCAATGAATAGTATGAAAATTGGAATGATGGAGAAGAAGGAGCCCACGATCAATAAGTCATAGTTATTGCCATAAGGAGTTAACAACGTTTTCAAACCGATTGGAAGTGTATATTTACTCTGATCTCCGAGCACCATGAATGGCCACAATAAATTATTCCAGCTATTCATACCATTCAATATGGCCATTGCTGCAAACGATGGCTTCATAATCGGCATAATTAGTCTGAAATAAATCGCATACTCGTTTGCGCCATCAACCCGCCCAGATTGAATAATCTCTTTGGGTATGCTTCGTAGATATTGCCTGAAGAAAAATATTGTCGCGGCATTGGCTATACCGGGCAGAATGATTGCCGTATAGCTATTCACCATTCCCAAATCATTAATTAGGCTGTACAAAGGAACCAGCAGTATTTCGAAAGGCACCATCATAATGAGCAAAACACATATAAAGAGGAAGTTCTTACCTTTAAAATGATATGCTGCAAAACCATATGCAACAAATGCGCTTACAAAAAGTGTTAAAACCACTTGAACGATTGTTAAAATCATACTGTTCCAAAACCACACAAAATAATCATGTTCTCCAGTAAACAGAAAGATGAAATTATCAAAACTCATGATTTCAAAATCCAAACTTAGGTTAAGACCATATCTAACTAATGATTCACCTGGTTTAAAGGAAGATAGGGCCACTGCGTAGAATGGGATCATAATTATAACGAATAGTATAATGAATAAACAAATAATTACTATTCTAGAGATGAAATCACTCCTCGTCTGACTTCTGCCCACTTTAATCCTCCTCCTTTTTGAACATTCCACTAAATTTCAACTGCGTTAAATTGATAACCATAGCAATGACTAACAGAACGATACCAACTGCAGCTGCGTAACCCAGCTTATTCTGCTCAATCCCTTGTCTATACAGATATCCAACAATGGTTAAGCCAATATTTTGGGGTGATTTGTTACCGTTGAACATCATCAGGCTCTCGGTAAACATTGCTAAACCTGCATAAACACTAATTGTGGTAACATATACCGTGGTCGGCTTCAATAATGGCATTGTGATCGTTCTAAACTTCTGCCAAGCAGATGCACCGTCAATTGAAGCAGCCTCATAATATTCATTGTCAATGCTTTTCAAACCCGATAGATAGTAAAGCATATTAACGCCTGTCCATCTCCAACATGCGAGGATTAACAGTGCTGCCATACTCCAATTTCCGTCTTTCAAAAATTTGATAGGCTCCACACCAAATAGACCTAGGAAACTGTTCATTAATGAACCTTCCATCTCACCGAATGTAAGGCGGAAAATGGTACCCGCAACTGCGACAGATGTCAATGCAGGGAGAAAGAAAGAAGATTTAAAAAACTCTCTTCCCATCATTAACTTACTGTTGATCATAACGGCGAATAACATGGGAAAAGGAATCAACAGCACTAAGGTTCCTAACATGTACACAATGCTATTTTTAATAGATGTCAAAAACACTTTATCAGTGAGTAATTTCGAATAATTTGCTTCACCAATCCATTTAGGATCCTGTCCCAGCATCCTATCTTGAAAGCTCATTACGAATGAATTTACAAGCGGAAAAAACCAGAATATTAAAAATATGAGTATAAATGGCAATACAAAAACATAAGGTGCAACTTTTTGAGAGTATACAAATTTCTTTATCATATTCTCAATCTCCCTTGACTATGGTTAAACCTGCCGACCACTGTACCTGCCGACAGGTTTAATCAAATCATTTACTTATTATATTTATTTCAATTCTTGTTCAATTGCTGCTTGTGCTTCATCCAACGCTTCCTTCACGTCTTGGCCATCTTCAAAGATAGCATTCAAAGTAACCGTATTGAATATATTGCCGATGGTTGGTGAAGCTTTAACGGACTTAATCGCTCTAATTTCGTCTTTGATTTCATTCAAAGTATCAAATGCATTTGTTTTAAAGTATTGGACGTATTCATTTTCAGGGTTTTTCGTAACTTCATCATCTTTCCATACTTCCATGTTGATTGGGTCAAATCCAAGTGTATTCCAGATTTCTGTAGTAGCTTCTTTCGAAAGCTTAGCAAAGGCTACAAATTCTTTTGCCAACTGAACGTCTTTACCATTCTTAGTAACAACTGTGCCAGTACCGCCTAAGCCAACGGAACGAGGATTACCTTCTTCGAATACAGGCAATGGAGCTATTGCATACTTACCTTTAAGGTCTTTCATTTCGTTTACAAAGCGGGACATGTACCACTCAGGCATCAATGCACTTGCGTAGTTGCCTTTGTTATATTCACCTTTTGCTTCTTCTGTGTCGGGTTGTCCGCCAGGGATCGTATGAATAACATTGTTCTTCTGCAGATCGACTAACATTTCATACGCTTTAATCATTTCAGGCGAGTTCACTTTTGGATTACCATTTTCATCTGTAAAATCGGCATTTTGCTGAGCTAGTAGCAGCGATGCTTGCCACGAAGCTGATGTATCAGCAGTACCTAAGTACTTGCCAGTCTTTTCGTAAACCTTGATACCTGCTTGTTTGTAATCTTCCCACGTTTTGATTGTCTTGTAGTCAACACCTGCTTGTTCGAGAATTTCAGTGTTGTAGAAAGCAAGCGTAGCACCTACGTGATAATCAAAGCCATAAACCTGATCAGCTTTGGAGTAAATCTCGACACGTGAAGAAACAACAACGTCTTTGTATGGTGCAAATACATCATTCAAAGATTCCAGGGGAACGTTGTCACCTTCCAAGAATTTAGGGAATTGACCAAGCTCAATATCCGCGATATCAGGAGCACCTTTTCCGCTTGTAACTGCCAATAAGAGCTTGTTGTGCATATCATCGTAAGGCATAACCGTTACATTCAACTTAATCTGTTTGTCTGGGTTCTGTTGGTTCCATAACCCCAGCATTTTATCCAAATGCTTGCCGTGCAAATCTGCGAATGTCCAAAATGATAATTCTGTTGCATTCTCACCGGCATTAGCGCCTAATTGCTGTGTTTCCGTTTTTGAACCAGAAGGATTACCACATGCAGTAAAAACAAGTGACATAATAAGGAGTGTAACGATGGAGATTAAAGCACTGCGTTTTTTCATTTGTTCGTCATCCTCTCTTTTTTGTTATGCATTTGAAAAGTCGGCTGACTGGTTAGTTCTGTTAATTTAAGCGGTTACAATCCATCTTGGCACCACCATCCTTAACATAATTCTAACCTTTCAAAGAAAAGACCCCTTCGCAACAATTTCTCAGATTCCATATTGTAAGCGCTTTACAAGCCGTATTATAATATATATGAAATAAGCTTTATATAACCAATTGATTATAAAATCATAAAGTTTATGGGGAGATGCTACTCTTTGAAAAAGCTGGCGCTCTACAAACAAATTCGAGAAAATATTATACAGAAAATTAAATCAGGGCAGCTTCGGCCAACGGACCGCATTCCTTCTGAACAAGAACTAATGGACGAATTCAGAGTAAGTAAAATAACCGTCAGGAACGCCCTAACCCTACTAGCTGACGAAGGATTAATTATACGCGTACAAGGCAAAGGCTCATTCGTCTCTTCTAGTCTTGTTGTTTCTAGCATCAATTTCTCGCCATCCCCAAGCAGCGCGTGCTCCATGCCGCTCATCGGCTTCATCATTCCGACGATGAGAACCCGTGTCATTCAGAAGCTCGTTGACTACACGGAACACTTCCTACAAGAAGCCTGCCTCAGCATGGTACTAAGCATCACGCGCGAGTCCTCCTCTATCGAATCAAACGTCATTCGCACACTAACGGAGCTCGGTGTGAAGGGGTTGATCGTTTTTCCAACAGAAGATGAGAAGTATAACGAATCATTACTGCGTCTGTCGCTCGATAAATTCCCGTGTGTGTTCATCGACCGCTATCTGCGCAACATTGAGACGTACACCATTACATCCGACAATTACGGCGGTGCGTATAAAGCTGTATCCCATTTGTTATCCAAGAGTCATCAGCAGATTGCGCTCATCTCACCTGAAAATGCCAATACAGCCGTCGAGGATCGTACGCTCGGCTTTGAGCAGGCGTACACAGATCAAGGCATCTCGATTGACAAGAGCTTGTGGTGTCACATCCCTCTCGACATTCTACGCAGCGAGCAAGCATTGGACTATGTAAGCAACTTCTTGCAGAACCACAGTGGAATTTCGGCAGCCTTTTCCTTGACTGAAGAAACAGCACGCCTTACATCCGCCGCTATCAGTCTTCTGAACGTTCACTCAAATATCGACTTGCTATCTTTTGATAATCCACATCTTTCAGGCGTAGCTTATGTGCAGCAGGATGAACAGGAAATGGCACGAACAGCCGTAAAGCTGTTACGTGAACAAATGGATGATATCTATTCTCCTAAGAACGCCGTTATTCCCGTGCAACTCATCTTCCCTTGACACGACAAACGTTGCAGCCTACACAATGATCTTGTCTTCAGCTTGGGACAAGACTTGGTTCCTAAAAACAAAAAAAGGCACCTCTGTGGAGAGATACCTTTACCTATATTATCCGCAAGACATGTTTCTGGCTGAGCAACGGATAAACATTGAATAATGCTGCAGATTTCAAACACCATAAATAAATTTAGTTGTCATTGTTTACAGCCTCCCTTTTTCGCAGTACCACTACGATATCTGTCTGAGGTACAAATAAATTATAATTCGTTACATGCACTTGTCTCGTTTCGGTTACTGATTCTATCTTTAATTCAGGAGGAAGACAGCGCTCTATGTGAGTAATTAATGTTTCTTTGGTAAATCTCCAAATTACACCATCAATCGAAGAGTTCGCCATATAACCACCGTCCGTTACAGAACCTGAAAGAGACTTGAGAACAACCGGGTCCGCAATAATGATAGATCCACCGTCACGTAACAGTCTGCAGCTCTCTATGAAGGCTTTTTTGTGATAGCGAATGTGATGAAAGCTTCTTGCAAACAAAATCATATCGCAGCTATGATCAGGTAAAGAAGTCGGTTTATCAATGAAAGCATGGATATAAGAATTAAACCTTCCCCACTTCTTTCCAAGTTTTAGAGCATTTATATTCGGATCCATGTTGAGAAAACAAACATCATTCTGCTTGCGAAGATACTTGTTCAATAAACCTGTACCACAGCCCACCTGAAGAACATCGCCCTTTAAAGGGGGTAAAACTTTGTAAACATTACGAGGAATAGGAAAATTTTGAACGTACATGGCCAATTCGTAGAAAATCGGATAACGCTCTTGCAATCGAACCAATTTACTGGTGTAGAAAGGATTCCGCTTTTTGTGACGTTTAAAGTCCCATTTGTTCAAATAGTAGACAGGGGTTAACAGCAAGAACAGAATAATAAAGACACTTTGGACGCTATAAATTCCAAGTTTACTAAAACGATCATTGGAATTATGAGACATCATTTGTTTAGAAGTATTCAAAATGATCACTCCCCTCTCACAACGCTATAAATGGTGTAGAACCTCTTTAACATAATAAACGAGTATTTTTTGACTCCTTCACCCCCGTCCATTTGAAGCTGACAAAAGAAGAGCCGTTTACGATGATGCATCACATGTGTTTCAACCACTGGATTTGAAAGAACAGGTTCCGTTATATATTATGAACTGTCTGTATAAGCCGTTTTTGGAGAAATCATTTTTTCGTGGAGGCCTCAATTGGACAATGTTTGTCGAGCGGCGTAACGAATTTCGCAACGTATTCGAACGAATGTTACATCAACAGGAGGCTGGCTACGCCTTATTTAGCTGCTGCTCAATATCAATCATAGTCGTCTTGGTTTGGAATGGTACAATGTTCTTGTCCCGCGTCTGAGCATCGAAAAAGCCGCCCACAGGCGACCTTTTGAGCAAGAATACGATTTTCAATTTGAAGTATGATCATCAGGACGATGGATCATATAGGTCTGCATCATGTTCTTCGATCCAATCAATTTGCCTGAATCCATAGCCAGCCATCGTTTGCTGCACATCCAGCACCTCTAATTCCAGTGCCTGTCAAGGTGTTTTTTTCGTTTCCATCGGTCGTCCCCTCTTTCTACAAAAACTGGAACCAAGATGCGAGCACCCTTACATTACTTGTGCGATACAAACTTTTTTAAGATACGATATGTATCTTTGTGAAAATTATAAGACACAATACGTATCTAAGTAAACAACTATTTCATCCCTTTCTATGGGTTAAGTATTTCCCTGTAGCGCTACTGACCCAAGTTAAAGCCCACTCTCCTCTATATAGCTTTTTTATTTTGATACTCATCTAATCGTTAATCGGACTATTTTCTTGTCCCTCGACAGGAAAAGAAGTTCCCTACTAAAACTCGTCGACACGCGCTTCACGCACTCAACTGGATAAAGCCATTAGGATATATGTGTGTCAACAAAATTCTAATTAAACATAAAGCCTTCTCTCCGAAGGAAAGAAGGCTTTATGTTTAATTAAGATAAATTTATTAATTCAATCAGTATACTGCTGAAGTATTCTTTGTTCAGCAGAGATTTTCTCCAAGTTTGAGTGAAACAACTGATCCTCCTCCTATCAAAAAAGCAGCCCCGTCAGGAGCTGCCTCATGTATTATGCCTTATATTGTAATCTTATCTGTTTCCGCTAACCAGCTAACTTACTCCGCACCCGGATAAGGATTGATCTTCTGGATCGTTCCATCTTCGTTGTAGTTCAGCTCCGAATATTTAACGCAGCGCTTGTGGTTGACGCCTTCCGACAGGGAGCTGTCGTGATAGAACAGATACCACTTGTCTTCAACTTGCACAATGGAGTGATGGGTTGTCCAGCCGATAACCGGAGAGAGAATCTCGCCCTTGAACGTGAATGGTCCCATCGGGTTCTTGCCGATCGCATATACGAGCTTATGCGTGGTTCCTGTAGAGTAGGACAGGTAGTAATAGCCGTTATATTTATGCACCCATGGGCCTTCAAAATATCTCCGTTCCTCATCCCCAGCCAGAATCGGATTCCCGTCTTCATCGACAATCGATATCTCGGCAGGCTTGCCTTGGAAGGACAGCATGTCGTCGCTAAGCAGTGCAACTTGCGGTCCAAGCGCCGGCTGGTCAGGAGCAGGTCCTTCTGCATCTGGCACGAAGCTGCCGGTCTGCCATTTCTCCAACTGGCCACCCCAGAGTCCGCCGAAATAGATGTATGACTGATTGTCGTCATCCACCAATACGGCCGGATCGATACTGAAGCTGCCTTCCATATAATTCGGTTGCGGCATGAATGGGCCTGCCGGAGACTCTGATGTTGCCACACCCAGACGGAAGATGTCGTCATGATCCCGTGCCGGGAAAAACAGGTAATAGGTATTGTTCTTATAAGCGGCATCTGGTGCCCAGAGCTGCTTGGAGGCCCATGGAATATCTCTCAGATGCAATGCTTCGCCGTGATCAACCACCGGGGAATCGAAGTTGTTCATCGAGAGGACATGATAGTCTTCCATTTTATACTGGTCGCCGTTATCGTTGCTCGGCTCGTCATGATCGAGGTCATGGGAAGGATAGATGTAGATTTTTCCCTCGTAGACATGGACGGACGGGTCAGCAGTGAAGATGTGGGTTACGAGCGGTTGGTGGGGCTTAGGTAGTTGTTGTTGATTCATAAGGCATCTCCTTTGGTATTGGAATAATAAAATACTTCATGTACGGGATTACGGTAATTCATTGATTGCATCCTCAGAATTAAAAGCAAGCGTTTACAACCTCTAATGTTATTGTATAAGCCCCGCTTATTCTTTCCTAGTACACATAATAAAGAACTTCCCCCGAAAAAATGTACAATTCCCGCCCATCTCATAATTCTTATATTCTACAATGAAGTGATCTTTTTTGCGTTGTCTTGTCATCGGTACAAGTTCTTGTCTTTGGCTCGGGACAAGAACTTGTACCGAAAAATCAGGACCACCCGTCCAACGGGTGGTTTGCTCTTGGGGTATAACCCCCTGTTGCCAAACTGCGCCTAAAGACGCTAGCCTGACAGCAGGGCTGTTCAGGCTCAGTGTTATTTGTCACTTTCACTCACCAGTTAAACTGGTTTTACTTCTTTTTGCTCCGATTACTGCTGAATGGATCTTCGTATTCTTTTACACTCAGCTTATCTAACGCTTGATCATGTGCTTCTTGTTCACGAATATACTTTCTTACCGTTGCTTCATTTAGACCCACTGTACTCACATAGTACCCTTCTGCCCAAAACTTTCGATTGCCATATTTATACTTGAGCTGGGCATGCTTCTCGAATATCATTAGTGAACTTTTCCCCTTTAGATATCCCATGAACGTGGAGACTGCCATTTTCGGTGGAATCGCTACCAACATGTGAACATGATCGGGCATCATGTGACCTTCTATAATTTCTACTCCCTTGTACTTACACAGACGTTTGAAAATTTCGATTAAATCTTTTCTCACTTGATTATAGATTTCTTTCCGTCTATACTTCGGGGTGAATACAATGTGGTATTTGCACATCCACTTTGTGTGAGCTAGGCTATAGCTCTTGTTTGCCATCTAAGACCATTCCTTTCTTTTGAGCCTGAACATCTCAATTTTATCGGAATGGTCTTGGTGGTCAAACCCTCGATCCCTCCACCCGCATAGCGGGTGGTTTTTTGTTTCGCGCGTTTCACGCACTCAACTGGCTAAAGCCATAACAAAAAAGCCGCTAAATTAGCGGCTTCTTCATCTCTTTCAAGCGTTTCTTAGCACAAAATATATGCCTAGTTCTCAAGCTCATCTACTTGGTTACAACTGTATGTTATGACCTGCTGAAATCATCACCAATGTTAAAACAGAATGGTATCGGGGGTAACCCCCTCAGGATACTCTTCTTCCCATACGTTTTTCTCTACATAGGCCTGGTACCACATCTCTGCAATTACATCCGGATCATTAATTGCGCCGGTACCTGACTCCTTGATCAATAAACCTAATGAGCGGTGGCCCACAAAAATCCCTTGAGCAGACAATGAAGTATGAAGATTAGCAACATAATTGCGTAACCCTGCAAGAGCAATACCGATATTCCCCATCATGGACACAGGGTACATGGCGGATAATCCTGAGGTAAAGAGCAAGGCTCCCTCTTTCCTAGCGAGCATATCAGGGAGAACAGCATTGACGACATGGATGGCACTAACCACATTCGCCTCAAATGCATCCCTGGCGTTCTCCGCCGTTAACTCCAATACAGAAGTGGGAGGATAATTGCCTGCTGTTGGACTGAATTCCAACACATCAATCTGACCATACTTTTCTTTCATGTTGGTCATAGCCTGTTCAATCTGTTCCTTGTTAAAAATATCTGCTACGAAATAAGATGCCTCGATACCATCCGCTTTCAGTTCCTCCACCATATCTTGCAGTTTTGCAGCATTTCTTGCAACTAATGCCACTTGGAAGCCGCGCTTGCCAAAGCTCTTCGCAATAGATAATCCTAATCCCTTACCTGCACCAACAATCGCCAGTGTTTTCATTTATGATTCTCCTTTTATGAATGAGTTAGTGAGTTCAATTGACAGTTGTAATTGTAAAACGTACAATTAAAAGACTCAATGGTCGATATAATTCAATGTGTTAAATAAACATCATTTTTGATAAATCTGACTATTATTTATGGAGGGGAAGCACGAATTGGGTAAAGATAAAGTGGATCTGCGCATTCTCAAAACGCGGAAAGCCATTAAAGAAGCGTTTCTGAGATTAGTACAAACCAAAGGCTATGAACGAATTACTGTGCAGGACATTGCCAAAGAAGCGATGATAAATCGCAACACATTTTATTTGCACTATGTAGATAAACCTCAATTCATGGAGAAGTTATTTCAGGAAAACGTGGAGAGTTTAAATGCTTGCTTAAGCCTGGAAGTGAGTTCAATTCATGAGATGGATAAAGATATGTTTGCTACCATGTTAAAAACGATTTTCGACGATATTGAAGCCAATATGATATTTTTTAAGACAATGATCACTCAAAATATTTATCCAAACTTCTCCGTTTACTTGAAAGAGGCTTTTAAAACGATCATTTTTTCGGGAATCGGCGATCATCGCCACGATGAGAAGATAAAAATTGGCATCGAATACATGATATCTGGATTGGTAGGAGTAATTTGTCTCTGGATAGTTGAACCGGAGAACTACAGGGTAGATAACTTTATCGAGCAACTGAGTGAAATTCACTATTCTAACATGGTTGACTTGCTGAAGGATACTTGATAATAAACTAGTATGATCTGAACAGAAAGGCTATTCTTGCCGAATCTGATCTGGCTCGACTCCCTGCTTAGATCTGTCAGAACTAGGCAGGCATAGAATAATGTTTGTAGCCGAGAGAGTTCAGGTTGGTAGGATGGCCCGCCTGTTTCACCATACTTTGAATCAACTTGCTTAATGGGTAATTACCACCACTACAAAGCAGAATATCCCCGTTAAGTATAAATTCTCACTTACATACAATTGATTTCATTAAACCGAAGATTATTTATAATCCATATTTTGTAAAATTAATCTTAATCCAAAATAGCAAATAATCGGTTGCTTCCTTTATGATGTTGAGCTTGAATGCAGCAAGTGTCTTTTTGTACCTATGAAATTTGCATTCACGATCTTAGGTGGAACCCCTAAGCACATATTCGCGTCCCGATGTTGGCGCAGATTGATTGGCCTTTACCAGAAAAAAACTTATTTTTAAAAAAAACGTTATTCCACGCGAATTCTTAAATTCATGTGCTTTTTTCTTGCCACATGATCTTCATCATGATGCTATTTAGATAGATACCTAATCCGTAATGACACAATGTTCTTGTCCCTCGACAGTTTTTTTATAAATTCCCCTTTCTTGCTTTTTTTAGTGATGTCACTCTTCGATCGAATTCATAATAACTTTAAGCCTTGCGAAGCATTTGTCTCTCGCTTAGATGTGAAAGCATATCCTTCGTCATGGCCTTCAGGTCGTAGCGAGCATGAAATCCCCATTCTGTTTTCGCTGCCGTCGCATCAATGGAATGCGGCCAGCTATCGGCAATCGCCTGTCTCTTCGGATCAACGTCATAATCGAGGATAAAGCCGGGAAGCTCATCCCGAATCGCTGCAGCGATCGCCTCTGGATCCACGCTCATTGCGGTGACATTAAATGAATTTCGGTGCATCAACCGGGAAGAATCCGCTTCCATCAAATCGATGATTGCGTTCAGGGCATCCGGCATATACATCATGTCCATGTTTGAGTCCTTGGCGATATAAGATGTATACCGGCCAGCCGTCACGGCTGCGTAATAAATTTCCACGGCGTAATCCGTCGTTCCTCCGCCGGGAGGCGTCATATAAGATATCAAACCCGGGAATCGCAGTCCCCTAGTATCCAGGCCGTATTTGTGAAAATAATAATCACAAAGCAGTTCGCCGGACACTTTGTTCACGCCGTACATCGTATTGGGCCTCTGGATCGTATCCTGAGGGGTATTGTCTTTCGGAGTCAAAGGACCAAAAGATCCAATGGAGCTTGGAGTGAAAAATTGGCAGCCGAGCTCCCTGGATATTTCAAGTGCATTCATCAATCCACCCATATTCAAATTCCAGGCAAGCAGCGGTTTCTCCTCTGCGGTAGCCGACAGCAGCGCAGCCAAATGGATGACGGTATCAACTTCGTACCGCTTGGCGATTTCGAACATCGCCTTATCATTCGTCACGTCCAGCAGCTCGAATGGCCCCGATCGGGTAATTTCGTGGGCTGATGACCTGAGATCCGTAGCAATGACGTGATCCGCACCATAAATTTCACGTAATTTAACAACTAACTCAGAACCGATTTGGCCCAGTGCTCCGGTCACCAAAATCTTGTTCATAAGACATTCCTCCCGAAATGTACTCCCGCGAATGAGCTAAATCAGCTTCATTTCCTTGCCAACTTTCTCATAAACGGAGATCACCTGGTCGAGCATCTCCTTGGTATGGGCAGCTGTCGGCATGTTGCGTATTCTTCCGGTTCCTTTCGGAACCGTCGGAAACAGGATTGCCTTGGCGTAAACGCCTTCTTCATAAAGCCGTTTGCTGAATTTTTGGGTGGTTACTTCATCGCCAATGATACAAGGTGTGATCGGCGTTTCGCTTTGGCCTACATCATATCCAAGCCGGCTCAAGCCATTTTTCAAATCATTGCCGTTCTCCCACAGCTTCTCGATCAGCTCTTTGTCATTCATCAAAATGTCGACAGAAGCGCTGCAAGAAGCGATTGCAGCCGGAGGTAGCGATGTCGAGAACAGAAACGGACGGCTTCTCAGCTTCAACCATTCGATCAGTTGTTTTTTACCCGCCACATAACCGCCGACAACGCCGATCGCCTTGGAAAGAGTACCAATTTGAAAGTCAATGTGGTCGGACAATCCAAAATGCTTCACGGTTCCCGCACCTGCTCCGAGAACGCCCGAACCGTGGGCATCATCCACATAAGTAATCAGATCGAATTCTTCTGCTATTTTCACGATTTCAGGCAGCTTTGCTATATCACCATCCATGGAGAAAACCCCGTCGGTGATGACCATAATTTTATGGTACTGACCGGATTCCTTGGCATCTTTCGCCTGCTGTCTTAAATCATTCATATCCGAATGCTTAAAGCGAATCACCTTGGCTCTCGACAGGCGGCAGCCATCAATAATCGAAGCGTGGTTCAGCTCATCTGATAAAATCGCATCATGCTGGTCCATTACCGCGGATATAGCAGCCATATTGCAGTTAAATCCCGATTGATACACGATAACGGCTTCCGTTTTTTTGAAACGGGCCAGTTTTTCTTCAAGCTCAATATGAAGATCCATCGTACCATTAATTGTTCTCACAGCCCCTGCGCCTGCCCCGTATGTCTGCGACGCCTTAACTGAAGCATCAATCAGGCGGTGATCTGTTGCCAGTCCCAAATAGTTATTGGAAGACAAATTGATTAAGGACTTTCCGTCGATACGAATAACAGGACCATTTGCACCCTGCAGCGTATCGATGACGTTATATAGACCTTTAGTCTTTAGATCTTCGATGTTCGAACTTAAAAATTGGTCCAATGCTTGACTTGACATTCCATTCCCTCCTCGATATACGAATGTCCTCGTACAGGAGACACATAATTCTCCGGGAAAAACCTGTTATAAAAAGGGTTAGATTGATTTTAATGTATCATCTTTTTATTTTTTTGTACACATGTGGCGGACAAAAAAATAAAAATATCCGCAAAAAAAACATAGCGATTGCTTCCCCCATTCCCGGAAGCAATCGCTACTAAATCTTTGCTATACTTTTTGTTACATTCTATACTAATTCATCATGTATTAAACTATTATTATGCAATGAGAAACTCTATTTCAACCTGTGAGGTGATTTGATGAACAAGATTTTAGCGATCTCGATTTTGGGAATGGGTTTAACAGGTGCTGTTTTAATCGTCTCAATTGCTCTGTTGTTTAACCCCCCAATAGGAAGTGTGTTGAAGATGGTTACTGCTGCTTCAACATTATCTTTTATTATATTTGCTGTTTCTGCTTTGATATTTCGTCGGCGATTAGATGATGAAAATAGTGAGTAGTATATTTATACTTCCTCGATTTAGGACGAATGCTTCACAGTTGCAATCCTAACAATGTTTCTGCTTATCTTCAGAAAATAATGAAACATGCATTCCCCCCTACAAGCACCCATGCCAGAAAATAGAATCTTCTGTTTTAAAATATATAGAAGCAGTGGCTTTATATACCTTATTTTTCCATAAAAGTCCAATATAGTTGTACCGTTCTTCCTGTTCGATCCGTTGTTTCTCTGTGTAGAGCGTTTGAATGGTTCTACAAAGTCACTTCTACTAAGCTTACAGCATGTAAGATACTCAGCATCACCAAAATTATCGATCGGACTGTGAAAAATAAAAACGTCACTTTGCCGGGCAACACCCACTGTTTTCCCTTTATATCCAGGTACGTGATCGCTGACCTGCACTTGGGGCGTCCTAGACTACGGAGGAGCCCTTTTTCGTGATTTGAATACTCATACGTAAACATGAACAAAAAAGGATCGTTAGCATTTTTGCAACGATCCCTGTTGTCAGTCCGCTAGTTGAAATCAGCAGATGATCAATTTGATGCCTTATTAAGTTTGATTAAGCTAACGTTTCCCGTTAGTTAATCTCGACAATAGATCGCTTTCTTTATAACAATCTCTCTTAAGATTTTAGATTCTATAGAATAGCTAGGGAATTAATCTTTAGCTTACTCGAATAACTCTCTGAGCATCCTATCCTTGTTATTCACAAACTCTTTCATAATCATATAATGGTCGGTTTCTTCCAATACTTGGACTTCGATACCATCTGGCTTTAGATTGTAAATAATCGAATCTGGATATGCCATAAGGATTGGGGAATGGGTCGCAATTATAAATTGAGAGTTTTGCAAAACAAGTTCATGGATTCGTGTCAGCATCGCCATTTGGCGAAGGGGAGACAGTGCAGCCTCAGGCTCATCCAGTATATATAATCCATTCTCTCCGAACCGATGAATGAAAGTAGAAAAGAACGACTCTCCGTGCGATTGCTCATGCAAGGATTTGCCACCGTACGAATCTTTAATAGGGCGAATAGGGCGACCGAATGAAGGTTGACTGTCCAACTCATCGATCGTTGTGGCTAAATTATAATAACTCTCTGCCCGGAAGAAGAAGCCATCCCTCGGGCGTCGCGGACCTCTGATCAATTGTATATATTCATATAAGCTCGAGTGAGTAGCCTGGGTTGAAAAGGAAAAGTTGATCGTCCCACCCTCCGGGTTAAATCCCCATGCGACAGCAATGGACTCCATCAGTGTTGATTTGCCCATCCCATTTTCACCTACGATATAGGTTACCTTGGGGTGAAAATCAAGAGTATTTAGGTTTCGAATGACCGCCAAATCAAAGGGGTAACGATTATAGGTGGGTACTTGTTGCCGCTTAAGCTGAATTTGTCGTAAATAGGGATGCTGTATATTAATATAGTTCACTCCCTTTTAAAACTTTGATCGTTATGCTTACCTTTTTTTGGAAAACACTGACTGATGTTTGTCTCAAGCTTTAGTTTACTCCATCAAACAAATAATACCATATACCGAAAATAACCTGTCCGTAAATCGATATCCGGTAAACATTCACCTCTCTCCACTGCTTTGATCTAAACCTTAAATTTCTCTCGCATAATACATCCACAGTGCAAAAAATACGATTAAAACAAATAATAAGCAAGTTAGTAAGGTATAGAATATCAAGGGATTAAAGAAACCGGCGATCACGGAGGCAATGCCCATACCAATGAGAATGATTGCTGTGCTGAGTGTGCCGGCTCTCTGGAGTATCATTACACTCCGCTCGTCATTCTCCTCAATATACTGCTTCTTCAGCTCGGCTTCATTATTACTGGCTTTTATATACCTGACCAGGAAAAAAGCGACGGCCACTTCAACCCCGATAAAAGCGCCTGTATGAAATCCCTTTATAAAACTAGGTAAATCGGGTAGTCCACCTCGGTAAAATATAAGTCCTACATAGATCAATAGGGTAGCAGCGGCTACCAGTGACAGTACGTTTTTGCGAGTTTTTACTTTAATCTTGTACTTGTCCATTTACATTTCCTCCACTTCGCTGAAATCAAAAACATCTTCAATGGCGAGTCCAAAAAAATTGGCAATTTTGTAAGCAAGAATAAGGGAAGCCGTATACTTTCCCCTTTCAAGAGAGGTAATGGTTTGCCGGGTAACACCAACAATTCGTCCCAGCTCTTCCTGTGAAAGCTTATGCTGCTTACGCAGTTCTGCAATTCTTGTCTTCAAGTGATCACGTCCTTGCAATGTTTGCTTTGCATTTTTAGCATAGTTCACTTTGCATTATGTGTCAAGTTCACTTTGCATTATTACTTATATCTGAATGCAAAACAAGCCAAGCCCCTCTTTGTAAAAGGAGGGCTTGGCTTGGTTGATTTTCATTATATAAGATGCCAGAAGAGTTTACTTAAACAGAGAAAATGGTTGAAGCGCTTGGTGTTACCCCTATAGAAACGTATGTAGGCCGTGACTTAATGTTAGTATTGGAAAGTGAAAAAGCGGTTCAAACCGCTACACCTGATTTCTGGAACCATAGATGGTATACTCGTACACTATTTATTCGGGTCTCGGTGCCACTTATCATCTCCCATTATTCTATCAACAATATGATGGGCTTCCCAAACAGCCGCAATCTCTAATCCTTCGCTTTCTTCGCTATTAGAAGGTCTAATCTCTCCCATATGATAAATCAAATATTCTCCTGATATCTTATCAATGATACAGGCAGGTGGGGGCCACGCCTCTTCTTCATTCGGGAACGGACGATTCTCAACGACCGGCCAATCACCTGATTTCAGTACATCATCATATACACCCCCGATAAATTGGTATTCCTCTTCTTGAGGTATCTCTTCTATCGTGTCACTTATCACATTATAGATTGCAATGCTGGCATCTTTAAGCCTTCTCCCAAAGGCAAACTTACCGTTAGGCAGAGGTATAGCGTAGATATCACCCAATTTTATTCGTTTACGTCTCGTATTTTTCACGGTTTTCCAAACTCCTTCGTTGAGGTTTTAAGTTAGTATTTTTCAAGTTCTGTCTTTAAATCCTCAATTAGTATATCGACTTCTAATACAGCAGAATCAGCATTATTTAAGAATATTGAAGGTTTAAAACCCTCTTTTTTTAAATTGGGTAGAAAATCGTCTATGAACTCGTACAAATCCATACTTTTACTTGAGTAAATTTCCCAACCATCAGTTGCACAGTATTCCGCGAATTCTTTCTTAGGCCAAAATGGAAGTAATTTATTACCTTTATCATCTTCAGTAACTGACCAACCATTCTCATAAAGCCCCCACACTTCTTCTGAATCCACTACTTTTTTGATGAAGTATTCATAACGAATATTTGCAGGGAGATTGATGACTGATTCAAATTCTTTCTGATTCATATTTCCTCCTAATGATGTTGTCCTTCGACAAGAGTTGCAGCCGATGAACTACAGTATCAAGTCTAAATTTAAACGACCGATTCCCAGGTAGAAATATTGGGAATCGGTCGTAAGCCTATTTTAGAGTATAAGATTTCAGGTTCTTCGGTTTGGCCAGTATCTGTTCCATCTGATCTTCATTCGCTCTATCCGAAATCGCAAATTACTGTTCTTTATACACGCGTACATAATCCACTTGCATCGTCGCCGGGATATCGGAGGCGTTCGGGGTACGGCCGCCGTCAAAGTTTCCGCCGACTGCCAAGTTCATAATGAGGTAGAACGGCTCATCGAAAGGTGCATTCGGATTATTCGGTGCAGCTGCGGAATACCACTGCTCGTTAGTGACTTTATAGAAAAACTTGCCGTCTACATACCATTTAATATTGTCCTCTTCCCAGACTACCGAGTATACATGATAATCATTGGCAAAAGTTTGCCCCGCCGGGAAGTGATAATCGCCGCCGGAATACTGGTTCCCGGGCCATTGTCCACCAAAGTGTATGGTACCGCTTACTGATCCAGGCAGACGGCCTCTCGCTTCCATAACATCAATTTCACCTGATGCAGCCCAAGTGCCGTATACTGAATCTTTTGGAAGCATCCACAGTGCTGGCCATACACCATCACCTGTAGGAAGCTTGGCACGAAAATCGACTCTGCCGTATTTCAAGGACAGCTTATCCTTGGTGTTAATCTTTCCCGAAGAATACTGTGCATACCGATTTGGATCCTGCGGGAAAGATTTAATATCATTCATGGCTTTGATATTCAGCTTCCCGTCCTGTACATAAACATTTTGAGTGCTGTTTGTGTAGTGCTGCAGTTCTGCATTTCCCCATCCCCAAGTACCGGGATCGTTATTGAGATAATATCCTGTTTCATAGTTCCATTTACTTGTATCCAGCGTAGTTCCGTTGAATTCATCCTGCCAAATGAGGTTCATGCCCGCGATTGCCGGGTCGGTTGGCGTTCCGATTGAGATATCCTCTTGATCGGATACATCCGGACGCGGGGCGTTTGGATTGCCGATGAAGGTATAGTTGACGAAGTTGTTGCCAATATTTCCACCCGCCTGTCCGTTCAGTGGATATCCAATACGGATCTGCATATTTTCTTGGATTGGCTGGAACCAAAGACCATAGATATAATCGGACCAGTAACCCCACTGATTGGCATCGGACATATTGTTATACCCATTAGCGGAGTATGCAAATTTGCTCTGGCTGGAGTTACTCAAATCAACCCATTGCCCATTCATGTTAATTTGGTATACAAAATTGCCCAGTTCCTTGGCGATTGGCGCGCCTCCATCAATTTTGGGAAGCGGAACCCCTATGGAACCATTCGCATCTGCTGTGAAGGTTGTTCCTTCGTATGGCGTAATGACATATGAATTTCTTGTAGGTTCATTAAACGTAATGGTATAAACAAGGTTAGTTGAAGAAGTCTTTGATTCCAATTTGACATTGATCGACTCCGTTACGTTAAACCAGTACCCACCGCCGCCATCCGTGAATTGGCCAAAATTGTGATCGTAGATCCATCCGCTGGCTGCGTTATTGTCAATATCAATCCAAGTGTTGCTGTTTACAGGTTTGACATATACCTTCAAATCATCCGCAACAGCTTCATAAGTGACCGCAGGATTATTGTTGAACGTTGGATATGTAAAGCCTGCACCGCCTGTGAAACTTGCCGTGATTTGTGGACCTTGTGTCGCATTCATCGCTGTGATGGTTGTTTTGTTGATGTTTTGGAATACAAGTTGATACTCCAGCTTAACACCATTCGCTTTGGAGTACAGTTGAATCTCGGTTGTTGCGGAGAGGGTGAACCAATAACCATTGAAGCCGCCATCGCTCCAGTGCCCCCAGTTTTGGTTATAGATATAACCGCCTGCCTGGTCGATATCAACCCAGTTGTTGCCCACTTTTACATTAACGCCTACATCACTGTGAACATCATTCCATGTCGCGGAGCCTCCATTGAATTTAGGCATAACAAATCCGTAGCTGGCCTTGCCAACCCCTGATTTTGAAATAACAGGCCCGTCTGCTGATGAGAAGTACTCCATTGAGGTTACGGTAGTTCCCGCTGCCTGAACCTTTGAAGCTGGCAGTATGCCAATACTAGCCAGCATCACAACCACAAGGAACATACCGAGTCCCTTTTTCATAAACCGTTTCGCCGTAAAGTGAGATGGTTTCATAATTGTCCTCCTTTAATAGAATAATAGCTTTTCCCAATCCATGTGCATTAAGGAAATCGCTTACATGAAGGGATATCTTTATTCTATCGAATAGGTTAATTCGCTGAAAAGGTACAATTGTTTTTGTGGTATCCCATTTTTTTGGCTTTTGATTCAATCTGCCTTCTGCCGCATCATTTGTCGGTACTCTGTGGGTTGGATCTGCATCACAAGTCGGAACGCGCGTGTAAAGCTTTTGTAGCTTTCATAGCCAACCATAGCAGCCACCTCCACAATTTTATGATCGGTTTCGGCGAGAAGCCGCCGCGCTTTATCCAGACGCACATCTCGTAGGTATTCAGCAAAACCTTTACCAATATTCTTCTTAAACAGATTTGAAAAATAAGCATAATTAAGCGATACATGATTGGATACCATCGCGAGGTCCAGCGGTTTGTGGTAACTTTCGTGTATAAAACGAATGGCTTCATTTAGATCCTGCGAATGGCGATAGCTGCACTTATAGTCATAATATAACTGATTCAGCCGAAGCAGCTGCTGTTGCAGTGCTTGTATATAATCACGCATCCCTTGATAATCAAAGAGATTACGCAATGATTCAAGGTCCAGCACTTCTTCCCCCATATAAGGGTGGATAACTCGTTGGTATTCCTCCATCATCTGAACGGTGGCGGCGCAGAGCTGTTGAGTATAGCGAATAGGATAGCGTTGCAGCACCTTTTTGTGAAATATTGCAGAAATACCCTGAGTGATTGTTCCGCTGTTATCTGTTCCAACCGACTGGAACAGTTCATATAAGTTTTCATAGGGAAGTTGCCATTGCTGTTCCATATGCTCAATATGTGCTGGGAAGATACTGTACTGATCAGGAAACAGGTAACTGTGGCGATAGAGCTCAAGCACTTGGGTATAGCTGTCGGGTAGTTCTTTTAACCCCTGAATCGGGTTAGTCATGGCTGTTATGGCATCGATCTTTCCTTCCTTGAGCGCTGCAGGCAAAACACTTGGATCTATGGACGCATCCACCGCAAGGATCAGGTATGGGCGATGTTGCAGGCAAATATAACCTTGTCTGCCAAACACACGATAAGCAATGGCTTCCATGCTATGGGCGCTGCTGGCCCCGGGCTGGTTAATGCAAACTTCTTCCCGCAGCAGGGTTAGGCGATAATTACGCCATAACGCAACATTTTGTTCCTCAATCTGAAGAATCCATGCGTCATCACTTAACGCACCTTGCATAAACATTCTTAATTCTTTACGATCGGTCTCTTGGGCGAGACGGGATACACGCTGCATATTATGCGTAAGTGCCTGCCGTGTCTGGATTTCTTGCCATACATGCTCCAGGGAATGTTGCAGATCCTCTCGCTTCAAAGGTTTTAGCAAGTAGCCCTTTGCCCCAAGCCCGATCGCTTTTTGGGCATATGTAAAATCACGATAACCGCTGATAATGAGGTACTCCACATCCATGTATTCCTCTTTGGTTTGAGCCATGAGTGCCAACCCATCCATATCTGGCATCATAATATCGGTAATAACGATGTGAATGCAATGCTGCCGCAATAGGGACAGCGCCTCAATCCCACTCGCGGCACAGTATATGTTGTTCAGCTCCAGAGGAAATTGATGCAGCATGGCCTGCAGGCCGTCACGAATGTGTTTTTGATCGTCCACAATCAGGATATTAATCATGCTCTACCACCCTCCAAGATTTACATTTTCCCAAGGCAAACGTATCGTTACGCAGGTATATGCACCTTGAACACTATCAATCCAAAGACCGCAATTCTTGCCATAATGAAGCTGTAATCGCTTATTCACGTTTTCCAAACCAAGTCCGCTCCTGCTAGTAACCATCGGCGTATCCGATTCGCTCCGCAGTAATGCCTGAAGACGGTGTAACATCTCAGGCTCTAACCCCTTTCCGTCATCTCTTATGTTAATGAAAAGCAGACTGTCATTCTCCACAGAAAAGGTAATCTCTATAGTTACCCTGCCGCCTGAAGGTGCCCCGTGATGAACTGCATTTTCAACGATGGGCTGCATACACATCTTGGGAATGGCGTAGCGAAGTATCTCCTGAGGAAGATCTGCCGTCATAACGATACTTCCGCCTTCCATAAAGTTGATAAATTCAATATAACTTTGGATATTGGCAAGCTCCTCACGAAAAGCAACGGTATCGCTGCGCCACTGCATGCTGTAACGTAGCTGGGAGCCCAACGACACCAATGAATTGGCTATAGCAGGCTGCCTCTGTACCTCTGCCTCCATACGGATCGATTCCAGGGCGTTATATAAAAAATGAGAATTAATCTGCGAATGTAGCGAGTGCAACTGTGCGTTTTTGGCAATTAACTGCTTATCCACGACCTGTGTCATTAGACGTTTGACCTCATATAACATTTTATTGTAATTCACCGCCACCTCATCGATTTCATCCCCTCTTTCGTTCTCATCAAGGCCTGTATCAATCATTGCATCCAGCTCGCCTTTCCCTACCTGACGCATGGATACCAGTACGCTGTCCAACCGCCGGAAAATACGCCGCGTCGTTTGGGATACGAGTAACATAATCAGCAGCAATACACATAATGTAATCGTTACCACAAATGCATACCAACTGCGCGGCCCCTTCATCAATGCCTGATGGGAAGCAATCTCGACCACATAAGTGTTCAACGGAGCGATGTATCGATACAATGCGTAGAAGCTCTGATCTCCCACCTTAACCTGAAGCGGGCTTTCCTGCGGCAATATATCCAGCTGGTGATAAATACTGCCAAGGATCTCCTCCATCCCCTGCCCGTACTTCTCAGAAAACTCATGCTGGGGATTGTAAACATACTGGGGAGGATCACTTGCGTTCATCAATACCGAAAAGAAGTCCCCCTTGCTCTCCTGGAGCAGGTCGCTGAAAAACATGCTGTGCGGGACTCGCACTTCCATAATACTAGGGCGCTTTTGTTCCTGCCCTTGAAGGCGAACCAGACGATAGTAGGATAAAGTGTGTTCACCATCCCTAAAAGAAAATAAACGGTAAGCCGCACCACCTTCGTCCCGTAGCTTTATCCAATAATCCTGCGGCCAAAATTTCTTATAATGATAGATTTCAGGCCAGATTTCATACAAGTTTGGGTTATCAACGTAAAAGCTAAGCTCACTGATCATCGCATTGCTTTGAATGATATTAAGCATTTGCTCAAACTGGTTTTGCTTAAACTTCACCAGACGCAGTCCATCCACAAGCATATTGGAATGAATAAAATCCACAAATGACTTTTGAGTAAGGGCTGTATTGGAAGCGTTCTCAATCATGTCCATTCTTCTGCGCAATTGTTCATTCAGCCATGAAACGTGGCTGTTTCCCGTTGCCATAGCATCCTTATATAGCTGGGTTTCTTGCATGCGGATATACACAAAGGATATCAAAATAACAGGTATGGCAATCATCAGGCTAAATGCCAGAAACAGCTTTTGGGATATACTGGAATTGCGATAAAGCTTCCTCAATCTCGTTAGTAGGTATTTCATTCTGATGTATTCACCACCTTTGTTATACCATATATTACTAGTTAGCTGATAATTAACAATGTAGTAGGAATGGTTATCTGGCTATCTTGGCTTTCCGCAGTTCCAGTTCAGCTTGGCGATATTCCATCACCTGGTTAAAGCCATAGTTCACACGACGTATCAGAAAATTTTCAAAAATTTTGTCAAAGGCAGCTTCATCCTTCGCTGTAAGCAGTAGTTCTGGCAGCACTTCTTCCCAATTCTGAGAAATACGTGACCAGGCTAACGCGATATCGGAATCCCCTATAGGATCTAGTCCCTTATAGATGCCGCTTTCCAGGTCGGCCTGTTGGTTGGCGAACTCCTCCATTTGCTTAATGGATGGTGCATTCTCTGGTCTCCACTTGTTAACGAAAGCAGGGTTTCGCAGCATCCAGTAGGTATCCATAATGCCATATTCCTTTTCCAGCCGCTCCCTATCCGTGTCATGCAACTGAACCATCGCCGCAGTCAACTGCGGTTTGCCGTTTTTCATCGCCCAGGTTTCACCTTCATTGCCCAAAAATAAATCCCTTTGGCCTTCTTCGCTGGCCAGATAGGTCAAAAATCGGATGGCTCGTTCAGGATTTTTCGTGGATCTGCTAATCATCGTAACCATCCAGCCATCCATGCTGCCGGGGAACAGTTTGGCGGACTCTCCCCTGCTGCTCCGGGGTCCATCTACAGCAATATAGTATGAACTCTGATTCGTAAGGACTTCCAATTTCGAATTGAGGTCCGATATGTCTGTCCATTCCCGAATCATCATAAAATATTGGGCATGGTTGGTTTTTTCCTGCACCTGTGCACTGGAGTCGACCAGAAAATCAACATTAATCAGGCCCTGCTCGTAAGCGGTACGAAATGTTTTCAGCCACTCAATATAATCCGGATCTGTCATTCGGTCGTATACTTTACCGTTCTGTTCATGGGGGATCGCAAGCAGATTTTGCAAATATTCGGTCATCCCATAGGATGCATTCCCCTGTGCCCAAAACGGACTGATCAGCTGACCTTTATAAACAGAATATTGATTCTTCAGCAGTTGCAATGCATTTAAAAAACCTTTCGGTGTGGTAAGGTCCGGTTTGTCCATCGACTCATACAGATCTTTACGTACGAGAAAGGTTTGGTTCGCTCCCGTCAAGCCGGTTGAACGCATCTGTTCGGGACTGTACGCATCATTGGGGATGACATAGGTATGGCCGTCTTCTTGCCGATACCATTGTAGAGCACCGTCACCTGCTACCTTGTAAAAGTAAGGATCATACTGGTTGGCTAGCTCATCCAGGGCATAGATGAGATTACTCTCCCGAAGTTTGTTAACCGCACTCTCCCAAGAGCCGATGGTTATCAGATCCGGCAGACTACCGGTCGTCAACATCCGTGATAACATCTCGCTTGGTTCACCAGTGGATACTTCAAATTCGATATTGACCCCTGTTTTTTGGGTGACATATTTGGAAGTCAGGCTCTCACCCCAAGTGTGCCCGTACCATTCGGCTCCAACGAACCACGTTAGATTCACGGGGGTGGTATCCAGCTTCCATGACGGTTCTTCCTGATTCAGATTAAGGCTCTGTATCTGCTCCGTGAAGTCAACCTTTGTCGAAGCACCCCTATCTTCCGATTGCTCTGACTCAGAACAAGCAGTTAAGCCTGACATCAGACACATCATCAATAAGGCTATAATAAAAGGACTTCGAAACATGAACACCTAAGTGCCTCCTTCCTATACTGGCGATCTCCAATCCCCATCTGCATCAGCATTCATACTAGTGGTGGTACAACCGATTTTACTACCCTTGGATTAAAATGGAAATGGTTTAGTGGTCGATTCGCAGATGATCCGCAACATTCCCCCTAACGAAACATAACTTGTAATAAATCAATGGAAGGGAGACCAATTCGTGTATTTAATCTGGATACTTATTGTCGGTGGGCTAATTGGCTGGTTAAGTGGAAATCTGATTGGACGGGACGTGCCGGGAGGCGTACTTGGAAATATCATTGCTGGTTTTGTTGGATCGTGGTTAGGGTATGAACTGTTGGGGCCGAGGGGGCCGGTGGTGGGTGGATTTCATATCATACCCGCGATCGTCGGGTCAATCATTGCTCTCTTGATTTTCTATGCTCTGGCGCGCGCTGGAGCGTTCCGAAGACGTTAACAGGCGGAGACGACAAGTTTTTACCCAATTGATTGGGTATTGACGTAAAGCTTCTTTCGCCACCGTTGCATCATCTTCTTCACAAAGCGTAGTTTCCACCCGGTAGTCGAATAAAGCCGCCGATCCTGTTGATCGGCGGCCTCCTTTGGTTTTATGGAAATTAGAATCCACCTCTAGAATGAATGATTTGTCCGGTGATCCATTGGGAATCGTCGCTTGCCAGAAAAGCAATCAGACGGGATACATCTTCAGGAAGACCGATCCTGCCCATCGGAAATCCCGGTAGCAAAGATTTTTTCACTTCTTCCGACATCCAACCCGTATCGGTAGGACCGGGATCAACCGCATTCACAGTAATGTGAAACGGAGCCAGTTCAGCAGATAGACATTCGGTAAAGGTGGAGACAGCGCCTTTTGTTGCGGCATAAGCGAGATTGCCAGGCATCGGCCCCTTACCTTGACCGGACGTGAGGTTGATGATCCGGCCGCCGCAAAGGTCCTGATGGACGGCCAGTTCAACCTCCAGCATACGCGCAAATTCGGCCGATAGCATGAATGTACCTCGAATGTTCATGGCACAGTGCGCATCGATCAATGATGCATTTAATTGACGGAAATCAGCTGCTACACTGTAGGTAGCGTTGTTGACGAGAATGGTCGGCAGACCGAGAGCCGATCGGCATGCATCAAGCAGTTGCGCTGGAGAATTGGGATCGGTAAGATCGACCTCCATATGCGCTGCCTTAACGCCATAGGAGCGAAGTTCTTCGGCAAAGAGATCCGGCCAGTTTTTGTCGGCATCCCCCGGATTCTCTGTTTTATCGTAATCGTACAGATGGGTATAGAACACATTAGCGCCTTCTTGTGCCAACGTGCGGCAGACAGCGGTTCCAATACCTCCGGGGCGGCTTGTGCCTGTCACAATAGCGGTTTTTCCGTATAGTTTGGTCATTTTATTACCTCCGTTTAATAAGGGAGGGAGAAAACCATTTTTCATTGGAGATGGAATTATCCTAGGTATAACAAAAAGCGGATACATCAAGTATCCGCGCCCGGGTTTGATTCAAACGGTTCCTCGCGTCCCTTGAATGATTGCGGATCGGCATCACAAACCAGGCGTGTGGTTATAACCAAAACACCAAGTCGAGCGATCCAGTTTAGATAATCATTACAAGGAAGTCCACATGGTCCGGCGAGTCCCCTTTCCTACATCTCCACTTCAAATATTACGAGTCAGACTCAATTACTGTCAAGACAAATACATGGGATTACATTTCCAGTGAAAATGGTTGGGTGGTCAAGCATCCTGCTAACCTGCAGACTGTTCACTTTTTTGAATGTAACTTTATGTTCGATTTTTACAACTTCAATTCTTACAACTTCAATTCATATCGTATATCAGGTAAATTCTCTTCATTTTCTTGTCCTCTACCAGTAATTTCAAACCCATTATTCTCATAAAATTTTTGGGCATCTTTATTCACTTCAAATGTATATAAAGTTAATTTTCCATTTGCTTGTGCTTTTGCTTTATTAAGCAAGGTTCGCCCTATTCCATTCCCTTGATAATCAATATGAATATAAAGTTGGCTTATCTCAGTTTCACTATAGGCAATCATTCCAACTACTTTTTCATCAATTAACGCTAAATCTATTTGATACTGTTTAGATAGTATATGATTTAAAAAATATAGATGGTTTTCGAAGCTATGGGTTTCAGCCTGACCAATTGCCCGTTCCTTACTATCTCTCCACATTTTCACTGTATGTTCAGCATACTTGGGATTATAGTTAGATACTTTAATTTCAAGTTTGTTCATTAATATACCGCCTTAAATAGAAAGATTTTCAAACGATGCAGTATTGACTTGAAAAATATCTTCTTGATCCAAGATTTCCGTTCCATTGTAAGTAATAATTCCTGATGAGAAATCAATGTCATCAGTGTTCTATGGCCACCATTTACCTCTCCTGTCCAGTCTATTATATGCGTTCATTAATTCTGATCAGTAATTTCTTTAAGATTTGCTTCTCCTCGTCATTAAGGGCTTGAACGATTTCAGCCTCCACTTTTTGAAATGAGTTATTGAAGTCTTCAATCAAGTCAACCGCTTTTGGTAATACGTAAATATTTTTTTGCCGTTCATTATTGACCGGGATTTTACGTTCGATGAAACCTTTTTGCTCTAGACCTTGAAGCATGCTTGTAACGCTTGCCCCACGCAGATGAAACCGATCTGCAAGATCCTTTTGAATAATATGATTATCTTGATTCTCATAAATATAATCGATTACTTTTCCTTGTTGAGAACTTAATCCTAGCTCTTTTATACTCTCATCCGCTCTTTTCTTTAACTTAAGACCGATAATTTGAAACAAATCCATATAAGGCGTATCTTCTCGGGAATGCATGACCGTTCATCTTCCCCTCTGTAATTGTTAGGAATCTAATTGTAAGTAGCTAAAATATACAGTGATCCCAGTAGGCTTGTCAAACAACAGTTAGAATATTGACTGTTAGATATCTAACAGTTATACTGCGAAGTGTTCAGTTAAAAACACATTAGGAGGAGTTATGATGGAGAAATTAAATCAGAATGCTGGGTCAGAAGAAATTACGGCGATTACAAATGTACGAATCTTTGATGGATATCAAATTATTGTTCCCAGACATATTGTCATTAAAGGGGTGTCCATTATCTCAGTGGGCGGAGACATCCCAAGTGATGCAACAATTATCGATGGAGAAAATGCGACATTAATACCTGGTCTGATTGATGCACATGTCCATACCTCCATTGGCGGATTACGAGATGCCTTAAAATTCGGTGTTACAACAGAACTCGAAATGAACGGCGATTTTACGAAAAGAGGGCGCGAAATTCAGCTAAAAAATGTCGATGACATCGCAGACGTCCGATCTGCTGGTACAGCGATTACCGCTCCTGGTGGGCACCCAGATGAATTACTACCTGATGGAGATGAAATACCTGAATTCGTATTAAAGGAACTAGAGAAGTTATCGGAGGAAGACCGGGAAGCAATGCTGGCCGCCTACGCTCACGATCACGACGAAATACCTCAAGTGACGTCGGTTGAAGAAGCGATCAAACATGTGCATACCCAAGTGGAGAATGGATCCGACTATATTAAGATCATGATTGAAGAGGGAACGGTTATGGGTGCACCCGGTCTGCCTGTTCTAAGTGATGAGATTCTAAAAACAGCCGTTACTGAAGCCCACAAGTTCGATAAGTTGGTCATTGCCCACGTTTTGACGGCTCTTTCATCGAAAGCAGCCATCGATTTTGGAGTCGACGGTTTGGGCCACTTGTTTATCGACAGACCCGAGTACACGTCCGAATTGGTTAAATCCATAGCTGATTCTGGAGTTTTTGTTACACCGTGCTTGGTGTTGAATTCATCGATTATAGGTAATCCGGCATCAGAATTGGCTAATGATCCACGAGTTCATTCCAAATTAAGTCCGGATTGGATCGATATCTTGAACTCAAGCTTCAATACATTCCCACAAGGTAACATGGAGAACAGCTTTAAAAATGTGATGGATCTTCACCGTGCCGGAGTTGATATTCTTGTAGGGACGGATGTCGCGCCGGTTCCCATTCCGAACCTTGGTGGCCTTGCTCATGGGGCCAGTGTTCACCACGAAATGCAGCTGCTGGTGAAGGCTGGGTTCACTCCGATTGAAGCTCTTCAGTCGGCTACTTCCAAACCGGCCCGTTGCTTTGGTCTACATGATCGTGGCCGGATTACCAAAGGTGCACGTGCTGATCTTATTCTTATAAACGGTGATCCGATCACTAATATTTCAGATACCTTGTCAATCCAATCCGTGTGGTCCAATGGTTCGCAAAAACTAGGCTAAAATTAGTTGATTATATTTCCTAATTGTAAAATCACTAAGAAGAGGGAGTGCAAAATGCAGTCCCTCTTCTACTTTAATCTAATTATGCTTTTGGAATTGCCCCTATTTGTTGAAGCAAGCCAAGCATATCGGGTTGACCATACTCTTCAATAATTTGGCCATTGGAGATCCGATAAAAATTCATTGCATTTACTTCGATTTTTTTGCTCGTTGGTGGAAACCCGAGAAACTCTCCGTCTTGTGTGCCCTTCATGACAAAATGAGCTGCTATTAGATCCTCTTCTGCTACCAGCTCCTTAACAGTCCATTGTATATCGGAAAAACCAGATCTCATCATATGAATTATGGAGAGATAACCACTTGGACCATTCATTGGTTCTTTTTGCATAGGTACATAAAAAACAGCATCTGGAGAAATCAATTCTTCAGCAAGTTCCTTGCTTGCCGTATTAATGAAGTTCGTGAAACGGTGCATTAATTGTTTGTTTTCTGTAATCGTCATATTTAAACCCCTTTCTATTTTCGTGAGCATATGCCTTCACTTAAATTTTATCGCTACTTTAGATAATTGGTAAGTAGGCACCTTTTTGTTATATAGGAACCTTTTTGTAACTATTATTTTATCTCTAGGTTGCAGAGAAGTTATCATTCGTCTCTACAATGTCATTGGATATAACGATCTTACCGTTTGCGGTGTTACTTTCCATTAAAAGATGTGCCTTTCCAATCTCCTCGAGTGTAAAGACTCGAGCAATAGGTGGGACTATACCATGTTTTTGAATATGCTCAAATAAAGAGATCAGTGTACTTTCTTTGATAACTTCACTGGTGAACGCTGTAAAATACACACCTGTGGGTATATCCACTAAAGGTTCAAAGGCATCAAGAGTCCATTCATTTCCTAATATTCCTGACATGCAACATATCCCTCGTTCTGAGATGAATTGCAAGGACTCCTTTACAGTCGTTGTACCAACCAACTCTAGAACCTTGTTTACCCCATTTGGAGCAATAGCATACACCTGTTCTCTCAAATGCTCATTATCGAGCAGTGCATAGTCTGCTCCAGCTTGTTGGAGAAGTGCAAATTTCTCTTTGTCTCGAGTCGTTGATATAACTGTTGCTCCTACACTCTTAGCTAGCTGAAGTGCTGCTAAGCCTACGGAACTTGTCCCACCACGAATAAGCAGCATCTCTCTTGAAGTCAATTGAAGACATTCAAATAAGGATGCATACGCGGTATAATACATTTCCGGTATCGCTGCAAGTTCAGTCCATTTCATATCGCTAGGAATAGGATACACTTGGTCCGAAGGTATAAGTGCATATTCAGCATAACTTCCGTCAAATGCACGGCCTAACCCTCCCATTAATGAAGCGACGGTAGTTCCCTTTATAAATGTGCTATCTGAAGGGTCTTCAATCTCCCCTACGCATTCGATCCCAATAATACGCGGGAATTGAACGGATGGTGAATGCCCCTGTCTAGTAAACATTTCGGAGCGATTTATTCCAAACGCCCTGATTTTTACAAGTACCCACCCAGGTTTGACTGTAGGAATAGGTACTTCTGTTATCTGTAGTTCTTGTGGGGTACAGACCCTTTCCAATATAACTGCCTTCATAATTTATCTCCCCGATCTCAAATGTATTTGTTTCTCAAACAGCATGAATATTGCGTTCGTCACAATGGCAAGTCCTGCTGACAATAAGCCCCCCCACAAAATTTTATCGATATTCATGGTCCGTAATCCATCATTTAATATCGTACCTAGCCCTCCTGCATTAATGAAGGCAGCGATGGTTGCCATGCCAATGGTTGTTACCGAAGCAAGTCGAAGGCCTGTAAACAGAGGCTTGATTGCCAAGGGTACCTGGACCTGAAGTAAGATCTGAAATCGGCTCATACCGACCCCTGTAGCAGCTTCAATAACAGATGGTTCAACATGATTCAAAGCTGCAATGAACTGACGTAGAAGGATATATTGGTTATAGGCAATGAGCACGGTAATGGCTGTCGTTTTCCCCAATCCGGTCACAGGGATCATTATTGCAAACAAAGCCAAGCTCGGAATAGAATACAAGATTGAAAACATGTAAATGAGTGATCTAGATACCTTATCAGAGGCCAGAGCTAAGATGGTTAAAACGATTGCAATGATCACAGAGAGCAGCATGGTCAGAATGAGGATCTCCACATGCTCCAATAATGCTTGTACCAACTTATCCGGATGTTTAATGGCATAGTCGATCATTTTAAGTTCCCCCAGAAGCGTTCTTGCTCCTTCGAAGATTGAATGAGTGAGTGCACAAAATCATCTGCAGGATGAGTTACAATTTCTCTCGGGGTATCGAACTGGCAAACCTTCCCCTGATTCATAATCATAACCCTGGTTCCCATCTTGAATGCTTCATTAATATCATGAGTCACGAACAAAAAGGTTTTTTTCATTCCACCATGAATTTTCAAGAGTTCATCCTGGAGATTTAAGCGCGTAATGGCATCCAAGGCCCCAAAGGGTTCATCCAGCAGCATAATATTGGGATCGGTTGCTAATGCTCGCGCAAGACCAATTCTCTGTTGCTGTCCTCCGGACAATTGTGAAGGATAACGTCGTTTGAAGTTCTCTGAATCTAACCCAACCAAAGCTAACAATTCTTGTACCCGTTCTTCGATTTTCTTTTTGTCCCATTTCAAAAGACGAGGAACAGTAGATATATTTTGTTCAATATTGATGTGGGGGAACAAGCCTACTTGCTGAATAACATAGCCAATTTTCCTTCTAAGTTTTACAGGATCAACTCCAGCGATATCCTCCCCAAATATTTTAATAATCCCGTGGGAAGGATCATTAAGCCGATTCACCATCTTCAATAAAGTTGTTTTTCCTGATCCAGAGGAGCCGAGGATTGTAATAAACTCTCCTTCACTTATCGACAAGTTCACATGATCAACTGCAAATTCATTGGAATCTGAATATTTTTTGCTCACATCATGGAATTCGATTGCTGTTGGATTCATGTTAACGCCATCCTTATTTAATGGAATCATAAAATTCTTTTGCTACATCTTCATATTCTTCTTTGTCTACGTCCACTTTTGCGTTTAGTGCGGTTACGGTGTCTGTATCCAATACCGAACTAACCTTGTTGATCACTTCAGCGATGCCGGGGTCCGTTGAGAGCACATTATCACGGATAACAGGCGCCAAGTTATAAGGTGGCCATACTTGTTTGTCATCTTCCAATAGGGTGAACTCGTCTTTGTTCACCAACTGACCTTCAGTGGTATATGCGGGCGCGACATCAGCCTCGTTGTTTCTAAGCACTTCATATTTCAAACTGTTATCATATACTTTGGATGATTTCCATTTGAGCTTGCCATACACTTTCTCTAATGCTGGAATACCGTCAGCGCGCTGGTCAACCTCTCCTTGGGAAGCAAATCGAATCTCACCGGCATGTTTTTGCAAGTCAGTAATGGTCTTGATCCCTAATTTTTGTGATACTTCCGTTCGAATAACGAGACCTGCTCCATCATTTGCTTTTGAATAATCGAGCCATGAGATATTAAATTGCTTTTTGTACTCTTCTTTGACTGTTGTATACACTTCATCCGGATCTGTCATCAAATCCATCTTCAAAACGGCCAACAAACCCGTACCTGTGTACTCTGGGTACATATCGATATCGTTATTAACAATCGATGAATGAATGATGGAACCCGCAATATTGGGAAACCGCTCAACTTGATACCCCGCGCTCTCCAAAGCCAACGCATATAGCTCCCCGACAATTAAATTCTCAGTGAAGTCTTTTGAACCAATTCGTATTGTCGATCCATTATTATTCGTTTTATTACCACATGAACTCAAAATTATGGACAAAACAAGCGTGATTGAAATGGCTAAAACTAATTTTTTCTTTATGTTCTTTTTCATTTGTGTGGACCCTACCTTTGCAAGAATTTATATCTAAACAATACACGTTCAGACAGATCTAAAATAAACCCTATACCAATAGCCAGAATCGCTATTGAAATACCACCAATTAAAAGTAAATCCGTTCGATTGAGCCCTAAACCGGTAAAAATGATCTCTCCTAATCCGCCAGCTCCAATTTTGGCAGCCAAAGTAGCGCTGGCGATAATTTCAATCGCAGCGGTTTTAATCCCTGTCAAAATCAATGGTCCAGCCACTGGAAATTGGATTTTCCATCTAATTTGTCGTTCAGACATCCCTACACCTTGTGCAGATTCAAGTAAAGACATGGACACACTTTGTAACCCGGATACTGTATTCATTAAGATAGGAGGGATTCCTAAAATAATGAGAGCGACAAGGGCCGGCCTAATTCCAGTACCCATGATAGGAAGCAACAGAAGTAAGATCGCTAGGCTGGGAACGATTCGTAATGTTTGAAATAACGAAAGGATCCATTTTTCGGAACGACCGTATTTAGTTGATAAGGTACCTAATGTAATTCCGATAAGTGTAGAACCCATCAATGCCAATAAACTGATCTCTAAATGCTGTCTCCAAGAATTCAAGAACGTTAACATATGATTCGAAAAATAGTCACCCAGTTGCATCCATAAACTTTCTTGCAAAACCCCTCCTCCTTTCATTCATTTTCATTTGCTTTTTTTATCGACAGAACTATAATATAAGCAATGTAGTGGTTTTGAAAGTAGGCACCTTTTTGTTGTATAGGAACCTAATAGTAACTATTGGAGGCGATAATGTAGTGATTCCAAAAAAAGATTTGCCGTTGTGTCCCGTGGCAACGACAGTTGGCTTGATAGGTAACAAGTGGAAGTTATTGGTTATGAGGGATCTTTTGAAGGGAACTCAACGATTTGGAGAACTTCGTAAAAGTATCCCGGAGATCAGTCAAAAGGTTCTCACTGAAAATTTACGTTCAATGGAAGAGGATGGAATTGTCATTCGTACTGTTTTTGCAGAAGTCCCTCCGAGAGTTGAATACAGCTTAAGTGATTTAGGAAATTCACTGAAGCCAATTATATTCTCTATGGAAACATGGGGGCTCGGGTACCAGAAACTCAATGATGAACTTCCAAACGATATTCATCAGAGTGAATGATGTCAAATTGTTACTCCACGGTCATTTCAAAATAGAATGAATTCCTCTACATCTTCAAGTTAAATCAATGGAGGACTCATGCGTCCTCCATTGATTCGTAAGAGAAAGTTGATCTTCGAACACCAGTTTCTGCAATATTTCTATTGCATGAAGAAAGAACGGACAAGATCCTCATAAAATGAATGGCTAGTTAAAATCAAAATGGATATGCGCTGTTTTTAGATACATGAATTATTTCAGATGGAAACCTTGCCTTAAAATATTTTTCCACTTTCAGATGAATATTTTTCTCGTACCAATTGTCCCAGCCGTTCGCCTCAAATAATTGTGGCATCCCTAACCGCTTAGATCTCATCCCCATTTGACCATCACCAATCAATAGCGTATCAATCCAAATTCGATCAGTTATGCCTTGTAACATGTTAGCGAAATTAGGTGAAAAAGGTAGCACAGGGGAGATAGATACTTGTGTATGTATCCCTGCATCATTTATCTTTTTCAAGGCTTTAACTCTTAAATCTATTCCAGGAGCATAGGGCGAAAAAATTCGTTTCACATCTTCGCGATCTGTCTCGATTGTCATTGAAACCAGAATTCGACATTTTTCCTTTAATTTCAGCAGTATATCAAGGTCTCTGGCAACCAGGGGGCTTCTAGTTTGAATTTGAAGTGAATCTGGTGGGTTTTTATCCATTTCTTCCAATAGGCTTCTTGTAATGTTTGCCTTCTGCTCTACAGGTTGATAAGGATCTGTGGCTGATGACATGAATATACTTATGGGTTTATTTTTACGTTTTAGAAGAGAGACTTCCTTTAGATAGTTTTCTGCTGCATTTTTCTTGACATCCACCCACGATCCCCAAGGAATATCCTTAAACTTTTGAATTGGCATTTCTCTGACGTAACAGTATTCGCAAGCAAATGCACAACCCGTATAGGGATTTAGTGAATGAGTAAAACCAATATCTAGATAACCTTTTACTTCACTTAATATTTTCTTAGACACAATGTCTTTGATTTCAATTGGCATGACGTTACCATCCCCTCAATTACTTTTATGCCCACTTCTCCTCTTGCGTTTTATCTTAAAATTTCTCATGCTACTTGAAAAGTAGGCACATTTTTATTAGATAGGAACCAGAATGTAACTATTGGGTGTTAACAACAAAACAACCGTTTTTATAAATAAAGGTAACGGCGGCTTATCTTTGGCTTGAAAATTGAAAATATCCGCAATAGGACCGTCAAAAGCAATGATGCGGTCGGTAATCGTATTGCGAGGATCGCGGAACATGACATCAAGTACTTTAAACCAATCCTTACATTGAAGCAATTGTTTCCCTACAATGATGACTTGATAATTACGTCCCGCAAGCGAACCCGGAAATTGGGCATCCTGCTGATTTTTAGACTGTCTTAAACCTTCTGCTATTCCTCCCCCTTCGCGGCTTTTCTTTTGAATGTCCTTACTGAATACAGGGGCAGATTTATAATAATGGAGTTTTTTTATCTTTGACATCCAAACATAGTTTACTCTGCCTTTTTATTTATCTTTTTTGTGATTCCCGGTTTGCCAAAAGATCTGCTCGTACTTGTTGCATCCATGAGTTAGATTCTTATTTTCTATGTTCATTTGAGCAAATCAGTAATATCAACGTTCATATGTTCGGTAAGCATTAAGGTTACATCCACTTTCACTTTGCTCCATAATAATGTCATTTTATGAATGTAACCTCTCACCGAATAATCTACCGTTAAACTCAGCTCAGATCTCACTTCATCTATGATTTTAATATGATGTTCCTTTAGCCTTTGTTTTGATTTGTACATTTCTAAAGCAATTTTCTTTTGGGTACCGTCCAAGTAGTCAACATACACAGATTTCATTTTGAAGTTTGAAGCGTATATTTTATGCTTATCTACCTCCAGAGCACCTAAAAGATAAGGGAGCTCTACCACCCTCTTCACGAGTGAAAGTTCCTCGCAAGTCTGTCGCACTTTATACGCCTCCTTCTTCAAGTTTCACAGCGACCAATTGATCAAAATCGACCCATTCAAATCCATTCTCCATTTCAATTTTGATTTTCTTTCCAAAGGTACTGACTGAAGTGACGATCCCGTGTATATACCGATTGCCTGACTCAGTAAATATTGCAAAGGTGGCTTGCAATGTATAATTGAGCGACATATCTATATTTTGTGTAATAATCTCCCACTCATCTTCATGGATCAGCGGTTTCGTTAGATAATGAACTTGAGTACGATGCTGTATAATTCGTTCTTTATGTTGAGGAAGCATCATGCGGCTCGATTCCCATAATCCATTGGCCTCCAGTTTTTTGCTCATTTATAATGCCCCCCAATTTTAGATGCTCGATCGATCGCTTGACCCGCAGCCGTAATGGAGCTCGCTCGTAGAATGGCAATGTCGCCAAATCGATCCTTAATGTCGTCCATCACCTGATCAATGGCCCGTTTCTGCTCTTGATCATCAAAAAAAGATAGTTGATATGTATCCGCGTTGGATAATTGAGATAGGGATACGCCTACACGGCGCACAGGTTGCCCATCCCAGTGTTGATGGAATATGCGTTTGGCTATCTTGCATACATCAACGGTTATGTTTGTAGGATCAGACAGTTTAACCTGCCTGTGAAAACCAGTGGGGTGGTCAAAATCCGCTCCAGACACACTCACAGATACGACACTACTCATCAGTCCCTTTTTGCGGGCTCTTCTGCATACTTCAGTGCAGATATCGAGAATAACCACTTCGATCTCCCAAGCCTCTGTGAAATCTCTAGGCAGGGTCATTCCGTTTCCAATATCTTTTTGTGTACTGTGCGTGTTGACGGTTACCGGCGAATTGTCGAGTCCATTTGCGACTCGCCAGATGACTTCTCCATTAACCCCCCACTTATTTCTTAGTTTAGAAAGAGGTGTATTTGCCAGGTCTCTAATGGTTCGGATGCCCATCTTCCACAGATGTTTTTCCATTCTGGAGCCTATCCCCCACATATCGCGGATGGGCTTATCTCCAATATGGAGGTGTAACTCCTCTTTTTTTAAGTGGAAAATGCCCCCCTCTGCTTTTTTAGCGATCATATCGCAGCATAATTTACTGATGATTTTGTTTTCACCAATGCCAGCTCTCGCGTAAACGCCTGTTTCATTATAGATTTTGTCTTGAATTTGCTTGGCCAAATCGATTGGATCATTACCGAATAGATGCATAGACCCTGTAAAATCAGCGAATAATTCGTCTATACTGTACGGTTCGACCAGATCGGTAAACTCCTCAATAATGGACATGATTTGAGTGGATACTTCGATGTATTCTTGCATGTGTGGTCTCACAATGATCAGTTCAGGGCACTTCTGAAGAGACTGCCAGAGTGGTTCCGCGGTAGACACACCCTTCGCTTTGGCTAGTGGACAAGCGGCAAGGATAATTCCAGAGCGTCTTGCGGGGTCTCCCGCAACAGCTAATGGTCTATTTTTGTATTGAGGCATTTTTGCCTTTTCGACTGAAGCATAAAAGCTCTGCATATCAATGAGCATAATGGTTCGTTGCTTAGTCAACACTGTAATCACTCCTGTACTTTTGAGAACGTATGTTTGTATATATTATAGACCGAACACACGTTCTTTATGCAAGAGGTAAATATTTATAATTAGCTTTTGAAAACCCTTGGACACCATAATGAACTGTAGACTGGATATTGTCAGCCACTTTAGCCATCAAAATAATTAATTTTTAGTTTTATTATTGATGCACAAAAAACCAAGTACTTGTCTCACAAAGTGATAAGTACTTGGTCTATTTGATGGAATTTAAAGATTGAATCATCTTTCGTTCGATTGCAAATTATATTTCCAAATCCAATCTTTCCCCGTTGGATTCAATCACCTTTTTATACCAGTGGAAACTGTCCTTTTTACTTCTTTTCAGGGTACCTCTGCCCTTGTTATCCTTATCTACATAAATGAATCCGTAGCGTTTCTCCATTTCGCCAGTTGAGGCACTAACGATGTCGATGCAACCCCAAGCCGTGTAGCCGATAAGATTAACGCCATCGAGGATAGCTTCTCTCATTTGTTCGATATGATCTCGCAGGAAATTGATCCTGTACGTATCATGGATAGAGCCATCCTCTTCGATGACATCAACCGCTCCCAGACCATTTTCAACGATCATTACAGGGATTCTATACCGATCGTACACATGATTGAGTACGTAACGAAGTCCAACTGGATCGATTTGCCATCCCCAATCATTTGCCTTCAAATAAGGATTTTTGAATCCACCAAAGACATTCCCCTGGGTCTCATCACCTTCTGGGCGGGTACCCACTACATGAGACTTGTAGTAGCTGAAGCTATAGAAATCAACACAGCCTTGTTTTAGCACTTCTACGTCCTCTTCTGCCATCTCAATCTGAATATTGTTCTCATTAAAATATCTCTTGGCAAAGTCAGGGTATTCCCCTCTAACTTGCACGTCGCTGCTCAGCATATTGTTAATCTGATCCATTCTCAGAGCCTTCAACATATCTTCCGGTTTACATGTACTTCCGTAACCATGACTATAATTAATCATACAACCGATTTGGAACGCCGGATTAATCTCATGAGCAAGTTTGACCGCTTTTGCACTTGCTATAAATTGATGATGTAAAGCCTGGAATCTTAATTGCGTACTATCCACAACCGTATTGTTAAATACACCACTATCATCAACTAATAATGCCCCTGCTATATATGCACCTGCTGGAACAATTAAACTATTGATCTCATTAAATGTAATCCAGTACTTCACGACATCCGTGTAACGGGTGAAAATGGTCTCACAATACCGTACGTAGCAGTCGATCATCTCTCTGGAAGCCCAAGCATTGAATTTCTCAGTTAGCGCAAACGGAGCTTCGTAATGTGAGATCGTAACGATAGGTTCAATATTATACTTTTTCAGTTCACTGAACACCTTGTCGTAAAATTGAAGTCCTGCTTCATTTGGCGTTACATCGTCCCCGTTGGGGAATATTCTGGACCAAGCAATGGACATTCTGAAGCTTCGAAAGCCCATCTCTGCAAACAGACGGATATCTTCTTTGTAATGATGATAAAAGTCTACTGCCTCATGGGAAGGATAGTTTACGCCCTCCTCAATGTGTTTAGTGATCCGTCTTGGAGTAGTATGCGTTCCACCCGTCATCATATCTGCTGTACTTGCCTTTTTACCATCAATGTTCCAGGCACCCTCGTATTGATTCGCCGCTGTTGCGCCGCCCCACATAAAAGAGTCTGGGAATACGGTTGTGTTCTTCATTGGAAATTCCTCCTTATATGATCTTAATTAGTTTTTCCCCGATCGTAATCGATGGTTTGTCTATACCAATTACATCTGTAAAGTCATCTGAATTCGTAACAATAATAGGTGTAGTCAGATCATAACCTTTGGCGGCTATTGCATCTGTATCGAATTCGATAAGTAAATCCCCAGCTTTTACTTCATCACCTTCTTGTACATGCACCTTGAAATGTTCACCTTTCAGCTTCACCGTGTTCATGCCGATATGAACGAGGAGTTCAGCGCCATTATTCGAGCTAATACCGATTGCGTGGAAGGTAGGGAATACCGCGGATATGACACCATCGGCTGGTGAAACAAGCTTTCCAATTGTAGGTTCAATGGCGATCCCTTTTCCCATAGCTCCAGTTGCAAAAGCTTCGTCCTTTATTGTTGATAACTCTAGAACTCGACCAGTCATTGGTGCTATGAGCACATGTTCAGAAACACTAACAACAGGCACACGGTTTGTTGAAGATGAATTGGCTGGTGTTTGTTGATCCTCTCCATCCTCAGGCACATCTTCAAATCCTAAAATAAGCGTCATCAAGAAGGTAACAACAAAGCCAATGACCAGACCAATTGCTGCATGGATTAGGTTCCATGGATTATCAGTGATAAATGCTGGCAACGTAGCCAAGCCGGCAATGCCTAGAGCAGATCGAGCTACTCCGAACAAGCCAACGTATATTCCGCCTACAATACCACCAATGACAACAGCGATCAGTGGTTTTTTCAACCGGAGATTTACACCAAACAATGCAGGTTCGCTAATTCCTAACAGCGCAGTTACACTTGTAGAGTATGCAACTTGTTTAAATGCCTTATTTTTGGTTCTTAATGCGACCGCGAGCGCAGCTGCACCTTGAGCAATATTGTGTACGAGCATACCTGGGCCAACAATGCCATCGGTTTTTGTTTGTGCATAAGCTGTGAGGACAACGGGTCCCAAACTATAGTGCATTCCCGTCAGAATCAGGAATGGGAATGCCCCGCCGATAATACCAGACACTAACCATCCTGCGTGTGTATTGACATAGGATACAGCAGAAGCAAGGTAGTTACCGGCAATTGCACCCAATGGGCCTAGAACAATTAATGTTAGAGGTGCCATAACAAGGATTACAACTAACGGTTTCAAAATGGATTTGATCACGGAAGGAGAATACTTTTCAGCAAATCGCTCCACATATGACAGGATCCATACAGCTAGAATAATTGGAATAACGGAAGAAGAATACGTTGCTTGTGTGACAGGCAGACCAAAGAACGTAACAGGCTCACCCGCAGACATCAACGCCGAAAAGCTAGGATGTAACAAGATACCCGCAATGGTTAACGCAAAGCCTACATTAGCTTTAAGTTTAACAGCAGCACTCCAGGCGAGTAGCATTGGCAAGAAGTAATAAGCCGCATCCCCGACGAAAGTCATAATCGTATTAAATTGACCGTCAAGGTCAACCAGATTAAAGGTTTTCAAAATGAGAAGAACTGCCTTAATCATGGCGCAACCGATCATTGCGGGTAGAATTGGTGTGAAGATTCCGGCAATCGTGTCCAGAACCGTAGAGACTTTTCCTTTTTTCACAGTTGGAGCATCATTCTTGCTTGTAAAGTTCCCTAGCTGCGCAAGGGCTTTATAGACGTTGTTGACCTCATTACCGATAATGACTTGATACTGACCTCCACTGCTGGCAACGCCCACAACTCCTTGTACGTTTTTCAGTGCTTCGTTGTTTGCAATCGACTCGTCTTTTAAGTTAAAGCGAAGCCTGGTAGCACAGTGTGTAACACTTTCAATGTTTTTTTCACCACCAACAAGTTTTAGAATGTCGGTAGCCGTTTGTTCATGTTTCATTTTTGTTCCCCCTTCAATGTATTATTTTACAAAAAAAGACCTAGAGTTCTATCGAATATAGATATGCTCTATACACGATGGAACTCTAGGTCTTGCCTGCATCACCAGTAACAATCCTAGTATAGTCATTATGGAGCGATGATGGGTCAATCCCTTTCTTCATCAGTCACCCTTTTGATATGAACAGTTAAATACACCAATTCGTCTTCGGTTAATTCTTTCCCATAGTCTACCCGAATCAACTGCGCAATTCTTAGACTACATTGGTACTCTAGCTTATATTTTTCTTTAATAATATTGAGGAAATCGTTATCATTACTTTTCATCACCGTATTGTTAAACAGACGATAGGCAAAAAACTTTAGATGCGTGATCAGTCTGGAGTAGTGAAGGGAGCTTTCGTTAAAGTGAATTTTGAACTGATAACGAATAATATTTAAAACCTTTTGAATCAATTGTGTCATCTTCATGGTATCTTCCATTTCAGATCCGAGCTCTGCATTGACAATATGAAGCGCAATAAATCCGGCCTCATCTTCAGGCAACGTAATGTTGAATTCTTGATTAATCATATCCAAAGCCTTCAAAGCCACTCGATACTCATTGGCGTAGAATGCTTTAATTTCAGACAATAACGCATTGTTGAAATTCATTCCCTGTTTATAGCGTGATACGGCGAAGTTAATATGGTCTGTTAGCGTCAAATATATATTTTCATTCAGCTCTTTATCCAAGGACTCCTTGGCATATTGAATAATACTATCGGACACACGGATGTACTCCATCGGAATCTGCGCGAGCAGGGCATATAATTTGCCAGTTACATTTTTGGACTTCAGGAAAAATTCTTTCTCAATCTTCTCTGTGTCCACATCGTCGCCCTTTTTCTTCTGAAAACCAATGCCACTTCCTAGAAGCATCATCTCCTGGCGTCTTTCATTTACAGCGCAGACGACATTATTATTAATAATTCGCGTGATTTTCATACGAATCTCCTTTTAAAATGAAACGTTAACAGAATTTAGCAAATAAAAAAGACCATTAATAGTGCACACATGGTAATTATACTCTACATGTTTGCATATTAATCGGTCTTGCCTGCTGATCAGTAACAATCCTGATTATATTCATTATTTACTTGTACGATTATCTTAGTGGAAGGCGTTAAATTTGTCAATATAGTCATTTGGAGTACTTTCTATAACTTAAAACGATCAATTAAAATTATACGTTAAGCGTGCCGCTAAAATAGCGACTTCCATAGGAATATGTCCTTATCCCTCGACATTTTATTGTTGGATGTTACTCCATCCGCTTACATCACATTGTCCATAATCATTATTACCCACAGCAACCATCGTATCATCCGATTTCAGTCCAATCGTATGGGCACACCCCGCCGAAACAGCTCTAATTCCGTGCCAGCCACGTACATCACATTGGTTATGTTTATTCGAACCCACAGCAACCATTGTAGCGTCGGACTTAAGACCAACAGTATGATAACTCCCCGCTGCAACTGCTACAATATCGCGCCATCCGCTTACGTCGCATTCACCTTCATTATTTCTTCCCACAGCCAGTACCGTACCATCCGATTTGAGCCCAACTGTATGAAGATACCCCGCCGAAACAGCCAATATGTCGCCCCAGTCGTTTACGCTACATTGGTTATATTTATTGTTACCAACTGCTGTTGCCGTTCCGTCTGATTTTAGACCAACTGTATGCCAGTCACCCGTCGTGACCGATACAATATCGCGCCAGCTGCTCACGTTGCATTCGCCTTCATTATTTCGCCCCACTGCAACCACGGTGCCATCTGATTTAACCCCAACCGTACGGCACCAACCTGCCGAAACGGTTACAATATCGCGCCATTCGCTTACATTGCATTGGTCATGCTTATTCCAACCTATAGCAGTTACCGTACCATCAGATTTAAGACCAACGGTATGTGCATTACCGGTGTTCGTAGCCATATGAACATTACCCGCTGCAACTGCGACGATATGGCACCAATCGCTTACCTTACATTGACCATATTTATTATCACCCACAGCTATTACTGTTCCGTCAGATTTAAGAGCAACGGTATGACGGCGACCTGCCGCTATGGTACAGTTACGGAACCGTTTCGTCTCAAAAACCGCTTCCTTCCGTGAATTGTAGTCCATATCTTCCTCCTCTCCACCAATTGAAAATCCTCGTTTAGTTCAACTGTAAGTCATAAAGTTTGTTGTTAAATCGCATGTTACAAAAGAAAGGCTCGCACAGGCAGGGTATTATTACTTCCCTGCCCAATACGAGCGTCTATGTCATATTGCACTCAAACGGTTGATCCGAATGTGTACTTTTAGCAATCGTTTCATTTCATGTGGCGATAGTCTAATAGATCCTTCAAATTTGAAATTTTCTGCAACAGCTTTTCTCCGACATTGGTTTCCCTCACCAGCTTCCGCGCCAGTTCTTTGTCCACCAATCTTTTTAGAGATAACACGTCCGTTCCGTTACATAACACATCTTCTTTTGAATTAAATTTCTTGTGGGCGACGAGCTGCATGCCAAAGGAATTGTACAACAAGGTATATCCGGCAATGCCCGTTGTGGATTGATAGGCTTTGGAAAAACCGCCGTCAATCACGATCATTTTTCCGTTTGCTTTAACAGGGCTCTCTCCACTAATTTCTTTGACTGGCGTGTGCCCGTTAATGACATGTCCATGATCTGGATTCAAATCAAACTCCTGCAAGATTATTCGACAGATCTCTTCATTTTCACGTAAATGGTAGTACGGATTCTTTCTCTCCTTATGTGCTTCTTTATCTTGGATGAAATACCGCTCAAAAGTGGTCATTTCTCTCTTTCCAAAGAGCGAGGAACATTCTCCTGTCCAGATGTACCATACCATATCCGTCGCCAGATCTTCTGTCTCTTCCGGATGCGCAAAGGCGTAACGTAAATAGTCTTCAAAAACATCAAGCAATTGACGGCCCGCATATGTCTTGTCTTCAATCTGCATTTCCTCCATATTTCCTTCTTCATCCAAAGGAATACAGCCGTGGATTAACAAATTCCCGTTGTATTTCAAATAAAGGCTGCCCTTTTTCATGAGAAAATTCATATGTCTGGCCATCTTTTCGGAATGCTGAACGGAAAACAACAGCTTTTCCATCACCTGGCGTTCTTCCTCAAGCAATTGTTCGGGCTTCTGCGGATTTACGGTTGCGAAACAGGTGTTTTCCAGGTGGTACGTTTTACCGCAGATGTTGATTTCATTGTTGTCGTAATCAATCTGCTCCAGCAAAAGTCTTTCAGACATATTAAAGTATGGGCGTCTCTTGATAATCGGGCTTTCAAGTTTAAACTGAATCATGGCAATGGCTTGGTGAATTTTGGTGATCTGCAGAATTTCCTGCTCCGATACATTATGTCCAGCCTGTAACTTAGGTCTGAAGGACGGATTGTCTTCGTAATATTTCTCCGCCAGGTTTAGCAGTGGGCGCAGATTGATTCCGTATACATCTTCAATGATGTCCAGATTATCGTATCTGGCGCAGATCCGAATAATATTCGCAAGGCAGACCAGAGAACCTGCGTAGGCTCCGATCCAGAGGACATCATGGTTCCCCCACTGTATGTCTACAGAATGGTAGTTGATCAGCGTATCCATGATTTTATCGGGGTACGGCCCCCGGTCATAGATATCTCCAACCACATGAAGATGGTCAACCACCAGGCGCTGTGTCGTATAAGCAAGGCCGATAATGAGATTGTCCGCCTGGCCCAAAGAAATAATTTGCCGATATATTTCCTCGTAATAAGGATCCTTATTGTTGGTCGAATCCGTCTTGTATAAAAGCTCTTCTACAATATATACATATTGCTCTGGCAGAGCTTTACGTAATTTTGAGCGTGTATACTTGGAAGAGGCATAAGAAATAAGCTTAAGCATGTGTTCAATGGTTAGTCTATACCACTGGTTCAAAGCCTGTTTATTGCTCAGTTCCCCTATAACCAGCTGTATTTTTTCTTCCGGGTAATAAACCAACGCCGCAAAATCATTGATTTCTTGATCCGTCCAAACCTCCCTGAATAATTCTTTGATTTTCTCTTTGACGGTACCCGAACCGTTTCGTAGTACATGCTGAAAAGCCTGAAACTCCCCATGCAAATCACTGACAAAATGCTCGGTTCCCTTCGGGAGATTGGAGATCGCTTCAAGGTTGATGATCTCTGTTATGATTTTTTCTTCCGTATCATATTTCTCGGCCAATAAATCTAGAAACTGCTCATCCAAAACAGATGTCCCCCTTCAAGGAAGTATGGTGTTGTATAGCCGGGTCCAAAAGCTTTAGACCGATATCAAATTACACTCTGTACATGGCATTGATTATATGATAGTTATCAGCAACGCCTTCCCCAATCATACTCCAGTTCATCATATATGAACAAATTTCATTGAATGGATTTGAATGAAACAATGTTTGTAGTTATTTAGGAATAAGAACTGTGTTCAATCTGTTCTGGTCCCTCGACATTTTTTTACTAACTGCTATTTTACACAATGAAAAATAAACGATCTATTCTCAGAATTTGCTTGTTTGAATTCCCAATCACCATATGTTTTAATTTTTGAAAAACCGATTTGTTTCAGCGACTCATTGAATTCTTCTTGATTTCGAAACCTCAGCTGCATTTTTTCATGAACTAACACTTTGTCTGTTTTAGTATTTTTTACTATTTCATAGAAAGTGTAAATATCTCCCTCAAACCCTTCATATTCTGTATAAATTTCTAAAGGATCTCCGCTTAGTCTATCTTTAGCTAAGTCAGGAGTTTTGTCCTTCTCCCATTCTTCCCATACTTTTACCAAAGGGTTTCTTGTATCAAAAATAAAGTGACCCCCGATTTTTAGGGATCGGAATACGTCTGAGATTACTCGTTTCCAGCTGTCATCTGTAAGAAATACCTGTGCAACATTCGCTGTCATAATTACCGCATCATAGGTATTGGTTTGTAAATCCGCACTATCACCTATAATCCATTCCACACTTTCAGAATTATCTTTACTTCGCGCTATTTCAATCGCTTCTTCATTGGGATCTATAGCGGTAATTTTATAACCGCACTGAACAAGATGAGTAGTCCATCTTCCTGTTCCACAGCCCAGATCAGCTATAGATTCTACTTGTAATCTCTTTAACAATGAAAGGAAAAATTCATCGTCTTTTCCCCAATGGTTAATCTGGTCATATACTAATGGAATCATAAATAATGTCTCCCCACTTTCAACAGCATTTTACTGTGCTCAAGAGTTTGATGTCTCGTACATAAGCTATACGGTTTTATTTTCACTCTGTGAACCAAAAACTACCCTAGTTGCTTCTATAAAAGATAACATGATTGGTGAAAGCCACTTGTCTTTATGCCACAACATCTGTGTATATACCTGCAAGTCCGGAATTTGCCATGGGAGGACAACAAGTTCTCCGCGTTCAACTTCAGATTCCGCGACGATCTCAGGAAGAAAGGCAATACCGATTCCTGAAATTGCACATTGTTTAATGGCTTCAGCACTTTGAAACTCTAAATATGTAATGCTATCAATGCCCTCTTTCTCAAATGACCGATCAAACATCGTCCGATAGGGACAACCCTTCTCATTTGTCAGGAACACTTCATCATGAAAATCTTCCAATTGCAGCACAGTTCGTTTGGCGAGTGGGTGATCTGGAGCAGCTAACAATCGGAAATGTTCTTCCAGCAAAGGTTCCACGGAAAGTCCACTCGAGCGAATAGGTTCATCCAACATATAAACAATATCCGTGGTCCCCTCAAAGAGCGTTTGCTTGAGCTCTTGATTCGGAACTGAGCGGAAAATTAAGCGAACTCCCGGATGCTGCGAACGAAACCGTTGGAAGACAGGTGGAAGCCGATAGGAGCAAATAACCTCATTCGCACTTATCGTTAAGGTTCCACTTAGTTTTTCATTATCATGGACAGCACTACGAGCTTCGTCCATTTTTTCGAGAACGCCTTGGGCGTGTGTTAAAAAGCGTTTACCCGTAGTTGTGAGCGCGAGTTGCTTGCCCAACCGATCAAAGAGGCGAACACCTAGCTCATCTTCCAATGCTTTAATTTGCATCGTGACGTTGGAAGGAACGTAGCTCAGCACTTCTGCTGCCCGCGTGAAATTCAATGTTTTTGCAACCGTACAAAACGTATTCAGTTGACGCAATTCCATCCGATGATCCCTCCTTCATCTTTCAATTTTATTGAATACTATCTTGAATTCTATTCACTTTTATTGAGAGTATCACAGCTCTATACTGAGTACAAGAGATCACAGTGAACATGTGGTTTTTCATTTTGAAGGGAGCAATTATACGATGGATTATGAAATTTTTAATTTGGGTGATGTACTCTTACAATCAGGAGTGACGTTACCAAACGCTTATCTCGCTTATCAAACTTACGGAAAATTAAATGAACAGAAAGATAATGTTATTGTCTATCCAACGGCTTTTGGTGATCAGCATATTCAGAATGAATGGCTCATTGGCAGCGGGATGGCACTGGATCCAGAGAAATATTTTATTATCGTTCCGAATTTGATGGGCAATGGACTCTCTTCCTCTCCCAGTAACACGCCTCCTCCATTCGATCGGGCTAACTTTCCACAGGTAACCATCTATGATAACGTACGTTTCCAGCACCAACTGCTGACCGAAAAATTCGGTATTCAAAAGATTGCTCTCGTCGTCGGGTGGTCGATGGGCGGCATTCAGGCATTTCAATGGGGGGCAAGTTACCCGGAGATGGTTGAACGAATCGCACCTTTCGGAGGCATCGCCAAACCTTGGCCTCACACATTTGTGGTCCTGGAAGGCGTGAAAGCTTCACTGCTATCCGCAGTCGGCTTCGACTCAAGTAAATTAAACCAACTAAGTTCTACAGACATGCGTGCCGTTGGTCGGGTGTATGCGGGATGGGGACTATCACATGCGTTTTATAGAGAAGAGCTATACCGTGAGATGGGATTTGACACATTGGAGGATTTTGTAGCTGGTGTCTGGGAAAATAGCTTTATGAATATGGATCCGCATAATGTTCTGGCCATGTTATGGACAGGTCAACATGCAGATATCAGTGCAAACCCCTCCTATAACGGAGACTTTGATAAAGCACTTCAGAGCATAAAAGCTTATGCCTGTATCATGCCGGGAAGCACGGATCTCTTCTGCACAGCGGAAGATAATGAATACGAAGCTAAGCGTATACCTAATGCTGTCTTGAAACCGATCCAATCGATCTGGGGCCATTTTGCCGGTCGTGGAATCAACAGTGCCGATAATCAATTTATTGATGAGAATTTAAAACACTTGTTGTCACTTAGCACTAATGAATAGATCGTCACTTGCATTGGGAATTCAGTGAAGAGAAGCGTTGATCTTTCGGAGGGAGAGCTCCCCCCAAGCAGTGGTGTTGTTGAGTGATGATGTAGAAATTAAGGAACCAGCAATAATGAAGTTGAGAACCTTATTCCGATGTTTCTTTTGCATCCTCTGCCAGTCTCATCTCTATGTCTTTCATCTTTAATTCCACCGGATAACTCACTCTGGTTGGCATTACAAACACACCTCCAAGATGATCTCCCTATCTTACGACAAGGTTTCATTCTCTTGAAGGTGTGTTTGATTACTACATATTCCTAATGATTATAACTACAATTAAGTAAGTACAGTCATCGCCTCTCTTGTGAATGGAACCAGATCATCAGTACGTCCTTCTTGAATTTTCTTAACCCATTCAGGGTCGACTAGAAGAGCACGGCCTACAGCAACCAGATCAAACTCATCATTCTGAAGTCGTTGTACCAATCCCTCGATACCGACGTTACCTGCGCCTTTACCTTCTGTGAACAGACTTGTAAAGTCACCATCAAGACCAATCGATCCAACAGTGATTGTCGGTTTACCAGTCAGTTTTTTGGTCCAACCAGCAAAATTCAGATCAGACCCTTCGAATTCCGGCTCCCAGAAACGGCGTGTGGAACAGTGGAAGATATCGACTCCAGCTTGAACCAACGGTGCGAGAAGCTGCTCCAGTAATTCCGGTGTTTCAGCCAATTTAGCCTGATAATCATCTGTCTTCCACTGAGATAAACGCAGTACAATCGTGAATTCCGGTCCCACTACTTCACGGCAAGCCTCTATCACTTCAACTGCAAAACGTGTGCGAGCCATCATATCTCCACCGTAACGATCCGTACGAGAGTTGGTTTTCTCATACAGGAATTGGTCGATCAGATAGCCGTGTGCTCCATGGATTTCAACACCATCGAACCCAACGCGTTTCGCTTCTGCAGCTGCTTGTGCGAATTCCTGAACGATTGTAGCAATCTCAGCTTCCGAATAATCATTAACATGACCTTTGGCTCCCATATGCCAGATCTGTGGAATAATACGACCGCCAGCTTCATGTACTTCGGATACAACATGTGCCCAACCATTCATTGCAGCTTCGCCATAAAAGTGCGGCACATTGGCTTGATTGGATGCATCCGGATGATTAATTATTGTCCCTTCCGTCACAATAAGCCCCACTGCGTTCTCTGCTCTGCGGCGATAATAGCCCGCAACATTCGAACCCGGGATACCGTCCGGAGAAAATTGACGCGTCATCGGCGCCATCACGATCCGATTGGATAACTTCAAGTGACCTAACTCTATAGGTTGGAACAATGCTTCTACGGATTGAGAATAATTCATAATAACCTCCACATATTTCATTTTTTTTATATAGATTGACCTAGGAGATGTTAAACAGCAATCAGCCTGGTTAACAGCTAGACGTTATTTCCAAATGAATCAATACACGATTTTTCTCGAAAAGCCCCACCTCCTTCAAGCTTTCGTGGTGTATTAATCCGCCTTCAATTATTTTTGACTTCGTAGTCAAGAATTTCACAAAAAAAAGATCAAGACATGATCATGCCAAATGAAGTACGCAGAACCGTCTCGATCTGTTCACGGGATGAACCTGATTTCTCCATAACTCTCACACCAAGAATGGTGTTATTTAGATAAGATGCAAGCTCTATACTCGTATACCGGTTGGAAATTAACTGTTGTTTCTGGCCACTACTTATGATCTTCTCTAATACCAGTTGAATCTCTTCTGCCATGAGCTCAGCTTCGCGTGTGACCTGCTCGTCATCTGTTCCGAATTCGAGTGATGCATTCACAATTAGACACCCTTGGCAGCTAGTTTCATCGTCTAAAAGGGAATATCGTAAGGTATCCAGTTTATCAACGGGAGACGAATCCAGGGCTTCAATCTCTTTCAGTTTCGCTATAACCTGTTCACGGTAAATTGCCAGCGCCTTCAGAAACAACGATCGCTTGTCTTTAAAAACACAGTACAAACTTTGCTTTTTGACTCCTGTAGTACGCGTAAGGTCCTCATAAGAAGTTGCTTTGAAGCCTTGATTCCAGAACACTTCCATAGACTGGTGTAATACACGATCGACATCAAATTCTCTTGGTCTGCTCATGGGATTAATGTATCAGTTATTGACCACGCAGTCAAGAACCGATCATTTTACATCCTAATCTCTACGGTATTTTCCTGCAGGTCCATTGAATGCGGTCTAACTCTTCCGGTAAGCAACCTTGTGAAAAGCATTGATATAACGAAACAGTGCTTCACCATCATCAGGCACATGCGTACTTGTATCCAGTGGCAGCATCATTGCCTGATATGGCTCTGGCACCATTCTATATTGATGGACATAGGAGGTTAGGATGAACCCGTTGCGTTGCCAGAACTGAATGCGTTCCTGATGAGCCTCCGTTGTCCCGAACTCCGCCTCGATAATCATACCTTTGATCCGGTGTTCCCTTAAGGCCCAGGCTCTGAGTTGCTCTAGCATCCAGGTCCCTATGCCCCACCCACGCAACTTCTGTTCAACCGCGAGGTAATCGATGATCAGGATGCGGTCCGCAACCTTCCCCTCCAGTCCAGTAACAGCCATCGCAACCACTTCTCCATGATGCACGCCCGTGTGTAAATAACCAATCTTCCGGTCCAGCATACTGCGCAGAATCGCTTTTGTCTTAGCGCCGCTTTGAAAAGCCTCATGATAGATTCGCTCCATCCGCGCCCACAATGCTTCATCCCACTCCTCTATAGTCGTAAACTCTAATTCCAACATCTCATTCGCCTCCAGCTTTAATTCAGATTTATCGTGATTCAAGACATGTAAGAGATATTCCTTCCGGTTTAATGGATTATGATCGTATCTTGTGCATGAAGGCACTTCACCATCGAAGGGCTGATAGCCATAAAATTCGGACGGGTTCGACCTCTTTATTCTTCGATCGTACTTCCTTTGACGAATTCTGCGAATTCTGAAGACTGTAGCATTACTTTAATCTTAAAAGTTAAACTTATGTTTTTATCGTTCGCATACCTGGCGTACATTCGCAAAATTCATCTATCCTGCCCGTTAACGTAATGAAGGCTGCACCGGCTAACACAGGCAGCTTCATTTTCGTTGTATATTCAATTATAATTTCTACGTTAGCGCAATAAAGCATTAAGTTTTTATATCTTCTTTAGCCGTTTGTCTATATCGAATTATGGAAAGAGGTAAATTAACTACTCCAAGAATAAAAGAAGAGCCAATAGATATCCATTGAGATATTGAAGGATAATTCGGTTTTCCGTCTCCTACAGGTCCTATTTTGGGTTGGTGGCTATCCCACAAAACATATAAGAGACCAATAGCAGGTAACAATATGCAAATTACACTTGCAACTATATGTAACACATACTTGTTCAATCCTACCCCTCCATTTATTGTATTCATGTCTTGAACTCTGTTTATATTATAACGTTATCTAAAACGGGAAATTACACTAACCTACTCCTTAGTTTAACAAAAATTTTTCTCCTTTAAGATATTTCCTAAAATAGTTTTCAATAACTGATGGAAAATTTGCCGCTAAGGATTGTTGTTCATATCGACCAAATAAAAAATTCTTCTAATAACTCGACATAATTCTCTTCCAGTTGATTTACTTTGCTATACGATGAAATAAATACTTTCCTATTATCAGATGAAAGATGCAAATTTGAGAATTGTTAGTTGTGGTGTAACAAGGCTTGGAGGTTAGTACTCGTCTCAACCGGTATATAAATGTATGCGGAAACCGTCGATAAGCTTGACTTCATTCGCTGTGAACTTAATCCCATCACATCAAGCTTTGGTGCAGTTGGACCTACTATTATTGGGTTAATGAGTTATGAATTATAAAACAAAGAAAGCAGCTGATCACTTGGGTCAGCTGCTTTCTTATTGTTATAGAAGGTTTTATACATCGTTAAGAGGCATGTAACAAACGAAGATGATACAAGTGTTTATTTATTGCAAAGATTTTTTCGTTTGTTTTCTTTTAGGTAGAGAGTTATCAAGCAACGTTGTTACGATGCCAATCACAAGGGCAAGCGCGCCGATCCATGGGATGTAGTTCAACAAACTGTGGTTGACAGCAATACCCCCGATACCAGCTCCGGCAGCCATTCCAACTTGTCCAATCGCGCTATGCAAACTAAGTACAATGCCTGAAGCAGCGGGAGCGAGACTTATAAGCTGGAATTGGATCGGCGTACCTGAGGACCAGGCTGCTATTGCCCAGAAAATAAGTAATATATATAGAAGAAATATGGATTGGCCTATAAACGGGAACAACAGTAATGCAGTGGCGTGGAGTACCATGCCACCAGCTAGTGTACGGAATGTGCCCCATTTATCTGTACTGAGTCCTCCTATTTTGGAACCAATAGCACTAGCGATACCAAATATAAACAGGGCTACCGTTACACCTTGATCACTCATACTAAATATATCAAGGAGATACGGTGAAATGTACGTAAATAAAATGGAATATGAGCCTAACCACACGAACGTAATCAGTAACGCTGCTGCGATACGCGGTTGCATGATGAATTTAAACTGATCACGCAAAGGAACAACTTCTTCAGCAACTACTTTGGGTATGATCAGCAGCGCTAGGAATAAGAGAATAAGTCCTATTACTCCAAGACCAATAAATATGATGTTCCAATCATAATGGGAAGCTACAACCCTACCTATGGGTACACCGATAACTAATGCCGTACTATTTCCCATAATAACTGTAGCAATTGAACTGCCTTGCTTTCCTGGATCAGCCAAAACCGCAGCAAGAGTAAGGAGCGTAACCTGAATAACACCGGCACTAAGTGCTGAAATAATTCTAGCTACGATAAGCATCTCATATCCTGTTATCGTTGCAATTAAAATGTTAATAACAGAGAATACAGTTAATGCATAAACTAAGAGTTTTTTTCGGTCTAATTTAGATGTGAAAGCAATTAAAAAAGGAGTACCTACGCCAAATGCTATAGAGAACACTGTAATTAGCTGTCCAGCAGAAGAAACTGAAATGTTGCTAGATTCAGCAATTTTGTCTAGGATCCCGGCAATAACATACTCTGATGCGCCATTAAGAAAACTAATTACAGCTAATAAATATATTTTCCACATATTTTTCAACAATTGCACCTTCTTATTTCTGTATTTCTAGAAAAATAGATTAATTAACTATTCACTAAAATAAATATTCTACATTCACTCATCTGGGACAAAACCATTTTCTATATAAGACCCTTCTATTGAATTAGTAGCTAAAGACCTTCCCACATTAAAACATCCGCTAATCGAATGGTTAGACTCATTTGTGTGTTCCACCTTTCAGTGTTAACTCCGTAAGAGATTTCTCCATATTCAGAGTAATCCTACTTATCCGTCTGTAATACATTTTATTTTGCAAAACTTATGTTACTTTTATTATTCAAATAAATATATACATTTTGGCATTTTAGTTTGAATTAACATGAGATCACATTTGTTACTCAAAAGTAACGCAGTGTTTTATTTTATTTAAAAACGGCAGCGTTCCAGAAATAACTTGGAATCACTGCCGCTATTAATAACACCAAATTAGGCTTTGACTGTGTACATCAATTCTTTTTCATTAATTGTGGTACGCCCAGCCGATTGGACATCGGTATATTGAACCATGTTCGTAATAATGACCGGGGTAATCATATTGTAACCCGCTTTTTCGATCTCTTCACGGTCAAATTCCATCAATAGATCACCTACGGATACTTTTGCTCCTGCCTGAATCTTGGGCGAGAAAAATTGGCCTTTCAGCTTTACCGTATCAATCCCGATGTGAATCAGCATCTCTGCGCCAAGATCACTTACGAGACCAATAGCATGTCCACTCTTGGACACAGATATTACTGTGCCGTTAACCGGAGATACTGCACGTCCTTCAGCAGGTTGAATGGCAAATCCTTTACCCATCATTTCTTCTGAAAAAGCAGGATCTGGCACTAGGCTAAGTGGCTTAACTTCCCCATTCATGGGGCTGAATATTTGTTGATCCTGTAATTTAGTGTCTTCATTTACTACAGGTGTAGTTGTGGATATTGCTGATGGTGCAGCTGCCTCTTCCTGGAAGCCCAGAAAATAAGTAATTACGCTAGCTACAACGAATGCAATTAAAGCAGCAATCAGTGCAAAGAGCAGGTTGCTAATGTCTGGACCGACATATGAGGCAGCTCCCGGAAGACCTACAGTGCTAATGAAATAGGCTTTAACAGAAAAGGTTCCCAGAAACGCCCCAGCGACTGCGCCCCCAATGAGCGCTGCAATAAATGGTTTTTTGAATTTCATGTTAATTCCGTACATGGCAGGCTCCGTAATTCCCATAAGAGCGGTCAGTCCTGTAGAATATGAAAGTGATTTGGTTTGGGTGTTTTTAGACTTGAAGCCCACACCAAATGCAGCACCACCCTGGGCCATATTAGCTGCGAACATTAACGGAACGATAAAATCGTAACCAAGTGTTGCAATCGAACCAACTGCAAGCGGCAACAGTGCATAATGCATGCCTGTAATAATCAGCACAGACATTGTGCCACCAATCAAGATACTTGCCAAAATGGATGCGTTATCAAATAACCATCTGATACCCCCAGATAAACCGTTTCCAATAATGCCACCCAGTGGCCCGATCGCGATCAAGGTTAGTGGTACCATGATGAGTAACGTAACCGTTGGTACAACAATCAGTTTCAGTGAAGAATGAGTGATGCGGTCAATCGCTCTCTCCACGTAAGCAGCGATCCAGATTGCAATGACGATGGGAATAACCGATGATGCATAGGATGTGGCAATAACCGTAATGCCTGCAAACGAAGTATTACCCTCTTGAAGCAACGCTGTAATGGTTGGATGCATGAGACCAGTCGCTAGTGCAGCACCTACATAAACATTGCTCCCCATTTTCTTCGCAGCACTAATGGCCAGAATAATGGGCAGGAAGTAGAATGCGCCATCGCCAACCGCAGACAAAATGATATAGGTTGAACTTGTATTTGTCATCCAACCAAGAGCCACCAGAATGGACACGATCCCTTTGATCATACCTGCGCCAGCAATTGCTGGCAGGATTGGCGTGAACATGCCCGAGATGAAATCAAATAATGCGCTGATCGGATTTCTTTGTTTCTTTCCACCTTTTGGAGCACTCTCTCCGTTAGGCTTCATGCTCATATTGTTCACTAGTGCTTTGTACACTTCGGAAACTTCATTGCCAATAATCACCTGAAACTGTCCACCGTTTTCCGTTACACCCATAACGCCAGGTGTGTTTTTTAACGTTGTTCTGTCTGCTAGATTGTTATCGTTTAGATTGAATCTGAGTCGAGTCATACAGTGCGTAACTTGATCGATATTCTCTTCCCCACCAACCAGTTTGAGAATATCTTTGGACAATTGTTGTTTATCCATGATGTAAGGCTCCTTCGACGTATATTAAGGTAGTAAAGCTAAATTTTTGAGGATGGCAAAACAAACTCATTATGTTTTCATATGACAGCTATTGTGACATTCTTAAGCAGACTAAGGAAGCTCAACAAGCTTGAAACTGGAACTAGTTAAGGGTAGGTTGGTTTATTCGTTGCCACCTTCGTTCTCTGACCATGGACGCGTTAGCCAGTTATAATGGAAGTGCGAAACATATGTTATAACGTCATGTTACTCAGAACAGAGAAGAAAATATATATTGTTTAAGTGTTTAGTTTCCTTTGACACGAAATGATTTTTGTAACAAAAATGTAACGCGTTGTTTTTTGCGCATAGGTAATGTATACTGCCTAAGCAGGTTACCTATTATTTTTATTATGGTCTAAGGGAGTGTATATCCATGTTCACCAGTGAACAAATCTCATCCTATAATGAATTGGAATTATCTTTATATAACTATATTTCTCAGAACATGGAAAAAGTGGCGTACATGCGGATTAGAGAGCTGGCCGATGAAACTCATGTATCTACAGCCACCATTATGCGATTTTGCAGAAAGAATCAATGTGAGGGATTTTCGGAATTTAAAGTAAAACTTAAGATGCTCATTTCCCAAAAGGGTAAACTAACGAAGCAGGAGTTAAAAAGTCCACATCATGCTGTGTATGAGTTTTTTGAACGTTCTCAATCTCCTGAATTGGAGGAAAAAATTCAAACGGCAGCAAAGTTAATTGCTAAAGCCAGTAGCGTCATTTTTATTGGTATCGGGAGCTCTGGAATAATGGGTGAGTATGGAGCCCGATTTTTCTCAAATCTAGGGATATGCTCCGTGTACATAAAAGATCCTCATTATCCTGTTCATATCAAAATGCAAAAAGACAGCGTTACGATTGCATTATCTACGCGAGGTGAAAACCCGTATGTTCTACCTTATCTCCAACGGATCAAGCAGGAGCAAAATAAAATTGTGGCGATAACAAACAATCGCCAATCCACCATGGCTAAAATATCAGATGTGAATATCCCTTATTATGTAAAAGAAGAGTATTATGAATCCACTAACATCACCACTCAGGTTCCTGTTGCGTTCCTTTTAGAATGGCTGGGACGAGAGGTTTTCAAAGAAATGGTAAATACAGAATTAGAGCTATGAGAGAGAACCCGATCTTTTTATAAACACGCACCAGAAAGAGAGCCCTCTAGGCTCTCTTTTCAGTCTTAATGACTCTCTATGGGATGACTACGTTAGACGCTTTCCATTACTTTTTATCCTCGTGTTGCTGCAATTTGCGTCATAATCATTAGAATGATGATCACAATCATTCCAATCATAGCAGGTGTGAAACTATTGGAAGCATCATGAATCCAACCTAGCAATATTGGACCCATCGCTCCAATAACATACCCGGCAGATTGCTGCATCGCTGACCAGGAAGTTGCATCGTTCACATTGGTTGTAGAATCAATCGGTAACATCAGGTTTAAAGTGAACAAGCCCCCTGCTCCAACTCCAAAGAGTACAACGGAAACCATCGGTATGAAATTCATCATCAATAAAATCAAACCAACAATCATGAACAGAGATTCACCAACCATCCATACTCTTCTTGAAGGAAAGTTCTTCAATAATACAGGAAGTACAAAACTAATTGGGATTTGGATGACAACAAATATGGTCAGACAAAGCGTTGCATAGGATTTGCTATACCCCATTTCCTGAATCATTAACGGGAGCCACGCTGTAAAAGAATAAAACAACATAGCCATTAATCCAAATGAAAGCGTAAGCGTCCATGCGCTTCTATTTCCCCAGGGAAGTTTAATTTGCGGACGTTCTTTTCGTTCACTCACATGAGCAGATTCAGATCGCGGCTTCACCATGATCCACCAAATGATCGCTGCTACAAAGGCAATTACTGCCCACCCTCCTACTGCTATCTGCCAAGAATTGAAGTATGCTTCTAAAGGAATGGATACCATTGAACTGACCGCAGCCCCTACAGTGATTGCAATACTATAGAGTGCAATCATAGATGGAACATGATCGGGAAAATATTTTTTAATAAAACCTGAAGTTAACGGGCCAATCGAAGCGATCCCGATACCTACGATTAATGCAGATAAAAGTAAAACGAACGTAGACTGTGTAAATAGCCGAGTGGCTATTCCGATTCCCACCACAATCAGGGAATATCCAATAATTCGTTCTATTCCCCATTTCCCACTTGCTTTGACGGCAAAAGGTGAAAATACGCCCATACACAGTACAGGTATAGAAGTTAGCAAACTGGCTAGTGCAGCGCTCATCCCCAGATCTTCCCGAATCGTATCTAGCAGCGGAGATATAGAATTAATAGCTGGGCGCAAATTCAATGTAGCAACAAATAATGCAATTATTAAAAACACTTTTTTTCTCATATTCTGCTCCCTAATCGTTCAAATATCAATATTAAACTAAGAAAGAGCCGCTGACTGGCGGCCCTTTCTTAATTTATTCTGTAGGCCTGTACGCTAATCTGTAATATACGTATTCCAACATCAGCACCTGTTGCTATTCACGAAACAAGCTGCTCCCGTTGCTCTGAATGATATCCTTATACCAGTGGAAGGATTTCTTACGATAGCGTTCCAATGTTCCTGAACCATCATCATGACGATCCACATAGATGAATCCGTACCGTTTTTTCATCTCTGCAGTTGTTGCACTAACCAAGTCAATACAACCCCATGATGCATATCCCATCAATTCAACACCATCTTGAATGGCTTCAGCAACTTGAAGCAAGTGCTCCTTCAAATATTTAATGCGATAATCATCAATAACGGTTTTATTACCATTTCCGTCCGTAATCAGTTCATCTACGGCTCCTAATCCATTTTCAACGATGAATAATGGCTTCTGATAACGGTCATACATCGCATTCATGATGTACCTCAGGCCTTGGGGGTCGATCTGCCAGCCCCAATCACTCGCGGTCAAGAGCGGATTAGGAACACCACCAATCAGGTTTCCTTCTCCTTTAATTTGCTTGGCTGGATCAGCCGTTTCGCAACTACTTTGGTAGTAGCTAAAGGAAATAAAGTCAACGGTATTTTTCAGAATTTCTTCATCGCCAGGTTCAAAATGAATGGTAATTCCGTTATCTTTCAAATAACGTTTCATGTAGCCTGGGTAGTAACCACGCACATGGACATCCGTGAAACCTGTATTCTTATGATCAGCTTCCATCACTTTGATCATATCATTAGGGTCAGGAGTCAATGGGTAAATCGGCATAGCAATGACCATACAACCAATTTTGAAATCAGGGTTAATTTCATGCCCTATTTTAACCGCCAGAGCACTTGCAACAAACTCGTGGTGAACCGCTTGGTACAGATCCTGTTTGCTAAGTTGATCCGCATGCGTGTTAATCCCGCCGCCCACAAACGGGTGTTCCAGAATAGAATTAATCTCGTTAAATGTAAGCCAATACTTCACTTTGTCTTTATATCTGTCGAAAATGGCTCGCACATACCGTTCATAGAAACCGATCATTTTTCGATTCGCCCAGCCATCATATTCCCTAACGAGATGTAGAGGAGTCTCATAATGAGAGATCGTAACTAGAGGTTCAATTCCGTATTTCCGGCACTCGTCAAAAAGGTTGTCGTAAAATTGGAGGCCTTTTTCGTTTGGCTCAAGTTCATCCCCTTTGGGGAAGATTCTGGACCAGGCGATAGACGTGCGGAAAACTTTGAAACCCATTTCGGCAAGGAGTTTAATGTCCTCCTTGTATCGATTATAGAAGTCAATTGCGATTAACTTCATATTCTCCTCTGTTGGTTCTGTTGTTGGAGGTGTCTGAATGCCGTGCGGCATGATATCCGAAATGGATAGTCCTTTCCCGTCCTCTAGATATGCACCCTCAATTTGGTTCGCAGAGACGGAACCGCCCCACAAAAAACCATTAGGAAATTGAAATGTTTGACTCATTTAGTAAGCCCACCTTTCTTTTAAACCTTCAGCTGATCTGGATAAAAACGAATCCCGCTTTATCGGTTTTTTTATCATGTATTTGTTTGCACAACTTATGCTACATAGATTAATTCATAAAATATATGTTATTTCGTATTTAGTTCAAGGTATCACAGATTCACATTTGTAACATAAAAGTAACACAGTGTTTCAAAGGGTTGCTGCATGCTAGCTCGAGGGTAACTTTACTTTTAATAAGCGGAATGGCTCCGGTCAAACAGGGTGCAGCCTCCTCACTTGCGAGCACCGTCACCTCGTTATTCAATTGTACGTCCTCATTCAAACATGAAAGAAACCCAAGGTCTATGAATCACCTGGGTTTCTCGACTATTAGTTGTGGTGGTTGTACTCACCCCTACACACAGCTTTTAAGTTGTTTTATTAGCTCATCGCAGGCTGAAGAGTTTCCAGCAGTTTCTTAATCTCTTCATCATAGTCCAGTTGGAATAATGGAATTACCTCATCTAATTTTTGCTGGTACAATTCCGGATCCTGGATACGAAGCGCTGCTCTTAATTCCATTTCTTCTTCTGAACCATTGTCGTTCAAAATCATGTCCAGGACATCCGCTTTGAAATATTCACTTGGAGGAAGGATCAAAGCATTCATCAGGAATTGCATAAAAAAGAGATGGTTATCTTTTTCCTGATCCGCTTTTTTCATCGCTTTCTTCGTAAATAAGTTGATATATTTCTGAGCAAAATCCACTCCTTTCAGTTCATAAGGCCCACCATGTTCTACCCCTCTCCAACGCAGGTCAGCCACGGAACTAAGCCACCAAGCCGGATCGATGGCCTGCTGCATACGCAGCAATACGTTCCGTTCAAACTGCGGATCGGGATGCAAGCGCTGTGCTTCCAAACATTTTCCTATAGTCTCAGCTTCGATCGCAGCAACGGTGATGCCTTGTCCATGAATTGGATCAAAGCTGCAAAATGCATCACCAAGGACGAGTAAACCAGAGGGCCAATCTTCCATGAGTTCAAAATGCTGACGAATAGACTCGGATATACGATATCCGCGCGGCCCTTGCACAGGCTCCAACCGTTCCATCAACTCCACAATTTTATCTGAAGCAAATAGATGCTTGAGTTGTTCTTGAAACTCCTCTGGCTGAGTTGAAGGATACTCCTCCCCTCCAGCATTGAAAAGAATGAGTCCAGCGATATCATCTTCAATGCGCGTAAATATGCCTGCACGAATACCTTGCTCAGGATCTGAATCAGACATCACGAATTCATTTGGAATAGAGGATTTTATTTTGTAATAACGAGTGCTATAACCAAGAGATACCTTTAGCACTTCTGGTTCTGGCACATTCAACCTTATTTTATCAAGCCACCTAATCAATTTGGAAGAACGTCCTGAGGCATCAATAACCATATCCGCTGGAAGTTGGTCTTCCCTTTTTTCACCGCTTCTTTCTTTGGTATAAATGCCTGTAACAGCATGCTGGTCTTCAGATACGATGAGTCCGGTAACTTCCATACTTGTTAAGAAGCTTATATGAGGGATATTTTGGATTCGTTTGCGCAGCACCCATTCCAGCAAAGCTCTGCTGCACGATGCAATTTTTAATGAAGAAGGATCCTCTTTGTTAACTAATGTACCGTATCGATTAGTAACTATAAGCTTCTCATCGTGTGAAGAGATCGCTCCCAATGCTATCAATTCGTCATTGTATCCTGGGAAATAATGTTCCATAATTAGCGCGCCGCGTGGTTGTACACGGTGTGGATGAAAAGATTGAGGCACACCCTGTCGGTTATTTGGCTCCGAAGGGAATTCATCCCTCTCAATCACACATATTTCCTCATAATAATCAGCTAACATTCTTGCAGTAATTAATCCAGCAATCCCTGCTCCGATCACCACAACTTTTTTCATGTCAGACACTGAAGATTCATCCTTTCTAGAAATTAGATTTTAATCTACACTTGTAGATCAATCAAAATATTACTTATAATACCAATATATAATCAAAATTTCTTTTATAGTAAGAATCAATATAGCGATGGCATATAGTTAAACTACGATATGGAAGTGGTGTAGATGAAAATCAATGAAAAAAAGCTTGATTTAAGAGTTGCCAGGACTCATAAATTGTTAATTACGGCCTTTAGAGATCTGTTATCTGAGCAAGGCAAACTATTCAGCAATATCACGATTAATGAGATATGTGATAAAGCGATGGTTCACCGTACAACGTTTTACAAACATTTTGAGGATAAATTTGCGCTGTTATCCGCTACCCTCACGTGGGTTCTTCAGGATTATTTACAAATGAGTATAGAAGATCGGCTTCGGCAGCCCTTGCAAAGCCTATCTAGATTCATGTTGGAGAATTTACTGGAGCCGATTGTTCAAAACCAGAAGAATGACAAGGGATTTACTGACTTTTTCAAAAACTATATCGGAGATATATCCAGAAGAGATTTTCTGGAATTAAAAAGAAGAGGTAAACCATTTTCACCTCCCATAGAACTCTTAGCCGAATATCATTCAGGGGTCATTAGTTTACTTGTGACGTGGTGGATATATCATCTTGAAGAAGATGTTACGGCAGAACAGATGGATGAGTATTACTATCAAATGGTTAACGAGAAAATCATGTTAGATTAGCATGAAGCTCACTCTACGCGACGTACCTAGCCAAGTTATCCAGCCTGACCTATTTTCACCACCAGAATAAGAAGGTATCTTATTGTTGAGATAAAATAAAAACCGATGGGCATTTTACTTATGTAAAGTCCCATCGGTTTCTTTAGTTTTAGGATAGTTCGGTTGAAGGCCACAGATGCTGTGAATCTAAAATATAAGTCGATAAAATTATGTCTACTGATCAAAAAAATGGGTTACTATGTAGCAAACTAGCAATGGTTGCTTACCAGAGGCCTATGAAGTAACAACCACCTATATTCATCTTACGAGTTATATTCATTGTAAGCATCTTCAGTCGTCTGCACGTTCTTCAGATACACGATCTGCCCTGACTCGTTCACACGCATAATATCTATACCCGCCTTCGCATACACCGTGCCATCTACTGATTGCCCGCATACTGCCCAGTTAGTTCGATAACTGCCGTCGGGCTGAAGAACCCATGCATCCCACATATGTTTAATGTCTTTATTGTATTCATAAAAAGTCTTAATAACCACCTCGAATCCTGTACGACTGCTACCGTTTGAAACAATTTCAGCATTCTGCGTGAACAGGGATAACAAGTCCTTCATAGCCCGATCGTCAGTGCGAGATGCATCAAACAAGCGAAAATAATTATTTAACATCGTGATGTTTGCATCGGTGTTCAGAGAGTTGGTAGTATTGCCAGCGGTAAGGCCATAAATTTATCCTTTTCAAATTGAAAATTCAGATCTGTTAATACTTGTTGATTACCAAAACTCTTCTTAAACTCTGAAGTACCAATTTCATTTCATTCGGGGTCATTGAACAGTGCATACGGGGGGCGTGACTAGGCGGAAAGTTGTGACTGTGAATGTCTTCTTTTCAGTGAAGAAATCTCGTTTGGTAGTGAAATGTACAAACTTCATAAATTCCTTCGTTTTTATACCACTCCTTCTTCATTTGAGTCCTGTAGTATGACTTACATCGGGATAACAAAGGAGCAGAACGAATGAAGAAAACGATGATGTTAAGCTTACTCATAGTCATTACGGCAGGAATGATCTGGTGCAACTGGGGGCTTGTTAGGACAGGTCAGAATCAGCTGGAATCTACAGCTGGCACCAGCGACTGGCAGGAAAATAGGCTTATTGCCCATGCATTTGGTGGAGTTAACGGGGCTAGCTACACCAATTCTTATGAGGCATTTATATCCAATTACAATAGAGGGTACCGTTTGTTCGAGGTTGATCTTGTGCAGACGACGGACGGGAAGCTTGTAGCCAGACATGATTGGTCGCAGAGGCTACAGCCGGATTTGGCCGCTCATCGCGGACGAAACGTAACAACGCTTCAGTTTGCAAACTCGCTTATCATGGGAAGATTCCACCCTCTTACACTGCCGGACATACTGCAGCTGATGCAGCAATATCCTGATTTTGACTTAATTGTGGATACGAAAGCAGGCATCAAAGAGCAAATTCAGCAGCAGTTTGCGCATCTAGTCAATGAGGTTCGACGTACGGATCCTGCACTGCTCAACCGGATTATACCTGAAATTTTCAGCCCGGAAATGTATGACACGGTTATGGGAATCCACCCCTTTCCAAACAAAATATATTCACTTTACAAAACTGGCGCCTCCGCCGAAAGTATTGTAGAATTCGTAAGGGACAAACAACTGACAGCGGTTGCCATGCCTGTATACCGTGTGTATCTAAACCCCAATTTAGTTCCAACACTACATAAGTTTGGGGTGAAAAGCTATGTTCACACCGTCAACAGCAGACCGGTTATGCAGATTCTGTCCAGGTTCGGGGTGCATGGATTTTACACGGATCAGGAAAAATCACCAGAGGAGCTGATGCTTGCAGACGCTCCCCCCGGCCATGTTGAATTTTCGGGATACATGAGTCCCGGATTAGTAAGTATAAGAAATATCGTGATGAAGGTGAGAAATAATGGCTATAAATAACATTCTTGTTGTAGACGATGAACCGGAAATTCGAGAAGCGCTCGTTATTTATTTGAAAAGCGAAGATGTGGATGTATTAACTGCCTCTAACGGATTGGAGGCGCTGGAAATTCTTGAACAAGAAACCATTCATCTTATTATCATGGACAACATGATGCCACAGCTCGATGGAATTAAAACGACATTTAAAATTCGTGAAAACAAAAATATACCGATCATTATGCTTTCCGCCAAGTCAGAAGATAGCGACAAGATTTTGGGACTCAACGTTGGGGCTGATGACTATATTACGAAGCCGTTCAATCCTCTAGAGCTGATCGCTAGAGTCCGATCTCAGCTGCGCCGGTTTACGAATTTAGGTTCCTTCCAGTCAAACGGGGATGAGCTCATCCAAGTAAGAGGACTCGTGCTGAACAAAAGCTCGAAGACTGTTGAGATAGATGGAGAGGACGTCAGATTGACCCCGAAAGAATACAAAATTTTGGAGCTGCTGATGGAGAACAAGGGCAGAGTTTTCTCAATCGAAGAGATTTATGAGCGCGTGTGGAATGAACTGATCTTCACTTCAGAGAATACGGTTGCCGTACATGTGAGAAACATTCGTGAAAAAATTGAAATCAATCCCAAAGACCCAAAATATTTAAAGGTGGTATGGGGAATTGGATACAAAATCGAGAAAAAATAAAGCCGATCGGAAGGTTCCAATTGACCTTATTGTCATCATTGTCGCCGCGATTCTATGGAGCCTCGTACTCATAAACAGGTATTCATACACGGGGTTGAGTCTGAGCTATTCAACTTCAAGTTATATCCAGACACTGCTTGCCTTAATTATTCTTTGCCTGCTGGCAAGCAGACTGTTTCTTTATTTTAAGGCACCCCATAGTAGGCGTTCCTTCTGGCATGGCAGTCTGCTGATGGATTACTTTCATATTTGGAGAACCGGTCTTAGAGCCAGTTTACAAAACGGGAGACTAACGTTTGGCCTCATCATGATGCTTTTGCTAACCGCGATAGCCGGCATTTGTATTTGGCAGGCAGTCACATATTACGGACAGGGGTGGCTTCTACTTTATTTGTTGCTCTACGTGTTGTTCTTGGTTCCATATATACTTTCCAAGCTTAGAAGATTCATCGCCATTATCAACGGGAGCAAAGAGATTGCCGAAGGAAATATTCAAAACACAATTCAGGATACCGGCAAGGATGATCTATCCAAGCTTGCTGGTTATATTAACAATATGAAAGCCGGGTATCAAAGCGCGCTGGAGAATCAAATGAAGAGCGAACGGTTAAAAACAGAGCTGATTACCAACGTATCACATGATTTGAAGACCCCACTTACTTCTATTATCAACTATGTTGATTTATTAAAAAAAGAAAATCTGTCTACAGAGACCACCCGAGCCTATATTGAAACCCTGGACCGGAAGGCGCTACGGATGAAGCTGTTGATTGAAGACCTGTTCGAAATCTCAAAGATGGCCAGCGGTACAGTAGAGCTGGATATTGAGTACGTCGATGTCGCGACATTGTTGACACAGGCGATTGCCGAGTCCAACACCAGTATAGGACAAGCGTCGCCTGTGATTCGGGAGAGGATTGCGAAATTCCCGATCCATGCACATTTGGACGGCAATAAAATTTGGCGTGTATTCGAAAATTTAATTGGCAACGCGCAGAAATATTCGCTTCCGGGAACCAGAATCTATATTTATTTGGACGAGTCTGATGATCTGGTGCTATTCAAAATTCAAAATACTGCTGCTTATGAGATTGATTTTGCTGCGGAAGAGTTGTTCGAGCGTTTCAAAAGAGCAGATGAATCCCGCCAGACAGAAGGCTCCGGCCTAGGGCTGTCCATTGTGAAAAGTATCGTTGAGCTGCACGGCGGGGAGATCAAAATTGAAATTCATGGTGATCAATTCAACGTTATTCTGCATTTGCCCAAGCAGCGCTTAATTTAAAAGTCCTAAAACTACGTTAACCCTCAATGCTCCTTTTCAGGAGTATGAGGGTTAACTTTTCATTTTTATCAGGTACTAAAGGTGAATCGTATGAATGGCTTACCAACATCGATTCCTAAATATTAGTCCAGAAGGCTGTAGATCTGAATGCTCTCCACCTTGTCATCCTTGATATGAAACGACATTACATCCACATAATTGGATGGTTCGTAACGGAAGTCATCCTCTTCATCTGGGGCTCCATCACCAAGCAGTTTCCCCTCAGGGTAGGCGTTCTTGAGTGTATCCAGGCTATCTCCTGCTTTAATGTTTCGCGCTGTCGCGTACTTAGGATCTGTAATTTCGATATGAAAGATGGAGTCTTGTTTTCCCTCTGGTATACTGATTGTTTTAATCTCCAGACCAGGATACGTATAGACCTTTTCTGTAAAACCGATTAACGTATCCATGTTGGTTCCATCGTCGGCACTGTACGTATGAGATTTCAGGTTATCCGGTTTGCCCAGCATCTGTTCCATCTGATCTTCATTCGCTGTATCCGAAATCGCAATGGTGTGCTCATTATAGACAAAAGCAAGCTCCTTCAGCACCACATTACCTTCCTTCTCCATCGAACCTTCTTTAATAGCTTCAGTACCCTTTTCTTCCGAACTTTCGGAAGCAGGCGCAGGAGAATTGGTTGCTCCTTCGCCTTTGCTCTGTTCATTCGCTGTGTTCTGTCCGGTTGCTGGGGGCGTAGCATCATTGGACTGACAGCCCGCTAATGCCACCGTTAGTAGAGCACCTAGTACGATAACACCTGTTGCTTTGTTTATCAATTTCATCATGATCCCTCCATAAATGTGTGATTTGTTCTTATGAAGTGATTATAAATAAATCATTTGTTAGTCTCATAACAGAAATGTACCAATCTTGTAACGTTAATTATTTACCCGCGTGTTTCCGCACGGGGCAACACAATCGTAACGGTTGTTCCTTCCCCGATTTGACTTTCCATGTCAATATAACCATTAAACCGCTCGACAATCTCCTTGCAAATAGAAAGCCCAAGACCTGAACCGTTCGCTGTGCTTGCATTTTTCGCCCGGTAAAAACGTTCCTGCACTCGCTCCAGCTCATCGCCCGCGATACCAATACCTTGATCACGTATCCGTATAACTACCTCGCTTGGCGTATGTTCCAACTTCAATTGGATTAGCGATGGACCGCCTGAATATTTGATGGCATTGTCCACAAGGTTCGCAATCGCATGAGACATCAGCATTGGATTTACGTTGGCGTAAACTCTTGTCTTACCCTCATCATCCGGTTCTTCCTCCGCCTGACTAACTCTGATCTCTATCCCTTTATCCTTGGCCTTGGCACCCATATTCGTTGCGACTTGCTGAATCAGTTCGTTCATTTCTGTCTTCTCGACTTCCAAATCGTTAGAACCAGCCTTGTCGAATCGGGATAACAACAACAGTTCATTGATCAAGCGCGTCAGCCGATCCGATTCCTGCAGCAGATGAGCATAGATTTTTTGCAACTCCTTGTCCTCGTTCTCCCCTTCAACCAAGTACTGAGAGAAACCACGAATGGCTGCCAAGGGTGTTTTTAACTCGTGAGATACATTGGAGACAAATTGTTTCTGGTACTGAATGTAATCATGAAGCTGCCGCCCCATGGAATCCAGCCCATCTGCCAGCATGCCCAGCTCATCCTTCCGATTGAGATGAACTCTCCGAAACTCCTGTCTAGAGAAACTTTGCGTAGCGCTAAGCAACAGTTTAATCGGCTTGGTAGTGTTGCGGGCAATCCACAGACTGGATAACGTAATCAGTACAATAAATCCGCCTGCACCCGCAAACAAGATATAACGGATTTGGTCCATAATCGCATAAAAGTAGGAAATGTCCTCCACGAACTCATACACATAAGCGTTCTCGTAGAATTGATCCTGAATGGGCGTCGCAAAATAAAGCAGATGATCTTCCGTTACGGTGTAGGCATAACTGCCGCTCAGGGATTTCTCAATATTTTTTTCGAAAATAAGAGGTTTGCCATCATTAATGATGATGCCATCCACAGCCAAGCCCAGCAACTGCTTGGAGCTGTCATAGATACGTACTTCCTTGCCCGAAGCTTTCAGCTTCTCTAGAGCAAGTCTGACAATTTCCTTGGTCTGGGGGTCTCCTGAAGTTGACCTATGCTGTGATAACACCTCACGGAAGGACAACTCGGACAGATCTGCTTTCTCCATCATCTGTTTCTCAATGGTAATGAAGCTGTAATAATCGATGGCTTTATTCACCGCAAAAATGATGATGCCAAAGGACAGCACGGAGAAAAATAAATAATTCAGCAGTAACCGGGTTGCATACTTCAGGCCTCGCCACCTCCAAGTTGATAGCCAAATCCATAGATCGTCCTGACATACTTCGGTTCGTCGGCGTTATCCTCCAGCTTCTTCCGTAATCGCATGATGGTCATATCTACACTGCGACTGTCTCCCATAAAATCATATCCCCATCCGATCTGCAGCAGCTCATCCCGGGTAAAGATTTTGTCTGGCCTTTTGAGTAACGTTTCCAGAATTTTAAACTCTTTGGCCGTTAAAGACACGGGTACACCGTTTTTCAGCACCCTGCGGCTTTCCAGATCAAATGTCAGTTCTTCATGAATGATGCGTGTAGATTTCACTTCTGTTCCTTCACTTGATTCTTCCTTGCTCTCGTTTCTTCTCAGAATGACCTTGATCCGAGCGAGCAATTCACGATTGTCAAAGGGTTTGGTTATGTAATCTTCCGCCCCTAGCTCTAGTCCCAACACCTTGTCGATTACCTCATTTTTGGCAGAGAGCATGATCACAGGAACGGCACGTTTCCCGGTGATTTCCTTGCATAGGTCATATCCGGAGCAGTCAGGCAACATCAAATCAAGCACCACTAGATCCGGCCCAAAAGTATCCAGCAGCTGCAGGGCTATTTTACCGTTTTCAGCCGTTTGAACGACGTAGTTTTCTCTTCTCAGTACAAGCTCAATTAAATCTCTGATTGCGATTTCATCGTCAATGACAAGTATTTTCTTCAATGTGCACCCCTTCTAGCCTTGTTCCCCAGCTTGAATCATCATTTACCCTCATCTTAGCACAGACACTTTAGATTCCTCCACCAACTGGAAGGTGAGGTATATTCCACTCAGCCCAACATAACTTGTAATAAACTCGAAGAAAGGAGAACAATCCATGGATCTGCTCTGGGTACTCATTGTTGGTGGACTTATTGGCTGGTTAAGCGGCAACTTGATTGGGCGGGACGTACCGGGCGGTGTACTTGGGAACATTATTGCGGGTTTTATCGGTTCCTGGTTAGGAACGGAATTGTTGGGACCAAGGGGGCCGGTAATTGGCGGATTTCATATTATTCCCGCCATCGTTGGCTCGATTATTGCCCTGCTCATCTTCTTTGCTCTGGCACGCGGCGGAGCCTTCCGAAGACGTTAACATAGAGAGGCGGAAACCGATCCCGTCGTTCATTAGTACAGGATAAACATCAAAGGACCGAAAGCATTCATCGATGGAAGATGAACACTTACGGTCCTTTTTTTATTTTTGTACTGATTTCATCCATTGTCGTGTTTTTCGGAAGATTGGTTTTTGGCTGTTATCATCCCCTGAGCCAAAAGACACATCCACCATCCTCTTCATTTCTTTTCTAAGTGTTTTGACGAGTTTGTTTTATCTAATTCAAGCCCGCCGTTTATCTTGCTTCTTATGCTTCGTCAAGTTGTTCAGAAGCTACTAAGCGATGCGCCGAGACAAGCTGTCCGGAAGCATCCTTACCCCAAACTGAAATTTGAACTTGTTGCTCTGCTAAACCGCTCGTTGTAAAGACAAATTCAAAAGAATTAAAGTCTGCGTAATAATTTTTGGTTAGGACCTGATTAGGATTTATAGAAATTAACTCAAGTACATATAGTGTTCTTGTTCCATTCAAATAATAACCTTGAATCAGGATATTCGAGCCATCGACTAAGTTTCGATTATCTATTTTGATCGTCAACTGTTGTGTCGGCCTTACACTATTAACAGGATTATTTTCTATCGGTCCGGTGGATAAAATCATTCTCTCTTACCCCTTCCCAACATCTATTGTGCATCATTATGACCTGAGGTTTTACCAGCTCTCAGCAACTCTAAATACCACATCAACTATATTTGAGCCTGCCCCACCAATATTTGATACAGCTAATGTTACGACCTGATTTTCAGGAAGCGTGAAGTCCAATAGTTCTGATGAAGCTAATATTCTGGCAACACCTGTTCCGCCTCCTGTAACACCTTGAAACACTACTTCTCCTCCGGTAATCGTTGTAGACGAATTGTTTACCAACAAAGCTGTTTCACTATCGGGAATGATCGTTGTAGCTGTTGGATAATTAATAAATGCTCCATCAAGAGTTCCACCCACAAGTACTTGATAACTAAGATCTACGGATGAGATAATGTTTAGTTCTTCTAGATCCACCTGAACAGAGTTCGTTCTAGCTGATCCCGAAGGGAAGATTGCTTTTCTTGTAAATGATAGGACGGGCGTTAGTGTTGATGTAAGATTAGTAATCCTTCTCCTCTCCGAAGTGACCCTAAAAGTAGGATCATATTTTCCGATAATACTATATTGTCTTCCTCCTACAAAAAGGGTATAAGCTTCTGCAGTTCCGTTATTATCGATTTGTGCTCTTAATGGGAGGTTCGGGTCAATAAAACTCGTTTGACCTGTTGGAGAGAATCGATGGACGGTAATTACCTCTTGCGCTAAAGTCGACGGATTAGGGATGACCACTCTAAATTCGATTACTCCATATCCATACCAAGTAAATACGATTTGAAATATATTCCCTTTAGATAAACTAAGCGTCGCTCCACTCGGACCTGTTCCATCTAATCGGTCTACATTCCATAAACTTTGAGGAAATGTTGTATCGGAGCCTCCTCGCCGTATGACCACGAATACATTTGTGCTATTTACTCCAAAAAAAGCCCCGTTCTGATCGTCAAAGAATCCCCATCTTCCAATCTGATTACCTATCGGCAGCATAGGTATTCGAACGCCGATTCCGGCTTCTCCTGCGAATCCTGGCTCGTATCTACCTCGTAATACACTTTCTAGAATGGCTGAATCTATTCCGTTAGTGGTATTGCTTAGATTAAATTCCGTTGCATCATTGGTAACCGTACCATCCCCAAGGGTTGTAACGGAATCTCTTAGAATGGATAGACCATATGCAGATGTTAACTCCACAATTGGGGTTTTTTCCGATACAATTAGCTCATCGAATTGCGAACTTATATTGGGACCCACATTTGAGATTATAATATCCGACAAGATAGTTCCTCCTTCGCAGGAAGGGAAAAGTGAATTTCCTCCTTCTCCTATTACTTTTTACCATTCTTCAGTAAGACTGAAGGTGGCCGTAACAGGATTAGTCCCCCCGCTTAAATTCGCTACGGCTAAAGTCACAATTTCAGAGTCAGGTAATTGGAAATCCAATAATGAAGCTGAAGCTGATATTCTGACACTTCCCGCAACTCCGGCTACTAAGCCTTGTAATAGGACTTGACCATCCGCAATTGTCGTTAGTGTGTTGTTAATTAGAAGAGCTGTTTCCGAAGTTGGAATATTAGTCGTTGCTGTTGGAAAGTTTACGAAGCCTCCATTAATCGTTCCGCCTAATATGATCTGATAATAAATATCATCTGTAGTTATAAGATCAATACTTTCTAATTTGACACTCACTGAATTTGCCCTACCTGAACCTGGCGGGAAGGATGTCTTTCTCTGGAAAGACAAAATTGGTGTGAGTGACCCTGTTGCAGTTACAGTTCTCCTTTCGGAAGTAACCCTGAAAACGGGATTATATTTACCCAATATACTGTATTGTCTTCCTCCAACGAATAAATTGAGTTCTGATTCTGTGCCATTATTAAAGATTTCCGCACGTAGCGGAAGATTAGGATCGGCCAGACTGGTTTGCCCATTGGGGGAAAAGCGATGAACGATAATTACTTCTTGTGCTAAAGTTGCAGGATCAGGGATGACGACTCTAAATTCGATTACTCCATACCCGTACCATGTAAATACGATTTGAAATATATTCCCTGTAGATAAACTAAGCGTTGCGCCACTCGGACCTGTTCCATCTAATTTATCCACATTCCAAGATGCTTGAGGAATAATAGTGTCAACACCTGCTCTTCTGATCGCTACAAATATTCCATTCACTACGCTCTGTCCAAAGAATAAGCCGTTCTGATCGTCAAAAGCGCCCCATCTGACCACTTGGGCCCCTGTCGGTGGAGCCGGCAATCGAACTCCTATTCCTATTTCTCCCGCTAAACCTGATTCATACCTTCCTCTCTCCGAGCTTTGAAGAATAGCAATGTCAGATCCGGATATAGTTGTAGTTAATTGAAATTCCGTATTATTACTTCCCACTGTAGCATCGCCCAATGTTAAAACAATGTCTCTTAGGTTGGATAAGCCATATACAGAAGTCAACTCAATAATCGGCGTTTTTTCACTGGTTCTTAATTCGTTAAATTGAGAGCTGACATTTGGTCCTACTCCCACGATGGTCGCATTAGGCTCAATCGTACCTGGGGCTCCCGTCGCTCCTGTGACTCCTGTAGCCCCTGTAGCCCCAGTGGCTCCTATGGCTCCTGTAGCTCCCGTTGTTCCTGGGGGTCCTGTTACTTCATTTGCACCTAGCAATTCTGAAGATACAATACGATGGGGAATTACAAGTTGCCCTTCTACATTTTTTCCCCAAACCGAGATTCCCGTCTGATCTTCTGCTAAACCGCTCGTTGTAAAGACAAATTCAAAAGCATTAAAGTTCCCATCATAATTCTTCGTTATTACTTCATTTGGATTCACATTAATGAGTTCGTTTACGTATAAGTTTCGAGCTCCGTCTAGATAGTATCCTTGAATCAAAACATCGGCACTATTGATTAAATCTCGATTATCCATTTTAATTGTCAGTTGCTGCGTTGGCCTTACACCACTGACCGGATTATTCTCAATCGGTCCGGTTGATAAAATAGCCATAAAATTTTATTCTCCTTTTTTCCAAAATGATTAGAGGTAGAAATATTCATCCACCTCCACCCCTTTGGTTTTAAACTAACAAAAATTTAGGCGCTCATCTTCCACTCCGCTACTGAACCTGAATAATCGAAACAGAACCATCTGTAAGTGTAGCTGTTGCCGATCCATTATAAAGAAAATCGATTGTAAGCGCAGTTGAAGTAGCATCAGCTAAAAACGTACCCGATACACTTACATTCGCATCTAAAGTTCCTGTAACTGCTCTCCCTGAAAACCGACTTTGAAATACGAGGTTAGTTCTTGGTGTGACCGTAACGTTCCCAACTACAGAACTCGTTGCTCTAAACGTATACGAAACCAAATAAATGTGGCCTATTGCCAGTACAAAGGTTGTACTTGTAGGATGCAATATGTTAGTGCCATTAATAAATACAGTCGTATACGAAATAGCTGTCGCATTTGCAACAGAAGGTACGCTAACATTAAATAATCCATTTTGTATTGTGGCATTTGCCCCGGTTGCACCTGTGCTCCCTGTGGCTCCAGTTGAGCCCGTTGCACCTGTTGCCCCACTTGTGCCTGTTTGCCCAGTCGCACCTGAGATGCCCGTGGCCCCAGTTATGCCCGTTGTGCCTGAGATGCCTGTGGCTCCGGTTACCCCCGTTGCACCTGTCCCTCCGGTTGCGCCTGAGATGCCCGTGGCTCCGGTTACCCCCGTTGCACCTGTCCCTCCGGTTGCCCCAGTCTCGCCGGTTGCACCCGTGATGCCCGCAGCTCCGGTTACGCCGGTTGCCCCAGTCTCTCCGGTAGTACCTGTGATGCCCGTAGCTCCGGTTACGCCCGTTGCCCCAGTCTCTCCGGTAGTACCTGTGATGCCCGTAGCTCCGGTTACGCCCGTTGCCCCAGTCTCCCCGGTTGCGCCCGTGGTGCCCATGGCTCCGGTTACACCTGTTGTCCCTGTCTCCCCGGTTGCACCTGTGATGCCCGTAGCTCCGGTTACGCCCGTTGCCCCAGTCTCGCCGGTTGCACCCGTGATGCCTGTGGCTCCACTTGCACCTGTTGTCCCTGTCTCCCCGGTTGCACCTGAGATGCCCGTAGCTCCGGTTACGCCCGTTGCCCCAGTCTCGCCGGTAGTACCTGTGATGCCCGTAGCTCCGGTTACACCGGTTGCCCCAGTCTCGCCGGTTGCGCCTGAGATGCCCGTGGCTCCGGTTACACCCGTGGCCCCAGTCTCGCCAGTTGCACCCGTGATGCCTGTCGCACCCGTGATGCCTGTCGCTCCAGTTACCCCCGTTGCACCGGTCTCCCCGGTTGCACCCGTGATGCCTGTGGCTCCGGTTACACCCGTGGCCCCAGTCTCGCCAGTTGCACCCGTGATGCCTGTCGCTCCAGTTACCCCCGTTGCACCAGTCTCCCCGGTTGCACCCGTGATGCCTGTGGCTCCGGTTACGCCGGTTGCACCAGTCTCGCCGGTTACGCCCGTGATGCCCGTGGCTCCAGTTACGCCGGCAGCACCAGTCTCGCCGGTTACGCCCGTGATGCCTGTGGCTCCGGTTGCCCCCGTAGCCCCTGTCTCGCCAGTTGCACCTGAGATCCCCGTGGCTCCGGTTACGCCGGTAGCACCCGTGATACCTGTGGCTCCAGTTACACCCGTTGCGCCTGTCTGGCCGGTTGCACCTGAGATGCCCGTAGCTCCGGTTACGCCCGTTGCCCCAGTCTCGCCGGTTACGCCAGTGATGCCTGTGGCTCCGGTTACGCCCGTGGCCCCAGTCTCGCCGGTTACGCCAGTGATGCCTGTGGCTCCGGTTACGCCCGTTGCCCCAGTCTCGCCGGTTACGCCAGTGATGCCTGTGGCTCCGGTTACGCCCGTTGCCCCTGTCTCGCCGGTTGCGCCTGAGATGCCTGTGGCTCCGGTTACGCCCGTTGCCCCTGTTTCGCCGGTTGCACCTGAGATGCCTGTGGCTCCGGTTACGCCCGTGGCTCCAGTTGCACCTCCATCGGGGCCTGTATTCCCTGTAGCTCCAGTTAATCCAGTTACGCCCGTTGCCCCAGTCGCACCGGTTGAACCTGTGTTCCCCGTAGCTCCAGTTACGCCCGTGGCCCCAGTTGCGCCGGTTGAGCCTGTGATTCCCGTGGCTCCATTGTCTTCTAACAATTCTGAAGATACAATACGGTGAGGCGTTACGAGCTGTCCCATGGAGTTTTTTCCCCAAACTGAAATTTCTACTTGTTGTTCTGCTAAACCGCTCGTTGTAAAGACAAATTCAAATACGTCTAGGTTTGCAAAATAATCTTTTTTTATGGCTTGATTTGGATTTACGCTAATTAATTCGAGTATATATTCCGTTCTGGTTCCGTTTAGGTAATAACCCTGAATCAAAACAATTGCATTCGTAACCAAATTTCTATTATCAATATTAATGGTCAGCTGTTGTGTTGGTCTTACACCACTGACCGTATTATTCTCAATCGGTCCAGTTGATAAAATGGCCATTTATTTCACCCCGCTTTCTTTACGTTTTAGGAACAGGAGAGAAATTTGCATTCCTTATATCCTAATCCTTCTCTCACTCCTATAGACCGACAATTTCAACGGTTTGGTCATCCGCTTCTCTGTGCCGCATATTTGTATCCATTAATGTTGTGCTTTTATTTTTTCATTAAAGGGAACTAATTGACTCTGGAAAGCACTTGTACCTTTTCTTCACAATCAGGACCACCCGTCCAACGGGTGGTTTGCTCTTGGGGTATAACCCCCTGTTGCCAAACTGCGCCTAAAGACGCTAGCCTGACAGCAGGGCTGTTCAGGCTCAGTGTTATTTGTCACTTTCACTCACCAGTTAAACTGGTTTTACTTCTTTTTGCTCCGATTACTGCTGAATGGATCTTCGTATTCTTTTACACTCAGCTTATCTAACGCTTGATCATGTGCTTCTTGTTCACGAATATACTTTCTTACCGTTGCTTCATTTAGACCCACTGTACTCACATAGTACCCTTCTGCCCAAAACTTTCGATTGCCATATTTATACTTGAGCTGGGCATGCTTCTCGAATATCATTAGTGAACTTTTCCCCTTTAGATATCCCATGAACGTGGAGACTGCCATTTTCGGTGGAATCGCTACCAACATGTGAACATGATCGGGCATCATGTGACCTTCTATAATTTCTACTCCCTTGTACTTACACAGACGTTTGAAAATTTCGATTAAATCTTTTCTCACTTGATTATAGATTTCTTTCCGTCTATACTTCGGGGTGAATACAATGTGGTATTTGCACATCCACTTTGTGTGAGCTAGGCTATAGCTCTTGTTTGCCATCTAAGACCATTCCTTTCTTTTGAGCCTGAACATCTCAATTTTATCGGAATGGTCTTGGTGGTCAAACCCTCGATCCCTCCACCCGCATAGCGGGTGGTTTTTTGTTTCGCGCGTTTCACGCACTCAACTGGCTAAAGCCATAACAAAAAAAGCCGCTAAAATAGCGACTTTAAAGGGTATTCGTTCTTTTACATCGACCTGAACCGTTCGCTGTGCTTGCATTTTTCGCCCGGTAAAAACGTTCCTGCACTCTCTCCAGCTCATCGCCCTCGATACCGATACCTTGATCACGTATCCGTATAACTATCTCGCTTGTCGTATGCTTCAACTTCAATTCGATTAGCGATGGACTGCCTGAATATTTGATGGCATTGTCCACAAGGTTGGCGATCGCAGGGGACATCAGCATTGGATTCACGTTGGCTTGGGCTTTCGTCAGAAGCTTATCCTCCGATTTCGCTTCATTCTCCCTGAACATAATCTCGCTTCCTTTATCTTTGGCCTTGGCACCCATACTCGTTGCGACTTGCTGAATCAGTTCGTTCATTTCTGTCTTCTCGACTTCCAGTTCGTTAGAACCAGCCTTGTCGAATCGGGATAGCAACAACAGTTCATTAATCAAACGTGTCAGCCGATCCGATTCCTGCACGATTATGCGAATAATGCTAACAATGAGATTGTGCAGCTGCGTAATGATTTAATGAAATTTTTAAGTCGAAATGATATCAAATCGGAAATACATGTTCAGTAATTTTTCTGCAGGGCTGATTAGAGCAGTCTCTATGAAAGCATCAAATCAAGCACCACCAGATCCGGCCCAAAAGTATCCAGCAGCTGCAAGGCTATTTTACCGTTCTCAGCCGTTTGAACGACGTAGTTTTCTCTTCTCAGTACAAGCTCAATTAAATCTCTGATTGCGATTTCATCGTATATTCCACTCAGCCCAACATAACTTGTAATACTCGAAGAAAGGAGAACAATCCATGGATCTGCTTTGGGTACTCATTGTTGGTGGATTTATTAGCTGTTTAAGCGGCAACTTGATTGGGCGGGACGTACCGGGTGGTGTACTTGGGAGCATTATTGCGGGTTTTGCCGAGCCTTCCGAAGACGTTAACAAAGAGAGTCGGAAACCGATCCCGTCGTTCATTAGTATGGGATAAACATAAAAGGACCGAAAGCATTCATCGATGGAAGATGAACACTTACGGTCCTTTTTTAAAATGTAATGACAATCTTACCTACAGCGTGGTGAGTTTCACTCAAAGCATGTGCATCATAAATCCCCTGTCTACTAAACGGGAATGTGGCCCCTACAATCGACTTTATCTTTTTCTCTTCCATCAGATCTGCCATTCTCTGCAATTGATCACCATCTGGCTGTAGCCAAATCCCCTTTGCTAATACATTGTGAGACTTAGCAGTATCATGATTGGGTTCACCAACAATGGTAATCAGTCTTCCGGTATTTGGCTTTAGCACCTTATAGCTATTCTCAGCTACTTCTCCACCCATCGTGTCAAACACTAAATCTATATCTTTTAGAATCTCTTCAAAGTTTTCCTTTTTGTAATCAATGACCTGATCAGCACCTAACGAATAAAGAAGTTCATGATTTTTTTCACTTGCTGTTGTGATAACATGAGCGCCGGCATTTTTTGCTAATTGAATGGCATACATACCTACACCACCAGCTCCAGCGTGAATAAGTACAGTTTCACCTTCTTTTAGATCGCCATGAGTAAACAGTACCTGCCATGCTGTTAAACCAGCCAAAGGTACAGCCGCGGCCTCCTCATATGAGATTGAATCAGGTAGTTTTGCCAGAAGGTGCTCATCAACTGCTGTATATTCAGCATACGAACCGAAACGTGTTGTATCAGGACGACTGAATACTCGATCCCCAACTTTCCATTTGGTAACGTTTGAACCAATTTCAGTTATGACCCCAGCTACATCCCAGCCTAAGATAATAGGGAATTCCCAATCATACATTTCTTTTAAGTAACCCTCTCTTAATTTCCAATCGATTGGATTAATGGATGTAGCCTCTAATTTTACAACCACTTGATTGGCTTCTGCCCTCGGTTTATTCACTTCCTGCTCAACTAACTCTTCTTTACTTCCATATTGATTAATCACGACTGCTTTCATTTTTGTATCACTCCTCTAAGCTAATATCCTTTTACATGTTATTCCCGATTATTTATTTATTTGTATCTAGTCACTGGAGTTCATGCATATTATCCTTACTCATTTTTAAACAACCAGGATAAAATTATGCAAAAGTTAAGTTAGAATCGTCAGAAATGTTGCTTTTATTATTATATTTTTACATAAAAAAACTATTGAAATGGACTTAGTGTTCGTTTATATTTGACTTATCAACAATTGACTAGTCAAACATTGATGGCTCAACTAAATATAAAGGGAGAGTAACTATTATGAAACCATACCAACAAACAAACGATTTTAACGAAATTATTTATGGACGCCGCTCCATTAAGACATACGATTCATCCGTAAAAATCAGCAGGGAAGAAATGACTCAAATCATCAATGAAGCTAGCACTGCCCCTTCCTCCATCAACATGCAGCCTTGGCGCTTCCTTGTGGTGGATACTCCAGAGGGAAAAGAAAAACTCGTCCCACTGTCCCGCTTTAACAAAGAAAAAGTCGCTCAAGCTTCTGCTGTCATTGCTGTGTTTGCAGACAAAAACAATTTCGATTATGCAGAAAACATCTATGGAAAAGCTGTTGAGCATGGCTTAATGCCACTAGATGTTAAGGACTTTCAGTTGAAGGCATTCAAACCGATCTATAACAACATGTCCGATGCTGAAATGAACGAGGTCATTATGCTTGATGCCGGTCTGGTTTCCATGCAATTGATGCTGGTTGCCCGTGCACATGGGTATGACACCAATCCAGTCGGCGGTTATGAAAAAGATCAAATAGCCGAAGTGTTTGGCTTGGATAAAGAACGCTATGTACCAGTCATGCTACTGACAATTGGAAAAGCTGCAAGCGAGGGATACACCTCCTACCGTATGCCAGCCGAAGAGACCACGTTTTGGGCATGATTCAAAGCGATAGTGTGAGTAGTCTCCACATTGTGATATATTTGCCTTTAGTTGCTGAATGTCTTGGAAGGAATCTGCCCTTGTTACATGAAGCTTTTCAAGACATTCTGCACCATTCAAGGAGGGGCAAACATGAATTGTTCGCTGGAACAAGAAACCTTATTAATATTACTTAAAAATATAAGCAATCAGTTGAAACCTAAATTTGAACGTTGTACGGGGATCAGTTCCTCACGATACGTTCTGCTGTATCATCTCTATCTTCATGAAGAAGTTACACAAAGCCATTTGCAGAAGGCCATTCATATTGACAGTGCTGCTGTTACACGCCATTTGAAGCAACTGGAAGCAGACGGTTTGGTTTCACGAAGAAGAAACCCCGACGATCATCGGGAAACCTTCGTCCGGTTAACAGAACAAGGGCTAACGCATATCGCCAATTTCAAGCAGGATCGAAACCAGTTTCTTCATCAGATGATACTGGATTTCAGTGAAGAAGAAGTTGCAATGATGACCGACATGCTTACACGCATGCAATATAATCTTAAGGATCTGTAAATTTACGATGACAGTCAGCCTTCTACAATTTCTTTTCATAAATGAATAAAACTAGTTAGATGAGATGATACAATATCTCAGATTAACAAGAGATTATAGGCCATATATTATTCAGGCAAGATCAAAACAAACCGCTGAGTGTTTCATTACATGGCGGTTTGTTTTAATTTATCAACAGCTAGCTTTTCGAAATATTACAAGTTGGACTAGCACATACTAAGGAAACAGTTGGCTGAAGCTTACATAATGGAGGTCTCATCATGGTATTTACAATCACAATTATCATCGTTGCACTGTTTGCAATATGGGGAGCCGTCGCTCCTGATCAGCTAGCGGATGTGGCTAATGTTGCCTACAACTTCTCTATTCAGAATTTTGGCTGGTTTTATTTGCTAGCGACACTGTTCTTCCTGATCTTTGCTTTCTATCTGGCATTCAGCCGATTTGGCGGTATTAGGCTTGGGGATGACGATGATGAGCCGGAGTATTCTACGGTTTCCTGGCTGTCCATGCTGTTTAGCGCAGGTATGGGCATTGGGCTGGTTTTCTGGGGAGTTGCTGAACCGCTGTCCCACTATTTATCTGCACCTGAGGGGGCGGTACCCGAAACAACGCAAGCAGCCATACTTTCAATGCGTTATTCCTTTTTCCACTGGGGGCTACATCCTTGGGCTATCTATACCGTCATTGGCTTAGCACTTGCTTACTTCCAGTTCCGGAAAGGATACAAAGGGCTGATCAGTTCCACCTTTATTCCTCTGATCGGTGAGCGTCTTGCTGCTGGCTGGCTTGGTAAGGTTATTGATATTCTGGCGGTCATATCCACCATCTTTGGTGTTGCGACCTCGCTTGGATTGGGCGCTCTTCAGATCGGCGGGGGTCTGAATCACTTATTCGGTATTCCTAACTCGACTCTGTCTCAGGTTGTCATTATCATCGTTGTAACCGTACTGTTTTTAATCTCGGCAACCTCCGGTCTGGATAAAGGTATTAAGATTCTGAGCAACGTCAACCTCGTTATAGCTTTGTTATTGATGTTGTTTGTATTGGTGACTGGACCGACTTCTTTTATATTTGACACATTCACAACAACCTTGGGCAGTTACATGCAGAATATTATTAACATGAGTTTGAGACTGACGCCGTTCTCAAGAGAAACCTGGATTGGAGCATGGACGTTATTTTACTGGGCATGGTGGATCTCGTGGGCTCCTTTTGTCGGAACTTTTATCGCAAGGGTATCCAGAGGAAGAACCATAAAGGAATTTGTAATTTACGTCATGGTTATTCCAAGTCTTTTCGGATTTATCTGGTTCTCTGTCTTTGGCGGAACAGGACTTCACATGGAATTGTTCAATGCCGCTCATCTGGCGGAGGCTGTCAAGGAAGATACGACAACCGCTTTATTCCTTATGCTGGAGCAGCTGCCTTTGGGCACGATCGTGGCATTCATCGCCACAATGCTGATCATGATCTTCTTTATTACGTCGGCTGATTCAGCTACCTTTGTACTGGGCATGCTCACTTCAGATGGCAAACTGGACCCAAGTACAAGAGTGAAATTAACCTGGGGAATTATGCAGTCCTCCATCGCGGTAGTACTGCTAATCAGCGGGGGGTTAACTGGCCTCCAGACGGCATCCATTGTAACCGCATTGCCGTTCGCTATTGTCCTTATCGGTATGTGTTTCTCCCTGCTCAAGGCTCTAAAGGCTGAGGACAAAGAGCGCCGTCAGAAGGAAAAACGGCAGCGCCAAAAGCTGAAACGACTGCTGGAGGAACAGGAAATCTCGCTGAATGAAATTTCCGGCAGGTAATATCTGCCTTGCCCTGGAACAAAATCATAGTAGATCGTTTGGCCAAGTCACTGCATTGTTTTCACTTTTAGCTGTGTATACCATTTCAACAAGTTGCCAAACTTGCCGAACATTCAACCCTTCTCTAAATCAAAAAAGCATTGAATCTCATCCCTCCTACATTACGTAGGCTCTCGTGGGGATTGAGACTCAATGCTTTTAGCGTTTATACCCGGGGATAAAAACAAATTACAACGATAACGATCTCAAATCTTTATATCCCCTTCTCATCTCACTCTAAAATTGTTTACAGCATATTTGGTTACGAGAAGGACAGCACTGGATAGATAGGCTAAAGTCAACACGATAATAACAGCAGTTAGTCCCCATAGTGTAGGACCTAGAAACATCGCCACAACAAAACTCAATGAAACAAGGCCGTTTACGAATGAGAAAAGAGGACTATTGGTTTCCAACTCCGTTGTGTAGGGTTGAATTACATAGTATAACAACAGATGATGTACTGAGAAAAACACAGCCAGTGCAATGGTTATAACCCAGATAGGAAGTAGCAAACTGATATCCTGTCCTCCAGTTAATACAAGTATAGATACACTTATTACAGCTGCTATACAAGAACCTAACGTTAGATTTATCCTTAATATACATTTAAATCTTAACAGAAAATGCTGCTTCGCATGCTGGCGGTAAAATGGATAGCGCATCAGCGGCTTATCAACATGGTAGAATAGAGCCTTACAAATCTGGCTACCTACTGTCAGATTTAGCATGACCATAATGATTAAAGGTGAGAATCTTTCAATTGAATTTAGTGAAAGATGATCTTTGAAAATGAGTACCAACAAAGGTAGGAGTATGCCTATGATCATAATAGCCAATAAACGTCTGTGGAACGGTGCACGGAGGAGAGCGGTATGCCTGGTAACAAAAATTTCGTGTAATTGCTCATATCCCTTTTTTTCTACTGTGCGCTGCTCGTTGACATGAAGGTTAGACGAAGAAGGCCTGCTAAGATCATGTTCTTTTGACTGAACCATTCTCTGTTGAAGATCAGCCATCCGTATTTCTGGATTTAACAATGGATCAGCGTGGTTTGTTACTGCGCGCACTGCAGATGTGAAATCCGTATGTTTTAGTAAAATATACCCACAGATAACCCCAGACAACGATATCAGTATCAAAAGCCCCGGTTGATCAAATATCACAGATCCAAATAGAGGAAGGTTAAGTTTTGTGAAAGGAAGGTAAGCAAAAGTCAGTGCCAGCAACATGCTCAAACTCGTAGCCCATGTTTTCTGTACAAGAATAATGCCTTTCCATTTAAATAATGCCAAATGTAAAAATTCACATATCACTCGCCAAAAAGTCATCATTCCCACAATCAGCAATGCATGAGTAATTGAGAATTTAAAGAGTACCGCAACCAGAGTCATTGAAGTCCCTTGATAGAAGAAAAATGTCGTATACCGAAAAAATAGCGTAGCTCGCATAAATTTGGTTGGGATTATCCGCATAAGTCGGACAGATGTATACTTCATTTTGTTTGATTCCAACACTTTTGCACTCGTTACCCCAGCCATTACGCCACTTATGCAAAAATACATGTGAAGAAGAAGGTTAAAATGCTCCGTACGATTAACATTCTCCGTCCATAAGAGCATGGGCAATACAAACATTCCCGCGAAATATAATAAGCTTTCCAATAAACCAGCGACAAATAATAAAATAACCGCAATTGCACTGATTGTACGTTTCGTCCGAAAAGCAGCATAAGTTTGTTCACTGATTAATTGACCTACAAACGGTAACTTTTGCATGAAATAGATCAAACGATTGACCAGTGTAATCATCTGTAACTGCCATATACGAGAAATTGTACTAATCATTCCCGTCATCGGCGTTCTCCTTCGTACTTCCGTTTTGGCTTTCATTCCGTAATAATTCAATTACCTGTTCTTCAAAGTCGGGTTGAGTAAGGATTTCGGGTGAAATCCGTGTTAAACTCCCCTGATTTAAAATAATTAACTCATCACATAGATCCGTTGCCAATTGCAATATATGGGTCGAGAAAATTAGGATATGGTCTTTTTTTAAATCACGTAACAATTGTTTCATCTCACTCGCAACGAGGACATCAAAGGAAGTTAAAGGTTCGTCCAACAGAATCACTGTAGGTTTTATGAGTAAAAATAACAACATTTGAACTTTATTCTTCATTCCATGCGAGTAATGTTTAATGAGCTTATGTCGGTCATCCTGCGCAATGTGCATCATATCAAACAGTGCATCAATATTGTTTCCTCGTCCTTCAATTACATCTACGTTAACATCAATAAAAAAACGTACAAATTCATATCCCGTCAGAAATTCTGGTAACAGTGGTAATGAATAAACGTATCCTACATCATCCATTTCCAAGTCACGCGATTTTGATTCGTTGACAAGTTTCATTTTGCCGCCATCCACTCGAATCTCGCCACCTAAACAATTGAATAACGTTGTTTTGCCGGCGCCATTGCGCCCAAGAAGGCCATAGATCTTTCCCTTTTCAAATTGAAAATTTAAATTAGTTAATACTTTTTTTTCACCAAAACTCTTCTCTACATTTTGTAATACCAATTCCATTTATTTGTTCCTCGCTTTCAAACCAATTCATTTTTTGTTTACCTGAGAATTCAATAAAACCAACCATGCCATTGTTCACGTTTTTATTCATATCCGATAATTGTTTAGTTTTCATCCGTATCAATCCCTTCGATTTTTTTCATAAAAGGATAAGGATTAATATCCCTTTAAGAGGTGAATCGTCTCACTTGACCAATATAACTAATCTTGGAAATAGACAATCACACTAAACTAATATTCTATTTCGAATGATATAATTCCTTGTATTTACATATAAAAGAGTATTTGATACAACACTACAAACGTCCCCCCCAATATATTAATGCGTCATCTAAACAGTTTCCGGGTTAATTCCCGCAGACGTTAATTTAGATTTAGCTTGATGCAACTGTTCCAAACTCACTTTCTCCATGTGAGATTTTCTTGATAAAATTGTATTAAAAGGATAAAATGACGTGCATCAAACGGGTTTTATTCGAAGAATGGTATAGCTTATGAAAGGTGGTTTAGCAATGAAGATTCTCATAGTGGGCTATTTTAGCGAGACCTCAAAATTAAATATTGCAAGGAGTTTTCCGCAAGACTGGAACGTTGTAATTGTTCCGCCCGGAAAAGAAATGCTGGATCATATTGAAGATTGCCAGGTACTCATCCCTGAACATATTAAGGTGGATCACAGTCTTCTTTCTAACGCAAAAAAATTAAAATTGGTACAGACGGGTGCAGGATTTGATAATGTGGATGTCCCTGCCTGTACACAGCGCGGCATTTGGGTTGCAAATGCTGGAGGAGTAAATGCACAGGCAGTGGCAGAACACGTAATGGCACTGATATTGTCTTATTATAAAAACATACCGTTTCTTGATACTTTCATGAAAAACAAGATGGATGAAAATCAATTGGACTACGCAGGGAGTGAGTTAAAAGGAAAAACGATTGGAATTATCGGTTTGGGTGCTATTGGAAAAAAAGTAGCTGCGTTTTGCAGGATTTTTGATATGAATGTGCTGGCGTATGCGAGAAATGCCACTGTACAATCGGATGGTTTTGTGAAAATGACGGACTTCGATACTCTTGTAAGCACATCGGACATAGTCAGTGTACATGTACCCTTGAATCAGCAAACCAAACAGCTGATCAACAAAGCGGCATTCAAAAAAATGAAAAATACCACTCTTTTTATCAATACAGCCCGCGGAGGCATTGTCAACGAAAGAGACTTGATTGATGCATTAAAAAACGGGGATATTTCAGGCGCATGCCTGGATGTGTTTGAATCTGAACCGCTTCCTATTGACAGTGAGCTCCGGAATCTGGGTAATGTGATACTTACTCCCCATACAGCAGGAATGCCTGATGGTCGGAAATTTCATAAAACAAGATATGATTTCTTTATAAAGAATATAAGACGTGTAGAAAATGGTGAAGAGCCTGAAAGCAAACTCAATCAGTTATGATGTTTTGGTGCAGGGGTACCTTTCCCCGTGTACCGATAAAATAAAAAGTCGCCTAAAATAGCGACCTTGATGGGAGTATGTTCTTGTCCGTCGACAAAAAACATCTCCGAAAATATAGTATCATATCTTCAGAGATGTTGTCCTCCAACCGCTTGTATATTATTATCTTTATTCGCTATCTGGTTTATTGGCCTGCTCTTCATATATGAATGGATAGACTTGACTTCCGAGCAATATTCTTCGTCCTTGGAACTCATCATACAGATTGATTCGAACTGTCCCACTATTTATGATTTTGCTTAAGTTGGTATTCAAGTTCATGAAGTATGATTTATTATTGCCAACGGTTAAATCGGTACCAAGTGTTAATACCTTCTCTATGGATTTCCCGCTCGGGTCAATGACTTCCATAATGAGCTTATGGTCAGTAGAACCTGTCTCATAATCTCCATTTCTTAAGAGATCATAATAAATAACGATATTAAGCATATCTTTCGCTGCGCTAAGCGTTCCCTCACCTCTCGTAATGTTGAGCTGATACGGAAACAATTCCACATGTTGCAGATTCGTTGCTGGTTGTACAACTCTAGGGCTAAGTGCTAAACGAACAGTATTAATAGAGCCCGTGAGTTCATCCCCCACATCTGCCATCTTTCCATTCGCAACCCCTTCTCCGACATACAGTTCAAGCTGCGAAGTATTCACATTTAGTGGAAGCTTGCTCCAGACCGTCACCAGGTTTTTCCCTTTCGGACTGGTCTTGGCGGACGATTGGCTGACCTCTGCCTCAAAATACTCGTTATCTGGTGTTTTGTAGTAAGCAACTAACTGTGACTGCTTGGATTGCCGTTTTTCCTGGTTGGTCATTTCCAGTTCCGTGTACATTAGATTGGACTTAGCGTCATGGTAAATGGTGGTCAAGCGTTCACGGACTTCTGATTTCTTGCCCGGAGTACGGATGGGATAAGAGTCGCCTGCAGGAACCAGGCTCATAGCGTTGTTGAACGCGTTAAAGTTCAACGACAGAAATTTAGTAATGTCCTCGCCAGTTGTTTCCTTGAGCTCAATTCGTAATTGATTGAAATTATACGAATACGGTATGTTGGCAAGGACATAGAGTTCCACGGTTTCATTGGGCGCCAAGGTCGTCTGGTTATCCTGTACCACGATTTGGCCTGTACTACTGAGATCCCGCATTCCAGCATTTATTGCTGCTTTTAGCACAGGCAGCTGCACGGTCGTCGTTTTGGTATTACGAATGCTGATTCGGGCTACGATCTGATCTTTATCTCCCCATGGCAGCCGCTGATATGAGCTAAGCTTCACGCCAAATGTCCCGTGACTATTCTCGATGATATCTTCTAAGCCCGGATGGCTTTTGCCTTCTTGAGCATATGGAATTTTATAAAGGGCCGTCGGGAAGCTAATCTTCCCTTCCGTAGTAGGCTCCGTCAATTGCAGCTGCAGCGTATTCTGTTTCATATGCAATGGCACATCTACATCCAGATCGATAAGCTTCTCCTCCATCGGTTTCAGCGTAACATGGTCAATTGCCTTGGCATTCACCGGAATGCTATAACCTTCATCCGTAAAGATGGAAAGCTCATAAGCTGGCAGCTTCACGGATTTTTCACTGAGATTTTTAATGCGGAATTGAATATTCCATTTGCCAGTATTGTTCTCAGTATATACAGAAGCATATTTCAGCTGCGTTTCAATCGTTTGATGGTTCACCGAAATTTTTCTGATGCCATAATCCGGCACAGGCTTATCAGCGGTAACAGCTGGAAGTTTGAAGGTTTTTACTGGTAGCATCATTTTCAACGTTTCGTCTTCTTGCGTAAATTGCATCGTCATAAGTTCTGTTTTAAGGTTGGATGGAACCTCTGCCAAATAATATATCGTTCGTTTCTGCCCTGGCTGGATCTTGAAGTTGCTCCCAGTATCATCCTCAGGCACAAGATCGAATACTGAGCCCCCGGCCGATTTCAGTTGTGCTTTATATCCGGGATCGCTTAGTACCTTCTTGCCCCCATTTGCAAATTGAACGGCCACTCTCATGTATACTTTTCCATTATGATTCATTCGCTGCATCTGTTCCGCCTTGACCGTGACTGGCTGCTGTTTCATCATGATCTTGGTGCTTTTGCCCTTCACTACAGCAACATCCGGGGCTGCATCAGGAAGGTTGAACGATTGCACTGGGAGCTGGATCTTCAATACTTCATCTTCCTGTGCAAGCTGCAGAGTCATGCCATGTGTCCTCATCGTGGAGGGTATCTCAGCCCAATAATTGATGACTCTGCTCTCCTGAGACTGAAGCTTGTAGCCGGAGCTGGCTGAATCGGGTACAAGCTCAAATGTTGAACCGCCCGCTGACCTTAGATATGCTTTATATCCAGGGTCACTTAGCATCTTGGTTCCTCCGTTCGAGAGCCCTAGTCCCAATTGAACATACACTTTTCCATTAATTTTATACCTCTGCAAGGTATCCACCTTGGCTGTGACAGGAAGATTATTTATTGTAATCTTTTTGCTCTTACCTATCGGAATTATAGATGAGTACTGAACAGGAATCGTGAATTGTCCCAGCTTTTTCTGATAATTTGCGCTGTTAAAATCCCATCCGAACATGGAAATTTTGATCCCGTTGACCTTTGTCGAGTTGCCTATGTTTGCATAGTACGTCACAGAAAGGCTGCTGTTCGCAGGCACCGTTCGTTTATCAGCATCACGGGTCACTGCTTTTCCTTTTATAGTCGTACCACTCGGCGTAGAAATCTTGGAAAAATAATCGATAAGATCCACCCTATTGCCGCTGCTGTTACTGTAACGAAGCGTATATATAAGAATACTTCCACCTGGCTGAGTAAAAACATCCGTACCGGTCAGCTTTACATGGACGCTCTGCTTCAACGAAACTGAGCCCAGTTGATCTAATGTCAGACCAGACGCGGCTACAGCAGATTTGGAAACGAGATGATCAGCCGTGGATGCCCCGTATACGTCAAGGGCCATGAAATGACCCAACACGGCGGCACTGAGTAGTATTGTCACATATGCTTTTTTCGGCCTATACATGAATCTACCTCCCTGTATAAAAAGACATTTGCCCGCTTTTCATTCTGTGAAGCAGGAAGCAGCGCACGAATGCAGGCTGCTTCCCGCCATTTACCTATTCGTTTAGATAAGTTGTGACCCGGTTTTGGATCAGTTTGGCTACTTCCTCTGCAGTTTTCTGTCCGCTAAAGAATGCAACGGACTCTTCTCCGGCAATATTTAACACTTTAACATCCAGATCTACATATTGATCGGCGGATTGAACAATTTGTTTAAACACGGAGAACTGTTCATCCGATACTTTTGCCATCTCCCCATTTGGAAGCTTGTATTCGCCATTTTTAACTTTTTCTTGAAGATCATCAATTTTCTTTTCATTCACGGATTTAAGCATCGAGAATCCTTCTCGATCTTGTAACATTTGCACTTCTTCCGACAATAAGAAGCTGATGAACTTCCAGGCTTCATCCTTTACGGGCGATTTGGCATGGATTGCGAACTGTTTTATAGTAGCTACTCGCGAGCCTTTTCGATCTCCGATTTCTCCCGCCTGCGGTGATTGCAGCAGCTTGGGTTGATCAAAAAGCATGTAGGGACCTTCGATAAAATCAATTGGCGACGTAATTGACGTGGAATTGAACATTTGATTGCCCGGCTTTGCTTCTTCCGATGTCACAATCTTTTCCTCGTACATTTGTTTAACCTGCTCGAACAGATTCACAAATTCGGTAGAATCGAATGTTGCCTTTTTGGCCGAAGGATCGACAAATGCAGCGTAGTTCTCAACAAGCATCTCCTGAAAGAGGAGTTCGGGCGGGTAGGACGCTAACGCATAAACCTCATCGGTACCGCTTTTCTTTTGGATTACTTCCTTTGAAACCTTCTCAAACTCTTTCCAGTTCCAGGTCTTATCATCAAACTTAACATTAGCGTTGCTCAGCATTTCCCCATCTCCTACAAATGCTCGTAACATGTACCCCAAAGGTACGGTATACATTCCATCATTCACCTTCAAACCGTCCAAAATATTCATTTGCAAATCGTCTTTATCCAATGTCTGATCTTTATTGAGCAATTCGTTCATGTCGAGAAGAACACCTTTGCTTACATATTCTTTGAATGGGAGGTCATCAACTTCAATGATATCCATGCTTTTTCCCGATAACATGGCTGTATTCATAGAATTCCGATACTTCTCGTAGTCCCCTGATCCCCATTGTTCTCCCGTCTTATATGCATTGATCTGAAGATCGATGTCCGGGTATTTCTCTTCGAATTTTTTCTCCACTGTTTGATAGAATGGGGTCGACTCTGTCACAGACAAGGTAAGGACTGTTTTTCCATCTTTCGATGTCACTTTATCCGCTGTACTACTTCCCCCTGGACTGTATGCGGTTAAACTCGTGATAAGAACCCCCATAGAAAGGATCAAAATCCACTTTTTCATTGTATAATTCCTCCTGAACTCTTCTTATTGTTACGTCTCACTATTCCAAGCGGATACGGTCGCCATCTTGCAGAGGCTCGCTACTTTTCAGAATGATCTTATCCTCTGCATAGATGATGTCGGTTTGGATCATCGTTTCTTTGTCATTCTTCTCGCTGGACTCAATCTTGACTTTGCGAACAACAAATACATTACCGAGTGCCCCCGGCTGCTCCTTGACTACAAAAACATAAGTGCCTTCCCGGTCCTGATGAATAGCTTCATTGGAAATAAGCAGCCCTTGATCGAGAGAACTTTTCTCGATTTTCACCCGAGCCTGCTCACCTCCCTTCAGTTCGGCATCGAGGAGCTTAATACGAAGGATCTTTTGAGGGAGGGTTACCATCCCCGCTCCTTCATCAGATGCTCCCTCTATAAGTGGCTCCGCATTAATGATTTCTTCAATGATGCCATCCATGCTGTTGGCTTGCCGCTCTTGATCTGTATCTACCTCTACCTTGATCCGCTCTCCGATGGATATCCCTAACCTGGACAAACGCTTTGCATCCGCATTAACCTCGAACTTGTACCCTTGCCCGCTGTTCGAGACAATGATATCCGGCTCGCCTGTGGAAGCCAGTCCTTCTACCGCGTTCAACTTCGTTATAATACCGTCGAACGGAGCGGTCAGTACCTGATCTTTGGTCAGTTGTTCTCTCATTTCGTTGATCTTGCGCTCCTGCGCAGCAATATCAAGTTTGCCTTTTTCAATTTCACGTTGTGCGCTGCGCAGCTTAAGTTCATCTTCTTCGAGGGACGATTGGATGAACTGGTCCTGAAGATTCTGCTGCTCGATCTTCTGCTTATCCAGATTTGTTACTTCAAGTTCAATTTCTTGTTTTGTCGATTGACTATCATAGGTGATAAGCTTCTGTCCTTTCTTTACACGATCGCCTTCTTTCACAAGAATCTGCTGAGTCTTCCGCTCGGTTGAACTGGATAACTTGGCTTCAGCAATCGGCTGAAGGATTCCGCTACCTTCAATAACTAACTGGATGTCTCCCATTTTAGGCTGCTCCGTAGTCACTTTCGGTAAGGTTAGCGATTGCAGCGTATTGCTGAACAATGTGAAGACCAGCAGCAATCCCATAAAACTTATGAACACGACTAGAATGATTCGCTTTCGTCTTTGCTCAGTAGCCCCTGTATTTAACTCCATATCCTTTCTTCTCCTCCCAAAACCAGCACTGAAAAGTTAACCTTTAACTCCGGATAATTGAATACCCTCAATGAAATACGACTCCGCATACAGAAATACCATCACCATCGGGGCCATATAGAGCATGGATGCAGCAAAAGCAATACCCTTGTCGCTTTGATTAATCGTGGATAAAAAGACGGACAGCGGCTGCTTGAACGGGTCTTCTAAAAAAATAAGAGGCTGTTCCACCATGTTCCAATAATCAACGAAGAGTAAAATCACAAGTGCGGCTAATCCCGGCTTGATCATCGGAATAATCATCGTAACAAATATCCTTAAATGTCCTGCTCCGTCCATTTTGGCAGCTTCAATATAGGCGTAGGGAATGTCCAGCATGAATTGTCTGAGCATAAACACGCCAAAAGCTGCGAAGATGCCAGGAAGAATGATGGCACTCGTACTATTCAGCATCCCAAGCATATCGACCATAATGTAATTGGGTACCAGCGTGACTTGGAATGGCATGAGCATCGTCATGACATATACCAAAAACATAGAGTCCCGGCCGCGAAATTTTAGCTTGGAGAATGCATAGGCAGCCAGGGCCGCAACAAGAGTCTGACCTACAATAATCGGTACGACCATGAACACCGAATTCCAGAACATCAACATAAATTTCGGGTTGTCGATAAATACCTTCCCGTACTGTGCAAAGGAGACCTTATCCGGAATCAGCTTCAGGTTTGCAAATGCACCGTCTCTACCTACGGCTGCTTCATTCATTTGCCCGATGAGGCCATAATTGATCCCAATTTCCTGTTCTGTCATCATCGAATTTGTGAATATAATCACAATTGGCGATATTAAGATCAAGGCAATAACACTCAGGATGAATGTTAATACACCATTTTTCAATATGTAGACTATTCGCACAGACTTTGCTTCACCTCCTACTCCATGTACTGCCGATGCCGACGCTCCATCGCAAACAGAGCTAGAACGATCAGCAGTATACTGACAAACATCAAGGATGCCGCTGCGGTTAGTTTCTGAATGTCGAGTGATATGAACATATTATTCATATAGTGCTGCATCATGTAAATACTGTCATGGGGATAACCGCCAGCAATGAGATACGTTTCCCGAAACACTTTAAATGAGTTAATAATGGACATAATCACTACAAAAAACATCGTCGAAGTCAGATAAACCAGTGTAACACTCCGAAATTGCCGTAAACGACCAGCACCTTCAATTCGAGCCGTTTCGTAGTAATCCTTCGGTATTTGCTGAAGTCCGGCAAGGAATAAAATAACGTTGTAACCTATGTTCTTCCATATATAGACCATAATCACGACTATACGTGCCGATTCGGATTTCATCCAATCCACCCGTCCGTATCCGAAACTATCCAGCCAGGCGTTAAGGGACCCGTTCCAATCAAAAAGGATCTGCCAAATCATGATGATCGAGGCGGTGGGCACAACAAGCGGCATCACATAAGCTGTTCGAAGCCATTTTTGGATATAGGCATTTTTATGTAGAAGCATCGCGAGCCCCAATGACAGCATGATCATAAGTGGAACACTGATCGTACTGAAATATAACGTGTTGGAAGCTGCTTTGAGGAAAGAAGCACTTCCGAGCAGCTCACGATAATTATCGAGTCCCACAAAATGACCGTCTACCGAATGGCTCATAAACGAATAATACACGCCCATGGCAAACGGGATAAGGTAAAAGAGTGCAAATCCGATGCCGCTTGGCACAAGGAAGAACATGGCCGCCGAAGCATCCTTACGGAGCCATTTTTTCATGGTTTTCTAAATTCATCCTTTCACTGTTAACTTTAGTCTTTCATTCTGTTTCCTGTTTTGCCTCCCTTTCCACTCATTTTAGAAAAGAGTGTTTAAGAAAATAGTGGTAAGATATTAAAAAATTCTAAAGTTTCTTACTGATTTTGCGGTTTCGTGAGCAGCTTAACGAATTAAAGGGCAAAATAATGATTAGATACGCCTAATAGGCACTTGGTAGAAGCTCTTGCCCCGCGGCATCACTTTACTTTTTTTCTATTCTTATTTCATCTAGAGTTGCATTTTTTCAATGCATAATGATACAGAAAAAAACCTCAGCCCGGTTAACCGAGCTGAGGTTCTTTTAACTTTCTAGAAGGTCTCGCGTATGCTTTATTTAATAACTTCAACCTTTTTATCCCCTGCTGACTTCGCTACTTCTAACGTTGTTGTACCTTGAGTAGCGACTATCACGCCAGTAGCCAACATAGAAACGATTAAAGCTGCACTGAGTGCTGTGGACATTTTCTTCTTCTTGACCATAATCATACCTCCTATATTTATTATGTAATAAGCGGCTCAAGACGATGACGAGCCGAGGTTTTCCATTTGGAGTCTCATCCCATCGTCCCCACCTTACAGCAGTTCAAAATGAAGTTGAGTCTCAGGTAACTTCGTATTTCCTTTCCACTGATGTGCACCGTAACCCAATTCCAGAACCGCAGCAATACGCTCGTTACTCAGTACACCAAACATTTCAGTACGGCTCGGGTCGTACATCCAGTCATGTAAGGTACAGTGCACACCCAGACTTTGCTCATGAGCCAGCAAGCGGAAATTCTGAATTAGGCAACAGACAGCTGCAAAGTCCTCTTCCCGCTTATATTGATCCGCCTCTTCCTTCACCAAGACCAGAAGATACGCAGGAGCCTGGTTCTGTAATCCCTGCATGATGTCCCCATACCGGTTATCAGCAAAGATAAATCGCCACGGCTCTCGGAGGCCATCATTTGGCGCCCATACGGCATGATTGAGTAACTCAAGGATTAGATCCTGCGATACCGGTTGATCCAAAAACTCACTCGGTCCGTCCATGTCTCCTTCCAAATCTGACAATTTCATTTTCATATCCTCCTCTTCTATGTAGACTGTCCTCGCAATACGGTCCACTTCTGCTCGGCTGGTGTCCTTTTCCGACTTCTTGGCGCTTTGTCGTAATATCCTATATGAAGAATACCAACAAATCTTTCATCCTCACGTAAGCCAATTCCATTGAAGAACCCTTCATGCTGAATCATGGACTCTGTATCCCACAACATTCCTAACCCTCGTTCCCAGCCCAGCAGTTGGAAGCTCTGCATCACCCCACAGGCAGCCGCATAATTACGGTCATTGGTCAGACGATTCGGTCCTACAGTCGACATAACAATGACGTGCGCAGGAATATCGGTAAATCTCTTTTTAAAAACATCCAGAAGTTTCCCAGGAATCAGCTTGCCGAGCTTGCTTTGTGACATCTGTTCCAGCATGCAATCCACCAACCGTTTGCGTGCTTCTGGCGTTCCGGCATACACTACACGCCATGAGCCAGACTCAACAAATGGTTGAAGCCGTATAGCCTTACGCAGTAGTTCAACAACCAACTCCTGGTCCACCGGCGTAGAGTTACATTTACGAATACTCCTGCGCTCCCTGATCAATTCCGCCAGACTCATATGCTTCACTCTCCTTTGTTCTATCTGGATTCAATATTTATACTGCTGTCTTGTAGAAATTGATGGATTACTTTTAGCTCCGTTTCCGAATATTTGTCAAGAGTACGATAGAAGCGCTCAGCCTCATGTATATGCAGACGTTCATGCAATTCAAAGATTTTTTTGCCTTGCGGTGACAACCGGAAATAGCTCTCCTTTTTGTTGTCGTTCATTTTCGTACGTTTGACGAATCCTTCCTCGAGCAGTTTGTTGCCAATTTTGGTGATACTTGCTTTGGACAAGTTCATCGCCTCGGCAATACCCGTGTTGTTAATGGGCTCATGCTTGCCTATGCAATCTATCATATGAACCGCGGTCAAATGCTGAGGGATTTTCTCGATGCTTTCACGCTGGGCGATACTTAGGAAATGCTCGATTTCTGTATCCTTGTGGTTCTCATACACATGTAAAAAACGGATAAATTGGTCATAAAGCAACTGTTTTGTTCGATCTTTTGAGATCATTCTTTGATCGCTCCTTATTTACTTGTAAACAAAAATATTCTTTTAAAAATAGAGTTATTCTAAATAAATTCTTATATTTAGTTTACTGGTTAACAATATATCATGAATGATAATGCTTATCAACTATATTCTCTGACATTATGAATGATGAGTTTAGAGTACTAAACCACCAGATTAATGACTTTAGCCCTCACACATTTAGGCTATTGGCCATATCCTAACTTGGAATTGTAAGTAACGATTAAAGGGAAGGATTTTTCAATGTTCCCCCAACAACATTTGAAAAGAGGTCATGATATGTCTTATTTACCTTATTGTTATAATTGTTATTAGTATAACTTTGATTTACGACTAATATATTGCTCTACTCTCTTCACTTTTTCTAAGTAGATTCGTCCCGTAGTTCCCTGAAGCCATGCACCATTACCTGTCCAATTAACATCAACCGCTCGATTTAAATCAAAAATCCGCTCCCAACTTTCTTCTTTCGTCATTTCTAGTATCCCCTTATTAAACTCATCTTCTTCATGTTCATTATCAGAGCAAAATCCATTGTTCAGTACCAGGTTCCATCTATCAAGATCTGATATTAGTACATCTGTCTCCTTGAGATCAATGGTCAATCTTACGCATTTAGTTCCTCCCTCAAAATGTCCGGTAGATCTCATATCCGGCTTTTTGATCCATAGCCAGATTGAATACTCACCTTTATAATTAGGTAATCTTGTTTTCATTTGTTCCATCATCCATATGTATTGTTTTGGAAACATTAAGTGTTCAGAGCTTCCCTCCAAGTAACCTGTTTCTTGAGCTTGTTTCCAAACCTCTAATGTCTGCATACTCCAATAAATCATTTTCTTGGGTACCTCCTTGCTTTAAATTTCTCGCCAGTCTTCCCCATATTCTCTTTCTAACTCATCTTTAAATTTAAAGTATAGATCTTCAATTTCCTGATATACTTGCTCCTCTCGTAACTCCAAATCATTGTATCTAGCCTCGATCAAATAAAATAACAGAGCCTTTTCCCTAAATTTTAATTCCATCTTACGTGTCTCCTTATAAAATATAGTTCAACTAAGATAAGTTTTGGATCTCTCTGAAGTACAGATAACTCATCTTTTTTGCTTAATTCCTTAAACAAGTCCCGTTGCTCACCATATATATTCTGAGTTGGCGTTCCAAGCTACATTCCCTTCTCTTTGTATCATGCCGCTTGTCCTTTCTCTTTTCTATAACTGATTGAGCCACAAAGATAAATTCCATATAACACATCGTAACGGTTTCTAGCTGACATGACAAACTGTGAACAAAAGTAGCCGATCACGTTGGTCGACTGCCTTTTTCGTTTTATTGATCTCATGTTCCCAGTTAGCTTAACGCCTGTACCCGGTCTACAACTTTATGATTACGGTCTAATTCTTCATTTCATCGAACACAACAGATCTTGTTCGTTTCTCCGCTCCATGCGTTACTGTCTTTATATGGACAAATATGTAGTACTAATAAAAGAAGGTCCTCACGTCCATCCGTACTAAAGAACAAAATGAGCTCATACGTATGTAGCGCAAAGAACAAATCCTGGACGTCGCCGTGCCCTCCTACTTTTGCACCGGACTCGCCCGACTCGCTATGCAAGCTATTACGAATGAGGCCTGATACGAACATGATCATTTTAAAAAGTGATTATGAAATCGAATCCATCCGTAAGGCATGCCAAGTGGTGGCTGAATGCCATCGTAAAATTGCCCAGGTACCTGCACGAGGTGCCAATGTATAATTGGTAATTGCGCACCATGATCTTGTCCCTCGACATCAATTCATAATGATAATGAAAAAACCTCAGCTCGGTTAACCGAGCTGAGGTTTTCGCATCAGGTGCTCAATATGCCCTAATTGGGACGATATAGTCGCACCTAAGCTTCTTCATAGTAAGGTCACGCTTGTGCTTTAATTACTTCAACCTTTTTATCACCTGATGATGCCTCTAACGTTGTTTTACCTTGGATAGCGACTATCACGCCAGTAGCCAGCATAGAAACGATTAAAGCTGCGCTGAGGGCTTTGGACATTTTCTTCTTGACCATAACCATACCTCCAGTGTCTAATTACAATATTTAACTTTGTTGGGTAATCCATCGGGTGATTGTATTATAACCGTACTGACAATGATTGTAAAAGGATTTGTTCCTTCCTCCGGTTGCCCTCTATTGCGACTGAATATGCCAGTGAATTTTCCGTGGTTACATAAGAATCTAAATAACCTAAAAATGGTTTACAATTACGACATTAAATGTTACATTAATTTGAAATTGAGTAATTTAATAGATTCGACTGGGGTTAAGGATCTGGGGATTACGAAACTGAGGCAGTGTTTGCCGTTTGACAGTCTGGTAAGTATGAATATGACGGTGGTTCTAAAACACCATTCATTCAACATTAGGAGGATATTCTAATGAAAACAAAATCACTAAAATTAATTACAGTTGGTGTGACTTGTGCTTTAGGGATTGGAATAGGAGTTTATGGCTGGGGAGCTGCATCTGCCGATACTAGTCCCTCTAAAGATCAAATGGAAATAAAAATCAATGATAACGGTCAAACATATGGTTCATTTATTTATCATGATGAAACAGAATTAGATCTAGTTAAGGCTTTTGGTGTAGACGGAACTGAAGGTTACATCAAGACTTCAGATATGAATCAAGATTTGCCACAAACTCCCGAAGAAGCAATTCAGAGTATGAATGAACCAAAATTCGATAAGTATATAAACTTGTACGATAGCAACGAGAATATTATCGGAAAATTTCTACTCACTAGTTCAGATGATTAACACTAAACTATACTACTCCCCCAAAAAAAGGCTCTCCATGATGATTGAGGGCACTTTAAAATGCCAACATTTATAAACAGGATACCCACCTCATTTCTGAGAAGGGTTATTCTGTTTTCTTTGCTCCTTGATCGGCTTCCTCGTTATCTACCGCAAAACCCGATTTTGCTCCTGAATTTCAGGTGATTGAAAGGCTAAGATATATCTTCCCACCGCCGTTTTAATAACAGGCAATTTTTCTCCTTTTTCATAATGTGTCCTTGTCGGAAAACTACCTGGAATAATATGCGTGGCAAGAACGGAATCATCACTCAAGACACCGATAAAGATGGTTTCGCCAGTTAATGTCTTCAACTCGTCAGCAACTCGAAGAATACTTAGATTAAAAACTATGATCTTGAAGCTTACTCATTAAAACACTACAATGTCTTTGATTTCAATTGGCATGGCGCTACCATCCCCTCAATTACTTTCAATGAATCTCCCACTTAATCGGTTAATTTGACGATCACACTATGCATATCTTCTACAAAGTAATGGTGCGATCTATATTCTCTGCAACTCCTTCGGGATGATCTCTATTACGTCAAAGCAACGTTGCATATAACTTTTGTTCATTACATACGCCCTCTGTTTAACCACCTTTCGTTTAATCTTAAAATGTCTCATACTACTTGAAAAGTAGGCACCTTTTTATTAGATAGGAACCAGAATGTAACTAATGGGTGTTAACAACAAAACAACCGTTTCAAGAACGATTGTTTTGTTGTTACATTGTCATGACAGATTAAACTATTGTTTTGTAATGTTGAGTTATCGGTTCCTAACACTTTAAATTAACTTTTTCTCTATATCAAAAAGCTTAGAAATGCGGGGAAATAGACGAAAGGCATTGCCATAAGCGATCGCTTTCGCGTTTTCTTCGCTGATCTGCTGTGCTTCATGGAATACCGACTCCCGTTGTATCCGAAGGACGCTGTCCGCTGGCCAAGGTATGTCCGCTCCGAACAGAATCCGATCAGGCGCAATCAACTTTTGGATCGTGCCGAGGTTCAACGTGGAATCATAATAAAGGTGGTCCAGTTTGGCTATTTCAGCTTGAAATTGTTCCGGTGTTGTTTCAACCTGAATCGAATCTTGTCCGATAGCGGCAAGCGCAATTCTCCATTTGATATACGGAACCATGCCCCCTGTATGGGGAAGAATGAACGTAATGGATGGATATTGGTCGAAAATGCGATGAACAGCCATCGTAGTGACAGCCCGCGTTGTATCGAAGGTGCCCTCAAGCAATGCAGGACTAAGCCCAGCGATTTTTTGTGGTATAAGGATGGGATGTAGAAACACAACAGCACTGCGTCGATCCAATTCGGTTAACAATTCGGTGTAATCCGGATGGCTTAAATATTTACCCTGATAACTTGTCAGCATTGCAACACCATCCATCCCAAGAACATCAAGTGCATACAAGGTTTCTTCCATGGCTGCTGCGGGATCGGGGAGTGGAAGCGTTGCAAATGCACCATACCGCTCAGGATGAAGTTGAGCATACGATGCGAGCTCTTCATTCATTTTACGTGCCAATGCGTTGGCAGAAGATTGGTCGATGAACGTCAGGTCTGACGGGGCTGAAAGGAATGAAAACGAGATGTCACATACATCCATTTTTTGCATCCCGATCTCGGGCGTCCACTTCGGCATAAAACTTGGAATCTCCATTCCCAGCTCCCGCTGCTTTCGTTGCATTTCTTTAGAGATGATATGGTGGTGAACATCAATGACAGGATTAAACATGCGTGATCAGCTCCTTCTATTTATTTTCAAGCCACTGGTTTAACTGGTTTTGCTTTTCCGTCAATATTTTCTCTACGCCTGCATTCTTTAGTTTGTCGAGATAAGCACCCAGTTCTGACGGGTCAAAAGTTCCTGTCTGAAAGCCTGCATCATACTGGTTTTGGACGTTGGCCACCGAGGTAATTTGTGTTTTGACCGGATTGATGTCGAAGCTGAAACCCATCGCCCTTGATTTTACGGCACTCTCATTTTCGCCCCTCAAGTGCTCCCACATGTCAGGATCGTTCCCTTCCCATATATAGGACAGGAAATTGTTCCCCACGGCATATTGGTTTGAATCGTATCCTGTTGCAGTAACGCCATCCGGCTTGCCGATTAGGTCATTATCCCGTTTAACATAATGCTTGCCTTCGATCCCATTCGTAAACAGATTAATGACTGCTTCGTCCGAGTAAAACAGTTCCAATACTTGAATCGCCTTATCCGGCTGCTCACTGTTCCTTGCCAAAGACATCATGTTGGAAGCTACGCTATTTCGTGTCATATACGAATCCTCAAGGGGGACGCATACAAGTTCAGTCCCAGCCGCAAGTGATTCCGAGTAACATTCATTGATATTCCGGATATACGAGAAGGCTTTGCCTGCCTTGATCAGATTGGAGCCCGTTTCCTGTGACGTTGCGACATCTTTGCTGAAATAACCTTTTTGATACCAATCACGCATCAGGTCAGCCATTGTGGAGAACCGCGAAGTCGCAAAAAGGTTCTGCAAGGTGAAGTCCTCCCCGCCAAAATCCAGTACGCCAGGTACTGTTCCCAATGGATCAAAATTCAGCATGGCTTGTCCGGGTGTTTCCTGTGAGTTATAGCTGACAATCGGCGTGACACCAGGCTCCTTGTCCTTGATAAGCTGCAATACAGCAGAGATATCATTCCAGGTTTTTATGGCGCTAAGGTCAATAGCATGTTTATCAGCAAGCTCTTTGTCCATCACAAAACTGGGGGAAAGTGCCCAAGCTTTAATGCTGAGAACGCCATATGTTTCGCCATTCATCTTCCCGGCTTCTGCGGCTTCCTCCGGAACAGCCTCCAGTATCTTTTTACCAAATTCATTCAACGATTCGTCCATGGGCAGTAACTGTCCCCTGCCGATTTGGGATTCAAGGCCGAACCAAACGCTGGTATACACCAGATCCAGTTTCTCGCTGCCCGCCAGCATCAAGTTCATTTGATTGGCATAGTTCGATCCATTAACAGGTAAAAGCTTCACGGTGGCGCCTACCTTTTCCGCTGTAATATCAGTGATGGCTTCCTGAATTTCCTTAACATCTGTTACATCCCCAAAAGCTGGATACGTCATGACCACTTCATACATGTCTGTTGCTGAAGCTTTTCCAAGTTCTGCCCCCTCCTTACTGTCTGGGTTTCCGCATGCCGTCAACAATAGAGGGGCCGCACAAATTAAGGACATTACCTTTATGAAACCCACAGGCAATCTTTTTCTGAACATCTTCATTCACTCCCCATGTTTGCTTTTGGATAAGACATCTTGGATACGAAGCATAACTAACCTTTTACGGCACCAATAGTCAATCCCTTGACGAAGAACTTCTGGAAAAACGGATACGCTGCGATCAGCGGCAACACGCCGATTACGGCAATAGCCATTCTCACACTGCCGAGAGGTACGGATGAGACAACTGCTGTCTGACCAGACAAACTGCTTTGCTGCAAGTACTGGACATCAGACAACATTCGATTAAGCAGGTTTTGAATGCTGTAGAGGCTTCCGTCATTGATGAAGATCAGACCGTTAAACCAATCGTTCCAATACGAGATCATGAGCATCAGACCAATGGTTGCCAGGCTTGGGAGAGCAAGCGGGAGAACGATTTTGCAATAAATAACCCATTCGTTGGCTCCATCCACATAGGCTGACTCCACGACTTCGCCGGGAATTGATGTGGAAAAGAAACTGCGCATCAACAAAATGTAGAACCCGTTGGTCAGTAAATTCGGGATGATTAGCGACCAGATGGTATCTTTCAAATGGAAGAGATCCGTATAAACCAGGTACATCGGCACCAGCCCCCCATTGAAAAGCAGGGTGAAAAATACGAAGAATGACAGGAACGAACGAAATGGAAGCACATTTCTGGATAGCGGATAAGCGACCAGGGTTGTGATCAACAATCCAACGATCGTGCCCACGACCGTGATGAACGTCGTAATTCCATACGACCGCAGAATCAACGAATACTGATTAAACAGATACACATAAGCATCGAAGCTGAATTGAGCCGGGAACAAACGATAACCATCCCTGATAATGGCTTGTTCCTCGGTTAGGGAAGCGGATATCAGAAGTATAAACGGAAACACTGCAGCGATTCCCATCATGATGAGCACGAGGTGAACAGCCATTTGATATATCCTATTTGAATACATGTTGTTCTCCCCCTTAGCTAAAACAGCGCCAAATCCCGGTTTTTGCGACGAACGATCGCATTGGTCGTTAATACTAACAGAAAACCGACAATGGACTGGTACAGTCCGGCAGCGGATGACATTCCGAAATCCCCAAAAGTCATCAATCCACGATAAACGTATGTGTCAATGACATCGGTAGTCGTTTGCAGTGCACCCGAATTCAGCGGAACCTGATAGAACAATCCGAAATCGGAATTGAAGATGCGTCCCACTGCAAGAAGCACCATAATGACCATCGTGGGTTTAAGCAGAGGAAGGGTAATGCTCCAGACTTGCCTCCACTTGGATGCTCCGTCCAGCGTAGCGGATTCATAATATTCTTGGCTGATGCCTACGATTGAGGCAAGATAAACAATGCATGTATAACCAACGTTTTTCCATAGATATACGACACTTAATATAAAGGGCCACTTACCGGAATCCGCATACCACGACACGGGGTCTATCCCCAGTAAAGGAAGCACGTAATGGTTGACGAATCCGTTTTCCTCGTTGAGCAATGCCAGAACCAAGTAAGCGACAATGACCATCGAGATCAGATAGGGCAGCAAAATGATGCTTTGATACAGTCGGGAGGCAAATCGCTTTTTTACCTCGTTCAACAATACGGCCACAGCTATAGAGAGCACTGTTCCAAGCACGATAAATGCGCCGTTGTAAAGTAACGTGTTTCGGGTAATCACCCAAGCATCCTGCGTTTGGAACAGATAGGCGAAATTATCGAAGCCTACCCAGTCACTTCCCCAGATTCCTTTTGCAAAATTGATATCTTTGAACGCAATCACAATGCCGAACATGGGCAAGTAATTGTTGATGAACAGATAGACGATGCCTGGCAAAATCATGACCAATAACAGCCCATGCTTTCTGATGTTTTGGATGCGGTTTGCATGGAAACCTCGACGCATGTCTCTCTCCCCCTGTTCGTAACAATGATGTTTGGTTTGTGTAACTCCTCCAACATCCCTCCTATTCTATGAATGTCAGTTTATGTGACTCAAAATTGTTCTTATATGAATAATACGATGTAAGTAAGCCTCAGTCATTGGTGTGATTCACTAAAAAAAATGATTTAATTTGGATTATTACACCAAAAGAAAAGCCTGTCTAAATTTTAATGTTATGTATTATCACATTCACTGCATTAAGCAACGTATTATAAGCCCTGTGATCAGCCTTTTCATGTCAAAAAGCAACGCACCTGAAAAAGGATGCGCTGCTTCATGTATAATTAAAGATTGTTACGAATGGATGGCTGCCATCTGTCTGCTGTTGGGAAACATTCGACCACCAACAAGCACACCACCCGAAAATACAGCTTCGCGTGGAGGTGCTGCAGCCAACGCATGCATCGCATTTATGGCATTTACCAACGAGAAAGTGCCTTGTTCACCCACTTTTGGAGTTAATGGCGCATTGGAAATAAGCTTGTACGTTTCTAGCAACCAGAAGTCCTCCACCCAACCGGATGCTTCAGCGAGACGTGACCCACGGGAGAGCATATCGCCATTTCCGAATGGACTCCACGAATCCAAAATGTTATCGGAACCGATATGAACGGACACTCCCGTTTCCATCAACAGTTTGATGGGGGGCATAGGCCTGTCAATGGGCACACTCGTCATGATGGCTACGCCGGTCGCACACAACCTTTCCGCGAGTGAGCGCACCTCTGTTTCCCCAACCTGGCCCAAACAATAGGCATGGCTTACCGCGGTACGGCCGGGTATACCGGCTTGTTCTGTCAGTTCGGCGAAGCTCCTGATCGTGTATATTCCGAGATGACTCGGGTCATGCAGATGCAAGTCGATGCCAGCAGAGAATTCTGTCGCAAGTTCAAACATGGCTTCCAGACTGGCATCCACTCGGCGGTCCAATCCGGCCGGATCCACACCACCAACATAGTTGGCTCCAGCACGAAGCGCTTGCCGCATGACGGAAACGGAGTCGGATCGAAGCAGGCCTTGCTGGGGAAATGCCACAATTTCCATATCGATGCGTCCTTGGTACATCTCGCGCACTTCCAAGACCTCCTCAAGATGAGAGAGACCAATTTGCGGATCCACGTCAACGTGTGTGCGGATTGCCGTTGTACCTTGGGCTAACATTAAATCCAACATTCGTTTCGCACGTTCTCCCGCTCCGGTCGGTAGTTCTCCCAACATACTTTTCTCAAATTCCAACTGGCCGGGCAGCGTGACAAACGGCTGCAAAGACTTCCACGGCTCCCCAATAAAATGCTTGTCCAGATGGGTATGCATATCTGTCATTGGCGGTACATAGTGCAGCCCATCCGCGTCAATGACGGTTGTCGCCCTACCGGCAATATTTACAGATGTGAGATCCGCATCCGTTCCGGCAGTCTCAATGCTGACAATAAGTCCAGTTGCTTGATCAATCGTTAGATCAAACAGGTTTTCCGACCATTTGACATTTTTCACGAGTGTTAAGCCTTTCTCCATAACTCCATCCCCTTACTTCATAATTAGATTGTTTCCATCCCATCCGACAACCACGGTAATTCCAAAAGTTTTGAGTCAGTACAAGCTACCTGTAATCCCGATTTCCAAACCGTGCGGGCCTCCGGTTTATTAAGCAGCACTTCCCTCTCCGACCGCTCTCGGAACAATACCATATCAGCCGGAGCGCCAACCTTAACGCCATAATTATCAATGCCTAACGCCTGTGCTGCGTTATGAGTCAGCATGTTGGTCAAGATGAGCGCATCCCGTTTGCCGCCCATGTAAGAAGTAATCGCCAATAGCCAGGCAACCTCAATCGGGTCTGTTTTGCCAAACGGCGTGAATGGGTTGCGCACATTATTGACGCCAATTGCCACATTCACTCCACAATCCTGGAGCAGTTTCACAGGAGTCAGACCTCTATGATAACCTTCTGGACCTTCTCTTCCATTCAAAAAGAGGTCCGTCATCGGCAGCGTAATGACGCTGATTCCGGCAAGACACAGAAGCTCCCCGATAGCCGAAGCTTCGTGTTCAGGGAGGGAACCGAGCGAGGTTACATGTCCGGCGGCTACATGCCCCTGCATGCCTGCAGCAATGGTCCTTTTTGCAATTTCCACAACGGCACGGTCGTTGAAATCGACCGAGAAATCCGCGTGAAAATCCAACGGTTTTCCGTACTTCCCTGCCAGACCAAATGCAAAATCCAAGTGCTCCCCCAGGTCTGCATCCTGATAAGTGATTCCTCCAATCACATCGGCTCCCATACGAACGGCCTCTTCCATCAGCTCAACAGTCCCCGGACTCTTGAACACCCCTTCTTGCGGAAAGGCAACTACCTGTAAATCCAGTTGATGTTTTAAGGATTGTTTGAGACGAAGAGCAGATTCGACAGCTCTGAGTCCAAGAACCGGATCGACCTCTGCTTGGCAACGCATATGGGTTACACCATTCCTGACGGCTTCCCGAATGACAACCAGCGAGCGACGATACATGTCCTCCCTTGTGAACGAACTTTTCAGTTTGGATGTTATCTGAATCGCGTCCTGGAGAGACTCCGCCTCCCGATCCATGGAATCCAGCAAATATGCTTTTTCCAAATGAATATGCGGCTCGACGAATCCGGGTAGCAATAAGCCCCCTTTGCCTTGCACTACACGAGAAGCTTCGGTTTTCCTTTCCCCGCATGGCGTGACAAATGCAATCTTGCCTGAGGATATCCCGACATCCATTCGCCTTTCATCCCCGGAAATCACCGTATCTGTGATAAGTAGATCAATCATTACATCCTCCGTTCATGTACGCTTTTATTACACGCAAGAAACACTTTAAGCATAATTCACTCCTTCTGAGAAATCATTGGATGAAAAGGATAAAAATAATTAGCAATATTGGATGATCAAACCAAAGATATTTACTCCACATGATCGTAGTGTTATATTACTTAACAATAAAATAACTTGTTCCAGAAAGGGATGGGTCGATGTGCTGCTGACAGATTTGCTGAAAAACGGCATTTACGATGATGCTAGAGTGATTACGGGGCATAAGGGGCTAGTACGTGAGGTTCAAACGGTCAACATTATGGACTGTCCGGATATCATTCGCTTTCTAAGGCCGAACGAGCTCTTGCTGACCAACGGCTTTTTCATGAAGCAGCAACCAGAGATGTTTATTCAACTAATCAGGGACATGCAGCGTCTTCAGTGCTCGGGGTTGGCCATCAAAACCAAGCGCTTTGAACTACCAATCCCTGATGAAATACTTTGGGAAGCGGATCAGAACGAATTTCCCATCATCGAAATTTCCGATGTCCGTCTATCCCTTGGCGAAATTTTGCAGCGATCGACCAGTGTGATTCTGAATAACAAGAGTGACGAACTGCAATATGCACTCAGCATCCACAAAAAATTCTCCGAGATGATCATGCGCGGCAAAGGAATTTCCAGCATTATCGATTCTCTGTCCAAACTGTTCTCATCCCCAGTCGTTCTATTAAACTACAAATGGCAAACTATCTCTGCTTCCAGCCAGAATACAAGTGTTGCTGAACTCACTGCAGCCGCTGTAAATACACTTCAAGACTTGTCCGATATTTCTAGTCCCACTTCGTTGTGCTTCATCAACCCATCAGTCCGAGAGCGTTGCTGCATGCTGGTATATCCAGTAAAAACTTACCGCCACGAAGGCTATTTGTTATCATTTCATTCACCGGATCAATGGACTGGGCTTTTCGGTCTGACGCTTGAGCAGGCCTCCAACGTCATTGGAATGGAGTTGACTAAATCACAGGCTGTCAAAGAGCGCTCCCGCAGGCACAAAAACGAATTTTTCTCCGATCTGATTGAGGGATATATCACGTCTGAGCAGGAGGCGCTGAACCGCGGCAAGAGATGTGGGCTTATCAAGGAGCGTGCAAGCGTCTTGCTGACCATGCGTAATGACGAGGTGCATCACATGCATCAAAGATTTCCTAATTACGAAGGTTCGGCGCCTCCGAAAGGAGATAATATCACGGAGCAAGAGGAGCAGTACGAGCACATCAAACGTGTTTTTGGTGGGTTAGATCATTCCTTCGTCATGTTTACCAAACATGATACCTACTGTCTTCTTCTATCTATCCCTGAGTCGGGGTGGGATGAGGCAAAAATCACCGAGCAGTTGTCAGGAATGCTTAAAGAGCTGCATGTTGAGACAGGACTGAGTCTGTCTATCGGCATTGGCAAACCTGCAACAAATGTACTCGGCGTTCGTCATTCTTATACAGAAGCGATTAATGCATTGCAATTCGGCTACTGGCTAAAACGAAAGCAATTCGTCCAATCTTACCAAGCCAAGGACATCGGATATTTATTCCACATGCTTCCCCACAACGAACTGAAACAATTTTACGACGCGACCTTAAACGGACTGCTGCAGATTGCAGACGAACATGAAAAAAAAGAGTTGCTGCGCACCTTAAACGCTTTTTACGATACACAATGCCAGCTTGTCGAAACATCCAAGCAACTTTTCGTTCATCGAAATACGGTGGTGTATCGACTGGAAAAGTGTGAAAAAATCCTGGGTGTGAAACTCAAAGATCCAACTGAAAGCTTACGAATCCGCATAGCGCTAGCCATCGAACCTCTGCTAGGACAAGATTAAAAGAAAAAAGCCGCTATAATAGCGACTTGAATTGAACATGTTCCTGTCCCACGACACTTCTTTATTGGAATATCTATTAGTTACGCCATTATGGAATAAACTTTGATTATTTTGCTAATATCCACTTTTGTCGATCAAGTGATGGATTCAGTTCACTTAAGAAGAGTTCGGTCCCATCTTCCGATACCTCTAATGCTTTTTGATGATGAGCTGAAGTAATATGAACTGATCCGTCTTTGTTCTCGTGAAGGACCCAACGCTGGTTGTTGTACCCTAAGTAATGATACAGCTGAAGTTTGTTTTGCCCTATATCCAGATCAAGCGTCTGACCGGCCGTAGTACGAATCGAATACGAACCTTCTTCGTCACCTGTCGGAACAAATACCCACTTCTGGACGGAAGCTGCACTTGTATCTTGCAAGGTAACCGGCTCCCCGTTGACAAGGTTCACGGTATAAATGGATTTTTGTGTTGCGGCATTTATAAGACTGGACTTGGTGATGTTTGCAGGTTCACCGTTGCTCACATTGACGTTCTGATAAGATGCGGAGCCGCCAAAAACATGGAGTCCAAAGTGGCCTTCTGCAAAAGTACCATCCATGATATCTATCACTTTTTGACTGTCCACGTGAACGACAATATGCGGACCATGCGCTTCTATTTTCACCTTATACGTATGACCTGGCTGAATGAACGTTGGTACTTTTGCAAGAACCTGACGTTCTTCAAATCCTCCATTGATTTTATAGAAAAGACGAATGGCCTTCATGTTAGGGTCTAGATTCAGATAATAACCACTGCGACCATCTTCGCTAGCCCTGAACAAAATAGAACCTGCCCCTCCTGTTTCACCGAGCATCATGTCTGCTTCATACGTAAAGTTCCCAGCCTTCTCTTTGGCAATATAATTCGCATCGCTAAAATACTTACCACGAATCCCATGTTCACTAACTAACCATGAAGCAGCAGACAGATCTTTAGTCCATCCACTCAGGTTTGTCCGGAACTCGCCACCTGAGACTTTAATGAGCACACTACTGGAAGCTTTACCATTCGGAGTAGATACAGTGACTGTGGACTCCCCTTCTTTTTTTGCCTTAATAACTGCATGTGAATTGTCTACCAAGTCTATGGCTATTACGTCGTTATTACTGGAACTCCACTTCAGCGGTTGAACGCCTAGACCTGGGCCATACTCGACCATCGCCTGCAGTGTATCCGACTCGCCTACCCCCAGTTCCCGAACCCTCGTATCCATCTTTATTTGAGCTTTTGAAGGAATGTCCTCATTCCAGACAGATTGAAGTTGATGCACTTTCAAGGAAACAACGTTCACATTCCCACCTTTCACGTAAAAACTCATCGCTCTACTAGCAGGATCCGGAAATATTACATCTGAAAAGACGACTTTGCCGTTGTTACCAAAGGCTTCAACAGAAGATTCATCCACAAGAATACGCATCTTGATCCGATTATTCTCCATTTGCGTAGGCGCTTCATGTTTCTTACTAAATAGGTTAGAAAAATCCGTTTCACCGGATGCAGTTCGGTCCACAAACATATTACTATCGCTTGCCTTATAACCCACGACCGTCTTCTGATTTGCACCCTCACGAATGTTAAAGCCAAACTCGGTCGCTGTGCTGGTTTCAGGGATTTCAATTTCAGCTTCAATTTCGTAAGCACCTGAAATAATACCTTTTAGCAGATTCCCGGAAGAAGGACTCACCGACTTGTTAGAAGCAGAGTACAAAGGTTTACGCAGTGATTCCAATTCTTTGATTGGACTTTGCGTCATCCGAATTCCATCTTTGGTTGTTACCAATGATACTTCTCTCGGAATGGTTAGTTCACCTTTCCAATTGGACGTTGGGAAAGCGAACGGATAGTCCCAATTCGTCATCCACGCCATCATCACTGTGCGATGATCAGGCATGTTAGCGAAAGACATCGAAGCGTAAAACTCTTTACCAAAATCTGTTCTTAGTACCTTACCCGCCGGATTATCGTTCACGAATTTACCATCAGCTGTTAAATGACCGATAAAATACTCGGCATCTGATCCGCCTGTTTTGGGATTCGCTCCTGTACTGATCATCATAACCCACTTCTTCTGTGACGTTCCGTCTACCGGAAGCTGGAACAAATCAGGGCATTCCCATACGCCTCCGCGGACGTAATCCCCATATCCCCAATTATCTGTCAATGTCCAGTCAAGTAAGTTCGTTGACGTGTAGAAACGAATATGATCTCCTCCGGACACAACCATAACCCAGCGGTTATTCTCATCATCACGGATCACTTTCGGATCGCGGAAATCCCAATTCCCAGCTTCATTTCCGCTCTTACCCGGGTTCTCGATCACAATCGGGCGTTCCTTCGAATACTCCCAAGTACGACCTTGGTCTTTACTGTATGCCAGACCTATACGCTGGTTCCCATTCGGGCTATCTGGGTTAAAGGAAGTATAATATGCAATAAGGCCCTTGCCTCCTGAATCTCCGAATAAACCAGATGCATTTGTCATATCCGCAATAGCCGACCCAGACCAGACATGTCCGTGATCATTCCAGGGAAGTGCAATCGGAAGCCGTTTCCAGTTCAGCATATCTTTACTTACCGCATGCGCCCATGTTCCTCCATCCTGATGGAAGAGATGATATTCTCCTTCGAAGTAGACAAGTCCATTCGGATCACTCGCTGAACCACGTATTGGCGTGTAATGATATTGTGGACGATATATCTCATTGTAATATTGGCTCAGTTCCGTTACATAAGTATCCTGAAAGTAAGCCGTCCCCTTTTTTACGACGATTCCGGTACTTCCACTCCTGTAGGTTGAATCTTTCACGTCAATCGCGGCCGTAGTGTATCCGTCCAGGAAGACCTGAATTCGATCTCCCTTTGCCTTGATTTCCACATGATGTTTGGCTCCCATCTGACTCGGATAAGTACGTTGCGAACTTGCAATTACTGTTCCTTTTGTATTCGTCAAACTTACACGGACCTGATCTCCTTCCTTCGTAAGAGTAGCTTCATATCCTTCAGCTCCATCGGTTGAAGATCGAAATGCGAGAGCTGCAATAGAATCAGGACGAAGGGTAATATTCCCTTCATAGACCATATCAGTCGCCTCTTTGTTATAGATTTGCTGTGCTATGCTCCCCTGTTCTACCGTCCCTCTTTTGCCGTTGATATCAGGTTGCCATTTTCCCTTGCTAGAAATCACCGGCCCCAAATTACCTTTCAGATCACTCACCACGATGTTCGAAAACAAGGCGGATCCATCCCATACATGGAGTCCAAGCTTTCCGCTTTGATACGAAATGTCCTGAACATCAATTAATGGTTTATATTGATTGCCCCAATATACTTTTAGCGAGGAACCCACTGCCTTCACTTTGAGATGATAGATTTGCCCCATTTCAACAGAAACTTTACGCTCCTCCTTTAATTTCCCATCTCCATTTCTTGCATCTCTTAACCGAATCAGGCCTGCGTCCGGAACGATTTGCAGCATGTACGAGCTAAAGCCATCCTCATTAGATCGAAACAACAATGTTGCATCCGCCTTCGTATCCCTGATCATGACATCAGCTTCATAGATAAAATCATCGGACACTGTCTCTGAGATGGCCATTACATTTTCTTTAGGCTGTGAAGTTAGCAAGATTCCTTCTGAAGTATCCTCTAATCCTCCTTTTCCTTTCACTTGCCAGTCTATCAGATTGGTATTTGATTTGGATGCGCTTTCAAAAATATCAAGCTCCTCCTTTGCCTGTTTATTTGTTTCCTGATCTGCAAGTACAGCACTAGCCGCAATTGATTTAGATGTAAAAATCCCGTTTGAAGTCAGAGCTAATCCCGTTGCCATCAGAAGACATATTGCGAATTTAGATTTATCTTTCATTCCATACCCTCTTTTCTAATAATATTGTGAAGTTGGTTCAAATTTAATTGGTTTTGGACAACCAGTTCAGTTCGGTTGATTTTCCCAAATGCTTACGAGATCATTGATTTGAAGCGACACGACCTTTAGTTCTCCGCCAATGGCATAGAGTTCCAGCCCTCTACTTCCCAAGTCGGGGAAAATCGTGTCTGAAATGATAGTTGTCCCATTGTTGCCAAAGATCTCTACACTTGACCAATCAACATAGATGCTCAACTGTATCCGTCTATGCTCTGGCTTCATAGGGGCCTTGTGTTTTGTAGCAAAATCGGGATGGAAATCAACAGCGTTTGACTTCGTTCGATCGACAAACAACTCCTCATTCAAGACATTATATCCGATGACTGTCTCCTGGTTGGAAGAGGAAGACTTTCGCACCTTGAACCCAAATTCTATTGCATTACCGATTTCGAATTCCGCAATAATTTCCATCTTTGTAGCAGAAACATCAGACAAAACGTTCATATCTGGTTTAATCGTAATGTCTTGTAGAGACAGAATTGATCTTCTAAGTTGATTTAACTCACTTATGGGTGCTTGAATTAAGCGAAGTCCTTCCGAATACGTCCTGAGCTGAATCTCTCGTGGGATGGACATATGGCCACGCCATTCTTTAGAAGGAAGAGTGGAAGCATAACGCCAATTATTCATCCAGCCGACCCAAATCTTTCGCCCATCCTCATTCGGTATACCATCCCAGGTCACGGCCGCGTAAAAGTCAGATCCGTAATCTATCCATTGGATTGTATCGAATGATTCCAATGTTTCATCTAGTGTAAAAACCTTACCATCAAAGTGACCTATAAAATACATCATGCCAGAACCGCCTGCGGGTGGTTCTGAATCGTTTGGATTTACGCCATTTCTATCTCCGATACTTAGTGTCAGAATCCATTTAGTGGTATTAGGATCCTCATCCACTTGGAGTTTAAAAACATCAGGACATTCAAAAATCCCACGATGTATGCCTGGAATATCAGAACCGAAACCGCTTGCAAAAAACCAATCCTTAAGATTCGAAGATGTGTAAAATTCTACATGGTCACTTACAGCAAGAACCATTACCCAGTTTGAGGATTCTTCATGCCAGAATACTTTTGGGTCTCGAAAGTCTAGCGTCTCCGTGGGGAATAAAACAGGGTTACCTTCATACTTTGTCCAGGTTCGACCATTGTCCTTACTGTAAGCGATGCTTTGAACCTGCGGTTTACCGGGTTGAGCGTTGTTACCATTATTAGTATAAATTGCAACCAATCCTGATCCTGCTTCGTTGAAGAATCCGCTTGTATTGTTCTTATCGACTACCGCACTTCCCGAAAAGATCGCTCCATCTTCCCCAGGTGAGATGGCTGGTGGGAGTTCATCCCAATGTACTAAATCATTACTTACTGCATGTCCCCAATGCATTCTGTCGAAGTCAGGCTGCGTATCATGGGGAGTATATTGGTAGAAAAGGTGATACTCTCCTTCGTAATAAACCATTCCGTTAGGATCGTTAATCCAATTTCCCTTAGGGGAATAATGTATTTGCGGTCGGTATTCATTTTTATAAATAAAGTTTTCTGGATCTTTGCTGATATTATTTTCACCTGATAGATGTACTTTTTTAATTTTATTCACGCTCCCTTAAGGCTATTTAAAATCTAAAAAAGTAATTTGCATTCCTTATTAACAAAATAAGCCACTCGTTTTCATTTGTCAAAGTATTTTTGTTTAAATGAACATTATTATTTATGTATATATCTGTTTTAGTTTACATTTGCACATTTTATGATTGATTATAGAAAAAAACAATTTTTTATTTAAGTTGACTTAATCATTTTTTTATTGCTTTAAACCTAATGGTTTACAAATGTAAAAAAGGTTGCATCTAAACTTCTCTTTACTTGTTCAACAAAATATTCGTTAGTATTAAACCCAATTTTACCGATAAAACAAAAAAAGCCGCTAAAATAGCGACTTCAATAGGAATATGTTCATTTCCCGCGGCAGGTTAATTAATTAACGTCTTGCCTTCATTTAATAACTTCAACCTTTTTATCCCCTGCTGACTTCGCTACCTCTAACGTTGTGTTACCTTGGATAGTGACTATTAGGCCAGTAGCCAGCATAGAAACGATTAAAGCTGCACTGAGGGCTGTGGAAATTTTCTTCTTGACCATAACCATACCTCCGATATCTATTATGTTGTGATAAGCGGCTCAAAGAACTATGATGAGCCGAGTGTGACTGGTATTACAATATTTCACTTTTTTGTTTGTTATCTACCTGGTGATTGTATTATAACGCACTGCCAATGATTGTAAAAGGATTTTTTCCTTGTGTTCAAATACAATAAAGTATGATTGTTTTCTCAGAATTTCTTTTCAAAACTAAAAAATTTGGCGGTCATTCTCCTTGATGTAAAGTATCCACATATTCAATAAACCTTTTCGCTGCTGGGGAAATATTATGATCATCTCTCCACTTTAATCCTATTTCCCAGTACCATCCTTCATCAATGATAGGGATCCAGACCAATTCATCTAACATCAACCCCAGCGTCTTAGGCAGTACTGATACACCTAGACCCGACTTTATAAAACCGGCTACAGTGATCAGGTCCTCCGCTTCATAAGCCGAAGCAAGAAAAAATCCGGTATGTCGGAACCGGGATATGATCGTTGCTTTTAATCCACAGTTGTTTTTCAATCCAATAAAAGGCTCGCCAGACAGCTCTGTCAAACTAAGAGCGCTACAATCTGCATAACGATGTTGGGAGGGAACAACAATGTATAAAGGAACATTTTTAATCGTCTTCCAGTGATGATTATCCAAAGTAGATTCCCTCGATGTAATCATAATATCCGAGAATCCTTGCTCCAGATGTTCATCAATATCTCCTAAGTTCCCTTGTGTCAATTCGAACCGAACTTTGGGATACTTCAATTGATAACTCCGAATTAGGCTAGGGATCAATTCAACACCGAGAATATTTAGATAAGACAACGTAATCACACCAGTATCCGGGTTGGACCACTCTTCGATTTCCTTTAGACCATTTTCAATATTATGTAGGGCCCTACCAATCCATTTAGAGAACATAGTACCGTTGCGGTTCAGCTTAATATTTCGTCCATTTCTCTCAAATAAAGGAGCTCCTATCTCGTTTTCAAGCTTGGCAATTGCATGACTTAACGCTGGCTGAGTAATACCGAGTTTTTTGGAGGCTAAGGTCATATGTTCAAGCTGTGCAACGGTCATAAAGTATTCCAATTGTGTAAGTTCCATTAAAACACCCCTCCATATATTAATAATATTCATCATTTCTATTATTATAATAAATTGGACGTTATGAAAGTAGCAAGTGTAGTATTAGTTCTAGCTCCTCTCGAACTACACATTAAGGTTTAGAGACAGAGCAATTTCAAATTAATCATTGAATACCATCACTAGGAGGAATAGTTATGCATAAAGAGTTTGAGTTCTCTGTATCAGAATTTAAAGGTAAAAGGGTGCTTGTAACCGGAGGAACAAAGGGAATGGGGCAAGCAGTTGTGAAAAGACTTGCAAACGGCGGAGCTACAGTTCTTACTACTGCCCGTTCCCTATCTGCTGACTTGCCAAATTCGGTCAAATTTGTGCAAGCAGATGTCGCCACACCTGAAGGTGTAGAGCAAATAATTACAGCAGTAAAAGAGCAACTTGGAGGTATCGATATTATCGTCCATTGCGTAGGTGGATCAACGACACCACCAGGAGGCGCACTTGCATTGAGTGATGAGGATTGGCTTCATACATTAAATTGGAATTTACTCGCAGCAGTTCGACTTGATCGTGGCTTAATTCCACTTATGTTAGAAAATAATTCAGGCGTTATTCTTCATTTCACTTCCATCCAGAGACGTTTGCCTTTATATGAAACTACACTGGCTTATGCGTCTGCCAAAGCCGCGCTGGCTAATTATAGCAAGGGATTATCAAATGAATTTTCCCCACAAGGAATTCGCATAAATACGTTGTCTCCTGGGTTTATTCAGACAGAAGCAGCTGACGCATTAATTGATCGGATCGCAACTGAAACCGGAAGTCGAGAAAGTGCCCTTGAACAACTTATGACTTCACTCGGAGGTATTCCAATTGGTCGGCCAGGATTTCCTGAAGAAGTCGCTGAGCTGGTCGCATTTCTGGTCTCAGACCGAGCAGCATCTATTACAGGTAGTGAATATGTCATAGATGGGGGAACTATCCCTACCGTCTAATAATTAATTAATAAAGGGAGAGAACAATATGGATCTCAATCATTTACCGTCTGTAATTGCCAAATACATTACTGCATCTAACAAGCCAGACCCAGTAGTATTTGTAGATTGTTTTTCAGAAAATGCCGTTGTGATGGATGAAGGAAAAAAGCGAAATGGCAAACAGGCGATTCGGAAATGGAGTGATCAAAACCATTTCGCGGCGAATGTAACGTTAGAGCCAACAAAAGCCAAAAAAATAGGTGATGAAATTGTGTTAACATGCAAGCTGGATGGTACCTACGATAAGACGGGTCTACCCGATCCGCTATTATTGGATTATCATTTTGTTATTGTTGACGATAAGATCATTAGACTTTCCATTTTCTAAAGATATCCAAATGGCTTGTCCGCCACGGGCTGCAGTAATAAGCTCTCTTTGTACATGATTTGAACAAAAAGATGCCCCCACAATGATGTATTTGATCATGTAGGGGGCATCTTTTAAATCACGACAGCCGTTCAACATTAATCAAAGGCTGTATTTTGATGTCGAAGTCAACATTAATTTTCATATTTTCCCAATATCTCAACCATTGCTCTTCCGTTATTGGTTTAGAAAAAGGCTTAAGTGAATGTGTTCCGACCTCTAAGGGATCCACTCTCAACCGTTGCATACTTTTTAATAATTCTGACGTTTGTTCCTCAAGGTATACCTCAATCTCATGAATTAAATGTTCCAATTGTTCCTCGCTTTGAATATTCTTTTCTCCCTGATATTCCTCAATTCTTCCTTTCAATCCCACATGTAAAGACAAGGATGAATAGTCACTTGATAGTTTCATGCGAATATTGGATCGAACACGTCCCAAACTGATAGATAACTTTGGAATGGCCAAGACTTTTAAGAAATGATCGTTATCCAGAAGTTGAAAAATTTCATCACTTACGTCTTGAGTAACCATTACTTCTTTATCATTTTGGAAAAAGGCCGTTCCTACGTAATTGAAATTGTTTTTATCCGCATGAAAAACCGGCAGGATCGGATCCTTAAGAGGGGAATATAACATCTTCATGAATTGATGAATATTGACAATGCTCATTTCACCTTGGTTATGTTCCTCGTAATGCTTTAACATCCGATAAAGAAAATAATCTTGGTTTTCTTGCTTCGTCAATTGATTTTTTATGTATTCATCAAAATCGCCTCTGACAATCAATAAATAGACATGCATTGAAATATCGGGATCAACCAATATCGTATTGATCAGCTTTTCAATGCCTTCTTTTGTTGCCAGTTCCTCATTGATTAATAACATTCGCAGCTGCCCCTGCTTTAATTCCCGATAATAAATTAAATTAAACTCCTTGCCCCCCTGTTTTAACAGATCAACTTCCTTGGAGAGAAAGCGTTTTTTTTCTTTGATGAGTGGTGGCACTAAAGTGCTGATTTTAAACTTCCCCTCCGTCCCCTTGTCAACCGACCAGAAAACTACCGGAGCGATCTCTTCGATGATATTGTTCTCGGCATATGGTGAAGAGCAACCGGCCATCCACATAAGGCTTACAATCGCCAATAAACCATAATGCTTGTATGGTATCATGCCTACACACTCTCCTTTCGTTTAACCATAGTGAAAAGGATCGTAGGAACAAGTAAATAAATGAATGCACCAAGCCAGATTTGAATGTTCAGCAACATCTTTTGACCCGGAACCGTTTGCCATAACCATTGATCCATTATGATAATACTTATCAAAATGACAAACCAACTCGACAATAATCCGAGCCGAGTTGTGCTTTTGTTCATTTTTTTCATAAAGACTCTTCCAGCTCCATATAAACACAACAAAAGAATTGAAATGTCAAATACATAATTAAACATATGGAAAGAGATAAGGATGTAATCGATTCGTTCTAAACCACTCATTTGAATGTAACTTCCCATATATACTACCGGAAAGTTGATCTTGCTTAAAAAGTTTGAACCGTAAAACAATACCGAAGCAATGAACAATAATGAATATTCCATAATCGTCAGCATGTTTCCAATGACAAGATATTTTGATATTTTTTTATTGGAGCTTAACCATGGAACCATAAAGGCCAAATATACTGGACCGGAAAATGCCGACCAAATAAACAACAAGCCCTGCCATGAATGTCCTGACCATTCGGTGGGGATTAGAGGATACAAATCGCGGTAATTTGCAATCGTTGGAAAGAAAAAGGGAATAAACATGATTAAGATCCACGCCCCGCAAAGAAAGGCGATAACGACAAAACGCAATGTTTTTTCCATGCCATGTGAAGCCACAAATAAACTGATCGAAAGGATAACTAGGATCAGCCACTTTTTATTCATTGATGGATATATAAAATTATGGAGCATTTCAACGTAACCCAGTGTGATGATTGAAATTTTTAACAGTATTATTACAAAACCAAGTATCGCGAAAACTTGAACCGCCCGTTTCCCAAAAAGCTGTACAAATCCTTGATAGCCTTTCGATGCATAACTGGAAGTAAACCATTTGGATAGCATCATCAAATTAAGTTGGGACAGTAGCCCCAAGGCGACAATTCCCCAAACCATATAGGAATGAACCAAATAAACCGGCATGATTAAAATAAAATAATGCATTTGCGTTCGATTAACTAATAAAAGGAAATGGATGCCGCCAAGGGTGGAAGTTTGATTGAATAGGGATAAAGTCTTCATTTCTTCATCTTCTCCTGTCGCCATTTCTGTAGTGGTTTTAGATTATGCGGACGCGTTTTCATCCAAATCAAAGGCCCGCGAATAAAGAGGTCAATCCAATCCTTCCCATAAAAAGGTGAAAGCGGCGCTAAATAAGGTTGACCTAATGACGTTAATGCATGGAGATGCGCAAGAATGCCGATTATCCCGACCACGATTCCTGGCAGCCCAAGAAACGATGCAAGGATAAGAAGAAGCAATTGCAACAGAACCATGGATTTTGTCATTTGATAATTGGGAACTAAAAAGAAAGCAATAGCGGATATACCCATCAAAACAATTAATACTTTACTTGCAAAGCCTGCCTCTACAGCCGCTTGTCCAATGACAATACCACCGATAACCCCTAGAGTTTGACTGGTTTTGGTCGGCATTCGCAAACTTGCTTCTTTGATGATTTCCAGCGTTACGATCATGAAAATTCCTTCCACAAACGGAGTAAAGGGCAATTTGCTTCTCGATTCCAATAATACGAAGAGAATCGGCAGCGGAACCATTTGGTAATGAAATGTCGTTAACGCAACATAAAAAGGAATCATCGTCAAAGAAATAATAAAACTTCCATACCTCATTAAACGTAAAAAACTGGCTACCGGCCAACGAAGGAAGTAGTCTTCTGGCGATTGGAATAGATGGAATAATGTAATGGGACAAATTAAAGCAAACGGTGAATTGGAGACTAATAAAGTCAGCTTACCCTCACCTAAGGCGAAGGCGCAGGCATCCGGCCGATCCGTTTGTAGAAACTGGGGAAAGACCGTATGGTTATGATCTTCAATAAAAGCTGCAAGCTGTGCGGAGTCTAAAAACTGATCGAAATCCACACTTTCAATTTTCTCTCTTGCAAGGGAAACAAATTCCGGATTAATTATTCCGTCTATGTACATTAACACAACTTTTGTTTTACTCAGTGATCCTATAGTGAAGCTTTCCGTTTTTAATGTCGTTATAGGCAAACGTCTGCGCAACATTGTAATGTTATTATCGATTTGTTCGCTGAAGCTATCTTTCGCTCCATATATAACCGTTTCCGTTTGGGAAGGTTCAATTGCCCGGCCAAGAGGATTTTCCAACTGTATGCCTAGCCATTGATCGTTGACTGAATCGTATAGAAGAATATATCCTTGCATTATTTTTTGCCCAGCATCTTCGATCGATATAACTTCTGAAACATCAGAATTGATTATGCATGAAGGAAGCGAATTTCCGCCTGATTGATGAAGTGGCTGAATAATCGCCTCGTTTAAACGCTCTTGATCTATTAATGTTTTTATAAATAAAAGATGGACTGAAGCACTCGTACCTATTTTGTGCTCAATGATTTCGGCATCTTCCATATGGTTTAATATCTGTTTTAAATCATCAAGCCATGTAGACTTTTGATGATTTTTCATTTGAGGCTCGTGTTTTTCAACCATGGTCGTCTCCTTTATCAAAGTAATAAAATGGTGATAAGGTTAATATCTTGTCCTGTAATCGAAAAATCATACGACCGGCAATTTGTAGTTTAACAGCAATATCGGGAACAACATGCTACCAGATTAATCTTAATCGAATGAGTGTATTATGGTACCCTACCCTTTGTATCTGTCTCCGGCTTTCCTCTTGGGCGACAAAAAACAAAAAGACAGGCATCAACTGATACCTGTCCCTATCTTAAGTTCATTAGAATTACTATATTGCCCTTAGATAAAGGGCCTACGGTCCCGCAAAATGAACTGAATAATCTGCTATTAAAATCTGCTTTGAAAAGTGGGATGTATCAAAAGGTAGGAGCAGGTAATTCATCAATGTTCATGCGTAGTAGACTATAGGGTTTTTGTCGCAGGTCTTTTCCGTAATGAAATCTGGCCTGCCTATGTAATTGGTTCACAATTACATATAAGTATTGATCCGGACCAATAGAAAAAGTATCCGGCCATAAAATTCGGGGATCATGGGCGATGGTTTCCATGATTCCATTTGGCAATATCTTTCGAATACTATCGTTTTCGTAATCTCCAGCATAAACGTTTCCTTTAGCGTCTGTGATCATCCCATCAGATGCACCCTTCTCTCCCCAATACTGCACAAGATCACTTAACTTAAAATCCGGTATCGTTCTGTCTCTTAACGATTCTGTTGAGATAGAGAATAACTGGCGACTGGTTAATGGACAATAGAATAACATTTTTCCATCAGGGGAAATCGCTATACCATCAGAGGCCAATCGAAACGGAGATGTCGAACCATCCGCGTTTCGATTCATCAAAATTTTACCTTCCACTTTCGGCACAAAATACGGATCGGGTGAGGTCGAGCTTGCTCCATGCAACCGTCTATACGCATTTCCGTTTTCTAAATTTACGACGATAATAGCGCCTGGACCATTGGAAGAAGAATCCGTTATATATGCGTAACCTGCTTTTCCTACACGAAAGTCAAATCGGACATCATTTAGATACGTTGTCGGCAAGACTACATCATCTGCAAATGTATATACTTTTCTAATTGTATTTGTTTCTAAATCTACCGCGACTAATTTTGCCCCTCCTTTAATAGGCTCTGAAAAATTTGGTGCAGCCGTGTCCAGTACCCACAGGGTTCCCCTTCCATCTGCAACAACACTCTGGACACTAATGAAGGACATAACGATATTCAATGGGTTGATCAAATTCGTTTCTTCATTAGGATAAGGTTGCATCTGACCATCAACAATTTCCGCTACCGTAAATCTAACGTCATCTCCCCATTTTGGAAAGCAAATAAAGGTACGCCCGGTTTCGGATACACTAACGCCTGTAGGCATAGCCCCGTAAAAGGAATGAACGAGTTCTAACTTACCAAAATATTCTTCCATAGGTAACATAGGCTGTATGATGTCCTCCTCAACATAGTTGAATAGATATTACCTATAATTATGTTCAAGACTTTTTCTAATGCCTGGCCCTTAATCATTCTTTTTTAACCTCGATTTTGAAATTGTCCGATACATTTAAAAATACAAAAAAACTTCGGCGTAAGCCGAAGCATGTTGACGTTAACTATATGTGCTCTAGGAAAAATGCTTCTTCCGATCGTCAACGCAAAACTTTGCCAAGCTTATCAGTACCAAAACCGTTTTATTGTTGGTCCGGTAAACCTAATGCATTGGCTGAAGTTATCGCTTGATCTAAAAATTCCTCTGCTCGGGTCAATTGCTGCCTGGCAATCTCCAACGCTTGTGAATTTGTTGCCGCATTAGATTCACTTAACGAGCTTATTGCCTGATTTAAAGCCGTCTGCACCTTAGAAACCGCGTTAGATGCATGCTGCTCCAGCGTATTACTACCACTCGAGTTAAGTGCATCTTCTGCTGGTTTTCTTGCGTTTTCGGTTGCTAGATCAATTTTGTTTTTATTGGGCACCGTGACTCCTCCTTCCATGAGTAAGATCATTCATTTAAACAGAAATAAGTATGGGATTGAGATTTTGTATATATCCCTGCGACTGTATGGGAATATTCGGATCTTACCTCTCCGGTGATCCATATTAGTATAAGATCCGATGCATTGGAAAATCTAATCTTGATGAAAAAGGAGGGGATCATTTCTGAATGGCTAATCCAACGCTAGCGCCGCACGAATCGATGGAACTGCATGAAGCGTTAAACTTCAAAACGCTCTGCATCGCTAAGTCGAAACTTATGCAAGGCCTGGTCTTTGACCAAGAGCTAAAAGCATTAATGCAGAAAGACGTAATTCAATCCATACAACAGATTGCTGAGCTGCAAGCAATCTACGCAAGAGCTCCTTTTCAAGCACCCGTTCCGAATAATCCGACACCTATAACACATTAAGGGGAACTCAGATGAATACCGATTATTTAGATCCGATTAATTCATTGAATATGCCGGAAATGGCAGATATGACTTTTGCCATGGATTTCCTTCTTCGTGCCAAGGAGGGTGTACGTAATTTGTCCATCGCCCTGACGGAAACGGCTTCACCGGATGTAAGAGCCCTGTTGCATACTCATCTGAAGCAGGGAATTTCAATGCACCAAGAAATTTCGGAGCTCATGATTCGCAAAAAATGGTTTCATCCTTATGAGCTGAACGAACAGTACCAACTCGATCAGCTTTCGGCGAAAAATACGGTGATGATCGGGCAGATGAATCTGTTCCCGGGTGATACGTCACGTAAAGGGATGTTTGATCGGACCCCAGATGAACATATTGGAGGACATAAAGCATGAAGGCGGTAACGTATCAAGGGGTTAAAAATGTCGTGGTCAAAGAGGTGCCGGATGCGAAGATTGTGAAACCGGACGATATGATCGTAAAGATCACCAGTACCGCGATTTGCGGTTCTGACCTTCATCTTATTCACGGGATGATCCCTAACCTTCAGGAAAACTATGTCATCGGACATGAGCCGATGGGGATCGTAGAAGAAGTGGGCCCTGGCGTGACCAAGGTAAAAAAAGGCGACCGCGTAATCATCCCGTTTAACATCGCATGCGGAGAATGCTTTTTTTGCAAAAATCAGCTGGAAAGCCAATGTGACAATTCCAACGAACACGGGGATATGGGCGCATATTTCGGCTACTCCGGAACGACCGGCGGATATCCCGGCGGGCAAGCGGAGTATTTACGGGTCCCATTTGCTAATTTTACCCACTTTAAGATCCCTGAAAACTGCGAACAACCGGACGAAAAGCTAAGCTTGATCGCCGATGCCATGACGACGGCATTCTGGAGCGTAGATAACGCCGGCGTTAAAAATGGAGATACGGTCATTGTGCTCGGCTGCGGCCCGGTCGGACTCCTAGCCCAGAAGTTCTGCTGGCTGAAAGGAGCTAAGCGGGTCATAGCCGTCGACTATGTCGATTACCGCTTAAAGCATGCGAAGCGAACAAACAATGTGGAAATAGTAAACTTCGAACAGGATAAGAATATTGGGAACACTCTCAAGGAAATGACCAAAGGCGGCGCCGATGTTGTCATTGATGCGGTAGGAATGGACGGCAAGATGAGCGATCTTGAATTTCTAGCCAGCGGTATGAAACTGCAAGGCGGCACCATGAGCGCATTTATCATTGCATCTCAGGCTGTTCGCAAAGGTGGCACCATTCAAGTCACTGGGGTATACGGCGGACGTTATAACGGATTCCCGCTCGGTGATATCATGCAGCGAAACGTGAATATCCGTTCCGGACAAGCTCCGGTCATTCACTACATGCCATACATGTACGAGTTGGTTACGTCTGGCAAAGTGGACCCTGGCGACATTGTTACGCACGTCATTCCGCTCAGCGAGGCCAAACGGGGCTATGAAGTGTTCGATACAAAAACGGACGATTGCATTAAAGTCATCTTAAAGCCTTAAATATGAATAGATACATGGGAGGACAATCTGAATGGATTCCACATACGCTTTGCATGAGATTCTCGAGGTACATGAAATAGCTGCGTTCAAGACGGTTTGTATGACTAAATCCAAGACCATGCAAGCTCTGGTAACCGACCCGGAGCTCAAGCAAATTTTGCAACAAGATGCGATCTTATCACAACAGCAGCTTCAGGAGCTCGGTGGAGTGCTGTCTAAAGCGACTGTATAGGAGATAAAAAAATGAACCCAATATTAGAACACATGACTGGTCTTAATACGCTGACCGATGACGTGATCGCAATGGATTTTTTGATGAACGCCAAGAGCGGTGTCAGAAACTACGCCATGGCTGTGACCGAATGTGCCACCCCCGAAATCAAACAAATTTTGATGAAACAGCTCGATGAAGCCATAGATTCTCATGAAAAGATATCAAATTACATGGTGCAGCATGGTTTATACCACCCTTACCATATTGCAGAGCAAATTCAGCTCGATCTGAAAAACATTCAGACTGCTATGAACATTCCGTCCTGACACCCTTTTTGATTTTAGCCAGAGACTTCAGAGAACAAAATGTCCCTGTGTCAAGAATTTCAACAATGAAAAAAGGCGGATACTATCCGCCCTTTTTTTGGCATCGTCACGAAACACGCTTATTGCAAGCGTTCCTTTACGTATTCTACTTATTTCTATCCTGAGACTGTTTATGGCCGCTGCTCTCTACTTTAATTGACTACAGTGAACTTAAGGCTCCAGCTTCCATGACATTTCCCAAAAATCAAGCTCAAAGCGACTGCACATCACGAAAATATCCTCCATCCGTTGGTACGTTCCCTCGCTACAGCCTTCTAATAGCTTATCAGTTAACGTCACTAGGGATTGATTGTTGCTGTTGTATTCAGAGGAAGCATATCCTGTGATCCACTCTCCGTAAAAAGGATGCTCAGCTGCACCTGGCTTTTGGGCAAGGACTTGACCAATCTCTGCATAGCTCCATGAGCAGGCCAGAATGGATACAAGTACTTCTGCTATGCCACCCGCATGGGAAACAGAGAGCATATAGTTAGTATAGGCTGCATTTTTCAGGGCAGGTTTTACCTGGAAAACATGATCCTCTGTAATTCCTAATCGCTCCATATAAGAACGATGAATTTTCATTTCACCATTCAGGATGTTATCTACGTTTTCACTAAAAAACTGCATCAATTTGGGGTCGTGCGACTTGACAATACCTAGTGCAAATACGCGGGCATAATCGAACAGGTACAAGTAGTCTTGCAGCAAATAATAACGAAATTGTTCAACCGTTAAGGAACCATCTCCGATTCCTTTAACAAAGGGATGCTCAAGACATTCCTTCCACACAGGCTGTGCTGCCTGATATAGTCTCTCTGAAATAGTCAACATGTGTTCCTCCAATTCATAATGTACGTATTTAAAAACAAAAAAACGAAACATCCTATGGATGTTTCGCAGACAAATACACTAAAACAAGGGGGTTCGCATGAGCTACCCAAGTACAGTGTTTCATCGTTGCATCCCTACGTTGGCATTATCCAAATCAGGTAAGGTCGGTTTAACACCCTCTCAGCCGGTTAAGGCTCCCTCGCAAACGGTTGTATGTAGTTGATTACTTTCCTATTCCCATAAAAGATAAAATAACATCCATTTAGTATATCAAGGGCTGTTAAATATAGTCAAGGAAGATTGTATCGCCCCTCATCACCTTTGGTGACGTATGTAAACGATGAAAACCATCACAACAATGGTTGAGTTTCAGCCACTGTTATGATGGTTTCTATTCTTGCAACTACTGCCGATGGTTTAATGCCCGAGTTTGTTCTTTCCGACAAAAGTGAGTATTCCGTACTGGGAAGTATTTCTCCAGCTCTCATTGGTCGTATCATTCCACTTGGCTACGCTCTGCTTACCTCCGCCCTGGTTGTCGTTAATTTGGAGCTCGAAACCGAGAACATTTCCTGCTTTGGGCGTCAATGATTGTAAATGAATTCTGGCTTCTACGAGATATCCTTTATTTGTTTTCTTCACAGCACTTACAAGGCGTCCAGGTGAGGCACCCCCTGCAAAGGTTCCCACATTGTCTGCACTGATTCTGAACTGGGCATCATCATATTGAAAATACGGTGTGCGCTGGTGATTCTCGTCCAGGAAAATCTCAACCGAATCCTGATCCCATGGGTTGATACTATCTGTAATGATGTTTGGATCAGTGACGTCGATCAGCAGGTATAGATACTCACCTGACCACATTGCGCGAGCCACTGCCTCTGCACCTTCGCTCTGGTTCAACCGTTTTACTTCAAATGGTGCAGCCTTATTCCATGATGTGTCTTTCTTCCCATCAATCTGAACAATCCCTTGCACAGCTTGTGCAGATTTGGGCATAGGGGCGAGTTGAATCACGCCGTATTTGCTTGTATCCTGTTCCTGAGATTGTGTTCGATCATTCCAGTACAGTGGATTATAAGGTTGTGTCCCACTTGAACCGCCATCAGTCACACGGATATCCAATCCGGCTTCATATTCTGATCCGACTTGGATACCACCCCACGGAATGGACAATTCAACCTGATATCCGGCTTTTGTCTCGCGTACACGATATGAACGCTGCTCCACACCCTCAGCTTTGCCCGACCGCTTAATGATTACGTGTCGGTCATCTGCTTCATATGAAGTGGTCTTGCCATTATTGAGATCAACAAAGATATCTACTCTGTCATTCACATCTGCCTTTGCATCCTGTACATCCACGAGGATATACAGGTTACTATGATCCCATAAAGTGCGGAAACTGGCTGATCCCGAAGAGTCACCCTTCAGTGGAGTAGACACCGCTTTGTTCCAGAGCGGATCTTGTGTCTGTTTTTTGATATCCGGTTTACCCGAAAGTGAGACGGCTCTCTGCGTCAACACAGGCAAACTGGATTCATCCACGAGTCCCCAGTATGCCTTTTTGGCCTTCAGGGCTGAATCAAACAGCATAGCCTGGTTGTTGTAAGACTTCTCATCTTGGAGTCCCCATAAGGTAACTGAAGAAATGTGGTCTTTGTGTTTTTTGTACAAATCCAACAGTTCCTTATATCGATACGCCTGCTTTACTGCAACTTCATCGGACATCTCTTCACCAAATGGAATTCCGCTATCCACATCCAGTTCCGTGATCTGAATATCCAATCCAAGTTCGGCGAACATGCTGATCGTTTTTTCAATTTCCTTGATGGGCGGGGATTCCAGGTTATAGTGGGATTGCAAACCCACACCATCGATGAGCCCTTTCTCTTTCAGTCGTTTGACCAACTGATACATATGCTCTCTTTTCTCAGAGATTTCCGTGAAGTATTCGTTGTAATATAATTTGGCATTCGGATCGGCTGCACGAGCGAATTCATAGGTTTTCTCAATATAATCCGGACCAATTAGTTCATAAAAGGGACTTTTACGTAAACCGTTGGCATCACCATTGCTATCCGCAATCGCCTCGTTTACCACATCCCAGGCATAGATCTTACCTTTGTATCGGGTCATGACGGTTTCAACGTAATCCTGAATCCGGGCAAGTAGTAATTCTCGACTCGCAGGGTTACCCTGAGGATCCTTGAACATCCACTCTGCTGCATCAATATGCCACAACAACGCATGTGCGCGTACGCCCATACCATGCTCCTCGGCGAACTGAACATATTGATCGGCTGCCTCGAACTCATAAACACCTTCGGAAGGAGACATGTACTTCGGTTTCATCTCGTAGGTTGCGGTCAAGCTGTTAAAGTGCTTTGTGAGCAGTTGTCCATATGCGCCTTCCAACTGCCAGCGATACACCGCTGCACCAATGGGGAAATCATCTTGATACAGGTCTTTCAGAGACCGAATCCCTTCTTCAATCTCCAGTTGCTCGGCCAGAGTAAATGATACATCATCCACATAGAACGATAACGTATCTACGCTATCTTCAGAGATGTAGGGTGTTTCGATGAACAAATTCAATTCAGTGGGATCATCGCTATACTGAAATTTTCCGGTGATTTTGTGCCATGTATTCCATTCTGCTTTGGCAATTTTCACGCTACCGATTGGGTTCCAGCTTTCGGCAGTTGTTTTTTTATATGTGGTGAGCTGTAATGTTTGATCCGTGGTGGGCTCCTGAGTAAGTCTTACATATGCCGCAATTTCGTACTCTTGGTTACGCTTAAGCAGATCCTTCATGGATAACATCGGTCCATGATAGGAACGCTCACGGTTGGCGACCAGCATACTGGACTGACCTTCGTGTGCTTCCTGCTGTGTCACTGTCAGCCTTTCGTTACCTGTACGTGGAGTCCACCCCTGAAGTGTACCGTCTTCAAAGTTTGTACTCAAATGACCTCCCTCCACTTCCGTAACTGCTTTGGCTGCATGTGAGACATTCGTAAATGGAAGCATGGCGAGTACGAGCACAAGAACCAAGGCCGTTATATTCCATTGACCTAACCGTTTCATACAATTCCTCCTCTTGATTTGGTCTAAGTATTTCTGAACGGATTAACATCCAGATAAATAGATTATAGCTCTTTGGATAACGCTTACATATAACAAATTTACAATAATTACAATAAAATGTTATCACTTGGTAATCTCATGTGGGTTTAGGAAGCTGGAGTTCGTTCGCAAGGGATATCAAAAAACCGCTACATATTTGCAAAAATAAAAGACCGTTTCCCGATAAAATACGAGAAAACGGTCATCGTTAGAAAGTATCTTTTTTCCTGTCTGCTAACAGGCATATAAACTTTGTTTTATAATCGTCCCTCGTGACCCTGATCCTCCTGCACAATTCGAGCTATGTGAATCATCAAATATAATAATTCCTCGTTTGATATGGAGATATCCAGCATATTCTGCACGTAGGTTTTAATCATCTCCGCGCATTTGTATTCAAACGGATGCTCCTTCACCATGTGTTGAAATATAAAATCTTTCGCCGAATTGCCCAGACGTCCTTCTTGTAAACGCTGGATGAAGAATTGCAAATGTGTGACAAGTCTTACATAATGAATGGAATTTTTGTTCAATTGCATATCAAAGGTGTATTGTATCAGGTTAAAAATATCTTTTAACATCTTAACGGATTGCACCGTGCGCTCCATATTCTGCTCATGTGTTTGGGCATTCACGAAATGAAAGGCGATATTCCCTGCTTCTTCCTCCGGCAGTTCAATATCCAATTCTAGATTCAGCATCTGAACAGCTTCAACCCCCAGTTCGAACTCGACAGGATGAAACCTCTGGATCTCCCATAACATGCGATTCTGTAATGCTACACCTTTTTTCCATCGTTCAATGGCAAATGACAAGTGATCCATAAGCGTGAAGAAGATTTGATCGTCAAGAGACAGCTTTTCTTTTGCATTGGTAATCAGTTTGTTTATGACATTCACATGTTTATCTGGCATGTTTTCGATGGTTCGTACGTAAGCCTGGGCAGACGGATTATTTTGCAAAATGAATCGTTTCTGGATGTGTTCTTCATCCAGTCGCTCGCCGACTTTGCCTTTGAATGCCAACCCTTTTCCCATGACAATCATTTCTTGCCCCTGTTCATCTTTGATCAGAAGCAAGCTGTTATTTAATATTTTGATTACTCTCATGCATTCATCACGATCCTTTATTCTTTCGTGACCGCCTGATCCGAATTTCCGATACATCTGCCATTCTGTTTAATGACCTCTTGATACCACGAGAAGCTTTTCTTCTTCAAACGCTTCAAGTCTTTCAGATCCTGTTCACCGCGGTTTACATAGATCATTCCATAACGTTTCCCATACCCCTGATGTGTGCTTACCAAGTCAATAACGGACCAAGGGCAATAACCAATCACATCTACTCCATCCGTTAGAGCCAGTCTGATCTGTTCCAGATGTTTCTCGATAAAATCAATCCGGTACGTATCGTTAATGGTGTTATCTGCCTCAAGTACATCCGGGGCTCCAATACCATTTTCCGTAATTAGAATAGGGAGACCATATCGTTCACATACCTTACGCAATGTCAGCCTTAGGCCAACCGGGTCAATGACCCAACCATATTTCGTTTTTTCCGTATAAGGATTCTCCGCGGCCCGGTATACTCCCTGCTCGCCAAGCATAATTTGCTGATCACCCGCACGAGCTGTAACATCCGACGCATCGCCCATACTGGCGGCAATGGTTGCCGTCGAGTAGTAGTTGATTGCTACCAGATCGGGGCGGCCAAACTGGATATCTTCCATGTCACCCTGCTCAATAACCGGCTCGATGCCGCGTTCCTGTAAATAACTCCAGAATAATGGATTATACCGTCCCCACACCGATAAGTCGAGAAAACCCCATCCACGAATCGTCTCCCAGTTATGAGCAGCGACTGCATCGGCTGGTCTGGAGGTTGCCTGGTACATGGAAGTCATGTTTAAAGCAGGTCCGATCTTACCTTGCGGGAGCATATCATGAAATAGTCGCATCGTTCTGCCTTGAGCTACAAACATGTGATGATTTTGCTGATACAGTTCCTTATTGGATGGCAAACGCCCGCCTTTTGGTGTACCAATAGCACCTGGATGAAGAATCATCGTATTTTGCTCATTAATGGTCAACCAATATTTCACTTTATGCCCGTAATGCTCAAACAAGATACGCCCATACTCGACGAAGGCATCGATCGTCCCCCGGTTGTTCCATCCTCCGGTTTTCTCAAGCTCGTAGGGTAAGTCGAAATGGTACATGGTCACAATGGGCTCAATACCATGGAGCAGCAATTCGTCAATTAATTGGTGATAAAAATCGAGTCCCTTCTCATTAACAGTCCCTGTGCCTGAAGGCAAGATTCGAGTCCATGCAATTGAAAAACGATATGCTTTGAGGCCCAGCTCTGCAAAAAGCTTCACGTCTTCTCTGAACCGGTGATAGTGATCGCTCGCAACCGTGAAATCGGCGGTTCCAGCCGGATGATCACACATATCGATGACGGACAGGCCTTTGCCATCTTTGTTCCAGGCTCCCTCCACTTGATAGGCCGAGGTAGACCCTCCCCACAGAAATTCATTGGGGAATGGTTTGATCTGTTGATATAACATCTCAAGCACTCCTTCATTTTAAATGTTGATCATGATATATGACGGACCATATGAAGTATCGTATTACGTTTGTTACGAAAGATGGATAATGGTTGCTCCAACCTCCACAGGATTCTGCTTCTCCAGCTTAATATCCGAGAAACGATCCGAATTGGCGATAATGATCGGGGTTATGACTTCATACCCTTCTGCCTTGATGGCATCGATATCAAAGCGGATCAACAAGTCACCCCGTTGTACGCGATCCCCTACTTTAATGGAAGAGTCAAAATGTCTCCCCTTTAGGTTGACGGTATCCACTCCAATATGAATGAGCACCTCTTCTCCATCATAACCGTTTAATTTGACCGCATGTTTGGAGTCCATGAAAGCCGTAACTTCACCTGCGATTGGTGCATACAGTTCTCCTTTGGCAGGAATAATGGCAGCACCCTTACCCAGTAATCCCAAAGAGAAGACATCGTCTGGTACACGGTCTAGATGGACTAATTCCCCTTGCATCGGGCTGGCGATCGTAAGTGGACGTAATTCATTTTGGCTCGGTACATTTGCATTTGTTATTGTAGAAGACTGTGTGCTTGGGCTGTTGTCTTGAACAGGCTGCCCGGAAAGTGTCTTGTCATCGTTAACGTTGGTAGTTCCTTCTTCTTCATCTTCCACTGGATCTTCAAAACCAATGATCCATGTCAGAGCAAAGGTAACGATAAAAGCGATCATACAAGTCACAATGGCATGAACGATGTTCATCGGATTGCTGCCAATGAATGCAGGTAACGCGGCAAGCCCTGGAGACACGAAGGCATAACGTACTAATCCGGTCAGACCAGCGTATATCCCTGCTACACCACCACCGATCATTGCGGCAATTAAGGGTTTCTTCAGTTTCAGCGTTACACCGTACAAGGATGGTTCCGTGATGCCCAGCACAGCGGTGAAACCGGATGAAGCAGCGAGCTGTTTCAGTTTTTTGTTTTTGGTTTTCAATGCTACAGCAAGGGTGGCCCCACCTTGAGCAATATTGGACGCGAGCATTCCGGGACCGTTGATCATTTCATATCCATTTTTGGTCAGTTGGCTAGTTGCAATCGGCGTCATGGCCCATGCGGTACCTGTTACGATCAGGAATGGTTGCAAAGTTCCCATTAACAACGGAATCAGCCAACTGGCTCTGGCATTGATCGCTTCTGCACCCATCGCAACCAGATCATTCAGGTACGTTCCGAAAGGCCCAATCGCCACCAATGCAAGTGGTGCTGTAATCAATAGTACAATCATTGGTTTCGTGAAAAATTTGATCATTGAGGGCGATACCCGATCCGCGAAACGTTCAATATAGGACATGAGCCAAACGACGATAATAATCGGCAGTACGGAGCCCGCGTAATCGGTTAGTCGAACTGGCACACCGATGAAAAACACGTCTTTTCCTTCCGCCATCAGGGCGCTCCATCCCGGGTGTAATAACACGCCGGCAACTGTCATCGCCAGAATGGGACTTGTTTCAAATTTAATGGAAGCTCCATAAGCCAGCAGAATAGGCATGAAATAAAAAGCCGCGTCCGCAATGGTATTAAGGATATAGTAGTTTTGGCTTTCCGTCGTTACGAGGCCTGTCAGCACAAGTACGGCTAATATCGCTTTGATCATACCTGCGCCAATGATTGCCGGAATTACCGGAGTAAATGTTGTTGAGATCACGCTGATGAATCTGGAGATCCAGCTCTGTTTTTGCTTTGGTCCGTTATTTTTGCCAGAATTCGATTTGGAGTCCGCACTTCGGGTAGCCGAACCCATCTGCTGAGTGATAACTCGGTAGACCTGCTGCACCTCATTGCCCACAACGACCTGGTATTGTCCACCATTGTTCACAACGGTAATGACACCTGGAAGTGCTTTGAGTTTTTCTGTCTCCGCTTTGGAGATGTCGTGCAGTTCGAACCGAAGTCGAGTTGCGCAGTGCGTAAGCCGAGCGATATTCTCTTTCTTCCCAACCAATTCCGTTATCTCTTGTCCCAACTTGCGATAATCCATACCAATGCCTCATTTCTGAATTTGGATATAAAAAAGACCAAAACGATATGCCCTCCCCTACTCACATAAGGAAAATGCAAAATCATTTTGGTCATGCCTGCTTTACCAGTAACAGCCAAACACTGCTAATATTCAATTCGTTATCGATGTAAACGTTTACTGGATCATAATATCACACAATAAATTAGTTAGCAATCACTTTATTCGACATTTTTCTGCATTTTAATTTGCTTGATTCGACTTGATTATTAGCAGCCTTCTATAGGCTTCCACCCATTCCCCTTCTCATTTGCCTACATACAATACATTAGACTAATGAACAGGAGTGATGTGATATGACATTTTTACCTCCTTTTGGACCTGGTGGAGGGTTCGGTGGCCCTGGGGGTCCCGGAGGACCAGGAGGACCCGGCGGACCAGGCGGATTTCCTGGTCCGCCATCGTTCCCCGGGGGTGGAGGCGGCGGACCACAAGGCGTGCAGGCACCTACAGGGCCGCCACCATCATTCATTCCACAGCAACCCGCTTCGTTATATGCGGTAGATCCAAGAGCCATATCCGGCTGCCTGTTTCGTTACACATATATTTGGCCGGATCGTGGTCCCGGCTTCTGGATGTACCCGGTATTTGTAGGTAGAAATTCGGTGGCTGGCTTCCGTTGGAATGGCTTCTTCTGGCTATACACCGGCATTGATCTGCAGCGAATCAGCTCGTTTAGCTGTTTCTAGAAGTAAATCCCCCTATATGCGGATTAATCCACATACAGGGGGATTTAGATTTATGGAATATTCACCTTGTCTAAAGCAGCTTAATCAGCTTTTCTAGCTCATCAACCAAACTCTTTCCAAGTTCAAAATTAGTATCTTTTAAAGCCAATTCAATTTTCATTTCAACAGACTTTTTCTTTTGTTCATTTTCTAGATAGTTTTCATTAAAATGACTCGTATAAATCATCTGTCTGAATTCTTCTATACTCATTTTACTAATCGTTTTGTCCTCGATAATTAAAACATAATCCATACCATTTACAACCGAATAGAAATCATGAGAAATCATGATAATCGCACCTTTGTAGTCCTCAATGGCTTTCTCCAATGCGATTTGTGTATAGATGTCCAGATGGCTTGTCGGTTCATCTAGGAGCAATACGTTGGCTTGACTGGCAGAAACTTTAGCCAGTTGAAGCATATTTTTTTCTCCACCAGATAAAGATTCAATCTTTTGATCAAGGATTTCTCCTTCAAAGCCATAGTTTGGAAGATACGATCTAATTTCATCATACGTTTGAAAGCCGGAATCAATGAATTCATTTAGGATGGTATTCGAATCTTTTAGCATTTCGCCTTGAACCTGAGATAAATAGGCCACTTTAACATCAGCATTTATTTCAATGGCATCCTGATTATTTTTAAAGATTTCTCGGAGTAAAGTCGTTTTCCCGGTACCGTTAGGACCGATCAGGGCTACTTTATCTGTAGATTTGATCTCAAAGTTCACATTTTCCAAAAGCAACTCGTCAAAGGAAACGTTATAGTTATTGACGTTAACCACAACGGTGTCTTCCATTTCCTTATCGATTCCAAAACGGATATTCGGCTGTTTGATATCGACAAATGGCTCTTTTATTCGACGTGCTTCCAATCTCTCTTGAAACTTGACTCTGGCTTTTAACGCTCTGCCTCTGGAGGCTTCGGAATTATATGTGGCGATCTCTCTAAGATTGTCGATGATGTGATCGTATCTCTCAATTTCCTCAGCTTCAGCAACTGCGATTTCTTGCAGTTCGATCTTAGACTGAAGCAGTGAGAAGTTGTAATCGATATATCGCCCGTCAAACTCTTGGAGCTCTGTGTTTTCTAGGTGTATGATTTTGTTGAAACAATGGTTCAACAGATATCGGTTGTGCGTAACGACCAGCAACATTCCCTTGTGTGTGTTAATCAATTTTTTAAGCGCGTTCAGGTTTTCAAAGTCTAAAAATACATCAGGTTCGTCCATAATCATGAAGTCTGGACGATTCAGCATTTCCTTCATCACTTGAATAAGTTTGAATTCCCCGCCGCTTACGGCGGATATACTAAGATCTTTGAGCTTCATGAGGTTGGCAAGGTTTAACTGTTTATTGATGTTTTTTTCGTAATTATCCCCATCCATCGCCTCGAATGCATCCAAAGCCAATTGAAGCTTTTCCATCAGGGAATCCATATCCGATGTGGTGGCCATCTCCGCATAAATCGCTGTAATTTCATCTTGTATCTTGATGAATTCTTCTGCGATATATTCAAAAACGGTCATTTCTTTTGTTTTGTCTACTTGCAAAAACTGACTCACATACCCGATTCTGCAATCGGGGTCTATCTCTAACTTGCCCTCGAACAAATATAGTTCCGGATCCATCAGGATATCGATCAATGTACTTTTTCCACTGCCGCTTGTTCCGATAAAAGCACAATGTTGTGCCTCTTCAAACGTAAATGAAATGTTTTTATATAGTTCCTTTTGTGGAAATGAGAAGGATAGGTTTTCAACTTTTATCATAGTGTTACCTTTCTTTACAACTAAATTGGTGGCTAATATTAGATATATTGTCGAACACAGACTTTTAGAGTAACACTGTTTACCACCAAGTACAATCGATTTTTAGCACTTACCCTCACTTTGAAACTCTATACTTTCTATAGAATGATGGCTAGTGGACGGTGGTTACTTCATAAAACACTACTGACATACTGTTGTCAGTAGTGTATTTGTATAGTTGGAGTAAGCAATTTTAAAGGAGTAAAAGTAAATGAAGTGTTTTTGATCCAAAATGTATTACTTATTATAGGAAGGATGATATCTCGTGAATTTTGCTTCTGTGCGTATCATTACTGATGACATGGATCGTCTCGTCGAGTTCTATGAGAAAATCACGGGTGTTTCTGCAGAACGCCCTGCACCTGTCTTTGCCGAACTCGTTATGCCATCGTGCACTCTAGCGATCGGCCACTCCAAGACGGTGCAACTATTTGGCGCTGGTTCCGCTGTGGCGGCCAACAATCGTACTGTCATTATTGAGTTCCACGTCCACGATGTCGATGCCGAATACGAGCGCTTGAAGCCGTTTGTCGATGAGTGGGTAAAGGAACCTACCACAATGCCGTGGGGGAATCGTGCTGTGCTGTTTCGCGATCCTGACGGTAATCTGGTTAATCTCTTCACGCCGGTGACCGAGGAAGCAATCCAACGGTTCAGTGGTAGGCTATAAAGGACAGTTGAAATGAGCTCACCAGAGGGAGGCATGCTTTCTAACGATCTCAATAAATGCTTCTACTTGGGGAGAGATCCACTTGTTTTTGGGATACAGCAACTGTGTAGCTAGATTTTGTTTGTACTGCTGACCTGAAAGTTTTTCCTCCTTCAGCTCCTTCTCTACCGTAATTCGAGGTAACAAGGATATACCCATACCGCTCAATATCGACTGTTTCACAGCTTCAATACTCCAGAATTCAATATTGGAAGTAATCCCTATCTGATACTCCTCAATGCATTGTTCAAACAATGTGCGATAACCACAACCTCTTTCGGTAAAAAGTAAATTGCTTCGTACGATGTCGCGTTGTAGCTCAAATGAATTGGGGTACAACAGCATCATGGGCTCCTCAGCCAATTTCTCACTGTACAGATTGGGATCATGCACCTCTGTCCCTAGCATGAAGGAAATATCACTTTTACCTTGCATCAAATTCTCTTTATATTGTACGGAATCTAATTGGTGCCATTCGATATTGACATGGGGATGCAATTTTTTGAACTCTTCAATAATAGGAGGAAAACGATAGATCAACAACGTTTCCCCAATACTGATCACGATATTACCCGTTAATTCACCTTGTGCAGCAGTCACTTCCTTAATCATGTGATACAGGTCAAGCATTTTCTGTGCATGTGGCAACAATTTTTTTCCGGTCTCCGTTAAAATAACCCGCTTACCAATTCGATCAAATAAAGGGTAGTTAATCTCCTCTTCCAACGCCTTAATATGCAATGTAATTGTAGATTGCGCGTATCCAAGATGTTCAGCAGCTTTGGTAAATCCCTCGTGTTCCACAATTGTAATAAATGTGACCAAATGACGTATTTCCATCATTGGCTCCCTTCTTTGTAACATCATTAAAACTGATCGTTTACATATAAACTATCAATTTAACTAATGTAAAGCAATCGTTTATATTCAATGTAGCTCATTAAGAGCCCATTTCATTTTTAATCTCAATCGTTTATGGAAGGGAGTAATCACTATGCAAACAGTAGCAACGTCATCCATCTTGATTAATGGATATCGAATCGCTTATGAGCAATACGGAGAAGGCTCTCCCATATGGCTCCTTCACGGAACACCCTCTTATAGCTATGAATGGAGAAAAGTAATACCCGCGCTGGTTCAAAAAGGGTATAAAGTCTACGTACATGACCTTCTTGGATATGGAGCATCCGAAAGACCACTCGAAGCAGATACTTCTGTGGCAGCACAATATACGCTGTTTAGTCAGCTTTTAGACGAACTCGGAATGGATCGTTTACATGTCGCAGCCCACGATCTAGGTGGAATTGTCGGAGTCCAACTGGCCTTGGAACAGCCTGAACGTGTACAATCGCTTACGTTACTCAACATGCCCAGCTATGATTCGTGGCCCTCACCAACCTGGAAGAAAATTATCGAAGAACAGCTTGAACAGGTTGAACAAATGTCCCGTGCTGATTTTGATACCATGCTAAAGAAACAATTATCCATGGCAGTGTATAATAAAGAGCTTATGACTGGCAATGCACTGGATGCATATCTGGAACCCCATACAGGTTCATTGGGCAAAGCCTCTTTTTTCTCCCATCAGGTAGCTCATTATAATGCAAAATATACTGAATCCTATGGAACAGATTTACCCAAGCTGAAAGTTCCCGTTCAAATTTTATGGGGGGAAGAAGACGAATGGCAGCCCCTTATGTACGCAAAGAGGCTTGTCCAGGATATTCCCCATGCCTGCCTACATGTCATTCCCAAAGCTGGTCATTTCGTAATGGAAGATGAGCCGGGGCAATGTTCTGATTATATCGACCGTTTCTGCAATAAACATCCGTGAGTAGGTTTGTATATTGAACAGAATCTCTAAGAGAAAAATTAAGCGCTCCACTGGCATAAAGCTGGTGGAGCCTTTTTTTGGTTAATGGCAAGGTGTCCTTGCATACTGTTAGTTTATAATCTGCGTATATGTATATACAAATTTAGGATTAGTCTTCATTTCCCCCTTCAATATTACGATAAATAGTATGGGGTTATACGAATAGCCATATTTACTTTATTACATCCAAGGGGGAACCGTACGTGAAACAGACTCGCAAAAAAAAGATGGATTTAAGGTTCAAACTGTATTTGATTATTCTGGTTCCGCTACTGGCCATGGGCGGTCTAATCATATGGGCAACCATCGACTCCAGTGAAAATGCATCATTAATGACCATGCAGCATAACAATCAGCAGCTGGCTGTGAATACCGCCTCTCAACTAGGTCAGGAGTCGGAATTAATTAAGACATTATCTTCTCCTGCTTCAGAGGAGAGCAACGAATATAAAAGTCTTAGGGACGAACTCGTTAAAGTTAGGCTTCAATCGGGAGCCTTGTATGTTTATATGTATAACAAAACTTCGGACGGGTGGATCTACACCGTAGATGGAGCGAATTGGGACGATACGGAATATAGTCCTTACGGCACTGCAATGGAATTCAATCCCCAGATTCAGGAACGCTTGTTACGCGGTGAAGTCGTCACAACAGGCATTGTAGATGATCCAACTTGGGGACAGCTATTGTCCTCCTTTACACCAATCAAGGATTCGCAAGGTGCTGTCATTGGCTATCTGGGCATTGATATTTCTGCTGGAGCAGTGAATCAAGTCTCCGCGACATCTGTGAATAATGCTTATCAGACCATTATCCCGATTTTTGTGGTTGTACTGATTCTTTCTTTGGTCATGATGTTATTCGTAGTACGAGGTATTCTTAGACAAGTACGCGATATTAAGTCAAGTCTCGAGCAGGTTGCTGATGGGAATCTCAAAGTCGTATCCACACACATGTCCAATGATCAACTCGGTGACATTAGTGATTTGATTAACATCATGGTTGCCCAATTGACGAACATTCTGATGGGAATACAGCAAGGTTCAAATACATTACAGCAGTCATCAAAAGATATTTCGGAAACCGCTCAGACAAACCAGCGTCAGAGCGAAGAACTTTCCAGAGCGATTGAGGAGATTGCCATAGGTTCAATGAAACAGGCTGAAGAGACAGAACACTCCGTCCAGCATTCAGAGAATCTGGGCAAAATAATGGATGAAGTAGGTTCATATGTGAAACAGTTTACTTATACTTCAGAGCAGCTATCTTCTGTTCAAGTACAAGTTACACGTGAACATGAGGTTCTGCTTGAGAAGGGCAGAGAGAATGCCAAGCGTGTTGAGCATCAACAGGATATTTCCAGGTCTCTGACGACTCAATCCGAACTCGCTTCCTCTATTAGCGGTCAAATTCACAACATTTTAAAACAAACTCAAATTCTATCCCTGAATGCTTCAATTGAAGCTGCCCGAGCTGGAGAAGCGGGTAAAGGCTTTGCAGTCGTTGCAGGTGAAATGGGACAGCTCGCTCAACAATCCGAACGTTCGATCCAAGAGATTGATGAGATCCTGGGTTCATTTGTTCAAGAGATACATCGGATGGGCAGTCATTTTGATGCAAATATGGTAGCTGTTAAGGAACAGGAGAAACAGATCGCTGATTGTCTCCAGGCATTTGGACAGGTTAGCCGCTTATCGACCGAAGTGCATGAGTTGGCTCAGAGTTTAGACAGCCGGACGATGGACATGCACTCTATTCGTCAGGAGTTGGAACAGAATCTCAGTTATATTGCTTCCGCAACCGAGGAAACTTCAGCCATGGCCGAAGAAGTCACGGCTAGTGCTGTGGAGCAGCAGCGATCGGCAAACGAACTGTCGAACATCTCCGGGGAACTCGCTGGTCTTGCAGGCAACCTAAAATCATATTCCGATCAATTTCAGATCGAAGTCACTAAATAAGTTCCCAATCTTGCTAAGGGTGTTGTTAGATGACAATTTAGAATCGCCGCCGGAAACATAACTTTCTTGGAGCGTTAATTTTTCGGAGGACTCAGGGTTCTGATCAGCAGCTTCCACCAACGAATTAGGAGATTCATCACGTTGACTTAATAATGATTCCTCATTTATAATTCGAACATTAAGAGCCTGCCAGACATGACTTACCATGGATGCCTGGGATATCGATCTGTAAACAAACTCAAACTCAACAGTGAAAGATGTGAATGCATTATGGTTAAAGAGAAATTATATTACGGTAAAGATATCGAGGTTATGTTTAACTCGGATGTTTGCATTCATTCCGGTATTTGTGTAAAGGGCCTTCCTGCTGTTTTTGATTTAAGCAAGCGTCCTTGGGTTGATCCTGATGGTGACACTTCGGAGGCCATTGCCCGGCATATTGACACATGTCCAAGCGGAGCATTGACGTATAAGCTTCTGGACGGTGAATATTCAACAAAGAAAGAGGATGAACATGCATAACGTAGAACATGAACCTGCCAATAAAAGATTTCTTATTCAAGATAACGGTGACATTGCTGCGGTGATGACCTATGTAATCTCGAGTCCAGAGCTATACATCATTGATCACACTTTGGTGGAAAATGCTTACCGAGGACAAGGGCTTGGCGATGAACTTATCAAAGCTATGGTGGAATACGCGCGGGAAAACGGTATTAAGATTTTACCTCTATGTCCGTTTGCCAAGGGACGTTTCGAACGTATCTCTGAATACGCGGATGTTCTCCATCAATAAAACTAATAGTCGCAGTTGATTTTCATGTGATTACACAACAATAAAAGGCGCCTATATCATTCAAACCATGATATAGGCGCCTTTTTACGTATCCTACTTAAACTTTAACGCTTAATCCAACAATGGTTTCAAACGGTCGCAACATCAGTGGCAGCATGCCATTCTCATAGTTGGTAAGCCAGATCTCTGAGAAGTCGAGGCCAAGCTCATCTTCCTCAAGCTCCACCATGTGTTCAGAAAGATTGATTACTACCAGCACCTGTTGATCTGCCAGTGTACGTGTATATGCATATACACTCGGATGATCCGGCATCAGAAGCTCATAGATACCATAAGTCAATGTATCATGCTCTTTTCGCAGCTGAATCATTTGTTTATAAAAGTGAAGGATGGAACCTGGTTCCTGGAGTTGTTTCTCTACATTAATATGGACGTAATTGTCATTCACTTTTAGCCATGGCGCACCGCTGGTAAACCCGGCCTCTTTGGCCGAAGACCATTGCATCGGCGTTCTGGAATTATCGCGACTCGAAGCCCAGATGATGTTCATGATCTCCTCATGCGACATCCCCTCATCGCGTTTGATCTGATATAAATTCCGGTCGGCTATGTCGTTATAATCCGCTATGGAAGGATAAGCTACGTTTGTCATGCCTATCTCTTGCCCCTGATATATAAAAGGGGTTCCTTGCATGAAAAAGTACATGGCTCCAAGTGCTGTGGCACTTTCATACCAATACTCCGTATCATTTCCCCAAGATGAAACTTTACGAGGCTGATCGTGATTTTCAATAAATAAAGCATTCCAGCCTACGCCTTCCAGTGATTTTTGCCACTTGGTCAAGACGTTTTTCAATTTGGGAACATCCAGTTGCCTGTCTGTACTGTTTTTCCAAAGGTCCAGGTGTTCGAATTGAAAGACCATATTAAATTTCCCTCTGACTTCACAGATCCAATCCAGCAGATCTTCTTGGTCCTCCACCTTAACTCCATTCGCTTCCCCAACAGTCACGACGTCATATCTGGATAATGTATTCTCTTTCATTTCTTGCAGATAACTCTGGATTCCCTTCACATTCATATGCTTTTCAAAAGAGGAGATGTACTTGACGCCTTCTCGGATTGGCATGTCCAAGAGGCCCTCTTCTTTGTGAATATGGCTGATGGCATCCACACGGAAACCATCAATCCCTTTATCCAGCCACCAATTCATCATTTCATATATGGATTTCCGAACTTCCTGATTTGCCCAATTCAAATCCGGTTGTTTCTTGGAGAACAGATGGAGATAGTACTGTCCGGAGACTTCATCATATTCCCAAGCAGAACCGCCAAAGATGCTCTCCCAGTTATTTGGTTCGTCTCCATTCTTCCCATCTCTCCAGATGTACCAATCCCGTTTGGGGTTATCCAGCGAAGCTCTGGATTCAATAAACCACGGGTGTTCGTCACTTGTATGATTGATCACCAAGTCCATGATGAGTTTCATGCCGCGTTGATGAACTTCATGCAGCAATTGATCAAAGTCCGCCATCGTGCCGAATTCATCCATAATGGAACAGTAATCACTGATGTCATACCCATTATCATCGTTGGGTGACTTATACATCGGACAGATCCATATCAGATCAATACCGAGATCTTGAATATAATCCAGTTTAGATATGATCCCCTTGATGTCACCAACCCCATCTCCGTTGGAATCCATAAAACTTCTCGGATAGATTTGATAAGCTACTGCTTCTTTCCACCATACTCTTTTCATTGAATACAATCCTTCTTTCTTGAGAACTGAACATTATATAACGTATTTTGCTTTAATCATGGATAAGGTACATTCTGGCTTCATATGGACGCAATTCGCTCTCCGAGAGTTCACCTGTATAGTTAGCTATCAAAAGCTGATAGGACCCTGTTAATTGCTCCTGAAGCGGAAGTTCAGTCGTATATCCTTGGAAATTGCATACCACAAGAATTGTCGTACTATTCAACGTTCGGGTATAAGCAAACACGTCTGGGTTCTCTGGAAAGATCAGCTCATAATCACCATATACAATGACTTCATGATCTTTTCTGAGTTGGATTAACTTCCGGTAATAATGGAATATGGATTCAGGGTTATTCAAACTTTCCTCGGCATGGATATGCTTATAATTTGGATTCACCTTAATCCAAGGTTCCCCTTGTGTAAAACCCGAGTTATCGGAAGTATCCCATTGCATAGGTGTGCGTGCATTATCACGGCCCTTGGCGTAGATCGACTCCATCACGCTTTGTTCAGGATAACCTTTCCCCATTCTTTCCTTATAAAAGTTGAGCAATTCAATATCCCGATAATCCTCGATAGCGTATTGGAAATTCGTCATACCCAATTCTTCACCCTGATATATGTAAGGCGTACCTTGCATGCCATGAAGAAGGGTAGCCAACATTTTAGCCGATTCAACTCTGAATTCTCCATCATTTCCCCAACGAGATACGATACGTGGCAAGTCATGGTTGTTCCAGAATAGACTGTTCCAGGCATCACCCTTGAGCTCCGTCTGCCACTTGGACAGCACTTTTTTTAATGCCATCACATCCAAAGGTTTAAGATCCCACTTTCCTTTGCCTTCTTGTTCATCCAAGCTGATGTGTTCAAATTGGAAGACCATTGAAAACTCACTGCCGTCTGGATTGCTGTACAGTTTGGCGATTTCCGGAGTGGCGCCCCATGTTTCTCCAACGGTTAGCAGGTCTTCCGCTTTTTGAAACGTCTCCTTGCTCAGTTCCCTGATATATTTATGCAAATTAGGTCCGTTTCCCGTAATCTTCAAATCCGGTTCTTTACCGATTAAGTCGATCACGTCAAGGCGAAAACCACCCACACCCTTGTCGATCCACCAGTTAATCATGTTGTATATCTCCTGCCGGACTTTGGGGTTTTCCCAGTTGAGATCTGGCTGTTTTACGGAAAATAGATGTAAGTAATATTGCCCGATCTCAGGCACCCATTCCCAGGCTGAACCACCAAAGGTGGACCCCAGGTCGTTTGGAGGTGTTCCTTCAACACCATCTCTCCAGACGTAGTAGTCATGGTACGGATTGTCTTTACCTTTTTTGGCTTCTTGAAACCAGGAGTGTTCATCCGAGGTATGGTTCAACACCAAATCCATAATGATTCGAATGTCTCGTTTCCCGGCCTCCTGAATTAATGTTTCCATATCTTCCAAAGACCCAAACATCGGATCGATGTCCTGATAATCTGAAATATCATATCCAAAATCATCTTGAGGAGACTTGCACACGGGTGATAACCAGATCGCACCAATGCCGAGTTGCTGCAAATAATCCAATCGGGACACTATGCCCTCCAAGTCTCCGATTCCATCACCGTTTCGATCTTGAAAGCTACGTGGATATATTTGATATACAACGGTTTCTTTCCACCATTTTTTATTTTCCATGTTCCATTCAACCTTTCTAAGGTTATTCTTTGACCGATCCTACGACAATGCCCGTCACAAAGTATTTTTGCAGCAAGGGATAAATCAGCAATAGCGGGATAACAGCGACTACGATTTTGGCTGCATTCAGGTTTTTGTTCGATATTTCAGTCAGATTACTGAGTTCGCTGGAATTCGTGCCGGCTTGAAGCAAATCGGCAATATTCACGTTAAGGGACTGAATATAGGTCATTAGCGGGTAGTTGCTAACTTTGGTCATATAGATCAAACCACTGAAGAAGTCATTCCATGTACCCACGATACTGAACAAGGCGACTGTCGCCAGCGCAGGAATGGACACAGGGACATACACTTTGAACAAGACCTGAATGGGATTTGCTCCATCGATGAATGCTGCCTCTTCAAGCGCTTTAGGTACAGCGGAGAAGAAATTCATCACGAGAATGACACTGAATATGGGGACAGCGCCTGGCAGAACAAGTGCCCATATCGTATTCAGCATGTCCAGGTTTTTGATCAGCAGGTAACTCGGAATCATGCCTCCGCTGAACAACATGGCAAAAATCATGATATTCATATAAATGTTTCTGCCTTTGAAATCCCTCTTCGATTTGGATAGCGGATAAGCCATCAAAATAATCAAAATCATGTTAAGCACAAGGGTAAGTGCGACACGTAGAACAGATATGCCAAAGGAACGCCAGAACTGTGCATCATCAATAATTTTGCTATAAGCCGCTATTGTAAAATTGACCGGAACGAGACCTACTGCGTTCGCGGATACTGCCTCGCTGCTGCTGAATGAAATGGCGACGATATTCCATAACGGAAGAAGGCAGACCAATGCCAGCATGATGACGATGGCATAGATGGCAAACCGGCCAATTCGATCTTTGAAGTTTGCAGAATAGGACACAGGTTTGGCCTCCTTAGAATATTTTTCGATCCGTATATTTTTTGGCCAACTGGTTGGCAGACAAGAGCAAAACAATGCCGATTACGGACTTGAACAAACCAACAGCTGTACCGAAGCTATACTGTCGCCCAACGAGACCGATCCGATAGACATAAGTATCCAGAATGTCGCCTGACTCGTAGACAACCGGGTTATACAGATTATAGACTTGGTCGAAACCGGCGCTCAAAATGTTGGTCAGGCTCATTACACCCATGAGCAGAATAATAGGTAACATGCCTGGCAATGTAATATGCCACACTTTTCTCCACCAACTGGCTCCATCCATGCCTGCGGCTTCATACAGACCGGGGTCAATGGACGTAATCGCAGCCAGATAAACGATGGAACTGTAACCAAACTCTTTCCATACGTCTGTTCCTATAATCAGTGGCTGGAACCAGGTGTTGCTGCCAAGGAAATTAATATTTTCGAGGCCAAAGAACGCCAACATTTGATTCACAATGCCATCCAAACTGAACATGTTGACAACAACCGATGCCAGTACAACCCAGGATAGAAAGTGCGGCAGATAAACAATCGTCTGCACAGATTTTTTAACGTATTTGATACGAATTTCATTTAATAAAACAGAAAAAATGATGGCCATCATCGTTCCGAGCAGAATCTTGCCAATCGCAATCACCAACGTATTGCTGACGACCTGCGCGATATCCGGCAGCTTGAACATATACATAAAATGCTTCAGGCCTACAAATTCGGAGCCAAACATGCCCTTGGCCGGTATATAGTCCTGAAACGCCGTAATGATGCCGACCATTGGAACATAGCTGAATACAAGCAAAAACAAAATGCCCGGAAGCATCATCATATGGTACATGGCACCTGGGCCGAGCCGCCCTCGCGCTTTCCAATTCCCCTGTTTCATGGATGAACCCCTTTTCTGAAGAAAGGCTGCGTATCGCAGCCCTGCTACTGTTCATGGATGTTTATTTTTTCGATGCGATCTCGTCTTCAATTTCCTGAATGACTTGATCACCACCCTGTTTCTTCCAGTTACTCACGAATGTTTCGAAATAATCGAGCGGTTCTGAACCCGTTACGATTTTGATAAACGACTCCTGCTCCAACTTTGTCAGATTGGCCCACGTCTGTTTCATGCTTGGTGTAGTGCCAGAGAAAGCAGGTGTCATCCAGACAAATTTGTTTTCTTGTGTCAGTTTGTCGATTAGTCCCACTCCGTTGATCCGCGAATGATATTTGGACCAAGCAGTCACATCATCCGTATCCATGTCGCTCAAATAGGTTTTGATGCTTCCGATATTGTTCTTCGATTCTGTAGTGCGAACCTCATCCAGGCTGATCTCTCCTTTAATCCCGCGAACAACGTCAGAGTAATCATCCAGTAGCGATGTAGCCGAATTGACTTCGATATTAAACGGTCTCGTTGAACCGTCTACCCCGGTCTCCTGATACTTGGCAGCTTCCGGCATGGTTGCTGCGGCATTTTTATCATTTGCCAATTTATCGTAGAACAGGTTTACAATCTTAACCGCCAGTTCAGGGTGTTCATATCCCTTTCTCACCACGATAAACTGATTGGATGGGTTGGCATGCGCCACGTTGACCTTGCCGTTTGCATCCTCCAGCGTATAAGCCGAAAATTTCGCATTTTTATCCATCTGTTTTGCACTGATCAGTCCCCAGTCAGGGATATGCCACGGTCCAAAGGCAATACCGCTTTGGCCATTGGCGTAGAGTGCGGTAATATCATCAAACGTGCGGGTTCCGAATTGCGGGTCAATGATGCCATTCTTGAACCAATCTGCCATGGTGCCCAGCATTTTCTTCGTTTCTTCTGTCGTGGAACCATACACGATTTTGCCGTCTTCACCATTCATCCAATATTGCGGGAAAGCTCCCTCGGTTGAGGCCACACCCAGCATCGTATAAGCAGATCCATTATAATCTGTTGTATTCATCGTGTTCACAAATGGAATACCTACCGGGTTCCCGGATTGGCCAGGATCTCTTTTCAGGAATTCCAGCGCTGTTTTCTCCACTTCATCCAGTGAAAGGGCACCGTCTCCGTCTGCATCCAGTTGAATCCCCAGCAGATCCAGCCAATCTTGACGAACCCAAACCATCGTTGGTGCGGAATCCAGGGAAGTCGCCGGAAGTCCCATCAAACGTCCATCAATCGTTGCATTTTCTAATGCACGTCCATCATAGGAATCGTACATCTGCTTGATGTTATCCGTAGCATATTGATCGTAAATGGACGTCAGATCCTCAATCAGATCGTTATCCACCAGTTCTTTCAGTTCATCTTTGGAATCAACACGCATCATGTCAGGCAATTCCCCGGATGCAATGGCAAGCGATACTTGACGACTATAATCTTCACCATTGGCTTCAAATTGATCTGTAATCTGAGCGTTAAACGTGTCTTTGACCAGCCGAGTATATGCGTTGTTCTCATAGGTATCACCAGCCGGCAGTTTTGGGTTGGCTGTGGTTACCCGTCCCATGGTTACGGTGATTTCGTCTTTATAGGCACTGAACGGATCTCCCGGCGTTACCTCATATTTGCCTGCTTCCTCTGCAGTAGGAGGATTGGAAGAGTCTCCACATGCCGCTAGGGCTGCAACCATCAAGGCGGACATGGACAGCACGGCCAGACGCTTTGTCATCCGCTTGCTTTTCATAGACCATTTTGTTCTCATCTAGTTCGATTCCCCTTTATTCTGATGTTCAATATATTTGTTTGCGCTTTCATTATAAAATGAAGTGAAGGCCAATCGAGATAGGGATTACACGTCCGTTTGGATAGAGAAATGGTTACAGTTTTCAGTCCGTATTATGAAGTATGGTTAACTTGTGATCATTTACCCTACCTACTGACCAACATTTGTCTATCTACCCCTCTTCTCGATCAAAAAACAAAAGCCGGCAGCTCCTAAAACAGGAGACTGTCGGCTATTTATTTCCTCTACCTAGCTGCCGATATTCGCTTGGCAGAAGACCTGTCAGTTCGCGGAAAATCCGGCTGAAATATTTTTCATCCGAATAACCCACTCGCTCCGCAATCCAGAAAATCGTATTATTCGTATTGAGCAAGTACTCTTTGGATTTCTCTACCCGGATGAAGCGGGAGTACTCATTAAAGGTTTTCCCCATCAAATCTTTGAAACATTGACTGAAATAACTTCGGCTGATATTGAGTTGTTGGGAGAGACCTGAAGCTGTATAGGCCTGCTCCAAATCCTGCTGCACGATCATCACCGCTTTTTTCACGGCATCGATGATTTCCTGTGAGTACGAAGTCTGTTCATCAGCCTTTCGAATGCTTGCAGCAGTCTGTTTGATCCATTCTTCAACCTCGTACCAAGACTCGAAAGAATGGATCATCGCGATTCTTCCAAGCGTAGTTTGGGCAAAAATACGGTTCCATTCCATCACGATTGAGTACAGCAATCCCATCAACTGACCTTTATGTAATCGTAAGGATATAAACTGGTCAATGAGTTGGTTATAGTAACTCTCATGGTGGGTCCATGGGGTTTGGAACCAACTTTGTTTAATCCGGTCAAGGTCCTCATCTTGCGGTTCATTTGAACATGTATCTTCCTCATTCATGGAAATGGTAATGACTTGGTTATTGGGGTTGTAAACATAGAATAAAGACGACTCTGTATAACTCATAATCCAGTTTTTGATTTGCGACCATGTTCGCTCTTGTACATCAGACAAAACTAACAACGTACACTGGGGAACTTGATGCAGGCATTCCTTCAATTGATGAAATAGTTGATCCTCTTCGGACGGGGGTGCAGCCCACATGCAGCTATTACGCTCAACCTCCCACCTTATCTCATCTTCATGCGCAGTTAACTCCGTTGGCCACTTATGCTCTGATTTCCGCTCCTGTGAAACAAGTGCATACACATTTCGATAATGGACATTGATTTCATCCAGCGAAGGCATCTTTCTTATGGTGCTTGTCAACCCGTTAATTCGGGTATGAATTCGTTGCAGAACATGTTCGAATTGCTCTTTCTCCAGCTGCACTTTGGCTATATAATCGATGGCTCCGAGTCTTAGTGCTTCCTGGATATAATCGAAATCCTGATGCAGTGTTAACACAACGATATGAAGTTCGGGATAGAGCTGCCTCGCAGCTCGCATCAGTTCGATCCCTGACATGACGGGCATCGCAAGATCCGTTAGCATCAGATCGACCGGTTGGGTTTTCAGAAAATCCAGTGCTTTCGCCCCGTTGCTTGCTTCCCCTACAACCTCCATGTCGAACTCGTTCCATGGCATCGCAGAGCTAATACCTTTGCGTACCAGCTTATCATCATCTACAATCAATACCTTAATCATGCCGAGATATCTTCTCCTTTAATAGGCAATACGAGCAGTATGCTTGTCCCTGTTCCCAATTCACTCTCAATCACCAGTTGTGCTTGGTCCCCGTACTGTGCTTTCAACATGCGGTGAACGTAATTGAGTCCGATGCCCATCCCTACTTTTTGTTGTTCAGCTTCACGATTGTTCAGCAGATTATGAATGGTTTCCTCAGTCATACCTGCACCATTATCTTGTATCATAATGTTCAACGTTGAAGTGCATGTCACTTCAATCTGAATAAAACCTTCGTCACTTAATCCATGATATAACGAATTTTCAACCAGCGGTTGCAGAATAAAGCGGGGCACAGCAATTTGAAGCACTTGTTCATCTGCAGTAATGCGGACGTCAAATTCAAAGTCATAGCGAATTTGCTGCAAAATCAGATACTGTCTTAACGCATCGATCTCCTCTTCCATGGTGGATACTTGCCCTAATTTGCCTAGATTGTAATAGAGCAGCTTGTTCAACGATTGTACCAGCTTGTCGATCTCCCCTTGTCCGTTCATGACGGCCAGCCAGTGCACCGTATCGAGCGTATTCATCAGAAAGTGCGGGTTGATCTGATAGAGCAGCTTTTCCACTTCCAGGTCTGCACGAATCTTCTCTTTCTGCTGTACTTCCTTGAAGAGGTCACCAATCTGATGCTGCATGTTCGAAAATTCACCCAACAGAAAATCAAATTCGGGAATCTGAGTGCGAGCTCGGCTCCCTTTTGTTTGTGGATTTTTGGACATTCCATTGATCTCCGAATGGAACAGACCGAGTGGTTTGTACACCATCTTCCACAGGAGCCAAGCGAGAAACACGGTAAAGCCGAGGAAAAATAAAGCGACCAGCAAAATTTGAAGCAACCACTGGTTTTTCTCCTGTTGATATTGAGACTGCGAAATGACCGATACGACACTCCATTTCTGTGAGGAATCCTCCTTGAACCAGTGATACCCGCGGGATATTCCGTCCTTGGCAGGATCGACCGTTAAGCTGGTGAAATTCTCCCCTACCTTCATGGCTTCCGGTATTTCGCTGTACACAATGTTGCCTTCACCATCCAGGATGAGATGAGATAATGCGCCGTTGTATTGATTGTAACCCAAGATATCTTGAGTGAGGCGAAAGCCTGATTCTACGTAAATGAACACGTCGTTCCTCTCGGATAGTTGCACTTTGCGCATAGCAGACAGAACGAGTTGATCATCAAATCGGTTCATACTCATATGGGGGCCATAGTACTTAATGCCATAGGTTTGGAAGAGCACAGGCAGAGACTCAGGAGAGAAACGATCCTTGATCGGAAAGTTGCCGAACTGAGTAGTACCTTCTTTTTGAAAGTAATATAGGGTCAATCCGATATTAGGATTGGTGAAGGTCACAACACTTAACTCGTTTTTTAATTCGTCCCTGGCCTCAATCAGTTCGAAGATATCGGAGGACGGATTCAAGAATTCATCCATTCTTTTGCCTAAAGTACCCCTGTAAGATAATTGTTGCGTCACATGATTCAGATTAGTGATGGAATTCTCCAATGAGGATGTCACCTGCTGTAAATTGCTACGGATACCATCATCGATCTTATTTGCGAAAATGGAGTCGATCGTATAATAAGAAATCGCAAATATACTGATAAAGGGGATAAACGCACTGAGAAAGAACAGTAAAAATATTCTTTTTTTAAGTGTCATGGGAACCTATTCTCCTTCTGAAAATGAAACAGCAAGCCTCCTGCGTATGGAAGCTTGCTATGGATATACATACAGCTATGCCGGTTATCGTTTTCTCCATAGGCCTCGTCCAAGTCCAATTTCCTTTCATCATTATAGATTGATATTCAAATAAGTCAAACGCTTTCATACTGTGCGCATATAAAAAGTGCTACTCCTCAAAATGATGAGGAATAGCACTTTTGTATGCGTACCTTACTTCAGTTGTATCACTTCTTGTTAATGGAATGCTCGAACATTTCAGTCTACTCTCGTACCGTCACATTTAATTTGTGTGATCTGGTTTCCCCTGAAGAATTACGAAGTACAGCTTCATACTCGTAGATTCCAGGTACCCTTCCAGAGATTGAGGTAACCGCAGACTGTGCAACAGGAGAATGAGATTGCAGCGATTGTGTGTCAATCAATACTCCATTTTCGTAAAGTTCGTATTCGGTTGCGTTTGTTCCCCACCACAGATTCATGGTGACATTATAGTTGCCGTCACCATCCCAGTTGTCGTTCGACAGAACAGCTTGCCCCGGGGAAGCATCCGTGACGATGACTGTCAGTGGAACACTCATGGTTGAACCCAGTGCATTGATCAATTCTCCAGTATAGATATAGGTGCCGTTTTTCTTTCCAGTAATATCAACTTGAACAGATTGGGCGGACGGGGATTGATCGACCAGAGAAATTTCCTTAATCAGTTCACCATTCTCATACAGCTTGAACTGATTACCGTTATTCCCCCACCACAGACTCATCGTGATTGTATAGTCTCCGTCTTTGAGCCCCGTGTCGTAACCATTATTATCAGATAACACCGGAGTGCCTGGGGCACCGTTTGCAAGTGGCGTTGTCTGATGGAGCCATTCCTCCCACTTAATCAGCACACTTGTCTGCTCATCCGTAAATACGGTTCCTCTAACTGCTTGAACGTCATTACCGTAGGATGCAAGCAATTGACGCGCTTTTGCTCCTTCACGATCGTTTGCTGCCTGTTTGGCCTGCTGTAACGTGTTTGTGAGCTGATCAGCAAGAATGCTGGCATTAGGATCGATCGATTCATCAGCAAAGGTGTTGGTCAGATTAATCAGGCTGTCGAATGTAGTAATAACTGCAAAACTATATTCTACCGTCTGTTCCCACCCAGCCAAATCGGAGACGGTTGCCGTAACCTGGTTCAGTCCGGGTTCCAGTGTATACGCAGGAGTGTCGAGAAGCACACCCTCTGGTTTTTCTACACCGGATACCGAATCGGAGGCTGTATAGCCAATTTCCACCTGCTGATCAATGGTGTATTCGGTTTGACCATTAATTTCAATGGTTGGAGGTACGAGATCAATGGATATGGACAAAGACTGTTCGCTCTCTTTGTTACCGTCAACATCGACGCTCCAGTAGGTGATGGTATGTGTTCCTTCTTCAGTTAGGGTCAACTGTGTGCCACTCACCGTTTCGCCACCATTAATTTGATAATAGGTCCCTTCGATATCGGAATCTTCATCGCTTGCTGTGAAGGTTACTTGTGCCGGAGAAGTATACCAGCCGTTCTGCAATTCTCCTTCCACAGTTGCCGTAGTATGCGGGGCCTTCTGCTCCGGAGATTCTCCTTCCAACGTAACAAAATCAGATAAAGGTATATTCAATTCCTTCACAAGGCGTGCTACGAGTTCAGACACCTTGATTGCACCGTTCATTTGCAAATGTGTATTGTCTTCCGTTGTGCCTACCCACATGAATATCGATTTGGTTCCTTCTGTGCCAAGCTCCTGGAAATGCTCCCAACTGGCTTGGTTCAGATCGATGATAAGCGTTTCCGTTTCCTGCGCCGTTTCTTTCATCGCCTGTACGTATTCCGGGAAGCTTTTGTTCAGCACCTCTCCGGTAAAATCACGACGGTTCACTGGTGTGACCAGAACCGGAATCGCACCTCTCTGCAGAGCACCGTTAATGTATTCTTTCAGATATACCTTAAATTGCTCAGGCGTAAGATAACGCTCTGGACGTGAAGGTGTGGAATCATTATGAGACCACTGCATGAACAGATAATCGCCTTCTTGAATGTCGAGTAAAATATCGTTGAGATATCCACCGACCAGGAAGGTTTTACTGCTCAAACCTCCAACTGCCCGGTTATCAATACTGACTTCATTTGGATCAAAATATTCACCCAACGTTTCTCCCCAGCCCGCTTGCGGACGATAGTTTTCCGCGTAATTGGCCACCGTGGAATCGCTGGCCAAATAAATAACTGGTTTATCACTTGCACTGTGATCTGGCAGTCGCTCCAGCTTCAGCGCATTGATCTTCGGTGCATTTCCGGTAAAGTTGAAGTTAAAGACCCCATCAATCAGGGCAACCTCATACGTGATTTCTTTGAATTCGCCCTTGGCAATGCTTGTAAGCGGCAGCTTTGTCATCTGTTCTACAACGACATTTGCGCTGGTCAATTCCTCCGCATCCCCGATGGTCATCGTTACCCGGTAATTCGCCGGCTCCATTTCCACCAGGAAAGAGGTACCGTTTACTCGTGTGAAATCTTCCTTGAGCAAATCTCCGGTTTTCCGGTTCTCATCTTTGGTGAGTGCAGTATCGGCAAAACCGTACCCGTTGCCTTCAATGTACGCTCTTTTGGCATCTACCTTGATGTATCCGTCGGCTGCGCTGCCGGCACCAAAGTCAAATTTGTATTCACTTGTCTCTTCGCTCGGTTCACTTGTCAATGAATCCTTCGCAACAGTTAGCATGTTAAACGTATGGTCAACTTGAGCTTGGGTAGCTTCCTTATTGAATATAGCTTCCGCAGCTGCCAAAGCCCGGTTCACCACGGCCTTCGATGCATCTGTATAATCCGACAGATTCAGTGCTTTAATCTCATCGTACAGAGCGATTAAGGCCGTCTGATCGCCACTCTCTGAAGAGAGCTGAGTGCCTTCAATACGCACGTTGTCGATCTGGGTAGCCCAGTTCAACGTGCCTCCACCGCCTTTTCTTGTTCCCAGGAACCGCATGGATCTGACGTTGTCCGCATATGCGGCGGAACTCAGCGAGATATCTGCAATCGTTTGGGTAACTGTCGGATCGGCTAGGTTCGTTAATGTCAGATCCAATGTCTTCTCGGCAAAATTAACGGTTGCATCCACATTGACCCACTGGTTCTTGGAAATATCTGTAGCCGTTCCCCCTTCGGGTATGGCTGTATCCCCTGTGCCGTAGTCTGGGTTATATGCACCGACAAAATAATGAATTTTGGTGCTTCCGGTCTTGGTATACAGCGTGAACAGGGCGTTTTCGTTAGAATCCTGTATTGTGAGATGACCTTCTGATGGATAGGCACTCACATTACCGGATTGCCAGTCAAAGTTCACGTTCACCTGATCGCCGTTTACGGCATCGAACAGACGGAATACCTTGGCCCGATTGCCCGATCCGGAACCCGCGACGGACAGTACCTTATTTCCAGACTGTTCAACAACGGTTCCCGTCATGGTTCCTGCAATACCCGTGGCATTGACCATCGCATACTGGTAGTTGGCAGCGTCGCCTTCAAAGTCCTCCTCATATAGCTGGGCTTCCGGTTCTGGTTCTGGCTCGGAAATATCCGGGTCGATGACCAGTGATGAAATGCTCAGCTCCATGTCTTTGACTGCACCAGCAACGAGTCCGGCAATTTTCTGTGCACCATAGCTGCTGAAATGCGTATTATCGTTGATCCCATTCGGGTATTTTGGATATTCACCCGGATTAGCATATAGGAACACTTTTTCCGTAGCTGTATTTCCAATTTTATCGTAGTAAGCAATACTCAACTTGCTGAGATCAATCAGCGGCACGTCCTGCTCCTTCGCCACTTCTTTGGCAGCCTGAACGTATGCCGGGAAGCTGACGTTGAATTCTTGAGTCACCGTGTTGAAATCTCTGCGTCCAACCGGAGTGAGCAATACCGGTGTAGCGCCGCGCTGTTTGGCACCATTTACATAACGAGCCAAGTAAATCTTATAGTCCTCTGGTGATGCGTAACGGTCCGGTATCCCTGCACTCGCGTCGTTATGACCAAAGGAAATGAAGAAGAAGTCCCCCGGCTTAATTCGCTGCAGGGTCGTATCGAGACGACCGTCTACCATAAACGATTTACTGCTTCGGCCACCGATCGCATCGTTCACGACGACTGCCCCATTGGAGAAATAACGTCCGAACTGTTGGCCCCATCCTTCTTGAGGAGCCTGCGCTTCACTGTAAGATTGCATGGTTGAATCACCAGCCATATAGATCGTTGTTGCCGCACCAGCCGCTTTCTCTGGGTATTTCTCGATGATGACGTCTTGGATGTCTATGGCTGTACCCGTGAAGAGAAGATCAAGCTGTCCATCCACCAATGCAACATCATAGGAATACTCCAGTGGTGCTCCTGCTGTCACATTGGTTAAGGCAAGCTTCTGGACGAATTCGGATTTGACTCCAACGTTCGAGGCATTTGCATCATTGCCCAATCGCAGCGTCACCTTATAGTTTGCATTTGGCAGGTCAACAGCAAATGTCGTACCTGTAGCGACCGAGACCTGATTTGCCCCTACCGTAACACCACTTGTATCCTTGAAGCCGTATCCCGGATCTTGTGCGTAGAGCGTATCCTGTATGTTCGTACTTCCTGATACAGTCTCTGTACCGAAATTAAATCGGTAGACCGGCTCCAGCATTTCAGCTTCGCGAGTCAGCGCCAGATCGGCTTTAGGGAATGCTGTAGCTTCCGCTCCAAGATAAAAGCCGGTATGAGGCGGCTGGTTGTAGGCTACATTTTGCCAGGCTACGCCAAGTCGATACACAGGATCCTGCATCAGCGTAGGGATGCGATAGTCTGAAGGAATGGTCGTTGTGTAGAGACGATACTCCGAACTATCTTCGCTCCGCAGCAGAAGCTCCTCACGCCAGTCGCCCAGAATGTCCGCCTGAAGTGCCGGATTGCCTTTGGTATGGTTGTTCGTTAACGTACCGGTCGCCCGGAAGATTTCATTCAGCTTTTTGTTTTGGTAATCCCACTTATAGATGAGCGGAATTCCTTTGGCTGTGCCATTATCCCACTCATGGTCCAACAGCTCCCGCTGAAGATCGCCATCCCACCAGATGGCGAAATTGGCGGTTTTGGGCCCTTCGTCCACAGTGTAGATAGCCTCTCCTGCTGCTGAATAGGTATTGGTTACAGGTACACTTTGCCCGTTGGTAACGGTCGTGGCCCATGATTCGTAACCTGGATAGTTCGGGTCAATGTCCGCCGACATCCCGCGACCGGTGTCAAAACCTGTTTTCTCACCCCAGAGGATTTCACCTGTTGCTGCATTGCGCATCTCCAGTCCGTATGCTGCATCCGAATGTTCATGCACGCTTACGACCTGATAGCCCTCCCGGTTCGGATCGAGCTGGCCGGCGTGCATGGCGTCACCGTGGCCGAGTCCAGTGCTGTACAGCAAGCTGCCGTCATCATCAATGGCCAAGGCGCCAAACATAATTTCGTCCTTGCCGTCCTTGTCGACATCCAGCACACTTAGATTATGGTTGCCCTGTGATTGATATTGTGATCCTGCTTCGTTTGTGTCGAACGTCCAGCGTTTGACGAGTTCCCCGCCAACATAATCATAAGCAACAAGCACTGTGCGGGTATAATACCCCCGGCTCATCACAACACTTGGCTTCGTACCGTCCAGATAAGCAATCGCGCCAAGAAACCGATCTACACGGTTGCCATAGCCGTCACCCCAATCGTTGACGTTGCCTCTTGGCGGATCATAATTCACGGTGGATACAGCCGCGCCAGTCTCACCGTTAAACAGCGTGAGATATTCTGGACCTGACAGTATGTATCCGCCGTCGTTGCGATAATCCTTCGTGCCATCACCAATGACTGTGCCTTGGCCATCCTTCGTGCCGTCCGCGGTCTTGACAACAACCTCTGCCTTTCCGTTGCCATCCAGGTCATACACCATTAACTGCGTATAATGCGCTCCGGCGCGGATGTTGACTCCCAGGTCAATTCTCCACAGCTTGGTGCCATCCAGTTTGATAGCATCGATATACACATTGCCGGTATAACCTGCCTGCGAATTGTCCTTGGAATTGCTCGGACTCCACAGGAAGACAATTTCATATTCGCCGTCCCCATCCAAGTCAGCTACGGAAGCATCTCCTGCATAATAGGAGTAAGTTCCACCATCCTTAGTCCGGCCATCGGCCGGTTTATCGAGCGGAATAGGCAGATAATCGTTATGCCAGACCGATACAACCTCCGGTTGCATTTGCTCTTTGCCTGCAATAACGGTGGAGATCTGATATTGCGAGCTGTCGAAACCAGTGGTGTCCACATAGTTGGTCACATCGCTTATGGGCGATGCGTTCACTTTGGTTCCATTTTTATATATATTAAAAGCGATATCATCTGGATCGTTGTTTAAATACCTCCAGCTTAAAAAAACGCCGTTGTCTACAAGAACCGCAACCAATCCCCGGTTAAGATACTCTGCTTGGCGACCCGGCAGGCTGCTTGATGACTCTGCACGTATCGGCGCCGGAGGAACAGCCAGTGAAATAACCATAAGGAGTGCTAAAAAAGATACAAACATCGATTTTTGGATGGAAACAGTTCTTCGGATCATTCGATTAACTCCCCCTTATCTAAAAATTCATTTTTAGAATCATCAGTTCGATCCTGCCCAGCTTGTTGTCATATGAACACAATTTACAGCCACCTCCTCTTTATGTTACCGCTTACATTTATCTTACAGGTCTAAAAAAAGACAGACAATCTAAAAAATGTGACGTATTATATAAGATAATTGACTTTTTTAGGAAGGAGATGAAACGATGGTTCATACGGTTTCTTATGCTTTTCGTAATGACGATACATCAATCATGACACTGGACTCTATTGGATGGCAGATCGTTTCTAGCGAGGAATATCGTTGTCCAAGTGATGATAGACCGGACCCGGGGCATGTCGTTTTTCAATACACACTTAATGGCCAGGGTTATCTGGATATTGACAATCAAACGCTCCCTTTACCGAAGGGACATGCCCTACTTGTCAAAATTGCAGGAGAACATTGCTATTACTATAAACAAGAGAACAACGAACCATGGGAATTTATATGGATCAACATTCGCGGGGATGAAGCTAACCGAATTTGGGATATGATGCATGATAATGAGGGACATGTCATTCGACGAAACGCGGACTCTCCCTTGATTCAAGAGTTATGGCAAATTATCCATTTGATTCATCAAGAGAAGGTTACGGACAAGTATCGCTTGTCCATGCAAATCTATCGGTGGTTGCTTATCCTGGTACAGACGAGTCGGGATGCGGAGAAGGATATCGGTGCCCTATCCATAACAACGATTGAGAAATGTAAAAAGTTCATCCGAGAGAATTATGCATCTCCATTGACGTTGGATCTTCTAGCCAGCCATTGCGATATCAATAAACACTACTTGTGCAGGTTATTTCAGAAATCCGAGAAAACATCACCGCTAGCCTATCTTAAAGACAGACGCATTGAGGTTGCAATCCGACTACTCCGCACAACGGAACTTCCGATTTCTCAGATTGGTCAACAATGCGGGTTTGAGAGTCCCAGCTATTTCGGCAAAGTTTTTCGGCAATATATGTCCATGTCTCCCAAAGAATATCGCTTGAATAAGTTAGAGTTTCCTTATGAGGCCATCTATTATGAATAACCGAACCGCCGTTTGCTAGTCGTCTTTGGATTGGGAACTGCTCTTATACCAATACAATAAAAAAAGCCGCTAGAATAGCGACTTTTAATGGAAATATGTTCTTTGTGTGCTTCGATATTTGCTGCACTTATTGAGCGGTGTATCCTCCGTCTATGATCAGGCTATTTCCTGTCATATATGAAGAATCGTCGCTAGCTAGGAACAGAACGGCTTTGGCCATCTCTTCTGCTTGACCCAGACGTTTCATTGGTGTTGCCGCTGAAAGTGCTTGTTTGCTCTCTTCCGGGATAATCGGTGTATCGATAAAGCCTGGGCAAAGGGAGTTCACCCGAATATTCTGCTCAGCATACTCCAGCGCGAGCGAACGAGTCAGGTTCACAACGCCGCCTTTAGCTGCATTGTAGGCTGCAGAGCCAGGTGAACCAACCCATCCGTACATGGAAGCCGTGTTGACGATTGTACCTCCACCAATTTTGAGCATTTCGCGAATCGCTTCACGTGCAACCAAGAATACGCCGTCCAGATCAACATTGACTGTATTGCGCCATTCGGTATAATCAAGCTCATGCGTAGGATGAACACGTCCGATTCCCGCATTGTTGAATACGATATCGACTTGACCAAATGCTTCTACGGTTTGTTTGAAAATCTCAGAAACCTCTTCTTCACTTGTTATGTTTGCTTTAATAAAGAGAGCCTCTGCTTTAAGCGCTTTCAGTTCCTGCTCAAACGCCTTGCCTTTTTCTTCATTTAGATCCACCAAGACCACTTTAGCTCCTTCGGAAACGAATAAGCGAGCTGTCGCTGCGCCAATCCCGGATGCTCCTCCTGTGATGACTGCAACTTTATCTTGAAGTTTGCCCATGAATAAATCCCCCAGTATAATATTTTGAATAACGCCTATATAAATAGTGCTGTATGATGTTTACAAAACTAATTCTATGCTTAAAATTGTAACAATCCAATCATTAAGATGTGACCAAGTGTCTACCTCGTAGACACTTTATAAAACTATGTCTATATTTATAGGAGTTTTTTTGAATGAATAATGAACTTATTGTGACATCTCAACATCGTAATCGAACCAAGGAGCACCTAAAAACTGCTCTGATTCAGCTCATTAAGAAAAAAGGATTCCATGGTGTTTCTGTCAAAGACATCGTTGATCAGGCGGGTTATAATCGCAGCACGTTTTATTTACACTACCAGGATAAATATATTCTCGCCGAAGAGTTGTTAATTATGACACTCGAAGGATTGAGGGGCGCAGTAGGCAAACCTTATTGGCACGGTCAAAAGGTTTCAACAAACAAGCTGGATGCCGAATCTTTTCAAATCGTGGATTATATCTACGAACACCGTGACTTCTTCGAGTTGATTCAATACGATGATACGTTACCCGGTTTACATACAGGCTTTCCACAAACCATACTCAAAATCTATCAGGAGCAATTTGTCTTTGAGACGATCAACAACTCCCCAGTGAACATGGACTATTTCAAGTACTATACCGCCTACGGTTTTTTTGGACTACTAAACAATTGGATATTAAGCGGATATCGTGAATCACGCGAGGCATTTATCAAAAACGTGATTGAACTCACCAAAACGCATATTCACTCTTTTCATTATGTCGGTAACACGTTTGAATCATGATCTCGAGTAAGTTGATTTGTGAACATCACGATGAACGATATGTCTGCCTTAGATAACAGGCTAGTTGCAGATGGAGCAGATGCTCCTGATTACTCAGGGACATGCCCAGACACCAACAGGACGCAAAATCACAAGGGATTTACAGCACAAATAAAAAAAACAGGCATGCATTTACACGAGAGGAATAAAATCCTCAAGGTACATGCATGCCTAAGTGAAAATTAATTAGATACAAGCCCAAGCGGTAAACGGACTTTGTCCTTTTCTCTAGACCATTGAACATAGACTACTCTATATAAATTAAATCATTATAATACGGGTCCCATTCTCCAGTTACAAATCTAGCAATGACTGCTTTTTCTAAACTAACAGGTGACCAAGACTCCAGTTCGGAGGCAACTTCAATCTGTGAAGCACTGGGATTTTCAGTCACAATATCACCCTTATGATCTACCAATGTATATCCATCTTCAGTTTCCTCTTTGTACATGGGAAATGTCATCCTAGGTATTGGAGCATTACCAATCACTTTCCAGATACCATCTTCAATCCTGGAGTTTACAGTCTGTAATAAGAAAATGATTGGATTAGAAGTGATCTCACTTACTGTTGGGTGTTCCATTGATATCAAATCAAATACAATCATACAATCTGATATTCTTCCTTCAGAAACAACTTGTCCATAACAATTCAAATCCTGATTTAGTTTTATTGAGAAGACATCTCCTATCTTCACCGAAACTCTTTTTTTCATTATTTTATCCTTTACTATTTCTTTTTTATTCGACCTAGTCTTCTAAGTGGAAGTTTTAACAGCGTATTAATTATTCAGGGTTGCAGAATACTTTTCAGTACCAGTTTTATTAATTAAAGCAACTTCAAAATCAGATACCCATGTAAGTTCACCTAGATGTTCAGCATAGGCAAATTCATCTGGTTGTTCTGATATGACCTTCTCTAAATGTACTTGCGTACCATCACGTTGTAAAATAGATAGGAATATATCCATGCTATCTACATTATGATGACAAATGACTCTAGCATTGTACTCTTTATTAGGGCTCTTCACGTCTTTTTTCCAAGTCCATTCATTTACATAATCTAACTCCTCTATTTGCAAAGCTATCTCCCTAAATGGATCAATATCCCAATTATTACGTAGAGCAAGTTTCTCTATGCCTTCCATTAGCAGGCGAAGCGTAGCCTTTTTTTTCTCCAACTCATTTTTTCCACTAAAGTCATTCAAACTAAATTGGATCGGTACCGAACACACACCAGAATCGTTAACAATACGTTCATCCGTAATGTTTTCTACACAATCTATTAGGACTTTCCAACAATCTTTCGTTTTGTATTTCCCCAACAGACGTTCATACATCGCTGTAATACAGCGAGTTTCCAAACTAAAAGAGCGTCTTTTCCATTTCCAATTCAACGCATAATCTAATTTTGTTGCTTCGTTGTACTCACATTTTTGTTTTTTCATTATAGATTCAATATTTTCATCATCTACAATATACGGTAAATCCAAATTGAGTTCTTTTAGATACATCTGGTTCTCTCCTTAGATTACTCCCGATGGTTAGTGCATTATTAACTTCTATCCAAACTTGAAGCCCAATTTTTGAAGCAATTAAGCCTTTCTTCTAAATTTTTTGCTCCCCCTGCACTGTGAAACACTCCATCTCTCACGATACAGTAGAACCAATCTTCTTCATTTCTCTCTTCTTCAATCGAATCAAATGGCACATCTTCTAAATAGGTATCCGTCAAATCGATTTCGACAGACCAACCAGGATTATCCACCGTATCAATTCGCACACCGTATGAATGCTCCCAATCACCGTCACAGTTTTCATAATACCAGCTTTGAATCCATTTTAGGATATCCATCATCGTGACCTCTTTTTTTGTTTTTTCTACTCTAGGGACTTATTATTTAAAGGAATTCTCATGCCATGTTGCATACTTTTTTCGTATGAATTACCTTATAGTAATAATTTGCTTTTTTTACGTAGGGTATACTTAAAAACAAGGGGAAAACTTTATTTCAAATCAAGGAGGTCATTATGAAAAAAATAATATTGTTTATCTTCATTAGTATGATTATACTTTCGGGCTGTTCTAACAAGGATGAGAAAGAGAATTATCCAGTTTTCAAGGGCACTGTAGTATTTAAAACAGATGAAAATGACAAGTACAAATTCCTTGTTCTTCAAAATGTAAGTAAGGAAGACCTGGAGAATGGAAATCTTGAGGATTTTATAGAATTAGCACAAGACCAGGAAGCTTCGTATTATTTGGTCAATAGAGAAACATATGAAACAATTGAGGTAGGGCAAAGAGTAAGAATTACTACTGGCTTTGACCAACTAGAACCCTCGCCACCCATTAGAACGGTTGTGAGTATTGAACAAATCAATGATTAAAACTTATTAAATATGAACTATTTTAAGTTATGTATCATTCTCTCATTCGAAATATATTTCCCCAAATGATAAAAAGACCTTAACGTTTTAAAGCAAAAGTAAGGTCTCTTTATCATTTTAATTTCAAGATCAGAGTTGAATCACGTGCAGTTAAATCCGACCACCCGGTTCTCTCCTTTTATTACGCGATAAACCCTCCCGAAATTCAGGCAAATCAATACTAAGGCTTTTGAGGTTTTTTAATCATCTCTACGCCGTCAAAGGTAAGGCTATCAATATCCGCATCCTTTTTCAACATATATTTATCAAAGAACGCCTTTGTATAAGAAGTGATAATGTTGCGCTGTTCCATCGCGTCCCGGGTTCCTCTGGATGCTTTATCCGTAGTTGTAAACAAGGAATCGGAGAAGTCACCATGGACTACATTATCAATAATGGCAAAGTAGGTGTCCTTGCTGTTGGATTCAAGAAGAAATGCATTCGTATTATAGGCAAGTACAGTGCTGAGCTGCATGAAGGGTTTCTTAAAATGACTATCCAAGGCACCTAACATATTACCGTCAAGGTTTACAGCGCCGACAAATCGGTCATCGTCACGGCTAACAATTGCCGCTGTCGTTCCTCCAAAAGAATGTCCGAACACACCCATACCGAGATCAAGCTGCAATCTGCCTTTAAACATAGATTCCATGTCACCTGTATTCATTTTGTACAAGTTATCTGCAACATATCGAATATCCTCGCTCTGTAAAACGGCATAGTTAGCAAACTTGACTGCTTCAGGCGCGGAAGTTAATTTGCGAGCAATCTCAATAGCTTCTTCTTCCTCAAGCTTCTCTGTCACAATTTCAGGTGGGGTTAGGGTGGCCGCTTCCATTCCGTATTTCGTTACTTCGTCCATAAATTTCTCTGACATACCCATCGTTCGTCCATCTTTAAGTTTGTACACGCCACTTTCGGCATGGCCGATGGATACCACAATATAGCCGGCGCTTGCCAGGTCTTGTGCGAACAAAGTGCCTTGCTGTGGGTAAGCGCCTGCGCCATGAACAAAGAATAAAACCGGATATTGTTTTTCCTTTTCAGACAAGGCCAGATCGTCGTAAGACCATGTCTTGAAATTGGAATCAAAAAGCTGCTCACCACCCGCGGTGCCCCCTAATCTAACCAAAAGCTCATCCCTCAGTGAATGAAACTCCGGAAATGCATACTCTGCCGTTGGTTTGCCCTCATTGCTGTCGGACGGATAGAAAAATAATGCTGTCAGTTCTCTTTCTGATTGGTCTGATGCTGTGTACTTGAAGTCCATCTGTGTACGCCCGACCGTATAACTTCCCATTGGTTTCGGAAACTCATTCTGTGCGGAAGCAACGTTATTTTCAGGTTTCGGAATTTCCTCCTGTGTTGAAGTCCCGCTATTAGTGATGCTGCAAGCGGAGAGCATGGTCAGTGAGAGAACAGTTGCTAGAATCGTTGTCAGTCTTTTTTTCATCATTTCTCCTCCAATTTGTATTCATGCAACTATCATAAACGGATGAGAAAAATAAAAAATCGTACAAAAGGGCAAGACCCAAGTGTACGATCGGGCAAATCTATGAAATGTTTGATTATAAATGCAATATTCCACGCTCTACGGCGACGGCGACGGCCTGCGACCTCGAATCCACACCCAATTTATTGTAAATACTCGTTAAATGAGTCTTTACAGTCCGTTCGGATATGCCCATATCAAAGCCGATCTCTTTACTTCGAGAGCCACGGGCAATTGCTTGAAGCACGATCAGCTCTTTGTCTGTAAGAGATATCCTCGCGGAGGATGACTCTTTCGCCTTTTCTGATGTCTTGTGAGCAAATACTTTCTCGCTGATCTCCGGAAGTAGCAACGTTTCCCCCCGCATCGCTGCATCAATCGAGCGAAATATCATCTCTCTTCCCGTGTCCTTTAGCAAATACCCTTTAGCACCTAAAGCCAGCCCGCGGATCATCATTTCATCCTCGTTATATGTAGTCAAAATAATGATCGGTATATCCATTCCTTTAGCTCTGAGCGCTGTCATGGTATCCAGGCCGCCCATTTCAGGCATGTTTAAATCCAATAGAATTATGTCCGGATTGTAAGTATCTACCCGTCGAATCGCTTCCTTACCGTTAGATGCTTCTGCAATTACCTCGTACCTTTGATTGGTTTCCAGGATCAGCTTAAGTCCCTCCCGAACGACGAAATGGTCGTCCACGATAAGAATCTTGATAGTCATGCGTTGGTTTCCTCCTGCTGTAATGGGATGCGAACAGAAACTTGGGTTCCTTGCTTTCCGCTTTCAATTTCGATCTCCCCGTCCATAATTCGAGTTCGTTCATATAAACCAATTAAACCATAACTACCGGATTGTCTCTCGATGAGGTTGGTATCGAACCCTATTCCGTCATCCGTTATGTTTAGCTCGACTTCCTTTTCCCGTGCAGCAACCACGATTTCTACATTCGTAGCATTAGCATATTTAGCTGTATTGGCCAAGCATTCTCGGATGATATGTAAGCTATGTTCGAAGATCAACTTCGGCACCACCAGATGGGGCATCGATAACCGAGTGACAACACGAATCCCTGTTATATGTGAGAAATGTTCAGCCTCTTCCTTCACTGCTTTAGAAATATCTATGACCTCTGCAGAATACGAACGCAAGTCGTCAATTGCGCTTCTCGCTTCTGAAAGCGTGCGCTTTGCTTGGGCTTTTGACAACTGAACAATCTCGTGGGCACGATGGTTATTATCATTTTCTAAATGCGCATCCACGGCATCAAGCTGCATGATAAGACCTGCCAGCCCTTGTGCAAGGGTATCATGTAAATCACGGGCCATCCTTTGACGTTCATTGGCAATCGTTAGCTCCTCCACTTTCCTGTGCGCTCGTTCCAATTCACGTAAAAACGACTGGGTCCGCAATTTGGCACGAACTTGTTTATAGAACAAAGCAGCATAGCCGATTACGAAAAACATGATGAAGAAGAGCGATGGTACTGTAGATGGCAAATCCTCGGTAGTCCCGAGCCAAACCAGGGAGGCAGAAAACAAGGTACAGTAAAAGGTACATACCAGAAGCACCTTCATCCGTTGAGCGTATACGCCAATACTCTGACCGGCCAAAGCCGTCAATAGACTTACAAAAATGAGAGAATGAGCATTAGGCATGAATAACGCACACCCCCAGACAATACATCCTTGTGTCACAAAATAAATCCAGGGTCTTCGATCGACAACGTATCCTGCATACCAATGCAGCAGAACGTGAACCAGAATGAGAGCTGTAAACATCATAAATTCAAACCATGTGGGCAACATCGGTAGCTGGGAGTACAATGCAGAAAAATAAATCAGAATACCCCAGATCAAAGCAGGCAGACGAGAATCACGCAGAACATTTTGAATATCAGATCGGGAGCTTGTATACGGTTTGTCTTTCGAATAATCACTCATGCTTGATCACCTCTATCAAGTACTATCTCAAAACAATCTCTCTAAACACAAAAAAAACGGTACATTACTGTACCGATCTTTGACTCACTCCATCTATGTTAATGTACGAAGTGTCTCGAAGTCCAGCCCCAGCAGAATCGTCACAATTCCACGCAGCCTTACCGCCCCGCACTATCCCATCATCCATTTCTTCTGTGAGCATGTATTCCTCTATTCTGCTGCTATACTACCCAATTTCATTTCATGGTCCTCTGCTCCTTCCAAAAAGACCATCACATGTTTTCCAATACACCAGCTACATGCTTTGTTTCTTTATATTTAAAGTAATCAAAATCGGCATGTTTTCGGGTTCCACCTAGATCCTGCACACAAAGACCGATATAAGTTCCCGTAAACCGGATATACTCTGGAGATTCATCGGACAGATGTGTGATATCAACCCACCCGCCTGCAGTATTCCAGGATGAATCAGTATTTAACGCATAATAAAAGCGGGCGCGATCTTGATCCACCACAACCTTTAAACGGAGCGTGCTCACCAACTCTAGCGGAATATCCTCCAGCAGTTCGTCGTATACCCCGTATTTGGACTGAATGATCCCCAGGCAGAGCCCTTTCTCCTCATGATAAGTTACACGTAAGTAGAGATAGTCCTGGGTATCGTAGTACAAAATCAATCCAGCCATTTGCTGTGGATGGTCCGGCGCAAATTCCAGACACGTCTCGGCTTCACACTTCAAGGCCTGAAGTCTCCGTGCGATCATGCTTTGCCTGTGCGTTGAACTCATCGACTCCATGCCGTGCAATCGTATGTAACCGGGACGTTCCGTCAAGCTGAGCCAAGTCGAATCGGGTGGAATGCGAAGTGTATTCCAATCATGCCGAAGCTCAAAGTGATCAAAGTCATCCATTTCAGCAATCGGCTCAAACGGATGGGACTGGATCATCGGTGCAGGCACCTGAACCTCCGGATATCGGTCACCGCTCGCAAGTCTCAGCCAGCCGTCCTCACTCCACGTACATGGCTGAAGTGCGGTCTCACGTCCAAGAATGCAATATTTGTGCTGAACGGGTCGTCCGACCAGATGAGCCATGTACCATTCGCCGGTATGCGTTTCGACCAGACTACCGTGGCCTGCCTTTTGCAGAGCTAAATCCGGTCTGCCGTATGAAGTGAGGATCGGATTGGCAGGATCGACCTCATAAGGACCTTGTAACGTACGGGAACGTGCTGAGGTAACCGCATGCTCATAACCGGTTCCACCTTCAGCCGTAATGAGATAATAATAGTCCTTGTGTTTATACAGGTGGGGTGCTTCGGTCAGGCCTAATTCTGTTCCCTTAAATATGTTCATGGCCGGTCCGATCAGCTTATGTTCCTGGACGGAATATTCCTGAAGAACGATGCCTGCAAACCGATTTTTGCCCTTACGGTGATCCCATATCATATTGACCAGCCACTTACGCCCGTCTTCATCATGAAACAGGGAAGGATCAAAACCGCTGCTGTTCAGATACACCGGATCGGACCAAGGGCCCTCGATATCCGTTGCTGTCACAAGGTAATTATGGGTATCTTTAAAAGCGCCTACCCGGCTTTTGACATCGGTGTAGATCAGGTAAAACACACCGTTGTTGTAACTAAGACAGGGTGCCCATACGCCTCCGGAATTAATGTTGCCCTCCATGTTCAACTGCGTTACACGAGTCAGCGGAGAAGCGATGGGCCGCCAATGAACCAGATCCCGGGAATGGTGAATTCGTACACCAGGGAACCATTCAAAGGTGGAAGTGGCGATATAATAATCCTCCCCTGCTCGGCAGATGGACGGATCGGGATGGAAACCGGGCAGGATGGGATTGGTGATCATTTTCTGGATCTTATTCATGGAAGAAACCTCCGGTATGAAAGTAATGATCTGTACAACAGCAGATTCACGAAAGGTAGATATTAGTACCAGCCTAGCGCTTTTTTGCCGGCTTCCAGGGCGGTTACGATCCGCTCTACATCATATACATTCCCTCTCCAAGTCCCACCGCTGACCGATTGCAATGCAGCCCAGAGCTTTGTATCATCCGGCAAAGCTTCATCAGGTCTCATATCCGGGTGGAAGGGCCTTTGTGCCAGGATGAGAGCGCCTTCTTCCGGTGAAAACTCCAGATCGCCTTCTCCGACAAAGTTAACGCTGCCCTCCAGCGTGTTACGATCAACCGCGATGTCAATCAGGTCTCCGTTCCGCAGCTTGCCAATCGGTCCGCCTGCCAGCGCTTCGGGGCCAACATGACCAATACACGCTCCGGTGGAAACACCGGAGAACCGGGCATCCGTAATCAGTGACACGTATTTGCCAAAAGGCAAATGTTTAAGCGCAGATGTAAGCTGGTACGTCTCCTCCATTCCGGTTCCCGATGGACCTCGCCCAAGAAGCACAACAACGTCTCCAGCCAGAATACCTCCGGTCTTAATCGCATGGATCGCCTCACGTTCAGTGGTAAAAACCTTTGCTCTTCCACGATGACGATATACGCCATGTTCATCCAATACAGCAGGATCAATAGAGGTGGATTTGATGACTGAACCTTCCGGAGCGATATTCCCGGTTGGAAATGTTACGGTCGATGAGATTCCAAGCCGCTGAGCGTGTTCTACACTCATGATGACACTGTCTGGATCGATGCCGTCCTGCTCTTTTAACTGCTTCCGCATGAGATGACGGCGTTCCGACGATTCCCACCAGTCCAGTACCTGACCCAATGAAGTACCTGTAACCGTTGGTACAGACTCATCTAACAGACCAAGCTGTCTGAGGTGTAGCATGACCTCCGGTACACCTCCTGCCTGAAAGACACGTATGGTCGGATAAAAGATCGGTCCGTTTGGTAGGGCGCTAACCAGCCTTGGAACATTTTTGTTGACCTGTATCCAGTCCTGTACCGCGGGTATGGTTAAACCGGCGGCATGGGCAATCGCCGGTATGTGAAGAAGCAGATTGGTCGATCCGCCAAACGCGGCATGAACGGTCATCGCATTGCGAATGGATGCATCGGTGACAATGTCTGCCATCCGCATCCCCTGTGACTCCATATGGATGAGTGCACGTGACGATTGGCGCGCCATTTCAAACCAGATGGGCTGCCCGGAAGGTGCAAGCGCGGCATGTGGCACTGTCATACCCAGTGCCTCTGCTACAACCTGGGCCGTAGCCGCGGTACCTAGAAACTGACAGCCTCCTCCCGGTGTAGCACAAGCTCGACATCCTAAATCCGAAGCCATTTCCAGAGAAAGTTCCCCGTTGACGTACCGTGCACCGATGGTCTGAATTTTACCGGCATCCTCTCCATCGGTAGGCGGAAGTGTGACGCCACCGGGAACGATTACACTAGGCAATTGCGGCATGCCGGCAAGTGCGAGCATCATCGCTGGAAGGCCTTTGTCACAAGTGGCCACACCAAGCACGCCTTTACGTGTTGGCAGCGAGCGAATCAGTCTGCGAAATACCATAGCGGCATCGTTCCGGTACGGAAGCGAGTCAAACATGCCGGTTGTCCCCTGTGATCTACCGTCACACGGATCGCTGACATATCCAGCAAACGGGATTCCTCCCCGGCTTGACAGTTCTTCTGCGGCAGCCTTCATCAGCAGGCCGACCTCCCAGTGGCCCGTATGGTAACCGAGTGCTGCCGGGCTGCCGTCTTCATTGCGTATGCCACCTTGTGTACTCAAGATCAGAAATTGTTTTCCGTTCAATTCCCCGGGCTTCCAGCCCATTCCAACATTCTGGGACATGCCGAACAAGTCGCCGCTTGGAGCATTCCGCAGCAAATCATCCGTTAAAGGCAGACGTCCGGTAGCCCCTGGAGCATGTGCTATGATATCGAAGCAGTTGGACGCGGTCTCTCCCATAATCGACGTAATTTGTTCGTACATGATAGCCTCCCACAGTTTATGACTTCACAAAGACCGTTTTGATGGCCGTGAAAAACTCGATAGCCGCTTGCCCCTGTTCTCTGGAGTGTGAACTTGACATCTTCATTCCGCCAAACGGAGCCTGCAGCTCTACGCCGGCTGTTTCTGCATTAATTCTGACCAGTCCTGCATCCATGTCCCGGATGAAAGACAACATGGCTCCGACGTTCTGTGTATAGATGGAAGCACTCAAGCCATAATCGCTATCATTAGCCGCTTCGATGGCTTCCTCCAGGGAATCTACCGCAATCAAGGCCAGAACCGGGCCAAAGATTTCTTCCCGGGCGATGGACATATGGGATTCGACCCCTTCAAATACGGTCGGCTGCACATAGAATCCCTCTTCTAGTCCCGGACCGTCCCCTCTTTTTCCACCAGTGAGCAGAACGGCACCTTCATCTTGGCCTTTTTGAATATAACTCAGCACGGTATTGAGCTGTCCTTCGCTTGCACATGGACCCATCCAGCTTCCAGAAGACATGCCGTCACCCAGCCGAATTTCCTGGATTTGCGAAAGCAGCTTTTCTTTGAAGGCATCGTATACTTTTCGTTCAATAATGACCTTGCTGGTGGCCGTACATTTTTGCCCGGTCGATTTCAACCCACCGCTGATCGTGGCTTCCACAGCCAAATCCAGGTCGGCGTCAGCCGCGATAATAATCGGGTTTTTCCCACCCATTTCAAGTTGATACTTGGCCCCACGTGCCAGTGCTGCGCCGCCGACCCGTTTGCCCACTTCATTAGAGCCTGTGAACGTTATTCCGCCCACATCCGGATGCTCAGCAAGTGCAGATCCGATCACTGAGCCTCTGCCGCATACCAGATTAAGAACACCTGCCGGAATGCCCGCCTCTTCAAAACATTCCATTACTTTAGCCGCAGTGACCGCAGTTTCCTGAGCAGGCTTCAACACAACCGTATTACCGTAGATCAAGGCCGGAGCCGTTTTCCAAATCGGAATGGCTACTGGGAAATTCCAAGGAGCAATAACCCCAACAACGCCAAGGGGTACGCGGGTCGTAAACATCAGCGCTTCGCTGTCCGTTGATGGAATGACATCACCGGTTTTTCGCATGCCTTCTCCAGCGTAATACCTTAAGATCGCGACACCGCGCAGTGTCTCTCCTTTGGCTTCTGGGAGTGTTTTGCCCATTTCCCTGGTCATCGCCTCTGCAACCTCATCGGCCCGGCGTTCCAACACATTGGCTGCCTGAAATAGATAGTTTCCGCGTTCCGCGCCCGATAACCTCCGCCAATCTTTTGCTGCTTCCTTCGCGGCTGCAACAGCCCGGTTCAGGTCCTCTACGCCTGAGGTGGGTACGTAGCCAACTACCTCCTTCCGATTCGCCGGGTTGATGCTCGGTTCGGTTTCACCGGACGTCGCCTTCACCCATTCTCCGTTAATGTAATTGCTGTATGTCTGCTCTACCTGAAATGTGGTCATCGCATTCATCCTCCTTGTACATTAGTTTGAAATGACTGGATTAATAAGTGTCCCGATATCGCTAATGGATATTTCAATGCGGTCCCCGGGTGCAAGTGTAAAATCATTAGGTGGCACAATGCTAGTTCCTGTCAATAACACCGTACCGTCAAACAGATCGTTATCTCTGGCCAGAAAAGAGACCAGTTCATCGAGTTTTCGGTTTAACTCACTTGTGCTTGCTTCGCTTTTGACAACTACTTCACCTTCGCGATATATCTCGCAGACGATGTTGAACGCATATGGATTTTGCACCGTTTCCGCTAGACGAATGGCTGGCCCTATCGAGCAGGAATTGCGCCACATTTTTGCTTGCGGTAGATACAGCGGATTCTCCCCTTCAATATCGCGGCAGCTCATGTCATTACCAACGATGTATCCCACAATGCTGCCATCCGCGGCAAGCACCAACCCCAGCTCAGGCTCCGGGATCTGCCAATTGGAATCGCTGCGAAGTGTGACAGCCTCATTGGGCCCGATGGTGCGGGCTGCTGTAGATTTAAAAAAGATCTCCGGCCTTTCGGCATCATAAACTTTATCGTAAAAGGTCTTTGCATCCAGCTTGCCTTCCGTCGCTTCATAATTTCGCGCTTCCCGGCTGCGCTGATAAGTCACACCCGCCGCCCATACTTCCGGAGCTTCCAATGGAGTGATTAGATGTAAGGAAGTCCAATCGTCAGTTAACTTGTTTAACGGTTTAAAAGCGCTTTCAACAAGTTGAACTGGAGAAACCCCCTGCTTTCTTGCTTGATAGATCAAAGTCATAAAATCTGCTTGTGGCAAACGATACGCTTGTTCATCATCCGTAACGGCTGCCAGCCACTTCTGTTGTCCGTCCAGAAATCGAATAATTCTCATTCAAGCTTGCCTCCATTTTTCCCCATCGGGTTGATAATACTACCATAGCACCCGCTATGGTACATGACGATGTTCTAATCACTCCGACGATTTACCCTTTTCACGCATTTTTTTCTGTTAAGATGAGGTTAGATCCATTAAACTAAAGATAATTTACGAGGACAATCCGATGACAGGATGTTGGTATATAGAATAGTACAAGGGGGTTGGTTTGCTGTGACCAAGCTTTCGGATGCTGTGTATTTAGGTCGTCTACCCGATGTTCGCATGTCTTTTCAATTATTGGGGCTGCATGCAAGAAAAGTAGATTCAAGCTGGACTTATCCGTCTCATGAACATTCAATGTATGAAGTGCACTGGATGATGGACGGGCAGATGAACATGGTTGTCAACGGGCAGTCTTATCGGCAGTCGGTTGGCGACCTTCTGTTCATCCGGCCTGGTATGACCCACTCTTGCACCGGAGCCGGACCGGAGGGGTTCACTTATTTTTCCGTGCATTTCAGCATACACGATACATCCTTTTGCAGAGAACTTAACCGTTGCAAAGACATCTATTATCCGGCAAATTCGAATTTGGCTCTGGGGCTTTCCCCTTCCCTGTCTACTTTGTATGGCCTGTCCACAGAGCATATGTCTAGCTCACTATCTTCCTCCAAACAAATGAAGGTACATGCCGCCGTGTTTGAACTGCTCGGTTCCCTGGTCGGTCAGTTATCTCAGCAAGCATCCGTTACGTTGTCGAGAAAAGAAACCATTGCCCATCAGATTGCTGAGCACATTGAGGATTCGGTAAGGTATATCCATCTTCACGGGGAAATTCAGGAGAGTGAGCGAACCTGGATTCAGGATATTGCCAAATCGCTGAGCATTAGCCCGTCACAGGTTAATCGTATATTTCGGCAGGTATACGGCATCGCTCCGCGTAAGTTTCTATCCGAAACCCTTCTGAACGAAGCGCAGCGGCTGTTAAAGCAAACCGACCTGAACATAGATCATATTGCGATGATGCTGGGGTATAAGACCAATGCGCATTTTAGCCGCCAATTCAAGCGGTGGACAGGCATCGCGCCAAGCGAATATCGTAGCCATTCGCAGCAGGCAGGAGAAGCCAACGTTGTGGATGACTAAAAGTTTAATCATAAAAACCCCAATTGTCTGAGCCGCATAGGCTGATCGGTCAACAAAACAGCTACTGGATGACCAGCAGCTGCTTTGTTTTGTCTGGATTGCTCAGATCATGTGTTTGAGGATTACGCTAAAATAAATGATGCAAGGCTTGCACTTCCAGAACCTCTGTACGTAAAATACAAAGCTTGTATACCATCTGGAATGGTCATCTCGACTGAATAGGGTTTCCAATGATTGGTGAAATGTACCGGGATTGTACCCAGGACAGGACCGTTCCATGCGGTTTTGACCTCAAATACCCCGTGACAATATCCCCGTACCTTGATTGAGACCTGGCGAATTCCTCGGCAATCAAAGTATTTAAAACCTGCCGTTGCGGATTCAACCATATTGGCGATATATCCGACCTCTTCATCACCGTCTCTACCATCCTGGGTGATCTTTGGAAAGCGGCTGTCCAGCCAGGCTCCTGCCCCGAAACCTCCAGTGTACTTCTGATCATCTTTGGTCAAAAGATTACATGCAAGATATGCGGGGTACTCGCCTTTTCCTTCAAGCGGTCTCCCACTTGGACCAGAGGAGGTCATTTCCACCTGAGGAATGCTGCCGTCCTCTTCAAAAGATATCTTCTCAATACAGCCCTGCCGGTTGAATGCGTCCCCATTGGTATGACGGTGATAGAAGACATACCAGTCTCCGTTGATCTCCACAATGCTGCCATGGTTATTGCCTCCATAATACATGGGTTTGTCAGCAGGTTTGTAGGAGTTGATATGGAGATCACAGTTGCTTACGATGACGCCCTGATATGTAAATCCTTTATTTGGAAATCGGCTGGTGGCATAACATAATTCATGCATAACGATGGAGGAATACACCAGATAGTAGGTATTACCTCTCTTCCGAATGGAAGGCGCCTCAAAAAATTCATGGCCCTCATAACCGCTGCCCTCACTGTAAGGCTCGCTTGGTGCTACGAATACAGGTTCTTCCACAATCGTCAGCATATCCGGACCTAGCATCGTGGCCATCGCGCCATGTCTTGATTGGTCTCCGGCCGCACAGAAGCCGGTATACAGATAAGTGTGCTGTCCTTCAGTCATCACGCCGGGATCGAACTGGGGCTCGTCCCCTTCTCTTTCGCCCAGACGAGTGCCGTCGTCATATTGTACATAACCATAGAATTCATATTTACCGGCAGGTGCATCACATACAGCCACCGAAACAACGGGTACCTTATCCAGCACATAATACAGATAATACCGCCCATCGGGACCTAGCGTAACATCTGGCGCATACAAACACATATGGCCATTCGGATTCAGCGGGTCATCTGTTTTTCGGTAGATCACCCCTTCATTTCTCCAATTCCCCAGGTCATTCACGGGTGCAGACCAGCATACATAATCGTTCAGACAGAAGGCATGTCCGTTAAAACGGTCATGTGAACCATACACATACACTCTTTCATTGAATACATAAGGCTCACTATCAGGTACGTACTCCCAGGATGGAAGATATGGGTTGAACCCCTGCTTGTTCATTCCAGCTACACTCCTCATATAATTGTAATAGTACATTCGTTCTATGAAATAAAGATAACTCTCGTATAATAGAAAATAGCTTAAGTAGTGTATGGGTTATTCTTTTCTACAACTTAAAGATAAAGGGGAAGAACCATGACATCTATTTTTTACGTTGAATGTGACGCGGTACATCAGAATCATTTTGTTTTTGATATCCCTGAAGGGCATGATGCCTGGTTATTAGTCATTACACAGACCCCTGCCCAGTTTTGGGTTAATGGACAACTTAAGGAATACCCGGCTCATTGTGCTGTACTTTTCAAACCGTATCAAAAAATATATTATCGGGCTTGTTCAGAGCGCTATATAAATGATTGGATTCGTTTTGAAAGTGATGAACCGTTTGTAACCGATACCTCCCTTCCGCCAGGCACACCTTTCCCGCTGGATGATCCGGAATACTGTCATAAGCTGTTCCAATTGCTTGTTGCAGAGCATTCTTTTCAGAACGATTACCGGGAATCATCCATCAATTGCCTGCTGCGAACCTTGTTCAATAAATTGCTTGAGTCTTGTGTCCAAGAGGATATTAGTCCTCAACACTATCCTCTGTTGAAGCTTCGAACGGCAATTCATAACCATCCCAGCCATCCTTGGACAATATCAGAAATGGCGAAGATCATAAACGTCAGTCCGGGGTACTTGCAGTTGATGTACAAGAAATCGTTTGGCCTCTCGTGTATGGAGGATGTTATTCATAGCAGAATACGTTTGGCCAAAGAATATCTTAGACATCATTTGTATACGGTTGCAGAGATTGCCGATCGATGCGGTTACCGTAATGTCGAGCATTTTTGCAGGCAGTTCAAACAAATGACCGGTTCCTCGCCTAAACAGTTTCATAAACGACGTGAAGGTGTCCCGGCTGACTTAACAGAGTTGGGATATAAATCTCACTTTTAAGGGGGATGTGCTTTAGATCAATGGAAAAATTCCCACTCTGTCCAATGGGCGTTTACATACTTTAGCCATTTAATCGGTATAAACGTCATCGAGGTTGTTAGCGTTCTCTGCTGTCATTTTAAGTTAAGGTTTTAGACTGTATGATGCAATGACATATTCTCAAGCATGATTGATCAATTATCATATTGTGATACCTTATAATGGCATCTTATTTTTTGCATATGCAGCCGCGCCGATCGTTCCTGCTTGCCCACCTAACTTTGCTTGTACGATAGGACATACACCGGATGAGAGATGCAATGCATGATTTTTAACCGTGTCACGTACTGTATTCAGCAAGCGGTCACCGGCTGCCGACATTCCTCCACCAACAATAATCACTTCTGGATTGAACAGATTGATTACATTGGAAAGACCAAATCCAAGAATCTTCCTGATTGGAATCCTGCAGCTTAACCCCATTTCGAACTTTTTGGATTATTTATCTATACTTATGTCTCCAAACAAAAGAAGTCACTAATTTAGTGACTTCTTCTGACATAAAGTTTCCTATTATAAATTTTCTTTAACTTAAAAGGTTCTGATTCATCAATCCTTAATTAAGGGTTCTATTGGGATGAAGAGCACGAGCCATTGCATCCATATAACCCTTAACAGTACGTTGACTCACTTCTGTTTCTGGAGCAAGAATTTCGAAAAGGTGGAAGCAACCTGGATAGAGGTGAAATTCTACATCCACACCTGCTTGTGCTAATCGTGCCACATACTCCATCGTCTCGTCTCGGAATAGATCGAGCTGACCTACACAAGTATAGGCTGGTGGCAATCCGGCCAAGCTCTCTGCTCTCGAAGGTATTGCATAAGAAGAACTTCCACTGATATCGTTCTCCTCACCAAGGTACATATTCCAAGCAGCCACGTTGTCCGTTCGGTTCCAGATTGAACCCTCTTCTGTAATCTCATGACTAGATGGCGTGATGTTACGATTATCTAACATCGGATACAATGGCATTTGGAAGATAATAGACGGACCTCCTTTATCACGTGCCATCAGCGCGAGTGCTGCTGTCAGTCCTCCGCCACCGCTAGCACCGGCAATCGCAACCCGATTCACATCAATGCCAAGCATTGCTGCTTCCTCCGTCATCCATACCAATCCAGCATAACAATCTTCAATCCCCGCAGGATAAGGGTGCTCAGGAGCGAGCCTATAATCGACTGATACGACAATACATTCTGCTGTCTGAACAAAACGTTCGCACAATTTGTCGTCCATATCTGGATGTCCTAACACGTACCCACCCCCATGAATCCATAACATGGCTGGTAGTAAATCATTCGTTCGTTCGGCTGGCTCATAAATTTTGACCAGCATCTCACCTCCATCCCTCGGAATTTTCCGGCTAGTTGTGTTTACATGCTCTGATTTTTTCACCGATGCAGCCGATACTAAGTTTCTGCTCCACTCTAAATTTTTCTCCAATTCAAACCCTGGAAATTGTGAATATACCTCTCTTAATTCTGGTAATATACGTGTCTCAATACTCATGATAATTCCTCCAAATATAATAATGAATTCGTTCATTTATGTTTTTTAGTTAATCCTTATCTCATTTCAGCTTCCCACTTGGAAATTTCCTCTCGTACTCGCGGTGCAACCTCTTTACCGAGCAGTTCTATAGCCTGCATTACCAACTCATGTGGCATCGTGCTTAAGGGAACATACATCATGAAACGTGTAATTCCTACATGCTTGCGCAGATGAATAATTTTTTGAGCAACTGTTTCCGGATCCCCTACATACAACGCACCATCAGAGCTGCGGGCAGCGTCATAGCTGGAACGATCGTAATATGCCCACCCCCGCTCTTTGCCGAGTTTATTCATGCCGTACTGAGTGGACGGGAAAAAGAGTTCTGCGGCCTTTTCTGTATCTTCTGCAACAAATCCGATAGAATGTGAACCTACCCGAAGCTGTGATACATCATGACCAGCATGAGTTGCCGCCTTTTTATACAGTTCTACAAGTGGCGCAAATTTCGTTGGATTACCACCGATAATTGCCAGAACTAGTGGCAGACCTAGAATTCCAGCACGTATGGCAGACTCCTGAGTACCTCCGCTACCAATCCATACAGGTATAGAATTCTGAACAGGACGCGGGTATACCCCCAGATTATGTATCGCTGGTCGATGGCCTCCATTCCATGTTACTTTCTCGGATTCCCGTAATTTAAGAAGCAATTCAATGTTTTCATTAAATAAATCCTCGTAGTCATGCAGGTTATAACCAAACAGTGGAAAGGACTCAATGAAGGAACCTCGACCCGCTATAATCTCGGCACGTCCATTGGAGAGACCGTCAAGCGTGGCAAAATCCTGAAACACACGGACAGGATCTGCTGAAGATAGGACCGTCACAGCACTTGTCAATCGAATCCGTTTTGTGAGGGGCGCGGCAGCGGACAACACCATTGCTGGTGAAGATGCTGCATAATCATCACGATGATGCTCACCTATGCCAAACACATCAAGTCCTACCTGATCTGCAAGGACGATTTCTTCCACGACTTCTCGCAATCGCTGTGCGTGACTCATCACAACTCCGGTCTTAGTATCAGGCTTTGTTTCTACGAATGAAGTAACACCTATTTCCATAATTAATCTCTCCTTAGATTTTCTTTCCTTAAGAGGAATGCTCAAGACAACGGATTAAAGCCGTCCAATCCAACTCACCATAACCATGGGTAATTCCTTCAGAGAGGTGTTGATGAATAAGCTGACCTAAAGGTAGTGGAGCTTGAACTGACTTGGCTGCCTCGATAGCTAATGCAACATCCTTTAACCCGAGCTTCATATTAAAACCGGCTGGTTCAAACCGCTGTTCGGTCATGATCGCGCCATAGTTCTGATATACCGGAGATTGAAAAAGAGCATTCACAACATCGATATATCGGGACGGCTTAATACCGTGCTTTTCAACCATGAGCTGCGCTTCCGACAAAGCTTCCAGCATTGAAGCAATTAGAAAGTTAACGCCTATTTTGACAATGTTACCTTCTTCGCCATGATCCCCAATCTCAAATATCTCTTGACTTAGTACTGTTAACATGGGAAGTACTCGTTGTCTTGCATGTTCCGGACCAGCTAAAATAATGCGCAATGTAGCTGCTTTAGCGGCATCCGGGCGCCCCATTACGGTGGCAGACACAAAGTGCTGGTGTCTCTCCGCATGCAAAGCGGATAATTTTCGAGCCAGATCTACGCTGATCGTACTGGCAGATACGTGAATTCCATTTTCAGATAATCCGTTCAGAACTCCATGTGGTCCCTCGACAATCTCTCTCAAAGCAGCATCATCAGATAACATGGTAATTACAAGATTGCTTTCTTTCGCTGCCTCTAGAGGTGTTTGGACATACCGTGCTCCCTGTTTTATTAATGGTTCAGCTTTTTCAGGGGTCCGATTAAAGATGACTAATTCATACCCCGCGTTCAACAGGTTTTGTGCCATTGGAAGCCCCATATTACCAAGTCCAATAAACGATACCTTCATTGGTTGCATCTCCTTATTGTTGATGGAATGTTTCGATAACGGAATGAATGTTCCAGAATGATTAAAAAAATTATGGTCTTGCAGATACTTTTCAAATGGCACCTTCAAAATATGAGGAATATAATAACGGAACAATCATTCCAATATTGCTAAAAAAAATTATATCCCTGCAATTACAAAGCTAATCATCTCTTTTGCACGTTCTGGATTTTGACCTGTTTTGGCCATAATATTTATGCTTTGATGTAAATTCAGCAATAAATAAGACAATGTTTTGATATCTGTTGTTTTATCTATCTCTCCCGATTGTTGGCCCTTTTCCAAAAGCTCGCAAAATGCTTGTTCCAAATCCGAAAAACTAGTCTGTATCAAGACATTTATCTGTTCATCTGGTGACTCCAATGTTGTTGCTGTATTTGTTACAAAACATCCGCCCGGTAGGCTGGTATCGTATGCTGAAGCAATATGATACTCAAAAAATTGAAGAATTCCTTCTCTAACGTTGGACGCTTGTTCAAGAATGGTCTGTTTATTGGAACTCCCTTTTTTATAATGCTCCAGGGCATCTCTATACAAGGTTTGCTTGTCGGAAAAAGTATCATAAAGGCTGGATCGGCTAATGCCCATCACTTCCAGTAAATCCGGTATACTAGCAGCCTCGTATCCTTTTTTCCAAAACAACAGCATCGCTTCGTGTAACGCTTGATTTTTGTCAAATTCTTTAGTCCTGGCGATAAGTAACACCTCCCGTTTCAGAAATATAACATATCTGAACTGATCAGTCCAGAAAAGAATCTTGCCGGTTGTTAATCGTTATTAAAAATTTATCCATTGAATAATATATGAGCTATATTTTACATCTAACTCCAAAAATATTAACTTTGTTATACACCAAAAAGATCTCTTGAGCAGTGAATGCTGAAGAGATCTTTTTATTTTACTTATAAGCAAGAATTACCCATCACTGAAATTACACTGGATCTGGAGTTCCAGTTCTGCTTCTCGATTTCTTAAATAGCAGTATGGCAAGAAGTAAAGCAATTCCTACAGCTCCAAACCCCAACCAATTTAAGTACAGGACAGATGTACGACTGATCACAATCCCACCTAATCCAGATCCCAGTGCAAAACCAAACTGGATAAATGACGTATTTACGCTAAGGGCAATGTCGGGATTACGAGGTGCCAGTGTAACCAGATATAGTTGCTGGGCCGGAGATATGCTCCACGTTGCTAACATAAAAATCATTAAAACCAAGATTAACATCATAAGATTAACTCCAGCTAGAGCAAACAAAAGCAGAGTTACGCCTTGTAACAGAAGGCCTAGACAAATTGTAAACTTTGATCCCTTTGCGTCTGCCAATTGTCCGCCCACTTTTGATCCGACAAAGCTGCAAATTCCCGCGAGAAACAGAACACCGCTTATCTCGGTCATAGTAAGAGTGGATGTGGCTTGCAAGAAAGGCGTAATATACGTGAACAGTGTCGAATAGCCGCCGATATACAATAATGTAATAAGCAAGGCAGTCAGAATGAGTGGATTTTTTAAAATGGAGAGCTGCATTCTGAGGGTGATCTTTTCTTCCTCTTTGATTGCCGGAACCTTTTTGTAGATAATAAGTAATGGAAGAACACTTAACAATCCAATGAATATAAATAGAACTCTCCATCCAAACATTTCACTAAAAAATGTGCCCAATGGGACACCGAGCACTAGCGAACTGCTTAGCCCCATCAAAATGATGCCGATGGCATTGCCCCTTTTTTCTTTTTCAACCAGTCGTGTCGATACGGCCATCGCTACTACGGTAGCCACTCCTCCGCTAGCCCCTTGAATAATTCGCACCCATAGTAAAGTTTCATAAGAAAGGTCAACAAGCATAAGTCCGTTGCTGGCAATAAACACACTGAGGGCGGACAACAGTAACTTCTTGCGATCCATATTTATTGTAATTGCAATGAGAATCGGAGCGATAATGGCCGCTGCCAGAGCAAATACAGTCACCAGTAAACCCACTTCGGAAGTAGATACGCTCAAGTCTGAGGCGATCATTTCAATGACTCCTGTAATAATGTATTCAAGGGTTCCAATCAGAAAAACAGCCAATGCCAAGATATATATAATCCATTTATTTTTCACTTTAATCCACTCCGTCTTCTCTAGTTATCTATTTAGTATTGGAATTTGTATTTCTATAAACTGTACATCTTGTTCTTGAGATAAGGGTAAATATAATTCCCTACCAGCTCCGTTCTCCTTGATCTGATAGTTATTATTCTCAATCCATGTAGCTAGATGAACACAGGCTTTACAGGCAAAGATGGCATTGGAACGATAAGCTATGGTGGCCATCATGGGCTCGGCAGGAAGAGTCCGCTGTTGAAATGGGTCGGGAGGTGATCGCAGCTCACAGGTTAAGAAGTAACCTATTTCAAACTCGAACTCTTCCTCTTGTCCTGCGATTTCTTTCCACAAAACAACCTGAGGTCCGTCGATCAGTTGGCGCATTTCTTTTGTTAATGATTGATCAAACTGATGAAATAAACTCGGGATATCCTCTTCCCTCCCGCACCCTGTCTGAAAAAGAAACTGCCGAGCACCCTCCTCTTTGATTCGAATTTCTTGTCCAGTTTCGACGTGCCCCTCTTCCTCTATAAGCTGCATGCGTTCCTCAATCCGGACAAGTTTGGCTTGTTCCGTATCGATAATCTGCTGAATTTCGCTTCTTTTCAGCTTAAACATGCCTTGAATATTCTCCAACGTAATATGTTCCTGTAACAGCTGTGTGATTTGTGGCAACGTGAACCCCAATTCTTTATAAATGAAGATTCGGTTAAGCTCGAGAAGCTGATCTGCGGAATAGTAACGGTAACCCGTATCGTGATCTACCTTTCTCGGCTTAAGTATGCCAATTTGGTCATAATAACGCAGTGTTTTTAATGAGACCCTACTTAGCTTGGAAAACGCACTGATTTTGAACAACATATCATCTCCAATCTTTTAACATAATGCGAGTATATAGTTTCCCGTACAGGGGAAAGTCAAGGGTGTATATGATTCTCATTTTTATAGCTAAATCAACCACCGTCCTTGTCATCACTCTATGTTGCTGTTATGGGTAAGTCAAAGAACCGTTTTTGAATGAAACGTTCATTTTTATTGAACAAAAAAATGCCACTCATCGTGGCATTCTCTCGGTACGCATTCAATTATCCTGCTCAGCATTACTAATTTTTTTAAATAAACAGATTATGATTGGCTTGTGATGCTTGTCCAAGATAGTAACCTACGCCACCAATTTTGACTTGGTCTATTAATTCTTCACGCTGAATTCCCATTAAATCCATGGACATTTGGCAGGCAACGATCTCTACTCCTTGTGCAATTGCGCTCTCAATCAATTCCTCCAACGACGGCACATGATGTTTTTTCATCAAACCACGGATCATTTTCGGGCCTGCTCCAAGCATATTCATTTTAGACATGCCAAGCTTCTGGCTCCCGCGAGGTAACATCATATCAAACATACGGCCGATCATATTTTTGGATAACTTCTGCGACTGCTGCTTGCAAATAATACTCAATCCCCAAAAAGTGAAAAATAGGGTTACTTTCCGTCCACTGGCTGCTGCCCCATTTGCAATAATGAGTGAAGCGATCGCTTTGTCCAGATCACCACTAAAAACAACCATCGTGCTGGCAGGATCGCTGATTGGGGCATCGGATACGGGTTGTGCTGTATTTTTAGCAATGACAGACTCAATCGTACCGCCTTTCAGTCTTTCCAACTGCAAGATTGTGGAACCCGACATTGTCGCCCATGCTTTGACATCTTCATAGAATCCTGGATCGGAAGCTTTCACGCGAAGTGTTTCCCCGTTCGAGAGTTGATCCATTTTCTGCTTAACCTGAATTAGCGGACCAGGACAACTTAATCCGCACACGTTCAACTCATGATCAATACGTTGCGGCTGTGTTGAGTCAGTGGGAATAGACTCCTTTTCCACAGGTTCAGGACGGTCTTTTTTTGCAGCAGTAAATGTAGCAGGCTTAAACTGGGCTTGACGGTATGTTTTATAACCACCACTCAAGTTTTTTACACTAAAACCATGCTGACGCAAAATTTGCGAAGCAGTGTAACCACGTAAGCCGACTTGACAGTATAGCCAAATTTCTTTGGATGGGTCTAATTCATCTAAACGTTGACGAAGCTCATCAACTGGAATAGAGATTGAGTCCGGAATATGACCATTTTGATGCTCAATTTCACTGCGTACATCCAGAAGTATCGACTGCCCCGGCTGACGATCAGCCAGTTGATTATAGGTGAACGTCTGAACACGTCCGGTAATCATATTCTCTGCTGCATATCCAGCCATATTCACGGGATCTTTGGCAGACGAATAAGGAGGCGCGTAACTCAGTTCAAGCTCTGTTAAATCCCGGACATGTCCTCCAAAATGAATGGCTACAGCAATATCATCAATTCGTTTATCCACTCCATCATAACCGACTGCTTGTGCGCCTAAAATTTTGCCTTCCGGAGTAAACAGCAGTTTAAGAGTAATTGCACTTGAACCCGGATAATACGATGCATGAGAAGCAGGGTGTACGATAACGGTTTGATATTCCACGCCGAGACGCTGTAGTGTTTTCTCATTACTGCCTGTCGTGGCTGCGGTCATTCCAAATACTTTGATAATGGACGTACCTTGTGTTCCTTTGTAGGTAGAAGGAAGCCCTGCGATACGGTCGGCAACAATACGGCCTTGTTTGTTGGCAGGTCCGGCAAGTGGTATCGTTGCCTTCGTACCATGAATGGTTTCCGTTACTTCGATGGCATCCCCAACAGCATAGATATGTGGCACACTACTTTCCAAGGCTTCATTTACGATAATATGTCCACGTGCACCCAGCGAAACACCGCTATCTTTCAAAAAATAGGTATCCGGCGTTACGCCTATCGCAAGAATAACCATGTCAGCTGTCAACACATGACCATCGGCAAGTTCAACCCCTATGCCCTGCTCTAGGGAATGAAATCCCTGAACACGTTTGGAAAACAGCAGGTTTACACCATGATTCTCCATTTCCTGTGCTAATGCGGCTGCTAACTCGGTATCATAGGGTGTGAGTACTTGTGCGTTCCCCTCAATCAGCGTTACATCCAGACCAGCTTCCTTTAAATTCTCAGCCATTTCCACACCTATAAATCCACCGCCTATGACAATCGAAGACTTGTTGTTAGACGAACTTACTTGGTCTTTGATCCGATCAATATCTGGAATACTTCGTACGGTATAAATTAGTGGATTGTCCTTGCCCGGCAGATCGGGAATGATCGGTTTAGCACCTGGTGACAATATCAACTCGTCATAACTTTCTTCATATGCTCCGCGCTCCTGGGACTGTATCTTAACAACTCGCTTCTGCGAATCGATAGCTACAACCTCACTTCTTGTACGCACATCGATACGAAAGCGATCTGCCATCCCTTTTGGCGTTTGCACCAGCAGACGCTCTCGATCATCGATTGAGCCACCTATATAATAAGGCAAACCACAATTGGCAAATGAGATATAGGGCCCTTTCTCAAAGATAATAATTTCGGCATGTTCATCCAGACGGCGAAGACGTGCAGCTGCAGAAGCACCTCCAGCTACACCGCCAACAATGAGTACTTTTTTGCTCATGATTCACAATCATCCTTTTCAAATAAAGTTTTAATAATCTGTTCAACCCGTTGATCGGCAAGCACATAGTTCACTTCAAGACCATTCCGCTCCGTAGCAACAATACCTGCACTGCGAAGTTTCTGGAGATGTTGTGAGACTGTTGATTGGGGAAGATCCAGACATTCCTGCATATAAGAAACATTACATTTTTTTTTCATCATCAGTCCCCGCACAATGCATAAACGAATGGGGTGAGACAGAGCTTTCAGCAGATTAGCAGGTTCATCGAACTGTTTAATGTTATTGCTGTCAAAAGCGGGAGTGTTCAAAAGTATTCCTCCTAAATCGTTATATCGTAATAATACGATTTATTGATTCGCCTGTCAAATGTATTCTGGAATTAATGCGTTTAATAAGTCGCATACCCGCTCAACCCTACGGCTTTGCTTGTTCCAGGTGGATGATAAAAATGCCTGCCAAAACCGCTAAAAGCGACATTTGACAGGCATTCATGCTGTATCAAGCCTTCATTAAATAGCGATTCAATTGAATTGCTTATTTTAGAGTATAACAGGCTGAATCAGTCCGTCCTTACCAAAAAGAAGCGGGTCCATACATATTTCGCGGTGATACCCCTTTCCAGAGGAGAATCTGGACAGTGGTGTTACAAAACGGTGATAGGCAATCCGTAGTTGACCGGTTTCATTTTCATTAAAGATACAGTGATGACCTGTTCCCAGCATGCCCTTCTCCACATTTTTGCTCAGGATTGGGTATCGATAGGTAATTGGACCATATAACTGCTCTGCCGTACCGTAATTCACATGATAGTCTTCACTGCCTGTGTCATCACAGGACCACGTAAAATGGTATAGTCCACCCTGCTTCAACACGGTTACCGCCTCACGAAAATCATGCAAGCCCGCCAGATTGCTCATTGTGTCCTCAACGACACTTATCATGTCTTCACCAAGCTCCACAATAGCACCATGTCCATTGCCAAATAGCAGATACGGTCTTCCATCATCTTCGACATAGATGGAGGGATCAATAGCTTGGCCCATAGTAATGCCCAGACGTTTCAATTGCTCCATTGTGATTAAAGGCTGCGACTCGGCCAGAAATGGACCAATCGGTGTATCTGCTACAGCAACGCCAATGGCACTCTCGTCGTTCAGCATTTTGCCACAGAAATAAAAATAGAACTTTTCGTTACGGCTGGCAATTGCCGGTGCCCAGGCATTACCGGTTGCCCAGGCGACATCCTCTGTTCCCAGATCAAGGATAACACCTTCGTCTTGCCAATGCTTCAGGTCTGAAGAAGAAAACACTTTGAACTGTGTCCCTGACCACCCCTCGAAGCCATCTGTTGTCGGATACATATAGTAACGATCCCCAAACTGTGCGACATCAGGATCGGCATATTGTCCGGGAAGCACCTGATGACCATCCCCAAAAGCCGCGAGAAGCCGGCTGCACTCCTCAGCTGTGATTGGCAGGACACTTCCATGCCGCTTTTGAGTCGTTCCCATATCGAATTCACCATCAGGGACGATTCGGAATTCTCCACTTCCCAGATCTGTAGTCAGCAGAGGAAGATAACCCTTGCCTTCAGCAAATCGATCAACAATCAGACACCATTCCTCCCGGTCATTGAATTTAAAGATTTGAGGTCCCTCCACACCTGCCATAGCCTCCAGTACCGGAGCTTGAAGTGTAACAAATGCCCCTTTGTCGAGAGAGTCTCCTTTTTCTACCCGTATGTTTTTGGTTGTTTCATCCTTGGAGTATCGATAATAAGAGCCATCCGCAGGAAGAATCGTTGTATCAATAATATGATTATCCCGCTCAATGTATTTTTCCGATGCAGAGAACGTACGAAAGTCTTTTGTGCGAGCACTGTATATTTTTTGTTTTCGTTCTTGCTCCTGTGGTTCCTGCGTCGCAGAAGCCCAGAATACAAGAAACTCATCTGCCATTTCATCATACACAGCTTCTGGTGCCCAGACACATCCAGCGCCCTCAACACCTAGTGTAACGTTCCATGGGGATGACCAGTTCACGAGATTGCTGGATTCCCATATAATTACGTCACGGCTCCCGGCATTAACGGCATGAGTCCATCCTTTGCCGCTTGCGATGCGGAGATCCGTAGCAATCAGATAAAATTTATTATCCTTGACTGAACGAACCAGAAACGGGTCCCGTACCCCCTTTTCTCCAAGGTCGGAAAACAGCACAGGCGATCCGCCATTAAGGTCCTTCCAGTGAAGACCATCCTCGCTATAGGAGAAATAAACCTGCTCTCCGTCTGGTTGTTCGCCAATAAAATGTACAAAGAGATACCCATCATAATTTGGAGTTGTTTTGATCAATGGTAAAGAGCCTCCTGAAAATGAAATTGATTGTATACTAACAGTAATATAAAAATGAAAGCGTTCTACTTATGTTGTATCATACTTCAAAAACAGCGGAATGAGTATATTTTGTAATCTCGTATGTAGAAGATCATGTGAATCTTTCGCAGGAAATATATTGCCCTGATTGGAATGTTTGACTTGCTCCTCATGCAAAGAAATTAAAGTTATCGCCGTATTTGTTTATTTTACCTCAAGTATACAAAGTTCTTGGTGTTCATTTACATATAAATGCTAATCTTCTTAATGATGAACAAATGAATATAGATTCATGCATTCATTTTTGTTGTTGAGATATTACGAGGAGGAATCATTGTGAAATTATCCAAAAGAGTATTACCAGCGGTAGCGCTGACTCTGGCTGTATCGGCTTCTACTCTCTTGTCCGGCGGACAAGCAAGTGCCGTTCAAGCTGTAAGTGTGGAGAAAAAACAAATCAAGAACATCATCTTCCTCATTGGGGATGGCATGGGGACCTCTTATACTTCCGCCTACCGTTATATGAAAGATGATCCTTCGACGAAGGGCATGGATAAAACCGTATTCGACCCTTATCTTGTTGGGGCACAAATGACCTATCCGGATGATGATAAACAAAATGTAACGGATTCCGCTTCCGCAGCAACGGCTATGTCGGCGGGTGTAAAAACATACAATGCGGCCATTGCGGTTGACCCTGAGCAGAAGGAAGTCAAAACCGTACTTGAGCAGGCCAAAGAAAACGGCAAGTCCACCGGACTCGTGGCTACATCGGAGATCACTCATGCCACACCAGCTGCATTTGGTGCCCATGATATCAGTCGAAAAAATATGGATGCAATTGCGGACGATTATTATGATGAGTTGATTAATGGCAAGCATAAGGTGGATGTACTTCTGGGTGGAGGGAAATCCAATTTTGTACGCGAGGGTCGTGATCTGACGAAGGAGTTCCAGAAGGCCGGATTCAGCTATGTGACGGATCGTTCCTCTCTCCTTGCGGATAAGAATCAACAAGTTCTTGGACTGTTTGCGGACGGAGGGCTGGACAAGTTGATTGATCGTACTGCTGCAACTCCATCATTAGCTGAGATGACCAATACAGCAATTGATCGCCTCAGTTCGAACGACAAAGGATTCTTTCTAATGGTCGAAGGCAGCCAGATCGACTGGGCAGGACATGATAATGATATCGTTGGCGCGATGAGTGAAATGGATGATTTCGCAGCAGCATTTCAGGCAGCTATTGATTTTGCCAAAAAAGACGGTGAAACACTTGTCGTAGCTACTGCCGACCACTCCACGGGTGGACTTACGCTTGGAAAAGACGGAGAATACAACTTCTTCGTAGACCCAATCAAAGCTGCACTGCGCACACCTGACTTCATGGCAGCACAAATTGCAAAAGGTGCTTCGGTTGAAGAAACACTGAAAAGTTATCTCAAACTGGAGTTGAAACCTGAAGAGATTCAATCGGTGAACGAAGCAGCCAAAAGTGCGGATGTAACAAAGATTGATAATGCTATTGAAGCGATTATTGATAACAGTTCATATACCGGCTGGACAACAGGTGGACATACAGGTGAAGATGTTCCGGTCTATGCCTACGGTCCGGCAAGTCACCGCTTCGCCGGTTTGATCGACAACACAGATAATGCCAAGATCATATTTGATATTCTCAGCAAGCACCAGTAAAAAAAATCCCTAATAAATTTCGGTAAAACTTTGAAAAAGCTTAAGCCCTTGTCTCCAGTTGTTGCCGATGGAGACAAGGGCTTTTAATTGATCATTCGTGTACTTGACGAAGTGTTATATTATCTTCCCTTGACTTTTAATACATTCTTTATACCAGTAGAAAGAATCTTTTTTAACTCGCTTTAATGAACCCTTCCCATCATTGTCTTTATCGACATAGATTAAGCCATATCTCTTTTTCATCTCTCCTGTTCCGGCACTGACAAGGTCAATGCAACCCCAAGGAGTGTAACCTATCACTTCGACCCCGTCTTCCAGAATGGCTTTTTTCATCTCACTCACATGCTGTCTAAGGTAATCAATCCGATACGGATCATGCACTGACCCATCCTCTTCGAGCGTATCCACTGCGCCTAAACCATTCTCTACAATAAATAGCGGGATCTGATACTTATCATACAGCCAGTTTAATGTAATCCGGAGACCTACCGGATCAATTTGCCATCCCCATTCACTGGCAGGCAAGAGCGGATTTTTATAACCGCTTATTTCATTCCCCTCACTCTTGTCCTGATCGGTTGGATTAGCCATAACGACAGAGCTGGAGTAATAACTGAATCCGATATAATCTACGGTTCCTTCTCTCAGAATCAATTCATCCTCAGGAGCAGTTTCAATTTCCAATTGATGCTGCTTCAGGAACCCATAATATGAGCGTGGATATTTGCCTCTGACATGTACATCGAGAAAGAAGTAAGCTTGTTGAAGTTTTTTGACCTGGGCAAGCACATCATCAGGGTCGCATGTAGCTGCGTATGATGTTGGATGAAGGAACATGCCGCCGATCATAAAGTCCGGGTTGATCTCTTTACCAAGCTTGACTGCTTTGGCACTGGCTATCAGCATATAATGCGCAGCCTGGTACATGGTCTGAAGTTTGTTTTCCCCATCGTTCCACTGAATGCCTCCTGGCTTCCATGGCTTGCGCACAATCATATTGATTTCGTTAAACGTCATCCAGTACTTAACCTTTGTCCGATATCTGGTGTAGACTGCTTCGCAGAAGTTTAAATAAAAGTCAATCAATTTACGATTGCGCCATCCCCCATATTCCGTCACTAGATGATATGGCATTTCGAAGTGAGATATGGTGACTACTGGCTGAATCCCGTATGCCAAACAGCTGTCAAACAAGTCATCATAGAATTGCAGACCTTCCTCATTCGGTTCCGTCTCATCTCCGTTTGGAAATATCCGTGTCCACGCGATGCTGGTTCGAAAGCATTTGAATCCCATCTCATGAAACAACTGAATATCTTCCTTGTATCTTGTATAAAAATCACTAGCCTGATGACTAGGGTAATATACATTCTCCTCAATTCCCTGTGTAATTCTTCGCTCCAAGCCATGTGTTGCTGCTGTCATGACATCTGCAACACTGACTCCTTTGCCGCGCTCATTCCATCCACCTTCTAACTGGTTGGCCGCTGCAGCGCCTCCCCAAAGAAAGTCTTCAGATAATTTACTCATATTTACCACCTCTAAGCGTGAATGCGTAACAGTGCTTCGTTTTGGACAACCCGATCCTCAGCAATCTGCTCAACACTCTGATATTCAAAAGTATTCGATATAATGATGGGCACGACCGTATCAAATCCTGCTGCCCGAATAGCTTCATGATCATATTCGATCAGCAGATCTCCTTGCTTAATCACCTGATCCTGCTGCACATAAGCCGTGAAATGCTTTCCTTTCAACTTGACTGTATTTATCCCTACATGAACAAGCATTTCCACACCCTCATTCGACATCAGTCCAATGGCATGTTTGGTTGGGAACAGCGATACAACTTTACCGTCAAATGGCGCGTATACTTTGCCATCGATTGATTCAACTGCAGCACCGCTCCCCAGAGCAAAGATGGGATCGTCGATTTCAGTTATATTTTTAACTATCCCGTTAATCGGAGAGCCAATGATTAGTGTTCCGGTTGGTCGAGTCAAAGCATGGGATTCTGAGGTCGACGTAATCACATTAGCGGCAGCAGAAGCATCTGTTCCATTGCCAACACTTGCAGTAACTGGAGCTGGAATCTCTTCTTCAATTCCCCAGATCAAGACGGCAACCAGTGCAAGCGTAATGCTGATTGCTATCCCGATAATGATGTGTATATAACTGTCAGCGATATAGGTTGGCAAGGCCAGGATACCTGGCAGAATCAGAGCCGTTGCTCCTCCACCCCAGAAATTGATGTAAGCTGCTCCGATACCTCCTGCAAGCATCGCACAGATAAAAGGACGCTTGTACTTAAGGTTGAATCCGAAGATAGCCGGTTCGGTAATACCAAACATCGCCGTTACACCACTGGATAAAGCACTGGATTTGCTCGCTTTATGTTTCAATAAGAGGAATACACCAATACATGCCCCGGCTTGAGCCAGATTTCCAGTCAAGTTCGCAGGTGAAATTACCGAGTATCCATATTCAGCAATCAGCTGGCTGTTAATTGGAGTAATCGCGTAATGCATGCCAAATATAATTAGAAGGGGTCTGAATGTTCCAAATAAAAATGCACCAATGACGCCATTCACCGTATACAAATACGTTACAATTTGAGCAACTCCACTGCCGAAGTAGGTTCCTAAAGGTCCGAAAACAATTAATCCAAGTGGAACCATAATGAACAACACAATCATCGGCACAAACAAAATTTTAAACATATCGGGTATTCGCTTATTAACAAACCGGTAAACGTAGCTCATCACCCAAACCGAAATAATAATCGGAATGATCGTTGATTTATAGTTCACGAGCAATAATGGAAGGCCGAAAAAGCTTAAACTGGTAACACCCGTCTCTGCCACTTTTGCTGCACCTTCCATAATGGTGGGATACATGTAAGCCCCGGCAAGGGCCACAGCCAGATATTCGTTGGTTTTGAACTTCTTGGCCGCGCTGACTGCAAGGAAGAAGGGGAAAAAATAGAAAATAAGATCGCTAATCAGACTAAAGGTTTGGTACGCACCACTTGTTGTCTCAAGAAGATTCATTGTCGTCAGGATTGCAAGCACAGACTTCACCATACCGCACCCAATCAACACTGGAATGACTGGCCCGAATATACCTGCCACCGTTTCCACGACTCGGGAAATCACATTCTTTTTTTGTTGTACTGCTTTCACTTCAATGTCCTGATTTTCCAAGTCAAGCTTTTCACTTACTGCGTCAAAAACGCTTTTCACTTTTGCGCCAATGATGATCTGTAACTGACCGCTGTTAAACTGGGCTCGCAGGACACCTTCCAGTCGATCAAGCGCTTTCAAGTTAACCTGAGACTCATCTTTTACGTTGAATCTCAATCTGGTTGCACAATGCGTGGCATACGTAATATTATCCTGTCCAATGTTAGCGATAATCTCCTTAGCCAATTCCTCTGTTTTCATATGATTCCCCCGCCCTCTTAGCTGTCTTTACTTGCCTCCGGCAAAGTTGTATAACATCTTTTCACGTAGGCCTGATGTATCTTTGCCGAAGATTTCTGCAATTTTGTATGCAAATGGATAAGGTGTTGCAGGCCCTTGGCTTGTAACGAGATTCTGGTCAGCTACGACGACTTCATCCTTGAAGATGCCGCCAATCAATTTCTCAGCGTACCCTACATAACCTGTTACCTGTTTGCCCTCAATGACCTTTGCATCGGACAGTACCACCGTACCGGAACACATTGCGCCAATGTACTTATTGTTCTGATTGAAGTACTGCACCATGTCAATCACATCCGGATTTACCTTCAGGTTTTGTCCACCTGGGCGGCCTCCCGGCAGAACGATCATGTCATACTGCTTTACTTCTTCGCCAAAAGGTTTGTCTGCTTCTACAAAGATGCCGTGCATGCCCTTAACCAGCTTATCGCCAAAATAAAACGTGTCACAGGTTAATCCAGCTCTTCTCAAAATATCAACAATCGTCAGCGTTTCTCCCTCTTCGTAACCTTCCGCCATCAATACTGCTACTTTATTCGTCATTTCAGTTCCCTCCTATTCAGCATCAAATGCATTGAAATAAACCATACGATTTTTGACAGCCATACTGTCTCCGCCTAAGGCATCCACTAATGCAAAAGCGAAAGCATAAGACGTCGCAGGGCCACGGCTTGTAATCAGATTTCCATCTTTAACAACAATATCTTCTTTAAAAGTACCGCTCGTTTCAATTTTCTGATCATAACCTACATAAGCGGTAAAATTTTTGTTCTCCAACACACCTGCTTTGCCTAGTGCAAGAGGTGCTGCACACATGGCTGCTACATATTTGCCGGACTGATTCATTTCCTGAATAAGTTGAATTACACGGTCATCATCACGAAGATTAGCGGCCCCAGGCATTCCTCCAGGAAGTACGATCATATCGTAAGTTTTAACATCTTCACTGATAAGCGCATCAGCCTTGACCACGATGTCATGACTACCACAAACCATTTCACCCGCTGTACTAATCATGTGACATTCGATATGTGCTCTTCTCAAAATATCAACAATCGTCAGGGTCTCACTTTCTTCAAATCCTTCTGCTAATAGAACTGCAACTTTACTCACGCACATAACCTCCTGTTAATTATATTTTGGAGCAGACATTTGCATATTGCTCACGCTTACACCGCTATGGACATCGTGAATACATTCATAATTTATCATAGATATTCGCAACCCCAAAGCACATTTAGATTGCTTGTATGTAACTAATAGTTGCAGTATGATGATCTTTAACCGTGTTGCATCTATAGTGTTTACATCAGAGTCACACAGAAGATTACCTCAGGAGGTATGCATGCTTAATAACTATAAATATTTTTTGGTTCTGTCCGAAGAGTTAAACATTTCCAATGCAGCGAAACGACTATATATTTCCCATCAATCACTCAGCAAATACCTAAAAAGCTTGGAAGAAAAACATGGTGTTGCGTTCTTCGAAAGAAAACCTAAAATTGCGCTGACAGCAGCGGGGAAAATTATGCAAGATACGCTTCGTCAAATTGAGCTGCTGGATCAAAACATGGAGAATCAACTTACTGATCTTAAAGAGGATAAGTCAGGCACGATTCATTTTGGCGTTACCGAAGGGCGCTATCCCATTATCGTGCCGAAATTATTAAAAGAATTTTATGCCCTGCATCCCAAAGTGGAGCTTAAAATTCATCGTACAACCTCACCGCAAATGCAGGAGATGGTGTTAAACAATTCACTGGATCTGTTCCTCTCGGGTGTGGACAATATCGTAACGCAAAATGTAAAGTATGAAACGATTCTGCTTGAGCAGATGTACATGGTGATCTCGGACAATTTGCTCAAGCAGTATTTCCCTGATCAATATCCCGAGTGCATCGAAACATTTAATCAGGGCGCGGATTTGAGTCTGTTTCAACATGTCCCCTTTGTTCTGAATAAGAAAAACTTCAATTCCCGTATTTTGCTCGATAAACATCTCGCTGAACGTAACATATCCCTGCATTGTATTAACGAATTGACGCAACCGGATATCCATCACCTTTTGTGTGCTGAGGATTACGCGGCCAGTTTTTCATTAACGATGTATCTTTCAGGGATTCATGCATTAAATGAGTCTAATCATACGAATTCTCACCTTCATGTATTTCCAATCGCTGATTTTTCCTATCTTCACCCGCTCGCATTGATCTATCACAAATCTAAAATTTTCCCCTCTTACGTAGAGGATTTTAAAAAAATAGTCAAACGTTATTGCACCCCTTCATTACATCAAAGCAATTGAATCATATTGGCGTTCAATTACTTATGTGCATACAAAAGTTGAGTTAGTGCAGTTAACTTGTGCTTGAGTTCAACATCATGACAACTTTATATTTCTGTTATGTAAACTTCCCGTGTATTTGCGGATTGAAGTCAAAATAACGAGGTGAACTGTTGTGAATCATATGAATGTAGAACTTGCCAACTACATAACCCGTCTTCAATTTGATGATCTCTCCGAGAGGGCTATCGAAGTAGGTAAACAGGTAATACTGGACTCTTACGGTAATATGGTATTTGGTCGATACTCTGAAACAAGTGAACGTATTTTGGAATACGCAAGATTGGCAGACTCTATTATTAAAAATGAAGACTTGGTCTCATTGATTGGTGAACAGGATGTCCGCACTAGCACAGATCATGCTGTCTTCATTCATACCATGATGGCACGTTGTGCAGACCTGGATGACGGCTATCGCCACGCCATGGGCCACCCTGGATCTGTGCTTGTTCCGCTCCTGCTAAGTATGGCTCAGCTCCACCGAAACGATGGGAAACAGATGATCACCGCCATTGTTGCGGCTTATGACGTATATGCTAGGTTAGGCGAAGCGATCAATCCATTTATGTACCGGGAAAGAGGATTTGATGCTACCGGGGTATGCGGCGCTGTCGCAGCAGCGGCCTTGGTAAGTAAATTAACAAATGCAGATGCCAAGCAGACCAAGGATGCGATGGGGATTGCTTCTCTGTTCACAGGAGGTTTGATTGAATATCAGAATGATGGAACTTCAGGGAAAATTTTATGCAGTGGCTGGGCGGCATTGACCGGATTAAGGGCCGTGAGACTGGCATCCTGTGGTTTCACGGGTCCTGATGCAGCTTTGGAAGGAAAATATGGATTCTTCCAGGCCTTCAAAGGAACAAGCGGGCATTGTGACACAAGTCATGTGCTGGAAGGACTGGGAACTGATTTTAAAGTGACTTACATTTATTTCAAACGTCATGCCTGCCAGCGTGGATTACACGCCACTCTGGATGCTATGTTGGAACTTCGCGAAGACTATAGTTTAACACCATCCAAGATCAAGTCTGTTGATGTGAGGACCTCTTCATTTGTATATCGTCTGACGAATCCTAAGCCTAAGACCGCAATCGGAGCACAGGCCAGCACACAATTCACTTCAGCCGTGGCTCTCAAATACGGTCGTATGGACTCAGAGGAATTAATATTCAATAGCTTTACCGATCCGGAGGTTCAGGAACTGGTGCAAAAAATTACAGTAACCCTGGATGATGAAGTGCAGCAATATCTGGCTGATCATCCAACTCATTTTTGCGCTGCCCATGTTGTTATAACAACACATGATGGCAATATATATGAACGGTGGATGCCTGTACCTCTAGGCGATATGGAAACTCCGTTTGGCTGGAATATGCTTGAACAGAAATTCAATCAATTTCTTTTAGAAACACCATTTAATGGAACAAAACAAGAACGATACGAGTTTATTCGTAATCTGGAACATATGAATCATGTGGATAAGCTGCTCCGTTTTTAAACGAATTTAAACTGCATTAATGTAAGTTTACTAAATGCGCTAAAAAAGGTCGCTTACCCTTGTTGGATAAGCGGCCTTTTTAACGTTTGGACTCACACAAGCCTATTTCGAATTTGCTAATATGCATTATATCCCATGGAGTTGGTTAACTTATACAACACCACTTGTATTGAAGTGAGAGAAATCCGATAAATGCTGATGCGGCTTATAGTGAAACTACAGAAGTAACAAAGCTTTGGAGGAAAATGGCATGTTAGGAAACATTCTGTTGGGTATGGTCATTCCCATTATATTGGGTGTATGGATTCTGCGTCGGAACTTTACAATCCTTATTCTATATTATCCACTTGGTGTGGCTATTTCAGCATCCATCAACAATATCGGATTTAATTACTTTTGGAATATTATGCCAAATACTCATAATCAATCCTTGGCTGCTCTTCCAATGGATCTTGGAGTCTATCCGATCGCTGGTTGCCTGATGATGTATATGATTTCAGAAAAAGGCGCCAAGCCATGGTTGGCGATTCTTGTTGCATCATTGTCGCTGACATTAATCGAATGGGTTGCCAAAATGATGGGGCATGTCATTTATTTTAATGGATGGAACATAATTTGGACCTTTGTGTCATACCTCCTGCCATTTGTTCTTGCTTATGGTTACAGTAAAATATTGAGGTATACCAAGTGAAGTTTTACTGAAGCTTTCCACTAATAAGGCAGGACAGATGATATGGGTTAACGCTGATGGGCATACGTGCATATCTTAACTCATATTTGTCTTGGAGGGATTCGTAATGTATGTGGCATATCCTTATGGTTACAGGTACACTTTTACTCCGGTATGGGCAACATCATCAGCCGAAGCACTTGAATTAATCAAAACGGCTGTGCAAGGAGAACGAAACGATGAGGTGTTCTATGATTCACTGATTCAGTTGTCGCCCGATGCCAATCAGGCTGCCATCATCACGAGCATCCGCAATGATGAACGAGGACATAATCAAATGTTCCGCCAAATGTACAAGGATCTGACAGGTCAGGAGATTACGGGCATAAGCAGTGAGCCGGTTGAAACGGTCACCTCTTATCTTGCCGGACTGCAAAAGGCGTTTCAGGGTGAATTGGCGGCCGTGGAAAAGTATAGAAAAATATGGTTTGGTCTCCCTTATGGCATATATAAAGACACGGTGTGGGGGATCATCCTGGACGAACAGAAACATGCGGATAAATATAACAATCTGATTACCTACAATTTGCCGAGATAGTCATGTATGGGATAAACAACGCGCGTATTCTTTTAAAAATGAAAATTGAAATCAGCAAAAACCAGTGAATAATTAAAGCTCACTGGTTTTTTTGCTTTGCCGAGTCGCTCTTTTATAATCCTGAGTTTAAATGCACTCTTCCAACGTATCAGGTTCCACATGAACGTGAACGGTGTATACGTCATGTTCCTCCATTAACTCGTTCTCCACGTCTGTACAGATATCGTGTGCTTGTTGAAGATCCAGCTCAGCATCAACTGTTATGACAACGTCTACTACAACGTTATTGCCATAGTTCCGCGCTCTCACGTCTTTAACTGTCTCTACGCTGTCAATTCCGGCAATCGTTTTTTTGTACTCCTGAATCAGTTCAACATCAAAACCATCCGTCAGATGATGTGTGGCTTCCTTGAAAATGTCCCAAGCGGTCTTGCAGATCAGGAAACCTACGATGACAGCCGTTACAGGGTCCAGCCATGGGAGGCCGAACTGGGAACCCACGATCCCAATGACCGTACCGGTGCTCACCCAGGCATCGGAGATATTATCTCGAGCTGCAGCCATGACTGCCTGACTTTTAATACGAGTAGCAAGTCTCTTGTTATAGCGATAGACCAGATACATGATAACTGCGCAGAAAATGCCTGTGTACCCAGCGATGATATCCGGAGATTCATGTTTACCCTGAAACACAGAACCAATGGCTTGAAACAGTACTTGTAAACCTACTGCCATCATAATGAAAGAAGCAACAAGTGACGCAACGGTCTCTGCTCTCCAGTGACCATATGTATGATCTGTGTCGGCTGGTCGTTGGGCAAGCTTCAAACCGATCAGTACAGCTATTGAGGCCACAATATCGGTGGCATTGTTTAATCCATCCGCCTTGAGCGCTTCTGATCCGGCCATATTGCCAACGATCAGTTTTAATACGGTCAAACCTATGTAGGCGATAATGCTGATGATAGCTCCGCGCTCCCCCAGCTTTAGATTATCGTATTTAAGTTGATCCACATGATATCCTCCTGCAATCTTCAATTCAAGCACGTGTATGATGGTACCATTGAAGATTTGTGTGGGTCTAGAGAAACGTTTTGAGTGTGACGAAACATAATCTGAACGCGGCAATTTTTTTACAAGAATCCAAAAAAGTTGGATTTGGCAAACTTAAGTGATTAATGGGTGGTAAGAGGAAGGTGGCCGACTGCCTTCCCTTGTAAACACACTTTCTTGCACTTAGACAAAAAGAGCCAAATGGATCGTTTTGATCCACTCGGCTCTTAGCGTTATTTTACAATAATTTGTATAACATCACTTACCGTTGTTCCACTTCCATTCATAATTCACTGCTCTGATTCAGAAAGTGTCGGTTCAACTGGCGCTTCATTGGCAAGCGGCTCCGAATCATTTGAATGCCGTTCGAACATAACTGCGTCAACCCTCGTATAGATCATATCCGCAGGAAGCGTTGGCGGGTCTACCGTTGTAGGCGTAACCCTGGTTAATCGAACATACTCGCTACCGTCGCCCGTAAAGTCGAACGTCCCCAGATTAACCCAACCCGATGAGCCGACCGTTGCATCGATATAGGTGACCTCGGTACCCGCTTTATGTTTCACTTCCACTTTGACATTGTTATCGTTTGCTGTCGTATGGACGAGTTTATAGATCGAGACCGTATATTTACCTTCTGGAAACTCGCCTTTCCACGTTGCTGATGAGCCTTGAACTGTTGAATAGCGGGATTTAACCCCAATTTTGTATCCAGCTAAATTGCTTTGGCTCCACGAACCTTCTGTCGTGTATAACCCTGTTGTATTTGTACTGTCCACGATAACCGTTAGGTCCCTGATCGTGATGTTCAAAGGTGGTGTGGTTAAGGTCACTCCGTCAATCGTAACCGTAGCCCATACCTCAATGTGATCCGTGTCTCCATCAAGATTAAGAAGGGTCAACACCCCACTGCTATTCACTTCGGCCAGATCCGTACGATCAACGAAATACTGCACATCGGCCTGTGTAAGATCACCGACCAAACCGTTATCCAAATAACCGGTTACGCTCAGTTGTGCGGTTTGAGTCATCTGCAGTTCCTTCCGATCGGACAGGATCACAGCAGACTCCAATTGCGGTACCCTGTTTGGGTCCACCCACATGATTGCATCGGCAACGACTCTGGACTTATTGGCCTTATTGGTTAGTTCCACGTACCCGCTATCGCCTGCAGCAAAAGGATAATCCCCCAGGTGCACCCAAGTACCATTCGCTGTTGTCTCATCAACTGTCACCGTATCGGAGCCGCCGCTATGATAAACGGTAAATGAGACATTTGTTGCCCAATTTTCACTCGCAGCCGTGATTTGCGGAATCTTATAATACACACTGTAAGTGACACTTTCTGGAAGCTCAGGCCGCCATCTCATTTTACTTGTCGCTGTGCCGGTCGTAGATTTGGCATACACATAGTTATCATAATAATAATCGTTAGCCGTCGTATCCCTTATCCAGACGCCTTCTGTCTCCGCCTCCGTATTATCCACGATGATGGTTGAGCTATCCTGCCCATCGGGTTGAACTGGAGTTTCCGATACCTGATCCGGCAGATAGAGTGTCCGCTTACGGGTCTGTTTCCCCTCCGATTCCACGTAATACGTGAAAGTTTGGGATAAATCATTCACTCGTATCGACCATTCCATCGGATAGATCGTATCTGGGATGGTCGTGTACGTGGCCCCGCCATCCAAGGAATAATGGATTGTCGCTGGTTTTGTCGTTTTGGCCTGCACATAAGCATCATAAACCGTTTCGTCGGGCTTAACGATGAGCATGCCTTTAACCGCATCAATTGGACTGTGGGTATCAAAGAAATAACTTGCATCCGATGTATCTGCCGTTCTGACCTGATGTAGCGGCACATTAATGTTAAGTCCTTCTACAATGATCGCGGTGATGCCCTTACCTGAAACCGTGGCTTGAATGATTCCACCACTCATTACCGTTTGCTCTGGTGTGCCATTGTCGCGGATGATCGTTACGGTATAATCCTGCGCCGGATTGAATCCAATGATATGTTCGTTTAATTCAATTGGAGTCTGAACTTCTTCTGACGATGCGTTGCTTAGCCCGATGTAAAATTTATCCCCGCTCTCACCCGTTATCCAATTCAATTGAGGATGGTTGGTCTTAATAATCCCCTTGGGCATCCATAGCCAAACGTCGGAGTTACCATAAAATTGACCTGGTTTATTCCCATAGAGGTGATATTTAAACCATAAAAAATTCGTTTCAAAAACGGAAGGAAACGTAATACTGCCGTTTGATTTCAATGATTGTTCGCTGATCAAATAATCCATCGTTTGCCCGAGCTGCCCCGGGATATGGTGATAATAGATGGATGTAGCCCCGCTGGGGCCTTCCAGAGGAAAGTCTGGTTCAAGTTGACTAACGGCGAAACCCTTATAATAATAACCTGGATAACTGGAATATCGTCCAATAACCGCATTATGAGCAATATCCTGCAGCAGTTCATCCCCTGTATAGAGCGACAATCTCAGCATGAACGGAGCTTCCTGAGCATTCATCCGATAATAGCCGGTTGTACTTCCTGCTTCAAACGTCAATCCGCTCGGTGAAATAAGCCAACGCTCCGCTTGAACACCTCCGGCAATATCTTCGGGAAGCTTGAGTCTCGGATATTGAAATTTACCACTTTCCGGCCAATGGAACGACTCGGCGTAATTATATGTCTCCGGCTGAGGAATTGTAACGTTACCTTCAGGAACTGGACGAGCAACAAACATGGTCGCATAGCGTTTGGCTTCTTTATAGGCGGCATCCAAGTATTTGGGATCCTGAGTTTCCTCATATAGCTCCAAGATCTCCATCCACAGCTTGCTATAATAATAAATGAACTCATTTTTACTCACATCGACTGATGCAGGCGTATCAATATGTTGCGCGATATAACTGTCGGCTGCATCCTTCGCAGCTTGCAAATACTGTGCATCTCCCGTCATCCGATACATCATCAGGGGCTGAATGACAGGCCCGCGGTCTTTCTGATCCGGGTCACGTACGAGGTATTCTTCCTGTGCCAGCGCCCCAATACCAGCTGTAGTGCCCATCATCTGATTAACAGCCGCTACGCTTGAAACATCAAATGGCAGAGTAGCCATTTTCCATAAGGAAGGCACACCGTATACTTTCTTCTGCGTTGGCGACCAACCAATACCATTTCGCGATAGGCCATACTGGACGGACGGCAGTGCTCTCGTATCGTATAGCTGGTCATCCCCAGTTAAATAATAAGCTCCCAAAAGAACTGCATTTGAGCTTGTTCGGACGCTATCCTCGTTTTCGATATCTATAAAACCCTTGGCACGGCTCCACCACCCGCTGGGTGATGGGACATAATTCACAGAGTCGTCCCCTTGCGGCTCAATTTTAAGGAGATCAATCATATTAAACATCGCGTCAGTAAGCGACTGATCTGACACATTTTCCCGGTATGCCGAATAATCGTACTCATTGCGAAGAATATCCACGTAGGACTCATATAGATTGCTTTTTTGAGCGATTAGCCCCATATGAAATTGATACGTGCTTTCTGCGGTCATTTGCGAATAAGTCCCTAATTGAGGGGCATACAGGATTGGTTGCACACTGCCTTCGTTGTTGACCAGGCTCATGCCAAGCCGTTGTTTCGTCACACCTCCCGTCGGTTCAAATTCAACCGGAAGCTCTGCCGAAGGTACAAATACGCCATACGTTAATGGATTTCCCGAACCATCTTTTTTCTCAACCAGGCTCATCGGAGCGCTCAGCTCTCTTAAACTTGTTGATTCCACTGTACCTACCATTTTGGCATGTGACCGGAATCCATTTAACACTTCATTGATGCCCGAGACTGCCTCTGTTGTGAAGGACTGATATCCAATCACATAATTGCCATCGCGGCGAGGCGTAAAGGCAAAAGAAACATCTGGTTTATCCCCTGCCATGGACCAGTTCACTTCAAAATCGTAATCACTGCCATGCGTAGAATCGGTCAATACCGCCGTGTGGCTGTCGGGAAAATGGACCCCGTCGAATGTAATCCAGCGTTTGTTCATCGTATCATAGTAATTGGTTCGGCTCCCCGCATTCCCGTCCAATAAAACCCATTGTTCCTCAAGTCTTTCCGATTCATTATTGATTGGAACCCAGTTCCCTGTCTCTGTGTTTTTGTAGAACATGTCACGCACGATGGATTTACCTTCATCCCATGCCGCTTCATAGAAGGTCGCCTTATAGTTATCATTTTCGATGCTGCCTTTCTCTGTGTAACTGAGATTTGTTAATGTGCGGCTCCGCAGCGGGGGCAACGGTGGTGCCTGTTGACGGATATTCCCCTCGAACTTGACTGCATCAGCCCGCGTAATAATTGTACCCGTAGAAGGCTGTGTTCGAGTCAGCCTGACAAATTCGCTATCATTACCACTAAACTCATACTCCCCCAGATCTACCCATCCAACCGATGGACCTGACGAAGGTCTTAGATCCATAAACTTAACATCCGTAATCCCGTTATGAACAATCTCAATTTTCACATTACTATCTGCTTTATCCGCCCAATCCAGCTTATAGAACGATATTCTCGCCGTCCCTGCTTCCAAGCGTGGATTCCAGGTGATGCTTCTACCTACAGCGTCTGTAAATTTGGAACTGGAATTATTGTATCCCTTCACTCCCGCGCTTGTGCTCCAATATGGAGCAGAGAATCCGTTATTAGCGTTGCCGGAATCAACCGTAACGACATGATCAATTGTGAGGCTTCCATCATCAATGATGATTGTCTTATGTGGCTCTTTCTGCGTTATATTCCCTTCGAACTTGACCGCATCCGCGCGTGTAAGGATCGTGTTTGTGGTGCCGGTAGAACGGGTCAATTGAACGAATTCTTCACCAACTCCAGAAAAATAGTACTCTCCCAAATCAACCCACCCTGCTGGAGCGCCAGATGAGGGTCTTAGATCCATAAAGACTACATCCGTTGTTCCATTATGAACAATTTCGATTTTTACATTGCTATCAGCCTTATCCGCCCAATCTAGCTTATAGAACGATATTTTCGCCGTTCCTGCTTCCAAGCGTGGATTCCATGTTATCGTTCTGCCTGCTGTACTCGTATATTTGGTGCTGGAAAGATCATACCCCTTCACCCCTGTGCTTGTAGTCCAATTCGGAGCCGCATATCCATTGTTCTTGTTACCCGCATCAGGTGTCACAACATCATTGATCTTGATACTCCCGTCATCGATGATAATCGTCTGATAAGGTAAGGTCTCCGCATAAGCGGTCCTTATTCCGATCAGGCTGGAAGGAACTACGACCGTCAACATGAAAACGATGAAGAAAAACAGCTTCCTTTTGACCATACAATTCACAGCCTCTCCTCATAATGATAACGCTTCCAAAAATGAGTTACCTTTTGCTCTAATGATCGTAAAAAAGCACTTAACCTTCCCTTCTGCCTAATCCCGCTCTGTCGTTTTTATCTTAGCATGTTAGATTACGGTGATATTTCTTTCATTTTAAGAATTTCTTATACGATTTTAAGTAAAAAAAGAAACCTACATCCTAATTGATTGCTCAGTAGCAGTCAGATAGAATATAGGTCTTCCAAGTGTTGCAAGAGGACTTATCAATTATAAAGGCGGCTGCACCAATAACAACTTTCCAAGCTGAATGACGGTTTGATCATACCAAGCTGGATGTTGCCGAACATGTTCCATACCTCGTTCATTGCCACTTGCCTCAAACACGGCCGCTTTGTCAGTTTTCTCGTGATCGATCTCGAAGAGAACTGTATGTTTCCCATTTGGTAGCTCCGGCAAGAAAATATATTGATTTCTATTATGATCGTTGTAGAGCGTGAATCGATCAATAAGGAAGGGTTCTCCTCCATCCACCGACACCTTCAATCGGCCAGAATCCGGCCCCCCGATATCAAATAAGCCGATGTGGGTTCCCTCAAACTCCACTGTGATCGCCTCTCCGGCATCAACTGCTCGCCATAATCCGGGGAACAACCAATCATACTCACGCACTAAAGGAAAATCATCAGAGGTCATGTAAGACCACCCTGCGGAAAAATGAGTAAGACGATCCAGTGGCAACATGGTTGCATACTCCCAAGGATTGGCCGGGACCAAGGGGTCCTGCGGCAAGTGATGTTCGACTTTTCCCACGTGATCTCGAAGTTCTCTGATTTTCTCAAACGACCGGGTGATTGTATCGGTGTAAATCTGATGTCCTTTGGGGATCGTTGGATGGATCGAATCATGCGTGAAAATAACTGCTCCGGGGATGGATACGTCTGCCCTTGAAGTAAAAATAAGCTTTCCATCCGAAACCAATTGACTGACCGCTACGCCCAGATGAATCGAAGGAATGCCGTAATAGTCGGCGACTTCCTCTTGCATAAGAGCGCCCTTCTGGTATTCGCCGGATTGAAATGAGGTCAAATCCCGCTCCTTGATCGTATATACAAACAGGATATCGATAAACCGGCTGCGCTTGCGAATCTGTCGGACAATGCCTTCGATCCGCGCCTTGGATTCGGGCACTCCGCCATCGTTGCCAACGAATTCAACAAATACGAGATCAGGCTGATGACGAAGCACATCTGTCTCTAAACGGGCGCAGCCGAGGTCCGATCCTGTCCCATCAATGCCTGCGTTCACAGCGTGGATATCGGCATGGGGATATTGCCCTCGCAGCCAATCCGCCGTCATGACCCTATATCCTTTCGAACGTGTATTACTACCGCCGAAATAAACGATGGTCACGGTTTCACCATTTTCCAACTTCTGAATGACATTAGGTAGCCCTCTTCGTGGGAAAAATTCCTTCATCACGACTTCACCCGCCCTCACTTAGCGTTATTAGGAGCATAAAGTTTTACAGCAAACACTTCATAATAAGGCGAACCATACGTTGCACAGAAATCAAACCGGATGTGGGTTACACCTTGTGCAAACACCTGATGTTTGTTCAACGAAAGATAATTCCCACGGACTTTAGTTACACTCTCGGTTCCGTCTTCTAAAGTTAAAGTCACATCATAATCTTGGATCAACGACTCGATTGGATCATCGAAATGCTCCAAATTCAGCTGCGAATTGAAAACAAGATGGATTTCATCCAGATTCTTGGGGCTTGCAAAACCAAATTCCAACCATTCCTGTCCTTCCGTACGTTCCGAAATCCAGCTGTTCGGCAGACCATAAGGTCTGGAGAAGCCGTTGACGACATTCGCGGGATTATACATATCCTGGGATGGTAGCAGATCCTTGAAGCAAATGCTCTTATTAAGTTTCTTCAGCCTGGATGGCTCTTCCGGTCTATAAAGGAAGCTCACCGCTCCAGTCATTTTCTCTTCATTGCCATACACGGCAAGGCTCGCTGTACCTTCCAATACGATGTAGATTTTGTCGTTTTCTGGCTTCTTGCAGTTGAGGTCCAGTGTAATCCAGTCATCGTGACCCGCTGAAATCACCAAGTTGTAGCCCTTCAGCTCGCTGGTGGGAATATAGTTTTCCTTTCGATCCCCACCAAACAGCTTCACTTGCAACGTTTCCGAATGCTCGGATCTATTTTTGATTTTGATCTGCACGCTTTCAACCACGGGTGTCTGAATCGGCAAGACCAAACATAACGCGTTCTCCAAGGAGATCTCTTCGGTTGTATGAAGTTGTTCATAGCTTCGCTGAGACGAGGCACGAATCGTTAATCCGTCTGCGAAATAAGGATCTAACGGCTCTTGAAGCCCTACAATTGTTTGCCCGTCTCGAAGCAGCTGCGCCTGAAGCTCACCCATATGGGCTTTGACGATGGCCGCGGGGTCTGTATCATATTTTACGCATAACGCAGCAGCCGTTCCTACCGCCTGCCCCATACAACCACAGGTTGCCATCACCCTTGTAGATCCAAAAGCCACATGTGTAGCGCTTATATTACGGCCAGCGAACATGAGATTAGGAATATTGCGTGAAAATAAGCTGCGAAACGGGATATTATACAATCCCGGCACAAAATTCCATGCTGTAGCCGGCCCTTCATCGTAGATGCCTTTATTTGCATGCAGATCCATATACCAGCCTCCGACGGATACCGCATCTTCGAAATGAGTCTTTGTTGTAAGATCGTTCTGAGACAGCATGTGTTTACCTATAAACCGTCTCGACTCTCGCTTTCCCGGAATCGGGCATACATAATCCAGGATGAGATTGTCTACATCATCAAACTCACCGCTATTTTTGATATAATCCCAGATCCCGTACACCAATTTCCGCAGTTCCAAGGCGATGTCTTCATTATTCTTGATAATATCCATATGTCCGCCGTATTCCAGCCACCACAATCCGCCAAGCCCGTTGATTTTCCTTGGAAAAGACCGATGGTTTAATCCTTTTCTGATACTATCAAAAAACTCCAGCTTCGTAATATCATACGCAAAGCCTGGCCTTTTGTAAGGAACGGCATAGTTTACGTCACGGGCTTGAAACAGAATCGTATCGCCCATGGTGTAATGATCCGCCACTTCTGGAGCGAGCTCCTCCTGGTATTCATGCTTCGCCTCTCTTCCCCATCGGAAGTGAGCACCTGCTTGGTATCCAACAATTCCATCCCCGGAGCAATCGATGTAGGTTGAGCTTTCAAAACGAAATTTTCTTTCGGAAGCTAGTTGAAGGCCCTCCACCCATTGAATTCTGCCGTTCTCCATGCCTGTTTCATGCACACATGTATTCAGGAATAGAGAAATGTTGGGCTCATCATAAACCATGTCCAATAACACCGTATCCGAAAGTGAAAGCATAAGTTTTTTGTTGTATAACGGGTTGTAATGAAAGATCTTCAGTTTGAGTTCTTCCACCAACCCGCCCTCGCGAGCATAATAGGATGGACTGTTTCCGAGATATGCAGACCCATTGATATGAACTCTGACCTCGCTGCTCGCATTTCCACCCAGAACCGGCCGATCATTGATAAGTGAAACCAGGAGTCCTTGGCGTGCGGCAGCAATGGCAGCACATATCCCGGCAATTCCTCCACCTATGACGGTTACATCTGATTTCATAAGCTCCATTTTGATAACCTCCATGATTAGATGCTCCTATCATGGTAATGGTTTTGACCCCTTTTTTTTTACAGGATTTTGCGAAAAAATCATACATTTTTTTGTATCCTTATTTGAATTCCTACCGTGTCATTTTTATCCGATATTGCTTAGGTGTATCCCCCGTATATTCTTTAAAAAGTTTGCAAAAGTACCCTTCATTGACGATGCCTACTTCCTCGCACAATTCCAATAATGAATAATCTCGAACGTTTAACAACTCGAGGGCGAGATGGATTTTTTTACGGTTAATGTAGCTGATCACGCCTTCATTCATTGTTTTTTTGAATAAGCTACTAAAATACGATGGTGCTAAATTCACTTCCTCGGCAATTGCCTCCAACGTTAAACGTTGTTTCAGGTTTGTCTCTATATAATGCATAGCACTCATAATTTCAGCACGATGTAATAGTTGGCCCGCGTGTACGTATTCAAATGTGAAGTCGCCAATATAGGCGAGCTGCTCCTGAAATGCCATAAATTCCATGGGGAAGTCTGGAACTTCCGTGGCCATCTTATTCCCTGATTTAAATTTCACGGTAATGTCTCTGTACAAATCTCTAATCATTGGCGCCATGATGGACTTGTGGATTTTATGGTCCGTAATAAATTGCGACAGATCGGCAAGTGCATTGTCCAGCTCTTCCTTGGAAATCTTTCGTTTCAGCCGTATAAGAAAATCAGCCAGCTTCTGCTGAAAATCTGCTTTTTTGTCATTATGATATTGGAACCGATGCATCGGTGTTTTTACGACTTTTTCGGTATGATAATAGAAGTCTTCACTCACATTTTTAGCTTCCGTGTACGCCTGTTTGATCGATTCCCAGCCTCGATGCGGACTTCCAAAAGCGACAGACACCCTTTTATTCAAATATTGATGCAAATGAGAGATGATCTGCCCTCCCAAGGATAGGCAAGCATATTCCGTTTCCATATCACTGCGGTTATTTTCCCAGGATAAAAAACCAATAAAACGATTATCCGACAGATCCGCAGCTACCCCACTACTACCATTCATCACCGTTTCTTCGATGATATTTGTTATCGCATACTTCAAGATGTTTTGATCTGAGGCCGCGTATTCGTTTCGAAAACTTTCATACGTATTCATCTCAACGATGAAGCAGCAATAGTTGGATTGAAAGAAATGAAACTGCATGCGATTGGCAAAATCCGATGCCCGATGAGAAGGAATTTCACCTCGGATCAATTCGTTAAAAAATTGCTTGCGGACTCTGTATTTATTTTCAAGCACGGATACGTTTAATGAGTGAAATTCCGCTTCTTTTTTCTCGAACTCATTTAAAATTCCGGCTGCCTTATCCAACGCTCGATTCAAATCGGCTTCCCTCAGCGGAACCTTTACAATGTACTCCAATACGTTGGCTTGAATCGCTCGCTGAGCGTATTCGAAGGATGAATAGGCGGTCAAAAGTATGTATTGGGTATGGGGGAGCTCCGCCTTGAGCTGCTCAATCATGGAGATGCCATCCATACGCGGCATTACAATATCGGATATGACGATATCCGGTTTAAGTTTTATGATCTCCTCGATCCCATTCAGCCCATTATTCGCTTTTCCCACCAGAACAAATCGTCGATCCCTATGAGAGAGCTCATTAAAAAACAATTCCAATCGTTGAATGATCAGGTCTTCATCGTCAACAATGAAGCAGGTATAGTCTCTCCCCATTATGCATCTCCTTTTGGCAATTCTGCCGGGAATACAGCGCGTATACGGGTTATTTCCTTAGGTATGCTAATGATATCCAGCCCGAATTGATCTCCATAGTGGAGTCTTATTCGCCCATGAATATTGTTCAGCCCGATTCGTTTCCTTTTTACTTCCTCTTCACTCGGTTCTGAGATTAAAATATGCTTTATTTTATCAGCTGGAATTCCCTCACCTTGATCAATAACTTCGATGATGACGATGCCGTCCTCCCTGTACGCATGAATCGTAATTGGCCCCTCAATTCCCCCTCCGTTATAACCATGGAAGATACTATTCTCCACAAGGGGCTGTAACAGCATTCGGAAAACCAGAAAATCCATCAGTCCTGCTTCAATATCTTCAATCAAGTGGAAGTTTCGGTTATACCGAATGTTCTGGATCTCGATATAGTCCGCTACATTGCGTAATTCCTGGCGTAGGGAAACCTTCTCAGAAGCATCGTCTATCCCGTACTCCAATAATGAAATGAGCGATCCGATCACCACATCTACTTTCTCTATTTGTCCGAGACGTATCACATTGCTGATCGAACCAAGTGTGTTATACAGAAAATGTGGGTTTATTTGAGACTGTAACACCTGGATTTCCAGCTTCCGCTCAAGTTCATTATGAAGCTCGGCCCGGCGAATCAGTTCCACAATTTGCTGTAACATACGATCGAATGCTCGTGAAAGATCTCCAAACTCATCGTTTCGATTAATGGTTATTGTTGTTGTGAGGATGCCTTGCTCTACCTGCTTCATTTTTGTTTTGAGCGTATAAAGTGGTTTTCTTATATATTTGGCAACCAAAAAAGAAATGAACAAACTTAAAAGAAGACCTGCAGCGAGCAACTCGAGGTAATAGGTTTCCAATCTGGACAACGCTGCTTTTAAGCGTGATTCATCGTTGATCGAGATGATGGTCCAGTTGAATTTCTCCGTTGGTTTTTTCAAAAGGGAGACCGGAATACCATCGTTGGTAAACAGTTGAAGGTTTGTTTCTGTCGTATCCAGAATTTCTTCCGCTGACGTCTCTCCGATCGAAAAAGAATGATCTTGAATATTCAGAGGTCCTTTATTTTCAGAAAATCCGGCAATGATCTTACCTGACGCAGTGATCAGAGCCAGATTCATTTGTTCCTGTTTATTAATCTTGAACAAGGTTTCTTCAATGGCATTTAGATCCAAATCAACCGCAATGGCCATAGGAAACGGAGCACCGTTCAGATATCGAACCATCGTAACGGTCCAGCCAGAATACTTCGATTTGTAAGGTTCACTAACAAAGGTAGTCCTTCTATTTTTGTCAGCCGCATCAAATAAAGGTGCTCTTTCAGATAAAGGTTCATCGAATATTCGAGTAGGTGTACTTCCACCCAGAATGGATAAATCACTTTTGATCAAATAAATATTACTGACATAAATACTGTTGAGTTCATACAGCTCTCTTAATTGCTTTTTAATCACTTCGGTATTGTTAATGTTGGCTTTCACTGATGTTTCAACTGAGAAGAGAATCGTCTGGAAGGAGGAAAAATTAACGGTAAAATACTGGTCAACCTTGTCTAATATTTGATTGGTGTAAAAAATGTCATTGGTTCTTATTTCCTTTTGGACATAGCGATAAGACAATTGGCTTATCAAGATGATGCAGCCTAATACAAAGGCAAACACGATAAAAAATAATTTTAAAGGCAAGCTGATTCTTCTTCGCATCCATCATCTTCCTTTTAGTCCCGTTTTAAACTAAGAATAGCATATGCTAATAAAGAGAGGGGCTACGAATAGCCACTCTCTCTTCGTTTATTTTTACTTGATAAGGCCGGCTTCTTTAAATTGCTGGATTGCTGTTTCCTTATATTTCTGCATGTCAAACTTGGTATCCAGCGTCTGGAGGAAATTGTCCCAGTTGGAAAGAGGCTCTTTGCCCGTCATAAATTTAACCAAGCTTTCATTAATGAAACGTGTGCGGTCAGCATCCAAGGTATCGCTAGGGTCAGGGGTCAATAAATTTCCGGGCAGCGTTGGCCCCACATATTGCTGATTGTCCTTGAAAGCTTCCGCTGTCTTCGGATTCTGGAAGCTGAAGTACTCCGCATCATCACCACGGCGCGGCATTCTATAATGATCGACCCACAGGTACTTCTCTTTCATTTCCTTTGATAATTCGGAGGTTTTATTTTTGATCTTGCCGTCTACAACATCCCAATGGATGCCTTTGATTCCGTATGCAAAGTTTGGATAAGCTTCTTCATCCGTAAAGAGATAATTCAGCATGGACAAGATCCGAATGATTTTATCCTCGTCCGCTTTTGCGGATATGGCCCATGAATTGCCCTGGAACGATTTTCTCTCTACAATTTGATCCCCGTAAGGACCTTTCATCGGAGGAATAACGATCCATTCCGGCACCTCGCCACTAATTTCTTTCATTTTCTGCTGATAGTCCGGCTCCAGTCTGCGAGCATCTCTGATCATGAAGCCAACTCTACCCTTAAACATCTTTTGGTCCAACAGATCAGGCGAATTCATCGTCACCCAGTCCGGGTCAACCACCTTGGCTGCCATCATTTTATTAATGTAAGCAAGCGCCTCTTTCATTTTGGGATCGATAAACAGAAATACCGGTTCATTATCTTTTATCTCAACGGCTGAAGGAGGATTGACGCCAAACATCCACATCAAGCTATCAAAGCCATAGGTTTGCAGATTACCTTCTTTATTCATACCACCGATGAATCCGTACGTATCGTTTTTGCCATTCCCGTCCGGATCTTTCTCTGTAAAGGCTTTCATAACTTCAAACAACTCATCAGGTGTCGTTGGTACCTCCATATTCAGCTTTTTCAGCCAATCGTTTCGGATGAAGAAGCTTCGACTGATACCGTTTACATTATCATAGCCTGGAACTCCAATGGTTTTTCCTTGATAGGACATTGCCTCCCATGAGTCGGTGCCAAACCGTTTCTGTAGTTCAGGGAATTGGTCCATATACGGTGTTAAATCCGCAAGAACTCCTTGGTCGTAATATTGCGCAAGGTCAGCACGACTTTTCAAGAAGATCAGGTCTGGAATATCCCCGCCTGCAATGAGTGTATTCAGTTTGGTTGTTGCTTGACCCGCTTGAGGAATCATCATCTCCAAGTCGATGTTCATCTCTTCTTCCAACATTTGGCGTTGAATATCTTCATCACGTGGAGGTACCGGAGCAGCAGCATTAAAAGTGCCTTGGTTAAACATTGAGATTTTCATTTTGGTTGCAAACTGGCCAGACTGGCCTTGCGAATTACTCGAAGTTGTCGATGTAACTTCTTCATTTCCCCCACATCCTGACAAAAGCGTTCCAAGTCCTAAGATTGCCGACAGAATAGCAAATGAAATCTTTTTACGCTGCATATTGACCTCTCCTTTGCTTGTATATTATCACGGTTTCCCCGTAATAAGTTAGGTTGGAACACCTTTTATCCTTTAACGGATCCCAGGAGTACACCTTTGGTAAAATGCTTTTGCAAAAATGGATAAACGATCAATATCGGGACTGTAGTTACAACTACTGTAGCCATCTGCACAGCGAACGTACTGACAGCCCCGGAATTGGCGAGCGAATCAGCGCTTTGAGTTGCGACGTTAAGCAGGATGTTGCGCAAAATCACTTGAAGTGGCATGTAGTTGGAATCATTGATATATACAATAGCATCAAAATAACTGTTCCAATGCCCGACTGCGTAAAATAAGGAAATGGTGGACAGGACGGGTAAGGACAGGGGTAAAATGATCCGCCATAACGTCTGAAGTTCACTGGCACCGTCTACCCTCGCTGATTCCTCGATTTCACCAGGTAATTGCTCAAAAAAACCTTTAATAATCACCAGATTAAATGCACTAATGAGATTTGGAATAATCAATACCCAAGGACTGTTTAACAATCCCAGAGAGCGGATTAGTAAATATGTCGGAATTAAACCCCCACTGAACATCATGGTAAACACAATGAAGAGTAAAAATGGACTTCTTCCGGGCAAATATTTTTTGGATAACGGGTAGGCCGCGATTACCGTAAAAAACACGTTTAACGCAGTGCCTACAATCGTTCGAAATAACGTAATTTTATACGCCTGCCAGATCCCATGCGAGATGAATACTTCTTTATAGGCCAGAAAGGTAAAGGATTCTGGTATAATCACAATCCCTCTTCTTAATACTTCCGATTCTGGCGTTACGGAGACAGCAACCACATATAGAAAGGGCAGCACGCACAGTAGGGATAACAAAATAAGAATTACATAAACGACGGTTTGCCAGACTTTTTCACCGATTGTCATATGGATCATTCTAAAGACCACCTCACCAGATTTGCCCATCGAATTTTTTGGCGAGCTTGTTTGCTGCCAACACTAAAGCAAATCCGATGACAGCTTTAAACAATCCTACAGCAGTAGCCAAGCCAATCTTAAGACGCTCCAACCCTTCCCGGTATACCCATGTGTCGATAATATCGATCTTCTCTTGGTTAAAGGTGTTGGCAAACATGAATATTTGGTCAAAACCTGCATCCAGGATATGGCTTAATTTAAGAATCAGCATCAGAATAATGACTCCTCGAATACCAGGTAACGTGATATGCCAAAGCTGTCTCCATTTGGATGCACCATCCATTCGAGCCGCTTCATATAAGCTTGGATCGATTCCTGCCAAGGCGGCAAGGTACAAAATCGCCCCCCATCCAATATCCTTCCATACTTCAGATAAGATGATCAGCATTCTGCCCCAGGCAGGTTCCGTTAGAAACGAGATGGGTTCAACACCAAAATCCTTCAAAATCATGTTAAAGAGACCATCGCCTGGGGCTAGTAATGCTACCATAATTCCATACACAATGACCCATGATAGAAAATGAGGCAAATAAGTGATCGTCTGTACGATTTTCTTAAACCATTGGCTATACACTTCATTGAGGAGTAAAGCAAGCACGATGGGCGCGGAGAAACCAAACAATAGCTTATACAACGATATGACGATCGTATTTTTCATGATGTCCCAGAAATAAACGCCGTTCATAAAATCGGTAAAATTTTTGAATCCCACCCATGGGCTATCCCATAGTCCCAAAGCTAGGTTGTAGTTTTTAAAAGCAATCATAATTCCCGCCATAGGAATGTATTTGAATACCGCAAAGTAAATTAAAGCTGGTAATAAGAGAGCATACATCACTTTGTGCTTTTGTATCGTCCTTATCCATGTCTTTCGCTTTTTGGAGATGGGAATGGCGTCCGCTGCCAATTTTGCTTGCATTTCATCACCTCGTCTTTGTTTGTATTTGTATAATAGCACCCGCCTATCGGATAAATTTCTGAAATATCAAGAATTTCTTATAAGATTTTAAGGAAGTGTGCCAGGGCTCGTTCCAACAGCTAATCCCGGCAACTGAGACAAGAACTTGTTCTGCTAAAATAAAAAAAAGCCGCTATAATAGCGACTTTCAAATGCCGTATTTATACTTCTCCCCAAAAAATCTCAGTTTCATAATCGAATTCAACAAGACCATTTTGATTATTTTTATCAAATAAATTCCGTAGTTCTGTCATCATTGGATCGTAATTTGCATGCCCGGGTACAGGGCTGTAAGAAGATGATAACAACCGGCCTTTCAATCCCTCGAAATCGAACTCCTGACTCATTTTGAATCGCATTTCATGCATTGAACCTTCCATGAAAAAAGAGAGAAGCATCGCCTGAGAAATATTTTTATGATTAACTTTTTCGTAGTCGGTTCCATATGTATGGAGCAGTTGATTGTACTCTTCACGAAATGGAGTACCGTTAGTAAGACGTGAATTCCAGATGAGTATTACTTTCCCACCCGGCTGTAGAATTCTGCGAAACTCGATTTGGGCTGCGGAGCGATCAAACCAGTGAAATGCCTGAGCGCAGACAATAAAATCAACCGACTGATCAGGTAATCCTGTAGATTCTGCAGAACCTGATGTACTCTGAAATTTCGGATTACTTTCTAACATTTGCTCGGCGGCTTCCCGCATTGCCTGATTTGGCTCCACCGCGATTACATAGCTTCCGCGTTCCAGAAGTAGTTTTGAGATGATGCCAGTGCCTGAACCGATGTCTGCTATATTACTGCTCACACGTAAACCAACGACGTCGTACAAATAGTCAATAGCCTCTTTTGGATAACTCGGGCGGTATTTCAAATACGAATCGACCCGGCTCGAAAACCGTTCTCTATTGTTCATCGATCGTCACGCTCCCATCACTATTTTGACATCCTATATACTGGCTTCAGTAATAGCTTCAAAATCTTACTGCCCCAAAAAGCAAATACCGTCGTTCCGGTCCATGAGCTGCGCTTATCTTGGCTGTATTGATCGTTGATCATATAGGTTCGAGTCGAAATAGGACTCTTCAGACCGAACTGTTCCCATTTCTCGGGATCATTCGAACCTCCAAGTTTTCTAAGCATATTTGCCGACTCATGATCTATTTTAGCCGGAATTTGCTCGAATGCTTGGGTGATTTGCGTATGAAACTCGTCGATTGGGTTACGACTGGTAATGCTCTCGAGATGAATGCTTTCACGAATGTAAGAAACAAATGCCAGATGGTCAGCCCAGAACTCGTCGATATAAAAAAGCCGTACACGCCGCTCCGATGGACTCATCAGTCTCTCAGCTTTCAAAATTCCGAGCCGTTCTTCATATAGAATTCGCCTCTGATCCTCCACCATATCCGAATAACAGTTCAATTCCCGCTGAATATCGAAGTTTTGACCTATAATAACGCGCTGGACATGCTCGATTTTGCTGTGGAGCGCCGGATCATGAAGAACCTCGTCCTGATTTGGAGCGCGAAACAGTTTATGAATGCCAAAGCGAAGCATCAACTCGTCCTCCAGGCTAATATAAAATACGGAAGACCCAGGGTCACCTTGGCGGCCGCAACGTCCGCGCAACTGGTCGTCAATCCGCATGCTTTCGTTCACATATGTACCTATCACGTATAATCCGCCCAGTTTGGCAACCACTTCTGCCTGTGCGGGATTACCGCCACCGAGACGAATATCGACGCCGCGCCCTGCCATATTCGTAGATACCGTTACCGCGCCTATTTCTCCCGCTTTAGCGATGATTTCGGCTTCTTTTGCATCGTTTTTTGCATTCAGAACCTGGCAAGGTACGCCAGCAATGGTAAGCGCCTCCGCGAGCATATCAGATTCCTCGACGCTTGACGTACCAATAAGAATGGGGCGTCCTACCCTATGGACGGAAGAGATTTCTTGTACAAGCGCCTTATATTTGGCTTCTTTATGGGTGTAAATTCGGTGTTTGTGATCGATCCGTATGTTTGGCTGGTTTGGCGGTATTTGCACGACTTGCAGCGCATAGATATCCTCAAATTCCATTGCTGAAGCATGCGCCGTAGCCGTCATTCCGCAAATTCCCGAATACAGGCTAATAAAATGTTGAATAGTGATCGTGCCGAGAATTCTCCCACCGGCCTTCCACTGCAACCCTTCTTTTGCCACCAGCGCAGCTTGTAGCCCGTCTGGCAAATACCTGTTCTCGGCCACGCGTCCGGTGTGTTCTTCGATTAGCTCGATTACACCGTCCCTGACGATGTAATCAACGTCTTTTTTTAATAACGATTCCACATGCAGCGCACAATTCAATGACGTTAACCAATGACTGTTATGGCTATCGTACAAATTGCCACATCCCAGCAGCAACTCTGCTTTTGCAGCACCCGCTTCATTCAAGTAAACGTTCCGCTGGAACTCGTCAAAATCGTAATGCTCTCCTGGCTGCAGCTGCCGGGCCACTTCTGCGAAAAGAACGCCATCACTTTTGGAAGCACTCGAATCGCCACTAATGACTAACGGCACTCGTGCTTCATCAAGAAGCAATGAATCTGCTTCATCGACGATGACGTAATGGAAAGGACGATGCACGGTATCAGCTTCATTAAATGCGATTGTGTCGCGCAAATAATCGAACCCTGCTTCTTTAGCTGTAACATAGGTTATGTCCTTGGCGTAAGCTTCCCGTTTCTCGAATAGGCTCATGCCCGATTGAACCGAGCTTACCGTTAACCCGAGGAAGCGATAGATCGGGCCCATCCACGCCGCATCTCGATTTGCCAAGTAATCGTTAAAAGTAAGCACATGAACGCCTTTGCCTGTCAAAGCGTTGAGATAAACAGGCATAACGGCAGAGAGTGTTTTTCCTTCACCGGTATGCTGCTCGATCAAAAATCTCTCGTGCAAAGCGATAGCAGCCATAATCTGGACATCATAAGGCTGTAATCCGAGTGTTCTCTTCGCAACCTCGCAGACTAGAGCATAAGCATCAACAAGCAGATCATCCAAAGGCTTGCCTGATCTTGCTTCTTCTTGCAGCCGAAGAGATTCCGCTTGCAGGTGCTGATCATCCCAAACTTCCAAGTTCCGTTTCCTGATAAGCTCCACTTTGTCTCGATAATCCTTCAACAAACGCCGGTTATCTCGCTCTTTGAATTCACGTATCAACTTGACGACTACATTCATCGGAATTTGATTCCTCCTTAGTAGAAATAAGTTGTGAAAAGAAAAGACTCCATATGGAGTCTTTTTTGTCGATGATTAAAGTGCCACCAAACCATTCGTTATAAGAGAAACCTACATTACTTCTCCGATGGGAGTGGTGTAAAGAGCAGATTGACCGGCAGGTTGCTTCCCGGCGCGGCAGAGAATAGAATGGTTACGCTCTCTCCAGTTGACCCGGTGCGGTAAAGCACGCTTTGTTCACTTGAATTGGCAACCGCAACGTTACCATCGGCAATCGATACCAACTGATTGTTCACCAGAGCTACTCCGGAGTACTTCCCTCCACGAGGGTTAAAGGAGATAAGCGTACGTGGTGCAACATTGGTCAGCGTGATTTTGTACAATACGCCGAAATTACCCGCATTGGATGCGTCTGTGTAAGCCATCGGATCTGTTCCTACCAGATTGGGATCGCTTGAATTGTCACCAAGTGGCAGACGGGCAGGTTTGATTCCCACGTGCTCATCGTACTTTATAACGCGAGTCGCATTCGGGTACGTACCACGGTTGTGCACTCCGTCACGATCAAGCACAGGTAGCAATGGCAGAGCTTCGAACGGATCTTTATTTTCTTCCACCAGGATAACGTTATAGTCTAAGGAATAATCACTATAAGCGTCCGAATAGAGAGAGATGACTTGTCCTTCTTTCATCGGCGTTTTATTAAGTTCGGTCAAAATCAGTTTGCTTTCCCCAGGTTGAAGGTACTCTTTCTTTTGATCCGCTCCAGTCTGAATCGACTTGAACCATTTATCAATAGACAATTTCCCAGCTACGGTAGCATACGGAGTAGGTCCGGCAAAGCCCATATTCTGTTGTTCAAATACCGCTGGATTTGGATTGTTATTGGTTGCAATCACATACATTTTTACTCTTTTACCTGTATTGTTCACGTGATGAATCATGAAACGGGTCTGCCCCGAAGATGATTCTTTATATACAATGCCTTCCGTATTCACAGTTTCCGGACTGTTACTGCGGATCAGCAAACTTGGCTCATCCATGTACGTATAAGGCACTTTCTCCATCGTAGTCACTTCACCGCCGTTAAAGGTGAACTTCTGTCCTACCGGCGTGAAGAGTAAATTAAAATCGGTAAATGAATATAAGGTCTCATTGGTTATGGTGATGACTTTGGAGTACGTGTTCGTAGCACCGTGATTGTCAGTTACCGTAAGAGTCACGGTTTTTGGACCCGGTTCAAAGAACGCAAGTGAATTGTTCTCCCACGCCGCTTTAACAATATTATTTTCATCATCTGTACTTTGGTCTGTGTATGTTATTTTTTCGCCCATTTTATACTCTTCTTTATCCGTGGCGAACATGGCTACAGGAGGAAGATTAGGAGCCAAAACTTCAATCGTAGTTGAATAGGGATCGCTCCATTGACCATTGGAATCCTGTACTTGATATGAAATCGTATATGTACCTGCTTGATCAAATGAATCCTGGCGACCAGTCCAGCGTTCGTCAACGATATCCATTCCATTAGGTGAACTGGAAGAAGTCACGTAGTCTACTTGATCACCCGCAAAAATTTCCTTTTGGGAAATGGTAAAGCTTGCAACAGGTTTTGTATTAAGATTCAAAACAACCGTTTTAGCCGACTGATTCACTTTATAGGTGATGTTCAGAGCTTGAGTAATGGAAGTTAACGGCACCATGAATGTACTTTTTTGCTGATAAGCAGGGCCTTTCATCGTTCTGGTCTCTCCATTTACCGTATAGTCCTTGCTGTTAGTTTTGAATCGGAGTTCATCTTCACCACTAATAATGATGGTTTCCTTGGTTTTGTTATCATATTTGACGCCATATCCCACACGGTCAACCAGCGCACGGATTGCAACATAGGATACACCATTTTTTACAGCCATTGGCTGTCCAGCAAGATACGTTTTTCCATCCTGTTCCATTTTGTTGCTATTCATGTACAACGTCAGATTTCCACCTGCTACTGCAGGAGACGTCCCATCAACGGATGGTTGCTCTATCTGAGCAGGCGTAGCTGGCGTTTCAACCTTCTCAGGGGTTTCCTCTTGAACTACAGGTTTTGTACCCGTTTCGTTTGCAGGGGTCTCTCCCCCATCCAATGCAGGTTTCTCGATATCTGTTTTGGGTGTTGCCTCAGTGCCGGTTGAGGTTTGAGTGTCCTTGGCTTCAGTGGGCGGAGTATTGATAGATTTGTTATTGCTCTCCGTCTTCACTTCACGCTCTGCAATCGGCTGCTCTTGCTGTAACACCTCAACTGATTCTACATTGGCTGTGTTTACTGACGCGGTGTCACCTTGCGGTGCTGATTGCGCACTCACAGAACCGACTGCAAATGCTTGGAAAACGGCTAAAGCGGTAAAAATGGATAATTTCTTCTTCATATTCATGTGTTGTCTTTGGCTCCTTCTACTCTCTAGTAATGTATAACCCCTCAAAAAGTCATAGTATTAGACGCTAGATTTAGGAAAAAGTTTCTAATTGAATTGTAAATTATGGATTTTTGTGCAACTATTTTTTCAATGTTTGGTTATAAGTTCTTTGAATAAGAAGCGCCTATTGCATAATAGTCTTGATTTTGCACAAGATAATCCATGTCGCATTTTATAAAGAGGTGGATCAATGACCCCAACCAATCAGGCTTTCTCTGTATTAAAAATGAATATTTCTTATGTGGAACAGTCCCTCTACTGTACTGACGATTTGAAACAACAACAGCTTCTACTTAATGGTGTACAGAGTGTGCTTCTCTATATCGATTCACTTGTAGATCAGGAGATCATTCAAACACATGTCTTAACAGCACTGAATGGCCAAGCTCATTCGGAAATCTACCCATCGTTCACCACTTTAGAAAGTCGAAAAGATACGGATCTGCAACGTGGAATAGATTCACTTATTCAAGGGAAGTGTCTTTACATAATCGACGGGCACCCGGAGTTTTACATTCTTTCTACCGAGAAAATGTATGTCCGTAGCACAACCGAACCTGAAAACGAAGGTGTTATTCGAGGTCCGCACAATGGATTCGTAGAGCAGCTTTCCGTTAATTTGAATCTGATCCGTAGACAAATTATCAGTCCATCCTTAATCGTTCGATATTTTAACGTCGGCGAGAAGACACATACCAAAATTGCAGTTGTATATCTTCAGGACTTGGCCAATCCGGAGTTGGTGAACGAAGTAAAAGAGCGAATCACGTCCATATCTTCAGATATGGTGCTCGCTCCAGGTTTTATTGAAGAGTTTATGGAGGATAACCCCTTCTCTCTGTTTCCCCAGCAGCTCAATACAGAAAGACCTGACCGGGTTATTGCCAACTTGATGGAAGGACGTGTCGCCATACTTGCCGAAGGAAGTCCTTCAGCTCTTATCGCTCCAGTTACGTTTTTTGCTTTTTATCAAAGTCCAGATGATTACCATGGTCGCTGGATTGTCAGTTCCTTTTTACGTTTAATTCGCATGATGAGTTTTGTCATTGCTTTTACATTACCTGCTGTTTATATTGCAACCATCTCTTTTCACTCCGCTATTTTACCGATCGAACTGGCACACACAATCAAGAAATCATTGCAGAACATCCCCTTTCCTGCACTTGTAGAGGCAATGTTGCTTGAACTGATCTTTGAAGTATTAAGAGAAGCCGGGGTCCGACTTCCCAGCCGAGTGGGCCAGACCATCGGCATCGTTGGCGGTTTGGTTATCGGAGATGCTATCGTTCGTGCGGGGCTTGTATCCTATACAATGATTATTGTGGTTTCACTAACCGCTATCTCGTCGTTTTTGGTGCCTTCGCATGAGATGAGTTCGGCAGTCCGTATTCTCCGCTTTCCAATGATGATTGGAGCGGCGCTTTTTGGATATATCGGCATCGCATTTGGTCTGGTGATTCTAACCATTCACCTCTGCAAGATGGAAAACTTCGGATCGCCTTATTTTGCTCCAGTGGCCCCTTTCCGATTAGCTGACATGAAGGATGTATGGATTCGATTTCCCATCTGGGCGCTTCGCGGGCGTCCTCATGATGCCCGCCCGCAGCGGCTGAATCAGCAGAAGTTCTCTAGGAGTTGGAAAAAAAGTGAATAAGGAAACAACAATCACTCGGGGACAATTATTCTTGCTCATTTTGAAATTTGAAATTGGTGTAGATATCCTGTCCCTCCCTTACCGTATACACCTTCTCTCTAAAGGCGGTGGGTGGATCTCTGTATTCCTTGGAGGGTTCCTGATCCAACTTGTCATATTGTTGTGCTGGCTTTTGATGCGAAGATTCCCTAGTTCGTCCATTTATCACATCGTAACGCTGATTACGGGTAAATGGATTGGCAAGTTGCTGATCATTGCCTACGTTGGATATTTCCTGTTAATGGGTACTTCTGTTCTGGTGAACGCCTACAGTGTGATTAACCGCTGGATGCTGCAGGATACGCCTCGATGGGCTATATTAGCCCTCTTCTTGTTCAGCAGCATCTATTTGGTTCGACAAAAATTACGAATCATTGCCCGAGTACTTGTGCTCATCTCCTTTTTGGTCTTGCCCATGATGGTATTGATCAGTTATGGACTCAAGGAAATCAACCTGTTATATCTTTTGCCTTTAACCGAAGCAGGATGGCCCAATATTATTAGTGGATCAACCGAAACATTAATGGCTATGTTTGGATTCGAGTTTTTTCTCGTTGTGTTTCCTATGGTTGAAGGTAGCAGCGGTGGCAAACTCAAGTCTGTTGCTTTAGCAAGTGCTGTAGTCGTGGTGTTGTATGCATTCACCGTGTTCATTTGTTCAACGGCGTTCAGCCCCCAGCAACTTGACTTAATGCCTGAACCGGTCATATATCTGCTCCGCTCTATCCCACTCGGGACAATGGATCGGGCCGATTTCCTGTTCCTCCCTATCTGGTTAATTTCAATTTTTGGGGCCATATGTGGCTATTACTATACGGCATCCTATGGTATAAGTTATCTCTTCAAACAAAAACACCATAAAAAAGCGGTGCCTTATGTCGTTCTTGCTTCTTGCATAATTGCCTATCTGCCACAACAGAAGGAAAAACTTGAGTTAATTAGTACGATAGCCAACAGATCGGCATACTTTTTTCTCATGATCCTGCCTCTGCTCCTGTTGGTTCTATCTTATATAATGAAACGAAAAGAGAAGATGATATGAGTAAACAGGGGAAAATCCTCATCCTGCTGACCCTGCTCATGGTGATGACGGGATGTTGGGATCAGGATAGTTTAAAAGATGCAAGACTGGCTAATGCTTCGGCGTTTGACATCACCTCAGAGGGTGAAATTAAACAGACGCTTGAAATTGTCGATGATTCTGAGAGTCAACAAGGGAGCAGCGGTAATGAAGTCCACTCAGGTACTGGGAGATCCGTCCGTCAAAGCACGGATAGAATTCGCGCTAAAGTGACTGGTGATATCCGGTTTTTCAAATATGGGATGATCTTATACGGCAACAAACTCGCACAAAATGATATCTACCCCTACCTGGACGTCTTATATCGGGAACCCGATTACCCAACATCACATGTGAAAATTGCTATTGTGGATGGCGATGCCGGAGATCTGTTACACCAAAAAAAAGTTGGCAGCATATTGATTGGTGATTTTATTACAAAAAAAATTAAGAGTCTGGAGGAATTATGTATTTTTCCGGAAATGACGTTAGAGACCCTTCTCCCTCCCATGCTGGATCCGGGACAGGATTTTACACTGCCTTATCTATATAAGGATGGAGAGGAGATTGATGCTCGGGGAATCGCCCTGTTTCATGGGCAAAGGTTCAGTGGCAGTCTTACGACCGAACAGGCTCCTCTATACATTATTATGAGTGGGAAATGGAATAAAACAGCGCGTTTTGTCAAAAAGGTCCACCCAGGGCCTTCCAGCAACCCGCGGAACTATGTCACTTATGAAGCAAATATCGCACAAATTAAGCGCAAACTCGCGGTAAAGGTGGCAAGTGATAGCCAAATTGATGTGAACCTCCGTATCGAACTTCCAGTAACGATCGTTGAGTATGCAATGAATCATCTTCAGGAAAAAGACACAATTGAACGTCTGAACCGCAAGTTAACCGATGACATGACTCAGGACGCAGAACAAATTATCAAGACACTTCAGCAAAGTGGTTGTGATTCCTTCGGTATTGGCAGACATTTAATTGCCCATTACCCGGACTTATGGAAAACCCTAAACTGGAATAAAGAATATGCCCAAGTTCGTTTTCACCCGGAAGTAAAGGTTACAATAGTCGGCAGCGGCGTTTTAAATTAATAACATGCTGTCGTGCAATTGGGAAAGCTCTCTTCCATTTGGAAGAGAGCTTTTGACCGTTGACTTAAAAAGAAGGATTTCCTAATACCTCTAGTCGTTAAGAAGCACTTCAGTGAAAAGCTTTATCGTGCCTGGTTGAGTATAACATCGGCAGTGAAGCTGACCTATAAAATAGGTGAAAGAAGACGTGATATTCCTTCTTTAAATTTTATAATAAGGGACCTATTTCTATAACGATCAGAAGTAAGTTCTGTACTTAACTGGCTATCTTGATGAAACAATTCTTGAAGTTGTTTCGCAACTCGCTCGTCATATACAATTGCATTCACCTCAAAATTCAACCTAAAGCTCCGGGAATCAATATTCATCGTCCCTACTGAAGCGACTTCTTCGTCTACTACAATGGTCTTTGCGTGTAAGAATCCATTATCATACAACAGAATCTTGGCTCCATAGTCCAATAATTCACCAGCATACGCCCAAGTCGCCCAATATACAAACGGGTGATCGGGCTTATTGGGAATCATAATGCGCAGATCCACCCCGGATAGCAGTGCGATTTTACATGCATCCATAAAAGTGCTGTCAGGAATAAAGTAAGGCGTTTGAATATACACACTCTTTTTGGCATTTACTATAAGCTTGATGTACATATTCTTCAGGTGTTCCACCTGTGAGTTAGGACCACTAGACACAATCTGAACTGGACTTGAACCATCAAGCCTTGCTGTGTTGAAGGAGTATTGTTCGTAACTTACTTGATCGGATTTGCTGGCGTGTTTCCAATCCAAAATAAACCTGCCTTGAATATGATTAACGGCATCTCCGTGCATTTTAAAATGTGTATCACGCCAGTATCCAAACTTTTTATCCATGCCTAGATACTCATTTCCCAGATTAAATCCGCCAATATAAGCAATCTCCCCATCAATAATACAAAGTTTTCGATGATTTCGATTATTCATACGGAAATTTAATGGCCTAATCAGTGACGGGAAAAAGACCTCTACTTCTCCACCGGCAGAGATCAGTTCTCTGAAAAACTTCAATGAAAGTTTCTTTGAACCAATTTCGTCATAGAGAACTCGCACTTTTACGCCTTCTTTAGCTTTTATAGTTAATTCATCTCGTAATTTCTTCCCTAAGGAATCCGGTTGAATAATGTAATATTGGATGTTAATCTCTTTCTTGGCTTCCTTGATATCAGCAAATAATGAATCAAATTTCTCTTGTCCATCATCGAAGATGAATATCTCATTGTCATTGGTTAGGATTGCATTGGATGAAGTGAGATTCAATTGAATCAGGTCAGCATATTTCATGAGCAGTGGGTTGTTTTCCTTACGTTGTTCCTTCAATGTCACTAACTGGTTCTCGACAATTAACTTTAGAGAGTTTCTCTCTTCAGCTGAGAGTCCGTAGAAATTTTTCTTTTTGAGGTTACGTCCCAGAAAGAGATAAACGATAAAACCTAAAATAGGAATGAAGTAAAATATCATGAGCCAGGCCCAAGTATAACCAATGTCTCTCCTTTCAAAAAACAAAAATACCGCTGAGAGTAATATGTTTATAATCATAACGAGCGAAAGTATCAGCGTGACCATACTGCTATATCTCCTGCCTTCCATTGACTTTATGTAAATAATAAAAAATGCTTATTACTTAGCTATTCTCGAATGAAGCCGTCATCCCAAAGAATATGATAACATACTTGAGGAATACTAAATCTATTAAATGATAATCACTAGACATTGAACTAAAAAAGAATCCACTTCCTATAAAAGAAGGGATTCTTTCACATTGAATATCCTATACTTAGAATCTGTAATTCAAAGAGAACGCAATTTTGATACTTGTTGTTCCCGCACCGGCTCCAATGAGACTTATAGAATTAATTGTTGGTGCAGTATAAGATCTACTGCTACCTGGGGCTACGACAAAACCAGGAATTTGAACACCGTCAATAAGCAAAGCAGCGGTGGGTGAAGCCCCCACTCCGTTATTCTCAATTAGAATAGTTCCGTTTATCAGAAACGTTGAGGAATTTTCGTATATAATTGTTGGTGTCCCTCCCGTATCTGACAAATTTATCGTAGTACATACGGCATCGTTCACCACCGCTGGAGAAACCGTATTATTACAATTACCAATTTGAGCCATTTGTGAACCTCCTTAAAAATGCTCTTTCTATAAATATATGTGGGGAGATAGTAGTGGTTCGGGCTATTCCAACTTTGTTTCCATTTATTCCTCATCCTCTTCTTCATTTAGAACTTGATAGTATATATCTATTCCAAATGTGCCGCTTGCAATATTGTTTAAGCTCTTTTCAATCTCCACTTCAATATGATGCATTCCGGCACAGCTAAAAGCACAGGTGTTACCCGGTAGAACAGGAAGCGAACACGTTCCTTCATTATGTATTATGTTCAAAAAGACAGATGAATTACTTTGTTTATGATTATAAATACTTACTGTACCATGTACTTTTAAGGTTGAAGATGCTGACCACAGGGTTAAAACCTCTGTTATGGTTGCTGAATTTATATGGAACTCCCCACAAATGGTTGTTTCAGCGAGACGAGTATTCACTCAGACTGCTCCCTTCCATAATTCTTCCTTTCACCTATTTTATTAGTGATCTGCTGTTTTCATGTATGATTATGCTCCTAATGAACAACAAAAAAACCGCTACATTAGCGGCTTTTAATAGTACTATGTTCGTGACTTTAAACGATATACGACCGACTATCCAATCTCCCCTGCTCGTTAGTTCCTTACAACAGGAATCCACATTTCACCATATACCAAACCGTTTTTCTCTCCCATTTCAACTGTTGTATTTGGACCGCCAACATAGGCATAATCTTTTTCTACGGGGAGGGCTTGACCAAAGGCAATGCCAGTAAGCATATTATTGAGCGCATCAGCCGTTTCAGCTTCGCCCTTCACAACCAGGTATTCTCCCTTAGGAAATTGGATTACTCTCGTTGCTTCTGGCAAAGTTTCTGCTGTCATGACACCAGCATAATGCATCATCTGGTTATTCACTGCTTCGTTTACAGCAAAAATGTAGTCGTTTGTTGCCAGAGACTTTAGTTTGTCCAGGCTTCCATCCTCTTTCACCGTGGACCAAAAATCCGCCTTCTCCTTGCTGATGCCAACATAGTCTGTATAGTCGCTCTTAAGATCCGTTCCAATACCTAACACGATAAAGCTCTCTTTTTCTTCAAAATGATAATTACTCATGATTTACACCGTCCTCTTTGAATTTTCAATTGATTTGTGTTTTCACTTGATAGGTTTATAATAACCTTAAATCATGTCAGAATATGATACTGTTTAGGGGGCCCAATGAAAAAAGTTGAACGCATTAATACCATCACGCGGTATATCAATAACCGTGCACACTTCACCATCTCTGAAATCATGCGAGAATTTAATATTTCTCGTTCAACAGCCATTCGAGATATCAGAGAAATTGAAGCCATGGGAATGCCACTTGTCGCTGAAGTTGGGCGGGACGGGGGTTATTTTGTCATGAACAACTCCCTCCTGCCCACGGTACGGTTTACCGATAATGAAATCAAAGCGTTATTCATTGCTTTTATGGCGACAAGAAATCAACAGCTTCCTTATCTAAAGAGTCGTCAATCTTTAACTGAAAAATTATTGGGCCTTATCTCAGAAAACCAGCAAGATGACCTTGTACATTTGAATCAAATATTGCTTTTTGAAGGGACCAATCCCCATAATCCAGACTTGCTTGATCTATCAGACCTGCCTCACCCTACCTTGGAAAAACTCATCCAAATTCTTCTTATAGAACGTTATTTGTTAGTTACTGTCCAAGAAGAGAAGAAAACAAAGTCCTATCCCATCGTTCTCTTGCACCTTCATCATCAAAAAGGCCATTGGATCATTGAAGGTTTTGACCTGGAGGAAGAAAAAAGACGAATCGTATCCGTTGACAACCTCATCCATGTCGAAGCATACCCGGCGAAAAAAAGACTGAGTACAAAAAAGATTGTAGAACAACTCAAACGAAATACGCAGGAAGAAGTTATCAACCTTGTCCTGGAACTTGGCCCAAAGGCGATTGCGCAATTCAAAAAATACCATCCTTTAAAGTTTTCAATTGCCTATACGAATCCATACCAGACTACGGCTCTCCTAAAGGCATTTATGAATGTTCATAACTCAGAAGAGTTAACCGAAATCACCAATTGGTTGCTTTTTCTAGGAGAAGATATCAAGGTGAAGGAAATTCCGAAAGAAGCCCTGAATGCTGTACAAGATAGATTAAGCTTATATCAAATGAAGCAGTGAGCAGCCCCCTCCTACCTAGCCTCTCCATTATCTAACAATGCCTTACCTGAATTCAGGCTGAGGGTTCAGTACGGAAAACCAAAAAAAAGCCGCTATTGCAGCGACTTGTGATGGAATCATATTCATTCATGTCTCACGCCAATGCTTGGCGAGCTGTTCCTTCTATACTAGAAGTCAGCATTAGACTGGGCATGATTAGGTGTATGCTGCGGGACGTTTTTAACGAGTAGGAAATAAGTAACAATCGCAATGATACTGGTCATTAATAAAGTGAGTCCTAACGGGACGGCAGTGTCCTCACCCGCGATGCCGACCAGAGGAGCAACCAGTGCACCCAGAAGAAAAGGAACAACGCCGAGCAGTGCTGCTGCACTGCCGGCCATCTTAGCTTGACTCTCCATGGCAAGTGGGAATGCCGCTGTAGACGTAATGCCGATCGAGCATACGAAGAAGAACAATGGAATCACCAATGCGAAAAGTGGACCATGAGCCAGGGTTACGACCAAAGCAGCCACACTTGCTATTATAGCAAGCCATAGACCAGATAATAGTAGCGTCTGCTCAGGGATACGTTTGGCCAATCGACCCACGATTTGAGATCCGATGATCAAGCTGATGCCGTTTGAAGCAAATAATATAGCAAATACTGTGGGTGTAACTCCATATATATTTTGGTAAATGAATGGGGTTCCGGCCACATAAGCAAAGACCCCTGCCGTCATGATTCCCTGTGCCAGCATGTAACCAACAAACTTGCGGTCACGAAGAAGCATTCTGTAATTACCCAATTGCTGTTTGAAGTCAGGAACTATACGTCTTTCGACGGGGTGTGTTTCTTTTAAGCTCCACTTTGTCATGATTAATAAGAAAATTCCCAAGAATGAAAGGCAGATAAACACGCCAATCCAGGTTGTGAATGAAAGAACCCCACTTCCCGCGATGGGTGCTGCCAAAGGCCCCAAATTCCCTACAAGCAAAAGCAAAGAGAAAAATTTAGTGAGTTCATGTCCACTATACAGATCTCTAGCTATCGCACGGGAAATGACAATTCCAGCTGAAGCCGCAAATCCTTGCGTGAAACGAAACAAAATCAATAGTCCGATATTCGGAGCAAAAGCACATGCCAAGGAACAAATAATGTAGGCTGCCATACAGATCAACAATGGTCTACGTCTACCGTACGCGTCACTCAAAGGACCCATAACGAGTTGTCCTACACCCAGTCCTAATAAACAAGCAGTAAGGCTAAATTGTACAAGTGATGCCGTTGTATTCATATTTTGTGCAATCTCCGGAAAAGCCGGTAAATACATATCAATCGTAAATGGACCTAATGTAGAAAATAAACCTAGTAGTATTGCCAGTCCAAAAACATTCCAATTCGTGCTCTTCGCCATAATAAATAAAATCTCCAATTCCTTATATAATTTGCAAGCCTAATCGAGTATAAGACATAGAGTTAACTGTAGGTCAAGTCTTAAGACTATTAAAACCAAAAAAAGCCGCTTATTAAGCGACTTTGAATGGAAAACCATTTAAATTGTGTAACTCCCCCGGCCTGAACCCATATGACTCATGATCATTTCGGCAGCTCGCTTGTAACCGCCTGCCTGCCTTAAAGATTCACCAATGAGGTAAGCCTGCCGTCTATAAAGTGAATTGTGTAGTACTTCTGTTAATGCCTCTCTCAAATCAGTTGCATTGAGGTTATGTTTATTTAAAGTAATACCCGCGCCCAACTCCTGTACCCGATTGGCGACAAGAGGCTGATCCGATGTTAATGGAATCATCACCATCGGAACGTTGTAATATAACGCCTCACTTGTGCTGTTCATTCCAGCATGTGTAATAAAAACATCGGTATGCTGCAGCATGTCCAACTGGGCAATGTATGGCTTGACGATAAAATTAGGAGGTATTTGATCATCCAGCGGCTCCATATCCGTGTATTTTCCTGAAGATAAAACAACATTCACGGGTAGATCCCCTAATGCTTCAAAACAAAGCTGATAGAAATCCAAATTTTTATTTAAAATCGTACCCATAGCAATGTACACGGTTTGCGGGTACCGTTCACGAAGCACCTCAAACGAGAAGGTCGGAGCATCTTGACGTGTTATGATCGAAGGACCCGTGAAAATAAAACGATCATCCAGCTTTTCTGCCTGCGGCTGAAAATAACGGCTGGTGTACACGAGCTTTAACTGACCTACATGTGCCGGAATCTCTTCCATGGCTGGAATACTCACTTGAAGCTCTTCAGCTAACTTCGTTGTGATCTTCATCGTAGCCTCATAAAGCTCCTTCGTCTCCGTCTCATTCAGAACTGAGCTAGACCCCAGAGGCTCCACAAAAGCAAAGGACGCAATCGAGCACACCGCAGGAATTCCCAGTTTTTCTGCAAGAATAGTCCCTCCCCATCCCATCAGGGAATCAAAGATCATATAATCAAACTTTTGATCCTCGATAACCTGTAGCACATTGGGGATGATCCTCCGAATAATACTTACCATCATATAAATGAACTGATACGGATGCTTGTATTCCTGGGGTTTCAACACCGGATCATGAGAGAAGGCATCTTGTGGAAACGGATAGGTAATGATCTGGGCACCGGTTTGTTCAATTCGGGAACGGTACTCCTCCGTGCACACATAGATGACTTCCTCACCATTGTCTATCAACTGAGTAACTAATCCTAATGATGGATTCACATGTCCTTCAGCTGGAGTAATGACTACTAATACACGTGCCATCTTACCCACCTCCCAATGCAATTAGTCCCCCCGTTCTTCGTGATGTATTTAACGACGCGGTCGTCATCCGTTACATGGAGATGTTGTCCTTCACTTGGTTGATTGGATGATGTTCTTGATGAACGAGTTTGGTAATTCGTAGTGATGCTAAGAAACTTAACAAGACCCATAATAATTGCAGTGTTAACACGATCAAAACACCTGTCGATATGCCCCACTGTAACGTTTCGGACAAGGCAATCAGAGCGCCACCAACGCCAATGCTTACGCCCATATAGAAGGAATCCACAAATTGCAGATTCGCAGACATTTCTCCCTCTTTCCTGGGCAAGGCATGTTGTAAAGCAATGGCTGCTGTTGTAGGGTTGGCCAATCCAACACCGAACCCTGTAATCATTTGTGAGAGAAGGATGAGTATAATCCCGCCGTCCGTCAAAATAAGAGCCAGGATCACAAGTGCAGTTCCAACGATCATAATCCCAATGCCCGTCATGACCCTACCCTTTCGGGCACGACCTTGATCTCGTGCATCAAGCTTGGCTTGTAACCACGCTGCGGCGGACCAGCTCAGAGAACCTGCTGCTACGATGAGGCCAGCAAGGTCAGCTGATAACCCCTTCACTTCGGTTAGCGCCAAGATCACAAAACTTTCCGTTGTAAAATAACAAGCAACATATAGCCCTCTCGATACCAAAGTAGCAGGCAATCCTTTTTTTACCGAAAAAGTCCCTACTGGCAGCAATTTACGCATTGGTTGGATCATGATGACTAATCCAGCCAAAGTGAGTACTATGCCTTTCCAATCGGTTATCATACCAAGTCCTGTGAGTAACAGCCCCGTTCCAACCGCAAGCAGAATCGCATACATAATCTTTGAGTCAGTTGCTCGCGCTGGACCTGACAGATCTTGCTGAAGCTGCAAATTACGGAAAGAACGGAATGTGAGACTCAACGCTATTCCAATCAACGGTAAAACGATCCAGAAAACATATCGCCACGAGATGTAGGAAGCAATAAGGCCTGCTGCATAAGGTCCGATTAAGGTTGGTAGGACAAATGCCATAGAGAATGCGGCCAGGATTTGAGTACGAAGTGTATCTGGATAATGTAACGTCACACAGGTATAAACGCATGTGATCAGGGCCCCTGCTCCAAAACCTTGAAGGGCTCTTCCGGCAATAAGCATGTGCATATCGAAAGAAATAGCGGAGACCACAGTTCCTAATACAAAAACACTAAAAGATATCAGCATAGATGTAAAAACACCGCGCTTGTCAATCTGCTGACCCATAACCAAAGTTCCAATAAGCTGAGATAACAAAAATGCGCTGAAGATCCAACCGTATAAATGAATGCCATCTAAACTTTGTGCCATTTTCGCGGCAATCGTTGTGATAGCCAGTCCTTCAAAAGCTACGGTTGCCAGAACCAGCATAATCCCAATTGTAGGCGCCCTGTACTGAGCATCAAAAATCCCAATCTGATTGTTGTTTGTCTTCTACACCTCCATAATTTGATGGATATTATGGTAAAATAAACCTTTTTACTTCCTGAATATACATGAAGTGTTATACTTTGTAAAGTTAAATGTTTAAAAAGTAAGATTATGGTCTAGAATAGGTGCCCCATGTTCAATAGGAGATTTTGCTTGAAAATATGCCATCTTCATTACAGTCAATTTGGAGAAGTTCATCCTCCAGGATCCAGGCATCTGTTTTTTCAACAAAGAAATGAAATCCTCCAATGGATTGAACCAAAGCGGGATCGACCGGTGTAGCACTCGCATTTATGCCAATTGTAAAAGCATCGGAGCCTCCTCCGACATATTTTGCGTAAATCCTTACATATTGGTCCTCTTCTAATTCCCATTCATTCTTAAATGAATCGATTGCTTGGTCAGATATTACAAATGAGATCATTGCTCTGCACTCCTTCCTTCAGTTCAGTCACATTTTTTCACTTCGCCACGATAATTGGCCATTCTGAAACTGGCCCCGCATCCACACGAAACTTTGGCATTTGGATTATTCATGGTGAATCCGCCTAACATTCCGCTCTCTTCATAGTCAATCTCAAGACCATCAATATATGGAATACTGTTCGCGTGAACCAATATCTTAAATTGCTTTTTATTTAACACAATGTCTTCTTCTGCCTGCTGTTCATCCACGATAAGGGTATAAGATAAACCACTGCATCCCCCTTCATCAACGCCTACTCTAAGAAAGGCATTTTGGATATCCGCACTTGATAAGATCTCAACGATTTTGTCCGATGCTGTATCACTGACCTCAATGATCATCTTTATTCCTCCCGGTGGTATCATTTTGAAATTCGGTATCCCAGTCCATTAGACAGGGTATGAATGCTGCAAGAGCAGCTCCTTTTGGCGTAAGTTCATAAATAATTTGTGTAGGGCGTGTCCGTATTGTTCTTTTGACCAAATGATCATGTTGAAGACCCTTTAAACGTCTGGAGAGGATCATTTCGGAAATGGAAGGAATGTTATCGAATATTTCACCAAATCTCTTCGGGCCTTGAGACAGAGCACATAAAATATGGATCGTCCATTTCGTTCCGATGATGCGATAAGCTGTAAATAGTTTATTCGGATCCTCAGTGAGCAATGGTCTGTACACCCACTTCCTTATTCATCTTCGTGGTGAGATCCGAGTGCTGGCAATGATACTCGTGACGATCAACAAGAGATGGAAACCCATGGCTACAATTAAGCCGGATTGAAGTGACATACCGCCAGCCTGACACACGACAAGAATGGAACCACCAATGCCGATCACTACACCAGGTGTAAAAGAATCTGCAAATTGCAGATTTGCCGAGGTTTGGCCCACGCCTTCTTCCCCCGTTTGGGAAAATGCGACAACACCACTAATTGGATGCGCCAATCCAATACCAACTCCTGCAATGATCTGACCAATAACTGCAATGGTAACGGTCACAACAGGTACCCAAAATACGATGGCAATCCCTATGGCAAGTAACAATACGCCAAGAATAATTCTCATATGACGTCCACTGCCCTGATCTGCCGCATCCCACCGTCCTTGCAGATACGCAATGATACACCAACTTAATGCAGCACTCGCCACAATTAATCCGGCCTGAGAAGGTGTAATTCCTTTCACATCGATTAGAGCCAATACCAGGAAATTCTGTGTACTAGTATAGGCAGCGAAGAACAATCCACGTGTCGCCAAAATAGCTGGCATTCCTCTGCGCAACGTAAGTGTTCCCTTCGGTAGCAATTTACGGAGAGGAAATATCATCAATACGAAGCCAATTATGACTAAAACAAATCCCATAATGCTCGGAAGCCTACTTAGACCAACCAGGAAAATCCCTGTACCCAACGTTAAGAGTAACGCCATCCAAGTGGATGAAGATCCGGTATCCCCTCCCGTCTTCTGCACTTTCAATTTCCTAAAGGCAGGTAAACTAAGCAATGCTGAAACCACCAGCACAGGTAAGATCCCCCAGAAAACAAAGCGCCAGGACCACTGATCTGCGATAACTCCTGCTACATATGGACCGAGCATGGACGGAAGAACATAGGCAGTACCAAATGCTCCAAGAATTTTGGCACGTAACTCATCCGGGTAACTTAACGATATAGCTGTATACACACAAGTCATCATAGCTCCGGCACCCAAACCCTGTAGAGCCCGTGATCCTATCATGGTATACATGTCGCCTGCGGTTGCGGCAGCGATCAGCCCTAGGATAAACAACAGAAGTGCAAAAGTGAACGGTGCTGCAGGTCCTCTTTTATCAATGATTCGACCGACGACCAGCGTTCCGATAATCTGCGCAAGCAGATAGGTACTGAATATCCATCCGAACAGGCTAAGGCCGTTCAAGTCTCCAGCAATTGAAGGAGCAATGGTGGTGACGGATAAACCTTCGAATCCAACGGCCATCACTGACAAAATAATCCCTATGGTTAGTGCAAAATAACGCGGGCTGAAAATACTTTGATGATTAGACGACATGAAATGTGACCTCCAAGAAAATTGGTATGTATACATCGTATCCGGATACTTAGTAAACATTTTTGTTTATAATGTCTAAGCTACAGTTCGGCTTTGACTTTGTCAACATTTTTGTTTAAAATGTAGTTAGTCATGTAGATTCAGTTCGTCACAAGGAGGTGCACCATGAGCGGAAATCAAACTAAAAAGGATGTCTCGACCAGTACCCGGAGAGCAATTATCAATCTGTTAAAAGAGCGCGGGGGAATGGATGTTGTCACTCTCTCCTCTCAGTTTTCGTTATCCGGAATGGCTATTCGTCAACATCTGAATGCGCTAAAAGGAGAAGGATTGGTCACCACTGTGGAAGAGGCCCGTCCCATGGGTCGTCCCACCAAGTTATGGATATTAACTCCCGCGGCTAATCGTTTTTTTCCAAGTGGATATTCGGATCTATCCGTCAGCCTCATCAATTCGATGAAAGAGGCTTTTGGTACTGAAGGGCTGGACAAGCTGCTGGATGTTCGAAATAAAAATATGCAAGAACAATATCTTCAGCATCTTGGCGATTCATCAGGAGTTAGAGAGAGATTGGAGAAATTGGCCGAAATTCGCACCAATGAAGGTTATATGGCCGAGGTTAAGGAGCAGGATGATGGTAGTCTCTTATTCATTGAGAAGCATTGTCCGATCTGTGAAGCGGCCGCGGTATGTACCGGGTTATGCAAGAATGAGTTACATTTATTCAAAACAGTTCTAGGCGATAATGTTCATATTGAACGGGGAGAATACATTCTAGCCGGAGGAAGAAACTGCGTATACACCGTTAGACATAATAAGCCATGACCAAAAGAGCAACCTCATTGGAGATTGCTCTTTTGGTTTGGGTTTTGAACTGATTAGAAAGATGCAGATTTCTTTAAATCATCCTTCATTATATTAGTTATTTCTAACTCTTACATAATCGTATGTACACGATTATGTAATTTTGAATTGAGGTAGAGTATAGTAAGAGTGTTGAAAATATACTCTAGGAGGCTACAGCCATGTCACAAAAAATCTGGATGAACCTTCCAGTGAAAGATGTTGTGAAATCCACTACCTTTTTCAATGAGATTGGATTCCATGGGGAGAATGTTGGCAGCGAGAGAGCCCAGCTTGTCATAGGCTCAACAACGATTCTTCTGTTTCCGGATGCAACATTTGAGAAATTTACAGGTGCCAAAACCGCAGATACTTCCCATAGCGCAGAAGTGATATTTTCCATTGGTGCTGACAGCAGAGAAGAAGTTGATGCTTTTATTAAAAAAGTCGAGTTAGCTGGAGGAACCATCTTTGGCAAGCCGGGTGAAATAGACGGCTGGATGTACGGCGCGGGATTTGCCGACCTGGACGGTCACCGCTGGAACTTGTTGTATATGGATGAGAGCAAAATGCCGAAACGGTAATGTATAACGGCTATCACTACATCCGCCTCTTATCCTTCAACTTTGGAGCCCTCGAATCGGCCAGTCATGGAGATTCTGAAGTAATTCGTTACAATACTAAAGATAAGGAACACGATTCCTCCAACTACAATATATTGTGTACTTATTCCAGTTACGATTAGTCCACATACACTAGCACCAAGTGTTGTTCCCAGGTTGGAAGAGGTTAGAAAGATCCCATTCGACAATTCGGGTGCCTCTGGTGCTGCCGATACCACCCAATATTGAGTGATATTGCCTCCTATGCCTCCTATGATCCCCCAGATGAAAATAAGGAAGGCTGTTGGCACACTAAATTGTCCGAAGGTGAACAACAAGATGTATACCGTTATTAATGCAATGGGATACATCTTGATCGTTCTTAAAGGGAAATTAGCGAGCAGTTTCCCTGCTATCATGTTCCCAACCATATTGGCCAAGCCATATAGAAATAACAACACACTGACGGTGTTCCAGTCATATCTTGTCACGGTTTTCAGAAACTCGGCAAGGTAACTATAGACCCCAAATACAGCTCCGTTCATGAAAATCACGCCAGCAATGGATAGCCACATCACGGATCTTCTCAATACATACAGATGAGTACCCATAGAGATTCTTTTCGTAACTGGCATTGAGGGCACAAAAAGAAGTGTTGCTACAAATGCAACGATCGTTACGGCGGCAAAGAACAACATCGCATAGAACAACGATGTGCTGGTGGCAATCAAGCTCGAAAGGGGTACTCCAAGTACCATCCCTGCCGACACGCCTACAAATACTTTAGCCACTGCCTTCGGCGCTTCTTCCTTGGGGACTGACGCCGCTGCGACCGTAAATGCCAATGAGCAATAGACCGGATGGAAAAAAGCCGGAACGACACGTGCAATGACCAATACCGTAAAGTTTGATGTGATGGCGGAGACCAGGCTGCCCACAATAAAAATGCCAAGTACAAACAACATGACATGCTTGCGGTTCATGCCCGAAAATAATAAGGGCAAAATGGGGCCAGATATAGCAACCGCAAGCGCAAAAAGACTCACGATCAAACCAGCGGTTGAGATACTGACCTCGTAATGTTCTGCAATCAAAGGCAAGATTCCGATTACGCCCATCTCCGTATTTAAAATACTGAATACACCAAAGGTCAGAATGAATACAAGCAGTTGATTTCGTTTAGTTGTCATATGCCATGGATTTAGAGAGATCCCGGTAAGCATTGATCTCTAACTGAAGGTTGGCAATTTTCTGCTCTGCAATGTCTATCGCGTCGGCTCCTGCAATGAAGCGTTGCGGCGGTTGGGCCTCGTCAATTGCCGCCTTTACTGCGGCATGTGCATCAGCATTCTCGCAAACATCTAATGGGACAACCATTACATTCTCGGAATCACCAATCGCGCGAACCACTGCATCGGGATTCCGGCCGGTAGCAACAACCTTGTGTCTAGCATTTAAAGCAGCCTTAGCAATAGTTGTGCCCATACCTCGACCAGCGCCAGTGATAAACCATACTTTTGTCTTATCCATATCATTCATTCCTTTCATTTTCTTCTCCAGTTGCCTTGCTTTTTAGTTTAGCGTTTATACACCACATAGCAAATACTCATATCTTATAACAAGTTATGCTTGAAAGGCATTTCTGTAAGGTTTATTGTAGAATATAAAGGATAAAGGAGGAGTTACGATGGAGATTAGAGTATTGCGTTATTTTCTTACGGTCGCCAGAGAAGGAAGTATTACACGCGCTGCTGATTTCTTGCATGTTACGCAGCCCACCTTGTCCAGACAATTGAAAGACCTCGAGCAAGAGTTGGGAAAGAAATTATTTATTCGCAGTAGTTACAGTATTATTCTCACAGATGAAGGTATGCTTTTAAGAAATAGGGCTGAAGAAATTGTGGGTATGGTCGATAAATTAGAGGCAGAATTTGAATCAATGGAAGAAACCATAAGTGGAGATATTTATATAGGCGGTGGAGAAACGGAAGCCATGAAACAGATTGCAAGAGTGGCAAAAGAAGTTCAGAATAAGTATCCCAATATACGCTATCACCTATACAGCGGCAACGAAGATGATGTAACTGAGCGGCTTGACAAGGGACTCCTTGATTTCGGTATTCTAATCCAGCCAGCGGATGTTTCCAAATATAACTATATCAATTTCTCCGACAAGGATGTTTGGGGAGTGGTCATGAGAAAAGAAAGTCCACTCGCCTCCAAAGATACGATTCGATCTACAGACTTATTACATGTTCCACTGATCTGTTCACGACAGTCGATGAAGCAGACATTTTCGAAAAATGAGTTTGCGGATTGGTTTGGTGAAGATTTTGACAAATTAAACGTCGTAACTACATACAATCTTGCATATAATGCTGCCATTATGGTTGAAGAAGGCATTGGTTATGCATTAACACTTGATAAAATAGTGAATACGTCCAGTGAAAGCGATCTTTGTTTCAGACCTCTAGAGCCAAGACTTGAATCTGGGTTAAATATCGTTTGGAAAAAACATCAGGTCTTTTCGACTGCTGCGGATTTGTTTTTAAAAGAAATTCAGGCTAAATTTTAGACTGATAAAGGGATTAACGTTAGTATAAGAAGAAACCCACCGGAGTTTAATTCTCGGTGGGTTTCTTTATGATCTGTTCAATCCCGAGCAAAATAAGCTTCAAGCCGAACTCGAAAGCTCCGTCGGTTCCCATCACTTCAAACAGACCGTTCTTATACATCCTGCTAAAGAGTCCAGCTTCCTTCTCACTCATAGAATCCAGAAGATGTATCATCTCTTCACCCTGAAGTGCTTCCTGGTCCTTAATAACAGCAGAGATATTGCGCTGATGCTGATAATCGTCGAGTACGAAATAGAATACATAGTTGACCAGTGTAAGAACGGCCTGTAATTTCTGCTCTTGCTCTAGCGGTGTTGATTCCATGCAGAGCAACATGCGGTTGGTGAAGCGGATCATGTCCGGTTCATGGGGCAGCGTCATCATCATGAGCTGTGTGGAGCACGGGTATCTGCTGAGCACACTCCGTACCGTCACCGCAAGCCCCTCCATCTGCTCCTTCCAGTCCCCTTCAGTATGAAACTCGTCCAGAATAATTTTCGATATCTGGTTGGCCAGACGCTGGTAGAGCGTCTGCTTGCTCTTGAAGTACCAGTAAAGAGATGGAGCCTGAATCCCCAACTTGTCTGCCAAGCGTCTCATGCTGAATTTCTCGATGCCCTCTTCCCCGAGAAGCTCCCACGAAATTTCCAAAATCTTATCTTCCGAAATCTGAGGCTGTTGTTTTTTCATCGGTATCCGCCCTTTAATCTAACAGTGTAAGTTTATGCTTTACAGGTTCATAAGTTCATGATAACATCTAACACTGTAAGGTTCAATCTAACGGTGTTAGATTAGATCAATATTAACGAAGAAAGTAGTGACCCACATGGATGCAGAAAACCTCCATTACTTTGAAAAAGCACCAATCGCCAAAGCCGTAGCTCATTTTGCTGTCCCAATGATGCTAGGCACGTCAATGAGTGTTATTTACTCCATCTTGAATGCCTATTTCCTTGGCACACTGGGTAATACGGCAATGTTAACCGCACTCGCATTAACTTTACCTTTATTCGCGGTTATCATGGCCCTTGGTAATTTAATTGGTATAGGCAGCGGCACATTCATCTCCCGTTTGCTGGGAGAGAAAAAAGTAGATGATCTGAAGCATGTATCTTCATTTGCCTTTTACAGCAGTTTAGTTCTCGGAATTATTGTGATGGCCGTTGGGCTCCCGCTGATTGAACCAATCGTTCATGGGCTGGGGGCAACGCCAGAGTCCTTCGGATTTACGAAAGAGTATGTCACGATTATGCTTATGGGTTCACCCTTCGTCATCTTATTCTTCACCCTGGAGAATATCGTGCGCTCAGAAGGTTCAGCAATGACTTCTATGACCGGTATGATTCTCAGTGTTGTTATAAATATTATCCTCGATGCACTATTCATTTTTGTCTTCCATTGGGGTGTGATTGGCGTTGCATCTGCTACCGTCATCTCCAACTTGGTTGCGAGTGCATTTTACGCTTACCATATGAGTTATAAGAGTCAATTCTTAACCGTCTCCCTGAAATGGTTCAAGGTGACCAAGGACATCCTGAGCAATGTGTTCAAAATCGGTGTTCCCGTCTTTGTTATGAGTGTCTTCTTGGGTGCAATGTCACTTATTCTTAACCTTTTTCTTGTTGAATATGGCGATCAGGCCGTTGCGGGGTATGGAATCTCATCACGTTTACTGCAATTCCCTGAATTTATTCTGATGGGCTTGTGCGAGGGAGTTGTGCCGTTGATTGCCTTCTCATTCACAGCGAACAAATTACGTATGAAACAAACGATTGGATTCACGATCAAAGCTATTTTGGGCTTAGCCGTCATGTTCGGTGTTATTGTTTATCTGATCTCTGACCACTTGATTGGTTTATTTACGACTGACCCGCAATTAATTGAAATGGGTAGCTACATTCTTCATGTAACCTTCTTATCCTTGTTTATTACAGGAATGACTTCTTTGTTTATGGGGATCTTCCAAGCAACAGCCCAAGGAACCGCCGCGTTTGTTATGTCCATAATTCAAGGGATTACACTAATTCCTGTATTGTATATCGCTAATCAAATGAATGGCTTTCATGGAGTGATCTGGTCGCTCGTTATTGCGGATGCCGTGGCGTTCCTAGTTGGGGCCATTATATTATATGTTTTGCGGACCAAATTGCAGCCGGATCTGGAACATTTGGCACAGTAGTTAACGTATAACACGCAAAAAGGCAGGATAAGGGCGCTCCCTGACCCTGCTCTTTCATTTCGAAATGACAAATATCTATCTGGTGATACGAAGAGATCGTAAACCGTCTTTTATAAGGAAGAAGTGGTCAACATATGTTCTATTTCATCCATATACCCATCCACTGTAATGCTTCTCGGAGCAAACAGAAATCGTAGTGATTGTTTCCATTCCGAGCCTGCAATAGAGGTTGGTAACATCGAATGTTCTGTATTAGAGAATATTTTCACATGAAGCAAGGAAGATGGCTGAATTCCTTTACGGTATGCTTGCTCTGTATCAACAATGTCCACATTCACATCATCTTCTCCAAGCAGAAGGAGTACAGGGGTTTTGAAATGATGTAAATCCGCCGTGGCATCTGAAGCAAAATTTTTCTTTATGAAGTTCCAGCGTTCTTTGGAAATCAGATCATGCTCTCGAGCAATCTTGGTGTACTCTTCATATGTGCCATGTTTCTTTAAAATCTCTTTAATCTGGTTTTCATAATCGACCTGATTTTGAATCTCCTCCGTGGAATGACCGTCTTTCGCCATTTGGCTACGTGTGTTGTATTCTCCCTGTTCCAACCAGTTTATCGCTGGTGATACCAAGATACTGAAGGCGAGATGTTCTTTCCCAGCAAGCTTAGGAATCACCCAGCCTGCTTGGCTGGCACCCCATACGCCTATTTTGGAATCATCAATGATGGATTGTTCTTTCGCCCATGCAATTGCGTGTTGTGCCTCCACAACACGATCATCCATGCTTTGATCTAGCCAGTTTCCCTCTGAACCCCCGATTCCCCGTTTATCTAGCGACAAGGATGCATACCCAATCGATGCCAGTCGCTCCCATAACGGTTTGTATCCCTCACCATGAGTAGAGTCTATCGGACCGTCACCGTGAATAAACAGTACTAGACCTAACTTGCCTGAATGGTATCTGGGTAAAGTGAGCGTACCTGTTAACTTACCCTGTGGAGCTTGAATTTCAATGGTTTGTTCCTCCATGTCAAAATCACTTTGATTGACTATGTACAGTCCTGCACCAACCATCAGTAAGATTGCCACAATAACTGAGATGTATCGTTTTTTCCAATTAAACATAACTATCTCCTTTGTAAATCATGTAATGCCATTGGTTTTCGCCTAAGAGCAGGCCGGTCAGAAAGCTGTTTGTGCTATACTGCTTGCGAAATTGATAGCGTTCATATAACTGTATCGCTTGATGATTCTGACTTGCCACATGCAAGCTAAGAGATGACATTGATTTGGATTGCAACATATATTTCTGTGCCCATTGAAGCAACTGCGTACCAATTCCCTTGCCTTGGTGCTGTGGATGTACAACCAGATCTTCCACATAACATTCGCCTAATGTAGGAGTATGCTTCAGCAGATGTAAACCAGTTATTAACTGAAGCAGTTTCCACATGCCAACTCTATTGCACTGGCTCCACCAATGAGGATTGGCACGAACGCTTGTTATTGCTACTCTGTTATCTGCTTCCTTCCATTTCAAGCACATGGTGCCAACAATCTCCTCATTTTCACGAGCAATGACTCGAAGAGTACTCTGTTCTATGGGCGGATGATTGAGCAACTGTTCAAATACATAAGCCAGATCAGTTATGGACAATGAAGTGATCTTTTGAAATTTGTGTCCAAAACCATAAGCCATGAGTTCAGCAACAGCTTGATGAAACTGGGGACAAACGGGTTCTATCTGAATGGAAGTTGTCACTGTGTGCCTCCCCCTACTCGATCATTTGTAACAATAGCTCATAATGAAGCTTTTCTGGTGTGAATAAAGATAAATAAGATTTTTCTACCATAATAAGTGGACCGTGATACGGATAGCCCTGGTGTTCTGCATAAGCATAGAATTCGTTGATATGTTCTTTGAGTTCAGCTTCAGTTTGTACATATACATGACGAGAAAGATATTTTCCTCTAGGCAAAACTAAATCGTTCGCTCCCTCCTTTTGTGTATAAATTCCTAGGGTGTCCGTCTCATCGTACGCATAAAGGATGTCGGCTTCAAATAAATCGGGAATATTTCCGTTGTGTTGGATCAGTCTCCTTGCATGCAAATATCCTTGCGCTTCCATATGGAACCACAGGGATAAGTGAACCTCCTCACGAGTAACAATAGAATAAGTTACTTGTTCTTCATCACGTGGAATATGATCTTTCTCCTGCAGCAACTTGCTGATAAGGTGCTTTGTTTGCTGAAGCTGAGTGATGGCTGCTTCCGTGTCTGCTAACGCTTGGCGAAATAATGATGTGATTTGAATGGTTGTCAGATTACTCAAACATTCCTTGATCATTTGAACAGACAGTCCCATTTTGCGAAGCAACAAAATATGAGATAGACGGTAAATTTCATCTACCCCATACATCCTGTATTGGTTTTCTGCTATATAAGCAGGGTGTAACACCCCTTTTTCTTCGAAGTATCGAATTTGATGTACAGAGACTTTCATCAGCTTTGCCAGCTCACTAATCGTAATTTCATCACTCAACCAATTCACCACCTTTGCTGTTTTTCACATTACAAGCATAAACCTTAGGTCTGACCTAAGGTCAAGTCTTTATTTTAGCCTCTCCTGATAACAAAAAACCACGGCACCAGATTCGGTACCGCAGTTTATTAATCAATCATCCTATTGGATTTGTTTCATGTAAGATTTGAATTCCTCGGCAATTTCTTTGTATTTCGTATGATGCAGGTAATGTGAACCTTCCATTGGGATCATTTTGCCCTGCGCGGATTGTTTGGCTTGTGCTTCATGTAACGGAATCCACTGCGGGTTTTTCTCGTTATTGGATTGAACAAAGAGAAGCACTGGCAGATCACTAGGATACGTGAGTTTTTCTCCATTTTTGAAATTGGAACCCAGATGTTTAAGCTCATTTACTAATGTCGGATTTGTTGAGACTTGATTCGAAATCAACTTCATCTGTTCTTTGGTATGTTCATCATAGTCAAGTGATGCATATGAATCACCACTCACTTTATTGAGTACTCTCATTAAGCCTGATTTTTGAAAGAATTTCATTAAGTTCAAAGGTAATTTAACATCCATGCCAGGTTGATTCGGGACACTGCTATCGATCCCGACAAAAGCAGAGACTTCATCCGGATACGTGTTCACATAAGTCGCCGCGTACAGTCCCGTGATGGAATGCCCCATCAGAATATAACGATCTATACCGAGCTGCTGTACAGCTTCATGAATTTCACTAACAATATTCTCGGTGGTTCTCTCCGTTTCGGTTTGGTCACTTAACCCATAACCGAAAGGCTCAATCGCCACAACTTTGTAATCGGAAGTTAATTCATCGATTAACAATTTGAAATCAAGTACTGGTGACGGTGTTCCTTGTCCGGGAAGTAACACGATGGTTTGTTCGCCGCTACCTTGAATGGATACATTCATATTCTTCCCATCAACATTGACATGTTGGCCGTACGATTCGATTTTCTTTTTCTCGGCCCCATTACTTATCGTATGAACGACAAACGTGATGCCCATGAACAGCACCAGCGCGCCGACAATACCACCTATTATTTTCAACCATAAGTACCGTTTTTTACGGCCCTTAGTCCCCGTTGTTGTTACATCCACTGCTTCTGCCATTTCCATCTTCTCCTGTCGTTTATATCTGTAGAGCCGCTCTTGCGACATAGGTATAGTGTAACCATGGAAGATGTCCCCTTCGTGACGGGAATATGAACGGAGTATGAACTACATAAAAAAAGAGAGCTGCTTGTTGAGAGCAGTTCTCCATAGGATAAGACAGTTTTAGTGGTCCAGGAACACAAGCTGAATGAAGAACAATACCGCAAAAATGTAGAAGATTGGATGAACATCTTTACCTTTTCCACGAAGCAGCTTGAGTACCGGATAAAAGATGAAACCTACGCCGATGCCTGTTGCAATACTATGCGTCAATGGAGTAAGAATGATAATCAGGAAGGCAGGAAATGCTTCTTCGAGATCATCCCATTTGATTTTGCTGATAACGTTAATCATAAAGTATCCAACAATAATCAGTGCCGGAGAAGTAATCGCCGGAATGCTTGATATTACACTTACGATTGGTGTGAAGAACAAGGTCAGCGCAAGCAGCACACTTACCGTTACCGCTGTCAGTCCCGTTCTTCCTCCTGCAGCTACCCCTGTGCTGGATTCGATGTAAGCCGATGTTGGACTTGTTCCGAGCAAAGCACCTGAGGTTGTTCCTACGGCATCTGCCAATAATGCGCCACGCGAGCGTGGGAATTTACCATCCTTAAGCAATCCTGCTTGTTCAGCAACGCCGAGCATCGTGCCTGTCGTATCAAACAGCGTGATCAACAAGAAGGTAAATATGATTGTATATAAACCATTCGAGAATACACCTGCCAGATCCAGTTGCAAAGCCGTTGACGCGAGGCCTTGCGGCATGGATACAATCGATTCCGGCATTTGGAATAGTCCCATGATCCAGGCAAGTATCGCTGTTACCACCATTCCGATGAACAGGTAACCTTTCACATTATAAGCCATCAGCACAACGGTAATAATCAATCCGATAATGGTCAGATAAGCCATTGGCTCAGCCAAGTTTCCGATCGTAATCAAATTCGATTCTGAATCGGCAATAATCCCGGCATTTTGCAAACCTACCGTTGTAATAAACAATCCGATCCCTGCGGTTATGGCATGTTTTAAGCTAGCAGGAATTGCATCTAGCAACATGTAACGGAATGAAGTCAGTGATAAAATAATAAACAAAATCCCTGCTATAAATACGGCTCCCAATGCAACCTGCCAAGATACGCCATACCCGGCAACTACGCTATAGGCAAAGAATGCATTCAGGCCCATACCCGGCGCAATGACGATTGGATAATTGGACCATATTCCCATAATCAGAGTTCCCACAATACTTGCAAGTACCGTTGCTATGAATACTCCGTTAAAGTCCATGCCTGTGCTGCTGAGTATTCCTGGGTTTACGATAACTATGTATACCATTGTGAAAAATGTTGTAACCCCTGCAATAATTTCTGTGGGGATAGTCGTGCCTCGTTCTTTAAGTTTGAACCATTTGTCCATGGTAAAGCCAGCCTCCAACTTTCAAATTATACTCCAAAGCTAAAAACAAAAAATCCTAATCTTCATATAGGATTGTAATATTGTCGCTCCTATATTCGTTGTTAGGATTTAAAGATTCAACAGCTAAGCTCTAAACTAAACATAAAGATACTCATATCTGTTTTCAACCTGAAGTCCATTTCGTATTTTAATTAAAATTACATGCAATGTCAATGAATTAACGATTTGTTCACAGTTATTTACGAACTATACAGACATTATATCTTGTGTTCATTCGTTTTTAGAATAGAGTAAGTACGTATCGCTCAATGTCTGCGATATATGAAGAAAAGACTGCCAGCAATGTTCACTGACAGTCTCTTGCTTAATTCGTAGTAGGTTTCTCTTCATATTCGCTGGATAATTCTTTAAGCGATTTGATTTTGCCATGGGGATGATGTCATTCCTGGACAACTTTATCTGTATGCATAGGTAATAAGAGAATTAGGCAAGCATATAAGACAAATTATAGAGAATTCAGAAGTTAATTGGCAGGACCCAGATTAATCAAGCTGACCTCGGATAATGAGACGGTTGTGTTGCCATCTTGCTCACCATCAATGTTACCCAGATCAAATGAAATTCGAGTATTCGCATAGCTGTCTTCTGTTGCATCAAATGTAAACGTGAACTCCTGTTCTTCTGGGGTCAAATCAACTCGTGCCCCAAAAAACCCATGCCATTCATAGTTGGCAGCTGCATCGACCCATCCAATCCCCAAACCCAATTTCCTGGACTTCTCCGCTTTGGCTTTAAACGTTAATTTATATTTAAAACCTTGCTGTATGCCGAATCCTTCATTGATGACTTGACGATCCCATGGATGCTGTCCTGCATGACCAATCTTGGCTTGAAGCTGTTGATTGCTAACTTGCATCTCAAGGTCCGCTGCATTACCGTCCGCATGGGTAAACCAACCTTCCTTACCTTTGGAGAAGTCTCCATTAGGAATAAGATTAACATGAGCAGGCTGCCCTCCTTGATCTGCATTCGGATTAACTTCATATAACTGCACGTTATGGATGTGAATCGAGTGTTCACCTGTAGAGAGCGGATATCCTAATCCAAATGCAAGCATGGCTGCCGAATCGGAGGTATCCCCCATAGTGAAGGTGTAAGTATACGACTTTTGATCCGCGGTTAATTCCACTTCTTCTTCAAAATACTTCACAAAATCCCCTGCATTCTGAGAAAGAACCGCTTGCATGGATTTAGGACTGGAAGCAGATCCCTCGAAGGTAAGTCGGTACGTTTTGTTTGCATCAAGTTTGATCTGACCTTGTTGCAACAAAGCATCCCACCAATGTTCACTTGTACCAGGCAATTTAATCGTTAATCCTGCGCCCTCTTCATGTGAGGCTGTCAGATCATTAGGAGTTAGCTCCCAATGATTCAGATCAGCTGTTAGCTCACTGTTCTGAATTTTGTTTTGTGAAATATCCACCCAACGTGTATTATAATCTGCTCCTTCAAAATTCACATAATAGGGTTTGCCTGCTGTCAAGTTGACCCCTGGGAAATACACCGTTTGATATGCTTGCCATCCACCCGTGTCTCCGAGACTCAGGTCTGATTGTGCAACGGTTGTACCTTGTTCATCCTGAATGCTGAACTGAACCTTGGAATCACTTTTTCCACTGGCCATTCGGGCAGACAGAACATATACTCCGTCGTGAGCTACATCGATTTTATATTGCAGCAGATCTCCCTGATCCATGTAACTGACATGTTTGCCTCCTTCTACGGAGTCCTCCAGTTGTAAGCCCTGCATCATCCAGGCTTCGGTTGCAGGAACATGTGCGTAGCCATTCACTGACTGAGGTTTTCCGCGTTTCGTCAGACGAACATTGTCCACATATACCTTACCTTCAGAACTGCCGAATAACATTCTTAGCTCGGATTGTGCGATTGATGCTCCATCTCCAATGATGATTTCACCAGTGAATGTTTTCATTTCTTGGTTCAAGGAGAGGTTTTGCCCTTGATGAACCTGTACTGTATGCCCATTACTGCTGACAACATCAATGTCGATACTTCGCGGTGTGTCTGCCTTGGCATCTAAGGAGAAACCATACGTTGTATTCGCTTCCAGTTTCAAATCCGGTTGGTTCACCGAAACTTGTTGTGGGTCATTATTCGTTTGAGTAACCTCAACAACCAGTTGACGCTCCATAATTGGGAATTTCGAAAAGTTATTTACACTTATATTGGCTGCCGCACTGTCCTGAATGCTGCTTGACCAGAATCCAAGACGCTCCTTGCCTTGATCGAATGTGCCATTGTAAATAAAGTTGCCATCAGGTAGCGCGTTTCGTTCGACAGTTAACGGATCAGCTTCACCCACCTCGATCAGTCTGACATTGGCAAACCAAACGGTTGTATCATCCAACCCCAGATTAAATTCGAATCTGGCATTGTTATCCGTGCCATCCCGCATATTGAAGGTATAGTCATAGGATTGCCAATCTGTCGTGAGTGCAAAGGTGTTATCACCCGAATAATTGGTCCAACTTTTTTCAAATTGGTTCAGTTTGGACATGATCGTACGGTTAGCAGATGCTTTCGCATCAAATTGTATCTTGTACTTTTTGTTTTTCTTGATGTACATCGGCATCTGAGTGAGTTGAACCGAGTAGTTTTCAGTACCCGATGCATCAATGGTAACTTCTGCTGCCTTCCCTTTCTGCTCATCCGTTACAACTTTGACACTGCCAGCTCCATCAGCATTTGTGATGAATTTCCACTGAAGAGGAACTCCATTGTCTGCAGACCCTTCCGAAAAACGATCATTGTAGATTTGATTGCCATCGGCTTGTGGGTCACGTTGTTGTGCAGGCTCGATGGGATTTGTTGTTACATCAGGCCACGTGTCTAGATTTTTGTAAGAATATACTCGCACAAAGTCAACATTCATCTTTTCGGAAGTGAAGTTGCTTTCAGGTGCCCCCGGCCAGTCTCCTCCAACTGCCAGATTCAGAATCAGATAGAATGGACGATCAAATGGTGCAGGGAACGTATAATACTCGGGTTGGCCCGCGGCCTTCGTTTGCCAGTTGGTCACTTCATGATGTAGCTTTCCATCCACATAGAAACGAATCATACCCGGCAACCATTCCACCTGGAAATCATGATAATCGTCAGCAAAAGTTTCTCCCTTCGGAAGAGTAAGGCTTCCCTGATCATGTCCATGGGAACCGTCAGGCTTCACACTGTCATAATGCAATGTGCTATATACCTGGTTATTACTCTCTTTGCCACCAATTAGCTCCATAATATCGATTTCTCCAGAGGCAGGCCATCCACCATAATGTGCTTCATCTGTTGGCATCATCCATATGGCAGGCCACATGCCTTCTTCAATCGGAAGCTTCGCACGTACAACTACTTTACCGTAGGTCCAGTCGCCTTTTCCCATGGAGATCAGTTTGCCAGAGCTGTAATCTTTACCGTTTTTCGGACCCTTTTTTGCTTCAATCTGCAACACGCTTCGATTCTGATCTTTTGTAATGCGAGTGTTATCGGGGCTATAATATTGCATTTCATTGTTATAAACGAGTCCTGTATCCTGCACGCTCCATTTGGAAGCATCAATCGAAGGGCCGTTAAACTCATCATTCCAGACCAGCTCCCATTGATCATGCGGAATCGTTGTTGCTGGAACCGGTTTTTCGCCCGCAGGATTGCTTGGTGTTGATGGTGTAGACGGTGATTGCCCGTCTGGAGAAGATGGTGTGGGTGTACTTGTCACATTTGTTGAACCACCAGGCTGCGATGAAGCAGGTTGTTGGGTTTCACCCACCATGGATGTGCGCAATCCTTGTTTTACTTTCTCTCCGTTGATCACAACATCATCGGCATCTACACTCAATTTTTGGATCGTACCTTTGGTGTCCATTCGAGTCTGACTCGCTTCTGCATGAATATTCATGGAATCAATCAGGCTATTTGAAGAGATCTCCAGAATGGATTTCTGCTTTACATGCATCTCCTGAATGTTGCTTTCTTCCGTAATGGCAATTCTGACGGGTTCCCCACGTTTGTCAACGACTACTCGCTTCAGCTTGGAGTTGTTAATGTTGATGGAATGACTGCCTCCGCCTTTAATGATGACACTTCCTGTAACAGTTACGCCCTGAAGAACAACAGATCCCTCGCCTATGCCTTCTGCCAGCAGCAGATTTCCATTAACAATCATATTTTTCAACGTGACATCCGTCGATTTAATAATCAAGTTGCCATCTACCCGGGACTCATATGTTCCAGGAGTGCTTTTTACATCTGCAATCATCGCTGACAGTAACTCTGCCGTCTCCGCTCGTGTAATCGGGGCTTTGGGATTTAATTTGCCTTGGAAACCTTTAAGAATATTTTCGTTCACCAGATAGGTAAGCGCTTTCTTTGCATAACCGGAAATATCATCTGCATCCTGAAATTTCAATTGTTCACTATCTTCATTTGTAACCGCTGAAAGTTGAAAAGCTCGATCTACCATAACCGCTGCATCTTGGCGTGTAATCGGTTGTTGTGGTGACAGATGTTCACGGTCTGTCCCTTCGATGATGCCAGAACCATTCGCTCGTACCATCACGTCATAGTACCAATCGTCTGAAGTCATATCCGCATATGAACCAGTCGCCGCATTACCGGTGAAACCAAAGGCCCGATCCAGAATCATGACGAATTCAGCTCGGCTAATGACCTGACTGGGCTTGAACGTACCGTCCGTATAACCTTTCAATAAATTCAAGTCTTGCAAACGTGTAACTGCAGATTGTGACCAATGCCCCGTCAGGTCTGTATAGGGAACAGAGAAGTGCAGGCTTTTTGCCTGCACATTTCCCACCTCCGCTTGACCCTGTACACTTTCTGCTCCAGCAGTTGCTGGATAAACGAGAGAAGCCATTAAACTCCATGCCACCATACATGCCAGTCCTTTTCTCATCCTTCTTCCTCCCTCAGCTCAGTTATCCTTGCATTTGCATAGCCTATTCCTTGACTGCTCCAATAACGATCCCCTTAACGAAGAAACGTTGTAAAAACGGGTATACCATCAGGATCGGAAGCGCGCCGATAAAGATCTGTGCTGCGCGTACAGTTCGCTGCGAGATATTCTCCAACATGGAAGGATCGACGTTGATTTTGCTGAGATCTTGCTGAACGATAATGGTCTGTAACAGAGAAGCAAGTGGATAATTTTTAATATCAGACATATAGATCATGCCGTCGAACCAGGAGTTCCACTGATACACCATCGTAAATAAGGACAAGGTTGCGATAGCTGGAAGTGAAAGCGGTACGTAGACCAGAATCAACGTTTTGATATGACCTGCTCCATCCAAATAAGCTGCTTCCTCAAGTTCTTTGGGCAGACCGCGGAAGAAGTTCATCATGAGAATAACGTTCCACACGGACAGTGCGCCAGGCAGAATAAGCGCCCAGATTGTATTCATCAAGCCAAGCTTCTGGATCAGAATGTAACTTGGAATCAAACCGCCGCTGAACAAAATGGTAAATACGAAAAACCACGTATATAAGGAGCGACCTTTAAAACTGATATCTTCCTTCGACAACGGAAATGCGGTTAAGAGCATGATGACCATACCGATGATCGTCGCAATTACAGTTCTCTTAAGTGACACGATCAAGGAGTTGATGAAGTTTGAATTCCCGAATGTTTTTACATATGCGTCGGTTGTGAACCCGATGGGCCAGAAGGTAACCAGGTTTGATGATGCTGGCGCCATACTGCTGAATGAAACAGCCAATATATGAATAATTGGTAAAATGCAGAGTATCGATAATATCCCAAGAAAAGTATAGTTAGCGATGCTGAATATGCGGTATCCTTTTGTTTTATAATACAAGCCCTTTTCTCCTCTCTAGAAAACTCGATAATTAGCTAGTTTGTAAGCCATTCTGTAAGATATAACTATCAAAATGGTAGCAACCACAGATTTGAACAACCCTACTGCTGTGGCAAAACTCATCTTCCCGTTCAGAATCCCGAGTCGATATACAAAGGTGTCAATGATGTCGCCTTTGTCATACACAAGCGGATTGTACAAGTTGAACACCTGATCAAAACCGGCGTTCAGGATATTGCCGATAGAGAGTGTCATCAGTACGATTGTAATCGGCATTAATGCCGGAATCGTAATGTGCAGCGTCTGTTTAAATCGGTTGGCCCCATCCACCTCGGCAGCCTCGTAGAGCGCAGGATTAATTCCTGAGAGAGAAGCCAGAAATACGATCGTACCAAAACCAAATTCTTTCCACACATCACTGAGGATCAGCGTTATTCGGAACCATGTACCGTCTCCCAGGAAGAAGATCGGTTCTCCTCCAAAGGCTACGACAAGCTGGTTGACCATGCCGCCCTGAGGAGACAGGATATCGAGCAGAATACCACCGAGAATAACCCATGATAGGAAATGCGGTAGATACACAAGCGTTTGACTTACTCTCTTGAATGCCGTCAAGCGTACTTCATTGAGCAAAATGGCAAACAGGAATGGAGCGAATAGTCCTGCGATGATTTTGAAAAATGCAATGACCAGCGTATTCCAGATCACCTGACCTACGTCCGGATATAAGAATAAATATCGGAAATTGTCCCAACCCACCCATTTGGATTCAGAAAATCCCAAGTATGGTTTGAAATCCTGAAAAGCAATTACAATGCCGCCCATCGGTATGTACTGAAACACCAGTGCCAGCAATACAGCTGGAATGAGCATCATATGCAAGGTCCAGTTCCGTTGCATATTCCAGCGCTGTTTAACCCTGGTGGAGCGCCGTTTATGCGGCGTTTCTAACGTATGTTCCTTCACTCCTGCATCCCCCATGTTCTAAATTTTGTATTTTACAAGTCATCGTGAACTTGTATATTAAAATTATAGCAATGGAAATTTGTGATCTATATCCTAATATTGCAACAACGATATCAATATTTTAATAAGATTAAGGAGGTTGGACTTTGTTCACACGCTTGAATGTCTTTACCAAAATTACACTGTTGTTTGTGATGCTGCTTATTCTGGTGCTGTTTCTCTATACATATTCGAACCGGGAAAGCGTGCGTGTTATCGAACACGAGATTCAGAACAATACGATGAATCATCTCTCGACATTTGCTGATTCAGTAGAATCCAATATTTACCAACTGTCATTGTATGGGATGTCTATTGGGCAAGATTCGAGTATTCAGGAATATCAACGTCCCGACTATAAGGACATTCCCTATGAACGTGTGAAAGTTGGAAGCGCCATTCTGGAGAAAATGAATCTGTACAACGCAGCAAGCAAATGGCATTCGACCATCACACTATACTTCCCAAGGATGCAAAAAGTGATATCAACGGATTATTATGCTTACATTCCGTACAGGGATGATGAATTTAAGGAGCCTCTCTCGCAATCCTGGACCTATGCCGACAATCAGTTTATCTGGTACACTACCGATCCAACGACAGCGATGGCGAGACCTGGCAAAGCCAGATTGATTACCAAAATCAGTTTTCCAGTTCATCACTTAACTGCACTTCTTAATCAAAACAAGTTAAATAATAAAGGCGACCCGTTCATGTTCCATCCCGATTATGGATTAATCAGCAATAGTTCTGGAAAGGAGACCTTGAACGCAATCCTGCCTTCCCTGAAAGAAGCAAAACTGCAGGCCAGCGGTGGCTTCAGTACAACGTTGAACAAAACGGAATATTACGTCTCCTACATTCAATCCAAGAGCCTTGGCTGGTATTATATTGACTATGTGCCTATGCAGCAAATTTTGAAACCGATTACGAGCAGCCGGAATCTTTTTTACGCTTCAATTGCCGTTCTGATCGTGATGAGCGTTGTTGTATTATATACACTCTACCGAAGTGTGCAGCTTCCACTCTTACAGTTGGTGAAAGGGACGAATCGCTTGTCCACCGGGGACTTTTCCGTTCGGCTGCATCATTCTGCACGCAATGAGTTCAGCCTGTTATTTGCACGTTTCAACATCATGGCTCAACGAATTCAAGAATTAATCGAGAATGTATATGAGGAGAAATTAAGAAGTCGGGAAGCCACGCTCAAACAGTTGCAATCGCAGATTAATCCGCATTTTCTATATAACTGCCTGTTCTATATCAAGAACATGGCCCGAATGAAAAATGAAAAGGCCGTGGTAGCCATGGCACTGAATCTGGGGGAGTATTACCGATACATAACCAGGTCCGAAAAGGATCAAGCCACGCTTCGTGAAGAACTGACGATGGTCAAAAATTATTTGGAAATCCAGTCACTTCGTCTGGAACGAATGCATTTTACAATCGACGTGCCCCATGATATTTTAGATAAAACAGTTCCCAGACTAACCCTCCAGCCTATTATTGAGAACGCTATTATTCATGGTCTGGAGCCCAAATCGGTAGATGGTGAGATTAAAATCTATGCGGACTGCGAGGATGATGTGTACACAATTATCGTGGAGGACAGCGGGCTTGGCATGTCTGAGAAACAACTTGATCATCTGAGAGATAATCTTCTTAAACCGCTGGATGAGAATATGGGATGTGGTACATGGAATGTCCATCAGCGTTTATCTTTTCTGTACGGTGAAGGATCTGGACTATCTTATGATCATTCTTCAATGGGTGGGATTAAAGTTAACATCACGTGGCACGACAATACAGACAAGTAGGTGAACGACCCATGCTGCAAATATTATTAGTTGACGATGAACGTTCCGTCGTGGAAACGCTGGCAGAGACCATTCCGTGGGAAAGCTGCGGGATCGGTACAGTTCATGAAGCATTATCCGGTGCAGTAGCGCTGGAAATTATGGACAACCACGACATTGACATTGTAATTACGGATATACGTATGCCCGAAATGTCAGGCATTGCACTGATTACAGCGATTCATGAAAAGTGGCCTCATGTGCAGACGATTCTGTTATCAGGTCACGCCGACTTTGAATATGCGAAACAGGCCATTGCGCAGGAAAGCTTTGACTACTTACTGAAACCCGTTAGTGATGAAGATCTGATCGAATCCGTGCAACGTCTTGTTCATCGAATTAAAGAAAAGTGGGAAACCGCAGCATCTCATCAAAGAGCCTTACACGCCTTTCAGGATCATCTGCCATTGCTTCAATCCACGATGCTGCATGAGTTGCTGACTGGAAAAGTCTATGATCAGAAGACGCTGGCAGACAAGCTTGATCTGCTGGAGCTTCCCTACTCCGTAGGAGAAGATCTCGGCATGTTGATTATCCGTATGGAGAAACATCTATCCGATATGGCACACGGCGACCTGGCCCTAATGGAATATGCGATATGTAATATCATAAGTGAAGTGATGCATAATCATTTTCATATCTGGCACACACGAGACGTTCATGATTACATTGTTGTTCTGGTAAGCATGAAACATTCCACAACGATGAGTTATAGCAGGAGTGAGACGCCTCAGACATTGCTTGAGCAGTATGCTGCCCAGATTCAAACCAATGTTCAGTTATACCTGAAAGGTGCAATCTCCATTTCCGTCTCCAGTTGGGGCAAGTTTCCCCATGAAATTGGAGAACTCTATGAGCGAACGGTTATGTCCATGCGTAAACGGATGGGTCAGGTGCAAGGTTTGTTTGTCACCGCTTCCGATGAAACGGATGCCAACCCTCTACATACGATCAGGTCGCTGTATCAGCCACCAACGTTGATTAGCCTGCTCGAAGCTGGTCGCTTTGAGGATGTGGAACAGAAAATCGAGCACATTTTTGAGGAACTGCTGCATTCCAATGAACATCATGATATTGCTGAGTCAACTTTTGAGGTGTATTTTGCTATTGCGGGCGCGTTTGCGTACATCATTCATAAAAATGGCAAACAAATCTCTTCTTTGATACCAGCAGATTCCTATCGTTACTTTCAAGCTCCCAGCTATTCCACTGCGCAGCAGCTACAGGACTGGTCCGTGCGTACACTTCATTACATACGAGATGATGCTGAACAAGAGCTTAGAGACAATCACAGCACCATTGTGCGCAGCGTCAAAAGTTTTGTCGACCTTCATCTGGCTGGAGATGTATCACTGCCTGCAATTGCCGACCATGTGCATCTGCACCCAGTCTACTTGTCCAAGGTATACAAGGCGGAGACAGGTGAAGCACTTACTGCCTATGTGTACCGGTTAAGAATGGAGAAAGCAGCCTATCATTTGCGAACATCAACCGCCAAAGTGTTTGAGATTGCAGAACTTGTCGGTTACAACAATACCGCATATTTCATCCGAGTTTTCAAGAAATTTTATGATCTTACACCGCAGGAATATCGGGAAAATCTGCCGGTTTAAGAGAGTACACAGACCAGACTTGACGTTCTAGTAATCTCTCCGGTTTCCCCTTCTCCATATCAAATACAAAAAGGCATTGCCGGAGATCTTCTCCTGCAATGCCTTTTTGGTGCTTATGTGGCCGCGATGATTCAATTCAGCCAGCCCTGCGTCATCCTATTTTCCGTTTTTCACGGAATCATACCACTCGTTAACTTCTTTCGTAATCTGATCTCCACCTGAAGACTTCCACTTCTCAACAAATGAGTCGAACGCGTCCACAGAGGTTTTGCCATACACAATTTGAGAGAAGGTGTCTTTCTCCATCTTTGTCAAAATGTCATTGTTCATCTGCATCGTCATTGAAGGTGCACCGGTAAACATTTGATTGAACACGATATCCTTTTGATCCAAAACAATCTTGGCTGCATCAAGCATAGGTACTGGTACACCTGATTTGATTTTCTTCTCAAATGGTGTAGTTGCTTCTTCACCGCTCGCGAGCTTGGCAAGTGTTGTCATGCTTAGATTTGGAATACGCGCTCCATCAAACGTTAAGGTGTACTTCTCTGGAGCATAACCACCCGTAAGACTTGCATCGGTTGATGGTTTCCCATCTACCATAACCCAATCGTATCCTTCCGCAAATCCATGCTCAAACTCATCGCCCTCTTTAGGATTTGCATAGTGATCAAAGAGATAGTTCTGATAGGTGAAAAAGGCTTCCGGATTTTTCATGTCTTTGTTAATTAGAACTACGCCATTTCCGTTTGACGTACCATGTCTTCCTGCTTGACCATTTGGACCAGAAGGAATTGGATACGCCTTGTATTCAGCCTCAGGATTGTTTTTCTTCACATCCTCCAGCGGCCAGGATGGCATCCAGTGAGGACCAACCACAATACCTGCTTTTCCGGCAGTAAATTCTTCAGCTGCTTTTGTCTCGTCATACACGCCGGCTTCTTCTGGGATATACCCTTTGCTCATCCAGCTCTGTAATTTGGCCAAAGCCTGTTTTGCACCAGGTGTAACGGAACCGTATTCAAGTTTTCCGTCTGCCGTCAGATTCCATTGGTTTGGCATTGTACCATAAGCGCCAAATACCCACCCAGCTTCAGACATCCATGTGTTCAGCCAGTTCTTGAAGCCAATGGTGAGTCCGTAAGTGTCCTGCTTCCCATTGCCATCCGGATCTTGATTCGTAAACGTTTCCATAATGACTTCAAGATCATCTATCGTTTTAGGTGCTTCCAGATTGAATTTCTTCATCCAGTCTTCACGGATCCACATGACAGGATCACCATTATAGGAATAGTCCAGAATCGGAATACCGATCTTTTTGCCATCTTGCATGTATGGATACCATACGGAAGGATCTTCGTTTACGGCTGCTTTCCATGTGTCGCTGGCATATTTGTCAAACAACTCGCCCGCATCGACAAATTTTCCGGACTCAATCAATTCACGCACCAGATTGAATTCGCCGCGATACGAAATAATGTCCGGCATGTCCGCATTGGAAGCAAGCGATAGACGCAGTTTTGTCTCAAATGCATTATTGGTGGATGGAGATATCCACTGGTTTTTCAACTCAATTCCGAGTTTCTCCTTGGCCCATTTTGTATGGACGTTGTTATCCTGATCCTCGCCTGACTTAAACTTCACGTCTGGACCCCATGGTCGTAAATACGTAATGGATACTGGTGGATCATACTTCCCATTTTTGAGCTCCAACGTTGTCGCTGGTGTACTTGATTCAGTTTTCTTTTCGTTCCCGTTACTACACCCACTCAGGGCTGCAGATAGGGCCAATACTCCGATCATGACCAAACTGCCTACTCGTCTCTTTTTACTTGTGTCCAACTTCGTTCCCCCAGTCTATGTAATGTTGCTTACAGGTTAATCATAATGAATTTTTGATATTTATGCCCATACTAATATTGCAACATTTATTGCATTAATTTAGGATATTGGATATTGAATACATATATTGAATAAATACAATGCCTGAATATAGAAAAAAGCAGCCGCTAACGGCTGCTTCAGTCTGCTTAATTACTCGTATATTTAACCCAATCGTACTCTGCATAGATCGGATTAGCCCCATTATAAGGACCGAGCCAGCTATCTACTCCTGTTCCATTCCACAGGTTCATCATGATTTTTCCGGGTGTTTTAGGAATATTGCTGGTTGCCGTATGTTTCAATACACCATCAACATACCATTTGATATGTCCCGGCTGCCAGTCAAATGCGTACGTATGGAAGCCCTGGGATGCATCAAACCCTAGATTGATAATCTTCTCATGATTACCAACCCCATTGGTATAATAATTAAACTGCACTTTGGTTGTGTCTTTTCCTAAAAATTCGATATCAATCTCATCCCATTGGGTGCCATGTGCAGGGCCTGTGTATGTGAAAAATGAGGAAACTACACCTGTGTTCTTGGCAGGTTTCATACTGACTTCATACAAGCCGTACCCATACGTATTCGTGGTACGATACTCTCCGCAATCAAACTTGTTCTGTGCAGAGCTGGTCAAACCAAGCTTAAGCTTGCCGTCACTTGTGAAATTAACATTGTTAGCCCTCCACGTACAGTTAAACATGTTCCCATTGGAATACCCATCCGCTTTTTGCCACGTACTTGCGTTAAAATAGGTTAGAGGTTCCCAGAACACATAACCCGCGAAAGCGCTTACCGAAAAAAACAAAGAGATGACACCAGTTACCGCCAAAGTATACCAAGACTTCCTCTTCATCATACACCTCCATGAATGATTCCAACATGTATAATCAGCGCAATAATAGATAGCGCTTACATGGTTGGTATTTCCATTTTATCCGGAAGCATGGTGGTAAACTATAGCAAACTTTAAAGCAGAGATATTCAATTTTTAAGATCTTCGTTCTTGTATCTAATCATGTTATGTTAAGACTATGCCAGTTTCATACACATAAGATGGATTGAATGAAGCGCCTGCCCTTCAGCATAGAAGGAATCAGGCGCTCCATGAAAACCATTTTTACATATATCTCAACATGTTTGTTTCTTTATTCACCCTAAAAGGGTTCTATTTCGCACCAGCTCGTACCAAAATGTCTTCAATTTCTTTGAAGCCATTATTCTTCGCATGACTGAGTGGTGACACCCCATCACGGTCCGATATGTTTACGTCTGCTCCGTGGTCAATGAGTAATTGTATCGTCTCCTGCTGCCGAGCATTGCCATCGTTAAGAATGATCGCTTCGAGTAGTGCTGTCCATCCCAATTGATTCACATGGTCCACATCCACCGAAGTTTGAGTCAGTAGTTCTTGCACTACATCCACATATCCATGCTCCGAAGCTGGAATAAGTGCTGTCCCTCCATATCGATTCGTTATCGCTGGGTCCGCTCCCGCCTCGATTGTCAGCTTCAAAATATCCAAGTATCCTTCAGCGCCAGCATACAGAAACGGGGTATTTTTCATATCGTCCTGTATATTCACATCTGCCCCCGCTTTAATTAACACTTTAGCCGATGTTGGATCATTATTGTAGGTTGCAATCATTGTAGCGGTTCGTCCACTCTGATCTTGAGCATTGATATTGGCACCTGCTTGAATCATTTGATCGATGCGTTCAGTATCGCTGTCCTCTACTGCCTTGAACAGCTGTTCATCTGCTGAAGTCATGGCCTTTTCCTCCACGTTAGAGTCGTTTCCCATTTCAGGCACGCAGCCTTGAACGATTAACATACTGCTTATCAGGACAACGATAATCAGCGTTTTACTCATACTGCCTCCTTTACTCCAGTGTCAAGGTGACCGAAGAAGCGATACTCCAATCCCCAACTGGGTTTATTGTATACGTAGTACCCGGAGTCAACTTTCCATCATTTGTTAGGTCGAATACACCCGTCGCACCTTTTCGACTTGAATATTTATAAGTGGCCGTCAGAACATCCCCGCTAGGTGAAGTTAACGTTACACTTCGACCAGAGAACAGTTCATCTCCAGGGTCCTGGTCAAGTGTAACTTCAATGGAGGTTTCGCTCACTGCTTGAGCACTTGCAACCACTAGTGGATCAAACGATTTCGCCGTAAATGAAGCATTTTCGATGTTGGCCCAATCCGAAGAAACCGTATATGTGACACCTGATTTCAGCGTTTGTCCCTCAGGCAAACGGAACTTCGGTTCTTGTTTACCGTCTGTGGATTGCGTGAACGGAACATATCTGGCAACGATAGGCTCGCCACCTTCTGGCGTAATTACAACTTGTCTTGCCTGCATGGAAGAGATGATTTGATACGTTTTGCCTCCTGCTTGCTCTTGATCATTCAGCACAAATGCATTAGCTCCTCGACCACCACTGTAAGCTGAAATGATGTAACCATAATCCACGACACTGTTGACTTGCAATGCTTCAATCTCGAATGTATCATTCGTTACTTGATTAGCCGTTGTCATGTTTATTTTCGTACCACTGCCTTCAAAGGAACCAGCGTCTTGGCCTTTGTAAGTCAGGTTGTACACTTCACCAGCATCTTGTACGGACGTTGGAACGATGTAAGTCGCAATTGACCCTGTTTTCAAACGGGGCATATTGGTTAACGTCAACCCGCCACTAAACGCAAAGTCCGTTTGTGCCTTGGCAAAAGCTTCATTCGCTGCTGTCAGCGGCTTGTCAAAAGTTACAATTAACGTAATGGCATTCAGTGATCTAACGCTCTTGATTTGAGCTTGCTCCGAAGGAATAGCTTGGTGTGCAGTTTGCAACAGCACTGCTGTTTCGCCGCGCGTTGCTGTACCGTTCTCGGAGTAGAACTCGCTCATCCAATGGTGAACGGACTTTACATCACGTTGCATCGCTTTGGATACGACCTGTTCGAGTTCAGCATCCGACACTTGAGTTTGCGGATTGAATTGTCCATCGTTAGCCTGCATGATGCCAAGTTCAACAAGCTTTGACGCATATGGCGCATACCATGCATTCGGATTCACATCCGTCAATTCTACGGTTTCTCCCGTCTTGCTCTCCAAATTAAACGTTTTGAAAACCAATGAAGCTAACTCCGCACGGGTAATTGCTCGATGTTCACCCATAGATTGATCTGCATACCCGTTCATGATCCCCAAGCTATTCAGATCCTTGATAGCAGCTTCAATCTGTTGTTGATTAAGCTGTGTGGTTGTTGCCGCAATGTTAGTAACGTATGTAGCTGCATGTACTTGATTCGCAGTTAACGGGAACACTGCTGTACCTAATGCAGTTATGGTTAGAAATGTAGCGATTTTGCGGGTTGTAGAATTCATGGTTGAATTCCTCCTCTATAGGTTGTAATTGCCTGTATCTATAGAATAGAGGACAAAAAGAAACTCCCAAGGCTAAAGTTATTAACAAAATATAAACTGGCTCTAAATTTTCACGAAACTTATGCAGTAAACCGGTAGCCTGCACCCCAGACGGTTTCAATATACTCCGGATTTTTGGGGTCTGTCTCCAGTTTGCCGCGCAGTTTGCGAATATGGACAGTAACCGTTGCAATGTCTCCGGTGGAATCCATGCCCCAGATCCGCTCGAACAGATCGGATTTGCTAAATACACGGTTGGGATGACTCGCAAGAAATACAAGTAACTCGAACTCCTTGGTTGTAATCGCCACCTCTTCTCCATTAACAAAAACGCGCCGTGATCCTTTATCAATGTGAAGCCCGCGAATGTGGATTTCATCCTGCTCAGCTGGTTTGTTTTTGCCAAGTAGTCTCTCGTATCGGGTCAAATGAGCCTTTGCTCGTGCAACCAACTCACTTGGGCTAAACGGTTTTGTAATAAAATCATCCACTCCCAGATTAAATGTCCGGATCTTATCGATTTCTTCCTTTTTTGCGGAAACGACAAGGATGGGCACCTCTTTTACCTCGCGAATACGCCTGCAACATTCGAAGCCGTCGAGTCCCGGAAGCATCAGATCAACAATGATCAGTTTATAGTCCCCCTCCAGTGCCTGCTTCAGACCATCATCTCCAGTATGGCAGAGATCCACGGAAAATCCGTTGAGCTCAAAATAATCCCGTTCCAGTTCCGCAATCGTTGTTTCGTCTTCAATGATCAAAATGTTTGCCATTACTCATTAGTTCCTCTCTTCATTCAGCCGTTTCAGCTTGATATATATGCTCGTGCCATCATTGGGCTGGCTTTCTGCCCAGATAAAGCCCCCATGTCCATCAATGATTTGGCGGGCAATTGCTAGCCCGAGCCCACTTCCGCCCGTTGAGGAATTCCGAGATTGTTCTGCACGATAGAAGCGTTCAAATATATAAGGCAGTGCCTCTTCAGGTATTCCCCTGCCATTATCTTTAAACGCCATCGTAATCCAGTTCTCATCAGCTTGAAGTGTAATCTCGAATCGTTTATGTTCATTCTCCATGTATTTGAGTGCATTATCCACCACATTAACAACGGTACGTTTTAACTTCTCCGGATCCACAGCAGCCATAGCGGGACCAGACACCTGGTTATTCCAATCCAGGGCAACACCTTTATCCTCCAGATCATATCTCAGCTCTTCAATGCTATCTTCAAGGAAATCAGCGAGATCAACTGTCTTGAACAGGAAAGGCTCTTGGTTCAAGTCGAGCTTGGAATACAAAAACAGTTCATCCACCAGCTTATCCATGCTAACTGCTTTGGAGTGAATGATATTAACATAACTCTCCATTTTCTCCGGAGTATTAGCGACACCGTCACGAATACCCTCAATATAGCCTTTGATATTGGTAATCGGCGTACGGAGATCATGCGAAATGTTGGAGATAAGCTCTTTGCGGTTCACTTCGTCCTGCTGACGTAACGCATAAGAGAGCTGTAATTGATTCCGCATGCTCTCAAACGCTTCGCTGAGTTGACCAACCTCGTCATTGGAGTTTAGCTGAAGTTTAAAGGATAGATTGCCATCCTTAATATGTTCGGCTGAACTTCGTAGTTGATTCAATGGTTTAATGAAGCTGCGCGTGATCCAGCGGAACAAGAGCAGATTTGCAATGATGAGGACGCCAATAAGCAGGAATGACATCACAGGCAGCAACTTGCGAGTAAGCTCCGCAAAGGGACTTCTCTCACGAATGACAAAGATACTCCCCCGTTCCCCGTCTGAATATTGAAAATCAAATTTTGCATACGCGTAAAATCGCTCACCAATATTGAAGGTGCTCCGAATCTGATAATTGTTAAGATCATAGGCAGGAAGTGCTTGCTTCAGTTCTGGCTGGTTGAAGGTCAGTGATTCGAAGATCTGACTATTCTCTCGTCTGATGTAGAGCCCTGACTTCTCAGCTCGAAGCTTCATGTCATATTCACGCAGCAAAACCTTGTTCTGCAGGTCGTCGGGGTCATTTTTGGCCAGGAACTTCATTTCTTGAAAGATCGATTCTCCCTGCTCAGTCAGGGGGTTGATCTGATAATGTACCTTGTATATATCACGGAAACTCTGTAGATCCCCCGTAGCCGCAATCGTATACAGACTTGCCGTAAGCAGGATGAACAGTAGACTTATAACAAGCATGCCCGTGAAGGACAGCAGCATTTTTATTCGAATTGACATGGGTTCCCCTTCTCAAGCAAACAATTGGATTAGTTAGTGCACATGTTAACACAAGATGGATTCTATTGCCCATATGTAAAAAAGAGCTTTCTTTTTCATTATATATGTTGACAGTGATAATCGTTATCAATAATGTTGGAGTAAGGTGCATAACGATTTATCTTAGAATGACCGGCAAACACTTTTGAAATGAGGTACGTAATGTGAAAGTAGACGTTAATCAGTTAGCAGCGCATTTTGCACACATTCCTTTTCAAGTTGAAGGAGTATATCGATATGCTAGAAATCCAGGGGTTCCCCAGGCTGACTATACCGATTCTTTTCCTGGATTTGTATTTCCTCTTACAGGAAAAATACAATTTCAATTTGATGGTACACCCTATATTTTTTCACCAGGAAAAGTTGTACATGGGGGCGCGAAAATGAAACTGGATCAAACCGTGTTTCATAGAACGGACTGGGAATATATCCTCGTTTTATACCGGATATGTAGTTCGGACCTCGAAGAGACAAGCTTTTCCCATCAGCATTTTGAATTATCAACGGGTCAGTCCCCACGTCTGATCGAATTAATCACGCGTCTTTGGCATGTGTATAATCAGCACGGAGGTATTTCAAAGTTTCAGACCGAGATGTTGTTTCGCGATGTACTGAATGAGACCTTAATATGTGTTGATCATAGGCAAAATAGTTGTGAATCAGATGTTTTATTCGAACGGGTCTCTACCTATATCCAAGAATATTATGATCAAAATCTGACTGTCGCATCACTTGCAGAACAAAATAATGTTAATCGAAATCGACTTTCCTACGTGTTTAGAAGACATGCAGGTATGGGTCCAGCAGAATATGTATTGAAATATCGTATAAACATGGCACAGCAAATGTTATTGGCAAGTGATGCGTCTGTACAACAGATTGCCGAGACCGTTGGCATTGCTGACCCCTTTTATTTTAGCAGAGTGTTTAAGAAACAATGTGGTATTTCTCCTACGGAGTATCGTCTGAAGTTCATCAATAATCCATCCTGATTTCAATAGGCATCCATGTTATACCAAAGCTTAGATCAGTATACTGAACATATAGGATTAATACACAGGAGGAATGACGATGCACTATCAAGCTATTAAATTAAATGAGGAATTTTCGAAATTAAACGATCTTTGGTCTCCGAAACTTATTGGTGAAATGAATGACTATCAATTTAAGATCGTTAAGATTGCTGGAGATTTTGAGTGGCATGTTCATGAGGAGACTGACAAGTTATTTTTTGTGCTCGAAGGGGAAATGATAATTGATTTTCGTGATGGGCAAGTGAAAATTTCCAAGGGCGAGATGTATATTGTGCCTAAAGGAGTCGAGATCAAACCTTCCGCTGAAAAGGAATGTCATATCATGTTGATGGAGCCTGGAAGCGAAGTAAACACTGGCGGGACTAAGGCGGAATAATCGTCAATTATTGGAACCAGGAAGTTAATTTGTAATATCAGAGAGCCGATAACCCAGTAACAGGGTTATCGGCTCTGCGTCTGTACGGCTAGCTCTTCGACATGCATTAATTGACATATATTAATCAGCAAACTCTCGGTTATGTCACTTGTTGCTGGTCTTCTTGATCAATTCCACACCATCGTATGCCAGGCTTTCCACACTTGTTGCCTTCTGCAGTATGTAATGATCAAAAAAGTTCTTCGCATAGTCTGTAACAAGATTTCGCATCTCCATAACATCCCGTTCACCTCTGAGTTCCTCATTAACACTGGTAAACACGATGTCACAGTAATCCAAATGTGCAACACGATCAACTGAGAAATAATAGGTTTCCATGCTATTGTTAGCGCCAATAACCGCATTCATATTATAGTTAGGTTCACAAAACAGGAACAAGAAAGGTTTCTTAAGATCGCTATCAAGAAGTCCAAACGCACCGCTATCCAAGCCAATCCCGCAGGCGAACCGGTCGTCATCCCGGCAAACCATCGCCGTCGTAGGCCCTCCATAGGAATGTCCGACTATACCCATGCCGATGTCAAGCAACAATCTGCCCTTAAAGATGGAATTCAGCTCTCCAGAGTCCAGTTTGTAAAGATAATCGGCTACATACCTTACATCTTCTGCCTGTGATTCACTATACTCTGTTATCTTGGAAAGTATCGGCAGTGCAAGCACGTTACGGCACATCTCAATGGCAGTTTCATCGTCAGGCCGCATCTCCATCTTACCAGCCAACGCCAGCATCTGCGGATCTTCACCAAAGGCTGTAATGACATCCGAAAAGTCCTTTGATACATTAAACAGGCGCCCATCTTTACGTTTATACATCGTGCTATTCTGATGGCCGATGCTTACCACAACATACCCCATGCTTGCCAAGTCTGTACAGAGCACTGTACCCCATTCTGGAGATCCGCCCCCGCCGCAAACATAGAATAACACTGGATAGCGCTTTTCCTTCCCGGAAAGAGCAAGGTCGTCGTAACACTGGGTCTTGATATCTATAGAGAAAACATCTTTCAACGCAGTGACAAGTGGCTGCTCATTAAACATCTCGTAGACTTCAGGAAACATGTACGTTGATGTAGTCTTACCTTCGCTACTGTCAGACGGATAGTACACAAAAGCGGTCAGTTCTCTTTTGGAGTAATCTGATGCCGTGTACTCAAAATCCATCTGGGTTCGACCGACAGTATAGCCACCAATTGGTTCTGGAAATGCATTATAGGTTTTCATTTTCTTTCCCCCTTGAGATCGCTAACCATTTCAGAATATTTATGATCTTCAAGCAGCCCATGACCCATAAATTCAGCAAAGTACTTGCTGATCTTATGTTGCAGCTCAGAGTCCTTAATATCGAATTCCCTAAAAAACAAGATTAAATTAAGCTGCATTGACTCAAACATAAAAGAAATCAGGTCGTCGTCAACATCCGGTCGGAGATATCCATCAACCCTCATTCGGCGTAAAATGTCCTTGATCATGGGGAATGACTCGCCCTTTAACACATTCACATATACTTTCAGCAAAATGTCCTCAGGAATATATGAAAATGTTTTAGTCAGTTTGATTTCCAACTCATTCAGTGGCTCGGTCACCATGCCATTAACGTTACCAAATAAGCCAGTAAGGAAATAGCTGTAAAGGGAATCTTCATTACTGTTACTGAAGTATGCAGCTCTTTTCTGGGTCACATTACGTATTAAGTGACAATAAAGGTCATCTTTGTCTTCAAAATACCGATAAAATGTTCCGGGGTGCATGGACAAACTATCCAAAACCATCTTCATAGTTATATCCTCGTAAAGATTATCAACAAAAAGATGCATTGCGCTACTAGATATTTCCTCGCGCCTTGTTTCGTCTAAACGAAAGAAAGTATTTTTTGGCATAGATTACTCCTTAATTTGAAGTGTGAACTGATTCACACTATACCGATAATACATTCACAAGTCAAATCGTATTAAAATAGAGTGTTCACTCCATTCTCGCTATCATTCAGGCTGACCGGGAACAGCTTTAGACAGGAATTTGGTCCCTGATAACAAAAAAAGCCGCTAAAATAGCGACTTTTAATGGTACTATGTTTTTGTCCTTGGTTTCATTACAACCCCACATCATCAGCGAGTCCTTCAACACCTGTGAAGATGGAATCCCCGTAACCCCAGAAGTTGTTGAAATCAATAATGTAGATTTTTTTGTTTTTAACTGCGTTAATGTTTTGTACCTGTTTGTTGGCAAGCAGCTTTTCAATCGTCTGCTCAGGATCAATACCACCTGCATACCTCGAAATAATCATTGCATCCGGATTAATCTCGATTAACTTCTCCAGACTGAGTGTGCCAGTTTCATTAATCAGCATATTATGCATATTGATTAATGACATTGCACTTTCAATAAACGTATCACCATTTCCGTTGTAAATTCCAATGGTTCCATCACCATTATCCGAAAATGATACATAGTTAATCGTTTCAGCGCTAGCTCGGGCTGACAAGGCATTCTCGCGTGCTTTAAGCGTCTCAATATATGCCGCTGCATTGGCTTGTACGTTGAATATCTCACCTAATTCAGTAATATCCTGATACAGACTATCTAACGATGCATCAGGAACACTGGTGCTTTGTACATATGTTTTGATCCCCATATCATTCAAGCTGCTTACTGTACCAACACCCCAGTCCGCATCCTCAAACAATCCACCACGACCAACAACCAGGTCAGGCGTAGCCCCTATTGTCACTTCCTTGCCTACATAGCCTTCAGCTAGCACAGGAATTTGTTTAAACTCGTCCGCAATATCTTCAGGTACACTACCAAACAACGCAGCTACACCTACAAGTTTGTCTGTCAAACCAAGGCGAATCATCAGCTCGGCTGCACCTTGGGTATTGGCAACTACTCGTTCAGGTGCCTTGTCAAACGTTTGATCCTTCTTCACCCATGTGCCGTTCTCTGTTGTATAGTTTGAAACGGTTACCGGGTAAGTTGTTTCAGCAGGTGCTGAAGTCTCTGCATCCGATGTCTTCTCATCTGTTGCAACATTTTTCGCTGCTTGCTGCGAGCTATTGTTTGCCTGATCGCTAACATCACTATTATTGGAGCAGGCTACAAGTACAACAACAAGTGCAGCAATAAAACAAAATAACATTCCTTTTTTAAAGCGTGTAGACATTTAATTCTCTCCCTTTTGAATCCTTAATTTTCTATTTATGCATTATGTAAAATAGTTATTGTCAGTATACAGCAAATGTCGAATCTCGTAAATGATAATTATAATCATTCTCAATTGATGAAAAAAAGGACATTCTCCTCTCCGTTTTTTTCTTGTGCTTTCGTCAACAATAACAAAAAAGCCGATCCAATTTATGATCGGCTTTGCTTGACACTATTCATACTCCAGTTGTTCTATCTGCTCTTACCAACCGCGGTTGGACATGCGCTCTTCTGGAGCCAATTTAGAAATTTCGATCCCTTTCATCGGGGCGCCCAAGTTTTTGGATACTTCAGCAATCAGTTTGTAATCGGTGTAATGTGTTGTAGCTTCAACGATTGCACGAGCGAATTTCTCAGGGCTATCGGATTTGAAAATACCTGATCCTACAAACACACCGTCTGCTCCCAGGTGCATCATTAATGCTGCGTCCGCCGGAGTAGCTACACCGCCTGCTGCAAAGTTAACGACAGGAAGTTTTCCGTTTTCATGAACTTCGCGCAGCAACTCATAAGCTACACCTAGATTTTTGGCTTCAGCGTACAGCTCGTCTTTGGACATGTTTTGCACTTTACGGAGCTGGCTGTTAATTAGACGCATATGACGAACTGCCTCAACAATGTTGCCCGTTCCAGGCTCACCTTTTGTACGAATCATCGATGCACCCTCACCAATACGGCGAAGAGCTTCTCCCAAATCTTTGGCTCCACATACAAATGGTACAGTAAACTCATGTTTATCGATATGGAACACTTCGTCTGCAGGCGTAAGAACTTCACTTTCATCGAGATAGTCCACACCTAGGGATTCAAGCACTTTGGCTTCTATGTAATGACCGATACGTGCTTTGGCCATAACTGGGATAGATACAACCTTCATAACCTCTTCAACGATGGTTGGATCTGCCATACGAGCTACACCGCCAGCAGCGCGAATATCGGAAGGTACCCGTTCAAGAGCCATAACAGCTGTTGCCCCTGCCGCCTCAGCGATTTTAGCTTGCTCTGCATTCATAACGTCCATGATGACGCCACCTTTTTGCATTTCAGCCATTCCTCTTTTTACACGATCTGTACCTGTTTGCATGATTGTAGTCCTCCTAATTAACTTTTGGGTGATTTTCAATAAAGGCATCGCTCTAATCTATGATTTAGTATAGAATGAGAATGGTCATATAAAAAGATCCAATATTTTTGGTTTTTATTGTACCACTTCATTTATAAATCTGGAGGTCCTATGCAATTTCATGTAGCTTACAGTTCATATTTGAACCGAAAATATACGAAGATGAAGGCTCTCTATCATGCCATTCGTGATGCAATTCATGAAGGTAATCTTATACATGGCGAGAAATTACCCTCTACTCGAGAGTTAGCCGCGACGTATCACATTTCCAGAGGAACCGTGAATCAGGTCTATGATACGTTGACTGCACAAGGTTACATTCATTCAGAGCATGGAAGAGGAACCTTTGTTGCTTACCAGTTGGATTTGAACAATAATGCGTCCACCGAGAAAGCTTGTACCCATCACTTATCCGCCTGGGGGAATCGTATTCAGCAGTTTGAACAGCAGTCGATTCAAAGAAATACACCAGCCAATGCTCATACACATGATTCCAGAATGAATAGCGACGAAGTGATCGACTTTAGCAAATATCAACCTGATTTCTCCAAGTTTCCTTACGATGAATGGAATAATCGATTGTATGCAGAGATAAGGCAGCGTGAGCATCACCTGAAAACAACCTCTGCCATGGTTAGTTCAACCGGGGATCCAAAATTGAGAGAAGCCATTGCTGCCTATCTGCGTAGGATGCGGGGCATTCAAGTTGATCCGGATCATATTGCAGTAACTGCAGGCTCCATGCAAGCTATAGCTCTACTCACTCAATTACTTGCAGATCCTGGGGATTATGTCGTGACAGAAAGTCCTTGTTATGTCGGGATTTCTAAAGCCATATTGGCTGCGGGTGCAAAGTTGATTGAAGCTAATCTCGATGGTCAGGGCGTTGTGCCCCAGGACTGGGAAGCACGTATGTTGTTTGTCACGCCGTCACGACAATTTCCTACTGGTGAAATGCTCAGTCTGGAACGCAGACAAACCTTGCTGGACTGGGCACAGCGAAATGATGCCATGATTGTTGAGGATGATTATGATAGTGAATTCCGATATCGCGGAATGCATGTTGAACCACTGAAAACACTCGATAAAGCAGGACGTGTAATCTACCTGGGTAGCTTTACCAAAACCTTGCCTTTAGAAGTACGACTTGGTTATGTGGTTCTTCCCCCTACCTTGGCTGACACCTTTAGAAAGGCACAAGCATTATACGAGCCAAGACCCGTCAACCTGATCGAACAACGGGCATTAGCTGCATTCATGACAAGCGGTCAATATGAACGTCATCTGCGCAGAATGAATCGATTATACAGTCGGAAATTCCATCTGTTACTCAAACTTTTGAACAAGCAGCTCTCTACATGGTTTGATTGGGTGGAGAATGAAGCGGGTCTACACGTGTTTGGTTGGTGGCGAGGTAATGTGACCACTTATGAGGCCTTTAGGGAATCAGCTCGGTCACAAGGTGTGGTATACTCAGAAGTCAGCAGTTCAACGGCTGTTGGTATGAAGTATGGTATCTATTTGTCTTTTGCACATTTGTCAGATGAACAATTACAGGAAGGCGTATCCAGATTGAAAAATGCCGTTACAACTGCATTGTGAGGTAAATCGTCTCCAAAGTGAGTACAAGAAGATCATCATTCGGAAGAGGGGCGATCGTTATGAATTGGTTAAATGAACTCTACAAAATTAATAAACAGGAACCGGACAAGGAAATCGAACGTTCTTTGGTTAACGCCATCTTCCGAATATATGACCGGTTCCCCCGAATTGGCCTTAGAGAGCGAATTGGACAGCAAGAAATGTCTCTCGATATCGCCGATGCTTATATCCATGGGCATAATGCCATGATTGAAGCTGGTGTCGGAATCGGTAAGTCTTTTGCGTACCTGATCCCAAGTCTGCTCACGAATCAAATGTCTCAGAAACCAGTCATTATAGCGACATCCTCCATTCAGCTCTCGGAACAGATACATAAAGATTTAAGGATTATTGGTAGCCGGTTGGGATTCTCAACGGTTCGCTCCGTGGTGGGAAAAGGCATGGGGCAGTATGCCTGCCGAAGTAGAGCAGCGGAATGGATCAATCTTGATGATGCAAACTCCTCCGTATCTACCCTCGCACAGCGCATATTAGATTATGAAATTGATGAAAGAGCCGATATTAAAGCTGGAGTTAGTGATGCCGAATGGTCCCACGTTTCCGTGAATGATTGCAAATTTGAACGTTGTCATCACAAAACTGCATGTTTGTTTTACGATATGAGAGCGAAATTGAATGCAAAAGCTCACGAGATTGATTTTATTATCGTGAACCAGGACTTGCTCATACGGGATCTGATGAAGAAAAAAGAAGGAACCAAGAGCATCATCTCAGAACAGCCTGCTCTGATCGTCATTGATGAAGCGCATAATCTGGAAGCAAAAGTTCGGGATGCCAGAACACTTGAGTTCACTTATCGGGGAATTTGCCGCATTCTGGATACCACGGTGCAGCTTCTAACGAAGCAGTCCGGGGATAAAAGTCTCTTCTCACAATCCAAGTTCATCAAAAACTGCGCTGAGCGCATCTTCAAACAGGTAAACGCGGATCTGCTCCACCATGCCAAGCAGGATAACGACCGAATCAAAGTGTCGGAGATCAAAGGAATACCGTTAAACCAAGTCTTAAACAATTTAAAAGATCTCAGTCTGCGCCTTTCCATTTTGACCTCACGCCACGAGCGGGAGATCGATGACGCTTTTGAAGCCATCAACGGGCTAATTACCCTTATTAGTGTCTTATCTGAAATAGAGGACAACTGTCTCTTATGGGCAAGCAGTCCCCTTAGAGTAACCACAATCAGCATCTGTCCCAAAGATATAAGCCAATTTCTGAAATACGCTTTATTTAATGGTAAGGTACCTGTAATCCTAACATCAGCAACGCTGTGCCAAGGCGGGGATACGCTGGAGGAACAATATTCTTATATGACGCACTCCCTTGGTTATAAGGGAGGTTTCTTAGAGCGCCAACCCTCCCCTTTTGACTACACCAACCATGCCATGATGTATATTTCGAACAAAGTTCCCTATTACCACCACGATCAGCGCGAAAACTATCTTGAAGCAGCGTACAACGAAGTGGTTCAACTCTGTAATCTAACTCAGGGAAGAACAATCGTTCTTTTTTCAGCAAAAGAGGACATGAAATACATTCACAAAAAGTTGATCTCAAAGGCTAATGAATACACATGGGCACTCCATGTTCAAAAAGAGGGATCATCACAGGACAGTGTCATCGCCGATTTCAGGAAAAGCAAAGGTGTCCTCCTGGGTACTGGTGTATTCTGGGAAGGTGTGAATATCGAGGGGTCTGACCTGTCACAGGTCATTATTTTCCGGCTGCCCTTCCCTGTTCCATCGGATCCTGTTTATGAATATAAGGCATCTGTAACAGAGAATCCGTTCATGGAGGTGTTTGTACCGGACATGCTTCTTCGATTACGGCAAGGAACTGGACGCTTGATCCGCAGTGAAACGGACCTTGGCATACTCAGCATACTTGACTCCCGTCTCAGCGCAACGGCTAAAAAGAGTTACCGGGAACAGGTGTTGGACACGTTGCCTTTCAAAAAAGTGACGGAGGATTTTGAGGTTTTAGAGAGATTTGTTCAAAATAAAAGGATACGACGTACGGATTAGAAGTGGTACACCCAAACGCTATAAGACTGTTCCAATTACATGAAGCAGCCCTTCCACCTATCAAGCGGAAGGGCCAATTTCGATGCTGGAAGTAAGATTTATGCTACAATATATTCCAGATCTATGATCACAAAGGAGGCATTACCATGGTTGAAAGACCAACTACAGAGGAATATGCAGCTTATTATGAAGGGTACATCCAGCTTGTTCCTGAAGGGAACATCATCGAACGCTTAGAGCTGCAAGCCAACATCGTACCAACTTTGCTCTCTTCATTAACAGAAGAGCAAGCAAATTATCGTTACGCCGAAGGCAAATGGAGTGTTAAAGAGGTCATCGGACACCTTTTGGATAATGAACGCATCATGAGCAGCCGATTGCTTCGCATCGCCAGAGGTGACCAAGCGAATCATCCCGGCTACGATCAGGACGTGCTTATGCAGACCCACCCTTTTAATGCGTATACCCTGGCCGATTTGAGCGAAGAATATGCCGTCACACGCCGCTCAACCATTCTTATGCTTCGTCGCCTCACCCCGGAAGCATGGCTCTGTAGAGGGATCGTCAGTGATAACACTGCTTCAGCTCGATCGATTGCATTTGTTATGGCTGGGCATGAGCTCCACCATTGTTCAGTACTTCGCGATCGTTATTCGTTGGATTTGAAATTATAAAATTCATTCAAAAAGACTTTGAACCTGCATTCGCTGTAGGATCAAAGTCTTTTCTCATCAGTCGTTTTATCGTTCAAATTATCGTTCAAAATGAATCCGATGTGCGTCCTCTCGCAAAGATAATGTGGAATAATCATTTAGAATCGGAATGTCCCCATTGAATTCAATGGGCAGTACCACATAGCTGGACTGAAAATAATCCGATCCGTTCCAGCGATCTGCAAAATACAGATACTCCTCCGCTGATCGTTTCAGCACAAACGCTGGTTGCGTTTGGTACGTCGTTTCATCGCCAAAATCGCTGAGCATCCCCCATGGTCCATCCATCGTATTAGCCATCGCGTATTTCCCTTGATTTGGAGCCCAACCCGTGCAAAATGAGGTCACCATATAATACTTCCCTTTCCGTTTGAAGACGGCTGGCGCCTCCCGATATTCCCCCTGCCACAGCTTTCCGACAAGACTTTCGACATTAAGGTAATCTTCCTGCAGACGATAGATGTGCAGGTCCGCATTGTCTCTGGCAGCCGAAATAAAATACGCTGCCCCGTCTTCGTCCTGAAAGAGCGTGCAGTCACGCGACATATACCCGTACGGATTAAAGCTGCCATGATACACGAAATGACTATCCGGATAATCAGATGTGGCAATGGCGCATGCGGCATCGTTATAATTCTCACCATTCTCATAGTGAACCCAAAGGACGAACTTCTTTGTCACCGCGTTGAAAAGTACTTTAGGCCGTTCGAGATTTACCTTTCCACCTTTATCGTTCACTAATGCCAGATTCGTCCGAACTCGAATGGGTGCAGCTGGCGTAGAGGTCGTCAAGATATGGTTTCGAAACTCCCAGTTGAATAGATCTTTGGAGCGGTAACAATTAACATATATATCGTCCCTCCGATCTTCGCCATACCAGTAATAATAGTCGTCATGGAATAACATATGTCCACCATGGGCATGGATCGGCTGAGCGCTTGAATCATTCCAGATGCCACCATTTGTTAATTGATTATTCACACCGTTACCTCTCTTCTTTTAAGAACAACATTAATTGGTGTCCGATCCAAATACCTTCACTTCCCATAGTCTTGGCGTGTACCAATTGTTGGGATTGTTATGAAGTGCAGCATTTTGTATATTAATTCGTACATACCTGGCAGCAGTGCTCGATAGCGTATCTGATGTGAAACCGTAAGATGTATTATTGGTTCGATCCAATGCCACGGTCCAGTTTACATTATCCGTACTGGTCTCGATTTTGTATTTGTAAAAACCTTCGGAGCCTTTTTGCATCCACCAGGAGATTTGCACATTATTCAATTGCTGAACAGAGCCGAGGTCGACCTTCCACCAATGTGGCCAGGAACTGCCTGTGCCTACCCATTCGGTTTGATAGTTGCCATCATTAGCATAACTTGCCGGATTTGTTCCAGTAACCGTTTGGGCTGTTGCCGGTTTACCTTGTGACAGCAGTTTTCCATTCTGAACGGGAACGACAACATCATCGCTTGTGTTATAAAGGACTTGATCAAAATAATCATAAAATGCGTAACCATCAGAGAACCAAACGGGAAGCAGTCGTTCCTCTGTTGTTCCATTTTGCGTACCTGCCCAGCCGAACATCCAGCGATACGCAACCATAACCACGTTGTTGCCCGTATCTGGCTTCACCCGCATGACGGAACCCGACTGCGCCGAGAAGGTTGACGTGTTGCCAATCGTCCGCAATTCAGACCAATCTCCGTCTATGCTTGTTGCTGATGAATACAGGGGGATACTTGGGTACCAACCTGCCGCTTGGGAAGAGAACAAATAATAAATGCCATCTTTTTTGATCATCTTGGGCAGTTCCCTGTGTTGATTTTGATAGATAACAGAAACTTGATGATCCACATCCAACCAATCGGAGGTTAACTTATATAAGATGGTGTCCGAATTATTATTGGCCGTAGAGATCAGATATGCCGAATCATCATCATCTTTGAAAATGGAGATATCCCGGGATTGGTTCCCTTCCGGTCGAAAGCTTTTGTGAAATGTAAAGTCTTCTCCAGGCGTGGCTGAAGCCACCGATACTCTGGCAAGTGTGTAGTCTGTACTGTTTTCATAGTGAGCCCAAAAAACAAATTTGTTCGTAGGCGCATGGTAGAGGATATTAATCCCCTCAAATTTAGAATTCGCCAGATCGGGATGATCCGTGTAGGAAAGGACCACTTTGTCGTTACCGTAGGTGATGTCATCCGTTGATGTCTGTTGAATCATTTCGCCAAAACCGCCTGATGACTTTTGCACGAAATTAAATCTGTAGTAGGTGTCTCCAACTTTAAGTTCATTCGGGAGCATAAGCGTTGATTGCGTTGTATTATCAAAAGTTGTGAGGTTCTCTGGTAGGCTGTAAGGGGTATATTCTGGCGAGACAGCGGAGGTTAACAAGGAAGTTCCGTCATATGCCTTCACTTGATACTTGTATGTGTTACCTATGTTGAGGTCATAATCATCCGTCGTTGTACCTGTTAAGGTCTGTAATAACTGATAGGGTTCATCGTTCTCGGATCTATACAACTCGTATGCAGTCGCTCCCTGGACAGGTGCCCAATGGATTTTGGCATTGGATACTTCGGATTCATTCTTCAGCACAAACAGTGTTGCAGCAATATGGGTCTCTTCACCAGCAGCAGCGTGAACGGTTTGAGCTGAGGACGTTAAATGCACTGTTAACAACATCAATGCAATGACGATAGCCATCCACGATTTACCTTTGATCATGTCTCATCATCTCCTTTTTTAGAAGACCAACCTTCCTGTTGTAGGAAGGCTGATCCAGGTGAAACTTGACTTTATTTCAAATTCATCAGTGTCATTACATCCGTCTCGCTGGCTTGGTTGTACCATTCGTTAACTTCTTCGATCACGGTGTCTCCGCCTTTTTCATGCCACTGTTTCACAAAGGTATCAAATGCTTCAAGTGGCTCATTGCCATATATGATTTTGGTGAACGTCTCCTGTTCCATGGTGGTCAACTGTTCCCACACATTTTGCATCGTTGGCGTTGGCGGACCGTTAAACTCATTTGGCAGTAAAACATCTCTGTTTTCATACGAAATCCGATATCCATCCTGTGTTGTTTGATCCTTCGAGGCGCTCTGAATGAGGACACCCGTGTCGGCTTTAACTCCATTCGCCAGATCGTAGTAGGATTGGCCGGGACCATCAACACTCGGTGTATTTTTGGTAAATGCCATTTTTCCAACGCCTTGTACAGCCTCTAATGGTGCATTGAATTTCGTTGGATCAAAAGTGACTTCATCGTTAACGATATCGTAATCGTATCCTTGAGCGTACCCGTACTTGAAATCCCCGGTGCTGAACGCCGCATCGTACATTTTATCGTAGTACAAGAAGAAGGCTTCCATGTTCTGAAAATCCTTGTTAAACATGAACACACCATCGTTCAACTGGGCGGATTGATAGGTCTTATCACCGTTCACGCCTTGAATGGTCGGATAAGCACTAATTTTTGCACCCTCCACATTTTTCTCCACGTCCTTCACACTGTCGTAAAGCCAAGGACGACCAATGATGATACCAGCTTTCCCCTCCGTAAAATCGGACAGAGCATCCCAGGCCCCTTGGGTGGCCAATTCTTTGTTCAAGTACCCTTTTACATACCAATCGCGTAACTTGGCAAGTGCCTCTTTGTTGCCAGGAGCCACAGATCCATAGGTGAGTTTGCCATTGTCGTTATGCCATTGCCTTGGAAGATGTTTGCCCGTGTATGCGCTGAAAATCATGACCGGATCGCTGACCCAGCCCGTATTGTAGGAATCTTTACCTGAAAAAGTAAAGCCGTATGTGTCTTTCTTGCCGTTCCCATCTGGGTCCTCATTGGTGAACGCCGCGATGACTTGTTCAAACTCATCAATCGTTGTTGGCGCTTTCAAATTCAACCTGTCCAACCAGTCCTGGCGGATCAACATGACTTCGCCTTCCGTCAGATTCGGCGCAATCGCCATCCCGTAGACCTTACCCTCCCTAACCACTGGATTGAAGGTGGTTGGGTATTGTTTGTATATTTCTTTTATCCGGTCAGGCATGTAGGTTGAGATGTCTTCTGTAATCTCCTTGACCTGCCCCGACTCGATCAGATCATTGACCAGCATGGTATCATAGACAGGCAGAACGTCTGGTAGTTTCTCGGAACCCGTCAACGCCAGCCGCAGCTTGGTATTATATTGTGAAGCATCACCTCCCAGCAGGGTGGTTTGGATTTTGATACCCAGATTTTGTTCGCCCCAGCGAGTCAATACATTGTCATTCAACGTCTCACCGTTGATGTACTTTCCAGCATTTTCATCCTGTTGTTTGGCGATGGTGATTGTAAACGGTGGATCATATTTTCCGTCTTTAAGCACCGATGCCGGTGCGGTCTCGGAAGCACTCTCCCCTTTGCTACAGCCAGCCATAAGAACAGCCGACAGCATAACCATACTTACCATTTTCCATAAATCAGTTCTTTTCTTCATGGAAACATGCCCCCTTCACTCATACTCAATTTGTTTGTCGTCACACCAACTATTCTTTGACGGCTCCTAGTACAATTCCCTTCACGAAATATCGTTGTAAAAAAGGATAGACCAAAATGATCGGAAGCGTGCTTACGAAAATTTGGGCTGCCTTGATGCTCTGTTCGGACATTGCGGCAACCTCGGACTGGCTCATCGCCATATTTTGCATATTGCTCTGCACGACAACGGTCTGTAAGAACGAAGCCAGCGGATACTTACTTGCATCCGACATGTACAATATCCCGTCAAACCAGGAGTTCCAGTGCCCCACCATAATGAACAAGGATACGGTCGCTATGCCAGGCAGAGATAATGGTAAATATATTTTGCTGAGAATTACGAAAAAGGACGCTCCGTCAATGAAAGCTGCTTCTTCCAAGGCTTTGGGAATCGTTTTGAAAAAATTGACGAGAAGAATCAAATTATAAGCACCAAAAGCGCCCGGTAACACAAGAGCCCATATCGTGTCCTTTAATCCAAGGGCTGTGATCAATATGTAAGAAGGTATCAATCCCCCCGAGAAGAGCATGGTAAAGATAAAAAACCACATGAGCACGTTGCGTCCCCGGAATTCCTTGGACAGGGCATATCCTGCACAGGTAAGAATAAACATGCTGATGGTTGTACCCAATACGGTTCGAGTGATGGATGTTAGCATGGCACCGTTGAAATTAGAATTGTTGAACGTTTTTACATAGGCGTCCACGTTGAACCCCACCGGCCAAAATGAAACCATATTACCGCTAATGGCCGCTTTGCTGCTTAGAGATTGCGCCAACAGATGAAGCAGTGGAAGAAAACACGCCAGACCCGCCAGTATCATGAACGCGTAATTAAAATAGGAGAATACTCTATAACCTGTCGTTTTATGGTACATGATCCCTCTCCCTCCTTGTTAGAATATTTTGTAATTGGCATACTTATAGGCCAGCCTGTAAGAGACAACGATCAAGATCAAGCTAATTCCCGATTTGAACAGTCCTACAGCGGTCCCGAAGCCGTATTGCCCGTTTAACAAGGATGAACGGTAGACATAGGTGTCAATGATATCTCCCGTACTGTAGACAAGCGGATTGTACAGATTGAAAACCTGATCAAAGCCCGCGTCCAGAATATTGCCCAGACTCAGCGTAGAAATGACGATAATCATGGGCAACATGCTAGGCAAAGTTACGTATCGAATTTGCTGCCGGCGTGTGGCACCATCGATCTCGGCCGCTTCGTAATAAGATGGATTAATTCCCGCAATGGTCGCCAGATAAACAATCATGCCAAAGCCAAAGCTCTTCCACACATCGCTGATCACAACCGTAAATCGAAACAGATCAGGATCACCCAAGAAGTAAATGGGATCGTTCCCGAAAATACGTGTCAAGATGTGATTGATTCCTCCGTCTAATCCCAGAATGTCAATCATCAACCCCGCGACCGTTACCCAGGACAAGAAATGCGGCAGATACACCAGTGTCTGAACACTTTTCTTAATGCCCATATTTCGGATCTCGCTCAGCAGAATAGCCATGACGATCGGAACGATAATCCCAACGATAATTTTAGAAACGGCGATAATTAACGTATTAACGATCGCTTGTGTGGCTTCTTTGTACTGGAAAATTCGTTCGAAATTATCTAACCCGATCCACCGTGAACCTGTGATGCCCAGCCATGGTTTGTAGTCCTGAAATGCCATGAGCAAACCCACCATCGGGCCATAAGAAAAGATGCAGACAAACACAAATGCGGGAATACACAGTACGTACAAAGGCCAGCTTTTCTTGATTTCCTTTTTGAATGAAGTCCGCTGGGATAGCTTTGTTTTTGTTTTTTTCGCGGATCTGGCGGGTACAATCTCGTTAATGTTGCATACCTCCTCTATGATGGTTCTTCGAAAGCGATCCTTGAAGATAAGCTTAACAAAAGCGCTTTCACTCCAAAATGCCAAAATTTCAAGATCATCACCCCACCCTGAAGCACTTTAAAGCCGCTTTCATTTATCGTCGTTGCTGCCCTTCCGCTTTTCTAAGGTTTGGCTTATATTAAAGTTAATCCGATCTGGAGTTTAAACTTCTGCTTGTGACGATATGAAAGGAAACACATATGATCAGAAAAATGTATATGAAGCGATTTATCTATTTCTTTGTTTTTTTTCTGCTGCTGACGTTAAGTTTGTTTTTCGTGATGAACCGATTAAGCTCCAAGACACTTGAAGAAAATCTGATTGGCGCTTCCAAAAACCAGCTTGATTATGTGAAAGGCATTCTGGACGGGATTATATACGAGGCTAACATGTACGGAGTTCAATATGCAGCTGACAGTGATGTCCGATTTTATCAGAGGCATGTTATCGAGCTGAGCAATTACGATTCCCAAATGAAGAAAAACGATATCGTTGATCGCTTGCGGCAAACGCTCCTCTCCAGTCGATCGATTGAATCAATCGGCATTTACTGGAAGTCTGAAGAAACGTTTCTGTCCACCAACAGCACGCCGGAGGCGAGACTTCCGTTCAAGGATGTTCATCAACGGGGATGGCAAATCGTCGGCAATAGCTTGTATTACTTTGCCCTCTACCCTTACATCCAAAAATCCGGACAAAATGAACCGACTCAGTACGTCGTTGGTGTAAAGCTGAATACCGATTATTTGAAAAATCTGCTGAAAAAGGCTGTGAACAACGACAGCTCAAACGCTTTTTTTTGGTTTAATTCCCATCAGTTATGGAGTGAGAAAGAAGTCGACAACGATCTATTGAAAGCGGTTACTAATATGCTTTCTCCACAGCCGGAGATCACGTTGAAATATGATTATCACACCAAGTCGGACGATTACTATGTTCTATCCCGATATATTGAATCAATCGACGCCTACCTGATTACATATACACAGACGAATGATTTTCTGCAACCGATTGACCGCAACCGTAAAGTTTTTTTTACCAGTATTTTAGCCGTGTTCACGCTTGGTCTGGTTGTGATCTTTACGTTTTATCGGAACTACTACCGTAATCTCCGTTTGTTGGAGAGAAAGTTTTCACAGGTCGAGCAAGGTAATCACAACACGCGGATCACCGAAAATACGGGCAAAGAGTTTTACAGCCTGTTCAGAAGTTTTAATCATATGGTTACCGAGATCCAGGATCTGTTTGTATCTTTGAAGACTGAAACGGAACTAAGACGAAGTGCGGAACTTCAACAACTCCAAGCTCAGATCAATCCTCATTTTTTGTACAACAGTTTGTTTTTCATCATGTCGGTGGCTCAGTTCTCACCTGATTCTGTCATGCGCATGAGCAAACATCTAGCTGAATATTATCGTTATTTAACCAAGTTGGACCGACATGAAGTCACGCTCGAAAGCGAGCTTCAGTTTGCGGAACATTTCCTGATCATTATGGCTCTCAGCAAAAAAATGGAGTACAGCATTGATCTGCCGCCAGAACTGGCCTCCCTTCCCCTCATGCCGCTGATCATCCAGCCAGTGGTTGAAAATGCGATTCAACATGGAATCGAAGGACAACAAGGTGCACATCGGGTTACGATTGATGTAAAACAGACGGAGGCTGCAATAACGATCAAGGTCTCCGATGACGGCAAAGGTCTTTCGCTTGATGATATCCGTAGCCTGGAGGCTCGGCTTGAGAGTGATACCCCGCCTGAAGGAATTAAAGGCGTAGGGCTCTGGAATGTAAATCAACGTCTGAAAAATACGTACGGCGAACTTAGCGGGTTACATTTTACTACGAATGATTGGGGCGGCTTGTCCGTCCTGCTGCTCATCAGCATTCCCGAGGTGAAAGGAGATAACTAATGCGATTATTAATTGTGGATGACGGACATTATGTCGTTGAGTATATGAAGCACTTACTCGATTGGAACACCTTTGGCATTCATCAGATCGAGACGATGACAAATTCGATTGAAGCCCGTGACATGTTGACTCAAAACCATATCGATATTCTGATCACTGACATACGAATGCCCGAGGTTTCTGGTATTGATCTGCTTCAACATATCCACCAACATAACTTGCCAACCAAAGTGATCATCCTTTCCGGCTACTCTGAGTTCGAATACGCGCAACAAGGAATTCGTTTAGGAGCGCTGGACTACTTGCTCAAACCTGTCGACAAAGATGATGTGGAGAAAGCCATGTTCAAAGCCATCAACAATATTACAAAGACACGGCCCGCTCAATCTGTTGCATGGGAGAACTTCGATGGATTGGGGTATCTGCTTTCGCTTCTTGGTCATAACGAGAACTTCAGGAAAGAGTATGATGCGTATACTGAATTTTTAGGGGAACGCCGTTTTTGCTGCTTCAAGCTGGAGGTTTTCACACAGGAACATGAAGATGTTATAAAACATGCTGTCGGAGACAAATTGGATCGTCTCGTTTGGAATGCGGGAACACGACTGTTCGGTCTTGTTCCGGAAGAAGTTGCTGCAGAACTGACCATCAAACTGGAGCAATCGGTCGCGTCTCCTCCATTTTTGTTGGCTGATCGAAACGTGACCCGACAGATGTTCTACAGGTTCTTCCTTAATGAAGACGTGCACTCAGAAGACTTCAGCGGGATATTCAACCATTCTCCGTCATGCAGTGATTGGGAGTCGGCGGGAAATATCATTAAAAAATATGATCAAATCCATCTCCGAAAGCAAAAAATAATCTTTCTCATGGAGACCATTCTATATGTATATCTGGCGGACAAGGATCAGGATGACTCTGAAACCGTGGATTGGATATTTCACCAGTTACGGCATCCTGATGAACTATCCTCAACTCTCTTGGATCGGGTCAGTCGAATCAGAAACAACAAACAGATGTCCATTCAAACTATCGTTGACAAAGTACAAACGTATATCGAAGACCATCTGTCACATGGCCTTAGCCTGGATGAACTGGGGAAAGTTGCACATCTCCATCCCGTTTACTTTTCCAAACTGTTTAAACAGGAGACAGGCGAAAATGTGTCAAACTACATTTCCAGGAAAAGGTTGGAGAAGGCTTCTCAATTGCTTCAAGATTCGGAACTCCGTGTAGCCGATATAGCGCAGATGGTTGGTTACCGAAAAAATCAATATTTTATCCAGTTGTTCAAAGTCGAATACGGAGTTACGCCCTACCAGTACCGCAGAAATATGATCCATCAATGACTTCGGTTGAATATGTACATAAATGATATGTCCAATGCAGTACCGAAAAAGCCCAACTTCCTACTCTTGTGTTTACAGAGTGAGTTGGGTCTTTTTAGTACAATTAATGGGTTAGGTCGATCACCTTATCAAAGCAATATGAATCTTTGTCATAGCCGTTATGCTCATAAAAAGCATGGGCGTCGGTTCGCTTCATTCCGCTACATAAAATAATACTTGATATTCCCCGTTCTTTAGCAAAATGTTCAGTCTGTCTTAGTAGTTTTGTGCCTATCCCTCTATTTTGCAGCTCTCTTTTAACAGCAAGAGCTTGAATATGTAGATAACCTATTGGAACTCCTACAGATAATGACTGTACAATAGTTACAAAACCGACGACATCATTATCTATTAGTGCAACAAATGTTTTGTAATTCCCGGCCTTATTCATCTCTTCCATAGTCACTCTGAAGTCTGCATCATTAACATTACGAATTTCAAGTACATCATTCCATAAAAAAACAACTTCAGCATAATCATCTGATATAATTTCTCGTATTTTAATATCCATACCTAGCCCCTTCAATATAAAATAATCGAACAATATCCCCTATCCTTCTATTTGTGTTAAGGTTATCCGCGCTATTTGCAACGGCAAGTTATAGGGCCATCCTTTGTGGAGATGGCCCTATATTATAATCTAAATTTGTTCAGTTTTCATCTTCGTTAACACCTGCATTTTGATCGCATAAGAGCGTTATTTTTTCTTCACGGGTATCCAGATTTCTCCTGAAACATTCCCATGTCGTGCCATTCCATAATACATTTCGAAAGTAGGGCCCTCAACCTGTTCGTATTCAGATGTCGGAAACCACTCAGAATAGATTCGTTCCCATAGTTTTTGCATATCACACTGCGGCTCCGGGAAGACCGCCCACGTTAATGTTGGGATAGCAAGTTTTGTGAATCTCTCCGGAATCTCAAGCCCCTTAGGTACATGATAACAGATCATGTATTTGAAAGATTCTTTAGTGTGATCGTAAAGGGCGGCGTGTAACATGGTATCGCCAAAACGTCCCAGTAAGTCGTTCATAAGATCAACGCTGCCATCATCATCACATTTTATACGGAATTGAGGAACTTCAGAGAAGGCTGTTTTCTGGTCTGCATTTATAATTCCATATACTCCAAACATCTCAAAAGAATCTCTTTGCTCAATACGGTAATTCATTTCGACATCCCCTTTTATTGAAATATGAAAGGACATTCGAGGATAGGCTTTTAGAGAAACGCCTGTATCACGCGCGGATATAGGCATAATACCATGAAGATTCTTAAAGGCGCGTGCAAACGCCTCTGGCGAATCATATCCATATTTCATAGCTACATCAATAACCTTTGAGCCTGTTGTCTGCAGTTCGAATGCAGCCAATGTCAACCGTCGACGTCGAATGTACTCCGATAACGTTACGCCAGTAATAAATGGAAACATTCTTTGAAAATGATAGGTAGAGCAACAGGCTCTCTGTGCTATTTCATCATATGAAATAGTGTCCGCTAGATTTGTTTCGATATATTCCATGGCACTATTCATCCTGACCAACCAATCCATCGTATTCCCTCCCTTCAAGGTAATTTTATGGGAAATAAATAATGAATACCTTGCAATTTCTGCACGAAAAAGTCAGTAAAAAACTTGCTCCTCTGATACGGTTCACCGGGTCATCACTGGAGTAATCAAGAACAGAGTAGACATGAGCGAATCATCTGGAAGTACGACGATGGGACTTGTTTTCCCGGAGTATCTTAATCGGATGATCTCACAATCTATGTTGCGAAGTATATCGATAAAAAACTTTCCATTTAGTGATACCACAAATTCTTCCCCACACATCTCTAATAGTGGAATTTCATTCTGAATATCTCCAACATCGGCTGTTTTGGACAATAGTTTTAATGTGTCTGCATTAGCTACTAATCTGATCACTTGTTCACTGGCCATCACAGTTACACATTCAACTGCTTTCAACAAACATGCTGTATCAACTGCGATTTCACACAAATAAGATTGAGGGATTACATTCTTTATGGATGGGAACGTTCCTTCAATAAGAGCAGACTCCACTTTCAGTCCAGTTGTCATGAATTTAACTCGGTTATTAGTCACTTCAATTTTAGTTGTGTCATCTGTTTTGTTCAATATTTTCGATAATTCATAGAGATTTTTCGCCGGAATAACAGCGTTCAAACTGCTGTGGGTAGCATCTTCTAAATGCAAAACGCGGTATGCAAGCCGCACTCCATCTGTAGCAATTAAGTTAAGACAATCATTACTGCATTCCAAAGAAACTCCTGTTAATATGGGGCTGGTCTCGGACGTTGATGCTACGATTGCTAGCTGTTTAATAGTCGAACGAAGTAAGGAAGTATTAATGCGTAGTTTAGTAGAAGGGAACGCCTCTCCATCATCAATGGAAGGGAATTCTGTAGGGTCCATGCCGCATAAACGTAATTGAGAATGACCGGATACAATCGAAAGAATCATTGGCTCTTTAATTTCAAGTATAACTTTGTCACCATTAAATTTACGAATAATATCGTGAAAATAACGCGATGGTATAACGATAGCCCCTGTTCTTTTTACAGTCAGAGAAACACCATCTTGAGCAATCATAGACTGTATCGTCATACTTGTATTACTTGCCGTAAAAGTAACGCCATCTGCACCTGCTTGAATATGTATTCCTTGAAGAATAGGTATTGAACTATTTGCTGCTACTGCCTTTATCACATATTGTATGGCATTCATAAGAGAATTTTTTGTTATCTCTACCAGCAAAGACGTCACCTACCTCGAATAAAAAAATTATTTTGTATAGAAGGACTCAATGATGTTACGTATAGCCTCCGAACGAGAAAGTTTATGCTCTGTGCAATGGTTTTCGATTTCCCCCCACATGTCCTCTGTTAGAGTTAAAGATATTTTTTTAGTCACACCTATACTCTTTCTCCCGGAACCTTCTCGCAGACCACCTCTCGAAAAGACAAAACCTAACTGGCCTTCTTTATTAGAGACACCAACTTTAATGTTATTGTTGTTCAATATAATAACACCCCCAAATTTTGATTTAGGTAACCTCATTCAAACGAATCTCTTCTCATCTTATCATGTCTCTACATGGATTTACAATATTTTAAAAGCGATTGCTGAAGAACAACTCATCGAATGTAAAGCTGGGACTATCTCAAAAGGAATTCCCTTCGCTTCAAGCGCTAACGAACCTACCGCACTATAAATGGACCAACTCGATGAAATAACGTCTCTATGATTCGTTAGAATTCAAACCTATGCAAATGAGAGCAAATAGCGTGTGCTAGGTCCGTTAGAACTGTATAACCCTGACAAAGGGCTGTACCCGGTCATGCTCATGACTCACAGGACAGCCCCAAGAAAATAATTACGTATAGACACCTTTTTTATATACTCAACTGGACTTCGGGAATCGAAGTGTCGTTTCATGTTCGGGAAGAAAGAAGCTTTTGGGGAATGACCACCAAATTTGAGTATCCGGTTGTTGTTCAAAATCGAATTATGATCCATCAATGAGAACGAATAAATAACTTCAGCAAATTGATATAAATCGGGTTGACCATGTAGCCATTTGGACTTACGGAATATCTCTTACCCGTGTCCAACCGTCGTATTTGTTCCATTTCCCTCTCATTCAACTCAAAGTCGAATGTTTCTTTGTTCTCTTTTATCCGTTGAGGATTCGTTGATTTGGGGATGACAATAATTCCGCGTTGCAGATGCCAGCGCAAAATGACTTGCGCAACCGACTTCTGATGGCAAAGGGCAATTGCCACCAGCTCCGGATGCTCCAGCAGCGCTTTGCTTCCCTGCCCCAACGGTCCCCAAGCCTCATGCAGAATCCGATGTCGAACCATATAATCATGCAATTCGTGTTGCGGAAATTCCGGATGGGTCTCGATCTGATTTACCATCGGCGAAATCCGGGAATGTTTCTTCAGATGCTCCAGATGCCGGATCTCGAAATTGGCTACACCTATAACTTTGATTTTACCTGCGTCGTATAACTCTTCCATCGCCTTCCAGGCATTCACGTATTGAGGACCTGCAAAATGAATCAAATACATATCCAGATATGTCACATTCAGCTTCTGGCAAGTCTTCTCGAACGCCTTTTTCGTCGCACGGTACCCCAGGTCTGTCGTCCATACCTTGGAGGTAATGAAGAACTCCTCCCTGGGAATGCCGCTGTTTTGGATGACCCGACCTAACACCGCTTCATTTCCGTAAATTTTGGCCGTATCGAAATGGCGATAACCCATTCGAATAGCCTCCTCGACAGTCCTTTCGAAGGTCCCCCCGTCTTTGATCTTATATAGGCCGAACCCGAGTTGAGGAATGTCCACTCCGTTTGCCGCTGCGACTGTCTGATTCATTCGCAACTCCCCCTCCCCGTTTTTTCTAATTGTTGTTCCGATGCTTGTTCTTCACATTGCGTTAGCAACTTTTCTATCTCGTTCACCAGGTTTTTCAACAATTTCAACTTGCTACCGGAGTCTAGTCTGTAATAGTTGAGAGTTCCTTCTTTACGAACACTTATAATCTGTGATTCTTTCAATATTTTCAGATGATGTGATACGGTCGGTCGGGAAAGGTGAGTTTTCATCCTGATCTCTCCTACGCGCATACCGGGTTTTTGCGGCCCTTGAATCAAGGCTATGAGGATGGCTTGCCGAGTCTCGTCTCCGATCGCATTCAACACCTTCTGATTGTTCTTAAATTCGATAGCAATCGTGGTCGTAAGTTCCTGATCCAGATAAATCATCCCCTTCCATTTAGAATGTGTAATACTTTTGTAGATACAGCCTATCACAATCTCGGATTCGGCTGTATATCGGGAAAGAAATTCAAGAACCTATTTTTCCCATGTCTTAAGAATACATTAGCAAAAGAAGAAGCCACCCCTGATGAATGGAGTGGCTTCTATAAATAGTTGTTATTTTTTTAAAAAAGGCGTGAAAATTCCAATCAGTTGTTGAAGTAATGAGACTGTTTAAGGTCGGGAATCAGTGAAGGTTGCACTGGCCGCCATCCCATAAGTTCCTGTGTTGCAACGCTTGATCTCGGGATATCGAGCGCTGCGAGTGTGCTGAGAAAGCCAAAATGGGCATCTGCCTCTTCGCGTGAAATGCTGACTACAGGTACATTCAGCTGCTCACCAATAGCACTCGCGATGTCGCAAAATGGCACTCCTTCATCTGCGACCCCATCTAGTCGTGAACCAGCGGGTGCCTTTTCTAACGCCAGACAATATAGATGCGCGGCATCAAGGCGATGCACAGCCGGCCAGCGGTTGTTCCCCTCTCCCACATAGGCTGAGAAGCCCTTAATCTTGGCAATATTGATCAGGCTCGGAACAAATCCTGTGTCACCCTCACCGTGTACCGATGGACAAAGCTCTACAATCGATGTACGCACTCCACGCCCTGCCAGCGCTAACACTATGTTCTCCGTTGCCACTCCATTCACATGTGTGGTGATTACAAACGGCTTGCCAGATCCTTCAAGTGCCGCCCCCATCGCTTCTACGGCATGCAGATCTGTTGTGAGTGCTCCAGCGAAGTTCGAAAAGTCGTGATGGAATGCCAGATGAATGACGCCATCCGCAGCAGCTGCACCACTACGGAGGCTGTCAAGATCGTTGATGTCACCGCGGTGTACTTCGGCCCCGGACTCTTTTAGTTTCGCAGCACTACTGTCTGAACGCACGAGACCGATGACCTGATGCCCCCTTTCAATAAGTTCGCTGGTGACAGCGGAACCGATGTAGCCTGTTGCTCCTGTTACGAAAACGCGCATCCTGAAATCCTCCTTAAGTTACTCACCCTCATTGTATAACTATGATCACCAAGCAATGGGTCCATCCTCATCTGAGAATGTTCCTGTTGGGCCATCCGCTCCAATCATCGCCAGCCGGACCGCTTCACGAGCCCCTTGTTCAACACTACGAGTACCAGCAAAATTATTAAGCGCAGTCGATGTGAAGCCTGGACATGCCGCATTGACCTTGATGTTTGTTGATTCAAGCGCAAATGCAAAGGCAAGTGTCACCGCATGAACAGCTGATTTTGATGCCGAATAGGCACCAAACATCGCACGATGCGAGTTTTCGGGAATAGAGTTCCAGCTAAGGGAGCCGCCGGTACTGCCTATGTTGACGATACGTGCTGCCGGGGCCTCCCGCAAAAGTGGCAACATCGCCTGCGTAACAGCAATAACTCCAAAAACATTAGTCTCATAAACTGTACGAATATCTTCAAGCGAAGCAACGGTCAAAAGACCACTCGCTGCGCCACCGTTCGGAAATGATTCACCCGATCTGCCTGCGTGCGAGATCCCCGCATTGTTCACGAGTACATCGAGACGACCAAATTCGTTCCGAATACGTTCAGCAGCAGCAGCGATGGAGTTTTCATCTGTAACGTCGAGCTGGAGAGCGTGTGAATCTGAACCGATGCTTTTTGAGGCAGTTTCTCCATTCTCGAGGCTGCGAGATCCAACGAGCACGGTGAATCCTTGTTTCGTGAGATTCTTCGCAATTTGAAGGCCGATACCTTTATTAGCCCCGGTGACCAGAGCGACAGGTTTATCTTGCATAGTTATAATCTCCTTTTTTTGTGATTGGTGGGTCCATATGAACTAAGTTGACGCGTCAACCTTGGATCAAATTTAGCACATTGAAGTTGACGCGTCAACCATGTTATTATGCTCCTATGGATAAAAATGAACTTAACGAAGAAGAAATGCGAATATGGCATATGTGGAAAGGTTCCTTTCAGACCATCTTCGGTCGTATCGTCAAAGATATGGCCGATCACTCAGGATTGTCGGAGGGTGATTTTGGAGTATTGGACCGATTAGTCCTTTTTGGGGATGGTAGCCTTCGCCAACAGGAATTAGCCGACTCTATGGACTGGGATAAAAGTCGATTATCTCATCATCTGAAGCGTATGGAAAAACGTGGACTCGTGATGAAGAAACCATTAGACAACGATCGTGGAGTACAAGTCAGTATCACTTCTTCTGGAAAATCAATGTTAGATGATGCCCGTCCCTACCTCTCCAAGGCAATACGCAAACATTTTTTTGAACAATTAACCGAACAAGATATCGAGTTGATTACTAAACTGGCGGAAAGGACAAACTCAAGCTCTTAGCGTCTTATCTAGCCGCCGTCTCGACCACGTTTGTTAAAGGTGAGCTTCTAACAAACGTGGTTTTGGTTTGTCAACCAACGTAGAAGGTATATGAAAAATACGTGTCACTTTGTGAGGATTTAAGTTTTTGTTCTCAACATCTAACATGCCATTATCTGGTCACATATCGAGATGATGGCCTCTACCTTGTAAACAATTAAAATCGTGCTATCCTTATGATGAGGTGGATCAGATGGCAAATATTCAAGAGATTGCACGTCTTGCAGGCGTTTCTACAGCAACCGTTTCAAGGGTAATTAATCGACATCCTTATGTAAGCGATTTAACAAGAGAAAAAGTCTTGAACATCATTGAGCAATTGGATTATGTCCCTAATTCAAATGCAAAGTCCTTAAAAAATGGAGCGACAAAAGTCATCGGTGTTATGGGTGTTACTTACAATCCCCTTTTGATGTCACTTGTCCGTTCATTCCACATGATATCCCAAAAATACGGATTCAACATTATGCTTTTTATGACAGACGGAGATCGTGATAAGGAGCTTGTAGCGCTTGAAATGTTACGCAGTAAACAGGTGGATGCCCTTCTTTGTCTGGTACGGACGATTGAGTGGGATATCATCGAATCCTATACGAAATATGGGCCAATTGTAACATGGCAGCGTCTTACCAGCGACACCATACCGTCCGTATTTATGGACCAATATCAAGGTTATACGCTGGGTCTCGAATATCTGTATGCCAGAGGTTATCGTAAAATTTTGAACGTGTATTCGTCCAAAGGACAGAATACCTTGGAGCGAATAAGAGCTTATGAGGATTTTGTACAGAAGCATGGGTTGAAGAACACTGGCTTTCCGCAATTTCATAATAAAGTCACCATTCATGATGGTGAGGAAATAGCGCGATGGTGGATAGAACAAACGGACAAGCCGGATGCCATTTCCTGTTCGACTGATGAGGTAGCAGCAGGTATTTTAACGGAGATTCAACGCTCGGGGTTTTCGGTTCCGGATGATGTGGGAATCATGGGATTTGATAATACAGACAGCGCTCACCTGCTGGATCTGACAACGATCCATTACCCCGTGGATAAACAAGCAGAGAATGCCTTTAATATTATTATGAGTATGCTGGAAAATTCGGCATCCAATCTTCATCCTCTTCAGTTTAGACTGATTGAACGAAAATCTACATAAAACAACATCCATCCTTTTAAACGAAGAAAAGAGCCCATTTGAGATCATGAGTTCTTTTCTCTTCCATCCCGTTAAACTTCATGAACGAACAACATTCAGGCCTGTCCCTATATGAGGGACAGGCCTGAATGACTTCAATCTCTAAATAAATTATTTGTGAAATTGCGGAAGATGTTCTTTATGCGCTTCCAACATTTCATCTAAAACTACCTTAGCAATGTCACCGCTGGTAACGAGCGGATTAAGTGTGAATGCTTGTAGAGCGGTTGCATAATCTCCTGTGACCGCTGCTTCGATCGTCAGTTCCTCCATTGCCTTCATCACCTGCAATAGCCCTTTTTGTGCGGACGGGAATGCGCCAAAGTGAACAGGCTCTGCACCATGGGCTGTAATGATACTTGTAACTTCGATGGCACTGTTATATGGTAGATCGCTAATTGCTCCGCGGTTCTGTGTGTTGACTACCATATGCGTTCCCTTGTTGTTATATACGGAATTAATAACTTCACAAGCTGCGTCGCTGTAATAAGCACCTCCGCGTTTTTCCAATTCCTTAGGCTTGTAATTCAGGTTAGGATCTTTATAAAGTTCAAACAAACTTTCCTCCAGGCGTTTCACAACCTGCCCGCGAGTTCCTTCGCCATTGACCGCTTCTACTTCCTCTTCAAGCATGCTGTCGGTCATGTAATAGTACCGGTGATAAGGACAAGGCAGCATACCCAGTTGGAGAATTTGCTCATACAAGAAACGCATACTTTTTATATTTTCTACCATTTTTTCTGGCTCGGCATCAGGACCGTAGAGCTTTTCGATGGCCTGTTTAGTTAGCTCTTTACCATCTCGGTCATAAATTTTGTGCCAGTGAAGGTGATTAATACCGGCAAATTTGAAGAACAGTTCCTCTTCATTTTTTTCCAGAACAGCAGCTTCATTCTTGGAGGAAATAATCGGAACATTGCACAAACCAATGACCTTCTCCCATTTACCATATTGGAGCACAGCTTCCGTTACCATTCCCGCAGGGTTCGTGAAATTGATTAACCAAGCATCTGGGCAAAGTTCCTTCATGTCCTCAACAATTCCAAGAACGACCGGAATGGTACGGAATGCTTTGAACATCCCACCTGCTCCGTTGGTTTCCTGACCAATCATCCCATGGCTAATCGGAATCGTTTCGTCCTTAATACGAGCTTCCAAAAGGCCGACCCGGAATTGGGTGGTGACAAAATCGGCATCGGCCAACGCTTCTCTTCGATTAAGCGTCAAGTGAATATCACAGTCGATTCCCGCCGCTTTTACCATCCGTTGATTCGGGCAATACCTAAGAAAGTTTGAATGCCGTTAACCAATTGGCGGCGTTTGAACTATCTTAGGTTTTTTTTATGCATATTGCAGAAAACAAGGAGCCGATGCACATGATTATTGAAAAAGTATTAAACAATAACCTTCTGCTGACCCGCAATACAAAGGGGAAGGAAGTCATCGTTATGGGTAAAGGCATCTCCTTCCAAAAAAGTGCAGGTGATGAGGTCGATGAACACAAGATCGATAAAATCTTCCATTTAGCCGAGCATGCATTTGCTGTAAAAATGGCTGAACTGATACATGAATTACCCGCCGTTCATTTCGAAGTTGTGAACGAGATCGTAAAACACGCCAACCATGTCCTTGGTACTGAACTCAGCGACAATATTTATCTGTCGTTAACCGACCATATTAGTTTTGCCATCCAACGTAAGAACAAAGGTATGGAGATTAAAAATGCCATGTTGTTCGAAATTAAACGTTTCTATAAAACGGAATTCAGTATCGGATTGGATGCTTTGCAGTTAATCAGCGACATGATTGGAGTTTCGCTCGGGGAAGATGAGGCTGGGTTTATCGCCTTACATGTCGTCAATGCCCGACTTGACGGCACGGAAATGAAATTGACGATAAAGATGACTGAAATTGTCAACGAGATTTTGAAAATCGTCACGTACCATTACGGCACCGTTCTTGATGAATCGAGCTTAAATTATTCGCGTTTCTTAACACACCTTCAATATTTCGCCATGCGCTTATTGCGCCACGAGATTCACCAAAGCGGCGAAGATTTTTTATATCAGCAGGTGAAAAAGACTTATGTCAGAGCCTTTTCTTGCACTTGCAAGATCAACGAGTACTTAGAAAAAACGTATGTACAGTCCTTAAACAAAGATGAATTCGTTTACTTAACCATTCATATCCAGCGGCTTACTGAACGAAGCACTTTATAGCCCTATTTCTTTCAAGCTAAAACTTCATATACAACACATTAGGATAAAGGATTGTGACTGGTAAAGCAGGCAAAACCTGGACTGATGGCAAAATGATTTTTCTTTTTATTTTGCCACGAGTTCAGGTTTTGCTGCTTTTTGGAAGTGAAACGATGTAAGCCGGCACATCAGGAACGAACAGCTCACAACCTGAGATCAATTACCCATCATGAAGGAGGCAATATGCTATGAGTAATAAAGACAAAGAACTGTCCATACGTGTTATTGAACTTGTTGGAGGTGAATCTAATGTGAATGATGTATATCACTGTGCAACCAGGCTTAGATTCACACTGAAAGATCATACAAAAGCGAATGAACAGGCGTTGAAAAATACAGCTGGAGTCATCACCGTTGTGAAAAGCGGCGGTCAATTTCAAGTCGTCATCGGCAACAACGTGTCCAAAGTTTATGAAGGAATCATGGAGCACACCAACCTTCAAGATGGCGGCAGCAAAACGGATACTAAAGAGAATGCAGAAAAAACAGGAATATTCGGAAAAACCGTAGATCTTATTTCCAGTGTTTTTTCCCCGCTGCTCAGTGCGCTAGCTGGAGCTGGATTGCTCAAAGGTCTGGTTGTTTTGTCTGTGGCGCTCGGCTGGCTAGATGACACCTCAGGAACTTATCTAATTTTAAACGCGGCATCAAGCAGTGTATTCACCTTTTTGCCCATATTTTTGGCAGTTACTGCCGCAAGGAAATTCAAAGCTAATATGAACGTATCCTTGGCTATTGCAGGAGCCCTGGTCTTTCCGACCATTTCCGCTGCGTTTAATAGCGGTCAAACTTATGATTTCTTAGGCATCCCCATTGTGCTTGTGATGTACACTTCCACCGTGTTTCCAATCCTTCTGGCGGTGTGGGTTCAATCTCATATAGAAAAATGGTTCAACTCGATTATTCACCAGTCTATCCGCAATATTCTTGTGCCGATGCTGTCGCTTCTAATTGTCGTCCCGCTTACCATTCTTGCTTTTGGACCGATCGGCAACAGTGTTAGTCAGGGGTTAGCTAGCGGTTTTACCTCACTCATGCAATTCAGCCCAATGTTGGCAGGAGCAGTCACTGGTGGTTTCTGGCAGGTCATTGTTATCTTTGGACTCCACTGGGCTTTTCTTCCAATTACACTTAATAATCTGGCGACAATAGGCTATGATTTAATGCGCCCGATGTTGACCGCAGCCGTGCTGGCTCAAGCCGGTGCTTTGCTCGCCGTTATGCTGAAAACCCGCAATTCACAGCTTAAAACCCTTTCCGGATCTGCTACGATTACTGCGATTTTCGGAATTACGGAACCAGGCATTTACGGAGTTACTTTACGATTGAAAAAACCGTTCATTTACGCATGTATTTCCGCAGCGATCGGGGGCGCAATTATCGGAGTCGGGGGTGGTCGGGCAGTCGCTTACTCACTTCCCAGCCTGCTCGCTTTTCCTACTTACGTGACAACGGGGTTCGCCTCGGTTGTGATCGGTGTTTCCGTATCTTTTGTCCTGGCTTTTCTACTCACGTTGCTGCTTGGATTCAAGGATCTTGAGGCTACTGTTGAGGAGCCGCAGATTGAAACTTCTGGACAGGAAAAACAAGCGATTGAGCCAAGTGAATCTCGGTTAAACAAGGAAATCATTGTGAGTCCGCTTAAAGGCAGTGTTCAGCTACTTGAAGATTTGCCCGATCCCGCCTTCTCTTCAGGTGCCATGGGACAGGGGCTTGTCATTGAACCCACTGATGGAATTTTGGTATCGCCAATCAATGGTGTCGTAACCACCGTATTCCCTACCGGTCATGCGCTCGGTCTGACCACGGACAGTGGCATGGAGCTTCTGATCCATATTGGAGTGAATACGGTAAAGCTAAAAGGACAATTTTTTGAGAAAAAAGTTAAAGAGGGCGATCGGGTTTCTTGCGGGCAACTGCTTGTAGAGTTTGACGCGGAGCAAATCCGGACAGCCGGTTACATCACTGCCACCTCAGTCATCGTTACCAACTCCGCCAACTACTTGGACGTGTTAAAAACTACTGAACAGGAAGTGAAGCAAGGCGATTATCTAATGTCGGCGGTAGTCTAACGATTGGAGATGGATTACCTGTCGGTAATCGAACTATTTTTTTCGGGTTATATACTGTCTACTAATTCACTTATTCCGTATGATCCAAAGAAGCCACTCCGGCAAAGGAGTGGTTTTTCTCTGGATAGCACTTTCCGTTTATTTATCAGCGTAAGGCTATTATGTAGCAAACTCCTTCATTGCTTCCACGGCAATGGTTAATGCGATTGGTGGCGTATCGAAAGCAAAAGTGATGCATAATTATCTAATTGATCATTGGAATAAGTTCTTTCCCCTCAACCTTTGAGATAGGCAATTACATGGATTAAACAAAAAAAGCCGCTGCTTTAGCCACTTTTATATGAATACCTAATCTCCAGCAGAGTATCCTATGAAAAATATTTCCCTGAGTGCAGATCTTCTATTTCTTGAGAAAGTCTTTTAGTATGTAACTTCATAATTCTCCAACCTCCATACTTACACATACTCACTGTTCTTTTCGTTTAAAAAACATCTTGCCAACCATAAGTCCCATAGCCGATGAACAGATCAGATACCCAAAGAACAAGAAAAGTAAATAAATAACATGAAGATCTGCAGGTATCTGTTTCAAACCTTCAAACCAAGCAAAACGAAAAGGATAAAAGATGACTACCCAAATGATCAGCAAGAAAAGAAGAAAATTAATTATTTTTAGCACAATAATGATCCTTTCAAGCTTGAGTGGAAACAGTTGAATGTATATGCTTCATCTTTCATTTCGCATTACCTTACCACTGCCCGCACTATATTAGTTAGCTTATGTATTAGGGTTGATATGTTGAATCTATAAATAATTACTAATTATAACAGGAAACATTAGGAAGATGATCGTTACGACATAAAGAAGCCCTTTCTTTTGGTGGAACGAGCTTCTTTTTGCGTTTCACGATAACACTTTATGCTTACTGGACACCAGGCGCGTTTTCATTCGTAGTTAAATTTGATCTTTTCTTCTTTCTTGGCTGCCCTTTCCAGGACAGATAAGTCCAAATCCGTAGGATATACTCGACAGGTCCATTGCTAAATTTCTTAAGATATAGCGGACTGAGCCACAATTGAATACCGTAGACAGCAAGCGCAATAATTGCTCCGATAAACACGCCAGCACTTCCAAACAGTCCCAGGCCATATCCATAGAAAATTGTTGTACAGATTACGCTCTGCATCAGATAATTCGTCAACGAGAGACGGCCGACCGCCTCGAACCTGCCCATCAGGCTGAAACGGCGGTTTCCAGCATACAACAGCGCGAATGCGTATATGTATCCGAGTGCAAGCAACGCTCCTCCAAGCGTCCCCCCGATTCCGATTCCGAGCCAACCTTCCGCACCCAATTGTGGCGCCAATACACCGTATGCTTTGAGTATCAAACCTACCGGAATCAATAATGATGCCCGGCGAAGATATATAGCTCGCATCGTTTGGGGATCGCTAAACGTGCCTATTCTGGCAGCGTGCATGCCGAGCAGGAACATCGGCACCGTCATGAGTGGTGCTAACATCAGGGCTATCAGGGCAAATGACAGCTCCAAATCCCCGCCGAATGGATCGCCGTTATTACTGAAATTCCTGATTTCCGCGTATGTGCCGTTGCCGTATACATCCTGACTTTGAATGATGTAGTTCTCCATATGAATGGACTCAATCGCCAGCGGGTTCATCGGATTAGATGCCGGGAGACCAAGTATGCCCGCTCCCATGAGTAGCAGTACCGCCCATATGAGTAGCGTTTTGGGCTTCCGATTAAGGAACATGAGCAAGAAGAAACCGAGTACACCATAAAATGTAAGGATATCCCCTTCCCATAGATAGATGATGTGCAGTAATCCGATTCCAAACAGTAGTAGAAAACGGCGTGCCAGATGACACTTTGGTCGTAAATCTCGTGATTTTAGGCTTTCCGAGAGCTTAACCATTCCAAAGCCAAACATAAATGCAAAAATCGGCATAAAACTGCCCACCACAGTGATCAGCAGGAATAAGAGGAAAGCCTGATCTGCTCCGCCAATCCCGAACAGTTGGGGTTTGCTCTGGCCATACATTCCATATTGGAAAGCCAGCATATTCGCCAGTACAATGCCGACCAGACTGAATCCACGCAGTCCATCAATGACTTGAACGCGCTTTTTTGTTGTGCTCAATCAATCACCTCTGTCTATAACATAAAGATCAGATCTAAATATACGTTAAATCCTTCCATAATTTCAACATAAATTAATAAGCGAACGTTTATATTTTGATTTACTTTGACGTACCAATAAAACAAAAACAAAAAAAGTCGCTAAATTTAGCGACTTTCAGTTTGAACACCTTAAAGAGTGACAATAATCGGACCATTTTTAGTAAGGATAATGGTATGTTCTATTTGAGCTACATAGCTGTTTTTAGTAACAAAGGTCCAGCCATCTCCAGTTTGGACTACTTCTTCTTCTGAAGTTGAAATAAATGGCTCGAATGCGATAACCATACCTTCTTTTAACAATTCATCATCCGATGGATCATTATAATTATAGATGTGGTCAGGTGCTTCGTGTATTCCACGTCCAACACCATGTCCTGTAAGGTTTTTGATAACCGTTAATTCATGCTGTCTAGCAGTTTGGAATACGGCTTTTCCGATCCCGCTTTTTTTGGAGCCCGGTTTTGCTTTTTTAAGACCTGCTTCAAATGCCAGTTTAACAACGTCGCATATTTTCGTTAACACTTCTGCACCTTCGCCTACGACAAACGAGAGTCCCGTATCTGCAAAATAACTGTTCTTGGAGCCAGACACATCAATATTGACGATGTCCCCTTCTTGAATAACCCGGTCTCCCGGAATACCATGTGCCACTTCTTCATTAACACTAATACAAGTAAATCCCGGGAAATTATATTCACTTTTTGGAGCAGAAACTGCGCCAGCTTTCTCAAAAAGCTCTCCTGCCAAATCATCAAGTTCTTTAGTCGTTATGCCTGGGATGGTTCTTTGAACCAATTCATCTCGAATAGAAGCTACAATTTTGCCAATTTCCTTCAAGCCATTAAAATCTTCTTCTGTTCTTGCGATCATTTTTTCTTACCTCACTATCTTTTATCATTAATTGATTACATAAGTGTTATCTTTGATTGCACATTAGATAATCATATCCAAAGCAGCAAAGCTTCGCAACTTTTTTATCAACATTATGAGTGTGGTTATTCTCTTGTACCTTCGTATTATTGAAGTTCAATTCTCCATCCCTTCATATATTCTGCGCCATAAGTGAGCGTATAGTTTTGAAGTAGTCCTTGTATGGTGGTTATCTGTTCTAGAATAGAGTTACTACTAGTCCTGACGATAAATACAGGCAAGATATCGTTTTCCCTGAATTGGTTGAGCAGCCATGTCAAAACTTGAAAATCGTCACGGTTTGCATTATCCAAAGTTTCTTCAAATCGAAAAATGTTGTTGGGGCTTACGTTATTTTCCTGAAGGATCTTCTTAAGATACGCATGTGAATCACCTTTTACTAATTCAGATAGCTTGATCAAATATGGAGAAGTTGAATTTTGTTCATCATGTCCAAATATATCGATGTGAATCCATTTATTTAGTTCGCTGTTTATCGTCTCAGGAATTTCAAATAATCTACGATGTCTTGCAAAAACTAATGCTGGATCGATGATTTCCCTACAGTGATCTTTCATCTCCTGTTTCTTTTTATGTTGTTCACGAAATGCTTTCGGTCCTTCCGGGAAAATCTTATTAAATCGTTGATAAAAATATCTGGGTGAAGAAAAACCACTCTCAATTGATATTTCTACCAGACTTCGATCTGTCGTCAATAATTGTTTGATTGCGTGCTCAATGCGCAAGTAATGAAGCAAGTTTTGCAGCGTATCTCCTATTAATAACTTGAATTGTGATGATAAATAATCCAAATTCAAATATTCCTCTGTGTGCTTGGCGATATCATTCAAAGATGCCTTGTTAATAAACCCCCTATTATTGAATAAGTAATCATATATTCTTCCTATTCGTTGCAGCTTGGTTGGGTTCCCTTCGAACATTCTTTTCGCATCAAAATTTATAATAAGCAGGTCCAATAACTGTTCGACTGTATTCTTTAACGTTAAAAATGGCATCTCACTCTTAGTTACAATTGGAGTTATTAACATGCATATGGCCTCAATGATTCCTTCTGCTCGTTCTAAACCTAGATATGCTCCAGGGCTAAATTCATGCGCAAACCAGACATAGGATAAATCAGGGTAATATTCCTTTGCAAATGCAGCATCGATATTTATTTGGAGGACGACATTGTTTTCATCGGTCTGCCATAGACGGTGAACTTGATTGATATTGAAAATTTCTATTGTACCAGCACCTAATGTTCGTTGCTCATCTGCAATGGCAACATGAATGCTACCTTCCAATATAATCACCACTTCAATGGAATTATGCCATCGGAACGGTTCATCTTTGAACTTTAGAAACTGTACGTTCATGGGAGAACTGTCGGTGAAATAACCCCTACCACTCATCTTGTGATCTCCTCCTTCCACTCCAATCCAACGAGTCGCAAGCAACATACAAAGGAAATCTAAGAAATGAACCCACAACTCAAAGAAATGTGAATTGTCCACGCTTCTGCATTTTAGGAAAATAAATGATAGAACATCAACAAAATCTTAAATGAAGGATTGGGGAGATATGAATGAACCAAATTCAAATCACACAGCAGGTTAATGCACAACAACAAGAACAAGTTGCTCATTTATTTTACGAAGCTTTTCCATTGAAAGTAACACATCTTTGGTTTTATGCAAAAACGAAAAAACAAGCAGTAGAACTATTAGCTCAGTCTATTCAATTTGAACAGGGCATTTACGCATTAAGAAATGAAGAAGTAGTTGGATTTCTCGGTTACAATATAGGAAAAAAAGCGTTCACACCTGCCAATTATGCAGCTTTTCGGAACGTGTACTCCCCAGTGGTAGCGACTTGGCGATTTTTATTTTATGCGTTTTATTTGAAATTTCATTTGTATCACAAACATGTATTGCATATTGACCCTATTGCCGTATCTGAAGAAGCACGTGGTCATGGCATAGGTAAATTGCTATTAAGTAAGTTGGAGCAAGTCGCAAGAAATAAGCAAATTACTATAATCAATCTAGAGGTCGTCGATACGAATCCTTCAGCACAAAAATTATATGAGCGGTTCGGTTATATGCTTAAAAAAGAACTGAAATCGGGCCCGTTTACTGCCAAGGCAGACTTCAAAAAAGTGATATTTATGCAAAAATGCTTATCGAGCACCCATTCATCAATAAAATCAGAATAAAGGATGCTAAGCGGATCTTGTGTCCACGTTAATAACAGCAACCGTTTCTTTAAACGCTCTGATGGCAACATACCGATTTCTTGCTCAACAGGCTTACCATCTTTGAATAAAATGGTTGCAGGAATGCTCATAATCTGAAAACGTGACGAGTTTTCCACTTTATCATCCAAGTTAACTTTAACAAATTTAACATCTTCCGTGTTTTCCTTAGCTTAAACATGTTCCCTCCTTTCATTAGTGTGATGGAAACATGGGGAATAGATTATAAGAAACTCAATGAGGATACTTCGACCGATACAGACGAATAGGATTACGGACAGTAGAAAACGAGCGCATCCATGTTTAGGATGCGCTCTGAACTAGCTGTTTATGGAAAAATCGCTTTTGGCCCATTCAGCGACTCTTCGACTACTTTCTTCTTCCGATAGATCTTCAATCCGAGTAAGAATAGACCAGCGTACGCCAAAAGGGTCTAGTATACTTCCGAATCGATCACCAGACGCAAAGTTAATAATTTCTTCTCTTACTTTCGCCCCTCTGGATACGGCGGTTGCAATGGTTTCATCCACATTAATGACATAAATCCCTAAAGAATAACATGCATGATCTTGATCTGGGGGCAAAGCCAATTGATATGCCGGGTTTGCAGCCCCAAGCTGTAAAAAACCATTTCCAAAATCTAATTCGGCATGAACAATAATCGTATTACGATTTCCATCTGGATGCTCAGTGATATCTTTCACCCTTGCATTGAAAACAACTTTGTAGAACTCTATTGCTTCAGAAGGGTCTTTCACTGTTATAAATGGGGTAATCGATGTAACGCCGTTAGGTGTACCCTTGTTTGTATATTTTCCTGATACTGCCTTGTGTTTTGTCTGTTCACTCATATGTTTACTCCGCCTTCCTTTTCAGTAATCCGAGATTGTCAACATTATAAAACAACTTCACTGACATCTACTGTCAGTGAAGTTGTTAAAGTTGATAGTATTCCATTAACTCGGATACAACAGCAACAAGTCTGTCCTTCAAACGCTGTGGTTCGATGACTTGAATGGACTTCCCATAGGATAGGAGAAAATAGGGGACGTATGTATCAATTGATTTTTCATCAAATAAAAAGATGGCTTGATTAGAAGTCCGCTCTTTCAGATAATGTCCCATAAACCAATGCAGCCCCAAGTCATCCAATGCCTCTGATCGGCCTTCGATAACCAAGGAAATTAACCCCTCTTTCCCTCCTACATCAGGTAACAAATTTTGCAGAAAAAATTCACGAGCTGAAAAAGATTCCGAACGCTTAAAGCGGAGCAGAGTAAGCTTGATTCCCAGAATACGATCTGCCCGAAAGCTGCGGAATTCATTCCTCAAGTGGCAAAACGCAATGGTATACCATTTATTATTCCAGTAAACCATTCCATACGGGTCTATTACTCTATTCTTGGGTTGTTCATCTCGGCTTCTGAGATAATCAATTTCGACAGAGCAATCATTAGCCACGGCTTGCTCCAATTCCGCCAAGATCGGCTGAACGGATGGATCTCCCATGCGATTGATAACGTTAAACCCGGCTAAATGACGGCGAAGTGTGTTTTCCTGATCCTGATTTGTATACATTTTCAATTTGGATGTTGCATTGTCCAATGCCTCACTCAAAGGATATCCAGCTTCTTTTGCAAACACAGCAGCTTGGAGAAGTGCCTTTTTTTCATCAATATCAAATAACAGAGGTGCCTTGATATGCTGATTCAGCAAGCTATACCCGCCGTTGTGACCCGTATCGGAAATGATCGGTACTCCACTGGCACATAATGCATCAATATATCGATATACGGTTCTTATATTGATTTCTAACTTTTCGGACATCTGTTTTGCAGTTACTTTGGTGCCTGAATTCAGCATCCATAGAATCGCTAACATATTATCGTTCTTTGGCATAACCTACATCCTTATCTTCAGTTCATTATTGGATATCTCTACATTATATCAGTACAGCATATTTTACATAAAACATCTGCGTTGGGCGATACTACCTAGAAATATATTCTCCGGTTTGGAGCGAAGGCCAAATGAAGCAATCCACATCTAATATTAATACCTCCGAGGTCATTATTGTAGTTATCAATTCAATACTCGGAGCTGGAATTCTAACACTCCCTCGCACAATTAGTAAAGCAGTAGGGACACCAGATGTATGGATTTCTGTCATTTTATCAGGATTAATTGTAACCACAATCAGCATCCTCCTTGTAACCTTGTGTCGTAGATTCCCCGGTAAAACGGTATTCGAATTCATACCCGAAATCACAGGTCAGTGGATTGCTTATCTATTGGGACTTTTAATTATCGTATATTTTGTTGTTCTTTGTTCATTCGAAGTTAGAGTCATGGCCGAAATTACAAGTATGTACATCCTTGAGCGCACGCCTACTTGGGTCACCATTATGGTCAGTCTGTGGATTGGTATTTATATGTTAACGGGTGGTCTTAAGGTCATCATCCGGGTCTTTTCAATCGTGTTGCCCGTTACGCTTGTGTTGTTAGCGCTGGTTTTTCTTTTAAGCAGCAAGATGTTTGAAATTAATAACCTCAGACCACTCCTGGGCGATGGATTCATGCCTGTGTTGAAAGGTCTTAAACCTTCGTGTCTCTCCTATTCTGGATATGAAGTTTTACTCATCATCACAGCTTACATGGTGGACGTGAAAGCAAGCAATAAAGCTGCTATATACAGCATACTTAGTTGTACGATCATATATTTGGTCACGATTGTTACCGTTGTAGGAAACTTATCTTTGCCAGGAATTCAAACACGAATGTGGCCAACGTTCGACATGGTTCGAAGTTTTGAAATTGAGGGGTTTCTTTTTGAGCGATATGAATCACTGTTCATTGTGTTTTGGCTGATGCAGATCTTTGCAACCTATGCTTTTAAACACTATTTTGCGGCAATCGGGATCCGAGATTTGTTTCGTCTCAAAAATATTACGAGCATACAATTCGCCATGTTGCCAGTCTTGTATGTAATTGCTTACTTGCCTAAAAACCTGGAGGAAACGTTAGCTTTGGGTGATTTTCTTGGCAATATGTCCATTTTTTTATTTGGCTTGTTACCACTGCTACTGCTAATCATTAGTTTTGTTCGTAAAAAAGGCGGGAAGCAGGCTTCTAGTGAAGCACTTAAGACAAGCTGAATGTTTGGTTCTTATTGTATGTAGACAGTAAAAAAAGAAAAAAGCCGCTAAAATAGCGACTTTAATGGGAGTATATTTTCTTCATTATTTATTAAAAGTAACCTTTTCTGTACCGCCTTCAAAAATGATGGATGTGTCCCGCGGCTTCGATTCCGCAATTTTACGGCCGCCTCTGTAGGAATAAAGTACGCCGGCTTGTTTGCGAACAGCCTCATATTCGTTCTCTGCTTCAAGTACGATGAAGTTAGCAGGTTTACCTTCTTCAATACCGTATACATCCTCAATGTGTAACGTTCTTGCGCTGTTTTTCGTAATGAGGTCGATCGAATTCACGATCTGGTCGTAACCAAGCAACTGTGAAGCATGAATCCCCATGTGCAGTACTTGCAGCATGTTGCCTGTACCGAGCGGATACCAAGGATCGAAGATGTCATCGTGACCAAAGCACACATTTAGACCTGCTTCCTGCAACTCTTTGACACGCGTCAGCCCTCTTCTTTTTGGATACGTGTCGAAGCGTCCTTGCAGGTGAATGTTAACCAGCGGATTGGAGACAAAGTTCAGATCAGCCATCTTCAGCAAACGGAACAATTTGTACGTATAAGCGTCATTATATGACCCCATCGCTGTTGTGTGGCTTGCCGTTGTGCGTGAACCCAGTCCACGTTCGTAAGCTTCCTTGGCAACGACTTCAACAAAACGGGATTGCTCGTCATCGATTTCATCACAATGGATATCGATCAGACGGTCGTATTTTTCGGCCAGATCAAAGGCAACTTTCATTGAATCAACGCCGTATTCCCGTGTGAATTCGAAGTGTGGAATGCCGCCGACCACGTCAACGCCCATTTTCAGTGACTCTTCCAGCAATTCTGCCCCGTTTGGATAAGAGTGAATGCCTTCTTGTGGGAAAGCAACAAGCTGAATGTCCATATATGGAGCCATTTCTTCTTTGACTTCAAGCATCGCTTTAACTGCGATCAAGCTTGGATCGGTAACGTCCACATGAGTCCGTACATGCTGGATACCCTGTGCCAATTGCCACTTGAGTGCCGTTTTGGAACGTGTTTTAACATCCTCATGTGTTAAGAAAGCCTTGCGCTCTGACCAGCGTTGGATGCCTTCGAACAGCGTTCCGCTTAGATTCCATTCCGGCTCGCCTGCGGTGAGCGTTGTATCGAGATGAATATGCGGCTCAATAAACGGTGGCAGCACAAGCGATCCGTTAACATCCAGGATCTCTTCATTCTCGGTCACTTCCAGCGATTGTGTAATTCGTTCAAACTTTCCGTCTTTCACAACGATATTCCATAGTCCTTCTTTACCCCGCAATTTTGCGTTCTGTATAATCATTTATTTTCCCCATTTCTTTAGATTCTTTCGCAGGAACAATCAGCATCAAGACGATATAGGCCACTGCTGTACCAAGCAGTGCGTTCAATGGTGTTACGCCAGGAGCCAGTTGGGCAAATGCCACGCCGATGGCCCAAGCCACCATCGCTACCCAGTTTACATTTTTGAATGACATGTCGGCAAATGGCTTATAGTTTCTACGTTTCACAATGAAGTAATCTGCGATAATAATAGCCCCGATCGATGGTACCGCCGCGCCCAGTACGTTCAGAAAACTGACGAAGTTGTTGTACATCCACATGGCGAATACGGTACCCACGATACCGTTTACGACGACGAAGAATTTCTTTGAGATTTTGGTGATGTTCGCAAAACCAAGACCCGAAGCGTACAGTGCATTATCGTTGGTTGTCCAGATATTCAAGCCTAGAACGATGATTGCCGGGATGATCAATCCTTGCAGGAACATGACCTCCGAGATATCGGCCAAGTTATAGGCCATTGCACCAACTGCACCAAACAGAAACATGAGTGAGTTACCCAGGAAGAATGCAATCACTGTTGCGGTAACTGCCTGTTTCGATGTTCGGGAAAACCGGGCAAAATCGGGTGTCAGCGTTCCGCCGCTTATGAATGATCCGATACAGATCGTTAATGCCGCCGCCGCGGTAAGCGACTGAGTCGGCGTGTAATCAAGCAACCCTTGCAGACCACCCAGCGAACCTGCACCTTCGAACATGGAGTAACCACCGAGAATGGCAATCGCAGGAACTGCGATATATCCGAGAATGACGAGTGACTTCATGCCGAAAATGGCTGATGCTGTCATGGCAAGTCCGAACACGATAATCAACAGGTACACGTTCCAATCCATGGCTTTGGCGACCGGAATCGCGAACATGGCTACGCCTACTCCGAACCATCCGACTTGTGTGAAGCCTAGCAGGAATGAAGGCAGATACGACCCTTTTGCGCCGAACGCATATTTAGCGAGCAAATGTGTCGACAGGCCTGTTTTGGCAGCGATATGTGCCAGTGCCCCTGTGTAGATACCGAGCACCAGATTGCCTGCAAGTACGATGCCAATGAACTCCATGAACGTCAAGCTTACGCCCAACGTGCCTCCTGCCAGCATGCTTGCAGAGAAGAAAGTGAAACCGAGCATGACGGATAACGTCTTCCAAAAGTGGTTTCTTTGCGATTTCGGTACAGCTTGCCATGAAAACTCTTGATCTTGTTTGCTCATCAGAATACCCCCAACATAAAGTGTATCTGATACCAAAAAAAGCAGAAAAAAGAGGCTACTCGTCAAGTTATACACTGACAAGTAGCCTCTTTTTGCATCATAATCCGCGCGAAGACACAGAGCATCCCATGACGGGATAAGCCCTGATTCTCGCGTGATTATGAAATCCGCTGCCCTTGCCAGCCTCTCTGGACTGAATTAAAGGTACCAGTATTCAATTACATACTATTATTTTGGAAAAACCTGCAGTTGTCAATGTCATTATTATCCAAAGGTTATTAATTCCTTATAGAGCAAGCTGTTTTTGATCACGCATACTCCGATGACAACACACCTGCGGATTGAAAACAAAGCAACGAACAAATAGATGCACGCATTGACATTTGTACAAATAAATTCACTGCGTTTTTTTCATTGTAAGCCGCTGAAAAGGCACCTATAATTACGTTGTAATTGATAATGGTTATCAATGAGAAAAAGAGAAATCAGGGGGAAACAATGATGAACAGTACAATTAAGAAACACCTATTCATATGGGGAGCATGCTTCCTTCTTCTATCCGTCCTTGCAGCATGCAGCCGTTCGGAAAGCGCCCCTTCACAAGAAGCTGTGAAGATCAACGAACAAACGACAAAAAGCTATACAACCCAAACAGGCGAAGTGATTGAAATACCCACTCAGCCGCAACGGGTGATCTATCTTGGTTCAACACTTGGAGATCTCCTGGCCATGGATATTTCCGTCGTTGGAGCCAATCTGATTCATGCTTCCGAAAGCTATATTGTAGACCGATTAGAAGGTATTGATGATGTCGGAAATCCTGGTGATTTGGAGGCAATAACAGCCTTGCAGCCTGACTTGATTTTGAATGGTTATAACCAAGATGCTGACCGAAACACCGCTTTTTCGAAGATTGCGCCTACCATTCCGTTCAACTCGGCGTTACCATTTACGGAACGCGTACGCGAACTTGGCAACATTTTTGGCAAACAGGATGAGGCAGAGCAATGGATCAGCAGATTTGATACAAAAGCGGAAGCGATGTGGGACAAGCTGAATGTGGCAGAGGGCGAGACAGCGACCATCTTCTTGCAGTTGGGTAAACAGCTCTATGTGATGGGCAATCGTTCATTGGGTGTAGTCTTGTATCAAGAGCACGGATTTGCAATTCCACCAGCAATTCAGCAAAACATTATCGACAAGGAGCTAACATTCGTCGAACTTTCGGAAGAACTAATGCCGGACTATGCAGGAGATCATCTCTTTGTCCTAACGCTGGATAATGACGAAAGTCGAGCTGAATCTGATCGGTTGTTACAGAGCACACTATGGAAAACATTGCCGGCCGTTCAGCAAGGACACGTTTACAAAGCATCAGCCGATTGGAATACCGACAACCTACTGGCACTGGAGCAATTGCTTGATGAACTACCGAAATGGATGAATCAATAATATCGCATAGATAACGTCAAAAATCCTCCAACCTCTTTGGTTATGGAGGATTTTTGGATTCTGTAAACTTCAGCATCGTGTAATAAGGTCTGCAACGAAACATTCTCTAACGTGTAAAATGTGGTAAACTAGTAATTGAGAATTATTATCACTAGATCGGAGTGCTCCAGAATGCAAATGGCTTCCCTATACATCCAACTGCAGCAGCATGATCTGCTTCAGCTCACACCACTGCAGGAAACCAATCATCATAATCCATCAACCAAGAGCAAGGCTGCCAATGAATATACATTGCTTATTGCTCTGGATCATGGAATTCGGCTGTTAACAAACAACATCTCCCAAGATCTGAGCCAAGGCAGTTGTATTCTGCTCCCTACTCAGCAATCCTACATTCTCAAAACGATAAAAGAGCAAGCGCATGTAGCCCGGTTGACCTTTCTTTCTTTTCAAGTGGATCAGTTGACTCTGCTTCCGGCTTGCCCTCCTCTTATTCTGGGATTTCCTTACAGGCTGTCTCTTTCTACTATAAAACTTGCGTTGGCAAGTGAAGACTGGATTTCTCCGCTGCCTTTGCAATCCAACAAGCAAAATCGGTTGCAGGAGAAGAAATTTACGCCTACGCATCATTCAAAATCAGCAGTTACTCAGGCCCGGCTGCAACTGATACTTAGCCTGATGGCTCAGCTAGAAAGCGCTGCTCCGCCAGTGCAAAATGATCAAGCGGTACAGCGTACACTCAGCTATATGGAGCAGCACTACAACGAAGATCTGACCGTAGAGCTTTTGGCGGAAATGGCCGGCATGGTTCGATGGCAATATAGCAAATTGTTTAAAGTGATTACTGGCAAGAAGCCGACGGACTACCTAACAGAGCTTAGGGTCCAACACGCTAAAAGACTACTGTCCAGTTCTACCGAGACCTTACGTGAAATATCCCGACAAGTCGGTTTTAAGGATGAGTATTATTTCAGTCGACGCTTTCATCAGCTCACAGGACACCCTCCCCGGGAATACGCCAATATACTAAGACGTACCAGGCAAAGAACGATCACCGATTCCCTCGGCAGGCAGATTTCCCTCCCTGATGTGGCTATACGAATCGTGGCCACAGGTACCAATACCCTTGGTGAGTTGCTTGCTATCGGTATCCGTCCAGTCGGTGCGGGTATAACTACAATGAAATCACAAGTCATATATCGAAACAAACTGCATCACATCCCGGATATTGGCCTGCAAGGAGCACCGGAACAAGTCTCCCTACTGAAGCCTGATCTTATCCTGCTAGGCAACTATAGTGAGCAGCAGTTACCTCGACTGGATGCCATTGCACCTACCATCGTTTATCGCGAATCAACCAGCACTTTTGAGCGTCTTCGTTATATTGCGGATCTTTTCGGTCGAAGCAGAACGGCTGAACAGTGGATCGACCGCTATGAGGAAAGTGTCAGGAGGATACGGCGACAATTGGCGGATGATTATATTGCAGGAGAACGAGCAACTGTCTATCTGGTGCTGGGTAAGAACATATATGTTATGGGACAGACGGGATTTGCTGCTACCGTGTATGAATCACTTGGCTTTCGACCCAACGAATCCATAAATCAACTGATCATTAATGGCAGACCTTGGATACAAATTGATCACAATAAAATCACACAATACGGTGGAGACCGAAACTTCGTGATGGTACCTCAGGAGGAGATGAATGTAAATATACCTTCTCCGCTCCAAAGTTTGGTTGGCATGTTGTTACCCAGTAAAGTACATATAGTAGAAGCTGGCTGGAACTACGATGATCCCCTTACCCGTGAGAGGTTATTGACGATTCTACCCTCTATTTTTGCTAAGGATGGACTCACACCTCTGCTAGCAAATGAAAAAAAATAAACCGTGAAGCACGGTTTATTTTTTCGAAAGATTTTCACCATCTTACGATATGTGTCCAACTACCTCTGCTAATACTCTTTCATATTCCTTATATAAAACATAACGATTAACACCTCTGGAAGAGTTAAGTGCTTCATGCGCGTGCTGAATAGCGGTATCGCGGTTTTCTGCTTTGAGTTCAATACCCACGAGCAGTGTTGATCTCATCCACTGTTTTTTAATGGATTGAAGTCTTTCCCGCGCCTGATTACTCTTTCCGTCCTCCAAAAGTAGTATGGTTTCGTAATATGTACGGTAGTCCGATAAGCCGATATGAGGTACAGCTTGCCGAATGGCAAACATATCCTTACGATATAACCCGTAAGCTGCCTTGAACTGTGCTTGTGTCGTTCTTCGCTTATATTTCTGCATAATCTGCTCCATAACAAGTTCTGCCTCATCATCAAGTCTGTTCGCAAAAACATAAATAATGTATGTCCCAGGTGTATTTTGCTGCTTGGATAAAAAGGACTCTAAACGATCTATACGCTTATCAAATACTAAAGGATAAAAAACATGCTTAATAAATGCGATAAGAATGGTAACGACTACAACCCCCACAATCAGAAATAGAGGATATTCGTTTATTTGCATAAACAAAACAAACATCAATACAGCAAAATAAAACGTGAATTCCCACCAAGAGTACCTCATTATGTATCTCCTTCGAATAGAAAAATGACCAGCAAGTCTATATTATATCAAATTTAATTCCCCTTTTTGTATAATCTTAGGAAAAAAAATCACGAAGAATATTCTATCTGTAGCAAAATCAAGCCTGATTAGATTTACTGATACAACAAAAAAACCGCTATATTAGCGACTTTCAGTTGAAATAATTGAATTTATTATTGTGCACTTAATAGTTCTTCAAAAGCTTTTATGTTCGTGTCAAAATCAGGAACGGTTTGAGTTTCTTCAGCAGATTTGACCAGTTTTACAACTAAATCATTATAAGGTGTCGCAATTCCCGTACCTTCTGCCCTGCTTGAAACAACTCCGTTAATGTAATCAATTTCCGTTTTGCGGTTCTTCTCCAGATCTTGAAGCATGCTTGCTTTGAGCAATCTGGAGGGCTCCATCACGTAACGTAATGTTTTCACCCGTTCAGAAATATCTTCTTTGCTGTTCACTTCGAGTGAAGAGATGTCGAATCCATTCATTTTAACCAAGGTAACCCCATTGGCGCGAGCAACTTTAATCGTCTCGTCCGCAATATGAGCTGCACTCACAATGCCGGCTTCATGATCAATAATGTCCCCATATTCACCATTCAATGCAGCCGACAAACCACTGAAGGCATTGTTGATCAGCAATTTGGACCATTTGGTTCCAACCAGGTTATCGGAAATATGTGTTCCACCCACAAGATCCAACACCGATTTTACGCGTTGAATTCGTTCGGTAATTTCACCATTTAATTCGCCAATCTGAAAAGCATACTGCTTAAATTGAGTGTACTCGGTAGTCAGACTTGATACACCTGGTTCAATGAACGTAGCGCCGAATTCAACGGAGCCAGCAATGACACGTTTTTCACCCACAATGGACGCCACTTTTTCTTCCGGAATCCCGTTCTGCAACGAACACACCATACTTTCTTCTTTCAAGAATGGAAGTAATTCCTGAAGAATGGAATCGTTGTAGAGTTGTTTGGTTAAAAGTAAAACAAGGTCATACTGTCCTGATTTCTGATCAGGAGTAATTGCTTTTACTTTTGCCTGAAACTCTGTGGTACCCGTCACTTTAGCACCCGTCTGATTTAAAGCATCTACATGTTCTTGATATGCATCAATTAACTCAACGTCAAGTCCGCCATCCGCAAGGTATGCACCTACGATGGTTCCCAAAGATCCTGCTCCTACAATTGCAATTCTCATTTTATTTTTCCTCCTTATTTTTCTTCCAGGTAGTTATATACAGGTTGTGCAGCGTTTAAGGTTAGGTTGGTAAGGATATGAGAAGCGGACACCACTTCCAACACAGGCAGATCTGCAAGAGGTGCCAACGCATGTTCGAACAGTTGAAGTCGGGCAGGTCCTGTCCAAGCTTCCTTCACTTCGATGTCCGTAATTTGAGTACGGATCAGATCACATATTCTTAAATTCCCGGTATAGTCGGTAGCCATCTTAATCATAAAATTAGGTCGGCATATTTCACGTTTGGCGAACTCTTTATCCATCTCCACATGTTTATATCCCATCGTTGCCGTGGCTACACGCAGCGTTCCATAATCAAGTGTGCCAACAAGTGTATCTGAATCGGTATACAGCTTGGGCGCACCCAGCTTTTTCGGATAGGCGGTGAGCTCTCGACCACTCGCAATCGCGGGGAAATTGTCTACGTACATCGAATGCACATAATCGCCTTCCTCCCCATTGAATTGCACAGGGATAACTTGTCCAGCTTCTGTATAAGCACCCAGTCCAGAAACATCTGGCATCCACATCACTTCGAATTTAACCAAAGGTTCAGTAATTTCCAGAGGTTCCGGTACGGCTGCCCGCAGCGCTTTTTCATCGGTTCGGTAAATAATATTCAAATATTCACGATTCACGAATTTGTACGGTGGCATCGGGTATGCCGGAGCCGTTAGGGGTGTATTCAGATTTTTAGCTATGTTATTCACATCGATTTTCATCAAAGACACCTACCTTATGTTTTGGTTCTATATAAGTTGAATTAAAGATTATTTACACTGACACTACGATGACAGAACAACCTTCCAATCGCTGTTATCCCCAGATTTTTCGATTCCCCTTCTAAAGGGAAAAATCCGGTGATAGGTTATGCTTCCGATGTAGCTTTCTTTCAGAAAGCTTTTAGGCGAACACTTTGCTTTTTCAGATTTTTTCTGTCCTCTCCGTTATTGTGTAAATGATTAGTTCAACTTATATAGTCAGGTTTTTGTTATTTAAAATTTGATCTGTATCTCATAAAAAAATTCTACATCAATATTTAAATTTAATATAATACATAATAAGTACTATATATATTTATCAGAATAAATAAGGAGTGCAGATAAATGGAATTGCTTCAGCTCAAATACTTTCAGACCGTTGCCTATACTGAACATATCTCCAAGGCAGCTGCCCAATTGAATATTGCTCAACCTTCCCTAAGCTTAACGATTAAAAGACTTGAGGATGAACTGGGTACCCCCTTATTCCACAGGAGAGGAAGAAACATTCAATTGAATTCCTCAGGTGAGATTTTATTGAAGCATGTAAACCGGATTTTTATTGAAATTGAAAATGCAGAGATGGAGATTAAAGCGGAGGAACAGCAAATATCCAATACGATCAGGATCTCGATTACGAATACCCGATTTCTCACTGGTCTCATTAGTGACTATATCAACGGTTCCCCTGAAACCAAGCTTCATCAGGGTATTGGGACCCGCAGTGAAATTATTACAGGTTTGAAGAAAGGTGACATGCATCTGGGCATTACGGGGCATCCGATTCAGGATGAGGAGATTGAGAGTGTTGTTCTTGTTGAGGAAGACATTGTTCTTGTTGTGCCCACGGATCATGCATACGGCGGAGAAACAAGCATTTCATTAAGTGTTGTTGCAAATGAGCCCTTTATTTCCCTTGCCGATAATAAGGAGTACAGCCGCTTTACAACTATGCTCTGTGAAAAAGCAGGTTTCCTCCCCAATCATGCATTTGAGGTCGATTCTCATACCCTGCTTGAAATTATCAGCCTTAATCAAGGTGTTGCATTAATTCCGATCTCCGTATGTAGAGCACTGGGGTTACGTTATGTAAAAATTGCTGATGATTCCGCTATATATCCCATTAGCCTATCCTGGGTCAAACAAAAATGGTTATCTCCTGCTGTAAGAGAATTTCGTGATTTTATTACTTCGTACTATGAAGACCATGCTGGCTTGTTTAAAGTGGAGTAGGATTTCTTGATACATGACAAACGATAAAAACAAAGACCACGTTAGCCCCTTGGAAGGAACCGACGTGGTCTATTATCATTCTCCATTCTTAGCTATACTGCAGTCTATCCTTGTACCAAACGTCCGGAATCATCTTACGCTCCAGTTCCAACAATTCATGGATGATCTTGTCCGCGTCACTGATGGAACTCACGAGCGGGTCGGTGAGCATCGCCCTTCTCAGCTTCTCGTAGCTCTGTTCCAGAACAGCTTCAACTGTGAGCTCATGCGTATCCAGTACAAGTTCTTGCATACCTCTAACTCCACGTGGCATCTCGCCTACATGGAGTGGCTTCGCTCCATCCATATCTACATCGCACAGGAGTTCCAGGAACGAATCGTTATTCATATTGGTTACGGAGCCTTGATTGAGCGTATTGATGAAGAATTTTTTGCCCAAGTTCCCCACCATATTTTCAATGATGTCGGTCGCATGATCCGGCCCGAAGGTCCTCATATAATCGACAATCGGAATGTTCCCCGTAAGAAAGTCATCCACCTGACGCCACATTTCGTCATGACGCTCATACCTGTCCTCTGTCTCCCAGATCGATAATGGCGGAATGGTGTCCGCAGTTTTGCCAAGACCCTGCCAATACCGAACGTATTCCTTCGTATGCGCCGTACAAGTAGGAATGATTCCGAAAATATCATACAGTTCATAGGTAATCGCATCGTTAAAAAGAGCTTTTGCGCCGCGATCACCGCCGTTATTCTCATCACCTGCCATCTTGCGCATGGCTTCTGCGATAGTGGGCATCACATTTGTTCCTTCATACTCGGCTTTGAGCAGCCAAGTGAAATGATTGACACCCGCGATACGAAAATCGAATTTCTGGTCTATTCCTGCGGTAAACTGGCTTGTATTTTCGATGATTCCGGCTCGTACGGCATAATAGGCTTTCTTATGCGGCATATGATGACTATCGCACAGCGCGAACGATTTAAGCTTCGGTGCATATCGATGTAATGCAATGCCATGAACGGTAGACGGGTTAATATAATTGATCACCCACGCATCCGGACACAGCTCCTCGATGTCTTTGGCGCATTCCATGATAACCGGCAGTTCCCGCATCGCGCGAAAGATTCCGCCAGGGCCAATCGTATCGCCGGAACACATACGAATTCCATACTTTAGAGAAACCTGGCAGTCAATGCCCCGATATTTCACCGATTCTTCCGCAAAGCTGAGCACAACGAAGTCGGCTCCCGGTAGTACCTGTCTTCGGTCCACTGAACCCTCAATCTTTAGGGATACGTTGTTCTCCTTGGCGACCATTTCCGCTACTTTTACCATTTTCGAAAGCCGTTCCTCGTCCGTATCCACCAAAGCCAGCGTTCCCTGATTCAAATATGGGGAGTGTACCATCTGCCAGATGGACTGACGACCAAAAAACAGGCTGCCCGCCCCAATAACAACTACCTTTGGATGCTGAGTACTTGTAGTATTCATTAATAACCCCTCCTTTTAACGATATAAGTTCATTATAGGTGAGTGGGCTGGAATCGGAATGTGTGATAGTTTTCAATACATGTCATATCGTACGATAGTTAACAAGAGATAAATCCTTTGTTATGATAGTGAAAAATGAAGGATGTCATAAAGTGGAGAGGATTCGGTTGGATTAGATGCACACAGGAACTGTAAATATGAGTATAATCGACGAACTTTCGGAGTATATCACACTTCGCATGAGCTCTTATTTGGAACAAACACACGACAGTAATTGGACGGAGCACAAGTCTCATTCCGATTATGATCTATGGTTCATTACAGCAGGCTCCCTCAAGATTACCATCGATGGAATCGAGCATATGGCGAACCCGGGTGACGTCGTGTTTTTTTATCCGGATATGCCCTACACGGCTTCCACGACCGGAGAGTTGTGCCGATTCGTATACATGCACTTTGATTTCAGCATCGCTGAGCAGAAGCGGATTCTCAGCGAGTTTCAACTTCCCGGCATCGTACCTGGCAATCTGATTCAAGAGGAATCAACGCTATTCACCTCGTCCTATCAAAGATTCAAGCAGAGTAGCGGTGCTTCTGCCAGTCCACTTTACTTGAAAGCCTCTCTGCTTCTCGTCATCGCCAAAATTTTGGAATTACATAGGCAAGGGCTGTATCACGGTGAGTTTCTGAAAGACCGAAAACCGAAGAAGATCGAAGGAAGTCTGGAAGTTCTGCAGAATGTTTTTCCATACGTGGATGCGAATCTGCATCGTGCCATCCGAGTTAACGAGCTTGCAGACATTGCTGGCGTCTCTGAGAAATATTTTATTTCGTTGTTTAAAAAAATTCTCGGTATTACACCGGGGCAGTATATCAATCAGATCAAAATGAACCGGGCCAGAGACTATCTGTATGAGAAAAAATATACGATCCAGCAAATTGCCGGATTTCTGGGTTATCCCGATCCCTTTACGTTCTCCAAAGCATTCAAAAAATTCTACAACGTGCCCCCTTCCAAATTTGAATAACATACCGCAGACAAACAAAGAGGCAACCGGTCGATCCGGCTGCCTCCCCACTTGATGAATCCTTGGTTATTCAGGGTTTAGTTTACCTACAGGTCCCTTCAGCGTCCCTCATACTCAAACGGAGCTTCAGTGGAATACATCTCATGGAAAAATCCTTTAAACGGTATATCCTCTTCCAGACATTTAATGAGATACAACAGTTCTTCGTTAGCTTCCGGTTCTTCGCCAGCACGCTGCATTTCCTCAAATTGACCTAGAATATTCTCCAAGAGAGTGACTTGAATAAATAAAGGCAGCTTCTCCAGCATCGAATCTTCGATCTTGGTCTCGGAAGTATATCCAACGAGGGCAGTTTGGAAATAGTCATCCATGAACTGTTTGCGTTTATCCACATTCGGCTCAAATTGAATCCAGCCGACGCCGTGTGTCCATAGATCTGCCAGATCATACATATACCAACCGAAGCATGAATTATCAAAATCATACACGGTGATCTGACCGGTATCAAAATCGATTGAGTAATTCCCATCGTTATAATCAAAATGGATCATGCCGAATGTCTCTTGGTTTGTATCCAAACCTTCTAAGGTATTAAGAAGCTCAACCATCTTCTCCTTAAGCAGAGGAAATGATTCAGGTACCAGGTTATCGATATATTCACCGCTGTAATTGTCAATCAAATGATGCCGGCGATGGACGGGAGTGTAGCCTTTCGATAGTTGATGCATTCTGCCCAGAACTTTTCCGCTATTATAATAGTATTCGCTAAGTGGAACGCCTTCCCGGTACTGATAATGGTTTTCTACCAGCAACTTCCCTGTGGCCTTCACAAACATACAGATAAAGAACGTATGCTCACCATAAGTGATCTCTTCCAGCAGATGCCCCTTTTTCGAGCTGACTACATTCGAGACACTTGCACCGTGCTCAAATAAATACCGGACATACTCCAGTTCGGCAATGTAATCTTCACGCTTTCTGTCAGGCAAAAAAGACACTCGGAGAATTAGCGATTCACGTCCCTCTTGCTCACAGGTGTAAACGACATTCCGTCCACCCTCATGAGGCGGAATAAGCTGAATGTTGTAACCCTCCAGGTCAAACAACTCGGATACCAATGCCAATACATGCGTATTGCTGATGTTAACAGCTTCGTTAAAATTAATAATAATCTCCTCCAGTAAACATTGTTTGGACGGTTTCCCGCACTGCAATGTCCACAAAAGGAATCTCTGTAATGCAAATATCCTTCTGTGAACCTAAAGCAAAATCACCTTGTTAGACATTTAAAAACGCTCCTTTTTGTTCAGATGGTTACATCTTATCCTAATATTCCACATTTTACTAGCCAAATTTATAACTCAGCAGCCTCGTAATAGTACCTTATCAAAATGTCCTGATCGTAGTTGCCAAACCCTTTCCCGAACAACGTAAGTCCGCCTCGACCGGGCACCCCTTCTTCCGGTCTTAATCCAAACGTCCAGTAAGTGGATGAATCCAGCTCCAGATCATGGATACGCACATCTGAGATGCGCTGGCTATCCATAAACGTCCCTTCTCCGTTAATACGTAGCACCTTCAGTACACCATACTGGTTGACGTCCAATTTCCACCATAACGGTGTATGTTTGCCCTTCCGATCTCCAAAATCCCCTGGGCTTGTCCAGGTTCCGAGGTGATGACCATTAAGGGAAAAACGGATGTCAGAAGGCCAGTTTTCATTAACTTGGGGTGCTTCCGAACTGAGTTCGAGTGAAATTTCAATTTCCTGGAGATGCTGTTCTGTATTCAGATAATTGGGAATCTTATATTCAAGAAAACCTCGTGCCATCCAAAGGATTCCCGCGTTCACCCGATCCGGGTCCATAAAGCAGGCAGGCGTGTCGTACTGTCCAATCATCTGCGTAGTTGTCGCAATCCCGCAGGTCGGCCATGCTTCATAATCTGTATATTGACCTACCGGAATAGAGACTTCATGATAAGGAGCATCAACTGGTTCAGGGGAGAGATTGATAGTCATAAATTCTTGCAGAATAAAGCAGTATTTATACGTTCCACCGTTCTCGCGCTTCATGCGGCTGCCTACGATGCCCGCTTTCTGCAATTTGCTCACATGTGTACTAACGATGGCTTTGCTCAGATACAGCTCTTTGGCAAGCGCATTGATATGCATCGCCCTGTTTTGCAATAATAAGCGAACGATATTTAAACGGGCCTCGCTGGCGAGCGCCTCATATATGATCAAGGATGTGGCATCCGTGCCAAGCATCATGAACTTCACTTCCCTATCTCTATAGAATCCATATATTGTTGATTTAGAATTCGTTATTTAGCGAACCCTGTGAAATAAACTTGCTCAATATAATAGCATTATGATACATATTAGATAACAAATCAATGATTTGATTTTGCTTTTAAGCGAATTCAATACCACTGTTAATTCTTTTAAAAATATGAATTCATCCAATGGAGGTACATACCATGCTTACATCCAAAATGCTTATCGATAAAGACTTTCAGATTGCTGAAGTAGATCCGCGTGTCTATGGTTCATTTATAGAACATCTGGGACGGGCCGTATACGGCGGAATTTATGATCCAGGTCATCCCACGGCAGATGCTCAAGGTTTTCGTCAGGATGCCATTGAAGCGATCAAAGCTCTGAATGTGCCAATTGTTCGTTATCCGGGCGGCAATTTCGTATCCGGTTACAATTGGGAGGACGGCGTTGGTCCGGTAGCGGAGCGTAAACGCAGACTTGAACTGGCATGGTGGACGATTGAAACAAATGCGGTAGGAACAAACGAATTTGCAGATTGGGCCAAACTGGTTGGAACCGAAGTGATGATGGCTGTAAATCTGGGTACTCGCGGCATTGATGCGGCCAGAAACCTGATCGAATACTGCAACCACCCATCTGGCACATACTGGAGTGATCTGCGTATCTCTCACGGTTACAAGGACCCGCATAAATTCAAAACCTGGTGTCTAGGCAACGAAATGGACGGCCCTTGGCAGATTGGTGCAATGACTGCATATGAATATGGGCGTATTGCCAATGAGACCGCTAAAGCGATGAAATGGGTAGACCCGGATATCGAGCTTGTGGCTTGCGGCAGTTCCAGCCGTGACATGAGTACATTTGCAGATTGGGAAGCAACCGTGCTGGATCTCACCTATGAAAATGTGGACTACTTGTCCCTGCATCAGTATTACAACAACAACAAAGACAACACGTATGACTTCCTGGCGACATCGCTGGATCTGGATCAATTTATTGATAGTGTTGCTTCAATCTGTGATTTTGTACAAGCCAAGAAACGCAGCAAAAAGAAATTAATGCTGTCTCTGGATGAATGGAATGTCTGGAAATCCATCGGCACGAGCCGTATGGAAGAACGGTGGCAGATTGCTCCTCCAGAGTTTGAAGATGTGTATACACATGAAGATGCACTAGCTGTGGGCTGTTATCTGATTACCATACTCAAGCACGCCGACCGTGTAAAAATGGCTTGCCTTGCTCAGTTGATTAACACCATTGCACCAATCATGACGGAAAATAACGGAGCAATCTGGTTCCAGACGACGTATTTCCCGTTCATGCATGCATCCAACTTCGGTCGTGGTACGGTGTTGCGATCCATCACCTCTTCACCTAAATATGATTCCAAAGACTTTACAGATGTGCCTTATCTCGAAGCGATCAGTGTGCATGATGAAGAAAACGGCACGATCACAATCTTTGCGGTGAACAGACATCTGGATGAGAAGTTGGAACTGAATGTGGATCTGCGTTCCTTCGGAGAAACCACATTTGTGGAGCATATCGTATTGGAGAACAACGACTTGAAAGCCACCAATACCAAAGAAAACCCACGTAACGTTGTTCCTCACAACGGCGGATATACAACGGTTGATCAGGGTAAAGTGCAAGCAGTCTTGAACAAAGCATCATGGAACGTGATTCGCCTCAAAACCAAACAGGCTTAATAAGAGCGGATAGAGTTTTCTCCTACTCTGCAACATCAGCATTGTTTTTCGCACCGCGTGCAGCTCCCTGCGCGCGGTGCTTTTTGCTGTATGATGGCAAACGGCCCAACTACATAGTTCCAAAGTTAGAAGTGTGGCGCGTATTTGAAACCTCAGTTTTTATTCCTCACAACGAACGAATTTAACGAATACAGGGAGTCTTATTTAACCCGATTCGGGCGGATTTTAATTCTAACGAACACAGGAGAAGTTATGCTGCAGAATCAGCCCCTTTTTCACACTATATCTTACATTTTGCAGCGAATAGGGTTTGTCATGTTCGTTAGAATTTTAATGGCTTGATATTGACTCGAATACGGTTTCTGAGGTTCGTTAGCACTGAGCAAGCATGCTATATTGAGCTGGTTCGAACTTCATATACAGCATAAGCAAATAAGCCACCCTCCGTTTGCCGTACGGAGAGCAGCTTGCAGTTAAGCATCTAGCGAAGAAGCTGAAACAGAACAGAGAAGAAGATAAGGAACAGAACAGAACAGATCAGAAAGAGATCAAATCACCCAACACACTAGCAATACTTCCTTCCCAAATGAAAAGAAGGTTATGTTCTATTTCACGATTTTCATTTCAAGTATTATCCTTGTTGTGCTTCCTCTTCACCTTCGGTTTCAGCCTGAGCTGCTTGACTTGCTGGAGTCATCAGCCCTTGAACTGCCCCCATAAATGGCTGAATCTGCTTAATCATGCCATACCCCATTTTGACCACAGGTGTAAACCGCTGGATCATGCCAAACAACCGCATACCCCCGCCTAACATACCTCCAATTGAGCCGGCACCGCCAAAGCCACCTAACAGTGAGCCTAGCATAGGCATGAAAGATGATACCTGGGCTTGCCTAAACGTTGAGCGAGACATCGACCGGGATCGTACTTGCGACTTACGTGTGCTGTTCACCCGTTTACGGTTTCGAGAGGATGCTGTTTTTCTCGTAGCCCCTGCTTTAGGTTTGGTTTTGCGAGCACTGCCTTCAGATGAGGGTGCTGTGATTGCGGTCTGAGTAAGCTTTCCGCCCCCGGTAAGCACTACGCCTTCGCTGTTAACGCCAGAGATGTACCCGACGTACGTCTCGCCATTATGAAGAGTCACGCAGACTGGGCGATCCTTGAGCCGTTTCACCCGGACGTGTATTTCATTGGTTTTAGCCATGGAATTCACCTCACTTGACTTGATCTACTTCAGTCTACGCAATGGGTGGACGACTTGCCTGTGCGAATAACACATCCGTGTGCCGAAAGCAGGAAGATTCTTACATGGCTCCTGTCTCAAATATGCTCAATATACATCTCATTCAAAATATGACCTATACGATATGTGTGCTCTGCCAATTCAGATTTCACATATGATTCAATATCACTCTTTTCGATACTGTACAAGACCTCCATTTCTTTAGAGAAAAGAAGGTGTCCCTCATTGATTTTCTGTTCCAACGAGGTTATCTGTTTGGGTTTCAGATCACCACCGAGCACCTGCTGAAGTGCTTGCACATATGTTTCAAGAGAACGCGCTCCGACAATTTTTATACCCTGGTTCTCTTCATTCACAATGATAATTGATGGGAAACCTCTAACTCCCAAACTAGCCACACTCTCAAAGTCTTCCTCTAATAACTCTTGTGCTGATTGCTGTGCAGCGGCCTCAACCACTTCTTTACCATTCAAGCCCAGTTGATTGACGATATCCATCAGCACATCATCTTCTCCAATATTTCGATTAAATGCAAACACGGCTTCACGCGCACGTCTTAAAAAGTCATGCTCTTTACCAGGGTGCGTACTCTGAATGACCTTAAATACGCGAGATGGCGGATAGGAAGAAAGTATTGGATTATGGTGCCATAAGGAACCGTCGATGGGCATGCGTGAATGTTCACCCACTTCCTTCCAATGCTCTGCAACGTCCGAAGGTTTCTGAATCCCGTTAGCGCCATCCGAGAAACCATTCCAGTTAGCCAGTAACCCACCCATTTTGATTTGCAGCGTAAAATAATGGCCGTATTCCTCAATAAACCGATGAAGCACAGGCTCAAGCGCCCAACAGTGAGAGCAGATCGGATCTGTTGCGTAATATAGAGTTATCCTTTTCTCAACGTGATTCAGATTGATTTCTTGCATCGCCTCTTCCTCATTCACACCACATACGCCTGTTTCCAGATCACACATCATAGATTCGTTACTCACGTTTATCCCGCCTTTATATTGTCTTATGAATTGATTTTCTTGTGTTAGTTTGATTATAATGTCTACAATCTTCTGAACAAGTACGATTCTTTTTCTGACTTAGTATCAAAAAGTATACTATTGGAGGGTATCAAGTGAAATACGAGTTTAATTTCGATCAGTTATGTCCAGCGACTTATGCATTTCAGGTCATTGGAGGCAAGTGGAATCTTCCGATCCTGGCAATCCTCAGTGAAAATGACTGTATACGTTACAATGAATTAAAAAGAAGACTGCCTGGCATTACCGGAACGATGTTAACGAACTGTTTGAAGGATTTGATTCATTCCGGCATCGTGCATCGGGAGCAATATAACGAGGTTCCACCGAGAGTGGAGTATTCGCTCACAGAATCAGGCAAGGAATTGGTTCCTTTAATTGAATCCATGGTAATGTGGGGTCAGAAAAATATGAAAGCAGGCGTGAAGCAACAAGATATATAACTCCTGGCCTATTGTAACCCCTTATCATAGATGTTCATTATCTAATCGCTCTGCACAATTTGTTCAACGGCAAAAAGACTATTTCACTGGACCATCATGTCCTTTGAAATAGTCTTTCCTTTATAAATACAAGACGGCCGCTTGTTTACGACGTGTGCACATCTAACTATTCAGGTCGTCATCTTCCTCATTTCCTAAATACATAACCGTTTTTTCTCCCTCAACCAATCTAATGATCTGCTTTCGTAATTTTGCAGGAAATAAAGGTAGTTCGTATATATTTTTAATTTCAAGCCATTCAAATTCCACTTGATTTTCGTCACTTGGCAGAATAGAACTATCTTGGTCCATCAAACCTATGTACTCGCATAAAAAAACAAAATCTACACGATGAAGAGCTTCACCGTATACCCCTTCAATTACGAATTCCAGTGATAACGGTTCTACATCTATTCCGATTTCTTCCGCAACTTCACGCTTCACCGCATCCGTCAGGGTTTCACCTGCATTCTGGCTCCCACCAGGCAGAATGTAGATGACTTCATCATTATCATCCTGCTTCATTGCAAGCATTCTCCCGTCTTTAATGATCAATGCTTTTGCAGAATTTCTAATCTTTCTCTCCATTGCTAATCCCCCATATATATCTGTATCATGTTGTTGAAGGTTGATTCCATTTAACCTCACGATCTCCATGAAGAATATTTTAACACATACATCTAAACAAATTCTGAACAATCAAATCAACTCACTCTTGGCGACCTCCATGAAAGCAGCCATAGACGGAGAGATCCATTTTTCCCGATGCCAGAGCATTTGCGCAGAAAAGGATACATCTGATAAATCCCACGGCAGAGCAACCACTTCCCCTTCTCTCAACTCTTTCTTCAAAGCCATTTCAGGTAATAAAGCGATCCCTAGACCAGCCACAACACATTGTTTAATGGCTTCTACACTATGAAACTCCAGCTCTGTCAGAGCATCCACACCTTTCTTCGTTATGGATTGGTCAAAATGAGTGCGATACGAACAGTTCTTTTCGGTCAGTAAAAAATGCTGTTTGTGGAAGTCATCGATGACCAACTCGGAACGCGATGCTAACATATGATCGGGAGAAACCACCATTTGAAAGGTCTCATCCTTTAAAAACTCTGACTGAAGGTCTTTGGAATTAATAGGCTCATCCAATACAAAAACGACATCGGCATGCCCTTCTCTCAGACTCGATTTAAGCTCTTGCCCAGACAAGGGGCGGAACAATAACCGCACACCAGGATAGTCCGCTCGGAAGCGTTTGAACAAGGCTGGAAGAAGATATGCACACAGCACTTCGTCTGCTCCGATCACAACCGTTCCCGCTAATTCTCCGTGCTGACTGGATATGCACTTTGCTTCCTCTACATCGTTTAAAATCTTAGTGGCGTACGGCAGAAACTGTTGGCCAGCATCCGTTAACACAACCTTTTTGCCTAATCGATCCAGCAATTTCACCCCAAGCTCTTCTTCCAGCGATTTGATTTGCATGGTTATGGTAGACGGTACATAGCTCAATAATTCAGCAGTTTGACTAAAGCTGCAGGTCGATGCAAGTGTCCAAAAGGTTTTTAGCTGGCGTATTTCCATGAGTCAGGCACCTCCAAGTTCAAAATAAATGAATGATATGTTCGATAACGTTTCGTTGAATTGATAATAGACGTATTGTAGAGTGAAATCAAGTTATTACTATTTTATAAGGAGAATCAATCTATGAACGATTATGAAACATATAACCTAGGAGATACATTACTTCAATCGGGACAACGGCTCCCTCAAGCCTTTATCGCTTACAAGACCTACGGAAACTTAAATGCGGCAAAGGACAATGTTATTGTTGTCCCAACATGGTTTGCTGGAATTCACACAGATAATGAATGGTTAATTGGAACAGACAAGGCACTGGACCCCAGTCGTTATTTTATCGTTGTGCCCAATATGTTAGGTAACGGGTTATCGTCTTCTCCAAGTAATACCCCTGCCCCGTATGATAAGAACAACTTCCCTCTCATCTCCATGTATGACAATGTGCGTGCCCAACATCAACTCATCACTCAAAAATTCGGTATCTCCAAAATCAAACTTGTTGTGGGGTGGTCTCTGGGAGCCATGCAGGTTTATCAATGGGGAACCAGTTATCCTGAGATGGTTGAGCGTATTGCCCCCTTTGGCGGAACGGCAAAGAGCAGACCCCATACACAGTTGGTATTCGAAGCAATGATCGCGGCGTTACAGGCAGATTCGAATTATAAAAATGGTAGATATGAGCGCCCTCCGGTTGCCGGTCTCGCAGCGATGGGAAGAGCTTATGCTCCATGGGGGTTCTCGCAGGCGTACTATTTGGAGAAATTGTACCAATCTGAGGGTTACGACTCCTTGAAATCTTATGTAGAAGATTACTGGGATCAAGTATTTCTTCCCTTCGATGCTAACGACTTGATTACCATGTTGCGTACAGGAATCTATGGAGACATTAGCGCTAATCCCGTCGATGACGGCAACTTCGAACAGGCGTTAAGCAAGATCACTGCTCCTGCACTCGTTATGCCAGGATCAAGTGACTTGTTTTTCACGCCAGAAGACAGTTCGTATGATGCTCAGCATATGCCAAACGCGGTGTATCAACCTGTAGAGTCCAAGTGGGGACACTGCTTTGGAATCGGAGCAAACGAAGAGGATTCACTCGTTATCGATCGTCATCTAAAGCAATTTTTGGAGACATGAGTAAAAAAAGAAGGAGCACAAAGTAAAAAAAGTGCACAAAGCTCATTATTCTTTTCTCCGCTACAACTCAAAAGTAAAAAAAGATACCAGTTCTCGTCAATAACCTTTATATCACGTTCCCCCTTTCTCGTTTAGAATATTTTCAAGTAAGCGTTATTGAAATATGACTGATAAGGGGGAAAAGAAATGAACAAGAAAACGAAAGCCTTAGTCTTGTCTGTGTGCATGTCAGCCTTATTACTCGCAGCCTGTAGCAATGGAAGCGGTGCTGATAAAGGTTCAACGACGGACACGGATTCCAACGAGGCTGGAACGACAACCATTCATACCGTAACCTCAGAATACACTTCAGCAAAATATCCAAAGGGCGACGATATCACCAACAATGTATGGATTAAGCGATACAAAGAGAAGTTTAATATCAATGTCAAAACAGACTGGGTCAGCGATGAGTACGATACAAAACTCAATTTGGCTATCGCATCGAACGATCTTCCTGACGTATTCAGAGTTAATCCATCACAACTGAGACAGTTAGTCGAAGCAGATATGGTCATGGACCTTTCCGAGGTCTTTGATCAACACGCTTCAGATCGTCTCAAAGGTTACATGGAAGCAGATGCAGACAGTTACGAATCTGGAAAGAAGGACGGTAAGCTATACGGGATACCACAGATGCACTGGGGATTAATTGAACAACCAGACTTCATCTGGATTCGGAACGACTGGAAAGAAGAATTGGGAGTCCAAGATCCGAAATCTGTGGAAGACATCAAAAATATCGCACTAAAATTCATGGAAAAGCACGGTGGTTATGGTATAGCGGTAGACCAATCGTTGGATTACCTCAACCTGCTGGCCATTGCATGGAATGCGCATCCGGATATGTGGATGGAGGATAGCACTGGAAAACTCGTGTACGGCTCCGTGCAGCCTGAGATGAAAAATGCGCTGGCTGAGTGGTCAGAATGGTACAAGCGAGGTATCATTGATCCGGAATTTGCAATCAAAGACTTTAATGCGATGAACGCGGACATTGTAGCCGGAAAAGTGGGCATGCAGCCTTATTACCAGTGGTGGGGTTATAATCCGGGTGTCGATACGGTATCCAATCTGGGTAAGGACGCCATCTTCTACCCTTATATCATCCCTACCGTTGATGGGAAAGAAGCCAAACAATCCATTTTCTTCGCCAACAACAATTATATCGTTATGAAAAAGGGATTTAAGAGCCCTGAAGAAGTGATCAAAATTTTGAACGACTATGCTTATATTGTGGATGAAGGCAATGGCAAGGAATCCACAGAAACGTTATCCGCCTTGCTGGACAACGATATTGCCCATGTGGTTGGAGCGTTCCGTGTACTTAATCCGAATTCCGATTACGAGCAATTTGAGGCGGTCTCCGCTGCCCTTCAATCCAAGGATACCAGTGGACTCACAACTTCGGGTATGTGGCAAAAATATAACAACAGTGTGGAATTCATGGAGAATGCAACCCCAGGAGCAGTTGGTGATTATTTGCAACAAGGGGCTCCAAAGAATGCGTATGGTCTTGCCAAGAAAGTACTGGACAGCGAGAACTATACAAAGACGGCCTTATGGGGTGTTACGCCAGAAATACTTTCAAGCTACGGAACAACCTTGGATGATATCCTGACCGAAGGCTTCACCAAGATCATTATGGGTAGCGAAAGTATCGATTATTTCGATGTTATTGTCCAGAATTGGCGTGCAGCCGGGGGCGATGACGCAACTCAGGCAGTTAATGAAGCCTACGGGAAGAAATAATCTCGTTTGTCACAAAGAGGGGATGAGGGTCATCCCTCCCCTTTATTTGATAGCGATTACATTTGGCGTACAAGGAACGGAGGAATACGAATGCTGAGAAAATGGCAGCAGCAGCGTGCTTACCATCTCATGTTAATTCCAAGCCTGGTCTTGGTCTTCATCTTTTGTTATATCCCTTTCTACGGACTTATTATTGCATTTCAGAAGTACAATCCGGGCCTCGGATTCAACTCGCCATGGGTAGGATGGGATAACTTTACCCACATATTTAATCAGCCGAACTTCGTAAGAACGATCTGGAATACATTGTACATGTCTGTCTTTAAGATTATCGGTGGTATAATCGTACCCGTAATTTTTGCATTACTGCTTAACGAGGTACTACACAGTGGAATCAAACGTACATTTCAAACCCTTGTCTACATTCCGAACTTCCTCTCTTGGGTCATTATGGCTGGCATCATGCTGGATATCCTTAGCTCCGACGGCATTATCAATACATTTCTAAGTGTATTTGGGATTGCACCGATCTCCTTTCTTGGCACACCCTCTATTTTTCCTTGGACGATGATTGTGAGTGACATATGGAAAGGTTTCGGGTTTGGCACGGTTGTTTATTTGGCAGCCCTGACCAGTATTGATCCGGGACTTTACGAAGCCGCGGTGATCGACGGAGCGAAACGGTGGAAACAAACCATCTACATTACGTTGCCTCTACTCATGCCAACCATTGTTTTAATGACCGTACTTTCACTTGGGAACGTACTCAATGCTGGCTTTGACCAAATCTATAATCTCTACTCCCCTGTTGTCTATCAGACGGGTGATATTATTGATACCTATGTCTACCGTTTAGGAATTCAACAGGCACAGTATTCAATTGGTACCGCTGTTGGGTTATTCAAATCGATCATTTCCAGTGTTCTCGTTGCTGTATCGTACATCCTGGCTTACAGAGTGGCTGGCTATCGTATCTTCTAAGAAGGAGGAACTTACATTATGATCTATGATAAAAGTATGAGCAGACGTGTATTTCTTATCATAAACTACACCATATTGCTTCTAATCTCTCTCCTATGTATCCTGCCGTTTATCAACCTGCTGGCTGTTTCATTCAGCAGCAGCGCGGCTGTATCTGCGGGGAGTGTTACGTTCTGGCCTGTGGAATTTACGACAAAAGCCTATGAATTTGCATTAACTGGAGGATCATTTTTCTCCTCTCTCTGGGTAGCCATTCAACGAACCGTTATCGGAACGGTGGTGAATCTGGTTCTGATCGTACTCACGGCTTATCCCCTCTCCAAATCAAAACAAAAATTGATGGGGCGTAATATCTATATGGGATTTTTCATAATAACCATGTTATTCAGTGGAGGACTAATTCCAACCTATCTCGTGGTTGTCAAAATGGGACTGATCGATTCCATCTGGTCTCTGATCCTGCCTGGGGCCCTCCCCGTATTCAGTATGATTATCCTCATGAATTTCATTCGGGGGCTACCCGAGGAGATTGAAGAATCAGCCATTATCGATGGTGCTGGGCCTGTACAGGTATTGCTTCGTATTCTACTCCCACTTCTCAAGCCTGCCCTCGCTACGGTTGGTTTGTTCAGTATCGTTGCCCACTGGAATTCGTGGTTCGATGGCATTATCTATATGAACAATCCAGACAATTATCCATTACAAAGTTACCTCCAGACCCTGCTGCAAAGCTTTGAGCAAATCATGCTGAAATCTGGGTCAGACTATACGCAGCTGTTGTCCATGATGAACGCCAGAACGGGGCGCGCCGCTCAGATGTTCTTGGGTGCCATTCCGATTTTACTCGTGTATCCGTTTTTACAGAAATATTTCACCAAAGGTTTGGTGTTAGGTAGCGTCAAAGGGTGAACAAAAGGGCTTGCAGTTCATACTGCGTGCCCTTTGTTTATATCTAAACTTATTTTTACGTTCGCTGTATCGCATTATGAGATGCATAAATGAAAGCATGTATGACTATTTGGCTTCTAGGATGGCAGGCAGCAGAATGGAGAAAATGGTACCTTCACCTATTTTACTCTCCACCTGTATTCCATAGGGTTTCCCAAAATGAAGTTGAATCCGCCGCTGCACATTATGCAATCCAATCCCATTCGTTCCCGTACTTGCACCGGGCTTCTCTTCCAATAGATTCTGCATCGTTTGATGATCTATACCAACACCATTATCGCAGACCTCGATCACAACTTCATCCAGTTGTGATTGAATTCGAATGGTGATGATTCCGTCTTCTTCAAGTTCGGCCAGACCATGAAAAATCGCATTCTCCACAATCGGCTGCAGGATCATTTTGGGCATGCGATAATCCAGCAGTCTATCCTCAACCTCATATCTCATCTGAATACAATCGTAGTACCTGACATTCTGGATCGTTACGTAATTCGTTATATTATCAAGTTCCTCACGAATGGTTACGAGGGTTCCATCGGATTTTGTTGCATAGCGGAGCATCGAGATTAGTGCATCGGTCATTTCCACGATTTTATCAGCCTGCTGCATTGAGGCAATCCATTTCACCGACCCAAGGGTGTTATACAGAAAATGTGGCTTGATCTGGTCATGGAGCGCACGCATCTCGGCCTTGGCTTTCTCTATTTCTTCCTGCTGCATCCGTTCGACCAACCGCTTCAATTCATGCGACATTCTGTTAAATCGAATGGATAAATGTCCAATCTCGTCTCTTGATCCAATAGGTTCAACTTGTTCAAACTGACCTTTCTCGACTAGAGCAATATTCCGTAGCAGTTTTTTAATGGGAGTTGTAATGACATGAGATAGAAAGATGGAAATGACGGCAGCAAAAAGAACAATGACAATGGCAAGCGTCACCAGATTACGGCCCAATATTTTGCCATCAGCAGTCAGCTCATCCAGAGGCATATATAAGTAAGTTGTCCATTTTTGCTGACTAAGGGGACTGGTCACCACGACATTCAGTGCTTCAGGCGGACGAACGTTGTCCCGGAACAGTGTCCCGATTAATCGTTCATTCACGTTATATACGATCTTGTCATCCGCATCAACAATCATGAATCTGGAGCGCAGCCCTTCCTGCAAGTTTCGATTGACGATTTCGATGAATTTGATATCAATGCTGACAACAATCACGCCAAGCAGTTTTCCACTAGTCACATCATGAATTTTGCGAGCGTGTGACACTGCCAGTATTTTATTCTCCAATTGCTCGTCGATTCGTGTTGTGAGGGTAATGGTTCGATCCTTATCATGCATGAACTTTTTAAACCACAATTCGTTTGCTACTTTGAAGTTTGGATCAATGGGTTGATGTGGACTTACAAAAAGGTCCTGTCCCCCGTTCATATTGTAGAGATAGATGGAGAATACGCGATCTTTCATCATGATGTAATTCATCAGAATATTGTATGCGGCAATCTCATGTTGTTCATCACCCTCTCGCAGGAAATCCTGGATCGGAAAACTCCCTTCATGAGTCGCAGACAGATTGTCACTAAGGCCATTGCTGGCGAGCAGCGAAATTTTCTCAATCTCCTTGAGGAACTCATCAATGCGAATATTCGTCTGTTTGGCCAGATCGTTTAGCAACGTTGTATAGTTCTGTGCCAACAACCGCTCTGAGGAGTAATACGAATTGATTGTCATCACCAATACCGGAAGGATAATGACCGTCATACAGATTACCATAATTTTGTACTTGATTCGGAAGGGCCGAACATGCTTCATATGCTGCACCTCTATTCACCGATTACATTCATCCCTGCTGTAATTCTCGATATTCCTCAGGAGTGACACCTACCGATTTTTTGAAAATCTTACTGAAGTACGTGTAATTATGGTAGCCCACCTTTTCTGCGATTTCATACACTCTCATTCCTCTACTCAATAGATACGCCTTGGCATGTTCAATTCGAACTCGGGTCAAGTACGTGATAAAGTTCTCTCCTCGTTCCTGTTTGAACACACGGCTGAGATACGACGGATTCACACTAATTTGGCTAGCGATACTTTGCAGTGAGATATCTTCCGCATAATACTTGTCGATCAATTCAGTGGCGAGATCGGTGTACGTGCTTTCCTGTTTGATTTGGGAATCGGTTTGGAAGTAATACGCAATATGAGCAAGCATATCTTGGTGGATATCCTCCCAATACTCCCCCTTTAGAACGATTTCATAGGGTGATTTTTCTGTTAAAGAAGGTGCACCTCTTTCCGTAGCTCGGGATAGATGAGAATGTATCGTTTCCATTACCATGATATATTGCTTGCGAATGCTATTCTCATCCGCTCGTAGCTGTTCCAGATTGGATCGGATTCCTTCAAGGAACTCTTCCGCCTTTTTGTTGTCTTTGCTTACCCATAACTTCAACAAATCTCGTTCTTGTTGTGGGCTTAAAGCCCCCTTAACTTCATGTCGATCTGGGGATTGAACCATATCATCGTAATACAACACCTGGTTGCTTCCTGTGAAGAAACTCTGTTGTAGAGCCGTTTCTGCCTCTTGGCAGGCCTTCCTGATGTGAAGGAATCCGGAAGTCATTCTACTTACCCCAGCCGTGAGCGATAGATTCATAAAATCCTTGATCGAAGACAGCAATTTATTACATAGTTTATTTAAGTCGGCGTGTACAGATTGGCTCTCAGGAAGTACATTGACGATCACCCAATATTCAGAGGAACTTTCAACAAAAATCTCTTTCTCCCACTTCGATGGAATGATCTCTTCCATAATATTAAGAATCGAAAATCGGAGCAGCTTTTCCCCTTTCTCTACATATTTCCGCTTTGCATCCTCGTAATAGTTCACGATGAATTTCATGACAACCAACTGGTCCGAACGTATACGAAAATGCAGTTCTTCCGCTTTGGTGACGATATCCTCCTCACTAATGAAACCGTTTACAATATCTTGGAAGAAACTATCCTTTAGATATCTTAGGCTCTTGGAATAGTCCTGTGTTATAGAGGGTGTGTTGGTTGGGTGAACATGTTCACTTTGCAGTTTCTGTCCAACAGTGCTCAGGAGGTCAATAATGGAGGATTCGGTGATCTCACTTTTAATCAAGTAATCTGAAGCGCCAAGTTTTAGCGCCTCTTTCACATAATGAAATTCGTCAAAATTACTCAGGATGACATACTTACAGGTTTTCAGTACGCAGGAGGCCTCTTGTATAAGCTGTAGCCCATCCATAATCGGCATTTTAATATCTGTAATAATTAGATCAGGCATCACTTCAAGCGCAAGGCTTAATGCCTCTTTTCCATTTCCCGCCTCACCAACAACATAGAAATTGTACTCTTCCCAATTCAGCATGGAACGAATTCCAACCCGCATGAGCAATTCATCATCTACGATCATCAGTTTATACATGCGTATCCCCCAACATGAACCATTTTTAGATATTTTACCATTAAACGGACTCTTGCAAAGATGTCTAGCGAACCTTATTGAATTGCGGGTATCATAAATAACACTTTTACAGAACATACGTTCCTGTTATAATCAGATTATCGTATTTGGTGTAACATAACATGCCCGCCTGGAAAGGATACATATCATGAATTTATACAAGTTTGAATTAACGGTGAACGGATATCTATTACGTGTTCATTTCAGTGCATCTGAAGAAAGTGGATTGAAATGGTGCAAACGAATTGCTACTGAATTCCAGAACAACGTTGCCAATCTGGAGATCAAGGTTGATATACATAAAAAGCAGAAACAAAAGCATGCACGGGAATATCACGGAAAGCCATATCTGTATGATAGGACACTAAGGAAAAAGCCGCTTGCGAAGAAAAATAAAACGGCTGAATCATCTGCTGTTATGTAAAAGCGTTTAAAAGACTTTAAGATTTTCCTCATATAGGCTAACTGGTTGGAAAGCATTTTAATTCGGGTGTTCTCCGCTATGCCGAACATTTTAGCGCCTCAGTATACTCTTGTCCTTCCTGTCCTTCCTTTAAGACAAAAGATAAAAGCTTGCTCCTATGTGGAACAAGCTTTTATCCGTGTCAGTTGTACTATATGCCAAGAAAGATTGTTGTTCACCGTTTAGTATCTCTCTGATTCCTTAAATATCATATAACGATGGACACCTCTGACAGCATGCATTGCTTCCTGTAATAGCTGAATCGCAGTTTCGCGTTGTCCCGCTTTTAGTTCGATCGCTGCAAGAAGCGAAGATCTCATCCAGACCTTGTTAATGGATTTCAAGTGTTCCCTCGCCTGCTCACTTCTTCCTTCTTCCATAAGCAAATACGTTTCATAATATGTACGATAATCCGATCTACGCATATTCTGCACCGCAGTACGAACAGCTACCAAGTCGTTGCGATAGATGCCATAGGCTGCATTATAGACTGCTTGGGTCCTTTTATTTGTGTCCTCATTTCTGATGCGCTCTATTGTGTGTTCCAATTCATCATCAAGTCTGTTTGCAAGAGCGTAATAGATATAAAGCTTTGGGGTATTCTCCTGTCTGCGTAGAAAAGCCTCGACGCGCTCCATGCGTGTTTCCCAACCCAGAGGATAAAAAATACGAATGGTAAACATGATCAGAGTAGCGGTGAGAACGACCCCAAGTATCCAAAATAGAGATTGGTCATTCATCTTCATGTACACAACAAATAAAAATACGGCCAAATAAAAAACAATGTCCCACTTATATTTTCTCATCTTCCATCTCCTTTATAGACATAAAAAAACTATTATATCAAAACAAACCCCAAGGAGTATATGCACTGCATCCTTTGGGGTTTAGTTAGATTTATAAAAATTGATTTATTGAAATTTTCTTCATTAACGACAACCGACAGTATTATCAACTCAATAGACTAGATTCTCACGCCCCGGCGTCTCCAATCATTTGTCGTTCAATTTGTTTCATTTCATAAAAATAGCCTTTTTGCTCCATCAGCTCACGGAAAGAACCTGATTCCACGATCTTGCCTTGGTCCATGACCACAATCCGATCCATCTCTTCCAATCCCGTCAGCCGATGGCAGATCAGAAGAAATGTATCTTCGGATGCTTGTGCAAGAAGATGCTGGAGCACATGTTTCTCTGTGACGTAATCCAACGAAGAAGTTGGTTCGTCCAGAAGCCATAACCGTCCTTTGCGCAGCATGGCCCGTGCGAGAGCCAGCCGCTGCTTCTCACCATCCGACAGGTTCTCCCCTTTTTCATAGACCATGTCGGTCAACAACTTATTCGGCAGTTGGACTTTATCCAGCACAGCCGACAGTTGTTCATCCGAATGTTCTTCTCCATTCAGCAACAGGTTGTCCCGGATGGTTCCCCGGAAGAAGTGGCTTTGCTGCAACACGACATTCGTCCCTTGCCAAATGCTCTCTTCATTCAGTTCCTTCACCGAAACATCGTTTAATCGTATATCGCCAGACGTTGGTGCGCGCAACTTGAGTAACAAATCAATAATCGTTGACTTGCCTGACCCGCTCGGCCCGACAATCGCTGTTTTGGAGCCTGCTGCAAGTTGTAGAGATAGCTCCCTCAGCGCCGGTCTCCATTCCCCTTCATATTGGAAGTTAACACCGGATAGGTCAATCGAAACCGCCTGATCGGCTGAAATTTCACCGCTTGGCTGTACAGGTTGTACATCGGAGGTTGGCACCGTTTCCGCCAGTCGCTGAGCGGCGTGTTCGCTGTCCTGCTTATATAGAGGCAATATAGCCATTGCGGCAGCTTCTTCGAACACGGTCTGCGTGGCCAGGATCAGCATGGCGAGAAATACACCGGCAAATGCTCCATTCACAATTAAGAAAGCGCTGAATGCTAGCACTCCCCATGTAACGAGATACGTCACAAAAACGTGCATGGACTGCCCGCGCAACAGGTGCGAAGCGGCTTGTTTCTGCTCCGTTGCCAATGCAGCGGAAGCCTGCTGAAGCTGTTGCTCACGCTGTTCCAATTGGCCGTATACTTTCAAATCCCGGAAACCATACAACACTTCGGTCACTTCCGTGGACAGCAAGGCCCGTTGCTGGCGGACACGTCCGTGTATTTTTCGCTGACCTAACAAGACAATACCTGGTACAACAAATGCCGTAATCAGCATACCTAGTACTAACAAACACGCAATCCAGATCGAAAAGGCCGAAGTGAACAGCATGGTAGCCAAAAACACCATAACGACCATGATGGGTGGATACGCGACCCGCAAAAAATAATTTTGCAAGCTTTCCACATCACCCACGATCCGCGCAAGTAGATCCCCGCTTCGGTTTTTGTTCAATATACCTGGCGTTACCGGGATCAGTTTGGCAAAAAAGGACGTCCGCAAACGGCTCAGCATGGAGAATGTTGCCCTGTGCGAATACAAGCGTTCCCCGTAGCGACTTGCCGCTCGAAGGAAACCAAGTAGTTTGACCATGGAGGTGAGTACAATTAAGGTGTACAGCGGTGGCGCAAATACCGTTTGCGATATCATATACCCACTCGCGGAAAAGAGAGCTACCCCTGCTATGCCGGCGATAAATCCGCCCAATATCGAAAGCAAGATATCCTTGCGCTCCTGAATCATCGCTTTTGACAGAATCGTCAGCTCATTCATGCTAACCCTCCTTTCCGTTGTACATCAACCATCTCCGCATATTGAGGCAGGCGCGCCAGAAGTGCTTCATGATGTCCTGAATCCACTAATACCCCACTATCCATAAACAAAATGTTGTCCGCATGTTGAATTGTATATAAACGGTGTGCCACCGTAATCATCGTTGCCGTTTTGGCTAATGCCGCAATGGATTGTTGTAGTACCCGCTCGGTGTGCAGATCCAGACCAACGGTGGGTTCATCGAACAAAATAACAGCTGGTCGCTTCAGAAAAGCACGTGCCAAAGCAAGTCGCTGCTTTTCCCCACCAGACAGCCCCCGGCCACCTTCACCAACAAATGTGTCCAAGCCCTGCTCCAATTGAGCAACAACGCCAGCAAGTCCTGCTTCCTCTGCCGCCTGCTCAATTTCAGCTCTGGAGACGTTCCGACCCGCGCCAATCGCTATATTTTCGGCAAATGTACCTGCAAAAATATACGGATGCTGTGTAATATAGCTAACACGTTCAAACCATGCAGCCTCATCATGTTGCGAAAGCTGGCTTCCGTTAACCAGAACCGCTCCCGAATCTGGTTTCAGTAAACCGGCAATGAGATGAAGCAACGTGGTTTTACCTGAGCCGCTTTTGCCTACAATAGCAATCTGTTCTCCCGGTCCAATCGAGATCTGTCCTGTCTCAAGTCCAAAGGAATCAGGTGTGTACTGGAATCGGACATCGTTCAGTTCAATGGTTGGTGGCATTGGAATCAACTCGGCACGAGCTGTACGAAGCTCTTCCGTCTTTGCAATTGCATCGACATCGGTTAATTCGCTTTGATCCGGTCCTTCTTCAGGCTTCGTTTGTGTGCTCTTGACACTTGTTTCCTCAAGCATTTGTTCCACCTTACGAATGGCCCCCATACTGGTTCGCCCGCTGTGAAAAGCCGTTCCTGTATTCTTCAACAGACTGTAAAACTCAGGGACGAGTAACAACACGAGAAAGGCCGTATGAAAGGTCATTGATTTGAAAACGAGTAACTGGATAGCCAGTTCAAGCGCTACAATACCAATGCTTAACATCACGATTGATTCCAGCATAAACGTATTTGTAAATGCAATTTTCAAAATGCCCATGGTGGCATCACGATACCCCAGACTGCTACGTTCAATTTCCTGCTGCTGACGTTTAGCCCGTCCGAATATTTTTAACGTAACCAGCCCTTGAAGCGAATCCAGAAACGTACCGGAAAACTCAGCCAGTTGCGCGTATTTTTCTTCTGATTTGTTCTTTGTCTTGAGCCCAACCAAGATCATGAACAGCGGGATAAACGGTGCCGTAAACAGCATAATCCAGCCTGTGTTAGAGTGCTGCGTAAACGTAACAACCAGAATCAGAATCGGGATCATCGCAGCTTCCATCATACGCGGCATGTACTGACTGAAATAACTGTCGGCCTCATCCACAGCATCCAAAGCAACACTGACCTTTCCTCCCGTCTGTCCACTCAGAGTTGAAGGCATGGAAGCGCGGGTCAGGTTCTGCAACACAGATGCTCGCATATTTGTCTTGGCGCGTGCTGCCATATGCAAGCCCACTTTCCCATTACCATACGACAACAGTGAGCGTACAGCCATAATAACCAGTAATAGGACAAGCAACAGGACCACTGATGAAAAGGAAGCTTTCTCTACAAAGATTCGCTGGACTGCTTCAGCCACCAAGGTGGCCTGGCTTATAATAGCTACACCAAGGGCCAGCGAAATGATCGCAAGGAGAAGTCTGTTTTTTCGTTGTAAAGACATTTGCTGCGAGATCAGATTGGATTTGCCTCTCCTTTTCATTGAACGCTCCTCCTTTATTTTTTCCCTTTCACATAATCCGCATCAAACAGGAACAGTTTGAAGACCAGGATTAGAGAAGGAATTAACAAGCACAGACCACCGATAAACACAACGACGAGTGCAAAACCCATCGCTGGTGGTGTCGCGCTACTCTGAATGGTGATGTATGGATCGAGAATGTAAGGATATTGCCCAATCCCGTAAGCGAAAAAGGCTGTGAGAAATTGCAGCATGATGCATATAAAAGCTAAACCATAACGGCGTCCGTTATATAACAGCCACATGGCAATCATGAAAAACGCAACGGAAAGCGCCAGCAGCCACCATAAATCCATCATATTTTGAAAATGACGCTCATTGTGTTGACCCAAATATATAAATGCAGTCAGCGCGAGAATAATGGTCGGTGTGCTCCAGAACAAAGCATAGTTCCGCATCAGCTTCAATGCCGAATGGTCCTCTGCGCGAGAAGCGTAAAATGTGAGAAATGACCCACTAATGAACAATACGGACACGATCGCCAGTCCAACGATGCTCCACGATAATGGATTCGTAAATAGTGCCCAGTAATCCAGGGAAACGGTATCTCCCTGCTTCAAAATAAAGCCACCTTCAGACAGGGTCAGTGCCACTGACAATGACGCTGGAATAAGCAACCCTGTAGCTCCATATAAGAACAAATACACGATACTTTTTTTGGAACCATAATTTTCGAAAGCATAGAACGACCCACGAATGGCAAGTAGAATGACGGCAATACTTCCTGGAACAAGCAGCGCGGAGCCATAATAATAGGCCGTGTCCGGGAAAAATCCGACGATACCAATATAGAAAAAGACAAAAAATACATTGGTGATCTCCCAGACCGGTGATAGATAACGGGAGATCAGACGATTAATCAGATGATCCTGCTTTGTCAGGCGTGCATAAAAGGCAAAGAAACCTGCTCCAAAATCAATGGAAGCTACAATAAGATAGCCGTACAAGAACAGCCAAAGTACCGAAATACCAATTAATTCATAACTCATCAGGCCTGATCCCCTTTCTTGGCTGATTGATCATGCTTCTCCTTCAACCATTTCTCCATCTCGAGTTCAGCAGGATTGTTATTGAACAACCGTCTCAGTACGACGACACACATAACGCCTAGCAGGATGTAGAGAAGCAAGAAGACGAAAAATAAAATTCTCACACTCGGTGAAGAAGTAGCGGCCTCTTCTACCCGCATATAACCTCGGATGATCCATGGCTGCCGCCCGATCTCTGCATAGAACCAACCCATCTCAACGGCCAGAAAAGCAAGCGGTGCACTCAGTGCAACCATACGAAGCATCCACTTGTTAAACTGATTACGTTTCTTCCAGAATACAAACAGGAAGTACAGACTTGATATAGCAAGCAGAGCGAATCCAATACCAGCCATTAGATCAAATAAATAATGCACAAGTAAGGGCGGGTGTTCATCTGGTGGAAATTCGTTCAGCCCGGTTACCTCGGCGTTAAAGTCTCCAAAGGCAAGGAAACTGAGCAGTTTCGGCAAATGAAGAGCGCCTATAATTTCATGTTCTGCATTCAGCCATCCCAAAAAAATCAAATCCGCGCCGCTTTCCGTCTCGAAATGCCACTCGGCAGCTGCGAGCTTCTCCGGCTGATGCTCAGCCAAAAACTTGGCAGACACATCTCCAGCTAAAGAATTTAACAAACTGAATACCAGCACAACGGCCATCATGAGATTCAAGCCTTTTTTGTGGTAGGCCGACACTCCTTTTCTCAGCATCGCAAAGGCTGCTATTCCTGCTAACAGAGCAGCTCCTGTCAGATAAGCCGAGCTTAATACATGGAACACTTTGGAGAACGTCGCTGTATTCAGCATCGCTTGCACGGGGTTCACTGCCATGAATTGACCTGCTTCCATGACAAAACCTTCAGGCTGGTTCATGAATCCGTTCACTGTTGTAATAAAAACAGCAGACATGCCTGCCCCGGCGACAATCGGAATAGTCAGCAACCAGTGGATATACGGATTTTTGAACCGATCCCACGTGTACAGATAAATGCCCAGGAATATTGCTTCAAAAAAGAATGCAAATACTTCCATAAATAGTGGCAGTGCAATGACATTCCCGGCAAGTTTCATAAAATTCGGCCATACCAAGGCCAACTGTAGTGAGATCGCTGTGCCTGTCACGACACCAACCGCTACAGAAATGACAAACCCTCTGGACCACCTCTTTGCCATAAGTATGTAATGGTGATCCTTCTTCCGAATGCCGATGAACTCTGCAATAGCAATCATCAAAGGTACGCCGACACCAAGCGTTGCAAAAATCACGTGGAACCCGAGCGTCAAACCAGTCACTAGCCTGCTCCATAAAACCGTATCAATAGCCATTCTTTGTGTTGCCTCCTTTCAAACTCTGTTCAATTTAGAAACATTCAATATCAGATTTGGCCAAGCTCAATGCAGAGTTGCGAAAAATTTCACAAAGTTAGGTATGACGATATCTTGCCACACCTATAATGCGTTTACTCCTGTAGGCCTCCGATAATAACAATCATTGGATGCCTATTAAAATCTGATATTGATGCACTTAAAGTACTAACGAAACCTATTAATCAAAATTATTATATCTTTATTTTTACCTAATTCAATCAAAGACACGTCTTCTACCCTAAACGTTCAAGAAAGGATCAACTCTTTCTGACAACTTGGTGAAAATCAAAAAATACACCCAATGGAGCTATTGATTCATTGGGTGTAAACGTGTTATTGCACGGAAGATTTTCTATTTTACTTTCTCCGGACTCACCGCACCTGCCTCGCGACGTACGCTCATGATGATCAGTGATGCAGCTAATACCGTAAGGATGATTCCAAGCATCTGAAATCCTGTCACATTAAATGTATCTCCCATGACAATCCCAATCAATAACGACGATAAAATGGTCCCCAGGTAGCGTGATGTATTAAAAATACCCGATGCGACTCCAATCATTTCTTTGGGTGTGCTTTTAAACAGTGCTGCTTGCATACCGACCGCGTTTAGGCCGTTACTTATGCCAAATAAAGCTAAGGCAACAATGATTATGAAGATTGGAGAAGTTTCATTCATAACAACGATTAATATAGAGCCAAATGTCATTAAAGAAGCGGATACGATCAGAGCTGGCCGTGATCCTGATCTGTCAATCCAGCGCCCTGCGATCGGAGCAATAATGACTGAACATAACCCCAAAGCTAGCATGCTCATTCCTGTATGAACTTCGTTGAGATGACGTACCTGCTTCAAATACGTAGGAACTCCAAAAAAAAGTGCGTAAAACAGGATGTTCACCAGCATGTATTGCACATTCACCCAAGTCATCTCCGGATATGAGGCAAACGTTCGCAGAGGGATAAAAGGCGTGGCTGCTTTTAATTCATGTCGGAAGAACATGACGAATGCGATTAACCCGATCCCCCCTGTCAGCAGATGCCATGTTGAAATATCTCCTGTGGAATTTACTGAAAGTAAACCGATGAGCAGAGTCACCAAAGCTACCGTAAACATCAGGATACCTGGTGCGTCAATTAACGCAAGCCATTGCCGAATGGACATGTGACCAGAGATAGACGGAGATTGCTCGTCCTTCGGGATTGTTTTCCAGGCGAACCAAAAACTCACCAAGACAAACGGAATATTAACGAAGAATATGCTGTGCCAGTCCCACCAATGAATCAATACTCCACCAATAAAAGGTCCAATTGCAGCCGCTCCAGAAAGGAATATAGCCAAGGTGGACAAGGCGGAGGCTTGTTTTTCAGTCACGTTCATTCTGACAATCGCCATTCCGACAGCCACCATCATGCTTGTGCCAATTGATTGAATGATTCGGAATACGATGAGCCACGAAAAACTGGGAGACCACGGAGCTAGCATGGACGATACAAAAACAATAATAAGACCCATGAGGAATATCTTCCTGCGGCCAAACAAATCACTACACTTGCCCATGACGGGTTGAGCGACAGCACTAGCAATGTAAAATGATAAAATAATCCACGAGACGGCTGTAAAATTAAGTTGATACACTTGTTGTAATCTTGAAATAGCCACAGAAATCATGGAGGAATTTAACGGATTCAACATGATTCCGAGTCCAACAGCTAACATCAATCCTTTGTTTCGAACGTTCATTGGTGCACCTCTCTCTCTTCTGCTGTTATCTTACTTGAACGTGTTCATTTATTCCAACGCATTATATGTTATGATTTGATGAACTAGAAGGAATGAAGGAATGGTGCAAATGGAACTTCTTCAACTAAAATATTTCCTGACAGTGGCCCGATGCGAACATGTTACGGAAGCTGCGGGAAAGCTGCATGTCACGCAATCCTCCCTGAGCAAAACGATACAACGATTAGAGGATGACCTGGGAGTCCCTTTATTTGATCGAATCGGGAGAAAGCTGCGATTAAACGACTTTGGAAGAACATTTCTTCAGCGAACTGAAAAAGCCTTATTTGAATTGGAACAAGGAAAGCGGGAAATCGCTGACCTCTCCAACCCGGATCAGGGTACACTGCAATTGGCGGTGACTACGGCAAGTACTTTGCCAGGCATACTGCGGGAATTCCGAAAAAATAAACCGGATATTCAGTTCCATGTGCAAATGGTTTCGTTAGAAAACATGTCCAGACTTCTACATCGGGGCGAGGTGGACTTTTGTCTCTCCTCCCCTCCGATTGAAGGTGACGATATCGAATGTCAGATACTATATGACGATCCGATTGTAGTCGCTGTTCCTATGGGTCATCGATATGCAGACCGAAGCAGCATTCAATTATCCGAGCTTAAGGACGAGTGGTTTGTTGGGGTGAAGCAAGGGTATGGGGTTCGTGATATGGTAGATTCCGTATGTCAATCCGCTGGTTTCCTACCGAAGTATGTATATGAAGGTGATGAGCCTGCAAGATTAACCGCCCTTGTGGAGGCGGAGATCGGTCTCGCGTTTATACCTAGCACAGCCAGAACCCCCCATGAGCGCATTAAATATCTTCAGGTAGAGGAGCACCAACTCGTTCGGAAAATCGCTTTACTTTCGCATAAAAACAGGTATATTTCCAAAGCCGCTTTAGAGTTTCGCAGCTTGGTTATGGACTATTTCAGTGCTATGCCATGAGCATATATTTAATCCAGAGGAGATGTCATTTTGATAGTCAAACCAGAAAAATTTGATCATATTTCGGAGACAGAACGGCTAGTCATCCGACCATTACAGAAAGACGACTATGAAAATTGGTTGAATGAGTTTGAAAACCGCTTGCCTTCCCAACAGGGCCATGATAAAGGGAAAATGGATATGAGTGAATGTACACTGGATTGGTTTCATGATCTGGTAGATCGACACCAGGAGTTAGCGCGTACCGATGCGGTTTATGTATTTGGTGTGTTTAGAAAGCAAGATGGTACACATCTGGGTATGATTGATATTGCGACCTTGGCGAGAGATGATTTTCAATGGGGAAGTTTCGGATACAGGTATGGAATTCGAATGCCTACGTAAAGGGTTTATACACGAAAATAATGAATGGACCGATCACTTGGTGTATTACAAAAATTCTAATTAAACGGTTCATACAACTTACTCTAAAACAAGGGAACTTCATATCATGAAGTTCCCTGTTTTCTATGTTTGTTGAATATTCTTCTTTTTGCGATGAAGGGTTACTACTCCCAAACTAACTGCCGAAATCCATAATAGAATTATTGCATTACTTGAGACTAATGATTGCACTGTATCTAGTCGTAATAATTGCGTAATTAACCTTCCTTCATACGGTGAAAGTGTGGCTCCCAAGTTATACGCGATCAGAACAATGGTCGTACCCAGCTTTGCCATTTTGGCGATTTGTTGTGCAAAAGTATGCAATAAATAGGGCATTATACAGCGGAATGAAAACCCGATGATCATTGAGCACACGGTAGTAAGAATAATACTTTGCGAGATCGTCGTAACGAACATCGAGCTTCCAAGTAACAGAATCGATAATGGAACGATATAGTTACCGAGTGTTTTGTATACTTTCCCAAAAGAAAAGCCGGCAACAAAAGCTCCCAAACCTATAAATGCAATCATGTTGCTTCCGTTTGTCGCAGTTCCGATATTTTTTTCTAAAATCAAAGGAGTAATCTGTAAATTATAATTGATGAAGATAGCTACAATCACAAATAATAAGAGACCATAGCCAACCATGACTTGAAGGGCTTTTTTATTATTTGTATGGCTTGGATTCGTGGTGACCTCTTCTCTTCTATTAAGCTCTTTTTTATCAGAAGGAACGAAAATCAGGAATGCAATGAAAATAGGAAGTGCCAGGGCGTAGACATAAAATGATGTGTGCCAGCCCATTTTCAATAGTTGACCAACGAGTAGTGTTAGACAAATGCCTCCTAATCCCTCAAAGGCACTCTCTAAGCCAATTACGGTTGCTTGTTTACCTGGATTTTTATGATACATATCACTGATCATCTGAATGATGAGCCGGTTAAATAAACCTACACCTAACCCAAACAAACAGCGAGAAATGAACAGCAACGAAAAAAGGTCATGATACAATGCAGGGAATACTCCCGCAATGAGAACAAGTCCTAATCCAGTTAGTATAGTTGCTTTCTTCCCAATAAGAAGTTCAAGTCGATTAGCAATTAACACACCAAGAATGACAAATAATGAAGGTATGGTCGTTAATAATCCTACATGTGTTACCGATATCTCTGGAAAATCATTGGCTATCGCAGGAATGTTAGCGGCAATCACTGGACCTGAAGAAATTAATAACGCAACGGACAATAACGAATATGTTTTAAGCTTCTCCATGGATATTATAAAAAACCAACTCCTAATGTTTGTATTTGCTCCATATGGCCGATAGTTAGCCTTGATGCTGCGATAAATGGATAAAGCAGTAACGCATAAGTCGATGACTTCATACGTTACTGCTCAGTCGATTAGAGTTCTTTGCCGTTACTTTGAATAACTTTTTTGAACCATTCAAAGGATTTTTTCTTGCTGCGTTTCAACGTACCATTTCCAGCGTCATCTTTGTCGACATGTATGAAACCGTATCGTTTACTCATCTCTCCAGAACTTGAGCTTACTAAATCGATGCAACCCCAGGACGTGTAACCCAACAACTCTACGCCATCTTCTTCCACTGCTGTTATGAAAGCTTGGATGTGTTGACGCAGATACTCGATTCTATAATCATCAGCAACATATCCCGTCTCATCAGGAGTATCCATCGCTCCTAAACCATTTTCAACGATGAATAGTGGCTTTTGATAGCGGTCATACAAGGAGTTCATTGTAATTCTGAGACCTTCAGGATCGATTTGCCATCCCCATTCACTCGTTTTCAAATGAGGATTGCGCAGTGTCGGAAACAGGTTAGCTGCCGTTTGTGTGTTTACTTCCGGGTCTGCACTGGTTAATCGTGAACCATAATAACTGAACGAAACGAAATCAACCGTATTATTTTTCAAACATTCCTCGTCCCCGTCTTCCATGGCTAAATGAATATTCATTCGTTCTAACATTTTCTTGGCATAGTTTGGGTATTCTCCTCGGGATTGTACATCGACGAAGAAGTAGTGCTCGCGATCTCTTGTCATGGCTTTCCAGACATCATCTGGTGCACATGTATACGGGTAAGTGTTGGCACCTGCTAACATACAGCCAATTTTAATTTCCGGTTTAATTCTACGCGCAATTTCAGTTGCTTTTGCACTTGCGATCAATTGATGATGAGCCGCCTGATACTTCACAGCATCCTCATTCTCACCTTCTTCAAACACTAGGCCTGAGCTGCCAAAAGGTAGATGCAACAGCATGTTAATTTCATTAAAGGTAAGCCAATACTTCACTTTATCTTTATAACGGGTGAAGATCGTTTCACACAGTCTCTCATAATAATCCACCATTTTTCGACTTCTCCACGATCCAATAGTTTTCACCAAATGAATAGGGACATCAAAATGGGTAATGGTGACTAACGGCTCAATGCCATACTTCAAACATTCGTCAAATACATTTTCATAGAATTTCAAACCCTCTTCGTTGGGTAACTCGTCATCTCCATTAGGGTAGATCCGAGTCCATGCCAAAGATAAACGGAAACACGTAAAGCCCATCTCTGCAAATAAAGCAATGTCTTCTTTATACCGATGATAAAAATCAATAGCCTCATGACTCGGATAAAAATGTTCTTGATCACACTCCAACATTTTTAACTGTCCTCGCATGACAGGAACACGATCTTTCCCTGCCGGGATTACATCAACTGTGGATAGTCCCTTGTTGCCTTCTGCATATCCACCTTCACATTGGTTAGCAGCAACTGCCCCACCCCACAAAAAGTCTTTTCTTAAAGTCATTAAAACACACTCCTAACCTGTAGTTTTGTTAAGCTTTGACAACCAACAATGTATTGTTAAAATCAATATTTTGGGGACTAGTCTCTGCGATCACATCCGAGTAACTATACGAATTGGTTACAATAACGGGCGTTTGAGTGACATATCCTTCTTGTCTGATTTTGTCCAGATCAAAAGTTAGCAAGGTCTGTCCTTTTGTAATTCTCTGACCTTCTTCAACGAACGCTTCAAAATATTTTCCGTTCAGCTTTACCGTATTTAAGCCGACATGAATAAGAATTTCGACTCCTTCATCGGATAATAGTCCAATAGCATGTTTCTTAGGAAATAGAGATACAATCATGCCATCAAATGGAGCAATGACTTTCCCCTCGCTAGGTTCAATAGCAATTCCTTTACCCATTGCCTCTGAGGCAAACGCTGCATCTTGTACATCCTGAAGTTGAATAAGCTGACCTTTAAGTGGAGTTGCAATAACAGAATCTTTAATTGTAATGACTTCATCCGCAACCCCACTCCCTTCGTTCGCATTTGAAACAGTGTTCTGTGAAGGTGCATCTTTTTCATATTTCAAACTGAGCAAATAGGTAAGTACAGCAGTTACGACAGTTGTTATAACAAGTGCGATCAAAATGTTATATAGATTCCAGATATTTTCACCAATGTACAGAGGAATCGCCGGGATTCCTGAAGCGCCTGTTGCGTAACGGGAAACATCCATTAGCCCTGCAAATAGTCCCCCACTGGCAGCTCCAATCATACCCGCGACAAGTGGGTATCTCTTCGGTAAGTTTACGCCGTAAAGAGCTGGTTCCGTGATTCCCATCAACGCGGTGATCCCACTGGAAGCTGAAATTTGTTTTAATGCTTTATCCTTGGTTCTCATCCCTACAACTAATGCCGCAACACCTTGACCTATACAATTGATCATCGCCCCAGGACCGAGGATATTCTCATAACCTGATGTGGTGATTTGAGCAATGGATAGAGGAACAATATTATGGTGCAGTCCAAACATAACCAGTATTGGCCAGAAGGTTGCAACCAGGAAAATAACCAGCCAGCTACCATGTGCGCCCAAGAATTCAAAGCCCATCGCTAAATAGGTTCCGAAAAATGACCCCAGCGGCCCCAATACGGTTAAGGCCAGAATTCCCGTTACTAAAATAGTGCACATGGGAACAAAAATAACTTTCACTGCATTCGGAATGATCCTTTTAAACAACGATTCAATATATGATTGTGACCAAACGATTAAGAGAATTGGAACTACAGAAGAACTGTAAGATACAAGAGTTAGCGGGATTCCAAAAACACTTACGTCAGACCCATCCAAACGCAATTGTGTCAAGTTGGGATGGAGTAAAACACCGGCTAAAACGAGTGCTAAGACGGGACTACATTTTAGTTTATTTGCAGCCGACAACGCTAACAAGAATGGTAAAAAGTAGAAAATAGCATCTGACATAAGACTTACGACATAGTAGGTTTGGGAATCTTTTGAAATCCAGTTGAACAAAATAAGTAGAGCGAGTAATGCCTTGATCATACCAGCCCCAGCTATAGCAGGGACAATCGGACTAAATGTCCCCGAGACGAAATCGATTAATTTCCCCAAAATACTAACTTTTCTAGCTTGAGTTGGTTCACCCGATGAACTCGCGTTAGGTTGAAGATGCTTGATCACTTCTTTGTAAACGTCTTCAACATGTGTGCCGATGACGACTTGAAATTGTCCGCCGCTCTCAACCGCATCAATAACACCGTCAAACGATTTAAGCGCTTTTTGATCTGCTTTATTAGTATCATTCAGTGCAAATCTAAGCCTAGTCATACAGTGAGTCAGAGTGGATACATTCTCACTACCGCCCACTTTCTCTACAATATCTTGAGCCAACTTCTCGTATTTCTTGCTCATCCAATAATGCCCCCTCTTGTTGTTGCCATCTAAATGAATGAGACCAAAAGCGCTCTAAATAACTTCTCTTTGCAATAAAAAAAGCTATTTATCTGAAATACATAAAGGCTGCATTCATTACACCTTTAAAATATCATCTGATAAACAGCTATAGCCAATACCTATAATTCATACTTTATTATGCCTGAAAGGCATGCCTGATATGTTCCAAAAAACGTACCTCCGTTTGACTGAATACCTTATGTTTTTTCCAGACAATCACTGTTGGAAACTGAAGTTCCGGTTGAAAAGGTCTGAAGCATAATGTGTCAGACTGCTTCATTGCAAGCGCACCCTCAATACAGATGGCCGTCCCTAACCCCTCCTCTACGAGGTTAAGTATGTTAGATATTAAATTATAGGTCGCAACGAAGTTTAAATGTGCATACTCATCGGCAAACCAGCTTGCAATCTCATTCTGTACGACAGATCGGCTGGATATGAGCAGAGGCACTCCGGCTAAATCGGTTGAAGTGACATATTCTTTCTGGGCAAGAGGTGATGAGGTCTTCATAAGGACTCCCCAGCGTTCCTTCTGGGGCAGTCTGATGAAATCGTATTTCTCAATGTGAATGGGCTCTAACAAAATGCCCACATCGAGCAGTCCTTTATCGATTCGCTCCTTTATGTCATCCCCCGTTCCACTATAGATGTGATATTTAACCTGCGGATACTCCATATTGAAGTCTTTTAATAATTGTAAAATAACATTGGACGTTAATGATTCAACACTCCCGATCGATATGGTTCCTCCGACCAGATTGTTCTGATCTTTAAACTCTTTCTCTGTTTTATCCGCAAGAGTGAGAATTTCTTCTGCTCTTTGACGTAAAAGCATGCCTGCTTCTGTCAGTGTTATTTTACTTTTACCGCGTATAAACAATTGAGTTTCTAAATTTTTTTCCAGATCAGCCAACTGTCTGCTTAACGTTGGCTGTGTCACATGTAAGATCGTTGCAGCATGTGTGATATTTTCTACTCGAGCTACTGTCAAAAAATATCGAAGTACTCTTAACTCCATAATTCCTCCTGATTTACGTTCATTTAAGTGTCTACTGAATCATTCATTTCTTTACTATACCTTCCTTTTAACCAGAAGAAGACAGTTGATTGGGATAATCAACTGTCTGTTGTTTCAAATAAAGAAGATTATTTCTCTGGAATGATTTCATTAACGCAGGCTAAAGCATTTAGTGTTCTAGGAAATCCCATGTAGGGAAGGCAGTGAGTTAGAGCGGTGATCATGGTTTCTTTATTATTGCCAACATTGATGTTACCCTGAACGTGTGCTTTGACTTGACTATCCGCACCTCCGAGTGTACTTAGTATACAAAGAGTAAGCAGCTCTCGTGTTTTCAGATCCAGACCACCACGGGTATAGAAGTCACCAAAACAAAATGCTGAAAGATAGTCCTGGATATGCTTCTGATTTGACGGGGCATTTCCCCGGTTTTTCTCAATAATATCGCCAAAAATCTCTTTTTGAATACCAAGTCCTTTGTCAAAGCGATTATCTTCTTCAACCCGTTTTTGACTTTCAAGAGGCAGTGCAACATTTCGCTCTTTGAACACTTCATTCATTTCCGATATGGCATTTAAGGTTTTGGGGAATCCCAAATAAGGTGCGCATTGATAGATTGCTTCTTGGATCTCCGTTGGAGTCAACCCAACATTTAGCGCTGCACGAGTATGTGCTTTGAGCTGTGGCAACGTTTGATTAGTAGCCAGTACGACCAAAGTAATAAGCTCACGTTGCTTATCGTCAAGAGTGCCTTGATCAAAAATTTCACCAAATATGAAGCGACTTAATATGTCCTGTAACTCAGGATCAGTAGCATATGCCGCTGGAACTCCCTCGCCGAATAGTCTTTTATATGTTTCCTGGCTCTTTTCGATTCGATTCATATTCATCTAACCTCCTGTTTCTTTTTAGTTAAAACTAGGTGTACCCATTTTACATTGAAAGGGGAAAGAATCCATATCCTATTCATATCATTTTATTGCCTAATCCTATCAAATGATTGTTTGTTGATGAAAAAAGCGAACAAAGCACTTGCGTGCCCTGTTCGCTCTTCTTGGTTAAGCCATATTACTGTCTTCACCTTACTCGCCCAAGCTGTTCCAGAATGATTGGAACGCGCCTTTCTCCACTTCCAGGAATGCCGGAACATTACCATAACGAACCATACCTTCTTCACCAAACAGAACCAGTGGGACCTGCGTTTTGTCTTCCAGCGTGAGATAGATGATCTTGCGATCTTCCTTGCCGTAGAGGTTCTCTTCCAACTCTGGGCTCGTTGCGATCGGTTTGGCAGCATTTAGCGATGAGATGAAGCTTTCCAGTGATTCATCCGCTGCTAACGGTTGAAGCTGCTGCAATCCATTATTCCAGCTGTTAAACGTCTCCCATTGCGCCGAGGCGATGTTGCCTTCGAGATGAAGCTTGCCGATCAGGTCGGCACCAGTACCAATAGTGATCCCGTTGTTCTTGTCGAATAACTGAGCATACACCTGACCATCGATCTCGGTGTAAGACATGATGCGGAAATCCTTGTCGTAGCCATTGACCGCATAGATGTCTGCTTCGCCAATGTTGGAAGCAAGCTCCGTATATTTATCCTGGCCGCTCAGTTCATTGATGCCACCAGTTGTAGTACCAAGCTTTTCACCCCGCAGGTTGAGTGCATTTGCGCCTTCAAGCAATGTTGGGGACTGTGTATATACGTTTCCTCCATATACAACCAGTTGCATCATATCAGCCATCGCGCCTTTGCCCTGTGAACTCGGCAACTCCATCTTCGGAATCACGATCGGATCAAACGATGCTCCTGGAGTCACCGCTGCCACCTGTGGTGTTGGTGCGGCTGGTCCATTGAATTGTTGCCATACACTTGGCGCAGCCAATCCAATGCTGGCAGCGATAACAACACTTGCTGCAATGTATAGTGGTTTACGTTGACGTTTTGGTCCCTGATGTTGCGTGTTTAAGGATTGCTCTACCCGTTTTTTCATTTGCTCGTTTGTTTTCATATGATCCACCGCTTTCTTGTAGTTTTGTTTGAATTGTTCTTCGTTCATTACAGTTCCTCTCCTTCCAGCTCCAGTTTTAACAGCTGTCTTCCTCGTTTCAATCTCATTTTCACTGCTGATTCGCTAATCTCCAGGATCTCGCTGATTTCTCGAATCGGATAATCTTCGTAATAATACAGATGAACCACCGATCTATACTTGACGGGCAATGACAGCACAAGTTCGATCAGCGCGTGATCTTCAGGGTTGTCTGTTGTAAGAGGATCGACTCCCTCCAGCTTGACCTCCCGTTTGCGCCAGCCTCTGCCTAATAAGGATTTGCAATGATTGGTGATGACCCGAATCAACCATGCTTTTTGATGCTCCGCATCGTTGAACGTAGGGGCTTTTTCTATTAGTTTGATGAAGGTATCCTGAGTGGCTTCCTCCGCGTCTTCTCGTCTGCCGAGGTGCACCATGGCAATCCGGAACAGCGTATCCGCGTATGTCTCATAGACTTTCATCACATGATCGCCCAGCTGGGGCACTGATCGCTGCATGGTTGTTATGCCCTCCTTTATACCTCTAACACTCTTACGGACGGCATTTGGTCACATTTTGTTTTAGGATTTTTTTACTGGTCCATTTCATTCAAAATGCAAAAAAAGAAAGCAGCTCCATGAAAAGGAGTTGCTTTCTTCATCTTCGTCTTTATTTTCATATAAAATGCATATCGTTTCACCGATTAGAATTTCTTCTGTAAAAGCTCGATATTGTCTTCCAAACTGCTGTCCAAGCTTACGCCTACCTTCTGCAGTTTGTTTTGGTAATATGCTTTTACATCTTCCCACTTATAGTATGGATAGGTCTTTGTTTCGATCGGGAACGCGATCTCTTCTTCATTTCTAAGCATTTTCACGAAAACATCCTTACCATTGGAATAAAGAATCCATTGAATATTTGCTCCCATTGGTGAGATAACCGAGCCATTCCAGTTTTGGGTCACGTCCTGCGGTTTGTCGATACTCACATTAGCTCCGGCGATATCCAGGAATGAAGATAGTGGAATGATGGTTTCTGCGTGAGCAAAACGAAATATACCAGCCGTGTCTTTCTGCTGAATGGACTGGTCGGTAGACACGATCAACTCTTTGACCAGAGGTGCAATGATATTTTGCGGCAGATCCGTTGAGGTTAAAGATGGACCTTTTTCATAGAAATCATTGATATTGTCAATGCTCTCGTACCATTTTAACTGATTAGCCGTGAAATACCGCCCGAATTCGAAGTCACCTTCTCCTTTAATATTCGAAGAAATGATGTAGAGTTCATATAGATTAGAAGCAGCCTCGGTTGGGTTGCTGAGCTTCACTTTTCCCTTCTCATCTTTCAGTTCAAACTCTCCAGCGTTCAGCCGTTGATAGAAGCCTTCAGAGAAAAATTGCAGAAGGACCTCTTTTGCATAACGCGTTCCAGTGTTCTGTGTGACATAATCCTCGTATAACTTAACCCAGTCTCCATCTTCTACGTACTCGTTATACTTCGTAGCCAAGTCGTAGGGCCGTAGATAGGGGTCTTTCCCTTCTTCAAAAGCTGAAGCCAGAATGTCTACCTTGTTATCTCCCAAGCTTTCCTTTAACCCGTCAATAAACTGATCTCTGCTCTGCGGCGTTCGATCTTTGAAGGTTGCTTGTGCAATCACTTTTTTATCCGATGTAAAGAGTTCTTTGAAATTCTGCCCAACTCTGGCCCCTATTCCTTTCAGTTCTTCTCCACCCGTAGTGGATAACAATCCATAATGATCTTTTTCAACCTTCATCAGATTGCCAATTTCCTTCTTCAGCTCTTTGCCCAGATTAGTGATCTGCCCGTCCTTTTCAGCGATGTCGAGCAGTTCAAATAACGTCTTGTCGTACTTGGAACTGGATAGATGTCTGGAACCATGTCTCCCTATGTAGTTAATAAATATGGGTTCATATCCAATAGGAGCTTTTGTGTAACTTGTTTCCTTAAAAGGATATGGCGTTTTGGTACCGCGGTATCCCTGCTGATCATCCATTTTTTGTCCAACAAACACCGATTGGGTGTTGTTATCCCAGTCTACCTCTTGCCCCAAGGCTTCACCAATCGCTCTTGCAGGTACATAAGTGACCCCATTGTAGAGAAATGATTCGCCTTCCACCCTTTGTCCGTTCACAACCACATTAGCCGATTGTTCAGAAACTTCGATCATGCGTTTGGAGCCTGCACCATATGCGTCAAATACACTTACAGACGTTAAGATGGCGAGTGATGCTACTGAAATCCCGATTTTTTTGATCATCATAATGAATAGTTTTCTCCTTATTCCGCCTGATATTGGTTTATTTTCGCTCATCATACTATAGGTGTGAAGTGTCTGCGCCGTATCCATCCTATGTTAATTAATTGTAAAAGAGTACATATAAATATTGACGTAAAGTCTCATACAACAAAAAGAGCCGCTCCTTAGCGACTCTGACTTTTCATTATAAGAAGCTATCTTCTCTGCCATACAATAAAAAGATAATTGCTATTTGCCCCGCATTACAGCGGTTTTCTATATATTTTTATATCTATCCCTGACTCCGTCGGATGACCTTCTCCAATAAGTGTCTCACGGTTCAAGAAGGATAAGGCTTTGCTGTCTGTAATCATTTTGGGGGAAGTACGAAATAAAGAAGTTTTCAGCGTTTTATCAATATTTCCGTTATTTTCGATATAAATTTTGCAGGAATGACCTGTGTTGTCGGTCCCTTGGAGCATGTATCTTGCCGATAGCGTATGCGGGTCACCATTCTTCCCGATGATCTGCGTATCCACTCCTCCACCCAGCACAATTCCCTCAAAGTACTTTCCGGTTACGCTGCCTGTAAAAGTAATCATGACAACCGAATCATCTTCGCTATTCTGTAAATCAAATGATTTCTCAATGTTCACATGTACCGTAAACAATTCCTCTAATTTCACGTGTTCCCACCTCCATATGAATTCAATTATAACTCTACTCACTAAAAAAAAGATTTACATATTTCCTTCAAATCATTTAAAATGGTTTACACAATGTAAAGGTTAACAAGTTGTAAATGAAGGGGTTAATGACGTACATGAGTACATTACCAAAATCAGTTCGCTTTCCACTGTTCATTCTGATGTTAAATCTGTTTATTGCTTTATTGGGGCAAGGGATGCTCATCCCCATATTGCCGGAGTATTTGAAGCTTTTTCATGCGGGAGGCACAGTAGCAGGATTTTTAGTTGCAGCCTTCGGTGCCGCTCAATTCTTCTTTTCCCCTCTCGGGGGACAACTGTCTGATCGATTTGGTCGCAAAAAGTTGATCATTGCCGGTATGTTTCTGTCTGTCATTTCAGATATCATATTTGCGCTGTCGACGTCATTGCCGTTCCTCTATGTCGCACGGTTTATCGGTGGAATCAGTCTCGGTTTAATGGTTCCTGCCAACCTCGCATATGTCGCCGATATTACAACGCCAGAGACACGTGCAAAAGGCATGGGCTATTTCGGCGCAGCTATGAACTTGGGGATGGTTCTCGGACCTGGTCTGGGCGGTCTCATCGCCGAGATGGGCATCCGCATGCCCTATTTCTTCGCAGCGGGTCTGGGACTGATTGCGGCCCTGATGACGCTGCTATTGCCTGAGACACTTCCCCCCGAGAAAAGAACGGTCTCCATCCGTCTTCAAAAAGGAGATCACTTGGGCAAGAAAATCTGGAGTTCTTTTAAAGTCCCCTATTTCAAATACTTGATTGTGTTGCTTGTCATGACCTTTGGTCTCATGAGTTATGAGACAGTATTCGCGCTTTTTGCAGAGCAAAAATACGGATTCGACGCTGCAACAATCTCCATCATTATTACTTTGGGCGCAATTATCGGTATCGTTGTGCAGATCTGGCTTTTGGATTGGTTCGTACAGAGAATAGGTGAAGTTAAGTTGATCCGTCTCTCCTTAATAATCACACCCATAGCTTTATTGTTAATGTTAATTAAGGTCAACCTTGTGTTTCTGTTGTTCGCTTCTGCGTTATTCTTTGCCTTTAATTCGTTTTTACGACCTTCGGTCAGCACGTTAATATCCAAAAATGCAGGAGATCGGCAAGGTTATGCATCGGGTCTGAATACTACATTTTCCAGTCTCGGCACGGTGATTGGGCCGCTGATCGCAGGACTATTGTTTGACAAAAACATAAACTTCCCGTATATTTTTGGTGCAATTATGCTACTCGCTTCTCTCGGACTGACCTTGAACGCATTTCGTTCGAAGAAAGGACAATTGTATACAAGTGAATGAAAACTGGCATCAACAATTGGGAAATAAACATCGTGATGATTTGATTGCAGCAGGTAAGGAGCTTTTTTTGAAATATGGATTGCTCCAGGTGAAGATTAAGGATGTATGTACGAAAGCTGAACTTAGTAGAGTGACCTTTTATAAACATTTCCAGTCTATGGATGAGCTTCTTCTAGCCATTCAGATGCAACTGATCGAACATTTAACGGATGAGGTTAGCCGTGCTTCAACGAAGGACTTAAACGGGCGGGAACAACTCACGGTTATGTTGAATGCATGGGTTGTTTATGCCGAGAATCATCCAGACTACATCCGGTTTATTCAATTGTTTGATATCAACTATGAGATGTATGATTTTAGCCCTGAATTAAGAGAAGAGTATGATAAGTTCAACCAGAACGGGAAAGAAAATCATTTCCTGATGGACGCTTTATCCCAAGGCGTTGTTGACGGCAGTATTAAGAATCCGTCCCCTCCGCTGGATCTGGCTCAGTTTATCTTCACAACGATGATGGGCATGCTCCAGCGCATGGTAACTATTCGTGGTGCTCATGATAATTCATTGGATATGCGGATGACGGAGCAATTTGTGAAGATGCTGCTTCATTTTGTTTGTAGCGAAGAAATACCCGAGTGATGGCATGGTACATGGATCGATAAAACAAAAGTTTGAAATAAAAAACGGATTCCGTATGCTGGAATCCGTTTTTTTCTTCATTAATTAAGCGTTAATCCGTTAGTACGGGTAATTGTCCTCCAGCTTTCAGTTGACCAAGCAATACTTTGATCCCGGCAGACGTATTTGGTTCCTGCTTTCCATACACAGCAATTCCTGAGCGCACGTTCTGCAAATAGATCGTTTCGTAAGGGTTACCGAGAGACAACAGCGTGTATCGCTGATTACTCTTGTTCATTGCATTAATCAAGGTTTGATAATCACTCCACCCGAACTGGCTGGCCACATTGCGGAATTGGTAAGAAGCAAGAATGACATAATTGGCTTTGCCAATCGCCTGGAGCGTTTCATTCATGTTGCCTTGTCCAACAAGTGATATTTCAGTCTTTAACGACAGGTTATTAGCGGCTTGCAACAGTTGTTTCTCAAGCTGTTTCGCCTGTTCCTGCTCGGCTGCGACAATAACAACCCGGTCGCCTTGCTGAATTGGATCAGGAAGCATACCTTTGCGACTGCTGAGTACAGTGACCGCTCGCTCTGCGATTGTCTGCTCCACTGCTCGGTGAGCCTTCGATCCGATGATACCGTTAAGTTGAGTTAGCTTTTGCGCAAGAGTTTGACTGCGTTCAAATAAACCATATTTCGCTTTCATCTCCAAGATTCGTTTCACAGATGCATGTATGGTTTCATCCTTGATCGTTCCATTGTTCACCGCGTTTACCAGCGTTTGATGGGCCGCTGCTGAATCTTTTGGCATAAGGATGATATCAACACCTGCGGAAACGGCGCGTTCTACCGATTGATTCTCCCCAAAATGCTCTGCAATTGCATTCATGGTAAAGGCATCAGACACAATGAGACCTTCATATCCAAGCTCTCCGCGAAGAAGTCCTGTCAGTACCTTTTTCGATAAGGTGGCAGGAATCGGCACACGTTCACCGTCTTTGAGCGAAGTGACATGTTCGTTGTCTATGGCAGGGAAAGCAATATGTGCGGTCATAATCATCTCCACATCATTTTTGATTGCAGCCCGAAACGGTTTTAATTCTACCGCATCAAGCCGTTCTCGGTTATGGGCAAGCACAGGCATACCAAGATGGGAATCTACCGTTGTATCTCCATGTCCCGGAAAATGCTTAACTGCCGCCATCACCCCTGATTGCTGTAGCCCTTTTATTGTTGCCAGACCAAGCCGTGTCACCAAATCCGCCTCCGAGCCAAACGACCGTATACCAATGATGGGGTTATCTGGATTGCTGTTGATGTCCAGCACTGGCCCAAAATTAATCTGCAGTCCCAGTGCCTTCAGCTCCTCCCCTGTCAGCTGACCAGCTGCTTCGGCTAGTGTTGCATCTCCAGTTGCGCCAAGCGCCATCTGACCTGGCAGGTTCGTACCGCCTGGTATTCGCTTAATAACGCCTCCTTCTTGGTCGATGCTAAGAAATAGAGGAATGTCACCTGCTTCTCTTTGTATATCATGTGTGAACGTTGTAAGCTGCGTCACGTCTACAATATTTTTGTCAAAAAGAATAAGTCCGCCCAAGTCCTGATCATGGATCGTGCGTTTCAGCCCCTCATTAACGGTCGTTGTCGCTTTACCATTCCATTGCCTAATGTCGGGCATAAGCATCTGACCAACTTGCTCGCTCACCGTCATATAGGATATCAGTTTGTCCCAATCGTGTGTCCGAATGGCCGCTTCACGTTCGAAGCGAATTACTCTCGCCATAAATACGGCATATTCAGCACGCGTGACAGCTTGATTCGGACGGAAGGTGGCATCTGAATAACCGCCGACCAAGCCGTTTGAACTCATAATAAGAATGGGTGCTGCTGCCCAATGCCTGTCCGTGTCTGTCCATTTTGCGGCGTTCTTACCTTCCACGAGTGCATATGCCCGTGTAAGGAAGGCCGCAGTCTCTGCGCGGCTAAGTGGTGCGTCCGGACGGAAAGTTCCGTTAGGAAAACCACTTGCAAGTCCATTTTTAGCAGCTATCATGATTTCTCGATGGAAAGGATGTGTAGTTGGAACATCGGAATAAGTTGTGCCTTCCACTGCTCTTTGAAGCTGATCTGAATAGAGCTCGCGCACCATAAAAGTGACAGCTTGTGCCCTTGTCACAAGTGCCTCTGGCTTGAAGATCCCATTGCCGTATCCGGCTACTGTTCCCCGTTTCGCCATATACGTGATGCCATCCTCTGCCCACTTTGAATACTTTAGATCAACAAACGTTTCTTCCGCAGCTGCCGTTCCCACCCCTATAAGCATAGAGCCAACAACGGCACCAATAATCGTCATCCATTTTACATGCATTTGTTTCACTCCTGTTGTATTCTATGGATGAATAGACGTTACTACGGTATAGTTTGTTGCGTTTTCATAAGTTCAATGAAATTATATTCAGGTCATGACTATCCCTTCACGCCACCAATCGTCATACCCTGGACAAAGTATTTCTGTAAGAACGGATACACCATCAGAATAGGAACACTTGCAATAATGGTCATGGTCGCTCGAATCGAGGTTGGTGTGACCGCCGTTGCATTGCTTTCGGCAGACTGATAAGCATCACTTGCTGATGAAGTCGCTGAGGTTGTCGAAGTTTGCAGAATCTTCATCAACTCATATTGCAATGTGCTTAATTCTTTATTGGAAGAGTTGTACAGGAATACATCGAACCAGGAATTCCATTGTCCCACAGCTACAAAGAGTGATACGGTTGCCATTGCGGGAATCGTTAGCGGCAGGACAACGCGGATAAATGTCGTGAACTCCCCTGCCCCGTCAATACGGGCTGACTCCAGAATGCCTTCAGGAAGACCCTCAATAAATGAACGGATGACGATCATATTGAAGACACCGATTACACCCGGAATGATATATACCCAGAAGGAACCGATCAATCCAAGGTCTCGAATCAGCAGATAACCGGGGATCAACCCCCCGCTGAAATACATGGTGAATACAAAAAACATCGTAACAAACTTGCGAAGCACAAATTCCTGACGACTAACCGTATACGCGAGCATGGCTGTACAGAAGACGGACACCACGGTTCCAATGATCGTACGCAGCGCCGAGATCAGAGTTGCGTGATAGATATCGGATTCGCCAAAAATGTATTTGTAGTTGTCCAGTGTCCATACACGAGGCCATAGATATATTCCACCCCGAATGGCATCATTTGCATTATTGAAAGATACGGCAATCATATTAACAAAGGGATAAATCGTCACAATCATCAGACATACCATGAAGATGATGTTAAAAGTGTCAAACGCTCGATCCCCGGTGCTGCTATTCCGCAAGCGGGATGTGTTTCCTTTACGCATGGCATAGGCCTCCTTTTAGAATAGTCTGCTCTCTCCCATTTTTTTCGCTATATAGTTCGCTGAGAAAAGGAAGATGAAGCTGACCACCGTTTTGAATATGCCAGCTGCTGTACCTAAGGAAAAGTTCCCCATCCCTAATCCATATTTGAGTACAAAGATGTCCAGATTCTCCGAATAGTCCATATTCATCCCGTTACCCAGCAGATATTGCGGTTCGAATCCGGATTCAAGAATACTTCCCATGTTCATGATCAACAAGATCACAATAACCGGTTTCAAGCCAGGCAGGGTGATATATAACATCCGTTTGAAGCGACTGGCTCCATCAATCTCGGCAGCCTCATATTGCGCCGGATCAATTGCCGTAATTGCTGCCAGATAGATAATGGTGTTCCAACCGACATCTTTCCAGACCTCAGTTGCCCCCAGAATACCCCAGAAGTATTCTCCTTTCCCCATCCATAGTACCGGACTGTCAATCAGGTGAAGCTTCATCAGCAGAAGATTGATAATTCCGTCTGGTGACAGGACTGTTAATACAATGCTGGAAGCAACAACCCACGAGATAAAGTGAGGCAGATAACTGACGGTTTGCACAAAACGTTTAAATATGACATTTTTCAGCTCATTCAACAAGAGAGCCAGCGTAATTGCTGTCACAAATCCCAACACCAGTTTAATGGAACTCATAACGAGTGTATTTCGCAGCACCCGGTAGAAGGTATTGTCTTCAAATAACGTACTAAAATGTTGCCAACCTACCCATTGCTGATCCGAGAAGGACCTTGCCGGTTTGAAATTCTGAAAAGCCATGGTCCATCCCCATAACGGCAGGTACTTGAAGATAAAAGCCCAGATGACAAAAGGAATACACATCCAGGCAAGCGTTCGTTGCTGCACAAGTCGCTTAAAGAACGAGTGTGCTCTGGTTCCCTTCGGACTCGAGGCCGGAGGCATCGAGTTAAGGGAGACATTAGGTTTCTCCACGGTGGACCTGCTCCTTTCCTGTGCTGTTATTCATGCGAGGAGAAGCCGGAGTTTATGCTCTTTCGTCTTCTCCTGCGCATGTAACAGTTTGTTTTAAAGAGATTGTTGAAAACCGGTCTTATTGAACACGCACTTAAAGTGTTCGTATTACCATTTTCCTGCTACACGATCCTTCACAACTTTGGTAATGGTCGCTTCATAACCAGCTTTATCCAATTTGTTCAGTTCAGCCATGTAGGCATCCCACAATTTATCAAAATTCGATGGCGCTCCCAAGATCATCTCCGGCAAGTATTTACGTTGCAAATCATCCGATTTGGTCGTGAAGATCTGTTCAGGTGATCCTTGCTCCAATGCGATGGACCATGCCGGGAACCAAGGCCGCTCTTCCGGTTTGTTAAACAATTCACTAAAGGTTTGGATACCGTAGGCTTCAAGGAATTTCTTATCTCCCTCGGTGTAAGATGCAGCGGCCACTTCCGGCTGGTTGCCAGGGCTATAAGCATTACCATCGGTAAGTGTAGATTCACCGCCATATCGCGGCCAGTCTGATCCGAAGTAAGTGAACCCGAATTTACGGCTCAGCTCCAGATCATCATGAGCCTTGCGTTGATCTTCATTTGCATAATAGAATCGGCCCTTTTCATCCACACTGTACGTCTCATCCTTGATTCCCCATTGCACCAGAACCTGATTCTCTTCCTTCAGCAAATTATCAAAATATTTGATGATACGAACAGGGTCTTTGGCATTCACCGAGATGCCTGTTGCATAGTTGTTGACAAAGCCCGGAGGATCCACATACTGATCCTTAATTCCTTCATCAAACACAATCGGAAGTGGAGCGTAGCGCTTCTCATCAATGCCTGCCGAGAGCAGGTTTTTCGACGCATCTCCAATTTGCCAGCCGTAATTGAAGTATCCTAGCACACGACCCGAAGTCAGCTTGGCCAAATACTGGTCTTTGTTCATCGTAAAGGATTCTGGATCAAGCATGCCTTGAGCATTGATTTCATTTAACTTCTGAATCCATTTTTTCTGAGCATCTGTTCCCGCGACGACTTTTGCTTCATGGGTTGTCATGTCCACCATGACACTGCCATCGTTCGGATAACCGGCGAGATGCATCGCTGGATTTTGCAAGGTGAAGAAGTTATTGGCCACACCCGCAAGTGACACAAATCCGATTGTCTCTGCACCGTCGACAGTTGGATGTTTTTCCTTATAATCCTGAATTAGATCAAAATATTCATCCAGTGTAGTGATCTTGGGATAATCAAACTCTTTGAGCACAGATCGTTGAATCCAGAAAGCTCCTCCGCCCACATTTGGACTACCTGAATACTCACCCTGATTAGCCGTATAAGGCAGGGCATAGATTTTTCCATCTTCGGCATTTTTCATTTTATCGAAATATGGTCCATACACCCTTTTGATATTAGGACCGTATTCCTCAATCAGATCATCCAGCGGAATATAGGCACCTGCATCCAGTAACTTGGACATCTCACCACTGGAGCTAATGACATCAGGATAGTCTCCACTGGCAATCATGACACCGGCTTTTGTAGCACTATCACCTACCAGATATTCCATCTTCCAGTCCACACCCGTCTGCTCTTGCAACGCTTTACCGATGGTAGTTTCGCTTGCCAGAACATCCTTCTTGCCTGGAGAGAACATGTAATACGAGAACGTGACTGGACTGTTCTCATCATCACCTGTGGCTGAAGGCGCTGATGACGAACTGTTTTGACTGCACCCAGCCAGCAAAGCTGTTAGTAATACAGCTAAACCCGCTGTTCTAAATTTTGGTTTTAACATGTGAATATTCCCCCGTTCCGTGTTTTCTCTCGTGGATTACACTCACCATTTGCCAGCTACACGATCCTTAACTGCCTGTGTTATCGTAGCTTCGTATGTTTTCTTGTCGAGTTGATTCAATTGACTCATATATTCATTCCATGTGTTCTCGAAAGTGGAAGGCGAATCCATAATCATTTTGGGTAAATATTTCTTCTGGAGGTCTTCTGCCTTGGTGATAAAAATCTGTTCAGGAGAGCCCTGCTCCAGTGCAATAGACCAAGCAGGAGACCAAGGACGCTCATCCGGTGTGCTGAATAATTCTGTAAATGTCTCCACACCATATTTCTCTAACAAAAGCTTGTCACCGTCCGTGTAGCTAAAAGTGGCGACTTCTGGTTGATTGCCCGGCCCATAGGCGTTGCCATCCTCCAGTACGGAGTTATTCCCGTAACGAGGCCAGCTGTAATTAAAATAGTCAAAGCCGAATTTACGACTTAATTCCGGATCTTCATGTGCTTTGCGTTGGTCATCATTTTCAAAGTAAAAGCGGCCCTCATCATTCACACTATACGTCTCGTTCTCAACACCCCATTGAACCAGAATCTGGTTTTCTTCCTTAAGCAAATTATCAAAATATTTAATAATTCGCACGGGATCCTTGGCATTTACGGTAATTCCGACACCGTAGTTGTTCACAAAACCTGGCGGGTCCACATACTGGTCTTTGACACTGTCATCAAATACGATCGGTAGAGATACGTATCGTTTATCGTCAATACCAGCCTTCTTGAGGTTGTTCGTTGCGTCTCCAACCTGCCAGGAGTAACTGAAATATCCCAGCACCCGACCGGATGTCAACTTGGCGAGATACTGATCCTGGTTCATTGTGAAGGATTCTGGATCAAACATCCCCTGTGCGTTAACCTCGCTCAGCTTCTGAATCCATTGTTTTTGATAATCAGATCCGGCTACCAGTTTGGCTTCATGACTCTGCATATCCACCATCACACTGCCATCGTTTGGATAACCTGCCAGATGCATAGCTGGATTTAGCAGGGTGAAAAAGCTGCCCGATTCACCCGCAAGTGTAGCGAAGCCGATAGTTTCTTTTCCATCGATCTGCGGATGCTTTTGCTTGTATTGCTCAATCAAGTCAAAATATTCGTCCAGCGTTTTGATCTTGGGATAGTTAAACTCTTTTAACACAGCACGCTGAAAATAAAAGCCGGTCTGAAAATTAGGCTCTGACACATAACCGATGTTGGCAGTGTATGGCAAGAAATAGATCTTTCCATCCTCCTGTCTGAATTTGTCCATATAAGACCCGTATACTCGCTTGATGTTAGGCCCGTATTGATCGATCAGTTCATCCAGCGAGATAAAAGATCCTGCATCCATCAATTTGGCCATTTCACCACTGGAGTCGATGATATCGGGGTAATCACCACTCGCAATCATTACACCTGCCTTGGTTGCACCGTCACCGACCAGATATTCCATCTTCCAGTCAACGCCTGTTTGTTCCTGTAGCTTCTTGCCAATGGTCGTGTTGCTTGCCAGAATGTCCTTCTTGCCACCGCCAAACGTGAAATATTTAAAGGTGACCGGGGTGTTGTCATTACTGTCAGGATAAGAGGCTTCCGGGCTGGCTTTATTACAACCTGCCAGGGTTACAGCCAGTAAAATGGCCAGACCTGTTATAATGTTTTTTTTTCTAAACATGTAGCAAATGCCCCCTTAACGTATTGTTTGTGTCTTTAAGCCTTCTCAATATATCAAGATAGCGCTTTCAAAGTTACCCATGAAAGTGTACCTCCTACTTAGAAAAGTATATCCCTCGTATTTAGTCGCCTGGCATGGCTGATGGATCAAGTGGAAGCTTAATTTGGATACGCGTACCTTCTCCTTCCCATGTCTGGATGTCGAATGTAAAGTGATTTTTATAACAAAGTTTTAAGCGACTATACGCATTTTTCATGCCAACATGCTCTCCCATATCGGTGTTTTGATCCAGGTAACTTAACAACTCTTCTAATTTTGCTTGTGACATCCCTATACCGTTATCCGTTAGTCTGATATGGAGCTGTTCATTTTCCATTGAAACAAAGAGTTGAATGATGCCTACACCCGGAGATGACTCAATTCCATGAATACTTGCATTCTCAACAAAGGGAAGGATAACCATCTTGGGGATTCGGTACATCAGTACCGCAGGATCTGCTTCAATGGTATATTGGAGTTTTTCTCCAAAGCGGTATTTCTGAATTTGCAAAAAACTCTCGATGAGTTCCAATTCTTCCTTCACTGTCACATCATTCTGATTCCAACTAATCGACTTGCGAAACATCTTGGCCATGTTATGCACGATTTTGGCAGTCTCTTTCTCACCTTTGATGAGGCTCCGCATACGTACCGACTCCAGCGTATTAAACAAAAAATGTGGGTTGATCTGACTATGGAGCGCATGAAGTTGTGCTTCCTGCTGCTTCAACTCCAGGTCTTTCTTTTGGATGTCGGCGAGATATACCTCATGAATCAGGTTATGGATCGTCTCGGTCATTCGATTAAATTCCATCGTGAGTTGACCTATTTCATCTCTTGCATCTTCAGGCGGAATCGTCTGGAAATTCTGTGTTTTTACTTTTTTCATATGTTTTAGAATACGCACCAGCCTGACATGGATGGATCTGGACATCGCCGCGATGATAATAGAAGGCAGGACAAAATTAATGCAAGCCAGCCATACGACGAAGGAACGGGACTTCCGCACCTCCTTCAACACAATTTCTTCATCCATCACTCCATGCAGGGACCACCCTTCCAGATAGTTAATACCTGTATACGTAATCTCAAAGGGAATCATTTTGTTTGGAAACTGGATCTCGCTGTAACGTTTCCCTATCTGAGCTTCTTCTGCTGTAGGATCATTTGAAAATTGGATGTGTCCCCCCGGATCAAGAAGATACACTTTTCCATCAAATCCGCTGTTGTGAAAATACTGCTTGATCATATCCATATTCAGGTCAATTTTAAGTAACTGCTCTCTCCCCCCAGTGTCCAGATTGTCGAGCCTTTGAACCAGACTTAACATCTGATCCGATGAGATCAATGCCGGATAAGGGGCGGAGTATGCCTGAAATTGAACGTACCAGTCCGAGTTGCGGACATCGTCAGTTAAACGATCAATATAACCGGAAGATAAAATGGTAGAATTATCGGTATACACTTGATACCAGCGAATTCCCTGATTCATTTGACCGGAGAATTGCCCTTTTAGATAGGAATTATAAGCGTCAATATACTCAAAATGACTCTGAAATGAACGGGAGATGGTGTCATTGAATACAGGGTCAGTATATAACGAATAAGAGAGGCCGACGCCCTGATCAATGGTTACTCGCAGGTCGTTCTTCAGATTGTTCAAGGCCATGCCTGCATCACGAGTTTTCTGACTACGAATATTGGCGGATGTGACATTGTAGAACACCACATTGGTGACAACGATGGGAATAAATACAGATAAGACATACATAAGCAGTAGCTTATCTCGAAGCTTCATGTAATTCAGGTTCCATCTTGGCATTGTGCACCTCGCTGCTCATTTCCCATAAGGAGATTGCGATACTCTGTAGGCGATAACTTAACCAGTTTCTCAAACTGGGTTACAAAATAATCCGCATTCTGAAATCCTACACGTGCAGCAACCTCGTACATTCTCAGATCCGTCTGGCGCAATAACTTCTTCGCTTCATGAATCCGCAGGTTGAGCAGATAGTCATTGAAATATTGATTGTAGCTTTTGCGGAATAATCGCCCAAGATAAACGGGATTCATATAGAAGAGCGCAGCAATGCTTTTGAGATTGATGTTCTCGGTATAATTTGCATCAATATATCGTTTGATCTTGCTGATATCCCCTTTGGATCGTTCCATCCGCAGATGAGAGACATAATCCTCGGCTTCCTCCAGCGCGATGAGAAAAGCATCTTTCAATAGTCGTAAATTCCAACCTTCATGACTTTGTTGTGCCAGCTCCTTCAGTTGTTGCAACCCTTCATCATTACCACCCATTTCGTGGACCACAGCGAGAATACCCGTTATATAACGCAAAAGAGAACCCGATACAGCCTGAGAAGAAAATCGATTCATATGAAACAATTTGAATTTCTCTTCTACAATCTTGTGGTAAGCTGACCTATTCCCCTCTTCCAGGCTCAGAATTAATTGATCCACCTCGTCCTGGTATACATTGAAAACAAACAGTGGTTTGTCCTTGATTTCCGTATAACGTACGACACCACCAGTTTCAGCATATTTATGCTTGGCTGCTTCTTCAGCCGCCATAAGGGATTGTGTGACATCACCAATTTCTTTGACAAGTGTTCCTGCGTAAAGACCGATATCCAGGTTGAACCTTTTGCTCAGTGTTATATGAATATTATGCAGGTTATCCTGTAACGCCGAGTCTCCTTGATGATGATCAGGCCACAACAGTAATAAAGCAAACGTGCCGCGTTGTTGCTCACTGATGAACATTTTACATAAATTACTCTCCAGAGAATGTACTGCTTCACGTAGCTGTTCAATCGTAATTTTAATTGCATCTAATCCGGTCTGAAGTTCAATCAAAGTTATGAGCAGACTGGAGTTACGATTGATGCCAAGCATCTCGGCATATCGATGTTCATCCTCCTTCTGTACATGGCCTTTGATCACATCCTCCAGCATGATGTTACTGGCCTGTCCCTCAGTCCAAAGAATATGTTTTCTTTTATTGCAAATCAGATTAGCTGACTTCTGCAACGTCGCCGTCAGTTCTTCATCATCAATAGGCTTCAGGATATAGTCATGAACACCGTACCTGATTGCCTGCTGTGCATATTTGAAGTCATGATAACCACTGATGATAATGAACACAGGTTCCAGATGTGGTATTTTCTCTACGGCACGTATCAGTTCCAGTCCATCCAGGATTGGCATACGGATATCTGTAATAATCACGTCTGGTTGCAGGCATTTAATCAGATTTAATGCCTCTACACCGTTCTCTGCCTCTCCGATAATCTCCATATTAAGATCCATCCAATTTATGAGTTCATACAGCCCCTTTCGTATATACATCTCGTCATCTACCAGTAATACTTTTAACATCCGTGTGTCCCCTTTCCTCCAACGAAAATAAACCGCCGGTAGCGTGTCTCCCTATCGGCGGAATCTAATATGGTGACTGTTGTAGTTATTGCATAATAAATTCATTCATGTCGTGCATAATCCCAATAGTCGCCAACGAGGCCTTCAATGATCGATCCACTAGCCCATGGCATCAGGCAAAACCAGGTGCTGGCTGGCGTACCATCCGCATATTTTTCAGTGACCAGTCCTTCCGAATGACAGAAGCGTTCAGACATCCATCCTTTTTTGCCATAGCCGAATTCTTGATCATAACGATTATAGGTCTGACAACCCCACCCGATGGTGTCCATCATACGTTGACGAACATAATTCTCTTCCCGCTGTCCAACATAATACAACAGCTCATCCACTAGATTGCTGGACATGGGGTGAATATGCGGATTAGCTACTGAAGTAACACTTCCCCCGGAACTGGACCAGCCTAATGTACTGAGTGGAGGAATCTTAATAGGTGAGTTGTAACAAAATTTGAAGCTGAATTCATAACTGATCGCATCTCTCATGTGATCTAGATATAGCTCGTCACCGGTCAACGCGTGCAGAAACCGAACAGCTTTGATGTAAGCCAAAATGCCTTCCGAATCCACTGCCTTGTCCGCATCCAGTGGAGCGCCGTAACATTCCATGTGTTGCACATAGGTGTTGTAATAGTGGGCTTCACTGCGTCTGAGCTCTTCCAGAGAAGATTCATCATGGGTTAACCAACAGTGATATGCCTTGGCAGCAAGACACCAGACTCCACTAAAAGCATCATATTCAAGACCTGCTCCGGTCCGCTCTGACAAAATGGTGGGATATTCTCCATCCGTATTTTTCGTGCACTCCAGACGATCAAGTATTTGTTTGACGTAAGAAAGCCAATCATCGTGTCTCACATTTCGAATGCGCTTCTCATAATCGTAGCTTTTCAGAATGTAGAACATCGCTTGAGCTACAAGGTAAGAGGAATGTCCTGGGGTACGCATGCCGTCGAACCACCAGCCTTTAACACTCCAGATCCCATCCTGATAAGCGTCATACGGAAGTCCGGATTCGGGATTCATGGCATTCTCGATAATATTGGTAATACAGGATAACGCCTGCTGTCGCATGGGCTCATTATTCAGGCGCAGTGCGGCCATAAGCATTGGTACAGCTATGGTCATACCATTTGTCCAACTGATTGAGATAATTTTGTTGTATCGGTAGCTACTGGTTTTAGCAGCATCTTCATATACAAATGTAGAATAATGACGATCCTCCGGAAGCCAGGCATACTCATAGATGGCATTGGACAAATCCGTTACCGTTGTCTGAATGTCACTTCCTTCTCTTGGTTTTTCGTGATATCTCTTATAGATTGTTTCCAGTGCTGGATTGATGCCCAGTTCTGATTCAGACTCGTAGTTATATAGTTCAAGTGTGAGCCTGACCGATTCACCTGCCGCAAGTTCAAAACAGTTTTCTCCAAGGGCAGCTCGCTCGTGGACAAGTCTGGATTTGATAAATAACAACGGAGCATTCTCATATCCCAACGTATATCCGACCGTACCCTTTTCAATAGAACATGTGAATCCCCCATATTGCACAAAGTTTCCTTCCATTCCTGGATACCATTGTTGCTTCTGGTTTCCTGTATTGATCCAGTAGGGACTTGCGCTTAGACCAACAATCCGACCTTCATCATAGATAAGTGCAGCTGGATGAGACAGACGATCACTTCTTACCATCCACCAGGGTGATGAAGGACGAGAAGGACTGCCCTCCCTTAGCCTGGGGAACTCATTTGGAACATTCTGAGGCGCTTCGCCCCGGTTGCGGCCATACATAAATGCAGGCAAAAAAAATCTCGGATTCTTTTTGTCCAACGGCATTTCCACATGAATAACTCCTGTCCAGGCATTCTGTCCCTCGTTGTAAATCTGAATGTCGGCTTGCCACGGGTCTTCTGCACTACCGTTCCCGCTTATTACTTTTACGTCAGCTTTAAGTTCATGCTTGTCCAATGCCGTGTACTCTACGTTGTCCTGCACTCTACTTCTAGCCGTGAAAATCAGATCCATCTTTTCCTCCAATCGCGTTGTACACACCTGAGTGGAAACGCTTGCAATTATGTATCCATCATGCTAGGATGGTTACATTTTATAGGTTCACGTCTGCAATTTCATTGCACAAACGGCTATATTTATTGCGCGAAACGACAAGGAGGTCATATATCTGATATGAATGAGACTTCAGAATACCTGTTTGATCCAATCCAGAATGAGCTGTTGTACCTTCATCGCACCACCACGTATAATATGGGAACGTTTTATCATCGACATAATGCATATGAACTCTACTTGTTTCTTCGTGGCAATGTAAACTTCTATATTGAGAACCATTGTTACCATTTGCAACGTGGCGATCTGCTCGTTCTTAACCCGGAGGAGATGCACCGTTCCTTTGCCTTGGACAAAAATGAATATGAGAGAATCACCATAAATCTGAAAAAGTCATATCTGAACCGCTTGTCTACTTCAAGCACCAACTTATCCGCATGTTTCGACTACCGTCCCAAGGGTAAGGGTAATATCGTACATCTTGAAGAGGAAGAGCTTCAACGAGTGCTGCAATTAGCTGGCGAACTTGAACAGTGTCTCTCATCAAGTGACTATGGAGCGGATATTCTGGGGAATATTTTGATTACACAGCTACTCCTTCTAACGAATCTAACTTTTCAAAATACGGATTTTGTTGCAACGAATATTATGCCTGAACTAGTTCGAAACACGATGGATTACATTGAATGTAATCTGACGAGGCAACTGACGCTCAAACAATTGTCAGAGGCTATGTTCACGAATAGCAGCTATATTAGTCGACAATTCAAAAAACATACCGGACTCACGATTCGAGGATACATTCTTAGTCGGCGTATAGAGCTGTCGAAATCTTATTTAATCGAAGGTTTAAGTATTACAGAGGCCTGTTATCAATCCGGTTTTGGAGATTATGCCAATTTTATTCGCAGCTTCACGAAGATGGTCGGCACTTCACCTGGTAAATTTGTTAAATATGGAAGTCTTCTTTAAACATGGCATTGAGCAAAAACACGCCGACTCTTGCCTATATCTTATCTCAGCAAAGAAAAAGAGCGAATTCGCCCGACAATTTTGTCAGCGGGTATTCGCTCAGGTAATCAGTAAGTTCTTATTTGTTATTCCAGTCGTATCCTCTTAGTTCAATTATTGAATTGGGGCCAGGAAAGGTTAATTCTATCTTTTGGTCCAGATAGGATACGGTTACTCTTGATTCTGCAATAGAGCGAATTCTGGTATTGAATAGACGACCATTATTCCATTCCAGATCTATTTCAAATCCGCCACGAGCCCGAATACCACGAATATATCCTTTTGGCCAAGCTGATGGCAAAGCAGGTAACAATCTGATTACTTCGTTATGACTCTGAAGAAGCATCTCTGCTATCCCTGCAGTACCTCCAAAGTTCCCATCAATTTGAAATGGAGGATGGTCACAAAACAGATTGGGTAACGTGGAGGAACGTAGAAGTTCCACGACGTTTTCGTGTGCAAGTTCCGACTCCTCTAATCGTGCCCACATGTTGAGAATCCACGCCCTGCTCCATCCTGTGTGTCCACCACCGTGTTCCAGTCTTCTGTCGAGTGTTACACGAGCTGCCTTGGCCAGGTCAGGCGTTGATTGCAACGTAATTTGCGTTCCAGGATGCAAAGCGAATAAATGGGAAATATGTCTGTGGCCCGGTTCCAATTCATCATAATCGTTACTCCATTCTTGGATCTGGCCATGTTTGCCAATGGAGGCCTCCGGTATTTTGGTTAAAGCACCACGGAGTACTTCTCCAAATTCCTGATCTTCTTGCAATATTCGGGTACTTTCAATGCAACGCGTGAAGAGTTCTCTAATAATCTGATTATCCATTGAAGCACCAAAACATAAAGCCCCCGACTCTCCATTATCTAATATATAGCGATTTTCCGGTGAGGACGAAGGACATATCACCCAATTGCCGGAAGGATCCTCTATTAGATAATCCAGAATAAACATAGCCGCATCTTTCATCGTGGAGTAAACTTTTTTGAGAAATTGAACATCCTTATTGTATTCATAGTGGTCCCATAGATGTAATGAAAGCCATGCTCCTCCCATAGTCCAAAACGTCGATGTCATGCATACATCCTGCGGAGCAGCGTCTGCCCAGATATCCGAGTTGTGATGAGCAACGAATCCCTTGCAACCATACATGGTTCTAGCGGTTTCCTTTCCCCGGACTTGCAGTCGATCTATAAAATCAAACAATGGAACGTGACATTCAGACAGATTGCAGCTTTCTGCAGGCCAGTAGTTCATCTGTGTATTAATATTAATCGTATATTTGCTATCCCATACAGGAAGCATGTCTTTATTCCAAATCCCTTGAAGGTTTGCCGGTAAAGAACCTGGACGGCTGCTTGAGATAAGCAGATAACGACCAAATTGAAAGTATAGACTCATCAGTTCCGGATCATGCTTACCAGCTCTAAGCCGTTCAAGGCGCTGATCGATTGGAAGTTCGGAACATATCACATCTTTATTTTCATCTTCGAGATGTATATCCATCTTTTCGAATAAGGATTGATAGTCCGAGACATGATCGGCGAGCAGTTCGCTATATGGCTTTGTTGAAGCGGCCTCAATTCTTCGGAGGCACTCCGCTTCAAGTTGTTCCTTAGGTACTCGGAAATCCGTGCAAGCCGTGATTAGAATAGTCGCTGAATTACCATCCTTCAGAGAAAGCTGGCCGCTTGAATAATGAACCTGCCCTCCTTCAGATATAAGGCGAATCGCACAACAAAAACGGATTCCTTCTTCTCCCCCACTTCTTCCCCGGATGATCAAGTCATTCGTTCCACGCTTCTCGATCCGGTCCAGATAGGATTGGAAACCAACAGGATGCTTAAGAATATCGGAATAGGATGTTGATTCCAGAACGGTTCCCCTGCCAAAAACAGTGGAGAAAGATAACTTTCCAGGCACGCTAGATTTGAGATGAACAACGAGCACTTGATCCGGGTAGCTAGCAAAATATTCTCGGCTGTAAATGGATTGATCTGCGGTATAATCCACGTTTACCTTGCCTTGTTCCAGATCGAGATGTCTTTGATATCCATTTGGTTCATGTTCACTGTGATCCATAGCGATATAGAAGTCCCCTAATGGCTCATAATGCCTTTGCCCGTCAGGAACACCTACCAGAGTATCTGCTGCGAGTTCTTCTGCTTCCCTAATCTTACCGTCAAAAATCAGGCTTCTGATCTGAGATAAAGATTCAAGTGCTTGAGGATTATTCCGCTGCATCGGACCACCATACCACAGACTATCTTCATTAAGCTGAATTCTCTCGATCTGTGTTTTTCCAAAAATCATGCCTCCAAGAGTTCCATTTCCGATAGGTAATGCCTCTTCCCATGTTCCAGCAGGTTGATTAAACCAGATATTTTTGGTCTTCACGTTAAAACCTCCAACGAATTATAATTCCTCATATTTTCATGTTTAGTGTGTTCCGTTTGTATGTTCTTTCAGTGTACTGTAATCTCTTAAGCATCTAAATGAACAAAATTAACTTGAATTATCACAATCTTATCCCAGCATTAAAGATGTAATCGTGAATTCCGAAACTGACAGTACAAATTCTTGTTCCGGGCAAGAAAATATAGCTATTGGCAATAAAAAAACCGCTATAATAGCGGCTCTGTTTCGTTCATTTATTTAGATTACGTGAATCTTGGCATAAGTTATAAGATATTTCGCTCCATTTGTTGCATAAATTGTCTCAATATCAGCCGATCTTCCGAAGAAATGGATTGAAGTAGTTTCTCTTGTTGCTCTCTCCATTTATGCTCAACCGGTTTTTCTAATTCTTTGCCCTTATCGGTTAGAAAGATACGCATGATCCTTGCATCCTGTACATCACGTTTGCGATATATAAATCCGTTCTGTTCCAGTGATTTGACCATGTTTGTAACCGTTGGTGGTTCGCATTTCATATGTTCACTTAGTTGCATCTGGGTTACCCCATCACCCAACCACAGCCGATACAACAGATTATCTTGTCCTACATAGAGATTAAGTTCCCGAAGAGATTCACTATAATTTCGTCGCATTTGGGAGGTAATTCGATCTAAAGACTGTCGAATTTCACAATCTACTGTATCTGTCATGAACGATCCCTCCCTAACATCCGAATTATATTTAGCAGACTAAATGTATCATGGAGATATACAGGTGTCAATTCACCTTAGTGTCGTCTTTAAGGGCCTTTTCCTATCCAAGTTTCACCCGAAAGATTGGTTTAGTCCTTATTTTTTGGCAAAACCTTGCTTGTTCAAATAGGCCATCATTTGCGGTTGGATACTTCTCTCGAGGTGATCCTGGATATGGTCACTCCATCCTTTTACTTTTTTTACGGTGAAAGGGGCTCTCGTCGGACGATTTTCATAGTACTTCAGCATGGTCTCATCATAGATTGCTAATTTCTCTTGATCCATTGGTTGGTATTGATTATCAAGCAATACCATGGATTGAGGGAGTCGAGGTTTCAGTTCCGGCTTATCTCCAGCTGGATTACCGATACATAACCCCACCAGAGGGATAACATATTTAGGTAAATCCAATGCGTCAGATAGTTCGCTAATATTAGCTCTGACCGCACCAATGAACACTCCGCCAAGTCCCAGCGATTCAGCCGCGGTTAACGCATTTTGTGCCATCAGGCCAGCATCGAATGAACCAATCAACAGAAATTCAATATATTCAATATCCACATCCGGAGCGATTTCATGATTTCGGTTGAAATCTGCACAGAAGATCCAGAATTCGGCCGCTTCTTCAATATAGGGTTGATCGACACACAGATGTCTGAGTTTTTTTCGAAGTACTGGATCTGTGATGCGTATAATGGATACCGCCTGCAGAAGACTGAACGATGAAGTTTGATTTGCTGCCTGAAATATTGCATCTATTTGTTCCTCAGTTAGGGGTTGAGATGTGTAAGAACGAAACGATGTATGGTTATGAAGCAATTCAATTGTGTTATTCATTAAAAAAATCTCCTTTATTCGTTGATTCCATGTTCCTGCAATCCGTATTCGTAAGGAACGCCCATATTCTCGCGTAGTGTTTTTCCTTCATATTCCTTATGGAACAAACCGCGTTCCTGCAAGATAGGTACTACCTGATTCACAAAATCTGCAACGCCATCAAAAGATACATCGGGCACGACTGAGAATCCGTCACATGCTTCAGCCAAAAACCATTCTTCCAAGAAGTCAGCAACCTGTGTCGGGGTGCCTGCAACAACCGGATGATAGTTGATGACCCCGTGAGCGAGAACATCCCTTACAGAGAGTCCTTCTTTTAATAACTTTAAGGCTCTCGGAGAACGTGGGTCCATGGGGTTGGCATATGCGTTTTTCAACAAGTCTGCCGCTAAAGGTTGATCTATATCTACTGAGTTTACCGATAAGGGTAAACCAACCATGGATCCGAGGTAACTTACCCTGCTGGGGATTTCCTGGGGGTTAAAGCTCATAAGCTGTTTCCGACGATCCAGAGCTTCTTCCTCCGTTGAAGCCAGAGAAAACATAAAACCAGCAAACATTTTGATATCATCGGGGTTTCGACCAAAACGGGCAGCACTTTGCCTTATCGCTTGTCTGTGTTCCAGGGCAGAAGTAATATCATAAGGATTGGCGTACACTCCCGAAGCATATTTCCCAGCTAATTCTAATCCTTCACCTCCTCCCCCTGCCTGGAAAATCACTGGCTGCCCTTGCTCAGAGGGCGGAATGGGCAAAGGACCACGAGATGCATAATATTGACCCTGAAGGTTAATAGGCTGGATTTTGTCCATATCCGCAAATTCCCCTCCTTCTACATCTAACGTCCAAGCGTCTGGTTCCCAACTCCCCCACAAGGCCTGAACAATTTGTATGCTTTCATGCGCCTTGTCATAGCGCTCTTGGCGATTTTCAACCCTGGCACCGAAATTAGCAGCCGCTAGGGGATCGGATGTGGTAACTGCATTCCATCCCACACGTCCATGACTGATAACATCCAGTGCTTTGAACTGACGTGCAATGTTGTAGGGATAATTAAATGTTGTAGAGAGGGTAGCCACAAGCCCGATGTGTTGTGTCTCTCTTGCTACTGCCATCAGTGCCAACATGGGGTCCATAGGGAACATAGGCGTCTGTGGGCCTAAATTATTGGATAATCCTGGAGTGTCAGCGATGAAAATCATTTGAAATTTTCCTTGTTCAGCTAATTTAGCCCGTTCTACATAACTATCCATATTGGTGTAAGCTGCAGGATCCGTACCAGGCATTCTCCATGCGCTAAATTCGGCTCCATAACCCGAAACCATCTGTAAAGCCAGTTGCATTTCACTTCTTTTTTTCATACGATTTTCTCCTTCGTTCTGGACAGGCACAGATATGTGTGCCCTTTCAATAGTGCGAATATATTTAGCATGCTAAGTATCTGGATGGATCGGATTTTGTTCCGATGAGTGAGGGTTATAGATATTGACGTTCACCGGTCTGGGCTGATTTCTCGACGGCATCCAGTAACTGATGAAGTTTCACCGCATCCGCGAAAGTAGGTGCTAAGGTAGTACCTCCTTGAATATCTTTGGCAAACTTACGATAGGCCTGAGCCATGTTCAGAACAATTCCGGAGTCGTTATATAGAGAATGTGGAGCCGAGTAATAGGCATCGGGAATGGGTAGTTCACGAAGCTCGTTGTCCGTAGATCCTGCACCGCGTAATTGATGTGATCCGAATTGAATGGATGCAGGGGCGCTCAAAACAATCGTGCCGTTGTCTCCGAAAATTTCAAGTGTGAGTCCTGTCTGATGTTTGACTCCACCTTGAATATGAACACTGGCTGCTGCCCCATTAGTCAATTTCCCTGTAATCATGATCTGATCATCCGTTGTTTTCTTGATGACTTTCTGAATATCTACCAATTCAACTTCTGGAAACTGTTGAGCTGTGGTTGCAGACAATTCTGTAAAGTCCCCAAGCATGTAAGTGAAGGCATCCAGATTATGGCCCCCTACAATGGTCAGCAAGTTCCCTCCAACTTTCCGGTCATATAAGTACGCAGTCGACTTGTCACCAACGCCACCCATGCCATCTATAGAGATCTTCAGGTTGGCAGACAACACTTTACCGACATAACCTTCTTCCAATAAATCTTTTACATATTGAATGGCCGGGGCTTGTCTAGCCTGTAATCCAATCGCATTTGGCAGTTGTGCGGACGCTATCCATTCCTGCATTTCCAAGGCTTCCTCTGTATTCGACCCCAGTGGCCATTCACAATAGATTGGTTTGCCAGCAGGCACGACGGCTTTAACGGCGTTATAATGTTCCTTGACATTAATACTGACAACGACCATATCCACATCAGGATGCTGAGCCAACTCCTCCATATTATCAAAGCCGTGATCTGCATTGAAAGCTTCTGCGCTTGCCTTTGCACTCACCATATTACTTGTCCCAACCGCTGTAAGCTCGAACTCATCCAAATGCTGAATAGCTGGAATATGTGTTCCACTCGCCCACCCGTTATTAATGGATGCCCCTATGATACCTGTACGAATTTTTTTACTCATTGTTAAACATCTCCCTTGTTAAAATTTACAGTATGATCGAATATCGGTTTGTCTCCAGCTCTTATCAGTCACTCATTTCTATGATATATTTATTTAGCTTGCTAACTATTCAATCGAGATAACATTAATTATTCTTTCATACTTTAGGTAAACTAAAATTGTTTTGGTGTTGACACCATCATAGGTGTATTTGTTTTATTAGCAAAGAGGGCAATTTAAATGAACATAGTACATCTTTTTGTACCTTTGGATCAGGAGTGATATGAATGAGAGTTTGCAATGAAGGATTTGAACAAGAGTTTATAGATGGAAAAAGTGACATGTACGCCATAGCTTTTACTCAGAATGTCCTTTCTGGGCGTTGGAAATATTTTATCTTATGGTACCTAAAAGACGAAACACGGAGATATACGGATATCAAAAAATTCCTTGGAGATCTGTCTCAAGGCTCCCTTACAAAGCAGCTTAAAGAGTTAGAGAATGATGGTGTTATTCAACGCGATGTATATCCGGAAGTTCCTCCACGAGTTGAGTATTCGTTAACAGACAAGGGAATGAAGTTACTACCGATCCTTGAAAAGATGGAGGACTTTGGAAAAGAATACGGCTAAGCAACTTAATTGAAATGGATAGCTTAACCCAAAAAAGCCGCAATTTAGCGGCTCTTTTACTCTGAAAAATTTCTATTCTACTTTATAATCAGTAACTACATCAAATTCTCCAATAATATTGTCTCCTTCTACATCATACAAATGAATCGTTCGAACAGTACCATTCACTTGTGTTTGTGCCAAGGCTTCTTCGATGGTAGTGATTTTAGGTGTAAGATCTTCAGCTTTTAGATAACCCTCGATTCCATTGGTGCCAATTGCAGCAATCAAATCGGGTTCAACCCCAATGATTGGTTCAGATAATGCTGAGCCATAGGTATCGCCCTGTGAATTGACATCATATTTAGTTTGAAGCAATAATTCGTGAATCGTTTCCGATGTTTCAGTGTTGTTTTCAAATAAAACATTTGATGAATTTACGTTCGATAACTTTAAGTTTGGCGATTTGTATCCAGTATAACGAGTGTATCCATTCCCATTATAGAATTCACCAACGTTCTGAGCATAATACGTCGTTTTAGTCGTTATTCTTGGAGAGTAGACAAAAAAACTAGAGGTTTTCGACGTATTATATGTCATGGAACTTGAAGCTGTTAAGCTTCCGCCAGATGTGTACAATCTAGCCATAGCTCCCATATATCCATTTGGAACACTTGCTGAAGCCTTCACTGATGCAACGGCTTCAGCAGTCGTACCTGTAGTGAAATTTCGAGTCCATACTTCAGATGTGAAAGTGTACGTGTGTCCCTTAATTTTGGGTGTACTATACGGTGAAGATGCAGTATTAGCCAGGACTGTTGAAGATGCCAAAAATAACGATAGAATACAAATCATTACCGTACTAACTTTCTTCGTTTTTCTCTTATTCATAGTTTCTCCTCCTCATAATAAAAAATATTTGGATTATAGTTTCAATCTTTAATCCCTCTCTGTAAATATATTAAATTTATTGTAATAATTAGATTTATTTTCCTTTTATATCATAGCACTGTTCCAGTTTTTTTGAAATAGATTCGCTAGTTTTCTTGCCTTAACATCAAAGACATATTTTTGACACCTTGCTCCGTAATTCACGAATCGCTCCTTTTCAGCTCTGCCATTCGATGTGGGTCTCTTCCTTATGGCTGGATGTCTTATGATATATTATATTAACAGGCATCGAGCACATCCATGGTTAGTAGCAGTTGTATCAGCTCTCATATTGACTATTGTAGAGTGGATCGCCAAAGATTACGGAAAAGTGTGGTATTTTAATAGATGGTACATCATCTGGTCTTACGCTTCGTATTTTAAACCTATGGTTATGGCGTATGTATACAGTTTGATCTTCTACAAAATGTTCAAACCACGTAACCCTTCATAAAGTATGTATTCTCAGCCAGCATAGGCAAATCAATAGGTTTCCATATTACTTATCTTTGTTAAAGGGGGGATGATATGTTTTTCTTCTTTTTCTTTCTGTTGCTTGGAATGATTGGTTTATTCTTTGGGGTTAGAGCACTGAGACGACCTAATTCATGGCCTTTTAATCGTACGAAGGATGAACTTCATGAATACGATATGATGGGCATCAAGTTTAGAGGCGTTTTTCTCCTTGCTTTTGGTACTGTTCTGACTATCGCCTCTTTCAGACTTCTTCTTATTTAAAATCCAAAAAAGCCGCTAATATAGCGGCTCTCAATCGGGCCTTACTCTGGTCCCGCTCAATATCGTGGTATCAACATTAATCTATGGTTTAATAGTAGCTTGCTGACCATCAGGAGCCACCGACTTATCGTTCGTCTTCACACCCCTGCGCTTCTTGTACCCTTTAAATATGAAATACCCCACTATGATTAAGATAATCGGCATTCCGTACAGTAATAGAATATAGAAACTGAACAGCAAAAGTACGATTATCGACCCATCTATTACATTCAATATGCACACTCCTTTATAAGTATTACTGGCTGAATGATTACTACATTACTCAATAACTACTCTCTCATCTTCATATGTAAAAAAATATTATTCATAGAAAAAACATATTTTTTCTTATGTTAATTGTATAGACAAATAAAGTTGCTATTATAGCAACTTTATTAAATGACACTCTTAGATTTCTTAAACATTTTCAGGCTCATAAATTCCGTAACCATTCTTGCCATTCTTTTTAATCTTGTACATGGCTCCATCCGCATGTCTCAGAAGTTCGGAAGGCTCCTGTCCATGCTTGGGAAATAGGCTGATACCAATACTCATCGAAAGGTTAATATAGTTTCCGGCAATTTTGAAATGGGTACTGAATGCAGCTTCCAATCTTTTGGCGATGACTTCAGCATCGTGATCATCTTTCAGATGGCTTAAAATGATGAATTCGTCCCCGCCAAGCCGAGCTACCGTGTCCGCACTTGGAATTGTTTCGCTTAATCGCTTTGCCATTTCCAGCAACACTTGATCGCCAACATGGTGTCCATATGTATCATTCACTTGTTTAAACCCATCAGCATCCACAAACATGACGGCTAGTTTGTTATGGTTTCTTTTGGCATTACTGATGGCCCAGGCAAGACGGTCATTATAAGCAAGACGATTAGGCAGACCGGTAAGTGGATCATGCAAAGACAAATGCTTGCTGATTTTCTCGGAGATCTTGATTTTGGCGTACTCCGTCTCCAGCTCTTTGATCAGATTTTTAAGTTTATATACCCTGGTATTGGTGTTAGTCATGTCAGTAATCTGAATAAGGGCATAACTCCGATCTTCATGATAGAGCGGTTCAACATGCATATTTTGTCTGAATAATTGTTCATCCTCTCCTTCATTAGGAAGAATGAATGCCTTATGTAACGCGCTTGAGCAAAATCTGCTCTGTCCATGATACAGCGCATTTTGCAAAATATTTAAATACATGTTCGACTTAAACCGTGGGCAGACCTCAAGCAGGTTCAAGCCTACTACCTCTTCTACATTCTTGCCAGTAAAGCGCTCCAACCAGGCATTCCACACAACAATTTTCAAATGCCTGTCTACGATCATTATTCCCATATGGGCTTTGTTCAAAGCTTGTGAAATAAGATTATCCATTGCCCGCCTCCAACAAAGCGTCCATTTTGGCCAGCAGGCTCGATATGGAGTTCATACTCAGTGCTATGACAATGATACCTGTCACATCCGTATCGGCAAGTAAAAACGAGGTATGTAAAACCAGGACATAAACTTCATTCTGAAGCAATATTTGTTGATCGGAATTGGTGACATAGATCAGTTCAATATCAGGCAGGACGTATTCCAGTTTGATCTCGAGGAAATTACCGAATTCTCCAATAATGGCGTTAAGCAGGACATTGCTAACTTCCTTCAAAACGTCCAAATCCGTATCCATCAGGTTCGGATCGTTCGGTATAACGCTCTCACCCAGTTCTCCAAGACAGATGTTTGCCAATACTTTAGCCTGCTCAACAGGAAACATCAGAAATGCTTTTCCCTGAAATTCGTATCCGAACTGTAAGGATGACCTAAACAGGTGACCTTCACTAAAGAAAATGTTGTATCTTCGATCTCCAGGATCAACATCGGAGATGGAGATTAGTTCCACTTCCGGAATATTCAAAACGATACGCTTGTCTACAATCTCTGACAACATGTTAGCCGCTTGTCCCACGTAAACGTTCACTAGTTCAGTAAGCAAATCCTTCTGTAAATCATTCAGCATGATAGGCCGCCTGAATCAGTTGAATCATGGTAGTTGCCTTCTCTGCGGTTAACGGTTTATTCAAAAAACCAGAAATGCCTAACATTTCAACTTCATCCCTAGTTGTCTTCTGAATATCTGCGGATAAGATAATAATTTTGACATTGCTATCCGTTTCTCGAATCATTCGAAGCATTTCTTGTCCGTTCAAACCAGGCATCAGCAGGTCAGTGGTTATAAAATCAGGTTGAAATTCCTTAAATAGGTTGTATCCTTGCTCTCCATTGTTAGCAATTTGAATCTCGCATTCTGGAATATGATCAACAATCAGCTTTGTAAGTAATTTCTGTACGAAAATGGAGTCTTCCACGATTAATACTTTCATTTTCTCTTCAGTCTCCTTGATAAAATGGTAAGAGCTCGGGATGGTCAGGCGCTGTGGACAGTTCTTGATATAGGGCTTTCGCGCGCAGTGGCACCCTGAAAAGAGACTGACTGGTGAATCAAGTAAATATAAATTATAGTAACTTTAATTTAATTGTCAACAACATTATTGAATAAGTTCGATTCGTGTGCAATTGACATACTACGGCCCGCCGTTTAAAAAAACATAAAAAAACGGTCACCTAGTGACCGTTTTTGATCGGTTATCTGGAACTGCATTAAGTTTACTCTTTTACCCCTCCAAGCTGCAAGCCATGAACGAAATACTTCTGCAAAAATGGATATACGACTAAGATGGGTAATGCCGCAACAATCGTAATCGCTGCCCGAATAGATACAGGTGTGACCATGTTACGCGCAGCACCAAGATCTGCACCATTGGCAACGGCTGCACTGCTGTTGGAATTCATAGAAGATGATAATAGTTTCATCAACTCATATTGCAGCGTGCTTAGGTTTTGTTTGGAAGATGCATACAGAAACGTATCAAACCAAGAATTCCATTGACCGACTGCAATGAACAGTGCAACAGTAGCAAGAACCGGTTGGCACAGCGGTAGAATAATGGAAATGAATGTTCTGAAATCTCCAGCACCATCGATTTTGGCGGATTCGATCAATCCCTCGGGTAGTGTCTGGATATAAGTTCTAATAACAATCATATTAAAGGCACTGATCAGCCCAGGAATAATGTACACCAGGAAGTTGTTTAACAAATGTAAATCTTTCATTAGGAAGTAAGTTGGAATAAGACCTGCACTAAAATACATCGTAAGAACAACTGTAATGGTAATGGGCTTTCGTAATATATAATCTTTTCGGCTTAGTGTGTAAGCCAGCATGGAGGTTAAGAATAGACTTAAAACTGTCCCCAAAACCGTTCTCGCCACAGATATACCAAAGGCGCTGAAGATGGTCCCTCCTGCAAATACTGCTCTGTAGTTTTGATCTGTCCATACCCGAGGCCACAGATAAATCCCACCCCGGATGGTGTCATTACCGGCATTGAATGATACGGCGAGTGTATTCACAAACGGATACAGGGTAACAATCGCGATTGCGATCATCAGTATACCATTTAACGTATGGAAGACAATCGGTTCAAGCCGAGATTTATTGATTCCCATCTCTAGTCCCCCTTATATTAATCGGTCTTCCCCGAGCCGTTTGGAAATTGAATTCGCCGCAAAGATCAGCGTGATACTAACTACTGTTTTGAAGATACCTGCCGCAGTAGCCAAAGAATAATTCCCGATCTGTAGTCCGTACTTCAGGACAAATATATCTATCGTCTGTGACCAGTCGACAACCACACCATTACCTAACAGATACTGAACCTCGAATCCAGCTTCCAAAATCCAGCCCATATTCATGATCAGCAAAATGATAACAATGGATTTGATTCCGGGTAAGGTCACATACAGCATTTTCTTATATCGGTTCGCACCATCAATCTCTGCCGCTTCATAGAGGGAAGGATCGATAGACGTGATGGCCGCCAAATAAATAATGGCATTCCAGCCAACTTCTTTCCATACATGGGATGCGCCTACAATGCCCCAGAAGTATTCCGGAACGCTAAGCCACATGATAGGTTCTTGAATGATATGCAGCTTCATGAGTACCACATTCACAATACCACCATCTACAGATAGTGAACTTGCTACGATACCTGTCACAATAATCCATGAGAGAAAGTGAGGTAAATACGATATTGTTTGAATGGTTCGTTTGTATAACTTATGTTTAATCTCATTAAGTAAAATGGCAAATATAATTGCTGTCGCAAATCCGAGCACCATATTGATGACGCTCATCGCAATGGTATTACGAAGCACGTTAAGAAATGCATCGTCTGTTAACAAAAACTTAAAGTGTTTGAGCCCGACCCATTCCTGCTGGGTGAAACTCTTCGCAGGACTGTAATTCTGAAAGGCCATAACCCAGCCCCAAATGGGATAATACGAGAATACGAGAATGTACGCAACGATGGGCAATGACATGAACATGAGTTGTCTTTGTCCGCGCAATCGTTTTAACAGTGGTGCCTTGGGAACGACTGTACGGGTGGTTTGCTCTGGTATGGCTCCAGGCGTGTTCGCCATCTTTCACTCCTCCTATTGGCTTGCAGCGACTTTAAGCATGATGTCCCCGGAAGGCACTCGCCTGAGTAATCCTTTGGTTGATACCTTCCGAGAGAATCATTGCCGCATTTTTTTATTTAACAGACCAGTTCTCGATTCTCCATTTCAGTTGATCATTAATTCGATCTTCATAGGATTTGACATCGATCTTCTTGTAAGCGTCTACATATTCAGTCCAAATGTTATCGAACTCATTCGGTTTTGACATGATTGCTTTAGGCAAGAATTTCAATGAAGTGTCTGTCATTTGTTTGTTCGCTACCGCAGCATCAGAGCCTTCTTTCAGATCGACCTGCCATGCTGGATAGTACACTGGATTTTCTGGTGCAGGAGAGAAGAAGTCACTCCACGTTTTGAAGCCGTATGCATCCAGAAGTTCTTTATCTTCCGGTTTGAGGTTGTCATAGAATTCCTCAGGTTGGTTGATCGCTCCAATTGCATTGCCATCTTCAAATGTTCCTTCGAGCTTCGGTGCAGCAGCGTAGAAACCTTCAGCTTTGTTAACCAATCTCCATGCTGGATCATCCTGCTCTGTCCGTTGCTCTGGTGTACGATAGAATCTTCCCTCTTCATTCACTTGATAGTCTACACCCTCTTCACCCCATGACAAGAGCTTCTGGTACTTCTCGTCCATAAGCTTATCGAGGAATTTGATGAGTGCGACAGGGTCTTCGGCATCTTTACTGATACCAAAACCATTGTTCAAGTTAATGACCGGACGATCCAGATAATGATCTGTGATACTTGTATCATAGACAAGCGGGAAGCCTACGTATGTCTGGCCAATTTTCCCTTGTGCTACGAGTGGGTCTTCGCCGGCTTGGAAATTCCAGTGCTGGTCGAACATACTAAGCACACGTCCCGAAGAAATTTTGGCCAGATATTGATCGTAGTTCTGAACAAAGGCTTCTTTATCCAGCAATCCCTCGTTGTACAGATTGTTTAGTTCTTTATAATACCGTTTGGAGATATCTTTGTCGGCAAACACGGTTGCGACTCCACTATCATCTACGACTACGCCCCCATCATTGGGGTGACCCGTAAGATGTTCAGGTGGGTTAAGCAAAGGGAACGTCCGCCAGTCTGAAGCCAATGTAGTGAAACCAATCGTCGGTTGACCATCAATAGTTGGATTCTTGGCTGCATAATCACGGATCAACTTTGTGAAATCATCCAACGTTTTAGGAGTTGGGTACCCGGCATCCTTCAGTATGGACTTTTGGATCCAGAATGCAGGACCAGAATAATAGTTACTAATGAACTCCCCTGTATACACTCCATAGTTAGGCAACCAGTAAATATGTCCGTCACTGGAATCTTTCATCCGGTTCCAGTCTTTACCGAAATGTTTCTTCAGATTAGGTGCATGCTCTTCAATGAGATCTTCGAGCGGAATAACCGCACCCGCTGAGACCAACTTGGTGTCTGCTGTGATCAGATCCGGGAAATCGCCCCCGGCAATCATAACGCCCAACTTCTGTTGAAGATCACCTACTAGAAACTCCATCTCAAGATTAACGCCGAGTTCATCCTGAATCTTCTTGTAGATTCGGTTATCTTTAGCTGGCGCCTGATTTGGCGTTCCGATAAAGGCCGAGATGTTCAGTACCTCTTTCCCATCCTTTGTAGTCGCTTTCTCATTGTCACCGCTGCATCCTGCCAGTGCCAAACTCAAAGCCAGAACGAGTGATACGGAACCCCAAAGCTTCTTTTTCTTAAGTCCCCCCATGTACTTGCCCTCCTTGGAAGTGGTATGTCTTACTGTTTTTAGTATGAAGAAATGTATGCGGTTACAAAATATATACATTTAAGGTCTACCCCCCTGTAATTGTAGGTCTTATTCAGGAGGGGTTCTTCTTTTTCATGGATCAATTCGCATACGTTTGCCTGTATTCTACTGGTTTCATGGCTGTTCGTTTTTCGAAGTGTCTGAGAAAATGCTGGTAACTGCGGTACCCAACTTGCTCCGCAATCGCACTTGATGTTTGATTCGTCTGCTGGAGCAGACGCTTCGCTTCTTCCATTCTTAGATCATGTACTACCTCGATTACACCCTTACCATACTTTCGCAAAAAGGATTGCCCTAAATGGACAGGATTCACGTAAAATCGTTCTGCGAGCTCCTGGATCGTAAATGTCTCTCTGTAATGCATCTGCACATATTCAGCAACCGTTGCCTGAATACCACCCATTTGCCTCTCCCGGAAAATCGCCAGTGCTGACTTGCATTGCAAACAGAAATGTTCCAGATTGTTAGCAACCTCTTCTATATTTCGATGGCCCTTCTCCAGAATTCCGCTCGCCAATTCGTTCATTAGAGCATTAGGTTCTCCTCCTAATTCTCTGCACAGGGACAATCCGCGGAATATAATATGGGTAGAGAAAATATGTACAATCTCTGGCGCAGCCTTCATCTGTACAAACAGTTCAAAAGCACTCCGAATCGCAGATGAGAGTTCCTCCACAGAACCGTTTTCAAGCAAATCGCAAATATGGTCCACCTCTGACAGCGTTTCCGGATCAAACTGCCAATTCTCCAGCTGAATATCTTCGGCAAACAAAAGACGCTCTTGGTTAAAAAATAAATAACGCCCAACTTCCTGAGCGGAGCGGAAGGATTCAGATAAATGCTCCAGTTTGTTGACCGTTAATCCAACCGCGATATGAATATCTCCGCAGCCGTTATGTTGCATATTATTCATCAAACGCTGGGTAAAAGCTTTAATTGCTTCAAACGTCTCATTTCTATCATTCGTTTCCTCCCCCCATACTAGTCCCAATGAGTCTCTTGTTCTGTCTATCACATAACAGCAAGTTGTTTCTTCAGCCGTTTGTTCGACTACTGAACAGACTTCCTGAATATCTCCCTGAAAGGCTATCCGCAGGTATGCCCAATGGGACTTGTTTAAACGAGGAAGTATCTCTGACATCTCCTCCTCCGATATATTTTGCTTATCCTTAATCAGTGCGGACAAAAACGCTTTGATCCTTTGCTCGTTTGCATGTTCCCTTATACGCTCCTGGGTTTCACGCTCCTGCAATTGCATACGGAGACGGACCAACATATCCTCTGCTTCTGTACTATCAACCGGTTTGGTTAAATAGTTGGAGACACCTAATCGAATAGCTTGTCTGGCATAATTAAAGTCACTGTATCCACTCGTGATGACAAACAGCACAGACTCATGTTCCAATCGTCGTGCTTCTTCTACAAGTTCCAGCCCATTCATCACAGGCATACGAATGTCTGTCACCACGAGATCAGGTCGATCTTGTTCCATCATCCGAATGGCTTCCTCACCGTTGGCGCACACGCCTCTGATTTCAAAACCATACTTTTCCCAATTGATCAGAAGCTGTAACCCTTCAATTGCATAAGGTTCATCATCGACTAATAATACTTTATACATGAGAGTTTACCTCCTATTTCCTCTGTTCCAGCTTGGAGATCGGTATACGGTACCCTGCAATAGTTTCCTTTCCAGGTACACTGCTTAGATCAAATATCGCATTTCCTTCATAAAAGAGTTCCAACCTGCGGTAGACATTGCGGAGTCCTACATGCTCGCCGTTCCTGGGTCTTTCAGAACGAATATCTCGCAGGAGCTCGGTTAGTCTCCCTGCATCCATACCGATTCCATTATCGATCACCTGAATAACCAGTTCAGAAGCGTTTCGACTCGCCGTTATCTTGATCTCTCTTCCATTTTTTCGCGCCTGCAAGCCGTGTTTGCAGGCATTTTCGACGAGCGGTTGAATACTCATGCGGGGAATGAGCAACGAAGCTGCATCAGGATCAACCTCGAAGGTGTAATCAAACAGCTCTCCAAAGCGAAACTTCTCAATCTGGAGATAAAGATTCGTAAATTGCAGCTCTTCTTGCAAAGGAATCAAATTGTCAGAATGACTGAGCAACTGTCGCATCAGTTTGGACAGACTTTTAATAATCTCAATTACTTCTGTATATCCATTCTTCGTACTAACGACCAGCAAGGCATTCAAAGTGTTAAATAAAAAATGGGGATTCATCTGACTCTGGAGCATGGACAATTCAGTCCTCACTTGATCCAGCTCCAGATCTTTTTGGCGGATTTCCAGTTTATATACGTCATTAATCAGCGTATGAATTTTACCAATCATGATGTTAAATGTACGAATAAGCCCGCCAATTTCGTCGCGGCCTTCGTGAATTTCAATCAGATCGAATCGTTCGTTACGAACCTTCTCCATATGTCTGGATAACTTGCGAATCCGATAGTGGTAGGAACGCAAAATAATGTAGATCAATACAGAGGGGACCACGATACTTAATGCGAGCAACCCCAGAATTGATTTAAAGGCTTCTTGCAAAAGGTGGTCAAGGTGACGCGTATCGGCAACTCCAATCAATTTCCAACCTTTTAGGTAGGCTAGATTCCCCAACGATTTTTCGAGCGTGTAAGCAGAATCTCCAGATTCCTTGAGCATTGATTCATTATCAAGGGGGGATAAGTCGGTTTCGCTGAACTCCCCACTTGAAACGACAGTTCGATTGTTGCTGTCCACCAGACGCAGCTGAAGACTGTCTGATTCACGATTTAAAATGCTGTACACCCGGCTAAGTTCCAGATCAATCTTGGAATACTTGTTGTAATTGGCATAGGAAGTATAGGTATCCATTTTGCCAATCACACTGATTCTTCTTCCCGCGTTGAATCCGGATGGCTCAATATAATCAACGACAAGAATGCCTCCACTGGTGGATTTCAGCTGTTTCAATCCAGGGAGTACATTCTTGTCTTTCATCACGATATAATGACTGCCCGTCTGAATGGTATCGTTATCTGTATAGATACGCACCTCCAGAATATTCGCTGACATGTACCGTGTTAATTTATCTCGCAGGAATGCATGGTAGACGTTGTAATAATCCACGGGGGAGTGATAGGTCCGATCCAGTGCCTCATAGAGCGAATCGTCTGCTGCAATAATTCGGCTCAGGGCAACGCTCTCATCAATCATGCCTAGCAGTTCCCCCGCAGCCCTGTCGATGGATTTACGCAGATTTTCCTGTTCTCTAATCTTGATATCCGCAGAGGTTCGTTCATAAAAGAAGATATTAATCGTTATTACAGGAAGGAGAATACTAAGTACATAAATAAGCAGAAATTTGGATCGGAGGGGAATATCATTAACCTTACTGAACATCCAGAATTTATGACGCATATAATCACCCTTGGTTTTTGTTTTTATAGACTGACGGAAGCTCCCCTGTATGCGCTCTGAACTTTTGGGTGAAATATTCAGCATCATGATATCCTAGCCTGAATGCAATGTCAGTGATCTTCATATTGGTACGTCGCAGGAGTTTACGGGCCTCCTCAACACGAAGCTGGTGCACATAGTCACTGAAACTGACCCCCATCTCCCGCTTGAACTGTTGACCCAGGTAGGCAGAATTCACGTGAATACGATTAGCTACATCTTGTAATTTAATTTTACTTCGATAGTGTTGCTTCAATTCATTCACTGCTTCTGCAACCAGCCCTCCCGTACCCGTCTTTTGGTTCAATTCAGACTGGGAAAGTTGCTTGGATAGTCGAACACACAGGTCTTGCAATGTGCCGGAAGACCAACTCGCAGCCTCATGCCATTCTTTTTCACATAGTATTTCTCTGCAACCCTCTCTTTTTCCATATTTACGTAGCAACTCCCCATGGATATATCGAATGACATGATGTATCCATTCCAACGAAACCTCTGCTTTCTCACTTTTCTCTAACAGTGCACTCACTGCAATATCGATGGAATACGTGTTTTCTGCTTCAATCAACGCCAAGATCTCTTTGGAGATATTCATCATTTGCTCTAAATCATATTCTTCGTTTATTCGATATTCATTAAGATGATTCTCATAGGCTTCATCTGTAACCATGACTCCATTTTGCTGTTTTTGCTCATTTCTGCGTTTGTCCAGAGGTTCAATCATGTCCATAAGGATTTGATGAATCTCCTCGGGAACAAGAGGTTTAAGCACGTACTGATCGACCTGATAACGTATGGCTTGCTTCGCGTAATTAAAATCGGAGTATCCTGTAACGATAACAATTTTAGAGGTATAGGCGAGATCTTCTCGCAAGGTGTGAATCAAACCAAGACCATCCATAACAGGCATTTGAATATCAGTGACGACAAGATCCGGTTCAACCGAGTTGAATAGAGCAAGTGCTTCCTCCCCATCCGTTGCCGTTCCGCAGAGTTCATATCCACAAGCTCGCCAGTCAATCATCGTTCTCCATCCTTCTAGCATAAACGGCTCATCGTCAGCGACAATGACCTTGTACATTAGCTCACCTCACTTTTATCCTTGATCAGCTGCATGTATTTTATCTGTATCAATAGGTAGATTCCAGTTGTTCTGAAAACGCTAAACAGCAGAACAACAGCAGGATTGTTGTCTGCTCGCACAACTTGGAGAACAAAATTTCTACCAGTCTCATCGTCATTTATCAATAACATAGAACATGGTTCCATCGGACCGTACTATAAGAACGCTCCGATTTTAGCGAAGCGCCGGGATAACAATTCAAGTGTAACGCTTACATTTTGGTACAACAACCTGTTAAACTATAGGTTTTCACCCGACAAAGTATAGGTTTAGCTCAGAAGTAATCTATTGCCAGGAAAAAGAGTTTTCATTCTCCACGTACAATACGGAATCCTTGATCGGGACCAAAACCATTTGCATCAAATTTGCCTCGAAATGATATTTCATTGTTATTGACACCGCCGATCCAGCCTCCGCCTTTCACAACTCGCCAAGTTTGATTTGGACTCTCCGAATCGCTGTACCAGTCCCAGCACCATTCTCTCACATTCCCAGACATATCATAGATTCCTAACTCATTCGCCTTCTGAGTTCCGACTTTTTTGGTTTGATTACGATTGCTCTCAATAGCGGGCCAGCTCCAGTCACCCGTCAGAATGTTCTCGCCGGCATTTACCCAGTACCAAGCAACTTCATCAGGATTGTTACTTCCGCTGTATGTGTAATTTAAGCTCTTTTGACCTCCGCTTGCAGCGTATTCCCATTCTGCCTCTGTGGGTAAACGGTAACCGTTGGCGCCCTCGTTGATCGTTACATTCCATTTTATAGTGTCATTTTCATTGTGATTATTCGTGTCCTGGTTGTCTTTATCTATATTGTAATAAGGTTTCAGGTTTTCTTTTATACTTTTTTGATTACAGTATTCCACTGCATCATACCAGCTGACCATTTCAACAGGCAGGTCATCTCCCTTGAAGCCAGAAGGGTTTTCCCCCATAACCTCCATCCATTCTTTTTGAGTTACTTCGTATTTGCCAATATAGAAGGAATCCAGCGTTTCATTCCTATCGATCTGACTTGGCTTACTGCTCTTGAAGGCTCCTCCTTCGACGAATACCAAGTCATCGCTTAATTTCGTATTACTTGCTGAACAAGCACTTAGACTAACAACTATAGCGATTAAAGTTAACCATACCAGCTTCTTCATTCAATTATTCTCCTTTACTAGCTTAAATCCGGCAACGTCGAGGTCCGTTAGTCTGGAGAATAACGTTACTCAACGCTACCGGAAAATTGAATTTCAAATGCAGGTGCAGAAGTTGAACTGCATCACATCATTTTTACCAAACCGTCACGTTTGCGCTTCCGCTACTTTGATAACCTTCCGTTGCCATCACCTGATAGGACCAGCTGTTGCCTAAGTACATCCCTTTGCTCGCCCATGCATTCACATGATTACTGAACGTGATGGTAGAATTGACTCCGATTGGTTTCTTGGTCTGTCTAACACTCCAATACTGAGGGAAAGTCTGAGTACCATCAATGGAAGGTGCATTGTATCTCATCGTTGTATAGATGTCATATGTGCCGCCATCACTAGTCATCGAGCCCTTATACGTTCCGGTAGGACGATACGTTCCCCAGCTATCCACCACGTAATATTCAATTAGAGCGTTTCTAGTCCAACCATAGAAGGTGAGATAGCCGTTACCTGAAGGAGAGAATACGCCGGCATTATAATTGACCACTCGATTAGGCGTACCGTATGTCCACCCTTTCCCGACAACAAAGTTCCCGGTATTTTGCCAATTCACGCTGTAATTCCCGCCCGATCCATTCACGGCGTTGACCGTTCCTCCGCCATCTGTCCAATTTTGCCAATAATCTGTTGCTGCGCTCGATGTGGCTGCGAAGACACCAAAACTCATGGCAGATGCAAGAACAACGGTTAACAATTTTTTGCTAAATTTAAACATAGATTATACCTCCTGATATTTTAATAGATTTGGTTGATGCTACAATCCGATATCAATGTTCTTCAGCAAATTCACTTGAAAAGACGTTGCGAAAACAGATACAGATCGTTTTTCCACACGGGCCAATCATGTCCTCCACTTTCCTCATGCCAAATGTGAGGTACTCCGTGTTGCGCCAAATATTGGTGAACCCCAAGACTAATCTCTATAAGATTGTCCTGTTCACCGCAAGAGATCCATAACAGCGAGAGTAATGAAGGCGCTTTCGAAAGATCAGGGACAAGCAGCTCCGGACTTCTGGTATTTGGGGCTGCGGAGAAAGCACCGATCCATGCAAAATGGTCTAGATTACTTAATCCGATATTTAAGGATTGACCTCCACCCATGGATAAACCAGCAATCGCCCTTTTATCCCAGCTTTTATGCAAAGGGTAGTTCGACTCCATGTAAGGTATCAAATCGTTGAGCAGATCGGATTCGAACCGTTTAAATGCTTTGATTTTCTCAGGTTCAAACAGGTCTCCTACGGCTCGATCATTCGACATTGCGCGACCGTTGGGGAAAACAATAACCATCGGTTCAAGCATATTATCGTTGTACAGATTATCGAGAATAATTTGCGGAGAACCATGAGTATGCCATTCGGTTTCGTCTCCGCCAATACCATGCAAAAGAAAAAGTACAGGATACATCGTTGTCGAAGAAAATTCTGGTGGGGTGTACACCATCGCTTTACGGGAATTGCCAACCGTGGTGGAAGGATATTCTACCGTCTCCATGACTCCACGTGGTATATTCTCCCGATACTGGTCATATCCCGTTACTGCTGGTGAGATCAATTCCATTCTCTTTTCCTCCGAACATATGAGTGACTATCAGTCTTCAGTTAATCCACATAGCCAAAACCCAGAATGGTGAAGCATTTATGTTCATGGCCTTCCGCCATTTCGATCTCGATGGAGTGCTCCCCCACATGCTCTTCGTTAAGCAGAAGTGTGGCATGGCAATGGGTCCAGTTTACTTGACGCGGATCGACTTTTTGGACAAATACCCCATCTACCTTGATATGTGCAGTTCCGAATTCATCGTTACCAGAATCCTTGAAGATCAGAATGAGGCGTTTGCACTGCAAACTTATCCGAAAGCTACTCTGATCCTCTTTTCCCTCTCCTGTACGCATCCAGTTGTTGGGGAACTGAGGTGTACCATAGTCATGAGCATCCATCTCAGCCATCTGCAGATCCGTGTCCGTTTTACAAAAAGAGCCTGCATCGATTCGGGCAATATGATTGCCATTTTTCCGATCCAACAGCTTCACATTAACAAATTCATTCCCAATTAGCGGAGCTTTTTCAATATGATGATCTTTCTCATCCCACTCAGAACGATTCGTCACGTCGAACAAATATTCCAAACAATCGGCCATAATTCGATGCCCTATGTTAGTTGGATGATATATATCATGGAAAAATTGCTTTTTGGAAATAACGTTGCCTTCACCTTTTGTCTTGCTGAACTGATCTACGACAGCATCTTTCACACTTACCATTGGCAGATCATAATGCCAGCCTACCGGAGCGAGACGATCCTGTAGATTCCAGTCATTTTCGAATACACTGAATAACAAGATGACCGCTGGCTTGTTATCGGCAGTAAGTGCTTTGAGTACCAGACTCTCGTAACATTTACCTTGGGTTTCATCATCTGCGTCATTGACTGCGAATTCGATTATGACAATATCCGGCTGAACGGCACCTCCCCTCAGCACATCACGATCATAACGTACAATCCCCAGTTCTGAAGGAGTTCCACCCACACCTGCTTTAATCAGATGAATCGGACTATCTTTTGAAAGCGCAAACATAAACTTGAACGACTCATACGACCGATAAGCGTAACTTTGGAGATGAATAGGTACTGCACCAGCACCATGGGTAATGGAGCCTCCAATATAAGCGATAACGACAGGTTCGCCGTTTTTTGCCTTCTCAATGGCTCGTTTTAATCTGACATTATTTCCTTTGTTCAGAAGAGATCGGCCAATCATGTCGCGATATCTAGGTGACCCAAAATCAATTGCGGGCTTGACTGCCGACGCTGTCACTCCAACTGGATCGCGCGGTGCAGTGAATTCCGTGTTTTCACCTGCATCTCCTGAATCCTGGAGCATAAATCATCATCACATCCTTCCGGTTTAGATTCTGACCATCCTCAAACAACTTTTAAAGAATCACAGCTTGTATTATTAGATCAGATGTGATCCTTCTCCCAAAGTGTATCCCTTACATAATTTTACAACAACCTGACAAAGTATAGGATTTTAACCAATATATCATTTTAATTTGAGTACAATGACATGCAGATATGAACACCTATAATTTTTCATGTAAACGCTTTAATTTGTATACTATTTCCATGTTATAATTTTGAAAAACCGCATTGATGAAGGAGGATACTCATGAATATCACGGGTCAAGGCGCGTGGGATACGGGTACATATACAAATCTGTTCTTGAAGCTAGGCTACGATGAGAATGAGATCACGAATAGATTGGAAGAAACATGGAACGAGCTGTTTTACGGCGATGATAATACTCGAATATATTACCCCATGGGTGAGGATAAGGGTTATTTGCTGGACACTGGTAATCTCGATGTTCGCTCCGAGGGCATGTCCTATGGCATGATGATGGCTGTTCAGATGGACAAAAAGGAAGAATTTGATCGACTCTGGAATTTCTCACACTCGTTTATGCAACATAAAGCGGGTCGTTATAAAGATTATTTTGCCTGGCATTGCAAGCCTGACGGAACCCAACTCTCGCAAGGTCCTGCTCCTGATGGTGAGGAGTTTTTTGCCATGGCGCTTTTTTTTGCCTCCAACCGCTGGGGCGATGGCGCTGAACCTTATGATTACAAGGCACAAGCCCGCAAGATTCTTCGTGCATGTATACATCAAGGCGAAGACGGCGAAGGCGATCCCATGTGGGACCCGGAAACAAAACTGATCAAATTCATACCAGAAACACCGTTTAGCGACCCATCTTACCATCTGCCTCATTTTTATGAACTATTCGCGAAATATGCGGATGAAGAAGATCAGCGCTTCTGGAAAGAAGCGGCGGCCGCTAGTCGCGCTTACCTTCATACAGCCTGCCATCCCGTAACGGGACTATCACCTGAATATGCGAACTATGACGGCTCTCCGGCTCCAATACAGCCGCATGGTGATTTCAGACATTTTTACAGTGATGCCTACCGTGTTGCTGCAAATATAGCGCTGGACTGGGAATGGTTCCGCAAGGATCACTGGCAGATCGAACAATCCAATCGGATTCAATCCTTCTTCAGTGATATTGAAATGTCCGATTATCGTCGTTATACAATAGAAGGTGAACCTTTCGACGAACCTTCACTGCATCCTGTAGGTTTGCTGGCTACCAATGCCATGGCTTCACTGGCTGCGGACGGTCCACATGCTGACACATTCGTTCGCAAGTTCTGGAACACACCTCTGCGTCAAGGAGAGCGACGTTATTACGACAATTGCCTGTATTTTTTCAGCATGCTCGCTCTAAGCGGAAGATATCGCATGTACTAAACTAAGGAAATGTGCATGAGCCGTTGAACCTGTCCTGTGAACATTTGGCTTGCAGGACAGGTTCAATCACTGAATTTTAAGAAAAATGCAACGATATTACGATTTAATCTATATCAATAAAAAACGTTCCCGGCTCGCATATGTTGACTGCGAACCGGGAACGCGTTTGGTTGTGCAAATACAGGCAGTAACTTTTCCCGCTCTGTATGATCCAGATACTTTAATTATTTGGAGACAGAAGAAGTATCATAGGAAGACTGCATAATCTCCAGATATCGATTAATGTTCAATCCCTCCAGGCCTTTCACATATTCATCCCAATCCTTATCCAGACTTTTGGCGCCAGTAATAAATTGCAGGGCGTTCTGATCGATGTAATCCTTGAGATTGGTCTGCATCATGCTGGCTTCATCAGCTTGGGACGGATCTACCCACAATGCCCAATGAGGGAAAATCTCTTTTGGTTCCTTGCCCTCCATTAACAATGTCGCCTCATAGAGACGTCGCTCACCACCATCATTGGCATAGATGTCTGTCCCCTGTACTTCGGAGTCCCGATATGCCTGATAATGATTGTACTGACTTAATGCAGCCCAACTGTCATTACGAGGTTCTTCTCCAGAAGGAAGCGGAATGGCTTTATATAACGGCTCAATCTGATCATTGAGCGCCACTTCTCCTTCTTGTGGTTTGCGCCAGCTTACGCCCTCTTCTCCCAGATATGATGCCATGGTTCCTTCCTGGGTATAGAGATAATCCAGCAGCTTTATGGCCGCGATCTGTGTTTCCTCACTGGCTTTGTTTGTCAGTACAAAAGACGCTCCGGGATCAATCGGATAGTTGTACGTAGCATAAGCAGCATGGGGTCCCTTCAATGGAGGGATGGGATTATAATCATTCCCGTAAGGAGAACCTTCGGCAGTGGTTACGAATAATGATGGATGCATCGCTGCTCCCGCACCGAGAAGCTGTGCATCAGCGTTATCTCCAATTTTTTTGAAGGCCCCGACGTTTTGGGTAAATGCCCCTGGATCAATCAACCCTTCATCGTACAGGGATTTAATATAGGCAAGCCCTTCTTTCCACTCCGGTTTGTTCACTACGGTCTCCACTTTCCCCTGATTGACAATGAGATAATTCCGATCGTCGTCATAGATAAAACCGTTCATCAAGTACGGAATAATGTGCACACCGAAATTTTCAGTCGAACCGCTTAGCGGTACTTCGTCGGCTTTGCCGTTCCCGTTCGGGTCTTTCGTTTTAAATGCCCGAAGCATTTCCTTAAATTCTTCTGTCGTCGTGGGTTCGGTCAGGCCCAGTTGTTCCATCCATTTGGTGTTGACCCACATCTTGTTTGGGTATGAACAGTGAAAACATTCATTCAGACCCGTCAGACCATAGATATTTCCGTCAGGAGCAGTGTTCATGGCCCGATAATAGTCATTGCTCTCAAGTACTTTTTTAATATTGGGAGCATGCTCCTCAATCAGATCATTCAGCGGCAAAATAACCCCCTGCTGACCAAACTTCAACAAGTCTGTCTGGGAGAAACGATCTACCCAAGGGATGAGCAGATACAAGTCCGGATAATCACCGGAAGCCAGTGAAATCTGTCTTTTCTCCGCTGCACCGTCGAATGGAACCGTAGTCCAGTTGAACTGAATATCAAACTTCTCTTCCATTTTCTTCGTGAATTTGTTAGTGGACAGGTTGGTATCCGAACCCTGGTGAGCAAACACATTAATGGCCGTCTTGCCTGACGGATCGCTGCCTTCCCCGTTCCCCTTATCAGAGCTTGAACATCCGGCAAGTACCAACGAGGTAAACAGCATACAGGCAAGAATGATGAATCCCGCTTTTTTCAATATAATCCTCTCCTTCATGAATAATAGAAAAAATGAACTTATCCTTTAACTGAGCCAATCAGCATACCTTGCACGAAATACCGTTGAACAAAAGGATAGATGATTAGCACCGGCAAGCTGGCCATCACAATTAACGAGTACTTCATGAGTTCAGCCATCTGCTGCTGTTTGATCATTTCCGATGCATCCATGCTCCCCGTACTGCTGTTCAGAATAAGAATGCTGCGTAATATCAGCTGTAGCGGATAGAGCGACTGTGATTTCAGATAGATGAGGGCGTCAAAGTATGCATTCCACTGACCGACAGCGTACATAAGTGACAACACGGCGATAATCGGTTTGGCGAGTGGCAGGATAATACTGAAGATAAACCGGATGTCACTGCAGCCATCGATGTCTGCTGCTTCGGACAATTCTTCCGGTATCGAATTCTGAAAAAAGGTGCGGGCAATGATGACTTGCCATACCCAGACGGCATTGGGAATCAGCAACGCCCAGCGGGTATCAATCAGTCCCATGGTTTTGACCACCAGATAGGTAGGGATCAAACCGCCTGAGAACAACATGGTGAAGGTAATAAACATCATTAACGAGCTGCGACCAACAAACGTTTTTTTGGATAATGGATAAGCAATCATAATGGTCAGTGCCACGCTGATGAAGGTGCCGCAGGCTGTATAAAAAAGGGAATTGGCATACCCGGTAAGGACTTGATCATTCCGCAATACAGACTTGTAACCGTCAAACGTCAGGTCAATGGGCCACAACCAGACTTTTCCCGAGGAGACGGCAGCAGGGCTGCTGAGCGAAGAACTCACAATATATATCAAGGGATACAGCACGGCAATCAGCACCACTGTCAACATGAAGTAAACAACCGTTATAAATACGCGGTCTCCCCAGGATTCACGAATCGTACTGCTGCTCTTGATCCGCGAACGACCTGCATTTGTCTGTGTGTTAGGCATGGGTTGATTCTCCTCCTTTCGCTCCCGTTACCATAAGCTTGTATTGGACAGTCGCTTGGCAACCGCGTTTACAATTAATAGCAGAATCAGGTTAATCACCGAGTTGAACAGGCCAACCGCAGTAGCGAAGCTGTAATTGGCATTCAGCAATCCTATTTTATAGACATACGTGGAGATGATCTCCGAAGCAGACAGGTTGAGCGGATTTTGCAGCAAATATATTTTTTCGAACCCAACAGCCATGATATTCCCTACACTCAGGATCAGAATGATGACGGCTGCCGGAAGTAGTCCAGGCAGATCAACATTGATGATTTTCTGTATTCGGTTGGCTCCGTCCACTTTGGCGGCTTCATACAGGGATGGATCAACACCTGCCAGAGCAGCCAGATATATCACAGCGGAGTACCCCATTCCCTGCCACACATCGGAGAATACGTAGATGGATCGAAACAGTCCAGGCTCACCGAGAAAATTCACCGCTTCGAAACCAAGGGCACCTGCAATCGTGTTGACAATACCCAGCCTAGGAGACAGAAAGAGCATAATGATGGAGACCATAACAACGGTAGAGATGAAATATGGAGCATACGTCACCATTTGTACTGTTTTTTTGAATCGTATGTTTTTGATTTCGTTCAGCGCGAGCGCCAGTAATATAGGAATCGGGAAACCAACGATCAGGCTGTAAAACGAAATGTAGAGCGTGTTCTTGATCAGCATGACAAACGCCGGATTTTTAAAAAGTAATTCGAAATACTTGGTTCCGGCCCACGGACTGCCCCAGATCCCCTTGATGACGTTGTAATCTTTAAATGCCAGGACCGCATTCACCATGGGTACATACTTGAAAATAATAAAGTAAGCAATCGGTGGCAGGATCAGCAGATATAGCTGCCAATGTCGCCTCCAGCTTCTGGATAATGCTTGCTTCAAGGCAAACGCTTTACTTGGTTTCTTCACGGACTTTGATTCACTGGTCATTGTGGTTCTCAGAATCATCCCCCCATTCTTGGCTCCAAATCGTGCTGAACTTCAGCTCAACTTGGTAGCGCTTACTTTTTTGAGTAATCATAAGATTGCGCTGGGGATGCGTAAAGGTACAGTTACGCTGAGAAAGTACAAAAAGCGAATATAGTTCCCGAGAAACAGCCTACATTAACCGCTATGAACGTCCATTTTCCGAAATACACTCGGAGAAATGCCGCGTACCCGCTTGAAAGCTCGGCGGAATGAATGTGCACTGTTATACCCGGTGGCCTCCGCTATCTCGTCAATGGTCTGACCAGTGGAGTGCAACAAGTTCGAGGCAGCATCAATGCGTACCCGTTCTACATAATCGGAAAGATTCTCTCCCGTATGTTCTTTGAACAGTTGGGATATAAACTTCTCGGACTTGCTCATGTGCTCGGCAATCCGATAGATCGTCAAGTTTGCATCCCCATAATGTTGTTGGATAAAACAAATCATTTCGCTTACAGTATCCGCATGTGCTCCTGCTCTTCTTCTCTGGAAATCACCGCAGATGTCTTCCGTTAACCGTTTGAATTTTGCCCGCAGCGAAGTAATCGTTTCTGTCATCTGAATGGATGTCACCCGGGTTTTATATTCCTCCAGCAGGGAGGCATCCAACTTGAATTTTGGTTCGTCCAGCTTCAGAAAAGTCCCCTTCAGCTCCATGATGAACTGCTGTGTCATCTCGTAGGACAGTTCCCGCTCCTCTAAATTACGAAGAAACAATTGCTCCAGAATGCGTATCGCCTCTTCAGGCTCACCGACTTTGATTGTGTTCAGCAGGCGCTGTTCAGACTCAATCGGATAATAGAACATTTCATTTTCCTTCATCGTATCTTCAAATCTCACCAGATGATCTGTTCCCATATGAATGGCATAATCCAGAGCTTGTTTGGCTTCGTCAAAGGAACGCCCTGCATCATTCCAGACCTCGTAAGCTGCACCTGTGCCAATTGTTGTGGATATCCGATGCTCCCGGTAGATCACTTCCATCAAGGTGTTCAGCTCTTTTTCACATCTCCCTATAGTTTCATTCAGTTGGTTCTCATCCAATGGACAGGCAAAAGCGATCTGGTCTGTTCCCCAATCCGTGATCAGCAGCTGCGCATTCCACTCTGTAAGTACCTGTTTGATGAGCAGCCTTGCGACACCCAGTTCATGGATCGTTTCTTCACTCTCCGGATTGGCATATCCGTTTACCTTCACTAAGCCTGCCAAGCCCTTGCTGCTATGAAGAGAAATGTGCGCCTGGGATGAGATAACCTCCAACTCAAGTGAGGTATAGACTTCTCCCGTTAACAAACGTTTGATAAAACCGTCTCTCAATAACGGAATCTGCTCATTCATGGCGTTTTTAAGTGAGTCGTTATTAGCAATGAGATTGTTAATATGGCTTGCCAAAAAATCATATTCATTGCCCCGTCTGCCTGGGGAATCGGTGATTTGTTCCCTAAAAGAGGCCAACAATCTGTAAACGGGTGCACTATTCCGATAGGCCAGAACCAGCCCGAATAACAGTCCCAAGGCAATGGTTGCCAAAGTAAAGACCAGCGTGACTTGTTTGATTTGGTCCGCTTTTGTCATGAGTGCTTTCTCCGGAATCCCTGCCATGTAATTCCATCCATTTTGACTGGACTGCATCGATATCAGCAGCCGACCATCACTTCCAGGCTGTACATTCTGCACGTTCAGCTCCGTTTCCGCAGCGTTATCTTCTCTCTGGCGACTCTGTGCCATTTGCTCGGCTTCGGCTTGTTCAATGCCATGGGAGAAAATGATCTGCCCTTCCGCATCAGTGACGAGAGTCCAGCCGCCATATTGATCCACAATATTTTGAGTAAGGCTGGCCATCTGATCCTGATCAATCATGACACCAATCGTCGCTTGCGGTTTGTTGAAGCTGTTCAAAGGCAGAGATTGCAGAAACGTAATGGCGGGAACGTCTGCAAGCACAGTGCCGAGTATTTCACGTTTATAGTTTCGAAGCGGTATGATTTCATTAAAGTGTGGTTGTTTGAGAATTTGGTCATGCCATTGTTCAAACGACATACCGTCCAGCTGATTGGCAGCATAATAATGCTCTGGACGATAATACACAGTTCTTGGTGTGATGATGGCATTGTAGTTTGGTATGTGAATGAAGAAATGGGACAAGTAATCATTGGTACTGCTGTACATGGAGAGGCTCCGCTGCATACGGTTCATACCGTAGACATTGTAGAGATCATGCGGCTTTGGGCCAGCAATTAAATTTTGCAAATCGGGATTGACGGCAAGCTGCCTGGTAAAGGCTTCAACTTGAAGAAGGTTACGCTCAATGATCTCTTTCCCGAGACTCAGCGACTTCAAGCTGTTTTCAATGGAACTGGAACGGGCCGCTTCAATAGAAGCTCGGTAAGAGGCATATCCCGCAATTTGAGGAATCATCAGAATGACAAGATACGAAATGAGGAATCGGCGGAACACGGGTGAAAATTTGGACCATAGGAGCTGCATATGTACCCTCCCTTTTTTTATCGAGCGCTTACATTTCTCTGTGTTAAGGTAGCTGTTCAATGATACACCGGGCATTTCTTCCTGGTGAAGGTACAACTTCTTCCTTATGGTACATTTACATACTGTAGCGTACAATGCTTGCATGAAAATAATTGTTGGTCTGCGGGTTAGCGCACAAATATAGTTGTATTTTACCTTCGCATGACATCCATCACAAAGTATCAAAAATAAACGCAAAAAACCTCCCCAAGACATGGAATGACTTGGGGAGGTTTTTGTTTAATGTTGTGCTTATTAATTGCTAACGGCAACAAATTTCCATTGTTGGTTTGTAGCACCTGTGTAGGTGTTCTGCTGCAGCAAGGCTCCATCCGAAGTGGAAGCGTTTGCCACTTCAATCGCTTTATTGCTGTTCACGTTGATGATACTCCAGTACCCGTTACCAAGATCGTTGACCTTAAAATGCTGAGCGGTTGTGTTCAGATTGCTCATGAGTTGAACCGCTTCCCCATTGGTGAGGGTACCGTTGCGAATATCGATGACTTTGTCCGGTGAGTTCACACTTGTCAGTGTATAGTTGCCGCTGCCGATCGAGGTCAGAACCCACTTCTGAGGGTTACCGCCCAGATCACTCCACTGCTGGAGCTGAAGATTATTTTCATTTTGACCACCAGGAACATCAACAACTTTGTTGGAATGCCGGGCTACGATTTTATAAGTTGCACCGGATACAAGACCCGTTGTCGGTCCGCCGCCTTGTCCACTGCCCGGGTAAGTCTGAGCACGTTCATGGTACCAGTTGAACAGGAATCGTCCCATGGCACTCCGTGAAGCATCTCCATCCCATTTCAGTCCAGCCGTTGGGTCGGCAAAGGAGCTTCGTGGTCCTTCACTTAGAATGAATCCGTTCATATGAGCTGCAATGCTGACATTACCTGATGCGTTGAAAATCGTTTTGGTATTGGTGCCAAAACCTTCATTGCTACCATTAAACAAGTTCCAATAGGCCGAATCGCCAGGTTTGTTTTTGAACCAGGTTACCTCGGTAATATTAATCGGATATTTGTCAGCAGCTGCCTTCACGTTGGTATTCCACTGGTCTTGCAGGATAGAGAAGTTGTCATATGCGCCATAACCAGGGTACCAGTGAACCGCATATCCATAGTTATTGAGCGGATCAGTCAATGGATGGCTTGCCGTCAAGCTGTAAAATTGGTTGTATCCCAGACCTGCCGCCCAGATGACGTTGTCCGCACCTTTGCTACGAATTGTTGAAATCATGGAATTTTGGAAATTACGCAAGTCATTCCAGTGATCCACAAAGTCATTTTCCCCGTTGTATCCACCCCAATGTCCATTGGCATAGGATTTCACCGGTTCGTTGATCAGTTCGAAGTGAACGTTGTCTGCACTTTTGATCTCCGGGCGTGAAGCGAGATAACCCCAGATTTCGTTGAATTTTTGCAGGTTGGCAGTTGTTGTTGCCTGATCATCCTTCAGTGTGAAGTCCAGTCCCAGGACAACATAGACACCTTTTGTTTTGGCATATTGAATGTACGGAATAATTACATTTTGCGTAACGGTCTGCACACCGGCAAAGTTATATGTACCAGCAGCCACATCTCCCATGTCCTGACGATCGATGAACAGACGCACCTGATTCATATTCCAGCCATGATTGCTTCCGTACTTCGCGCTGGTGTCAGCAAAAGTATCGGTAATGTCTTTCAGATAAGCCAGTGTAGCTGCATGACGGTTATTGCCGTGCAGATTGAGATAATAATTGCTGTCCTGATATGTCCAGTAGGCACCTGAGGGTTGATGCCAACCGTTCAGTAGCACAGGCTGGTTGTTGCTGTTCACCAGGTTTTTGCCGTTTACGTGCAGCTTGCCCATCGGCATGCCCACCCATGCTTCGGCACGGCTGCCTCCCCATGGAGCAATTGTGATCAATAAAGCCAGAATGAGTACAAGTTTACAAGATGTCATGAACTTCTTCACTTTAATTCCTCCTGATCTGATATATTGCCTTGCAATAATGCGAGGTAAGCTCCGTCAGAGTATCTCTGATCAAACAGATCGCTCAGGGTCGGCGCCCGCTCCCGCAGCCCGTTCCACACCAGCAGGGGGATCCTGCGCAGGGAAGGATCGCGGTTCTGCTGTGAGCAGACGTTCATGAGATCGTTACATGCCCCCTTTTCACAGATGGAATGTTGCATGAAGTTCCTCCTCCCTCTTCCAGTCTGATCCCACTCCAAACGTACAGAAGAACTTAACTTAACCGACGATTCCCGTACGCTCTACACTCTCTACGAAATATCGTTGCACAAACAAATAGATGATGATCAAAGGCAGAATGGCAAGAAGAATTCCTGTATCCTGGATCATACTCAGATAGAACGGATCGGCTTGGGAAGCTGCACCGTCAGTAACCTGCTGGGCCAGATTATACGGAAGGGACGATAACTGAGTCGACATGACTTTACTTGAAGTCAGATAAGTCGTCGTATAAAAGCTGTCGTTCCACTGCCATACGAAGGAAAACAGCATGACTGTTACCATGGACGGAATGGCATTGGGCAGCATGATTCTTGAAAATGTTCGTCCGATGCCCGCGCCGTCCACATAGGCCGCCTCCTCCACTTCCTTCGGAATACCTCTGAAGAATTGCCGGAAGATAAAGATGTACAAGCCGGCCTTAAGTGAATTGGCCGTAATCGCCGTCAGAATAAACGGCCAATAGGTGTTAAGCAAATTAACAGGTTTGCCGGCTATAAGCGTCATAAGCCCCATCAGGTCAAAGCTTTTCAGATTCAGGTATACCGGGATGAGAATGGTCGTTGGCGGTACAAGAATCGTCAGAATTACACCAGCAAACAGCCAGTTGCTTCCCCTGAATTTCAGTCTGGCGAATCCGTATCCTGCAAGTGCACAGGATGCTGTAGTCAGCAGTGTAGTCGTTGCAGACAGCGCAAACGTATTAAACAGCGTTGTCCAGTAATCCATTACGCGTATCGCCTCTTTGAAATTGTCGATGGAGAAGTTCTGTGGAATCCACACCACCACTGCCGAATACAGATCACCTTTAGCTTTGATGGATGTGGAAACCTTCTGAAATATGGGAAACAGGATAACGAAGGAAAGCCCGGTAATCAGAACGAATCGGATCATGGCCCACAGCCAGCCTTTCCAATGCTCCAGCGATAATAATCGTGATGTTGTCACGTGGGACACCCTCCTTTCTAATCTTGATAGAAGACTCGCTTCGAGAAAATGATGTTTACGATAACCAGAATGATGGCAATGGCCAGAAAGTAAACCCATGCCATGGCAGAACTTAATCCAAAGTCAAATTTGACGAAGCCGGTATCCCGGATCAGTTCCGTCATGGCGTTATTGGCAAACGAATCAATGATTGTATAGATCGCATTGACAAAAATAAGCGGGCTGACCATTGGGAACGTAATTTTCCAAAAGGCTTCATAACCCGTTGCCCCTTCCATCTTCGAAGCCTCATACAGTTGAGGGGAAATCGTCTGGATCCCTGCCAAAAAGATCAAAATCTGTACACCGGATTGACTGACGATCTGATAGATCCGATCTACGGCGCTGCTCAGATACGTAACGATCCAATCGCTCACTCCGGCGTTAACCATCAGATTTTCGAGTTCAAATGTCCCGAGTGAGCTTCCACCTGTGCTGCTCTGATTAACCGCTTCAATCAGGCTGGTGCTCTCCAGTGTCATAATCACTCCCGATGCCAGAATAACGGGCAGGAAAAAGATCGACCGCGCTACAGCCCGGCCCCTGAACTTCTGATTCAGGATGACGGCAAGGAACAGACTGAATATAACGATAAGCGGTACGTTGATGAGCACGTCTGTGATCGCCTCAATTAACGCACGGTTAAAGCTTGTATTGACGGTCAGCGCCTGAATATAATTGGCAACACCGTTGAACTGAATTGCTATGCCTTCCGCGTTAGCCTGAATTGTACTCATGCTGTATCGCAGAGAGGCTAACAGCGGAATGAAGAAAAACAACACAAAACCAATGAGCCAGGGAAGCACGTAGATTACGCCCCACATGGCTTTCTGCTGAGCATACGTACGACTTCCCCATTTCCATTTCAGGAGCGTCTTCAGAGCTGCTCACCACCAGTCACATAGCTTTGGGCTTCCACTGTATCGTTGTCAACTTCTACAGGGAAGTCGTTATAATTGACGATTACGAACCCGCCACCTTCATATGTTGTCCGGAAGACGCCCTCCTCCAGGGATTCATGGGACATCATGGAACGTCCGGCAAACGGCTGGTTCACCTGGTTCACCTCGTTGTAAATCTCGGCAGCCAGATCGATCCATTGTTCATAATTCGCCGCGTAGAGATCATCATAATCCGTTTCTTTCACAACATGGTTTGGCGCATTGAACCATGCAAAGTAAGGACTGGCTCCATATTCAATCAGCTTCAACACATATTGCCTTGCATTGGTATATGTGGAGAGATTGTATGGCGTCCCCGTATAACCGATGCTGCCGTGTACAACGAGCTGATAGAATGGAATCTCTTCATCCTCCAGCTTGAAACGACTGCTGGTCATTGGCGCATCTGTCAGACCAGTTACATACGGCAGGGCATAAGCGTTCCCGCCTTCAGCAACAAGCGAGCCAGACTGCTGCCCGATTTGTTCAAGTGCCTTCTTTACGGAGCCAAGCGCTTGTGTTCGGTCCACCAGCTTTTTCGGATTCATATCGCTGTTTAACTGAGCTGCCAGATCATTCAGGCTTAGTGAGAGTCCATCCTTTTGAAGGGACCTCAGCTCATCTAACATGTCTGCCGTCACGTCCTCCAGCATGTTGGGCGAAAGCACATAGGATGGTGAACGATCCCGGTCCCGCCGCTGGATGGCCTGGTTCATCGGATACAAGACCGCCGGTTCCTGAGTTAATGTGCGTGAAGCTTCCTTGGACGGTTTAAACCCTTTTTTGGATTGCACATTCAGCAGAGCGATATCGGGATAGAAGCCGATGCCCGCTTCTTGTGTGTATGCGCTGAAATCCCGCAATCCCTTTTTCCCGCCTACCGCGCCATCTACTTGGATGGAATCCGGCAGTCGATGATGAAGTCCGCCGTTAAGCCATCCCGCATAGCGCACCTGAATATTGGATACCTTCTTCTCCGTCAAGGCGGAGAGAATGTTTTTGGCTTCATCAAACGTGGTCAAAGCCTCCGTTGAATCATACGGTATGCCCAGCATATGCTGCCTTGTTGTCATGCCGCCGAACAGTTGCAGATAAAAGGGAACGTTACTCTGCTCTTTGCTGGCGTTTAACTCGGGAAGTCCGCCGTTTTGCACCAGATAATCCCGATAGAGTGATGCAAGCCCCGAGTACGAGGCCTTATCCGCCCCGACAAAAGCATATCGAACGACGAAATCAGACGCGGTCGGTTTCTTCTGGAATTTCGGAAGTGTACGAACCATATCACTTGCCTGAAGGGTCACATCGCTCTTGTTCACCACATAGAAGCTGGGATATACGTTGTTGTAGCTGTTCAGCTTGCCGCTGATATCGGCATTCACAACTGCAACGGCATCCCCTTCTTCAATAATGCCCAGAAAAGCTCCCTCTTTCCGAATCAGTCCAAATACCGGCAACCTGGCTCTGGCTTCATTCGAACTTGCTTCCCGTAGTTTCATGGTCATATCCGGTCCATATATATCTTGTTGATAGGCAGGATACTGCAGCTTGCCATTGTTAAAATGGATCAGCGCTCCCGAACCGTCCGGAACCAGTATGGAGCCCTCTTCTTCTGAACCCCCAGCCCCGAAGTAATCCATTACAGATATGCTGTTGATCGGATATTCCTCCGGAAAATGAATGCCTGAGGACGGAACACGTACAAGCAGATCCTCTTCATCCAGCTCATATTCCATCGTAAGCATAAACAGCCGTGGTCCACTTCGTTCCTCTTCAATGCCAAACTCGGCATGATCCTGAGCCAGATCCTCCGATGTGTAACCGGCTGTGTCAAAAGCCTTCAAGGCCCGGGACAATTGCAATCCTTGCATCGCCTTATCAATCCGGACGTAAGCGCCTTCATCCTTGTCTTCCGCATAGCCGACCTTCAAGGCCCGTTGCCCGGCCTTGTCTAGCTGTGCAAGCAGCCTTTGTTCAAATCGCTCCTTGCTGATCTTCATCGGCAAGTCTTCTATGGATCGCTCAGTGCTTCCAAACTGGTAGTGGACCCGCACGCCGCTTGGCAGCACCTCGTAGCTTATCTGCTTGTGTGCAACACTATCCGTGAAGGAATTCACGGTGCTGCTCTGTCCGAGGCTGTTGAAGAAGCTGAGCTTCGTTTGTGATGACAATAGGTCTTTGTTTATCCCGGCTGCAACCCCATCCTGCTCACGATCTGCAGGATTGCTGCGCCAGATCTGGCCGCTCTGCGTGTGAATCACTGCAATCTCGGCAGTCTCTTCGTTAATGAACAATTGCAGCGCAGCATTCTGCGCAATGCCTACCATGCCGGGAAGGCGGACATCGCTGAACGATGATTTCAGTTTCTCTCCGGGAGGCAGGGAGGGAAAGTCCGTCTGATCAGCGGCAGTCACTGTCTCGTGAGCGAGCGGTGTTGGCGAGAATTGACAACCGCCCAGAAGCAGGCTGCCCGCGAGCAGCATTCCTGTTATTTTTTTGGCTACGGTATAATTCATAACAAATTCCTCCTCCCTTAGCCCCGAAGCACTAATTCCTGATAGATGGTTACAACAAACGATACAATCTGCTGTACAAGACTGAAGAATAACAGGCACAGAAATGCCATAAACGCCATCGCCACAAGTGTCAGCAGCATCGTGAGCACCGTTTTGGCTGGTGTGTACTGATGAACCGTCATATTCCCTACAAATAACAGATATACCGTCCACGCAATGGCAAGTGCATTGGAGAAATAATAAAAGGCAGTTTCCTGCGCAGAGATCACAAGACTCAGCCAGATCCATGGAAAATGAATGAGTAACAACGGTACCAGTGCAAAGCACGTTGACATGAAAATCTCGGAGAACTTGCCTTCCCCGTCCATCAATGTGGTTAACGACCAGTTAGCCACACACCAAAACAGTACCGGTATAATGACATATAACATTTCGAGCAGACTGTTCAGGTACTTTGGATTACTGAGATTAATGAGAAAACCGCTGTACTGGGCATGCAAAATTTTGGTGATGACCAGAAGCACCAGGATCATGAAAGCAATCAGCAGTGAGTTTCTCTGGTTCCGTTCATACTTCAATTCCCAGTATCCGTCAAACGGATGAAAAATCAGATGCAGCGGGTACTGGTATAGTTGCTTACTTGATGCCTGCATTCGTAGTCCTCCTTTTCTGCCTGCGAACGATGATGACGGTGACAATCGCAGCGACAGCCAGGAATATACCGGACATCATCCATGAAAAATGCTCACGCATCAGCTCTTTGCGGTACAAAAGAAAAGCTTTGGAATACCCTTTGGGCTCCATGCTGCGCTTGAAATATTTCGCAGACTCGGCGTATTCCTTCTGACGAAGCAATGCTTTGCCAATTCCCGCATACGCATATTCCAAGTTAGCGTTCATCTCGGCAGCTTGGGCAAACAGCACCGAAGATTGATCTTCATCACCGTTATAGTAGCTGCGCACCGCTTCGTGGAGTGTACGTCCGTATTCAGTTGTTTGAAAGACGGTGATTTCACCCAGCGCTTTATCCAGAACTAACATCCGGTCTCCCGCACGTTCCAGGGCAACAGGTGTATTAAACTGGCCCAGCCGGTTCCCGATGCCCCCATAAATATGGAGCAGATATCCGTCTCCATTGTAGGTGAAGATTCGGCCCTTGCTGGAATCCAGTACGGAATACATGTCACTGTCACCCACATCCACATCAATCAGGCGGGATGGCCCTGCTTCCTGGGTATACAGCAAATCACCCTGCGGAGTCTGATAGCCTTCTCTGCGCAAAATGTCTGTACCCTGGGCATTCAGCTTCTTGACCGGATCTTTGCCGCGATCCCCGCTAGTGGCGTAGATGAAGCCCTCTTCATCCATATCCAGATTGGTAAATTCCGTTGGAGTGAACATCACCATCTGGCTCCGCTGCTCCCGTGTTGCAAACCGTTTCCACAGATACTCCACCGGGTCCACCTGAACTCTGTTCGCTCCAATGAAGGAAGAGAACGTACCATCGGCGCTGAACTCCATGAATCCATCAAATACGCCTTCGGCCATGACGTAGATACGCTCCCCTTTGTCCATAACAATCCGCATCGGTTTAAACTGGAAGTCTGCTTTTAACAGATCCGATTTTGGTTCAGACACGATCTTGACCAGCTTCCCCTGTTCATCCAGATGCACCACCCGGTAATTATCCGAATCAGCGACCAGCAGATGGCCTTTTTCCGTGACGTACAATCCCTGTGGATTTTTAAAATGATCTTCCTTGCCTTCCTGCTCAAATGAATCAATCGTCCGTACCAGCTTGAAGTTGCGATCCATCTCAATGATGCGGCCATTGCCCGAATCGAGCACAAAGACGTGCTGATTGGCGGTAACATGCATGTCACTTGGCTCTTTCATAGGAGTTGTGTTCAGCTTCTTGCCGGTGATAATGGTTGTTGCCTCATATGCCGCCGGTGAAGGAACTGCGTCACCCCAGAAGGAATAATGATACGCATCCGTTTTACCGTCTGCATTCACGTAGGGCGCCTCTTGAACGAACAACAGGAGGCAGATCATGCCCATGATGATCGATTTACGTTTTTTCCATGTGCTTCTCCGCACCTCGCTGCCTCCTTTCTACTCTTTCATGCCCGAAGTGGCCATCGTCTGCATAACACTGCTCTGAGAGATGATAAACAGAGTGATCGGTACAATCATCAGCAGCAAAGCAACAGCCGCACCTACACCAGCTCTTGCAATCCCTCCCTGCACAATCTGACTGAGCGCATAATGCAGCGTTTTGAGATTTTCACTGTAAATGAAACTCCCGCCATCCGTTCCCCATAACGCTGGAAACTGCAGGATCATGAGCGTGAGCCATGCCGGCTTCACATTGGGCATCACGATGCTCCAGAATATCCGGTATTCATTGGCTCCGTCGATTTTGGCTGCCTCCAGCAAAGCATCGGGAATCTGCTCCATGAACTGTTTCATCAGGAAAAGTCCCAGTGAGAACGCAAGTGATGGCACAATAATGGACGCATGAGTGTTAATCCAGCCAAGCCAGGACATGACCATGTAGTTCGGAATCGCCGTAACATGCGGCGAGAACATCAGGGACAGAATGACAATGGTGAACAACACTTTGGAACCCGGAAAACGATATTTCGCCAGCGGATAAGCTGCTGCAGATGCAAGCAGGATATGCCCCGCTGTGCCAAGTATCGTAATGAGCAAAGTGTTGGCAATATAGCGGGATAACGGCACCCACGAATTGCCCATGAGATTGATCAGATCGGCAAAATTCTCCGTTGTCGGATTGTTCACCCAGAAGCGCGGCGGGAAAATAAACAGCTCATCCAGCGGCTTGAATGCATTGTTGACAGCATAGATGAGCGGAAGCACCATAAAGGAGCCGAACACGCCCAGCAATGCAAATAACATCAGGCTGACGGTAAATGACCGATTAAGCCTTTTTGGCATGCCAAACACGGCACGTACTTTGCTGGTCATCGTCATTCACCTATCTTTCTAAGCATTTTTTGCGTGAAAACGTTTGTACCCAGCATCAGGGCAAACAGAACCGTTGCGATGGCCGAGGCATAGCCCATCTCGAAACGAATGGTTCCGAAGTCCATCAGATGTGTGACAACTGTGTGTGCCGCATAGTTTACGCTCGGGAAACCTGCCAGTGCGATGGAGATCTCAGCTACGGCGAAGGAAGCGGTAATCTGCATTACCGCACCAAACATCAGCTGCGGTCTCATCGAAGGCAAGGTGATGTACCAGAGCTCCTGCCAGCGGTTTTTGATCCCGTCTACGGTTCCTGCTTCAACCAAAGAACGATCAATGGTTTGCAGTCCTGCAATAAAGGCCAGGAAGCTGGTTCCCAGGCTCAGCCACAGCTGTACAATAATGACGATTGCCAGTACATACTTCTCGTCTGCGAGCCATTGGATCGGTTCCAGTACGACGCCAAGGCGCATCAGGAATCCGTTCATATACCCGTAGCTGTCACCCGAGAAGATGATCAGCCAGATGAAAAAGACGTTGCCCGATATGGATGGGGCATAGAAAACCAGCGTCATGACCGCCCGAATTTTAGGAGACAGCTCATTGATGATCCACGCAAACAAAAAGCAGGCTATATAACTGAGAGGGCCTGTAATTACGGCAAAAAGCAGCGTGTTTTTGAGCGCGATCAGAAATACGTCATCGTTCAGGAAAAGCCGGGAATAGTTCTGCCAGCCGACAAATCGCGGCAGCTCCAGCATATTGAAGTGAAAAAAGCTGAGCCCGAGTGAAATGCCGACCGGAATGACAGTAAACATGAAAAAAATCAGCATAAACGGTGCCATCAATACGTAATAATGCCTGCTGAGATACAGATCCCGCTTCAATAGGGACCACCAGCCGACCTGGCGGGTATGGACGGCAGGAGCGGCGGCTGTCTTGGTAGTTTTAGCTTGCAACCGTTACCCTCCCTTTCCTCTATTTCAGATTAAATTCCTTGCGTTTCAACTCTATTTCATCATCAATGTACAAGACATAATCCGATAAGGCTTCACGCGGATTTTCATTAGCATTGACCACTTTGCGGAAGGCGTTGTCCAGATGTCGTCCCGTGAAATAACCTCCAGGAAGCTGTGGGATTCCCTGTACCCATTCCCATTGTTTCTCGAGATTTTGATAATCCTTCACAGGCCAAGGCAATTGCTTCAAGGCTTCGATATTGGCCGTCGGGTAACGGGCAGCCGCTCCCATAAGACCTTCCATTTCTCTCCCATATTCAATCTGGGTCTGCTCAGCAGTCCACCACTTCATGAACTTCCACGCCGCTTCCTTGTTGTCAGCATTTTCGAGCATCATCACCGCGCTCGTAGCGCTGGCCACTTCATGCCGTATGGACCCATCCGGAAGCTGTGTACCCGGAACAATCGTAAAGTCCCAGAGATTGCGGATTTCCGGAGCCATAACCGTCAGCATGTTATACGTGGTGTAATCAGCAATCCCGATCGGCATTTCCCCTGTACGGAACCGGTTCGGAAAATCGGCTTTGAGCGGAAACTTGTAATTGGTATAAAATTGCGTCCAACGTTTGAACGCGTCCATTGAAATCTCCGAATCCAGTGCACTTTTCTTCTGGTCTTCGGTGTAGAACGTTCCGTCATTCTGATATAACAACATCGCAAAGGTTGAATTCGGAACCAGGTTGGCATTGTTCAGCGTATCCTCTATAGGCAGATAAAACTCCATGTTATGCTTCTGCAGCACGGCGATGGCGTTATATACGTCTTGCCACGTTTTTGGCGGCTCGAGGCCCAGTTCATTCAGAATATCTTTGCGGTAAAAGAGCATTGGAAAATGTTGCTGCTCCGGAAGGGCATATACCCCGTCGTTGTAGCGGTAAGGCGTCAATCCGCTTTCACGGAACCTGCCCGAAATTTCCTCGAAATCGGGGAACTGGCTCAGATCCGCTGTTGCATTCCTCATCGCATAGTTCACCGGAATGTCTTCGCCCATCTGCATGGCTACATCCGGTCCTTCCCCCGAGAGTGTTGCGGGCAGCAAAATATTAGGCGGAACGAGACGTAACTGCACGGACACATCCGTATCCGGGGTAAACGAATCGTCGATCATGCCTTTCAGTACTTGGGCCTGATCTCGTCCGGTTGTGATCCATACGGTGATGGCATCCTTCTTTTGTTCCACGTTACCAATGCTGTCGTAATCTTCGGTATACGAGGCAACATATGCACCCAGTTCGTGCTTCACCTGCTGGACGGTGCTCGCTTCCGCTTTTGGCAACGATTCACCCGGCGGAGATACGACAAGGTAATCCAATGTAATCGGCTGTTCACGTACCGATAGAATCCATGTGCCGAGACCACCTACGTTAATTTTGAACGTATCCAGCCGTTTGGGAACCGTCTCTGGTCTGGCCGCCATATCTTCAAGCTGCAATACCATGGCGTGAAGTACGGCCACTTTGTCACTTTGCTCACCCGTGGCCTTTTCCAGGTAATCTGCAACGGAACGCAAGGTGTCAGCTTGTCGTTCAAACACCTCCGTCATCTCTGGAATACGCCGTTCCAGCTGGTAATCCCGCAGTGGGTCCGGACTGTTGGAGGTGATCATTAATATTTTGCGATACATCTCATTCAGTTCCAGCACGCTGGATTCCACGGTCCGAAGTAGCGGAGCGATGTCGCCAAGTGTAACTGTCATTCGGATTCGGTGTTTCCCTTTTTCAAGATGAAACTGATATGGCTTATCCTCTCCCGAACCCAAGACCTGAGTTTGCCAAGCCGGGCTGTAGTTAAATCGAATGCGTTTCAATTCCTTAAACGGAACTTCGCCGTTAATCGTCAGACTGCGGGTGGCATATATGCCACGCAATTGATCCTGTTTCACCTTAAGCGCCAGTTGATACAGTCCGTCTTCAGGCACGTCAATTTCCCATTCAATCCATTCGCCCGGCAGTTTCCAGTTAATGCCCCCGATGGCGTTCATCCGAATTTTCGATACATTATAAGGCTCGAGTGAAGGACTTGATCGGTCCGAGATTGGTGCCAGTGTAGGAGATGATTTGCTAACAGCTTCCTCCCCCTGAACTTTCAGCATGACAGGAGCCGATTGTTTCAAGCCAAGTGAGGCATAGGTTTGCTCCAGCTCTGCATAGGAAGGAACTTCGCTTTCTTGATATAGCTCAATATAATCGATCGCCATGCTTTCTCTTAATGAAGTAAGCGATAACTTCTGACTGCCTTTTTCAAAATAAAACTGAAACGGTTCCTCAAAGTACCCTGCGCTGTCCTTGAAGGAAGTCAGCTGCCATTCGGGCTGTTCCACTTGTCTTGGTCTAAGCTCGTTGCCACGATCGTCCTGCCGGACGTTGTCCTCGCGATTCCCCCATACCCTGTCAAACAGAAGAATATCGGCCCCTCTGAACGGGACCTTACCATTAAGCTCAAGCCTGCGTTCGATCCCGGAGCTTTTGCCTTCTACGGGATAATAGTGAATGCGAATGTTGTACAAACCGCTCACTTGAACGGGAACATCCCATCGAATGGTTCCAGTTTCCGGCGTAATTACGGCATTTCCGTCTAATCCGGCGTACCCTTGCACAACCTCAAATTCTCCATCCTCTGCCTGAACATAAGATTCGCCTTCGATGCGTACAATTTCATCCGGTTTGGCCGTATTGTCATGAGCAGTCAGATAATGCTCATAACTGAATGAATCCTCGGTTCCCGATACCGCCTCAAAGTCCTCAAGCGCATGTACCGTTCCCGGATTACGATCCCGCGATGGATATAGTGTCCATATGGAGAGCACCAAGGCCAGGACAAGCACCAGGATTAGTCCCTTTTTCTTACGTGACCGCATGTTTGAATGTATCCCCTTTCCTGTAAGCGTTGAGAGAACTGAACGATTGACTAACCCGGACAGACCGCACCTTCATTGGTGCGTTCTGCCCGTGTAACGTGATACTTATTTGTAAACCTCATCAATCGCAGCCTGGAAAGGAGCCTTGTATTTCTCGATCAGCGTAGATACGGATACCCCTTCTTTGAGTTCCCCATCAAAATCCCAGAACGGCAAGGACGGGAATGTGTTATGGTCGAGAACCAACATACCTTCCGCAACCTCTCTGGCGTTGTTGATATCTGCTTCATCGGTCAGATGTGTCTCCAGTGTGGATTGTCCCGGATACTCATAGATCGATTCGATCTCATTAATTTTCTCCCAGATGTACATCAGTTGTTCTGGATTCTCTACCGCTTTTGGAATCGTTATAGCTTGGTAACGTGACTCACCGGAGTGATACGCTGTTGCACTTGGACCTTTTGGAAACGGTACAAAACCAATATCGTAGTCCTGCATATCCGTCATAATACCTTCGACTTCGTACATGGCACCTGAATACATCAAGGTGTTGCCTTGACGGAAGAACGTGGATGGCTCTGTCCAATCGCCGCCCTCAGAAGCTCTGCCGACCTTCTCGGTAGCCAGTTTGGACAGGAAGTTCAACGCTTCTTTTGTTTTTGGATCTTCCAGGTTCTGCTTATCCTCTTTGGTCAGAGAAGCCTCGTTGGAATACAGAATCGGTTCCAGCAAGCCCGTTTGAGCGAGTCCCCAAGTGTCTAGCTTGCCATCATTGTTTCGATCTTTGTTCGCTTGCTTGGCAACGCTGATAAACGTATCCCAGTTCCATTCATCGGCATCCACATACTCCTGAAGTGGCTTCAAGCCGAGCTCTTGCATGAGTGTGCGATTATAGAAAATTCCGTTGATAAACGAGGACTGGTCCTCGGTAAAGCCGTAACCTTTGCCTTCATACTGCATGTATTCTTTGGTTGTTTTCTGATTAAATACCTTGTCGTTTTTAATATAATCATCCACCGGCCATAACAGATCCTGTTTGGTCAATGCCGGAATGGCATAGTTTTTGCCCAGTCTCACCAGATCGCCAAGCGGTTCACCGGCCATCAGGGAAGCAACTACTTTTTCCTGATATTCACCAAAATCGATGGAAACATATTCAATATTAAAGTTGTGTTTTTTCTTCAGCGCTTCGAGATTCTCAAGGCGTTGAATGTTGTCCGGGTTGTTCCCCTGTATTTCCATGTCCCACCAAGCAACAACCTTGATCGTTCTGCCCCCCATGTCAAAGTCCATTTCTGGCGTGGAGTTTTCATTCTTTGACTCGGTTTCCGCGGGTTTTTGTTCCTCCTGTGGTGTTGTCTTTTCCGGCTCGGGTTGAGCGGTAGGTGCAGAACTGCATGCAGCAATTACCAACAAGACCGCAAATACCAGGCTCAGTAGCATGAACTTGTTTTTTCTCATCGTCTTCCCCCCTGATTGTCGTTTGCTATCACAGTGTATCGTTCAAATGAAAGCGCAAACAACCTGCCGAAATACAGATGTTTACCCGGGCTGAATATAGATTTGCGTAATTTTGCACGAGCAAAGTGCATTATAGGTTTTAATTGGTAAAGAAATGCACTGTCTACAAAAATATGCACATTGTATGCGCTTTCTTTTATTACCATAATGAAATTAAGTCAAATTTCAGTTAATCTAGCGCATTACAATTCAGCAGAAGGTGAGGTATTGCTTCATGTATGATATTTTACTTGTGGATTTCAGCCGTCGTTTGTGCGGAGAGTTGCAACAGATGTTGCTACGGAGCAAAGCTCAATATACTATCGCAAATTGTGTGTTCTCATCGGCCGAGGCTTTGACCGCATTGTCAGAACGAGACTTTTCCCTTGTTATGGTACATACAGAGAGGTTTGATACCGCGGGGCTCTGGTTATGCAATGACATTCGAAAAAAAAGTCAGATACCTATCCTCCTGATGGGTGGAAGAGATCACTTCAGGTTTGTACGCAAAGCCCTGACGTATCAGGTAAATGATTATCTCCCGTATCCTGTTAGTCCTTCTTCTTTACTTAACAGTCTGCATGGACTTAGATCCCACCTTGAAACCGACCCGGCACACAAAACGTCGTCGTTCTTCAAAACACCCGTTCAAATGAACGGTAAACCCATGCACTCCAGTCATGTTATTCGTATCGTTAAGGCCTATGTACGGGATCATCTGAGTGATGAAATCACGCTGAAGAAGATCTCTGACATGCTTCATTTTAACTGTGCGTACCTTGGACAGAAGTTCAAGCTGGAAGAGAAGATGTCTTTCAATGATTATATGCTCCAGCAACGTATGGAAAAGGCACAGCAGTTGTTGTCTTCCACGAATCTGCGAATATATGAGATTGCTATTGAGGTAGGTTATAAGGATATTGATTGGTTCTATAAAAAGTTCAAAGCGTATGCCGGATCGAGTCCCAATGCTTATAGAAGACAAAAAATCCACACGGCCTAAAGGTGGGTCGCCGAATCGGCTTGTTTATCAATTAGATAATAACCACAAAAAAACGCAGGATGTATTCTACTTCCTGCGTTTTTTTGTGGTTGTTTGGGTTTGGTCAATTCCAGAGTATTCACCGTTAACGTACCAAAAGGGATTCCCGGTATTCTTGGGGAGTCATTCCCGTTATTTTCTTAAAAAGTCGGGTAAATGAATGGGCAGCCTCGTACCCCACTTGAAGTGCGACCTCACGCACCATAAGATTTGTGTTCTGAAGCAATTCTTTGGCTTTCCGTATTCGGCAGTCGTCAATGAACTCTGACACGTTTATTCCCATTTCCTGCTTAAAGAATCGCGACAGATAGGATGGATTAAAATGATGAAGTTCTGCCAGTCTCACCAGAGAGAGATCTTTCTCCAGATTCTCCTTGACGTAACTGCATAAGGAATGAATGACAACGTTAGCGCGTTCCTGTTCATTTGATCTTTTGTAGCGGACTAATTCATCAGCAGCACGATATAGAAATTGTACTGCATCCTTCATGCAGGTATACTCCCCTAAGTGTAGCAAGCTTCGTTGATCCGGGATTTTCTGTTGAAGACCCCAACGATTGATCGTTGAATGCAATAATAATGCCAGATTGTAGTATGTCTCCATGGCACGTTCCATCGTAATTTCCTGTTGCAGCAGTTCTCCTGCAAGCTCCTCAAATATATCGTAAAATGGCTGAATTCGTCCCGTTTCCAAATATCCTGACATAATCTCGATCCGGTTTGAGATCCGCATGGATTCTTTGGGTACATCAGATGAGAGATCATTACGATGATCCGTGAGTACCATGGATACACCATCCCCAATTTTCATCCACTGGAGTAATCTCAGACGTTCATATTGTTTGGTTAACTCGGACCAATTGCAACTGCGACTACTTAATGAAAAAGCAATGGATACGCCGAGTGAGACCATGCATGCTTCCTGTACCAGTTCCAGTGTACCTTCTAGAAATCGCACAAGTTTATCATTTGTCATCTCTTCCTCCTGCTTCGGCTGAAGCAGCCAGATCGTATCCCCATAATGGTCCGTTACACTTGCGCACACTGTACGCTCATTCATCAGAGAAGAGCCGATAATGCGCACAGATTCTTGGACTTGTGTGAGGTCCGAACCTTTTTCTGGCAAATTATTGAACCGACCCAGTATGAGATACACAGGTGAGTTGTTCTGTAATCTTATATCTCGTTTGAATAATTCGTCCTGCATATCCATAGTAGAATCTATAACCGCCGTACAGTCTTGAAGTAACTTCCGCAAATACTCTTTTTGCTGTATCAGTGCAAGCTGCGAATTGACTTTATGAGAATGTTCCAACAACTCGACCATGCTGTGACTTTGCCGGATCTCTTCCATCACATCTTCTACAACAGACATCACCTTGTCATAACCTTCCGTTTTGAGCAAGTAACGCACATTAGCCATCTGAAAAGCTTGATATGCATAATCAAAATCGCTATGTCCTGTCAGAAAAATGACGCGACAATTCGGCCAACTGGCTTGAATCCGCTCTGTCAGTTCCAACCCACTCATGCCCGGCATACGGATGTCCGTTAGAACAATGTCGATTCTCGAACGTTGCATCCAGGACAATGCTTCTGTTGCAGAGTAGGCCTTACATACATCAAGCTGTTCGGGTATATGTCTGGCGAACGTTTCATAGAGACTATCCGTAATAATCTCCTCGTCATCTACAATCAAAAGTCGATACATTCGTTTTCCCCCTCTTTCCACTGGATTCGAATTGTGACTTTTAACCCTTGCAGTTCACTTCTGGATAGAAAAAGCCCACTTCCTTCTCCATACGTCAGGACCAGACGTCGATGAATATTTATTAACGCGGTCATTTCGTCTGTACCTCCGTCCTTATGCAAGCGTTGTTGAAGAGTTTGAATGTGTTGCTCTTCCAGCTCATTTCCATTATCCTCTACGGTGATCTCGGCATATGCACCTTCCATATTAAACCCAATAATTAGAAGACCGGAGTCCGTATTCTTTTCAAGGCTGTGTTCGTAGGCATTCTCAATAATAGGTTGAATAATGAGTCTGGGAACTTTAATATGTTCCATCTCAGTAGGTAGTGACCCAAAATCAACTTTGATTCGTCTGGAGAATCGTAATTGTTGAATCTCTGTATAGATTCGTGAATGCTCAACTTCCACTTTCAACTTCACATGATCTGTTTCATTCCGCGTAATGAACCTGAAATACTCTCCGAGCATGTTGGTGAATTGCTCAATACGTTCGGTTTCTCCTGTCCTTGCCAGTGAATTCAGAATAAAGAAGCTATTGTACAGAAAATGAGGATTAATCTGCGATTGAAGCTGTTTCAACTCGGCCCGCTGCATCATCAATGTTTTCTTAAAATCTCGATCGATAAGGGATTGAAGATTTTCAATCATTAGATTGAAACGGGTGTAGAGGAAGCCGAATTCATCCTTTCGGTTATGCGCAATGGGGACATCAAGCATGCCTCCCTCCATTTTTTTGAATCTTTTCACCAACAACAGCAACGGGATATGAATTAACTTGTAACTTGAATAGAGATACGCCGTGATGGCAACAAATGATGTAATTGCAAACAGCCAAGCCCAATGATAGAACTTGCTAAGTGGCTTCGTAACAATTGCCTCGGGTAGATATGTAGCTACGGATAAGCCCAGGGAGTCCATATGCAACTGACTAACATGGTACATCGTGTCCCCCACCTTCATCCGAAAGCCATCAAGTGTACCCTTTACACTGTGCTCACGGTAATTCGCGAGAATAACACTAGCTTGATGTTTATCTGTGATGGCATGCCCTGTTTTGTCCTCAATCAGAAACGTTGAACTCTCCGGGTACAAATTAAGCCGTGTGAGTTCATTCTGAAAATGGTATGTATCCAACTCCACCTGAATGACAAAAAGCGGGGGTTCTCCTCTCGTGCCTGTCAGCCTGACGGCACTTAAGTTCAAGGCGTCCTCTTTCACAGTGAAACGTGTACCTTTTCCTTGCATGCCTGAACTGAAATATAGGTAAGAACTTTTATCGAAATCATCGATGCCTTGGATCGCGGATATACTTTTGCCAACAGAAGGGATATGTACATGAACGTTTTTGATATAAGCAGTGCTATTCTTGAATGAAGCGAGTCGTTCAGTCAGGTAATTTAATGTATCACGCCGCTCAACCTGATCCATCATGTCCCAGAGAATGGCTAGACGATTGAGTTTTCGATCCTCAACGATATCAAACTGCTGTAATTCCATCCATTCTATCTCTCTGTTCAATTCCACCACATATTGGTTCAACCGTCTTTCCGTTGACAACGATATTTCCTGACTTGCATTGTCATAACTCCAATGATACAGATACACGCCAAGAAGAATAAGGGGGAGTACAAATACCAGATAGGTGATTATTAATCGCGCAAATATACTGTTAAACCATGATTTAGCAGGGATCTTGATCAATGCATTCACCTCCAATGCCAAAGGCTGAGTGGGTTCCTTGTAAGAATAAAGTGAACATTAGCGCTCCTTTGGCTTGCTGGCGCGAAACCACGCGTTAACCTCCGATGTGATCTGATCTCCCCCCAGCTTGCGCCAGTTCTCAACGAATTGATCAAACTCATCTATCGACCTGCCTAGAATAATGTTCATATAGGCTTCAAGCTGAAGATCCCGAAGAATAATTTGTCGATCAACCATTGTATCCGTAATTCCGCCCGTGAATTGATCATAGAGAAGTTGGCCGTTCTTCTCGTAAGAATCTGCAATGCTAAAAGCACCCGAAGGCCCATAGGTTTGTTTCCAACCCCAGCCGCTCTCTACATCTTCCAATTCATAGGCCACAATGCGTTTGTGAATGGCGAGAGCTTCATTCTGCAGAGCCGAGAAGTCTCCTGTACTTCTGGCATCACGAATTTGTTTGTATGCATCTATATTTTTATTACCGGGAAAAGGAGTTACCGGTGAAAGCATCCACACAGCTCGGGAGTCGTCATTGTAGTATGTTTCATACTGTGCCTGATCCCCCCAGTTGATGTCCAGATGCAGATTCATGAGCTTTACAACAACTTCCGGATTAGAGAATCCCTTTTTTACAGCAAAGTATTGCCCAGTGTTGGAACGTAGCGGTACGAACAGGCTCCGGTCCGACTTGGCAACAATGGGATATGCCTGCCATTCTACATCTATATCTGTATCTTTATCACGGGTGCTCTGAAGCATAAAGGATGTCCACTGTTCGCCGTAAAGCATCCCTATTTTTCCATCTTGAACTAGACGAAACGCCTTGTTTCCACTTTTATAACCAAAATCCGGATCAAGTTGGCCTTCACGATACAACGTTTGCAGTACTTTCAGAGCCTCCCGAACTTCAGGCTGTATACCTCCATAAGTGAGGTTTCCTTCTGCATCTTTAACCCATATATTAGGGTAGGCACCGTAGCCAGACATGAACCCTGCAGCTCCCATAACTGGATCCCATAGATGGTTTGTTAGCGCAAGTCCGTACGTATCATGCTCTCCGTTCCCGTCGGGGTCCTCCTCTGTAAACGCTTTCGAAACCTGGAGAAGCTCTTCTATCGTTTCAGGCGGCCGTAGCCCCAGTTGCTCCAACCAATCGGTTCTAATCCACAAGTACTGCGCTGTCTCAATGGAGGAAGATGATTCGGGAATAGCCATGAGTTTGCCATCAATGGTTGCCGCATCAAATGCGCCTCTTCCCTCCGCCTCCAATATACTCTTTGTAAGTGGGGAAGCATACTCTTGGTACACATGGGTTAAATCTTCGATCATTCCAGCGTTGCTCAGTTGTCTAAGTTGATATGGATTAACTTTCACTACATCTGGAAAACGTCCTGCAGCAAGGGATACACCCAACTTCTGATTGTATACATCCCCATTAGCAGTCCAGTCATAGTGAATTTGAATACCTAGCTCTTTCTCGTACAAACGAGTCCAGCGATTATCCAGTATCGTCTCACCAGGTAACTGACTAATCATGCGCTCAAGGTCATCTCCCGTTTCCCTGACAAAAGAGACCACGATGGGAGGAGAATACCTCTCAAACGTAGCGGGAAATTGAATCTGCTGCCCATCTTGCTGCGGATGATGTTGTTTGCTATTACCTTCGGTATGACCTGCTGGTATGGATACAGCAAGGAACAGAATGAAGGTCCATCTTGTTATGTCCAGACATCTCTTATACATGACGACATGCCCCCAGTTCGGTTTGAACAACTCTCTTCTCTCTGTCAACTTTAATCCATATCATTGTACAACAACTTGTACTCATTGAATACGAAAAGCCGCCATTGGGCGGCTTTTCGTATTTTTATTGTTACTCAACAGGATTAATCACGCGATATTCAAAATTCGAAAAGTCAGCTGTTCCTCCAGCTATTTCAGTTGAATATACAAACAACCCCGTTCGACAACCCATAAAATGATCCAGTTTATATATCATTTTGTGGACAATCCCTATATCTCTCCATTCAGTTCCATCGAAATAGGCAAAAGAGCACTCATCCAGATTGTTCTCAAAATTTCCGAATGCTTTTAGTTTAACTACTGGATCTGATACCGGGATACGTTCATGTTCAGTCGCTGGCTTCTGGTCGATCAGATTGCCAAATATGGTTGAATCCTCACTATCTCTGGCATGCATGACCAAGTAAAACTTGTTATCCTGCTTCGTAAGAGCGATCATACCGTACGAACCGATCAGAAAGCACAACCCGGCATAATCCCCATCATTCATACGACTGCCGTCAAGCGTAACTATTGCTTCGCAAGCGGGCCCCATTGAACGCTGGGTTAGTGTGTTGACCGCAAACGTCAGATTTGGGCTGATCTGTCCCGTTCGAACACGATACACTCCCGGTTTCTCTGTAACGGACCAAAGTTCATGATTAGGTGTATGATTCCATTGCCAAAAATCACGGAGGCGAATGTTTCCATCTTCTTCGGGTTCATAATTGAAACTGTCGCTACCCACTAACGGGTTATAACAGTGCTCTGGTCTCGTGCTCGGGATATCAATCTGTTTCGGCGCTTTGTTTGCAAAGACCGGTATACCTTGATCAAAGTGTAGCGGAACCAAAACAGGAACCCGGCCAACAGCCCCATGATCCTGAAACAGCATTGCATACCAGTCTCCATCCGGCGTATCCACGATACCGCCCTGAGCAACACCTGAATTGAAATAATCCATATCGTCATTGAATACTTCTCCACCAGTGAAGACATCTTCCAGAGAATCTGCCATATAAAACGCCTGTGTTCTCCGTCCGGAAGCTTTTGTTATATGAATCAGGAACACAATATATTTACCATTGATCTTGTAAAAATGTGCTCCTTCATAACCAAGGTGATGAGGCTGCTCGTCTTTTACAATCAAGCGATGCACTCCACCAGGTTTGGGCCCGGACAGATCAGAGCTTAATTCGGTCAGATAGATCTCGGTATTACCGTACACGAGATATGCTCGTTCATCATCGTCAAAAAATAAGGAGCAATCATGGTAAAACCCTTCCACGATCTGTTTCTTCCACACTCCCGAGATGGAGGTCGACGTATACAAGTATGTCTTACGGGTATCATTCGCAACAAAGATCACATAGAACATCCCTTGATGATAGCGGAGCGATGCAGCCCACATGCCTTTACTATAAACGTGATGACCATCCACCAACCGTTGGGCAGGTGTATCGTCCAATGTGTCGTATACATATGTGGCTACTTCCCAATGGATCAGGTCATATGAACGCAGGATGACACATCCCGGCATCATATGCATGGTTGTACTGACCATATAATATGTGTCTTCTACACGAATAACGTCAAGATCCGGGTAATCGGCCCAAATAATCGGATTCGGATACATACTTTAATTACACCTCATTTTGTCTGTTAAACTTCCATTCTCTTAAAAGGATGGTTGAGCTGTCTGTTGAACTTTTAAGCTTAATATACAAGTCTTGCACACCTTTCGCACCCGTAACATTAGTTGTTAGTTCCATCCAGTGAAGGGATTCGGTCGCAGGCGGAACAATGATTTCTCCAATTAACAGTCCGTCTGCACGATCAAGTCGAAGTTCTAACGTACCTTCGGTTCCTTGATTCGCAATCGTGGCTGTGAAGGTTGTGGGTCCTTCACTTTCAAAGTCCACCTTCGATATAGCTATCCAGCTGTCATTTTGCAGTTTAGCGGAAATCATATTCGAATCTGATGCAGACATCTCACCAGAGTCAAGATATTGCTCTGTTGATACTCCGCTACTCCATCCAATCGTTGAACCGCTTACCCGCCGATAAGGATCGAAGCATTTGATTTGATCTACACCCTGATAATCGGCATGTACCTTCTTGATCTTACCCGTGGCCTCATCATGTTCGACTCGATTCAGATGTGTTGAACGGTAACCTTCGGGAATATCCATGGCTTGGCATAATGTCTGGGCATGATAGGCAATGTACCATTGATCCGATAGTTGAAATATAGCATGGTGATTGTTGCCGCCAATATCAAAAAAGTGTCCTGGATTCTGGAGTAGCGTACCCTGATATGTCCATGGCCCCATTGGCTGAACACTGGTCATATATGCAATCTCACCAGGTGGTGGGCTGCCATCTGGCCGATCACCTTCAATAAAATTGGAACAATACGTAAAGTAGTAACTATTATTATATTTATGTATCCCTGAATCTTCAAACATATAAGGCGCCTGAATAACCTTCGCTTTGCCAACAACGCTGATCATATCGTCTCCCAATCGCATAACTCTTGCCGTATCCGGTCTTTCTGCTTTCCCCTGTGGAATACCACCACCGAAATATATGTAGGCCTGATGATCATCATCTACAATGACAGCCGGATCGAATAGCCAGGTTACTTCCTCCACTCCCGGAGTCTCTCTTGTAATAAGTGCTTTTCCTATAGGGTCTATCCATGGACCTACAGGTGTGGGTGCAGACAGTACACCTATTCCACTGGCATTGTTGGCGAAATAAAGAAAGAAACAGTCCTTGCCATCCAAGATTCGATGAGCAGCTGCCGGGGCCCAGGATTGTGAAGCCCATGTTGCTGCGCCTTGAGGTCCAGCCACTCTGATCTCCCCATGATCGGTCCAGTTGATTAAGTCATCCGAAGAAATGACCGTAATCCGGTTGATTGAACTGTAGCTGTTTTTCTGAGGAAGACCGTCCTTATCATATTCCAGCTTATCACTAGTCATATATAAGTAGACTCGATTGTTAAATACCAAAGCATAGGGATCGGCTCCAAATTTGTGGGCCACCAAAGGGTTACCGTTGGAACGAAGCTTTCCAATCTCCCCTGGAATACGCTCCAGATTGGCAGCTTGGTCTTGCTTTTGCTCACCAGCTTGTGGTGTAGAATGATGATTCATCAAAAGAATCCCCCTATAATCGTTTTTAGTTGTGTCTTTTTACGAGAAAGCGTTTGCAATACAAAAGGTATCATGATAGGATGATTACATTTTAAGGTAAGCTGAGTACAATTTCATTGCGTTAACCGCTCTATTTATTGCGTGAAATGACGGGAGGTACTTCATGAGTGGATCCTCTGAGTGTTTTTATGATCCCATCCAGCCTGAGCTCTTATATCTGCACAGCGTAACGACGTATAAGCTGGAAACGATCTATCATCGCCATAATGCATACGAAATCTACCTGTTTCTTCGTGGAAACGTTCACTTTTATGTAGATAATCGATGTTACCATGTACAGCCTGGTGATCTGCTTGTGATGTCACCCGAGGAGATGCACCGAGCCTTTATTCTGGATGAATCTGAGTATGAACGAATTACAATCAATCTCAAAAAAACATATCTATTTCAGCTTTCCACACCATCAACCAATCTATCGTCATGTTTTGACCATCGCCCCAAAGGAACAGGCAACATCGTACATTTAGACGACGATAACTTGAAACAGATGCTGCAATGTACAAACGAACTGGAAGGATTGCTTGCTTCCGATGCTTATGGCACCGATATCAAAATAAATGCAGCCGTAGCCCAATTGTTGGTCATGATTAACGTCTGGTTTCATAACAATTCCTTTGTTCCCAATGACATTATGCCTGAACTGGTTCGTGAAACCATGGATTATATTGAAACACATCTAAATCAAGACATTACCCTTCGCAAACTTGCCGAAGTGTTCTACATGAACAGTACTTATATCAGCCGCCAGTTCAAGAAGCATACTGGATTAACCATCCGTTCCTACATTTTGGGTCGTCGTATTGAACGGGCCAAATTCCACCTGTCTGAAGGAATGAGTATTACGGATGCATGCTTTCAATCGGGCTTTAGTGACTATGCCAATTTTATTCGCAGTTTTACCAAAATGGTTGGCATCTCCCCCGGTAGATATATCAAACAAAGACGTGATGCAATGGAAGCACTGCCAAGATAATGATGACCTCATTTAATGTAAACTAAAAAAACATCAAGCCATCCTGCATGGCTCGATGTTCTTTAAGTTCTTGATATACTTCGGATCTGCAAACAATTTTATTGTAATTATACGCCAGTTAATTGATCTCTTTACCCGTCCACAGTCTAACGCGATCTTTAATCCACTCCGTATACTGCTGTTCCATGGCTACTGCACCTGCATTATCAAGTTCGGTAATCATATTGTCGTATATGTCTTCAAAGGCACTTGGAGAGGATGTAATCGCTTCGGCAATCCGTTTCTGAATAATGTCCTGCGTTTTCTGATACACAACGTTATAATCCCCGCTATCCGAAGGAATCGGCATATTGTAAGCAGCGCCCCACTCTTTCACCGGAAACTCCTCTTCGGAAGGGAACAAGTCCTTCCATGTAGTGATGCCATAACCTTTCAAAGCTTCTTTCTCCTCATCAGAATAACTTTGCTGTATCTGTTCAGGATAATTCGTTGTATAGTAGTTATCCGTTGAATCTTTGACGCCATCCCCGTAATGAGCACCAAAAATGTAATACAAGCCTACTCCGGTTTCTTTGGTGAATGTGTTATTGTCTTTGTTTTTACGTTCCTGTACATCGGCTGGGATGGCGCGAACACCGTCTTCCACGTTATATTGCTCGCCTTCAACGCCCCAGTTTCTCAATACTTGGCCTTCTTCAGAAGACATCCAATCCAAAAATTTGATGGCACGGACAGGATCTTCACAATCGACTGTTATGCCAATGCCATAACCATCAAAGCCGATATTTTGGAAGTCTTTCCGCTGAAAACTGTCATCTAGCGTGACCGGATAGAAACCGTAGGTCATATCGTCTTTTCCTGCACTTTTCAAAGCATTTTCCGCATCACTGAATCCCCAGCTTGGATCAAGCAAGGATAACACGCGACCACTGGCGATTTTGGACTTATACTGGTCATCCTTCTGAACAAAACTGTCCTTGTCCAGCAAGCCTTCATTGTACATCTTGTTCAACCACCGGAAATATTCCTTCTCCTCGGGACGTTTGTAATGCAGAACGGCTTCGTAGGTGTCCGGATTGATGAAATATTCACCATCTCCAGGTCCTCCAGTAGACATGACAGCGGGATCAGTAACCGTGATCATTCGCCGCCATCCATCTGCACTAAGCGTCAGCGGAATTGTGGGTTGGCCATCATCTGTGGTCGGATGTTTCTCGTAATATTCACGTAGCACTTTTTCGAAATCGTTTAAGGTTTTGATCTCAGGATACCCAAGTTCCTTGACTACACGATGTTGAATGGCGGTACCATTCGTCGCATCAAAGCTGACCTGATCGATTGCACCATTCGTTGGAATCCAATAGATTGAAGGATCGTCATTACTGTATTTCAACCGATTGAAGTGCTCACCGTAGATCTTTTTCAAGTTGGGGGCGTGTTCTTCGATTAGATCCGTCAGATCAATCATTGCCCCGGCATCAACGAGTCTGGTCAAGTTACCTTTGGGGAAAATCAAATCCGGATAATCACCGCTTGCAGCCATCAAGGAAATACGGTCGTTTCCGCCTCCGCTCGAAATATCGAATTCAGCATCAATGCTTACACCGGTTTCTTCCGTAATTTTCTTCCCTACCGCATCCTGCATTTTGTTCCAGTTGGGACTTGCATCTGCGCCGAAGAAGGTAAATGTGATCGGGCTGTTGGTGTCACTCGTATTTGATTCGGAATTCTCTCCAGCATTTCCGCAACCGGCGGAAACTAACACAACACTTGTTACGAGACATGCTCCTAGCACTTTTGATACGGCTCTCATTATTTTTCTGCCCCCTAAATGATGTTAGTCGTAATAACCAATCCAGACATTACGATGGTTCACTTTGAGATAGTATACGCTTACATATTCAACCGTTAGTAAACGACTACAACCCTGCCTACCCTATTCCATGTTTAAAGTATAAGGAAGTCTAATCACCCCAACCTTGATTATTAAGCCATGAAAATAGCATGATCTAGACATGAGTCTCAGTAAAAATGTAAAGACCAAAAAAGCGATGGTTGCCCATCGCCTCATAAAGCCAAGGCTAATTTTCAATAATATAATTCCAACGTAAATCCTTGGATCTCCCCTTCAACTTCCCGCAACAATTCCATTAGTTGGTCAGCGTATTCTCCAAGAATTTCTTTACTTTTCTCGAAGCCAATCCATTGAAAAGTAAGCGGCATGCTTACAGCCCCAGTTAAGACATCCCATAGTGCGTCCAAATTGCCTCCATAACTTTCGTCTAACTCAAGCTGGTTCTGCAAAATTTGATGAAGCTCTTCCTTGCTATGAAAGTCGTTTCCGTTAATCTGAATGATGCTCATATCATTTCCTCCGTTTATTTTAACTGTTCAAATGACTTGTAATGATCTGTCGTCTGGTAGATTAGACCGTCATTCGAGTATAGAATTCGGTCGCTTCCGCGCCGTCCTCCTGAGTAATTTATATCGGCTTCGTACCAGATCCGGCCTTTTTTGTTGGGGAGTAATCCTTCCCGGTTCCTGAACACGTCGCCGCCGATGCTTTTGCCTGGAGCAACTTCTCGCAGGTTACCTTCGCTTGGTTCCCATCCCAGATCTCTTGCTTCTTTCTTGGTAATGTAATTTGGTGGGAGTTCATTGTGCTCCGAGATATAATTGGCAACCTCATCAAATCCCATATCCTCCGAAACTTGAGGTGATCCGAGATCACGCAAAGACTCTGACGTACAACCTGAGAACAATAATGCAGCGATGATGATCACTAACGTGTAAGCAAATTTTCTGAAAAACATAATCTTTTCTCCTTTTGATGTTCTTGCTCTTGCTGTCTTCCGTTTTGCTACTATTTCGATGATAATGCTTCTAATGTTAACGATTTGTGGTAATTAAAGCAATTCTGTAAGCCTATTATGGTATTGAAATTCAATCAATAAAAGCTGTTACCCTGCTCCATTGAAGCATTATTTTTATTCTACAACAAAAAAAGCCGCTAAAATAGCGACTTAAATCGTACCACGATCATTACCATTCCATACATTCATTTAATACATTATTTTAATTTACTCATCCAGTTCTCTAGGGCTATAACTACCTCTTCCAACTGCTTTTCTTCTGTAATTGCAGGTTGATTATCTCCTTTTTGCATGCCGTATGAGCCAAATTGACCGTGATTTCCACCCTCAATACTCACATATGTCGTGTCTTCCGGAAGATTTGCTTTGGAGTTCTCCCAGTCTTCCCAGTTAAGCACTCCGTCATCCGAGCCTGTAATCTGTAAGATAGACAAGTCCGTATTCTTTACGCTCCCCCCTTCATCTGCATAAGAAGCCAAGAAAAAGACGCCTTCCAACTTCTCATTGTGCTCCGCAGCATACCGTGATGCAAATGAGCCTCCCAACGAATGGCCACCAATAACAAACGCTTCGTCAGGATGTTCCTCGATAAAGGAATCAGCCTTGTTTTGACCGAAAATCGCCAAGTTTATTGGCATGTTCGCGATATATACGCGGTGACCCTGTTCTGCCATTTCTCTGGCAAGTGGAGAATAACTTTCAGGTTCAACCAGACCACCTGGATAAAAAATAATATTCGGTTTGGTTATCTCTGTACCCACGGGTTCAAATCGGTAACCGTCCTTAAGCTTGGCGACATTAACCTGAGCATCACTTGTCATCGCCGTTTCAGCTCGCTCAGAGGGACTATACGTAACCGAATTGAGATATACGTAAACGCCGGCCACGATGATAACGATGGACAAGATGGTCCACATGATTATTTTTTTCCATTTGTTAGAACGTTGTGCTGTTTTCAACCTTAAAACCACCTTAGTATGAGGATAATGATATGCCTTTTTTAACTCTTCATAATTATACTTACCGGTAAGTATAATTACAAGATGATTTTGCTTACTATCGTTATTTGTCATAAAATATTCATGGAGGGAAGTCCAATGACAGAAAAATCACCCAAACGATTGCCTGGAAGACCCAAACATGGCAACGACGATATCTCAATTCAGCAAACCATTATTCAAACTGCTTCACAGTTATTCATGGAGTATGGCTACGAAACAGTCACGCTTCAGCAGATTGGCAAAACATGTAGCGTATCAAAACCAACCATTTATTATCATTTCACCAGCAAACCAGAGCTTTTTAAGGTTGCCTTTACAACGATGTTACAGAATGTGAGCCGGTTAACCTCGCATATCCTTGATCAAGCCGAGAATCTAGAGTCGGGGCTTGTTCGTCTGGCAGAGGCCAGACTGGGAAATCCGCATGCGGAGATTGAAACCATGCTCAGGGAAGCTGAGCCTTTTCTTGAACCAGCTCAAATTCAGGATATACGCAACGCGGAGCATCAGATTCATGAAGTGTTAGCTTCCCATTTCCAACGGGCAATGGATGAAAACAGACTACGAACGGACGATCCATTTTTCCTGGCAGAGACCTTCTCGACATTGATGTTAATGGGAAATCGGGAAGATAACCTGCATAAATATGGTTCCAACTTTTCTCTAGGCCAGAAGCTAGTAGATATTTTCATTCGCGGAGCACAGTAAAAATTCAGGGCAACAAGGAGAGCTGACATGAATATCCCTAGAGGAACCTATGGGTTTCGATTCGCGGAAGACAAGGAGCTCCAACTATGTGTACTGTATGCGGCTGGATGTGATTCAATAACCGATCCTTCTTATCATTGGGATGGACTCGAACGTTCGGACGGGCCTCTTCTGTTATTCCAATATACAGTCTCGGGTGAAGGTGTATTTGAGTCGAATAATCGCATTCATCATGTAACCGCAGGACAAGCTTTTTTGGCAGAAATTCCAGGGCCACATCGCTATTACTACCATTCAGTATCAAAAGAACCTTGGGAGTTTCTGTTCCTGCTGTTCAGGCCCACTCTTATTCTGCCCCATTGGAGAAAATTTCTTCGTGAAGCGGGAGAAGTTCCCTATCTTCCCGCTGATTGTACACCCATCCGACTGTTGCGGATGATCGTGACTGATGCGGCGGCAGGCAGAATCACTGATCCTCTGATCGCATCATCCAGCGTATATCAGTTCATGACAGAATTAACGCGATTACAGAAAACAACATTGCGCAACAGGGAGAATTGGTCTGAAAACATTCAAATAGCCGTTGAATACATAGAAAACAACTACTCCAAAATGATCAGTATCGATCACCTAGCGGAGCATGTTTCCCTTTCCAAATATCACTTTATACGTCACTTTTCCTCCAGTACGGGCTTGACGCCTGGTGCTTATCTAACCCGTGTACGTACCGAGAAAGCAATGGAACTGCTGCGTGGAACTACGCTTAGCATAGAAGTCATCGCCGAGCAAGTCGGGTATTCCAGCGGAAGTTATTTTATCAAAGCCTTTCGCAGCATAACCGGCGTTACGCCAGGTGAATTTCGCAGTGGCGGAGAAAGCCTTGTGTACCGTAAATTGTTCTTCGATTAACCGCAATATTTTGCTATTCCACACTCAACTTTACTGTAGATATTAATAAAATCCTTTATTATGATGAATTGAGCGAGAACAATAATTAATCCATAAAGGAGCATTCCCATGAATCATACACTTGCAGCATCAACTCCACCGCTTGGCTGGAACAGCTGGGATTGTTACGGCGCAGCCGTTACGGAAGACGAAATTCGTGGCAACGCCGAGTACATGGCAGAACATCTTAAAGACTTCGGCTGGAGCTATATTACGGTCGACATTCAATGGTACGAGCCTTTGGCCAATTCTTCGCAATATCGTCCGTTCGTTCCACTCATCATGGATGAATATTCGCGGCTTATGCCTGCCGAGAATCGGTTTCCCTCCGCTGCAGGTGGACAGGGATTCAAGCCATTAGCCGACTACGTTCATAGTCTGGGGCTGCAATTCGGCATTCACATCATGCGTGGTATTCCACGTCAAGCTGCACATGCGGCTACTCCGATTCTGGGAACAACCGCCACTGCGCGCGATATTGCTCATCCGAACTCCATCTGTCCGTGGAATACAGATATGTATGGTGTTGATAGCTCAAAAGAAGGCGCACAAGCCTACTACGATTCGCTTTTTGAACTGTATGCACAATGGGGCGTTGACTTGGTGAAGGTTGACGATATTGCTGCTTCAAGGCTCTATGACACCCATCAGCCTGAGATCGAAATGATATCCAAAGCGATTGAGCGCTCCGGTCGGCCCATGGTACTAAGTCTCTCTCCTGGCCCTGCTCCAGTAGAATACTCAGGATTCTTGGCTGATCATGCCAACATGTGGCGTGTCACGGACGACTTCTGGGACCTTTGGCCACTGTTATTGGATATGTTCGACCGCTGCCGGACGTGGCAGGGCGTTCCCAAAGCAGGCTGCTGGCCAGACTGTGATATGTTGCCTTTGGGTCATATCGGTATCCGTTCTGTAGACGGTGGTGGAGCAGATCGCTGGACTCGGTTCACACCTGACGAGCAGTTGACGATGATGTCACTGTGGAGCATCTTCCGTTCCCCGCTCATCTTTGGTGGTGAACTGCGAGATAACGATGACTGGACACTATCCCTGCTAACTAATCGTGAGGTTCTGCGAATGCATCGCGAGAGTTACGGAGCCAGAGAAGCCTTACGCAAAGAAGATCTTATTGTGTGGACTGCCCAGCATACAGATGGTTCCTCTTACGTCGCTGTGTTCAACATCGGCGAGAATGCTCTACCTGTGGATCTGTCCATGGATGAGGTCGGACTGTCCGGCATTACCGAAGGTACCGAATTGTGGAGCCATGAAGCAGCTCAATTAACAGAGAATTCCTTAGTTACTACTGTACCTGTGCACGGTGTGCGCCTCTATCGGTTTTCCTAAGCTTGCAAAAGAAAAAGAGAGGTCTGTCGTTCATTAGACAGATCTCTCTCATTTCATCAGTATGTATCCATGGCTTGAACGGCCTGATGAAATGCTTTAATTCTTCTTTCCAGAAGAGTCTTTTGTGGGCTACCTTCTTTGGACTTGGCATACATGTTCTCTAGAGATGGGAACAATCCCATCAAGACAAGACGAGCTTCTGCGATATCTTCCTCCGTGTAGGGATGAGATTTCTGATTCCATACCTTTTCCAACAGTGCTAGGCCGATGTATAAAGCTTGGAGACGTTTCTGTAACAATGTTGTGTTATTCCTTTTCTCAGTCATATTCACTAAGGCATTTTCCGATTTGCGGATGGTTGATTGAAAAGCTTTAATGGATTGCAGTTGATCTTCTTGTGACACGTTTTCCATAGAGTATAGACCTCACTTTCTTGGCTTAGTTTGTTCGGTCTTTCTATTAAATCACCTCTTAAATATAACAAAAAAAGCCGCTAAAATAGCGACTTTCAATGTGTTCATTCTCGATTCAGTTCTAGAGTACCTTCTCCAAAAAGCTGATCGTCCGTTCATTCTTCGGATTTCCAAATATCTCTTCAGGAGTGCCCTGCTCGACAATATAACCACCATCCATGAAGATCACACGATCAGCTACTTCACGGGCAAAACCCATCTCATGGGTAACAATCATCATCGTCATGCCTTCGCTCGCGAGGTCCTTCATAACACCGAGGACTTCTCCTACCATCTCAGGGTCAAGCGCCGACGTCGGTTCATCAAATAACATAACATCCGGATTCATAGCAAGCGCACGAGCGATAGCTACACGTTGTTTTTGTCCACCTGACAGTTGTGTTGGGAAGCTCTCTGCTTTATCAGAAAGACCCACACGCTCAAGTAATTTGAGTGCTGTATCACGCGCCTGCTGTGCATTTAATATCCCGAGTTCTCTGGGCGCAAACATGATGTTTTTAAGCACACTAAAATGAGGGAACAAGTTAAAATGTTGAAATACCATACCAATATTTTCGCGAGCTTTGTTCAGGTTCGTTTTAGGGTCATTCAAATCCTGATCATCCACAATAACCCGGCCTGCCGTAATCACATCTAATTGGTTGATGCAGCGCAAGAAGGTACTTTTTCCCGAACCGGAAGGCCCGATGACACAGACAACTTCTCCTTCGTTGACCGCCACATCTATTCCCTTCAGAACCTGATTTGTGCCAAAACTTTTCTTCAAACCTTCAACTTTTATTTTAGCCACGACGAACCTTCACCTCCAGATAATCAGCAATTTTGGTCAATGTGATGATGACAATCAGGTACATAACCGCAACCGTTAACCAAATGTCAAAAGAGGAGAACGTTCTTGCAATAACAATTTTACCCGATTGTGTCAACTCTACGAGACCAATAACGGACAAGATTGACGTATCCTTCAACGTGATAACCATCTGGTTAATGAAGGACGGAATCATAACCCGCACTGCCTGCGGAATAACGATCTTTATCATCGCTTTGCGATAAGGAATGCCCAATGAACGGGCAGCTTCCATCTGACCACGATCAATCGATTGAATCCCGCCTCGGATAATCTCGGTTACGTACGCCCCTGCATTCAGACTAAGTGTCAGAATAGCCGCCAGGAACAATGGCATCGTGAAGCCCATCGCCTGTGGAATCCCGAAATAGATAAAGAATGCCAGGACAATCAGCGGAATACCGCGGAAGATATCCACAAATACGGTGGCAACAACTCGAAGGAATTTGTTCTGTCCCACCTTCATGAATCCGAAAATCAGACCGATGATAAACGCGAAGAACAGGGATACAATCGTGTATAAAAGTGTTTTTCCCAGACCTTTAAAAAGTGCAGGAAGAGATTTCTGTATTAACTCCCAACGCCCCAGATTTGCGACTTGGGAATTCTCTCCAACATATTCTTCGATAATGCGCTTGTACTCACCGTTTGCTTTGATATTCACAAGACCAGCATTGAACATCTCCAGAAGTTCCTGATTTTTACCCTTACTTACCGCAAATCCGTAGGAAGCCCCGTCTTCTTTGGCGGTAACGATTTTCAAACCATTATTCTGCTTTACCCCATATCTTAGAACGGGTTCATCTTCAAAACAGGCCACCGAATTACCGGTCTTTACATCATCATACATTTGATATGATTCATCGAATGGAACAACGGTAAAGCCATATTTTGAGGCGATGGACTCAGCAAAGCTGTACCCTTCTGTTCCCGTTTTTACAGCGACCTTTTTACCACGAAGATCTTCGTAACTTTTAATGGTATCATTATTGGAACTAATCCCCATAACAACGCCTGAATCATAATATGGCTCTGAAAAATCAAATTTTGCTTTTCGCTCATCCGTAATACTCATCCCTGCGATTACACCATCGACTTGATTCGCCTCAAGTGCCTGTACAGCTGCGTTAAATCCCAGGGATTTGATTTGATACTTGAAATTTTGATCTTTGGCGATGGCATCCAGCAAATCCATGTCGATACCAACAAAATCACCATTCTCATCTTCATATTCGAATGGAGCAAATGTGACATCAGTTCCGATAACATAGGTTTTACCGGAATCGGACGCTGCAGCAGCGTTCCCTACCCATCCCGATAGACCGCTCACCAGGAGCAGCATCAGTGAAAGTATAAAAAATGAGATCTTCGTTGTTTTCATGTGTCCTCCCCGTCTCGGTATTGTCCGAATAATCATTATTTTCTTTGGAATCGGTATTACGGTTATGCTTATTGTCGATCTTCTGCCCATTTGATTGTTATTATTTACTGTATATTAACAATCAATGCTTTGCCTTTCCACTTGCAACATTTTCCTCCATCATTTTTTTCCAACCAGTAAAAGTCCTTTTAATACTTACCCTTTAAGTAAGCTTCGCGAAACCCAATATTACATTGTGAATCTGAAAAAAGTTACATTTACTTTAAAACGTATTATTTAAAATTTAAAACTCAAAAAAGCCGCGATTTCCGCGACTTTTTATTGTACAGTTTTTTATAATCTATTAATTTGCTCTGGTTGTCAATACAATCTCGAACTTCGAACCAGCTTCACCCGCGAATACAATAGTTCCGTTCTCAGGCAACACAATTTCGTTTTGTCCACTGACCACTGTATGATTAATGCCTATGCCAGCTTGGTTATATACAGCAAATGCGCTGTTTGCAGACATCTTGACCGTCATTTCTTTACCTGCAGCTGATGCTGGAATCGAATACCATGTGGCATGACCATTCGCCTGAATCGTTGTCTTTGATTTTTTTCCCGCATAGATCGGTTTGATGATGTCTTGAGCAGCATAAACGTTGCCTCCAGCTGTAACATATTCCACGCCATTTTCCTCATAGAAATTAAACTCCATCGTGTCACGGCCCGCTAATCCAGGAATTTGCAATTGGTTCACAGCTTGGTTAGCTCCAACGATTTTATTCGTGTAGACATAACCCGGCAGCTCATTAAAAGTATGAATGGGAATCATCGGCATCGCTGCGTTGTACAGTGTTGATGTGTATTTTTCATTGACCAAGACGTAGGCTTTGCCTTCCCGTTTCTGCCATGCGGCCTTTACTTCTGCAGACAATTCATTGGTTTCAAGCTTTTCTGCCTTATATTCCGAGGAAGCAACTTGTCCAAGTCCAGGAACAGACTGATACGAGCGAGACCACAAATATGTGTTCCCGTTGACTTCCTGAACGAACTTCAGCTTTTCCGTAGCCGCATCATTAACAAATGAGCCATCAGGGGTGTACGTATAGGTCTGATCAGAACTGTTAGGAGACGACAGATTAGATAGCGTTAATTGCCCGTCATCTTTTACGTCCAGCTTCATTAACATGTTTGCCCCACCCGCGTACATGCCTGTGTGCTGTGTAAGTTCCTTCGGCATGGTTGCTTTCACCGATGCATCATGTGACTTCTCCGGCTTACGCTCAGGAATGATATTCTTCTCCTCAAGCGCGCCAAGCAACAGCTCAGTTGCCAGCAATTGATCCGTTGAGCTATGACCACCGGAAGAGGTTACGGCAGCAGCCATATTATACTCCGGTAACACAATCAAGGAGGAATGATAGGTGATTGTATTGCCGCCTTTGCTTACTGCCTGGATGCCGTAATCATTAAAAGGAAACAGGTTCACGCTGTCCCAGCCCAGGCCATAACCAATGGAAGAATCGCCTTCTTCTGGCCACATGCCTCTCTTGTATTCTTCTTGCTCCATGGCCTCTACGGATTCCTCCGAAAGAACACCTTCAACCTCACCTGTAAAGATTTTCGAGAACTGAACCAGATCTTCAGCGGTGGAATAGATGCCTCCCGAGGCAATCATATTTGTAGTCTCTAATGGGAGTTGCTCCTCATGCGAAGGGGCATATGTTGCTGCCATCTGGCTAAAGTCCACAATATCCTGCGGTGTTTTGGTATGCTCCATACCAAGGGGTTCAGTTATGTACCGGTGCATGAAATTTGTGAAGTCCATGCCGCTGACCCGCTCAACCAGAATTTCAGCTAATGTAAAACCGTCATTACTATACACCGAGTATGCGCCAGGATCGGCCTTCAGATGTTGCGTCGCCAATTGTTCCAGTAACGTATCATGTGCATAGGTATCATTATCTCCAAACAGAATTGCACTGTTACTTGACGTTCCGAGAAGTCCGGATGAATGATTCAGTAGCATGCGTGGTGTAATCTGTTGGTAACGCTTGTCTTTCATTATAAAATCCGGAATATACTTCACGACAGGCTCATCGAGATCGATCTTGCCTTGGTCAACAAGCTTCATTACGGCAGTGGTGAGCACCATTTTGCTGGTTGAACCAATGCCATACATGGTATCTGAAGAAAGCGGGATGTTGTTTTTCAGATCATTGTTGCCTGCCTGACCGGAGATCACAATCTCACCCTCATCCATCAGTGCGTACTGCACACTTGTCGTAGCGTATGATTCAGTGAGTACCTTGGCCTTTGCACTTACTGCCTTTTTAGTTAGATCATACGTAGGGTTATTACCGTTACTGGTAGCGGGTATGGCCATGGCCGACATTGGGGACATCATTGCAAACACCAAGGTTATGGCGGCGATAGAAGTTCGTTTCTTTCGTGTCAATCTCATCTTCTCCTGTCTAGTCTATGGATTAGGAATCTCTGTGTTAGTACTCCCGTAGTGTAACCGAAGAAGATGAACTGTCTGTGGCTTGAATATGAATCGAGTATGAACCAAGCAGGACCAACCCAAATAGGTTGGACACACAGTAAAAATCCCTTTAGTCCAGCTTTGTTTTGTTTGCAAATTAAACTTTTGCTATAATGGTATATCAATCAATGGAGTGCCAATAACATGGCTAAGTACATAAATAAATGCAGTCCATAATTCAGCATGAGTAATGGAGTTGAAGCAATGCTAAAAGTTAATCGGAATGACCAACGCCCGATCTGGCAGCAACTTTTGGATCAAGCGATTCATAATATCACAACCGGGAAATGGCAACCAGGAGAATTGCTACTCCCCTCACGTGAACTTGCTCAATTAATTGGTGTTTCACGCTCAACCATACAGATTGTGTACGAGGAATTGTTCAGTCGAGGGTATACGGTAACCTCCCGACGAGCCGGGACAAGAGTTAGTGATTGGACATATGCACCTCGTTCATCAGAAGACGTCACGATGCAAGGGCCTATTCCGCCCGATCTGCCTACACTAAACGAATCGATTGGTCATCTGCATAGTTGGTTTGGCAATAGAGACAATCGCAAAATAGAAATTGATTTTAATCCCCACGAGCCTTATCTGGATGAAAGTTTCACAAAAGCCTGGAGGCAATCTTTTTTACAAGCTTCTACTGAACCCAATCTGGATCTTTGGGCTTATGGTGATGCCAGAGGGTTATTGGCGTTAAGAGAGCAGATTCAACGTTATTTGTCACTTGAACGAGGCATTCATATCGATGTTGATCAAATCTTGTTAACCTCAGGTGCACAACATAGCATTGATTTAATTGCCCAGGCTCTCTTAAGTGAGGGAGACAGAGTTTCGGTTGAAGATCCCGGCTTCCCTGCCGCTTGGATGGCGATGAAATACCGCCGGATGCAAGTCGATCCCGTTCCGGTTGATGAGTATGGATTATGTGTAGATCATATTCACCCACAGACAAAACTCGTATTTGTCACACCTTCTCATCAATGCGCCGTTGGTGTTATTATGTCGGAGCCACGCAGGCAACAATTGATGCACTTGGCAGCTCATCATCGATATTGGATTGTTGAGGATGACTACGATAGCGAATTTAGGTACCGTGGAGATCCACTTCCAACTATATTTAGTCAGCAACCTCAGAATACGCTTTATATGATGAGTTTTTCCAAAATGGTTGCACCTGGCATTCGACTATCCGCTATCATCGGCCCCAAAATAGCCATCGATCGCCTTACCCAAGTTCATGAATTAACCTATCGTCATCTGCCGATTATGGAACAATTAACGCTAACTCATTTTATTGAGCGTGGTCATTTTATGCGCCATATGAGAAGAGTTCGGAACATATATCGACGCAGACACGAAGTCATGACCAAAGCCATTGTTGCTTCTGGGTTAGGCTCACGATTTACATTAAGTGGTGTGGAAACGGGATTACATATGCTTCTAGAATCTGAAACGTCATTTGACGAAGAAGCGGTGACAAATGCTGCTCTTGATCAAGGTGTACGCGTGTATCCGCTTAGTAGATATTGCTTGGAGAGTCATCGAAAAGGATGGATATTAGGTTTTGCGAAAGTGGATGAGGAGCAGATTGAGGAAGGCATACATCGGCTTGCAAAGATTGTATTATGATGGAGAACATGCTCTGCAATCGGATTCGAAAGGATGTTTTTTGTAATGAAAATTTTAGTGTTAGGAGCCACCGGACGGGTTGGAGGTCATTTCGTCTCCAATGCCCTACGTTCCAATCATCATGTAACTGCACTGGTTAGAAGCCCGGAAAAGGTACAAATCAACGATGACAATTTCGTTCTACATCAAGGAAACGCTTTAGTCAAAGAGGATATTCATCACGCCATACAGGGTGTGGATCTCGTTGTTAGTTCCTTAAGTACCGATGGAACGACTACATTATCGCAATCCATGGGACATATTGTTGAGGCTATGGCTCAGGAGCGTATCAAAAGAATCATTACCATTGGTACCGCAGGAATATTGGAAAGTCGAACGGATCCTGGCTTGCTTCGTTTTCAATCCCCTGAGTCCAAACGTAAGTCCACGCGAGCCGCTGAGGAGCATCTGGAGATGTACAACATTCTGAAGGCTTCAGAGTTAGAATGGACCATCGTGTGTCCTACCTACTTATTTGATGGAGAATCTCTTGGTAAGTACCGGGTTGAGCGCGACTATTTGCCTGACGGTGGAACTTCTATATCTGTAATCGATACTGCGGAGTTTGCTTATCAGCAATTAATGTCTGATGAGTATGTACAGTCTCGTGTAGGTATAGCCTACTAGGGCTGTCTTAAGTTTCAATATAAACAAGCACATTACGAGCCTGCAATTGTTATCCATTAGGAACAATTGCAGGCTCTATTTGTGTCTGCTGTTGAGCTATTTAAGCCCTTCATATAGAGGAAATTGCGAAGTGATTTCACGGACACTACCTAATATTTGATTTTTCACATCCGAGTTCTTTGGATTTTTAAAAGCAAGCCCTATCAGCTGAGCAATTTCTTTCATTTCCCTGGCTCCAAGCCCTCTTGAAGTCATAGCCGGAGTTCCAAAACGAATACCGCTTGTAACCAAAGGACTTGCCGTATCGTGAGGAATTGCATTTTTATTGGCCGTAATCCCTACTTCATCCAGTAAAGCTTCGGCTTCTTTGCCTGTAAGGCCCATAGTTCGTAAGTCAACCAACATGATATGATTATCTGTTCCTCCCGATACAAGGGTAAGTCCTTCATTCATTAAAGTTTCTGCCAATACGTTGGCGTTATTCAGAACACCTTCAATATATGTTGTGAACTCGGTTTGCAATGCCTCGCCTAATGCCACCGCTTTCCCCGCGATAACGTGCATGAATGGCCCGCCCTGAGTCCCCGGGAATACAGCTTTGTCTATCGCCTTTGCCCAGGGCTCCCGGCACAAAATGGCTCCCCCTCGTGGTCCTCGTAAGGTCTTGTGTGTGGTGGTTGAAACAAAATGGGCATGTGGTACCGGGTTAGGATGCAAACCTGCCGCAACAATTCCTGCTATATGCGCCATATCTACAAAGAAAAGAGCTCCCACTTCGGCGGCAATCTGGGCAAATAATTCAAACTCAATGGTCCGCGGGTATGCACTTCCACCTGCAACAATCATGCGTGGACGATACTTATAAGCAAGTTTACGTACTTCGTCAAAGTCAATGCGGCCCGTCTGTGCATCGACACCATATGAAACAAAATTGTAAAACCTACCTGAAAAATTAACAGTACTTCCGTGTGTTAGATGACCACCCTGGGATAGATTCATGCCAAGTATTGTGTCCCCAATCTCAACCGAGGCAAAATATACTGCCATGTTGGCCTGAGAACCGGAGTGAGGCTGCACATTCGTATGTTCAGCGCCAAAAAGTGCTTTAAGGCGGCTATTTGCTATCTCTTCGACTGTATCGACATGCTCACACCCGCCATAATATCTTCTGCCCGGATACCCCTCCGCATATTTATTGGTCAATACCGAACCTGTTGCTTCCATCACAGCTTGACTTACAAAATTCTCTGATGCAATCAGTTCTATCTTATCCCGCTGCCTTCCAAGCTCTTGCTGGACAGCCATTCCTATTACTTTATCTTGCTTCTCCAAATGTTTCATGAACATCTTCCTCTCCATATTACGGTTATTTATTCGTTCCAAGTTGTTTTTTGGGAAATTTACTATTCATCAGTAGATGTGCCATCATTCCTGCAAACAGTCCCCAAAATGCACCACCCACACCAAGCAAAGTCACATTCGCTGCTGTCGCCAAAAACGTAATCAATGCAGTTTCACGTCCCTTAGGGTCCGTTAATGCATTGGCAAGACTGCCACCGATCGTTCCAAGTAAGGCTAATCCCGCTAATGTTGCAATAAAGGTAGCAGGAAGAATCAAAAACAGAGCAGCCAATGTTACGCCAAAAATGCCGACAAAAATATAAAAAACACCACAAGCAATACCTGCAATATAACGTTTGGTTGAATCCTCATGTGCATCCTTTCCTGTACAAATCGCTGCTGTAATAGCTGCCACATTAAAAGCATGTGATCCGAATGGGGCTGCAAGAAGCGAACCCAAACCTGTTACAGCTAAAATAGGATTGGCACTTGTCTTGAATCCATCATTACGCAGAACAAGCATTCCGGGCATATACTGCCCCGTCAAGGTAATAATGAACAGCGGTAAGGCAACGCCAAGTAAGGCGTTTAACGAAAACGCTGGAACAACAAATACAGGCGATGCTACAGCCAATTGGATTGTACTGAAGTCTGTTTTCCCCATGCATATCAAATAAATCAAACCGATTGCCAATATGCCAACAATGGCGTAACGGGAAGTAAACCTTCTTAGCACGATATAGCCTGCAAACAGTACAATCACAAGCAAAGGATCTACCTTCGCCCCTCCAAAGGCCGAAATACCAAACTGTAGTAAAATACCGGCTAACAATCCGGAAGCGATGCCTGGGGGAATAAGTCGAACGAAACGTTCAAACATGCCTGACAAACCTAAAATAATAAATCCGACTGCTGAAATCATGTAAGCGCCAATAGCTTCTGGATAAGGGGTTACCGCTAATGCTGAAACGAGAAACGCCACACCCGGTGTAGACCAGGCTGTAATAATCGGTTCCTTATATCGATAACTGAGCCAAATTCCCGTTACGCCTACCCCAATCGAGATGGACCAAATCCAGGAAGCGGTCATTTCCGGGCTTAAACCAGCCACTTTTGCAGCTTGAAAAACAAGGATAAACGTACCCCCGTAATTAACAATTACGGATATTAAAGCGGCGATCACCGGAGATATCAAATCACGGCCGCGTAACGAAGGGGATGCTGTCTTCATATTTAACACTACCTCTCACTTAATCATCGATGCGTGTGTTTTCATTCCAGTAATACTCGTCCGGTAAATAGCGTTGACCAAATACACTTGTCCCTACACGTATCATTGTAGCTCCTTCTTCAATGGCGACTTGGAAGTCACCAGACATACCCATCGATAAAATATCCATTTCTACGCGTGGAATATTTTTCTCTTTAATCTGTGTACGGATCTGGTTTAACAATCGAAAACAATGTCGTGTTTCTTCGTTTGTCGCATTCAGTTTTCCAATGGTCATTAGACCTTTCACGTTTAATGTCTCGAATTGAGACAACTGTTCTACAAGCTCAACGGCTGTTTCTGGAGAGGCACCAAATTTACTTTCTTCGTAGGACGTATTAATTTGCACAAGAATGTCTAAGGTCTTATTCTCTTTGAGAAGCTGGTTATGTAACGCTTGACCCAGTTTTAGACGATCTACGGAATGGATGAGAGTAACATATTTAACTACGTCCTTTACTTTATTTGTTTGCAGATGTCCGATAAAATGCCATTCCACCTGCTTGCTTTGTTCCATGAGTGGGAATTTGTCTCGGAGTTCTTGAGCTTTGTTTTCTCCAAACAGGACCTCACCTGCTTGAATAGCTATTTGTAATTTCTCTAGCGGTACCGTTTTGGTCGCGAGCAACAACTTGATGTCCTCTATGTTGCGACCTGAAGCCTGGCAGGCCAATGCCATTTGCTGTCTTACAGCTTGAAGATTTTCTTCTACTAGATGTTTCATGTCAGCCACCTTCTTTCTATTCCGAACAGGAATGAATCAATGAGATTAGCTCCTCCTTATGTATTGTGAAGACTGTGTGGAACGTCATGCTAGTATAGCAACGCATGGATTGGATATACATATCCAAAAATGCTATTTTGGAACAGTCCAAAACGACAAAGTAGACATTAATTCAATTGGGGTTCCTTTAATACGCTTTTAAAAGTCAATAATCTGATTGATGTGATGCCCGCACGCTTCTTCCAAAATGAAAAAAGCCGCTAAATTAGCGGCTTGGTTTAGTTCTATGTTCATGTCCAAAACGAAAATACATGTTTTATGATGATTTACTCATTCACATTTTCCTTGGTTACCAGCTTCAATTCAGCGGGAATCGATGACTCCACCTGCTTGCCACTGAGCACATCCAGAGCTGCTTGCAGCGCCAGTTGGCCAATCAGTATAGGCTGCTGAGCGACTGTTGCCGTCAATTTCCCATCCTGAATGGATTTGATTGCATCATCATTACCATCGAATCCGATGACCGGAATGTCTTTACCTGAGCTTTGAATCGCTTCAATTGCACCAAGTGCCATCTCGTCATTATGGGCAAATACCGCTTGCACGTCAGGATTACCCTGTAGCAAGTTCTCCATGACATTTAATCCTTTGGACCGATCAAAATCAGCAGATTGTTTGGAAACCACATCAAGTTGCTTGTCAGCCACTTCATGGAAACCTTTACCCCGTTCTCTTGTTGCGGAAGCACCAGGCACACCTTCAAGTTCAATGACTTTTGCTCCCTCACCCAGTTGTTCCACAAAATATTCAGCTGCCATGCGTCCACCTTTAACGTTATCAGATGCCACTAGTGCCGCCACTTCGCCTTTATCTGCGGAGCGATCCAGCGTGATCACAGGAATGCCCACACTATTAGCGGATTGAACCGCTGTGGAGATCGCTGCAGAGTCCGCGGGGTTAATCAGAAGTGCACTAACACCTTGCTGAATGAGATCATCCACATCATTGGTTTGTTTGGCCGAATCGTTCTGCGCATCCACCACGATGACCTGTATTCCCTGTTTTTTGGCTTCAGCCATTACCCCATCCTTCAGTGATACAAAGAATGGATTGTTTAGTGTAGATATCGACAAACCTATTTTCTTCTGTCCGTTACTTTTGTTTGGGTTAGGTTTCGCCCATTCCGGTGGCTCCAGAGAGCACCCGGCCAGAACGATGATCATCAGCATACTTATGAGTGTTACAGTCCACTTTTTCATATTCGCTTCTCTCCTTATGCTGTTTTCTTGCGGTCCAGCAGGACGGCAATGGCAATGACGATACCTTTTACAACCATTTGATAAAATGAGTTTACTTCAAGCAAGTTCAATCCATTATTCAACACGCCGATAATCAGAACACCGATCAGTGTACCAACGATGCGTCCGCGTCCTCCAGCAAGACTTGTACCACCCAATACAACTGCTGCGATTGCATCCAGCTCGTAGGATGTACCTGCCGTTGGTTGCGCTGAATTCAAACGCGATGTCAGAATTGCACCTGCCAGAGCAGCGAGCATACCTGTCAGGGAGTAGATCATAATTTTCACGCGATTAACTTTGATACCCGAGATAATGGAAGCTTTCTCATTACCGCCGATGGCGTACGTTTTACGACCAAAAGCCGTTTTATGCAAAACAATCCACAGAATCATGAAGGTAATCAGCATCGTGATTGCAGGTACCGGAATGCCCAGCAGGTAACCGCGGCCAAACAGTTGGAATAACAGGTTATCCCCGAGTCCTGTAATTGGATTACCATTGGTGTACACCAATGTCAGTCCTCTGAATATCGTCATGGTTGCCAATGTAGCGATAAACGGAGCCATTTTACCTTTGGTAATCATTAGTCCGTTCACCATACCCATGACACCACCGAGTGCTACACCAATGATGATGGACAAGATCGGATCGAGACCAGACAACATCATATTTGCTACAAAAGCACTGGATAAAGCCAGGATTGAGCCGACCGACAGATCAATTCCACCCGTCAGGATAACAAACGTCATACCAAAGGCAATCAGCGCATTAATCGAGACTTGACGCAATAAATTCAAGATATTGAGCGGTTCCAAGAAACTTGGATTCAACACCGATACGATGAGAATAAGAATGATTAAGCCAAGCAGCGGTCCCAATTTTTGTATCACGTTTGAGAAACGGAATCCGCTTTTAGCCGTTTTGTTTTCCTGCATTGTTGTCATATCACTGTCCCCCTGTGGCCAATGTCATAATGTGTTCTTGTGTGGCTACTTCCCTTGCAACCTCGCCACTGATGTGTCCCTCATGCACAACCGCGATCCGGTCACTCATGCCAAGCACTTCAGGCAGCTCCGACGATACCATGATGATTGCAACGCCGCGGTCAGTCAGTTCATTCATCAATTCATAGATTTCGCGCTTCGCCCCGACATCCACTCCGCGGGTAGGTTCATCCAGGATAAGCACGCTTGGTCCGATACCAACCCATTTCGCAATAACCACCTTCTGCTGGTTACCCCCGGATAGATTCCTTGCCGCCGTCTCGGAGGATTGCGTTTTGATCTGTAGACGTTTGATCAGTGTATCTACGAAGTCTTGTTCCTTTGAAGTTGAGATGAAACCTTTGCTTGAGAAACTGAACAGATTTGGCAACGCCATATTCTCGCGAATAGAGAAGTCTAATACCAGCCCTTCATCCTTGCGGTCTTCTGTAATAAACCCGATTCCATGTTTCACTGCATCTGCCGGTTTACGAATGTTCGCTTTTTTGCCGCGGATGAAGATTTCACCGCTATCCAACGTATCCAAACCAAAGATGGTTCTCATGATCTCTGTTCGTCCAGAACCCATGAGTCCTGAGAAACCGAGTATTTCCCCCGCTCTCACGGTGAAGTTAATATTCTCGAATAGACCTTTGCTACTTGCATTCCTTACTTCGAGGACAACTTCACCATAAGAAGGATTCCGGACAGGATAACGCTCGGTAAGTTCACGACCTACCATTTTCCGCACCACTTCATCAAAGCTTGTCTGCGGAATAGCTTGTGTGTCTACCGTTCTTCCGTCACGCATGATGGTAATCCGGTCACAGATCGTGAATATCTCCTCCATTCGGTGAGAAATATAGACGATGGATACGCCTTCCTTCTTCAGCGAGCTGATTACACCAAACAGCTTCTGGATCTCACGCTCCGTAAGTGCTGCTGTTGGCTCATCCATAATGATGACCTTGGCATCTGTCATTAGCGCTTTGGCAATCTCGATCATCTGTTGCTGCCCGACAGAGCACTCTCCCGCAGGACGTTCAAGTGGTATGTCTACGGAAAGCTTGGCGAACTGTTCTTTGGCAAGCGCTTTCATTTGTCTTGTGTTGAGCAATCCGAATGATGATGTCATTTCCTTACCAATAAAGAGATTATCCAGCACCGTCATTTCAGGCCATACATTCAGTTCCTGATGTATGAATGTGATACCCAGTTTCTCGGCTTCCTTCGGACTTGCAAAATAGTTTTCTTCTCCGTCTATGGTGATGGTTCCCTGATCACGCTGATGAAGACCAATCAGGATGTTCATCAGTGTGGATTTGCCGGCTCCATTCTCCCCCATCAGGGCATGAACTTCACCATCTTTTAGTTCAAAATCCACTCCGCTCAGCACCTGATTCGTTCCAAACGCTTTATGAATGTCTTGCATCTGAATGTGCATTACGCAACCTCCTTTTAACCGAAATGGACTCCCGATTGTAAAATGCAATTGGCATAAGGTGTGGCTTCACCTGTGCGGATGACCACTTTCACCTGCCGTGTTAATGCTTTGAATTGTTCGTGGCTGACGGAAGCATCGATTGCTTCTACCCCGAATTTCTCTGTGATGAATTGAATGGCTACGGGATTACCTTCGCGAATCTCTTCAGCCACAATGACTTTCTCAATGACCATATCTTCTGCAATCACTTCCACCACTTCGCGAAAACTTGGTGTTCCCAGTTTGAGGGCCAGATCAATTTTGAGTACCCCGTCCGGTACTGGCAGACCTGCATCCGCAATCGCAATCATGTCCGTATGGCCCAGATCAGACAAAATCTTGGAAATGTGACTATTCAACATGCCATTTCTTTTCATTACAAGCTCTCCTCTACTTCATCACGCGTCGGCATGCCGCCCTGCGCTCCGAACTTGGTGACGGACAACGATGCAGCCCGATTGGCGAAGCGTATACTCTCTTGTAACGCTTTTCCTTCAGCCAAAGCAACTGCAAATGCGGCGTTGAACGTATCCCCTGCCCCCGTAGTATCAACAGCCTCAACTTTATAAGTTGGGACTAGAATTTCGTCAGTGCCATCAAAGTACCGTACACCTTTACTGCCCTCCGTGATGAACAACTTGTTTGGATACTGACGTAATGCCTGTGCCGGACTCATGCCCTGAAACAAAATCTCAGCTTCATGCTCGTTCGGTGTGATATATGCAGCGTTGTCGATCACTTCTTGCGGCAATGTTCTCGCCGGAGCGGGATTAAGCAGTAGCGGTGTTCCGAATTCTGCACACAATGCACTCACATGCACAACCGTTTCCTCCGGAATTTCCTGCTGAATTAATACGATATCTGCATCGCGGATCACTTCAGCTGCTTCATCGACATATGCAGGAGTGACTTCCCGATTCGCCGCTTCAACCACTACGATACTATTATCACCTTCTGCCAGAATGATATGAGCCGTACCACTTTCTAAATGTGTAACCGGTTTCACATTTTGCGTATTTACAGCATTTGCTCTAAAGTTCTCTACAATATCTTTGCCAAAAGCATCGTCGCCTACCCGGCCGATCATCGCAACCTCGGCACCCAGTCGTGCAGCGGCAACAGCCTGATTGGCTCCTTTGCCACCAGGAACCGTTTTGAAGCTATCGCCAAGAACGGTTTCACCCGCCCCCGGCCGTCTTGACGAAGTAACAACCAGATCCATTGAACTGCTTCCAATTACACATATTTTAGCCATCTGATCTCACCTTTCTCGTAGTGCCCCGTTCGATGAAACTCACGGGCAACTGTATGTTTTTATTCTCTATTGCAGCTTGTTCCACAAGCTGGATAAGTAATCCCGCCGCTTCTCTTCCCATCTCGTATGCTGGCTGACGGATGGTGGACAATGCCGGCGATAACAGGCTGCTCATCGGAATATCATCGAAACCAATCACTTGTACGTCATCAGGAACCTTTCTCCCGATTCGTGATGCCTCATGCAGTACTGCCATAGCTGCGATGTCATTGCTGGCAATGACCCCGTCTGTGTCCGCATACTTCCTGAATAATTCTTTAGCCCATACACTTGCCTCGTTAATTGAAAATGAGGTCGTCTGGATCACCCGGTAGTCTAACCCAGCATCACGGATGATTTCAATCGCCCCTTCAAAACGATCTTGAGCGGGTCTGATCTGTGACGGTCCCTGCATAACTGTGATCCGGCGACTGCCGCGTTTGATAATCTCCCTTGCAGCTAGTCTTCCACCTTCCCTGCCATCCGCATACACGGATGGACGATCCAGTGAAGTTCTGTCCAGAAACACAACGGGAATCTTTAGTTTTTCATATATCGAAGAATGAGGGTAGTTCGTTGAAGAGATCACACCAACCACGTTGTTCTGGATAAACGTCTGGATGTAATCCTGCTCCTTCCGTTCATCCTCGTCACTATTTCCAAATATCAGTCTGTAATCCTGCTCCTGCATCCGGTCCTCTACGCCGCGGGCTAACTGCGGGAAGTAAGGGTTCGTAATATCCGGCAACAACAGGCCAATCAGTTTGGACTTGCGTTTATATAATGAGCGGGCCACTTCATTTGGTGAAAAGTTAAGCGCCTTCACTGCATCTTCCACTTTTTTGCGTGTGTCCGCATGAACATAACCTCTATCATTAATGACCCTGGATACGGTGGCTACAGATACGCCAGCCAGTTGAGCTACGTCTTTAATTGTTGTCATAAGTTGCTCTCCTCTATGTGTAACCGGTTACAGACATTAAATTATCATATTATTTTTAATTTGACAAGCGTTTTCATTCTGGAAATTTCTCCAAGTATACATAAAGTGCACTAGAATTCATCTATATCATGGTTTCTTCCTGCCAGGAGATTGATACTTCATAGATGTAAAGAGCCATCACTCGATTAAAACTGAGAGTGATGGCACCCAGATCAACATAAGAATCAGCAATCTCCTGAACTTATTTAGCCTTTAATTAACAAATTAGATAGTACCATTTTCGAATAAATCAATTCATAGCGTTTATTTTACAACTCCCCGTATACTTCATCTGTCACTGGTTCCAACCATTCCGGTGTACCCGCAGTGATCGCAATGTGTTCAAACCAACTATCTTTAGCGGCCCCATGCCAGTGTTTTACACCATCATGAGTCACAATAACATCGCCGGCTTTGAGGAATTGGGCAGGTTTTCCTTCTTCCTGATACCAACCTTCCCCACCAGTCACTAACAACAGCTGAAATCCACCACGATGGATATGCCAGTTATTTCTGCATCCCGGTTCAAACGTTACATTACCAACACCCACATTCACTTTGGGATCAGCAACCAAGGATTGGAGATAACTTTGCCCTATGAAATATTGCGAAAATGCTTCGTTTTTTTCTCCTACCGGGAATATCACTCCATCTTTAACTTCTTCATGTTTAGCCATTTTATTTCCTCCAGTGTGATCTTATTGATTAATGCTTCCTGCTCCTATGTTGACCTAAAAGTGATTACACACATACGTGCGATATCGCACATTTGTGTATAATATAAAGTAATTGCACTGCCTCTGCAAGGATCAAATGAACTCGATCTGTGTCTTATGGCGCAAGAAGACAACATTTGTGCAATTACTCTCTGGAAAGAATGGTGATTACTATCGTTTTTATCACAGATCGAAGAATACTTAAGTCTCAGGAAGCGATCAAATCCGCTTTTATCAAACTCATGAACGAGAAACCTTTTGATACCATTACGATGCAAGATATCTCTGATCATGCAAATGTCGGCCGCAGAACGATATACCATCACTATTCGGACAAATTTGACTTGCTGGATAAATTAATTGAAGAACATATCGATGAACTAAGAAGATTGTGCAAGGAAGCATCCGATCTGGATTTTATAGAAAGCAATGTACTTTGGTTCGATTATTTTGAAGTTCACTATTCATTTTTCTCGGCTATGTTACTGAGTAAAGGAGCCCCTTTTTTCCGCAATCGCTTCCTTGCTCTCGTCATTGAAGAACTGGAGGATGAGGTGAATGTGACGGAGGGAAAAAATAAAGGACTAACAAAAGAAGTGATTCTCACGTTCTTTGGTACAGCAATCGTGGGTATCGTGGAATCCTATTTCACCAATGGATTACCCCGGCAACCTCATATTGTCGCAGAACAAATAGGGATTTTATTAGAAAGGAATCTATAACATAGACTCCTCATGAACCGTTCCTTCTTGATATTCTTATCAGCTGAGGAGCGGTTTATTAATTATCATTACAAAGATTAACGATATGTGATATGGTCAGTGAGGATGTTAATAGATTCATACATACATATGTACATGAAATGTGAGGAGAAGATCGAAAGTGATAGAGAGAAATACCCTTGAGAAACCGAGTAAATTTAGTGATCCCATTTTTGTCATGCTCGTGGCAAGCCTTTGTTGCTTGTTATGGGGAAGTGCGTACCCATCCATCAAACTTGGATATATCGCGTTTAACATTCTGCCGGAAGATATTGCTTCCAAGTATGTATTTGCCGGATACCGGTTTACACTGGCGGGCTTGCTGCTCTTGCTCCTGTCTCGTATCGTTAGAAAAGAGAAGCTCCAATTATCCAAGCCGCAGTGGACCAGCCTCATCATGCTAGGTATATTGCAAACGGGTTTGCAATATATGTTTTTCTACGTCGGCGTAGCCAATACAACGGGTGTCAAAGGCTCCATTATGAACGCTACTACAACCTTTTTCAGTGTTGTTCTGGCCCATTTCATCTATAAAAACGACAAATTAAGCAGAAATAAAATCGTTGGTTGCTTGCTTGGATTCGTTGGTGTAATCATCGTAAACTTCCATACGGATCTGCTTGCTTTTTCCTTTTCATTCACAGGCGAAGGCTTCGTTATTATAGCGGCACTTGTTTTTTCCGTTACAGCCCTTTACGCGAAACGTCTCACGGCTACGATCGATGTTCTGATCATAACAGGTGTCAGCTTATTCGTCGGGGGACTGGTACTTACGCTGTTAGGTCTATCACTCGGCGGTCGTGTCACCCATTTCACCTTGGAATCCACGAGTAACTTAATCTACCTGGCTTTGCTGTCATCTGTCGCATTTTGTCTATGGAATATGCTTCTCAAGTACAACAAGGTCGGAAGAGTGTCTGTCTATAACTTCCTAATCCCTGTATTTGGAGCTTTATTATCAGCGTTATTCCTGGGGGAAACGATCTTGGAACTGAAAAATCTGGTCGCATTGCTGTTCGTGTCGGTTGGCATTTATTTAGTCAATCGTGTACGTTCTGTGCAAAGCTCTAATAACACTCCAATGAAATAGACTACGCGTCCACTTTCATTGATAACAAAAAAAGCCGCTAATCAGCGGCTTTTTTTTGTAAATGTGATCAAGCTATGCTTTCATTTCTTTACGATGCTATACCTTAATATATATTCGTAAAGTCAATTAAGTCTTCTTCTTCCAAATAATTAAAAACTATAGTGTGCTTACCCAGCTCATATTCCATCTCATAACCACCCACAACTTCATTATAATATTCCGAGGTGGGTTTTCCCATCCATCGTTTCACATTCCATGGTGAGAGGTACTGCTTTTCATTGTACAGCTGGATAACCGCAATACGTGATTTCTTGCTAAGCTCGTGCATGTATGAATCAAACCCGATGCCGAATTTAGAATAATAATAGTACGCTCCCCATTCCCCGTTTGAACGAGAATTGGGTTTCCCCAATTTTTTTTGCATTGCTTGAAGCGTCATACCAATCTTGATGTCCGTCCGGCCTGGCAACACACCCTTTAAAGCGGCTTCCTTCAGGCTTTTCAGGTAAGCGCGATCGCCAACACCCGAGTTCGGCCAAGCTTTTGAACGAAGGTTACGCGTATCTTCCAACCGCATTTCCAATTTATTCACATTCAACTTAAATGTATCAACCCCATAGACGAATTGAAGGTTGTTGTAATTTTTGAACTGCACTCGAGCACCTGAAAGAGTACGGATTCCATCATCTCTGCTTGCAGAGTAGGAATCGTCGATTTTTTTTCCCTTATTATCGACATATGTTACACGGCGCAATTCCCCGGAACGAACAATATACGTTTTCACCTCATTGAAATTAGAAGTTCCCCAATCGGTGATCATCAGCATGTCTGGTGTACTGGCCTCTTTGCTCTTCACAACAAAGTTCCAGGTTTGAGGCAAAATAATCGTACTCAGATCCAGTTTTGCTGCCTGAACAGTTCCGTATGCTGCACCTTTTTTCAGCAAGGCTGCACGATACGTTCCTGAATAACTCTTGTCGCCTTTTTTATTGTTGGTCCAACCATTTTCTTCGGTTAGTGTACTCTTCTGTTCATCATAAGCAAAAATATAAACGGTGTAAGCCGTTTGCTTGGCATCACGAAGCGTAAATGAAAGTCGGCTCATACTTTCGAGCTGTTTGGCGGAGATTTTCTCTCCTTTGGCAGCGGCATTAGGTGGTAGCAGAAGCAATGCACTCAGAACATAGGCGATTAAGGTAAGTAAGGCCAGAGAAGCCCATTTTGCGTTGTGTTTAGGGTGTATCATTGATGACTCTCCTTTGAGTAAAAAATAAAATCTAACAGCTCTTTTCTAATTATGAATCGTTCACAATCTCAACATTCAAACAGGTACTTGCTAGCGTGTAATCTTGATCAAACTATGTAATGAATTTAGGTTCATGTTCAATAAGCATATCCTCCTACTAGTACTAATTTCCTAAGAATGATAACATACCCTTTCTAATAAAGAAATAACAATCTAATTAATAGATTTCGACTCATATAACATAAAAAAGCCGCTATTTAGCGGCTCTTCAAGTAACTTCGAATACGATATGATTTATAGACAGGAGTAAACCACATTACGTAGGCGTCGTTGAACGTATGGCTCCTGACTGTTCAGCAGGTGCTGTGCATACATAACTGTAAGCTCTGAATCCGGATCAATAATAGCCATACAACCAGCAGCGCCGCTCCATCCAAATTCGCCAATTGGACTCAGTGAGCCGCTTGCTGCTTTGGAGATATGTGTGCGAACACCCAGTCCATAGCCGTATCCATACATATGATCCCAGGAATAATCAGCACGAGTCATCTCGTTCAGGTGGTCCGTTCGCATCAGTTCCACTGAAGCTTGTGACAGAATGCGCACGCCTTCGGGACTCGTACCATGCCCAGTAAGCGCGTTCAGAAAACGTGCATAATCGCTAACGGTTGATAGTAACCCTGCACCGCCGCTTTCCAGCTCCGTACCCACACGGAATCCATTGCCGTCCAAACGTACAGCCTTTTCAAGCTCATCATTGTAAGCATACTGTGGAATCAGACGTGTCTGCTGCTCATCGTTCAGATTAAACGCTGTATCGTTCATGCCAAGGGGTCCTGTGATTTCGTCCCGCAGATACGTACCAAAGCGTTTGCCACTTACCACTTCCACCAAGGCTCCTAACACATCATGGCACATGCTGTAATTCCAGTGTGTCCCTGGTTCAAACAGCAACGGTTCTTTCGCAAGCGCTCTCGCGAAGTCGCGTGTTGGCAATGTTCCATCGGTGCTTTTTACAGCTTCTTGAATGCTTGGACAACCAACGTCATACGAGAACCCGGCAGTCATGGTGAACAAATCACGTACTGTAATGGCTCTTGTCGCCTTTTCCAGTCGGATCTCCCCGTTCGGCATCGTTTTCTTAACCGTCATCTCAGCGTACTCTGGCAGATAATCAGATAAGGGATCACTTAACAGCATTGCCCCTTTCTCCACCAGTTGCAGCCCTGCCACGCAAGTCATAATTTTGGTCATGGAGTATAGATTGAAGATCGCTCCATCACCGATAGGTGTTTTCTCTTCCAGATTGGCGTATCCATTACGATAATGGAAAACGGTATCATTTCGATGCATCACCAGCACCTCTGCCCACGGTACACGCCAGGATGTAATGCGGTCAATAAATGAAGCAAGCGGTTTAAAGTCCATTTTTTCCCGTCCTTCTATGTAAAATCGTTTATCATTTTGCGATGTGGTACATGTTCCCTCCCACAATCGACATATTATTAATATACGACCTTTTACAACGATTGACTACCATCTATATTGCTTCAATGATCGTAACAGGAACAGCTGGTTAACTGAGATTCTCTTCCTGTAATACAACAAGCCAGACAGATGATCTGTCTGGCTTGTTGTAATTTCATAAGTTCGTCTACAATGAGCACGATATTGAATAAGTTGGATTACAGTCCTTTCTTGCCATAGTCAGTCAAGAATTCTACGGTTTGAGGATCATAATGTGAGAAAAAGGAGCTTGTTCCTGTATCCAGTGCTGCTACCTTTTCCATATCCTCCAAGGTCAATTCAAAATCAAATACATTGAAGTTCTCTTCCATTCTATTTTTGTTGACCGTTTTCGGAATAACAACCACTCCTCTTTGAATCAAGAAACGCAGAGCGACTTGGGCCGTCGATTTGTTGTATTTTTGACCTACTTCATGCAACGTCGCATTCGTGAATAAGTCATTTTTGCCTTCCGCAAATGGTCCCCAGGATTCAATCTGCGTATTATATTTTTTCATGATCTCATGTGCCTCTGTCTGCTGATTGAACACATGGGTTTCAACTTGATTAATTGCCGGTACGACTTCGCTGAACTGAACAAGATCGATATATCGGTCCGGATAGAAATTGCTTACTCCGATAGCTTTGATTTTCCCCGCTTTATATAACTCTTCCATAGCTCGATATGTTCCATAATAGTCATTAAACGGTTGATGGATCAGGACCAGGTCCAGATATTCCAGTTGGAGTTTCCGCAGAGATTCCTCTATGGATGCTTTGGCTTTTTCATACCCTGCATTTGAAATCCATACCTTGGTCGTGATGAAAAATTCATCTCGAGGTACTCCGCTTTTTTGAATAGTGCGGCCCACGGCTTCTTCGTTACGGTAGGCTTGTGCTGTATCAATAGAACGATACCCAACGCTGATTGCATCAAGCACACATTTCTCGCATTCTTCCTGATCAGCAATCTGGTACACACCATATCCCAAAATAGGCATCTGAACTCCGTTATTCAACGTTACATATTCCATCGAGTGACACTCCTTGTTAGTTATAATTTTTTGAGATTTACAGTCTAATAACCTTAAACTATACTTAGGGTATCACCTTCGAGTAACTCGAAGTCAATCTTTTTCTATCATTTTTCATTCCATACTTGAAGACATAAGGAGTTTCGTCATGTATAACGTCAAAGAAGTCGCCAAACTGCTCGACCTTTCCGAACATACGGTTCGTTTCTATACAGATAAAGGGCTCGTTCCAAATCTGCAACGCGACAAAAACAATAACCGTCTTTTTGACGAAGAATCCGTAAACTGGCTTACGGGTGTAAAATATCTAAAACAGTGCGGTATGTCTGTGGAACAAATTAAAGCTTATGTGGATCTCTGCCTTGAGGGGAACTCAACCATACAAAAGCGCTATGAGATCATTTTACGGCAGAAGGAAGCCGCGTTTGCTCAGTTGGAAGAAGCCCAACAACGAGTCCAATATATGATCAATAAAGCAGACCATTATCAGGATATTATTAACTTAATCATCCCAGATGATACCAATCCGGGACATTGGAACAAAATGAAAGCCTGACTGTTACGCAAAATTCAAAGATCGCCAAAAAAGCCGCTAATTTAGCGGCTTGGTGAGAAATATTCTATGAATTTTTGAACATCTGATAGTACGTTACTAATGGCAACTAATGCTGTTGCGCGTCTTCTCCTGCCACCGAGACACAGGTCAATAACTCTTCTGCTGGAGTACGAGGACGAGGCTTGGGAATCTTATCCTGATCAAAGTACCCCAGATGAAGTGTGCCAACAATTCTCTCCCCTGGTCTCACACCGGTCTTGGCGTAGAAATCAGGGTCAAAATTATATTCATTTGTCTTCCACACTACGCCGATATCCTGCTCCCATGCAAGGAGTTGAATATTTTGTATAAGGGCAGCACTAGCCCCCACAGCATCTTCCCATACCCGTTGTCTCGGATCAGCCTCAATCACAACCAGCAGATGGGCTTGGATAGATTCGCAATAGTCCTTTTGCAGCTTCTCTGTCCAGCGCTCCCGCTCATCTTTGGAAAACGTATGTAGCACCGCATCAGCAAATTGCTTCCGACCTTCTTCTACAAATAATATGAAGCGCCATGGCTCTTTACGGGAATGAACAGGTGCCCACACGGCCGCTTCCAGCAAGTGCATGATCGTTTCTTTCGCCAGCGGTTTGCCATTAAACTGACGAATGGTTCTTCGTTCACGAATGAGCTTCTCTACGACGGACGTTTCCATATGCATTAATCCTCCTGTCTCGTTTCCTTATTTATTGGGTAAGGAAATTTACCGCTTCGTCGATAATCTTGCTCTGTCCAATGGGTCCTCCCGGACCTTGGAACCACAAGCCGTAGTCAACGATGTAGACATTGTTATTTTTAACAGCATTCAGGCTTTTCCACACTGCTGTTTTTTGCAATTCTGTCGTTTCATTCTCGTCTGATGACAACAGGAAAATATGATCCGGGTTAATTGATGGTAACGACTCCATGGAGATTACTTTCATTGAATCTGTCGGGTCAGGTATGGATACAGGAGGTGTCAAGCCTAGATCGTCGTACAGAACCTCGTAGTTTCTTTTACTGTAATAACGCACTTCTTTATCGGATAAACGCAGGAACATCACGGTCTCGTCTCCGATGGATTGCTTGATTTTCTCACGGGCTTCTGCAGCTTTCTTTTCGTATTCTTCAATGACCTGTTTGGCCTGATCCGTCTTCCCTAACATATCTCCCATATGTAACAGGCTTGTCTTCATACGAATAATACCTTGCTCGTCCTGCAGCTTCTCTGCCAGCAAGGTAGGCGCAATTTTGCTGAGGCTGTCATAGGCATCACTCATGAAATCCTGACCGATAATCAGGTCTGGCTCTGCCGCCAATATGCTTTCGTAGTTGGGATCAACCTGCCAGCCCAGATTTTCTTTTCCTTGTAGTTGATCGGACAGGTAGGTAGGAAACTGATCACTCCCCTCCTCATTACTGGATGCTGCCTGGGGTACAATACCGAGTGCTAACAAATAGTCAGTTGCAGCCGGGAACAACGAAATAATATGCTGAGGATCACCTTTGATGACAGTTTCTCCCCAAGGATGCTTAACAACACGCTCCTGTACTGCTGATTCGGTGGATTGCGCGACTTCGGTGATTGGAGCATTGTTACCGCTTGTTCCATTACTGCTTGTTGCTGAACTGCCCTGAGAAGGGGAACAGGCTGATATTAATAATGTAAGGCTGAGCATCAAAAGCAATGCAACGGGTTTTCTCGATCTCATAGATGTAAGTGATTCTCCTTTTGTGTTGTATTGATAATAATTATCATCATCAATAGGATCATAACCGCGATGCATGGGACTGACAATGGACAATTCTGATTCTTGGATAGCATTATTCTGACCGGTTGGCAAGGCGATACATTTTTGTTTGAACCGACCTGGTGAAAGGCCAACATACTTTTTAAATACACGATTAAAATAGATCACATCCGGAATGCCGATTGCCTCGGCAATCTTCTGAAGAGATGCATCTGTGTGCAACAGCAGCTCCTTGGCTTTGTACATCCGTATCCGAGTTAAATAGGTAATCAGACTGTTGCCTGTCTCTTTCTTGAACGTTCTCGACAGATGCCCTGCACTGCAATCCAGAAGTTCTGCGAGCGGATCGACCATAACGGGCAACATGTAGTTCTCTTGAAGATAACGAACGGCTTGAGCTACCAGATCGGGCTTGGCAGTCTCAATTCCTTGTGCACTTAACTGCCTCATTAATTCATTAATAAATTGATAAAATAACGTCTTTACCTGAAATTTCGAGAACGCATCCGTCCGTTCCCAATGTTGCTCTATTCTTTGGACTTTATCATATAAGTCAATGGGATAGCTTGGGGCGAAAGCATATTGTACGTGAAACGGGACATGTTGCCTGAGCAGAGCTTGATTCTCACGAGTATTGGATAACGACAAATTAGCCCGATAAAACATCAAATAAAATTCGAATGAATCCTCGTTCAGGGAGATATTCATCCATACCCCCTTGCCTCCATGTAAGACTTGCACCTGATCGATCGCGTACATCGTGTCATCCAGCGTAATCGTTGCATTGCCGCGAACTGTATATATAAAACCGCTAATTGGAAATCGATAGGCATGGATGGGTTCGCCAGCGCGCACGACGACGTGACGCACATCCCATATTTTAATTGAGGCCAGATTCCATAACTTCACATGCTCTTCTACGTGCATCTCTTCCTTCACCTTCCACAACCCATTAAGTTAGCAAAACATCAGCAAAATCAGCGGATATTTTCACTTTTCTCCATTCTATCGATAATCATTCTCAACTACAACATATATCTTCCTATTCGATAAAATGCTACGCACGAATAAGCCGATCCATGAAAGGATCGGCTTATGTTGTAACGTTTTAGACTTCGCCGCGTCTGTTCTCAACCGATTTCATACGGTTTTGGTCATCTGGCACTCGGTCAACACTGAACTCTTGACCAGCTTCAACCTCACCATGACCTGAAATATTTCGGGAAAAAGTAGTGAACTGTCTTTTTTGATCATCCAGTTCATGTTTTTGCTTCAAAAGCTCTTGCGGGTCCTGCTTTGTCACTATGCTAACCTCCCATACATACTTGAAGTCATGCAATTTAATTCGTACTACAGAAGTTTTCCATAAGAGAGCTGTACTTATGCATGAATATAGATGAGATGGATATCGTTCCGTTGTTAGTACAGCTAATTTATCCAGTTAAGAGACTAGTTTCAATCCCACAATACTGACGATAATTCCACTAACGATAGCCAATTTCTTTGCATTTTTGGGCTCTTTGAATACATACATCCCTAATAGTACACTGCCCGATGCCCCAATACCTGTCCAGATTCCATAACCAATGCTGATTGGGATCTCTCTCAAAGACAGGGAAAGAAAAATGAAACTTAATCCCAGAAACATAGCGAACATCAATGTATGTTTCAATTTGGTGAATCCATCTGAAAGTTTCAGAAATATTACACCGCCAACTTCAAATAAACCAGCTAAGATCAAGAAAAACCAACTCATATTCTATACACCTGCCTTTGGTTTAGGTTCATTGGATACAAATTTCAGACCGATGATGCAACTGATTAATATCATGACCAGCACGATTTTGATTGCACTTACGGAGTCCCCCAAAAAAATCATTCCCACAATTGCGGTTCCAAATGAACCAAGTCCGGTAAACACCGCATAAGCCGTTGATACAGGAAGTACTTTAGTGGATTTTGCAAAGAAGTAGAAGCTGCCAATCATTAAAATAACCGTGGGGATTACGATCTCGATTTTCGAAAAACCATCGGAGAATGACAAACCTAATGCCCAACCTACCTCTAAAATCCCTCCAAGAATAAGGAATAACCACGCCATAAAACATTCTCCTCTTCAGCATTCATGTTGTTGTTTTGTAATCAACATTCACATTCAATAATGATAGTAATTTGTATCATTTGATATAATAATAAATCATCTTTATTTTATTTGCAAATTTAAATATTCGTATCAAACTAATAAGAAAATCCGCCTGTTAAAACTTCAAGTTACGCTGTGAACATACAAAAAAAGCCAACCAGAAGTTCCTGGTTGACCAACTACGTATAAGTTAATTTTGTTTTTCGGAATCAGTGAATATCTTTCTTTTTGAAATTGCCGCCTCTCACTTCAGCTACATCGTATACGACTACAAAAGCAGTTGGGTCAATTTCGTGAATGATATCTTTAATTTTACTCTCTTCCATCCGGTTAATGACACAAGTAATTTCCTTGAATTGCTCATTAGAGTAGCCACCGTAAGCCTCGGTATACGTTGCTCCACGGCCTAAACGGTCCCGAATGGTTTCAACCATAATCTCAGGTTGATTCGTAATAATTTTAAACGTTTTGGAGCCGCTCAAGCCCTCTTCAACAATATGTATTACTTTAGAAGCAATAAAATACGCAAGTCCTGACAAGATCGCGCCTTGCAGACCAAACACGGTAGAAACGACAATAAATACAAACATGTTGAGGAACAGGATGAGATCACTGGTTCCAAAAGGTACTTTTCGCGAAAGGAGTACAGCCAGCATATCTATGCCATCCAATGCCCCGCCATTACGTAATGCAAGTCCCATACCAAAACCGATGATAATCCCGCCGACCACCGTAACAAGCAAGGTATCACCTTCAATGATGGTTGGTATATGGTGCATCAGACTGGTGCTGATTGCGAGTGAAGCAATACCGATGATCGAATATAACGCAAAGCTTTTTCCGATTTGCTTGTACCCGAGCCACACAAATGGAATGTTAATAATCCCGATGAGCATCCCCAGTGGTAATCCGAACAGCTGTGATCCTACGATACTCAGACCTGTGACACCACCATCTGAGACATTATTCGGGATCAATATGGCTTCGAGGCCATATGCCGTTATAAATCCCCCAATGATAATCAATAATACTTTGGAGAGGATCTTTAACTTGTTTGACTTTTGTTTTCTGTTTTGATGCATTGCATTTCCCCCTTGATGAACAACCGATAAAAAACAGTCTATAATAAAAATCACTGTTTTGGCAATAGATCGTCATTTGTGTGTGTTAGTTCATTGTCCGATGAGCGTTCGATACGACGAAATTTTATGCTCAAGCATCTCATCTGCTGTGTGAAGTATGTGCATCTGTTTTTGAATCGACTCTTTATGCTCCTCCAGCAGCTTCAAACGATCCCCCGCCGTATGCTCCCCTTCCTGAAACAAGGACGCATATTTCTTAATAATAGCAATGGGCATTTGAGTCTCTTTTAATTTGATCACAAATTGCAGCCACTTCAGGTGTGACTCGTTGTATCGCCTGTCTCCACTGGCATCTCGGAGAGGAGTTACAATCTGTTCCTTCTCATAATAACGCAACGTATGTGCACTGATATGGAGTAATTCTGCCACTTCACCAATGGTATGCATGGTTAACCTCCCCTCCATTTTCCCGCTTGACTTAGAGTAAGCTCTAATCAGTATAATCAACTCGTGGTCACATCACAATAAAAAATGAAATCAGATCCAGGAGGAATTCCCATGAAATATACAGTGATTACCGGTGCCAGTTCAGGCATTGGATATGAAGCGGCTTTAGCTTTTGCAACTCGTGGCAAAAATATAATTCTGGCAGCGCGCAGAACCGATGAATTGGACAAGTTAAAAGCAAAAGTAGCTGAAATCAATCCTGCTCTGGATGTTGTCATTCGTACAGTGGATTTGTCCATTGCCGCTAATGTGCATGAATTCTATGAGAGTCTTCAGGCTTACTCCATTGAGACGTGGATTAACAACGCCGGATTCGGAAATTTTGCTTCCGTGGGCGAACAACATCTGCCCAAGATTGAACAGATGCTTCATCTAAATATAGAAGCTCTTACGATTCTTTCTTCCCTGTATGTACGTGATTATGCAGATGTTGATGGCACACAGATCATTAATATCTCCTCTGGTGGTGGATATACGATTGTAGCCGATGCAGTAACCTACTGCGCAACCAAGTTCTATGTAAGTGCCTTTACGGAAGGACTTGCGCAAGAGTTAAAAGGTAAGAACGCAGCGATGCAAGCCAAGGTTCTCGCACCGGCTGCAACCGAGACAGAATTTGCGAAACATTCTTTTAATGTAGATGAGTTTGAATATGAAGGCAGAGTCCCCAAGTTCCATACGGCGGAACAAATGGCTGGATTCTTGCTGGAGTTGTATGACAGTGAAAGTGTAGTCGGCATTGTGGATGGGTTGACGTATGACTTTGAACTAAGAGAACCGATCTTTCCATACGCTGCGAGAGCATCCTCGAAACCACAAAATTAATCCGAAACCGAATTCGAAACTGAACTCGAAACCGAATCACCGGAATACGGTTAGACATCATCTAACCCGGCTAATAAACATCATTAAATCTAATCGTTAAACTTCAGTTAACGTTAAAAAGGGAACCTGTCTCCAGGTTCCCTTCTTTGTATTTATAATCAATTCTATATTAATACTTACTATATAATGAAGTAATTATGCCAGCCTCATTTTGAAATCCTGATATCCGAATTCGCGAACAACTTCGCAATCGCCGTCTTTTCTTTTGACTGCAATCGCTGGAAGCGGCATGCCGTTGAAGGTGTTGGTTTTCACCATGGAGTAAATCGCCATGTCCTCGAATACCAGACGGTCGCCTTCTTGCAAAGGCTGATCGAATGAATAATCCCCAATCACGTCACCGGATAGACAGGTTTGTCCACCAAGGCGATACAGATGAGCCTTATCGCCCACTTCTCCCGAACCGATCAGCGGCGGGCGATATGGCATTTCCAGCACATCCGGCATATGGCATGTAGCTGAAGTATCCAAAATAGCGATGTCCATACCGTTCTTATGGAAGTCCAGCACAGAGGTCACCAGATAACCCGCGTTCAGCGCAACAGCTTCTCCCGGCTCCAGATATACTTCCAGACCATAGTCGTTCTGCATACGCTTGATGCATGCTTCCAGTCTTGGAATATCATAATCTTCACGTGTGATATGGTGCCCACCACCGAAGTTGATCCATTCCATCTGCGGCAACCATTGTCCGAACTTCTCGACAACTGCATTCAGCGTAGTCTCCAGATCGTCGGAGTTTTGCTGACACAGTGTGTGGAAGTGCAGTCCGGAAACGCCTTCCAACAGGTCTGCATCGAAATCCTCCAGTTTTGCGCCAAAACGCGAACCCGGAGAACACGGATCGTAGATCTCATGTCCTTCTTGGGTAGAGCATTCAGGGTTGACGCGCAAGCCGACCTTACGGCCAGCTTGAAGCGCCTTATCCTTGAATTTTGCAAGCTGTGAAAATGAGTTGAAAATAATGTGGTCGCAGATGGAGATAATCTCGTCGATCTCTTCTGCGCGGTATGCTGGAGCAAAGACATGATTCTCTTTGCCCATTTCCTCATGGCCCAGACGCGCTTCATACAAACCGCTTGCCGTTGCACCGCTCAGGTATTCTCCAATCAGCGGATACATCGCAGTCATGGAGAATGCTTTTTGAGCCAGCACGATTTTGGCACCTGTACGCTGCATAACACCGTTCAGGATTTTCAGGTTTTTCTCAATAAGCGCCTCGTCAACAACAAAACATGGTGTCGGTAATTGCTCGAACCGCATTTTAGCGAACAAGCTCCGATTCTTTAACTTCTTCTGGCAGCTCATCAACGAGTACCGGGTTGAAGTCTTCTACCCATGGGAGACCCCATTTGTTCAACTCTTCCATGAATGGATCTGGGTTGAACTCTTCTACATTATATACGCCTGGTTTGTTCCATTTGCCTGTCATGACCATTGCTGCACCGATCATTGCTGGAACGCCTGTAGTGTAAGAGATCGCTTGGGAACCCACTTCTTTATAACACTCTTGGTGATCACAGATATTGTAAACATAATATGTTTTGTCTTTGCCGTCTTTTTTACCTTTAAAAATACAACCGATGTTTGTTTTACCTACAGTACGTGGTCCAAGGGATGCTGGATCAGGCAGTACTGCTTTCAGGAATTGCAGTGGAATAATTTGTTTACCTTCATATTCAATAGGCTCGATTGAAGTCATGCCTACATTTTCAAGAGCTTTCAAGTGAGTCAGGTAGCTTTGACCAAATGTCATGAAGAAACGGATACGTTTCAGACCTGGCATGTTTTTTGCCAAAGATTCCAGTTCCTCATGATACAACAGGTACATGTCTTTCTCGCCCACTTCTTTAAAGTCGTAGACACGTTTGATTTCCATCGGCTTCGTTTCGATCCATTCACCATTTTCCCAATATTTTCCGTTCGCAGATACTTCGCGAATGTTGATCTCAGGGTTGAAGTTGGTTGCGAACGGATAGCCATGGTCGCCGCCATTGCAGTCCAGAATGTCGATGTACTCAATTTCGTCAAAGTAGTGCTTCAGGGCATAAGCGGAGAATACGCCAGTCACACCTGGGTCAAATCCACTACCGAGCAATGCAGTGATGCCTGCTTGTTCAAAACGCTCTTTGTAATCCCATTGCCAGCTGTATTCAAACTTCGCTGTATCATGTGGCTCATAGTTAGCTGTGTCCATGTAATTTGTTTTAGTTGCAAGACAAGCATCCATGATTGTCAGATCTTGATACGGCAAAGCGAGGTTCATAACGATATCCGGTTTAACTTCGTTGATCAGAGCGATCAGTTCGTCAACATTGTCAGCATCAACTTGTGCTGTTGTAATTTTTGTTTTTCCGCCGTCCAGCTTGGCTTTGAGTTCATCACATTTTGATTTTGTACGACTCGCGATGCAGATTTCCTCAAAAACTTCGCTGTTTTGAACGCATTTGTGTACTGCCACGGAAGCAACGCCGCCGGCGCCGATGATTAGTGCTTTTCCCATTTTACATTCTCCTATCCCAATATGTATTTTTTTAAATTGGTTTAATACGGTGACAACAAGACAACAAAAAAAGCAAGGTGAAAAATGCTCGCAATCGCGCATCATCACACTTGCTTATCGATATACATCATAAAAAAAGACGTGAAGTCTCCATGACCAAAAAAGTTCACAAGAACTCCTTTGGCGGAAAGCTTCTTCATGTATATCAATATTGGATCAGAGTCTATATAGCAAATAATTCGCCTTTACCACTCTTATTGACCGTTTCACAAGTTGATGTGCAATTGCACTGGTTGTAAAGTAACCAACTTATAAAATTTGAGCTTTGAACTCAATCAATAAAGCAACATAAGTTGCCAATCGGCGTTTGACCCGGCTGTCCGTATGGCCTTAACTTCCTGGTGAAGTGGTCAAATTATCTGCTGGAAAGCTCTAATTCATATTGATAAATTAACTTCCCAAAATCACAGGTCTTACACTATCAGACGTCGAAAAAAAAATCAAGCAATAATTTAAAATTAATTTTTTGATCTGATTACGCGTTGGAATGAAATTGATATCCTTCGAAAACTTTTAAGCCTTCTGTGTTAAGTAATTTCCCTGTTACTTCAGGCTTTTGAGGACTTTTGTCGAATACTTCTTCACACGAGATCATGATGTTGCCGCCAGCAATTTCCGCTAATTGATCATGAGCCGAATAGTTCGTCTCCTTCTTTGCGAGCTTGCAGAGCAATCTCAATGGCTTTATGCATGAATTGTTCATCTTTATTCATAAGGTTTACCTCCACCACAAAAATTATGTATCCCACTTTATCTTTTACATTAAGCAGTGTTCAATCCATTAATATGTGTCTTGTTCATTCCATTCTATCATCTATACAAATAAAGAGTATGACGAAAATTCGTCATACTCCAATGGGTTACACTAAGTTTATCTATTAAAATTTTACGGGCAATGCTGCCAATCCCTGTGATGACAAAGCAGAGTGCCAATGAATCTCTTCCTGAGGAATACTGAGCTGAATATCCGGTAGCCGACGTAAAAGCGTAGTAAACGCCACGTCCCCTTCTACACGAGCAAGCGGAGCGCCAAGACACATATGAATGCCGTGTCCAAAGGCCAAATGCCGTTTTATTTTGCGTTCGATATCCAACTCTTCGGGGTCAATGAACTGCTGCTCGTCCCGATTCGCTGATTTCAGAAGGGGAATCACAACATCTCCCTTTTGAATCAATTGTCCATCCAACTCCGTGTCCTGCGTTGCATAACGAGGACCTGAGGAAGTCGCGGGTCCGTTATATCGCAGCAACTCCTCCACCGCAGAAGGAACCAGATTCAGATCTTGTTTCAGTTGTTCCAGTTGTTCGGGATGGGTCAGAAGAAGATAAGAACCAGTTGCAATCAGATTGGAAGTTGTCTCATGTCCGGCAAATATCAATAACGTGATCATGGATATTAATTCATCTTCATTCAGTCGATCCCCCTCTTCCTCAATCGCAATCAATTGACTGATGAGGTCATCTGAAGGTTCTACTCGTTTGTTCGCCACAAGTTGTGAGGTGTACTCTGCGAATGATCGCAAGTGCTGCGCTACGGCAGGGTCCTGTTTACCAAAACCAAGACCTTTGGCAATGGCTTCAGACCATACATGGATCTGAGGTCGGTCTTCCTGAGGTATACCCAACATCTCGGAAATAACGTTGATTGGGAAAGGATAGGCATAGTCTTTTACAAGATCCATCTCTCCCTTTCCTTCGATTTGGTCAATCAACTCATCGGCAATTTCCTGGACGCGTGGACGCAGGCTTTCCATATATCTTGGCGTGAACGCTTTGGAAACCAGGCTACGCAGTCTTCGGTGATCCGGTTCATCAACAAAGAGCATCGACTTTCCGGTAAAAAAAGTCTGGGGTTCCGATGAACCAAGCTCACCTGAGAGATTCTTTCGAATATCATTACCACTATCAATAGAGTTCATATCTACCGTAAATCGAGAGTGATCTTTCAGCACTTCCATGGCGACGTCCATCCGAGTTACAATCCAGGTTTGCCCTGCTCCACCCATTGGATTAGGAATAGGGACAACGGAACCTTTGGCACGCATCTGTGCAAACATGGCAAATGGATCTTTACTATTTTCTTCGCTAAACAAATTAAATTCTACTTTTTCTGATGTCTGGTTATTCGAGTTATTCATATAAATCTTCCTTTCGAAGTGAAGTTATTCAAATCTATGGAAATATATGTTCATTCCGATTATATACTACTCGTATAATTAATTTCAAATATCATAGTTTGAACAGAAAAAATAACTGTTATAACAATAAATAATTAATATACTCATAGTATATTAATAAAAACTACGGGCATAAAAAAGCAAAAAAAGAGGTCGGCTACGAGCCAACCCCCATATTAATTACGTTGCTTCACTAGTTCCAAATACCACCAACAGGCTTCGGTCAGTCTATTGGCTTCAGATTGAAACGCACTGGATTTGTACTCTTTGTGAAACGCTTGCAGCACCACTTCGATTACAGGAATATTTAAATCCTCTTGATCTTGTAATAGCGCTAAAAGCCCCTTCGAAAGTTGCTTGAATGATGCAGATTCCTTGGATTTTTGTACACGGTTGTTGAACTCATTAAATTCGATCAATATATTATCGATGTCCAGACCCATATCATGGTTACGCTCATCGGCATTCAGGAAATAGAGAGACTGAAAGTCGAAAATATGTTCATTTCTCTGATGCATTGTTCTTAGGATCACTTCAATGTACGTTAATACTTTGGGAACCACTTCGCTCCATACCGGTTTTGGCGTATTTAGACTTCTTGATGTGTTGGCAATCTGATGTAATATGCCGTAGCACAATATGGCCCCTTCGTTGGCATATAAGCTAATATCGTTCCCGTAAACCTGAATCAAGCGTGTGGACAGCCATTTTAGGTGAACTGTAGCCAGTTTGGCTGAGTTGATCTCCCCGGAATAAAAACCCGTCCAATATAATTCCCATACTCGCTCTTTATTAGGTACAGACATAGGAATCGCAATCTGATCTACGAGCAGGTCATAATCCGATGTATAGTGATTTTGTTCAAGCTCTTTGCGAATGAAAACATCCTCTTGCATACGCTGATCAATAATAGAATATAAACAGTCTTCTTTTGAACTGAAGAATTTGTAGAATGTGCCTTTGGATACACCCGATTGATCCAAGATCATCTGGATTGTTGTATTTGCATAGCTGTGCTCTAAAAATAGTGCAAGTGCTGTTTCCAATAAACTTTGTTTACGACTACTCATATCTCGTTATCGCCCCAAGTTTTTCTATTGATTTTAACATTCATTCCTCAGGAGTTGAAGCGTTGATTCGCAGTATAGATATCATATAAAATAATTGCACAATGAGTAAATTTGCACAATGAGCAACTTGTTTGTTATGATAAACCTCACAAAGTGCATATTCAGTAAGTGTGCTCTTCTTAAAAAGAATTAAACCATAGTCATTGGTGTTGGAGGTGAACGCATAAGCGGAGAATAATGATCAAACGAAACTTGCGACATTTGAAGAAAGAAGCAACTGAAAAAGCACTTGCTAGTGCTGCATTTGAACTTACCCTTGAACATGGGCTTGATGGCTTTACGGTTGAAGATATCGTGCATCAGGTGGGTTGTTCCCGCAGAACATTTGCAAACTACTTCACATGTAAAGAAGAAGCCGTAGCAAGAGGCGCAATATCCGTTCAGAATACAACGGAACTCGAAGAGTTGCTTACCGAATTGCCCGACAACGTCTCCTTGCTTGACGTACTGTATAACCTGATCAAGATGCAGCTTACAACAGAACTAATAGGAAGACTTCATCAGCTACTATCGCTATCCCAGACCTATCCCGTGCTTGAACCGCATTACCTTGGAGCCATGCACCGGATGCAGACGCAGGCACAAGATACCTTATTAGACTTATCTAACGGGAAGTATGACGAGATCTATACTTATCTTTTGATCAACGCACTATATGGAACAATACTGCCATTAATTGATGGAAGACTCAATGTGTTACTGCCCGGACAAGTCATTACTGAAGATACCAAGCCCGGTGTTTTAACATTCGATCAATTTTTGGAAACCACGTTTAATCATTTACGGGCAGGATTTGAACATGCCAACCATCCACATTCATCATAGAGGAGTGTAAAATAGAGAAATGTCTACATTATTATACAGAGTGGGGAAAACCGCTTTTAGCAAACCTGCCTATTTCATCATTGGCTGGGTTTTAATTCTGGGAATTGTCATCTCCATGATCAGCATCAATGGTATTCACATCAGTTCCGAAATGAAGATTGAAGGCACAGAGTCACAGAAGGTTCTGGATCAATTGGCAAAAGAACTGCCTGCCGCCTCCGGCGGTCAAGGAAGTGTTGTCTTCAAAGCTCCAGACAACGAGCGTTTGGATACGCCTGAACGTTTGGCCGCCATGATGAAAGGTGTTAATGAAGTTTACGGATTAGACAAAGTCATTAACCCTGCGGACTATGCAGCTGAAGCGGGTAATTCGGGTGCTCAGGCGGAGATGGCTCAGAATGCTCAGGCTACTGATATGGCGCAATCCGCAACAACCACGCCTCCTCCCTATGGACCTTTGATGGTGGATGGTGTTCCTGTACCTGGAATGCTGATCTCTTCAGACGGCAGCATTGCACTGTTCCAGTTCCAATTTACAATTGAACAGTCTGCCATAACACAGGATGTATTTGATTCCGTTATTCAGTCCGTTATGACGGTAGAGCAAGGAACCAATATTAAGGTGCTGCCGGGCGAAACGCTCAAAACGGTATCGATTGGAGTCGGCTCGGCAGAGATTGTCGGACTGGTCATTGCTATCATTGTATTGCTGATCACCCTTGGCTCCGTTGTTGCAGCAGGTCTACCTCTGATCACTGCACTCCTCGGTGTTGCCATTGGAGTTGGTGGTGCGTTCTCCATCTCCAAATTCATTGAAATGCCTAGTGTCACTTCCGTTCTAGCTCTCATGGTTGGATTGGCTGTTGGAATCGACTATGCGCTCTTCATTGTTAATCGCCAGCGTCGAATGATCATTGATCAAGGCTTGAGCGCAAAAGAAGCAACGGCCAGAGCCATTGGTACATCGGGCAGCGCAGTATTTTTTGCCGGATTAACCGTCATTATTGCACTGTGCGGTATGCTTGTCATCGGTCTCACATTCTTGTCTACGATGGCTTTGGTCGCAGCTGCCACCGTGCTCATCAACGTATTTGTTGCTTTAACCCTGTTGCCGGCTTTACTGGGATTGGTAGGAGAACGCATCTGTTCCGCCAAAGCTCGTGAGAAAAGCGCGAAACATCCTAAAGCCACTAACCACGGAGTCGCGAACAGATGGGTGAAATTCGTTATCAAAAATCGTTGGGCTACCATTATCGCCATCATCGTCATTCTTGGTTTTGCCGCGACGCCGATCACCAAAATGGAAATGGGTATCCCCGGCGCTTCCTCAGCGAATCTGGATACAACTGCAAGACAAAGTTATGATGCCATCTCCGAAGGCTTCGGAGAAGGATTCAACGGACCCCTTATTCTGGTCGCAGAGCCTAATCAGTCTTCCGCAAAAGTTACACCAGAACTCTTGGGTGGTCTGGTGATGGAACTCCAAGGTCAGAATAACGTTGCACAAGTCACACCGCTTGGGATGACAGAAGATTTAGCTATTTTCAGTCTCATTCCAAAAACGGGTCCAAACGATAATCTCACTAAAACACTGGTCACTGATCTGCGCTCGGCTGATTCCGGCATCGCACAGACCTATGATGTGAAACTCGGAGTTACTGGACTCACAGCTGTTAACATCGATATGTCTGCCAAACTGGCGCAGGTGTTCCCTATTTATGTAGGCATCATCATCCTGCTCTCGCTGATCATCCTGTTACTTGTATTCCGTTCGATCATCGTTCCCATCAAAGCAACGATTGGTTTCCTGCTTAGTATCCTGGCTACATTCGGGATCACCACTGCTGTATTCCAATGGGGCTGGCTGCATTCGCTCTTTGGTTTCGATACAGGCGGCCCGCTGCTGAGCTTTATGCCGATCATCGTGACAGGTATCCTGTATGGCCTCGCGATGGACTATCAAGTCTTCCTTGTGAGCTCCATGCGGGAATCCTATGTGCATGGTCATCGCGGGACCGAATCCGTTGTTCATGGGTACAATCAGGTAAGTCGCGTGGTTGTTGCCGCAGCAGTGATTATGGTCTCTGTATTTGCAGGATTTATATTCACTGACGATGTCATGATCAAACAGATTGGTTTCACTTTGGCGGTAGGCATTCTGATTGATGCTTTCATCATCCGTATGGGCTTGGTCCCTGCCATCATGGCTATTTTCGGAGACAAAGCTTGGGCACTTCCAAAATGGCTGGATCGCATTCTGCCAAACCTGGATGTTGAAGGCGAGAAGCTGATTGCTTCCCTGAATGCTGAAGAGCATGCCAACACGAAGTCTGGATTAAAATAATCCTGCCAATAGAACGGTGATACCATGATTACTATTACGACTATATTCACCAATACAAAGACCTCCTCTGTTTTTATAAACAGGAGGTCTTTTTTCTTTTTCACATTTTATGCGGTGATGTCTTCAATATGGATAGTATAGCTTGGGGATTTAGCAGCATTAACAAACGCCGCAAATAACTTCTGACTGTAGTCATCTACTTTATAGCTGTACTCTGGATGCCACTGCACAGCCAAAACAAACGAGCGGTTTGGCATGACCACGGATTCAACGAGTCCATCTTCAGCGACGGCCACAGCAGTTAACTTATCCGATAACATTTTGATTCCCTGATGGTGGTAGCTGTTCACTTTTATCGTATCGGTTTGCAAAATATCGTATAGGATATTATTTTTCTCAATATGTACATCATGTACAAGATTCGTATACGGCGGACTTTGCTTATGATTAACGATCTTGTTCCCATGAAGTTGAAGGCTAGTCGGAATGTCTTGATATAACGTTCCACCCAACATAACGTTAAATAGTTGTAGTCCACGGCATATGCCAAAAGCAGGCTTATCAACCTCAATTACTTTTTGTAATAATATCGACTCCATCATATCGCGTTCAATACATAACTCTCCACAGGTAACCTCTGCAAGCTCATGATACAGCTCAGGATTGAGATCATGTCCCCCGGTGAACAGGAACCCATCGAACTGATTAGCCAGCGTTGCTATGATCTCGGTATCCGTTGTCAAAGGCAGCATAATTGGAATCCCACCTGCTCCTTCTATGGCGTTCATATAATCTGGAAGCATCCAGTAACTTTTTTTGTCCGTATCATATAAAGGCAGTACACCGATCATGGGCTTTTTCATGGCTTTACCTCCCAGCTTTTCATTCATTTTATCAGATCTCTTCATATATAAATTCACTGAATTATTGCATTATCCTACCTCTATCATCTACGAACCCGTTTCATCCAGAATGCTGGAAAACTAAAAAAACAAACAAAGCCGCTATAACAGCGACTTTGTTTGTAGTTCAAATACCATGGATATGGATTCACTTGATGAATTTAAACATCATCTCATCTAAGCTGCTTTTACAGTGGTTGCTTCGTCTGAATTCACTTGGATGGAACGCTGGCATATCAGGGTAACGACAAAAGCCAGCAAGGCAAGCATCACAGCAACTGGAGGCACCCACTGGAGACCACCCATATTAACGGCAATTCCCCCTACACCAGAGCCTAGCGCTATACCTACATTGGCCGCCACAGGCAGGAGTGTAGATGCAAATGCTTTGGACCCCGGCGCGATCGATCCTGACACATCAAACAAATATAACTGGGATGCCGCGCTCATGGAGGATGACAGACATCCAATCAGGAATAGAAATGCCAAGCCGAGCCACACATTAGAAACGGTAAAACTCATGCCAAGGAACAGGATGGCTTGGATGACGAAAAGCCGCTTGAGCTTGGGCAGGAAGTCACCCCTGGCTATTTTGGCACCAATCCAGTTACTCAGGATGCTGCAGGCGCCATAGATCAGGAGTATGGCACTAATCCATTGTACTGGCACACCCATCGTCTCACTCAGGAGTGGTGTAATGTAAGTAAAAACGACGAAAATACAGCTGTTTCCCAGTACCGGGATCAGACAGGCCAGCAATATCCGTGGTTTTAAAAAGAGAGACATCTGATCACTGAACGAACCTGCAATCGTTGTTGTTTGGCGTGGCAGAATACGGAACATGAACACCAGGGGCACAACACCTATGCATGCCGTAACAAAAAACGTCATGGACCAGCTCAGATGTTGTCCGATAAAAGTACCGAGCGGAACACCTAGCACATTAGCGATTGAAAATCCGCCTAAAATCCAGGCGATAGCTTCCCCTCTTCGCTCCCGGTTCACTGCGTCGCTTACGATCGAGATCGAAAGCGATATCGTAAGTCCACAAGCAACGGCCGACACGATGCGAATGGCCATCAGAGAAGAGAACGTTGTTGAGAACACGGTCAATAGATTTAATGTTAACACGATTGCAAATCCGATCAATATGGAACTTCTTCTGGATATTTTGGCCAAGAAAGCCACAGCAAATGGTGTACCCACTGCGTATGCAATCGCAAAACCGGAGACAAGCATACCCGCGGCAGCAAGTGATACTTTCATGTAACTTTCAATTTCCTTCAACACACCCACGATAACATACTCGGTTGTTCCCAGTACAAAGCTAACAAGCGTAAGCGTTAAAATAAGTAGGTTCTCTCTATTTCTAGTCATAAATCAATACTCACTAATCCTTTCTATTGTTGCAAGCGCTTCAATTCTGTCTACGATCATTAATTCATGTATTTTCTGCTTTCCCATCCCTTCACTTTCGATATATAGTACATTTTGGATAGTGAAATTGTACTGTCAGATATACCATGGCGACAATCAAGGTTGTTGTGGTTTTATTGCAAAACATTATATATGTTGTCATTTCAACACAGACTTTCATTACTGATTCTGAAGGGAAGACATAGATGAATACACACCACGAATCCGGCCAACGGCATCCAAATCGAGATTGCACCATTATTTATGTAGGAAAACTGGCCGACAATCCCCATTGGAGTTTTCCGACGCATAAACATGACGATCTGCATGAGATTATCTACGTAACTGAAGGCAAAGGATTGTTCACCATTGACGGCACCAAACACTGGGCTCAAAAAGGGGACATGCTCATATATAACAAGGGTACTCTTCACGAGGAGAAATCCAATCCTGAATTCCCGTTATCCACCTTTTATTGCGGCTTTCGTTTTACAGAAGGCACCCAGACCCTTGAGGATTGGGTCATCCCTCCCTCTAACAATCCGATCATTCGAGCCAACCGATATTCCGATGAGCTCCATTCGTTAATGCAGACTCTCTTCAATGAATTTTCAATCCGGGAACATGGATACGAGTCGATCTCTGGGCATGTCCTGAAAGCAATACTTCTGATCATCGATCGGCAGTCCCGTCAACAGCTTCCTAGTGGGGAGATCGTTGAGAGCAATACCCTTGCTGAGAGCATTAAAGACTATTTGGATACCAACTATCGGCAAAACATTAAGCTCAAAGAATTGGCAGATCAATTTCATATCGATTTTTATTACTTAATTCATATGTATAAAAATCACTATGGCACTTCTCCTTATCATTACCTGATTCAACGAAGATTGGGTGAAGCCACCCGATTATTAGTCTCAACCAACAAAAAAATATGGGAAATTGCCAAACTGGTCGGTTACGATAACCCCAATTACTTTACGATTCTATTTACCAAAACCGTTGGTGAATCACCTCGAAGTTTCCGGAAAAAGAATCAAAAGGATATGTTCGGGGATGAGGCGTCACATTCTTATTAATCTCTCTAAATGCAAAAAAGCGCTCCATTGGGGGGAGCGCCTTTTGCTTTACATATTTCTTTACACACTTACTTCTACTCTAAAGCTTAAAGCGGCGAACCAATTCATGCATGTTCTCAGCTGTTTTGGAGAGCTGTGCAGATGATGCCGATATCTCCTGCATCGCCGCCATTTGTTCTTGGGCTGCTGCTGAAGTTGTCTGAGCACTATCAGCCGACACTTTAGAGATATGACTCATCGCGGCAACGGTAGCCGAGACTTCTTCCGTACTGGCTGACAACTGTTCTGAGACAGCGGAAATATCCTGAATTTGATCCACGATATGCGTTGTATATTGTTCAATGTTCGATATGGTTGCAGAAGCTTCTTGGCTGATCCGCATTCCTTCACCGACTTGATTACGAACTTTATCATTCATAAGAGACGTGGATTTGGCAATCAGATCAAGCATTTTACCAATGGTAGCGCCAATCTCGTCCGCACTTTGTTTGGATTGCATCGATAACGTGCGCACTTCACCAGCAACGACAGCAAAACCTTTGCCGTGTTCTCCTGCTCTTGATGCTTCAATAGAGGCATTCAGTGATAGAAGATTGGTTTGCCGAGAGATATCCGCAATCGCTTCATTCATTCGATTGGCTTCAGCGGATAGACTGGACAGCTCGTTAATCAATGCCGAGGTTTCTTCAACAGCTCCGAGAATATGTTCCATTTGTTCTCCGACCTGGTTTATCGTTTTCCCACCATTAGCAACAGCGCGCTCCGTCTCTTCAGCCGAGTCCACAATCGCACTCGCAGATTCTGCAATTGCACTGATGCCTCTCGCCATCTCTTCTACAGCATTCGCGGTTTGTTCCGAATTCTCCGCCCCAACGATAGCTGATTCCGCAGTCTGTTGCATGGTTTCAGCCACATGTTGAACCGATTGGGTGGTTTGTTCTGTACTTTCCTGAATCATCTGGGAAGAGTGACTTAACAACGATGAAGTCTGGTGAAGTTCATCAACCACCGATTGAAGGGAGATGGTCATTTGGTCAAAATCATTTGCCAATATACCAAATTCGTTTTCGGTTTTAAGATTAACCCGTTCGGACAGATTCCCTTCGCTTACGCTGCGGGTGGCCTTTCGCAGTTTTTGCATAGGTACGATAAAAGATCTCAGAATGAAGAAAATAATTACACCGGCAATCAATACAGATATAGCAATGACCGTTAGACTCGATACCATAATGGGTTTCGCTGCGGCGATAAAATCTTCATGGCCCATCAAAGCAATGACATTCCAACCCGTCAAAGCATTAACACCGTTATATACCTCCAGATCATACGCCAGATCCGTTCTAACAAATTGGGAAAATGCCATCGGTTCATCGGAACTTGAAGCCGTATTTGGATGGACTGGAATTCCCTCGATCAGTGCTCCGCCGAGCTCTCCTCCTCCACCTTTTGCAATCGCACCGGACCAAGCTGCAATCGTTCGATTGGAGTCCACTACAATCAGACTTCCATTGCCTCCTACATCAACATATGATAACGCTTTTGCTAATGGCTCCAGATCAAGTTTAATACTTGCTACACCATGTTCATCTGAAAGAGCTTTTGAAATCTCTACATAAATCTTCCCGGATGCCGGATCATTCATAATACTCGAAAAATAGAGTGATCCATTGTTACTTGTACCATTGGCATACCATTCTGTGCTGCGTGGATCGTATGTTGCATCCTCTATTGCTGGAGATGATATAACACCGCCTTGGTCGTTGCCCACGGTTATGGCAAGAATATCAGGATATGTATCAGCTAACTGGTCGATTCCTACTTGTATTACTTCGTTGTTCGCCTGACTGGGATCGGAGCCATACATACTGTCTATATAACTCAATAATTCTGCTTTTTCCCCTACCAGATTGTTAATATGCTGTCCGGTCATCGTTAATATGGTATTGATGGGCTCTGTCATTTTTTGTTGTACTTGATCTTTGGCACTATGATACGAGAAATATCCGATAAGTGCAGTGGGGATAATAAGTACCGCAAGGAAAGCTGCAATGAGTCGAGTGCTCATTAATCGTAAAACGGCTCCTCCTTTCTTATAAAATGACCTTTTTTCACTTTCCTTTTTCAAGTTCAATCTTCCTCTCTTTATTCATTTTTGGTAGATCTAATCGGCCAGTAAACGCAAAAAAACCCATATATATGCACACCCAAAGAAACTTTGAGCATGTATATACATAGGTATTGCCTGAATGAATTCAGTAACAAGCCGTATTTGTTTAGTATTATAACATAAATAAAAAGGGTTTGTTAACTATGATTGGGTCTTTATACCAGACATCTGTTGTTTATAATCCGTAGGACTTAGCCCCGTATACTCTTTGAACACCTTCGAGAAATAGTGCTGGTCGCTAAATGACAGTACATCGGAAACCTCCTTAAACTTCATGTCGGGTAGACTTTCCATCAGTCTGCATGCCTCCTGAATGCGAAGCCGGGTGTAATACTGGACAAACGTAATTTGTGTTGCATTTTTGATCACTCTGCTGACGTACGACGGGCTAACGTGAAACTTCATGGCAATGTCGTTGATAGATAATTGAGAGTATTTATTTAGTTTTACGTAATCGTCAATCTGTTCGAACAGGATCGCCTTGCTTTTTCGAACGTGGGATTGCAGCATATCGAAGCACTGTCCCGTCCATTCCGCCAGTTCCCGGCAAAAATCGGCATAGGACTGTGCCTGGGCGAATTGTCTTGACCGAAGCTCCAGGCCCAATCTCATGCCCGACCCCTGTTCCTCGTACAGATGAGCAAACGTGTCTACAATCAATCCGATAAACCGATCCACCTCGGTCATATGTACATTTTCCTCTGCCCATCGATTCAGCAATTCGGATAACTTAAAAGCAAACCGTTCTTTCTGCCGAGCCTGTATCATCTGTACAAAAGCAGATTCCTGCACCGGATCCAGACAGCCTGTCTCAGATCTGGCCATCGACACCGGATTCCCGGTATCCAACACTATTCCTTGTTTCAACCGTTGCTGCTCAGACAAAATCGACGACATGCGGTGATAGAGCTCAGGCAGATTACCAGACTCAGTGAATAGAAGTTGTCCTCCAATGATCGCATCGATGTCATGCGCAACCAAATGCCGTCGCAACGACTCAAGACATTCATGTACGGAAGAGTACACCTCAAGTGCACTCTTGTTGACAAAAGCGATAAATTGATATGAAGTTTGACTAGTGTAAACACGACAAGGATGGAATGCAAAAAAATCCTGCACTATGCCCTCAAGTTCCACCTGCACCCAACGTTCATGCCCTGCGGTAAAAGGCTGTCTGCTCATAATGATCATCATCTGGCTGAATAAAGGCGGAAAATGCTCCCCCTGTTTCGACGTAGTCTCACATTGGGGATGAATGATTTCCTGCAAATCCAGCAGTTCCTTGGACATCTGTTGATCAAGTTGGTCAATTACCCGACCCATGACTTCTTCAAGCGCCTCTCGCTCGACGGGTTTTAACAAATAGTCAAACACTTGCAGGTTCAATGCTTTTCTTGTGTATTCAAAATCGCTGTAACCGCTAATCAAGATGACCTTCAGATCCGGGTTGGCAATTTTGGCTTGCTCAATCAGGGACAGTCCGTCCATTTTCGGCATTCGTATATCGGTCAACAGCAGATCAATCGGTGACTGCTTTATCGCCGCCAAGGCTTCCTCTCCATTTGTTGCCGTAGCCGTTACACGAATCGGGAAGCTCAGCGTTTCCAAGAGCATTTTAATATTACGTAATATCGGTTTGCTATCCTCAACGATCATAACGTTATACATCGCCTATGCCTCCTAGTTAGTAAAAATCCTTCGTCAGTGAGCCGATGATTTGAATCGTTGCTCCATGTTGCTCTTCCGCATGATTGTTAAATATATTAATAAAGAGCCGGTTGTTATACATTAGTTTGAGTCGATTGACACTGTTGATAATCCCCATGTTACCAAGGGCTGTGGCACGATCGGCAGTCTGGTTCATTCCGGAACCCGATGCCTGAATATTGGCTAAAATCTCCTGGATCTTATCCGGTGGAAAGCCCTCTCCGTTATCTTTGATCTCCAAAGCCCATAATCCGTTATATTGCTTCACGGTAATCTGGATACGCCAAGGCGGCGTGGTGTTGGCAAAGGCATGTTCAATGCAGTTTTCCACAAACGGCTGAATGACCAACCGCGGCAATCGGATATCGTTCGCCAGCTCGTCAGCACAGATGTCCCACTCCAGATCCTCTTCGTACTTTTGTTGTACAAGGGACAGATAATGTCTCGTATGTTGAAGCTCCTCAGCCAAAGTCACATGCGCGTATGGTGAAGAGACAATATAACGCAGACTGTCCGAAAGATGTTTGCACATATCCGATACAACTTTGGTCTTCCCCTCTTGGGCGGCAATACTGATCAGGTATAAGACATTATGAATAAAATGAGGTGCAATCTGGGCTTGCAGCGCCGAATTACGCGCCTTTACTTCTTCATGAAGCGCCGATTTTTCCCGGTCAATGGATTGCTGCAGCCTCTCCATCAGATCCTGAAAGGCTTCATTCAGCAATAAGAGATCGTTATTCTTCGGCGTTTCATCCACTTTCAGATTCATATTGCTGTAATTCATGCGCCAGATCTGACCGCGTAGCTTGCGGATAGGCAGCAGCAGGTTACGTGTCGACAAGAAGATATACACAAACGAAACCAGCATCAGTGCTGTAATCAGCAGAATGGACATCGTCTGAACCGAATGGATCGAGCCTAGAACAGATTTTTTGGGCGTTATGATATACGTGATCCAGCCTGTACTGGGTGAAGTGGAATGCGTGATATAATTGTCGTTTTTGTCCACATCCAGTCCCTCGTCTGATGCAGGCTTTGTCCAATTGGTAAATGTCACACCCGCTTCCGAACCTGTCATCTGCTCGCCTTGTTCATTCAGAATATAGACTTCGCCAGCGGTAATACCCTCTGTTAGGTTCTGTATATAGGCCTGTTCCATCTGGATGCTAAGATAACCGTACACCTTGCCGTTCTGATCATTGATCGTGCGCACAAATGAGATCGTATCGTCTTGACGCAGCAGAACAAAACCACTTTCCGTCCAATCTCGTCCGACCTGACTACTCTCCATCATGGTGTTCAGGATTGCGGGGGGATTACCCGAACCCAGATATGATGTCAGGAGAACCCCGTGATTGTCGTAGATGGACATGTCCTTGATATTCATACTCGGCCCGATGGCCTGAAACATGATGTCTTTGATGATCCGAATTTGCTTCAGTCTTTCATAGTTACTATGAGCTGAGGAGCTCTTGTCCATGGCTACAAATATATTTTTGCTGGATAATATTCGCTGCGACATCTGGTTCTGTTGTTCTACGTATAGATCAACTTGCTCTCTTACCTTCGTAGCTGTAACGAGCGTATCCTGCTCTGTTTTCAGTTTGAGCGGGCGGACAACGATCACATTTACATACACGATAAAACAGCCCAGCACAAACAAAAGCAGAGCCAGAAATGTCAAAAACACCTTTGTCTGCAAACTGAATTGAGTTGCTTTATGTATGAGCTTTGCCATTCTCAGAGATGCCCTCCTGTTCTGACATGATGTGAAATCCCTTATATTCATGTCTACTCTATCACGGTATTTCATGAAATGATAGCGATTTCAAGTTCAGGATTTTACACATCAACGTTCAAGCACAGACATGTACCGGGGCGAGAAAAGAATCTATAATCGGACTTGTAAACGGATTCACTAAACGTTTCAGAGGGGGATTTGCATTGAAAACAATAAAAAGAAAAAAGGCGTTTTCTATTATTCTGGCCAGTTTATTATCGGTCTCGTTAACGGCTTGTGGATCAGGGGGTACGGATTCCGGCACAACTGCTGGCGGGGACAGCAAGAGTGGCAAAGTCACATTGGAGCTGGCAATCTCTAAAAGTTCTCAGGACTCTGCTTTCATCCAGCAGGACATTCTTGATGCATTCGAAAAACAAACGAACATTCGTGTCAATTTGCAGCTGATTCCAGCGGAACAAACAACAACTGTACTGCAAACCAAACTGGCTGTAGATGAAACGCCTGACATTATTCAGTACAATCTGGCGAGCGCAGTCACGGACCTGAACCTTGAACGTAACTTCGAGATTCTGGATAACGAGCCTTGGGCAAGCAGAATTGTGAACAAAGACGTCCTCTCTTCTGGTGGTCATCTCTACAGCTTCCATGTCAGCCAAGATACGGGGATGCAAGGGGTCGTTTATAACAAACAAATCTTTGAAGAACTCGGGTTGTCGATTCCAACCAACTACGAAGAATTCCTGGCGATCTGTGAAAAAATCAAAGCAAGTGGCATTACACCTGTATTTATGCCGTACAAAGATGCCTGGGCTGCCAACATCTGGCCTGCTGCAGCTTTTGCCGATTTTGTAGCCAAAAATGAACCGACTTTTTTTGATGAGTTGAACAGCAACAAGAAAAAATGGTCTGATATCCCGGAATTCAAAACATTCCTGGAACAACAATATGAAATTTACACCAAAGGTTACACCAACACGGATGTGCTTAGCGACAGCTATGACATGGCCGTAGGTAAATTCCTGAACAAGGAAGTGGCCATGATGTTTATGGGCGATTGGTTAATTGAAGGCGTGGCCGAGCAAGATCCAAATATGGAACTGGGCGTATTCCCGATTCCATCGTCAGACAATGCCAGTCTGGGTGCAAGTCCACTCGGCGGACAACTGTTCATTCCGAAGAAATCCAAACATTTGGAAGAAGCTAAACAATTCTTGGACTACATCGCCTCCAAGGAAGTTGCACAACAGATCGTGGACTCCAAAGGGTACGTATCCAATTTCAGTGACGTCACCACACCAGAATTGCCGGCTTACAAGCAGGATATTGTAGACAACTATATTACGCCGAAGAAAACCGTGCTGACAACGGATGCATACATGCTGGTTGATCGCAGCGAACTGTATCGGTTGTTACAGGATCAATTCGCGGGTGGATTGTCACCAGAAGAAGTACTGAAATCCTGGGATGAGAAGTTCAGTCAGTTGATGCAGGATAAAGGCGTAGAAGGTTTCTAAAGAGTGAAATATAAGGCAGCATAACATAATCATTCGTTATGCTGCCTAGCTATAACGGAGTGTGAGACATGAAAAGGACTAAAAATCTGTACTCGTATTACATGATATTTCCCGCACTGATTATCTACTCCATCTTTTTCGTTGTGCCTGCTCTCGCCGCTTTCTATTATTCATTCACGGATTGGCGGCTGGATCGGCTGGAGCTGAAGTTCATCGGGTGGGATAATTTCGAGAAAATTTTCTCGGACAAAACGCTTATTCTGGCGCTGAAAAACACGGCGATATTTGCAATCGTCACCGTAGTTGGCAAAAATGTCATCGGTCTATTGCTGGCCGTAGGACTTAACATGCGATTAAGAACAAAGAACCTACTGCGCGCGATCTTCTACTCCCCTTCCATTCTCAGCATCCTTGTGATCAGCATCCTGTTCACTCCCATGTTGCGTACCGAAGGTACAATTAACAATTTATTGGAATCTGTTGGGTTACATTCGTTAAGCCAAGCTTGGCTGACCAACCCATCGATTGTGATCTGGACGATTGCCATCGTCTCGATCTGGCAGAGTGCCGGGTTCCAGATGGCCATCTATCTGGCGGGCCTGCAGTCCATTTCTCAAGAGTATTATGAGGCAGCCAAGATTGATGGCGCAAGTTCGTGGAGAAGTTTTTTCAAAATCACACTTCCACTCTTGCTGCCCGCGATTAACATTAACCTGATGCTGACATTGATCGGCGGACTCAAAGTATTCTCCGAAGTATATGTCATGACCGGTGGTGGCCCGGGTAACGCCTCACAGGTGGTAGGTACAATCATTCTGCGATCTTTCGGCGAAGGCAACTGGGGACTTGGTACCGCGGTCAACACACTTCTCTTCGTGGTCGTTACCATTATTGCTATACCGCTATTGATCTTCATGCGGCGTAAGGAGGTTACGGAATAACATGGGCTATACACGCAAACTCGCCATCCGCAACTATATTGTGGAAGGTTTCCTGATCCTGGCCTCTCTTATCGTTCTGTTGCCGCTAGTCATTCTGATCTTTGGTTCATTTAAAACCAGCGCCGAAGTGCTTAGCTTCTCCCTGAGTTTCCCGGAAACATGGCAGTTCTCGAACTATGTTCGTGTCTTCCAGGAAGGCGGCCTGTCGCGAGCGTTCTTCAACAGCATTTTGATTACTGGTGTATCTTCCATTATTAATATCGTTGCCTCTTCAGCAGCGGCATTCATTCTGGCACGTCGGGAAACCAAGCTATCCGGCACGATCTACATGTATTTCTTCATGGGACTGATTGCGCCAATGTCGATTATTACGACCATACGAGTTGTACAAGGATTGGGATTCTACGGCAGCATCACAAGTGTTATCCTGATCTACGCCGCGTTAAATACAGCCTTCAGTGTATTCTTGTATAGTGGATTCATCAAAACCATTCCACGAGCGCTGGACGAAGTGGCATTTCTGGAAGGAGCAAGTGTGTTCGGGGTGTTCTTCCGCATCGTCACACCGCTTATCCTGCCCGTTAACGCAACGGTAGCGATCATGGTGTTCATGTCCGTCTGGAATGACATTACAATTCCGGTATACTTCCTGACAGACAGTTCCACCTGGACGATGCCACTATCGATCTACAATTTCTACGGCAAATATAGCCGGGACTGGAACCTGATCTTCGCTAATCTCGTGCTTACTTCGCTGCCTGTATTCATCCTGTATCTATTTGGGCAAAAATATATTGTCAGCGGCCTTACTGCCGGTGCAGTTAAAGGTTAAACCTTATATTCTCACGGTTCTCAAGGCATAGAATTGGATTATTCATGACGTACTCAACCCCCACCAGATCTGGCGGGGGTTGTTTTATTTATAGCGAGAAAATGCATCTACGCCTCTTTATTTTTGAAACAATTGCGGGTAAAGGGCAGCAACACCACCAGCAAGACCCTGTTGTACATTCCGACTGGTATCATCAGCAATAATCTCGTAGAGATCCGCTTCGATGGAATCTATTGCAATTTTGGCAATATCCGTTGGGCTCGTTTTTGGTGCGTCGATACCTGCCGTCATATCCGTATCCATGAACGCCACGTGCAATCCGGCAACGCTAACGTTCTTAGGGGCTAATTCGAGACGTAATGCATTCGTAATTCCCCACTGAGCGGATTTTGCAGCTGAATATGCACCTGAGTTACCAAGGCTTAGCCAAGATAGAGCGGACAGGATATTCAGTATCGAACCGCCCCCATTCTTCTCTATTACCGGTGCAAACGCACGAATCATTGAAAGCGTACCGAATACATGTGTATTGAACTCCAAGTGAATATCGTTCAGCTCACCTGTGAGCAGAGAAGCACCCGTAGCGGAACCAGCATTATTAATTAGAAGGGTTACATCACTAGCTACCTCAGCTGCAGCCATGACAGATTGTGGATCCGTAATATCGAGTTGCAGTGGAATAGCCCCGGGCAGATCAATGGATTCAGGGTTTCGCGCGCCAGCATACACTTTGGTTCCCCTCGCCAGCAGTTCAAGAGCAAGTTCCTTACCCAACCCTCGATTAGCCCCACTTACAATAGCAACTTGTTTGGAAATATTCATTTATTATTACTCCCTCTCATTGAGAATGTATTCATTTTCGAGCTGTTATGGGAATGATCATTCTCATAACTCCCAATATCAATCTATCACATCGGGAACGATCAGTAAAGAATAACTTTTATAATCCATGTCTTTAATAAAAGAAGATGCCCGATAACCTTTGAAAAAAGGCTCCGAGCATCTTTCTTTGGTCCTTCATTGAGAACGGATTTACATATGGATTATGATTTTATGTCATACAGATTCGCAGGTAACGCCTGCACAAATGGTGACCAGTCACTCACTGTATATAGATGAAGTCGGTGCATGGCTCGTGTGCAGGCCGTATACAGAAGCTTGCGATCATATTCCTGGCTGTAAGCAACGGGTGAAGCATCATAGACCAGGACAGCATCGAACTCAACGCCTTTGGCGAGATACACAGGAATAACCATGATTCCTTTTTCAAAAATCTGTGTGTCCTTTGTTATGAGCTGCAACCCTTCGCCGCCTTGACTTTGCAACCTTTCATAGGCGTCACGGCTTTCAGCCGCGGTTTTCGTAATCACAGCGATGGAATCGAACCCCTCCGCCTTAAGTGCGGCGATGTCTGCGAGAATCTGCGCACCACGCAGCTTTTCGTCCTTCAATCCTGTTAAAAGAGGCTTCTGATCTCCCCTTTCAAACGGTCTAATCTCTTCTCCCCCTGGTAACATCTGTCTCGTGAATTCAACAATCTCTTTGGTTGAACGATAACTGCGTACGAGCCGTATCAAAGTAGTTTCGCCTTCTCCGTAAAGGTGAACCAGTGGCGAGTTGGATGCTGCCAAATCCGTAGCCTGCATAAAGATGGCTTGCCCGAAATCCCCCAGCACCGTCATGCGGGCACGAGGAAACAGTTTCTTGAGATATTCGTATTGAAACGCCGAATAATCCTGGCCTTCATCGACAAAGACATAACGAATCTCTGTGTTCGTCCGTACGCCTTCGATCATCTCTTTTACATATAAATACGGAGTAGCATCCTCATGGAACAGCTTGTTCTGAAGGATCATGGCCTTGGTCTGTTTACAAATCTCAGGCCAGTGCTGTGGGGGGATTGCCCCATTCGTTTGTTCCTGATAAGCGGCTTCATCTATAAATAGTTGTTCGTATATACCTTTCACATCCACGAACTGGAATTTCCGCACACTCTTTCTTAAAGGTTTAAACATGTCTTTCACCAGTTTCTGACGAAGCAGCTCCTCTTCTCGCACTGCAAAGTTAAAGGCACCCTCATCTTGCACTGCGCTGTCATTACCGTTATCTCGTGCTGCGTATTTTTCCGCTACATCGAACACAGGCTTTTCTTTGTGCAACATGCGGAAAGCTTCCACATACTCATCCGTGTCCAGATAATTCAACTCCTCCAGAACCCAGTCTGCTTCCCGTTCCAGACGTTCCAGCGAAACAAGTTCTCTCAGCAACCATTCCTGCAAAAGAAGTATACGGTTGGACAAGGTAAGATTCTGATCCAAACTGTAAAATTGGGTCTTGATTTGGTCTGAACTGATGAATTCACGTCCCCGAAATTGAATGCCGTTAAACCGCATCCCCTCTCTTCCTAACCACTTACCGTAGTTTTGGAGCACTTGCAGGAATGTCTCGGAAGCTTTGTACTTGATCGCCTCCATACGAGCTTCATATCCCGGATCATTCTGAGCTGTCAGCACATATTCAATCTGATCAAAGGCATCCTCTGGTTGGATGGAGGAATCCAGCCAATAATTCAGATATTCCTGGAAAGTCGTCTGCTGCATATTCTCTTCCCCAAGTTCCGGGAGCACAGTCGAGATATAACTGGTAAACATCGGATTCGGCGAGAAAAGTACAATCTGATCTGCTTTAACTGTCTGGCGGTGTTTATATAGTAAGTAAGCGACTCGCTGTAACGCAGCCGACGTCTTGCCACTGCCAGCTGCCCCCTGAACGATAAGCATTCGGCTTCGGTCATCACGGATGATGGCGTTTTGTTCCTTCTGGATAGTTGCTACAATACTCTTCATTTGTGAGTCTGCACCCTTGGCGAGCACTTGCTGCAACAATTCGTCACCAATCGTCTCAGTTGAATCAAACATGCTATGAAGTTGCCCATGTTGAATCTGGAATTGACGCTTGAGCTCCATCTTTCCTTCGATTCGTCCTGAAGGTGTGTCATAACTTGCTGGCCCGGGAGAGTGATCATAGTACAGACTCGCAATTGGCGTACGCCAGTCATAGATTAGAAAGTTCAAACCATCTTCATCCATGAAGGATGATACGCCGATGTAGATCTGTTCAGTCAATGTCATGCCTTTTTCCTTATAGTCGAAACGGCCAAAATACGGCGTTGGAAGCAGTCTCTTTGTATTTTTCCATTGTTGTGTTAACAGCTTGTGCCCGCGCTCCCTCTCGGCCAACACTCTCGACTGCTGATTAATGGTATAGAATGCATCTTCAAAATCCGTGTACGAACCCGTATTAATCGTTACTTCTTCCCAGAACCGTTTACGAATTTCGGCAGCCTGTTCATGCAGTCCGGCAACCTTCGGTTCTAACTCGTCGAGTCGTGCCTGAAGTTTGTTCCTCACCTGCACTAGTCTTTCCTCTTCCAACTTCCATTCGTTTGTTTTATCCATGAATGAGTCCACTCCCTTTTCCATTTATTAGGACCAAAAAAAGAGCATTGACAAATCGGAATGTCGGATGTAAAATTAAATTAGGAGAAATAATGATTCAACCTTTACATTCAATATAAATGTCAATTGCGCTATAGATTATATCATGGCTTTTTTTCACGTTCAATGCTTTTTTTCGTTCTGTCTGAGTTGAACAATAATTTATATTATATAAGGTGTCCCTCGAGCTACACTGGGGGGCATCTTTTTTTGTGTCCTGGGCATGGTTCATACCCTGAATGCGCTGTAAGCTATACACCCCTTTATAAATTCGATAAAATGAACGAAACATGAAACATGAGTTGATGCTTTTGGGAGGGATACATAAATATGAATATAGAACCTGTGGAGGACCGGTGTCCTGTTGAGTTTGCAGTCAATATGATTGGTGGGAAATGGAAGTTATTAATTATAAATCGTCTCATCCGCCATTCAACAATTCGATTCAATGAATTACAGAAAATGCTGGACCCCATTACGCATCGCACATTAACCAGGCAATTACGAGAACTTGAAGAAGCTGGTTTGATAAACCGTGTTACCCACCCTGTAGTTCCGCCTAAAGTCGAATATTCCCTTACAGAAAAAGGACAAAGCCTGACTTCGATCTTGTTTCAGCTAGGTGATTGGGGATCGAAACATATGTAAAACGCCTTCCCATAGTATCCCAAGGGATACTTTATATCATTAATGTGCGTACTTACGCTCCTATTCTAAATCCGTTATGCTGAGGTCAATGCTGAGTGTTAACTCATTCATTCCAATCACATATTGAAAGGAAGTTATTGACCATTATGACACAGAATGATCGATTTTTAGTATATGGGGCATCGGGCTCCCAAGGCGGCGCTGTCGCTCAATTACTCGTTCAACACGGTTGTGAGGTTCGCACGATTACTCGAAATGAGGCAACAGCCAACACACTGAAGGAACAAAACATTGAAGCTTTCATCGGGGATCTATCAGATGTGGAACAGCTCCATACGGCGCATGAAGGTGTAAGTAAAGTATTCCTGAACCTGCCGGTGGAGTTCAATCCGGATAAGATCAGACAATATACCAAAAATGCAATTGATGCTGCTATACAGGCAAACGTTAAATTGATTGTAGTTAACACGGGTACCTATGTTCCTGACCCTATCACCCATTCCAAAGGAATTGAATTGAAACGTGAAGTTATCCATGAATTGCAGCAAAGTGGTCTTCCATATATCATTGTGGAACCCATTGTATACTTGGAAAACTTTCTGATTCCCGGAATACTGAACAATGGCGTTTTGGCCTACCCGGTACCAGCAGACAAGCCGATCTCCTGGATTAGCTTAAACGATGCAGCTCAATTCCACTACTATGCCTTGACTCATTCGGAATTGGCAGGAAGCATTATCCCAGCACCCGGATTAGAAGCCCTGACAGGTACACAATTAGCGGAACAATTCAGTGCTGTATTAGGTGAAAAGATCAGCTTCATGTCTCTTCCTTTTGATCATTTTGAAGCAGCGATTCAGCCTTTGTTGGGAAGTGAGACAGCAGCAGGTCTTAAAGGATTGTACCAATGGATTGATGGGCATACAGATCTTCTTCCACGGTATGAAGAGTTAGATGATAATATCAAAGCCAATCTTAAATTAACCAAAATAAGCGATTGGATTCATCAAACAATGATTAAATAATATTTTATGAACAAGCCATTTGAATCTCCAACGGAGAAACGAGTGGCTTGTTCTTTTTATATGAGAACTTTAATGGGCTCAACTGATTCAAATTCAGAGATTCTGATAGGATTAGGCAAAACTTTGATAGAAATGTGGTACAGGTTGTTCCCTTCATTATGACATAATAATGTGTATATAGATCACCCTACAGGTGGCAATAATAAACATTAGAAAGGATTTGAACATGACATGGAATATACTAAACTTGGTAATACAGGCTTGGACGTATCTCGATTTTGCCTGGGATGTATGGGATTTGGGGATGCCAGTAAATGGGTTCATGAATGGGTACTGAATGAAGAAAATTCTCGCCCGGTGATAAAGAAAGCGCTGGATCTAGGCATTAATTTCTTCGATACAGCGAATGTATACTCTCTGGGTACAAGCGAGGAGTATCTTGGTCGGGCGTTAAAAGATTATGCCAATCGGGATGAGGTTGTCATTGCTACCAAAGTACACGGACAAATGCATCAAGGACCCAACGGTTCTGGTCTTTCCAGAAAAGCCATCCTGAGTGAGATTGATAAAAGCCTGAAACGATTGGAAACCGATTATGTGGATCTCTATATCATTCATCGTTGGGACTACAATACGCCTATTGAAGAAACCATGGAAGCCTTACATGATGTGGTGAAGTCCGGTAAAGTGAGATATATTGGCGCTTCGGCCATGTTTGCATGGCAGTTCCAAAAAGCATTACATGTAGCAGAGAAAAATGGTTGGACCAAGTTTGTCTCCATGCAAAACCACCTGAATCTCATCTACCGTGAAGAGGAACGAGAAATGTTGCCTTTATGCAAGGAAGAAAAGATTGGTGTGACTCCCTACAGTCCTCTTGCTTCAGGCAGGTTAACCCGTGACTGGTCCGTATCAACACTTCGATCCGAGACAGACAAAATTCAGAAATCCAAGTACAATGCGACAAGTGATGCGGATCGGCTTGTTGTTGAACGAGTTGCATCCATTGCAGAAAAATACGGTGTCCCTCGCACACACATTGCACTTGCCTGGTTGCTGCAAAAAGACACTGTAGCGGCACCAATTATCGGTGCCACCAAAATATCGCATCTGGAAGATGCTGTAGGTGCTCTTTCCGTTAAGTTGACCTCAGAAGACGTAACTTTCCTTGAAGAGCCTTATGTACCTCACCCCGTAGTAGGTGCTCAATAATCGCTTTTGCTTAAAATATAGAAGACCTCCTCTTTCCGTATCCGGAAGTTGGGGGTCTTCTTTTTATATCACGATTTATTTTCGCCAGAATGTTGAACATTCTGCCTTATCCGCTATATTGAACTCAATCATTCTCTCAAGTAACGAAAAATCAATCTCCTGTTTCCACTTCATCCGCACCAACTCTTTGGTGTGATCATAACCCGCCTGTGTGATCTCTTCCGAAAAACGATTAATTCCTGCCTTCTCGGGAGCAACAGCCAAGTGTTGCTTGGATACACTAAAGCCAATAATAAAGGTCTCATGGTCGGTAAACATCGGTTGATTCCAGGCTATTTTTTGTTTTAAATTCGGGAATTTTTCAGTGACCCAGTTCAATACTTCTTCCGTTCGTGCCTGGTGTTCCGGGTTATCGATGCGTGCTATAAATTCTGCAAAGGTCTCCATTAGTTTCCCCCTATAACAAGAAATCTACTACTTATATTGTCCAATTCAATCTTATTCTATCATGAATATCAAATTCAAAAACCCTTATCGGTTGTTTTAATGCAAAAAGAATCTGTAACAACAAAGTTCTCTTTAATAGGCGTTTTTTTACGATGTATACAACAGTTTAAGAAATTTAAGATTGGATTGCAAACCTGCTTCCAAATATATTGAAACTTCATAGAATATAAAAAGCCGTTGATTGTTGTTATCAACGGCACTCCAACTATTATTTAGTTAACTTGTATTTAATCAGTTTATATCGGTGGTCGCTAATCACAGTGCGATAGACCACATTTTCGGACGAGTCATATGCAAAGTTACTCTTATGAACATCATCTAAAACAAAGTATTTACTAAGTATAATGTCTCCATTATCCTTCATTAAGGTATACCTCTCTCCCCATTTGTCATCAATGGTCCCAAAGCTTGTATACTCAATATAGCTATCGTTTCGATAGGATCTCATTAAACCATTAAAATTAAGCTCTCCTTCATACGTACGAGAAAACAGCTTTTTGAAGTTATGATCATATAAAGTGATACTGTGTTCAGATTGGTTATCAATTAATAGTTTACTTCCGGTTGAATGCATAGAAATATTCATGTTTCTATCAAGCACGGTGTCCCATTTGAGTTTACCATTAACTCCATAGGCCATTAATTTCTGTCCACCATATGAATTGGATCTTGCATATTCTACAATTAGTGTACCGCCATTTAGTTGATGATAACCCGCAACGTAGAAACCACCAAACTTTTTGGAGTTAATCGTAAATAACGGCTTTTTCAAAGAGTTTACATCTTTAAAAACCTCGATTTTATTCTCACCTACAAAATGGAGTACATAACCAGAAGTCAGTACTTCAGTTTTATAACCTAACACAGTCTCGCTTGTCGTTATTCCTTTGGAATTTAGTGTGATAAAACGGGATTGATTTTTAAGACTATCCGTTTGTTGCAGAACAATTCCATTTTTATACGGATAGATATTTGAGAAACTTAAATCCTTCTTTTCGAATAAACGCTTTCCTTTTGCATCCAAACTAAGAATGTTGAACGTTTTCCCGTGATTTGTAGAATACTGATAAAATATATTACCGCTCTCGTTATAAAACCATGTATGATTCAACGGATAAAAGTTTTTCACTTTATTTTTAATGTCATACGTCCAGGCAAGTTTCCCTGTCTTAATATTTATCGTATATAGGCTAAAGTTATTACCAGACACAGTGGCGGGGTTTAACATAACAAGCTGAGCAGCACGATTAATATGGTCTTGTGGAGTGTGACCTAATTCAAAGCTCAGATAATCAATTTCTTTAGGAAAAGTATGTACCCATTCCTGCTGTAGCCCTCCGTGCTCCTCTAAGCTTAACTCGGTAAATTCTGCATACATCTGATCTGTGCTGCCTAAATACAATGTGAAAACTACGAAAATTGCTATCAACCTTTTAGATATCTTACCTTTCAATACTGGCACAGCCCTTCTCTTATCTTATGATTTTTTCGTTACAAAGAATATCCTAATGTAGCTACTTCTGATCAAATATAACATAGGGTCTCAGATTCATCTCCTTCTAGACCTTAAATGTTTTCCTTTATCCAAGAACGCAACTTATCCGCATAGAGCGAGCGTTCATCTGGATCGGACTGGGAACCATTTGTCAGATAAAGTTGATCGTTCACGTATCTGGGGTAAACATGGAGATGATAATGCCACACATCTTGATTACCAGCAGGTTCATTATGTTGCCGTGTCGAAATCCCATCACATCCATATGTACTTTTCATTGCAAATGCTGTAAGCTGAGCCGCACGGTGAATCTCAACAGCGTAATCCGCAGGGAGTTCAAAGATGTTCTCGAAATGTTGATTCGGAACAGTAAGAACATGTCCTTTATTGTTTGGCCACCATTTGCCCGCTATAAATGCCGTTACCTTTTCATTTTGATAGATGATATCCCTTTGTTTTGTTCCCTGATCAGGTCGCTCGATACCCCAAATACGACAAAATGGACATTCGTACCCTTCAGGCTGATGTGAAAATGATACTGTCATCTTTCTCATTCCACTCCCTTCATGTTTACTTCACTAGTTATTAGACGCAGGTATCTTCTGTTCGTTGCGAAAAGAGCACGGGTTGTAGAATGATCAGCAATTAACAAACTGAAAAGCAAAAAGCAGCTGACCTTGGCGGCGGCTGCTTTCTACTATCTTTAACTATCACTATTGCACACTTCACAATTACATGGTGCTGATATCAATAACAAAGCGATATTTCACGTCGGAAGCCAGTACACGTTTGTATGCTTCGTCAATCTGATCGGCGGAGATGACCTCAATGTTAGGTGCAATATCATGTTCTGCACAGAAATCAAGCATTTCCTGTGTCTCACGAATGCCACCAATCATGGAACCCGCGAATGAACGGCGATGGCCGATGAGTGAGAATACGTTAACAGCTAAAGGCTCTGCAGGAGCACCCACGTTCACGAGTGTACCATCCAGTGTGAGCAGTGAGAAATAAGCGTTAATGTCAATATTCGCACTTACCGTGTTAATCATCAGATCAAATGTGCCTGCAAGTTTCTCGAATGTTTCCGGCTCGCTGGTGGCAAAGTAGTGATCTGCACCAAATTGTAGTCCATCTTCTTTTTTGCTCAAGGATTGGGAGAGAACCGTTACTTCCGCACCCATCGCATGTGCAATTTTGACAGCCATATGACCTAGACCACCCATACCTACAACGGCAACCTTCTTACCTGGGCCAGCTCCCCAGTGATGAAGTGGTGAATACGTCGTAATACCGGCACACAGCAAAGGTGCAGCAGCATCAAGTGCAATGTTATCAGGGATGCGCACGATGAAATCCTCTACGACAACAATATGAGTTGAATATCCACCTTGCGTAGGCTCACCGTATTTGTCTACACCAGCGTAAGTAGGAATATTTCCTTTGAGACAGTATTGCTCTTCACCTTTGCGGCAGTTATCACACTCGCCACAAGAGTCAACCATACATCCGACTCCTACTCGATCACCGACTTTATATTTGGAGACCCCTGTTCCTACATCGGTTACAATCCCGGCAATCTCGTGTCCAGGAACAAGTGGATAATTCACAGGGCCCCATTCACCGTGGGCAGTATGGATGTCAGAATGGCAGATACCAGCATATTTAATCTCAATTAATACATCATTAGTATCCAGATCACGTCGTTTAATTTCAGCACTTCTGAATTGTTGGTCTGGTCCGTCAACGGCTCTGGCTTTAGCTATAATCAATGGGATAACCTCCTAGTAATTTAAAGTTCAAAATAATCTTACTCCCTCTAGTTAACTCTAGGTCAAATGTTTATCTTATTTTTTTATCTCCAACGTACTTTGACATCCAGTAATCCAACATGGTAGAATTCACTCGGATCATCCTAGAGTTAACTCGAAGTCTACCCCCAGTAGAAAGGAATTTTATGAAAATGACCTATTCAATCGGTGAAGTTGCCAAAAAATTAGACCTTACGGTATATACATTGCGTTACTACGACAAGGAAGGACTCATGCCTTTTGTGGAACGTACCACGAGTGGAACACGTTTGTTCAAAGACTCCGACATTGACTTTTTAAAGATCATCCAATGTCTGAAGCTGACCGGCATGCCTATTAAAGACATTAAGGACTTTATTGAATGGTGCTCTGAGGGGGACTCCTCGCTGAAGCAAAGATATGACATGTTTACGGAGCGAAAAGCTATTGTGGAAGCACAAATGGAGGAACTAAGAAGAACCATGGAAGTCATCGAGCACAAACGCTCCTACTACGAAACAGCTTTGGAGGCTGGGACCGAAGAGATTCACAAAATTAAACCGATGGAAAATGCCATCACCAATTAATGGTTCATACTTTCTATTTTCTAAAATTAGCGCACAAAAAAGTAGCTTGAAGTCCTCTAACGGATTTCAAGCTACTTTTTTGGGTATGTCTCTACTCATCATTTTTCCAAAAGTTTCATCGTTACATTGATAATACGGTTTAGTTTTTCTTTTTCCGTCGAGGTTCTTGCCATGGCTCTGATGCCGACAGAAATATTGTGCAGGTACTCTGCCATTTCCTTCGCATCATGATCAGAAGAGAATTCTCCCTCCCGCTGCCCCCATTGAATGAGTTGCTCAAACATCTGCTCTGCTTCATTAAATGAATCAAGAGATCGCGTATCCACGTCCGGATCGCGTGTGCCTAGCTCCACGGCGGAGTTCACGATCAAACAACCCGATGGTGTCTCCTCTGCTTCAGTGATCATAACATCAAAAATTTTATGCAGTGCTTCCACTGCCGTCTTGGATGCCTTGATTTCTGCAAGTAATGTGGTGCTGACCTTACCTCTGTAACGATCCATTGCCTGCAAAAACAGCGAATGTTTGTCGTCAAATGTATCATATATACTTCTGCGATGAATTCCCATATGCTCAACCAGGTCACTCATCGACGTTTTCTCGTAACCTTGTTCCCAGAAGATCTTCATTGCTTTATCCAATACTTCGTTCACTTCAAACTCTTTACTTCTAGCCATTCGACTTCCCTCCCAAAATCAATCTAACACATCGGGAACGATCAGTAAATAAAAGATGCAGATACCCATCTCATTCTCATCTGAGCATGTATTAGCTCAACCGTAAGTGTATATCTTCTGTACTTGTTGTATATCATGACCTGTGTACTTGTGATTATGTAACCAGCAATCAGAATGTCTTATCCATTCACATCAAATGTTTGCCTATTCCTATCCGTTTTCTACCGCCTTCGGTCAATATACGATAGAATGTGATTATTATGTTGTGAGGAAAAAGGAGAACTTTGCATGTCTGATCAAATACATGAACAACAAAACGAATTAGCCACACTCATTGATCGTTATTCTGACAAGGATGGGGTACATCCTACGGCAATCCCTTCATTATTTCTAATCCGTGAATCGGTCGTTACTGAACCTATATTTAGAGTGAATGAACCATCCTTTTGCATTATCGTTCAGGGTGAAAAAGAGGTCCTGCTGGGACAAGATCGTTTCCGATATGGTCCAGGAAGTTATATCGTGGCAACCGTTGACTTGCCGGTTAGTGGACAAGTGATTCAAGCCTCGTCTGAGGCTCCCTATCTGGCCCTGAAGCTTGAATTCACATCCAGTGAGATTCTGGAGGTATTGAACCATTCCGATTTCCCAGCAAGACCGCGGAAAACAACGAGACGTGCGATGTTTGTCAGCCAAGCTGAGTCGTCTCTGCTGGATGCGGTCGTCAGGTTAGCCCGTTTGTTGGAAGATCATTCGGAAGATATCCCGCTGCTCGCTCCTTTGTTCAAAAAAGAAATTCTCTATAAAGTTCTGAAAGGTCCACATGGGATTGCACTAGAACAAGCTACCATGGAAGGCAGCCATACCTATCGGATCAGAGACGTTATTGAATATATTATGAATCATTCTGAGCGGAATTTTCGGGTTGAGGAATTGGCGGATTTGGCAAATATGAGTACTGCCTCGCTGCACAGACACTTTAAAGAAGTGACTGCCATGAGTCCGATTCAGTTTCAAAAACAACTGAGGCTGCAAGAAGCTCGCCGCCTGTTATTATCCAAGTCCACCGATGCAGCAGATGTAGCATTTCAGGTAGGTTACGAGAGCCCTTCCCAATTCAGCCGTGAATATTCACGCATGTTCGGATTTCCGCCCAGAGAAGATATTAAACGACTGCGAGGTAAAACCGATGAGACGACTACCATCTCTTGACTGGTTACTGGCTAATATCGCTCCTTTAGCTCGTCTAGTTTAACCTCAAAAAGGACTCCTTCTGTTTTATTAGAGGAGTCCTTTCTTATTTCTGTATTAATGAAGATCATTTAATCGTTAAATTATTAATACATTAAAAACCAGTTGTATATTGTTTTGGAACGTCCGTTGTCTTGCGCAAAGCAGTCGCAGCTTCCAAGGCCCAGTAAGGATTTCTTAACAGACCTCTGCCGACTGCAACGAGATCGGCTTCTTCATTTCCGATGACTGCATTTGCCAATTTCGGGTCGTCCAGCCTTCCAACAGCAATCACAGGCACATCAAGAGCTTCTTTGATTGCTTTAGCGAGAGGTACTTGATAAGCTGCGTGAGTTCCTGGTCTGCCCGATGCACCAATAGGTCCCTCGCCACCAGATGAGATGTCAAATACGTCAACACCTGCCTCTTTATAAGCCTTGGCAAACTCGGAACTTTCGTTAATGCCATAGCCACCTTCGACGTATTCTTTGGCTGAAATACGCATCATCAAGGGCATATCCTCGGGCATCTCTGCCTTTGCAGCCTGAATGATCTCCCGGCCGAATAACGTTAAATCTTGACCATATTCGTCTTCTCGCTTGTTTGTTAGTGGAGAATGGAACTGATGAATCAGATATCCATGTGCGCCATGAAGCTCAATCGCATCAAAACCAGCTTTCACAGCTCGAGCTACAGCACTCCGGAATTTTTCAACCATTCCTTTTACTTCGTCCGTTGTAAGCGCTCGAGGTTGCTTGGAATTCTCATCAAAGGCGATCGCGGACGGAGCAACTGGAACCTCAGCATCTTCTGCTTTGCGGCCCGCATGAGCAATCTGAATGCCAACCTTGGCACCATAACTGTGACACGCATCTACGATCCGCTTCAGAGCCGGGATCTGTTCATCTGACCATAACCCAAGATCATAATCTGAGATTCGGCCATCCGGCTCCACATCTGTCATTTCAATGATAATGAGACCCGTTCCTCCCACGGCACGACTAACGTAGTGCATATAATGCCAATCTGTTGCAATACCATCTTTTCGCTCAACTGAATATTGGCACATTGGAGCCATTACGACACGGTTTTTAAGCTCTAGGCTTTTAAAAGAATATGGACTAAACAAATCTGTCATCAAAATAAAACTCCCCTTTTCATGAATCATGAATAATAAAAATGCATGCGCAAGCATCGAATCAATGCCTACAATTAATAACTCCGTATGATTTGGAACTCAGATATATCTTTTACTTCATCACATAAAGACAATCAAATCCATGCTTTCGCAAAATACGAACAGCCTTTTTGGATTGAAGCATACCAGGTGACATTATAATTACGTTATCTTCTCGAAGAAGGTATTTTTCCCATGTGAAAGCAAGGCGTCCCAATGAGATGTTAATCGTATCCGGAGTAGGATTAGCCATATAATCCGTCGCATCTCGAATATCAATCACTTTATACTGCCGAAAATCACGCTCTTGTCTGAGAAATACTTGATAATCTATATATTCAAGATTGCGTACTGGCCAAAATTGACGTACAACGATGAAGATACCTAATATGAAGGTCAAAAGCATCAACATAATCATTGTATAGCCCTCTCTTAACTCATCAGATATCGTCGAAAATTTTGTTTTGGATCAGAGCCCACTCAATGCCTCAGATATTGTATCCTCACCAGCGATTAGATCAAATGAACGCTTGTAGGTATTCTTCTCACTCAAACTGGCCAAAATCACATGAGCTACATCTTCACGAGCAATGTTACCGGTTGTTATATTCTCAGCAGCAGTTACTTTTCCTGTTCCCGGTTCATTCATTAGAATCCCCGGACGTATAATGGTATATGTTAATCTACTGATCTCTAACAATCTATCAGCATAGTGTTTCGCTGCATAATATGGAAGGATGTTATCATGCCAGTTCTCACGATTATTGGCTTGGATCGCACTCACCATGATAAATCGATCAATACCCGCTTTTTGAGCCGCTTCAATGGTTTTCCCGGCACCATCCAGATCAATCAGGAGTGTTTTATCATATCCCGTTGTACCGCCAGAACCAGCCGCAAATACAATTGCATCACAACCCGTTACAGCAGCTACAAGTGAGTCAACCGTACCTTCCAAGTCGGCAAGCACCGTTTCCACACCCTGTGCTGCAAATGAATCTACCTGTTCTTGTTTTCGTACCATGGCAAGAACGGTGTGTTCTTCACTATTCTTCAAAAGATGAATAAGTTGTTGACCAATCTGTCCATTAGATCCCACGACGAACACCCTCATGTTCAATACCTCCTTTATACAAAATCACCGCATCCATATTAAATTCATGCGCATGCATTTAATTTAACGGATATATTAATGAGTGTCAAGTCTTCTTATAGGGTAAATGACTACATTACCCTATATTCACCCTAGCCTTAGAACAATTCTTTAGTGAGGTTCTCTAATCGAGTCTCAAATCCATCCTGTTCCAATTCAGTTTGCAAGACCTGATTAAACGTTTGAAGTGCTCTCTTGTATTTATTCTCTCCAAGCTCCGTAATACGAGTGTAAATGCCACGTCGGTCATCTTCACATGCATGTCTTTCCAGAGCCCCACAGTCTTTGGCTTCCATCCTAACGACGAGCCTGGAAGTAGCACTTTGGCTCAAGCCTACTAGTTCTTGAAGTTGCTGTAGGCGTAATTCCTTACCCTCCGCATTATATATGAAGTTTAACACATAAAATTCCTTCAAAGATAAGTCATATTGTTGAAGCAGAGCTTGTTCCAGCTTCTCGTTCAGATGGGTATGAATGTTAGAGAAAGCCAACCAAACATTCAAACGTTCACTCTTTTGCTGCAATCTAGATCACCCCACTTGATATTTAATGTTCATCAGCTGTTATCCTATTGTATCAAGCTTAATTACATTGGTCAAAACCCATCCAAGTTCGACGTATATAACATCCTAAGCTCATCAGAAGAGCATTTCCCCGTCTTGTACCGACATTTAGAAATGCTCCAGTATTACCATTTATGCAGTCTAATCTTACTTCGCGGTAAGCAGGCTATCGGAAATAAATTGAAGCTGACCTTCCAACGTTAACGGATCGTTGTACGAGTCTGAAGTCGGATCAAGCTGGAACACATGATTTGCCTTCACCGCAGGCAAGTTCTTCCATAATGTATTGTCATATACGATCTTGGGATCGGTTGTATCTCCCGACCACGGGCTGGTGAAGATGATGTCCCCCGCATACTCCGGTAATAGTTCCATGGAGATTGAAGCCCATCCAGTTCCGCTGTCAATCGCTTCAGCTTGGGCCTTGGCTGGTGCCTTGAGATCAAACTCCCCGTAAATAATTTCACCACCTCGACCATAGTTATGACCGAATACAAATAATCCTTTGGCGTATGGATTCAGTATGGAAACGGTACGATCGCCTACAGCTTCCTGAACCTTGGGCTTCAGTTCGTTGATCTTCGCTTCCCATTTAGCATTCCAAGCTTTCGCTGCGTCTTCTCTATTGGTGAGCTTACCCATTTCAAGCATTAGATCCTTGAAATTGCGCTTACCATATGCAATCTGTACAACAGGCGCAATCTGCTCCAGCTTGTCGATGCCCTCTGTTCCAGTGTACACGATAAATAAGTCAGGTTTTAAACTGATTAGTTTCTCTGGTGTAGGCTCTTGACCCAGATCACTGGTGCCCGCTGCTGCAAGTTGATCCTTGATATATTTGTTGTTCATCGCTCCTGATAAAGCGCCGACTACCGGTGCATCCAGGGCAACAAAGTAGCCTGTCGAAAATGATGTCAAATCAATAATGCGCTTAGGATTCTTCGGTACCTGTACTTCGCCTGCATCCGATTGATATGTAACAAGTTCCTCTTCGGCAGTTGCCGCTTTATCAGCGGAAGAAGCTGAATCCGAGTCCGTCTTGGTTTCTGTCTCCGTAGCCGCATTCGTGCTGTCCCCGGTTGTACTATTGGTCGTAGCAGACTGACCACATGCACTAAGTACAATCAGCAAGATAAGTGCCATCATGATCCATATTGATTTTATCTGTTTACGCAAAATAAACCCACCTTTTCGTTGATATTGATAATCGTTATCAACGATATCATGCTATGCAGGATTTGACAAGCTATGTTTACTTCACCCCCTCTATGAACTCTAACTTGCAAGTCACCAAGTTAAACAGCTATCATCAATAGAGTAAACCATTCACTTTTTTAAAAAAAGAGAGTTTTGAAAAGCCAATGAAACGTAATCAAGGAGGACAACATGGAAGAGATTATATTGTGGTTAAAGTATTTGTTTTTAGGTATTGTTCAAGGTGCGACGGAGCCAATCCCCGTCTCCTCAAGCGGTCATCTGATCATCGCCCAGAAACTTATGGGCATCAAGCAGAATGGATTGTCATTTGAGATTTTAACAAACACAGCATCACTTATCGCTATTATTTTTATTTTCCGGGAAGATATCAAAAAGTTGATTATTGGTGCATTAGGTTACCTGCGTACTCGTAAAGAAGAATATCGAGCAGACTTCATGTTTTGCTTATACATAATTATTGGTACGATCCCTGCTGCTGTCGTTGCAGTCCTGTTCAAGGACCGGATTGAAGAAATCTTCTCATCCGTATATACCGTTTCCATCGCGCTATTAATCACCGGGGTTGCCTTGTGGCTTATTCGTAATCTTCGTGGTCGCAAGCAAGACGGTGATCTGTCTACGAAAGATGCATTGTTGGTAGGTCTGGCTCAGGCGGTCGCTCTTATTCCGGGGATTAGCCGCTCAGGGGCAACTGTAATTGCGTCCATCGCTGTTGGCATGAAACAGGAAACAGCTTTGAAGTTCTCCTTTATGCTGTACATTCCCATCAGTATTGGCGGACTTATCATGGGGGTATCTGACATTGCCAATGATCCGAATCGATCACAACTGGCTATCCCTTATCTGATCGCATTCATCACGACACTCTTTGTCACGTATTTCTCCATGAGATGGTTTATGGGCATTATGGCCAAAGGCAATCTGAAATACTTTTCGTATTACTGTTTTGCTGCAGGAACATTGTTACTGATCTTCTTATAAAAAATAGTCCACACACCAAAAGGAACAACCAGCGATGGTTGTTCCTTTGTTGTATAGTGGCAGAACCTTAATGACCTATAGCAAGAGCTAGACGGTCAGGCGCGTAGCCTTGTTGCTTCTGTTAACCAGCTCTGTAGCCGCGAACATAACACTGAACAGAATCAGCAGGATCAGGGGTACCATTGACATTCCCCATTGGCTGGCTATAAGTCCCATACCTAACGGGATGAGTGTTGAACCTGTATAGGCACTGGCCATTTCAAGTCCAATTACACTTGGGGATGCCTTCTCACCGAAGCGTTCCGGTGTCGCATGAACAATACTCGGATAGATCGGTGCTCCGCCCAATCCCACGATAAATAAAGCCCCTGCGGCAATCCAGTAAGGAATCGGCATAACCAGGATAACTAATCCGAAGCATCCGACGATTCCACCATATCTGATGAGATTTTTGCTGGATACATGAGTCGAAAGAAAACCTGAGATTACACGTCCCAAGATAATGCCAATGAAAAATAGAGAGGATAGTGCTGCGGCAGTGCCTGGAGAAACTCCTTTGCTAACAATGAAGAAAGAAGCCATCCACAGACCGGTAGCAGTTTCGGAACCGTTGTAACAGAGCATCGCAATCATCGACATTTTCACGCCGGGGATACGTATGGCCTCACGGTTGCTTACGCGTTTCTTCTCATCGCCTGAACCCTCTACTCTTCCCTTCTCAAAAATCTTCCATAGAGACAAAGTTGATAATAAGACCACCAAGATCCCAAGCAAAATCAACCCCACAGTAACGTATCCTGCACGCCAGTTGTTTGCTTGATTCAGCCAATATGCCATAACGAGTGGGCCTGTCACTGCGCCAATTCCCCAGAAACAATGCAACCAGTTCATATGCTTGGCCTTGAAATGCAATGCTACATAATTACTTAGTGCCGCATCCACCGAACCTGCACCTAAGCCGAGAGGGATCGCCAGAATCAGTAAAAACACAAAATTCTCAGAGAATGAGAATCCCAACAGCGCGATCGTTGTTGAGAGGATACTGAATAATGTGACTTTACCCGTTCCGAACCGGTGTAACAATCGGCTGGCCATTAGACTGGACACTACTGTACTAAATGAAATGATTAGCGATATGTAACCAGCCATTTCTGTTGTCGCATGTATATCGTTTTTCATAACGGACCAGGCACTGCCAAGTAAAGCATCAGGTAATCCCAGCCCTATAAATGCGAGATAAATAATGATTAACAATAACGTGACCATCTGGGTGTCTCTCCTCAGTTTGTTTAATTTCTGATTCTCATCGAACCACCCATATAATAATATTGATATTTCTATCTGTAATCTTCCTATATTTTGACTCCTTATATCAGTATTCTGATATATTCTGGTGACTTATTACCTATATCACTGGTTCAGGATAGGTATTTCTCCAAGCAAATTCTTCAAGTTAATGGCATCCCACGGCATATGCTCAGTTATTCCTAATCCAACTACATCTGTTTCTTCAGACAGTTCTTTGATCAGATGAAGCAAGTGAGGTATTTGCATGGTTCCCGCTGGTGAAAACTCATAAGGTTCTCCTGGCTTGGCGAATAACAATGAACGGAACATGTTGGGATCAAGCACATCCAGATCAAGATGAATTGCCAGGTGTTTAAACCCAGTCTCTTTAATCCACTTCTTAATCGAATCCATGCCACGGGTTAATTCTTCAGTTCCAGCCGTTCGGATACCCAATCTTTGAATCACTTCGGTTTCCTGTTCCGTGGGGGTTGTCAACCCGGCCATGAAGACATGTTCGGGCTTCAAGGGGACACTCACATGTTTAGCAAACTCCGGATCGCCTTCCCCAAGAAGGTTCCCAAGCGGTAAAGTATGACCGTTGTCATAGCCCTCGTATCTAACCAGATCACCATGTGCATCAATCCATATCAAACCAAGTTCTCCGCCATATCGTTCATTTAAATAAGCAAACGGGGCTTGTTCAACCAAACAGTCACCGCCAAACATGACAATGCGATCGGGCTGGTGAGCTTGAATAATATGCTGGGCAGCCTGCAATTGCTGAAGTAGCGGTGCTCTGCCTTTTATCCCGTTCTCGCTTACCAGAGATGTTCCATCATAAGCCTCAACAGGAACATGAATGAGAGGTTGATCATTGTCAGGTGCAAGCCATGCAAGCAACTCCGCTCCAAATGAGTAGTTTGGATTATCTCCACCTTGCCATTGTGGCATAAGCAGACGTATTGTTTTTTGAGTCATCGTAAATCCCCTTTACTTCAAAGTAAGGTTAGTATAAACTGAGCCCAAACAAATAAATAGTACGGTCTTTTATGATAGGTACTACCCGGAAGGATAGTGTAAATGATGAGTATGGCTGAATACCACGGTAAAGTTAAAAACATTCAAGATACCCCTTTTGGATATACGTTGTCTGTCATTGGTGGCAAATGGAAAATGGTGATTATGTATCTTCTCGCTGATAACCAGCCTGTCCGCTTCAATGAACTTAAAAGACAGATCGGCGCTATCACGTATAAAACGCTGAGTTCACAGCTCAAAGAATTGGAAGCAGATGGTATGGTCGAACGGAAAGAGTACCCTCAAGTCCCTCCTAAAGTCGAGTACCGTCTGACAGCCAAAGCTGAAACGTTATTGCCCGTTTTGGAAGGACTATGCGAATGGGGTGTTCAACATCAGGAACCTTCGATCAATAATAGCGCAATGGATTGAACGCTTTTGTCTATATTTTCAGATGAGATAATTGGAGTAAATGCAGCATGTTAAAATGCAAAAAGTCGCCAATCGGCGACTTTTTTACTTTTATCTTGTGTTCCTCTGTACGTTCAGCAAATAAAAGCTGTGATTCGTAGAATTATACTTTTTCGTGTACCAGATCTTTCTGATAGGCCAACACTCTGTCCCAATTGCCACTGAAAACAGGAATTCGATAATACCCTACACGCTCATACAGCGCTGCAGCTTCTGGTTGCAATGGACCTGTTTGCAGTTTCAGATTCGTATAACCAAGTTCGTTCGCAAGACGCTCTGCCTCGGCCAATATAGCCTGGGCAATCCCCTTACGGCGGTAACCATTGCGTGTATACATGCGTTTAACTTCTACAGATGTTTCATCAAGGGGTCTAAGTGCTCCGCAACCAACCGGATACCCGTCGATCCTGGCAACGATAAAAGCCGCACGGGGCACCTCAACGTCTGACAGTTGAAATCCTGCAGTTCCATCACCACCATATAACAAACCGAGTTCTTCACTCAGTTCCTTGATCAATAGTAGCGAATCCTCGCTCCGAATATCTTCAGCTGCTGCATGCACGATATGTGTCATCCCACATACCCCCTTTATCTTATTGGACTTATTGGTTTAAATGATATATCTAAATTATCATTCCCAACACCAAGCGTCAATTCCCCCATTCATTGAATATTTCTATAAGCAACCGAACGTATCTTTTTGCCGTCTTTATTCGTTTACATAAGAAATATAACGAGCAACGATGTATATGAAATTCAACTCTCGGAGGTCTGATATTATGGAAATTTCAAAGGGAATAACGATGCTTCAGCTTGATTTTGAGGGGAATATAATTCACCCTGTGCTGATATGGGATGAAGAAATGGTTGTGTTAATTGATACCGGATTCCCTGGACAATATGACGATTTGTGTATCGCACTCGAAAAGATTGGTGTGCCGATCAGCCAACTTAAAGCAGTGATTTTGACGCATCAGGATATGGACCATATCGGGTGTCTTCCCGAGATTTTGCAGGAGTGTGGCTCACAAGTCAAGATATATGCGCATGAGCTGGATAAACCATATATTGAGGGGCAGCTCCCTCTTCTCAAAGATGGTCACCTTGAACATCCTCCAATGGGAAAAGTAGATGAAACGGTTACTGATGGTCAGGAACTGCCGTTTTGCGGTGGAATTCGCGTTATTCATACACCTGGTCATACGCCAGGTCATATCAGTCTATATTTGATGGACAGCAAGACGCTCATCGCCGGAGATTCAATGTACAGTGTAGACGGCATGCTTGGAGGCATTCATGAACCTACTACGCTGGATACAGAGACTGCTCGAATCTCTTTGAAAAAGTATATCGAACTCGACATTTCATCTGTGGTTTGTTATCACGGAGGACTAACTCATAGGAATGTAAATGAACAGATCTCAGAGCTATATAAAATGAACTAACGAATATTTACACTGGACACTCCGATGACAGAACAACCTTCCGATCGCTGTTATCCCCAGATTTTTTTATTCCGTCTTTAAAAGGGGAAATCCGAGGATAGCGCATGCTTCCGATGTAGCTTTCTTGCAGAAAGCTTGTAGGCGAACGCTCTGCTTCTTAATAATATTTCAATTGGTTGTTTAGCGAATAAATCCTGTATATGCCACTATAATTCTCTATAATTATGCATAGTCTTCCTATTGTTTGGCATACTGCAAAATGGCTGTAGCCGCACGGATTCGCAGCTCTTCTTCTTCACTGTGTAACGCTTCTCTCAGCACATTAAGAGCTGTTTGAATCGTGGCTTCATCTACCCCTGTTGAGAGAGAGTTCGTTGCTTCGGCTGTTATGCTGACTGCAAGACCTCGATCCAGCTGTGCTTGTGATATAGGATACTCAAATTTCGCAAGGATGGCTGAATCATTTTGCAGTGCCTGCACTCTGTCATTCAGCTCAGCGAGAGGAATACGACCCAACCATGTAACTCCCCGACGGTGACAGATCAAGTCGTTTTCTGTGCCAGCGGAATCGTCGTAATAATAATCCCCGATATCCCCAACATACGTCCATTCATCATCGCTAATTAATACATAATCTCCATCCTGCATGAGGTTACCAAACATATGTAGTGTCGCGAGTGTGCTCGCCAATTCTGCTTCATCCAAGGGATAGTGTTGAACCAACTGTTCCTTCCATAGCTCCGGAGGCGTTTGCTCTAGATCCCCTGTACCTGACCAAGCAATACCAATATAATTGTCTTCCAAAAAGGATGTTACCCTGTTGATTCCGTGCACGGTGGACTGGATATGATACAGATTCATGCGTACCGCCTTCCTTTCAATCATTCGTATGAACATAGCTCACCATTGTAACATTAGTGGGGTCTATTTCAAACGTAATAATCTCTTTCCCATATGGCGGGTTATGTGGACCGTAAAACGTTCTGACTTCCAGAACCGTTCGAAAATTATAACCACCTTTTGTGCGCCTTTTAAGTTCCAATACATGGATATCATATAGCCCATAGCTAGGGACCGGCATATGATTTGCCTGATAATAGTTGGTAATCTCATGGTAAATGTATGGGTTGAGCATCGTAAGTGCTAATGGCTTATAGTTTCCTTCCTGTTCGCTCTCAGGATCTGCATATGTAACATCTGTGTATAGGGAAATACTATTTATCATTAATGTTGTTGCAAGTATAAAGTGAAAAAGACGTTTCTGAATTACCATACTCATCAACCTTTTTTAATTTCTATTATTCCGAGTGAATGCAAAAGCATACAAAATATGATTATGATCTAGTATTTATCCTTAGCTGAGTTGGAAGGTTATTCTGTCATCGGAGTGGCAAGTGTAAATACTCGTTAGTTCAACTTATATAGCACACACCTTTGGATATAGCCTCAGGCTATAACTAGGTATAATTTAATGGAATTACATTATAACTCCGGATCTGTGATAAATTTTGTGTAACATAAAAGCAGAGGGGTTTTAAACGATGACAAAAAGTAGTGTATTGGGATATCCGCGTATTGGTGCTGATCGGGAATGGAAGAAAGCGTTGGAAGCGTTCTGGGCAGGTAAGCTGGAGGAATCAGAATTTCACGCACGTTTGCAGGAGATTCGTATCGATCATTTGCGCAAGCAACAAGCAAAAGGAATCGACATCATTCCAGTTAATGACTTTAGCTATTATGATCATATCTTGGATACGGCCGTGATGTTTGGGATTATTCCTAAACGATTTGCTTATGATGGTGGTTCCGTTCCATTGTCCGTATATTATGGCATTGCACGAGGAACGAAAGATGCCGCAGCAAGTGAAATGACAAAATGGTTCAACACGAACTATCACTACATTGTACCTGAACTGGACGGGGCTTCCCCAACTCTGACGGAGAACAAACCACTTCTCGCTTATCGTGAAGCAAAAGAAAAACTCGGCATTGAAGGCAAGCCGGTTATCGTTGGACCGTTAACCTTCCTGAAGCTCTCCAAAGGCTATGATAAATCCGAGACAGACGCTTGGTTGGACCGCTTGCTTCCACTTTACACTCAATTGCTTCAAGAACTTGCGAGCGAAGGCGTTCAGTGGGTGCAGGTCGACGAACCTATTCTGGTAACCAAATTAAGCGATGAAGACGTACAGCGTCTGAATAAAATATATGAAACATTTGCAGCAGCCGTTCCAGGCCTGAATATCATGCTGCAAACGTACTTTGAATCTGTTGAAAACTACAACGACATTGTTGCACTGCCAGTTCAAGGTGTAGGACTTGATTTTGTACACGGACTCTCTGGTAACACACAATCTATTCGGACATCCGGTTTCCCGGCAGACAAAGTGCTCGGTGCAGGTATTATTGATGGACGTGGGATCTGGAAAGCTTCCCTTCAGACAAAACTGAATTTGCTGAATGAATTAACTGAGTTCGTGACACCTGAACGTATCATCGTGCAATCATCTTGCAGCCTGCTGCATGTGCCAGTAACCACAGACCGTGAGGCAAAACTTTCATCTGAACTGAAAAATGCACTTGCATTTGCAGATGAAAAGCTGGATGAGATTGTTCTTTTGACTACAGCCTTATCTTCACCAAGTGCAGAGATTACCGCCAAAATAGACGAAGCAGAGCTTACCCTTCAAGCGCTTCAGCAATCCGAAGATCGAAACCGTACCGCTGTACAGAAAGCCGTTGCTTCCATCAGTGTTCAACAGCCGGAGCGCTCCCGTCCTTTTGCAGAGCGTCATGAAGCTCAACAGGCCAAATGGCAATTGCCACTCTTCCCGACAACAACGATTGGTAGTTTCCCACAATCTGCCGAAGTCAGAAAAGCACGTCAGTTGTGGCGCAAGGGTGAGTTGAACAACGAACAGTATGCTGCCTTCATCCGGGAGCAGATTGATATCTGGATTAAGATTCAGGAAGAGATCGGAATTGACGTATTGGTACATGGTGAGTTTGAGCGTACCGACATGGTTGAATTCTTTGGCGAGAAGCTGGCCGGCTTTGCCTTTACACAGTTTGGATGGGTACAATCATATGGTTCACGTTGCGTGAAGCCACCTATTATCTTCGGTGATGTTGCATTTACGGGTGAAATGACTGTCGAAGAAACGAAATATGCTCAATCGCAGACAGAGCGTCCTGTTAAAGGCATGCTGACTGGCCCGATTACCATCATGAACTGGTCATTCGTACGCGAAGACATTGCTCGTGAGCAGATTGCCTATCAATTGGCGTATGCGTTGAGACAGGAAGTCGAAGCACTTGAACAGGCAGGCATTGGTATGATCCAGGTTGACGAGCCAGCTGTTCGTGAAGGGCTTCCGCTGAAAGAAAATGAACAAGCCGATTACCTGGCTTGGGCAGTCAAAGCGTTCCGTATCTCCACGTGCACGGTGCATGAAACGACTCAAATCCATACGCATATGTGCTATTGCGAATTCCATGACATGATTGATTCCATTGAAGCTATGGATGCGGATGTTATCTCCATTGAGACATCCCGTAGTCACGGTGAACTGATTCATAGTTTTGAAGAAAATACGTATGAGCTCGGTATCGGTCTTGGCGTATATGATATCCATAGCCCAAGAGTTCCGAGTGTGGATGAAATGAGCAGCATGATTGAACGTGCCCTGCGTGTTCTTGATCCGAAGCTGTTCTGGATTAACCCGGACTGCGGATTAAAAACCCGTGGACAGGAAGAAACGGTAGCTTCTCTGCGTAACATGGTTGACGCAACCAGAATCGCTCGTAACAATCACGCTTCAGCTGCTGTATTGTAATCGGCTGCGAAGCAGCATAACTTCAAAAGTAAAGCCGGACACCCCTTCGTTAAATGGGTGTCCGGCTTTTTATCTGGTTACTTTTTGTAGTTACTTTTAACGCAAATTCATTTCACTTGTAACATGGCGATCTCTGGCGTTCCTGCCCCTTTTCTCACCATCCAACGCTTACAACTAGATACTATCTTTCAGCCATTGCTGCAATGGTGTATCTTCGGTCAGTTCACCGAGCAATATATGACGGAACTCCCCATCCCTATCAATGACCATTGTTGCGGGCAAACCCGTTATACGATACATGCCTGATATGTTGCCTGTCACGTCAATGATCACCGGGAAATCAAATGCCTGCTTATCCATAAACTCACGAATCGTGCCCTTCGATTCCCCCACGTTAACAAACAGGGTTTCCACGTCATTCTGATAGTCCTGAGCAATCTGGTGAACGAGCGGCATCTCCCTTACACAAGGTGTGCACCATGAAGCCCAAAAGTTAATCATCACGGCTTTGCCCCGATAATCGGACAGTCTGACTTGTTCGCCTTCTGAATTAACCGCTGTGAACTCAGGGGCCACGGCACCAGCTTCAATGGCGTTACCTCGCTGAGATTCGGGTGTCGATACATTTTCGAAAATAGCCCATGTACCAACTAACAATGCGATCACACCAATCAAAATTGTAAGTGTACGTCTACTTTTAAAACTCTTCTTCTGCAATAAACTCACCTTCACTTTAAACCAAGACTTTGATGAAATGCTGCATGGAGCGAACCGAATTGATCACAAAAGTCGTGAGTAGAGCCCTCTCCAACATTACGTCCATGGTTCATGAATATCACCTGATCCGCAATATCGTCTGCGATCTCCAGCTGATGGGTCGAGAACACGACCATGTGGCCTTCCTGTTTGATGCCTTTGAGTAGCTGAGTTAATTCCTGCATCCAGAATGGGTCCAATCCATTTGTTGGCTCATCCATGATGAGCAGTGGAGGTTTCGACAGCACAGCCTGGGCGAATAACACACGTTGGCGCATGCCTTTGGAGAAGGTCGTAACCCGGTTTTTCTTTTGATCCTCCAAACCTACCATGGTCAGTACTTCCTGTACTCTCTCCTTGGGAACTTTCCTCAGAGAAGCCCAGAACAGAAGCATTTCCTCCGCACTCAGTCCTTGATTAAATTGATAATCGTCCGGCATATATCCAATCTGCTCTGAATAACGCTTGCGCTCCTTCAACCATCGCACATTGTTCACCGCAACCTCACCGGAGGTAGGCCGAAGAATTCCTGCGATCATACGCAGCACCGTGCTCTTTCCTGCACCATTCCCTCCACAGAGGGCAAGCACTTGGCCTGAAGTAATGCGAAAGGAGATATCCTCAACAATTGGTTGCTTTTTAATGGATTTGCACAATCCCATCACTTCGAGTCCCATCTTATCCATGAGAACGCCCCCTCTCCCAGATCGCATATACCGCCAGGACAGAGAAGGCGATCCAGAATAGGCATATCCCGATGAAGATCCAACTGCCACTTGGTTGTTGCACCCACTCCACCCATCGATAATATTCTGGTCCAAGAATGGAGCCGCCTCCCAGTTTGATGACTACAAACAATCGCACCAGCTCGGCCGGATTGATGAGTGTTAGCATAACCAGCAGCGGTTTCACCCATAGATAAGGCATCAGTCCCAGCACAGAGAGCAATAAGGTCGGCCATCCAATGACTGCGAAAAACCATACGGTCACGGATATGGTTAACGCCTGCCACCGATTGCGCGACAACGAACCGATAAATAGCGCCAACGTCAGGAATAACAACACCAGTCCACAAGAAAATGCCAGAAAGAGAAGATATGTCACGGCATCCAGTGGATTCCCGATTACTCCGCTAATAACCCCCATCAGGCCGTATCCAAACGCAACAATGGTAATTAAAACAATCGAGAGCCCAAGATACTTGCCCACAATAAAAGACATCGTGCCAATGGGATACGTGGACAGCAGTTGCCAGCTACCGTCTTCCTTTTCAGATGTTAGTGAGAAGGAACCGAGGAACAGCGTCATTAATGGTAAGAGGTAAAGAATGAGATTCAACATCGAACCTGTTGTGCCCGAGTATCCTTCAACCAGATTCTGCGAATTCAGAAGTAACAAGCTTAAGCTAAATGTGCAAAAAAGGATCAGAAACGAATACGCCCAAGGATTGCGAAATCCCATTTTCACTTCTCGTCTTGCAATCTGTATCATATCTGACATCATTGATCACCATTTTCTATTGTCATACTTAGTGGCCTGACTCTTCTTTCATCTCACCTTCCTGATGTATCTCATTACCGTCTCCTTCTTCACCATGCCCATGTTCACCCATCATGTCCATATTCTCTGTGTTCTGTTTCCAGTCATGAGAGGCAAGATCCTCAGCAGTCATAATGGTTCCTACACCTTGCTCTGCAATGAAAGCTTCAGCCGAGGGCTTGTCCTTAAAGTTAAGAATTCCATAGGCCATAGGCGTGCGCAATGAAGCATCGTATACATACGTGGCTTTGCTGTATTCAACCCATTCCTTGTCATTATAATCACGTACATAGTCCATGCCGATGTTATCTGTGCCATTTTCTGTTTTCCACTGGTTCATGCAGCCGATATCATCGAACTTGTAATTTTGGCCGTCTTTTGTAGTGAGCTGTGTTGCATATGCATCGTCCTTCACCTGCATTTTACAGATCGCACAGATATCCACGTCTTCATTGATCGGCAATGCCGCGTATTTTGTTCCGCAAGCGGTTAACAGCACCATGCCAAACATAAGTACCATGAGGAATGTCCATCTTCTGTTCAAGCTTTTGTTCATTTTCGTAATACCCCCATATAGATGATTATAAAAGTTGCCATACCCAACAGAATTAACCCGAACAACCACACCACATTGGAATCTGTAGCATTTTCTACTGACTTGTGCAGATCAGATTCCGTATCCATGCTCATTCGTGGAAATTTGTCGGTAGTCCATTGTTCTCTGCCTTCTGTAAACAACTCACTCAGAAAGACCATACCCGGTGATTGGAAAAAGAGCTGATACGCTGAATTTCGACTGACCAGTTGCTCATAAAAAGGATTGATGGCATAGGATATTTCACTGATCCCATCCCGATTCAGATCGAGCCCCTGAAAGGAGTCCCAGTAGTTCTCCATCAGGACATTATTCGGGCTATCCAGCGCCGAAGCTTCAATGACATTAGACACCAATTGGTTACGTGTAAACTCATTAGCTTCTGCCAGAACAAGCTGTATGCCAACAAAATTCCGAAGCACCGCATTGTCATGGATCTCATTGCCCGATGACTCTGCAATATTCATGCCGACACGATTACCCTCCACCACATTGTTGTGAATTGAGGATTGATGCACGTCATACAACAAAATCCCTTGAGAATGAACATTAGTACTCTGTTTGCGAAAAGAATTGCCCGATATGACCGTATTCTTGACGCCCATAATCATGGCACCTGTCATGTTCTCCTCTCCGGTATTGTCCATGACAGAAGAGCCGTCAATGTACATACAGTGGATGCCGTACCTTGTATGTAACAGCCTGTTATTTTGCACGATAGACTTGCGACTGTTCTCCAGATAGATTCCATCCCTCATGCCGGTGATCTCATTGGCTTCAATGAAGCTATCATGGGAGTTGTACAGATCAATGCCATTGCCCTTCTGGCCACTGGAAGCAGAATCAGACCCGGCCCACGTAATGTTGTTCCGCTGAATCGTTGCCTGACTCGAATTCCGGATGATCATCCCATACCCCTGGGTCTGAATATGCAGATCCGTGATTTCACTGTTTTTCCCTTCAACCTGAATCGCTGCAGTCTGTTCATTCGTATCATGTTCAATTGTAAAACCGCTCAGTTTCACCCCATCCGACCGAATCATTATCGTAGAGGTGGCTTCCGCATTAACAACTATGACCGTAGGATCACCCTGAATGGTGATGTTTTTGTCAATCGTCACGGGTCCAGAATAACGACCTGATGCAAGTTCAATGACTTCTCCAGGTGCAGTGCGGTCAATCATAGGCTGAAGGGGAATGAGATCACGATGTCCGGAAGAGGCCATGACTGCACCGTGCGGAAGGGATAGCAGGAGCATCATCATTCCGATTAGAAAAATTAAACCTGTAACCCGACTCTTCTTACAACTGTTGAATGCACTCAAGCCTGCCCAAGGATTACTCATGATTCAAACCGCGCAATTCCGGCTTCTTGTTACAGTTGCTTATTGCTGTGGCAATGTATTCAACGGGTCTTACGTTAATCCAAAATATACGTTGGTTGTACACACCATCCCTCCATTCCACTTAAAATCAACTCTCCATGTTCCTCATCCATTGAAGCAAAGTAATAAATGAAGCGTTATCACAATCCTGATCATAGTGTACTTAAAATGATATTTATTCCATATAGCTCAATTAGGCTATAGACGCTACATTTTTGTGTCGATATTGTGATGTAAATCAAAAAAAGCCGCCATATAGGCGACTTCTTAAGTAATATATTATTCAAATGGATAGGTCCAAAATGTTTCTCTGCCAAAACGTTTCTTGATTTCTTCATTATTCAGCTCACGATTTCCTACAAGCTCTGCTGCCTGGAATTGTGAACGATGGGCACGAATGGACGCCATTTTTCGATCCAAAAATTCGGATACGTCAACAAATACATCCGGTTTGCCAATGTACTGTTCCTGATTATTAGCGAACGCAACGCAATGAACAATCGGACGTTCATCCACAGGAAGTTTAGCGATTGTACGTATAACAGCGGCTCCCGTTGCATCATGATCGGGATGAACACTGTACCCCGGATAGAACGTAATGACCAGCGTGGGGTTCAACTCTTTAAGTAGCGACATGATGGTATCTTCCAGTAACTGTGGGTCTTCGAACTCCAGCATTTTATCGTGGAAACCCAGCATTCTCAGGTCCTGAATACCAATCGCTTCAGAAGCTTCGATGAGTTCCTGTTTACGGATGCCAGGCAACGTCACTCGGTTGGCAAATGGAGGAATCCCCATATTGCGCCCCATCTCGCCAAGTGTTAGACAAGCATAGGTTACATGGGCACCGCCATCTATGTATTTGGCTAACGTTCCCGATACAGAGAAAGCTTCATCATCTGGATGTGGATATACCACCAAGATGCGCTCATGCTCGTTGTGTGTAGTATTCATGGTTATTCAATCCTCCGCTTTCATCAGAACATCTCTCGGCTTAATTGTAACGCCACAACTAGTTTACCTTGGCTGTCGTGACCGGCGAGAATCAGTCTTTCTTGTTCCTGCTCATCAATATGTGTAAGTCCTTCGGCGTAAAGCCATCCCTGCGTTGTTTTCAGACCAACACGGTATGGACCTGTACCTGAAATGGACCCCTGCGTATATCGTATGGCCGCATTAGTAATGAATGCCGATGCTGGATGTTTTGTACTGTCCATGTGTTGTGCGTAAGCACCTGACGTAAGTTCTAGATGTACGTATAAGTCCTGATCAGCAAGATTATTGATCCGGAGCTGAATGTCTTGAGGTTTAATCGGTTGCATAGCGGCCTCCTTATCTAATGTAATTGTACAAATTTCATTTTAACATAACCACAAGAGAATATACATGGAGTGACCCTGTCGACCTCACATAGAGCCCTCTCATGATGATTCCAGTTTGAAAACAAGAACAGATTTGCGTGGTTTTTTCTCTTTTTATTCATGGATCATATCTATATTATGAAGTGTAGGCAAAAACGCCCGTGATGAAGAACCTTAAATTTTAAATGAATCTTGCTCCAACATGTTTGGAAAGGAGTTTAACTCGACTTGAAATCTCTAATACAACTACTTCATTTTGGCTATCATCAGGCCATGAGCTGCATATTTCCCGTAGCGATCTTTGGAACACTGGCACTGTCCAGCGTAATTCCTATTCCTTACCTTCATCGATATGATGCCATTCTGCTCGTATTGCTTGCTGTGCAGTACCTAATGTATCGAAGCGGCTTGGAAACCAAGGATGAAATCAAGGTCATCTGTGTATTTCACATTATTGGCCTGGTGCTAGAAATCTATAAAGTATGGATGGGATCATGGTCATACCCTGAGCAAGCATACAGCAAAATCCTGGGTGTCCCTCTTTATAGCGGATTCATGTATGCAAGTGTAGCCAGTTTTATGTGTCAAGTGTGGCGAAGACTGCGAATGGACATGACCGGATGGCCTGGTTTTGCACCTTCGATGCTGCTGGGAGCAGCTATCTATATTAACTTTTTCACTCATCATTTTATGCCCGATTTTCGCTGGTGGCTGACGGCGCTTGTATTTATTGTCTTCTGGAAAACCTGGATTATTTACCGGGTACGAGCAACGACCTATCGAATGCCCTTATCGCTTGCATTTATCATCGTTGGTTTCTTCATTTGGACTGCTGAGAACATCGCTACATTTTTCAATGCCTGGAAGTATCCTGATCAACATGATGCCTGGCAACTGGTTAGCTTTAGCAAAATTAGTTCGTGGTTCCTGCTGGTCATCATCAGTGTCATCATCGTTGCGCAACTCAAATATGTGAAGGCCAATCGAACCGCAGATGATCCAAAGTCCAGGTAACTATTTATTCTCTAACCGTAAAACAGCAACAATCTTAGACTCGTACCTAAAGTCTTCGAATGCCGCTGTTTTTTACTGGAGTTCTATTTGAGATTATTCAATAAATAATGAGCCAAAGCCATCTGCCTCTTCAATGTCTTTGTTGATTAAGAGGCTCTCCTTTTCATCATATGCTTTGATTGTATAAGGAGGAGTAGCTGATGAAGGCAGGAATGCATACCAGATTTGTTGGTTCTCACCTGCCTCAACCAGCTTCGCATCGAAAGTTTCGGGCTTTCCATTTTCTTTGATTTCAACAGTTACACGTCTGATAGTGGAGTCTATAATGTCACCAAATAACATCGGTAACGGGGCCGAGACTTTTTCTAATTTCGGTATGCTCATATAATTCAACGCAAACTTGGATTCAACTGATTCATTAATGGAATATCCTCCACCCCATACCCATTTCCATCCGAAAATGTTCTTGCGGGTATACTCCATCTGAAGATTACTGTTGTTTTCCCGACCCTTTTTGTGCGTGAACAAAATCATGCCCCCGTCCACAGCCTCCTGATGAATGAATTGGGAGGTATAAGATTCACCTCTAAATTCTTGAACGGCCCTTTGAGGACTGTTCGCTATAGGAATATGTATAGGTTCATTCAATCCCCAAACTTTGGATATCCGTTGATCGGCTAGCCCGCCAGCTCGTTCATTCATATACATATATGCCAAGATTGACAGGGGCGATAGTAAAATTACCATTGCAGTGATTAGCAGAATTCTCCTGTTACGCTTGATTATCTCCATGTACACTCCTTATGATAACGATGAAATATTAAATACAATCACTCTGATATTACCATAATTAGCATATTAGTTCTTGTTTAAGTATAATTCGGACAATCAAAAAAGGCCGCCATTGGCGACCTTTCAAGTCATTCATTGAAGCTATTCTCCCAGAAAGATTACTTCGGTTTCCAATTCAACTTGGAACGTATCATATACTTTCTTCTGAATAAATTGGATCAGATCCATATAATCCTGGGCAGTAGCGTGATCCACATTTACGATAAAACCTGCATGCTTCATGGAGATTTCAGCACCTCCGATGCGAGTGCCCTGCAAGTTACAATCCTGAATCAGTTTACCGGCAAAATGTCCCTCGGGTCGTTTAAATACACTTCCACAAGAGGGGAATTCAAGCGGCTGCTTGGATTCTCTCAGGAACGTTAATTCCTTCATTTTGCTTGCAATATCTTCCTTGTTGCCTTTTTTGAGCCCGAATTCGGCCTCCAGTATGATATAGTGATCCATCTTGAAGAGACTATTTCGATAACCAAACTTCATCTCTTCTCGCGGGATCTTCAACACTGCGCCGTCTTTGGTGATCACAGTTGCACGTTCAACAACATCGGCGATCTGACCGCCATAAGCACCCGCATTCATGTAAAGTGCACCCCCCGTGCTGCCGGGAATACCACAAGCAAACTCCAAACCGGTCAAGCTATGCTCCAAAGCAAGTCTGGATACATCAATGATATCAACGCCGCTTTGCGCAATCATGCTGTCCTCATTCACTTTAATTTGATCGAAGTGGCTAAGAGAAATCGTTACTCCCCGGATGCCCCCGTCTTTAATAATGACGTTTGAGCCTTTTCCAATGACCGTCAGAGGTAACTGATGTAAGTTGGCAATTTCCACGATTTTAGTGATTTCGTCTATCGTTGTTGGATGGATGAGAATATCTGCGTTGCCACCTATTTTAATAAACGTGTGATTTTTTAGTGGTTCATTGAATTTCACTTTTTCCAAAGGTATCTGATGCTCAAAAATATTCATGATTTTCTCTCCCTGAATTCATAAAGAAATGATTGCACCATCGCGAAAATGAGATGCTCCTTCTTTATTATATGCTAAATAGGAGATTTTGTTTGAAATTATGTTGTTTTCATTATAATTAATCACATTCTCTTTAGATTTTGAACTTTTCCGTGAGTTCCTGCATGGAAGCGAGCTGTTGCTCTGTTGCCACAACTACATGATTATGAGAGTTCTATGTCTGTTTGAGTCAGCTTGGCTGATAGCTCCCATAAACGAATAGCTTGCTCAGGGTCGATGGCATACTTCTTGACCCCATAGAAACCTCCATCCTCTGGAGCCAATTCACTGATGTCACAATCCTCGCAGTAGACACCGCCTTTTCCCTCAAGCTGAGGTGAAGTTGCTGCCCAGACTTGCGTCGCTGCCCCCTGCCCAGGTGTTTTGAACGCAGGATTGGCCACTTGTCCAGATTCATCAATCCAGCCTAGAGCAATCATTTCCTCTTGTGGCATATGACGCTGTAGTGGTGTCATAATTCCGCCAGGATGAACTGAGAAAGCCCGTACGCCGTGCTCTGTACCTCGACGATCCAGCTCAACGCTGAATAAAATCGTTGCTGTTTTGGACTGTCCATAGGCAGGGAATTTCTCATAGCCATGTTCAAATTGGATGTCATCCCAACGAATCGATGAGAAATGATGTCCCGCTGATGCCAAGGAAACAACACGTGCTCCCCCCTGACTTGCAAGTGCTGGCCATAACAGATTAGTCAGGGCAAAGTGGCCCAGATGATTGGTTGCAAATTGAGCTTCCCAGCCATGACCAACCCGCGTCTCCGGGCAAGCCATGATGCCCGCATTAAGAATCAGCATGTCAATGTCCCGATCACTCGCCAGAAACCGCTCCGCAAAAGCACGAACGCTGGATAAATCAGCGAGGTCCAATTCATCTATTTCAACACCTTCCAGACCCGAAAGTGCTTCCTTCGCAACCGCTGGACGACGTGCAGTCACCACTACACGGGCTCCCGCATTAACAAGCGCACGTGTCGTCTCCAACCCCAGGCCGGAATATCCACCCGTTACAATAGCAAGCTGTCCGGACAAGTCCAGATCCCTCAATACATCCTCCGCTGTACTATTATGGTTGAAGCCAGAGTCCATTTTATGTTGTAAAGTTCTAGTATTATTTTCCTGTGTCATTCTGTTCATCTCCTTAGTAATATTTCTACTTTTTCAAAGTCTACACCCTAGAGCGTACTCTAAGTCAAATGGAAGTGAATACATCACCTGCAACTTCTCCGTGCAATCTGCAAACGTAAAAAAGCCGCCAGTTGGCGACTTTCGTTGAAATGATTATAGTCATCCAAGTTACGAATCACCCTGAACGGTGGATAACGAAACAAGGACCGGACTGGCGAAATCAGAGGCCTCTTCTCCTTTTGGATTATGAAGACGGAATAAAAATGCTTCCTCTTCTTCTGATTTCCAGACCATATAATCGCTAATGCCTTCTTCACCAGAGGCCTGAAGATAAAGCTCGGCATGACCAAGCGGGTGTTCTACCAGTTCTCCACTATAATCAGATACCTTACCGTTTTTTTCTAATTCTTCTTTACCCGCTGTCTCCAGTTCTGCCAGATTATAATCCGAAGGCAGTGGTTCAATATCCACATAATAGTCAGCGTTACTAGTCAGTGACAGACGGCCTTGAGCAGCATCAAATGTGAATTTCTCGAATACGTACAAGGAAAATCCTTCTCCTTGTTGCAAGGTCGCCTCTAGTGATTGATTGCCATCTGCGGTCAACATTTCAAAACTTGAGGTCTGTGGACGCTCCGTTTCATTTGCTTCTTCTGTTCCATCTGTTTCAGATGGTTGTTCATTTTCTGTTAAAGGTGCTGGAGCAGGTTCACCTACTGGCATTGATGGTTGAGGGCTAGGCAAAGGTTCATTACTACCAGAGCAAGCTGCAAGCGTTAGAACTATAACGATTAACGAGATACTCATCATAATAGAACGTGGTTGAAACATCAGGTTCATTCCCCCTGTCTATATTCTGTGCTTACATGTTATTACCCATAGCAGAGACTCGGAATCCATAGGTCCAACCTATGAAGTTATCCATAATCAGTATTTCCCTAGGGTCAGGGAAGAACCCTCGATACGGATACCTCGGCATCGATCGAAAGACGCAAGGTGGATATCAATGCCACGCTGGAGGATCAGTTGGTGTGGTTGGAGGAAGCGGAGTTGGTGTGGCAGATTGCATGTAAATACACTTGGACTTTGCAGTGTTTTATGCGCAAAAATAAAAAAAGACCGGATTATCAGCAAGCTATGCCGTAATCCAGTCTTCTCACATGATTTTTGTTCAGCGGCAGATGCAGGTAAATCACTTATTTCAGCGACGCTGGCAGCTTAACGCCGAGAAGTTTGCCTTCGGCTTGGATGATGATCATTCCGTTTGTCTTCAACGTCGTGTTGTGCAGATCTCCACCGGTGGAGACGCGGAAGACCGACTGACCCGACATCATGTTGAGGACAAGCAGTGTGCCGTTACGTTGTGCTCGATACATCCCTTTGCCGTAAACATCAATCTGAGAAACGGGGGCATCACCATACCACTGGACCTCTTGACCATTAGCCAGCTTGATGCCTGTAAGTTCTCCCGTGTTTCCGTTTTTGAAGATCAATCTTTCCTGTGTAACGCCAAGCCATACCATATTTTCTCCGTAAGGGCGCTGAAAAGTTCGAAGTGGCGCGGGACCCAGCTTGGTTGAGGTCAACGAATACTCCGCTATCTTATCCCCTTGTAGAATGTATAGTTTGTCTTTATTGGAAAATATCCCTCCATACCCATTCACATACGGTGGATCCCCTGGCATGGTCCACTTATACTCCTGACTTCCTTTTAACACACCGGTCTTCAAGTTGTACGCATTAACTTTCCATTTGCGTTCTGGTGAAGACTCGTCATTTTCCAACATCGAAGAATAGTAGTCCGCTGAGTAAACAAGACCATCTTTGATCTGAATAGCTTCCCCCTGACCAAAATGACCCCATAGCTTCTTGCCCGTTTTCTTGTCATATGCATTAAGCTGTAAGGATGTAAGTGCCCCTTGGACAAAAAAGGTTCTCAGCACCACACCATTAGATTCTCTCAGATACTCAGTACCATTACCTTCACCTAATGGTTCATCTGCTTCCCAGCGCAGTTTGCCTGACTGGATGTCCAGTGCAAACGTTGTACTCCCCTTAATCACGTAGAGGGTATCCACCGTTGGAATCAGAGCTTCCGTACGGTTATACGTATCAATCCAGGTGGATGTGCCTGACTGCCATTTTGCTTTGCCTGTCTTCGCATTCAAGGCATATGGCTTGTGATCAATGGTCAGTCCGTAGAGAATCCCGCTTTGATAGGTAATATAAGGAGTCAGGTCTTTGTCGTAAGTCCACAACCGTTTACCTGTTGTCGCATCAAGTGCAATCAACTTCGATCCAGCAAACGTGAATACTTTGCCTTCTTCTGCGATGGCATTAACTCCAACATACGTCTCGTTCATATTCAGATAGTTATCTACTTTCGCTGTCCAAGAAGGTTTCAGTTCAGGTACAGTGATTCGTTGATACGAATACCAGTTACGGATGGATACATCCGATGCTTCAGCATGTGCCTGCGATGGCAACACGCCGATAACGCCGTGAACCATCAGCATTCCGGCAGTAATGCCTGCAATGATGGGTCTTCCTGCTCTTCTTTTCCATTCCTTATTCATTTGACGTTTATGTATATTGACCATGGTAAATGAATTCCTCCTGTTATTAAAATCCTGAGATACAACTACATAAACATAACGTGTGATGGGTCCAAATAGTTACCAGATTGTTAAATTATTCAAATAAAATATCAAAAAAGCCGCCACCAGGCGACTTCTTGATAACTGTATTTTTTCGGTGATAAGTTGCGAACGTGACTCATTAATGAAGTTTCTGCTTTACTTTAGTTGGATCTGGAATACATCACCGGCGTCCCCACCAAAAACGATAAAACCACTTTTCGGGAGTTTCGTCGATTCCTGATTGGTTGCTACAGAGAAGTCAACCATTTCCCCTTTATCATTATACACTGCATAACCTCCGGTCTTCGGAGAATCCACCGTGATGGATTTGTTACCCGAGCGTGCGTCGATCACATACCACCGGGCTTGACCGTTTGCCGGAATAGTCGTAATTCCTTTTTTTCCACCAAAGATTGGAGTAATCGCATCCTCGGCAATGTATTCCTGCCCATCCTGGAGCAAAATCTCGGCGCCATTCTTTGTGTAAAATTGCAGATCAAACGCGTCTCTTCCATTCATTACAGGAATCTCGGCGATATTCTCTGCGTTGTTTGCATCCATGATTTCCGTGCCATTAGCATAGCCATTTTTGGCATCAACAGACAGGTTCTTGATCAGCATCGATGGAAGCAGATAAAAGATCGATGTTATTTTTTCATCCAACGCGTAATATTTCGAGCCGTCACGAGCTGTCCATTTCTCTTTCGTTGCTGCGTCAAGCGCATTATGATCCAGTTTTTGATAATCATACGTGTTCATTACCGTTTGGCCTATGCCGGGTAACGTAATCATACCCTGAATTTTAACATATACCTTGTCATTACGTTCCTTCACAAAGCTAGCTTTTACACTGCCATCCGCACTTGTAAAATGTTCGTCGCCTGTGTACACATATTTCTGCTCTGGAATAATTCCACCCAACAAGGCTGGCAGTTGCATCTCACCATCCTTAATCGTTATATCCAATGTCTCTCCTACCGTACCATAGAGACCGGAGTACGCGCTTAATTCTGTTGGCATCTTCACTTTGTCGGGTGACGAGAAGGTCTGATCGGGTTTAACCTTGTCGATGATGCCTTGATCCGCCAGAACTTCCAGCAGCACTTTGCTGGCAAACATCTGATTGTAGATGGAAGATCCGCCAGATGATAGAACCGCCATTGAAATATCATGTTCGGGTATAGTGATTAACACGGCGTGGTACAACATGGTATCCCCGCCTTTGGCAAGCGCGGTAACCCCATAATCGCTGAAAGGTGCAAGATCAACCGAATCCCATCCCAAGCCATAATTGATCGTATTTTGCTCATCAGATACCCATATGCCCTTACGATATTCATGAGATTGCATGGCCTTCACAGCAGATTCGGACAGAATATCCGGTCTGTTCCCCATTAAAACCTCTCCGAATTGACTCAATTCTTCTGCGGTAGAGTACACTCCGCCTGTGCCGATAATGTTTGCATTTTCGGTAGGCATCTTCATCTCAAGTGTAGGCCAATAGGTTTCGGATAATTGCGCTCTGTCAAAGGAATCTAGTGGTGTCTTCGTTGATTCCAACTTCAACGGCTCGCTGATGAACTTGGCGATATATTCGCTGTAGCTTAATCCACTCACCCGTTCAACCAGGATTTCAAGCAATTGAAAACCGTCATTGGCGTAGACGGAGTATGCGCCAGGTTTGGATTTCAGTTTTTCGGACTGAAGTTTGAGCAATAACTCATCATGATTGCGGGTGTCATTATCTTCAAACAACATGCTGTTTCCATAATGTGTACCGTAAAGACCGGATGAATGATTCATCAACATGCGCGGTGTGATTTGAGTATAGCGCGCATCTGCCATTTTAAAGTCCTTGATATACGAAGTAAGCGGCTCATCCAGATCTATTTTACCGGAATCAACCAGCTTCATGGTGGCTGCCGTAACAACCATTTTGCTAACCGAGCCTATGCCATACATGCTATCCTTGTCTATTGGCTTCTGTGATGCATTATCGTGCAGTCCGACACTATCTGATAAAATATATTCCCCTTCATCCATGATCGCATATTGCACACTGGTGACACCGTAGTTTTGCACCATCTCCTTGGCGATCTGCTCCGCCCGTGCCTCAATCGTACCGCTGTTATTCGCCTCTGCTCTGACATCTGCCAGCGGTGTAATTACAAGCACCGCTGTACATAAAAGACTAATTAGTTTCTTCATCGTATGTCCTCCCTCAAATGTTCTTATGAATGAATTCATCATATCCGGGAAGAGACTGATCAAACGCAAACGGACCCTGAATGGAAAAAAACAACCCCTGAACGGCAGGTTCAGGGGTTGTCGGTGTGGAACGGAAGCACGACCATGTTGTTAAATTTCCGATGCTGATGCTCAATACTCATATGTCCACCATATTTCTCGCACATTCGCGATATATTGGTTAGACCGATCCCATGGTACTCCGGATTGGGCTTGTCACTTTTCAAGTCAACGATCGGTTGCTCCACATGATTCATAATCTGGATGACCAGTGTAGATGATGTGGAGTGAATGGCAATGAGGATGTATCGATCCTCGGCCTGTCTAACTTTCTTGGAGGCCTCAATTGCGTTATCAAGCATGTTACCAAGCACCACACACAGATCATATCGATCGATCTGGATATGTTGCGAGTGGAGCTGGACTTTGGTGTCGATTTTGATCCCGTTTGCCTGCCCCATAGCCAAGGTATTTGTAACGAGTGCATCAATGACCAGATTACCGGAGTTCACCCGCTGGTACGCACCTTCAATGGTATTTAATGTTGACTTGATATGGTCACCTGCCGCCGCCAGTTCGTTACGTTGGATACATTCATCAATATACAGAAATTGCTGATTAATATCATGGATGATGGATTTAATGTTTTTGAAACTGTGAACGGTCTTCTCATAGTTGGCATCCTGGTAGTCCATCTGACGCTGTAACTGGGTATTTTCATGCGCAAGCTGTACCTTTTCCACCATGTTGTCGAATACATATACAATGAACACGTTGAGAAATAGCGAGCCTAGTACAGAAAAGACGTAGAATATGTTTTTTTCACTATATATGGAGGCCACATTGATCTGATAGATCGTAATAATGGGTACGATAAGAAACAGCAAATAATAACGATAATGCACGGCAAAACTTCTGCGTTTAGCCACTAAACGTACAATTTGAATAACAATAAACATGATACTGCAACCAACCAGCATTACCTTGGAAAGAATCCAGTGGTTTTCTCCGTTGAACTGTTCCCATGAAATGAATTCTGTGGATTCCAAGACTCCGAGAATATATACAGCTATCGTATTTGCCATTGTAATCAGAACCGCATACAGGATAGTAAAAACAAGCTTGATTTTGAACTCCACTTCATAGGACTGTGCCAGACTGAAGATTAACAGCAGAGCAACAGCAGTAGAAATGATATCAGAGAAGGAAGAGACCAAATAAAAATAACCCAACATGAGAAATACCATGAAATAGATCGCTCTGCGCGGCTTACGCCTGGACTTGCCCAACACAGAATCAAAATAAAAGTTCGCCTGAAATGCCATAAGTAAGGTCACAAAGATGATGGAAAAGATCATATAGGTACCCATATCATTGAATCCTCATGATCATGTATTTGGTGTAGGCATCCTTGATTTCTTTGACCTTGGATCGACCTATGGGCAGTTCCGTTCCATTCAACATAATGACTTGGGTACCGGAAAACTTCTGAACATGCATCAGGTTAATGATAATCGAGCGATGTATCTGCAAAAAACCATGGTCTTTCAAACCAGATGCGTAACTAGATAGAATACCTTTGGTCTCATGTACATTTTCCTGTGTTACAAAATTCAACTTGTTCTTGATTGTTAAACTTTTGACGACCTCAATCCAGAGAATATCATCATATTTCAGCAACAGTTCATCATAGTCTGATTTGATTAGTACATACTTTTTGTCCAATGCCTGAAAATATTGACACAGCTTAATCATCTTTTCCTCGAAAACTTGCGGCTGTATTGGCTTGATCAGATATTGAAAGGTGATGACATCAAAGCTCTCCACCATATATTCCGGGTAACTGGTCAGAAACATAATCTGTACATCCAGAAACTTCATGTTCCTGATCTCTTTAGCGGTCTGAATCCCGTTCATTCCGCCCATCTCCACATCCAAGATAAGAATATTGAATGTGTCCCCAACCTCTCTGTAGTGCGAGAGCAGTTGTTCACCAGATGTGAATAGGCTAATTTGAAAATCAAAATTGGTTTTTAGAGATAAGGAGACCAGCATCGTTTTCACACGTTCTCGTTGCTGCTCCTCATCATCACAGATTGCAATATTGAACATGGGGGAACATCCGCCTTTCATCGACATCGACTCTGAATTTCACTCTCGAATATACTATTTTAGCATAGGTTTCGGAGTCGAATGGGGATGAAATGCATTATTCCGACCCTAAAACGCAGATCAACAAAAAAAGTCGCCACATTGGCGACTCTTGAGCTTGTAACCTTCTCCAGCATTCCTATGAAAAGTCCAGTCTGTTATTTTGTTTTTTTGGGGAAAGCATGGCGGTAATACCGTATTACCTTGCGATACATCGTCTTGTCCTTTAATTGATTGAATATATATGGGTCAGGTTTGACATTCACTTCAATAATCCAGGGTTTCAGACTGTGGTCAAGGCCGATATCTACACCGATTTGCTTAAGATGCGGGTACTTTTTTTTCATATGACGAGCTATGCGCAGGCTAAGCTCATTCATCTCTTGAACCAGTTCATTCCTGCGTTTTGTGGATGCATGTGATTTTAGCAGCTTGTGAATATCCATCGGTGTACCACCACTATGATAATTGGTTACGATTTTCTTTGGATGACCCAGTCGACCGATGATTCCGGTAGCTTCCCAATGTTTGGTCGGGCTTAGCTGTATCATGACACGGATGTCAAAACGTCTGTTATTGTGCTTAAGCAGATGGATTCCTCTCTGAATCAGATAACTTCTTTTATTCACCAGACGAGTCAGACTGTTATAAAACGATTCAAAGCTGTCAAACGTCAGACGTTTTTGCTCGATCTGATAGACAAAATGTTGATGACTTTCCCTCTCTGCCTTAATAACACCCATCCCGAAAGTACCTCTCTCGGGTTTGACATAGACCATCCCATATTTGCTGATCATGGATTTCAGATTCGTTTTGTTATATTTCTGTGTGTCGGGGATAAACGGTTTAATTAATTCATTATTAATGATCAATTTTGTTTTTAACCACTTGCTTCTTAACGGCTGCAACTTATCAACTCCCATGTCATAAACTCTCCCTTCAGCAACCGCATCAAAGCCTGCTGTTTGATCAAGATCCTGCAAGCATTATATGTAATACCGATAAAGGAACCCTCAACAAAAGCCCCTATTCGTAAAAATGTATATTTGCACATGCCCTGACCAAAACACTTTTGCACACATACCATATAATGAGTCATCACGATTTGTGCAAGGAGTTGAGAAGATGTCTGTCCAGCCTGGAATCCGGTTGAACAATGCGCCTAAGATTGATGTTCTTATACCAGCGATCGAGAAAGATTTGGCTACCCTTCCCCTCGTCATCGATAACATTCGCCGTTATGTAAAACATCCCATTGGAAGCATATATATTGTTTCTCCGGTCAGCACCAAGATCAGAAAACTCTGTTCCCTTAAAAACTGCATTTTTGTTAATGAGCGATCCGTCCTGCCTATAACCAAAAACGACATACACTACCAGTCCTCCCGATGGAATCGGTCAGGCTGGTTATATCAGCAGTTGCTCAAAATGAACGGAGATTCCATTGTGAAGGCAAAGTACTTTCTAGTCATGGATGCAGATACCGTACTGATTAAACCTCATTCATTTCTTGTAGAAGGCAAAACAGTCTTTTACTGCCGTGACTGGAGCCAGCCGGAATATTTCAAAACCTACCGCAAGTTGTTAGGCATGAAAGCTCCGCGTCCCCGCTCTTTTGTCACCCATTATATGCTGTTCGACAAATCGAAACTCGCTGCCTTAAAACAGAAAATTGAAGCGGTTCATAAACTGCCATGGTACAAAGCCATCATCTCCAATATCAATAAGAAAAAGCAGTTTGGTTTCTCCGAGTATGAAACGTATGCCAATTTTATGTATACGAAAAACCCAGGCAGCATGATCCTTAGAAGTTCCAAGAATAAAAGTCTGAATGTGAACGCTTCTTCGTTAAAAGAGCAACAAATCCGCAATCTGGCTCTTAAATATCGTTCTCTTTCCTTTCATAAACGGAAAATCTATAGTAAAGCTCCCTGAGCTTAAGGAGGAAGCCCATGCATATCGTAATGCTGTGCGGCGGCTCTGGCAAAAGGCTCTGGCCGTTATCCAATGAGCTTCGCTCCAAGCTGTTCATAGATATACTTCCATCACCCGCTGGAGGTAGGGAATCCATGATCAGCAGAGTATGCCGCCAGCTTGACAGTTCATCCCTAACGGATTCAACACTCATTATTTCACATCAAGATCAGGCTAATATTACGGCACGACATACTCAAGGCAAAATACCAGTCATTGGGGAACCTTATAAACGAGGCACTTTTACTGCGGCGGCCTTAGCGACGTTATATCTGCAATCCTTCCGAATGGCCAAAGATGACGATGTGATCTGTATCGCGCCAGCTGATGTGTTCGCAGGTGAAGATTTTTTCAGTAACTTCCAATTACTGCCGGACATATTGAAACATTCTCAAGCCGAGATCGCTTTAATTGGGACAAGGCCTACACATGCTTCAGAACAGTATGGATACATCCTGCCGGGTGGGGTAGAACGTAATGCTTATGCGCCCATAACACAATTTATAGAAAAACCCGAAGCCTCCATTGCTGAAACGCTGCTACAACGTGGGGCACTATGGAACTGCGGTGTGTACGCGTTCACCGTCGCGTTTATGATATCCCATATTAAAAAAATGGGGCTTCCGGTTCATTATGATCAAATGTTGTCCCTGTATGAAGCGTTGCCTGAACGCAGTTTTGACAAGCATGTTGCAGAAAAGGCGCAGCGGGCCGTAGTCCTGCCTTATAAGGGAGTATGGCAGGATATCGGAAGCTGGGATACGCTGTGCGCACAGTTAGATACCCATGTAATCGGACACGGTGGAATCTCGGGTTCTTCCTCCGATTCCTATATTATTAACGAGCTTCCCTACCCCATCCAAGTCATTGGTGTGCCAGATATTATCGCTGCCGCAAGTCCGGATGGCATTCTCATTGCCAACAAAAATAATTCAAATGAAATTAAAGCGCAATTGGGTAACTTGCCATTAAAACCGATGTATGGTGAAGCAACCTGGGGCAGTTATCGTGTCATTGAAGGTTCGTTAGAAGATGAGAATACAACTGTAACCACATTAAACATAACGGTTCTACCGGGCAAACATATCGGGTTGAACTGGCATAGAACTGGGTGTAGAGCATGGACCGTGCTTGCAGGCAGTGGGAAAGTGCTTGTCAACGGAAAGGTCATGCAAGTGAGTATGGGCAATCAGTTCGCGATTACCAAGGAGAGTCTCTTTTCTATTCTGGCTGAAACCAGGATGATGATCCTTGAGGTCCGGATCGGAGTAACAGAGGATAAAGACAACATACTTTTTGAAGAAGAAGATTGGAATGTAATCCTAAAAAGTGCAGGTTCATCTAACGCTTAATGGGAGAATGAACCGATTCAATCTGCATGTCTTATAGCCCCTTCCATTCGCGGAAGGGGCTCATTGGCATAATTAAGGGAAACCTGACACTTCTTCTCCCTATATCTTAGTTAAACAACTTGCGAAGTTCCTCTACTTCCAGACGTGCAACTGGCTGGTAAGCGGAACTTTGTACATAACGCTGGAAGCTGTATAACAACTGTCTGCCCTCCAATGTAGTCATCAGACGCTCCAGATTCAGCGCTCCCATCAGCACTCTCCCCTTCCGGACCCGACACTCCATCAACAGGCCGAGCTTGTGGTTTCGCTCAAAATTATCAATGGTCTGCACGATCGGATTCAAGTCTTTATCCAACTCATCCAAGATGATCGATGACGACTCGGACACGATGCTCCACCACGGATAAGTTGAGTGCTCCTCTGTGACAAAATGTTCGAAGGCCGGATGATCCTGTTGAATTAACAAGCCCATTGTGCCCACAGGAACTTCTCTTTTCATATTCTCCGAGATGGATCGGAACATAGGGTAAGACCAGAAATCGGTGCTATAGAAACCTTGGATCGCGTGTTGAAGCTCATTGGGATTCGGGAAAAGTAAAATATCCTCGCCCTGCTCAAGCAGCGCCAACGCCTGTTCCGAGAGTTCGGTAAATAGATTCAAACCGCTCAGGTCCACTTCCTCCTGACTCGGGTAGATCCACAGGTCGTAAGACTTACGGATATCCGTGCCCGGAATGGACAGTCTAAGCTCCACTTTGGTCATATTGGAGACTTCAGGAATGCGAATGCTGAGATCCGCGACATTCACATAATGTTCTCCATGGGTCGCTGGCAGGTCTGCTTTCCCTTCTGTAAGGGTGGAATCCTCACCATGTAGCTCCCACTTCAGATGACGTCCGTCCAATGCCTGTCTGCGGAAGTAACTTAGTTCAATGCGTGCTTCGAACAATTCACCCGCTTGATAATTATATTTGGGGAATCTCGCCAACAACACAGCGTCGGAACAAAACGTTCTCCACTCCTCCGGTGTAATCATGCCTTTGGAATCCATGAATGCGTCCAGTACACCCACCAGCGCTGTTCCCTGACCACTGAAATCCTGGAGATCCAGCAGCTGGAACCCGGCTAGTTGCTGCGAACGAAAAGCAGCTTCCAGTTCTTCCTTGTAACATGCGACCGCGAGTTTACCAGAAGCTCTGAAGTATGCTTCCGCCAGATGTCCCAGTCCTTTGGCATTCAGACGCTCTCGAAACACTTCGAAATTCTTGGCTTTGAGAGAACCCGTATACTTGTTGATCTCTTCGAAATTAGGAAACGTGGCGTACTGTCCAATTTCATGCGAGATGATTGGTACGTGTGAGACAAGTTGGTCACTTCCAGCTTCGGCCTGCACTGTTTTGGAACCTGTCCCATACTGAATCTGAATCTCTTTGTCCCCAGTCTGACCAGAAGGGTCAGCATCGCTGCCTTGCTCAGGTACAATGTTTGAATCGTAATCTTTCAATGTATTTGGCAGGTCGGTCTGCACGTGACCGAGCGGAGCATCACACATCGCATATGAACCTCTGAACAGGCGCTCTTTGGAGAAACGAACCCCGCAGAAGAATTCACTTTCCTCCAGAATGTCCGGCACAAACTGAAAGTTATTCGAACCTTCGGTGTATAGATGACGATGATCATATGCTTTGTATGCCTTCAGGATCGAATTCAATCTGTCCTTGCTTCCCCATAGTTCATTCCCCATGGACATCATGACAAACGAAGGATGATTACCAAAAGCACGCAGCATCGCAAATCCTTCGCTAATCAAGTAATCCTGCTCGGCTTGATTATGCCCATCCGAAGATTCATCCGTAATGGTTCCCCAGAACGGAAGCTCAGGCTCCATGTAGATGCCGAGCAGATCCGCTGCAATAAAAGCAGCCTCCGGAGGACAACAGGTATGGAAACGGTAGTGATTGATACCGTAGGACTTGGAGATAGCGAGAATACGAACCCATTCATCCACATCTGTTGGCGCGTATCCGGTGAGCGGAAAGATCAGCCCGTCATGTTTGCCTCGAAGAAACGTTTTGCGACCATTAATGGTGAATTTGTCTCCTGCAGCCCGGAATTCCCGTAATCCCGTCCATACTTCGGTGGAATCCAGCACTTCGCCGTCCTGATCTTGCAGATGAATATGAAGTTGGTACAGGTTAGGTTCATCATCACTCCATAACATCGCATCTTCACCAATCTTGTACGTCAGCTGGATTTCCTGCGAATCCGGGGCGAAAATCTGTTCCTCGGTCGTATACACCGGATCTGCACTGACTGCAACAGCTGAAACCACGATTCGTACTTCTTGCAGGTCACCAACAAGTGCTGCCTTGATATCGAAAGATCGAGTCGCAAGATCGGGATAGACCTGAACATTATCCAGGAAAACACGCTCGAAAAATTGAAGTTCCAATTTCCCGGTGATGCCGTTCCAATTCGTCTGTGTGTCTTCGGATGTAAGGTGACCACCTTTGGTTGGATAATTGGTATTGTCCACTCGAATGGTAATTGTATGAGTCCCAGCGGTTAGCCCTGCCTCAATCTCGTAACGGTGAGGTGTGTTCAGACTGTTTTGTGTTCCGCATTCCACCCCATCGATCCAAACTGTGGTTATTCGTGTTCGTTCCAAATGCAAGAAGCAACATTTTCCAGCCAAGTGTTCGGGAATTTCAATCTCTCGTGAAAACCAGGCATAACCCTCAAATAAGTACTCATCCGTCAGCGCACCGATTAACACATTCTCGTTTTTCTTGCCCTTGGCCGCATGAGATGTAGTATTTGGCAATGTAATAACGTCTGAGAAATTCAGACCACGTTCCACCTTATGTTCATCAAGTTGGAGTTTCCATATGCCTTCCAGATTTATTGCTTCTATCATGATATTGTCCCCTTTTAGATTCATATAATCGATACAAGTAATCGCTTCCAAGTAACAGAAACCGTTTTCGGATAAAAATCATACCTGTATTATAAACTTGATTGACGCCCCTCGCATAGATCATTTACAAATAAAAAAGTCGCCAATGCTGGCGACATCTTATGGATACCTATCCTGTATCCTGAACAATTTTAAAATATGGTGGGAACCATGCCTCCGTCCATCCGGATGGGAGAGCCTCTGAAGGCTGAAGCATATGGACTGCATACAAATGCAGCGAGTCTGCCTATTTCACTTGGCTTGATGAATCGCTGTAATTCGGACTGTGGCAAATTACTCTTCATAAAGTCTTTCTCTTTTTCCTCGAAATTCAACGTCTCATCAGGGTATATGCCCTCAATGATTTCTTGTACGTTTTCGGACAGTGTTGGACCTGGCAGGATCGTATTGATCGTAACCTCGGTTCCTGCTGTCAGTTTGGACAAACTTTTGGATAATGACAGCAGCATTGACTTGGTCATGCAATACTGAGGCATCTGGCCTGAAGGCATAAGGGCTTCTTCACTTGCAATGAAAATAATACGTCCGTCATTGTTCTTCACCATTTTAGGTAAATAAAATTGGGACAAGCCATTGGCAGCAAGTACATTAGTACGGAAATATTTCTCCCACACTTCATCATTTATGTCTTCATAACTCATGATTTCATATATCCCCATGTTATTGATTAATATATCAACTTCAGGAAATTTCTCGAATAAAGCTTCGCGTTGCGCCAGATCCACAAGATCAGCGGTAGCCTTTCGCGGAGAGGTCTCCGGAAAAGTGGACTTGATTTCACGAACGGTTTGTTCCACCTCTTCATCATTACGTCCATTAATCAGAACATGAACACCTTCTCGGGCGAGTTCTATAGCAATCGCTTTACCGATTCCTTTTGTTGATCCTGTAACTAAGGCTGTTTTCTCTTTTAGTCCCATATCCATCCTGCATTTCTCCTTCATGATTACATCTATCCGGCTGCTTCTTCTGGACATTGCCAATAGCTTCATGCACCGGATAGGTATAATATTACGCAGTCTGAAGGACCTAGTAACTAGCATTTTGCGCCAGAGTTATTGCCTTACACGCCAATTTGAAGGTGTATCCCCTTCCCAGGTCTTGAAAGCACGATAGAACGAATTCTGGTCTTCATATCCAACCAGAAATGCCACTTCTTTGATATCAAGTGAAGGATCTGCAAGGTACGCTCGGGCCTGCTCACGTCTGGCCTCGGTTAATAATTGCTTGAAGTTTGTGTTCTCCTCCGTCAGTCGCCGCTGCAAGGTACGATCACTCATGCGAAGCTCTTTGGCGACCGTCTGGATGTCAGGGCGCTTTCCTGTGAGGCTGCGTTTCATAATCCATTTGACCACTTCAGTAATGGAACGATTGCTCTCTTGTTCGTCCAGCGACCGATCCAGTGCCGGGGTCAGAATCTCCAGTAACTCCTCGTTATACGATAGAAATGGAAGACTCAGATCTTTCCGTTCTAGCGTCAGCCGATTATGGTTAGAATTCGTATCAACTCGGCAGCCGAAGTAAGCCTCAAGGGTGGCTACGTCACCCATCGATTGGGAGAACTCAACCCGTTTTGCAATCAAAGGCTGTCCTGTGCCCCTCCGTCCAAGTTCGATCAGAAATGCCAGCGTAATACCGACCAGTAATGGCGGACCTTGTTGCTCCTTATGTAACCATTCGAGTTCAATGAACCATTCCTCACCTGCTTCGGTAATCTGCAAACTCTCGGGAGGACACATCTGCTTGTAACGCACCATGCGATTCAACGCATCACGATAATCACGAGCATGGTACATCGCCAGTACAGGCGGAGGATACTTCGATATTTCATATCCGGTTGCAAGTTTGATGATGCCCTCGGCGGTGTCCCCATTGAGATCAGAGTAGGCCTGCCAGATTGCGAAGTATTGAGATTGGGTCACTACAGGTTTATTTATTGTCTCAAGAGATAGTTGTGCTGTGCGAGCGATGTCGTCAGTACCAATCCCTAATTGATGTAATCCAGCCCAAAAGCCTGGATGGACTTTGATCCGATCATTCGGTTGAGGTTGCATGTATACAGGCTCCTTTAACTTGTTCCATTTTTATTCTGATTTCTAATTATAGAATGGATGTACCTATTTTTAAATCTTACCTCAGCGAACCATTTCCGGGTAATACGAAAACACGACTAACCATAAATGGCCAGTCGTGTTCAAGTCAATCATTCAGTATATTATGAAAGAATGCACATTTTGTATGTTCAGCTACTCATTCAACGCAGTTTTGATCAGGGCATTCACCCGTGAGTTAAACAGCAGACCGATATGGGATACGAGGGAAACCGAAACGTTGTTCGCCCCGTTCAACCGGGAAAGTACCGGGGACACAATCGTGTCACTGGTGGAATAGATTGAAGTCACCTTTATTCCACTTGGAGCTGTCGTTGTGGTCAACCGATTAGCCCCGCCAAGGGTAATCAACTTATCCACTTTGGAAGCGCCTCCGCGGTTAAGTATGTAATAGAGACTATTAGCTCCACCCATGCTATGAGCTATAATATTGACTTTTGTGTGACCCGTTTGGTTTAGAACATCATCTACGAATCGACTAATTGCTGCGGAGTTCAACAGCTGGTTTCCTTGTTTGCTAGGAAGGTCAATCGCGAATAATTCGTCTCTTGTCCACCCTTGACTACGCAAATAACTCTCAATTGCTGTAAAATTGCTATCTGAACCGGTCAATCCATGTACCAATACAATGGGTGTACGTGCCGTAGCTGCAGAAGCCTTTGAACTCGATCCTATTCCAGTTATTGATAAGGCAAGGATCATACTCATGAATACAACAAGCATTAATTTGGTCTTTTTCACTTCATTACCCTCCTGTAAAATGTTTTATATTCCATATATTACAATCTAACATATGGAATATAAATGAATCTTTAGTCTCATTTTTACAGGGATGTCTAAAGTATACTACAACTAACATCATTACATTTTATTAAACTCTAGTTCTCTACTTCTTACCCTTCAACGATATCTGCACGTAGATCTGTTGCAATCTCAATCATTTGGGGTACAATAGCTTCGTTAGAAATAGCTACATACAGATCCCCCATGTACAAACGAAAAGCAATCTGTGCACCCTCAAGGTCCCACATAAAAAAGTCCCCCTCAATGGTCATGGTGCTCTCTGCTCCTACAATGTTAAGAACCGGTGAATAGGTAAAATCGGGTTGGGATTCGAAGTAGAGTTTGCACTCTTCCAGCGAGATGGATTGTTCGGCATTACTATCTTGCATGGATCGGGTAATTCGAAAACGCTGATTCATTGATTTGCCTCCAAAACTTTATTAATATATACATGTTGCACAGCATTATATTTTCTCATTTCCGTCTTCCACTGTCAAAACCATACATGATCGATTCTTCAAATTCATATATACTGAATACAGTGCACAACGAATTTCTACAATCAGGAGGAGTCAAATCAATATGTTAAAAACAGAATTCATTGATGTACTATCCCTTGTCTCACATAAATTATATGATTCGGCTGCTAATGTCATGGACACGGCAAGCAGGTTAATTCCTGCAAACACGTTTTGTATTGCCCAGTTGGATCATCTATCCACCAAGGTTCTGAACGTATATAATCGTGACAAATTAATTCTGGGTGAGGGGCTGGTCGTTGATAACGCCGAGTCATACTGTGCACTTGTGACTGAACATTCCCAAGGCCCGTTAGTAATCAATAATAATCTAACACATCCATTAACCAGACATATGGACGCAACCGAATTCGTAGGTGGGTGTTCATTTGTTGGTGTGCCTATACATAATGAGAACGGAGAAATCTACGGCTCCCTTTGCTCATTTGATCAGGATTTCTACTCCTATCAACAAAAGGACGTGGATCTGCTTCTCTCCTTGTCTTCCTTTTTCACGAGTCTTCTTGAGATGGAAACAACTCTGCAACAGTTAAAACAGGCGGAAGAGACCGCTGCAAAAGTGCTTGAAGAAAAGAAAAATTTGCTGGCCGTTCTCAGCCATGAAATCCGGACGCCAATGAATGGTGTTCTTGCAATGGCCAATCTGTTGCAATCTACCAGGCTGAGTGAGGATCAATCGTTATATGTTAATGTCATTGAGTCAAGTGGCGCCAGCCTTCTGTCGATGATGGATCAAATTCTGGATTACTCCAAAGCAGAAGCTGGTGCGATCTCTCTGGAGATCAAGCCCTATAGTGTCTCTGACACAGTTGAACATGTATTACAATTATTCTCTTCTGAAGCACAGAAAAAAGGAATTAGGTTGTACGCAGAATATAATATTAATGATCATCTGATGCTTATGGGCGATCAGCACAAAGTTCGTCAGATTTTAATCAATCTCGTTGGGAATGCACTTAAATTTACGGAGAAAGGTGAAGTATGCATCTCTACTGAGGTATCTGCTGATACCAAAGGTACTCTCCATGCATCCTACGAAATAAAGGATACGGGCATCGGCATCCCACAGGATCGTCAGGATCTGTTGTTCAAATCCTACTCCCAGATTCATGGTAATTCAGGAAAGTATGGCGGAGCAGGGCTTGGCCTGTCCATCTGTAAACAACTCGCCGAATTAATGGGTGGCATTGTATGGCTTAAAGAGTCCAGTCCTATGGGCAGTCGGTTTGTCTTTAATATTTCCAGCGCTTCACCCAACGTCCATACGAATATCTGAATGATGAATATATTATTCTATCTGAAACAGATAGGAGGTATATACGTTGACTCAATTTCTGGATGCAAGATCATCGCAAAATGCCGCCTTGTTTAATTCTATCTCCATACCGATTCCAGTGATTTTTACGCCACAATTATTCGGCCAGATTGGTCTCATCACCGCTGGAGCCGGAACCAATCTAAGAGTTTCATTAAAAGGAACCATCACGGTGCAATTGCCGCGTGCACTTTTTATAGTGAGGATTACTGTGGTAAGAGGAACAATCGCAACCGATCCAATTGTATACTCGGGAAACCACACATATGGTCTGAATGGTCTGCTTAACCCTGAAGTGATTGTCTTCTCTTCCACTGACTATAACCCACCGCTCATGCCCCAATTAACCTATAGCGCATTTATCAGCACAAACCTGCTAGGTACTACTCGGGTGGGACCTGAGAGTTTCGACGGATTTGTCGTTTCAGATTAAAAAACACGTACAACCCCATACCTCTAATCGGTTTCCCGTAGATTAGAGATATGGGGTTTTTACGATTAACATAACTATTTTTAGAGCGAGCTATTAATCAGAGACCACAAATCCATCAAAATTCTCGGGACCAACACGGATTGTTCCCAGCAAGTTGGAGCTTATAAAAGCAGTGTAAGTTAATTGTGGTAAAATCGGTGGATTAAAATCATTTCCAGAGAATGTTATTACTTGTGGTGCCAATACACTTAAACCAAATGTGGACGTTGCGGAGTAAATAACCGGGTCCGTTGATAAGGTGCCTCTTACAACGGTAATCGTTATTCCCACAAGAGCTAAAGGTAATTGTACAGAAACCGTTCCTTTAAATTGAACTCTGGGATTCGCTCCTGCTCCGGCAGTTTGCAGACCGATTTGACCAAAGAGCTGTGGGGTGTTCAGTAATAATATTGGAATAGCTATTGAGTTGGCCAAACTGGCATTTTGTGATGTTCTTGCATCCAGAAATGTGCTCATCAATCTACCTCCTAATGTTGGGATAGGATAGTATATTCGTAGGTTACTATTGTGTTTGGACTTCTAGCCAACAACTCACCAAAGCTATCATTTAATTACACTATTGTCGGAAGAATCCATTAAACAGCGATATGGTATATATGACTACATTTCGGACTCTTATATTGGAACGATATGAAAATTTTGTTATGCTACATATGTTAGATTACTAGATTCTGTTCAAAATACGATTCTACTATTATGTACGGAGTTGGAGGACACAAACGATGCTTATTAAAAGAGCAGGAAAAATCGCTGCGGTTACTGTAATTGCTCTCTCTATTCTTGGAAGTACCCCCAATATCGGTGGAGCCTATGCTGCCCCGGCCATCTCAGTTCAATTGGATGATGTGCCCCTGAAATTTGATGCAGCTCCACGAGTTGATAAAGGTGTCACTTATGTTCCGTTTCGGTCGGTCGGTGAAGCCCTAGGTATCGATATTACCTGGAACAGCAAATCACAGACTGTAAAAGCAACGAACACTGTGAAAGGACAAACTACCGAGGTACTATTACAAGTTGGCAGCACCACAGCGACCGTAAATGGAAAAAAAGTTACACTTGCTGCAGCACCCGTTCAGCGGGAGGGCCGCGTACTTATTCCACTAAGTTCGTTCAGTAACCAATTCGGTGTACAAGTAAGCTGGAATCAAGCAACCAAGACGGTCTCCCTTGTCTCCCCACAACGCGAGATGCACCTGAGAGCCTTCTATGCATTGCAATCCTTTCAAGAAAAGGACCTTATTACTTCCTTGAATTCCGTAGCCTTTGGCTGGAGCCGCATTGATCGTGAAGGTCAGTTTACGCTCCAAGGGGATGAGTACCGCCTCCCTGCTGCTGCGGGTGATATTACACCGCAGTCCATCGTTGATGACGCAGCAGATCAACAGATCCAACCACAGCTCATGGTGTATGCCTTGGATGGAAACGGAGAACTGACCAAAGTTCTGAGCGACAAGAGCCTGCGGCAGAAATCGATTGAAGGTATAACTGCTGCTGTCACAGAGCATGGTTTTGGCGGAGTTGTTCTGGATTTTGAAGGACTGGGCTTTAAACTGGATGCAGTAGAACAACAGAAGCTGCTCAATGCTTACGTGAAACAATTAAAGAGTTCCTTGCCCCAGGACACAGCTTTATCTCTGGCGGTACCACCGCTAAATAGTGCTTATAAAGGTTATGATTACAAGACACTTGCCTCTATTGCAGATGATCTTATCATTATGGCCTATCAGTATAATCCGGTTGGCACCAAATCTCAGGTACCTGAGCCAAATAGTCTTGTGGATCAGGCGATTCAATTAGCCATACAGGCCGGTGTCCCAAAGAGCAAGCTTCTGCTCGGTATCAGTCTAAGCAGTGAAACGCCGTCCTCTGTTGATGATAAGCTGGGTCTCGCCAAACGTTATGACCTCAAAGGAGCCGCGTTCTGGCGTCTGGGTCTGTTCCGTTCCTACAATACGAAAATGGAAGATGCCGTGAATGCTTCTGTGATCAAAGAGTAAACATTTTGACTGGATACAGCTCACTAACTAAAAGAAGGACCAAGCCTCTGGTACGCAGAGACTTGGTCCTTCTTGTTCCCATCATCTTATTTTATAAATTTATCCACACTTCCAAATATAAGCTTCACAAACTGGGTAGGACCAGGCAAACGGGGCTGAAAGAGAAGAATGATCCCAATTACTGCCGCCACAGCAGTAAATCCCGCGCTCACTATTCTGGCTCGCTTCTCTTTGCTGCTCTTCCACTCTCCATACACTATCGCAGTCGCCAGCATCAAAATCCCAAGGATTGAGCCTAGTTTCATTCAATCACCTCTCTTCCAGGCTTGTACAGGAGCCGATTCTGTTCAACTTTCGTCCTCATTAGGTATCCCCTGTGGTCCTGTTGATTTTCCGGTACGTACTACATGTGCATCTACGTTGACTTCCACGTCCATATCAGGATAGATGGTTTCCCAGTTCTTCTCCTGCGCTTTCCATTGATGCGGGTAATATCTGCGAAATTCAACTGCGAATTTGAAGAAATCGGAGCGCAGCTCTTTCTGGGACATGTCTAAAGCATCATGAGCCAAAGATGTGAGTTTAGCCGACCATTCCTTTTCCAGTTTAGTTAATACAGCGGGATCAGTCAGATTTGCATCCGTCGTATTTAACACCACTTCTCCCCTGGTTTGGATGTCGACCTTCATACTCCACTGTTTGTTTACAATTCGCGGCTTCAAGGAGGTTTTATTTTCAATGAGTCTTATCGAAAAAGAACCCTTTAACGGCTCAAACTCAACGGGCATGATAATGCTGTTCAGTTCTTTTGCAAGTAGTAATACACCTACGCTTAGTGGTTCTTTGACCGTCTTGACATAACGATCCTTCTTATACATACTCAGACCTTTCACATATGGCGTAGTCGTCAGTTTATCCTGATCGGGCTCCGGGGGTAAGATTAACATGCGAGACAAAATGGCTGAACTGCTCGGACCTTCAATAGATTTAGCCAGTTCAAGCGCAGTAACACGTGTACCTAACTTCAGATTGGCCATCTCACGTAGCGATTCAGCAGAACTTCGCTCCAGTGGATCAAGTAACGCAAGGATATCTTTCGCAGCCTTTTCGCTGGAAAAGACATATGCATGCTCCCTGAACTGAGGGTAACGCAGGAAGAAATCGATATACTCGCGGATACCGCGTTTGCCGGCTTGCTCACTGATGATTATGACTTCGCAGTGGCCCCAGAACATATTCCGGGGAACTTTACGTTGTAACCGATTCAATGCCTCGGCAATTGTACGTCCTTCCGCTGTTCGAATCATTGTTACCCCGCTTGGACTACCTCCACTCCCACTGCTATCTCCTGCACTCGCCTTCCGCGGAATGAAAATCTGTGAAGTCAATTGTACTTTGCCATCTTCATAATCTATCCCTGTAGCCAGCACGATAGCCAAATCGTTAATCTCGATACGATCCCAGCATCCACTTAAAAGCACACAACACAATATTGGCATTAGTAGTACTCTATATATTCGCAAGTGCTCCTCCCCCATCAATCAGGTGTTCGCTCGATTCTTCCGAAAATGTGCCCACCCTTTCTTCAGCCATGCGACACCGTAGATCATAGCCGGAAGGATTAATAAAATGCTGATCGTATACAAGTTGGCTGAAGCGCTAACCAAACTGGAAATACCGGATCCACCGGACACAACCCAGTAAGCAAATACCATGCACAGGAACGAAAGTGGACCAACCACAGGTTTGTAGTCTCGCAAACCAAACCATTCCGCAGTTGATGTAGCAAAGATATATAGAAAAACGGAAATTTTAACGAAAATACCGAAAATCCAGATAGCAATAATAAGGGATTCGATATGTTGCAAAAAGTCCGCAATGGTTATGTATCTTGCTGCGATCATGACCGGAAATACAAATGTATCCGTTAAATCACCAATTAAAAACAGGCAAAACAGATTGGTCACTGTCATTGCAGTTGTTGTAAACACAAGGGAACCCAGCATGACCCGGGTTATTCGTTTTTTTTCATTCACATAAGGTAGCAGAAAAGCCAACACGATATATTCACTAAACCATGCAGCAGGTGCAGCAGCCCCCGTAATAATGGGAATTGGACCCTTCTCCATAAAAGGAAACAGCTCGGCAGGATTCAGTTCACCAATCAACAATATAAAGATCAAAGCCAGCAGAACGATCAGCAGGGTAACAAACACCTGAGCGGTTCGTCCGACAACTTCAATCCCGAGTCTGACATTAATCGCACATACAACAACCATCGTCCCCATCACAACAAACAAAGGTGTACGCGGAAGTGCATTATTGACAATGAATTCACCGTATTCCCGAATAATCAAGCCCGTCAGGTGGGGCAAAAAAGCGATATATATCAGACCGAATAACTTGCCTGGAATCCGACCAATAATCAATACACTGGATTGAATGAGCGTTTTTCCAGGGTACAGACGATCAAGTCCAACTGAAATACCAATAGCAGCCAATCCAACGATTGAACCTATAATTGGAGTCATCCACATGTCATGTCCTGCATAGTGCATTGTAATTCCAGGCACAGACAAAATAGCCGTCGCGAGAATGGCGGGAAAGACCATAAATGCCAATTGAGTCACCGATATTTTCCCTTTGTCCGTCAACATATGTAATCCCGCTCCCTTGTTTGCTCGAATGTAGATTGTTCTAGTGTGGTTTGTTCCTTGGAGATGGACGCCACCATACATCCTTAAGTTCCTTAGCCATCGTAGGTGCTACCGGTGAGAGATAAGGTGTTCCAAATGAACGAAGACTGCTTAGATGAATGACAACCAAGATGACTCCCAGCATGACACCCGTGAGTCCCAACGTTCCTGCAAGAAACATCATGGGAAAACGTAGTAGACGGGTCGCGATGCTGGCAGCATAGCGAGGGATCATGAAAGAAGCGATACCGGTAATCGCTACAATGATAATCATGGGGGCTGAGACAATTCCGGCACTCGTCGCCGCTTGCCCAATAATTAAGGCCCCCACAATACTGACCGCTGATCCGACCTGCTTGGGCAATCGGACGCCAGCCTCACGCAATGCTTCAAAGGCAATTTCCATAATGAGTGCTTCCACCAGGGCAGGAAAAGGGATCTCTTCTCTCGCCCGAGCAATACTGAGAAGTAATACGGTAGGAATCATCTCCTGATGAAACGTCGTAATCGCTACATAAGCCGATGGAAGCAGCATGGATAAAACAAAAAAAATGTATCGCAGCCAGCGTACAAAAACACTCATGAACACATTTTGATAATAATCTTCGGGGGATTGTAACATGGAAAAAATGGTCACTGGTGCGATAAGGGTAAACGGCGTTCCGTCAACGAGAATAGCAAAACGACCTTCCAGCAAGTTGGAAACAACGACATCCGGACGCTCCGTCGCAATCATCTGTGGAAATGGTGAATATCGCTGATCAACAATGCCTTCTTCAATGTACTGACTCTCCAGTACGTCTCGGAGCTTTAAATCGCCAAGTCGTGTCTCCACTTCCTTAACAAGTTTGGGATCAATAATCCCTTCCATGTATACAAGTGAAATACTGGTGTTTGTACGATCTCCCATGTTACGTGTATGAATCTTCAATGCAGGTGTCTTGAGACGTTTGCGCAGTAAAGACATATTCATGGTCAACGACTCTGTGAACCCATCCCGTGCACCACGCACGGTCGATTCAGCTAACGGTTCTTCCGTTGAACGATTTGCAGCTTGGTATAGAGGGTATGTAGTTCCTCCTATTGAACCGTCCAGCAGTAACAGAGCTTCTCCTTCAAATATGGCCTGTACTGCTTGAGTAGTCGTTTCAACTTGCTTAACAGAAGCTAGGGGAACTTGCGCAGCTTCGATTCCCATTTCCTGAAGGGGCGTTAGTACCTGTCGTTCCAGCCGTTCCGTATCGCATACACCAACACAATATACGCATAATGCTGAAGTAAGACACGCGGTTTGGAATGTATGAAATACAACGTCCGAGCAACCCGCAAAAACGGAGCGTAACATTTCTTGATCAATAACAAGTTGTCCGGTTAATGGCATGTCCTGTTGTGTTATCGCTGATGTGTCCATGACGCCTCCCCTTTCCGTAAACGCTCCGTCCAGATATTCTCAGTTAAAGGTATCCTTTACTTATCAGATGGGATATATACGCAAAATATAGAATGCCAAAAAAGCCGCCCTCATGAGCGACTCTGATGATATAGAACGCTATTTATCCCTATCCTTTCACAGCACCTAAAGCAACACTCCCAATAATCTGTTTGGAAAATATAGAGAATACAATGATAATAGGCAGGATTGAGATCGCTACACCCAAATACAAGAGCCCATAATCCATCCCATAGTACCCCTGCACTAGCGCAACCAATACCGGAAGCGGATATTTATCCAGGGAGAAAAATAGCACGAGCGGTGTTAGGAAATTATTCCATGATCCGATAAACGTGAATATGCCAAGGGCGGCGATTGCCGGCCCCAGAATAGGCAGTACAATCTGATTGAACGTCCTGAACTCACCGGCACTGTCCACCCGCGCAGATTCAATAATCTCATCCGGGATGCTGCTCTCCATGAACTGTTTGATAAAAAATACATTAAATGCATTAGCCGCAGCAGGCAAAATAATTGCGGCATAACTATCCAGAAGTCCCATCATGCTGAATAGTCGATATACGCCAATCAGAGCCAGTTGACCCGGTACCATCATGGTTGCTAACAGAAACAGGAACAACCCGTTTCGTCCTTTGAATTTAAATTTGGCAAATCCATACGCAGTTAAGGCCCCAATATACAGAGATAATACGGTCGATGTTCCGGCAATAAATATGCTGTTGGCAAACCCACGCCATATGTTGATTTTGGATACCATGTTCATATAGTTATCAACCAAGAATGATCCGGGAAGAAATGTGAACGTTGAAGCAATCGTTGCATTATTATGTGTGGAATAAATAAGCATCAGATAAAATGGAATAATGCAGAGCACGGCAAGACCTGTCAGCAACAGATAGATGATGATTTTGCCTGCCGTCAGCCCTCTTGTATTGGCATATTGCTGAATCGCCGCATTTGGTTGTTCAACTGATTTTGCAGTTTGCATAAGAACTCCCCTCCCTATGAACGGCTCTTCCGCTTGGTCATGATGAAGGATGCAACGGACAACAATATGATGATAATAAACAGGCAAAATGCTATGGCAGCGCCGTAACCAAATCGTGTGCTCTGAAATGCTACATTATAGAGATACATAATGCTCGTCATGGCTGCTCGGTCAGGACCGCCATTGCCGTTGGTTAGTGTAAATGGCTGATCGAAAATCTGGATGCCCCCAATAATAGATGTAATCATCTGAAACAGAATAATTGGACGGAGCATCGGCACGATAATATGGGTGAAAATATGTTTCTTTTTCGCGCCATCCATCTGTGCAGCTTCCAGCAATGAAGGATCAATGCCCTGAAGACCTGCAAGGTAGATAACCATGGAATAACCGAAGTATTGAAAAAACAAAATGGATGATACAATCAGACGCATAAACCAGGGGTCATTTTTCCAGTTAATTGGATCTTGTATTATGCCGGTCTGCACCAAAAAATGGTTCAGTCCGCCAGACTGCCAGTCAAAAATCAAGCTGACAAGCAATCCAAGTGATGCCGCCGTAACGATGTTGGGAAAAAAGTATACGGCTCTGAAAAAGTCCCGTCCTTTGAGCAGCTTATCATTCAAGATAAAAGCCAACACAAGTGAGATTGTGAGCTGTGGAACTACAGATACGCCCCAGATGAATAACGTATTAAACAAGGTTTTGTAGAACAACGGATCTTGTAATACGGCAACGTAGTTACCGATCCCTACAAAATCAGGTGTCGTGATCCCATCAAAGTTGGTGAAACTGATGTAGAGGGAATATAAAATGGGATACAACCCAAAAGTGGTGAAAATAATAAAAAACGGAGCAATGAAGTAGTAGCCGTAATGGTCCTTGCGAATCGTTTTGGCAAACATGTTCTATCCCCCCAGTTATCATCGGATGTGTATATTCATTCGCTTACTTCTAAGCTAATCCACCTCCAGCTCCGGAAATCTCAAGGTAACATCACGTTTGATTCGCTTTACGACTTCTTCCTTGGTCTGAATGTCCTTATTGAGATATAACTGGAGTACAATCTTGTAGATATCATTGTTAATCGTGGCATCATATTTGGTGCGTTCGTATACAGGTACCCGTTTTGCGGCCTCCGAGAAAAACTCGAAATGCTTTTGTCCTCCCAAATAAGATGATGAGAGAGACGGGGCAAGTTCATCATTCACAACCATGTTGCTGGTGAAATAATCCTGCTCTTTCGCTAACTCGGATAGAAAATCGTGGTCAAAATTATAAAACTCAATAAACTTCCAGGCCAAATCCTTTTTCTCACTTTTACTGTACATCGCGATATAGGTTCCACCTGAACTAAAGGCTGACGGTCCCTGGGCTAAACCCCACATGCCTTCGGTATCCGGAGCGTTTGCCTTGAACGTATATTGCAAACCCCAGGTTGCCCCGGGATAGAACATGACCTCTCCTTTTTGCATGGATGCAGCGTAACCGGCACTTCCATCTTCATACTCGGCAAGTACATTCCGCTCACGTGCTTCACGTATAAGATCAAGCACTTCCAAGTACGTTGGATCGATGACAAGTTTGCCGTCCTTCACCCAAGGTATACCATCATATGAATTCGATATAGCATTCCAATTCGCCAATGCATGTACTTTATTCCCGCTAAGTTGCTGTACCTTCTCTCCAATCTCGAAGATCTTCTCCCATGTATCGATCTGTGAACCCACCTTCTCAGGATCATCGGTGCCCAGATATTTCTTCGCCAGATCCCGACGATAGTAGATGCCCCCTGGTGTTCCCTGATAACCTATCGCTCTGACATTTCCCTCACTGTCCTGTTCATTGGCCTGAACAAAAGCATATTGTTCCTGGATAAGTTCATTGGCGTTATACGGCGAAGCTGATAAATTCTCCAGATATGGAACGTCAATCAGCTCTCGAATATTCGCATTTTCAATCATAAATACATCTGGAGCCTTCGAGGTTGTCTGTAGCGCAGATTTCAGCTTGGTGATATAGAAATTACCAGGGATGTTGACAAAGTTCACTTTAATGTCAGGATATTTCTGTTCGAATTTCTCGATGGCGTACCCTGCTTCATCCGTAAAACTCCACACAGTAATCTCCTGTTGCTTGGTTTGACTCGATGGACTGAACTGACAACCAGCTAACAACATCGCTGCACATACTAATACAATAGTTGGCTTAAACCACTTCTTCATAGGCCCCCTCCTTCAAAAAGGAAACGCTTACAATTTATTAGAGTATATTGATTTTGGAGAGGGCTTTCTCCACAAATATTGTGCATTACCCTCCATATTTTGTGATATTCGTACGATGTTTCTTACGAAATTCGGAGGGTGTACAGTCATTATATTTTTTAAAAAGACGATTATAGGAGTTAACATTGTTAAATCCATGTCCGATCGCAATCTCCAGAATCGTATCCTGACGGAACAATAAAGCCCACTCGGACTTGATAATTCGAAAATGATTCAAGTATTCCATCAGTGTTACTCCCTTGATCTCTTTGAACAGCTTGCAGACATGGAACTTGCTGAATTTAATATGTTCCGCCACCTGTTCCAGCTTAATGGGCTCAGCATAGTGCTCCTCCAGGTATTCACAGACCGATTCAAGGAATTCAAATTTTTTGGATGAAGTACATGCCCATCCTGAAGATGAGGATTCATCGGTGGTAACCGGTACTTTGGTACGTAATAAAAGTATGATGAGATCATACAACCTGGATACCATTAACCATCGGTATCCCGGCTTCTGATTGTTCTTCTCGGTAATGATGTCATCTATATATTGAGTCAGATTGCTCTGACTTCCCGTATTCGAGGGAATAACAGTTGTTTTGTTGAAAAGTTGTCCGAGATCCTGAATTTCGGCTTCGGTCGTGAAACTCCCGGTTAACAATTCGAGTCGGAACAAGATAATGGTCAAATGTTCGGTCCCCGGCAAAAAGCAGTGCACATCCCCTGGTTTGATCAGCAGCACATCCCCTTTTTCCAACTCACACACGTGGTCGTTCACGCCAATTCTGGCGCTCTTACCATTGACGAGAACCAGTTCAACCTCATCATGCCAGTGCGCAGCATAATTGAACTGATTTCCTGTATGAATTACCCGAATGGGAAAACCTTCTTGCATATGGCCTGTCTCCAAAAAAGTGGGTACGCCCATCGTATCAACCTCCATTTATTTCCAATGCAAAATACTCCTCATCTTTATATTATGCATTAATGGCTACTCTCCTTTCTTTTTAAGTATTTAAAATTCTATCGAATGCAAAAAACTCCTCAACTCAGGTTGAGGAGCCGAACAGAATCACGTTCCACGCATTGGATGTCCAGTGTATATAACGTCTCTACGATCTCTCCGTTCAGCAGTTGGAAGAGAACATGACCTGCAAGCTGGCCTGCATCCCTCTTCGGCTGACGAAATGTGGTTAGAGGTGGATTCATGTACTGAGATGCAGGTATATTGTCAAAGCCAATTACGGATAACTGCTCAGGTATTGAGATATCATGCTCCCTGAAGGCTTCCAAGCCGCCGATGGCCATTTCATCATTTGCAAAAAATACAGCGGATGGCAACTCTCCTTCAAGCAGTTTCTTGGCTGCATCGTACCCATCTTGCTTCATGTATTGTCCGCCAATTTTCCATTCGGGGTTCTCTTCAATGCCTGCCTCCTTCAAGGCTTTCAAATAACCTTGATAACGATGAAGATTACATTCCGATTGTGACGGGCCACTAATATAAGCTATTGTCCGATGCCCTTTATCGATCAGATAACGTGTAGCCAAGTAACCACCTTGCGTATCACTCATCAAAACCTTTACAATATGTTGAGCATCCAGATCCCGATCCATGACAACAATCGGAAACCCTGCTTCAGATGCTTCAATCAGCAACTGATCTTGAATATTCTGAGCAATAACAATAGCTCCGTCAATTCTTCGTTCACGAATGTAACGATGGGCTGTCGACTTCTCTCCACCCAACGAACTACATACGATCATATCGTATCCATGACTCATAACGACAGTTTCTATTCCGTTCACCAAATCCGAGAAATACGGGCTGGACATGTCATGGACAATAATACCAATGGTTTGTGTACTATTTCGTTTTAATTCCGATGCAGGACCATGCCTAACATAATTGAGTTGACTCGCTGCCTCAAGCACTCGAAGTCTTGTCGGCTCACTTACATTCCCTTTATCGTTAAGTACGCAAGATACGGTCGAACTGGCTACACCAGCCATCTTGGCTACATCTTTAATCGTTGTCATCATATATACTCCTCAAAAACAGTTTCATCTGTTTAGTTCATTATGGCAGTAACACAGCAATACACACGGGATAGTTCACTAGCATTTTAACACGTCAGTCCAGTCATGTCTCTTAGCAAAACATCAACTACGAAAAAACATATTTAAGAAACCGAGGTGCCTTCATGAGATTTAGTGAATATGTAATAGGTCAGCGTTACGAAACCACATCTTTGGCATTATCCAAGTGTGATATTATTGAGTTTGCCACAATCTATGACCCACAGTACATGCATTTGGATGAGGAAAAGGCCAAGCAAGGCCGATTTGGCAGTTTAATTGCTTCTGGCATGCAAACGATGAATATCTCCTTTAAATTATGGATTGAGGTCGGGGTCTATGGAGAGCATGTCGTGGCGGGCACCGGAATGAATAACATTCAATTCCTGAAACCTGTCTTTCCGGATGATGAACTTCATGTCATTGCAGAAGTCATTGGACTGACTCCCAGACGAAAAGGAAATGGGATTGTTACGGTACTGCTGAGTACTTTCAATCAGAAGAATCAAAAGGTATTTCAGGCAGAATTAAGTGCTTTAATCGATAATTAAGGCTGAGAAAAAGCCCAAAAAAGCCGCCAATTGGCGGCTTTTCGCAGATATATCACATTGAATCATTTTTAAGCGTTATACCCTTTCAATACCTGCCCCAAAATCTCTACACCCTTGACAATCTGTTCGTCTGACGGGGTTGAGAAATTAAGTCTGATGGCATTACAAGGGTCTTGCTCGTTCACCAGGAATGCATTTCCCGGTACAACCGCAACCCCTTGAGCTGCCGCTGTCTTGGCATAATCAAGCATTGGCACATGTGCTGGCAGATCACACCAGAGGAACAGCCCACCATCCGGTTGGGTATAGGTAATGGACTCACCCATATGCTCTTGCAGCTTGTCCATCATCAATGTTGCTTTTCTCCGATAGACCTCACAAATACTGTTAATGTGCCCCGCGTAATCATACTCTGTCATGAACTTGTACGCCAGGATCTGTGGAAGCATGGCCGTATGTACGTCTTCTCCCTGTTTGGCAACAACCATCTTCTCCACGACTTCATGGGGCGCTTGTACAAAACCAACGCGCAGTCCTGCCGACAAAATTTTGGAGAATGATCCAACATAGATGACCAGACCCTCATCATCCATAGACTTGATGGTTGGCACATCGTCTCCATTGAATCGAAGTTCTCCGTACGGGTTATCTTCCAAAATCATAACGCCATACTTCTTAGCCAGCTCGTATATGGCCTTACGTTTCTCCAGGCTCGTTGTTACACCCGTCGGATTCTGAAAACTCGGGATCACGTAGATCAGTTTCACATTAGGCTCCGTTTGCAGCGCCTGTTCCAGCTTCTCGATATCCATACCGTCCATCTCCATCGGAACACCGGCAAGCTTTGCACCGGATGCCCGGAAGGAGTTCAGGGAACCGATAAAGCTCGGACTCTCACAGATAATCGTGTCCCCTTCATTACAGAATACTTTACAGGCCAGTTCAATCCCCTGCTGCGCTCCAGATACAATGAACAATTGATCGGATGGTTTACCGGTATCAAAACCTGTCTTCAAATGTTGAGTCAATGCTTCCCTGAGGGGAACATATCCTTCCGTAATCCCATATTGCAGAGCTGTGACCGGGTCATGCTCCAGAATGGATTGAGTGAATGTACGAATCGCCTCAATAGGAAAGGTTTCCGGAGCAGGATTTCCCGCAGAGAATGGAATCACATTTTGCCCCGAAGAAGCCTTCAGAATCTCACGAATAATGGATGGTTGCAGTGCTGCGATACGATTGGAAAATGAATAGTTCATCTTAAATAGTGCCTCCCGACATTTCATCTGAATTAACTCTCTATCATTACATTAGATTCTATTATACGAGCATTTCCCGAATTTCCAAACTGTCTCCACAAAATTAATGCTTGTACGCCAAAAAAGAGGCCGCCGTCAGCAACCTCTTTCGCATAAGTATTGAGCAAACATTCAGCCTGTTAGCGCGCTGCGTTCATCTCGGATAGCCGTGTGGCCTTCACAACATAAGCGGCTAGACCGGGGATCATCCGAGCCAGACCAGGATAGAATTTATTGGTTTTGGCAAAAGCCAGCTTTTGAATTCTTCTTGCGCGTCTGAGCAATTGAGTGAATTCCCGGCTTGCTTCCAGCGTGTAATTACTCTGCCAATCGGCATGTTCAATGTCACCTTGCAGGTACTTGTCAGTCCACCTTGCACACAGGAGTGAGGAGCGAAGAGCAATGGACATTCCGTCTCCACATAAGGGTGGTATCATCAGCATGGCATCCCCAATATGCGGATATTGGGACCACGGCTCAGGAACGTTGGACAGATGCAGCGGCGCAATCGACACTTGCGTTCCATCTACAGGTTTTCCCTCGGCTAAACGGGCCGCCAAGCTCACGTTTGTCAGGGATGCCGCCTGTAAAATATCGTTTACAGATTTGCCACTTCCCTGGACGGTATCCAGTGTCAACAATGCGGCGACATTCACAATACCATCCTCAATCGGAGAAATGCCCACGTAACCACCCTCGCAAAAATATAACTCTACCCGTGCGGGAATCTCTATCCCACTGAAGTGGGACTTAACGCCAACGTATATGGTTTGGTCCCGCAGATCAGGTGCGGAAGCCATCCCGCGCGGCTTTTTGGTCCCATGTGCCCCGATAACGGCTTTGGCTCTGTAGCTGATCCGCTCATCTCCCTGTTTCACCTGAACCTCATAACTGGCATCCTCAAGCTGCTCGATGCTCGTTATGGTCGCTTTGGTCACAATCTGGGCTCCGGCCTCCAGCGCCTTCTGATGCAAAATCTGGTCCAGCTCATATCGACTTATACCATATGCGAATCCCGGCAGCGGTGCTTCGATCACTCCGCCTTGTGGCATAACGATTTTGGCATGATCCATCGTGCTAGGTTTCTTCGACTGGTCCAGAAGGTGAATGTCCAGAACTTCTAACATCTCCTTGGTTTCGGGTGACATGAACTCACCGCAGGTTTTGTGCCGCGGGAACTCCTGGCGATCCAGCAGAAGGGTCCGATGTCCTTTCCCTGCCAGTTGCATTGCACATGTACTGCCGGCAATTCCGGCTCCGATGACAATCACATCTATCGATTTCGACACGTAAGATCACCTGCCTTTCGTGGGAATTACAACAGAATAACGGAATAAGGGCTTCCATTCATAGGTCATCGTATCATGATTGAGACGTTGTTTAAGTTCCTTCCAATCCCTCCCTGTAAAACCTTTGGCTACGGAAAGAGGCCCATCATGACGAATATAACGATTGCGCGAGATCATCCGTGTAGTAATCCAGACCGCCTTATAGGGTACGGGGTGGCGGTGAATATCATTAATAACGACACCGTATCTGGATGCTCTTAGCATATGAGAAACCATATCGACCAGCTGATCTCCGTCAAAATGATGTACAAACTGGGAACCTGTCACAATATCTGCTGAAGCATCCGGCAGTTGTGTAAGATCGGCACGTTGTACCCGGACTCGGGATTCGTCACGGAATAGTTGTCTCGCTTCCTCACACGCTTCTTCCGTCAGATCAACCAGCGTAATTTCAAGCTGAACACCCTGACGATCTGCCCATTGCAGTAGTTTCTGGTTCACATCTCCTGAACCTGCCCCCACATCCAGCAAGGTCAGCTTATTCGGCTTACCGACTGAGTTCCACAACTTCTCTACACCAGCCAGAGTTGGGCCAGGTGCTGCAAATATTTTGTTAAGACGTCTCAGATGTCTAAGCGCTTCACGCAGCTCCTCCCCTCCCAGAGAGAAGTCATCCATCAGTTCATCTTCCTTGGCTCGAATGGACAATGTTCTAAAAAAGGACATGATCGTGCTCCTCCATCACTGAAGATAATGAGGGTACATAAGTGAATTTCATCAACTCTGCGGTGAGTCCCGGTCCAAATGCCATGGCTACACCATCTGTGGAGGATTGACCCTGTGCCTTCATGTCCTCACGCATCGCGTTCAGTACAAACAGAATGGTATTGGAAGATAAGTTACCATACGTTCTGAGGACATCCCTGCTATACTTCGTTTGCTCGTCTCGCAACTTCATTACATTCTGCACAGAGTCCACAATCCCGCGTCCTCCCGGATGAATGGCCCATAGTTCAGGAAGCTGTTCACTTTGCAATAAGAGACGCAGTTCCTCTTCCAGATGAACACCTAACAGCTTCGGAATACGAGGGGATAGATACAGGTCATACCCCAGATTCCCCACCTCCCAGGTCATATCTTCAGTCGAATCCGGAAGAAGCACAGAATAACCCGTTCCCAGACTCAAAACATTCTTGTGCTGAGATTCTGGTGTACCCACTACACAAGAAGAAGCAGCGTCTCCGAAGAATGAAGCTGCAAACAGCGCTTCCCGATCTTGTACGGGCTGAAAATGAATGGTGCATAACTCTACACTGACCACAAGGACCTGTGATCCGGGAGATCCCTGCACGACATCTCGTGCCATCTGGATGGCTTTCAACCCTGCGGCACAACCCTGAAAGATCAGCGGCAGTCGATTAACTCGGGCAGACAAACCCAAATGACGGATGAGCATAACATCAAGACCCGGCAGATACTGACCGGTGCAGCTGACCGTGATGATATGTGTGATGCTCTTTGGAGATACGCCTGAATCCTCCAGGGCTTTCTCTGCCGCCTCAATCCCGAGTGGAAGCGCCTCTCGCTTGTATGTATTCATTCGTTCTTCGGTTGTCGGGATGTCTGATCGCTCACCAGAGGGCAGATAACGGCATTCTTCCAGTGAACCCAGATAGCTCGGTTCCACGGTATATCGTGTTTCAACACCACAGGACTTGAATATTCGCTTGGCAAAACGGGCCAAATCTGGCCGATCCTGAAGAGAAGAAGCGATTAATTCTGCAATATCTGACTGCGCTACGGAGTGAGCAGGTAGAGCCGTCCCCATGCCAAGAATCGCGATATCGGATGGACTGTTATATTGGTTCATAATAAACCTCCTGGTATTGGTCATTATTTCCTCTAATTTAACAACTCTTACCCTTAACGATATCGTTATAATCTCAATAAGGCTCCTAATCTAGTTTATTAACACATCCGCAAGCTCAGAAGCTTGGTTTCGCCAAGCCATTGAAGCAATCACACCAATGAACGAAAAAAGCCGCCATTAGGCGGCTTCAAGGTAACCAGATTCCTACTAAGCGTCATTCTGATACACGTTATTTGGAAAATGCTTCTCTGATCTTGTCACTCATTCGGTACCAGGCATCCTCAGCCATCTGGAGATCCCCAGAATGCGTAAATCCATGAGCGGCTCCCTCGTACTCCTTAAGTGTCACCTTCACACCGCTTGCTTCCAGCCTTGCTGCATATGTTCTTGCTTCTTGGGCCAGTGAATCTTTCTCCGCGGTAATGATCAATGCTTCTGGGAGTCCCTCTACTGATGTTGCAAGCACAGGTGAAGCCAACGGGTCATGCGCATCTTCTGGCGTATCAAGGTACATGGCATTGAACGTTCTGGCGATATCGGCTGGAATGGCTTCTGCAAAACTCGGTTTCTCGGCCGGATCTGTAGCCACATCCAACACGGCATAATCCATAATTTGCAGAACAATCGGCAACTTGCTACCTCGTTGCTGATTCAGTAAACACACTGCTGCTGCAAGATTACCACCAGCACTATGCCCCCCAATAGCGAATAGAGACGGGTTAACCGAGAAGGATTCCGGATTGGCGTGGACCCACTGTACAACGTCGTAACATTCATGGACCGCCGTTGGGAACTTGTGCTCTGGTGCAAGACTGTAATCGATATTAACGACCACACAATCAGATCGATCAGCGATCAAGCGACACCATGGATCATCCATCTCTGCTTGTCCCAAGATGAAACCACCCCCATGCATATTAAAGAAGACCGGCAGAGGCGCGGAATGGTCCCTATCCGGTGTATACACAAGTACACGTGTATCCCCTTTAGTTGTAGGAATCATGACTTCTTTTACTGTGACCGCATACGTGGAACTGGGTTGAAGAGCTGCACCTGTACCGACGACATTTTGACGCATACGTTGTACCATTGCCAGTTGTTGTTGTTGATCCATAGATATCACTCCTTTAGTGGATTGCCAATACGCCTTCTTCCGTTGTCACTTTAAGTATAGAAGACACTTGTCTATTCCGTCATGTGCAAATCATTTGATATGTATTGATCAACATGCTGAAACGTCAACCAAAATTACCTTCCCCTGCTCTTAATGCTTCAATGTTAACATTCAGTGCCAGGAGATTGGTTTGGGTCCGTGCTTGTTTCCTTTTTTTGTGGAACATCATCCAGACCCCCATCAAACAAAATAAAACGCTGCACCCCATGCCAAACAAGCTACTGGTTTTTAATGCAAGAGGTGAGCCTTGCATGGTAAGTAACGTCGCTTGGGTCACCACGATGGATACCATCGCATCGGTGAAGTTAATCATTTTCAATGTAGATATGATCGGGTTATGGAGATGACGGTTCGCCCAGGTACCATACACGGCAAAAACCAGCTTGGTAAAAGCAACTGTAGATACGATATACACGATGTTACCCTCATATATGAAGGCATCGCCGATTAGATACATTCGCAGGCAGACCATCGAATAGGACACGCCTAGTAAACACAGGAACAGACCTCCGCGCTTATATACCGTAAGTTCTAATCTATATCTTTCTTCGGGAGAGTCCATTCTCTTGGTAACTGTATATTTATGGAGCACTTGTCCTTTTGCCACACACAGAATCAGATAATATACAGCATTTGTAATGAACCATCCCGAAAGCAGATATATGCCCAGGATTAACTTGCCTATCCCTGTTACCGCATTGATAACAAGGGAAGCCACATTAAACAAGGCCGTTCGATCTTGTTTATTTCCAAGGTAATGGAACCAAATGGACTTCAAATATGTCTTCATTTTCATAGGATATTCATTCTGTTAGAGAAGCAGACCATTAGCCTTTTCACCTACCTCTTAAATGTCAATAACATGATGAATGAGGTGTAGAGAAAGTGGTATATGTTCTCCTCATTCGGCCAAAGACTCCCGAACGCTTTTTGGAAGGGATTTGACAACCATATCATACGAGTGTTCGATCATGACATAGACATCTTCATCGGACAATGAACCATCCAGCGTAATGGTATTCCAGTGTTTTTTGTTCATATGATATCCCGGTTGAACTGCTTCATGCTGCTCTCTCAGGTTCTCTGCAATAATGGGGTCACATTTTAAGTTTAAACGACAGTTCTTTTCTTTGTTTTCAAAAATAAGCGCGAACATCTTACCCGCAACCTTAATCGCGACTGGATCAGGCCCAAATGGATAATCCTTGGTCGCACCTTTCTTGCTCAAACTGTATTCAATCATCGTATCCTTCAAGTCAGTACCTCCCTTTCACCAGTAGACGATATAATGATACCGAATGTAAGTTCGTATGTAAATAAGCTCGTTACACATAAAAGCACATAATAAAACCTCCTCCAAATGAATGGAGAAGGTTTTATCTGGATTTATTTAGATCTTAATTGGCTCTATCATTCCTAGTTTTGCTGCTGCGGCTGAATGAGCCATGGTTAGATTTACTGCTACTGCTGTTTGATCTACTGCTATTGGGTCTACCGTCGTTTGAACGACTACTGTTTGATTTACCACTCTTGGCAAACCATTCGGATTTGGGCTTGCGTGCCGGGTTAGCTTTGGACTTCGCCGGTTTGCCTGCAGCCGATTTGTTGAACGAAGGTTTACTGCCTGATGCTTTGCTGGTTTTATCAAACACAGGTACACCTGTCATTGGATACGGATGACCTTTCACTTCAGGAATCGTCTTTTTGATTACTTTCTCGATATCCTTCAGGAATGGAAGTTCGTCCTTCTCGCAGAACGAGATGGCCATCCCGCTTTTGCCTGCTCGACCTGTACGGCCAATACGGTGAACATACGTTTCCGGAATGTTAGGCAGGTTAAAGTTAATGACATGTGAAAGTTCCTCTACGTCAATTCCTCTTGCCGCGATATCCGTCGCAACTAATACACGTGTTGCACCACTCTTGAAGTTGTTCAGTGCCCGTTGTCTCTCGTTCTGAGACTTGTTGCCATGAATAGCCTGTGCCGTAACATTCGCTTTGGCCAAATCACGTGTAACCCGGTCAGCGCCGCGCTTCGTGCGTGTGAACACCAATGCCGTGACGATGGATTTATCCTCCAAAATTTGGTTCAACATATGTTGCTTCTTGCCGTTCTCCAGCAAATAAATAGACTGCTCAATGCGGTCTACCGTTGAAGATACCGGTGTGATTTCTACTTTGACTGGATCAACCAGCAGGGTTTTAACCATTTTGGTGATTTCAGGAGGCATCGTAGCTGAGAAGAACAGCGTCTGCTTTTTGTTCGGCATTTTGGCAATGATTCTTTTCACATCATGAATGAAGCCCATGTCTAACATCCGGTCTGCTTCATCCAGAACGAGAATCTCAACCATCTTCAGATCAATACGTTTCTGGTTAATCAGATCGTTCAATCTACCAGGCGTTGCGATAATAATATCTGCACCTTGATTCAACGCACGCTCTTGCACTTTTTGCGAAACGCCGCCAACGATTGCCGTACAACGAATGTCCGTATACCGGCTATATACCTTGATATTATCCGCGATCTGAATAGCCAGTTCTCGTGTTGGTGTCAAAATTAATGAGCGAATATGTCGTGCGGACTTCGATCCTTGCCCTTTGGATCTTTCGCTTAATAATTGAATGATCGGCACTGAAAATGCTGCCGTCTTGCCTGTTCCTGTCTGTGCACATCCCAGCAGATCTCTGCCAGCTAATACAGCTGGTATGGCCTGTTCCTGTATAGGGGTAGGATTAGTATAGTTTGCTTTGCTTAACCCTTCCATAATAGAGGGGATAATATTTAAGTCCTTAAATGTCATGTTGTCTCCTTCATTTACGCACATCTATCAATAAGACGCATCTTTTATTTCACACGTAACGTATAAGGATACCATTAAAAACGCAATTTGTACATTATCTTTTTAAAATCACTTTGTTTAACTGACCAATTTAAGACCAACTGCCGATCCGAGCACCATAGCGATAAACAGAATTCTTAGGGCATTTCGAGGTTCTCCATAAAACACCATGCCCAGAATGGCACCACCGGAGGCTCCGATTCCCGTCCATACGGCATATGCTGTCCCCATCGGAAGAGTTTCCATTGCAATGGACAGGAACATGAAGCTTAAACCAAACCCGACTACCAATAGAACCAGTGAAATGAGATTACGGTCTTTGTGCAACTTGTTTATCATCAGCACTCCGATCATCTCAAATATACCTGCCAAGATAAGAAATACCCAGTTCATTATAGCTGCACCTCCTTATTCTTCTCTTTACTCAGCATTTTAAGACCAATTACGCCAAGTAAAAGTACACCAATGAGTACCATTTTTCCGGTTTGAACAGTCGCATTAAACAGAACAATCTCTGCAAGTACCGTGCCAGCGGTACCCAGGCCAACAAATACGGCATATACGGTTCCCACAGGCAGTGTACGCGAAGCTGCAATCATCAAGGAGAAACTAATGATAATTGCAATCAACGTAACCCCCCATTCCAGCAGACCACTGGCATGTTTCAATCCAATGACCCAACCTACTTCAAACAACGCAGCAATCACAACCGACATCCACGTTTTATTCATTCTTGTAACACTCCTTCTCTACTACATTTTTTGTACAACCCGTAAGGTTCATTAGCGTAAAAACAAAAAAAGCCCGGGAAACAAACTGCATGTAGCAGTTCATCTCCCAGGCTTTTATCCCTCCGTGGCACAACCAACAGGTTGCGGGTTTTCTCTCGGACCAGACCGACACATCCATCGCGGAACCCTAGAAAACCTGTTTTTATTCTAATGTGTCTCCAATTATACACACTTCCACTATCTTGGCAACCCCGTAAATGTGATCACGCCATTTATTTGATAATCAAACCCATTAATCCTACAAATGTGGCGGCTTGATGTGGTGAAATCACACAACCGTTGAGATCTTCCATGGTCAGCACCAAGGAGTCAAATTCGCAATCGCTAAGATCCAAATCCTTCAGTTTGGTGCCTGTTAAGGAAGCTTGGTCGATGTTACATTGACTGAACTCCATTTTTTGCAGTGCCAGATAGGCAAAGTCCGCACCAATCAAGGTACTTTCTGAGAAGGAGACCTGTTTCAGATGGGCAAAACGGAAATTGCTGTAGTCGCCTAGACCATGAAGGAAACTGACATTTTGCAATCGGCTATTGGAAAAATCCGTTCCGACAAACTTGCAGTTATGCCATTCGATCCGGTGCATGAAGGCACTTGAGAGATTGACATTGGAGAAGTCGCAGTGTTCAAACCGGACATCGGTGAATTCAAATTGTTCCAAGTTAGACTCCGAGATTGTCACATGTCTAAATACAACACTTTCAAAGGAAACCTTACTCGCTTCCTGTTGATCCAATGTAATGTTCTCGATCAGTTTGTGTTTGTACTCCACTTTGGATTCCAGGAATGCAATCGTTTCAGGTTCGAGCAACTGCTCCTGAATCTTGGGTTTGTCCATTTTCATCCCGTATTCCCCTATTCCTTAATAGCTACAACTCGCAGTCGGCTTCTGTCCAGATACCACTGTCCATCCCGCATCAGTTGTGGCTGTACTTTTTTCTCAACTGCTTCCATAATAACATCCTGTTCCGCAGGTATGATACCACTGAATAAATACTCCGCGAAGCTGGTCAACCACTTTCTGGCACCTGGCTTGAACGGAGTAAATTGATCAACGTGCTGGGCCAGACTAACTCGAAATCCGTGTTGCTCCAGAAGATTAGCATATTCGCCAATGGTCGGGTGATACCACGGATTCCGTCCTTCCCATTTGTATCCACGGGCATCCAGTTCTTCCTTTACCGCTGTAATTAATATAGCCGTGTTGCCATTTGCAGCAAACTCAGCCACGAATCGTCCGCCCGTCTTAAGCGCTAACTGTATTGATTGTACTACAGCTGGAGCATCCTTTATCCAATGCAGAACGGCATGAGAGAAGACCGCATCAAACGGTTCTTCTGTCCGATAATGGCAAGCATTTGCTACTTGAATATTCATATCAGGGTATTTCTGTTTAGCTTGCCTAATCGTCTCTTCTGAAAAATCTATACCTTTTGGCAGTGCTCCTGCGGCTGCAATTTTAACTGTCAGATCCCCATTGCCACAACCCACATCAAGAATAAGTTCACCTTGGGATGGCTGGAGCAATGATAAGATAGGTGTTTCCTGTAACGTCGCAAAAGGAGCGGAATGACCACTCCACGATTCGTTCGTTTGACCGGATGAATGTCCGTTATTCATAGATTATAATCTCCTTCTCAATTAAGGATCTAATGTATCTATAATAACTTTAATATAAAAGAACTGTCAATTCACTCATCAGATCAATATAAAAAAAGCCGCCGAATGGCGACTTTAACATTAAGAATTCGGATCAACTGAGATTTTGTTAGCCCACATATTCCATATTTCACACTCTCCTTGAATTTGTTCTGTAAACTGATGTTGTCTCGACCTCTTCGGTAACTAGCTCTAACCAGCATGTAAAGTATATCTCTCGATGTACGGAATTTTCTTCATACTTAATTTGTGATTCGAGCCTGTCAATTAATATTTGCCTCACATGGTTTGATAACCACTTCATCACCTTGTTCACCCAACTTTTCAAATAAACTTTAATCGCTTGGCTCTGTTAACATACTCTTAGTATGCCGAGTCATGGGCTGCAAGCGGTATATCAATCGTCTTAATTGATTGCCTGATCCTCTCAGGCCCTCTTCCAATTACCTGATTGCTTCCATGAATCTTCCGGTCATCGGGCAGATTATCAAGGCATCCGCCGATGCACCCTACTTAAGTCTTAAGCTCGAATTCACACCGAACCAAATTCTCGAAGTACTTAACGAATGTAATATCAAGGTAACATTCAACGAAAACGCCAGACGAGCCATGTTTGTAGGTGAGATGGAATCGTCCATTCAGGACGCTGTACTCCGACTTGTTCGATTGCTGGATACGCCGGGAGAGATTCCGTTTCTGGCTCCGTTGTACGTTAAAGAAATCCTGTTCCGTCTCCTTCAAGGGCCTTACGGAGGAGAACTGGCGCAGATTGCGGTTGAAGGTAGCAGCACTTATCGGATCAGAGAAGCGATTGAGTACATCGTTCATCATTGGGAACAGCCTTTTCGCATTGAAGATCTGGCTGAGACCGCGAGCATGAGCGTCTCTTCATTCCATCGTCACTTCAAAGAGATCACAGCTATGAGCCCATTACAATTCCAGAAACAATTAAGATTACAGGAAGCCCGGCGACTTCTGATGGCCGAATCTGCTGACGCGGCAGATGTAGCGTTCCGGGTTGGTTACGAGAGTGCTTCTCAATTTAGCCGCGAATATGCACGCATGTTCGGTGCGCCGCCAAGAGCCGATATCCGACGGCTGAAAGAGAAATATGACATGGCCTTGAGTGAGTAACCGAGTATGTACTCTCTATCTCACAACTATCACACAAAAGGCAAACCAAAAAAGGACAACCACAATGAGTTGTCCTTTTTTCAGTATCAAAATTCTGCGTAATATCTTTTGGAATTTTCAAAATACTCGTATTCATGAAAGGAAATCGGAGCTGTTCTCCTTAATTAATGAACAAGATTAGACCAATGCTTCGACCCGTTCTGGCACGTGGATCTCTTCGTGCAATAATTGAGTGATGTCACGAGTCAGTGCATCCACATTTTCCTGCTGCGTTGCCCAGCTGGTACAGAAGCGCACCGCACTATGTGTATCGTCAACCTTTTCCCAGAAGGTGAACGTATAACCGTTGCGTAATTTCTCAAGCAAACGATCAGGCAGAATCGGAAACTGCTGGTTGGTTGGTGAATCGTACAGGAAGCGTACCCCCTGCTGTTCGAGTGAGTCATGAATTCTCAAGGCCATATCTACGGCATGGCGAGAAATATCGAGGTACAGACCATCTTCGAACAACGTTTCGAATTGGATACCTAGCAATCTGCCTTTGGCAAGCAGGCCACCTTTTTGTTTGATCATATAACGAAAATCAGGTTTCAGTGCATCATTCAGGATAACAACCGCTTCTCCCATCAATGCGCCAATCTTGGTTCCCCCGATGTAAAACACATCACACAAGCGAGCAAGATCAGCAAGTGTCATATCGCAAGCGCGTGAAGCGAGTGCATATCCAAGACGTGCTCCATCCACGAAAAACGGAAGACCACATGCTCTGCTCACTGTATGCAATGCTTGCAGTTCTGCCTTGCTGTACATCGTTCCATTCTCCGTTGGTTGGGATATGTAGACCATTCCTGGTTGAACACAGTGTTCCGGCGACGACTCATTCATGTGCGCATCGTAGACTGCTCTAACCTGCTCAGGCGTGATCTTTCCGTCCTCGCTTGGAACTGTGAGTACCTTATGTCCCGTAGCTTCAATAGCTCCGGTTTCATGAACCGCAATGTGTCCCGAGGACGCAGCAATCACACCTTGATATGGACGCAAAATAGAGGCAATCACCGTTGTATTTGTCTGTGTACCACCAACCAGGAAATGAACATCAGCTTGCTCATTGTCACAAGCCTGACGAATAAGCATTCTCGCCCGTTCGCAGTGTCCATCCGTGCCATACCCGCTCGTCTGTTCCATATTGGTTTCCATCAGTCTTTGTAAAATGCGTTCATGCGCACCTTCGTTATAATCACATTCAAATCGTATCATCGTGTTGTCTCTCCTGCCTTCTTGTTCAACTTCTCTTGTATGTTCATCATGGAGGTGTATACCTCTTGAATCTCTTCTTCATTCAATTCTTGCATCAGCTTCAGGATCTGTTGATCGGATCGGTCATTCAATTGGGCATACAGTTCCTCACCCTTGGCTGTCAGACGAATCAGACTGACCCGGCTGTCGGCCGCAGAATCCACTTTCACCAGCAGTCCTTCCTTGGACAGCTTGTTCACAATTCGGCTCATGTAACTGCGATCAATGGTCAGTGTATCTACCAGATTATTCGCAATGCTCTCTCCCCGAATTCCAATCTCAATAATGACTCGTACTTCTGCAAACGAATACCCTGTTCCGAGAATATGCTTATCGAGTACACCAAGAATGTTGGTATAAAAACGGTTAAAACGTCGCATGTCAGCCAGTATATCTGGATTTATGTACTGAGAGTCGATGTCAAACCCTCCTTTTTAGTGGACATTGTCAACATTATAATAATCACGTTAGTGGACGTTGTCAACATTATATTTTACATAGCATTTTATAACTTCATTTTTAATATCCAATCAATAAAAAAAGCCGCGCATATGCGCGGCAAGGTTTACTTGTTTTAGTACTTTATCCAGATACTTAGTCAGCTGCTTAAGTTTCTATATAAATTGACTAAACATTTACACAAAACGGAGAGGACAGAAATAACCTGAAGAAGCGGAGCGTTCGCCTTTATCCCCGGATTTCCCCTTTAGATAAGAGGAATAAAAAAATCTGGGGATAACAGCGATCGGAAGGTTGTTCTGTCATGGGAGTGGCTAGTGTAAATTCAATTTACATGGATTAAGAGTGACTATATTGCACCTGATGAAGACGGCTGTATATCCCTCCAGCGGCGACCAATTCCTCATGGTTGCCCTGCTCAGCGATACCATCTGTGTTCACTACGATAATTCGATCTGCATTCTTGATAGTTGTCAGTCTGTGTGCAATCACAAGTGTAGTTCTGCCCACCGACAATTCAGCGAGTGATTGTTGGATCAGTGCTTCCGTTTCCGTATCCAGCGCGGAGGTTGCCTCATCCAGAATAAGAATGGGCGGGTTTTTCAAAAACATACGTGCGATGGACAAACGCTGTTTTTGTCCTCCGGATAACTTGACTCCACGCTCGCCAATGACAGTATCCATGCCATCAGGCAACGTAAGAATCAATTCCTCCAATGAGGCACGACGGGCGGCATCCCAGATTTGTTCATCCGTTGCACTCAGATCACCATAAGAAATATTCTCCTTAATGGTACCCGAGAACAAAAATACATCCTGTTGAACGATTCCGATATGCTTGCGCAAGGATTGAAGCTTAACGTTACGAATGTCGACGCCATCCACAGTGATACGTCCCTCTTCTACCTCGTAGAATCTGGGCAGCAGGCTACAGATCGTCGTTTTGCCTGCACCCGAAGGACCAACAAAAGCAACCGTTTCCCCTGGTCGAACAGACAGACTGATATCACTTAGAATTCGCCGACTGGATTCATATCCGAACGAGACGTTCTCGAAGCGAATATCACCCTTCACACTTTCGAATTCAACGGCGTTTTTGCTATCCGCAATCTCAGGTTCTGTATCAATGATCTCCAGATAACGCTTGAAACCAGCGATACCCTTTGGATAACTTTCAATGACGGCATTGATTTTCTCGATCGGGCGGAAGAAGATATTGGACAGGAGCAGAAAGGCCATAAAGTCACCCATATTGATTCTGCCATCGATATAAAACCAAGCCCCGCTGATCATGACAAACACCGTAACAAGTCGCATCATCATATAACTGACCGAGATACTTTTCGCCATCGTTTTGTAGGCAAGCAGTTTGGTTTTACGGAAATTCTGATTATCCACCGCAAAAAGTTCTTTCTCATGTTCTTCGTTGGCAAACGATTGCACAACACGCATACCCCCGACGTTGTCTTCAATACGCGCATTGAAATTGCCGACGTCTCCGAAAAGTCGCCGATACGTCTTTGTCATGCGACCACCAAATACGATAATCACCCAAGCCATAATTGGGATAATGATAAAGGTAAGCAGCGCAAGCTCCAGATTAATGTTAGCCATCAGCCAGAACGATCCGATTAATGTCATTATTGCGATGAACACATCTTCAGGTCCATGGTGAGCAACCTCGCCGATATCATTCAGATCATTCGTAAGATGACCAATTAAGTGGCCTGTTTTACGATTATCAAAGAACCGGAAGGACAGCTTCTGCAAGTGAGCGAACATCTTCTCACGCATGTTGGTCTCAATGTTAATGCCTAGCATATGTCCCCAATATGTAACTACATAGTTTAATACGGTATTAAGTGCATAGATGGATAACAGCACAACACAGGCAAGCATAATGAGAGGCCAATCCTGACCTGGCAACAATTCATTAATGAATTTGCTGACGGCAAGGGGGAAAGCCAACTCCAGAAGACCTGCGAGTACAGCGCATCCAAAATCAATCAAAAACAGTTTTTTATAGGGACGATAATACGAAAAAAAACGACGAATCATACTTATTCACTCTCACTCTCCAGATCCTTATTGGGGTTTACATCTTCATTTTGCAGCTCGAACAGATGGATATACTCGTCGATGACCTGATCAATAGCTTTTAACTCCCCACTGATCACCGGGCGAATATGTTCATACTCCTCCTGTCCAAGTTGTCGGACAAGCGTTGTTCTCCGATTCTGCATTTGTTCCAGAAATACAAGAATTCGGCCGCGACGGAATGTCTGCGCACCACGGCCCCGTTTTCCCTCATGTTCACCATGACCTCTTCCACGTCTGGAACGTTCACCACGTTGCTCACTGTCACTCATATCACGTCTTGGACGCTCACCTTGACGTACACTTCCATCCATCTCTTCGATAGGACGATCTCTCATTTGTGCCACCCCCATTACGTGTATACATATGTATACAACGTGTTCATGTATACGATTGTATACGCGACAAAAAGAAGTGTCAACCTAAATTTTCCAATAGATAACGAAGTATGTATATTCACCATCTCCCTAACAGAAAAAAGCCGCGATTTCGCGACTTCTTTTGTTGGCGACACTATTTTATCTCACTCATAAACTTTCTATATTCTTGAACCATTTCTTTGGATCGGGTGTGATGCAAATAATGTTCTCCCTCAAATGTCATCACTTTTCCATGTACAGAAGCTTTGACTTGCTCTTCATGTAATGGTATCCATCCTTCCGTTTCGGTATCATTCGCTTGTAAGAAGAAAATCACAGGAAGATCTTTGGGGAAGGACAGGTTCTCAGCTTCTTTGAAATTAGGACCAAAGTTTTCACCTTCATTCAGGTTGTTCGGATTAAACGTATTTTTGAGTGAAAGTATTCTAATTTGTTCTCTGGTTTCTTCATCAACATCGGGTGCAATCAGTTGATCAGGGGCCAGTTTCATTAACAATCGGTAGAATCCTGATTTTTTAAGCAGTTTGTACGTTTCGGTTGGAAATGGATCATCATTACCTCCCTGCGTTGGGACACTGCTCTCAATTCCGACAAATGAACTTACTTCGTTTGGATATTTATTCACATAATCCAGGCCGTATATCCCTGAAATCGAGTGAGCCATAAGCGTGTAATTATGAATACCAAGTTGCTGTAACGCTTCATGAATTTCACTAACCATATTTTCAGTGGTACGCTCTTTTTCAGTAATATCACTTAATCCATAACCAAAAGGCTCAATGACAACAACTTTGTAAAATGGAGATAACTCATCGATGAGCGGTTTGAAATCAAGGGCCGGGGCAGGTGTTCCGTATCCAGGAAGCAATACCACCGTTTCTTTGCCTTTTCCTTGAATCAACACATTCATGTTTTTCCCGTCAACTGCTACAAACTGACCATAGGGTTTTATTTTCCCTTCCTCTGATTTGTTGCTAAATACATTAACAATAAAAACAGTGGCAATAAATAATGCAAAAGCGATAACGATGGCTCCGAATATTTTGAGCAAAATGATTAATATTTTTTTCATCATGATGGTGTTCTCCTGTTGAGTTCGTTTGTTGTACAGCCGTTTGAAACGCTATTCATTTTACTTTTTTAATGTAATTTCAAATTGAGAACCAGCCTCACCTGCAAATACAATACGACCGTTTTCTGGTAAAACAACTTCATTTTTACCGCTGACCACGGTGTGATTAATACAAATTCCGGTCTGGTCATAGACAGCAAAGGCTCCATTTGCAGGCAACTTCACTGTCATGACTTTTCCTTTCGCAGTAGCTGGTACCGAAAACCATTTGGCATATCCATCTGCTTGAATGGTTGTTGCGGATCGTTTACCCGAATAGATTGGTTTCACCATTTCCTCACTAGCGTATACATAACCTGAAAATGTAAGATACTCTCCTCCGTTCTTTTTGGAGAAATGAATGTCCATCGTATCACGTCCGGCAGTACCCGGAATCTGCAATTGATTGGCTGCTTCGTTGGCTCCAATAATCTTATTATTGGACATATACCCCGGATTCTCTTTATTCAACTGAATAGGCAGGATCGATGTAGCATTAAGATAGAGCATTGATGTGTATTTCTCATTCACCAGATAATATTTTTTACCATCACGCTTTGCCCATGCAGCGTTAATCTCCTTGGATAATTTATTGGCTTCAAGCTTCTCCCCATTATATTCTGAGAAAGCCAGCTGTCCGAGTCCTGGAACGGATATATAAGATCGTGACCACAAGTAGGTTTTCCCATTTTTCTCCACAACGAATTTCAACTTGTCTGTACCTTCGTTATTAACAAAAGTACCATCTGCTGTATAGGTGTATTCTTGAGCCGGATTACTCGGAGCTGCAAGTGAAGATACAGTCATTTTTCCAGCCGTATTTATTTTGATCTTCATAACCGAATTATTGCCGCCATATATACCTGCATACTTGGATATTCCTTTAGGCATATTTGCCTTCACAGGTACGCCAAATGATTTTTCCGGCTTCCGTTCTTTAATAACGCCCTTTTCCTCAAGTGCGCTGAGTAATAATTCATTGGCAATAAAATGATTGGTTAAGCTTGACCCGCCTGAAGAGATAACGGCTGCAGCCATATTGTATTCCGGAAGTACCACTAATGAGGACTGATAAGATAAAGTATCTCCACCTTTCATAACGGCCTTAATGCCGTATTCGTTGAATGGGAACAAGCTCACACTATCCCACCCCAACCCGTAAGACATCAGCGTATCGCTATCCTCTGGCCACATGCCTCTTTTATACTCTTCTTGCGCCATAGCTTTGACAGACTTACTGGAAAGAATACCATCAACTTCTCCCGTGAAGATTCTTGAAAATTTGACCAGATCTTCAGCGGTGGAATACAGACCTCCAGTACCGATGATATTATAATTCTCTTTTGGAAGTGGTCCCTCATAAAAAGGGGAATAGATTGCCGCCATGTCTGACGGATTAACCACATCCTGTGGTGATTTGGTATGTTTCATATCCAAAGGCTCCGTGAAATACTTGTGTATAAATGCGGTATAACCGATGCCGCTCACTCTTTCGACCAGAATCTCGGCTAACGTAAAGCCATCGTTGCTGTAGACTGAGTATTCGCCGGGATCTGCTTTCAGGTTTTGATTCGCCAATTGCTCCAGAAACGTATCATGTGAATACGTGTCATTATCTCCGTACAATGTGGCATTGCTGGTTGAGGTGCCCAGAAGACCGGAGGAATGATTCAGCAACATACGGGGTGTGATCTGTTTGTATCGGTTATCTTTCATTGTAAAGTCAGGCATATAGTTCACAACAGGTGCATCCAAATCAATCTTGCCTTCGTCAACCAGCTTCATTACAGCGGCTGTAAGCATCATTTTACTGGTTGAACCAATGCCATAGACGGTGTTCGAAGTAAGAGGCACCTTATCGTTTATATCGTTTTTGCCCGTTTGACCGGACACCACAATCTCTCCACCATCGATGAGCGCATATTGCAGACTCGTCGTACCATATGTCTCGGTCAGTAATTTGGCTTTTTCGATCACGGCTTTCTTTGTTGTCTCATACGTAAGGTTGCTGTTGTTCATGGGAGTCGGTGCGGCCATTGCAGACATTGGGGCAAGTATCGTCAGCATGAGAGTCACAGCAGCTATAGTATTTCTCTTTCTTGCTCTCCTCACACTCATCTTCAGTTTTGTTACCTCTCTTGGTTTCATTCTTGCATCTACTCCTGTCTTCATCATTGTGTTAAGCCACCTTAACGTGGGCGCTAAAGACAATATAACAAACCAAGATGTCCCCCTAATGACTGCAGCATGAACGGAGGATGAACAGGCAAAAAAAGTTTGCATCATCATACGCAAGGAGGTTTATATAGAGTGTCATAGCTAAGAGAAGACATGAAATCCAATCACTCTGTGGGTGTTGTGATTGGCAAGATGACTATGAAGGTCGTTCCTCGTCCATATTCGCTCTCCACCCGGATGTCCCCTTGATGAAGCGAGACGATCTGCTTTACAATAGCTAGTCCCATACCGCTTCCTTCATATTTCTGACTGTGGGAACGATCAGCTTTAAAGAAGCGGTCAAATATACGCTTTTGGTCTTCCGGGAGAATACCAATACCCGAATCCGATATGCGGATCGTCACGTTCTTGATATTCTGTTTGATCCTGATGCTAATTCGGGCACCATCTTCGGAAAATTTGATGGCATTGCCGAAGATATTGATCCACACCTGATTTAACTGGTCATGATTGGCCGTGATTTTGGTGGGCTGCAAATCAAGATCGAACTGAATGTTACGGGCCGACCATTGGGGTTGAATAGCGACGATTACTTGTCTGATCTGTTCATCCAGACTTAGCGTGGCGAGCCGCATTTGCAATGATTGAGATTCAAGCAAACTCAGCTTTAGCAGACTATCACTTATTTTGGACATTCTTGCAGTTTCAGTGATGATAATATCGAGATAATCGCTTCTTTCGTCATCCGGGAGGTCTACCTGCTTGAGCGCTATAGCAAAACCGGAAATGGAAGTGAGCGGAGACTGAACTTCATGGGACACGTTTGCTACGAATTCCCTACGCATCTGCTCAAGCTGCTTTAGATCGTGCATCATTTCTTCGAAACTACGAGCCAGAGCACCTATCTCACCCTTTTGTTTAATATTAAGCTTGACATTGAAATCTCCGGCAGCTATAAGCCGGGTCGCTTCTGTCAGCTTTTTGATCGGTCTCACCAGAAACATAGCCGCAATTAGTATCAATAGGCTTCCTGCTATTAACGAACAAATCATAAAAGTTAAAACAAACTTGATGAGAAATGAGGTGGAAGAGGAAGTGAGGGGCTCTACAAACATTGCTTTGCTTCCCATTTCAGTTTTTATCGGCAATCCCAAGAAGAACGTATCGATCCCATTGAATTGGACCCTTTCCCCATCCAGCACTTTCTTCACTTGTTCCGTCGTCACCGGGAAAGGATGTTGTTCTTTAAGTTCTCCGTAGGATTGGAATTGATCCGTTGCTTTATAGATTCGAATGTGATAGGAATTGAGTTGTTTCATTTCACTTATAAACATTTCTGCTTCATGTAACGGCAATGTCTCGTAGATGCGGACGATATCCTGGCCAAAGTCAAGCAAGGAGCCTTGTAAGTTTTCGTTTAATTTATCTTGAAATATCCAGGTTGTAGCAAGAAAAGAAAGGATTGTGCCCCCAATCACGGAGACCAGAAAGGTCAGGACTACACGTGTATAGAGGGAGCCGGTCACTCTTGCACCTCTAGCCGGTAGCCAAGTCCCCGCACCGTTTCGATACGAAAATCGGAGATATCGGCAAAACGTTCGCGTAGACGTTTAATATGCACGTCTATCGTTCGATCATCGCCAGTATAATTAATTCCCCAAACTTGATCGATTAATTGCTCCCGCGTATAGACTTGTCCCGGTAATCCAGCAAGTTTATACAATAATTCGAACTCTTTAAGCGGCAAGGTGAACGACTCTGTACCCCTCAGGACCTTATAAGTCTGCCGGTTCAGAATAACGTTTCCTAATTGGATGGTCTGCGTTAATCCTATACGGTATCGTTTCAACAGTGCCTTGACGCGAGCCATCAACTCAAGCGGATCGAATGGCTTCGTCATATAGTCATCTGTCCCGAGCTGAAATGCTTGTACTTTCTCCCAGGTCTCGTTTCTTGCCGTCAACATTAGTAACGGAAGATCCGGATTGGCTCTTCGAAGTTCCTCGCATAATGCCCAACCGTCCATGACTGGCATCATAATATCAAGAATAACCAAATCGACTGGCATGGAGGTATAGATAGCCAGGGCTTCCTTTCCGTCTACGGCGTTGATGGTTGTAAATCCGTCGTTGCGCAAAAATAAACAGACGAGTTTGCGAATGTTCGCATCGTCGTCAGCAACCAATATCGTAGGCAACGTTTCCACTCTCCTAAAAAAGAATAATTCTTCAGTTGAGCAATAGCGAAGAATTCTAACTGAAGTGACAAACTAATTATAGTTAAATTGAACAAAAGCAGCCGATAACTTTGATCGGCTACTTTCTTAGTTTCTTTCATAAAACTAACTACGGCACAACATCTATTTTAATGAAATTTCGAAAGTGGAATCCACGTCACCTGCAAATACAATGCGGCCGTTTTCTGGTAATACAACCTCATTCTGACCGCTGACTACGGTGTGATTAATACAAATCCCCTTCTGATCATATACGGCAAAGGCGCCAGTTGCAGGCATTTTAACCGTCATGACTTTTCCTTTCACCGTTGCTGGTAACGAAAACCATCTGGCATATCCATCTGCTTGAATCGTTGCTAGAGATTGTTTACCCGAATAGAGTGGTTGTACCATTTCCTCACTGGCGTATATGCTACCAACGGCTGTAATGTACTCTACTCCGTTCTTTTTAGCAAAATAAATCTCCTTTGTATCACGTCCAGCCAGGCCAGGGATTTGCAGCTCCGTGACTGCTTCGTTTGCTCCAATAATCTTAGTATTGGATACATACCCAGGCGTCTCTTTGTCCAAATGAATAGGGAGAATTGGTGCCGAATTGAGATAAACCGTTGATGTATATTTCTCATTCAGAAGGTAATATTTTTTACCTTCACGTTTCTCCCATGAGGCCGTAATATCCTGGGATAATTCATTGGCTTCCAGCTTTTCCATTTTATATTCGGAGAAAGCCAATTGTCCAAGTCCTGGTAAGGATATATAAGATCGATACCACAGATAAGTCATTCCATTCTTCTCCTTAACAAATTTCAACTTTTCCGTGCCTTCATCGTTAACAAAAGTACCATCTGCTGTATAGGTGTATTTTTGAACCGGATCACTTGGAGCTGAAGGTGTGGATACAGTCATTTGTCCAGCAGTATTCATTTCGATCTTCTTAACCGAATTATTGCCGCCATATATACCTGCATTCGTGGCTATTTCTTTAGGTATATCTGCCTTCACTGGAACACCAAACGATTTTTCCGGCTTCCGTTCTGTAATAATGCCCTTTTCCTCAAGTGCGCTGAGTAATAATTCACTCGCAATGAACTGATCTTTGGCACTTGTCCCACCTGATGAGGTAACGGCTGCAGCCAGATTATATTCCGGCAGTACGACTAATGATGAGTGATACGATATGGTATCTCCACCTTTTGTTACTGCCTTGATACCGTATTCACTGAATGGGTACAGATTTACACTATCCCACCCTAAACCGTAAGATATAGACGTATCGCCACCCTCTGGCCACATGCCTTTTTTGTATTCTTCTTGCGCCATGGCTTCTACAGACTTATCGGTAAGAATGCCTTGGACCTCTCCCGTGAAGATTTGTGAAAACTTCGCAAGATCTTCAGCGGTGGAATAAATGCCTCCAGTAGCGATAACATTATAATTCTCTTGTGGAAGCTGACCCTCATACATAGGAGAATAGATTCCCGCCATTGCTGCCGTGTCAACCACATCCTGTGGTGTTTTGGTATGTTTCATGTCCAAAGGTTCCGTAAAATATTGGTGTATAAAAGCTGTAAAACTCATGCCGCTAACACGTTCAACCATAATCTCGGATAACGTAAACCCATCGTTACTATACACCGAGAACGCGCCCGGATCTGCCTTCAGGTTTTGACTTGCCAATTGATCCAGAAACGTATCATGTGAGTACGTATCATTATCCCCGTACAATGTGGCATTGCTGCCCGTGCCTCCCAGCAGACCGGAAGAATGATTCAACAGCATGCGTGGTGTGATTTGTTTGTAGCGATGATCTTTCATTTGAAAATCAGGTATATAGTTCACAACAGGCAGATCCAAATCCACCTTGCCTTCTTCAACTAACTTCATAACAGAAGCTGTGAGGAACATTTTACTCGTTGATCCTATGCCATAGATTGTATCGGGCGTAAGAGGCACCTTGTTGTTGTTATCGTTCTTGCCTGTCTGACCGGACACCACAATCTCGCCACCATCGATAAGGGCATATTGCAGGCTTGTGATTCCATGCTTCTCAGTGAGTAACTTGGCTTTCTCCATCACCGTTTTCTTGGTTGGTTCATACGTATGATCACTGCTACTTGTAGTAGGCGCAGCCATTGCAGACATTGGAGCTAACATGGTTAATGCCAGCGTTAACACGGCGATTGAAGTGCGTTTTCCCTTTTGTCGTCCCATTCACATCATCTCCTGAATTTTAAGTGTTTTGGTTATTTGATTTCTTCTGGGTCTACAAATTTCACCTCCGGATACAAGTCGTTTGGTCCCTGAATGAGATCTCCACCCGTTCCTTTCAGTTGCTTGTTAAAGAAATCGAGTACATATTGATTTACGATGTTTGATCCTCTTTTACCATTGATATCTCCTGTGATACCGGACAGTTTAACCAGCTCTGAATAGAACTGAAGGTCCGTGAAATTGAAGTGCTGGGTTCCTTCTACATAGATCACTTTTCCCCCATGATTCATAACATTTTTCATAATGTGCAGCTCATCTGAAAGAGATTTAGTTACTTCATCATCCGAATTTCTATCTATTTCAAAGTTGGCGAACCAGTCTTCAAAACTTCCCGATCGGATGAACATAAACGGCTTGTTTATATCATCTCTATTTTCCACTTCATATAGTGACCCATCCATATTAACCCCGGCCTTGATTCTCTGATCTAAATACGTTGCATTAAACGCGGTTGCCCCCCCAAAAGAATGCCCCATCGCGCCGATGTGATCTAGATCGATTTTCCCTTTAAACTGACTTTCGATTGCACCTGAATTCAACTTTTCGATTTGATCGATTACAAACTCCACATCTTTCGTCCATATACTCCCTGTTTTTGTACGTTCATCTAGTGTAGTCGTGCTTTTTTTATAATCCGTTACACGGCCATCTGGAAAAAGGGTAGCAAAGGTGCTATACGTGTGATCGATGGTGACCACGATAAACCCATGACTGGCCAGATTCTCGGCCTGTGATACATGTAGAACTCTACTGGTTCCCATACCATGAGATAGTAGTACCACGGGATAAGGACTTGTAGAAGGTAATATTTCAACATTTTCATAAGAGTTGGTTTGACTATACTTCAAGTAGTCGAGCAAAAATTCGGGCAGTTTTAAAGAATTAGAGAAGCTCTGAATATACTTTTTGAACATTTCTTTATCTTTTGGAAACAGCGTGTCACGCTTGTTATTATTGCTGTTTTCAGTTGGGTACCAAACTTGAACCATTAGTTCTCTCTTATCGCTTTGATCTTCAGTGAAGATTTCGTCTCTGTTCTGGTCTGTTAAATGAAATGTTTGAGTACCCACCTTCTCTGGACCATCAAGCTTCGGCAGATTAAAAACAGGTAAGTATACAGACAAGACGGTAGAACCAACAAGCAGAATAACGATTAAGGAAGATAAACTATATTTCAAGAACTTCCCTATTTTAAGATTCGCCATCTTATCGGAATGTCTGAATAAAACGATGATTATGAATAGAGCCGTCATGATATATACCAAAAGCAACTGCCATCTGTATCCCTCAACAAACAATTGAACTAATAATATAACGCTACTTCCTATACCCAAACCCAAACCTATTTTCTTTGCACTTCTTTTAATAAATAGTAGGTCTATGAGTAACGCGAAACAGGATAGTACTAACAGTATCTCAAATAATCTCAATTGAATTCCTCTCTCTCATCACGGACTTTTACAGAATTTTCACTTCGCTTCGTTCATGAATGCTCTAATATCTTTTGCTATTTCTTTGAATAACGTATGGTGCAAGTAATGCTCGCCATCCATGGTGATTACTTTCCCATGTACTGAATCTTTGATCTGCCCTTCATGCAGCGGTATCCATCCTTCTACACCTTCATTATTAGCTTGTACAAAGAGTAGAAGTGGAAGGTCTTTAGGGAAGGTTAAACCTTGAGCTCCTTTAAAATTGGAAGAGATATGACCCATCTCATTCAAAGTCGTGGAACTGTTCGAGTTTTTATTCGACAGCATGTTCATCTGCTCTACGGTATGTTCATCAAATGCGAGTCCAGCATAGGGGTCAGTACTAAATTTGACCACCAATCTTTGGAGACCTGATTTTTTAAGAAATGCGAACGTTTTAGTAGGTAATTTGGCATCCATACCCGGTTGTGTTGAAACACTGCTATCAATTCCGACAAATGCCGTGACCTCATCCGGATATTTGTTCACATAATCAATGCCATAAATGCCTGCAATGGAGTGACCCATGAGCATGTACTGATGAATATCGAGTTGCTGCAGAGCTTCATGAACTTCACTTACGATATTCTCTGTGGTTCGTTCTTTTTCAGTAGCATCACTTAACCCATACCCGAATGGCTCAACCGCCACAACTTTGTAATATGGTGATAGTTCGTCAATGAGCAGTTTAAAATCAAGCGCTGGTGCTGCTGTTCCAAAACCAGGCAGAAGTACAATCGTTTCCTTGCCTTCGCCTTGAATGAGCACATTCATATTTTTCCCGTCTACAGATACATGCTGACCATAGGAATCTATTTTCTTGGCCTCTGAATTACTACTGATCACATTGGTGATATAAACAATACCTAGAAATAGAATAATGGCGATTACGATTGCTCCTACTATTTTCAGTATCATGTTTCTCACTTTTTTGGCCTTTGATCTATTCTTTGTTTTCTTTTCCGCTGGCTGCGTCGTCAGTGTTATCTTCTCCTGTCTTGAACTGATAGTTCGATTGTCTTTTTTGCTGCTAATGAAATCTTATCCAATGAAAATGTACTCCCCGTGACGTCAATATGAACTGAATATGAACAAGCCAATTCATTTATATTTACTGCTGCGTCATAAATCCCATGAATTTTTCAGAAATTTCTTTGGCATGGGAACGATACAAATAATGATTTGCTTCCAGCAGCACCACTTCACCACGCACAGAGTTTTCTATTAACTTCTCGTGTTCCGGAACCCAATTGTCTGCTGCCGGATGATTCTTTTGAACAAAGAAAAGAACCGGAAGATTAACAGGGAAAGTTAGTTGTTCAGATGCTTTAAAGTTGGAATACATACTTTCTGCCTCATTTAATTGCGTGGTATTATACATATTTTTGCGTATCAGAATGTTCAATTGTTCTTTCGTTTGCTCATCATAAGGCAGTCCATCATAAGGGTCAGCACTCAGTTTCAGTTGCACTCGGGCGAAACCCAAGTTGCGGAACCATTTAATTGGTTGTGTATCTGATGAATCAATCTTCTGTTCACTTATCGCTGGAACACTGCTATCCAGCCCAACATATGCACTTATTTCATCTGCATACTTGTTCACGTAATCCAGGCTATAGATCCCCGAAATGGAATGACCCATGAGGATATAACGATCAATATGTAGACGCTGTAACGCTTCATGAATTTCACTGACGATATTTGCTGTGCTACGTTCCTTTTTGGTCTGATCACTCAATCCGTAACCAAAGGGCTCAACAACGACAACTTTATAATATGGAGATAACTCGGAGATAAGAGGTTTAAAATCAAGCGCTGGTGCCGCTGTTCCAAAACCAGGCAGAAGCACAATCGTTTCCTCGCCTTCGCCTTGAATGAACACATTCATATTTTTTCCGTCTACGGATACATGTTGACCATACGGTTCCATTCTTTTTTGCTCCGAATAACTGCTGATTTTATTGACGGTATATACGATAGCTACAAAAAGTAAGATTGCTATAATGATTGCGCAAAGTACTTTAAACAAAATGCTTAACACTTTCTTGGTTTTGCTTTTACTCTGGACTCCTCTGTCTGCTTGTAGATTCACATTCATCTGCTCCTATCCTCATCTTTATATTGGCCTGGCAGGCTACTTAAGAAATCCTAATCAAGAAAGATGTACTCCCCATGACCGGAATATGAACGGAGTATGAACAAGCAAAAAAAATGTCCTATGTAACATACAAGGAAGCTTGCATGTTACATAGGACATGAACATTCGGTTTAGATAATCCAATGGATATTCTATTCATTGGCCTAACCTGTGAGCCTAACTATCCGTTGGTGGATGGATGGGCAACGTAATCATAAAGGTCGTGCCTTGACCAGGTTCGCTTTCCACTTGGATGTCACCCTGATGAAGGGAGACGATCTGTTTAACGATAGCAAGTCCCATACCACTCCCGTCATATTTGCGGCTGTGGGAACGATCTGCCTTGAAAAAACGGTCGAATATACGCTTCTGATCTTCCAGGGGAATTCCAATGCCCGTGTCGGATATTCGAACAGTCACATTTTTGAAGTCCTCTTCGATACTGACTTTAATCATACCGCCATCCTTGGAAAACTTGATGCTATTTCCGATGATGTTTGTCCATACCTGATTTAACTGATCGTGATCAGCCGTAACCTTCACGTTCTCCAAATCAAGCTCGAAATGAATGTTGCGCCCAGACCATTGCGGCTGAAGCGCCACGATGACCCGCCTGATCTGTTCATCAAGGCTTAAGGTGGTGAGCCGTAGTTGCTGTGACTGCGATTCAAGCAAACTCAGCTTCAGCAGGCTATCGCTCATTTTGGACATTCTTTTTGCTTCTGAGATGATAATATCCAGGTAACGGTTTCGTTCTTGTTCTGAGAGATTTACTTGCTTCAGTGCCGAAGCGTAACCGGATATCGAGGTGAGCGGAGACTGAACCTCATGCGAAACATTTGTAACGAATTCCCTGCGCATCTGCTCCAACTGCTGAAGATCATGCATCATTTCTTCAAAGCTGCGGGCCAATGTACCAATCTCCGTCGTTTGTTTAATGTTCAGCTTGACGTTGAAGTCTCCAGCTGCAATCCGTTTGGTCGCTTTGGTCAGTTTTTTGATCGGTCTAACCAGATATACAGAAGCAACCACAATCAACAAACTTCCTACAATCAAGGAACAGCTTGCAAAAATCAACCCAAACTGGACCACAAAAGAGGCTGAGGGCGGTGAGAGTGTTTCTAGAAACATCGCTCTTGTACCCGTTTCCGTCTTGATCGGTAGCCCCAAAAGAACGGTAGCGATACCTTTAGGTGTGTCCTGCACAACCCCTCCGTTTAACACCTTCTTGAGTTGATCCGTCGATACGGGGGATGATTTATGTTCGTTAAGCTTCCCATAAGACTGGAACTTGCCCGTTGCATCATAAATTCGAATATGATACGAATCAAGTTGCTTCATTCTACTAACGAATGATTCTGCTTCATCAGCAGGCAGCGTCTTATAAATCTGCACAACGTCCTGGCCAAAGTTGCGTATGTTAATTTGAGCATTTTCATTCAATTGATCTTCGAATATCCAGGTTGACATAAAAAATGAAATAATCGTGCCTGTGATGACTGACACCAGAAAGGTCAGAACAACACGAATATATAAGGATCTGATCATTCATAGACCTCAAGTCTGTACCCTAGCCCACGCACCGTTTCAATCCGAAAATCAGGTGTTGTCGCGAATCGTTCGCGCAGGCGTTTAATATGTACGTCTATTGTTCGATCATCTCCAGCGTAGTCAATTCCCCATATCTGGTCGATTAATTGCTCACGTGTATAGACTTGTCCTGGTGTTCCAGCAAGCTTATACAGCAATTCGAACTCCTTAAGTGGTAACGTAAGCGACTCCGTGCCTCTCATCACCTTATACGTCTGACGGTCCAGAATGACGTTGCCAAACTGGATTGTGTGTGTGGAGCCGATTTTGTATCGTTTCAGTAATGCTCGGACACGAGCGGTCAGCTCTAATGGATCAAACGGTTTGGTCAAATAATCATCCGTACCCAGTTCGAATCCTTTCACCTTCTCCCAAGTCTCTCCTCTCGCCGTCAGCATGAGTAACGGGAGGTCGGGATTGGCTCTTCGGAGTTCTTTGCACAGTGCCCAACCATCCATGACAGGCATCATAATATCAAGGACGACCAGATCCACTGGAGTTTCGCCATATATAGTGAGAGCTTCCTTACCGTCCGCAGCTTCCACTGTTGTGAATCCATCGTTTTTGAGAAATAGACAGACGAGTTCACGAATGTTCGCATCGTCGTCTGCAACGAGTATAGTAGCCATATGTTTTTTCTGTCCTCTCCGTTACGTTTAAATATATAGTTCAACGTATAGTAAATAGTAAAACATCTTGCTTATAGTATATCCACAGCAAACATCGTATGTTCTTTCAACGTTCCCTGGATTGGCACAGGCTGTGACCCATTCTCCTTGAAACCTGCTTTTTGAAGGACACGGATGGAACCTGTATTATCGGGCACAGCGCCAGCTTCGATTCGAGTAATTTCAGTTTCGTGTTTGGCAAATTCCATTACACATTGCAGGGCTTCGCTCATATATCCTTTTCCTTGATGCAGAGTATCCGTCACATAACCAAGGATCCATTTTGGGGTAGAATCCAGTATGATCTCGAACAAAGAAATTTCACCGACGAGTTCATCCGTTGTATGTAGAAAAATACCAAAAGAATAGCGATTTCCTTCTTCTCTCTTCTTGTTCCAGCTCTCAATGAGTGACCTTTGCCCTTCCAAGCTGTAGAAAGACTCGTCCCGATCACTTGCTGATATGTTCTCGATTTCCGCACGATTGCGAACCTGTAGATCCAGAAGCAATGAGGCATCATCCACATTCCAAAATCTCACATAGATACGTTCTGCACTATATTTCATCACATTATCCCTCCTCTATTAACGTTAGGTGCAATTGTAGCATGATTATATCAGGTCATTATAAGAGTACGAGCGAATCAAAGAGAATTGCTTCGCCAGGAAATGAGGTGAATATGGCATATCATTACGCAACCAGGCAACGATGGTTCCAATCAGAGCCGAAGAACCGTACCATATTGCGATTTCTTTGTGAATGCCGGATTCTTCGAGTTCATCTTCCATCTCTACCCGATCAATCTTGGCTTTGACCAGCGTACTCAACAATTTAAGCAGTCGTTCGGTAAAAATCGGTGTGCGCTTTGTAGCAAGAACCACCTGATAGAACGAGGCGTTCTCTGCAAAATGCTCCAGTAACTTGACCAGAACAGGCCAAGCCTCTTCCGTCCTTTGTTTCTCAAAATGAGGGGCATATTCATCCACGATCCGTTCAATATTCTCAATCATCTCATCCGCCATCTTCTCCATCATATCCGTAATATCACGATAGTGCAGGTAGAAGGTTACCCGATTGATCGTCGCTCGTTCGGCAATTTTGTTGACTGACAACTTCTCAATATCCATTTCCTGCAGCAATTCAACAAATGCACCTCGAATTAACTGACGTGTTCGCAATATTCTTGGGTCCACGGCTGATTTCTTCTCGTCTTTCACGTGTATCCCTCCCATCAAATTTTAAACATTACAATTTTAAACGATCAGTCGTTTATTTTTGATTTACACAACAAATTCATTTTATTTGTAAAATAAACGACGAAAACACGTCATAACGTAAATTGTAATCTGTCCGAATATGTATATAATTCAATAAATACAATGTAAACTATACAACACGTTGTAAATTTAGTCACGTGTGGATTGAAAGGATGAAAAGGATTGAGTCAGGCTAGAGTACAAGAAGAATTATCCGTAAAGAAAGGCCCCATCCTGTTTATCATGATTTTGGGAGCCTTCCTTGCAACGTTGAATCAAACGATCATGAGTGTCGCTACACCGGAACTGATGGGTGATTTTAACATCTCCGCCGCAACAGCACAATGGTTAACGACAGGTTACATGCTGGTGAACGGGGTGCTTATCCCGATCACGGCCTACTTCATGCAACGCTTTTCAACCAAGCAATTATTCCAAGCTTCCATGTTTATTTTCCTGATTGGTACCATCGTATCTGCTCTTGCAGATAACTTTGGCACATTGCTGACAGGACGTATGATTCAGGCAGCGGGTGCCGGCATTATCATGCCGCTCTTGATGCACGTTATTTTGACCTTGTTTGCTCCTGAAAAACGAGGATCTGCAATGGGTATGGTTGGTTTTGCCATCATTTTTGCCCCTGCAATCGGGCCTACCCTTGCCGGTTATATCCTCGAGAACTACTCTTGGCAAACGATGTTCTATGGCATGATTCCATTAACTCTTATTGTCATTGCCTTTGCGTTTGTATACCTGAAGAATGTATCCGAACGGGTCAACACAAAGTTCGACACAATCAGTGTGGTGCTGTCCACGATCGGATTTGGCGCATTGCTCTATGGTTTCAGCAGAGCAGGAAGTCTGGGATGGTCAAGTGCAGAAGTTCTTATCTGCATTGGGGCTGGGATTGTTTCTCTTGCCCTGTTTACATGGCGTCAGCTCGTTTCGGAGACTCCGCTGCTTGATCTGCGGGCTTTCAAGTACAATATGTTCTCCCTGACAACGGTCATTAGTATCGCGATTACAATGATCATGTATGCTGACATGATGTTGCTTCCCTTGTATCTCCAGAACGCACGTGGTTACACTGCACTGGAGTCCGGATTATTACTCCTTCCGGGTGCGCTTGTCATGGGCTTCCTGATGCCAGTAGCCGGAAAATTGTTTGACCGATTTGGAGCGAAATGGCTCGCTGTTATCGGGATGGTGATCACCATCGTGACCACAATTGGTTTTATCGACTTAACGGATTCAACCAGTTATGGTTACCTGGTATTAATGTCTACCGGCCGCCGAATTGGTATGGCTCTGCTCATGATGCCGATTCAGACTGCGGGACTTAACCAACTGCCACCAAGACTTGGTGCACACGGTACAGCTATCTCCAACACCGTCAGACAAGTGGCTGGTGCTGTAGGTACTTCATTACTCGTAAGTGTCATGACCTCCCGTACAACAGCGCACGTACAGGATATGATGGCGACTGGTGCAGCCAATGGTCTCAGTCAAAAACAGCTTGCTACAGAATCCATGATCCAGGGTATCAATGATGCTTATGTTGTTATCATCGGTATCGCTGTTGTGGGATTGGTCCTTTCCTTCTTTATCAAACGCACCAAACAAGCCAAAGAGGAAGAAATCAAACAGGTGGTAAGACAAAAAGTTTCTATGAATTCAAATTAAGGTGTCCAACCTCATACTTGCTTGCATAACAAAGCGGCAGATCAAGACGTTTACGTCTGATCTGCCGCTTTTTAGGTTGTGTCCCGTATGATTCCTTCTCACTCCGCAACGATCTTCACTGGCAGATGGGTCAATGACTGTCCCGGAGCTGAAGTGGCCAGATTATTCTCCAGATCAAAGGACTCCACCGGTTCAATCCGAGCAATCTTCTCCACAAATGCTGTCAAGGCAATGCTTAGTTCCATTCTTGCCAGCGGGGCCCCTAGACAAAAGTGTGGGCCATTACCAAAGGTAAGATGTCTTTTGTTATTACGACGATGAATATTCAGCTCAAAGGGGTCTTCAAACATCTGCTCATCCATATTGGCTGCACTCATCCAGGAGATGACAACATCTCCTTTTTTCAAATCCACTCCGAGCAGTTGATTATCCTGCTTTACTGTCCGATGCCGCTTGGCATTATGGAACCTATAACGAAGCATTTCTTCCACTGCGAGCGGAACCCATTCGGGGTTCTGCCTGAGTTGGCCATACAAGCTCGGGTCATCGTAGAGGAAGGAATAGAACGTATTTGAAACCATATGACTCGTTGTCTCTATACCGGCTCCAAGCAGAAGCATGGTCGTGCGAACAACCTCATCCTCCGTGAACTTCTCCCCCTCAACATCCACGTTCAACAGATCGGTAATGATATCCTCACCAGGATGAGTCCGTTTATGAACCACAATAGGATACAGGAATTGATAATACTCTTGAGCGGCAGTTTGCTTTTTCAGTTCACTCTCCTCAGCCGTCTTGGGATTGATGGGTTGAAACAGAATATCTACCCAGTTTTTGAAGCGATGGCTGTCTGTAAGAGGGATGCCAAGCAGATCGGCCATAACCATCGAAGGTAGCGGAGCGGCCAATGCTTGAACAATATCAATGGTCGTATTTGGCTCAATATCGGCTACCAGCTGCTCTGCAATGTTGCGAATTCGTGGCTCCCAGTTTTTCAGACTACGCGGTGTAAAAGCAGCGGATAACAACGAACGACTTTTTTGATGACGGGGAGGATCGATACTTGATATGTTTAATTTGTCTGGAGGTGTGCCTTCATTGTTCTTTGCTCCAACGGCAATGGTCGTCCGGGTTCCTTCGGCCGAAAAATACTCATGATTACTGAGAACCTGCTTCACATCATCGTATCTGAACACATTCCATGTGTCTGTATCTTCGTGATAGTACACTGGTTGCTCAGACAGCATTTTTCGAAACCAGTGAAGTGGGAAAAACTCTTCAGATCTCGACTGAAACCCCGTAATGTCCTCAACACGTATCACTTCTTTATACATTTGGAATCCACCTCTCAGCATAGTTTCGTGATTGGTTACATGGGTATCTGAATTGACAGTTCAGCACCTGATTCCATTTTATACCATATGTTCACTTATTGATATAAACCATTTGAACAAAATCAGAAAAACCCCTTAATATAAGGGGTTTTCGTTTTATACGTATCGTATATTATTTCTGTCGATGTCTCAGAGAGATAAGCCATACGAGCCGATCAATCGCCTAGTCTCGCTAATGCTTCCTGTAGTTGCTCCAGTTGTTCAGACAGGGTTTCAATCAAGTTCTTCGTTTGGCTTGCCTTCTCCATTAAGACTTGCTCTTCAGAATTGTCTTCGGATGCATTCCTGATTGGTGATGACTTCAATTCCGACAATTCGCTTTTGTATGTTTCTTTTTTCTCCAAAGCTATGCGCAGTTTTTCTTTTGTCGTACCGATCTGATGCTCCAGATATACGATATCGGACGAGTTCGCTCCATCGGATACACGTTGTGAATATGTCATGACTCACCTCTTTCAATTTCATCCATTGCTTTGCCAACAGTGTAGGGCTCAATATCGATATCCAGCTCCATGCCGAGAGCTAGTTTCGCCAGTTGACTCCCGATAAAAGGACCCATGGTCAATCCAGAGGCTCCAAGTCCATTCGCGGTAATCAGACCTTGCCAGCCTGGGACAGCCCCCATTACTGGCAGAAAGCCAGGTGTGAACGGACGGAACCCAACTCTTACCTCCTGGAATGTGCTATTGGCTAGCCCCGGCGCCAGTTCCAGACCTTTATTCAAAACTTCCTGCATGCCCCCTGCAGTTACTCTTGTATCATAACCCTCCACATCACTTTCATGAGTGGCACCAATCACAATCTTCTGTTGATCAAAGGCCAGCAGATATTGATCAGAAGGTGGCATGATCACAGGCCAGCGGCCTGTATCCTCCCCATCCGTGACATGTAGATGCATAATTTGTGCCTTTTGATAATGCACTTTAAAGTGTATGCCGAGTGGCTTCAGCAGTTCGTTGGCCCATGCACCTGCACAGACAACGACTTCATCTGCCAGGAAACTCTGATCATTAACACTCACACCAATGACCCGATCTGCTTCGAATTGAAGCGTGGCGTCTCCATGGATCACTTCCGCTCCATTTCGCTGTGCAGACCGGATCAATGCATCGCGCAGCGCTCTTCCATCTATACGTGCAGCACCACTGATATGTACCGATTGATAACGTTCATCCAGCAATGGAAAACGTTCACGGGTTTCTTTGTCATCTAGAGGTGTAATGTCGCCAATCTCCGGCGCATCTGTTTTGCGAAGACGGGCCCGCTCTTCCATCTTGTTGATTTTGTCCACGTCCGTATGAATACTAAGCGCGCCCACTTGAGCATAACCGGTTTCCGTTTCTCCTTCGGCTTTAAGCTCCGCTATGATGCCAGGATAGAACCGCGCACCAGCCTTGGCGAGCTGATACCAATCCTGATTACGTCGCTGTGACAGCCATGGACAGATGATACCGGCAGCTGCATCCGTTGCCTGTCCTATATCTTTTCGATCTACGATGATGACCTCTGCGCCATGTTTGGCTAATTGATAGGCTGTTGATGCCCCCAGAATACCCGATCCGACTACGATGACTTTCTTCATGTTTGCATCCCTTTCCTTAATCACTCATTCGTTATAGCGTATACCGTTTCGCATTCTGTTGGCAAGGCGGGCGTACTTTTAGATCCATAAATCAAAGGCTGATCAGACCACAGTTCATACTCATTCATCCAATTAATAATTGTTGAAGCATTTATATGAAAACGTTTTATATATTGCCCGTCATTAAATTAAAATTATTCCATTTATGTAATATAATTCTTTCTAGGTTTCTTTTAACGCTGTAACCACGCCACTTACGCACATGATCCTTTAACGAAAAGAGGAATAACACGACGATGCCGAAACCTAGTATGGGGAATCCACTGGATACCGATATGCCGCTCATGATTACAGGGCAAAACCAGTTGACCGTTGATGAATTGATGAATTGGAGCGACCATTCACGGGATTACAGCATTGTACAGTGCATCGGAGGAACAGGGCGAATCGCAGCAAAGAATCATGAATTTTCGATCAAAAAAGGGACCGCTCTCATTTTGTTCCCGGAGGTAACCTACCGTTACCACAATCTGAGTGATTCATTACGATTTGATTGTCTGTCTTTCAATGGCTATTTATTGCCACGGTTCTTGCATACCTTGCAGATCGGGGAGCTGCGCGCCTTCAAGCCGGATGGAATGCTTCATATCCTGTTGCGTGAAATTACGTTGGCGCTGCAGTCCCGGCACAAGGATCAGATCTGGCACGTATCCGCATTACTGTACATGCTTTTGGTCAGATTAACCATTGAAGGTGAACGCTATAGTGCTTACGAACGTTCTGATGCCCGATTAAGATTGGATGAAATCATTACTTTTATCAAACAAAATTATCATCAGGATATTTCTCTCCCCATGTTGGCTGAGCAGATGGACGTTACCGAGCAACACCTCAATCGGATATTCAAAAAAGAATTTCAAATGACTCCACTAGAGTATCTGATGCGATATCGGTTGTTGAAAGCCAAGGAAATGCTCATCGAAAATAACGCTACGACCGCTCATGAAATAGCCAAAGCCGTTGGTTTCAACAGTGCCAGTTACTTTGGATCAGTGTTCAAAAAATACGAAGGGATCTCCCCTATCGAGCTACGCAAGCAGTATCTGGATTAAAGCGCCTCCATATCGATCTCGGCCAGCGAGGATAACCGCAGTTCATGCATGGCGAATTCCAGACCACGCGTTACCTCGTTAGGTACGATGATACAACGAATACCTGCCGCATTGGCTGCCTTCAAGCCATTAGGTGAGTCTTCGAACACAATCGCTTCGGAAGCCTCGATCCCAAGACTCTGGAGAGCAAGAAGGTACAGTTCAGGGTCCGGTTTCACTCGTTTCACATCCTCGGATGTATGAACGACTGTGAAATAATCGAAAATGCCTAATTTCTGCAAGTAACCATGCACCCAGTCCCGTGTGGAGCTGGAAGCAACCGCTAGCTGAATCCCCTTTTCCCTCGCAGACTGAAGCAATTCATATACCCCCGGAAGAATGGCAGCCTGTCCCAAATAGACTTCGTATTTCTGTTCAGAGAGAAGTTTGATATGATCATGATCTATCTTTTTTTGGAGCGCTTGCTCCAGATACAGAAATGGATGAAATTCCTCAAAGGATGTCCCCACATTTTTCGACCATAGCTCCAGACCAAGTTCAACTCCGTGCTCTTCATAAATATCCCGAAACGCATAATACCAAGGTGTCTCTGTATCAACAATGAGTCCATCAAAATCAAATATAAATGCTTTTACCATGAACCTGTTCTCCCTCCAGGGGAGCGGATTAGAAACGTGCGGTCAAGTCCGGATGAGTAACGTTCACCGATAAAAAGTGACACGTACAGCCCGTTCCAGTTGGCGACTGAACAACTAATCCAGCTCGAAGTTCCCCTTGTATCGGCATGCCGAAATAACGAATTAGTTTCCACTCATCCCCATCGGGTGAATAAAAGAATGATATGCAGCCCTCTACTTTGCGTATACGCAGATAGGGATTAGGTACGGAGACTTCAACCGAATTACAATCATCGGATGAACCATCACGTGTCACCACCGACACGATGGTAGGCGCTTTTCCATCATATTCAAAACAAATTTTGCACCAGTTACGATCATCCGCCATCACCATCAGACATCCGGAATCATATTGATTTTTCATATCAACGGTTAATTGGGTTGTGATTTCGAAGTCCTCAGGCACAGGTATGGACAGAAATGGTGCGGTTGCACGAATATGCTTGCCCGCAGGGTCTTGGAAAAAGTCGGTGTCCGCCTTCGCTTCCACCAGCACACCTCCCTGATCCGTGTAGGACCAGATTTCGGGCTCGTTCATCCAACTCCATTGCTTCCGTGCTTCTGTTGTCATTACGTTAGTCATTTGTTAGCAGCCTCCCAAGTTAAAATATGTTCTAGAGGTAGTTCTATTTTTTTCTGTACTACATATTCGCTCCAGATACAGTAAACCCCTTTTTCTACATATTTTTGTAAGGTTCCAGCACTTGGGAGTGCTTTTGCGGATCTGGCAGGAAGAACATGATGACCATGAGTACGACATATAGACCAAGAATGACGCTGAATAACAGTGTTGGATTGTGATGATAGAGCAGGCCCGTCAGGTAACCGGATGGAATGGCTGTAAGCGTCATGACGGTCTGCACGGCCGAGAACATATCGGCTTTCTCATGCGTACCTAATCGGTTCATCAGCAGGGAATCCCGGTACGTCTGCAAAATGAAGTTACCCGCAGCGAGCACGATTAGCGTGAGAAACAACATCCCTATATTCCCCACAGGGATCAACAGAAACAGAATGGCTCCGGCCGTGCTAAGCACGATGGAAAAACCAACATACTTTTCTTCCGAACGCCGCTTCAGTCGCGGAATGATGACCAGATAGAGCAACATGACGGTCACCGCGGTCACGACCGGAATAAAAGAAATGACACGGTCATCAAACTTCAACTGTTCCTTGAAGAAAATGACCTGGAAGAAATTCAGCTGCAAGATCAGATTGGATAACACCGTGATCAGAATAATCGGAAAAAGTCTCCGTTTGTAGAACGATTTTCCAAACAGGCGCAGACTGGAACCCAAGCTCTGAAGCACGCGGGTTTTACTATGCAATCCCATAAGTTCCTTGCCGACCTCGGTCTCATCCGTGTATCGGTTACGAATGAAAAACATGGCGGTCATGAGGATGCCCCCGACAAAGTAAATAGTGGCGAGTGTAGGCACAATACCATAATCAGCAATGACCACCCCGGCAATTGGCGTGAGTACCCCAGCCCCTGTAATAATCATGTTGAGAATGGCGAATACCTTGGATCGTTTGTGTTCCTCCACATCCTCTATGATCAGACAGTTAAAGGCGACCGTTACAAACTTGGATGTTGCGTTCAGTAAGTAGGCGATCAGAAACAGCCAGAAGTTCTGGGAGAAGGCCCAGATGAACATGGGAACACTCCAGGCAAGCAGATCAAAGATCAGTGTTGTCCGTTTCCGGCCCAGCTTATTCGTAATGGAACCCGCAAACAATTGAAAGATAAAGGCAAAATAAAGATTCACCGAATTGATTAAACCGATTTCTATGTCCGAAAGTCCGGCTTCCTTCATATATAAAGGAGCGTAAAAGAGAACGATCGTGCCCGGAATGGCCCATACCGGTTCAAGTAAAATGGAGTAGCGTGGATTCTTCGGCAAATCTTGAAGCAATTTCAATCGATATCCCTTCCTTCTGCGGTTTTCACCGCTGCGAATTCAAACTTCTCGCAGCGGCAAACCCGCTAATGTCTACATGCTTATCGTACCTTTTATAGGATAAGAGCTGTTTTGACCGAATTCATCGGCAACTTCTCTCCAGTATGCATGTCATAACCAATCGTTCCATTAAAGGCCTGTTCATAATCACTCAGCAGTTCCTTGGCTGTCACCATCTGTTCCAGTTCCGGGATACTTTGGGCAAATTTCAGTGCCGTACTGATCATCGAGTGATTAGCCACCGCGCCAATGATACTAATCCCATCATTAATGACGGCTGTTGATTTGAACGTCACCTCATAGCTGTCGTCATATCCCATAGGAATAATTTTGCCGCCTTTGGCAATCAGCTCAAACCCTACATGAAGCTGGTTACCAACCGCGTCCACTACAATATCAAACTTTTTGTTATTATTGATCTCATATACTTTATCCAGCGTCAGATCCTGAGGATAGAACACATGATCCGCGATCCCTGAAGCGAACTCTTTGCGGTATGGATCAACTTCCGTGCCTACGGTAAGCCTTGCCAATCGTTTGCTAACTAGCTGACACAGGGAACCGATTGCTCCAGAACCGAGGACCAGTACAGAGTCACTTGGCTTAGTCCCTGCTTTCATGAACGTCTGAAGTACACATCCCAGTGGTTCGATCATCATGGCCGTTTCCCAACTCATGGAATCCGGAATGGCATAGATATACTTTTCGTCCCCAACAAAATATTCAGCAAAGGTTCCGTGTGTCGTCATCCCTACTTGATAGTCATCAAAATTCTCGCAGTAGATGAACAGACCCTCACGGCAGTATGAGCAGGTACCGCAAGATTGCGTGGGATCAACCAATACCCGATCACCGATCTTGAAACCACGAACGTCGTCGCCCACCTCAACCACTGTGCCTACGCCTTCATGACCAATGATCGTTCCTTTATTTGCTGGCACTTTGCCTTTGACAATATTCAGATCTGTCCCGCAGATGCCGGAACCATAGATTTTAATTTTCACCTGGTTTGGCTTTTGAATGGTTGGCTCCTCAATCTCCTGGTAAGTCACCTGTTTGAGATCCTGATATACGAGTGCTTTCATTGAATAATTCCTCCTAGTCGATTGTTGATTATGATCTATGGATTAAGCTTCAAACGTTTTCGAAAGTTGCATCGCATGAAGATGTTCCTGCTTCTGAATCTCTTTCCAGTCTGACAGGATCTGCAGTAGCGCTTCCTCGACCCACAGCAATTCTTCCCGTGTATGGGCATCAGAGAAAATAAAGTAACCTTTGGTGAAAATGCCGAAGTGAGCCATTCTCTTCACCATGAACTCGCGGAAAGGATCTGTTTGGAAGTTATCTTCAGCCAGGGATTGGATGCAGAAGCTTGCATACGTCCCTCTCACTTCCAATTGATCCGTCAATCCGAGTAACACAAGTTCAGATTCCAGACGATCCATGATCCGGGTTGCCGGATCACGCCAAGTCGGCCATACTTTCGCATTTTTCATTAATCGTTCACAGGCAATGGCTGCCGCGAGCGCTGTCGTTTCGCTGGAATGGGCATTACTGAATCTGACCTGTCCTGACAAAGACATCAAGTGCTCAGGCCCCATAACCGCTGCGAGCGGTAAACCGTTGGCCATACCTTTAGAGATACAGAGCATATCAGGCCAGATGTCATATTCTCCTGCTGTAGCCTGCTTGCCCATTCGAATACCGGAAGTTACCTCATCGAATATGATAATGATGTCCAGAGACCGACATAGGTTTACGGCACTCTCCAGCGCGTCCTTTTTCCACTCGTTGGGGCATAGAACAATACATGCGATATCCTCGGGAGACGCGGTAATCTGGGCCTCAATTCGCTCCGTAGTAGGCTTGTTGATCCAGATCGTTGAACGCTCGATATCCACCGGTATGCCACGTTCTTTTGTCTGGCCACCATAATAACCGTAGGCAGACCAGTCGTGCCACCCATGATACGCTGTCGCAATAACCTTGCTTTTGCCACTAGCGGCACGGGCCAGACGCACGGCCCCACTCACTGCATCGGCCCCACTCTTAGTGAAGCGCAGCGATGGATAACGACCGTCGAACCGCTCCAGAATCAACTCCGCACATTCAAGCTCGATGTCGGCAGGTAAAGAAAAGCTTGTCCCTTTTTTCAACTGGTGAATGACGGTTAATTGGACTTCATGTCTGGCATGGCCCCATGGCGCCGTACCCATGGCCATTTCGCAATCGAGCCATTCATTCCCGTCGATATCTGTAAATCGGGAATTATAAGCCTCTGCACAACATACGGGTGTATGGCCCGGAAATAAACGTTCAGGTGCTTTGGCTAAAGTGCTGCATCCGCTCGGAATTACCTTTTCGACTTGTTCCAACCACTCCAGATTACGGGTAAACCGTACGGCACGATCGAGCGTGCTCTCTTTTTCTTTCACCTTAAGTACCTCCCTGTTTATTTTCGTTGTGAGTGTATTACCGAACTTTGGTTCCAGGCCAGCATCCATCGTATATGCGATCCATTGTGATCACATTGCCATACAGATCAATGATCAGATCCTTGGCTCGATGAGCATGTCTCATCTCAATCCAGTAGCGGTTCTCCAGCAAACGGGCGAAATTGTCCACCAAAAACAGTAACCGGTTCTCACTATGAATCAATTCCTTGCCCAGTACCTGTGGCAGCCAGATGGCCCCGTTGGAATTAAAGCGGTTTGAATAGTCCCGTACTTCGGCTACATTTGCAAATTCGGCTTCCTCCAGCTTGTTCCAGAATGTATCGGCATCACTTCGAACCTCGGCAAGGTCAATCCCGACAATCGGCAGATGCTGGTATTCCTCTTGGCTTTCCAGCTGTGCTTTCAGATGACTGAAAACGAATGGCCACACATCAGCCTCGATTTGACCGCCCCACTTTTTCCAGAATCGTGCCAGATTGTTCTTCCGGTTGAAGTTGCGGTGAATGCCGCTGCTGCGTTCCCAGTGATATGCTTGAATATTCGGATTAATGACTGTATCGTATCCGGCAGCTCGTGCCCGCATCTGATAATCAAAGTCCTCGTATCCGTTAAAGAATTTCTCATCGAGGTTGCCGATGGTCTCATACACCTCCCGCTTCATGCCAAACATGGCAAACACCACCAGTTGAACAGAGAAGGTTTCTTTTGGGATATCATCAGGAGATGCGTTCAGGAACAGGTGTCGGCCGATGGTGTCCGCAAAAGCAATGCCGCAATGCTGCACGCCTCCTGTTTGCGGATACAACAGAACGCCCCCAATCATGCCAATCGTAATATCGCTATCCAGTGTCTCTTTCATCATCGGTTGCCAGTTCGGTTGAAGAATGGTGTCAGAATCCAGGAAGAAAATGTACTCTCCCTTGGCTAGGCTCAGTGCGCTATTAATCGACACGGCGCAACCGAGTGGAAAATCATGCTGAAGAATCTCGATGGTCACACCTTCTCTTACTTCTTGCTTCAGTTTATCCAGATGTTGAAAGACTGCTGAGCCGGAACCATCGTTGATGAAAATAATCTGAGTGGATGGGCTTACCGTCCGGAGTAGCGAATCTGTGAACAGGTTCAAAATGTTATAGTCCTGGTTGACTGGCACAATAATGGTGTAAAGCATGGAATCCCTCCTGATTTGGGTTGATGGAATGAGTACATAAGCTGATTCGAACTGCACAATTGCTGGTGTTTCTGTCCGGCCCCCTCACTTGAATATTTTGTCTTTATTTGGTAATGATTTGAATCTACTAGAAATTTATATCATTTTTTGTAAACTGAAAATCTTAAATTCTGAACTCTGTTAATATTTGAATATGTGAGAAAATCAAGTTTTTGCAGCTTGCGCACTGAGAAACGCTTTTGTGAACGCAAAAAAACACCCTCAAAGAGTCTCCGTTCCTCATGTAACGGATTCTCTCTGAAGGTGTTATATTGTTCATCAAGCTCAAATTATGAATTACTTTATCTACAGTTGAATCTCTACATTTTTGTCCGGATCGCTGTATTTATAGATGCCCGGATTCAGTTCAATATGTCCATCAAATGGAATATCTTTGTAGGTATCTATATGAATTTTTGCAGGTGTCATCCCTTGGGGGTTAATTTCAGGAAAGACTTCTTTGCCATTGATCCGAAGCATTGTTTGGTTAATACCTCTGAAACTAGGCGTTTTGGAATATGACTCTACAATTAATTTCTCCCCATCCCTATAATAAGAAAATTGTATTTCAAGTCCATCGACAGTGAGTTTGGTGTATTGCTTTTGTTTCTTGGGTTCATTTAAATGAATCCAGTTTTTAGTTGTATCTCGTTTCTGAACAATGGCATCTTTTAAGATGAGTTTCATTGGAACATCAGACCAGTTTTGATACCACTCAGGAGATTCAAAATCAAACAATTGCTGATTATTTTCAGAACGCCCCCCTTTCGTGGCTTGCACCCCTGTGATTGTTTTATCATCTATAATCATCTGAATCGATTTATATTGAACAATACCTTCTGTATATGAACCTTCTTCATCAATTAAAATCTGAAGATTCAATGGAGTAATCACAAGTTGATCTAAAGTAACACCGGTTTTTGCTTGGAATTCAGGATTGGTATACAGTTTTTTCGTATATATCGCCTCACTTGCTTTTTTCCCATTTGCGACAAAATCGAATTTCCAAGTACCTGTCAATCGTTTTGCTGCTTCAACATAATTGAAATGAAGGTTCGCATTCGCCCAATCCGCTTCCGATATATCAAATACCTGTTCAATCAACAATCCTTTTTCTTCGTTAGGCAAGATGGTCGGAATAGCATCTACAACCTGGGACCCGGTATGAACTCTCAAGTGAGGTTTGACGCTTTCCAAATCTGATGCTGCTACCTCGACTTTATAACGGATGACCGTTTGATTATCTGCATGTCTAACCGATTCAATATGAATCGCCGGAAACTGTGAAACACCAGTAACCATTGATTCTCCAGTATGTTGATTAGATTTCAGGAAAATATCCCTATCCCGATAAAGGATAAGATTCTTTGCTTCGAATGTAAACTCTTTGGTACCACCTTTTAAAGTATCAGCTGTTTCATAGATCCCAATGAGTTTCTGACTATCAGGATCGTGCCCCAAATAACCATATACGTTCGCTCTCGCATCGGATTCTCCTATTATAGTATTTTCCTCAGTCGCAAATTCACTATATGGAGAAAGATCGATTGATGTGTCCAGAGATATGAGCATTTTCATTTTTTCTCCATCTGTTACAACACCGCTTAAATTCATTGTCACACCTGAACTAGCGGACTGAAGATCATATTGCTGACCGATACCATTATTTATTGCGCTTGCAACGCCCCGGCCTCCGATTCGATCCCAATCAATCGTCATACTGGCGAATACAGGAATAGCAACAAGTAAGAAAAAAGTAAAAATGATGCTTATAGGAATTGCTTTAGCTCGATATCCAGCAGGCTTTTGTGAAGAATTCAGATTGACTCGTCGTTTATGTGCTTCTTTTTCAATGGTTGTCCACATTAAGTCATAATCCGGATGAGATATATTTTTTTCCTTATTAGAATACTGATTCATTATTACTCAGCTCCTTTAGTTGAGGTTCAACCATTTTATTGAGAAGTTTTAATCCTTTGTTTAATCTGGATTTTGCAGTCCCTTCAGGTATGTTCATAACTTTAGAGATCTCAGGTACAGTCAAATCATTGATAAATCGAAGGACAACAACCATCCTAATCTTGTCAGGAAGCCCACTATATAATCCTCGTAGCTCTTCTTTTGTTTCCCTATGGTACACACCCTCTTCCACAGGGTTATAACTCTGGGATTTGGACAACAAATAATGCCGCATTTCTTTCAACCATCCAGATTTCCGTCTTCTCATAACGTTATGACACTCATTTGAAGCAATCCGCAATATCCATGATTTCATGTTCCTTACCTTAGTTCTGTCAGCCAAAATAACTTTGACAAATACTTCTTGGCAAATGTCCTCGGCATCTGCTTGATTCTTCATCAGATAATAACAGAAGTAATAAACTTGCTCTTTGTACAATTCAAAAATTTCTCTGTCAGTCATTCTATCCCCCCTTTGCCGTGTTTTCATTAATAAGACAAATAATGTTATGTAATCGTTCATTTTGTTTATAGTTGGTTTTGCTAAATTCACGGATACCTAGAATAGATTAGTTCAATATCGCTGTTTGAACAGGTCTATATACATGTAAACAAGCAAAAAAAGCCGCTAAATTAGCGACTTTATGAAATCATTTGGTCATTGAGTAACGAGCTGATGCTGTTGAGTTAGTCTCACCCCTATTTTCATCTCTGCTTAAATCCATGATAAAACGTATCCACCACAAGCGCAGGGGCTGCTTTTCTCGCGATATGACCACTTACAACCTGCTGCCACGTCAGGAACATGATGGAATACAACACATCGACAATCCAGGTTTTATCGAGATCGGAGCGGAAATAACCTTTCTGTTGTAACAGACCGACCGCGTGTAATACAGGTTCTCTCAGTTTCAGATCTGCTCCCTCAATCTCGGGATTATAGTTAATGGTGGTGTCATGAGCCAGAAAATAAATTTTGTCGCCTAATGGAATCAGCGCCTCGATCAGCTCAGGTATGTACTTTTCACAATGCTCCTCATCCAGTTGGATTTCTTTCATGGTCTCACTGACCACCTCGATTGCGCGTAATCCGAGATATACCATAAGCTGTTCGCGGCTTTCCACGTATCGATGTAACGTAGCGATTCCGATTTTTGCAGATTCCGCAATTTCATTCATGGAAGCATTCGGTTTTTCAATCAGCAATTTGGTGGCCTCGTCCAAAATGGAATGGAGCCTGGTTTGTTTGATTGTTGTCATTTCCTTTTTCATTGGTATTACACCTCTTGGCGAATTAGTCTACAATTGATCTAGTCATCCATCAAATGATTGGATGAGATTATAAAATTATAGCATACTTCCTCACGAGTAATACTAAAAGCCGCCATTTGGCGGCTCTTAACATGGTCATCTTTTATCTCATACGTACTTATAGTTCGATGATTCTCGTTGCAATATTTGCACAAAATTCACGATCATGCTCTACAAAAAGCAGGGTTGGCGAGTATTCCAGCAATAAGTCTTCGATCTGCATACGTGAAATGACATCTACAAAGTTGAGTGGTTCATCCCAAATATGCAGATGAGCTTTTTCACTAAGACTTTTAGCAATGAGCACTTTCTTTTTTTGACCTGCGCTAAACGTTGAGATATCTTTCTCCAATTGCAGTCTGGAAAAATCCAACTTTCGAAGTATCGATTTAAACAGGCTTTCATCAACCCCCTGTGCGGCCGCATACTCAGATAAATGCCCTCCGAGATCGGACGTGTCCTGCGACACATACGAGATTTTAAGCTGATGATCCTTACGGAAAAGACCTGTATAAGGGATATCTTCACCACAGATCAGTTTAAGAATGCTTGATTTGCCAGATCCATTTTTACCGTACAGGGCAATACGATCCCCTTTTTCAACCGTGATACTGACATTCTTACACACCGTATTGGAGCCGTATGATATCGACACATGTTCCATTTCAACAAGTTCCTGCTTGTGAAAATCCAGCTGATGAATCTGTAAACGTTCTGCACTCTCGATGTTTTTGAGAAGTTTGGATTTCTCTTGAATCGCAGATTGCTGCCTTTGTTCGATATTTTTGGAACGTTTCATCATTTTGGCAGCCTTGTGCCCAATATATCCTTTATCCACCTTGGAGCCGGAATTTCTCGTACCGTTTTTGGTCTTTTCAACTTCATGCGACCATCCACCGGTCCGTTTGGCTGAATCGGATAAACGCTTGATATCCTTTATTAATTTCTCATTACTCGCAAGTTCAAACTGATCTTGCCTTCTTTTATTTTCCCACCAAGCGGAGAAATTGCCTTTCTGAATCTCGATGTTACTTTTATTGATGGAAAGGATATGGTCCACGCTGTGATCCAGAAACGACCGATCGTGAGATACCAAAATAAATCCACGCTTGCTGCCAAGATAATTACTGACGATTTGTCTTGCATGAAGATCAAGATGATTGGTAGGTTCATCTATGAGCAGAAACCGATTATCCTTCAGGAACAAAGCAGCCAGCATCACCTTTGTTTGTTCTCCGTTGGATAACGTATCAAAAGGCCGATACAACACATCTTCTGACACTTTCAACAGGTTAAACTCGCGCACAACTTGCCAGTGTAGATATTCAGGATGAATCTCGCCGATGACATCAACGGTCATGGCTCCCTTATTTTCTACCTGGAAAGGAAAGTATTCAAAGCTAACATTCGCAGAGATATGTCCGCTGTATTCATATTTGCCAAGCAACAGATTGAGGAAAGTCGTTTTGCCTCTGCCGTTCCTTCCGGTAAAACCCAATTTCCAATCGGAGTCCAACTGAAAACTAACATTTTCAAATATATTATCGTAACTGCCTTCATAAGCAAAGGTCAGGTTGGTAACGTTGATTAAAGACATGCATATCATCCTTTTTATGTGAAATATAAAAGTAAACTGACGGGATTTCACCATAGAACATGGCATGGATTCCCTCACTTTAATATTTGAACATAATCAGAATTTAGATTCGCTTATACAATAAAGAAACCTGGCGATAAACCACTCAGCGCCAAGTAGATCTATGCATAGGAGGACAAAGTGTCGGATTCTGATTAGTCATATTGTGAACCATGCCACTGTTCATGTTTGTTGACAGGTCCACATAAACATCCACAACCTCTAATTCAGTCATGACTCTATCCCCCCTTTGAAAGTTCAAAATTTAATACAGAAAACTTAACATGGAATACGATATGGGTCAAGACAGTGTAGCCTCGATCTCATCTTCCATCCCCGTACCGTTAAACCATTGTGTTTTCTGGCTTACACACCTCTACGTAAATTTTGATGATGTACTCATCGGGGTTACTTTCTGCAAAATAAGTGAGCAGGTCCAGTGCATACACATGTCCACAGACTTGCAGTCCCTCTTTTTCTATCTCCTCTTTCATGAGGGAATACGTCTCCGGCATGCTTTCATATGAACCTCGATGATTCATGACGGCATACATCCCTTTTGGCTTAATCCATATCGTTTCCCCTGGAATGGGAGCTTTTATTTTGTTGCCAAAGTAATCCGGATAGTATTCTCCTGCCTCATAGTGCTCCTGAGTTAAGATCGTCCATACCGGAAACTCATAGTCGATCATCTGTTCATCACAATGGGTCCTGTATTCAATGAACTTACGGAAGAATTCCTTATCCCCATCCCCTTGCTCCAGTTGTACAGCAATAAAATACTCCAGCTCACATTGTTCGATATGCAGCCCTTCAGGAGAAGCATCCGTGGCTTGTTTCGTCATTTCAATGGCACCACTTAGCAGCTTTTGCATACGTTTGATTCGTTGTTGCTCCGACTCAAGTGCCTTTAATTTCTGTTCAAACAGCTCAATTAACAATGGTGTATTCTGATTTTGAATAAACGACTTAATCTCTTGGAGTGAGCTTCCTGCCTTCTTCAGCACATGTATGACATCCAGCACATACGTTTGTTGCATACCATAATAGCGGTAGCCCTTGGCATTGGTATATTCAGGCTTTAACAGCCCAATCTCGTCATAATGAAACAAGGTATGTTTGGTCACTCCGCAGATCTTGGCAAATTCACTGGTGGTAAAATGTTGTGCGTGATGTCCAGCCATCTATGGGCCCTCCATGGTCATATGTAGTCTAAGTTTTATCAATATACATGCATTATAGTGTGTAAAGAAAAGTTTGACTATAGGGTTACCCGATAGTTTAGTCTTTGAATTGTAAGTTATTCATATCGCCGGAGGGAAACATGTCTAAATTCAAACGTTGGATGATTCTTGTTATTGTCTCAAGTGCACTATTACTCATTGTGATGGATATGACCATCCTGTACACCGCTTTACCCAGCTTGACCCATGATCTCGGTGCATCTGCTTCGGAGAAATTATGGATTCTGAACGGTTACTCCCTTGTCATGGCGGGTCTTCTTCCTGCAATGGGAACACTCGGGGACCGTCTTGGTCATAAAAAAATATTTACCCTGGGCTTGGTCGTATTTTCTGTTGCTTCTCTTGCTGCTGCCTTTTCTCCAGTACCGGCTGTGCTAGTCATGAGCAGAATTCTCCTAGCCGTAGGTGCCTCCATGATGATGCCAGCAACATTGTCGATTATCAGAGTTACGTTTACGAATGAGCGAGAACTCGCACTGGCAATCGGCATCTGGGGTTCCATTGCATCAGGTGGTGCTGGATTGGGACCGATTGTTGGTGGACTGCTTCTTCAACACTTCTGGTGGGGTTCTGTGTTTCTGATTAACCTGCCCATAGCCATTATCGCTTTTGTATTCGCCTTGAAAATGATCCCTAAACATCAAGGGGATACCTCGAAAAAGTGGGACTTCACCAGTTCCATTCAGATCATGATTGCCATGGTCGGAATTATCTATTCCATTAAGGAATTCACAAGACGCGAAGGATCTCTGACACTCGCTATCATAGCTGCTGTGATCGGTGTTCTGTCCCTGATCATCTTTATTCGCCGTCAGAATAACAGTCCCAATCCGCTGCTGGATCTGTCCTTATTCAAAATCCCAAGATTCAGCACCGGCTTTATTACCGCACTGGTTGGCTTGTTCGCACAAATGGGTGTGCAATATATGGTCACTCAGCGGCTTCAGCTGGTGGAAGGCATGTCACCTCTTCAGGCTGGACTATTCACCGTATCCATACCTGTTGCAGCACTCATTGCCGGACCTGTTACGGGGGCCATTATGCACCGTGTGGATGTTGTATATATCAAAAGCTTCACTCTCTTCATCGCTGCCCTTGGCATGGGGACGTATCTGATGTATTTCAATGCTGGGTTCACCGGGCAGATTATCGGCTTGGCACTGCTTGGTGCAGGTCTTGGATCAGGGATGACCGCTGCATCACATTCCATTATGAGTTATGCCCCACCACACAAAGCGGGCATGGCCGCTTCCATTGAGGAAGTGGGTTATGAGCTGGGCGGAGCATCCGGTATTGCAATCATCGGCAGCATGTCGACCCTTTTCTACACACTCGCTATGAAGATTCCTGCGGGGATTAGTGTGCCAGCCAATGCGAAGGACAGTCTGGATGAAGCGCTTATTGCTGCCGAAAGCTTGCCTGTTGCGTCTGCTGAATCGCTCAAAAATGCCGCCTTTGCTGCATTTGACCAATCCTTCTTTGTTGTCATTGCAGGTGTGACCGTATTTCTGTTCATTGCTGCTCTGATTATGAGTTGGGTTGCTGTGCGGTTGAAACGAGCCCCAAAGCACAGCGTTAAAACGTAATGAAATTCACTTCATGAAACAAAGCGAGGTATATACGAAATATGTCAAAAGAAGAGGATTAACTCAATTAAATTAACGTCAAAAACCATTACCTGAGTTGTTTCAGGTAATGGTTTTTGATATGCCTGATAACCGAAGCTTACCACCATGTGGCACCTCACGGAAGGTAGGCATCCTCTACCTCAACTTTTCGTTCATTCCCCATCGCAATGTATCTTACGTTAATGACATTTCCTTTCTGAAAATGGGGAATATGTGTGATTGGAATATAAGTCTCTACAATTGTTGGGAAGGTGCGGCCGTCAACTTGGGTTACAGTCAGATCCAATCGCACGCCAGGCCTTCCATCCCTACTGGATGATGTCTGTACAATATCATGAATTATTGCTTCTGTTGGAATTCCGTCCATCAGAATGCTCTTGCGAAGGTGATGTTTCTCTTCATTGTTACGTAACAGTTTAAATGCCATAATCGTAGTGATCGTGCCTGTTGTAAGCCCAAAGACAATAATAGCAACAATAATAATTAATGTGACGCTCATGATAACCTCCTTTTAGTTGAAACTTATGTTAACTACTTCTTGTTTAGATCTCTTTTTCCTGCCTATTCTCTCTGAATCGGAAAACCTCAAAGTCAAAAAAGCCGCCTTAAGGGCGGCTTCATGCTGTGTATGTTCAACTCAACTTAGTCTACTTTCGCACCATACGAGCGCACAAACATAACGGCTTGTTCGCGATCCAAACGTACACCTTTGATATCCAGTGATTTCAGATCGATGCCTTCCAGGTTAGCCCCTCTAAGATCGGCTCCTTGCAACTTGGCTCTGCTTAATACAACTCGGGTAAGATCACAGTCTCTCAAATCCGCTTTGGTGAAATCCGTGTCCGTAAAGTCAGCCTCAAAGAAACGAATTCCTCGCAGATCCTGTTTCCCCAAACGTGTATGTCTCAGATTTGTGTAGGACCAATCGCCGTGACTCAGGGTAATGCCATCCATTTGCGCACCAGAGAAGTCTGAGCCTGTCATCTTGCAGGAGCTGAATTTGGAAGCAAAGAGATTTGCACCACCGAAGGTGCAGTTTTCAAAAGCCGATTCCGTATGAATCGAACCATTCATGGAAGCCCCTTTGAAGTCACACTCGATAAAACGACAGTTACTCGTTTCAATTTCTTCCATAGAAGCGTTCATAAATGTACACTGTTTGAAAACACAGCTTATGAGTTCTCCATAGCGCAGGTCACGTCCCTCAAAATGTACTGCTTCATATTCCTGATCCTTATATTGATACACTGGTTACACCCCACATTGTATATTTCTCCGTCTTTCTTCATTAAAAGAACTTTTTATACTATACCACACCCCTGTCAAGCACCTGCTTAAACACCAGCAAAAGTCAAGTTACTTTTTTTATGAGTAAAATCTGAAAACTAAAAAAGGAACGCATAAAGCGCCCCTCCAGCTCACACTTTTAACTGTTCCAATGTGGGCTTATATATATGAAACTCTCCAGTTAGCTGCTTGTTTTATTCCTATAAGAAAGCATTACACCAGTTTTTTGGACATCCTGTATAGGGATAACGAAGGTTTATTAATTTCTCCTACTCTCTGGTATCCCAAACGCTCGTAGAGTTTAATAGCTAGTAGGTTTTCCTTTTTAACCGTAAGTGAGGATTTGGACAGACCTTGTGTTATAGCTTGCTCCTCAGCAAAATGAATGAGCTGTGTTCCTACACCAAGTCCTCTGCTTTCTGGCAACGTAGCCAATGTCCCGATGTGGTACTCGTCGTTCTCCGCTTCTTTTAATGTCACCATGGAGTAGAACTCTTTCCAGTGTTGGAGATTATACTTAATCAAGCTCCATTTCCGAAGTTCAAACAGCTTGGAGAACGTTGGCAAAGCAAGTTTGTTCATTATAGTGGTCGGATAACATACGATCATGCCCAGCGTTTGGTTACCCATTTTAGCTTCATAAGCATATTGGTGACTGAATCGGTTCTGATTTGAACGCCATAACTTGTTAAATGTTTTCTCTATAATGCCTTTGTCCTTGGTACCTGCAAGCGAATAGGCCATATATTCAAGTGCCATCTGATTTAGTTGCCCGCCGACTAATGATTGTGGACTGGCTTTTGTTATGGAAATCTTATTCATCGCTGTCACTCCTCTAGGTAGCTGAAATTGGACTAAAGCTTGGCAACAGGTTGGTTGAATGATAACCCCTCAACGATCACATTCACCGTATCAATGGTTAATCCGGTCAGCTGTTCCACATGTAATCTCACATTGTTTTGCAATTCCCTGCAGACTTCATGCACTTTTGTTCCATAACAAACGACAACCTTTACGTTTATCTCCAGTCTTGATTCTACCTTGCGGATATCTATGCCATTTTGTAGACTTTTCCCGCTCCACTTTTTGGTGATGCCTTCTATAAGTCCTGTCGACATGGAGGAAATCTCACTGGTGGTATTCGCAATCTTGCCGACAATTTTGGAGATCACATCATCCGATATTTGAATTTTTCCCAAAACATTTTGAATGGACATCCTAGGTCCCCCTCTTTACACCCGCATTTTTGATAGATAATAATATCATTTAATATAAATATAAATCATATAAAGTCAAATTTCAACTTTTGAATTGAGTCATCCTCATTTCTACCTGTACATAGCAAAAAAACCGCGATCATCGCGGCTTCTTCTTGGTCCATATTAAGGGAACTTCAATTGAATACGGACAGGAATGCGGGAGGATATCCCACTCTCTTTGCTACCTTCTTCTGCTGCCTCTGTTTCTTCTGCTTGCACGATCCACTGCCTGCCAATTAACGATTGTAGCAGTTCAATCTCTTGTGCGGTCAAACGAATATTCTTCAGAGACAACTCATCTTGAACGTAATCCCGATCCACCTTACGGTCAAACCGGAAATCGAGCAATCGTTTCAACCCGTTAATATGCAAAAACTTGAACTCATAACCTTGACGTATCGCCTTTTCCCAATCGTCTCCGATATCATCTGCTGTCTGTAGTCTTTCATCAAAATCCATCGCGGATTCCTTAACCAGAGGCAACAAACGGGAATAGTCTCGACGTTGTAAACATTCAATAATCACTTCTTTTGGTTCCCCACTTGTCAGAACATTCTCTACAAGAAGCCCTACAGGAATGGACAGCTGAGTTCGATTCATTGCTCGCCCTCCTCATTCCCGAGGTACTGATTGAACCAGGCATTCACCTGTTCGAAGCTATCGATACGTAATGAAGGTTTACCGCTTTTCAGCAAACTGTGGTTGGAGCCCGGATAACGAATCAGTTTGGTCTTTTTGCCATATCGTTTTAGCGTAGTATATAATTCCTCCGCTTGCGCAATCGGTGTCCGATAGTCCTGCTCTCCGTGCATGATCAGAAGTGGCGTCTCAATGTGATGTGCATGGGCAAGAGGTGAGCGAGACCACAGGTATTCAGCGTTTTCCGCCGGATTACCACCAATGACTCCCTCGACATAGGAAATTCCGATATCACTCGTTCCATACATGGACAACCAGTTGGAGATACAACGCTGGGTTACAGCCGCCTTGAAACGGTGGGTATGCGCTACAATCCAGTTGGTCATCACTCCGCCATAACTGCCACCCGCTACACCCAGACGTGATGCATCAATGAAATCGTATGTAGCCAGGGCATAATCAACAGCTTCCATCAGATCCCGGTAATCCCCTCCGGCAAAGTCACCACGGCAAGCTCTGGCAAACTCCTGACCGTATCCCATACTTCCGCGAGGATTGATCCACAGCACAGCATAACCTTGCGCAACGAGTGTCTGCATCTCATGACTATATGTTCCCGTATACATTGCGTGGGGTCCACCATGAATCTGCAAAATCAGTGGCAGTTTTCCATCGGTGTCGCGTATTGCCGGTGTAGCTAACCAACCTTGAAGCGGCCATCCATCGGAGGACGTAAACTCTACACGGACTGGCACATTTACAGCCAATTCAGCCATGAATTCATCATTACGCCGGGTGAGTCTGAACATTTCACCACTGTCGATATCCACGCGATATAACTCTCCAGGGCGTTCATCCGTTAACGCAGCGATAATCAGCGAGGTACCATCTGGCGTTAAGGTATACTGATACACATCCTTTTCACCAGCGCCCGTCACAGCTTGATAATTCCCATCTTCTTGAATGCGATACACGTCCACATTCCCGTTATGTGTTCCGAGTACATATACACCACGTTCTGGATGATGGGCATCCGAGATAGGAGAAGGTGACGCACCTGCCGACTTCATATCTCCAAGCGCCGCGTTACCAATCTGCATATCTAATTGAGGTGCGATTGGCCTGGGTATACCTCGATGAACGGGAACACCGTATAAGCTGTTGTGGCTCCCGCTTCCATACTCACGATCACTGGCGATCAGGATCAGCCGCTGCCCGTCGGACGAATAGGAGAATTGGCTTATCGCCAGACTGGAATCCGTCACTTTGAACAGATCACTCTCTCCCAATCGAATGCTGTATACATCGGTAAAGTACAGCAGATCCGCATCAAGCTCCTCGTCCTCTACTTGTTTCGAAATGAAAGAAAGCTGCTTGCTATCTGGCGACCATGCTGGAGCACTGATATTCCATAGCCCGGAAGTCACCTGCGTGATCTCCCCGCTTTTGATCTCATATACAAACAACTGGCTGTATTGACCATCCCACCAACCAGCCCCTTCCGCCTTCGGCGTTGTACGCTCGAAGACTTTACCTCGCAGCTCAGATACAGACTCCTGTTGGACGTCTGCTTTCTTCTGTTGGTCCTCCGGTTGTACTTTGCTGGTAAACGCAATGTACTGCCCGTTCGGTGACCAGATATAACTTGAAATTTTACGTGCGGGAGATATCAGCATGACAGGCTCTTTTTGATCTGAATGGAGCGTCCATAGTCCTTTGCCACCATCCACTGAGCGAATGAATGTGAGCTGTGTGCCATCCGGCGACCAAGCAGGTGAGGAATCCTTTGTTCCATCCGAAAGTGCAATATCTTCATCACCATCGAGGGAAATCCCTCGAATTTGCGTGTTATATTCGTTTTTATCCTGATCTATGGTCTGTTCCACATAAGCCACTTGTCCGTTAGGACTGATCACCGGCTGACTTATCCAACGATAATGACGCAGATCCTCCGGCATAATTGGTCTTTGATTCATAATGATGGCTCCCTTCTCCGTTTATTTATGGGTTGTCTCCGTACGTGGATCAAGCACATCACGCAGCCAATCTCCAAGGAAAATAACACCGAGTACGGTAAATGTAATGGCTAGTCCCGGGAATGTAGCGACCCACCAGCTTGTTGCAACGTATTGTCTGCCATCACTGAGCATCCCTCCCCAGGATACATCAGGTGGTTTGATACCTAGACCCAAGAAACTGAGTGAAGCTTCCATAATAATCGTTGTGCCGACATTCATACCACAGATGACGATAAAAGATGAAAGGATATTCGGCAGAATGTGTTTCAGAATCAATCTTCCATTCTTGGCACCAATCGATCTGGCCGCATGAACAAAATCACGCTCTTTGATACTAAGAACCTCACTTCTTACCACACGAGTGAATGGAACCCAGTTCGTCACCCCGATGACAAAGATCAACGTTGTAATACCCGGGCCAACAATTGCCATCACAACAAGCATGAACAGAATGGTTGGAATCGCCATGAATGCATCACCTACACGCATGATGACAGCATCCAGCCATTTCCCGTAGAATCCGGATACCAGCCCCAGAATCGCGCCAATAATTCCTGACACAATCACGGCACCCATCCCCACGATTAAGGAAACTCGGGCACCATATACAATTCGACTCCACATGTCTCTGCCGAGATTATCGGTACCCAGCCAGTATTCGGCCGTTCCGCCCTCAAGCCATGCTGGTGGTTTAAGTCGGCCCAGCGGATTCACCGCTGCCGGATCATGACTCGTCAATAGAGGTGCACCTATGGCAATTAACACAACCAACAATACAAGCACAGCACCAAACATTCCGGTCTTGCTGATAATCAGTTGTTGCCAGATATAACGAAATCCCGTTGGTGCACGCCCATTGTCTTTTTCCTGTTCTGTACCCGGAATTGGCATTTCATTGCTGCCTGTCATATGATTGCACCTCCTTCTAGTCGTATTTGATGCGCGGATCGAGCAGCCTGTAAGCTACATCCGTCAAGATGTTGATTACTACAACGATAAAGGCAATGACAAACACCGCTGCCTGTACAATCGCCATATCATGTGTGTTGACTGCAACGACCAGCAACTGACCCAGTCCAGGCCAGGAGAATACTGTTTCCGTAATCAAAGTCCCCCCGATCAGACTTGTAAACTGCAAACTCATAATCGTTACGACAGGAATTAATCCGTTCCGAAACGCATGTTTCACAATGACAACCATTCGGCCAAGCCCCTTGCTGCGAGCTGTTCGAATATAGTCCTGGTTGAGAATCTCCAGCATGCTGGAACGAATCAGTCGGGTCATCTGCGCAGCCAGTCCAACGCCAAGTGTAAATGCCGGCAAGATCAGATGTGACAATCCTCCGCGACCGGATACCGGCAATACGCCCAGCATGACGGAGAACAAGAGGATAAGCATAATCCCCATCCAGAAGTTTGGCATCGCCTTACCAATGACGGATATTCCTGAAATAATGAGATCGGTAAACGTATTGCGTTTGACAGCTGAAATGACGCCAAGTGGCACAGCCATAAGTACAGCAAAAAACATGGCGGCTACAGCCAGTTCAAAGCTGGCAGGCAATCTCTCCAGCACAAGCTCTAGCGCAGGCTGATTGTAGCGAAAAGACTGACCAAAGTCTCCCTTTATCGCACTGCCCAGAAACTTCACGTATTGCGTATATAAAGGCTGGTCCAAACCAAGTGCCTGCGTCAAGACAGCACGATCTTCAGCGGTAGCCGTTTCAGGCAACATTAACGCAACCGGATCACCGGTGACTCGAACCAAAATGAATACAATTAATGAAACAATGAACAGCACCGGAATGATCTGCAGTAGTGACTTAAGTACGTATTTGCCCATTCCTTGTTCACCTCCCTTTTAAAAAAGAACGGCAGGAACATGGTTATCCAGTCCCTGCCGTTCACGGCCTATCTTTTCAATGACCGGTTGTTATACCCGATGTTACTGTGCAACAGGTGTAATCTCGTCAGCATAGAACATCTCGTCACTGCGTGGCGCGAAGTTCACTTTAGCATTTGTTCCGTAGACACCTTCCATTTGGTACAGATATACGGCTGGGCGTTCTTCAGAGAAGATCTGTTGTACTTGCTGATACTCTTTCTCACGAGACGCAGGGTCCATGTTCACCAATGCCGATTGAAGCAGTTTCTCTACTTCAGGGTTGTTGTAATCCGACTCGCCTTTTGCTTCTTCCAACATATAACGATTGTAGTTATTCGAAGCATCGAACAAGGAGTTACCAATACCAATCATGAAGATTTCTTTGAATGATTTGGAGCTGTAACGTTCACTGAATGCACTTGCTTCCAGGACATCCAGATTGATTTTGAATCCGGCTTGTTCCAGCATTGCTGCAACAACTTCAGCCTGTTCTTTGTATTGTGCGGAAACGGAGATAGTCATCTCGGCTTCACCTTCCGCATAGCCAGCTTCTTGCAGCAACTGTTTGGCTTTTGCTTGATCATAAAGTGATGTTTTGTACAATGAAGGATCAGCACCGAAGTTGCCTGGTGTTACGGATGTGCGGGTTACGATACCTGCTCCGCCGGCAATGCTGTCCACGATCCCTTGTTTGTCGATAGCCAGGTCAATCGCTTCACGTACTTTCGGATCAGCTGTGATGCTACCTTCTGTCTGACGGAATATCAACTGAAGCACACGCTGGATTGGCGCTTTGACAATCTTCTTATCTGCTTCGCCTTCGATCCGGGCAATGTCAGTGGAGGGAATGGAAGACGCCACATCTACACCACCAGCAAGCAATTCGGATACACGTGTGGAGGCTTCAGGAATAACGCGGAATACCACTTCATTCCATTTTGGTTCACCGTCAAAGTAGTTCTCGTTTTTTACTAGTTCCACACGATCATCTTTGGTCCATTTACTGAACTTATAAGGGCCGGTGCCTACTGGTTGTTTCAGGAAAGCATCGAATCCTTTATCCGCAATATATTTTGCTGGCAGAATGCCTGCTCCCATTTTGGACAGACGGTTCAGGAGCAACGGATCTGGACCATCTGTGATGATATCTACGGTATAGTCATCCACCACTTTAACTTCTACGATATTTTTGAAATAACTGTTTTGTTTCAGTGTCTCGTCCTTGGCTACGCGCTCCAGCGTGTATTTTACATCTGCTGAAGTGAATGGATCGCCATTATGGAAGGTAACACCTTCACGCAGCTTAAATCTCCACGTTGTATCATCGACTTGATCCCATGATGTCGCAAGTCCCGCAACTTTTTTCTGTTCACTGTCATTTTTGATCAGATAATCAAAAACGTTGACCAGAACCGCCTCACTGGAAGTATTGTTGTTGTTGTGCGGATCAAAACTCTCAATATCGGTTGCCGCAGCAACGGTCAGTGTTGTACTTGCGCTTCCACTGCCCGTTCCTTCTGTTGCGGAACCATCATTTGTGCTTGTCGATTTTCCTCCGCAAGCGCTGAGTACCATTACGACTGCCAGTAACGTGATCCACAAGCCTGTCCATTGTCTTTTTTTCATTGTGATTGCTCCCCCTCAGAAGTTGTATTCCGTGCCAAAAATTCAAGTGCCACTGCAGACAACATGCCCACACCATAAGGCATCGCTGTCTCATCAAGATCAAACATGGGATGGTGGAGTGGATAGCGAGTACGTTCCTCATCATTCCCAGATCCTAGTCTGAAAAACACACCCGGAACCTGTTCACAATAAAACGCGAAATCCTCGCCCCCTGTGGAGGGTTTGATATAAGTCCATCCCTTCTCCGCATTAACCTGATCACAAGTCTCTGTTAGCAGGTCAACCATGCCGAGATCATTCACGACAACAGGGTATCCATCGCCGTAGACAACTTCGCATCCTGCTCCGAATGAATCACAGACCCCTTTAACAACCTGCTCGATCAGAGCTGGCATCCGCTCACGAATGGCAGGTGAGAGTGTACGAACCGTACCGATCATCTCCACTTCGGGGGCGATGGCTGTTCCCATATAACCTCCCGTGATTTTGCCAATCGTGACTACTGCCGGTTCAAGTGGATCAACCATCCGACTGACGATATTTTGCAATGCGGTGATGACCTGAGCGGATACCGCGATTGCATCAATACCCTCATGCGGACGAGCTGCGTGGCCACCCTTGCCAAACACCTTGATAATCAAGGGATCAGCTGATGCAAAAGCAACGCCCTGACTTACGCCCAAGGTTCCCGTGTCCTGTCCAGGTGTCATGTGTAATCCTGCGATGGCATCAACCTTTGGATTCTCCAGAACGCCGTCCTGGATCATGGCTCTTGCACCTGCAAGTCCCTCTTCTGCTGGCTGGAAAATAAATTTGATGTTGCCTGACTTCGGTCTTCCAAGACCAGTAAGCAGTTGGGCGGCTCCCATCAGGATGGAGGTGTGAGCGTCATGCCCACACAGATGCGCTTTGCCTTCTACTTGCGAACGGTATTCCACCGCTTTCTGATCCTGGATTGGCAAGGCATCCATGTCTGCGCGCAAAGCAAAGGTTGGTCCGTCGGTCTCTCCGCGAAGCAGGCCTGTAACCCCGGTCTGTCCGACATTGCGTGTAACTTCCAACCCCAGGCTTTCCAGATGCTCAGCTACGATAGCAGATGTGCGATGCTCCTCATAACCGATCTCCGGATGCTCATGTAAATCTCTGCGCCAAGCACTTAACTGGGCTTGTAGTGGCTGAGCCAGCTGTATTAGTTCTGAACGATTCATTTGCTGTCATTCCCTTCATTTTTGTCCGATTCAGAAACCAAACGGGCATAGATTGCATCCGCTGAGAATTCGATATGCCTTTTCATCGTCTCCTTAGACTTAGTGCTATCATGGGCTTTCAATGCTTCAAGAATCTCCATATGTACACCGTGGTTGACGGTACGTATCCGGTCATCATAAGGCATCAAGTCAAGCGCCGGATTAATTTTCGTCCGGATCTGTCTGACGGCTCTCTCGCAGTATGGATTCCCCGAAGCCTTGGAGATGGTTAGATGAAATTTCACATCCAGCGCCCTGAACCATTCCCTTGTGCAGTCTGGCTCTATACTTTGCTCCATGTAACCCTCAAGCAACTCCAGTTCGCCTGCGGTGATCCGCTCAGCAGCGAGAAAAGCTCCCTCTGGCTCGATGATGGTTCGATATTCGAACACCTTCAGCATCTGTGACCAATCCCGTTTAATTTCTTCTCTGGTCCGTTTATGCGAATTGGCTGTCAGAGGCAGTACAAATGTTCCGCCTTTGGCACCCACCCTTTTCTCTATCAAGCCTTTCTCTTCCAGTGAAGAGAGTGCCTCGCGAACAGTAATCCGGCTTACGTTAAAAATCTCTGCCAGATCTCGCTCGGCTGGAAGCTGTTCTTCACTCATTAATTCTTTCAAAATAATGGCTTCTTCCAGTTGTTCCCTAATGAATTCACTAACCTTTTTGGTAGATACTTTCTCAAAACGAAATGAAAACGTACTGGACATCTAAACACTCCGATCTGTATATGGTCTAGACCTTATACCATTAATATAATTCCGACTAAACTTATATGCAATACTTTTTTTCAAGTAAATTCATATTTTTTTTCTAATCACCTCCAAATTGAAGCATTTTGGCACAAAAAAGACGCATCTACACGCAGCAGATGCATCTTCGCTTTCGTTATTCTCCTCTATAACTTCTTATTGGCAAAGGGTCTGAAATCCTCTGTAACTGCAAGTTTTTTGCTTCCCCTCAGGTAAAAGCTGTCATCCGCTCTCCAGGTATGACTCTTTTTGTTCTGTCTGCGGTGATAGACATAATTATAAGGAGAGGTCGCATACGCTTTGAACCCTCTTTTCCTGCATTGTCTGAGAAAGGTTACATCTTCCCCTATTGAACGGTCCGTGAAGCGGACTTTTTTCAAGATCTCTCTTTTGAATAAAATAGTGCCCCCTTGTACAAATTCAACCGGTTTATTTTTTTCAGCAGGAGATCTGACCAACAATGTCTTGGATGCGCCCAAATAGACCAGGCACGAATGTTTACCCACAATATCACTTTTGGTCCGTCTAAGTTCTCTCACCTGCTCTGTTAAATAATACGGCGAATAGTAGTCATCATCATCAAATTTGGCAATCAGCGAAAAGCGCGCCCTTGTCATGCCAGCGTTCAGGCTTTGTCCTAGGGAAATGCTCTCCGGAACTTGATATACATGAACATTGGCAAGATTCCGAACCCGGTTTTGGTATAATGCCAGATTCATACTGTCATGATTCAGGACAATGATCAGTTCTTTGCTTTTATAACGCTGCCGACTGTAATTTTGCAGGATGTTGTCAAAAAATTGTGGCCGATTGGTACATACAACAATGGAAACACCATGACCCGTTCTGTGTTTAGTCAAGACATACCCTCTTTTCAGCTCATTTTTCTCTCATCATATGTGCCGAAATAGAGTCTGGTATGGACCAATAGCTAGGGCGTGTCTCAAAACTCGCTGAAGTGCATCTTTTACCGCCTTTTCGCCCCCTGCTGCGTCACTTTCCCTTGACGTGCCCCGGCACGCCTGCGGAAAACTTCCTGGCTTGGAACGAAAATTCGGCAAAATCTGCTTCCTTCGGAGTTTTCAGATACGCCCTAGTATCCAAAACACCAAAAACCCTCTGCCCCAAATAACAGGACAAAGGGTTCTCTAATCTATTGTTTTAAGCCTTTTCTATGCTTCGCTAGCGTTATTCAGGTATACAGCCTTGCCTGTGCGAGCAGATTCATAGAGTGCTTCCAGGATTTGAGATACAACCAGTGCTTGTTTCGGTGTGACCACCGGCTCCTGATCGTTCTCAATCGCTTCAATCCACTTTCTCATCTCAACATCCGGTGCGCTCTCGCTCTTACCATCGTAGAAAGCTACCCCGCCTGCACTCAGTTCAATCTCATTGGTGTATAGACGGCTGAATTTCTCACCATTGATGCGCAGTCCGTTCTTCATGTCCGCACCCGCTTCGCTACCGCTCAAGCTACATTTCGCCTCATCCACATCCAGTGAGTTCAGTGCCCAACTGGATTCCAGCATGATCGTTGCCCCATTCTCCATCACAATCATGCCAAAGGCCGAGTCTTCTACGGAGAATTGTTTTGGGTCCCACGGGCCCCAGGCATTGGCCGCATTTTCACGTTGTGAAAGCTCATGATAGGTCGTACCCAGCACAACTTTTGGTTGATAGTTATCCATCATCCAGAGCGTCAGATCAAGTGCGTGCGTACCAATGTCAATCAATGGGCCGCCACCTTGTTTCTCCTCATCCAGGAAAACACCCCATGTTGGTACTGCTCTACGTCTAATCGCATGTGCTTTGGCAAAATAAATATTACCCAGGTCACCTGCTTCGCACACCTTCTTCAAATACTGACTGTCTTCTCTGAAACGGTTGTTGTATCCGATAGTCAGTTTTTTGCCGGTACGTTCTGCCGCTTCCAGCATGAGCTGTGCTTCAGCAGATGTCTTCGCCATTGGCTTTTCACACATGACATGTTTCCCCGCTTCCAGGGCAGCAATAGAAATCTCGGCATGAGAAATATTCGGCGTAAGCACATGCACAATGTCCAAAGACTCATCCTTGAGCAATTCCTGATAATCCGTGTAGACTTCGGCTTCAGTAGTACCATATTTCTGTTTGGCTTCATCCGCACGTTCCTGAACGATATCACAGAAAGCCACCAGTTCAACATTATCCAATTTACTCAGACTCGGCAGATGTTTACCATTCGCGATTCCGCCACAGCCAATAATTCCGATACGATATACTTTACTCATATATATTCACCCTCACTTAAGTATTGGTTGTTTCATTTTACGAAAAGCCGACGGGGTCATCCCCAGACGTTTGCGAAATACAGCATGCAAATAGTTGGCATTATTGAATCCTGAAGCAAGTGCGATCTGTTCAATGGATACGTTACTTTCCTCCAGATTGCGGCACACGGCGCGCAGACGAATATCCTCCAGTACACGGCTGAACGGTATCTCCGGCTGTACTTGGTAGAAGATTCGCTGCAATTGTCTGCTGCTAATATGAAGTTTCTCAGCTACATGCTCCAGCGTGACCACTGAAGGGTGATTCGCCTCCATATACTGCACTGCATACTCATAGCGATACACCGACATATCCCGCACAGGGGCTTCCGGTCGATTCCCCCCGGTGTCGTATGCTCGCACGGTTTTAAGTAATATGCTGATGACCAGTTGCTTGATCGATGTATAATAACCTAACAATTTCTGATCACATGCCTCGTAGGCTTCCAAAAAACAATGCATTGCACGATGATAATCATTCACCGGAGTAAGCGGAAGCGTTCTCAGCTTTTCCATCGTTTCCTCGGATTCTGCTGCTTCCCAGGGATCGATATGTTCCCTTGGCTTGTGAACGATATCCACATGAAGACATAGTTCATCCATGTCCTCTTTGGCATCAGCCTCCTGATAATGAACGACACCCGGTCCAGTCAAATACAGCATACCTTCCGAGAGTGCATGTGTCTGATCATCGAGAATAACTTTGCCTTTACCTCTTGGGATAAAATGAAACTCAAACTCTGCATGATTATGGAAATCCACAACTCGGCCCGCTGGAAAAGAAGTCAGATGAAATCGCATCACGCGAATCTCATAATGTCCCCAAACCATTAGAATATCCAGTCTCTCCAGGAGATCCTGCCGTTCAAGCATTTTCTCATAAGGATACAGGCTCAAGATTGCACACCTCCTTAATAAAACCTAACCCTTCAACTCATCGAGAGCAACTCTGCGCCCTTCTTTGGCAGAGAGATTCGCTGCTTCCATCAAACGGGTAAGCTCCATAGCGATCTGCACGTTTTCAGTTGCATCCGTATCATTCTGTATATGTGCAACCCATTGATTGAATGCGCTTTCTCTTTGGTCTGCCAAAGGAAGTTCAGTCCAGTCATCATATTGTCCCTGTGCTGCTTTCGTGCGAATCAATAACTTTTCTTCGGGTGTTCCGTACAGAAGTGTACCTTCCGTACCATGAACCTCAATCGTAAATGGAGAATGGCTGTTCACAAAACCGGCTTCAACAACGCCGACTGCTCCAGAATCCGTAAACAAGGTTGCAACGGCATTATCTTCCACTTCTTTGCCTGTAATATATCCGAAGTTGGCGTTAACCGCAGTTACTTCCTGACCAAGAAACAGTTTGGCGAGATACATTGGATGGCAACCCAGATCAATGAGTGCACCGCCCTGACAATCCTTCAGATTATAGAAGTGTTCAGGCAACCAGTTCGAAGTCGCTCCATCATGCGATAAACGCGCTCTTACATAAGTTATTTTACCAAGTAATCCTTGGTTAAGCACATCCTGTATCGTTAGCGTATATCCTGCATTCAGACGCGGTAAGGAGACTGTCATCTTGACCTTGTTTGCCTTTACCTCATTAAGGATTCTGTTGGATTCCACCTGTGTCGACGCAATAACTTTCTCCGTGAAAATGTGTTTACCTGCTTTTGCAGCAGCGGTGATCACATCTTCATGGATGCGAGTTGGCGCATCTACAATAACGGCATCGATGTCATCCTTGGCCAACATATCTTCGAGTGAAGCATAGAATGGTACGTTTAAACGTTCAGCCGCTTCCTGACCACGCTTGGCATCTTCATCCCATACAGCGGCGATGACTGTATCCTCATGTTCCTGTGCCTGCTTGATGTAATCCCATGCGTGAACATGCCACAAGCTAATTTTTCCAATTCGAATGGTCACTGTTGTCTTACCTCCATACTATATAATATTCTGACATTTATCTATAAGTTATCACAGACTTAATCTATTTTTAATAGAAACTCGCGACAATAAATGTATAAAATCACGACATGAATGTTATTAGACATTTATACACTTGCCCAAATCCCTGATATATTTTACATAACGGAGCACACAACAAAAACCTCCTGTCCACGCTACCGTGACCAGGAGGTTTCTATAATTATGATATTCAATAATCAACTCAAAGTATCGCATAACCTTGTGTAACAATCTTGTACCCGGATACCTTCTGGCTATGCCCCTCCAACTTGCCCTTAACCCGTTCCAGCACATCGCTCTCATAGACGGAGGCTATTTCGAATCCAGGCTGTACGTTCAATTCAACGGGTTCGGAGTTCAGATTATACCAGCGAGCAATCAAATCTCCGGTTTCCTCTGCGATCTTCAATGTGGAGAAGGCTAGTGACGAACCTTGTGCATTCCATGCCAGCCATTGCTTCGACAGAGGCAGTTCCACCTTGTACCCATCGGCACCGGCATGACTTTCTCGCTCAAATGTATACGCAAGTGCCCCTTGCTGTACAGTCGTCCACGGAATCGGATACACGTATGCGGATGCACATGCACCTGACTGTGCAGCATCGCCCGCAAATGGAATAATCGCATATTCCACACTCTGAGGTCCCAGACATTGGGCTTCCGGTGTTTCAAACACACCCCAATCTCCCAGTTCCGAAGAGGCACGCAGCAGCGTAACCGCAATCGTACTGCCCTCTTCATGCTGTAAAATCTCGTATTCATTCAGCCCTTTGTTCGCAATCATCAACCCGTGATCACCATCGGTCACATGTACAAATGCTTGCTGATGCTGTGCATTACTCGGATTCACCCATTCTTTGGCCGGTGTATTGGAGCGTTTTGCAATTTCAAAGATGGAATCTGCATAATGCTCCTCTGTCACCAGTCCGGATGGAAATAATGCACGCAGTCGATGATCCTTGGCCTGATTGTTAAAGTCAGATTTTACCTTGACCATATTACTGCCCGCTTCCAACGTATACGTTGTCGTAATCACCAAGGGAACAGTGTTCTCGACTCGCTGTGCCTTCCGTTCTGTAAAAGGAACCATTTGGCGCTTCTCCAGCTCGAACAGTTCATCTGCTCCAGCAGGAATATCCCAGCGTAATACACTTTGCATAACTGCCCGATACGGAGACTGCTCCACAATCCGCAGGTCCGCCTTCAGATGCTCCGTGTTCAGCGTTGTCTCTCCCTCCGGTTGACGGTAGACATATTCATTGCCGATATCACCGGTATTCTCATATGAATTTAATCCCCTGTATACAGCACCGGAGACCTTATCTTCAATTGTAGCCGTACCATTCTCTTCAACCGTCACTCGCAATTGACCGTTCTCCATCATCATTCCCTGCACCTGGATGAGTTCGCTCGTATCGGGCACTTCTACAATCTCAACATTCTCTGCTTGCTTCTCTACTGGAATGAGAGCATAAGTCTTATATCCCAGCGAAGGTACATCCACCGCCTGGAAAGTCACTCTTACTTTACGAGCCATATAAGGTTGTCGGAAACGATCCTTCGGAAGTTCATAGCCAAAATGTGCACCCAGATCGTTAATTTCTGCCGAATACACTTGTCCATCCGAATCGACCAGCTGATACACTGGTAGTGCATCTTTTTCCACCTTCTGCGCAAGTGCCTGAGGGTTAGGACCTTCCGGGAAAAATGCTTTGTCCACAATCAGATCCATCTCAATGATTCCATTTCGATTCCACCCACTCGTGTTGAACACGGTGAACAGCACCGCTTCCTCTCCCCAAGCCTCAGCAGGTTGCACACGAATGGACTCAGCAATCGCCTGCGCGCTCTGGGAAACCAATTTCTCTGCAAGTTGTCTGCTCTTGGCAAAGCGGGTCACCATCTCACGATGAACCTCATCGACACTGCATCCGCAGATGCTATCATGTGGGTGGTTCTGCATCAGCATCTTCCATGCATGCGTCAATAGATGATGCGGATAATCTTTTACCCCGGCTATATGGGCCATGGCGGCCAGTGGTTCGGCTACTTTTTCAAGCAACGTCTGCCCCTGCTGGTTCAACTGTTTCAGATAAACCCGTGCGGATGCCGTATTCACCAGTGTTCCCCAACCATCCGTGTGCTGACTGCGAAGCTCACCCTCAATGGTCGCCAGATGCTCAGGGACTTCCTTCGTAACCGCCTCAATATAATCGTCAAAATTGGAGTGGATAAATTCCACGTCAGGGTACAACGCAGCTGCTGTGCGTAAAGCCTCTGGCAGATCCATCTGGATCGGCTGATGATCACAACCATTCATGAACAACAGATGGGGAGTCGAGGCAAACTTCTCGGCATCCGCCAGATTTTTATCCCAATAGGCTCGGGCTTTCTCCGAATCAACCGGAACTTCCATCCCATTGCAGTACCAGTTCGCGAACAAAATGCCGAGCACTTCCGAACCATCCGGCGAACGCCAGATCATCTCAGAATAGGGAGATTCATAACTGTCTGCATCAACCACGGCATTATTGAATCCCGTAGGCTTCACCCCACGCCCGAAGATCGCGTTATGAATATCCGCCTGTTGCAGAATCTGCGGTGCCTGTCCCATATTTCCGAACGAGTCTGGGAAGTATCCCGTCTTGGATATCACACCCAAAGGTCGAGCATCACGATGACCGATGAGCAGATTACGCAAGTTGGCCTCACTGCTGGTCAGAAACTCATCCTGTAACACATACCATGGGCCAAAATGAATGCGTTCTTCACGAATATAACGGTCGAGCCTCTCCTGTTGTTCGGGCCGAACCTGCAAATAATCTTCACGAATAATCGTCTGCCCATCCAGATGGAAATAGCGATATTCGGGGTCCTGATCAAGCGTGTCCAGCAGTTTATCCATCAGCTCAATGAGCAATACGTGATGGTGTTCATAAGGCATATACCATTCGCGGTCCCAATGGGTATGCGAGATGAGATGTGCCGTCTTTTTGGTTGTCATGTAGCGTACCTCCTGTCATTAACCTTTGGTTGCCCCGCCCATGCTGAAGCCCTTGGACATGTAACGCTGGGAGAAAATATATAGCACAACCGAAGGCATTGTATAAAGTAGTGAAAATGCAGCCAATCTGCCGTATTCAACCATACCGTGGCTGCCAAAGAACTGATAAATCGTGACTGATGCCGGGAGTTTCTCCGGTGTCTGGAGCAGGATGTATGGCACGAAGAAGTTGCCCCAACTTCCCGAAAAGGTAAATATCGCTATCGTTGCAATACCTGGCAACATCAGCGGAGCCACGATTCGTCTCAATCCGTTCCATACGGACGCTCCGTCAATCCATGCCGATTCTTCCAGATCAATGGGCACCGAATCCATGAAATTTTTCATCATCCAGATGCCGTAAGGAAGTGAGGATGCGGTCAGGAACAACATCGTGGCGATGATGCTATTTTGCATTTTGAAGAACAGAAACATCTGAAATACCGGAACCATCACGGCAGTAATCGGTAGAGCTGTCATGAACAGAATCGATAACAGGAAGCTTTTTTTGAATCTCATTTCATAACGGGATAAAGGATACGCAGCAAGAACAGATACCAGTACAACCAATATCGCTTGCCCTCCCGACAGAATCAGGCCTACACCGAATGAACGAAGATTGCTCGAATCCCCTAGTACATCCTTGAAATTTTGAATGGTCCAGGTACTGGGCATTTTGATGCCCTGTTGCGCGTTCGGGTCAAATGAAGCCAGAATGATCCAGAGCAGCGGCAATAAAAAACAGAGCCCTAGAAAAACTAGAATCCCGTACTGGATTTTGCGTTGAAGCCCATGTTTGACCATAGGGATCGAACCTCCTTCATGGTTACACTTTCACTTTCATGGATCGCATGTAGAACAGGCTGGCGATAATACCGATGAACAACAGAACCAGAGATATGGCTGTGCCGTATCCAAACTGATAGTTCACAAAGGCCTGATTGTACATGAATATCGGCAAGGTTTGTGTCGAAGTACCCGGGCCACCACCGGTCATCGTATAGATCAGCGTGAAAACACCCAGTGTCTGTAGAGTAACCAACATCATGTTGGTCACGATGGACCCTTTTACCATTGGAATCGTAATGTGTCTGACAATCTGGAACCCGGTGGCACTGTCAATAATCGCAGCTTCTTCAACTTCCTTCGGGATATCATCCAGTGCCGACTGATAGACCATCATTGAAAAGGCTGTGCCGTGCCAGATATTCGCGATAATGACACTCACCATAGGGAAACTGAACAACCAGGAGACTGGATTCGCTCCAAACCAGCCGAGGATCTGATTCAATGAACCATTGTCACTGAAAAAGGCGACCATACAGAATGCCACAACAATCTCGGGTGTCACCCAACCGGCAATGACGATGATGCCGATGACCCGGCGGAAGGTCACATTTTTCTCCTTCATTAGAAGAGCCAGAATGAACCCAAGCAATACCTGACCAATCACTGCGGAGAAGATGAGAAAAACCAGCGTGCGCCAAACACTAATCCGGAAATCCGGATCATGGAACATATTAATGAAATTCTGGAATCCGACAAACTCCAAACTCTTGGCTGCCGACCCGGTCAGAGCCATGTTCGTAAAGGCAAAACAGATCGTCAGAATGATGGGAACAATGAAAAACACAAGTAATAACAGTACGGAAGGCATGAGAAACAGAAATGAACCTGGTGCTTTCCTTTTCATAAGTCACTCTCCATTCGAACCGGAAAAAGGGGAGATTGTGCCTCCCCCTCCGAATATATCGATATCCTTATTTCTCTTCGATGCTGTCCGCGCCAAGGGAACGGGATACGTTGTCCTTCAATTGTGTAACTCCCTCTTCCGGCGTCAGCTTGCCAGAGGCAATACTCTCAACAATGCTTTGCAATTGTGCGGATACCGCTGCATATTGATCGTTCGCTGGACGGAAGTGGGCCACATTCAAGAGTTCCTGTGCTTCTTTGGTATAAGGACGATCCGTATAACCTTCAACTTCTGTGGAATCATTACGTGGGCTGAGGCTGCCTTCCGCTATTACACGAGCAGTCGCATTTTCCTTATTCATCAGAAACTCGATAAATTTCCAAGCTTCTTCCTTGTTCTTCGCTTGTGCAGGAACAGACCAAGCCCATCCTCCAGACATCGTAGTTGCTCCAGGTTCTTCCCCATTTTGTGTCGGGAATGGTGCAAAACCTATTTTTTCTTCAACGTTGGCGATTGGAGCAGCACCGTTCTCGGCCCATGTCGAACCTGCCCAGCTACCATCTACAGCCATCGCCAGTTTGTCTTGCGGAAACTGTTGCTGGAATGCAATACTGCCAGCTTGTCCATTCAGGGCAACCTGCATGGTTGGACCTGTTTTATCCGTGTTAAACACTTGATCTATGAATTTGAAGGAATCCAGCAGCCCCGGGCTGTTCACGACCCATTTTTTGCTGGTGTCGTTATACAGCGTGTCCGCCGTACCATAGAGCAGCATTTCCAGTGTTTGCATGGTGACACCTTCACCGTTTGCTTTGCCCACGATCATATTAAGTGGTGTCACACCCGGCAGTTTTTGCTTGATCGTACGTGCTGCTTCGAGCACTTCTGCCCAGCTTGCAGGTTTGAACGGAACTTCAAGTCCTGCCTGTTGAAACAGTTCCTTGTTGTACCAGATTCCGCGTGTATCCGAGGTAGCCGGAACGCCGTACACTTTGCCGTCTTCTCCGGTAACCCCTGCCTTCAGGTTGTCGATGATGTGTTCTTCCCAATCGGGCCATCCCTGAACCTGTGTATCCAGCGGCTCCAGATATCCCGCAGCAGCATCGGATTTGATGATGGATGTATCTTCAGCAATGACATCCGGTGCCGTATCCGGGGATTTCATTTGCAGAACCATTTTGGACGTATAATCGCCTTCACTTGCCAGTACAGGCGCAATGTTGATTTTGATATCCGGGTTTTCTTTCTCGAATTGATCCACCAAGCCTGATTGGAAGAATTTCGTAAGTGTATCTTCAGATCCTGAAGAACGGAACGATACAGTTACTTCCTTCTTGCCATCACTGGTTGTGCCTGTGCTTGAGCTTCCGCCCGAACAGGCTGTAGTAAGAATGAGCAAGGATGTCATAACTGCTGCTATCGGCATTTTCAATGATATTTTTCTCATGATTCGCTCTCCTCTTGTCGGAATTTAACGAACTCCGAACGTTATAATGTACTCGCAGGTTATCTCTTGCTTCCCTATCTATTTCTGTACGCGGAATCCGCAATAATCCATAATCAGTTCACTAAAGAGCATGTTGGACCATGAAAACCATGGACGTGTATATTCATGTGGATTGTTGGCCGAAAAACCTTCATGGGTCAGTCCGGTATCCGCATCCGTCTTATGGATAAGCTGAAGCAATCGTAGTTTTTCATTGCGATCCTCTGTAGTCAGCCCCTGCATCGATAAAGCGATATGCCAGATGTACCCTTCCGGTGTATGCGGACTACCGATTCCTGCTGCTGCTGTTCCCTCATAAAAATACGGGTTGTGCGAGGAAAGAATGAAACGGCGTGTATTCTGATACACCTCGTCGTTCTCCTCCACATATCCGAGATAAGGTAAAGACAGCAGACTTGGCACATTGGCATCATCCATCAGATTGTGATTGCCTTTCCCATCCGTTTCGTAGGCATATATGGTTCCATATTCCGGATGTTCAACGGTGCCATAATCCTGAATACCTTTGTTGATCTGTTCCTCCAACTGCTGAGCAGTCGCTGCCAGCGTTTCATCCTCGAACACGGCTTTAGCAATTTCCTGTAGATATCGAAGCGCCACAACAGCGAACATATTGGATGGAATCAGATAACCATATTCACAACGATCGTCGCTGGGACGGAATCCCGACCAAGTCATGCCTGTGTAGGCTGTTTCAGTACCTCGTCCCTCTCGGGTGAGCGTATCGGTTTCGGGAGCATCCAGACGTTGGAACGTGTAGGGTGATTTCGTCTCATGATGCTGTTCCACTTGCCATAACTGCATGATGATCTGTGCTGCTTTACGGAACGTATCATTGAATTGAGTTGTTCTTCCTGTGTTCTTCCACAAGAGATAACTGAGCTGAATCGGATAAGCCAATGAGTCGATCTCATACTTCCGTTCCCAGATCCAATCATTCATTTGCGTCAGGTCTTCCTGATGTCCTTTCCCACTCTCCGTCTCATTAAAAGCGTTTGCATAAGGGTCCAGGAGAATATAATTCAGTTGACGTTCAACCAGTCCAGCGATCATGTCGGCGATATCTTCATCCTCTGAAGCGAGAACCAAATATGGTCTCACCTGAGCAGCAGAATCACGTAACCACATGGCAGGAATATCTCCCGTAATCACAAAAGTTGTTCCATCTTCTTTGCGCTGAATTGTAGTCGCCATCGTATTGGTAAAACAATTTTTGAACATTTGGTTGAGTTCCGGATGGTCCGGCATACGTTTGTTAACCTGATCAATCATGTCGTATATTGAGGGAGAAATTTCTTGATCATCTCTGGGTGTCAGCATGTTGTCCTCCTTATGTAATCCAGTTTGTTAACCGCTTTCATCATCCTAAAACGAATATAATGTTATGTCAATATATTTATTTGTATATTAGCATGTTATCTTAATTTAACGACACTAAATAATATACCATTTGAAGCAATTATCCCCATTTTATCCGCACCAAAAAGAGGCCTCGTTTATACGAAGCCCCTGATTGAACACAATGAATATTAAGTTGTTATAATTAACCCTTTTGTTTCACCATACTCGTTGACTTACCCTTCACCAATCGGGCAGGCAAAACAACTCTGTTCACTGCCATTTCGTTGTTCTGCATACTTTGAAGCACCATCTCGAATGCCTGTTTTCCCATATCAAACTGGCTTTGTCTCATATGGGTTACACGGCTTCCTTCGGCAGCGTTTGGACTGTCAAAGCAAATGATGGACATATCTTCCGGGATCCTCAGACCAAGCCGATCCGCTGCCTGTTCTGCAAGTAAAGCAATATGATACTCCGCAGCAAAGAGTGCAGTAATCTGGGGATATTTCTGTAAATGTTCCACCAATGTCTCCACATCACGGACCTCGACTTGAGGATCAAACACACTTGGCAGTGTCGAAAGAAAAGATTCTAACCACAGTTCCCTGTTCACCAGCACCCCTTGATCATGATGAGCCTCAATGATTCCTTCAATTCGTTCTTCAATCGGTGTAGTGTTCGCCGGAGGCTGCGTCAGAAAAGCGATGTGTCGGTGACCGAGGTTGAACAGATAATTCGTCCCTTCTCGCGCCGCGCCTACATTATCCGTACTGACAGATGAAGCCGGAATTCCTTTCAAGTACCGGTCAATCAGGACAAACGGGAATTTATTAACGACCAGTTTTAAAATCTCATCGCTGAAATATTCACCCTGTGCCGGGAAAATAATCAATCCATCCACACCCAGTTCCAGCAGTTCCTGAATACTCTGTTCCTCCTGCTCGGGAATCCCGAAGGAACGTCTAAGTACGAGAAAACAATCATGCTCTCGCGAAGCTTCTTCCATGCCATATAACAGTTCTGTACCATACATATCGCTGAAGTTAGTGATGACCAGCCCAATGAGCAGCTTCTTTTCTGGATCTTTAACCGCAGCACGCGGAGCAGGTCTGTTAGATCTTTCTTGTAACACATCTGCCGTATCAGCTACAAAAGAACCCCGTCCCGGCTGACGAACAATTAATTGTTCACTTGCCAGCATCTCAAGTGCTTTTTTAGTTGTAATCCGGCTAACTCCGAATTCATCACATAATTCCTTCTCCGAAGGAACACGCTCACCCACTTGATATTGATGAAGCTGTATCCGTTCACGCAAGGATTCAAAGATCTGTTCATACATCGGCTTGGATGCCGAATCTTTCCCCAATACAAGCACCTCCATAAATACCCATACTTCTCATGTTCTACATCCTAATATATCATGTTATATCATTAATGTGAAGAAAGGAGACAACTCACCTGCTGTCATATGAGAGCAAAAGAAAAAGCAACCCGATGGATGCTTCATTAATCTTAGGCGTCAGTTGTGAATCGAGACAACAAAAAGCCGACAAGCCCTGATACCTCGGCTTATCGGCTTCTTGCTTAGATGGTCAAAACGCAGTTATCATCCAAGTCATACTTTGCATAATTAAGGTTGCAGACCCTCAGCGGACGGTGGACTCACTTCCGTTCCATTCTCTTCAGGGCTCGAATCTGGTTCTGGAACGGATTGTTCTTGTGCTGCGCTGACGAACAATCGTCCAGCTGCTTCCGCCTCTACTTTGTTGCCTGCTGCATCCTGAGCGCGAATCACAATGACTCCACCATCCAGAACAAGGGATGAAGGTGTTGTGTACGTACCCGTATAACGACCAGGTTCAGTCTCCACCAATGGAATCTCTCCTGCCCCTTGGGCATTCAGATTCAGCGGTAACTGAATACGGAAAGATGCTTGCAGACCAGGTTTACTGTCAAACGAAACGGTGACACTCTCCCCTGATGTGATTCGAACATCTTCAGCTGGCGTAATATTCTTAAGTTCTGGCAACGCCGTTTCCACATAGACGGTGCGGGTTACCGTCGTTTTGTTACCAGCGATATCGGTTGCTGTAATGGTAATTGTGTTCTCGCCTTCATTGACCAATACACGGTGACTGAAACTTCTGTCTTTGCCCACTTGTACGGTTTGTCCGTTAACGGTTACCTTATCGAGGAATTGTTCCACGACATTACCCGTTACGTGAACAACTTCTGCATTGATGCGATCCCCTTGAGCTGGCGTGAGAATCGTCAATTGTGGTTTGGTCTGATCCAGAATAATGACAACGGGGAGTGAACGGTCCGTTGTTTTACCGTCTACCACTGCCTCCGCAGTAATCGCATTAATGCCAGAACGGAGCTTCACACCGTATGAGAACTTCCCATTTGCCACTGTTGTGGTGCCAGCCAGATCCTTGCCGTTGTAAATCTTGATCTGAGCTCCAGATGCCGGAGACGTTCCCGACACAGTGAAGGTTGATTGATTCGTATACGTGTTTGCAGGTACTGTGAGCACAGGTGCATTTACCGGATATCTCACGACTGCACGAATCATGTAATTGCCTTCTTCTACCGGTGAAGTACTCCATGCTCCGCTTACACGCTGCCAGCTTCGACCAGCATTCGTACCATTCTCATCGGTAGCGAGTCCCGGAGCACTTGTTCCGGCTACGCTTTGTACATACACGATATAGAAGTCACCCGTTACAATGACCGGTTCTGGGAATTCAACGGTTGTCCATTGATCGTTACGAAGTGCAGTACCGTCAAATGGTCCAGCCAGTTGCCGTCCCGGAGCTCCGCCCGCACCCGATGCATCATATACGGCATATTGGAACGCTGTACCTCCAGGTACAGGCCATTCGGTGTTCCAGAATCGGAACGATGCACCTGTCAGTTGAGCGGTCTCCAGCTCTGGTGTCATTCGAACTGCCCAAGCGTTATCCGCAGCATTAAAAGCTCGTGCGTTCTCTGCTGTTCCATCATCATAAGCAATTTCCCCAGGGAAACCGATGAATGGTTTTAAGGCAACATTTGCCTCAGCCGTACCATTACCAGGGACTGTCACAGTAACGGTTTTACTGTAATAATCTGCAGCCCGGATGGATAGGGTATAACTTCCTTCCAATACCTGAATATCGAAGCTGCCATCTGAACCTGTGCGAACTTCACCTACATTCGCATCTTCCACCACGAGAACGGAAGCATCAGCCAGTGGTTGTCCTGTCCGCTCATCCGTTACTACACCTTCAATCTGCCCATGCGGAATTGCTTCCAGATTAAAGTTGGCTTTGGCTCCATTGCCATCTGTAATCGTCACCTGCTGAGTTCGAGGATAATATCCATATGCTTCAGCTTTTAACGTGTAATCACCTGCTACGTGTGTGAAGTTATACTTGCCTGTAGCTGGATCTGTCTTCACCGAACGTCCGGTTTCCAGTACGGTAACCGTTGCACTTGCAGGCAGGCTTTGTGGATTAACCGAACCTGTTCCTGGTTTTTCAACTTCCGGTTGTGGCTGTTTCGTTTTGTTAAATTCCGCTTTGTCTGTCCGCGAAATTTTGTACCATGGATTATCATAGGACGGTTTTGGTTTGTCATTGTTAAGCACAACCGCACTGTCCTCCGTTACCGTCTCCGCAGCAACTCCCAGTACACGGAAATCATCAATGAACCAGCCTGTCTTCACAACACTGTTATCTGAGGTCAGGCGGAACCGGAATTGAACTTCATTACCGGTAAGTGCATCCAGATCATAAAATACAGGTGTCCATTGTTTACCGTTGGTACTATGTGAGAATTTGCCCAGTTCTGACCATGTGGTTCCACCATCCTTGGTGACTTCCACATACCCGTAATCGTATCCACTCTCAATCTCGTACCAATGATTAAACGTAAGTGTTCCTTCGGACACATCCGTCAAATCAATGACCGGAGATACGAGTGAATAGTTGGAGCCGCTCTCGTACGTATTGTCGAGATCAGTCGCCCAGACATTCGGCGGAGAAACCGCGGTGGCAGGTCCCGTTACCGGAATACCGCGTTCCCACTCATCTTTGGTTCCTGAATGAGTCCAGCCATTATCATCACTGCCATCGAAATGATCGATGTAGATATCCTGAGGCACCTCTACTGTAATGGATACCTCATTCGATTTGTCACTTTCATTGCCACTATAATCAAGTGCGGCAACGGTATAATAATACGTCGAATCTGTCACCGTAGCCGTATCTGTAAACGTTGTTCCTGTTGCAGTTCCAATGGATTCATAACCTGCACCTGCAGTTGTGGACCGATATACCACATAGGATTCGAGATCCTCATCGCTCGGACCAGTCCAGCTCAAGGCTACATTACCAAGAATATCGGCCGTCGCAGACAATCCGGCAGGAGCGCCCGGAGCAATCTCATCCAGTTCTTCTACAGCGAAATCATCAATGTACCAGCCAGCCTTTTGCAATGAATTATCGCTCGTCAGATTGAATTTGATGAACACCTGCTGTCCCGCGTATTCGCGAAGATCCACATATTGTGTCTTCCAATTGCCGCCTGTACCCGTGAAGGTTAACAGCTCTTGGAACACATAATCGCTATCCTCGGAAGCGATGTATACCTTGCCGAAGTCGATGTTATTCTCCAGGTCATACCAGTGCTTGAAGGATAATAACGCCCCTTCTGCACTCTCGGTTAGATCAATAGGCGGCGCAAGCAGATATGCATTGCTATTCGCCATATAAGTTCCTTGCAGATTGGTTGCAATCACCTTGTCACCGGAGTATGCACTTCCAGGACCACTGGTTGGTGCTCCCCATACCCAGGTACTTCCGGTTCCGCCAGTCGTGAATCCAAGCTGATCTTCTTCAAAATCCTGAAGATATCCTGGCTGAACACCATTGGACACATCCACTTTATATACCTGACTTTCGAATCCGTTGTTGCCGTAGTCGTTCACGCGGATATAATACTCCACACCTTGCGGTTCAATAAGAAAAGCAGGGATTGTCGCTGTATACGTTCCATCTTTGTTATCTCCAGCAATCCGGTTCATCGGCAGATAGACATACTGGTTGGTGCCTGTCGTTTTGGCAAAAGCCTCGACGGAGACTACCGCGACGTTATCTGTCACATGAGCAGTTAATGGTATATCAATGCCTGTAAAGGCAGAATTAACAGGGGTATGTGCCAGTACCGGCTCTTCCAGATCATCTCCGGCCGTAACCACTCTGCCGGATACTGTGCCGATCCCTTCGAGTACAGAACCCACAGCATCAAGGGCATTAATAATGCCGTGACCGTAGCCGTTATTAGGAGAGGTCGGATACTGACTATCCGTTCTCGGCGTGGCTGTATCTGTAATGATCTGCTCCAGCTGATCCACCGTAAGGGAATGATTGGCCTGAAGCAGCAGTGCAGCAAGCGCAGTTGTATGCGGGCCTGCCATGGACGTTCCGTTCCAGCCTCCCTCATATACACCGCCCGGAACTGATGAACGGATATTCACACCAGGGGCAGATACTTCCGGTTTGATCTCACCATACGGGGATGGGCCCAGCAGGGAGAACGAAGCCAGATTTCCGTTGATATCGGTTGCTCCTGTAGCAAAACTTTCAGGATAGTTGGCTGGGTTAGCAACAGAACCAGGTCCGCCCGGGTTACCCAGTCTCACATTTCCTGCGGAGAATTCCGGGAAAATCTGAGCATCACGCCAAGCTTGCACCATCGGTCGGAACCATTCATCCAATCCTGCGCCTCCGCCCCATGAGTTGTTGACGACATCCGGTGCAAGTTCAGGATGCAGATTACCTTCCGCATCGACTGGAGCGATCAACCATTGTCCGCCATCCAGAATAATGGCATCTGTTGTTTCCGGATTGAATATCCGCACACCAATCCATTTCGCACCGGGAGCAACCCCGATCTGATTGGTTCCATCTGCTTCAGAGCCAACCATCGTACCCATCGTGTGCGTACCATGCCCGTCTCCGTCCGCAGGGAGGGAAGCATTACTGTGCGGATCATACCAGCTCAGTTCGGGATCAACGATATTGCCCGAAGCATCCAGTCCCCGCCATTTGCTGCGAAGCGCCGGGTGGGTATAATCCACACCACTGTCCAGATTGGCAACAACAATCCCTGTTCCATCGATGCCCCGATCCCACACGGCTGGCGCATTGATGTAATCCAGGTTCCATTCCACGTTTTCTGTCGCAAGCTTGTCCTTTGCAGCAGGCTCTTTGTCTTTGACTCCGACTGAAGAGTCTTTAGTTGGCGTTTGGACAACATCTTTGCCTGATGCCGCATTCGCTGGTTCTTTACTCACTTCGGCTTTCTGTAAGTATCTCGTCTCATTCGGTAGAATCTTCTCCACCTCAGGCAGCAGCGCAATCTGTTCCATGACTTCTTTGGTACTCGTTACTGCCAGTGAATTGACGATAAAATAGCTTTTATATTCTTTGACCTTACCCAGGTCAACTTCCTTTTCCAGATAAGTTTCCAATTGATATTGTGTACGCGAGGCTGTTTCTCGCAGAGAGCTGACGACCGAATTACGAACGGACAGCTTTGTGGCTGAAGCCGTTTGTTTGGCGATGGTCGCCTTTTCAAGGGCCTGTTTGGAGACTGCTGCTGTATCCACCTGTTCCTTCATTTTCACCAGATAGGTCACATATTCACTACCATCAAATTCTTTGGTCAACTTGGCGTTTACTTTGGATTCCGTAACTTTGGCAAGTCCAGATTTCATATCCAATTTGGATGATGTGGAGTTTTCAGCTGAAACCGGATGAATGATCGAAAATGCAAGGAGAAGCGAGAGCCCCATGGAGATGGGCTTGCGTAACCGATTAATCTTTATCAAACTTTTCCACTCCTTTTACCCGGTTTTTTAATTTAGTCTGGTACATATGCCCTTCTCTGCAGAATGAAACGGTAAAATAACCTTTATTGCGTACGAAATAGATACCCTGGATTTCACATAAAGCCTCACCTCCTTTACAGGTCTGGTTAGGGATCAATATGAGTCAGAAGAGATAACAGATCAGTCTATGATTTTTTACTTGGAAGTTTAGGAGATTGAATGAATCGGATTAAACTATGTGAGTGAATAGTTTGGGTGTTTGAATAATCCAATGAGAGTGAATGTCTGTAAGCATTCATGTGGAAGGGTAATCTGGAGCGTTAGCAGAACGCTTGCTAAGGAGTGGTGGATATGACTTTCGATCGTGATTCGAGTGAGTAGTTAAACATTTTAATTACATATAATAGTCGATTAGGAATTTAATTGGATTTTATTGGTATAGTATAAAATCATTATTCGATATATACAAGCACTTTATTGAAAATTATAGAAAATAAGTCTATTTAATGCTTTTATGTGTCTGATGTCGCTTACGTATTTCAGCTTATTTTTCGTATTCATGCATTTTTTTTGATGAATAATAGTTTTTAGTAGTTCTATATAACCAAGACCTGACACTCAAAATTTCAAATCAAGAAAAAGAACGACATGAGAACTCTCATGTCGTTCATCTCAAAATTTATATCTCATCATGTAATGTTCACGCCGCCACTTGCATACCCGACAACCGTATTCACAAGTGTGAGTCCGGCTGCCGTTGCCGAGAACACCAGTAGCAGACGTGTCTGTGCAGTCACAGGTATAGTCAATCCGGTTGTTATGCCATTGGAGATACTACCCAAAGCAATAATACCGGTGAGTGGAGGTGCCAGTGTAACGACCGCCCCCGGAACCGCAGTAAATGCATTATCAGGAGTAGGTGAACTGAATAATTGCGCAGTGATGGTCACCGTTGAACCGACCAAGGCCAAGGCTGCTGTGGTACTGAAATAGGCAGCAATCGAAGTTATAACGCCATCCCGTGGGACAGAGAACGCAAAGTTAATGAGTGGTCCGACAATCGTTCCCGTTAAATCAATCGTGCCACCCAGAATGCTGACTCCTGTTGCCGAGCTGCCGAAACCGATAAGACTTGTCGTTCCAACCAGTCCACCAAGAATCGTTGTTAATATGGCAGGTCCGCCAGAAGCAAACGGTATGATGGCTCCAGAACCCGTAGCCCCAGTAACACCAGTGCTGCCAGTTACTCCCGCAATCCCAGTTGCGCCGGTAGCCCCGGTTACCCCTGCAATTCCGGCTGCACCCGTATCTCCTGTCACACCCGTTGCCCCGGTGACTCCCGCAAGTCCAGCTGCACCCGTATTCCCTGTGACTCCGGTGGCTCCTGCTACGCCAGGATCACCTGTTGCTCCTGTAACGCCCGCTGCCCCAACAGCTCCTGTACTCCCCGTTACACCTGTCGCTCCTGTTGCGCCACCTGCTGGGCCTGCCGCACCCGTTGCGCCAGTAACACCTGTCGCACCTGCGGGTCCCTGGGCACCAGCAGCTCCCGGTGTACCAGCTGGACCTACACCACCCTGAGCACCAGCAACGCCAGCCGGGCCTTGTGGACCAGGTACGCCCTGAGGACCCGCTGGTCCTGCAGGTCCTGCCGGACCTTGACTGCCTATGTTTCTAAGCCCTGTTGTGATTGCCAATTCGGTCGCCCGAATCAAAATGACCAGTTGATCTTTCTCAGCCGAATCGATATTCCCCTGTAAAATGACAGATAGGAGCACATCCAGCAATTGCTGCAAATTGGTTCCCACACTGATCGGAGAAAATGGAACGGCCTCTGCAGATACAATGGTAAGCTCCAAGATCGCTTCGAGATCTGCCTTGGTTCCCTTTTTCAAATCCGAGCAATGAACCAGAGCCAGTAATTTACGCAGTACCTCAATCAGAAGTGAAACATTGTGAGGCGAGGGATTCGCAAAAACCTGTACAATTGCTCCTTTCAACTCACCAATTAATTTGAGAAGGAATTCGGCTTCTTTGTCAAAACACTTATGATGGTGGTTATTGTGATGATGATTGTGGTGGTTATGATGGTGCTCGTGATGGTGTTCTTTGTGCTGCTCTTGGGGATGGTCACAGTCCTCAGCTTTTTTTTTCTTAAATCCGCTCCAACCATATCTGATGCGTTTCTTTGGTTTCATCTTTTTAGCAGATCCTCCTTAGTGAGTCTCAATCAATCCATTACAGGCGAACATCACTGGTTTGATGATATCAGTATATTAGCAAGCAAGAATTTCGTGATTATTATATAAGTGAATTTCCGAATTACAGTTTCATCTTGGAGAAACCTCCATTATCACGGAGAGGATTTTGCATGGAAGTCAGCCCTATATATAGCCCAACCAAAAGAGCGCTATCCGATGAGTACAATACTCCTGGATGCGCCCTTTTTATATTTACAGTATTTAATTTATCTTTGTTGATTAGTCCAATTTAATTTTGAAAACAATAGGCGCATTACTTTTCACAGTTGTCGTTGTGATTGTCAGTGCGTCCGCTGTTCTCTCCCATTTCGGTTGTTCCTCGTAACCAAGTACCTGAATATCTTGAATGACCCCTTGAAAATGATGAGAATTTTCCTTCAGGGATTTAATCTGCACCACCCCGTTATCTGGATAGGCAAGAACCGTGGCATACAGAGTACTTTCTTTTAACGTAAACCGTATATCTTCACTCGTAAATATCTTCGTATCCCCATCCGTGAATTGCCCTTCCTTCACCTCTGTCGGACCCTCACCAAACGTACGCCAGAATGACGTGTCATAGATCGCTTCCCCATTCACTTCCAGCCACTTGCCAATGCTCAGCAAAATCTCACGATCTTCTTCCGGTATGCTGCCGTCTGCTTTGGGCCCAATGTTCAGCAGTAAATTTCCGTTTTTGCTTACAATATCGACGAGATCCCGAATGATCTCTTCAGCCGTTTTATAGTTATTATTTTCCGTATAACACCATGAGTTTTTAGCAACAGCTGTATCCGTTTGCCAAAAATAGGGCTTAAGCTCAGCGAACTGTCCCCGCTCCACATCCGGAACGGCACTACCAAACATGTAGGCCTCATGTTTATAATTGATAGCAACAGGCACGCCCCATTCTTCGCCTTTGTTATAATAATAGGCAGCAAATTTTTTAAGATAGGGTTTGAAAGCAACCGTTTGAATCCACCAATCAAAATAAAAGACCTTTGGCTGATATTGATCGACCAGTTCACAGCAGCGAATCAACCAGTCCTCCAGATACTCCTCGGTTGGAGGTGAGTCATACAAGTCGAAGTGATCCTTGGGTTCAGGCATGGCAGGCCAATAGAAATCCCCACGCTCCAGGGGTTCCTTAATATCTGAATCAAACTCCTTCCCGTGAGACATGAAGAACCAGTGCTCGGCGCGGTGAGACGACACGCATAATGTCAGCCCCTGCTTCTCGTATGCAACCTTCATCTCACCCAGAAGATCCCGTTTGGGGCCCATTTCATATGTGTTATAGTGAGAGATAGAGCTTTTGTACATCTGAAAACCATCATGGTGCTCAGCCACAGGCATAACATATCTGGCTCCAGCCTGTTTGAATAACGTTGCCCATTCGTCTGCATCGAACTTCTCTGCACGAAACATCGGAATGAAGTCTTTATATCCAAAGCCCTTATGAGGTCCATACACCTCAAGGTGATGTTCATAAGCTTTGGTGCCTTGTATGTACATATTTCGCGAATACCATTCGCTATCATAGGCCGGTACAGAATATAGCCCCCAGTGAATGAATATGCCGAATTTCGCTTTTGGGTACCATTCGGGTACTTGGAAGGTGCTAAGCGAACTCCAGTTGTCCTTGAATTTACCGCTCTCAATCGTTGCTTCAATATGTTGCAAATATTCGTTTTTGTCCATGAGATGTTCTCATCCCTTCTGTTATTGTCTGTAGTTGTATTGTAGTGCTACGGCCGAAAGATAGACATGCAGAACACTAACTTTTAGATGGACAATAATAACCTTGTATGGAGATGAAAAGTATGAATCACCAAACTTTGCTTACGAACTACCTGTCCAATCTCCAAGTCGAATTATTCATGGTCAATTACAATCGGTGTGATACGGATTGGCGGGATCTGGATTACACGCCCGATTACAGCAAGTTTTATTTCATATGCGAAGGTGAAGGTTGGCTCAAAATTGGGGATGAGGAGTATTACCCTGCACCTAATCAACTTATTTTAATGCCAGAGGGGATCCAACAGTCTTACTCTGCCATTAATGAAAGTCCTTTTCTCAAATATTGGTGTCACTTTAGCGCGAAGGTTGGTGGAATCAATCTGTTCCAAATTCTGAAATTCCCACACATCTGTACGATAGATCAACCTGAGTTGATTCAAGCAATCTTCAGCAGTATCCTTACATATGCAAAATCCGATGAAGTCTATGGCCATATGATGGCCAAGAGCAAACTAACCGAGCTACTGTCTCACTATATAATGAATCTGGATCTGGATCAGATCTCTTTTATTAACGTGCCTGTCATGGAGAAACTGTCCACCATTCTGGCTTATATTGATTCCAACATCGAAGAGAATATTTCGGTTCAGGATCTGGCCCAGATCGCCTACATGCATCCGAATTATTTCATTCGATTCTTCAAGCAGCAGATCGGAGTTCCTCCGATCCTCTATATTACTGGCAAAAAAATCGATAAGGCCAAGGAGTTGCTGGCGTGCACCCCGAACACAATAACCACCATCGCCGAGCATCTCGGTTTCAGTGATTTGTATTATTTCTCCAGACAGTTCAAAAAGCATACAGGGTTAACTCCAACGGAATACCGCAAACAACAAACGGTACTTACAACGAAACATGGTCTATAAATAAGCCAAAGCAAAGAGAGAGTTCCCTCATTCGGAACTCCCTCCTATAGACTTGTTTCTGTTCGATTCATGCTGAGTTACTTTCTTGAGTTCGCTCAAATAAGCATAACCATAGTTTTGATCCGGCTCAAGATATGCCCCTTCCGCCCACTCATTCCAGGCATTAACAAAAAGATATTCACTTTTGTACAGCGTCCTCGCTCGTTCCATCTGTCTGGACAGATACAGCCCAAACTTCTCTGGGGTGGCCCCGAGCGTACTCTGTCCGTCAACACCTCTCCGCGGTGTATTATCCCAATTGACAAAAGCACCTGGATAGACAATTTCTCCGTTACGGTGTGGTGTTCGTTCGAGAATGGAGGACCATACCTTGTCGTAATTCACAGCAATATGCTGCTGTCCCTTGATGTTCATTTCGATCCAGATTCCATTCATATGTCCATGTGCAAACGTATAATGCGGTTCAAATTCCATACTCGCATCAAAGACCTGACGATTAAATGTAGGGAATCCACCAATGGTCTGCACAAAATGAATCCCTTTCAGGCCATGCTTCAAAGCCAATTCACGCCAAAACTGAATCATTTCCTCACATTGCGGAATACTGGCTGGTCGATAGATCACAAACAACGGCTTACCTTCCACTCGAATATATCGTTTGTCCTTAAATACTTTTACCAAATAATTGAAATGTTCTTCCCAATCCTCTCGATCCCCATAATTCTGGGCCATGAGAATATCGGATTCTTGCCCATCCCATTTTCTTGTCCATGTCTCATTGGCCCAAGACAAACAAAAAGGAAAATCAGGCTCCCCACTATCCAAAATTTCATTCACTGGTTTTTCCAGCAAACGCTTGCCTTTGAACCAATAATGATAATAACAAAATCCATAAATGCCATGCTGTTTAGCCGTTTCCGCTTGCCACTTTCGTACATCTGGATCGGAAAGGTCATAATATTTCCCCTGAAATGGCTGTTTAGGCTGATGATGACCCGAATATAAAGGCGCGGCTTTTTTTACATTCGTCCATTCGGTAAAACCGTCCCCCCACCATCGGTCGTTCTCCTCAATCCGGTGAAATTGGGGCAGATGCAGAGCAATTACCTTCAATCAGAACTCCTCCAATGCAGCAACATGATGCAGCCTACGCTCCTGTGATTTTTGGGATGATTTATATGAAAATGATATCCAGCAGTCGCAATGTTTTTTGTAGATGGGATTGATTATATTTCATGTATGCCAGAGCATGGCTAGCGGCCAGTCTCCTTGCATCAACACTATGCCAGTAAAGTTCAAACTTCTGAGTGAGCTCTTCACAAGAGTTGTATTGTTGAAAGTTACTAAGGTCAATCACGTTGCTCTGATTCACAGATGGTCCTATGAGTTGAAACGTCCCACATGCGGCAATTTCCATCACGTTTTTGATTGATTCGCCACGATGAATAACCAGTTTGCTTCCGTTATATAACATCTGACGAGCTTCATTCGTATGAACAGGCTTGAAATCCCCGATCTGTGCCCAACCCTTTCCATCTACCCGAACCTTTTTGTTATCCAAAAGACCCGATTTGGCAACAGCGTTGACGATGCCATCCGATTCTGCATCCCCGATGATATAAACATCCGATTCGTACTCCGAGGGAACAGCTTGCGGACAGAATATATGTGGATCAGGTGGCATGAACAGTTCATGACTACCAGTGCTTCCCATATGATGCTGATCATCGCTTATTTGGGTTGAATGTTGTGTAAACACGTGATCAAAAATCGGTAGAATAGTTTCGCTTTGATTCACTTGTTGATCGGCAGACAACCAGATGGCCTTTTTCACGGTGGATGTCCTTAATGCTGTAATATTCTCATCCGGCAAGTTTTCTCGGCTTCCGATAACCATAATCAGGTCAACATCATAGGAAGACAAACAGGCTGACACGGTTTCGATATATTTAATCTCATTCACATTTCTCACGAGATGTTTCAGACTCTGTTCAATCAGGACACAATGTGATGACATTTCTCGGTCATTACAAGGAGTGATAAGAAGCACATTTAACTCCTTATAGATCACTTTTGGTACTTCTCGGGTAGGTATGCTTCCCACCTGCATCATTTTCAGCCATTGCTGATTCAGTTCCAATTGCTGTACTTCCATATGTTTACGCATGGATTTGAGTTTCCTGTTCAGAACCACATTCATCTGTCTCAGGAATAACCGGTTCGCATCATGAACTGAACGTTTCTTTTTCGTGGACTTAACCTGCATTTTTGACTTCTTTTGGATAGCAAACCCTCCCGTTCCATACGAAAACATTCTCTGCCTACAATATGCATGACATAGTGTTTCGCTAACTCTTTTTTTGCAAAAGGGGCTTTATCCCAAGTATATAATGTGTGGCCACCCGGATCATTCCAGATCTTGTCCTCATAGAATATATGAATACTGTATAGGAGATGATATCTTTGCCAACTTTTGATAGCATCCTTGTCACCGGTAATCAGACCATTAACCAAGATCTGCAAGTTAATGGTAATCAAACCGTTGGTGTCGATCTAAACGTCAATGGCAGTCAGACCATAACAGGCAGCCTTCAAATCAACGCCAGCTCCTCGATTGTCAACCATTTGGGTGTAGGCGGAGTGATTGAAGCTGGAGATAGCGTTAAGGCCGCTACACAATTAATGGCACTTAATCAACCTACTCTTCCAGTCTCCCTCCCCGTTTTGCAACAATTCAGATATTACAATCCTGGTGTTGCAGGTCAACCCGGTCTGGTCTTAACAGGGACAGCTGGCAACCAATATATACTGTTCGTTGATGAGAGTAGTGGGACACCCCATCTCGCTATTCAGCCCGTATAATATAACCCTGAATAGATGAATTTCACCAAAAGAAGCGATATCCGAGTACATTCCGGATATCGCTTCTTTTGGTTTCATTTCTGATGAAGCCTACTTATAACTCCATCTATTTATTTATTAATCTGTGATCAATACGGACAAGACACTCTTGCTTTCCAGCTGAAACTGCATCAATACATCGTCGCGCAGCTTAACCTGTATGTTGCCCGTCTCCTCTCCATCATTGAAGAGGACTAAAGCTACGGAACCATCGGCATTTTTAAAAGCCACAGAACAAATTCCATCATCACTGGATATTGATTCGATCCGAACAGCCTTCGGACGGATCACAGCACTGAAATGTGCCAGAGCATAATAATCAAGCGTATACGTAAGTTCCTTTGTTTGCTGATTCACCTGTACGATCCCACGGCACGTACTGCGGCCAAATCCAGGAACGGTTGGCCCGTTGTTCTCATCAAGTGCCATATTCCAAAGTACAAAGGACTTGCTGTAATTGCGAAGAATCTGAATTCCCGTTCGCATCACATTTGAGAAAGCTTGCTCAAATGGCGGAATCCACTCTCCACCCGAACCTTCAGTGAAATGCACTTCTTTCCCTGCAAAAGCTTCATAAACCTTCGTTTGAGCAGAAGCATCGCCCCCGTACCAATGCCAGGCTACACCATCCACTTCCTCTCCCGCTTGTTCCAGCACGGTCAGTGGATAGTCCGGTTGATCCCAGTTGTGATCGTAACAGAGAATTTTGGTTTGAATATCGTTTTGCACAAAGGCTGGTTTGAGATGATTTTTGATAAAATCTGCTTGGGCCTCGGCTGGCATCAACATACCCGGATAGTGCCCGGGTTCATAAAGCGCCTCATTCTGTGGTGTAATGGCATGGATGGGTAATCCATGCTTGCCATATGCTTGAATGTATTTCACAAAATATTCAGCATAAACGGGATACCATTCAGCCTTCAGCTGTCCAGTGATCATGGATCCGCTCGTTTTCATCCAGCCGGGTGCACTCCATGGTGAAGCAAACAGCTTCAGTTCAGGGTTCAATGCCAACGCCTTTTGCGTTAAAGGAATAACGTCCCCTTCATCATGTATAATGCTGAATTGGGTTAATTCCGGGTCTGTCTGCTGTTCTGGCATATCGTTGTAACTGTATATCGTTCTCGCATAGTCCGAAGCGCCCATCGGATTACGGATGACCGACAGCCCAATCCCTTTCTCCGGATGGAAAAGCCTGGTCATGACCTCATCACGCTGCTCCTCACTCAAGATTTGGTTAATCAAATAGGCAGATGAATCGGTAAAAGAAGCACCAAATCCGTCCATCTCCTGATACGTTAGCTGATCATCCAGATGGATCGTCGTTGTCTCCTTATCAGTATCCAGTGGTTTCAATTGCTCCTGGGATAGAGATACGAATAACTCTTCTTCACCCGTGGATTTGTACATTTTGAATGTAGTCATAGGATTCTCCTTTGTATTTCTATTATTGAACGCCTAGTTTCTCTTTGTTCAGTTTCATCTTTTCACTGCGTACCTTCACAATCTCTTCCCAACGGTTCTCACCTAAAAATGACTTGTAAGAAGCCAGTGCATTGTTATACGAGGCATCATCCTTGGACCGTACCATACTGACCAGCGTTGTATTCCACTTCGTATTGATTGCTGACAACGCACGAGCTTCAGGTGTACCTTGATCCGGGCTAATATTCTCCAGAATGAAGTGTGGTTTCAGCTTGCCTTTGCCCCACTCTTGCATCTGTTTAATCGCTTCCGGAAAAGCATCTGCACTGAGTGCTTTGTGGCGGTCATGACCGAAGAACATAAATTCACCCATCCGATAATCCTTTTTGAATTGATCCGCGTTATTGAGTTGCAGGTCTTTCACTGCTGGCAGCAATTCTACACTACCGTCGGCTTTGGTTTGGTAGGTTTCCCCCTCGATCCCGTAATTCATAAGTGTCTGTCCTTCTTCACTCAGCAAGTATGTGAATATCTGAATGGCCTTGGCCGGATCTTTACAGTCCTTGGAAATGAAATTGATCATCCACCCGGTTATTCCGGATTGATTCAATGTTGGTGCATTACCTTTGGTGCTCTGCGGTCCATCGATAGCAACATATTCTTTGCCTGGATTCGCACTCATGTAGATTTGCAAGTTTCCTCCTTGTTGAGGTGTACCGTCAAGCAGCATCGTCGCATATTTACCGGACTTCACTTTTTCTTCAAAAGCGGTTCCATCATCGGCAAAACTGTCATCACTGATATTGCCGTCTCTATACACGGTGTTCAATGTTTTCAACCACGTGAGGTAATCTTCATCCAGATTGCGATCATAGAATTCTCCTGATTCGGTCTCCAACGGAACACCGATGAAATCTTGTAACGTATCCCCTAGTGAACCCGTTCCTTCTCCTACGGCATTAAAGCCGAATGGAATCAGCGCAGGGAACTCTTGCTTAATTCGTTTCATCACATTCTGGAATTCTTCTGGCGTTCCAATGACCGGACTACCCAAAGCTTCGTACACATCTTTACGAATGATAAATGCCGTTTTGGCAGGAATGTTACCGCTATCATAATCCTCTTGTGTATTGGAATAGTTCGGGTAACCATAGGTTTTACCATCCGCCAATTGGAACCAGTTCAATGTATCGGCAGCCGCAACTTTATTGAAGTAAGGATCATATTTTTCCGCCAGATCGTTCAGCGGCATCGCCCAAGTTGCAGCTTTTTGTACCACAGGAGAATTCGAGTCAAATACGGTCAGCAAGTCAGGCATATCTCCACCTGCGAAAAAGGTGTTTAACTTGGTATCATCACCTGTGATGAATTTAATATTGATGTTCAGATCCTCTTTGATTTTCTTGGTAACAATGTCCTTGCCAAAATCAGTGTTCCACCAGTCCGCATTGACGTACCATGTCAGGTCGGTAGCCTCTTCCTTTTTATCCAACTGCCAAGCTGGCTTTTCCGGGTCGACCGTATAACGATCTTCAATGGATACCCAGTTCCCTTCACTAGAGCCACCCGATCCACCACTGCAACCTGTAATCATAAGTACGGCTGTGAGCAGTGTTGCGAGCAATTTAATCCCTTTTTTGCCTGATGCCTTATTCAACTTCAACATATTTTTGTTCCTCCTCAAAATGGGGTATTTGTTGCTCCTATTCCTTGACTGCTCCGAGCATCATTCCCGAGATAAAGTATCTCTGAACGATGGGATAGATCAGCACGATAGGGAGTGTTGTAATGACAATGGTGGCCAACTGCACGCCTTTGGTCGTTGTTTCAATAACAGCTGAACCCCCGACATTTTGCATGGATTGTGTCTGTGACTGTACGATAATCTCGTACAACATCATCTGAAGTGGATACAGTGACTGATCGGTAATATATAACTTGGTTGTCATAAAGTCGTTCCATTGCCCCACCCCATTAAATAGCGCAATCGTAGCCATGGCAGGCATGGAGAGTGGAATGAAGATTTTCAGGAAAATATGCCAATCGCCTGCGCCGTCAATCTTGGCCGATTCTTCCAGAGAATCCGGGACATTCCGGAAGAAATTCATCAGAATCACGACATCATAGAAGCTGAATAACGCCGGGATAATGTACACCCAGAAGCTGTTAAGCAGGCCAAGTGATTTGATTAACAGATACGTCGGGATCATGCCACCGGAGAAGAACATTGTAATAACACCCATGGCAACGTATAATTTACGGCCTCTTATGTACTTTTTGCTCAGACCGTAACCAACCATGGCACAAAAGAACACATGTGTAACAACGCCAATCGTTGTTTTGGACACCGATATGAAGAAGGCCTGCCAGATGCCCTGATCATTGAATACCGCTCTGTAATTCTCCAGCGAGAATTCCGGTGACCAGAAGATGAACCCACCTTCCGCCAACGCTTTGCCTGAACTAAAGGAAGAGATGATGACATTCCAGAGCGGAACCAGAATAACGATCGTACAGATGATTAACAAAATCATATTTAAGGTATCAAAGATCCGACTATCAAGATCTTCTTTTGCCACCTTTCCATTCACGCGGGATGCCTCCTTCTACAACACAGATTGATTATCGTTTAATTTGCTTGTGATTTTGTTTGCCGTGACGAGCAGAATGACAGAGATGATGGAGACACCCAAGCCAACGGCCGTTGCATATGAAAAGTCACCCTGAGACATCCCCATACGGTAGACGTACGAATTGATGACTTCCGCTTTATCGCGGTTCTGGGAGTTCATGAGAACCAGGGTCTGATCCAGATTTGACCCTAATAAACCGCTTACAGTTAAAATCAGATTTAGGCTTATGATTGATTTCATATTGGGCAATGTGATATTCCAGATCTGTCTAAGACGGCTTGCACCATCAATTTTGGCAGCTTCATAATACGTTGGGTCAATCTTTGCCATGATCGCCAGATACAGAATCGTTCCCCAACCTGCTTCTTTCCAAATATCCGATAACGTAGCAATCCACCAATACTTGCCTGCATCCAGCAAGATGTTCTGCGGTTGCGAGATCACTCCCAGGCTAAGTAACAACTGATTAAATAAGCCCGTTGTCGAAAACCAGGTGATCAGCATTCCCCCAAGTACGATCCAAGACAAAAAGTGAGGTAAATATGAAACCGTTTGCACAAACTTCTTGAATCGTCCGCTGTTTAACTCGTAGATCATGATTGCGAGAATGATCGGAATGACAAACCCAATACCTAATTTCAAAAAACTGATCCCCAGCGTATTCACGACCGCATCCCAGAAATATTTGTCTGACAAAATGATTCTGAAATTATCCAGCCCTACCCAAGGAGCGGTAGCCAGCGTATCAATGACCGTGTAATTTTTGAAGGCAATTGTCAAACCGTAAATCGGGATATAACAGAAAATAATCATAAAGATAATGCCTGGGATAATCATCGATTGAATCTCCCATTGTCTCCGATAATCGACTATGAATTCTTTAATCCGTTGTCCGATGGGTTTCTTCCCATTGGGACTGATCGCATTTTTACCGGTTGATGTCTCTACGGCTAATTTATCCACGTTTTTTTACTCCCCTCCATCATACATACATTTATATAAAAACGTTTTTATTTTTCGACATAAAAAACCCCTTTGTTTTTATTTATGTAAAAAAAGACCGGAGAAGAAGCTGAGTCAACTTATGTACGGTAGTCTTTCCGGTCGATCTTCACATGGCTTGAACCTCTAACCACCAGCTCACCCGCCAATTTTTGCGCAGCCCCTTGTTCTTTCTCCTTAATCATACCCACCAGTTGATTGATTGCCAGGATACCCTGTCTTGCAATTTGATTTCTTACCGTTGTGAGTGGTGGAGAAAAATACTGTGCGATATCAATATCGTCAAAACCCACGACACTAACATCTTGAGGCACTTCAAAGCCCTCAGACTTCAACGCATGCATACAGCCAATTGCACTCAAGTCATTCCCTGCAAGAAATGCATCAGGTCGCTTGCCGGGGTGCAAATGAAGAAAAGATTTTATCGCACTATACGTGCTCTCCTCCTCAAAATACCCTTGTATAATGTAATCTTCATCGATTGGAAGCTGGTATTCATGCAAGGCAGCCAAATAGCCGTCTCTACGCTGCACACTGTCAAACATCGTGTCCACACCCGAAATATAAGCAATTTTCTTGTGCCCCAGCCCAATTAAATACTTGGTAGCTTCATAAGCCGCCACGTACGAGTCAAAAATGACACTTCCCATCGTATCACTCTGATAGACCCGATCCAGAAAAACCGCCTTGATCTTGTCTTTCTCCATGGCGATAATATCTTGCTCATCAATCCGAAGCTCTTCGTAGATAATGACACCATCCACCCGCCGACCCAAAATATTACTCATAATAACGTGTTTATCCTTGGTCACAAATACATTCAAACCATACCCAAGACGATCACATTCGCGAGACATTGACTCAACCAGCTTATAGAAATACGGACCTGATACACTTGTGGTGAAAAAACCGAGCATTTTGGTTTGACCGGACTTCAATAGCTTGCCATTCAGATTGGGCACATAATTTAAACGCTCTGCCACCTTAAGAACATGTGATTTCGTCTCCGGGTTCAAGACATCCACACCATTCAAGGCGTTGGAGACCGTAGATATGGATACGCCCGCTTCCCTTGCTACATCTTTAATCGTTATCTTTGCCATAAGTTTTGTTCCTTTACTATAAAAACGTTTTTATAATGTTTAAATTATCATAAAACCGTTTTCATGGCAACACTTTAATTTGCGAGTTCAGGCATCATATACTTTATTCATAGCTATAGGCCACTGCGGGCGCAAAAAAACGGCTCATGTATGAGCCGCCGTTCATGAAGGTTTAGCTTTCTATTCCTCATCTTGGATATACATGGAGTGAATCTGTTGCAACTGCTCTTCCAGACGTTCCAAGCGAACAAAACGATCTGCTCGAATATATTCCTTCTGCTCCACAAGCATGATCATTGTTGGAACGGTAAAAATAAGAAACTTGGAAGCAACCTCTTCCACTTCATTAGCATTAATGTGACCCAGGTATACCGATGGATAAGGTTCAAGCAACATCCTGATCTTAGGAAGTAAAGCGTGACATACACTGCACTCTGGACGAGATACATACAAAAAAACCAATTCATGTTGTTGAATAACTTCTTCAACCATTTCTATGGATGTTAACTCATGAATATCTTTCATAGAAGCTCAACCCTTTCAGTCATTCAATAGCTTGCTCATTTAAACTTTTTCTTTTCAAGTGTAGCCTATATGCGTTAGAATCAAATGGAATATATCCCCATATGAAAGAGGTTATGGTATGAAAAAATCATTCTTATTTCTGTTCACTGCTCTGGTAGTTGTTACTTCCTTCTCAGCATATGCACCTGTGTCGAATGCCTCTGGCGATATTGGAGTCAGCTTATTGTCCGATCGTCAGCAAGGTACAGTAAAGTAGAACTTGTACAGAAAGTAACAGGCGACAATTCGGATAACATCTGAATTAGTCGCCTGCTTTCATTTATTCTTATTGATTTTTATTTCCAATCTCTCTTTCGAAGATAAGATTCGAATACAAAAGTACCAAACGGCAGTAGACCGGCGAGTCCACCCATTAACCAGCGTGTTATCTTCCACTTTTTGACCAGAGCCAAATGCACTAGTGCAATAAGATACAAAGGAAATAAAATACCATGAATCATGCCCATTACGGCTACAGCGGAAGAGATATCTGCAAAATATTTCAGAGGCATAGCAATAAAAATCAACAGAAGTAAGGATACACCCTCCCATATGCCCGCAATTCTGAATCGGCCTGTCACTGTCTTCATAAAGTCCATTCTCACCTTTCATGCTAATCGTTTGTGAAATATGTAACTTGTAACATGATACAAAAACCTCACGCCACATCTCTGTACAGATATGTCGTTCTGAAGCTCATATTCAGTATAACGTATGTGTCCGATTCGAAGATGCTTCAAATTTGAATAATTATTGAATCCATAAAACCAGATTCCCACATCAGGTCTTACGGATTCAAGTCGTCTCACGCTCAATCAGCTGGTATGTCAGCTGTTCGGTCTGTAACTCCGTTTTACCCAATACGGCCCACAATTGATGGAAAGCCTGGGTGGCTTGCTCCGCAATCGGATTGTGTATGGTCGTGATTCCAAGAACACGGGAAAGCTCGATATCATCAAACCCCACAATGGCGAGTTGTTCCGGTACCTGAATTTTCCGTCTGCGTGCTTCACTAAGAATGCCGATGGCTGCATAATCATTTGAACATAATACGGCCTGTGGCAGTTCTGGCCCCTCAGCCATTCTTCGCATCGCTTCTTCGCCATCGGAGGAGCTAAATACGGAATATTGATATGCTTCAGTCCACACATGCAACCCTCTGCTCTTCATGAAAGATTCATAGGCTTCACGGCGGCTCTGGGTATTCAAACTTTCAGCCCTGCCAAATGCATTTGCAATTCGGGTGTATCCTCTCGAAACCAGATGCTCCAGAGCTAACTTATACCCTTCTGCCTGATCCATAGCAACAGACGGAATCTCGTCATTCCCCATTCGCTGCCAGGAGACAATCGGACCGTATTCCATATACGCCTTTAATTTCCGAGGATCATTAACACAAGCAATAATAACTAGCCCATCGACTCGTTTACTGCGCAGATCTTCGAACGCCTGCAATTCAATCTCCGGATCTCCACGGGATGTATAGATAATCGTCTGAAACCCAAAATCCATGGCTGTATCAATGAATTGATTCATGAAGGTAAGAATGATCTCACCTGTGGTAGAGGTCACAATTCCAATCTGCTTTGTTTGCCCTGTCGATAACGATACCGCATTCCGGTTGGGAATATAATTCAACTGTTTCATAATATCCGTTATGATCTGTCTTGCTTCATCACTAACATGCGGAGAATGGTTAATCACTCGTGACACTGTCGCTTTTGAGTAACCAGACCGCTTCATAATTTCATCAAACTTGGACATCGGAGACTCCCTTCTTGCTAACGAACTATAGAATAATAGTATGCCTTAATTTGAGGTCAAAAGTAAAACTTGACGTGTAACCCGTTACAACGTTTAAGCTTTTTTTATGTCATATATGAATCATCTTAAAATCAATTTGATGAATGGAGCGATACACATGAGCAACTCTCAAAATCATACTTATCAATTCCCGGAAAATTTCCTATGGGGTGGCGCAATTGCAGCCAACCAGGCTGAAGGTGCATACAATCAAGGCGGCAAAGGATTATCTACTCAGGATGTAGCTCCCAAAGGCATCATGGGTCCAATCACGGAAGAACCAACCGAAGATAACATGAAACTGATCGGTATCGATCTGTATCATCGCTACAAGGAAGATGTGAAACTGTTTGCCGAGATGGGCTTCAAGGTATTCCGTACTTCCATCGCCTGGTCCCGTATTTTCCCAAAAGGGGACGAGCTGGAACCAAATGAAGAAGGTCTGCAATTCTACGACGATCTGTTTGACGAGTGTCACAAATACGGGATCGAACCACTGGTTACGCTATCCCACTATGAGACACCTCTTCACTTGTCCAAAGAGTACGACGGCTGGGTTAACCGAAAAATGGTTGGATTCTACGAGCGTTATGTAACTGCCGTATTTAAACGTTATAAAAACAAAGTAAAATACTGGCTTACTTTTAACGAAATCAATTCGATTCTTGAAGCGCCATTCATGAGTGGTGGTATCTACACACCTAAGGAGAAGCTTAGCAAGCAAGATCTGTATCAAGCGATCCATCATGAGTTTGTAGCCAGCGCTTCCGCTGTGAAGCTCTGTCATGAGATCATTCCTACGGCACAGATTGGTTGTATGATGCTCAGTATGCCTACCTACCCGCTGACACCGAATCCGGACGATATGATCAAAGTCATGGAATTCGAGCATAGCAACTATTTCTTCGGTGATGTACACGTAAGAGGTCGCTACCCTGGTTATATGAAACGTTACTTCCGTGAAAATGGAATCGAGATTCAGATGGAAGCTGGCGACGAGGAAATGTTGCTGAATACGGTAGACTTCATTTCTTTCAGTTATTACATGAGTATCTGTCAGACAGCAGACCCGGAGAAACAAATCGCAGGTGAAGGTAATCTGCTTGGGGGTGTACCTAACCCTTATCTGCCAGCAAGTGAATGGGGATGGCAGATTGACCCGCAAGGATTGCGTTATGTGCTTAACATGTTCTATGACCGCTATCAAAAACCACTGTTTATTGTAGAGAATGGTCTTGGTGCTGTTGATGAATTGATCACGGATGCGGACGGCGAGAAAACAGTTGAAGATGACTACCGAATCCAGTATCTGAATGATCATCTGGTTCAGGTTGGCGAAGCCATTGAAGATGGCGTTGAAATTATGGGTTATACTTCATGGGGTTGCATTGATGTTGTCAGTGCGTCTTCTGCCCAGTTGAAAAAACGTTATGGCTATATCTATGTGGATCGTCATGACGATGGATCAGGAACACTCGAACGTTATCGCAAGAAATCCTTCCATTGGTACAAAGAAGTGATCAGCAGTAACGGGAAAAGTTTGCAGCGTTAAGGATCTTTAAGCAAATGTAACAGATACCTTCTTCTATCCCTCAGACATATCACATGAAAAGTGGTCGGTCATACGATACCTTGGCATGTTTTCTGTCTGGGGGATTTTATTTTTATTTTCAAAAAGAAACACCCGATGATACACATCGGGCATTCTCATTAGCTACGATCACGTTGTTCACTATTTATTCTTCACTAGATGTTCTTCACTACATCCCTGCTGTACTTGGTTTTGTCTTCTTCCGTTATCTTGCGAAGGACCCTGCAAGGATTACCCGCAGCAATCACACCAGAAGGTATACTTTTGGTCACTACGCTCCCTGCGCCGATGATCGTATTATCTCCAATCGTCACACCGGCAAGAACTGTCACACCGCCACCGATCCACACATTATTGCCCACCGTGATGGGTCCAACGATCTCCAGACCTTCATTGCGCTGCTCAACATCATAAGGGTGACCTGCTGTATAAAATCCGCAATTGGGAGCAACAAAAACGTTATCTCCAAAACTGATTTTTCCTCCATCCAGCATGACAATATTATGATTGCTATAGAAGTTCTCACCAATTTCAATATTATAGCCGTAATCACATACAAATGGCTGTTCAATCAGGAAACGATCCGTCGTTTTCCCCAGCAGTTTCTTGATTAACGCTTCTCTTTCATTGATCTTGGCTGGATGGAGCTGGTTATAATCGTAACAAAGCCCTTTGGCATGTAAACGCTCTTGAATTAACTCTTGATCATAATTGGCGTTATACAAGAGCCCTAATTGAGATTTCTCTTTTTCAGTCATCATTTCGTAAGCACTTCCCATCTTCTATCTAAAATAAATTAAAGCTCAATCTCTCTAATAATTCTAGCAGGATTACCGCCCACGATCATATTATCGGGAACATCCTTTGTAACCACAGACCCGGAAGCAATGACCACGTTGTCTCCAATGATAACCCCCGGATTAATAACGGCTCTACCACCAATCCATACATTATTGCCAATCGTGACTGGCTTGCCATATTCTGCACCCGTATTGCGTTCATGCGGATGGAGTGGATGAGTAGCCGTATAGATATGTACATCTGGTCCCATTAAGCAATGGTCTCCAATACGAACTTCACACACATCTAATATCGTACAGTTAAAATTGCTATAAAAATGATTGCCTACATGAATGTTATATCCATAATCCACATGAATATTAGGTTCCATGCCCAGGTGTTCACCTGTAGATCCCAACAGCTCCTTCAATAACTTGGTGCGAAGCTCACCGTCCGTTTCCGTCGTTTGATTGAACATTCGCGTCATTTTCCTTGCATACTCTCTGTCCTCAGACAATTGAAGATCCGAAGCCATGTACAGCTCGCCATCCAGCATTTTTTGTTTTTCCGTCTTCGTAGTCATGATCACCGCTCCCTCAATACACATCATGTAATGCAACATTAAACAACACTTTTAAAAACTATTTTAATTATATAGATTAGTATGAATAAAGCAAGTTTTGCTCGATATGAAAATGGTTTATTCTACTGACGCGTACTCTAGCGAAACAGCAAAAAAACCTCTACACCCATTAGACTATGGGAATGCAGAGGTTCAAGCTTTTTGTCTAATTTCTTTATTCTAAGCAACCGCCTGAACGGTTTTTTCCTTAACGCTAATGGCATAGATGGCAGTCACCAAACCAAGCAGAATCAGAACAGAACCAACCCATCCGGTGTTCAGAATCGATGAATGATCGATCACCATGCCGCCGATATAGGTACCCAGTGCAATACCTGCATGGGCAATACCTGAGTTGGTGCTGATTAGCGTTTCGGCTGTTTCCGGCGAAGTTTTGATAATGAGACTATTCTGCACAGGCGTAACGGTCCAGCTCAGTGCACTCCAGATGCTTAACAACAGTAAGAAGGCGATCAAAGGCAATCCCACACTGAACGGAATGACAGCCATACTCACGATAAAGGGAATCAGCACAATGATAATGGCTTTAGCAGGATGCAGACGATCGGATAACATGCCCCCGATGCCTCCACCTGCAACAGCGGCGATTCCAAACATCATATAGATAAAGGTGACCATCGTCGCACTGGCACCCAGCGTTTCTTGCAAGAATGGCGTGAAATACGCATATAAAGTCAAATGACCCGCAAGCACAAGCAAAGTTGTAGCATGGATTGCCAACATTTTTGGATTCCACAGAGCCGTAAGCTGTTTCTTCAGGGATACAGCAGGAATAGGCTGCACACGATCCATCGCAATCCAGATGGCCACCATAACCACTGCTGTGAGAATAGCGATCAACATAAACACCTCACGCCAGCCTGCCAAGTTACCTACAAAGATTCCAAGAGGTACACCCAGGATAAGTGATGCACTACCTCCCATCGTAATGATGCCCACGGCGCGTCCTTTATACTGTGGTTCCACAATGCGAGCTGCAAGGGTCAGGGAGAGCACAAAAATAAGTGAGCCCGTGGCGGCTCCGAGCGCTCTGCCCGCCATCAGCATATAAAAGCTGGAACTAAATGCAGAGATCAGATTACTGATCAGAAATACAAACAACGTACACATATATACTTTTTTACGCTCGAATCTGGCCGTCATATTTAATAAAATCGGCGCAGACAACGCATAGACAAGTGAGAAAATAGAGATTAAATACCCGGCTTTCGCTAGGGAAAGATGAAGATCCGTAGCAATCAAGTCCAGAATTCCGCCCAAGATCAGTTCAACGGTTCCGACCACAAATGCTGCGATAGCAAGCACATATACTTTTTTATTCATTTTTGAATCCTCCTCAAAAAGTTACAACTACGATAGTAACCCATAAGAATGAAAGTTTCAATAGTTATTTTCATGACTGTTTTCAAACAAAGATATAACAAAAAAACTATCCTCCAAGAGAATAGTTTTAATAGATTAATCTGGTGAGCAGTTTCTCGATTTCAGCATCCTGTAACAGTTGGTCACCGTATTTTTTGGTAATCTGAGTAAGGGCAACATCATGGTAGAAATAATCAGTCATCGCTTTGACAATCGGTTTGGACATCGTCTTGATCGCTCGCCATGAATCGTGCTCCACACCGGCAAACAGCAAATACGCATGATCCACAATAAGCAGCTGTGAAGGTTCTGGCGCATCAAGCAATGGAATCAACGAGTATATCCGGTTTAAGGATGTCTCCATTCCCCCAACGGCAAGCACTTCAACGTACACGCCCTGCTTTTCCTTCTGCTCCAGCAGTTCACGATATTTCTCCATTCGCTCATTCCAGGCCAGAAAAAGAATTGATGAATCAGCTTCCTCGATCAGCTGTTCAATATTTGATGCGATGGACGACTCATCTTTTAACGTCCAGATATGTTCATCGGTGAATGTACGTTTGATTTTGTAACTCTTCAATTCCTCAATATCTTTCTCAAAATCAGCCTTGATCTTATGAATAATAGATTGAAGATCCACAGCCATATATAGTTTCTTCTTCCCATCCATCGTTGTCAGCACCGTTCCCTTGTCGATCAGACGGTTGAGCACTTCATAGATTTTGGCTTTGGGAACGTTGGAGTAATTAACAATCGATGTGGCATCAAGCGGTTCATCCTGGGCAAATATAGCCTCGTATACCTGACTTTCATATTGTGTAAACCCGAATTTCTGCAACATGGTTTGGATCGGCGCATCCCTTCTTAGTGTGTCTGGTCTATCTAGTTTAGACGCATGAACTTCCCATGTCCAGTTTATCCCACGTGGCTATGTCCGATCCCAAAAGCGCTGCTGGGTCATCGCTTGAATGAATTGCTCTGCAAACGCCGCAGGCTGCTGTTCCACAATGACGCCAGGTTTGCCTATAATGCCGACCGGCTGGATCACCGCTGCACCCGTCGGTGTAGCACCGATCGGTTTGAAATGATTGTACGTTTCGATCGCATAGGATCGGGTGTATTTCTGAACATAATCGTTTTCCTGCTGTCCTCCAACAATGAACAGACCATCATATACCAAGGGCGAGCCGGTCAAAAAGCTGTCGTCCACCTTGAGCTCCACATTCCCTGTTCCACGCACCACACCCTGTCTTTCATGTACAATGACCGGTTGAAGTCCCGCTCCCTTAAGCTCTTCCAAAATGTATTGTGTGCTCGGGCCATCGAATCCTTCCCCAACAATCACTCCGACACGCAATGTCTTGGGAGAAAACACCGTATTTGCCATGCTGAGCGCAGGTGACGACTTCGTCACTGGAGATTCAGGGACGTTAGGTACATTGACTCCGAGTTCCACGGCCAGAATGGTCGCCAGCTCCGTGCTGATATGACCTAACATATTGACAACCTGCTGACGAATGGAAACATCCTTTACCTTCCCAAGTTCAAACGTAAGTGCCTGAATGATATGGCTTCTCTCCAAGCCTGACATGCTGTTCCAGAAGAGACGTGCTTGCGAGAAATGATCCAGGAAGCTGGGTGCCGTTTTCCGTTCTTTAAGACCTTGCACTGGGGAAGGATATGTCACAAATCCCCCTTTTGTTCCCGGCACAGTATAAGGTGAGTTATTGGCAAGCGAATTGTCATGATAGGCGACTCTCCCCTGATCAATGGTATAGCGAGAGGCTCCATCTCTCTGGTTGTTATGTACAGGGCATATCGGACGATTGATCGGCAGTTCCTGATAATTTGTGCCCACCCTCGCCAATTGAGTATCCGTGTACGAAAACAGTCGCCCTTGAAGCAAAGGATCATTGCTAAAGTCAATGCCACGTACGATGTTCCCTGGATGGAAAGCAACCTGTTCCGTTTCCGCAAATACATTTTCGACATTGCGGTTAATCGTCATTTTGCCAATGATTCGCACCGGAATGTCTTCTTCAGGCCATAATTTCGTTGCATCCAAAATATCAAAATCAAACTTGAATTCATCCGCTTCCTCCAAAACTTGTATTCCGAGTTCAAACTCCGCAAAATTACCCGCATTGATGTTTTCCCACAGTTCCCTGCGATGAAAGTCCGGATCCGCACCTCCCAGCTTTTGAGCTTCATCCCACACAAAAGAATGCATGCCAAGTACGGGCCTCCAATGAAATTTCACGAATCTGGATTTGCCTTCATTGTTCACCAGTCGGAAGGTATGTACTCCAAATCCTTGCATCATTCGAAAGCTTCGCGGTATCGTGCGATCCGACATAATCCACATGACCATAGCAGCCGACTCCTGGTTATTCGCAATGAAATCCCAGAAGGTGTCGTGTGCAGTAGAGCCCTGTGGAATTTCATTGTTAGGTTCCGGCTTTACCGCATGAATCAAATCCGGGAACTTAACTCCGTCCTGAATGAAAAAAACAGGTATATTGTTGCCAACCAAGTCAAAATTGCCTTCCTCAGTATAAAACTTCACGGCGAACCCACGTACATCCCGATTCGTCTCGTTAACCCCTTTGGAACCAGCAACTTCGGAAAAACGCACAAACAGCGGTGTTTTCACTCCTGGATTCTGAAGAAAATGAGCCATCGTTAACTCTTCAAGTGATTCATATAACTCAAATTCACCGTAAGCTCCATATCCGCGAGCATGCACAACTCTCTCCGGGATGCGTTCCCGGTCAAAGTGAGACAATTTCTCACGCATCAGAAAATCTTCAAGCAGCGTGGGTCCGCGATCCCCCGCTTTTAGCGAGTTGCTGTCATCTGATATTTTAACCCCTTCGTTGGAAGACATCTCTTTCCCGTTATTGTCCCGAAGAAAGGTGTTTCTTTGCTCAATCTTTTTATTCTCATCCATAGGTTCCTTGCTCATCCCAATCACCTCCAGAATATATGTATGGGATTGAAAATGCATTTATGAGTATCTGTTATACCTATGAATTGTTGTGAATTCCACAGGCACTAGATATAAATGGAAGGTGTTAACCCCATTTATTGCTCATGACGTCTTTTGTCTAGCACCTTCTACTTCACATTGTCATTTACTATAGAGAATCTAATAGAAAAGAGATGATTAGTATGGCTCGTGTCAATGCTGTTCCGCAACCGGATCTGGTATTAATCTATTGGTCAAGAAATCCCCTCGTCCCTGGTTCTGCGCGCAGAATCCAAAGTGTGCGCGTGATTGGTAATACGTCTCCATGTACATTCACACTGGTTCCCGGTGCACGGCTAATCAATGCACTGAACTGTTTGCTGGACAATGATATTGGATTCAAAGTGGTCTATCGCCATAAAACGTCGGCAATCAGTGGCGTTCTGTTATTAAAACGCAGATAATCAGACCCAAAGAAATGGTGCCTTCCTTTAGGAGAGCACCATTTCTTCGTTCTTTGATCATCAATGGACAGATTTCGAACGCCAAAAAACCGCGATAACCGCGGTCTCTTGTTCACGATATGAATTTAATTCAGAATATCCATCACCAATACATTCACTGAATGAGCTGTTAAGTTAACGACCACCGATGTATCCGACAGTGTAATCTCCTGTTCTTGGGGAACCACTTTCTCATCATTCTTCTGATTCACATTCGGAATATGCACCAAATGATCTTCTCCAGTAAGCGTGATCAATCTGGCTGTAGTATCAACCTTTAGATCCTGAAGGCAAATCCGGGTTGATTTATCCACACCATCTGCATTCACCAGTTTCACAAACACATGCCGTGCGTCCTTCGTAACGGAGTGGAATACTTCCCGGTTGTAAGCTTCCAGCTTGTAATCCAGAACCTTGCTGGTATTACGTCCGTCTGTATAGGAGCAAACCAGATTTTTTCCTGTATCCCCACCATAGTTAACCGTGATTGTATAATGGGTTCCATTCTCGAGTGGTTCATAGTTGGCCGCTCTCAGGTTACCTGCTGCCGAGCTGGATGAATAGTCTCCCAGTGTATAACCCTCAATCCCTTGTTTGTACACCTTCACGCCTGTTGCGTTCCCGCCGTAACTAATTGCGTACTCAATGACATCCTTGTTCTCAGGCGAGATATCCGTCAGTCCCACACCGATGTAAAAACCATCCTCACCTGAAATTCTTTCAGCCTCAACGTGAACTTTGTAATTGGTCCATTCGTCATTCAGCAGATACAATCCATTCAATCCACTTGATTGTGCCTTCAAAATGAGTCCTTTTCCTGCGGTTAACGCATATCCTTCCGATCCGGGAATCTGTCTCCATGCCTCACTAGGCTCTGTACGTTCCCTGAAATCTTCATCAAACATCAAACTGCTATCCACATTGGACGTCACTGTAACTCGTTTCACCACGATGTCTGCATGACCCGTTGCAATCTCGATACCTCCACGAGGAATGAGATTCAACGGTTTGCCTTTGCTATAGGTGGAGAATGAAGTCTCAAGCACCTGATCCCCTACATATTTTGCAAAAAGCTGCTGTACATAGTAATTCGGTGTATACCACACGGTTTCATCATCAAACCAGATGCAGTCTGGCGTCCAGCGGTAAGTACCGTCCGTTAGTACTTTGTTGAACAATGGCGCATAGGCAGCCAAACGAACAACGTCTGCATTATTTTCAAATCCAGTCATGATCGCAGCTTCTGCGACCGCTCCTGCCAGCGTGTTTTTGTCCGTGGAAGCATATTCTCCAACAAATACTTTGGATGTTTCTTTCCAATCGATACTTCCGTCTTCAAGATAAGCCCGGTCATAGTAGTTGTATCGATCCGCGTTATTCAGCAAATATTCATTGGAGCGGTAGTAGTGCTCATCTGCAATGGTGTCCATATAATTGTCCTGGTTTTCATACCAGGTTACCGTCTCCTCAATCACCTCTGTGCCATCTGCAAAAGCAACTTGAGCCGATCCGGTCAGATTCCCGCTGAGGAATTTCCATCCTTCCTGGTACGCATCATCATCCGCCTGAGCACCAACCGTCGAGATAATGTGCAGCTCATGATCAGGATAGTTCTGCTCCATGTAGTCATCTATTGAACGTTTGAATACTTCGAAGTTGGCAAAAAATTCAGTGCCCCAGTTCTCATTGCCTACGCCCAGATAACGAAGATCAAACGGTTCAGGATGTCCCATCTCGCTTCGTACCGCTGCCCATTCGTTGTGTTCAAAGTCTGTACTGAGCGCAAAGTCAATCAGATCTGTAAAGTTGCGGATATAATAATCTCTTAAAGCGCCACCCGCAGGGTGAGCATAATCCGAGCGTGCCTGACACAACACACCGCAAGCCATGACTGGAACTGGAGCGGCATTCAGATCTTCCGCCAGTTGGAAGTACTCCATATAACCAAGCCCCATCGTCATCATGTAACCCCAGACATTATAATTCTCTTTGCGGAGCTCAACCGGACCCACAGAATCCTTCCAGTCATATACGTTATCCCAGATAAAAGACCCCTCCGAGATACATCCTCCCGGAAAACGCAAGAACTTCGGATGCAGATCTGCGAGTGCCTGGATTAGATCTTTTCTCAATCGATAGTTCGGATTACCTGTGTAGTTGGCATGTGCTGTAGCCGATATGCCTTCTTCTGTCGGGTCAGCTCCCCATACATTCTGAGGGACCAAGGACACCATATCGATAGAAATGTCACCTGCAAACATAAGTGCCAGTTGACCAAGTACAGTCTCCGTTCCGGTCAGAGACACACCGTATTTCTTCCATGTGTTCCCACCTTCAACATGCAGTGTTACCGAATCACTGATGGATGTGTCACTTCCATCCTGCAATTGAACAGTGATCGTTCCTGCCGATTCTGCTTTTGCCCATACGGTAAAGTCATATGATTCTCCCTGCTTGATGGACATGGCACAATGCTGGTTGGAGTCTGAGAATCCACGATTCCGAATCGTAGCCCCATCCTGAACCGTTACATAATAAGCATTTACTTCAGGGTCTTCCACGTTAAAGTGAACGTTTAGTCCATCCGTATGCTGTACGAGCATTTTCTCCGTATCGCCTGACCAGGCGAACAAAGGCTCACAATTTCGACCTGTCGAACAACCACACTCTCCAGAGTCATGCGAGTATGTATCAAATGCAAAAGATTCAAATGATCGATTCTGAACAAGCTCTGCATAGATTCCGCCATCTGCCGCATTGTTAATATCCTCGTAAAAAAGTCCATACATGACTTCACTGATATCAGCCACCTTCTGATCTCCATGTATGGTGACGGTATAGGGAGCGACATGTGCTGGCACAACAGACACGTCAAAGCTTTGGCTCAGCTTACGATCACCTCTGTTCAGAAGCGCCCGGAGTGTAACCTCTTGTGCCAATGTGATTGCCTGAACCTCTCCGTTCTCGGACAGAACTTCTGGAGCACTGGAGCTCCATTCAACAGACACTTTACCACCCAGCAAGTCTGCGGGTAATGATACATCCTTGGTGATGATTCGGTTGGGGAAGGACAAGTACTTGTCCGCCGCAAGCTTCACAATCGCTTCATCTGTCAGTGATTCACACATCACTTCAATGACTTCATCCATGGTGAGCGCTGCCCCATAGATCCGAAAGTCGGATAACGAACCTGCAAAGTCCACATCCGCTGCATACTGGGAACGTCCAATATAATTCTGGCTATAATTCTCAGGATCGGTGAACGAATCAAACCATTCGCGCAATTTGGCATAATTGCCGCTCGACGTCTGACTGATCGAGCCGTCTGCGGCCTTCTCCCCGTTCACATACACAATTGGACCCGCACTGCTCAACGTTCCCCCTTGGCTACCTGCCACGGAGAGCGCAATATGCAGCCATTCTCCACTTGCAACTCCTCCACTTGGGTGGACAACCAGATTATCGCCGGCATATAACGTTCCCAAAAGCTGACGTGTCAGAAACAAATACGGCCCCTTCTCCCCTTTGCCAAAGTCAAAAATGCGTTCCCACACATTAGACCCCTTGCCCAGAAACACCCAAGTGGCAATCGTGATTCCCGTGTTATCGCTTACATCACGAAGCAGATTCGAGGGTAATTGCAGATAAGAAGTTCCATTCGCTCCCCCGTTGAAAGTCACCGCCGTTCTGCCTTTCAACTCGGATATCACAGGCGGGATCTCGCCTTTGGCTATACCATCATGGCCCTTACCGGAGCTGTCCTTCCCGATCTGAACGGTATCTTCAAACGTGTATTGTGCAATTAATTGATTTTGATATGTGCTCATGTTCTTACCTCCTATGTAGTTGGGATTTGTCGGTTTACGCTTTTAATTCGTATTAATATAAAATGATTGATAAATAGTTAAACACATTTCTTAAACGTAATAATATCGCATCATCGATCCCCATTTCAATCCTAAATTTGAGAAAGACAACTGGTTTATTTGAATGTAATGACCTTTATCGGCTCTTCCCGTCTCTTATTTATTTTTCATTTTACTCTTATAAACATTAGATTTATGGTTTACAAACATATAAATCAATTGATAATATAACAAATGAAAGCGCTTGATATAATGAAATACTCAAAGGAGGTCTGCCGAACCTTTTATCGTGTGTTGCCAAGTATCGGTTGATTTTTCATTCCGGGGAATAGGAAAGGGGAAACGTATGAAACGTTATTGGGTTCGCGTACTTAACATTTCTGTACTAAGCACCACTTTACTTACTGCAACAACTTTGGCGCCGGTCTCGGTGTTCGCAAATGGTTCAGGGGAAACCGTGGGTAACTCGCAGAGTTCCACCACACCTATCGCTAATCCTGCTCCAACATTTAAAAATGTTTCCGTTCATGACCCTTCTGTCATTAAGGTGGATGATACGTTTTATATTTTTGGTTCACATCTGCAGGTGGCTAAGTCCAAAGACTTTCTGAACTGGGATCTGGTCGCCTCCGGCGTTACAGATAACAACCCTGTTGTCCCCAATGTAACCAAGGAATTCGCTGAAGCGTTGGAGTGGGCGCAGACGGATACGTTATGGGCAGCAGATGTCATTCAATTGGCGGATGGCAAGTTTTATATGTACTACAATGCTTGTAAAGGGGACTCTCCGCGATCAGCGCTCGGCATTGCTGTCGCAGACAATATCGAAGGCCCTTATAAGGATCAAGGCATTCTGTTGAAATCCGGCATGTGGGATCAGATCAGTGAGGATGGTACCATTTACGATGCAACGATTCATCCCAATGTGGTCGATCCGGATGTCTTTTATGATAAAAACGGCAAGTTATGGATGGTGTATGGCTCGTATTCCGGAGGGATTTTCATTCTGGAGATGGATGCAACGACAGGTAAACCACTGCCGAATCAAGGTTATGGCAAAAAGCTGACCGGAGGCAATCATAGTCGTATTGAAGCACCTTATATGCTCTACAGTCCCGAAACCGATTATTATTATCTGTACCTGTCTTATGGTGGACTAGGTGCTGATGGAGGATACAACATTCGTGTTGCTCGCTCCCAAACACCGGATGGACCTTTCCTCGATGCGGAAGGAAACGATATGATCAACGTTAAAGCGGACAAGGATAAACCGTTGTTTGATGATCGTTCTATTGAGCCTTTTGGAGTCAAATTAATGGGGAACTTCCTGTTCGAGAGACAGATCGGTGATCCGGGCACAGGCCTAGGTAGCGGTTATGTATCGCCAGGGCATAACTCTGCTTATGTTGATCCGGAGACTGGCAAACAATTTCTCATCTTACATACTCGCTTTCCTGGGCGTGGCGAAGAGCATGAAGTTCGCGTGCATGAGATGCAGATGAATGCAGATGGTTGGCCCGTTGTTTCTCCATATCGCTATGCGGCTTTGGGAGAGGATACAACGCAACTGACAACTCAGGATATCGCTGGTCAGTACCAATGGGTGAATCATGGTAAGGACATCACGGCGGACATCAAGTCATCCCAGACGGTTCAGTTCACGGCAGATGGGCAGATTCATGGTGCCGTGACAGGAACATGGAGTCTTGGTACAGACAACAAGGTTCAGATCACATCGAATAACGTTGTGTACAAAGGCGTTTTCACACATGAATGGAATTCGGAATCTCAAAGTACGGTTCTGACCTTTAGCGCGCTCTCATCCTCCGGAATTGCCATCTGGGGAAGTCAAGGTGTTGAACGGAGTGATCAGGACATTGTAGATGCGGTGAAAAAGGACCTGAGCATTAGCAATACGGATCACGTGTTCTTCAATCTGTCTCTGCCTACCAAGGGAACAAGTGATGCAGACATTACGTGGAAAAGCTCCAACACTTCGGCTCTATCCTCTACAGGTGTAGTGCAGCGACCACGCACTGGTAAGGGTGATGCCAAAGTGAAATTAACCGCAACGATTCGTAAAGGAACTGCGGTAAACTCCAAAACGTTTAACGTTATCATTCCACAGCAAGCGGTAAGCCCGTTGCTCGGGGAGTATACTTTTGAACACAAAAAACTTGCCAAAGTCGCACAGGATTCCAGTAAAAATGGATATCACGGACAAGCCTTTAACGTGGTCAGTTCTGCTGCAAGTGGCAAAAATCAGGCTGCTACATTCAATGGGGTAGACAGTTACATTCAGTTACCTGGACTCATTACAGATACAACGGATTTCACGTTTAGCGCCTGGGTCAATTGGGACGGTGGCGGGTCCTGGCAGCGTATTTTCGACTTTGGAAATGGCTTGACTAGACATATGTTCCTTACTCCCTCCCAACATAATGGGGCATTACAATTTACCATTCATAATGAGGGACGGGATCAGAGCCTGATTGCAGCAAAACCACTGCCTTCCAAAGCGTGGGTTCATGTGGCTGTAACCCTTCAGGGTGATGTGGGTACTCTATATGTGAATGGTACATCGGTTGCAAGCAGCTCTGAGATTACTTTTAACCCGAAAGATCTAAAGGTAACGGAAGCTTATGTGGGCAAGAGTCGTTATGCGGCTGATCCGTTCTACAAAGGGAGTCTGGATAACGTAAGAGTGTATGATAAAGCATTAACAGCCAAGGAAATCCAGCGTCAAGCCAAAGAAAAGCCTTAACTTAGAGTCCCCAATCGCAAGCGGTTGGACTCCATAGTGCACACATCATAAAGCAGCTAATGTATCGAACTGCACCCCATTTGTTAGAGACAACTAACAGCGGCGTTGCAGTTCATTACATCAGGCTGCTTTATTGTCACTTCGAATAATGGATGACCATGTTGAATTTACTCTCCTTAGCACCGGAGTTTACATAGGCATGAGGCTTGTCCGCTCCAAAACGAATTGACTCCCCTTGGTTCACCGTATATTCTTCCGTGCCTACCCGAATCGTAACTTTCCCTTCAAAAACAGTAATAAATTCTTCTGTACCTTCGATATGCGGTTCAGCTTTCAACTCAGACTTGGGGTCCATCTCCATCATATATATTTCAAAACGACGACCCTCTTCAAAAGGAAAATGCGGATAAATCCGAACTCTTCCCTCATCCTCCATCAATACTTGAATATCATCGCCCGTTACAACGGTCGTATCTGACTTCGGCTCGTGAATCAAAGCAGTGAAGGAAGTTTTCAGGCCATTAGCAATCTTCCATACGGTTGCAATGGAGGGATTGGATTCGCCACGTTCAATCTGACCAAGCATGGTCTTGCTAATACCAGACATTTCGGCGACCTTGTCCAGACTAAGCTTTCTTTGTTCCCTAAGCTGTTTCAGGTTCTGAGCAAGAATACTATTAATGTTTTTCAAAATCCATCCTCCTCATTTTATAATTATGTTGTGCTATATAACGCACATGTTGTACAATAATGAAGACCGTACGCTATAACGTACATTTCATATCATTATATCACACAACTAAGAAAACGTGGAGGAACCATGAACATTATACCTTTAGTGACCTATGCAATCATCGCTTCATTTACACCCGGACCCAACAACATCATTTCCATGACGCATGCAAAAAATCAAGGGTTTCGCAAGACCCTTCCGTTTATTAGTGGAGTTGCAGCCGGCTGCCTGCTAATTATGTTTCTGTCCAGTTATTTCAACCTTATTCTTCATCAATATATTCCCAGGATCACACCCGTCTTGAACGTGTTAGGATGTGTGTATATGCTCTATCTGGCGTTCAAAATCATGCGTAGTAAACCTGCAGATGCACAAGAAAACAAGGTCAATCATTATTCATTTCTATTCGGGTTCACCCTGCAATTTATCAATCCCAAAGTCATTCTGTATGGGCTTACTGCCATATCCGTTTTTGTTCTGCCTCTTGGGCAGTCCCATGTTCAATTAATCGTATTTTCCTTACTGCTCACCTTCATCGGCATTAGTGCCAATATGACCTGGGCGTTCGGTGGAATGTTATTCCAGAGCTTTCTATTAAAATACGAGCGTCCTGTTAATATCGTAATGGGTATGTTGTTAATTTACAGTGCACTATCAATCCTGATGTAAAATGTAATAGAAAAAGCGTCCACTCATTCGATGAGCTGAACGCTTTTATTTTTTCATCCCAATTCCGGTCTCCACCATGGATGTGTAGGGTAATCCTCCGTATGAAGCACAACCTTTTCGCCGATTTTGGGTGTTGCAATCTTAACTTGCAAGGCATGTGCAGCCTTCGTAATTCGTTCCACTGGTTCATTCCAGGCATGATAGGCCAGCGTAAATGCGGCCCAATGAATCGGGATAAGCAACTTCCCCTTTACATCCAAGTGTGCTTGCACCGTTTCTTCCGGCATCATGTGAATGTTGGACCACCGCTCGTCATATTGCCCACATTCCATCAAGGTGAGGTCAAATGGACCGTATTTACTGCCAATTTCCTTGAAATGAGGACCGTATCCGCTGTCACCACTAAAGAACACCTTTGTATGTTGTCCAGCGATAACCCACGAACACCATAAGGTAGAATTACGGTCGAATAATCCTCTGCCCGAAAAATGTCTTGCTGGTGTACAAGCAAATGTTAGACCTTTGAACGATAACTCTTCCCACCAGTTATGCTCGGTAATCTGTTCCGAAGGCACACCCAGTTGAATTAGCCGTCGACGTACCCCAAGCGGTACGATAAATCGCTTTGTTTTATCCTTCAATCTGCGGATGGAGTTATAATCCAGATGATCATAATGGTCATGCGATATAATGATTGCATCCAGAGCTGGGAAATCCTCCGGTTGTATCGGTAGATTCGTGCTGTAACGTTTGGTACCCACCCAGGATACAGGGGATGGACGATTGCCCAGCATCGGATCAAAGAGCAACCTGTGCCCTTCAATTTCAAGCAAAAAAGCCGAATGTCCGAACCATGTAACCTGTGGATTATCCGACGCACTGAAGGTTTCAGCGGGTTCACATATCTCCATTGGCATCGTGCCCGATGGCCTCCGCTCTACATTGCCACGCATGGAATCTCTCAATATACTGATTAGGGACTTGAAGTTCATGCCTGCTGATGTCGGGAGCTGATTTTCGTATTTTGTCATTATACATACCTTCTGTTCTATAAAATCAATCTAGGTTCAACATTTAGATGAGATATATTCATATCGTAGCTATATATTAATTCATTGGCCGTTGATATACAATTTTCACTAGAACACGCCCTTCTCCCTTGATCAGAAATAAACTCAATTAAGATAGAATTAAGACTCTGTTTTCTCTCCTATAAGATTGGGCATATATGATAGAGAAAATACATGGAGAGTATGTGAGAGAACATGAAGAAATGGCGTAAAAGATTAGTTAAGTTTTTGATATTTGACCTCGCGGTAATTCTGTTGCTTCTGGGTACAGGCGTGATCTACCAACAAATAGGGGTAAGGCAGGATGTAAAAATGCTCGTACCTCCTGGAAAGCTCTACAAAGTACATGGAGACAATATGCATCTATATACTGGCGGAGAAGGCGATGTAACGGTTGTACTCGCCTCTGGCTGGGGGACCGCTAATCCCTATGTAGATTATTATCCATTATATGAAAAGCTTGCTCCAAACACAAAATTCGCTGTATATGATCGATTTGGCTATGGATACAGTGATCAGACCGATAAGAAACGTGATGTCGATACCGTAGCTGAAGAATTACACGAATTGTTGCAGGTATCTGGACAGAAGCCACCTTATGTATTGGTTGGACATTCACTCGGCTCGCTGGAGACCATCCGTTTCGCACAAAAATACCCGGATCTCGTCAAGGGTATCGTCATGATTGATGGCGGAAGCCCCGAATATTATTCAAATGACGATGACTCTTTGGCAGACACAATTGGTGGTTTTGCGAATAAATTCCGTATCCAAACCGGACTATTCCGTCTCTCCATGCAATCTGACTTGGTTGTCGAAACTTCCAATGCCAATCGTAATGAACTGAAACTTGTACCCGAAGATCTGAAAAAACTGGATACAACTGCGCTGTTGCACAACTATGGTAATGTTAATACGTTGGATGAATTACGTGAAATAGCTGCCAATGCCAAAGTGGTCGTAGATCACAAGCAAACCTTACCGTTTCCACTCACCATACTGACAGCTGACTACCTTGGTGCAAGTGAACCCGAATGGGATAAATCACAATCAGAATTCAAATCTTGGTCAGATGATTCAAAACAGGTAACCATTAAAGATACCGATCATTACATCCATCAATATCGCCCTGACCTCGTTGCGAATGAAATATTGGCCCTGGTGAAGAAGTAACGTACACTCTGCTAAAGTAAGGCTATGTTATATCATGAAAGAAACCCCAAAGGTATCTCTAATATCTTTGGGGTTTTAAGTATGAGATTTATTGTGCTATCGCCAGTCTTGGCCGTTGGGACCTGAAATCGCTGAAAGCTTGTTCGATCTCTAATGCAGTCAACTGGTGACGATAAAAGTACTGTTCCATCGCCTCCATTTCGGTACGATCGCCATTGTAGATGTTATCAATTCTTCGAATGACCTGGTTATATAAGCTCTCACGTCTGGAGTTCACAGGTTCACACAACCAAAAGTCTGTTCTTTTCACATCACCTGTCTCCGTCCATAGCAAATTCTCATATCGGATGACATCCCAGTCCCAATATCCAGCATGAATCTGCTGAAGTTCCGTCGTAAACATATCGTATATCAAGTTGGGAGGAATATGTCCATATGTCACACGGTACTCTTTCAGTTTGAATGCTTCAATCCACTCTGTCAGGGTGTACTCACCTGGTGAATACGCATACAATTTAGGTGCATAAGAATTACTCTGCAGTGCCCTAAGTGCCTCACTTTCTAACTCCCCATCCAATCTTGCACGTGAAGCATATACCTTGAGACAATAGTTTTGCAATCTATATACGACGGAGCTATTACTAATAAGCGAAGCCTGTAGAGTGAGATGGCCCTTTTTTTCGTAGTGCAACAGCATCTTTTCAATGTTATTGCTAATGGGATTGATGATAATCATAACGATGTCTCCTTGAGTGAAAATAAAATATAAACCGTTTTCGAATTGGTTAAAAATTGTACTAATACATTCTATATTACCCTTTTATATTAGTATGAACATATACAATTTTGCCGGAACATGAAGTATTTGCTCTGAAATTCATTCTTTAAACCGCCGTATTCCAGCTACATTTTTACTCTAATGGCTGTAACCCGTTTCACGTCAACACCGAAAAAAGATAGATACGCAAAAAAAAGCGATGCGCCCTTAGAGTTAAGGGACATCGCTCTTATACAGTATCTAATTATTATTGTTGCTTAATGAATTAATGCATTGGACCTTGTTGTCCTGGCGTTGATCCTACTTTGACCCGTTTCACGAAGAGTGAAGCAATCAGGCCGATAATCGACAGAACTAATGCGAATACAAAAGCATTCTGTACACCTGACGTGAAACCTGCCAGTTGATTTTCTGGACTTTCCGGATTCGCCACTCCGCTCAAAAAGCGGGATTGTCCTGCGCTCAGTATACTTACCGCAACAGCCGTACCGATCGCTCCGGATACCTGTTGCAACGTATTCATGATGGCAGTACCGTGAGGATAATACTCACGGGGCAATTGGTTCAGACCATTCGTCTGTGCAGGCATCATAATCATCGAGATTCCGACCATCATGAACACATGCAGCGTAATGATTTTCGCCAGTGTTGTTGTAGGTGTAATTCCAGTGTACATGAAGAGTACAATCGTTACGATAGTCAGACCAATAATCACAAGCCACTTTGGACCGAACTTGTCAAACAATCGACCCATAACCGGAGACAGTAAACCATTCAGCAAACTGCCCGGCAATAGAACCAGTCCGGCAGTTAACGCGGTAACGGCCATACCTTGTTGCAGATACATTGGCAGGATCAGCATGGATGACAGCATCATCATCATACAGATGAATATCAGGATCAGACCAATCGTGAACATCGGATATCGGAATGCACGCAGATCCATCATTGGCTGCTTCATTCTTAGCTGACGGATACTGAATAACAGCAAGGACAACACACCAATAACGAGAGTGGCAACAACGACCGGACTTGTCCAGCCTCCGCCAGTTTCCCCGTGTCCCCCTGCGCTACTGAAGCCGTATACGATACCACCAAAACCAAGGGTAGAAAGGATAATGGACAGTACGTCAATTTTGGGCTTGGTCAATTTCGAAATATTAGGCAAGAACAACAAACCGCATACCAGTGAGATCAGGAAGAACGGCAAGGAGATCCAGAAGATCCAATGCCAGCTCAGATTAGCCAGAATCAGACCGGAGATACTCGGACCGCTTGCTGGTGCAAACATGATAACCAAACCGATCAATCCCATGGCCGCGCCACGTTTTTCAATCGGGAAAATAACCAATATGGTGTTAAACATCAGTGGCAACAACAGAGCTGTACCTATCGCCTGTAGTACCCGTGCCACCAACAGAATTTCGAAGCTAGGTGCAAGTGCAGCAACAAATGTTCCTGCAATCGAGAAAATCAAAGATGTTGTAAACAGCTGTCTTGTGGTAAACCACTGCAACAGCATGCCGGATACCGGTACCAGGATTCCCAACACAAGCAAGTAACCTGTAGTTAACCATTGAATCGTTGTAGGACCTACTTCCAGTAGAGCCATAAGTGGCGTCAATGCCACGTTTAATGCCGTTTCTCCAAACAGACCAATAAAGCCGCTCAGCAGCATTGCGAACAAAATCGGAAATACCTTGTATTGCTTTGTTTCTTGTTGATTCTGTGCAGAATCAGCCTTCATGGAAACCTCCACGATCCCATCCTCCTCAAACGTATCGAACTTTCTTTTTCTCTATCTCTTGGTATAAATTATTGAATCTGTTTGGCGTTCTTCGTCACAACCGACAAATACTCAGCAGCCGTCAGCAGAGGCTGTTTATCCTGATTCGTCAGGCTGATAATCAGTGCTCCCTCCATCAAAGAAATGATCAGAAGTGCCGTCTCCCGCGCCTTCTCTTCACCAACACCATCCAGAATCAGATGTTTCTTAATGACATCCTGCCAATCTGCAAATACACCCTGACATGCAATACGCAACTGCTGACTAATACACGATGTCTCCACAGCTGCCCAGAAGCTGAATGGCAGAAATCCGGTAAACCCGGCTGCTTCTGTTTCATGAGCCAAATCATGAATAAATCTCTGAATGGCATCCCCCGTATTGTCGTGGGCTGCAAATGTTTTCTCAAATGTCTGCAGGATATGTTCATTGGCTTTTTGAATACACTCGTGCGCGAGCTCTTCCTTGCCATGCGGGAAATAATGATACAACGACCCTTTCGGCGTACTACTCTCTTTGATGATCTGATTCAGACCGGTCGCATGATATCCTTGTGAAAAAAACAGTCTCGCTGCTGTGCTGACAATAGACTCTCTAGCATTAGACTTTTCACTCAACGAAAGCCACTTCCTTCAAATAATTATAACAATCGGTCTATATAATTAAACCCGTTCAGATAAGGACTGTCAATCATTTTTATTTCAAATTTTATTGTAAACGCTAACAGTTCAGGAGTGAGAAAATGAACCGAGCGACGGCTCATGGTGAGATCATCATAACAGCCGCTAATTTGGAGACAAAGCTCCAGATTAAGCGGCTGTTTGTTAGCTTGAGTATATTAAGGACTGTATATTAGTAGATGTTGGAGTCATCTCCGTCTTAATGTACCTCCTCATGCACAGCTTTAGGCGTTTCACCTGTTCGTTTATTACCTGCCCACACGTCTTGCACGTAGCGTCCTTCGGCCTGAAGCTGAATGAGCCAGTTTTTCGCTTGCTGCATCGTTGCTTCATGCACCTCCTGATATGCTTGTTGCAAAGTCTCTTCTACCTCAGGAGCCATCAGGCTTCCATCCCCGCATACGTAGAGTTTTCCTTTGTTCATCAGCATGTGAATTAACTTTTCGGAATTCTCTTTCATTAGATGCTGTACATACGTTTTGGGCTTGCCTTCTGCACGAGAAAAAGCAGTGTGTAGCTTAACGATCCCTTCCCTTTCGTATTGCTCAAGCTCCTGACGATATATGAAATCTGAAACATTCCTGCACCCAAAGAACAAATGCGCCTCACTCAGTGGCAAACCTCTCTGTTTCATGACAGCTCTCGCCTGGAGGAAACCTCTGAACGGTGCAACCCCCGTCCCCGGTCCCACCATGATCATCGGTACGTCAGCCTCTTTCGGCAAATAAAATTCGGATTCCGGCGTACGCACAAACATCAGAATACGTTCTCCGGATGGACAACCGGCAAGGTACGATGAAGCAACTCCCTGGTATTCGCCTTTGCCACTCCATGCAGGCTCTCTTACTACCGATACGGTTATGCTCGCTTGCTCTGAATTCAGGCTTGGCGAACTGGATATTGAATAATATCTGGGCTTGAGTGGAGGCAATAGTTCAAGGAACCTTTCGAATGGCAGTTCACACGCCTCATACTTTTCTAGCAGGTCCAACATGGTGATTCGATTGGCAAGAATATAATCCTTGTAGCTGTTTTCATCCAACATGCCTTCCAGTTCACGCTTATGAGGTGGACATACCGTATGATTAGCTAACTCCTGCAACTGTGTTCTGGAGACTGGTGTCTGCAATTCCACACAATAAGCGAGCAACTCATGAATTTTGACGGGTCTGTTCAGTGGTAGGTGTGTAAGATGGCTGACGTCCGAAGTTAATTGGATCGGAGTATCCCCACGTAGTCCGAACCGACTGAGTATCCGATCCACATTCTGCTTCTGATTGCTAGGCAACACGCCAAGATGGTCGCCTTCTCTATAACTCATGCCTTCAGGCAGTAACACTTCGATGTGACGCGTGCTTCTTCCACTTCCCAGCGCCTGAAGCTCTTTATTGACTACAACCGTGGCATAGCTGGCATCATAAGTTTGTGCAAGTGGCATCTCTGCTTTCTCGTGGACAAACTCCATTTGAAGTCTGCTTGTGCTTGGTAGGGTTGGCTTCACTACTTCCGCGTTGATCCCCAGAGCATTCAACACCTGCGGCCACAACATATGCTGCCACGTCTCAACTTGTTTCTCCATATCACCTCCGGCATCGGCTTCACCTCGGGATAACAGTCTTTTACCTCCCAATTCTTCAAGCTTCTCATCTATCAATCGAGGAATACTCTGATACGTCCCGGACCAACTCCGATCTCCACAGCCCAGAACGGCATAGTTTACATCCCTTGCTTCCTCTGACCCCGCACCATTCAACCAGTCTACAAATGCCGTAGCATTTTGCGGAGGTTTACCATTATACGAAGCAGTGACGATGAGAACGACACCCTGACGAGGTAAGCGGCCCATCCACTCATTCAGAGTGGCTGCTTCACTTGGGATTCCATACGAACGACCTTTCACTACAAGCTCTCTGGCAATGCCTTCTGCCGTTCCGAGATTGGAACCATATAACACCAGGAGCGAAGGGTTACCATCTGCTTCACCGGCCAGGGTATCTCCCATTTGACTGGAACTTGCTACGTCTTTATGAACATCAGGAGCAGGTTTCTCTTCCATAGATCTGGTAGACTTATTCATCTTTTGTGACACTTCACGCGCTTTCACCTGGATTCTGAAGTCTCCCGGCTTCAACGTCAGCGTCTGTTTAACATCCAATTCATAATTGCTGTAATCGATCAGCTCAAAATGTTTGAGGACCATGCCAAGCACAAGTGTTGCTTCATATAAAGCAAACTGCATGCCGATACACGCTCTCTCCCCATTACCAAAAGGTTTATATGCATGGTGAGGCACTTTCGCCGTATCTTCAAATCGCTCCGGACGGAAAAGCTCCGCATCCTCTCCCCAGGCCTCTCTGTCACGGTGGAGCTGGGGCAAAAGAATACTGCAACTTTCCCCTTTCTTCAAGGGATATTTGCCACCTATAACGGTGTCTTCTTTGGCATATACGTCAAATCCCGGAGCGGTTGGCCAGAGACGTAACGATTCACTGAGAATCATGCGAATATAGGAAAGCTGAAGAATTTCCTCGTACTGTGGTGAGTCACTGACCAATATCTGATCCACCTCGTCATACGCCTTTTGAAGCGAATCCGGATTTTTCAGTAGAAAGTAAAGAGCAAAAGATAATAAACCACTCGTGGTTTCATGTCCGGCAATGAGAAACGTAATAATCTGATAACGGATGTTCTCATCATCCAGCATTTCTCCAGTCTCCGGATCTTTACCATTCAACATACGTGCGAGCAAGTCGACCTCTTCGGGTGCTGAACTCGCTTTACGTTCCTCTATAATCTGATCTACCAGAGAGAACATCGTCTGAATATCCTCTTGGAACTGTCGCTTGGTTTTCACCATAAGCAGATTCTGAATTTTCAAACGGGAACTCTTCTGCATCGCTTCATTCAGCGCCCTAACCATGCTTTCAATAAAAGGACTGTGGTCCTGTCTGTAAAAGCTGTTAAACCGATAATTGAATCCACATAGTCCAATGGTATCCAACGTAAGCCGTGTCATATCATCCGCAACATCAATCGTATCGTTGGAATTGATGCGTGCCCACTTGTTGATCAACTGTTCGGCAATATCAACCATCATGGGATGATAACCTTTCATGGCCTGTTTGCTGAAGGTGGGAAGCAGAATGTTATGGGCCTTTTTCCAGTTGGGCTCTGATGTTCTACTTGTAAATAAACCATCGCCACCAAAGGCACGTACATTTTCGAGTTCATTGTATACATATTTGTCAAAACGGGACACATCACATAACTCAGCGACAAGATCTGGTCCAGATACGATTAAACCGGAATAACCGGGAACGGTAAGTCGATATATTGGTCCATGCTGTTCAGCCAGAACACCTAGCGACAACGTGGGTTTATCTTTATCAATTAAGGGCAGATTGCCAAGTGGCCCATACATTTTGGGCTGTGGAATGTAAGTTGCATCACTCATGATGATCACCTCTTAACTGTACGCCTTGAAGCAAGGTATTCGTTAGCCATTTGATGACTACTCTGCTTTCATTCATAAGTGATCTCTCCTTTGATCATTATATAATTGATAGTAATCTGTATCATTTAATAATATAATAAATCATTTTTGGCTTATTATCAAATTTACTTCCGGCTGTATTCCTTTCATTGGAATCGTTCAACGTCTAGCTTGAACAACTACAAATAGAGGATTGCATAGCAATCCCCTAATTTATGAACCTATGACGCCATGGTTCTATTACACTTATTCATTTATTCTAATGATGACTTGGCTCATCCCACTTCTCGAAATTCAATTCATTATTAATGCTTACCGCAGACAATGCCCCCAGAGACGCAGCCGTGATTGCCTGATACATCTCGGAAGCTGCATCACCAGCACTGTATACACCCGATACGGATGTTTTGCCGGAAGCATCAACGATAACCGTTCCCGACTCTGTAATTTCACAACCGATGGCTCTCGGCAGTTCTGATCCGGTGAACAGTTTCGGTTGGAAGAAAACTCCTGTGCATGCAATCGCTGTACCGTCATTCAGTACAACTTGTTTTACCATTCCTTCTTCCGAGTTAATGGATTGAATCGGTGCATTGAATACAGTAACATTATGCCGCTTCAGCTCTTCACGCTGCTCATCGGTTAAGGAATCTGATCCATTCGTACAGATCGTATAACGTTCTGTCCAGCCGGATATGACTTTTGCCATATGTAATGCCTTATCTCCACTAACGATGATGACCAGCGACTGGTCTCTTAACTCCCATCCATCACAATATGGACACACAAACGCACTTTTGCCGTAAACCTCTGTTAATCCGTTAATATCCAGAGGCAGATCTTTCTTACCTACTGCAAACAAAATCTTTTTCGTGCGATAACTTGCCCCCTGAGTAGTCTTGACTACAAAATCACCATCGCTACCTGTTATCGCTGTTGCCGTATCGGATGCAAATTGGACTGAGGGATACGCTTCAATCTGTTCTTTGGCAGCTTTCCGGAATTCACGTGGACTTGCCCCATCTCTTGTCACAAACCCATGAGTCTCCCTTGTAACCCAGTTACGCGGTGTCTCATCATCAATGACCACGACGTTCTTACGTGCCCTGCCGAGTACAAGCGCCGCATTAAGCCCCGCTGGTCCTCCACCAATAATAAGTACATCCAAGAGTTGATTCATATTACTCATATTATTCACCCTTTCCAGACATTTAATATCTCTAATTATGTTTTAAAAATAACCTCCGCTTTCTCTTAAAGAAGATAATTCGGAGATTACAAGAAATATTTCTAAAAAGACCATTAAAGATATCTTATATCTACAATAAACAAATCCTAAGCTTTTTGCAACATATATCTTTATCTATCTTTTTCAATCCAGCCTGTGTGAGTTGAACAAAAGAACATTTACACTTACACTATAATGACAGAACAAACTTCACATCGCTGTTATCTCCGGATTTTTCGATTCTCTCCTGTAACACAGAAATAATTATTTAACAATTAAAAACAACCTTGTTTTTAAATTGTTCACAATCAAATGACATTATTTTAAATACTAAAACGTTAATTAAATCACATAGTGTATTGAATGGTATAATAGCGACATAATATATAAGTATAGATATAGGAAGTGAGTTCTTGAAAACATTGAATAATGGTTCACAGACCAATATCAGCCTGGAGTATAGCTCGATTCCGAAAGTTTTCTTCGATACAATCAAAATCGGAATCATCAAGTCCAACCTGATCGCCATGTTTGCGGGTTTAAGTTTGGCTTTATATGTATTTGATGCTTCAATCTTAGCTAATATTGTACCAATCATCCTTTCCTTTATTGGGTCTTCTCTCATTATTGGAGCTGCAGGGGTGTTTAACAACTTGTATGATCGTGATATCGATGCGATCATGGAACGTACGAAGAAACGTCCTACCGTTACGGGACGCGTAGATACCAAGTCGGGTCTGATTCTCGGTATTGCAATCACCATCATCGGGGGCATCATGTTGTACATCGCTTCCCCATCCGCTGCTGTATTCGGTATTTTGGGTCTGTTGCTGTATGTGTTTCCTTACACGATGTGGACCAAACGTACAACGATCTACAACACGGAAGTGGGAAGTCTTTCGGGTGCTGTGCCTCCACTCATCGGTTGGGCAGCCATTTCACCGGAACTGGGTCATTTCGAGATCTGGGCATTGGTCGTTACGATGCTCTTATGGCAAATGCCTCACTTTTACGGGATTGCGATTCGTCGTTTTGACGAATACAAAGCTGCTGGTGTTCCCATGCTACCCGTTGTTAAAGGCATCAGACGGACATACATTCAGACCAATGTGTATCTGGTACTGTTACTGATCTCCAGCTTTTTGTTCTGGCCGATGAGTCCATTTGTCGCTATTGTGGCATTTCTGGTTAGCTTGGCCTGGCTCATTCTTAGTGTGGCTACCTTTGATAAGAAAGAAACAGAGAAATGGTCCAAACGGATGTTTATCTTCTCCATTAACCATATCACTATTATCTTCCTGGTGATCATTGCGTATTCCCTGATTGCTCAAATGATGAGATAAAAATATTCCATCTTTCCACTCGTTATAACGATAAAAAGCCTTACAGACTGTACTCTTGCAAGGAGTCGCCTGTAAGGCTTTTTTGCTTTTTATTATCTTTTCAAAATTGTAAAGCTATCCAACTTTGGCGGGAGTTTGCTCCCCTTGCCACAGCAGCTGCATCTCTTCATTGGTGGCAAGCAGTTCGGCCAAGCTTCCCTCGGCTTCAATGCGTCCATTTTTCATAACAATAATATGATCTGCTTTGGAAAGTGCTGCCCTGCGGTGAGAAACTGCAATGCAGGTGACATCCGGCTCTTGGAACAGCCCTTCCCATACTTGTTGTTCTGTCTCCACATCCAGTGCACTGGACAGGTCATCAAAGATAAACAGGTCCGCTTCCGTCATTAACATGCGTCCTGTGGCCGCGCGCTGAATCTGCCCGCCTGAGAGCATGACGCCTCTTGGACCAACCGGGGTCTCAAGTCCCTGATCTAGATGTTTGATATCTTTCTGCATCACAGCCAGACGAATGGCTTTTTCCAGTGCTTGCTCGGTGTTACCCTGTTTGCCCTGGACGATATTTTCTTTCAACGTATCACTAAACAGTCTTGGTACTTGCGGGGTATACGCTGCTCTAGGCGGCATCAGGAAGGTGGCTGGATCAACAGCCGCTCCATTCCAGTGAATGTCCCCTTTTTGCTTGGGTAGCAGTCCAAGAAGTGTTCGTACAAGCGTTGATTTACCTGACCCGATCCGTCCTGTAATAACAAGAAATTGTCCGCGTTTCAGACGGAAACTGATCTCTTCTATGCCATTTGAAGAATTCGGATATTGATAAGTCAGCTTATTCACCTCAAGAGATTGCAACTTCTCCTTAGGGTCCCTCTGTTTACTTACAAGCTCCGGCGGATCTTCATACAGATAGATTTCTCTCGAATCCATGATCTGGTCTTCTTCCCCCGGGCGGAATAGCTTACGCATACGATCATACGATACCTTGAGCCTTTTGTGCTGAAACACCATATAACCAAACAGTGAAATGCTAAATCCGATATTGGCCAGATAACTGGTGAATAAGGCAAAATCACCTACGGTAAAGTTCCCTGCTTTCATCTCAGCTGCACACATCAGTAGAATCAATCCGGTACAGATACTTAGAACATGCTGATTCATCGATCTCATCCACTGCTTGAACAGATTGTCTCGAAGTGCAGCCTGGCGACGATCTTCATTCAACTGGTTAAAACGTGAAGAGACATTCTCTTCGGCCTGACCCAGTTTCAGGGCTTGCACTGCTCCAAACGTTTCCGCAATAAAACTGGTAATTCGCCCAGTCGCTTCACGATTAACCTGTGCATACTTCCGAGCCCGATTTCCGGACAGGTTGTTAAGTAAGGTCACGACCACCAATGGCAGCACGGCAACCAATGTGATCTGCCAATTAATGTTCGCCATAATGACGATGGATACAACAGCAAATACAAGCCGTCCCCAGAAGTCCACCCATGATTCTACATACTCAACGACTTCATCAACATCATCCCGAAAGCGACTCATTGCCTCCCCTGGTGAAGCCGGAAGATTACGCCCCGGCCAGCGCATGATCGCTGCGAGCATGTTGGTTCGCAAAATCGCCTGAACATGATACAGATACGTAACCCATGCATAGAAGGCTACAAAAAATGTGCCCACCCGTGCCATTCGGACCAAAGCAATAAAGATGAGCGGCACAGCAAGCCACATGTAGTCATTTGACCCCACTGTTGTGCGATCAAAAAACCATTGCATTCCAATACCAATGGCTAGCGGCAAGGAATGAAATATACACCATAACAATCCGTTGATTACAAATAACAAAGGCCTGAATCGAAACAAACGGCCTATAAATCCTGCTACAGTCATGCCAATTCCTCCTCTCGGCCTGTAATGAGCAGTCTGGCATAGTGAGATGCCGGGTTACTGGCAAGTTCTTCTCTCGCTCCAAACTCCAGTACCTTCCCATCACCGAGCACCATAATCCGGTCAACTTTCTCCAGCGTAGCCAATCGGTGAGCAATAATGACTCCGGTGGATTGTTTCATTAACTGATCAATTGCAGATTGCAGCATACCTTCGGTCGCGGCATCCAGACGTGACGAAGGCTCATCCAGAATAACCAGACTTGGTTCGGTCAGGAATACGCGGGTTAAGGCAAATAACTGTGCTTCCCCTGCCGACAATGAAGCTCCACCTGCAGCCAGATACGTATCAAGTCCTTCTGGTTGTGAATTAATCCATTGGCTAAGTCCAAGGCGATCCGTCGTCTCCTTGATCATCTGATCCGATACATCTCCATTGAACAGGGTCAGATTGTCACGCAGCGTGCCATCAAACAACTGCACATCCTGTGTCACCATACCCACCCGGCGATAGAGTGCTTGTAATGAAAGCTTTGTGATATCCGTTCCACCTACACGGATCGTACCCCGATCCAGATTGTAAAGCCGGAGAAGAACACGACTAAGACTCGATTTGCCGCTACCTGTGCGACCGATGATTCCCAGACGTTCACCAGGCTTAATAGCAAAAGTAATGTCCTGCAATACCGGTTTATCCTGGTTATAACTGAAGTGCACCTGACTGAATTCCAACCCAAGCGGTCCTTCCGGCAATTGCTCCTCTTTGCCCTCTTCAATCACACTGCGCATGGACAACAGCTCTCTGGAGCGCAGCATGCCTGATTTTGCTTTTTGGAACTCCTGCACCTGATCTCCAAGCATCTCAATCGGATCATTCAGCATCTGCGTATATTGGTAGATCAGAAATAATGTTCCGATACTGATTAGACCTTCCATATAATAATGCACACCCAGCAAAAGCACCGCAGTGACCGCCAGAGCGAACAGAACTACTGTGGTATTCCACGGAATAACCCGAAGCAGCCAGGCTTTTCTTCCCTTACGGAATACCGTGCGCATCGTGCGGTAAAAGCGGTTCATCACATACGGCACATGACCATTCGCTTGCACATCTTCAATCCCGGCAATACGTTCTTCAATTAATCCGAACAGAGCAGCACTTGCCGCCCGCTCATTTTTGGAAGAGTCCACGCCCAGATTTCGGATGAAGACCATGAACAGGATCGATAATAATGTGAACACGGTCATAACCACAGCAATAGGCACATTAACGCTGAACATAAACCCGAGAATTCCGGCCAGCAGTACAAAACTCCCGATCACCTGCACAATGAACATCGCGAAAAAATTGGAGATGCTCGTTACGTCACCATCCACACGTTCAATCATCTCACCAGGTGTTTTCTCATTATGAAAACGCATATCGAGACGCAGACAGTGCTTCAGCAGATCTCCGCGCAGTTGATTCGTGGCCCGCCAGGCCACATCATTCCCCAAATAACTTACCGCTACCGTGATGAGTTGATTAAACACGGCAACAACTAGAAATATTCCTGCGAGTTGAACAAGATTGGTGAGGACTCCCCCACTTGCTGCTGTATCGATAAATCGTTTGATGATCTGTGGATTCAAGAGCTGAAGCCCCGTTGATGTGAGCAACATGATTAAAAGTAAGGCCAGCCGTCCTTTGACTGGTTTTAGATAGCGCAGCAGCCATGACATGGAGCTTTTCTCTGTTTTGGGCACAGGTCCCACCTCTTTATTGGTTTATTTATATAAAGTGAACTAAAGAACTTTACACTGAAACTACGATGACAGAATAACCTTTTGGTCGCTGTTATCCCCACTAGGATGAGTCATACATAATGACATTAAAATCGGGATTTCCCGCCCATAATTGATATGTAGAACGTAATTTGACCATTGTACATTCTCCTTTTTAACAAGTTAGTTTTTTATAAAATAACGCTCCAAACGCTCCTTTCCATGTGAACGGATTGGTGGAATGCATGCAAAAAAGCCATAGATGAACTAATGTTCATCTACAGCTTGTAACCAAAAGAGACCGGATGAAATGCAAAGCATTTCCCGTATCTCCTCTGCATCGCAATAATGATGAGCGTCCACGACAGGGGTGCACAAACATGACTGTCCCAACGCGATCATTGCAAAATAATTGGATTAATGTCACTATGCTCATGCGTATTCAGTTATCGATTCGAAATCTGTATAGGCATAAACATAATCATCATCCCACCCGTTTCACATATTTGTTGTTTATTGTATTCGCTGGACTAACATTCGTCAAGATAATTTTAACTGAATTGTTATTTAATTCATGTCATTAATCTTTTCAACTTCCGCTACATACTTAATGATGTGGATTCGGCTTGCTTCTCTCTAACAACAAGACGTCTATGTGCGATCAGAAGAAAAGGTACTCCCAGTGCAGTCGTCAGCGCAATAGGTACAAAAACGGCCAGCCCATTCTCCGCTCCAAATTGACTTAGCAACAACCCTCCCATGACAGGAGCAATGACACTACCGATATTATTGAAGCCGATGGTACCGAAATACGTCCCTTTCCATTCCGGCTTTGCAATCCGGTCGATGAGCATATCCATCATCGTGAACAACAATACTTCCCCAATTGTAAATAGTATGACACTCATCATCATCATGAGTACACCTTCAGCGATTCCGACCATCATCAGACTGGTTGCAACCAGCAGGTTACCCACAATGAGAGGAACAAGCGGTGGGAAGTTTCGGAAGGTTCGCACAAGAGGATACTGAATAATCAGTACCGTCACGGCATTCAGGGACAGCATGTACGAGAACATCTGGCTTCCATTTTCAAAGATCGGGCTCCTCGCCAAGTACTGTGCCAACGTAGAACTAAAGTGCCCGTAACCCAGAACACAAAATGTGGTACCGATTAATACTGGCAAAAACACCCGGTCGCGGCCGGTGGTCATAAGTGCTTCACGCAAACGTGGTGCGGTTGCCTGATGAGGCTCTGGCAGATTGGCATGCTGTAGCTTGAATTGTAGAAATAGCACAAGTCCATAGACTATGTATACCAAGCCGGAAATCACAAATGGGAACGTTGATTCAGATGATCCCAGCTGAAATCCGATAATTGGCCCAAAGACCACACCGAGATTAATTGCAGCATATCTGAGGTTGAACACCAGCAATTTGTTCTCTGGAGAAGTAATATCCGATAACAGTGCTCTGGAGGTGGGCTCAAATACTGCGCGGCATAATCCATTTAACGTATTGGCAACAAAGAACACCCATAGATGCTCTGCTGCTGAAAAGATAAAAAACACACCTGCCCAACTAAATACCGAGATTAACATCACGATTTTGCGCCCGATCCGGTCCGAAATATAACCTCCATAAAAGCTGACCATTACACCTGCCAGCGAGCTAACGGCCACAGTAATACCGGTCTGGGTCGGTGTAGCTTCTAGTACACGTGTCAGATAGATGGATAGAAACGGGATACTCATTGACGTTACAAGACGTCCAAACATGGTTCCGATAATGATGGTCCATGCCAAGGGGTGAATTTGCCTTAAATATTGCTTCATGCGAACTTCTCCTATTCTTTCTAATGCTTCAAAAGCGGACTTTTTGAACTACCTCTTCTAATGTATAATTGTAAGGATAAAAGGGGGAAGTAAAAGTGTAAACATATGATCACACTTTTCACCTTTAATAGAGGAGTCATGACCATGGATACCCTACATACACACTTTATAAGGCTCGCCGGGGCCGAACAACTTTCATTCAAGCTCCATGAACCTGTAGCTGTAACCATTGATAGCTTGTCCGCTGCCCTGTGCTGCACCCCTCGTAATGTGAAATTCATTCTCAGAAAATTGGAAGAACTTGGCTTCATCCATTGGCAACCGGGACGTGGTCGTGGACATCATTCGAAGCTAACGATGCTGCGCAGCATGAATGAGGCGCTGGAAGCGAGTTTTACCGAACTTTTGGGTAAAGGCAAAATGAAAGACGCCATTGAACTCATCGGAAACGTTCAGATGCATGATTCACTGCGAGAACAGCTCATGCTCTCCCTCCATCAACAGATGGGATTTCACAGCCACGATGAAACTTCCTCAGGTCAGGATATCCTGCGCATCATGAGGTCACGCCAGTTAGGTGATCTGGACCCAGCCTTTGTTTATACTGCATTTGAAACCTATCTGCTGAGCCAGGTCTGTAATACATTAATCACTTATGATGCCAAGACAGAATCTTTCCTGCCAGCACTGGCTCACATGTGGGAGTGCAGCGAGGATCATCGCCTATGGACCTTCTATCTCCGAAAAGGTGTACGTTTCCACAACGGACGTGTCATGACGTCCCGGGATGTTCAAGCGACGTTACAACGATTGATTGATGTGCATAGTCCGTCCATCTGGTTGTATCGGGATATTGAACGTGCGGAAGTAGCTGGTGATTACTGCATCAAGTTTGTTCTACATCGTCCTAATCGGTTCTTCTTGCATCTGTTCAGTTGTATTCGGATGACGATTCTGCCCTACGATTACAATGTAGCCAATACCTTAATTGGTACCGGTCCTTTTCAGATCTCTGAGCTGAATGAAGATGTGCTGGAGCTTACCGCTTTTGATGCGTACTACGGAATCAGGCCACATCTGGATCAAGTCCATTTCTGGTTTGTGCCTGACCTGAGTCCGAATGATCGCTATTATGAGCTACCGGGTACAGATCGATTGAGTGTCACAACAGGCTGTGATCAGACGAACAGTATCAATTACCCGGCGCTTGGTTGTCAGTATATGCTGTTCAATTTTCACAAGGAAGGCATCCATCATCATCCCCTATTTCGACATGCTCTGCGTATCGTCTATGATTCGGTCGCGCTTGTCCGAGATCTCGGTGGGAATCGGATCACACCAGCCAGCAGCTTTCTGCCCTGGAGAAGTGCAGCCCAGGACTGGACAGCTGTCTCTCTTGAGCAGGCTCGTAAATTGCTACATAACTGCGGGTACCAGGGGGAGACCATAACTTTATCGTATAAGCATAATAAGGATGCTGACGTTGCCGAGTGGTTCCGGTGTCGGGCAGAGTCCATCGGTCTGAACATCAGCATGCAAGCCGTTGTGGATTATTTCAACTCAGAGGAAACCACGAACGCACAATTGATCCTCGCTGAAGAGATACTGGAGGAAGATTGGCAGTACGGCATGATTCATTTTTTCAAAAACCTGTCCAACCATTTTCATATGTGTATGTCTCCTGCATTCCAGTCTCTACTGGATGACAAACTGGATCATTTCGCTAAGCTTCATCGGGCAGAACGTACTGCGCTCCTGGATGAAGCTGAAGCCTTGCTACGTGATCACTGCTGGATCTTGCATGGCTGTCACATGAACAAGCAGGCTGAACTGGATCAGAGCATCTTCGGTATGCAGACAGCGGAATTCGGATATATGGACATCTCGAAATTATGGATCAAAAATCCTTAGGGATTTGTGCACAGTCGCATCTGCGGCATACAGGAGTGGACCACGTAATGGAACAGCAAAAAAGCCGGTAGCCTATTGACGATAAGCTAGCGGCTCTATTGCCGATCCATTTTTAGTGCAATCAGAGATTAATATTTAGAGATTATTTTTGATGTAATAGGTCTCCAACACTTGCATAATGGACTCAATTTTAATCGGTTTGCTGACATACGCATCCATGCCTGCCTTCAAACATTTATCCATGTCTCCTCTTAACGCATTTGCAGTTACCGCAATAATGTATGGACAACTCTCGGGGTGCAAAGAATTTTTAATCACTTTTGTCGCTTCGAAGCCATTCAGTCTTGGCATATGCACATCCATGAAGACAATATCATATGAAGTGTGTTTGACCGCCTCGACTGCCTCAACACCGTCCGCCACATGATCCACGAAGTGCCCTTTTTTCTCAACGATTCTGCTAAGGACGAGTTGATTCACCTCATTGTCTTCTGCAATTAAAATCCGTAAGGCTGATGTTCTGCTCTTCTTCTGCTGTTGATCCAACCTGTTGCTCTCTTCACCGTTATTTAATTTAAATTGGGCGGTAAATATAAATATTGTACCCGGTTCATCCGATTCCTCGATCCAGATCTCGCCCTGCATAAGCTCCACCAGTTTCTTGCTAATGGCAAGGCCAAGACCGGTACCTTGAGGTTTGCGGGTCATAAAATTCTCCAGTTGGTAGAAAGGTTCAAATAATTGTTGTTTCCTCTCAGCCGGAATGCCAATGCCCGAATCTTTTACCTGAAAATAAAGCTGCACGTTATTGTCGCACTGCTCCTTAACTCCCACTTTAACTTCCACGCCGCCTTCTGAAGTGAATTTGACCGCATTACCGATGATATTGGTAAGTACCTGTTTAAGACGATAAGCATCACCATACACCGGAGTTGGAATAACATCTTCTACGCACATACGAACATCCAGCTTCTTTTCACGAGCCAGTGGTTTTACGATTTGCACCGTCTCGGTCACGATCTCTACGAGATCAAAAGGATCTTCTACCAGATCGGTTTTGCCTGATTCGATTTTGGAAAAATCAAGAATATCATTAATGATGGCCAGCAAGGAATCTCCACTCTTCTGGATGATTTCGATGTATTCCTTTTGTTCCCCGCTAAGTCCAGGAGTATCTAAAAGCAAATCCGTCATCCCAATTACACCGTTCATAGGTGTACGGATTTCATGACTCATCATCGCCAAAAATTCACTTTTGGCCTTATTCATTCTCTCCGCTGTCTCTTTGGCTACCAGCAGTTTTTTCTGCTCCGTAATATCCTTCGCAATCAGGTAAAACCCGACATTGGATGTATTAATAATAATTGGAGCAAGCGTAGCCAAGACTTCTGTCTCAGATCCATCCGTGTGCCGAACAGCGTTGATCTCCTTTTCAGCCATCTCATAGTTACTGCCCAGAATCAGACCCAGATTACTGGCTCCGATAAATCTGCTTATGCTTGTACCGATCATTTCAGCCACGGGACAACCCGTCATTTTCACCGCTACTGGATTTGCATTCATAATATTACCATCCATGTTAAACGAAATAATGGCGTCATGATTGTATTTCTTAAGCGAAGTGTATCGCTCGACAGATTCCTGCAATTTAAATTCGATGCGTTTGCGTTCAGTGATATCCTGTAGTGTTCCGTTCAGCTGAACTGGCTGACCATGCTCATCAAGCGTAATTAATCCACGCAAGTGAAGATACTTCTCATTTCCATCTGAGCTGATGTGTTTGTATTCAAAATCGAGCGGTTCACCCTGTTTTACCCCTGCAATATGTTTTTGTAAAGAGGTTACATCTTCAGCATCCATAACATCAAAAACATCACTTATCCGATATGGTTTGCAGGTGCGTTCAAGTTCAAAAATCTCAAAGATCTGATCTGAAAATGTAATATGGTCTAAGACCATATCCCATTCCCAACTACCAATCAAGGCGATACGTTCAGCCTCTGCACTGATATCCTCTTGTTTTTTTCGCTCTGATATATCTCGTCCAATTGTAAAAATCTGCTGTTCATGCTCCGCATCACCAAAGACCTTGTATGTGGTTTCAAACCAAAGATAATGCCCGTCTTTATGGCGGACTCTAATATTCAACAGATTACCTTTAGTCAAATCCATCTGTGAGATCCGTTCCAGATCTTGTGGGTGAAAGGAAGCATTATTGTTTTGGCCAATGACTTCTTCCGGGGAATAACCTAATATTTGTTGGACTGACGGTGAGCAGAACCGACAAACTCCCTCTGAATCGGCAATATAGATGATCTCCTGAGCATGATCCGTGATAAGTTTAAACATTTCTTCACGATGGAGAAGTTTTTGTTCAGACAGTTTACGATTGGAAATATCAACAATATGGCAAACGGAATAAAGAGGTTCATCCGTAATTTCGCTTCGAACCAAGGAAACATGTATTGAACACCATAAGATGTCACCATTTTTATTAATGTAACGTTTTTCGTATTGATTTTCTTTTGATTTACCTTCAAATAGCTCATAACTACAGATTATATCTTGTGAGAAATCATCCGGATGTGTAATATCCTGATACGTGAGATCCATTAATTCATCACTTGTATAACCTAGCATACAGCAAAAAGCAGGGTTCACTTTCATCCATTGCCCTGTTGGAGCAACGAGTGCAATCCCAATAGGCGCTTGGTTATAGATCTGCTCGAACAATTCATGATGATCGACCTTTTGAACCTGCATTGTAAGTTCTCCTTTTGGCATAGACTCCATATAAAGTTTGTCGAAATCTAAAGTTTTTACTGATATAAGATGTTCTATAAAAATTAGTCAGTTTTAAAACAACAGTACCTGCTTAATACCCAGAATTTCAACCGTTGAAACAAATCTTTTTAAGAGATTTGTGTCTTTAAACCAAACAAGGCCCGGAATCCATCCACATGGAATCCCGAACTTTGTCATTATATATCATTATGAGTCATATGCAACACGGAATCATTAGAAAAATGGGTTAGCGCTCGCGACCAATAAGATAATCCAATAAATGTCTCAAAAATGGAATAGGTTTCGGCATCTCGTTCAATGCATCTGTAGCAAGACAATAATGCTCCCACATCGCTTTCTTCGCGCCTTCATCACCCAGAATAGACACAAAGGTTGAATTGTTGTTCCGCTCATCCTGACCTGCAGGTTTCCCAAGAATGAGGTGATTTCCCTCGAAATCCAGCAAGTCGTCCTTGATCTGGAAGGCGATCCCCGCATGATAAGCGAACTTTTTCAGCACAGCCATCTCCTGTTCCTTCACTTGGGCAAGTATCGCTGGCATGACCAGGGCAGCTTCGAAGGCAATGCCAGTTTTGTAAAAACAGATCATGTTCAACTGCTCCAGCGTCAATGCCTTGCCTTTGGAATTCAGATCCATGGCCTGCCCCATACACATATCCTCTGCTTTTTCAGCCGAATACTGGATGAGTCTGAGCACGGTCGCCGCATCAAAACGATCCAATGAGGATTGCTCTCCAATCGCCTTCTGGATAAGAAATAGACCGGTTAGCTCTGCTGTGGCACTATTGTGCACATGGTGCAGCGTTGAACGTCCACGTCTTGTCGAAGCATTATCCTGCGTAGGCAGATCATCAAAGATCAGGGAAGCAGTATGCATGTACTCCAATGATCTTAGCAGCGGAACGATGGATGATTCATGAAGACCATACTCGCGCACGCCCATAACCCAAGTTAATATCGGACGTAACCTTTTTCCGTCGCCTTGCAAACTGTAATTGGCTGCATCGATCAGCGTTTCTTTCATCTCATGAAGGCCACCGGGCTTCGCAATCTGCAACTCCACATTAATCTGTTCGCGAACCGTTCGAATGGTCTGTTTGAACTCCTCTTTTTCCTGCTTGTCATTTTTCAATTGAAGCACAACCTGATCCCGTAACAATTTATCAAGGAAATCAACGTCATCTGCTTTTCGCACCATCTGTTGAACCAGTTGATTGAATTCAGGCTGCCCAGAGGCAAAGATCGTCATCACTTCATCATATTTTTGCTGCCCCAACCGTTCTTTACAACGCTTCAGCCCGTTAATGGCACGATCCAGTATGACCTCACGGGTCTTGGCATCCGAGTTGTAAACATCATGGATTAGATGAGAGATGACTGCCCAATACAATTCATATGGATTAATCAAATCGGGACGCAAATCTCGATACTTCAAATAGTACGTATATGGAGTTACTGCCCCTTCTTCCATATCGTCAAACATATCGGCAAAATCATCAGCCAACTGATTATATATCCCGTAATAGAACGTTCGCAGATCAAATCCTTCATCCACCGGTGCACTGAGAACAGACCGGACGATTAATCGGGAAGAAGAAGATTTGATAATAATCGGAATGTACAGTTCTTCATTGCTATAATTCGCATTGGCTAATTTCTTGTTGCGATCGATCTCCTGAGACTGAAAGAACACATAGGATTGCTCTAAAAACGTGCGCTGTTTCTCTGGATGCTGGTAGTTCTTGATGTACTCAAATGCTTCCCGAAGCTCGGAATGTACATATTCAATTACTTCAAGATTGCTGCCTTTCCAATCTCCCAGATCAGGTACGACCCCGGTAAGAAGTGCATCGCGTATCATCAGGGAATATTGTTCTTTTTCTTGAACAGTCAAAGCTTGAGAATCCAGCAGATCATCCACAAATGGATACGTCAAACCGTACGAATAACCAAGTCGGATCGCCGCATCAAATCTCCGGGCACGTTCTTCAGGTGGTGTCTGCTCATTCATCTCATCGTCCACATGAAGGACCACGCCAAGAATGATCTTGATGAGCTTCCGCTGCGCCTGCTCTGCATCCAGCTCCTTCGGGATGTTGGATGCTACATTCTTTAATTTGTTCATCACCCAGATGACAGCTGTTTCAATGTGCTCCTTCTGTCCCCAACGGTACAACGCAGCCAGACTGATATAATCAGGCTGTCCTTTTCGCCCAGTAGCTGAGCCCATAAAGTATTTTTTAGTATTCTGGACAACGTTCTGAATTCGGGCCTGCGTACCCGGAGAATCAAGGGCTTGCCCCAGATCTCGCATATAAATATAGGAGATACTCCGATCCAGGTAATCATCCAGCTTTCCTGTCGTATTCAGCCAGTGGATATATCTATGAACATCCCGAGGATCCGGTTTTCTTTTGCTAGGTGATAAAAGAGAAAGCCAGGCAAAACGATGAATATGTTTCTTTTGCCACACATGAATATCTTGGGTAAGTGCTGTTGTATACGTATTATCCATAAGTTGCTGCCTAAGAGAAGTAAAATACTGAGATGCTTTCTGCTCAGCTAGCCGATATCCTGCATCAGCCTGTTCTGTAAGTACGTTATTCATAGGGTGGATACCTCAAATTCTATTAATGTTAAACATGTATCCATGAAAGGAGATGAGGTGCTCCATGGACGAAAACTGAACTCATTTGATCGTGTATCCAACGCTTCAGCTCATGTTCATAACCTTTATACGGCGATCCAACCGTTTGGTTACGAAATCGTCATTGTTCATTTCTACATACGTGATTTTACAGAATGGAAGACCAGACTTTGACCGCTGTGATGGCGATAAGTACGATTAATGCATATCGAAGTACCCTCACATTGATCATTGAACTAACCCGTGAACCAAGGGATGCTCCAAGCAGACTGCCGATCACCGTATAGATGATGGGTTCCATCGGAATGTCTCCACCCGTAATTTTCCCTATAACGCCGCCGATTGCGGAGATAAATACAATCGCCAGTGAAGAAGCAATCGTCGTTCGTACAGGGATGTTGAGAATCGTCAGCATGATGGGAATAAGGATAAAGGCACCACCCGCACCAACAATTCCTGATACAATTCCTACTGCAAAAGCAGTGCCTGCTGCAATCCATCTGTTAAACACCAGTGGAGCTGAGGTATCAAGCGTTCCCTTTCCGGGAATCAGCATTAGCACAATCGCCATGATCGCCAGAATACCATAGATCAGATTAATAACCCTTCCGTCCAGATGACCGGATATGAACCCGCCGATCAGACTGCCAGCAAGAATGCTGGAGCCCATGTACAGCACCAAACCGCGGTGGACGATCGCTCCACCACTTCTACCCGTCTTTACTTTTCTGCGGAATGCAATCACACCGGCAAGTGAAGCGAAAAACACTTGAAACATACTAATCGAAGATACCTGATGTGCTGAGAACGGCTCCAATCCCACCCAGGATGGAACATATAACAGTAGCGGATAATTGATAATGGCCCCACCAATACCCAACAAACCGGAGAAGAATGAACCGACCAGACCCAGTATACACATGATGACAAAAAGCAGAAGATCCATCGGTTATGTGCTTCCTTTCGTGCAATATAAATCTCATTTCGATATCACTCAAAAGTGCTATACACAGCGAATATTATCCGTTATAATAAAAACCAAGTAAATTAATCCGAAATGAGTGATTAAGCATGTTTAACGTGTTGAAGACTCTTTTTGAAAATAAATGTCCACAGTGCAACGAAAAATTACAAGTTCATAACGATGCGTTATGCTCGACCAAAACCTGTTCTCAATGTCATTACAAAGAAGAGAGTTATGGCTCTCTCGGAGTTCGAATTGTATATGACACCACAAAATGATAAAAAGATACAACCTTGCTAATTGTATCACGATCTATGAAATTTCGGGATGATTCGACAAACTTATTTCCATCTCATATGCCATGATTACTTTATAATGAAAATACAAAAACGGTGCAAAACGAATTAATCGTTCTGCACCGTTTTTTTTCTGTTTTTTTGAGATGAGTTCTCTTAATTTTATAAGGTTATTTATTTTGTTTTGAAGCTGAGGAATCCATCATCTACGGCTACAGTTGTACCATTAACTGCACTGGCTGCATCACTGAACAGGAATGTAACCACACTGGCTACTTTCTCCGGTTGAATGAGCTCTCCACGCATATGTTGAGTAGCAAGCGCATCCTTCATGGCTTGGTCATCACCCAGAATCGGTGTTTCGATAAAGCCAGGTGCTACACCAACTACACGAATTCCATGCTCAGCAAGTTCCAATGCACCGGATTTGGACATCATAACAACAGCAGCCTTGGCTGCGTTGTAGTTGAAGCTACCTACTGCAGCAACACTTCCATAGATCGAAGCTGTATTTACAATGGTACCCTGTACGTTCAATTCAACCATTTTTTTCGCGCCATAATACATACCGTAGTATACACTGTGCTGATCTACATCAATGACTCTGTGATAGGATTCCGGGTCCATCTCCAGAAATGGCTTCACAAGTCCAATGCCTGCGTTATTGAAAATACCGCTTAACGTACCATATTGCTCTACGGTCCAGTCGATCAGGGCTTTGATCTCGTCCCCTTTGGATACATCCACTTTGTACGCGCCCGCTGTTCCGCCTGCTGCTTCAATCTCTGCCGCAAGCTTCTTCGCTCCGTCTTCATTATAGTCAGCGACAACAATAGTCGCACCTTGATCCGAAAGTTGAAGTGCTGTCTCTTTACCAATACCACTTGCTCCACCTGTAATAATGATTACTTTTCCATTGTGTTGAGTCATGACTCAGCTCTCCTTTGGCAAAATATATTTAAGGGCAGTTCTAAACTTATAGTAAGTAACTATATTTTATTAACTTATATACTTATCATACGCCTCTGTCCCAACCTTGTCAAACCATAGATCATCTTCACATAAATATGAGATAAATGTCATATACATCTCCTATTTACATGATATAGTCTAGCTCCTGTGATATTAAATATGCATCCGGTTTCGGAAAATAAAAAAAGCGAGCATAACGGTAATTCGATCATTCCGATATCTCGCCCTTATAAATATGAGAATTTCAAACTGTGTTGTCTTCCATATTGAAAACTAATTCAACTTATTCACCCTGAAGTCCGCTTAGCGGATCTTTCAAATTATTGATGTTCGTGATCAGTTCAGGAATGCCTGTCTTCTCCCAATTTTCTGCCGTAAAACCTTGCTCTGCAATTGTATTCTCGAAATTGTCCACAACTTCTGTTAATTGCGTATTATAACTGACCAGATTCTCATGAATGCTCTCTCCTATTGCAGGAGCGGTCAGTTGAGAAAATTCACTTGCTTCTGTTTGGATCAGATCGATTTTCTCCTGAATCTGCGTTGTAATCTCCGGATTATTCACCGCACCCGATGCAAGCTCTTGCAGATCAGCCCCGGCGTTTGATACCTGTTCTATATAATCAGTAGCCCCACTCACATAATTTAAACTTTGATTAGCTTGTTCCACGACAGAACAGGCTGAAATCAGCAGAATACTTGATGCAATAAGGCCTGTCATCATTAATGTGTGCTTTCTTTTTCTTATGAACATGATCATCTCCCCTTCTCCTAATCGGAATCCTTGTTCCAAGTCCATGATACCTGTTCAGACTGCTTCTTTGCAAATGAGTCTGCAGCCAACGTTATTAAGATGTATAATAGTAAAATCACACGGTAAAGGGATGTCATGATTATGCTTCAAGCCTTGAACCAACGCTTGAACCGCATCATGCCACTGATTACCCCAATCAGCATTATTATTGGCGTGTTATGCGGGAGTTTTCTTTCTTCTTATACCTTTTTATCCCCTTGGCTTTTTGCGTTCATGACGTTCGCTGGAAGTATCAGTCTTGGGATACGGGATTTTGTGAACGTGCTGAAAAAGCCGTTCCCCCTGTTTGTATGTCTGTTTATTTTGCATTTGGCGATGCCTCTAATTGCTCTTGGTATGGGTCATCTGGTTTTCCCTACAGATGCGTACACCATAACGGGCCTTGTTCTGGCAGCCGTGATTCCGACAGGAATAAGCAGCTTCATCTGGGTCAGTATCTATCGGGGCAATATCGCACTTACGCTATCCATCATCCTGATTGATACCATGCTTGCTCCTTTTGTAGTGCCCGGGGTGTTATCCCTGTTAATCGGAACCAGTGTCACACTGGACACAGCAGCCATGATGAGCAGTCTGTTCTGGATGATTGTTGTACCATCCCTGCTCGGTATGCTGCTGAATGAGTGGACCAAAGGCGCCATTGTCCCGGTCTGGGGACCGAGATTGAATCCGTTGTCCAAATTGTTCATGGCATCAGTTGTTGCGATTAACGGATCTGTCGTTGCGCCCTACTTGGCTGATTTCAACTGGAAGTTGGCTGGTCTTGCGGTCATCATTATTTTCTTGGCATCATTCGGTTATGCACTAAGTTACTTCATCGCCCGATTGCTGGGCTGGAACGAGGCTGATCAGGTCGCTCTGGTGTTCAATGGAGGCATGCGTAATATCAGCGCAGGTGCAGTACTCGCTGTTTCGTATTTTCCACCACCAGTTGCTGTCCCGGTCGTGCTTGGCATGGTATTCCAGCAGATGCTCGCTTCCCTGACAGGTTATCTGCTCGGTCGTCGCTCTCAGCTTCTGCATAAGTCGGATAAGACATCTGCGGCCTAACAAAATACTGGATGATTAAAAAACGCCGACATGATTGTCGGCGTTTTGCATTGGATTGCTTTTATTACTTCAAGTGCTACGATAATGCTACGTTTCGTAAACCTAGCAATCAGTTCTTGGCTACAAATCCACTTTCATATTGCCCAGCATCTTGGCAACTTCAGGATTATCAATCTTCATGAATAGACTTTCCTTGGTATCCAGTGTGGAAATGGTTGCAATCTCTTCCGGGCTTAGTACAAAGTCGAAAATATCGAAGTTCTCGATAAGCCGCTCTTTGCGTACTGATTTTGGAATAACAACAACATCCCGCTGCACAAGCCAGCGCAGTACAACCTGGGCGACGGATTTGTTATGTTGCTCGGCAATGGAAACCAAGACTTCGTTGCTGAATAAATTGTTTCGACCTTCGGCGAACGGGGACCATGACTGGTGCTGTATCCCCTGTTCTTTCATGAAAACAGCGCTGTCGACCTGCTGTTGAAACGGATGCGTTTCGATCTGATTGATGACAGGCACAACTTCGTTGTGGACGATGAGGTCCATCAGGCGGTCAGGTAGGAAGTTACTGACACCGATAGCCCTGATCTTGCCCTCACGGTATAGTTCTTCCATCGCACGCCATGCGCCGTAGTAATCACCAAACGGCATGTGAATAAGGTACATATCCAGATAATCGAGCTGCAGCTTACTTAACGATTTGGCAAACGCCCGCTTGGCACTTTCGTATCCTGCATCCTGAATCCAAAGCACTGTCGTGATGAAAAGTTCTTCCCGCGCTATGCCACTGCGTTTAATTGCACGTCCAACCGCTTCTTCGTTTAGGTAACCGGCAGCGGTATCAATTAGGCGGTAACCGGCCTTCAGCGCCTCATATACCGTGTTCTCACATTCATCAGCATCGGGAACTTGGTAGACACCAAAGCCAATAATCGGCATTTTCACTCCATTGTTCAAGGTTACAGTTTGCATATTCAATTCCTCCTATGATTCAATTGTGAATCGCAAGTGGTCACGTATTCCTGAAATTCAGCAACAAAGCGAGGATTCCACTTCCGGCCGACTTGCGTTACAATAACCCTAGCTCCTTCGTCTTACACGAAGTCAAGCGGTCTCCAATATTTTTTTAGAAAGAGGAGTACATATGTATACTGTCCAGGATGCTGCCCAGCTTACGGGACTCACAGAGCACGCTGTTCGCTTTTACACGGATAAAGGCTTGGTTCCGAGCATTCAACGCAATAAAAATAATATTCGGGTGTTTGATGAAGAATCCATCAATTGGCTACATGGCGTCAAATGCCTCAAGCAGACAGGTTTACCGATTGAAAATATTAAAACATACGTCGATCTCTGCCTCGAAGGTGATTCAACCGTTTCGCAGCGATTCGCACTTATGATGGAGTATAAGGAAGCGGCGCTGATTCAGCTTGAAGAGGCCAAAAGCCGCGTAGCCCATTTGGAAGAGAAAGCACGTCAATATCAGGCCATTTTGGAGCAGCGCATCCCGGATATGACCAACCCGGTCAATTGGGAAACCAAGCGTGACGAAGAAGGGAGTTGTCCTGCATCCCGTTTAAAAAGTCGCAGTCTTCCTGAAACCGAGGTTTCGGCTCAGTGCCCAGCAGCTGCTATGAAGCAGCAGCAAACTAGCATAGTATCTTAAACTTCACATGATATAGCTCACGTATGTTCTAAACATATAGGCTATTTCTTACATTATGTATATCTAAATGAGCCTGAGTAAAAAACGCCGACAACATTGTCGGCGTTTTTCGCCACTACAACCCTCTGCTGGGATCTCTTTAATCTATTCCTGCCCATTTTCTGGTCCCTGTTCACAATACAAAAAAACCATCAACAAGTGATGGTTTTTCATGAAATATCCTGTTCAGAAATCTGTTGCTGCTCATGATGCCGTATGCTTATTTCGTTTGAATATATCCTTCAGCTTTTAGCAGTTCTGCGATCAGAACCGCACCACCTGCCGCTCCACGGAGCGTATTGTGGGACAATCCCACGAATTTGTAATCGTAGAGTGAGTCTTCGCGCAGTCGGCCTGTGGAGACACCCATTCCGCGTTCGATGTCACGATCCAGTTTTGTCTGAGGTCTGTTTTCTTCTTCAAAATACGTAATGAATTGTTTTGGTGCACTTGGCAGAGCCAGTTCCTGCGGACGACCTTTGAACTGCAACCAACGCTCCAAAATTTCGTCTTTACTTGGTTTTTTCTCGAAGTTTACAAACACGGTAGCCAGATGTCCATCAGTTACCGGCACACGAATACATTGTGTTGTAATTAATGGAGCCGATGCTTTGACGATCTCATTATTTTCGATGCTGCCCCAGATCCGGAGTGGTTCCTGCTCACTCTTCTCTTCTTCGCCACCGATGTATGGAATAACATTATCGAGCATATCTGGCCAGTCCGTAAAGTTTTTACCTGCTCCGGAGATTGCTTGATACGTGGAAGCCACGACCTGAGTCGGGTTGAACTCACGCAAGGCGTGCAGTGCAGGCACATAGCTCTGAATCGAGCAGTTTGGCTTTACAGCAATGAATCCGGTTTTTGTGCCCAGACGTTTGCGTTGAGCTTCAATCACGTCCAGATGTCCCGGGTTAATCTCAGGGATTACCATTGGTACATCTGCTGTCCAGCGGTGAGCCGAGTTGTTGGACACGACAGGTGTGCCTGTTCTAGCGTAAGCTTCTTCGAGTGCTTGAATTTCATTCTTTTTCATATCAACCGCGCAGAAAATAAAATCAACCTGGCTGGCAAAAGCCTCAACCTGGGAAGCATCCTGAACAACGATTTTTTTCACAGCTTCCGGAATAGGAACTGCGAGTTTCCATCTGCCTTGTACGGATTCTTCATATGTTTTACCTGCCGAATTGGCGCTTGCAGAAATAGCTGTTACTTCAAACCATGGATGTTGATCAAGCAGGTCCACAAAACGCTGACCCACCATTCCCGTTCCTCCGACGATACCAACTTTCAATTTTGCTGACATTCAATCATCATTTCCTTTCGGTTTAAGTGATTCTTCTCTTCAAATCAATTTCATAACTCACTAAAAACGTATTATGAGTTTGACTTCCTAATTAACACTATTCAGGCAATTCCAAAGCGTGTAGTCACACCCCGGAAAAACCAAAAAATCCCATCCCCAAGACAATAGTCTCAGGGACGAGATTGAACTCTCGTGGTACCACCCAGATTCGCCAATATGTCACCGTATCAGCCTCTTCAAGTAAAGGTTTACAACCATGTTGAAAGCTGTAGACCGTTCATACTCTAGCTCTGTAACAGGAGCTCCTGTCACACCATCCCTTAAATGCTAAGTTCCGATGTGCTGCTCTGAGTCTTTATTCAATAAAAAGTTCTTTACTCCTTTTCAGCTACCGGAGCTCTCTTTGAAAGAATGATTTTTATCTACTCGTCTCTTCGTCGCATTTGATATTGCGATTATAATATCAAAATTACTGTGATGAAGTAAACACATTTTTTTAGATCATGGAATTTATATGTTTCCAGCGGAGCTGAACCATTCAATTACCGCAAGAAAAATTTCAGCTACATGCGGTCAATCTTCTGTGATAGCACGTCGATAGACATCTTTATTATAACATACTACAAATGGTTATTTCCTTACTGCTTTTTGGCAACCATCGCATACGTTCCCAGTGGGCTCCCGGGCCCCGAGACATGATGTGTCTTAAGTAATTTCAGTTCGGAAAGAAGAAGTGTCTTTACTTTGTCCGGGATCGGAAGCAGTTTCAGTTCCACAGGCGCTTCTGCCAGTGTCATTTCGGTTTCCCAGCGACCGTCCTGCAGCTCGGGAGAATGGATCGAAGTCTCTTCCTTAATCGTCCAGCCTGCCGCAGAGACAAGCTCTTGGATATCCTCCGGTGTAAAGAGCGTGCGCACATTGGAGAAGCTGTTCTCCTTGTAACATTCGACCTGGGACTGAATCAGAACGGATAACCAATGTGAGAGCTGGCTCACATCTGTAACTCGGGCATCCCATTCTCCAAAACATAACTGATGTCCCCACGTCCTAACCTTGCTAAGAATCTCAGCGAGTTCGTCAAACGATTTCAAGTACCAAGAACAATGGGAAAGTACAATAACATCAAACTCATTCTCGGTGAATTGAACCTGATCACTTAAAATGTCAAAATCATAATCCATTCGAATTCGATCACCCAGTGGAGATCTCCGCAGCTTGGCTGCCGCTTCGCCTACGGTCAGCGGTGTACCATAATCCTCCGGTGCAATATCTACACCATAAACGTACCCGTGCTCCCCCACCAGATGTGCAAGCACGGCCGTTGTATCTCCCTGACCACACCCGATTTCCAGAACCCGGCTGCCTTCCTGTATCCCCCAAAAGAGTCCCAGTTTCATCCGATGCTCGGTCTGAATGTACTGAATGGCGGCGTTGTCCTCCACGTCCATATACTTAATAAGGTCCCTGATGATAGATTCATTCATGATTCCTCACTCCTCAAAGAGCAACCTAAACTTCTTGCTAATTGTAGCGTTACTGGAATAATTGTACAACACTAGAGTCTATGACAGAACCATGGCACGGAGGAGAACTCGTCCTATAGCAGATCTAAACCTCTGCTACATATCAATTCCTATGCCCACTGAGTTGCAAGCTTCTGAAGATAGGGTGTCAGCATGGGCTGTAATTCCTTACGCAACAGTCCGATCTCCAAGATCGCCTGAATATATCCGAATTGATCGCCTATATCGTAGCGACGCCCCTCCAGTTCAAGGGCCAACAGTTCCTCCACCTGACTTACTTCTTTCAAGGCATCCGTTAACTGATATTCCCCTCCAGCACCTCTCTCGATCTGATCCAGGATTGGAAAGATGGAAGGTTTCAGAATGTATCGTCCCATTACAGCTGTTCGGGATGGCGCTTCTGCAAGAGAAGGTTTTTCGACCAGATTGGTGACCCGGTGAACCCGGTCCTCTGCACCATTCGAATCAATAATGCCATATTTGCTCACATTTGCCGCGTCTACCTTACGAACACCAATGATCTGGTTGCCTGTCTTTTCGTAGAGATGAACCATCTGTGCAAGTGCAGGCGGATCAGACACCATTATGTCATCTCCCAGCAGTACAGCGAAGGCATCATCCCCTACAAATTGCCGTGCACACCCAATGGCATGCCCCAGACCCAGTGGTTCCTTTTGACGAATAAAATGAATATTTGCCATCTCGCTGATGGCCTGCACCTCTTCCAGTAAAGACTGTTTGCCCTTGGCATATAAAGAGTGTTCAAGTTCAACCGATTTATCAAAATGGTCCTCTATGGATTTTTTGTTGCGTCCAGTCACAATGAGGATATTCTCAATTCCTGATTGCACTGCTTCTTCAACAATGTATTGGATGGCCGGTTTGTCTACAATCGGTAACATCTCTTTGGGCTGTGCTTTGGTCGCTGGCAGGAAACGGGTTCCGAGACCCGCTGCCGGAATAACTGCTTTTTTAATTCGCATATCATCATAGACTCCTTTCATTTGCTTCTTATAACCAATAATGCACGCTGTGGGCAGCTAAGTAGCGATACGAAACACCCAATATCTGCTGGCTATATAGTTCAGAACCATCCCCATCAAGGTCGCCAGGATTTTACTCATCACGAGACTCCAACCCAGCATGTCTTGCAAAGTCATCAGAATGAGAGCGGATAACGCAAGAACGATGAGATTGGTGATTAGAAAACGAACAAGTTTCGCTCTATCGCCGCCCCCTCGTGCCGTATCTCGAAAAGTCCACCTGCCGTTCAGCCAATAACTGTTCGCAACACCGCAGCTGTACGAGATTACTTGAGCCATCAGAACCGGTACACCGCCCACTGCAAGCAAAGCAAACACCACCGCATCTACTGCCGTATTCGCAACACCCACAATACCGAACTTGAAGAGTGTCACCAGACGCTTAGTCATGATGAGCAACTCGAACTGTCAATTGGGATTTTGCTTGCTGGCCCTCGGCCTGCACCACATCTCTCACAATGTATAGCGGACGCGCCTTGGTCTCATCATAGATGCGGCCCACGTACTCGCCCAGAATGCCCAGCATGATCAGGATGAATCCGTTAAAGATCAGCATGATACTTACAATGGATGGCCATCCCTTAATCGTTGAATCCGTAAAGATGGCCGAAACAATAACCGTTAACATATAGATGAATCCGCCAACCGACAGGATCGCACCTACATAACCTGCGAGCTTGAGCGGTTTATACGAAAATGAAGTAATGCCGTCCAGGCTTAGTTTCAACATGCGTTTCAGCGGATATTTTGTTTCACCTGCCAGACGTTCATCACGTTCATATTCAATCGCAGTCTGACGAAATCCGACCCAACTGACCAACCCCCGCACAAATCGGTTTTTCTCCGGAAGACGTTTCATCTCATCACATACTTTGCGGTCAATCAGGCGAAAATCTCCGGTGTCTACCGGGATATCCGTATCCGTTGAAGCACGAAGTACACGATAGAACAGACTCGCCGACCATTTCTTAAAGCGAGTTTCCCCACTTCGTCTGGTGCGACGGGCATATACGACTTCATAGCCCTCTTTCCATTTGGCGATCATATCCAGTATCAGTTCGGGAGGGTCCTGCAGATCCGCATCAATAATAACCACCGCATCCCCCACTGCATAATCCATACCAGCTGTTATCGCAATCTGATGTCCGAAGTTACGGGCAAAATCTATCAGCTTCACACTCTCGTCCCAACGGGCGTAATCACGGATCATCTGTGCACTTCGATCCACGCTACCATCATTAACAAACAACAGTTCATAACTCTCTCCTGTGCTGCCCATGACCTTCTTCAGACGCCGATAAGTCTCCTCGATCACCGCTTCCTCGTTATACATGGGAATAATAATGCTGTATCGGTACGCGTGAGCCATGTTTGTCCCCTCCCTTTTCCAATGGACTTCGTTCGTTCGAGATTTTCATTACAGTTATAATTTCACTTCGTACAAGGTGGTCTGTCCGCCAAATCCGAATCCGAATCCGAATCCAAATCCAAGTCCAGCTTCACTCTCCGTATCACCGTTATCCATGGATCCGCTGTCCGTGCCTGTCTTCCATTCTGACGTTGGAATCTCGGTTCCGTGCTCTTTGATCCAATCGCTAATATCCGAGTTTCCTCCGCGGCCACCCATGCCACCAACCATGAAGTATTTCACTTGCCCGCTCTTGACGAGTTGCTCAAGTTCATCTGTTGTGTACACCGGGTCTGAGCCGGAGAACCCTCCAAGTGTAATGACCGCTGCTCTTTCATCGATGATATAAGGTGCTGCCTGATTATAGTCCGTAGTGGCAAAGAGATACGTTTCGCCTGTATTGTGCTCTTTCAGATAATTCAGTGTGACTGTATCCACTTCTTCGTTACGGTTGCCCATTCCGCCACGGCCACCCATTGTAGGCATTTCTGTGTCTCCTGCACCGTTACCCATCGGCATGCCCATTCCTGCTCCACCAAACATACCATTGGAACCAGTAGGTCCTGCTGCCGGAATCATGCTGTTGCCACCATAAGTTATTGGGGTGAATGCCCAGTAGATTGGACCGATCAGCATCACTATGAATCCCGCGATAATGAAGCCCTGTTTCCATTGATGTGTGCGATGAAGCATAACGATTAGGATGACCGTGACCAGAATGCCTGCGATCAATTCACTAATGGACCAGCCTGCACCAATCGTACCGTTATACACCTGCATGATATACCAGCCGAACAGAGTCGTCAGCAACACGGACACCGGAAGCAACCATGCCTGCCAGCCATTGCGATCACGATATGACTTCCACATCGCTACAAATCCTGCGCCAGTCAGCGCCGCAATTGGAGGTGCAAGCATAATCAGATAATACTGATGGAAGAAACCTGCCACACTGAAAAAGGCAGCAACGGGAAGCAGCCAGGTCAGCCAGAACAAGGCTTCCTTGTGCTTGTTGGTTATATTTCTCCGTCTTAATCCTGCAAATATGGCAATGCATCCAAGCAGCACAACTGGCAGAAGCCAGCTAGCTTGGCCTGACAGTTCAGTCTGGAACAGACGCAGAGGACCTTTCTCCCCCGTACCAAACATTCCGCCCATGCCTCCGCCGAAATCTCTTCCGTTTGGCATTTCCATATCATTTGGCATCTGCCTGTTCGGGAAATTGCCATTCGAACCATTCATGTTATCGTTATCCGGTGCATTGACATCTTGCCCAACGCCAGGAACATCACTGCCTGTCTGCTTAGGACCTGAAGACGAGTCTCCTCGATTGCCACGATTATCTCCCTGTCCCATACCATTTGGCATACCTGCGTTACCTGCAGTATTCTGCTGACCCGTTAGGCGAGCCAGACCATTGTATCCAAAGGCGAGTTCCATGACCGAGTTTGTTTCACTGCTGCCGATATAAGGCCGCTCGTCTTCGGGTATAGAATCCACAGTGACCGCCCAGGATAAGGAAACCACCGCCAGAACCGCTGTGCTGCCGATCAGCAGGATGATCTTCCTTCTCCATTTCGCCTGAAATGCAATCAGATAAAACAAGTAAAAAGCCGGGAGAATCATGTAGGCTTGAAGCATTTTCATATTAAATGCTACGCCTATTAACCCAAAAGCAACCAGAATGCGCCAAGTACTGCCTTGTTTGCTACCTTTGAACAAAAACCATGAACCCAGCAGTAGTGTAAACACCAACATGCTGTCAATATTGTTGGTCCGGCTGACTGCCGCCACGACAGGCACAGTCGCCAGCACAAGTGCCGAGATTCGTGCTGCTGCAAGACCATATGTAGGTTTCACCATGAAATAGATCAGGAGCACCGAACCGATTCCCGCTAATACCTGCGGCAAAATAACGCTCCAACCGTGCAGTCCGAAGACATAGGCAAAGGCCGTCTGAATCCAGAAGACAACGGGTGGTTTATCTACAGTGACCGAGCCTGCTGAGTCTAGTGACGCATAGAAAAAGTTATGGAAGTTGCTGAGCATACTCCCAACGGCAGTCGTATAATAGGAATTGGCATATTGATCGTTCCAGATACCGTACCCATTGAGAAATGCCGCCAGTAATACAATCGGAAGAAGGACAAAATCCATCCTTCTTTTGGTGTTATTCAATGTTGATCACTCCTTCAAAGTTCTTCATGTCTAGTATTGTGACATGCCAAAATAAAACTGGGATGAGTGCCCGCTGAATGTTGTCTGAGGATAATTCACAATCCTTTCAGCTAAATTTCAGTTTGGCAAGCGATAATACAACATACAGTCCCTCGCAATTGAGGGAGAAATCTAAATGGCTCAGGCAAGGAGAGAAGGCACATTATGAAGCTTAGCAGCGGAATTAAAATACTATTGACTGATGATGAACCACATATTTTACAATTTCTAGAGCTTGGATTAAGCAATGAGGGCTTTGATGTGCGCACCGCACCGGATGGAGCGGCTGCGCTTGAGTTGGCGCTTGAATTCAAGCCACATATGGCTATTCTGGATGTCATGATGCCTGAGATGGATGGATTCGAAGTGGTCGAGCGTCTGCGTAAGACCGGAGCTCAGGTTGGCGTTATAATGCTAACAGCGAAGGACGAGGTCGAGAATCGGGTTAAGGGCCTTTGGTTAGGTGCTGACGATTACATGATCAAACCCTTTGCCTTCGACGAGCTGCTCGCCCGAATTCAGGCCAGACTGCGTAATCAATTTCCTTTATTAATAGGAGCCGTCACCCACGGTCCCTTCCGAATTGATGATCAGCGCAAAGAAATCACCTATCAGAATCAGGTCCTGGAATTATCTCCTACCGAATACGAACTGTTAAAATTTATTGTGCTTAATCATGGGATTGTACTTAGCAAAGCGACCATTCTGAGCCGGGTGTGGGGGTATGATTTTGGCGGAGAAGAAAATATTGTGGAGGTATACGTTCGCTCCTTGCGCGACAAACTCGGGGATAAAGAGCATAAACTCATTCGTACGCTTCGGGGTGTCGGATACAGGGTGGATCTCTGATGAACTTGCTGCCTAAGAAAAATAAACTTCGTTTAAGACGTCTTCACCAATGGATCTGGCCTCGTTCACTGCGTTCTCAATTGCTCTCACGTTCTCTGTTTGTGCTGGCTGGGCTACTATTGTTAATCGGTATCCTGCAATTCTGGATTATGGAAAGCTTTCTCTACCGGAATCAGGCAAAAACCATGGAAGAACAGCTCATGTCCATGCCCCCGGTTTGGCTCGGTATCCAGTCACGTAACGGCTCTTCCAACAATCCTTTTGGTGGACAGGTAGGAAACGGGTCTGGTAATCGGGTGTTGTTTATTCCTGACCGTTCACTAGCCCTGTTTGATAACGAAGGTACGTTCGAGGATGTTTTTGGGGAAGACGGTCTGAAAGCCCCTCAACTATCATCCGCTGAATATCAGGACATTACAGATGAGTTGAAAGAACAAAAACACATTCCCTACGAGATCGTCACGGATAGCCAAGGGAATGAGCAATTGATTGTATTCGCTTCACCCGGTCCACGCAATCGTGGTTTACCAATGGTGCAGATGGGCACGGCTACAAAGCCACTGAGAGACTTGATTATTAAACAGCTTCTGATCTTCATCATGTTATCGCTGTTGGCCATGGTAGCCGGTCTTGTTCTATACACTAAGGTATTACGCCGGACGCTGGTTCCCCTGTCCAACATGGTGAATAAAGTACAGCAGATAGATGCAGGCAGCCTCGCAGAACGGCTTCCCGTCATTCAGGGACAAGAAGAAGTGGATCAGCTCGCAGTTTCATTTAATGGCATGCTTGAAAGACTGGAGAATTCGTTTGAAGCGGAGCGGGAATCGAAAGAGCAGATGCAACGTTTCTTGTCTGATGCTTCTCATGAGCTTCGTACCCCGCTCACCTCCATTCACGGTTTCATTGAAGTTCTACAGCGGGGTGCAGCGACCAATCAAGATCAATTGTATAAAGCACTGGACAGCATGCACGGCGAATCGGTGCGAATTAACAAGCTGGTTGAAGATTTGCTGTTACTAACCAAGCTGGATCATGCCCCAAAGCAGGAGCGGGAGGTCATTCAGCTGGATAGTCTGCTGCTCGAAATGCAACCACAACTTGCCATGATGGCTCAACAAAGATCCATTCATCTCGATTTGACGGCTGAAGTATATGTACTGGCTGACCCTTACAAGCTGAAACAGGTTGTGCTGAATCTGTTCCATAACGCGGTGCAGCATACCGATCCTGAGCATGGAGCCATCTCCATAACGTCATATGCCACGTATCATAAGGCTGAATTATCAGTGAAAGATAACGGCACAGGCATTGAACCTGAACATCTACCCCATATCTTTGAACGATTTTACCGCACAAGCAGTTCTCGTTCGCGCAAACAAGGTGGCGCGGGTCTCGGTCTAGCCATTACCCGCTCGATTGTGGAGTCGTATGGTGGGAAAATTACCGTACAAAGTCAGGTAGGCTTGGGAACTGAATTTATGATATTAATGCCGTTGTATAAGGCTGATGTCTAGGCTGAGCATAGCCTCCAAGTAGGCTATAAGTTGGCTATACGTTGGCTATACGCAGCTTTACGTAAGATCTACTTGATCATTACACAAGCTCTAGGCAAGTTCTCCAAACGCTGCTTTACTTTCATTTTAATTCCGGCTTTTTATTGCATGACAAATCCCCCACTCATTTCGGTTTAGAAATGAAAGGGGGATTCTTTTTTATCCGATTGATAGAGTGCAGAGTAAGTAGTAGCTCAATTGGTCTCAGGCTTTCGCACTTTCAGGCTAACGAATCTGAGACGTCTTATTCAAGCATTTGGAGCGTCCACAGAGATCTAATGAACCTGAGCCACGTTATATTAGAATAAACAACCGTTTACTGCGTTTTTCTCAGGGGATTTCGGAAAATAGCGTGTCTGATGTTCCTTACAATTTAAGAAGCGTACCTAGAGGCCGAATAAGACGTTCTGAGTTCGTTAGAAAATCGTCTAGGCATTCACTAAAATTAGCCAGGATCAGCTATCTTGGACCTCAAGACTTTTGAGACCTTGGTACCCATCATCGTATAGCTTACCCTCAGTCTGAGCTTGAAGACACACTCTAAAATTCATCCCCATCTATTGGTGCTTTTGGCAACGGTGGATTACCAAGGGTACACGCCATTCTCATCTAGGAATTCTCCGTTATGGCGTTTGCCATCCGTCGCATAGCGCACGATAATCGCAGCGCCGGCTTCTTTTGATTTACCGCCTTCGGCATTGCCATTAAGATCTGTTGATGTAAATCCGGGCGTTACTGCAAAGACTTGTGCCCTGCTGTTTTTCACTTCATAAGCCATCGAAAGTGTCATTGCACTGTTGGCCGTTTTGGATGAATTATAGTCGAAGGCGTTTAAAGTAAATTCCGCATTTTGCATATGGTCCAGAGAAGCCATGTCGGTTGATACATTAATGATTGTGCCTTCATTATCTTTGATTAACGGGAACAATCGCTGATTCAAACGGAAGGTGCCGAAAAAGTTCACTTCGAAGGCATTCCGCAGATCTTCCTCTTTTGTATCCGTGAAGGAATGAGAGAAAGCACCAGGCATACCCGCGTTATTGATCAGAAGGTTTATCTCGGGATAAGTCTTATGAATTGTTTCGGCTGCCTGCTCGATGCTCTTCAAGTCGTTCATGTCGATCTGTACAAATTCTACGTCTAATCCTCTGGAAGTTAACTCGGAAACAGCTACTTCCCCCCGTTCGACACTACGAGCGCCAAGAATAACTTTCCAGCCCGCTTCACCCAACTGCTTGACGATTTCATATCCAATTCCTTTATTTGCTCCGGTTACAAAAACAGTTTTTTTCATGCGAATCCTTCTTTCCATAATTTGATTTATATTTAACAATGTTTAAGTTACTATGCTACACTTAGTGTAGGTCAAATTATTTTTATAAAAGGGGGAATTATCATGTTAACGATTGGAGAAGTAGCGAAAAAAGTTGAGATCTCCATTGGAGCGATCCGCTTTTATGAAAGAAAAGGACTGCTGAAACCTGCTGCACGAAATGAGCAGAATAACCGTCTTTATTTGGAGGAGGATCTGAACTGGCTGGTTTTTATCAAATGTCTTCGTGAAACCGGGATGAGTGTGGAAGACATCAAAAAGTATTATGATCAGGTCAATGAAGGAACCTCCACGCTGAAGGAAAGAACCAAACTGATTGAGGATCAAAAGCAAAAGTTGCTGAATGATATCGAGGAGAAAAAAGCGCAGCTTGTTCATTTGGATAACAAACTGGAGCGCTATTATCGCGGAGAAAATTATTAACATAAGCCTTGTCCAATAGGCCAATTTTTTGCGTTTTATGTAAGAGAACACGTACCCTAACAAGGTTTCCTCAGTAGCTTCTTAAAATAAATACAAAAAAATCAGGCAGCCAGCAATAACTGTCTAACCTGATCCGAAATTTTCATATTATAGCTATTTTCAATGAGGATAAACGTTCAATCAAAAATGACCTTTGCCCTTACACAGTTGATAATGGTTATAGGATTCATTCTCGATCTCGATCAAATTTAACCGTTCAAAATTACATTTCTGTATCACCTTATTGGATGCTTGATTGGTAGTCAAAGCGATGGCATTTAACACTTCCACGTTTGTATGTTCAAACAAATACTCCGTCATTCCTTTGAGCGCCTGCGTGGTGTAACCACGATTTCTGAAGTGTTTCGAAATACCGTACATAATCTCCCGATTGGGTGCTGGCAGTTCGTCCTTGATCCCTGAGCAGCACCATCCGATAAACTCATCATTTTCTTTGAGTACGATAGCCATACGTAAACATAACTCTCCGATATCCCCTCCCGCCACTACAGCTTGTTTAAAACGCTGATTCTCAGGGATTTCATATTCGGTGAGCCACAGGGTCCTATCTTCAATCGTAGCGTTCCATCCAGGTAGGAATTCATACACCTCAGGTTGCCACGTAATTTCTTGCAGTTTCTTCAAATCCTCGAGTCGATACTCACGTAAATAAATATCCTTGCAATTGATGATTAATTCATCGGTTAGTATGGGTTGGTTCATAGTTCCTCCTACTACACACTTAATTTCAGCTTATTAGCTTTACTTCAAACAAGCCCCTCTTTTTCCATAAACTCATCTTTGGTCAATCCAAAGAGGATCAGATCTTGGTATTTTCCATCCATATAGATCACCTGGCGACGCACACCTTCCTGAACACATCCAAGTTTTCTCATCATTGCTGCGGAAGGTTCATTTCCTTGGAGTACATAATCATTAAATTTGTTGAGCCTGCGCTCGAAGAAGGCATAGTTCAGCAAGATTCGAACGGCTCTGGTTCCGTATCCTTTTCCTCGATGATCCCTGTCAATTTGAATGCCAATGCTAAAGGTACCGTTCCTCTCATCAATACTGTTCAGATTCACACCTCCGACATTCTCACCATCCATATTTACAATTGTAAACATGATCCGTCCTTTGCCTAAAGAAAAATCAGAGAAGTTTTCCGTGAAACTCTTCGCTTCAACATAGGTTGGCGGCAACTCTACTGCACACTCCAATAACCGACGGGCAGGTGTATCAAAGCGGTTATAATAATGATCCTCCCAATCTTCTTCACGCAAAGCACGTAGTCTGATCTTATCATCCTGCCAGAAATACTGACTATAATCGATCTCTCTCATTCCAAGTCCCCCCGCATATTCAACCAAATTTTTACTTCGAGTTACAAATATAATAACCCATATTGTGGAATTGGAGGAGATTTGTTTTCATTAAACACAACGAAAATAACCCCCGAACAGGAAAAACCTGTTGGAGGCTACGCTCTATTTTATATCAAAATCTCATTACGTTTCTTCCGTATATTGAGGCTTGGATAAGTTGTCCGGAACCGTTTCGTCAAAAACATCCTGACCTGGATAATCCCGTACGTCTCCCTCGTGAAGCTCATGATTTTCATAATCAAAACGATGTGCAGACCGCTGGTCCACCCGCCACGGAGAACTTTTCCCAAGAGACTCGGATAACAGAGATGAACCGTAAGGACCCTCCGGGAATTCTTCGAGTGTGATATCGTTTCGCTGCGACTCCACCGTAGACACATCGGTATATTCTTGCCGATCTTCACGCAAAAACTTATCTTTCATCGTTTATCCCTCCTGATCCACTTCAGATGACCAACGTCCACTTATTGTGAGCGAGGACAAACGCATTTATGCATGACCTTTGGAAAACACTGCGTTTAGGTTTTGATCCATTACCGGATCCATCACGATCATTATCGCCATCACAGTTAGCGAATCCATATTAAAAGTACAAAAGCAATGAGGCCAGCCATGCTAATCCAGGTATCGCGTTTGGACCATACCAATAACGATGAACGTCCTCCGAGCGTAGAGTGCTCTCTAACTTTACGCATTTCCATCGCAATGGTCATATCCTCTGCACGTTGGAACAGTGCCATCAACAAGGGAATCACCATCGGACCCAGGTCACGAATTCGAACGGTATTTGGTCTTAAAGCTGCCTTTCCACGTGCCCGCACGATCAGTGAGAATCGCTGCCACTCACTCCAGATCATCGGGATAAACCGAAAGATTAACGATACAGCAAGAGCAAACGAAGCTACGGGCAACCTGATCTTTTTACCGATACCGAGTACCCAGTTAAGCCCTTCTACCATTCGCCCATAAGGCGTCGTCAACGAAAACCAAAGGCTTGCCAATGTAACGATAAACAAACGATACACGTTCAGCAAAGTGCCCTCCGCCTGCATCAGGGAAAAGCCAAAGTGCAGACCTCCTCCCTCTGTTGAAAGAGTTGTCCCAGATAACGCCGATGATATGATGAAAAAGAATAATAATGGCTTCATTAACTTCATACATCCAGCCAAAGTCTGACGCGGGAGCACGGCAAGTGCTGCTACTACCGGCACCAGTGTTAACGTCAATCCCAGCCATCGCTGTTGAAGCATAGCTGCGGTGACCAGCAAAATATACAAAATCCATTTCAGACGCGGGTCCATAACGCCATATAATCCGCCTGAATGAGTCAAGGTGTTCGGAAGAAGCTTTGGATCATCTTCCGTTTTAATGGACGATAGCATCAGTGCTTCTTTTTCATATTTCATTACATCGCTCTTGACTTCCATCGTTACCGTCGCTGATGCTTCTTTCAATTCGTTCTGAATCCCCACCTTAACAGACGTGGAATGAACAATACTTTCAGCCATCTCCTCTGGCGTCATCCCGGTCAAAGGCAGCTCAAGACCCGCTGCTCTAAACTGCTGTACCAGTCTCATCGATGGTGGCAGTCCAATCCCTGTCTGCTCCAGCAGTTCAGGCCTTTTGTGAAGTTCTCTCGGCGTAAGATCAGCGATTAGACGGCCTTCCTGCAACAACAATACTCGATCCGCACAAGGCAAGAATGTATCCAGATCATGGGTTGCTACCACGCCCCCACCACCTGCCAGACGATGTTGCTCCAATACATCCAGCAAAAGCCCGACACTTTGCGCTTCCAACCCGGCGCTTGGCTCATCCAGCAGAAGCCAGTGTGGATTGGTCACACTTCCGAGAGCAAGACCTAACCTGCGCTTCTCTCCCCCACTTAGAGCAAATGGCGACCTGTCCAGATGAAAACGTCGGTCCAACTCCGAGGACACTAGCGGGTCCCATTGGTTCAGTGCTTTTGTGATCTGCTCTTGTTGCTGTTTCTCTGAAAGTCGATAGGGACGCAGAGAATATGAGAATTCACGCTGAATACTTCGGGCAAACAGTTGTTGTTCCGGAAATTGAAACAATAGTCCCATTTGCAATAAAATCGACTGCGGCACTTTTCCTTCTTTCCAGAAAGGTGTGCCATCCAATGTGATACTTCCTGCATCGGGCGGTCTCAGACCAGCCAACGTCTGTAATAAAGTCGTTTTTCCTGAACCGGTGCAGCCCAGCAGCAAGGTGATTTCCCCACTGTTCAACTGTACACTCACATCTTCAAGCAGTGCACGTTTGCCCGATTCCGATGCTTCTATACGTATATTGGTTAGCTTGATCTCCAACGTGCGACCTCCTTGGCCAGTTGCTCAGGTCGCAGTGGCATGGCTTCTGGCATCATACCTTTTTGCTTGAGCAATAACGCAGTTTTTACAGTAAAAGGAGGGTCCAACCCTAACCGTTCACAGGGAGATAGCTGTACATTTTCCCAAGTAGCCTTCTCATTCAACTCTGTTTCATAGAAAAAGGACTCCGGCGCCCCGTTGTAAACACAACGTCCCCTCTCCATAGCAATGATTCGATCACACAGGGTTGCTTCCTCCAGATGGTGTGTAATCCAGATCACCGTTGTCCCCCGCTGGGTAATCTTCTGAACGATGGCCTCGATACGGTCTCTTGCTCCCGGATCAAGCATGGCTGTTGGCTCATCCAGAATCAATATATCCGGTTTGGCAGCGAGCGCTACAGCAATATTAAGCAGTTGTTTCTGTCCACCGGATAATTGTGAGACAGCCTTCTCCGGGGGATATTGAAGTCCTACGGTATGTAATGCATCCTGCCGGCGCTCCAATTGCTCTCCTACAGAATCCATCAATGGTGACAGCGCAAAATGAAACTCCTCTTCAATCGTATCGCCAAGTACCTGTGCATCCGGTTGCTGCAATACACCCCGAACGGTAAGTTCATCCGAGATATCCCGTACCCCTCCAGATAGTGGAATGAATCCAATCAGTAGTCCAGCAAGTGTGCTTTTCCCACTGCCATTCGCTCCTACAATACTAATCCATTCTCCTTGGTGTAGCGTAAGTGAGACCCCATCCAGTGCTTTCCTCACCTGACTACCTTCGGAAGAATAATGCACTCGAACATCTTCTAATGTAATTATAGGCAGGTTGCCTTGCATCGTAAATTAGTCCTTTCCCTTTCTATTGTTATGTGGTACGATCCTAATCGTTAACCACTTTTATATAATCGGTTAACAATCATATTACCAAAATGGAGAGGATTGTTCAAACATGAAATTATCTTTGCGAGGCATTGTATTCAGCGCACTTATGGCCGCAATTTTAGTACTTTTTGGTTACATAAGCATTCCCATTGGCTTCTCCCCAGTACCGATAACATTACAAACTTTGGCTGTCATGCTGGCCGGAGGATTACTTGGTCCACTATATGGTTTTCTGAGCGTTACCATGGTTGTTCTGCTCACCGCTCTTGGTTTCCCCTTGCTACACGGGACCGGAGGACTTGCGGTACTTCTTGGACCTACCGGAGGATATGTGATGATGTGGCCGTTCTCCGCATTATTGATTGGATTGTTGCTTGCACGAATCAACATCAAAGGTGTAACAGGATTCATACTCGCTTTTGTTGTATTTGAACTATTTGGTTCACTGCTCGTGTATGTCTCGGGGGTCCCTTGGCTTGCCTATGCTTACAAAATGGACATACCTGAGGCCATGATTCAAGGGTTTTATCCTTACATTATTGGGGATCTGATCAAAGCTGTATTTGCTGCCATCATCATTGCGCCAGTGCGCATGGTTTTCCCACCTCAACGTCTCACAGGTAACATGCATTCCACGGTTTTAAAGGCGGATTCTTAATAGAAGCTACATAAGGTAACTAATCTGCCTATCTTTGAAAACGACGAAACCGCCAAAATCACTTTGGCGGTTTTCGTTACTTCTCTTCCTCTAAGATTGTTCTGTCATCGGAGTGATACGTGTAAATCTTCTTTAGTTCAACTTATATATTCACCTGAATTAATTGACGCTCTGTAATATGAAATTGTTGATCCGCTGTATTTTCAATAAACCTCTGATCATGAGATACATACAGAATCGTTCCTTCATACGCCTTAATAAAACGCTCCAACGCTTCCAATGCATGCATATCAAGAAAGTTCGTCGGCTCATCCAACAATAGAATGTTATATTGTCCAAGAAACAAATGACATAATTGAAGACGAATCGCTTCTCCTCCGCTTAATGTCCCAACATTCTTCAGCAAGTCATTACCTGTAAACTGCATCGCATGCAACGCACTTCTGAGCTCTGATTCCTCATATTCCGAACGATTTTTCAGGAATTGTAATACGGTCTCTTTTGTCGTGAAACGATAGCTCATTTGCTGAAAATAACCGAGCTTTGCTTTTGGAGACATTGTGATCTGATCTCCCACATGGAAAACATGGTTAAGCAATGTGCTTTTCCCACTGCCATTGGCTCCGGTTATCGCTATTTTTTGTTTTAATGGAATTTGAAAACTTACATCCTCCAACAATATGTTTCCATCCACCTCAAGTGTAAGGCGATCTGCCATAATCGGAAATCGATTGTGCAGCTCCAGTGTCTTTGGCTGACGGAAGATCATAGGCCGATCCTCTTGCACCGCTTTTACCTCGTGAAGTTGTTGCATCCGCTGTTCAATCGCTTTGGCTGCGCGGTGCACCGCTTTTTGACTGGTGCCTTTGGATTTGGTTTCAACCATACGGTTTGTTTTTGCCTTGGATTCTTTTTTGGACATGCTTCCGGCCTGCGTTATTTTCTCGGCTTTCTTCATCTTTTCCCGAGCGGCCAGCTCCAATCGTCTTTTCTCCTTGGAAAACTGCTCATGGGCCTGGTTTTGTTGTTCACGCTCCAGCCTCTTCTGTGCCTGATAATCACTATAGTTGCCGGAATATACGCGAACCTCACCTTGATGGATTTCCCAGATCGTGGTCACCAGTTCATCCAGAACCGCACGATCATGACTGATCAGCACAAGCGCCCCATAATAATAACGCAATTCATCCAGCAAAAATGTAATGCCCGCTTGATCCAGGTGTGTCGTTGGTTCATCCAGTAACAGTACTTCATGATAATGAGTGAACATTTGAGCCAGTTTTAGACGGGTCTGTTCTCCACCACTCCATGGCTGATCGTGTTGAGGTATCGCTAATTTACTGAGTAAAGCCCCGTCAACTTCGATACTTTCGTTAGACTGGGGCGGTTCCACTTGTTCCAAATAACCAAACTCTGCAAAACGTTTTACCTTTCCGGCTGTTGGCTGGATCTGTCCCGCAATGAGTTTCAACAATGTACTTTTACCCTGACCATTACCACCCACTACACCAATGCGATCCAGTTGATGCACAGCCAGTCGCTCAATGTTCAGTATTACTTTATCCATATAGGTCATCTCAACCTGTTCTAATTCAAAACATATCTTTTCCATATTCGCTACCTCCGAAATAAGATTTATTTCGTATCGATAGCGAAGCACGCTTCTATCGATACGAGCTTATCGTGCCAGCTCGTATCAATAGAACAGTAACGTCATCATAGCGGTTCCCCCCAGTAGTCTGTATTGAGCGCCTGTACCTAATTATTTACCTGATTAAGATAATCAGAAGAAAAAACAAAGAATCACAGGCCACGGCCTGTGATTCAACGTAAACGGGTAAGCGAGTATAACACTTATCTTAAGGTCAGGATGATTGAAAATGACAGACTGATCCCGTTTACTCTGAACCAATAGTCAGAACCTTTGAACGTATTCAATTACCGATTCAAAGGAAGGAAGCGCAGTCTCATTGCATGTGTCATATTCAATAATCCACCTTTCATTATCATGTATAGATGTACAATTCTAATTATAATTTTCCAATTCCACCATGTCAACGGAACGATGAAAACACTACACCATCAGATTAGTACATCAAACTACTTTTGTTCCTGGTCATTACCGCTACTTAATTTCAATAGAAGTTCCTGGCTATGAACCTGACCTGTAGCCTGTGGAATTACTTCCTCGTAGTTGGCGGAATTCGTTACGATAATCGGCGTTACCGTGTGATAACCAGCAGCCTTAATCTGTGCAATATCGAACTCAAGCAACAGATCTCCCGCTTGGACCCGATCGCCTTCCTTGATATGGGACACAAAATGCTGTCCGTCCAATTTAACGGTATCAACTCCCACGTGAACTAATATCTCAGCACCGGTGTCTGATACTACAGCCAAGGCATGTTTTTTCTTGAATGCAACGGTAACTGTACCATCAAAAGGCGCTACGACTCTGCCCACAGTTGGCTCAATCGCGATCCCTTTACCCATTGCTCCCGATGCAAAAGCCGGGTCTGGAACTTCAGACAATTCAACAATCGTTCCTTCGATTGGGCTAAATACATTTTCGTCCGAAGCATTCGTTGCACGAACAGATTGCTGAGCGGATGTCGTAGGTTCGGTTTTTGTTTCTTCTTCAACCGGATCTTTGAAGCCCATGATGTACGTCAGTACAGCCGAAACAACAAACGATACTACGATACCCAGAATCAATCCTGGGAAACCTTGTCCGCCTGGTCCGTAGAAGATTGGTAAGGTCAGCAACCCTGGTGCGCCGGATGCAAATGCCAATGTGCCCGCTTGACCAATGATAGCTCCACCAACTGCACCACCGATTACGCCTGCAATGAATGGACGTTTCAGTGGTAATGTTACCCCATAGATGGCCGGTTCAGTAATACCGAATAATGCGGTCAACGTGGATGATCCCGCCAGCGTTTTCAGTTTTTTGTTCTTGGTTTTCAACATAACCCCAAAAGTAGCGCCCGTTTGAGCAAAGATTGAAGCTGTGGCAGCTGGTTTAACACCATCCTGTCCATACACTGCAACGTTGTTGATAAATACCGGAATCAGCCCCCAGTGTATTCCGAAGATAACGAGAAGCTGCCAGCTTGCACCCATAACGGCTCCTGCGAGCAATGGACTGAATCCAAATGCGGCAACCAGTCCAGCTGCAATTCCATTACCAACGTAGACACCAAATGGTCCGAATACCAACAGTGTCAGAGGTACCATAATCACTAGCAAAAATAATGGTGTAACAAAGTTTTTCACACTATCGTGAAGTGTTTTATTAAAGAACTTTTCCAACTTGCTCATGACAATGACAGCTAAAATGATAGGAATAACTGTAGATGAATAGTTCATCAAGATGACAGGGATACCGAAGAAATCCGTTGGTGTTCCCTCTGATTTCAACGCGACGATGGACGGATAGATCAGTGCTCCTGCAATCGTCATCGCTACAAACATATTTCCCTGGAATTTACGTGCTGTTGTAACCGCTAACAACAGAGGCAGGAAATAGAAGAGACTATCTGCTGCTGCATACAGGATTGTATATGTTGTTTCTGTCGTTTCCAGCCATCCAATATTGCTTGCAATCAACAATAACCCTTTTAGAATACCGGCTCCCGCCATAACACCCAGAAGTGGTGCAAAGATGCTGGATATGATATCGATAATCCCCCCGAGCCCTTTGGCTGCTTTGCGAGGTTTTTCTTTATCAGTCGAATCGTCCAGAATGTTACTGATCTGTCCAATGGCACTATAGACTTCAGGCACCTTGTTACCAACAACCACCTGAAACTGTCCTCCGTTTTCTTTGACTGCGATGATGCCTTCTGTTTTCTCCAGTTTGGCTTTGTCTGCCTTGGCATCGTCCTTCAATACAAACCGTAACCGTGTTGCACAATGAACCAGCGATTCCACATTTTTCTCACCGCCGACCAGTTCTACAATCTCTTTGGCCAGTTTCTCTTGACTCATGATCTGCACCCCCACTTTTTCTCAAACAGGCCTCTTACCGATTTTTTTTGCACGCAAAAAACCTAAGCCTTGAGCAAGGGGACACAATGGTCCTGACCTTCTCATGACTTAGGTTTTGCCTGCATAACCAGTAACAATCCCAGTTAAATCGTATTCAATTCCTGTTAATCACATATTATTATAATTAAACCATTTTTGTCAACATTTAAATATTATCGATTAACCACTCGTTCGATATGAACCGTCAGATACAACTTTTCTTCATTGGTCAGCTCATGGTTGTACTCTTTTTTGACAAACAACTCAATTTTCTCCATGCACGCTGCGGCATCCGGATGTTTCTCCTTAATCATGTCATAGAAATGATCATAGTTGTTGTCGTAATGCGTACCACTGAGCACACGCTGGGAGAAGAACTTCAGATGTGTGATAAAGCGAAAATAACTGAGAGAGTCCTCATCAAATTCCATTTTGAAATGATATTTCGCTATATTAATAATCTGCTGGATAAACTTCGTAATATTCATCGTTGTTATAACTTCTTCGTTCATCTCTGCGTTAACAATATGCAGGGCAATAAAAGCGGCTTCATCGGGTGGAAGCTCAATATTCATACGAGTGTTGATCTGTTCCAGCGTCCTCAGGCCCAGTTCGAATTCGGACTTGTACAACTGTTTGATCTCCCACATTAATGCGTTCTTGATCTCCACGCCTTCCCGATAACGTTCGATGGCGAAGTTAATATGGTCTGTAAGAGATACATAGATGTTCTCATTCAGCTTTCGACCCAGATTCTCACGCGCATACGTGATAATCTCTTCCACAATTTCAATCAGTTCCATCGGAACTTCCCGCAGCAGCATTTTGAAATTATCGGATGTTTGTTTGTTTTTCAATGCAAATACTTTCTGGATGCGGGTCTCGTCTACTTTATCCCCCGGCTTTTTCTTAAAGGCAATCCCACGTCCCATCACCACAAGCTCTGCTCCATCCGCCTGATAGATGCTAATGACGTTATTGTTGATAACCTTTGCTATTTTCAATTCAATCCCCCCGTCACGTTCCACTCTCTTGGCAGTTATACATCGTCTTTTGGGCATACAAAAAAAACCTGAAGCATCACAAAATAAACAAGACATGGTGGTCTGCTTTTTTTGGTGCTTAGGTTTTGCCTACTTCGAGTAGTAACAATCCCAGAAACGATATAATTGCGTCAAGTATAGCGCGAACCTGACTATATGTCAACGCTTTCAATGCGGGGACAAACGGAAGTCCCATGGTTATATAAATTGAATTAGATAATATTTACACTAGCTACTCCGATGACAGAACAACCTTCCGATCGCTGTTATCCCCAGCTTTTTTCTGTCCTCTCCGTTTTGTGTAGAAGTTTAGTTCAATTTATATAGATGAAACTTCCGATGTTTTATTGCCGTACAAGACCATTTTAATTCAGAAAAATATAAATTACGCGTCACCCAAGTTTGTTCCGTTGGATTCGATCACATTTTTGTACCACTCAAAACTCTTCTTCTTCAGTCGTGTCAGCTCACCTTGACCTTCATTATTACGATCCACGTAAATGTAGCCATAACGTTTTCTCATCTCACCTGAGGAGGCACTTACAATATCAATAGGTCCCCAGCTGGTGTAACCGATGATGTTCACTCCATCCTGAATGGCCTCACCCATTTCAGCTACATGTCGTTTCAAGTAGTCAATCCGGTACGCATCATCCACTTCACCTTCCGGTGTAACCTCGTCATTGGCACCAAATCCATTCTCAACAACAAACAGCGGCTTCTGATAACGATCATGTAGTTGATTGGCGGTAATACGGAATCCTTTGGGATCAATCGTCCAGCCCCACTCGGACTTCGCCAGATATGGATTGGCTACCGAGCCAAATACATTACCACTGGTCATATTTTTGATAACTTCCGGATCGGTACTAGTTGTACGACTTGAATAATAACTGAATCCGATATAATCTACGGTATGATTCTTCAAGATTTCCGCATCACCCGGCTGCATAACAATGTTCAACTCGTGATCTTTGAAGAAACGTTTGGCATAACCCGGATATTCCCCACGTGACTGCACATCGATGAAGAAATAGGACTCTCTATCTTTTTCCATGCCCTGGAACACATCTTCCGGATTACAAGTATACGGATAGAAGCTTCCTGCGGCGAGCATACACCCAATCATGGCACCAGGAATAATCTCATGACATGCCTTGACTGCCAGTGCACTTGCAACCAGTTGGTGGTGAGCAGCCTGATATTGAATTTCCTTGATGTTATCCCCTTCATTAAACGCCAGCCCCGCCCCAAGGAACGGAAGATGTAACAGCATGTTGATCTCATTAAATGTCATCCAGTATTTCACCTTGTCTTTGTACCGAGTGAATACCGTTGTAGCGTAAGTCTCGAAAAGAGTTACCAGTTCATGACTTCTCCAGCTGCCATACTTCTCGATCAGATGCACAGGCACATCGAAGTGAGCTAATGTAACCACAGGTTCAATGCCGTTTTTCAACAATTCATCAAATAGGTTATCGTAAAATTGTAATCCGGCTTCATTTGGCTGTGAATCTTCTCCTGTCGGGAAAATCCGTGCCCAAGCAATGGAGACACGCAGTGCTTTGAATCCCATTTCGGCAAATAAAGCAATGTCTTCAGGGTATCGGTGATAAAAATCGATTGCTTCATGCGAAGGATAGAACTCGGTAGCAAGCGGCGTAAAAGCTGGAACATTGCCTTTCATAATGCTTCTGCGGTTCTCTCCTGTTGGCAGCAAGTCAACAATACTCAGCCCTTTGCCATCTTCCAGATACGCGCCCTCCGCCTGATTGGCAGCAATGGCTCCACCCCACAAAAAGTCTTTAGGAAACTTAAAATTCGTCATCATCATTCTCCTTCCAAATATGTAATTCAGCTACCCGCTCAAATCCTGAAAAATATTAAAAAGACAAAATAGAAAAAACCCGAACCAGCCTGGGTACACGATTACGTGTAAACAAGCCAGCTCAGGTTATGCCCATATCGGTAACATTCCCAGATCATGATTATGCGGATTGGATAAAACTTTAGCAAGAATCAGAACAGTTGTCAACTTCTTGAAACCGGTTTAGCTTCGGATTGCCCACTACGATATTTGATAGAACGCAGCACATGTGCCGCCAAGAATCATCTGTTGATCTAGTATATGTAAGGCATTAATGTGAGAATTAATAAGACCATATACTTCAGAATACGTAGCTGAAACGTTGCTCACGGGCCAGTCGGACCCGAACATTAACCTTTGCGCACCAAAGGCTTCTATGGCGATATTCAGATAGGCTGTAAAATCCTTTGGAGTCCAATTTGCCCAGTCTGCTTCCGTCACCATCCCTGAAAGTTTACAGTACGCATTAGGTTGTGCGGCCAATGACTCAAGCGCTTCTTTCCACGGTGAGAGTATACCTGATTTTATGTCGGGTTTGGCTAGATGATCAAGTACAAATCGCTGTTCAGGAAACGTCTTAACCAGTTCAACGGCATAAGGCAGTTGCTCCTTGGATACCAACAGATCATAGGCCAAATCATACTCTTTTAGCAATGAAATTCCGCGCTGAAAGTCTTCTCTCAATACATACTTCAGATCAGGTTCATCCTGTATGACATGACGTACGCCCTTCAGATACGGATTGGACGCGAACAGTTCAAGCTGATTCCGAACTTCATCCGAACAAAGGTCCACCCATCCGACAACACCTTTGATACATTCATGCCGATCTGCCAACTGCAGAAGCCACTCGGTTTCTGTCAGTGATTGTCTGGCTTGTACCGCAATACATCCCTCCAGTCCGGATTGGATCAATAAAGGTTCAAGATCTTTTGGAAGAAAAGATTGACGAATGACTTTCATCTCTTCTCCAATCCATCCGTACTCGGCGACGTTGTATTCCCAAAAATGTTGATGTGCATCCAGCTTCATATTGGATCCCTCCCAGGGTATTTAAATCTAATTATCATTAAAAAGCAACCATATGATTTTCATTTCCAATGAAATAAACGCTCACTACACAATCTATTCATATGACAAAATCACTGATTTTCACATGATTTTTATTCCAATTGTGCAGGTATTGTCCAATATTAAATCATGATATAGTAAATTACGAAAACGCTTTCAGTGCATAAATCGGTGGTGATTCCAGTATTAAACAAGTGAATTTGGGTTTGCGTTGAGCTCTATTTTCACCCTGCTTAACCGCTATTCACGTTCAACCATTCTCTATTCGAAGGAGACTATATTAATGAAAAAAAACCGCAAATCAGTCCTTTCTCTTACGCTTGTGACTGCCCTGATTCTATCTCTATTCTCCTCGGCTATGGCTTCAGCTGCAACTGACAACAGCGAACAAGCCAGTGCATCACCCGCTCCAAGCAAAATGCAGACCTATGTAAACGCCATGGAGCCTGGCTGGAATCTGGGTAACTCTCTAGACGCCGTTGGTGAAGATGAAACAGCCTGGGGTAACCCACGCATTACGAAGGAACTAATTCAATCGATCGCAGCTGAGGGCTACAACAGTATCCGTATCCCTGTGACCTGGGAAGCCCACATCGGTGACGCACCCGACTACACAATTGATTCCGCTTACATGAATCGGGTTCAGGAAGTAGTAGACTGGGCGCTTGATGCGGATCTCTACGTCATGATCAATCTTCACCATGATTCCTGGCGCTGGATCAGTTACATGGAGAAAGACCATGACAATGTGCTTGCACGTTACAACGCTGCTTGGACTCAGATCGCAGACAAATTCAAAGATGCATCCGATAAACTCATGTTCGAAAGTGTTAACGAACCACGTTTCTCCGAAGGCGGCACAACAGATGCAGCGATTGGATATCGCATGCTGGACGAATTGAATACTTCTTTTCACAAAATCGTAAGAACTTCGGGTGGAAACAACGAGACACGTCCTCTTGTACTTCCAACGATGCATACCTCTTCCGCTCAACCTGATCTGGATGAACTGAATAAGACCATTCAAAAATTGAATGACACCAATATTATTGCAACCGTTCACTACTACGGGTTCTGGCCATTCAGTGTGAACATCGCAGGTTACACCAAGTATAACGAGGAAGTACAGAAGGACGTTACCGACACTTTTGATCGGGTATACAATGCTTTTACAGCGAAAGGCATTCCGGTTATCGTTGGTGAGTATGGCTTGCTTGGTTTTGATCAACACACAGGTGTCATTGAGCAAGGCGAAAAACTGAAATTCTTCGAATTTGTTGGACAATATCTGCGTCAAAAACAGATGACAACGATGTTGTGGGATAACGGACAACACTTCGGTCGCACAAGTTTTACTTGGTCTGATCAGGAATTGTTTGATACCATGAAAGCCAGCTGGACAGGTCGCTCATCCACAGCCGAAACGGATCTCGTATATCTTAAACAAAATGAAGCCATTCAAGATAAGAAGGTAAAACTCAATCTGAATGGGAACAAATTCAATTCGTTGAAAAATGGCACTACCCCTCTTGTAAGAGGTAAAGACTATACGATCAAAAAAGATGTGCTTACGTTAAAATCCAATCTGTTAACCAAATTGACAACCTCTGGTGATTTGGGCGTAAATGCCACACTCACGGCTGGATTCAATGAAGGTGCTGACTGGAACTTCAATATCATTAAATATGACACACCTAAGTTGAACGATGCAACAGGTACAACCAGTGCATTTGCCATTCCGACTACGTTTAACGGGAGCCAACTGGCAACGATGGAAGCAACATATGCAAACGGAGAAAACGCCGGTCCACAGAACTGGACTTCGTTCAAAGAATTCTCCTACACATTTAGCCCAGATTACGAACGTAATGTGATTGAGCTGAAACCTAACTTCTTCAATGAAACCAATGATGGCGAAGTCACGCTTAAGTTCCATTTCTGGAACGGAGATGTGCTGACGTACAAAATCACGAAAAATGGAACCAGCGTTGTTGGTGTAACTTCCAAATAAGAACTCATCTAACGTTCTGTACAGAGCTTTAAGCTCTGGCAGAACGTTTTGTTTTTGTTTCACAATTGATTGAATAACGTACAAGTGGCCCTTCATACCTTTACACTAACTAGGATTGAGGGGGAAATGTCATGTTTAAACGTGTAGACCGTCTTGCCATCGAACTACCCATATCCAATAATCCGGACCCTAATGGAGCTAGTGCAGTTCAGGAGTTGCTTGGTGGAAAGTTCGGGGAAATGTCAACATTAAATAACTATATGTTTCAGTCATTTAATTTCAGAGGTAGATCCAAGCTGCGTCCATTTTATGACATTGTTGCAAGTATTACTGCGGAGGAATTCGGCCATGTCGAACTTGTCGCCAATACGATTAACCTCATGCTTGAAGGTTCAACATCACCAGGTGACCCAGACTCCACACCACTGCGTGTTGGTAAAGACGCACGGATGACGTCACACTTTATCGAATCGGCCCAGACAGCGCTCCCGTATGACTCCATGGGAAGACCCTGGAATGGTTCATATGTTGTGAGCAGTGGCAATCTGATCTTTGATCTGCTGCATAATTTCTTTCTTGAATGCGGAGCCAGGACTCACAAAATGAGAGTCTACGAAATGACGGACAACAAAACAGCCCGAGAAATGACAGGTTATCTGCTTGTTCGCGGCGGTGTGCACGTTCTGGCGTATGCCAAGGCACTGGAAATTGCAACGGGCGTTGATGTAACAAAGATGTTCCCTATTCCGCGACTGGATAATAAAGCTTTTGAAACGACACGTAAGTGGGAAGCGAAGGGTGAGCACCGCAGGTTGTACACGTTCAGCGACAAGGATTATCAGGGCATTGCCCAGATCTGGAAAGGGACACACCCAACCGATGGTGGTAAACTGGAGGCTTTTGCAGGCTTGCCGGGGTATGGAGGGCCAGTGCCTGAGCTACCTGATCTGCCGGAAGAATTTGCGCCAGGGATATCCGCGGAAGATCTAATGCAGATTGCCGAGCGACTGAAACGTCACGCTGGTCTGTAGGATCACGATCAACGTTTGTTTTTCATGGGCGTCGATTGGATAACCGTAAACTGGTGCTACCTTGTGTGCTGGAACTCTTTGTTTAATTAGATTATTGATGATCTGTTTCTTTGATTTCTTATGGCGCACACAAAAAAGGGAAACGGGGGAGATACATCTCTCCCCGCTTCCCACTTTACACGCCTCTATTGTGGCTCAGTAAATTTCACTACCAGCACCGTTTCCCCATTGGCTTGCACACGACCGGTTGAGGCTGCTGTAACAGTTGCTATCGCTTCGTTTCCACTTGGGATCAACACAGGTGTAATCAAAGGTAGACCCGCAGCCTGAATGACATCCATGTCAAATTCGATCAACAATTGACCTGCAGTTACACGATCTCCGCTATTCACATGTGCGGTAAAACCGTTTCCTTTCAGTCCAACCGTATTAATTCCGATATGAACCAACATCTGTACACCTGTCTCATGCTCCAGAATCACCGCATGTTTACTCTTGTTCATGACATGTGCGATGACTCCATCAAACGGTGCGTACACTTTTCCTTCTGATGGCTCAATGGCAATGCCTTCACCCATGTGTTTTTCCGAGAACGCCGGGTCAGGAACCTGCTCCAGAGAAACGACGGTACCGTTCATTGGCGAAGCGATTTCGAGAAAATCTACCTTAGGACGATTGCTTGTAACGGCATCGGTAACTGAATTAATACGCGGATTAGAGTCCTCTGCTTTAACTTCAGTTGATGTTACTCCACTGTTCTCATGGCTCACCGATTCTTCTGCGACCGGTTGATCCTTATATCCGAAGAACCAGGTAAGTGCAAATGCAATCGCCATGGCAACTACGTTGGACAAGATATACAACGGCAGTTGGCTGTTCAGATAGAGCAGTGTACCGGGAATAACCGTTACAGCCATGCCTGTACCCTGCAGATGGAACAAGGAAGCGATGAAACCACCCACACCACCACCAACAAGTCCCATAATAAATGGTTTCATATAACGCAAGTTAACTCCGAAGATCGCTGGCTCCGTAATGCCCAGAAATGCGGACAAGGAAGAAGGTAATGCGAGTGCTTTGAGTTTCATATTTTTGGTCTTCAGACCGACTGCGAGACAAGCCGCTCCTTGAGCTGCCATGGCACAGGTAATGATGGCGTTGAACGGATTGAATCCCGTTTTCTCCAGTAGCTGAATCTCCAGGAAATTAAAGATGTGATGTACACCGGTAACGACAATAATCTGATGGAAGAATCCAATGATAATACCAGCGATTCCAAACGGCAGATCCAATACGGCAGTTGTTCCATGCAGCACCCACTCTTCTAGGGAATGGAATACGGGACCAATGGCGAAAAGTCCAAGCGTAATCATGACTGTCAACGTAATAAAAGGAGTCAGAATTAAGTCCAATGCCTCAGGCACCCGTCTTCTTAGTACCTTCTCAAACTTGGCTCCAATCAAACCTACAAAGAACGCAGGCAGAACCGAACCTTGATAACCCACGACAGGTATAAAACCGAACATATGCAGCGGCTGTGCTGATCCATCTGCCACCGCGTAAGCATTGGGTAATGCAGGATTGACCAGCATTAGCCCCAGTACGATACCAAGTACTGGACTTCCGCCAAATACGCGGAATGCGGACCACGCTACAAGTGCAGGTAGAAATGCAAATGCCGTATCCGTCAGGATTTGAGTGAACAACAGGAAATTGGCCGAGATATCATCCGGTGTTGCACCGAATAACGCCAGAATTTCATTCTGGGTAAGTAATCCGCGCAATCCCATGAACAGTCCTGTAGCTACCAGTACGGGAATGATGGGTACAAATACGTCACCAAACGTGCGGATAGCCCGTTGAAAAGCATTTCCTTCTTTTTTCCCCTGACTCTTCACATCTTCCTTGGACGTTCCTTCGATGCCCAGCTTCTCAACCTCTTCAAAGATTCGATTCACTGTTCCCGTACCAAAGATAATCTGATATTGACCTGAGTTGAAAAAAGCACCTTTCACCTTCTCGATATTCTCGACCGTTTTCTGATCAATCTTTTCTTTATCTTTCACCATGATACGAAGACGTGTTGCACAATGTGCAAATGATGCGATATTCTCTTTGCCCCCGATGGCATGAATGACTTCCTGGGCAATTCGTTGATTCTCCGACATGTTATCTCATTCCTCTCACGTAATACTTAATAATTCCATTGAGTTGCTTCAAAATCAGCTTTGCCTCCGTGTGTAAAGAAATGAATGTCCACGCTGTCCCGGCTTGGGAAAATGCGGCTGGTAAAGACCTCTTCCCCATCGTTCACAAAGATCTCGACGGAAGACGAATCTACGAACAGATGGAACTTGATCACTTCCGAAGTAAGTGTGCACTTTCGTACAACACCATTCTGCTCTGCCAGCTCGGTACCAGACATCGTCCGATCCAAGACAACTTTCAGCTGAATCCGATCATACAGAAGAACCGTTTTTTCAGTTCCATTTGCCCGGAATTCGATGCCTACAACCTCTGCTTCTACATGGCTTATCTCACATATCAGCTCATAGGCAATCCCATTAAAACCAGTGAAAGATCGACTCTCATTATCAATCGTTGCGCGAATATGTGTCCCTTCCTCCTGCTGACGTAATTGGACCATCTCTGCAACCGGTTGTTGAATTAACTTGCCGTCACGGAGTGACAATTGCCGAGGAATGGTCAGGCAATGAGCCCAGCCACTACCGTCTGTCGGATATTCCAGATCGGGAAGTCCCATCCATCCAACCAGAATACGTCTTCCGTCCGGGCCCTGCATCGTCTGCGGCGCATAGAAGTCGAATCCACGATCCAGTTCCTGAAATTCACCATGATTGAACTCTCTCGTCTGGAGATTGAGCGGCTCACCGATCAGATAACCGGATTGAAAAATATTCTGATAATGATCTCCCGCTGCATCTAAGCCTTGCGGGGAAAAGACAAGTACACCTTTCCCGTCCATCTCCATATAATCCGGGCACTCCCACATGTAACCAAAGGAGGTTAATTGCGTACGAATTTCACCAAGGAACTCCCAGTTGTTCAGATCAATGGAGCGATACAGCACTGTACATCCCGTCTCGTCTGTTCTCTGCGCACCAATTACACAATAATACGTGTCTCCTTGTTTCCACACCTTGGGATCTCTGAAGTGTTCCGTGTATCCGGCTGGCACAGACGAGATCACGGGATCATTCAGTTTGGTTACTGAACCGCTTTCATCCATAACTGCCAGGCATTGATACGGATGTCTGACCCAATCCTCATCTCTGGTATTGCCCGTGTATAGCAAGTGCAGCTTGCCGTCTTTTTCAATTGCGCTACCGGAATAAGCTCCGTGTGAGTCATACCTGCCACCCGGTTCGATTCCAATCCCGACATTTTCCCAGTTCACCAGATTCTTCGAGCGGGTATGATACCAGTATTTCATGCCATGTTCTGTCCCAAGTGGAAACCACTGATAGAACAGATGATAATAGCCTTGATAATATGCAAAGCCGTTAGGATCATTAAGTAGACCTGTTATCGGCTGAATGTGATAACTTTGTCTCCAAGGACATACGGATATCTGTGCTTCAAGCTTCGCAATCTCTCCAGGCTCTGCTTGCTCAATTCGTCTGTAGCGTTGCTCTCTAGTCATTTTCATAGCTGTTCTCCATTCTTGCTTATATAAGTTAGACCAAGAAATTTCACACTGGGACTACGATGGCAGAACAATCCTCCGATCGCTGTTATCCCCAGATTTCCTGATCCCTTTTCTAAAGGGTGAAATCCGGTGCTAAAGGCGAACACTACATTTCTTCAGATTTTTTCTGCCCTCTCCGTAAATGTTTATTTCTTATTTAACTTATACGAAAATCAAATATAGGAACCGGTTCCAAAGGACACAAAAAAATAATTCCATATGGCATTAGTGCCTGCCCGTGTTCGCATATCCGCATTGGATATTCACAATGGAACCGGTTCGATGGAATTATCATAAAGGATGTTTTTATAATTTGTCAACGCTTTCTCGAGGAATTAGTTCTACGTCCAGTGTTGTTCGTTCCTCCACCGACTCGCCTTTGACCAGACGAATAATGTGATTCGCCGCTACTTTGCCCGCCTGCAAATAATGATATTTCACAGTCGTCAGCGTGGGATGAATCATCTCCGTAATATCATATCCGCCAAATCCCGTAACAGACAAATCTTGCGGTATGCGGATTTTATTGGAGAATGCAATCTTCATCACACCCAGTGCGATATTATCCGTGGCCCCCACGATGATCGTTGGTGTGGTCTCTTTCAGTATGGCTTCAGCGGTAACGATGGCTTCAGACATCTTAAAGCTTGTCTCATAATACTTCACTTCACATCCACCACACTCGGCGATTGCTCGCTGGAACCCTTGTTTACGATAGATTCCTACCGCCCGATCCTTCTCGCTAACCCCCATATACACGATCTTGCGGTGACCCTGTTCGACGACATATCTGCCCATCTCATAACCTGCCTGATCATCATTGTGAACCAGACTGTGCAGTTGCTCATGCTGCTGCCCTACCAATAACACCGGAATCCGTATATCCTCAACGGCCTTCAGATGTGCTTCGGTCACTTCAGCAGCCAGCAGAATAATACCCGATACCTTCTGTCGTGCAAAATCATAGATGGCATCAATCTCCCGTTGCATGTCCTGACTCGTATTTGCGATAAGCATCTGATACTGATTACTCCGCAGTTCTTCATCAATTCCGATCAATGTCTGTGATGTTGCAAACGAATCAAGACGTGGCACAACCGTACCGATGATACTGGTCTTCTTAGCCTTCAGACTCTGTGCAAATGTATTGGGAACATAGTTGTATTGTTTGATAATACGCTCAATCTTCTGGCGTGTATCCTCACTAACCGATCCGCCATTCAGGAAGCGAGAGACCGTGCTTTTTGCCACACCTGCCATCTGAGCGATATCAGAAATCGTTTTATTCATAAAGACTCCTCTTGTTTCTTTAACTAGTTTACCTTTTATTATACTTCGAATCGCGAACCTATGGCGAATTTGATTCAACTCCATTTAATACACATCACGTTGTACAACTCCGAATAAACAACAAAAGCCCGATGGCAATGTGACGTCCATACCGAAGTATGATCCGACATTCATCAGGCTGTTAAGCTTCCATATACATGTTTGCACAGACCATTAGGGCAAGGATAATCCCTATCCCTGCTGACTCAGACCTCAATAATAATTGGCAAGATCATAGGTCTTCGCTTCGTTTGAGCGTAAATATAGTGACCGATCTCGTCTTTCAGCTTTCTTTTGATCACATTCCACTGATTCACCCCAGCCCCGGTCAACTCACCCATCCGGTATAGAACAAGCTCATGGATCTCATGCATGAATTCTTCCGAATCCTTAACAAATACAAACCCTCGGGAGATAATTTCGGGTGACGTGACCATCTGTTTTTCCGTTTTGCTCAGTGTAGTCACAATCACCAGCATGCCATCGGAGGACAGTTGCCTGCGGTCGCGAAGTACAATATTGCCGACATCCCCCATGATCAGACCGTCTACGAGACTATTTCCTGATGCAATTTTGGGACCCAGCGAAGCAATGCCGTCTTTGTACTGGACCATATCCCCATTATTCACGATAAACACATGATCACGCTCTATACCTACGGATTCAGCAAGCAGTCTGTGTTGATACAACATGCGAAACTCACCGTGGATCGGAATCAGATAATCCGGTTTCATCAGGGTAAGCATCAATTTGAGTTCTTCCTGACTGCCGTGTCCGGACACATGCATCCCAGCAGCACCACTTGAACCATATATCACACGTGCTCCGAGAACATACAGGTTATCAATTACATGTGCAAGATTTCGTTCATTGCCCGGAATGGCTCCGGCAGCAATAATGACCGTGTCCCCGGCGTTAATTCTTACGTGAGGATGTTTACCGGATGCCAAACGTGACAATGCTGCCATCGCTTCTCCCTGGCTACCGGTGCATAATACAACAACTTGTTCTGGTGGAAACTGATCCGAATCGATAGCTTCAATCAACAATCCATCAGGAACTTGCAAATACCCCAATTCACTGGCCACCGATACCACATTCACCATACTTCTGCCCAACAGTGCCAGTTTGCGCCCCGTCTCGAATGCTGCATTCACAATCTGCTGTACCCTGCTGACATTCGACGCAAAGGTAGAGATAAATACTTTTTGTTTTGCACGGATAAAGGCATCCAGAATGTGGTCTCCCACAACACGCTCGGAAGGTGTAAATCCCGGTCTTTCTGCATTGGTACTTTCGGAGAGCAAAATATGGACACCCTGTTTGCCAATCTCGGCCATACGGTGCAGATCTGGGAAGGGTCCATGTACAGGCGACATATCAAATTTGAAATCTCCGGTATGCACAACATTGCCTGCTGGGGTCTGAAAAAAGATACCAAGACAATCCGGTATACTATGGCTGGTTGCAAAAAAAGAAACCTCGATCCCTCCCAGCGTAATGCTGGAATGAGCATCGATCGTATGCAAGTCGGCTTTGCGCAGCAACCCATGCTCTTTCAGTTTAAGTTCGATCAGCCCACGAGTGAGCCTGGATGCATACACCGGAATGTTCATTTGTTTTAACAAATAGGGAATGCCACCGATGTGATCTTCATGTCCATGGGTAACTACAAGACCCCTTACTTTATCCAGATTCTCCAGCAGATACGTTACATCCGGAATGATCAGATCAATACCAGGCAATGTCTCATCAGGAAACTTCGAACCACAGTCAATCACGATGATGTCCTGATGGTACTGGATGAAATACATATTCTTTCCTATTTCATTCACGCCGCCAAGTGCAGCGATATACAGTTTGTTGTGGGCTAGATTCAACTCTATTATTCCTCCTCTGCGTGGCAATCGTATACGATACGGATCTATATTCCTAGTATGGAAGCAATCGCCTCAGTTATGCATTTCAGCGTGATTATGCCAAAAAACCACCATGGAATTTTCATTCCATAGTGGTTTAGACGAAACGTAAATACAGTTACACCAATGATTTATCACGCTGTAGTAATACGTCTTGTTCATAGGATTTGATATCGGTGATCCACTTCTCACGAACTGGAACGCCTTGCTGAGCACAATAGTAGTCCCAGATCGCGCCAAACGGATAGGATTTGAACTCTTCCGTTAAGGCAAGGCGCAACGTGTAATCCCCTTCCAACTCGGCTTGTTTCAAGGAATCCACTGGTTCGAGCATCGCACGCAGAAGAGCTTTGATCGTGTTACGAGTACCCACAACCCATGCAGCTACACGGTTAATACTTGCATCAAAGAAATCCAGTCCAATATGTGTGGTCGCAAGCAGATCATGTCGAACCAGTTCACGGGCAATTTCCAGCAGCTCATCGTCCATGATTACCACATGGTCACTATCCCAACGCATCGGGCGGCTTACGTGAAGCAGGATGCCGCTTGTAAACAAAGACAATGACGACAGTTTATTGGAAATAACCTCTGTAGGATGGAAATGACCCGCATCCAGGCAGATTAACGTATCATTTTGCAAACCGTAACCCATATAGAATTCATGAGAACCCACCACATATGCTTCCGAACCCAGACCAAACAGCTTACTCTCTACCGCGTCCAGGTTGTGCTCCGGGTTAAGTGGTTCGCCGAATACTTCATCCAGCGATTCTTTGAGACGTTTGCGTGGTGTCAACCGATCAACCGGATTATCTTTGAATCCGTCCGGTACCCATACATTGGTTACACAAGTCTGACCAAGCTGTTCCCCGAAATAAGCACCAATCCGGCGGGATGCCTTGCAGTGATCAATCCAGAACTTGCGAATTTCAGGATCTGGATGACTGAGCGTGAACCCGTCACTTGATTTTTCATGGGAAAAACATGTTGGGTTGAAGTCCAGACCGAGTCCTTGTTCTTTCGCCCATTTCACCCAGTTCTCATAATGCTTTGGCTCAATCTGATCCAGTTCAACCTGCTCGTCTGTATCCGTGTAAATCGCGTGCAGATTGACCTTATGTTTGCCGGGAATCAGAGCAAAGGCTTGCTCCAGATCTTTACGAAGTTCTGCTGGTGTGGTCGCAGCGCCCGGATATTGACCTGTGACGGAAATACCACCTGTTAACTCCCCATCTTTATTCAGAAATCCTTTGACGTCGTCGCCTTGCCAGCAGTGTACGGATACTTTGATCTCCGCGAGTTTGTTCAGTACCTCGTCCGTATCAATTCCGTGCTGGGCATACAATGCCTTGGCCGCTACATACGCTTGCTTGACTTGGTTATCCATCCGCAAGAACCCTCCTAATTTAACGTGTAAATGCTGCCGGTACACCGCCATCAATGGTCATCATGCAACCGGTTGTTTTTTCGGATTTCGAAGAAGCAAAGAATGCAATTCCTTCCGCAATATCTCTTGGATAGATATTCACGAGCAATGTCGTCCGTTTGCGATAATACTCTTCCAATTGATCCGGTTCAATTCCATATGCCGCTGCTCGTTCGTTTCTCCAGGAACCGTTCCAGATCGCTGAACCCTGTAGAATGGCATCAGGAAGAATCGTGTTGACACGGATGCCATACTCTCCACCTTCTGCTGCAATACAACGTGCCAGATGTGCTTCCAGCGCTTTCGCTGAGCTGTAAGCCGAAGCACTTTTACCTGCATACACCGAGTTCTTGGACCCGATAAATACCATGCTTCCACCAATACCCTGCTGTTTCATCAGCTTGAACGCTTCACGAGCCACGAGGAAATACCCTGTACCCAGAACATTCATATTCAGGTTCCATTCTTTCAGGGATGTTTCGTCAAATGGGCTGGATGTCGCCAATCCGGCATTGTTCACGATGATATCCACTCCGCCATACTGCACCGCAACATCAGCATACGCAGATTGAACGGCTTCCTCATCGGTGACGTCCATTTTCAACGCATAAGCACGGTTCGTACCGTACTGATCATTGATTTCCTGTGCTACTTTCTGTGCGCCCTCCAGGTTGAGATCAGCAAGCACTACATGTGCGCCTTCAGATACCAATCTGCGTGCCGTTTCACTTCCGATCCCGCCTGCGCCGCCTGTAATAAACGCCACTTTACGGGAGAACTCGGTTTCTGCCGGTGCCAAAGACAATTTGTACAATTCCAGCGGCCAGTACTCCACATTGTAAGATTCATTTGCACTGAGTGATACGAATTGGCCCAAGCTAGTAGCTCCACGCATAACGGCAATGGCTCTGTGATACAACGCTCCGCTTACTTGGGAAAGCGCCCAGCTCTTACCTGTGTTGATCATGCCCACACCTGGAATGAGGATAACGCGTGGTGCCGCTTCGAACATGACGTCACCTTCGTTTTTGTTGCTCTCAAAATACTGCTGATATTGCTCTTTGTAGGCTGCCACGCCTTCCACCAGTTTCGCTTTTAAGCCTTCGATATCATTCGCATCCGGCGCCCAATCAATGAACAGAGGTACCACTTTGGTATGTACCAGATGATCCGGGCAAGCCGCACCCACCTGTGACAATTGCGGAGAATCCGCCCCGCCAATAAAAGCAAGTACGTCCTCTTGATCGTCAAAGGACAAAATCATTTTTTTGCTATCCGATACCGCTCCACGAATCGTTGGCATTACACGTGATACGATCTGACGACGAACATCAGCGGCAAGTGCCTGGTGTTTCACACCACCAAACAAACTTTCTTCGTTCACTCGTGCTTCGATGAAAGCTTCTGCTTCATTGATAATCTTGATAGTCTGAGCGTAACATTCCTCGGATGTTTCTCCCCAAGTGACAAGTCCGTGTTTTTCCATCAGTACGAGTTCCGCATTGGGATTCGAGAATACGCTTTCAGCAATCATTTTAGATAACGTAAACCCTGGACGTACATAAGGCACCCATACAAATCGATCACCGTAGATCTCTTTCGCCAATTCCTTGCCGTTATGCGCACAACACAGGCTGATAATCGCATCCGGGTGCGTATGATCCACATGTTTATATGGAAGAAATGCATGCAGCAGAGTCTCGATAGAGGCGCGCGGGTGCTTGGCATCAATCATGCAATGTCCCAGATATTCAACCATCTCTTCATCCGACATGGATTCACGTTCAATTAATGGTCGAATGTCTTCGAGCCCAAGTCCGGTAAAATGTTTCGCTTCCATGGAACCCAGATCAGAGCCGCTTCCCTTCACATACATTACTTCTACATCACGACCACGAAAATCCTTCACTGTCGTTTTGGTAGACGTATTGCCACCGTAGATGTTACATACACTGCGATCAGTTCCAATCAGATTGGATCGGTAAACCAACTGCTCAAGTCCTGTTGTTTTCTCAGATGCCTGCGATGCATTCCATAAACTCTGTACCATTTGTTTCCCTCCGATAATGTTTGTTTTATTCCTAATCCGAGTTTAACATCTTTGTTTTATTTTGAAAACAAAATATTTTAAAACCAAACGGAAATATTCAAAAGTCATTATAGATTGAACTATTTTATTAAAAAAAACACCCTGACGTAACCGTCAGAGTGTTCCTGTTTCAACGGCGGATTAGAAAATCCCCGCTTTTTGAGAAGTGTTTTTAATACCATAGGTATCATTAACTACGGTGTTGCCAAAGCTCGTTAAGCTTCCGTTCGGACCTGTGGCCATGTCCAGATAGTTTAGACCGGAGCTGTTTCCGTACCAAGACCAGGCAAGCCAACCTACCCCTTTTTCCTGACCATATCTCATGATGGCATACTCGTCCACATCACCGTTTGTGTGATATCCCCCGAATTCACCAATGATCAGAGCCAATCCTTTGTTCAGCACATTCTCCATATTGGCTTTGACCGTTGCAGCATCTTTGCCAGCATACTCATACATATGAATGGAGAAGACGGTATTTTTTTGAGAATCGGCTGCAAATACACTTTGTCCATAATCCACGATGGATTGAGGGAACTGTCCCCATCCGGCTGCATCCACAATTAGCGTATTTTTAATTCCCGCATTTCTAAGTTTCGGAATGGCTTTTTTGTAACCATCAGCCCACGCACTTCCATTCCACGTTCCATACCATTCATTGGCGATGTTGACGATGACCCGATCTTCTTTGCCAATCAAAGCTTCCTTAATGCTAATCCAGTAGTTTACTGCCGCATCCAACGAATTATAGTCATCTTTCCCTGTGGCGTCATGTACTTCAAGTACAGCTATCATTTTATTTTGGTTAACCACATTAATAATATTTTTAACAGCGTTCAGATCATCTTTGGTGTACAGGCTACCATTCGAAAGAACAATACGTACCGTATTGGCACCTGTTTTGGCGATTGCAGGGATAGCGGTATTCAAATCATTTTTGAACCAGGAATGTCCGTGATTAACACCTCTCATGACAAAAGCCTTGCCTGTGGAATCGTATAGCTTGTTACCGCTTACATAAAATCCTGTAGCAGCAGATGCTTTGGAGGCTGCACTCCCTAATACCATGAACATGAGAGCAGCAATAACCGTGAAGATTGTACACTTTTTCAGATTAACCATTCGTTTGGAACCTCCTGTATTTGTTTTTTTTATTTCAATTAACCCTGCTCTAGGCAAGAAGTTAACTAAAATCGTTGGTAATAGAAGTTTTTTGGTTATAAAATAAACAACTAATAACTTTATTATAGTTACTTTTTTAGTTTAAATAAACTTTATCGTTAAGGTTATGAAGTTATAATAAATTGAAAACGCTTACCAGTCAAGATATTTTTACCATGATTAGGAATCATTTGTTTTTACATAACACAGCAAAAAAGGCTCCCTCCCCTCACAATCGTTCGGAGAAAGAACCCTCTGTATTATTAACGAAAGTTAACTCTTGTTTAAGTCTTGTTTATCTGTTGTTTAACTCCTGATTTGACTAAGCATCTTTCCTAACACCCGTCAGTACCAACCCAACCCGATACTGTGGTCTCACACGAATCTCATTAAACTTTCCAATCTCCACGCCCTCAAACCGCTCCACATAAGCCTGATTCACATAACTCTCAGTCGTCCCTTTTCGAATTGGGGTTATAGACAGACGAAGCGTCTGATCAGCCAACAAATGACGGGATTGCTTCAAACCAAGCATCCAGCTGTGTCCATAGTGAATATGATCCGTTAACATCTGATGATGAATATGTGCTGCTGCAACGTCTCCTTCATAATCAATCTCAATCCACACGTCATCTAATTGTTCCGGCCACGCTGTGTCCAATCTCAGTGTTGCTGCATACTCTTTCGGATAATCAACCTCTACAGCAGGCTCGTAAGGCGAAACTTGGAATGTATACGTACCGAATATTCCCTGCTTCGACTGGGATGACACAGCATATTTCGAAGCTGAAACATGCTCTGGAGCCGGATAAAAGGATACCTCCATCTCTGGTTGCTCCACAGATGTACATAGGAGCATCTCATTCTGTACATACAGATGACTGCTGCTAATTACAAGCCTTTCTTCTCCGCCCACACGGAAACGGTAGGCATGTAATGCCTCTTCACGGGTTAATGTAATGATACGTATGGCTATACCGTCCGATGTTGTAATCCCCAGATGATGGTCCTTGCCGGCAATCGGATGTATCACAACTTCATTCCCCTGCTCTGAAACAGTGCCTTCGGGCATATCCACATTTGTAACAGATGATGCATCAATAACATACTCAGGCGCCATGCCTTCATGGGCATAAAAGACAGCCGTAAGCTCCTGATTTACCATAAATCGGGTCAGTGGCTGAACGGTAGCACTAATGATCTTCATTCCACTCAGATTCATATGGAAAGGCAGAATGGCTGCCATGCCGGATTTCAGTTGCATCGTTCCTTCTCTTGGATATAAAACAGTCCCTTTGCTGGTATGCAGCTCCAATTGTATATCACGATCAGGCATCGCCACATGATCCTGATAATTATTCATGAACAGGAATCCCGAGCCATCTTGTTGGCGAACAGACCAACGCATATCCATCGTGTTCTCCGGTGTTATCGCATGTTGACCATCCGGTACAACACAGCCCATTGGTGCAAGTAACTCACCGTATCCTTCCAGGAACATGGACAAGGTACGAATGCGGTCATACGATTCACCAACACGCCCAAATTCCCCGAGTGGCGATTGGTAATCATACGTCATTTTCGGCAATGCCTGCTCGTTCATATATGAATTTTTGCCTATTGGATTGGTCCCCCCGTGATACATATAATACCCAACCAGATTGCTGCCGTTCGCAAGTTTCACAATGGTCATCGCCTCAACACTGTCTGCATCAACAACCGGACGAGCGTGATAACTGACCTGCATGCCACCAGCAAGCTCGCAATACGCAGCAGGATACTCCAGACTGTCATAATCCACTTCTTCCACAGGATTCATATGCAGATCCCGGAACAGATACTCCCGGCTTGGAGGCTGATTGGGAATCCATGGTGTGTACGCATACCCCGCTAGCATCGGTAATGTTCCTTCTTCAGGCACCGCAGCATTCCCCCAGGCCGTGGCAGTATAGAACATCGGCTTCATACCGACTTCTTCGGCAATATGGCGAAGCATCTGCAGATGTTCTCGTCCATCCCGGCCGGAGGTAACGTATTTTTCGCGGGTATACCCCCAGGCATCCATGGGTGCGCCAGCGTGCATATACTCATTTTCCAACTGTACCCCGATAACAGGGCCACCCTCCTGATAAAAACAGCCGTTGAGCTGACGGGCAATCTCACGATATAATCGCTTGGCATAATACAAATACCCTTCATCATTCGATCTCACTTCAAATGGATAACTGAATAACCAATCCGGCATTCCACCATTACGCACTTCCCCATGACAGAATGGACCAATTCGCACGATCAGAGGCAGCTCATGTTTGCCACACAGATCCACAAAGTGCCGTAAATTCAGATTTCCTGACCAATTGAATTCGCCTTCCTGCTCCTCGTGAAAATTCCAGAAAACATAGGAAGCGACAATGCTCACCCCGCCTGCCTTCATCTTCAGTAATTCTTCTTCCCACTGCAAGTAAGCGAATCTGGAGAAATGAAACTCACCTACCACGGGAATATGGGGTTTAGCATTACGAGTCATATAATAGTTGGTAAAATCATACGATTCCCCTCGTGGGCTTTTGCCGCCACTGCCAGTCATGCGACCCACACGAATCTCTTTATCTTCCGCATCCAATATAAAGCGAATATGGCTACCTGCTATATTATCATTCATGGATTATATAACTCCTTCGATATAAATGGGATGTGTTGAAACGATTATCAATTATCGATGTATGATTGCCCCTTGATGATTCGGGTTTTTCTCCAGTACCCGCTCCAACTCAAGTTCAGCTTCACTTATCCGCCCCAACCCCAGAAGACCCAATGCCCGTATATACCGGCAATGTTCTTCATTTCGCTGATCTAAATCGTCGTCGAATACCAGAAAATCGGGCAGAGATACCGCAAAATAATCCATTCGGATATGATCATGCATATGTCTTTCCGCATAGTCAATGAGTTTGTTAAACCGTCGGTTTGCTTCCTTCACATTGCCAAGCTTCTGCCAAGCCAGACCCTGATAATAGATGGATTCCGGCGGTTGATCATTATAAAACATCGCGCTTGCCGGTTCATTCAAACCGATGGATGCTCTGTGGAAATTCTCCTCTGCCACCTGATTCTTCTTCAGTTGCTGGTAGGCACAGCCAAGATAAAAGTAAACTGGATTGTCTCCGGCTCCCTCCAATTTACCTTCACCTAAGTTCTCCGGGTAAACTAATGCCTTCTGCAACAGCTCCAATGCTAGTTCAGGTTGTTGTTTCTCCAGATTTTGCTTTGCCAGTTCTGTCAGTGCCGTAACATATTGTCCTGTTACCTTGCCTTCTCCACCCTCCCATGGATGAAACCGCCGGGTCTGAAGGGCATTCCATGCTTCTTGATGACTACCTTGCATATTCAATAAAGTCACCCACTCGATATACAGATCATCACGGTGGTGAACCAACTCCATATGTTGTTCCAGCAATTTGACTCGATTCTCGCAGGAATACCCTATCTTCTTGTGCAATTGATCCAACTCGTAGAAGATTCGGGCATCCTGTGAATCCAACCGGAAAGCTTCCTTTAATGATGCCAATGCAAGATCGGGGCGATTCAGCTTGTTATAATAAGCCAGTCCCAGATTCCGATGTACAGTCGAATATGCAGCATCCACCTCGCGTGAAGTTTCCCAATGGGTAATTGCTTCCTCGTAGCGTTTATGATCATATAACCAATTTCCCAGGTAATAGTGAGCACGCGCATCATTCGAATCCACTGCCAATGCATCCTGAAGCACCATGAATTCAAATAACGTATTAGGAAAACAATAATCCGTTAGAGCGGCTTTCCCCTGCTTTTGACATTCCCTGGCCTGCTCCACATCCCCCAGCTGACGATACAAGTAAGCCTGAACATAACCAACCATAGGATACGGCTGTGCAATTTCGGATTCAACATAAGAGAGTACCGTCAGTGCTTCTTCCCACAATCCACAATCCGCGTAGTCTGCGGCTAGATTCAGATAATTATAAACGTCTCCTCGCATCAGACGATGGAAATGCTCACGTGTTTGCCCCGCTTGTTCTCTCTCTGAAGGTGCAGTTGCTCCGCTGTAGATCAGGACTAATTCATGTGCAGCTCCAAATTCAACCGGGTCCAGTTCCAATGTCTCACGCGCATATTGAATGGCCTGTTTATTTTGACCCAATCTACGTAACAGAGCCACCTTCAGATGGCGAGCCTTATAATTTCTGGTGTTACGAATCAGCGAACGTTCGATGTGATCCAAAGCTTCGATGTACCGATGTTGCCCCGTATCGATCTGAGCAAGCATGTAATAACCTGTATCCTGATACTGTGCAGACCATACGGCTTTATACAGGGCTGCGTAGGCTTCTTCCTGTTTCCCCTGTAATTTCAAACTTAGACCGAGTTGGTAAAAAGCTTCACTATCATATGGATTCGTATTTTTCCATGTCAGCGATTGAACGGCCTGTCTGAAATGCTTCTCTGCATCTTGAAACAACCCTCTACGCAGCAGCAATGTGCCATACGCTATGTTTAGACGAATATCCGTTGCATCACGCTTCAAACCTTCCAGATAATAAGGTTCCGGTTCATACGTGGCATGCCGATATTGTTCCAAATGAAGACCCGCCAGATATAGTTGTTCATTCGTACGAATCTCGGATGGTAGCGGGAGTGGTGTGGCCGGATCTGGAACTTCCTGGATCTCAGTACGTTCAGGCTGATAGGCCACAAGTTCTTTTCCTTCCACAGTTCGAACACTTAACTTCACCTGATGCCATTCATCTTGTCCGCTCCACGGGAATGAAGATTTATATAGTTCCGTAGGTGAGATATTACATCTCTCGTGGAGATATACCATGGTTGGTCCTATCACTTCAACGGTCACTTGTTCAAAAACCGACGTCGCATATACCATCACGGTTACCATTCCGGTCGTTTCGTCCATTTCCAGATTAACCGCTGCATCAATCGTTGCATTTTTGACCATACCAATTCCTTTATACGGCATAAAATACTGCGAGAATGATTTCGCTTCATAAGGCTGTAACCACGTAAAATCAGGCTGATTATCGGTATAGATCCCGGTCATTAATTCAATATAAGGTCCATCCTCGTCCGTTAACTGACGATCCCAGGCTTGCCCGAATTCCCCGTTCCCCCAGGTCCATTGCTTCTTGCCCGGAGAAATATGATGATTGGCTACATGCAACAAACCCGCCTGAACCCCGTGGTCATAACCCCCTACAAAATTATAATCCGACTTATACGCCATATAGGATGTTGGAACCGGTATGTTTTTGTATCGCGAGATATCCACACCTTCAGAATAGTCCATCTTGTAATAGGTACCGGTTGCGATGGGAAAGCGGGATACGTCCCGTTTTCCATGGTCCAGCACAGCCGTTACATCAGGTGGAAACACGGATTGCGTATGATCGTTGACAGCTACAGCCGGGTTGGCCCACCATAGAAAAGTTTGAGGTGCGCTGGTACGATTGTATACCTCAGCATGGATTTCAAGATAGGCTTTGCCGGGATGTAATGTGAAGCCAGCGGTCATTTTGGTACCATACATGCGGTCAATCTCACCCACCCACACGGTAGCGCTTCCATCTTGATTACTGCCAAATGTATAATCGACTGGACCAAACGTGTTGGGCCGATGATGCTGTGGCCAGTTGAATTCAATTCCTCCGGAAATCCATGGCCCTGCCAGACCCACGAGCGCAGGTTTAATCACCCGGTTATAATATACAAAATCGTAGTTGTTGGTCCGATCCAGCGCACGATAGATCCGTCCACCCAGTTCGGGCATCATCTCGATACGTACATATTCATTTTCGAGAATAACTAATCGATACGACTTCATTTTGGCCTCATCTTCAATGCTGTCGATCACGGGATGCGGGTACACCTTACCCGAACTCCCCTGGTAGATTCTCTTTTCAAGAAACATCGGATTTTTGTCCGGTTTACCTGTACCATAGGTTGGAATATCTCTGGTTTCTTCCCATATGCGAACATTTGATTTCGCTGTCACGTGATTCAATTCCCTCACTCCTCGGCCTCGTATATATTGTGATCATACGCTCCGACATGCAGGAAGAACATTGACATTAAGCGGTTCTTGATGGACGATCTTCGGATTCCCCCATAACCAAAGAGAGCACCTATCCACTCAATAAAGCAGTGAAAGGTACTCTCTAATCGATCTTGATTAACTTATCTGCGACGTGCAAAATCCACAAATCTGAACTTGTCCGGTCTGTGCCTCGACTCCGTATACTGAAATTGACTGGCATCCTCCAGGTACACCTGGCTCCTCACCACAACTACATTGTGGAAACCTTCAAGGTCAAGTAGTTCCCTGTCCTCTGCGGTGGGTTCTTCCACCAAAATCTCTTTTTTGGCAAACGAAATCGAAAGCCCCAGCTCTTGCTCAATGTACTGATAGATGGAATCATTACAGATCTCTTTGCTGAGCCCAGGAACAAGCCGCTGGCTAATATAATCTTTGTCCAGTATGACATGCTCTCCATCCACTTTGCGCACACGTCTGATCTCCCAGACCTGTTCATTCAGGCCAAAGTTAATTTTTTTGTGCAACGCCTGATCCACCTGTTGCTCCTCAAAAACCTTCACATACGTTTGAGCACGATGTCCCATTTTTTTGGCCAATTCCTTGAAGCTAACCAGACCTGAGATGGGAAAATCGATCTTGCGTATATCCAGTACAATCGAGCCCTTGCCTTGAATCTTCTGAATATAACCTTCTTCATACAACATTTTCAATGCTTTGCGAATAGTCTCTCGAGACGTTTGATAACTTTCCGATAGATCCAGTTCCGATTGAAGTAACGTCCCTGCCTCAATCTCTCCGGTCCGAATACGATCTGCAATATCTTCATATATCCGGATAAATTTATTATTCATTATTCATCACCATTGTTCATTACCCTTTTTTTATCATATTGGCAACCATTATAGCATTAAAAACCAATCAAGCGGTAATGTCGTTACTGCCGATGATTGCAGTATCACATGTAAGAATCAATTCAATCTAGATATGACGATCAAACGCTGACGCTTTCTCCACTTGATCTGTACGGTTCGCATCCATAACTTGAATCAGCTTATTTAAACGGAAGATCAGCGCTGCAGCTTCGGATCTGCTTAAGTGCTGCATGGGACGGAAGCTGCCGTCTTCATATCCGGTAATCATGTACAAACCTGCAAGTTCCTGCACTTCTTCTTTGGCCCAATCAGATACATCAGTCTGGTCGGTAAACGCTCTTGGGGAAGTCAGCGGTTCCGGTCTGATTTTACGAACAACATTTGCTATAATCTTGGATGCCTGTTCCCGTGTCACCAGCGCATGTGGAGCGAATTTGCCGTTCCCCATGCCTTGAACCATCTCATGATGAACGGCTGCCTTAATCTCAGGAGCAAACCAATCCTCATCGTTCACATCCTGAAATCCATGTTGTTCATTAACCGTTGTGTCCACACCCATCAGACGCACGATTAATGCAGTGAACTCCGCACGGGTGATCGGACGGCGTGGCTCGAAGCGAGTTTCACTTACACCTTGAATGATATTTTGTTCCGCCAGCCAGGTGATCTGATCTTTATTGAATGTTTGGCTGATATCAATAAATTTGATAATTTTTTTCACAGGTACATCAGGCTGCTCAGACGGTTCTGGTTGTGAACTCACCTCATCGGCTTGTTCCGATGTACCGTTTGGACTCGGGGTTGCACCGCCACCGCTCCAGGAGGATGGTGGATACGGAAAAGTCATGGCTGCTGCCCGTTTTCTTTCACTTTTTTCACCTGCTGAATTCTCCGTCCATACTTCCACCTCATAATGCTGCTCGGCATTCAGTCCTGTCCATACATGACTGCGCTGCGTGCCACGGTAGATCTCACGATCTTTATGGGTGATCACAATCACCTCATTTATTGAATCCAGTTCCCAAGTTAGCTTAATCGCACTTGTGCCTTGCGCTACGGCTGCAACTGTCAGATCCTCGGAAGGCAACGTCTCGAATTCCGGAACCTGGAGCGCCTCACCCTCACCTGCCTCATTAAATGGAACGATTGCAAAGTCAGTATAACGCTCGGCACTGTTTAATTCAGACACATGTATGGATGTCTCCGTTGTTGTTCCCACAAGCTCTTCGTTTCGATAAACTCGATAACCCCCAGCACCAGGAATCAGTTCCCATACAATGTCTGCACCATACATGGAACGCCCCTCTACTACAGGAGATGAAGCAGCACTACCAGGCAAAGTCATTGCATGAAGGTAATAACCACCATCACTACTGCCGGAGGCATTCATGGCCTTCACTGTATAGATATAGTTCACGCCCGGTTCGAGTTCCTTGTCGTCATAGAACAGTTCGTCTGCAGGAACACGAGCAATCTCTACACCGTCACGCTCAATGATAAACTGCTCGGCACCTTCGATCCGGCTCTGTTCCAATAGAAGACGAATGTGATCCTTCGCTGAATTAAACTCTACTTTGACAGGAGCTACTGGTTTGGTCAGAACGGAATACGCCAGCTTCTCCGATGCATCTCCTTGATCATTCTCTGTGTAGATTTCAATCGAGTACTGTTTGCCTGCATCCAGTTGATCAACAATAAACTCTTTTTGTTTGCCTCGGTATACTTCTGTACCATCCAGTAATATAACGAAAGTTTCTTTCCCATAAGGGAAGTCCCATTCCAGTTTGGCGTGATCTGTCTCCGGATATATCTTCATTTCCAGTGAATCCACATGAGGCAAGGTGTAAAAAGGAGTCACGATCATTGGACTTCCTGAACCAGCCGTATTATAAGGAATAATCTGTATCTGATCATATCGGGTTGCACTCTCCAGATGAGTTAATCTCACCTCTGTGATATCCCCTTCTTCAATCGTGGTGAACATCTGATCTCCGATACGTATGGTATATCCCTCCGCACCTTGTACCTTTGGCCAAGAGATCAATCCCTCTTTTTCCCCAATCTTGCTTGCATGTAAAGGTTCATGAATGATCGCAGGCAACGTTCGCAAGTGAACTTCGAAACCGGAATCACTCTCTCCCGTTGCATTGGATGTTTTGATGGTATACGTGTAATGCTCTCCTGGTGTCAGTCCATCATCTTCAAATGAAGCTTGATCTGCTGGAACCTTAGCGACTTCAACACCATCCCGCATAATGATGAATTGCTCTGCTCCCCGTGTTGAGCTTCCAGTCAGGTCCAATACCGCAGTCTTATCTGTGATGTGTGTTATGCCTGCCGTCTGAGGTGAGATGGGTTTCGTTAAAACCTGAATCTGAATAGCCTCTGACCGATGACCATCTTCATTAATCGCAACAAGTTCGAATTCATATGCTGTGCCATCCTGCATGCTATTGAGATGTACAGACGGTTCAGACACGCTCTGTACATCTCCCGTTACCTGATTACGAATCTCATATGCAGCCGCTCCCTGAACAACATCCCAAGCCAGATCCACCGCATGTGTTCCGGCTTTCACTGTGATACTTTCTGCAACCAATGGCAACGTTTGAGTCATTACACTGAAAGTAAGCGGCGCACTCGTTCCACTCGCATTGACTGCCCGAATTACATAAGTGTATTTCGTTCCTGGCGACAGATCCTTGTCTACAAATTGGGGTTCACTTGAATCCATCTGAGCGATCTCTCTTCCATCCCGTTCAATGACATAATGATCTGCCCCTTGGACACCAGTGTTACTGAAATCCAGACTTAGGCTGTTTTTTGCCACATCATATACTGCAACCTTAACGGGTTTCTCAGGCAAAGTCAGCAGAGATACATCCGTCCCTTCAGAACGAGTTCCCTGTCTGTTGACCGCCCATAGTTGATAGTGATGCCACGTCCCATCCTGGAGCCCTGTAATCGTTGCTTCATTCTCCATTCCTCTATAGATCTCCTTGCCATTCTGCTCAATCACGTATTCAGCGGCACCTTCCACGACAGACCAGGAAACTTTTGCATGATGTACTCCTGAATCAACAAGTACTTCGGCAGGCGACACAGGTTTGGACAATCGGATGAGCTGAGCTGTTTCACCTGATCCAGAAGCATTCACAGCCTGAACTTCCAAAGCGTACTCTGTACCTGGCAACAATCCCTCAAGCATGTAGGCCAGTTCTGATGTTCTGCCCATTTCTGTTCCATTGATTTTCACAATATAGAGATTCGCCGTATCTACAGCTTGCCATGCAAGTCCCATACTTGTCTCACCAGTCGATGTGACATTAAGTCCTTCCGGCCTGCTAGGTAGCGTAAGAATTGTACTACTGGTAGATACACCGTACCCGGCAGCATTGCCCGCCTGTACTTCATAGGTATACTCATGACTGCTTGACAGGTGGTGAACTGCGAGTTGTGTATCTGATATCTCATGGCTCTGTCCATCGATGACCACCCGATATTTCGTTGCCCCAGCTACAGGCTCCCAGCTCAAGATTGCTCCCTGTTCAGTTACTTGAACAACGTGAATTCCCGACGGGCTCTCCGGTAGTGTTGTTCCTGATACCGAACTGCGTATCCCCTGTCCACTTCCGTTCACTGCTTGTACATCCAGTTGATAAGATGTTCCTGAACTCAGTCCCGCATAGACCCATTCTTGGGTTCCGGCAGAAACCGTTCCCGACATCTCTCCATTCAACCATAACTCATAACGATCGGCTCCTCGTACTGCTTCCCAATTCAGACGAAGGCTCGCTGTGGAAGCATCGGATACCTGTAAGCCGGACACTTGCCCAGGTAAAGTCTTGAGCAAAGGTAATCCTGCCAACGGTCCTGTTCCTGTCTCATTTCCGGCAATTAACGTATAGCTGTACTCCGTTCCGCTATCCAGACCCGAGTCCAGATACTCCGTCTGCTCTCCTTCATATATGGCTGCTCCATCACGTGAAAGACCATAATACGTTGCAGAAGTCACTGCCTGCCATTCTAATGAAATATCATGCTCCTGAATTTGAACGGCCATAAATTCTCCGGGCATTGCCGGCAGTGTGAGAAATCCGGTTCTACTGCTACCACCTGCTCCACTTTCATTCATTGCCGTTACCGAAATGTTATGAATGGTTCCTGGAACGAGGTTGCTAACATAGGGAAGGCTGCCAGGATCAGATACCGTCTGATCAAATACGGTGGCACCGTCCGAAGTAGTCGCGATGATGCGGTAAGCATCTGCTCCTCGTACTGAATCAAAATGAATTTCGGCCAAATTGGGCTGTGAATCTACTTTTCTAACGTGCAACGTTCCGGGAGCTGCCGGGGTAGTTAATACTTGAACACTTACTGCATCACTTACTCCGGTATGGTTTCTCACTCTAACTTCATATTCATAGACCTGACCACCGCTTAGGGAGTTATCGATTATACTGTGGTTAGGATAATCCAGTGTCCATGACTGTCCTGTCGTTTTATTCGTTATCTCATACTGATATCCATCGGTATACCTTTCCCCAGTTGGCAAATCCACTGTAAGTTCAGCTGAAGTCTCAGCGATCTGTGTCGTTTTCACATGAGTCGGTTGCTGGGGCTTGCGTTGAATAAGGTAAGGTGATGATGTTGTCTCATATGTATTCCCTGCTCTGTCCATGGTTTTCGCATGGATGTACCATATACCTTCCGATTCGATGGATATTTTATGCTGGTCAGAGCGAGCTTCAAGCCAATGCTCCGGTGATTCTGCACTGTTCGTAACTTGATAGAATCGTTCCCGGTCCTGAATGCCTGAGTGGTCATCGGCATACTGAATGGTAGTGGATATATCTATATCCGTCCAAGCATGTCCGTTCGGTGCAAATGTAATCGTTGGAGCCATCTGATCCACATAGGCGATTCGACTCACTTCCTTGCTTACATTGCCAACAGTATCCCTTGCTCTAGCCCGAATGGTGGTAGCGCCGTTTGTGCTTACTGTACCCGTATTGCCTGCAATATAAGGAGCATCGTTCATGCTGTATTCATAGGATATCGCTTGTTCATCCACACTTCCAGCGATAGTGAATTGCACATGTTCTTTACTCCATCCAGAAGGGCTTAAACTAATCACCGGCTCGGTTGGAGCTGTCGTGTCAATTCGAACTGTAGCCTGAGCGGACGTGCTTATATTGCCTACACGGTCAAGTGAGCGTGCATATACGATCGTTTCTCCCTCATCGGTAACCGTCACTTCGCCCGTGTAATCGATCCAGGGACCTTCTTTGTTAAGTCGATATTGGCTCTTGGCAAGCCCACTGCCCGCATCTTCACCACTGTTTATTGCAAAAGTTACATCCTCATTCGTCCAATCCTCTTCACTTAACGCAATCGTTGGTTGCTCAGGCCCAGTCTTGTCGATTCTGGCTGTTGCCGAAGTGGAAGCACTGACATTGGCGGCCCGATCAACACTTCGTGCGTAAATCTCAGTTATCCCTTCTTCACTTAGTGTAAGAGGAGCCTTATAGTCGATCCATTCTCCCTCACTTCCCAGCTTATATTGTGTCAGACCAATGCCACTCGCTTCGTCCGTACCCTCCGTTAATGTCACGATTACCGCCGCTTTTGTCCAATCGGGCGGATTCAGCGAGATGACAGGTGGCGTTGGTGCCGTCCGATCTACTCTGGCTGTCACAGCCGTTTCCTGTCCTGTATTACCAAACGCATCAATACTGCGTGCCATAACAGTTGTGTTTCCTTCACTGCTTACGGTAAACGGAGCGCTGTATTCACGCCATTCTCCTGCCGGACCAACTTTTACTTCAGTCTTCTGAGTTCCGCTCAAGGCATCCTTTCCTTCTTCAACCGTGATGAGAACATCTTCCTTGGTCCATGAGGATGGAGTGACTGTAACGGAAGGAGCAGTTGGACCCGTTGTATCTTTAATCATCTCTCCAGCGGATATAAATGGGGTCTGTATCCCTTCACCATTCAGTGCCGCCACAAAAACTTCATATTTTCCGTCCGCGAGTCCGGTCAGGGCAAATTCTGTACGTGTGGAAGTTGTTGTTCCCGTTGCGAGGACTTGCCCACCTGGACTGCGTATTTCCGTTTTGTAATGAGCGCCCGCAGGATTTCCATTATTATTCCAACTCGCTGTAACAGAGTTGCCTGATTGTGTCACAGCCGCAGCAGCGGGTGGATTCGCCAATGTATATTTGGTGGATGGACTGGAGTACCCCGTGAAGGAACCACTTGAATTTTTGGCACGTACAGCAAAAGAATAACTGGTATTCGGAGTGAGCCCTGTCACCTGCCGACTGTTTGACGCACCTGTATCCACGATCTGATTCGTGGTCATATTCTTCAGCTCATATGTAACAGAGGCGTCATTGGCCTTCTTATCCCAGTTGACCGTCAAGTTATTAGGGTTAACCAGTGTATAAGTCGGCGTTCCAGGCACAACAAAACTTCTAACCGTAAAGTTAACGGTTCCTGCTGAGGACACTCCACCTTTGTCATCCATGACCCATACTTGCAATGTGTGCGTACCATCTGGCAGGGTGTCAGGCAATGTGTAGTTAGTGTTGAAAGACTGATTTGAACCCGTCGCGGTCATCTGGGTCAAAATGTTCTCAGACCCACCATCAATGGACCATTTCACGGTCAATAGGTCTCCTACATCCGTATCTCGCGTTGTACCAGAGATCTGAAGTTGCTCGCCTTTGTAATACGTTTGCCCCGAAGAAGGAGCCGTTAGTGTAAATGAAGGCGGAACGTTCTGAGGGCCGATTCCCACGATCGTTGAAAATTTGCGTGAAGCCTGATTCGCTGTTGCTTTGGCATTCCACCAGAATTGCGCAGCTGTATCACTCGCCGTAACGGTCTGCCCTGTAGTGAATGACGAAGGTGAAGAACCCCCTGTTAGCTGCGCATTGTCCGGACCGCTGTACTGTCCCATGTATATGCGATCTGCATTCACAACATTGTACGTATTCGCATAAAAAGCCGTGACCTGAACGCCGCCGCTGTAATTGCGCCATCCATTCTCGATGACTTCAAACGGAGATGCATCATTGCCATTCACCATCGTATCCCAATAAAATGTTCCACCCAAATTCAGTGCCGATCCACTGCGGTTGATGGCTTCCAGTTCAACCTTCATGTATCCACCTTGTGAGGTAGCATTAACGATAGATACACGCAAAATATATTCGACATTGTCCTTTTGCCGGGACATTTCAATCACATTATTGTTAATTCGGTAATAATTAAGCGGCAATGTTTTGAAGTTCACGGGTGATCCATTATGGTCGATAATGGTGGATACATTCCCTGTATCACCACCGTAAAATACATTTGTGTTTGGTAGTAATACAATTCTGTATTTACCGTCACTGTTCATCTCCACTTTCACCTTGGAGGACTGTACAGCCTTCATGCTGGACGTATCGGATACAATCCCGATGGTTTCAACCGTTTCAGCCATTACCGTGGCTGCACCCCATTCAAGCAACAGGGCTTGAGGTGATAATAACGCAAATGCCAGCACCACTTTGGTTAATTGTTCCGCTTGTTTCTTCACACGTTTTCCTGATTTCTTCAACGTCTACTCTCCTTTTTGGCACAAAAAAAAGGAGGCACCCCAACAAAGGAACGATGTCCTAAGTTGGGGTGCCTCCCCTAACAAGTGTCATTTTTTCTTGATTATAACGATTAAGCGCATGAATGTAAACACTTGATCATGAACGCCTTACTTCTCATTTCTCATCTCTGATCTTTAATAACGCTTCGTCCAATGCGCCAACGACCTTGTCACACCATACATCAAATTCCGGATCTTCGGTCTGTAACTCAGGATGCTCCAGAATGTGTTCAATCGTACTTCGAATGCCCTGATCGGCTCTTGTCGTTGCTACAAATTCCGGAACAAGCCGCTTCAGCTTACTGTTATCAAACACAACGGTATTGGCTTTGTCACCCAGCAATCCGCCGCGAAGATCCTGATCACTGCATGCGGCCAAGAACTCAGAGGGTACATGTACCGCATGAAGCTTAACACCCAACACGCCAGCTATAATCTCATGAATCTGATTCCAGGTGACGGATTCATCCGAGGTGATATGTACCGATTCACCAATGGCATGGATATTTCCCATAAGCCCGATAAACCCTTTGGCAAAATCAGTATTGTGCGTAATGGTCCACAGTGAGGTGCCATCTCCGTGGATGATAACGGGTTTTCCTTCACGGATACGCTTGAGAACCTGCCAGCTGCCTTGAGCACCATGAACACCGAGAGGTACCGATTTGTCGCCATACGTATGGCTCGGACGCACGATGGTCACAGGGAATCCATGCTCGCGGTATTGTTTCATCAGATAGTCTTCACAGGCAATCTTGTTGCGAGAATACTCCCAGTATGGATTCGATAAGGGCGTGCCTTCCGTGATCCGGTAATCGGCCAGAGGAGTCTGATACGCTGATGCTGAACTTATAAATATAAACTGCTTGGTTTTATCCTTGAACAAACGGTAATCTCGCTCCAATTGAGACGGTACAAAAGCGATAAAGTCTGCCACAACATCAAATTCCAGATCAGCTATCAGTTCCGCTACACGTGCCTCGTCATTAATATCAGCTTGAAGTACCTTGACTTCTGCTGGCAACTCATCGTTCCGATTGCCGCGATTAATTAAATAAAGTTCACAGCCTTGCTGTGCAAGCATCTCCGTAATGGCCGTACTGATCGTGCCTGTCCCTCCAATAAATAGCGCTTTCATTTCGCCACCTCCTGATCGATTTTACCCACTTTCTCATGATATCACGCACCAAAAAAAGGAGCAAAGCTCGGTGACCCGAAACCTTGCTCCTTCTGCTTATACGACCTTAATCGTTGCATATATCATGTACATGCCGCAATGGATCTCATATTCTCCCTTGGGCAGATCTTTGTCAACCGTATAATAATTGGGTCCCTTTTGCATGTATAGATCCATGCCAAGCTTTTGTGATCCCACTGATTTCACATGTGTCACCGACCGGGTCAGAATAAAGTTGATTTTGGTCGGTACGCCAGCTTTCACCTCGATAACGTCTGGTCCAAAACCATCGTTGCTCACGTCCACATCAATGACTTCATATCCCTTCAAATCCTCCGGAGTCTCAGCTTGTGCAGTTACTGCACTTCCCGATCCCGGGGATACGTCTTTGCCCATAAAATAAACCAAAAATGATCCAAGCAGTACAACAACGGTCAGACCCAGCGTTAACCAAGGCCATGTTTTTCCAAACCAGCTTTTCATATAAACACTCCTCATTCGATGTCCCATCAATATTCAATCAACAGACGGATGTATTCATTAAGCATACCTGATTCGCATGACAATGAAAATGACCCCTCTGGGCTATTGCGATTGAGCAAAAATATTTCAATAGAAAAAGCCTGATTTCTCAGGCTTATCTACGGGTATTCCCGTTCATGCTTTGCTATATCCCTTTTGGTATAACTCAGGAATAGATCGGTGTATTCCGACTTCGTCTCATGCGTAATTTATACAACTCTGGCAGGGCTACACCAATGAGTACAATAATAACTCCGAACCATTGCAATCCGCTGACATGCTCATGGAGCACGATTGAGGATAACAATACTGCAATTGGAAGCTCCACTGCACCCAGGATTCCGGCCATGTCACCACCAATATGCGGAACGCCGATAGCGAACAGTACTGGTGGAATGAATGCCCCGAAGAATCCAAGCAGCAATCCAAATACAAGCAACTGGCTCCAGATCAATCCGTTAAAGAGGAATGTCGGCGGGAACAAAATGCACAGCAGGATCAATCCGCCTGTAACCATCCACGCACTGCGGAAGGCTGGATGCGCTGAAGGAACCGCTTTGCCGCTGAACAAGACAAACAGGGAATAACTTACGGCTGCCATTAGTCCAAGAGCAATACCCAGACCGTTGAACTCACCCAATCCTTGTTCCAGGAAACCCGCTGCCAGCAAAGTTCCACCAAACAGAATGATCAACGTCAGGAACGTGACTTTGTCTGGACGTTGCCGTTTGCTTATCGCCTGAATCAATACGCTAATCCATGTGAACTGGAACAACAGGATAATGGCAAGTGAAGCCGGAATGTAACGCAAAGACTGATAATACACGAGACCTGTAATTACCGTTGGTGTTCCAGCAGCCATCAATATCAGACGTTGTTTCCACGTCAACCGCTTGAATACCTGTGCCACGGCTCCTGATGCTTTGCCATTTGCCTGTGACTTACGTTTTGTTCTAAATTTTGTGTATAGCGCCAGCATCCAGGATAGAAGGAAACCCGTGATCAGCTGTGCTCCCACAACCTCTCCAAGTTTATATCCTTCGCCGTACGCCAGAACCACAATCGTGGATAATATGCCATAGCTCATCGCTCCCGCGAGAACGGACAGATAATATTTCATTGTGAATAAACCTCCTGATGATAAGAAAAATACGCCCGCATGTTGGTTCATGCCAAGGTCACAGACACCATCTAAATGCAAAAAATCCTAACTACGAGCAAGGAATACAATGATTCCTTGGCATCGTAGTTAGGAAGTATAGGCTTCCCGTAGAGACCCTCGCCCTGTGTACACTTTCGGCCTGCGAGGTTATACGAAATGATATATGCAATTTGATGTAATTCGTGTGTGACGACTTTTCATATATTACATGGGAGGTGAGATGGTGTCAACCCTATTCCGTATAAAAAGTTGAACTAAATTATTACACCGAGTCGCTTTGATCGCTGTACTATACTTCGAGTATTCTGATTACGTAAAAACGTCATGTTCGATTGGAGCTTGAGGAGTCCCACTCCAATGTTTGTTGTAAACCTGCCTTCAATCCATCTAAATCTAACCCATCCACAGCAAAAGCCTCACGGATCAAAGGCGGCGCGACAAATTCATCATACTTGCCCAGATAAGGCGCTTCATCTTCAGCCAGTAACGCAGATGCGTCTTCAGCCGTTCGACACTCACTCATGATCTCGGCTAACAATGTTCGTTCGTCGACCTTGCCGGACACTACAAAATAATATGGCTCCATGGGCACAACCGAACGCAAGGCAAGTTTCTTGGACAGATTATGCTTCATCAGGCGCTCCAATGTACGGAATGATTTACTTCCTACCCAAGGAAGAACATACATCGAATCTCCCCCTGCCGGAATCACGACCTGCTTCAACAGTCCGCTTTCACGAGCTAGGCGGCGCGCCCGTTCAAGTCGATTGACGGCTTGTGGTGACAGATAGGGATAGATGGTCGAGTCGGACAACACTTCACGCATTTTCTGTACGACCGACGTATGAATATCTCCTCCCGCGCCAAGCCATAATGTATCTACTTTACCTTTTGCAGACTTCACATACACAGCCTTGTGCTTGTGATCGACCTCTTCCACTTTCCACAGTTTGCCTGCGAGCGAGAAGCAATAGCCAGGTGGGGGCACGGTTGTAATCGAACCAATCTCTTCCGAGCCGTTTAGTACTTTATGTTCCTCATCGTCTTTAAACACGGCGTAGAAGCGATAATTATTCACAATTTTCTCACCTGTCAGACCGATGATCAATGTTCGATCCTCTGTCCATTGCAGATGATCCGTCTCAATGAGGTAATTCAGGAATACCTGATATTGATCAGGTCTAATCAACGCAAATGGCGCCAGCGAAAGGATGGATTCCGCAAGATCTCTCGGCTCCGCCTCCCCCATACTTTTCAACATGCTCATCGTCTGATGGTAGAGCACACCTATGGGCATTTTGCGGGCTTCAAGCGGCTCGACCCACTTCGTTTTTACATACAGTTCGATAACAGCAATCGCACGCATCAACGTCCACGGCATCCGCGCTGGCAATTGCGCTTCCTCATCCTCTTCCTCCGGACATACAAAAAGCATCTCTGATGCCATGTCCTCTCGTCTCCCTGAACGTCCCAGACGCTGTACAAAGCTGGACGCACTATACGGTGCACCGAGCTGAACCACACGTTCCAGTTCGCCCAGATCGATGCCCAGTTCAAGCGTGACCGTTGCCGCAGCAACCGCGGGCCCCGATCCTGTGCGTAGGGCAGCTTCCGTTTCTTCCCTCAGCATGGCCGAGATACTTCCATGATGCACATGGAACACATCACGCTCTTGCCTGCGAGCCGCGACCCGCCGCATCTCAAGAATGGTGACTTCAGCATCCGTTCGGCTGTTGGTGAAGATCAGCGCTTTTTTACGATGTGTGCTCTCATAGATGAAGTCGTAGTACGCTTTACGTGCGTTATGAAGCTGCTCCGCCTGCTCCTCGTCCTGTGCATCTGGAAAGGAGAAATGTTCCACCCGCAGTCGCAACTTGCGACCGCCCGGGGAAGAGACCACATCCACCCCCTGCTGCGTTCCCGCAGCAAGCCAAGATGTAGCCGCATCATAGTCACTAAGTGTGGCGGACAAGCCCACTCTTCGCGGTGCACAGCCAGCCATACGCTCGATTCTGGCAAGCTCGCTGAGTACTTGAATGCCCCGATCCGCTCCCATAAAGGCATGCACCTCATCGATGATGACATATCGCAAGTCATGAAACAGCGCCGGGATTGCATTCGGTCGATTCATGAGCAGACCTTCCAACGATTCTGGCGTTATCTGGAGCACACCAGACGGATTTTTCATCAGTTTTGTTTTCTCCGCCTGAGGTACGTCCCCGTGCCAATGCCAAACCGGAATATTTCCTTCGGATAACAGATCCTTAAGACGTTCGAATTGATCATTAATCAGAGCTTTCAGAGGTCCAATGTACAAAATACCAACCGACTTGGAAGGCCGTTCATACAGCTCGGTCAATGCAGGAAAAAAAGCCGCCTCCGTTTTGCCGGAGGCCGTTCCCGCCGCAATCAGCATATGATGTGGGGTATGAAAACAGATATTGCAGGCCTCAATCTGAGCAGGACGAAGCGATTCCCATCTTTTTTTATATATAAATTCCTGAACAAACGGAGCCAGCCGATAGAACGGATTATCACTCATAATTCAAACTCCGCCAGAAAGTCGTCCAGATCATCTGTATTCGCGGAAGCATCTGTCCCTTTACCCGTTTCCTGAGATTTGGCAACCCGCTCGCCAAGTAATTGAGTATAAGTCACTTCAGGATTCTGGTGTAACGTATGCAGAACATCCATAAAGTCTCGTACCACTTCACGCGTGGTCAGCAATTCATCCGCACCCAGCCGGTTCACCGCCGTTTGCATAAAATCAACCAATTGTTCATCCGTCAGACTTGCGCTGTATCCAAAATGCAAGGCATGAATCTGTCGCAGCTTCTGGAGCAGAATCAGAATCTCTTCATGCGATAACATCGCCAGCTTCAGGATCGGACCTGTGTAATTCGCATACGCTTTGGCTGCATAACGACCATCAATAAGCCTGGAGCGAAGCGCTTCATAGCTGTATAATCCGCGCCGTTCATCCTCTACAAATTGCGGTGTACCGCCTACAAATATGCCCAGGTGCTCTGCCTTGCCCTGCATCGTATCATTGAACATGGTCAGCAATTTCTCATAGTTGCTTTGGCGGGAGACACTGTTTGTAATTTTGTACAGATTCACCGCTTCATCAATGAACAACAACAATCCTTTGTAACCAATGTGCGCTGTGAATTCAGACCACAATTTGAAGTAGTCGTACCAGTTGTCATCGTCAATGATAACGCCAACAGCCAGTTCTTTTTTCGCTTCCGTTTTGGTTGCAAATTCTCCTCGAAGCCAGCGAAGGGCCGCCTGTTTGCGATCATCATCAGCCAGCTTGTACCCGTTCCAGTATGACGCCAGTACTTTGGCAAAATCAAAGCCGTGAACCAGATTCTGCATCTCCCCCGTCACCGCATAGATCTGCTTCTCTACTTCCAGTGGCAGAGCGGGATCATCCGGGCGCAGGTTCTGACTCTGCATCGTGGATTGTTGCAACCCTGCGATCCATTTTTGCAAAATCGGCTCCAGCGCTCCCCCATCCGGACGTGTGCGTGTAGACAGACGAGTCATCAGTTCGCGATATGTCGCAAGTCCCTGCCCTTTGGTTCCCACCAATCGACGCTCAGGTGACAGATCCGCATCCGCAACAACGAAGTCACGATCCATCGCATAGTTACGAATCATCTGCAAAAGAAAGCTTTTACCGCTGCCGTAACGACCCGTAATGAGTTTAAACGCTGCGCCGCCCTCAGCGATATTGTCCATATCCCGCAAAATGGCTTCCACTTCCGGTTTCCGACCAACAGCAATCTGCTCCAGCCCAATTCGTGGGACAACACCCGCCGTCAATGAATTTACAAGTGCGGTGGTCAGCCGCTTTGGTATTTTAAGTTCTGTCACTGCGTATCACCTCTTCACATGTTCGAACACATCTATATAATCAGGAACAATCCGATCACCATCAATCAGAAGATCACCAATCGTTTCCATAGCCACATCATTAATTTCATCCAACAGAAGCGTAGGCATCGTTCCATATTGCTCAGCCAGACGCATCAGCTCCGTATCTGGACTTGCGCCAAGTAGAACATGAATCGTCTGTACCTGCTGAGGGGAGAGTTCATTGGCAAAGAGCAGCCATTCTTCATCCAGATCAGCCTCAGCAGACTCGTCCCACTGCAACCTAATCGATTCTACTTGCGCTCCTGTTGCAATCTCTTCTGCGGATGGCTCCGACTCCATGGAACCTTCAGTTGGAGTGATCTCATTCCTTGCTTCCAGTACATCGAATGGATTACTTGTAACATTTGCGCTATTAACCTCTTGATCCTTCACTTCAGAAGGGTGATCATCCTCAATTGTAAGCGCCAATCGCACGTACTCACTTTCCTGCTGTAAAGACGCCAGTTTCTCTGAATCAATACGAATCATCGGTTGTTCCACGGACTTCACCTGTTCGATCGCGTATGTTTTGTCCAGGTAACGTTCAATCAGATTTGCAAGTTCGGGTTCAAGAGTCTGTCCTCGCAATCTGCCTCTGAATCCGAGCAGTTCACGAAGTTTATTTTCAGTACATCGATAGATCCGCGTAACCATCTGCACAAATTCAGCCTGTTCACCTATGGGCATATATCTGAACGATACCGATCTTCCATAGATCGAATCATCATAGACTGCTTTGCGAAACAGAATGCGCTCCATCGTGCGTTCATCGTTAGGATCACACTCAGGCAACAGTCCAACTTGTCGCGTACGTTTCAGGTACGAATCAACCAAGGCCATGACCCGCGGGATGTACTGCTCCATCACTTCTTTGCCGCCATCTCTGTAGAATTTACTGAGCGTAATATCGTAATCATAGTATCTTTGCAGCATATTCAGCGATATATCCGATACCTTATCCTGTAAAATGCGTTGCAGCTCCCTATCCAGCATCTCTGCTGGCAGGTATCCGCCCGAAAGGCCCATGACCTCGGATAAGGACATTTCCATCTGATGGACCAGCACATAATCGACCATCCACTCTTGCATATATATATTTAATTGGGGCAACCGTTCACGGTAGTTCACCCATAGCTGCTTCAATTGATCATAACCATCCTGAGGATTCTGCCAGCCAATGCCGTTAATTAACTCGTAGATATGAACAAATAGATAGGACAGATCGGTATCCGGGTATCTCCCCTGACGTACTTCCTTCCTCCAAAACAAATACCACTTGCGCTGGGCTTCATTCATCACGCCATACGTTGGCCAGTAACTCATAAAGGGAACCCACGGGGATACATCCCCCTCCACCTCTGCCCACTGCTTTGCTTCCTCTACAAAACGTTTCTCTGAGGACAATATCCCTCCACGATGCGGCATCGTATCATGTGCAGACTGCACAATGGTTGAACGATCGGGAACCGGAACCGCTGCTGTTTCAGGTTCCTCACTCAGATCTATCTCCATAAATTCCAATTGTCTTGAGTTGTCTTTCATAGAACGTTATCTCACCCTCCTCCAAGACAGAATACGAACAAGTGTATCCATAGGGATCATTATATCACTTGTCCTGTGTCTGCGGTGACGAAATTTAGACATTCCTGGACACAAAAAAGAAGGCATTTCTGCCCTCTTTTCATCATGTCTATTTAACTCTTTTCAAATAATGATTGTATCGTTTCAAAACGAACGTTACACAGGCGTAATCACACGACAATTGCGCGATTTTTGCCTTCACTTTTGGCTTGAGCCAGCGCTCGACTCGCTTTTTCGATCAGTTCGGATGCATTGGAATTCTCATCTGGTACCTGTACTGCACCACCGACACTAACAGTGACGACTCCACTCGGACCGGATGATTCCCTTTGAATCTGTAGAGCCAACACATGTTGTCTGATCTCTTCTGCAAGTTTAGCTGAATATTGTGACGTTGTGCTCTTCAATTTCAGTATAAATGTGCCTCCGCGAAGACGAGAGATCTGCGCCTCATGCTGTTCGCTAACCACCGTAAGCACCTCACCGATCCATTGCAGACACAAGTCGCCTCCTTGAAGGCCGTATGCTGCATTATACGAACGGAAATCATCAATATCTATAATGAGCAGTCCCAGACTGCATTTTTCCTGTAAACAGTCATCCCAGTCATCTTGAAGCTGTGACTTGAACACCGTCTGAATTGGCATATCCGTTAGCGGATCTGTCGTCAGATAACTCTGCAGCTGGCTCGTCGTTTCGGTGTAATTGTCCTGTTCATGGTGAGACGTTCCACTGTGCAGTAGGACCATAACAGATGGCTTACCCGCATGCGTAACAGAAGCAAGTGTAATTTCAAGCAACAATGAGGTACCTGCTGCTGTGGTGAAATAGGACTGGCTGGTAATCAAACTTGTGTTATTGTGCTTTAATTCCTCAAAATTCTGTTGCAACGTCACTCTCGTTTGCTCAGGTACAAACGCCCTGAAGTCCTTGCCCATCAGGTTTTTGGCACTCTCGAACCCGAGCAGCTCAGCAGCCTTAGTATTACAGTAGATAATCTGACCGTCAGTCAAAGTAAAAAATGCCACGGGCGAGTAATCCATTAACTGCAAATAACGCTGTTCATTCTGTCGCAAAATACGAGCATTCTGCAGCGCTTGTTCTTCAGCCTGAACCAACTGGTTCTCTGTCTGCCGACGTACAATGGTTTTGAGTAAAGGTAACACGCTCAACTCTTTGGATGTCCATGGATACGAAGTTGATTTTACAACCTCACGCCATTTCTCGAATGATTTACGCGGAGATAATCGCATGCCATCATCCGTCTTGAGCACTGCTTTGGCTGGGTCACCCGCCCAATCAACAACCTGTACGACCTCAGGTCGGAACCAGAGCATATAGTTATGCTGTCCAGGCGAAATGGCAACATAAATAACCCCGGAAGCCTTATCCTGATAAGCTTTGGATGTTTCATACTCAGAACTCAGTTTCGACGTGTAATAACTATAATCCTCAGACTTTCCTGCAAGCCAACCTGCCAGTTCACGAATCTGTCCGCTGTTCGGAGTTTCACCATACAACAACAACTTGTCCTGGTAACAGATTGCTGCTCCGGCAGCACCCATCAGATTTAACACCGTCTCTTCTTCTCCCTGTAATTCCTCAAGTACTCGGGCAGGACTTGTGTTACCGATAAATATGTTGGCAATTCGTGAAGCGGCTTCACGTGATTGGATCTCTGCTTGATAATCATCGAGTTGCTGACGCTGGAACAATTCATTCGAGAAGAACGCACCCAGAAAATTGCACAGATTCCGTACGCGATGGGGTACATATCTGGCAGAATAATGATGGCATGTGATGAGTCCCCACAGTTGATTGTTATGAATAAGCGAGATCGTGACGGTCGCACCTACACCCATATTATGCAAATATTCGATATGAAGAGGAGATACGCTGCGCAGGACCGAAAGACTCAAATTTAGCGGTTTGCCTGTGAGCGGTTGGAGCATAGGCACAATCTCGACGGGTTTATAATCGACATTCACAATGGTTCGCAGCCAATTGCGAAGATACAATTCCCGAGCCTGTTTTGGAATATCCGAAGCCGGATAGTGGTGTCCAAGGAATGGTTCGAGTTCTTGTTCACGTGCTTCAGCAATTACTTTACCGTTCCATTGCTCGTCAAACTCATAGATCATCACCCGGTCATAACCGAGCATTCCCTTCACCTGTTCAGCCGCAATCTGACTTGCTTCCACGCGACTATCTGTACTTTTGATCCGACCAAAGAAACGGGATATCCATTCAAAGTCGGTAGTCTCCATGTCCTCTTTTTCATAAAAAGGCTCAATTTCCAGAATAAGCAGACCTTCACTTTCATGAAGAACAGAAGAAAAGATTCGGTCTTCACCGGATACCTTAATGGTCAGATCCATGTAATGCAAATCAGAGGTTACAGCTGCATTGAAGCTGCTAGCCAACAGTTTGCGTACATCTTCCTCGCCGATCAGATTTTCCAAAGGCATGCCCAGAACGTCTTCATAGGCAATACCCAGATGGTCCTCCGTATTTTGGCTACACTGAACTATGGTTGGCGTATGACTGGTATTGATGGCCAAAAGAACACCATGAGGTTGAATAAAGCCGGGGATATGAATCGGTTCTTTATCACAGTTATTCAGATCTATAGGATCATTCGTGTAAGTCCCCTGATGAAGCAGTGTGCGGTTTAACAAATTTTGTTCTTTCTTGGACTTCGGTTCGGCCATGGCCAGGAAAATCCCCTCTCATGATGTTATATAAGTTGAAATAATGATTATTTACATTGCACTACGATGACAGAATAATCTTCCAATCGCTGTTATCCCCAGATTTTATCGATTCCCTTTTTTAAAGGAAAAATCCGGTTATAAGCGTATGCTTCCGATGCAGCTTTCTTTCAGAAAGCTTTGGGCGAACGCTTCGCTTTTCCAGCTTTTTTCTGTCCTCTCCGTTAGGTGTAAATGTATTATTTCAACTTATATAGATACCTTTTAAATGTGAAAAAATCTGCCCGACAGGCGTTTGGGTTGATGAAAGGGATGTTACTTGTCCGTATTAATCCACTGGTCCAGTAGTCGGAAAGTCTCTGATGCACTATGCACCATATTGTCATGATCTTCTGGAGCACTGATGGACTGCTGCAGCAACCCCGTAAACTCGCTCCATCTTGTTCTTGTCTCTGAGCCGTAAGCATTGAAATATTCCAAACCACGATCAGCCTCAATGGGCAGGAACTGGGACAAACGCTTGGTCATGATTTGTCCACCGTTCGTGGACCCCTCAATTACATACAGGTATCCAAACAAACGGGCAGGTGTTGAAATATCCGGCAGTTCTTCACAGAGCGGAAGTTGGCTGATCTCTTCTTCACTGGCACCCAGATTTCGTAAATCTTTCTCCAACAGTCCAGCCTTGCCTCTAATCTCGATATCCAATCCCGTACTTCCCCAGAAAGGCTGTTGTAAAGCCTGATCTTCCAGCGGTTTCAGGAATCCATAAAATTTCTCTAAATATGTTCTATATTCTTCTATTGTCACAGTTTGATTCATAATGGCTTTTGCATAAGGGTTCTGTTCTACTTGTCTGTGATAATGAGCTGTCTCGCTCTTCAGACGTTCCATAATAGTTGTTGCTGTCATCGTAGTTATCCCCTTTCACAATCTGTTACAAGCAAAGACTCTATGTAAGTATACTTATTCTTGTTTGAGAAAACTATATGAATCCACATCCGTACACAGCCAATACATTTCTCCGTTGTTATTTTAACTGACTGTAATCTGTATGTTTTAGTATTAACCGAAAACAATAAAAACGACCCTATAATCTGGAAAGCAGTAGATTTCAGATGTCAACATGGTACACTAACTTTATATCCTGTCATTGGAGGAATGCATTCTATGGATCTTACAGTTCAAGACGTTGTACTTCATCTCACAGATAACATTGAACTGCCGGAAAACACGGTAGATCAGCTCATTACGGGCTCACTTGATCGTAAGGTCAAAGGCATTATCATTGCTTTTATGCCCACACATTATGTTATTGAACAAGCCATACAGGAAGGTGCAAACTTGATCATTGCGCATGAATCCCCCTTCTACAACCATCACAGTTATACGGATTGGCTTGCAAATGATTCGGTTTATGTGGACAAAAGAAAGTTGATCGACGAAGCAGGCATTTCCATCTATCGATGTCATGATATCATCCACCGCTTCCAACCGGATGGCATTACTGAAGGACTGATTCAGGCCTTGGGGTGGTCCTCTTATGTGGAGCAACGACTACCGGAAGCAGACGTCCTTTCTTTTCCGGAAGGAAGCACCGTTGAAGCTATTGCTCACCATGTGAAAAGTTCCCTAGGCATCGATTATGTACGCGTTGCAGGCAACGCGGAAATAGTCTGTAGACGCGCAGCGGTACTGGTAGGTTTTCGTGGTAATGGACATGTGACGATTCCTTTGATTCAGAATGAGCAATTGGATCTCATCATCGCTGGAGAAGGATTCGAATGGGAGACACCGGAATATATCCGTGATGCTGTGCAACAAGGCAAGTCCAAGGCACTGATCATGATGGGGCATGCCGAGAGCGAGGCTTCGGGAATGAAGCTATTAGCAGACAGGTTGGCAGAACGTTTTCCCGAATTGTCTGTTCGTTTTGTAAACGAGAAGCCTGTGTACACTGTGATTTAATGATATGGATTTGATGTGTACGGAGAGGATCTTCTAGCTGTATGCTTCTGTTCTCATTGCCTGTCCTACCCCGGAGCTTTGGATACTTTCTATTCTCCGGGGTGCGCTGGGCAGACTCTCGTTTCATTTCTTGGATAGCTACCGAACCTGACACACTCTATTTAGCGAATATTTGCCGATTTTCAAGAGTAACGAATCGTAGACACCCTATTCCTCCATCCCCCCTGTTTTACCGCCCATTTCTACCCAACATAACCCAATTAACGTTGCTGAGATTCGTTAGATTTCTCAATTCAATCGGATCAGTACAATAAGGTTTCACTGGTTCGTTAGATTATGATGAAAAATGAGTACTGAGCACATATGCCACGCATCTTTTCATGCCCCATCTGGATTTCCCGAGTTCTTTATTGTACTCTAGATGCTGTGACTTCAAAGCTCAGGACATTTGTCCTTGGCGTTCAGAGTTAATTTATCATTTAATAATAGAAGTCGAAGTGATTGAATAAGGAGCGTACATATGAGAGGAATTATTTTTGCATTACTGGGCGGCGCGTGTATCACGCTCCAAGGGGTTGCCAATACTCGGATTAGCACCGACATGGGCACGTGGCAGGCCGCTACGATTACACAACTGACGGGATTCATCTTAGCGGCGCTGATCCTAATGTTTGTTAGAGACACCAACCTTCAAGGACTCAAACAAGTAAAACCTATGTACTTGGCTGGAGGTGCTTTTGGCGCCGTCATTATTTTCAGCGAAGTGACGGCCATTCAGCAAATTGGGGTTACATTCACGATCTCGGCTCTGCTCATTGCTCAGCTGTTCCTGACTTTTCTGGTGGATAGTAACGGATGGTTCGGCGTGGTGAAACAAAAGATGAAACTGCCGCAATTTCTAGGCATTGCCTTAATGGTGACTGGTGTCATTATTATGAAACTATAGTTTTTGGAGAAGGATTGAAACATATCGTCGGGGGTGAATCACAGCGTGCAAGAGATCCATAACGAGCAACAATTAATGCAGTATCTGAAGCAATATCAACTCGAAACTGTATTTCACGAGCCCCTGCGTACACATATGACATTATGCCACTTTGAGAAGTGTGAACTGATCTGTCGTGAAGGGGAAACTTCCGAATATTTGTACGTACTGGTCGAAGGTAAAATCAAGATTTTCACCACCTCCGCACAGGACAAAACGCTGGTGCTTTGTTTCAAAACACCGCTTGAAGTTGTCGGTGACATAGAGTATGTCCGTGAAAGCGATATTGTTAATACGGTTCAGGCCGTGTCACCTGTGGTGATGCTTCGCATTCATTATCAATGGCTCGCTGAGCTTGCCAGCGATTATGCACCTTTGCTTAAATTTTTGCTCAAAATCATCTCACACAAATTCTACATTGACTCGAACTTTTCCAATTTCAACCTGATGTATCCCGTTGAGGTTCGTCTAGTAAGCTACCTGCTCTCCATCTCAACAGAAGAAGCGGGCAACGTCGTTCATGAAGAGCTGGACGCGTTCAATCTGACCGACATCGCGAATCTGATCGGCACCAGTTACCGACACCTGAACCGGGTCATCCAGAAGCTCTGTGCAGACGGGTTAATTGAACGACATCAGGGATTGATTATGATCAAGGACCGGGCGGGTCTACGTGAAATAACAGGCCACAACATTTATGAATAAGGAGTTCGACAACCATGTTAATCACAGGTATTTCGCTTGCGCTACTGGCAGGTGCACTTGTCAGTCTGCAAACGATTTTTAATAGTAAAGTCAATGAACGCACCGGTTCATGGTCTACAACAACGATGGTGCTTTTCACCGGATTCATTGCTTCTTTCCTCATCTCCCTGCTAGTGGAGGGCAAAAATACATTCAGCTTCCAGCATATGCAACCCTGGTACTGGCTCAGTGGAGCCATCGGCGTTGGCGTGGTCTTCTGTCTCGTGCAAGGCATGAAGTTGCTTGGTCCCACATATGCCATCTCGATCGTGCTAACATCCCAACTTAGCTTTGCTCTATTGTTTGATTCCATGGGGTGGCTCGGTCTGGAGCAAATTCCTTTTTCATGGAATCAGCTGCTTGGTGTACTTGTCATTGTTGGCGGAATTGTGTTGTTCAAGTTCGGTGGAAGTAAATCGGAAAAATCAGATCAGTCCCCTGGATCGTTGCAGTCTGAATCGTAAACGAACAAAAAAGAGTGTCCGTCCAATCCCGCAGATTGGTCAGACACTCTTTTTATACAATCAAACCACATATCGTTTCGTTCTCTTATACGAACTCTACGTTATGGTAAACTTGCTGAACATCTTCAAGGTCCTCAAGCGCATCGATCAGTTTCTCGAACTGAGCTTGTGCATCCTCTGGAAGTTCAATATGGTTTTGCGCAAGCATGGTCAGCTCGGCTACTGTGAACTCAGTAACACCCGCAGCTTTGAATGCTTCCTGTACAGCGTGGAATTGATCCGGTTCTGCATATACAATTACAGCTTCGTCTTCGTCCACGATATCACGTACATCCACATCTGCTTCAAGCAGAAGTTCCAGTACTTCCTCGGAGTTTTTGCCTTCTATACCGATAACCGCTGTTGGATCAAACATGTAAGCAACTGAACCACTGACACCCATGTTGCCAGCGTTTTTGTTAAACGCAGAGCGCACTTCCGGCGCTGTACGATTCACATTGTTGGTGAGTGCATCTACGATGACCATCGCACCATTCGGTCCGAAGCCTTCATAACGCAGCTCTTCATAGTTCTCATCCCCGCTACCTTTTGCTTTTTCCATCGCACGATCAATGATGGCTTTGGGTACATTATACGTTTTGGCACGTTCCAGCACGACTTTCAGTGCACGGTTCGCTTCCGGGTCCGGTTCGCCCTTCTTGGCAGCTACATAGATCTCAACGCCGAATTTAGCGTAGACCCGGCTCGTGTTTGCATCTTTTGAAGCTTTCTTTTCCTTGATATTATTCCACTTACGACCCATATCGTTTCCGCTCACTTTCAACATTTAATCTGCTTTCTACTATGCCATTATATCTTGTTGAGCGTACTTCAACAAGTTAATACACACGAAATAATGGGAATAACTGCGGTGATTATCCATCTCCATTTGAAGATTAACCTCAGTTTATCCTCTCATAAATCTCTCAGCAGCAACTAACGTTACCTCTATTCACTCCATATATAGCAGACAAGAAGCACCCCATAAAGGAATGCTTCCGCCCTAAATCAGTCCTAATTTCAGTTATCTTACTCGGTCAATTAAGCGTGAAATTGTCGACCATCCAACACTTCAGGAACATAACCCGCACGAATGACAAAGTCTCCGAAATGTTCCCCTTCATTGCGCTCCTTGGCATACTGATTCACCATTGGAGTTAACGTGTCCAGAATCTCAGTTTCACCAATGTTTTCTTTGTACAGCTTATTCAAGCGATGTCCAGTGAAGCTGCCACCGAGATACATATTGTATTTCCCTGGTGCTTTACCGATAAATGAAATCTCTGCCAGCATCGGTCTTGCGCATCCGTTCGGGCAACCGGTCATCCGAATGACAATTTCTTTGTCTCTCAGCCCAGCTTCGTCCAATACAGGCTCCAGTTTGTCGATCAGGGACGGCAAGTAACGTTCGGACTCAGCCATCGCAAGGCCGCAGGTCGGAAACGCAACACAAGCCATTGAACTTCTGCGCAGCGCTGAGTAATGTGCACCATCAGTCAGGTTATATTGCTGAATGAGTGCTTCAATCTTTTTCTTTTTCTGGCTGCTAATATTACCGATGATTAGATTTTGGTTCGCAGTCAGACGGAAATCACCCGTATGCACTTTGGCAATTTCACGTAAACCCGTCATGAGAGGATATCCATCAACATCCTTTACACGACCATTCTGAATGAACAGCGTGTAGTGCCATCTGCCATTATTACCTTTTACCCAACCATATCGATCTCCGTTAGTCTCAAAATGATATGGACGTGCCGCATCCAGTTTCCATCCCAGACGGGTGGTCAGCTCTTCGACAAACCACTCCACACCACGATCATCCAGCGTATATTTGAAACGAGCATGTTTACGAACTGCACGATCTCCATAATCACGCTGAATCATAACTGTTTTCTCTGCAACATCAATCATTTGCTCCGGCTTACAGAAACCAATGACTTTGGACACCTGAGGATAGGTTTTGGCGTCACCATGAGACATCCCCATGCCGCCTCCTACGGAAACGTTGAAGCCTTGCAACTTGCCGTTCTCCACAATAGCAATAAAGCCAAGATCCTGTGAATAGACGTCCACATCATTGGATGGTGGTACAGCAATACCGATTTTGAACTTCCGTGGCAAATACACTTTGCCATAGATTGGTTCAACTTCTTCGTCCGAGTCCTGGGAATCAACCACTTTCTCTCCGTCCAGCCACAGCTCATGATAAGCCCGGGTCCGAGGGTCCAAATGATTGCTCACCTGACATGCCCACTCATACACTTCAGCATGCACATCAGATTGATTCGGATTCGGGTTACACATCACGTTACGGTTTACGTCACCACATGCAGCCAGTGTGCTTAACAACGAATCGTTCACTTCGCGAATGGTGTTTTTAAGATCCCACTTCAGTACGCCATGCAGTTGGAAAGACTGACGTGTGGTCAGACGAATCGTCTCATTCGCATATTTATGCGCTACCCGATCCATCATCAACCACTGCTCCGGGGTTACAATCCCACCGGAAGCACGCACACGTAACATGAATTGGTATGCAGGCTCCAGCTTGGATTTGTGACGCTCGTTACGCAGGTCACGGTCATCCTGCATATAACTACCGTGGTGTTTCATCAGACGGTTGTCGTCCTCTGGAATAGCCCCCGTGATACGATCAGCCAACGTTTCGGTCAGACTTCCGCGCAAGTAATCGCTTTTGATCTTTATATCTTCCACATCACTATTCGTGCGCTGTGGGTTAAGTAAGTTATTATAAACCATGCTGCTTTCTCCTCTCGTCTCTGCGGGATGGTGCAATCCGGCTGGGCCGGTGATTAATAGACGTCCCGCTGATAACGTTTCTCCTGCTGTAACCGTGTCAGATATTCCGATGCCTGCTCAGGCGTTAAACCGCCTTCTTGTACAAGAATCGTGGTGAGCGCAGCATGCACATCATGTGCCATTTTTTTCTCGTCACCACAGATATATACGCTTGCACCTTCCTGAAGCCACTGGTACAGTTCTTTGCTGTGTTCCAGCATGCGATGTTGTACATATACTTTCTGTTCCGTATCACGTGAGAAGGCTACATCCATCTTAGTAAGCACACCATCTTTGAGCCAACGTTGCCATTCCGTCTGGTACAAGAAGTCCGTGGCGAAATGCTGATCTCCGTAGAACAGCCATGTCTTGCCCTCTGCTCCTGTTTCTTCACGCTCACCAAGAAAAGATCTGAACGGCGCTACACCTGTACCTGGGCCAACCATGATGATCGGTGTATCCGGGTTCTCAGGCAGCTTGAAATTCGGGTTATGCTGTATATATACAGGCAGGGTGTCGCCAGCTTCGATTCGTTCAGCCAGATGTACCGAGCATACACCGTAACGTTCTCTGCCACGCGCTTCATAACGTACCGAGCGAACGGTTAGATGAACTTCATCCGGGAAAGACTTCGAACTACTCGCTATGGAGTATAGACGTGCCGGAATTTTGCGAAGAGCAGCTACGAATTCTCCGGCAGGAATCCCTTTCAGATTATAATCATGAACCAGATCCAGCAGATCACAGCTATTCATGACCGTGCGGAATTGGGAATCATCTGCGAGTAACGCTGTCAGGCCACTCCCAGGATTCAGTTTCGCAAGTTGTTCCACGACCGGTTTCGTCACAGCTGTAATTTCAAAATAACGCAGCAACGCTTCTTGCACAGATGCCTGATCGCCGTTTTTATTCACGGTCACGCGTTCATCGGCATTCCATCCCATGGCTGCAATCAATTCCTCCACAAGGCGCGGATGATTCTCAGGGAATATCCCAAGGCTGTCACCTGGCTCGTAGTCCAGACTGGAGCCTTCCAAAGACAACTCAATGTGGCGTGTTTCACGATCTGATCCTCTGCCATTCAGATTGAGATTTTCCAACACTTCAGCCTTGAATGGATTCGTGCGATCATATTCGGATTCCCCGCCGCTCACCGCTGCTGTGACAGCCTCAGTGGTTACCGTACTCGCACCAGCAGATGTACTGCTTAAGGATGCCAGTACTTCATTCATCCACTCTGCAGCTGCTTCATCAAAATCAACATCACAGTCCACACGCGGTACAAGCGCTGTACCACCCAACTCCTGCAATCGTTTATCGAAGTCCTTACCTGTCTGACAGAAGAACTCATAGGAGGTATCTCCCAGAGCCAACACCGAGTAACGAAGTCCTTCAAGCTTCGGAGCCCGTTTGCTGTTCAGGAATTCATGCAGCGGAATCGCATTATCCGGTGGTTCGCCTTCGCCATGCGTACTGACGATGATGAGGAGATTTTCAATTTTCTTGAGTCCGTTCGGTTTGAAATCTCCCATCGATGACAACGTTACCTGAAGACCTTGCTCTTCAAGTTTCTTGGCCAGCTTTTTCGATAGGCCACTGGAATTCCCGGTTTGTGAACCAAAAAGCACGGTAACTTCCCGGGATACTGGCGGAGCACTGACAGGTGCAATACCTGTAGCTGGTGCAGCCTGTACCAGGTTAGCAGGAGCCGCTATTGTCGCGCTTGCCTGAATTGCTGCAATATATCCGCTCAACCAAGTACGTTGTCCATCGGTCAATGTAGGAATAAGACGATTAAGCAGTTCAACTTGTTCTTGATTAAAAGGGCTGTTTGTCACTTGAAGTTCCACTGTTTGCCACCTCGCGCATTGCTTCGATTTTAATTCCGACTAAAATCATCACATTAATTTAATTTCTTCTCTCTAAAACCTAACACACCGGGTGTTGAGGGTCAATTTCAATGATTTTATAGCATTTATCAGTTTCGCTGATAAAGGACAAAAAACAACAAAAACCCTCCTTTTTAAATCAAGGACGGTTTTGTTATATTTTTAAATTTGGCAGCCAGCTCAAGTTGAAGTTGAAAGTGGAGTATAGTCACTAAAATGATTTCCCAGCACTCTGCTTTTATCTCCGTATACTTTGTCCAAGTGATTCTCTCCCCATAGACATATGCGGTCAATGATGTCCTGCAGTGTCAAGCCGTACTCTGTCATCTCATACTCTACCTTGGGCGGAATCTGGGGATGAATGATCCGATGGATGATTTCATTCTTTTCCAGTTCACGCAGCTGCTGGGTTAAGACCTTCTGGGTAATGCCAGGAATGGCTCTGCGAAGTTCGCTTGTTCGTTTTTTACCTGATATCAGCTGGTGCAGAATAAGAATCCTCCATTTTCCACCGACCAGTTCCAGCATGGCCTGCACACCACTCTCATATTTTTTCATTCCTTGTTCCACTTGTACTCCCCCATAATTCACATATATGTATATCCGTTATTAAAAGTAACCGAAGAACCCCAAGGTATCTACAGCACTTTCAGGTGCGTACTTCTCAATAAGATGTCATGAAACTTATAATAACATTGGTCAGAATGTTTAACCAAAATAAAAAGAAAAAAGGATGGTTACTCCTACATGAAAGTTAAACTGGTCGTTACTCACCCAAGACAGGATTCCCTAACATTTGCCGTGATGAATCGTTTTATAGAAGGTATGCAGGAGAATTCCCATGAAATCGATATCCTCGATCTATATCATGACGGATTCGATCCCCTATATCGTGTAGAAGATGAGCGAGACTGGCAAAATCCCGATAAACAGCATGCCCCTGTGATTCGCAAAGAGCTGGATCGTGTGCTTGCGGCTGATGCCATTGTATTTGTTTTCCCGATCTGGTGGTACAACGTTCCCTCCATGCTTAAAGCTTATCTGGACAAGGTATGGAACATGGGTCTGCTGAACAAGGCAAACTCCAAAAAGGCACTGTGGATTGCACTAGCTGGGGGGACGGAGGCTTCATTCCATAAATACGACTATTACAACATGATTTCCAATTATCTGAATAACGGGATCGCGGGTTATGCAAGAATGCAGGAATCCCGAGTCGAATTCCTCTATGAAACCATATCAGAATCCAAAGAACATATCGAAGGCTTGTTGGAACAAGCGTATCAAATCGGCAAACATTACAATTAACAATTCGAAGACATTACAGATAACAACTGAAGAACGATAGGAGGTTACTCGTTCGTTGAGTAAATGACTTTTCGCCTATGGCTGGCGTACAATCAAGAAGGCTTACTCCAACCTGAGTTCCAGGTCAAAGTAAACCTTCTTTTTCACACGCTACGATTCTGGTGTATCATCATTTATTCCATACCAGTTTGCTCATCATCGCATATAACAACGTAGCCGATTCGGCTCTGGTCGCTTCGGCAAGTGGTTTCACCTCACCGTTGTACCCGTGAGCGATGCCCAGATACACAAGTAATGCCACACTATCCCGGGCATAGGAGCGAATCTCGGAAGCGTCGCGGAAACGAGTAAGGTTATCTGTTACAGCCGTCTCGGAGTCAACCAGTCCAGCCGCCGCAAGTGCCCTCACTGTCAACGTCATCATCTCTTGACGAGTGATCGTGGACTCTGGCAAGAAGCGCCCGTCACCGGTACCACTCGTGATACCTAGCGAACGCGCAGCTGTAACTGCTTCGTAGTACGGAGCATTTTCGTTTACATCAGAGAACGCATTCCCGGATGCAGCATTCAAACCCAGCGCAGTCATCAACCATTGCATGTATTGGCCGCGGGTCATCTCCTCTTTTGGATGTAACTGCGTGGAATCACCGCTTGCCTCAGCATCAATTACACCTCGGACAGCCAAAGCCTCCATTGCTTTCTTGGCCCACTGCACTTCTGCAAGATCTGCGAATGTCTGCTCCACAGACACAACAGCATAATTTCCTGTGAGTGATGTTACAGAAAATACAAGCTGCCCGCTGTTTGGATCGTAGTAACTTTGCGGCAATGGGGTTGCCACACCGTTCGCGCCAATGGCAAATGCTACAATCCGATCCTGCTGAGCATTTTGTGAGGATTGGAAAGGCAGACGAAGTATTAACTCGCTTTCCGATGGCCAAGGTTGACCATCCAGTCGAAGTTCAAGCTGGACTCCATATTTCGTGCCGAGCTGATCTGCGACTGTTTTTGGCAGCTCCGTTCTGACCAATCGGATTGATGCAATCCCATCACCAACTATATCCTTTGTTAACAGTGTCGCGGGAAGCTCCAACATTCCCAGCTCTGTAACAATGTTGAACACATGTGACTCGCCCTGATCTATTAACGCAGAGGCAGGCAGAGATACTTCATATACCGTTGCTCCCGAAACCGGCTTCAGCCGAAGTTCGACCAAGCGCTGACCCGCATCTGTTGAGGGGGCAACTTTAAAAGCATCTTTAATCGTTGAAACATCCACGTTGGACTGCACTACACCCTTCTGATCAGACTGTCCCTGCAACTCCAGAACAGAACGGTCCTTCTCCGGTTTAGGTTGTGGTACCGCATTCTCTGCACTTGAGTTACCACTTCCGGATTGTCCGCCATTGCTGGATGAACCAGAACCATCTCCTGGATTTCCACCGGAATTGCCGCCTGGATTTCCACCGGAATTGCCGCCTGGACTACCGCCCGAACCAGGGTCCGTGCCTCCAGGGGAAGGAACAGATGTCGGCACCTTCACTGTCAACGGTATAGTCAGGGCTCTACTGTCGTCAGAAGTTCGAGTAATTTCCAACTCCAGTGTTACTGTTGTTTCCTTGGATGGTGGGACAATCGTTCCATCGGTTTGAATGACCGACGGTACCGAACTGGAAGCGATCTTCACCGTGAAACCTTGCGGCACGGATGGTAACTTCAGTTTTTTTGCACCTGCGGAAGGCTGTTCCAATGCTGTGATGCCTGTAGCTTCATCGGCAGCGCTCTGCTGAGCCGTGTGCACCTGATAAGCGGAAGATACACCTCTCAAGGATTGCCCCGTCGCATCAAAAGCTTCCACTTTGTAATAATATTCCGTGCCAGGGTTCAGTTCACTGTCCGTGTACTCCCGTCCATTGCCGCTGTAGACCACCTTATACTCTCCTTGCTCACGATCTGAGCGGTAAAGCTTGTAGCTTGCTGCACCAAGATGAGCATCCCAGCGAAGCGTTGCGCTCGTTGAATCTATCGCATCAGCAATAAGGCCAGCACTATCATTTGCAGGTGGCGCGGCGTCAGGTTTAACGATCATAATCCAGCTAATCATCGGGTCCTGTGATGCCGTATTACGCACGGTCAACTCCAGCTTGTTGTCCGACACGCTGATGCCTTTGTTGGCTCTAACACTGGCAGGCGTAAAAGTAACTGCACCGGTATTGGCGCCATTGATGATGAAATTCGCCCTGCGCGATGTATTGGTCCACGGATCGTTGAATCCGGCGTAGACATCGTATGTCCCGTTTGGCACATCAAATCTATAGGTTAAGTCCGTGCCTTTAGGAGAATTGCTGACATTACCACCGTTCAGATAACGTACGGTCGAGAATATATCCCCGCCATTCGAACCGGATGCCAGTGCATCTGCGCTGACATAACCCCAATTGTGTCCCTCAGCCGGAGCGTACATCTGGTCCGCCGTTCCCGGGTTCGCAAGCGTTCCCTTCATATAAGCACCCATGAGACTGTAATCAGCCGTTTCGTAACCTCCGCTGTTCACGAAATACAGTGTATTCTCCGGAATGACATTTACGCGAACTGCCTGCTTTTTGTTGTTATATTCCGGTGTCGTTACCTGTAATGTGAGCGGTCCTGGCTTGGCAAAATCCTCTGCCGTCATGGTCCGGTTATCAATCGTCCATACTGCTGGCGTTGATACCAGTGCTCCACCGTCGCGCACATTCAATGTTGTTGGCAGGGACGGTACTTTGCCTAACGCCACGGCTTCTGGCAACGGATCAGCAATATCTACCTTTCCCATCGAATTCAGCAGATCAGGTGTCCAGCTGTTATACCACTTGATCGCGATGTCGGAGCCTATTCCAAACTCAATTGGCAAGAACACATATTTTGCAGCATCATTCGAGAAATTACCACCATTCCACGTATCCCCCACGTAAATGAATTTTCCTTTTTCCGGATCGACCGGAATGACGGAAGTGGTCTGTGTGCCAAATGCTTTTCCTGGATCGGGATCACTCGGCAACGTGCGCACGAACGGATTGGTCTGCGTTGACCACGGGCCAAAGATGTTGTCCGCCACCGTCACTTTGTTTTCGTTAGGGGCCCAACCGGAAGCTCCGGAAGTCAAAATATAATATTTCCCCTGATACTTGAACATCGCCGGTGCTTCACGTTGCCCTCCCGGGAACACACGCACGTAATCGACGCCGTATTCCGCCTGATAGGTGGAATCTCGTACCGGATTGCCTTTGTCATCCGTTCGTCCTTCCTTATGCCACCCTGTTACGTCACTGTAGTCTTCATTCAGTTTGGAGATATACAGCGTCAGGTTTTCCTCACTGGAATAGATCAGATAGCCAGTGCCGTCATCGTCCTTGAACAACGTCATATCACGTGCCATACCCTTATCGGTTGGGAAGAAATCTTTCTCCCCTTCGGGAGCTCTGTCCATCCGGTAACTCTTCTGATACACAAAAGGCCCTGTTGGAGAGTCGCTGATCGCATAACCGGCCCGTGCCTTACCATAATTCGCATTATCGTTATAGGGGTCTTTGTCGCCGTCCATGTGGGCCCACATCACGTATTTCTTCGTTTTGTCGTTGTAGATGACCTTTGGTCGTTCAATAATCCGTCCTTTGCGGATATCTGCCCAGATATCCACGCGGTCTTCACGCCCCGCATACAATTTGGAGATCAACGGGTCATTGTCAAAATCATCCATGGATTGAAGTGTTGTTAAAGCCATGCCTTCATCCTTCCAATTCATCAGATCCTTGGATGAATACACACGCACACCAACAGCTGGCCAGCCGCCCTTATGATATTCGCCATACCAGTAATAGGTCTCCGTCTGTTCATCATAGAAAAAGCCAGCCCCATGAGCATCAATCGGCTTCCCGTCCAGATCTGGCCACAATTGCCCCGGTGTAATGCTTGTACGAATCGTCGCAACACCACGCGGTGCGGATGCTGGAGAAGTTACACCGTCCACGGTCGCCTGAATGATGTAAAAATATCCTGTGCCCATCGTTAGACCGCTATCGTTATACGTGTTTTCTTTGCCACTATAGACCTGCTGATATGTACCCGTAGCGCTGGTTGCACGGGACACGGTATATGTTACATCAGATCCAGGCAGGACATTCCACCCCAGAGAGATTGATGTATCCGTCACAGCTGTGGCGGCGAACTCTGCTGGAGAGTCAATGGAGTACGTCGTGGCTTCTGCAACAGTGAATGCTGACTCACCTGCTGCATTATAGGCCGTCACACGATAGCTGTAGCTGGTGCCCGGCTCAAGTGCATTATCCGTGAATGTGAGCCCTTTACCTTCATAGATTTGCTCGTATTGCTCACTTCCAGCTTCGGCCCGAACCACGCGATAACCAGTTGACTTGTCCACAGTGGACCAAGATAGCTTCACGCTTGTGGCATTAGGTGCTTCGGCCTTTAATTCGCCAGGAGCCTGTGGTGCCGCCGCAATCGTCCGAACTTCCAGAGGAGCAGTCCATAATGACTCGGTTAGACCTCCATATTCATAAGCAATCTTGTAATAATACACCGTATCCCCGCTTAATCCTTCATCCGTGTGTCCCAAAGTCCCGGTATTGGTTACCAGGGAATAACCGCCTTCAGGCGTAGAGGAACGGTACAAGCGATAGGCTGATGCACCCGCGATTTCAGACCATTGCAGTGAAACCGAAGACGCCGTCTGCTCAGCAATGGAGAGCTGAATATCGTTCCCAGCCAGTTGCTCGGCAATGATCACGTCATCCATATGTACCGACTGCCACTTATTTCGAATGCCAACAACACCTGACCCAATGGAAGAATCGTTTAAATCAAATACCAACCGATCGGAGCCATTTTCGGCGATATATCCTCGAATGGTGGCACCCGACAGCACTATTTTGAGTGTGTACCACGTATCTTTGGCAAACGCATAGTCCACCGTTTTCAACGTTGTATCGCCGTTATTCACCTTTTTGCTGAAGACCAATTTGTTGTTAGGTACCTGCATTTGAAAATAATAATAGTTGCTCTTATCCTGAAACCGCGGCAATATTCCCGGATATCCTTGACCGGCTCCCGTGTAAAAGCGCATGGACACGGTCATGTCCGACATGGAGTCTCCAGTAAAGATGATGCCTTCATTGGTATCGCTCTGGAAAAGCGTAAAGTTGGACGCATCTGTCGGGTCAGCGAACACTTCCCAGTTGCCTGAGCTTACGTTCCACGCGGGTGATTCCGTGAAATTCCCATCCGAAAAATCGTCCTGCAACAATGTGGCGGGTATACTGCTCAGATCGGCATACGCCTTACTCGGCAGCATCAACGGTCCCGAAGACAGCGCAAGTGTTGCTGATAACATAAATATCATGGGTTTCCTGAGTTTATCCAATGTTCATTCTCTCCTTTGGCGTGAAAGATGAAAGCATGGTTCTTGTATGCGCGGTGTTGTTGTTCAGCCTATACTCAGCAACCAGTGGTCAGTAACGAGCTTTTGTTCACCTCCTTATTTTAATGAAACCGGTTTCATTGGAGTGCAAAAAAAGACCCGTCTTCCCTTCTAAGTGCAATGATACCCATACGGAATACCGTGTTTTCTTTGCCCCTATGCAGTGAAACAGGTTTTTAACATATAAATGTAATCGCTTTCCTGAATTATATTATTGCCTTATTCAAGCTGTCAACTGTGAATTGGGCTCAAACATTTTTCGTTAAAACCACGCAAAAAAGGCGCGAGTTCTGCCTGTTTTGCAAGCAAAATTCGCGCCTTTTCTCACGCTTCGAGCTTGTTCGCAAGCTCGCACGTGATTCGTAATCAAAAGCGGACTTTTTGAACAACCTCTATTTAGAATACTTTCGTGGTCCACGACTCACAGTTCCACGTCTCCGTAACGACATCACGGTAGAATTCCGGTTCGTGGGAAATCAGAAGAATACTGCCTTTGTAGGCCTTGAGCGCACGTTTCAACTCTTCCTTGGCATCAACGTCCAGATGGTTCGTCGGCTCATCGAGCACAAGCAGGTTGGTTTCATTATTGATCAGCTTACAGAGACGCACTTTAGCTTTCTCCCCACCACTTAGTACAGCTACCTTGCTCTCAATGTGTTTTGTAGTCAAACCACATTTTGCAAGTGCAGCACGCACCTCGAATTGGGTATAGGAAGGGAACTCCTGCCAGATCTCTTCAATACATGTATTGTAGTTGGCATCCTTCATCTCTTGCTGGAAGTAACCAATCTCCAGATGTTCACCGCGTTGAACGGTTCCTTCCAGAGCTTGAATTTCACCCAGAATACTGCGCATCAGGGTTGTTTTACCGATTCCGTTCGCACCAACAAGGGCAATCTTCTGCCCACGCTCCATACGCAGATCCAGTGGTCTGGACAACGGTTCGTTGTATCCAATTACAAGACCTTTGGTTTCGAAAATGAGCTTGCCGGATGTTCTTGCATCACGGAAGTTGAACTGCGGTTTCGGTTTCTCCTTGGCGATCTCGATGACATCCATCTTGTCGAGTTTCTTCTGTCTGGACATCGCCATATTACGTGTAGCTACACTTGCTTTGTTACGCGCTACAAAATCCTTGAGGTCAGCAATCTCTTGTTGTTGGCGCTTGTACGCCGACTCCAGCTGCTGTTTTCTCATCTCATGAACTTCCTGGAAATGATCATAATCGCCCACATAACGAGTTAGATTCTGGTTCTCCATGTGATAGATCAAGTTGATAACACTGTTCAGGAACGGAATATCGTGAGAAATGAGGATAAATGCATTCTCATATTCCTGCAAATAACGTTTCAGCCATTCGATATGCAATTCATCTAGATAGTTCGTAGGCTCATCCAGCAGCAAAATATCGGGTTTTTCCAGCAGCAGCTTGGCAAGCAGGACTTTGGTACGTTGTCCACCACTCAGGTCATTGACGTCCTTATCCAGACCGATATCCGTCAGACCCAGACCACGTGCGGTTTCATCCACTTTGGCATCGATCATGTAGAAATCCTGGTTTGTCAGCGTATCCTGAATCGTACCCACGTCTTCAAGAAGTTGTTCAAGCTCCTCCGGTGTAACATCGCCCATTTTGCCATACATATCATTCATTTCCTGTTCCATGTCAAACAAATACTGGAACGCGCCGCGAAGTACGTCACGGATCGATTGGCCTTTGTTCAATACAGCATGCTGGTCCAGATAACCAACACGCATCCGTTTGGACCACTCCACCTTGCCTTCATCCGGCTGAAGTTTTCCTGTAATAATGTTCATGAAGGTGGATTTACCTTCACCATTGGCCCCGATCAGACCAATATGTTCGCCCTTCAAGAGGCGGAATGAAACGTCGTTAAAGATAGCACGGTCACCAAAACCGTGACTTAATTTTTCTACATTTAATATGCTCATTCATGACACCTTTTCTATATAGACTTAATTCTTTGTATATTATAAGCGTTATATCCTGCACAACTCAACGCCCTATTAAAAAATATTGCACCTTTTTGTCTGAAATTTGCCTTATATGAAAGTATGGGTTAAAATTTTGCCTTAACGAATTACTACTATATAGAACGGAGCTCTTCGAAGAGCATCAGGTGAAGATTATGATCGAAGTGAAACAATCCAAGTTAGGTGATGGTGGTGAGTTTAACCGCGGGGTATTTGCTACCGTTGATATTGCCAAAGGAACGCTTATCCATCAGGCACCCGTTGTGCCTTACCCAAATGAAGATCATGAGCATGTCGAAAAGACGATTTTGGAAGATTACGTGTTCGAATATGGGGCGAATCATACCGCCATTCTGCTCGGTTACGGCAGTCTGATCAACCACTCTTATGAACCTAACGCTACTTACGATATCAATTTTGATAACCATACCTTTGACTTCTACGCTTATACAGACATCAAGGCTGGCGACGAAATCGTAATCAATTACAACGGTGAGGAAGACAGTATGGACCCGTTATGGTTCCTGGACGATTACGAGGAGCGTATGCTTGAGTTCAATAAGTCCAATGATGATGAGGTTGAAAAAGAGACCGAACCCCAGTCCCTGGATACGGGCACGAGTAAATAAACGTTAAACTCAAGTAATGTTCGCAAGCACTATATTGTATGTGCAAAAAGAACTCACTGACCCCGGTGAATGATGAAATGAGTAACTGGAGACTTTTCACAGTCCAAAGTTTAAACACAAAAATAAGCAAGTCCTCCGTCAATGGAAGACTTGCTTATTTTTGTTGTCTTGCTTTCTAAGCCAGGTACACGTGTTCATGTTTCATGGTTTATCGTGCATCTTAACTTGTTTTAATCTGTAATCGGCGGATCTGTATGCAAGTCTTGATCGGGTGTCGTGGATCTCCACTTGGTAAAGGCTACCTCGAACCCTGCACGCTTTGGTGAACACAGAAATGGACCTGCGTGTTTGTTCGTCGGATAGGCAAACCGTGCAACCCGAATCGTACGCCAAGGATGCTCATCTGTGCGAGCACGAATGACAACGGCCTCATTACTGTAGGAGGCTCTGATTGTTACGATTCGTCCACCCCACTCTGGCACAGGAGAGAGTGACCAATCGGAATATGTATCCGTCACGACGGCTCCAACATGTGCCACGCCATCATTGACCTCAACTCCGGCCTTGATCCATTGGTCTTCTCCATACCATAACATCAATCCCGCCTGATCATATAATTCGGTGAATGAGCTTAGATCAAACGATACCTCAATCGCTTCCGTTCCGTCCCATGGAGCAAGCATGGCATGTCCATCCCGATGACAGAACCCGTAGAATGTGTTCTCCCAGAAGTCACTGCCTTCCCGGGCTTCCACAACGAAACGATCCCCATCCATCCGTGCAGCAACGGGTTCCTTAGTCCACTTGCCTTCATGAAGCCCGATAAAATCCGATGACATCGTTATTTTCATCCTTTCTTCCGTCCCAAAGGGGGGGTCATCCTCACTTCATCACTTCTAAATTAAAGAACCCATATCCGATGCAGCAGTAGGATATGCAAAATTCATGGTGTTTAACTGATCGATAGTCAGATTGAACTGAATCGCCATTGCAAAAAGGTTAATCAATTCTTCTGTTTTGCTCCCGAGCACATGCGCGCCCAGAATACGCCCGGTTGATTTATCGATCACCACTTTGGCCATGGCAAATTTTTCATGAGTTCGCTTGTAAGTATACCATTTCGACATATCATTTACCTGCACCTCGTAGCCCTCTTTTTTGGCTTGTTCCGTGCTCATACCAACAGCTCCAAGGGCAGGGACAGTAAACACAATGGAAGGCATCACTTTATAATTAGGTTTGTGTTGATTTCCCTCCAACAAATTGAACGATACAGCCCGGGATTCCTGACCTGCTAACGGGGTCAAAGGCAACCCTTGCGTGTCAGTCACATCGCCAGCAGCATACACTCTCGGATTACTTTCACTTTGCAAGTACTCGTTCACCGTAATCCCCTTTTTGCTGTAGCTGACGTTGGCTTTCTCCAATTCCAGCCCATCCACATTAGGAATACGCCCCGCTCCATGAACGACAAGTCCGCACTGCCACTGGTGTTCTGCACCATTACGTGTGCCATGAACAACATAGGCGTTCCCCTCTTGCCGTATGGACTTCACCTCCGCGTTCAAGTGAACATGAATGCCGATCTCTTTTGATTTTTGCAACAAAGATTCTACCAGCTCCACATCAAACGACTTCAGAGGCTGTTCACTCCGATGCAGGATATGGACTTCCGTCCCGGCTCTGGCCGCAATATGCGCAAACTCAAATGCAATGTATCCACCGCCTACCAGAACTAAACGATCCGGCAACTGTTCCAGATCCAGAAAGTCATCACTATATATAAGATGCTCTGAGCCTTCAATCTCAAGTGGTGCAGGCCTTGCACCGGTAGCAATCAGAATGTGTTTACCATGGAGCACTTCTTCTCCAATTTGAATATGATTTTCATCGACAAATGAAGCTTTACCATGGAACGTATCCATTCCGGCCTGTTTGAATTGATCTTCACTTGCTCTAGGTATGCTCTCGGTAAAGGTGCGTTTAAAGGCCATAAGTTCAGACCAGTTGATGGTCGCCTGTCCCTGAATTCCTTTCCCTTGCATCCGTTCATTCCAGTCAATCAGCTCAGCCGCTCCAGCCAGCACTTTCTTGGGATCACAGCCACGCAGTGCACACGTTCCGCCGAACTCACGTTCATCAATTACAGCAACTCTCCAGCCAGCTTCAGCGCAACGGGTGATAACAGAGCTTGCCGCGCTTCCTGTTCCAATTGCAATCAAGTCATACGTTTCTTGTGTCATCATGGTTCCTCCTCATCCTTTTGGTGCATCTATTGCAGGGATGCCTGAAGTTACAGCAATCCAGCCTGTTTAAGGTACTCTGCTGCAACCTGTTCAGGATTCTCTCCCTCTACGTTCACGTCATAGTTCATCTGACGCATCTCGTCATCCGTAATTTTTCCAGCAAGCTGACTCAGCACCTCAACCAGTTGTGGATATTGATCTGCCGTTTCTTGACGAAGCATCGGCGCACCTTGATACGGCGGGAACAATTCCTGGTCATCCTCCAGCACAACGAGTTCATACTGTCTCAACTCACTGTCTGTGGAGTAAGCATCAACGAGATTAATATCTCCGCGCTGAAGAGCACCATAGCGAAGCTTGGGTTCCATTGTTGCAACGTTTGGGAATTCAATCCCATACTTTTTCTGTATGCCAAGGTATCCGTCTTCCCGATCCGAGAATTCAAGTGTGAATCCTGCTTTGATCTGCTTCTCAACCGGTTTGAGATCCGAAATGGTCTTGAGATTGTATTGATCTGCGATGCTCTTTGGAACGGCCAACGTATACGTATTGTTGTAATCCATTGGGTTCAGCAGCACCATGTTGAACTGGCTTAACATTCCGTCTCTTGCTTGTTCGTAGACCTCTGTTCGATCCGTACTCACAGCCGTTTCCTTCATAAATTCGGAGATCGCTGTCCCCGTGAATTCGGGATAGATGTCAATATCACCCGACTTGAGTGCATTGAAAAGGAATGGCGTTTTGCCCAATCCGGGTTTTAGTTCAACGGTCAGGTCTGTGTCTTTTTCGATTAACAATTTGTACATATTAATGAGAATTTCGGGTTCGGCCCCCAATTTCCCGGAAATGACGAGATCCTTCTGTCCACCACGTGCCACGAAGGGAATGGTAATCACAAGTATCGCGATTATTGCCAGCGAACCAAGGGTAACCAATGTTTTCTTGAAGGATAACCGCTGGAACTGACGTAATAGTACATCAAACAAAATCGCCAGCAATGCGGCCGGAATGGCTCCAAGGATGATCAATGCGGTATCGTTCCGATCAATGCCCAGCAAAATTAATGCACCCAAACCTCCTGCGCCGATCAAGGCAGCAAGTGTCGCCGTTCCTACAATAAGCACCATCGCGGTCCGAATTCCGGCCATAATGACAGGCATCGCCAGTGGCAGTTCCACTTTGATTAGACGTTGCCAACTATTCATGCCCATCGCATTCGCCGCTTCCACCATGGAAGGATCAACTTCGGATATGCCTGTGTACGTGTTGCGGAGTACCGGAAGCAGCGCATACACCACCAGTGCAATGATTGCAGGAAGTGTGCCTATGCCGAATAACGGGATGAGCAATCCGAGAAGCGCCAAGGAAGGTATCGTCTGCAACACAGCCGTAACCCCAATAATCGGTTCAGCGACTTTTGGCTTGCGTGTCAGGTATACACCTAGCGGAATAGCGATGAGGACAGCAAAGAACAATGCGATAAATGAGATCTGAATATGTTCCAGCAGAGCAGACAACAACTGACCTTTGCGCTCACTGAACACCTCCGTGAATCTACTCATGTTCTTCACCTCGTTCCTGTAACTGACCAGACCAGTATTTCATCAGATCAACTCGACTGATCTCGCCAATAATCTGGCGGTTACGTTCAACCAGCAGATGGTCATGGGAAGCCATGATATCAACTAATTCCGTTAACGTAATGGATGCAGGAACGGCAGTTTTAGCTGATTTTGGCACCTGACCCGGTGAGAGTGGTGACATGATGGATTCGAGATCAAAATCAGATTGTGAACTCGTATCGGTGTTAGGACTTCCAACAAATTCACGTACGAAATCATTAGCTGGCTGTCGGATCAGTTCTTCCGGGGTACCTACCTGCAAAACCTGTCCATCCTTCATAATGCAGATGCGATCCCCCAGCTTCATCGCTTCCTGAATATCATGGGTGACAAACACAATTGTTTTTTTCATCTGACGCTGGATATCCAAAATATCATCCTGTAATTTCTCCCGACTCATTGGATCGAGTGCACTGAACGGTTCATCCATCAAAACTATCTCGGGATCGGCAGCGAGTGCACGCAACACACCAATTCTCTGCTGTTGTCCTCCGGATAACTCGGACGGTTTACGCTCACTGTACGTATCTCCGTGCAAACCCACCATATCCAGTAACGTATGTACACGCTCCTTGATTTGATCTGACTTCCATTTTCGGAGTTCAGGAACAACTGCAATATTTTCGGCAATTGTCATATGCGGGAATAGTGCAATCTGTTGCAGCACATATCCTATATTCCAGCGCAATTCGTGAATGTTGTATTCATCGATTGGGCGTTCATTAATGCGCACTGTTCCATCTGTTCGCTCAATCAGGCGATTGATCATTTTGAGCATGGTGGTTTTGCCACATCCACTCGGACCAATCATGACGAACAATTCTCCCTTGTTAATGTTGAGGTTAACCTGACGCAAAGCCGTTGTTCCATCAGGATATTGTTTTGATACATTTTCGAACTGAATCATTCGCTCTCTTCGCCCCTTTATCTAGGGCGTGTCTCAGACACGCCCTAACATTCATCTTCATCTATTTCCCCAAAAGTGTGTTCGTATAATCACTGCTTTCCTTAGTGTCCCTGGTTAGGGAGAGATTCATAGCTGAATCAACGATGTCAACATGCTGCTAGACATGCAAAAAGACGGGCACTAGGCACCGTCTTCTCATAATATGAAAATGTTTCTTCCATTATTTCCATACTTCCATATGATTCTGAATAAATTGCTCGAATGAAATCGGGTTATTCCCCGTTAATTTTTTCCCCGTATCCGTCGTTTGATCTTCTCTCCCCTCCTCCCGGATAGGCACATCCAGTCCTGCGAGGGCAGCAGCGTATTCTTCTGACATTCCTGCGCGAATCATGCTATTCCTCAGTTCATCATCGGACAAAGATTCATGTTGAATGGACTGACCCAGTACATGGCTCAAGACGTCTGCAACCTGTCCATAGGACAACGTCTCCGGCCCTGTAATGATATGCTCCGTATTATGAGGAACAACATCTGTCAGAGCATGGAACGCAACTGCCGCGATATCATCTGCACTAACAAATCCAATTTTCCCGTCACCCGTAGCACTGTAAATTTTTCCGAGTTGTTTCGTTGTCTCCCGATGCGGTCCCTCCGTAAAGTTCTCCATAAAATAGGAAGGCTGCAATACAGCCCACTCAGGAGCATGGGCTTTTATATACTGATGTACTTTGCCAAATATAGGACCCTCTTCATCAATTGAAGCACTGCCAAGTAAAACGAATCGCTTAACGCCGTTCCACAATGCTTCCTTGATGAACGGAATGATGACGTCTTCTGGGTTCATATCCATGACTGGCATGACAAGGTATACCTGATTCACATTTTTCAGCGCCAGCGCATATGTCTCGGAATCATACCAATCAAAATAGACATAATTATCGGCAGAACCAGAAAGAGATGGTTTAGTTCTTCCTGCCAAACGCACCGGATAATGATGCTTTTGAAGTATGGCCGCAACACGGCTTCCTGTCTTTCCATTAGCTCCGGTAATAAGTGTCAACGGTTTATCATTGATCATGCTTGTTTCCTCCTAAGTCCGATTCGAGTACGACCATCGGATTCCAATAGTCTTTATAATGTGTAATTTTTCCATTAGAGTGGCTCACTACAGAGATGTACGTTTGGTTGTATGGCTTGCCTGTAACTAATGAACGCCCTTTACAAGTAAATTCAGCCACAAACTGTTGTTTCGTGGAATCAGCCAAGATCACCGGTTCAGAAAACTGCTGAATTTCAATCATCCCCAGTAGATTATGAAGATGATTCGTAATTGCGGCTTTGCCTTCCAGTTTCTGAGGATATCCTGCTGGTGCATATGGGAATTCGAAAATAGCGTCAGATGTATATAACTCCAACCATTGTTCCAGTTTTCCCTCCAGTAGCAATTGAGTAAATCCATGCATGATCCGATACGGTATATTATTGCCCGCTTCCAACTGCTGAGATTGTGTCATCCTTATTTCCTCCTTCAGTTTGTTTGGTGTTTTTTTCCAGACCAATCGGTCTATAATAGTCAAAAAATAAACGCCCTAAGCGTCCATTTTCAAGAAAACGTAAAGAATTCTTACTCAAATCATGTAAAACGTTAATCCATAGCCCTTAGGGTCATCTGTACAAAATCCCGCAGCGCTTCTGTGCTTGCACCGCTCTTAGCCGTAAAGGTCAATGAGAGTCGGGAATAATTCAGAAAACGGGCAAGCCCGGGCAATTCTTCCTCTGCGTGCTTCAATTCGCCGCTCCTCTGGCCTCGTAACAGCGCAGTATGAAAAACATCTTCCATTTGTTGGTTAGTGGTTTGAATAAAGACGGCGATTTCGTGATTTTGTGGTGCCTGTTCAACCGCGCTATTAATGATGAAACATTCATTACGACGTTCGTTGTCTGTCAACACGTTAACCGCTTCATTGAACAACTCGGTCACGCCTTGCCTCACACTTGTGCATTCGTTTAATAGTTTGATCCCCGCCTCTGTCTTCTGCTGAATATAGAATTTAAGAGCAGAGACAAATAAATCATGTTTAGTTCCGTAGGTGTCATACAGGCTTTGCCGCGCAATGCCAAGTTCACTCAGCAGTAAGCTCAAAGATGTACCTTCATAACCGTACGCTCCAAATACAGACGTTGCTTTTCTTAGAACAGTCTCCGTGTCGAACTCCTTGGCTCTTCCCAATTTAAGACCTCACCTCCCTATTCATTAACTAAAGAATACCTTTTCCAGACTGATCAGTCAAGAAAATAAATGCTTTGATTTTTGCCAAAGTGGTATAATGGGAATAGAAGCTGAATGAATTCTTTTACCATTTACCAACCATGACCACATATAAAGGAGTGTACCTATATGTATATTCAAATTACAGATTTGGCTTCAAAACGATTGACGGAAAGCCTGAATGACCAACCTGGATATTTCAAAGTGATCTATGACTTGGAAGGTTGCGGATGTAACGGAGTTATCGCTATTATCATTGTTGATGAACTTGCGGCTCTCGACGCGCAGATTGAAACCAATCTGGTTCCGTTCTATGTTGATCCGAAGCAGCAGCTGAACCTTGAACAACACATGAAGCTGGATACAGAAGAGAATTATCCTTCTTTCAAATTAAGCAGTGATTCTGGTGTGCTCAGCGCCAACGTTCGCGTTCGTGACACCCGTGCTGTAACTGCGGGAAGCTCCGGTGGATCTGACGCCTGCATGTTGTAACACAGTCTCCAGCATATTTGAAGTAATCTAGCATTATCTCTCTTCACATCAAAAGCCGTTGCATCTAATGCAACGGCTTTTTTAACGTGTTTTTGTTTTATATGCCTCTATCAGAGTTGCAAAAAAGACTCTATAAAAGATGAACTAAACATTTACATGAAACGGAGAGGACAGAAAAAACCTGAAGAAACGAAGTGTTCGCCTAAAAGCTTTCTGAAAGAAAGCTGCTTCGTAAGCATACGCTATCCCAAGATTTTCACCATTATAAAATTGAATCAAAAAAATCAGGGGATAACAGCGATTGGAAGGTTGTTCTGTCATCGTAGTGTCCAGTGTAAATATCTTTGGTTCAACTTATATAGCAAACTTTGTTTACAACTCGGAAACAATTGGAGAACCTATGGATATAATCCTCTAGTATACTCGGTATATAGATTCATATATTCCGAGGAGGAACACACATCATGAAATCTTTTACTCGTAAATCCATCATATCTACAATTCTCATAGGCTCTGTTGTAGCAGGTTCTGCTTTTACTACGTTTCCCATCACTTCAAGCCTGAATCCCGTCGCGTCTGCTGCAAGCTCTAGCTTCACTCAATTTCTGCATGATAATGCACCTGGTCGTACGATCAAAACGATTAAAAATGTCGCAACTGTGACCAATGTGTCCAGTACGGTTGTACTTGTCAATAAAAAGAGAAATCTGCCTTCAACTTATGCACCTCAAGATTTGGTTGTACCTAATATTCCTTTTAGCTTCTCAGGTTCCAGTCCGAAGAAACAAATGCGTAAAGTGGCTGCAACCGCGATTGAAAAATTATTTGCGGCTGCCAAAAAAGACGGCATCGATATCAAAGCGGTGTCTGGCTATCGCTCTTATGCGACCCAGAAATCGATCTTTGACCGTAATGCCAGCATCAAAGGTGAAGCTGTTGCCAATAAAACAAGTGCTCGACCAGGACAAAGCGAACATCAAACGGGTCTAGCCATGGATATCTCCAGCGCTTCGGCCGGTTACGATCTTCAGCAAAGCTTTGGCAACACCAAAGAAGGCAAATGGCTGAAAGCCAATGCCCACAAGTACGGTTTCATCATCCGTTATGGCAAAGATCAGGAGAAATTGACTGGTTACTCCTATGAGCCATGGCATGTACGTTATGTCGGAGTATATATTGCTGGTGAGATTACCAACCCGAAACTTACGCTGGAGCAGTATTTGGAACGTGCCAAATAAGGCAAGTTTGAACCAAAAGCTTAGACAGTTATAATTATGTGTTTAGATAAAAGAAGCGTGACTATAGATAACATGACTGAAGGAGAAGATGGGGCCGCAACTGGCCCTCTTCTGCTTCAATTTTTCATTTACACACTTCATCATGTCCCAACGATTTTTCTAAAGACCAGTGGCAGTCTCTTCAGACCTTCTGTTCCAGCCCAAGAGCCTACTCCAGCAAGTATTACATTATGGCACAAATAAAGTGCGACATTGTACACGATAGGGCCTAGAATAATCTCCACGACTACAAAACGTTTTAACGTCGAAGATTGGATCACATATACCCGAAATTCATGAGGGTCATGTCCTCCCATATACTTTGCGATCAATGCTTTCATGAATCACCTCTAGTGTTTTATTTTAGCGTATGGCAGACGATCCTTGTCTTATTCTAAAATAATACTTACATAAAGTAACTAAGTGTGTTATAGTCAGTTTATAAATCATACATAAGCGAGGGAAACTACCATGAGTGAGTTGGAGAATCTAGTCAAAAACCGTAGATCGGCCGTTATTTTTGAAGAAGGAATTGAAATTTCGGATTTGGAACTGCAAGAAATGTTTGCCCTGAACAAATTTGCACCATCTGCCTTTAACCTGCAACACACGCACTATCTTGTGATTAAAGACGAGGAACAGAAAGAGAAAGTCTATGAGGCTTCCCAGCAATATAAGGTAAAAACAGCTTCTGCAGTCATCGTGGTATTGGGCGACGTCAACGCGCATCATCATATCCGCACTATTAACGAAGGCCTGCTGAACCTGGGCGCTCTTACTCCGTTCCAATACGAGCAGGAATCCCAAAGCGTCACCGAATTTTACGAATCTCGCGGCAGATTCTTCCAACGTGAGGATGCGATTCGCAATGCCAGCCTGTCTGCCATGCAATTGATGCTGATCGCTCAGGATCGCGGTTGGGACACTTGTCCAATGATTGGCTTTGACTCGGAAGAACTGCAACGGAGTCTGGAAATCCCTAACCATTACGTACCCGTTATGCTGATCACCATCGGCAAAAAGTCGGAAGCCAAACAGCGCCCACGCGGTTACCGTAAACCGATTAACGAATATGTTAGCTTTAACAAAATGCACGCTGAATAACATATAATATAAGTTGAACTAACATTTACACGATAACGGAGAGGACAGAAAAAACCTGAAAAAGCGAAGCGCTCGCCTAAAAGCTTTCTGAAAGAAAGCTGCATCGGAAGCATACGCTATCCCCGGATTTCCCCTTTAGAAAAGGAATGGAAATAAAATCTGGGGATAACAGCGATTGGAAGGTTGTTCTGTCATCGTAGTGTCAGTGTAAATAATCTTTAGTTCAACACAACAAAAAAGCCACGATCTCGTGGCTTTAATACGTTTCATAGATCAACGTATCCAACATGTGAAATTCATCGTCAAACTCCGCATATATGTATAATCGGCCAGCAGGTGTATCCCCCGCATCATAACCCAATCGGAAATATTGATCTCCCTGAAATTCTGCATCAGCCAAAATCAATGTATTGATATCTTCGTCCGGATGAGCCTCGGCAATGGTTTTAAGTGCCTGCTCACCAAGCATGTCCCACCGTTTCCACGTCTCTTCCATATATGAGGATAAGGCTTCCATCTCTGTCTTGGTTGAAACCTGTGCAGTGACTACCAGTTCTTTATCCTGAATAAGTAAGCTCATCTGATAGTTGGACATCGAGACGTCATACTGAAACACACCCATCCCCTGAACTTCATGATTGGATTCAAAAATCAGATTGTCTGCATACTGCAGTCTCTCCAGCTTGGGATTAGCGCTATAATCCAACTCGGTCAATTTGTTCTCGGAACAGTACAACTCTTTTAGTTGTACGTTATGGCGAATATCCAGCTCGCTAATGTGATTGTTAAAACACCGGACACTCTCTAAAACCATATTTGAACGAAAATCCAACTGTTTGATATGGTTATGGTTACAACGAAGTTCAATCAAGTTTGGACAACCTTTTACATCAAGTTCCAACATGTAATTGTTGGCGCAATCAAGTCGCCGCAGTTGTTTATTGTGTTCAAGTTCAAGTGAGAAAAGAGCGTTATAACTGCAACTAAGTTCCTCCAACTGCTCAAGGGGCTCTGAAGCCAGCTCCGACAACATATTCCAATGACACTCCACCGTTATAAGTTTGGAATTATGAGAAAGATCCAATTTGCGAAGTCGATTAAAACTGCAATCCAGCACCTGCAAATCCGAATTGGAACGGAGGTCCAGTGTAAGAAGCTGATTCTCTCTGCAACGTAACGTCCTCAGCTTGTGATTCTGAGCCAGATCCAAACTGGTCAATTGATTATAGGCACAATCCAGCTCTTGAAGACCCCAGAAATACTCGATTCCATCAAGATTGCTAATATTGTGATTTGAGAGTTCTAATATCTCAGCCTCACAAACGTCACTCTCCTGGATGAAATCCCGCTGCTCACAAAAACGATCCAACACAACTTGCCTGAAATGTTCATCCGTGAAGGCATAAGTAATATCCATGTATAACCCCTCCCCCTCTCGTTTTGCTCTATTGGAACAGTCTTCCAACATATTATCACTATTCTATGAGTTTCGTCGCCGGGATTCAACAATTACCTAAGCAAATTCTTTTATACCATGTTAGCATCCAACATGTAAGAGAAATCATACAGAGAGGAAGATTTTCATGGAAATGGTTATCGAAAACCTCCCGTCGTATCGTATCGCCTATGTGCGACAAGTTGGTTCGTATGGGCCTGCCAACAGTCAAGCTATGGAAATGTTAAAGAGTTGGGCTAGAGCCAAAAATCTGCTTACTGCATCGACCGTTTTATTTGGTATCCCCCAGGATAACCCGGAAAGCACGATTCCCGAAGATTGCCGATACGATGCTTGTATTGTCATTTCGAAAGATTTTCCTATGGATGAATTGACCCCCGATCTAAACGAAACTGAACTTCCAGGCGGGCAATATCTGGTTTGCAAAGTCAAACATACTACAGAGGCTGTTCAGCAAGCATGGACTGAAATTTTCCCGCGTTTGCAGAGTAGCGGTTATACTCTGGATAACAAGCCAGTTATGGAAAGGTATACAGGCCATCTTGTTAACCTTGATTTTTGCGAGATATGTGTTCCAATCAGGCTTGTTTAGTTGCAAAAAAAGTGACTTTAGTCAATGAAGTCACTTTTTTGCTTTGGGTTTCAACAAAGACCACTGAACCACTAATCTCTTCACTCGGCTCCCTGCTATTGCTAATCAAGCTTAGAAGAAGATTTTTTACTGAATTGTATTACACTTTCAGTGCGTTGAGTATCTTGGTAAAAAGCATTGGAGCAACTCTACCGAAGCAAATGTAGATTGTTGCATTATTGTTTTTCAAAAAATTCAGTTGCTTTATTCACGTATTTCAAGTATTGCGAAGGTAAATCCTCTTCATAGTAGATCGCTTCAACTGGACAAACGTCTAAACAATCAGCTGCTTTTTCTGAAATACATGCTTCGGTAATTACAAAAGGCATTTCTTCCAATCTCCTTTTCGTATTAGAATGATATCTTATCGCGTCTTCAATTGAATCTGCATGAAGACTATTTCTTCGGCCAATTTCTCCAACCGACTCAGCGCATCAGCATCTTCGATTTTATTATCAGCACCAAAATGATCACTATTTAGATAAACATATCTTGGCGCTACATATGAACGAAAAAAGCCCGCGATCGGTTTTAATTGATTTTCGACAACCAAATAATGCTGATATGTGCCCCCAGTTGCAATAAAGCCTATCACTTTATTATAAAAACTCTGTACAGGGAGTAGATCGAACACATTTTTCAGTACACCTGTCAAAGAGGATTGATATATAGGTGTGCCGATAACGAAAAAATCAGCATCAATCATTTTTTGGATTACTGACCGGGTGTGTTCATTATAATCCTCTAACTTGCGGCCATCGCAAAATTCGATGTTTTTGTATTCTCTCAAGTCTATTAGTTCAATTTCAATTTCCGGATGATTTTTTTTCACGAATTGTAGTACAGTATCCACACCAATTGCAGTCTTTGATCCAATCAATGACCCAGACAAACCTATTAATTTCATAACTGGTCCTCCTAATCGCTTATCTGTATTTGAACTATTCCGTTCGTTCTAATTGACAGTCAGTCATTAATTTGAGCATACTACCCAAGTTGATTTTTCCTAACTGCCTCATCAGTTGTTGTTCACACTCTATAAAAATACTTGTGAGTTGCATATCTATCTCTGCTGTTAGATGTCCCTTACTGCTCATAGATGGTTTAGGAATCTGTAAAGGCTTAGACGACACCAATTTATATATATCTTGCAAGGTTATATCATGCGGCTCCACAGACAACACATAACCACCATCAATACCCTCTTTTGTCTTAACATATCCCACTTTTTTAAATGAGCTAAGGATACGGCGTATCCTAACAGGGTTTACACTAATCTTTTCTGAGATCTGAGCACTGGTTAGTTTCTCATTCTTATGTGAACTAAGGATAATGAGAATGTATATGACAACACTTAGCTCACTATTCATATTAGGCCCCCCTAGTTCATTATTCTTCGTAGTTGTCCTTCAAATCCAATGGCATGAACTGTAGGAGGCTGACCTTTATCAAACCATGATTTTCTTTGAAATCTTGCGTCATTTACCTTGCTAAGCATATCAGAGCTTCATGTTACTGCTATGACCTGGTGATAATTTGGCAGTAGGATCAATATAAACCTTAGCATTGTTGATTGCAGTTGGAGCCTCTCCGAAGCCTACAGCGATCAGCTTAATTTTCCCTGGGTAGGACGTAACGTCTCCAGCTGCAAATACTCCTGGAATATTGGTTTGCATCCGCGTATCAACAACAATAGAGCCGTTATCAACGTCCAATCCCCACTCAGCAATGGGACCCAAAGAAGAAACAAAACCAAAATTCACGATAAGAGCATCACAAGGAATGATTCTTTTCTCCCCCGTTTTCGCAATAGTGACTGTAATCTCGGTTATCCGTTCATCACCAGTTAATCCGGTAATCTCAGACGGAGTGACGATATTAACTGAAGATGCCCTCAATTTTTCAACGCTATGTTCGTGAGCACGAAATTTATCTCGTCTGTGAAGTAAAGTGACTTGTTTGGCAATGGGCTCAAGCATAAGTGCCCAATCGACTGCTGAATCTCCACCACCGTTAATAATCACGTGTTGATTGGAGAACTGCTGCAAATCTTCAACAAAATAATGAAGGTTAGATTGTTCAAACTGACTCGCGTTCTCCAGTTCCAATCGGCGTGGTTCGAATGCCCCTATACCTGCGGCAATAATAACCGACTTACTGTAATGAATAGATTTATCTGTAATAATTTCGAAATGATGTTCCCCTTTTTTTAATACCTGTTGTACCTTCTCCTCTAAATAGACATCAACCGGAAATAATTGCATCTGCTCCAGTAAATTTTCAACGAGTTGAGCAGCTGTAACCCTTGGAAATCCAGCAATATCATAGATATATTTCTCAGGGTATAGGGCAATCGCTTGACCACCTAATTGCGGCATACTATCAATAATTTTGACACTTGCTTGACGCATACCAGCATAAAAAGCGGCAAACATTCCAGTTGACCCACCACCAATAATTGTGATATCAGTAATTGATGGAGTAAGTTCTAGTGACAATGGGAGCTCTCCCTCTCTTTATGTTTTTATAATACACAACATAATATACTATAATATATAAAATATATAAATATCAAATAAAACTCTTTATTAAAATCAAACATAAACGATAGATTTGATATTTTTATACTTATGTGTATATTATGTATATGTTAAAGAGTTGAGAATAGTAGAAATGAAAAGATGGGAGGTGTGGAGGAATATGCCCTTTGTAATTACAGAGCATTGCATTCATGAACAAGCTGCCGATTGTCTTGATGTATGTCCAGTCGATTGCATTGTAAAAGGAGAAGACCAATATTTTATCAATCCTGACCAATGCATAGATTGTGGAAACTGTGAAACAGCTTGTCCTGTTGGAGCTATTTATTATGAGGAAGATTTACCTGATCATCATCAAATATATGTAAGCAAGGCACTCGACTTCTTTAAGTTAAGTTAAATGAATATATAAAAAAAGATGCTTCCTAGCGTTATGCTAGGAAGCATCTTTACATATCTAATACGTTCAATTACTCTTTTTTTACTTTTATGGAATATGTGCAACGTTGGCCGCCGTCAGCCAAACACTCCATTCTTTTGACTTCAGCATCCCCAAGCAATGATTTAAACATACTTAATTCACATTGACAAACCTTCTTATATTTCATGGCGACGTGACTAATTGGGCAGTTATTTTCCTTTAAAATAAATTCATCATCGCTAATCTTCTCAAGTCCCACCATATAGCCATTCTCATTCTGAATGTTCGCAAGTGTCTCAACACGCTCCGAGATATTTTTCGCTTTCATACTTTGATCATATTTTTCGATCATTTTATTTTTGCGACTTTCAAAAATTTTCTCAACAGCTTCCGGTCCTAATTGTTCTTCAAGCTCAGTCAATATATCCAATGTTAGTGAATGATATTTATTAGGAAAATATCCTACAGACTGTTCAGTTAAACAATACACTGTTGTTGGTCTTCCAATAGATTGTCGCTGTATCTTAGACGTAATTAAATTATCTCGTTCTAGCGATTGGATATGACGCCGAACCGCCATGGTGGTGATCCCAAGCTCATCGGTAAGATCTTTAGTAGTCATGTCTCCTTTGGTTTTGAGGAGATGTAATATAATTTCTCTGGTTGGAAGACTATTCACCAGATCAGGATTAGTCATTTATGATTCAACCTCCTTACGAATAAACAATTTTTAACACCTTCGATTTCGTGTATACAATCCATGTATATCGCTCTCGTTGTTTACATCATCTCATGTTCTCAGATACATTATATCCTTAAACAACCGATATAACTAATTTTATATTTATTATATATAATATACGTGTTAGTTCAAACTCTAATAAATGGAAAATAACCCAAACTATTAATTGTGATCATATAAATACGAGAATAACAAACTAAACTTTATATACATAAATGTTGATTAAGTATATAAAATGAAGTATGATCAATTTAGAAAGATCATTATATTACATTGGAGGAATAACACATGACATATCAATTACCTGCATTACCCTATGCAAATAACGCACTCGAACCACATATTGATGAGCAAACGATGATGATCCATCATGATCGTCATCATAATACTTACATTACGAATCTGAATGCTGCTCTGGAGCATTTGCCTGAGCTGCAAGGAAAATCTATTGAAGCTTTGATCTCCAATCTGGACAGTGTTCCACAGGAACTTCGCGCAGCTGTTCGAAATAACGGAGGCGGGCACGCCAATCACAGCTTGTTTTGGAAAATCATTGGCCCCAACGGGGGAGGAAATCCAACAGGAGCATTGGCAAAAGCGATCGATAATGAACTGGGCGGATTTGAAGAATTTAAAGCGAAATTTACGAAAGCGGCAACTACTCGGTTTGGTAGTGGATGGGCGTTCCTTTCCGTTGCGAATGGAAAATTGAAAGTCGATAGTCTTCCTAATCAAGATAGTCCTTTGATGGAGGGGGAAACTCCGATTATTGGTCTGGATGTCTGGGAACATGCCTACTATTTGAAATACCAGAATAAGCGCCCAGATTATATTAGCGCATTTTGGAATGTAATCAATTGGAGCGAGGTAAATAAGCGCTACGAATTGGCAATCAAACAAAGCATTGATTCCAACTTCATCATTTCATAAATTCAAGTCTTCAACTATGCTGCTAAGATTATGACCAAAAGGAGAAGAGCAACCTCATTAGAGATTGCTCTTCTCCTTTTTCATTACACATATTAGAAATTAAAATGCCCAGTTGCCTTTACGGAATACCGGCTCGATTGTGCCGTCTTGTAACTCACCATCAATATCCAGTTCAGCGGAACCGATCATGAAATCAACGTGAGTCAAGCTCACATTGCACTCATGCTTCAGCAACTCTTCGTTCGACATGGTTGTGCCATCTTTCATATTGAAAGGATACGCACTTCCCACAGCCAAGTGGCAAGATGCATTTTCATCAATACCCGTATTGTAGAAAATACGATTCAGGTTGGAGATTGGGGAGTCATGTGGTACGAGTGCGACCTCACCCAGATAACGTGCTCCTTCATCGGTGGCAAACAGGTTCTTCAAATGCTCTTCACCGGATGCTGCCGTAAACGCTACAACCTGTCCATCCTTGAATGTGATTCTCATCTGGTCTACCAGTTGCCCGTTCAGGTTCAAAGGCATGGTACTGCTGACATATCCATTCACTCCACTGCGCTTAGGCATGGTGAATACTTCTTCAGTCGGCATATTGGCAACCGTGTATACACCTTGTTTATTTTCGCTACCACCGCCACCCCAGATGTGGTTGTGGACCAATTCAATTTTCAAGTCTGTACCTGGCGCACGGTAATGCAGGCTCTTATAGTTCTTTTTATTCAGGAGATCACTCATGGTATTCAGGGTATCCAGATGTTCTCTCCAATTTTGTACGGCGTCTCCGCCATCTACACGGTTCATTTTGAAGATCGTTTCCCACATCACGTTGATTCGGTCTTCTTCCGGGATGTCGGCAAATACCTTGTTCGCCCAAGCTTTGGTTGGGGCCTTGATCAGACACCAGCTAATTTCATGGTTGCGTGTGTATTTGGCATATCCGCGACGTGCGTGTGCGGCTGCCTTGGTAGCACGGGAAACGCTGTCGGAGTCAATTCCGTTATACAGTTCAGGATCTGGAACTTTGATCGTCAAGGTAGCGCCGCCTGCTTCCGCAAACTTTTCCATCATATCCGCTTTCCACGCTGGATAATAGTCGAAGCTGTCATTGGAACCATGCTCAAAACGACTGCGGGTAATGTTGTCGTCATCAAAGTCCACTTGTACATAGTTTGCACCAGCCGCATAGGCTTTTTGCACAATAAGACGTGTGAATTCAAGCGTTTCGATCGGTGCAGTAACGAGCAGATCCTGTCCTTTTTGAATATTCACGCCAACTTTAACAACAAGTTCTGCGTATTGTTCCAATGACTTTTCAAAGGTTTGTTCAAATTGACTCATGGTTGTGTTCACTCCTGTTTCATATATTGTACGACCGCTTTCGCTTCTGCAGAATCGATTCCTTCTCTTTCACTACGCAGGCACACTCCCCAAAATTTCATCTATACAAAATGATCTAACTATTACGTTTTTCTTGTTCGCGCAGTTCGATCCGGCGGATTTTACCAGAGTTGGTCTTTGGCAGATCCGTAACAAATTCGACCTTGCGTGGATATTTATAAGGTGCTGTAATTTCCTTGACGTGGTGTTGCAGTTCACGCATCAGTTCCGGTGAAGCCAGTGAATCGTCTCTCAACACAACAAAAGCTTTGACAATATTGCCACGGATCTCATCCGGACTTGCAACCACCGCACATTCCTTCACACTGGCGTGTTTCATGAGTGCTTCTTCCACTTCAAATGGTCCAATCGTGTAACCCGAACTGATGATGATGTCGTCACTGCGACCTTCAAACCAGAAGTATCCTTCTTCGTCTTTGCGTGCACGGTCCCCTGTTACAAAATAATCGCCGCGCTGACTCGCTTCCTTCCGTCCCTCATCCTGATAATAGGACCGGAACAAAGCTGGCATCTCTTTGTGTACCGCGATATCTCCTACTTCACCCGCAGGCACAGGTTGTCCCTCTTCATCGATGATTTCAATCAACCCAGGTGTAATCGACTGACCCATCGAGCCAATACGTACAGGCGCATCTTTGAGACTGCCGATTAACAACGTGCTCTCGGTCTGTCCATATCCGTCCCGAATAGTCAGGTCAAAGTGACGCTGGAAGATTTCAATGACTTCCTGATTGAGCGGTTCACCCGCTGAAACAGCACTGCGCAGATGAGACAGGTCATAATGTCCAAGATCATCGGCTTTGGCCATCAACCGATATTCCGTTGGTGTACAGCAAAGGACATTAATTTGATGTTCTTGCATCAGTTCCAGGTAACGCTTGGGCTGGAATGATCCATTGTAGACCAGTCCGGTCGCGCCTCTTCCGAGTACCGACAGGAACGGACTCCAGATCCATTTTTGCCAGCCAGGTGCAGCCGTTGCCCATACGGTATCTGAAGGTTGAATATCCAGCCATAATGAAGAAGCGATCCGCAGGTGGGCATATCCCCAACCGTGGCTATGTACAACTCCTTTGGGATTACCAGTTGTGCCCGAAGTGTAAGCAAGAATAGCCGTATCATCACGGTGAGTTTCCACCGCAGCCATCTCTTCAAGTTGATTCTGCATTAACTGATGCACACTGACCCAACCTTCAGCAGGTACGCTAACTTCTTCATTCGGTGATGCCACGATGCGATGTGCCAGTGACGGCAGATCCGCGTCCATCTTTTCCACTTCCGAGGTCGTCTCGGACCATACTATAACAGCCCGCGCCTCAGAGTGACGCAGACGATATTCCAGATCTTTTGCCCGTAACATCTCGGAGGAAGGAATAACGGCAATCCCCAATTTCAGACAAGCAATATAAATGACATAGGCAATAATACGGCGTGGTACCATGACCAACACCCGATCACCCTTCTCTAGTCCAAGTTCACGCAGACCTCCAGCAAGACGGTTCGCCTGCTTGAACAAATCACCATACGTGATCTCTTCCAATTCTCGTTGATCGCTGAGCCATCTAAGTGCAATCCGGTCTGATGGATGATTCTCCATCTCGGATGTCAGGTTATAGCTTTCAGGCGAAATCCACTGTTCAAAGTTCAAATGGAGCCTCTCCTTCGTAGTTCAATTGTATAGCTTCTATATATTATACCCTAAATCCTAGGACCAGGTGCTATGAACTAGGTTCATTCTGAAAAAAATAAACATAGGTCAATTAATGAACTATTATAATAGATCTTATCCTATAATGAAAATGACATATACAAAATGGCGCCTTCCTGATTGATCAGGTAGGCGCCATTTTCATTCTTCATTTATATTACATTAGTTTTACCTAACTATAATTTTCACACAGCTGTACTGTGTATGTTACCACGGATAATTACCCATTCCGTCCAAAATGCTTTCGATCTCATTCAACTCTTCCGTTGTCAGGTCAGGTGCGCTGAGCGAAGCTACATTTTCTTCAATCTGGGACACACGGCTTGCACCAATCAGTGCAGAGGTTACACGGTTACCACGCAAAATCCAGTTCAGAGCCAGTTGAGAGATCGTCTGACCTCTTCGTTCAGCAACCGCCTGAAGCGCATCGAACTTGGCAATCCGTTCGTCCGTGTAAGCTTCTTTTTTCAAATTGCCTGTTGGATTGGCTCGTTCCTCCTTGATCTTATCGACATATTTATTCGTCAACTGACCGCGGCCAAGTGGACAGAATGCAATGGAACCTACGCCCTGCTCATCCAGTACGTCCTGCAAACCGTCTTCAATCCAGCGATTCAGCATCGAGTAGTTTGGTTGATGAACCAGACATGGCGTACCCAGACGACGCAGAATGGTTACCGCTTCTTGTGTCTGTTCTGCATTATAATTGGACAAGCCCACATACAGAGCTTTACCTTGCCGCACGATATGATCCAGCGCCGTCATCGTTTCTTCCAATGGCGTGTCCGGATCTGGACGGTGATGATAGAAAATGTCTACATAATCCAGTCCCATCCGACCAAGACTTTGATCGAGACTGGCAATCAGGTTTTTGCGGGAACCCCATTCGCCGTAAGGTCCACTCCACATATGGTAGCCTGCCTTCGATGAGATAAGCAGTTCATCCCGGTAAGGACGAAGATGTTTTTTGTAAATCACGCCAAAGTTCTCTTCCGCTGATCCTGGAGGTGGACCATAGTTATTCGCCAGATCAAAATGGTTAATTCCGAGGTCAAAGGCACGCAAAATCATCTCTTCCTGAATATCCAATGTGCGGTTACCACCAAAGTTCTGCCATAAACCCAGCGCAATTTGCGGAAGTCTGATTCCGGATTTGCCGGAACGTACATATTTCATCTCATCATATCGTTGTTCACTCGCAGTATAGGGCATCGTTATTCTCACTTTCCTGTAAGGTTTGTTGAATTCCTTTTCATCTTAGACATTTTCCTGGATAAACGATATGGCATTTCACTTTGAACATATGGAATAATGATTGTTATCTATATATACTAATCTTAAATAATTAATCTTTTAAGCTATTTAGTATGTTAAAATGCAAGATGAGACGAAATCGTACAGGAGTGAATACCCTTGATTACGTATATGTTCAAAAATAATCATTTTCAGGAGCTTCAGCTCCTTCATTATGGAACCGAAGCCTGTACACCAGGTCACCACTTTGGCCCTGCCATGCGAGACTATTATAAAATTCATTATATTTTGAATGGCAAAGGCACCTTCGAAGTTGGTGGCAAAACGTACACCCTGCACAAAGGTCAAGGATTTCTGATCGTTCCACATTCCGTCGTGCATTACGAAGCAGATCAGGATGACCCATGGGAATACAGCTGGGTTGCTTTTCAAGGCAGCAATAGTTCTTCCTTTTTACAGCAAGCATGTCTGTCCGAGCATCACCCGATTTTTGAGCTGGGTAATGAGGATGACGAGATGCGATCCTGCCTGCACCGAATGATCAATTCCCGCAATACCCACAAAGGCTGGGAGATTAGCATGACTGGTTTGCTGTATCAGTTCTTCTCCATTTTAATTGATCAGGCCAATTCAGAGCACCTTCAACCCATGCCGGATTATTCGAAGGAAACGTATGTGACGCAAGTGATGGACTTCATTGAAATGAACTATGCCAATGCCATTACCGTGCAATCCATCGCGGCCCATGTCGGTTTACAGCGCAGTTACCTGTGCTCTCTCTTCAAGGATCAGATGGGAAGCAGCATCCAGTCGTATCTGGTTCATTACCGGATGCGCAGGGCAGCCGAACTGACGCTTGATCCCGGTCTGACCATTGGTGATATTGCCCGTTCTGTGGGCTATAACGATCAATTGCTTTTCTCCAAAATGTTCAAAAAAGTGATGGGCGAAGCTCCCACCTATTACCGCAAACATAAAACAGCACCCTCCCAGTTAAGTTGTTAATTGGGAAGGTGCTGTTTGTGCCAATCGTTATTCCTTACATTCTTTTCATTGGTTTATACCGTCTCCGGCATGGATACGCCAACAACTTGCACTTTGATTTCATCGACCATAACACCGGCCAATTGCTCTACAGCCTGTTGAACATTATGTTGAAGTTCACGGCAGACCTCGTGCATCTTGTTACCATATTGAATGTTGATGCGCAGCTGGATGGTTGCCTGATCGTCTTTGACGTGTACGTCAATCCCTTTTTGCAGACTCTTGCCGCTGATGCTCTTGGCAATGCCTTCAGTCAGTCCAACGGACATGGAGGATACACCAGCCGTTGATTGAGCGGCCATTCCCACGATCTTGGATAACACATCGTTCGAGATGTGAATGGTACCCATTTGAACAGATTGAGGTGCGATATATTCAGGTTCATTGTATTGTTTTTCGATAATTTCAGACATGTGCTCCACTCCTTCGAATAATTAAATTCTATGCATTCTGCCATTTGTCCTTAAAGAACATGTTATAGATTCGAACCAAAAGAATTTTAACGATCATATAAACCGGGATAATAATCAGGATGGCAATAATCCCACCCAGGTCGCCTGCACCCAACACCAGAATGATGGTCGTGAGCGGGTGAATATCCAGCTTTTTGCCGAATACGTACGGTGCAACCAGGTTGTCCTGAATCTGCTGAGCAACAAGAATAATAATCAGAGACCAGATGGCAACTGATGGTGATACCACGAGACCCATGATCACAATAGGTACGGATGACACAATCGCTCCGATAAACGGAACAAAGTTCATGATGACCGCAATTACCGTGAGCAGTAATGCGTACGGCAGTCCAATGATCAAGAAACCGATATACATCAGTACACCCAGCGCCAGATTGACCAAAACTCTTCCCACGATAAAACCACTCAACGCCTGATCAATCTCAATTACAACATCACGGCTGTCATTTTGGAAACGTTTTGGAGCGATATGTGCCAATTTACGACCAAATTTCTCGCCTTGTAACAGCATATAGAACAAAAGGATCGGTAGTGTAAACAAGATGATCGCAAAACTGGAAACAAGTGAGAAGAATCCACTTACATAGTTGGTTACAAAGTTAAATCCTTTGTTGATATACTCCGTGATCTGGGAGAAAGGTGTCGAGCCCTCAGGGAACAAGGCCTGAATGGCACCATTTTGCTCCAGCTCTCTCAGCTGTTCACTTAATGAATTAATTAAACTTGGTGCGTTATCGACCAGATTGATCAGTTGCTCACGTAACGATGGCCATAAACCAATGATGAAGAACACTCCCAGAATAGCAATAACCAGATAGATTAGCAAAATACTTAGCGTGCGATTTATTTTCTTTTTCTCCATATAATTCACAAGCGGCCTTAGCAGATAATAAAAGAACACCGACAACATCATCGGCACGGTAATGACCGTGATCATGGTGACGAGCGGCTGAAAGATGAAGCTTACACGTGATAATAAATAGATATTAACCAATATCAGCGCCAGTGCAATACTGAACCGGACAAACGTATTTACTTTGAACAAAATATTTCCCCCCACATGGACATTTCTTCTCTTATTTAATTTGGAATCTCAATGCTAAACACGGTGGTTTCTCGCCCACGCCGGGAAAGGATCAGCCGTCCGCCCATTTTCTCCGTATTACTTCGTGCGATGGACAAACCAAGTCCGGTGCCTCCGGTCGCTGTCCGCGCCTCATCCCCTCGTACAAACGGGTCAAAGATCGTTGACCACAGTTCTTGTGGTATGCCCACTCCGTTATCTGCCACCTCTATCACCACATGGGTATGAAGCGGAATGAGTTCGACGCGCAGTTCGGTCCCGATTGGATTATAAGACAGAGCATTGGTAATCAGATTCTGGATGACTCTGGATAACAGCTCCGGATCGTACCTCGCGTAGATCACCTCATCAGGAACAAGTACATGAAGGACAAACTGTTTCTGTTCAATCTCCCCATAGGTATCTGCCATAATCTCGCGCAGGAATTCTCCAATCTCTCTTCTCTGAATATGCATGCGAAAATCGGGCGAATCCACCTTGAGCAGCTCCAGCATATTCTGTATCATGCGTGCAACTTGAACAGACTTGTTATAGATGTATCCCAGATATCTTTGCTGCCTATCCTTGTCCTCCCCACGTCCTTCCACCAATGCCTGCGCATATCCCTGTATGGATGTTATCGGTGTCTTCAGATCATGTGATAAGTCTACAATCAGTCGCTGTTTGCTCTCTTCCGCGTAACGTTTCTCCGCAGAGGTATTTTCAATGACATCCGCCATGTAGTTAAAGGTCTCACCAATCTGGACAAATTCCCTCTCGGCTGAGATCGACATCCGCGTACTATAATTTCCTTGTATCATCTGCGTAAGACCCGAGGAGAGAATACTGAGTGGTTTTTTGATTCTCCGTGCGACCCAATAGCTATAGACAAAGATCAATAATAAAACCAAACCGATGCCAATCATAATGTAAAAGGATAGTGGATGTTTCAGATTGGTAATCAACTGATTATCATTAATTCGCACGCTGACCAGATCACGCGGGATTTTGAGCAATACATACGCTGCCGCTCCTTCTGTCGAGAGAGGAGTGATCGAATAATAGTATTCCTGGTCACTCCGATTTTCCAGTCCATCATACAGATCAGCTTCGCTGTATTGTGTGAACGCATCTTGCTTGTCTCCCACATGATGAATGACATTGCGATTCCCATCCAGAATTTCAATCCAGCCCCCGCTATCCTTGAGACGTTGAATCTCTGTGTCTTTGCCTTTCGACACCGAACCTCCACCGGAATAAAATTCGTTTTCCAGCTCCTCCACATATACATGGGCTTCAACATTCAGATTCGGGTCTACCACCTGATCCGAAATGCGAAAATCCACGACATCAAGTGAAACCATAAGATACACAATCAATACCAGTAACAGTAAAAAGAAGTTGAACAGCAAGAAGTCCAAAGTCAGGGATGTCTGCAACAGTCGCTTTTCTCTAGCTTTCCATGGGCGCTTCAATTTTGTATCCCAGTCCCCTTATCGTTTTGAGATATTCCGGTTGTCTGGAGTCACGCTCGATCTTCTCCCGAATATTGCTGATATGTACCATGATCGTGCTGTCCTCGTGCGCATAATAATCACCCCAGACTGCTTCGTATATTTTTTTACGGGTGAACACTCGGCCAGGTTGATCGAGCAACAATTCCATAATTTTATACTCTGTAGAGGTTAATGTTACAGGATTTCCTGAACGAAAAAGGATACATTGGGATCGATCCAGCCTCAGATCACCTAATACCAGATTCTGTTCTTTCGCTTCGGGGATCTCCGCTGCATCAAATTGATTAACTCTTCTGAGCAACGCCTCTACTCTGGCAACAATCTCAAGCGGGTTGAACGGCTTCGCTATATAATCGTCTGCCCCAAGTCCAAGTCCAAGGATTTTATCGTGATCCTGACTTTTAGCGGATAGGAACAGTACAGGCATGTGATATGTAGCTCTGATCTGTTTGATCAACTGCAATCCATCCATTACAGGCATCATGATGTCCAGTATGACCAGATCTATCTGTGTTGAACGTATGCATTGTAATGCCTCGGCTCCATTCACCGCAGTTTTAATGGTATAGTCCTTCTCCAGATATAGTTGAAGCAGTTCAACAATCTCTGGTTCGTCATCCGCAATTAATACGGTGTATCTCATGTTATTCCTCTCATTTCCTATACTCTATGCCTATCTCTACATTATTACTATATACTACGTCTCTTAATTCAACCTAAATCATTTCTAAAGATAATCTAAATAAATAGAAATAGAGCCCTGGCTCATGCCAAGGCATCAACTAAAAAAGGGCTGTTTTCAGCCTACATTCAAGCTTTTCGTTCTTCATTCAGGCTTTTCAATCTTCATTCGGACCATTTGTATTAGATCATCAGATCAGTCCTTAAGCGAGCGTAGCCACGGCTCCACTTTCCCCAATAAGCTTTCCTTGTCATACTGCACATATTGGTTCGCTCGATTGCGCACGGGATCACCCGCGTAGAACCGTTCATATAGATCATGCCTTGCTCCGAGCGGACTTCCGGTCAGCTCCCATGCGAGTTGAAAGAGTCGAATCTTCTCCGGGGCTTGCATCGTTACTCCACCAAGATATTTGCCTATCATGGAACCCATCATTTCATTCATCTCAAACGTACCTGAAGGAATCTGAATCAGACCACCCGCAGCAATCGTCTTCAAAATCTCCACCGCGCGGGGGTAATAGCGATTGCCCAGATTACGTGCAGTTTCAATATATTTGAATTCCGGCAGCCAGTTGCCAAATGTGTCCGGCTTGGACTGTGCTTCAGCAGCAATAATCAGTCCCTCGATAGTCTGCATCTGACTGATCAGCTCTCCAAGTTGTTCCTGCACATTCAGGAAAGAGTCCACCCCAATCTCCTTGGCAATGGATGAGGTCACGGCTGTAATGAACTCCAGTTTCGAGTGTAATCGAATGACACTCTGATGGTAGGCCAGACTGGCCGAAGCTGTATTGCAGCGAATCTGCCATACGGCTTCAGGGTTATTGTGCAGTAATACACGTTCCCAGGGCACAAATACATCATCAAAAAATAATACAGCATCCATCTCATCATACTGCGCACTGAGTGGATGTGATTTATCTGTATCTTTTGTGGCAAAAGATTCACGACACATCATGTGCAAGCCCGGACTGTCCGCGGGTACAATTACCATATGGGCCAGCTCTGGCAGGTGGCCTGGAATTCGTTGAACGGGATAAGCAATGATATCATCGGCATAAGGCGCTGCTGTTGCCACCATTTTGGCCCCGCGAATGACTACGCCCTCCGTATTACTTTTGATAATCCGTAGCATGGCATCCTCATCTTCACCAACAGGCAAGGAACGATTAATCTGCGGGTCCCGCTGGACAATCGTCAGGAATGCATCTTTTCGTTTGGCTTGTTCAAAATAAGCGGATATTTTGTCTGCAAATGCCGGGTCATGCGCTGTCATCTCTTGTCGTGTTGCATACCAACCTGTCAGCCGGGATCGGGCATAATCAGACAATCGGCTCATCACCCCGTACGTCCGATCGGCCCAGAGCCGAAAAGCATCCGCCCTGCTGTTTACGTCAGGAAGTGAACGAGGCACAAGAAAAGAGCGATGCACGTAACTTCCCGTCTGTTCGTCCCAATAGGCCACGGTTTCCCTTGTCTCCGGGTCATCCACCAGATTGAACAATCCTTCTATGGTTTGAAGTGTTCCCTGAAAGGCCTGATGCCCAGTTACCTGGATACGTTCTCCGTCCAGCCATACATTCCGCTCATCATTCAAACGTTGAATGTAAGCTTGTCCACGAGACATCGTGATACTCATGATATGTCCTCCCTCTCAGGCACCGGCCTGACATTTCTGTAACTCCATCCTTCTAACTGCTTGAGAAACTATGTAATGATACATTCTGTATCTAACAAAATAGTACTGTGCCAGGGATAGAAAAGTCAACAGACACCGAGCGAAGAGTCCGGTGTCTGTTAGGCCATGCTATTTTAGACTAATTTGGAATACATGTGACGCAGATACCGCCAGCGCACGAGTGCAAAATACAAAATCTGCATGGAAGCAAACACCAAGAAGATGCGCAGGCTATATCCAAAGACCGAGAAATCAACCAGTTGCTGCAACGCCACAAAGGCAACCGAACTGTGGATGACCGCCACCAGAATCGGCAGGAAGAACATAAGCAATAGCTGCCTTGTTACGATCTTACGGAGTTCGGGACGACTCAGTCCCATTTTGCCAATCATGCGATACTGCGCTTCATCCCGTTCTAGATCTGCGTAAAGTCTGAAATACGTGAAACTTGCTGCAAAGGTGAAGAAAACAATGCCGATCAGACCGCTCAAAATTAGAATGATGCCATTGGTCTGCTTGGAATTAAGCCAGTCCACCACAAGCGCGCTGACCTCGTAATAACCTTTTTCGGAATGATCATCTTGAATGGATTTGATCAATTCAGGAGCAAAGCTGCGTGTACCCATCCAATCTTTCACGATAAATTGTATCGTTCGACTCGAATAGAAACCTTCAGGCATGCCAACTTCCTCGTTGTACGCAGGTCTCATCTTATTAAACAATTCGTCGGTTACGACGTAGAGATAAATTTCATATTGAAAAGGAATCACAATATCGGTACCAGGTGTCGATAGCTGGACAGGTATGTGCTGATTATCAACCTCCAGATTGATCTTTCCTCCCGAGGCTCCTTTTTCAACCTGTTCACGGTACTCCTTGCGCATCGCCAAATTGCTTGGTGTCATAAATGACTCATCGATTTGTTTCAACGTACGTTCTTCATACCCCAGTGCCTTCGCAAGACGGTTATAATCACTCAGTTTGATAATATTCCCATTATTATTTTCACCTATAGGAGCATAACTGCCCTTCACGTAGGGAACTTGATGATCAATCAACGTTTCTTCAATCTGCCGAATATGTCGCTCGGAGTTGGGAGTATACCAGTTATTCATATAACTGAATGCGTACGGATTCGACATGGACGACAACCCCGGGTCAGCAATAGCAAGCATGGTTCCAATTCCCGTAAATGAAGAAGCCGAGATGATACTTACCATGAAAAACATGATGGCGTTATCTTTCATTCGATAGGTAAGTTCAGATAGGAAGAGCAGATTGGTTTTACGGAAAAACAACCTTGGATTTCTTTTCAGTGCCCGAATGATGTATACACTGAGCTGCGTGAACAGAAAGTACGTACCTGCAATAACAACCACGACACTTGCGAGTAATAACGGAAAGGAGAAGCTTATCCATACAAAAGTGAATACTCCTGCATAACCCCCACCAATCAACAATACGGATAACAAGGCGAGTAGACGTGAGGCTTTGGGTTCCGGTTTCGGTTTTTCCTCTGATTTCACAAGGTCAATGAGAGTTCCTTTGCGAATGAGCAAGGATGAGGACATCGCGATCACAACAAACAGCAGCAGAAATGCACCTGCCGTCAGGGCAATGCTTTTTAGCGGAAAATAGAATCGAAGACTGTTCTCAACAGCCAGCATGGAGCCACAGATCAGCAGAATCAATTTGCCGAAAATAATTCCGAGTCCAATCCCGGTAATGATGGAAGCTAATCCGATACACATGTTCTCCATAAACAGAAGTCTGTTCATCTGCTTACGTGTCATGCCTATGATCAGGAAAATACCAAATTCCTTCTTGCGCGTCTTCAGAAATGAACCAACGGAGTAGAGCAGGAACAGGAATGAAAAGATGAATATAATGATCTCTGCAATCACAAACCCCTGATTTGCAAGCAACGTAACCGTTCCACTTGATCCCTTTAACCCCGCTTTCAAATCAGGATGGAACAGGAGCAATGCGTAAGTAAAAAAGATCATAACGGAAAATGTACTGCTCAGAAAATGAGCCAGATAAATTCGTTTGTTGCGAACAACGTTATTAATGGCGAACTGGCGAAAATTCATGTCCTGAACCTCCCATTAGGGATAATACATTAATAATCTTCTGGTAAAAGGCTGCGCGATTATCGCCGTAGTGAATTTCATTATACAGTTTGCCATCCTTGATAAAGACAACCCGACTGCAATAACTTGCAGCTACTGCATCATGAGTGACCAGCAGCATCGTAGCCTGATCCTCCTGATTGCGCGTTTCGAGAATCTCCATGACATCTCTTGCCGCCTTCGAATCCAGGTTGCCTGTTGGCTCATCAGCCAGAATCAGCTTCGGGGAATGGATAAGCGCTCTGGCAATGGCCGTACGCTGTGCCTGTCCTCCTGATATCTCATATGTCCGTTTGTTCAGAATACCCTCGATCCCCAGCTTGCTTGCCAGATGTTCAACATGAGTGTTCATCTCTGCTAGCGAAACACCGTCAAGAGTCAGTGGCAACACAATGTTTTCCTTGACTGTCAGGGTATTTAACAGATTGAACGATTGAAAAACGAATCCAAGCTCTTTGCGCCGGAACAGCGCGAGTTCGTCCTGATTCAATTCAAACGGATTCTTCCCTGCAATCCGCAGTTCGCCTGATGTTGGATGATCAATGGTTGAGATCATGTTCAGCAGTGTTGTTTTGCCACTACCGGATGGTCCCATGATGCCAACAAACTCACCTTCCTGAATACTGAGGTCAATACCTGATAACGCTTCATAAGATACGATGCCTTTGTAGATTTTACTGATCTGTTTCACAGAACAAATCTCCATGGTTACAACTCCTTAGTGATATATGAATTCAAAATCAAGTTACTTTTCATGCTGTGTGCATGCGTATTGTGCGTGGCCTTTCCTGTACTCTTATGACTATAGTCTATCGAAGTTTCGGCCATTCTCCTATGGTTTAACCTTTCATCAACATGACAATGTTGTAAGGTTGCATCATAAAAATCAAAAAGACGCCTTCGCCCCGATCAGGCAATAGACGTCTATACTTACACTTACACTGTAATATATACTCCACTCACACTTCTTCAACAAAAATACAGAACTCACGTCCCAATCTTATCTTCAACCTGTCACTTCAAGAGTTGAATGTAATTCGGACAGTCGTTCCTTCGCCGTACACAGATTCAAGATCAATCCTATGATTCATCCGTGTTAACACTTCTTTGGCAATATACAGCCCCATGCCTGTGGACTCTTTGAAATGCCGCCCGTTCTCCCCGGTGAAGAAAGGCTGGAATACCCGGTTTAGATCAGACTTCGGAATTCCGATGCCCTGATCCTGCACTTCCAGTATGATGGAGCGTTCGGCTTCATACGCACGCACATAGATCTTTTGCCCGCTGCCCGCGGAATATTTGATTGCATTGGACAGTAACTGTACCAAGACAAAACGAATCCACTTGGCATCGGATTGCACAACCAGCGCAGAATCGATATGTATCTCTGGATAGACGTGATTGCGGATGAAGAACCGTTTCAGCTCATGGATCGCCTCTCCCCCAGCGGTCCTCAGTATCACAGGTTCCACACTGAAATCCTGTTCGAAGGTATCCAACCTGGCCACATACAGCACAGTCTCCAAACCTCGCCTCATCTGGTCCGCTTCCTCCCGAATGCTTACGAGCCGAGGATCATCATCTTCCTGACCTTCCACGGTCAACTCAATAACGGATAACGGTGTCTTCATCTGATGGACCCACTGGTTCATGAATGTCAGATATTCTTGCTGCCGTTGTTCCAGCCGATGAAGATGAGCATGATACTGGCCGTATTGTGAATCCAACAACTTCTCCAGCGCCAGTGATAAAGGACTTGTTTCGTTCAATGGTACAAATTCCTTCAGCGAATCCATCGACCGTGACATCCGGGTATAAAAGGAACGATGTGAATAATAACGATACACCAAATATCCGATGTATAAAAATAATCCCAACGCTACGGCATAAGCAGCCGTGACCCAATCGTTGTAACCGTCATACCAGAACACTGCAACAACGGTGAACAAGATGGCAACAACCCAGCACGTTAAAGCGAGATGTTCTCGTATAAACAATCTCATGATGGTGAAGAGGCCTTCCAGGTATTGTTCAATCGGTAACCCGAACCTCTGACCGTTTCCAGTGCGTCCGTAATACCAAGTTCGGCTAATCGTTTACGCACCCGAGTAACGTTAACGCTGAGTGTATTATCATCCACAAAAGAGTCATCCCACAGCTTCTCCAAGATTGTCTCTCTGCTCACAAGCTTTGGACTGCGGCGCAGTAACGTTTCCAGCAGAATCGTTTCCTTCTTCGTCAGCTGCACTTTGCGATCACCAAGCTGAATCTCCAGTCTTTCCAAGTACACGACCAAACCGTCCAGTTCCACCTTGCGTTCTTCATCACGTGCAGCATAGTCCCCATATACCCGGCGCAGCTGACTTCGAATTTTTGCTATAACAATCTCATGCTCAAATGGCTTCGTAATATAATCATCCGCCCCGTTCTCCAGTGCCATGACCTGATCCATCTTCCCACTCCGCGCGGAGATAAACAAAATGGGGCATGTGGACAGCGTACGAATCTGGCGGCACCAATAGAAACCATCGTAACTCGGCAAGTTGATATCCAGAAGTACCACATGTGGCTGTACCTGCTCAAACTGTTGCACAATCATCTCAAAATCCTCGACCAGAACGGCCCGGTCCCCGTAGCGTTCAATATGAGATTTCAATAATCCCGCAATCTTGGGATCGTCCTCTATTATCATAATGGTATACATTATTGGATCTCACCTCTGGCAAAATCATAACACAGGATTTATTATCTAGCATCGATTTGCTTACGCCAATCCACAATATCTGCATTCAATTGCTTCAGGTCTCCGGAAGCTTTCTGATCATCGGATAACTTGTATTGTTGCTTCAATGCCAGGATACGATATACACTTTCATCAATTCGGGACTCGGTGATTTTGCCTGACTTTACTGCACTTATTAGCGTATCAAAAATCGTCTTGGCACTCTCATAACTGTGAGCTACCAACAGAATGTCACTTCCTGCTTTAACAGTTGCTAGGGTTGCCTGGTCCAACTTGTAGTTCTTTGCGATTGCACCCATACTCAGGTCATCTGTGATGACGACACCATCATAATTGAACTTCCCGCGCAAATGTTCACCTATAATGACATCCGATAAGGAAGCCGGATGATCCGGGTCCAGCTTCGGGAACAAAATGTGTGCAACCATGACCGCCTCTACCTGCTCCTTCACTGCGGCCTGGAACGGAATCCATTCAAGCTCGGCCAGTTGTTTTTCCGTTTTATTCACGACAGGGAGATCGAGATGGGAGTCCACGGACGTATCACCATGACCCGGAAAATGTTTCACTACCGGAATAATGCCTTCATTACGTAGTCCCTTCATCTCTGCAATCCCCATACGTGACACCAGTTCTGCCGAGCTGCCGAATGAACGATCTCCAATTACCGGGTTCTTCGGGTTACTATTCACATCCAGCACAGGGGCAAAGTCCACATTAAAACCCGCAAGCTGAACCTGTCTCGCCAACAATTCGCCCATCGTTTCAGCAAGCGCGCTGTCTTTCGTCTCGCCTACTTTTCTACTGGAAGGAATGGATTCCACCGTCTCTGGCATACGACTGACTTTGCCGCCCTCCTGATCCACACTCATGAAGATCGGTACCGGGTTGGACTGATTCGCTTCCTTGATGGACTTCACAAACTTGGCTGTTCCCTCGAGTGTTGATACATTGTTGGCATAGAAAATAATCCCCCCTACCTTTTGATCGGTGATCATCTGTTTGGCTTGATCATCCAACGTTGTCCCTTGAACACCGGCCAGTATCATCTGTCCAATCTTCTCTTCTAACGTTAATGAACTAAGCTGCTCCTGCACCGGATCGACTTCTTCTTGCGGTTCCTCTGGTACTTCTTCCTGCGGTGGAGCGGTATTCTGCTCCGGCGATGAAGAAGATTGCCCTGAGTTGGAGCCAGCATTCGATCCGGTGTTCGAGTCCGTTGCGGAGGAAGGTTTCTGTGCTTGGCCACATGCCGATAAAAGCAGTACGATCCCCAGCAGAAGACACAGCATCTGCAGTGGTTTTCTCCATTTATTGTTCGAGTTGTACCTATAGTTGTGCAAGGATATTCATCCTCCTTATGTAATGTCATCTTGGCAACCCTTGGGTTCAGGCCTAACCTTATCATAAGGTGGTGGATTTTCAAAATAAGTCGTACTGAAGATTGAATCGTTGTTTAGACACTTAAGCGGTAAAAAAAGTGGTTGCACTGGAACCTGAGATGTGGAACTTAATGGTGTTGTGACTAGGCGCGTGTGCGATGTATGTGGAGAGTAAAAAGGAGTAACGGTGCAGGAATGAATTTCTATTGTGAATTTTTCATATGTTGAAATTATTAGTATAGTAAGATCAAAAAGCCGCCCAAAGGCGGCCTATTTGTTCGTTTTTGTTTTACTTTTTGTTGTAAATCGTTGCCGTTCAGCGTTAGTTCACCTTTCACCAAACGTTCTTAGGCTTCTATTAATGGAGTGTTTGCAACACTTCCGTTGTAAATGGAATGATTTCGGATATGCGACCTTCACGAACTTTGGCAGGCCATTCGGGATCACTAAGCAGAACACGACCCAAGGCGATCAGGTCAAATTCATTGTTCTCCAACTTCTCATTTAATTGATCCAAATGGGCATCCCCTGTTCCCTGGTTCTCGGTTGCTCTGTCTACGAATTCAGCTTCAAGACCTACCGATCCAACTGAAATAGCTGGTTTACCCGTTATTTTTTGCGTCCAACCCGCAAGATTCAGCTCAGATCCTTCGAATTCCGGTAACCAGAACCGGCGTGTAGAGCAATGGAATATATCCACGCCAGCAGCACTAAGTGGTGCCAGGAATTGCTCCAATTGTTCTGGCGTCTCCACCAGACGTGCCTCATAATTCCCCATCTTCCATTGGGAGAACCGGAGCACAATTGGGAAATCAGGACCAACCGCCGCACGACAAGCTTCAATCACTTCAACCGCAAATTGGGTTCGCCGTACCAAATCACCACCATAATTGTCGGTCCGTCGATTCGTCTGCTCCCAGAAGAATTGGTCAATCAGGTATCCATGGGCTCCGTGCAATTCAATGCCGTCAAACCCGATTCGCTGTGCATCCGCTGCCGCTTGGGCAAATGCCTGTACAAGACCTTGAATCTCCTCTTCCGTTAATGGTTCACGTGATGGTTCACCTGCCATGCTAACCCCTGACGGACTTACAGGCTCAGCTTCTGCGTTAGGCAAGTCACCGGAACGACGTGCTGTACCCACATGCCACAATTGTGGCATGATTTTGCCACCCACTTCATGTACTGCTTTCACTACATTAGCCCATCCTTGCAACGAATCTTCACCATGGAATAATGGAATACTCGCTCCACTAACCGAAGATGGATGATTAATGCCTGTACCTTCCGTTATGATGAGCCCCACTCCACCTGCTGCTCTGCGACGATAGTATTCAGCAACTTCTGGTCCAGGTACGCCCTCTGGTGAGAATCCGCGAGTCATGGGTGCCATAACGATTCGATTAGACAATGTTAGCTTGTCCGAGGTGAAAGGTTTGAATAATGCTGAAGGTACGTTCATAGTACATTGCTCCTTTGCAATTGGAAGTGTGGAACTCCGCATCCACATGAAATGCGACATGCTTTCGTATATTGTAACACGTGTAATCCAGTTGACTGGTTTAGGATTATTTCTCTATCCATTTTATAGTTTCTTAATTTTATTTTCAAATTTTCGAAGTTGGGCATTCAAACTACTCTTATAGAAAAAAAAGAAAGCTACCTTACGGCAGCCTCTGTTGGATCACACTACCGAAGCAGTCTGACATGCACTCTACTACATCTTAAAGTATTTTCCCGGTCACCAATAATGTGGATGTAGCATAGTATATAATCCATAATCTTCCTTCCAATTTAATTAGCATTCACGGGGATATCGCTGCGGTTCACTCGAAGCAATTTCCCTGATGAATTTGATAACACATCCGGATCAGTACCCAGACCAAAGTAGAAGTCACCCTCGTTCTCTTCGAAAGACTTGGCATAGGTGTCCTGGTTAAAACGTAAAATCTCATTCCATGTGGTCAGATCCGTTGATTGGTAGACCCGATTGATATACAGATTGGCACTTTGGCGAGTGTACGTAAGCACATACACCTTGCCATCACGCAACAGCACATCGGTTGGGAGCGCCTTGGCATCCGGGAGATTAACTCGCCTTGCCTGATTGATGTCGGTCATGACATTCAAAGATTTGGGCAGCAGCTGCCCATCATTAAACACGCCACCTGCTATATAGAGCAACTTGTTATTGAAGTTAACATTTTTGCCTATTTTATTATAAGGAATCGTGCCCGTTTGATAGGTTAGTCCAGGCAGCATTTTGTTACCATAGATGACAACATCTCGTTTCTCAAGTTTTTCATTAATCTCCAGAATATTAGTTTTGTCATTCCATATTTTATTGGCAGGATACATCATGCCAGATGCATATAACTTGCCATTAAGATGGAACATGGTATAAGCCCGGAAACCAAACGTATTAATAGTCGCATATTTTTGCCAAGTTTCACCTTCATTATGAGAGATTAGAATGGTTGGTTTGGACTCTGTACCCAGCGCGGCAAACATCTTGCCCTGATAAGATGCCAAATCGTATACGTGTACACCCAGCGGCAGATTGCGATATTTGGTCCACACCTCTCCATCCAGACGATAGAAGTTACCCAGCTCCCACTGTTCACTATCAGAATCATTGCCAGGAATATATAATTTATCGTTTAGTACTCTGTAGATATCAATCTGTTCCTCATCCACATACATTTTCGTTGATGGCAAGATGCCCGGGTTGCTGTTCGTCACCGACTGGGTCTTGAATTTTGCATTCGCTGTATCATAATAAATGACTGGGATAGGGCCTGAATTAGGAGCTACGCCCAGATTGCTGCTATTTCCGTGGCCCAAATATATCTTGCCGTTGTACAGTTGCATGTCCCAGACGTTATTAGCATATGGTGTTTTGGTAAAAGGTCTGCCTAGCAGTTCGATCTTCGATGTTACATCCGCTGAACTGATCGGTGCATTCGACACCTTGGCAAGCCCACGTTCCGTCGCAGGGGGTTGTGTTGTTGAGTTTTTCGGCTTGGAGTTCCCCATAAGCATCCAGCTCATTCCTGCGACAATGGTCAAAATTACGGCTGTCCATTTTGTATGTCTCTGCATGTCCGCTTCCTCCTTCATTTTTTCATCATCATTACCTTCACACCAAGATGATACAATTTGTATCTTTTTATACTATGTAAAACCACCCGCACATGCAACAAATTCCGCCCTATTTATACAAAAAAAGTAGACAATCACATCTGTTGATGTGCTGTCTACTTGTTCTTACTGTCTGTGATTTCTATTCAGCTTTTACCAAAATCTTAACCTGATTTTTCTCTTTCAACAGTGCTTCAAATCCATGCTCTACCACTTCATCCAACGAAATTCGTTTGGTCACCAGCTTGTCAGCCGGGAAGAAACCTTTATCCATCAGACTGATAACAGCCGGGAACACATCGCGATAACCAATAATGCCATTAACTGTACGTTCTTTCATGACAATTGAGTTCGGGTGAATCGGTGCTTCCTGTTCAAAAATGCTGACGATCATCAACTCTCCACCAATACGTGTTGAATCGATGGCTTGTTGCAGAACACGTGGAACACCGGTTACTTCATAGGCTACGTTAACGCCACCTTGTGTACGTTGATGGATCTCTTCCACGACATTAAACTGCGTTGGATCAATCACAATGCCACCGAGCTCTTCGGCTTTTGCTTTCCGTTCATCCGATAACTCCACCACATAAATATCCGATGCTCCCGAAGCTTTAAGCGCTTCGATGACCAGTAGTCCGATTGGGCCTGCACCAAACACAGCTGCTGTATCTCCCACTTTCAGCTTGCTTTGGCGCACAGCGTGAAGTGCTACAGCTGAAGGTTCAACCAACGCACCTTGCTCATACGAGATTGAATCGGGAATGGCATGTACCATGTTTTCTGCAGCAGTTACATACTCGGAGAATCCTCCTCCGCCTCCAGCGAGTCCAAGGAAACCCATCTGATCGCACAGATTGTATCTACCCTGTTTACAAGCTTCGCAGTGTCCGCATGCATAGATGGGTTCTACCACAACACGATCGCCCGCCTTGAAACGTGTAACACCTTCCCCTACTTCAACCACCTGTCCTGAGAATTCATGCCCCATAACTATAGGCGCTTGTTCCCCTGTTAGCGGATGCGGTGCTTGAGCGGGAATGAAGATTGGACCTGCTGTGTACTCGTGTAAATCACTGCCACAGATACCGCACCATTCTACTTTTATTTTGACCTTTCCTTCTTCAGGCTGAGGTTCATTAATATTTTCGAGACGTAAATCTTTGACTCCATGCCAACGTAATGCTTTCATTCATTTCATCTCCCAGATCATAATTTGTGATATAATCGGAAACGTTTCCGTAAATTAAATATGTCACATTTTAGATACGCTGTCAAACATATTTCTCCATTAATATGGCTATTTCATGATCATATCAAGTTCACTTTAGAATGCTTATACTTTAATTCAAGTGATCTTAACGGTATTACAAACGATGTAATCCTTGTTATTAACATATATTATGACAAATATTATTGCAGTCCCATCGAAATTTAATCAGGCCTCGCCATAAATCTGGCCCATTCACGGGATACTTCATTGTTCAAATGTTATAATCAAGTTATATAACTATCGTGAAGTTCATACATATTCCTAATAATTCGGAATCGTTTCCGATAAAGTGAGGTAACCGTACATTGAGGAAAGAACAGAAACTTACGATCAAGGACGTTGCAGAGCGTGCCGGCGTGGGCATCGCTACCGTATCCCGGGCCATCAACAATTCAGAAGGCATCAGCAGTAAAACACGGGATAAGGTGATGCAGGCCATTGAAGAACTGGGTTTTGTACCCAACACCTCGGCACAGAGTCTGAAAATCCGGCAAACGCACCAGATCGCTCTTGTTGTACCCGACATACGTAACGCCATCATTCCGGAAATCTCCTGGTCTGTAGAGCAAACGGCGAAGCAGCATGGGTACCATGTCGTGCAGATCAATACGGCAGGCAATGCCAGAACGGAGCTTGAAACCATTCGTAATGTCAAGAAATTGCATGTGGACGGACTAATCTTCATGCCTCTGGCGTACCCCAAAACGTTGTCCGGACTGATTGATAAAGCGCCGCTCCCTATCTCCATGATTAATTACGGCAAAAAACTGGAACCGGGCATGAAGGCAGATATCGTCTCTCTGTCTCAACCTGAAGGCAAACTGGTGATGGAACATCTGTTCAAAATCGGCCGGACTCGAATCGCTTATGCGGGAGCACCGAAGGACATTATTGAAGAACGCTTTCGTGCGTATGAGCAAGCCGTAGGTCACGTGGACATTTCTCTCGTCTACTTTGGTGAGGACTTTTCATTAAATACAGGTGCCAATGCTGCAGATTATTTTTACGGACTTACGCATATGCCAGATGCCGTCTATGCCATTAATGATATGGTTGCCATCGGATTGGTTAATCGGTTCAAGGAGTTAGGGGTTCGTGTACCTGAAGATGTGGCTGTTGTGGGTGTGGATAACAATCAATGGACAACCGTCACGTCTCCTCAGATTAGTTCCGTGTCTATTATGGGCGAAGAAGTCGCCAGACTTGCTACCGAGCTGTTGTTAAAACGAATTCGGGAGATGAGTACGACCGATTACGAACACATCCAATTTGAACCGCGCTTAATCGTTCGTGAATCAAGCCTCGCCATGATTCATTCTTCCCAGCGAGGACCACACAGTTAAATTTGGTGAGGGGGATGGGTCACTGGGATAAAATGTATTTTACATCCGTCCCTTCATTTGTTTTCTACACAGATATACTAAAAAGGTGTTGCTCAGGTCTAACTCTTTCCTGGCAGCACCTTATTTGTCGTTGATTCTATATAACTATAGCAGAGTCATACTCCGCATACGTTCATTCTAAGAATGCAGTTGCCTGATCGGTGTTCCCTTCAGGAACATCGCTATATTCTCTACGGTATGATTATAATAGATCTCATAATTGCCACGAGTCACATAACCCAGATGCGGTGTGGCCAGAACGTTGGGCAATGTTCGCATCACATGGTTAACAGGTAGCGGTTCCTGCTCATATACATCCAGACCTGCACCAGCAATCACACCACGCTGCAATGCCTCCACCATAGCTTCCTGATCGACAATGCCCGCTCGCGACGTATTTATTAATAGCGCACTCGATTTCATTTGTTGAAATTCGGCTTGTCCGATCAAATTCCGCGTACGATCACTCAATACCAGATGAATGGATACAATGTCGCTCTGTGCAAGCAGTTGCTCCTTGGTCTCGCACCAGATCACACCATGTTTTTCGGTTTTCTCACGTGTTAGATTCTCGCTCCAGGCCATCACATTCATGCCAAATGCTTGTGCGATCTCAGCCATGCGAGTTCCTATCTTGCCCAAACCGAGCAATCCAAGTGTTCTCCCATGCAAATCCAACCCTACAGTGCTCTGCCAGTTTCGATTGGAGCGAAGTGCATTATTTTCCGTAACCAGTTGTCTGGACAGCCCTAGAATCAGTGCCCATGTAAGCTCCGTCGGCGGATTAGAGCTTCCCTCGGTTCCACACACAATAATCCCGTTCTTCTCTGCAGCCTTGAGATCTATCGATGCGTTGCGCATACCACTTGTAATCAGAAGTTTTAGCTTAGGGAGCTGCGAAATGACCTTCTCTGGAAACGGTGTACGTTCCCGCATCAGGACTACAATATCAAAATCCTGCAATTCCTGAATGACTTTTTCTTCCGAGCCCATATAGTTGTTGAATGTCTGAATCTCCACCTGATCCATCAACGGACCCCAGTCCGCCGACGTCAGCGCAACGTTCTGATAATCATCCAAAACGGCACAGCGCAACTTCGTATTCATTTCTGATCTCCTCCTATATCTGCTCAATTCTTGTCTATATTGTAGCAACTCCGCATCACTTTAAACAGAATAAATCCCTATTACTGCAGCAAAGACAGCGTAACTTGGATGCTCTGCTCTACAAATAAGCGGTCCGGTCCTGATTTCATCAGTACAGTCAGTCCAATCATGGATACAACCAGAGACTGTGCGACCGCACTCGCGTTCATGTCAGTGGACAACTCCCCGCTCTGTTGCCCTCGTTCTATCGTTTCTTCGAAAAGAACACCCAAGTACATCTGATGCTCCCGTGTAAGGACAGCGAATTTGGGATCATGTGGAGCCAGCTCAACCATCGTATTAATACAAAAACAGCCATGACTAGGCTCGGTCACACTCCCCTCTGCTCCAATATGTTCAAACAATCCACGAAAGGCTTCCCGCACGGAGGAGCCCTGTTGAAGTCTGGCTCTGACTTGAGCCGCGTGCTGAGTGGTATACCTGCGAAGTGCTGTTTCAAATAATTCCTTTTTATCTCCAAAAGCCGCATACAGACTGGGACGTTGTATGCCCATTGCGGTCGTCAAATCATTCAAAGATGCCGCTTCGAACCCTTTGTCCCAAAACGTATGCATCGCTGCATCGAGTGCTTTATCCGTATCAAATTCCCGTTGTCTAACCATACAATTCACCTCTTTATGTATTGATCAGTATGTTTATATATTTTAACCTCACTCTTATTACAAAGTCAAAACCTAATAACCGAAAAGGAGTTTTTAGCTATATTAGCTATAAATGAATCAAAAAATCTGGAATAGAAGCGATCGCATCGTTATTTATCGTCGTATTCTCTGGTAAATAATCTTCAATTTAACCCTCACCCATTTCTCTGTTGACAAAATTCACGCAAATAAAGTATGGTTATCCCGAAACATAACATACCGTTCAGTACAGAATAGAAAGGTGACAAATACTCATGCAAACTTCTTCTCCAGATGCACAATTATCCAATAAGGATCGTCCTGCCATGTCACGGTTAGTTGCTCTTCTCTTTGCCGTGTGCAGCGGACTTGCGGTCGCCAATATCTATTATGCTCAGCCTTTGCTGGACTCCATCGCTCAAGAATTCAGCCTCTCTCCATCATCCATAGGGATTGTCATCACAGTGACTCAAATATGTTATGCCTTGGGGCTGTTCCTTCTTGTTCCGCTTGGTGACCTCTTAAATCGTCGCAAGTTGATCATCATTCAAATGCTCTTATCCGTGCTTGCACTGGTTCTCGTAGGAACCGCACAATCCAGCTCACTTTTATTCACGGGCATGGCTGTCGTTGGTTTATTAGCCGTCATTACGCAAACGCTCGTTGCCTTTGCTGCACACTTGGCAGCCCCTTCCGAACGTGGTCGCATTGTCGGGTTGGTAACCAGCGGAATCGTCATTGGCATTTTACTTGCACGAACGGTTGCAGGTACGCTGAACGATTGGCTCGGGTGGAGATCGGTGTATCTCTTCTCCGCCAGCCTTACATTACTCGGAGTTGTCGCCTTATATCTTGTTCTCCCAAAGCAGCAGTCCCCACAGGTAAAACAAAGCTATACCCAATTACTCGGTTCCGTCTTGCAACTGTACCGTGAGTTGCGTGTGTTACGAGTACGAGGTGTGCTGGCCATGCTGATTTTTACAGCCTTCAGCATCTTATGGACTTCTATGGTACTGCCACTAAGTAGCCCTCCACTGTCCCTGTCTCATACAGTCATAGGTGCATTCGGTCTCGCAGGAGCGGCGGGAGCATTGGCTGCTGCCCGTGCAGGTAAACTTGCCGACCGGGGCCTTGGGCAGAAAACAACCGGTGTCGCCCTTGTCATTCTGCTCTTGTCCTGGCTGCCCATCGGTTATGTCCATCATTCTCTCTGGTTTCTGATCCTGGGTGTTATCCTGCTCGATCTCGCCGTGCAGGCCGTACATGTTACCAACCAGAGCCTGATCTACGAAGTTCGCCCCGAAGCGCAGAGCCGCCTGACGGCAGCTTATATGATCTTTTATTCCATCGGCAGTGCAACTGGCTCCATCGTTTCTACCCAAGTGTATGCATGGGCAGGCTGGACAGCCGTTTGCTGGTTAGGTGCTGGCGTTAGTGCAGCAGCCCTTGTATTCTGGATGATCGATCGTTGTATGCATCGGAATATCGATCGTTGAATTAGTCCAGTTTATTCCACACCACAATAAAAAGAGTTGCCAACGGACCAAATAACAGGGAAATCAGAAACCAGTTCCGACCACTTCTGTTTTTTCCCTGAGCCAGTCCGGCATTAATCAAGGCAAGTGTGCCCCAACCTACAAAATATTCATTATCCATCAAATGTCTTCTCTCCTCTATCCATTTAATTCTGGCTACTGCTCAAGCATATCTTTGAGCTTACGATTACGATCCTCCAGAAATGCCTGCATGTATCTCTTCAGCACAAGTCGTTCGGTTGCCCATCCCAGCAATCCAAGTGGAGCTTCGAATCGAAGTGTGTCTCTCATGCAAGTCATCTGATCCCCAATTACGCTGAAATGATGTTCATGTCGCATGCTCTTGAAAGCCCCTTTCTCCATCTGATCCACAAAGAGGAAAGGTCGTTCAAACTGCACAATTCGGGACTTCAACTTCTGTCTGACCCCAAAATGAGTAGCCTGAAATGTAACGGTATCCCCTGCTCCAATTCTTCCTGTGGTTACTCCTGCAACTGCTCGCTCTCTTGTATGTTGCCAGACGGTCTGAGTATGTACATCAATATCCCGGGCATAGTCAAAGCATCGTTCAATCGAGGCATGTATCCTAATCTCGGTTGTCACTTCAATCATGGCGATCGCTCCTTGGCAGGAAAAATAAGGTCTTTGCAAAGTATACGCTTGCTTCCTTGGTCGAACAACACATCTAGGATGCTATAACAAAAAACGGGTCCCCTGTCTTCGTACAGGAGGCCCGTTCTCAATATAAATAAGGAATACAGATAATACTTAGATTAAATAAGCAATTCATCAATGGCAAGCGTACGCTCTTTGGAGAGATCGCGATATTCTTCAGACTCCACTTTGATGAGTGGTTTGAAAATATCAGATGTATTGTTCATGACAATAACACCCTTTTCTCCATTGCTGAGCAGTACCTGTTTCCCGATGAAATTAGGAAGCAAATGTTGCATCAATGCCTGAACCGGTTTTTCATTCAATTTACCAAATCCCATTCCATAGATATCTCTAAGGTTGTTGATCAGGTTTGGATTGCTTCCTCCGTGGTTCCCGGATCTCATGCCTATATAGATATCCGCTACAGATACAATCTGTGTATATGGATGAATTTCACTTTTCTCAAGTTGCATCGGATAACCCGACCCATCTTCCCGCTCGTGATGTTGCAGAGCAACCAGTGCTGTCGCTTCATCCGTCATCGAATTTTTGATAATTTCATGGCCATATATAGTGTGACGCCGCATTTCAAGCTGCTCATCAGCCGTCAACGGTTCTGTTTTGTTCCGAATCCGGTGGGAAACTTTGCACTTTCCAATGTCATGCAGATAACCACCGCGACTAATCTGATAACTCTCCTTCTGAGAATATCCAAGCCAATTCGCAAGGTAGAAGGACAACAATCCTACCTGGATTGAATGTGTATAGTTATTGACATCATCCCGCTCCAGCATCATCAGGAGATGAACGACATCTTTCTGCTCATCCAGTCCTTCAACCATCGGTTGCAGTGCATCATCCACCATGGTGGCGTTGAACTTGCCAACGGTCAGAGCTTCGAGAAAAGCATTTTGATAATTATGTACAGTCTGAATAAATTGGGACTTCAGCTCTTCTTCAGGCGGTTCTTCCTTCGTAGTTATCCCCGAAGCATGCTTTGCGGCTGCTGCAAAAAATTCTGCTTCAGTGATTTCCTCTTCGCGTGATTCAATATCTACATAATCTACACGGTGCTGCATAAGCAAGGTGATATCCTCACCTTTGATCACAGTTCCCTTCCCGAGAACGTGTAATCCTGCATCGCTGAATGTATCCGCAGTTAGACGGTCTCCGTCTTGCAGGTTCATAATATGGATTCTCAAATCGGTATTCCCCCTGAACAATTCATTATAGTAACAGCACCCAACGGAACGGGGCCACAAAAATACCTATACTTCTTTATATCGTTATAATTCTTCATTTCATACATAGTTCAAACGACCTTAATCACAATGGTAAATACGAACGCCTAAGACTTTATCCTCACTCCAATATCCAAATTAGTCCCGGTTTTAAACTTTTACACACTTTTGTGCCTCATCGCCGTATCAGAGTAAGCCAAAGAAGTTCAAACGCTCCGTTTGAACTTCTTCAAGACATCTCAAATTAGATTTTGATCGAACCCAGACTAGCCCCTTTAACAAATAAACGTTCAATGCTTTTCTCCACCGAAGGATCGGGAATCAGTGGCGGTGCCTGGTGAGGTTTGGTACGTGCATCAATAATCACCTGATCACAGCCCCAATGCTTGTGGTCATATCCGCTATTAACCCCGTACATGTCATGTGAAGGGTTGCTGCGAGTAAAGGTTGCCCATAAGAAGTTGCTGAGGTTAGCACTCAGGAACGAACTGTCGTCACATAGAATGATCATCGGACACGAGTCCAGACCTCCCTGTTCTTTCAATAGAGACGTGAATGCTTGCATCTCCTGTGCTGTATCTGCATAACTCGTAAAGGCCGATGTCTGGATCGAAACGATACCCGGCATGATGAGCTGCGGATTCTCATAACCACGAATGTTTTTCAAAGACTCCGGAACTTCCGTACACAACTCTCGAACCTTGTCGCCATATGCTGCAAAAACGACCTTGCTTCCGCTGTTCAGTCCTGTACCCGAATAATCGAGTGTATCAATCGTTGTATGGGTATGGAAATGAATATCCCGCTGCATATCCATACGCTCCAAGATATAGGTCAGGAATTCAACTTCCTTGTGGGTATCCAGAGGTTGCTGATCCTCAGCAGTAATAAACAGGTACTTCGCCAGACTCAGCTGACCCGTACCCAAAATACGGTTGGCAATCGTAAGCAACTCTGTCGGCTGCTTCACCGCCTGATATGGGGTGTAACGTTCACTGCCGATGGCAAACAGCAATGGATGAACCCCTGCTGCATCGACCGCATGCACTTCTTTGACACCTGGAACCTCCTGTTTGATCGCGTCTCCAGTAATCTCATGAATCAAATCGCCAAAAGCCGTATCCTCTTGCGGTGGACGACCAACAACTGTAAACGGCCAGATCGCATTAGGTTTGGCATAGACTTTATGCACACGCATTAACGGGAATTCATGGGTCAGACTGTAATAACCCAGATGATCACCGAACGGACCTTCGGGTTTTGTCTCGCCTGGGTAGATATCACCCGTGATGACAAAATCGGCATCATTGCTAATGCAATACCCGTCCTTGTAACTGTACCGGAAGCGACGTCCGGCGAGCAAACCGGCAAATGTAATCTCACTTAGTCCTTCAGGCAAAGGCATAACCGCTGAAAGTGTATGTGCAGGTGGACCCCCAATGAAAATACTAACTTTCAGTGGTTCTCCCTTTTTGACAGCTTTGGCTTGATGTATACCGATTCCGCGATGAATCTGATAGTGTAACCCTATTTCCTTGTTCATTTCAAAATCATTGCCATCCAGTTGAACCCGGTACATCCCCAAGTTTGAATTCATGATTCCTGGTTTGTCCGGATCTTCCGAATAAACCTGCGGTAGAGTCACAAATGCCCCACCGTCCATAGGCCAGTGCTTGATGAGAGGCAAGTCCGAGATTTGAATCTCTTGCGCGGACACGGGTAGACTAATAGACTTCTGTTTTGGCAGCGCCTGCCACGCAGCAAGACCTGTTTGGACATGCTGAAATGGTGTCTTAAGCGCCTTCATGGGATCGTCACGAACTGCCATGACCCGTTGTACGCCTTCCAGCGTACCGCGGAACATGAACTTGCTTCGTTCCACCGTGCCGAACAGATTGGATACGGCCTGGAACTTTGAGCCTTTTACATTTTCGAATAACAACGCCGGGCCTTTAGCCTCGTGCACTTTCATGTGGATCGCTGCCATCTCAAGATGAGGATCAACCTCTTCTTTGACCCGAATCAAATGACCATGCTGCTCCAGATCGTTAATACAATCTTCCATATTGCGATATTTCATTGGATGGCTCCATTCTCTGTATGATTAAATTAATTAAGTTCATAGATTCACATAACGTCTCTTCTATTTTATCAAATGATCCACTGCTAAACAAAACTATATGTGAAATTTTGTCGCGAATACAGATATCAAAAAAGCAATATGGCAGCAATCTGAATCCTGAACGCACAGGGACCGATTGTTTCCATACTGCTCTCTCTCTGTTCTGGGTTGCCTTAAGGTGTAATGGTCGATCTGGGGATCGTGACAATAAACTGTGTACCTTTTCCCATTTCGCTCTCTGCATCAATTGTACATTGATGCAATTTCAATATTTTAATGACAATGGACAAACCCAATCCATTCCCTCGAAGCGAGCTGCTTCGCGCTTTGTCCACCATGTAGAATCGATCAAAGATATACGGGAGAGCTTCCTCAGGTATTCCTTGTCCAGAATCTCTAATCAATACCTTCACAAATGAAGATGACGTCTCAATTTCAACATGAATGGTACCTTGTGGACCGGTGTATTTGATCGCATTGTTTATTAAATTTTGCCAGACCTGATCAAACAAATCTTTGTCCACTGTGATCTCGCAGGGCAACAAGTCCAGTTCGATCTGTATGTCCTTCTGTGACCACTGCGGCTCTGCCAGTAAAATCGCCCTTCTTAATTGTTCATCTACCTGGAATGTGGTGAAATGAACCGGATGATGCTCCGAATCCAGCGAGGCTAGCCGAAGCAGATTATCACTGAGCCTCGATAAGCGCAGCGTTTCCTCATAGATAATATCCAAATGCTCTTTCTGCTCTTCTAATGGAATAACACCATCTTGAAGTGCTCTGGTGAATCCTCTAATTGATGTGAGCGGAGACTGCATTTCATGAGAGACGTTGCTGACAAAGTCATCACGAACCGAATCGATTTTTTGCAACTCACTGGCCATATGATTAAAGCTCTCCATCAGTTCGCCAAACTCATCCTGATTATTATGTTTCAAGCGGACCGACAGGTCACCTGAGGACATATCCTTCGCTGCAATCGTTAATCTCTTAATCGGTTTCACAATGTACCCGGACATGAACAGGATTAATAAGCTGCCAATCACCAGAACCGTTAACAGTGAGGTTAAGAGCGTGTTTCGCAGTGTATGAAAAAGAGAGGAGAAATCGCTTTGAATCAGAAATGTGCCGATCCCCTCGTTTGTTCCGGGAACACCTATGGTCGCGATTCCATCTTTACTGGACAGAAAAATGGCATCCGTTGTACCTTCCTCAAATAACGAATGAACTTTGTCCTCTGGCAAGGAAGATAACACTTCACTTTGTTCATTCACAGGAGTGATATTTAAGCCGTAGCGAGCAAAAATATCCAAGCTTGATTTCACTTTTTCCGGATCATCGATCAGGTTAATCAGTGTAGCGAGATCTTGAGCAAAAGTAACCATAAAACGATTCGGTGTCTTTTCCTGGGACCCGTTATTTATCATAAAGGAGAGAATTAAACTCACCAGAACAATCCCGATAAACGTAGCTACGATACGAAGTCGCAGGCTTTTCCTAAACATTTTCATACCCGCTCCAGCCGATAACCGAGTCCTCTTATCGTTGAGATCACTAACTCAGGAACATGTTCAAGGCGTTCCCTTAACCGTTTGATATGTACATCAACCGTACGCTCATCTCCTTCGTAATCGATGCCCCATATGTCATCTATAAGCTGTGTACGTGTGAATATTTTCCCTGGCGAACTCGCCAGAGAAAATAACAATTCACATTCCTTCTTTTTCAATTCGATAGTTTGTCCATCCGAAACAACCATCAGATTGCCCAAATCAATCGTTACACCGCTGATCTGAATCATGTTTGATGAACTTTTGTTATATCGTTTCAGTAATGATTTTACACGCAGGATTAACTCCACAGGATCAAATGGTTTAACCAGGTAATCGTCTGACCCGGCATTAAATCCTCTGACTTTGTCCTTGGATTCTCCCTTGGCAGTCACCATCAGGATGGGAATATCCAGATAAGACCGGATATCTTCCGTCAGTTCAATACCGTCTATTCGCGGCATCATCACATCCACAATCGCCAGATCAACTTTCGTATGAGAGAGGATATCTAACGCTTCTTGACCGTCTGGTGCTTCCAGCACGGAGAATTGATTCTTTTCAAGATAGATTCGGATTAATTTGCGGATATGGGAATCATCGTCCACCACCAGAATTGTGTTCATGTAGCCATTATCCTTTCCAAAATTGATATTTATTCATATCGTAAGGATTCCATCGGGTCCAGCTTCGCCGCTTTTGATGATGGCATCAAACCGGCAACAATACTAATCGCTGTACTTACCACGATACCAAACAAGATATAATATCCCGAAAGATTAATGAGTTTGGCTCCAAACGCATTGTCCAAAAGAATGTTTAATACATAACTAATGATCACTGCAAAGATTACCGCAATAATACCACTAAATACGCCTAATAAGGCAGATTCGGAGAAGAATATCCGCTTGATATCTTTCTTTCTTGCTCCAATCGCCCGAAGAATGCCGATCTCCTTTGTCCGTTCCACGACACTAATGTAGAGTACTACCAGTATCATAATACCGGATACAATCAACGAAATACCTGCAATACCCGCGAGTACAATGGAAGCCATACTTACATATGTGGTGATATTCTCCATGACCTTGGCCATTTGGGAGCCTGCGAAACCAGCGTCTACAGCAGCTTCATTGATATCATTTACATATTTCATATCGGTTGCATAGGCATTAACTTGAATTGGCCCAATCGTTATTCCTTCGTCCGCATACATTTGCTCCAACGTCTCTGATGAAATGTATCCCGGGGATTGTTGCATTGGAGATCGTGGATCTGCCGCTTCGTAGATCCCTGAGATGGTTACTTCTTTTTCCAAAGTCACTGGTTTATTATTACTATCCATCTCATTGATATATAGGAACACGGACTTGCCGATCATGGTTTCAGCTTGATCATTTCCGCTTAATTGTTTCGCTGTATCGAGAGGTAACAGCATCTGATTTTCTACCGGCAGAACACCAGTTGTCATCAGTGCTGGATCAAAAGCATCCGTTAACGTTGTTAACTGTGTGAGTCCTACACTTTGTTTTTCATTCACCATAGTCGATTGGCCTGTAATGGTCGTAATTGTCTCTACATGATCCACATTAGGAAAATTGCGAATCGTCTCAACATCAGCTTCGGTGAACGGTTCACCTGGTGCCATCAAGGCCTCGGGACCTTGCATATCCTTGGCTTCTTCACTCGGCTTTGTTATATCCACGAGCAAAGGGTCCATACTTGAATTGATTTCGTCATTCATATACGTCGTTATTCCATTCCCCAAGGAGAGCATCAGGAGTACACTTAGTATACCTATAGATCCACCCAATGCTACCAGTACATTACGCTTGCCGTTGAGTTTCATATTTTTAAGTGCCATCTTGAATGAAGCAAGCAAGCTCAGGCTCCGGGAAGAATCCTGACCACTCTCGTAAACAGCCGTAGAAGGATCTTTCAGGTGAATATCATCACTAATGCGCCCCTCTTCAACCTTCACAATACGTGTACCGGAGTCAGCGACTTTCTGCGAGTGAGTAACGGCAATCACCAGCATTCCCTTTTTGGCTATACTGTCGAGCAGAGCGAGGATTTGATCTCCGTTTTCCCTATCCAGAGCACCCGTCGGTTCATCTGCAAGAATAATATCGGGATTGTTGGATAACGCCCGTGCGATGGAAACCCGTTGCTTCTGACCGCCAGATAACTGGTTGGGACGTTTGTTCAGATGATCCTTCAGTCCCACCTCTGTCAATATATCTACGGCACGTTGGTTGCGATCCTTCTCATTCGTATCCGTCATTTGCATCGCAATCGTCACATTTTCGAGGACAGACAGATGCGGGATCAGATTGAAATTTTGAAAGACAAAGCCGATATTATTCTTCCGATAATCATCCATTTCCTTCTCTGTCATGGCACTTAAGTTCTTGCCACGAACAACGACGTCCCCTTCATAATCGGAGTCCATGCCACCAATGATATTCATCAGTGTCGACTTACCACAGCCAGATTCGCCGAGGATGGAGACAAATTCCCCTGTCTCAAAACTTAAGTTCAAACCGTGGAGTACCGGAACTCTTTCTTTTCCATATAAGGTGTATGATTTCTTCACATTTTTAACTTCTAGTATTTTCATATGGATCTCTTCCTCTCCTGATCATGCACGATATCTATCTATTTGATGTTCATATCGTAACAAATCAGTATGAACTGATAATGAACTGGACCATCGCACCTACAAGAGGTTGTTCAAAAGAACTATATACAAAAAAACCGAATCCTTAGATATAAGGACTCGGGTTGTCTTATTTCGTTATTGCATTTGATAATATAAGTTAAACTAATCATTTACACGATAACGGAGAAGACAGAAAAAACCTGAAAAAGCGAAGCGTTCGCCTTTATCCCCGGATTTTCACCTTTGGAAAAGGGATTCAAAAAATCTGGGGATAACAGCGATTGGAAGGTTATTCTGTCGTCGTAGTGTCAGTGTAAATAATCTTTAGTTCAACTTATAAAGTTTAGATTAATCCCGCTTTTGCCAGCAGCCTTTTCACAATCGCTGCCGACTGCGCACGACTAATGTCTGCATCTGACATCAGTTTGCCATCGGTACCTTGTACCAGCTCTTGTTTAATCGCCGATGCAACTGGCTCTGTTGCCCAAGCCTGTACTTTAGCGCTATCGCTGTATGTGCTAAGCAGACTTGTTGTCTCTGACGCGTCGGCCTGTGCCAGACCGACCAGTTTCATCGCACGTGACACAATAGTCAGCGCTTCAGCACGAGAAATTTCGCTATTCGGACGGAAGCTGTCGTCAGCATAACCTGAGATTAGGCCGTAGGACACAGCCGTCTGAACCTCATCCTCATACCAGCTGCCAGTCTTCACATCTGTGAACGATGCCGCTTCTGTACTGCGCGGGGAGTGCAGCCCCAAACCTCTTAACAGAACAGCCGTAAACTCTGCCCGTGTAATACTCCGGTCTGGCGCAAACACGTTCTCACCGGTACCTTGTACGATCAGACGGGATGCCAGATCCTGTACGTCATCACGACTCCAGTGACTTGATACATCGCTGAATGTTGCCGGATGATAGATCAGGGCGTAAGTGCTGTTCGTCAAGCTGTTAATAATAGCAGAATCTTGCACGTTACCTTTGATAACCTTTGTCGGTACATGCAGAAGGCTGCCATCTGGCTGAAGCACAACTCCTGTCGTGATCTTTGAACCATCGACACCTTCTGGCAAAGTAATGGAGCGCTCTACATAAGAGTTGAAACGATCTACATTAACTTGCTGTCCATTCCAGATCGCTTTTACTTCAAAATCAATCGGAGCTGCGATCACCGTTGTGTTCTCCAGCTTATCCGCTGCAGCCTGAATTGCTGTTTGTTTAGATGTGGCACTAGGCACAATAGCGATTTGGATTGTGATATCTTCCAATGGAACCGTGCTTCCGAATTGGTTCAGAATCTGATCCATTTGAATCTGGTTAGCTGGAAGTGTGTACGTACCGCTATCAGTCTGAATGACAACTTCGGCATTACTTCCTTCCATCGTTTTGACCAGCTTGCCGTTCAGTTCACCAACGACCGCACCCTTGCCAGTACCTGTAATAGGCAGCAGAAGCGTTTTTAGTCCACTTCCAATCTGATTGATGACTTTGTCATTATCCACATGAACCGTGGTGGTAACCTGATTGTTTACCGTTGATGTGCTAGCCGTAGCAGACTGTTCCTGTTTCTGACCGTTCACATAGATGTCTACACCTTTAGTTACCGCCGGAGTCGATGGAACTGGGGTAACGACTGGTGAAGTTGGCGATACGCTACCTCCTCCTCCACCCGAAGAGTTACCAGGATTCGGTGTAGGTGTCGAGCCGGAATTGTCGCCACCTGAGTTTGCTGCTGTAATTGTGATTGTTCCACCAGACAACTGAGCACCACTATTGTGTTCTACATTTGTAAAATGCCAATGTTCTGAATCAGTTTGATCTACGGATAGCTGTTTCGTTCCAGGCGCCGCATTGCTTTTGGCTTTGATTTCCATATCAAATAATTGGGTTTCATCTACAATTGAGTGGTCACCCCCAGTAAAATCAACCCAGATGATCCGTACCCAGCCTTCCGCATTATTAATTTGGTACTGGAAGTCTGCTACACCATCTTCATTTGGGGATGTGCTGATGACGTTGACAGATTTAGGCGTGATCCGAACAATTTCCAGTGCAGACGTATCATAATCAATCTGCATATTATAAGCTTTCACCCCGAAATAGGACTTCTTCAATGCAACAGGTACATGAACGGTCTGCCCTGCCTGTACGCTCACATTTGCAAATTGTACTTGTGATGGTTCTGCCGGCTCTGCCCCAGCTATACTCGGGAATACGATAGACGAGAGTAGCGTCAGTGCAATGAGACCTGACATTGTTTTTCTGATTCTAGGACGTTTCTTTTTCGGTTGAAACATGTGATAGCCTCCATGTCTGTATCAATTGATAGATCGTATGGTGACGATAGAAAGAATATTGTTATTCGTTATTTAAATTAAAAAATATGAATTAATCAGGGCGTTGTATTTTTTCTTTTCCAACAATGTATACTCGTCTAGACTCCGTATTCGTATCCGAAGTGGAATGAGCAGTCACTTCGAGCACAAGATAATAACCTTCGTCCTCAGATGTAACGGTATGCTGTTCTCGTGTCTCCCCTTCTATTAGAACCATATCTTCTCCTGAAGGGTCTGTTGAGCGGTACCACTGATAAGATGGAGTAATAATGTAATCAATATCATCACCATCAACATCCACTAAATAATAATCTGTGGCAATTGTGTTCTCCATGTAATTCTTCAATTGACCATTCAGCACATACGGCGCATCGTCCACTTGTTGAAAGGTCAACACATAGTCATTGTTTTTCGCGCCAAGTGTTTTATTGGCATATCCGTTTAACAACGCATTCATATCCCCCAAAGTGGGTTCTGCATTACGATCCACGTCCATTCGGTTCATCTCTACATAAGAATAACCGCGGCGACTGACCATATTACGAAGATAAGTCAAAAGTTCTGCTGCATCCGCAGAATTCACTTTTCCGTCTGCATTTACATCCCCTTTTTTACTAATGTTAAGTTCAAAGTTATCCGTAACCGTTTCCGGTACATCAGATACAGTATATTGAGCTTTCAATTCAATATTGATCTTGCCGCTCTTGTAAGGAATAACAACCAATGTATTTTCATTTTCTATCGTTTCTACGTACACCCTAGCTATACTGTTATCACTTGAGTTGGCTGTGAGCATACTAAACTCATCAGATCGTAAATGGGTACTCAAATCAATTCTAACTCTATTGTTCGTTACCTCGATGGGTACACCGGACACAAAAGAAGGATCGTTTTGTTCCGATGAATAATTTAACCAATGGATGCCGTCGTTGAGCACAGGCCGTGAAATGTTAATCTCTGGACCAATTTCTCCTGCGTTAGCTTGTGGAAGCGCTCCACCTATAGGCAACGCAATGCCCAGCCCGAGTGCAGTCAACATGCTTTTTTTCAATATCGGCTTAAGCCGTTTTTTGTTTTGTATCCCCTTCAATTCATGTTCCTCCTCGTATACATTTCAAATTTGAACAACTACATGCTCAGTATAACGAGTCATTCTGAACCGATTCTGAACAGGACTATGGAACTATTTCCAGTTGTAATTCGACAAAAAACGCTATGGAGTATGCCTCCATAGCGTTTTGAACACAAATCATTTTCCAGTTCGGATCATATTCACCTAAAATTAAATTCCCTCAACAATCCGTTTGGCTCTAACCTTCACCTCACGGTAAAGTTCATCCTCATCGATCGTGAGCAGCTTTCTGCCTCTCATGAGGATCTGACCATTCACGATCATGGTGTCCACGTCCGCCCCATTTACGCTGTAAGCCAGTAACGATTCTACCTCATGTACCGGTTGAAGATGTGGTTTCGCCAGATCGATCAGGATCAGATCAGCTTTGCACCCCACCTCAAGCATCCCTACGTCATCCTGTAGACCAAGCAGACTAGCACTTCCGCGTGTAGCCATGCTTAGTACGTCCTTGGCTGGCAAGCGAGTTGGGTCGCCATAATCCAGCTTTTGCAGCCAGGTCGCGGCTTTGATCTCCTCGAACATATCCACGGTTGTGGCACTTCCCGCTCCATCCGTTCCGATTCCAACGTTAATTCCCTGAGCCAACATCTCGGTAATTGGAGCAATTCCACAGCCCAGCTTCAGATTGCTGACTGGATTGTGTGCTACACCGCCGCGCATGCCCTTCAATCTGCCGATGTCCCTTCGATTGAGGTACACACCATGTGCAAGCAACACATGTGCCTGTTCGAACATCCCCGCCTCTTCCAAATACTCTGTCGGTGTCATGCCATAGCGCTCACGAATCTTCACAACTTCTTCCTTTGTCTCAGCCAGATGAATATGTAGCGGAATATCCTCCGTGACTGCCAGAGCAATGAGTTCACGTAGCGGCTCCATGGGACAAGTGTAGGGTGAGTGGGGCCCATACATGGTTGTTATCCGCCCATCGGCCGCTCCAGACCAGCGCTCTACAAGATCAATCGCCTCCTGCAACCTGCGTCCCCCATCCTCCTCCATGAATACCATCCCACGTGTAAGCGATGCCCGCATACCCGTTTGTTTAACCGCTTCTGCAATTTCGTTCATATGGATATACATATCCGCAAAAGCAGTGGTACCCGAACGGATCATCTCCGCGATGGATAACTTGGCACCCCAATAGATATCTTCCGGGTTCATCCGTGCTTCGGCGGGCAGCATTTTGCGTTCGAGCCAGTCCATCAGCTTCAGATCATCCGAAAATCCCCGGAGCAGACTCATTGGTGTATGTTGGTGGGCATTAATTAGTCCTGGCATGGCAACCTTATTACGTCCATCGATAATCTCATCTTGCGGGTGAGGCAGAATGTGATCAGCAATATGAGTAATGCGATCACCCTCAACACGAATATCCCCCGTAAAGGGGGCATCGGCATCTTTCATCGTTAGGATCGTAGCTTGCTGAATCAGTATACTCATTACATTCACGGCTCCTCTGAATTGGTTATGGTTCTTGCCATATCCGAGGGTAAGCCTTCACGTAACGGCAAGGTCAAGTCATTTTAATTTTTGGATCGTCATCTTTCTGAAATGTTGTATAAACGGTTTCGGGTCGATTTCGACCATATATGGATATACTCCTGTGCTTGTGTGCAAATAGAAAAATCCACCTTCATCACCCATACGGCGAAATGACATATCAAACACTTCCGTGATGTTGAACTCGCGGTATTTGGTCACAATTTTATCGGAATACAGAATCATGGAGCGGGCATTCATCTCAATCTCTTGGGCGAGACCCGTCACTTCTCTCTGTACTTTGTAATAAGGTAATACAGCAACGCAGTTCATGATCTCCCTCCATTCATGCCATGATTATTGTTCCATCATAGCAGATCGGAGGTTCCCAGCAAAAGAACATGAAACTAGGTGATCTTGGTCGTCACCTTTAGTGGCGTATGAAGTGCATCCTGAATGTCCTGCAAAGAGAGACACTGTTCAATATGAAACACACCATGAGGCAACTCTGACTCCGTTCTATATACGCGTTCCGCCACGGCTGCTGCCACGGCCGCTGTTGCATCTGCTTCCTTTGCGCCGACCAGTAGTTGTTCGACGCGGATTTGCTCACCATTTTCCCAACCTAGGGCATCGACCTTGACCGCGTACATTGGCTCTCCTCCAGGAATAAAGCCAAATGCCTTAACCGTTCCATTCCGAATAGACGGGATACGCAACAATGCAAACAACCCTGCACGTTTGGAGATTGCCATGGATCTTGTGATCCAGCGGGAGTCCAGACAGAGTCTGGTAGATACGGTTGGAATACGTAACGTCCGAGCAACCACATGCTGATCCGAAAAGTTAAATCGATAGGCCTTCCGCTGCCCAAGTTTTGCTCCAAAATCAATACGTTTGCCATCTCCGAAACTTTGTACCTCAGCAGGTTTGCCCTTTTGCATCACTTGGTAGGTGGCATTCATCTGATCAACGGTCCACTCCACGGCAGCTTTTCCGTGCTTCTCTCCAAGTCCCAGCATTACGGTAATGTCTGCTTCCTCCACCTGATCCATATGCATGGTCGCTTCGCGCACAAGCAAATTAGTCACTCCAGGTGATAATCCAACGCTGAGGATCGCGGTCGATTTGGAACGTTGCATTTTGGTGTGCAGTTGTTCCACCTGGGCGAGAAAATCATATTTTGCAGAAATATCAATATAGTCGGTTCCGGCTTGTGCGCAGGCTTCAACAAACCGGGTATCGCTCTGATCCACACACATGATGACCAGCTTCACAGGCCTTAACATGGATGGCTCTACAGGTCGTGTTACATCCAGTTGAAGTGGTAGCACAGCACCACCTGTAGACCTGCTGAACTCTTCCGCACGGTTCATGCGTGTACCCGCAGCCCATACTTTACCCGGGAACAATTTCCCCAGTTGAGTACATATCATCTGCCCCACTTGACCATAACCACCAACCACCCAGATCTGATCTTTCATAGGCTTCACGTTAGTTTCGAATTGCATAATACCCCTCCACCCAGAACGCCCCGAAGTAACGTGTAATATGTGAGAAACCGCATTCGGTCAGTAGCTGAGTCATCTCTTCAGAGGATATTGGATCGGATTCACGGCCCAGGGAAGCAGCAAAGCGCTCCCACTCTTCAGGAAGGACGCCCACACTCAACATGTGATCCTTCCAAGCTTGCATCATGATTGGATGTGCAGGTGAACGAAGATCGGCATTTACAGCCGCAATGATCAGTGGTGCACCCGGTTTAAGTCTAGCTGCGAGGCTGGTCAGAAACGTTCTCTTGGTCTCCATCCCCTGAAGGAAATGTAACATGAGCATGCTTGTCGCCCCATCATATACAATATCCTCCGGCAATTCTTCAACCGTGACAGGTTGCAGTTTCACTCTGGAACCGATGCCCGCTTCCGTGACTCGTTTCTCAGCAAGTTGCAGCATGGGCTGTGATGGATCTACTCCAGTCAATGTCCAACCGGCATGACGTGATCCGAGCAGAGCAATTTCTTTTCCCCCTCCCGCACCGGCAACAAGGATATGAATATCGTTGTTATTCGCGAAAGATGCTGAAAGCAGCCGTTCCATTAGATCATGCATATGAGAATAACCCGGAATTTTCAGGGCTATCGATTGTTCGTAACGATGAACATCTGCTGTTTCCCAGCTCATCGGTGATAGATTGTGATTCATGGACACCGCACTCCTCTTGAATTGAAGTTAGACTTGACTCGTTGTTCGTCTAATTTCATTATAGAAGGATACGGCGAGCCTACAATCCCAGAACATTGGGATATGCGCACAGAGAGAGGAGTAATCTTGTTGACATCACGTATTGATCGGAACCACAGACTTATCACTTCTCTTGAAAAAGGAACCTGGACCTCACATACCTATCGGGAAGCTGTTCTCAAGCAGATCCATACGGTTGTACATTACGACGCATACTGTTTCACTACCGTTGATCCTCTGACTCTTCTCTCCACAGGAGCTGTGACAGAAGATGGCATTGAGGCCATTCATGATCGGTTATTCATCAATGAATACATGGAAGAAGATATACATAAATACGCTGAATTAATTCGCAGCGGTGAGCATACAGCTACACTTCATACGTCTATGAACTCACAGCTTGAACAAAGCCAACGTTATATCAACATTCTTCAGCCAGCGGGGTTCGGTGATGAACTACGTGCTGTATTGGTTAGTGGAGACGCTTGCTGGGGATATCTGACCCTGTATCGTAAGACAGAAAGTGCTGTCTTTACAGAGGAGGAGCGGTGGATGATTCAGTCCTGGACCGCTTCTATTGCATCGATGCTGCGGTCCACGAGCTTGACACTGATCGATGAGATCACGAGTGAAAGTCCCGAGGAACCCGGAATTTTGATCACCTCAGACACGTTCCAGCTCTTATCCCTGAACGCCTCCGCTCAATATTGGCTGTCCCAATTGCGCAAGCTGGAACATGTAGGGCCTGATGTTCTGCCCCGTCCGGTACGTGCAGTGAGTTCCCACCTGCAGCGCAAGAATCGGGCAGAACTGGTCGTGGATACTCAGATCGCTCCCGAATCACCCTCCAAAGTTTGCATCCAACTTCCGGATGGGCGTTACCTCATACTTCATGCTAGTCTCATGCAACAGCTTACAGGGCCGGATCAGATTGCTATCCGTTTGGAGCAGGCGATGCCACAGGATTTACTGCCCTTGCTCGCTGAAAGCCATGGATTATCCAGTCGAGAGCGGGAACTGCTCGGATATGTGCTACGCAGCTATTCGTCCAAGGAAATTGCTGCTGCGATGCATATTTCCGTCTACACGGTTCAGGATCATTTAAAATCCATTTTCGCCAAAACCAAGGTATCCTCACGTCGCGAGCTCATCTGGTATTTCGTTTCCCGTTTTCAGCTGTCGGATGAACCTGCCATATAAATCCTGATGTAATTTTCTAGTAATCCACTTGACTATCAAATAAGAAAAAATCAAAAGATGCCAATACGATATCTTCGTAATGGCATCCTTTTTTATATGCTATTGATTAAGAAGCATAACGGTAATACAGGGTAACTTTATATCATTGATTGTGTTATTTGGCTTTTGCTAGTAAATAAAGAAAATATGGAACACTAATAACTGTAATAACGATTCCTGTTGGCACATCTCCTACGAGGCTAACCGTGCGCGTAATCGTGTCAGCCAACACCACGACTAGTCCCCCAGCCAAGCTGGCAGCCGGAATGAGCAATTTGTGATCGGGACCGACCAGTTTTCTGGCCATATGCGGAGCGATCAATCCAACGAAAAAGAAGCTGCCTCCCACAGCTACACTGCCAGAGGATAAAGCAACAGCAGCGATTGACAACCCCAAGAACTGTCGCTTCACGGAAACACCAAGCCCCTGTGCTGTCTGATTGCCCAAATGGAGGGCATTCAGTATGCGAGCCTTGTAAAAAATATAGCCGAGTAAGATCAAGACCCATGGTGTCAGTATGGAAATATAACCCCAATCATCGCCCCATAGGCTTCCCGCCAGCCAATACAGCATGAAGTTCATCTGCGAATCATCCAGCTTGAGTGTCAAGAAGGTCGTCAGCGCCCCGTACCCGCTTCCTAACGCGACCCCGGTCAAGATCAAACCGATTGGCGAGATGTCTCGTCCGCGGCGATACGATAATAAGAAGATCAAACCCGCTGCCAATAGTCCGCCAACAAAAGCCAACAGAGGCAGAGCAATAAAGGAACTCTTGCCTGTGGATGCAATGAATACAACGAAGAACAGGACAAACAAACCCGATCCCGAACTAATTCCCAGTGTTCCCGGACTAGCCATGTCATTACGCAGCAAACTCTGCATCACGACCCCCGCCGCTCCCATTCCCAGACCTACCAAGATCGAAAGTACAATTCGTGGCAAACGAAAATCAAACACAATCAGATTTTGCTTATCGGTACCGTTTCCTATGAGAACGTTCAGCACTTCTAGCGGTGAAAGATTCATTTTGCCAGAATTCATGCTAATGATCGCAAACACAAGGATGAGCACCATAAGCACTACATTGATGATAATGCCTCGTTTCATCGTATAACGCCGCTTGATCATTCATATTCCCTCCTTTGTCTTCGAGCCAAGAAGAGAAAATACGGCACACCAATGATAGAAAATATAATGGCAATCGGCGTTTCGAACGGTTTATTGATCAAACGTCCAGCCAAATCAGCCGATACGGTCAGCAACGCACCATATAAAGCCGCTGCCGGAATAATGTATCGATAGTCGACACCTACCATATATCGCACAATATGCGGGGTGATCAGACCCACAAAACCAACAGGGCCAACAACAACAACAGCCAATCCAGTCAGCACAAGTACAATAATTGTCGACAAAATCTTGACCAGTCCGCTACGAATGCCGAGTCCACTTGCCACATCATCTCCCAAACTGAGCAATGTAACGGAAGGGGACAGCGCCAGTGCCAGCAGTATACCACCAACAAAGAGCGGTGAGATAATCAGCAATTCTCCCCATTTGACCCCCGCTGTACTACCCGCTGTCCAGAATGTCAATGCTCGGCCCAGGTTATAATTGATCGCCAAGTACTGACTGAGTGCGCCAAACAACATTGAAATAGACAGACCTGCCAGTACAAGTCGCTGAGGCGTCATTCCGCGATTGCCCAATGACGCGGTAAAGTAAGTCATACCGGTGGCGATCGCTGCTCCCAGACAAGCGAACATCATCATCTGCCAATACGAATAACCCGGCAGAAAGGCCAGGCATAGTGCAATTGCAAATGCTGCGCCAGAGCTAATCCCCATCAGCCCGGAGTCGGCCAGCGGATTACGCGTTGTCCCCTGCATGATAGCGCCACATACCGCAAGGCTGCACCCAACGATCAGATCAGCTACGGTACGCGGAAGACGCATGGTTTGAATAATTTGATGTTCAGTGAGCATTGGATCAAATCGGAAAATAGCCTCCCATACCGTTGCTAACCTCATATCAGCAGCACCAAACATAATTGATGCCGCCGACATGAGAACCGTTAATCCAAGCCCTACTACCATGTACATGGTGAAGTTCATCGCCCCACGGCGTTTTTGTTCAGGCTTGCTTTTCATCTCGTTTCCCTTTCATCACCTATTTACAATCCAAACGAATATGGATAGTAACGTCCATAAATTCGACTGGTCATGTTTGAAAATTTGGAGTGCTCAATTAAAATTTCATTTTAACTCTTATTTAGCTAATGCCAGCAATTGACTAACAATATAATCAATCAATGCACTGGAAGTCATTACGTCGGTGGACCAAGATAGCGAAGAATCTACCTTTACGATCCGATCATGTTGCACAGCAGGTATGGCATTCCACACTGCATTATCAGAAGCAACGTTTCCATCTCCTAAGAAGATCATATAATCCCCAGAGTAAGCGGGTAATACTTCCATGGAGACATCGCCCCAATATTTATCTGCATCGATAATATCCGTTTGGACTTTTGAAGGTGCCTGCAATTGAAGTTCATCGTAAACAAGCTCGCCAACGGCATGCTTGGCTCCAGCTATGTAGTTACTTTTATCACTGAATTCTCCAACCGTAATGGTTACATCGGATAGGCCCGCATTCTGAAAAGCTAGCTTTGCTTCTTCAATTTTTCCGGTATAAGCATTCAAAACATCCTTAGCCTCTTCCTGTTTGTTCAAAACATCGCTAATAAATTGTATCCGCTCTTCTGTAGTCATATCACCATAGGGAACATAAATGGTGGGGGCAATTTTGGATAAATCATCATACGACTCATCACTCCATGCCAAAATGATAAGATCCGGCTCAAGCGTCATGATATCTTCCGGCTCCATGGCTACTTTTATGGAGTCTGTAATCTGGTTAGCATAAACAGGCTCTGTCTCTCCCCGTGCAGCTCTAGCCACACCTAAAGGAGTTACACCTAGGGCTACCACATCACCAACCAAATAATCGACTACAACTCGCTGAGGGTTATTAGGTACCTCAACATCACCCTTAACTGTGGATATCGTTCTGGTCTGCGAGACTGCTTCTGAAGCTTTTGTCTCCGACCCTTCTTGTTGTGTCGCCTGCTGTGTCTGCGCAGGTGTTGTATTTGCCGTTCCCCCATTATTCGCTGGCGTCCCCGACGTACATGCCGTCAATAAGAGCATCATGCTTATCGCCGCCGCCAAAATCATTTCTTTACTTCTTAATGTTCCAAACATCGTTGATTCCCCATCTCTATAAGACTTGACTAGACTCGCTAGTTCCCTCTCATCGTAAGGGAGATGAGAATCATTATCAATACCATCAACCTGCATGGATAGTGCGTTTATTTTCCGATAATCACTTGGCGTCATCTTGTAATGCTTCTTAAACATGCGGAACAGGTTTTTCTCATCTGCGAAACCAGCTCCAGTTGCGATTTCTTTAACCGTCGCTTCTGTATGTTTCAAGTCATGACAGGCTGCTTCAATCCTTCTCTGAATGAGATACTCCTGTAAGTTCATCCCTTCCCTTTTTTTGAACAAACGCGTCAATTGTCCACCACTGATCCCAAACATATCGGCAATTTGTTGAAACATAATCGGCTCCCTGTAATGTTTATCGAGATATATCTTGGCAGAACAAGCTGGGTCTGGCTGGAGATACCGAATCTCACCACCCTCCAAATCCCTATACACCTCATGAATCAATTGATATAGAAAACTTTTGGCCTGTAGCTGATCCATCGCCTTGCCACGTTTCCAGCCATTCATCATTCGTTGGAACCAATCACGTAACAAGATGGGATTACTTGGCGTATAACCAAACTGTTGAACAAATGGATTTACTTGCTCCAGTAATTGTTGCAGATGTTTCTTGAAAAAGAGAGGTGATTCTGCTCTATAAAACACCATAAAGGTCTTCACCATCTCCTCTTTAGGTGTAATACTGAGCAGGCTCCCCTTCCCGCCGTGAACTAAACCGAAGCGTTCCAGTGCAAATGTGGTTTCATTCAGTTGGATTTGCGCTTCACCCCCATATGCATAGATAAACATGCTACTAGGCATTTTATATTGCTCCAACGGGTATTGTGACGCTACATTCTGAAAGCGTACATCTATTAATGTAATAATCGAACGTGTCCAGATACTGGCCATCATATCAATCATCTCCGGTGTAAATCCCTGTCTTGCTTCTTCCTCTTGCATCTATCCGCACTCCTCGTTTCACTTTTTCCAATGTATACATCACTCAATAATTGATATTGATTATCAATATCACATTTGATCAGGTAAGTATATATCATTAAGTGATATTGGGGAACAGGCAGTGGACGTTATGCTTTCCATCCGTTTTCGTAAAAAACTAAAAAGGAACACCTGATAGTACAAAAAAGAAGCCTGATCCATATGGATCAGGCTTCTTCATTATGTTTATTGTATTTAACAAGATTACGTAGTCACCATGTTTCTCTTGTCACCTGCGACCAAATTTATTAAGACTTTGCAGGTTTCCGAGAAGGTTTGGCGGAGCTGGATTTTTTATTCTTTTTCTTACTTACTTCCACAACCACAGGCTCCTGTGGATGTTCCACCGGGTACATTTTACGGAACAATAATGTCTGTAGTACCAGGAATGAACCCCCAACTGTCCAGTAGAGCGGCATCGCTGCCGGAGCTGTAAGAGAAAAGAATGCCATCATCAATGGGGAGAGATAACCCATAATGGCGAACTGTTTTCGCTGCTCAGGCGCCATATTGACTTGTGATACCTTGGCTTGAATCAGATATATGACCGCGACCACCACAGCGAGTACGTAGTCCGGCGCTCCCAGTTTGAACCACAGGAACGAGTGGGAGGACAACTCCGGTGTAAGTCGGATGGCTGTGTAAATACCTGAAAGTATAGGCAACTGAATGAGCATCGGCAAGCAACCAATGTTCAGCGGATTGAACTTATGTTTCTTGTATAGCTCCATCGTTTCCTGAGACAGCTTTTGCTTATCAGCAGGATCATTTTTGCCTTCATATTTTTTCTTGAGCGCATCCATCTCGGGTTTCATGGCGTTCATGATGACTCGTGTTCCCTGCTGGGACTTGGCTTGACGCATCATCAAGGGCAACAGTGCTAAACGAATGACCAGCGTAATTACAATAATCGCGACCCCGTAGCTTCCGTTAAATATGGTAGCAATATGCTGAATCAGATACGACAGTGGAAATACAATGTAGTGATTAAAAAATCCCGGTGTCGATGAAGTAATCTCCGACACGTTGTTGCTGCATCCGGCAAGCAGCATGACTGCAAACAAAATGACAATCAGGCCATAGATCCGTCCCTTGCCCGAAGTAAAAGTGAATCCCTTGTTAGTCTTATGTTCCATATATATCCTCCTCGTTGATTTGTTGACCAATCGTTCAACGAGGAATGACAATCTGGTTCATCTTCATCGGGCGCTTCTCTTCGTCTAATCATGCGGCTCCAGTCTTCCTGTCTATGCTGTCTGTCCAAACACAGGGCGGGAAGAACAGGTTCAAGTCCACCACCGGCGCCACCTTCCATCCAGTACTCCGTCATGCCACAGTGAAGATGGGCAATATAGGCATAACTGACGGTGAAGATGAGTCCAATTGAGAATAAATATGGTAATAACTCCTGCAGTTCAAACAAGGGATTCACCCCCTTTATAGGTTAGTTTTTATATTATAACACTTACATATTGTTTTTGCATAAATCCGTACGTGAAAACAACGACTATTCAGCTATTCCGTTCTCATTTTGGACATTTCTAGCTCAGCTCGGTGTCTCGCCACGTTATAAGAAGGCCATGAACGATCTGATGCATCCTCGTCCAGGTAGGCTTGACGTTCCAGCATTTCCCTCTTAAGATCCGGATACTCCTCCTGAGCAAACTCTCGAAGTAACGGAACTGCATCTGCCGACAGACTTGCCAGATAGGTTGCATCAATATTGCCAGTCTGATGATAACGTTCAATATTCAGCTCGGCAATCCGTTTATCCATGCCCACATAGTTGACTGCAACATAAGCTGTGAGCGCCAGCACGATATACCAGCGGATCAGCGGTATTGATGTGTACCGTATACGAAGGCCAGCAATCAGCAACAGGAGTGCGAGGAAGATCATGAATGCGTGTACCAGGAAGCGGATGTACGTATATCCATATGCCTGCTCATACAGATTTAGGCGCATAAACGCGGAATACAACATAATTGCTGAACAACTGACCAGAATCAAGAGAAGTACCTGATGCACGATGGAACCCGTTTTGCCACTCGAACGGGTATACTGCAAAGCAACAATAAGAATAAAGAAGTTAATACCTGTGACGAGAATTAACTCTGCGAATCCACTTCTAGCATAATCTGCGTAAGACAGATCTACCGGAAGATGCCCCTCTCCTGCACCAAACAGATACGAAAACTGTACAAGTACAAACAAAACGTACACACAGTTAATGACAATCAGCATCGTCCCCACAATGATGGGGTCCAATCTGAATGGTTCCCGCTGAATCGGAGTGCGTTCGGGCTCGGGTGTAATCTTATTTGTAACCTTACCTTCAGTGGCCGGGTCCACAGGAGAGAATATATAGGTGTGATCACGCTTATCAACCGTGGATGCTACTCCATTTTTCCAATGTGCGTTCGCTCTCTTCTCTGCCTCATATTGCATTGGCTGTACAAATCCCCATACATAACCGAACAGCAATACACCTGCGATGACAATCCAGATGATTCTCGGTATCCCTGGAGTAAAAGCCAATTGATTCAGCCACTCCGGAAAACCGGCTAAATACTGATCAAAGACCCCGTCAGCGGAGGACAGTAATGCAACGACTACAATGAGGATAGGCAAGGACGCCACAAGACCAATGAGCACTTTGAAAACAACTGTTTTCTGGGATTTGCCCATGCCACGCCCGCCTGCTCTCACAGCAATAGCAGCAACAGTCCCCCAATGACGTATGGCTTGAGGCAGCAAGTGGTCAATAGCCGTACCAATCAAACCAATCTCCCACCACTGCTTCTGTTTTCTGCCCATCAGATACGTCATATGTAAAATAACTACGCCGGGTACAACCAGAAAATTAAGAACATACAGCAGTTCATTGTCGTATAACAGGAACGTTAGCGACAACAATAGCACTACAGCCGCTACAAAAGCATCAATGAACTTGAAAGACCTCATGCGATCCCTTGCAAACAGATACATGAACACATAAAAGAGAATTACAAAGATAGGATACGATACGCCAATCTCATTACCATAGAATAAATACTGGTGAATGATCGCCAGCATCCATGCAGACAGTAGCGTGATTAGAGCGCGTTGCGGTGAAGCCATTATTTTATCAATCATGGGAAAAACCTCCATTAACCTTTCTATGCTATATTCTAGATGATAAAATAGGAATATAAATAGAAATTAAAATCGACAAAACTTCTTATTTTAGAGGAATACGTCAGAGTTCACCTCCAGGAGGGAATCAACACTTGAAATTACATCAGCAATATCTGCTGTTACATCGTCATTACGGTCACCACACAGAACATGAACTTACACTCGCCGATCTCGCTGAGTTGCTAAATTGTACACACCGCAATACGTTAACGATTGTCAAAAAGATGGTTGCCCATGATTGGATTCGTTGGGTTTCCCAGCGTGGCCGGGGTCGACGTTCTTCACTGACCTTGCTTGTTCCGGCTGATCAAATCGCCGCAGAATATATGATGCAGGCCATGAATCGCCGGGAGTTACAGGAAGCTGCCGAGCAGGTGAGCGCATTCTCCAGTTCAACAATCATGCAGGATCATCTAAACCAGTGGTTGCTTGGATATTCAGGACATCATACGGAAGCCGGCACCAATAATGAGCAGATTGATACGCTTCGGTTGCCCCTGCGCCAACAGCTTCATGCGCTTGATCCGCTGTTCATTAATCTATTAGCTGAATCCTTTGTTACCAGCCATGTCTTTGACGGGTTGGTTCAGCGGGGTGAACAGGGAGAGATCCTCCCATGTCTCGCTCATACCTGGGATGTCAGTGCAGACCGAAAGACCTGGATCTTTTATTTGCGAAAAGGTATTACATTTCACGATGGTCAGTTGTTGACAGCCCATGATATTGTTCATACGTTTGAACGGCTGCAATCTACAGATCGCCGGACACTGTACCGTGATGTAAGTAAACAGATTCTATCTATTGAAGCGGTCGATTCCTTAACCGTGTGTTTCCAGCTTAAAGATCCTCATGAATTGTTTTTGTCCTTCCTGACAACAAGTCGCGCGGCGATTGTACCCTCACCAGGAACAAACGAACATAAGATGAAGCATTCGGGTGATGTGCATGGGATGCAAAAACCTGTTGGGACGGGACCGTTCAAGGTCACCGCTTGGGATGATCACTTGTGCAGACTTGAAGCCTTTTCATCGTATTTTCAGGGTAGAGCACATATGGACCGGGTAGATATCCTGCAGATTCCGTGGAGTGCCTCGGCAAAAATGGACGATAGCCAAGATATCGAAACTCCGTTCTTTCATCTTGTTCATAATCCGTCTTCATCTGCGGGTGCAGAATGGACACAGATTAGTGCAGGTGTAATGGTTCATAAATTACTCACGTGTAATACACAAAAAACCGGACCGTTAAACGATCCGGAAGTAAGAGCACACCTTCAGTCATGCCTTGCTGGAATGTATAGAGATGACGGACATGCAGTTGACTCTGAAGTCGTGGAGACTGATTTTAGTGCGGTGAATACCGGGATGGTTGACCCAGAGGGATTTAGAGATATTACTAAACGACTTACTTCGTCCACTCCCATCTCACTGCAAATTGCGACCATCCCACAGTATCGCAGGGATGCCCAACATCTGGCGTCCATACTGGAGCTGTGCGGTTTCTCCTGTACCGTCCGAACCGCTACGATGGAGCAGTTCAAAGGAAATCTGCGGCTGGAATCTGATCTGATTCTCTTCTCTCTCATTCGGGACAGGGACGAAGAACTGCGCAGGTATGATCTTTACTCCACGTTGTCTGAGCATCTGGAAGATTCTACTCGTATAACGATCCATGAGATCTTGCAAACCATCATCGCCTCTCCCATCGCTGCGGATCGAACTTGTGAATTAGATCGAATTGAGCAATTTTTGGTTGGTCAGAATTTACTGTTCCATTTATCCGAAAAACCGGTAGAAACCGCTTATCTGCCTTCCGTGCGTGGTCTATCTTTCAACAGCCAGGGCTGGGTAAACCTGCGTCATATCTGGTTTCCTTCGCAGGTGATGAAGTGAGATTGTTATGGATTGTGCTAAAATAAGCAAATGATATTAGCTCACATCTTACACGCACTTGCACCATACTAAGGAGGCATTACATTCATGAGCAAACTAATTTTCTTTCTCGGCGGGGCCGGAAGTGGCAAGACCACCCTTGCCAAAGCCCTTTCCCGTAAACATAAAGCGGCTTTCTTTGATATGGATATTTTGCTTCGTCCCGCGGCTGAGGCGATCATGACCCTTCAGGGACTTGATCCTTCCGACCGAGATTCGCCTGAATACAAAAGGTTGTGCCGTGATCTTGGGTACCGCATTACGATGGACGCCGCTCTGGATAACGTTCAGTTGGGTATCGATACGATTGTTGTGGGGCCATTTACCAAAGAAATCGGTACCCCTGACTGGATCGAGCAGGAACTCGCTCGAATTAGACATACCCTGGATGATACGGATGTGCGTGTGGCCTATATTTATCTTGAGAATGAAGCGTTGTATCACAAACGAATCTCAGCAAGACAATCCCCACTAGATGAATGGAAGTTAGCCAACTGGGATGCCTTCACAGCTTCTCTCGTCCGTAAAGAAATAGCCTGGCCTCTCCCTGCTTCATCCGTCGCTTATATTGATAATTCCAGTGATGATCCTGCGATTGCCTATGCTGAACTTGAACGACGGATGTACGAGTAGTTTTATAAAATCTACTTCCCAATTCCTTTGCACTATGTCGCTTTGCATGGAAAATAAAAGACGAAACAAAAAGAGGTATTTGTCGAGATCCCCGTTGGGTCCATCATGACAAATACCTCTTTTCATATATTTAAGATCATTCCAAACTCACTCTTCATCCTCCACAATTGCGGGATCACGCAAAAAGGTTTGCGGAAGTCCTGCCGTAATAAGTGCGTACTACGGAATCGCCATTACATTCGAACTGATAAATTATAGATGTACTTAAATGTAAGAGAACGAACATATCTCAACTCAAAGGAGAATTTCATGAAATCTCACGTAGCAACATGTCCAACTCGACAACAACAACACAGCTACAAATCAAATCCTAATTGGAAACGTGCCGTAGCCAACATCCTCCTGGTGACATCTCTAAGTTTCACCACAATAACCAGTGTATCGGCAGAGAGCAGTCTCCCTCTTCCTCAGGTAAGTCCTCAGGAAACTGAATCGTTCATCAATCAATTCTTCGCCCAACCTGAAGTGAAGTCTGCTCTGAAAGGTGCCGTAGTTACCGTTGTTCACGATCAACAGATCGTTTTGAATAAAGGATATGGTTATGCCAATGTGGAAAAACAAATCCCAGTCGACGCCGACTCTACTCTATTCCGTGTAGCCTCCATCTCCAAAACGCTGACAGCAACCGCTATTATGCAATTGGCAGAGCAAGGTAAAGTAAAACTTAATCAGGATATCAGCGCATACACAGACGCTTTGCATCTGACCAACCATACCGGAACAGCGTTAACATTGGATCATCTGATGACCCACACCAGCGGGTTTGATTTTACAGATGCAGCAGCTATACCCAGGGAGTTGAATCATTCTTATCCGCTTGAGCAATTCATCCAGGACAACAAACCGTCCGTTGTTCGCAATCCAGGAGAAGTTTTCCGTTACGACAATTACGGCTATGCACTCTTGGGCTACATTGTTCAGAAACAGTCCAAACTTCCGTTTGAGACTTATGTACAACAGCATATATTCAACCCTCTTGATATGTCGGATAGCCATTTTACACTAAGCAAAGACACACTGAGTAAACTCGCAACTCCTTATGGCGCTGAAGGACAGGAGCTTCCGCAATATCCCAATATACCGGACAGCTCCCCTGAGGGCGGATTAATCACAACTGGACGGGATATGGCTCACTTTATGCTTGCGCAACTCAATCAAGGTTCGTACCAGGGTGCACGTATACTCGAACCGTCATCCGTCCAAGCGATGCAAACGTTGGATGTCTCCATACACCCGGATATACCTGGCACAGGTTACGGATTCGAATCCACCTATTCGCAGTATAATCATGGACGTAAAGTGGTGAGTAAAGCAGGTGATCTTGACGGATTCCACTCCAATCTGTGGCTGTTGCCTAACGAGAAGACTGGACTATTTATCGTCTCCAACAGTGATGGACCAGATGTGAGAGAAGCGCTTTTCCAAGCATTTATGGATCATTTTTATCCAAACAACAAGACGCATTATAGTGATTATAGCGTACCCAAGTCTTCACTTCGTACCTATGAGGGACTATATCGGGATATCCGCTTGCCCGCATGGTTGTATGATATTTCAGCAACAGAGAAAGGTCTTCAGGTTATAGATGCTTATGGCACTCACACCTTAACCCCCGTTAAGGACATGCTGTTCATGGATGAGGACGGCAAGCTTGCTGGTTTCAAAAAAAATCAGTCAGGTGAAATCACGTATTTCTATTACAACAAGTCAGATAGCTGGTCCGAGAAATTGCCAGAAGCCAGACCTTATGAAGATGTGCCAGAAGACCATCCCTATGCTCCGTACATCTATCGCTTAACACAGATTGGCCTGTATCCCCAGGATCAATCCCTATTTGAACCAGAGAAGCCTGTAAGTCGTGGGGAGTTTGTAACACAGGTTGTGGGCATAAGCGGGATGTCCATTTCAGCTCAACCACCAAAATTTAAAGATACCCAATCAAGTCCCTACGCCGCCTACATTCAAACTGCCCTTGAACTGGGCATTGTACAAGGTAATACTCGTGGATTGTTCCATCCCGAGCAAGCCATAACAAGGCAAGAGGCCGCGGTGATCATATCAAGAACGGCACAACAACTCCTTGGCGCACCTGCCGTAACTGCCGATCTCATCGGTTCACAGGATCGTTGGGCTGAAGAAGGTGTCCAGTTTGTGGTTGCTCTAGGTCTATACGGTCCGGAAGTATCTGTATCTAGCACCGGTGCTGTGGATTATAGATCGAAGCAACCTATGCTCAGGCAGGAATCATCAGTTTTGATGTACAAAATGTTAGGCACTCTGCTACATTAACATAGAGTGATGCTCGGCAAGCCATGTCATTGCTACATGGCTTGTTTTTCCACTTCATTTTACCAATGATACATTTTATAAGAACGGATGATTTTACCATGCGACTAGGACTCTCATTACATAGATTCATGAAAACTAAATTTAATATCGTGTGGTTTGTAACAATGTTGTGCTTTATAGTGACAGCCACGTATATCCATATCTCTTCATTTATGAATCCTTATATCGGACTTTCGTTGACACCAAATGCCTCCAATTCTTGGGCAGTACATGATGTAGATTCGCAAGGTTTAGCATATGCATCCGGGATTAGATCAGGTGACACAGTTATCTCCTTGGAACCCAAAAGAGAAGTCCGGTTACTCCATCAAAAAGGTGTATTCTTAGTGACTGAAGCCTACACCATCGGCGTTGAGAATTCTCACGGTCAGGCATCCGAACATACCATGAAGCCTGGACCACGTGAATGGTTCAACATCGGCTTCTCATCCATAGTAGAATTATTGCTATTGTTGACCGGAACCTATGCCTTCTTTAACCAACCCGGTTCACGAGTGATGCGCCTGTTCTACCTCCTTAACCTGTCCATGGCCATATGTATACTGACGATATACACATCCCAGTTGCCTTTATCCAATTATATTCTGGCCTTTTGTGCGGCATGGTTACCTTACTGTCTAACTGCTTTTTATGTGTCTTTTGTATTCCGTACCCGTCTGCATCGTTTCCGGTGGTTACTATTTATCAGCAGAGGTATTGCAGTTGCTTATTCTGCAGGCCTAGTATTTTTGTACATCAAGCAGTGGATGATGACCTATGTTCAGATCAACCAAGGCATTACCACCGTCAGTACTCCTATTGCGCCGTCTGGTCCAACCAATCTGCTTAACTTTATACTTTGTGCAACCCTTCTGATCTTAATCTGGATGACATGGGTTTATCGTAAAAGCTACAATCGCAAGGAGCAGAACCAGCTATTGCTCATGTTAACAGGAATACTTGTTAGCCTGATTCCCTTCATCATATGTTTTGCTATTCCAACCCTGCTTCAAGGTGAACCATTATTGCCTGTAGAGTACACATTAATTGGATTTCTGCCTTTATCATGGATGTTCACTTATGTACTTGTACAACGGAGTATGCTTGACTTGAAACTGGTTATTCCAAGATTGATGATTCATGGACAATATGTTTTAATCGTTTTTTTACTGTTTCTGGCCGCCTCTCACCTGCATTCGTTAATTCATATCAGCTTACTGTTTGTCTCGTTTTTGCTGATCACTTGGGTATATCAGTACATGCTCACACGCTCACGCAAGAAAAACAAACTTAACAAAGACTGGTTGGAACACCAGCAACTTCGGTTGACTGTGCGAATGGCTGAGCAGCAAAACATGCGGGACATGATTCACGTGTTTGCCGAGATGTTCCACAAGATGCTGGATATTGAAGGTGTAATTGTCATATGGATTGATGATAAGCACAGATATTCTCAGGAAGGTACAGGGGTTTTTGCTTCCATTCAGAATATAGATAACCAGGCGTTGGATATTGAAGTTTTACGACAGAAAGTTGATTTGGCACAGGTTTGGGAGCTGTCGGGTGAGCCCACTACGGAGACGATAGGATTTCTGGGCATTGGTCACAAAGAAAATCGCACCCTTTTTTCAGCAGAGGAACAGGATATCATTGATAAAGGCAGGCTGGAAGCAATTCGAATGCTCGTCAATGGCAGACTCTTATCCGATCTGCAGAAGCGATATGAATACCGTGTAGACCAGACAGCTCTTCATGAACACCAGATACGCCGTCATCGGCAGTTCAATGATATTATGATGGAAGCCCAACAGGCAGAGCGTATGAAAACCTCTTATTTCCTTCATGACCAACTGCTTCAAAACCTGATTTTCCTGTCTCGTGATTTGGAGGAATTACACGATACCGGAGAGACGCATAAGGATCAAACGGCTGTTTGGCTGGAGTGCCTGTATGCTTCCCAGAGAGATATACGTCAATTATGTGATGATCTCTACCCTCATATTATGGATCGAAGTGATCTCGAGGAAGCGTTGCAATGGCTCATCCGTACACTTCAAATACAAAGTGGCATCAGAATGGAACTAAACTACAACGCCCTCTCTGAAGAGTTGAAGCACGAACCTCTGAAGTCCACCGTCTTTCGGACGATCCGCGAACTCATTATGAATGTGATGAAGCATGCACAGGCGTCGTTTTGCTCCATTCAGGTACATACAAGGGATACTGACTTGATTCTACAAGTAGAGGATGACGGCTTGGGGTTTAATGTTCATACCACATTTGATACTGCAACAGGGCACTTCGGTTTGATATCCATACAGAGCAGCATTCAACATCTCGGTGGAGAATTCACCATACATTCCAGCCTTGGCAAAGGAACCTCAATCAACATCCGTTTGCCTTTAACCAAAGGAGCAACTGAACAATGAGCGAACCCATTACAGTCGTACTACTTGATGATCACCCCCTGGTCATGGAAGGTCTCAACAACCGCTTAAACCGCGAACCCGGCATACAGGTAATGAAAACATTCAGCGATCCATTGCTTTTTTTATCCGAAGTAGAGGCGTTGCGACCAGATGTCGTTGTGATGGATATCCGCATGCCCCAGCTTGACGGGTTCGAGGTTGTGAGAAGATTGAAAGATCAATACGGGTTATCCGTCAAAATTATATTGTTATCCGGATACAACTATCACGAATTCCAGTTAAAAGCTTATGATCTGGGCGTTCATGCCTACTTGTCGAAACAAGCAACGTATGGACAGATTATCAACGCCATTCACCAAAGTATGTTGGGACATGTTCTTATTCCAGAGACCATGTTATCCCCTAATCTGGAGGAATCACTCACAGCAACTGAACGGGAAGTGCTTAACCGCATTGCACTGGAGATGACCAATAAGGAGATCGCACAGGATCTGGCGATCAGTCAACGTACAGTGGAGTATCATATAACCTCTATTACGCAGAAATTTGGTGTGAAGTCCAGAATTGGTGCTGTAGTCAAAGGCTATCAGGCAGGGATTCTCGGTGACGTAACACTCCCTGAGAAACGGTAAAAACATGTACCCGTTTAAAAGAACAACAAAAGAGCAGTAGAACACCCTCTAACGCAACCTGAGGTTTGTTCTGAACCGCTCTATTTGTTGATTTACTTTACTATGAGGTTTTCCTATAAGGAGCATTCATGCTTGATACGTCTGCTCCTTTACCCGCGCTGACGTGCCGCTTGACGTTCAGCAATGCGAGACTTAATCATTCCGTGACTTTCATCAATCTCTTCCGGTGTGCACGCGGCTTTCAGCTCATATACTTTCACCGGAGAACGGTCGATAATATCCAAAAACGAATCAAAAAATGTCATGTCTTTGCTATGAATGTATGGACACCAATGATCTGCCAACCCTACGGTTTCATGAATATGCACGCCAACCACGTGATCAATCAACGTGTTAGCCTCACGTACATTATCGTACAGCCCCATTCGATCCATCATCATGCCGTGACCAATATCGTACCAAAGACCAAGCGGTGCGCCCTTCATTTGTCCAATAATCGTTCCCGCTTCGTTCAAAGTCGGCATCTGATAACAGCGTGAACGGGTCTCAATACCGAAATTCACCCCGTATCCCCGCTGCTCCGACAAGTTACATACCTCTTCCAGACTCTCCTGAATAAGGCTCAGGTAATGTGCGCTGCCATCTTCCCGCTTCTCCAGCATCTCTTGCCATAAAGATTGATATGCCGGTGAATCCGGTCCTTGATCGTGGTATATCTTTTTCAATACTTCATCTATATTGTATTCAAACGGAACCTCACCCGGATGTACAACGACAGCCTTGGCCCCATAACGATGTGCGTACTCGGCTGAGCGAAGTAACAGCTCAATCGCCCGTTTGCGGCGCGGTTCATCATCGAACCCAAGCAGTACGGAATCCGTCCCGTAATCGGGATCAGCCACATGCGGGAATGTATTATGCACACTGGATACACCGATCTCGCCACGTTCAATCATCGGTTCTATCGTCTGCAGCATCTCTTCCGTAACGTTATAATTCAGTTCAACTTGTTTGAATCCAAGAGACTTGATCTCTTCGATCATGCCTTGTCCGTTCGTATGACGTTTGATATTCCAACATGTTGAGAACGAATATTCCTGTTTGTCCGTATACATCATTGGTTCCTCCTGTCTCTCATTCTATCGCCCATTCATATTCCATTTATCTCTATCTATATAAGTTGAACCAATAAAATTTACACTAGATCACTCCAATTGCAGTACCATCTTCCGATGCAGCTTTCTTGCAGAAAGCTTTCAGGCGAACGCTCCGCTTCTTCAGATCGGTTCTGCACTCTTCGTTCTCGTGTAAATGTTCAGTTCATCTTATATACCTATTCATCCCTCTAACCGTTGTCTTCACGGAGGGTCAATTCAAATCTCATCCTGTTTGCAGTCTTCCCAGGCACATAACGATAGATGATCTCCGCATGATTCACGTACATTAACACGGATGGTTCAGGTGCTTCAGCCTTCACGGTACACGTAAGTCCTGGGAACTGCCATAACGCTGGTGTAATGTCCTGTTGCCGAAGGGATGGCCCTCTGATTTCAAAATAAACATCGATTTCTTCCGCCGTATCCAGCTCCACATCAATGGTTAACGAATCTGGTGTGAGATCCGCATCAAACGTTACTCCGCGCAGATGACTGTTCCACCCCTCGCCTACCTCACGGCGGATCAAGCGGAGATAATAACGCTCACCCGTCTCTGTCTGCCAGTGGATCGTAGCTGAATGCATCTGTCCATTCGTATTCACACTTCCCGACATGGCCCCGATCATCCGGTCCTCACCAATCCAGGCTTTGGCTGTACACAAATTTCGATTGGACGTTGGATCATTGCGCTCACACAGTTCCATAAATTGTTTCTGCACAAGCCGATCTTCTTGATGAGCCTTGAAATACGGCACGGCTTCAGCGGGCACATCCACCCCAAGGAGCGCAATCAATGGATCATGGCCTGACTCACAGTTGATTCCTGCCAGATATTCATACCCTTCTCCAAGCAAGAGATAGATAAATACACCGATCGAACTATGCTCTCGCATCTCCATGTCGTACGCCCGGGAGAACGGGCCGGAGAGATTCTCCAAGTTGGCATTGTAATATAGCGCAATGTTATTCCACAGCCCATGTTCAATCCGGTGTCCAATTTCGATCAAACGTTCCGTGAGTCCATACTTTCGATACATGCCAAGCACGGACAGATCCACCCCGTAATACGTTGTCGTGTTGAACTCGGCGAATGTGCCGTCGTATTGTTCGAACTCCTTCATCAATCCCTCCGCCTGTTCATCCGAATGCCGAATCCAATCTGTCCGGTTCAAGCGATGGCCGTAGTAGTGGGTGATGAAAATATGCATTAACTCAATATTCGTGTTCATGGGAATTACGTCGGATAACCTGCGTTCTATTGACCCTTGAACAGCCAGTTCCATCGCATGGTCCATCCGTTTCATGAGTGTCTCCGGCATATGTTCGACAAATTCGGCAGTTACGACCACACAGACACAAGCGATAAACTCGCGCCAGTTGGGATCATAGCTGATCCAGACCGGTGGCAGAACCTGATTCACTGCCGAATAAAAAAGGTGTTTCAGTTGTTTGGGGTCTGCTGCCTCTGTTAGCAGAGAACCCTCTTCCTGTAGTTTATGGATAAACTGCGCAGACACCTTCTCAAAGGTGCGTTCCAGGAAATAGGCCGTGCCTGGCGCAAAAGATTTCCAAGCATAGTGACCCGCTGGTGGATGCACATCAGTTGGTCGGGTCGCGAAGGTTCCGTGATAGATCTCATCCGGAGCGTCATATTGAACATCGAGCACCTTGTGGAACACTCGTATCGCGCGTTCCGCATCACCAGGCTCATTTCGAATTAACAATCCGAGCGCATAATGTGCACTGGCTCGTGTGCTGTGCTGCGATGAATCCTCTTCTTCGAAACTACGAAGCAGATCCATTTCCTTGTCATAGAAGCTATCCATCATCAACATGGACTGATTTACAAGATACTGTTGCTCTTTCGACATCTTCTCTACCCTTCGTTGTGTCATGTCATGGACCTCCCGAGACTATAGGTGTGTGTTCAAAAAGGTCAGTTTTCAGTACCAAGAAGATGGAATTAAGCTAGAAATGGAGTAGCGGAGCGTAGGACAACTACGTGAGCAACGGACATTTCGGCTAAATTTCATATTCGATGCTGATGATGCCACTAGGCATCATTCGTAATCAAAAGTGAACTTTTTGAACAACCTCTATTAACCTTTTACAGCACCTACCATTACGCCACTGATAAAGTACCGCTGCAACCACGGATACACAAGCAGGATCGGTAACGTTGAGAATATAACGCTGGCTGCTTTCAGACTCTCAGGCAGGACTTGAACAGCACCAATACCTTCGTTCTGCATCAGTTCTGTAATCTGGTTTTGCTGAATCATCTGATACAACTTCAATTGCAAAGGATACAGTTCAGGTTTCGTAATATACATCAGTGCATCCTGAAAACCATTCCACCGTCCTACCGCGTAGAATAGGCTCAGTGTTGCCATAACCGGAAGGGATAGTGGCAAGATAATGCGCATAAGTGTTCCAAAGTGGCTGCTTCCATCAATGCCTGCTGCTTCTTCCAGACTTTCGGGAATCCCTCTGAAGAAGGTAATGAGGATAATCATATAAAACGGACTAATCAATCCAGGCAGAATAAGTCCCCATGTGCTATCGAGTAAATGTAGATTTTTGATCAGAATGTACTCGGGGATAATGCCGCCACTGAAGAACATCGTCACCACAATCACAAGCATGAACCACTTGCGCCCTTTCAGATTACTCTTCGCCAGTGGATAAGCTGCTGCAATGGTCATCACCATGCTTAGTACCGTACTCAGGACGGTCAGCCAAATGGTATAGATGAGGGAACGAATCATCGATCCATCTGCAAATACTTTGGTATACGCCTCAAAGGATAACTCTTTGGGGAAAAAGGAAACTTCTCCTGAACCGATCGCCCGGTTTGAACTGAGCGAGATCGCAATAATATGAATGAATGGTGCAAGACACACCACCATCGTAATGATAATAAGAATGACGTTTACCGTGTTGAATATTCGATTCGCCGTGTTTTCAGACATCCCACTCACTCCTTACAGATCATATGTGAATCAATCCACTACATAATGCTCTCATCGGTTAATTTCTTGGACGTATAATTTGCTCCGAGTATGAAGACAAGTCCAACTAATGCCTGGAACAAACCTACAGCTGTTGCGAGCGTAACTTGACCAGACTGTAAACCGACACGATAGACAAATGTGCTGAGCACATCCGAGTATTCACGTACAGCCACGTTACCGATTATAAACGGTCGGTCGAAGCCGATAGAGATCATGTTGCCGACATTGATGATCAATAAGGTAACAATCGTTGTTTTGATGCCTGGCAAGGAGATGTGCCAGATTCTGCGTAGCCGACTTGCTCCATCCACTTCTGCGGCTTCGTAGAGTTCCCGGTTAATGCCCGTGAGAGATGCCAGATACAGAATCGTACCCCAGCCTGCACTCTGCCACACGCCTACCGCAAGATACGTAAAGAGCCAATAGTTTTTGTCTGAAAGGAAAGGTAATGGATCAAATCCCATGCTCATTAAGATATTGTTAATGAAACCAGATTGCGTACCGAATACTTGAAGTACGATCCCTCCAATAATAACCCACGAAATAAAGTGAGGAATGTATAGTAAGGTCTGTGCCAACTTTTTGAACCAGGCCTTCTTCAGCTCGAACAATAAGATGGCCAATATAAGTGGTGCTGGGAAGGAAACCAGTAGATCCAGCATGTTAAGTACTAACGTGTTGCGTAATGCCGTGTAGAATCCCTGATTTTGAAATACTTCTCTGAATGCATCCAAGCCAATCCACTCACTACCGGCGATCCCTTGAAAGAAGTTAAAGTCCTTGAACGCAATCTGCACGCCATACATTGGCCCATACTTGAAAATAATGAAGTAGATCATGGGCAGTAGGAGCAACGCATATAGTTGCCAGTTTCTGCGGAAATAGATGCTTGTTTTCATATACCTTCCCCCCATGTCATTCAGGATTCTTCATCAAGGCGATGTTGCCATCACCCTAATGAAATCCCTGTTCTTTGTTGTCATACACATTAGATGTGATCTCTACTCTACTTATTTCATCGCTTTGTAAGCTTCTGTACGTTCATCCAAGATTGCTTGACCACCGCTCGCCATGTAGTCCTTCATCATGCTGTCATACGTAGCTTCAAAATCAGCGGGTTTGGAAATGGTTGTTTTCACGAAAAACTCCATAAACTTGTCTTTCAAGCCGTTACCGTAACGTGCTTCTGCGTCAATCGGTTTGGAGAAACGTACCGGTTGAATGGTGTCCGTGTTAGAGATCGCTACCGACTTGCGCATATCATCCCGATACTTCGACTCTACCTGTACGACATAAGCCTCTTCATTTTTCTTGTCATCTCCAACGTATTTACCATTGACGATAATGGCAATGTCACCGGAATTATAGATACGACCTGCGATTTCAGGAGAAGCATCATCTTTGATCAGTGGAACTCCATCCACGAGCTCATAGTTCTCGTTTTCAACACCGAATTGCAGATCGAACAGGTTGTTGCCCGAAGCCATCCAATCCAGATACTTCATCGCGGCTTCCGCATTTTTGCTCGATTTTGGAATCATGACATACATCGCATTGGGTGCATATGCCGGTTTGGCGAATTTGCCTTCGGAGTTTTTGAATGCATCAATCGGTGTCATCACTGCACCAGGTTGATTGGTTTGCAGGTTTTTGTACGTACCGGAGATATAAATCTCCCCTGCATCCTCGGTGTAGAATCCAACTTTGCCGTTAGATACATCTTCCCACAGCTTTTTCTTGTCTTTGTCGAGTCCAAAATCCTTGCTCATTAATCCTTCATTATATAGTGTGTTCATATATTTCAGAGCGTCCTTGAAACCAGGCAACAACGTTGGATAGTCATTGGAACCCAGTTGTTGCGTTAATGTATATTTCTGTTCTTCCGTCAGCGGTTCAATGAATGACCAGATCAGTGGTTCATATTGAGCCGAGGCAATGGACATCCCCATCGGAATAAGTCCTGTGCCAACCTTACCCGGATCTTTTTCCTTAAAGGCTTTCAGTGTTGTATGCAGCTCCTCAGCTGTCTCAGGGGAAGGCAATCCGAGTGCATCCAGCCAGTCCTGACGAACATAGGATGCGTACTTGCCAAGTACAAGACGTTTACCTGGAACCGCGAACTGTTGTCCATCGTATTGACCGTAGGCCAGCGTTTCATCTCCCAGGAACTTCTTCAGGTTAGGACCACTTTGATTGATCAGATCCGTAAGTTCGGTCAGACCTCCTTGCTCTGCATACCGGTTGAATGTTCCCGAATCGTAGGTAAAGACGATATCAGGTACTTCAGAGCCACTCGCCATCAGAACGTTAAGTTTCTGTACTTCCTCCGAGCGTGGTACTGGAACAAACTGAACATCGATGTTGTTTGGATCACCAAACTTCTCTTGAATGAAGCGAGTCAGATAACTGTCCGAAATGGTGTAGCCCGCCGGAGTGTTTCCCCGATCGAAGATTTCTACTTTCAAAGTTGTTTTTTCCCCCGAACCCGACTCTCCAGATGAAGATGTTGATTCGCTTCCCGACGAACATGCAGATAATAATAGAGTGAATGCTGTTACCACTGCGAGGATTGAACTTGCCTTGCCTGCCTTACGTCTTTGAAATAATCTCATTTGACCTTTCCCCTTTCGCACACTCTCTGAATGGATTCACATGATTGCCACTCCACTTTGTTCATCCCATTTTGTTGCACCTGTGAATGTCACTAATCATTACATGAGATCTGATATTTAGACAATAAACTATTTTCAAAATGTGAAATTCACGTTTTTTAAGTTAAACCCCGCGATATATAAACATATTTCCTGACAATATACAATTTTCACACCTTTAATGTTAACTATAATAACATATTGTGTTGCATTCATTTTGATTTCTCATAGACAATCTGGCATCACCCATCTTGCAATAATCTTTTTTCCATTAAATCTCTCTTCAAAAAATGAAAAAGAGACCACATCTTATGTGATCTCCTTGTTTAGCAACACGTGTAGAACGATTCGACGCACTAATTCCTTGGGGGAAGATTAAACTTCATTTGACCAAACAACGTATCGATGGCATTTCCCGCAAATTGATCGATGACATGTTCGTTGATCGTGTCCGTATGTTCCAAAATCAACACATTATACTTCTCATCATAATGCATTCCGCCCAAAATAAATCGTACTGGAATGTTCTGAGATGTCCCTGCCTTCGAAATGGCTTGAATAAGTTCGGATTCATGCCTTTGTTGACTTGTCGTGTAGGTACCAACAGGTATAGTCATCGTATATGACGAGTCATCTACATGAAATGTAAATGTGTTGTTGCTTGCTGTAATGGTAACCCGTTTACTGATATCTACCGATCCCCACACTTGCTGTCCATATTTGTACACCATCTTCAACTCCTGCCCTATTAATCTATGAATTGTCATAATGCTAGTATAGGACATTCGTAAAATTCCTTAACAACATACCAGCTACACTGGCCTAAGATCGTGGTTGAACATCCAAAAAATCTCCTGCAAAGGACGATAAGGGACGAAACCTTATTGCCTCATACAGGAGATTTCATAGATATCTCTAGGATCATTGGATTTCACCCGATTCTCGGATGTTCTAACACGTGCAATTCCGTTATTGATCCCCTTGTTTTCCACTCTGCTTGCGGTAGTCCCCTGGTGTCACGCCCATAATCCGTTTGAATACCCTGCCGAAGGAAATTGCATTGGCGTATCCCACTTGCAGAGCAATATCCTGAACAGCCATATCGGATGCAGACAACAGACGACAGGCCTTTTCGACCCTCAGTTTCACCAGAAAATCAACAAACTTCATCTCAAACTCTTCCTTGAACAGATAACTCGCATATTTGCCCGAGATCTGGAACCGATCACTCAGATGTTTCAGCGACAGATCCGGATCATCAAAATGCTCTTCAATATATATCCGCAGCTCGTTGATCATCGCGCGATGACTTTTCGTTTCATTTACAGATACATAATTGCGATAAACCTCTTTAAGCCACTCCTGCAAAATCTCTTGAATCCCCTCGAGTGTCTCCACCTGCTGGATATCACTGCGAAGACGAGTCAGGATTTCCTCGGCAAATTGGCTTTGCAGCCGCTCAGACAGCTCCCCGAATTCACGGGACAACATCTGGATTAACGCCTGCAGCAACATGCGAATATCGTTATCTGTAATCTGATCTTCATTAAACGCAACAAACATCTGATCCAGCTGCGTTCGCCAACCATCGCCGGTTAGTCTGAATTCACGGACAAAGTCTGCGAGCATCTGCAAATACTTGTACGATTGCAGCTCAATACGATCCGGCAGTTGCTCACTGAGAACGATCGCATCTTTACCAAGGGTAAGTCTATGCTGCAAACCCGCATCTGCACTCGCATAGGAACGAGTAATCTCCTCCCAGCCCGGTACGGTTCGTCCAATCCCGAACGTAAACCGTAGGCGGAAGTTTTCCGCAATCCACATATGCATCTGCTTAGCCAGATCCATAAGTAATTCACGGTCCAGTCCTTCCTGCTCATCCGATGCAATCACCACAATAAGCCTGCGGTTCCCAAACCATTCAGCCCAACCGCCGAACTGGGTCTCATTCTGCACAAGTTCTTCCACTACGTTCATAAGCGCAATCTTCAGAATATTCTGATTGGTCGAGAGATCGTCACCATTCATCTCCGCAATGAGGACAGCAACACTCTTCGGTTCCATGAATCGTTCCTCTAGCGGTTGCAGATGGCGAAGTCGCTGACGGAACGAATCCATCCGCTCCCCTTCCATCAGATCAACAAGCAACTGTCTGCGATGAATCAGCAAGTTTTCATGATGTTGTTTCTCATAGTCAACCGTTTGAGCAATCAGATGTTCCAGCGCACGGTCGATGAGTGCCAGTTCATCTTTGACGGATGGAGTTGCTTCATTCTCCTCGGCACGTGGCTGTAACGCCTGAATTCGATTCATGATCAGCTGGATGGGGCGTGTATTTCTGCGAGTAATGTAGATTAGTCCCGCCACCGCACCAACAATCGTTAATAAACCAATACCGATCCACACATAAGAAACAAGGGATACCCATGAATACAGCTGTCCGGATTGAATACCACTCTCGAAGACCAGACCAAGCTTGTCCGCAGTCACACGATTAAGGATTTCACCTGCTGAAGGGTCCATTTGATGCGCGGTATAGATCAGATTGTCGCTTTTATCCCGAACCTGAAGAACAGATAACTTTTCATTGGTCATGTTATCAATCTGCCGTTCCACTGCATACATGCGGATGGTAATGACGAGCAGTCCTTCCCCGCCCCACGGTAACGGAAGCCACTTATTCATGCTAATCACCTGTGAAGGTACGTCGAAGGAACGTTCCTTATAATCACGTGGTAGATTCCAACCGAGGTTATCCCGATCTTTCAAGGCTTGCTCAATATAGGCACGATCTTCGAAATCTTCCAAACGCATCATGCCTCTGGGCGTAAGAATCTGGGAATCGGACATGCGATAGAGATAAATGGATTGAATCATATCCTGCTGATCCAGCATACGTCCCAGCCCACTTGCCGCATCATAGATGAACTGACTCGATAATTGTCCCTGTCCAGCTTCCAGAAAGCGACTATATGTTTTGTTTGCACCAATGTCTTCAAGCAACCGAAGTTCAATGTCGCTTAGCGAGCGCTCCAGTGTATCCACGATATAGCGGGTGGAGATCATGTCGGCTTTTTGTGTTTCGTTACGTGAGAGTTCGTTGACAATCAGGAAGGAGAGAAAGATCAGAATGGAAATCGTAAGCAGAAAAATAGGAAAATACGAATACATCAACTTGGTGTGCCAATTCCGCTTCAGATTTACTTTCATAGGCTCCAACTCCTTCCATCTCTATTCTAATGAGTATGCTCTTCTCTGTTCTTTGGCCTGCCTGCTGACGATATATAGAATCACTGATCCTAGTCCCGCACTGATCGCGCAAGCCAGATACATCAGTGATGGACCGCCGGAATCGAGTAAATATCCGTTCAGCATATTACCAACAATTCCGCCCAGGCCAGCAAACACCATGTTAAATAAACTTTGTCCTGTGGCCTGCATTTCCCGTCCCGTAACCGAAGCCACATATTCCACTGCTGCGATATAAAAGAATCCGAAGGATAACCCATGCAGCACCTGAACGCCAATCATGACCTCAGGTGTCGGCCATAGCCATTGTATCCCCCAACGTAACATATACGCCCCCGCTGCAAGCAGCAACGTGCGTTCATGCCCCCATTTTCGGAGTATGAATGCCGCTGCCAACATGGATGGAACATTAGTAATTGACGCCAGCAACAGTGCTGTACCCGTCATGGTCACCGAACCGCCAGCCATCTGAAATGAAATAACAAAAAAGGAGTTAAACGCAGTGAGCGTTTGGTTAACCAGGAAACAGCCTGTTAGAAATAGAAGGAATGTCCGGTTTCGGAGCAATCTTGCCAAACCTACGGAGAAGGTTACCGAGGACGAGGATATACTCGTCTGCCGGGGGAGTGTACTTGCCAGTATAGCGCTCAGAATGTTAAACAGGAGAAATGGTAGCCATAACATGTGAATGGAAAACTGGGAGAGATACATCCCTGCGGCAAATCCCCCAACTCCCGTTCCTATGCTGCCGAAGAGTCGGATCATGCCATATGAGGTGTTCGCGGCTCTCGCGGCTGTAACCGCATAGGAGTCAGCAACGGGTATTTGAGTCACTTGGAATATAGTGCATAAAGTATAAATCAATATTAATATAAAGTACACTTGAATATTGTAGAAATACGCTAACGATGCAGGAACAAGCAGGCTTATCACCAGTACGAACCGTGTCTTTTTAAACTTATCTACCAGAATTCCCCATATTGGTTGAAGAATAATGGATACAAGTGTGCCAAACGCCATAATAAATCCGGTTTCTTTACTGGAAAACCCTTGTGCTACCAATATGGGATTAATGTACGGGTTAAACATCCCCCCAGCAAGCCCCATAAACAGATATAGGCCCTGTAATTGGAGTAAAACACGTTTTGCATCATTGGAATCGGCTTTTATTTTCTCTGTGTAAGCCTTCATATGTCTACTTCTCATCCGGATCTCCATCCTTTATTTCTGTAGTTGCTTCGCCTATTCTCTATTTTTATGTGCGTGTCAGACTGGACTTGATTGCAGCCAATGCCCCGATTGCTCCTGCTTTGTTCCCCAGTTCAGCTACAGCTAAAAGTGTAGGCAGAACAGTGTAACGTTGGAGGCGTGTGCGCACTTCGTTTAGATAATAGGATGGGTTGGATGCAGCCACGCCACCACCGATCACTATAATGGAAGGATTGAGTAAAGCCGTAATATTCGCCAGACCTCTCGCCATATAACGCATGGGTAGTTCCAGAATCTCCAGGGCAGCAAGATCACCCGACTCCGCTGCTTTGAATACATGCCTGGCTTCAATCTGTTCCGCTTCCCCTCCTGCCAGACTCATGATCAGGGATAAGGAACTTCCCTTTCCAGCAGCAAAATAACGCCTCGCCTGTTCGGTAATTCCCGTACCTGAAGTCACTTGCTCAAATACGCCAAAGGAATCCGCATCAGCAACGTAACCGGTATGAAGCCCTTCGTCTCCTGCAATGAAATGCCCAATCTCACCTGCTGCTCCATTCTGGCCGCTATAGAGCTGTCCATTCAGGATAAGAGCAGATCCAATGCCTGTTCCAACCGTGACCATTACACAGTGTTGATGTCCCTGTGCTGCCCCTTGATCATATTCTCCCATTGCGGCCATATTCACATCATTATCCAACATGATATTCCCGCTGTAATACTTCGCAATCACAGGGCGAATATCTAGCTCAGGCCACTGAAAAGCCGGAGCATTTCGCAGTATTCCCTCCTCTTGTAGAATCACACCAGGGAATCCCAAGCCTGCACCTTTAAGTTGATCCAGACTGCATCCAACTTCGCGGCAGAATATTTCCAATTCAGTGAATAACCATCGGAAGAACTCATCCGGCTGATCACTGGCAAGCGTAGGCAAGATACGTTCATGAACTTCATTTCCAGCCTCTTGTGATGACAAGAGCATTAATGTTTTGGTGCCTCCAATGTCAATACCTGCAAGCCAGCCGGATGGATCACCTCCAACCGTACCATTCTGATTGGGCTGATAATTATTACTTACGTTTTTCACGGATTCTGTCATCCCTTTTCCCTCCTCACATGTTGTATATCCAATCTCTTATTCCATGGCCTGCTGAAGGTTCAGCATCGTTTGTTGTATGGCTACCTGTACCGCGCCAGTGACAACAGCCTGCTCACCAAGCTTGGAACAGATTAACTGTGGTTGCACAGGGAATTGCTCAGAGATGATCTGCCTCAGTAAAGGCAATAACACATCACCGTTCCCTCCTACACCTCCGCCAAGCACAATGAGATCCGGAGCAAGCACAACGCTAATCTGACACAGAGCTGAAGCAATCTTCTTGCTGTATTGTTGTAGAATGTCTAACGCCTCTACTTCTCCACTGCGCGCAGCTTCAAATAACCTCTCGGGAGTCAGGTGTCTGTGAAGATCATCTGCACCCGAATCAGCAGCCTCCAATAATAGTTCATCATGCTGATCTAGATAATCTTTCGCCAGTTGCATCAGACCATCAGCGGACAGCACTTCCTCCAGACGTCGGCCATCGTCCACCAGCATCTCCGCGATCTCTCCAGTTAAGCCACCTAAACCTCGAAGCAGTTGGCCATGTACCATGATGCCAGCGCCTGTCCCTGTACCGATGGAGAAAAAAACAAACAAGGGATATCCTGCTGCTGCACCACTCCGATACTCCCCAAGCGCTGCAAGATTCACATCATTTTCCAGAATTACTTCACAGGGAAAAGCTCCTGACAACGATTCTAGAGAGAAAGCTTCTTCCAGACCCGCTAACGGGTCCACAATACGATTGATACGCCCTGATTCAGGCAGCACTACGCCTGGTATACCAAACCCGATGCACTGAATCTGATCCCAGTTCAGATGATTCTCATCAAGCAGTTCGTTCATATGGCTTCGAAGAAGCTCCAGCATCGTCGCTTCTGCTCGCTCATAAGCTCCTTGAACAACCATGGGATATGTTCGATAGGCAATGATCTCTCCATTCAGATCGGATAATGCAATCCGAATGCGTGTTGCGCCGATATCTATCCCACAGACATAATAAGCCGTTTCATTGAAACGAATGAGGGTTGCTTTTCGACCCTGAGCGTTGTCAGCTGGCCCCATTTCCCTCACCAGATTACGGTCAATCAGATGTTCGACTGCCAAAGATACTGTTGGTTTACTAAGTCCGGTCTGACGGCTGATTTCCGCTCTCGACATGGTTCCCTGAGTTATGAGGGCATCCATAATGAGATTTTCATTCAGATTGCGGATATACTGCGGTGTGCCAGCCATGTTATCGCCTCCTCTTATAGTTAGCATTTTTCATAATTCGATTAAAGTCGCTCTCGGGTACAAAATATAGACGAATAACACCGTTTCGATCTATATCTTGCTGATTGTAAAACGCTCTTGGAAATTATGCTAAATGCTTAGTTAGTTAGGTTTATTAACAAATTGATTAAATTCAATATATCATCGTGTTTGGTAGGTGTACAGCTTTTTGTCATTGCACTCTTTTAGTAGAAAGTTTTACTAGAAAGAACCAACCTTCACCTATAACACAGAAGCCTAATAAAGGAATTATTATACAATAATAGACGTTTATACATTTCCGAAACAGTGACACGCTCATAGAATACCTTATCACGATCAGGGAGGTTTTAATATGTATAGAAAACATCATAAATGTCATCATCCAAGACCAAAGTGTTTTTACAAAAAAATTACGAAAACTTGTGTTACCAAAGTTAAATATGTCCCTACAAAGTGTAAAAAACACTGTCATGTCACTGTTGAATATTGTGGAATCAAAAAAAGAAGACATTATTAATACTCTTTTGCCCTTCTCTTCGGAGAAGGGTTCTTTCTTATTGAACTAGATTAATACCGGATACCATTAACCTATCAAAAAAGTTGCGGTGATATTTCACCGCAACTTTTTTCTTCCTTATATACATATTCATCAAGTTTTGGAGAGTTCAATAAATCCTTCACCGAAAACATCACGCACGTCATGAATGGTGATAAAAGCAATCTCATCTTCTGCTCGTACAATCTTCTTCAGCATAGAAACTTCCTGCTTGCTAATCACAATGTATAGAATTTCTTTCTTATTTTTCGTGTAATAGCCATGACCGGACAGGACGGTTACTCCGCGATCCATCTTCTCAATGACTTGCTTTGCGATTTCATCCTGTTTGGAAGAGATAATCATAACGGCTTTTTTCGGATTGAGCCCTTCAATAATGAACTCCATTGTTTTGGTTCCAACAAACAGCAAGACAATTGTACACATTAATCCTTGTGGTCCAATGATGAAGTATGAGGAGAAAGCCACAATCAGATCGAAGAACAGAAGTCCGTAACTGATATTCCAATCCAGATATTTGTTGGCAAGTCGGGCCAGGATCACTGTCCCCGCCGTTGTGCCTCCCACTCTAACAATCAAGCCAATACCAAGACCGGCAAATAATCCGGCAAAAATGGTATTGATCCAGAGTTCATCCGATGCAATCGTCCAACTCTCCGTCAGATGCAGGAACAACGAGTTGAATACCACTGCAATAATCGTATATACCGTAGTCGTTTTATCAAGAAACCGATATCCCACAATTAACAAAATACCGTTCAGGATCAAGTTCATCAGTCCAGGGGACCATTCAAACAGGTAATACAAAATAATCGTGATACCCGTGACGCCGCCTTCAGCCAAATCGTTCGGGATGACAAACAGGTTCACCGCCAGTGCAAACAGAAATGCACCTGCCATAATAAATAGGATATCCGTAATTCGTTTCTTCATTATGCATTCCATCCAATCCATCAGAAATCAACCTAATCGACCCGTCTCATAAGTTGTCATAACCACTCAAAGATAGATTTTACCATGCTCTCAACAAAATTTGTATACATAATACAAATTGTTGCGTAATTTATGCAAAGGAATTTGTAAAACCTGCTCTTCTGTCTTCTTCAGAGCTATTGAGTATCATACACCCATGACAAATGTCATGGTCCGTCATTGATATTCATCATTACAGAAGGCTGACGTTTATGACTTACTGTCATGTTCGGATTGTTTTATAATGATAAAAACGCTTCCTACAAGAAAGTCTAGCGGGAAACGCCAAGTTGTAGCTGATTACAGTTATAACGATTGAAGGAGGACACAATTTTATGAACAGATCAAAAGAAATGGCCTTAAAAAAAGAAGTCACCCCTTACGAAAAAAATGATCTCAGACTAAGTATCCGCCAGTTAATCAATACATTGCTCCCGCTCTTCTTGTTATGGGCTGCAGCTTATTTTAGCTTATCGGTTTCCTACTGGCTGACCTTCCCGATTGCCTTGGTGGCATCCGGATTTGTACTGCGGACCTTTATTATTTTCCATGACTGCTGCCATGGTTCATTCTTCAAGAGCAAACGCGCCAACGATATTCTCGGTACCATTACTGGTGTATTAACAGTGACACCCTATCAGCAGTGGAAAAACGAGCATTCTATCCATCACGCAACAAGCAGTAATCTTGACAAACGTGGTGTAGGTGATATCTGGGTTATGACGGTTGACGAATACAAAGAAGCTTCTACTTGGGGTCGTCTCTTCTATCGGATTTATCGTAACCCGTTTGTATTGTTTTGTATCGGACCCATTTACGTGTTTCTGTTGGCTTACCGTTTTAACCGCAAAGGTGCTAGACGTAAAGAACGTATCAATACACACCTGACTACCGTATTGATCGTTGTGCTCTATGCATTCATGTCCTGGTTAGTCGGATGGCAGGCTTTTGTAATGGTGCAGGCACCTATCTTCTTCTTCTCCGGTTTCTTTGGTATCTGGTTGTTCTACGTCCAACATCAGTTCGAAGAGACGTATTTTGAACATGAAGATGAGTGGAGTTATGTAAAAGCAGCTGTTGAAGGCAGTTCTTATTACAAATTGCCAAAATTATTGCAATGGATCAGTGGTAATATCGGGTTTCACCATGTGCATCACTTGAGCCCACGTGTACCTAACTATTTCTTGGAAGAAGCACATAACGCAACACCACCTTTGCAAAAAGCAACGACTATTACATTACGTTCCAGTCTGGTTGCCCTGCGCTTCCGTCTGTGGGATGAAGATTCTAAACAGTTTATTAGCTTCAGACAGCTCAAAAAGCTATCCCGCAAGCCGTATGTTCAACCGCCTATCCGAGTAACCAATCCAGCGGGTCTGACAGAGAAGCCTTAACTCTGTCGGATTCGTTTTCTTGTGTTCAAGCCATAGTCATGCTACAGTCATGCTAAAGTTGAGTACAAGTTTGAGGAGGAGAATTCCATTCAAAAGTGGATGCAAAATTTTTATAAAAAAACAGGGTTGAACCTTTATGTATGGCTCGCCTTTTTCATCCTGCCATTCTATTTTATATCGCAATATTCTAAATTATGGACGATGGTAACCGGCATCATCATTATCCTCGTCTTCTTCGTCTGTTACCTGCTCGCCTTCATCACCAAGGGCTGGCAGGTGTACATGTGGATTGGAATGCTTATTGCCATATCCATTACGATGACGATCGCCTATGATTATGCCTACTTCTCATTGTTTCTTGCTTTCTTTATTGGGAATATTAAAAATAAAGCCGGTTTCTTCACCCTCTACTCGGTGAACCTGGGAGCCAGTTTCGTAACCATTAATTACGGTTTCATTAATCAGAGTTCTCTGTTGGTGAGCCAACTCCCGTTTGTATTCATCAGCTTAATGGCCTCCATCCTGCTCCCAATCAGTACGTATAACAAAAACAAAACTGAACATTTGGAAGGCCAATTGGAGAATGCGAACAAGCGACTTGATGATCTCGTAAAAATGGAAGAACGCCAGCGTATCGCTCGTGACCTGCACGATACACTTGGACAGAAGCTCTCTCTGATCGGTCTGAAAACCGATCTGGCGAGACGGTTGCTCCGCAATAATCCCGATCAGGCCGAGATTGAATTGAACGATCTCAGACAAACGGCAAGTACAGCTCTGAAGGAAGTCCGGGAAATGGTCACCACCATGCGTGGTACACAATTGGTCGATGAACTGTTCCGGGCGGAGCAGATTCTGAAGGCCGCTTCGATTGAATTTGTGCTGGAAGGTAATCCGAAGTTACAGGATACGTCACAATTGAATGAAAATGTGCTCGGTATGTGCTTGAAAGAAGCTGTCACGAATGTCGTCAAACACAGTCAGGCAACAACCTGTACTATCATCATTAAGGAAACACTAGCGGATAATGTAGTAACCGTTCAAGATAACGGTGTTGGAATAGAACGAACTCGCAAACAGGATCGGCGCGGAACAGGAATTTTGGGCATGAAGGAACGACTTGAATTTGTGAACGGTTGTCTGGATATTCGCTCTGCGACAGACATCCCGGGTACAGCGATCATTATTCATGTTCCAAAACTCGTTCGCAAACCGATAAAGGAGGCAGAATCATGATTAGAATTGTAATCGCGGAAGATCAGCGCATGATGCTCGGCGCCTTGTCCTCCCTCCTCAATCTGGAGGAAGATATGGAAGTCGTCGGACGTGCCAGCAACGGCCAGGAAGCCCTTGCCCTTGTCCAAGAGCTTGCACCAGACATCTGTCTGATGGATATAGAAATGCCCGTGAAAAGCGGCCTTGAAGCTGCAGAAGAACTCAAAGGAATGAGCTGTAAGGTCATTATACTGACCACTTTTGCCCGGACCGGATATTTCGAACGTGCCCTAAAGGGCGGTGTCCGTGGTTACTTGCTCAAAGATAGTCCAATTGAAGAACTTGCCGAGTCGATCCGCCAAGTTATGAATGGCAGACGCATCTTCGCTCCCGACTTGGTAGATGAAGCTTATGTAGAAGAAAATCCCCTGACAGAACGGGAGAATGCCGTACTAGGCCTCATGGCAGATGGGAAAAACACCAAAGAAATCGCCGGGCATCTGTTCATCACAACGGGCACGGTGCGTAACTACATCTCCATTATTCTCAACAAGTTAAATGCCAGTAACCGCATTGAGGCCATCACTCGCTCCAAGGAAAAAGGGTGGTTCAAATGAAAGTACCGCTTTAACCCATTGAAACAAAAATAAGCATGTACCCCGGCTGCATAAGCTGCGATAACATGTTCAAAATAAAAAGCTTGGCCCAGCAATTTCTTCCTGGGCGAAGCTTTTTTTAGGTGTATCGTAACAATCCCACACTTATCTCTTTTACATTGCAGAATATCCGTAAAACACTCAAGATTTATTTCACAGATACAACCATACCAAGAGCTTCTAATGGCACTTGATCAGTCTTAAGCTGATGAATTCGGTTACCGTCCTGCCATGAGATCGTTACATGAACAGACTGTCCACCACTTGGATATTCAACCTTGATATACCCTTTATCTTTGGGTACAGGCAACGTATGTGACTCCAGATACTCCACCATTTTCTTCGCTATGCCCGGATTATTCATTTCATCTTCGGATACCGAACGAATTTCCAGCGTCCATCTACCTTCTTGCCAAGTCAGATATTGACTGCCTGCGGCACCTTCACTCATACCTTTGATACCATGTCCCAGATCCACAGCCATATCTGCTGGAATATCTTTCAGGTCCGTCTCAGGGAAAATTTCTGGCTGCTTCGGGTCCTTATAGGTCTTCACTTCATAGGAAGCCAATACAGGTATCTTACTGTCGGATGCAGTTAAAGATTGATCGTTAATGGCAACAGACTGAGTGGTAGCGTAGAAGTTTACCTTAAATGCATCAACAGTATTGGACAGTATTGCCGCCCCCAAAGATGTACCCTTGTCCAATGTGAATGAAGTGGGTAATGCGGCATCCTTCATCTTCAACTGGTTGCGAACTTGCTTGATCACATCATTCACACCTGAATGACCAGTGGCAACTTGGTTGTCATTTGCCTTCGATCCTGATGTGTCTTCATTATCTGTTGTGCCCGTATTCTCTTTGGTTCCTGTTTCATTTTCATTAGAGAAATCAGCACCACCGCTGCCGGTCTCGGTCTGCTCCCCCACTGTTGTCGTTGGTGAAGAGCTATTCTCTGATGATGCTGCATTTGAATCCGGTCCGCCACATCCTGCCAGAGCAAGTAAAACGGCTGTCGTTACTGGAATGATGATCCATAATGGCTGTTTCTTCATGATGTGTACCTCCTTCGTTGTAGCCAATCTAAAAATTCAAAAGATTAACGCTTGTCGTTCCAGAAGTTAACCGGCTGTACTTTTTTGCTTAATACTTCAAAACGATACCCTTCTGCCTTCAATGTTTTCAATACTTGCGGTAATACTTTCAGCGTTGCTTCCTGGTCGTGCATAAGCACAACAGGTGTTGTTCCGCTCTTTTGCACATTGTGAATTTGCTTCATTACACTGTTATAGACTTTCTGGTGATCCTTCTTGTATTTCCAATCTTCCGAGTCGACATTCCAATCCCATAGATGGAATCCACCCTGGCCCAGAAGTACACTACGGAACGCAGGCTTGAGGTATGGTTTACTACCGTATGGCGTCCGCACGAGACTTGTTTTAACTCCGGCAACCTTGTTCAGACTTGCATTGGCCTGTTGCATTTCTTTCAATCCGCTATATGCAGATTTATAGAATTTGCCTGGAACGTGAGTCACACCATGCAGACCCAATCCATGCCCGTCAGCTACGATACGTTTGGTAGCCTTCTGAAATTGCTCCATTTGAGGTCCCAGCATAAAAAACGTTGCCTTCGCATGATATTGATCCAGAATATCCAGTAACTGACCCGTATGAGCGGTTGGCCCATCATCAAACGTCAGGTATATGATTTTCGAATTTGCTTTGCTTGCTCCATCCTTGGATGCAACAGATTTGGCAGATACCGACTGCGGCAATAATAGTGGAATGATTAGTAAAATAGCAAGTGTGACCATGATAGATTTACGAATATGTAGCATAATTAAAAGTCTCCCTTATGTGTTATATTTCCCCGGGTGTCCATGTGTTTCTACCTTCATCCCTTGGCGATTAATCCTAATACTATCAAAGATAGTGGCTCCTGTTCTCGCTCCAAAGGCTACGGTAGAGTTACACTTTTGTCAGATAAACCTAAAATTTAATACGAATTTGATAGATTTGCGCAAAATAAGATCCCGGCAGGATAGATCAATTGTGACATATCCTCTATTACCCACATTCAGAATTTTGATAGACCTTTACTCCAATTCAAGTAAATCAATACAATCATTAAATATCGTTGCATGCAAAAAAACCTGCACAAGTGCAGGCTTCTTTGTCTTCAATCAGCATATGGCATCAAACCATCATCCTTTGCAAGGGGATTGCCCCCATTGCTTTCAGGATCATTACCTCATGCTGTATGTAAATGGTGTTTTGACGCTGGAATCTTCTCGACTCCCCACGTGCATTTATTCAGCAGGAGCAGTGAACGAACGTTTGCCAAACTCGGCATCCAGCATGTAGAAGGCATTGCTGTCTTTTTCAATGCGGCGCAGCTTCTGAATAATATTGTCAAACAAAGCTTCCTCTTCAACCTGCTCATCAATGAACCATTTCAGGAAATACATCGTTGCATGTTCACGTTCATTCAGAGCGATGTCAGCCAGATTGTAGAATTTTTTCGTGTTTTGCTGTTCATGAGCATAACCATGCTCAAATACATCCAGTATCGAAGCATATTCATTCTTCGGTTCTGGCAAAGCCTCAAGTGTGGCACGTTGTCCACGATCATTCAGGAATTTGTATATTTTCATGCCATGGAATCGCTCTTCTTCCGCTTGCACGATGAAGAAGTTCGCAAATCCATCCAGACTTTTGCTGGAACAATAGGCTGCCATAGCCAGATATACATGAGCGGAATAAAACTCAAAGTTCATCTGTTCATTTAAAGATTCTGTTAACGTTTGGCTCATAATCAAAACACCTCTTTCTTTCTCTAGGGATGGTTATATTCTAACATAACGTAAGCAGGACTTACACCGATTTTCTACAAAATTCGCCAAGGACTGAACGAACAAAAAAGCTCTGCCGCGATGGCAGAGCTTCTTTCATTCTTTAGAGATATGCAATTATACCAAGAACGCTTTGGAGATGATAACCAACAGGATGAACAGAACCAGAATGGCACCTACAGAAGTGAAACCTCCGTATCCGTAGCCTCTTGTTTCTCCACCTAATACTTCGCTCATTGACCGTACCTCCTCTGCAACAGGTATGGGTTATCTTATGCAGGAAGAACGACTTTGACAGGGCGGATGCCCTAATTATTCAGATTGCTGTTTTTTTCGTTCAGTACCGGGGAGATTGCACACGCATGATATCCAGAAAAGGTACCTTCGCTGTGAACTCTTCTTCGGTATACTCTACATGCACGAGTCGTGTACGGGAGTCCATTTTGACGATGACTCCTTGCACCTGATCTTCTTTGCCCCATACCGTCAACAGTACTTCCGAACGTTCCCGAAAAGCTTCAACCAGCTGGTTTCCCAACTCTTCAAGTTCAAACTCATCCCGTGTAGGTCTTTTTGCTACTTTTGCTTTTGCCAATGTGGCTGCCTCCTCTACTCCGACGTCCCGATTCCACGGGTTGATTGCCGAGTTCATATTCAATTAGTATACCATTCATTTACGTTCGTGTAATCTCATGGCAACCAGAATGAGCAAATTCCTCAGGCAAGTTACCGTTAACCGTGATACCTCCTATTCTTCTCTATACTCCACAATGATGCTGTACTCATTCGATCGGGTTTCGCCAGCCCGTTTTTGTCCATTCCATTCATACGTGTACCTGGCAATCAAGTCTCCTTGCAGCGTCCCCACCTTCTCAGAAGCTAACTTCGCTACATACGAGATGTTCTTTTCCGTTCCAGGCTCAATCACGCCCACATGCAGAACCCGTGGTGTGGAATACTCTGATATGCTCAATTGGAGCTCACCCGTAGCTTGACCAAGCCATCTGGCACCCTCAGGTAAAATGCTCCCAAGTTGTACACGTGCCGGCAAATTACCCGTATTCCCCACACGTACCTGAAAAGTGACGGTACCTCCCTGCTCGACCAATGTGGGTGTCACTTGAACATAAGCCTGAATTATCGGCGCTTTCAATTCGACCACAGCTTCATTGGATGTAATCATCCGCTGCACTGACCGTGAATCTGGCAATCGAAATGTATACATCAGGCTAGCATGATTCACATACCTGTAGTCATCAGGCATCGATTCATCTCGATCTGGAAGTTTCGCTTCGAACTGAATATTCAGAACCGACCGGGCTGTCAACGTCCCCAGATTAAGACCTTTAGCCAGGTTGGTTCCGGGACGTTTAACCCCATTCCAGCGCAGACTGCCTTCGACAAATGTCATACCTGTGGGCAGTACATCCAGGAGAGTTCCATCCACCGCATAACTGCTTGCATTGGAGACGGTAATATTATATTGGACGGCATCACCCAATGTGGCCGTTACCGGGAGCACACTTTTCAGCACAGAGACCTGGGGCTGTATCACTTCCAGGGTAACCTGATTGGAGTAGACCGTCTCCTGCTGTCCTACCGAGATATATGACAGTACAGCTACACTTGATATTCCGTTTGCATCGCTTCCCCCCATAACCTGAACCCGATATTGTACCCTAATTGAGCTTCCGGGCAAAATCTCTCCAAGTTGTATGCCCGTATCAGGCGTTACTTGTGGCGCAAACATTTCATCTACGATGACACTCGCAGGTATAAAAACAATACCTTGTGGCAAAGAAATCGTTACTTGGGCATTCGTGGCTGCAATAAAACCCGGATTGCTCACGATGACGGTGTACATGACAATATCCCCTGAGAAGGTATAGATGTGATCCGCCTGCAAGGAGATCTCCAGCCGGGATGAGACCAGATTGACCTCCACGATATTGGATTGTTCCATACCTGTAACCGTTCTGCCTTCCGGTGTCAAAAACTCATAGTTAACCTGTGCCTGATTCAGCAGCTTCAGTGTCTCAGGTAAACGCAAGATTACAACTTGGAAGTGGTATCGCAACGTGGCTCCGGGCGCGATTTCAGCTGGAGGCAATCCTCTCTCCGGTGATGCTCCCGGTAACGGAATACCATCACGCAGTACACTGTTGGGAAGCAGTGCCGTCTCTGCAGATAGCTGATCCAATAGGTACACTAGGGCCGTAAGATTTCCGGTGTTAACAATTTCAACACGGTAGATAAGAGACTGCCCTAAGGCAGCCTCCGTGACATTGCAGACTTTTCTGACTTCAAGCCTGGGGCCGATCCACGGTGTTACAACCGTATTCGAATAGGATACCTGTTCCAGTTCAGTCGCACCCGAGCTGAATCGAACCAGGGACTGATTCTTTAGCCAGTGGGACAACGGACCGGAAGATTGGCTCATATCACCACAACCTCTACTCTGAATGTAACCGTAACGGAAGCACCCGCAGCAATCGAACCAAGCGTGATGCCTGTATTCGGATTCCCTGTTGGTCTTGGCACACCATCCACCGTAACACTTCCTGGCACAAATACTGTACCGACAGGTACCGGGTCAACCATGACCACATTATTAACCACTTCAATGCCGCTATTGGTTACTACAACCGTATAGGTGATTACATCACCAACAACAGCATCAATGGCACTTGTACTTTTGGCAACAACAACATTTGGTGCAGATACCGGGATAACCAGAACATTCGAAGATACGGTCCCCGTCAACAGACGGCCATCGGGTGGACTAAATGTATAGTTGGCCACCGCCTGGTTAACCAGTTGCTGATCCTGTGGCAACGTATCTACAGTCACTTCGAGGGTAACCGTTACAATAACCGTACCTCCGGACGGTATGGTACCCACAACGATACCCGTCTCTGGATTGGCACCTGGCTGTGGAACACCATCAATCAGAACACTGTTGGGAAGCAGTACGGCTCCATTCGGTATATTGTCCGTTAATGTCAAACTTGCATCCAGATTCCCGCTATTGTTAATGGCAAAAGAATAGGTGATGGTGTCACCAATCGTTGCATTGGAGGTGCTCCCTGTTTTGGTTACGGCAATAATCGGCTGATAGATCGGTGTTACAACCGTATTGGAATACGCTGCTCCCGAGAAAACACCCGATGTGAAACTTACGGAAGACTGACTGCTCACTTGTGGTGGTGTTGGAAGCGTATTGACCCGCACTGCATACGATACCGCTATCGATGCTCCAGGCGCCAAACTACCAAGAGCTATGCCCAGCGCAGGGTTGGCCAAGGCACGTGGGACGCCGTCCACCAGAACACTGCCTGTAACAAATGTGGTGGCTGGGTTAATCGGATCGGTGATCACAATATTGTTTACAGGGTCAATTCCTTCATTGGTCACAACCATTTCATACACAATCGTGTCGCCTACCACGGCATCAACTACCGAAGCCGTCTTAACTACACTCACGTTCGGAGCAGATACTTGAATGTTGAGTGAGTTGGACGTAATCGTGCCTCCAAGTGTTCTTCCATCAGGTAATGTATACGAAAATGTCGCAGATGCCTGATTGGTAATGGACTGGCTCAAAGGTAACGTCACAATCACAACGGAGAAGGTAACTAGAGTTGTTGTGGAAACGACACCAAGCGGAATACCCGAAGCAGGATCTGCACCTGGTGCAGAAGCCCCGTTAATAATAACGCTATTTGGAACAAACTCTGTTCCTGCCGGAATGGTATCCGTTAACGTGACAGATGCCCCATAGTTCCCGGTATTGGAAATAGCGATGCTGTACACAACGGTATCCCCTACCGTTGCTATCGTCTGATCTCCCGTTTTCACTGCAGCCAGAATAGGTTGAAAGACCGGAGTTGTAACCGTATTGGAGAATGTGGTCGCTGAGAAAGCCCCTGATGTAAAGCTGACCGTGGACTGATTGTTTAACACTGCACTTGCCGGGAGCGCCGTAACCTGCACACTAAATACAACGGTTACCGTAACGCCAGGTGCGATGGAACCAAGCGTTATTCCCGTAGAAGGATTGGCACCAGGGCGCAGAACACCATCGACAAACACGCCGGTTGGCGCAAGAACGGTACTTGTCGGCACTGCATCCGTGAAAACCACATTGTTGACCGTTGCAATTCCGTTATTGGTTACAGCGATGCTATACGTTACGATATCACCAACTGATACCGACGTTGAAGTTGTGGATTTGACGACATCGACATCCGGTGCCGATACGGTAATGGTTAACACATTGGATAGAACAGACTCCGTGATGTTCCGCCCATCCGGCAATGTATATGATAGAGCTACGGAAGCCTGATTCACCAGTTGTTGCGGACTTGGCAGCGTATCAACAACCACTGAAAAGGTAATGGTGGTCGTAGCTCCGGGAGCCACATTGCCTGCGGGGATGCCCGTTGCTGGATTTCCTGCTGGCAGCGGTTGACCGTTCACAATAACGCTATTTGGAACAAGGATGGTTCCGGCTGGAAGGTTATCTGTCAGGTTAATCTGGGCTCCATAGTTTCCCTGATTGCTCACGGTTATCGTGTAGCTGACTGTATCCCCAACGGTAGCATTTTGTGTACTGGCTGTTTTTTGTGCTGAAAGAATAGGCTGGTACACCGGAGTGACCACGGTATTTGAAAAGGTTGTGCTTGAGAATGTACCTGAGGTAAAACTGACCGTAGAGCGATTGCTCAACTGATCACTTGGCGGGATCGCGTCGATACGGATACTGAATGTGACCGTCGCGGACGTTCCGGGCCCCAATGTACCAAGGGGTACCCCACCTGCCGGATTGGCTCCGGGTTGCGCAACCCCATTCACTGTGACACTCCCTGTAACAAAAGAGGCTCCAGCTGGAATCGGGTCTGAAAACTGAATATTGTTCACCGGTGCAATTCCGCTGTTGGTCACCAGAATGGAATAGGTCACCGTATCGCCTACCGTAGCCGCAGTGGAAGCTGTGCTTTTGACAACAGCGACGTTTGGTGACGAGACTGGGAACGTGAGTGTATTCGAAGTGGCTGAGCCAGTCAACGTCCGCCCATCTGGAGGTGTAAATGTAAAGGATGATGTAGCAAAATTGCTAAGCTGCTGTGGGGATGGAAGTGAATCCACAACAACGGCAAACGTGACAACAGCCGTCGCCCCTGCTGCTACAATGCCTACCGGAATACCTGTTCCTGGTGTTACTCCCGGCTCTGGCACACCGGATACAACCACACTGTTGGGTACAAAAGTAGTCGCAGAAGGAATGTTGTCTGTGAGAGTAACATTTGCTTCCAGATTGCCAGCATTGCTGACCGTTACCGTGTATACAACCGTATCACCTACAGTTGCATTTACGGTATTTGCTGTTTTGACAAGTGAAATCTGCGGTTGTATGACCGGAGTCTGAGTGGTATTGGACGATGATGACCCTGAAAATGAACCGGATGTGAAGCTGACCGTCGACTGATTGTTAATCTGCGAAGGAATCGGCATGGTAATCGTCACCTCAAAAGTTACGGTAACCTCGGCTCCTGGAGCCAACGTACCGATTGGAATGCCGGCGGTCGGATTGGAGAGCGGGAACGAAGTCCCGTTCACAATGACACTTCCGGGTACAAATGGGGTATTCGAAGGAAGAGGATTGACATATACCACATTATTAACGGCTACTGTGCCGTTATTACGAATAACAGATGTGTATCGAATGACATCTCCGACTACGCCGTACTCTACATTGTCACTGTTGACAATCGTAACATTGGGCAGAGACACTGGAATAGTGATGGTGTTTGATGACGAGAGACCGGCAATCGTTCTCCCACTTGGGAGTGTGTAGGCAAATGAAGCAACCGCCTGATTAATTAACTGCCTTGCATCTGGCAAACTGGTAACCGTCGCAACAAAGGTGACCGTTGCACCTGAGCCCGCAGCAATCTCTCCTAGACTGATACCCGACTCCGGGCTGACTCCAGGTGTAGGTACGCCATTAATAATGACACTATTTGTGCTGAATACTGCTCCTGCTGGAATGGGATCTGTCAAGGTAACCGTTGCAGCTATGTTACCTGTATTGTTAATTTGGATGGTGTAATTAAACGTATCGCCTACAGTCAAACTTGTTGTACTTGCTGACTTCACCACTTGGATCACTGGCAGAAATATGGGGGTATTTACTGATATAGAAGAAGAAACACCGTTAAAACTGCCTGATGTAAATGCTGCATTGGCCTGGTTACTAACCAAACCCGTAGATGGAACGGAATTCACTCGGGTCTGATAGGTCACAGTTACGCTGCTTGAGCTATTCAATGAACCCACTGCGATTCCCGCAACGGGGCTTGCGCTGGGAACAGCAGATCCATTAATCGTGACACTACCCGGGACAAATTCAGAGCCGGATGGTGCATCCGAAATCACCAGATTTTGTACTGCACTAATTCCTGCGTTTGTTGCAACAACGGTATACGTAAGCACATCCCCAACTGTCGCATCTGGTGTGTTTACTGTTTTACTAAGAGAAATATTGGGAGCCGATGCAGATATACGAACGATATTGGATAAGCTGCTGCCTGAGAGATTCCTTCCACTTGGAAGCTGGTACGTATAACTTGCTGTCCCTTGATTCTCCAGTGTCGGGGGAGTCGGAAGTGTGGTGAGTGTAGCGCGAAACACCACCGTAGCCGCAACTCCCGGCAGGAGGCTGCCCAGTGTTATTCCGGTTAATGGGCTTGTTCCAGGACGTGCAGTACCATTCACAGTTACCGAATTCGGGACAAACGTCAGCCCCGCTGGAATCGTATCCGTCACATTCACTTGAGTCGCTATATTCCCACTGTTCGTGACCACAAGTGTGTATGCAATCTGATCCCCCAGTGTCGCATTGGTTTGGCTTGCCGACTTGTTGATACCAACAACAGCTTGGTATACAGGGGTTGTAATGGAATTGGAGTTGGAAATGCCCGTGAACGAACCAGAGCTATAGGACACTACCGCTCGATTAACTAACGAACCTGAAGCAGGCAAAGACTGCACATTCACCTGAAACGTCACCGTCGCAGAACTTCCGGCCGCCAATGTCCCAATAGAGATACCACTGCTCGGATTCGCAGACGGTACAACAGTTCCCCTTACGGTTGCACTGCCGGGAACAAAAGTTATTCCAGCAGGGAGCGCATCTGTAAGTACCACATTGTTAATCACCTGAATACCGCTGTTGGTAGTAACTACGGTGTAAGTGAAGGTCTCCCCGACAGCAACATCGGTAACGGATGCTGATTTTACCGTGGTCACATTGGGCAATGTTACCGGGATCGTTAAGGTATTCGACGCGATGTTTCCCGTGATCGTCCGACCATCAGGTGAATTGAAGGAATAAGAAGCTGTCGCCTGATCCACAAGAGTCGGCGGTGTCGGCAAGCTTGTTACAAGTACCTGAAAGGTCACGGTATTGGCACTTCCTGCCGCGAGGCTCCCCAGATTAACGCCGGTAACCGGATTGGCGCCAGCAATCACATTTCCATTCAGACGAAAGCTGCCTGCTACATATGAGCTACCACTTGGAATGTTATCCCTCAATGTAACGTTGGCAGCAACATTCCCTCCGTTGTTCACTTGCAGTGTATAGGTTACCAGGTCACCCACCGTGGCATTGGTGGTACTCGCCGATTTCACAATGGACAGGTTTGGCGAATAAACCGTAAGGGTGGAGTTGTTGGACGGAATAACTCCGGTAATGACCGGCCCCCCTGCTACACTTTGAAATGTAAAGGCTGCATTGGCCGAATTCACCAGTTGCAGGATGCTTGCATCCTGACCGATGAGTGCTCGATAGGTTACAACAACACTGCTGGATAAAGTTAACGAACCCAGCGGAATGCCTGCCGTCACATCAAGTGTTGGACGGGATACACCTGCAACCGTGACACTGCCTGGAATAAAGGTAAGACCTGCAGGAAGTGAATCGGATAAAACAACACTGGCCGCACTCGCAGTGCCTGCATTGGTGACGGTAACCGAATATAGAATACTATCCCCGGCAACTGCACCGGCGGCGACCGTTGCCTTAGCCAATGTGATCTTGGGTGCATTAATATCAACTTGAATTGCATTGGCGTTGACAATGTAGGCATCCCCCGAGGTCGTTAATGTCAACACCGCAGATGACTGGTTATTAATCAGTCTTGCTGACACATCCACATTGGTAATATCCCAGCCTTGACGTCCACCGATAATATTCGTACCTGGAGCTCCGTTGATCTGATTTCGTGTTCCAAACGTTCCTGTTGTATTAAGCGCTCCGGTATCTCCGTTAATCTGAGAGGCAAAAAAGTTCGCAGCTAGATTATTGGGCCCAGACAAAGCAACCGATGTAGCTGAGGTCGGCCCGAATAATGCCTGGTCACCGGTCCGGTTCGCGTCGCCCTCCTGTGCACTGAACAGTATTCTTCCTCCCAATACACCGGAAAGGGGCGTTGCAAATCCAGTCAGTGTGGTAACAACAGGTGGTGAAGTGGATTGAACGAGTACGCCCCCTGCACGCAAAGACATGTTGCGAAAAGGCAGATTGGGATTCTGATAAATGACTCCAAGTGTCCACCCCGCATGATTGGCCGTGGAATCATTTGTAATAACAATAGTCCCTACCACTGCTCCGGTGATATATGTACCTGCTCCCCCATTTTGTACAAGTGTGGTCACATTAGCGGAACGTACATAGCCAGCAGCACCGCCCCCCAGATCGAATTGATTGTAGGTAAGTGGATCAGGGGTAACACTGGAAGTCCCTGCGGGTGTAATAAACGTAACCGGATTGTTGATGGCAGCACTCAGGTTGACTGTACCATTAATGTAACTTCCGCCCCAGATCAATTCTGCATACAGAACGGTACTTCCAGCAGGTAGTGTTAGAATGGCTGCTGAACTGTTGCTCTGATACAGGCTTGTCGTTCCCAGTGGATAGGTGCCGTATTGGAGGCTGGTGTTGGTTGTGATAAAACCTCCAATACTATCCTGTGTTCCGGGTACTCCCGCTGTTTCCGAACGACTCAGTCCAAGCGTATTTCCTGTAAATGTAATTGCTCCCGTAGCATTAACGGTTGAACGAACGACAAGAGGAATGAAGATCACCTCCCCTTCATCAATGATTTCCTACATATGGAACGGAGCCATGTATATAGTCTATGAGTGTATTGTTGAGTTTTGTTTGTCCTCCATAAAAAGTTTGTGACAACTCGAAACTTCTGTGAGTCTTGTTCTCTCATAACAGTTAAATACATTTGCGTTTTGTTCATTGTGATTTATAATTATCATATACGAGAGTAATTCTGTCGTACCATTATGATGCAGTCAGCGGTGATATATGAAAGGTTTCCATACGCACAATAGCCACATTCCAACAGAGTACGAGTTCAAACATTCCAAATGGATTCAAAAAATGCTTCATGCCTACTGGATTGTTATCATTGCACATTTCGCCATTCAGATTGGCTGTTTCCTGTTTCTGAAGTATGATCGCACACCTACAGATTTCTTGATGAATGTCCTCTTCTGGCCTACGGCCGTCAGCAGTTCATGCATTTTGTTCGCAAGTTGGGTTGATCGGCGCTTCAGTTCATATTCCTTTTACACCATGTCTATAGCCAGCACGGTTATCGCCTGGACGATTATTCATGTCAATTATGACATTCGGATTATATTAGCAATCTGTCTGTTGCCCATCTTTGCTTCGGTGCTGTTTTTCAGTAAAAAGAGAGTCTGGATTGTCTTTCTGATGCAGATGACTGGTTACTTTCTGGTTTTGTTCGATCCGGCCTACCGGTTGTACTTGTCTTCATTTGACATGGTATCCATTCCTGCTTTTCTAATCCTAGGTACATATGTAGCACAGGTTATCGTAACCAGCGGCGTTGAGGTGCTCGATGATCTTCATGCCAGCATGCTTGCCAAGCAGGACCTTATTGTGCGAAATGCCATTATGACCAAACAGTCCAAAACAGACGGTTTAACCAACCTTTATAATCAAAGCTCATTTAAGGATTATTATGAAAAAGCATTTGAGTATGCCAACAGTGGCATGAGTCTGCATCTGGCCCTGATCGATATTGATGACTTCAAATCCATTAATGATACGTATGGTCATCGGGTTGGAGACATTATTCTGGAGAAAGTGTCCCTGATCATTCAGGAAACCATTACCTCAAGTGATATTGCAGCACGGTACGGGGGCGAAGAGTTCGCCTTATTGATGTTTGAGCAATCTTTCAAGCAGGCTTATGCCTTGGTGGAACAGATTCGTCAGAAGATTGCCCTGATGGGCCATCTGGAACTTGAAGGAGCTTCCATCACCGTGAGTATCGGTCTCAAAAGCTACAGCCCTAATCTAACCAAAGACAAATTGTTCGAGGAAGTGGATGCCTGTCTGTATGCCGCGAAACGAACAGGTAAAAATAAAACCGTAACATCACTTGATCTGACTTCGTCCTTGTCAGAGAAAATATAACTAAAAAAGTTGTGCTGTACACCCGAATTCCGGTTTGTACAACACAACTTTTTTTGGGTTTGAATATGATCAGCACGCCGATCGTCTTCATACATCTATGTTTTCATTCCGCCCATTCCCAGCGATGGCGATTTTGCTCCAGCATCGGATGCAGGTATTCGGACGATCCGTCAATGATGAGACGCAGCTCTTTGATCCAATCCTTGAAGGAATCAAATGAAGCAAACATATTTGCCATCTCTATCGTCAAATACAGAAAGTGAGGGGCTTGATATTCCGCAGTGATATGGCGCAGCGCGCTATCCACAGGTGTATATTTCTTTCTCTTGCCCTCAAGCCCCTCCACACGTATACGTGAAGTTGGATGTTCCCGCCGCCAATCATGCAGGCGGTCTTCTCTTTTGTAATATGCCTGTATCGAATCCTTGCTCATTCGTTTAAACGTGCTCTCGTGTAAAGGATACAACACAAGCTGTATGAATGAACGGGTATCTACCGTTGCAGCGGCGCGCTTGAGTTGCTCATCAGTCACATGTTCAAACGAGTCATAAAAAGTCAGTGTGCCTTTGCGGCTGGCCGCAGGTGGCTCATAACCATAAGGTACAGATGCATATTTTCCAGACATTTCACCCCTCCTTGTTTATACGCACATTCGCACAAAGGTGATTGGGATAACCCAGCTCATGTTATTATACGCTAACGATCTTGCTTCAACTCGGAATAAAATGTCATTCTGTTCTTGCCTGCACGTTTGGACTCATACAAAGCTTCGTCCGCCATCCGAATAATCTCACTTGGGTTGTCGCTGTTGGTAGGATATTCGGCTCCTCCAATGCTACATCCAATTCGAATTCGCTCGTAATCGATAATAAACGGCTTGTTCAAGCTTTGAATGATGGCTTCTGCATAAGCCATGGCTTCTTCCCTCGGATGACTTCCAACAGACTGAAGTACAATCAGGAATTCATCTCCGCCCAATCGGACTGTTATACCCTTCACCTGACCAAGAGTAGACAGTCGCTGGGCCACTTTCTGTAACAGCACATCTCCAGTCTGATGTCCAAGTGTATCGTTGACCCGTTTGAATCCATCGAGATCCAGATAGAGAAAAGTCAGCGTGTGATTTTCACTTTCGGTCTCCAGAGACTCCTCCAGATACACTTCAAGGGCAGTGCGATTTGGCAGTCTAGTTAACTGATCAAAATGCGCCAGATTCTGCATCACGATCAGCTCTGAGTTTTTATTCATAAGAGAGGTCAGCATATCCCGAAGCGAACGGGACAACACTTCAATCTCCTTAATCCCCTTAATCGCAGGAATCTCAAGCTCTTCCCCTGCACGCAGTCGATTGGCTACTCTGGTAAGACGCACAAGTGGGGCAGAGATCAGACGTGAGACAACCCAGCCAATCAGTGCAAAGAGTAAGGTAACGGCGAGTCCAGACCACACATTAAACCACATCAGGTCAAACACAGACGCAAAAGCAGATGACTTGACTTGACGAATGACTACGGTCCAGCCTAATCCGGGATAATCCAGATGACCCTGGCTGTAGGCAAACCCTGTCACATATTCATTACCGTCAGGCCACTTTTCAATGGACCAACTGCTCTTGTTGAGCTGGGCCTCTTCGATGCCAGGCAATACCAACGGTTTACCGACCCATTCCTTCGGCCCCAGCAGCACTGTATGTTCCTTTTTGCTTACGATAAAAAACTCAATGTCTTTTTCTTCCCTTTTCAATGGGGCAAGTACGGATTCCTCGACTTCCTTCGCCCATTCCCAGCTTAAATGTGCAGCGAGCACACCTTGAATCATTCCTTTGCTATCCTTCAGCGGAAAACTGATATCGACAAATTGCAACGGCTCTCCCGTTGGATTCGGAAGCAGCTTGGCAAGAAGGACTGCATTATGCACATCTCCAATGAATTTACCCTTGATTCCCTCCTGATACACAGGTCGCTCTGATAAATTTTCCCCAAGCAAGATACCATCCGTAGCAGCTAACACTTTTCCCTTCGGGTCCATGAATCCAACCCATGAGAATGAGGGAAAGCTATCTTGTAACTGATCCAGCAGCATCTGAATCTCATCAGGTTGGAATTCATCTTCCAACGAAGCCATTCGGCCCAGCAGGTCCAGTTCACCCGCGCGAGCCGACATGAATCGATCCAGCTTGTCCGAAGCCTGTGAGGCCGTGCCTGTAAGCGAGTGACCAATCTCAGTCTCTACAGCAACAAATGACTTTTGGCTAAAAATAGACCCAATCGTCAGGGTAACCAGCAAGGATAACACAGCAAAGATGACTGTAAGCACAGTTCTAATTTTGAATGACATTACTTCCTCCATTACACGGTGAAACCATCTTGCTTCTCAACATAACTATGCTGTAAAGAGTACACGGAATGTCACCTCGGACGTGTCTCAAAACTCGCTGAAGTGCATCTTTTACCGCCTTTTCGCCCCCTGCTGCGTCACTTTCCCTTGACGTGCCCCGGCACGCCTGCGGAAAACTTCCTGGCTTGGAACGAAAATTCGGCAAAATCTGCTTCTTCGGAGTTTCAGACACGCCCTAATCGTTTTCATATTTATCGGAACTTGTGTGTTTTTTTATTATACATGCCCATACAATATTATACTGAAATCTTCACCGTGTTTCTTCCATTCAAAGAATAGACACGATTCTGTATATACATACTTGGGTTATGAATATAGAGAGCAAGCATATCCTTCAAAGGATCATGCGCCTGTATGTCACAGAGAGAGTAATCGAAATACTAAACATTGGGGGTGTAATGTTGAGCCTGCTTCATGTTGCTGTTATTCTGCCTTTTGCCGCTGGCATTCTTCTTGCCATGCTGCATCGTTTCTTCCGTAAATTACATTTGGGATGGCCGGTTCTCCTTGTCCCGGCACTATTATTTGTATACTTTGCGAGTCTCATACCCGCTGTGTCACAGCGCAATACCGTATCCGGAAATATCCCATGGATTCCTTCACTGGACATTGGATTTAATCTGTATCTGGACGGTCTGAGCCTCATGTTGACATTGCTAATCACCGGAATCGGTGTCCTCGTTGTTCTCTACTCCATCTTCTACATGGATATGAAAGAAGCGCTGAACCGTTTCTACCTGTATCTGTTGATGTTCATGGGAGCCATGTTGGGCGTGGTGCTGTCTGATAATATGATCGTGCTCTACGGATTCTGGGAATTGACCAGTATTACGTCATTCCTGTTGATTGCATTCCATTACAAACGTAAAGCCTCGACTTCAGGAGCACAAAAATCATTCCTGATTACGGTATTTGGCGGTTTCGCCATGCTTACCGGATTCATGATGATGTATCTCATTACAGGAACATTCAGTATTCGTGCAACCATTACAGGATTGGGTCAGTTTCAGGAAAGCGCACTATTTCTACCCGCACTTATCTTGATCCTGATTGGAGCTTTCACCAAGTCAGCTCAGTTCCCGTTCCATATCTGGTTGCCGGATGCCATGGAAGCTCCGACACCTGTTAGTGCCTATCTTCACTCAGCCACCATGGTCAAGGCCGGACTGTACGTTGTCGCACGGTTTACACCAATCTTCGGTGGACAGGGACTCTGGTTCTGGCTCGTTACTGGCGTTGGTCTTCTGACTTTGTGTTATGGATCATTCCTGGCGGTGAAAAAAAACGATCTCAAAGCGATTCTTGCCTATTCGACCATCTCTCAACTTGGTCTGATCATGTCCCTCTTAGGGGTTGGATCTGCTGCTCTCTACTTCGGATATGGCGAATCCTCTGCGATGTACACTGTGGCAATAACCGCTGCGCTACTTCACCTGTTTAATCATGCAACCTTCAAGGCCGCTCTGTTCATGGTCGTAGGGATTGTTGATCATGAAACGGGTACACGGGACATACGGAAGCTCGGTGGACTAGCTTCATTCATGCCAATTACATTCACCGTGGCATTGATCGGTTCACTTGCCATGGCGGGTATTCCACCGTTCAACGGATTCCTGAGCAAGGAGTTATTCTTCCAGGCGATGGTGGAAGTCACGCATCTACGAATCTTTGGACTTGGGTCCTGGAGTGTTCTATTGCCGGTATTCGCTTGGCTTGCAAGTGTGTTTACCCTGATCTATGCGCTTATTATCGTGTTCAAAACATTCCTCGGTCGTAGCCAAAGCGAGATCCCTGCCGAGAAGCTGCACGAAGCGCCCGCTGGCATGCTCATTCCACCTGTTGTTCTAGGTGTTCTTGTCGTTGTATTCGGACTCTTCCCGAATCTGCTGGCCGGATCACTGATTGAACCGGCAATGGCCGCTGTGCTTCCATCCCTCTTGAATGGAAATGAGCGCTTCGATGTACATTTCTCCCTGTGGCATGGATGGACTCCGGAATTGATTATGACAATCGGAGTTGTGATTCTCGGAATCACTCTCTACAAGCTGTTGCCACGATGGAGGAATATTTATGAGCATTATCCACAAGGATTAACAATTAACAATATGTACCATGTCGTGCTTGATAATCTTCAGCATTATGCACGCAAATGGACGGAAGCCTATATGAATGGCTCGGTTCGTAATTATCTCGTTTACATTTTCTCATTCACGGTCGCGTTGCTGGTCTATGCCTTCTTCCGTTCAGGAGAAAATATTAGCTGGAATCTGCAGGGCAATGCACCTTTCTCATTTTATGAGGTCGTTCTGTTAGTCACGCTCATCGGTGCTGCGGTTTCGATTCCTTTTGCCAAGAACAGACTGTCGGCAGTCATAATGACTGGAGCCGTTGGTTACATCGTAACCCTGCTGTTTGTACTCTTCCGCGCGCCGGATCTGGCGTTAACACAGATGATAGTCGAGACGGTATCTGTAGCCCTGTTCCTGCTCTGCTTCTACCATTTGCCTGAGCTTCAACGTGGCAAATCAAGCCGCAGTTATCTCACGGTAAATATGATCGTAGCGATTGCAGTCGGCGTTGTGATGACCTTTGTTGCTCTAGCTGCAAGCGGAACAGCATCACTGGACAGCATTTCTACCTTCTTCATTCAGGAAGCGTATGACTCGGCTGGTGGTAAAAATGTCGTGAACGTATTATTGGTAGATTTCCGTGGCTTCGATACGTTATTGGAGATTATGGTGCTTGGCGTAGCTTCATTATCCATCTACTCCATGATTAACCTGAACCTCGAAGCAAAAGATCTCGGAGCCCGCTTGAAGTTCCGTAAGAAGGATGAAAGTCAGGAGTCCGAACCTGCTCTGGATGATGAAACGGACAATACGAAAAAGTACGGTAACCGGGAACGCAGCTCATCTTCGTGGGATACTGTACCCTTGCAAAGTAATGATGTATTGCTGCAAACGACTACCAAGGTCGTTGTGTTCATCATACTGACGTTTGCCATGCACCTCTTCTTTGCAGGTCACCACAATCCGGGCGGAGGTTTCATCGGCGGCTTGGTCACAGCGGCAGCGCTCGTATTGATCGCTCTGGCATTCAGTACTGATACGATACGCAAAGCCTTACCCGTTGACTTCCGTATTCTAACAGGAATCGGAATGGGTATAGCCTTACTGACGGGCGCGGGTTCATTTATTTTCGGAGTTCCGTTCCTCAGTCAAACCTTCGGCTATTTCGAACTTCCTTTGCTGGGAGAGACAGAACTCGCCACGGCCATGCTGTTTGATCTTGGCGTGTATCTCGCTGTCCTGGGTGTCACCATGACCATCATTCTACAGATCGGGGAGGATCGCTGATATGGAAATATTGATGTGTGTAGCCGTTGGCATTCTGTTTGCGGTTGCCGTCTTTTTAATCTTGTCGCGGAGCCTGCTCCGCATCGTACTTGGCATGTCCATACTAACCCATGGCGTGCATCTGCTCTTGATCACCATGTCACGTCTCAAAACAGGGGCACCACCACTGCTTGGGGAGATGGCTGAACGTTATGTCGATCCACTTCCTCAGGCTTTGATACTAACTTCGATTGTTATTAATTTCGGCCTCACTGCGTTCTTCTTTGTTCTCTCCTATCGTTCTTATCTGAAGTTAAAAACAGACGATATGGAAGAGGTAAGGGGGCGCCCATATGAATAATCTCGTCGTTCTGCCGATTTTGTTGCCTTTGATTACAGGTGTTCTGGCTCTGCTATTTTTCCGAAAAACAAATATCCAGCGGATCATTAGTGTCATCGGACTTTTGTTTACAGCAGCGGTCTCAACGATACTCATTACTCGTGTGACTCAAACTGGAGTTCTAACGCTTAATATGGGCGGTTGGGCACCTCCCTATGGTATTGTGCTTGTTGCGGACATGGTGTCTGCGTTGCTTGTTGTTGCTGCTTCCATCATTGCACTGGCGTGTCTGCTGTATGCATTCCGCAGTGTAAACAAGGAGAGAGAAGAACATCACTTCTATCCGTTCTTTCATTTTCTGATCGCAGGAGTTAACGGTTCATTCTTAACAGGAGATTTGTTCAATTTGTTTGTCAGCTTTGAACTGATGCTCATCTCTTCCTATGCACTGATCGTATTGGGAGGTACCGAAAGACAGCTTCGGGAAACGATCAAATATGTCTTGATTAACATCGTTTCTTCAGCTCTTTTTGTCGCTTCCATCGGCTTCCTCTACTCCATAACTGGTACACTGAACATGGCAGATTTGTCCGTCAAAATTGCTGAAGTGGGACAGAGCGGAGTCATTACCTTAATTGCTGTTCTCTTTCTGATCGTATTTAGCATCAAGGCCGGGCTGTTCCTCTTCTTCTGGCTGTCGGGCTCTTATGCGGCACCACCTGCTGTTGTCACTGCATTGTTCGCAGGATTGCTTACAAAGGTTGGCTTGTACGCGATTGTGCGAACATTCACACTGATCTTCTATCATGATCCTGATTTCTTCCATGCACTGATCGGATGGATGGCTGGAGCAACGATGGTCCTGGGTGTCATCGGTGCGATCTCATACCGCGATGTAAACAAGATTCTCATCTACAACGTGGTCGCAGGTGTAGGGTTTGTCGCTTTTGGTATGGCCGCGGCCAGTCGCCCTGCACTGGAAGGTCTGCTCTTCTATATGTTGCATGATATGTTGATCAAAACATTGCTCTTCCTGCTCGGCGGTGCCTTGATCGCTGTTGCCGGAACATCCAAACTCGACAACATGGGCGGGCTGATCCATCGCTATCCGCTGCTAGGCTGGATGTTCTTCATTAGTGCTCTTGCCTTGGCAGGTTTGCCGCCATTTAGTGGATTTCCGGGGAAGTTGCTTCTCTTTGAAGGAGGCTTGCAGGCAGGCTTGTATGGTCTTACCGGCATTGCGGTGCTTTCGAGCTTGTTGATGTTATATTCGGTACTACGCATCTTCATACAAGCGTTCTGGGGCGAACCACCTGCCGGGGTTACAAGACGCCCTTACGCGGTGAACGGCCTTCTGATTCCTGCCGGAATTCTGTTTGTATTCATCATCGTAATGGGTGTGGGGGCTGAAGGCATGTTCCAATTGACCTCCCGCGCAGGCGATATTCTACTGCATCCCAATATTTATATTGATGCCGTATTGAAGGAGTAGATGTCTATGGCCTTTCAGATTGTACTGAATCTTATCATTGCTTTTGTATGGATGTTTCTGAACAACGCCTGGAATGGTGTTGGTTTTCTCATAGGTTACCTACTCGGACTGCTTCTCATCGGGGGGATGCGCAGATTCTTCCCCCAGCGCTTCTATATTGTGCGAGTCTGGGCCATCTTCAAACTGATTACTCTGCTATTCAAGGAACTGGTGCGAGCCAGCATTGAGGTTATACGCCAGATTATCAAGCCTAAGCTCGATATAAGGCCCGGTATTTTTACGTATAAAACTCAATTGTCCTCGGATTGGGAAGTTACTCTGCTCTGCTTACTCATCTCATTGACACCAGGTTCTCTGCCGCTTGAAATCTCAGGTAATCAACGTAAACTGTTTATTCACGCACTGGATATTAAGGATGAACAGAAAATGAGAGATGATATCCAAAATACATTCGAAAAAGCAATTATGGAGGTGACGCGTTAATGTTATCCTCACTGTTGTTCATCTCATTGCTCATTCTCTCCTTAGCCATTCTGGGTTGCTTGTACAGGGTGCTGCGGGGACCATCCATGGCTGATCGGATCACGGCACTGGATACCATCGGTATCAATGTGATTGCGATCGTTGCCGTTCTGTCGATGATGCTGCAAACTCAGGCCTATCTGGATATTATCTTGCTGATTGGCATCTTGGCTTTTCTAAGTACAGTGGCATTTGCACGTTATATTGAACGGGGGGCGGTATTCAAAAATGATGGAGATCGTTAAAGTAGCCGCTGAAACCTCTATAGGTCTACTCGTACTGCTCGGTGCACTACTCAGTGCACTCAGCGCATTTGGACTTATTCGTCTGCCTGATGTATATCTACGTGCCCATGCTGCAACCAAAAGTATGACGCTTGGTGTGTTCTGTGTATTAAGCGCTACATTTTTCTACTTCTGGTATTTCGATAACTATATCAGTGCCCGCTTGTTGTTAGGTATCCTGTTTGTATTCATCACGGCTCCGGTCGCCGGACATCTGAACGGACGGGCCGCCTATCGCACAGATGTACCACTGTGGGAGCAGAGCGTACAAGATGAATTGGAACCCTTGTTAAAAGGGAAAAAAGTGAACCATGAAGCCAAGGATATGATGGAGTAATCCCCAGTCTAGGCATAACAAATACCCCCGAGGATCAGCCGCCCTTTTCGCGGCATGTTCCCGGGGGTATTTTTTTCATTTTGCATATACGGATCATATCAAGCACTGATTATGCAGACTGATTAAGTAGTAAAGTCAGAATCCATTCAGTCCCTGTCTTCTCAGATCCGCAGCCACAATACGCGCAAGCTCCGCAGCCCCTTGACGATTCGGATGCAGACTATCCCCTGTCATATACAGAGCAAGTGTTGCGGCAGGACCAATAGACGTGAAATAGGCAGAACTCAGCTTGTTCAGTTCAACAAGGGTAACCCCCTCTTCCTGAGCGAGTGCACGGGTGGATTGATTGTACCAGCGGTTCTCCGCTTGATGTACATTGGCTGTATTAAAGTCTGTTGCCCGGCCCTGAGGCGTGGAGAGGATAACCGTTGCTCCTTTGTTCTTCGCCTTACGTACCATATCCCGCATAATCTCTTTGAACTGCGCCTCCGTTGTATTATTCTTGGCATTGGTATCGTTAATTCCGAATTGCAAAATAAAATAATCTCCCGGCTTGATATACTTGAGAATCGCTTCCATCTGACCATCATCGCGGAAACCTCTCGCAAATTGACCACTTGCCGCCATATTTCGAACCTGGAAGATGGAATTGTTCACATAGGACGGAAACAGCTGTCCCCAACCTCCTTGTACACTGCTACCCAGCGGATAGTAATTACAAACTGTTGAGTCACCACCAATGTAGATTGTGCGGTTGGTAACGGTTTGATTGGATAACTTCCGGATTTCGAGTGCACTAAGTGTGAAGGCCGTACCTGTCTTTCCTTCTGTAACCAGCAGGTTTAATTGCCCGTCAGTCACCGGAATTTGAAATTGGTCCGTTGCCCCGTTGCCTGTCATATTGATGATCTGGTAGACACCTTCTGCAGCCACGCTGGCTCTGGAAGTATTACCTAGGATTACTTTAACTTCATATAGGCCATTGGACAGATTCACATTGAAGGTATTGGTGCTCTTGGTGCCGTAAGTCAGAAACTGCACAGCGTCACTCTTAACCCCGCTTCCTGAGGCAGGCACATTTCTCATATTGGTAGGTGTGTTGAATCCATAACCTTTCGTAGGCGTATAGGCATCTCCTGCGGACACGCCTGTGTAACCGCTCTCAACACCACCCGAACCAAAATCAAATCTGTAATTGTCCGTTGCCGCTTCGGCGACTTGCCCTCCACTGCTTCCCAAACCGATGCCCGTTGTACTTGCAAACAGAACAAAACAGAGCAGTAGCTTTACCGATATTGACCATTTCATCACTAATTTCTCCTCTCGAATCAGAATTATATTAGTTGAAGATCCACAGCTTCACAGAACTTGATCAAGCCAGTCATAAGCCTTCGCTCCGCTAATCTCATGTCCACCGGTAAAGAAATCCGCATCCAGTGATTCTGCTGCTCCCGCCTGCTCATATATGTGTGTCAAACGGGCATACGCCTCTCTCGCTGCATGGATTGGGAACACCTGATCATCACTTCCAGCTTCAATAAAAAGTGGCCTTGGCACAATCAGGCCGATAAGATCCGGCAACTCCGCTTCACGCAGGATACCTGGCACATAGTTGTCCAGACAATGGTTCCGATCCAATATGCTGCCCTGGAATGTATTTGCATAACCGCTTACCACAGTTGCCCTGAACCGTTCATCCAACGCGGCTGTAAATGCGGTCACCAGCCCACCGCCCGAGATACCCATGCTTCCAATTCGCTCCAAATCCACTTCTGGCCGAGTCGATACATAATCCAATACACGTGTTGTTTCATACACCCTATGACCGGCGAGGGTCTTCCCCACCATGAGCAGATGCGCAGCAATCTTCGTACAGGAGCTTACCCCTGGTGGCGCATCGCGGTCCTCTTCCAGTCTTCGATCACCAAATCCGAGCAACTCTGGAGCCGCAACCACATAACCACGCTTCACAAGAGCTACTGCAAAGTCCTTGTGTAATCCGGGCTCGCCTGTCCGTAGTGACCCATCCGGTTCCATACCCGATATCTCTCGGCTACCGTAGCCATGCCCATGACAAGCAACGATAGCAGGTCTCTTGTTTTCGGTAATGCTTCCATCACCCGGAATTAATAAATACACTGGCATGCGAAGTCCTGCATAGGTCGTGATTTCAATCCGCTCCCGAATATATCCGTCACATGTAATGCGCTCCAGTAAGACAGGATTCAGTGCTGCCGCCATCGTGGGAAAACCGCCCAGCCGTTCTTTCACGCGAGTACGTAACTGATTGCGCCATAACTCTAGGGGTTGATCTGCATGATACGCGGAACGACCACGAAGATTTGTTTGTTGTTGTAGATATGCTTCAATATCAGACATGGGCCTGTGTCCCTCCTGTTTTTCATAGGATAACGTAGATAAAAGACTGTTATATGGAATTAATCCCATCCATTATAGAACATCCATGTCACCCATGAATTGAACATGTTTGCCTGTTTTGAATAGAATCACACGCTTTCTAGCCAAAAAAAGGATATCTCCAACCTGAAGACAGGTTACGGAAATACCCTTCATTTCATCTGACCTGGGAGCCACCAGTTCCACCTGCCCATTAATTTCATCAATGCAGGTACCAGTATTAGACGGATTAATGTAACGTCAATCAACACCGCTGCCGTGATTCCGATCCCTAACTGCCTCACACCTGCGACTTCAGCAAAAGCAAACGGCACAGTCACCGCAAGCAGAATGGCCGCTGCGGAGGTGACCAGACGACCTGTAGAAGCCAATCCCTGTTGGACAGCCACATCGCTGTCTCCGGTTCGTCTATACACTTCCTGAATACGGCTCAGCATAAACACACCATAATCCATGGATATGCCAAACACCAATCCTGCAATGAATACAGGAATCATAATGGCAATGGCTGACGGCTCCATACCTAGATGTCCTTCATTGAACACCCACACCAATATGCCAAATGAAGCGGCTAAGCTGAGCAGATTCATCACAATTGCCTTGATTGGAATGAGCATCGATCGGAATGCCGCCAGTAACACAAGATAATTGGTGACCACTACAAATACCAGCACTTTGGGCAGTTGACTTGTGACTTCTTGCATTATTTCATACTGCTTGGCAGCTTCCCCACCATAACGTAGTTTTACGTTGTTGGAACCTGGTGCATGATCGCTATTCCTCATTCGTTCCAGCCAGTCTGCGACCTGCTCCGACCCGGGCTCCCCGTACACGTTGGCTATTAAGCGTATGGAATGATCAGAGACCGTTGAACGTAGCCATGCCGTCCTTATTGACTCCTTGCCTTCTATGGAAGGAGTCAATAAGGACGGTGGAATTTGAAAAAGGCTCTGCGAGCCATTTTGATTCGGCTGTAATAGGCCCCATGGTGAAACAATGCTCAATACGCTTGAGTCCTGCAGTAGTTGACGGGCTTTGTGGTGGGCCAAATGCCAGTGAGAGGCAGTCAACAGGTCCTGCTGTCCGCCAATCACGATCTCGATGGTGGAGGTATTCTTTTGCCCCAAATCATGTTGCAACTGCTCTGCTGCCTGGCGGGAGTCCATCCTCTCTGGCAGTGAAGAGGCATCCGGGACGGACAGTTCCAGCCGGGTTACTGGATAAACACACAGGAGAAGCACAACCGTACCTCCAATGGCCATACTGACGGGTCGTTTCATGACCATTGCTGACCATCTATGCCATACCGAGCGTCTGGGTAACCAATGGACTAACTTTCGCCTGAATACCCGATCCGCAGACAGTGACAGGAGAGCTGGCAGTAGCGTAACATTTAACAGTAGCGACAGGAGCAGAACAATAATGGCCCCCAATGATACACTTAGAAACATTGGCAGTCTGATCCAGAGCAGACCCATCAGCCCAAGGAGCACGCACGCTGCCGAGAACAACACTGCTCTGCCTGCTGTACGCAATGTTCGCTGAAGAATCTCGCTCCGCAAAACCTCGCTCTGCATATCCAGGCTACTGCCCGTAACGTTAGCTTTGCCTTCATCTTCATAGGCCCGCTGAACTTCTTCCCTGTACCTGCTCAGGATGATCAGGGCAAAGTCTATACTCAGTGCCATACCCACCATGGGAATCACATTAATGATAAAGTTAGACAATTCCAGATGATAACCAAGGAGTGTCGTGACTCCCATGGCGGTAATCACAGCACTGATCCCCATCATGACAGCAATCAATGCAGCATATAGCCCCCTGAATGCAAAACACAAAACGATCAGGGCAATCGGCAGGCCCACCATCTCTGCCCGTTCCAGATCACGAAAGCTCAGATTATTGACATCCTGCTGGACGACTGCCTTTCCCGTCAATTGCACCGTACCTGGACCGTCTGTTGCCAGCACGGCGCGCAACTGCTCCAGTGGGGGACCCATCTGATGCGCGGGCACATCCATTTTCACAAAGGCATAAGCCCTTTGGTTTTGCAGCGTCACCCTTTCGCTAACATCCAGAGGGGACGTGATAGAGGTTACCGCAGGCAACACTTGAACCTGTGTCAAACGATCCTTGATCCACTGCCGGAACTGTAACGGCGAGGTATTTTCCTTTTTCTCAAACACCAGAATAACCGGATCAGCAGGAGATCCGAATTCATCCTCCAGAACAAGTTCAACCGCTTGCGCATCCCCGTGAACCCGTTTTAATCCGTGATCTTGAACAATGTCAGGTAACTTCCATGCCCAGACCGCTGACATCCCGATGATAAATACCCAGCAGAGAATAATGAACCGCGGATATCGGCTGATGAAGGCAGCAAGTCTGCGATAACCCATACCTAAGCTCCTCTGCGATCAGATTAGTCATTCGATTATGTTCATCGGTAAGATCATAAGCACATTCATACACTTACGGTGTATATCTCCTTCACTCGGGTTCGCGAACTATTGAATGCCATGATTCACAGGTGTTCTGTTCGCAATGGGGGCAGGGATGTATGTAAAAGGAAGTAACTCTGCCGTCAGTCCCGGGCCAAAGGCCAGCGCTATCCCACTGGAATGCTCTTCCTTCTGTCTGTAATCCTCACGGATGGCTTGAAGAACAAAAAGAATCGTCACGGACGACAGGTTGCCATAATCCCGCAGGATGTTTCGGCTGTAGGAGACCTGCTCATCTGTCAACTGATACAGCTTCTGAACGGCATCCACGATGCCTCTGCCTCCCGGATGGATCGCCCATATTTCCGGTAAACCGCTCCCCTCCAGCAACCGTTCTACCTCTGGACCGAGATGCAAACCAAGCAGCTTCGGAATCTGTGGTGACAGGTAGAGATCAAAGCCTGTATTGCCGACTTCCCAGATCATTTCTTCTGCACAATCCGGGAGCAGCGTTGAGTGCCCTCGGCCTAGTCGAAAACATTCATTGCGGTCTGTTCCGTACGCACCAATAACACAGGCAGAGGCACCGTCTCCGAAGAAAGATGCAGCATACAGGTCGTCCCTTTTGGCAGATGGCTGAAAGTGAAGTGTACATAGTTCCACACACACGATGAGAACTGTAGCCTTCTGATCTGCCGTTACAATGGAATTCGCCAGTTGAATCGCCTTCAGACCGGCTGCACATCCCTGAAACACCAGTGGAATCCGGTTGATCTGCGGTGACAGTTCAAGCTGTTGGATCAGCCGAACATCAAGTCCGGGCAGGAATTGCCCCGTGCAACTCACCGTAATGAGATGTGTAAGTTCCGAGGAGGTTACGTCTGCATCCTGAAGGGCCTGTCCGGCCGCCTCGAGACCAAGTGGAACAGCAGCGGCTTTGTATTTGCCCATACGCTCGGATGTAGTCGGAACCTCGTCCGCATTGGTAAAGGGTAAATATCGGCAAGAATCAACAGGCTCAAGCAGATTCGGTTCACACGTATAACGAGTCTCCACACCGCACTGATTAAAGATCCGTTTGGCCCATCTTCTCGCATCTGGCTCATGTTCCAGCGCTTGCGCGAGACGGGCAGACACATCCTTTTGCTCAATACGGTGGGCAGGCCACGCCGTTCCTATTCCCATAATACTTGCCCCAGTAGTTGCCTCAAGCTGGTTCATCGGCTTAACCCCCTTATAGTACGTGTTCAAAAGTAGGCTTTTTAAACAACCTATATATAAAATAGGTTCATATGACATATGTGCAGGATATAGTACAAGTCTATTCACTACCTGTCCTGTTTATGTTCATATTAACAAGCAAAGGCGGACAACATATGCGAGTTTCGCACATGCTGTCCGCCTTTGCTACCGGATTAAACCCGTTCCTATATTACATATTCGATCTGTCAGAACTATTCAGGTCGAATCACCGTGAATCTCTCCCCAAGCTTGGCATAATCATTGCCCGCCAGTCGACTTACTGGTTTCAAATGATCCATCAGGATATAGCCCTTGTCCGGATTGTAGACTTGTTCGCTGAAATGATACTGTACAATGCGTACCAGCAGCAGGTCACTCACCGGTTTGCCCTCATCATTCGTGATGGGAATGTGTTGATACAGCTCACACTCCATCCGAATGAGTGCTTCCTGAATTCCTGGCACAGCAACCTTAGTACTTGGCACTGTAGTAAGTTTTGTCCGCTCAAGCTCACTTTCGTGGGGTTCCAGTATGGCTGCTGTCTCATTCACTTCTGTTATGATTGCTTCATCACAGATATGCACGACCAGTTCTTGATGAGCAATCACATTACGTGCAGTATCTTTCATGATACCGTCTTTACGTGCAATAGATATGGATAACAGCGGCGGGTCCGAACTAACTACATTAAAGAAACTAAACGGCGCCGCATTAATTACACCATTCTCATCTGAACGAGTCGTCACAAAAGCAATTGGACGTGGTACCACCGAACCACTCATCAGTTTATAGTTGTCTCTTCCCGTTATTTCACGTGGATCCAATGTATACATATGTAAATATCCCCTTCCATGCTCGTGAAGCAAATGACAACTCTACTTCATGATACGACAATGCTTCTACTTCTTTATTATATATCGTAAAATGCTAAATTAACAAAAAAACTCCTTGGTGCCCACTGCACCAAGGAGTTTGAACATGCCATTTCGTATTGGCTATTTCTTATTTAACGATGCTGTTCTGAATGTCTTCCATAATTTGAAGATTCGCTTGAACTCCGCTGTACAACCAGCTACTGGACCGGGTGAATTCAAAGACATTACCTGTCTTTACAGCAGGAATGCTCTGCCATACGGCATCTTTCAGCGCTTCTGAGCCTGCTCCCTTGTCACTGTTCACCAGGAATAGATAGTCTGTGTCCATTTCCGCGATCTTCTCCAATGAAATCTCAGACCAGTTACCCGTTGCCTTCGCAGATGCTTCCTTCACAACATTAGGCTCTGCAAGTCCAAGTTCGTTGTACATCACTTCACCACTGGAAACATTGTTGCTTACAACATAAAACTTGTTATTGAACAACCACAACGCTGCGGCCGACTTTGTTCCTCCAGTAACAGCAGTTACTTTTTCTTTGATTTCCTTTGCCTTGGCATCATAATCATCAAGCGCCTTCTGCGCTACATCCGATTTGTTCAAAAGCTCGCCGATCTTGAGCAGAGCCTGACGCGAGTCCTTGTTGACCTCATCTCCGAGTACATAAGTAGGGGCAATTTTGTTGTACTGTTCGTATTTCTCCCCTTCCACTGTACTTTCAGAACCCATAATAATCAGGTCTGGTGAGAAACTGGCCATGGCTTCAAAAGGTAGATCACTTGCAATACCAGGTATGCCATTCAGATCATTTTGCAGATAATCCTGCAAACCATTGCCGTTGTTGATGGACCACTGTGCCGCTGGCTTAACACCGAGTGTAACGAGATGGTCTTCCAGATAAGAAGCGATAATACGCTCCGGATTTGCGGGAATTGTTACTACGTGTCCCATTGCATCTGTTAATGTGCGCTCTGTAGCGGCTTCTGTTTGTGTCTCAGTCTCCGTTTTTGTATCGTTCTCTCCTGTTGCTCCATTCTCTGCAGGCTTCGCTCCACACGCGGCCAACCAGATGGACATAACCATCACCGTCATTAGAAGCATGATCAACTTTTTATTTCTCTTAAACACTTGATATATCCCCTTTCAATTCATTATAAAAACCTTATTCGGCGTTATTGTGACAGATTTCAATGTCCAAAAATATTGAAACTATTATTGATACATATAATATCCGCATGTACATTTGTTCGATTCCATTGACAATGATAATTGTTATCAGTTCAGTTGTCAATTCGATTATATTCTGCGCTATACAGTTGAACTAAAATTTATTTACACTGACACTACGATGATAGAACAACCTTCCAACCGCTGTTATCCCCAGATTTTTTCGATTCCTCTTTCTCTAAGGGAAAATCCGGTGATAAATGCGAGCGCTTCGCTTTTTCAGGTTTTTTCTATCTTCTCCGTTTGGTGTAAATGATTAGTTCAACTATATAGATCATATAAATCTTTTTGGCGGCATTCACATATAGGCGGATGCCGCCATATGCTGAATGCAGAATACGACGACAGGAAGGATGTTCTGTACATGTATTACGAATATAACCCTTATCTAAGTTATGGAGAAGACCGTTCCTTTCAATTGCCTCCACTGTTCCCAGGCGGTGGCGGCACACCGGGTGGTCCGACGTTTCCTGGTATACCTGGCGGTCAAGGCCCCTATCCTCCATACATTCCAGGCGGAGGACCCGGTCCATATATCCCCGGAGGCATTCCAGGTACAATCCAGGGTACAGCACCGGGCGTACCTGCGCAATTGACTCAAGGCAATCTGCCCAGCCTGCTTAGTGCCTATCCTCGTCCGGTAGGTCAGCCTCCGGCAGAAATGCTTTTTCTGTATAACCTGATCAAAAGCAGCCCGGGTCTGCTCCCGCTCTTCCTCCAGCAACAGCCGCAAAGTCTCACTCAAGCTGTGCAATTTGCACAGACTGGTGCAGCGGCACCACGAGATAACGAAGAACGTGCGCTGCCCAACTTTTGCTACAACCGATGGTCCCTTGTCTTCACATATAATGATGTCTACCTGATGTGGCCTGCGATTAATCTGTTTGGTTTTGTGGTGGGGTACTTCTATCCATTCCTCACGCCAGGTATACTGTCCAATACACAGATTTTGTTTGCGCTCTGCTAAACCTGTCCTTACCTACAGCAAGAGCCCCACTTGGAAGCATAATTCCTTCCAAGTGAGGCTCTTTTTCGTCCTTTTATCCAGATGCACCTTTACATTACTAAGGCTCCATAAACGCAAGGTGTACAGAATCAGTACATTTAACTCAACACTTGATCGTTCTGGCGCTTCCTGCCTTTACTGACCATTAGGAAGTAAATCACCAAGGCACCGAGATCAGCACACGCGATAACGATTCCCATTGGCACGGCTGTTCCTTCTCCCCCGAGACCTACGAGGGGAGCGACAATACCTCCGAACAGGAACGTCATCACACCAATTAGCGCAGACGCACTGCCTGCCGATTTCTCCTGATTGGCCATCGCCAAAGCGAAGGACGCGGTATTGACCAACCCAACACTGGATACCACCAAAAATAGCGGAATCAGTACAGAGATTAGATTACCTCCAGCCAGAATGGCGATGAGCAATGAAGTTCCTCCGAGCGCCGCGGTTAGCAGCCCCGCGATTAACAGGCGATTCTCTGATACCTTTCCTGCAAGTCTGCCGGCAATCTGACTGGCCAGAATAATGCCTAACCCGTTAATGGCGAAGCATACACTGAACATTTGCGGGGATACCCCGTATATTTTCTGAAGCACAAACGGCGAACCGGATATGTAGGCAAACATGCCAGCCGCTACGAAACCCTGGGTCAACGCATAACCCATAAACTGACGATCCCCTGCGATTTGACGAAACGTAAGTAATGTCTGTTTCAATCCCCCGCTTGATCTGCGGTTGGAAGGCAATGTCTCTCCAAGACCGAAAATGACAGCCAACAGCGTCATTATGCCTATAAGGCTGAGCAAAATAAACACGCCGCGCCACGACGTATACGTCAACAATTGTCCACCAATGATTGGTGCAGCAATCGGGGCTACGCCGTTAATCAGCATTAACAGGGAGAAGAACCGTGTCAGTTCCGGGCCCGAATATACGTCTCTGACGATTGCGCGCGAGATGACAATCCCTGCCGCTCCAGCTACACCCTGAATGAACCGCAGCACAACAAAAGAGCCCATCGTCGGGCTGACCAGGCAAAGTATGGAGGCGATCGTATAGAGCACAAGCCCTGCAATGAGCGGTGTTCGCCGACCACGTACATCACTTAGAGGTCCGGCAAGCAACTGTCCAACCGCAAGTCCAATCATACATGCCGTCAGACTGAGTTGAGCATACGAGGTCGATGAACCAAACTCATCAGCCAGCGTGGGCAATGCGGGTAAATACATATCCAGGGACAACGGCCCAAAGGCCGACAGCGTCCCCAGAATTAATGCCATTCGCACACGCGATGTAGAGTTTGTGTCCAATGAAGCTGTTGTACTTTTCATCAAGTACTACTCCCCGCTACCCAGCAGTTTGAGCAGATTGGACGGCAGTGTGAACTGCTGATTGTTAATAATAATACGGCGCAATTCTTCTTCATCCCGCTCGTTATCGGCGTCCTTAATCTCCTGAATTTCCCGGTGAAGTCGCTCCATCTGTTGATCCAGCGCATTTGCCGAATCTGCCGCACTCTTTAACTCTCTCGTCAAATGCTCGGGAACATCCTTATTGTATTTATAAAAAATCTTATGCTCCAGACTCGCCCAGAAATCCATCGCGATTGTACGGATCTGGATCTCCACACATGCTCGTTCCTCGCCATTGGACATGTACACAGGCACTTCCACCAGAAGGTGAAGGCTTTGGTAGCCGTTTGGCTTTGGATTCTCGATGTAATCTTTGACCTCCAGTACACGCAGATCACTCTGGTTGCACAACATATCCTTAATGCGATAGATATCCGAGATAAAAGAACATGTAATCCGCACCCCGGCGATATCCTTGATATTTTGCTTGATGCTCTCAAATGTTAACTCATGATTTTTGCGGAACATCTTGTTCATAATGCTCTCAGGAGATTTCAGTCTGGACTTTGTATGCTCAATTGGACTGTAATCATGCAGAGACTGGAATTCTTCCTTCAGGACTTCAATCTTGGTCTCCATTTGATCCAGAGCAAATTTATAGATCATCATAAATCTGGTAATTTCATATTTGAATTTCTTGAATTGATCGATTGGATGTGGAGCGTTCATCATGGCTTTCTCCCTTTCTTTCTGCACACTAAAATTAGTTTTATGAATATGAGGACAAGCGGTCGATCCACATGTCTCCTGAACCATTATAAATCATATGGAGCCAATAAACGAATTTCCACATTTGGGCTGGCGATTCAGCCTGGAAGGTATGGGAACTTATTTTACGCGCATCCTATAGAAGCATCCCTGTCGTTTGGCCTGCAATTATTAATAAAAGAGGTGGATTTTCCTGCTCTATCAAGTGACGTATTCATCCGATACACTTCGGGTTAAAGCTTATTTATACCTGCCACAAGGTTGCTCATTACCTGATATCACGACATATGAAACTTCTCATCCCGGCTCTGTCTCCTCTGCCTATCCGGAACTCGCTTCCATACATAAGTCTCTACATTTGCAACCGCTCGCCAGCCATTATCCTGCTGCAACAATGCATGATACGGATAACATACCGGAACAGTGGCCAGTTCTGCTCTATTGTCGCGGCGGACTTGGCAGCTATGGCGGGGTAAATACCGTTTGGCTTGAGCAATTTGTACATAAAGGTTATATCGTGTTCGCTCCATCCTATCGTGGCAACGAAGGCGGTGAGGGTCGTGACGAGTATGGCGGGAAAGATGCCGAAGATGTGCATGCCGCTTACCGGTTGATACAGCGTTTACCCTTTGTCGATCCGACTCGGATATCGTTAATGGGGTTCTCCCGTGGAGCCATTAATGCTGTACATACCGCAACTGCCTATAATAAGGGACCTGACAGAGTACATAAGTTAATTCTTTGGAGCGGTGTCGCCGATGTGGAACGCACTTATCATGAGCGAACCGACCTGAGGCGCACATTGAAACGGGTGCTGGGTGGTTCCCCACACGCAGTTCCGGAAGCTTATCTCGCCCGTTCTCCCTTGTCGAAGGCGAACAAACTATCTTGTCCCGTGCTAATCATGCATGGTACATCAGATACACAGGTGAATTATAGTCACGGAACCCGAATGTATCACTGGCTTAAGCGGCGAGGTGCAGACGTCACATTTCACGCTTACGGCGGGCAGGATCATCATTTTCACGAGAAAATACATCAGTCAGCGGTGAACAATATGTTTGATTGGCTCGCTGCACCTTAAGTCTTGCGAGATGAATTTCATTTTGAAGATGCATGGGTTATGGCTGTATACTGGAGGAGCTACGTTTTTTTGAAAGGACGGATAGGATGAATCAAAGCACCCTCCAAAAATACGCCATGCTACTTCTCTGCATGTCTGCCGGAATGGTGGACCTGATCGGATATCTGGGACTGGGGCATGTGCTCACAGCCAATATGACGGGAAATATTGTTTTGTTGGGTATTGCCATTGCCCGTGCTCAGGAATTTGTCGTGCTGCGGTCATTGCTTGCTCTCATCGGTTTTATTGCCGGCAATGCCATTGCAGCACATATGGTTGGACCTGTGCAGACCAAAAATGGCTGGTCTTCTAAGGTCACAGCTGTATTTACTGTTGAAAGCATATTGCTCCTGCTGTTCGCGATCGCCATGATTAGTCCATTTTCAGAACAACTGTCTTATCTTTTAATCGTCATCCTTGCCGTTGCAATGGGGATGCAAACAACTGCGGCACGCCGCATTGGAATTGCTGGCATCTCAACAACCGTGCTCACCAATAATTTAGCCGCTGTGGTTGAGGATACCGTAAACATCCTCAAAAAGCTGCGACATGCCAATATTCGATCGTTAACCAAAGCCTTGTCTACAGACTCCTACCTTCGTGCAGGTGCTGTTGTCATCTATTTGATCGGCGTCATTGCAGCCGCATTGTTATTCCACCGTGTGCCCATGATTGCAGTCTGGATTCCTGTCCTGATCATTGGCGGCGTAACCCTATACGCCCGATTACATGCATGGGGAACTTCACAACAAAGTGAAGGTTAATAAAAGTTAATAATAGAAGAAGTAACCTGTCCATGTTCAAGTAACTGTTCAAAAGTCCGCTTTGGGATACTGAAAACTGGTCTTTTTGAACACGTACTTTAAGTTGTTTTAAGTACAATCACGCTATTTATTTCATCAAAGCAGCTTCTTGGCGGATAAGCTTGACCAGATGCTGTGCAGCAGGTGATAATACCTCCCCGGCTCGTGTACATACGGCAACCGTATTTCTCAGCTGTACACCTCGAACAAACACACGTGCCAGCCTGCCTTGCTGCACATCTTCGTTCACAACCAAAGAAGATATAAAGTTGGCCCCATAACCTGCCTTCACCGCACTGATCGTTTCGTTCAGCCCGTTGAACTGAAGGGCAATGCGGGGAGCGGCCAGGTTATTTGTTGTGCAAAGGGAAACGAGTCGCTCACGCGTGGCACTGCCTTCTTCGCGCATGATGAACGGTTCTGCCATCATCTCATGCAGCTCGATTTCTTTTCCCGCATACGGATGGTCAGGGTGCACAACAAACCACATCTCATCGTCAAACAATTCATCCCATTGGACACCTGCATGTGTAATTCCACTTCCACCATACACTGCAATCTCTGCCTCATAACGAAGTAATTGGTCAAAAGCCATCCGGGTGTTGGTTGTGCTCACAACAATCTCCACATCCTCGTGCATTTGCTTAAACCGCGCAATCCAGCCCGGCAACAGAAAATTTGAAGGCAAGTAGGTTGCCGTAATACGGATCAGTCCTTTCTTGCCCTCCCGAAAATCCTGCACAAAATTCTCGACATCCTGCTCCAGCATGAACAGACGTTCCGCATAACCTGTTAACTGTATCCCTGCATCCGTGAGCACCAGTCTTCTTCCTTCCGAAACAAAAAGCTGGATTCCTAATTCACGTTCAAACTTCTTCACCTGAGAAGATACCGCAGGTTGACTAATATTTAGTTCCTCTGCGGCACGAGTGACCCCGCCATATCTCACGATGGCATGAAATAATCGTAATCCATGCAGATTCATGTTTACACCTCTTCCACGTCAAATACATAATCTAAAGTTATATTATCATACATAATATATATTTTATTTATATATCTGCTCCATTTATAGTTGAAATATGAAATCCAATACAAGGAACAAGGAAAGGAACATGTGAAGATGAAAAATATAAATACGACCAACCTACAGCATACCTGGACTCAAGTTGACGACTACATGAATGATTTGCTGATTCCATCAGATTCCCTGCTTGAACATACACTGCAAAGCAATGCCGAAGCTGGACTTCCTGCTCATGACGTAACACCAAATCAAGGAAAGTTACTTCAGCTCATACTGCAAATCCAAGACGCATCCCGTGTACTTGAAATCGGCACATTGGGTGGATACAGTACCATCTGGATGGCAAGAGCGCTGCCTGAACACGGACGCATCGTCTCACTGGAATCGGAATCACACCATGCAGACTTGGCCCGAGCCAATCTCACACGAGCAGGACTGATGCACAAGGTTGACCTGAGAGTTGGTCCTGCCCTAACCACCCTTCCAGATGTTCAGGAAGAATACAGGGAACCGTTTGATATGATCTTCATCGATGCTGACAAACCGAGTAATCCCGATTATCTGAGATGGGCCCTGCGACTGACTCGGCCGGGGAGTCTTATTATTGGTGATAATATCGTCAGGGACGGTGAAGTGATCCGCACAGACAGCACAGACCCCAGAGTTCAAGGCGTTCGATCATTCCTGCAGTTGATCGCGGATCACCCTCGGCTTGAAGCTACAGCGCTGCAAACGGTCGGTAGCAAAGGTTACGATGGATTCGTCATTGCTCGTGTGATTGATGCCCCTGAACCAAAATAAACAGTGGTCAATTCTTCCGCAAATTCCCCTTTCCTGTTAAACTGGAATCACTGCACAGGCAGACTGGGGGGAACCACTTGAGAGTTTTACAACATATTAATGATGAAATTCGCGGCTGGTCCCGCAATATTCAACTGTTTTTCCTGGCTAGCATTCTGTATCAGATCGGAAATGGTATGTTCTCTGTCTTGTATAATCTGTACATTCAGGGTCTGGGCTATAATGATACAATGAACGGCCAGATAGTAAGTATTCAATCACTCGCAACAGCCATTATGTTTGTTCCTATCGGTCTATGCGGTGATCTGTTCAGCCGCAAGCGATTACTCATTACCGGGGCGTTATTCAGCGGAATCTTTCTGATCGGACGCTCCTTCGATTATTCGGCTACAGGACTGATCTGGTTCGCGGTATTCTCTGGCCTTTTCGCTGGAGTATTCCAAGTACTGGCCATTCCTTATCTGGCGGAAAACGTCAAGAAAAGCCAGCGGCTGAAGATGTTCAGTTATTATTCATCTCTTGTGCTCGCTTCCCAGGTGCTTGGTAGCCTGGGTGGCGGTGTATTCGCAGATTTGTTACATACGGCAGGACTCGCCAAAGTGACCGGATTGCAGACGGTTTTATTTGTCGGTGGTGCAGCAACACTAGCTGCATTTATTCCACTGTTATTTGTAACCGAAGGCAAGGCTGCTCCGCAGACAACAATTCCGGCGCAACCCGTTCTTCAACCCAATGAGGAGCTAAAAGAAAGTTCAACAAATATCCCAAGTACGGACGATTCGATCACGAAGAAAAAAGATGCCCGACTGATTGGTCAGTTTATAGTGACTCAGTTGTTAATTGGATTAGGTTCCGGACTGGTTGTACCGTATCTGAATCTGTATTTCACCAATCGGTTCTCGGTTTCTCTGAGCGGCATGAGCTTACTGATTGCACTTGGTCAGATTATGACGATTGTATCGATGCTGATTGGTCCTACCTTGGCGGCAAAGGTCGGAAGCGTAAGAGCCGTTGTCATTTTCCAGGTCATGTCGCTGCCCTTCCTTCTATTAACAGGTTTCACCAATCTGTTGTTCATCGCTTCGCTCAGTTTCTTGTTCAGACAAGCATTGATGAACGCCGCCAATCCCATTCATTCAGCCATATTGGTGGATCGGATCTCGGACAAACGCCGCGGCATTGCCAATTCACTGATGCAGACCTCGTTCATGATTGGTTGGGCGACCATGGGACCCGTTCAATCCTATCTGGTCACCACATACGGAACGTATTGGGGTTATGCGATCACTTTCAGCATCACAGGCTGTCTATACGTTATTTCATCACTGATGTACTTTGTAATGTTCAGAGAACCCAAACCTTCCGCTACGGCTCTCGCAGGATCTTAATGAGTTGAACACTAGCAGTCTGGTTGTTCCGCAGATAACGCAACGTATCTCATCATCAGGAGTGATCACACATGAACATGAATCCTTCATTAAACCTGAATGCATACCTGAATCTCATACCACCTCATTCAACCGGTAGGCTAAACGGATGGAACTGATGCGCAAGCTTGGTTCCCACGTTGTCTTTCGGTTTTTTCTTAGTCTGGGTGTCTCTGTTCTTGGCGGATTGCTGTTCACAGTCATTCATACACCGATCCCGTGGTTGCTCGGGCCAATGGTATTTATGCTGCTTGGCTCCCAAGTCGCCAAATGGCCGCTCATGTGGCCTGCCTCCATTCGGGACTATGGCATTCTGATTGTTGGTTATTCGATTGGACTCACCTTAACTAAAGAGGCACTGCACGGCATTTTGCAACAACTTCCCATGATGCTTCTGATGACCTTGCTGTTAATCGGATTGTGTGTAATTACGGCCTACATCGCTTCAAAGATAACCGACTTTGACTTCCCCTCCCTGCTGGTTGGCAGCATTCCAGGAGGACTGTCCCAGATGGTGTCCCTTGCAGAAGAAATGAAATCTATCAATCTGACGCTAGTTACCTTTTTGCAGGTGACTCGGCTGATCATGATTGTCTTCTGTGTTCCGTTCCTGCTGTTCAGTCCGTGGATTGGAGGTACCGCAGGTGGAGGTTTGGATCATCCGTTCATTGACGTAGCAACGTGGGGTTCCCTTTTCCCGGAGATTCTTGTCTATGCTCCGCTCTGTGTAGCGGGTGCATGGGTTGCACGCAAACTCCGATTTCCGACGGCCTTTATGCTGGGTCCCATGATTGTCATGTGTGTCGTTCAATTAAGCACAACGATGCACACGCCCAGTCTGCCAACCTCCCTCTTAAACGTATCGCAATTGATGATTGGCAGTCATGTTGGACTGATGCTCAAGCCAGAACAGTTGCAACGTAAGACACAGACGGTGACCCTAGCCGTGATTAGCAGTGTACTTCTCATTGCTGGTGCGCTTGGATTGAGTTATCTGTTAATGAATGTATTCTCCCTCTCGGCGGCTACCTCACTACTCAGTATGGCCCCTGGCGGCATGGATCAGATGAGTATCATGGCTCATGAAGTGAATGCCGATCTTTCGGTTGTATCCGGGTATCAATTGTTCCGCATCCTGTTTATCTTTTTCATCGTCTCTTCCGTACTGAAGATGATTCTTGTACATATGTTGAAAGAAAAGAAAGCTAAACCCTATCTTCAATGATCATATCTTGTCTGATCCCATGACAAAGAGAGTATCCATTTGATGCCACATCCTGCGGATACTCTCTTTTATTTGTACAGACTACTTATGAATAAATTCGGTTGTACATCCAGCCTACAATGCCCACCGTAACCACTGTTGCCCCAATAATAAATGCATAATAGCCAATCTTACTTTTGGACTCCGAAGTCTGATGGTCATAATAATCCGAGTTACGTCGGTAAAACCCCATCCATAACTCTCCGATCATATTCACAACAACCAATACAAAACGTTTAACAAGCCCCATTGTATTCGCGTCTCCTCTCTCTGATCGAGCTTCTTCCCTATTAAGTATAATTATCCCAATTCATTAAAACAACCTACTCATATTACCTTTGGTGCAGTTTCTTGCTCCAACCAGGTTAGAATATCAAAGGCTTCCTGATCGGTGCTACCACACATCTCTTCCTCAGCTTGCAATCCACTGCATACCGCAGGACGATCTTTTTGGCCAAAAATTCCGCAGCGATTATCATCCGTAAGCTGCACACAACGTACACCTGCCGGCTTGCCATGAGCCATGCCCGGTATCGGTGATGATATGGAGATCGCGATACAACATGCGGCACAGCCTGTCCTGCATTCCATACATATTTCCTCCTGATTAAAACTTATAGTACTTACAATACGTGTTCAAAAAGATCGGTTTTCAGTACCAAGAAGATGGGCTGAATTCCATATTCGATGCTGATGATGCCATTAGGCATCCTTCGTAATCAAAAGCGGACTTTTTGAACTACCTCTGATATTATGAGCGATTTATCCAAGTCCAGGTTCGAGCTAGCCCCTGAGCCATTCTCCGATTCATACTTCGATTGGAAAAATACCCCCCATGACTTAGCGGATTCCAACTCATAGCCACGCCGCCAGAGTTCACTTCAATGTCTTCTTTGACCGCTTTATCATAAGCGGGATCAATGGGGCGTAATGGATAACCCAGAATATCATCCCGATCGTAGAAGTTCACCCATTCCCCTTCCAGCCCGGCATAATACTGATTCACATGGGAAGAGGGCACCTGAATTGGGCAACTAAAGTCATGGTAACGCAAACTCCATAAGGGCAGGGTTGTACCAAAGGAGTAAAAATGGGTCAGCGTATCCCCCCGCTCCAGAGCCGAGTTCACATCCACAACCTCAGGCACACGACTGGAGGGATATTGCAGATCGTAGAAGAAGTTACTGGCGATTACGGCACCCAAACTATGGGCAACCACACAGAGCGGAGCTTCCGGTCCATTACGCTGTGCAAGGGTATGCATCGCCTGATTCAACGTTCGATGTACGGCATCGTAGTTATGGCCTTGATTTTCCACCGGTTGATAAGCAACCGCATCAGCCAGGTAGTGGATGACAAATCGGCGCAACGCCTGAAAGTTCAATCCCGGAGAGCTGACGAGCTGTTGAAAGAGCGCCTCTTCCCGCTCCTCAAATACATCCGCCCAATATACAGGTTCGATATCCAGCATCTGTTTAGAGGCGCCAGGCAAGACCATCACCTTGTCCAATTCCTTATGCAAACAAGCAATCAGCTTGTCCGCGTACCCATCCTTCCGCATACCCAGCCCATGAATGACCATCACCGCAATACGTGTCATGGCTCTCCTCCTCATCGATCTAGGAACTCTTTCTCCACCATATGAACGCCACGACTCGAACATGCCTGCAGCTTGCTTTGTCAGAAGAACCTTTCCAACCACCATTATTTCAAAAATGTGATTCTTCCATTTTATATACAGTTTACCATGATCGTCATGAAAATAACGATCATACAGCAAAAAGGAGCTGCACATCACGCAGCCCCTTCTTGTTGTTGTATTCAATTAACCTTTCAGATGAACCTTCAGCACACCATTTTGATTGGATGTAACATCACCTGTCGTGACTTCCACCCGCTCAACCATATCCTGACCATCTGGAATGATAATCGGTGTAATCAGTGGGTATCCCGCATCTTCAATTACCTTACGATCAAACTCTAACAGTTTTTGTCCAGCCTTTACATGCTCACCAGCTTCCACATGCATGTTGAAGCCTTCACCCTTGAGGGATACTGTATTAATCCCGACATGAATCAGAACTTGTAATCCACTTGCGTGTTCAAGAATCACCGCATGTTTACTTTTAATCACATGGGCTACCTGAGCATCAAACGGGGCAACAACAACGTTGCCGGAAGGTTCAATCGCTACACCTTCACCCATCTGTTTCTCGGCAAAAGCCGGATCAGGTACTTGCTCCAGTGACACGGCCTGGCCTGTTAATGGCGCCATGATTTCCAGTGTATTCACGGCTTCGTCCCCTACTTGAGCTGCACTACGTGTGCGCTGGTTTGGATCTGTTTTTGCAGTTGAAGAGGTAACACCCGAAACAGACTGCGATGTAGCCGCTTTAGGCTCATTAACGGTTTCATTGCTTGCACTACGATCTTCTTTTCTCAGTTTGGCTCTGCCAAAAAGGACGGTCAGTACAAACGGTACAACCAGGACAATCGCCATGCCGATGAAGAAGACACCCCATTTGTCAGGGAAAATCGACAGGAATCCCGGTACGCCACCTACACCGATGGAGGTTGCCTGAACATTATTCATCGTCAGCAACACACCACCAATTGCGGAACCGATCATACCAAAGATAAACGGATAACGGTAACGAATGTTAACACCAAAGATCGCCGGCTCGGTTACTCCGAGGAAGGCCGACACCGAGGACGTTGCCGCAAGTCCTCTCATTTTCTTTTCACGCAGGACAAGCATCATCGCAAGTGCCGCCGAGCCTTGTGCGATATTGGACAATGCCAGCATCGGCCACAGGAACGTACCGCCCTGACTACCAATGAGCTGAACATCCACCGCGAGGAACGTGTGATGCATACCGGTGATAACGAGCAAAGCGTACAGACCACCGTAGATCAGACCACCCAGCGCCGCGTATGAATCGTATACATAGATCAAGCCAGATGTAATTGCATTTGCAATAGCAAATGTAACCGGTCCAATAATTGTAAATGCCAAGAATCCGGTAATCAGCAAGGTAACTGGTGCAACGACCAGCAGTTTAATTGAATCATGTACCCTTTTGTTCAGGAAAATCTCCATCTTCGCAAGCAGATACGCCGATACCAGTACCGGCAGAACCTGCCCTTGATAACCGATCTTCTCAATCTCCCAACCGAACAGATTCCATGTTGGCACCGTGCCATTATTCACGGCATCAGCGTAACCATATGCACTCAGCAGATCGGGATGTACCAGAATGAGACCCAGCACGATCCCGAGCAGCGGACTGCCACCGAACCTTTTTACAGCTGCCCAACCAATTAGCGCCGGCAGGAACGTGAAGGCTGTACTTGCGATCGTATTAATAATGGACGCAAGATCCTTCCAGGCTGGATAAACATCCACCAGTGATTTTCCATCAAAGAAAATGCCTGGACCTGTCAGAATATTGTTAATCCCGAGCAAAAGACCTGCCGTAATGATTGCAGGCAAGATCGGAATGAAAATATCCGAGAGTGTTTTGATCGCTCGCTGGATTGGATTTTGCTTTTTACCAGCAACCGCCTTCACATCATCCTTGGAAGAACGATCTCCCCCAGTAATCTGAATCATCTCATCATAGACTTTATCCACCAGGCCAGGCCCAATAACGACCTGGAATTGTCCTTGGGAAGAGAACTGTCCTTTAACCAGATCATTCTGATCCAGACTTTCAGTATCCACTTTACTCTCATCGTACAAGGCAAACCGGAGTCGTGTAACACAGTGTGTAGCAGCTTCAATATTCTCTTTGCCACCAACAGCCCGGACGATCTCCTCAACCTGTTTTTTATCGATTGCCATAGTGTCACTTCCTATTTATAAAATGTGATTAGTCCTGTTGTGGCACAAGCCACATATAGGATGCATACGGACTGAGAGAGATTTCCTGCGTCAGCACAGGGGCTGCCTCCGTATTTCCTATGAGTAACTCTGCTGATTTGCCTGCAATGTGATCATTCCAGACCGCTTCCGGAAGCGAGAACGTGACGTCTCGTTTACTGAAGTTGGATACAACAATCAGGGTTTCACTTCCATTGGTCCGTGCGTACGCGAATACATCCGGGTGTGCATCGTCCAATCGTTCATACAGACCGTCGATCAGCACGTTAACCTGTTTACGCAGGGCAATCAATTTGCGGTAGTGGTAGTAGATCGAATCTGGATCAGCCAGCTGCTGTTCCACGTGTATGGAAGGATACCGCTCATCCACCTTCAGCCAAGGTGTTCCAGTAGTAAATCCGGCGTTCTTACTTCCATTCCACTGCATCGGTGTGCGGGAGTTGTCCCGGGAACGCTCTTTTACAATGTTGAAAGCTTCTTCAGCGGATTTGCCTCGTTCTTCCTGAAGCAGACGGTACATGTTCGTTGATTCGATATCGCGGAACTCGCTAACGTCATTCCAGACCGGATTCGGCATGCCGATCTCTTCTCCCTGGTAGACATAAGGTGTACCTTGCATGCCGTGTATCGTTGTTGCAAGCATCTTCGCACTCTCGGCACGATAGTCACCATCATCGGCAAATCTGGACAGTGCCCGAGGCTGATCATGGTTATTAAGGAACAGCGCGTTCCAACCTCCACCGGCTTGCATGCCTGTCTGCCACTCACTAAAGAGCTGTTTCATCGCTTCGAAATCATACGGCATCAGTTCCCACTTCTGACCATTCGGATAATCCACTTTCAGGTGATGGAAGTTAAACGTCATCGAAAACTCCCGGGAAGCCGGGTTCGAATATTGGATACAATGTTCCAGTGTTGTGGAAGACATTTCCCCTACAGTCACCATGTTGTAAGGCCCGAATACTTCATCGTACATCTCGGTAATGTACTCATGCACACGCGGTCCATCCGTGTAGTATTTGCGTCCATCACCCGGTGAGACGCTACCATCATCATCCGGGAAACGCTGGTCTTTGGAGATCAGGTTAATCACGTCCATACGGAAACCATCCACACCCTTATCCGCCCAGAACTTGATCATATCCCGTACAGCTTTGCGTACTTCTTCATTCTCCCAATTCAGATCTGCCTGCGTTTTATCAAATAAAGTCAGGAAATATTGTTCCGTCTGTTCATCATACTGCCACGCGGGCCCACCGAACTTGGATTGCCAGTTGTTTGGCACACCGCCATCCGGAGCAGGATCTTTCCAAATATAATAATCCCGATACGGATTATCCTTGGAAGAACGGGATTGCTGGAACCACTCATGATCGGTCGAGGAGTGATTCACCACGATATCAATCATCAGTTTCATATCACGAGCCTTCAGACCTTTCAGCAGTTCGTCAAAATCCTCCATCGTCCCATAATCCGGATTAATCCGGTAATAGTCCGCTACGTCATATCCATTATCATGCTGCGGGGATACATATACCGGCTGCAACCACACAATATCGATACCCAGATGCTGCAAATAATCAAGCTTCTCGGTTAATCCACGAATATCTCCAGCACCCGATCCGGTTGTATCATTAAAACTCTTCGGATATACCTGATACACCGTTGATGTCTTCCACCAAGATGACGGAGTAGTGTTATTAGAACTCATGTTAACGCCTCCAATAAATTGTAATGCTCTTATGTGATGTTCTCGGCTAACTTCATATCTATATTACATAAGTAAACATGTATATACAAGTTGAAACTATAATATGTATATTCTCCGCCTCTTCTACACATTCCCCATAAATCTTTCCTCTGTAACATTTATTTTGGAACCTGCGTTCGTGAACCCAATGATATCTGTATTGGGACAACAAGAAACCGTCTGTTCTTCCCACCATTGGTGCGGGCAACAGACGGTCTAATTGGGTTGAACTTGGTTGAAATTTTCAAAAACGCTTCTTACGACATCTCCGGTGAAACAACGGCTTTCCCTTGTTTTTCCTGCATATTCAACTTCAATAGAGATAGTGCAGCTTGCTCTTCCCTTTCCAGTTCAGCGGCACTGATCTCACCAGAGAGTACGGCACGCATTCGCTTTTGATCCAGCAGACCTTCCCATTTTGCCACTACAAATGCTGCGACACAGTTGCCCATCAGGTTGGTGAATACACGCATTGTATCCATGAATCGATCTGCACCAAGCAGCAGAGCAACCGCTGCTACCGGAAAAGCATTGACAGCCACTGCCGTTGCGGACAGGGCCAAGAATGCGGAGCCAGGTACTCCTGCCATGCCTTTGGAACTTAACATCAACACCAGCAAAATCGTAATTTGCTGCATCAATGTCAGTTCAATCCCTACGGCCTGAGCAACAAAAACCGTGGCCAAGGATAAGTAGATCGAAGCGCCATCCAGATTAAACGAGTACCCCGTTGGCACCACAAGACCCACAACCGCACGATCACAACCCGCCTTGGTTAGTTTGTCCATCATGCGTGGCATCACCACTTCTGATGATCCGGTTCCAATCGCCAGCATCACTTCAGAACGGGTATACTTCACAAATTGCAGGAAATTCAGCCCGGTAATACACCAGGCAGCCAATGCCAGCATGACCAGAAACAGCAGCGCTGCCCCGTAGCAGGCCAGAATCAGCAGACCAAAGGACGACAATGTGGATGCCCCATAGGCACCTACCGTGTAGGCCATGGCTCCAAATGCACCAATCGGAGCGAGTTTCATGATATAACCGATTATACGAAACACAATGCCGAGCAAGTTCTCAATCAGCGTCAGTACATTCTCTTTTGCCTTACTCTCTGTTGCTGCCAGGGCAACCCCGAACAGGCAGGCCACGAGCAATACTTGCAGAAGTGCATTTTGTGCAAAGGCATCTACAACACTTGTCGGAATAATATTCATGATAAAGTCTACCGTATGCGGTAACTCGGAACCATTGGTTTTTGCTTCAATGCCGCTTGCATCTATGGTTGAAGGGTCCACGTTCATTCCGGCACCGGGGCGAAGCAGATTGGCTGTTCCCAATCCAAGTACCAGCGCCACTGTAGTTGCAATCTCGAACCACACGATGGCTTTCAGCCCGATGCGACCTACCGACTTCAGATCACCGATCTTGGCAATACCTGTCACAATCACCATGAAAATCAGTGGTGCGATGATCATCTTGATCAATTTGATGAAACCTGTTCCGAGCGGTTGCAGCAGGCTACCCAGATCCGGCCACAGAATGCCTACGCCAATCCCGATAATTACCGCTACAATAATTTGAAAAAATAATGATTTCATAAATGACATGAACGCTCCCCCTGTTTGCGGTCAATTCGGATTTCCGTTTGGTTTCCGTGTAACTTTTTATATCATTCTAAAAGGGAGTTCAACAATGGAATTTCAATGTTTTTGTCATTTGTACCAACTCTATTGGTGAAAATTGAACCTGAAACCGAAAAAAGACGAATATCGCGTCAGTTATCTTGACGTGATATTCGTCTTTATCCATAAATCCATTTATTATTGAACAGCGGTTAAATGTGCATCACAGGGTAATCGATTCTCCCGGGGCCAGCACACGGCCTTCCAACCCTTTTGCAGCCAGTTGTTGCACGAAGTGTTCTGCATCCTGACGAATTACCGGAAACGTATCATAATGAACCGGAATCGTCAGTTTGGCATTAAACCATTCGGCCGCTTGCAGCGCATCCTCAGGTCCCATGGTGAAATGTCCACCAATCGGCAAGAAAGCTACATCAATATCATGACGATCACCGATCATTTTCATATCCCCGAAGAGACTTGTGTCTCCGGCATGCAAAATCGTTTTACCACCAATATTAATGATATATCCAGCAGGCAAACCTGCATACATGATCCGTTGTTCTTCTTCGAGCACAATCCCGGAAGTATGGAACGCCTGAATCATTTTGGCTTGAGCAAAATCAAGATCTACCGTTCCGCCCATGTTCATGCCGAGTGTATCCAGACCTTTCCAAGACATATATGTAGCCAATTCCACAATAGCCACAACTTTGGCGTTATTTGCTTTGGCAATAGGCTCAGCATCGAGGATGTGATCCATATGTGCATGTGTCAGCAACACAACATCTGTCTTAATATCTTCAGGCTTCGTGACGGCAAGCTCGTTGCCACGCAGGAAGGGATCAATGATCAGAGACTTTTCTTCTGTGCCCAGCTGTACACTGGAGTGACCGTGGAACGTAATATTCAACAACTTGGATTCCTCCCGACATATGTTTTGATTATTTTGAAAACCACTATTTATTATAAATCATAGCTCTTCACCAACGCAAAATTACGCTAGCCTCCGTGTCAACGTTGCTTACGATACACCCTTGCTTCATACGGCTGAAGCTGAATGGCACCTTCATCGGTAGAATAACGTCTGCTCACATTGCTGATGATCAGCTTGGCATGCTCGGAAGTCCAACCTTCCGGCCAGTGCATCTCAGGTTCATGCCCACGGAAATTCAGAATGACCAGCATCTGCTCATCTTCCAGCGTTCGGGTATAGGCATAGATATCCGGATCATCCGGTAGCAGCAGTTCATACGCACCATAGATAAGTACTTTATGTTGTTTGCGAAGGGCAATTAACTTACGGTAATAATGCAAAATGGATTGCGGATCACTTTCGGCATCAGCCACATTAATCTCAGGATAATTATCATTCACCTGAATCCACGGCTGACCCTGGGTAAACCCTGCATGTTCCGTCTCATCCCATTGCATCGGCGTGCGGGCATTATCGCGACTCTTCAGCCAGATTGCCTGCATGACTTCATGCTTCGACTTACCTTGACCAATATAATGATTGAAATAATTTTTGGTCTCGATGTCCCGGTATTGTTCGATATTCGGGAAAGCGACATTGGTCATGCCGATCTCTTCTCCTTGATAGATGTAGGGGGTCCCTTCGAGTGTAAGCATCCATGTCGCCAGCATCTGAGCAGAACGCACCCGATATTTACCATCATCACCAAAACGGGAAACCGGACGTGGCTGATCATGGTTCCCCATATAATTGGCGTTCCAGCCTCTACCATGCAAAACCGTTTGCCACCGGCTCATGATTTCTTTGAGATCGGTCAATTTCCATTCCTTATAGTTCCATTTACCGATTCCGGAGGATTTAGCATCGATAAACATATGCTCAAACTGGAATACCATATTAAGCTCATCACGATCCGTCCCCACATAAGCCAAGGCCTGCTCAGGTCCAAGTCCTGAAGTCTCGCCAACTGTCATGGGTCCGTAGGGTTTCAGGATCATGTTATTCAGTTTCTTCAGGATGGAGTGTACCTGTTCCAGGTTGGAAAAGAGCTGATACGCTGGAACCACCGGCAGATTATGCGGGTTGTGGGCACTTGGCAGACCCTCTGCCTTGGCGATATGCGCCACTGCATCGAAACGGAATCCGTCGACCCCTTTTTCCAGCCACCAATGCACCATCTCATACATCTCTTCTGCCATCTGTGCATTGTTCCAGTTGAGATCCGGTTGCTGTTCGGAATACAGATGCAGATAATATTCATTTGTCTCGGGATCATGCTTCCACACCGAACCTCCAAAATAGGACTCCCAATTATTCGGCACCTGCCCATTTTTGCCTGAACGCCAAATATAATAATCCCGCTTCGGATTCATCTTTGATGAACGTGATTCAGCAAACCACGCATGTTCATCTGACGTATGATTCAGCACCAGGTCCATCATGATCTTGAGACCACGCTTGTGGGCCTCTGCCAATAATCGATCAAAATCCTCCATAGTGCCATACTTGCGTAAAATGCCGTAATAATCCCGGATATCATATCCGTTATCATGTCCTGGTGAATCGTAAATGGGACAGAGCCAGATCACATCTACGCCCAAATTCTCCAAATAATCGAGCTTCTCATAGATCCCCTGCAAGTCGCCATATCCATCTCCGTCCGAATCCTTAAAGCTGCTCGGGTAAATCTGGTATACCACACTCTCTTTCCACCAAACGATATCGCCCACCTCGCTCTCATCATTGTTCAATATATAAATTGAACTAAAGAATATTTACACTGGACACTCCGATGACAGAACAACCTTCCGATCGCTGTTATCCCCAGATTTTATGAATTCCCCTTATAAGGGGAAAATCCGGTGATAAAGGCGAACGCTTTCGCTTCTTCAGGTTATTTCTGTCCTCTCCGTTTCGTGTAAATGTTTAGTTAAATTTATATATAATCTCTGCTCACTGTATTAAGCCGTTAATATGTTTTATCCGAAATGATTCCCTTGTAAACATTTGAAAGGTATCTTATGCAAAAAGACCCGGTCATGGACCGCGATCTGCGGTTCAATTCCGAGTCCTTTTTTGTGAACATAAGACTAACTTAAATCCGGTGTAACCTATCCAGGCACCGATCGTGTTCAGAATGATATCATCCACATCAAACGAACCTACACGTGTAATCAATTGTGTGACCTCAACACCCAGTAGAAGTAAAACAACTGTCGATGTAAAGGTCAGAAATGTGCGGCACCTCCGAAACAACCATGGGATCCAGATACCCAGCGGAATGAACAATACGATATTGCCAAACAGGTTTTTGACCCAGGTATCTGTATTGTACCTCTCCCTCTCCATAAGAAGTGGACGAATCGTCTCGAAGGGTACGAAATTATATTGATAATACATGCTAGGTGTTCGTCCACTGACAAACAGTAAAATGCCCATAATCAGTATATAGAGCGCTGCCATGCAAGCAACAATGGTCAGCATCCACTTGGAGTGGAGCCACGACTTTTCGCTCATCCATCCGTCCTCCGACCTTGAATTCCGCGAAGCGGTAAGGTCTATTTTAATGGGATATAGATCTTCATGTCCAGTTGTTCAGGGGTCGATTTCCAGACATCCGTCACTTCAAAGTCAGGCCCTTCCCTCCGCTCATAGTTCGACTGCGGCAGCCAGCTGCCATAGATCATTTTCCGAATATCCTGCCCTGAGCCTTCCACGGTGAATTCTGCATACAAGCCACCTGGAATTTCAATCGAAGCAAAACCGGGTTCAAGTACCTGTGATGCTCCACTGCTTTCTTCACCCACAATAAAAGAAAATGCTCCATCCTCTTCAAAATGACAAGCCACACCATAAGCCATATCAGGGCGTGTCCTCTCCGGGATCGCCATGAATTTCTGTTCCATGCCAAAATCGTGATAAAATCCGGGTATTTCAGCATAATGCTGATTGTCATTCAGGTTGGTCTTATATTCATAGCCGACAATCCAGTTCGGTTCCCGTGTGACCAGACGGGGTGTGTTCATGTGAAAAGTTCCACCAAGCGAAGTTCGATAATCGTTAAAATCAATGCTCTGTTGCATCTTCAGAAGAGACAATTGATCCACTTCCAGCTTACGTAGCTTCGCCGGTGTCATTCCAAAGTAGGCTGAAAATGCACGGGTAAATGCCTCTTGAGATTGATAGCCAAAGCTCATCGCAATGTCCAGTATGCCTTCCGATGTGCCTCGCAGCATCCCTACAGCTTCCGTTAATCTGCGTCTGCGCACGTACTCCAGTACCGTGAATCCCGTGATCGCCTGAAATAAACGCTGAAAATGAAACGCCGAAAAGCTCGCAGCAGCGGACGTCTCTCTGATATTAAAATCATCTTGCAAATGCTGTTCCAAATACTCAATAGCAAGCTGAATTCGTGTGTAATGATCCATAGTGACGGCTCCCCTATCTAATTCAAAATATCAAACAATTTCTTATGTAGTATGACTGAGATCCAGATCATTTTTTTGATTTTGTGTGCGAACTTGTATGATGAAAAATGCGTGAGTTTCGCTTATCTTCAAGTTGAATGACACTATGATACACACTGTATGCCAAAATCCCCTTGTTCTACAAGAGATACTCTCTACTCTGGTTGATTTACCAGCAGAGATGGCTCTTGTGAACAAGGGGACTTGTTTGTTTAACAATCTGTTCTTAACCTTTCCAGTTCCCGGACACGGGATGAATACCCCAGATATCTGTCGCATACTCACTAATGGTACGATCACTGGAGAATATGCCGGAATGTGCCGTGTTTAATATCGCTTTCCGAGTCCAGCCCGGAATATCCCGATACGCCTGGTCAATCGCAGCATGCGCGTCGGCATAAGCAGCAAAATCACGCAATACAAAGTATTCGTCACCATGGGCCAGTAAGGAGTCATAAATATCCCAGAACTCCCCGTCACGATAACAGAATGCACCTGGATGCACCAGTTGCTCCACGACCTCGCGAATGCGTTCATCGTGCTGCACGATCTCATTCGGACGATAGCTGCCTGAACGATAATACTCAAGTACTTCGTCTGCACGCAGACCATAGATGAACATATTTTCTTCCCCAACCTGCTCCGCCATCTCCACGTTGGCTCCATCCATCGTGCCAATCGTTAAAGCCCCGTTCATCATAAATTTCATGTTGCCCGTACCGGAAGCTTCCTTACCTGCGGTTGAGATCTGTTCACTAACATCCGCAGCGGGAATGATCTTCTCTGCAAGAGAGACGGAATAATTTTCGAGGAAAAATACCTTCAAGCGGTCATTCACGGCCGCATCCCGATTCACCGTGTCAGCCACGTTGTTGATCAGCTTGATAATTTTCTTGGCAAAATAATAACTCGGCGCTGCCTTGGCACCAAAGATGAACGTACGTGGTACCATATCAAACGAAGCATCATTCTTAAGCCGGTTATACAAATGCATAACATGCAGAATGTTCAACAGTTGACGTTTGTACCCGTGTAGTCTCTTCACCTGTACATCAAAGATGGAATTCGGATTCACTGCTGTCCCGGTATGATCCAGAATATACGCAGCAAGCCGCTCTTTGTTATCCCGCTTAATTGAACGGAACTGCTCCTGGAATGATGTATTATCCGCAAAACCAGCCAACTGGTCCAGCTTGCCCGGCTCTGTTATCCATTCGTTACCGATTGTATCCGTGATGAGATCCGACAGTTTCGGATTGGCATGCATCAACCAGCGGCGATGGGTGATACCATTCGTTTTGTTATTGAAACGCTCTGGATACAGTTCGTAGAACGGAGCCATCTCGCGCTCTTTCAAGATCTCGGTGTGCAGAGCAGCAACACCATTCACGCTATGACTGCCTACAATCGCCAAATGCGCCATCCGTACCTGATCGTTTGCAACAATAGCCAGATGCCCTATGCGATCCTGATCTCCCGGATACCGGTCCAGCAGCATGCCACAGAAGCGTTTGTTGATCTCTTCAATGATCATGTAGATTCGTGGCAGCAGCCTGCTGATCATGGATACAGGCCACTTCTCAAGCGCCTCACTAAGCGTTGTATGATTGGTATACGATACAGTACGGGTTGTGATATCCCATGCTTCATCCCAGCCGTACCCCTTCACATCAATCAGGATGCGCATCAGTTCTGGTATAACCAAGGTTGGATGCGTGTCATTAATGTGGAAGGCCACTTTATCAGGCAAACGATCATACGGTAACTCCAGCTTGTTGAACGTACGCAAGGCGCTCTGTACACCTGCTGAGCACATGAAGTATTGCTGCTTCAATCGCAGCAACTTTCCTTCATACTGAGAGTCATCCGGATACAGGAATTCCGAGATTGATTCAACCGATCGGCTATAATCCAGATAACCGTAGTAGTTCGAAGGGGTGTCGAGTGAAGTCTCGCGCTTTGGCTCGGCACTCCATAGACGCAATGTATTCACATGGGTTTGACCATACCCTATGACAGGCACGTCATAGGGTATGGCGACAACCGATTCGGCATCTTTTGTAACAAACTGATATTCTCCATCCTGCTCATGAGCTTCTACTCGGCCCCAGAACTGTACTTCCACCTTTTTGTCTGGACGGCGGACTTCCCATTCATTGCCCTTATCCAGCCAATTGTCGGGTAGCTCTACCTGATTACCATTGATGATTTTTTGCTCAAACAACCCGTATTTATATCGAATCCCGCAACCATGTCCTGCATATCGTAGTGATGCGAGTGAATCCAGGAAACAAGCAGCGAGTCGTCCCAGACCTCCATTACCGAGTCCTGCATCCGCCTCCTGTTCTTCTATCTCCTCCAAGGAGAAGCCCAGCTCAGCTAAACTGTCCCGCACCAATTCCAATTCATTCACATTCAACAGATTGTTGCCGAGCAGACGTCCAATCAGGAATTCCAGCGAGAAGTAATAGACCTGTTTATCCTGGCGCTGCTTGAACCCCTGATTCGACGCTGCCCAATCCTGGCCTGCATATTCACGAATCATGCTTCCCAGTACATGGTACACGTCTTCCTGTGTTGCTTCTTCAATCGGTTTGCCCAATTTGCTGACCAGATTCCGTGTAAATATACTCTTGAACGTTTCCTTGTTGTCAAACAAAAGTAGGTTCCTCCCGGGGAAATCCTGCAGGATGGTGGCGGTTCATATACTCAATTGCTCAACATTGTGCAAAGTGGCCGTTACGGTTACGAATCGTTCTTATGATCGCTGTTACCCCTGTATTTTCTTGAATTTATTATTTAGATGTGAAAATACAGTGATAAAGGCGAGCGCTTCGCTTCTTCAGAATCGATTTCGTCCCCTCCACTACGTTTGCACGTATGAAGGAGCTCTAACAGTGGCACCCGATGCTTAGTAAGTGTATGAACCTAAAATCCATCCTACAGGATTTTTATTTTATATATATTTATAGAAGATATCGGTTACGTGGGGGCATTAGATAATAGTACTTTTCGCTAAAATGTATGGATTCGACGGGTCGCCGATCAGCGTCTGTCCTCCGGTCAGCTTCACGTCTTTATCGAGAATGACATTCTCAAGTACCGTCCCCTCACCAATGTAACATTTCTGCATGATGATGGACCCTTTTATTTTGGCACCCTTGGCCACCTGTACACCACGGAACAGAATGCTGTCCTCCACCTCTCCACCTACTATGCAGCCATTCGCGAGAAGTGAATGTTTAACATCGGCGGTATCCAGGTATTTGGCAGGCGCTTCGTATTTAATTTTGGTCTGGATCGGATCTTCCTTGAAAAGTTGTTCATATTGCCCTGTGTTCAGCAGATCCATACTGTTGCGATAATAACTGTCAATGGAATTGATGACTGCGTGATAGCCATCATATGCATACGCAGCGATATTCAATCCATCCGGATTTTTTTGAATCACATCCCGGAAGAAATGGCTCTCGCCATGATCGATGCAGCGTTGCACCTGGCGCAGGAACAATTCTTTTTCCATGATGAAAATTTCTGTATATATATTCGGGTGATTAGCGCTTTGGTGAATGTCCACCACGTTACCGTCCCCGTCATGTTCAACTTTGACACAGGCGTCATGCTCAGGCAGCAGCTGATCTACTTTTTTGCAGACCAGTGTAACGTCCGCTCCTTTACTGATGTGATACCTGTAGACATCCTGGAGATCTGCTTTGGTCACATGGCGACTGCCCGCATGCACAACATATTGTCCTGCCCCTCTGTGGAAAAAGTCCAAATTGTTATGGAAATGCTGCAAATCCCCTTGTGATGTATCTGTTGGATCGTTCCAGTCTGGTGGCAAAATAAACATGCCACCATGCTTGCGATCCAAATCCCAAGGTTTACCGTCACCAAGATGGTCCATCAACGAGCGATATTTTCGCCGTACAAATACACCAATACTCTCAATGCCTGCATTCATCATATTGGATAGAACAAAATCGATCAGACGGTAACGTCCGGCATAAGGCACCGCGGCTCCGCAGCGAAAATACGTCAATTCCTTCAATTCTTCAAGTTCATGGTCAAGGTTAATAACTCCGATCAATTGTTTCATCGCATGCACCGTCCTTTTGACTTCAATTAGGCCTTGCTGGTTATTCCTTGGCGAAGCTGACGTTCCAGTTCTTCCTGATCCACGAGCAATATATCACTCTCATCTTCCGGTGCAGGCGAAATCTGTGTTCCATCCGGAATAACCAATCCTTCTGCGATAATAGCTCGGTAAATGCGCACATTTTGCCCGATTTTCACTCTTGGCATGATCACCGAATCGATGACCGCACTGTTCTCACCAACTTCAATTCCATAGAACAGCACAGAATGATTGACCTCACCATGCACTACAGTACCTTCACTAATAATACAATTCCGCACCTTGCCCGAAGGTGAGATGTATTGTGCAGGTTGGTTTGGATTACGTGTGAAAATACGCCAGTCCGGATCATTCAGATTAAACGGTGTGTCTTCGTCCAAAAGGTCCATATTGGATTCCCACAGACTGCGAATGGTACCAACGTCTTTCCAATAACCTTCAAATGGATACGCATATAAGGATTTTTCATTTTCAAGCAATAAAGGAATAATATCTTTACCAAAATCATAGGAGGTGGATGCCTGTTGTTCATCCTGGATCAGGAAACGTTTCAGTACATCCCACTTGAAGAGATAGATACCCATGGAAGCCAGTGTGCTCTTGGGCTCAGGAGGTTTTTCTTCAAATTCATAGATGCTATAGTCATCGTTGGTGTTCAGCACCCCGAACCGGCTGGCTTCTTCCAATGAGACATCAATGACCGATATGGTGCAATCCGCATCTTTTTCTTTGTGATACTGGAGCATTTTTTCGTAGTCCATCTTATAGATATGATCCCCTGACAGAATGAGCACATGCTCAGGATCGAATTGTTCAATAAAGTTCAGGTTCCGGAAGATCGCATCCGCTGTACCCCGGTACCAGTTGCTACCGTCTTCACGTTCATGTGGAGGAAGTACATATACCCCGCCGTTTTTCCGATCCAGATCCCAGTCACTGCCAATGCCAATATAGGAATGTAAGACAAGTGGTTCATATTGGGTCAATACACCCACTGTATCAATACCAGAATTAGAGCAGTTACTCAGCGGGAAATCAATGATTCGGTACGTGCCCCCAAAATATACAGCTGGCTTAGCCAGTGATTTGGTCAATCCTTTTAACCTCTTACCTTGCCCTCCGGCAAGTAGCATCGCTACAACTTCTTTTTTCGCCATCATTACAGCCTCCTCCACGTGCATTCGTTCTGATTCATTTCAGAGCCCATAATCGATATTCTGTTGTGTGGACACTGTTGTCTTGATTAGGAGCTTGCTGTACAGATGTGTAACCGGTGAATCTTTGTTGCAGTTGAACTTCTTGGATTGTAAATCCTGAAATAGAGATGATGCTGGTGTAGAATTGCTTGACTGTCTTACAGAGGTGAATGTTAGATGCAGAACTTAAGGTGTAGCTCGTGAACAATGAAATAGTCTACTCCTATTTAACATTAAACACGAAACGGACTGGGGAATCTTACTGGAAAACATCGACATCAAGTTGCGGGTAAGATTACCCTTTCTCTTGCCGCTGTTATTCATATTGTATTCGATAATAGAGAAGCAAAATCCTTTAGTTTTTGTGCAAACATTAAGTGGAAAAATAAGTAAAAAGAATGAGTTCACATGACAAAAAAGCCGACTTTCGATCCCGGCTCATTTTGTCTGTTATTTTGGTGTATCCGTTCCTGAAACAGTCTATATAATTTTGCGAAACAGCTCCATCACCTCATCCTTGGACGGTTGATAGGGATTGCCTGGTGCACAGGCATCTTTCATCGCGTTATCGGCAAGCAGTTCCACATCGGGATCTTTTACACCCAGTTCAGACAGTTTCTCAGGAATGCCGACTTCCTTCGATAGCTGACGTATGGCCTCAATGACGTAATCGGAACACTCCTCATCACTTCTACCCTTCACATCCATACCAATTGCCTTAGCAATATGACGGAATTTGCCGGGTACATGCTTGGCGTTCAACTCTTCCACATAGGGGAGTAACATTGCGTTACAGACACCATGCGGCAGATCATATACGCCACCCAGTTGATGCGCCATCGCATGGACATAACCCAGGCCCGCATTATTAAAAGCAATCCCGCCAAGGAAACACGCATACGTCATATGTTCCCGCGCTTCCAGATCACTGCCGTCTCTCACAGCTCTTGGCAAGTATTCAAAGATCAGTTCAACAGCTGCTGCAGCTGTCGCACTTGTCACTGTAAATCCACCGGGTGTAACCATCGCTTCTACGGCATGTGTCAATGCATCCATTCCTGTGGCCGCTGTGAGACTTGCAGGTTTGCTGAGCATCAGCTCCGGATCATTAACCGACAGGGAGACCAGACTGTTGCGGTCCACCATCACCATCTTAACTTTACGTTCCTCATCTGTAATCACGTAGTTAATTGTCACCTCACTCGATGTGCCAGCCGTTGTGTTAACCGCCACAAGTGGCACGGACTTATGTTTTGATTGATGAAATCCTTCATATTCGCGGATATGCCCACCGTTCGTAGCTACAATACCAATGCCTTTGGCAGCATCTTGCGGTGAACCTCCGCCTATTGATATAATGGCGTCACAGCCATGATCCTGGAATACTTGAAGTCCATCATGTACATTCTGACATGTTGGATTAGGCTGAACCTCATCATATACTACATAGTCTAACCCTGATTTTCTTAGTATAGACAGTACCTGTTCAGCAACACCTGAAGTAATCAATTGACGATCACTTACAACCAGCGCTTTGCGGATACCCATCTCTCCAATCATCTGACCTGCTTCCTGTAAACATCCTCTACCCATCAAGTTCACGGGCGGAACATAATATGCATGTGTTGCCATTTGAACCAGCCTCCTGTAACCCCTGATTTACTATCTTCATTGTAACTGAATCCGTTTTCAGATATAGTGAAATAAATCACAATGAGTCCGATAAATGTTACACTTAAGGTTGATTTTTCCCCGTAATGAAAAAGACGACCCAGACACCCGAAGGTCTCCAAGCCGTCTTACTTATCTATCTTAAAGCTTTATCCACTACTTATACCTTACCGAAGGTACTTACACTAAAAGCATCCTGACGAAGGCTTACAGCGCCTTATCGTTCACGCCGTCAAGCCATGCCTCAATATCACCAATTACGGAGGATACACAGCCATCCTCGAATGGAGAGTTCAATCCAGCCAGTTCAACCAATCCAGTGAAGGACAGGCTTCCTCCCGCTTTGCACAATGTCAGATAGTCGGCCCATGCGGACTTCATGTCCTCATTGCTGCGTTTCCAGAACTGGAATGCACAGATTTGTGCTAACGTATAGTCAATGTAATAGAATGGCGATGAGAAAATGTGACCCTGTTTATGCCAGAAACCACCTTGCTCCAAATACGCATTATCTTTGTAATTGATGTGTGGCAGATAGGTCTTCTCAATGTTGCGCCATGCCTGCTTACGCTCCGTTGGAGTTGCATCCGGGTTCGCATACACAAAATGCTGGAATTCATCCACAGCTACACCATACGGAATGAACAACAGACCGGAAGACAGGTGATCAAACTTGTACTTGTCCGTATCTTCCTTGAAGAACAACTGCATCCACGGCCATGTGAAAAACTCCATACTCATGGAATGAATCTCAGCCGATTCATATGTCGGCCAGTTGTATTCAGGCACTGCAAAATCACGGCTCTCATACACCTGGAAAGCATGACCTGCTTCATGTGTCAATACATCAATATCACCGGAAGTACCGTTGAAGTTGGAGAAGATAAACGGCACTTTGTAATCGTTCAGGAACGTACAATATCCGCCGCCCTGTTTACCTTTTTTACTTACCAGATCCATAAGCTCGTTTTCGGTCATCATCTGGAAAAATGCATCCGTCTCTGGTGATAATTCAGCGTACATTTTTTTACCATTATCAATAATCCAGTCCGCGTCACCTTTAGGTGTCGGGTTACCCGTCTTGAAGCTGAAACCCTGATCGTAATAATACAGCGTATCCACATCAATCCGATTACGCTGACGCTCTCTGAGTTTGGTCGCCACAGGCACGATATAATCACGGACTTGTGCACGGAAGTTGGCAACCATCTCGGCGTTGTAATCCGTACGGTTCATACGATCATAGCCAAGTTCCACATAGCTTGGATATCCCAGTTTCTTCGCGATCTGTGTACGTACTTTAACCAGTTCATCGTAAATGCGATCGAATTCAGCTTCATGTTCAGCCATGAACGTGTATCTGGCTTCCGAAGCACGCTCCCGCATGGAGCGATCCGTGGACAGTTCAAATGGATGAAGCTGTGGCAACGTGCGCTCTTCACCTTCGAACGGAATTTTGGCCGATGCGATCAACTGATTGTATTCTGTGGAAAGTTTGTTCTCCTTCTGGAGCTCTTCAATAATTTCCGGGCTGAATGTTTTCAGTGAAAGATCCGCCAGTTGGAACAGCTGTGAACCCCATTTTTGTTCCAACTCGTTGCGGAATTTGGAGTTAACCAATGCACGGTAAAAATCCGTAATATATTCCTGCACAATTGGTGCATTCTCATCCAGAAATTCGTTCTCCGCCTTGTAAAACTCATCATTGGTATCAATGGAATGACGGATGTAGACCAATTGGGCTTGTGTCTCAAAATCACTGCGTAGCGCGTTAATCTGATCCATGAACCCACTCTGTTCTTCAACCGTTGCCGCAGCTTCAAAACCGCTCAACAGCTCACGGAAAGATGTCTTGATGTGTTCCAGATTCGGACGTGTATACGTATACTCACTAAATTTCATTTATGTACACCCTTTCCTGTTTGGCAGAATTTCGGGAGTATCCCGAGTTAAACTACCCCCTATTATACAAAAGAGCAGCTAAAAAATCCCATAATTACGAAAAATATTTGTCCATCGGTCAAATTGTGCAACATGAATGGTTACAAATATTACTTACTTATGTAAGGTCAGTGCCTCACAATTTTTCCCCACACAAATAAGCCCGCCTCGCGTTAGCGAAGCCAGCTTATAGGTTGTCTCTCTTCTTTTCACATTTAAACAATACTAGCTTTGGTCTTTATCCATAATCTGATAGAACCAGCCCATTCCGACCATGCCCACGACCATAATAACGGCCATAATAATGATATATGTCATGAATGTAACCTCCCTGCTTCCGTATATTCATCACACTACTACTAGTGTACACGGTGAATCGCCGTTTGAATTGACCGAACATTGACAAAAATACGAAATCTTTAATTTTAATAAATGGATTATTTCCCCGATCACACTAATTCATACGTACCTCGCTGCACGGGTTCAAAGTTTCATCCGCCATGCTTACGGTGTATACTATACTTCTATGAAATGGAATTTGGATTTTTACGCAGAAAGGTTGAAAGACATGTCAACTCGCATTCCCTTACGTCAGCTATTTCTTACTGTTTTATTAGCCCTTATGTTATCTGTTTTGACCGCCTGTGCTGATGGAGAAGCCCATCTAACGGTAAATATGGATGGATCAACGGATCTGGATCTCAATCTCAACGTAAAGAACTCCGCTCTTGGAAAAATTGGACAAGACAATCTCATGCCTCTGATCGCAGATGCATTGAATCGAAATAACTTCCAGGCAGAGGTTTCGGAACAGGGAGATCAGAAGCAGCTCACAGCGACCACCCATTATGAAAAAAGCAATAAAACCAGCTTTGATACGTCCAAGTTACCACAAGGGATCAAAGTTGAACAAACAACTTCCCCCGGCTTCTTCACTTCCAAGATGCACATTACAGCAGAAGCCGATCTCATGGAGTCCATGCCCGATGGTGAGATCAAAAATCAAATTAACAAGGTGCCTAGCTTTCTTAAAAACCTCTTGTTAAAAGACGTTAACTTTGACTTTAAGTTGTCTTTGCCCATCAAGGCAGCCGATTCGAATGCGGATCAAGTGGAGGATGGCGGAAAAACGCTCATTTGGCACGTTTCACCCCTCCAGATGAATAAACTGGATCTGACTGTACAGGTTCCTAATATCCGGAATATCATCATAATTGCAGTCATAGGCCTATTATGTATCGCTGCTCTGCTCATTTGGTTTTTTGTTCGTCGCAGGCGGGCCAGACAGCGCCACAGTGCAAGATCACATCGTGGAAAAAATTAATTCTTCACACCAATTTTATTTGTGACTTGCCAAACGGTGTTATGGATAGTAGAATACATCCGTACTGTGTGAACGGTTAATTTTTTATTAAGCAAAGCTAAAGAGGTGACAGGTTTCATGAATATCCGCGAATGCCCACTACCTGGTATCGGAGTTAAGTACCAGTTTGATACAAAGGGCGGCCATCAGTTAGTCATTATTGTGCATGAGGACGGACGCCGTGAATTATTCTCCGTTGATCCACAAGACAACGAAGAACTCACTCTGATTGCAGATTTGGAAGATGACGAATGCGTGACTCTCTCCGGTTTAATCGGAGGCTGGTCGTAAATGACAGAATAACCTGTGCCTTGAATTTCAAGGCACAGGTTATTTTTCTGTTACGTTACCCTTTGAGAGCGAATATATGGAACCCATGTATTCAATACGCGGCTAATCTCCGTGGAATGAAACGGTTTGCTGATAAAGTCCTGCATCCCGCATTTCAGACACTCCTCACGGTCACCGGCGCCTGCAAAAGCTGTAATCGCTGCAATAACCGGTATGTCTGGGTGGCTCTGTCTGATGTGGCAGGTCGCTTCAATCCCATCCATAACGGGCATTTGAATATCCATAAACACCAGGTCATATTGAACCTTGTTCAATGAATCGACGGCCTGTGCACCATTCTCAACGATATCACAGACTCCGCCAAACTTGCGCAACATCTCCTCCAACAGATGACTGTTGACCGCTTGATCCTCAGCAATCAAAATTTTGATGTCATGGGCAAGACTCGCTCGATCCAATTGCAGTTCATCATTCGTGGTGATTTCAATCGGGTCATTACTTTCCTCTAACCACCGCTCCACTACGAGGGTGAACTGGAATTCTGCCCCCTCACCGATCTCACTCTGTACACCAATCGCTCCGCCCATTAATTCTACCAGTTTTTTGCTGATCGCAAGGCCTAGACCTGTCCCGCCAAACTTACGATTAATGGCCGGATCAAGCTGTGAGAAGGATTGGAACAACTGATGCTGCTTTTCTATTGGAATGCCAATCCCCGTATCTCTCACCTTAAAGGTCAACATCAGGTTATCCTGACCATGCTCATCTGAGAAATCAGCACCTACGCTCACCATAATACGGCCCTGCTCTGTGAATTTAACGGCATTACCCACCAGATTAATCAAAATCTGCCGGATTCGTGTCTCATCCCCTCGAATGCGTTCAGGAATATGGTCCGACACTTCACAATAGAGTTCAATATTTTTCTCTGATGCCTTCAGTGCAAACAGCTCGATCACCCCACCCAGCATCGCCTTAATATCTACAGGTGCGCGCTCAAGATCCATTTTGCCTGCTTCGATTTTGCTGAAATCCAAAATTTCGTTCAAAATGTACAAAAGGGATTCGCCGCTATCAATCATGATTTCCGCAAAACCTTTCTGTTCATCATCCAGCTCGGTTTCCATTAACAGATGGGCCATGCCCATGATGCCGTTTAATGGCGTACGAAGCTCATGACTCATGATGGCGAGAAACTCGGACTTGGCCCGGTCTGCATGCTCTGCTGCTTCCTTGGCACGTATGATGTCCTTAACAGATGTCATATCACGGAAAACCAACACTGCTCCGCGGGTTCTACCCTGATCCATAATCGGCTTCAATTGGAACTCCGCCAGGAAACTGGACCCATCCTGTCTCCAGAATACGGATTCGGTACGTGGCAGACCTCGTCCCTCACGAACAGCCTGTAGAATTGGTGTATCCTTGGATGGGTAGGGGATGCCTTCGCTCTGCATTTGGATCATCATCTGCTCTAATGGTCTGCCATTCAATTCACTTGGACAGAAGTTCATGATCTCCGCAGCGGCCGGATTGGCAAAGTTCAGATTCCCTTCCAGGTCCAGTCCAATAACACCTTCAGACATGCCATTCAAAATCAATGCCCGTTCATAACTAAGATTCTCGATTTCCTCGACGTAACGTTTGGACTCTGTGATGTCACTTGTAATCCCGTAGACCCCAACAACTTTGTCCTCAAGTATAATAGGAACATTAATCACATTTGTTTCAATCCGCTGCCCATTTTTGTGAATTAAACCTATCTCGTAGCTCTGTGCATTGCCCTTCACCGTTTCCTCAAAATGATATCGAGTCTTCTCCAGATCCACAGGATCAATGAGGTGATCAAAAGGCCGACTCAGCAGCTCCTCCTTGGTGTGTCCTGTCAACTGTTCCTGACCCATATTGGCTTTCAGCAGATTGCCTTCCAGATCAAGAGAAGCCACACCTAGGGGATTACAGTCAAATAACGATCTGTACTCCTGCATGCTTAACTGTTGTTGCTGGCTGGCTGTGATATCCCGGGTTACGGCGACCATCTCCATTAATTCACCTGAATCGTCATATACATAGTGCGTAATCGTATCTGCCCATACCGTAGATCCATCCTTATGTAACAGGCGATAATTGAGCCGTTTGGGAGCCAGACCCTTTCTCTGCTCTTCTACGTACGCTTCAACCAAAGGCACATCCTCCGGATAGATAACAAATGTTCCCGGCTTACCTATAACTTCTTCCAACTCATAGCCCAACATGCTTTTACATGCATTTGATACATATTTAAATGTACGACTTGAATCGGCATCATGTATTGCAATCAGGTCTAGTGAAGACTCCGCCAGCAGGCGAGAGATGCGACTGCTCTCTTCCAATTGCTTACGTTGCACAATGAGGATTTCCTCTGCATCTTTTTGTTTCGTAATGTCAGCAGCCTGTACCAACAGATACAATGGCTCACCATTCGTTTCATCCCTAACAATGCAAGCTCTAATGGTTGCCCACAATAACGAACCGTCCTTTCGTTTCAGACGAACCTCCGTCTCGTACATCGGACTTGTTTCATGAGTCATTTCCCAGAACTTGCTGCGGAATTCCTCCATATGCAGATCTTCTTCGTAGATCATATGTATGACCGAAGTATCGATCAGTTCATCTTCACTGTATGCAAGCATCTCGCAAAATGCAGGATTAAGCTGCAACCACCGTCCATTTACATGCGATGCGACAGCAATGCCGATTGGTGCGTGCGTATACAATTGTTCGAACAGAGATCGGCTCTCTGTAATGGATTTCGACATTACATGTCCTCCTTTATGAGAATCTGAATGTATTCCGTATGAATAGATCGACCTGAACATAACTTCATCTATAGAGTACTACCCCAAATGCCATGATTTATAAACGAGGTCAGACAAAATCCCTGCATGAATCGACATATACTACACAATACCCGTGCTCTCCCGATTATACAATGTTGAATATTCGAATAGGAACGGAGGTTATGGATCATGATCATTGTTGCTAATCAACCCGTCCAGCTGAACCGCTCGGAATGGTCTGATTTTGAATGGTATTGGTTACAGCAACTCCAGAATCGTCCAACGAGGTATGTGTACCAATCCATGGATCATCTTCGATTTGAATGGGACTTGAGGGGCTCTCTCGTGGAAGCCGCGGAAGGGCTGGATCGAAGCGGTGTGAGTTTTGCATCCTTTGAAAAATCCAGATGTAATCCTGCCTACTGGAATCGTAATGCGGAAGGTGGGTTTGAGCTAAGATCAAACGTGACCCCTGCCGACGGCATCCGGGATATCTGGAGGAATGGACACTTATATGCTTTTGAATGTGCAACAGCTACCGTTATTGTGCTGTATGGTGGCGTGCTGGGAAGCATTCGCGAAGACGCCTTTAATTCCCTGTTTCGCAATCTGTTACTCTTTGACTGGCATTATGACAGTGACCTGCGATTAACCGAAAAAAACGGTAGCGAAACCGCCCTGCCAGGAGATGTGCTGTATTTCAAAAATCCGGATGTTTCTCCGGAAACCCCCGAGTGGCAGGGAGAGAATACGTTCATGCTGCGCGAGAACTTGTATTATGGTCATGGCATTGGTATTGCAAGTGGCGAAGAGATTATACGCACCCTGAATCAGTTCCGCGTTCCAGGTAGCCGAGTCTCCGCCTACTTAATGGATATGGTGATCTATCCGGACTTCTTTTATTTATCCCGATTCGCCAAAAACAGCCAGAATAATATTGCCGCTGGTTCTACGCCCGTATTACCCGGACAGTTATATGTACGACTTGGTGGCAGCCGTTATTTACGCAGCTGAACTACTGAAACGGAAACGGATTTTGCATTAAATTGCGAACAATACCTCAATCCAAGTGATGACAAACAAGCCCAATACAGTAGCAGTTAACCTGCCACCTCATTGGGCTTTTTTACATCCAAAAAAAAATCATTACTATATCGACATTCGCTTTACCTTTGTGCTACATCGAGGATCGCTTCTGGCAGTTTACGCATTCGGGTCCAGTTGCACAACAACCTGTTTACCACTTACCTGAACACCTGTCGTTTTGCTACCGAATTCAGCCAGCGATTTGCTCAGTTGCTCAGCCCACTCCTTGCCTGCAACTCCTTCTTTGGCTCCATGCACCTGGATGACGAGTTTTACCGAATCACCCTTCTTCAGAATGCGCTCCGCCTGAGACTGCTTCGTCTCCCGGTCATGATCTTCCATCGCAAGGTTCAAGCGAATTTCCTTGACTTTACGTTTATCGGGAGATTTACTGGCTTTTTTCTTCGCCTGCTGCGCTTCTGCTTTGGCCGCTCCAGCTCCAATCAGCTTGCATGGCGGTGGACTTGTCATCAAGGACAAGCACACTAGATCTACTTTATGCTGCTTTGCAAGTAGAAGTGCTTCCTGCGTGGACATCACACCCAGATCTTCACCATTCAGGCCGGTCAGCTGCACTTCGGCTGCTTTGATCTTTTCATTTTTGATCATGATTCTTCCTCCTCTACATCAAAAGCCTGTCCTGACCATTTACGGATCAGAGCAGGCTAGGATGGTGTTGCTACTTATTTGTAATACTTATCAGCGTACAAATACGCCAATCGGTTTGATTTACAGCGTGTTGAATGCTTCCGTCAGAACCGGTACAATTTGTGATTTGCGTGATACTACGCCTTTCAAGATAGCTCTGCTATCAGACAGCGTCACATTGTAGGCTTTCTCCACTGCTTTAGTGGATGTACCATATGCCAAAGCTACGGAATCGTTGTTCAGAATGTCTGTTACGACAAATACAAACAGGTCGAGACCTTTGCTGGAAATGATCGCATCAATAGCTGCTTCAAGCTCAGGTTGCTTCACGAGAACATCATTCACGTCAACAGCATTAACCTGTGCAATTTCCACTTTGGATTGACCCATTACGAATTCTTTGGCATCCAGGGAAATTAGTTCAGCAATTGTTTTTTGGCTCAGATCCGCGCCAGCTTTCAGCATGTCCAGACCATAGCTGTCTGCATCTACACCAGCAATGGCAGCCAGTTCACGCGCAGCGGCTACGTCCTGCTCTGTGCAAGTCGGGGATTTGAACAACAGGGAATCGGAGATAATCGCAGACAGCATCAGGCCAGCAATCGGTGCACTCACTTCGATGCCATTTTCTTTGTACATTTTATTCAAAATGGTTGCTGTACAACCTACAGGCTCTGCACGGAAATACAGAGGTCCGCTTGTCTCAAAGTTAGCGATACGATGATGGTCGATAACTTCAACAACAGTCACTTCCTCAATATCGCTTACACTTTGCTGACGCTCGTTGTGGTCAACCAGAATAACTTTGTTTACTTCATTTGCAGCTGTTTTAATCAGACGTGGTGCTGCAATTTTGAATTGATCCAGTGCAAACTGGGTTTCACCATTGACTTCGCCGAGACGAACTGCTTCAACGTCCTGACCCAATTTTGTTTTGAGATCCGCATAGGCGATTGCCGAACAGATCGTATCCGTGTCGGGATTTTTGTGACCGAAGATTAACGCTTTTTCCATATTCATAGCCCTCCGTCAATTCTGATTTATATAAGTTTAACCAAAGAATGTTTACACTTGCCACTCCGATGACAGAATAACCTTCCGATCGCTGTTATCCCCAGATTTTTTGATTCCCTTTTAAAGGGAAAATCCGGTGATAAAGGCGAACGCTCCGCTTCTCCAGCTTTTTTCTGTCCTCTCCGTTCTCGTGTAAAAAGTTTAGTTGAACTTATATAGAAAATATATGTCATATTTCAATCATACCCTACTGATTATAGCGCTAATAAGGCTTAATTCCAATCCCTTTACAGCGAATTAATTGCAAATCATTCTCAGGCAAGTCATTTTGGAAAATAGCCAAACTTGGTTCATTCCCCTCAAGCTGATATGGTATGTATCCTATTTATTCCATCGTACAACCTTATAAATTAGCATACGAAACTCTGATACGCAACGAAAACATTAAATCTCAGGCTCTTCCGCGCTCTGCCCTTGCCGTACAAAAAAGGTCTGTAGACTGCCGTCCTCGCTAATCTCCAGCAGGTTCAGTTGTGCTCCGTAGGCACAACCACCATCAATGCCAATTTTGTCTCCGCTCGGGTCAAACCAAATGCCTGTCTCATCATGCAAATGCTTCACGGGGGTGTGTCCAAATACGACCGTCTCTCTAATCGTTGTTGGTCTGGAATAGAATGATTCACGAATCCAAATGAAGTCCCGCTCGGACTGGCTTCTCCAATCCTCGATATCCGGGTTGATCCCGGCATGCACAAAAATATAACCCGGAATCTCGTACACCAGCGGAAGCTGTTCCAGAAAACGAAGATGGTGTTCATAGTGTGTACGTATCCACTTTTTGGCTTCAGCATAAGCTTCCCAATCTATCTGTTGCTCATCATAAGTAAGTTCCAGATCCAGATAACTTGCCATCGTCTGTAATCCGCCATTACGAATCCAGTGTTGATCATATTGCTCAACATCCTGGGTTAACGCCTTGACCATCATGGCATCGTGATTGCCTTTAATCACCATAATATCGTGCTGTTGCTGAAGCTGCATAATCTGTTCGATGACCTGTTTGCTGCTTGGACCGCGATCCACATAATCACCGAGTAAAATCAATTCATCCTGCTGCGGATTATAATCTGCAAGCTTAAGCAGTGCATTAAATTCATCGTAACAGCCATGAATATCACTAATGACACATCTGCGCATGTGAATCTCTCCTCTCCCTGATCACGCAAGAGTATAACTGGAACCTTGTATGAGCAAGATTCCAGTCTGTTCAGAGTAGTTATTCCCGCTTGCTTACCATTAGTCCTGCTTGAGTCCAAAGGCTTCTGCAATCAAGCCGAATGAGCGCAGACGTGCTTCAAACGAATGGACCGCTGATGCGATAATGACTTCATCTGCTTCATGGCGTTCAGCCATTGCGGTAATTTTGTCTTTCACCTGATCCGGTGTTCCCACGATGGAAAAAGAACGACGTTGACGAATCTGTTCCATCTCCATCGCTGTGTATGGATAGTTGTTCACCGTCTCCAGAGATGGGAATGAACTTTGTTCAAGACCTCGTCCAAGGCGTAAGAAGAAAAGTTCATTGCTGCGTGCAAGTTCAGCTGCTTCTTCCTCTGTCTCCGCGCAGAATGCCGAGACAGCAATCATTGAATGTGGTTTGTCATTCAGGATGGACGGTTTGAAATGTCTGCGGTAATGTTTCATCGCTTCTTCGCCGCCTGGTGTTCCAAAGAATTGGGCAAACGCATACGACGTCCCTTGTGCCGCAGCAATTCTTGCACCTTCGGAGCTGGAACCCAGCAACCACACTTCTGGTACCGTGGGAACCGATGGTCCGGCTACCAGAGATGCAAACCGATGATCCTCGGGCAATTGCTCATGGAAGTATCCACCCAGATCCGCAATCTGTTGCGGAAAGAATTGTACATTCGATGATTTCCCCTCATTCAGAGCTCTGCTGGCAATTGGCATGCCACCTGGTGCTCTACCAATCCCAAGGTCAATCCGCCCCGGATGCAAAGCTTCCAGCAGACGGAAATTCTCCGCAACCTTATAAGCACTATAATGAGGTAACATAACGCCACCGGAACCTACGCGAATCCGATCCGTATGTGCAGCCACATGTGCAATCATAACTTCAGGACTGGAGAATGACAGCGCACCACTACCGTGATGCTCCGACATCCAGAACCGGGAGTACCCCAATTGATCCGCATGTTGTGCGAGTTTCACCGTTTCCTGCAACGTATCCTGTACACTTCGTCCTTCATTGATATGTCCATGTTCGAGTACACTCAGTTTCATATATATTCAATCCTCTCGTCTGTTAGGTTCATAAGTTCTGTGAATATGAGATCTGCGAATATTACGCGCTTTTGCTCACTTCATTCTTGCTCATTCCATTGTAACATTAATTATTACAGTTTCAAACTTTAGTTATCCTCTTTATTACCACACTTGTGCAAGAAACATGCAAAAAAACGCCACCAGCTTCTGAACTGGTGACGTTTTTGATCTGACCTATTGCAGAAAATTAATTTATGGTGCACGTTTTGGTAACAACTTCACATACTCGTCAGACAGTTTCATCAGGCTGAGCACATGTTCATAATCTGCACGATAGGGTTCCAAATCCGTTACCGGCTCGTATGTCTTCAGCGAATAGGCTGTTCCATCGTCAAAGCCTGCACCCGGAATAAACATGATGTCATTGTTGACAAATGAACCCGTCGGCAAGTAATACCGGATACCAAAGGCATTGTGGTCCATGTTGAGCAGATCATGTCCGAAGGCAGTGAATTTCTCATCCTGGAGCGAAACTCCCATCAGATTCATGATCGTTGGCAACATATCCAGCTGACCGCCAGGCTGCTCGATCAATTGTCCTTTGGTCTGTTTCGGCGTGTGGATCATGAACGGGATGTTGAATCGACTTACTTTACCGTCATAAGGGACGCCCAGATTGGCCTGAATCTGCTGTGTAATCTCTTCGTCAGCAGGCAGACCAAAGTGGTCTCCGTAGAGCACTAACGTTGTGTTATCCCATAATCCGTTCGCCTTCAACTCATTAATGAGTTGACCGATGGCATAGTCCGTATAATTGATCGCTTGCAGATAATCGTGAAGCAGTTTGTTCGTAATAGTCGCAGGAATCGTGATGCGTGCACGATCAGCGGGAACCGTAAACGGCGAGTGGCTCGATGCCGTAATGAACTGAGCATAGAACGGCTGAGTCGCAGCCTGATGCGCAGTCATTTTTTCCACACCTACACGGTACAACTCTTCATCCGATGGTCCAAAGTCATTGAATCTGTCATTCTCGAAGCTGGGCTTGTCGAAGTAACGAGTGAATCCGAGTGCCGGATACATCTTGTTCCGGTTCCAGAAGGTGACGTCATTGACGTGGTACGTCTCGGACTCATATCCCTCTTTTCCTAATAACTTAGGAAGACTTGGAAGTTCGCGGTCACTATACCCTGCTGACATGGGCACAACTCCGGTTGGATAGATAGACGTGTTCGACATGAACTCCGCATCTGATGTGTTTCCCTGTCCGATCTGTTGGAAAAAATGAGAGAAATAATAGCTTTCTTTGGCCAGATCATTCAGTACCGGTGTTAACTCCTGACCGTCTAATGAAGCATTAATCGGAAAATTCTGAAAGGACTCCAGTTGCAGTACGATCAGATTGCTGCCTTTGGCCTGACCAAAATATTTGGCTTTCACGGCTGTACCGTCACTTGGTTTATCCTGATACGGATACTGGCTAACCAGCTCATTGATCTTGGCAATCGTTTCGTTAATGTTGCCATTCGCAATGGCCTCATTTTCTTTGCTCGTCAGAATGGCAGACGATACCTGGTAGTTCAGGAAACCGAGATTCTCGGCTCGCACCAACTCGTTATCAATCGTTTCACCTTTGACAATAAAACTGCCAGACAGCACGATGCAGAATGCAGCCGTAAGCGCAACGCCGAGCTTGCCCCAGTAACGTCTACGAATTCTGCCAAAAGTCAAACCGCTATCGCGGTAACTGCTGCGGTTACGCCCGCCAGCACGTTTGCGCATAATCAACCATATTGGCAATGCCAGTACGATGTCTGCAAAAAACAGAAAGTGCTCCGGTCGTACCAGTGGTCCGATACTTCCCCGTACTTGGGCAACTTGCCCCAACTCACTTAGCGCGGTATATGTGGGTACCGAACTGAAATGAACGTTATACAGCGTAGCCGCGAACAACACCAGAGAAAACAGAATATTGAATCCTCCGTATACTGCTCGCTTCCAGCCTTTGGGCACGATCAGATCCAGCAGGCATACCACGGTTAGTGCGCCTAATGCGTCAGTTAACAGACCGATGCCGGACAGACCCTGGAAAAAGAAATACCGTAGCAGTGACAGCTTCAGCAGCATAAGAATGAATAACACGGCGAATAAGGTCCGTGATGAAGTTCGTTCATTTTTGGAATTATACATGGTCGCTTTCAACCCTTACCCTGAAATTTTACGTTCATTTTACAAAACGCATATTTCAGTATAACAGTTTTCTGGTTGCTATTCCATGGAAGTTCCGTGTAGGACAGGGTGAGCGTTACGCAATTGTAGAAATATCCGTGTTCTGCGTGTCTGCTCCCTCTCTCTGTGCCTTAATGGCTGCTTGTGCAGCAGCAATTCGTGCATAAGGGATCTGTTCAGGCAAACAGCTTACGTAATCCAGTCCAATGCGGTGGCAGAACGTAATCGACTCCAGGTCCACAACATTTTCCCCACAGATCCCTGTCTTCAGATGAGGTTTTCGAATTCGACCTTGGACTACCGCCATCTCAATCAGTTGTCCGACTCCCTCAATGTCCAACACATGAAATGGATTATTCGTTACCGTACGAGAGTCCGTATCACGTTGAAGGAGAAGGAGCCGCTTCTCAGCTTCATGGCGACTATATCCAAATGTCATCTCTGTCAGCTCATCCGTGCCAAACGAGAAAAAGTCAGCCTGGCGAGCAATGTGAGTCGCCGTCAGCGCCGTTCTCGGAGCTTCGATCATCGCCCCCACTCTATAGAGACAATGCCGCTTCTCCTCACCAAGCACTTGGTCCGCCACATGATCCACCAGATCTCTCATCACCTGAAGTTCATGCACATGACCGATCTGCGGGATCATAATCTCGGGACGTACCCACCAGCCTTGCCGGATGCCTTTCACCGCTGCGCGGAATATCGCTTCCAGCTGCATATCAACGATCTCCGGGAACACCGTACTCAGCCGACAAGCCTGTTGCCCCAATGTCGGATTATGTTCATGCAATTCACAGACTCTGCGAATTACACGCTCCAGTTCCTCCAGTTCAATCTGATGGTCTTTTTTCTCCTGCCACTCCTCTGCTTGTAACCACTCACGTCGTTTCTCCAACACTCCCAGATCCGGTAACAGTTCATGCAACGGCGAATCGAGCAGACGTATCGTTACCGGGTATCCATCCATCGCTTCGAATATTTGTTCAAAATCAGACTGCTGCATCGGCAACAGACGCTCCAACCCACGCCTGCGTTCGGATTCACTGTCTGCCAGGATCATTTTTTGTACAAATGGTAACCGCGCAGGTGATAACAGCATGTTCTCCGTCCGGCACAGACCTATTCCCTCTGCCCCTAGTAGCCGTGATGTCCTGGCATCCAGTGGATGATCTATATTGGCCAGTACCTTCAACTCTTTCACTTCATCAGCCCAATTGAGCAGTAGTTGCAGATCTGCTGATAAAAGTGAATCTGAGTTGTTATAAGCTGGACATTCATCATTAGTTACTGGCTGGATCTGTATGGGCAGATGTCCATTGCTCGCTTCGCTGTTAGAATCTGTGTAGTGTTGCTTCAACACTTCCGTGATATGCGCAGGTTCGATGCGAAGAAGTGCATCCTCCTTGGTGAGGAGTCCTTCATGGACAAAATCCACAGTACTCCTCAGTGTGGCTGTTGAGGATAATCGTGCGGGCTGGGTCTGCACAACATACAACGCGCCGGATTCAATCACAAAGGTGATTTCCTGCACTTCTCCCTTATGCGTCTCCAGCTGGCTACCTATCTCCAGCAAACTTGTGTACAGCTCAGGTTCGTCATTCCGTAAACGCTCCAGGCTGTGATCTGTTTGGCTCGCGTTCCCGGTTGGGACATATTGTCCTGTAATTCCCTTTTCTCCTGTAAGTGGGTTACACGTATATATTGTTCCGGTCCCGCTTGATTCTCCACATTTTCCATGCATCATCGTCTGTATAAGAACAGGAGCGCTTTGCTCCGAAGAGATGTAATATGATTTACGCATGATCTCGTCCTGAGATCTGGATGCTTTAATACGCTGTGAATGATATACCGCACGTACTGCTTCTTTGAATTGAATTTGAACATCTTGAGGAAAAGGGTTACGCCCCTCCCCTTCGATTAAATATTTAAACTCGGTAATGGTTAATTCAAGTTCCGTTTCATCCCGACCCTTGACGTGACTTGATATTTTTGTGAAAAATTCAGACGGAATTGCATATACCAGCTGTCCATATTCCTCTAAGTAATCTAGATAACATTGGAGTGCATACAACCGATCACCGGTTTGACGTGCGAGTCCTTCCACAGTAACATCATTCAGACCAACATTGAGCAGTGATTGTGTCGCAGTTGCTGAGGCTCGATCCTGGTCCGTACGTACCGCGAGTAGTAGCGGATTCTCCGAATGTCCGAAGAACTTCCCGGTTTGCTGTTCCAGATGCCGGATCGCGTTAATAATCTCTTCCTCTCCTTCACCGGAAAGATGTCCAAGACGGGTACAGAACTCGCGACAGCATTCCGTTGTGACTACAAATCCGGCTGGGACAGACCACCCTGCATGGATAAGTTCTGCAAGATCAGCCCCTTTACTGCCCATTAGCCCTTTCATCTCTGCCGTACCTTCTTCCAACAGAATTACCCGTTTTGTCATTACAGCTCTCCCATCCGCCATTCATGGCTATGCTTGAAGACTGCAATTCTTGCGTTACAGATCAGCCTTCACTCTAATGGTATGTCACAATCGTTCAGTCAAGGACATCCGCTTTTGCATTTTGTGCTCGTTATCCTGTTTTTTTGTAAACGTTACACTAAAATAAGATGAAACAAGCCTTTCGAGCAGTTGCATTGGCTCATTCATCAAAGTAACAAAAAAGAAGCCCCTTCAGCTAAGCTGGAGGAACTTCACATTTTTTAGTATTCACTTACTTCAAACGTCAGCACCCGATCAAACAGGATATAATCCTTCCGACTCTTAAATGGCCCTTTGTTGTTGTCGTGTTTATTGATCGCATACGATGCTTTTCCGCTTCCAGCTTGCTTCGCTTCATACCAGTCGATGAAATCATTTACTTCTTTCATACTTAGGTCGAATTCTTTCTCCAAACCCGTTGTCATGGTGACGACAAAGATGGCACGGTTAGTGGAAGGTTCCTCTGGTTGTTCCGGAGTTGTAGGTTCTTCTGGTTCTGGGTTAGGGAGCTCTTCTCCATACGGAGTAGCAAATGCTTCGTTGGAGTATTCAGTTTCAACACCATTAATCGTAGTCGTTACAACAAAATAATACGTAGTTCCGTTTGTAAGAGCAGGAATGACAAAGTTCCCATTTTCATCTTTTGTAGCAACAACAGTTTCAGTATATTTTCCTGATTCCGTCCCATACCTCACAATATAATTTTCTGCACCATCTATGGCTCCCCAATTTAGTCCGACCTGAGTATTTCCAGGAGTTGCTTTCAGATCAATTATATTTGGATTCATCATCTCTACTACACCTATCGTAAGTTCATTAATATGAGCCCATGACGCCGCTCCATCTACTTCTACCTTGATGCCTTCGTAGACCCCTGGAGTAATTGCTACTGGTTCGGTTATGGTAACAGTTGCATTTACATACCTTCCCACTTTAGGGCTCACCAAAATCCATTTACCATCTTTCAAACCGTACACTGTGTAATAGTTATTGGATTTAGGATTAGAATACGCAGCAACTTGAATAAAGTTAAGACTTAATTCCTCTGGAAAAACATATTGAATTGTTCCTTTTGTTGCACCCGAATTCCAAAGAGTACCCAACTTACCGTCAATAGAATTTTTACCATAATTCGCACTATATGTACCATTTACTGTTACAACTGTTTCCTTTGGAGGTGAAATTCCTTGCATCCCTTCTACTGTAGCTACTTCTTCATTTGCTGCCATAGCTACGTTCATGCTCATTAAACATAATAACACTACCGCAAATACTGTTTTCTTAAACTTAGCAATCACTCTATTATCCCCCTATTAATATAATAAGTGACTAATGTAATATGTACTTGAAAATATGTCTAAACATAAACTTGCTAATCTATAAAATTCAGCTAAATTCTGGATTTTTATTTTTTATTGGATATAAAAAAAGCCCAAGAAGAATAAATCTCTCCTTGCGCTTCCAGATTGTATATCCAATGAATTAGCTATTCCCATTCACCTGTTTTGATATAAGTTGCATCATATGCAACAATTACATTCGTTTATCTGTTACCTTTTGTACATCATCGAAAACAAATTCTTCTTCGCCGTAATCTACTAAACTCGAATCCACTTTCTCGTAGGCCCCACAATCCTTCACATAAATTATATCTGGATGGTTAGAATCATATCGTAAGCTTTCAGGAAGATCTTCACCCGAAATTTCATGCGATTCGGCAACCATAGTCGTCGATATTGCTGTAACAGGAATCATCCCAATAACAGCTACTACTAAAAGTACGGCCAAGATTTTTTTCCGCATAGGAAGTTCCTTTCTCCAATTCTATTTTTCCTATATTATACATTAAAATGGAATGTTATAATATTTTCTCTGATGTTGAATCCAGCGTGTTTGTTATTTTGTAGTTTGTCGCTCATTGTAATTCCTCCAATGTTTTAATTTTTAAAAACGAAAAAGACCGCCAGATATATGATGGTCAGGCTTCTGATTATTGAAATAGATATTTGAAAAATAAAACTGCACAAAGAACACCTATTATCAAAAATATAATTGCTGAGTTCCGATATTTCTTCCACATCCGAATGGCATTAGCAATATTTAGTATGCCTAGTGCAAGCATGTTAATACGAGAATCTACTTGAAACAAGTTATATACTAGCATAATGACAACTACTACCGAGGTACACCAGAACCAAATTGGAATTTTATCCTTGATCATTAATCTGCTCCTTTAGGTTATATCCCATCTGTTACAAGATATTCCTCAATCTAATTGAAATTCCTTTGTTTAGTCTATTAAACAAACAGATTATTGATTAAAAAAGGATAATCCCAGTAGATTAATAGAGTGCCTGTAAATTACATCACAAAATTTTGATAGCTTTGAAAGTTATATGGTTTTCTTGATTTTTTCGTAAAACATCTCACAGACCATTCATTATCAAGCCATAAACCGCAATATATCCTCAATCTTCTTTCCATGAGAAATCACACCGTAGTTCATCCAGCTCATAAAATCCACTTCATACACATTACCGCTCTTCACCGCAGGCAGACGTTTCCATTCATCCCTATCGAGCAGTTCGCGCTCATCTCCTGGTTTAGCAGAATTTCCAGTGTCAAATGTAATCAACAAGTGATCCGCATGGAGCTGACTTAACTGGTCCAATCCAATGAAAATCCTCCGCTCGTGTCTTGTCCATTGCTGCACACGGGAGTGGGGAGTCAGTCCAAGATCCTGATAAATTACAGGGCCAACGTAACCCTGTTGATCCCCATAGAGAGTAATATCAGACGCGGATATACGCAAAAATGCCACTGTCTGACCACGTATATATCGTGCTAACCGGCTCTTAGCTTCCATTGCCTTGTCCTCATACGCACCAATTACATCTTGAACCCGATTCACCTTTCCCAATACATCGGCGGTCGATCTCAAAATGGAGCGCCAATCTTCTCCCAGATGTTCCACGTAAAACGTAGGTGCTACCTGCTCGAAGCGGTCCAGATTCCATCGATCATATCCCTTGTCCAGCATGATAAAATCAGGTACATTGCCCAGATTAAACTGCGCATCCATCTGACTCACATCAAATTCAGGTACGTCATCCAACCCCAAATAATGCTGTCTACCCCAGGAATGATGCGAACATTGCAGTACAGGTTTTACGCCAAGAGCCAACACAAAGTCCTCCAGATAAGGAGCAAAGACACGAACCTCTTGACGATGATGACGGCGATACAATCCAGGTGAAATACCAGCATATTGCTTGAAACGGCGACCAAAATAATACTCGCTGCTAAAGCCCACATTCTGTGCAATTTCATGGATGCGATCATCCGTCAGCTGCAATAGTTGCTTCGAGCGCTCCAGCCGAACCGCATTTACATATTCAAGCGGAAGTTTGCCCGTAATCCTTTTGAATTGCCGAGTGTAGCTGGCTCTGGTAAGACCAATATCTGCCGCGAGCTCATCCACGGTTATCGTCTGATCATAGTGGTCGCCAATATAACGAATTGAACTTTGAAGACGGGCACGGTCATCAGGTACTTCTGTTTCGGGGGCACTCTGGCGAAGCAAGGCACGGAACCACTCCTGGAAACGAAGCTGTACCTCCCATTGCTCCAGCCAATCGCCAGTGACCTGTTGACGCAGTATTTGTTCCAAGGCTTCCAGACAAGAACTCCACGGACTGTAGCTGAGTTGCATAAGCGGTAATAATGTCGGAGAATCTGGACTTTGGGAAAGTCCCTGCTGCTCCTCCGTGTTTCTTCTAAACAAAGCGTTTGAAGTCTCTTCTTTCAACTCAGCCACCATAAGATCAAGCTTATAATACTGCAATTCACTTTCTGTCCAAGGAGAGCCTTCTATCTTAATAGATGTTCCCGATGGAACAAACATAATCATTCCTTTTTCCAGATGAGATTCCCGATCTGAGCAAACTATTGAACCTTTCCCAGACGTTACAACAAATATGGAGTGTGAAGTCGACATTCTGTATAACAAACGTTTATTGATATGAGATTGATGGTGATCTACGTATTCCATATGCTGAAGTGAGCATAGCCAGGGCTTGGGGATCAGTTGTATTATCGTGGGGCACATGTTCATCGTCCTTAACTGAGAATTATTATCATTTAAAATAGTGTATACGAAAAAAGAAAGCTCTTCAACCCTGGCTGAAGAACTTTCTTTAAGTAATCGATTCAATTATGGAGTCAATTTTTCCAAGAGATCATCAATTTTCATGGAATTTGCTGTAATCGCACCTGATTGCCAATGTGATCTTTCCATAATATATACCTGATTGTTCTTAACGGCCGGAAGAGATTTCCACAATTTGCTGTCAAGTACCTTCAAGGCTTCCTTGTTCTCGGGAGAAGACCATTCTCCATTGGAAGGGAAAATAATAAGATGATCCGCATCAAGTTGCGGCACGGCCTCCTCAGACAGAATTTCCTGGTATTCTTCCATCTTGTTAACCAGAGGATGAGGTATTAGGCCAAGCTCCGAATAAATAAATCCGGTGAACCGATTTTTCACACCGAACAGTGCCAGTGTATCATCGTTAACATTCAGCCGGACAACTGCCACAGTCTCGTCTCCAACCGCTTCCTGCAACTTCGCCTTAGCATCTGCAATCTTGGCCTCAAATGCCGCAGCAACTTCTTCACCCTTGTCCGGTTTCCCTACAACATCGGCAATGGTTTTCAAAATTTGATTCGAATCCTGCAGTACGCTCTCAGGCAGACGATATGTCGGTGCTACCTTGGAGTACATCTCATACTTCTCCATATCTACCCCACCATCTACAATGATGAGATCCGGATCATATTCCAACAAAGCCTCAATACTCCCCGTAGTATCAAATTGAGGAACATCCCATCCTAAATAATCCTGTACACCCCACATCGGGTTATACCACTGCACGACTGGTGTAATATCGAGCGCCTTCAGATAATCTTCCACATATATTCCAGCAATCCGCTGTGGCTGAACCGGAATCGTTACATCTCCAAATTCATCCTGTACAAGTCGTGTCGCAGGCTCTGTCTCGTTTCCAGAAGTATTTTCTCCAGAAGCCGCACTTTCAGTTGCAGTTGCAGGAGTCTGTTCCGCATTCGTAGCGGTATTTGTACTACATCCTGAAATAACCAGACCCATGAGCAGTAATGTAATCATCCACCCTTTGAAACCTTTAACTAAACCTACCATGTTACCCTTCACCCCTATGTGATCTGTTGATGTAACCGTGAGAATATTTCACATATAATGATTATCATTCTCATCGATTGCTTAGGTGAATTGTACCTTATGCCTCAGCCGACCCACAATGTACATTTGATGTTGTTTTTTTATACAAACGAAAACAACCCTGTTGGTCCTCCCCCGCTTATCGCAGGGGCAACCTGCCTTGACGATAACTTTCCAACAACTGATCCACAAAGAAATCGTTCGCCGTACCCTGTAACAATGCAGCACCAATTAAACCCATATCATCACTCACATACCCCGCTAACTCAGGTTCGCCGGTGAGAGCCAAGGTCTGTTTGAACGCCTGTTCCCTACATGCGCGCAGCACCTCTTCTTCAGCCACCACTTTATCTTGAGCCCATCGTACAAAAGCTTGCATCCACTCGTCAGCAAATGCAGAAGCATCCCTTTCATCCAAGTAAATTTCCACATCCAATCCTTCGAATGTCTGCTGGGTCAGAATCCGTCCCTCGTTAAGATCCAACAGTAGCTTCTCCACATCCGTTTTGCTCATTGATCTCTCCTCCAGTTCCTCGTCAAGTCAGATACATCTCTGGTATAACAAAACGTTTCATCATCTGCTTTGGATCGGCTGTAAAATGATCCAATTGAAGTTCCTCATATTCGCTAAGGATACTTTCAAAGATACCAGCGATCACACCACAATCTGCCAAAGCATTGTGCCTGTGAATTCCATCTGTATTCAGATCGTAATACCGAATCAGAAAATCCGTAGAGACGGATTAATGCCTGTACCTTCGAGATCAAATATGCAGTACATTCTATCCTGTAATGGAGATACGCTTAGATTTTCAATAAAGTATGTATCAGGCAAAAGCGTAATTTTCATCCGCCAACTCACTCCTCCCCACTATCATTCTGGCAAATGCATTTCTCATATATAACTCTGTCACTCCCACAATCGGGTGACCTGGACCAACTTGCGCGTTCCATCAAACTGCAATTTAAAAATATCCGGCATCGTAGTACTCTCCCAAAAGTCATACCCGTAGGAAGAATCATAGTGTTGTAAAATAAGTGTCATTACATCTCCATGGGTTCCGATGACTACCTTGTGACCCATATGTTTATCCAAAATTTTCTCGATTACCGCTACTGCCCTTGAGCGAGCCTGTGCACCAGACTCCCCACCTGAATACGCATACGTAGGATCACGGTACAACTGCTGCTTGGCTTCACGAAAATTAGCATGCTTCACATCTGAACTCGACAACTGGCGTTCACGCAAATCTTCCTCTGTCACCACAATTCCATCTGACCAATCTGCCAGAATCTGAATCGTATCTACCGCTCGCCTGTAGGGGCTAGAATAAAACAGTTGAATCTGCTCCCCATGGAGCAGACTGGCAACCGTTCCCGCATCTTGATGACCTTGCTCTGTCAGTCCACGCTCGCGTTCCTGTCCTTCAACATATCGAGACTCCGCATGTCTGACAAAATACAAAAACGTACTGGCCTCACTCATCATTCATCCGCCAACCCTTTTTTCTTCTCAATGACAATCAGGCAGGTACTGTCTGGCAAAGGCGCAGGCTCACCATTTTCCTTCATGAAGATCACTCGTTCTCCAAGTGCTTCCGTGTACCCCTCCTGGAGAAAATGTCGGAACGTAATCATCGCGGCTTGTTCACCCAGCGCTTCTCGAATACAGTTCTCATAGGCTGTCGGCGTGAATATACCGAACTGTTCCTGAATTTCATGCACGTATGCCTCTTCGCCCCACGTATAGGTGTAGAGAAACTCCATTGCATCGTTGATCGGCAATACGACCTCATTGTCTGAGACCCGCTCATATTGAATTGCACGTCCCTGAAAATCCTCTGCATACCGCTCCAGCCAGCGCATCCCATCCGGTTCCTGGAAACGAATCCGGCGCTTCTGCGCCTCCGGCTCACTCATGATCCCATCCCGAATCAGGATTCTTCCTCCAGGTGACAGCACACGGAATGAACTTCTCAGCGCTGCTACAACCGTATCGGAATTAAATCTTCGACCGTCCAGTTCAATATATGAATATAATTCATGCAGAATGGATGAAAAAATAACCGTATCCACTGTGCCCGGCTGCACATATTGCTCCAGTTGCAGGGCATCGCCCTTCATCACTTGCCAGCGATGTCCCTCACGTTGTTTTTTGCGTTCCAGCGCTTCAATGACATTGGCTGAGATATCGATACCAATCGGCTCCACTTCCGGTTTTTCCTGCTCAATCAGATCCAGCAGAATTCCTCCACCTGGACCAATATCCAGTACTCGTTTACCAACGATATAGTCGAGCAGTACTTTTTTGTAATCACCGGAGCTGTTCATATCGGACAAATACGTCTCTTCGTTGTGGAAACGATCATACGCATCCCGGCGTAATCCGAACAGGTCAAATAACAGCAGTACAGCCTTCTCGTATAACGGCGACTTTTCCGCTTCAATACAGAATGCAATCAGCTTCTCCGCCGCTGGAGAAAATTCAAAGGTCACAAACAGTGTATCCGGCAGATCCGCATGACGTTCAATGCGATGGGTTAGATGGGGATAGACGATCTGCTCTCCAGCCGTAATCTGTTCCCATGCATACTGTTCCAAATATTTTTCAATCATTCGTTTCTTGTAAATATTGAGCTTCTTCACACCCTTGTAGTCGTAATACATCGTATTCATCAATGGTTCGAAGCTGATATGACGAACGATTTCAGATCGACTCTCCATGGATGTTGGATTCATACTTTCGCTGCGAAGCGTCAACAGGAACACTTTTACCATCTCCTGCAACGAAAAATCCTGCATGGCCGACTCCACATACCATAATGTGCGATGAGCCAGCGGAGCCAGCGCCTGTTCTACATCCAGTTCCGTTTGTAGCTTGGCGTAAGCCGTATCCATAGCTTCTCCCTGCCGAATGGATGAACTTCTTAAGCGGGATAACCGTTCCTTCACGCTCCAGTCCTCATGATCCGGTCCAACGATAATCCAGCCTACAATGCGCTGCACCTCAGCCTGAACCTGATTCCATAACGCTGGATCAACACCTGCAATAATGCATTCATTTAATGCCATCAGTATAGTGTGCAATTCATCTGTAGTAAGCCATCCTTTGACGATCAAGGCGTGGAGCGAAGCATTCTCGGCAAATGGAATCTCGCCCCGTATGTATTGACCAATAAGTCCATGCGTAGCAATCAGAGTACGAATAATCTCATGCCTTGGTGTGTGTGAAGTCAGTGCAGCATGCTCGCTTATATCCGCATTCTTACTCAGAGCACCACTCGGAGAACCAAGTTGATATATACTCGTCTCCTTGGTCTTATCGATGTCATTATCCAGGTGCTCCGCCACTGCGTATAAGTCATATAACTGAGCGGACCCCACATTGTGTACAAACAAGTTAACGCCCTGCTTTTGCCATACCCGCCGTTGCTCCCGTGATCCGGCCTTCGCCGTCTCTGACCAGATTAATACGTCTTCCAGAATTTCTCGCACCCAAAAAGAAACCTGAAGCTCCTCCAGTACGTGAAGTGTACGCTCGGTATAGTCCAGTACCGGATTAGTTCCCTCAAGTTCGGCAATGGAATGAATGCGTTCGAGGTTAATATGGGGTTTCTCCGCTGCTGCCAGCAGTTGCAGCCATAGCTGCTGGGCTTCCGGCGTATTACCTGACTTGTATGATTGTATGGCCTTTAATGAATGCAGCATAAATATGTCCCCTCTCTTTCTCTACCCTTATATATAAAAATCATTAGATTCGTCTAACCGACGAATTCGTTCCTGAACAAACTTGAGCAGCTGTTCTACCTCTTGAGCGGGCAAATCCTCGTCAAGACGCGCGGCAGCAACTGGCAGCATCCAGGACTCTATTGCTTCACGTGTAATCCCGGAGAGTTGCATATAATGATGGATGTAAAATTCGACCAGCGATTCACGAGCCTTTTCAAAACCCATTCGTATAGCAGAATCTGTATCTTCCGGCAATGTGGCACTCATTAATATTACCCAGCTTCGAGCCACATCACCCGCAGGATCACCGGACATACCAGTCATCCAATCAATGACCCAGTATTGATCGCCAGCCTCACTGAGCATAACATTATCAGGGTGAAAATCGCCATGACAGATCTGTTGTTGATCAGGCAATGTTGTTAAGTAAGAAAGGACTCGCGCTTGATCGTCCTCCGACAATAATCGAACATTGCGAATCGCTCCCGATAAAATCTGCTTCTGTAAGGGGAGTGTTCCTTCATCATCTCGCTCGCAATGAAGTCTGTAATGGCAGTCAGCCATTTTAAACGCCAGCTGCTCTAGTAACTCCGGTTGCTGAATGATAAGTGATAACAGGGTAATCCCCTGGATTCGCTCAAAAACGATGCCTGCTCGCGATGTAGTATGTTCTATTAAGGATACTGCCTGTGGGACGGGGAGTCCTTTTTTGAATGCCAACTCACTTATTCTAAATTCATTCTGGACGGCTTCGTGAGGAAAATCCATTCGATATAACTTCATAATGTGCTCGTTCGAATACGCATAGATTTCCGCAGTTCTTCCTTGACCGATTCGCTCCATATCTACCCTCCCTTTACTCGAACTCACTGCCTCTGATTTTGGAGAAAACCATACAATCGACCAGCGTACCTGTGCTGTCACGTCTCATCTTGCGCAGTACACCTTCCAGCGTATAACCCGCTCGTTCGGCTACTTTGGCACTTCGCACATTGCGGGCGTCACAGCGGATCTCCAGCCGGTTCGCCTCCAGATGAGTAATGGCAAATTGCTCAATGCCTCTCACCGCTTCTGTCATCAAACCCTCACCAGCTCGCGATGTTCGAATCCAGTAACCGATCTCAAAACAGCGTGCATTCCAGTCAATACGATGTAACCCGCTGCTGCCTACGAATTCATCCGTATGTCTATCACGCAAATGTAACATCATGTCGGTACGTTCCAGATATTTCAGCCTTGCTTTGCGAACAGTCACTTCAGACTCTTCCAATGAAGGGATTTTCTCGGCAAAAGGTAACCACAACCGCAGCTGCTCCGCACTCTCACGGACCGCTTCATTAACGGCTGCGCCATCCCCCCACTGCGGTGCTCGAATCGAGAGGCGTTTCGTATGGAAGCTCTCGGGAATCGTTAGCATAATTGGATTAAAAGAAGACGATTCTGTCATCGTTATACCTACTCCTCCACTTGAAAAATAGAATCAATGATCAGCGGCAAATTATCCCTTACGGACACTGCACCGAATACGGAACGAGCGTGTACCCCCTGATCCCCAAATACCTCCATCATCAGATCCGAGAATCCATTTAGCACTTTATGATGCTCCTGATACGAAGCGGACGCATTAATGAACCCCTGCACTTTAACCACTCTCTTCACCCGATCCAGTGAACCCAACACATCTCGAACGACAGCAAGCACCTCCAGTCCAGCGTTCCAGGCAAAATCATATCCCTGCTCTGTTGTGAAGTCTGATCCCAGTTTGCCACGTTCAGAGGTATCAGGTCCTTTCCCAGATACATACATGATTCCATTGACAATAACGGCATTGGCATATTTTGCAGCGGGCGCGCTGGCCTGTGGTAAAATGATCCCCAGTTCATTCAATCTTGCTTCAATCATCGTATATTCTCTCCCTCTTTTACGGTCCTCACGGAACCCGATTCCTTGTATTCCTGTCTATAAACTCTTGGTGATACCTGAACGGTACGTTTGAACATCTTGCCAAAATGAGAGAAGTTACTGAATCCCGCAAGCCAGGCGATATCCGTAACGGATTCCTCACTTTCTCGCAGTAAACGTTGTGCTTCCTTTACCCGTAACAGATTCAGATAATCACTGAAGGTAAAGCCCGTCGTTTGTTTGAACAATCGACTCAGATAATGCGGACTAATGCGAAACATGCCCGCCACCTCCGGTAATGTCAGTGGTTTCTGATAGTTCTCATTCAGGTAACGTACAACTGCCTGTGTCTTGGGATGAAGAACCGGCTCACGATCATCGGAGCTTAACCTGCCCAAGTGTTGATTACGATAGGCATGGAGCAACAATTCAACAGCCCGGTGACGGAGCAGCAGGTCGCTTCCGGGTTGAGGACGAAGCATTTCATCCACCATTTCGCTAACCATCCGTTCTAGAACCTCAGTGACTTGAGATGGAAACCTTACAATAGGAATCTCCCAACAGAAGGGTTCCTTCAAGCCTTCAACTAACTCGGGGGAAATAGCTATGGCTGCAAAAAGCTCAGGCTTCAAATACAGCACCATCCGTTCATGGTCAGGCATGCCACTCTCCAATGTTTTATGAACCGTATTGCGGTCAACAAACACCAGATCACCAGCCTTTACCCGATAGGTCCGGTCCTTAATGAAATAGATGCGCTCACCAGACAACAGGTAATACAACTCATAATGATCATGCAGGTGGTCATCCGTCATCGAGAAATATCCAATGCGACGATCATATTCGATGTGCAACAAATCCGTCGGATCATGAAAATCTGCACGAAAAGGTTCTGTCATGTCGCCCTCTCTCCTTTCCATAAATTATAGCAAAATATGCGGCATTTGAAAGCGGTTACGCATAAAATGCGGCGAAAGAAGTACTCCCTTGTTATAGTCTAGAGCTATATTCAAGGAGGCGATAGACATGAGTAACAAGAAACGTTATGTATTAGTCGGAACCGGCGGCCGCGCCGAATTTTTTTATGGTGCTTTGACCCGGGATTATAGAGATACATCCGAGCTTGTCGGCTTTTGTGATATAAATCAAGTCCGCATGAACTACGCGAATCAACTATTGAAGGAAAAGTACGAGTATCCTGAGGTACCCACTTATCCTGCAGATCAGTTTGATCAGATGATTGAGAACGAGAAACCTGACTATGTCATCGTAACGAGTGTTGACCGCACCCATCACAAGTACATCATTCGTGCGATGGAACTGGGTTGTGACGTTGTCACCGAAAAACCGATGACCATCGATGAGGAGAAATGTCAGGAGATTCTGGATGCTGTCAAGCGGACTGGCCAGAACGTAAGAGTCACCTTTAACTACCGTTATGCACCGCACCATACTAAGATTCGAGAACTTATTCTGAATGATACCATCGGGAAAGTCACTTCCGTTCACTTTGAATGGCTGCTGAATACCCGCCACGGGGCAGATTATTTCCGCCGTTGGCATCGGGACAAGCGTAATAGCGGCGGATTACTCGTGCACAAATCCACCCATCACTTCGATTTGGTGAATTTCTGGATTGGCTCGCAACCGGATACCGTGTTTGCATTTGGTGATCTGATGTATTACGGCAGAGAAAACGCAGAAGAACGCGGTGTAACGCAATTCTACAACCGGGCAACCGGCAACCCGATCGCAAAGGATGATCCTTTTGCACTGCATTTGGATTCAGACGCACATATGAAGTCCATGTATCTGGATGCCGAATCGGAAGATGGTTACCAGCGCGATCAGAGTGTATTTGGGGATGGCATCAACATTGAGGATACAATGGGTGTTCTTGTGAAGTATCGGAACAAAGCCATTCTGACCTACTCCCTCGTCGCCTACCAGCCATGGGAAGGTTACCGCATTGCCATTAATGGCACCAAAGGCCGGATTGAGATGAACATTGTGGAGCAATCCTATGTCAACTCATTGGGTGACAAGAGTAAAGAAGGTGCATTGATCGGTAAAACGTTGCGGGTTCTTCCAATGTTTGATGCGCCATATGAGGTTGAAGTGGAAGAAAAAGCAGGTGGACATGGCGGAGGTGACCCGGTTCTGCTGAATGATCTGTTTGGAGAGCCTGTTGAAGATCCGTATCATCGCGCTGCTAACCACGTGGACGGTGCCAGATCCATTCTGACGGGTATTGCTGCCAATCGCGCCATCGCGACGGGTTTGCCTGTCAATGTCAATAATCTGGTTCGTTTCTAAGTCTCCCAGGTCTGCACTACATTATTAATTTCATTTAAAGGCTGCGCATATCACGCAGTCTTTTTTATATTTTTATAATTAATCTGCACGCAAGTTGACTCGGTAGAAGGAGGAAATCTATGTTCTTCTCTTTAAAAAACCGTCTGATTGCCTTTATCGTTGTCCTGTTTGTCCTCGCTTTTGGCACACTCTCCTACCTGCTCTTCAAGGAATCACGCACGGTCATTCGCTCTTACATCGAATCCTCTGCTCTTGAGAAAATGGAGGAATACGGTTCATACGTAGACATGGTGCAGATGCAGATCTACGATGTCGCCTCTCTTGTTTTTAATAGTGATATGGGCAAAAACTGGGATAACGCGATCGGTGATCCGAACCTGCCCGAAGGAGAAAAGATGCTGGCCAATCTTACGATGAGCCGTTTTCTTACTCAGGCAACCAACAGTTACACCAGTATCTCGGATGTATCCATCTATCGTCGGAATGGACTGCGAATTGGCAGCGAGAATCAGGTAACATATGACCCTGCCTTTGTACAAGAATCCTGGTATACGAATTTTTACACGTTGGGAGAACGCTGGTTACCTGCACACACCGATCAACATGAACGTGTCAGAGATCATGGTAATCCGGTGGTCAGTCTGCTGATGCCCATTGGCACCTTTCATCATGCTACAGCGCAGAATGTCATGAAGGTGAATGTCAGTGAATCTTATTTTCTGGAGCCGCTCCGGCGCATACATCTTGCGGAGAGTAGCACTATTTTTCTACTGGGCGAGCAAGGAAATCCTATTCTGTCACAACAGATAGACGCGTTGGGTGCTGTAGCTACCGCAGAGATCGATCGTTTTCGAAACAGCCCGCTCAAATCCGGTGTGGCATACCTCAAAAACCAGGAAGGACAGCGAGACATTCTTGTATTCAAGAAACTGGGACGTACCGGCTGGATGTTGGCGGGTATCGCACCTGAAAAGGAAATGTACCTCTCTCTCCATAAGCTCCAAAGCACAATTGTGGTGGTGACGATTGCCCTGATTCTGGTCTCCCTCTTGGCTGCTGCATGGCTATCCCATGGCGTAACCAAACCTTTGACCAGACTGGTGCTGGCGATGAGACAGGTTCAACGAGGTGCTTTTGACCAAGCGGATTCACTTCTGCCTCCAGATAAAAATGTAAAGAGCGAGATCAGTTATGTAATCTTCACTTTCCGTTATATGATCAGTCAGCTACGGCAGCATATCCAGAATGAATTTGAACTGAAACTGCTTCGCCAGCAAGCAGAGTACAAAGCACTTCTCATACAGATTAATCCACATTTTATGTTTAATACTCTGGAGCTGGTAAGCAGTCTTGCCATTCAGCGCCGAACGGATGATACGGTTCAGGTCATTGAGGATCTGGGTAAAATGATGCGCTTTTCTATCAATACCAATGACGACCGTGTTCCGCTAACCGAAGAGCTGGATTATGTGCAGCGTTATATCTCCATTTTGCAGACTCGTTTCGGTCATAAACTCGACATTTCGGTAACGTTAGAAGGTACACTGAACTCCGTGGTCATCATCAAGTTTATTCTTCAACCACTTATTGAAAATGCAGTGAAATACAGCTTCCAGCATCAGACGACAGCTCAGGTACAGATACGGATCAACCGGATGTATGATCGTCTGCACATCAGCGTTTCAGACAACGGACCGGGTATTCCAGCAGAAATAATCAATAAGTTGCAACATCCGGTTGCTCCCTCCTCATTGGAATCCATATTGCATAATGGAGGCTGGCATATTGGACTGGGCAATGTTATTGCTCGTTGCCGTCTGCATTATGGTGGCTTGTTCACGGTCCACATGGAGAACGATGAAAACGGAGGCGCATGTATTGAACTGACTCTACCCGTACAGGAGGAATATGATGTACAACGTATTAATCGCAGATGACGAGATCGAAGTTCGCGAAGGATTAAAATTGAAAGTCGATTGGCATGGCATGGGTTTTGTCATAACAGGAGAAGCCTCTAATGGGATCGAAGCGGATGAACTTTTGAAATCTGAACATTTTGACTTGCTGATTACCGATATGAATATGCCTGTCATGGATGGCATCAGACTATTGGATGTCTGCCGCAGTTATAATCCTTCTATTCAGATTATCATTATCACGGGTTATGAAGATTTTCAATATGCCAGAGCGGGGGTCCGCAGTCAGGTCATGGATTATTTACTGAAGCCTGTAACCCGGGATGAACTGAAAGCCACATTAGGCAAAATCAAAGCGGATCTGGATGAACAACGTAAAGTTCGAGGCAATTCCGAATTGATGCAATGGCGACTCTCTCAGTATTACCGGGAAATGAAGGAACGTTTCCTTCTTGATCTCGTTAAAGGCAATCGCCTACCGCCTTCCTCCATGCCAGAACGGCTCAGATTATTTCATCTCGAATCATGGCAAGATCAGAAGGTCTGTTTCATCACCGCCAGTATAAGTCAATCGGACAAGCAGGATATTCGAAAAGATCGCTCACACGAGCAGATGCATCTTCCTTTTGAGATGGTATGTTATGAAATCGCCCAGTCTGATTCAGACAATGTCCAGGTTTTTCATGATTCGGCACACGCAGGGATCATGCATTTCATAGTGCAAGATGGTATGCAGCATGAATTCATCCAACAGCTTACGGAACATACGGCATCCGTTTTTTCCATGGAACTCAAGATTGGGGTGGGGCTTTCTGGTTCCGGACTTGAGCACTGGAAAGAAGGTTATATCCATTCCCTTCTGGCATGGAATTCAGCTGAACGGGCTGTCAGCGGGCCAAACCTTCAGGCAGGAACAGACTATAGTCCATTACTGCCTGAAGAAACAACACGCAAGCTGCATCGTTGCCTCATTCGAGGAGAATTGGACTCCTTCCGCAGCATCATCCACAAGAAACTTCACGAGGCATTCCAGCTTTCTCCCTCTCGAATGACACGAAGTATTTTTCAAATTTCACTGTTGATGGATTTTCCTATAGCCCCGGAATGGATACTGTGGCTTAAGACGCCAGATCAAGCAGAACGCTTATTAATGCAATGGGCTCAAGACTTCCTGAGTCGACAACTTCCTTCAGAAGATGGGGATGAGACGGTTATAGACTTAGCCAAGCGATATATCGAGGAGAACTACATGCAGGAGCTAACCTTGACGTTACTCGCTGAACGGTTTAACTATTATCCTACCTATTTCTCCGAACTGTTTAAGGAAGGTGCAGGGACCTCTTTTATTCAGTATGTGACGGGCGTTCGGATGAAACACGCCTTGCAACTGCTGAAGGAAACCCAATTAACCGTGTGGGATATTACAGAACTGACCGGCTTCAGTTCACCAAGTTATTTCAGCTCGAAATTCAAAAGAATGTTCAACATGAGTCCGTCAGACTATCGCTTGCTGCATTCCGAAAAAATCGATAGCCATGATCCGAAGAAATGAGATTCAAGCTTCTCCCCTTCCCCGGTATGATGTGGTTACCAAGAGAACGCCGCATGTTGTAAGCGGATTCATAACTGGTAACTATTATTCTTACCCATTCAAAAGGGAGGCACATGATGAAAAAACAGACCAAACCCTTATACGGTCAGCACAATACCACAGCCTACTTGTTTCTTCTGCCCTGGCTGATCGGACTCTTCTGTCTGACACTGGGACCGATGGTTGCGTCCCTATACTTATCCATGACCAAATTCAATCTACTGTCATCACCGACTTGGACTGGACTTAGCAACTATGTTCACATCTTTACCGAGGACGATACCTTTCGCAGGTCCCTTGGGCTGACGTTTTATTATGTTTTTCTATCTGTTCCACTAAGGCTTGCCTTTGCTCTACTGGTGGGGATGGCGCTGAACAAAGGTATTCGAGCCCTCGGCATCTACCGGACTGTATATTACATCCCTTCCCTCTTGGGCGGCAGCGTTGCGATTGCAATCGTCTGGCGGCAACTCTTTGAGGGGAATGGATTGGTCAATCAGTTTTTAAGCTGGTTTGGTATCTCGGGACCATCCTGGATTGCGCATCCAGATTATGTGGTCTACACCATCATTACACTATCCGTGTGGCAATTCGGGTCTGCCATGGTCATCTTTCTTGCTGGCCTGAAACAGATCCCGGCAGACTTATATGAAGCGTCCGATGTCGATGGAGCGGGAAAAATACGTCAATTTTTCGGAATCACTCTGCCCATGCTCTCCCCCGTTATCTTTTTTAACCTGATCATGAGCATGATCAATTCATTTCAGGCGTTTACACCAGCTTACGTGATCGGAGATGGCCGCGGGGGTCCACTCGACGCAACGATGTTTTATACCTTGTATCTGTATCTGAAAGGTTTCTCGTTCTTTGATATGGGTTATGCTTCAGCTCTGGCTTGGATCATGTTGGTCATTATCGGAGTATTCACCGCAATCGTCTTTGTTACATCCCGATTTTGGGTGTTCTACGGGGATAATCAGGAGGGGAGGTAATGCATATGCCAATCAAACGAAAACTGGTTCAGGCCGGGAGGCATGCCGCCATTATACTCTTCGGTCTGCTGATGTTATATCCAGTACTATGGTTGATTCTCAGTTCATTTAAACCGAACCATCTCATTTTCACCAGCGGTAGTCTATTTCCAACCAGCTTCACGCTGGAGCACTATATTAATGGTTGGAAAGGTCTACAGGGCATCTCCTTCGGCCGTTTTTTCGGCAACTCCGTGCTGATCTCGGTCATGAGTGTGCTGGGCAATGTGATCTCCTGTTCCCTTGCAGCCTTCGCCTTCTCCAGATTGAAATTTAGATTCAAAGGCCTGTGGTTCAGCATGATGTTGGTCACAATTATGTTGCCTTACCATGTTACTCTGGTGCCCCAGTATATTCTCTATAATGAGCTTCAATGGATTAATACGTATTTCCCGCTGATTCTGCCTAAGTGGCTTGCGCAGGATTCCTTCTTCATCTTGCTTATGGTTCAATTTATACGCGGTATACCGCGAGAGCTGGACGAGAGTGCGACCATTGACGGCTGCGGGCAATCACAGATCTTTTTCCGAATCGTAGTGCCTCTGCTCGTTCCGGCACTGATTACAACAGCGATCTTCACCTTCCTGTGGAGCTGGGATGACTTTTTCAGCCAGATGATCTATCTGAGCAAAATTGATCTGTTCACCGTGCAGCTGGGCATTCGCTCTCTCTTTGATCCCTCAGGACAATCCGATTGGGGCGCATTACTCGCCATGTCCACCCTGTCACTGCTTCCCGTGACCATCATCTTTTTATTGTTTCAGCGATATTTCCTTGAGGGCATTGCGACCACAGGTCTGAAGTAACAACACGTTTCTCATTATCCATAGACAGGGGGATTTACCATGTTCAAACGTTTCATGATTGGTATGATTACTTCACTTTTGTTACTCGTAACAGCTTGCTCTGGAACAGACCATACAGGGGCTAATGATAATGCAGGCAATGGTAATGATAATGGAACTACCGAGGGCGGACAGGTCGAACTTCGCATCATGTGGTGGGGTGACCAGAAACGGGCAGATATTACGAATGAAGCCCTCAAAGTCTTTCAGGCGAAATATCCAGATATTAAAATTTCAGGAGAATTTGCACCCTCCTCCGGATATTTCGACAAACTGAATACCCAGCTGGCATCAGGCACAGCACCAGATATCTTTTTCCTTGGCGGAAATGTCGTGGACTATGCCAAAAAAGATGTCCTGCTCAATCTGGACCCGTATGTTGGCAACGAACTGAATTTGGACGGTATGGATGAAACCATGATCGAATACGGACGTCTCGACGGGAAGCTGCAACATATCTCTGCCGGTGCGAACGCACGAGGAATTGTTGTTAACAAGGCACTCTTTGAGAAAGCCGGCGTGCCTTTGCCAGCATCCGATTGGGACTGGACGGACTATGCCGCCATCAGCAAAGAGTTGTCCGACAAGCTCGGAGATGGCTTCTATGGGACGTACAATTTTACCGTCGACGGGATGGATATTTTTCTAAAACAAAGGGGTAAACAACTGTATGACATGAAAAACGGCACACTTGGATTCGCCAAGGAAGACATTCTGGAATGGTTCCAGTATTGGGAAAAGACTTCGGCATCCGGCGGTGTAGTCACACCGGAATTGCAGGTATCCAACCCGCATGATGATACCAGTAAATCCCTGTTGATCACAGGTAAAGCAGCCATGACTCTACTACCATCCAACCAACTTGCTGCATTCCAGAGTTTGACGGAAGATCCTCTGGTGTTACTCCCTGTACCACGAGGCCCTAAGGGAACGGGTGTTGTATTTGAATCCAGTCAGGGATTATCAGGTTATGCCAATACCAAACATCCGAAGGAAGTAGCTATATTAATGGACTTCTGGATTCATGATCCTGAAGCAACCAATATCCTTGGTAATGACCGTGGCGTGCCCGTTACGGAAGCCAATCGAAATCTTCTTCAGGAAGGTGCAGGCCCTGTGGAGGAGATTGTCTATAACTATACAAATCTTGTCTCTGAAGCAACGAAGACTGAACCATTTGACGTGAGTTACAATCCACCTGGATTTGCAGAGTTCTCCAAGTTAGCTCAGACGACAAATCAAGAGATCGGATTTGGACGAAAAAGTGTGGAGCAAGCTGTCTCCGACTTCTATAACGGGACCGTTCGAATCTTTGAATCGAATCAATAACCAGAAACCAGACACTGTGAGGAGGAACATATGACAGAAGAGATATTAAATCGGCTGCGCAACATTTCGATGATGGATCAAGTTCAGCCAGTTAAACCGGAAGATCAGCAGTTATTACAAGAATGGCATGCGTCAGGTATCCGGTTTGCGGCATCGGGCGGACAACTGGAAGCTACGTATAATGCAGCCGTGGAGAAATTGCTTGCTTGTATCCTGCCCATGGGAGACAACGATCCTATTTTACAAGAAGGTGGCATCTATCTGGGTTGTTGGTTAGAGAGCACAGGTACCATCAATGCAGAGCTGCTGTCTCGCCTGCTTCCTTCCGTGTCCGAAACAACATACCTCGCATTTGCCGAGCAGCAAAGAGAAGATGGATTGTTCCCGTATAAACTCACGGCAAACGGGCCCTCTTTCCGGCAAATCCAGTTGGTCACTCCACTGGCACGCAGTGTATGGAACCACTATCAGCTTCATAGCAATCATGGCAAGCAGTCGCCTTTCCTGAACACGATGTATAAGGCTATGGTTCGTTACGATGAGTGGATTGCCCACAACCGTAATACTCGAGGAACTGGCTGTGTAGAGGCGTTCAGTACGTTTGACACCGGACATGACTTATCCCCGCGATTCTGGCATGTTCCGGACACACCTTACATGAATGATGCTTCTGCCTATCAACCGGATTCTCCGATTCTGCCTTTTCTGGCACCAGATCTGACTGCCAATATCTATTGTCAGCGCTTGTATCTATCCCGCATGGCTGAAGAACTGGGAGAATCGGGAACGGATTGGAAAGCAAAAGCCGAGTCTAGCCTGGAAAGTCTTTTCCGTTATTGTTACGACGAACAGGATATGTTCTTCTATGATCGGGATCGCAATGACGAATTGGTCAGAGTCCAATCCGATGTGTTGCTCCGCGTAATGGCCTGCGAGGTGGGCGACCGTGAATTGTTCGATAACCTACTGCGTCGGTACCTGTTGAATACAAGCAAGTTTTTCGCTAAATACCCGTTTACATCGATTTCAATGGATGATCCCAGATTTGATCCCTTTTCCTCTTATAACAGCTGGGGAGGGGCATCCAATTTCCTGAGTCTGATTCGGGCACCTCACGCATTCGAGTATCATCATCGATATGTGGAGCTAACCTGGGTAATGCAGCCAATCTTGTCCGCTCTATCCAAAAATAAGCGATTTGGTCAGGTACTAAGCCCATGGACCGGAGAACAAGGTTTTACAGAGACTTACTCACCCTCCATTCTCTGTCTCCTTGATTATGTGGAGCGATTATGCGGAATTATGCCTGTTGGATCGAATCAGCTCTGGTTTACCGGACTGCTCCCCATCGACATGGATCATGGCGAGATCGTATCTGGCAACACGGCTTATAGCCGAAAAGTCAACAGAGTAGGATATGAATTGGTCAACACGCCTGATCGCATGACGGTATATCTGGAAGGCAAGGTTCATCTGGATGGCCCGTCAGGGATTCGACTGGTGACGGATCATTGTGGACATCTGGAAGGCGTTATTGGAATGAGCGTTCGCACCGTTGAGGGAGAGCTCTTCTATCAAGGAGAGCACATTCCGATTCGGATCAAAGGAAATGAAATGCAGCGTTACGCTGATGGAAGTTTGAGCACCGAGCGCGATATTGGCATCATCCATCCTACGTATCGTTAATTGTTTGTATGCAAAAAGCGCAAGTTGCGGAGGTTTACTGCCCCTGCACTTGCGCTTTTGCATTTCTTTATTTCTACACCTTCCGGTTCCACGCCGGGTGACGATAAAATTCAATCGTATCAATATAATTTACCGTGAAATGCTGTTCCACATCCGACAAGTTCAACAGTTTGCGGTCGATTTGCTTCATCCCCATGACCACATCGTGCCTTAGCAGATCCATCGCAATTTTGCCTACAAACCCGCCTTCCATCTCTTTATGCTTGGCACGAAACTCTTCATTGTAGATCAGTTCAGGTGTGAATGCCGCTTCGACGAAAGCATTAACGAGCGTAAGCTCATTGCCCTCGATCTGCACTGCTAGATAATAATTGCCACGCTCATCCTTAATGAGGTCTTTATACATCTCTACGATCATGTGAATCACTCCTCTATTATAAAAGAAACCCCGTTAGCCTTAACGAACATGGGCTATCAAACGTACACCTTCCGACCCCGTTCCTTCATATACTAGGTACAAATGGCGAACGGAGGAATACTTATGAGCTGGCAGCATCTCCATACTGGAAAAACACTTCAGCAGCGCCTGGCAGAACTCCAGGGGCACCTTGCAGAACTGAATACTCCACTCTCCGGGTTGGAACCGGGACGTATTCGTCGTGTCTATCCAAGGCAGTTTATCAAAGTAAACCGGCAGTTATTCATTCCACTTAGTCTGAATTCCATTCGGGTATTCGATATTCCTCGAACACGGCGAGGCGTCAGAGTGGGAATCCGCACGACTTTCCCTTCCAGGAATGCATTTAACAATATCAGACTTGTGGGTGTGGGACTGGATTATCTTGAACTCCAAGGAAAAGGCAGAGTCCCTTCCCGTATTTTATTTCCTCTCTCCAGCGTCGAGTCGATCTATCGGCCAACCACCGGAAGAAAAAACCTGAAACGGCCTTGTAGGCGGAAGTAAAGCTGGTTCTTTTCGCAAGCCATACAATGGTTCCCAAATGTCTGCATACGGGTGCTCCCTTCCAATATATAATTATAACCCATGCAACCACTTATCTGCTGAAGAATCATTTTATGTCAAAAAGCGGTGAGAACAGAACTGCTTCTGTATCTCACCGCTCAGCCAGTTACGGATCAAGCTGACCCTTCACATGTGTACATCAGATGCCTGTCCATACATCCTTGGCATAACGACCTTCCTGCTGAAGCTGATTAAGCCAATCTTCTGCTTCCTTCGCGGATTTGCCATGAATATCAGCGTATGCCTGCTGGAGTGTAGCTTCCACATCAGGTGCCATCTTGCTGCCATCACCGCAGATATACAGATGCGCACCCTCTTCAAACAAAGGAATCAGATGATGGGCATCGTCTCTCATCAGATGCTGTACATAACATTTCTCCTCCCCGTCTACACGGGAGAAGGCCGTATGAAGTTTCACAAGCCCTTCTTGCTGGGCTGCTTCCAATTCATTTTTGTACAGATAATCATGCTCGGGATTCCGGCATCCAAAGTACAGGTGGGCTTCGCCAACCTCACGACCTTGTTCCTTCAATACGTGCCTTGCCTGCAAGAAACCTCGGAATGGAGCAACACCTGTACCCGGACCTACCATGATAACGGGAACCTGTGCATCCTCCGGCAGTTGGAAGCCGGATTCCGGTGTCCGCGTGAACATGACGATCTCGTCACCCGGTTTCAGGTTAGCCAGATAGTTGGACGCAATGCCTTTGTATTCTCCCTGTCCACTCCATGCTGGGGCGCGCACAACACTGACCGTAATACTCGCTTGATCGGGCTGAACACGCGGTGAACTGGAGATCGAATAATATCTGGCTTTTAGTGAAGGCAATAATTCAAGGAAACGCTCAAACGGCAGTTCACATGCCTCATATTTCACCAGATAATCCAGCATGGAGATCCGTTTATTCCGCACTTCATCCATATACACAGATTCATCAAGCAGCGCTTCAAGTTCTTTCTTATGCGGTGGACATACGGTGTATGCTGCCATTTCTCTCAACTGCGCACGAGTTGCCGCCTCCTGAAGCTCAACGCTATGACTGAGCAGATCATACAGGTTCACCGGTTGATGCAGCGGCAGATGTGCGGCACTGCGACCGGATGCATCCAGAACGAGATGCTCCGTTCCGGTGAATCCATAACGACACAATACACGTTCCACCAGCTCCGGTGGGTTCTGCGGCAGAATGCCCAGGTGATCCCCTTCCCTGTAGGTTATGCCTTCTGGCAATTTGATCTCCAGGTGACGTGTGCTTCGTTCACTGCCCGCGTCGTGAAGCTCCCTGTTCTCAAGTACTTCTGCCACATGTGCATCATACGTATCCGCAAGCGGTGTTACGGCGAGTCCACTTACAAACTGTACAGACAGTGAACTGCGTTCGCTATTGGAGCTTGTGTTCAGTTTCAGTCCCATCGTTCGTGCGAGATCTGGCCATAATTGCTCTGTCCAATCCCCCACCTGTTTCTCAAAATCTCCGCTAGCATCTGACTCACCCAGTGGTGATAACCGCTCTGCTCCTCTGGAAGATAACTGTTCATCTATTAAACGCGGAATACGCTGATAGGTGCTGGCCCAGTTGTGGTCACCGCATCCAAGAACGGCGAAACGCACACCTTTGAATTCATTGGCATCCGCATGTTCGATCCACTCGACAAACATCTTGGCATTACTTGGCGGCTGACCATTATAGGATGCACTGACAATAATGACGGCACCCTCCTTTGGCAGTTTGCCAACACGATCATCAAGCGTAGCGACCTCACTCCGGAAACCCTGATATCTGGCGGTATCCGCAATTTCACGTGCAATGCCTTCAGCGGTACCCAGATTGGAACCGTATAGAACAAGCATCGGTGTGTGGTGGGCATTGGCTGCATCCGGCTCCGTTCTTTTAGCAACTGGCTTTGGTTCTTCTACCGCTACACCCGGAACGGCCATGACTGGCTGCCCGCCACGCGCACGTACACGAATTGTGAAGTTATCCGGTTTGAGCGTCAGCGTTTCTTTCACTTTTAACTGATAATCAGAATGATCTATGAAGTCAAAATGCTTCAACACCATGCCCAGTACCAGCGTTGCTTCCTGAAGTGCAAACTGCTGACCAATACAGGCCCGTTGACCATTACCAAAAGGTTTATAGGCATCATGCGGCACTTTGCTCGGATCTTCGAACCGTTCCGGGCGGAATTCCTCTACGTCGTCTCCCCATGCTTCGCGGTCACGATGCAGTTTGGGAATAAGTACACTGACGCTGTCTCCTTTTTGCAAAGGATATTGACCCGCAAGTACCGTGTCCTCTTTTGCATACAGAGAAAATGCCGGGGCCGTTGGCCATAAACGCAATGCTTCATTCAAAACCATACGAACGTACTTCAGATTGCGAACCTGGTTGTACGTGGGAACCGGATCTTTCAGAATCTGATCCACCTCAGCTTGGGCTTTAGCCAGCGTATCCGGGTTCTTCATCAGGTAATAAACGGCGAAGGATAATAGACCACTTGTGGTCTCATGTCCAGCAATCAGGAATGTAATAATCTGATAACGGATGTTCTCATCATCTAGCGTTTCTCCTGTTTCCGGGTCTTTGCCGCTTAGCATGTGGGACAACAGATCATCTGCGCCTTCCTGCGGTTTCTCTTTGCGCTCGGCAATAATGTGATCCACCAAAGAGAACATGGAACGGATATCCTGTTCAAACTGTTTCTTTTTGGTGATCATTAGCTTGTCTTGCAGACGCAGTCGCTGCAATGAACTCATGGATTCATCCAACGCACGAACCATACTTGTAATGAATGGATGAGGTTCTTCCCGATAGAAGCTGTTAAACCGATAGTTGAACCCACACAGTCCAATCGTGTCGAGCGTAAGACGCGTCATATCATCCGGAACGTTAACCGTCTCATCCGGGTTCAATCGTGACCATTTCTGAACCAGCTGCACAGCCAAATCAATCATTTTGTTGTGATATCCCTGCATGGCACGTTGACTGAAACTTGGCAGCAGTACGTTATGGGCTTTTTTCCAATTTGGCTCCTCAGTCCAACTCGTAAATAGTCCATCTCCTGCAAAAGCACGAACCTTCGCAAGGGGTGCCCACACACGTTTGTCGAATTTGGATTCATCTGTTACCTCAGCGACCAGTTCGTGACCGGAAATATACAATTCACTCCGCCCCGGGTATTCCATACGAAAGATCGGTCCATATTCTTCAGCCAGTTTCACCAAAGATTGCACCGGCTCTTCAAAGTTCAATTGCGGCAAGTTGCCCAGTGGGCCAAATGTTTTTGGTTGAGGCACTGAAATTGGTGGCATGACGCTCACTCCTTCTTTCCAAGTTAAGAGTTCTACAACTAAAAAATAATGACTTGATTTACAGACGCGATTACACTTACTCTTCAGATCAACAGATTCAAGTTATTTTTTGCACATTTTCATATTTCATCCAGATAACGACAAAACCATCAAAGAACTAACTGACTGAAATGGTATATTGGTCATTTTTAATTAAAAAAAATGGAGCACTTCGTTATCTTCTTTTACCCTAACATTTCCAGTTCTAATCTTCAACAGTCCCAAAGTCATAGGACCTCAGGACAGGGATTAAGGTATACTTATGATTTCTTTAACAAGTTCTGAATAACTGACTCCATCTCTAATGGAGCTACTGTCGTTTCATAACGGTCATGGACGTCCCCATTACGGTCAATCAGGAATTTGGTGAAATTCCATTTGATGCCGTCACCTTGATACAATTCTGGATGCTTCTCTTTCACAAAGGTGTCCATCCACTCTCCTTCCTTCGTGTCCAGATCATAACCTTGAAATGGCGCTTCTGTAGTCAGATAACGAAACACAGGATGCATCGATTGCCCAACGACCTCAACCTTCTCCAAAATCGGAAAGGATATCTGAAACTGACTTCTGCAATACTCAGCTACCTCAGCGCTACTACCAGGTTCTTTGTCGTTAAACTGGTTGCACGGGAACGCCAGAATCTCCAGCCCCTGATCACCATATTTCTCATACATCTGCTGAAGTTCACTGAATTGCCGGGAGTAGCTGCACCGACTTGCTGTATTCACAATAAGTAGCACTTTCCCTTTAAAAGCAGAAAAATCACCCTTGTGTCTATCCATAAACGGAACTTGGTAAGAAAATATACTCATCTGTATTCATCCTCCTCTTTCTCTTTTGTATCTCATATGAACTCTCTCTTGAGATGGATTATACACCTCCATTATTAATAGGTGAAATATATAATTAATATAATTTTAATAGCTTTTAACTATAAATCGCGAACAAAAAACTGCCCTCAGCAGTCAAATACTGCATCTCGGACAGTTATCAAAATCATGATGTGCCATCACGCTAAACACATCGTTAACCCATAATTAAACCATATACAATGCCTGGTCCGTGTACCCCAATGGTTAAATCATTTTCAATATCGGAAGAGCGGCTTGGCCCGGAAATAAAGTGGATGCCTGCTGGAAGATTCTCTCTCCCCGCGTCGTCAAATCGATCCAGCGTCTCACCCAGTCTGGTGTACAGTCGATCTACTGGAATAATGATGATGAGTACCGTAGGCAAGAGACTGACCGAACGACCTTTTTCCGGTGAAGAAAGTACAGTGACCGAGCCTGTGTATGCTGTTGCATAATCCGCCATGACCACACCGATATCAGCCTCAGCTGCCCGAGCCTTCCAGTTCTCATCCGCCTGACTATTCCAGACTGAGATCTGTACATCCGGAAGCTGCTCTTCCAATCCGAGATCCTGTAACGCCTGTTCATTCTGACGAATGATATATCTGGCACTCAGTTCATGAGATTTGTTGGCAATAAATTGAGATACTTCTTCCATGTTCTGAACCCGGGCAATGTGTGCGCCTACACTCACAAAGTTATCCGTAAAGGCTTGAATACGCTTCTCTTCATCCCATTCCAGCTCAGTCCAAAAGTCGGGTGCTCCCCGAAAGGGTTGGGTCGGCGCATGTCGTTGCCTTGGTCTTCTCAATTTCGAAGCAATGTCATTCATGAACTGCTCCTGTTTCTCCATCGACTTCTTCTCCAATTGTGCGAGCCATTGCTGATGTTCAGTGACCATGCTTACCATCCCCTTCCTCTCGTTCACGAATAATCTGCTCCATACGGCTGCGAACGGAAGAATCCATGGCCGATTGCTTCTGGTTCAGTTCCTGATCCAGCTTGTTCCATTGTTGCCGGAAGGATTTCTTGGCGAGGCTTGGCGCAACCCGATAATTGTTCCAGCCTTTAAGTGGGCCCAGCTTGAGAGAAATGCCGTTGTTGCGTACAACTGCCTTCTGCCCGATCTGTCCCAGACGTATGGCCGCACTGAAACGTTTGGAATTGGATACAACAGCGGCAAATCCCTTCATGCCCATGCTCTCCATTTTGTTTCCATGGCCGTCTTCCACTTTACGCCTACGTAGATAAACGAGCATATCATGCAATGGAATTTTAACTGGACATGCTTCATAACAGGCTCCGCACAGACTCGAAGCACCCGCAATATCGTTCCATTCATCAATGTTGCCATTAAGTGCAGGTGTCAGTACTGCGCCAATTGGACCACTGTACGTCCCACCGTAGGCATGACCTCCAATATGACGATATACCGGGCAAGCATTCAGACAAGCACCACAGCGAATACAATTCAGCAACTCCTGGAATTCAGGATCACCGAGCTGTAAAGATCGACCGTTGTCCACGATAATAATATGCATTTCATCCGGCCCATCCGCATCCGCTGTGCGGCGAGGACCTGTGATGCCTGACATGTACATCGTTAGTTTCTGACCTGTTGCGGAGCGTGGCAACAAGGTTGCCATGACTTCCAGATCCGTCCACGAAGGGATGATCCGCTCCATGCCCATCAGTGTAATCTGCGTTTTCGGAACAGTGGATACCATACGGGCATTGCCTTCATTTTCGAACAAAACCATGGAACCCGTCTCTGCAATTGCAAAATTGCAGCCGGTCATGCCGATATCTGCTTCAAGGAATTTCTCGCGCAGCTTTTTGCGAACAAATCCAGCAAGTACCGTTGTGTCCGGCTCCAGAATTTCACCCGCTTCCTTCGATAACAACTCTGCAATCTGGTAGCGGTTCTTATGGATGGCTGGAATGACAATATGAGATGGCGCCTCGCCTGCCAGCTGAATGATGTATTCACCCAGGTCGGTCTCGATAGCTTCAATGCCCGCCGACTCCAACACATGATTCAGGTGCACTTCCTCCGACACCATCGATTTGGACTTCACCACCGTAGAAGCCTGCTTGTGCGCCGCAATATCCAGCGCAATCGCCGCTGCTTCCACCGATGTATCTGCAAAATGAATATGAACCCCGTTCGCACGGGCGTTATTCACAAATTCATTCAGGTAATAATCCAGATACGCAATCGTGTGCAAACGAATCTGACGGCCACGTTCCCGCCATTCATCCCAGTTTCCATGTTCTTCTGAGGCAGATTTCTTCCCGTTACGCAAACGTTCTGTCGTGAATTTGACTGCTTTTCGCAGAAAATCATCATTCAAGGCCAGTCCGGCACGTTCTTTGACCGTAGTATCCATAACTCCCGGTTGGCTCATCCTGTTCGCACCCCCTCATACAGTAGTTCCGCCAGATGCATCACACGCACCGGTTCATTCCGATAACGCAGATTACCTGCGATATTCATCAGACAGGCCATGTCCAGCCCAACCAGCACTTCGGCTTGTGTCTCTTTGACATGATCGACCTTCTCCGTCACCATCGCTCCTGAAATATCGGACATTTTGATGGCAAACGTGCCCCCGAACCCGCAGCAATCCTCAGCAAATGGGAGCGGAACCAATTCCAGACCTTTTACTTGAGAGAGTAGCGCCATCGGCTCATCCTTCACACCAAGCAGACGGCTGCCATGACAGGATGGATGATAGGTTACTTTGTGCGGAAAATGTGCGCCCAGATCGGTTATCCCGAGTACCTGAACGAGGAATTGAGTAAACTCATAAGCTTTGGCTTCCAATCGTTTTGCCTTCTCCAACCATACTGGTTCATCCGCGAACAGCTCGGGATAATGATGAATCATATACGTACACGATCCCGAAGGACATACCACAAAATCACTGTCGTCAAACGCTTCAAGAATCGTTTTGGCCGCTACCCGAGTCTCATCCCAGTACCCGCTATTGTAGGAAGGCTGACCGCAGCAGGTCTGCACCGGCGGAAAATCCAGCCGAACGCCATGAGCGGCGAGCAATCTGACCATGGCCTCCCCCACTCGGGGATAGATGGCATCGCTGAGGCAGGTAATGAATAAGGAGACCTTCATAATTACACGCTCCTATTAACTGATTAGTAGATAAATTGACTATGAATATTTACACTGGACACTCCGTTTCGTGTAAATGTTTAGTTCATTTTATATAGATAAAATCTGAAAGATTAAACCGTGATGATACCAATATCGTATCCGCTCAAATGTTCTGTCTGTTCAGCCTCCAATGGCTGATCGGTAACGATCATATGGACTGCATTTAACCCGGATACTCGGGCAAAAGCACGTACACCAAATTTACTGGCATCTGCAAGTAAGATGACTTGATCTGATATGCCAACCATCTTCTGCTTCAGCCTTGCCTGGAGTTCATTGGATTCACTGATTCCGCCACCTTCGAGATGTACACCTTTGCACGACATGAACATTTTATCCACGTGATACGTTTCCAAAGAACGCTCCGCCAGCGGCCCAACAAAAGACAACGAGCGCGATGCCAGCTGGCCCCCTGTTGAGATGACCTCAACCTTGTCACGGTTGCTGAGTTCAGTGGCAATTTGGATAGAGTTGGTTAAGACCGTCAGCGGAAAATCCGGCATGTTCGCTGCCATATAACCTGCCGTTGTGCTCGCATCCAACAGAATGCGATCACCCGGATTAATCATCGTCAGAGCCGCTTGTGCAATCCGCTTTTTCTCTTCCGCATGGGTTGTCTCCCTGATCCGGTAAGGGATCTCCGGTTGATCTTCCTTCACACTCACTGCACCACCGTGAGATCGGCGTAGTCGTCCTGCGTGTTCCAACCGATCCAGGTCACGCCGGATGGTTTCCTCCGTCACCCGGCAGCGCTCACTAAGCTCGGATACACGCATACTGCCCTTTACATTCACCATCTCCACAATCCGGTCATACCGCTCGGCTGCCAGCATGTTACACCTCACTCCCCGCTTGTGAATTAGATGAAGCCGTCACACGCAGAAATCTGCCATAAGCATCTTCCCAGATTGACCTGTCCTGCGGCTCATACACAGTTACCGGAAATGAATCACGAATGGCCTTACGCGCTTCCCAGATATCTTTAAAAGCTCCGCTCGCCATCCATTGCACAGCCATATTCCCGATGGCACTTCCCTCTGCTGGACCCGCCCATACCGGCTTACCAATGGAATTTGCAGTCCACTGACATAACAGGCGGTTCTGGATGCCTCCACCGACCATATGCAATCCGTTGAACGCCTGACCCGACAATTGCTCCGTCCATTCCAGAACTCTTCTATACTTCAATGCAAGACTCTCCAGAATTGCCCGGGCAATAGCCCCCTGATCCTCTGGTACCACTTGCCCTGTATCACGGCAATACTGACGTATACGGGTCGTCATATCTCCTGCTGGCATGAATAGTTCATCATCCGGATCAAACAAACTGGCAAATGGAGGTGCTTGTTCCGCCTGCGCCAATAACGCATCATAGCTAATTCCCTGCCCCTGGCGCTCCCACTCGCGCATGCTTTCCTGCAAAATCCATAAACCCATAATGTTCTTCAGCAGACGGAATGTTCCGCCCGCCCCGCCTTCATTCGTGAAGTTCAAGGCCAGACTCTCGGTACTAATTGCAGGATGATCTATCTCCGTACCCATCAGGGACCAGGTTCCACAGCTCAGATAAGCAAATGAACGTTCCGTTGCAGGAACAGCCACAACGGCTGAACCCGTATCATGCTCCGCAACAGCGATCACGGGAATCGGGGACAATCCCAGATCGTTACAGATACTGCTTCGCAATTGTCCAACACGGGTACCTGGCAGCACGGCTTTACCAAACAGTTTCTCCGAAATACGAATATGCGCCAGCAACTCACTATCCCACTGCCCCGCTGATGGATTGTATAATTGTGTTGTGGTTGCATTGGTGAACTCATTCACCGCTTCCCCTGTCAGGAAATAACGTAGCAAATCCGGAATCATGAGAAAACGCTCTGCTTCATGAAGCAACGGGGAACCGCTGCGTTGAAGCGTTGCCAATTGATACAGGGTATTAAAGCTAAGAAACTGTATCCCTGTACGTTCGAAGATTCGCTGAGAGCTCAGCTCTTGGCGTACCTGATCCATCATGCCGTTAAACTGTGTATCACGGTAATGATACGGGTTACCAAGCAACTCACCATTACTGCCAAGCAAACCAAAATCAACGCCCCAGGAATCGATCCCCAGGCTCTCCGGCTGTTCTCCCTGCTGTTTCACAAGGGTAAGCCCCTGCAACAATTCATGATGCAATCGCAGAATATCCCAGTGCATCCGCTCGCCAATCTTCACTGGTTCATTCTTGAACCGATGAATTTCGCTTGTTTCGATCCCTCGATCATTCAGATGTCCCAGTAGCGCTCTCCCGCTCCCAGCGCCCAAATCATAAGCCAGCACACTCACCGCGCTTCACCAACCTTTCGAACCCATCCTATTTTCCAAACGGTATCCCTTGATTCAGACCGTAACTCTGTACTTTATTCTGTATTTATTGTTTGTTTGTTTTTGTTTAATACTGTTTTACTTTATTTTACGAGTATATCACCAATGTAAGCGTTTGAATACCCTTCAGTTTTTCTTTCTTTTGGGTATACCAAAAACGACTCTCTCCCACCTGGGAGGAGCCGCATTTCTTTTTTTACGTATAAAATTGACCTTTGCTTACCCCCGACTGGGGTTGTACATCTCTCTCAAAATGCTTGAAACGTGTCCCCTGATACGTCAGCATCCCTCGATCATTTTCCACCATCATACCATAATGGTTTCCGCCAACAATCAGTTCAGTGCGCTCCCCATTGTCGAATTCAAATGTAACATAATACCGGGTAGTCGCACTGCTATCGCCGCTTCCACCTGAGACTTCCGTTCGTTTGGCTACCACTGTTGAGTGCAGGGTTAACAAGGCTGCCGCGTTATTTGACATCCCTGAGCGTATGCCTGAAATAATAACAAAAACAATGACTCCCGCAATGATGAGAAATATGGCGCCAATGAAAATCGAAGCAAATGCATTCATTGTAGCAAACTCATTAAATCCCGAAAAAAAACCACCCTGATTGCCTTCAAAACCTGGTACTCCATTCATGTCGTCAAACACACCAAAGCCGTCTACGCTTAATCGGCCCATCGATGAGGACACGCTCGTTAACGCCATTCATCATCGTTCCTTTCCCCTTGCAAAAATAAGATGCACCGCCCCCCACGCAAGGAAGGCGGTGCATGCAGACAACCCGTTCTGCCTTGTCCATATACTATATGAACCAGATCAGGAATACAGACGTTCAAGTTCGTCGACCAGACTGCCGACATAAGCAACCGCAGAGCGAATCGGCTCAGGTCCGGACATATCCACACCCGCAAGCTTCATTAACTCCTGTGGTGTGAGACTTCCACCAGCTTTGAGTGCATCAAGCCAGCGATCTACCGCAGGCTGTCCTTCTTCACGAATCTGCTGTGCAGCCGCTGTGGAAGCCGTCAAGCCTGCCGCATAGGTATACGGATATAGTCCCATATAATAATGAGGCTGTCTCATCCACGTGAGCTTGGCCCCTTCATCAATTACCAGATCAGGTCCCCAGAATTCGGAAAGGATGTCTCCCTTGAGTTGACTTAACGTCTTCGCCGTAATGGGCTCATCATTGGTTGCGCGTGCGTACACCCTGCGCTGTAATTCACCTTCCAGCAGATGTGTAACGAAGTTATGGTAATACGTGTTCAACAATTGCAAAATGACCCAGCGACGCATTCTCGGATTATCGGAACGCTTCAATAGATGATCGGCCAGAAGCATTTCATTCATGGTCGACGGCGCCTCAATGAAATAAAGAGATGGCCGTGTATTCGTGAGCCGTTGGTAACGTCCCGCAAGCATGAAGTGGCCTGCGTGCCCCACTTCATGGGCAAGTGTAAATGCTCCGCGCATATTGTTCGCCCATGAAATTAAGATATAAGAGTGTGAACCATATATAGAGGAGCAAAATGCCCCTGTGGATTTGCCTGCGTTATCTGCGTAATCCACCCAGCGATCACTGAATGCGCGCTCTACGATCTCGCCGTACTCCGGCCCAAGCACATCAAGTGCTTCTCGAATGAGTATGCACGCCTCATCATATGTAATGGCAGGGCTAAATTCAGGATCAAGCGGCGCCTTCAGATCACAAAACATCAGTTTGTCCAGACCCAGCTCACGTTTCTTGAGAGCCGCCAGTCTGCGCATATGAGGTGCGAGTTCCTGCTGGATAATATCCAGAATATTATTGTACATCTCTTTGCTCACTTGCTGTGGGCTGAGAAGCATATCTGTAACATCGTCGTAACCACGCAGCCTGGATAAAACAACCTGTTTCTTCACTTCGGTTGCATAACCTTCTGCGAACGTATTTTTGTAATCATTTAATGTCGAGCTGAATGCAGCATAAGCAGAACGGCGCAGCTTTGTATCAGACGACATCTCATAATTATTTTCATAGAATGACCAGGACAGTGGACGATTATTGTCCTCTCCATCAAGAGCATCGTCAAACGTCATGTCTGCCAGTTTACCGCGCAGATAGATACGGTATGGCGAATCCAGTACCTCTCCTAATGAAGCGAGTACCTTCTCGGTCTCAGGCGTAAGCCGATGTGCTTTTTCTCGAATCAAACGCTCCAAACTGCGCGCATACGGCTCCAATTCCGGAAGCTCTTCAAGATAACGCTCAACTGTTCCCTCCGGCAGATCAACGATCTCCGAATTGACAAAAGACAAGGACGACGACAGATTTGATAGGATATCTCCTGCCTTGGCTGAATTCTCAATATTCACCGGATTCGTGCTGTCCTCTGACTGCTTCAAGCGGGCATAAGAAGCCGTCTTGCCGATCCGCTCCTGCAAAGCTTCACGCGCATCCAGACAAGCCAGTAATTGTTCAGCGCCTTCGCCCAGACGTCCTTTGAACGTTTCGATCTGGGCAGCAGCCTGAGGAAGTGATCGAAGCTCCTGCTCCCACTCTACATCGGTTACAAACAAGTCTCTCAGATCCCAAGTGGTTTCTGTGTTTACCTCAGCACGTGTACGTATTTTTTCCATCTTTAGTTGTCATCCTCCTTGCATTTTCCAATATCTCTCATCGTATCATATTCCAGTTCAAGGGAGTATAGATTGGACTAAAGATTATTCTCACTTACCACTTCGATGACAGAACAACCTTCCGATCGCTGTTATCCCCAGATTTTTTGATTCCCCTTTTTCAAAGGTGAAAATCCGGGGATAAAGGCGAACGCTCCGCTTCTTCAGGTTCTTTCTGTCCTCTACGTTCTCGTGTGAATGTTTAGTTCCATCTATATAAAAGGGGTATTTAGGATAAAGGCCAGTATATGCTTGCGATGTAGCTTTCTTTCAGAAAGCTTTTAGCTACGCTTCTTCAAACTATTTCTGTCCTCTACGTTTCGTATAAACTTTTGCTCATGTGACCATGGTCTGAAAGTAACTAAAAAAACCGCCGGGTAATGGAAGAATCCATTTACCCGGCGGTTCATTATAGAACTTACTTATTTAGCTTCTTAGAACTTACTTATTTAGCTTTCTTTCCAAATTACATTTTCACCGTAATTTTTACCCCAGTTATACATTGCGTGCAGGACGGGCATCAGGCTTTGACCGTGATCTGTCAATGTATATTCCACCCGAGGAGGTACCTCTGCATATACCTTGCGTTCAATCAGTTTGTCTTCCTCCAGCTCACGAAGCTGGTTGGTCAGCATCTTCTGGGTAATATGAGGGATTAGGCGTTTCAGCTCACTGAAACGTTTGGTGCCTTCCAGACCCAAATGCCACAAAATAATCAGTTTCCATTTGCCACCGATCACCGCAAGGGTCAATTCCTTCTCACAGTTGATTTCTTTTAGATTAATCCGTTCCTTGACTTCGGCTGCCATGGCTCCGAGCCCCCTCATCTTCAATCTTATATCGCGTATATTACGCATATCACGGGGACACTTCACACGAGGTAAGTTTTCCGCTCCATGCATGATGTAATAAGTACATTCATTCGATACAGCTATCTATTAATTCTACTACAGCCTGGTCGGGATGCAAAGTTTAACTGTAAATCACGGATAGAACCTATACAGATGAATGATTATGTATCGCAGAAAAGACCAGAACCCTTCATAATCAAAGGATTCCGGTCTTTCATCTATTCACTATTCCAGGTTCGCGTGGCGGCCAAACATATCCGCTCCGGTCATACCCTTCATTTCCATCATCGTAAGGATGAGAGCATCCATGCCAATCAACAGTCCTTGCTCGAACAACGAGCCCATCGGCTGAATGGTTACTGCCGCTCCGGAAGTTGCTGTGTCCTCTTTGGCTGAAGCCGGGAGACGCACTACCGTAGTTGCCAGTTTCCCAATTGTGGACTCTGGCTTAATTGTAATGAGACCTACAGGTGCACCGGCTTGACTAGCCTTTTGAGCCATGGCTACCAGACTGCCTGTTTCTCCTGAGCCAGAGCACAGCAAGAGGAAATCCTTAGAGCTGATCCCAGGTGTTACGGTCTCGCCCACCACATATACACGAAGCCCCATCTGCATCAGTCTCATGGCAAAAGCCTTTCCCATAAGTCCTGACCGGCCTGCTCCTGCTACAAAAATCTGTTCTGCAGCCAGAATGTGCTCAGCCATCGCTTGCATCTCTGCATCGTCGATCTGGCTTAACGTACGTTCCAGCTCCTTCAAGATGTCAGCTGCGTACTGTGTTTTGCTCATCTGCTTACCCTTGTTTAACGAGACGTTGCATTTCAGCTGCAACTGCCGCTTTGTCTGCTTGTCCTGTGATACCGCCGCCTACAATAACCAGATCCGGTTGTGCTTTGATTACTTCTGGCAATGTTTCCAGCTTGATTCCACCAGCAACAGCAGTTTTAGCATTTTTCACAGCTGCTTTGATCGTTTGCAGATCTTCGAACGGGCTTTGTCCTTCAGCTTGCAGATCATAACCTGTGTGTACACAGATGTAATCTACGCCAAGCGCATCAATTTCACGAGCACGTTGTTCCAGGTTAGGCACGTTGATCATGTCTACAAGAACTTGTTTGTTTTGTTTCTTCGCTTCTGCTACTGCACCTTTGATCGTACTGTCATTGGTTGCCCCAAGCACAGTGATCAGATCCGCACCAGCTTCAGCTGCTTTCATGATTTCATAACCACCAGCGTCCATGATTTTAAGGTCTGCAAGAACTTGCAGATTAGGGAATGCTTCTTTCATCGCTTTTACCGCGTGCAAACCTTCATTAATAACGATTGGAGTACCAATCTCAACGATATCAATATATTGTTCAACCTCTTTAACCAATGCGATACCTTCAGGGATATTTACCAAGTCAAGCGCCAATTGCAATTTCATCATTTATTTCTCCTTTGTTGTTCAAGTATGATTCGTTCCTGTAAAAATAATAATCAGATATTTAGCCTGCACCAATTGGTCTGTTCAGATGCATGCAGTGTTTGTTTTGGCTACTCACTCATTGTAGACCCTGACTATCCATTCAGGAAGTACGCACTTTGAAGTGGGGTAGTTACTTGGGGGATACTATTGATAATTATTCGTTGTTAGGTGAATCAAATATAGAATTAATCCTCTATTCCAATCCACATGCTTACAGCAGAACAGCAGCCTAATCATCCAATTATATATTCAATATAAAAGACCCCGCCACATGGCAGGGTCTTTATCTTTATCTTTATCTTTATCGTTTCATTTTCAATCCAGCCAAAGCTGGTTTAGAAATTTATCATTTTACAGATATACAGGTTTCACGCATACCGGCTTGGATACACCTGTGCTGTGACCAGTGTATTTCAGACGTCCGCTCTCCTGATCTACCGTGAATGTCACGAGGTTGTTCGTATCGCGGTTAGCTGCAATCAGCAATTTGCCGTTAGGTGTCAGCGCAAAGTGACGCGGGTGCTCACCTTCTGCAGATACATGCTCAACCAGTGTCAGGTGACCTTTGTCTGCATCTACTGCAAATACAACGATGCTGTCATGTCCACGGTTAGAACCATATACATAACGTCCATCATTGGAAACCGTGATTTCGGCTGTTGTATTCTCTTTGCCATCATATCCATCAGGCAGTGTGGATACAGTAGACAATTCAGTCAACGTGCCCGCTGCTGCATCATATTTGAACGAAGTAATGGAAGAATCCACTTCATTGATGACATATGCGAACTGACCGTTCGGGTGGAACGCCAAGTGACGTGGGCCTGCTCCCGGATGTGTTTTGGTTTCACTGTGCAGCACAAGTTCATTTTTGTCTGCATCAATAGAATAGATCGCGATGTTATCTGCGCCCAGATCCTGTACCATCATGTATTTACCATCTGGGCTGAAGAATGCGGAGTGAACATGTGGCTTGTCCTGACGTTCAGGATGCGCACCTTGTCCTTCATGTTTCTTCTCGTCCAGAAGCGCTCCAACTTCACCGTTATCCGTCAAGGCTTGCAGACCTACCAGACCACCGTGGTAGCTGGAGAGGATCAAGTATTTGCCGGAAGGGTCACGCTGGATATGACATGGCGGAGCTGAAATGGAGTTATTCCGGTTCAGCAACGTTAATTTTCCTGTAGAAGGATCAATGCTCAGAGCTACAGCTTCAGACATTTTGTTGCCTTCAGCTGACGCTGTTTCACCAATCGCATACAGTTTGTTTCCTTCAGCATCCACGTTGACAAACGTTGGGTTTTTCACACCCGCGATGCCGTCAAGCTTGGACAAGCTGCCTGTATCCTCATTCAATTCATATGCATAAATGCCCTCATTTTCCGCTTCGGCGTAAGAGCCAGCAAGTACGAGCAAGCGTTTTGATTCACTCATTACAGTTTCCTCCTCTATGTGTATGTAATCTTGTTGCACCTCTTCTATAATAAATCTGCCATATCAAAATAGCAATCCGCTGTCGCTGCCCATCAGGGAAATCCTTAGTTAAGCAAGGCGATTACTACACATCATCATACTGAAATCCATTCATATGAGATGCATCTTCTGCTATGATAAGATAGGTTTTTCATCCAGAAGGGACTGAATTGCATTGCTTCACTCATTTTTACTCACCTTATACCATGTGTTCTTGCCGATATCACTTCCCGTGATCGGAGGTATTCTGTTAAAACGCTTTAAAAATTGGGATACCCGGTCGCTCTCGACCTTTTCCCTTTATATTTTGAGCCCTGCGCTCATCTTCAATACATTGCTGCATGCAGAGATTACCTGGACGGATGTCACCAGCACGTTCTGGTTCTCTATTATTAATCTGATTGCTCTGTGGGCCCTCGCCGAGCTGTTGAGCCGGGTGTTCCGTCTGGGTGCAAGCGAAAAAGCGGGTCTCACCCTTGTCTCCACGTTTACGAACTGCGTGAATTACGGGCTCCCGCTTGTACTGCTTGCCTTTGGTCAGCTTGGACTGGACAAGGCTTCGGTCTACGTCATTGGACAGATGATCATTGTTAATACGGTAGGTATCTTTTTTGCCGCGAGATCCGAATTCACGGTGAAAGATGCGATCCTTTCCGTTTTCCGCATGCCATCCATCTATGCTGCTGGCATCGCCATTGCGCTGCGTGCATCCAATCTGAGCCTGCCTGAAGCGCTGGATGGAGGGATCTCCATGCTGGCTGCGGGTTACTCTCCTGTCGTTCTCGCTATTCTGGGAGCACAGATGCTCAGACCAAAAGGTGCAACGGTGCCTTGGTTGCCCAATGTACGCCGAGCTTTCTGGACCGGGCTTGTGGTACGTCTCGCAGCTGCGCCAATCCTGTCCTGGCTGATACTGACCGCGCTTCAGGTCGAAGGTACGTTGTTCAGTGTACTGCTGATCCTCGCATCGATGCCGACCGCAGTGAACGCTGTTATTTTGGCTGAACAGTTCAATGCTTCTCCGCAGTTTGTATCCCGCTGCATTCTGTGGACCACCGCTGCATCCATGTTGATGCTGCCCATTATGATTGTGATGGCTTCCTGATTAATACCGGAGGTGATACCGAAGCGATATCCGCTTGGCGGCGTTTCTCCAGCCGGCGTTCATAACGCCGGTTGAGCGCTCTGACGTAGAAGAATTTCACGACAAAGTACGAAATCACACCCAGAATGACACCAAACACGGACATGCCTGCCAGAATATCTAGTCCACCAAGCAACAATTCACTCACGGCCGACCAGTTACCGCGAAACAGCTCCATGAATGCACTCTCATGTACCGGTCCCTGTCCCATGCTGTGAGCAGGCAATATCCATGAGCCAATTTGTTTCGCGAGCGGCATCAGGATAATAGGTAAAAACGTAAGTTTCCCGATCACATTACCAACAATGGCTGCTGGCACCGAACCCCCAGACAGTCGCACAATCGGATAAAATACGAGATAGATCAGGGAAGCTGTCGAGATCACGATCAGTTCCAGTCCGAACCCTATGGCAAATCCGGTAGATACTTTATGGGCACCTCCGGGAGCACGTAACAATTTGAGAAAATTCAGCTTCATAACACGTGTTAAACGTACCCAGCGGTTAGTCTTGCGCTTCTGTGTGTTCATACCGAATTACTCCTTATTTTACACAAATGACAACTTGAAACGTCTATTCTTCAGTATATCACACCGCGTTAGCACCTGTAGTAACAACGACCGGCTGTGTCTCCATCTGGACATTACCTGCCACCGCTCGGGAGATCATACAGGAGGATTCAGCCTTATGCGCCAGGCGCTCAGCCTTGGTCAGATCCGCCTCAGAGGCATCTGCGCTGAGCACAATCCGGGGTCTATGTACGATCCGTTCGTACGTAAATACGTTATTTGTAACATCTACCGTTGCTTCCGATTCAAGCGTTAATTCATCCGGCGTAATATCCGAACGCTCCAGCATCGCTGCCAGCGTGATCAGGTAACAGGTGGAGGCTGCACCCAGCAGCATCTCGTCCGGGTTAGTTCCCGTACCGGGTCCGCCCATCTCCTGCGGAATCGATATGACCGTTTTTAATCCACCTGCATCGATTGTTCCCTCACTGTTACGCCCACCATTCCATACCGCTTTCAGATGAAAAGGATGTTTCATGACATTCATTCCTTTCTTGTTTACACACGTATACACGTAATATTCTGCTCGATCAATGCGCTAACGTGCTCTTCATCTACACCCTGATCTGTAATCACTTTGCCCACACTGCTCATCTCAGCAACTCTGGTAAACGCCTGTATGTTAAATTTGCTGGAATCTGCAAGTAGAATGACCTCATCCGCAATATGGATCATTTTCTGCTTCACCAAGGCCTGTAATTCATTGGATTCACTGATGCCTTTGGTCAGATGCACTCCTTTGCAAGACAGAAATACTTTATCCACATGATAGGCATCAAGCGAACGTTCCGCCAGCGGTCCTACAAAAGACAGTGACTTCGAAGCCAATTGCCCACCTGTGGCAATCACACGAATCTGCTCCTTGTTACTCAGCTCTGCGGCGACCTTAATCGAGTTGGTTAATACCGTCAGTGGAATGTTTGGCAATCCTGCCGCCATGTACCACGCCGTTGTACTTGCATCCAGGGCGATCCGGTCGCCAGATTCCACCATTTTCACCGCTTCGGTTGCAATTCTGCGCTTCTCTTCTGCATGGGCTACAGCCCGTTCCGGATACGGAATCTCCGACTGTAACTCATCCTTGTATTTTACGCTGACCGCCCCGCCATGGGACCGTCTGAGCCTGCCCGCCTGTTCGAGCTTGTCCAGATCACGACGAATCGTCTCTTCCGTCACCCCGCAGCGCTCACTAAGTTCGGTCACACGCATGCTGCCTTGCGTATCCACCCATTCCACTATTTTCTCATACCGTTCAGCTACGAGCATATTCCTTCACTCCAAACCGTTGATTATCCAGTTGATCCTGTTCATCCATCATACCACAGAGCGATGACAAGGAGAATTTGGACCATGTGCAAAAAGAGGGAGCTTTCGCCCCCTCCATTCCAGTTCTGAAGTGTATCTTATTTATCTTCTGCCATAGGGAACCAGCCCGGTGTGTGGATGATTGCATTCCACAACCCGTCAGGGATAACCAGACGTTCCTGATCGGATTTGGTCAGAATCGTCTCAATATCTTCTTCCCGTCCGCTCTCGATTTTCTCAACCCAATCCGGTTCAATAATCAGCTCACGTCCAATGGCAAGCAGAGGTACTCCCGTTTGAAGCGCCTCAGCGGCCTGATCAGCCGTATGAATCGAACCTACACCGATCACAGGCAATTTGCCGTTCACACGATCCAGGATGAATTCCATTCTAGAACGTGTATCTGCTTCGCCACGTCTTGGCTTGGACCAGAATTCGTTCAGGGAAACGTGCAGGTAATCCAGATTTTTATCTTTCAGCGCATCCACCAGTGCATACGTATCTTCCATTGTGAGTCCCGGTGTTTCCGGTTCTTCCGGGGAGAAACGGTAACCAATGATGAACGGCAGTTTGGTATGTTCGGCAACCACTTTCTGAATCTCATCCACTACAGCAAGTGGGAATGTCAGACGTTTCTCGACACTACCACCCCAACGGTCTTCACGTCGGTTGGAATGCGGGGAGAAGAATTGCTGGATCAGATAACCATTAGCACCGTGAATCTCAACACCATCAAAGCCGGCTTCGATTGCACGACGTGTCGCTTCACCAAAGTCTTTGATAATCGAAGTAATCTCGGCATCCGTCAACTCTCTTGGTTCAGGAGAGCCCGGACGCTCACTTGCAACCGCACTAGGAGCAACTACTTGACCCGCAGGTACAGCTTGTTCAGGAGTCAGACGGCCCGCATGGAAAATTTGCAATACAGCTACGGAGCCCTGTTGTTTCATGGTATCAGCCAGTTTTTTCAGACCAGGAATGAAGCGGTCGTCATATACGCCAAATTGAGCCGGGAAACCAATGCCTGTCTCTGTTACATGCCCTACAGCCGTAATTGACATGCCCGCACCACCGGTGCGACGTGCATAATAAGCAAGTTCAGCGTCGGATATCGTACCATCAGCATTCGAGGACATATGAGTCATGGGAGCGAGCACGATACGGTTTTTCAGTGTAATGCCAGTCGGTAGTGACACTTGTTCAAACATCTGGTTAAACTTTGGATTCATTCGTGGTTCCCTCCTGATTATAAATATCTCTTTTAATAGATATATGAATATATGCGTTCGCTTACTGTAATGATTATAGTTACGTTTCACTGCAATTGCAACTTTTCATTTTCAGAAAGGAAAAAAAGAGCAGAGTGTCTCCAGACTCTCAGCCCTCTTCATTTTCTTCACATCTTCCAAAGGATACTCAGAAACTCCGAACGTAAGCCAGCTTCTGATCCATCTCTTCTACGCATTCGTAACAATCGTGTTCATCGTTGGCGACCATTGGGGTTACTGGATACAGATTCATCTCTGTACTGTTATACGATTTCAATAGCGGTAACAACTGAGTCACCCGTGTATTTGCCGGGTCAAGCCAGGTGTTGATCTCTTCTTCGGAAAGGATCGCTGGCATTTTACTGCCAAACTCGCGTGTAACCATATTTGCGCCTGTCATAAGCATCGTGCAGGTCCGAAGCGGCTCTTTCCGTGTATCTCTCCACACCTCATATAACCCAGCAATCCCAAACAGGCCACGATCCGGCATAACAACACGAACCGCATAACTTTTTTTGCCCTCTTGCCGCCAGTAATATAATCCATTGCAGGGAATAACGCAGCGCTTGGTCTCTACCAGTTTGTAATAGGAAGGATTCTCATGCACCGTCATGAGGTTTGCGTTAACGGCATCACGCCCCCAGAATGGAATGAACCCCCACCGGAACTCATCCAGTACACGCTCACCATCCTGATGCAAAATAATCGGCGTATGCTGGGTTGGACTGATATTGTATCGGTTTTTGTAATAATACATCACTCGCTGAATCTTGAAATGATCTCTGACATCGTCCAAATCGGCTGCCAATGAAAAACGGTTGCACATGTTCAAGCACTACCTTTCCCTATGAGAAGTTGAACGTATTGTTTGTAATTTTAGGGAAATTATTCATGAACATTGAACAGGAAATGACTTATTTTGACACCATTAGGGTCGGATCAAGATATATTTCATGTTTTTCACGACAAAAACAACGACCTCGGACTCATTTCAACTCCAATATTACTTGTTACTATAATAGAGAATAAAATACATTTATTGGAGGTTTTAAGTATGAAAAGGAAGTTTTTGATGAGCATCATGTTGTTCTCAGCGATTGCGATGTTTGGCAGTACCATCTATGCGGCAACCTTTCTGACCTACGGTTATCCCAGCACCACCATCCCCATTCGTACGTATAATTACGCCGCCGCATGGCAGACTCCCATGGACACTTCCCTTACCAACTGGAACAATGCAGGTGCCAAAGTTAAATTCACCAAAACAAGTAACTCCCCAAACATCATCACCGCAGGAAACTTCAATAATACAGCATATGGTGTCAACTACGCCTCCGTATCCGGCAGTCAAGTCGTAAGCTTCCGCATCGAACTCAATGCATCCACAATCACCCCTGACGCGACTAACTTATCCAACTTCATTCAAAGCGTATTTGTCCACGAACTCGGACACTCCATCTGGCTCGGTGACAACCCGACAACAAGTAGTCCTTCCATTATGTCTTACTCCCGTAACCGCAATTCCATGACCCAACCCCAAACTTTTGATATCAATAACGTAAAATCCAAGTACTAATCCGCTACGAACTTATCCCAAAAATCCAAGGAGGATTCCTGTCCATGAACAAAAATCGAGTATTAACGCTGCTTCTCTCTTCCATTTTCATTTTATCTGCTGTTGGATGTTCTTCTGTTACACCTACCGCGTCCCCATCCGATGCACCCATGACCATTATTGCTTCTGAAGATCACCCGAGTTATGGCAGCATTGGCGACCTGTCCGAGAGAGCAAATACCATTGTGAAAGGCAGTGTTGTTGAGACTCGTGTGGAAGCTTTAAACGATATCGTACAAGTTATTGATGCTGCCAATGAAAACGAGTTAAACCCTGCGTCCGATCCGGGCGGAGAGCCAGCTTCTTTTGACAAAATCTATACGATCCACACGATTCAGGTCGCTGAATCCTATAAGGGCGGTTACACTGCCGGGGAAAAACTTGAAGTGAAGCAACTTGGGGGACAACTTGGTAACACCGAGATTATTAATGATGACAACCTCAAGCTGATTCCTACCAAAGACTATGTACTCTTCCTGGAAACGTATGAAGACACCCCTGCCAGCCTGCTCAACTCCGATCAAAGTCTCTACGTGATTAAACCTGCCGCCAAGTCGAATCAGCCTGGTCAGCAACAATCACAGTCAGAAGTCATTGTGAGCGCAAACCCCGAGAATGACCTCACACTGCAACTGGAGGATCTGCAAGAAATTCAGAACGAACAAAAGAGCGAATAAACTCTTATACGGTAATCACACCACACTATTATTTCATCTCCGTACAGGCCCTAATCCCCTCTACTGTTCAGTCCTACATAAGAAAATGAAAACCGTGCTGCTCAGCAAACTGGGCGGCACGGTTTTTTGAAGTTCCTTATTCAGACGGTGTATTAAGTCCAATAATCCATTCAGCCAGATCCTGTGTCTGTTTCAACAAGGCAATAGGGTCACGGAACCAGGATTGTTCTTCCGTCCATATGTACACTTTTCCATTTTTGATAGCAGGCAATGAACCCCAGATCGGATCTGCCTGAAGGTCTTTCAACTGAGACTTGCTGGTCAGCACAATGTAATCTCCAGCGTATTTGGAGAGCAGTTCTATGGAGAATTCATGATAGGCGCCCTGCATCAACTCGGATGGAATGTTCTTTGGTGCTTGCAAACCAAGCAATTCGTAGATGTTACGCCCTCCCCGGCCCGACTGATTGCCAAAAATGAAGACTTGGCGATCATATTCCTGCATAACGGAGAATGTAGCATCAGCTGGAACAACACTCTGCACCTCCTGCTTGATTTTGGCAATCTCCTCATCAAAATCAGCCAGCCACTTCTCTGCTTCCGCTTCTTTGCCAAGGACTTTACCGAAATAGTTCACTTCGTCCTTCAGTGTCGGAAAAGTGATGGATGCGATCGAAACGGTCGGAGCAATCTTGCTATATTTCTCATAAGCCGCCTTGTCCGGATTCAATGTAATAATGAGATCAGGTTCCAGCTCCATCAATTGTTCAACGGAATCCCCTATCGTTTCAAGACCATCCATGTGACCTTCCAGATAAGGACTGTTCATTAGAAATTGGCCTCCACCAATCGGTTTGACACCAAGAGCAAGTACCGTTCCCAGATAATCTATGGCAGCAACTCGCTCCGGATGTGCAGGAATCTCTACCTCACCAAAGGTCGTATTTACCATTTGGGTCTCCACGACTGCCGGTTGTTCGGGTTCAGCCGCAACTTCGGATGTTTCTGCCCCCTGCTGAGTTGTTCCACAAGCACTCAATGTGAGTACAAGCGCAAGCGACATAATCGCTGATTTAAAATGGTTAAACATGTTGATTTCCTCATCTCCCTTATATTGATAATGATTATCATCATCAATTAAAGGATAACGTTCATCCCCTCCTGTTACAATGGATTGATTTGTTGCATTTAATGTACTTTTTGAAACTGATTTCGAGTTTTCCTGCTGCTTCAACCGATATTGCCCCGGTGTGATACCGATCTCTTTTTTGAATATACGATTGAAATAAAACGGGTCCATATAACCCACATACGCAGCAATCTCCTGTAATGAAGCTTCTGTGGACGCAAGCAGACTCCTTGCCTCACCCATTCGTAACCGAATTACATATTCTGTCGGTGTACATCCCGTCTGTTCCTTGAATTTGCGTGATAAATATTGCGGACTGTAACTCAAGGACTGGGCAAGCAAATCAAGTGAGATGGATTCCCGGTAATGAGCTTTGATATATCGCAAAACCTGATCGGTAAGCGAAGGCTGTTCAAATTCGTTAGACATGCGACTCCGCTGTAACAAGACAAGCTGTACCAGTTGAAAAAAATACACTTTGACCTGAATTTTGCTCACTCGCACCTGCCCTGACCAGCATTCATGTATATTCCGCACAAGCTCACGCAGCTCAAGTGTATGATCCGGCACTGTCGCCCAGGACTCTTCAAACGGATTACGCTGGTTCAACATCATTCGGTACTCCACAAGCACGTTGGAGGGCAAGGTTGATTTGTACAAAATCAGATGTACCTCCATTACCCCTGTCGCTTCAAGTGTTAGACGTCTTCCTTTTCCCCCATGCAACAACAAGAACTGGTTTGTAGTCCATACCTCTTCATCAAGCCAGACCTGCCCCCTGCCTTGAACATACACAAATGCACTCGTCGGTAACACATAATTGCGTATGAACTCGTGTGTTGCGAGTGATATAAGACGCACATCAAGCACGCGAACCTGGACCTGATCCCACAGCTTGATGTCATTCTGAATTCCCATATAAACTCCCTCTCCTAAGCGACAAACACACACAATACCTTAGCATTGTGACTAAAAATCCACCTATAATTGATAATGATTATCAATTATAACAATGATGCAACCATCTTTGAAGCCTACCTTCGTTTTTGTTAGATGCTGCAAAATAAAAAACGGTCGAAATCCCTCATAGAGAGATCTCAACCGTTCTAAGATTATGGCCTTATTATGTTTTGATAAAGTCAGCTGCCCTTCTCTACTCGACAATAGACAATAAATATCCGTATCGTTCTTCCTCCATCTTGTCTAGCGGAATAAAGCGGATCGATGCACTGTTAATGCAGTAACGTTTGCCACCACGATCTTCGGGACCATCATCGAACACATGCCCGAGGTGGATGTCACCTGCCCGGCTTCGTACCTCCGTGCGGTCCATACCAAAGCTCGTATCCGTTGTATAGGTAACAACCTCAGGTACAATCGGTTTTGTAAAACTCGGCCACCCGCAACCGGAATCATACTTATCTCGACTGGTGAATAACGGCTCTCCCGTTGCAATATCCACATACAGACCGGGCTCCTCATTATCCCAGTATTCGTTACTGAACGCATGCTCCGTATCATTGTTTACCGTGACCGCATACTGTTCGTCTGTTAAACGTTCCTTTAATTGTTCATCTGTTGGACGTGGATATTGAGCGGGATCAATTCTAATCTCCAGGTCATCCAAAACAGTCATATCAATGTGACAATATCCGTTCGGATTTTTTTCCAAATAATCCTGATGGTACTCCTCCGCCAAATAATAATTCTGCAGAGGCATCACTTCCGTTAAAATGGGTTGGTCATATTTTTCTTGCTCTACCGCTACAGCCTGCTCGATGATTTTGGCATCTTCAGGCAACGTATAATATATGCCAGTCCGATACTGAACGCCACGATCATTGCCCTGCTTATTCAAGCTGGTAGGATCAATAACTCGAAAATAAGATTCAAGCAGTTTCTGCAAAGATACTTGCTGCGGATCATATTTTACATGAACAGTCTCCGCAAACCCCTGCTCCCCGCGAATAACATCCTCATAGGTTGGATTCTCTCCTTCACCGTTGGCATAACCGGAAGTCACATCCTGAACCCCCGGAATACGAGCCATATATGCCTCCACACCCCAGAAACAGCCTCCTGCCAAGTACAGGTTACTCAGGTTTTCCTCGGAGACACTCGATGCCTTGACAGGTTGAGTGGATATCGAAGATGAAGCTGAATGGCTCTCAGCCCTGTTTCCACAAGCAGACACAACTATCGCTATAACAAGGAGGCACAGGCCCAGCAGCGTCCTTTTCATGACACTTCCTCCTTTCTCACAAAATCTCTTGTAATGATTCCATGATCTGTTCATTGGATGCATGCCCTGGCTGCGATTTCGTTAAAATACCATCAGAGCCAATATAAAAGGAACTAGGATATGCTCTTACGCCAAATTCCTTGGCCCATACACCTTTCTCATCCAAAAGAACAGTTATGTTATCATATGGCTGTTGGTCAAACCATTCAGTAAACGCTTGGGAGGATTTCTCTCCCTTGTAGTCTGGCGTCACAATCGTAATGACTTGAAAATCATTGTTTTGACCAGCCAGATTGTTCAGGTCTTCCAAACCCGCAAGGCAGATGGAACACCAGGAAGCCCAGTATTTCACATACACTTTCTTGCCTTGAACATCAGAAAGTCCAACCGTGTTTCCTTTCAGATCACGCAATGAAAATTCAGGAGCTGTCTCTCCCTTGTTCATCATCGTTGACGAACTCATATCGGATGTTGATGCTGGGGTTGATGATGACCCCGTTTGTTTTGATTCAGTTTGCTGTGATCCACATGCGCTCAAGATCAACAGGGTTCCAGCAAATACGATTACAGATACCATCCATTTCCGTGCCATCTTCATACCAAATTCCTCCAATGATTATTGAAACCAGGTCACCAAGCTGTTTAGCCGGTCTGTCATTAACAATAGTCCCATGACAATAAGAATACAGCCGGAAGTTATTTTGATGACGCCCATGTACCTGTATAAACGACGTATCCGCTTCATAACATATTCCGAAAAAACGGACAGAATCAGAAAAGGAATCGCTAACCCAAGGGTATACAGGAACATGAGAAACCCGCCATACAGTGGAGAGCCTTCTCCTGCTGCGATACCAAGAATGGCCGCCAGCACAGGCCCGATACAAGGCGTCCAGCCAAAACTAAACGTTAGACCCAACAGGAACGCTCCGACATACCCTCCTCGTCTGGCATGATCGTTTGACAGCTTTCTCTCCCGTTCCAGCCAGGATAGTCGGATCAACCCGGTTTGATAAATCCCAAAAAGCACCACGATGGCTCCGCAAATCGCAATAAACACAGGACTTGAGATCAAATTACCAACGATGCCGGAACCAAAACCGAGTAAAACAAATACCAGGGACAGCCCAAGAACAAATAAAAATGTCCGCAAAACAAGTGTGGACCGCAACCGAACCGAATTGGTGTCAGGCTGCTGCTGATTCGTACCGTTGACCATGCTTCCGGATAGATAAGACACGTATACCGGGATCAGCGGCAGAATACATGGCGCAAAAAACGATAACAATCCTGCACCAAAAACCCCGAAAAGAAAAACCAAATCACTGGTCAAGTCATTCACCACCTGAATAAATACTACGTTTGATTAACCAAGGTTAACGACTGACGTAGATCGGAAGCGTGAACCAGAAGCAGCTCCCTTCTCCTTTTGTACTCTGAACCCCGATCTCGCCACCATGGAGTTCCATAATTGATTGAGCGATGGCAAGGCCAAGCCCGGCCCCCCCATTACTCTTGCTACGTGATTTGTCAATTCGATAAAAACGTTCAAATATACGTGAAGTTTCCTCGGCTTCAATGCCTTCCCCTTCATCCGTAACTGAAATTCGTATAAACGGCCCCTTCTCTTCGGCAGCCAGAATGATTTTTCCTTCAACAGGAGAGTATTGAATGGCATTTTGCAGCAAATTGGAAAGGACCCGCTTCATTTGTGCAGGCATCATGACCGCGGCTGGTAATTTATCGGGCAAATCGATTTCAACGTTCAGCGTTTTCTCGGCGAGATGAAACGAAAAACTCTCCAACGTACTGAGCAGCAACTCATCAACGTGACAAGGCTGAGGGTCGAATACCTCCCCTTGCGCTTCCAGGCTGGATAATTCAAACAAGTCTTGAATAAGCCCTCCCAAACGCTTCGTCTCAAGTCGTATCGTGTTCAGGTAACGTTGAAAGGTTTCTTTATCCTTAATGACATCATCCTCCAACGCTTCGACGAATGACTGAATGGATGCCAAGGGAGTCCGTAAATCATGGGAAACATTGGCGATCAACTCTCGTCTGGCAGTTTCTGAGTGATGCAGATGATCAAAGCTTTCCTTCAGCTTGGAACTCATTTCATTAAATTGCTGTGCCAAGAGCTTAAATTCCTGCGTACCGATGAGAGGGACTTCCGTATGGAAATCCCCTTCGGCAATTCGTATTGTCTGCTGTGTAATTCGCGCAATTGATTTCTCTAATGGCTTAGTCAGCAAATATTGAAGTATAAACGAAAGCAAGCCTACCCCTGCCGTTATAGCCGATAACCAATACAATTGTTCGATCGTAAGCAGCATTTTGGAATAACTGATGAACAAACAAATTAATAATACGCCAATGCCTGTGAGACTGGACAACACCAAGTATGTGCGAAGTTTCATGAACTGCCACCCGCAAACTTGTAGCCTATGCCCCAAACTGTTTTAATATATTTTGGATCAGAAGGATTCTGTTCGATCTTCTCGCGTAATCTCCGAACATGTACAGTCACCGTTGTTGTATCTCCCTCGTAGCTAAAATCCCAAATCTTGCTTAACATCTGGTTACGGGAGAACACCTGACCCGGGTGACTTGCCAGCAAATACAACATCTCAAACTCTGTAACGGTCAATTCAATGGCCTGCCCGCTGATGTGCACTTCACGCTTGGTAAAATCAATGGTAAGCCCTTCATAATTGATCGTATATTCAGAAGTTGTAACAGGTGATGCCTGCGCAATTCGCATTCTCCGCAGGATTGCCTTTACACGTAAGACAAGTTCTCTCGGACTAAAAGGTTTGGTCAGATAATCATCCGCCCCCATCGTCAGTCCCATCAGACGGTCCTGTTCCTCACCCCGGGCCGTCAGCATTACAATGGGCACATCCTCGGTTTGCCGAATCTCGTTGCAAACCTCCCAGCCATTCTTATGTGGCATCATCAGGTCGAGCACAATCAAGCTTGGCGTTTGGCTGTGCCACAGCTCAATAGCCTCCAAACCGTCCTTAGCCGTCACGACAAGATAACCTTCCCGTTCCAGATACCTGCGACAAACGTCCGTAATATTTGTATCATCATCAGCAACAAGTACACATTCATTCAAACGAACCCACCCCATATTCCAGAAAATACATTTGAGCCAATCATATCATATGGTGATGGCGATGCTTAGCCCTTAAATTACTTCATTCCCATGGCGGGTATCATGTACTGTTTAATTACTGACTCAGCCGCATACGTATTCCCATCATGGATGACAGGCATCGATTTCAAGTTAACTTGCATACCGTCTACCATGATTTTTTTCGATCCAATCCACAATTTAATCGTTTTTCCCGCAGGCATCATCGTTTCTTCCATCATCATGTCGTCTTTCATCATCATGTCATCTTCCATCATTTTGTCATCTTTCATCATCATGTCATCTTCCATCATTTTGTCGTCTTTCATCTTCATGTCGTCTTCCATCATGGTGTCGTCTTTCATCATCTTGTCGTCCATTTTGCCCATATACATCAGAGTTACAGATCTATCCTTGCTGTCCCACATAATGCTGTAATCATACATTTTCGCCGCCTGTCTCAATTGAACAAGCTCCATGCCATCCTTTTTAATCGTTTTCATATCTGCAGCACTTGCCAATCCAGAAAAGGCCATAGACATCATCAATACCGCTGCTACCATCACTTTTTTGCTCTTATTTGTTTTCATCATTCTTATCACTCTCCATTCGTTTATTACTTACATGGATTACAATAAGCAAGACAGCTTACGATTCTCTAAGCGAAGTATTACGAAACCATTACGATATATAAATGAGGTCAGGTTTCAATAAAAAACGGTTGAAATCTCTCTTACGAGAGACTCCAACCGTGTCTTCTAGGTCAAACGAATAAAATCAATCATGGATCGAACCTCGATTGGTCCCGGATTTGATATCACATCATTAGACTGCAATCCCTCTCTGGAAGTGAACTGCACCTTCACCGGAATGCCAGGAATCAAGTCGAAGAAGTTATCTGAGAAGACACCCTCCACATCCGAAGACAGCCATACCTGTTTAGCAAGCACGTCACTTTCCAGTACCAGATGAACGCCGTTCTCATCCGCTCCCCCGCTTACATTGATGTTTGCAGGCTGCAGAGCAAGATCTTTGGACGGTACAAAATAGTGTTCCTGTACGATATTCGCCGCACCTTCCTGTTTCAGATCCAGGCGCAGCAGCGTGTTAGCTGTATCATGACCTCCAAGCCATTCCGCGTTACGTAATGACAGCACTCGATCACCTGTATTAGATGCCAAGGTCACGTCATGTGTTTCATCACGATACACCGTTCCATCGAACCCGAGCAAACGAATCTGTAATTGCCCTTTTACAGGTTGTAATTGATCCGAGATGATATATATATCTGTTGTATCTTCTTTGGTTCCATCTACGGATACCAACACATCGCTGAAGCTGCGTTTCGCATAATATTGCAATGCTTTCCAGCGACCAAGGTAGTCCATACCTGCCCATGAAGCCACCGGCCAGCAATCATTCATTTGCCAGTAAAGTGTGCCCATGCAGAATGGTTTGCGGCGACGGTGCGCTTCAATGGCTGTCTTCATTGCTTCCGCCTGAAGTACCTGGCTCATATACAGGAACGATGGGAAGTCCTTCGATTCATGCATGTACATATCCATGTACTGTTTGATCAGACGATTGCCTGCACCATTCTTTTGATGAGCCAACATGACTTCCGATTCCAGAGCCAGATCCTCTTCTTCTGCATAAGTGCGTACTGACTTGTACTCCGGGAAAGACTGGAATCCGTATTCACTCATGAAACGACCCACATGCACGTTGTAGTTTTCGAATGGTTCTACATTGTGCCACACGCCCCAGTAGTGGATATCCCCTTCAGCTGTGGATGGGTGCGCATGTTGCGTCTCATCCCCTGTCAGTGATACCAGTGGTGAGGAAGGCCAGTAATCCACACCTGGCGCATACGCTTCAACGACTTCTGGCAGCAGATCATGGAAGATGGCTTCGTAATCGGCCCAGATGCTTTCACGCTGCTCGGCAGTAAATTCCTTTTTCCAACCCCAGCCACCATTCTCAACATAGTGAGCCCAAGCCGAATCAATCTCGTTGTTCCCACACCAGAGTGCAATACTTGGATGGTTGCGCAGACGTTTCACATTATCAATCGCCTCATGTCTCACACTGTTCAGGAACGCTTCATCTCCTGGATACATGCTGCATGCAAACATGAAGTCTTGCCATACTAGGATTCCGTATTCATCACACAGTTCGTAGAACACATCCTGCTCATAGATTCCGCCACCCCACACGCGCAGCATATTCATATTGGACTCGGCTGCGGATACGATCTCATGACGATAACGTTCATGAGTAATTTCAGTGATGAAGCTATCATTTGGAATGTGATTGGCCCCTTTGGCAAAGACCGCAACCCCGTTTAATTCAAAATAAAAGGATGCTCCTGCTTCATCTTTGTCACGTACCAAGCGAATGGAACGAAGCCCAGTCTTCACTGTAGATTCAGCCACAGCTCGCTCACCTTGAAGCACTTCGGTAAGGAAGGTGTACATATGCGGATCACCAAGCCCACGGCTCCACCACAGTTTCGGTTCATCCATGGAGATTGGAATCTCCACAGTCTGAGTTCCGGGTTGTAGTGATACGGATCTTTCCCATCTCTGTCCATCTGCGCCGATACGAATAATCGTATCTACCGCTTGTGATGTCTCGACTTCCACAGCAGCAGTTAATGAAGCTGAGGTAGCGCTTACTTCATTTTGCTGGATATACACATCATTGATTCGTACCTGTGTCCAACCTTCAAGACGTGCTTCACGCCAGATCCCACTGGTTACAAAACGCGGACCCCAGTCCCAACCATAGTGATACGGGGCTTTACGTGCAAAAATACTTACTCTCTTGTCGCCAAGTCCGCCAACATCGGACTGATCATTCGATGCCGGTAATGCATATCCGAGCTTCTCTAGCTTCGGCAGATCTTCCTGAATTGGTGACCGAAAACGTATTCGGAGAATGTTGCCGTTCCCCATCAATACAGACTTTACATCTGCCTTCCATACTCGGAACATATTATCTGCTGATAACACATGCACCTCATTCACATACACATCAGCATATGTATCCAGACCATCAAACACCAGTTCCAGATGTTCCTGCGAGAACAACGTTTCGGCAACGTCAAATTCCGTCTGATATTCCCAATCTATCTTATCAATCCATTGTACTTCCTTCTCGTTTGTTCCATAAAAAGGATCTGGAATCTTGCCCAGCTTCAGCAAATCTGTATGCACACAGCCGGGCACCTGAGCCGGCATCCACTCTTGATCTTCGCAAGCCTTGAACGTCCAATTCTGAAAAACATGTGATTGTATTGTGCTCATGACAGCCTCCATTGTTGTTAGAGTTGGTAAACATTATTTTGTTAGGTTTTGTTATTATAAAAACAAATAACTTACAAAACAAAATTAACACGATATGCTTCTTATAGTCAATCTGTTTTGTAATTTAATTTATTATTTGGTTTCTGCATACCAAAAAGACATGAAGCTCTAACCTCTCCATGTCTTTCACCTGATTTCATTTACCCGTATGATCATTGTTAAAATGAGCCCGTAAATTCATATCCCATTACAGTATACTGGCGTTATATTCATCACGAATAATTAATTCCGAATAGATCAGCTTGCGTTCATAAGGTTCATCCAGGTGTTTGATCCGCCACAATAGCTGGTCTACTGCTCTCGTTCCCAGATTCTCTTTGTTAATATGTACCGAAGCAAGAATGGGTTCATCCGTCTGCGTATTGTCAAATCCGGTTACGGCACAACGTTCGGGCACCTGAATGCCTCGACTTTGGAGTGCCTGAATGACAATGACAGCTGTATGGTCATTTGCACACACGATAACTTCAGGGATATCCTCCAGCTCCATTTCAGCAATGGATCTCCGGATCTGATCATACTCTGGTCCCAGCAAGCCGTCTTGCTGTTCCCCCTCCAACTGTTTCTCTTCCAGCACCATACGATATCCAAGCCAGCGTTCTCTAAAACTTGCTGCATCGGGCAGTTGTCCGGCAAACTGGAACCTTCTATACCCTTTACCAACGAGCATGAGAACCAGTTCTTTCATACATTTCATATTGTCCGTAAAAACCGAGTCTGCGTATATGGCAGGGTCTTCATGATCCACCATGACAAGCGGAATACGCAGTCTGTAAATCTCCAGCAATACCGATGTCGAGATGGTGCCCACGGTTATGACTCCGCTGATTGCTTCGGGATTAAGGACCGAGAACATTCGATCTGAAGAGGGTTCTGTCAGCGTTAAAATATCCATCCCCTTCTCATTCAACCTCTCAGAAATACCATCAAACACAGGCCCCCAGTATAAGGAAGCTCGATTCTGAGAACGAATGTTGGGAAACAAAATCAATATGGTGCCTTGTCGCTCCGCTTCTGGCTTCATCTCCGTTGATATCTGTGTCTCCCCCGGATAACGCTTAGGCTCAGTTCTGAAATACCCGAGCTGCCCCGCTGTTCTGACAATCATCTCGCGTGTATGCTCACTCACACCAGGCTTGCCCGTCAGCGCACGGGAGACTGCGAATTTGGATACCCCCGCAGCATCCGCAATTTGCTGCATCGTTACTCTTTTGGCCATCCTACTCACCCGTTTTTCCTAATTTTCCATTCAGTGTAGCATAAAAAACAAAAATCAACAAAACAAGGTTATGTTATTCTGTTTTTGTTAGGTAGTAGTTTATCTGTTTCACAAGGTGTGCGACATAACCAAAAAGGCCCTCTCCCCACCTTCCATAGAAGATGACGAAAGGACCCTTGTCCCCCAATTATACGCCTGATACTCCCTGATCGCCAAGTTCCGACTGTAAAACCGGGCGTTTTCTGCGCCAGAAGATAGGCTGTGGAAGTTTGATCTCTGTGATCAGAACACCGACCAACATCAAAGCTGCTCCCGCATACCCTTGCAACGTTAGCGATTCCCCTTGAAAGGTAAATGCAAAGGCTGCTGCAAACAGTGGTTCGAGTGAAAAAATCAGACTTGTTCTTGTAGGAGAGGCATGACGCTGCGCGAGTGTCTGCAGAATATACCCCAAGCCGCTACACAAAACACCTAACCCGAGAATGGCTGCCCAGGATTCAGCCGTATCGGGCATACGTGGCGTTTCCAGCATAAATGTAGCTGCAATTCCCCACATCGCTGCAACACCTAATTGAACTGTCCCTAATGTTAACGGATCATGCTTCGGTGTGAACTTGCCAGCAATCATGATATAGATGGCATACACAAGTGCTGCTAGTATGCACAGAATATCTCCCATGTGCAGACTAAGCTGATGCTGAAGCGTCAACAAGCCAAGCCCGGTAACTGCAACCAGGATACTGAGTGTCAATCGTTTATCCGGCATACGACGATGCTGGATCGTCGTCAGGATCGGTACAAAAATAACGGCCAAACTTATCAGGAATCCCGCTTGGGATGTCGTTGTTCGTTGCACACCATAGGTGATAAATACAAATGCAGCGAATAAAGCTGTCCCCATAATAGCGCCTGCCACAAGTGTTCTGCGATCCATGTTAAACAACCGCCGATGAAAAAGAAGTCCTGCGGCAATAAAGGCAATTCCAAAACGAAATGCGACCAGATTCAATTCTTGCATGGACTCCAGACCCGATTTCATAAACAGATAGGAAGATCCCCATATAACCGTTGCGAGCAGCATCTGTATGTCCGCTCTTCTTGTTGTCTGACCTTGATTAACCTGTACACCATTCATCTTGCTTCAACCTTCATTCTATGTGTTCTGATCTGTGTGATCGTGCGTCAAACTAACTCGCCTTGGCAAGTATAAACGATCTCTTTGTATTATTAAAATGAATATTTATAATGTATTATATGAAATAAACTCATATATCAAATGAGGGAAGGAACAGAATCTTTTATGTCACTGATCAAATACGAAATATTGAATACCGTTGTGGAATATGGCAGTCTCACCAAAGCGGCAGAAGCGTTGAACATCACCCAATCCGCAGTCAGCCATGCCATCGCCAGTCTGGAGACAGAATGTGGTTTTTCCCTGCTCCATCGCAGCCGCTCGGGTGTGCGGGTTACCGCTGAAGGGGAACGCATTCTGGGATACACACGTGAGATTCTGCGCTGGACGGAACTGATGAACCAGGAAATCTCCCTCATTCGCGGCGCGGAGATTGGTACGGTGCGTATTGGTACCTTCGCAAGTGTCTCCACACAATGGTTGCCGGGCATCCTGAAACAATTTCGTCTGCGTCATCCCGGAATTGAGATCAAGCTGTGGGAGGGCGATTATGCTGAGATTGAGGGCTGGCTGGCTGGAGGTGCCATCGATCTCGGATTTCTATCCCTCGGCGATTCATCACCTTTTGAGACGATCCCATTGCAAAAAGACAGGATGATGTGTATCCTGCCTCTGGATCATCCTCTCGCCTCAGAGGAATCTGTTTCGTTTGATATTCTGCTGGAGCAACCCTTTATTCTGCCCAAGTGGGGCGGAGATAACGAGATAGAACGACTGATCCGGCAGCATGCGGCTAAGCTCAATGTCGTCTATGAAGTCGCAGAAGATCAAGCCATCATGGCGATGGTCCGTAATGGTCTCGGAATCAGTTTGCTGCCGGAAATGGTACTTCAAAATCATACTGATTCACTCGCGCTCGTGCCACTCACTGGAGATCCTTATCGTACGATTGGCATGGCCTGCCCATCTTTGGGCAATCTATCACCAGCTACGCGACGTTTTATAGAAGAGGTACAACAGTGGCTTGGTCCGGCTATGTAAATTTGGAGAACTCACTACCTCTGTCGTTAAGATCGATTTCTCCTATCCGTTACTCACAAATTGGATAACGCCGAGGGTCAATATCAGTACAGATATAATCCCAATCGTGATGCCAAAACCAATCAGGAAGCGCACGCCAGGTGAGCGTTTGTTCTGATGGCTGCCTCCCAGGTTATCCAATTTCTGCTCAATTTGATCCAACCTTTCATTTACCTGCTTCAGATCTTGATTGGAGTTCATTCATCCATCTCCCTTTTCTGCGTATTTGATCTATTCCCACACCCGATCCAGCTGATCTGCGTAGAAACGGATTGCTCTTTTATAGTCGTTTATTCTCTTATCATTTGATGTGTCCGCGAGTTGTACGAGCAGTCTTTGCATTGCTTCTGCATGTTCACCCAGATTGTAGAGCACCATGGCATAGAAAACTTCAAATTCCCGGTACGCCGGGAATTCTTTCAAGCCCGTTTCAAACCAAACCTTTGCCTGCTCATACTGTCCAAGCGTTCGATATGTACTGCCTAGTCCAAGTATTGCACCTGCTCTGTCCTCACCAGAAAGTCCAAGACTCAGTGCCTTCTCATAATGCGGGACAGCTTCCCGCTCCAATCCAAGCGAATCATGTGCCCAAGCCAGTTGGTACCAGACATTCGCATTCTCGGGTTCCTGCATTGTTATTTCTTGCAGTAGTTCAATCGCTTCCTGCACCTTGCCTTCTTCTCTCCATCGCACGGCCTGTTCCAAATTACTCATGCTGTCACTTCCCATCTTGCATTATAATTTCCACTTATATGATTCAATTGTTTTATTATACCAAAAAAGCACCCTAGAGAATATGTTGTAACAACTCAAGGTTGTCCAAACTCTATTCCGCAGTGTGCTTTTTCATTCGATGCAGCCAGCTAGTTTAAGCTGAAAATCTCTCTGAAAACGATAAGTTCATCGTCTAATTATGACCATACCGTATTCGCTACCATAACAATAAATACGAGCATGAGATAGTTCACCGAGATCAAAAAGTTTACTTTTGCCCACTTCTCATCATCCTGTGTCTTCAGTCCGCTAAGGGTATGCACAAACCAGATCAGTCCACCGACCAGAGATACAATCAGAAATACCAGACCTAAGTAGTCGTAATAATACAACAGAAATACAGCAGGAAGCAGCAGAAAAACATAAGGAATCATCTGAAACTTGGTGCGTTTCACCCCTTTAACCACTGGCAACAACGGGAAGCCAGCAGCACGATACTCCTCTACCCGGCGAATACCCAATGACCAGAAGTGTGGTGGTTGCCACAAGAATAATAGTGCAAACAGCAGCCAGGCACCTGCATCAATCTCATTGGTTACAGACGTATAACCGATGACAGGCGGCATTGCTCCTGCAATTCCACCCAGTGACGTGCTCCACGTCGAACTGCGTTTCAACCACATCGTGTAAATCACGATGTAAGCGAACCACCCAAGTAGTGCCATCCAGCCTGATAACGGGTTCACCAGGAAAAATAGTACTGCTAGTCCCACAACACCAAGGATAATGCCATAGCCAAGTACAAACCCTGGCTTCAGATGGTTAATGTAATCCATCCTTTTTTTGGTGCGCTCCATCTTTTGGTCCAATTCACGATCCCAATAATTGTTGATAACACAAGCTGAAGCAATAACCAAAGTTGATCCAATCACGACCATGAGCAGAGATAACCAGTTGATATCCCATTTTGAAGCTACCCAGAATCCTACCGCCACCGCAAACACATTTAACCTTAGAAGTCCGGGCTTAGTTAATGCAATCATGTCTTTAAGCATGAGGCTCCTCCTGAACTATGTAAAAACGCCATTCCAATAATGATACATGTACCTACCATTAATTACAATCGCTTTCATGAATTTGTCATAACCAAAAAGCATCCCTCACCGTTCCAATGAACAGGAGGAATGCTTTTTGATGAATTTCATCATATTTTATGGGATGTATTGTTGCACAATTTTAGTAACTTTTCCGTCCTGCACCGTCAGATGATACGGGAATACGGACAGATCAAGAATACGGGTATTCTCATACAACGATTCGAACTTGGATAATGTCACAGGTTCATTCCACTGAATGTCTGCGCCCTGCATCGTACCATCCCGATCATACAACTGCATCAACACTTCAGCATTGGCACTAACTTCAACTTGTTCCTGCTCTTTGCTGTCATTGACAATATAGTAACCATCTGGAGCACCGTCTATACCTGCTTCCGGATTGCGCTGTGCAAAAATCGCATCAGCTTCTTCACCCTGATACCAGCCAATCTTGTCCACTGTCATAAACAATTTGCCGTCTTCTATATGCATACCTTCAACATAGGCTGTAAACATCTCGGAGTTTGCAACTTGAGCTTCTTTCGCAGAAGTTTGTTGAGCGTCCGTACTACCTTGAGCATTCGCAGGGGTAAGTAAATATGTAGTCAGCACAATCATACCAAGTAAAGCAACAACTGCACCGATCATTCCTAGTTTCCATTGTTTTGTCGCGTTCTTCATAGGTAACATCTCTCCTTAATATGAACGTTACTATTCCTTAACCGGAAGTCTTGCTTCTCAAACGCTCATGTGAACTATCGATTCCAACGTTCTTTCTTTTCCTATCATACTTCGAACAGGGATTATAAAAGTATCAGCCAGATTAAAAATAGTTACAATGTGCGTCATCACTCCTGTCTGTAGTCTCCGTAAACGGCAATAACCCCTGAAGGCATCGCCATTCAGAGGTTATTAACTTACTAATCTTAATGATTGGGTCTGGAGCTTTGCGCCAAACGAACGAGCATATGAGCCAACATGTGACGTTCATCTTCCTTGCCGACATTCCACAGCTCCTGCAGCAGTTTTTCTTCACGATTACGGGGTTCCTCCCGAGCTGCCAGATAATCCGCTACTTTCTCGGCAATTTTGGCCATCTGCTCCTCACTTAGTCCAATCGATTCTCCCATGGCAATTCGCTTACCCAGGTATTCTTTGAACGCATCAAAGTTCTGTAAAATCTGTTCTCTTTCTTCCGGCGCAATCTTCTCAATTGCATTGTCCACCTTGTCAGTTGAAACTTGGCCATCTTTATGGATTACATGATTTTCTTCATTCATTTGAATAACCTCCTGCATAATAGTTGTTTATTGGTTTGAAGCTTTAAACTTAATACTCATTGGTTATCTATAATATAAACGTATTGCAGAAGTTTAATCAGTACGTTCAATTCTGTATATATCTTCTATATATGAGCAAGTACACGTTTCAAAAGAAATACAGCGGTTAATCGTTTACATATACGTAACGGTGTTTGGATATGTTAATGAACACCTTATACAATATCGAACCAGGAGGGATTTCCCATGCGTGATAAAACCAAACATGAGAAGACAAACGATGAACTTGAACCAGGAGTGAATACCGTTATCCATCCAGACAAAAATAATCCCGGACCAACCGATATGATCGAAGGCGTGGTTGGTGATATCGTGGACAACATTCGCAAAGATTTCTCCCATGAATCGAAGGACGAGAAGTCTTCCTCCAAGTCAACGGATTCATCAGACAAATAAGCGTAATCCTTTTCTCCCTAGCAAAAGATAACTCAAAAAGTCCTCCTGCCACATGCATGGCTTGGGAGGACTTTTTGGTAATGAACGATTGAATAATCAATCTCATATCTGGAGGTGAAATTCAACGTTAATCCTTTGTCATCTGCTGTAACGCCTTATGAATCCAGATCGCGGCAATGGAACCTTCACCCATCGCAACGGTTGCTTGTTCTGCGTGCAGTCCCAGATCCCCGGCTATCCATACATTATTCGCTGCCTGCAAGCTGCGCGGATCAGCTTCTACATGTTTATTATCTGCAATCACAGCTCCCAGCTGCTCCGCCAGTTCATAGTGTACCCGGTTACCTCCAAATGCGATAAATCCACGCTCCGACTCAAAGATCTGCCCATCTTCGGTCAGAACACCGGTGATATGGCCATCCTCAATCTGTTGTACTTCCTGAACAGCGGCTTCCAGATAACGAACTCCCGCCTCTTTCATGCTCCGATGCAGCTCTGCAGATATGGGAGCCTGCTCATGATTGATATATAACAGATCATTCGTACGCTGAATTAAAATCATCGCCATATTGGCACCTGGTTCGCCAGATCCCAATAGTACCGTACGTTGATCCTGAATCTCATAACCATCGCAATCAGGGCAGACATACACCGTTCGGCCCAGCGTAGGGGTTAGTCCCGGAATGTCCGGAACTCTATCCGTGAGCCCCGTTGCCAATAACACGGTTTTGCTCCTATATTCAGATCCGGAAGTACCGAATAATTGAATATGTTCTCCCTTACGTTCCGCTTTAATGATACGGTCTTTCTCAAAAGATACACCAGTCCGCTCTGCCTGCATCCTGCCTCGTTCTCTAAGCTCTTCACCGGATACCCCATCGGGGAAACCGAGGATATTATGATAAGTCCGGCATAACGTCGATCTGCCTTCTCCCGCGTCGATTACCAACACCTGATGAGCTGAATAACGTCCAAGCTGAATGGCTGCCTGAAGCCCTGCGAGCCCTCCACCTACAATTATGCAATCAACCTCTCGCATGCTCCTTCTCCTCCTGAACTTCCATTTATCTAATTTAATTAAACAATTTGTCCTTATATACATTAAACCGTTCAGCCAAGCTTAAACGATTCCTCATATTGCTTATCTTATACCAAAATAAACAGACCCAAACCATCCGTAGGAATCACGGTGAGTTTGGGCCTATAAGATTTATGATTGCTTAGAAGTTATAAGATTCAAATCGCGAAGCATTTGAAATGGCGTTCCATACATCGGCTGTTTCGCCGCCCATATACCAGTAAGCCAGTCCAGCGATTTGCCGTTGCTCACTCATTAACACTTTGGCCGATAAAGAACGACTGTCCTCTGCCCATATATATCTTGGCTTACCATTACTGTTGTACCCGATAATATATTGAACCAGACTTGCATCCCATCGTCTTACAGATCCCGTAGCATGCGCACGCATTCCCTGATCTGAAAGTGTGATGTCCCAAGAACTAGCTGCAGGATTCACTGAAGACCAGTCCCGTGTATATAACGGAAGGGCCAAAATTGTTTTGGCACGTACCACCTCGGAAAGCATGGTATCCAAAGCCTTTTCCACCCATGGAAGAGACGCCACTGATCCTGCTTTCGGATCACCGTTCCAGTGTTCCTCGTATCCCATCAGCACCATATAATCTGATACAGCGCCCAGTTTGGCATAATCAAATGCATCCGTCCAATCAGTACCCAGATCGGGCGAAACGTCCACGGACACTACAGCACCGAGTGCATGCAACGTAGCCGTCAAAGAGGTCACAAATGCCGTCAGCCCTTCACGATCCGCAGGATCAACATTCTCAAAGTCCACATTAATGCCGTCCAATTTATAGGTTTTGACATAAGCGGCTACCTGTGAGATCACTGTCGCTCGGTTGGCCGAACTGGATAACATCTGATGGGTAATTGCCGAATCGGAACGATTCCCAAGCAATGGCCATAGCTGCCTGTCGGTGGCGGATGCCCAGGAGATCAATGCAGGGTCCGCGTGATCTGTTACTTTCATACTGCTGTTCAGGAAAAACCAGCGCGGGACAAGTGTATTGACCTCAGACTGTTCCACTTGTTTCTTGAATTCAGTTGTAGTGGAGTTATATTGCCAGCCCAACTGAACGCCAAGTTCATCCCCACGTTGTAACTGCTCAGACCATGTTTTCTTTTGTAAAATGGCATCGAGCATTACGGCTGCTTCTTCTCGCGTTACCTCGTCATGTGGTCGGAACACGCCTCCGCTTCCCCGCATTAATCCAAGTTGATATACCGTTTGAACATAAGGACGTGCCCAGTCCGAGATATCCGCTGCGTCAAAATACGTTGAAGATAAGAGTGATGTCTCTACGGGTTGTTGTTTTAACATTCGAACAAGAAGGGCAGCCGCTTCTTCGCGCGTAATGGAAGCATTAGGCTGGAACGTTCCCTGACCCTTACCCTCCAGAATAAAAAGATTCGTCATGGCGGCAACGTTGCCGTAATACCAAGCATTCATGCTTATATCCTGATAGGGATTTATATTATTTTTTACGGGCTTCAAACCTAGCAATCTCACTGCAAACGTCGCAAATTCTGCACGAGTAACGGCCTTCTTCGGTTCAAACGTAGTCTCTGACGTACCGGCAGCAATACCTTTGGCCACCAGATGTGTAATGGCATCCTTGGCGTAACTGGTGTGCGTATCCTGAAACTGTTGCTGCACGGTTGCAGCCTGAACGGTAGAGCTGTATCCAGCCACTGATCCAAGTGTTAATAACCCGCATAATGCCATTTTCCATATCCGTTGGTTCGTTATGTCTTTTAATCTATTATTCACATCAAAAAGCCTCGCTTCATTGGATTACGATCAACTATCATCGTATCAAATTGAAGCGAGGCCGTATGTGGTTAAATGTTGGGAAATGCGAAGCTTACTTGTGTACTTTTACGCGCTCTTCAATTGGTTGGAATTCTTTCTCACCCGGTGCTGCCGTTGGTTTACCAAATGGCATTTGAGCGATCAATCTCCAGTTCTCAGGAATGTTCCATTCTTGCTTCACTTTCTCGTCAATCAACGGGTTGTAGTGCTGCAAAGATGCACCCAGACCTTCTTGTTCCAGAGCAGTCCAGATTACCAGTTGTAACATGCCGTTGGATTGGTTAGCCCAGATTGGGAAGTTATCTGCATAAGCTGCAAAGTTTTGTTGAAGCTGTGCGATCGCATTGTTATCTTCGAAGAAGAGAACCGTACCATATCCGCTGCGGAATCCAGTCATTTTTTCTGCTGTGGATTTGAAGGCTTCTTCATTACCTACCACTTCACGCAAAATTTCTTCTGTGTGATTCCACAATTTATCATGTTGTTCACCGAGCAATACAACGGCACGGGATGTTTGTGAGTTAAAGGAAGTTGGTGTATATTTCACCGCTTCTTCTACGATTTCCTGGATTTTAGCATCCGAAATTGTAGATTCCTTGCTGATTCCATAATAAGATCTTCTGTTTTTCAACGCATCAAAAAAAGTTGTCATTCTTATTCGCCTCCCAAAATTTTTTTTCAATTGCCAACACAGTAACTATAATATAGTAACATACATTAGTCAACAAACTAATTTATTTTCACTAAGTATACATTCACTGAAAACATTTCAACAAGTTTGCCCAATACAGCAATTGAAGTTATCCTTCGCCCGTCTTTTTACGATAATCCGCCCGGTATTTCTCTTCCGTAGACGAGTTACTTTTTGTCTGATCTTTATTCTTCTCTTCCTGAGCTTCCATATTCAGATCTTCCATCGGAATTGGATCTACGGTCTGTTCTTCTTCATGTCGGTCAAGCAGACTTTCGTGCTCTGTCTTATATTGTTCAGGATTGTCACGGGATTGTTCCTGTTGGGTATCGTTGTTATTCTGATCCGGTGTGCGCTGTTTCATTCATATTCGCCTCCTCTGGGTTCATTACCTTTCTTTACCTGTTCTGCGTGTCCTCTAAACACAGTGGGATGCATTCCTCAAACAAAAACCAACAAAAAAAGCCAACCAGACAAGCTGGTCAGCTCAAAGACGACTTCTATGATTGGCGATGCAATTGGGTACGGTACAGATCAGGCGAACATCCCACACTTTGTTTGAACATCCGACTAAAATGAGAAAGGCGTTTGAAACCGGACAATCGACTTGCTTCTGTCACGGTGATCTCAGGCTGAAACTGAAACAAAAGCTTCGCCTGATTGATACGGCGGTCATACAGGTATTTGAATATCGTCAAACCTGTCATTTCCTTAAACATGCCTGCCAGATATGGCTTGGACAGATGTAATTCCAGTGCCAGATCATCCAGACCAATGTCCTTCATATAATGGGTATCCACATAACGAATAATGTGTTGGACATGCCGCTCCCTCTCCGATGAGGGAAGTTGTTCCTGGACATCACCCTGGCAGATCTCTGCTACAAAATACAACAGATCACACAGTCTGACATTCATTCGCTCTTGCCTGAAATTGCTCTGACTTTGAGACAGACGATGAAGATCATGCAATAGAGCTTCGAATTCAGAGCGGTTATCTCCCTTCAGATTGACCCGGCAATTTCTGAGTTCTTCAAATGGTCTCAGGACCTCAGCCATACGGTCCGGATGCAGGCTGCTGCGGATTGCAGACGGATCAAAATGCAGTGTGCTTCGCTCATAAGCACTGCCTGGCTTCGGATGTGGTCGATGAAGAGTCAGGCCATGCATTAACACCAGATCACCCGGCTCCAGGTTATATACCCGGTCTCCTATGATATAGGTACATTCTCCATCATGAAAATAATAAATCTCATAATGTGGATGTGAATGGAATCCATCTGACTTGCCTGGGTTAAATATGCTGGTGGATCGGTAACTATACTCCAGTGAAGCGCTAAATTGCATCATGCTCGGCACATTCATGCACCTCCTGTTCGGAAGAGGGAAACGATTTGTATCATGCCCCTGTAGGATATATGAAAGTGAAATTATAGAAGCTGTTTAATACTCTCTTGAATCTCGTCGATGGAGTCGACAGGTTCGAAGCGTCTGACCACACGACCCTCTGCATCAATCAGGAATTTTGTGAAATTCCATTTGATTGCATCGCCGTGTAACCATTCTGGTGCCTTCTCAGCCACCATTAATTTCAATAATTTGGCCTGTATATCTGTTTCATCAAAGCCGGCAAAAGGCCCTGATCTTTTCAAAAAGTCGTAGAGCGGGTGCGCCGCTTCTCCATTCACATCCAGTTTGGAGAACATCGGAAATTTCACACCATAGTTAATCTGGCAAAACGATTCCGCTTCCGAACTGCTTCCAGGCTCTTGCTCTGCAAACTGGTTACACGGGAAACCAATAATCTGAAGTCCTTGATCCTTGTACTGGTCATACAGCTTCTGCATGTCATCAAACTGGTGCGTATATTTACATTTACTTGCCGTGTTTACGATGAGCACAGGTTTTCCTTCATATTGATAGAGTGGGAAACGCTCTCCACTGGTTCTGGTTACGGTAAAGTCGTAGATGGTTGGCATAAGTCTAGTGCACCTCGCGATAGTTATGTAGTCATACAGCATCATATGTCATTGTTAATTATATACGAAGTTTGAACTATTGTATCGCGCAAGATAAGTTACTCTCCCTTTCAACAGAAAACCCTTCTGCCGCGAAAATCTCTTCGTTCAGCAAAAGGGTTATTATATGGGATCACAGTGACAGCAGCTTCAGCCCTTCACGGCACTTCCGGCCACGCCCTGAATGATATAATGCTGACCCACGAGGAAAACGATGATCATCGGAATAATGCCTGCCGTGGCAGCGGCCATCATGCCGTTGTAATCCACATTATTCTCCAGAATAAAGTTCTGCAGTCCGAGCGGAACGGTGTACAAGTCTTTGTCGATCAGGAACACAAGCGCATTCTCATAGTCATTCCAGTGCCAGGAGAAATCAATAATGGCCAGTGTAGCCAGCGCTGGCTTCGCCAAGGGCAGAATCAGCCTGAAGAATATGCGCAGGTGACCGGCACCGTCGATGAACGCCGCTTCCGAGATCTCTGAAGGCACGGACAGGAAGAATTGCCGCAGCATAAACACCCCAAAGATCGTGAACATTCCGGGCAGGATCAATGCCCAATGCGTATTATATATGCCTACCCATTCAAACATCAGGAACTTCGGTACAAAGAGTACCTGCGGTGGCACCATCATCATCGAGAGATAGATCAGAAACAGTGTCTCCCGGCCTTTGAATTGAATCCGTGCGAAGCCATAGGCTGCAAAAGCCGAGAGAAATACAGCTCCGACCGTGCTAATTAGCGATATTTTCAACGAGTTCAGATAATACGTCGCAAAGGTATCCGCTCCACTCCAAACCTTAATGTGATGCTCCCAGTTCAGGCTGGAGGGTATCCACTGGATGGGATAGGTGAATACGTCCGCAGGAGATTTGAACGACGTGCTGATCATCCAGATAAACGGCATAATCATCAGCAAAGCAAACCCGGACATCAGAAGTGTCAATATGATTTTTCGAATCTGGCTCAAGGACTCCATGCGGACTTTAACTTTAGGTGAATGTGGAGCTGTGGGCTTCGCATTCGCGGCAATTTGTTTCTCCATAACGATCCCTCCCCTCCTTAATAGTGAACCCAACGTTTCTGACCGAGCCACTGCAAAACAGTGAATATCATGATGATGGCAAAGAGTGCCCAGCTTATGGCGGCAGCGTATCCCATCTCGTAATATCGGAAGGCATTCTGGTAGATAAAAAGTGACAGGACGGTTGTGCTGTTCCCCGGCCCACCCTGGGTAATCGCTTGAATGATACCAAAGTTTTTGATCGTCATAATCAGCCCCGTAATCAGTAGCAAAAAGGTCGTTGGACTCACAAGCGGCCAGATCACTTGGCGTATCGTCTGCCAAGGACGGGCTCCATCTATCCGTGCAGCCTCAACCAATTCCTCCGGAATTTCCTGCAAAGCGGCCAGATAAATAATCATGTTGTAACCCAACATGAACCAGATCCAGATGATATCAATCGCATACATGGACCATTCGGTTGTTGATAACCATCCGGGTGGATTCGTAATACCGATCCCCCGCAAGAAGCCATTAATGGGCCCCGATGTTGGCTGGAACAGCAGCATCCAGACAAAAGCGATGGCAACGCCGCTGGTGATATAGGGCATGAAATAGAGGGCACGAAGCGTTTTTTGCCAATACACCGACTTGTTCAGCGCCACCGCCACGATAAATGCCAACCCCATCGATACCGGAACCGCTAACAGAAATACAAATGTATTTCGCAGCGCCACGCCAAACAGATCATCATTCAACATCCGGCGGATATTGTCCAGCCCGACGAAATTCGTCTCCGGGCTCATGAATTTGTAATCAGTGAACATGAGATAGAACGAATAGACAGCCGGTATAATAAAAAACAACAGCACGCCAATCATATTGGGCCCAATAAACAGATACCCGAGTCTGCTCTGCCGTTTCATCCAGGATTTATGCATATGCTCCCCCACTCCTTAACATCTGTTCTGGAATTAAGCATAACAAGATGTCCTCTAACATTTAAGGAACATAACCCTGTACCTGATATCACAGATATATGTATTTCGGCAGTGCCTTTCGGGAGGAAAACAACATGGAATTGTTCTATTGCTTATATAGAAAAAACCGCCCCATTGGGACGGCCTTTGGACTCATTGCTTTTGCAACCTATTGATTCTGCTTCAGCCAGTCATTATGGCGTTTGACCATGTTCTGTACCGTTACTTCGGCAGTCTGGTTACCGAGGAAGAACTTTTCATACTCCTGTGCACGCAGATCGACCACTTCCTGCGCAATGCTGCGGACAAACGTAGGTGTCTCGTCACCGTACAACACAAATTCCAGAGACTCTTTATCATAAGAATCGGCATAATCGCCCAGCAGATGATCGATCGCAGTCTGTTGATCAACCGCATTGGAGGAAGGCAAACGTCCACCCGCAGCCATCGGCATCATTCCCCCATCGGCGTACCATTTCAGGAACTCCCATGCGGCTTCTTTATTTTTCGACTTGGAATTGATCGCAATAAAGTCACCAAGTCCTCCACTCTTCACCATATCTGCTTCTTGTGCAGCCAGTCTCGGTACAGGGGCAAAGGCAATTTTCCAATCCCGCGGGAACTCGGTCATATTGTTTGATGTGCGGATCAGCCATTCGCCGATATTAATTATGGCAGACTCACCGCCAAGGAACATGTTCTCCACCGGCATTTTAGAAGTAAGCTGCTCTCCGAGCGGAGGGGTGGTTGCATCCTCCTTCATCATTCCGTTCAAAGTCTCCAGCCATTTGGTAACGAGTGGATCATCGAGGTTGGAAGTGCCGTCTGCCTTAACATAACCGTTCTTCACCAGAACGGAATCGAGCGGGTCTACATAGGAAGCGGTATGCTGCACCAATCCGTACTTGAAGCCAGCTGTCTTCAGTTTGAGTGCATATTCACGGGCTTCATCCCAAGTCCAGGCTGTTGGTACGCTCAGTCCGGCCTGATCAAGCGCTTTCATATTTAAAGCGAAGAAGGCAGCGTTTTTCTTGGTTGGCATCCCGTAATATTTGCCGTCCACTTTCCAGGAAGCCGCATCTTCACCCATTTTCTCATCAATGTTGTAGTCGGTGAACTCGCCCAGATCCAGTGCTGTCCCGCCCTTGATGCGTTTATCCAGATTTGTAAGGGTATAGTTGACATACAGGTCAACGTTTTGCCCGGTGGACAGCGCCGTATCCAGCTTCAGGTTGCCATCATCATCATTCACAAACCGCACATATTCCACCTGAATATCAGGATGTTCCGCATTCCAGGTATCCACCACTTCCTGTGGACCATTCTCGGGCGGCACCGCGCCCCACATGGTGAGCTTCACTTTTCCCCCTGCCGCTCCACCTCCGTTATCTCCACCGTTCGTCTCATTTTTACCTACACAGCCGGCAAGCAAGCCCAGCATCAGCGCACCTACGATTAATCCCGTTAATCCTTTTTTGATTCTCATCTGGTCACATGACCTCCCTGAATTGAAGTGTACCTTCCGTTACATCGTAGCAGGGACCTTGCTGGGTTCATAAGATACATATCCATGATTCGCATTGAACAAAAATACGGATTTACTTGTGCTTGCCTGAGCACTCGGTACACATATTCCTTCTACTCATCCTGTGAGTCACGAACGATGGCGATACTGGCTGGGCGTGCAACCGGTCCAACGCTTGAATATTTTAATGAAATAATTATCACTTCCGAACCCTACCCGGTAACCAATCTCCTGTACAGGAAGATCCGTCTCGCGCAAGTATTCAGCCGCTTTCTCCATCCGTACCCCATGCAGGTAGTGAATCAGGGTATGGCCGGTTTTCTTTTTAAACAAAGCACTCACATAATTCTCGCCCATCATCACATATCGTGACATGGATTTGACGGTAATGTCCTGGTCGTAATGCTGTCCGATATACTGAATTATTTTGCTAATCTCCGGATGTTTCACAATCGGCTCACGAACAGGTGTAAATGGAAGATCCGTATCAGACGGGGGCGCAGAAGAGACCGTAAGAGAATCAGGCGAAACAGGCGTTGATGTGAGAACCGGTGTGGAAGGTGGCACTTGATGATGATCTGTCTCTGTCCGGGCTTCAGTCGAAGCTCCCAGTTCTGCACTTACTTTACGGAGTGTATCACGCAGTGAATTCACACTCATGGACAGTTTCAAAATATAATTGGAAGCCCCGTATTCCATTGCACGGCGTACATATTCGAACTCCCCCATACAGGTGAGCATGACAAATTTGGTTTTTAACCCGGCCTGACGGGTCTGTTTGAGTAATTCCAGACCATCCATACCTGGCATGACAATATCGGTCAGTACCAGATCCGGTGTATCCTGTATAATCATCGCCAGCGCTTCGGTCCCATTACCGGATTCCCCGATGACCGTGAAGCCCAGCTCTTCCCAGGAAATAATCTCTCGTACCGACTCACGTACGAATACCTCATCTTCTACAAGCAATACCTTCCACATGCCAGATTCCCCTCTCCAGTCGTCTAGTGAGATCGCTTCTGTACGTACGGCGTCGACAATAAAAAAGGAATGCTGAACCTCACTAATGTCCCCGGCTTGGTATCAATCACTTCAAGTTCACTTTGGCCTTTGAACAATAATCGCAATCGTTCCTTAAGGTTAGACAGGCCGATCCCCGGACGTGTGCGGGTCATCTGCAAACGCCGGGATTCCTCCATTCCAATTCCGTTGTCTGCCACCTCCAGCATCAGCTTTCCTGTGTCTTGCCTGTAAATTCCGATGCGGATCTGACCAAGCTGCTCCAGTGGCCCGACACCGTGGTGAATGGCATTCTCCACCAGTGGCTGCAAGCTCAGCTTGGGCACGAGCGCATACTCAAGTTTTTCGTCAAATTCACAAGTCACCTCAAAGCTATCACGGTAACGAATCCGCTGGATATGAAGGTAGGCTTGAACCAACTCAATCTCGTCCTTCAGGTATACCAATTCGACCTGTGAATTCAGGCTGACCTCCAGTAATTTGCCCAAGGAAACACACATCTCGGAGATCTCTTCATTCCCGCTGCGGATCGCACTCCATTTCATTGTATTCAATGTATTCAGGAGAAAGTGCGGATTCATCTGAGCCAGGAGCATATGAAAATGTACCGCTTCCTTCTGGCGTTCCTCCACCTTGAGTCTGTTGATCATCTGATTGGCATCATCCAGCATCGTATTGAACGTACGGGTCAGTTCCAGCACTTCTCCGCGGCTGCGGCCTTCAGGGATACGGACCTTGAGGTTTTTGCGTACAACCTCCTTCATCTGGTTCTGCAGATGTGATAAAGGCCGAGTGAACGTCGCCGAGATCATAAAGGCCATGAGCACAAATGCTGCTGTGAAGCCAAAAAACGTTAAAAAATAGCGTTGCTTAAGCCCCGATATCTCCGTAAACAACACAGCTAGTGGAATACGATTTACCATGTACCAGTCCAGTGACTCGATGTATACGTAGTTAATCAGCGTATCTGAATCATTATCCGTCAGATAGGCCTCTGCCGGATGAAGTGCAATTTCCCGGGTCACGTCTGGGGAAAGTACCGCTTTTTCGGACGAGCGGGCAATCGTTTCCCCATTGCCAGTAATCAGGAAATACTCCTGATTGCTCTGCGAATCCTTCAGCATAGACTGAAACCAGTACGAATAATCGATGCTGATCCGTGCCATTCCGTACCTTTTGCCGCCACTGTCCTTCATATACGCATAGAGGGACAAGAGATACGGGCTGGAGGATAGCTCCCGCAGGACATGGTTGGTATCCCGGGCATCCCAGCGGTAGAGCAACTCTTCTGATGGAAACGAGTTTGAATCAGTGTTGCCCTTGATGAAGGTCATTTCTCCAAGATGCTTGCGAAATTGTTCCCGATAAGGGCCATAGGCCAGAGCTTTTTTGGGCAAATACGAAGTGTAAACGTTATCATGAAAATCTAACAACGTGAAGTACACGGAAGGATTATATAGAAAAAAGCTGTTGTTGATCATCTTGAACTTCTCTTCCACCAACGACTTATTCTCAAGCGGAGAACGATTGTCTGGAGAAGTCAGGGCGTTTCTTACGGCTGAATCCTGTTCCAGAAAAATCAGGGTTTTGAATGCAATACTCATCTGGTCCTCCAGAGAACCATACATCTGCACCAGTTGCTCGTGGCTCTGTTCACTGATTTTTTGCTCAACCAGAGATTCGATCTGGCCATAGTTGTAAACATTAAGTACGCTGAATGGCAGCAGAATCAACACCACAAACGCACCAAACAGCCGATACCTGAGCTTATGCGGCAAAAAGGTCTTCCAGTCGGGCTTTGTCATCCCCTCAGCGCTCCTCCTGCAATTATTGAGATCATTATACCATCAGTTCCCCCGCTTCGGCCGGGGCCGGGCTCATTCGCATGGATATGTGATACCAGTTGCCAGGGACGGGATAGGGATACACAGATTTGTTCTATTGCATTAAAAAAACCGGAGATCTGGGATCTCCGGCTAGGCTGGATATAACGACTTAGCAAATTAGGATATAGGCTCCACTCCCCAGACAAGCTCGCCGTTCCGGTAAAGAGTTACCTTGGTCCAATCGGCAAAAGAGGTCTGCAGCGGGTTAAAGGAATAATCATCCCCTTCGCTGTAATTGGACCAGTCTGCTTTGTGCAACCGGGTATGTATCTCCCCAGAGGTTCCTCCGACCGGGATCACGCCTGCTCCGGTACCGAACTTCAGTTCCAGATAATGGTCCGCTCCAGGAACAGGTGCAGGCAGTTTCACTATGTTGCCGCTGATCTGACTGCCTCCAAGCTGTGCATAATCACAGAAAAAGGATTGTTGTTTCTCCCCGTCCACTGTATACCAGTAACGAATTGTCAGTTCATTCAGGCTAACTGCGGAGGTACCGTTGTTGTGAATGGCAAACTGCGGTTTAATTTGGTTATCGAGCAGATTTGTATCCCCTGCACGATAGGCTAGAGTCAGATTGCCAGCAGGCTCTGGCGGCCCTCCACCCTGGACCTTTGCGGAAGCTTGAACGGAGTTCACACTCTTCCCAACGCTGTTAACCGCATTCACCACATAGTAGTAGGTGGTTCCAGCAGATACCGCCATATCCATATAGCTTGTTCCCGATACAGCGGCCACAGATGTATACGGTCCGGCTGCTGTCAGCGACCTGTTTACCGTATAGGAGGTTGCACTTGCAGATGCACTCCAGCTTAGATTGATGCTGTTGTCGCTAACCGCAGTGGCGGTCAGATTCTGCGGTGCGGCTGGTACTGCCTCGACCTGGACCGTCTCTAATACGGACCAATAGGCTGGCTTGGACTGGAGTCGCTCGTCGAAAAGCAGCGGCCAGTTGTTGCGGGCGACCGGGAAGGTTCGTAGCCAGGTATTGGCATCATCCTTGCCCCACAAGGTAACATTTTTGACTGTGTCCGTATGCCTCAGGAAGATCTGGAACAGGGACTTGTACAGCGCCGCCTGCTGTGTCTTCAGTTCTTCCGGGAAGATATCATAAGATTGCGAATCATTGGAATATACACTTACATCAAGCTCAGTAATATGTGTTTCGAGGCCCAGCGCCTTAAATTTGACAATGGAACTCTCAATTTCCGAAAGGGTTGGATAAAAGAGGCTGATGTGTGTTTGATGGCCGACTCCGTCAATAGGCACACCCTTGGTTTGAAGGCGAGTGATCAGATTGTAAAGGGCCTGACTTTTGGCCGGCTCATGGGTATTGTAGTCATTAATAAACAACTTGGCATCCGGGTCGGCTGCATGGGCGAATTCAAATGCTTTCTCAATATATTCTTCCCCGGCAATCTGGTACCACAGACTGCGCCGCAGGCCATCCGGCTCGGAGGCATCAATGACTTCATTCACAACGTCCCAAGCGTAGATCTGTCCTTGATAACGCTCCATTACCGTCTCAATATGCTGCTGCATCCGTTCATACAGCACCGTTTTGCTCACCAGATTGCCGTTGGCATCGTGAAATACCCAATCCGGAGTTTGTGTATGCCAAACGAGGGTATGCCCGCGTATTTCTTGTCCGTTCGCTGCTGCAAAAGCAACTGCGGCATCCGACCCGCTGAAATTATACATACCCTCTTGCGGCTCGGTACTGTCCCATTTCAGAACATTGCCTGGTGTCAGACTATCAAAATGCTTCGTAAGCAGCTGCTTGTCCGGTTCGGTCAGCAGTTCATTGTTCGTGAAGGCCGTCCCAATTCGAAACTTGCCCGCAAAAGCATCCTGTAGGGAAGGAATGTCTTCTTCGATCACAATGGGTCCGAGATCTGGCAGCTTCTCCAATCGGAAATCATCCACATAAAAAGAAGCTGTGGCACGGTCTGGCACTTCAAAATAAACCGATAACTGATTCGCTGGTTCCAGCATTTTAAACTGTGCAGTAAGCTTGGTCCATCCGCCTGCGGATGCGGTACCGAATGTTAAATTTTCATAATGTGTTGTATCTGGCAGGGTACGTTGTAAAGACATATTGAGGTTTGTGCTGGACGCTCCCGCCGGAAGCTTCACCCAGCCAGTGAACACATACGTCTGTCCCACCTCCAAAAGTTCTGTCACATCCAGCGCTGGCCCATGCCATGTCATAGCACGCCCGCTCACCTCCAGTCCATAATCTCCGGTACGAGCTGCAACGGCGCTTGCACGAAGCGTTTCTACTTCACCGCGTCCGCTCCAGCTCTGGACCGTGCCATCTTCAAAATCATGACTCAGAATCAAGGTATTTTCCCCTTCTGCCGCATGGACAGATGGAGCCGCCCAATACAAAGGAACTAATAAAGTTATCATCAAAACAAATTTAAGCGCTTTCAAAAAAATCATTTTTCTCATCGCTTCCATTCTCCTTTATCGAATATTAGGATGAATTCCTTATTCCAAAGGCTAAGGCCATATCCACCTCCTTGGTTTTAATTATAAAATCAGAGTCCTCATTCAAACGGATACGGGGGGCATACGTTCGGATAAGGACTCCATATGGTAAATTATAGTATAAATTGTCTATGATCTACAACTGAAATGTACTTCCCCTCTAATTTCGGTTAGAAATGCAGTATCCGTTGCTTCTGCACTCATTCGCACCAGCTCCTCCATAATCTGGGCAACCCGTAACGAAGTGTATACCTGGTGCTCCGCTGGCTTCAAAAGTTGTCTTTAAAGTTGTCTTCAAGCTTTCTGCTCACTTCTTTCAGCTTACACCCTGTGTCTCCTGCGATACTCAGATGGACTTATGCCCAACGTTTTGGAGAACACTCTACTCAGATAAAAACCGTTCTCATATCCGCATCGCTCGGCAATTTGGTTAAGGGTCAGGCTGCTGTCAGCCAAGAGGTTCTGCGCTTTTTTCAGACGGACCCGTTTGAGATAGCCTGATGGCGTCTCCTGAAAAGCTTCCCGGAAACGCCTTGTCAACTGCACCGGACTCAAGGCCAGTCGCTGTGCCAATTCCTGAAGGCTGATCTCCTCTTCCGCCCGCTCCTCCAGCAGCGCTGCCGCTTCAGCCATTCGTGCGTCTTCGGTAAATCTCCGCTCCTTTAAGCGATTCTGTCTGCGTTCCACCTGATACAACTGCCACAAATCCATCATAAAATGTGTCTTCCAACGGGCAACTCCCCCCTTATTCTCCTCACTGTCCTGGCGTAAATAAGCGTACGTCGAGGCTAACCGCTTCGTGTCATTAATCAGCGATTTTCCGGCTGGTGGCAGAAACTCCTCCTCCTCCAGGCTACTGCTAAACTGTAAATAGTGAAATGTCAGCGGGGTAATGACTGTCCGCCGAAAAGGAACCGCCGGGGGGCACAGCACCAGATCGCCAAAACTCGCTTCTCCGATCTGACCCCCAATCTCATAATGGAATATTCCCTCTTCGACGGCAAAAGCCACCCAAGTCGTATAGATATCTTCCGTAAGAGCAAATTCCCCTTTTTGCTTCCAGTAGATGTGGTTAAGCAGCTCCATGACTTGACCACCCTTTCTGTGAAATAAAGTATATGTTTGATGATAGTATAGTGCATTTAAAAAGTGAATATATAAATCTAAGATGAAATTATAGATATGTAGTTGGAGTGAAGGTGGATCTAACTTCAGTTAAGGAGGTCACAGATATGAAACAAGAGCATGTACAAAACGACATCACCGTCATCGGCGGAGGACTTGCTGGTGTATGCGCCGCGATAGCCGCTGCCCGCATGGGGCAGCAGGTTGCGCTGGTGCAGAACCGCCCCGTGCTTGGCGGCAATTCCAGCAGCGAGGTTCGGGTCTGGGTGTGCGGTGCCACCGCCCACGGGATTAACCGTTATGCCCGGGAAACGGGTATTATGGGGGAATTGTTTGTAGAGAACCAGTATCGTAATCCAGAGGGCAACCCGTATCTCTGGGACTTAATCATTCTGGAAGCCGTTCGAGCTGAATCCAACATCAGCCTGTTCCTGAACACGGATGTACATGAAGTCGAGGCTACTGGCGATGGGGATGAACGAAAGATCACCTCTGTCACTGGCTGGATGATGGGTTCTGAGCGCAAAATCCGATTCGAAAGTCAGATCTATCTGGACTGTACGGGTGATGGATTGGTAGGCTTTCTGGCTGGAGCCAAGTTTGCACTCGGCCGGGAAGCCCGCAGCGAGTATGGCGAAGAGTGGGCACCAGAGGTGGCTGATCAGATCACGCTGGGCAGTACACTTCTCTTTTATACCAAGGATGCTGGTGCGCCTGTCCGTTATATCCCGCCTTCTTTTGCCAAGGATATTACACAGACCAGCATTCCGATTCGCCGGGTCATTCGCAGCGGGGATTCCGGTTGTCATTATTGGTGGATTGAATGGGGCGGTGAACATGACACCGTTCATGACAATGAGCTGATCCGTGATGAACTGTGGTCCGTGATCTACGGGATCTGGGACTATATCAAGAACTCCGGCAAATTTGATGCAGATCATATGACGCTGGAGTGGATTGGTTCGCTGCCTGGCAAAAGGGAGTACCGCCGCTTCACGGGTGACTATGTGCTCACCCAGAACGATATTATCAGCCAGCAGGAGTTCCCGGATGCCGTTGCCTTTGGCGGCTGGTCCATCGACCTGCATCCCCCGCAGGGCATGTATGCCGAAGCGAGCGGCTCGAAGCATATGCATGCCGATGGCGTATATCACGTGCCGTTCCGCTCGCTGTATTCCGCAAATGTGCGGAATATGCTCATGGCCGGGCGCGACATCAGTGCATCACATGTCGCCTTCGGCACAACGCGCGTCATGGCAACATGCGCGGTCATCGGCGAAGCCGCGGGTACGGGCGCGGCGCTCTGCGCGTCCAAGGGGGTGTCGCCGCGCGAGCTACACGCGAGGCATCTGGCGGTCCTGCAGCAGACGTTGCTGCGGCAGGACGCTTCCATCATCGGGGTGCGCAGCCACGATGAGCTGGATCTGGCCCGGCGTGCCCAGGTTACAGCCTCCAGCACGCTGACGGGCATCGCCCTTGAGCAGCCTGGCGAGACGTACCCGCTGGGTACAGATGTCGCCCTGTTGCTGCCTGTGCATCCAGTGCTCAGCGGCCTGGAGCTACTGCTGGATGCATCCAGCGATACCGCACTGACGGTAGAGCTGTGGGATACGGGGCGTAAGGAGAACTACGTCCCGCATTCGTTACAAGTTACGGCGACTGTTAACGTTACAACAGGAAATGCGCAGTGGGTGAAGCTGCCGCTCGAATGGCGACCGGAAGAACCGCAGAATGCTTTTATAATCATCCGCTCCAATAAAGCCGTCTCACTCTACCATTCGACAGAAGCACACAGCGGAGTGCTGATCTTCTTCAAAACAGAAGAAAACCACGTGTCCAAAAATCTGGAGGATCATGCCACGAATCAGCCTGTCGTATTATGGTCCATGCAGGGGTTGGCGCGTCAGCCATTCTGCTGTCGTACCCTCTCTGAGACTTCGGCATATTCAGCGGACAACACGATTAACGGTTATCATCGCCCTTACGGTGGGCCGCAACAGTGGATGTCGCAGCCGATGCAGTCTGGCAATCCTGAATGGGTGCAACTGACATGGGAAGAGCCACAAACCTTGGCTGAGTTGCACTTGACGTTTAATGATGATGTGAACGAGGATCTGGTTAATTTACATCACCATCACACAACATTCCGTGTGATGCCTGAGCTGGTGCGTGATTATCACGTGGAGGTACTGACTCCTGCTGGCGAATGGACACAAGTCGCAAGTGTTCAAGAAAATCACAAAAGAAAAGTTATTCATTCCCTGGATGTCCCTGTGTCAGCTCAGGCTCTGAGAATCATAATTGATGCCACAAATGGCAGCAGATATGCCCAATTAATCGAGATTCGAGCTTACTAAAACAAAAAGGAGGATACAGGAAACTGTATCCCCTATCCTCCGTACAAGTCCGCCTGATTCTATTCGGCGGTTGGAGCCCGCAAGCCCTCAATCAGGATAAACAACGTAAGTGCTTGTCCATATCCCATCGGACTGATCGCTATATCTTTATAAAACTGAGCATCCTGCCCCACAGGTGTACCATAGGACACCTGCTGTACAACGCCGTTATCATCAATCTGTTTCAACACCGCTTCAAGCGCACTCAAGCCATTCTGGCGATAGGATTCATCCAGGTATCCATACCGAATTCCCTTAAGAATGCCGTATCCAATCGCTGCCGTTGCCGAGGTTTCTTTGTAAGAGGTTGGATCATCCAGCACAGTGTGCCACATGCCATCCTCACCTTGAAGCTTGCTCAGTGCTCTGACTTGAGCGGTTGCTGTATCCAACAGATAGGCCTTTAACCCGTCTTCGATCGGAATGATATTCAGGAAATCCATAACTCCCGCCGTATACCATGCATTGCCTCTTCCCCAATGAACAGCACCATAGTTATGATTTTCATTGAAATCCCAGCCATGATAGAACAATCCGGTTTTCTTGTTATATAGATATTTGATATGCACAAGGAACTGTCGTTTGGCTTCTTCCACCATGTCGGGTTTCTTGAAGTATACCCCTGCCTTGGCCAAAAATAGCACCGTCATAAACAGGGTATCAATCAGAATTTGACCATCATTGGCATCTCCCGTAATCATATGTTGAAACGCACCATCTCCGGTTCGCAACAGTCCATCCATGATCCAACTGCTCCACTCCTCACAGACCTGTTCGTACTCCCTGTTTTCGGTCAGCTCGCATAGTGAGATCAAAGTAAGGAGCGGAGCGCAGGTGTTCACATTTTTTTCCGGTAACCCTTCCATCAGCCTTGCATTGTACCATGATTCGAGAAATTCCAGCACTTTAGGATCTTTCGTTGCCTCATGGAGTTGAAGCAAGCCATACAGACCGACACCTTGCGGCCATTCCCATAGATGTATGTCGATTAGTCCGATGGGAAACTGTTCATTGATACTTGTGTTTTTCATAGACTCCATCGCTTGGGATACCTTGCTTATTCTCTCCTGCAGCACCATTTGATTCGGCATGTTGGTTATCACTCCCTTGGTTTCTTGCAAATGATTCAGCGCTACATGTCCAGTAACTTCAGTTGTCCCTTCACTCCATAACCTTCATGTATAATTTCCTCTTCTTTAATAAGAAAAGGCTTGTTCATTCCCCATTGAATTGGACCATATACCGGGTCTGTTAGAGTGAGAGTTAAAGCTTGATTATCGAATTGCGGGCTTGCAGAACGAACTTGGTTGATAAAAGCGTCAAATGACCCGAATTGCTGTTCGCTTCCTGCTCTTATAATCCAGGCGTTACGCAAGCCAGGTGAAATAAGCTCACGTTTTCTTGTCACCCCGCTGCTCTCCATACTCGTCCCGTTGGCCGCATATATAGCTGCATAACCCTTATCCAAACGGGCAAAGTGCCAGTTCTCATGCCTTACCCATTCCGTGAAGGAGTGAGTAGGAAAATAAGCATGTGTCCAGTCAGAGTTGTTATCCGCAGGAATATCAAACATCATCAAAGCGATCCCCTCATGCTGAACAACATCGGGCAATATCCCATTCCCAGCCCAGAAGCAAGGTCGACCATCCCCATGCTTGTATATTTCTGCCGGATGATTCACCCAGATCAGCGCCTCAGGTGACAGAGATAAATGCTGGACATGCTCCTGATAACCTGGCTTGCCTGGACGAAAGCGAATGATTGAGGATAAGGAGTATTCCCTGGTCCGACAATGATAGAGCTTGGCGTAACCTCCCTTGCCCTGCTGATTAGCGAACACCAACTGCTGATTGTCCCCAAGCAACAGATGCTCCTGATATGCTGCTGGAGGGCTGTAATCCGATAAACTCAAGGCAACATTGCTTATTGAATAATTGTTTACATTGCCAACGCCATAAGCGATCCAGCACATTGAAGTGGTTCCCGCTGCATAACCACCCAGCAGTTCCTTCTCATAGCTGCGCCCAAACGTTGTGGACAAGACTCCTTGATGCATCTGAACGGTAATATAATAGAATAATAGGTCCATTGCCTTTTTGGCTTGCTGTCTGAGCTGTTCATTATGGGCAAATTCATAGATATGCAACAACCCAACCGCATCAATCGGAATGTATGCACTCGAATTCCATTCTGCCAATCCTTCATCCAAAAAGCGCTCAAACCATAATGCAAGCCTCTGCTCTGCTTTTTGACGGTGTACTTCACCGGATTCACCACTGTTGCTGAACGTTTCATCTCCAAACAGCTGTCCGGCTAACAGTTCATTGGTATGGAACAACAAGGCATGGTTCTCACTGAAGAACCACATCACATCATCGCCAGGTTCATCAATCCAATACCGATAGCCCAGAATACTTGCTTTCACCCGATCCCAGAACGATTCACTAAACAGACCGCTATTTCGCTCATCTCTCCAAAGACGGAACAGTCCCACCAGATAGAAGTCACTGCAATCCTTCCGTTGCTCAATCCCTTCCACACCCTCAAGCAAAATGTTCTCCGCTTCTTGCAGATTACCTCCTGTTTTGAGCATGGCAATGGCCTTATGAATATTGGGACTGCCCTTCTCGGCAATACATCGCAGAGCCAAGGATTTGCGGGCTTCAATATCCGCAGCTTGCTGAGCTGCCTCATCATAGCTCGTATCATAGGATTGGCAGCCAAACTTCTTGGTTAGTACAACATTTGAAACTGAAATAGCCAGCGTGAAATATACGTAATGATGACCGAGTTGATTCGTATGTGCCAGGACCAGGTCCGTTTCCTTTTCGGCGATGTGTATCGTCTTGTTTTCGGTACCGTCAAAAAAATTGCCATACTGAATATCAACCTCTCTAACGATATCCGGCAAGGGAAGCGGCAGCTTGAGCTTAATCTGCTCACCTCTGAAGAGATCCGAAGGAAAATAAGCCTGTTCGAGGGCTTGCTCTGCGGATTTTACAGACTCAGCCAAATGAGGAGCAATAGGCAGGGAAATCACCAATTCCTCGTCGCCCAGATATTCCAACGCAAAGGCATACATGGTATCCCGCTCAGCCAGATCCTCCCAGCAGGCATAGATCTCATTAATTCCAGCTAAAAGTTCAGCTTTAATTACGATTTCCTGCTCCTTGTTACGCATGAGTGGCGCAAAATCCGTTACCATTTCCCCATTCACCCACAACGTCAGACTGCCATAGGTCTTAATCCGCAAAGAGGCGGTATGAGCAGTCGGAGAAATGAGTCTTGTCGCCGCGTAACTGCGCAGATGTGTCGGTACAAACCAAAATCCTGATTGCTCCACACGTGGATTATTCCAAGGAGAATACAGTGCCCAAGGCATTCCGTTCTCTTCTCCAACGAAGTCGTCTCCCGGGCTAGGAAACTCGCTCCATTGATCAAAAAATCGCTTCACAGGCTGCGTTCTCCTATGTTCTACAAATTCCTTTCTGCATGGATTCTCATGAATGGCAAAACCATCGATAAGCCAATCATTAATATCTCCCTCCATCGTTGTTGGAACAAAGGCAACAGGCTTTGTATATATGCCGCTGATCATCCAATGATTAATGACCTGATTGTGACCTAATTTCATAGGTTTATAATTCAAGGTATCCATCCCACTCCGGGTGGTATCTGACATTCAACTCATCCTTTCATTCCTGAAGTAATCATACCGCTGACAAAATACCGCTGGAAAACCATAAAAACAATCAGTACCGGAAGCATCGTGATGACGGACATCGCAAGCAAACTTCCCCAATCCACGTTGTATTCACCAATAAAATTAGAGAGCGCAAGCTGAATCGTATATTTCGATGGATCACTAATCGCAATTAATGGCCATACAAAATCATCCCATCTCCACATGAAGGAGAAGATTGCGAGCACCGCAAGAATCGGCTTCGCTATCGGAAGAATAATGCTCCAGTAAATTTTCCATTCGCCCGCTCCATCCATCCGGGCAGCTTCCAACAGCTCGTCCGGTACGGACAACAAATACTGCCGCATAAGGAACACACCTGTTGGGGTTGCTGCTGGCGGGATAATAATCGCGAGTAGGCTATTATACAACCCCAGTGCACTCAGCACTTTGAATATAGGGATCATAATTACCTCAATCGGAATCATGAGTGTTGAGACAAAAGCAATTAATATGATCGCGCTTCCGCGGAAGCGATATTTCGCCAATGCAAAACCTGCCATGGAGTTAATCAATAACAGTAGCAGCGTTGAGCTTACAGTTACGATCGTACTATTCATAAAATACAAGCCAAAATCGCCTTTACTGAATGCCTCCTTGAAATGCTCGAAGGTGATTGGCTGCGGCCATAACTTGGGAGGGAAGCTGTACAGATCTCTATTCGTTTTTAGAGAAGAAATCACGACCCACAGGACAGGCAGGAGCCACACCACTGCGGCAACACTTAACAGACTGTAGATGAAGATTTTGACCATAGGCTTCATTACCATTACGTAGCCCCTCCTTTCGATAGACGGAATTGCAGAGCCGAGAATCCACCAATAAGGATAAACAGTATCACCGACATGGCACTGGCCAGACCGAGCTCCTGTCTGTTAAAGCCAATCTCATAAATATATTGAACAATATAGGTAGTATCTTTGCCCGGACCACCACCTGTAAGCGCAAACATAAGTGGAAATGCTTTGAACGCGTCAATCAGAGTCAGCATAACAACAAGCAAGCTTGTGGGCTTCAAAAGCGGGAGCGTGATATAGCGAAACACCTTCATTCCCGTTGCCCCGTCCAAGCGGGCAGCCTCATAATAATCCGTAGGTATAGCCTGCAAACCCGCGATAAAAATGACCATGAAAAAGCCTGCACGTGACCATACTGTCGCGATGATTACAGCCGTATTTGCCCAAAAGGAAGAGGTTAAAAAGCCGACAGGTTCCACACCAACCACGGTTAACAGATGATTCAAGATGCCAAATGAATCTCCGAAAATCCACTTCCAGGTCAATCCTACGATAATGTAAGAAATCATGGTCGGCCAGTAAAATACGGCCCTAAAGAACCCGCGCATTCTAATCTCGCGCGCAAGCAGCAAAGCAATGCCTAACGCTGCTGCATATATTAGCGGGACAACAATTGCTGCATAAATCCCCGTTCGTCCGATGGTCGACCAAAATTCCCGATCTCCTATAATTTTGATATAATTATCCAGCCCGTTAAACTTCATTGGATTCAATCCATCATAGACATGGAAGGAATAATAGAGGCCCAATAAAGAGGGAAATACGATAAAGGTTCCAAAGATCAGGAGGTTGGGTAGTATAAACAGATAAGGAGCAATAACGAGCTTCCTGTTCTGTTTTGCCAGCGTATTTTTGTTTAATCGTTGTCCTTCACTCATCTGCTTGCCCCTTCCTTATGCGTTATTCGAAAGGGAGGCTTCACAGGAATCGGTAAGCCCCCGTATACGAATTAACCAAAGCGCTTTACGTTTATTGACTGCCAATAGCCTCGTTAATCAGCTTGGCTGTTCGATCCAATGCCTCCTGCGGAGTTGCCTTATCGGATAAAACCTCAACAATATTATTTTTCAGGTCCGTTGAAATTTTGGATATAATGGTCTGTCTGGACCAGTCATTAGCTGCAAGAGGCGAACTGTTCTTCAGTTCATCCGCGAAAATTTCAAACATCTCCTTGCCGAATTCATAATTCAATACAGAGCTGTCCTTCCGCGGACTCATAAACAATGATTCTTGGTTATATTTTGAATTCACTTCTTTGGACGTTAAGTATTCAATAAATTCTGCTGCCTCCTGCTCATATCCGCTGCCTTTGAATGCCATCAGAAACTTCCCGCCTGGCACTGAAGAACGTTGTGTTCCTTTTGGCATATAGGTGACTCCCCATTCAAAATCAGTGATATCCTTGTAATTGCTGATCATCCAGTTACCAGCCCAGTGGGTAGCCACCGTCCCGGAACGGAACAGGTTGTTCGGATTTTCCCCTCCGAGCCATACGGACTCGGGCATGATCCCTTCCTGATGAAGCTGCTTGAACTGCTCCATGCTACGGATTCCGGCTTCACTGTTAATCGCTGCTGCAGTGCCATCCTCTGTTAAGATGCTTCCGCCATTCTGATACAAAAGAGTGGACCATCTATGCGGTGTGACATCCCATACCATGCCATAACGTGCTCCGCCTTTGTCCATAACCTCTTTTAACGCAGCTGTGTATTCATCCCACGTCCATACCTGGTCAGGAGAGGTCGGTACTTTGACGCCCGCTTTATCAAATAAGGTTTTGTTATAAATAAGCCCATTCGCTGTAACATCCATAGGCGCCGCTACCAGCTTGTCATTAATAACATAATAAGGTTTAAGTGAGTCAATAAATTGATCCTCGAATTGGTCCGCATTGTCCACGTAAGGTGTCAGATCAACCGCCTGATTAGCAAATGATCCGGTATCCGTGACCCGGCTCAGGGCAGGTGGCTTTCCACCGGATAACATTGTTTTTAATTTGGTTTGGATATCCTTGAAGCCAACTTCAATCAGGTTGATTTTAACCTTGGTATTGGTCTGCTCATAATCTTTAATGATTTCCTTGATGACTTCTCCTTCTTTTCCGTCAGAGAACCACAGGAAATCCAGGGTTGTTTGTTTTGGGTTAGCATTGGTACCTGAATTTCCGCAAGCAGTCAATACGATGAGTAACATGACCAATACCATGCTAGTGGTGAGCTTAAACGTTGTTCTTCTTGTCATATCAACATCTCCTTGGAAGGTTCTAATGAATTTTGGCTTCGTTGAGCAATTCACTTTTACGGAATAACTGTGGTGATACACCCACATATTGTTTAAAGGCCCTGCTAAAATATACAGGTGTGTTAAAACCTAGCGTCTCAGATATGGACAAAATCGGTGCATCCGTAGACAGCAACAATTTTTTGGCCTCTGCAACTCTTTTCCGTATAACATAGTTGCTTATGGTATATCCCGTCGTCTCTTTGAAAGAATGACAAATGTAGTATTTATTCAAATGGAGTGTTTTGGACAGTTCATCCAATGAAACATTCTCCGTATAGTTCTGGTTTAAATAATGAAGAACCCGGCTTACGCTTGTCTGCTTCTGGGAAGAACATAAGATAGGATTGGCGGATTGCTCACTGGTTGTTTTCCGGTAAATCCGCAGTAGCAATTGGGTAAGACTCAATTTGACCATTGTTTTGTACCCTGTATTTCCTGCCCCCATCTCCTCCTTGATTCCCTTAAATATAGCTGTGATATACTCACGCTCCTCCGGAGGCCAATGCACCAATAACCCATTGGGATGACGGAATATGGACATCAGATTCTCCAACTGACTGACAGCAAGCATGTCCAAAAGCAATAATTCCGTGAAATTGACAAAACTTCGCTTGTACACCATTTCTCTTGAAGGATTGATTCGGTGGGGCACACCGCCTCTGAATATAAACATATCTCCAGGCAGCGGCTTATATATTCGGTCACCGATTAAAAAGGTTGCATCTCCTTGAATAAAATAATGTATCTCATACCCATTATGCGTATGAACAGGCCATTCATCCTGAAAATTATCTGCTTCTGATCGCACATAAACTTCATTTTCCTGCAAAGCAATATTCGTCGGGGTGTGTATGGTTAGCATCAGTAAGATCTCCCTTCCCAGAATATAAAAAGCAATATAGTTTAATAATTTACAATGATAGCGCTTTACAATGAATTGTATCACAGTTATTTCGATCTAATCTGAACTATATTGCTGTATTGTTGATCACAATTGTTGAAAATGATTAGAAAGGAATTTATAGGGATTTGAAAGATGAAAACAAAAAAAACCGCTGTCCAGCCCGTAGGCTATCACGCGGTCCATTAGCATTACCTTTCAAACCCATTCATCCCAATGGTTTTCAAGAAAAATGACTTCTTTCTCATAGTGGGCCAGATGCCCCTCTTCGACCATCTTCATAAAAGCGACATCTCCATCAGCCGCACGATCAGTCAGTGTTTTACACATGAAACGGATACGGGATATGACCCAATCCTTCAAATCTGCTGGAACACTCAGCCCGTACGTAGCCATGAATAAGGCAATCCGTTCTTTTCGAACAGTTCCGTGTGCCTGGCTGACGTATGGCATTACACCCTTTCCGTCCATCTCTGGTGAGAAATTTGCGAGTGGAACGGATGTATACAAGACATAGGCGATATCCCACATTCGCGGACCCGGACCCGCCATATCAAAATCAATAATGCCTTGAGGACGGCCATCCTTGTACACCACATTATACGGCGCAAAATCGTTATGACATACAACTTCATCTTCTGTTATGCCTGGATATCTGTTCGTTGAAACTGATGTTGTTGTAAATCCAACTGTCGCATCATGGTAACTTCTCAACAGTTTTGCGACTTCAATCAAAGATTCGTCTGACCACATATACTCTTCTAGATCAGGGTAGTCATTGCCTGGAACGATGCCTTCGAGGTAAGAGAGCGTTTCTCTCCCCTGTTCATCTATTCCCAGAAATCGAGGGGCATGATCATAACCAACTTTTTCGAGATGTAAAAGCAGTTCAACCACATATGGATTTGGTTTCACATGCCGGCGAACAGTCTCACCTATTCTGACGACCTGATTCACATTACCTCCCGATAACACTTCCTCCTGTTGGGCCACTTTCATCCCTCCTCAAGCTAAACTTCCTTGTTATACCCATGATTACGATTTTTCTTATAACTCCCGGGGAATCCCGCCACCAATAGTATGAATCCAACAAAAAACATGAAGTATACGAGTAAACCTGTTGGATGCTCGTTCATCTGAGCAAACTGGGGTACGTTCGTCCCTCCTGACGCATATCCTGCTTCTACTATAGCGACAGAGACTCGTATTGAAATTCTCTCCATCGTTGAAATAAACACACTGCCAAGCATGAGGACTACACCCAAAATCTTGTTAATATTATTCATTTCATGCCTCCTTGATTAACCGTCCACTTTTTATGAGGTTATCTACTTAATGTCTTTCGATTTTCTAGTCCATATTCCTGCATGTTATATTAACAGTCCGTTCCTATATCATCATATCAAACAGCGGCGTCATCACTGACGCCGCTGTTGACGCTCTCTGAATAAGTTACGTAGCTACCACTTGGTGCAGATCCATACTATTTTCGAAAAAGGCTGACCGTTCAACATAATACAGATCATACATCTGTTCATTCAAATTAATCCGTTGATATACATCTGGATACACATCATTGGCTAACTTCACATAAGGCAGTTTTTGTACTGCTTTTCTGGATCTTATATTCTGCTTGCGAATCTTCATAAATACCGTTTCAATCCCATGTTCCAGAAACAATTCAACAAAAAAGGCTGATTTGGCTCTTTGGCTATACCCATTCCCAAAAAACGGTGAACCAATCCATGTGGCTAAAAAACCGGTTTGATGCTCAATATGATATAGATCAATGGTTCCAATAGGCTGCCCTGTTTCATTCAAAATCGTTCGGGAAATCACTGTCTTTTGCTCTTCTTCGACCATCAATTGTTTGGTCAGGAATAGATATTCTTCATACGATTGGCATTGATAACGAACGTAAGGAGAAACTGCGGGGTCCATCATTAAGCTGTACAGTGAAAGGCATTCCTGCAAATCACGTTTTTTTAACATTCTGTCTACCACCTAGTCCTTTTAGTTCGCTATATCAAGCAAATTAAGTATATAAAAGCTAGTGTGGGATTTAATGAATTCTGTATGTGGCTTATGTAAAATGCATTGGTAAATGTTGTTCATCTTCATCTCCAGTAGCACAAAAAAACGGCATGTCCCTTTTACAGGAACACGCCGTTTACACGGATACAGCCAGACAGTAATTTATTGCATACCTTGCATGATGGCATTAATGATATTTTGCTGCGTCACGGTTTTGTTTGAACGGTTAAACAAGGCGAATCCATGTTGACCGTTATGCCCGTTATCCCAATAAACAGGAACCATTTTGTATTTCTTGGCTTTTGCTGTAACTGCTTTGGCGTAAGCAGCACGATAGACATTGTTGCTGGAATCATAGGACGTTTTATCAATGGAACCGAACTCACCAATCACTACGGGATAGCCCTGAGTCACAAATTTGTCGTACATGGACTTAAACTGCGATTCAAGATAATCCTCTTGGCCCCAAGTAGACTTTTTGGCAGGGTTCGTAGAAGTTGCACCCCACTGTGTGATATTGCCGTTTTCCTCACCTGCAAAATCCCACGGAGAGTAATAGTGTGCTGAGATCATGATTCTCTTCTGCGAACTAGGAATAGCTGAGGATCTGTAATTATCTGTTGGAAGAGCAAAGCCATAATTACCAACAGTGTAGTCAATATTGGTATTCCAGCCTGGAATCAGCAACCATCTGGCATTGTTGTTACCTCCAGTCTGACGAACCGTATCCACGAAGATTTGATTGTATGCGTTCAGATTGGCGTAATAGGCCGAGTTTGGATTGCCATAGTTACCATCGAATACTTCGTTCATGGATTCAAAAATAAGACGATCATTGTAGTTGCTAAACTTGGTGGCAACCTGCTGCCACACCTTCTTATATTTTTCCTTAATGGCAGTCTGATTGCCACCATTCACGAGTAGCCATCCACCCTGTACGGAATTAAACCCATCACCATGAATATTGATGATCACATACAGACCTTCATTGTACGCATAATCCACGACTTGCTGAATTCGATTCAGCCATGCCGCATTGATCGTATAATTGGGAGCGCTTCCAATGTTACTCAAATAGGAAACGGGAATACGAATGGATTTGAAGCCTGCCGCTTTTACCTTTTTGATTAACTCTGGAGTTACCGTAGGATTGCCCCAAGCTGTCTCATTCGGTGTACCGTTCACCGATGCTTCCAGCTGATTGCCGAGATTCCATCCTGCACCCATCTCAGACACTATTTGCGAAGCGTCCGCTGCTGATGCTTTAGCGCTCCATCCCGTAAAGGCTACCGCAGCCACCAATACCAGTGCCAAGCTACTGATGCCAAATTTCTTCCATTTTTTGAACATAACCATACCTCCGCTTATTCTATTATTTTTAACAAGCAGTGCAGTTAATCTATGCATACAGATTGAATGATTCGAGAATACGTGCCTCCTCTCTCTATCGATCAAACAAATGAATTCTTCGTCCAACAACAACATAATAACACATTTATGGAAAATAAAGCGATATATTTATTGTTTTTTGTGACTATTTACTACAAAATAATCCATCTATCCGTTTAAGTGGATTGCTTGGATTTGTTCTCTATCAAAATCAATAATCATAATGTGATCGCGCAAAATATGATCTCCGCAAGATATTGTTGCGCCGTAATCGGCTATACTGTTAAATGTGATATCCACACGATAGACTTCAATCTCATTAAACCAATTCTGATGTACTTTTTCCTGAAGTTCATTCTCATAATAATCTCGAAAGACAGTCTCACAAGTTGAAAACCACTTAATGTAATCTTCTATTTTATGAACAATTGAATCTAACGGTGTATTAGTGGACACATATATTCGAAAGTCATTTAAATCCTCATCCTGTATGCAATGTTTAAATATTTGCACAGTATTTTGCAGAGTGTAACACCGGTAACTCTCATCACTCTCTTCTTCAAGCTCAATGAATTCATTTAACAATATGATCTTGCTCCTCTCAATGCATATTAAAATAGCTCATTTAACCACTTTACGAATTTTTCTTTCTCTTCAAACTGTGGGTAATGCGCCGACTCGTTGAATACAATGAAGTCTTTGATCGGTGCATCCAATACGTCAAAATAATCACGTGCTGCATTTGCAGTGGTCATATAATCATATTTACCCGTTACAAAATAGGTAGGAATCTCCAGATGATCAACAATATCAGGTAAATTTTGATCAAATGCTTCCCTCAGTAAGATGTCTTGTGAACTGAACATCCCTGAATAAAAGCGAATCATATCCAGCCCATTATATTCGGGATTAAAAAGGAATCCTGAAATATAATCTCTATTCTCGTTGATGAGTCTGGCTGCACCACCGTACTTTTGCAGCAAAATTCTAGGCGTAAGTTCCTTTCCTTGCTCGATCGAGCTGCGGATTAGCTCCAGTTTTTTAACATCATCTTCATTACCGGCTTGTTTCGCTTGCTCGTACGTGTACTCCAAACTTTCCAGTTCGCTCTGAAGTGTATTAGCCATCTGTCCAATGCCTATATAAGCGTGAAACTGAGTAGGTGCTTTAGCCGCAGCTTTCATCCCGATGTATGTACCAAATGAATGACCGATTAATATAACCTTCTCTTGACCTAACTCCTTAGATACATAATCCCTTAACTCTAACAAATCATCTACTAATACATCTGTTGTGAGATTCGAGTAATCTTCAAAAAAGTGATAGGACTTTCCACTCCCGCGTTGATCGTAATGCACCACTGTGAAGTGTTGCTCAAGCTCTTTCTGATACTTCCTTACGTATGGAATCTCCGAGCATCCCGGCCCGCCATGCACAAAAATTAGGATAGGGTTAGTCCGATCAACACCCCTGATCATAACTTCATGTCCTGTACCGTTAATTTCGACCTGTTCTAACATGCTGATGCTGTTTTCACCTTTAATTTTGGGTGTCCATGTGGGAAATATCAGAGCTACTATAACTATTAAAATAATACTGAATATGCTGTACTTGAGTGTTTTACGTATTTTTTTGCGCATGTAATGCTCCTTAAATAATAAGTTTCATTTGTAATTCTACCAACGGTTCCTTTATCGTAACGGATACAACAATTCAACGGGTTCTATCATCAGCTCTTCTTGGAAGATGTAATTGTGATCGGCTCCAACGATACATATGAATGGTTCCGAGTATCCCAACCGTTGTCATGTGCCCAGCTCCTTTATCATATGTATATCGTTCGGCTCTTTGTCATAAAGTTCTTGATCAATCTCACTTGCAATCTGACTGCCCTGACTTTTATAAAAGGATACCGCTGATTTCGTCTCTGTGGAGGAGATATACAGATACTGTGCACCACGGTTCTTAGCCTCTTCACCTAACTCGTTTAGAATACGTTTTCCAACGCCTTGTCTTCTGTACCCGCGTGAGACATACATCAAGTCAACTTGTAATTGATTTCGTTTTTTTCCTCTATATTGATGTGCCAGCACACCAAATCCGATTAATTGATCGTCAGCAAACGCGCCATATGCCATGCCACCTTGTTCTAATTCGTACACATATCGATTTTGAATCTCTTTCAAAAGCATCTCATCCCAGTTTGAGCATTCATGATTTTGTTCAAGTTCAACCAATCGGTTCTCCCTCATTTCATAAATGAGATCAATATGTTCCGAGCGATCTATTTCCTGCAACTGATTCACATCATCAAGGGTCAACGTTCTATACGTTATCATGATTGTTGCATCTCTCCTTCCCCATGTTATTTCTAAGATCCTATGGCTTTATTGATCGAAGTCTGTATTTATCAAAGACCCTTTTATCGTACAAAATAGTGTATTCCTTGTTCTCTTCAATTAGTTTTGACATATCCATTGGAACGGCTATTGTTCTTTCAAGATTATTAAAATTAATTACAGTCATTTCATTTTCATTAATCTTTTGAACAGTAACTGCTTCAAAAATTGAAGTTCGAAAGGAATTCCATAACAAAATTAAAATCAATAAAAGTAATAGTGACCTGATGAGTCCCTTATTCTTATTCACTAGTTCTTTTCATCTCCTTTAGTTTCAAAACAGAGTTCCTCCAACTAAAACTAGCTTATTTTAATTTCAGGTAACTCATTCAAATGATTTATTTCGATAGTGTATTTCTTAAGCTTATGGTTCTCAAGTCCATCCCATCTGTCTGAGAAACGATAAAACATATCTCCGAAGTTCATCCCTTCAGGTAATACATCCACAAGCTTTATTTCATCGATTTCAGACTCCGGTAAGCTCTCCAGCAATTTAACCTCAGCATAAGAAACCATACCAAAGCTCCCATTCCATTCATATACACCATAAGGTATTAATTCGAAGTGTACTGCCCCTGTCTCTTCATAGAGTTCTCGACTTGCCGTGTGTAAAAGTGTTTCCCCTATTTCTTTGTTGCCTCCTGGGATCTCCCAACCTCCTCTTTTCCTATTTTTTATAATGATGAATTTATTTTTGTATTTAGCGATCATAACTGCAAATTTGATTAACTCTGGATCAAGTTCATCTAGATCAAACCAGTGGCTCATGTTATCTCTCCCATAAACAACTATTCTTTCAATATATAATTGTTAAACCATTGAAGTGGTAACAAGCTATCATCGGATATAATCGTTGTGAATACCGCAACCAATCCTCGCTTTTGGTTAACAAAGATATATTGCCCTCTTAAATATTGAGTCTATCATTTTATTGCCAACCTGTAGATCACTTCATCATCTGAATTGGTTCTGTTCTCACTAATGAAGGACATGCTCTTATACAAATTCTGTGCTATTTCGTTATCCCGTTCAACCGTTAATGAAATAACCTTGCATTCCGGATGCTGTTTTGTAATGTAATCTAGAATGGCTCTTATAGCGCGCTTTCCCATTCCTTTGCCTTGATAGGATTGATCGATTTGAAAACCACCAATCCAGTAATTATCTGTACTATCTGGCGTATAACTTAGATAAAAGAAACCAAATACCTTCCCATCAATCTCAAGTACGTAAGGATCAAATGCTTCATCCCACGGTTTTATATAGGCGTAAGCGATCCCCTCAATAACAGATGGAACTAATGACGTTTGGTGTTCATACAAAGAGATCTTCAGCGCCTCTTCCCAATTCTCTCGGGTGACTGGTTGTATTCTTATATTCACCACTGCATCTCCTCTTTCGACAATCCTTGTTTGATTCTAAAGTCTTTTCAATTTCACTTACAACCACTTCCAAATGATGTTCAATCAACTGTATCGCTTGTTTTTTATTCTTCGTGATTGTTGCAGTCTTATGGTTTCTGTTAATTGTACATATAACTTCTTCTATATTATATTGATGGTTCCATTTCACAATCATCTTGCATAAGTTCTTGAATGACTGCTTGTAATTCCACGGTTGCAAACCCATTCTGGACAATACAAACCTTTTTATAATCCGATAATCTCTAATGAAAACATTTGGAGCTAATACAAAAATCAAATCCGCTTCCTGGATGGACGCTATTGTCCAATCTTTGCACTGTACTCCTTCTATGATCCAAGTTTCGGAACTGACAATAGATTGGAGGGATTCATCCCTAACATGTTCAGGATATCTCAGATTTTCGGCACTTCTGTCCCAGATGAGATTGTCTAATTCATAAGAAGGAACACCGTATTGATCCGACAATTCTTGGGCTAATGTTGATTTCCCACTACCGCAAGATCCAATAATTCGGATTCTCATACATATTCTTTCTTCAAAATTGCATAGATGACATTATCAACAAATCGATTTTTCCAATAAAAATGTTCTTTCAATATGCCTTCTTCACTGAACCCAATTCTCTCAAGCAACTTTCTTGATCCCGCGTTCTCTGGCTCTACAAATGCTTCAATTCTGTTTAATTCAAGGTTCTTGAATCCATATTCAACGATTTTCTGAGTTACCTCGGTCATATAACCCTGTCGCCAAAACTCCGGTGCTAACTCATATCCCATCACAGCTTTATGATGTTGTTTCATCCAACCATGAAATCCGCATGTTCCAATAATTCTATTGTCCGATTTCAAAGCAATTCCCCAGCGGATGACCTGACCATTTTCGAATCGTTCAGTCCATCTTTGTATGAGTTCTTCTGCTTGTTTTATAGTTGTAAAACTTTCTAAATCGTAGAATCTTGTAACTTCATCTGAAGAAAAATATTGAAATATGTCTTGGGAATCACTCTGTTTAATCTCTCTTAACAGCAATCTTTTGGTTTCTAGCTCAGGAAATGGAGTCATATTCACTTCACCTCAATCGAGTATACTGCTACATTTTTCCCTATTATGTCTACATCCTTCTCGTGTTTCATGCCATTCTTTTGCGCGACTTTCATAGAACCCACATTGCCATGTTGAATTAACGATATTAATCTTTTCTGCTTCAAGTGATCCATACCATATTCTTTCCACGCTTTTGCTTGTTCATATCCGTAACCCATTCCCCAGTATTGCTCTATAACCCAGTAACCAACTTCAAGCTCATCAGTGCCTTCAATGATTTGAGGAATCAGACCAGAGGTTCCAATTAACTTGTTATCCTCTTTGTTAAATGCGAGTAACAGCCCTTTATCGTCTTTATTCCAGTTGATGAACTTTTCCAGGCTTTGCATGGTTTCTTCATTGGTCCAGGGTCCTCCATGTCTTATAAATTTCATCATATTTGGCTCACGAGTCATTTCAAAAAGTAAATCGAAATCATTTTTGGTATATTTCCGAAATATAAGTCGTTCTGTCTCCATCTTTCTCTCAACTCCTTTTTCATTCACTTCAAAATCGTTTGTTCGCGCTCTACTGTCGATGTGAAAAACGCTTGCCTAATCTCTTCTCGAAATACATCTTTATACCGATGTCTTCCAATCTGATCAAAACGGGCTTGAACTCGCATTACGTGTTCTGTATCTGATTTTATCTTTTTCTCAATCTCTTCGTATTGTTCAAAGGTATCGTATTCCCACATCGCAAAAATTTCGCTGGTTTCATCATCGATTGTTGTGTGCCATCTCCCAATAAGTCTTGATCCGTATTTCAACTGGGATGGCAGCAAAATATCATTAAACAGAGCATTAAACTCATCTACAAAAGAAGTCGCAATAATATAGGTTTTTCTCCTATATATCATCATGTGTACCTCCTTATGTGTAATAAAAGCAGTACACCTATCTCGTCACAATTCCCGATGTAATTTTCATGTTCGGAGCATAGGTTAACCAAGTTGATAATATCTACTAAATTTTTAATCTTCCATACACGTTGAACCAAAAACAAAAATTCAAGATAATCATCGTTATAGTAAAGCCACCGCATATTTCTCAGATATTCAATTTGGTCATCCCAATAGTAATCAGACAAGGCAATTCCCCTGCTTCATAAAGATGTAATCGTATTCATAAACATTCAAATATCATAGGGAAACGGACTAGAGCGTGTCTGAAAACTCAGGCAAGTAAACGGTGATGGGTGCCAGCTTACCGTCCGAAAATTCCTGAAGTTCAGAGTGACTGATGCTGGCGAATCGCCAGGCGATTTTCTAAGGAACACAGGACATCTTATTCGGCCTTCACGTCCTCTTAAAAAATTGTAAGGAACATGAGACATCTTAATTCCCACAATCATCTGACAAAAACGCTACAAAAGGCTATTTTTTCTGGTATAGCGTGTCTCAGATTCCTTAGATTTCGGAGGGCGTTTCAAATTCCCGAATAAGAGGTGTCAGGTTCGTTAGCGTTAACACCTAACACTAAACTCATCGCTACATTAACGCATATCAACAAAAGCATGGAATGTTCTATCAAACCTTAGCAGTTAATCCCATGCTCCTTTATCACCAGACCGATAGTTTTGTCCTAGCATCATTCTCATCTGTTAAATATGCGAGAGATTCAAATCCCTGTCTATTTATATGATTATATAATTCCTCGACTTTCTCTAGATCTTTACAATAAACCGTGACGTAGATACTATCGATCACAAGAAGAACCATCTGACACTCACTCTCCACATAATCTTCATAGGTGATTACATCTGTTATTTGTGAGCCTTTTGGAAATGCTTTTAAATTCGCAAATATTAAATAATACTCGTTGTCATCAATAATCTTCTGTAATTCTTCTCCATTCATACCCATAATCACATCCGGAAAAAGATCATCCCCTAACGTATCATCAACAACGAAATAGGACTCCTCCTCACCAATAAACCAATCGAAATTAGATACTTCCATTGGTTTTAAAATCTCCCCAAGAAAGCGACCATAGGCATTTGGTATTTCAAAACGTATTCCTCTGTTCATCTGTTCACCCTCTTATCATTTTCAATTCGAAGCACAATAACAGTGCAGTTATTTCACCCGATATTTCTCATTATTTATAATTTCACTTACTATTTCAGATAATTGTTCTTCTGTAAAATAATTAGTATACAGCTTGTTATCTACTCTCAGATCCGGATGATTTTCAAACTCATCCAGCAGAATTATACTTCTTTCTTTCATTTGATATTCTTCTGCTCTTAGACGGTCTCTACGAATAATGGTTTGACGATCAACCATCAATACAACATAGATTATGCGAACATGATAGTCTGCCAATTCTGTCATTAACCCATCAATGTCTTCCGGAAAGGCCACATAGTCCAGCACTACATCGTATTTATAATCCAATAAGTTTTTCACCAGACTAGATATATTTTTCCAAGTTAAGTCGTTTGTATCCTTATCAAGCCAGGGTTTACCTCGCCCTTTGACCGGAAAGTGACTAACCGCATCTCCAGAAATGTAGGCACTTTTATCTAAAGTCTGAACTAGCAGCTTTGAAGTTGTAGATTTCCCTACTCCAGGAGGGCCAGATATAATATATAGGTTTTTACTCATTTCGTATTCTCCTTACAATATCTTTTGGAAACTTCCAATATCCAGTTTTCTATCGAATTTATATCCGATCTCTTTAAACAGAGCACATTGTTCATAACCATTTCTCTCAAATAATGATTTACTTCTTGTATTCTCCATGCAAATCGTCGCAATTAAGGTATGGAATCCTTGTTCTTTTGCAATCTTCTCAATAAAACGTAGTGCTTGTTTCCCCAAGCCTTTTCCCAAAATATCGGGCTTCAAATATATGGTGACTTCACCGCAAATGTCATATGCCTGTTTACTCTTATATTGGGTGATCAGAACATAGCCCATCATTTGATTGTTTTCAAGAATTACATAAGTTTTATACCGTGTATCCTTGTTCATCACAGAGGATTTAATCTGATCAAGATCTAATTTCTCCGTATGAAACGAAATCGTTGTATTCATTACATAATAGTTATAAATCTCTCTAATTTCATGGAGGTACTGTTCGGTTACCTCTTCAAAAGTCACAGCCGTCAATTAGGTTCCATCCTCTTCTGTTCATTTCTTCATCATATGTATGAAATACCGCGTCTAGATTTAATTCACCGTAAATATGAGGATATTCCCTGCCTTCATTATACAGATTTTCCCATATAGCTTCTGACTTTATTTTAGAATTCCATTAATCAACGCGGCTTCCCACTCTTTTCTTAAGAGTACATGTACAATCATCATCCTAAAATCCTCCTTAATCAAAAATGATAATTATTTGGATAGAACCTTCCTCAATATGAGTTCTATGATTTCACTAGTCTCCAGATGATCGGTAATAATGCGAGTTTGAAATTGTTCATCTTTGAAAGCTTCAACACACTTTGGTGCTTGTTGATACTGCCAGCCTCCATATTCATCTCCACGTTTAGCCAAACGATGATAAATCGTCTCTTCTGTAGCCGTAAGGCAAAAATGATGAATGTCCTGATCGATCTCTTTCAACCCGTTATAGATGTAATGAAAGTTTTCCTCTTTATAGATGGTCATGGGGATAATTAAGTGTCTGTTGTATTTCTGCTTTACTTCTTTAGCCGTCTTTACGGTTAGAATTTTCCATAGATCGATATCTTGAAAATCATCCGTACGTTCCCTTTCCTCTCTACAATTCTCCGGAAGAAGTTTTCTGAGCATATAACCTATTTCTTCAGGATCGTAGATCATGCTGTTTGCAATTAAGGGCTGAAGTGCTTCTGCTGCAGAAGTTTTTCCCGAACCAAACGCTCCATTAATCATGATGATCATTTGATGATTTCACTCCCATTCCATGAAATTTTTCAATAGAAACCAGATTCTTCACATACAATTTCATCCATTATAAATGTTTTCCTTCCACTTTTGTGTTACAAAATAGCAAAAAACATAATGAAATCCCATTGGGTCAACCCAACGGGATTTCATTATAGTGCATTATTTTTCAATCAACCTAAGCTTGTTAATGTATTTCCAAGTAATCGATATATATATCCCATGTCCCATCATCGGCTGTTACAACCAACTCAATGACCTGATTTCCCGTCCCATGGCTGATATTATTCAGGGTATAAACCGCTGGAGCGCTTCCGCCAAAGTAAAAGGTTCCCTTCGTCTGTCCGCCAATCTTCAAATCAACTCTAGCCATGTTGGCATTGTTTGAAGCTCCACGAAGCGAGAAATTATGAGTGCTCGTTGCAAAATTCTGAGTGTATTTAACCAAATCATTGTTGGCATAGAGGACCACACCATTGAAAGGAGAACTGATATTGCCGGTGTATTGTCCACCTTTGGTCATGTTCTCAGCTTCCACTTTTGTTCCGTTACTCGGGGGATTGGTAGTGCTATTATCGGGTGCGACTGCCCGACCGGTAGTTGATGAGATCATGCCGGAGCAAAGGCCACGATTCTTCAGATTTTGTGCAATCTGCGGAATGGCCTGAAGTGTCGTCTGGTACTGATCATGCATTAGTATGACGTCACCACTTTTCATCGTATTCACAGCTGCTACGATCTGGGCTGCGCTGGCGCCATTCCAGTCTTGGGAATCTACGTTCCACAGTACTTCCTTTAGGCCGTTTTGGCTCACAACGGATTTCAAGGTCGCATTTGTCGCACCGTAAGGAGGTCTGAACAGTTTAGGTGAACTTCCGGTAATAGACTGGATCGTCTGCTGTGTCCGAGTAATCTCTGACGACATCTGAGAACTGTTTAATGTAGTCAAGTTTGGATGTGTGTAGGAATGATTGCCAATCCACATACCAGCTGCTACTTGTGCAGAAACCAGAGATTTATTATTTTGTGCATTTTGTCCAACATTGAACATCGTTGCCCGTAAGCCAGCCTGCTTCAACGCGTTAAGCATGTTTGTTGTATTTCCAGATGGGCCATCATCAAACGTCAGACCTACATAACCATTCGGACAACTTGCATCTGCAGCACGAGCATCAGGCACCCCCGGAATAGAAAACAAGGTACCGAAAAGTGCGAGAGATATTACCGCCTTTGCCAGCTTTACTTTGAACATAAAATTACCTCCCTCATATTATATTCACAGCATAATACCTTCTACACTCCCTCTCTTTATCGAACTTTCACCCCTCGAAAAAAGCGCTTTCAAAAGTATGTAATCCGCTACGTCCTTTCTCATAGAGAAGAGCTTTTAGTTCAAGGTGAGTTCAGTATAAACGATAAGTTTATTTAAAGTAAATTGAATTTTATCCAAAATGTTCTATTTATTCACGAATTCTAGAATCGCCTGTTGTACATCTCCCGTTTAGCACTCTCCTGTGTAAAGATGTCCTCCGGAGGCACCATGCGCTTCGGGAGTGTACGCCCTGCAATAATTTCTTTTGTAGCCTGCATAAGCTGAGGACCAAGCAGCGGGTTACATTCCACCACAGCGTTGATTTTCCCACTCGCCAGAATTTCAAGTGCTTTGCGGGAGCCGTCCACCGAGACAATGATAATGTCCTCTCCCGGCTTCAGCCCAACTTCTTCTATCGCTTGTATGGCGCCAAAAGCCATTTCATCATTATGGGCAAAAAGAACCTGCGGTCGTTTGTCTTCCGGGACCTGAAGGAATCCTTTCATCACTTGTTTCCCATTGTCCTCCGTAAAATCGGCAGGAGCACTTTGTGAGAAGATGATATCTGCTCTGGTTTCGAAAATGCTTCTAAAGCCCTCGCCACGCTGGATAGAGGGTGTAGAACCACTCGTACCTTGCAGTTCGGCAATCCGTATCAAACCCGGTTGATTTCGCATCCGATCCTGAATGTACTTCCCGGCCTTCACACCTTCCTCATAAAAGTCCGATCCAATCGTTGTCACAAAAAGTGAAGTGTCTTTGACATCAACTGACCGGTCTACGATAATCACGGGTATACCTGCATCCCTGGCCTCCTGAAGAATACCATCCCAGCCCGATTCCACGACCGGTGCAATGGCAATGACATCCACCTTTTGCCTGATGAACGACCGAACAGCCTCGAACTGTTTCGTCTGAGACTGTTCTGCATTTTTTATTACAAGGGAGATTCCCGATTCAGCTGCAGCATTGCGAATAGACGTGGAGTTTGCCAGACGCCAGGCACTCTCTCTGCCCAGTTGTGAAAAACCTAAGACAATCGGTTTCGTAGAGGTATCCCTTGCTACCGCTGATTCCATCCATTCCTCAACGGAGGGAAGAGTTTCGAAGTTGTTAGACGAGATGGGAGGAGGAACAGATTCAGACTCAGGGGTTGTGCAGCCGACAAGCAGCAGTAGAATGAACAAACACAACCAGTTCACATGTCTTCTCACTCACGTATCCCCCATCTCCATGTTACGCTCAGCATTCAGCAATGCAGAGCGCATATTGTTATATCATTTTGTCGGTATCCGTATTCAATATCATTTAATTCGATCAACTTAATGCAGTGATTTCGAGGATACTCGCCGCCCGCTAAGAAGTCGCTGGAACAAAATAAAAACAAACAGCATCAGGCCAATTACAATCTTGGTCCACCATGAGCTGAGCGTACCTTCGAAGCTAATTATAGTTTGGATAGCCCCCTGGATCAATACACCAATAAAGGTTCCCGCCACATACCCTACACCACCTGTTAACAAGGTGCCTCCAATCACAACAGCCGCGATGGTATCGAGTTCAAGACCCATGGCGTGTAATCCATAACCGGATAACATATAGAAGGTAAAGACAACACCGGCAAGCGCGGAGCACAAACCGCTGAACGTGTACACCAGGATTTTGGTACGTGCAACCGGCAGTCCCATAAGCAGCGCGGATTGCTCGCTTCCGCCGATGGCGTAAACGTTGCGCCCAAACCGGGTGTAATGTGCCAGGAAGATCGCGAGTAGTACAATGACCAGAGCAATAATCACATTAATGGAGACAAAGCTGCCCCCTGGCAGGGAAATTTTCGCCTGCGCAACCTGTGTGTAAAATGGATTCGTAATGGTAATGGTGTCGAGACTGATGACATAACACAGCCCCCGCGCCAAAAACATGCCTGCCAATGTCACGATGAAAGGCTGGATTTTAAAATAGTGGATGATCGCCCCCATGACTGTGCCAAACAACGCACCCATGACAAGCACCATAGGTATAACGATCGCAGGCGACCATCCTTGCTTCTCGACCAGACTTGCGCTAATGATGGTCGTCAGCGCAATGACAGATCCTACCGACAGGTCGATTCCTCCCGATACAATCACAAAAGTCATGCCAATTGCCGTGATAATCAGAAATGCGTTATCAATGAGAAGATTAAGCAGTACCTGTGTGGAAAAGAACCCCGTATACCGGAAAGAGCCTATGGCAAACATCACGGCCAGCAAACCGAAGGTGACAAAGACGGGGAGATACTTACGATTAAGAAACATGGCGGTTAACCCCCTGTTCGGCTGGAAACTTCCGTTTTTTCCAACGGATCACCATGGAATTGCGGAATGAATCGGATTGAATCAAACATACGGCCAGTACAACAAAGGCTTTGACAACCAACGTAACTTCTGGCGGGACTCCAATCATATAGATTGTCGTTGTTAAGGTTTGGATAATGAGTGCTCCAACGACGGTACCCATTAGATAGAAACGACCACCATTGAGCGAAGTACCCCCGATGACTACAGCAAGAATGGCATCAAGTTCATACCACAGACCTGCGTTATTGCCATCCGCACTGGATACATTCGAGCTGAGAATAAGCCCGGCAATGCCGGCACACAGACCACAGAAGACATATACCGTGAGAATAACCGTTTTTGAACGAATACCTGCCAGTTGGCTCGCGTTTGCGTTACTTCCGACCGATTCAATAAACAGTCCCAGTGCCGTTTTTCTCGTCAACAGTGAGGCAACAAGCAGCACAGTTAATACGATGAAGATGGAAAAAGGCAATGCTGCAAGCGAACCTGCCCCGATATAGGCATAGTTTGCGTTGGATACAGTAATAATCTGTCCACTCGTAATCAATTGCGCAATCCCACGTCCAGCTACCATCAGAATAAGCGTTGCAATAATGGGTTGGATTCGGGCAACCGAAACCAGCGCCCCATTCCATATGCCCAAGATCAGTGAGAGACCTATAGATAATCCAAGTGCACCCAACATAAGCCCGAGCGAATTCTGATCCACTCCTCTGCTGATGCTCATACAAGCCACAGCACCGGAGATCGCTACAATGGAGCCCACGGACAAGTCGATACCTCCGGTCGCAATCACTAGTGTCATACCGATCGATACCAGAATTAAAGGCGCTCCAAAATTGAGAATATCAATCAAGCTGCCATACAGATTCCCTTCACGCATGACGAGGGAGAAGAAATCCGGAGAGTACAGCAAATTAAAGATTAAAAGTAAACCAAGCATACATAACGGCCAAAACAAATGATGTTTACGCATCTTGCCCGCCATCTCTTTAACCTCCTGCCATTGCTTTCATGATTTGCTGTTGATGGATCTGATCCCCGCTAAGTTCTTGCACTTTTTTGCGGTCCCGGATTACGGCAATCCGGTGGCTGACACGAATCACTTCTTCCAGCTCGGACGAAATGAACAGCACGGCCATGCCCTGCTTCGACAGAGAGAGCACCAGCTTCTGTATTTCAGTCTTGGCGCCGATATCAATTCCACGCGTAGGTTCATCGAGAATCAACAGATCGGGGTTCATCAGCAGCCACCGTGCAAGCAACACCTTTTGCTGATTACCGCCGCTCAGATTTTTAATTAAATGCTCCGGGTTTTTCGGATGGATATTTAACAGGTTGATATACTTTTCGGCGATCTCATCCTGTTTCTTGCGTGAGATGGGTTTGGACCAGCCTCGTGTCGCTTGTAAAGCCAGAATAATGTTCTCCCGAATAGTCAAATCATCGATTATGCCTTCGGTTTTACGGTTCTCGGAGCAAAAAGCAATATTCTGATCAATTGCATGACGCGGCGACTTGACCGTACTTCCTGTATCTACAACGAGCAGCTTGCCTACATCTGAACGATCTGCACCAAAGAAAAGGCGAGCGATCTCGGTACGACCAGACCCCAATAACCCAGCCAAGCCCACGACTTCTCCTTTGCGAATGTCCAGATCAAATGGCTCAATTGCTCCTTTGCGTCCAAGTGCCTTAGCGGTAATTAACAGTTCTCCCGACTCCGCCTGGGCAGCATCCGCTTCCTTCGGAAGCTCCTCAAGCACCTCGAGTTCCTTGCCGATCATCTTGAGAACCAGTTCCATGCGTGGAAGTTCTGCGGCTATGTACTCTCCTTCCAATTCCCCGTTACGGAGCACCGTTAGACGATCCGACATTTCGTATACCTGATCAAGAAAATGAGTAACAAAAAGAATTGCGAGACCTTCACTCTTTAATTTGTGCATAATACGAAACAGTTGCTGAACCTCGTTTTTGTCCAGACTGGATGTGGGTTCATCCAATATGAGCACTTTTGCCGAGATGCTGAGTGCTCTTGCAATTGCAATCAGTTGTTGCATCGCGACCGAATAGGTCTGTAAAGGGGCCTTAACGTCGATGGACAGATGTAATCTATCTCGCAGAATGTTCTCCGCATCTTTGTTCATTTGCTTCCAATTGATTTTGCCAAATCGCATCGGCTCCCGCCCGATGAAAATATTCTCAGCGACCGTTAAGTTCGGACAAAGATTGACCTCTTGATAAACGGTACTGATTCCCGCCTTTTGCGCTTCAAGCGGACCGGAGATCGAAAGATGCCGGTTATCCATGGTTACCGTTCCTTCATCAATGGAATAAACGCCAGTCAGAACTTTAATAAGCGTCGACTTCCCCGCTCCATTCTCACCCATCAAGGCATGAATCTCGCCCGGAAACAAGCGAAAGCTGACGCTGGATAGCGCTTTAACCCCGGGAAATTGTTTGGTGATGCCTGTCATTTGCAAAATGGGTGCTTGCTCGGCCATATAACCCTCTCCTTTGTTATGGAAAAAAGTCATTTAGCGACAGCCTGGTCGAAAAATGACTTTTCGGTGTTATACGAATCTGCTTTTAATATTCACGTGTTGGCAATGCTTCTTTGGCTTGCTCCGATGTGAAGGTCGTCTCATCCGTAACGATTCGGGGTTCGATGTCTTTCCCGTCCACTACCGATTGAACCGCTTCCATTAATTGAGGTCCTAACAACGGATTACATTCAACGATAAAGTTGATTTTGCCATCAGCAGCAGCCTGCATACCATCCTTCACGGCATCCACAGAGATAATGGTAATATCTACGCCTGGTTTCAATCCTGCCGCTTCAATGGCCTGGATTGCCCCAAGTGCCATATCGTCATTATGTGCATAGAGAACATCTATTTTTTTATGTGCTTTGAGGAAAGCTTGCATGACTTCTTTGCCTTTGGCACGTGTAAAGTCACCCGATTGTGAAGCAATCACTTTAAGCTTCGAATTGGAAGCAATCAATTCCATAAAGCCCTCTTGACGGTCATTCGCTGGTGCGGAGCCTGTTGTACCCTGCAGCTCAACAATGTTGATTTCGTCTTGTGTGTCTTTGTATTGGTCACTAAGCCACTGACCTGCTTTGCGTCCTTCTTCTACAAAGTCGGAACCAATAAAGGTTTTGTAGAGGGTTTTATCCGGCGAATCCACAGCACGGTCCGTCAAAATCACGGGAATTCCTGCATCCTTCGCTTCCTTCAATACGGTATCCCAACCGGATTCTACAACAGGGGAAAAAGCAATCACCGTCACCTTCTGTTGTATGAAGGAGCGCAAAGCTTTAATTTGATTTTCCTGCTTCTGCTGCGCATCGGAGAATTTCAAATCATAACCCGCTTCTTTGGCTGAATCCTGAATCGACTTGGTATTCGCCGAACGCCAGCCACTCTCCGCACCAACCTGCGAAAAACCAAGCGTAATTGTTTTGGCGCTGGCAGGTGTACTGCCATTCCCACTCGTTGAAGTTTCATTATCGGAGCCTGCTCCTCCATTGGTACTGCTACATGCCGTGCTGACCAGCATCACCATAGCCAATGTTATGGCAAGTCCCCACTTTTTTTTGGTTCGCATGTTGTGATCCTCCCTTTTTTCGTTTCACCTTGTGGTGTGACCACATTATAGAACGCTTTCATTCCAAGCTTATATGGAGTCTCATACTTTATTTATGTAATAATTTAGTAATTTCAGAGAATGGAGTTTAAAAAGTGTAATTTCTTTGTTTAATCGTGTAGTATTTAGCGATTCTCTTATATATTAGAAAATCATGTTATACTAATGATACATTTTTGATCCCTTCAGATGGAGTGGAATACGTTGAAACTCATTCAGTGGATTGCTTCAAGCCTCAGGCTTAAATTACTCAGCATGTTTATCATCCTCAGTTCAGTACCACTGATCGTGGTTGGATTGATTTCTTACCACAAATCCTATACGGTCGTATCCAATCATAACAAGGCCTCGACACAGCTGGTTGCCGACCAGCTTGCCAGGAACATTGACATCTTGTTTGAGGATACGGAACGGCTGCTCGAACTGGGCAAGAACCCGCAAGTGCTTCAATACTTGTATTCTCAATCGGAGTCCTACCCAGAAGCCAAAGCCATCCTTCAGACATACAATCTTTATCGGGAAACCTACAAGTATGACAAGGTACTTAATATCTCATTCGTGAATTTTTATGGAAAAGGCATAAGTGAACGAAAAGGCGTGTTCAAGCTGGAACGAAATCCGCTGCGTAACCCGTACTTCAAGTATCTGATACAGTATCCGGATGCCATTCTGCGCATCCCTCATTCTGCAGCCTATGCGGAATATAACAGGCTGGATGGCTTTGCTTACCCTAAACAGAATGCGCTTTCAATTATAACTACGGTCAAAGAGCGAATTACGCATGAGGTCATCGGGTTCATCGTGATTGATTTGAATGATTCATTCATTGATGATTTTTTGACGAATACCCCCATTAAGGATTCCGGTTTTTTCTATATTAGTGATCAATACGGAAATACACTCTTCAGGCCGGATGTCACCCCGGCATCCATAACCATGATGGATCAGATCAGATCGGTCCCTTTACATCTACAGCACGACAGCTTTATCCTGTCTGCAGGATCCAAGCCCCAGTTTGTTGTATACAGCACCTCAAAACAGACCGGATGGAAAATGATCGGGGTAGCTCCTTATCAGGAAATCATTGCAGAGGCCAATAGCATTCGCCAATTGATCATCATTACGGTTTTGTTAAGTGCTTTCTTTGCGATATCGTTATATTTTTTCCTGAATAACCGACTGATTCTTCCCATTCGGATTCTGATGAACAAGATGCGTAAAGCTGCAAACGGTTACTTGGAAGCCAAAGTCACACCACACGGCTCGGACGAAATTGCTGATCTGGGCAAAAGCTTCAACGTGATGCTGGATAAGCTCAAAATGCTAATCGAAAAGAGCATTCGAGAGAATGAACAGGTGAAAATAGCTGAACTACGTACGCTGCAAGCTCAGATCAACCCTCATTTCCTCTATAACACGTTGGAATCCATCCTATGGATGGCTGAAGCAGAGAAAAAAGAAAATGTAATCAAACTTGTGCAGGCCCTCTCGAAGTTCTTTCGTTTGAGTCTGAATAAAGGATTCGACTGGGTATCCATTCAAACCGAGCTTGAACATGCGCGGAGTTACTTGGTTATTCAACAGATGAGGTACCACGATATTCTCACCTACGAGATCAGCGTTGATCGTGAGCTTCAGGATTATCCTATTTTGAAGATGACGCTGCAGCCCCTGATTGAAAACGCGCTCTACCATGGGATCAAGAACAAACGCGGTCAAGGGCTGATATCCATACACGGATATGTAGAGGACAATAGCATCATTCTCACCGTACAGGACAACGGAATTGGCATGTCTGCGGATCGATTGGCACAATTACGTGAAGAGCTGGAGAAGCCGGCCGGTTCCCGTTCACCCCAAGATGACGAGCAGGAAGGCGGATTTGGTCTGCTCAATGTACATCACCGGATTCGACTCTATTTCGGACCAGCTTATGGCGTTGAAATGGAAAGTACCTATATGGAAGGCAGCACATTTATGATTCGTATCCCCAAAAGCAAGGAGGTTAACCGTTGAAAAAGGTGATGATTGTGGATGACGAAATTGGAATTCGGGAGAATATACGGAGCTGCATCGATTGGGAAAAGGAAGGTTTTCACTATTGCGGGGATGCACCCGACGGCGAGCTTGCGTTACCTTTAATTCATGAATGGGCTCCGGATATTCTGATTACGGATATCAAAATGCCATTTATGAACGGATTGGAACTGACCTCCATCGTTCGCACTCAACAACCTGATATCAAAATCATTATCATGAGCGGTCATGATGAATTCAGCTATGCCCAGGAGGCTATCCGACTTGGTGTGACCGAGTACTGTCTAAAGCCCATTAGCGCAGCAGAGCTAATCCAAATGCTTCATAAGGTCAGCAAACAAATGGATGAAGAACATCAACGCATGACAAACCGGACGATCACCAAAGAAAAACTGCTGGCCGATCTGTGCGGAGGACTCATCGGTACAACCGATGCGATTGAATCAGCCAAACAACTCTCACTTCCACTCTCGGCCCGGTATTATACAATTGTCATTATCGACGTTCGATTAACAGATGACTCCCGGGACCCGGAATCCCTGATGAAGAAGTTGCTTCCCATACTGGAGGAAACTCGTGATCCCCACGTCGAACTTCTTCCTTATATTCGAAGCCGGACCGAGTTGGTGCTTCTGCTCAAGTATCACTCCGATGACAACATATCCGTATATCTGGAGCAGCTTCGCGGGCGGGTTCGTATGGAACTTGAGCATACGTTCAAATGTAATATTATTCTGGGCATTGGCAGTCAACAGGAACGTCTGCAAGGAATTCATGTCTCTTATCTGGAAGCGGAGGAGGATAAATATATTAATCGACTCACCCTTCAAAACAGAGCTTCTCTACGTGAAATTAACCTGGATGAGCAAACGACTCTTTTTCTCGACAGGAATTCGTTTCTTGAATTTCTCAAAATCGGCAGCCCCAATCTGCGTGACCATTTTGTGCAAGAGTTTGCCGCTCCATTACAGTCCTTCGACTGGAAGTCCTCCTCGTATGGCTTCTATCTGTTGAATGATCTTACGCTGGAGTCATTTCGGCTCGCCAATCAGTTGTTCCGCATGAGTGACCATTCGGATGAGAACATTACTTCCCTGCAACAGACGATTCGGAAGATTACGTGCTGGGAGGATTGTACCCAATATCTGTGTTCCCTGCTTAACCTGTTATGGCAGAGAAGAGCAGCGTGCTCTGGAAAATACAGTGATGTCATTGATCAGGTGAAAGCCTATGTATCCCGTGAATACAATAACGAACAGGTCTCGTTGAAGATGATTTCTGCACACGTCAGAATCAGTCCAAGTCATCTAAGCAAGATTTTCAGTCAGGAAACTGGTCAAACGATAACGGAGTATCTAACTCAGATTCGAATCGGCAAAGCCAAGGAGCTGCTGAAAACAACCAACAACAAAACCTTTGAGATTGCTTACAAAGTTGGTTACAATGACTCTCACTATTTTTCTAATATATTCAAGAAAACAACAGGTTTTACGCCAAGAGAATACCGAACTCAAGGAACCGAGGAATCGCAGGCCAGACCATCAGATATGAGAAAAGAGCCAATGTATGAATAAAGCCAGATTTGCACTTTTGTTTACGCTAATACTTGTGTTCCCGATGATCATTTCATCCGGTTCGGCACACATTCGCCCACAGCAAATGGCTGCAACACTTCCTGCGACTTCACCTGTAGAGAAATCTGCAGCGAGCAAAACTTTCGGTATTATCTATCCAATGACGTATCCAACCTATGAGATGATCACGAAGGATGCAACGGAGTATGCAGGGAAACATAATATTACATTAATTGTAAACGCACCTGATGAAGCTAATACCGAACAACAGATCCGTATCATGGAGAATATGATCAAACAGCATGTGGACGGGATAGCTATATCTCCTGTGGATGCTGCTGCACTTACACCCGTTATTGATGCAGCCCAAGCTGCAGGTATTCCTGTCATTACATTTGAGTCAGATGTCCCATCCAGTCATCGAATCGCTTATGTGGGCGCCGATAACTATCGCACTGGCCAGCAGTTCGCGATGACGACTACACGACTTCTGCATAATCAAGGCATGATTCTTGTCGAGAATGGCTTGGAGGAGATGCAGGGTTTGCAACAGCGGCTTAATGGATTCATTGATTATATCCGCAGTGAAACAGACATCGAGATCTTGGAAGTTCGTTATCATCAAGGGAATGAAGATCAAGCCATGTCCGATATGGAGAACATGATTCAAGCTCACCCTCACTTCAATGCAATTATCGGGCTCGATTTTGTTTCTGTCTCTGCCTCTACCCTGATCTGGAAAGCAAAAGGCCTTAACCGGCATTTAATCGCGTTCGGTGATAGCCCGACCAGTGAAAACGGGTTACTTAACGGTCAATTGTCTGCCGTTATTTCGCAGAATGAAGGAGTCTGGGGTACCAAAATGATGGAGACCCTGTTACTCGCTAGCGATGGTGTGCCTGTGAAGGAATTTATTGATACGGGGATCATTGAAATAAACCAGAAAGAAAGTAATTAAGGGGATGTCCTCCTGTCATTCTGATGACAGGAGGACATCCCCATTTAAATTTTAATACACGTAGTTATTACATCCGTTCATCGAAGTGTTTCTCAAGAAAGATGACTCTCAAGTATGATGTTCCTTTTGAGAAGTCATTTTTTCCATTCGTTTTCTAATATGCTCATCTCGATAAGATTCCAGAATGTATCTTCATATCTTCTCGCATCACGAATAAGTCCTTCTTGTACAAAGCCCGCTTTTTCATAACATCGGATGGCTGAGACATTAAAATCAAATACGCCCAGACTGATCCGGTGCAACTTCTCCTCTTCAAATCCAATTCGAAGTGCCTCATCGATCATTTGCTTTCCATAACCTTTACCCTGATACGGCTTGCCAAGTAGCACCTTACCAATACGCCCTGAACGATTATATCGATCGATACCGCCAAGAGCAATATGACCTACAATCTCCTGAGTTGATTCATCCATCACTTTATAAATGAACTTATTTGAAGTGTTCTTATCATTGGCACCATGCAAATAATCCGATAGCTGCTCTCTGGAAAGTGGATATTGGAACTGAGGGCCGGCCCACTGGAGCAAAAATGCTTCATCCCCACTCCATTCGATCAGTTGATCAAAATCTTCCGGTTCAAAGTATTGGAATGTAATCATGTGTATCCGCCCCTTCTTTTTTTATGTCATATCATAACCTATTTCAGTTCTCTTGTGTCGTCATAATTATGAGTTTCATCAAACGCTCTGTTTCTTATATTCATTTCACGAATGTAGTTTCTGACAACATTCATTGTACTAATTAAACAGATAACTCCACCCAAAATACATATCGCGGCTATCCAATAATTCAGTACAAGATTCACTTGATAAGCACTCGAATCATAACTGCCAGCTGCTGCTGACTGGAATGCTGCATACCCTAGCTTGGGAATCACCTCTTCAATCATTTTCGAGATCGTAATAATCACAATTCCTAACATGATAAAGAGTAATGAGAAAATAATGTGTACACGCTTCAAAGACAAATTACCTCCTTTACAATCCAAATCGCTTGTGATTTGGCACTACTTGCATCTTAGAAGCCGAACAACTTCTCCATCGATCAATCCCTCACTTACGCTGTGAAAACCAAGTGATTCATACAGATTTCCGGCGATACCATTTTCCGGCCTGTGTCCAATCATGATGCGTTTGCAATTCAGCGATTCTTTCATTAGATCAATCAACTTCCTAAGCGCTTCTCTTCCATAACCTCTTCCCTGATATTTTGTATCTATCATTAGAGCAAGAAGCCAATAGTTATCCTCATGATCCGCCTTATCTGAGTACACAGCAAAACCAACCAGATCCGAATCAAAATAAATGGCCATAGGTTGAAAGTCTTCTACTACTTTGGATTCAGCAATCCAATATACAACCGGAGCGGGAAAACTTTTTTTCTGTTCTTCCGTTACATTCAGTTGAGTACATGCATACCAATTATCCACCGATACACGTTTTAAATGAATCATTACTTGAAATTCCTCCTTGTGAAAATTACACAGAGGAATCCCCCGGAACTCTCCTTGGGTCCCTGCGCTAGACAAAAACACCTCTTGCAACTTCATTTCTTCTACTTGGATTCGTATTGTTTCTCATACGACATCACTCCTTTCACGTATATTTCAGCGTTTCAACGAAATTTCACGATTAAGACTTGTTAAAGCTCGCTTGCAGTGTCCATTCTAATCTGCGGAGCCATTCCCTATGTACATCTGGATGAGCATTCTTGATTCGGTTCATGATCTGTATTACTTTGGATGTGGAATATGCCCGAATTAGATCATTTGTTACATCAATATTTGTACGTTCTGTATATGCATTTAAGAAGACTTCTGACAGATCCTTTGCCATGTGAGGGTAATGAAGATGCACAAACCAGACCACCCATGCGATATCAAACAACGGATTGCCTCATCCTGCCCACTCCCAGTCCAAAATGAACATTGAATCGTTGGATAACATGACATTATGTGGTCCGTAATCTCCGTGAATCAGAGTTTGCTCCCCATGATCGGAAATGTCCAACACTTCTTTTACCATGCTTTTGATTCCGGAGGGTACAAACTCAAGTTCCTCCACATCATTAGCGGACTTCGTTTTGACTGGCAGCTCTGCTTCGCAGTCACCTCGTTTGATTGTGTGCACGTCTCTGGCGAGATATATACCAAGTTGCTCATAAATTTTCCTGCCTTGGTCACGTCCATCTTGATCCAGCAGCCTCTGTGCGTTTATTCCTGGAACATAATCCATCATAACAAACAGCCAGTTTTCTTTTTCAAAGCAATCATGCACTCGCGGAGTCACGCCAGAATGATTTAACAACCTTAGCGCGCTTATTTCTGTCCTTGCATCTGTATTTTCTACATGATAGATTTTAGCAATCATCTGCGGATCAGTTCCCTCAAGTAAAAGGGTCGTATTGGTATAACCACCTGTTAGTTTAACAATGTTCACATTCGGAAATCTGTTTAACAAGATGTCATGGTTCACTTCATACATTCCTTCTTTCTTAGTCCTTGAAGTTCAGTCCTCTTTTAGACAACCTCAAACCTAATCTTCGATCTCTGAAAGCATAGGGCTATGTTTAATCAGTTCAGCGATTTCAAAAGATTTATTGGCACCTAACACTTCCCTAACAGCTTCAACCCCCTCTGACTTCCAGACCGAACAGACATATTTAGAAAAAGCATACCCATTCAAAGCATATCCATTGTCCTGTAGCCGTCTGAATAACCCCACACTTTCCTCTACCTTTTCAATATCTGTCAAAATACATACCAGATTGTTCATCGCGATGTGAACATCTCTCTGTGAGTTACTGGATGAATTCAATTGTCTCCAGCTACCTACAACTTCCTGATTTTTTATTTGATCTAATGCTGACCAGTCGATCTTGTTTATCAAATTCAGCGTTTCATCCAGAAGCAGATTTACTTCTCTAACCTCCCCGGCATGATGCAGATAGGCCAGACGCTGTTTGTTATATGTAATCCGGGCAAAAAGAATATTGGACCATGTCTCATCTTCTTGTATAAGCTGGTTCATATTTTCAAGCACACTGTCCATTTCACTGTATCTCTCCAAAACCCAAAGCGAACCACCCAATGCCCGATGGCTCTCGAATCGAACACCTCGGTTGGTATCCAACTTCGGAGCATTATCGCAAGCATATTGGTACCAGTCCATCCAATGATCAAAGTAGTTCCCCAGAGATAATGACAACGCTTGTGTCGAATCCGAAACGATCCAGTGTAACTGCTCCGGGGCGAGATTTTCTTTTCCCCATTTGAAGAATTCCCGGTGATTGGCATAAAGCGGTTCCGGCTCCCTTAACAAGGCATAACCATCTGAAACATTCCAGTAGACCCAGCCTTGTTCATGGACAGACAATTTCCTAGAATGTTCGAAGTTTTTCAGTAACTCAATCATACCCTGATGATCCCCTCGAACTACTAATTCCTGAAAAGAATGAACGATATTCATACCCATCCTCCATCCTTAATTAGTTTCGATTCAGCTAAGTCAATGGCTTCGTGCCGCAAGCTGTAATGAAATTCATCATGGCATAGGCTTCCGGCGAATGATTTATCGCTTCAGATGCTTGTTGCAGCTGAGCAAATTCCTCCGAACTGATCACACCTTTTTCAGCAAAATGTACAAAACGATTAAGATTAAACTGGTGCTTAAACCCTTCTATGCCTAACAGATCACTATGTTGAAGGACAGAATCAATGTCAACATCGATGTATCCGTTCTCAGAAAGGAGACGCGGCAGACTTCTGCCAATTAAGCGATTACCACCGTGTTGTGCTACATAGTCCGAAATTTTCATTAATACCGTATGCAAAGCAGGAACATCAGGATTCACTGCTCCAAAAACGCCGTCATCCACATCAATAATGGCAAGACGGCCGCCAGGCTTCAGTACACGATATATCTCTTGTGCAGCTTCGTCAGGATTGTTCAAGTGAAGAAAGATAAGTCTTGCCACGACAAAATCAAAAGAATCATCAGGCAGATCCATCTGGTAGATGGAAGACTCTACAAATTGCAATCGCGTGGAAGGAATATCTTTCAGCCGTTCTTTGGCTTGTGCTTGCAGTGAACGATCAATCTCAAGCGAGGTAAGCTCGCTGTCCGGCAGACTGTTCAATAGTTGCTCAGTAATGTAACCTGGTCCGCTTCCGACCTCCAATACACGCATTCCATTTTTCAAACCATACCACTCTAGATTTCGAAATTCTTTGGACCACCCCATTACCGCCTGTATCTTTAACCTCTCTAATTCCTCTTGTAAACTTAACACTGCCGTTTGGATACTGTATGTTGAACGCGGATCACTCATATATTCCCTCCTGTTCTTCTGTGGAAAAATAAAAACATATATCCTTAGACCTTTTTCTTCCCTAGAAAAAGGGCAACCTTATGTTGTTTCTCTATCGTTCCACCTGCAGCATCAATGGAATGTTTGATTCGCTCTAGAAGTGAACGCCGAACATCAATAGAAAGCTGCTGATGTTTGGAATTGGTATTTAATAAAGCGACATATTCTTCGCTGGAGCAAGTCTGTATCCAGTTATACTCCTTAACCTCAATATCCGTGAACAAGCCGGATTTTTCTGTTATTTCTTTACGCTCCTGGATAACTTCATCTGGCGAAGGATATTGAGAATCATCCAGATGAGGGGCTAATGCTGTCTAGTGGGAACGAATTTCATTGTGCAGCTGGTCATAGACCGGTACATGAATCGTCCAGAAAAGTCCAATACCGCCTGTATTCTCTAGCAATTCCCAAACCCGGTGGTAACCAACTTCCGGATCAATGAAGTGAAAGGCCGTTCCTGACACAATCAATTGAAATCGCTTTCCTTGGCGTGCCCCGTTCCGCAGCCAATCTCAAGAATGGAATCCTCTTTATTAAGATTCAGATATGTAAAAATATCATCAAACATTTCACTCGGATAGACGGGTCTATATCGTTCATATTCATCTGCTACGAGATTAAACGTTTCCTTATTTTCCAAGTTCGCATCCTCCGATTTCAATTGTGGTTTTCCTATAATACATTGACTAAAGTTACCATATCTTATTATTCTTGATAGTAAGAGGATAAACCTTTCAATAAGAGAATGATGATAGTTTAAGTTCAAATTTTATATCCTAGAGGACTGAGGTGTTCTTGTGAAAAGTATATTTGATACGATCAATGCTGCTGAAATTACAGAGCGCATGGCCCAACTTAGTGAAAAATCCATCCCTGAATGGGGCACGATGCAGGTCTCTCAAATGCTGGCTCACTGTTCAGCATTTCATGATATCCCCTTAGGAAATGCTTTTCCACCTAGAGGATTACTTGGGAGACTTATAGGACGGTTCGCAAAACCAATGTTTTATAATGACAAGCCCTTGCCCCATAATATGTCTACGATCCCGACAATCATTATTGATGATCAACGACAGTTTATAGAAGAAAAAGAAAAGCTTGAGCAGCAGATTAATATCTTTCAACAAGGTGCTTCAGAAAAATTCTCCCGCCACCCCCATCCCTTCTTCGGAAAATTAACAGCCGAGCAATGGGGTAAAGGCATATACAAGCATTTAGATCATCATCTAAAGCAATTTGGAGTTTAGCAGGTAATATTCGGAACTTATTGGTTTCTGGATTACATTCTAAATTAGCAATGACTCAACTTCATTAACCCAATCTCCTTCTTCGTCAGCCAGTAAAGTCCTCCAACCAAGTAGTTTAGCAGAATGTAAATTTTTCTCTTGATCATCTATAAATAGAACCTCTTCTCCATCTGCCAGGAAGGTCTCTACCCGTTGGTATATCTCAATCTCAGGTTTGCATAAACCCACTTGATTAGAGATAGTTACACTTTTGGTAAATGAGCTTAAACGGCTCAGATTCGGCTCAATCCATTCCTTACAATGATTGCTGAGTAGATGGATATCGGCGGACTCACTCCATCGCTCAAGGTATTGAGCGGCTGGTAAGGGAACAATCGAATTGTATAAGATGTCCTTCGCTCGGCTTATTGATAATTCAGGATACATCTCCTTCAACGATTGCCAGAACTCTTCTTCCCTCATCATTCCTGTCCAGAGCTTTCGTTTGATTCCTGCAAAATGTACTTTCAAAGATTCTGCCGATAGGTTGGTTTCCTCACTCATATCTTTCCAGCACGTCAACGACATATTACTTAACAAAACCCCTGCGATATCTAAAACGATCTGTGGTCTGCCTTTCATTTTATCGACCCCCGAGTTCAACTAATACGACGTATAACAGTCCTTAAGTCACTTAAAAGCGTCATGCGGAAGGACAGCATGTACACCCTTAACGCCATTCACAATTTGGGTGATACGCAGGTCAATTACCGCGCTTCCAAGTGCAATCGCTTCCACTCGTTCTAGTCCGTACAACTCACCCATCAGATTGAGCATCCCATCTAATGCTTCAACCGTAGCCTCATTCAGATCTTCATGAAAACCGAAGGTAATCCAGCCGGATGGCGTATGTGCACGAGGATTGGTCAAAATCATATCATCAATCACATTAAGCGTGACATCCACCACTTTCATCGGACATTCAATGGCCTGACAGCTGACTTCACCGTCTCCCTGCCGTGCATGACCATCACCAATCGCGAGATAACCCCCGTCTACGGGGATAGGTAAATATAATTTACTTCCATGCACCAGTTCCTTGCAGTCGATGTTCCCTCCACAATAGCGAGGCGGCCAAGTCGTATGAATTCCACCTGACTCTGGCGGCATGCCCACTACACCCATAAACGGCGAGAGAGATACAGTGAAGGACTTTCCTTTTATTTCACAGCTTCCACTCATCGTTCGGCGATCAAGTGTCCAGTTCAGCGACAGTTCTTCAACCTCTGTTAGATGTAACTTCTGGTTCTGCCAGTTCAGATATCCGCCAGCGGAAGTAAACCCGTAACTCCCGGGTACGATCTCATTGAAAATAATCTCCAACGTCTGTCCTTGCTTCGCCTCATCGATATAGATCGGACCGATTAAGGCATGACCTCCATCTTTTTCACCTTGACGATCAAAAGGTTTCATGCGTTCCACATAACTCACACCTGTTCCCCAGCCCGCATCTAGCGTCTGAAAACGAATGGAATCACCAGATTTCACGCTCAAAATGGGGGTTACCTCATTGGTAAATGAACCGATCAGATTTTCCTGAGTTAATTCAATCGTATGACTACTCACTACAATCCCTCCCTGGTTTGGGATACATATTATATTCAAAGCAAGCAACATGCTGTGTTCCGTGTCACCCCCTGCCTGCTAAATCCTTTACGCTTCAAGGTTGGCAAGATATTTCTTCAACGGTTCCATATGATGCTGGTCATGCCATATAAAATCTTTAAGGTATTGGGGAATATAAAATACGTTCCCCTCTGCGTCCAAATACGTCTGATGAAGCTGTTCCTCCGATAACCCTCGAATGTCATTCATAATTTTATGGCGGTACGTGATAGCCTTATTTACGATTTCGGACGTCTCTGTGCGGTTCCCGTACTCAATAGCTTTGCGATTAAACTCTTCAAAATCCATTTGTTTCAACGTAACTGTCTGCTTCAGAGCAATCTTCTCAATCGCTTCTTTGTAAAAATATCTATCCCATAACATCATGTGGCTGACGATGGATTTTATCGTCCATTTCCCTTCTTCCATGCTGGAATTCCAGGTCTTCTCTTCAAGATGATTCATCGTCTTGACAAACAACGCCCATTCTTCAAAAGTTTGAAGCAAATGTTCAATCTCTTTAGTCATGATTACATTTCCCCCTTCTATCTTTTTTGAAATGATTCACTGCTCGATATGTTCTCTTCGATTACGATTCATCCATCCCAAAGCATAATCAATCATCTCTCTTTAGGGTATCAGATAACTCACAGATTCCCCTACCATTCCTTCGGTAACAGCGTTAGTCTGGATCTTAAACTCATTAAAAATCAATTCAAAATCATCTGATTCATTGTTAATATCATCGTATGTAGTCCATTGCTCAATTCCATCCACCAGTATTTTTACTCCCCAGACTTTTGGCTTAACAAATGTATTCTGCTGTTTATACTCGGCCAGATGCAAGGAGGTGTTACTATTTGTAGGCGCACCAAGTAACAGAATGTATCCACTCAAATCATAGATTTTTCCTAACGGAGATTTCCCATTTAATGCATAATGCAAGTTGTGATCATTCATTATCCGTTTTGCCTCTTTCCCCCAGGCAGCAAAAGACATGTGCGGATGTGAGCTTCGAAACACACCATCTTGCCTCCGAAACACCTCAGGAATGATGCCCATATACGAGGTTGGTGTTAAATCAGGATAATAAATAGGCATATTGTCTTTGATGAACTCAATTTCCTCTGAAGACAGGTTCGTATCATGCTCTGAAGGTTCACAAAGATGTTCTGTTTGAGTGGGCATGACAATGGTTCCATTGGTTCCAACGGCTTCTTCCAGAGCTAAAATAACACTTACCGGGCCACCTATAACCTTACCTATTGCTTTGAAGGAGGAATGAACGATTATCGTCATGCCCTTCCTTATCCCCATTGCCTTTAAATCATTAACTACACTTTTTCTTGTTTGTAATTCCATTGAATTCCTCATTTAATCTTCAGACCAAAGCAGACAAAGTTGTTACTAGATATCGATTCCACTATAGCTTCGTAATATAATTTTTACATATTTTTCAATGGTTCATGATGGTTCTTGAACAGTGCTGCAATAATCTTCTCTGCACATTCTTCCGGTGTGTTCATACTTGTATCAATCGAATACCTATAGTTGATGTTTTGGGCCATGATTTGATGCTGCTCATCCGATTGCTCTTCTCTGCGATCACCACGCTCAATGTTCCGCTGACGACAGATATCGAGAGGACAGTGCAGTTCAACGATATCCAGTGGATACCCTACAAAAATCTGTTTGACTTGTTCATAATGCGGCGCGAGCTCCGGTCTTTCCACAAGAATGCCATCAATCAGAACATGCTTTCCATGGTCTGAAAATACTTTTGCCGTATGATACATCATTACTATCGCTTCACTCAGATACTTCCAGTAATCCGTCTGAAGATGTTTATCACCAATCGTATTTTCAAATAAATCATTAGCCACAACATAGAAAAACGGATCATCGTATGATTGCATCGCCTCTACAATTGAAGTTTTACCGGAGCTGGTTACACCGTTCAAAAATATAATTTTGCCTTTTTCCATGATAGTCATCTTCCTTTGCTTAAGTATAATTTCATAAATGTAATACAGCGTGTACTACGTGTGTTTCATTGATTTTTTGAGCAGCATGATTTGGCCAATATGATAGGCATTATGAATACATAGGTTTGATACAACTCCCCACCATGGCGCGTTGAAATAGGCAGGGATTTCACGGGTCAATTTATGTTCTTCACTATCTTCGAGTGCCCTGTTCCAATCACTAAACACGGTTTTCAGTCTATGTAATGTCTTGCGCCACTCCACATCATTCAGGTTAGACGTATCTATGTCGAATGTATCCTCATTATTCACTGAATTCTGCCCGTTGACCTGTTCGGCAACATATCTCTCAAGCCACTTCTCATTCCAGAAAATAAGATGATTGACGATCGCCCAGATGGAGTGCTCCCCCTCATTCTTTACATAAGCGGCCTCCGCCGCATTGAGGTCTGTCAAAATATCATGAAGCGGTATAAACCAGCTCTTGTCATGATAACAAGCGTTTAATTGGTCTATGAGAATAGTTTTGTAACTCATCGTTGCACCTCACTCTGATTAATATAAAATTTATCCGTTCATTGACTTCGCAATCTTCATCACAAGATCTTCTGACATGTTTCCGCCAATGATCTCGTATTGTAGCGCCTTCCCATGCACACCCTCTTCGATCCATATCAATTGGGAAGTTTCGTTATTGAAAATATAAAATGCTTCGACGCCACGTATGGCTACCTGTTTAACCTTAGTACCATCATGATCAGGCAATGCGATCCGGCTTTTTGTTGTCCCGAAAATATTAAGTTTATAACCACCGTATTCTTGATACGTGAGGCTGATGCCCACAACCTTCTTATTAGGCTTCAAGTCTCGAATCACTACATTTCTGCCTGACCTGTTACTTTCTTCAATCATTTCATCAATTTCTTGCGGAGTTAAATTATCAAATCCATAAAATACATGAATGGCATCTATATCAGAATCAATCGGAAATTTCGGCTGCCATGGAGAATAATGTTTCTGCAATTGTTCCAAACCGTCTCCCCATGAAATGGGTGCATAATTGGTCTGTTGCGTGAATTGGTTCTCTATAACATCTGCGGTGTATATCGCTTTCCCGTCACCAGGCTTTAAGTCAATGACGATTCGGTCAATCGCATTATCGCGTAAGGATTCAATTTGAATTTTTCCAAGCACATCTCCGCTTTTGTTTTTGATATCCATTGATCTTCACTCCTTTCCTTTCAAAACATCTTCCCGATCCTAATACAATAGAAGCTGAGCCCTGCAAAAGATAAAGCGATCATGAGGACTCCAAATATGCAAATGGTCGGCAAGATATCCTCGTAACCATAACTTGTCGTTTATTCGTCTGAGATAAAAACCTTTTGGAAAATCATTTTCCTCCGTAAGAGCTTCAGATGCTATGGTAATAGAGCCGGACTGAGCTTTGTTACCCTCTGAAATATTGGTAGAACATATCTCAGGCTGATCCAAATATTGCATTCTTAGATAAGGTCCTAACTCAACCGGACAACATTCTAGCCCAAGATCATTTGCTCTTCGAAAGAGCTGAAAAGTCATAGCACCATCCGAAAATCCAAGTTGTCTGACGGTCAACTCAACCGTTTGCAAGCTTTGCTTTGTGCCGGGAACTACAAATCTCTCATCATTTAACAACTGTTCTCCATATTTATTCAATAAAATAGAGTGTTGGTCCAGTTTCTGAATAAGCTCTGGTTTTGTTAAACCGCCAACGTCTACTATTCTAATTTCAACTGCGCAATCAGGGTATACTTTTTCATCTTCAATCAACATTTGTATCCCCCTAAATCAAGATTACTTCTATTTGAATTTATATTTAAAACGTAGTCACTCATCTAGTTCTGAATTCGTTTACATACAAATGCTCAGTAAGTGGTAGCAGCAGGCCAAGGCTTCTAATTAGAAACTCAATTCACTTTTACACATATGTTACCTCCACACTTGAGATGTATAAGACCTACCACCCCTGCGATGTTATACAAGATTTAATTTGAGCAATATGATGCTGCCCGTGCCATACAAATCTTTGAATCGCGATATCCAATGAAATTGTACCTAACACTTCTGTTTGGAATTTTCGTCTAAACCGATCGGGATGTAAACCATGTAGCAACGTGAGAAATCGCTTGTGCAGTATCTCCATCAGCAAAATTGAATCTTCGATGGGCGTATTCCTGTAATCATGTAATGATGCCCATAAATCCTCTCGATATGAGCTTGCCACCGGTTCATCTTCAGTCAAGGCTCTCTTAAATCTGATATAAGCGTTCATGTCATTGTCCGCAAGATGGTGCACAATCTGTGTGATTGTCCAACCGCCATCACGATAAGGAGTACAACGTTGATCATCATTGAGATGTTCTGTAACCTCTCTTATGGTCTTCGTAATTCCGGGAATTTGATCAATGATGTGGATTCTGTCCTCATTAGAGAGTTTAAGATTTGGCTCAAAGTGTCCTATCGGAAAGCGTACATTTTCATCCAAGGTTGACCACCTCTCCATTTCTCTACTATAGAACCAAATCATATCCAATATAACCCACAATGTTCCATTTGCGAAGTGTAAAAGCAAAAAAAGAAGCAACCTTTGTTCCCGGGCTGCTCCTTATATTAAACTACTCTCATATCTGTATTTGGATTAGAAAACTAGGATCTGATGGATGTCCTTATTCTGAAAATTCAATCAAAAAAGGATGGCTTTTCTCATCTAATGCATTATGAATTCTTTCATAGAAATTCCCCCATGTTATCATTTGCCCAGCTTCTTCTAAAGTAAAGTAGCCCACTTCTTCACTTTCATCACTGGTAGTTAAAGCTCCACCAATCGGTTTTCCAGTAAATATATTGTTGCATACACCGCGCGTTATGTTCTGATACAAACCACAAAATTTTATTAATTCAATGTCAATCCCTGTTTCCTCTTTCACTTCTCTGACTGCTGCCTGCCTAATAGTCTCTCCTTCTTCAATACAACCTTGAGGCATTTCCCAGCCTCTTCGACCTTTCATAAGTAAAATCTCATTATGTTCATTGAGAACGATTACACTAGCAGAAACGATAAATTTCATTCTAATTCCTCCTATGGTGGTTTAAATAACCACTCTTCCTCGAATGGAATAGCTAAATGCCTAGAACTGAAACAAAATCTTGAGTTGTTAATTGCTTTTCAACCCATACAACAAACTCTATGATTAATTCACGAAGTCTCTGAACACTATTGAGAAAATCTTGTTGAAACTCATCTTTAGAACTGCCAAAGAAGAAATATACATGTTCATTTATTAATTCCATTGTTACTTTTTCATCAAGGAGATTAGCAAGCGTTTTCAAATCCTCAAGGATCACCTCCCACGTTTTTCGATGTATTTCGTTAAATGCATAATGATCATATCCAGAAAATATATTTTCTATTGTTTTCTCTACAAAGCCGAATACTTCTTCATCAAAGTAAATTGAGTCCTCATTCCAACATTGCCCAAGGTACTTTCCGGGTAAAACTTCAATATAACCAGTTCCTTCAAGTTCTTCCCTATCTCTTATTATCTTCATCGTTCACCCTCATTAAATAGTTTCGTCGATTTCACATACTTATCTGTATATAAGACCCAGCGTAGGCTGGGTGTACTGCTTATTGGGCCCAAGGATCAATGTCCACCGTTTAATTGTTATATTACCTTCTGGTCCTCTACCAAAACTTCTGCTGACAGAGGGACGTATATCCCGATGTGTAAATACGGAGTTATGTGATTTCACTGCCTTCATTGAGTAAACTTATCATTTGCCTGTTGGTTTTTAAGATTATCACTTTGTCTTTATAAGGGGACAAGAAACTACAGATTTCTTTCCGATTTGTACTATTAAATTTATGATTCCAGATAAGCATTTCAATTAGTCCTTTTAATGTTTGCTTGTATATAGATCTTTCGGCGCCTATTCTTTGTTTAACAAATCTCATGATAATTCTAAAATGTCGAATCAATACATTAGTATCTAGGTAATAAATTACATCTGCTCTTGAAAAGCTATCAGAAAGCCATTTATAATATACTCCCTCTACAATCCAACTATCATTATCAATTATTTTATGTAGTAATTTATCTCTCATGTCTGGAGAATTCTTTCCTGAAAACTCCACTTTACTGCTCCACATGACTGTATCTAGTTCGTGAATTTTTATATTTAACTTCTCTGACAAAACTTGACCAAGGTATGTTTTTCCGCTACCAGTTGAACCTATAATATGAATTCTTAAAGGTCTAGACATAATTAGCTTCTCCTCTTTAATTTATTGCAGTGATTTCTAATCACCTTCCTTTTTTTATGCAGTTCAACAAACTCTCGGAGGTGTCTGCCAAAATATCAACTTCGAAATCCATTTAGCAGACCAAGGCTCCGTTAGGAGCCGTTGCTTTATGTCATACGACGGAATCTCAATTTTGGTTAACAGCAGATGTTATCATCCCATCATTGATCTGCTATATGCTCCAATAGATCTCCAGGCTGGCATCCCAATGCCGTACATAATTTATCAATTACTTCTAAAGATACATACTCATTCGTATTGAGTTTTGCCATCGTTGCCGATGAGATCCCCGGGATTTTTAATAATTCCTGCTTCTTAATCTCCCTGTCAATCAATAATTTTTGAAATGGTTTATAACTTATCATCTGGTATCCCTTCATATCCGAATTGAAGCTTTATATAGGACCTTCTCAAAAACAAATTCATCTAATCAATTCTCATCTGATCGGAATCTTTACTTCAATGCTATACCATATCTGAAATAAACATGGCTTTAGTTCCTTCTTCTGGCTTAAATCCAAATATTCCATAGAATTTTTCTGCACTATCATAGGATATAAGTACTTTTGTTTTGACATTAGAATATCGACTAAGCATTTGTTCCATCATTCTCTTTCCAATTCCTAATGATTGATATTCTTTGTGTACTAACATGTAATGAAAATATACTGTCATCACGCCGTCAGACAATGCATTTATTAAACCAACTAATTTGTTATCATCCCATGCAGTAATAACCGTATGCGAGTTGTTTATTGCTTGTCTAAGATCTTCTGGGAAATCTCCTGATTTCCAGTCAACCGAGTGAAACAGTTCTTGAATTGCTTGTGTATCAATGTCTTTTACTTCTTTGAAAATGATTGTCATAATATTGCTCCTATGCTTGTTGTTTTGATTGGGAGTATTGGATAACGTTTCTGTATTCTTGAACCCAAAGGGGGAGCTGCTGAAATTCCTTCTCAAAATCTATCCACAGACCAAGGCTCCGGACCTTCACTATTTATTTTTCTCCTGGTACGTATTCGATCAAATCAGATAATTTACAATTAAATGTATCGCATAGCTTGAATAAAGTTTCCAGCTTTGTTGTTTCTATATTTGTTTCCCTATAGAGTTTATTGATCGAATTCCGGCTTAAGCCCGATTTTGCCATCAATTCTGTTATATCATCTATTCGATGTTCTGCCATGAGTTCTCGTATATTACACTTGATTATGTTCATCTTTTCCCCTCCGTAATTCTATCTTATCTTTCATATTAGCAATCATCAACTGAAAGCGAAGTTTTAACTCTACAAAGTCAAATATTCACCTTGCAATTAACTCTAAGAGGTCATATAATAACTTTATAGAGTTAATTAAAGGAGGAACTAAATATGATTAATACTGTAGAATCATTAACAGAACCACTGATAAGAATACGTTTAGATTTGCTCTATACTAAGCTTCTGGAGTGTCATAGAGAGTACACTCAGCTTTCTGCTGAGACAGATGAATATTTTAAAACACTTCGTGATGCTTTGCCCGATCAACTTCAACATACAGTTTTTCTTTACGAAGACGCACAAATCTCACTCCAATCCATCCTAGAAAGAAGTATCTACATACAAGGTTTCAAAGATGCCCTACAACTATTTAGTGAATTGCAGAATTCTAGTATTTAGAGGGTTTTATGACCCTCTTTTTCTAATTTCTTGTACTAAATTCTTGTATATATATTTTTCGATCTTGTGCATAGTGTTCAGTGTAGTTAGTTCCTTTAAAACTTTCTATTACACTTCTCCAAAATGTCCTTGCCGGAAGATTGCTCTCCATTTGCGAAATCTTCCAATTCGCTTTGTACATCTTAAATGCTTCTATTGCTGCTTTACGACCTATGCCCGATCTTCTGTATTTCTGTAAAACCATGAAATCGTATATCACATGCGTCGGATCTGGATCAGTATCCATATTCTCAAAAAGGACTACTATAAAACCAACGAGTTTACCTGCTACTTCTATAAAAAATGGATTCCATCTTTCGTCGCCTTCCCAATAATAATTTATGTTTACTTCGAATTTTCCGTTTCTATCTATATCTCGACCTGTATATTTACTGAAGTCATACTCGTACAATTCATATAAATTGATTAGTATACTTTTATCTTCAGAATTTACTCGGACAAGTTTTAATTCCATGTTTGCATCTAACTCCTTTTTTTCAATGCACTTCGCGGTTTCACCTAACGTATGTCAATTCCTGACTTTGATTCCCCTTAGATAGCTCTTATCTTAAGTAAAATTAAAGTGTCGTATGGATTCATTTCATCGAAACTTCGCAGGCGACCAAGGCGTGGTATCCCCCCAGCTTGAATACATTGTTATGTGCCGTTACTGCTTCGAGGCATCACCTAAAAACCTTTGATCCAGATTCCAACTTTATTTTTTACTTTGGTATAAAAACTCAACTTCACCATCTAGCAAATATCGATATTCAAATAATTGCATTGTTCTTTCCCTAATTCTCTCCCGTATAACCATGCCTAGGCTTACCGATCCTTGTGTTCCAAGGTAACCATTATTAATAAATGTCTTCTCTACAAATTTTGTTTCCTTTAAGTGATACTGTAACCATTCTTTCTGCGATTCGATTAGTGCTTCTCTTGGTTCTCTATCCAACTTAGAAAGAAGTTTTTTATATATTTGATTCAACTCTTTATCCCAAATCTCTGTATATTTGCTTTCCAACGCCCCCCATCCCATTGTTGTAATAATCTCTTTTGAATTTTGAGCCTCATCAAATTCCACTTCATAATCATGATCTATAGGATTTCGAAGCATTTCATCATAAAATTCTCCTTTCAATTCATAGTTCCCAATGCTAATGGATAACACTTCATTGTTAGAAGCATCTGATCGACCTTCAGTTATTTCTTTCGGTTCTGTTCCATTACCTGTACTCACTTCATCAGGAGACAGTTCAGAATTCATTTTTGATTTAGTTTCGCTGTTCAAGGTAGTCGAATGACTACTATTTTGGCAAGATGAAAACACTATTGTAATAAAAACTAATAAGAGTATCTTACCTTTCATAAGTTTTCTCCTTAAATATTATCTTTAATATTTACAGGTAATGGCGCATAACGCTCTCCGCATTCACGAACCCGAGAGGCTTAAGGTTGCCGCGGCGATAAAACGAAGTAATCGCCTTGCTGGGTCGAAGACTTAGCCTCGCAGGTGTTATCGCTGGATAAGCTTCCTCGAAATGCCTCTAACGGACCGAGGGAGCGACAGCGACCGAAGCGTTGAATGTGTTGTTATATGCTTCCCGGGCTTCCTGAGTCATCTCTCAGTTCTTTAAGTTCATGTTTTAATTTTTCTATCTCTTCATCTTTACTAGCTATTATACCGCTAAATTTATCATCGATATTTTTCAATCTATTTTCTACGTCTTCAAAGACCTCTAGTACGTTATCTATTTCTTGGTCTGATTTTAGTCCGATTAGGAAAACAACAATACCTAAACCTAAAAGAACAATTGCATCATTTAATTTCAAAATTAATTCCTGTTCCCAACCAAGTGTGAGATGAGGCAATGCTACTATAGAAAATGCAGTTAAGAATAGTAGAGAGAGTTTTAAAAATCTAAGAATCTTCCCTTTCCAACTATAGTATTTTTCTTTTTCCCTTTTTAATTGCTCAAAATGGTGAGTTGTTAAATCAAATAATATGAAAAAGAAGCCAGCAATAGAGAAACTAAAAGTAAATACCGGATTTAAAATTACAAAATCAGTTAATCTCCAATAGCCTAAGAACATAAAACATAAACCTATAAATTTTGTTATTGCGTTTGTATTGAACAACTAAACCTCTCCTCGGGGTGTAAATTCTTGCCTGATTGTATATAACGTTGTTGTATGTAATTTATCGTCTTTAAGTATATTTTGTTTTATTCGATTCCAAATTCTGATCTCTTCAGTTCCTATTCCCTCGGAAAGATAATCATCAAATGAAGATATTATAACTATCATCAGCATAAATTTCTCTTTGTTGTTAAATTTATTATTTTCATAATATGTAATAAATTCATTTACTTTCGAAGAATCAGCCAACGTATATTCCCAGTCCTGTGAAAACGGAGTAAGTGGCGGTAAATGTAATTTCTTTATAATACTTCAATTAATTCTTTATCAGCAAACTTAGGACTAGTCTGCCCCATTTGTCCGCACCTCTTATTTATTTCTTATTACAGCAATTTTCTAACGTTTTGTATTGACGACGTCCTGGCCCCTTAGAGTCGCTACTTATAGTTGTGAGGCTTGCCGAACACCTAATGAAGTAACGTCCCGACTGACTTAGGGGGCTGGATAGGGTCACTCGCTTCTCAGAGTGACCCCGAGCGTCAATATGGTGTCAGTTGAATGAATTTCTGGAAGCAGCCATTGTATTTAGAGCGTTCTCAAAATAGCGATATACTTCATCTGCAATTCTCAAAAACTCTTCAACAAGTACATTGCTGCAATCCAAGTAACAAGCATATAGATACTCAACTAAAGCGGCGTTAATCTCACAATAGTTTAATATGGCATTCTTCATCTTAATGATTTCATCTTCCCATACCCCTGTATCTTCTAAAACCAAAGAGTATAATGCACGAATTAATCTCTTAGAGTAACCTTTAATATATCTAGTTTTCATTGAGTGATCACTAACATTAGAAAGTGATCGATGTACACGATCTACTTCCTCCTTGGTATCTGTATTTAAGTCTAAAATGAATTCTGGAGAAATTATGATCGGGGGTACTTTTTCACCAATGTCCTCCCCATGTATGCACACACAAATGATCTTAACCCAAAAACCCCAATCGTTCGGTCTACTTAATACATCATCAATCGAGCAAATGATCGTATCCATCTTAGTGACGAATGAATATTCTTCCAAAAGCCTGTCTTTAATCATTGACAATCTTTCGTAATCAATATCTTCGGGATTTGCACATACAATAGTAAAGTCTGCATCTGACTTAAAAGGTTGAGCCGTTCCTTTGGGAATCGAGCCACACATATAAATGCTATGAATCTTATCTTTGAATTCGTTAAGAATATGATCCACATACTTATCAACCAAATCCTTATATTCACTTTGTATTGTAATTCTATTTATAACTTTTTCTAATATCATATAGACTCCTCCTAAAAAAAGAACTTCTTTCGGCTAACGTTTTTGTATTCCTGACGTTCAAGCAGCTTAACGTAGGGAACGGGTCAATAGACTTAACTGATTGAATGTGTCGCCTTAATCAACTTCTCCGATATCCTTCTTGGCGACCGAGGAGCAAGTGCGATGGTGTATGAATGTACTGTGAGATAAAGTAACCTTGAGTTACCCACAAAATCTTTCTAGACTTACAGCAACACCGTTTTCATCATTATTAACGGTTATTTCATCAGCGATTTCCTTCAATTCCCTAATCGCATTTCCCATAGCAATAGAATATCCCGCCATCTTAAAGAGGCCTACATCATTATGATCATCACCAAATACAATAATGGAATCCAATTCTACATTATATAATTCACAGAGTTTAGTAATTGCCATTTCCTTAGATGCCAGAAGAGGCATGATTTGTACTAATTTATTATTATCCGTAATTAGTATATTCACTCTACCCTCGAATTTTTCAAACAATCCAGAATTGTGATTATTGCCAGTCAGAAGTATCTTCGTGGCATCATATTGCTTTAATTCTTTTAAGGGTTTTACTATGGGGTTTGATTGTGTGTTCATTGAGCTCATATAATCAAGCTCTCTTAAACTAAACCACTCATCCTTCACTTCCATAGTCAGTTCAATTTGAGGGTCACACTTCAAACAGTAATCAAGAATTTCTGTAGTTACATTAGCAGGGATTGATTCATTAATTTCTATCTTGGTTTCCTTACATATCACTTGAGCTCCGTTGTAATATACAAAAGCCCCGATATCTACTAATCCTTGTGGAAGCAAACAATTAACCGCCCTGGGCGGTCGAGCTGTTGCAAATATTATTCTCATTCCTTTCTGATAACAAGATAAGACCGCATCTACGTTTCTCTTAGATACTTCTTTTTTTGAATTTAATAATGTTCCGTCCAAGTCAAGAACTACAGTTGAATACTTCAATGAATCAACTCCCAATATAAACTGCTTCGTTATTTTATTTACCGTTGTTGTATTTACGAACCCGAGAGACTTAAAGGAGCGACTGGGTCGAAGACTTATCCTCACAGGAGTTGTCTGCTGGATACTACTTCCTCGAAACCCCACTGACAGCCCAAGGGGCGTAGCCCCAGCGTGAATACGGTGTTTGCAAGATTTCAGGGGCTTCTTCGATTCAATGTGCTTGGTTCATTAAGATTGAGATATATTCTTCATCTTTAAGCCTTGTCACCTTACAGTTCTCATTGGATTCAAATTCTACTATTCTCTCTTCAATTGTTTTATTAGTACTATCTTTAAATATGTCCTCTCTATCATAGTGAGGAAAAATAAGCTTGTCGGTTACTCCTAATGCCTTAAAATCCGTTAAATTCATTGTGTTCATTTGTGGAGTAAAGAAATCGACAATGTTAATATTCGGCCCCAGTAATAACGTTCCTGCACTTACTCCAACTATAATTACATTCTGTGCGGCCAGTGTTCTGATAATTTCATCAGCACCACTTTTCTTAGCGTAATACAATAGTGTAAATGGATTCCCACCATTAATATATATAACATCTCTATGTAAGAGTATTTGCGGGTCATCAAATTCAATATCTACAAAATTGATATGCTGAAATCCCATGTCCTTAAACTCTTGCATTGCTCTTTGTGCATATCTATTAGTTTCTTTTCTAGGGGATGCTGTTGTAATAATTGAGACTTTTAATTGAGAAATATCTCCATCAATAAAATCCAGAAATTGATTTTTAATATCTTCAGTATAAAAACCACAAGAGGTTAGTAACAAGCTACTTATTGAAATCACCGTCCTTAACTAATGATTTATCTAATCTTTATAATTTATTTAGGCTTTCTCTTGATTTCCTATAACGTTCTTGTATTCACGAACACTCACTGGCTTAAGCGCGACAGCACGGGTCCGACGGACTTAGTCAGTGCAGGATTGTCGCCTGACCCATCTCCCTCGATATCCCTCCCAGCGACCTAGGGCGAATACCAGATGCGTTAATATGATATTAGATGATTCACCTTATTTTTTCGAATTACTACATAGAAGTCCTGCTTGCTTTATAAGATCAGTTTTGCGAAAATATCGCCGTCTTCATCTAACTCCCCTGTTTCTACAAAACCAAGAGAAGAATAAAGTTTCCTTGCTACCTTATTCTCGGGCGAATAAAGAATCACGACTTCTGAGGCCTTTCCATGCGGCAAAGTTCGAAGTAACTCAATTGACTTTTCTATTGCTTTTTTGCCATATCCTTTGCGCTGATATCGTTTATCTATCATAAATCTATATATGTCATAATAATTTTCAGAATCTTCACTCTCAGAAATAACATATGACATTGCGATAAATCCAACCATCTTATCATTACAATAAATCGCATATGGCATTGGAATAAAACTGCTTTTATTTGTTATAACAACATATAATTCCGCAAGAGTATAAATAATAGATGCTACAAATCTGCCTTGCTCTTCCTCAACTCTTAAGTCCAGACATTCTGAAAAATTATCAAATGTTATTTTCCTAAGTTCTATCATTTATGTTTCCCCCTTAAAAATGAAATGCACTCAAAAGTATTAGTCTTTATTGATTGGGGATTTCATCTAACGTTCCTGTATTCATGAACCCCAACGGTTGTCTGCTGAATTGCCTCTCTGAATTCCTTCCCGCAGACCAAGACTCCATCGGAGCCACAGCTTGAATATTATGTTATCTGATGGATTGACTTTCTTCGAGCAGAAATAACACGTTGAATTATAACTTATTTATTGATAATCATAATATTTCTTATTAACATTTTGTGAACAAGTCCACTTAATCCTATTTTCCATCTGATTTGAATTTGATAGGTTTCAGCGATTTACAATTAACAATAAACCTTTATTTTCTTTTGTGATTATTATTTCTCTATTTTTTACGGATATCTCTCACTTCATTAATTAACACATCTAATCTTTCAATAATTCTTTTATCATTTTCAAGTTTCTTTTTTAATCTCCCATCTATAATTGCTACTCCCATAACAATAATTATAAGCAGGATCAAAATTAGCACCTTGATCACTTCCCCCTCTAGCAACAGAACGTTGCAATTGAATTAACTCTATAATTAGATAATATATACTTTTTCTTTTTACAGTTTTAATCATTTTTCAATCTTACAGATAACGTTCTTGTATTCACGAACCCTCACTGGCTTAAGGGCTACAGCCGGGTCTGACGGACTTAGCTAGTGCAGGGTTGTCCGGCTGCTCCCAATTCCCCTGCCTGACCCAGGGCCGAATGGCCCGAGGCGTGAATATATTGTTATTTGCAGTGCCCTCTTCTGTGACTAAGCTATGGGCTATCTGTTATTTAGCTTTTCCAATAATTCTACCTCCTCTTCCTCTGAAAGTTGTTCTTCCGCTCTTGTTTTTGTTTCATCTATCTTTCGTACTTTTAATCCTCTTTTTATGAGCCATTCTTCACCAGGTTTCATGGTAGTTGCTGGATGTGGATATACATCCTCACTTATAATTTCCTCATCAATTATGTAAATGTATCCACATAACTTACCATTATGAAATCTTGCGCCACTCTCATTAAAAGAAACAATAGATGGTTTCTGCGAAAAGATTCTCGCTAACTCTCGATCTTGAGTTATTGTGCTTCCGACTAGTAATTCATTTAGAAATAATGGCGAGCCATGGAACCAAGGCTTACTGTAGTCCCAATCTTTCATAATTATCACCTTCAATTAAGTTTTATTATGTTTCTTCTTTTATTGTTCTTTAGTTTCTTCTTAATTTCAGGGTATTGCGTATAACGTTGCGCATTTCTGACGTCCAAACGTCTTAAGGACCGGAGGTCCGGGTGGCTTTGCCACTTAGCCGGTTGGATGTGTCGCCTGATTCCACTTCTCCGAAATCCCTCTTGAAGACCGAGGAGCGTCAGCGACGAAGCAATAATGCATTGTTATACGCTGCCCTTTCTTCTTCGATTCCACATCCTTATATGTCTTGTGTGTTTTATATATTTAATATGTCTTTACGTATTTTATCTTTTGGATTCTATCTTTTGCTCCTATCAAATCCGTTTCCGCATAGGAAAGATGCCCTCATTTACTCTCGTACGCCTTCAGCAGTATCAACTTTGGTTTGTGTAGTAACTTCATCCAATGAACGCTAGCCTTATAAGAGGCTTGTGTTCCTCGGACCGGAGATTTGCCGATGGCTTCATTCAGATTACTGCTCACGTTGGACACCCCTGCCTTAAGCTATGGCTTACTTCTAACCTCACCATTCGGGACTTAATCCTTGATATAGAATACATGCTGAACGAACAATCAAAATTTAAGAGGATTGTTGTCCTCCCTTTAATTCGCAATAGACAAATATGTATTAATGACATGCACAATACCAAAAAGTACTGTTGGTATAATAGCCAGATAATTTTGAAGCCAAATCTCAGCTAATATAAAATATACTACCGGGAGAACGGCCATCCCCAAAAAAATAATCGAGTTTGCGTTGCCTGTAAAATACAATATCCATAGCCCATAATAAAAAATCAACATTATTGCCATACCAATTATATACGGACATCGCATTTCAGATGCTTGTTTTCTTACAACAAATATCAGAAGAAAGAAAAATATCGCCTGACTTCCGTGCTCCAAAACATCTAAAATCAAATAGCTATTTGCATTGTTTCCTGATATATCTGACGCAGGAATTAAAAAATAAAATATATTTGGTATCATTGGTAATAAAAAGATGATCAGACCCTTCCATGAAAAACCAAAATGATAATTCATTTGATCCTCTCTTTCGCATAATAGAAATATTCTTTAGTTTGCACTTTATTATGAATCCGCTTTCTGGTATTCCTCTTGATGACCAAGGAGCATAACTAACGATGTGGAAATTTATTGTTATATGGTACACCTTCTAATATTCCGTTCATCCTGGTTTTCAACTGCTACGTTGTAAATGTATTCTTTCACCTATATTTATTATATTAATTGGTTGCATGGTTTAACATTCTTAAGGGGTTGCGTATAACGTTCTGTATTCACGAACTTGCGCAGCAAGTTGTCACATGAATCAACTCCCCTGCCAAAAACATCATTTTGAACAAGGGGTAACCGCAGCTTAAATATGGTGTTATAGGATTTCAGCGTCTTCTTCGATATAATTACAAAATCATTCTATTTTCCCTGATGTTTAAATATATTTTTTAATTCAAGTAAGTCGTCAATAATAAAATCCGCTTGTGCAAGCTCCCCTTCTTGGGCAAAATCAAATCGACAACCAATAGCCTTCAACCCATTGTTTTTTGCGGCATTGAAATCAGAAATCCTGTCCCCAACTACAGTTGCATTGCTGATGTGATGTTTTTTAAGAATATGACCGACTAAGTCATCCTTATTTTGAGTTCCTATTTGTTGGATGCTATAAGTTTCTGCCACCCACTTATCTAATTTGTAGCAGTTAACGATGGCATTGAGGTATTCGTTTAGTCCATTACTTGCAATAAAAATGAAATAGCCTTCATGTTTCAAGTAATCAAAGATTTCGTTGACATGAGGATATAGGGCGCCATTGCCATTATTAATATTTGTAATTAGCTTCTCTAGGAAGATCTCGTCCACAATTCGTCTGATTTCAGTTGAATGATTCGGTAATAACGTTTCCCAAACTACTGGTAGAGGAACTCCCATTATTTCACGATATTTTTGGGTTGGAGCTTCACTCGACCATTCATTTAGAGACCTTAAGATAGTAAATGTTTCTTCTAACGATAACTCTAAGATTTTGTTTGTTTGAAATAGTGTACCATCCATATCGAAAATAACCGCTTCCAGCATGATTTCACTCCTATTCAAAATAAAATAATGAATTGTTATACTGTTTTTACGCTGATCACCTATAAAGTTCTGTATTCACGACGTCCCACCGAATTAAGGCTCCGTCAAAAGACGGCCGCGATGCGGTTAGTCGGTGCGGATGTGTCCGCCAGATTCCACTTCCCTGCCAATTCCCTTCGGGCTGACCGAGGGAGCGTCAGGACCCAAAGCTTGGATATAATGTTATCTGACGTAAACCTCTACTGTGAATTAGCTATAATCTTCTTCGTTAAGTTAAACTCATGATGGCATTCATAGTAATAACTTTTGAGTTTATATCCCCCAGCTTTAAATACTGGCTTATGTTGATACCACACTATAATTAGCGTTCCTTCAAAAAGGATTCTACGAAGGATATGAACTATTCTGTTAAAGAGAACGCTTCTATTTTGAGCAAATTTATGAAGTGTTTCAGATTGAAACTGAACATGTTTCTCCTCATCACTTAAAATCTGATTACATAAATCGATTAATACTTCTGACTTTGTAGATTTTTGCAAGGCTTTATAGTACAACTTAGCAATAATCTCAGCAGTTAATAGAACAATGACTGATTGTTCTAAACTCGCATATCGACGTAATCTTCTAAATACATTGTCCACCCAATGTCTACGAAGGAGTGGGATTCCCTGTACCTTCATAAATCTGCCTAGATCTCTAGCGTGCCTCTGTTCTTCTTTAATGAATTCTATAAGCGCTTCATAGTAATCCTGATCTTGCGTCTGATGTACATATTCTTGCGCACGTTTAATTAGATATTTACCTTCAGAGTTTTCTCCTAATTGAAACTGTTGAATTGACTTAATGATTATTTCTCTTTCATTAGTTGTTAATTTATAGTTGTCATCCCAATGAATATATTTGAGATTCTGATTATTTCTTCGATAATATTGCACCCATTTCGAAAAAGTGATATTCATTATTTGCTCCTAAAATGTAATAGTTTATGTCAGATAACGTTCATGTATTCACGAACCCCGAAGGGGTTGTCTGCTGAAAAGCCTCTTCGAAATCCACCTCGCAGACCAAGGCTCCGAAGGGCCGCTGCTTGAATATTATGTTAGGCGATGCCAGCCTAAATTTCCCCTCACAATTAATTCCTTGTCCATGTTGCCCGGGTATATCCAATTCTCATACCCACTCTTTCCATATTCCGATGGCTTTGCGAGCAAAATGAGCACTGACTCACAACGAGATTACAATTGTTGTAGGTATCATGAATTCGTCTAAGTAATAAATTTGTTTGAAATCCTTTATTTCGATATTCAGGTAGTGTTGTCGCAAATGTTAATGAAGCAACATTGTTCTCTATATACATTACAGCTACTGCAACTGGATAGCCCTGATCCAACCCCAAATAATAGTGCCATCCAGGACGGGAAAACAGTACTCGGTTATTTGCAGCCACGTGTTTTTTCCCATCAAGAGATAATCCTGTACCTAAACAATGAATTTCTGCATATGTATCGAACTCATCTTCGAGTAGTTCACGAATTTCCAGTTTATGATGATCAAACGAATTTAGATTTCCAGGTTCACAAAAAAGCGTTGTATGAAATCCTGATTGATAAAAGCCTTTATTATGGAGTTTTTTCATAACTTCTTGATTTATATTACCCGGGATGACTTGAATCTCAAAATTCCTTTCCCGCTCATTATAAAAGTCTAGGATATCTTCAATGACATCATCAGAAATCCTTCCCTTTACATTATTAAAAAGACCCCATGGCATGGTTTTACTATAAAACGCTGTGCTCTCCCCGAATCGTTTTATTTCAATTCCCTCAGGGTTTCCTTCTCGTTCTCTGATTGCAGTCATTCGATCAACCATATAATTAATTTCAGATTTTTCTAAAATATCCGCAAGTTCCAAATTCAATATCATTCAATTTATCCCCTTCCTTGATCCGCATACAATTACTCCTGGGTGGTTGCGTATAACGTTCCTGTATTCACGACCCGACGTATGTCGGGTGTCCGGCGAAAGCCGGACCAAGAGCGAATTCTCGCAGCGTGAATATTATGTTATCCGAAGAAACAGGCTTCTTTGAAACAGCTATACTTCTTTGTTCAAGGTCTAAAACCAATTCTTGTCCAGTGATGTTCTAAATAATCAGTGTTAACGCATGTTTGCGCTTGCTTGATAGGATAACCATTAAATTCTTTTATTCGATTTATTGGATTACCATAATTGGCTAAGCGCTCAGTATTTATTGATACTAGCAAATCACTATCTAAAGTAAATAAGCCCATTTCAAAAGCTTTATCGTGCATTAAACAAAGACACAAACCGTTATCTATTTCTCCTCTTAATTCCGGTCTGTCCGACCATCGTGCTATATGTGACCCTATCAAAAAGTTTTTATCGCTAATTTCGCAACTAGGAAAGCAACATTTATTGTGAAAGTTTTCTTTAACATTTTTCGAAAATTCATTTTGTCCGATTCGAATTGCTAAACTTGATTGACTTTCATATGCTTTTACCTGTTTTCTGATATTAGTTTCTTTAACGTTTGTATAGCTTGTAATTTCATCAAATAGAATATCACTTAATATCCTATCTAACTCTGACAAATAAGCTCCATTCTGCCTACGTAAACTATCGTTTTGAACTACATAAAACAAAAGTTTTTTTTCATTGCCTTTCTTGATTTTATTTATATTGAAATAGTATCTAAGCTGACTTTCCTTTTGACTGAATAATTTACTGAGCAAAATTTTTTCAGTAAATAATTCAAAGTCTTTTAAATTTACTCTGTTAAACTTTTCTGCATAATCCCATTGGCTTCCGGGATTAGGCGGTCTGAGATCTGTAACAAAGCCATCAGCTTCAGCAATAGAATATCCTACAAATCCAGGCTCTGCATTACCTTTAAGATGTAAAATAACGTCTCCCTCTTTAACACGTATCAAGCTATTCCAATACGGCCAAGGTCTTCTAGAGTTCTTAACGATCTTATATGCTGGAGACCATAGACATTGAGAAAATCCCCATCCTTTTCCTCCATGTGTTTCGTCTGTTGACATTTCAATCCACATCATAATCTTCTGCTCCTAATCCAAGCTGATATAGCTTTCGCTTCACTTTTGTTATTAATAAGTATTTAAGTTTTTTCGGATAACATCATATCTACGAACTTCGTAAATACCTCTCTTTTCAAACATCATCCGAACTACATATAATATAACCCATAATAATCCATCTGCGAAGTCACAAACGTACTCAAAAAAGCAGCCCGAGTAAACTGTCCTATATGTTAGCCATAACTAACACGTAGGATGCAGTTTACACCCGGGCTGCTCTTTCCTCACTGAACAATAGAAGAATGCCGATAACCTTCAGTGATCAAACTTTTCTCCCCTTGCGCTCCTTCACCTAACATTTACTTCGCTCCGCTGCTCCACACCACGCGCTCACTCATCGCTTTATGCTGTGCAATCAGGCAGAGTTCTGCCGCTTTGAATGCATGTTCCTGTGTCATAGCGGTCTCGGTCCGGTCCAGACAATCGCGAATGAGTTGACCAAAGAAAGGATAACCAACCTTGCCTTTTACATTGTAGCGGTACTCCCCTTCATGATTGACCAGGTACACCTGATCCCCCTGAGGTTCCCTTGCGATGTCGATATACTTCCGCAGCTCAATATAACCGTCCGTTCCCAGAATAACTGTACGCCCATCGCCCCATGTGCCCAGACCATCCGGTGTGAACCAGTCCACTCGGAAGTAACCGGACGCTCCGTTGTCACCAATCAGAGAAGCTTCACCGAAGTCTTCCAGTTCCGGGAACTGTGGGTGATTGAAGTTATGCACACGACTGAACCCTACCTCAGCGTCCGTACATGATGCAAACGTCAGGAATTGTTCGATCTGGTGACTCCCGATATCACATAGAATGCCGCCATACTGCTCATGCTTGAAGAACCAGTCGGGTCTTCCTCCGGCATTTAAGCGATGTGGGCCTGTACCCATAACTTGCACTACTTTGCCGATTGCCCCTTGTTCAATGAGCTGTCCGGCATAAATCGCACTTTCCACATGCAGCCGTTCACTGTAATACACCATGTACTTCTTGCCCGTTCGCTTCACTTCTTCTCGTGCAAGGTTTAATTGCTCCAGCGTGGTGAACGGGGCTTTGTCTGTAAAATAATCCTTGCCCGCGGCCAGAACCCTCATGCCAAGCGGCGCACGATCTGAAGGGATCGCTGCACTTGCCACCAACAACACCTCATCGTCTGCAAGCACCTCCGCTTCAGATCCAGCGACTTGAGCCTGTGGGAACTGCTTCCGAAATGCCTCTACCTTCGCCGGGTCCGGATCATACACCCACTTGAGGGTAGCACCAGCCTCCAACAATGCCCCAACCATGCCGTAGATGTGTCCGTGATCCAGCGCAACAGCAGCAATCGTGAACTCACCCGGACCACATACGACCTCTTTTGTAACACTTTTTGGTGCATAAAACATTCCGTCTTTAGCCATGTCATCCCATCCTTATTATAAAATGTTGATTACAATGAACTCGTCTTACATAACAAATCGTCTTCATTTAAACGTCTGACTCAAATCAGCAGGTTGACTGCCACTGAATGCCTTGTCTTTCTTCGTTGTTGATCCAGCAATACGTTCCTGCAGATGTTCATAGAACAGATCCTCGTTGATCGGCAGATCCACCCAGTTATCCGTCCAGGTGGACAGCAACATAGCGTTCGATAACGTCAATCCGTGTATACCATCCTCACCGGGAGCAATAAGTGGTACGCCTGTACGAATCGCATCAACCCAGTTACGAATCAGACCCGGGTGACCCGTTTCCACACCTGTAATCGGAATCTCGCATTTCCAGCATTCTGGCTGTCCAAAACCTCCGGTAAACCGCTGATTGAATTCAGGCTCAGATTCCTGAAGTCGCCAGAACGTAAGTTTTCCATCTTCGATCACGATTTTACCCCGGTCTCCGTTGACCTCGAATCGATTGGTACCCGGTGCTTCTCCAGTAGTCGTTACGAAGACACCTGTTGCTCCATTTTCATACTCCACATAAGCTGTTACATCATCTTCCACTTCAATGTTCCGATACTTGCCAAACGAACAGAAAGCACGCATTCGCACCGGCATCATGCCGATGGTCCACTGCCACAGATCCAGTTGATGCGGGTCCTGGTTAATCAGTACACCGCCCCCTTCACCTGCCCATGTTGCCCGCCAGCCGCCGGAATCATAGTAACTTTGGGATCGATACCAGTTCGTAATAATCCAGTTGGTACGCCGTACCTCTCCCAGTTCCCCTGAAGCAATCAAGTCTCTCAGTTTAATATAGAGTGGATTGGTCCGCTGGTTGTACATCATGGAAAAGACTTTACCGCTGGCTGCGGCCGCTTCATTCATCTTGCGTACCTGTTTCGTATATACACCGGCCGGCTTCTCGATCATGACATGCAAGCCATGCTGGAAAGCCTGAATGGCTTGTTCCGGATGATCATAATGCGGCGTTGCAATAATGACTGCATCAATCGTACCCGAAGCCATCATCTGCTCAGCATCCTGCCAATAGGTTACCGTTGCCGGAAGATGACTGGATACCCAGCTCTCCATCTCTCTTCTTACATCACATACGGCAACCAGTTCTGCACCGGGTACTTCTCCAGCCACCAACGTTCTGGCATGTGCTGCTCCCATGTTTCCAATACCAATCACCGCTACTCGTACGATACTCATGACTGCTCCTCCTCGTCCACACGACGCTCAATTTCGGCGAAAACGTCTGCAAAATGCTGTAACATCGCCTTGGATTCCAAGGCACCACTAAAGTCCTCTATTCCGTAATATCCGTCATACCCAACGGCACGAAGATCCCGCACCATCTGTACCCAATCCACCATGCCTTCAGTCAGCGGTGTCCAGTGACATTTCCAGGCCGTATTCAGAGCCACTCCGCTGCTCTTCTCAGCCACCTTAGCCTTTTGCGAATCTTTCCCTTCTGCTTCAAACCACCCGGCATTTTTTACATGTACATGAGCCAGATAAGGGCCCAGCAACTCAAGTCCCATTCGATGATTCTCATATCCTTCATGCACCATATTGCCTGGATCGTACAATACACCCACATGCTGCGGGTCGAGCGATTGCACAAGCCGATAGGCCAGCGATGCCGTCGGTGCAATCGTTTGGTGATGCGTCTCTACAATCGCCTTGATGTTGTACTGTTTGGCCAAATCCTTTACTTCGCTCAGGTAATCAACGGCTTTACGATACAACTCAGGATAACTGGTCTTGCGATCATATCCAGGGACACCAACACGCATCATAGATGCTCCTAAACCAGCCGCAGCCTGAAACGCTTGCTTGGTGGCAGACAGATCTCCACAGTTCAGATACGGTACAAGTGCAATGGATTTTCTACCCTGCCCTAACGCTGCTTCACGAAAAACAGGAACCTGTTCCTCCCAGCGGCTCGGATCTACCGAGCATCGATTATTTCTCCAGTAAGAAGGCTCTTCAGATATAGCATCTTCAGGAATTCCACGGAATCTCCACTCAATTCCATCAATTCCCGCTGCTGCCGCAGCCGATGCCAGTTCTTCTGCATTCAGATCAGGGGTAGCCACCGTGAATACAGACAGTTTCATCATGATCCATCTCCTTATGTAAACGTATTCATTTCATGTCGTAAAGGCATTGTATCACTCCACTGAACGTCACCATAGGGGAAAACGCCAACAGATGAATGACAGATAACGAACAGAGCACATTCCCCATTCAGAGATAACTTCCAAGAGAATGATGTGATCAAAAATCAAAAAAGACATCCCTGGAACAGATTTTAAATCTGCTCAAAGATGCCTTGTACAATAATCATATATATAAGATGAAATTTAAGGAAAAGGTTCCCTGTCCGTTATCCATTCGAGACTTCAGTAGCTGGTTCTGGTTCTTGCACTCGTCCAACTTGCAACCAGCGCATATCTCTCTAATCCCGATCAAAGAAAACGTGTTCAGCCTGTATTTTCCCCTGTTCTATTGTCATGATGCCAAATGAGTATTGTTTCTGAAAACGCCGATCCGTAGGCGACCCCGGATTAAATACCAGTGTGTTGTCCACGGTATGCATCACCGGGATATGTGAGTGTCCGTAGATCACAGCATCCACATGCTGGCCTGCAAAGGTATGAATTGCATTCTGTTCCGTACCCTTTGATCCCAGATGACCGTGCACTAGCCCCAGACGAAGCCCTTCCACTTCAACAATACGGGAATATCCCAGTTTTTCAGCGATTTCGGACGGGTCTGTATTACCCGCTACCCCTTCAACTGGTGCATACTCACTAAGCAATGGGTACACACTCCAATCCGACCAGTCGCCGGCATGAAGAATGAGATCGGCACTCGGCAATACATCCAGGAGCCTAGTCGGTAACTTCCGTGATTTACGTGAACAATGCGTGTCAGAGATGACTACAATTTTCATATAACAACCCACCTTTCCTTTACCTCTGATTACAATCTATTCTGTCTGTGATGGAACAGCTTGCATCTGAGTACAGGAACGTTCCATATCTTCGAGTGTAATGGATGCAAAGAACTGCTCCACCTTCGCCTCGGCAACTTGATACAGATTGGTCAGCAAGCTGTCTATATGCAAGCCTACTTCACAATCCGGGTTACAATTGCCGTGGATCGGGAACAATGGGCCTTCGTCCTTGGCAGCCTGATAGATCATGGCTAATGTGATTTCACTTGATGGCTTCGCTAAGTAAAAACCTCTTGTTCCAGGAGAGGAGTTCACCAATCCTGCCTTTTTCAGCCCGCCCAGAATACGTCTGACGACGACAGGGTTGGTATTCACGCTACCTGCAATATGTGCAGACGTGATTCGTTCAGGCGCGCTGAGAGACAATAACAACAAACAATGCACACTGACCGAAAAATGAGTACTCATGATTAACCACCTTTATTTAATATAATCCAGGACATGCTGCCGTTATTCAGAGAACAGATCCTTTTCGGGACGTGCTCTGATCTTGAGCTGTCGCACACTGTATTCCAGTTGTTTCACAATATCATCCAGTTGTTTGCGATCAATCTTGGTTGGATCTTCCACCGGTTTCGCGGACGACTTGAGATCGCGGATCGTTAACTGCTGTTCTTGCCATTTGTCCATCAGATCTGCAATATTGGCATAGAAACGTTCGTAATCTTTGATGACCAGATCAAGATAAGCATCTACCTCATCCGGATCATAACCACGAAGTTTATAATTAAATTGTTTTTCATGTATCGATAACGCATCTAGCTGCACACCCAATTGTTTGAACAATTGTCTTTGTTTATCCAATCTTCGTTTCATATGTTCATCCATATTGACAACCTCCATTATAAGCCAAGCCGTGTTTCATTTCCTGTGAATAACATACGGCATTTTCTCTCTCTATTTTTTATAACACATAATCCGTCAGATATAAAACGATACAGCCCTATTCCTCACGAAAATGATTGCTTTTCATCCAATTCGGGTAAAGACTCACTACACCCCACAACGGGAAAGGAGCATGTCCTTATGAGTACATTAACTAAAGATCAACATCAAATACTGAAAAATGCCCTTTTGGAGCAACGTGAAAACTTACAGCGTCATTTTGAATCCAGCATGGAAGACGGTGCTCCAGTCGAGTCGCTGAAAGATTCAACCGGTGAGCTGTCCTCCTATGATAATCATCCGGCAGATGCCGGTACGGAAACATTTGAACGTAGCCGTGATCTGGCGATTGACGATACATTAACAGACGAATTCAATCAAGTGAACGATGCATTGGAACGTATGGAGCAAGGTACATATGGAACCTGTGTAACGTGCGGCGAAGATATTCCCTTCGAACGACTTGAGGCTATCCCCTACACCGCTTACTGTATTAACGACACACCTAACCGGGAGATCAGCAACGATCGGCCCGTTGAAGAAGAAGTAATGACCATGCCTCCGAGTGGTGCTGGGGAAGGAAGACAGCAGCGGGCCGGCAAGTTCGACAACGCAGATGCCTGGGAAGCGGTCGAAGAATATGGTACATCCAACTCCCCCGCAACCGCAGCCAAGCGTGATGTGAAGGGTTACGATGAGAACATGTAACTTCGTTATGAGCTGAAATGGTAAGCGTCAAAATTGAAATGAATTCAATAGGCGCTCCACCATTAGCCTTCCTTATCACGCATTAAAAAGCCGCCATTGGGCGGCTTTTTCTAGTTTTCTCCAAAGCAGTCTCTCACATTTGCCATTACTTGCTTCCAGCGATAACGCTAAACCCATGTATTCCATCCATTTATTCTTCTGACTCACTACCAGATGATGCAGATTCCTGCCGCTTAGACACAGATCGAGACGTTTTCGGAGTTGCTTTACCCTTATCAGACGTAGCTTTCTTTTTCTCTTTTGCATCTGTCTTAGAAACAGGTATTTTCACTATAGGTTTAGAGAGAGCAGAGAATAACTGAAAGACCTCATGTTCCCCTTGTCGATTCTCTTTTGTTGTATAGGGTTCACAGAGTTTTATGATGTTTTTATACAACTGCTCTACTTCCTCACGTGTTGCATAGAGCGTGATGTCCGAGAGAAACATCCGATCTTCGTTTTCCGCCTGATGCATGAATCGCTGACGACTCTGTTCGAACATCTCATTTAATAATTTGAGCGTCTCGGACCGAAACACCTGTTTCAATGGAGAGTTTTCCTTGTCTTCATCTTCGTGACGGAGATGGATCTCTCCGGTGAATGGTTCGTAGTATTTTGCGATAATCCCATTAATCTCACGTGTGGAAACGATGGTCAGCAGACCAATTTTCTCCAGCTTTTTTACATGATAGTGAACTTTGGCTGGCACCTCACCCATCTGGTCGGCGATCTCTTTAACAGTGGATGGTCTGCCCTGCTTGTTAAACATATTCATAATCTGTATCCGATACGGATCGGAGTAGATTTTAATTTCTTCAATTGTTGAAAGAACCTTGTGCTCCATCCCTGTATCCTCATTTCCGGGGTACCTGTTGTCCATCGATATCTCTATTATACCGTTGCGTCAGGACTTCGGTCAAAACGAGCGAGAAATGACTTGATACAGAAAATTGGCTAATGATCACTTCTGAATATCTTCACAGGGCACTTCGAAAACTTTTGCTAAATAACAGCATACCTGCTGACATGGCAAGCATAATACCGAAAACGATAAAAAGAACAGGCATGGTCATCCAATCTGCAAGTGCTCCCGAAACCAGACTGCCAAGTGGTGCAACACTCAAGACGAGCATACTCTGAAGGGCATAAACTCTACCCAGCATCTCCGAAGGGGTCACTTCCATAAGATAGGTGGCCAGCGGTGTTGTAGCCAGCGGAATCCCCATACCCATCAGTAGACAAAAGGCCGCTGCAACCGGCAGTTGGAAGGAAGTCATATAAGCGGGTAGTGCCGTCATCGCATAACTGAGACCCAACATGACAATACCGCTGATGACCAGCACACTTTTACGATAATTCGCTCCCCTTTGTGTCAACCATACACCACTGAGCAACATACCTCCCACCATCAGCCCACTAAGCAGACTTAATCCCCCAGCGCCAGCATGCAACGTTTCAATGACATAGGGTGTACGAAGAACATTAAACGGCATCAGGCAGAAATTAACGAAGGCAAACAGGATGGAGACAATTAACAATAAGGCATGTTTACGGAGAAAATGAAAAGCTTCCGCCATTTCGGAGAATATACTACTTTTGTCGGATGAAAGAGAATTCATTTCAGTTAATGTTTCATCTTCATTGTTAGCAGATGTTGAGACTTCAGGGTAGCCTACTCGGCTCATCATTAAAGCACTTAACGCAAACAACCCCGCATCAATCAAGATCGTCCAGGCAATGCCTATTGTAGCAATAAGGGCACCAGCCACTGCAAGTCCTGCGAGTTCGGCCACTCTGGTTGCGGAAGAGGACATCGCATTACCCGAAAGCAGCATCGATTGGGGAAGCAATCGGGGGACACTGGACACTTCCGCAGGAGTAGTGAAACATTCCAGCAAAGAAATCAGAATTGTAATGACAAACAGATGCCAGACTTCAAGTTGGCCCAATCCAAACAGCAGAGCTGTAATACCCACCAACAACCCGCGACCCGTATTCGTAATCACAATCACTTTTTTGGGAGACATGCGATCAACCAAAGCCCCGGCGAACAGACCCAGAAGGATATTGGGCAAAAAATTCACCGCCAGCAACGTACCCATCAACACTTTCGAACCGGTTAGAATGTAAACCATCCAACTGTAGGCAATCGAGTCAATCGAATCACCAAATCTGGATACAACTTTACTAAGCATAAATTGCATGTACGGTCTGATTCGTATTAACTCACCCATACCTTGCTTGCCAACTGCTGTGTTATCGCTCATCCCTTTTCACTCCTCAACGTTAAAATATTTTTCATGTTAATTTTATTTTAACGTAAGTTATGCAGAAATCAACACCTCCGTGAAAATAATTTTAACGACAAGTAAGCAAAGTTATAGCTCGCTATTCTTTCAGAGAATTCGTAATCAACACAGGGACTTTTGGGACAACCTTTTTGAACAACCTCCTATAACACAAAAAAAACAGACCACATGTGGTCTGCTCGGCTGGACGTATTGTATTTGAACTGTCTTTATTTGCTGCCTACTTCTCAACAAGCAATTGAAATCCAGCCTGTTCAGCCTGTACCTCCAACATCAAATCACGTACCCGGCCTGCTTCATTCCCCAGTCGTTCTTCGCTGATTTGGTAGTTGGTCCATCTTAACTCTAGTGGAAGTTCAATCGTACCCGTCAGGCAATCCCACAATGCATCAAGATTACCGCCATAAAAATCCGGCAGCTTCAGCTTAACCTTTAATTGTTGATGAAGTTCAACGCTACTAGCAAAGTCTTCTCCATCCAGAATCACGGTATTCATGGCTGCTCCTTCCTCTATTTCAAACGTGTAAAGGATGCATAGTGATCTGTCGTTTTGTAGATGAGTCCATCATTGGAGTACACAATCCGATCCGAATTACGGAAGCCGGAAGTATAGTTAATATCCGCTTCGCGCCATGTACGTCCGCTGGCCGAAGGCAGAAGCCCTTCCCGATTGCCAAATGTGTCCCCACCGATGCTTTTCCCAGGAGCAACTACAGCCAAGTTTCCTTTTGACGCTACCCAGCCGAGTCCTGTTGCCTGTGATTTGGTAATAAAGTTACATGGCAACGTTCCGTTTGCACTCAAATAGTTTGCTACACCCGTAAACGTATTGATGATGGTACATGTTGCAGCAGATGCCTTCTGCTGTGCGACTGGAGTGAACTGTGAACCTGTGAGGAAAACAAACGTTAACAACAATGCCAGTAATGCGGTGGATATCAACTTTTTCATCAATCCGGCCTCCCGATCCTTCAAAGTAGATGAACGTTGTCACGATATGCGTTCTGTAAGCTGTAACAGTCTAGTTGTATGTTCTGCTAGATTATAGTAAACAAGTCATCTCATGACTATTTATATCACATCATTTTGGTAGAAATATCAAATAAAGACGTCTAATTTGTAAAATATTATAATTGTAACATTTTAAGATAGAAAAAAGACTCTCATCCCTGAAGATGGAGTCTACTTTTCTAGTATGTTTAAACTGACCTGACCTAATCTAACCGATCAATTTCACACGTTGACGAGTTCGAGCCGATTCCAGGCACGCATCAATAACGCGCATGTTTTGAATGGTATTTTCCGGACTGAAAGGTAGGGATGCTCCATCAAGCACAGCCGTTGCAAACGTCTCCACCTGAAGCACATAGGAATTCGACACGGATACACGTTCCTCACGGCTGACCGAATCGGTGTGCACAATAATCTGAGGTGGAATATCACTGTTCTCCCAGCCAAACACTTTTGGTAGTTCAATCCGCCCTTCCGTCCCGAGAATCTCCATCTCCGCTCGACCTGAAGCCCACATGCCACAGTCAAAAGTTAAAGCTACCGAATTCGGAAATTCTACCAGTCCCGACGCCATCATATCCACGCCATCATGCTCGTCCGAGAATAGAGCGTGAACTGTCACCGCTTCCGGTTCCTGTCCCAGATACATCCGGGCCGCCGAGATCGGATACACGCCAAGATCGAATAATGATCCGCCGCCCATCTCTCTTTTGAACCTTACATTCTCCTTGTCATCAGCGGTATTACAGGTAAAGTTACCATGGATGGCTCTGACGATACCAATCTCTCCACTAGCTATAATCTCTTGCACACGTCTGTGCTTGGGATGATATCGATACATAATTGCTTCTGCAAAAAGAACACCTTGCTGATGACATACCTCGATCATTTCTGCCGATTCATCTGCATTCAAGGCAGCAGGCTTCTCACACAACACGTGTTTACCAGCCTGTGCCGCTTTGATGGTCCATTCTTTGTGCATATGGTTAGGCAAAGGAATATAGACGGCTTCAATGTCCGGATCAGCGATGAGCTCTTCATAACTGCCATACGATCTGGCAATGCCGAGTTCTTCGGCAAGGGTTTCCGCTTTTTCCTTGCTACGGCTGGCAATCGCCAACACCTCACCACGTTCAGACTGCTGGATCGCCGGAATGACTGCATTTTTGGCAATGGTTGACGTACCGAGTACACCCCACTGTAACTGTCTGTTCATGCTCATCTTCCTTTCGTACCGTAGTTGTCCTCTTCTGCCTTGTGTAACATGCCGAGACAACGATCCAGATCCGTTTTGACCTGTTTCTTGTATAACTCAGCTTTTTCCGCACCATCATCCGTGAAATGATATAAAACGATTTCCTGAAAATCGACCTTTGGATCGTTACCCTTCAGCTTCTTCGTTCGATAAAATACACCCTGTTGTACCAATTCATGTAATGCCCGATATACCTCGCTCTGTGGTGGTACATAACCGTAGTCTTTGAATTCCTGCTTCATCGCCTCCAGCATCTCGTAACCATACCCTCTGTGCTGTTCAACCATCGTAATCAGATACAGCTTGATAAATGCCCGCTGTGCAATCATAAAAGCCACGTTCTTTCCCCTCCTGTCAGAACCTATATATCTAGTATTATAAAACTTATGTTCGGGTTCTGCCATCTTTCTCCGCTTTGCCTCCCTTTTATCTATCTTCAAGGAGGGCGAGCAAGAAATCGTGTGAATACGCGTTAACCTGGGGGAAGCACGGAAAAAGGTTTTCTGTTGTGAATTTTTCATGTAATGAAATTTTATTTTTTATTCAAAAGAATCAATTTCATAATACCTTTAGCTGCTTCAATCAAGGCTGGATATAGATCGAAACGGTTCAATTTGTCTATATCCAGTTACAGAAATTCATTTTTAGTGAGTTATGAAATTGTTCAAAAGTTGTTTATTTCAGGGCTCAGGGTGTCGTGAGATCGAATGTTAATGACAAGAAAGTCTGTGCAAAAGCTGTAAAAGCTGTGATACCTGTGCTCTGTATCTTGTGTTCGTATACTCTCGTACTCCCGTACACTTCTGTGAGGCTGTGGTGATCTATTGTGAATTTTTCATATGTTGATGGATTCATTTATCGCGGACAGACTTCGGTACCGTTCCCACAATCCATTTGCCCCAGCTTACACGCGAGATAAGCCATGTCACTACACAGGATAATGTAAGAGCTAACAACCAGGTGATGATCATTCGGACGACAGGGTTCCAACCCATAGCAACGTAAAACAACTCATCCGGAATGTAGCTATACCGCAGCATCAACATATGCATCAGATAACCGCCATACGATACACCACCAATCCATCCCAGCAATCGTGTAGCCCTGAGGTTGTGAAGTTTTCCGGCCAGCTGGTACATGACCATAATGGAAGCGATCAGAAAGAGTGCCATATCAGGGCGGATCAAGCTGACTGTGTAGAACGTAATTTTGATTCCCTCCGGCTTTTGAAACTCCAGCATTAATAAATAAGTAAACCGCAGACCCAGAACAATAAACACTGTCCAGTATATCCAGCGCAATCGATGAATCCATTCATTCCAGTGCTGGACGGATAACCCCGCTGCTGCACCAAGTACAAAATAAATAAAGAAATAGAGGAAATTACGGTCTGCATACGTTGTAAAAGCATCTGTCAGCACCGGGATATTCAGCCGTTCCATGAACTTGGCGATGTTTCTTAATTGATCCGCAAGTACAAGATACACCACACCAGAAATCAATAATGCGATCAAGCGCCCCTTGGCCTCATATCGGTTATATACATAACGAATGGCTCGCAAAAAGAGCGGAAATAACAGATAAAACTGAATCAACATAATGATGTACCAAAAGTGTGAAGTCGTTTTGCCCGTAAGCAACTTCAGGCCTAGGTCTGGGATGTCATTCCATCCAAATCCGGTCCAGCCCCGCGGTGCAAGTGTAAAATAAATGAGTGACCAGATCAGGTAAGGCACGATCACGTCGTTTACTCTTTTTCTCATAAACTTGCCGTAATGCAGCTTGTCTCCCGTGTTATAAAACAGCACCATACCTGTTATGAATATGAATAAAGGAACTGCAAATTTGGAGAGCATCAGCAGTATGGCCAGTAACACGCCATCCTCCAGTCTCGTTTCCGGGACCAGAGAGTAATGTGCGATGGAATGCTGGAGAACAACCGCTCCAAAGGCAATTCCCCTTAAGCTTTCTAATTCTGTAATTCGTTCTTTGCGAGGCATACCTTCAGCCATCCTTTCTTGGTTTTACGATAAGAGATATAATGAAAATGAAGCCGTATATTATTGAACGGAGTTGATTCACATTTCTTTAACAGACAAAGACGTAACCACTACCGATTCCAAGTATGTCCAGCAACATCTTGCTAACGAGCGAACTTTTCTGGCCTGGGTGCGCACGGGTATTGCCATGGCGGGCATAGGCTTTCTTGCTGCCGGATTTGGTTTCAATTCGTCGGCGTATGATCAACTTGCACATATTGCGGCGATTATTACGGGTATCACTTCTCTGATTGGCGGCATATCCATCATTGTCTATTCGGCAGCAGCGTATCATCGGAAGCGTACACAAATCAATGAACAGACGTTTCAGGCATCGACTGGATTAATTCGGTTTCTCACATGGATGCTACTGGTGATTGGACTCGCTTTGGCTGTACTGTTATATGTATTGTTATTCCCTGCTTGACTGGGTAAAAACACCATCCGACATTATTGACACCCACCCATATGCAACACAGGGACAAAAGCCGGCTTCCCTTAAGGAAACCGGCTAATGACCATCTGGTGGATCATATATGTCATTCCATTTTGCAGATAATAAGTCATTGGGTTTTATTTCATATCGATTATATTCGCGGCAAGATTACAGGAATGTATTGTTACCGAATCGCGCTGCCTTGTTTTGAGCTTCCAATCTGCGTTCTTCCATATCCAGATCCGGACGTTCGGCTGGCACATCTCCGCGATGAGCTGCTTCAGCTCTGTCTCGGTTAAGCTGGCTGTTGCCACTGAACACATCATACACATCGGAGTCCCGATCCGTAGAATCTACGAGCAACAGGATTTTACCATTCTGTACATACTCCTCATACTGTTTAGCGTCCTCTTCCGGAATACCAAGACCCACAAGTCCACCCACCAATCCGCCAGCTCCCGCACCTACAGCTGCACCGGTAAATGCTGCTGCGATAGGGCCTGCGGCCAGAATCGGTCCTATGCCGGGTATGGCTAGTGCACCGATACCTGCGAGCAGACCGGCTACGCCACCAAGGACACCACCTGTTGCTGCACCAGCAGCCACGCCTTCAGGGGCTTTGGTACCTGTCTCTTCCCGAATTGCCTTCAGTTCATCCCGATCTTGTGTAACAACGGAGATTTCGTCTGAAGTGAATCCTTGTGCTTTCAAACCCTCGATAGCCTGCGATGCTTCACGTTCTGTATTAAACACACCTACGATTTTCTTCTGCATAGTGAATCCCTCCTCATATTATTGAGTGGTTCGCTATGTTATTACCCGCCTAAGTTTCTTTTAAACGTTTGCAAGTCAATATACTATGTGTTGATAGTAATAATTGCTGGGGTTCATTCATTTTTTTCCTCATCATGGTGTGCCTTCAAACTCAGGCATGTGGTACGTTGTCAGGCATACTCTTACGTGGAAAAACGTCGGCGTCCAGAACATCTTGAAGTCCAGACTGGCTGATCCTAGCGGATTGTCCCAGACGATTTTCTAAGGAACCGAGGACGTCTTATTTAGCCTTCCGGTCTTCATTTAGGTTTGTAAGGAACATGAGACACGTTATTTACCAAAATCACCTGACAAACCCGTTTTAAACGGCTGGTTATTCAAATATAGCGTGTTTCAGATTCCTTAGATTACTACGGGCGCTTCAAATCGCTGAATAAGACGTCACAGGTTCGTTAGCACTCCGCTCCATGGTTCTTGCTCCATCTTCAGCTCTAGGCACGTCCAGTTACGCTTCGGCTTCGGCAGGTTTGAAGATACGCTCTGGGGTGTGCCTTCACACTCGAAGGAAGAAGACTTTGCCGAATTCTCGTTCCATGCCGGAATTTATCGGCATGCGTGCCGGGGCACCTCAAGGGAAAGTAACGCAGCATGGAGCGAAAAAAAGGAAAAGTGACGTAACATGGGACGAAAAAATAGTAAAAGATGCACGTTAGCGAGTTTTGAGACACATCCTGGTTAAAGGGTTATTCTTTAAGGCAGAGAATGATTCGATAAGCTACAAAACTGAAGGTTGTTCAGCAGAGTCTGAGCCTGATGAAGAGCGCCCTTTGGGAGCTAAATAGTTGATGTCTTTAAAAACGAAGTAATTCATCTATTTGCCCCGTGGTTTGGCCCGATTTGTGGCGACCGCTTCAAGTGGATTATCCGGCCAGTAGTGCTTCGGATAACGACCTTTCAGATCTTTTTTGACGTCAAAGTACGTCTCTCGCCAGAAATTCGCCAAGTCTCGTGTGACCTGTACAGGTCGCTGAGCCGGTGATAACAAGTGGATGGTCAACGGGACTCGCCCACCCGCTATACGCGGTGTCTCCTGTTGTCCAAACATCTCCTGTAATCTTACTGCCAGCGCGGGGTCCTCTGGACGACTGTAGTCCACAGGAATACGTGAGCCACTGGGCACCTGTATATGCGTCGGCGCTTCATCGTCCAGTTGTTGTCTTTGCGTCCAGCTCAATCCACCCAGTAATACATCCTGCATCGACAATCTCTTCAGGTCGGCTGCCGAACGCATGCCTGTCAGATAAGGGGTAAGATGTTCTGCCAGCTCTTCGGTCAGCTCATCTTCAATCAGGTCAGGCCACTCAGGTAGATGGAGATGCAGGAACCGCAGCCTGTCCGCAAGTTGTCTGGATGTTTTTGTCCAAGGCAGGCAATCCAGCCCTTCCATTCGTATTCCGGTTAACAGCGCTTCCAGCACCTGATCTTCAGGTGGCTGTGCAATACTGCTCTCTTTAATCACAAGGGCTCCAATCCGAAGTCTCTTATGTGCCCGCACGCTGCGGGTATTGGAATCCCAGGCCACTTGCACTTCATTGTGCAACAAGTGCTGTCCTGCCTGCAACAAGGTCTGCTCCTGCAACGGCGCAGCCAGCAGGATGCGCGCATCTGCGCCCTGGTCGTCTGCCTCGGCTGCGACCAGATACGCTGAACGGCTCAGCGATTCTGTCGCTGCGAGCCGTACGCCGCGGCCGCTGCTCAGCAGATAGCGGCCGTCCTCCCGGCGTTGCCCGATCCGGTCCGGATAGGCGAAGGACAGCAGCAATCCGCAGCTGTCCTCATCCGGCCGCACCGGATCGGCCGCCGGGCCGAGCGCCGAGCGCAGCTGGCGGCTCTCCTGGAGCATGCGCCGCACGGCCGCGCCGTCTGCGACAGCCGTTGCCGCTTGCGGCATGCCGCTGCTGTCCGCGGTCAGCAGCGCCTCTACGCGCGGGCGGAGGTCCGTGCCCGCGCCTGCACTGCCACTGCTGCGAAGGCCGGCAGGCTCCTGCAGCAGTGCCGCCAGCATGCTGGCGTAGCTGGCCAGCCCAAGCTCCGCTGCGCGGAGCAACATGCTGGCCAGTCGCGGATGCACGCCAAGCGTGTTCATCCGCCGCCCGAAGGGCGTGATGCGGCCTGCGTCGTCCAGGCCGCCCAGCTGGCGCAGCAGCGCCTGTGCCTGGCCGTAGGCGGCGTCAGGCGGGGTGTCCAGCCATTGTAGCTCTGCTGGGGACTGGACACCCCAGACGGCAAGCTCCAGCGCCAGCGGCGCAAGATCCGCGGAGGTGATCTCCGGGCGAGCTGCCTCAGGCAGTCCCCCGTGAACCTCTTCGCTCCATAGCCGGTAACACACCCCCGGGGCAATTCGCCCTGCACGACCCCGCCGTTGATCGGCTGACGCCTTGGACACCGGCAGAGTGACAAGCCGGCTCATGCCCGTGCGCGGCGAAAATGCCGATGCACGACTCAGCCCTGCATCCACCACAATCTTGACTCCAGCGAGTGTAAGACTGGATTCAGCAATGGAAGTGGACAGCACAACTTTGCGCGACCCCTCAGCCGCCGGCCGTATGGCCTCATCCTGTTGTTCCATCGGCATACTGCCATACAGGGAATGAACTTTCACGTGCGCAGGAAGAGAACCGTTTAATAACTCTCGCTCTGTACGGTGTATCTCTCTTGCGCCAGGAAGGAAAACAAGCACGTCTCCCTCCTGTTCAGCTAATGCCCTGGTCACCGTCTGAGCCGTGAATTGTTCCAACTGCATAGCTGCCGGTCTCGGTACATATCGAGTTTCCACCGGAAACGTGCGTCCGGGACAGTGAATTGATCTTGTACCTTCGCCAAGCAATGCACAGACGGGAACAGGATCTAGGGTAGCCGACATCACCAGCAATTTTAGATCTGGACGTAACATCGCTCGCGATTCTAATGCCAGGGCCAAGCCCAAGTCCCCGTGTAGATGCCGCTCATGGAATTCATCAAATATAATCATCGCCGTATCCTCAAGACCCTGGTCCTGCTGCAACATCCGGGTCAATACCCCTTCCGTCACAACTTCAATACGCGTCGCCTGACTCACCCTGGTATCCATGCGTACACGATATCCTACGGTCTGACCCGCTTTTTCTCCAAGCGTAGCCGCCAGTCTCGATGCAGCCGAACGCGCAGCCAGCCTTCGGGGTTCCAGCATAATGATTTTCCGTCCAGCAATCCACGGCTCCTCCAGCAAAGCCAGCGGTACAACAGTCGTTTTTCCCGCTCCTGGCTCTGCAATTAACACACCTGTATCTTGATCCCGAAATAACTGTCTTAACTCAGGAATAATCTCTTGTATCGGTAACTCTATATGCATATAATCGCTCCTAATGAATGTACCCTACTGCTCTTCAGTATCTCTATTCGAATGTTAGCATTATAACAAAAAAAGCCGTTCCAGAGGAACGACTATCGCAGACACACCCTAAGACACGCCTTAGCAAAAATGAAATTTATCCAGAATGCTCACTTAGCTGAGCAATGACTCGGCACCATCTATGACGATCTCTGCTCCGGTAATATGTCTGGATTCGGACGATGCGAGGAAGCTCACCAGATCGGCAACATGTTCCGGCTGACCCGGCCCGTCCGCCAGCGGTTGCTGTCCTTCCGGGAACTCCATCGGAATAATGATCTGCTGTAGATCATCCGTTTTGACCGTACTTTGATCGATATTTGTCGCAATCGCTCCTGGGCAGATCACGTTTACACGTATCTTGAACTTCGCCAGCTCAAGTGCAGCCATCTTGGCAAAAGCAACCTGTCCTGCCTTGGACGTGCTGTACGCCGACATGCCAAAGCTTGAGAAGCGTTGATTGCCATTGATGGAACTCGTAATGATAATACTGCCGCCACCCCGTTTTTTCACGTGAGGCAATGCATATTTAATCGTGAAAAATGTACCATTCAGGTTGGTTGTAATAATCTGTTGCCAATCTTCAACCTGAATTTCCTCAATGGGTGCCGATACACCGTTAATTCCCGCATTGGCAAAAACAATATCCAAACCGCCGAATAACTCAACAGTTTCCAGTACCGCCTTTTCCACACGTGCAGGGTCGGAAATGTCTACATCAAATGCTCTTGCCGCACCGGGGTGCAGCGCATTAATCTCTGCTTCCGTTTCCGAGATCCGATCATTCACCAGATCAAACAATGCAACATGCGCGCCCTCTTTAGCCAGCTTGACCGCAGTGGCTTTCCCAATCCCGGATCCTGCTCCGGTAATAATCGCAACCTTGCCTTGGAACCGTGACTTGCCGTTATGTTGTGTCATTATCCATCCCACTCCTTTATTTTAGCAATTATGTAAGAATGTACGTTCAAGCTCATCGTGAAAGCCAATTCTTCACAAGATTACCCAAAAAGAGTGTCTTTTAAATCAACACCAACAAGTTTTTTCACAGTTGATCTTCGCCGCTGTCACAGCTTCATCAGGATCGATCCACAACTTGATATCCCGCACTCACCATTCCAGCTCAATGAAAGCGGCATCATCTTCAAGACCGCCGGTATGTGTCGCATCCAGCAATACCTGAATGTGTTCATCCGGGACATAGGCTTGAATGGCATCCAGGTCGTTCAGTCCATCCGTATATAACTGAAGACGCAGTGAATCTCCTGCGGACCCTTTCATCTCGCAGATGTGCGGCTTACCACCAACAGGTCCTTCAAGGGTAGACCAACGCTCATTTGTCTTGCAGTGAGTCTGAAATAATTCAGACTGTTCCTGACCATTACGCCACAGGCGAATACGGGAATCTCCTTGCCACGCAAGCCACACCCGACTTTTGCGGCCGCCTCCCGTGAGCTCAATCCGCCCACAGACATACATGGCCTGACTGCCCCGACTTCGCTTTTCCATCAATACTTCACGCAGCAACAAAGGGGAACTTTCCAGTGGCTGTAATTTCTCCAATTGCTCCGATGCGGGAAGGGTAAGATCATGGAGAAGACGCTCAACACCCTCTACCGTTGTGTGTTGCGTCGTTTCCAACCAATCCAGCAAAGCATTCCCTAGAAAACGCGCTGCAAAATCGCCCAGGTAACTCATGCCTACGCCATCACACAAAACAAAATTGCAGATATTCCCTTTCATACGTACCGCAGCAAAGTCCTGTCCGGTATCTCCCTGATGTACCGTCTCAGCCGCTCTGCCATAACCATATCTGCACTTGAATGTGCCTTGATAGCGAGTTAGCGGCTGTTCCCCGGTCTGTACACTCACATAGCGAAAGTTGCCATGCCGTTGCTCGGCATGGCCCCCCTTATCTCCAGCAGACAATGTTGCCAAACGCATCGCTCTCATGATTCCCCTCCTATCTCACAGGCGTAGCAGCGGACATCTGGAACCCGATTGATACCAATTCTGCACATGTACCTGGCAGCATCATGAGTGCACCGGGTGCAAGCAAATAATCAGCTTCAACAAGCATTTCCCGATAACTTTCGGGCAGGATGGATGACATATTCCGCAGCTTCTCTCCATGCTCATCCTGTAGATTCGTTTCCGAAGAGATTCCCTTCCATCTTCTAGGTTCAGCAATTGGTCCTTCAAGCAAATGATCCGATATAAAAATATTCTCCACCAGCACATTGCCGTCAGGTACACTCATACCCATGATTCTTTTCGCGATAGGCTCGGGATCTTCACCTGTGGCTACCCCATCGGTCATGTGGCATACAAGTGGCGCAGGACAGTCCTGCATATTCGGAATTTCGGCCTGTAGAATCTTTTCCGCCTGCAGGAAAGCCTTCGCAGAATCTGAAAACCGTCTCGGAGTCAGGTCAGGCAAAGAACCAACGGCAGCGATCTCATCAATTCCTTTGATTCCGTTCAACAAGTCATATACATCATCGCTGTAAGCCAATATGGCTATACGATAGCGAGGTGTCAGACGATTTCCCTTGGTAGACCGAAACACCATTTGGCGAATCGCGAGAGATAAGGCATCATAGACGACGTCAATCCGTCGACGATTTTCCAGAACCATGTTCATGGAGGCGCTAATATCAATTAAATATATAATAAGTGCAGGTGTACGCTGTGATGCTTGAATCGTGTAGTTCATCTAGGGTGAGTCACCTCCATCATTCACATTAATTTATAAGTTGGGCAACTTGTAACTGTTGTTGCTCAGAAATTTGTTAATGGCACTCATTCGAGCGGCTACTTTGCCAACACCTTTGAAATAGGAAGCATCGGTATTGTAAAGATTTTTGAAATCACGGGCATACGATTCCGCATTTTCAATTTTTCTGCCTTTTTGCGCGTTATACGTTTTATTGTAATGAGCAATCAGCGTGACCACATTCTGGGCACGTTTTTTCTTCAGAGCTGCTTTCTGAGCAATCTCCTGTTGACGTTTAACTTCAGCTGCCGCTTTACGCTCCGCTTCCTGTTTTGCAAGCTTGGCATCATTCTCTTTTTTCCAGACCAGATAAGCTTCATATTTCGCCTGTTTATCGTATTTTTCCTGCTCCGCTCTCTTAGCCGCTTCTTTCTTCTGCTGTTCCTGCTTCACCAGAAAGGCCTCATATTTCGCCTGTTTGTCGTACTTGGCCTGTAACGCCTTACGTTCTTCTTCTTTTTTCTTTGCTTCAGCTGCCTTCTGCTTGGCTTCAGCAAGTTTTTTCTTTTCCTCCGCGTCCAGTTTTGCAGCATCTGCGGCCTTTTGTTTCTCTTGTTCTTCCTGCTGTTTGAGCGCAGCTGCCTTTGCTGCTTCAGCCTCTTCCGCAGCTTTGATATCTGCCAGTCGTGTGGCTTCCTGCTGTTCTTTCTGTTTCACCTCTGCCTGATCGGCGAGTATTTTGACCGTTGGCACGCCACCTGCCAGCAATACAATAAGTACAGCGGAGGAAATCATGAACTTTTTGGATCTGTAGAATGGCACAGGTACAGGTTTGTCTGTGTCTTCTTTTGGATTAAGCTTTGCATCCAGTTCCTTAATTGCAGCCTCGACTTCCATCTGCATCGCGCTGTTATGAGGAATAAAATGATAAAGCGAGCGGTACACTTCCAGTGCTGCAGCCGGTTTATCTTCATCCTCCAGGGCTCTTGCTTGCAGGAACAGACGGTTCACAACCGCTGCCTGATCGGGAGAGTGCGGCGTTTGAGGACGGTTCCCGTCTTGCGTATTCACCGGTTCACTTACTGGTTCTGAGCTCTTTTTCAGATTCACATCAGCTTCGGACGAATTGGCAGCTTCTTCTTCCGCTGTCACAGCAGCCGCTGCATTGGCCTGATCCACGTCTACCGCAGCCAATGCAACATACCACTCACCAAACGTCGGACAACTGCTCAGATCGTGACTTTCCCAAGCTCGAATGAACAGATCGGACAGTTTGGAACCCCAACGCTTCTCAAGGGACTCCCGCATGGCATAATACCGTTCACTCACCGTTTGCATTTCATGCTGGTCAAAATAACTTTCGCCCCACGCTTTCTCTACAATCACAGGGTCGGACCAGCTTAACATTTCAGCAATGATAACCGCTCCGGCAAATCGGTCAGCATATGAACTCCACAAACCACTGTGCACTGTTCGATGGGCTGCATAACCGGGTGACCCGGCAAGCAGGGCATCCGGACGATCCATCTTGGAACCGTACATCTGCTCGACATCCACAAGTTCTACCGCAGACGTCTTCCCCAGGTTCTCCACTTCGGAAAAAAACGGAATCATTACATTGGGAGCGGACATATCGCAATGAGCCAGTCCACGTTGTTCCATAGCCGAACCAGTTCCAGCAAGCGCTCTAGCCAGCTTCAGGCTCTCCTCAGCCGTCAACTGTCTCTGATCACTGATCACATCGAACCAGGTCTGACCTTGCACCCATGGCATCAACACCGCATATAACAGATCGGGATGTTTTCCAATGAGCGCTCCGTTTCTTTCCGGAGTGAGCACATCACGCTTGCATACCTGCAAACCTGGCAGTTCACTATAAGACTCCATATGTTCAGACTGATATACCATAGCCGGAATACGGAATTTAGGAAAAAATACTTTTAGTGCTTTAGCCCCATGAATGGAACCATTTCGGGGTAACAACTGATAAACAATCCCCTGCCTTCCGGCTTGGGCATAAGCCAGACCCGGCGCAGCCGGATGTTGCCCAATCGTATAGGCAATGTCGTTAATCACCACTTCATCCCCGGGATTTGGTTGAAAAGACATGCTTATCCCTCTCTCTGTCCTAGTGTCATAGTTGCAACAAAAACCGGGTGTTGTGAAAACGCCCGGTTTTTGCTGTAGTTGTACATCTTCAGCTTGCTATCCACCTATAATTCAGGACGAATTCAGACTTCACATCGGCCTGATCTATGTAAAGCAGATTAACGAGCTTGGTCAGCTGTACGGAATTTGTTAGCAATAGCTGTAAGTTCAGCGCTGATGCTGTTCAGCGTTTGAACGAATGATTGCATTTGTTTGCTAGCTTCTTGGAACTCTTGGAAGAAGCGTTGCTTTGTCATACCTTCCCATTGTCCTTCCATGCTTGTGATGGATTGAGTCAATGTAGATACGATTTGCTGACTTTGCTCACCGCTTTGTTTAAATTGGTTGGAAACCTGATCAAGCTGCTCTGGGGTAACTAAAATACGTCCTGCCATTTGTAAATTCCTCCTTGGTTTGTGCAATTAAATTTTTACTTGTTCAAATTGTACTATACCAGGATCGATCGGACAAAAGCCGAAGGACCTAATCCTATTTACCCCATTTTCAGCACTTGAAACTTCTCCTAACAGCCTATTTACAAAAAAATATTCACTTTCTGCTGTTACTTTTATTCACCCTGTTCAGGAAACAACAGGCTCGGTCCCTCTTCTTCCCCGAAAGGAAGGATCTGTGAATCTCCATGCTACAGGCTCAGGCTGCATAGCCTGCACCAGTGTAGCCGGGGAGCCATCAGGCGGAGCGGCATCCTGTACACGATATACGGCCGCCATTGCGGAAAGGGGATCGGATACTACAGCTACAGTTGCAGAATGTGCAGGCATGATTTCTCCTGTACGATTGTTCTGAAGAACATTCAGCATATTGACCGCATTACCATAGGCTGTGTTCACATGACTCAGCACGGAACGATACTCCATGTCTGCCTGCTGGAATAACAACGCTTTGCGTCCCAGCTGTACGCTTAAGTCCATTAATCGACGCAGCGCATCCTCGCCCAGTCGTTTACTGTGATTCCATTCATTCATCACCGCTGCGCGGGATTCAACCTCCCACTCCAGCGAATGAATCGCCTGATCCAACACTGTCATCTTTTGCTGTATTTGCTCCGCTGCATACTGAATCTGCTTGCTCAGTGCCCGAAGCACATCCGGTTCCACACGAATGCGCATTTACCATCACCTTTCCTCTTCCCCTGCAGGCTGTTTAAGCCAGTCCAGCAGCATCTCGTGAAACTGTTCTCTAGTCGTTAGTGCTGCAACAAGCCAATCATCTGAAGCCGCAGTGCTCATCCGGAACAACCAGTTGGATACCGCACTTGCAGCAAATGCTGCCGACTGCGACTTCCACCCGTCTTCATTCCATACAAGCAACCTAAGCTCCCCGTCTGACTCCTTACCCACCAGACAGCGTGCCAGTGCAAGTGAGCCCTCAGGATCACTTGTCTCCTGTTCGAGTTCCGTTGCTACGGTCTGTACTCCGCTGTTTTCGAGCTCATTCATGACATCATAAAATTTTTTCTTGGAGCACATTAGGGCCGGTTTCTCCGCAGGAGAATGGCCGCTCCATTTCATCCGCTCTATCAGAACATCGATGGCTTCACGAACACTTCCCAGATCGCTGAGCCGGAACGAGTCCGGTACGTCGTCAACACGGGAAACTTCAACGACCCGCTCATCCGTGCAATGGATATAACTCTCATACGACTTGCCGTTGATCGTGTAGCGAATCCAACAAGCTCTGTCGGACAATCCGGCAATGGCTACCCTGGAGAAAACGGTCGGTGTCATGATCAGCTCATCGGTATCCTGATCCCGAATCAGATATCCTTTGTCAAGCAGGGAGGTTTTGACACGCTCCCACTCCATCGCGATATCCTCCGCCATATAGCCGCGAAACGGATCTTCCACACCAAGCAGTCGGTCTGAACCGAGAATACCAGCCAGGAAAAAAAGTTCCTTTGTTTGCAACGTGACTACCTTTTGCTTAGAATCATGAACCGTCAACATTATGAGCCACCTCCCCTCAAACTACAACATGCCATCGGTCACGAATTTCAGAAATCCAATCGGTCATTTTCCAGCTGTCATCACATGGAACTGCACCTTTAACCCTGGAATATTTACGTTTTACATAATAACCTTGACCCGGAGGCAGTACCTTCAGCCCACCTGAACTACCTCCAGATTCGGAATAAGGTATACGGAAGAACGAGAGATCGTTAGGGTCTAAAGTCCCGAACAGCATTCCACTCTGGGAAGCCTTCACATCCGTTACCCAGTCAGAACCAAAGGTTGGGAAGTCTGCCGGAACTCCGGATAGAATCACGTGTACACCGCGATCCCTTCCTTGACGAACAATCGCTCCCAATTGATCTTTCACATTAAAATCGTTTAGCTGCTTGGACAAGGTGTCCGCATCGTCGATGACGAGCACAAGTTCCGGTCCACCGGAAATCTCGCCTCTTTTCAGAACTTCATCGTACAACTGTTGAATGACAGGTGCAAGCTGTTCTTCTCGCGATACATGTCCACGGACATGGGGCAAACTGCTGATTTCCCCCAGCCCACCTGAGCCATAACGCATATCTACTGTGTATATTTGCACATCTTCCGGAGAAGCATGATAAGCCAGTGATAACATCCATGTCAATAAAAATGTCGTTTTGCCGCCTTCCATCGGACTCGTTACCATGAAATGCGGACCTTCACGCAGATTAAGCTCGAATGGTTCCAGATCATCCGTAAGCAATCCCACAGGGACAGTTACAGACGATGTATCCCAAGCCTGACCATATGATCCTGTCCGAATGAGCAGATCCTTCAGTTTGATCTCTTCCGGAAGTGGAGCAATCTGCGGCGCTTCTTCCCCTGTCCAGCCTTGGCGAATCTCAGCAATCGTACGGCGCAGTGCCGATGAACGCTTGCCCTCATCTGCCCCTGAAGAAGGTAATGCCGCCTGGAACATTAATGGAGGCACTTGCCCTTTGACCAGGCCTCTTCCTGGCGGAAGTTGGCTTGGTGCCTTGGAAGGTCTCCCCACGGCATAATAATAATCGCTTGGATCGGATAACTCAAATGAAACCGCATTGGGAATATTGCTTCTGAATTTTTCAAATACATCTGTTACCCGATTCGCAGTAAGCACAAAGGTGATACCCAAACTTCCGCCTTCACGCAGGATCGTCTCCAGAAGTTCATTTTCTTCCGGATAGGCATTGCGGAATGAAAGATAGCCATCAATAACGACCAGAACCTGCGGGACTGCCGCGTGAGCTGAACGGCGGTACGCCGAAATCGTTTTAACACCCGCCTCCGAGATGATATCTTTGCGTTGTGCTGACAGCTTGAGAATATAGCGGAATAACCGCTTGATCCGGTCTTCCTCTTCAGCCATCATCACGCCACCGATCTGAGGTAGTGTTGCAAAGTCCTTCATCATGCGACCCATATCGATAATGTAACCATGCCAGGGCTCAGTTCTGTGGGAACGGGCCAGAGACATAAGCAAGGTCTGAACAAATGTTGTTTTGCCCAGTCCTGGCATACCGTACACGACCAGATGGCCTTGATCCACAGGCAATGCGAGCGGTTGTTGGCGCTGATTAGGGAGATCATCCAGCAAACCAACCAGTGGTTTCAGACCACTCGCTCCGCCATCAAGCAGCAGATCCCGATTCTCTTCTTCCTGCCATTCCTGAAGACCTTCCCATTCCAGTGTCTCTGGTAAAGGTGGCAACCACGGTCCTGGCAAACGACGGATACCCGCATCCGCTGCAGACTGCGCAACATAATCAATAAATACCTGAAGCTGTTTCGGAACATCTTCACCTTTGAGAACGGCTCTGCGCTCTCCAGTTAACAGAGGCTCCCGCTTACCGTTCAGGCGCACTTCCATAACAGGTAATACCGTTGTTGAATCCTCCTGCTGGTTATACGGTGCACCACTCCAGGCGAATTGCATTTCTTCAAACACTTCATCACTACCAACCTGGAAATATCCACGACCAGGCTTTGTAATCCAGGCAGCATTTGGAATCTTGATCATATCCCTGCTATCTCCCTCACTCTGTACGCGAAGGCAGATCCGGAAGCGCGAATTACTCCATATTTTATCGTCCACAACACCAGCTGGCTTTTGGGTTGCCAGAATTAGATGAACCCCAAGTGTCCGGCCAATCGCCGCTATACTGATCAATTCATCCATGAACTCCGGCTGGTCCCGCTTCAATTGAGCAAACTCGTCAATGATAATAACCAGATGTGGCAGTGGCTGTTCATGTCTGGAACGCAGAATCTTGTAATATTCATCAATATGCTGGAGGTTTCCCGCATCATTTAATATTTTTTGCCTTCTGACCAGTTCGGCACGAAGTGAAATATTCGCCCGCTCGATCAGATTCCCATCCAGATTGGTGATCGTCCCTACCACATGAGGCAGATCAACAAATGTATTGGACATACCGCCACCTTTATAGTCAATCAGCATGAAGGCCAGATCATGTGGATGGAATTCTGCAGCGAGTGAAGCTACGATGGACTGGATAACTTCACTTTTACCTGAACCAGTTGTACCTGCAATCAGACCATGGGGACCATGACCCTGACGTTCAATTTTGTCATGCAGGTTTATCGCAATTTTTTTGCCGCCAGCGCGTACACCCATTGGTACAGGCAGCGTATCAGGATATCTCGTCTGTCCCCACCTGGACACCACATCCAGATCTTCCACGCGTGATGTACTCAGCATATCGAATAACGGAAGCACTTGCGGGATATCTGAAGCAGATGACCGCTTCAACCGGATCGGTGACATATAACGGGAAAGCGCCTCTGCCATCTCCTTCGAGATCACATCAGGCTTGTACGTTTGTTGAATAACATCCGCATCTTCCGTTTTTTTGATATACACCCCTTTGCCTTTGGAGGCATCCATAATCAACTGACAATGCATCGGTAGAGACTCCTTGCGATTAGCCAGTATGATGGTGCATACATCAATCTCGTGAGCCGACTCCAGCAGCAACGGAAGCAACGGTTCTTCTTCAATTAATTGCGTATCGGAGAGAATTACAACGTAACATGGCGTTTGTACGCTTTTCTTGTAGCGGTCTTCTTTATTGTTACGACGCCGGTTCAACACGGAAAACAAGCTGTCCGCCAATTGATGCGCACCGCTGTGCCTGTCGGCCATATAGCGTTGTCCTTGGTCTTCATCCCAGATGTGGGGCATCCAGCGAAGCCAGTCCCATTCTTTGCTGTCCTTTTCTTCATAGAAAGCAGCAAGCTTCAGTTCATCCGGGGAATGGCGTACCGTCAGTTGTGAGATGATGACTCGCAGGGAAGCAAGTACTTCCTCCCGATCACCGACAAGTCCCATAACCTTCGATTGGAACAAAGGCAATGTAATGGAAGCATCCGGTACCGTCTGGAATTCAGCCGCAAGTTCATGGGCCGCTTCAATCAGCTCATCCTTCTCGTAACCATCAATCCGCGGAACCTGAAGTTTGATGCGGAATGGAATCTCTCCCGTACCAATGCGTACCTGAAGGAAATCATCATCCTCTGGTGAACGCTCCCACAAGGAACTGTTCCGGTTCTTCACCACTTGAAGACACACACCCGGATCACCATGAATTTCGTATAGGCTCTTCACTTGCTCCGCCTGAGCTTCTTTCAGTTCTTCCCGGTGTTTGTCCAGTTGGGCAAGATACATTATTTTTCGTTCTTCCAATTTTTTGCGATATGATTTCTTGTTGCTCAGATACACGAAGAATGGAATGGTGTAAGAAGTAAGCATCATCATGACCGTCATCATCTGAAACATCATATAACTGCTGTTATTCATTTTGCCGGTCATATTGATATATACGTAGAAACCAATGCTGACCATAGTCATCATGATCGGCACAATAATGGATATCATGGAAAACGTGGGTTTGCTCGGTTCTGTTGGAGGCCTGAGTATTTCGAGTCTCTCTTCCTTGAGAACCGGTGTCATTCTTGGAGAACGCTGATATAACACATTCACGAAGAGAAGACCTCCTTTAGTTCGTTCAATAATGAATGTATACGTTCAAAAGCCCTATTCGTTGCTGTCCTGTTGAAACAATGAACGTCTTCCATATACAGGCGCTTCTTCCGAAGTTGTTGAAAAAGCCCGCTGGACACGTACGCAACTGCCTTGTCTCAGTCCCGTTTCCATTAACTGCTGTGCGTTCTGCGGAGAGAACCACAGACCTTCCGGAAACTTGGCTTCAAGGATGTACTGAATGCCGTCTCCCGGTGCCTGTCCAAAAATGCGAACGCCGAGTAATGTCTTCAAATGTTCAATGGTACATTCGTCCGGAACATCGATGTCGAACCATTCTCCTTCCTCGCGGCCGGAATACACGGTTAGAATCATCCGAATCCCTCCCATGGTCTCATATGTAAATTGTCCTAATGTCAGATTAAATCAAAAAAAAGAGAATGAATCGTTATATCAACCCTATTTTCTTACATAAACACCCTGTTTGCAATGTACCACCTGTAATTTTGTTACATATGACCCACGTATATATTAAAATATCGTACATTCGACTCAGAACTTTTGTGGCAGTTATGCAATTTAATATTGCGAGGATACGAAAATCATCGTTTTTTGTTCCATTTAAATGGTAATTAAGTTACGTTTTTCAGGATTTTTATTCCTTCGCTCACAATTGAATTGTGAACACTTTTCAAACATTACCCACCTTTATGTTTTCATAAGCTGATTTTAAGGTAATTTTAAGCATTGGAATTTAATATTAGCTGTATGAAATAACAACCGTGAGGTGATTTCAAGTGAGAACCCTAATAACCTTTCAAAACAAATCAATCCCTGTATATTTTAATCAAGAAAACAAACAACCTATGCAGAAGACATTAAGATTGCTTAGCAGTGCTCTTGAGCATAAAATTAGCAACGGTAAACGCGCCATTCAAAAATGTCTGCATTCTTTAATTAGTATTGAGATTGTTAATGGAGAAGCCATTCTCCACAGTCGAAGTGAAAACGACTCCCTTGCTTTATCGTTATATTAAAAGGAGTCAACCAAGACACATTCATTACAAGACATGAAAAAGGAAGCTGTCGTCATAGACAAGCTTCCTTTTTTGAGTTGTATACACGTTAACAGCGGATCGCAATTATTATCAGCCATCGCTCAGTGCAGTTTGCTCAGGACATAGGCGGCATCATGTTCTTCCGCAATCTCGGCTTTACGAATACGAATGACAAACAGCCGAACCAAATTGGCACGTGTATGTTCTTCCTGACAGGTATTCAGTTTCCTCAGAATAAAGCGGTCAATGGACATGAATTTAAAGCCCCTTTGCCATTGGATTTACGGATCGATTCTTCCGTGTATCCATAAATAACCAGATAGCGTCAGCCCCAAACAGCTTTTCCACTCTTATATTAAGCCGTATTTTGCCAAGGTGTAATATTGTGCAAAAAGCCCGTCCCACCAAGCTGGAGACGGACTTTCGCATGATTTGTCGATCTTTTGTAACCCACTCTAATCATTCATAAATGCCCCTGCTAATTTACTCTTTTTCGACTTATTTCACTCCCGGATATTCCCGATATTGGTGCTGAATGCTGATCCAACGAGTACGTGTAAACTTCTCAATCGCCCAATCCCCACCGAAACGTCCAATCCCTGAAGCTTTTTCACCGCCAAACATCACATGCGCTTCATCGTTCACAGACTGATCATTTACATGCACCATACCCGATTCAATGCGCTGGGCAACCTGATATCCTCGATTCAGATCTTGGGTGAATACGGAACCACTAAGTCCATAAGGCGTATCATTCGCCAAACGTACAGCTTCCTGCTCATCATGAGCTTTCATGATCACTGCTACTGGGCCAAACAATTCCTGTTGCACGATATCTTGTTCAGGTTTAACATCGGCAAGTACAGTAGGAGACAGCACACTGCCTTTACTGGTCCCTCCGAGCAATAACCGTGCACCTTCGGCCTTGGTTTTGTCCACAAGCTCCAGCAATCGTTCTACCTCTTTTTCCCGAATGAGAGGACCCACGAGTGTTTTGGCATCCGCCGGATCACCTGCCTGGACATTCTTCGTTTTGGCAACAAATGATTCGACGAATTGTTCGTAAATATCGGCATGCACAATGATACGATTCAGCGCCATGCAGATCTGTCCCTGATGCAGAAACTTGCCAAAGACCGCCGCTTCGGTAGCACGTTCAATGTCCGCATCTTCCAGCACAACCATCGCGTTGTTGCCACCTAGTTCCAGTGCCGTTTCTTTTAAATGTTCCCCCGCCAGTTTACCGATCCCTTGTCCAACTTCGGTGGAACCCGTAAATGAAATTACTTTGGGAACCGGATGAGCGACAAAGTAATCCCCGATTTCACTGCCACTTCCCGCAACGACATTCAGCACGCCCTCAGGCAGACCGGCTTGTTCAAACAAATCGGCAATGAGCCAACCTGCCGTAATCGGAGTGTCTGATGCTGGTTTAATCACCACACCATTACCAAGGGCAATCGCTGGAGCTACAGATCGCAGGCATAGATGCAAAGGGAAGTTCCATGGCCCGATAACACCAATCACTCCCTTAGGCTCACGAACCACACGGTTCTCTTTGCCAGGGGTATTGGACGGGATGATCTCACCCTTCATGCGATAAGGAAAAGATGCTGCTTCATCCACAATGCGTTTAGCGGCTGCAAACTCCGCCTCCGATTTGATCCGGGTACTCCCGGATTCCGTGATCAACAGTTGAATGATCTCCTCTTTGCGCTCCGCCATCAGGGATGAAACTTTACGCAACACCTCTTCTTTCGCAGCGGGCAAAGACTTCGCCCATTCAATCGAATTTTTCTGAGCTGACTCATAAGCCTTATCTATGTCTTTCTTATTGGAAGAGCGCCATGTGGCAATAACTTCTCCCGTATAAGGATTGATATTCTCCATTGTTTTCTCACCGGAGCCATCTACCCAGCTGCCATTAATATATTGTTTCGTCCATGTTGTATGTTCAGTGTCCATTAAAGTCATGTGAATACGCCTCCTGATCAAGATTAAATGTCACACCTGCACAACGGTGTAATACATCATTAACCTTGTTCAGAATTACGCAAACGTGAAGACCTGAATTAGCTCTTTCATTCTTTAAGTTTAAGGGAAACAATACAACCCCCACTATTCTCTCAGCATCTGGACGTCTTTCAACAGTCGGGCAGGCTCTTCTCTCCAAAGAGGCTCAAGTCCTCCCATCCGTAGCCAACTTCGATCAGATCTTGACCACCAATGCGGAGGGACTGTGTCTGGACTGGAGTGCCTCCCATCTTTTCATAGAAGCGACAAGCTGAATTACGCTCCAAAGCCCATATAATCAAACGTTTCATATTGTGGGTCTGCAGATGATGAACGACATGTGTCGCGAGTTGCTGACCTATCCCCGTTTGTTGCACTTCCTTCAGCAAATATATAGCATACAACTCTCCATCATAAGGTAATTTGCCTTCACGCTCCTTACCCCCACAAGCAAATCCGACAATGTTCCCATCATCCTGTTCAGCTACCACCAGGATCTGATCCTTTTCGCTAGAACGAATGGTCTTCTCCCACTGGGACAATCTTGATTCTATAGTCAAATGATCCAAAAAATCGTCAGGCACAATTCCCCGATATGTTGTTTTCCAACTCTCCGTATGTACATGAGCTATCCCCTGCGCATCCCCTTCACGCGCTGGCCTGATCAGCATAGCTATCACTCGCTTTCTCTCGTAACTGCCGCAACTTTACCATATTATATGTTCTTCTTTCTATAATTCCAAATTCATCCACTTCAGTCCTGATGCCGCTAGGCATGATTCGTAATCAAAAGTGGACTTTTTGAACTACCTCTTATAAAAGTAAAATCCGGCCCTACGGCCGGATCGTTACCCTAGTGCCTACAGATACCTTGGAAGACAGATCCAGTACATCCGAGTTGTACATGCGTATACAACCATGGGAGACGGATTTGCCAATAGACCAGGGCTCATTGGTTCCGTGTATGCCATAATGGGGAGCAGACAGCCCCATCCAGAGCACGCCAAATGGCCCACCTGGATTCGATTGTTTGTTAATAATAGTGAACTCCCCGTTTGGAGTCTGCGTGAGCATCTTGCCGGTGGCCACAGGATAGCCCTTAATCACCTGATTGCCGTCCAGAAGATATAACATGTGGTCAGACAGATCTACAATAATCCTGTAATCTGGCATAATGACATCCCTCCTGACCTATCTTATGCAAGATACCGGATGATGCCCGCCTGATTTCAGGCTTCCTCCCACTCTTTCACACTACGGGAGTGCTTGGGTTTGCGACTATTGGCCGGTTTGCTGGAAGCGGTACGCCTTCTGGATGCCACTTCTTCCTTGCGTTGCTGATATTGCAATTCCTTCTGCATTTTCAGATAATTATTCAGTCTTTTTTCATCCAATGAACCATCCTGTATGGCTTCTTTCACTGTACATCCAGCTTCCCGTGTATGACTGCAATCCAGAAATCGGCACGTGGCGGCAAGTTCTTCAATTTCTCCAAACGCATGCGACAGCCCATCATTGCCCTCATCCCAGAGATTAAGCTCGCGCATTCCTGGAGTATCGATCAATACGGCTCCCTGTGGAAGTACAAACATCTCCCGGTGTGTTGTCGTATGTCTCCCACGACTGTCTCCCTCGCGAACGGATTGCGTAAGCTGCACATCCTCACCCATCATCCAGTTCACCAGCGTAGACTTGCCACTGCCAGAAGATCCTGTGAGCGCAACAGTCAGCCCTGGCTGCAAGTATCGTTCCAGTAAGGATTTACCTTGACCCTCCACTGCAGATATCGCAAGCACTTCAACGCCTGGAGCAATCCCTTCTACACTTCGGATCTGTTCTTCCACATTGTTGCACAGATCACTTTTGCTCAGAACAATGACTGGCCTTACGCCACCATTCCAAGCCATCAGCACGTATCTTTCGAGCCTTCTAAGGTTGAAATCATGATTAAGTGCTGCCACGATTAACAGTGTATCTACGTTTGCGGCGATTAATTGTTCCTTGGTCACTGGACCTGCCGCCTGTCTCGATACCCTGCTCCGACGGGGCACCAGATTGTGAATAATTGCTTCTTCACCCGACTGACCTGTAATGGCCACCCAATCTCCAACCGCCGGTGCCAAGCTGGTCTCCAGACTATCATGACGCATTCGGCCCGAAATCCTTCCCCAGCATTCGCCCTCTTCTGTAATCAAACGTAGCAGATGTCCATGGTCTGCGATAATTCTGGCTGGCTTTTTCTCCTGCTCTTCCATCCCTGTCTCTTGCCACAGTTCCTGCCACTTTGCTGACCAGCCGTACTTCTCAATATGGTTATCTAAAATAAAAATTCCTCCCAAAATAAGTTGTTTACTTCGTTCAAGCCGAGTGAACAATCATCTCCGGTTCAGATCAAAACAAAAAACCACGAGTAGAAATACACCCGCGGCAATAAGTAGTTAGCCGAATCAAAGATCATCCCTTCTTGTAGATCTACCGGATAGTATACTTAACCCTCCGATATAAACCATTCAGGAACACCCTTTTATCGGCAAACAAAAAAGCCACGGGTGCGTCACCCGTGGCTTCATCTGAGCATGCGATACTTCACGTTACAATGGATACTGCTATCCAGCTAACGCAAAATTACATGCTTTGATCCGTTCCGGAGACGCTGTTCATATTCAAATTAACGTATACTGCATTTAAATTTGTCATAAACAATCGCCTCCCTTGTAGAATTATCCATTATGTTACACACTGAGCTTAACAGTTGTCAAGCCCAAACTTTTTTTACCACCAGCTACTCTATTTAACCTGATCCCAGCGTGTCCACATTTCCTTCGGATTCAATTCGTAGATCTCCTCTTCCCGATACATGAACTGATGCATGATAAATTCCCGACGAATCGTGGCAAAGTCTTCATGGTATTGCTTTATAAATGTATTGATTTCTTTTTCCGTATACTTCCGACCAAATTCAAGCTGCTCGACCAGATGACCAAGTACAATCAGTTTTTTCTTGTATTGAGCCGGAATCTGACGCAGTCGTCCATCTTTGGAGAAAAAATTCCTCATGACCGACGCTTTCAATGTTTCGTTAACATCACTCATATCCTCAACCTCCTCTCGATTAAAGATAAAATCAACCGAAGCCTGTGCATTCTCGCGGATAAACGAAGGATTGAGTGTGAAATACACTGTATTTTTCTCCCGTCGTTCCTTAATCAGCGCCGCCTCTCTCAGCTTGGATGCATGATGTGTCACGGTTGGCTGTGACAGATTCAGCCGTTCGGCAAGTGCCTGTCCGTGCAGTTCACCCTGTGCCAACAACAGCAGCATGCGAAGCCGGGTCGGGTCAGCCAACGCTTTATGATAAGCCACAATTTTCTCCAGCTGCATCATCGTTCATCTCGCTTTCAATTAGATATATATCTAATTTGATATTAGTCTTTTCTTCTCTGCACGTCAACTCCTTTGGTTTCAAGTAAGCTTGTCTAATTAAACTCCACGCTTGAACTGGCATTGGCTCGTTATTTACGGTAGGATTATATTGCTTGAAATAAGGAGGATTAAGAACATGGAAGATGTCATTATTATCGGCGGAGGCCCATGCGGTCTGTCTGCTGCCATTGAATGTGAGCGGCTGGGACTGTCCGCTGTGATCGTTGAGAAATACAATATCGTTCAATCTATTTATCTGTATCCAACCCATATGCAGTTTTTCAGCACAGCCCCGCTGCTTGAGATCGGAAACGTTCCGTTCAGCACACCTAATGATAAACCGTTTCGTTATGAAGCACTTGCCTATTATCGCAGGGTAGCCGAACATTTTGGTCTGCGTGTTCATAACTATGAGGAAGCCCGTGAAATTAAACGCAAGGATGATGGTACGTTTGAGGTACATACGCTCAATCGCCGCGGGGAAGCCATCGTACATGTTGGACGCAATGTAGTTGTAGCTACCGGTTATTTTGACCATCCTAACTATCTGGGCATCCCTGGAGAAGATAAAGATAAAGTAACTCACTACTTCCGGGAAGCCCACCCTTATACCCGTACACGTGTCGCCATTATTGGCGGAAGCAACTCAGCCGTGGATGCGGCCATGGAACTGGTTCGGGTCGGAGCACACATTGATATGGTTTATCGCGGCAGTGGTCTGTCCCAGCATATTAAACCATGGGTACGCCCGCTATTCGAGAGCATGGTGACAAAAGGTCATATCACACTCCACCTGGAATCACGCGTGAATGAAATACTCGATGATTCGATTCGTCTGATACACACGGATGGTTCCACTCGGGAACTGGATAATGACTTCGTACTGGCAATGACCGGTTTCCGTCCAGATCGTCAACTACTCACGTCGGTAGGTGTGGAGATGTCTGATGATATGGATAAACCTCTATATGATGCACAAACGATGGAAAGCAGCGTACCTGGTGTATATGTGGGCGGAGTCATCGCTTCGGGGCGTAATGCCAATGAAGTCTTTATTGAATCCGGGCGCTGGCATGGACGTTACATTGCGGAACATATCGTTAGCAAACAACGTGGACAGACTGAAGGGAAATGAAAACAATGGATATGACTTCCCTGCTGTTGCTCGTATTTGCGGCTCTCGGGATTATCAGCAGCAACACACCTGTGACCGTAGCGATGGTATTTCTGTTGTTGCTACGAGTCCTGAACCTGAATCAGGCATTTCCATGGCTTGAAAAATACGGACTTACACTGGGCATTATCATTCTGACCATTGGCGTGATGGCACCTCTTGCCAGTGGCAAGATGAGTCTGCAGACGATCGGTGAGTCTTTCCTGCACTGGAAATCACTGCTCGCCATTGGCGTAGGATTACTGGTGGCATATCTCGGAGGACGTGGCGCTACGTTGATGGGTACACAGCCAACTGTCGTTGCAGGGCTGTTAATCGGAACGGTACTTGGGGTTGCCCTATTCAAGGGTGTGCCTGTGGGTCCATTGATTGCGGCGGGAATTTTATCATTGCTGCTGGGCAAATCCTGATTGAAGTTGTGAAGGTTGTGACCTGACATGCTATGCAGATTGGCTGTATTTCCCACCGTTGTGTGATATACTTCTATTCATGCAAATCATGTAAACGAGTCTACAGCAGAATAATCCACATTAGAGGTTGTTCAAAAAGTCCGCTTTTGATTACGAAGGATGCCCAGAGGCATCATCAGCATCGAATATGGAATTCAGCCGAAATAAGCGGGAGGCTTACGAAGTATGTTTCCTTAGGAAACATTTTGGTTGCTCACGTAGTTTTCCCTACGCTCCGCTACTCCATTTCTAGCTTCATCCCATCTTCTCGGTACTGAAAACCGTCCTATTTGAACACGTACTATTATGGTTATGCTGTTGCATAAACGTATAGATTCACTTTGCAACTATTAATGGCGCAGGAGGATTAAGGAACCATGTCACGTCAGTTTATTACAGAAGCCGTGATGGTGGCCATTTACGGTCAATTGCTAGCGCCGCCCGCGCCTGTTGAATATATTGTTCCTTATACCACCATCCTTGAGCTATATGAATTCCAGACCAGTCCTGATCCCATGATGGATAACCCGGCAGATGATCAGCATGTGAAATCCAAAATCAATGAAATGATTTCTTATTTCGAGGAACCGCTGAATAAGAAAAAAATAGAGCGTGCGTTACTTGTTCCATGGGCCAAAAGCCCCTCCATTTTATTTGGTGACCAAGTATCCATTGCCATTATCAATGCAATAGATACGGCACAGTACGGGGAGTATTTCGATCCCATTGAGACCGAACTGCTGCTGACATCTCAGCGCCTGAGTATCCCGATTCTCACCGATCAGGTTGAACTGATTGCACGCATAATTGAGTCTGAATCACCTGTACAGGTATTCGATATTGATGATTTTGATTTTGCGATGGATGATGAACCACTGGATCAGGTGTAATTCATGCTCTGAGCACCAGAATCGGATTTTAAAAAAAATGACCTTGGCATCCACTGTATCGTGCATGCCAAGGTCATTTTTTTGCGGTCAACACTTATTTTATTCTGCAATCTCCCGCGCTAACAGGATTCGGCTAATCTGATTAAGAGGTGGTAACGACTCCAGCGCAAAAAACTTCAGACCTGCATCACTATTTACACGCGACTCCACAAGGTCATCCTGAATGATCACTGTCCGAAACAGGGCAATGACATAATACTCTTCATCTCCGCTTGAATGCAGATGCCGAAGGTCAGGCCCCGAATAGAGACCTTCCAGTGTCATGGTATCAGCAGTCCAACCTGTCTCTTCCCATAACTCCCGATGTGCAGCATCTTCAATAGCCTCACCCGGGCGCATCTCACCTGCTGGCAACCGCCAGTGACCATGTTCAGCATGCTGAATCAGCAGTAATTCACCTTGTTCGTTCTCAGCCCGCACCGCCGCTTTTACAACAATATGAGAGCGTTTTGCGATATACTGGGCCAAATCTCGTGGTGGCAGATTCACTGCTTATCCCCTCCTCCTACTCGGAAGCCGGTGGCGACCTGTAATCCATCTATTGCTTAGCAGAATACTTCAAGGATTAGACTTCGGTATAGCGATATTCGATATCCTGACCTTCATCAACGATATCGACATGCAGTTGGTGCCCTTTCAGATACCAATAATCGTGATCTTCCATAAAGAATTGAATCCCCGACACTTCGGTTTGATCCGCAGGATGTCTTGGTTTCTCCACAGCAATACCTAGCGAAAATCCAGGGTGAAGACCTCCGCCAGAGCTATAACGTGCAAAAAATCGAATGCTGTCTCCCTCGTTCAAATTCAGCTCTTCCTTGTACCAGCGAGCAGCTTGATCGGATACATGTATGGTACTCATTTGGTGTCAGCTCCTTCTGTATATATATGTTCCATCATATCTCGACAGGGACTTGAATACAAACCCGAGTGACCACATAAAGACAAAATAAGTTGTGAAAAATGTTTGACAGATTGTAAAAGCCGGTGTTAAGATGCAAACATACGAGGTCTACATTGTATTTATTTCCAAAAAAAGAAAGGGTGATTACGGTGTTTAACAAACATATGATAGGTCAATTCAGCACACAACTAAATACCGGAGCACACCCGAAATCATTATTCCGTTCATAAGTCGGCATTACAGGCGATCTTTCATTAGAGCCTCTGTGATGTTTACTCACAATCGAACTTATATATGGTGGCGGCTCTGTTCTCTGAGCCATGCTGCCGTATGATTATATGAAGACATACCGCCTGCGTGCGGTATGTCTTTTTTTGTGGGTACATTTCGGCATTCATGAACGGAATTTGCATTTCTCGGACATCGAAAGGAAGGGATAACACTTGTTCTCTGTACTTAAAAACCTGGCCTGGTTCTTCCGGCTGGAACGCAAACGATACCTAACCGGTGTCATTTTGCTTATTCTGGTGGGCATTGCCGAACTGCTGCCTCCTCGTCTTCTTGGTAATGCCATCGACGAGATTGTGCGCGGTTCCATTACCGGCACCTCACTTACGCGTTATATTTTGCTTATTCTAGGAACGGTCATCATTATCTATCTGGTTACATACGTTTGGATGCACAAACTGTTTGGTGGTGCCAACCTGGTGGAGCGGCTGCTTCGTTCACGCTTTATGGACCACTTGTTACGGATGACTCCTCCCTTTTTTGAGAAAAACAGAACAGGAGATCTGATGGCTCGGGCCACCAATGATCTTCGTTCCATCGCCACTACAGCAGGCTTCGGCATGCTGACCTTAACAGACTCTACAGCCTTTCTGGCCACCGTATTGTTCGCCATGGGTTTCCTGGTCAGTTGGAAACTGACCCTGGCGGCAATCCTGCCATTACCTTTTATCGCCATTGCCATGATGATCTATGGTAAAGCTGTACATCAACGTTACACCCTGGCACAGGATGCATTCGGAGATATGAACGACCAGGTGCTGGAATCCATCGCCGGGATTCGTGTCGTGCGTGCTTATGTGCAGGAACGTCTGGACGAGAAACGGTTCGCCGACGTGACCGAAGATGTGTATCGTAAAAATCTGGCTGTTGCCAGAATGGATGCCCTATTTGAACCCACCATCCGCCTCTTCGTTGGACTCAGTTATGTGATTGCACTTGCCTACGGCATATATCTTGTATTTCATAATGAAATTACCCTGGGGGATCTCGTATCGTTTAACATGTACCTGGGGATGATGATCTGGCCCATGTTTGCCATCGGCGAATTAATTAACCTGATGCAACGTGGTAGCGCTTCGCTTGATCGGGTCAACGAGACTTTATCAGTAGAACCTGCCGTACAAGATGTGGAGCAACCTGCTCACGTTACGAATCCGGAAGAAATTGCGATGCAGGATGTTACATTCCGTTACCCAAGTTCCACTGTCGACAATCTCAGTCACATCAGCTTTTCGCTGCGACGGGGTCAAACATTGGGTGTTGTGGGTCGTACGGGTAGCGGTAAGTCTACTTTGCTCAAACAACTGCTTCATGAATACCCTGCCGGTTCGGGCACATTAAGCATCTCGGGTCATCCGATTCAGGATATCGCCAAAGATGACTTGCACAGCTGGATTGGGTACGTACCACAGGAACAAGTTCTGTTCTCCAAATCAGTTCGTCAAAACATTCAATTCGGTCAACCTGGGGCCAGTGATGAAGTCATCATGGAAGCCATTCGTACCGCCGCTTTTGACGGGGATCTGGGAACCTTATCCGATGGACTGGATACACTCGTTGGTGAAAAAGGAATCTCTCTGTCCGGTGGACAGAAACAGCGGGTATCGCTGGCGCGTGCCTTTATTGCTAATCCTGATATTCTGATCCTCGATGATGCCTTATCTGCGGTCGATGCACGTACTGAAGCCAAAATCATTGAAAATATACGCAACAAACGCTCGGGCAAAACCACGCTGATCTCGACTCATCGCCTGTCTGCTATTGAACATGCTGACCGAATCATCGTACTGGAGCACGGAAAAATTACGGAAGAAGGCACTCACCAGGAATTGTTAGCCATGAACGGCTGGTACCGTGAACAGTATGAACGGCAACAGGTCGAGTCCAATCTGTCCACGTAGGAGGTCAATTCATTGAAGTCTAATACAGGCAAAAGGCTGCTTGATTACGCCTTGAAAGCCAAAGGAACATTTATCGCTGCATTAATTATGCTTACCATTGGTGTTGCGGCCGAGCTTGCCGGGCCGTTCATCGCCAAATCCATGATCGACAATCACTTGCTCGCGATTGAGCAACCTTTCTATGAGACAACAGCTTCTGATGAAGCCGCAGTCTACAACGGTAAGAACTACAAACGCGAAGGCTTGTTCGAACCGGATGAAAACAAAGGTTCCGAAGTGCGGGTATTACAAGCCGGCAGAAGTTTTTATTTTGTAAACGAACCGGTAAGCGCACCTGACGGGGACCGCACATATACGGATGGAACCCTTACGGTTACACGCGCAGGTGAGGTAACAGGCCAATATGCGGCAACACCCCTGTCCGCTGGTGAACTGTTTGCTTTTTACAAACCGGAGATGCCCAGCATCTATCAATTAATTGTGTATTACATGATCTTCCTCGTGATCTCGGTCATAATGGAGTTTGGTAAAACTTTCTGGCTGCAATCCTCGGCCAACAAGGTCATTCAAAGACTGCGTAACGATGTGTATGCCCATATTCAGCGACTGCCGGTGCACTTTTTTGATAACCTGCCCGCAGGTAAAGTTGTATCTCGGGTCACAAACGATACAGAAGCCGTAAAAGATCTGTTCGTTGCTGTTCTTTCGAACTTTTTCTCAGGAATCATCACGATTACAGGTGTATATGTCGCACTCTTCCTGCTTGATGTCCGCCTTGGTCTAATCTCCTTATTCGTTGTGCCGATGCTCATTACATGGATTGTGCTCTATCGCAAATTCGCCACTCGCTACAACACGATCATTCGATCACGACTGAGTGAGATCAATGCAATCATTAACGAGTCCATTCAGGGGATGTCCATTATCCGCGTATTCCGCCATCAGAAACAAACCAAACAGGAATTCGAAGATCTGAATGATGACTATATGAAACACCAGAACAAAATGCTTAACCTAAATGCCTTCACCTCACACAATCTGGTTAACGTATTACGGAATATCGCCTTTGCGGTGGTCCTGTGGTACTTCGGTTCCAGTGTGCTGGATGGCACAAGTATTATCTCCCTGGGTGTTCTGTATGCCTTCGTTGATGTTCTGGGTCGCTTGTTCCAGCCAATCACCGGTATGGTGAATCAACTTGCCAACCTGGACTCCTCCCTCGTATCTGCTGGTCGCGTCTTTGAGCTGATGGATGAAAAGGGAGAAGCTGTAACGGATGGCTCTATGCCAAGATACAGAGGGAATGTTGTCTTCGATGATGTATCCTTTGCCTATAAAAAAGATTACGTGCTTAACAATATCTCATTCAAAGCATCCCAAGGTCAGACGGTCGCTCTGGTCGGTCACACCGGCTCAGGTAAAAGCTCAATCATCAACCTGCTGTTCCGGTTCTATGATCCGCAAAAAGGCAAGATCACGATTGACGGTCAGAACGTCAAAGATCTGCCTAAACAGTGGATTCGCGAGCATATGGGGATTGTATTGCAGGACCCGTATCTGTTCACAGGCACCATTGCTTCCAATGTCAGTCTCGGCGATGAGAAGATCTCCCGTGAACGAATTGAACAGGCGCTGCGTGATGTAGGCGCTGAACGTATCCTGGCTCATTTGCCTCAAGGCTTTGACGAACCCGTCATCGAAAAAGGAAGCACATTGTCTGCTGGACAGCGTCAGTTGATCTCCTTTGCTCGTGCACTGGCGTTTGATCCGGCCATCCTCATTTTGGATGAAGCGACAGCCAATATCGATACGGAAACAGAAGCTTTGATTCAGAACGCACTCGAAGTCCTCAAAAAAGGACGTACCACCTTCATCATTGCTCACCGTCTGTCCACTATTCGTTCGGCAGATCAGATTCTGGTTTTGCATCGCGGGCGTATCGTTGAGCAAGGTGCACATGATGAACTGATGGAGCTTAAAGGCCGCTATTATAAAATGTATCAGCTCCAGCAAGGTGCGCAAGCAGCAGCGAGTGCAACCAGCGAGAATCCGTCGGGTGAGATCATTCCAACCTCAACCTCCTTTGCCGGAGGCAATGCATAACAGAGTAAAACAGATAGCTCTTTAAGTAACCAATCAAAATGATGTACTCGACGGCAAAACAAAAACCGATCTACACAGCTACCTCAGGGTTTGCGGTGTAGATCGGTTTTTTTTGTATTTTCATCTGAAGGCATGTTCGGTTACTGTTTATTTCGTCCAGACAAAAAAACAATCCGCGCGCAACCTCACGGCTGCTGCGGATTGTCTATCCATCCTTTGATCGTATATCCCATGTACATCACAGTCTCCCTTGCGAGAAAAGGAAACTTGCTGCGCCAGGTTCGATAAGCCGTTGTTCGTGTCGGAGAGGGTACGGCATCCATACCCAGCCCGGCAGCCAGCTTCATGGCCCGTTTCATATGCAGCGGATCACTCACAATTGTATAGGTTTGATAACCGGCTTGTTCACCAATTGGAATTGAATTGACCAGATTCTCCTCGGTAATTCTGGATTTGGTCTCGATGCGAATATCCGCAGGATCTACTCCATGTGCGATGGCATACTTCTGACCCACTTCAGCTTCCGTATGTTCTCCATCATCACCTGACCCGCCTGTGAAAAGCAGATTACGAACGGTACCCTGACGGTATAATTCAATCCCGTGTTCAATACGTTCGCGAAATACAGGTGAAGGGTTATCCCCTGCCACGGCTGCGCCCAGAATGATTGCTGCGTCCGATATCCTGGATGAATCCTCATCCGTATATGCAGATATACGTATTGCTGTAACCACAGTCCACAGGATTCCAACCAATACTACAGCCAGAGCCGTAATTAATATCCAGCGTTTCGTTATCCGTTTGCTTGTCATTCATCCTCTTCCAAAGCCCTTGCTTGCATACTCTCGGTATGCATACGCTCCAGCGTTTGCAGAGCTGCTGCGGATTCGGCATCCAGACCAAGCTCTGCGATCCAGGCACCCGTATATTGCTGAAGACGGATCTCCAACTCCTGTGCACGGTCTTTGAAATCCTCCAATTCCTTAATCATACGTGATCGTCCTTCCGGACTGAATGTCTCATGGATTCGTTCCTTGAAGTAGTGATGTACGATACGGTTACGTTGCTGCCATAACTCATTCAATTGAAGAGTCTCTTCCTCGGAGAATGTAAAATGATGGCGCACTTCGTGAATGAGCTGCCCCAGTGAACTGCTCATCTTTCGTTCGTACAGATCTTCCAGATCCTCTTCAGACACGGCTTTGCCCTGAGACATTTTCATTAATAAAATCAGATTGACCAGCTGCTGTTCAAGCGCCTGCCCGTAGTACACTGCCAATCCGTAATAGGCAAACAATTCCCTGGAGTGTTCGCTGTCCAGCATGTCACCATTCTGGATATCTGTATTTTGCATATGCGAGCGCCCCCTTCAACCGTACAATGTTAACTATTCCATGTCCCTCTATCCTAACCAAACCAAGAGCAACATTCAAGTTATCGGGAAGCGCGTCTTCTAACTCCGCAGATCTCTTCTTCCGGACAGCCACACATGGATGATTAGTAACCCTAATGCATAGAGCACAGTCCACAGCATAACCGAAATAAAAGAATCCATCTTTGATTCATCAAATAACATCATCTCACGAACCAGATAAAAGGCTGGTGGAAGAATGCGGCCAAGCCATTCTAACGATTCAGGCAGACGTTCACTTAAGGAACCTTGGATAAACGATAGTAATAATACAATAATGAGGGCAGGCATACTGCGACTAAGCAAGGGAATGTACGATTTTTGAAAAAATACACTAATGCCTAATCCCAGTAACGATAACCCCAGATGTCCTAACCAAGTCATCATCCACTCCTCACCTGTAGGTTGTTTCTCGAACATTCCCGCGAACACGGGATACAGCACAGTGATTACGGTGAGCATGAATTGCATTATCCAGGCACAGATGAGTTGACTTGTTACAACCTTACGCCTGCTTCCTGTATGAAGGACAAGTAATTGATACTGCTTAGCAGGTTCGGTATTCATCACCATTACTCCGAGCCAAGCAGCTGCCAGAAATAACAGCATAGCCGTAACACTGTAACTGTCCGCAATAGGGTTGGGTTTGTAGGAATAGATCAGCAGCATGGCGATGATATAAAAGATAACCGGTGCAAAATATTTCTGTGAGCGAATGTGATGCCTTAACAAATATCGGGTCAGATAGATCATTTGGCTTCTCCCCCCGCATCATCCATGGAAGAGCTTAAGTCCACAGATTCTGTGACACCTCTACGACTCGCATGTACAGCTGGATGTTGTCCTTCCAGCAGACTTTCCATATGTAATTGACTTTCTTCCTGTTGTACAGACACAACCGAACCTCCGGATGCCAGAATCATTCTGAGGACATCATCTGTTGATTGTTGAACCACTTTCCAATCCCACAACCAGGAATTGGATTTCTCCGAGTTTGTATTACGAACTAAAGACAGTACTCCCGGTTGTTGTACAATAGATAGATCGTTAGCCAGATCCTCTCCAGCTTTCGTCAGACTTTGAATACGTACAACGGGTTCGCCAGCTTGAAGTATATCTTCACGACTCCAGTAGCGGAGCACGCTGCCTTTTTTCAACACAATCACATGGTCTGCCAAACGTTCAATTAGCAACGGTTCATGACAAGCTGTAACGATGGATGTCCCTTCATCCTTCCATTGCCCCAATAAGGATACAATGCCCTCTTGAGCTGGAATATCCAAGCCTGACAACGGTTCATCCAGCAACAAAAGACCACCCGGTCCAGGTAACAGGGCCTGAATCAAATTCACTTTTTGCAGTGTGCCCTTCGATAATAAGGGTAACTTCTGATCGATCGCGGTATCCAGATATAAAAGTTCACTAAGTTCTCTAATCCGCTCACGCAGTACTTCGGGGCGAATGCCCCGAATCCGACCCATGTCCCACAAATACTCTCCAGAGGTAAAGGGCAAACGTGGCAGGCCATCTACTGCATACCCATTAGAACCCTTCATTGTGCGCTGGATCGATCCTGTATCGGGTAACAAAATACCTGCCAACATACGTAGCAACGTGCTTTTGCCCGAGCCGTTTCTGCCAACAAGTACAGCACATTCGCCCTGCTTCACTTCCAGATTAATTTCATCAAGTACTTGAGCATTACCTAATCGCTTGCTCACTTGTTGAAGCAACATACCTCGACCTAATGAGTCTCGTAAATCTTGATCGGCTTTTTTGAAAAGTCCACGTGTACTCCTTATCACCTGGGATCACATCCGCTCTGGAGCTTGCACACCTAGCAAATGTAAACTGTACGCGAGGCGTTCGGCAGTCCGTTTGGCCAATGCCACCCGGAAGGATCTTACATCAGATGACGCATCCGCAATCCGTTCAGCGTGATAGAAGCGGTTGAACGCCTGAGCGACATCTATTGTATATTTGGCAATGACCGAAGGCTCATTCCGATGAATTGCTTTTTCAAGATACTCGGGATATTCACCGAGCAGTTTCAGCAATGCCCATGAGGTATCTCCGACACAGGATGGAGTGGTCACTGTGTCATTCTCACCATCCGCAAGGCTGGGGTTAGACAGAGGGTTTTCATTTTCCACGCGGATCGCCTCTTCTGCCTTGGCAAGCACACTTTGAATCCGGGCATGGGTATACTGCACATAAGGTCCGGTCTCTCCTTCAAAACTCACCGCATCCTCCAAGGAGAAGTCCACATCGTTTAACCGACTATTACGCAGATCACCGAAGACAATGGCACCTACACCGACCGCCTCAGCCACCTTCTGAGGGTTCTCCAGATTCGGGTTTTTCTCCTGAATAATCTGTAGTGCACGAGCGACTGCCTCATCCAACACTTCCTGCAAAAAGACGACTTTACCGCGGCGGGTGGACATTTTCCGTCCCTCAAAACGCATTAAGCCAAACGGGATATGTTCACACTTCGCAGACCATTCATGACCCATCCTTGATAGGACCGCAAATACCTGACGGAAATGTAACTTCTGCTCGCCTCCGACCACGTATAACAACCGATCTGCCTTCATCACCTCATGACGATAGACTGCCGTAGCCAAATCCCGTGTAGGATAGATTGTTGTTCCGTCTTTTTTGATAATCAGGCATGGGGGCATGTTCTCATCCTCCAGACGTACCACAAGTGCTCCATCACTCTCTTCAAGTAAACCTTTTGCCTTCAGTTCTTCAACCACTGCCCCCATCTTGTCATTGTAAAAGCTCTCTCCCAGCGTATGGTCGAACTGTACATTCAGACGTTCATACATCCGGTTGAATTCCTTCATGCTCACTTCCACAAAGAACGCCCATAACCGCTGTGCTTCATCATCCCCTTGCTCCAGCTTGCGGAACCAGTCGCGTGCCTCAATCTCCAGAGAAGGATCGTTCTCCGCCTCATCGTGGAAGCGCACATACAGTTCCAGTGACGTACGGATCGGGTCTGCCTGCAACGCTTCATCATTGCCCCACCGTTTGTACGCTGCGATCTGCTTGCCAAACTGGGTTCCCCAGTCTCCCAAGTGATTCACACTTACAGAGGTATAACCCGCTTCGTTATACAACCGATACAGTGCCGCACCGATTACAGTAGAACGCAAATGTCCTATTCCGAAGGGTTTTGCGATGTTAGGGGAAGACATATCAATCACAACACGTGAACCTTGACCAAGCTGAAGCTTACCAAATGCCGCATTCCCCAGTTCTTTCAGCAGATTCGGCGCGAGCTTCTCCCGGTTAAAACGGATATTTACATACGGACCGGCGGGAGTCGCTTCAATTCCAGATGCCTGCAATCCAGTTGCGAGCTCGGTCGCAATGACTGCGGGTGCTTTTTTTAATGACTTCGCCAATACAAAACAAGGGAATGCTGCATCACCCATCTCCGCCTGCGGTGGGACCTCCAGTAATCTCATAACCTCTTTTTCATTCAATCCCGTTAAAGGGGCAATATCGGCCGCAGCCTGCTTCATCAACATGCCTAACACTCCTTATCCATTCATTATTGGCTGAAAATAAATACAAAAAAGCTCTCGTCTCTACATAAGAGACGAGAGCTGAATTAACAGTTCCCGCGGTACCACTCTAGGTGAACAGCTACTCCTAATATGCATCAAGATGCATACCAGTAAAACCTGTTCCGCTCGATGCGTATAACGGTCGCAAGCCGGGTTACCCTCAGACAGATATGGCCTATCCCAATCGGGATACGTGCATCTTTTCGGATAACCATCTCACGGGTGCGGTTCACTCAGGTCATGTCATACCGGCTTCCACCTCTCCCGGCTCGCTGTCATGTATGGATCTGGCTACTCTCCCGATCATTGATATTCTTCGTTTCAATTCATTGCCATCATTATACATACCATGATCAGACTTGGCAACCTACATTAAAAATCCCCTACTGAAAGGCAACACATAGGCACATCGTCTCAGATGCCTGTGTTCACTGCCTTCCCTTAGGGGACAACGGTCATTATCGGTTTTAATTATATATTCCAGTGAAATAATATTTACGCCACTGCTGCCATCAACCGGCAAGCTTCTGCACATCTGCGGCAAGCCTCTGCACATGCTTGGCAGTGATCATGGTGGTGTTTGCCACACTCTGCGGCGCAAGCTTCACAAGCTTTCACACACAATTCGCATATTTCAGCAATGAAATCACTTCCACGTGTCATCGCTTGTGCAGCAAAACTGCAGATCTCCGCACATTCCCGATTCAAACGAATGCAATCACGTAACATCGCCAGATCATATTCTTTCAGACTCGATATGTAACATACGTTGCATGCATTCATGCACTCCAGGCAAGCATCGATACATTGTTGATATTGTTGTTGTGTCATTTAAAGTTACCCCCCAGGCAAAGTTTGCTATGCATCTTAATACCCAGTTCGGAGGAATATTGAATCATCTAACCTACTTTATCGCTTCCAATTCCAGTAATTGGTCACGAATGACAGTTTGGTCAAAATGTTCACCTATAAACACAGCAACATTAGGGACCTCTCCCTGAGGTGTGATCTTCATGTAATCCGATTCACGGTAGGCATACTGGAACCAGAAACGGCTCGCCGTGTCACTAAACGATAAGATGCCTTTTGCTCGATACACATCCCGTGGCAAAGCAGATACAAATTGTTCAAACGCCTCACTGTTCACCGGATGACTGAAATAATGTGTATACACCATAACATGTTCGTGTGAGGCATGAGGAGCAGAATGCTCGTGACCGTGGTCATGACTATGGCTATGAGATGCGTCAGTATTCGTAGCATCGCCTTGGACTGTATGATCTGTATGCTCATGTCCATGATTGCAGCCATGTGTACCACAGGTTTCCGTATGCACATGATGCTCTTGGTGAGCCCGCTTGCCTGCTTCAGAAGCTGAATCACGTACGTGCACGTCTGCCCCGCTGCGAAGCAACAGATCCATCTCCACCTCACATTTGACCGTAGGGATTACAGGTGCGAAACCATTCCATTTTGCCAAAAGCTGCTCCAGATCCTGCAGTTCCTGTGCACTCACCCGATCCGTTTTATTCAAGAGAAGCACAGACGCACAACGAATCTGCTCCTGCATTAGCTTGAAGGTCTGCCCCTTCTGCTCCTGATACAGACCAGATAGATGTGCTGCATCCACAACCGTAATGAGACTTTTCAGTTCCAATCGCATGTAAAGTGAAGTCTCAGTTACTGCATCCAGAATCTCCATTGGATTCGCCGCACCGGTTGCTTCAATGATGATCACATCAGGGGATTCCTCCTGAACGAGATCGGCAAGTTGCAATCCCAAGTCACCACGTACGGTACAACAGATGCAGCCGCCTAACATCTCTGTCATCGGAACGGTGGAATCCACAATCTGACCATCCAGATTGACATCGCCTAACTCATTCATAACCACTGCGGGGCGCAAACCCTGCTGTTGCCAATGTTCAATCAACTGAACAAGCAGTGTTGTTTTTCCACTCCCCAAAAAACCTGACAGTATATATACAGGTATGGATTGTTCTTTTATAATCGTTTTATTCATACGTATACACCTCTCTGATTGTCCTTCTTGTAACCTAGTCTATCTATATCTAGCGAGTGTACACCATCCCGCATTCGTTGTGCAATAACGTTCAACTCTTCCCCAGTACATTGCCTGATTCTAACGGATGGTCTATGCTATGAGGACATGTTGATTGAAGGAGGAAGTTTCATGACTAATTCAGTGGAACAACATCGCCAGGAAGCCCCTGACACGGTATCGTGCATGATTGTTACAGTGTCTGACACACGAACCAAAGACACCGATACCAGTGGCCAGCTCATGCACCAGCTTTTGAATGAAGCGGGTTATCAGATTGTTGAATACATCATCACACCAGATGAAACGGAGAACATTCGAAGCATCCTGCAAGATGCAGCTGTTCGTGATGATATTGAAGCCGTGCTGCTTAGCGGCGGGACGGGGATTGCACCCCGAGATACAACCTACGAAGCAGTATCCTCACTACTGGACAAGGAACTACCGGGCTTTGGTGAGATCTTCCGTTTTCTCAGTTACACCGAAGATATCGGTTCCGCTGCCATCCTGAGCAGAGCCGTCGCTGGAACGATTGGACGCACAGCCGTATTCTCCATGCCGGGTTCCAAAGGAGCCGTCAAATTGGCCATGGAAAAACTCATTCTGCCCGAGCTGCGGCATGTAATGCGTGAAATATATAAACCCGTCTGAAAGATCAGACGGGTTTTTAGGGTTTATTTTCAGCTGTACGGTAAGGATTGAAAGTTTTGTGTGCTCCCATCTTCTCTTACCTTAGTTGCCCCAACACATGTTGGAACACCTGCATAACATCCTGTTCATACTTGTCCTTTTCCCCACCGGAAGCTGTATAAACGAGTGAGACGTACCCTTTGCTGCGAATCGTTGTTCGGCCAAGCGCATTCTCCAAGACAGCCTCATCACGATTCTCACTATACATTTGTTTCATGCTGGCAGCACGGGTTGTCGCATCACTGAAAATATGGACTTTCACGATGTGTCTGCCACTTCCATTCAACAAATACATATAAGAGACCCCACCATGGCCGTCATCGGCAGACATGTTATTCATCAGTTGAATGCCTTTTGCTTCAAAACTCTTACTGATCTCACTCACCAATTCACCGTTTAATCCATGTCCTTGACTCTGTGCCCGCACATTTCCTTCATCTGTCGCTTCGCGGGTGTAGACCTTCCGCTCCTGTTCAATGGATGATGCGGAACAAGCCACCAGGGACCAGATACTCGTGATCAACACGCCACTTACAAGTACCGACTTCATTGTTCTTCCAACCAGACTTCGGCCTTTTCTACCAAACCACATGCCAATCCTTCCTTTCCAGCCACGTGTACTGTGACCCAATCAGGTAGAATTAGCATGTCTAAGGACTTAGAATCTTATGCGGATGGCAGATCTGATATCGTATTGACCACCGTACGACCTACTGCACCACCTTGGAGTATCGTCTCCAGCGTATGAGGCAACTGGTCTAGAGAAATTTCCCAGATTCCCAGTTCCAGCGCGCGCTCCGGTTTCCATTCTCCGCCGAGCAGTTTCCACAATCGTTCCCGACGTTCCATCGGACAATATACAGAGTCTATACCAATAAGCTGGATGCCACGCAAAATAAACGGAAGTACCGTAGATTCAAAAGCTGTGCCTCCAGTTAACCCGGATACCGCTACCGCACCTCCGTATTGAACCTGTTTCAATCGCTCCGCAAGAGCCGGTCCTCCTGTTGGATCAACAACTCCCGCCCATAGCTGTTTCCCCATCGCTCCTTTAGCTGGAGTATCAGCTTCTTCCCGAGTAATGACCTCTGAGGCTCCCAAGTTTCTAAGCAATGGCTCCTCCTGCTCCTTCTTGCCTGTGCTGGCTGTTACTTCAAAGCCAAGCTTCGCCAGAATCGCTACTGCCATACTGCCAACACCACCCGTTGCACCCGTAACCAGAACCTTGCCCATCTCCGGTGTCACTCCAGCCTGTAACAGCGCATCTACCGAAAGTGCAGCCGTAAATCCTGCGGTTCCAATTGCCATGGCTTCTTTCTCACTGAGACCCGGTGGCAGAGGCACCAGCCATTCACTGCGCAGACGCGCATACTCGCTGTACCCCCCGTAATGGGATACGCCAGGTTCAAATCCTGTACTGATCACCCGATCTCCTGGTGCAAAACGTCCACTTACCGACTCTTCTACCGTTCCGGCCAGATCAATCCCCGGGACCATCGGGTACTCACGAACGACACCGCCTTTGTCAAGGGTAGCAAGTCCGTCTTTATAATTGACACTGGAATACTGCACCTGTACCGTTACATCTCCATTTGGCAGATCTTCCTTCTTCAGTTGCTCTATAGCAGCTTTCACTCCGCCCTGTTCTTCTTTACGGACAACATATGCGTTAAAATGGTTTTTCATCGATAACCACTCCTTCTTTGGATTGTATATATTTTTCCATTAAGCACATGAATTGTTCGCATTCAGCTTAACGGCTCCGTTTACCTATGGAATTCTTCAAATATTGATGATCAAACTCTGTCTCTCCTGAGCGTCAACAGATAGATTAGTGGACCCACAATAGGGATGATGCCTGCCGCGGTCCAAGCTGCTGAACGTCGACTCACTTTAGTATCCCTGTATATCGCAATCATGGAAAGTAAGGTCAGCAGTACAAAATCAATCGTCATGATATGTACAAAGGCAGATTGATTGAATGCTTCCATATATACATCCGGATGACCTTGCGTCACGGCATAGAATGCTGCCCCCAGCGTTAACAGCAGAAGGACTACATGCGTCAGCTTGTGGGCTGCTACCCGTCCAATTCCCGACTCCCGCTGACGACCAAAATGTAAGTTTGCGTAACCCGAAGCTCTATTTGCGGATGATGACCATGCATAATAGGGAAGAAGGGTAAAAGCACCCAATCCGAAAGAAAGTATAACAAAAGGCCAAGCCGGTACACGGCCACCTCGTTCTTTCACAGATGTTCTTAACAGCATACAGGCATAAACTGCCGGGAAAATACCTAACCACGAAAATACCGTAAGTAACCAGGGCTCTTTGCTTTGCATTGTAATCAGTTCTTTGAATATCGGATCACTTCCAGGTGACTGCCCCGGTGCCAACAACAATGCATAGGCAATAAAAGCGATCCAGACCAGTCCTAATATCCATCTCATGTCTGCACCTCCTCTTACTTTCATCCCCTACAGCTACGGGATTGAAACAATGCGATGCAGAATTTGGCGGCTCCTGCGCTTTCCCGAGAAATAATTACTACTTTTCCCCTACAACCTCTTGAATTGGGCATGACTATTTCCAGTATAGCCTGTTACCATGGCAGTCTGTCCATGAGATTTCTTACATCACTGGTCCACCTCATCGGGATCATATAGAATAACGTCTATCAACTGTCGACGTACTTTCACAGAAGACAGAACGCGTATAGCTGAAATTACTTCTTGCGATCATCGAATTGTTCAACTCCGCTAAGAACGTATACATTTTATAGGCATCAAAAAGGCATAAGCCAGTATACCTCACTGGTTATGCCTCTCTGTAATTCTTATGTGTGAATTATTCCTCTGTGGATTTCACATGTTCCGCAATGAGCTTCTGCTTCATATTCCATGCCGCAGGGCTGATGTTCACACGGTAGATCTCCGGGTTGAGCTTCCGTTGGTATTCAGGCCAGAAGAGGTTCATCTGTTCCCGGTGGTACGCCCGAATCTCATCCAAATTAGGCAGTTCATACACTTTACGTCCATTCACAAAGATTGGCTCCAGCATATTCACCGCTTCGTAGCGGGTAACCGTCTTTTTCAGATAAGGGTGTAGCGGGTTGAACAGCTTGAGCGGTCCGCCCTGTAGCGGCTGCTCTTCCTCTGGATAGCAGATATAATCTGCAATCGCTTTGCCATGTTTCGGATCAATGATCCGGAACACTTCCTTTTTACCTGGAGTGGACACCTTTTCAGGATTGGCAGATATTTTGATCGTAGGCAGCATGGCACCGTCCACTTCACGCTCCACCAGTTTGTACACTCCACCCAAAGATGGCTGGTCAGAAGCGGTAATCAACTGTGTACCAACACCCCATGTATCAATCCGTGCTCCTTGAGCCTTTAGGTTGAAAATCGTGTTTTCATCCAAATCATTGGATGCAACAATTTTCACATAATCCAAGCCAGCCTCATCCAACATCTGACGTGCCTGAATCGACAAGTACGCTAGGTCACCACTGTCGAGACGAATGGCATTCATCTTTTTGCCTTGGCTCTCCAACTTCTTGGCTGTCTTGATGGCGTGAGGTACTCCACTGTTCAATGTGTCAAAGGTATCAACCAGCAGCGTAACCTGATCAGGCAACACTTTGGCATACACGTCAAACGCCTCCTGTTCGCTCATAAAGCTCTGTACCCAGGAATGGGCATGAGTACCTGCTGTTGGGATTCCGAAGCGCTCTCCGGCCAGCATATTAGACGTTGCATCGAAGCCTGCTACATACGAGGCACGTGCGCCCCAGATGGCAGCATCCGCTTCCTGCGCTCGCCGTGTGCCGAATTCAAGCAACGTATCCTGCTGCGCTACCTGTTTGATCCGCGAAGCCTTAGTTGCAATCAATGTCTGATAATTCATGAAGTTAAGTATCGCCGTCTCCACCAATTGAGTCTCCATAATGGAGCCTTCTACCCGAATGAGCGGTTCGTCAGGGAAAACAATTGCGCCCTCCTTCATGGAATGAATCGTCCCCTGAAATGAAAACTGGAGCAACTCTTCCAGAAAGACCGGATCGTAATTTTCCTCTTGTTTGGATAAGAATTTGATGTCGTCCATCGTAAACCGAAGCTGGCTGATATAGTTCACAATACGTTCCAATCCGGCAAATACCGCATATCCGTTGCCAAAAGGAAGCTTACGGAAATAGGCTTCAAATACCGCCTTCCGCTTGTGAGTACCATTCACCCAATGGGCGTACATCATATTGATCTGATATTTATCCGTATGTAAAGCCAGGCTAGTTGTCTGCATTTGTCTCATCCTCTCTGACTTCCGCTCGTGTCCCCAGATTTCATCTGTGAACACGGGTTAACATATGGAGACTTATTCTTCATGATTCTGTTCATCCGTATTAAACAAACAAGTCTCCCGTAAAAAACTCTATACACCATTCACCACATTCATCCGGTTCCTAACATGAGGTCAACCAAACATGACTATGGAGTAAATTAAGCCAAGACTGTCTCGCTCGCCTTAACCACCGAAGCACCAAGGCTGGAACGAAAATGTCCAAGTGCCCACTCATGCCCTGCCGGATTGAAGCTGGCAACGGCATCTTCATATACCGTAATATGAAAACCTTTATTGTAAGCGTCCACTGCGGTATGCAATATGCAAATATCCGTGCATACCCCAATCAGTGCAATATCCGTAATACCACGTGCACGCAGTCTGAGTTCCAGATCGGTCCCACAGAATGCACTATATCTCGTCTTATCCATCCACTGTATATCTGTTTTCCGTTCTTCCATCACTTGGGCAAGACGACCATATAACTGTCTTCCCTCCGTATTTCTGATGTTATGAGGTGGGAAAAGTACAGTCTCCGGGTGATACGGATCATTCTCTTCGTGCAGATCCACAGCCATGATTACCTCATGTTTGTTCTTACAATAGGCCTCGGTTACAGCTGCAATCGTCTCTTCGATCTCTACTGCTGGCTGACCTACAGGCAAAGAACCTGTCACAAAATCCTTCGTAAAATCAATGACAATCAGTGCTTTCATCGTCAACACTCCCTTAGCCCAGAAATGGTTGATCCTGATTCAATCAGATTGACACATCTACACCTTATTACGTGTAGATGGACAGGCGTGGTACGAGTTCTGTAAAACGATATAACTGCGCCGGACGCTGCGAGTACTGGTTGGAACTCACCAGGTTCCCCTCTTCATCTCTTACTTCTTCCACAATGCCTTTACGGCTGCGGGTAGACGTAATCTTGCGAATAAAGTTTGGTTCTTCAAAATCCGGTACAACACTTTGAATAACCTGATACAATTCACTTAATGTAAAATCACGTGGCAGGAACTGACGAGCAATCGTCGTTTCCAGCATCTGCTGTTGAATACGTCGATAAGCATCTTCAATGATTGTTCTGTGATCAAAGGCCAGTTCCAGTTCTTGCAGCGCCTCCTGAATCGTGAACAACCCAACATCCTCAGCATCATCTGCCGCTTGGCGTTGATCCAGCATCCATTCTTCTACAAGCGCGAAAAATGCGTGTGAGATAATCCAGCCCCTCGGGTCACGACCTGGCTGACTGTATACATTCAAGTATTCCAGATGTCCACCGTCTACACCTGTCTCTTCCATCAACTCACGCTTAGCTGCACCGTAGATGGATTCATTCTCCTGACAAAATCCACCGGGTAATGCCCATCTGCCTGCAAAAGGCCAGCCTTTGCGCTTGATCAGCATCACTTTCAGTTCCCGAATGGGAAGTGTCTTCGTCACCGTCTTGCGCTCCCGCTTGGTTAAGGTGAACATAACGATATCCGCAGGAACACCATCGGGGGTACGATATTTTTGGGAACTATAAGCACGTGCTGCTTGTTCGTCGCTCTCTGCATTGAAGTGTTCGTAGTTTTCGCTCATGGGCACCACCGACTATTTTCATTTTGATAATTTCATTATGACATAATAATATCTTTTGTCAACCGCAGGATTCGTGCGTTACGTTCTAGGGCGTGCTATGCGGAATGTCGCCGTAGCCATACATCCCAATGTGCCCGATTCATCACGAACCTCCGATTGAGTCGTAACACTGCGTCCTGCTTGATGTAGTACGGTAGCTGTCACCGTTAATTCCCCTTGTTTCATTGGTGCAAGAAAATGTACGTTCAGATTTGTTGTCACACAGCCATCCACTTCCATTGCTGCTGTTGCAACCATACCCATCGCCTGGTCCATCAGTGAAGTTAATACACCCCCATGAATAATCCCCATGGAGTTGGTATGATGTTCGCCTGCTGTCAACGCAATCTGTACTTCTTTTCCGTCTCCTTTAATATAACGACAGCCGAGAAATCCCCAGAATCGTCCGTCTCCGTCTTCCACCATTTTGTCCAAAATACTCATTATTCATTTCTCCTTTATTCACTGTACGTATCAAGCTCTCTTGATGTCATGTGCCTTTATCATTAAAAATCAGCCGCGCCACACAAAATAACCCCACAGCGTGGAGCTTTGCTTGGAATTATATTCCGAGTACTTGGCGATAGCCACTCCACATTAACGGTTATGTAATGTCAAAAAAGGCGCGGACAGCGTCCGCACCCTTCCGTCATTTAACCGCAACTGGTCGGAGGTGAATCCGTTCCAGCCTCCACGTTTACTTTTTCAGAAACCGTATCCCGGATTACAGAGATAACTAGTTGAAGCAAGTAGTTGATGTCGCTCTGGCTCTGCTGGAATTCCGTAACCAATGGAATACTGTCCAGTTCGCTTTGGAGATCTTCAATTTCCTGTTCAATTTTGCTGACCATCTCCACATTTTTGAAGCTTTCAAAAGCAACAATCTCTTTTTGTTTTTTCTTGATCGTTGCAATCAACTGCTGGATGCGCTCATGATCCCGAATTTTGGTTTCAGCCTGTTGAAACTGTCTAACTTCCTCACTCGTTCCGAGCATATCAGCCAATTCTTTGGCTTTTCCCATAATGTCGTCGCGTATGACCAGATTGCGCGTATCGTAGGTTGGCATTCCATAATGGTTGTACTGCACTTCTTCCTGCGCCACTGAAATCGCTCCATTCTATGAGATGATATAAGATGAAAACTCAATGTTGCATTAAGCTCAGTCGACTGCTGAGTGACCGCTGCGGTGTCGGATCGTTCTTTTGATCGCTGTTGTCTCCGAATTTTTTCGATTAAGATTGTTCAAGGTTAAAATTCGGAGACAAAGGCGAACGCTTCGCTTCTACAGAATCGATTCCGTCACCTTCGCTACGCTCGGCGTAACCCCGCTAAGTGCAAAAAATCATTCATCTTATTTGTGTGTGTGTATTACTGATTGGCAGCTACCGGCTCGGAGAGCAGGTTGCCCCGAATATAAAAAGTCATCGGATCGGTGATTTCCACTTGTACGAAAGTACCGATCAAATCTTTAGGTCCTTCAAAATGCACCAGCTTGTTGCTGCGTGTACGTCCTGCCAGAACTTCGGAATTCCGTTTGCTCTCGCCTTCAACGAGCACTTCAACGATTTTGCCGCGTTGCTCTTCATTGCTTCGGTGGCTGTATTCGTTGATCGTTTCGTTCAAGCGCTTCAAACGTTCCTTCTTCACTTCCATCGGTACGTTGTCTTCCATCACTGCAGCCGGTGTACCTTCACGCGGGGAATAAATAAAGGTATAGGCAAAATCATACCCTACTTCACGGACAAGGGAAAGTGTATCTTCAAACTGTTCTTCCGTTTCCCCCGGAAAACCAACAATAATATCCGTTGTTAACACAACATCCGGGATGGCCTTTTTAATTTTGTCAGCCAGCTTCAGATAGTGTTCCCGGTTATACTTGCGGCTCATACGTTTGAGTACTTCTGAACTGCCAGATTGCACCGGAAGATGAATGTGCTCCACCAGATTTCCGCCCTTGGCCAGCACTTCAATCAAGTGGTCATCAAAGTCACGTGGGTGACTGGTTGTAAAACGTACCCGCGGAATATCAATTTGGCGAATGGCATCCATCAAGTCACCAAAACTGTAGTTCAGGTCGGTGAAGTCCTTGCCGTACGCATTCACATTTTGACCAAGCAGCGTGATCTCCTTAAAGCCTTGTCGTGCCAAATCACGTACTTCGGCAATGACATCTTCAGGACGACGGCTACGTTCTTTGCCCCGCGTAAACGGAACGATGCAATATGTACAGAACTTGTCGCAGCCATACATAATGTTCACCCAGCCGCGCATACCCTCACGTTTCTTCGGCAGGTTCTCAATGATGTCGCCTTCCTTGGACCACACCTCAACAACCATTTCTTTGCTGAACAACGCTTCCTGGATTAGATGTGGCAGTCGATGCACGTTATGTGTACCAAAGATCATATCCACAAATCCATGCTTCTGCATGATTCGGTTGACGACGCCTTCTTCTTGAGACATACACCCGCATACGCCAAGTAACAATCCCGGACGTTCGAGTTTCAGCGTTTTGAGGTGACCAAGCTCACCAAATACTTTATCTTCCGCATTTTCTCGTATGGCACACGTATTGAGCAGAATAATATCAGCTTCTTTGCGATTCTCTGTTGCCTGATATCCCATAGACTCAAGCAGTCCTTTGATGGTCTCCGAGTCATGCTCGTTCATCTGACATCCATACGTATATACAATATAGTGTTTGCCTTTCCCTATGTTTTTCAGTTCATCGGGAACGGCATTTTCGTAAAGCACCTGGACGTCTTCCTTGCCCCGTTGTTTCTCCTGACGATGATTGGGTTCCGATTTGATGTTAATCTCACGGCCCCGGATTCTTATCTTTTTGCTGAATTCATCTTGCGAAATTACTTTGGCATCGGAGAAATCAAAATATTGGGAGTAATCCTTTTTTGAGTCTTTAGCCATTTCCTTCGGTCACTCCTTACAGCCTCTATTAATAAAAAATCGTTCATTCATCCCTGTTCCACATGAAAATCTTGCTTGGAACATTAAAAGAGCATTACAGCAAATTATAGCATGAATTGGGCTGTAGTTCCACATCCAAAGCGCATGTCCCTTCGTCTAATCCGAACCATGCCATGCTCAGAAGAACACTCAGAAAACACAAAAACCTGAGCCTTGCCATCAGGGCTGGAATTAACCGGCCCCTGTTGGCTGTGCTCAGGTTTAAATGTTATTCAGACCGCCATAATTGGGGGCTGAAGCTATTACATGTAATTAATCGATGATTTCAGCAGTGTCGCCATTACGAGCGCCAGCAGCGTTAGCTTCATCAGTATCAATATGCATGTCCAGTGCAAAAGAATCGGATACACGAGCCAGTACATTTTCCAGTACAAGACCGCGATCTCCACCCAGACGAACTTTCAACATTTGTTTGTCCTCGATACCCCATTTAGCAGCATCAGAAGTATGGAAGTGAATGTGACGAGCAGCAACGATAACACCTTTATCAATCGTAACTTCGCCAGCAGGACCTTTAATTGTGATTCCTGGTGTACCTTCAATGCTTCCAGATTCACGTACAGGTGCTTTAACACCAATCGCAAATGAATCTGTCATGGAGATCTCCAGTTGCGTTTCAGGGCGAACAGGTCCAAGGATACGCACTTTATCAAACTGTCCTTTCGAACCAATTACCGCTACAGTTTCGTTAGCAGCGTATTGGCCAGGCTGGGACAGAGGTTTAAATTCAGTCAGTTCATAACCTTTGCCAAACAAAATTTCAACGTGCTCTTGGGATACATGAATGTGACGGGCAGATACGCCCACAGGTACTGTTTTACTCATTGTAAATTCACTCCTTGTTTATCTATGGCCTGTACTCAGGCTCTTAACAATCCAATGGTATTATACCCCTTTTTGGAGTGAAATGAAAACGAACTGGTGAAAATTCATGAAATACACTTATTTCACCATCATTCCCCTCCTTTATTTGGAAAACAAGTTTCAATTCAACCCATTCAACGCACACACCAGTTCACTATTTCATGGAATTCCCCTTCATCTGCATCTTCGGTTTGCTCTCTGGCAAGTGTTCCCCCAGATAACTCATCGCATTCCCCCACAACCAGCCACGAACCAGATGTTCATCATAATGCTTGAGCAGGATTTCCGTCAGTCTCGGATAATGTCCTGAATGTTCAAGTCTCTGAATATACGTTGAAATTCCATCAAAATCAGACCCCATCATCAGGTGATGCTGCCCGCCGAGAGAACAGAATTGCTCAATATGAGGCAGCAGATCTTCTATACGTACCTCACCCTCCTGCTTTACAAACCAGGGTACAAACGTCAGTCCAATCCGCCCTTTCCGGGCAATGATAGCCTGAATCTGATCGTCTTTCAGATTACGCACATGGGGACATACACTGTAACTGTTGGAGTGGGAGGCGATAAAAGGACGTTTACTCAAGTCAGCCAGTTCCCAGAAACCTTTCTCTGTCAGATGTGACACGTCGAGCAGCATTCCGATTTCATTACACTGGCGCACCAGTTCCTTCCCCTTCTCGCTCAGACCTGCTCCACGCTTCTCCATTACTCCGTCAGCCGCCCAATTGGCATAATTCCACGTTAGTCCAATAATTCGAACGCCCATCTGATAACATAACTCCAGATAGAACAGGTTGCCCTCCAGGCCATCCACACCCTCCAGTGTGATTAATCCCCACGGCCCCCCTGTTTGCCCCACCTGAGCCACCTGTTCACGCCATAACAACGTCTGTGTGCCGCCAGGCCGCTCCTGACTTCTCTCCACACGTCTACGATAAATCTCCAACTGCCCCATCACATGTTCAAACTTGCCTCTGCCAAGTACTTCGGGTAAATAGATGGCGAACGCCTGCAATCCTACATTCCCCTCTTTCAAACGTTGCAAGTTCACATCCAGTTGTGGAGCATTTTCAAATGAAAGGGCAGGCTGCATCAAAATTTTGCTCAGTGCATCACAGTGAAAATCAGCTACACGCCAATCAGACATGGACATCTTAAACCCTCCTCAATATGTGATTGCAAAAAAACGCAAAAAAACCTGTCTACATCGTAAACAGGTTCAATGCATACTGCATGTATTATCTGGGCTCCACAATCAGCTTAATGGCCGTTCGGTCCTCGCCGTCGATCACAATGTCTGTAAAAGCTGGAATACAAATCAGGTCAACTCCGCTTGGTGCTACAAATCCCCGGGCTATCGCTACCGCTTTAATGGCTTGGTTCAGTGCTCCCGCTCCAATTGCCTGCAGTTCAGCATTTCCACGTTCACGAAGAACCCCTGCAAGAGCGCCGGCTACAGAATTAGGATTGGACTTTGCTGAAACTTTTAATACATCCATGGTAAGTACCTCCCTGGGAATGTTGAAAGTTTGTTTCCACTTACTAGATGTTATTCGCGGGAGGCAAAAAAATTCCTTCTTTTTAGACGGGTTTCCCTGCAAATTGGGACAATACCCCTATTCCATGCGCCACTCGTCCTCCGTCAGACGAATTTTTTCGATGCGTGTTGCCGCACCTGTGGCTTCATCAATTTCAACAAAAACACCGTGGAAGTGCCATTTGCCATCATCTACAACGAAACGTACAGGTAGCTGGGTGTAGAACTTACGCAGCACGGCCTCACGCTCCATACCCAATATGCCGTCACGAGGTCCTACCATGCCCGCATCCGTCAAGTAAGCTGTTCCTCCAGGCAAAATCCGATCATCATTACTCTGTACATGCGTATGTGTACCTACAACGAGAGACGCACGTCCATCCAGGTGCCATCCCATGGCAATCTTTTCTGACGTTGCTTCAGCATGCATATCAACTAAAATACATTTATGGTCTTGGCGTAGCTCATCTACAATTTCATCAGCTACACGGAATGGACAATCCAGAGCAGGCAGGAACGTTCTTCCTTGAAGATTGACAATCGCTAGCTCTTTCCCTTCGCCTTTGACAACCGTGTACCCTCGTCCTGGTGTGCCTGGTGGAAAGTTCGCTGGACGAATCATGCGGGGCTCATCATCTATAAAATCAAAAATATCCTTATTGTCCCAAGTATGATTACCAAGTGTAATACCATGTACACCCCAGTTGAAAAACTCATTTGCGATTGCACCGGTAATGCCACGACCTGCTGCCGCATTTTCACCATTCACAATCACCACATGTGGCTTATACTTTGATTTCAGGTACGGTAAATTTTCCTTTAATGCCTTACGTCCCACGTTACCTACAATGTCACCAATAAACAAAACTTTCATTGATTACTGCCTCCTCAATTCCTGCAAAGTCCTCTTACTTCAAATGTTGAACCTTTGCAGGACTCTATCTCATGCTCCATAATGTGTAGTTGCCTTTTAACAGGCTATCAACAGGAAAAGTGGCCCACTACTGCGGCCACTTTTCCGTAATGCTCTATTTTGCGTATTCAACCGCACGGGTTTCCCGGATGACGGTGACTTTGATGTGACCCGGATAGTCGAGTTCATTCTCAATCATCTTCGTGATGTCACGGGCTAAGCGGAAGGCTTCAGCATCATCGATCTTCTCAGGCTGTACCATAACGCGAACTTCGCGTCCGGCCTGAATGGCGTACGATTTCTCGACACCTTCGAAGGACTCTGAGATTTCTTCCAGCTTCTCCAGTCGTTTGATATACGTTTCCAGCGTTTCGCGGCGTGCGCCTGGTCTTGCTGCGGAGAGCGCATCTGCTGCGCCAACCAACATGGCAATGACCGAAGTCGCTTCGCAATCTCCGTGATGGGACGCGATACTGTTGATTACAACCGGATGTTCTTTGTATTTCTTCGCCAGTTCCACGCCAATTTCGACGTGTGATCCTTCCACTTCGTGATCCAGCGCTTTACCGATGTCATGCAATAGACCTGCACGTCTTGCCAGAGTTACGTCTTCTCCCAGTTCGCCAGCCATCAGTCCAGCCAGATAAGCGACTTCCATGGAATGTTTCAAGACGTTCTGACCGTAACTTGTACGGAACTTCAACCGGCCCAAAATTTTGATCAGATCCGGATGCAGACCATGCACGCCCACTTCAAAGGTAGCTTGCTCACCGTATTCACGGATGCGCTCATCCACTTCTTTGCGGGATTTCTCAACCATCTCTTCAATCCGTGCCGGGTGAATACGTCCATCAGCCACCAGTTTCTCCAGGGCAGTACGGGCGATTTCACGGCGAATCGGGTCAAAGCCCGACAGAATAACAGCTTCTGGCGTATCATCGATAATGAGGTCAATCCCTGTAAGGGTTTCAAGCGCACGGATGTTACGTCCTTCACGACCGATAATCCGGCCTTTCATTTCTTCATTTGGCAGGGTAACAACAGATACCGTTGTTTCCGCTACGTGGTCAGCCGCACAGCGTTGGATGGCGAGTGTAATAATCTCGCGGGACTTTTTGTCCGCTTCTTCCTTCGCTTGTTGTTCAATGTCCTTGATCATTTGAGCCGTCTCATGACGAACTTCCTGTTCTACGTTGGACAGTATGATACTGCGTGCGTCTTCCATGGTGAGGTTGGATATACGTTCCAACTCTGTCACCTGGTTTTTGTAAATCATTTCGATCTGCTGCTGAGTCTCATCAATTCGTTTCTCTTTGTTAGCCACTTGCTCTTCTTTACGTTCGAGTGATTCCAATTTTTTATCCAGCGACTCTTCTTTTTGCAACAATCGTCTTTCTTGTCGTTGAATTTCATTCCGACGTTCACGAGTGTCTTTTTCAGCTTCAGCACGAATGCGATGGATTTCATCCTTCGCTTCCAGCACCGTTTCTTTCTTCAGTGCCTCTGCCTCTTTCTTCGCGTTCTCCACGATTTGTACGGCAGCTTGTTCCGCACTAGAGATTTTAGCCTCTGCAAGAGATTTGCGAATAAAATACCCTACTCCGAACCCAATGATTAGCGCGGCCACAACGAGAGCGATCATGATTGCAGGTTCCATACTGTTCACCTCCTCGTTGGTTCCTCCAAGGCATTCCTTGGGTTAATTTGCAGTTTTCAAACCTTACATATGTTTGGGAATAACGAATACTCACGGCGATCCCCCGCCGATTTTCATTTCACATGTACATGTTTCCACGTACTATTCACTGTTTCCAGCGAACCCATAATTAAGAATGGTATAAATCTTAAGAAACCGAAACCGCTTTTTTGGAAGGAAAAAGGGTTGTCCATTTCTTACAGACTCATGTCCATTTTAGTATTTGACGAAAGAAATTGTCAAGAGAATGCAGTATAGAGACTCTGGTCTGCTAATCCCATAACAACGCTTCGTCATCTTCAGGGTCCCCAGCCTCATCTTCTTCAATTAAACAATTCACGACCCGGCGCACCATATCCATTGAAAAACCACGTCTCATTAGGAAGGGAAGCGTTTTATTTTTCTTCTCTTTGACGTCCCCTTTGACCTGATTCCATTTTTTGCGTCCGGCACTCAAGGCAGTCTCAAATTCCGCATCTGTACTGATCCCTTCTAGTGCCTCAACAATGAGATCATTGGCAATGCCCTTTTGACGCAGCTCTTGCCTTATCCACAGTTTTCCCTTCCGCTTGCCCTCCATACGCTGTCTTGTCCATTCCTTCGCAAATAGATCGTCATCCACCAGGTTCTCCCGCTCAAGCCGATCCAGCGCCTCTTCAATCAAAGGTGCAGCAAACTCCTTCTGACGAAGTTTCTGACTTAATTCATGGCGCGTACGTGGCTTATGCTCCAAAAAACGCAGAGACTGTGCATACGTCCGCTGTCGCTCATCAGCTAGAATGATATCTTCCAGATCCTTCTTCATAAACGTATTACCTTGAGTCATCCTGTATTTAATCATCACATCTTCAAGAACCGTAATGGAGTGGATGCCAAAAGTGATTCGATAACGAGCTTGCCTGCTCTTCGTTCGTTCTACACGTGTAATAATAAGTTCTTCGTTGTCCGGAAATTGGGATAGGCCGTCCTGTTCTGCTTCTTCATATAAATCCTCGTCATGTTGATCCATTCTGGTCTCCCCTTTCATAACATTCTCATTCTGACTACGCCAAGCACATCTTCACATAAGACAAAGAACACCAATAATACAAAAGACCGGGAACTCTGCCCGGCCTTTACTCCACAGTTAGCGTGCTAACAGCCCCTGTCCATTGGGACAGGGGCTGTTAGACAGCACGAGTACTCCCACTACAATCCATTATCCAGATTGATCCAAGCTCAATCAGATAAGTTTACGGAGTCCAGTGGGGAACACCCTCAGGGTCCTCCCTACAAGAGAGGTTTTGAGAGATTACTCGTTGATTTCAAACAATTCTTGTTCTTCTGCTGCTTCTTTTTGTTGCTCTTCACTAGTTGGCGCAGGAACTGCAGTAACCAAGTTACTGGCTACACGAATTTTTTGTTCAATGATGTCAGCAATATCTTTATGCTCTTTCATGAACTGCTTTGCGTTCTCACGGCCTTGTCCTAAACGCTCGCCTTCGTAGGAGTACCAAGCACCACTTTTATTAACGATGTCCAGCTCTGTACCAATGTCAATGATACTGCCTTCTCTCGAAATACCCTCGCCATACATGATATCCACTTCCGCTTGTTTAAACGGAGGTGCCACTTTGTTTTTCACAACTTTAATACGAGTACGGTTACCAATCATGTCATTGCCTGATTTGATACTCTCAATACGACGCACATCCAGACGTACTGTGGAATAAAACTTCAGAGCACGACCACCAGGTGTTGTTTCCGGGTTACCAAACATAACGCCGACTTTCTCACGAAGCTGGTTAATGAAGATTGCGATTGTTTTGGATTTGCTGATTGCACCAGACAGTTTACGCAGCGCCTGAGACATCAAACGCGCTTGCAAACCAACGTGTGAATCGCCCATTTCGCCTTCAATCTCTGCTTTTGGAACCAATGCGGCTACAGAGTCAATAACGACGATATCTACTGCACCACTGCGTACAAGAGCTTCTGCAATTTCCAGCCCTTGCTCACCCGTATCTGGCTGAGACAGAAGCAATTCATCAATATTAACACCAAGTTTGCTTGCGTACTGCGGGTCAAGAGCATGCTCGGCATCGATAAATGCAGCTTGTCCACCCGCTCTTTGTACTTCAGCGATAGCATGCAATGCTACGGTTGTTTTACCAGAGGATTCGGGTCCATATATTTCAACAATACGGCCTTTAGGCAAGCCGCCTGTTCCTAATGCAATATCCAAAGCCAAGGAACCACTGGGAATAATTTCCACATTCATATGAGTGGACTCACCCAGTTTCATGATGGATCCTTTACCAAATTGCTTCTCTATTTGACGGAGCGCCATATCAAGCGCGGCACGACGGTCTGACAATAAGCTCACACCCTTTACTGTTTATAAGATAATGATACCTTGTTTTAACACGTTTGCCAAGCTTTTTTTCGAACATACATTCGTTTTTTTTGTAAAGGCCGAGGCGCCTCTTCCTCAAGGAAACTTTCCATTAAACAGAAAAAAGAACCGTAAACAAGGCTATAAAGCCTAATTCTACGGTTCTTCCGTCTTCCTTAATTATACTTGCTTGGAACTGTAAATGCAATCGAAGCTATTAACTAATCAATCCATCGCCACAAGTTTTTGCCATAAGCGATAGAGAATCGCTTTGGCTGAACGAATGCGAACCGTCTCGCGATTACCATTAATACGCAGCTCATGAATTTCCGTCTCTTTTCCACGTTCAGCAAGAGCGATGAAGACAAGTCCGGGTGGTTTGCGTTCCGAATATCCCGGTCCAGCTACACCGGTAACAGCCAAGCCAAAATCAGCATCGCCAATCATGCGGATCTGCTCAGCAAGCACTTTTGCAACCTCAGGGCTTACCGCCCCAGGTGCATCTTCACCTTCCAGATAATCATGAGGCACATTCAGCAGCTTTTCTTTAATTTCATTGGAGTAACAAACAATTCCACCTTTGAGCATTGATGCACTTCCGGGTACAGAGGTCAGACTTTGCATGACAAGCCCTCCTGTACAGCTCTCAGCAGCGCTGAGTGTCAGCCCCATGTCAGACATCATGGTTACAATCGTGTACTCTATAGGCACATCCTCGTTCGCGTAGAGATGTTCTGTCAAACGTTCCCGAATCTGAACCTCCATCGCATCCAGCTTCAGCTTCGCCTCTCCCTCACTCGCAGCCTTTGTGGAGACACGTACCGTAACTTCGCCTTCGCTCGCGTAAGGAGCAATCGTAGGGTCTGTCTGCGCGTCAATCAGATCCAGAAGTCGATCTTCCAGAGCAGATTCACCAATACCTGCGAATTTGAGCATTCGGGAATAGATCGGCATCTCTTCTGTGAGTACATGCTGGAACAGCCAAGGTTTGACTTCCTGTTCAAACATTGGAATCAACTCTTTAGGTGGTCCAGGCATCACAACATAATATTTGTCATTGTCAGAAATCGCATTTCCTGCCGCAAGGCCCGTTTCATTGGCCAGAGGTGTTCCGCCATCAATAACGATCGCCTGACGTCTGTTATTCTCTGTCATATCCACATTACGATCTCTGAAAAAGCTCTCAATTTTGTCCATTGCCATTCGATCTGTATGCAGTTTCCGGTTAAGAACAGCTGCGAGCGCATCCTTGGTCAGATCATCTTGGGTAGGTCCGATGCCACCGGAAAATAAAATAACGTCTGCACGGCTCTGCGCAATGCGAATAGCTTCACTAAGTCGGTTCAGGTTATCCCCAACCACCGTTTGGAAATATACATCGATCCCCATCGCAGCCAATTCACGGGATAGGTATCTGGCATTGGTATTGACGATTTGTCCAAGCAGTAGCTCTGTGCCAACTGCAATGATTTCTGCCTTCATTGAGCATCCTCCTGTACACGTGGTGAGTGATCAAAGGGCAATAGGATAATTTCCTATTGCCCCTGACCCAATGCTTCCTTCATGATTACCCATTTAAGAACAAACCATTATGCTTTTGTTAAATGAAGCAAATTTTTGTTTTTGATAAAGTAATCGATACCCGACCAGATAGTAATAAGCGCTGCTGCCCATACCGCGATAATATCGACGTGAATACCCGTGTATGAAAACGGGAAATTGTTCAACAGCAACAGCACAATCGCCACAATCTGCACTACAGTCTTCAGCTTGCCCCAAGCACTAGCGGCAACAACCGAACCATCCAGCAATGCAATTTGACGCAAGCCGGTAACTGCGAATTCACGACTAATAATCACAACTGCAATCCAGGAATCCAGCTTGCCCATCTCCACAAGCGAGATCAAAACTGCAGTAACCAGCAACTTGTCTGCGAGTGGATCGAGCAGTTTCCCCAGATTGGTAACCATGTTATTTTTCCGCGCAAGGTATCCGTCAATTCCATCTGTGCTTGCGGCGATGATAAAAATAACAGCAGCAATCAGTTGATTATACGGAAGCGACAAGCTTCCAAGCTGCAACGGCTCTGGATAAAATGGAAAATCCACGAGCAGGAACACCATCAAAAAAGGGATTAAGCAAATTCGTGCAAGCGTAATCCGGTTGGGTAAATTCACAAGACGCCCTCCCTCATATCCTCCATTACTCCAAACAATCATCATAATCCCGTTATCATCATCCGGAACATGAAATGTACAGTTTCAATGTCAATCCATATTAACATGATCCCACTATGTAGAAACGCAAAAAATAAAGTCAACCGCTCAAAAGCAAAACGCTTTAAACGTTCCGGTGACTTCCAGAAGATGTACTGCTTTTCACAAAGTCAGCAAACGATGAGGACTGGACTTGATGCTTGACTGCCAGCAATGCACACTTAGTATAATATACGCCCAATACCGTGTCAAAAAAACACTTTTGCTACAAAAAGGCCTTATTACTTGAAATTTGTATATTGCAAATCCAGAGGCAGGTTAGCACCATTTAGCAGCTGCATGACAGCTTGCAAATCATTTTTACTCTTACCAGTTACCCGAAGTTGATCTCCCTGAATCTGACTCTTCACCTTCATCTTGGAGTCCCGAATCAGGATATTGATTTTCTTGGCGATGTCCTGATCAATCCCCTGTTTAAAATTCAAACGCTGGCGGACTGTACCAGAAGACGCTGGCTCTACCTTTGCGTAATCAATGTTTTTCAATGGTAGACCACGCTTCGCCATTTTGGATTGCAGCACTTCAATGACAGCCTTGAGTTTGGTCTCATCATCAGATACGATCGTTAACGCATCCTTATCCAGTTTCAGGCTGCTCTTGCTGCCCTTGAAGTCATAACGAGCGCCAATTTCTTTCTCGGTTTGTGTAACGGCATTTGTCAGTTCTTGCAAGTCCATTTTGGACACGATATCAAATGAATTTTCTGAGCTCAAACCAGTCACCCTTTCAGTTAATCGTATGTTCTGTAACATTATAGAGGATACCTTAAGCAAAAGTCTAATTTCAAGCTGTTTTACACAAAGAAAAAAGCATTTTTGGCTTCCACTTCAAGTGGCTGCCAAAAATGCTTGCTGGTCCAGCTTCCAACCTAATAGCGGCTGCGGTTGGGCTGTCTGAACATATCGAGCACACCCAAAAGTACATGTGCAAGTCCAAAACCCAATATTCCGTAACCCCAAGCACTTGGAGTCAGGTAATAACCCAGGAGGCTGACAATGATCCCTAAACCTGTTACGATCCAGCTGACTGTCACAGCCATCCACCTCACTTCACCAAAAGTTAACTGCAAGTTAAGACACGATTATTGTCTCCTGCAGTTGACCCGGTTATTCGCTACCCGTGGTACCCCCTGTACCGTCCGTTGATCCATTTTCAACACCTGTGGAAGAAGGAGTGCCACTACTATCTTCACCAAGCTTCAAACGGATCCGATTGGTCGCCTTGCCATCCGTTACAACCTGCCCGCCAACCTCAATCGTGGTCGCTGCAGCGTAACCGGACTTAATATACATGCCTGTACTATCAAGCTCAAAGGTATAGCTGTCACCTTCGGCTGTGTTACCATACTCCAACTTCTCTCCACTGGAGTTTTCGCCTTTATACACTTCCAGCCAGCTATGACCTGTTGCTTTGATCGTAACCGTTACAGGTTGCCCTGCACTACCGTTAACTTTAAAGTTCGTAATATTCCCTGATTTCCCATCTTCTGCAACAGTCACATTAGACGGTGAATTGTCAGTTGGTTTTTCCTCAGTTTCATCCGTTTGGCCATCAGTTTGACCGTCCGTCTGTCCTTCAGTGTCTGTACCGCCACCATTACCCCCAGCGTCGCCCTCACCAGTACCGTCAGTACCTGAATCTGTCGCAGGCGGATTAGATGCCTGTCCGTTGTCGGCAGGTGGATCTGGTTTATCCTCAGGTTGTTGTTGACTGTCTGTAATTTTGACCTGATCAAGACCCGGATTATCTGATTCATCACCATTGTTATACACCACGTATACATACAACAGTACTACGATCAAAACAGGGAATGTCCACATCAACGCGACAGACATCCACCGATTACTACGCTCAACCGGACGGCTGGAACGCTTCTGAATAACCGGTTCCATCGTTGCTTCCGTCTCTTCTTCGGGTACGTCTTTTTTGTGTCCCTCCAGCAGCTCATCAGGGTTCAGTCCCACGGTCTCCGCATAGGTTTTGATGAAAGCACGCACATAGAAGCTACCCGGCAGCACTTTATAGTCTCCTGCTTCTATGGCCTCCAGATACCTCTTGCGAATTTTTGTCATTTCCTGTACATCGTCAAGACTCATCCCTTTTTGCAGCCGGGCCTCCCTTAACTGCTGACCCAGTTCAGACATGCCATCTCCTCCTTATGTTTATCTCTTGAGTTGTTGCTAATCTATTCCATGATTCCGTACGGTTCCTTACAATTCATCGGTGTAGCTAGCCGTAAACGTATCATAAATAATCTCTTCATTGGGAATGTTACGCAATTCAATAATAATATCAAAATCATTAAAATCATATTCGGATTCCTGTACAAAAATATCCGGATGTTCAATAACTTTAGTGCTAGGCATGGACATAATATCCTGCAACAGGTTGTAATGCCGCTCACTGGAACGAATCGTACTTACAATTCCGTCAATGATGAAGACATTGTTTGGGTTCAATTCGTCTTCGGACATTTGACTCCTTATCGTCTGACGGAGAAGTGTGGAGGAAACAAACGTCCATCGCTTCATTGCACATACGCTGCCCGCAATAATAGACTCCGTTTTGCCAACACGAGGCATTCCGCGCAAACCGATGACCTGATTGCCTTCCCTCTTAAATACTTCACCCAAAAAGTCCACAAGTAACCCAAGTTCATCTCGTGTGAAACGAAATGTCTTGCGATCATCCGAGTCACGGTCAATGTATCTGCCATGACGTACGGCCAAAATATCCACCAATTTAGGTTGCCGCAAAGCCGATACGGTGATGCTGTTTACTTTGCCAAGCATTTCACCAAGCAAACGGATTTTTTCATCATCATCCGATTCAAGCAGCATGCCTCGAGTTTTGCCTTCAACACCGTTAATGGTCAATATATTCACTTCAAGCATCCCCAGCATAGAGGCAATATCGCCTAACAAACCGGGTCTGTTCTTATGTATTTTATATTCCATGTACCATTGTTTAGATTCCATTTCAACACCCCGTAATGCATTATTCCCCATTATTCGACAGCAACAGAACATATCCACTGGACAACAATCTGAGACATCTTCTAAAAATGGGTCACGTTAATGATATATAAAATGAAAATGAATTACAAGAACAGCTCTGTAATCCGTTTGTAATCATTAGAGAAAAGCCCCCTTGCGGGAGCTCTTCATCTGTAATCTTATGCGTTTTGTTTGGCCAATTTGACCATCAGGCACGCAATCGTACGACGCTCATCAGCATCGCCGACATCCCATAACTCTTTCAATGCCCGGTTGGAATGGTTCGCCGGATCGACTTTCTCATCAAGGAAGTCGCCGATTTCATACGCAAGTTTGTTGATGGTTTCTTCACTCATCCCCATCTTCTCTGCTTGCAGTACGCGGTCACCCAGGAACTTCTTCCATGTGTCAAAACTGGAGAGCACTGTTTTTTCTGTTGACATGATAAATCCTCCTTAGATGACGCATGAGATTTAAAATCAACAGTTGTAATATGTGCTTTCGAAGCATTTTATATACGAGCATTTTGAAAATAATCCGGAAGACGACTGCTTCTCAGCAACCTTCACCTGGTTCATTCACAGCCAGTCAAGTTTTCTTGCTTTTTTACGTTAACCAACCGCCATTTGGACTGATGATCTGCCCATTGATATAACCCGATTCAGGGAGAGCCAAAAAATAAACCAATGATGAGATTTCATCAGGTTGAGCAAGTCTTCCTGCCGGAATTTCCTCTTCCAGCATCTTCAGTTCACTCTGATCCAGATGGCTCAGCATGGATGTCTGAACTGCACCAGGAGCAACGGCATTTACGGTTACTCCGGAAGGCGCGAGTTCTTTCGCAAGCGCTTTGGTGAATGCATTCACCCCACCCTTGGTTGTGGAATACAGCACCTCACAAGAAGCACCAGACAGCCCCCAGATCGACGATACATTAATGATCCGGCCGTACCTTTGGGAGATCATGTGAGGCATCATTTCCTGTGTACACATAAACGTGCCTTTGAGGTTAATCGCCATCACTTCATCCCAGATCTCCTCTGTAACATCAGCCAACATCCCATAGTGCGAGATTCCTGCATTGTTCACAAGGATATCTGGCATGAGATTGTGCGACTCCAGCTTCTCACGCATACGCTCAATCTGTTCCCGGCTGCGAAGATCCGCAGACACGGTCATGATTTTTCCGCTGCCTTGTTCCATGCACCGTCTGGCGGCTTCATTCGCTGCTTCATGCGATTTCATATAGTGTATAACAACATTCATTCCCACTCTGGCAAAGCGTTCTGCGATAGCCGCTCCGATGCCACCGCTTGCGCCAGTTACCAGTACAGTCATTTCCCCGATTGCCTTCAATTGTCCCGTTCCCCTCTCCATATCAAGGACTCACGACTAGCGATACAGCCAGATGATCCCACCGAATATGCTCTCTCAGTCTGAGATTTACATCTTCCAGTGTAATCGATTCATAGAGCGGCAGCATATTGAAAAAATCACCGCCACGGAATTGCTGACGTGTAAATTCATGCGCAATGTTCTCCGGAGAATTGAGCATACGCAAATATCCGCCTATTTTCTTTTTGCGTGCACGTTCAAAATCCGTGGAATCGAACCCTTTTTCTACAATGGCATCCACTTCTTCACGTATACGCGCGAGCAGTTGATCCGGGTCTTTTGTATCACCACCAATGGCTGAAAAAGCATATTGCGGCGAACTGTTATACTCATGTCCAAAGCTGTCCGAGATCAGATCTTCATCGTAGAGCTTCTGAAATAATCGTGTGCTTGAGCCAAACAAGAGGTCCATCATCAGCTGCGTTGTCATATCTCGCCGTAACAATTGTTCCCCGGTAAGTCCAACGTCCGTCTCCTTGAATCCAAACAGACATTTGGGCAGTGAAACAGCCAGTTTCGCTTCCCGTCTGGCTTCTCCTACCTGCTCAGGCTCCGGTTCGAAGAAACGTTGAATGCTCCCCTGTGGCTTATAATCCTTCTGCTCCTGGTTCGATCGAACCATATCAATGACTTCTTGTGGATCTACACCACCCACCACAAACAAGAGCATATTACTCGGGTGATAGAAGGTGTTATAACACTCATATAACATCTCTTTGGTAATCGTACGGATGGATTCCACCGTTCCTGCAATATCGATATGCACCGGATGTTTCTGATACATGGCTTCGATCAATCCAAAATAAACACGCCAATCCGGATTATCAGCATACATGTCAATTTCCTGTCCAATAATGCCTTTTTCCTTTTCCACATTTTGATCCGTGAAGTAAGGATTTTGCACAAAGTTGACTAATGTTTGTATATTTTCATTCACATATTCAGTCGCTGAAAACAAATAAACCGTCTGATCAAAGCTCGTAAACGCATTAGCTGAGGCACCGTGAGACGCAAATGTTGCAAAAATATCGCCTGTTGGTTCTTCAAACATTTTATGCTCCAGGAAATGAGCAATCCCATCCGGAACCTTCACTTCTTCCTGTCCTTCAACCTGAAAATGATTATCCACCGATCCATACTTGGTTGCAAACGTAGCATACGTTTTCTGGAACCCCGGTTTAGGCAAAATATAGACATGCAGTCCGTTATCCATTACTTCGTAATATAGTGTCTCCTGCAAATGCTCATACCGAATGCTCTCCACCGATTATTCCTCCTTCTCGTCCCGCAAGAAATAAATCGTATCCAGACGGAATTGTTCTGCCGCCTCACGTACATCTTCCTTGCTAATATGTTCTACCTGAGCCAACAGTTCTTCAGCCGTTCTTTCTTTGCCAGACAACTGTCGATTGAAGTCATAAGCGATCATCTCAAAAGCAGAATCCTGCATTTCCTTAAGCAGGTTACGGATCATTGCTTTGGTCTGAGACATTTCCAGATCACTGATTGTACCGCTTTTCATTTCTTCCAGCTGCTGCTTGATAATGGTGACAGCCTTCTCATAATTAGGGATTTCAATCCCGGATTGAATCGTTGCAATGCCCTTATGTCCGTCATATCGCGATGACGCGTAATACGCCAGGCTTTCTTTTTCACGAACATTGACAAACAGTTTGGAATGAGGATAACCACCGAGAATCCCGTTGTACATTAGTGCTGCGGCATACTGAGGATCTCCATAAGTGATAGATGTACGGAGTCCCATATTGAGTTTTCCCTGACTCACATTCAGTCGCTCAACAACGGTCTCCACTTCCTTATTTCCTCGAACCGCTGCCTGTGTCTGGTAATCAGAGGAGGACGTTCGATCTACATTGAAATGACGCTGAACAAGGTTCTCGACCTCCTCCAGTGTCGTATCCCCTACCACGTACAGATCCATACTCGCCTGCTGCAGCCACTCCTGATAAGACGCAGTCAGTGTGTCGGGCTCAATCCCAGGCAGATCCTTTCGCTCACCCAATGGATGAAGACGGTATGGCTCGTTCTTGCACATTTCCTCGATACTGCGTTCAGCCGCATAGCGCATTTTATCATTCACGATGGACTCCAGCTTTTTCCGAACAGTCTCTCGCTCTGCTTGTACATAAGACGTCCTGAAATGTCCATTCTCCTGTGCAGGTCGTGTAAGAACCTCTCCAAGGAAGGCAAATGAACGATCCAGCAACTGCTCATCCCCTCCAACAAAGGAATCATTAATGGTATCCATTCGGAACTGTACAATCTGGTAATCCCCGCGTTTATAGACGTCAAAACCAAAACCTGCTCCATACAGATGCTCCAGTTGCTCACGAAATTGCGTTGTTTCCGGATAGGACTCCGTGCCGCGTCGCAGAACAAAAGGTGTCAGCGCTACTTTGGTTACTGTATCTTCCCGTAAGGGAACTCCTGCATATAACGATATAGCAAACGTTTTAAAACGTTTAGTCGGAAGCACATGTATACGAAACTCTCTCTTGCTACCTCGTTCGAATCCTGATGTATTCAAATGTCAAAACCCCTTTACGGCGTCATTTATCATGCAATCATATTAAGCTAAACGTAACAACCATTTTAACCCATTCAAAAGGCAAGAAGCAACCGAAGTCACGCCTTCTGGTTGCTTCCAACATCATCACATACAAAAGATATGCTGTCCGATTGTTTTCACTTGTGGGCGGGTCCAGATCCATTTGGATGTTGCTGTCTTCGGGTTAAAATAATAGAGACATCCACCGGACGGATCCCATCCATTCAGGGCCTGCTCAACTGCCTTTTTGGCTTGTGCGTTTGGTTCCAAATAGATCTGTCCGTCTGCTACAGCCGTAAATGCACCTGGCTGAAAGATCACGCCTGAAGGCGTATTTGGAAAGCTTGGTGATTTCACGCGATTCATAATTACTGCCGCTACTGCGACTTGACCTTCAAACGGTTCACCCCGGGCTTCACCATATACAGCGTTAGCCATAATCTTGAGTTCATTCTCTGAGAGACCAAGAGCATTGGCAGATCCCATATTGTCTTGCTCTTTATCTGCCGTATTGTTGCTACCTCCACCTCCACCTGAGGATTCCTTGTGTAGCGGCGGCTCTGTTGGCGACCATTTGGTTGACGCATTGTACAGCTTGAGCTTGGTCTCAGCTCCAACCACACCATCTGCCTTCATGCCAAACTCGGATTGAAACCATTTGACGGATTTCAGTGTGCTGCTGCCAAAATTACTGTCGATTTTACCATTGTAAAATCCCAGGTACTTCAGACGCCCCTGAAGCTCATATACATCCTGACCGTAACTTCCATATTTCACAGCGTTGCTGCTGAAAGTAGGCAAGGCTTTCTCTTCAACTTGTGATGTGCTTTGATTCGAACTTTCGGTTGCTGCATTCTCAGGAAGCAAATAACGGATTCCCAATGCGGACATCAGCAAAATAGCAGTGAAAAGCCATATGTTCATTTTTCGCATCGACTGTGCTCTACCTTTCTCTTGTGGGATTAACAGAATCGCTAAGGTTATTATGACAAGCCTGCTTGCTTCCTATGCACCAAATCATCCGATCATTGGACATCATGGTAAAACTTCAGTCAAATTGTATGAAAAAAGCCCCCAACCATTAAGGTTGAGGGCTCGAATCGCCTGAATATTCATGTGCATTACAAGCTACGAGCTTATTTTGTTTTGTTGGTACTCTTCAAGCGAGACCAACACTTCCCGTGGTTTGCTACCCTCGTAAGGACCAATCACGCCCCGGGATTCCATGGAGTCAATCAAACGTGCGGCACGGGTGTATCCTACTCGCATTCGACGTTGTAGCAGAGAAACAGACGCTTGCTTGGCCTCCAGAATAATCTGCACTGCCTTTTCGTATAACTCGTCCTGTACTTCATCTTCAGCCTGGATAGAGTCGTCCACCTCAGGTACAAGGGACTCATCATACTGTGCTTCACCTTGACCACGTACATAATTCACAATATTTTCCACTTCTTCATCACTCATAAAAGCACCTTGTACACGAACCGGTTTCGATGCGCCCATTGGCATGAATAACATGTCTCCGCGACCCAACAGTTTCTCGGCCCCACCCATATCCAGAATGGTTCGAGAATCCACCTGTGAGGATACACCGAAGGCGATACGAGAAGGTATGTTGGCTTTGATTACGCCAGTAATAACATCCACAGAAGGCCGCTGTGTAGCAATAATCAGATGGATACCGGCTGCACGAGCCATCTGGGCAAGCCGCGCAATCGCATCTTCAACATCTCCGGCTGCAACCATCATGAGATCTGCAAGCTCATCCACAATGACAACAATATAAGGCAGAACAGCCGCAGGATTATCTTTCATCAGATTATTGTAACCTTCAACGTTACGAGTGCCTGATTTGGAGAACAGTTCATATCGTTTCTCCATCTCAACCACAATCTTTTTGAGAGCAAGTGACGCTCTCTTAGGATCAGTTACTACCGGTGCCAGCAAATGGGGAATCCCATTATATACGTTCAACTCAACCATCTTGGGATCGACCATCAGGAACTTCACTTCATCCGGCTTGGCTTTGTACAATATGCTGGTAATAATTCCGTTAATACACACCGACTTACCGGAACCTGTAGCACCCGCAACCAACAAATGGGGCATACGAGCCAAGTTACCAATAATCGTCTGTCCCGAGATATCTCGGCCAAATGCAATGGTCACTTTGGATTCTGCATCCTGGAACGTTGCTGTCTCCATTACTTCACGCATCGTTACAACCGATACTTCACCATTAGGTACTTCGATACCAATAGCAGACTTTCCGGGAATCGGTGCTTCCATCCGAATATCTTTTGCCGCCAGAGCCAACGCGATATCATCAGTTAGGCTGACAATTCTGCTGACCTTGACGCCAATGTCAGGTTGAATTTCATATCTTGTAACGGCAGGACCCCGAACCACTTCAAGTACTTTGGCACGAACACCGAAGCTTTCCAGTGTGGCTTCCAACTTACGTGCTGTTTGCATATAATCCTTCTGGTCACCCGCCTTGCCCCCATTGTTTGGCTTGGCAAGTAGACGGAATGATGGCAGCTTGTACGGCTTAGGAGGTGGCGGTGGTGGTTTCACCGGTGGTGTGTCCTGCCCTTCAGGAGTTGGAGTATCTGTTCCCTGCATTGCATCATTAGGTACTTCTTCTCCACTCTGAATCTCATCCACAGCATTCATCCCGTTTGTACCCGCATCGGATGCGGACCACTCCGTCTCTACCAGTTCATCCGTTATTTTAATGGCATGCTCGCCCTGTTGTACTACGTTTGGATCGGCCAGATTATCCGGGAAAGGATAAGCATCGTCCAGATCATCTTCAATGCTTGCCTCTTCTGTTCTGACGTGCTCGAAAAAGTCTCGAATGATCGGCGCTGAATTAGGTTTAGCCTGAACAGGAACACGTGATGAAGCTGATTTGTTAGTTACGTCTTCGGTTGCATCCAGCCACGCCTCTAGATTGTGATCTTGTTCGGCGCGGTACACAATCTGTTCTGTTTCTGCCGAATCGACCTCATCCATTTCACGTCCTGATGTCGCCTGTTCCCGTTTAGCTCCCCATTTTCCGAAAAGTTGGAAGAATATGGGCGAGTTTCGTTTTGGCAGATGCTGTTCCTCTAATTCATCCTCATACTCGTCTTCGTCATCTTCAACAGGAACAGGTACCACTTTACGGGCGTTACCTTTCTTTCTGGCATCAGAAGTTGAAGCAGAACGTGCAGAGGGTCTCGACTCCAGCTTTTTGTACATCGAACTCCCGGCATCCCAAATCTTTGTTCGGAATATTCGTATCAAATCCACATAAGATAGACTCGTAATCAGCATAAAACTGATGATAAACATGACAATCATGATGAGTCTCGCCCCAAGACTGCCGAACAGCCACAGGAAAAGAGCAAATTGCCCAGCTCCGAGATAACCACCGCTGATGTCCTTGTTAAGCATGGAGTCCCTCTCACCTGGCACAGCAGGGGTTAGCAACTCGGTTTGCATATCATTATGTACCTGCGTAATCACAGCACCAGGCTCAAGCGCACCAACCGGAATGAGCTTCTGGTGCATTGCAGAGACAGTACTCATCAAGGTTAAGGCAAAGACCAGCAAAACAAGTCCTGTCTTGCGTGTGGTCCAACCACTCGGCCATTTCCGGTGAATCATCACCATGAGACCATAATAAATACCAACAAGTGGAATCGCAAAATAAAACTTACCAAGCATCAGTCCGAACATCTTGGAAAGCGAACGTCCAACGGTGGCTTCACCCGATAATGCTATGACAGCAAGGGTAATAAGCACAATCCCGTAAATTTCATATTTTAAAACGCCGCTAAAACCAGCGCCCTTTTTTTTCCTCTTTTTTCTTCTGGCCAAAATCAGGTCACCCCCAGAAGAATATTATACCATACAAATATAATCCGTACATATGTTCTTTTTCTGCTCAATTTGTCTGAATTCGTCGCGTTATGCTGATCCCAAGTTACCCGAAAGCGGAATGGTCGAACCAGGCATATTAGCAGGATTGAGATAGGCTTCAAGTGGACAATCCAGCAAACGTACGATAACGGCTTCATTGTCATTAACAGGTCTCACCTGCATCAATAAACCATTCATCTTGATCTCCTTTGTATCTTCGCCTTCTTTCCACATTCCCGACCAGAGTTGTTCCGGGGGCATCACTGTATATAATGTCATTGGGTATAACCTCCCGCTTGCAGAGTCTGTCTCTTGTCTCCTATGAGCTGATTTAACTGAGCAATAGCCTGTCCAATCCCGCCCACTGCATCCATTAATCCATGTTTCACTGCATCTGCGCTTCCTACAGCTGTACCAATATCCCGATTCAACTCACCAGTCTTAAACATCAGTTCTTTGAACATCTCTTCAGAGATATTCGAATGAGAAGTCACGAACCGAACAACTCGTTCCTGCATTTTCTCCATATACTCAAACGTTTGAGGTACACCAATGACAAGGCCGTTCATCCGAATTGGATGGATCGTCATCGTTGCACTTCCGGCAATCAGGGAATATGTTGAAGCTACAGCAATCGGTACTCCAATGCTATGCCCGCCTCCAATGACCACAGTCACCGTAGGTTTGCTCAGAGAAGCAATCATCTCTGCAATGGCCAGACCCGCCTCTACATCTCCACCTACCGTGTTCAAAATGATCAGTATACCTTCAATACGCTGATTCTGTTCTGCGGCCACCAGCTGTGGAATGATATGTTCATACTTTGTTGTTTTGTTTTGTGGCGGCAAAATCAAATGCCCTTCGACCTGTCCAATAATGGTCATACAGAAGATGTTCGATTCACCTGCTGGCGACTGTGTCTGCCCAAATTGCTGAATAGTCTCTGTCACGGGAGAGATGGCCTTTTCCTCCTGAATCGGAATTTCCGGCGCTTCAACTTCCGGTTGATTGGATCTTGATGCCTGCTTGTCATTCATACGTTCATTCATTTCAATAATCCCCTTCTCCAGAAACATTTAATGTATTTCCTTAGTATGGGGATTTTCCCAACCGCCTTATACCCGCTGCATCAAATTGCTTCACATATTGAAGCTATTGCAGATCTTCCTGAAAACGCAAAAAAAGCCCCTTCTCTACGAGGAACCGTCCAATATTACTCGTAGAGAAGGGGCGACTGTGTGCCTGAATATATGTTTTTGTTTAGCTTATTTTAAACTTCCATAATGATTGGCAAAATCATCGGTCTACGACGAGTTTGCTCATACAGGAAGCGTCCCAGTGCATCTTTAACATTTGTTTTGAGTGAAGCCCACTCGTTAACGTTCTCACTCATCAACTTCTGCAATGTGCTGCTAACGATCCGGTTGGCCTCATCCAATAGTCCTTCCGATTCACGAACATACACAAATCCGCGAGAGATGATGTCAGGACCGGAAACAATTTTTCCATCCTGTTTGCTCAGTGTTACCACAACAACAAGGATACCATCTTGTGACAACAATTTGCGGTCACGAAGTACAATGTTACCCACATCGCCTACACCCAAGCCATCGATCAACACATTACCTGCAGTAACTTTACCTGCTCTACGTGCTGCTCCACCTTGAATTTCAATCACTTCACCGATATCCGTGATGAAAATGTTCTCAGGTTCTACCCCTACAGATTCAGCAAGAACCGCGTGGCGACGCTGCATACGGAATTCACCGTGAATCGGCAAGAAGAATTTCGGTTTCATCAGGTTGAGCATCAGTTTCAGCTCTTCCTGGCTACCGTGACCAGATACGTGGACGCCACTGTTAGCACCGCTGTAATGCACGTTAGCACCCAGACGGAACAGTTCATCAATTGTACGGCCTACATATTTTTCATTACCTGGAACCGGTGTTGCTGCGATAATGACGGTGTCACCTGGCAGGATGTCCACTTTACGGTGTGTGGAACGAGCCATACGTGTCAGTGCTGACATTGGCTCTCCTTGACTTCCTGTGCAGAGAATCACGACACGATCAGCTGCCATCTTGCCTACTTCTTCAGGTTCAATGATCATGCCATCCGGAATCTCAAGATAACCCAGTTCTGAAGCAATACCAACCACGTTCACCATGCTGCGTCCGATAACTGCAACTTTACGTCCAGTCACTTCTGCTGCATTGATCACCTGTTGGATACGGTGTACGTTGGAAGCAAATGTCGCTACAACAACACGTTGACTTGCTTTACGGAAGATATCTTCCAGAACGATACCCACATTTTTCTCCGATGGTGTGAATCCAGGTTTCTCAGCGTTCGTACTGTCGGACAACAGCGCTAACACGCCATTTGTTCCGATCTGTGCCATACGCTGAAGATCTGCATATTGACCATTGACTGGAGTATGGTCGAATTTGAAGTCACCTGTGTGAACAACTGCACCTTCCGGTGTTTCGACACATACACCAACAGAATCCGGAATACTATGGTTAGTAGCGAAGAAAGATGCTTTCAGAACAGATCCAAGTTGGATCTCGGAATCAGCATCAATCAGAATACGTTTTGTATCACCCAGCAAATTCGCTTCTTTCAACTTGTTTTCTACAAGTCCAAGCGTAAGTCTTGTTCCGTATACAGGAACATTCAGATGTTTGAGAACATATGGCAGACCACCAATGTGATCCTCATGTCCGTGAGTAAGAATGATTCCTCTTACTTTGTCACGGTTCTCAGTCAGGTAAGAAATGTCAGGGATGACAATATCAATACCAAGCATATCTTCTTCCGGGAATTTAAGACCAGCATCTACGACTACAATGTCGTTGGCGTATTGGATGACGTACATATTTTTACCAATCTCGCCTACGCCGCCCAAAGCAAAAATCATCAGTTTATCGTTATTATTTTTCTTAGACAAATGAATCTAAACCTCCTATGGTAGTTGGACGTCGTACCTTATTATTTATTGTAAGTTAAGAAAAGTAGTCCATACATCACATACCCACCTATCAGGATGAATGCAAAAGAACACCTTTATTCACGATATTTGGAAGAAGTTCTTCGAAGTTATTCCCTTTGACCAACAAGTTGGAGTTGAAATTCCCTCTTAGCCGTTCCTTCCTTTTTCACCGCAAAGCTACACCACGAAGCGATGTCGCTTTCAATTTCAAAAAAATACCGCACCCAGTCACTTGACATCATTATACATGATTAAAAACAAAAAAAACAAGTCACTCTCTCGTTAACCTGTAGGTTTCCCCTTAGCAGTGGAAAAGAAACCTCACATTACTCGTAAAAAAAAGAACCGCAGCCTCTAGGAAGAGGAGCGGTTCTTTTGCTGATCTGAAGGATATTCCCATGATTAATAAAATAGTCCATATACAACCAAAATGATTACAAATTAAGCAAACCTTTGATATAAACCTGTTCCTCTTCCGTTGGGGGAATAAGGGGCAACCGTACGGAACCAACGTCTAGACCACGCAATGTCAGCGCATATTTCACCGCTACGGGGTTTGGTAGAGGCTGTGGACACTCAAACAGGCCTTTGAACACCGGGAACAACTGCTGATGAATCTGAGCAGCCTGAAGAGGTGCTCCGCCATAGAAGGCGTCAATCATTTTCTTCATTTCTGCCCCTACGACATGACTGGCCACACTGACAATTCCATGTGCTCCAACCGCAATCGCTGGTAAGCCTGAAGCATCATCACCGGAATAAACTCTAAAATTTTCTGGAGCACTTGCTGCAATCAGCGTAACCTGCTCCATAGACGCACATTCCTTTGTAGCGACGATGTTAGGAATCTGTGCAAGACGAAGCGTTGTCTCTGCTGACAGGCTGGTTACTGTACGCCCAGGCACGTTGTAGAGCATAATTGGCAGCTTGGTAGAGCCTGCAATCGCTTCAAAATGTTTGAACAAACCTTCTTGGCTAGGTTTATTGTAATAGGGAACAACCAACAAAATGCCATCCACTCCGGCACGTTCAGCTTCCTGTGTCAAATGGATGGAATGTGCCGTGTTATTGCTTCCCGTTCCGGCTATAATTTTGCACCGACCGGCCGCATGTTTCACTGCAAATTCGAATAATTGAACTTTCTCAGTATCACTAAGTGTTGGAGACTCCCCTGTTGTTCCAGAAACCACAAGCGTCTCCGACTTTTGATCTATAATCAGATAGTCGATTAGACGTGCCGTTTCCTCCCAATGAATCTCTCCTTGTTCATTGAACGGAGTGACCATTGCTGTAATCAATCTTCCAAAGTCCAATTCGATTCCTCCTTCAAAACAGGTTTGGCTCCTCTAACTTCAGTTATTTACAAATGAAGTTCGAATGAGGCGTGAAGTGCCCTCAGGGCCTGAACCATATCTTCTTTTTTTACGAGCACCCAGATCGTTGTATTCGAATCTGCCGATTGCAGGATCTGAATGTCTGCCAGTGTCAAGGACTCCACGATTCGAGCCATGATTCCAGGTACACCATTAATGCCTCCACCAATGACGGACACTTTGGCACAACCGGACAGGCTTTGTGGCTTGAGACCTATCTCCTGCAATACCTGTATGGCTTTCTCGGAATCACTGTCAAAAACCGTATAGACAACTCCCGAGGGGGTAACATTAATAAAATCAACGCTGATTGAATTCTCAGCCATGGTTTTGAACACTTTTAGTTGCAATCGATCTGCACCACCAGGCACATCCACCGTAATTTGCGTTACATTGCTCACGTAGGCGATGCCTGTTACATAACGGTCAACAATGCCTGTCTGCACATCCTGGAATCCTTCCGGATGCGTAACCAGCGTTCCTTCCGTGTCTGCAAAAGTAGATCTTACCCGCACTGGAATCTGGGATTGCATCGCAATCTCAACCGCACGTGGATGGATTACCTTGGCCCCGTGGTGGGCCATGTTACAGATCTCTGCATAACTCACAACAGTCAGTGGACGTGCATCCTCAACAATTCGCGGATCAGCGGTGAGTATCCCGTTCACATCTGTGTAGATATCCACCATTTCAGCACGTAATGCTGCACCGAGAGCTGTAGCAGACGTATCGCTTCCCCCACGACCCAATGTCGTGAAGTCTCCGTTCTCTGTCTGCCCCTGGAATCCGGTTACAACAACGACACGGCCAAGCTGAAGCTGCTCCAACACACGAACAGGACGGACATCCAATATCCGGGCATTCCCGAAATTGTCGTCCGTCACAAAACCTGCTTGTGCACCGGTCAGCACTGTAGTTGGAATGCCTTCATGTTCGAGTAAACTGCTCAACGTTGTCGCCGATATGATTTCACCACAGCACAGCAGTAAATCCTTTTCGCGTGCGGATAGTGCGTTTCCGTTCTGTGCAGCCCAGTCCAGCAACGTATCGGTCGCATATGGCTCGCCGCGGCGCCCCATCGCAGACACAACGATGACCAGACTCAATCCTGCTTCAAGTTCACGTTTAACATGACGGAGCACATGCTCTCTCGCCTGAACAGTGGAGAGAGACGTGCCTCCGAATTTCTGTACCATGATACGCATCTTTATTCCTCCATTTGTGTACGCAAGAAGACTGGACACGGGTCAAATCAACAAATGGATCACTCTAGGGAGCGTTCTGATGCGATAATTTCAGCATTTTATACGGCATTCCATGCCGCTCCTTATTTTCTGTAATTGTCTGGGACAATTGCAAATCAAAGGTCGCGGTTGTTATCGAGGTCATGACGCATACATTCACAATAGACCTCTCCCGCTTGCTTAACCTGTACTGCCCGCAAGCAGGAATGCCTTATAGACAGGAACGTGGACATAGCAGCTGTTCAATCCAGCATATTGTCCCCCATGATTTTCTTTGTCTCTCGAACCCTTCTTCATTTCTCCAAGCGTATAAACGTTGTCACCGAATCATTGTTCCATCAAGCCTGTGAAGAACGCTCCACAATCATCGGCTGCAACTGTTTGCCCTCAAGAGCACTCCAGCAAGCCTCTGGAATCAATTCCATTTTGGCGACTAACGAGTTTGGTTTTTTCACTGGATCGTCTTGCCCAAATGGCACAAAATACAAGTATTTAGCCACAAGCAATTTGGCGATATTCGCAGCATTCAAGCCCAGACCGTCATTCGTGGAAATCGCGAGCACAAGAGGACGCTGATTGCGCATCTGCGCTTTGGCTGCCATTAGCACTGGACTGTCGGTCATCGCATTAGCCAGCTTGCTTGTTGTATTCCCTGTGCATGGAGCAATAACCAGCACATCAAGCAGCTTGGAAGGCCCTAATGGCTCCGCTTCAACAATTGTAGAAATGATATCATTACCTGTTATATCTTTCAACTGTTTTTGCCAATTTTGCGCCGTACCAAAGCGTGTATCCGTCGTCAGAACCGAATTCGAAATAATCGGAATGACGTTGGCACCTTCAGCTACGAAGCGGCTAATTACCGGCATAACCTCTTCAAACGTACAATGAGAACCCGTAATTGCATAACCTACCGTTTTTCCCTGCCAGTTCATGATTTAACCTCCCGTGCGTTCTGTTCTTCCAAAAGCAAACGGATCAACGCGTCGGCAATAATGCCGCCAGCCGTTTTGGGAGCAACAATGCCGGGGAGGCCAGGCGCAAGTAGCGCTTTGATACCGCGTTTGTCGGCATACCTGAAATCACAGCCGCCAGGAGCGGATGCGAGGTCGATAATGACAGCCTTTTGCGGCATTCTGGACAGGATTTGTGCTGTGATTATCATAGTCGGTATCGTATTAAAAAGCAAGTCAACTTCCCCGGTCTGAGCGGCCAAATCCGTTGTCATGAAAGGCTTCCAGCCCATGATTGTAGCGCGGGCAGCATCCTCTTCCCGCCTGATTCCCACCCGTACATTTGCTCCAAGTCCCTGCAGTGTTTTGGCCATTGTGAATCCTGTTCGACCAATGCCAAGCACAATGCATTCCGAACCATGGATTGTGAAGTCCGTCTCCCGAATAGCTATGGCGATGGCTCCCTCAGCTGTTGGAATAGAGTTATAAAGTGCAATATCATCACGATCAAGTACTTCAACAAGTCGCAGCCCATTTTCAAGACAAAGTTCGCGCAAGAACGGCTTTGCCATACCCGTGAACACAATACAATGCTCTGGTAATGCTGCAATATGTTCCTTTTTCAAATAGATCGGTGTGTCACTAAATGAAGTACTTACTTTTCCCTGCTCATCGCAACCGACAACAGGCAGTACGAGTACATCTGCGGAAGCAAACACTTCATCCTCCAGTTCCTGGTGCTCTATCCCTGGAATGGAACGTTCTATTTTATCGAAACCCACCACACTTACCGTTGCATCCAGCTCAGCGCACTTTTGAATGACTTCAAGCTGCCGCGCATCTCCGCCCAGGACTACAATCCGGACTCCGGTCAGCATCGGGACGTCACTCCTTTCACCACATGTATGCCTTATCGTATGCAGGGGCCCACAGGGGGGTGAAAACAATAATTGCATTCCACCGTCCGTTTCTCAAATGTAAAAAAGAGCCGCCCCTGTCAGGGACGACTCTAAAGAATAGGTATATCTACGCTGCTTATTTCCCGGTATGACCGAATCCGCCTTCACCACGTACCGTTTCCGAAAGTTCATTCACTTCCGTCAATTCAACCGCAGGCACGGTCTGGAAGACGATCTGTGCAATGCGCTCTCCCCGTACAATCGTGAACGGTTCCTGACCCAGATTAATCAACAGCACTTTAACTTCTCCGCGATAATCCGCATCAATGGTCCCCGGTGTGTTGAGGCAAGTAATACCATGTTTGAAAGCCAGTCCGCTCCGAGGACGGATCTGTGCTTCCAATCCAGCTGGCATTGCCATCGCAAGTCCAGTAGGAATCAGTATACGCTGACCCGGTTGCAGGACAACGTCCTCCTGAAGTGCAGCTACTACATCAAAACCGGATGCCAGGTCCGACATTTTTTGAGGCAGTTTAATATCTTCATTGCCCGGCAGTTTCTGTATTTGAACGTAATGCAACAAAATCATCCCTTCTCAATCCAGCGATCGTCTTATCTGAAGCGCCAACCATAGCAAGTGCAAAAGGTTCAGCAAACATCAGATCAAGTACCGCGTTAATATCGTCCATGGTAACTTGCTCAATTTTGGTGATCATCTCATCCAGCGTATGGTGTCTGCCCAGCATGAGCTCGTTTTTACCCAGACGATTCATGCGACTGCCTGTGCTTTCCAGGCTCAGAATCAAGCTACCTTTCAGCTGTTCTTTTCCTTTACGAAGTTCATCTTCGGACAAGCCGTTTACAGCCAGGTCGCCCAGAACTTCTTTGGTCAGATCGAGCACTTCTTTGGTCTGTTTCGGTGCTGTACCCGCGTATATCGTGAAAAGTCCGCTGTCCGCATGAGAGCTATGATAGGAATACACGGAGTACGCAAGACCCCGTTTCTCACGAATTTCCTGGAACAGTCTCGAGCTCATGCCTCCACCAATGGCGTTATTCAGAACAACCATAGCGAATTGCAGCGGATCTCCGATTTTACAGCCCGGGAACGAAATACAGATATGATTCTGTTCCGTTTTCTTTTTGTGAAAGAGCTGTCCGCTTTGGAAAGCTGGCATCGTGACTGCTTCCGTTACTCCATTTACATCAAAAGCGCCAAAATGCTTCTCCATCAGATCGATTACACTGTCATCAATATTACCCGCGATACTAATGACCGTGTTCTCAATCGTGTAATGCTCCTTCATATATGCACGCAGATGACTGGAATCCATCGCTTTGAGACGTTCTTCCGTACCCAGGATTGGGTATGCGAGTGGATGCTCACCATAAGCGGCCAAGGCCATCAGATCATGAACCATATCATCAGGCGTATCTTCATACATCGAGATTTCTTCCAGAATGACGTTTTTCTCCTTGATCAATTCACCATCATCCATTTTGGAGCGGAAAAACATATCAGACAATACATCAACCGCAATCGGCAAATGTTCATCCAATACTTTAGCATAATAACACGTGTATTCTTTGGAAGTGAATGCGTTCACGTTACCGCCAATCGCATCGAACTGCTCCGCAATCGCCTTGGCATCATAACGATCTGTTCCCTTGAACAACATGTGTTCAATAAAATGTGATACTCCGTTACTTGCAGGTTGCTCATTACGCGAACCTGTCTTGACCCATATTCCGAAAGACACAGAACGGCAGGTCGGTATCTGTTCCATGACAACTCTGAGGCCATTGCCCAGCTGAATTTTTTTCATGGTTGGCCCTCCTACATCTCTATAATTGCCTTGATCTCAACCTTGAAATTGAAATCGACATTTGGTTCCAACTGTTTGATATTAACAAAAAAACAACGTTCACTCAACCACAGACGTATTTACACGTTCCGAAGACAGCGTCTCACTTACTGTTCCAAGCACCAAACCTTTGGCCCGTATGGATTGAATCATACCCTTTAAAGCTCCCGAAGAAGCAGCTGTAGGGTGCATTAGAATTAACGTTCCAGCCTCGGTATTTTTAGCAATTTTGGCAACAACGGCATCCTGGCTTGGCTTACGCCAATCCACAGTATCTACTGTCCATAACACGGTGTTCAGTCCCATGGATGAAGCAATGTCAACGGTCTTCTGATTAAAGTCACCGGATGGCGGAGCAAACCAACGATTCTCTACGCCCAGTGTTTTATGGAGCAGATCCTGGGTTTTGCTAATTTCCAGCTTGGCCCGTTCTGCGCTCAATCGACTCATATTAGGGTGAGAATATGCATGGTTGGACATCTCATGCCCACGTTTCTGAATTTCTTTGGCCAGTTCAACGTTTTTGCTTAACCAACTTCCATCCAGAAAAAAAGTAGCCTTCACTTTCTCGGCATCAAGCGTATCCAGCATCGGTTTGATGTATTCGTTCCCCCAGGCCACATTAATCATAAAAGAAACCATCGGTTTGTTTGCATTCCCCCGATAGATCGGATGTGCACCCAAATCCTTAAGCTGGATCTCCGGCTCAATCTGACGGTAGACATACGCTATTTTGGTATTCAATGTTCCACTCAGCGCCTTACGGTATGTCGCTTCCACATCAATCTCCATGCCATTATAACCAGGAATCGCTTTCCATACCCGATCCACTCTGGCATTTACCGGAGCAATTTTCGTTTCAACCGCTTTATCCCGAATCGCAGACAACAGCGCATCTTCTCCAGTTGCCTCCTTAAACATGTCAAAAGCATTTTGCGTACCTGGCCCATCACGGATCTCCGTAATGTATGTACGTACACTGCCAACTTGTCCGATCAATATGACCGCAGTCACACCCGCCAGAACAGCCGCCAGCTTTTTGGATTGGTTTCCCACAGCTCCATCCTCCCGCCGTCTTTGTCCCCATCATATGAGGACAAGGGCAAAAATATGAATGCTGAGCCATGGTTTCATCCTTGCTTTACGTATTTAAACGTTAAAAAAAGAGCCAGAAATTCACATTCTGTCTCTTCATTCAATCTATCCATTTATAACCTGTCGCTTCGGTAACCTAGGATTGAGCCGGAGCTTCAGCAGTCAAAACTGCTTTACGGGACAAGTTGATTCGACCTTGTGGGTCAATTTCCGTTACTTTTACCGTAATGGAATCACCGATAGCTACAACATCTTCCACTTTGGCAACACGTTCAGTTGACAGTTGCGAGATGTGTACCAGACCTTCTTTGTTCGGAAGTACTTCAACAAATGCACCGAATTTTTCTACGCGTTTTACTTTGCCGACATAAATCTCGCCGACCAATACTTCGCGCACAATACCTTCGATGATCGCTTTGGCTTTATCATTCATCTCCTGGTTGGAAGAAGCGATAAAGACACGTCCATCCTGTTCAATATCAATTTTAACACCGGTTTCTTCGATGATTTTATTGATAATTTTACCACCTGCACCGATAACATCACGGATTTTGTCCGGATTGATATGCATCGTTGTAATTTTAGGCGCATATTGTGATAACTGCTCACGTGGAGTTTTCAAAATTTCGTTCATTTTGCCCAAAATGTGCATACGGCCTTCTTTGGCTTGCGCCAATGCATCAGACAAAATTTGACGATTAATACCAGCAATTTTGATGTCCATTTGGATTGCAGTTACACCTTCAGGTGTTCCAGCTACTTTAAAGTCCATGTCACCGAGGTGATCCTCCATACCTTGAATATCACTCAGAATGGATACATGATCTCCATCTTTGATCAGACCCATAGCTACACCCGCAACTGGAGCTTTGATTGGTACACCTGCATCCATCATAGCTAAAGTGCTGGCACAGATACTTGCCTGAGATGATGAGCCGTTGGATTCTAGAACTTCAGATACCAAACGAATCGTGTATGGGAAATCCGTTTCGGAAGGGATCACTTTGGAAAGAGCGCGCTCACCCAGAGCACCATGTCCGATTTCACGACGGCCCGGAGCCCGCAATGGACGAGCTTCACCTACGCTGAATGGTGGGAAGTTATAGTGATGCATGAATCGTTTCGTTTCTTCAAGACTGATTCCGTCCAAAATCTGAACATCACCCAGTGCACCAAGTGTACAAACGCTAAGTGCTTGCGTTTGACCGCGCGTAAACAGTCCTGTACCATGTGCACGTGGCAACAGAGATGTATCACATTCAATTGGGCGAATTTCAGCAAGTCCACGTCCATCCGGACGAACTTTATCATGCGTGATCAGACGGCGCACTTCTTCTTTGACGATATCGTGCAGAACTTCCTTCACGTCTTTGAACAATTCCGGACTTTCAATATATTTCTCTTCAAAGTGAGCAACGGTTTCGTCATTCACTACATCGATTGCATCTTGACGAGCATGCTTCTCGGCGATTTTAACCGCTTCGACCAGACGAGCGCTGGCGAATTCACGCACACTGTTGTTAACTTCAGCATTAACGGTACGCAACTTAACAGCCATTTTTTCTTTTCCAGCAACTTGTACAAGTTGTTCGATTACAGCAATAATGTTTTGGATCTCATCATGTCCAAACATGATTGCTTCGAGCATCACTTCTTCCGGCACTTCGTTTGCTTCGGCCTCAACCATCATGATGGCATCTTTGGTTCCTGCAACAACCAGTTCAATATCACTAACTTCAAGCTGTGCAATCGTTGGGTTAATGATGAACTCGCCATCAATACGTCCCACTTTCACGCCACCAATCGGTCCGCTGAATGGAACATCCGAAATGCTCAATGCTGCTGATGTACCAATCATTGCAGCGATTTGCGGTTCGCAATCTTGATCCACACTCATAACGATATTCAGAACTTGTACATCATTCCGGAAGCCTTCCGGGAACAAAGGACGAATTGGACGGTCTGTCAGACGGCTTGAAAGAATGGCTTTCTCACTCGGTCTGCCTTCACGTTTAATAAATCCTCCCGGGATTTTACCTACGGCGTACAATCTTTCTTCATAGTTCACCGTTAATGGGAAAAAGTCCAGATCTTTCGGCTCACTTGATGCTGTCACGGTACACAATACCACGGTATCCCCGTATGTTACCTTAACGGCAGCATTAGCCTGCTTGGCCAAACGCCCGGTCTCAAGCGTAAGTTTTCTTCCACCAAGCTGCATTTCAACACGCTGTTCCATGAAACCCCTCCTTTTATTCGTTCCTAATTCAATGGATTCTGCATATTTACAGTATTTCCTGCTTGTCCTGCATTCATTAGCTATGTATGGATCTTTCAACATGCTAACCTGCACAACAAAAGCTCCTCACGGAGCCCCATCTACAAATATATGGCAACATGTTCATCTACAAAACAACCCGGCTGTAAGTTCCGCTTGTCCTTTTAGACAAAAGAATGACGGATAACAGCCAGGTTGATTTTGAAAACATGTACGATAATTAACGACGCAATCCGAGTTTTTCGATCAGTGCGCTGTAACGTTTAACATCTTTGTTTTTCACATAAGCCAAAAGCTTACGACGTTGACCTACCATTTTCAAAAGTCCACGACGTGAGTGGTGGTCTTTCTTATGCGTACGCAAGTGGTTTGTCAAACTTGTGATGTTTTCCGTAAGGATAGCAACTTGCACCTCTGGAGATCCTGTATCGGACTCGTGAGTTTTGTGCTCGTCGATCAGTTGTTGTTTACGTTCTTGAGTCAATGCCATCCTGTTCACCTCCTTCAATATAATCGCCATTAGCCTCGTCACCGCCGGTGAGAGCAAGCAACCAAGCCAAGGTTAATGTTGCCTCAATCGACAACGTAGTACAGTATATCATAATTGCCTAGTTAAAGTAAATGTAAACATGCATTTAATCCTGAACCTTTAAGATAACAGGCGGCCGGCAGTTAATGCATCTTCACGAATCTGGCTAATCAATGCCTCAATGGAGTCAAACTTTCGTTCTGCACGAATATAGTGAACGAGCTCAACCTTTAGTTCCTGGTCATACAAGTGTCCATCAAAATCAAGCAGGTGCACTTCAAACGTAGGTTTCATCCCACTTTCGTGAAACGTAGGTTTCACACCGAGATTCATTACGCCATGCAGTTCCTGTTCGCCATACTGCACACGAACAGCGTAAACACCCTTCGACGGGGTAACGTAATGATCCGTGAGTTCAAGGTTGGCTGTAGGAAATCCAATCGTTCGTCCACGCTTCTCCCCGTGAATGACGGTTCCTCTGATGCTGTAAGGTCGGCCAAGCCACTGACTGGCCTCATCCATCTCCCCACGCTTCAACAGGCCACGAATGAGAGAACTGCTCACTTTTTCACCATTTAACAAGAAAGGAGGAACGGTTTCCACCGTCATCTCTCCTTCTCCCAAAGTACGAAGAAGTTGTTCATCCCCTGCACCCTTGTGACCAAAACGGAAGTCAAAACCAACCACCGCTGTTCGTGTCTGAAGAGGAATCAACAAGTCGTGTACGAATTGTTGCGGCGTCAAACGTGAGAAATCTTCATTGAACTCCACCACATAGAGTACATCAACGCCCATTCCTGCCAAGATGTCTTCTTTATCTCTCAAGGGAGTTAAATAACCCTCGTAATCCCCTTTGCGCATAACTTCCTTCGGATGTGGATGAAAGGTCATGACCGCTGCCTGCATGCCCGTTTCCCGCGCAATGCGGACAGCTGATAAAATGACACTTGCATGTCCGAGATGCAGTCCGTCGAATTGACCAATCGCAAGCACTTGGGGCAGTGTGCTCAGCTCAGTCGAATGTAACGTCTGCGGATAGGTTAGCATTACGGTTTTCACAATCATTCACCTGCATTTCACTAGATAGGCCAAGCTTGAGCCTCACCACAACTCCAAGCCCGAAACCTCTTTATTCCGGCAAAAAGACTTTAACTGCCCTCACCGTTGGTTTTAGTTCATCCCGTTCAAATATCCCCAGAAACGTACCATCCTGAGCATACAACCGCAATAGACCAGGTTGCTCTACAGGCGGTTCCAGAAGACGTGCAGACAGTTTCTGACCTTGAAGTGCTCCTTTGGTCTGTTCTTCTCCAACCTTATGGGCCGGAATTGAAGCAATAGCCTCGTCAACAGGAATCAGCGCCTCCGCCAAAGTCCCGTCAGCCATAAGTTGTTCCACTTCTTCAATACGAAGACAACGATCTGCAGAGATACCTGCCGATATCGTACGCTCCAGTTGAACCATGGTTGATGGATATCCGAGTTGCCGACCAATGTCTACACACAATGTCCGAATATAAGTTCCTTTTGAACATAAGGCTCGGAAGGATATATCGGTGGTCTCACCCTGAGTCTCAATCCCAGTAAGTTCGAGCTCATAGATTGTGACCTCACGGCTCTTACGCTCTACCGTCTTACCTTCACGAGCAAGCTCATAAAGACGTTTGCCGTCTACCTTTACCGCAGAATACATAGGTGGTACCTGTGAAATCGTTCCCAGAAACTGCTCAAGCACCTGTTGAACCTGTTCCTGTGTTACTTCCACAGTCGTTTCAGCCCGCTCAATGACTTCCCCTGTCATATCCTCTGTGTCAGTAGACAGTCCCAGTCTGAGCGTAGCCAGATATTCCTTCGGAAGCTCCTGCATGTACTCTACCACACGTGTCGCCCGTCCAAGACAGAGCGGCAGAACGCCTGTAACTTGTGGGTCAAGTGTGCCCGTATGCCCAATGCGCTTCATTTTGAGAATGCGACGCATTTTGGCTACAACATCATGAGAAGTAAAACCCGCCGGTTTATATACCGGAAGTACACCTTCAAATGGCTTTACCATTGTGAATTCACCTGCTTCAGTACTTTTGCGATAATATCATCAAGTCTGCCTTCCAGACGACATCCGGCTGCGAGCACATGCCCGCCTCCGCCAAAGGTCTGTGCTAGTGCAGCAACATCAATTTTACCAGCTGAACGCAAAGAAACCTTGACTGCATTCTCGTTGATGACTTTGAAAAAGATACCAACTTCCACGCCCTGAATGTTGCGCGGATAGTTCACTACCCCTTCAAGATCTTCATTAGCTGCTCCACAAGCCACCATATCATCTGGTGTAATAACAACCCAGGCTATCTTTCCATCATCTGTCATCTGCAGGCTTGATAGTGCCTGATTCAAAATCCGAACTTGCGGAAGAGTCACCTGCTCCAACAAGGTCTGGGCGAGATAGGGTCCATTCACGCCATGTTCAAGCAGTCTGGAGGCCGTTTTCATTACATTTGGGCTGGTGTTGGCATAGCGGAATCCACCTGTATCGGTAAGCAATCCTGTATAAACTGCCGTCGCAACATCTTGATCCCATGTTACTTGGAACAGGTTAAGAAAATCGAACAAGATTTCAGCCGTAGCAGCAGCATCTGACTTAATGATGTTGACTGTACCATAACCGTCATTTGTAGGGTGATGATCAATATTCAAGATAACAGCATCATCTTCGAAATAATGACGTGTCAAACCTACTCTGGCAAAGTCTGCACAATCCACACAGATAACAGCTTTATATTTTCGCTGCGGTGGTTGTTCGGTCATGTTCACAATGTTGCCTGCTTCCCACAAAAATTGCATGCGCCCGGGGATTTCACCTTCATTAATCATCGTGAATGTCTTACCCAGACATGACAGCAGCCAGCCCACCGTTACCGTCGAGCTGACTGCGTCACCGTCCGGCTGTACATGCGACACGACCAGGTAATCATCATGCTCCAGTAGAAATTGCTTTCCGGCCTGGAGCGCCTGTTCATAAGTGTGCATTGCCGTCTCCTCTATTCTGTTACTGGGATTCGTTCTTGTCGGAACCAATATCGCCAAGCAGCTTCTCAATTCGGCTGCCATAAGCGATGGATTCGTCAATCTTAAATATCAACTCGGGAACATGCCGGAACCGGATACGTTTGCCCAGCTCCGAACGCAAAAATCCATTTGCTTTTGCCAGAGCTTTCAGCGTGTTATCTTTTTGTTCCTGTTCACCGAAGACACTCAGATAAACTTTGGCTTGCGACAAGTCTCCTGTCACTTCGACTCCCGTTACCGTAATAAAGCCGATACGTGGATCTTTCAGTTCAGACTGGATGAGCAGACTTATTTCTTTCTTGATCTGCTCGCCCACTCTACCTGTACGAATCTTAGCCATTGTTGTTCACCTCATGCTTCCTTGCTTATCGTTGTACTGTCTCCATAATGAAAGCTTCGATAACGTCGCCTTCTTTGAGATCATTATATTTATCAAGTGTGATACCGCACTCGTAACCTTGTGCTACTTCTTTGGCATCATCTTTATAACGTTTCAGGGAATCCAGCTTACCTTCGTAAAGGACAATGCCATCACGAATCAGGCGTGCTTCCGCAGAACGCGTAATTTTACCCGAGGTAACCATACAACCAGCGATGGTACCCACTTTACTGATGGAGAACGTGCTCCGAACTTCAGCATGACCGATAACTTTTTCTTTGTAGATCGGATCGAGCATACCTTTCATCGCTTGTTCAATTTCTTCGATAACACTGTAGATCACGCGATGCAGACGAATGTCTACTTGCTCTTGATCTGCAGTTGATTTCGCCTGGTTATCAGGACGAACGTTGAAACCGATCACGATAGCATTGGATGCTGCAGCTAAAATGATGTCGGATTCTGTGATTGCACCAGCGCCGCTATGAATAATTTTCACGCGTACACCTTCAACTTCGATCTTCGCAAGGGAACCTTTCAATGCTTCAACCGAACCTTGTACATCACCTTTGATGATTACGTTCAGATCTTTGATCTCGCCATCTTTGATGTGCTGGAACAGATCATCCAACGTCACACGAGTATGCGTACCCAGATCGGATTCACGTTGCGTGATCGAACGTTTGTCAGCGATGGAACGCGCTTTGCGCTCATCTTCAAACACCATGAATGGATCTCCCGCACCTGGAACTTCAGTCAGACCTGTGATTTCTACAGGTGTTGAAGGTCCAGCTTCTTTCAATTTGCGACCTTTGTCATTGACCATCGCACGAACACGACCGAAGCAGTTACCTGCAACGAAAGCATCGCCGACTTTCAATGTACCGTGCTGTACGAGGATACGTGCAACTGGGCCACGTCCTTTATCCAGCTCGGCTTCAATCACTGTACCACGGGCACGTTTGTCCGGGTTCGCTTTGTATTCGTTCACTTCTGCAACGAGCAGAATCATTTCAAGCAGACCTTCCAGACCCATTCTTTGTTTCGCTGACACGTTAACAAAGATGGTATCTCCGCCCCACTCTTCCGGAACGAGTTCATAGCTGGTTAATTCTTGTTTCACTTTATCTGGATCAGCGCCCGGCTTGTCAATTTTGTTGACAGCAACGATGATTGGTAGCCCAGCAGCTTTGGCATGGTTAATCGCCTCAATGGTCTGTGGCATAACACCGTCATCCGCAGCTACGACAATAATCGTCATATCCGTAACTTGTGCGCCACGTGCACGCATCGCTGTAAACGCTTCGTGACCCGGAGTATCCAGGAACGTGATTTTTTTGTTGTTAATTTCAACTTGATAAGCACCGATATGTTGCGTGATTCCGCCTGCTTCGCCATCGGATACATTCGTAGAACGAATCGCATCCAGCAAAGTAGTTTTACCATGGTCAACGTGACCCATGATCGTAACTACTGGTGGACGAGCCTGCAAGTCAGCAGCATCATCATTCTCTTCCAGTGTTTCGAAACGGTCATCTTCAAGCACAATCTTCACTTCAACCTCAACACCGAATTCACCTGAAAGCAGAAGGATCGTTTCGATATCAAGCTCTTGGTTGATTGTTGCCATAACACCCATAGCGATGAGCTTTTTGATAACTTCGGAAGCATCCTTATGGAGCAACTTCGCTGTTTCACCAACGGTCATATCACCACGAACGATGATTTTCTTAGGTGTGTTATCAATTTTCTCACGTTGTTGGTACTGTTGTTGATTTCTGTTGCGGTTGTTCTTGCCACCACGGTTACCACGGAAGTTACCGCCACGGTTGTCATCATAACGACGTCCACCGCCACCGCTGTTCGAACGGTTACCACTATTGTTGTTGCTGCCAGTAGTACCACCTGGGCCGCTTCTACGTTGGCCTTGTCCTTGGCTCTGACCTTGGCCACCGCTACGGTTGCCAGCAGTACCTGTATTACCACCGCTGTTAGGGCCTGAAGTTCTTACTTGACCGCCACCGCTGTTATTCGGACGTTGACCACCCGTTCCTTGCGGACGGGATGCAGTACTGCTTTGTCCACCTTGAGCTGGTCTTGGACGGTTAGTTGATTGTCCTCCTTGGCTTGAGCCTTGGGAAGAGTTCGTTCTGTTGCGACTGTCTTGGCCGCTGGGTCTTTGAGTGCCATTGTTATTGTTGGAATTTGGTCTATTGTTCATACCTACCTGCTTTTCCTGTTGTATTTTTGTTTGTACGGGACTACCGGATGGGTTGCTGCTAATCGGCGTGTTCACTCCGCCGGCCGGCTTGTTGCTGTCCACTGGTTTGTCACTACGTACTGCCGAAGTTGCAACTGGTTTTGCATCGTTGCCTTGTTTCGAAGCAGCAGTGGATTTTATATCTTTAAAAAATTGTTCCACCTTACCGACTGAACCATTCTCCATGACACTCATATGATTGTTTACGGGAATTTCCAGCTTTTTAAGAATGGTTATAATTTCTTTACTACTCATATTAAGGGACTTCGCATATTCATAAACCCGCAATTTATCCTTGTTTTCCTGTTTACTCAATATACTCCACCTCCGACATTATACCGACTTGCTTGGAGATCATTTTTGCAAACCCTCGATCCGTTACTGCAAGAACAACACGCGTGTCTTTACCGATACTTGAACCCAGACTATCCCGGTCAAATCCGATCAACAGAGGAACCTTATAAGTTCCGCATTTATCGCGAAATTTCTTTTGTGTATTGGCTGAGGCGTCACCCGCAACAATAACCATTTTAGCTTCGGAAGAACGGATCGCTTTAAGTACAATTTCTTCACCTGTTACAAGTTTACCTGCACGCATAGAGAGTCCCAAATAAGACAGCGTTTTAATATTAGTCATGTTCACGCTCCTGTGCTGCTATGAATTCATCCTCAACCGCGATGAAGTCAGCTGCTAATTGCTCGTAAATTTCAGGTGAGACTTTGCCTTTTAACGCCCGATCCAAAGCCCGGTTTTTGAGTGCGAGCTTAAAACAGGACTCTTTGCCGCATAAATAGGCACCACGTCCGGATTTTTTGCCAGTCAAATCGATCAGCACTTCATCCTCTGGCGTTTTAACAATGCGAATCAGCTGCTTTTTGGGCATCATTTCTTGGCATGCCACACATTTGCGCAGCGGCACTTTTTTTGGTTTCATACGTCAGCGCCCCCCGTACTTTACTTTAGTCGACGGAGACGGAATCCTGATGCATTTCAGAAGAAGAATCTTTTTCTCTGCCGAATTCCTGTTCCGCCTGGCTCTCGCTCTTAATGTCGATTTTCCAGCCGGTTAATTTGGCTGCCAATCTGGCATTTTGGCCTTTGATACCAATTGCGAGGGACAGTTGATAGTCCGGAACGATAACCCGAGCCATCTTTTCTTCCTCAAATACATGAACTTCCAATACTTTGGAAGGACTCAGTGCATTAGCAACATATTCGTCTACCTGATCGGAGAAACGAACGATGTCGATTTTTTCACCGCGCAGCTCACCCACAATGGTCTGCACGCGCATTCCCCTAGGACCTACACAAGATCCAACTGGATCAACTTCCTCGTTGCGGGAATGAACGGCAATCTTGGAGCGGAACCCTGCTTCGCGAGCGACGGAGCGAATTTCAACTACACCGTCAAAGATCTCAGGCACTTCCAGTTCAAAGAGACGTTTCAAGAGGCCCGGATGGGTACGGGACAAAATGATTTGCGGCCCTTTCGTCGTATTCTCGACCTTGGTGATATACGCCTTAATACGGTCACCATGAACAAACTTCTCGTTCGGCATCAATTCGGTCAGCGGTAAAGCCGCTTCGATTTTGCCCAGATCGATGTAGATATTGCGCAAATCCTGACGCTGCACCACTCCCGTAACGATATCTTCTTCCTTATCTACGAAAGCGTTGTAGATCAGGCCGCGTTCGGCTTCACGAATCCGCTGGGTCACTACCTGTTTGGCAGTTTGTGCCGCGATACGTCCGAAATCACGCGGCGTAACTTCAATCTCCGCAATATCTTCCAGCTGGAAGTGTGGGTTGATTTCTCGTGCAGCAGGCAATGAAATTTCGGTACGTGAATCCAGGACTTCTTCCACGATCAATTTACGGGCATACACCCGAATAACTCCCGTATTACGGTTCATGTCAACACGCACATTCTGGGCCGTGTTGAAATTCCGCTTGTAGCTGGAAATTAGTGCAGCCTCGATCGCTTCAAACAGCACATCCTTGCTGATCCCTTTTTCCCGTTCCAATTCATTCATTGCTTCAATAAAATCCGTACTCATGAATGTTGATCCCCCTTTCAAACATGGCATCTCATACGTAAAACGGCGAAAGGCTCTGAACTCATGAGCACCTTGCCGTTATCGTGAGATGTGTCTTTTTCATTAATAAAGTGAACAAGGCACTTAAAACAAAATAGCTAGGCGCGCACTGGCAACCTTATCATAAGAAATGGCATGCTGTTTTTTGCCTGCTTCGATCACGAGTTCATCGTCATCAAAGGAAAGCAGCTTGCCTTCAAATTCCTTCAATCCGTTCACCGGCTCGTAGGTTGTAACAAAAACATTTTTGCCTACAGCTTTGGTAACGTCCTCAGGTTTTTTAAGTGGACGCTCCGCACCGGGAGAAGACACTTCAAGGAAATAGATGGTTGGAATCGGATCGTTCTCATCCAGCTTGGCGCTCAGCTTTTCGCTGATCAAGACACAATCGTCGATGTCGATGCCACCCTCTTTGTCGACATACACCCGTAAAAACCAGTTGCTGCCTTCTTTGACGTATTCGATGTCAACCAGCTCGAAACCTTGTTCGTTCAAGTAGGGTTGGATCATTTCTTCCACGGTAGATTTAATGTTCGTTGTGCTCAAAACCAATAACCTCCAACTTAGGTTACACCAGCAAAAAAGCACTGGCAGATTATTCAATACCCAAGATTCTTGTATACCAAAGACTAAAGAGTGGGTTTCCCCACTCTTTAGAAATTCGTACTATCTCGTTCACTTCAAAAATTATAACATAGTCTGGTAATAGTGACAAGTAAGCGATGCTTCAGGCAGTTTACTTACTAATGAAGGAAAAATTACGTTCCCCCAACAATCGCTATGGTTAGATCCAAATTCAATCCTAGAAAAGGGAAAGCTGATTGCTCTCTGGCAAGCCACGGAAACATCCCATATTCGACAGGAGTTCAACAATGGTCTTACTTGCTTTCGACTTCTGCTGGAAGTCTTCCACTGACAGGAATTCACCATGATCTCTTGCCGCAGCAATATTGCGAGCTGCATTATCCCCGATTCCTGCCAAAGCTGAAAATGGAGGGATTAGTGTTTTTCCGTCAACGATGAACTTTGTCGCTTCTGAACGGTATAAGTCAATGGATTTCAGCGAGAATCCGCGTGCTGCCATTTCCAGACCCATTTCCAGAACAGGTAACATGTTTTTCTCTTTTGGAGGTGCCTGGAAACCTAATTGCTCAATTTCCGTAATTTTGCGATAGATCGCGTCATATCCCTGACACATCAGTTCGATATCAATCTCATCAGCTCGAACAGTAAAGTAAGTTGCGTAATATTCAATCGGATGATACAGCTTGAAAAACGCCGTACGTACTGCCGAAATAACATAAGCGGCCGCGTGAGCCTTCGGGAACATGTACTGGATTTTGAGACACGAATCAATGTACCATTGAGGCACTTTACAATTCTTCATCTCGTCAATCCATTCCTGTGGCAGACCCCGTCCTTTACGAACACTCTCGGTAATCTTAAATGCCAGACTTGCGTCCATTCCCGTTTTATAGATCAGAAATAACATGATATCATCCCGACAACCAATCACCGTCTTAATGTTACACGTTCCGTTCTTAATCAGATCCTGAGCGTTTCCAAGCCATACCCCTGTACCATGGGACAATCCGGAAATCTGCAGCAAATCGGCAAAAGACGTCGGCTGGGATTCAACAAGCATCTGACGTACAAACTTCGTTCCCATCTCCGGCACGCCAAACGTTGCGACTGGCGACCTAATCTGTTCCGGTGTAACACCCAAAGCTTCGGTTGAGTTAAACATGCTCATAACTTTCGGATCATTCATCGGAATGGTCGTTGGATCGACCCCTGTCAAATCCTGCAACATCCGCATCATAGTTGGATCATCGTGCCCCAGAATATCAAGTTTCAGCAAGTTTTCTTCAAAAGCATGATAATCAAAGTGTGTCGTTTTCCACTCCGCATTAACGTCGTCAGCCGGAAACTGAACAGGTGTAACGTCTTCGACCTCGATATAATCAGGTACTACAACAATACCACCGGGATGCTGGCCAGTACTCCGTTTCACCCCAGTACAGCCAGAGGCCAAACGATTCAATTCAGCTCCACGCCATTTCTTCTGATGATGTTCCTCGTACTTCTTGGCAAAACCAAATGCTGTTTTCTCAGCCACCGTACCGATGGTCCCCGCACGGAAAACACTCTTCTCACTAAATAGTACTTTCGTATAGTTATGAGCATGAGGCTGATAATCACCAGAGAAGTTCAAGTCAATATCGGGAACTTTATCTCCTTTAAATCCAAGGAAGGTCTCAAACGGAATATCCTGGCCTTCTCCTTTAAGTGTGCCACCACAATCCGGACACTCTTTCTCTGGAAGGTCAAATCCACTTCGAACACTGCCGTCCAGGAACCACTCGCTGTGTTTGCATTCTGAATTCACACAAATATAATGAGCAGGTAGTGGATTAACCTCGGATATACCCAGGAATGTAGCAACAACAGAGGAGCCAACCGATCCCCGCGAACCTACGAGGTAACCATCCTGATTCGATTTTTTAACCAAGCGTTCCGAGATCAGATAGTTGGCAGAAAAACCGTATTTAATAATTGGAATGAGCTCTTTCTCTAGTCGTGCAACGATTACTTCTGGTAATTCCTCGCCATAGATAGACTTGGCAGTGTCATAGCAGGTATTACGGATTTCTTCGTCCGCACCTTCCAGAATTGGAGTAAACAGTTTGTCCGGGAATAACTTAATTTCCTCAAAGCGGTCAGATAACTCTACCGTATTTGTAACAACGACTTCGTAAGCTTTATCTTGGCCCAGGAACTGGAACTCTTCCAGCATTTCCTCTGTCGTTCTGAAATGTGCATCCGGTTTACGTTGATCTTTGAGTGGACTAAAACCTGTAATTCCGTGAATGGTAATATCCCGATATAACTTGTCACGCGGTTCCAAATAGTGCACGTTACCTGTGGCTATGACTGGTTTATTAAATTTTGCACCTATATCGATGACTTTACGGATCGCTGTTTTGATTTCTTCGGGTGTAGCCACCAACCCTTTATCCACCAAATGCATATACATGGTAAGTGGTTGGATCTCCAGTATGTCATAGAACTCAGCGATCTCTTCCGCTTCTTCGAGCGATTTGTTAAGCACCGCTTCGAAAAACTCCCCTTTTTCACAGCCCGATATAATAACAAGGCCTTCACGCAAATTAATCAGTTTTGATTTGGGAATGCACGGTACCCGCTTGAAATGTTCCGTATGAGAGAGAGATACCAGCTTGTATAGATTTTTCTTACCGACATCATTCAATGCATAGATTCCACAATGGAAAGGTCTTGTATTCGACAAGTCGACACCTACATAATCGTTCAAGCGATCAAGCCTCGTTAACCCTTTCATCTGAGCAGCATCATTTAATAATCCGATCAGTATACCCGCGAGTGCAATCGTATCATCAATGGCACGGTGATGACTTTCAAGTCCAACCTTATATTTATCTGCCATCGTATTCAGACGGTGGTTCTTATTTTTTGGAAATAACAATCGCGCCAGTTCCAACGTGTCAAGGACAGGGTTAGGAAGCTCTGGCATTCCAATTTGCTTCAGCGAAGCCTGGATAAAGCCCATATCAAAACGTGCATTATGCGCAACAAGCACACCATCACCAGCAAACTGCACAAACTCACGAATGACAGGCTCCAGCTCAGGTGCGTCTTTTACCATGTCATCATTAATATTGGTCAACTGCTGAATGTTGTAGGGAATGCGTTCATGCGGATTCACAAACGTTGCAAACCGGTCGATTTCTTTACCATCTTGCATCTTCACGGCTGCAATCTCAATGATTTTGTTCTGTGTTACCGACAAACCTGTGGTCTCGATATCAAATACGATGTATGTTGCTGTTTGGAGATCCAATGGCTGAGGAGCCATTACAACGGCAACAGAGTCATTCACGACATTGGCCTCGAGGCCGTAGATCATTTTAATCCCGTTTTTCTTAGCAGCCTTGGAAGCCTCGGGATATACCTGCACCCCACCATGATCAGTGACTGCAATCGCTTTATGTCCCCACTCTGCTGCCATTTTCACGTATTTGTCGATTGAAGTTACAGCATCCATCGTACTCATCGTAGAGTGCAAATGGAACTCCACCCGTTTCTCTGGTGCATTATCTTTGCGAGACGGCGGTGCTTTAACTTCAATCAAATCCGATGGAATCATGGCCAGTTCAGGAATTTGCATAAACCGGTCATATTCTACACGACCACGCACTTTTACCCATTTACCGTTAGCCAACAAACTGAGAATTTTAACATCCTCTTTTGTTTTGGCAAACATCTTCATTTGCATGGAGTCCGTGAAGTCGGTCAGGTAGAAGGTAAACAACGTATTTCCGTTTCGCAGTTCTTTACGATCCAGTCCAAACACCGAACCTTGAAGCGTAACCTTTTTCTCTTCATCCTGGATTTCCTGCATAGGTACTGCAGGTTCCTTGATGTCATAACCCATTTGCAAACGCAGATCACCCTGCTCCTCATCCACCGGGATTTCTGTGTCCACTTCACTCATCATCTTCTCGATGACCTCAAGTTCTTCTACACGTTTTTGGGCTTGGAACTGTTCCATGGCCTCTTTATTGCTTCCCACTTCACCCACTTGCATCTTGATGCGAAGAGGTAGATGAAAGTATTTTTCATAGAATTTCGTAATAGCCTGATCAATCTGTTTCTTACGAGCCAATTCCATCGACGTTGCATCACTCATTGTCAGTTGTAGAAGATCCTCTTCACATTCAAAGGTTGTCCGGTTCATCCAACCATTTACAGATGGAATCTCACGGGTAACCCACTCGAGAAACAGATTCCAATATTCACTGACGATATCCCCATTTTGTACTTGGTCTGTGTATTTGAAGCCAAATGAAATTTTGGCGATATGATTCATTTTCTCTTGAATATGCAGGCAAAATGTGCGATAGATTGGAGCGGGTACTAACGTATCCTTTGCAATGAGAATATTCCATTCCCGATTACTTCGATTAGTCTCTACTTGTTCAATCCATCCATCCAAAAAATAGGGCTCTAACAGACCAGCCGGAAGCTCTGCCTGTTTCATCAACAACTCAAACCGTTTTCTTTTCTCCTCGAATCCGCTCATCGTGTTCCTCCTTGTACCCCCTTAAAGCATGAAAAGCCCCTGCATTCAAAAATGTCACCGATCCGAACTCGCACCGACTCATTTTATCCGACAGAAGCTCTCCATTCATTACTCTTACAGTCCGTACGTGCCATTATATACATTGAACAAAAAGATATTTACACTTACCACTCCGATAACAGAACAACCTTCCGATCGCTGTTACCCCCAGATTTTTTGATTCCCATTTACAAAGGGGAAAATCCGGGGATAAAGGCGCAGCGTATGCTTCCGATGTATCTTTCTTTCAGAAAGCTCTTAGCTCCGCTTCTTCAGGTTATTTCTGTTCTCTACGTTCTCATGTAAATGTTTAGTTCAATGTATATAGTCAGGTTATCCTGACTTAATACGCTCTTGCAAACACAACCGTGTGTTCTGCCTGTTCACCACAAGCCAGGCACGTATGTTTTTCTTCCGCAGGCTGGAACGGAATGTTCCGGCTTGTTGCACCTGTAACTTCTCTTACTTTATCTTCGCAAGCTTCTGAACCGCACCATCCGGCCAGTGTAAACCCGCGTTTATTTTCCATCAGTTCTTTCATCTCATCGAGTGTATCCACGGAGTAGAAGTTATCCGACATAAATGTGCGAGCACGCTCTAACATATCTACCTGGATCTGTGTCAGCATAGCCTGGATTTCCTCTACCAGGTTTGCTTGTTCTACCACTTTCTTCTCACCTGTGATCCGTGATACGAGTACACAAACGCCATTTTCCATATCACGTGGACCAATCTCCAGACGAATCGGAACACCACGCATCTCGTATTCATTGAATTTCCAACCTGGGCGAACATCGCTGCGATCATCCATTTTCACACGGACTCCAGCTTTTTTCAACTCAGTGAACAACTCATCTGCACGCCCAACCACAGCATCACGCGTTTTCGGAGGTCCAATTGGAATCATGACCACTTGAGTCGGTGCGACTTTAGGAGGAAGTACGAGACCACGGTCATCTCCATGAACCATAATTAATGCACCGATCAAACGTGTGCTTACTCCCCATGAAGTGGTGTAAGCCAGCTCCAGCACATTATTGCGGCTAAGATACTGGATTTCAAATGCTTTTGCAAAGTTCGTCCCCATGTAGTGAGATGTACCTGCTTGTACTGCACGTCCATCCTTCATCATGGCTTCGATCGAGTAGGTATCCACCGCACCCGCAAACTTCTCGGACTTGGTTTTCTGACCTACAATTACAGGAATAGCCAAGTATTCCTCAACCACTTCACGATAAATCTGAAGCATTTTCATCGTTTCTTCACGTGCTTCTTCTTCCGTCTCATGCGCTGTATGACCTTCCTGCCACAGGAACTCACTTGTGCGAAGAAAAGGCAATGTTCTTTTTTCCCAACGAACTACGTTAGCCCACTGGTTGATCAGTACCGGAAGATCCCGATAAGACTGAATCCACTTGGAATACATGTGACCAATAATCGTTTCGGATGTAGGACGGATTGCCAGACGTTCTTCCAGCTTCTCTCCGCCAGCTTCCGTAACCCATGGTAATTCAGGGTTAAAACCTTCCACGTGCTCTTTTTCCTTTTGAAAGAAGCTCTCAGGAATGAACATCGGGAAGTATGCGTTGCGATGACCCGTTTCCCGAAAACGACGATCCAACTCATCCTTAATATGTTCCCAGATTTCAAATCCGTCTGGTTTGAACACAATACAACCGCGTACGGGTGCATAGTCCATGAGATCAGCTTTTTTGATAACATCAATGTACCAGCGTGAGAAATCCTCACCCTGTGGTGTGATTTCAGTCACGAACTGTTTATCATTTTCCTTTGACATAAGACTCCAGCGTCCTCCCATAACGACTATCTCTGAATGTCCAGAGCGTAGTCCAACCGTAATTATCCGTTAATTAAACGTAATATATCATTGTAAGTTACTGCCAGCATCAACACAAACAACATCGCAAATCCGACGAAATGCACCATGCCTTCGCGATTGGGATCAACAGGTCTGCCGCGCAGCGCTTCAATTCCCAAAAATACCAGACGACTGCCGTCCAGTGCAGGTATTGGTAGCAGGTTGAAAATCCCAAGGTACAGACTCAAAATCGCTGCCCATCTCGTTAACTGTTCAATCCCTTGTTTAGCTATTTGTCCTGTCACTTCAAATGTGCGAACTGGACCACCGATATCATCCATGTTGAACTGATTGATCAGATGTTTAAAACCTTCAAATATTATTTTGGTTGTATCAACCATGGCCACGCCTGAGACTTTAAATGTCTCTACAAATCCAACAGATCGGGTTGGTAACGTAGGTACAATTCCAACTTTACCGCCCTCTTGTCCTTCTACAGCACGTGGAGTAATCGTTATATTAAACGTATCCGAACCCCGGCGCAGCGTCCATTCCATCGGCTTGTCTTTGGAATCGGCAATCATCGACACCATTTTTTGTGAATCCGTACCAATTGCAGTACCATTGATGGTTTCGATAATATCGCCCTTTTGCAGGTTCGCCTCATCGGCTGCCCCACCTTCAAGCACTTCACCAATTACAAGATTTTTTGGATTTTCCACTGGAACTCCTGCCATCTGGGCATATACAGCAAACAGCACAAAGGCCAAGATAAAGTTCATGAGTGGGCCCGCAAAAATAGCCAATGCACGCTGTCCAACAGTTTTGCTGCCGAATTGACGATCTTTCGGTGCAATCTGCGTTTGTTTACCACGACTTACCAACATTGCTTGAGGATGAATACGATACTCCTGAATCTCTCCATCTACATCGAGTTGAAGCTTCAGCGCTCTCTCCATATCAATGGAGATGACTTCACCACGTATTACATTTTTACGGTTATCCAGCTGGTCCAGATAGATCATCTTCACCTGGTCATCCGCTGATCTTACCGCAATGGTCTGTCCTTCCTGGATCTCTACCAGTTCCGGATCTTCCCCTGCCATCCGTGCATATCCACCAAAAGGCAACAAACGCAATGTAAACTGGGTCTCGTTTCTTTTATATGAGAACAATTTGGGACCAAAACCGATCGCAAACTCCCGTACAAGAATACCGGCGCGTTTGGCAAAATAATAATGCCCCCATTCATGAACCGTCACGATGACAAAGAACATGAGCACCGTTAGAAATACCACTTGTATGGTTTCCAATCCCTATCCATCCTCCTTCACGGCACACACCGCAGTCTGTCCCTCTAGATTATCATTATTCTCTGATGCCGCACAAGAGAATCACTTCTTCCAATTTGTTATGAAAAAAGAGATTACAGACTAGCCGCAAGCTTACGGCTCTCCTGATCACAACGCGCGATCTCCTGCAGATCAGGCTCGTCCACATTGTGGTGTGCTTCCAGCACAGAAGCAATAATATCTTCTATTTTAAGGAATGAAATCTCTTTACGCAAGAAACGGGCTACAGCAACCTCGTTGGCTGCATTAAACGCCGTTGTTGCGGTTCCTCCCATTTTACCACACTCATACGCCATTCTTAAACACGGGAACCGTTCCATATCCATATCACGGAAATGTAATTTCCCAGCTTGAGCAAGAGACAGACGCTGTGCCGGTGATGGCAAGCGGTCAGGGTAAGTCAGTGCATATTGAATGGGCACACGCATATCTGGATTCCCCAGTTGTGCGATGATGCTTGTGTCATCAAATTCCACATAGGAATGAATAACACTCTCTGGGTGAAGCAATACATTAATCTGATCATATCGAAGACCAAATAACCAATGTGCTTCAATGACCTCGAGACCCTTGTTTACCATCGTTGCCGAGTCTATCGTGATTTTGGAGCCCATTGACCAATTTGGATGTTTAAGCGCATCCTCTATAGTCACGTTCTTCAACTGTTCACGGGTAAGATCACGGAATGATCCACCTGAAGCGGTGAGCGTGATGCCTGTCAGGCGTTCTCTGTTTTCACCATTTAAACATTGGAATATAGCAGAGTGCTCACTATCAACGGGCAGTAAAGAAACTCCTTTGGCAGCCGCTCTTGTCGTAACGATATGCCCCGCTGTAACCAATGTCTCCTTATTGGCCAGTCCGATCTGTTTGCCTGCATCTATGGCAGCAAGCGTTGACTCCAATCCAACACTGCCCACCACCGCTGTAACAACCGTATGCGCATCGGTTCCTGCCGCAACTTCTACGAGTCCTTCGTTGCCATAAAATAGTTGCGTTCCTGCTGGCAAATGTGGAGCTATCTTCTCCGCCAGTTCTTTGGACCCCACTGATACTTTCTTCGGCCGGTAACGTTTGGTTTGTTCGATCAGCAGGTCTGTATTGCCTCCGGCAGCCAGTCCCTCCACTTGAAAGAGTTCTGGATGCATGTCAACTACATCCAGTGTCTGGGTTCCAACGGAACCGGTTGACCCAAGAATCGCAATTTTTTTCATGCTGCACCTCATCTTTAATTATCCAATGCCTACGGCGAACAATGCTGTTATCTCAGACTCATGTTCTTCTTTAGTAGGGCAGTAGCATTAGTATATGTACGAATGGAAAAACAACAATCCAGCTGTCGCACCGATCAAGAATGCCTCCATGCCCTGGGAGAAGACTGCCTGAATCCTTGATATTATATACACGTTTGTATGCAGACTGGATCAAGTCACCCATCTGACCTACAACTGCACAGGCAATTCCGATCACAATCGCTCTCTGCCAGGAAAGCAAACCATCTGATACTAATGCAAAAATAACAGAAGTAACAATTGCAATTACGATGCCACCCAGTGCACCCTCTATAGTTTTGTTTGGACTGATAGAAGGCCACAGTTTGTTTTTACCAATGAGTTTCCCTACAAAATAAGCTCCTGCATCACTGGCCCATATGGAGCCCAGCAACAGGAACGTCCAGAACAACCCATGATGCAGATGTCTGGATTCTGCAATGTAATAGAAACCGATCCCTATATACAACACGCCGAGGAAAAGCATGGCCACTGTATTCACGGGAACTTTATTTTTGGTGACAACCGAAGCTGTCATCAGTACAAGCATTACTATCCAGATGACCTGAAATAAGGATAGCGGTCTTGCCTCCCAAAACATTTCCCAAGGAAACACAATGGCAAACACACCAGCATATCCAATCAGGGCCACACCTGAAAAAGGCATCACCCCGGTCATTTTAACAAATTCATAATAACCGATGAGAGCCATAAGCAATACCAAACCATGGTACCAGGGTCCGCCCAGCATGCAAAAACCTAAAAACAACACACCTGCTATGATTCCTGTCGTTAGTCGCTGTTTCAACGGCTTCATCCTCCATCTATTTCAAACCGCCGTAACGCCTTGTTCTGCGCTGATATTCGGCTACTGCTTCAAGCAAATGCTTTTTGCCAAATTCGGGCCAGTATATATCCGTAAACCATAATTCACTATATGCAAGCTGCCAAAGCATAAAGTTGCTTAATCTCAACTCTCCGCTCGTCCGGATCAGCAGATCCGGATCAGGCATGTCAACCGTCAGCATATGTCTATCAATGAGTTCGGGTGTTATATCCTCTGCCGATAGTTCCCCCGATTTCACCTGCAGAGCGATCTGTTTAACACAGTCCGTCATTTCACGACGACTTCCATAGTTCATTGCAAAATTCAAAACGAGACCTGTATTATGTTCCGTAAGACGAATGGCTTCCCGCAAGGCATTAATGGTATGAGAAGGTAAATGTTCCTCTTGACCCATCATGCGAATGCGCACATTTTTTTCTATAAGTTCATCCAGCTCTATAGCTAGAAATTCTTGCGGAAGTCGCATCAGAAAATCCACTTCTTCTTTTGGACGCGTCCAGTTTTCTGTCGAAAAAGCGTACATCGTCAGATATTTGATGCCCAGTTCATCCGCCGCGATGGTCGCACGTTTGACCGCCTTCATGCCATTTTGGTGCCCGGCTATACGCGGCAGCCCCAAACGTTTGGCCCATCGTCCATTGCCGTCCATGATGATGGCGACGTGCTGCGGGATATTGTCCTCGGATATAGTCAGCGTTTCCTGCTTGTCAGCCCCATTCCACCACGACCGAACCCGTTTGATCATTCCTGTTCCTCCAAAATCCCTGAAGTTTCTTTATCTGAAGCTTGGAAAAAGAGACAAAACCCCACCGTATTGGAGGGGCTGCGCTTGTCTTACACTTCCATGATTTCTTTTTCTTTGGCAGCGAGTACCTTATCGACTTCAGCAATAAACTTGTCGGTCGATTTTTGGATATCATCTTGATGTCTCCGGGATTCATCCTCAGAAATATCTGACTTTTCCAGTTTCTTGATGTCATCATTCGCATCACGGCGAATGTTACGAATCGCTACTTTACCTTCTTCACCGAACTTCTTCGTCAGCTTAACAAGTTCCGCTCTACGTTCTTCCGTCAATGCCGGAATAGACAAACGAATCATGCTACCATCATTGGCTGGAGTAAGACCCAGATCCGATTTCATGATGGCACGCTCGATGTCACTCATGGAGGATTTGTCCCAAGGCTGAATCATCAGTGTACGGGAATCCGGAGTACTGATATTAGCGAGTTGATTCAATGGCGTCATTGCTCCATAATACTCTACCTGAATTCGGTCCAGAAGAGCTGGAGTTGCGCGGCCTGCACGCAAAGTAGCCAGGTCACGACGCAATGCTTGAATTGCTTTTTCCATACGCTCTTCGGCATGTTGTTTAACTGCTTGTGGCATTAATCTACACTCCCTTTAACGATTGTTCCGATACGTTCGCCCAGAACAACACGTTTGATGTTACCTTGTTCCGTAATGGCAAATACGATCAACGGGATGTTGTTGTCCTTACAAAGCGAGGATGCCGTCGAATCCATTACACCAAGGTCTTTGTTAAGAATATCCATGTAAGTCAACTGATCAAATTTCACAGCTGTACTGTCCTTAAACGGATCTGCTGAGTATACACCATCAACTTTATTTTTGGCCATCAAGATAACTTCTGCTTCAATCTCCGCTGCGCGCAGTGCTGCTGTTGTATCCGTGGAAAAGAACGGGTTACCTGTACCTGCTGCAAAAATAACGACCCGGCCTTTCTCCAGATGGCGAATAGCTCTACGACGAATATAAGGCTCTGCAATCTGTTGCATTGCAATAGATGTCTGTACACGCGTAGGCACTTCAATCTGTTCCAAAGCATCTTGCAGTGCCAGCGAGTTCATTACTGTCGCCAGCATACCCATATAATCGGCAGTTGCACGATCGATGCCGTTTTCGCTACCGGCAATTCCACGCCAGATGTTTCCGCCGCCACATACAATAGCAACCTGTACACCAAGTGCAACAACCTCTTTTACCTGTTGGGCAATCGACGAGATCGTATCTGCATCAATACCGTAGCCGTTTTGACCGGAAAGAGACTCTCCGCTGACCTTTAAGACAACACGTTTAAATACTGGCTGTTCCAATTATTCACCCTCCACTTTGAATCGAACACGCTTGGTGTTCAACCAACAAAACTTCTCGCGCATGGCCTCCTGCTTAAAAAGAAAGGAACACAGTTGTGTTCCGCTCTTTTAGGAAAAACGTTTAACCGGTAAGTCACTGTTTTCCTGAGATATAAGGGAGTTTACGCTTCGAAGTTTCATCATTCTTATATCTTCGAAAATCAATTCTGCTCGCCGGTCTATAGAAACCGTCTTATTTATTTACTTGGGACATTACTTCTTCTACGAAGTTGTCTACTTTTTTCTCAAGACCTTCACCCAGTTCGTAACGAACGAAACGACGGATGGAGATGTTTTCACCAATTTGGCTGATTTTTTCGTTCAGCAATTGGGAAATCGTTTTGTCTGGATCTTTAACGAAAGTTTGTTCCATCAGGCAGTACTCTTCGTAGTATTTACCGATACGGCCTTCAACCATTTTTTCAATGATTTTCTCTGGTTTGCCTTCGTTAAGAGCTTGAGCTTTCAGGATTTCTTTTTCTTTTTCCAGCTCATCTGTAGGAACTTCTTCGCGTTTAACGAATTTAGGATTAGCTGCAGCGATTTGCATAGCTACATCTTTAACGAAATCCTTAAATTGATCCGTTTTACCAACGAAGTCAGTTTCACAGTTAACTTCAACCAAGACACCAATGCGTCCACCAGCGTGGATGTAAGATTCTACAACGCCTTCAGTTGCTGCACGGCCTGCTTTGCTTGCTGCTGCAGAAAGACCTTTCTCACGCAACAATTCAGCTGCTTTTGTTACATCACCGTTTGCTTCTTCCAGTGCTTTTTTGCAATCGAGCATACCAGCGCCCGTTCTTTCGCGAAGTTCTTTTACTGCACTCGCATTAACTGCCATTATAAATTCCCTCCAACATTAAGTATTGTACGTTCACTCTAAAAAAAGGGCAGTGAGAGGTTATCCACCTGCCAACCACCCTTTTAATTTAGTTTATAACATATGTTCGAATCTATTAAGCGGAAGTTTCTTCGCCTTGGTTAGCTTCGATTACAGCATCAGCCATTTTACCTGTCAGCAATTTAACAGCGCGGATCGCGTCGTCATTACCTGGGATAACATAATCGATCTCATCCGGATCGCAGTTAGTATCAACGATACCAACAATTGGGATACCCAATTTGCGAGCTTCCGCAACAGCGATACGCTCTTTGCGTGGATCGATGATGAACAGGGCGCTTGGCAGGCCTTTCATATTTTTAATACCGCCCAAGAATTTCTCCAGACGATCTTTTTCTTTGCGAAGCAAGATAACTTCTTTTTTAGGCAATACAGCGAATGTACCGTCTTCTTCCCAAGCTTCCAACTGTTTCAAACGATCAATACGTTTTTGAATAGTTTGGAAGTTAGTCAGGGTACCGCCGAGCCAGCGTTGGTTAATGTAGAATTGACCAGCACGTTCAGCTTCTTCTTTAACAGAATCTTGAGCTTGTTTCTTAGTGCCCACGAAAAGAATTTTACCATTCTCTCCTGCGATTCCTTTAACGAAATTGTAAGCCTCTTCGACTTTTTTCACCGTTTTTTGCAAATCGATGATGTAAATTCCGTTTCTTTCAGTGAAGATATAACGATCCATTTTTGGGTTCCAACGACGAGTTTGGTGACCGAAGTGTACCCCAGCTTCGAGAAGCTGCTTCATGGAGATTACTGCCATCTTCACACACCTCCTAATATGGTTTTTATTGTGTCCTCCGCCGGCATCATTTTTCGCCAAGACTCTCCATAAGGAAAGCACCCTCAACAAAATTAGCACATGCGTGTGTTTTAACACCGTTATCTAATATAGCATAACTGACTGTCCGATGCAACAGTCTTTGAAGCTAAAATCTACTTTTCATTTTTTGCTAGTATCGAATCATTTAAAACTTGATATGTAACTCATCGCTAATTATTATCAAGCTTTGAAAATGTACCGTTTAATACGCAAAAACCGTCCTGTCCGAGCATGCTCAGTTTGACGGTTCTTTCGTGATTTTTGCGATAATGGATTTGAAACTTTCGCCTTTTTCAAGCGTATAGGTACCCACCTGGATTTTGGTATTGATTCGCTCAGCCTTGCCAGCCTTTATGAATGCTTGAGCATCATCTACGATTCCCGCAGTTTTTAGGTTTGCTGCAACGATCGCCAGACTGTTGCCTGAACGTACTTTGAATGATACTGTTGCGCCTTTCGGATTGCTTGGCGTTACAGGTTCTGTTGTCTTCGGCTCAGTTATCTCTTTCTGCCCTTCACCTTCACTTGCAGCAGGCTCTTGTGGCTTTTCAGGCTCGGTAGGTGTTTCCGTAGAGGTTACTGTCTCAGGTGGTGTTGCTGTTTCCCCTTGCAACTCACTGCTTTCCTGCTTTTTCTTCTCTACCCACTCAGCTTCTGTGTACAATTCCTCTTCAGAACCGACCACCTTCATATCCAGGCTTTTTGCGGCTGTTTCAAGTTGTTCTTTGGTTATATTGGCAGTCTGCTCGGAGTCCAGATTACTATCCGACAATGCATTTTGTCCAACTGTGGCCAGTTGAAGCAAAACCGCACCAATAATCATGCCGCTCCCCAGACCAATCCATAAGGATCGCTTGTCCATGACTTAGCTTTCCTCCCGTTCTGCCAGTTGCAGTATTAACTGTACCTCACCTCGCTGAATGCCTGTCTGCTTGGATATGGCATCCATCGACTTACCTTCAGCATGTAGATTAAAGAGTTCTGCATATCGATCTTTAATCGATTCACGCCCAGGCAAAGATTCGACTTCACTGGTCTGTTGGTCTGCTTCTAACGCCTGCTGGGCCGCCTCTGCTTGTACACTTTTCACGAGTGCTTGGGCTTGCAAACCTTCGGAAGATTGTACGGATACATTACCGGAGTGTGGAACAGGTGATGCGACAGCTTCGTTCTTTTTGCTCTGTTCCAGCTGATCCAACCGCTGCTGTAATTCCTGAAGTTGCATTTGCATACGTTGATCGGCTGCTGTCGCTTCTCCCTTCATTTCAGCCACACGTTGAATAAGAGCATCATTATCATTTTCGATCTCGGTCATGTAGTGCTCAAGCGTAGATTCCATCTCCTGCACCAGTTGATGCCCAGGCTCTTGCGCCTTGTTTTTCCGAGGCATAATACAAGCGTAGGCGATGGCGCAGGCCCCTAATATGACAATAATGATCCATGGTGACAAATTGGGTTCTCTCCTTCTGATTCAACCATCGGTGCGCAAGACTGCATGTCCATAACAACCATTTATTATAAAGACAGATCTATGTGTTTTCCCTTGTACGGGTGCTCTGCAGGTTTGACAGTTTCTTGAGCCTGAGCAGTCTCCTGTCCATCGGAACCACTCTGCTGATCCCCATCATGGTTATGACCATCACGCACCGAAGTCTGTGAAGTTTCGTCCATTGCTTCACTTCGTTGCCTTGCTTCATTTGCTTCTTTCGACGTTTGCTCTGCCAAAAGATTCTGATCCGTAATCGGTCGCTGCTGGGCTTCACTTTGATAACGTCCCGCTTCACTTGTTCGTGGTACCGCAATCTGCAACTCCACTGCTTTGAAACTCATACGCTCACCTCACGGTTTCGAATGGATTTCTTCCTGTGCCTGAATGCTGTACTTAAACGTATGGAACCATCGTAATATCACCATCGTGATAATAAAATGAAATTCGACTCACTGGATCTTTAATAAATTTCGTGTATCTGCCGATAACTATTTTAGAGCCTCCATAAATCATCTTCAGAATATCAACACGAGCATTACTTGTATCTTCAAGTGCCTTTTCAATTTCAAAGATACGCATTTTCGTTTCTTCACTTATACGAAGAGCAGATTTCTGCGTAGCATTCAGCTTGATTCGCATCGACATCTTATCTGGAGTTAGTTGTCCAGCGGCAGCTAATTGATCCAGCAATGTCAAAGCTTTCTTCGTTTTGTCCAAGGAATCCATCTGCTCTCTGACTTCCTTGCGCAAATCATTGAGTTCGTTACGCAGCTTTGGTAGCACACCAACTTCAATGGAAGTGACCGTGGACATGCTGTTGCCCACAACACGCGCTGAGACGTTCTGGCCAGCCTGGATCGAGCCACCAACAATAAGACCCTTGGTTCCCGCACAGATGACACCGTGGCCAGCACGAATATTAGAATGCATAATACTTTGGGAAACCAGAACATCTTCACCGGCATCTACGTTGCCTTCTTGAATGAAAGTACATTTAACATTATGGCCTGCTTGTACCAGTCCTTTGTTATAACCAATAATACCACCGGTAATTTCGATTGAGCCGCCTGCTTCCAGTTCAGCTCCTTCGACACCTCCGACGACACGAATGTCCCCTGCTGCTTTTACTTTAAATCCGGTAAGTACATTGCCTCGTATGACAACTGTGCCTACAAAGTCGATATTACCGTTATTGTAGTCAACGTCACCATTGACTTCATAAACCGGAAACACATTCAGTTTGTTACCGTCCGTTTTGGTAACCAGCCCATCCAGTGCAGCATACATCGCAGAACCATCCGGGTTAATCACAACGTTTTTCCCAACTTTAAACCGAGCTTCTTTTCCCGGACGATAAGGAATTTCCTCACCCGTTACTGCCCTGCCTGGTATGCCATCGCTAGGAGCGATCCGCTCTGCAATGATCTGACCACTACGGACATTGTTTAATCGGGTCACTTCTTTGTAATCAACAGTTCCATCTTCCGATTCCAGTGGTCGTCGTTCATTCGTATCGTCCATTCCAACCAGGACCTTGATGAAGCCATCTGTTCCTTGAATGGGAGCGACACCTTCTGCAATCTTGTATTTATCTTTCAAATAGGTTTCAGGGTTGTTCACAAAAAGTAATAATGCCTCTCGCGATACACCTTGTTTGATGCCCTTGTTTGCCACAAATTGTTCAAGTTCATCGATCGTGCAGGCAAAGCCTTCTTCCTCTTTGGAAAATTCAAGGTAGGCTGTGCATTTGTCGTCCGATAAAACAATGTTTAAACATTGTTCCAAAGCAGTCCGCTGTGTCACCGCAATTCTTCCCCCTTTTAGACTTTCCACTCCCCAAACTCCAATGATATTACTTCTCTCTATTAATCTTTACGCATCAACAAATCTTTCTGTTTGTCCAACGTGCCGCGTAATCGTAATATTGCCTTGGAATGTAACTGGGATATACGAGACGGAGAAAGAGACATAACCTCAGCAATTTCACTAAGAGAAAGATCTTCGTAATACAAGAGTGAAACAACCGTTCTCTCTTTTACCGTCAACTTGTCAAGCCCTTGCACCAAAGCTTCCTTCAAATAAAACTCATTCACTTTATAATCCGGATTTTTGGCTTTCTCATCCACCATCAAAGACAGACGAGTCTCAGACTCTTCCTCACGAATTGGGTCCTCCAACGAGCAAAGTGACATGACTGCCACTTCCTGAAGCATATGTTGAAAATCTTTAGTGGATACGTCCAAGTACTCGCTCATTTCCTCATCACTAACAGACCTGAGATAACTTTGTTCCAGCTGTTGGTAGGCGTCTTCAATTCGCTTGGCCTTCTCACGCACAGAACGCGGAACCCAATCACCTTGACGCAGACCGTCAAGAATGGCTCCGCGGACCCTCCATGATGCATAAGTTTCAAATTGCAGACCACGTTCATAGTCGAACTTCTCCAATGCATCAATTAACCCCATAACGCCATTGCTCTCCAAGTCATCCTTGGGAACATTTTTGGGTAAACCAACAGCCAGTCGACCGGATACATAATTTACAATATGAAGATACTTTTCAATCAACGTTTTCTTGGCTTCAAGATCTCCATGTTCTTTCCACTTTTCCCACAGATCAGAATGGTTCAAATGTGAAGCTTTACGCTCGTTCAATTACTTTCACCCTCCTTATTTGTCTGTCAGGTGACGAACGGCCTGCGCCAATTCCTCCGGATCCTTGGTCCGGACAAGTTTAGGCGGATCCAAAGGGGCGAATCCCGTTGGAGCTTTCGTCTCAGATGGCGGAAGATCGTCCCCAGATGAAGCGTTCTGTCCACTCTTGAGCAAATCATTCAGCTCTTGTCCATCGTCTTCGATTTTAATGTCCACCTGTGAACCTCTTTGATCTTGAGCACTTGATGAATCATAACCATACCCATTTCCCTCGATCTGAGGGTTCAGCAGCAATCCCAATCCCCAGCGTAAACCATATGCAAGGACAAACCAGGCTACGAATCCGATCAATCCGCGAATTAAACTGGTCATCAGCACATTGCTGCTGTATGCTACAAAAAAAGTAAGAATAAACCCAACGATGCCTGCTCCAAGATTAATGCGGTAGTTTCCTATCATAGTCTTATAGTTCCTTTACACCCATTTGTACGCTTCGAATAGTCAAAAGTCCAGTTTCACAATCCATCTCAATCGTTCGTCCATAATTCCCACCCGTATCTTCTGCTAGAAGAGGGATATTGAGTTTTTGAAGCCACTCTCGACAAGAATCTGCATTCCTTGGTCCAATACGCATTGTATCTCCAGCACCAGCAAAGGCAAACATCTGAGAGCCTCCGGCCATTTTAGACACAATACGTGAGTGAGAAGCGCCTAGTTTAATCATCTTTTCCAAAAGCTCAGGCAACGCCGTATCCGCATATTTCGCAGTGTTCAGTTTCCCTTCACGGGCAATCTCTGAAGTAGGAAGCATGACATGCGCCATTCCAGCCAGCTTCAAATGTGGGTCATACATTGTTAATCCCACACACGAACCCAAGCCAGTCGTACGGATTACACCAGGAAGATGAGCGATGTTTAAATCCGCCATACCGACTTTAACGACGCTTTTGTCCTCAATCATGGCTCAGTGGCACCCCTAGCGATTCAAATATCTTTGCAAAGGATGGTGGATCCGGAATGAGGAAAAACTGACCCTCAACTTGATCTTCACCTTCAAAGAAAGATGTGTCAATCAACAATGCAGCGTCACCCATCTCGCCAAATTGCAGCAAGCCATAACTTAGAATGGCACCTGCCATGTCGATGGCAAGTCCAGGGACAGTTGGATACATAGACAACTTCGTGAAATCTGCCAGAGAAGAAAGATAGGATCCAGCCAAAATATTTCCAATCTCGGAAAGCGCTGATTGTTCCATATCTGTAAAATCGAGTCCTTCTTTTAGATCAAATCCGGCAAGTCTATTCAACAACATTTTAGCAGCCTCTGGTGTCATCATAAAGAAAAGATTTCCCGGTGCTTCGCCTTCTACACGAAGAAACACGGTAACCACGATGCGTTCATCTCCGCCCACTTTTTCGGCAACTTCTTCAAAAGGGAGCATTTGTACTGTAGGTACACCCATGTCAATCGGTCTGTTGAGGAGTTGAGACAACGCCGTTGCGGCGTTGCCTGCTCCAATGTTACCGACCTCTTTGAGCACATCCATCTGGAATACCTCAAATCGGTTGAACATCTCCACGGTACTAGCCCTCAACACTTTCCAGCTGTACAATCTCGCTTTTATTTAATACTTCGTTTAGGTTGAGCATGATCAACAAGCGTGAATCTTCCAATTTAGCAACACCTCGCAGGTATCTCGCTTTGACGCCGCCAACCACTTCTGGCGGGCTATCGATCGCACTGCTCTTGATATCAATAACATCATTGGCAGAATCTACGATAAAGCCAACTTGCATGTCGTCTACACCTACGATAACAATACGAGTCTGATCCGTGTATTCCGTTTCCGGAAGGGAGAAACGACCGCGTAGATCAATGACCGGAATGACAACACCGCGTAGATTAATAACTCCTTTTACAAAGGAAAGTGTCTTGGGAACACGGGTAATTGGCATCATGCGCTCAATCGTCTGAACCTTGTCTACCTCAATACCATACTCTTCGGAACCCAATTTAAAGACGATGACTTTCAACTCTTCTTCCATGTAAAAAACCTCCCTATTAAATGTAAGACTTAGCTCTATGCTTATTTAATAAATGCATTAGGATCAAGAATCAGGGCTACTTGTCCATCTCCGAGAATGGTTGCTCCAGAGATTCCTTCAATAGCAGGAAGATAGGTTCCCATTGATTTGAGAACAATCTCACTTTGTCCAATAAATTCTTCAACAGCTACGGCTGCAAGACGGTCGCCTTTGCGAATCACGACAATTTCTGTTTCTTGCTCATCAGCGTCATTGAAATCCGGTACAGAGAATACTTCGCTCAAAGACAAGTACGGAATCAGTGACTCACGGAACGTGATCATTTTATTGCCGTGAATATTACGAACTTGCTCACGTTGTACAATGGCCGTCTCTACAATGGAGGATAACGGAACAGCGTATTTCTCAGAACCAAGTCGTACAAGCATTGCAGCAATGATGGATAGAGTCAACGGAAGCTGAACAGAGAAGTTCGTGCCTTTGCCTGGAGTTGAATGAATCGTTACATTACCGCCAAGCGAAGTGATCTTCGATTTTACTACATCCAAGCCAACGCCCCGGCCAGAGATATCCGAGATAATATCAGCAGTACTAAAACCAGGTGCGAACAACAGTTGATTCACTTCATCATCACTCATCTTGGCACCTTGTTCTTCGGTAACAACACCACGTTTGATCGCGGTTTTCAAAAGCTTGTCGCGATAGATACCTTTACCATCATCTTCAATCTCGATAAATACGTGATTTCCACTGTGGAAGGCACGCAGGTTTACTGTACCCATCTCTGGTTTACCTGCAGCTACACGCTCTGCAATGGATTCCACACCATGGTCAACCGCGTTACGCAGTAAATGCACAAGCGGATCACCAATCTCATCAATTACCGTACGATCCAGTTCCGTCTCAGCACCTGTAATCACCAGATCGATTTTTTTATCAAGTGTCTTAGCCAGATCACGGATCATGCGCGGGAATCGATTAAATACGGTATCTACCGGAACCATTCGCAATTTCAGTACAATATTTTGCAAATCTGTGCTAACTCGACTTAAATGAGCTACTGTATCAGATAAATCATTGTTGCCTGTTTCACTGGCCAGTTGCTCCAGACGTGAACGGTCAATCAACAATTCACTGAACAGGTTCATCAATACGTCGAGACGTTCAATATCCACACGAATGGTACGTGAAGGTGCAGCAGCTTGCTTCGGTGCAGCTGTTTTAGCTGGTGCCGTTGTGGTTTCTTCTTTGAATACAGAATTCTTATCCGGCGAAGCAACCTCAGCTACAGCTGTTGGTGCGGGTGGCGCTTCAACTGTAGCTGCTACCTGATTGGCCATCTGCTGAAGAGTCTCCTGATCCAGTTGAATGAGCTTTGCACTTTCAATTTCAGAGATACTCATGATGCCTTCTTCCAGTTCGTGCGCTTCTTTAGTTGTTATGTAATACAACGAGAAACTGCGCTCAAACTTCTCCTGCTCAATATCCTGAACGGATGGGTAAGCCTTAACGACTTCACCTGAACGTTCCAGCATATCAAAGACCATATAAGCCCGTACACCTTTTAACTGGCTATGCTCGCTAACAAGCACATCCACGTAGAACACACGATGACCTTCGGCGATCGACTGATCCAGCACTGAATATTGGAATTCATCCAGCTCCACAGCCGAAGAGATTGAAGCGTTAGCCGGCTTGTTTGTTTCTGTAGCAGGTCCATTTCCGTTTGTCATTTCACCATTTTCAATGGCTTGAAGTGAAGCTACGATCGACGACACATCTGCTTTACCTTGTCCACCTTCGGTAATATCCTGAACCATAGTTTCCAAAGCGTCCAGACTCTTGAACATGGTATCAAAAATGTAATCCTGCATTTTCAACTTCTCATTACGAACCAGATCCAACACATTTTCCATTTTATGTGTCAGTGATGCCAAATCTTCAAAGCCCATAGTTGCTGCCATACCCTTCAAGGTATGAGCAGAGCGGAATATAACCTGAACTATGCCCAGGTCTTCCGGATTGCCTTCAAGTTGAAGCATGTTTTCGTTAAGCGATTGCAGATGATCATTAGACTCATCAATAAACATGGATAAATATTGGTTCATGTCCATTGTGAGGCACCTCCTCCGTGAGTTACACTCCGTTATTTCACTGCTTGAACAAGTTTAGAAGCAATCTCCTGCAATGGCAGAAGATGACGAACGCATTGCAGCTCTACAGCAGAACGCGGCATACCATATACAACACATGTTTCTTCATTCTCGGCAAAGGTTGATGTAACTCCGGCTTCGTATAATCTCTTCATCATACGTGCTCCATCACTTCCCATTCCCGTTAGCAAAACAAGATGCCTTTGTAAAGATGTAAACGGCAGAAGTGACTCAAACATCGTATCCACTGAAGGTCTATGGCCATTCACTGGTTGATCTTCAGTCAGCTTCACGATAAACTTCCCGTCTGCTGTTTTGTTAACTTTCACATGGAATCCGCCAGGTGCTATATAGGCGGTTCCTTTTTTCAGAACCATGCCCTCTTCAGCTTCAACCACATGCAGTGGACTGAATGTATTCAATCGTTGAGCCAGAGAACGTGTGAAATTGGGCGGCATATGCTGCACAATAATGACCGGTGCAGGCAAATCAGCAGGCAACTGCTCGAGCAATGTCTTGAGAGCCCTCGGTCCACCCGTAGAACAACCTATTGCCACAAGTTTGTTGAATGGTCCTTCCAGCCCCCCTCCACCTTTGGGAACAGGATTAGGCTTGATTACATCCTTGGCTTTTGCAGAGGCAGAAGTTGCCGCTATTTGATCAGCTGCCACTCTAGCTGCATTAGGTAGTCGAACTTCCTTTGGAGTCTGTACTGGATTAGCTGACCTCACTGCTTTTTCTGCCTTCGTCCCCAAATTACGCTCAGCCTTTGGCAAAGGCTCCGGTTTATTCTCTACGCGACCTGGTTTTGAAGGTGACAATGGTTCAATTGGTTTCTTTGCTTTGGCCTGAAAGGCTTCAGTCCGCTCTCGAAGAGAGCGTTGAATCGTCTCGACAGGTTCGATCGTTTTTTTCACAGGCTCCGCTCGATCCCTAGCCGGCAGTTCTTTCTGCACTGGCTGAGTTGGGGGAGCAACTGCTCCTCGCAACATGTCTCTATTTTTCATGGATAACTCACGATCAGCTTTTCTTTTAATCTCATTCATCGCAGCTCGCATGCGCTCAACCAAAGCTTTACCAACTTGAGCAATATCCTGGTCATGTGAAATAGATGGTTTGCGAATGAAGTCAAATGCCCCAGCTTCAAGCGCCATAATGGTTTCTTTCATGCCTTGTTCATTGATACCAGAGAGCATAATCACAGGAACGAAAGATTCCTTCATAATTGATTTTAATGCATCCAACCCATTCATTTCGGGCATCTCAACGTCCATTGTAATAATATCGGGTTTCAATTCTAGTGATTTTTGAATCGCTTCTCTACCGTTTGATGCCGTTGCTGTAACCTTGAATTCTGGATCCGCTTGGATCAAATCCGTAACAATCTTACGCATAAAAGCGGAATCATCGACAACCAATACTTGATACGCCGCCATGTTGTGTCACCCCTGTTTCCTTTATTCAGAAATCATGTTGTTCGTTTAAGCCACTTATTCATAAATCCCCTGATTCCTGTCAAGGTTCCGGATCCCGGAGTTGCAGGTACAGCCAGATAACGAAGAGCAAGTTTCTCTATATCTTTAGAGGCTTTGGCATTGGGATAAGCCAGACTATAGGGCATTTGCCTTTTAACCGCCTTGACTACCTGAGCGTCTTCTGAAATATACCCAAGTAGCGGAATATCCGTCTGCAAAAACCGCCTCGCCACTCCAGCTATTTTTTCTGCCACCCGTTCCGCTTCTCGTTCGTCTTCCACCCGGTTAACGATCATCCGAAAGGGCGTAGCATTTTCCTGGCCGTGCATAACTTTGACTAAAGCATAAGCATCGGTTATTGAAGTCGGTTCAGGTGTAGTTATAATCAGGCATTCATCAGCAGCACCGATGAACTTCATATTCTCTCTGGAGAGTCCTGCACCAGTGTCAAAGATGACATAATCCATTTCCTGGGCAATATCCTCGACTTGACTGGCGAAAAACTCCAGATCACGATCAGACAATGAGAATAACTCTTTCATGCCCGATCCTCCAGCAATGTAAGGCAAGCCACTGGCACCCAGTTGTATGATTTCCCTTATGGATTTTTGTCGGTACAACAGGTGGTAAAGATTACAGGAAGAAGACGTACCCATAAGAACATCAATATTAGCCATTCCAATATCAGCATCAAATACAAGTACCTTTTGCCCCAAAGCCTGCAATGCCAAGGCAAAGTTCAGTGTGAAATTGGATTTGCCAACACCTCCCTTACCACTGGCCACAGTAATGATTTTCGAGGATCGAATATCTCGCTCAATGCCTTCCATTTCCAATGGCGCGGAGACCATACTTCGAAGTGTAGCTGCCTGATCCTTCATTGTGACCATTCTCCCAGCAACTGTTTGGACAACGAATCTGCATCTGGTTTCAACAAATCGTCCGGAACATTTTGTCCATTTGCCACATATGCGAGCTTGAGTGGAAAACGGTGTAACAAGTTAAATAGCGGACCGCAGCTCCCAGTCTCATCCATTTTGGTGAAAATCACCTTATCCAGTCCATATTTACTGAAATGTTCCGTGATCTGCACCATATCAGCACTTTTGGAAGTCATACTCATGACCAGAAAGGTTTCGCTATTCTCTACAGGAGCAAGCAAACTTTGCAGTTCTGAAACAAGTAATTCATTTCTGTAGTTTCTACCCGCAGTATCCATAAAGATCAAATCACAATTCTCTAATCGAGAAATGGCACGTTGTGTATCACCAGGCGATTGCACCACCTCAAGTGGAACATTCAGTATAGATGCATACGTCCTAAGCTGTTCTACCGCCGAGATCCGATACGTATCTGATGTAATGAATCCAACTTTACGCTGTTTTTTGAACATTTGTTCAGCAGCCAATTTTGCAATTGTCGTAGTTTTCCCTACACCGGTTGGTCCAGCTACATAGACGATTCGCGTGGTAGGAAGAATGCCTTCTTCAATACGTTGCTCCAAAAAGTGCATAACCTCAAGCTTCACTATTTGCTCTACATCCTGTTCTTTCAATCCATTCTCAGACCATTTTGCTTGAATTGAATCAAACCAGGATTCCCATACTTCAGGCCAAACATCTTGTTCTGTCAAACGTTCACGGATCGTATGCAGTTCCTCTGGCACAGGGTCTGCAGAAGTACCTTGCTTTGAAAGCCTGGTCACCATCTGTTTAAGATCCTGCAATTCAGTCATCAACTTATCCTGTTGCAGATCTGAACCTGTTGGCTTCGGACCAGTTGTTGAACCCGAAAAATCCGCCCCTTGCGGTCGCGGTTTATGATCCGTGCTTGAAGAACCTGAGCCGCTGTCTATGTTTGAACCGATATTACGCGATTCAAACACAGACGGTGCAGCCGCAGATTGGTCCTGTACACTTTGATCAGCTGTATTCGTTGTCACCGACTCATCAGAAGCCGCAACAAACGAACGAGCTGTTTGCCGATAAGCCTCAGGTACAAATGCACGAGGTACAGGTGTGAATTGATTTTGTACTGGCTTTGTTGTTTGCTTGTTTTCTTCCTTATCCACTGCAGCTACAACTTCGATCCGTTTTTTGCGAAACATTCCCATTACACCGCCCACCTTAATCTCTTTGGTGGACAGAATAACGGCATCACTTCCCAGGTCTTTGCGAATTTGAAGCATAGCTTCGGGCATGGTCTCAACAACGTATTGTTTTACTCTCATAAGTTCACCACCCCGATACTTTGAATTTCAACATTCGGCTCCAACTCGCTGTAGGAAAGCACAGGAATGTCCTGCATAGTACGTTCAATAACCTGACGCAGATACATCCGAATGGTTGGAGAAGTTAATACAACAGGTTGTTGACCTGATTGAATCAAACGGTTCACTTGTTCACTGAGCTTCTGATATACACTTTGTGTAGATACAGGGTCAAGCGCAAGATAACTGCCTTGATCCGATTGTTGCACACTTTCAGCAATTTTCTTCTCAAGACCAGGTCCAACCGTGATCACTCGAAGTGTCTCACCTTTCTGTGAGAACTGCTGAGTAATCTGACGTGAGAGGGATTGTCTGACGTATTCAGTCAGCACATCAGGATCTTTCGTATACGTACCATAGTCAGCTAGTGTCTCGAAGATGGTAACCATATCTCGAATAGATATTTTCTCACGCAATAACTTGGCAAGCACTTTCTGTACATCACCAATGGAAAGTAGAGAAGGGATCAGTTCATCCACAAGGGCAGAATAGTTCTCTCTGAGATTATCCACAAGTGCTTTTGTCTCTTGTCTACCAAGTAACTCATGCGCATGTTTCTTAATCAGTTCCGTCAGATGTGTAGCCACAACGGAAGGCGGATCAACGACCGTATATCCTGCAAGTTCGGCTCTGTCTTTGGTTACTTCATCAATCCATAGTGCCGGAAGTCCAAAAGCAGGTTCCGTCGTTTCAATACCTGTCACAGACTCCTCATCATAGCCAGGACTCATGGCAAGGTAATGATTCAACAACAGTTCTCCGCCACCTACCACATTACCCTTGATTTTGATAACATACTCATTGGGTCTGAGCTGGATATTATCTCGAATCCGTATGACCGGAACGACCAACCCCAGTTCAAGAGCACACTGCCTCCGAATCATAATGATCCGATCCAATAAGTCCCCACCCTGCTGATTATCAGCAAGTGGTATTAAACCATAACCAAATTCAAACTCAATAGGGTCCACCTGAAGCAGGTTAATTACACTTTCAGGACTTCTAACCTCTTCAATCTGCTGTTCTTCTTCCAACTGTTCTTCCGCTACTTGTTTCAAATTCAGATTATTCTGCATACGCCACGCGGCATATGCCAAGACACCTGCCAACGGAAGCGTAGTAATAACATGAATTGGTGTGAAGAAACCGAGCATGGCAATAACGAAAGCTACGATATAAATTAGTATTGGATATGTAAACAGTTGCCCCGTAATATCATCTGCCAGGTTTCCTTCTGAAGACGCTCTGGTGACGATAAGTCCTGCTGCTGTGGAAATAAGCAGAGCCGGGATTTGGCTTACCAATCCATCTCCGATAGTCAGTACAGAGTACGTTGACATTGCATCTGCAAAAGCCATCCCATGCACAGTCATACCGATTATAAATCCACCAATGAGATTGATCAGGAGGATGATAATACTTGCAATTGCGTCACCTTTTACGAATTTACTTGCTCCATCCATCGCTCCATAGAAATCGGCTTCACGTTCAATTTTGGAACGACGCTCACGAGCTTGTTGCTCGTTGATCAGACCCGCATTCAGATCCGCATCAATACTCATTTGTTTACCAGGCATCGCATCAAGGGTGAATCGGGCAGCAACTTCAGCTACGCGCTCAGACCCCTTTGTAATAACGATAAACTGAACGACAACGAGGATCAAAAACACGATAAATCCAATTGCAATCTGTCCTCCAGCAATCCAGCTACCAAAGGTAGCAACTACAGCTCCAGCATCCCCTTCACCAAGAATTAGCTTGGTAGTCGAAATGTTCAGAGCCAGTCGGAATAGTGTAGTGATCAACAGCAAAGCTGGAAAAATAGAAAACTGCAACGCTTCTTTGCTGTTCATTGCAACAAGGAGTATCATCAGTGCAATTGAAATATTAACGACCAGCAACAAGTCCAACAGCCAGGTTGGGATCGGAAGAATCATCATCAACACAATGCCAATGATACCCGCAAGGACAGCTATATCTTTAATCTTCAATGAATGTACGGCCTCCGATCCCCTTTTATTTCGTTCTGCCCTTTAGTTTATATACATAAGCCAGCACTTCAGCTACCGCTTGAAACAAATCGGCCGGTATAGCGTCACCAATCTCGGCTCTCTGGAACAATGCCCGTGCCAGCGGCTTGTTTTCCATCGTAATAACACCGTTTTCTTTGGCTATTTCCTTAATACGCAAGGCGACATAATCCTGACCTTTGGCAATAATCTGTGGTGCCTCCATCTCGGAACCTTCATACTTTAGCGCAACCGCAAAGTGGGTCGGGTTCGTGATGATTACATCCGCATTTGGCACTTCCTGCATCATACGCTGCATAGCCATACGACGCTGGCGTTCCCGGATTTTACCTTTGATCAGCGGATCACCTTCCATTTTCTTGTACTCGTCTTTGATGTCTTGCTTGGACATACGAATCTTCTTCTCATGGTCATACTTCTGATACATGTAATCAAATATCGCAAGTATCATTAATGCCACTGCAATCTTGATACCAAGACTTAAAGTGATCGACGCAGCGAAATGTAAAATAGCATCCAATGAAAAATGAGAAAGTGAAGCAATATCTGACTGGTAGCCTTTAATTGTACTGTAAACGAGATAACCGATAAGCGACATTTTCAAAATGGATTTAGCAAATTCCACTAATGAGCGGAGAGAGAATATATTTTTGAAACCTTTAATCGGGTCCAGTTTCTCAAGTTTTGGCTTCAAACCTTCCCCTACAAGAAGAAAACCAACTTGCATGTAGTTAACGATTAAAGCAACCAGTAACGCACCCAGCAAAACGGGAGCGATCAATAACAAAACTTCAATGCCATAGCGCATCATAAGCGCCATCACATTCTCTCCGGTGATATCCATACTCAATCGATTGATGAAGATATCTGTAAACAGACGAACTATACGTTCTTTATAGAAATTGCTGAATACCATCATGATCAAAAACACGATTAGGAGAATGGATGCGCCAGATAGTTCAGCGCTTTTTACAACCTGTCCTTTTTTTCGTGTATCCTGTCTCTTTTTCGGGGTAGCTTTCTCCGTCTTCTCCCCTGAAAACAACTGGAGGTCGAGTTGAAGTTTCATCCGTGTCTTTTCCTCCGTTTCACTCAGCCGGGCCTTTGTCCAATGGTTCCAAGCAATTTTTCCATCGATCTGAATATCGCTTCGAACAATTGACTAAATACAAAGGAGAAACTGGGAACCAGCAAAAGCAAAATAGCAAGACCAACGAGTAACTTAAGCGGCAACCCAACTGCAAATACATTAAATTGAGGAGCAGTTTTGGCCAAAAAACCCAATCCAACATCCGTCAAAAACAACGCAACTACAATCGGAGCCGACATCTGAAAAGCCAGCATAAATGATTGACCTAAGGTCTGAATCAAAAATTCAGCAATACTTCCATCTGCCAACCGTAGGAAAAACACATTAGATAATGGTACCCACCGGTAACTGTAAACTATCGCATCCAGCAAATAATGGTGACCATTCATTGTCAGAAACAGAAGCATAGCAAATGCATACTTCAAGTTACCCGTAAGTGGAGCTGAAGCACCTGTCATTGGATCGTATACATTGGCCATACCAAAACCGATCTGTAGATCGATAAAGGTCCCCGCAGTCTGAACAGCCGTCATCAACAGATAAGCCACAAAACCTAAAAGCAGGCCAATTAGAATCTCTCTGATGATCAATAAGACATAACTCAGGTCTGTGGGTACGGTCTGGTCTATTCCGTAAATCAGATAGACAGATAATGTGACAAATGCAGAGATACCTATTTTAACTGAAGCCGGCACATTTCGAGCCGAAAAAACTGGCGCAGTTACAAAAAATGATGTGATTCGACAAAACATAAGCAGAGCGACAGGGAAACTTTGCAACAATGTCTCCATCTGCTAAAGCCTACCCTATGTATCTGTATAGATTATCGAGAATGTTAAACGTGAAATCGACCAAGATATTTAAGATCCAAGGTCCAAACAAAAGTACTGACAGAAGTACGGCAACAATCTTGGGCACAAAAGCTAATGTTTGTTCCTGAATTTGAGTTGTCGCTTGAAAAATACTGATTGCAAGTCCTACAACCAGAGCTAGTATAAGCATAGGTGCGCTGGCCAGCAATGACGTGTATACCGCTTTCCCGGCCAGACCGATAATAAATTCCGAAGTCATGACCGTCCTCCTTTAACTTTCCGGATCAAGTGTTAAAACTCAGTAACAGTGACTTGACAACCAGATACCACCCGTCCACAAGGACAAAGAGCAGTATTTTGAAAGGTAATGAGATCATGACCGGCGGAAGCATCATCATCCCCATTGCCATGAGTGTACTCGCGACAACAATGTCTATAACCAGAAACGGAATAAAAATCATAAACCCCATCTGGAATGCTGTCTTCAACTCACTGATTACATATGCCGGCACCATAACAGTAATTGGGATATCCTGATAGGTCTTTGGTTGTTCAGTCTGATTGTACTTCATAAACAGCAGAAGATCTTTTTCTCTGGTGTGACTAAACATAAATTTCTTCATGGGATCCGCTGCTTTTTCAAGTGCCTCGGTTTGCGTAAGCTCTCCCTGGAGATAGGGCTGAAGCGCTACCTGATTTATGGAAGACAACGTCGGCGACATAATGAAAAGTGTCAGAAATAGCGCCAAACCGACCAGCACCTGATTGGGTGGCATTTGTTGTGTACCCAAAGATGTACGTATAAAACCGAGCACAATTACAATCCGGGTAAAACTGGTCATCAGTACAAGCATTGCTGGAGCAATACTAAGCACTGTAATTAACAGAATGATGGACAGTGAACTCGTGCTTGGTGTCCCTCCATCACCGTTTCCAATCTGAATATCAATATTCGGAATGGGTTCGGCAAAGGCAACCGTTACAGATGCCAGACTGATAAGTCCTAATAAACAACACGCTAACCAAATCTTTTTCTTCATGAATCCCTCGACCGATCTGTAGTATTGTCTTTATCCAGGAGCTTTTCCATCTTCTCTTTACGGTTAGGCATCTGCCGAAGTTTGGATTCAAACATTTCGTGAAAAGAAGTTGTGTCCTCTAGTTCCATTTCCCGCGGCGGTTCTTCTTTACGGAAACGTTTTGTGAGCTTGGCAATGAGAGGTGAGAGATTTCCTTGTTGTGCAGCAGCATCTCGTTCGAAGGAATCAATGATTCTTTGGGCCTCTTCCAGATCCGAAACCTTATCTATCAACTGGATGTCTTCACCTACACCAAGCAGATATACACATCCACCAATTTCCATAATTTGCAATGACTTGTTTTGCCCCAGTCCAACTCCGCCCAGGGTACGAATTGTGCCGTGCCGGAACATTTGCTGATTCCTTTTGTTTAGAAAACGGATCAGATAAACAATAAGGGCCAGGATGACGGCCAGGACAACAATCACCCATACAAGCTGTAAATAATAATTACTTCCCACGCCAGCTCCTCCTGGAATATCACCCTGAGCCATCATCATGTCTCTTAAACGCCCAGTGTCTTGCTGATCGCTTCGATAACCCGGTCAGATTGGAACGGTTTAACGATAAAGTCTTTAGCACCTGCTTGAATAGCGTCGATTACCATCGCTTGTTGACCCATCGCGGAGCACATAATTACTTTAGCGTTAGCATCAATCTTCTTGATTTCTTTCAAAGCTGCAATGCCGTCCATCTCAGGCATCGTAATATCCATTGTGATCAGATCCGGACGAAGCTCTTTAAATTTCTCAATTGCTTGTGAGCCATCCTGTGCCTCACCAACAACCTCATATCCATTTTTGGACAAAATGTCCCGGATCATCATTCTCATAAATGCAGCGTCGTCTACGACTAAAATTCGGTTTGCCATCTTGATTCAAGTCCTCCCTAAATTGTGCTTATTGTAATTTCTGAATTCGGTCCCATTGGCTAACGATATCTATAACACGAACACCAAAGTTTTCGTCAATAACGACAACTTCTCCCTTGGCGATCAGTTTGTTATTCACCAAAATATCGACAGGTTCCCCGGCTAACTTATCCAGTTCGACAATCGAACCCTGTGACAGTTCCAAAATATCTTTAATTTGCTTCTGGGTCCTTCCTAATTCTACGGTGACCTTAAGGGGAATGTCCATCAATAAATTCAAATTGTTTTCGTCTACCTGACCATACGCCCCATTTTGCAAATTGGCGAATTGAACTGGTTGTACGTTAACATTCCTATTTGGCATTCCACCGTAATGTTGAGGTGCACCATAAGGTTGCTGCGGTGGCATGCCATACGGCTGCTGTGGCGGCATTCCTTGAGGCATACCCATCGGGGCCTGTCCATATCCGTTATAGTCCTGAGCAGGCTGTTGTGGAGCCTGTGGAGCCTGTTGGTGCTGAACGGGCGGCTGCTCCGCAACCGGTGGTGGCGTTGCTGGTACAGCTGCTGGCGCAGGTTCAGGTGTTGATGCCACTGGTGCGCTGGCAGTTGACTCCTGAGCGCCTCCAATCAGCATATCTACCATGCTTTTGGCAAAATGTACTGGAAGCAACTGCATCAGATTGGAATCGATCAGATCCCCGATTAACAAACGAAATGAAACTTGGATAAGTGTCTCATCTGCTGGAAGATTACTTACACCCTCTCCACTCTCCAGATTGAGAATATCGATTCCCGGAGGGGAAATATTCACAAAACGATTAAAAATCGTGGACATTGAGGTTGCAGAGGAACCCATCATCTGGTTCATCGCTTCCTGTACTGCACTAATATGGATTTCATTCAGTTCTTCATCGACCGGATTTCCTTCTCCACCCAACATCAAATCAGCGATGACTTGGGCATCTCTCTTCTTGATAACAAGTGAGTTAATGCCTTCGAATCCATCCACGTAATTCACATGAACGGCAACATGTGGCTTAGGAAAAGCTTCTTCAAACTGCGTTCGACTAATGATAGAAACTTTAGGTGTTGTAATATCTACTTTGAGGCCTAATAGCGTGGATAAGGCTGTTGCCGCGCTACCAAATGTAATGTTACCAATCTCCCCCAAGGCATCCTGCTCCAGCTCGGTCAAAAAATCATCAACCGTCTTTTCAGCGGGTTCCGAGCTGTTTATCGATTCCGATTGCCTGAGCAAAGCATCGATTTCTTCTTGGGATAAATAATCCTTACTCGTCAAATTCTTCAACTCCTTCGGTGACAATCTTGTCTATTTGCACAGCCACACGGTCTTTGATTGTCCCCGGACTGCCCATGTATTTCAGTTTGTCACCCACTTTAATGGAAAGTCCCTCATCAACTGGTTTGTTCAACGTAATGACATCGCCAACGGACAGACCCAGAAATTCTGCAATTGAAATTCTCGATTCTCCCAATTCCGCAACGATTGGTAACTTGGCTTTGTTTACACGCTCTTTTAGAGCATCATACTCCTCCGGAGCTCTCGTTTTCTTCTCCGAAACAAACCACTGATGAGTTGACAACCGTGACATAATAGGTTCAAGAACGACATGCGGTATACATAGATTGATCATGCCTGTCGTGTCACCAATTTTGGTACTGAGCGAGATCAGAGCAATGGTCTCATTGGGAGATACAATCTGCATAAATTGCGGATTGGTCTCGAGCGCTTCCATCCTTGGGGAAATATCCAACACAGTCTTCCATGCTTCCTGCAAACTTTCAAATGCTCGGCTGAATATCCGCTCCATGATGGTCGTCTCAATCTCCGTCATGGATGCGATCTTGGTTGGAGCAATTCCGGTTCCACCAAGCAGGCGATCCAACATCGCATATCCCACGTTTGGATGGACTTCCATCACCATTCGTCCCTGTAGTGGCTCCGCTTCAAAAATGTTCAATATCGTCATCTTAGGAATAGAACGGATAAACTCATCATAAGGCAACTGTTCGACCTGAACGACATTGATTTGAACGAACGTCCGCAGTTGGGCTGAAAAATAAGTGGTGAGAAAGCGTGCAAAGTTTTCGTGAATACGAGTCAAGCTTCTGATATGGTCTTTGGAAAAACGCACTGCCCGCTTAAAATCGTACGATCTGATTTTCTTCTGAGTTTCTTCCTTCTTCAATTCTTCTGCGTCCATTTCACCAGAAGAAAGGGCTGCTAATAGGGCGTCAATCTCATTTTGTGATAATACATCCACCATGTTCTCACCCCCTTACAGGTCTACAGCGTGTTCTGTTCATTTACATTGGCGCCATTACAAAAGCTGAAAAACTGGTGCTGCTCAACTTACCTTCAGGTAAAGCTTCATTAATTAGTCCCGTCAATCTCTCATTAAATTGTACGCGGCCCTTCGCTGTAGCCAGCTCCTCAGACTTTGTATCCGCAAACGTCTGAATGATAATAGGCTTCACTGTAATTTCTTTGATTTTCTCGAAATCTTCTTTGGCTGTTTTGTCTGACAACTTGAATGAGAAGCTGACAACTACAACATGATCCGTATCAGCCAAATTGGTTTTAATTTCTCCAAGCTCAGAGGAAACCTCTACAATTTCATCCGCAGTCATCTTCTTAGCTTCTGAGGCTGCCGCCGTATGTGTGTCGTCCTTATTCCCGTTCTGTCCTTGCATAAATACAAACACAACCACCACAATGAGTGTTATCGCCAGCAACATTGTTGCAAGCCAGGGCATCATTTTTTTCATCAGGATTCCTCCGTTTGCTGCACTTTAATAGTGGCTGCCTGAACCCCGATTTCACGGTTGTAATCTTTAATCTTGGAAATAACGTCAGCGGCTTTTTCAAGCACAATCAGTCTCTTTCCAGTTACCAGAGTAATATACGTATCCGGCGTCTCTTCCACAATTTCAACCATCAGCGCATTTAACCACATGGGAGAACCATTTAACCGCGTAACCGAAATCATGCTAAGCCCCCTTAATCAGAGTGGGAGGAGCAAGCTCCCCCACGTTTTAAAAATTCATTAATCAGCTATTAACGTTTCAGGTTAACAACTTCCTGAAGTATTTCATCCGACGTTGTAATGATCCGGGAGTTTGCCTGGAATCCACGTTGAGCTACAATCATCTCAGTAAACTCTCCTGTCAAATCCACGTTAGACATCTCGAGTTGTCCAGCAATGATTGCTCCTGTTCCGTCCTCAGCACTGTTCGCAGTTAAAGGATCAAGAGTACCGTCAGGATTTGCGTTAGCTGTCATCCGGTATAGGTTACCCCCTATTTTTTCCAATCCTTCAGGGTTAACTACCTTCCCTATTCCAATTTGAGTATCGCCTTCGATTGTTCCATCAGCCATTGTCTGATTAATCATACCGTTCTGTCCGATTGTGAATGAAACAACATCATCCCCAATTGTAATGGGCTCTCCCTCACTACTTAAGACGAACAAACCATCTGAAGTTACAAGATTTCGAGCAGCATCAACATGGAAATCCCCTGCACGTGTCAAGTAAGGAATTTCCTGATCTCCACCCAAGGAGACAAGAAAAAAGCCATCTCCGTTAATACGTAAGTCTGTCGGATTGTTTGTAGTCATTGGGCTTCCTGCGAGATGCAGTGTATCTATAGATCCCACAGATACACCCAAACCGATTTGCTTTGCATTCACACCACCAGATGGAGCATCAGTTGGGGCAGTTACCCCTGCCGTAGTTTGGCTCATAATATCTTTGAACATAACCCGACTGCCTTTGAAGCCAACCGTGTTTACGTTCGCAATATTGTTACCAATTACGTCGAGTTTTGTTTGGAAACCCCGCATCCCGGAAACGCCTGAGTACATTGATTTCAACATTTTTAAAAATCCTCCCAGTCTTCATTTGGTTACCGCATCAGTCGGTCAGCGGCATTCCGGCTCCCGAGAAGGGCCAGCCGGTCAAGAAATGATTACGGCACTATCAATCTGAGTGAACACATTATTCTTCATGCTTTCACTATCCATAGCGGTAACCACAGTACGATTTTTGACATTGACGATAAAAGCCATATCCTGCATTAAAATCAATGACTCTTTGGCTCCTTTGGCAGCAGCTTTGTCCAAAGCAGAACCAATCTGTTCCATTTGCTCGGTCTTGAGTTCAATACCACGCTGTTCCAATCGTTTGGCAGCATGATTGCTCAATTTCAGAAGATTATCTTCCAGCACCTTTGCAAAAGGTTTTTCGGGTATAGCCGAAGCTTCTCCCGTTTTGGGTCTTTGAAGCATATTCGGTGTAATCGGGCCTGCGTATAATTGTCCAACCGTTATGCGATCACTCATATCGTTTTCCCGCTATCTTCTGTATCACCCGTTTCAGCGGATGATTCAACTTCCTGGCTCTCGTTCGTTTCAGGAGTTACATCCTGAACGTTCTGTACCGGAGTTTGACTCTCTTCTGCCTGTTTTGGATAATTCACCTGAATGATCTCATCCAGCTTAATCTCGTCGTTGCCCACTTTTGCATATTGAACGCTATCTCTTACAATGATGGAATCTACAATACCCTGACGAAGAGTTCCGTTATCATCTTTATTAGAAGAAAGCCAACTTACCTCCATGCCAATCATGCCGGATACAGCACCAAGGGACTGGTTCAATGTTTTAAGCTGCGTAGAAATATTGACCAGTTGTTCCACTGAGCTGAACTGTGCCATTTGAGCGATAAATTCCTTATCCTCCATTGGCTGCATCGGGTCTTGATTTTGCAGCTGGGTAATCAGGATTTTTAGAAACTGATCTTTACCCAATTCTTTTGTTGCAGCACTTGTGGTTGCTTTATTGGCTGCCGAATAGTTCGGCCAGGTATTATTCATTGAAACATTTTCATTAGCCATTTACTCACCTCATTTCTATTTAAGCCTCAGCACTAAACGTATCTCTCTGTAATTCGTTTCCTTCGACTTGCTCGCTACGCCAGTTACGCAATTCTTCTTGAATCCCTGCTGTAGCTATAGCATCATCCGATTGTTCCTCACGCTCACGCGAACGGCGTTGTTGCTGAGAGTTACTTCCCGGCTGACGGCCTCCGTCCTGATACATCTGTGATCCGATTGAACTGTTCTGGGTAACCTCAAGTCGTTCCACTTGAATTCCCTGGGCTTGAAGTGAAGAACGTAGCTGCGTCATTTGTTGTTCAAGCATGTCTTTAGCCATCGTATGTTCAGTCATAAACCGTGCAACCAACTGCCCGTTCTGCAAGGTAATTTGAACATCCAATTTACCTAGATGCTCAGGCCGAAGTGAGATGGTCGCCTCGGAAAATCCCTTTTGCTGGACAATATCCAGCTTATTAACAACAAACTGTGTCATTTCCTTGGCAAACTGTGATGTTTGCATTACAGGTTCAGCCGGTTTTCCTGCTGTAGTACCTGATGAACGCAAGGACAGCTCTCCTGCAGTAATGATGGTTGAGTGTTCCACTTCTCCACCTGCATTTGAAGTAGATGTTGTCTCAACCTCAGCTTTCACTTGGGTTCCAGAATTCGCCACTGCCGCAACAAGAACTTGTGGTACGACCGAATCCTGTTTGGATGTTTGAAGCCTAGTACTTGGAGCGACCTGTGCAATCTGATCCTTAACTGCAGTCAATGTATCCAGTATGGATTTCAGTTCAGTCCATCCTTTGTTACTAGTGGTATCCACTCCAGCCTCTTGAAGCTGACTCTGCAGAGATTGTAACAAATGTTTGAATTCAGGAGCGTTCTTCGCAACGTTACTCTCAGGATCATTCATTCCAGCTACTAATTGTGTAAGCATATCTTGCAGAACAAAACGTACTGCTGCCGGATGCTGCGACAGTTCAATTGCGGGTACTGTTTTTACGCTTTCCGCTCCGTTCGAAGACTCGTCGGAACCTTCTGCATTAGTACCTGAAGGATTAGTTAATTGTGTATACATCTGTTGAATCAGAGTTTGCATACCTGCAAGTAGAGCTGGGTCATTTTCCAAAGCTTCGTCAAGTGAATCCAAGTCCGTGAACAACGAATTCAGTATAGCTGTGATTGATGCCGCTTCTCCTTCTTCACTTGTAGCAAAGGAAAACAACAACGGATTGGCAGTTAAACTTCCAGTAGCGCTTGAACTATCACCTTCTGTGTTTCCTCCAGATAGCGATTGTGCAAGAGTTTGGAGAAATTCACCGCTAGCACCTGCAGCTGAACCTTTCGATTGTGCTCCGGTTGTCTGACCTGCTCCTGTTGCTTTTACAGTTGCTGTGGATGCCATTTGATATACAATCGACATTTTATTTTCACCTCCTCTCGGTTAAACAGTGTAATCCGATCTACTTGTTGCCCATTAATTTGTTCAAAATTTTTGCAGTTTCAACCGAGTCCTCTGAAGACATGTTCTCAAGCAATTGAGAGCGTGTTGCATCATCTACTGAATTCAGGATGGTCAATGTTTTGTCAGGACTTAACTTGTATGTTTCCAATAATAACTTGGCACCACTTGAAGCAGACATCGAAGCAAATGTTTGACTAAGCTGGTTTTTATCCAGGTTTTTGCTTGTGGTTGTGGATGCAGTTGAAGTTGCTGTGGTTTCTTTCTTCAATCTGGATTGCAGCGCATCCAGCGCCAGATCCCCGGACGGTTTGGCATCCTTCATCATCATGGTGACATCGGCTGCTGTTTTCGGGTCCATCTTTTCAAGCACCTTGGTCCGAGCAGATGACTGCATGGCATTCAACAACAATACCATTTCCTCATTCGTCATATTTTGCAAAATCGGTGCAGCTTTGCTTGGGCTCATGTCAGCATACATTTTAGCCAAATCTTTGATTTGTTTCTGATAATCAGATTCCGTTTCCGGCGTTGCTGCTGTAGCCGTTTCAGCCGCTTTTTCCGCATCATCCAACTTCTTCTGAAGGTCCGTGGCCTTCTTTGCTTCAGTTGTTGTCGCTTCCTGTGCTGCCTTGAGCTCTGTTTCTTTGGCAGTTACTTGGGATTTCAGCTTTTCGATTGTGGCTTCAGCACTTTCAACCTGCTGCTCACTCTTCTCCAGCTTCTCCTTCTCCGGATCCAGTACAGGATCAGGTACCCATTCCTTGACTACCGGTATCTTGTTGGCGAATTCAAACAAATTATTACGAATATCTACATTAAACAGCGTAAGTAGTACACCTAGCAATACTACGGTGAATACAATCGGGATTGAAATCATCAGAAACTTTTCCCAACCGCCTCCCGACTCTTTTTCCATGTCGCTATCATCTTTAACAGCCATCGTTTATTCCTCCTTCACGAGACAACTTCGCGTCCGGCTCACATCAATTCGCGCGTCCGGCTTTGGCAGCGAAGCGTACAGTAGCCATCTCGTCCAGATCGTTCTGTTCCCGGAGGAGCATCTCCTGCTGAAATTTGATCTTGGCCTTGTCTCTCGCTCCAAGCCATACTTTTTCATCAACCATCTTACCGTTCAGAAACGTCTGATTCCGTTGCACGTTGACCTGAGCATGTTTAACATCACTGTTTTTGCGTGAAATGCACTCGTCAAGGTGATGTACATAACGCTGCATCTCCTGCAGACTGTTTACAGACGCTGTATTTTCCGTAGCAGATTGGATAATGCCGATCAGATTACTTCTATCATTAAGAAGTTGTATCAGATGTTCTTCCTCCGTCTGAAGTTTACCGATCGCTGTGGATAACATCCACTCTGCCTGTGTTTTTTCATTACTCTTCAGGTCAACAACTTTCTGGAAATGATATCGAAATTTCATCGTTTACCCATTCATCTCCTTGCAAATTCAAGAATCAAACGTTCCTGTACTTCACTTAAAGTGACTTTCTCGTCGACTTTCTGCTTGGTAAAGTTCCATATACTATCAATCTGGTCTATCGATTCATCTATGGCTGCATTTGATCCCCGCTGGTAAGCTCCAATATTGATCAAATCTTCCGATTCTTTGTACACAGCCATCAAACGTTTCATATTATTAACGGCTTCCAGCTGCTCTTCCGGAGCAATATCCTTCATAACACGGCTTATGCTGGCTAACACATCAATCGCTGGAAAATGACCTTTATTTGCAATGGATCGATTTAACACAATGTGTCCATCCAGAATACCCCTTACCGCATCCGCGATTGGTTCGTTCATGTCATCTCCATCAACCAGAACGGTGTAAAAGGCTGTAATCGAACCCGTAGGCCCTGTGCCTGCCCGTTCAAGCAGTTTGGGCAAACTTGCAAAAACCGATGGCGTATATCCTCTCATTGCCGGAGGTTCACCTACGGCCAGACCAACTTCCCTTTGTGCCATCGCATATCGAGTTACCGAATCCATCATGAGCATCACGTTCATTCCACGATCTCGGAAATACTCTGCAATAGTGGTCGCAATAACTGCTCCCTTAATCCGAATCAGGGCAGGCTGATCTGAAGTTGCAACAATGACTACGGAGCGTTCCAGTCCTTCCGGACCCAGATCCCGTTCAATAAAGTCGCGCACCTCACGTCCACGCTCACCCACAAGCGCGATGACATTGACATCTGCTGCTGTATTACGAGCAATCATGCCCATCAATGTACTCTTACCAACACCAGAACCGGCAAAAATACCTACACGCTGTCCCTTACCTACGGTCAACAATCCGTCGATAGCTCTTACACCAACACCCATCGTTTCAAGTACACGCGGACGATCCATTGGATTAACCGGTGTATTGGAGGTAGAGTACATCGGCATTCTGGATGGAAGGAGGGAACCGTCCAGCGGTTGTCCAAGTCCGTCCAATACTTTACCGAGCAATTCGGAGCCTACCTGAACGCCGAGTGGTTTACCCGTACCTACTACATCGCAACCAGGACCGATGGATTGAAGTTCACCCAGTGGCATAAGCAGCACTTTGTTATCTCGAAACCCAACAACTTCGGCCTGAAGAGGCTTAGCCGATTTACCAGGATAGATATAACATACGTCACCGATACTTGCATCTGGCCCTTCTGACTCCACCATAAGACCAATGACCTGAGTAACTTTGCCGTTAATACGAACAGGATCGAATTGGCGCAAATGTTCCATATATCGCTGTGAACTAAGAACCTTCATGTTGATTTTTTCGCTCCTCATCCTCAAGTGCTATGCGGACCAGTTCTTTTTTAATCTCAGCAAGCTGTGTATCAATTCTCGCATCTACACTTCCGAACGAAGAACGAATGACACATCCCTTATCTTTGACCGTTGAATCAGGCAAAATCTGCAATTCTGCCTGAGAGTCAATAGATAGAGACAATTCTTCACGAGCTGCCTGTACAAAAGTAAACTGATCAGGTGCCACACAGAGTGTGATCAAACCCTGCTCCCGTTTACGTGACAAACTCTGACGAATCAGTTCCAATGTATGATCGGGTTCAATGGTAAGTTGCTTATCAATGACTTTCTCAGCGATCCCGCAAGCGAGCTCCACGAGGAACGGTTCGGCTTCCTGAATGATCTGATCTTTAGCTACATAAGCTTCCTTGAGCACTTCCTGGGCTTCAATCATCATCTTTTCGATCTGCACCTGGAGATCCAGTTCAGCTTGTACTTTGCCTTCCTCAAAACCCTGTTGGAAACCTTGTGAACGAAGCGCTTCAGTCAGATGTTCATCCTGTTGTCGTTGTTCCTGCCACCAGCTGTCGATCTGTTCACGGGCCTCTTGAAGCATGCGCTCTGCCTCTTCTGAAGCTTCACGTACTTGCTTTTCTGCAAACTCCTTGGCATCTTCCAGCATTTCTGCGGTAAGACGTTGTGTTTCTTCGTCCACGCGTGCTTGAAGCGTTTCTGCCTCAGAACCTTCAGCACTATCACCGTATAATTCCGTTTCAGACTCCTCAGCACCACCATAATGATGATGATTTTCAAGTTTTTTACGGTCATCAACGGGTACATACTGGAAAGATTTAATCAAATTAGACAATGATATCATCTCCTCCACCGCGTGCGATAATGATCTCACCGGCTTCTTCCAATCTGCGTATCGTTCCTACGATACGTGTCTGAGCTTCCTCAACATCACGCAATCGCACAGGTCCCATGAATTCCATCTCTTCTTTGAATGTCTCGGACATCCGTTTCGACATATTCCGGAACACGGCATCCCGAACTTCTTCGCTTGCCACTTTGAGTGCCAACTGCAAATCTGCGTTGTCGATATCCCGAATAATGCGCTGAATCGAACGATCATCCACATTGACGATATCTTCGAATACAAACATGCGTTTTTTGATTTCCTCTGCAAGCTCTGGATCCTGAATTTCAAGCGAGTCCAAAATGGTACGTTCTGTACCCCGATCGACTCCGTTCAGAATCTGAACGATCGATTCGATACCACCTGCATTGGTGTAATCCTGCGTTACGGTAGAGGATAACTTCTGTTCCAGAACCCGCTCCACTTGAGAGATGACTTCCGGCGAAGTACTATCCATAACAGCCACCCGGCGAGCGACATCTGCCTGTTTCTCTTGTGGCAAGGATGATAGAATCGCTGCTGCCTGTTCGAATTGCAGGTAAGACAGAACTAGGGCAATCGTTTGCGGGCTTTCATTCTGAATAAAGTTCAAAATTTGATTCGGATCTGCTTTGCGCGCAAAGTCAAATGGTCTGACTTGCAGCGTAGCTGTCAAACGATTAATGACTTCAAGTGCTTTTGATGAACCCAGAGCTTTCTCCAGGATTTCTCTGGCGTAATTGATACCGCCCTGAGAGATATATTCCTGCGCCAGACAGATCTGGTGAAACTCGGCCATGATCATATCCTTTTCGGAAGAATCAACTTTGCGAACGTTGGCAATCTCCAACGTAAGTTGCTCAATCTCCTCATCACGCAGATGTTTGAATATCTGAGCCGATACTTCCGGACCTAATGTAATCAACAATATTGCTGCTTTTTGTTTGCCAGTCAAACCTTGACTGCTTGCCTTTGCCAATGCGCTCACCTCTATTCGTCAGCCAGCCATGTACGCAGCAGATTGACGAATTCGTCTGGCTTTTTCTTGGCCAAACTCTCCAATTGTTTGCGCACCTGACTTTCGTTCGTTACACTGTCCAGCGTAATGGACGGGAACTCTGTTGCTATTGGAAGAGGAATCTCTTCTTCTTCGACTTCGTTTTGTTTGCGGCGACGGCGTACTAACAAAATAACTACCGCTGCGATCAATGCCGCTATGAGTGCGCCTCCACCCCACATCATCGTTGAGGAAAGCTGGAAACCTGTATTGTCTCCAGAGGCAGTCTGGAAGCCTTGTGACATGACTGAAACTTTCTTTGTCAGATCGGCGTCACTTATTACAGTGCCTGAGTCTGCCAGTGAAGCACGAACAATGTTAACTAAAATGTTCTCAATTGCGTCCTGAACCGGTCCCTGTAATTCTGTTTCTCCATTCGGTGGTTCAACTGCAACGTTAATGGTTAAGTCTTTTACAGTATACGGACTGGAAATAATATCCTTAGCGATTCGATTAACATCGTAGTTTATAGTGCTTGATGATTCTTCGGAGGTAGAGTTACCGGTTGCATCAGATGATGGGTAACCCGGAACTTCCTCTTGTCCTGTGCCAGCAACACCACCTGTTGGATTGCTTGCGCCAGTGTAGCTCTTTTGAATCTCCTGCACACTGATCTCGATGCCTTTCATATTATCTACATCAACAGGTGTGACCAGATTTTCCTTACGTGTTTCTTTGTCAAAATTAAGCTTGGAGGCTACCAAAACATTAACTTTGTCTTCGCCTACAATCTGGGAAAGGAATTGTTTTACGTTATTACGGACATCGTTTTCAAACTTTTTCTGTAGTGCCATGTTCTCTTGAACTTCGGAAGACAACCCGCCACTGCCACCTCGGGCAGTTGGGATCAATTCTGCTTCATCTGTGTTTGTAATTGTGATGTTCTCAACAGGCAGATTAGGAATTGCAGTCTTAACCAAGTTAAAGTAGCCATCTACCGCTGCCTGATTTGGATGATAACCCGGTTTGAATTGGAGAGCTACCGATGCTGATGCTTTGTCTTGTTCTTCCAAACCAGCAAAGATGTTATCTTTCGGCATATTAACCAGTACTTTAGCATCCTGTATCCCTTGCATCCGCTGAAGTAACTGTTCAACTTCTCCGTTTATAGCGTTGTTGTACTTTACATCAAACTCTTTATCCGTCATCCCGATGGGGGATGATGACTCCTCGAATGACTTATACCCTAATGAACCATTCTGAATAATCCCTTGAGATCCAACATTCACTTTTGCAATTGCAACACTTGTACTCGGTACGGATATGGTCTTGCCATCTGAACTTAATTTGTATGGAATGCTAGATGAATCGAGATAACTGATCACGCCCGCTGAATCACTTGCATTCAAATCTGTAAAAGCAACTTCATATTCCGTTTTGGACAATTGCATCGTGAGTACAACTGCAGCCAAAATCAGGAACAGGAAGGTGGATATAAATAATACTTTTTGCTTTTTGCTAAAACTATTCCAATACTGGGATGCCTTATCCCTGTACTGGGCGATTCTCTCATTCACTCTGTCACCCCATCCGAAACTTTGCTTAGTCTGTCCTTACTCAACCCTAGCCGTTTCATAGGTTGACGATCAGGAGCAGCATCGCAGCTGCTTTGTTGTAATGATCAGCGCTATTATCGAAGCGCAAGTAGGTTATTTTATAACTGCGTTCGCATAACTTCTTGGTATGCTTCGACCACTTTGTTTCGGACTTGAGTTGTGAGTTGTAGGCTTAACAAGGCCTGTTCGGAAGCAATCATCACCTGATCCACATTCGCTTTGCCGACCAAGAATTGATTCGACATTTCATGCGATTGAGCCTCCTGTGCTGCAACGGACCCTAATGCATTCTGTAAGTATGTACCGAAGCTCTGAATGGTTTCGGCTGGTGTAGAAGGCTTACTTTCGGTTGCACTCTTCATCTGTAGCGGTTGTATCCCCTGTGTGCTAAACATGTTGTTCTGAATCATTAATGTCCCTCCCCTTCATCCCTGGTTTGTATTTTTCTTATTTTCATTTTTAAGCAGATTATCTTCCAATCTCCAAAGCTTTGGAGATCATCGCTTTGGTTGAATTCAGTGCTGTTACGTTTGCTTCATATGAACGCGAAGCAGAGATCATGTCGACCATTTCTTTCGCAATATCCACATTAGGCATAAATACATATCCTTCTGCGTTTGCATCCGGATGAGAAGGGTCATACACAGGCTTGAGAGGTGACTGATCCTCGCGAATCTCCGTTACTCTTACGCCATCTCCTGAACCGCTACCTCTCATCTGATTTTGCAGCATCGTACCAAATGACGTTTTATTCGGCTCAAGCACAACCATTTTACGTTTGTAAGGGACCGCTTCACCATTGGATACGCTCGCGCGCGTAGTCTCTGCGTTGGCAATGTTGGAAGATATTACGTCCATCCGCAACCGTTGGGCTGTCAGAGCTGAGCTACTGATACTAAAACTATTACTAATGTTCAATTTAGGTTATCTCCCTTCCACGCCAACACGCATGATTTTAATTTGTTCGTTCACTTGCTGAATATAAGCGTTATAACGTAACTGATTCTCCGCCAGAAGACTCATTTCTCTGTCTATATCGACATTGTTTTCGTTGTTATTCATGGAGGTTGACTGGTCCATATTAACTACTGGCGTGGGTACGGAAGAGGAAGGACCTATGACAAAATGCCTTGCATCAGTTAATTTACCCTTAAGAACAGGCATATCTCCATTCATTTGCCCTTGCAACATTTCTTCAAAAGAAACGTCCGAGCGCTTGAAATACGGAGTATCGGCGTTCGCGATGTTGTCAGCAATTGTTCGTTGTCTGATATTGGACGCATCGAGTGCACCTTGCAATCTTTTAAAGCTGATATCGTTTAAAAGATTCACAATCTCCCTCCTCTCTTTAGAAGTTATGGAAAAAGATTGTATCTTTTCCCTTGAAAATTCTTATGTTTTTTTCGACAAAAATATTCGTCTTTACACGGTTTTCTAGGACTTAAGTAGAATTAACTCTGATGTTGTCGTATAACATAAGTTTCTTCGAGTTTGGGATTTATTACAATAAGAAAAAAGCCCTATCTTTTCTGAAAGACGGGGCTTTTTGTGTATTTTCTGCAAATTATGAATTTTTTCGTAAATGTTCGGGCCCAAAACAAAAGTATGTTAATACTCTCCCTAATTGTTCTTTAACATTCTTAAAATAAAAAAAAAATTTCGAGTCTCAACATGAGCTTATAACGCCCGTAATTATGTAATTTTCCGAATATTTCATAGTTGATAATGTTAGAATTTTTTGCCGTCATACTAAGGGTTTAAGGACAATATGATAGGTATACATACAAAGCTGTATATTAATCAATTGACAAATTATCTTTCAAGAATAAAGAAAACTCGTCTTGCCCACACAACACTTTCTTAACAATTAAGTGGGGTCTATATATTTTAATTTTAAGAAAACAATTAGTGACTTCAAACTTTTCAATAATTCATCACTTTGCGCATTTACGCAACATTTACCAATCTGTCGACTAAACCGATGACCAGACTTGGAATAAGGAAAATTCTTTTAATGGGAATCATTGGGTATGGAATGGAAGAATAACTACCACTCCGATAGGTTTTAACTCCGGATACATGCGGCACAAGTCCTAGGTTTTGTCGATCCGTATAACAACCACACATCTTTTATCGGTTGTAACATCAAAATCCTTTAGATAGAAACAAAAATAAACGATATGCGCCAAGTAAGAGGGCCTTTGTGATTCATTAAAGGATTGCTTCCCTTTGTCGATCACACAAATGTTCTCTACTCTCTTGCATACCGTTCATTTATAACATCATTTTAACAACTGCATTGCTAGCCGCATGTTACAGGATATACTGACTCAAATCACGATCAAGCGCAATATCATTTAATTTCTCCCGAACATACTCCGGAGTGATCACCATACGTTCCAGTGTAAGCTCAGGTGCCTCAAAGGATAAATCCTCCAAAAGCTTTTCAAGAATCGTATGCAATCGACGAGCACCTATATTTTCTGTATTTTGATTGACGGATTCAGCCAATTTGGCAATCTCGCGAATGGCCTCATCCGAGAACTCAATCTCAATATTCTCTGTCCGCAACAGATCAACATACTGCTTGGTCAGTGCATTTTGGGGTTCAGTCAGAATGGAAACAAACTCCTCCAGTGTTAGACTGCTTAGTTCCACACGAATTGGGAAGCGTCCCTGAAGCTCAGGAATCAAATCAGAGGGTTTGGCGACATGGAATGCGCCAGCTGCCATAAACAGAATATAATCCGTTTTGACAGGACCATATTTCGTCATTACTGTAGAGCCCTCTACGATAGGCAGTATGTCACGTTGCACACCTTCACGGGATACATCAGGACCACTACCGCGCCCTTGACTGGCGACCTTGTCAATTTCATCTATGAAAATGATACCTGTCTGCTCTGCTCGACGAATGGATTCTTGTGTAACATCATCCATATCGATCAATTTGCCTGCTTCTTCCTGGGTCAACACTTTGCGCGCTTCTTTGATGGCGAGCTTGCGCTTTTTCGTACGACGAGGTAAGAGGCTACCAAACATCTCCTGCATATTCATGCCCATCTGATCATTACCTTGTCCAGCAAACATGTCCATCATGTTAGGCGCAGTGTCTTCGACATCAATCTCAATGATGTCATCCTCCAGCTTGCCGGACAACAGATCAAACTTGATCTTACGGCGGCGTTCGGCAACCCCAGTATCCGGTTCTGGCTCATCCTGTTCCTGAACGTTGTTGCCATTATTACCAAAGATCATCTCAAAGGGATTACGCTGACTCTTGGACTTAGACTGTGAAGGAGCCAAAATATGTACAATTCGCTCATTGGCAGCTTCTTCAGCTTTGTCCTTCACTTTTTCAGTCCGCTCCAACTTCACCATCCGCAGTGATGTCTCAATCAGATCACGCACCATCGATTCAACGTCACGGCCAACGTAACCTACTTCAGTGAACTTGGTAGCTTCCACTTTCACAAATGGCGCACCTACCAGTTTAGCAAGGCGACGGGCGATTTCCGTTTTACCCACACCGGTAGGTCCAATCATCAAGATATTTTTAGGCACAATGTCATCCTGAGTGTGCTCAGGCAAAAGGCTACGCCGATAACGATTACGAAGAGCTACCGCTACCGATTTTTTAGCTTTCTTTTGACCTACAATATACTTGTCAAGCTCTGCAACAATCTGTCTCGGTGTTAACGCTTGAGTATTCATATTGCTTCCCTCCTACCAGTATGTTGAATTTATTTTTCCTAACAAGGACAAAGAATCCCCTAGACGTCCTGGAGCAGATTACAGAATCATGCTCCACTACGGGAGATTTCTTTGGCTTATAACTCTTCTACAATAATATTATTATTGGTATATACACATAACTCCGAGGCAATCTGAAGTGATTCACGCGCAATATCTTTCGCTTCCAGGTTTACTGCATGACGTTTCAACGCACGCGCAGCAGATAAGGCAAAGTTTCCACCTGATCCGATAGCAATAACGTCATCATCCGGTTCAATTATCTCCCCGCCGCCTGAAATGAGCAGCATACCTGATTTGTCCATCACAATCAAGAGTGCCTCAAGCTTACGCAAAATCCGATCCTGACGCCAATCCTTGGCAAGCTCTACAGCAGCACGTTGCAAGTTACCATGGTGTTCCTCGAGCTTACCTTCGAATTTCTCAAACAGGGTGATCGCATCCGCCACAGAACCAGCAAAGCCAGCAACAACCTGTCCGCGGTACAAACGTCTTACCTTCTTGGCTGTATTCTTCATCACAACACTTTGGCCCATGGTCACCTGACCATCTCCTGCGATTGCAGCCTTACCATTATGACGAACAGCACAGATCGTTGTAGCATGAAATGACATATCCATGATATCAGCATCCTCCCACGAATAATTTATACGCGTTCCGGAACAGTTAGACCTTCTGCCGCAGCAAAACTAATGATGCCATCCAGTGCACGCTGTGCAAGAGCTTCATTTTTTTCCTTTTTGTTACGAATCTTTGTTTCAAGCTTCGGCAACAAACCAAAGTTTGCGTTCATTGGTTGGAAGTGCTTGAAGTCAGCCGTTGTAATATACTGAGCCATACTGCCAAGTGTTGTTTCTACCGGCAATACTACCAGTTCCTGCCCAAGTGCTGCTTTGGCTGCGTTCATGCCGGCAATCAGCCCTGATGCAGCAGATTCCACATATCCTTCTACACCCGTCATCTGACCTGCAAAGAACAGGTTTGGACGCTCTTTAAACTGATACGTCGGAAGAAGCAGTTTAGGAGAGTTAATAAATGTATTACGGTGCATTACGCCATAACGAACGAACTCTGCATTTTCAAGTCCAGGAATAAGGGAGAAGACACGTTTCTGTTCTCCCCATTTCAGATGCGTCTGGAAGCCCACCAAGTTATACAGGGTTCCAGCTGCATTGTCCTGTCTAAGCTGAACAACCGCATGTGGCAACTCTCCTGTATGAGGGTTAACCAGACCTACCGGTTTCATTGGACCAAACAGAGCCGTCTGTTTTCCTCGTTTCATCATCACTTCGATTGGCATACAGCCTTCAAAGTAGATTTCTTTCTCAAACTCTTTTAATTGAGCGACCTCAGCAGTAATGAGAGCTTCATAGAAGACATCAAACTCTTCTTCTGTCATCGGACAGTTCAGATATGCCGCTTCACCTTTATCATAACGGGAAGCCAGATACACTTTATTCATATCAATTGAATCTTTTTCGATGATCGGTGCAGCTGCATCATAGAAGTAGAAATACTCTTCACCCATTAGTGCCTTGATTTGCTCAGACAATGCAGGTGAAGTCAACGGCCCCGTTGCAACAACAACGATGCCATCTTCCGGCAGAGAAGTTAATTCCTCATTCACCACTTCGATGAGCGGATGCTGGTGCAACGTGGATGTAATCTCACCTGAAAATCCATCCCGGTCCACAGCAAGCGCCCCACCTGCGGGAACTGCATGTTTGTCTGCTGCTGACAATACGAGAGAATTGAGCATTCTCATTTCTTCTTTTAACACACCCACTGCATTGGTCAATCCATTCGCACGCAGCGAGTTGCTACATACCAGTTCTGCAAATTTATCCGTATGATGGGCTGGCGTTTTCACAACAGGTCTCATCTCGTATAATTTCACGCGTACGCCGCGACTTGCAATCTGCCAGGCCGCTTCTGTTCCTGCCAGCCCGGCACCAATAACGGTTACTTGTTGTTCATTCGTCAAAATCATTTACCCCCATAAAACAATTTCAAAATTCACTAAATTTGATTCGCATATATATTAATCCGCTGATTCGTCATCCGGTTCATCCACCGGCTCCTGATGATCACATGAAGTACACTGCAATCGTGCTCCCTTTTTGTTCCGCTTTTCAATCATTAGCGATCCGCAACTTGGACATGGTTTGGCTGAAGGTCTGTCCCATGAGACAAAATCACATTCAGGATATTTGTCACAACCGTAGAAAATACGTCCTTTTTTGCTACGACGCTCAACAACATGACCTTCCTTACACTTCGGACAAGTCACGCCGATATCCTTGATAATCGGTTTGGTATTCCGGCAATCAGGGAAGCCCGAGCACGCAAGAAACTTGCCAAAACGTCCGAGTTTATAAACCAGCGGTTTGCCGCACTTCTCACAGATCTCATCGGATACTTCGTCTTCAATCTCGATTTCTTTCATTTCTTCTTCCGCAAACTCAAGGCGTTTCTCAAAAGATTCATAGAATTCTGCGAGTACTTTGACCCAATCCTCCGAACCTTCCTCCACATGGTCAAGATCACCTTCCATGTTGGCGGTGAACTCTACATTCAGGATTTCAGGGAAAAACTCTTCCATCTGTTCGATGACCAGTTCACCAAGCTCCGTCGGCATGAATTTCTTTTCCTCTATCGCAACATATCCGCGCTTCTGAATGGTCTCCAGTGTTGGCGCATATGTACTCGGACGCCCTATACCCAATTCCTCAAGCGTCTTAACCAACCTTGCCTCCGTATATCGTGGTGGCGGTTGTGTAAAATGCTGTTTTGGCTCAATCTCCTGCTTCTCAAGCACATCTCCACTTTTCAACGGAGGCAGCAGACGATCTTCATCGGTTGTACCATCGTCGTTTCCTTCAACATATACCTTCATGAAACCTTGGAATCGTACCTTCGAACCTGCTGCACGGAAAATGGTGTCCCCCGCAGCAATATCTACAGAGAGTGTATCCAGAATAGCCGAAGACATTTGGCTCGCTACAAAACGTTCCCATACCAGTTTATACAACCGGAACTGATCGCGACTCATGAATGACTTGATTGAGTCAGGGTCACGCAGAATTGAAGTTGGACGAATCGCTTCATGCGCATCCTGAGCATTAGCTGCTTTTTTGGAATAGTTTCGTGGAGTCTCAGGTGCAAATGGCTCACCATACTTACCAACGATATATTCTTTGGCTTCTTCTTGTGCAGATGCCGCAATTCGTGTGGAGTCCGTACGCATATACGTGATGAGACCTACTGTGCCTTCTTTTCCAAGGTCTACACCTTCATATAGTTGTTGGGCGACCGACATCGTCTTGGAAGCTCTGAAATTCAATTTACGCGCCGCTTCCTGTTGCAGAGAACTTGTCGTAAACGGGGCGGAGGGGTTACGGCTACGTTCTTTCTCTTTAACTTCCTTGATCGTAAAGTCTGCACCTTCGATCTGTTTCAGGATCGCTTGCACTTCCTCTTCACTGCCCAGCTCTGTTTTGGCCCCGTTCAGTTTATGAAACTTGGCTTCAAACGGATTGCCGTCTGCTGTCAGCTTGGCGGTAATGCTCCAGTATTCTTCCGGCTCAAAATCATCAATTTCATTTTCACGATCTAAAATGATTTTAACAGCCACGGACTGAACCCGGCCTGCAGACAAACCTTTTTTCACTTTCTTCCATAATAACGGACTAATTTTATATCCAACGAGCCGATCCAGAATACGTCTTGCCTGCTGCGCGTTAACCAAATCCATATTGATTTTCCGCGGCGTTTTGAACGCATCTTTGACCGCCTGTTTTGTAATTTCATTAAATACTACCCGGCAATCTGCCGTATCGTCCAGTTCAAGGGCATGGGCCAAATGCCATGCGATAGCCTCACCTTCGCGATCCGGGTCAGCTGCGAGATACACTTTTTTCACTTTCTTCCGTGCATCCTTCAGTTCTTTCAAAATTGAACCTTTGCCGCGGATCGTAATATATTTCGGATTAAAATCATTCTCTACCTCAACGCCGATCTGACTCTTTGGCAAATCGCGAATATGCCCCATCGAAGCTTTTACGATGAACTTGCTGCCTAAATATTTGCCTATCGTCTTCGCCTTTGAGGGCGACTCCACGATTACGAGTGCATCCGCCATAGGTTCATCCTCCTCTCAGTCATGAAACTGTCATGAAACTGTTTCTGTAAGCTTATGCATAGTTAATAACTTCTGCTAATTATATATTTCCACGCACTACGTAGGTTGTAGCTTCGTCATACCCTCGCGTATTTAGTGCCTGGTAATTGGCTAATCTGCTTTTTTATGATTAAAGATAACAGAACTGAATGCAAATGTCCAAAATCCCAACCAAGCAGCTCAACCAGTTGATCCAATGATTGTTCTCCCTGTTCCAACAGATAAATCACACGTTGTTCATCTGGAGAGAGCTTAACCTCAGCGAATATCCCACGCCTGGAAGGCTCGCTTGTTTCGGTCGAACGTCCTCTATTGTAAGGAAGTTGTTCTGCATTTGGCAAGCCCAATCGATACTCTTCCAATACATCTGCTGCACAAGTGACCAATTTGGCCCCTTGACGGATAAGATTGTGTGCTCCCCGACTTTTCGGCGATGTAATCGGTCCAGGGACTGCAAATACATCCCTGCCTGCTTCAAGCGCAGCATCTGCTGTAATGAGTGAACCACTGCGAATGTCAGCCTCAACAACCAATGTTCCCAATGTCAGACCGGCAATGATTCGATTCCGTTCCGGAAATAATCCCTGGCGCGCTCTCGTACCTGGTGGATATTCCGACAAAAGCAGCCCCGTCTCCGCGATTCGTTCAGCGAGGCTTGTATTTTCGGGTGGGTATATATTATCAATCCCTGTTCCAAATACTGCAATCGTTTTTCCTTTGGCACGTAGTACTGCCTCATGACATACGCTATCAATACCGCGGGCAAGCCCGCTTACAATCGTCAGTCCTGCATTGCATAATTGCTCTGCCAGCTTTTCTCCAACTTTGCGCCCATACACGGTTGGCATACGAGTTCCCACCATGGCAATAGACGAATTGTGAAGCAAACTAACATCCCCTCGAGCATACATTACCCAGGGAGGCTGAACGGTTTCCTTCATTAATATGGGATATTTCTGATCCAGATAAGTAATAACCTCTATCCCCTGATTGTAAACGTGTTCTCTTTTACTCTCGATCCATTCGATAGTAAATTGGCTAGCCAAGCGTGCAGCTTGATCTTTGCGCAAGCCTGCTGCGACCCAGTCGCTTTCCCCATAATTCAATAGTTCGGGTAATTCATGTTGTCCCAGAATCAGTTTCGAGATTGTTTTCTTGCCAATGCCCTCCATCTCATGTAACCCAAACAAGATCCATCTTTCTTCCATACCATAAACCTCCCAAAGCGGGAAGAGATCTTCCCTCATATTGTGTGTTAAGTGACCACGGAATGCAAGCGTTTACGCAGATGAGAGACAATTCCTCCCCCTTTTCCCGTAAAAAAAACGCAAAAAAGCAACCCTTCGCCCTGTTCAAGGACAAAAGGTTGCTTACCTTTTCCGTAACCATAATAGTCGGTCTACCAGAAATAAATCATTTCCGAGCCGTTTCTTCTATTATAACGAAAAAGAATTAATGTGTCGTGCACAAATTCAAAATACCGCGTTCCTCAAGTACACTCACCAAAGTCGAACCCATCTCAGCAGGAGTTGGTGCTACTTTGATTCCACATGATTCCAGCTTCGCAATCTTCTCTTTGGCTGTACCTTTACCGCCAGAGATAATAGCGCCAGCATGGCCCATCCGTTTGCCTGGAGGCGCTGTTACGCCACCGATAAAGCCAACAACCGGTTTGGTCATGTTTTCACGTACCCAATCTGCAGCATCCTCTTCAGCTGTACCACCAATCTCACCAATCATGATGACCGCATGAGTCTGTGGATCTTCATTGAACCGTTTGAGGATATCAATGAACTCGGAGCCTTTTACAGGGTCTCCCCCGATTCCTACAGCAGAAGATTGTCCAATGCCACGTGTCGTCAGTTGATGAACGGCTTCATAGGTAAGTGTTCCACTACGGGAAACAACGCCTACGTGCCCTGCCATATGGATATAACCAGGCATGATACCGATTTTACATTCGCCTGGTGTAATGACACCTGGACAGTTTGGTCCGATCAGGACGGTATTTTTACCTTCCATGAAGCGGTCAACCTTGATCATGTCAAGAACCGGAATACCTTCTGTAATACAGATCACGAGGTCCAGCTCAGCATCAACAGCTTCCATAATGGAATCTGCTGCAAATGCAGGAGGAACGTAAATGACGCTCGCTGTTGCGCCTGTAGCTTCCTTCGCTTCCTGCACAGTGTTGAACACCGGCAGACTAGCTACTGTACCGTCTTCCAACGTGATATCCACATTAGTTCCGCCTTTACCCGGTGTAACTCCGCCTACCATCTGGGTTCCGTAGTCCAATGCGCCCTTCGTGTGGAACATTCCCGTTGAACCCGTAATGCCTTGCGTAATGACTTTTGTATTTTTATCGATCAAAATACTCACGTTGCTTCACATCCTTACGGTTATTTTTCAATTCCCGGACAGCTCCGGTACTAAGGAATGAACTTATTTTACGAGGGCAACAATTTTCTGTGCACCATCGGCCATGGAATCAGCAGGAACGATATTCAGGCCAGATTCACCCAGAATACGTTTGCCAAGCTCCACGTTAGTTCCTTCAAGACGAACAACCAGCGGTTTGGTCAGGCCAAGCTGCTTCGCGGCTTCAACAACACCATTGGCGATAACATCACAGCGCATGATGCCACCGAAGATGTTAACAAAGATCCCAGCTACTTTGGCATCGGACAAGATGATCTTAAATGCTTCAGTCACCTTCTCCGTTGTCGCACCGCCCCCAACGTCAAGGAAGTTGGCCGGGTCTCCACCGTAGTATTTAATAATATCCATCGTTGCCATCGCAAGTCCCGCACCATTGACCATACAGCCGATGTTGCCATCAAGTGCTATGTAGCTGAGGTCGTATTTGGAAGCTTCGATTTCTTTTTCATCCTCTTCATCCAGGTCACGCAGTTCCAAAATGTCTTTGTGACGGAACAGGGCGTTGGAGTCAAAGTTTAATTTCGCATCTAGCGCGATAACGTTTCCATCTCCGGTAACAACGAGAGGATTGATCTCTGCAATAGAGCAATCTTTTTCGACAAATGCAGTGTACAGCGCGAGCATGAACTTAACAGCTTTGTTCACCAGTTCATTCGGAATCTTAATGCTGTAAGCCAGTTTACGGGCCTGGAACACTTGCAATCCAATGGCAGGGTCAATGATTTCTTTGAAAATTTTCTCAGGTGTAGCTTCAGCTACTTCTTCAATCTCAGTACCGCCTTCTTCGGAAGCCATCATAACTACACGGCCTGTGGCACGGTCCACAACAACACCCACATAATACTCTTTGCGGATATCGCATCCTTCTTCAATCAGAAGACGTTTCACTTCTTTACCTTCTGGTCCAGTCTGGTGTGTTACCAATACTTTGCCCAGAATTTCGGAAGCATAGGCACGAACTTCATCCGTACTCTTTGCCACTTTTACGCCGCCGGCTTTACCCCGGCCACCTGCGTGAATTTGTGCTTTGACAACAGTCACTGGACTGCCCAATGCCTCAGCGGCCGCGACCGCTTCATCGACTGTATAAGCAACCTTTCCGTTTGGAACGGTAACTCCATACTGTTTCAGTACTTCTTTTCCTTGATATTCATGGATATTCATTCTCGAATCCTCCTATCAACATGACTGCAACAAGGCGGGTTGGTAGACTAACAAAAGACAAATGTTGACTATTTTCACTCAAGCCCAATTCATTGTAACACGTTTTTAAAACGCTTTCCTTAAAAAACTAATGGTTAATAGACAGTATTTTGATATGAGTATGATCCCATATTGTGAATGCTTGGGTATATATGGAAAAAACCCCAGATAAAAACTGAGGTTTCCTTGATGTAAAACTACATTTTATTTTTTGGCTGCGTTGGTGTTGGTTTCGTGAACTTTCTCCAGCAATCCTTTGAACTGACCCAGCAATGTTTCAAACTCTGTACTGTTCAAACACGCATCTCCCTGAATGGATTCAGGTATGGATAATGCCTTGTTCCGCAACTCACGACCCGAGTCGGTTAGTGTAATTAATACTTTTCGTTCGTCCTGAGCCGAGCGTTCGCGATTAATAAGTCCTGCTGACTGCAAACGTTTGAGAAGTGGTGTCAACGTTCCCGAATCGAGATAGAGAGCCTCCCCGATCTCCTTAACCGTACATTCTTCACGTTCCCACAAAACCATCAACACCAAATACTGGGAATACGTTACGCCAAGTACCTCCAGATAAGGCTGGTACATCTTCGTAATCTCACGTGAACAAGCATATATGGCAAAGCATAATTGGTTATCCAGCTTCAAACTGTCAGTCTGCATATGTCTTTCTCACCTGCCTATTGTGCAATCTATTCCTAATAATACGGGAACTATAGATCTATACTATCACAAAATAGAAAAAAAACAGAATAATTGAGCACAAATGATTTTACTATTCAATTTAATTATGATAAATTAGATTGTGTAAAACATAAATATAATTAGATAATCAGCAGTTCATCCCCATGATTTAACAACAATAATAGATAAGTCCATCGAACAGATTCACGCTTTCTCGGGCTAAATTTAATAAACATAATGAAAGTTTATACGTAACCATGTTCGCAAAGCTATTTAATGATTTCCTTCCAGAAATAAAATTCAGGGATCAGGAAAGATGACTACAGCAATGATAATGACAGGTTGACTCCATGATTCCTTTTATATAAAATGCTAATAGAAGCTGAGGAAGCACCTTAATTCGTAGACTGGCCCGTATTATGCGGAGTCAAGAATCGAGTGAGGTGTTTCTTTTTTATGTACGGAAAATTACACAGTGCGTGTTTGTACGGAATCGATGGTGTTCTGATCGAGGTGGAAACCGATTTATCCAATGGTCTGCCACAGACATCCATCATCGGTTACATAGTCAGTATAAGTCATATGGAGCAGATACAGAATTATCCGTTTGAACCTTATTCATCCCTGCATATTTCTCAACGATTTGATTTAGCTTTTTAAATATCTTAAATTCGAATGTAAGTATTATTCTCTTTCTTTCTCTTCTGGTGCTTATAAGTTTTCTAATTCTAATTGCATCAATCAATTCTAACACTTCTTCTTCACTATAATTTATCTCGACTTTGAAATTTTTAATCTGCTTTATTGCATTATTGATTTCATCTATCTCTTCTTTTAAATCTTCATTGGATGAGGTGCATTTCTTTAGTTCTTGTTCGAGCTTTAAACGATCTCTTTTTATTTCTGATACTAATTCGTCCAATGTCTCTTCGTCAAAGTTTCCCATACTATACAGTTTAATAACTTTCTTTTCTTGGCTTATCTTTTCGGCAATCTGATCCTTAAAATCTGATGCTTTGTCAATTTGTTGATTGTCTATCCTTTCTTCAAGTTCTTTTTGAAATAAATTAAGTTCATAAATATAGGTGTCCTTAAAATGTCCGATAGTATCTTTTAATTTATTTTTTGCAAAATCATGAATTGCTTTTTCCAATAGTTCACAAGATACATTTGGAGAGGAACACTTTAATACGCCAAACCTTTTCTTTGTAGTGCAGTTCATAAAATCTCGACCAGTTTTGTTCTCTTTGTTTTTAGTGTAGTTACAACCGCATACGTCACATACTAAAAGTTTAGAGTATCTACTAGTTGGAGGTCTTGTTCCAACTCTATTTGTATGATTAACTTTGCCTTTTCTAATGTTCTGAGCTAAATCAAACATCTTTCGATCTATAATGACTGGAATTCTATTCTCATGAACTTTCCACTCTGATTCGTCTTTTAAGGTAGCAGTTTTTTTAGATGTAAATACAAGAGGGGCATCTAGCTTATTGCGAATAAGAGTTCCTGTATAGCCAACATTCTTTAAAATTCTGCTTATAGTGGTAGGACTAAAACTTTTACCTTTCCGTGTTTTTATTTTCAAAATGTCGAGTTCTTGAATTATCTTTCTGAATCCAAGACCATGAGCATACATATAAAAGATCAACTGAATATTTTCAGCTTCATCATTCACAACTTCAAGCTCTCTACCTTCTTTTATGTAGCGATATCCATAGTAATCATCCTTAACCCTAATCCTTCCTTCTTCGGCACTCCTAGCAAGCCCCCAAATCGTCTTTTCTGATCTGTCCTTTGACTCCCTTTCAGCAAATAATATGAACATTCCCAACATCATATCTTCAGACATATTTTCTGTTGATAGGTTCATATTGGTAAAGTCAATGAAAACTCGTTTGTCTCTTAGTTTGCGAATAATATCGACCGAATCAATATTACGAGCAAATCTTGATACATCTTTAACTAGAATTCTATTAAATAGTGGTGGCCTATCGCTAATTTCTAGTAATAGATTCCCTCTCTTGCTTACTTCAAAATCCAATCCTGCATCATATAACATCTTCTTAAATCCTTTACGCTTTTCCCATTTGGTAGCAGATAATGTGTCATAATAAACTTCATGAAGTTTTGTTTTATTGTCTCCATCTATGTAGCTATTGTAGTACTGTACCTGTGCATCCAAACTATTTAATTGATCGTCATGTTTTGTACTAACACGACAGTATGCAGCAATCGAAACATATTCCATTTTATATACCTCCGTATTATTTTTATGTATTTAATTATACTACAAACGGCAAAATCTTGCTTGTATATTATAAAAAACAAAGCCCATTTTCAGGACTTTGCTGTAAATTTTATAAGACTAAATTCGTAATTTTCAATAAGATATTGCACAATACCAGTATCTAAATTTCCAGATTTTTTAGTAGTGATAAGGCTTTTTTTTGCTTCGCTTATCATTTCATCAAACAGTTCATTACTAAATTCTGTATTATTGGTCATTAAAATAGGATGTTTCTTCTCACTAAATATCTCATAGTAGTGCTTCATATCTTAATCACTCTTTCGATTCCATATGTATTAATTGCCTCCATAACAAAGTCTTTTAAGTGATAGTGCCATCTCGTTCTAGGCTTATACCCTTTAATCTCAATCCCTATTTCTTCGCAAATGGCTAGTGAAATACTACTTTTATTTACTTCTCATTTCTTTGAAACTACTACAAACGTTATTTACTATCTCGTCCTGAATAAATGCCTCTTTAGCAGCTTTCAATATTGAACAATTTCTTTTGTATCTACTACAACCTTCGCATCTCTTAACAAAATCACCATACATCTGTTCATTATCAAATATTCCTATGTATTCTACTGGAGTAAAAACTAATTCAACCCTAGGATTCTTTTTGTCATACAATATGCGTTGAGTCCTTGTTAAAATTCTACTGTCGTTATCATATGCTATCTTCTCTAGTGCATCGTTGTTGAGTTTGTAGATATTATTGTCATCTCTACCCTTGCGGTTAAAATAAATGAAAGAATCCATGTACAAGTAGTGTGTCTTAGTGTACTCATAATCCCATTCTTGCTTGCTTACTTGGTCTGTAGCCGCTTCAATAATTTCTTTCTTAACTTTTTCTCCTTCTTTACTTAATATCCGTTTACCCGTAGGTACTCTAGATCTGGTTTTCGGGTTCCATGTGTATTGATTTATGTATAAGTCATTTATTGAAACTGGCAATGGTAGTCTCAGTTGCAATTTCATATTATGTCCATTAAGACTCAATTAATCATTCCTCTCCTGCAATTATTCGTTTAGCGTTTGCTGCTTTAAATAAACATTCATATGTATCGTGTACACATGCTCCAAATACATCTAAAACTTCTTCTCCCACAATAATATCTTCCTTACAACCGTAACAGGTCGAATACTTCACCTCCTTTTCTTGTGGGTCAGGAAAATGTACATAGTGATAATCATTGTCGAATCTATCCATTTGTTTTCTCAACTTTTTCATTCAGCAATTGATTGAGAACTGTTCCTACAACTTCTTTGTATTCATACTCAGTCAACTTACGTCCAATAATCTGCTCAATCTTTGATTTGCTAAGCTTGTTCTCCATCTATGTATTCTCCTTATTCTTATACTTGTTGTAACCAGTGATCCAAGTTTCAGACTCATTTGTTTCTATGAAATTTCCATTTCCATCAGGAACAGATTTCATTTTTTTCTTAAACTCAGTAATCTCAATTAAATCACCAATATCTATTCTTAAATCTCTATCCTTAACGTTGAATGTCTTTTTGCTCATTTTGAAGATACGTGTTTCTCCTTTTTGAACACTATACAATGTTAATTTTGGAGAATATTTTGTATCAATATCCGTTACTACACACCAGCCAGAGCTTGTCTCAGGATATTTAACATCTGCATAACCCATGTGTTCAATCTGAAACATAACTGTCTCATTTGGAAGAATCGCTGGTACTTCCTGATTCCTTAATTCAATTTCAATCTTTTTCAACTCAATAATCCTTTGTTCTATTGTTTTTTCTACATATGTTTTTTTATATTTATACTTACCATCTGAGAATTCCTTGAACAAGGCAGAGAGATACCCATTGTTACCAAACATATCAAAATAATTAAGCATAATGAGTATCTTTAATTGTCTAGCATTAACTGAAGTTTTTAGATTTATGTCAACTAATAAGTCTACAAAGCTTTCATATGTATTTTTGCCAATCTCAAATAGTTCTTCAGCTACTTTTACATTCATGAACTTAATGCCTGATAGATCGGCATAGATTGAATTTCTCTTCTCATCTGCCACAAAACTTCTATTATCAGTCCCAAACTTTATGCCACCATCTTTAATTCCGAACCCTTTCTGCATTTCTTCTTTAAGAAGACCAACTTTATCTTTGTTCTTCTTCTCTGAAAAATGTCTCAATAATGATTCATAGAAGAAGATCGGATAGTGGCTTTTAAGATATGCACAATATACGGAATCAAGCGCATAACTGTACGCATGTGACGCATTAAAACCGTATCCACTTGAATCCTCAATAATTTTCCATACTTTATCACTCATATCAAATGCTTCTTGTTGAGTTACAGTTTCTCGCTCAAGGATTTTGTCGCTGAATCCTTTTAAGAATCGTTCTTTCAACGGCTTAACTACGGCTGGTTTTTTCTTACTGATTGCCTTGATGATTCCGTATGTTTCGTCAGAAGGAAATCCTGCATAGGCGAGTGTTGCCATGGTTTGTTCTTGGTACAGTACATAAGAATTCTTCATTTCCTCAGTCTGTATGAGGTCGTCGAAACTACTAATTCCATAAGTGAAAGGTTTTCTACTTTCAAACGTATGATACATTGACTTAAAAGATGGCCTAATAGCTGCTATAAATGCTGTTAACTCTGAAATATTGCTTGGCTGATACTTCATTACTTTTTGTGTGGTCGAGTACTTCTCAACCTGATTTACTCCAACAGTTAAACCTTTAGCGTAAATGTCCCAAACTTTATCGTTGTCCTTAATAGTATTTAATAGTTCGGTTTCTGTGTGTATTGGTAGTCCAATTCTTTTATATGTATCATGTGTTGTTTTAACTACATCAACTTTAAGTAAGTCATTCTTGAGGAATTTTTTACGTTCTGCTATTTCTCCATCAATTAGTGCAGCAATTACTTCTTTTTTAGTTGACTCACTTTTTATCCTTATTAGGCCAATCTCTTCTTTGATGTTTCCCTGATAAATTAAATGTCCACAAGGATGTGGTTTTTTGTCTGAGATTATCCCCGTGTACTTCTCGCTTTCTTTTATAAGGTGATGATATTTTTTATCAACATAATCATAAACATCAATCAGATCCTGCTCATCATCCTCAGCATATTTTAAGTCATTCTCATACGCCTCAAGTTGTTTTGATACCTCATTAGCGATTTCGAAGTCAAGATTCTGCGATTTGGCATACAGTTTGAAGCCTGATTTACGTTTAAATGTACCGTAAGCAATCATTGGATATGAATGCCCTTCTCCTAGTACTTTGGTTTGTGCTGCAATAAATACTTCTGGGTTGCCCAAATTCAAGTCTAAGTCAGGAAGTGATTTTGTTTCCAGTATTCGGCTTTCACTCATAAAACGTTCAGGGTATAAATGTACGGGAGCAGAAATTCTGTCTACTTTCGAAAATCCCAATAATGTATTCGTATAATATGATACTCCTGAGCCCCGTCCTGTAGGAGTTATAATTCCTCCTTTATCAACAGCTTCTTTAACAATTTCGTGATCAATCAGAAAGTAATCAGACATTCCCGTGTTTACTACTACAGAACCTTCTTTTCTAATTTCATCTATGTATTTAGCATGCTTCTCTTTTGGAATGCTGCTCTTCGCTTCTCTCCACTTTTCATTCAATAATTGTTTATATTTATGATCACGTTGTTCTTGTGTTAGCTCTGGATATAAGGTAGGAAGTTTAATGTCATTACTAAACACCTTAATTAGATCAGAATCATAATCATCAAAATCCATAAAGACCAATGTATTCTTTATTGCTTTATCAATTTGTTCTTCATTAAGGACACCTTGATCAACGAATCGTCTTTTTAATGTCTCTCCATCGGGATAATCCATAAACCAGCCATCTTCATTTTCGTATACAATCCCTTTTGCCTCTAGAACTGCATCTCTATCTTTTGCTTGTTCTGGATATATGAAGTGACTATCACATCCGGCAATCAACTCAATGTTATGCTTTGCCGAAATATCCAATATTCTGTGATGTAATTTTTTTTGAGTTTCGGTATGATGTGCTTGAACTTCTAACATAAAATTCTTCCCAAAGTATGAGTTTAGATCAAGAACAATTTTCTCCACATCTTCATATTGCCAAAATGCTATACATGCGCTCGTTACAAAAACTTCGTTTGGATCTAATGTAGAGATTAAATCTAAATCAATTCGTGGTTTGTAATAGTATCCTGTCTCATTTGCCTCAGAAAGAATACGGTTGATATCGCGTCTTCCTTTTTCTGATTTGGCAAAGAGACACATATGTCCATTGGTGTTGTCCTTTTCAAATCGATCTTTAACCCAGTATGCTTCAGTACCAAAGATAAATTTCAAACCTTCTTTTTTTGCTACATCATAAGTATCAAAATATCTTCCTTGAAACCCATGTTCCATACTAGAGAGAATCTTGTGGTCAAGTTCCTTTGATCGTCTTACATAGTCATCTATCTTAACTGAACAGTCAGGAGTAAAAATGTTTGAGTAATCCCTGTGATTGTGATAATTGCAAAATACACAAATGGTTATCGACCTCCTTATTATTAATCAAATATTGATTTTAAATATTATTTATTTGTAATTGGTTGGTTTTAACCGCCACCTTTATCGTAGTGATATCTATGTATAAGTAGGCCGAAGCCTACATTAAAATGAACCTAATAATTCGTCCAACTTTTCATCATATAGCTCTGTATCATCTGTTTGTTCGATTTTGTTTCCACTAATGAATTCAACAGTTTCTTCATTAGTGGTAAGATTCAAATGAGTGCTGCTTAAATATGGTGTACTACCACTACCAAAGAACAGTAATCTCAGAGCCCTCCTTACGACATCACTCTTATCTTCGTGGGGAGGGAGGTTTTTCCAAACCTCTCGTAGATCTTCGTCTTTAATTGGTCTAAGTCTTGCTCTAGCCGCTATTTCCATGATTTCTTCCCAATCTTTCCATACCCTCTAACTTGAGCAAGCTGATCCATCAAAACCTTATTTGGAAGATCCAAGTATTCAAAAATAAATCGAGCAGCTCCACCAGCTATTAAGTAGATGTCAAAGTTGGTATTCAAACTTTCGATTTCATTTTTGATTTGTCTGGCTAATGATTTAAATGCTTTATGAATTAGAGGAACTATATTGTGTCCAAGGTAATTACCTGAGATAACATAAGGGTCTAACTCATATATTGCTGGAGTATGCCCAGTTAGTTTTTGTATGTAAGTTTGCAATAGCGTGTACGCCTTCTCTACTCCCACTAAAACACTTTTGGATTCTTTCAAAATACTGGATTTGCTGAACCCCAGTAGATTAAGAGTGTAAAATCCCAAGTCAACAGTTAGTATCTTTTGTTTGGCTGCTTTCACTTTAGCAATTTTGCCATCGTCACCTAATAAATAGTCCATTGTAACACCTAGTCCTTGAGGAACTATTTTACATTCTTCTATAATGGGCTGGACTGTAATGTTGCTTCCCTTACCTTTACGAATTTTATATTCACCCTGATCGGCCAAACCTAAAAGTTTTTGTTCAAATGGAGCTTTTTGTTTAAAGTAAAAGTCAATAGGAAGTCCACTTACTAGTTTCACTTTTTCTTTTTTAGCTAAATACCCCAAAGTAGTCTTCATGACCACTTCACTTGTCTCAGCTTCGGCTTTGTTATTGTTGAGAGAAAAGTATTTAACATCACTGTATTCTACAGCAGCATTTCCTACGAACAATTCATCGTTGTAAATGAAGTGATCTGATTTTATATTTTGTTCAAATAGGTCTTTAGCTTCCCCAGCTATAGTTGGTTGACGAAAGAACCTTCCTCCTCTCTCACCTTTAGTCCATTTAAATCCAAGGTCTAAATTTAATGTGTTATACAAAATGGTACAACCTCCTTTTGAAGTCGTGTACACAGATATACCAGATTGAGATATTCTGTACTATTCGTGTACATTTGTAGCCTCTATAAGATGATTGTACCACTATAAACTTATGTTGTACAGTATTATTTTATTGTAATTAACTTGTAGAATAAGAACCCCTCATTTATATCTCTTCCTGTAAAATTGATGTTTCATCAGGATTTTGCCCTCAAAAAACGTTGATATCTCAAGGATAATTCAGTTAGCCATTCGTGATTATCACAGTTTTCGCTTCGTGTATCCAAAGCAAGGTCAATTAATGAAGATAGTTGCTCACCAGTTAACTCAGCATCGTCAATATCCACAGAACAATTAAACTTTACAATCTTGTGATAGCTGGTCTCATCTTCTATATTATTTCGTTCATTATCTATGTATAGATTTAATTTCACTTTAGTTTCTGGATATTCACGCTTTATCATTCTAACAGCTTCTTGGTAGTTAAACTTTCTTAAGCAGTCTCCCTCAAACTGAAAATATATAATGTAATTATTGAAGTGGAGTTTCCTTTCTATATAATCATAAAACGCATAGTCCATATCAAAAATGTAGTTTAAGTTTAACTTTCTATTTTTAAATGCTGGATAGAATACTCTCAAATGCTTATCAAATAGCTTAAACAAGTCTTTATCATTTAGTTTTATCATATGTATTTACCTTCCTTAATTAAAATGGATCATTTTCACTTTGATAATATTCTAATCCGTAATTAAGCTGCCACTCTACCAGTTTTACTATGTATTTGTCATACTTCTCTTTCTTGATCGTTCCCTTTTCAAGTCTATTGTTAAGTATTTTTGTGTAGTTTTGGATTTGAATAACACAGCACCTCTACTCTCTACTTTACTTTTAGTGGTGTATAACAATCAGAACAAATAATCCAATCGCACGTCTCAAGACAATTTGAAAATTGATACCATTTAAATGGAACAAACCACTCTTTGGTTGATGTAAATTGCGGTATAGTGTTACAGTTCTTACAAAACAGCGACTCGATATTACTATGTATTCTTGCTGATGGTTTGCTGCCTAGTATGCCAATGTGCTTCTTCAGTTTCTTCACTTATTAACCTCACACACTTTGCATAGATCGTAAATTAAATGAGCCAAATAACACTTACTACCATCTTTTTCGTATCTTCCTTCAAAATCTAACTGAGCACTATTAAGCTTTAAATAATCACACCAAGTAGATGATACATTGCCATAACCATAAGCATCATATTTATATTTTTTGTCCTCACGAGAATATGGACAGTAACCTTTTTCATCATAACAGTACATTCCTTTAGGAATTACACTTTCGTCCATTAATAATTACCCTCACTCTCTGAATGTGCCGAAGTGCATCTTTCACTAGCTCTTGAAGTTACGTAGCGTATGGTTACTCCGATGACTATTCACATGATTATAGTATTCATCGCTTATCGTAAAGCCCATATATGTTGCTTCTGGTGTCACAAACACAGGTCTGCTACATTTGTTACAGTTAAATTGATGATTTATGTATGTTGTTATTGTGCCATCTGTAATTATTGGTGCAATGTGTGAAAAGAGAATATCTTTGTGGATTGGACAAGTATAGTTCAATTGAAGTTTTATCTTGGGTAGGTTTGTGTCACTGCTTAAATCAAACAAAACCTTCAGAATGTCTTTTTCTTGGTAATGCGCAAAGCGGTTGATCATCACTTGAACACCAAAATATCTATTGGCTTCAATTGCAATTTGTTTTATCTCGTCTTCAATATCCCACCGCACGTTGTTATCCATACTAAGTCAATCTCCCAATACTAAATCCTTGCATCTGAGACATCCTATATGAACCGCTAAGTGAAATCATTGTGCTCAAATCTTTAAATATTTTGATCTGTTGAACCATAACCTCCGAAAAGGGAATAATTCCATCATGCAGTTGTTTACTTTTCCAACTTGTCATGCTTATAGGATCGTACACATGCAAATGAAAGTACAAGGCATCACTATATCCGTTTAATTCACCATTTTCTTCGTAAGTGTCTTTGACTGGATATAGGTGGATAATAGGATTATCAACTACACTTGGTAATGTTTCAATTTCTTTATACTGCATAAATACTCGATTCATATAGTTCACACTGTTTTCATGTATATTAATTTCATTTTTAACTATCAAATTGCTCCTCTTTTCTATGTAAAATATAAGTTTCATTTAATCTATGTATTAGGTATATGCTGGTCTTAGTTTCTTTACAGCACACTTATATTGATAATGAGTTGCTTGTCTAGTTTGATTTATCTCTTTACCAATCTCAGTGACTCCAACACCATCAAAAAAGAATTTCTTAGCAACGTATCTCTCTTTTTCATTAAGCTTCGTATCCAGCAATACATTTAATTGATTGTTGAATTCATCTTCTTCTATCTGATTAAGTTTAGTATGTTCATCATTGGCTAAAATTTCTGAAATTAATTTATCCTTACCATCGCTCGTTTTACCAATGGGTGTCTCAAGACTCACGGTTTGAAAAGAATTGCGACACTTCATACGTTTGTGGCGTTCAGCTTTGACAAATTCCATCCACACAACATTTCCGATATAGGTAGATAGTTTAGTATCTTTACTTGTGTCATATGTATCAAAAGCTTTTACTAATCCTATTGATCCTATTCCAACTAAGTCGTCCAAGTCGTCTTTGAAGCCAAATTCCTTCCACTTGTGAGCAAGTTTAACTACAATGCGAATATTATTATTGATTACTTGGTCTCTTAATTCCTGATCGTTTGTCTCTTTAGCGAGTTTGATCATTGCTTCATTATCAAAACTTGGATCATAATGTCTCACCATATTATCAAAATTCATCTTTCTCACCCTTCTGTACACTGCGTGGTATGTACAGACCTTCCTCTGTAATTTCTAATAAATTTAGCTGCTTACCATATGCACATGCACCATCAATACCTATTTTGTCTCCTTTAGGATCGAACCAAATTTCAGCGGAACCGTGTAAATGAACTGCTGGAGTATGCCCAAAAATTACTTTCTTATTTAGATTGGTGAAATTGCTATAGAATTGCTCTCTAATCCATATGAAATCAGACTCAGAAGTGTTTTTCCAGTTACTTAACATTGGATTAATTCCTGCATGAACGTATAAGTGTCTCTCGTCCTCATGATATAGTGGTAATGCATCAAGAAAATCAATGTGGTGTTGATAGTGTTTACGTATATGCTCTTTTACTTCTATGTATTTGTCCCAATCGAATCCTTCTTCAAAATAGTCTCCACCAATGTAACTAATTATCGTTGTGAATCCACCATTATTGAGCCAATGTGCGTCATATGCCTCATCGTCATGCTTTAGTGCAGCTACCATCATGTCATCATGATTTCCTTTTAGTACAATAGCATTGTTGTTATTTTTAATATTTATAATTTGCTCAACAACTTGCTTACTTCTCAAACCTCTATCAACATAATCACCAAGAAGCATAAGTTGGTCTGTTGCTGGGTTGTATTTACACTTATTAAGAATACAATTGAATTCATCGTGACAACCGTGGATGTCGCTAACTACGAGTTTTCTGATGTTATGGCCTCATTTCTATTGATTTATTGTGTACGTACTATTAAAATTATTTTATTGCAGGGGTGCAATAGACGAAGGTTTAACCGAGAGCAGTCATTACCTTAATTGGTGTGGCTGCTCTTTTTTTGTTGTAAAACAGGTAATTCATCTACTTTTCAATATCATCTTTCATTGCCTCCCATAGGGCATCAACTAATTCTTTTCCTTCGTAGTGCTTATCAGTAAGAAAAGTACACACATTCCATTTCCCATCTATAATACTTCTGCCAATTGTCACTTCATCTAAATAGTCAATCATCTTACCAATATCCATCTTTCTATGGTGATAACTAGCCCAATTACTACGAGGTACGATTTCATTAAAGAAAGAGTAAAACTGTTCTTCCGTCACTTCTCTTGCTTGTTTTGGAGTTATTTGATATTTCATCGGCATTCTTCTCCCCAATCTTCTTCCGTTGCTGATTTTAGAACTTTGATCAATATGTATTCTTGTTCTTTGTCCAGTTTCATTTTAACCTCTTCTGGATAGCCATCTTCAATTTGGTCAAAAGACTGTTTATGAAATTCAACACTCTCAATATTCCACAATTTATCATCTGGAGTTGCATTTGCTTTACGGCAACTTCGATACACACTCAAATATAAATGATCGCTTAATTTAATCTCTAGTTGTCCACATGCACATCCACCTTCAGCATCAAAATTCAATGTTCTATCTTTAATGCTTTTTATAATATTTTTGAAGTAATCATCTTTAATTCTTAGCACTTATATTCCTCCTATCTCAAAGAGATCAAAGTATTTTCATTTGTCAACATATTTAGGTAGTCGACTTAAAACACTTGACAGAACTGACGTTCCGTATTGCTGTATGTAGAAATTTGTCATAGTATTAATATACTGGTTCAATAGTCACCCTAGTTAGTCATATAGAATCAAATCTAATACATAGAGGTGCTCGGTTTATGATTAACGTTGAAGAAATTGCACAAGCAAAAGTGATGAGCGCGATAGCAAAGGCAGAGCAAGATATTAATTATAATAATTTACTAAACTCTCTAGAAGAGCAGTCGCAAACCCAGCAACATTATTCACAAAATACACTCCTAATGATGAAAGAACTAATTGCAGTAAATAATTCTTTAATTTTTGCTGCTCTAAAGGAAGTTCTAATCGAAAATGAGGTTCGATTTTTAGAAAGTTTGTCTCACGATAAGTAACACTTGTAACACATTTTCTCTCATTTTCTTTCATCGATATGTTCTGTGGACGAAATATTTCATAGTATTCATTTATTCGACTGACATATTCCATATTGTTTCTCCTTTGAGCCAGAGATTTTCTGGCTTTTTAATTTTTGATAAAACTAGACTTTCATTGACTCTTCTATTTTGTCTTCATCATCTTGTGTTAAAAATGTTTCAAGCCACTTAACGTCACGCAGCAACGTTTTCTTTTGATTGTCGATGATTCTCTGGGCAACTTCAAATTCAATTATGCCCTGATGTGCCATGTTTGAAGTGTTTTTAATTAGTTGAACAGAGTCATTGATAGTCTTGGCGTAATCAGCTACATATCGAATTGAATCTCTTGATGGTGAAAGTGAAGCATCTACCCTTCTTCTCTCCTCCTCTGAGTTGTGAATAGCTTTAATCCATGCCTCAGTTTGATCAATTGTCTTACTCTTCTTGTTTGTTTTAGCCATTACTCTCCCACCTTCTTTGCTTTAATTGTTATTTCAAACTCATAATCCACTTTCTCATCTGCAATTCCTTCTAGTAGACTATTCGGATAAACCATATATCTTCCCTTAGTAAATACTGCCTTATCAAATCTGTCAGGTTTTTGTCCAGTAATTTTAATAAAATCCTCTTTATTCACATCCCAAACAAATGATTCATGGTCACCACTAGGTTTCCCTGTAAATTTAATTGTCTTTTCTTTCATTTTAAACCTCCAATAGTTCAGGATTATCTTTGATGTTTCCGATAACTTCATACTTAATTACAGATGGATCGCTCTCACTTTTGAGCCAGCTAATTGCATTCATGTCGCAATCAATCCAAGGCTCCAAATCAAAAGCTGGATATCCTCGATCTGCTCCATATTTAATTACTCCAATGTAGAAATCTTTATCTATGTAGTTTGTGTCAAAGGTGATTTTTACAATGCTGCCTTCGCACATTTTTTTACCATTACTATCGTCAATTCCAATATAGTGATCTGTTAAATCAAAAGTTCCATTCACAATCTCTTTTAAAACCATATTTAATGCTGATTGGCCCTCTGCTTCCAATTCCACTCGCTCACTATTGATCCATTGACTAAGTTTATCTACATCGATCATCTTCATATTTATATCTCCAGCCCCTTTTTAGAATTTTAATTCGATTAAGTTTCTACACAATAGTCTTCATCAATATGTATAACATCACTCAACACTTGACAATGTAAGGTTTCATAATCAATGGTTTCACCATAGTTCAATTTCAGATAATCATTGATTATCTCATCATCAGAAGGATTGTTAGGTCTGTTGACAGAGACTTCAATCTTGAACATTAGACCGACTTCAAACTCAGTTTTTGTCTTAAAGTATACAAGGTACTGATTCATCTTTAACATCCTCCTAAATGTCCTGTACAGCCAATAGTGCGGCTTTGCAACGTTGTTCTGGTGTTGCGTGGATATAATCAAACATTCCAACGTACTCACCTGTGCCAATCACGACCTGTTTTAATGCTATGCAATATTTAGCCTGCAACTTCAGCTCCTTGATCTTCTCTTCAACTTTCCATGCTGATGAAATTTCTAAAGAGTAGGCTAGGCATTCTCTCCATGTGACACCTGTATCAGTCTCTTTAACAAAAACACGTCTGTCGGGTATTGTATAAGTTACATGTTTATACTTAAATTCTGTTAAATCTTCACCATCAAACAAATTTGAATGAATATAGCGGTCGATTTCCACTGGCCCCATCGCCAATACTTGCTCCCTTGTCAATGTTTTTGTCATTTATGTATCCTCCCTACATGCCAAATGGCACAAGTTTATCAAGCGATTCTTTCAGGTTGTCGATGCAATCTTTCATGCTATGGCTTAAATACTGTGGCTCTTGCCGATAGTCAGCGTATGCGTAAATAACATCGTTCACTGAGTACGTGTAGCCGCTGAATTCAATGAATTTACGAACACGTTCCCACGGATCTGTTTCCTCTTCAATCTTACGCTCCTTCGCTCGTCTTTCATATTCGGTAATACATGCCGTTTCAACGTGTTCCATATCCCCGTATTCATCCAAGCTAATTACGATATAGTGAGGAACAACCTTATACTCTTTTCCACATTCTGTGCACCTTGGAGCCGTGTACTGGTACATTCCATCGACTACTTCTGGTTTATCAAAGTCTGCATTTTCAAATACGATGAATCCCTTGCAATCTTTTACGTTACAATGATGTGCTTCAATTGCCATGTGTTATATCCTCCTAGATATTTTTGATAAATTTAGATCTTCTTGAACTTATTTTTCAAACTAATTACTGCTTCCCATTCACCCTTACGTTCAGATTCAGTCATTCCACAGTTATTCATTGAGGCATAGTGTGATCCGCTCCATCTCACATTTAACATGTCTGAAGAATAGCGTTTGCCAGAGTTTGATATCACTGTGAATCCATGTACACTGTACTGAGCTGCTTGTAGTAAATTCATATTCCCACCTCTAATAATTTCCTGTTGCAATGGCATAGGCCACACTTCTCTTTAGTACCTGAACATCCTTGATTATGTTTTCTTCATGAAGGATCTCGTTTTGTAATTCTTTAATTCTTTTTGCACACATCTCTTTTACATTCTCAGAACGTGTAATGAGTTGCTTGTATTTAAGTGCAGCAATCTCAGCTTCATTTTTAGCTTTGGAATATTTAATCTTCTTGCGTTTTGCCAGTTCTGTTCTATGTATTTTTCTGAATTCTTTTTTGTATAACTCTTCAACTCTGTCTCGAAACGTAATCTTCTTATGTTCTTTTCCAATATCTCTTTCGATTGGATACACCGTAGTAATTTTCACAGGATCTAATCCAATATGAATAGCAACTGTATGATTGAAAACGTACATGTGCGAATCAACTCCGAATTGATCTGGTACAATTCCGATGTATTCAGAGCTTTTCAATAATGATCTGACATAATCAGTAGCCATCTTTTTGTTTTTGCTGTATTCAGGGAATCTTTCCTGCATTCTTTCAAAGCCGTGAGTAGAGAGTTCAATAGTTTTAGGATATTCCATGTTAATCATCTCCTTTTTATGTTGGTAGTGCATTGTTATATGCAGTATTTATTTTGATGAAAGACGGCTTTCATTTAAACAACTACCTTACCTTCCAATCGATCGTATGCTGCCTTTACACGTTCTGAAACTTCTATGTATGAGTTCTTGTTTTGATATAAATCTACTACCTCATCATTTTCAACAATAAATCGATTGTAGTAATACTGGATGTGTTTCTTGTTTCCTTCAAGTTTAATTACCTGACCTAGCGTCACACACTTCTTAATTTTGTATCTCACATCCTCAAACGAATCACAGCTCAGATAACTCTTCATGCAAAGCTGACTGTATTTATCGATAACACTTGTTTTAATTTTCATATGTATTATTGGTCTCCTTAATGTTTATATCGTTCATCAATATATGTATAGGACAACTCTTTTTCCTGATCATACCTTCCTTGTTCGTAGCACATCTCTCTGTGTGCTTCACGAATACTCTCAAATGACTTGCTCCAGAATAAATATCGGATTAGTTTGTTAAACATATGTATCCATCACCCTTTCAGCGACATAATTAGTATTGTTATAAAATTGAATAGTGAGTGGCTAACTATTGGAACAATCAAGCTGTCACTCTTCTTGTAGTACCAACACCATACGAACCCTAGAAATACATAACCTGCAAAGACATTTAGGTTGAAGTGTGGTATTGCAAATACTACTGAGCTAATTAAAGCGGACAACACGAATCCTAACTTAACGTTTAACTTCTTAAATATGAATCCTCTGCATATGTACTCTTCGATGATGGGACTAAATGTAACACTATAGATATATAAGACTGGAATGTTGATTTCTACATTCGCTATTGCTGCCGTTTCAAAATATCTAGTTGTCAATGAGTTAATAAGGTTGAATCCGATAAAAGCAAACGCTGTTGAATAATAAATGTATTCCATATTATTTATTTGTTTTAAATTATTCAACTCATCCACTAATCGTGCTTTATTCTTGATAATAAACCATAACAACAGTGTTGGCGGTATGAAGATTAGAGCTATTTTTAAAATTATCAATCACCTTCTCGTCCATTTAATCCCCTCCTATAGAAAAAAGTACAGGTTCTCTTTGACCTGTACTCATCTTATCATTTATTCAATTAGTTGTCTAGTATTATTTTATCATAATTAAATGATTCTTTTAATGTATTTTACTCTTAGCTTATATGTTGTTACATCTTCAGTGGCCTCAATCGTTTGCTCTGTAACAATGTCCCATTCATTCTCATCAAAGAGTGGAAAATAAGAATCACCATTGAATGTGTGTTGAATCTCATTGATAAACATTGAATCAACAAGTGGCAAAAACTGTTCATATATTGATGATCCACCTATTATAAATGTGTCCTGATTAGATTCATTTATATAATCATACACTTCACTTATATTGTTGACTACGATACAATCTTTTGCAGTGTAATTGCTGTCAGAAGTGAGTACAATGTTTGTTCGATAGGGTAGCGCTTTACCAATTGATTCGTATGTTGTTCTACCCATTACCACATTTTTGTTTAGTGTCATCTCTTTAAAGTATTTAAGATCCCATGGAATATGCCAAGGCAATCTACCCATATCACCAATTAATCGATTTTTATCCATAGCAACAATAATTGAAACTTTACTCATACTGCAATTGGAGCTTTAATGCCCGGATGATACTGATAGTTCTCAAACTCAAAATCTTCAAACTTATAATCAAAAATAGAATCCGGCTTACGCTTGATTACCAGCTTAGGTAAAGCATAAGGTTCACGCTCCAGCTGAGTTTTAACCTGATCAACATGGTTAGAGTAGATGTGAACATCCCCTCCAGACCAGATGAAATCACCTACCTCCAGATCACATTGCTGGGCGATCATATGAGTCAAGAGCGCATAACTCGCGATGTTAAACGGTAATCCGAGGAACGTATCCACGGAACGCATCGTAAGCATACATGATAATTTACCCTCTGCAACGTAAAACTGAAACGCAAAATGACAAGGTGGAAGTTTCATATTGTTGATCTCAGCCACATTCCATGCACTGACAAGGTGACGACGTGAATCCGGATTATTTTTGATCGAATCAATGACTGCTGAGATCTGATCAATTTTTTCTCCGTTTGGTGCTTCCCACGTACGCCACTGTGAGCCATATACTGGGCCAAGATCACCGTTCTCATCTGCCCAGTCGCCCCAAATCTTCACACCATTCTCTTCCAGATAAGAGATATTGGTATCACCACTCAGAAACCATAACAGTTCATGAATAACCGATTTGAGATGAATTCGTTTGGTTGTTACCAGCGGAAATCCTTCGGAAAGATCATAATGGAGCTGTCTGCCAAATACAGATTGTGTTCCTGTTCCTGTACGGTCTCCTTTATGCAAGCCGTTGTTCAGAATATCCTGTAGTAGTTCTAGATAGTTTTTCACTTAAGACGCACACCCTTCGCAAGCAATATAATTGTCACCGACTTTCTTGCTGATGGCGATAACTTTGCCCAGCTTGATATCAGACTCATCTGTAAACTCCAGATCGGCTATACGTGCAACGATCAGTGCAGCAGCCTCTTCCTTGCTTGTTGCCATTTGACTAAACTCGGATTTTTCGCCTGTTGATACAACCTCATATAAATACGTATATCTCATCATTTTGTGTATTCTCCTTTTAGTTTCTTATGTCTTTTTTTGTTTTTCTCTTAATGTTCAAATGAAAAGGCAGTGGATTAACCACCGCCCATATGTATTAGTTAAATCGTAATGTTCCCAAATCAATCTGGCGCTTGATTTCCTTCTCAATCTTTAGTTCTGGCGCTTCCCATCCATCGGGTTTAATTACTTTACCAACTTCGTTATAATGCGGCTTTCCATCTGGAAAGATTTTGGATAAGTTTGCACTATGGACAATATCGAAAATCTCATCAGGGATAACCGATGCCTCAACAAGTCCACCTTCAGCAAAGTATTTAATGTCAATCAGAGCATCAACTTGTCCAATTAGTCGATCTTCGGGAAACGGTTTGGTTAGTTGCTTATCGTATGTATCATAAATTGAATTAATAAGGTTGTGTACAAATTCATTAAACCTTGTTTTGTCACCATCAGATGATGCATATAGTAGCTCAACTACTTCTTCCATAATAAAATTGGCTCTATTTGTAACTAACTTATCATCTAATGCTGTGGGTGTTTCTGGTGCTGGACAGTTAAATGCTTTTTGAAACTCTCGTACCTTCATAAAATCAGTTTTATTATTAATTGAGTTTGTCATATCTATGTATCTATCTCCCTTTTACAAATCATCAAATCCGTTATCATCGCCAACTTTACCATAGTTACGAGACTTAGCCTCGAAGAAATCGGTTTTTGTTGAGTTCAAAGCTTCATCCGAAAACGGCTTAATCCAAGGCATGCAGTTTACATCTACGCCTTCGTATGCTTTTCCCATGCCCATCAAGGTAAGTCTTTTATTTGCAGTGTATTTGATGTAGTCACTTAGTTCATTTAGATCAATACTTTCAATCTCCTTGAGAGTGTAGTACCCCCAATTAGTCTCTAGCTGGACAGCTTTATCAATTGTTTTATAGATATATTCAATATTGTCTGGTGTGTTAAGCTCAGGAAAGTCGATCAGTAACTGTTTGAATACCTCTGCGAAAAAGTAGCAGTGTTGATTCTCATCTCGCATAATATAGGATATCATTTGAGATGTTGCCATCATTTTTTGGTCACGAGCTAGATTATAGAAAAATGCAAACGTTGTATAGAAAAAGATACCTTCTAGAATCAAATCAGCAACCATTGACTTAAAGAACGTTTGTGGATTGGGGTTGTCACGGAACTCCTGATAAATATCTGAAATGAATTGGTTTCGCTCAAGTAATACGGGATCATGTTTCCAATACTCAAAGATTTCTTTCTGTTCTTGATCAGATACAATCGAAGAAAGTACATAAGAATAAGACTGATTATGTACTACTTCTTGCTGTCCAATGATTGCAGAGATTGCTTCCAACGATGAATCCGTAAAGTAACGTTTTACGTCACCAACAAACATTGTTTGCATTGAATCCAATACTGCCAGTAGCGATATGTTAATCTTGAATGTATCCTGTTCCACTTTACTAAGTTGAGCAAACTGTGAAGCGTCTTTAGACATAGGAATTTCATCTGCAATCCAATGATTAAGTAACAAAACTTTGTATAGTTTATACATGTGAGGCATTCGGATATCGTTCCAGTTAAGGATGCCCGAATTTTCCCCCTCGATAATACGTGTAGATTTGTTTGGTGCTTCTGTGTTGAAGATTTTCTGAATTTTCAATTACGTATTCTCCTTATATTTAACTAGCGCATGACTCGTGGCCTTAAACTGTTAAAGCTCTACTTCTAACATAGTAGGTAGTTTTCATACCAGCTCTCCATGCATGAAGATGAAGTGCTAAGAAGTCAGTTGCTTTGATTTCTGGTCGAACATAAAAGTTAAAACTTTGCCCCTGATCAACGTGCCGCTGACGAGCAGCCGCCATATTAACGGAAGCATGTTGATCCACCATGAACGCCGTTTGGTAATAAGGGCTTGTTTTTTCGGACAAATCAGGAGCTGGATTTGCGATCTTATATGTGGTCTTTTCTTCATATGAAATTAATTCATATAGTGGATCAATCGATGCGGTTGAACCAGCAATAATTGATGTAGATCCATTTGGGGCAATAGCAAACATCCAAGCATTGCGGACACCGTTTTGTTGTACTTCAGCTTGCAACTCTTTCCACTGTTCGGTGGTTATGTATTTTCCTTCTCGTTCACCTGAAACATAATCTCTTTTAACAAAATATTCTCCTGTGTCCCAGTCAGAGCCTTTAAATTTAGGATAATGTCCTTTTTCTTTGGACAGATCCATACTTGCTTTAACAAGTAGATAGTTAATTTTTTCATACAGATTATCGTTATACGTTACAGCTTCTTCAGACTCCCAATGAATGCCTTCGAGAGCAAGCAGGTGGTGAAGTCCAAACGTTCCTAATCCAACAGCTCTATACTGTGCATTCGTGTATTGGGCTTGCAGTACATCAATATTGTTAATGTCAATCACATTATCCAACATTCGAGTTTGAATTGGGACAAGTCGCTCAAGAACATTATCTGGTACTGCTGTAGACAAGTTAATGGAGTTGAGATTGCATACTACAAAGTCGCCGGGAATTTTAGAGATAATGATACGCGTTTGACCGTCTTTAGTTACCAATTCTTCTTTTTCAACTACAGTAGGAGATTGGTTTTGCATAATCTCTGTACAAAGATTTGAGGAAAATACCATTCCATGTGCACCGTTAGTATTCGCGCGATTCACTGTATCACGATAGAACATATATGGTGTCCCAGTCTCCAATTGAGACTTCATCACACGCTTCATAATATCAATCGCTTGAACGGTGATTCTTTGTAGTAAGGGGTGACTTACTGCTTCTTCATATTTTTCTCTGAAGGTTCCTTTGCCCAATTCCTCGTCATAGAAGTCTTCCAATCCAAGTGGTCGTCCATTACTATCTTTCCATCCCATAATAGACTTTACTTCGTGTGGACAGAACAAACTCCATTCTCCTCGACTCTCAACTCTTTCCATGAATAAGTCGGGAAGGCAGATACCATGGAAGATATCGTGTGCTCTCATTCGTTCATCGCCATTATTGAGCTTCAGATCAAGAAAAGCTAGGATATCACGATGGAATACATCCAAATAAACCGCAATTGCACCTTTGCGTGTACCAAGTTGGTCTACGCTGACCGCTGTATTGTTTAGTTGGCGAATCCAAGGCACTACACCTGAACTCGTATTCTTGTGTCCTCGAATATCAGAGCCCCTTGCTCTAACTTTACCAAGATAGACTCCAATTCCTCCACCTGTTTTACTTAGTCGTGCTACATCAGTATTTGAATCAAAGATGCCTTCAAGTGAGTCATCTACAGTATCAATGAAGCAGCTTGAGAGTTGTCCAGCCACTTTTTTACCTGCATTAGACATTGTTGGTGTTGCAGCAGTCATATATAGGTTACTCATTGCCCAGTAGGATTCTTTGACTAGATCCATACGTTTATCTTCAGGTTCTTGATGCATTAGATACATCGCAATAACCATATAACGCTCTTGAGGTAACTCCATTAACTTTCCATCAAAGTCATGCGCCAGATAGCGTTCTGTTAGGGTAAGCAATCCAATATAATCGAACAGCAGATCATGCTCTGGGTTAATGTACTCTCCCAACTCCTCTATCTGTTCCTTTGTATAGCAGGTGAGAAGCTCTTCTCTAAAGATTCCTTTTTCAACTAAAGTTTGGATTAGAGGATAAAATGAACCGTATGCCTCATCAACATATGATTTATATTTTCGATTGTTTGCAGTCTTTTTATAAAGCTTTGTCAGGAGTCCTCTTGCAGCAACAAATTTCCAATCTGGTTCTTCTTTTGTGATCAAGTCCAGAGCTGTCATCGAGAATGCTTCACTGATTTCTTCTGCTGTTACCTCGTCACGTCTCAATTTACTATTAACACCTTTGATCAACTTTTCCTTGTCTAAGTCAAATCCACTCATTACTCTGTCTGCATATGTATTAATTCTATTCTCATCAAAAGCTAGTTGTCTGTTATTCGGTTTGTTTACTAATCGGGGCAACTAAACATCTCCTCTGTCTATGTATGTCTGTGTAAAAGAATTATTTCATTAAATCATATGTATTATTTATGTGTACATCTCTTCAACCTCTAAAACAGAGATTCTATCTCCAATATTGAAAACATGATTTTGTTTAAAGAACCTTGCCATTGCATACTCAACAGCAACCTGTCTCATCACATGAGTTGTAACTGGACTATCTCCTGCCATTTCATAACAATCTTCCTCGTCTACATTCACGTAAAATTCTAAATCTTCATATTGCTCTCCAAAATCGTGTTGCAAATATACATTATACTGCACTATCATCACCTCCTTGAGTTAATCGTCCCAGAGCTCAATCAACTCTATAATGGAATTTACCAATAGTGAAACTGTATTTACCAAGATAGATATTGACGTATGACTCTCTCTCATTATCGCCCCATTCATCATTGGTGTTAAAATTCATACCAATAAGAAAGGTTCCCCTGTCGTAGCAATGTTTCTCAAATCGCCATCCATATTTAGAATACAATTTTTCACCTTCTATGTATTGTAGTCACTTTCTGTCTCTGGTGTGGAATACTACTCGACTAAATTCATTCCAAGCATTACTCCACACCTCTTCACCATACTTATCAAACTCATCGAATTGCTTTTTTCCTATTTTCTTTTTCATCGTTTTGCTAATGTAACTGTCTTCGTGCAATAAATGCTCAGTATCTGTGCCAATGTCATCTTTAAAACATTCGATCAGAACTCTAGACAAACTAAGTGTTGCTTCGTTTAGTTGAATTGCTTCTCCACTCCTTACTATTCTCTTTCATTTTTTGCATTGACAAGAAAGTCTTTACTTCAAAGAATTCTTTTACTGACTGATCGATGTCATCAGCCTTTTGAGTGAGATGTTGTTGATCAACAGCCATATTCAAAGCTTCCAAACTTTTGTTTAATATATCTAGTGATTTTTGAAGCCGAGTATTTCTATTCATCTTCAACACCTCTTCTTTGTTGTTGTCTACTCTTTCATTATACCCTCAAATTCTAATATCGTCAATATTATTTTATCATAATTGAATTGTTTATTTTCCTCATTAATCCCTAGGAGGTACGTTGAATTTAATTGTACCAAACAACGTATCATTTGCGCTTCCGGTAAAGTTATCCAATAGGTGCCCATTCTCTTCATCTGTGTGCTCAATAATCAATACATTGTACTTTTGATCATAATGCATACCGCCCAGTCTAAATACAACTGGAATGCTCAATGAAGAAGCTGCTACTGTAATGGCTTCGACTAGTTCTGATTCGTGCTTTTCTCTAATGGTATTATATGTGCCATTAGGTAAAGTGATAGTGTATGGAGTCCCGTCTACACTAAATGTGAATGTATTGTTGCTTGCTGTGATTGTGACTTGATTATGGATATCTACAGATCCCCAAACTTGTTGTCCGTATGTAGCTATTTTCTCCATCTCCTTTATTGGTTCAATATTATATTTCTATGTAAAAGGTACATTTCAAAGAGTTAATCTACAAGGCCAATACTAACTAGATATTTGTACTGTAAATCCACAATAAGAGAGATTTCTTCTTTAGAAATATGAGATATTCCTTTCTTCATAAGTTCTCTCCAAATGAAATGAGCTTCTTCCTCTGTATTAATAGAATGAGGTTGCTCTTCTAATGCTCTAGGCATATAAATAATATCTCTATCGCTTATGTGTTCAGATATATGTTTCCTGTAAGTGCAGGTATACATAACACCATCAAGTCCAAAATCGATGTCATGAACTTCGTAAAATCCTTTGCTGGCTATCCTGTCATCAATAATAATTGCAGAATCATTTTTGTGTTCAATAATATCCCATACTTCAGATTCCTTAAAAGCCTTGGTTTCCATTTAAAATCAGCCAACTCTCTTTAAATGTGCATTTTAATCAATCGCGTATCTTTTGATTGTCTTAGTAATATATGCAATCTCAAATGTATCGAATCCCAGTTTTTTTGCTTCTTGGGCGACAATATCAGGAGACGGATTTGAATCATGATATGATTTGTGTAAAACGGCATCATAGCCTAATAGGGCAAAGTCTTCGGCGTTCATCATCTCTATTCTAAAATAGTCAAGAGTCTCTTCATCATATTGCTTCATATAGTCCACCTCTCTTAAATAAATTCGGTTTCGTACTCATAGTTTGGATCTGCCTTCTGGAGCTCTCTCAATTTCTCAGCTATCTTTTCACCAATCTTTTCATATCTTCCCTGCTGCTCATGATATTTGTTTTTCAGGTTCAAGGCTTTATCATATTCCCAGTCATAATCACTATGTAGATTTTCAAGTTCTCGTACAAGCTCTTTTACTTTGTTATCCATTTATTAATCCCCCTATTCGTTACGAGCGATTCCAGCGTTAGCCCAGAATACTACCTGCTCAAGATTTGTCATTGCTAATGATTTTTCACGACTATTGGGTACTGATTCTTCCAACAGGTAAGCCAACTCTTTTGCTGCTTCTCGAATCTCTTCATACTTTTGAGGTTGACCTTCTTTTGGTGAATGGTAAGAAAAGTTGTTTTCAATCTGTGTGTTCATATATCTGTCTCCCTTATAATTAGTGTTGTGAGTTTAGACTGCTTCCCCTAGGTCTTCGAGCTCTTTTTTAACCTCATCCAAATCTTCTTCTACTTCCTCAATTCGACGTTCATATGTTTCGATTACATCCTTTAGATCATAATATCGATCCCATAATTTATCGATTATGATTTCCTCATTTGTCATTTATATCCCTCCAACGGTCTTGATAAAATTTGACTTTCATCAACATTTCCACTTCTAAAAACCCTTATGTATCAACGATTTCTAATTCTCAAGTAGCGCCAAAATTTCATGATATGCAGTCATCCTACCAAATCTCCTTCCATGACTACATCCCATCTCATAGCAATCATCGAAGTTCCCACCTGCCCATTCTTCAGGGTTGTAATCTTCTTCAATGTCCTTATTGATGTCATCGATATACTCTTGTAGTACATCAATCTTATTTCTTAGTACTTCAACAATATCCATATACACCTCTCCTTATCTGTTCAACATCTCAGCAATCTCATTAAGTTCCAACTCAACTTTTTTATCATCGGAAAGCAACTTATCAAGCTTCGACTCCATGAGTCTAAGTTTCTGCTCTTCATCTTTACTATTGATAAATTCAAGTTTAGACTTTAAATCTCCAATCCAATCTGCAATGTTATAGCCACTAATGACATATTGATCAAGCAACTCTAATTCAATAGCTGATGCAGCATACGAATTAAGTTTTACTAGTAAAAAAATGAGTTGTTCCTTGGTCAGAGTTTGAATGTTAATTCTCACTCCATCTAGTTCTATGGAACAGTTGGTTACAGGAGTAAACTTTTTAGATTTACCTACTGATTTTTTCTTTTCCTCAATCTGTTTTTTCAATTCAAGAATCTTACTATCGTTTAAGTTTGCCATTTTATTTAACCCTCCTATAAATCTTACCATTTTCTAAATATTCGTTTTTGTAAACTGGTTCATATAGATTGAATACATCCAATACGTTGCCTACATAAAGCTTTTCATATTCAGTTTTATCTTTATCCCATTTACCTTCTTTATAGAATTGCTTGGTTTTTAAGTCGTAACTAAGTTCCTCTCGAATTTCCGGGGCTTTGTAGATATCAAACCTGCTTCCCCATCGACTATCCGTGAATTCGGTTGTATTCACTCGCTCTACAAACTCATCTAAAGAATAACTAATCCATTCATCCCTAGATTCATCTCGATGAGAGTAATTTGTTTGTCTTTCTAACCAATCAAAATACTCAGAGTATTCAGGGGCACACTCACTTGAAACACATTCAATGAACCTATCTCCTAACGACTTAACGGTAAGAAGCCTTAAAAAGCTTTTACCTCCACTATATTCTTCCTCTCGCACAAAAAAGTAATGTTTTCCTTTGGAGATTTTATGATAAACATAACTGTAATTCGTTCTATTCCAGTAACCGTTTGACCTGCTCTCCTCTTCTACTCTCTCGGATTTAGTTTCTTTCAAGTCAAATTTCCCCATAAATATCCATTCTTTATTATCCTTATATTTATATGTCCCACCAATAGATAAATCTTTTGACTTAATATAGTTCTTCTCGTGTAAGATAGTATTAAATGCACTAATCTCTTTATAGTCTGGAGAATCCACAGGTAAAAGCACGAGGTCTTTACCATCCCATCCATAAATGAACTCACCTTCTAATCCCTTACCTTTGATGGAGTTGGCATTCTCCAGTATGTATAGGAGGTTCTCAATTGTAATTTCAAACTCAAATCCTCTTGGATCATATACACGCACATAGGCTTGACGATGGTTCCAGTCAGATACATAATCTCCAACTTTCTTATTCAATACAAAACCTGATGTTGGGATATTCTCGTGGTCAACAGGGTCAATTTTCTTATCTCGCCAATTCTCCCATGAAGTCTCTTTGCGAACCTTTCCTTTTACATCATAATAAGTAACGTATGCCAACGTTTTGGTATATGTATTTTCTCTATTCTGAAATCCTATTTTAATTTTCTGTGGTACAAATATGTTCGTTTTTATTGTTAGAACCTCCCCAATTTCCTCATTTACCCTGTTCAATAACTCTAATTATTTCAATATATTTTTCGTTATCTCCCTTGCGATGCTGCCCCTTACTAATCCAATCGCTACTAAACTTACCGTACTTTTTCTCATTGTAGAGCCACTTCATTTCAGTAATCGCTTCTTTAAAATTACTCAAACCTGCAAACAAAATGAGGACTGGAAACAATAATGTGGTCATTATAATTGCTTTTTTACTTGAAAACTGGTGCAGCATTACTCTGTGCTCGTTATAAAAGTACTCATATGTTGTATTCCACTTTCTCTTCCTATTGGGGAAAAGATGATTATGCTGTTTCTTAGTAATCTCAAATTTTTTATAGCCACGCTCTAGAGGATCATCATATGTATATTCTTTTTTACTCAAGTATTTATAAGTCTCCTTTCCTATGAATTACGCCTTTCACAGAAACTTATAGTCTAAATCTCCAATCTGAACGATTACTTTCATCTCATTCTCGTCACAATCTGAAGCATAAAAGCCATATTTAGTCGCTGGAGAATTGTGTAATTTGTAGATTTCACCTTTTCGATGAACAATTGAACTTCTATCCAAAGGCGAAAACCAGTCCTTTAGACAAACAATCTGACTGAAAATTTGCACTCCCATAAGCATATTCTTCTCCTCACTTAGTTTTTGTTGTAAATAATCATCCTTATTGTCTTCTATGTATTTCATTGCTTCCTTTATACTCACTTATTCGCTTCCTTTCCTCTGAAATTATCCTTTCACTGAAATACATCGCTTGGATTTTTTGGTCTTCCCCTAAACTCGCACCTTTCGGCGGGACACTTACACTCATCAGACACCCATGCATCACATTGCTCACAATAATAACTATCATATGAATCCATATAATGAACTGTTGGCATATCACGGTACATCATCTGAGCGGGATATCCACAACCACATTCATTCTTCATTTTCATCCAATCCTTTCTTGATCAAATCTCACATTTATTAAAACCTATGGCTTGTGAATTACCCATACACCATCGTCTTCTAGAAAGTAATATAATTCACTCATTGATAGTGAGTTGACTACCTCGTCCCAAGCCTGACCTTCGAATCCGAACTCGTCTTCACAGAAGGAAATCGCAGATTTAAAATTATCAAATTCCTTATCTTCGTCTTCTAGTTGAATAATTAACATCTAAATCTCTCCTTTGATTGTTGAATTGGTGTTGAAATATATCTTTCACTTAGAATACTAAATTGTAGATCATATACCCAAAATATGTAGTCCAGAATGTTGCAATTAGTGTACTGCTAAGTGTCACATTTTTACTATTTAGCACTTTCATCTTTTCGGCGGTAAGCTCTGAATCATTCATATCTTTAGCTTTTTTCTTTAATGAAGAATGAATCCACATAAATATAAAAAGTAAAATTGCAAGTAGTGTTGGAAACTTAATTGGATCAAATCTAATAGCAGCAATCAAATAAATTACTTCTGTGGCAGTCAGTGCTAATGCAATCATTAGCGGTAAACAACCATCCTTCATAAATCCATCAAGTAGCTTGCTTTTATAGTCATTGCCTGTTCGTCTACCTTCTGTCTCTGAAATCTCTAATAACTTCAGTTTCTTACCTGTCTCTGAAAATACAGAACCCTTAAAGACAGTGTACAAATTTAAAGCAAAGAATAAAATTGACAGAAAAATCATCATGTAGTTAAATCGCTCCTATTGTTTTATGGATGAATCCAAGCACAAATCTCATCTGCACAAAGCAACTCACAAAGTTGATTTAGATTGCATTTTCGTTTAACGGCATCCCACATAGAACCCTTATAACCAAACTCTTTCTCACAGAATTCTACAGCTTCGTCTACTTCAGTAAATGTCTTCTCTTCGTTCTCCAAATCGATAATCAACATTTCTCATTTCTCCTCTATGTATGTTTGCTAATTTCGTATTTATCGTGAATAATATCCAATGCTTCTTGTAGCCCAAGAATTTTACCTTCGTATGCCACTGGATCTGATTCTTTGTAATAGTTAAGTGAAATCTCAATCTCTTCGAAGATCTTTTCGATTAATTCATCCATATATGTATGCCTCCTTTCTAGAAACGAACAGTTGGATAAGGATCGTAAAAATCTTTCTTTTTGCTTTGATACAAACTCCAGTTAATAAACTCATCAGACAGTTTACGGCTCTTCATTTCTTCTAGATTGGCAATCTCAATATTAATTTTCCGCTGCTTTGTTCGTAGAACTTCAAGTTTGTTTGTAATATCTAGGTAGCTCAACTCAGGATACATTTACTTACCTCCCTTAGATTTAACAAATGGAATATGCAACACCATTAATGCACTTGCTGGAGCCATCAACTGAGTGATAATTACTCCTATTATCTTCCCGATTTCTGTGTAAGGCTTTAGTAAAAATATAAACTGAGCTAGATAATAGTAAATGAATCCAATTACTAACCATAGAAATATAAACTTTAAAATCAATAAAGCTGCTTTAATTTTTCTCGCCTCCAAATCTCAATAAAGCCACTATTTTACTTATAATTATTAACTGCTTATCTCAATCCAAAGTGACGCTTTCTGTCATACAGTGGTCTAATACTCTCACCATGATTAATCCAATATTGAAGATCCATCAATTCTGCTTGTTTAGCTAGAAAGACTTCTCTTTTTTGCTTATGTTCATTGGTGTCAAGCTTGTACACCTTCTCTTTATGAAACTCGCAGTCTTCAAGCATCTGCTCAATTTGCTTCAAGAGTTTTTTCTTCCTGAGAAAAATGATCCATCGCCTCGCTTTCAAATCAAACTTGTTTTTATAAACTTTCTATCTGCTTGGCAGCTTTAAATAAAGATACCATTTCAAGATCATCTGTGATAAGCAGCGCCAACGAGTTAGACTTTTTCTTCCAGACTGAACCTTCGTAGATATCGAGATGACCAAGAGTAAGTTGACTATGTTCAAGTCCTAATTTGCTGGTTAAAAATTTGACCATTTCATCTGCAAGCTCACGACTACTTAACTTTATATTTAATTTAGAAAAATCTATCGATGCCATTTCAGATCTCCTTTTTTATTGAAGCGTTTTACACAAACTTAAATTGCAACCTTACCGTTCTCATCGTAAATATCAAAATACTCACCACAGTATTGATACATGCTTTCTCGCAATTCAACGATTCTTTTGAGAGTCTTGCACTGGTATACCTTCATGCCTTGATATTTTTCAGCTATCCCTTTAAATGTGCCTCGATAAAAGCGTGAAAAATCATGGTGTTTATAGATAGCTCTATCATCACTCATAAACTTTCTCTCAGGAATAACCGTGTCATCAGTTTTAACAATCTCAGGGACAACCCTTTCTTCTGGCTCTTTGCGCAAATAATACATTTACATTCTCCTTTAATCTTTTAATAAATCTTGTATTTTACTTAGTCTTACAGTTTGCCAATCTTTACAGTAACTACAGTTTCCCATTCATATTGGTTGACTTGTTCTTTTGCCAGATCATAGAGCTGATCATCGGACAGCCCATTGGGCTCCATACTTTCCCACAATTCTTCAACGAGTTGCTCTTCATCTTCTGAACGAATGTAGATCTTTTCATCATTACTCCAAACTTCTTCAATCGATGCACTTCCCCAACCTGCAAGCCACCAACTGAAACCATCATCAGCAACTATTTCGGAGTCGACCATAGGGTAAATTGTTAATTCTGGATTGTTGTCGATTAGCATCATCAAATGTTTAAGATTTTCTTTTTGTTTATCAATCGATTTCATAAACACTCTCCTCGTATATCTTGATGATACAGTTCATTTATAAAGACATTTATTCTACAAGTTAATTGTTCTGATCCGTCTTTTCATTAATCTATCCTTCAGATCATAAAACTCGTTCATTCTATCAAATTCTTTATGTCTCTCTATATATCTGACAACAAAATCAGGTCTCTCATAAACTGCTGGCCTACTAAATACGACTCTGCCAAAAATAAATTCTTGTGCTTCATTATCCATTTGATCACCTATCTATGTATTAAAAAGTTGTACATCCTTTACGATATCTCTTACCCTTGTACTTAAATCTAGCAATGAATGTACGAACTAGAATCAATCCTTCATTTACACGTTCAATCACAATTACACCCTTTTCAGTCATCCACCTTAACTTACCTTGAACATTTGGAATAGAGGATATCATCTTAATGAGATATCCCACTCCAACATTACTTTGCTCACATCGTACTCTCGCGTGTTCCGAGATTTTGATTCTTACTTTTTGGTTACTCATATGTATTACCGCTTATTAGATTTGCGTTGAGTACGTTGCTTCTTGAATTTAGTCAACACAGATCCTTCCTTTCGACCATTTTCTGCTGGCTTAACATATTGGAACGTGAAGCCTTTTTTAGCTGCTTGTTGTTTAGCTGCATTAACTGCACCAAGATAGTCTATAGGAAGATTATCGATTACCACGCTTTGATTATTGTTGTTAGTTGCAATCCCGTAAAATTTCATATGTATATTTCTCCATTCGTATATGTATTATTTTATTGTTTAATTACTTCTCTATAATCTTCAATGAACAATTGACATGTTTTGATGACTTTCTTCTTGGGTCTATATTGAGTCCAAACATTCATATTAAGCGATCCTACAGCTTCAACTTCTGTGAACACTGGTACTTTCTCGTAATATTCTTCATCTGTCTTAAACTTCATCAATTGCAAGTTTCCACAATCAATTTTCACTGTATTGTTTGTCTTGCCCATCAACTTCTTATCTGAGATGAATAAATCCTTGATTAGAAATGTTCCCGGTTTAAAGTTGTTTCCTGAGTAGCGATAAAACTCAGTTAGATAGTTGATTAAGTCTTCATTGACATTGTTGGCACTAAATTCTAAGTCATAATATAGGGTGTCATCGGGCACAAAGTCTTTTAGGTGATTATTCAATTCATCTTTTAATTCTTGTAGATCCTCTTTGTTTAGATTTAATCCTCCAGCACCGTCATGTCCTCCAGTATGATTAACATTCTCACATTGACCCAGTAAATCCAGCATTGAAAACTCTTCTAATCCACGAAAGCTACCTGCGTATGTATTTTCATCGTCTCCATCGCCCAATACGATTGCTGATCTATTGAATTTCTTAGATAGTTCTTGCGCCACCAATCCGTTTAGCTCCTTGCCGATAGATGGATCATATACAATGACTACTTTATCTTCATCTTTAATGCTGTCTTTATGTCTCTCAAGAGCTTCAGCTTGAACAACTTTGCGATTCTCATTAAGTTTGATTAATTCCTTCACATATCCCTTTGTCTCTGGGGTTGCCTTATCACACATCAAGAAATCGATTGCTAATTTGATATTATCTGCTCTTGTTGCTGCTGTAACTGCTGGACTTGCACCGTACAAAAAGTCTGTTGAAGTAAGATTTTTTAAATCTGCATTCATTGCTTCGAACAATAGCTTCAAACCTTCATGTCGCAAGCCTTTCAGTGACACTTTTGCAAAATATCTATTCTCCATTTCCTTCATGCACATAACGTCTGCCATTAAAGCGAACCCGGGTAAATCACTCAGTTCAAGCGCATGTCGTGTGTCCATATAGTCATCTATTACTTGACATACTTTATATACCAACAATCCACCCGAAGCATTCTTATTAGGGTATTTGCAATCGATTTGCTGCGGGTTCACTAGAACGCAGTATGGATTTTCAACATCAACTGAGTGATGATCAATAACTAGACAATCAATACCTTTTTCAGTGAGCACTTTTAATGGCTCTACATCATTACTACTGCTATCTACTGCTATGTATAAGTCTGTATCATCTTCAATTTGGTCGATGATAAATTTTGAGCCGTGTCCTTGGCTACGTTCAACATATTTGATCTGAACATTGTCAGTGAACCTCAATAATATTTTATATAGTATTACAGTCGAAGAAATCCCGTCATAATCGACATCTGCATAAATTACAATCTTCTCATTATCTTTGATGGCTCTTATAATCCGTTCAACTAATTTATCGATGTTCTTCAATAGATATGGACTGTGTACTACATTAGAGAGTGGATTAAGGAACTCATCAATATTCTCAATCCCGTTAATCTTTGCTAACTTTGAATATGTATTGTCGTATGGCTCAAACGGAATTTTAGGTTGTTTTTGTTTCCACGCTATGGCAAATTCACACCTTTCAACATTTTATTGAATTACTATTTTGAATTTTTTAGGCAATGCAATATTCTCACTATTATTCATCCAACTACTCGTTAACCACTTGTCTACCAATCCTGTCTGTTTGTTGATGATTTTGATGTTTACTTTTCTCAAATCAATCACTCCTCAGAAATTAGTTAAGCAGCAGTCTCAAAACCCTTGTGTTTACTGGCTTTTTTGAGCTGTAATTCTTGATGAAAGAGCAGTTTCATTTAAACTACAAATATTAGCATTCGTTTTTTTATTTGATTTAATTATTTGTACTTGCATATATTTACATTAGTTTTTATATAAATTATACATATCAGTTATGGGAGGTACGACGTTATGACCTATGTTCCATATGTAAATCCAATCGTATATTTAGCTACTCCACAAAGTCCACCAAATCCAAAGATTCTTGGAAAACTAAAGTATTTAGAAACTTTATCTCAAAATCAATTGCAGTATTACGTTGATAATCCCCCTTCTAATATTGATGATATTCCAGATGGACCACCACCGCCAACGCCACCCCCACTTTATTCTCAGAATAGAAGCGTTAATCCATCAATTTTAATTGGATGTTCCAATATACCAGGGGGCCCGGCTAAATGGTCATTAATGCTGGTTGGTGGGTCGAGTGGCCCTGGAGCTCCGTCGCTTCCACTACAACCCATTGCTTTTTATATATCCCAAGTAATTTCATATGTAAGGTCAGATGGGTTATTATCGTACTATGTAAATGGTTGGACATATATTGCATCAACCAATACGTACTATGCGAGTTCTTGGATTAATGAGCTAATTCATTTTTGTGTTTGTTAATCTCATATTCCTATGGCACTCCAGTATGTGGGGTGCCTCTCTTTATGAAATTCAAATTTTACTTAGATTTTTACTTCTCGGTCAAATTGATTGTGATTTGACCAGTAGAGTAAGTTGAATCCTGATTAATGATCAAATTTGTTAATCCATGCTCATCACGCAACTCTTTCGCTATCTCAAATATCTTCTCATCGAGCAATTCAGTAAATTTTTCAATATCCAATTATAATCGCCTCCTTAGTGCTGTGTTGTTATTCAGTTTCACTCAAAGGTTTGTCAGGATAAAATCCATCATCTTCGCTATGAGTATCACAGGCATTTACAGGAATGAAACCATCTTTGTCATCAGAACCACTTACACGTCCATAGATATGTCCCGCATACATTGCTTGCTTGTCGCAATTAATGTGGTCACAAGTTTTCATTGTTGTGTCTCTCCCTTAGTATTATTTTTTATAAGATCGCAACTTTTCTTGCAAGTCCCCAAATGTACCAGATGTTTTGATTACAGCCAACCGTACCTCTTCAAGCAGTTCCACGGGAATATTGGCATGATCTAAGACAGTCAATGCCCAAGAAAGCTGATGAGAGGCGTTCTGCATGTGAACCAGTGACTGATATGCATAATCATCAAGTTTTCCGCTCTCTCTGAACGCTTCATAGTTTGGTTGGTGGGCAGTGTAAGTTCCGAATTTTGCTTGCTTATTCATTTTTAATACCTCCGTAGTTTTAATGAAATCCAACATTTATAATGAATTTATTATTTTATCATTATTTGATTTTGTAAAATTCCTTCTTGCAACAGATCCAAAATGAATGGTTTTCCTGTCCTCTATCGTCTACTATGTATGTTTCCTCATCAATTGCGGCACAATCATCGTATTTCTTAATTCTCAACTCGTACATTCCCCCAACAGAGACTGGCAGGTTCCTTAGTTTGTCTACAATTTTGACATGGGTGGCTTCCTCCTCATTGAGTGTTGGTATTAAATCAGAATCGGCTATCTCAACATACATTCGACCATCCCTTTCGATCTGATACTTCGTATTGTATTATACAATTCACTGTTTGTCTAGTATTATTTTATCATAATTAATTCTTATGAAAACTATATTTTATCCGCTTATACATCAGTCAAAATATCCATCATCGATTCAATAGTCTCATCATTCAATCCATTGACCTCTTTCCAATCACTCACTAAAAACTTTAGGGGTGGACACTCCAGATCCCACCAAGATAGAAAGCTAAGTTGTTCAAGTTGCTTTACCGTAAACATTTAACACCTCTCTCATACAGAAATTTTAAATTTAGATTCTTCGTACAATTGTTTAAATGTATCCATTCCAAGGTCACAAGGGCTGTCCCTATCTTTATACATGTCTTTATTGTCAAATAACGCATACACATTCCGTGTTTTACCGAACTTAGCAGCTTGTTTTTTTATTGCTTCTACGGACTTATCCTTATCCATAGCAATTACTATGTTGATGTCTAACCCTAACTCCTTGATCATCTTTACCTGATACTCACTAATGTCGTCACCGCTAATTGCAAGACAATTTCTATAGCCAAACTGGCTACTTAACCAACATGTCTTTTCAGCTTCAAATATAATAACTTCTTTTTCCTCAAGAATATAGTACATAGCCCGATGCCAATTGTACCACTCTATCATCTTGTTAAAGTTGATGAGATACATAAATTTATAGATATCCCTATCCTCATAATCCTCATAAATTGTTCTGCCTTTGACAGAGATAATATCCCCGAAACGGTTGTGTATTGGAAATACAATTCTTTGACTTCTTATGTCGTATCCTATGCCAAACTCAATCTGTGTTTTGTAATCAACTCCTTCATCGTAGTATTTTTTATGTGGCAACATGACAAATTGATTCATGTATTCATCGTCATAGATATCGTTTTCCAAATCATCTCTCAGCCGACTCTTCTTACGTCCTCTTTTTACATTTTTTAGCCAACTCAAATGATCTAATGATGGACTAGGAGAATAAGATCCTGATAAAAACTGCTTATAATTTAACTTATCACATATCCATCTTTTAGCCTTTGATAAACTTTTCTTTTGTTCTTCTAATGTATAATGATCGAAAACTATGTATGATACTAATCCGTAAATATCGATATCTGATTCTCCAAGCGACCTAATTCTGCTAGATAAAGATTCATTAAGGTAAACCTGTACAGACCTTTTATTTGGGGACTCAAATTTGTGGGGCAATTGTGCTTCATATCTATTTTTCTTGGGATTAACATGTTCACATCCCATTAATTCAAGCAATTCTCCAACTCTGTCTTCCTCAAGTATTTTCTGTTTGATTAACTTCAAATCTTCACTCACTCATTATTCCACCTTCAATCAACAAGAACTCAATTAGAACGCTGAGTTTGATTTTTTACCCATCTGAGAATAGGCAACTTCTTTAAAGCTGTTAATTCCGTAGTTTACCTCATAAATGATTTGTTCTGATGTCTCCCCAGCACGATTTTTGGCAATGAATACAATAAGATAGGTTTTTTCTGGATCAAGTGTGTATTCTTTTTTGTGCCACTTACCATCAAAATCACTTTTTTCCCAGTTGTAAGCAAATATTTCTTCCTTTTTTCCGGGCATCTCGTCATTGTATAGAAGACGACCCATAAGAACTACCGAAGCAACCTCTACTATTTCAAGCGACTTGCCAATCGCACTGAGATCTAGGAATCTATACTCTTTACCTATCTTCAGTTGAACAGTTGCCAACATCCCCAAATTGTTTGCTTCTGGCTTTATACAGTCAAAGATTGCCTGAGCAGCATTGCTAAAAGCTTCCCATCTAGCCGATTCATTCGCGGAATTATCTGGTTTAAATGTATCTAAAAGACCATATGAATAGTTGAGCGGTTTCATCATTTGGATACGGCTTAACACATCTTCGACTCGATATTTTTTCAGATCATAAAATTTAACTAAATCTCTTGGATATTGTTGAATCCAATCTCTCGCATTGTAAAGCTTCTCAAGAGTTGCCTCATCAAATTTCCCCTCTGAAAGTTTCTCTCGGTTAATTGGTTTGTTTAGCTTTTTAGAAGAAACCGTAGCCATTAGAAGATTTCTAGATTTCCAAACGTTCTCTTCGTTGGTAAACATCATGCCTTTTTGATCATTTTCATATAGAGACAAAACAAATTTCTCCATAGCTATAGAGCTTTTCCCCACACCTGAACTAAGAACCAAATAAATAAGTTCACCTTTTCTCCATCCCTTTATCTTCTTACTAAGTCTCGGGGAATCGTGCAATGGAAGCCCCATTGCCTCGCCCTGATTCATTTTATCAATGGCTTGGTCGAGATCGTCGCTTAAGTTGTATTCAACCACCTCTCCACAATTAATATGTGAAAAGATAAGGCTAGTTTTGTATTGGAAGAAAGATTGGAGCTGCTTTAGATTCATCTTTGTTAATTTTTTTACAAGGTTGAGATCGCCAGTATTAATTAATCCCTCTTTTTGAAATTTTCTTAGGCTTTCATACTTTTGAATTTCCGAAAAATGATATTCATCGTTACCTTTATCCTTCTCACATTCCTCAACAATCTCTTCAATTGTGGAGTAGCCGCCGTATTCATTGTAGTATTCGAAGTATGACTTCCTGCCCACTTCTACAGGACGTGATGATAAAAATGAATATGTTGTTGTATCATCAAAGGTTTTGATGCTATTTATACTCATTTCTCTTCCTATGTAAAAGTAGAACCACCATACTGGTTCTGTAAATGTATCTTTTGTTATCTCATGGTTTTTATACTTTTCATATAGAGATGGATTGCTCCACAAATATCCAACAAAAATAGACTCATGAATTCTTGACGGCTCACAAAATTCTAATAAATAGTTTATAGCACACACCCCCTAAAGAAAATCACTAATATCCATATCATCTTTTTTTATTATTTTATTATTAATTGAGCTACTAATTATCCCTTTATCCTGATTAGTTGTCTTTTTAATTATCTTTATTTGTTCAATCCGATTTTTACGTCTTGCAAATGCCTCATTTAATTTACCAATCATTATGCTTATACAGTAATTTATTGCTCTAACATCATTTGACCCATCCAGAGTATTTGTAAGATTCCATTTAATGCTGTCTTCAGCCAAAACATATGCATCCAGCATCAGTCCAAAATCAGGCCCCGTTCTCCATTTACGCTCACGTTTACCATTCTTAGTCTCATAACCAGCCCTTAGATCCTTGAGACGTGTGATATTTCCTTTTGGTAACAATAAAATATCGTGCAACTTAATTATGTATTGGTATAGATTATCCCACTCTTGATTCTCTTTTACTGTCTCTGCCTTCAACTTTAAATACTTACCATGACAATACTCTAAATGATAGTATCGTTTATCTTCTTCATATTTCATGTCTTCCTTCTGTCCATATTGTGTACAGATTGGACACTTAACTGGTCTAGCCAGATTGATCGCCTCCTTTCAATCCTGAGAATAATTTTTTACATATTCGGGAATTTGATCGTATTTTTCTGACCACAGAACATTTGCAACATTCAACGCATATTCCAATTCCATATTGTCAATTACTTTTTGTGCGTCTCTTTCATATTTCAACTCTTTGGTGTCCCAAGTTAAACTCCTAAGCATATCAATTACATATGCTTGATGCTTCTCTCCGACTTCATGAATAATGGCTATGGCCTGTTGAATGTCTGTAATTTCCTTCAAGTGCTTCCCTCCTCATTCGCTTTCTTCTCATCATTTTCTTTGCTTTTGTAATGGTTCAATATATCGTCAACTGTTTTAAATTCTACTTCCACTTACAATCAATCCAATCTTCGTTTATTCGTTATCTTCCCATTCATAAATTTCTACAAATCGCTTTGTTCCATCATCTGTGTACCCAAAAAACATATCCACTGGTCTGGCCCATACTTGATTGTTATCGTCCATGTAAACTGCCAAGCCTTCTTGCTGTTCAGTGTGTGTAGCAAAACACACAAACTGATAAATTCCACCTTTGTAATGTTTAAACTTCTGACCTTTGGCTACATCATAAGTCACTTTAAAACACCTCCCTTAAGCTCACATATGCTCTCGATATCTCCACATTACTAGTTCAATATTTTGATGAAACTGTACTTTTACATAAAAGGAAGGCCATTTGCAACCCCATCTTTAGCTACTTCGTTCATCCACTCTTTCCATTCCTCTTTTAGTACTTCACGCACAACATAGCACCCACTGGATAAAACTTTGTCTCCTTCTTTTTTTGTGAAATTTTCATATGGAATGACCACTTCAAGCAGAACGCCTTTATTATAGTAATGTGATTCTTTAATTTCTTCTTTTTCATTAAAGTAGATATGTTCGTTTTTAGGTTTCACCAGTGTTCCAAACATATACTCAAATTTACTATCGTGGTGGCTAAAGTATTTATCATCACGTTTTTCAACAAATTTGTAGTACTTTTGTGAATCTATGTATTGTTTTGCGTCAATCTCAATTTTATTTTTGGGGTCTTCATTGATTTCTCTTAGTACGTTTTTCTTAGTAATTCGATATGTATTATCTTTAATTTTCACAATTCTAACTGGCTCTTTCACGATTACGTCCAAAATATCTTCTACATTGTCATATTTTATTTCTTTAGGCTTCTCAAAGTAGTCTTCACTCAATGCAATATTTGCAATCTTATCAATGATCTTACTAAGACTAAATGTCTCTCCATCCTCAAGCTCAACCAACTTGTCATAGTTGATGCCGTACATTCCACCAAGATGCTGTTTCAATTCGTCTGTATTTGTGATGTTTAACTCCATGCAACTCAGAGCAATTCGCAGAAACTCAGGCTTAGAAATGTTATATCCTTTATCTTTATACTTCTGAACTCTGAGTAGTGAAACAATTGGGAAATCAGTGTTCTTGTTAAACTTCAAAATCCGTTGTGCGTTATGCTTCAAAAAGTCTTCATGCAATACAAACTGTTCTGTTTCAAAATCAAATGCTCCCATACATACCGTATAATCGAATGTTTCAAAGATATCTTCGGCTTTCTCGAAATACTTAAAGTGGATCATTTGAATTTCCTTGTCATCGACTCTGACTAGCAATGCCTTAGATGTTAGAGCATTCACCCAATCGTTACTGTCATCATAGATTTCCTCAATCAATTCCGCTAAAGACTCTTCATCTCTAAAATACAGATCAATGTCATTAACCGGATTGTTACTAAACAGACTGGTGATTGTTCCTCCTGCTATGTATGCTTTATGTTCCTTCAGAGTGTTCACCAAGCTTGTTCCCAAGTAATTGTACAATTTATTCTTCTCAAAAATATATTCCATTTATTTAATTCCTCCTTTAGATTTATATTATCATATGTATATTTATTGTTCAAGTATTATTTTATTATTATTAATTGATTTCAAACTCCATATCCAGTGCCAACGCTAACTTAATCAACACTTCGATGCTTGGAACACCATCGTCCTCAGTTAAATCAACAATGCTTTTTCCACCAACTTGAGCTTTCAGAGCGAGATCTGCATTACTGATTCCCTCCTCTTCCTGCTTTCTTAGTATAGCTACGGTTAGTTTAGCAGACAGTGAGATCATCTTTTTTCTAACTTCTGAAGCATAATTGAGTGACTTTTTAATCTCAGCCCATCCTTTGTGATTGTTAACTTTCATTCTTCATCCTCATTTCTATTTGATATCAACCTTTTATGTACTTCTCTCAGCTTAGGTTGACTCTCGTCTAGCTTTATTAAATTTCTCTCTAAATCGATCCAATACCCAGTCTTTTTCGTAATGGTTTGTATCTGCCACATCATCACAAATTTGAAAAACCTCTTCAATCAGCTCATCAATTCGTCCCATCGCTTGCTTGTACAACTCTCTTTCGTCTGACAAAAACTTTCCCTCCTTTCTACTGGTCTACCACCTATAAACCACTGTCATTACGTGACCCAAACTCTTCAGTTCATTTTTTATATGTATTGCAAATTCTTCTGCAATTTTACCTGACATGCCATATGATCCACTTAACCACATGACATTATCATCTTTAAGTGTTATATCGACCATTGTTACCCATCCCCATGGTTGCTTAGTGTTGCCTAATGGAAACGAAAATTTCGCAGGTAAATTGCTAACCAATATATCAGCCTGTTCTACTGATATCTTTTTGTCTGATACCAAATCAATGCTCCAACCCATTATCTAAATTCCTCCTTTCCTGTGAAAGTAAACTTTTATTTAAACTCTAAGTCGTCTTTCTTAAAGGTAAATCCCCCGTAAGATTTACTCAATTCATCGGTTTCTCTGTCATCAAATGATACAAGAAATAGTTCCTCCCCGTTGGACAAGCGAATTGGGTTCCCTTTAATTTTACCACTTTTTCCTACCGCTTCTTTCCAGATAGACGCATCTCTAACTATCACTTTGCTTCCCATCTCTTCACCTTCATTTCAATTATTTGCGTAGTGACCTAATTACCTCTTCTTCAGACCATCCCAATTTATACAACGTGAGAGCTCCAATTGCTGCATCCATGTCTCCATAAGTTTCAATTGCAATTTCTTTTGCGAAATCGTACTCAAGGTTATGTGTTCCCGTTAATATTTCTAACACATCTGCTTGTTTTTCATTCAAACTCATTTATATTCTCCCCTATTCTATGTGAAAGAAAGATTTGATTTAGTCTTGTTCGTCCTCAATTTCTTTTCCATCCACGTCAGTATGTATTTCCTCTAAAATCATCCCATTCTCCCAAATTTGAAGAGTATGAGATGCGTAATCGCTATCTCTATAATCATTCTGGTCAACATTGCAAATTATTGTGTTTTCAGCAATTTGCTTATCTGCTCCAGCATATAGTATTCGATAGTACTCTATGTCTTCAAAAATTTTTACATATGTTTTACTCATTTAATTCCTCCATTTTCTCTGTAAAAGGAAAATTTGATTAAGATTAATTATTTTTAGGCCTGATATTTGCAAGGTAAATGATCATTGTTAGATAAAACAAAGAATATATCAATAACAATGCTAGCCCCTCTTTCCATGGAGAGATATTGTAAATGAAAATAAAAGGCAATACAAATACGACTATTAGTAGAACAACAACTACAGATTTTATAAACAATGTGTCTCTTCCTAATCTAAGGATACCGCGTAGATAGAACAGAGCAATTAGAAATACAAGAATCTGAATCCAAATCATTTTTTTATATCACTCTTTTCGTAAAGTGTGCGTTTCACTTATTCTTCAATGATCTCGATTACAATCTTAACTTTTTTGTCCTGAAATTCTCTTGTTAAATTGTCCAATGTTTCGCCTCCATAATGACCTCTTTCTGCATCCTTCTTGTTATCATGAATGGACAATTGATCATAATATCCACCTAACCATCCGACAATTTCCTTTTTCAAATTCATATGTCTCCTTTAGGTAAAATATTTGTTTGATTATCTTCTATTCGTCATTCCAACATTGACAACTTCTAAAGAACGGTGAGTTATTCTCATTCACATCATGTCTACCACAGTGTAAACAATAATCACTGAATATCTCCATACGTTCATCATCAGTCAGATCTTTTAGTGCTTTTTTCAAAGAATTTAAATCCATCATATCTTCTCCTAATCTATCTTAATGATATCTGTATACAGCAATCTTTGATTATTTGGTAACTCAAAGTCATGGTGAAAATGTCCAAAGTACCATTGTTTATACTCTACCTTCTGTTCAATGCCGTAAAAGTATGGATGCATTTCATCTCGATCCATTCGTATATTACAACGCTGCTCAATATACTCTAGTGATGTAGTGGAACACGTATGTGTCAGTATGTAGTCAACTTTAAAGTCGTACTTCTCTAAGTTCTTCAAGCCTTCTTCGTATTCCTCTTGTGATGGCATCTCACGACTCCACCATGACTTGCCTTCCTTACGATACTCTTTGTCATGTGATGCAGCTCCACCAAACGTGAAGAACTTCTTACCTTCAATCTCAAATACCTGTCCACGCATCAAATGAATTACGCTATCGTTAATTCTATGTACCTTACCACCATTCCAAATCTCCACTGGATACTCTTCAAGCAAGGTGAAGTTTTCGTGGTTCCCACAGATGAACAAACTTGTAAATGATTTAGTCTTATCTAACCATTTGAGCCAATACTGATCTTCTTTAGTTCCATCCCATATCAACCCAAAGTCACCAGCAATGATCACATAGTCATTTTTAGTAAGTTGCTTCTGCTGTGGGAAGTTCTTTGTATTGAGCCTCTTGTTTACACTGATTGTTCCGTGTATATCGCCAGTAATATAGATGCTTATGTTACCCATTCCTTTCTCTAAGAAAGTCATATTTCGTTTAGTCTTGAAACAGATATTGTTCAAAATTTTTATGATCTTGGCAGATGTCTACTGCTCTTTTCCCTCTTTCTCCAAATAAACTCAAGTCAAATCTAACATTCTTTCTTGCAATCTCATCATAATTATAATGAAGATCAGAGCCATGATTTTCGTTGTAGTATGTAAAATCGGCATATTTCATAGAATATACTCAGGGCCTCTATTTTTTAATATGAATGTAGTATCCCCAACATCCACAATAGCCGCACTGACAACCTGTAGCATCCTCTTGGATGGAAGTGAATTTTTCAATTCTGTAATCAGTTCAAGATTGTGATTCATTTTCTTTTCCCCTTTCTTAGTCAAACTCACATTTCATTCAACTAGCTCCCACTGTTCACTCAAAGAATCAAAAATCAACTCCTCTGTGGTGTACCATGTTTTACCCTTATTCTCGGAATCAACTAGAACATTGCCCTCTTTTTTATACCAAGTGCCATCACTAGTTTTTACTACGTGTCCTAAGTTCATCATGATAAATGCTTCAAAAATATTCATATAGCTCTCCTTATGAAAGATTCGTTTTATTGTCTTTTCTCATATACATAGACCCAGTTTGGGTAGTCATATCCAAGTCCATGAATACTAATCCTACTTCTATTTAAGATGTTGTCATTATAAAGCGTTGATAACATCTTACCAAGCTCCTTGCATTTATTTGCTCCGAATGGCTGGATTGCATGTTTAGGATTGAACTCATCTATGTATGCATCCACAAATTTAACATCTAAAATGTTAACTGGGCCATTATTCTCAACATAATCCTTAATCCATTCTTCTTTGATAATAGTTTTTTTCTTTTTCAATTTATCACCTCTTTATGAAACTACTCTTTCATGTGAATTTTTCTATCTTCATACTGATCAATCTTTTGCTTTACCTCTTGCCAGCACACAGGAATCCAATTATCTACTTCCCATCCTCTATATGCTTTAATTACTTCTTGGTCTTTATGCATCGCTACGAGCCCCGCTCCAACTTCTGCACATGACCAACCTTTGTAGCTGCCGACACCTTTATAGACAAGATCAACTTCCTCCTGTGTCATTCCCTGAGTCATTTCACTAATACTGTAGTTCGCCATTTAACAACACTCCTTATGAAAGACTAATTTTACAGATTTAGATAAATTCGACTGTAACCCCTAGTGGTACAATTTCATTCGAGTAATCTCTTATAATTTGACATTCCATTTGACTCAGACTGTCCTGATTAGATATCCAAATTTTAAGTACTCCATTCTCAAAATTGGTAAGTTCCATATCTAAGAATGGAAATGCTAAACTCAAAGACTTTTTAATTCCTGACTGGTTTAAAGAACCGAGCAAAGCAAGCCTTTTTATCTCCAAAGGAGGATCAGCAAGAAAAGAAACTTGATCTGCCTCAATTTCAGAGTATGGCTTGACCTTGTGTAACAAGTGCGCAGAACCTTGATTTCTAAGAAATTCCTCCACTCTCGTTTTAAGGTTCTCTGGGAGTTCATTATTTGCATTTGATACATATGCGACCGCTGTTTTATTTGTTGCATTATAATACATTCTGACAAATCGTATTTCCTCAAAAGCACTAGTCATTGAAACTTCATACCATATCCTTGTGCCCACAACAATTCCCCCAGTAATAATGTTATTAGTATTTATTCTCTATATAAACTCAATACTCCTTCAAGTTAAATCTTTACTTTATAATCATATTGTATTATTTTATTGTAATTAAGTCAATCATTATATTTCACTTTAACTCTGTTATATCAACTCTCATATACTCGCTGAGGATAAGTGTTATGTCCACCTTGACCTTACTCCACAACAAAACCATTTTCTGAGTATAACCTCTAATTGAGTACTCAATCTTTAGACTTTCACTGGTCTTAGTTAAATCGATGATTTTTATGTCTTTATTTTTTAGGTAGTTTTTCAATTTGTAGGTCACGGCAGTAACTATTGCTTGTATCTTATCAAGGTGATCAATATAAACAGTTTTCAATTTCATATCTGAATTAGCCATTTGCTTCTTGTCATGCTCAATCGAACTCATTAAATATGGCAACTCAACATATCTTTTGACAGCCAACAACTCTTCAGGTGTCTGTTTCAAATGTATCTCCTCCTTCATTCAATCTTACAGAAACTAAGTCATCAAAATTGAAGAACTCATATCCCGTATCTGTCTCAAGCTTTATTCTCTTTCCAGAATTGCTGACCGAGGCAACTATACCTTTAACTGTCCTATTCCCAAATTCATTAAAAACTTCGATGTCTGCCTCTATAGTGTAACTCAATGACATTCGCAAGTTAAGTGACATAATTTCAATTTCATCTTCATGTAAAGATGGCTTTGTTCTTATATTGTCTCGTGATCGATGTTCAATGATTCTTTCTTTATGTTGTGGCAACATCATACGACTTGATTCCCACAATCCATTTGCTTGCAATTTTTTACTCATTTATAATGTCCCCCAATTTTATTTGATCTGTCTATGGCCTGACCAGCGGATGTAATTGAACTTGCCCGTAATATTGCAATATCACCAAAGCGATCCTTGATGTCATCCATTACTTTGTCCACCGCTCTCTTCTGTTCCTGATCATCGAACAATGACAGTTGATATGTCTCAGCATTGGAAAGATTGGATAATGATATCCCAACTCGTCTCACGGGTTGACCATCCCAATGTTGCCGAAAGATCTGTTTAGCTATCTTACACACATCTACCGTTATATTAGTGGGATCTTGAAGTTTAACCTGTCTGCTGAATCCAGTTGGATGATCAAAGTCCGCACCAGATAAACTCATAGTAACCACACTACCCATTAATCCTTTTTTACGTGCACGTCTACATACTTCGGTACAAATATCTTGAATCACAACGTCAATCTCCCACTGCTCTGTGTAATCTCTAGGGAGTGTCATGCCATTACCAATATCCTTTTGCACACTATGAGTATTTATGGTTACCGGAGAATCATCTAGTCCGTTAGCCACTCTCCAAATAACCTCACCATTAACACCCCATTTGTTTCTCAATTTTGATAAGGGTGTATTCGCAAGCTGTCTTATTGTTCGAATCCCCATTTTCCACAAGTGTTTTTCCATTCTTGAGCCAATGCCCCACATATCACGAATTGGCTTATCGCCTATATGTTCATGTAGTTCTTCTTTTTTAAGAAAGAATACACCACCTTCAATTTTCTTTGCGATCATATCACAGCAAAGTTTACTCATCACCTTGTTGGTTGAGATACCAGCTCTCGCATATACACCCGTTTCATTGTAAATCTTATCTTGGATCTGTCTTGCCAAATCAATCGGGTCGTTGCCAAAAAGGTGCAACGTTCCAGTCACGTCACAGAATAGCTCATCTATGCTATAGGGCTCTACTAAGTCAGTAAATTCCTCAATTATACTCATAATTTGAGTCGAAACCTCTATATATTCTTGCATATGCGGTCTTACAATGATCAACTCAGGACACTTTTGAAGTGACTGCCATAATGGTTCAGCGGTTGATACGCCTTTCGCTTTAGCTAAAGGACATGCAGCAAGTATTATTCCTGAACGTCTTGCTGGATCTCCTGCAACTGCCAATGGTTTGTTTTTATACTGTGGCATTTTAGCCTTTTCCACACTGGCATAAAACGATTGCATGTCGATTAACATGATTGTCCGCTCTTTCTTAGCCACTATTATCACTCCCATTATCAAATAAGAACGTTTGTTTGTATAAGTATTATACACCGAACAGACGTTCCTTATGCAACAGGAAATTTTTGTAGTTCATATAGATATTTAAGTTGTATACTACAATAAGCAATCTATTTCACATAACAGAGGAGAATTACGATGAAGGACAAGTTAAAGGGTTTGGTCATAGGTATTCTGATCGGATCAACAATTACAGGAGCAACAGCATTTGCAGCCACTACCACACCGATTAAAGCAGTAATCCAGAAAGTCAATCTTTACGTAGATGGAAATAAGAAGTCCACAACTGATGCAATAACGTACAAGAACACTACATATGTACCAGTAAGAAGCATGAGCAGTGCGATCGGTGAGAAGGTTTCATTAAAAGGAGATAGTCTTTATATCGGCAAGCAGCCGAAATATATTGTAAATGAAGACAATGCCTACAAGTACGTATATTCGAAAATTAAGAAGGACGTAGATAAATTCAAGCTTGGGATGATGGATGAGGGTTATAGCGAAGATGGAAAGTATTTTGTAATTAGAGTATATGAAAATCATCCTGAGTACATTGTCACTTGGGGATATTATTATGTTGAACTGACTAATGGCGTAGTCTACAAGTATGATATACCTGAGAATAAGCTGGTAAAACTATAGGGTGGATTACTCCACCCCTTTTCTTATTAAAACTTGTCTTTCATCAAGTTATTTCTCTGTAATTCCTTTAATAAAACCTCCATATGTAGTGATGGTTTCTAGTGTAACCTCAATATCATAGGTTTCGTTTTTAACTGGATTAAATGAATCAGATGGATCTAGAATCCAACCATACTTATGTCCATCTGAGTTTTTAAAAATCATTATATCACCCTTTTGTGTGCTGATTGTTTCTATGTATGTCTGATTAAAAACTATCTTTCTGTCTTTTTCGCAACCAGTAAGCATTATCATTGCTACTACCAATAATAAAACACAAATTCTATTCTTCATTTTTTATCTCCTCTATCCGTTAAACCCATATGTAATGTCTAGTTCAAAGTCATATTGCGGCCTCAAATTGTATAATGTCTTACCTACTTTTCTAATATATCTACAGCAATTGCCCGTACCGCCTTTTGTCCCATCCCAAGTTGAAACGATAATCCTGCTCTGATCTACCATATACTCATTACGTTTCTGCATCTTTGCTACATGATAATCACCAATGGGTACACCTTCGACTTTATATTCTGGCAACTCGTCCACATAAACAACCTCATCGGCTACTTCAATCATCTTTTTATACCAGTGTTGAGTTTCACGATCAGTCCATTTAATTGCTTGGTTCTTAAAAGGAACAGCTACAACATTTTTGATACTTGGATATGATGTATTTTTTAATCCCTGTATGGTCCAAAAGGCAATCTGGTCAAATCCTATTGCTCCACCAGATATAAACCGTTCAACACCATCACTCTTAATGAGTTCTTCTAAAACTGGTTTCAACTTGCCACTTATGTATTTAGACTTTTCATCTTTTAGGCTGTAACAATTCCCTAACTTAGACGGTCTGTGACCCGTGAATGATACCGTCTTACGTTCAAGCTCCTCCTGTTCTCTTCGCTCTTCACGTCTTCTACTCATCTCTTCTTTGCCCTTTGGAGAATTTAGATATGCAAAATCAACTATTTCCCTCAGCTCCTCTTAAGCAATATTGAATCTTCGCAGAACTGCCACTACTATAAATGATCCCATCATCCCGTAGAAGTATATTTTATGCGAAAATCTCATCCTGTTTCCAAAGGTAATTAAACGAACGGGAATATATGCAAAAATCATTGTGAGTAACATCCACAGTGCCGTATTCAAATAATTATTCAGAATATAGAATCTCCTTACGATTTGTTTTTTAGTTCAATTTCGTATTTATTCATTTCTTCGGCAATATCGGAATTGAAGTTTTTAAATTTATTCCACAACTCTTTGTAATCAATCTCATCAATCTCATGTTTTCTAACTACTATTTGTGAGTTTTGATGATCAAAGAACAGTTCTAAAGGATCATTCTGTATGATATTCATCATTTGTCTTAATTCTTTCGGAATCACAACTCTACCTAAATCATCAATACGTCTGACTATTTTTACTTTTTTATTCATTACTTACTGCTCCTTTTCTCTTCAAATGTTCATTTCATCTAATCTTCGCAAATAAAAGTATCCTCTTCTTGTGTCATCAGCTCATTGCTAATTGGTTTCTCATGGTTGCTATAACAAGAATTGATCTCATATTTAACTTTTATCTCCTTGAATCCATATTTACTGCTTAATTCTTCAACAATGACATGGTGGCTACAATTATTATCTGCATCTTCAATTATCCTATTGTACATCTCACAAAATTCTTTCTTACTAAATTCAGTGTCATGTGAAAGTGTAGTGTAAAAATAATCTTCATATTCGTTATCTGAGATTGTATAATAAAACATCCTTGACTACTCCTTTTAAAATATGTATTTTATTCAAACTTTTAGTTTCCTACCACAAATCGGACAGTAATTTACTTTCACTCCATATAAGGAATGTGAAGCGCTTCCTCCGATAATACTATCTTCCAAATAATTGACACTGTTGATAGTTACACTATAATCACTTAATTGGGCCTTCATTAAAGGCTCTCTATCTACGAATGGCTTGCCACTACAGTATTTACAATCTTCTTTAAATGCTTTGTCTTCAATAAATTTTATAACATCTTCTATTGCCTGAATTCTGCCTTCAGCCCTATAAGAATCCTCAGGCATGATTTGATGATAGTTAAGTACATCCACGACCTTTTTAGCGCTATTAGAGTAATTGATTGCCCATTCAATTATTTTTTCGATCTGAAATCACTCCGAATCTGTTGCTTTTTTATTTTTTCTCGTCTTAATTTGAGTATCATTGAAAGGGATATACTCACTCGAAGGCATCCAGAGCCACCTTTTGGAGTATTCATCAAATAAAAGAAATTGTGTAAGCCCATTTTCAAGCTGTTGTACGCTATAAACTTCTTTTACCAAAGTCAAATTGTAGGTAGGTGTCACTTTAAACATTTTCTGTAGTCTCCTCTAAATCATCCAGTTCGCAACATGAATCAACATAAAGATCAAAACTCCGCAAGAACACTGCTTCGGCATCGGTCAATTCTTCGTCTTCTTCCAGTCTATCGTGCAACTCATTGGCTAAATCAAAAAGTGAATTCATCATTGAATCAAAGCATTGGTAGTTGTAATCTTCTTGTTCTTTCATTAGTAAATCCTCTTGTTCTTTGTTCATTGTTTAGTCCTCCAATATTATATGCTTATTATTTATTTGTTATTGATCTTTCGCACTCTTTCATTCCGCAGTCGATTTCACTCTGCGTATCTAGTTCATTTGCCACCAGATTAAATTCATCAGCAATACCTTCAGGTCCTGAGCACTCCATGTGTTATTTGTTAAACTGATATTGCTAACAAGTCGATACGGAAATCCGATTTGTTTTACTATTTTCCCTTTTATGAATCTCCCGTTAACCTTTATCTCAGTACTAAACATTTGAAACTCCCTCCTCGTTTACCCATTCTAATTTGTTTGTTTCGTGTCTATCCTTTTTATGTTTGAGCCCCAGTTTCCCCAGAACATAATCATAAAATGGCTTATAGCTATAGTTATCTGTTCTGATATCTTTAGTTAAGTATGAAGTCATATCTGATGGATGTTTATAGTAGTGAACTCTTAAGTAATATCTTTCTCCATAAGCATCTCCACCCAGCACTCTGACACACAATTCAGCGTATTTATTTTCTGCTTGAGGAATCCATACGTATTGACGCGAATTGAAGCTTCCGTCTGGATCATTTCTCATTTTCTCAAATTGATAAAGACAACCATCTTTAATTTCATATGTATATCGTTCATTATCTGGAGCATAGTTGAAGCTCTTTGGGATTTCGTATTGAACACCATTTATATCTGCTGTTTTAAGTTTACTATTTAATCGTCGTTCTTCCGTTTCAATCTTATGTTTTAACTTGTACATCTCTTCGCCAATACCCTTTTTTGCTGTTTTGCTATTTACATTCCCGTAATCCATTTTTGCTTGTTCATACTCATTCTTCATTTCTATTAGCTGCATTTTTTGCCTCCTCTTTTGCTTCTCCCTTATCAATCCAATAGTCTGGGTAGTCTCTACGTAATACTCGCATACCTAATGTCTTCTGTAGAATATGTATTCCCTGATGAAACTCATACTTATCGTTAGGGTGACTTTGTTTCAAACTTATAAATCCATTCCACGCAGCAACTATATGATTAGCAAACTCAAACTCCTTGTCAGTCATACCACCATTACTCAAGTCCATTCAAAACCTTTTTTAATTTTATGAAACACGCATTTCACTTAATTAACTCATTCAGGCGAGCCAAGTTAGTTCTATACTCGTCCTCATTGGTAGCTTTCCAATTAATTTCTTCTGTCCACTCATTCAATAGGTCTTTAATGGGTTCTCTGTATAAAATTTTGATAAAAATATCTTGTCCCTCAATCACAAAAGCAAGAAAATAATTATCTCCATAAAAATACTCCAGTATCTCTTTTACTTCATCGTTGTAAATTGGCGTTTCAACTACATCCAGAGAATCATAAGATTTCATTCCTATATAATACAAATTAATTCCTCACTTTCTAATTGAAATAGACCTTTTACAAGATCGTATAATATGCCTCTAGGTTGCTTTCAGTTAGCTTAATAACTTCGTCAGAATGTTTACCATACTGATCGCAGTGTACTATTGCTCCGTCTCCATATCTTCTTGTGACATACCACTCGTTATCCTGTGCGTAATCAGCTCTTGCGACTACTCCCGTAGGAAGCACATCTAATAGTCCAGATAAGGTCAACATCATTTCTCTTCTCCTCTCAATCGTATAGCACGAATGTCCCTCTTGGGGCAATTTCAATTTGACCAATGAAGTCTCTCTTTTCTAAATACTCAATATCAAGACTACTCCAGTAACCAATCAATCCATCTACAGCAGGTGAAATATACTCCACAATTCCCAATTTATTAAGTACTTGTTCACACTTTTCATAGTCTTCAGAAAGTCTAATTATGTATTCCATGTCAACCTCCTTTTTAGTTTCCCACAAAGCAATCTTGAATACTTTTGCGCACTTGTTCTTTCATGTCCACACCTATATCTAAGTCCCACTGGTTTATGTAAATACATTTCCAGCCAATGAAGTATTTTCTTTTCTCAAAAATCTTTAACTTTTGAACATTTTTATAGTAAGTCGTTTGACCTTTAGTATCTGTGATTACCTTAACTTCGTTGATTTTTACCATGTACCTCTTGCCATCTTCGTTCCAGTGTTTTTTATACATTTTGCTCACCCTCACAACCTATATAGTGTTACTTCATAATCACTGAACACTTCTTCAATAATCCCATAGACAACTTTCCAATCCCCATTAGCTAGTCCGCATCCAATGTTATATGGTAAGGCGACTGAATGACCAAATTTTTTAGCACGTATTTTCAATGATTCAAGTGCAGCTTTCAAAGCGGCATAATCTGTGTATACAACATTCTTATTTCTTCCATATGTACTCTGTCCAAATATATTTGCTATAACTCTCTTATTATTCACCTTGGTCGTCCAACATAAGCCCAGTAATCTATCACCATATTCATGACATGCCAACTGGTAAAATGGATAAGCATCTGGGTATTTATGTTTGATTGCTTTGGCGATTCCTGAGCCCCATACACCCTTGGTATTTGTTTGATGTCCGATAATATCCTCTGTTGCGGTAAGCAGATCTCCCTCAATTATTCTAATCAATACAGTTCCTCCTACTCTCTCCAACGTTTACTGTCTGCGGCATCGGGTTTGTATTCTGTAATCAGTTCAGTAAGAACTTTTGTAATTACCGATAACTTACCATCCACACTTTCTTTTTCGCTTTGAAATTTGTACATAAAATCATATACGCTTTCTCTGGGGTCATATTTGGGATTATAATTATCTGAAGAGTAAATTATCTTCTCTAGGTGCTCAAGTGCTATTTCAATCTCAGCTTTTACTTCGTTACTAATTTCTAACAAATTCTTCACCTCTTCCTATGAAACGTGCCTTTTACTTAGACTATGATTGCAAGTCATCTACTCTAACTAAGCCCCATTTCTCTTCGTCGTCTGGTGTTGCTTCTCTGACGAATTTTGCCTGAACATGAGGACACAAACACCCATCTTCTTCTCTTACAATCATTTCAATAAGATTGTCTGCACACCATGATCCCTTATTGTATCTAAACTCAACATCTTCATCCTTCCAAGACTCCGGTACGTCCATTACCATCCTAATAGTAAAATCCATAACAACTGTTCTGTTTCTAATTACACATTCGGAAGCGTGTGACTCTCCAATCAAGCTATGACAATAAAAGCAACGATTGGGCTTACCTGCTGGTCTCGCCGCATATTCGGTTACAATCCAATCTTTTCTTTTCATATAACTACCTCCAATTTTTTGATGAAACAGATCTTTTACTCACTCTTTTGCTAAATACTCTTCAAAATACAGAAACATCAGCACATCCAACACTTCAATTTGTTTCTTTTTGTTTTCACTGTTCAAGCACAACTCAGGATTTTTTGATCTCATAGTTGTACTGCTGCGTAATTCTTCTGCTAAATCTAACAACCTGCTCCTGCGTTGCACCTTATGTATCACGTCCTTATAAAAGAAAATGGTGATATAACAACTCGTTAAAGTAATTATATCACCATGAAATAACATTGTATAGTATTATTTTATTGTAATTAACTAATTCGAAGATGTTTTTTATCTGTTATAAGAACTGCTCCATCAACTTCTAGTCCATTTTTTACATCTTTGAGTAAGGCTTTGCTATCGATTTTCGGTTCCTGTGCAATCTTATATGTATCAGGGATTTTCGTTGGATCAACAATATTGATTGATGGTGGATTAACTTGCAGTCTTACCTTAAACGTTCCAGCACTAACTTTGTCGATTTTACTTACCTCTAGAGTGGTTTGCGTGTAACTCTTAAGCCCATCGTATTTATTCTGAAGGTACTTACGCTTTTTCTCAAGTCGTTTCTCTTCATTCTTAAATGCTTCAATGTCACCTTCAATATTTTTCATAAACTTAACAATATTCTCAACCTTAACACTAACCTCATCTTCAATTGATTCTAGAGTCTCGATGTACAGTTGCAGATCATCTTCTGTCAGATCCTCATCATCCCATGCTGCATCCACAAATTCATTAAAGCGTCTGTACTTTTCACCAAGGTCATAAAGTTTACTCATTCAATCATTCTCCTCTATTATGTATTATTTAAATTATTTATAATCAAAATTAACTTTTGCTTTAACGCCCTTTAGTTCAATCGCTTTTAAATCATAAGCTCTAGCTGCTTCATACTCTGTCTCAAACTCACCAACAACTACATTCTCTTTGTTGTGATATATTTTTGCGCTGTATAGACCCTTATACGTCTTTGAAACTCCTCTGTACATACTGCTCTTATTGTGTCTAGCGGAATAACTTTCCCAAATCTCTTTTTCCATAAACTCAACATCATTTAATCTCGCAAAGTCACCATGATATTTAATAGCCCAGTAGTTATAAGCGTTTGCTGCTGCGATTTCACTTGTAAATGCACCTATATATGTACATTTTGTATCAAGATAAATCTTAACCTCATATTTCTGCATATTCTCCTTCCAGAAAATACCCTTAAATCTTTGTTTGCTATTGGTATTTGTTTTTCTATTTCTCATGTTTTCGGCATGTGTACAGATTCTTAAGTTACATTTCTGGTTGTTTAATTTATTTCCGTCAATGTGATCAACGACTATACCCCTTCCTCTTCCTTCAGGCATAATCAGGATCTTGTGAAGAGATTTCGAATACAGTCCAATTTGTTTATGCTTGTATTTTTTCTTTGGTGAGCAATAAGGATATCCATCTTTATTTATTGATACATCGTAAAAGTTAGTGATAAAATCATAATCTTCGTCATCGATATTAATATGAAAATTGTTAACATTTATTACTTTCATTCTTTTTTCTTTCTCCTAATTAGACTAGTCAATCTCATTGTTTTTATATTTCTGCATCCCAATTTTCAGGTCATACATCACACCATTTACAATCTCTCTCATGTCATCGGAATCAATTGGCCTAGTGAATTGTTGCAATTCCTTCATGCATGACTCAATAACTCCCTCTAGATGCTTAACCTTATCTTCCACCTTCAGCCCATAAGAATAGAACCGTCTATCCTTTGTAATACACCATTCTCCGTCTTCAAAGTGAATCAATAATTCTGTATTTGGATGATCTTCGTCTTTTAAGATGTCCCTAACGATCTCGCTGACTGCTTCTTTGTTTGTTGTCGTTTCCTGATAGCTCATCTTGTTCCTCTTTTCTCAGTAAAATTTACATTTCACACACTCTTCTTACCATGTCTTCCGTTAAAGATATCTTGAAATACTATTCTTTCATCGTAGCCGTTTGCGGTTCTCCAAAAAATTAGATCTGCGGTAGGGAATACATGATCTCCACAATTAGGACAACAAATTTTGGGATCTACTTTTTTAAATTTTATTGTTTTTGGTTTATTACCTTTCCATCCACAGTTACACATAAGGCGTGGCGGTTCTGGTTGGTTTATGTATTTCTCATATAGCTCATCCATCTATTTAACCCTCTGATCTTTAATAAATCTATGTATATCAATTAATTCTTTGAAATTTCGTTTCATCATCATCTCATCAACCTCATCAATAATCTGGTACATTGCCTCCTGATGATCGACTCGCATAGCCGATGGGCAATCTAAAGTATTAGGAATAGCTGCAATATGCAACTCTTCACTTTCTGGACAACATTGATCAAAAGCATTCCATAAACAGTGTTTATTGTTACAGTTCAAACTGTTACGCCTCCCATTCTAGAGTAATGCAGCCATACTGATTACTTTCTTTAAGCGTGTGTCCGACTGGAACACTTACTTTGAGCTTTTCCAATTGATCTTTTTTATCGGATGGTTTGATAGAATTATCTTCAATGTTAAAACATACTGACTTTTTTCTTGGTTTACTATTTTTAATGCTTAAGAAGCCAACTCTTTTACATCGAAGAGAGTAATAGCATTGACTTCCATACAGTTTAATTCCATCATATAAATTCCCTTCATACCTTCCCAAACGCCTTGATCTGCGGCCTTCACAATCTAGTTCGGTCGTAAACTCCCATACCCCATCTACATCAAAGTTCTCTTGTTCCATTTCTTGGAGCTTACGAGTCTTTTCCTCGATTTCTTTTCTAAGTGTCTCCATTTCGCTGTACACACTCATGTATTGTTTCCTCCTTTTCTCTGTGAAAGTCCTCTTTCGTGTGGTTTCATGAATTGTAATTACTTTGAATTAATTCAATAAACGCATCATCCTCGACATAAACCCCACATCTTGCACTGTCACTCTGAAGTTTTAAATGAAGATCAGCATATTCAATTGCTTTTTGAATTAGACCAGTAATCATTCCGTATTGGTTTACAAGTTTTAAGTATCTTGTGTTTTCGAATCCATAATTTACAACATCCTCATTAAATATCTTCTTGAACATAACTTTGGCCTTATCTAACTCATAGTGGCTGTTCATTGATTCTCCCTTTCTAAATCAAATTGCGATTTTACTTCCTTTGCTCAAACTGACAACCGCATTCGTGACAGTTGTAACTTGATACCTTTACATCTTTTAGTCTTAAGAAACCCGATCCCTCGTAATGGTATGTGCCAAAATACACTTCTGAATTACATTCAGGGCAATACACTCTATTGAGTTCTGTTTCTCTCTTTGCTTCTGCGCTACTCCTAGTGATCCTAATGGACATCTAAATTAACCCCTTCCGAAACTATTGTTCTGCTGACAAAGCCTGAAAGCAATGAAAATCATCGTCACATGAAAAGTGTGCTTCAGTTTGAATGTTCTTTGCCTTACATGTTCCCTCACCCTGAAACTTACCATTAGTATAGTCATCCTTATAATGGATGCAGAAATCACAAATCGCTCCTACCATCTCACATTCACTATCGCAATACACAGACATGTTTATTCTCCTCTCTACAAGTAGTCTTCAATGTTTAAATAAATTGAGGCTGCAAATAGTATGCAGATATAATCGTCTAGCAATCTTGGTGTAATATGACCATACATAATCTTTTCGCTCCACTGCCACAGCCAACCTATGAGAATATAGATTGCTATAAACACAATAATCTTTCCAATGATCCCGAGTAACATTTAACCACTCACCTCTCTCTTGATGAAATCACGATATCGTTAAATCTATTAAATTTTATCAATTGGTATAACTTTCATTTAATGTGTATATACTTTCAACGTAATGATAGTTAACCACATTAATTAATAGAGGAGATGGTTTTAGTGCCACCAGTAGTCGTAACAATAAACACTGTTCAAATTATCGTGATAACTGTTCCACCAGATGTATTTGTTAACATCTCAATTACACCTGAGCATGAATGCAATAATCATTTTATAATTCTAGATAGTTCAAATGGAAACTTTAAGTCAAACAGCTACCAAGCAATGACCTTATTCTTCAAATAAATTACTCTGGAGCGGATATTCTCCGCTCTTTTTTACGACCCAAAACGATCCAGTTTGTTGTTTTCTAAAATCTCGACTTCCTTTTCTGTAAACCCTACGCTATTCAGTCTCAACAACACCTTGCTCATTTCTTTTTGTGTAATCGTCATTCCACGCTGAATGAATCTTGGTACACGTACAATGGTTCCAACAATGTCTCGTGCTCGTTGCTCATTATAGACTAATGCGTTCCCCTTCAGATAAGACCAGTCGCTCAATGTGTATACTTTCTTACTCTTCCAGTAGAATTGATTGTGCCTGAAATCAAACTGCCCAATGACATCTTGTGGTTCACCAACCCATTGAGTAATGATCTGATACTTACCAATTGAGATTGCATTATTTGTGATAATCAAAGGTAAGTCGTGATAAGTACCACCACTTATATCGCTTCCATGGTAGCCAGCATGATCAATAAAATATTCTCTGAGCTCATCTGCGAGCGATTCATTTACCAAGAAGAAATCGTAATCCTTTGGCTGCTTGTCGTGATATGGGCTATATATACATCCACCTGAAATATATGCTTCGCTCTCAAACCGCTGCCACATCTGAGTTGGCAGTAGTTTGATCAATTCATTTTTAACTTCTCTCAGATGTCCACTAATGTCGTTTAGTTTTTGCTTATGTATTTCTTCGCTACTTCTATGTACTGTCTTTCTAAAGAAATTACTCTTCAACAACAACCGCTTAATTACGTTCAATAACTCGCCTCCCCTCTTTAATCTTCCTCGGTAAATTTATATTCAACGCTTGCAGTAAAATAATTCTCAATACTAACATAAGCCGAGACTAATGGAATGAGACAATCCGCATGAATAGTTTTTTCTGAGTAAATGCAAGGCTGCACTTGAAAATTACTAACCTCACACTCGCCATCATCATACTGCTTTTTTACTTCTTCAACGAATTCCTCTTTACTCAGAAAGTCATTAGCCAAACCATATACAAAATCAGAATCTTCTGACCACAACAACTCTTTTGCCATTTTTATCGTTCTCCATTTCTAAATGATATTCTCATTTTATCTAAACTTTATCTGGATGATACTTTTTGATCATCTTCTGAAAATAGTCTTCATTGAACAAGTCTTCGTATTCCAATAACTCATCATATGTATGATATTTTAAATCTTCCCACTCACCAGTTACCTTCCAGTTATCAAAAACTGCCTGATGCCTCTCATCATCCAATTGAATATACTCATCTGACCTAAAACCGTTTGGAACGTATTTGAAGTCTTTAAAAATACTTTCTAAACAAATCTCACATAAGTCAAATTCCCAATATTCTCCATCAAATTTACTGCCATATCCAAATGCAAACTTAAATGATTGAATCATTGCATCCCAATTACCAATAAATCGTTCGGAATCACAATATACGTTTTCATACTGTTCTCCACATCTATTACATCTTACTGACTCAGAAACAACCACATCTTTTGTTTCAGTTACTTCAACTGACTTTTTAACAATTCTTCTCATGTAAGCCCCCTTAACAATATGATCCCACTTTACGTCTGACTGTGAATCCCTGTGCATCTAAATACTCGCTCAATTCGCGCGCGCTAATGTTGCCATTAAATTTACTCTCTATATCTTCAATCAAAATATCTATGGCTTTATCTGGCTTCTTAAATGGTTCTCTTGGCTCTGAAGCCAATATGTATCTAGTAACTCCACCATCTAATTCTTCACTATGTATTTTATATCCACGTACATATAACTCTTGAATACGTGCATTGTATCGTAGAGCAATTTTGTTTAGTTCCAGATTTGTAACTCCTGAATCTCCAGCTCGTTTCAAAGTTGCAATAATCTTATCCCTCTGCGTCTCTGTTCGCTCTCTAGTCTCTTTATTCATCTATTGTCCTTTCTTTGATCTTGCTTCTTTAAGGCGTTCAGCGGCAGCTTGCTTTTGCTCCTCAGTCCATACTCGACCAGTACTCTTAGCACGAAACGACACCTGTCCATAATCACCTTTAAAGTAATGTCCTCCATGCTCATCAACTCGCAACAATTCCAATCCAGCTTTCTTGATCTTTGTGATTGTTTTAGGAGAACAGCTATAAACTTCCCACTCATTTGTTTCATCATTACATACACATACTGCCTCTCTTTCTTCTGCCGTATAACTCAATCGACATCAACTCCCTGTTCCTTCAAATAGTCTTCAGCTACAACGATGTAGTCCAACAGCTCTTCATATCTATTGCCTGTCATACTCGCGCCTTCATCGACACCTCTGCTCAGGATCGTGCATAGTTCAGAATCTAATTCATTTGCAGCTATGACTAGATTTTTTAATATACATATCAATTGATTAACGTTTATCAACCTTGTTCCTTCTCTACCTGTTGGAGAGAACAAGCTTTCTAAAGCTTTTGTATAGCTATTAGATTCTTCCTTGGTGAAGTCTCTGATTCCAATCAACTCCTATCAAAACTAAGTTCTTCTGCTAGTACATACATTTTTCCATCTATTGGATCATAGCCAGCTATAATCTTTACACCCTCAGACTCTTCTACACGTATAAACAGAGTTTTACCGTCTAGATCATCCCATTTCAAAACAGGAATATCTTTAAACCAATCCATATGTTACTCCTTCGCATCTATATTATTTTTAGCTTTAAAATAATCTTCTCCGGGTATTTCCTTGACTGTTGCTTTTCCACATCTCAAACATCTACTTATAGATCCTGACTCATATATTTCTTCTCCACACTTAACACATTTGTCTTTCAATATCTAACTCACCCTTTTTTGATCAAAGTTTCATTTTATCAACTCTCTAATATGTTCCATTGTTGATTCAAATCGTGCTTCAGCAATCTTTCTGTCTTTTTTATTTATGAATGGTAACACTGTGGGTACAAATGCTCCTGTTTTAATTCCATACTTATCTTCTAATGATATTCCCCATAAGCCTGAAGCAATATCCATTAGATTTCCATAGCCAATCTTCTCCCCTAAATTCTTTACTGCTTCAATTTCTGCTTTACGATTCATCGTTTATTACCTTCCTCGACATAGGTGTATTTTTCTACATTCATCACATTTACTTTTCCGTTCATGTCCTCATTCTGAAAATATACAAAGCGGTGTTCATTACCCCAAGGCATTTTTGAAAACTGTTGCTCAACCTTCCCTTTGTCTGTAACATGAACCATTTTCACTCTAATATCTTCTACTACTTCTTCGAAAATTGAGCAATTACGCAGAATACTTCCATTTTTTAAACCAATATCTACATTGAACATCTTATACTGCTCCCTTACTGAGTACTGTTAATTTCCTTGCTCTACTCGTAATCGAGTATATACATGTCCGCATATTTTACATTTTTGCTCATGAGTGTACCAAGAAAATTCTTTTAATTCTATCAACTCATACTCATGTTTGTGATTACTTTTCTTGGGCACTTAAAAACTCTCCTTATCTTGATGAAGTGCTGATATCATTTAAATACTGTCTGCTAATTCTGCAAGGATATCTCCATGGCAACTCTTCGGTTTGCAGAAACAACATAGCGTCTTTCCTTTTAACTCATGTAAATCTTTCAATAAATGTGGTTGAGCCATAATATACTCACGATACTTTTCTACTGCTTCATCTCTAGAGTCCACCTTAAATTGCGCCTTAGTGTTGTCCATGTGACTAAACGGATTGCCCCACTTTGATCCACGTCCAATGTACACATCGTAGGGCAGTTTATGATGTTTATTTACTATTGTTGTTTTACTCATATTGAATCCCTCTCTCACTGTAAAATGCGACCATTTCATCTTTTATCTCTTTTGTTGCCTCAAGTCGTCCACTAATGAATCCTGATAAATGTATCTCTCGCATGAAATCCAGTTCTTCCTTACTAAAAGTATAATTCATTCCCTTTTCTAAGGTGTCTATGATTTCTTTAAAATGTTCCTCTGCCATTTCTACACCTCGCTTCTCGGCAAGTGATCGACTTCATCTAATCTTGATGGTCGTATATGTATTCGAGTTCAAATTCCACATTTAATGCTTCTAGTAAATTCCTTACAACATCCATGTCAACATCTGTATATGTGCCAGCCATCCCATCGTTGACAATCAACTCTGTTCCCCATTCGCCACAACAATCATCTGAACAGCTATAGTAATATTCTCGGACTACAATTTTGTTCACCATTTTATCACCCTTATCGTTTTATCAAAAGAAATGTACATGATCTTTCCAGTTATAATTATCATTCTTTGGTTCTCCATAAAAGTCTGGTGATCTTAACTTCATTAAAATGGAATTGACCACATCAGAAGATACAGACAAAGACTTGTCGATATAAACTGTTTGATATCTATACCCTCTACATCCCTCGGAATATTTTTTAGCTCTGTACGTACCAATTGTAGTTTTAACATGATCATTTCCTCTTTTAATAATAGATCTTTCAGATAAGAAACTGACCAGCTCATTCATCTTAGCTTCTGCGTCTGATTGATCATCAGAAAATATCATTGCGCTAACATGTATAGCATTCATACTCATGTCATCTCTCCTTTCTTAATGAATTATCAATTTTACTTAGATCTTTTTAGTTTTTTTAATCTATTTACAATGCCTTCACTACTAACTGTATAACTACCTCCCATAATCAACATATAGCAATAGACGACAACATGAGCCAAAATGATAGGACAAACCAGCAGTAATATAAACCATACCCAGATACCTTGAAAGCTAAGTTTAAGTACACTTTCTTGCAAAAGCGATGATGCTACTACAGCAATGATTACCAAAATATGGTTTAAATAATTATTTTTAAGATGTGATTTCATTTTACAATCTCCATTTCTAAAAACATTTTTTATTTTAAAGACAAGCACTAGTTAGGCTTAATTACGTGAATTCCTTTGCCCATAATCAACTGAATTGGTCTCTCAAAATGCATCATCGTACTCAGGTCTTTGAAGTACTTAACCTGACACTGAACTTCGGTAAAGATTGCATCGTGGAAACTTGAATTATACACTGTCATGTTTTCAATATCGCAAATGGAGACTCTAAAGTTTAAAGCATCTGAATATCCATTCAATTCTCCGTCATCTTGATAGGTATCACTACATGGATACATGTGAATTATGCAATGCTTAATAGTTTTCATAAATGGACTTTCATCAGTTTTCGTATACCTTAAGAATGTTTCTTTGATATATGTTTCTGATTTTTCGTGTAGATCAATCTCAATTTTCACTTCCTTGTCCCCTCCCATTTTCTTGTAATCTTTATAGTTTAATCTAACCTAAAAATACTGTTTACTTAGTTTCTCATAGAGTTGTTTGCAGTCTGAGAGAGCTTTCTTTGTTTCAAAATCTAATCCTTCTACACCACGATTCATTTTGTATTTTTCATGAGTTTGAATCGTAAGAGTCAAAGAAACCATTACCAATAGCAACTCATCTTCTGTGATAGTAATATTACTTTCCATATTTAGAACAACTCCTTTCTAAATGAATTCTTTATTTTACTGAAACATAGCTTTGAAGTTTCTCAATTAAACGTATTACATCATCCTTCTTGAGACATATTTCCGTCAAAAACTCAGAGTCTTTGTAATTGGAGAAAGATACATGCGATCCCTCAGTATCGACTTCAAAGTAAATTCCCTTACGTAGCAATTCAAAGCAACAATCGTATCTTTGAGTAGCCACATCTAAGTTACTTGTCTCCATATCCATCAATCCGTTTCTGAATTTTCTTTTTGATTCTTTTGTTTTTTGTTTTCTTCATGCGTCTATTCAAATCAGGATATTTTACAATCTCTTTCTTGATCCATTTTGGGCTAAATGGCGCTTCAATCATCTTAGCTTCTACGATCGAACTTGGATTACCTACTGTCAAATTGATTCCCTTATCTGAAGTAATGTGAACATCGCCATTCGATTGAATTTTAAAGTTTCCCAGCTCGATGCTATCTTTACTAATCTTGATGCTCTTTTCTTCCTTAAACACGTCCGCTGCCAATGGTTTAACTGGTGTGCTAAATCTATTTTTAACCTTTTTGATGAACTCTTTGATTTTATTCATTCGTTTTCTCCTTGTTATATGAATTTATAATTCCGATGAAATACAGCTTTTACTTACTTTCAATTAGACCTAAATCTATCATTTTGTTGTAGGCATATTGATCAATCCATTTTGTACTGTTGTCTCTTTTATTCTGCACCTGAAACATTTCATTATCGACCACATCACACCCCGTATCGATATAGTCAACTTGATAATCAGTCAAAATCCACATATATATCCTCCTTGTTTACTATATTGTCAATTTGTCTATCAACGCTTGCACCTTGAGTCCATATTCAGTTCTACTTGCTTTTGCTGACTCAATTACCTTATCTATATCACTCTGTCTAGAGACGATCTGTTCGACCATCTCATCCACAGAGGTTTCACTTATGTATTTGACTGTTTTAAGCCTATTCACAAACTACTCTGTCTTTCTGATATTGCTGATTTTTCAACTCTACAGCTTGTGCAAACATTGCACGACACATAATATGTGACAGATGCTCATCAGAGGTGTCTCCAGCCAAATAAGCATACGCATGAATCAACATGTGATTGATGTGATCCCTTACTTCGATATTCATCCAGTTATCTGCACCATATTTATCTGCTCCATATTTTAAGACTTTTGTCATCTCAAACATTGCAGCAGGATTGAGTAGATCAAACCGATACAGGACTTGTGATTGCTTCCCACCAAGTTCATTGGTAACTGTTGGAGCGTCCTTTCCTACTCCTTCAACAACTTCGCTCATATGTATTCATCCTCTACTAATCAATAATTCTTACTCTTACATTCTTCTTTCTACCAAAATCAATTGCATCTTTTTTACTTTCAAAATAAACATCGATCTTGTTCTTTTTTATTGCTCCCCCAACGTCCTGTACAATTCGCTCTCCAACGCCTTCAATGTATACCTTTGTTCCTTCGGGTAACACTTTCCAGTCAGCGGCAATTGTTACTCCTTCTTTCGTCATTGCTCCGCTTGCTGTCTTCCCATAATCGGGATGTCCTTTGCTTTTACCAGTACTATTTTCGTGATTAGTATAGGCGGTGAGTGTAAAATACATCCAATCATAATCATCATTACTCTTCTTGCTAGTGCTTGCTTTTACTTGCTTAACTTCCTTTTGAACTACTTTCTTAGAGTCAACCAACTTTTCAACTTTAACACTCTCAATCTTAGTCGTGTTTTTCGCTTCTCGTGCTTGATTGGCACTTTCTAATCCTGCCTGACCAATGGACAGTGCCAACAATAGAGATAGGAGTACTTCCAACGTATCACCTTCCTGATATTTGATTATAGCAAAGCCCCACTATTTCAAGTGAGGCCGTATGTATTATTGATTTACCACTGCGTGATGACATCACCATTATCCTTAATGAAAGCAATGGCTTCACCGTTATCATTTTCAATCCAACCCTGATAACCTGTATCAGATCCCTTTGAGTATTGATAGTATTTCAATCAACTCACCTCCTTTCAATCTATATGTAGATATATTTTAATTATGAATCTCTGCATATAGACATTAATTCTTTATGAATTCTGTCTTTCATGTACTCTATGTATTAAACTTGTAGTTGCTCAATATACTTCAATGTTTCTGATAGTTTTGATACATCTTCTGATTTGCGATAATCCAAATCCCCTAGAAGCTCCATAAATTTAGGGCCAATCAGCTCTTTTCGTTGATTGTAATCAAACTTTTGCATCGATTCAGCAATGCTTTTCTTTAATTCATCTGAAGACATCTGCACCTGTTCAACTTGTTCGACAGCTACTCTTGCTTGCACATCACGATCTTGTTCTTGAGCGATTTTCAATTCTTCTACTGTAGCTGACGTATTCTTCAACTGACCTTTAACTGCATTCTCAAACACTTCCAAGAAGTTTTTTGCACTATAGTCAACTTTATCAGGTAAATCTGTGAATCGTCCTCCACCAATAGAGATATAGTTCGATGGTCTAAAGTACATCATAACCTCACTCTTGTGGAATTTAGAGGCAACATCTTTACCACCTTTAGTCTTCTTATTCTCCTCAAGCTCATTTCCTTCTTTATCAATTACTACAACCTCATTAAACAGTGTTACAATTAGATGTGCCTGAGATTCAAAAATATCTCTACCCGACTTGCTCAATGACAGTTCAATAGATTGAAACTTGACATCATCGATTGTGGTTGTTTCTTTTTCTTTGGTCCAACAAAGCCAAAAGAATCCATACCCGCTCTTCTTCAAAATATCAATTTGCTGCCATACTTCTTGCTTTGTAAGTGTATGACCGTTCAACTCTTTTACACTCTCCGTGATGTCTTGAAGAGAAGCAAATTTCTTAGCATACTTTTTAGAATATGTATCAATAATATATTCTTCTGCCATTGCCCACATTCGATCGATCGTATCTATTCCTAGAACCTTGGCGATTCTTTTTTCAGCGGCTTCAGCCACAAGGTTCTTAACGACTACCTCTTTAAAGAATTTCCAATCTCGGTTATGCATATCAATAATCGATTCAAGTTCCCATGATGTATATCCATCTTCAAAAGCAAGCAGCAAACCTGCGTCTGGGTCGTTTGGATAAAATAGCTCCATGACCTCTTTCCACAATCTAGTCTTGCCCGCTTTAAAACCACCTGCCACCAGTACATTGTATGCTTGTAGGTCTACTTTAGGAACATTCTTTGATACAGCATCTTTTCTCCAACTCATTTAATCATATCACTCCATTTATATTATTTTAATGTTTATACTATTTGGAAAGGGGTGAATTTTAGTCACCCCCACATCTATCTCTGATCAAGCGAATGGGTCGTCATCTTTGTTAGTTGCGAATTGATCGCTATCTGATTTACCAAACAGGTCGTCGGCATTTCCACTACCACTAAATGGATCGTCACTAGTTAGTGCTGCTGTTTTTCTAAATTCTTCTTCAGTCAACAGCTCACGCATAATGCTGCCTTGTACATAACTAATTACTTCCAATCCCTTTTTGTCTCCATTAGTTACACGTTCTTGACGCGTTACTTTTTGCGTATCATCTACATCAGCAAAAGGATCATCGGAAGGAATGTCTTCTACAATGTCTACATATGCGAACGTTGCTCTATTATTATCTTGTCCTGTAACTTCAATAAAATCGTATGTATTAAGAGATGCAAATGCGTCTGCCATTGACTTTCCTTTTTCTACTTCTTTTTGATATACAATTAATTCTACATCCATTGGTTCTGAACGTTCTTTAGCGTTTTTCAAGAATACTGCGTTTACCTTTGTATCTCCAGTAACTTCATCTTGATAAGTACTCTTAATTCCAATTTGCATATTGAAACTATTTACTTCGATAAAATCAGGAGATTTCAAATCCATTACATATTCAATTTCTTTATTATTTACTTTAATCGGAAGAGGCTTTCCATCATCAGCAATAAATGTACCATCAATGATAGGTCTAATTGAACTAATTGTCCGTTTGCGGAATTCAATATCTCTCTCGTCACCCGAAATTGACTCAAACTCATACTCCCCTTTAACCTCTACCCATACATCGTCTTTAATCAGTGCGGAGAGTGATTCTGCTTTATCCCATGGAGAATCAATTAGGTGATATGTATCATCAATATTTTGGATTTTTCCATTCAAATCGACCCATTTATCTTTATCGAATCGAACATTCCAGTCAATTTTAGCTGTATTTTTATTGGTACGACTGTAAGCATATACAAACTTTTGTTCCATTCCTGCAATTTCAACTTTCAATTTGTTGCTAAGTGCGGTTTCGATATTGAATTGCAACACCCGGCGAGGTTTTGGATTTGCAGATCGGGTCATTTTTTCTTCATAATAAGGTAGCTCTTCCCAGCTTTCAGTCTCTTGATCCTTCTTGCTAAACTTACTCACTTTTCCAATAAAGCGGAACGGTGCTTTGAATTCTTTTCCTTTGTGAGTCTTGTTTACCTTAATTGTGTATTCTGCCATTGATTAATATTATCTCCCTTTGTGTATATGTATTTTTTTGATTGTGTGTCTCTCTAGTTAATCAGTTGCATTGGAGGACTTCTCAATCTGCTCTTCATATGTTCCACCACCTTTTCAGAGTAAACTTGCTGCCTCTATATAATCACGCAAAGCGTGTTATTTTAATCTCCGTCATTCTTCCATATGCTCTTGTATGCTTCTCTTCTCAGATCCAATTTCTTGATGAAACTATTAATTCATTTGCTTTTGTTTAACCTTACTCTATTAATATATCCATTTATTTTATATTCGTCAAGTATTATTTTATTATAATTAAATTTCACCGGGAAATCCCGGCTATCTGAACTGCATAGCGAATCTATTGAATCTAATCTCAGGGTCAGCAGTATGTTGATTGTAAATTACCATTGGATCATTGCAAAAAAGTCCCGCCAATTTAGCATCATTCATGTATTCCTGAAACAAACGCGCCAGAGCTTCTTTTTTATTATTTTTGTATGTATCTTCAAATTCAAAATAAGATGCATACCTTGTCTCCTTAATCATCTGTTTACGATAATCATAGATAAATGTATGGATATATCCCTCTGATTTATCAAGACAATTATCTATTAAGATGTCAATTTTATTTATAAACAAAAATTCGATCATAGCTACAATTTCTAAGGCACTTTTTTTAATCCCCAGCACATCCAATTGTTGTTGCATAGACTCATACCCTCTCGTAGTAAATATATAATGTTATCTAGATGTAAATTTTCCCTATGTAACAATCATAATCCATCATTATACACTTGACAATGACTGTTAGTAGTCTACTAAAAGTGCTTGACACGTGCATAAATATGGATATTAACCCAAATTGATGTCGTACTTTGTCGAATATGATAAACACAGAACCTGTGTTCGTATTTATTATACAACAAATCCAATGAATGATACAGCAGTTGACAGAGTATTCTAACTTAAATATATTATTTTAATCTATGTATAGCTGCTTATTTTCCAAACAGCTTATTAATGTACTCTCTTACTAAATTAGTTCTTGGTCTTGAGATAGTTATGTACTCATCTTGTCCCAAATCGAAGTACACTTTGCCGTTCTCATAATCTACACTTTTCATTTTAGCTAAATTACCTACTACCCCTGCATCAGTCATAATCATTCCATGTCTCTCGCTCATCAATCTTAGAAACGCGTCATTACTAAAACAATGCACAAACTGTCCATCTTCTGTATGGATCACAATTCGATACTGTTGCTTGGCAAACATTTCTCTTGTACAGTGCTTAACATCATCGGCATTGATCCATTCTGCCTCATCACTTATCTTTTTGCCCTCTCTCCTCTGTACCATAATTCTGTCCATATGATTCACCTCATTTAAAATCAGCTCCCCATCCCTGCAAGAAGAATAGGGAGCTAAATTTTTTACTTCATTTCTTCTGGTACTGGTTCGTTATGAATCACAGTCCAGCTCGCGACATTGACACCTGCTGTCGCTACTGCCATCAACATAAAACCGAAGGCAGTTACGCCCATTTTAATCATTTTTGTTTTGATCATTCTTTTCACCTCCCTTCAAGCGAATGAGTAGAAGGGACTGAACTAATAGAGCCGCACTAATTAGAAAATTATTTAACAAAAAACTCATTATTATCATGCCTATAGATATCGCCTTCAAGTACTTAAAGTGCTCCTTGAGAATCTTAGTTTGGTTCTCAATATTCGATGGGGCGAAGATCGCCACCAACACTAAACTTAATGAATTCATTAGCAGCGTGTAGTCACTTAAAAGGTATCCAAACTTCGCAATAAGGGCAATTAAAATCGTTGAAATAACAAGACACGCTTCAGGTTTTTTGGCATGATACCCACCAGAAACCATTCTTAAGGATGAGAAGGAGATTAAGCATATTACTACTTCACTAACGATATTTAGCATTAAGCCGATAATCAATAGTAGTACTACAGGAACAACATTAGATATTAAGAATTTTATACCGTATCTCGTTATGCCCAATGGTGGCAATTCATCTGGAAATTTTTCAACCAGCCTAGTTGATATCCGTGTGGCAAAGCTATCAATCATACATTCCACTCTTTTCTTTTTTAATGTCTATGTACATTAAATTAATTAGGCACACTCCCCAGAACAGGATTGTCAGATAGATGTTTTCTACCGTCTTTATGTTGTACAGCAATGCTATGATTACAACTGCAATTAGTGTGCTAAAAATGTTTATTTTATTCAACTTGATCTTAAAACTATAGTCGTAAGACATAGTACTGAACCAAATCCTTTTTTGTCTCAAAATAAGTGTAAGGCCTATTAAAAATCCATTTGCTAACAGTTGTACTATAGAACCATACTCACTTGATGCCTGTGTAAAGTTCAGTCCTGAACTAAGCATAAAGAGTGCGACAACTGTAAACTGAGCTACTATTTGAGCTACAAAACCATAACACGCCAACTTGAAACTTTCCCACAGTTTGATTCTAAAATAGAAAGTTAATGATAAAACCAATAACACAAAACATAATACTGGAATAAACCCTAGAATAGTCTCATACCCCTTTAAAAGAAATGTTCCTATTGAGATTATTAAATTAGTCACTAGAATCTCTTTCCAATAGTCTTTAAAGTTTAATTTGAAAACCCCAAATGCAAACATAAATATTGTAATTCCATCCATCAAACTCATCAACGCATATAAAGTATCCTCAATCATTGTTGCTACTCCGTTCTGTTATTTAGTTATGAATAAATAATATGTATTTCATGAATTAAATATATCATACGTACACGTATGAGTCAACTAAAAAAACAAAAAAAAGAAGAATAAAGTTTTCACTCTATTCTTCCAATTTGTACACTCTTTTGATGGTTTCAATATTTAAAAACCCTGCCCTCATTACGCCTAAATTATAGACATTGTTTGAGTCTTTTTTTAAATTAAAATATTCAGCAACGATTTTACATTCGTTCATTTCAAACTTTCTATGCTTCAAATATAAATCTCTTCCCATTTTGAGCATCCCACTATTTCTAATATTCAAGATTGTGAGTAGAGGAAGATTGTGCCATTTTGCAATTTTAGAGACTCTCCTGTTTATCAATTGAGCTGGAGAAGGATCATTTATTTCTTGCTTGACTCTAGAATTAACCGCTGATCGGATAATATAGTCATTGTCGATCAAATCATTAGTTCTTTTTTTTATGATTGGATTGAGTATCCCATTATTTTTCGTGTAAACCTCTTCTTTGTCTGCTATTCTCATTATGTCATATAAATATTTTGATATGGGCGTTTCTCTTACTTCGATTTCCCCATTGCTTAATTCGTTGAACAGTTTAATTTTATACTCACCATCTGACATTTGAGTTATATGTTCCATTTTCATATTCAGTAATTCACTATTTCCGCGTCCAATTATTCCTTCGAATATTCCCTGTATAACTACTTTATCCTGAAAATTGATGCACCCATCTACAACATTACTAATATCTTCTTCACTGAATACCATTTGTTGACTGTTGTCCACAAATTGGTTATACCATTCAAATGATGCAACAGCAGCTATAGGATTAATATTATCCCTACGCAAATCCTGTTCAATGGCCCAATCAATGTACATTTTGATTATAGATCCTGATTGCTGTAAAGAAGATATCTTTGTAGATTTTAAAAGAAATAAAAATTGACTGATTTCACTCAAGTTAAAATCGTACAAGTCTTTATCTAATTTATTCTCCATTATAGAAACTCTCTTTAGTACTCTTGAATATGCCTTTTTTGTAGATTCTTCTAAATCTTTTAAAAACCTTTGCTTTTGATTTATATTGTAGAAATCATCTCTATACACACTATTCATCTTTATCGCCTCCAAAAACATTTACAAAATACTCACAAATCATATCGCGAATTTTCTTATTTCCTGTTAAAGACTTTCTTTTTAGCAATAGAGATAACAATCTTTCATCTTCAAAGTCTATTTTATTTATAAATGTCTCAATATTCTCTAACTCAATTTCATGATCCTGCATAAATTTCGACAGTACAATGTAGCCAATAAACATTAATGGATGACTCATGGTTAAAACTTTACGCTTTTTTATGTTACTTGAAAATTCGTCTGGAAATGTACCCACCAGATATGCAAAAAATTCGTTTAAATACTTTGCAGTTTTAATAACATCTAACTGCCTCTCAAACTCATATATATGATCAATCGCATAAGACATAATATCGAATGTTGTTAATTCGCCAACTAAATCATTCACAGAAGCGGATGATGCAATTTGTTCACCGATTTCAGATTTACGTTGAAGATCAGCAACTACCTTATCTGACATTCTTTCCTGTGCAAGCTCATCTCTACGTTCCTTTTTCAACACATTAATTGTATTTATCTGACTAAAAAACCTTTTAGCTGTTTCATAATCGTACACTCTAATTGAGAGTATTTCATTCAATTCAATGTTGGGGTTGTTATTTATGGCAGCGGTGAATCCTTGTAAGCGGTGAAAGCCATCTAAAATAGATATCACTACACCATCATTTATAACTAAGCTCCTAGATTCTTCATTGTAAGTAACAGGTTCAACCTCAGTGGAATAAATATTTAAAGTAATCATATCCTCAAAATATTGATTCTTTACAACTTTATTAGATATTCTCTTTACACTTGCTTTGTTGACAATTGGAGATTTGATAATGCCTCCAGACTTACTTTCCTTATAAACGACACCGCGTTGAGTTTCCTCATCATATACTATCAATTGGCTCTCAACCATTTTAACCAGATCTGCAATCCGTATTATAGTTATGTAACTATCATAATTAACTCTCAATACGTCTTTTAATGTTATTGGCAAATAAACACGATCTGTTTGTTTTTGATTGAGTAGTATTCTTGCATCACGTAGCTCTCTGTCGCCATATAAATCATTGGGATTTAGTGATCCCTCACCTAAATCATAGAGCGCAGATGTTATCCCAATCAAAATAAAAAGCTCTAAGTCCGAAATATTTTCTTCATTTTGAAATATAGTTTGAACCAATCCGAAAGGTACATTGTGATCCATAAGTTTCAAATTTAATTCATATAATTTTTGTCTAGAATTTTGAATGCTTTTTAAATTTTCAATTACTCTTTTTTCAATTTCTTCTCGATCAATCTTCATTATGTAGTCACCTCTAATAGACATTATAGCACATATGTCTAAAAATAATACAAAAAGTATCATAAGAAATCTAAAGCTGCAATTTCTTCCCTTGTTAGATGCAACTCCTTTCTAACATGTATTATATATCCTGCATTCTCATTACATTATCAATATACTACACTATTTAGGCTATTGCAAAACAAAACAAAAAGCCTCAATCAGAGGCTTTCATCTGTAACCATCTATGTAATTCTAAATTAGTTCTAAGTACTTTATCTTCTAAAGTATCGCAAATTCTATACCCATTAAACATAAAATTGTTCAACTCGTGAGGCTTATCTGAACTTAAATTTGTGTATTTCCAAGTCTCCAACTTGCTTCTTTCATCATAATCCACTAGCTTCATTAATCGATATCTTTTCATTGCAGCACCCACTTTGACGTTTGTATGTAATATTATATTCACCCATACTAACTAAACAAGAGGTAAAATATTACAACGACAAAGATAATGATAATGCCTTGTTAATTGCACCAGCGAGGTGATTTGGAATTTGAGTGATTTTAAAATCGAGCTTATCTTTTGGAATAGTGATAATCTGCTCTAACAGAATTATACTGTCTTCATAGAGGCCTAGATCTTCTTTGTTTACTTTAACGTGTGTAGGCATAGACTTTTTTACTCTAGAGGTTACTGGAGAAACCATAACGACAGGGCTGTACTTGTTTCCCATGTCATTACCTACTATCACTACTGGTCTAACTCCTCCTTGTACACTTCCTTTGTTCTCTCCTAGATCGGCATTCCACATATCTAATCGTCTTACTTCTTTTTTCATAATTCGCTCCATTGCTACCGCCATAATCAACACTCCTTATTATTTATCTTTTATAATCTATATTTACCACACTCTTTATGTACTCAATCATTTAATTACTTAATATTATATTATCATTATAGATGTAATTTCTCTGTCTGACAATACGGAACGTTTGTTCTGTCAAGAGTTTTTAGTAGTTGACTAAAATATTCCCAATATTAGTGAATATCCTATTGACTTTTAGGATATATATGGTATTAAGACTAATCTAATCAATTTGGAGTGATCATATGAAAAGGAAAGACGAATGGAATATAGAAGACGATTTTATTCTTGCTGATATAGTTCTATCTTATATTAAATACGGAAAAACACAGCTTCAAGCATTCAATGATGTTGGTGAGAAGTTAAGTAGAACCTCTGCCGCTTGTGGGTTCCGCTGGAATTCTAATGTAAGACATAGATATAAAGATGCTATCGCTAACGCAAAAACGGAGAAATTAAATAGTAAACTGAAATCTGCTTCCAATTCGAAAGATAATACATTTTCATTTGATGATGTTATCACCTATCTCTTAGCCGCTAAGGATGAACTACAGCGCCTTAACAGAGAAAAGGAAGCAATAGCACAAAAGATACAGAACGTATCCTTAGAGATTGAAATTAAGCGTTCTGAGATGACTTCAGATACAATTCAAAATACTCAGGCTCTTGCAATGATATTGTCTAAAGCTGCTGTATTGGGAGCATTTGAACGCAACAAAAAACCCGCCATTTAATTGGTGGGTTTAAATATTATCTCTATGTGAAATCTACATTTTATCGTACTTTTCTGACTGATATGGTATCTTTGACACCGTCTACTTTTAGACGATATTCTCCAGAGTCTGGATAGATCAAAACATTTGGACGATATGCATAATGGTACATGTAACTGTATTCAACTTGTTGCCAGATCTGACCATTAGTTAAACTAAATTCAGTCTTTCCATCCCAACCTTTGAAAGCATCTTCTATTTGGCTCTCGACTACATTCCCTACCTTTTTCACCTCTATAGAGCCTTTCATCCTCTCAACTTCAAGAAAGTAATTTCCACCTTTCTCGAATATCTTGGCTTTAGGTTGGAATGAGTACATGTAACTATTTTGATTTCTTGCTTGAATCCAAAACTGGTTACCTATCTTAAATAATGTTTTGTTGCTCCATCCATAAAACGCTCCATTGATATGACTCTCCAAGATAATATTCACAACAGTACCTCCCATCGAGATTTAATCAAAATTGCATTTCATTCCCAATTAAAATCGTCTCGTTGTTTCTCAGAGTTCCCAAGACCAACTAAAATCCAATTACCATAAGCTCTTTGTCCGCAATTAGGACAATCCATACCCGAAACTTTATCAATCAGCTCTAAACTGATATTTTCTACAAAAAGATGGTGTTCACATTTTATACATTCAAAAACCACTTCATTATTATCCATACTAACCCCCTCTCTATGTAAAACATGCCTTTACAATCATATGAACATTTCAGTTTGGCACATGGGATCTAAAATTGCGGGCTGATCAGTTTTGGCCTCCCAAATCTCTCACACTTTTACATAATCGCTTCAAATGAGTAAGATGTAGGTCTTTTAATGCCTCATTTAATGTACCTCTGTCGCATTTCGCTAGTTCGCTCAATAATTCTTCTCTAGTTAAAGAAAATGTATCATCTTTTTTCTCTTTAAACTGTTGTTGCCAATTTGCTCGTAATTTTGAGTATATAGATCCCCTATTATTTGTTAACATTTGACCCACTCTCTGAGGAGTGTAATCTACTTCTTCAGCAATCGCACGATATGATTTCCCTTCGATAAAAAGGTTTAAGATTTTCTTCTCTGTTCCTGATAAATTATCACCAAAAGGAATATCGTTCTTGATGAATTTCTCTGCAATACTCATAAGAGTTTGCTGTTGGCCCGATAATTTCCTTTCATTGTTCACTGTGTAACCCTCCCTGGATCGTTTTTAATTCGAGAACAGATGTATTTGCTTCCCATAATATGTACGAGCGACCACAAAGCCTTCTGGACAGTCTCTGAGGTCGTCTACCTGAAGCCTGATCTTATCTGTCATGGTCGCACATCCTTTCTTTTTAAGGTTACTCAATATCCCTGTAAGTGTTACCAAGTGTTATTTGTTTAACAGTTCCATAATGAACTCCCATTTTTTTGGCTATATCGATCTTCTTCATACCCTCTTTATATAATTGTTTTACTTTAGCTGCATCCTCATTACTCAATAATCTTGCTTTTCGTCTGACTTGAATTTTACACTTTGGACACAAATCAGGTAAACTATTGTATAACATTCTACTAAATTGATGTCTTTTATCACATGTGAAGTTTATCCTTATACCATCTCTAGTTGTAGATGTTTCTGGCCTGTGATCTCCATTATCCTTTTTGTTCCAAAACTTCGTGAGATTTGGATGTGTTTTAGTAAAATTGTTCCCATTTATTTCTCTATCACGCCAACAATATGGGCAATTACCCTTACCTATTTGAGTTCTACTTGACACCGTAGTCTCCCATTCGTGATTATTGAGACAGAGCCACCATACTCTCTTGGTGCTTCCAACAGTTAATTTATCTATATCAATGTCTTTGTTTTTATGTGGGTGGAGCTGTTTGAATATCTCAGGTCTCTCATTTTTAAGGTATTTTTTCTTCTGTTTTCTTAGATGTTCTGGGACAACAATCTCTTCTTCTAAGGTTGCAGACATATTATTTTTTATTTCATGCTTCTCAGTTACAATTCCCATTTCAAAACCACATTTATCTATTGTTGCTCCACCTTTATGAGCCTTATCAACAACGTAACCCCAAAAAATCGAGTATGAGAATTTATCACCTACATTCATATTGACAAAAAAATCATCTCGCGATCTTGAAGTAACACGTCTTAAACGCTTCATAATTACACCTCTCTTTATCACCTCATTATAGCATCAATGATGAATTAAATTTATTTCCAAAGTATGTGAAACACATCTTTTACTTAGATCTGATATAGAAAATACTTGGCGACAATAGGCCCAACATTATAACAACAATGAATACTTGTGCAGGATGCAAAAAGTAAGTAAGAGTCCAAGTAGCTGCTACTATTACTGACAGAATGGCTAATGGAAGGATTGATAGTGCTAATATTTCTTTTGCGATTTGAGATCTGTTCGTCTTCTGCTCTTTAAATTTCTTGAATTTCTGCTTTAACAATTTCCACATAATATCTGGATATTGATTTGAAGAAAACATATGGTCACACCTTTCAGAATAAGTTTGTATTTACTTTCAGTTGAAATAGCCATTTTAGTCAAACTTAAAACCATAGACTTGTTTCCATTGTCCTTGATAGTAAGTGTAAAGAAGCCCAGCATTTGGTTTAAAGCGAACTCTATCTTTGATTCCCTCACCGTCCCAAACGTTAAAATATAATTCGTCAGATACTTTCTTATCGAAAGATATACTTGAAAAGCCCAACTCACTTCTAATTCTCTCACCAATACTTTCTAGTTCATTTTCATTGTATTCCATCCCGATAACCTCCTCATTATTATTATGAAACAGTCATTTCATTTAGTTGTCCACTTAATAAAGTCTTTTAGAGATGCTTCTCTCAGCACCTCATCATAGTTAGTAAAGTAGAAGATGCGGTTATTATCTATTTTTTGTACAGTCAATTGAGTGCTAAGTGCATCAGAATAAGTCTTTCCTACTTCAATCATTGTTCTCATCCCCTTATGAAATAGTTAAATTATAATGTTTTATGTATCTTTTATAATCGTCTTTAATCCATTTCAAAACTCTTCGCTTTCTATCTTCATCATAGTGTTCATAAGATTCATCATACCAATCATTAAACTTAAAAACCCATTTCTTTGAATTGCAACTCCCACAAGAAGGAACGCAATTTGAGAGATCATTAAGACCCTCATCGTCCCAATGTTCTTTATTTATTTCTTTATTGTATTTATGCTTATGGTCTACACTGCTCATTCCACAGTAAGCACAAGAATCATTGAAATATTCTCTACAGGCCAACCATTCTGACTCTGTAATATTAAAAAGTTTACTTTTTCTTTTTAAGGCATAACTTCTTTTATTATCGGGGTTTCTATTCACCCAATCTTTTTGTTTTCCCGATTCTCTTTGTGCTTTAGATGCATGACGCATTGATTGCTTTCTGTCTGGCTTGTTATTGTACTTATTCAAAATGACATGAAACTGATCTCTATTTTCCTCGATCCAATTAAAAGAACGTCTCTTAGTGCATCCTTTGCATTCAGGATGGTAATAAATATAATTTCCTTTTTTCTTTGAATAAGCCTCCCTTGAATAATAATCATTCAGAGACTTACTCAGGTTGCACACACTACACTGTTTATAATCTATAGTTTTTCCCCTCCATATTATTTAAATGAAATAAACCTTTCACAATCATTATGTATGTTGCTACTATATACGTAACTCAATTATATAGTAGCAACGGTTAATCTACTACTTTGATTTGTTCAATAATACATCAATTGCATTAAAACCTAATCTTGATACAATAGCCTGTTTTCCATTTTCGAATTCAACAGACATCTGAGTACTATCCAATCTTTTCACTTTTGACGGGTTAATGTAAGTGCCTCTGTCAGATCTTACGAATTCCCCAGTATCGCTCAGATACTTTATTAGTTCCGTACTACTTAACATCTGATATTCATTGTTCTCAGTTTTCACTTTAATTACTGACTCACCATCTGTGTCTTTTCTGGTGACATAAAAAATATCAGAAGCATTTAATGCTTGCACTTCGTTTGTATTAGTATCAATTACTGGAATATTCAAATGGATTCACCTCATGTTTTAATTTATGTATGATTACAGTACAATGTTTCTCGTTACAATACGGCGTTTCTCTCTTAACTGATATAATCATACCACATACATTTAATTATATCAATATTATTTTATTATAATAAAAAGACGAGAATGATTATCTCGTCTTATAATATGTATTATTGCAATCTCTGTTGTATCGTTCAGCAGCTTCCTTTAAACTTACCCATATGCCATCATGATCCTGTACCCACATGGTTCCATCCAAAAGCCTTCTGCCACGTTTATACATTGTAATAATATGCCTCCCCCGTTTGAGCAATACGGACGTCTACGGCCTGTTTGAGTTGACTCGTGAGTGTATACACTCTATCCATAAGGATGTAAGCAATCGTATCCTTGCAACGTCCCTGTTCTTCAACCGCTTCGATTACCTCGTTATTTACAATGATATTATATGTGTTCATTTTTTTGTATCTCCTTTTATATATTATTTTATTGTAATTAATTACTTAATTGTACAGCGACAAGGTTTCTCCAGCGTATCGTCATTCCTTTTTCCTCTATAAGACATAACAACTAGTTTACGATGGCAATGTTTGCAGTACCAAGTTTCTCCCACTGTATCCTTCAGCCACAGAAAACCTCCAATGTTGATATAGCACAGGCATTATAATTATTCACCTTCCTTTAAAATACTTCTTTTATTCCGAACTCATGCCTTTTGACAAAAAATCATGAATTATTATTATTTTATCTTTTAAAAAAGTATCAAGTGCCTCTAATACTTGCAAGAAGCCCCCATCGTTTACGAATTCCTCTACAAGCAGCGCCACACCCCATCTATCAAACGTCTCTGGAAAGTCAGCTCTTAAACAATACTGAAAGTCTGTCCTGTGATATGGCTCAATTAGTTGAATATATAAATCACTACTCTTCAAGACGGTTACGCCATGCCTTGACCAATCCTCTACCATGTCGTACTTGAATGACAAGATTTTAAGGTAGTCCATTGCTTCCCTCCCATATTAAGATGAAAGAATCCTTTCATCTAAATTCCAATCGCTCCACTTTTCTATAAGCTTCTTCACAACCCTCAATAAAATACCTCAAAACATGCGCAAACCCGCCTTGAGCTGCAATATGTCCTCCACCTGTTCCTTCTGACTTCTCAAGCTCAATTACCAAAGGGAGAATGACTTTCAACTCATTCGCAATCGTGCCGCACATTTCGGGTTCAATATATCCATCACAATCACTATGTCTGAAAAATTCTGTTAAACCCGGATGAGTCTCAGTGTCATACCCGTCACCAAAGTACCAATGTGCCTCACTAAGATTTATGTCCTTATGTGGTGGATAGTTGCCTTCGATTGACTTCATTACAAACTGCCTAAATCGATTGAATGCTGAATAAGCTCCATCGAACGCTCCGTGCGATACTGTTAATCCCATAGTTTATTTATCTCCTCTTGTTTTTATCTATTAAATATAAGTATTGTATTTAATTCCTTCTTTGACACTTTTTGTTATCTGCCCGTCGATAAGTTCAAACATGATGCTTTTATCCCATTCTTCATAGTAATATTCCAAGTGAATGATAGTTTCAACCACTATTGATAACACATTATCTAAGAAGTATTCAATTGTACTTTCATAATTCTTCAAACTACACTGAAATGTCCATAGTCCCGTTTCCTTATTAAATTCTCTATTGAAACCGTCTGTTGGTGATGCATTACGCCAATCACGATCTCCATTTTCATTTTTCGGTACATCTTCCCAACAGTCAGGCATATATGAGAGTCCACCTCTTGGGATGAAGGTTGCCCTTGAATACTCTCCATACTCTTTCAGAAAATCAATGTTTGATTCTGTCCACTCATATTGAACCTCATTGTTCAAAAATTCGAACTCTTGACGAAATTCTGGTTTAACAATAACTTTGCAACGTAGTCCTGTATACATTCCCATTTTTAAAATCCTCCGTTTTTTGTTTTAGTAAAATAATCTTTTTATCATATTAGTATGTACTTTCTTCAGGCCAACTTTTTCTTTAAAATACTTCTGGCGCTGCTTTGAAGTGCTTCTTCAGATGTGCTTGGCGTACAACTAACCCACACTTTACACTCAATTGAATCACCCAAACAAATAGTTACCCATTTTCCATACATATCTCTTCCTCCTATTTTTAAGTGAAATATTCATTTGACTAAATCTTTTTTCTAACCGAAATAACTTCTTCTGATATTCCTTGATCCTCGTAATTACCAAGACAGTCAAAATTCCTGTATTTATCAAGCGCCTCATCTTCGGACTTGGCTTCCACTTCCATTATGTATTCGCTAACCCTTGTATACCTAACCCTGTAAACAGCCATATTATCTCTCCTCACAATTTATAGTGGATACTTCTGATAAAGTTTTTCCCTAAATTCACCATTTTCAATAAGATAGAATATGTCGATTACGCTCCCTTGTTCGTCCCATACTTTAATCTTCCAGTCATGTAGTACTTCGATAATTTTTCCGTTATAGACAGATAGAGATTCAATAAAAAACGTTACATTTTCATATTGTAGACTTTCCTCAGACGCATCGGTGTATTCACACTCTAAAATTTCTATCCCAAATATCTCTAAAATTGCACTCATCTGATTTCCTCCTGTACTCTAATCGATAATTACTTTATCTTGTTCAACTACTCTGATCTGACCATTACTCAACACTCGATAGCCACCTTCTTTGTCAGTGTTTACTATGATTCCGGTTCTAACTTTATTGTCCATTTTAAACTTAATATAGACAATCTCTCTACCTTCAGCTTTGAGCTTTTTTATTAACTTCTTCTTTTCTAAGAACCTGTGTAGGAAGAATATTATTACAAACCCAATTAAAGTACCCACCACGTACTTTGCAGCAACTTCAAAAGCGTACATTATGATCTCGCCCCCATCTCCTGTTTAAGTGAAAGGATCATTTCACTTGCACTCTAATATTTCAAAAGCAACAACATCTTCTGATAATTTGTTCCATACATCTATTATCTCTTCACTAGTTACAAATCCGTCCTCGGTGTTTTTAAGAATCTGATCAATCATAGCTTCAATAACAATTTTTCCTTCTTCATCATAGATCGAATCTTCTTCTACCTCGTACGAACCAAAATGATATACACCTGCACCCTGTTGCTCAAACTTATTACCTTCGAACTTCCAGTCACCTTTCAAGTAATCTTCAATTGACATTGATTCTGGATCGTACGTCGAAATCCATAGCGAGTGGATACTTTCATCATAGGAATGACTTTTGGCCATTTTTACTGCATATACTCCACCGTATTTTCCTTTCACTGTGAACCATTTACCTTTGTTAATTGTTTCTAGAAATGCTTCTTGTTCTTTGATCATTTTCTTATCCTTCTTTCTGAATAAAATTATAGTTTGATTTAAACTGCAACCTGTTCCCGCGTGACGACAATTACATCATCATCTTCGCACAATTCACGAAACATGTCTCGCTGTTCTTCAGTTGGAAATCCATATGTATTAACTTCAATCTTACCAAGAATTTTCTCAATGACAACCACTTGGTACATCGTGATCACCTCTTCTATTTGATAATCTTATTATATATCTTATATTTATAATTGTACAGTATTATTTTATTGTAATTAAAATGAAAAAGAGATGCTTTAAGCCATCTCCAGTTATCGTCAAAACCTAAAATTCAAATTTATCTTTGACGCTTAAATAGAAAAATGTTCCTGATGCTACCAAAAATATAGCCACGACTCCACCATTAACAAGATAGTCGTATGCAGTCGTATATAGCCAATTATTCAAACTGTTATCAATAGCCACACCCATATAATCTGTTTGTTTTGGACTATTACTATATGCTATGTACAAAATCCAAGACAAGATAGGATAAACCAAACATAGAACACCAAATGTAGGATATAATTTTCTCATTGCCTCACCTCCAAACACTATATATTGATAATTCAATTAAATTATATCACAATATACAGTGTTTTTCTATGTAAGGGGATCATAATATTATCCTTTATTTTACACATATTTAAAGACACAGTCGATGAATAACTGTGCCTGATATACTTATCCGTACTTGATTATTTATTAGAAATTTGGCTCATAAACTCAATATAGTGCTTCCTGCATCTGTTTCTCATAAATGATCTCTTTTTACAGCTCTTAACACTGCATACACTGTATTTATACCTCACCATATCTGCTTTTGCCTTGTGAGTTGCCTTTTTAGTCGACTTTCTAATCATTCTAGCAGCATCTATCATGTACACTCTGCATGGGTAACACAGCCCAAGAGGGACGATTTCATTCCTAATGTTGTTGCAACCTTCTCTTAAACATTTAACAAGTGTATCGTTCATACAGTTCACCATCCAGTAGGTTCTAAGTTGTCATTGTATGTATTTTAACACCAGAGTCTCTTCTGGGTAAAATTAATCTTTCTTAGGAAACGAAAAAACACTAAGACAGATAAAAGACTCCCTCTTTTTTTGCGGGAGTCGTCGAAATTAATGGGTGTCATCAATTAGATTATACACATTACAAATATCACTAGAAGGTTATTTGGGCAATCCATTAACTACTTCACAAACATTGACATTATATCCTTGCACTCTTAGTTTGACATAGTGCTCAGAGCGAAGATCAGATGAGCCTTCTAAATACTCCTTTGCTTCTTTGGAATCAGCAGTAAAATGCGGAGTTTTAGATTTTTCATCAAACTCTTTGAAATATAGAACTTCTCCATTGTTCTTCTCAAGTACTATAACATGTTTCGACATTTCATTTCTCCTCCTCTTTTAATCTCATAAGGTGGTAAGTTAATCCATCAGCTACACTACCTAATTATACTCTTTATGAATTAGTTTAACATACTAAAAAGAACTTTAAACGAAATCAGACTTTCATCATCATTATGTGGCTTATGTCTGCCTTATTTTAGGTGTAAGGTATTTGCTATTTGCTTTCCCTAAGTTTAAGCCCACAGCCTTTACAGAAGAAATGCTACTCATCATATTTTGAATCATATCTTCTGGTCTTAAGGTGTCATTCCATTTAAATAAACCACATAAGAAATCGTTAATACTGTTGTCTATGTATTTTTTCTCATGAAGTTTCACAAATATAGTTGTGACAAAGCTATATACATGATAGAACTGTGTTGATTCCAGCGGAATTTCAAATCCCTCAGCTATGATTCTTTTAATGTCATCAGTTAAATTAGTCTTTAAAAAGTGACCTTTTGAATATAAAACTAATTGCTTTTCACTATCTGTTAATAATTCCACTTGCAACAGCCTCCTCCTATTCAGTTCGGTTTTATTTATGCTCTTTAATCGACTCGATTCTCTCCAGATATATCTTCCTGTCATGTTGTCTATAAAATTCTCTCCCTGCTCTGAAGAGGTTCGCAGCTTGAATTTCTACGGTTTGAGTTTGACACGCAAAACGATTATAAAATGCTATTGTGTAATTTTTCATGCCTCATATCCTCTTTGTCTATTTTCATAGGCTCTAATCTTTTCAGTAGCTTCAATATACCTACTCATGTAGCTTGGTGAAACTCCAAGAGAACCCATTTTAACGGCTAAATTGTATTCTTGTTTGTTGTTTTTCATGTTGCTATCAAGCAACTCCAATAGTTCTTCACGGCTCATCTCTGTCAAGTCCTTAAATAAACCCATAACATACACTCCCCTTTATGCATCCAATTAAAACTTATCTTTATACTCAATCTTCAAGGTATACCCGTGTCTAATCTTAGGATTAATACATTTGATCTTATATCCGTCTAATATGTAATCAATGCCTTCAGTAAGTTTTACTTTAACATCCCAAAACTTCCACCACGGTTTGTTCACTGGTCTAGCAATTACTTGAATATGTTTAGAAATATTATTATCTCCTTTCATGAACTGATAAGGTATTATCTATTTTCCAAAGCTATAGTTTTCAATATATTCAACAATTTCTTCTAAACTATTTGACTCATGCCAACCGAAAGGCATTGCGCAATGATACCTATTGTTTATGGGGTTCAGGAAAACCACGTCACTTGAAAAACTTCTACCGTCATAGTGAAGATTTTCTGGTTTTTCTTCTGTCCAAGCACCCCAATTACCCAAGTGCCAACACTCGTCCCTGTCAAAAGAATCTAACATGATATAGCCAACCTCGACAGGTGTAATGTCTTCTTTCAGGTCAAGCTTAAGAATATTTTTATAGACCGCCCACATCGGAAATTGGAATATTTTAATTTTCATATCAGGTCTCTCCTTTATGTATCTTTCTAAAGTTTCCTGCTTTAAATACATCTTCCCATTCCTCATTGGTAATCTCTTTTACACTTCCATCTTGTCGTTCTACTTGTACATTCTTTTGATCTGGATTGTAACCCAACCCATATCGCTATGCCACTTCTTTAATAAGCTGCTGGATATCTTTCATCGGTTTTCATGTACCTTTCTATTTGAAATTCAACTTTCATTTGCTTTCTTGAATTCCTTCATCATTTTACGCATCTTGTCCATTCCCACACTCTTAGTCTTACATGAACTTACTGCGTACTCTACAAAGTCCTTGTATTTCATTTCATTAGTGAATATTGCTTTGGTTGGACGTATTGGTTTATCTCCCATACTATATACTTCCCCCTTACTTAATGAATTGAGTTGCCATATTTAATATGTAGAGATTGGCCTCATCCTTACTTTTAAATGTGCTGCCTAGTAGCTTTCTAGTTTTTACTCCTTCGTGTTCAATATTGATCCACAAGGATACTCCATGTTTGAATTCTTTACTGTCGAAATAGACATTTTTAATCATTTCAAATCCACTCTTTCTTGTAAAATAACTGTTTCATTACCATTTAATGATTAGACTTTCGTCGTCTCCGTCCATCTGATATGACCCTGCACTATATGTAACCTCATATCCCTGTTTCTGCAATTGTTCTTGTGCGAGATCACAAAGTCTTTTACAACTGATAAAACCATATTCGTTTAGTTTACTATCCTTATCAATTGAAAGTTGAAAACTACCTCCGCTTGCATACATTTGGATTTCCTCGCTAAGTTTTATTTCAAACTTTTTCCACCATTCAAAGTCAGATTCATTTTGTTTGTTTTCTGCTAATTCTCGCATTGCTTTAGCGCTTTTAATCATATGTATTGCTCCTTTTTATTTAAATGATATCCTGCTTTTAAATAGTTTCCATTCTTCTTAGATATCTATACTGTGTTCTTTTCGCAACCTTTTCGCTTCTAATTCTAAAAATGAAATCTTGTCTTCAATACTTATGTCTTTTGTTATAAAACTCTCGTCTTCATTTAAAATTTCAGATAGTTGTTTGAGTCTTGGTTTAGGAATTGGTCTTTTCTTACTCAACCATCCCATTATGGTTGGCGATGAGATTCCTAATTGTTCTGCAAGCTTTTTATATTCAATGTCTCTATATTTGCAGATCAGCTCTAATCCAATAGTCAACTTGTTCAACTCCTCAGTGCAATCCTGTTCTATATGCTTTCATTTTTTTCAATGCTAGTAATTAAATCATCAATTGAGTTGAATGTATTGCTAGAGTTTGAATACAATAAACGCTTCACTCGTAATAATAATTTGTTGTTTTCCAATTCCCTCAATTTAGACTCGATCACGTCACTGTGCGGATTATATGTGTCATTGCCTTCAGGAACTAGCATGGCATCTCTTTTCGAAAGCCTGTTAAGATAATCAAGTTCTATTTCTATTTTCTCAACTTCAGTTAGCTCTTTTTGAAATAAGTGCTTATCCAATTTAAACAGAGTAGCAAGTTCATCGATTTTAGAAGATGATATTTTCCTTTTCCCTCTAATCCAATCACTTACTGTTTGAGGTGTAATCTGTAATCTATTCGCTACATCTGTGTAGCTTCCACCAAATATCTTGGTGATGTACTCTAGCCCAATACTCATCTTGTTCATCTCCCTATGAATTACTGTTTTGATTAACTCTTAATTGGTCGCAATCCAATACCCTTCGTAATCGTAACGATTTTTTCCTAAAGCTCTGCCGTTAATTGTTTGATAGGTTTTATTCAGCTTATTGACTTCTTCTTTAGTTAATGGCCTAACATTCACTTTTGGAAAATGTACATCCATGAACCCAAATCCTTCGCAAAACATTCCAATGTAAAATTCATCATCTTCAGCTCTCACGCTAATCAAATCATCTTCTGTGCGTCCAATATCACCCATTAGATGCAATGCCCTGCTTCCACCCATCAATACCATGACACGGCTCTTAATTTTGTAAGCTGGCTTATTTACAACTCCTGATGGCGTTTTACGGCTGTACACTTCTTTGTTCATATAAACATTCTCCATTTCTTAATGATATCGTTGTTTCACGTTGTTTTATGTATCCTAAACAATAAAATGTTACTCTTTCCAGTAAGCTGTTACCTTAACTCCATAATCAAATTATACACTACATAACTTACGGTGTCTAGTATTATTTTATCGTTATAGGAGGAACAAATCAGCCTATTATGGCTAATCTACTCAAAGCATCTCCAAACCTTATTCCTTTATTTTTCCTCCGTATCTCTAACATATCACCAAAATTCACCTTATATTTGTACATCTGCTTAACATGAGTTTCAACTATTGTTTCATTAAACAAATCACTAAGTGTTTTTACGGGATTTTCTTGAAACTCTTGATAAATGATCTCAATTACACTAGAATTACGTTGTTGCTCCAATCTAAATTTATATAGTTCTCTATGTATATTCAGCTCAGAAAAATCATTTTTTAGACGCAAATAAAACTCATCTATTTCGTCCTGAGTTTTCAATATGGTTTTCATATTCGATTTCAATATAATTGCCTTTTGGTTGATATCTAGTGCTGCATATAGGGATTCGTATGTCATTTATGATTCTCCTTATGTATATTCTGCTGTAGTTGTTCTGGAGCGTCATTCTACACCTATATTTGATTAATACTTAACAGATCAGTACCTTAAACTGCCAGTTAAGCACTCTCTTTCATGAGGGTGCTTTTGTTATGTCTGTTTTTTGTTACCCAAACGGTAACACCCTTCTAAATTTAAACCAAATACTGTCTGTTGTCAACTGATTTTGTATAAAGGGGGATTCTCTATGGTTTCTCGTAGACTAAAGATACATTTAGGAAATTTACTTGATAGCAAAGATATATCAGCTAGAGAACTATCAAGACGTACAGGAGTTCGTCATGTGACCATAAGCAAGATTATCAATGGTGAAGCTATATACATATCGTTTGAAAATATTGAAAAGATCTGCATTGAGTTAGAAATTGATGTAAATGAAATTATGTCCATGATCGAAGAAAATGAATAAGAGTACAGCAATATGGTTTGCTGGAAATTGTATGGCTGTCATTGCATATTTGCTATATGTAAAAACAGACAAGATTGAATTTGTATATGCTGTCCTAATATGTGCACTAGTGTTACTGGTACTATCAATTTACTTCGTTATAAAAAAGAAATAGAAAAGGAGCTGCTTAGTTGCAGACTCCTCATTTTGTATGTAAAAGTATGTATTCAATTTCCTTTTCCAGAGAAGTCTCCATAATAGTAACGTCTCATCTTCTCGGCGTATCTTCCAGCTTCATTCACATCATCAAACAGTCCCAGAACTTTATTTCTACCTTCTATCTGTAGTTGTACTGCCCACATTTTATATCCTTTATTCCAACATACGTTTCTGTACCCAGATTTATTGTTGATGTTCCTACCACTTCTATTCTTTAAATTTTCATCATTGTTGGTTGCCCTAAGGTTAGACTTTCTATTATCCAAAGTGTCATTATTGATGTGGTCAACCATCATATCTTTTCCCACATCCAGTAGAAATCTATGTAGGGTATAAGATTCATTAATTACTTTTCCATTACTGATTCCTAAATACTTAGTCATTTGTGCATAAAATCCATTTATATTATTTTTCCAAGTTAGACATACAGCACAATTATATTTATGAATTTTTTCTAAGTCTTCTGTGTCGATTAGCACATCATACATTTTTCCATTCCTTCTTGTGATATGTAATGTTGTGATGTTTCCGTCAATAGTGTATCTGTTTTTAATGATGATTAATTTCTCCTTTCTAATCAAATTAAAATTTCATTTAGAGTTATCTTCTTCCTTCTTCAATCTGTGCATTGTAAATGTGTATACTGCAACTATAAACAGTATAGAACAGGCTCTTGTAATCATGGCATTATAATCAGAGTGAACAAAAGATATTCCCATACGCACTACATCATATACCAAAAGAATATGTACTACTAACTTAAGAAGTGAAACTCCTCCATCATTCAATTTCAACATCTTCATACCTCCTATTATCTCATGAATCTAAAGTTCAATGGAATACCCAATCTGTCTTCAATTGTTCTGATTTTACTCTTCAGGTTCATTCTCTCTTCCCAATTTAAATTGTCGTTCATTAGATAATCTTCCTTGAGACTTTTCAGTAGATCTCTTGCACTCAATCCTAACACCTCTTTATGTATTATCTTCTCTATCTGAATATAATTATACAACAATAAATATACATATACAAGTATTATTTTATCTTTATTAACGATAAAAGTCTTGTTTTATACGAACAAAAAAAGAGCCCTATCAGGACTCTTAATCTATATATAATCGACCACTCTTAATCTTGGTAAAGGAAGCTTGGATCTGCCCACATCCGAGATGGCAAGCTGAGTTCACGCTGTTCAATAATTTCAGGAGTTTTAATGTGCCCATATAAAGTGCCCTGAATAGTTTCTCCCGGTTCCACAAGTGCAATATCTGCCCAAATAGTATTATTCTGAGCTTGATCTTCGGGGAAGATATCTTTATCCTTATTGAGTTTACTCTCCTTGTCTAATGCAATAATTGCTTCGTCTCTACTTTCCCAAGTTGAGATAATTTTGTTGAAATCTCCAAGCACCACGAAATAATCAGATTCATTAGTAAACTCATACTTTATTTTACTTCCCATAAATATCCACTCCCTCTTCAAATGTAAGATATAGTATATGTTATACCTCAAACGATGACAACATAGGTTTTTGAATCACTATGAAAGACTGGTTTTATTGGGTCTCTATGACACCATTTTTGATCACATACTTCTTTGTGTCTTGAATTTCTGTATGGGTATTATCAACCACTTTGCTACTATTAAGAATCTGGGAGATGAATCTCAGTTTATGTTCTAAATCGGACTTCTCTTTTTTAAGCTTACTGTTTAACTTTGTCTTGTTGTTCAGTTGAGCTTCTTTTCCTTCAAGTAGAACTTCTTTCAATTTAAGTTGATTCTTCAGATCGCCAACCTCTAATCTAAGTTCATTGATTTGAGACATAAGATTAGATTCTATTTTAACATCTCTCAAGACAGACTCTAAGTGAGTTGTTAAAGCCAAAACTACGTCAGAGTGCTGTTGTGTCGAATTGTTCTCCGAAGGCATGAGACTGTCGTATGAAGGTTCCAGATAGATCACATTATGTTTAACTATATAATCTTGCAAAGATCCGTATTTTCTTTTAATTTGATAATACTTCTGTTGAACATTATTTGCATTTCTGTTTAATTTCTCTGCTGCTATTCTTATTGCATTCATTTTTGTCTTACCTTTTCCCACTTCTTCATTGACTGTTTGATTGAGAACATACAAATCATTGTCTGTCCAACTTCCTAATACCTCTCCCTTAACATTATCCGAAACTTTCTCTTCGACATCTAATAAATACCGCCTTACTTTAGTTGCAACGCTACTATCCCTGAGAAGCATACCAATTCTCAATACTGATCTTCTATTATAAACATTCACCATTTTACGAGGTATTCTTAATACTGAATTGTTTTCAGTATTAAAATCTACTGCCTCTTGTCCTCTCAAATATCGTGCACCATCTTCGTCGAACTCATCTCTGTGCTTCTTTATGATTTGTTCAATTACATTCTTATCGACCTCATAATAATCAGCAATCATTTTAACAGTAACATGCTTGTTGTCAGGAAGCATAACCAATTCTTTAATCTTATCTAATACCTCTACACGCCTAACATTTTGGTTTCTCAACAATACGTCTTCCATATATGTATCTACTTTTGCATTAGCCATTTTCATTCTCCTCAATATGTATTATTTATTATAAGATTCAATAAGTAGTTCTAATTTCTGTATCTCAGGCTTTTGTAATGGTTGCTTCCCGTTGATGAACAATGAAAACAATGAATTGCTGATTCCAAGTTTCTTAGCAATAAAGGATTTCTTGATTCCATACTCATCAATAACTTTTTGCGTTCTTTCTTTGAGCGTCATGTGTTCACCTCCTTAAAATATATTTTAATTTATGATTAAAAAAATTTGTTCAAATAGGCATTTCATTTAGACTTAACCAACATATGTCCCGCCTTCAACTTCCATAATCTCTTCCATCATTTCATCAACATCCGTTACAGGCAACTCATTAACCGTGATCCGATCCTTTATGATCTCAATTGTGCATTGGTTCGTGTGTATTGTACATGTAGGTGAGATAGCGAATGTGTGTTGATCCCCTATTACTTCATATTTCAATCCTTCAGCATCAAGTTTCTTAGTGATTTGCTTAACTAATTTATCAATCTTCATTATTTCCATTCTCCATTCTCGTAGAATTAATATTTATTCAGTACCATGAATAGAATTATCATGAATTGCGAGCGTTATACTTTTAAACCCGAATAATTATGCAGTAGTTAGTTCTAATCAAGCTATTTTTTTTATCAATAAACATAATCTGTAAACTTTTCTTCGCAATAAGCTACGCCATCTTTCAACGCTTCAATGGGGTCATCATGAGCTACCATATAAATATAGTCTTCCTGCTGTTTACTAAAGACATAAACAGTGAACGTATGCAGTGGTGAGTGTCCAGCCTCAACATCTTTTTGGTGCCCATTATCAATTTGATTAATAATATCGTAGCTAATTTCTAGTCCTCGACCAGCCCAATAAATAATCTTCTTAGCTAAGTCATGATTTTCTTCAACTTTCATATAGATGCCTCCTTTTTCTATATCATTTTAATTTAAAATCTAAACTCTTCATTATATGAAGGTGGTTATGAATTGATCTTATAAATCTGAATTTGAAGCTGCTCATTTTCTGATCTTGGTAACACCAGCGCAGATAAGTTGTTCGATTTATTTACTTCTGTAACAAAGTTTATGAGATCTGTAACACTATTAGTTGATTTCAATGTGATGATTAATTCATCCTTCATATTGCTATTTCACTCCTTCAATTTGGTCATAAGGTGAATACATACTCCATCGACTCTTGAAACCAATTTTATTACTAATGCTGTCAACGACTCTATATTTTCTGTTTGCGTTTGGCTCCCATTTTGAAACTCCATTCGTTAAGTACTCTAATCCTGTCGGAGAGGTAATTAGTGCTCCTTCCCAATACTCTGTTTGAATCCAGTTTTCAAATGTATATCTCAATGCAATCACTCCTATGTATTATTTTATAAATGGATTGTGCTTTACGAATTTCCCACAATAAACATATTCTCCAGTGTGTAGTGATGCTGTTTCTTTAATTTGACCGCTGCATTCCCATCCTTCGGACTCCATCTGTAAAACGTGGCCCTCTCGCTCTTCTCTGGATTCATAGTGATAAGTTACGTGGATGTACTCTAGTACTTTTTTCATGTATTCACTCCTCTCGTAGTTGATTAAACCTCAAATACCGGAACCCTGTGATACCTAAAGATTTCAAACTTCACATTTACATCGCCCCGGTTCTTGATATCTTGGCGACCCCAAACGTTTACCCTTTGAGTGTCATTTTCATTAAACAGATAAACATATTCTTCAGTATCACAGTCAACCACATACAGAACGTTGTTATATTCTACTACTTCATCAGGTGTAAACATTATAATCACTCCTATGTATTATAGTTTTCTTTTTAAAACAAGAATTTTATTCAGACATTACTTCCTTCCAACTCGCTCTATCGCCATAATTTGAAGTATTTATAAAGTGTGTTTGTGTCGTGCTGTTCTTTTGATTGCCAGCATAGTAGGAGACAATGTTGTCGATTATAACGGTGTTAACGTAAAACTCTCCAAACACTTTATAATGTTTTTTCGCCTTACTAATTGTTTCGTTCATATCTGTAGAGAAAAATCTGTTATCTGTTTTCCTGTTATGTGTTTTTCTCACCGCCATTTCTTTCCCCTCCGCATCTGGATGAAATCACTCTTTTACATACTCTTATAGCCAGAAGTCAAAAGCGTACTTTCAACTGAAGTTAGGTTGCTTCTCTCTAAGATGATATTTCTAAACCAATTAGGTCTATTCAAGTTGTTTTTGTAGAACACTTTTTGAAACACTTTTGTATTTTCTCCATCCGTGAACACAGCCACTTTACATGGAGTGTTTTGCATAGCCTTGATAGTTCCTTCGTAAATTTTATATAAGTCCATGTTCCACCTACCAACCTCTACCCTTCTTTACTGCTTCAAGGTTAGCTTTCGCATGATCAATGTAGTCTTCTTTTCTATGATCATTTCCACATGCACCAATAACCTTTTCCAATTGTTTTTCATAGTGGGCAACCAATTCTTCTTTTGTTTTCATTGTTAATTCCTCCTAATATCTTGATCAAATGAGTATATTATCTAGTTCCAGTAAATCGTTTCTCGTTCCGATACGTTGTTTATGTATTATCTTTACTTGATAAGGTAATTATATCACTATACTATATATTTGTATAGTATTATTTTATTGTTTATAATTTTAGACTACTCATAATTAACTTATAAGTAGTCTTTCTCTCTGACCAAATCTGCATTTTCTTTAATCCACTTCTTGGCTTTGGCTAAAGTCTTATGGCTTTCTGATTGACTTTTAAATCGTTCAACGGCTTTTATGTCCCAATGGATCGGTTCCACGTCCCATTCATGTTTAGATCCACCGTTGTATATTACATAGCCCATGTATTCGTATAGACCATCAAACTTAGTCTTTTCCAATCGTATCCCTCCTCATATGAAAATCATTATATCACTTCATGTATGCTGGTACTTGTTTGCCCTGAAGTTCACACTCTTCACGAAAGCGCTGTTTCCATTTCTCGCCACTTTCCTTGCGCATTGCTTCTAGTCGAGCAACTTCTTTTGCTGCAAACTCTGCACAGATGCGTTCATGTTTAGCACGTTCTTCCGCAAGTCGAACATTAATTTCTTCAATTCGAGTTGCTTCTTTCTGTGCCTTAGCTTCTTTGATTCCTTTGATAAATTTAAACATATGTATCATCTCCTTAGTGGTTAACTTGTTAATGTAATTATATCACCATTTTTATTACCTTGTCTAGTATTATTTTATTGTTATTTAAATGTTTTTTATCTATACTATCTCCTGTTGTCCCCATTTTAATCTAGTATATCCGTCCTTATCTTGCTCCTTGGTCATTAACATGTTTACAATATCAAAATCTACACCAAACCGATTGTATAATTCATCATCACTTATTTCATCATCTTTCATAAATAAATTAAGTTTTTCCTTACTCAATATTAATTTAAGCAAATTACTTTCTATGCTATTTTCATACGTTACATAGTGTATCTCTTTATTGTCTGATTCTGAATCAAAACGTACAAATCTAGCTGTGAACTGATGTAAGCTTGCTCCATTCCACGCCAACTCTGGAACAATGATTTTGTTTACGTAATTGATGCTTATACTACTAGACAATGATTGCTGAGTGCAAACCATAATAGGATTAATGCATTTTTTCATCTCGACTATCATTTGTTTTCTTTGCTTAAGGTTCATGTCCTCTCCAGTAACAATAAACAGTCTACGATCTGGGAATAGTTTGCTGATATAATTTGCATAGCTATAGACTGTCTTTTTAAATCTACATCCGATTACAATGGGCTCATTATCCCACTTACTCAGCTTCTCAAACACATTCTCAAACTTAGACGAATATCCATTACCTTCATATTCCTTAAAAAGGTGTGGAGCGCTGCAACTCCTAATAAGCATATTGAGTTGTTGAAGGATTTCTAACATTCTATCTTTTCTACTATTACCTGTTCTATTTACGTTTCTAGTCATTTCATAGAACTTTTCTATGATCTTTTTATATAAATCATGTTCATGATTATTAAAACTACATGTACTTTGAACAATGTTAGCAATTGATCTGCCTGTAATTTCCTCAAAGGTTCTTGTAATAATCGTTGAATCTATTAGCGTTTTGAGCGTATCGGAATTGTAAATGTGTTGCGTAGCTTGTGACACTCCGAATACTGTTATTTTTTCAGGTATGTGACTTTCTTTAAATAATTTTTGTCCTTTATGATATTGCGGATATGGTTTTAGGTAATGACTATTTAATTCAGTTTTTAATTCCTTTGTTTTCTTATCTTCTACATATATTTCTTTGCACTGGTTTAAGAAATTAACCGAGGAATTATAAAGTAACTGAAATTGTGGAAATGCCTCACCTATTGAATTTCTAACACTCGTACCTGTTGTCAACAGCTTATACTTTGCATTCCTAAATACGTTTAACGTAGCTTTCGTTCTTTTACTTGTCATGGTGGCTATGCTGTCACTCTCATCAAGAACTAAGCCAATTTTTCGCCCATTTAAGCCGATAAACTTCTTTATCTGTCTTTGATACTTAGTGAGCATATTGAACGTTACCAACACAATATCAGACATTTTAATGGTAGATAGGCTTTGTAATGAATCTATTTTCACAAAAGGAATTCCGTAACTAGCAAGTATCGTTTCGAATGTACCTGTGATTGCAATTGCTGGAGCAACTATAAACATATTTCTCACATTGTTGTGCTGTAGATGATACTGAGAATAGGCAAGGGCTGCAAGAGATTTACCACCCCCACAGTCCCACTGTAACAACCCATATCGCTTTTGAAGCATCTTCCCCATATCATCGCATTGTATATCGTTGAGTTTGATTACACGGTCATTCAGAGTGTCGTTTAACTCATATTCATTTAACCATTTAGAGATATATTTATCTTGTGACATTGTTTTAAATGGCTCTGTTTGCTTCTTGTAAGCATCAATTTTTCTTTGTTGTAACTTTTTAAACTTTTGATCTTCAAAAGGATATGTTTCATTGATAATCATATCTACAAATGATGCTTCTTTTACTTTATTCATTTTAGATAGTTGCAATTTCGCTTTATGAGAATAAGCTTTGTACTTTAAACCTGAAGCTGTTTTAACTAACTCTATTGTATCAATCTCTTTTATGTGTTGATTCTTAACTATTCTTTTCAGATATGATAAAACCTTATTTGGTGTTAACCTAACTTTTGCCCACTCTTCATATTTCATCGACTCAGGCTGTTTTTGTGAGGCTAACTGATTAACCTTTTCCAAACATTTAGTATATTTGTCGCTAATTTTAGGATTGCGCTTTATATCAAATAATAGCTTTTTAACGGCCTCCTGATAATTACTATCTTCGCTTCCGCTTCTTAATGATTCCAAAAATATCTTATGCTTAATTTTCTCCTTTTCTTTAACGATTGGTTCTATGTATGTTTTATAAATGAAATCACTGCCTGATTCACTTATGTTTTGAATTGATGAAATAGTACTTTCATATGGTCTATCAAACACAATATACTGACTCTTCTTTTGAAAAAACATTACCTTAGTTCTAAAATTACTTACGCCAACATTCTCAAAAGAATCAGAAGGTAACTCAACTTGATAAATGAAGTTGAATTTATCGTTTAATGTCTTGATCATACCACCATCTGCGAAATCATCAGCTAGAAACGACACAGGAACAATCAAAGCAAGTATTCCTGAAGGTTTAAGAAGTTCACACGACTTCAAGCAATAATATAATTGACTTAGATATTCTTCGTTATTGTAAGCCCATTTCAAGTTGAAGGGTGGGTTTCCCAATACAACGTCAAACTTGATTTGTGGTTCATAATTTCTAATATCGTCATGAGACATGTTTACATCTGGATAGAGATGTTTAGCCACCTTAAATGCTCTAATATCAAGTTCATTTCCATATACGTTATTATGATTAGGTAACCAATTAAAGAAGTTACCCATGCCGCAAGTCATATCCGCGATTAAATCGTCTTTAGATGGTCTAAGACAGTCGATGAGGAATTTAGATAGAAAGTGAGGTGTAAAGAACTGCCCCACCTCCATATCCTTCTTGGCTTCAGTGTATTCATGGAAACTTCTATAGTCAGAAAAGCTCAATCCATGAAGACCGCCGTTCCCTGTGTATGTATCGAAAATGTTTTGTTTCGTTATTCCGTATTTTTCAGTCAAACCATTATCAATTAGATGAATTATTTTATCATTTATATTTTTTCTCTTATTTAATGGAACAGAAATAGTTGTAATCTGATATGCCACTTGTTTAAACTCCTTCCTCCAATTACATAGCTATTTTTTTATATCCACAATATTCAGACGCGAATCGTGCAGCTTCTTGATTGCTGATAAATTCAATATCCAATTTCCCATTTTTATAAAATTTAATTGATTTTACTTTTTTCAATGTTTGTGTTGCATAGCGTTCATAGTTTTCTAATTTTATTTGATTTTGATATCCGCAATACTTATCTTTTAATTCTTCGTTTATTGTAAGTGATCCACTATCGAATAATTGTAATGATGTAAAAATTTTAATTATGCTATCCTCTTTTAATTCATATCTCTTCCAAATCGAATCGTAATGTGCAAAATATCCGTCAAGATTTAGTTTATTACCCTTAATTAATATTTTTTCTCCATATTTGAATATTTCTTTGGTATTATCTTTAATTTCTTTTTCGGCTTTTTCAGTAAATGAGTACCCATCCAATTGAGTAAAGATATTGTCCAAGATATCTTGAAAACCACTCTCAAAATTCAATTTTTTGATTATTTTTTCACTTTCAATTGTTACTTTATATTTATTTATAAAGTGATAACAGATATTCTTTATGAAGCTTTCTTTGATCTTTGTTAAACTATTTTCATAATCATAAGAACTCATTACGCCATGAAAGGAACCATGAGAAATTTTGTTAAGTTCATCATTAAAACCATTGTAGGCCAATAAGAGAGCTTTATATTTTGTTTCTTGCTCTTTACAAAACGTGTAGTCATCATCAGCAATTCTTTGATCATTAGTTATTTCAATATCATCAAACTTTGCAAATATATCGTCAATGGCTTCAATGTTGTTTGCGGTTTCTTCGTTGTTCATAGTTTTTTCCTCCTGTGTATAAACATTTTCATTTTCATTTATATTTTTTATATTATTTTCTCGTATATGAGAAGCTTCAAATTCATCTTCTTGTACTACACTTTGTGAATCGTCATTGCTTACCGCAAGCGACTCAGCATATGCAATTGTTTCAGAAGATTGTTTTGCCCACCACTTACCACCATTGAAACGAGACCAACGAAAGCCATTGGATTTTAGTTCTTCAATTATTTCAGACTCTGGCTTCTCAGCAAAGGAAATTTCAATACCATTCTTTTCTTCGTTCAAAACAACAGAAACAGTTTTTAATTCTTCGTTACTATTTTTGTTTACTGTCTCACCAATTTCTTCATTACTATCATTTTGTTGAGTAGTTTCAATTGCTGGAACATCAGATACGGTTTGTTTGCGCGCTGTCTTTTTGTAAACTGTTTTTTCTACATACTCAGTAACTTCAATAAACTCAATAACGGCAATATGCCCTTTACCCAGCAGGGCATTAATTTTATCAACGGAAAGACTCCAAGACTTATCAATGCTTTTAGATGGTTTATTGTTTTTACCTAACTTTGCAAAAGTGTGATATTTATTAAACTGTTGATCGATGTGAATTAATGTATATCTGTTTCCTTTACTCGCTCCATGAGTGTATCCAACTTTCATTACAAATGTGAATCCTTCTTTGATATATGCTTCAGTAACTCCAGTAACAGATTTTTCAACTACTTGAATTGTTTTAACAGGAACTTTAACAACTTCAGGTTGTAGAGCATCTGCATCAGTCAAAGCTTTTTCAATACGTTTAACCAAAGACATAACTTTCTCTTCTTTTTGTTGGGTTGCAGATTTCTCTTTGTTTTCCCAATCATATGTATTGGTTGCGTAAACTCCGTTACCTTTTGCAATGATTTGACCATCTTTCTCGATGTGCCAACTTGCACCTTTGGGATTAGCAAATACAAAAGTTGGATAAGTTTCGATAACTGTATAAGATGGCTCAACATTGGCCTTTTCCATTTCTTTTTCAATTAGTACAGCACATGAAGCCTTCTCATTCTCTGTAGAAGCTGCGTCAATCATCATAGCTTTTAATTTCTCGATACGAGAGTTTGCAACATATGATTGCTTATTGTAGTCATATTTTCTTACTTCGCGACCAGAATCAGAAAGATTATATTTGCACACATCAACCAGCAATACATACCCGTTCTTAGTTGCGACACCAGACCACGAAGCAGGAGAATAATAATCAACCATTGAATCGGATTCATCTTGTTTATATCCAAAAACTCGCCAACCTGCGTCCACCAATTTATACATGATGTTAACTTTAGCTTCTTGCTTATCTAAGTAATGCATCCGAATCACCTCATCTATTTGATAATCTTATTATAATGCATTTCCTACATTAAAACAAGTATTATTTTATTGTAATTGATGAAAAAGAAAAAACTCTACCTAAGTAGAGTCTCCCTCTTTGATAGCCTCCCCGCCAAGAGTAGCTACCACCTCAATCATTCGTAATAATCATAACCTAACTTTAACATATACCTTTAATACAAACCTGTCAACTATTTAAGTTTAACTCCCCAGATTTCTACCTCTTCATCATCATTCAATGGTTCTGCATATGTTACAACTACTTGTTTACCCTGATATTGTTTACGTAACACCTCTGTAAATGACTTATCCTCTTTAGGGATAGCGATATCAGTAACCTGTAGCACCCAGAAGTGTCCTTCCTCATCCTTTGTTGTATGAGCAACATAGTAACCACTACCCTTCATGTAATACACCTTATCGACTGTCATAGTGGCCTGTTTGGACTCTTGTTCAGTCCCACTTGCCATAGTCACACCAGACACCATCAGAGACAATACGAACACCATCAACAATACAGTAAACTTTTTCACTCTAATACACATCCTTATTTTATTATTTTATTGTTATTTAATCAATGAATTAACAAGTTCAAGGTGCTGGCTGAAGGATAACCCTACTGGCGAACGTTTGATGTGATTTTGTGAGATTACTCTTTGCTCTGGCTGCTTAAACGCTGCATATGGGTTTGTTTTATGTACTGGACTTATGTAGTAAATTCTTAACATGTGATTACCTCCTCTCTATTGTTGATTGTGATCAGTGGATTAAAATTTAAGTTAGACTTGATATCATTCATAAATTGAGGATCAAAACTTGTATATTTAGATTGTTTAACAGTTATAGAATGATTAGATGTGATTGTATTGGAGATTGCATCAATATCAAAATCAATCCAACCATCATAAATTATTACTTCTTGGTAAGGTAAAACAACTTCAGTCCAACTAATCCGCTTACGTTTAGGTTTGTGATTTATGTATAATACATTATTATACTGAGCGTAACGGCCTACTTTTACAGACTCGATAACCGTATGAGTGAGTTGCGGAAATCCAAACTCAGAGAATTTTACAATACTCACTTTTCGTCCTTCTTCTAGTGCATTGAAAATCTTTTTTTGATCCTCTGTCACTTGAGTAGTATTTGCTTGCATGAATTCAATAAGCATGTCAGCCATAGGAGAATTAGAGAATTCAGCCTTTACAGCTTCAATTAATTCATCGGTAACATCGACATTGTTGTCAGTCAAATCAAGATGAAATCCCAATTTCACAGAACCTTTATCAGCATCGGACAAGTTACTATATCTGTCGTCAAATTTGCGAATTTGGTTAGCAAGTAGCTCTGAAAGATAATCCACTTTGTAATCCATGTTCATTTGGTTGAAGTTTGTCATTATAATTACCACCTTATATTTTATTATTTTATTGTTATTATATATTAACGAAGGATCAATGCACCTACGATTGTTTTACTCTTTAGTGCTTGCTTACGTGCCCATTGTGACTTCATAATTGCCAGTTTAGTTTGACACATTTAGCTTCAACTCCTCTATTCGTTTTCCTTTACCTTATATACTTATTATATACGATAAACATATGATTGTCTAGTATTATTTATTCATTATTAACACAAATAAGCCACCTTTTTTAGTAGTGACTTAATGTGTTAATAATTTGAATTAAGCTAAGGAATAAGTAAACCAAATGACAGACACAACGGTTTATGTTGTGGATGAAGGTGAAGCGACAGCCATGGAGTGTAACGGAATGGATCTCGCCACCTATTATTAAGTGAATTATTTTGGAATTAATCGTAAATCCAATATTTCCTTATGTATCAACGTTTTTTCAAGTTTCAATACATCAAAAATAATCAAATATGTACTTTCATTTTCCACGTTTTGGACGCAAAGGTGATCAAAAACCCTTATGTATCAACGATTTTACTATGTTATTTTCTAATTAAAACCCTTATATAAAGGAATATTCCACGTTTTGGACGCAAGCTACACGTCAAAAGCCTGATATTTAGCCAAAATCCAGCATCTCTTGTTGTAATTTGGGTTGATTTGACCGTCCCCCAATTTCCGCCTTCTGTCCTTGTTAGTTTTATCGTTATTGTTCAAACTATATGGCAAATCATTCTTTTGGAAATAAATATTTAATTGATCACAATCTCTCTGTAATCTACCACGTCCATCTCTCAGATCAATTCTTTTTATTAATTCAGTTTGATCTTCCTTGTATAACCGTTTACCTACAATTCCATCCAGATAATCTGATATCGTAGCCTTTTTAACTGTATCGTCTAATACACTGTGATTCACTTGTCCAAGTTTATCTTTCATATAATTAATGTATCCTTCCTCTTTCTCAAGTAAGTTTTTGTACAAAATCTGATCATAGCATTCTTTAAAGTATCTTATTTCATTTACTACCTTCTCATATCCAACCACGTTTTTTGCTGCTTTGTCGTAGATAAGAGGATTATTGCTTCTGCGATACTTTTTAATGAACTCAGCAGATCCAGTTTCAAGTAAATATTTCGCTGGGACAATCGTACGTTCACACTGAACCATCTTCTTGTTCATCATCTTATTGGACATGTCTTTGATAATAACAGTAACTTTATCTCGACCATCCATAATACGCTTTCTGCCCAAACATTGGATCAGAGTATCCACGTCTTCAATATCAGCAATAACATATTTAATCTGTCTATCCTTCAGGTTAATACCATTATCAAGTGTTGATGTGGTGAATAGGAATTTCTCTTCAAACTTTTCATCTGTAAGCATTTGACTAATTTTTTCTTTATCAATTTTCTTCCCTACTCCAGATACTGTCTTCTCAGCACAAACAAAAAGTGAATCTTTAAATAATAAATGTAAATCGGCTGCTCTAGTTGCTGACTTAGTAAAACATATCACCTTTTGATTCTTAGGAATCGTATGTAGAAACTTTTCTAACACTTTATCATTTCTATAGAACAACAATTCTTTGATGTGACTGTAATCATGAGGAACATTATAACTCCTGTATTGAATACCCTTGTGCTTAAAGTACTCAATAGATGAATCTGCTGTAGCTGACATAAAGATCTTTGTCTTTCTGCTATCAGCCAATATCATATTGAACGAGTCCTCAGTGTTGAAGTTAAACTTTGACTCAGTTAAGAAGTAATGAAACTCATCAGATACAATGTATTGATACTTGTCGCTGAAAACTCTACTCTTCTTACGTAACGCACTCTCAATAGTTTGATACAGGAAAATGTCAATAGTATCATTCTTGTTATCCTGTTCAATCTCACGTTGAAACTGTTCACTCAGTCGTGTTCGGTTAAGGAGGAACAGTATCTTAGTTCCCTCACGTTTAGCCTTCTCATATAGAGTGTTCTTGATGAAGTATGATTTACCTACACCTGTACCAGCTTCAATTGTGATAATCTCACCCTGCTGCCATTGTTCAACTTCGCTGCCTATGATGTCTGTTACTGTGAGTCTTTTTTTGCGAGCAATAACTTTAGTCCTCCTTTCTTATATGGTTAAATGAATAATGAATCATATATGTAAAACTCCATTGCTAGAGTGAAAGCGTTAATGGATACAATAATTATACAACTCATTTATAAAATTATCAATATTATTTTATTGTAATTAAGGTAAAAAGAAAAGCCTATCACGGCTTAACTAATGTAAAACTTATTATCCTTCTCCTGTATGGATCGGAAATCAAACACATTCTTGACTGGTTCATTGATTGCAGAAGCCACCTTGATCATCGTTTGAACATCTAAGTTGTAATCATGGAGTATCTGGTTAGCTCGTTGTTTAGTTACTGAAAGCCTATTGCCTAACTCCTCTTGAGTTATCCCTTTACTCTTAGTAACTTCCTTGGCCTTGTTATCGAATCCACCAGAACGAAATATACTTAGTTGCTTATCAATGTATCTATTTGCTTCAGGTGATAAGTATATATCATTACATACGTTACATTGTGTTACTGGTATGTTCTCTATAACAAACACTTTACCATCTTCATTATGTTCCATTGTATGGCTGATTTCGATTAGACTGGTTGAACCACACTCTACACACTTAGTAAGCTTATTCATACATTATTCCTCCTATTAAGGATAAGCACAGATTAGTGCCTATCCATTACTGTAATGATTATAATTAGTTCGTTTAGGTTGAACTTGATGGCTAGTCTATGGTTATGTATGCCACCCTCTATCTTATACGATGTAACACCGTCTGGATTGTTTTCATCTGTTCGTAGTACTCGTTTAACATTGGTTAGTATATCTTTAACATCAGAGTCGGTCATTCTACGTTCATTCATACGTTGCCTAGCATGTAACCTCAGCATGTACTTGTCTTGGTTGGCTAGTGAGTGTATCAGGTTGATGATTTGTTGATGCTCGTTACTTGTCATGTTAACACCTCCAATCCCATAAGTCAATTATACACTTTACTTTAGTGTATGTAAAGTTAAAAATAGTATTTATTATTTTATTATTATAAGTTGAAATTTGAGATGGAAATTTAGGATGGATTAGTGATAAGGCAAATTTGAAATGTAAAGTAAGATTAGGAAATTGGATTTGAAATTGTGAGAGTGAAAATTGAGATGGAGATTGTGTATGTGGTGATGTGTAGGTTGTGTAGTGGATGAGTTGGGATAGGGTAAGGTGAATAGTATATATGTGATGAGTAGTGATAGGATATGATGGATATAGTTAGTATAGTAGTGAGATAGATGGAGATATGTGATAACGGTGAGATGAGTAGATGAGTGATAGTTATTAAAATAGTTATAATAAGTCATGATATATGCAAACACTGTTACTCAGCGATTTTAACATACCCTACTGGGGTATATGGATGTGAAATTTGAAATTTGAAATTTTTTGAGCAATTTGAATATTTTTTTGAGAAAAGTATTGACAATTGAGTAGCATAGTGGATCAGTTGGATGTGTGTTGGTGGGTAGTTCTATCTACCCTATAATATATCTTATATGATACATAGAGCATGGATGGGGGGCTATTTTAAATCCAAAATCGAGTCATAATTGGAAAATAGTGGCCTAGCACTTCTACTCCCACACCCTGATTTTTATTTCATCCCCTCCCATATTATTACCATTTAATTGTAATCTATTTGTAACCATTCACTCATTATTCGCCAAATTTCAATCACAATCTCAATCGCATCTCCTCTCTATTTCCCTTATCTCATCTATGTTTTATAATACATTACAATGTTGTAACTATCGCATATTGTCTCATCTTACATCATATTTCAGTCTCTTTCCCTTGATATGCCTACACTTTTACGATGCACACTTATGATTAATATTCTCAATATACCCTCAACAACCGATTTCCCTTGATATGCCTACACTTTTTATCTTATCATCCAAATTAACGATTATCTTCAATCGTAACTCAATCGTGAAACACAAAAAGTCCACTGGACACTCATATCCAATGGACTCATTCATCGTATTAAAAATAGATATATTTAATTATTTTCACGTAATAAATCACATAAATGAGTATTACGTCTCTTGCTCTCCACTTTTCTAATAGCAAAATTCAATGTCTCTGCTTGGGTTAAAAATATACACTTTGATACACTTCTCGTAATAGCTGTATAAATCAAGTTAGCACTAATCTGAAACTTATTGGACCTATCTACTACAATTAACGTTACTTCACTGGAACTACCTTGACTCTTATGTATTGTTAATGCCCATGCAGATAATAATTGAGCTGCTAATCCAATGTCCAATCTAACTAATTGATCATCAAATTGAATTACAATCCCCTTCTTCTCACTCTCCAGTAGATCATCATCACTACTCTTCTTGTCGTCCTCTGTCTTTATATCGATAACTTTCCCTGAATCTCCATTTACAACATCAATAGCTTCTTCATTCATGTTTGCTATCTTGTACATATTAACCGTGTTGAGTATATAATCTCCAACTCTTATTAATCCATCATATCCATATTCGTGCTGCTTCTTATTACCATCAAAAGGATTGACCTGTTCTTGTATGTATTTATTCAATTCTATTGTTCCTATTTTCCCCTTTTTAGTTGGGGATAAAACCATGATGTCTTCGGGTTTATATGTATTGAGTAACAAGTTATAGTAGTGTTTATATCCTTTTTCTATTTGAATCTGATCAACACAATGAAGAAGAAAGTCATTTCCGAATAACTTCTTACCATCAAAATCATCAGACACAATTTGTTTACCCTCTCTGATCTTAGTTGCGACATTAAGGATTCCCCCATCACCTTGTCTGAAGACAATATCTAGTTTAGTCATTGGAATTGCTCCGCTCTCAATAGCATCATGTAGAAAGTTACCTGCTTGTACTGATAGTAACTGAAAATCATCACCAACGAACAGTATTCTCGAATTCGGATTCTTAATCTTAGAAAGTAAAGAAGAAAGAATAAACACATCTGTCATACCGGACTCATCAATTATTACAAAATCTTCGTGGATCTCAAGCATCATCTCCTCTTCTTTGTCCATTCCAAAACCAATTCTTCTATGTATCGTTTGAGCGTTAACCCCTGTGTATGTGCGGGTAACCTTTGCTGCTTTAGCTGATGGGGATAGCAAAACATATGTAAGTCCGAGTCTATTCAGAAGATTCACAAGGAACTTTTGAAGTTTTGACTTTCCTGTTCCTGCATAGCCAATCAGTAGGTTGACGGAATGTTTTTGAATATTTCTAAAGAAATCCTTTTGTTGATATGTAAGTCCTTTTGGTATGTCCTCTTTATACTCTTCTTCAATATCTATAATGTATTTCTCGTGATCAAAATTTAATTCCTTTCCGCTACTTAACATTTCCATCAGTCGTTTGGCTATGTATTTTTCAGCATTGTAGGTTCTAGTTAATGAAACCTTGTCACCAATAAACACTATTCCATCAGTATCATTTAGATTATCCTCAACTATTACCTCAGTGAGTTCAAGTTTCTCAGAAGCATTTCTCAGCAACTCATCTCTTAGCATATATGTGTGCCCTTGTTGCTGGTTGTCATCAATAGTAAATCTTATCCCATACTTTATTCTATGTGGATCATCTTTCTTAAAACCCATTAACTGTGCAATTTTATCTGCTCGTTTAAATCCAAATCCAGATAATTGAGTAAGTTCATATGGATTATCCTCAATTTTCTGGATTGCCAACTCTTTCGAGCCAAAACTTTTCTCAAGTTTTAAAATGATATCATAGGTGATGCCGTATTTACCTAATCGACTTAGTATGTCACGGTAAGCGATATTTTCAAGAATCCTATCCCTAATCCTTTTGTAAGTCTTTGATCCGAACTGTTTAACTTTTTCATATTCAAATTTATCATCAATAATCATTTTTACAATATCCTCATTTGGATACGTTTTATACACTTCCTTAAGTTGTAACTCTGTCATTAAAGTAGCAAGGAAGGCTTTTTGTCCCTCCATTGCTTCAGGAACTTCTTGATAAATTGATAACACGTTATAACTAGCGCCGTGCTTTGGATCTACTTTTTCAAGTTCTATTTGAGCTGAGTACTCAACCCCTAGCTCTAACCGCTGCATCACGCCTTTAATACTCAAGTTGTCATAAGAGTTTAAAAGTACATTTGGGCTTTTGGTATTGCATGAATATATCCTAAAATCATTTTTATTGTCAGCCTCTCTTCTCGGAAACATCATCTTTTCTGGTGTTAATTTCAGTTCAATAATACTCAACTATTCATCTCTCCTTTATTCTGCACTATTTCTTGTGCCTCTCTCTTGATTTGTGCCAATGTTCCTTGATTTTGATTCACAATTAACTCAATTAATTCTTCTTTTGTAAGCGATTCTAGAACAGAATCATCTATCTTATCTTCAATCCTCAAACTAATGCTATTTGATAGGTCTTCATTGATATGCCTATAGTAAGTTTCGGTCGTGGAGATATTTGAGTGGTTAAGATGTTTTTTTGCTTCTTCTAAAGTTCCAAAACCAGCAGCCACATTTCTGAAACTGTGGAATACAACGTTTCTTTCAGGCAAAATGCCTAATTTTTGTTTCAAAGATTCCAACATCAATCTTATGGTTTTATCTGTTAGGTGGAATATACGGTCATCCTCATATTTTTGGTAATAAGCAAATTCTCTAATCTTGAGAAGCTCATTGTAAAGATCGGTTGAAATAGGAACTACATGCTTCTTTCCTCCTTTTCCTACTACTGAAACCTCATAATAGTTACCACTGATATTTAATTTAATATCAGTCCATTTCAGATTTTGAAGTGTGCTTTTACGAAAACTAGTTGTGTAAGCCATACGTAAAAATGCTGATTTTTCTTGTCCTTGTTTCCTTTCTTCTAAAACAAGCTCTGCCATCTGCTCTGCTTCATGAAGATATAGAGCTCCTGCATGTTCGCTATCATTAGAAAGAATGTCTATCTTTAAATGTTTTGACTTTACAGGGTATTCATTAATCTCAAAAAACTCATACAAACTTTGAACTGCCTCTATATAATTATTCACTGTGACATTGGCGTAGTCTGCTTCATGAGATTTTAGATAAGTCTGATATTTGACGATATCTGTATTTCTAATTTTTATATCTTCTATTGTAAGTTGCTCAATATCTTTATTTCTGTACCACATAAAAAAGTTCCTGATACTTCTCTCGTAGCTCTTTCTTGTGTGTTGACTCTGAAATTTTCCTATAAATGTTTTTATGTCTTCATCAATCGAACCCCTATGTAAACCCACTACATTATGAACTACAGTCATATTCTTGTCCCCCTTTGTGTCTTCGTAATACTATTATATATGATAAGATTAGTTATGTAAATATAATACTTGACGATAATTGTTGTCGTGAATATAATAGAAACACGGACATACACTCCGAATACATAAAAAGCCAAGCGCCGAAAGGGAAAACTGAATGAAAAAAGGACAACAAGGAAATCACTCTACTATTACATGGGAGGATCGATACTATGATGGATACGATGTAGATCATTATGATGAGAAAATGGTGTCAAGTTGGATAAAAGAGGGAATTGAAGATTGCATCGAGTATATGGACGTGGTAGATAGTGAGTTTCTTTGGTACAAAAAAATTGTGAATAAATAATACATATAGAAATGATATAGCAAAGGGTGTTTGAATGGCATTGGATAAGCAAGTATACATATATAGCGTTGATACGAGCGCCTTCTTTACAAGAAGGGAAAGTTTGCTTCGAAAAGAAATTAGTAAGGCTAAACAAAAAAAAGAGAATGATAAAGCTAAAGAACTCGATAAAAGTTTTCGTAACATTATTGATTCCAATGTTCACCTAAAGCGTAGCTTGAATCCCAATAGCCTATCAATCAGTAATAAGGTCTCTCTTTTTGAGTCTTCTCTTACACGAACACTGGGACTAAAAGAAAACAATACATATGAAGATGTAATCATTGTAGAAACACACTATTATAGTATTTTCGATAATCTAATAGAAAATGGATTTACTCTAAATGGCGAAGAATATGTTCCGTTCACTGCGTCTGCTGGACAAATTAGGACTAAAAAAACAGTATTCATGAAAAAGGAAACTTGGGAAAAAGTTAAGTTAACGTTAATGTGCGGTCTTTCTGAATCAAGGATTAACAATCATTATGACCTAAGTAAGAACAATAAAAGGATATACGGAGTGAGTATAAACAAATACTTAGCTTATTTGGCTCTATGTTCGAGTGCTACCGATCTGTGGGAAGGTTTTAATATTGACCGCTCCATTGTAGTCGAAGATTTTGAAACTTCTATTAATACAACCGTTGATTTTGTTGACGATGTTACATACACTGTTAGTCGAAAAGAAATGAATGTACCAATCAATCATACAGATGGTTGTGGGATGATATTGCCTAAGAAAAGTAAAAAATCGTTCATGGTACGTCTGCCTTGGGTTAAAGGCTTGCTGGTCCCCTTTCCTTTTGACAAGTTTGTAAATAAAACAAATAGAATTGTTACTGATATCTATGGCAAAAAACACGACATCATTAAAGAGAAAATAGAGGTCATATTTACTAAGAGCCAGTTTAAGATGTGGAAGTATTATGAGAGTTGGGACGAATACAAAAATCTTTATAAAGAAAATGATTGCCACGCCAGTATTACAAACGTAGAGGAGGATGATTTGAGTTCTGCCCGACTGTGTTACCAAATGCTGCAAACTCTAACTCAGATAACAGATGAACAGTTAGATGATCTAGTTTCAACAACAAGAGGAGAAATTCAAGAAACAGTTAGCAATCCTGAAGAGATGCTTAGTCTCATGGGGGCAACAAAAGGGAGCTTTGATGATAAGAATAATTTACAAAAAGCCCTATATATATATCCCGAACTTCTTTTAGATCCTCACGCGAAAACAAAATTAAAAGAAGCGAAGGCCAGCCTCATGAGAAAAGCATATACCGGAAAAATCAAAGTAGATGGATGTTATACTTTCATTGCGCCTGATTTATATGCATTTTGTGAGTATTTATTTGACAAAAACGAAAATCCTCAAGGTTTGCTACTGAATGGGGAAGTTTCATGTAAAGCCATCGCAGATCATGAAAAAGTTGATTGTCTTAGAAGTCCACATCTATACAAGGAACATGCCGTAAGACTAAATACAAAAAATGAACTCACGGAAAAATGGTTTATCACTAAAAACGTTCACACTTCAATTCATGACCCCATCAGTAAAATGCTCATGTTTGACTGTGATGGAGATAAAGTTACAGTCAGCAATGATAAAACGTTAGTCTCTGTAGCTGAGAAGAATATGATCGACGTTGTACCGCTATACTATGACATGAAGAAGGCTCCTGCTGAGAAAATAAACAGACATAGTATCAAAGAAAATCTAAAAAGAGCTTTCTCTGGGAATATTGGTATCGTTAGTAATGACATCACTAAACTGTGGAATAGTAGCTCTGTGAATGTAGACCTAGTTAAGATTAGAACAATGGAAAATAATTTTGAGATTGATGCAGCCAAAACTAATTATAAGCCCACCCGACCAAAGCATATTAAAAAGATGTTTAAACCATTTAATAAAATGAAAATGCCTCATTTCTTTACCTATGAAAAATACAGACTTAAACCGCAAGACAGAAAAAAGAAAAAACCAAAACGCACAACTGAACCATGGAACGACTCGACAACAGTAAATAGAATCAAAGATCTTTTTCCTGATGTCCGCATCAAATTTAAAGCAGTTTCTGACATGTATGAGTTTGACTATAAGAACCTAATGCAAGCCACCAGAGAAAAAGACAAACTTTATTTTTTGATTCGGGATAAATATGAAGAGTTAAATGGTGAAAAATGGAAGTTTTCATCAAAGAACAACAATGGAGACATCAACAGTTCTGACCATCTTCCTGTCTATACATATATCAAACAAGAATTATTGAAGATTTGTGACAATCCGTTTCTAGTTACGGATGTGATTATCGAACATCTATATACTGGTTCGAATAGTAGCTATAAAACCACTCTATGGTCAAGTTTTGGCGACATCATTGTAGAGAATCTTAAGCATAATCTTTCCGCTAGACTAAAACTCTGTGAAAAATGTGGAACTGTGTTCGCTAATAAAAGAGACAAAAACGCAAACTCAAAGAAATATTGTGATCCATGTTCGCTCGAAGTAAGAAGGGAAAAAGTAAGAGAGAATGTTAGAAACTTAAGAACTAAGCTCGATAATACATAATTTTTTCGTGTAATCAATTCAAAAAATACCTTAAATACTGAAACCCTTATGTATCAAGGGTTTGCTAAATTGGTTCGTATTTTTAGATACGTGTTTTAGGGGGAGGTATGCTATTGCAACTTAATGACAAGCAGTAGAAGTTTTAGTTGGCATACTTTCTCCACAAAAAATAAAAAACAATAATAAGGGAGATTTATAAATGAATAAAGCAGATTTGATCAACGTGGTAGTAGAGAAAACGGGTTTGACTAAAAAGGACGCAGAGCAAGTAATTAATGAAACGCTAAGTGCTATCACAGCAACACTCGCAAAAGGCGAAAAAGTTCAACTATTTGGTTTTGGTAATTTTGAGGTTCGTGATCGTGCAGCGCGCAAAGGACGGAATCCGCAGACTGGCGAAGAAATGGATATTCCAGCTAGTAAAGCTCCAGCCTTCAAGCCAGCGACTGCGCTAAAAAATGCTGTAAAAGAGTAATTTTATATATTTTTAACGATAAAATAATACATATACATCATTAATATTGATAAGGACAGGATGAGATGCTTCTTCTCTCCTCTCCACCTTTTTTACAATAAATAATTTGGGGGCATTATAGTATGGCAAAACGGAACAATTCTATTCAATTTAAAGGATTTCTTAATACAGAAGTAATGGAGATCACAGAGAAAGAAAAAGATAGTTTGAAGGTGTATGATTTACTTGAAGAACTTAAATTTTATGACGGAAAAGATGTAACAATCACAATCAAAGAAGATCTGCCAGTTGTTCCAAAGGGGTGATTGAGTGACTCCTACAGTTATTAAAAGAGGTTCAAATGAATCAATTACAGACTACCACATTCGATTAGGCGACAATCTTGAATTATACGAATTAAATTGGACAAAAGCAGCGGAGTTATTAAATCAAGAATCAGAGGAAGAATATACTGAATCGAGATGGCGCAAGAAATATGCTTCTTATGTAGAATGGAAGCCAATTATTCTTGAGAAATATGCAACAAGCGAAGTGGTTGATGAGGTTCAGGATGCAACTATTGAATTAAAAAAAGAGCGCATTAAGCTTCAAACTGAAAAGATTGAGTATAACAAAATGATTCGTGAGCAAGGTAGAGCGGATTTGCTTGAAGAAAAGATTATAGAAGCAGTAAATAATCGCCCTACTATACATATTCCAGATATTCATATCAAAAAGAATAACGCAAAACGTGATTTCCTCTTCCCTATTGCGGACATGCATGACGGTGTATCATTCAAACTGTTTGGATGGGAAGGTGAACTTCTCAACGAATACAGCCCAGAGATTCTAGAGAAACGTATGTGGAAATTGCTCGAAGAGTTTGTGTCCATCAACGATGAACAAAAGATTAACCACGTAACCCTTCCCAATTTAGGTGATAGTATTGACGGTATTCTTCGAATGAGTCAGTTAATGAGTCTCAAAATGGGAGTAACTGATTCGGCAATCCATTTTGCTGAATTTATGAGTCAGTGGCTGAACGAATTGTCGAAGTATTGCTTAGTTGACTACTTCTCTATATTTGGAAACCACGATCAGCTTAGACTCCTGTCAGGTAAAAGAGATGAATTCCCACATGAAAATGCTCAAAAGTGGATTACTAAGTTGATTTCGGCAAATCTAAAGGACAATAAGAATGTTTCAGTAACTAACTGCAATGAATTCATGTATCTAGACATCCTTGGTACAAAAATTTTAGGGGTTCATGGCGAGAACGAAAAGAACCTAGAAAATAGCATCAAAGATTATTCATTAACATATAACAAGCCAATTCATCTTTTGCTCAGTGGGCATTTGCATCACTCACATGAGAAAACTATTGGTATGAGTGGCATGAGAGATATTGAATACGTACAATCCCCTTCTATTATAGGTATTGATGATTACTCTCTCAAGCTTAAAAAGACATCAAACGCTGGGGCCAAAGTAATGATTCTTGAAGAAAATAAAGGGCGTACACTCACCTATAACATTAGATTGTAAAACTCAAAAGAATACATAAATCGACTACCTGATTACATATAGAATCGGGTTTTTTCTTATTTATTTTTACATGGGGAGATCCTGCCATAAGGTTCTTTAAACCGGACGCTCCCTCCTACCCCATGGTTTTTTTAATTAAGGAGCATGTTAGGAAGGTGATGCAGAATTACTGCTTCAAAGAATATAAAATTAAAATGTTTAAAGTGTAATGAGTTAAAAATGCCAACCACTTTCTATGTAAACACGAATCCGCTGTTCTCCACTGATAAGATTCAAATATGTAAGAAATGTATATCTGATCACATTGGATCAAAAGAGTCAAATGGCTATGAGGATAGGATTAAATCTGTACTAGCAATTATGGATAAGCCTTTCATTTATGATGCATGGGTGAGTAGCGATAGAGATTGGAGTAAGTACATCCCTCAAATCTCATCGTTGTCACACTACAAAGGAAAGACTTTTTCCGATAGTGTCTTTAATTCAATGCCAGAATATAGCGCCTCTGATGATTTGAATGAATACTCAGAAGCACAGGTTACTCTAAACGATGATGAAAAAAATAAATATGTCTCTTTCTGGGGAAAAGGATATGAAATTGATGACTACTTGTATTTGGAAAATGAATACGAAACACTCTTAAGTTCATATGAGTGCGACTCTTATGCCCAAGAGATGCTTTTTCAAGAAATAGCTCATGAAAAATTATCCATTAGAAAAGCTAGAGAAGCTAACAAACCTACAGAAAAGCTACTAAAAACTCTGCAAGAGCTACTTGGTTCGTCTAATATCAAACCAGTTCAAGAAACCGGAGCAAATGCAACAGAACAGGCGACTTTTGGAACGCTGATTAAAAAATACGAGAATGAAAGACCAGTTCCTGAACCAGATCCGATGTGGGCTGATGTTGACGGAATCAAAAAATATGTGCAAATTTGGTTTTTAGGGCATTTGTGTAGAATGCTAGGAATTAACAATGAATATGCACAAATGTATGAAGATGAGATTTCTAAATACAAAGTAGATGCACCCGAATATGTCGAAGACGATGAAACGGTGAACTCATGAGTGGACATAAAAACTTCCAAGTAAAGAGAAATAAATCCACTAAGGGAAACAACCTTTTCGACAAGGGAAGAAATTACAACAAGCATTCTGACAATCTAACTAAATCGGATAGATTGAACCAAGGAATCGGTATTTGGGCAAGCTTTTATCGGGCTAATCCACAAAGATTTGTTAAAGAATACCTAGGTATTAATTTAAAAATGTTCCAGATGATCCTCATCTTTATGATGAACCTGTCCCACTACTTTATGTATCTGGCTAGTCGGGGGCAAGGAAAGACCTTTCTCACCTCAATATATTGCTGTGTGAGGGCCATCCTTTATCCTGAGACTAAAATTATTATCGCATCAGGTACTAAGGGTCAAGCAAGAGAAGTGATAGAAAAGATAGATGATTTAAGGAAAAATTCGTCTAACTTGGCTAGGGAAATATCTGACTTATCAACATCAGCAAACGATCCAAAAGTTGAATTTCACAATGGTAGTTGGATAAAGGTAGTTGCTTCAAATGATGGTGCTCGAAGTAAGCGCGCGAATCTTCTGATAGCAGATGAGTTCCGTATGATTGATCTTGATATTATCAATAAAGTTCTCCGTAAGTTCCTCACTGCCCCTCGCCAACCCAAGTATCTAAACAAACCTGAATATGCACATCTTCAAGAAAGAAATAAAGAAGTATATCTATCCTCTTGCTGGTACACTGTTCACTGGTCTTGGGCAAAATTAAAGTCATTTTATAAATCCATGGTATCTGGTAAAAGTTATTTTGTTTGCGGTCTACCCTATCAATTGGCAATCAAAGAGAGCCTGTTAATGGAAGATCAAGTGAAAGATGAAATGTCAGAAGAGGATTTCGATGCCACAGCATTTTTCATGGAAATGGAATGCATGTTCTTCGGTGAATCTGAGAAGGCATTTTTCAAATATGAAGATTTGAATAAAAATCGTAGACTTAATAAACCTCTTTATCCCAGAGAATATTACGGTCTGATTAAAGATAAAACATTCCAATATGAAACTAAAAAACTTGGCGAGATTAGATTGGTCAGTTGTGACATTGCGGGTATGGCTGGGAAAGAAAATGACAGCAGTGTTTACACCATTTTTCGATTAGTTCCAAGCGCAAAAGGTTTCGATCGCCATATCATTTACATGGAGAGTATTTCCGGTGGTCATACCACCACTCAGGCTGTTAGGATCAGACAGTTATTTAACGATTTTGACTGTGACTATCTTGTTTTAGATACACAAAGCATGGGACTTGGTATTTATGATTCCTTGGTTCAACCTCTCTTCGATCAAGATAGAAATATAGAGTACGATCCTTGGAACTGTATTAATGATGAGAAGATGGCTGAGAGATGCACTTACCCAACCGCTCCAAAGGTCATCTACAGTATAAAGGGTAATCAAGTATTCAACAGTCAGTGCGCTATCTTGCTTAGAGATGGACTTAAGAAGGGCAAAGTGAAACTCTTGCTTAACGATATGGAAGGAAGAGAATATCTTAAGAAACTAAAAGGCTACTCTGACCTCTCAGTAGAATTGCAAGTAAAATATGAGATGCCATTCAACCAGACCACTCTATTGATTAACGAAATGATCAATCTAGAAGGTGAGATCACAGATAATGGACTCGTCAGACTTAGAGAACCAAAGACGAAAAGAAAAGATAGATATAGCTCAGTTACATATGGAAATTATATCGCAACGGAACTAGAGAGAAGTCTATTTAGAGAAACGAATAATGATGATCATCATTTCTTTATCTATGGTTAAGTTACGTTTTGAACAGAGAGTGGGTGAAAAAAATAACTGATAATCACAACGGGTTAGTAGACAGTAGTTATTTCGAGCTATCTTCTTTTCATGATTTCTTATCGCAATACAGTCAGCAAAGCGCTGTAATCGATGTCAACTTGAAAGATCTTTATTTATGGCTCAGGAATCCGCTACAGCATCGAAAAAATCTTATCAAGTTGAGTAGGTACTATTACAACAAAGAAGGTATTGTAACTGATATTTACGATCTTTTCAAAACCCTTCCTGTTTTAAACTACTCGGTAAACTTAAATAATGAGGCAATGGCCTTTAAAAAGAATAAAACTCAGATAAACGGATTCATTAAGAAGATAAACGTCAAGAAACTTGCCAGAGATACTTTATTTACGCAGATCGTTGAAGGTGTTTGTGTCTGGTACAACCGAGGGAATAAATACATACAGTTTTTAGAGACTGACCAAATATGCATTGAATATATGGTTAATGGTCGTTGGCAAGTGCTTTATGACTTAGAATACTTGTCCAGTTATAAGCTCAACGAAGGGCTTGCGCAACAAATTAATGCAGCACCCGACGAGGTCACAACTAGAAAATACTTAGACTATAAGGCTGGTAAAAGTGAACGTTACGTACCTCTTGATATTCACAAAACTCAAGTGTTTAAACTTCGCGGCTCAAGGAATGAACCTTACAGTATCCCCTACTGCATTCCTGCTGTGGCAAGTATTCTCCATAGAGATTTATTGGAGAAGACTGAAAAGGCACTGGCTGATCGAGTTACCAACCAAATCATCATTCAGAAAATCGGAACCATTCCCAGTCAAGATGGAAAAACTCAACTTCCTGTGTCAAAAGATGCTACTCAAGGTTATCATAATAATCTTAAAAATCTTGTTCAGAAAAAGCACGATCATCACTCTCCAGATAGCTCCTCTACTGCTCCCCTCACAGTCCCTTCATTTATCAACATAGAAGAACTTAAGGTCAATATGAACACCTTCCCAAAAGAGGTGTGGGAAAGAATTGAAAGAGACATTTATAAAAAATTAGGTTATTCAATGTCACTTAACATGGGCGGCGCAAATGGTCAAAGCTTTGGTTCATCTTCAATTAATGTAGAAAAAATCTACTCCACTATCTTCTACATGTTAGAGGACATTGAAGAAGCTTTGAACTTCTACATGGAGCAGATAGCAACTAATGATAACTTGAACCCTTCTATTCGATTCAGTCGCGCGACGATTTTAGACAAGGAGACTGGCTTCAAACAGGCAGAATCCCTATATCTTAAAGGCCGTGGCAGCCTAAAAGACTATGTTGAATCAGCCGGATATAATTTCGATCACTGGCTTGCTCAGGTTAGGTATGAAAATGAAGTTCTGAAACTTGACGAACTCCCTGTTCATGCTACCAGTTTCACTCAAAGTGGAGATGGTTCATCTTCTGGCAGAAAGAGTGAAAACAAGTCAACTGATGAGTCGGACAAAAACAATAACAGTAATGCAAATGAAAGTCCATTTCCAAGCAACACCTAGGTGAGTATTAACTGGTTAAGGAGGTGATAAAAATAAATCAAGAGAAAGTTATCTCCCTAAAATCTAAAAATCTAGAACTGAACAGTACCTCAAATGACGTGTATATGGAACTAAGTATGTGTATCCTGACTGACCAACCCAATCTAAACAACCTGAAGTTTAACGAGAGTTACATTAAGGGTGTAGTTGCGAATAAAGACAGATTTATTGGTATACCTTTAGTTGTCAATCGTACAAAACTTGAGAATGGATTTTTTGCAAGCCTTAATCACGAACTAGATAAACATACAAGTTTACTTAAAACTGACACAATAGGTACTTTTGTAGATTTCCGTGAAGAAACGGACGCCGATGGTGCTTTAAAACTTATGGGTGATGTAAGAATACTTAAACGATACCCTACTGTTTGCGAATCAATTATCACCCTATATGAATCAGGCGATCTAGAGTTTAGTTGTGAAGCAATGGTGTATGGATATGAATCTATCGATGATGATACGGGTATTCGTAATGTGGACTACGAATTTGAAGGTAAGGTAAACTCCTTGTTTGGTTCCTGTATTGTATCAGAACCAGCAGAGGTAAAATCGAAACCAACTCTGTTGGTAGCACAGGCTCTAGAAAAAGATTTGGGAGAAGAAATAAAGATGACTAAAACAGACATTGGATTTAACAAAGATATTGAAATTGCATACCATGGAAAACTGGAGCTCTCGTCGCTAAAATTCTCTGATGTTTCAAATCAAATCTACAACATCCTTAATCCTATCAATCCTCGAAGTAATTATCGTTCGTACAACTACTATATTCAGGAAATGTACATTGATCATGTAATTGTTGAAGATGAAGATGATTACAAAGTTCTTTTTAAGATCAACTATAAGATTGAGAACGATATTGTTATTCTGGACGACAAGGAAAATTGGATTGAGGGCTATAAAGGATTTATCCCAAAAGGTGTGAATGTAGATGAACTAATTGAAGCAAGAGAAAAAGAAGAATCAGAGGCAGCGACAATCACGACTGAACTAAATGCAAGACATAAGGAGGAAACTGAAAAAATGGAAGAAGAAGTAAAAGAACTAAACAGTAAGATCGAAGAACTAGATAAACAAGTCAAAGAACTCAATAGCGCTCTAGTTGGTAAACAAGAAGAGATTCAGAGTCTTGAGGAAAGCAAAAAAGAGCTGAACTCTAAAATTGAAGAATTGGAACCATATAAATCTAAAGTTGAAACAGCAGAAAAAGAGCAGCAAATCAATGAACTACAAAGCAAATATCAAAAAGTACTTACTGAGGAGTCAATGAAATCTGAAGAAGTAGTACAAGCAATTAATGAACTAAACTCTAGCAAACTAGATGCTATTGTTGTTGCACAGATTTTGAGTAAGTCTTCTAAAGATGAAGCAGATGAACAAAAAGAAGAAACTGTAATTGTTACTGCCTCAAAACAGCAAGATCTTATCCCTCAATCAGCAAAAGAACGTCTCTACGCACCACGAAACTAATTTTAGAATACTAGGAGGATTTATAAATGTCCGCAATTATTAATCAAGCAACAGATAATACATATATCGGAAATCTCAAATCAACTGTACCAACAGCTAACGGTGTATTTGTAACACCAAATTATGGCACTCAATCAGCAACGCCTGTAGTGGACGCTACTGCTGGTGATAAGGCAGGGTTGTTGATGGTTTACAACCAAAATACACACATCGACCAAGAACTTGTAGCCGACGCAGACTTCGTTGTTCGTGCTGAAAAATTCCTACGCCTTAAGCCCTTCCTCCCAAGTAACGCTTTTACCACTGACCAAATCAATGGCGATATCGCCACATTCAATGTAAATGATATTGTGGCGGTTGGCGCAGGCGGAAAACTAGAGGCGATTGGATCTCGTACCCCAGCAATTACTTTTGTCGTAAAAGATAAAACAACTCTATATGGTAAGCCAGCTCTTAAAGTTCAAGTAGTAACTGTTTAATAATACATAATTCGGAGGAATAAAAATACATGTCCAACATTAACAAAAGATCAGCAATTATCGAAACAATGTCCAAAGCAACCACTAATAAAAAATATAATGAGATGGATTACGAGGATTCTGTTAATTTAATCAAGGAATTGGCTTCAAACCCAAACCCGATGAACCTATATGAACTCAACCAAATTGTTGCTTACTCTGTAGATACTATTTTGGACACTAGACTTAAGTACATTGAAATGATTGCCGAAGTTAAGCGAACAGATTTCAATGAACGTCCAAAATTCAAAACAAAAACAGAAGGAATTAAAGCTTACTGGCAGGCAATTGGCGGTACTGCGGATCGCTCTAAAGTAGGACATAAATATTCTGGGCTGGATATTGAAGAGCTGTCTGCAATGCCAGTTGCTGAGTGGGCTGAAATTGCTGCTGGTCGATATGATTTTGTAGAATTGCTTCGTGACACAGCAAATGAATTTGAAATCAAAGCAGCTCAAAAAGTACAAAGCACTCTGTATGCTGGTTATGAAGGTCTTGCTGCTCCAATCTATGCTTCAGGTAACGGCGTTATTGCAAATGCGTTCGATCCATTGCTTACTGCTATGCAGCGCTTTGGTGGTCGAGCTGCAATCATCGGTGACTACGAAGCTTTGCAAAAACTTCCTAATTTGACTTCTATTCAAGGTCGCACCAGTGACAACATTATCGATGAAGTAAACTCCAATGGTTTGATTGGTACATATAAAGGAGCTCCAGTTATTAAATTGGATAATCCTTATGTTGGATTCCAAGGTTATGAGACTGCACTAGATAAAGGATTGATCTATATCGTTCCAGCAGCATCTGATGACCTGAAAACTCTTAAAGTTCAATTTGCTGGTGATGTTGTACCTATGCAAGAACAAACAATTAAGGATCGTTCTTATACAATGCGCTTTGACAAACATATGGGAGCGGGATTAGTTGATGCGGGTCGTCACACTTTGGCAATCTACAAAGACGAGACTCTCTCCACTCTTTAATGGTAAATAGAAATATATAATACATAAACGAGGGAATAGAAATGTTCCCTCTTATCTTTTCGGGAGGATTATATGCAGACGAAAAAAGTTAAAGTTACTAATCCATATGCGAGTGCAGTTGGATTGCGCCTCATGGACGGTATGAGAGAAGTCCTTGTGCACCCTAAAGGTTTTATTATGTTGGACTCAGAAGAAATCTTCTACATCAACAATATGTCTAGTATTTTTAGTAAACGTAGATTGCTGGTACAAGATGATGAGGTAAACATCGAGCTTGGATTGATTTCGGAATCTACAGATGTTGTAGGCATGACTGATGAGCAAATTGAGACACTGCTTAAAGGAAACATCATGACAATGAAAAAACATCTCTCTGGAATCACAGATAAACAAGTGATTGGTCGAGTAATTGAAGTGTCTAAGAAAATCGAAGACTTGGCTACTGGTAAACTTAAAATCATTCAAGAAATTAGCGGATACGATTTTGATCAACTTATTTCTGCCGAATAGGTGGGAATATGTATACAGCGTACGATTCAATCTATGATAGGTTTCTTACCAAAATCACTGACTACGAAATGGTAGAACTTTTAGACGAAGAACTAGAAGTTCAACTTATGAAGTATTTACGTAGCGCAATATCAGATTTCAAATATGCTTCAAAACTGCTCTCTGAAAGAGATGACTCTCAATTTGTCTTTCTAAGAGAATTAAGTGATCTCGAACAAGAGATTTTAGCAAAGTTTATGATCATACATTGGCTAACTCCTCAAATTTTACGACTTGAAAATGTCAGAAATGAGTTAGGCAACAAAGACTTTAAACTGTATTCTCCTGCTAACTTCCTCGATAAAATCAGTAAAATGAAAAACGATATCAAAGCAGAAGTGAATCAAGATATGGTTTTTTATTATTACAGTTAGTAGGTGTTACTATTGAATTCAATTAGTGACTACAAAAAAAGAGTTAGCAAACAGAAGAATGTTGAGTCTGCTACAGTCAAGCATGCAAAACACTCAATTAAAACTTTTTTTAGACACTCACCGTCTTTTGAGGAAGTCTTTTTAAATAACGATGAAGTAAAAGTGCCAGTTCAGATCGTGTCTGATGCAAAAATACCAACTGTCAAAACTATACTGATGGAGCCCGACTATACAATCAAAGCTGGGCATATCATCAAGCGATCAAATAATGAAACTTGGCTTTGTCTTAGTGATGACCCCAATGATGTATATGTTAGCGGCAAGATTGAGAGATGTAACTTCGATCTTAAATGGATTGATCAAGATGGAGCTATTCAAATTTTCCCCTCTATTCTTTACTTTAACGCCCGTTCGAATTTCGGAACTGAAGAAGATAAGGTAATGAATTTGCCTGCGGGACGAAGACAAATTGTAGTGAGTAAACATGTTGAAACACAATCAATACAGCGTGACACACGTTTCATTATTGGTAGCGAAGCATTCAAGGTAATCGATACGGACTTCATGTCTGATGATGGACTTGTCAATTTAAGTTTACAATCAGATCAAATTGATCCAGTCAAAGATAACATTGAGCTAGGAATCGCTGATTACCATAAGTTGAGCAAGTATGAGTTGTTGATTCTCAATGACAATCCACTGTCTTTAAGCATCAATCAATCTGCAAGAATCAATGTCCGAGTAATGAGAAATGGATCAGAAATAAGTGATCCGCAAATTGTATACTCTAGTTTGAATCCTGATTTGGTTAGTGTCGATATACAAGGAATTGTTATTATTCATGAGTCAGGCGAAGTAGTTATAACTGTTTCAGCGTATGGGATTGAAAAACAACTTAATATCTATGTTGCCCCCACTATTCATTATGATTATGTCGCTACAATAGACGGAGCAAATGAAATTTACTTAAACCGCGAGTCTACATATGTGGCTAGTTTCTTCAATAATGGGATTAAAATTTCTGATGAAAGTTCATTTTCATTAACAAATTTAGATGGAACCCCTACTATCCTCGCTTCAATATCCTCGCAAGATCCTATAGCAAATACATGTGTAGTTAAAGCAAACAGTATCCGTAAATTAGGTACTGTTATTTTGCATGTTAAAAATGCTAATGGACTGTCTTCGGGACAGAAAGAAATCAAAATTAAATCATTAATATAAGGAGTGTGTTCATGGGTCAAAGTATTGTTCGCTTTGGTGAACTGAAACCAGAGAATTTCACAGAGGGATTGAATAACGCATGGATTACCTTCTCTGCTCTGCCCTACTCACGTCAACATTCATCTGGTATTGACGCTGACATTGTAATCAGTGCTACACCAACCGTAGAAATTGTTGATGTTGACTTGGATGTAGCGATCAACCCTCAATATGAATTCGCCTATTCAATTGGCACAGATAACAAGTTGAAGATGGCTTTTGATAAGACTAAGTATAGTAAAGCATCAGCCATTGAAACACTCAAATGCATCAGCATCACTTATGAGTTGGGACACCTTGAAGCGAACGGTGGATTGTATGTAGCAATTGCCAGAAACAGTCTAGGCGAAGAAGTACATCGTACTGTTCCACAGACACTTGATCAATTAAAAAATGTTATCTCAACTTTTGATGACACACGTTCAGTTGATGTGAGTGGATTCTTGAGTTATCAAATTGTACGGGACTATCGGGTTTCTTAACCTCTAAGGAGGTGCTTTTATGTCAAGATTTGAAAGTTTGGCTAGAGATAAAATTACGGTAATTGAGGAAATCGCATCATCGCAAGAAATTTTAAAAGCTTTAGTACACAATGAAGACAACTTCTTGGATAAGGAAGACATCGATGTTGACTCAGTTATGTACAAGCATATCTTCCCATATAGATTTGTTCCAAAAACATCAGAAAAAATGAAGACATATATAACCATTTCATTTGGTCGATATAAAAATGTCGAAGGGTCATTTAAATCTGGGATAGTAAAGTTCAATGTTTTTACTCACCAAGATCTTTTTCGAACAGACTATGGAACATTGAGAACCGATTACATAATCATGAAATTAGATGAACTGTTCAATAAGAATAAGAAGTTGGGTATTGGCAAAGCAGAGTTTTATGACATGGATGAATTGAGTGTTAATACTGACTATCATGGATCTTATGTTGCCTATAAAACATATGATTTTAATTGAAGGATATCACTATGGAAGAGCAAGACATCAAGTTTAAACTCCTTGGCAACAGGAGTATCTGCATAGAAGGTGCTGGAGATATCTATATTCCTTCTCTAAGAGAGATCTTTGATTTAGACATGTCTATATACAATGAATACCTTTCATCTCTGCTTATTGATAAATCTGCCTTAGAAACAGAGGTCGATGAAGACATTTCAAATTTTGATGTATTTATAGTCAACTGCTATCACAATTATTCATTTAAAGAAATTTCATTTAAAGCACTTAATTTATTCTTTAAGTCAGAACCGTCTATTGCCATAGAAGGTGACGATGTATTTGTAAAGATATCTGAAGGCAGGATAGACAGAAATAACTTCTCTCTGGTACAGAAAGTGTTACTACTTGGCAATAACGTCAAACTATCATCTCCTGAATCAGAATATAAGCCAGCAAACTCAAAAGCCAGAAAAATGATAGAAATGATTATGAAGAACAAGAAAAATAAACCGCCACCAAAAGAAAAGATGGATTTGTTCAGTATTGTGTCAGGATTGATCTGGAAGGACAATGGTCAGAGTATTGATAGCATTTTAAATATGAACATCTTTCAAATTTATAATGGATTACATACAACCGATAAGATCGAGAACATTTCCCATACTGTGACTGCTCTATATGCTGGCACCATTGATGGTAAGAAAATTAAACTGTCCGATATGCATTGGGCAAATAAGATGGAGTGATTATAACAAATGTCTACACCAAATGTATGGGCAATTCGTGAAGTGGCATTAGCAACCTTCTACGACAAGAAAACAAAAAAAGCAAAGATTCAACTGACAAACCTGAAAACGTCAGGAATTGAGAACACCGCAGATATTTCATATGCGATGGGCGGTCAAGGAAATAATAAAATTGTAGGATTTTCTGGTAACCGTAGTGGTAGGATTGCTTTGCAGGATGCTGTATTTACAAACGAAGTTATTGCAATGATGACTGGTAATGATATTAAAAAAGGCGAAACGCCTGTAAAGTATCGTGATGTCATCAAAGTAATGAATAATACAGCTACTCTCAAATATACTCCCGCAACTCCTGTAATGGGAGCCGATGTGCTGAACTCTGTGTACACTTTGAATCCAGATCAGACTCATGAAGATGAGATTATGGTTGCTGCTACTGCTACACCGGGAACAGGAGAATACAAGATTGTTGGTAAAGAGCTTACATTTGGCGCTGGCGAATTTGCTGATGGTACAGAAATTGTTGCTTACTACACAACTCAAAGTGGTGCATCTGCTAAGACTATTACTGTTTCCTCTGATAAATTTGCAGGTACATATGAAGTAGTATTGGATTGTTTGGTTCGCAATGTAATTGACAAACAAGACTACGCCGCTCAAATCCTTATTCATGATGCAAAAATGGAAGATAACTGGAATCTTGATATGGCTGCTGAAGGAGATCCATCTGTATTTGATATTCCAATGGAAATGCTCAAGCCTGTTGACCGCAAAGAATTGTATACAATGACAATTTATGATGCAGAAGAACTCGTTTAACAATTTTAGGGGCTGAGTCTAATTGGCTTGGCCCTATTTTTTTCTAGGAGCAAACATGAAGACAATTACAATAGCCGCACCTGTCCGTAATCGAGAATGGATACTGCCCCAATATTTACTTAGAATTTTTGAGATCAATTATCCTAAATCATTAATCGATCTGCATTTTGTTGTTAATGATAGTTCAGATAGTACTTTTGAGATGTTGACAGAATTTAAAAAAGATAATAAAGGCTTGTACAATAATATTAGAATTGATGTAATCAACAATAATTCACCCGAAGATGAACGAGAGTTTTCGGTAAGAAATAAATACATATATAAGAGTTTGAGCAACTTAAAGAATTACATTATGAGCAAAGTTCGAACCGATAAATTGATTTTTATCGATACAGATATCCTTGTAAAACCTGATGTTATTACTAAGTTACTCAAGCATGGGAAAAAGATTATATCGGGATTAATCTACAATGGATATTTGACCAACAAAGAAAAGCCGTACCTGTTTCCGAATATCATGAAATTGGATGATAAAGGGCAATATCGACATATAACAAACTATCATGTTAAGACTGCCCCTGCTCTACTTTGTTCTAAATTGCAACGAGTGGATCTAACTGGAGCAGTCATTTTATTAGATAAATCGGTTTATAAGTCTATAAAATACGGATTTCATCCACAAGGTGAGGACGCTTATTTTTGTAAGATGGCTCAAGATAATGGCTTTGAGCTTTTTTGTGATTTGTTTGCATATAGTCAGCACATTATGTCTGAACAACAATTAAGGGAGTTTATTAATGAAACAAAAAACGATAATTTACTATCCGGTATTAAATCATGATTTTTTGAAACAACGTCCACAACAAATACTTTCACAGTTTGCCCGTAACGGTTGGATTGTTTACTTTTGCAATAATACTCAAGCAGATAAGCCAATTGAAGAAGTTGAACCAAACTTGTTCGTAGTACATAACTTTGAATCGTTCATGAAAGACATTAAACATGGAAAGTACAAAATCGATGTAGCATATGCTACTTGGGCCAAGTCTGCTGAACATTTTGAAAAAGTAAACGCGAAAATTAAAATTTATGACAGTATCGATGAGTTTCCAGATTGGGAACAGTATGAGAAGTTTGCCGTAGACAGTGCGGACATTATGCTTACTTCAAGTCAACGACTATATGATATTCGAAGTAAAATGCATGGGAACGTACATCTGGTACGTAATGCTGCTCCATCTGAATATATCAATAAACCTTCTAAAAGACCGAAAGAATATGAAGATATTGATGGCCCCATTGTTGCATTTGTTGGGGCTCTAGGTTCGTGGACAAGTACATATCTGATTAAGAAAGTAGCAGAAAAATATCCTACTGTATTTGTAGGACTGGAGTTTGGTAAACAATGTCCATCGAATGTTATTAACTTGGGATGTAAGAACCATGATGAGTTATATGACTATTACGCACATGCTGATGTTTGTCTTATTCCATTTAATACTAAAACCAATATTACTCAATCTGCATCTCCAGTTAAAATGTATGAACACTTGGCAGCAGGAACAATTACTGTAGCAACAAAATGGCATGAGACTGATCTATATCCATCAGCAGTACTTACAGCAGATAATGATGATGAGTTTTTAGCAAGAGTTGATGAGGCGATTATCACTTCAAAACTAAGAGGGTTCAAGGAAGAAGCCAGACGGATCGCTTTGGAAAACACTTGGGAAGTACGTTTCAACCAAATTGAACAAGCAATTGAGGAATATGCACTGAAAAGTGGTGTTGTGATTGGGTCTTAAAGTTTTATTTACAAATACAAGTTCTCTCATCAAATACGGTATATCTTCAGGATTTAAAAATCTTGGACACGAAGTACATATTATGGATGGCAAATATCAATTATGGGACAAGGATAAGGAAACCCAAGTTGAACTTTTTAAAGATTATATAGAGAACAATCATGTAGACATTGTGTTTTCTGAATGTTTTGCTAACTTCGCTGAAGGTATATTTGAACATACAAGAGAAAAGGGAATATTTCATGCTTTGTGGAGTATTGAGGATACTCCGTTCGATCATTGGATAGGTGATTATTGGTCTGATTATGCTGATTACATTTTCACCACAACCGCAGAATGTCTCCCAAACTATTGGAATAAAGGAAAACAAGCTGAAATGATGTTGTTTGGCTGCAATCCCGATTTTCATAAAAATACAGATTCAGGTGTTCAGAGAGATATAGTTTTAATTGCAAACAATTATGAGCGAAGATTTGAACAAACCAGAAAATTCATCATGCCAGTCGTAAAGAATGGATACGATGTAAGTGTATTCGGTAATGAGTGGTGGATGGATTCTAATCGTGAAGTGAATCTCCTTAGCTACCCTTCTGTTTATAGAGGATACGGCGCATATGAGGATCTGCCCTATTTATACTCTTCAAGCAAAATTATTCTAGGTCAAAACTTGGATGATAAATCTATAACTCAAACTTCTATGCGTCCCGCAGAGAGTCTTGCCGTAGGAGGAGGTATTCTTATCTCCCCTTTCACTCCTGCCCAGCAATATTTATTCCATGATCATGTTTATTTACCTAGGAATACTGATGAGATGTTATTGATGGTTAATGAAGTATTGGGTATGACAGATATACAACGTGAACAGAAGGCTACAAAAGCACAGAAATATGTATACAAGTATCATAACTATGATTTAAGAGCTGAACAAGTGATCAACGCTTACCGTGGACATAGACCATAAAGGGAGATGAATAAATGGCAAAATCAAATAAACTTACGATGGCAAAACTTAATACAATTGATAATAGAAAGAATCAGCGCAAGACAATTTATGTGACTCCAGAGAAATATGAAGTAATTATACATACATATTTTCGCGAGTCGTTGATGGAAGACGTAGTAACAGAATACATTGCTCTTGTAGATGAGTTGAGATCCCGCACTGAGATTGATGATAATTTGATTAGAGATACGTTGAGTTTATTTAACATTTTGGTGATGAAGACATTTACTGATCTGCCATTTCCAAAGAAGATGAACATTGATAGCTTAACTGCCATTTCAAAAAAGTTTTTAGACAATGGAATCACTACTGAGGTAATTAACTCTTATCCAAAGGAAGAATTGAAAAAACTTGAAGAACGATTCAAAGTAGCTCAACAAAATGCTGCTAAAGTAATTGCTGAGATGGCTGTCTACTCAGTTGCTCAAGCTCAGGAAATTGCAGATGCAGGTTAAGACACGACAGGATTTAATTAAGTTTCTACAAAAGTTGAATCAACCTATTGGAAAAGCATTGGTTAATGATGTGGCTAGGACAGTTAAACAAGTCCAGAAAGAAAAAGTTAAAGAAGAAGTCTATGATGTGTATGAGCCAACTATGTATTCTCGAACAGGTCTATTGGGTAGCGAAGAAAGCATGAAGTCTGAGTTGATTAATGAAACAACTCTAGTAGTTGAGAATGTTCGTTCAGATGGCGATAGAAATGTTGCTGAAGTTGTTGAATCAGGCCAGAATTACCAATACGGTTTTGAGTATGCAGGTGTGCCACGTCCATTCACTGAGGCAACACGAGAAGAGTTGAGGAACACTGGTGCTCACAAAGCAGCATTATATTCTGGACTCAAGAAGCAAGGTGTTAATTTGAAATAATAAAGCACTGGGAGCGTGTTATTTATGGCATTGGAAAGTTACGATCAATATACATAAGGATGATGTTAATTGAGTAAAAAAGAAGTTAAGCAAAATACATTGCGTGAACCAGCTAAGAAACAAGCAGAAGTAACTGAGGAAATGTGGCTACAAGTAAATGAGGATTATAGATTAATTGTAGATGAATTTATCTCCGTACAAGATCTCTCTCCAGCATCAAGAAAGCAATATACAAGTGTACTTCGACAATTTGGTTGGTATCTTTTTAGTTCAATGAATGACAAGCCATTTTATAAGATCACCAAGCGTGATTTCTTGCGCTATCTAAGTTTCATACGCGACAATCGTAAAATGTCTTCCTCAGCTATTAGTTTGAGAAAATCTGTTGTGTCTAGTCTTTGCAACCACATTGAAAATATTATCGCAGATGAAGAAGAAAATTATAAAGGCTTTAGAAACTTTACTCGTGGACTCCCTGCTATCGCGCGGAATAGAGTTTATGAGAAGGTTAAAGTTACAAAAGATGAATATGACTCAATGATGAAGATTCTTGAAGAAGATCAAAACTGGTTAGGTATGGCATGGCTTGCTACAGCTTTCCTTGTAGGTGCTAGACGTTCAGAGATCATTCAGTTCAAGTCGGAAATCATGGATTATAAAGTACCTGAAGGCCAGAACTATGTACTATCTCACGTAGTTCGCGGTAAGGGTCCTTCAACCGATGGTAAGCCGCTAGAGTATATGGTTCCATTAGAGGTTTTACCATATTGGCAAAAGTGGATTGATACACGAGGCTACGAAAGCGAATTTGTTTTCACAACTAGATATGGCAATGAGATAAAAGCGATGTCTTCAGCATGGGCAAATGATTTCTGTACTAATGTGTTGTCAGACATGTTAGAGCGTAGAATTAACGTACATATATTTAAAAACTCATGTATCACATATTTGTTAGAATCTGGTGTGCCGATGCATTTGGTATCTAAATATGTCGCCCATCACAACGATATTTCAACAACACAGATTTATGACTTGAGAGATTTCGAAGAAGAAAAGAATCAGATTTTCTAATTTAATCACTGTAAAATTACCATTTCATTTTGATTTAAAGGGAGCAAAAAATGAAAATATATAATCGTCAACTTGAGAAATTAATTGTCTTCCTCCACTCGCTTGAGTTGGAACGGAAAGATTCTCGTATGAGAACACGCTTTAAGAATTTATTGATGGATAAACTGCAAACAGTTATGGATGAAACAGTTGAGATCAATAAACAATACATAGCACATGATGAAAATAATCAACCAATTAAAGAGAACGGTGATTATCTAATCAAAGACAATGTGAAGCGTGTAGCCGATATCAATGAGTTAATGAATGAAGCATATGAGGTTCCACAGGATATCAACAACAGAGAAATGTTATTGTCCATTAGAGATAGTGTACTAAACCATTCCCCCGCTACATTTAAAGGTGATGATGCAGACATTTACGATATGGTCTGTGAATTGGTTGAACAAATTGAATACGAGTAAAATTGGGAAGCGATCATTTGAATCGCTTCTTTTTTATTTCTCTTTTTAACACTAGAAGCAAAAAGGAAGTGATTTAAGTAATATGAATGATTTGAAAATTTTAATTGATGCTGGCCTAAACATGGGGTCAAGTGTCAAGAATTTGAATCAAGAAATTAAAGCCTTAGGTTCTCATCCCTCCCTCAAATCTCTGAATTTGAAAGTGGATATCGATAAATCATTCGTTAAATCGATGAATGAGTTTGTAGCAGCTACCAAAGTACTGAGTACTGCTTTGGAGCAACAGCAAAAGGTTATTAATGAGTCAGTTAAGACAACTAAGATGCTGGATGGCTCAATTGAAAAGGTAACACAGAGACAATTAGCCAACGGATCGATCATCACTCAGACCACCAAAAAGATTAATGAAGAAACTAAGGCTTACAGTGAACAAAAGAAAACACTACAGCAACTTGAAAAAGAATTAGATGGATATTCGCTGGCTAGAACTAGAGCCAATAAGAATAAACTTGGCGAGATCAATAGTACGACTAATACATACAAAAATCAGACTGGTCAACAAGTTAGCGTCAATGTAGACAATGAAGGTAATGTTAAAAATTACAGTCAAATAACTGACTACCTCAAACAACAACAAGATGCGTTACAAAAAGAGCAAGCAATCAATAAGCAACGTGAACAAGCAGCACAACAAGAATATGCAACACGTAAAGCATTGGCAGATAAGAATTTAAAAGAGGAAGAACAACGTAATCAGCAATTTCTGAATCAGTTGAAAACTCGATTTGCTGAAGAACAGAAGATTGCTCGTGATCGTGATGCATTGGATAAGGCACACTATCAAGCACTACAGCAAAACAAAAAAGTGAATGATAGTTACACCAAGTCACTTGATGACATGAGCAATAAACTAGCTGTAAGTTTGAGTAACTACCAGCGAAAAGGCAACAAAGAAGCAGTTGATGGCATAAAAGAACTACAATCCCGACTAAGTCAATTTGCTGAAACCAAAAATGTTGCAAACTACAAGAGTATTATGCAGCAATTGAATAGCGAGTTTAACAAACTTACTACCAACGCAAAAGTTAGCGGACAGAGCGTAAACGGTTTAGGTAATCAATTTTCTCAAGCCACTCGTAAAGTTGCTCTATGGTTGGGGGCTACAGCCGGGGTATTTGCTCCAATCAGAATGTTGAGAAGTGGATTACAAGACATATACGACATGGATAAGGCAATGACAGATCTTATGAAGGTCACAGATGAAACCGATGAGACTTATCGTAAATTTGTGCAGACCGCCTCTACGCTGGCAGATTCAATAGGTAACACTACACTCAATGTTATGAAGTCAAGCGCTGAATGGGCAAGACTGGGATACGACATACAGACTGCACAAAACATGGCTAAACAAACTTTGGTTTATCAAAATGTTGGCGATATTAAAACTCCCGAAGATGCTTCCAAACAACTCATCTCATCAATTAAAGGTTTCGGAATAGAAGTTGATAGAGAAGCTAGTAATGTTGCAAAAGTAGTTGATATTTATAATGAAGTTGGTAATAAGTTTGCTATCTCGACTGACGGTATTGGTCAAGCAGTACAGCGTTCAGCGTCCTCCCTCTCAACTGCTGGAAATACAATTGAGGAATCCGTAGCGCTGATTACTGCTGCAAATACAACAGTACAAGATCCTGCCAAAGTAGGTAACTCCCTCAAAACCTTATCAATGCGTCTTCGCGGAGTAGATGAGGATGGATCTGCTGTTGATGGATTGTTGCCTAAATTGGAAGATAAATTCCAATCCATTGGACTTACACTCAAAAAAGATGAAAAGACTTTTAAGAATACCTATGAAATTTTCAGCGACTTGCACAGTGTATGGGACAGACTTAGCGACATTCAACGGGCAGATGTGCTGGAACTTGTTGCTGGTAAGATGCAAGGTAATATTGCGGCCTCCATGATTGAAAACTGGAATGATGCCGAGGGAGCATTGGAGGCGGGATTAAATTCATTTGGTTCTGCTGCAAAGGAAAATGCTGCATTTTTGGAATCGATGCAAGGACATATTGCTAAGTTTAAAAATGCTGTATCGGAATATTGGGGAAACAGTGCAAGCAGAGAATTCTTAAACAGTATCATTGATACTGGAACCAAATTGATAAGAACCCTTGGTAATGTGGGGAGAACTGTTGGTATATTAGGTGGATTGTTTATAGCTTTTAGATCAAAAGCTATAATTGCAACAACGGTGAGTTTGTATCAGACTATCGCTGGTTTGTTCGCCACCAAAACCGCTCTCGATGTAACTTCAAGTTCTGCTTCTCGTGCTACAAAAACAATGATTTTGTTTCAACGTTCATTGGGTATATTTGGCCTAGCAGTTGGAGTAATATCTACTCTTATAGCAGTATTTTCACAGCTTGACAACGCCACAGAAAAATTTAACGACACTATTGACAAAACTAACAGCAAGCATGAAAAACTGTCAAGTGAACTTCAAGATGCAACGTCTTATTATAAAGAGAACTATGACGAGATATCGAAAAGCGCCGATGTAAAAAATAAATTGTTTGATCTTCAAAATAGACTGATTGACACATACGGTGCAGAAGCAAGTGGATTAGATCTGGTTAATGGCAGATATGATGAGCAAATAGCAAAACTTGATGAGCTGCAACAGAAGAAACTTAAAAATGAGATTGATGATAATCAGTTTCTTGTAAACACTCTTAAAGATCAAAAATTCTCAACTCCTGAATTGGGAAACAAAATCTCAGGATTCGCATCCTTTTTTGGTAAAGGGGAACAGTCCTACAACCTCGCTGATGGTGGTGGATTTGGCGATCTTGGTATTGAAGAATATTATAAGAAGCTGTTAGATCTTCAAGATAAACTGAGAGCAAAAAATACTGATATCTTTGCTTCTTCCTCGTTAATCCCAAAAACGAGCCAAGAATGGCAGAACGCCCTTGATGCTGTTGGTGGAAAACTTGACGAACTTGAACCTTCGATAAACCAGATAAATAAATTAGAGGAATCGAAGAAGAAGTATATTGAGAATAATATAACTGCTCAGCAGGATTACAATGATACACAAAAAGAGCTTTTCAATACTGTTACTAAATCTTTATCTAAACTCCCCACGGACAAGTTTGAAGAAGTTATCAAGAGTGCTTCTACTGAAATCAAAAACTTTGACGGAGCCAATCTCGAAAAAACAGTTGCAACAATTGCAAGATTCGGACAATTAGAAGGTAATCCAGAGGTAGTTCAGAGTCTATATGACATATTTACCAATGCTAAACAAGCATCTGATGGAATGTATCTCTTTGGAGAGTCTTCTGCTAGTGCAACCGAAGAGTCCAAGAAATATGCTGATGCTGTAAATGAAACTATTGGTGAAATTGGCGAACTGAATGATACGCTATACAATCTGTCCAAAGGGCAGTCTCTGTCAGCGAATGAAATGAACAATCTAATTCTAAAGTATCCACAGTTGTCTAAGAATGTAATTAAACTCAAAGATGGATATACAATAGAAAAATCAGCACTTGAGACATTAAAAAAGACAAAAGTTGATTACTTTAAAACACTTGAAACTCTGGGACAAAAAGAAGTTATTGGTAACAAACAGGCACTTATTGACAAGATGAAAATCTGGGGAATTGAAATTGAAGCTCTCTCTACCCTTGCTGAACTGAATGCCGCTAAAGCTCAAGTAGACATGAATATTGCCGCTGAAGTTGTAGTTGAGGATATTACAGGCAAAGGGATTGAAAATCAAGCTGTAATAAATCAAGCCAAAAAAGCTCAACAAGCTGCCGCTGGACCATATAAGGAACTTCTTGATAGAATCTATGACTTGAATTCTTCATTTAAAACAATGGTCAGTTCGCTTGATGGTGTAGGATCAGCACAAGATAAAGATAAAAAGTCTACAGAAAAGTTAAACAATACATATACTGACACCAATGAGATCCTAACCGAGACGCAGAAGAGACTCCTCGATCTAGCCGATGCTATCAAAAAGGTTCAAAATGAACGTAGCACAATGGTCAAAGGTTCTAAGGAGTACTTGGCAAATCTCAAAGAAGAGAAGAAATTACTTGAGGATTCAATAGCTACCTCTAAGAAAGCCCTTAAGAATCCTTCTGAGTTAGTTTCTACAAAAGTTAAGACTACTACAAAGACAGCATCCGGTGAACCAGAACCAACTTCTACAGGCACATATTCATCACCAACAACTTCATCAAGCGGCGGTTACTCTGGTAAATATGCAGATATAATTAATAAATATGCCTCTAAAAATGGCGTTGATCCAAAACTCATTGCTGCTATTATTGCAACTGAGAGTACTTTTAATCCCAATGCTAAATCACATGCAGGTGCTACTGGTTTAATGCAACTTATGCCGGGAACCGCAAAAGGATTGGGAGTTAAAAATTCCTACGATCCTGAGCAAAACGTTGCAGGTGGCACGAAATACATTTCAGATTTACTCAAAAAGTATAATGGAAACGTTGAGTATGCCTTAGCAGCATACAATGGCGGCCCCGGCAATGTAGATAAGTGGATTAGAAAAGGTCAGATGGGTAACATTCCATTCGCAGAAACAAAGGCATATGCACCTAAAGTTTTAGCTGCATATAGTGAAATTTCAGGTTCTAAGTCGCCCACCTCCACCCCATCAACGAATAGTTCAGCTACAAAAGTTAAAACTACTAGCTCCGATGGTAAGACTACAACCGAAATTATTAAAGCAACTCAAAAAGAACAAGATGATGCTATTCGTGAAGAGAAGCAAAACTTATCATCTAAAGAGGCAAGTCTCTATCAGGTTGGCTTAGATATTGTTGAAACTATAATTGCTGGAACAGATAATGAGATTGCAAAACTACAATCGAAACGTGAATTGTCAGCTAACAAGCAAAGTCGTTACACACAAGATAGTCCTGAATGGCGCAAGGAGGAAATGGCTCAGAGTAGCTACCTTCAGCAAGAACAGAAACTAGTCGAGCAACAGAATAAAGATATCCGTCAACAACTCATTGAGCAAAAGATTACTCAGGGTGAATACGATGCTAAGTTGGCTGAAAATAGTGCTAAGTGGTGGGATTATCAGTCACAAATTGATGATAAACGTAAGAGTATTTTTGATAGTCAAATTGCAGCTTATGAAAAACAAGTAAAGGCAGATGACGATGCTTTAGCTGTATCTGATGCAAATTTGAAATTAATGACCGAAGGTACAGTTGAATACAACAAAGAGCTACACAGTCAAATCCCTATACTTGAACATAAAGGCTCAGTAATTGCAAAAGAGATTGAATACACGAAGTCGCTTCTTGCAAATAACAAGCAAAATGCCGTAATGACTGCCTACTACAACGACAAACTTCAAGAACTCAACTTGTCTCTATTGGGTACTAACTCAGCTCTTGCTGATGTTAATAAGACCCTTAAAGACTTACGTGAATCTGCCACTGACAACATTATCGATGAGTATAAGAAGGTTATTGAACAACAACGTGACTTGGCCCTTGAGGCCCTTGATCAGGAACGTGAAAAAGAAGATAAGCGTCATGATGAGCGAACTAAAAACATCGACAAAGAACAAAAGCAGTTTGAGAATTATATCAATGCACGACTCAAAGCGTTTGACCGTGAGAATACATCTACTGATTATACAGAAGAACTTACGAAGAAAATGGATGAGCGCCAAAAGATACAGGACAGAATTAATGTTCTCTCTGCCGACAACTCAATGGCTGGTAAAGCCAAGCGTAAAGAATTAGAAGATCAACTCATTGCTATTGATGAGGAGATTCGAAAATATCAGCGTGATCGTGACCGTGAGTTAGTAAAACAAGGGCTACAAGATCAATTAGACGACCACAAGAACTACAACGATAAAATCAAAGACGAAGAAGATAAACAGCATCAGGATGCTCTTGATAAGTTAGATGATGAGAAGAAAAAGACTGAGCGTAAATACAAAGACATCTTAGAGGATCAAAAGTATTTTTATAATCTCAAACAAGGCTTGATGAGCAATGATGCTATCGTTGTAACTGCTACTCTTGGAATTATTGGTGGCGAGTATGATAAGTTGTTTGCCAATATGAAAACTCATATATTTGAGACATCCAAAGAGATGCAGAATCTTGTAGATCAATTTGAGCTGGGTAAATCCAGTTTAGACAAATTTAAATCTGGTGACTATTCCCCTACTGAACTGGGAAGTGGCGGTAGCACTAGTGGAAACGGCTCAACTGGTCAAACTGGAACCATTAAAGGCACAACTGCTGCTCGTGTAGCTTGGACTGAGTATCTGAGTAATAAGCAGTCTGCTGAGTCGATTAAGGCTGAAATGTCTAAGCTTGATAAAGCTTCTAGTCAGTACAAGAATCTTACTCAACAATTTGATTCACTTAAGTCCAAGAATGATCAATTGCGTTCCGTTTATAATTTTCCTGATGGAAGCTTTAAGGATTTAGTAAACCAGAAAATCTTCAGCGCTGAGACTGGCGGTATGACTCCTGCTGGAATGGGTAAAGAAGGTAAGTTCCTGTTGGCACATGAGAAAGAGTTAATCCTCAATAAGTCTGACACCTCCAACCTGTTGAAAGTGGTGGATGTTGTTCGTGGGATTACAGATAAGATCCGAAGTGGACTGGATTTCACTGGTCTATTCTCGAAAGCAGTGACCACTCCTTCGACCAATGACAATCGTATTCAAATTGACAAGGTTGAGATACATGCTAATGACAAAGATTCGGGTTCAAGTCTGCTCAACAAGTTCGAAAATGCTTTAAACAATAAATTGAAAACAAGAACAATTTAAGGAGAGGGTAAACCCCCTCTTCTTTTTTAATTTTCAGAAAGGACTGTGTATGTTAGGAGAAATTGACCGCAATAGGAAACCTATTAAACCACAATACTTTCTTGCAAAGCCAAATCGTGAGATTATCAGTAAATTAAGCGAAATCTTTAATGACGGCGCTAACTTCAAATTGAATGATGTGAGCGAATTATCATTTTCCCTCCCCTACTTTATTGATAAGCATCACAAATTGCAGCCGAATAAAAATGTGGAGTTAATCAAGGAACGATACCAGATTAAAGTTGTAACTGGGATTAAAGTTGAATGGTTTACTGTAAATGATATTAGTGATAATCTCGATGATTCGGATATTATGGAAGTTAAGTGTTACTCATTGACTCGTGAACTGGCTGACAAATTGATCAAAAGTTATGAGGTTGAGTCATACGGAGCAGATAAAGTAATTGAAGATATGCTTCGTTTAGGTAATACAATTTGGAATATCGATTACATAGATGCTGACTTTAAATTAAGCAAAAGAGCATTTGAGTTCCCCTCCTCTACTGTCCTCGAAGCTATCTATTCTATAGCCGAAGTTTACAATGCGATAGTTACATTTGATACAGATTCCAGAACATTAAGTATGACTAAGCCTGAATTGACAGGTATCAATATGGGTTTAACCGTGTCATACGGCAAACTAATGAAGAGTATGAGTCGTAATCGAAGTTCAGAGGAGATGGTTACACGTCTCTCCGCTTCTGGTAAGGATGGATTAGGTATCAATAAGGTAAATCCAACAGGACAGAATTATATTGAGAACTATGGATATTGGATTTATCCATTTGAACGAGATGCCAATAAAACAGTGATTTCATCAAGTCATTGGATGTCGGATTCACTGTGTCATGCGCTGTTAGATTATGAAGCATTAGTTGAGAGTAAAACTGGATTGTTTAAACAGTACCTTGAAGAATTAGAAGGCTATGAGACACAGTTAAATCAACTTAAGATTGACTTGAATAAGCTACAACAGGATGAAAAAGTTGTACAAGAGGTAACACTGGCTCAACAATTTGGCGATAAGATGTTCTTTGAGAAATACAGTCACAGTGGTAGTACATCAAGAACATTTAAGTTGAATAAGGGTTATAACTACGCAGCTATGATTAAGGTCGACTCCTCTTCTGGTATCACTGTAGCGTTAAATGGGAGTGTAAAACCTGTTACTTCAGGTAGATGGGTAATGTTAGGTAAACTGAACAATTTAGAGACAACCACAATTACCGTTAATGGATCATCCACTGGTGTGTTCATGCAAGTTGCAACGATTAGTATTGAAGAGTATCAGATGGCTGGTAATGATGCAGCTATAGTTGAACGATACAGTTTAGACAATAAGGAAAATCAGATTAACCTGAAGCAAATTGAAGTTAGCAATAAGTTGAATCAAATTACAGATGTACAGAATCGGACTAATGCGTTACAGGTATTATTGGATTCAGAAAACAACTTTACGAGTGCTCAGTTGCAAGAATTAAACTTCTTTATGATTGAGCGAGATTTTAACGATGATGTATACATAGATGAGCAAGATTTATACGATGCAGCGATGGAAAAGTTTAAGGAGTTACAAGTTCCACAATTAGCAGTAGAGATTGATATTGTTAACTTTTTAGAGATTATTGAGGAACAGCGTAATTGGAAAAAGTTAAACCTTGGCGATTTTGTAAATGTAAAATATGAGCCATTGGGAATTGAGTTAACAGCGAGAATAAGTGAGATTAGTTATGACTTTGGTGGATCGAGTATTAAGTTAACGTTGAGTAATGCTAAGAATGTTAATGATGAGAGTACGCGGTTAGAGAAATTTTTAAAGGATACGAAGAATACTAGTGTAGTTGTTGATACGAGTAAGACTAAGTGGGGTCAGGCTGTAGTTGATTCGTCTGAGATGAGTAGATTGTTTGATAATGTGTGGAACAGAATCACCAATAGTATAAACATGAGTATCAATAATACGGTGGACATCAACAATTTGGGAATTACAATAAGTGATGATAATGATCCGCTAAGATTTCTTCGTTTAACACATGGACAAATTGGACTCACGAGATCAGGAGGCCTCCGTTTCGAAACCGCGATAGACGCAAACGGGGTCATCGCTGAGATGGTTTACGGGAAAGTTATACTCGGACAGCGCGTGGTCATAGGTGATACAACAGGGGTTTTCACTATTGAAGGTTCCAAGTTAATGATCGATGATCGCTGTGGTCGCCCTGTTCTACGTTTGGGATTAACATCAGAACAGCCCGATGTATTTGGATTGCATCTTAATCGCTATGCATCGAGTAATTGTAACGATAGAACAATTACTAATGTATCAGGTATGGATAATTCAAGAGGATTCTATATTGATAAGATTCGCAATGGCGTAACCTCCAACGTGTTTTGGTTGGCGCAGGATGGAAATCTCAGACTTCGAGTTGGCGAGAACAATGAAGTTATAACCGTTTCAGAACTAGGATTTGGTATTGGGCACGAAAACTGGAGCCAAGCGCCTTTTAGAGTGGATTATTTTGGTAATTGTTGGTTAGATTCCCTATTCGCTAACAACGCCGAGATTAAAAATTCTCTCTTTAAAGATGGTCATATTCGAGGTTCCGATTTGGAGCTCCGTGACACTAATGGGGGCGTAATCAAAATGTACCCTGAATGGGGCCTTTGGTTCGGTCATGAAGATTTCGACAAAGCTCCTGCATCTATTTCCATGGATGGGACAGCTAAATTCAAGAAGCTCATCGTAACCGATGGAAACAATACTCTACTGATGGATTCGGAGAAAAAACAGCTCCATCTCAATCGGTGGGACATCGTGGGAGCGGGAGCAATTGACACCGAATTGTTAGCTGCTAATATCCTAACTGCTGAAGATGGATTCATTAGTTCTCTAGTTGCAGGTAAACTCTCCACTCTCACTAACGCAGCTCTTCAAGGTTGGTCTAATTACGTCAAAATTGAAGGCAAAGAAATCAAATTTCTTACTGGTAAAGTCAAGGGTTCTGGAGTACATAAAGAACTATCTGATGGTCGTAAATTGTACTGGATATCTTCTGAGCAAAAAGGCGAGATGACAGTTGAAGTGACACCTTGGCCTGTCTACGTTTATGAGATGGAAGATAAGACCAAAATGCGACTTTTCTTTGAGGGAGATGGCGAGTCTGCTGTACCTCAAATCGATATGGGTGAAGGCGATGGACGAGGTTTTGGGCGTGGATATATAAAGAAACCTAATGGTTCGTTTGAGTTCATTTACTTAAATAGTAATTTTGGTCGTGAAAGAAGTCTTAAATTTATGGATGATGCCCTATATTTAAAGAGCGAGAATGGAGAAGTCAATATAACGGCAGATGCTTTTAATGTACTTGCCACAAAAACTATAAAAATAGGTACTGAATCTGGATCATTTATTGAAATAGCTCAAAATGGAGACATTAACATTAACTCCACAAGAAATGTTAAAATTAATGGTACTCGTATTGATTTGAACTAAACTTTTCCAAATAATATACCGATAAATATAGTATAATTTATCTAGTTATACAGGAGAATTTTACTATAAAATCGGAGGTACATACAATGAATAAACTAGTTTCAAAAATTCCCACATTTATGTTAGGTGCAATTGTAGGTGTGGTTGCTACAGCAGGGTCGGTAGCAGGAGCAGCTACATATTTTAAAGCAACCCAATCAAGTGTAAAAATTGTGGTAGACGGGGCTCAAGCAAAGCTGTCAGAAAGTCCAATGAATATTAATGGTAAACTCTTTCTTCCTGTAAGAGACACTGCAAATGCCATGGGTTATTCTGTTGAATCTGTTACCAGCTCTCAAGTGACGCTGAAGGAGTCATCCGCTAGTTCTAATACAGCAATGCCATCAAACAATAGCACATCTACCACTCCTAATAGCTCAACAAATACAAATCCTACTTCAAGCAAAAAGGTGAACAATTTGAAAGAACTATACTCTACTGATGATAAACTAGATGCTGAGAAGATTCGCACAGCGTTAAACAATGGAACCCTTGATTTAAATGCAACTGATGAATCTTCGGGAGATTCCTTGCTTCACATAGTCATCAGCGAAGACAACTTTGAAGCATATAAAGCTATTAAGCGAAATGCATTGAATGTTGACGTTAAGAATAAAAAAGGAATAACACCTTTGATGTTAACAGTTATCAACAAAAATAGCTTTTACTTCGGTGAACTTAAAACATTAAAAGCTGATCCAGACCTAGTTGATGCTTCAAACAAACGAGCAATCGATTATGCTGACCCAAAGTCAACCTTCTATGATTCATTGAAAATATACATGTTTTAATCAAAAAGTTTCGTACAGTCATAGTTTTTCACAATTAAGAGACCTTCTATGTGAGGTCTCTTTTGCTTTATCTACTACGATTTATCAGCACCGGAATCATTTCAAGAATCTGTAGTTTATCCTCAATAGAAAGCACAACACCATTATATGACAGATATTGATTGTTTAGTAGGAGTTTTTCAATATCGTTCTCATTTATTTTTGCTTCTTTCTTAGAAAGATCTTTTGATTCCTCAATTGTGCGATATCGATAAAGCCAATCTTCTCCGACTTGATCCATAATCATATCTCCAGCAATATAGCCTGTCTTTACTAACAAGTCTTCATATGAATGATTGTAAGCAGTAGAGATCTTTTTCAAAGCATCTGGAGTTATTTTAACAGGCTTATCAGTTCCGGGCTTGTACCCCTTCTCAATTATACTGATGTAGGTATAGCTTAGGCCACTCAGTTCAGCCGCCTCTCGAAGTGTTCGATTTCCTCTTAGATATCTCAAGAATTGTCCGAAATCTTTGGGTTCCATTTTTGAGTATGTCAAACTCATTCTCCTCATTTTTTGTTGACTATAGTCAATATTATACACTATTCAACCTCGTTCAATGCAAGTAACATTTTTACTGTAGTTGACAAAATCTCAATAGCTTAGTAATATCAACTCAGTTGTTCAATGCATTAAACAAATTGAATGGAGTTGATTTCATGCGTACCAAAGTCCAATATGTTGCCCCTTTTGATTCAATTGCAAGCATCTACTATGTCCGAGATTCATATGGACGTGTATGGCACTCGGTTGGCGAAAACGAAAAAGATGCTGCACAACAGGCTAAAGGCAAAGAAGAATTATTCAATTACATGCTTTACAATCCACACAAACATAAAAAGTTCCACAACTACGATTTTAAGAATTTAATTCTCGATATGTTGGAACAAATGGAATTGCAAGATACATATGAGTACGAGATTGTTTTGGAATGGAAAAGTTACGAGGTGTTTGAGTTTATGAAGAAGTCTTCTCTTCTCCCTTGTGATTTACTCTTGGAAATAAACCGCTATAGGGAGGACACTTAATGTTTGCCGAAGAAACTATAGAAATCAAATGGAATTCAGCAAATAAAGGTCACTATCTTTCAAAAGGATATCTTTTTACAAAGATGGGTGATCCTCTACTGGTGAATATTAGAGATTTAACGCTAAGTTCAAAGATTAAAGTTAAATTAGTGTGCGATCAGTGTAACGTTTTAAAAGAGATTTCTTTTGGTTCATATACTAAATCAAAAGAATTGATAAATAAGGATATCGGCTATTATAAATGTCATTCTTGCGCTATGAGAGGAATCGCTAAAACAACTGATGACTTTAGAAAAGAAGTTTACGATCTTGTTGGAGATGAATATCTCGTTAAAGGAGAGTATTACAGATCGGATAGAAAAATTGTCTTTTTGCATACTCTCTGTGGTAATGAATATAGGGCAAATCCTAATTGGTTCCTTAACGGTAAACGGTGTCCACACTGCTTCAAAACTCAAACTTTTTCTCATCAAAAATATTTAGAATCACTAGGAAGTGTCGTTACAGAATTCGATTTTTTAAGCGAGTATACTGGCGCTGATAATAAAATAGAAGTAAAGCACAAGGTGTGTGGCTACAAGCATTCTGTCAGAGCGGCTGATTTTCTTCAAGGTAAGAGATGCCCTAGATGTTCCAAACGGGAGCGTAAATCGCCAACTAAACTTTTAAATGATTTTATTGCTCTTACGAATGGCAATTTTGAGTTACAGGAACAAATAATAAATGTCGTCACACCATTGCAGTTAAAGCACAAAGAGTGTGGGCATGTGTTCAAAACGACTTTAAGATTGTTCTTTGTTCATATTTCTTGCCCTAAATGTACAGGAAGGATGCGTAAAGACACAAACTACTTTAAGGGTGAAATATATGATCTTGTCGATAATGAGTATCTTGTAATTGGTGAATATACTGGTGCAAACAATAATGTCTCTTTACTTCACAATGAATGTGGTAATAGGTTCGATATGACACCAAGCAACTTTTTAAGAGGACAAAGATGCCCTCAGTGTCATATGTTTAAATCAAAAGGTGAAAAGCATATTGAGGCTTATCTTGAGGACAATAAATTAAAATTTCAAACGCAATACAGAACAAAGAAATGTATGAATATACGGCAACTCCCTTTTGATTTTGCTCTAATTAATGAAAAGAATAAGGTTATTTGCCTAATCGAATATGATGGCGAACACCACACTAGAATAAAGAAACGTTTTGGTGGCAAAGAAAGACTTCTAAAGATACAACACAACGACAAAATAAAAGATGACTACTGCAAATCCAATAACATCCCACTAATACGCATTCCCTACTGGGATTTCAAAAATATCGACACCATATTAACCGAGCGATTGACTGAATTGGGTGTCCTCTCCCCTTCTTTGGTTTAAATATTATTACAATATTGTTACCTTCACAGAGCAACTTTTATATGTTACCATATGCTTGCACCAATAACAACAAAAATTTTCGCAAAAGGGTATCATTCTTGCTTAACTTGTGGCATAATAAGGAGTATAAGGTATAGGAACACATGTTCCGAACTTTATTTTAACTTTTATTTTAGAAAGGAGCTATCCTCTATGGCTGATTTTTCTGCATCTGAAATTGCCAGATGGTTTCTCGCTCGTAATAATGCAAATGTTGTACAGCATGAAGATGAGCTCTTAACTCATCTCAAACTCCAAAAGTTACTTTATTATGCTCAAGGTGTTTTCTTGGCATACACTGGCGGCAACTCATTATTTGATGAGAATATAATGGCATGGGAACATGGCCCAGTAGTTCCCGAAGTATACACACAATATAAACCATACGGAAAAACTGGTATCGATTTCGAAGCAACTGACGACGATCTTGAGACACTAAGAAAAGTTGACCAAAATGAATGTGCTCAAAAAGTACTTGAAATGGTCTTTGATCATTATGGAAAGTATACCGCTTGGCATCTTAGAGAGATGACTCATAATGAGCGCCCTTGGAAAACAACTCGTTCAAATGATGTCATTAGTCAAGATAAAATCAGAAAATACTTCGAAGAAGAGGTACTAACTGACTAATGGTAAAGAAAATTAAAAACAATGATAAGGACACTCTCTCTAGAAGTGACATTACAAATAGTAAGCCCACACACATTAAATTCAATTTCTCCTTCATCACTGCAAACAATGAATTTTGTTTTGAAAATGGAGAATTTAATGATGCACATAAACTCAAGCTTCTAGAGAGAATCTTAACTTTATCACAAGAGACATTGGTAACTGTTCTAAACTACAAGAAAAATATAGGTATAGAATTCATTCCCAAAGAACAATGTAGGGAAGTTGGATATAACCCGAGATTCACTGATGCAGAGCACAGGAAAAAAGAAGTGGATGGAAAATATGCTGTCTTCCGCATATATCAAAATAACAACCCCCTTCCGTCGCGCGCTATAGGGAAACTAATTAATAATGTTTTCTATATCCTATTTATTGATCTTAATCACAAAATGTACAAATCATCATAATTGATATTGAACTAATACAAATTAATTGTTTAAATGAAATACCGATTTTACATAGAAATTAGCTACTAAAAAGCCTTATAAATAGGGCTTTTTTTATTTGTCCAAATTTTATATTGGAGGTGATTTGGATTACAATACGTGACTCCCTCTACTTTTCATTTGCTGGTATTAAATCTGTTGACTATGGCATACTTAACGTGAATTTGAACAGTGGGATGCAAGAAGAAATTTTCTTTCCTTCTAGGGAGATTATTGAGGAAAAAGTAAAAGGCAATGATAAACCATACTATATGAGGACTGAAACTGAGCCATTAAAGTTTTCAGTCTCTTTTGCATTTGAGGAAACATGGAACACAGAAAAAATACGCGAAGTTACACGATGGCTGACGCAACATGATTACTATCAAGAGCTATACTTTACAAACGAAGATGGCTTAGGTGCTGAACGAATATTCTACGCCATGGTTGTCGATGATTCCACTTTGGTTCACAACTGTCTCAAACAAGGCTATATCAACTTGACCTTTCGCTGTGATTCTCCTTACTCATACTCCCCTATCATGACATCTCGTGTTTACAAGTGGAACTATACTCCAACGGAGATTAAGAAAAATACATACTCAACAGGAACACATCAATCAACAATAGCTAATCCACAAGGAAATTTAATACTTAATCCAGCAAGGCCAAAATGGTCTGATTTTGAGGCTGGTACTAAATGGTCAGATATTTAAAGAAAGGAGAATCGTATGTCTACAGAAACAGAAAAGTTAAAACTCAAGAAGCCCTCTTTCACGGATGAAATAGAAAAAACAATTCGAGAATTAGGCGAGAACTTTGACATCATAGATCTAATATCGGATGACTATGTATCGGCAACCCCTACAAGTGGTGATTACATAAGAACAAAACGCCTATATAATACATCTCCTATCTACGGTGGATTTGTAGGTTGGGTAAATGTACGCACTGGTAAAGCAGCGCCTACATGGAAATCACTTAAGGCATATGTAAACGGAGACTACATTATACCTAATGTAGATAATGGGCATGTTTATATCTGTGTTCAATCTGGTCAATCTGCTTTCACTGAACCAATCTTTCCCGTATCCACAGGAATAGAGTTTAATGACACACGCATGTCGAGTACATGGGCAGCCACTACACAATATAAACTAAATGACATAGTGTTACCTACAATTGATAATGGGCGATTCTACATATGTATCCAAGCAGGAGAATCTGGAAACACAGAACCACCTTGGCAAACGGTTGATGGTACTACCACTTATGATAAGAATGCTTCATGGGCTACCTATCGAATAACAAGATGGAAAGAAGCTGGAAGTGCAGCACTATTCTATCCCTTTGGTAAGATTGGTTAGGTGATGATATGACTACATGGCAATCAATTATCAACTTAAAGGGCAATTATACTTCAGATCCAATACCAATTCCAATCAGCGCAGATGGTGTACTAAGTAAAGTATCATGGGAATCCATTGAGCCAATTGGTTCTAAGATTGTTGTTCAAACTCGCTTTACTCGTGACAATTTCAACTGGTCAGAGTGGCAAAATTGTATAAATGGAGCTCATATTCCAGATGTCGTTGAGGATGTGGGATTCTATAATGTCAGCATCATGTTTAGAGTGTTGTTCATGAGAAATACATATAATGAAGTACCAGAATTTAAAGGTATTACATTTAACTTTGAACCAATCCTATTGTTTGACAATAAGGGAGATAAAAACTGTTCCCCTGAAATTTGGATAACAAAACAAGGCAATGGTGATTTCAGTATCATCAACACTTCTCACAACAATGAAGAGTTTAAGTTTAAAAGTCTCATTCATGGTGAAACTGTATTTGTTGACAATGAGCAACAAGACATTGAAACTTCGTTGGCAGTCACATATCGATACAAAGACTTCAACAATAACTATCTCTCATTCCCTGTTGGTAAGAACATACTGAGAGTAACTGGTGATGCAGATATCAAATTTAGATATCAATTCACACTATTGCAATAGGAGGCTATATGACTGGAGTAGCATATAAAGGATCGACACTTCAAGAATCAAACAAAAGTGGTCACGTGTCATATGTTGAGAGATATCAGAGTGGAACGGAATGTTCATCATGGGATCAATTCGGCAACTGTACGGGCTATAGTCCTGTTTATAGTACGACAACTCACACAACTGGTGCAAAAATTACAGGTACAGTAAATTCAACATCAACAGTTTATGTTAATGGACAACCAATAGCTTCGGTATCATCACCAACTCAAGAACAATGGGTAGCAGATCCATCTCCTTCCCCTAAGCTTGGTGGTTCAATTATTTCAATCAGTCCCGGTACATCTGGTTCAGGAGCAGGTCAAATTTCAACAGGTAGCTCTACTGTTTTTGTTGGTGGTAAAGCAGTATCAAGTATCACCAAAAACGTGACTACACATCTAAGCACGACAACACCAATTACCTCTGGCAGCAGCAATGTATTCGTCAACTAAGGAGGTGAACAATTGCCAGATTTAAGTGCATATCTACAATATAATGACCCCGTAACAATTATCTCTCGCAGTGGTACTCCACAAGATCCATACATTGATCGTGCTGACTCTCTTCCTGTTATCAATGGAATCATAACTCTTCTTGAACTCCCCTCTTCTACTGATAAAGTTAACATTGCTGGATTCGTTGAGATTGATCAAGATGTGTTTGAGAACAGACCGTACATTAATGAACATGAATTCCTTGTCCATTACGGTATGGGAGTAATTCAATTCCATCCATCTCAAGAGGGAACGGCACACTTGTGTAGATATAAAGGCAGAGGATTAATTATGTATCCTGCATCACGTATCTATGCAATGGTTAGTCGCAATCCAGATGTGGTGATTACATTACAAGATTACATTGATCAGATTCAAACTAAAATCAATGAAAATCAGATTGCACTTGGTCGTATCGAAGATGCCATAAAACAATCACAAGCACAAACTGAATTATCAAAGTTGGCTACCGATAAGGCTAATTTAGCTGCTGAAGATGCAACACAGTCAGCAATTAAAGCAAAGGATGCCTACAATACTACCCGTCTCGTTTACAAAGAACCTGTTCAGGACTTAGCAGAACTTCGTTTAAAATACCCTCTTCCTGAAATCGGATGGACGGCTCAAACATATAAAGATGGTAAACGATATCGATTTGACGGTAAGAACTGGATTGAGATTGATGTATTTGGATCAAACCTACAGCCTGTTAATGAGTTTAAAGATGGCCTAATGAGTGTTGCAGAACATCTCAAGCTCAAAGATATGCCACTGGAATTGCAAGACAGAGTTATTGTGTTGTGTAAAGATTCGTATGTATTTCAGGAACCCTTAGGTATTTTAGCGCCCTTTCCTTTCAACGGTGAGTTAGTTGATGTTAAGGGTTTTTGTGGTGTCGCTGGAGAAACGGAAACAGAGATCGAGATTGAAAGAACACGTAACTTTAATACTTGGCTTAATGTGATGAGTTCGAACCTAAAATTCAACCCACAGAGTCACTACGATAATAGAACGGCAGTCATACAAACAAAGCAAGTTCAAGCTGGAGATATTTTTAGAATTAATATTAAGAAGTCTGGAGTAAACCTTCAGAATCTTACAGTTCACTTAACAATTAGAACTTAAAACAAATTACAAAGGAGTTTTATAAAAATGCAACCGATTGTTTCATGGCGTAATTCGCTTCACACACAAGAGATCGTAGGGCCATTTGATTACGGAGTAATTGACGCTGATGACAAGAGCCCAATCTACATATTCAATGTTTGGAATAACTACAATGGAGCAACAGATGTCTCTAAAATGGAAGATTGCACAATCACTACTCGCGATATGAGCGGTGGTACAGGAGATACAGTAGGAAATGAAGTTGAAGTAGTAAAAAATAACTGGTTCCATGTTCAAGTAGATTCACTTGGAGAAACAGATATTGATGAAGAAAGCTCTCGTGTAGGTAAAGACTTTTCTAAACCTATTGGAACAACTGGAACAACAAAGAAAGACCACACTGGAGCTAACTACACAACTCCAATTAAACCGGGAGTTAAAGAGATCCTTGGTGTGAATAACAATGGTAACCCTGTTGATGCAGCAGGTAACTATGTAACATTGTCGATCCAATGTGAAGTTCCTTTGAATGCCTCCAGTGGCCGCCAAGCGTTTAAGAAAAGAATTTCTTATCGCTTCGTGTAAGTTTTTACATATTCTAATTATCACTTAGGGCAGAGTCTTCTCTGTCCTTTTTTTATTTTAAAGGGGGTTTAATTTTGATTCTAGGCAATAGACAATATACTCGCTCACCAGTTCCTCAAAAATACATTTGGGTAGCTGATTATTACGATGGTACAAATCTTGCTGAATACGACTTTCAAACTAAGAAATCAAATGACTTTTACGCTATAGATAGAGAAAAGCTAATCAGTTATGGAATCATAGGTCAAGGTTCGCAGTTATACTACAATGTTGCTAACGGTGTATTCCACATTAATCAGGATCGATTCTCTATTTCTTATGTTTCTGCCGATGAAGAGTTTCCGCTTACTGGTAGAGCTTTTCTATACAATGATCACATTCAATTCAAAAATGGATCTTCTGACGCGACATTGAACTCTAGAGCAAAAGAGGGAAAATTTAAGAATAGTATTGACTGCTTTAATTTCGGATATAAAAAAGCAATGACCCTTAACGATGTAAATATAAACTACCAATGTATCTTCTCATTGCCCGATGAAGATATTTCCTATTTCCAAATTAAAGTAACATCTGACAAAGATTTAGATGGTCATCTCATTATTCGTAAGAATGGCCTCGTTATTGATCAAATTGTAGCCCCACTTAAAGCTAACCATGCTGGAATTGTCAACTGGGAGTTGAGATAGTGTCTACAAAGGAAATTGGATTACCTATAGATCTAACACTTGGAGTACATAATGGCACAGAGATTAAAGATGGAAAATTACAACTCAAGGAAATCGCAATCGATTCTACTGGCAAATCTATATATGCTGCTAAGGGGACGTGGGAGTCTTCGGTTATATCGATTGGTGATAAAGTAACTGCCTTTCAACGAGTGGTCAAAACTATGGTTGGCATTGGTTCAAATGTGGATTACAAGATTTTCACTAAGTCATCCACGGACAATATTACATGGTCAGACTATGTAGAGATTACGTACCTCGATGGAAAAATTAATAGTCCAGTTGGGCTTTACGCTCGAATTAAAATTGAACTATCCTCTGCTTTGGTTCCAGCATTACTCACAGTAGATGAGTTTACTGATGGAAAATACAATACAGATTATGTTTCATCTTCTGATGGAACTTTGAGGTTGAAACGAAATATAACTCTCTCCCCTACTGTATCAACACATGAAGATGGATTTCTTTATCGCACAAAGTTTGAGAGAAACAAATTAAGCAAGATTAATGGAATAACGTTTCAATGATTGAGGTGATATCGTGGCTAATTATTCGCTAATTCAAGATTCAGTGAACTATAAAACATTTAAGAATAACGCTTGGATTAGTTTATCATCAACGCTGCCTCTTAAAAGTGTATTTATTTCGGATGGTATAGTTGATCTCAGTGTGTTTAATCGAAATAGCAAAGTTATTGTGCAAAATATGACCAACACTGGTGCGCTTGGTTCAGGCAAGGTTTTTAAATCAACGGTAAATTTAAAGAAATATATTGAGATCACTAATTTGTATGTAAAATAATGATTTCAATTAGAAAGGAGATGGTTGAGTGGCATATATGACAACCCAAGAATTAATGAACTTATATGGCGTTGCATGGTTTAAAATGGACGAAGCTACAGGAAATTCGTTGATTGACAGTAAGGGGAGTGCGGTAGCTACCTTCACTGGAACACCAATGGTGATAGATGGGTATTCAAACAAAGCTAAACAATTTAATGGAAGTTCGCAGTACGTACGATTTAATGCTAGGATTATGCCTATTGGAGCAAAAAGCATTAGATTCAAAATAAAAACAACTTCCCTATCTGGAATAATTATCGCCAATCACGATAATAGTTCGAACGTCAGAAGTGGTCTAGCAGTTGCGCTTAGCAATGGTACAGTTGTATTTACACTCTTACATGGAAATAATTCAACGTTTCCGTTTCAAATAAGAACCACAACCACAGTCAATGATGACAAATGGCACGATGTTTTATTCACATGGGATGGAACTACATCTACTAACGGAATCAAGTTGTATGTTGATGATATGTACAATCCACAAGTTACTGGAACTTCTAGGTATACTGAAATAAATACACCGTCAGACAATCTGTCAATAGCCAGCTCATATGCTGGAGGTACATTATTAAATGGTGCATTAGATGAAATTGAAATTTACAATCAAGCAATTACCATTTCTCCTCCACCAATAAGTAAAATCTTACTTTCATCTAGTAATGGTTTTTACTCGCTAAAAGATTCTTCTGTTTATAAGTTAAGCATAGACAGTGAGGAAAACTTCCTTAGTTATGGCGCAGACTCAATTACAAGTTTTAATGGCTACTTAACTAAATTGAAAGACATAAAAAACACAAGTACTGATCTTGGTTCAGGTAAAACCTTTGAACACACAATTGATATGTCAAAACGCAGAGTAGATAAAATTACGCTTGGCTAAATTTATAAGGAACACATCTATATGGTGTGTTCTATTTTATTTTGAAAGGAGATAGTTGAATGGCAATCTATTTGAAATTATCCATTACAGGGGTTATATCAGGGACATCAACATTTGAAGCAATTCAATTAATTCAAGTATATGACAGTAAGAACAACTTAATTTCTCTCAACAACACCAATGTAATAGAACACAATTATATAAATCGAAAAACGGCATCAGACATTGATAAATGGTTTGTACCAAGCGATGGAGGCATACCTTATGATACACCTAACAATGAAGGCATCATTGTATTAAAACTACCCGAAGCAGTTTTGAGTATAAATAAAATATCATTAAAGTCGTATGTTAACACTGGCGGTGGAAAAAATGTTAGTGTTTTTTATTCTAGAGACTCAATATCATACAAATCACTTGGTCTAATTGTATTTAGTACAATTAATGAAATTAAAGAAGTAGACGCTACCAGCATTAAACTAAATAAATTCTTGATTTCATCAAATCTCAATACTGATTTAATTTCGCTCTTTAAAAAAGGCAACATTCAAAATTTAGTTCCCACAATGACATCGAATGCAACGTCGGGGGTTACGGTGAGTGCCAGTTCTATTTCATCTGGATATGACGCATATCTTGCATTCAATGGACAGGCAGATGGAGGTTGGCAAACAAACAACACTAGAACAGGTTGGCTTAAAATAGATTTTGGAAAGCCTCAAACGATAAGAAAGTTCTCAATTACGGCATCTACAAACGCAGGAAGTGATCGCGCACCCAAAATATGGACTTTGCAAGGGTCTAATACTGGATCTTTCACGGGTGAAGAAACAGTTTTATTTACTGGGAATGAGTCTAGATGGACATCGGGAGAAACAAAAGAGTACGTATTAAGTACATTCTTCACATTTAGATACTATAGACTCAACATCACCGATGTTATTGGAGCCTTAAACTATGCAAATATAGGAGAGTTAAGGTTTTTTGAAATTGAAAAACAAGAAAAAGGAGTAAATATATTAGATTCAATTGAAGAGGTTGATTTTATTAAGTATGGTATGGAAAAAAATTACGAGATAGTTTTGTCTGATAATTACTCAAACAAATCATTTATAAAAAAATCAAACACTACACTTGGTTCAGGCAAAGTATTCAAACAAAAAATCAACACAACTGAAACACCAATCAAGAAAGCATCAATCACATAACTATGTGAAATGATTGTTTGATTTAAATTTAGAAAGGAGATGGGATTATGGCAGATTACATTATACAACTCGAAGGCTGTTTTTTCGGCAATTCAATAAGAATAAACGAGATAGAATTATTTGATAGAGGCAATAACAAACTAACATATTCGGTAGCGAACGCATATGATAGCGTAGCTAAAAACGTTCCTTATTACTGGAACCACGCAACGGTTTTCAATAAGAATGGGCTGAATGATGGAAATAAAACTTATAGTTCAAGTACGTCAACTGTGCTTTTATATAATATATCAAATCCTTCAGCGACTCCTTTAGATTCTGATTTTGTACGGATATTGGTTAGTTGCAATAGTAAACCATTTAAAGCTACCTTGAACTTTGTAGGTTTAGATCCACTCCTTGGCGGAGTAGCGAAATTTGTTTCAGTTTTTGAGGGGGGAGTTTTATCCTCAAAAGATTCTGGTACAAATATAATTGCACGTAAATCGTTAACGAATAGTTTCACCGAGCAATCTTTTGATAACTCATTTCACTTCACTTTGATTAAACATAATTCGCTATATAAATATTTTTTGACTAATTGGACTGAATTAGGAACAATTGCCACAGAGCAAGACTATCTCACATACGGTATGAAGGACATCTCTATCATACCTGAGTCCTCATGGTCACAACTTCAAGGAGAAGTGGAACTAAACTACTACACGGACGATCCAACCAAAACAGAAGCATCCTTCAGCATCGAAACCGAACCCTTCACCCTAGCAGAAGAATGGGAAGACAAAGAGATCAAAATCATCGAATACACTGATGATCCCAACCAAACCGAATCAACGATTACAATCGAAACCGAGCCTTTTACAATATACGATGAGTTGGGTGATAGTGTAGACGTTCTATACTACACAGATGATCCATCCAAAACATCAGCGGAACTAAATATCACGGCTAACTACTCCCCATTGGATGAACTTGAGGGAGATTTTGACGTGGTTACGTGGAGTGATAATAATAATCCAAAAGTTGCATCTACCTCTTCTACTCCCTCCCCTCAATCGATTATCCAAACAGATGACTATTATATGTATGGAGATATACTTTCTATTGTAGATAAACTCAACTCAACAAATGGAACATTAAGATATGCTGTCTCATTTAATGAGGGAAATACTTGGGAAGTGTGTAAGTTTGGTAAATGGAGAACAATTGATATTTCAAGTCTAGCTACTTTCAAAAAAAGTGGAATGAGTCATTATGACATTGCTTTGATTAATTCAACCTCATTAAAGAATAAAGGGAATCAGATTCGATTTGCTTATTATATCGAGGACAATATTCATAATTCAGATACGGGCATTGCAATTGACAATATGAAACTGAATATCAACTCAGCAACAGAAACAATCAAAATCGATAATGTTGCTTTTTATGTGTTAAATACCAATGCAACAATCCAGCTTTCCCTAACAGGCAGTAAGCTAACAGGAACATTAGATGATAGTGATCAAGGTAAAGTACAGTATCGAATCCTGCTTAATGATAATCCCTACTATCCTTCTGATGGCAGCTTCACCCGACTAGCTCCTTCACCTCAAGACATCGACATTAACATTTCTGATCGTGACGTAATATTTAATCAGCCGAATGTACTCAAAGTTGAGTTTCAAGATTATTGGGGCGAGACTGACTATTGGGAAACGACATTTGTTGGTACGTATTCTGGACTCATGTTTATGGATGAATCAGGAGAATATTTATCCGATACATTTGGAGGAATTCTTAAGCAATTAGATTTTGGAGTAATTATTGCTGGACAAACCACATTAACTCAGAAGGTAAGAATCAAGAATCAGTTAGGTTATGCTATTGATAATGTCTATTTGGCAATGGATAAAAAATATGAGCGTGACGGTGTAGTGGTTGAGTTATCTAGACAGGCTAATCCATTCCTTCCAATTGATTATCTGACTTATGGACTTACACAACCAGATGAAACAATTGTTTTTTATGTTCGTATTGCAACAGACATGAGAGCACAGCCAAATCCTAATGGCTTATTTGAGCTGGTAGTTAACGCTGATCGTGTGTAAATCTCAATACAATGAGATGAGGAGTGACATTTTTGTACTATGATGACCATGATACGGAGGGGATTATATATGTAAAAAGTCCCTCCAATCGTTTTACAAGTAAGTATATATTATATGCTCAAGATGAGACAAATTTAGAGTCTGAACTGGTTATAGCAACAAGAAAAGAATCTACGTTAGATTCAATCATTTCTGTTAAGTCATCTATAAGAAACAAAGACATATCAAGCAGTCTAGATGTCATGTATCGTGCCTACGGTGATCTAGAATCTACAATTGAAGCTATAATGTTTACTGAGTTAGAGAGTTCGATTAATGTCAGACCACATAACAGAGCACAAGGTAGATTTGAATTAATCGAAGCTCCTCGAACTAATATTGAACTGAAGCCAATTGGAGATGCCACAACTCGTAGTCGTATCGATTTACAAACGATTAACTATGGTGATACACAACGCATGATGATTGGTCATGACAATGTAGAGGAATTTGAGTCCTTCGTTAACTTTGGCGATTTAAAAGTTGCTATACCTGACCTACTTTATCTAGAAGATGCAAAGTTGAGATTGTACTATACAGGAACAATTAAATCTGATGCAAACATTGAGATATATCAGCCTAGTACAATTTGGCGTGAGTATGGTATTACCTATGCTAATAAACCAAAATCAACTCAATTGCTAACTAATCAATACACTATAAATACATCTGAGAAATATGTTGAGATTAATGTATTGGAAGTGTTAAAGCAATGGCAAGATGGTTCGTTGATCAACTATGGATTAAACATACGGTCTGCTGATAATACTCCTATCTACTTCAATACTCGTGAGTCAGCTAAGCCTCCAATATTACAAGTTCGATACATAACATCAGCAGTGCAATCCTATGGGCGTTCTGAAATTGATTCTGAATTGTTTGTATACAGAAAAGGTAATAAGGATCTCAACTCAACATTGACAGTTAAAAGTGATCGTGGATGGAATTACTTAGATTCCTCGATATATGTACACAGATACGAAGATCCGCTGTTTATAGAGATATATAGCTTATTGGGTGTAAGTCGACCAGATGTAAACTCGATCATGACCGTAGCTATTCGTGCAGCAAATGAAATGGAATCCAGTATCACAATTATTGAAGACGGAATAACTGAAGTTGACACCTCGTTAGCCGTTTCAACACCGGATATGTTTTCGATGATTACGATTGATCCAAAAGTAAGTTTGATTAGTGAGATTTCAATTGCTAATCGCGCCCATGGTGATTTGACTGGTAGTCTTATTATTTCTAAGCCAGATTTATCGTCATATATTGAAGTCTCAAACTATCAACGAATTAGACTCGACTTGGAAGCTGAGCTATCAGTCAGAAATGAGTATTATGAAGAAAAGGAATCGATATTAACAATATCCAATCCAGACTTAACGGGAGCTATAACAGTCCGTGAACAAGGTGGTTATGATGTTGATGCAGTAATAGATGTTCCTTATCAGCATTATCAAGAAGGATTCTTAACTATTAGTAATCCAGATATTTCATCTGAAATCTACATCCGTGGTTATAGTCATGAGGACATCGATGCCTATGTTAATGTTAAAGCATATGATGATTATGATTCCACTGTAGGAACATCAAGACCTGATATGTATGGACAACTAATTGTTAAGGCAATTGATCATTCTGACTTGGATGCGGAGATAAACGTTCCAGCAAATTCTTACTTTGATGGCGCAATTGGCATCTCTCGACCTGATATGGATTCTATATTAGAAATCAGGTATGTGTCTGAACAAGACGGAACAATTTATATCAAGGACAGAGAATATCTAGATAGTGTAATCGACATTAGACAGTTTAGCGATCTTGAGTCGACAATTCTAATTAAACAATTCAAAGAGATTGATGCAGAAGTAACCATATCCAAGCCTGATCTTAGTGGATACCTATATCCTAGAGTTCCGGGAATAAACAACATGGATGCAGTAGCAAGTATACGTAAACGTGATGTAAGTGATATGGATTCAATCATTTTAATCAGAGGTAAATCTTCAGGAGCATATTATTACATACTTTAATTTTCAGGACTCTCCATGTGGGGAGTCTTATTTCAATTGAGAGAAGGAAAACAATGTGTCAGACAAATTTATAAACTTTATTGTGGGGGTGGAATATAGATGCCTTTAATGGAAAATGTTGAAAAGTTTCTTTTGGGTTCACTCATTACCATTGGGGCATACATGTTTGGTGGATGGTCAGAAGGACTAATAACATTGGCGATATTGTGTGTAGTAGACTACTTAACTGGAATGGCTGCTGCTGTATATGAGGGTAACAAGTTTCCAAACGATCCTACGAAGGGTCTAAGTTCGAATAAGGGCTTCTGGGGGATTTTCAAAAAATTCTTAATGTTCTTAGTGATAGCAATCCTATATAGAATTGACTCACTATTGGGGCTGGAAGGCAATTTAGGATTTATGTTGGGTGGATTATTCTTTTATATAGGCAATGAACTGATCAGTTTAGTAGAAAATCTAGTTAGGCTTGATGTCGCCCTCCCTAAACAATTGAAGCAAGCAGTTACAGTATTTCAATCAAAAAGCGAACAAAAACCTGAAGATACTAAAAGTAAAACTGAGGAGTGATTGAATGATTCAAAAAGGTAATTTTTTATTACTTGATATTGTCGAGTTTCGTCCATGGCTACAGAAGCAAAAAATAACTAGAAGCATTGATAGACTACAGGTACATCACACAGCTTCTCCAAACTATACAACGCGACAATTGTTAAATGGATTTGCTAAACAAGATATTTGGAAGTGTCTTGAGGGTATGAGAACGTATCATTTATCTCAAGGATGGTCTGGAACTGGACAAAATATAACAGTTACTGAATCGGGTCAAATAGCTATTAGTTTAGATAGAGATTTAAATAAAACTCCTGCTGGTATTGCTGGATCAAACACCGGAGCAATTTGTATTGAAATCATAGGCAACTTTGATAAAGGTGGAGACACAATGACTGATAATCAGAAACAGTCTGTTATTCACCTGTATGCTTGTTTGGCTGAAAAATTAAACCTGTCTATAAATACAGACACTGTTGTTTACCATGCTTGGTATGCATCCAAAACAGGAACGAGACTTTCAGATTTCATACCGGGAAAGTCCAGCAAGACATGCCCCGGAACTGCCTTTTGGGGAGACGGAAATACTGTAGCCGCTGCCAAGAAAAACTTTCTGCCTCAGATTAAAACAGAGCTGGGGCGTTTGAGAAATCAGATTCCTGATGCAACGCCAATTACAAATACCAAACCAAAGGATGATGAACCAATGACTGAAGCTGAGAAGTTAAAAATATCCGACCTAGAGAAGACCATCGAACAACAATCGGTATGGATTGCAGCAGAGAAAGTTAAAGCCAATATGGAATGTCCAAGTTGGGCTAAAGCAGCGTATGAAGCTAACAAAGACTTTATTTCTGATACTAAGGGTAGCTACGACTTTTGGCGTTTGCTTACTATCAACTATCGTAAAGAAAATGGAATTAAAGTAAGCAAATAATTATACATAAAGGAGTTTAGATAAATGGATAATTTATATGTCATTGCAATTATCCTTACTACTGTTGTAGGAGGGTTATTTTTCATTCCCTATGTTAAGAGTAAGGGATGGATTACGAAGGATAAAACAGAGGGTATGAAGCAAATGTTGTTGGTGACTCGCCTTGTACTCGATGTGATTAAGACAGATAAATTAGATAAGACTAAAGCCACATTTGCGTTAGATCTTGCAGATAGAGTTGTTGATTATGTAAATGAGCACATGGAAGACAATGTTGATAAAAGGGCAATTTCATTAAGAATTATTGATGATTTGTTGGCGAAAAACGCAGTCGTACCAACGGTTTCTGAACGTCAACTTATTGAGATTGTGATAGATCAGGCAATTTTGCACTCAAACAAAGATAAATAGCAAATATAGGTAAAACTTAACCCCTCTTGAGATATTATTCTCTTGAGGGGTATTTTTTTCATTTTTTTTATAAGATATATGCGTCTGTTTGACCCTAATTACTGACTATGTGCACACAGACATCCATCATCGGTTTACCGGATTCAGCCATTCGTGAGGCCGTTGAACGTGTTCGTGCAGCGATTAAAAACTGCGGATATCAGTATCCTTTACAGCGGATCACAATCAATCTGGCCCCCGCTGATCTGCGAAAGGAAGGATCTTCCTTTGATCTGGCTATCGCTATTGGTTTACTTATGACAAGCGGCCAGCTTGTACTTCCTCCCCAGGAACGGACACTAGTGGTTGGCGAACTGGCGTTGGACGGTTCGATCAGGTCCGTGCCGGGCATTTTATCCATGGTGGATCTGGCCAAACGACAAGGCTTTACGTCCGTGCTCCTACCTTTGGATAACGTGGAGGAAGCGTCACTGATTCGAGGTATCCAGGTTTTTGGCATTCGTCATTTACAGGATATTGCTCCGGAAAACCCAGATCAACCCTCTAGTTCAGTGGGAATACCAAACAATTCGAATGCAGGACCAGTCGTGTTGAAAAATTATGCACACCTTGCTGCTCCTATAACTGATAAGACTCATAAGATGGCGGATAGGAAGCCAAGACAAACACCATTATTTGCAGATGACTATAGCGATGTTCTGGGGCAGCATCATGTAAAACGCGCGCTTATGATTGCTGCAGCCGGCATGCATAATATACTGCTCGTTGGACCGCCAGGCACGGGCAAAACGATGTTAATCAAACGTCTACCCTCCATCCTTCCTCCTTTGTCAGAAGATGAAGCGTTGGAAGTCACCAAAGTATTAAGTGCCGCAGGCAAGTTGAAAGAAGCGCCTCAAGGCCTGATTGCAGACAGACCTTTTCGCTCTCCTCACCACACGATATCCACCTCTGGTCTGATTGGAGGCGGTGGTATCCCAAAACCGGGTGAAGTGAGCCTTGCCCACCGGGGCATATTGTTTCTGGATGAATTACCTGAATTCCAGCGCCAAGTGCTGGAGGTATTAAGGCAGCCGTTAGAGGATCGCACAGTGACAATTAGTCGGGCTCGCGCTGCATTCACCTTTCCGGCCCAATTCATGCTTGCATGTTCCATGAATCCCTGTCCCTGCGGTTATTTGTCCGCTCATTCGGAGGAGCAACGCTGCATATGTAGTCCAGCCCGTGTTGCCGCATACCGAGCCAAAATTTCAGGACCACTGCTGGACCGCATTGATCTTCAGGTTGAAGTTCCTCCACCAGGCGAGTGGCGCAAGTCTGCTGCTTCCCCTTCCTCTGAAGAAATGCAGGCAAAAGTGATCCACGCTCATCAAATTCAGGCTACACGTTATGCCAAAAGTTCGGTTCGTTGGAATAGCCAGCTTTCGGGCACGCTTTTGCGACGAACGATCCATCTCCCCCAAGAGGCAGAGCAGCTGTTAGAGCAAACGCTGCAAACGTTAAACCTGAGCATGCGTGCACATGATCGGATAATCAAGATGGCACAGACAATTGCCGATCTGGACCATGAAGGTGAAATTGTGACAGCTCATGTGGCTGAAGCCATCCAGTATCGTCAATTGGATCTTAATCTATTTTAGAAGCATATGGAGGAAAGAACAGGCCGATTTACCCAAAGGCAGTGAAATGGGCATGAAACTGCGGACATCAGAGGAAAATCGAGAAGGATTCCTTATGCAGATTCTACAATGCGGATACACCAACATGACAAAAAAACGTACAAGCCCTTCTCTTCTGTGAAGAAAGGTACTTGTACGTGGATTTCCCCTGTAAACGTAAGGGGATCTTATATAGCTAAGGTCTACAATAATTTATTATTCAAAAAGAGTGAGTTTGTCCTTGGCTGGTGTGCGTTCTTTGGCAGAAGGAATAACATCAGGGTAACCCATATAAATCATGCCTACAATCTTCTCTCCCGCCTCTATTCCAAGCGATTTGCGGAATTTGGGAGCGTACAAAAATGGCTTGGTCACCCAGAACGTTCCAATGTCTTCACTCCAGGCTGCAAGCATAAAGTTTTGAACCAATGCACTAACCGCAGCGAAGTCTTCGTCCCAGATATTCTGTCTTGGATCTTCTTCCAGCACAACAAGCATAACGGATGGAACTTGCATAATATTGGGTGAGAATTTGTTGTCTTCTCCCATTTCTGCATCAATAGCCTCCGCCAGTTTCTTCCGTCCATTTCCGGTAAACAACAAAAATCTCCAAGGTTCACGCAGTTTATGGTTAGGAGCCCAGACTGCCGTATCCAGCAAATCTATAATCTGCTGTGTAGGAACAGCTTCTTTTTTGAATTTTTTCACCGTACGACGGTTTTGAATCGCATTTCTGACTTCATTTGTTGTTTTCGTAGCTTTACTCATCGGCCGTACCTCCTGTTTATAAAATCATTTGCAACCGCAATAGTGATTCGCGGCCTTGTACATTCAATATAATTTCTTTATGACATAATAAAATACCAGTTTACCTTCTTGATTATACACCCATCTGATCACGAGATTCAAAGGGGAGGCAAAGGTCAGTACCGTTAGGGTCATTCCAACAGAAAAGACGACTCTGAATCTTGATTCACCACGAGGGATCATAAAGTCAGAACCGTCTTTTATTCTCATGTTATTGATTCACATATCATATCAACGAGTAATCAATCGTCGTAACTCTCCCCTTCAAACGTGCCATTCCCTTCAAATGTGCCATTAATAAAATCCATTTTGTTGTACTTCTCCTGGTTACCTGCAACATCTGTACTATAGTACTCTACCACCTTGACATCAGGGGCATAAAACTTGACGGGTCCTTCATAGTTTTTCCATTCTCCCCCATTGATTCGATATTGCGTTGTTTTTACACCCGAGCCTTTGACTTCGTCTGTTGCCTGAAGTCTGAATGTAAATCCTTTGATGTATATTTTCCCGTTCACAGTATCTGTAATAGGAACTAATCTGTACTTGGTTCCTGGAGGTGTAATATCTGCATCCTTCTTAAGTACGATATTAAACGTATTATGATCTCCTTTTACAAGAGTAACGCTTAGGCTCGTTTTTAGATATCCTGCTGCTTCTCCCGTTATCGTTCTAGCCCCTGTTGGTACGCGCTTTATTAAATAGTTGCCTTGAGCATCTGTTGTTGCCGAACCTCCAACATTAACTTTAGCCCCACTTACTGGATTGCCCGACTCATCTACAACTTTTCCCCGCACGTGTGCCGCCTCTGCCAAAACAACATCCATTCTCAAGGTTCCTCCCTCCCGGACACCCAAGCGATCCTGTTCATATAACATATAATCATCGGCATCTACCCATATTGCAATGTTCGGATTATAGGCGTAATCAATTCCTGTAACCGCATATCGACCTTGCTGATCAGTTTTCACTATACGATCAAAGACACTTGTTACTTTTATACGAGCATCTGGAACCGGTCTGCCTGCCTGATCTTTGACTGTTCCTACAATCGTGGATGGCTCATAAATACGAAAATCAAGTTGTATTTGCTCTCCACCCCTTAAACTATAGGAAGTGTAATGTCGATACGGCACATACCCCTCTGCTTCAACTGAAAAGGTAAATACAGTATAGTTCTCAACGGATTCAATAATACGATAATTCCCACTCTCATCTGTCTCCACGCTGTGTTCCTTATTCCCATAATCAAGCCAATACTTGACTGTGGCGTCCTTGACAGGCAATCCCTGACGATCAATCACTTTACCTGACACACTAACCGCATTGTCAGATTCAGCAGCATAAGAAACTCCGGAATACATGATTCCAAACAAAATGAAACATAAAGATAGTGTACTTAGTCGAATGATCCATTTGATACTTGTCTGCATCTTCTCACTACACCTCATTTATTTTATTGATCAAACATTGCTCTTTAACCTCTTAAATTAACTGACCATAAGTTCAAGCTTCCAGAATTCTCCGTCCCAAACATATTGCCAAATCCCCTGTCCACCGTTCATGGTCTCGCTGATATCCAGTACTTCCATCCGAGGGCACTCCCATACTTGTTTTACTGTGTTGTTCGAAGTATTCTGAAGCTCTTTCATACATCCCACCAACCTCTCTTTAAATTTCAACTTTCTTAGTTCATTACAAATGATACATTTTGTATCTATAAATTTCTGAAATACAATGATTTTATTATCAATGCTCTATCCTCTGTTTAATGATTTCATAGTTAAATCAAAAAAAGCCGCAGATCCTGTATAAATAGGAACTACGGCTTTAATATATTAACTAATTTTAAAACTAAAACGAATGCAAAGATAAGACATAATTAAACTTGTACTTCGAAATAACTGACCGACTCACATTAAAAAGATACAATTCGTATCAATTAATACAGCAATAACTTCGAGTGTAATTCTTAAAAAGCATTAACAATATGATTCACAGAGACAATTTCTCCTGCTTGATCAAGCATTACAGCAATTACATCAAAACGGATCTGAAGTTCCGTCTCTCCCGTCATTTGCAAATACACGGATGCGGTTGAACGTACCTGCTGCATTTTACGCATATCAACCGATTCCTGAGGTGTACCGTACTGAGCGGCTCCACTTCTGCTTCTTACTTCCACAAAGACAATCAGGCCCTCGCAGGAAGCAATGATGTCAATCTCACCGCTACGGCAACGCCAGTTCTGTCTAATGATCCGATAATCGTGCTCTCGCAACCATTGACAGGCAGCCTCTTCACCTAATCGGCCTTTCTGCTGTCGTGTGAGCTTTAATTCTGGCTCCTGACCCAATCTACGTTCTACCATGACTCATTTTCCTCACGTCCTGAGGCCATGCGATCTGCACGGTAGACGTACGTTAGCACCTCTGCGACCAGTTGATACAGTTCTGCCGGAATCTGTTCATCCAGATCCAACTTGGAGAGCACCTCCACAAGTGCTGCATCCTCCTGAACAGCCACGCCGTTTTCTCTGGCTTTATCCAGAATGGCTTCTGCCACTTTGCCGCGCCCCTTGGCTACAACAACAGGTGCTTCACTCTCTCCAGGGACATACTTTAGGGCAACCGCCTTTTTGGAAAGCAGGTCCGGTTGTGACGACTCGTCTTTCATACCTTCAAGTCCACCCCTTTGTATCGTTCAGGACTATAGTCCGAGGCCCGCGTTTTTCGTTCCGCGCCCGGTTCCTGGCCCGCAGGCCACGGTTCCGCCTTGAAGGTCAGCAGTTGATAGCCCAGCTTGTCCAATGCCTGATGGATCACCTCTCGTCCGCTCTCCAGAAGCGGTCCCATTCCTTCGCGATCATTTAATACACGCAGACTGACAATGTTATTAACCACATGGACATCTACCAGAGTAGGCCCAAGACTTTTCATGTCCAGATCAAACCACAGACGGCAATTGGAGGCATCCAGTTCCCCACGTTGACCTCTGCGAGACTGAATCTGAACAGACGCCGTTTCTTCCCCGTCCGGTCCAGTGATCGGAATAAACCAGTGCATCTGTGCAAATGTAGCACTGCGATCTGTCGTTAGCAATAACTGCTGACCTGTCAGATATTGCACGGCCTGTCCGGCGGCATCCTTAAGCGCCGCCGGTGCACCTTCGCTGCTGGCGAGCTGCAGCAGCAAGCCCTTCAGCGTGTCCGCATTCGCCGGACTCGCCGCATCCCCCACGCGCGGCTGCACTGCCGCGCCGTGAACGGCCTGCTGCTCGTGCTCCGCACCGAGCAGCTTCAGCACGCGCCCCACCCACGGGTCCCCCTCGTGGGTGACAGGCGCGTGCACTGCCGCAGCTCCCGCAGGTGCTGCGGCACTACCGCCAGCCGGCGGCGCATCAGCGCCGGCTGGCAACGGCTGCGGCACGCCTCCGGCAGCCGCAGCCGCCTGGCCGCCCTGCGATGCAGGGGCGGCCTGTGCTGCAGTGGACGCGCTGCGCAAGGCGTCCAGCAGCGTCAGCAGCTTGGGCGCCAGCTGCGCTGCCGTAGGCGCTGCTGGCGCTGCCTGGCCTGCTGCGGACGGCGCCCCCGCAGCAACAGGCGTTTCAGCGCGACCGTCAGTCCGCCCGGCCGCGCCTGCTTCAGGCTGGCCTGCACTTGCACGGCCAGCCACAGATTCTGCTGCCGCCCCCGGTGTACCCGGGCGGCTCCCGACTTGGCCCGCGTCAGCCCCGCGCGGGCTCTCGCCAGGTATTCCGGTTCCAGACGGAATACCTGCACCCCCTTTGCCAGCCGTTTCAACGTTGCTAGCAACTGCCTTGGCCCCGGCTTCAGCATTCGCTGTGCCTCCGCCGGTCTGCACATTTCCTTTCACCGCAGTACCTGCATCCTCTGTCCCGCCATCCGTCATGGATTTAGATCCCGCCAAAGCTGCTTGTCCTTGTTGCGTTGACAAAGCAGGTGTTCCGGTTCCAGTCACCTGACGACCATTGCCTGACGCAGCCAATCCTTCTTCCATCTGTGCTTCATTCAGCACGACGGGTACACCAGCCACAACAGTTGGTTTCATCGCATCAGATTGTTCTCCAGGCAATAGCGGTTTACCTGTTGTTTGAGTCAGCATCGTTTCCAACTGATCAGCCAACCCGCTTAACAACTGGTGCAGAGGGGGACCAAACACCGTCTGGTGTAATCCTTTTACTGTTTCCGCCGTAACCGGAAGACCACGCTGAAAAGCAATTCCCGTCGCCTGCACCCATTCTTCCACAGGGACCTGTGCAGGTTTAGCTGTCATCATATTCTGGACCATAGCCACATTATCCTTCGTTAGTGGCAATCCGCTACGCTGCATGGCAAGTAACAGTTCCCGGTTCCCTTTTGTATCCGGCAGTCCTACATCCTTAAGCAGGTTGTTCAGCGAAGCTTGTGGCAACTCAGCAAGTGTACCCGTCATAGGTTTCATTACCGTTATGCCATTTTCACCTGGAGGCTGCACTTGAAGCAACGTGGTCTCACCCGGACGGAGTGGAGTCTCCAACTTGGCGCGCACTTGCACACCTTGAATCTGCAGAACTGCTTCTCCCCCATCATCGGATACACTAACGACGGAGCCACGAACCACCTGACCTTCCTTTAATTCAAGCGGTTTGGCATTGCCGGGCTTACTGTCTCCCATTAACCCCTTTATCATGGAACCGATATTCAAATCTCTCCCCCTCCTTTCTTCAAACCTGTGTTAAAACAAAGATTGCTGCTCTCCAAGCAGGTTGCCCAGAAAACTGCGCCGATGCATCGGGGTTGCCCCCAATGCCATAATCTGCTCCCGATGAACTTTTGTTGCATATCCTTTATGTATCGACAAACCATATTCCGGATATAACGTATCCCATTCTTCCTTACACAGCCGATCTCGCGTTACCTTGGCAATAATAGATGCCGCTGCGATCGATTGACTATTAGCATCACCTTTAATAATGGACAGTTGAGGTACATTCACATCCACCTTTTCGGCATCCACCAGCATATAATCAGGAGTTTCTCCCAATGCTTCAACCGCACGTTTCATCGCAAGTCTCGCAGCCTGTTTGATATTAAGCCGATCAATCGTCTCTGCATCCGCGTACCCGATACCTACCGCCAGCGCTTTTTCCATAATGACGTCATATAATGCATCACGTTTTTTCTCCGTTAATTTCTTGGAGTCATTCACACCTTCCAGGATGAGATCCTTCGGTAAAATAACCGCCGCTGCGACAACATCCCCAAACAAACAGCCCCGTCCTACCTCATCAATGCCAGCAATACGATCAAATCCACTGTCCCAATACTCCCGCTCATAGAGCAACAGATCTCGAGGTTCACTGGCTTCTTTTTTCTTCTTTGGTCCAATCGGAGTATCCAGTAGATTCAACCCGATCTCTTCATTATTTTCAACCATAACGCTCATCTCCTCTACCCACGCTTTTTCAGCATACGTATCACTTACAATTTTATAATATAGACGTAGATCCTCTGTCTTTTGTTCTGTACAACCTGTCACTCTCAATAAAACTTTTCCTTGAGATTTACAATATAAAGATAGTGATGTCTTCATTTATCGGTATTTGATGGTTTAAATTGAATATATCAGACCTCGTCTAATTTAAATTGCACCACCATTTATCATAGCACGATTTAGATGCACCTGATATATAGGTCAGCCAATTCCATAAAGCGTACTGTTCTTCAATCCTCTTCCATTTTATCGTTTTCGACGTATGTTCCAGCTCTACTTCCACGTTTGTATACACAAAAAAACGACCGCTCCCGGTAATCCGGTAACGGCCGCTTCTTTCGGCACTTGTATATATGAAATGAACAGATAAAGATAATGATCTTCATCGTGTAGAGTCCATTTTTTTTAATAGGGAGCTTCCATAGAGAAACGTCCCATTTTACCCGCTCGCAGTTCACGCAGAAATGCTCGTGATGCCTTTTCCAGATCAATGCGTCCACCGCTTACAATGCAACCACGTATACGGCCAACTTGTTCCATAATCGCAATAACACTGTCTGAATCATCTGCATCCTTGGAGAACTCCTGAAGTCCATATCTCTCTTCAAGGGCGTCCCAGTAATAACGCATCAGGTAACTGATTCCAAAAAAGGCGATATCCTCTGCATTCAAAATTTCCTCTTTGATCGCACCAGTTACGGCAAGACGATAACCTACATTTTGATCTTCGAACTTAGGCCAAAGAATACCTGGAGTATCCAATAACTCCATTTCTTTGCCTACCTTGATCCACTGTTGCCCCTTCGTCACACCAGGACGATCTCCTGTTAACGCAATACTCCGTCCAGCCAGTCGGTTAATCAGTGTTGATTTACCTACATTGGGAATCCCTACGATCAACCCGCGAACCGCACGAGGATTAATCCCTTTAGCAATTTGACGGTCAATTTTTTCTTTAAGAAGAAGCTTGGCCTGCACGGGAATATCTTTAACATTGGTTCCCGTCGAAGCATCTACAGGAAAAGCGGTAATTCCTTCTTTTTTGAAATATTCAATCCATTCTTGCGTCACTTTTGCATCTGCCAAATCCGATTTGTTCAACAAAATCATCCGGGGTTTATCCAGCAATATTTCGTCAATCATTGGATTACGGCTGGAGACAGGCAGACGGGCATCCAATAGTTCGATGACCACGTCGATGAGCTTTAACTTATCCTGAATCTGGCGTCTGGCTCGAGTCATATGACCTGGAAACCATTGTATCGTCAACTTGTCTTCACCTCATTATTTACTTCAATTTCAGTGGTTGATCCACTTAATCTCACCGATCGGCCAGAAAATCACATCTGCACGACCAATAATATCTTTTAACGAAACATAACCGATCATACGGCTGTCTGTACTATTTGGACGGTTATCTCCCATGACAAACACATGACCTGCCGGCACTTTGCCATCAGGGAACTGTTCATTCGGGAAATCCTTCACGTTATAGGTTCCACCATTTGCTTCAGCTGCATCAATGGCTCCTTGAATATACGTTTCATCAACCTTTTTACCGTTAACCATCACGGTATCGTCTTGAACCTCAACGGTATCACCTTCTACAGCAATAACACGTTTAATGAAATCTCGACCTTCGGATGGTACGTGGAAGACGATAACTTCACCGCGCTTCGGTTCTCTGATATCATATAAGATTTCGTTGACGATCACACGTTCACCCGTTTCAAAGTTCGGCTGCATGGACGGACCGTCCACAACAAACGGTTTGAAGAGCAACCACCGAATGAGAATGACGAGAACTAATGCGATAACAATGGCTTTAAGCCATTCAACAATTTCATTTTTGGCTTTTTTGGATCGACTATCTTTCTCTTCGGCAGGATTGCCCCGGTCATGTTGAACTTCTTGTTCCATTCAAGATCTTCCTCTCTTCACAGTACATGTTTATAGCAGTACACACATCCAGCATTCTGTATCGTTCCAATAACTCAATGGATGGATACAAAACATTCACATCAGTTATGTAATCTTACACCAAGCATTACAGTACATTTAATCCACAATTCAAATGCCTTCAAGAGGTTGTTCAAAAAGTCGGTACTGAAACCGGTCTTTTGAACACGCACTTCAATAACTGATTTTACAATCCTCCCGGACTATTCCCCGCATGTGTTGCCATACCATTTTACTCGGAAGTGTACCTCCGGTTCAACTTTTCCCGGACAAAAACGAAAAGGGCTTGTCTCCAAGCCCTTCCCGGTATCCGTTATATTAACGAATTTCTTTAATTCTCGCTGCTTTACCGCGTAGTTCACGAAGATAATAAAGCTTCGCACGACGAACTTTACCACGGCGAGCCACTTCGATTCTATCGATTTTAGGGGAATGAAGCGGGAAAGCTCTTTCCACACCTACACCGTAAGAAATTTTACGAACTGTAAAAGTCTCACTGATTCCACCACCACGGCGTTTAATCACAACACCTTCGAACAATTGGATACGCTCGCGAGTTCCCTCGATTACCTTAACGTGCACTTTCAAAGTGTCACCAGGACGAAAACTCGGAAGATCCTTGCGAAGTTGTTCTTGTGTAATCGCTTGAACGATATTCATCTATGACTCCCTCCTTCCATACAGGCGTTCATACTTCTTCCAGAGATCACCTTGTCTCCTTCATCATCCATAGAGGACCGCCGTATTCCACATAACAGACTTATTGTATCACGCAGCATATCAAAACACAAGAGAAATTAAACAAATGCCTATTGTTCAATCTGCCACTCTGAAACTCATCCATCACATGTTAACTTCATTCTAAAATACATTCTCCCGTATGGAAAGTGAATCAACGCTCTCATCTGCAAGTCAACCTGATACAGGAAAAAATACTGTAACTTCCAGTGTAGTAATATCGTCTATGATATAACTTATTGACCACTTTAAAAGGAGAATCCCAAGACTTATGAAATATTGGAAAAGATCACACTTGCCCTACTCGCCATGCTCACATGCTCCATTACACTATATTCATATGCCGTAACTCACCCAACGAATGCACTGTCACACAAAGCCTGCACATCCTGGGACATAGTCAAACGCAAAGCATTCGAGCTGTCACACACTGACTTCTCTAACCAATCTGTGCTGATGTATCATTACATAGAGCCCAAACTGAATAATCACGAGACAGATAATAAATCCATCATTAATCTGGAGGATTTTGAGCAAAATATGAAATACCTGCATGATGAAGGCTACCGCACGATTACATTGAATCAGCTTGAACAATATGTTAGCGGGAAGATTTCCCTGCCACAGAAGTCCATTGTAATTACCTTTGATGACGGATACCAGAACAATTATACTTTAGCTTACCCTGTGCTTCAGAAATATAATTTTCATGCCTCGCTGTTTGTCATAGGCAGTAAAATTCAAGATCAACCTTCGGAATTTGAGCCCGCCATTAACAGTTTCATCTCCAAACCAGAGATGCAGGCAGCAACTGACGTATTTGAATTCAATAGCCATACCTATAACCTGCATCACAAGGGATTTATGCGCTGTGGTAACAGTGTTCCTGTCGGTCTGGACACCAGTCTTCTGGATGATGATATCCAGCATATGAAGCAAACCGGAATAGACACACCTTATTTGGCCTATCCTTTTGGTTATACCAGCACACAGATGATCTACAAGTTACAGCAACATGGATATCGCATGGCTTTTACCGTAAAGTCTGGATTTGTGCATCCAGGAGATCATCCCATGAAGCTGCCTCGCTTGACGGTCACGACAGGTACTGATTTGGCGACCTTGCTTCAACCCGAATCCAGTCCGCAGAACGAACCATTTGCATCGGAGAATGACCAGTAAAACCTAGATTTTAACTTCACCGCCCGGATACAGAGTCGAGTTATACAGCCTTTTAAGCTGTGGCTTGGCTCTTTTTGCATCGGTAAGTGATAATGTCATCGGAGAGCTGGAATAAATCACTGCTTCCTCTGCGTCATAGATGATGATCTGTTCTTTCCCCGTCTGAACCAGGTCTGCATGTACCGCATATCCCTCTTTCGGGAATTCAGTAACCGTTTTCATATCTCCATCTACCAAAGAAGGCAACACATCTCCACCTCTACGATACGCCAAAATATAATCGAGTCCACCTTCATCCCAGTTACATACAGGCTCTATAATGGTTAACCAGCCAGGAGTCGTGCGGTTTTCTTTCCATATTTCTTGCCCTGCGCTATCCAGCATGAACATTCCATCCTTACCATTCTCATCCCCACGGACAATCCGGTCCAGACCTGCAATCTGTAAACCTATCATTCCAGTACAAAAATGGCCTAATGCAATATGCTGTGATTCAATCGAATCTTCATAACGCCACTTCTCATTACCATAGCGGTCCATCATGACCGTAACACTGCCACCGATAACAATCTCGACTTCCCCATCACCATCAACGTCGCTAAACCATATACAGTCAGCATGATCATCGAGATTATGACAAGACCATAACAACGTCCCATCATGATCCAGCATGTCATATCCGGCCATCACTTCATCTTTCCCATCTCCATCGATGTCATATACCCATGGAAAATGTCCCGGATTCCCTTCATGCTTCCATAACAAATTAAAATCATGGTCGAGTGCCCATAACGTCTTATAGCGGTCTTTCAGTATAATGTCCATTTTCTGCTGGTTACCCGTCAGGTTGGTGAGAATAATGCAGTCATGTGCTTCATCACCTGGCAGATCACGTGTTTCTTTAATCTCTCCGGTCCGGCCATCCAACACCAGAAATTGTTTGTCCATGACACACAATACTTCATTATTTCCATCTCCATCCCAATCTGCTACCTGAGCGGGATAGTCTGAACCCGGACCCCCTGCATCGGGATCAGGAGTTCCGACCTGCCATAGTAATGTTCCTTCCAGATCAAATGCAGTCAAACAACATACCTGATGCGGGACGTACCGATCGTCTATACCCCCATCTGCCTGTACCAGCAACATTTCAAGTCTGCTATCCCCGTTTAGATCTCCCAAAAGCATTTTGCAGCGTTCTCCGGCTTGGCTAATATTTAGTCTGGCGATTTCATAAGGCTGAATGCTCATCATCTTCCTCCTCAGCTTATCGTTGTTATTCAAATCCAGCTGAGTTCACCATAAAGAAAACCCCTGTTTTTTACAACCCTATTATGTGGTCATGCAAAAATGTTCAAAGCTGCAAAAAAGTGCCTACGTAATTAAACGATTTAAACGAATGATTTTAAGCCCACTCTAAAAACTCAAGACGATTGCCAAAAGGATCATTTATATAGAAACGTCTTACACCTTCATCTGCCCTTGCTTCGTCATCGACAATATGAATTTGGTTATGAATGAGATGATCACGCAACTGATCCAAATGTTGTACATGAAAAGCCGGATGAGCTTTTGTGGCGGGAATAAAATCTTTTTGTACGCCAATATGCACTTGGTGTCTACCACACTCGAACCATACACCACCCCGTTTTCTCAGAATTTCAGGTTTGGGAATCTCCGTCCAGCCCAGTACTTTATGGAAAAAATGACGTGCCTCCGCTTCACAAGATTCAGGTGCTGCGAGCTGAATATGATCAAGACCAATAATATTGTAAGTCATTCATACACCGCCTTTGGTTTCATTTAGTGAAACTGAGTTTTAAAATATACCTCCATTTTATAGAATAACCCATTGAATATCCAGCTTTCTTTACAAAACACATAAGAAAAGCCAACCTTTGGTATCAAGGTTGGCTTTTTCAAACTCTATAAAAAGATATATTTACGTGTTTATACGATACTTATACTTACTCTGTGCTATGTTTACGGTTTGAGCGTATCTTTTTCAACCAAATACGTTCTTTATCCGTCAAATCAGCCGTTTCCAACATCTCCGGTCTGCGCTCCAGCGTACGAAGCAACGACTGTTCTCTACGCCATGCCTCAATGTTCAGATGATGTCCCGACAACAGCATATCCGGTACTTTCATGCCCCTAAACTCGGGTGGACGTGTGTAGTGTGGATATTCGAGGAGTCCAGTACTGAATGAATCCGTCACAGCACTTGTCTCATTGCCAAGCACACCGGGAATAAGACGTACGATGCTGTCGATCGCAACCATAGCAGGCAATTCCCCACCAGTGAGCACGTAATCACCAATGGATAGTTCATCCGTCACGAGAAATTCGCGAATTCGCTCATCGTAACCTTCATAATGTCCACATATAAAAATCAGATGATCTTCCTGTACAAGTTCTTCTGCTTTTTTCTGTGTAAACGTCTCACCTTGCGGACACATTAAAATGATACGTGGAGCTTTCATGGTTGCCGCGGCTTCTCCGCGTTGCTCCAGTACATCTTCAACAGCAGCAAAGATCGGATCTGGTTTTAGCACCATGCCTCCACCCCCACCGTAAGGAGCATCATCGACCGTATTATGTTTATTTGTGGCATAATTACGGAAGTTGGTTGCACCGAGGGACACCAGCCCCTTCGTTTGGGCTTTACCCAGAATGCTTGCTCCGAATACGCCATCAAACATCTCCGGGAATAGTGTTAATACATCCACTTTCATGTTACAGCAGCCCTTCCATCAGGTGAATCTTCACTTGCTGCTGTTCGATGTCCACATCAAGTACTACATCATCAATAACGGGAATCAGCACTTCTTTACCTGCTGGCGTTTTGACAACCCATACATCATTGGCACCCGGAGTCAAAATTTCAGAGATAGTTCCAAGCGTTTCACCCTCTTCGGTGATAACCGAACACCCAACGATTTGATGGAAGTAGTATTCACCTTCCTCCAGCTCAGCGAGGTTCTCTTTTAACACTTTGGCCATACCGCCTTTAAACTTCTCTACTTCATTAATATTGCCATACTCTTTCAGACGAAGAATATACATATTTTTATGCAAACGTGCAGATTCCACGTTAACCATGACTGGATGATTATCTGGTGTAAAGAAAAACAACTCTGCATTTTTCGCGAAACGCACTTCCGGGAAATCGGTTATAGGCATGATTCTCACCTCACCGCGAATTCCATGCGTATTAACGATTTTACCTACATTCATAAACTCTGCCATACGTTCCTCCTACGAAATTAAATCAAACTAAACAGCTACTTCGACTCTCGTACGGTCGTTCCGGCGACGGTTCGTTCTTTCGATCGCTGTTACCCCCTCATTTTTCGAACTTACTTTAAAAGGTGAAAATGAGGTGATAAAGGCGAACGCTGACGCTTCTCCAGAATCGATCCCGTCCCCTGCACTGCTCCGAAGTCACTCATACCCAAAATATTTTAATTCAATATCTAATTCAACATATTAAGTTCAGCATGCACGAAAAGGGGCTAGGACATGCATCCTAACCCCCTTTCGTATATCTTTAAGATATGATATCAACGGTAACCCGTTTATCCATCTTAACTGCTGCTGATGTGACGACCGTACGAAGTGATTTCGCGATTCGTCCTTGTTTACCAATTACCTTCCCGACATCGTCAGGATGAACAGTTAACTCATAAACGACAAGCCGGTCTTTCTCAACCGTCCGAACCGTCACATCTTCCGGATGATCGACTAAAGCCTTAGCAATTATGCTTACTAATTCTTCCATAGATGACCCTCCGAATCAGCACTTTATTTAGATAATTTAGACTCGTGGAACTTCTTCATCACGCCCGCTTTGCTAAGCAAGTTGCGGACAGTGTCAGATGCTTGTGCACCGTTTTGAAGCCATGCCAATGCTTTATCTTCATCGATCTTAACAACAGCCGGTTGTTCAACCGGGTTGTAGTAACCGATCTCCTCGATAAAACGACCGTCACGTGGGGAACGGGAATCCGATACCACTACGCGGTAGAAAGGAGCTTTGTGAGCACCCATACGTTTCAGACGAATACGAACTGCCATTTGAAAATTCACCTCCTTCAATGAAATCTGTATATGATCCAGCTTCGCTTAAATCAACGGAAAGGAAACTTCATTCCTTTACCCATACCTTTAAGCTGCTTCATCGCTTTATTTTTACCGCCGCCTTTAGGTCCCATCATATCCGAGAACTGTTTCATCATGCGGCGCATCTCATCAAATTGCTTGATCAGACGATTTACTTCAGCCAGAGATGTTCCGCTTCCGGTAGCAATACGCTTCCGGCGGCTATGGTTGATCATGTCCGGGTTACGTTTCTCTTCGGTCGTCATTGAGTAAACGATCGCTTCGATCCGGCCCATCTGTTTATCATCAACCTTCAGATCCTTGGCTTGTTTCATCTTGCCCATGCCGGGGATCATATCCATGATCTGATCGATTGGTCCCAGCTTTTTCACTTGATCCATCTGCTCCAGGAAATCTTCAAACGTGAATTCTGCATTACGCATCTTCCGTTCCATTTCCTTGGCTTTATCGGTATCAATGTTTAATTGTGCTTTCTCAATCAGAGATAACATATCACCCATACCGAGGATCCGTGAAGCCATACGTTCCGGGTGGAACGGCTCCAAAGCGTCAAGTTTCTCTCCAAGGGAAGCAAACTTGATTGGACAACCCGTAACTGCTTTGACGGAAAGCGCAGCACCACCACGAGTATCTCCATCCAGCTTTGTCAGGACAACCCCGGTCAGATTAAGCTGCTGGTTAAAGTGTTCTGCTACGTTAACCGCATCCTGACCTGTCATGCTGTCTACGACAAGCAGTACTTCATCCGGATTCACTACGCTGTGAATCTGGCGAAGTTCTTCCATCAGTTCTTCATCAACATGCAGACGTCCAGCTGTATCGATAATAACATAGTCATTACCGTTATCCTTCGCATGTTGAAGACCTTGACGTGCGATCTCAACAGGGCTTGTCTGATCTCCCAGTGTGAATACCGGCGCTTTGATCTGCTCGCCAAGTACTTGCAACTGTTTGATCGCTGCGGGACGATAAATATCTCCTGCAACAAGCAATGGTCTGCTGTTTTGCTTTTGCAGCATTTTAGCCAGTTTACCCGATGTGGTTGTTTTACCAGCACCCTGCAAACCAACCATCATCAGCACCGTAGGCGGTTTGTTCGCTTTAGCCAGTTTCGCTTGGCTTCCACCCATCAAATCCGTTAGTTCCTTGTTAACGATGTCGATGATGACCATTCCTGGCGTGAAGCTCTCCATCACTTCTTTGCCAACAGCCTTCTCTTTCACCTTGGCGATGAATTCCTTGACCACTTTGAAGTTTACATCCGCTTCGAGCAATGCCAGACGTACCTCGCGCATAGCCTCGGCTACATCTTCATCAGACACCTTGCCTTTGCCGCGCAGCTTGCTGAACACATTCTGTAATCGGGTCGTTAATCCTTCAAATGCCATGATCCCACCTCCTTAAGCTTTAATACTGTTTGCAAGACCGATACGTTCCGCTCAGCCAATATTTCATTCACTAAGCTGAGCAACGATATCGTGTATTTGTTTGTTGTTATCAATGGAGACGCCTGCGCGTTCCAATGCATTTTGCAAATCTTCAAGATTGCGATTACGCCGTTCATGCTTTTCCAGCAAGCCCAGCTTGCTTTCGTAATTTTCCAGCACTTGTTCGGCACGCTTGATATGCTCGTATACCGCCTGGCGGCTGATCTCAAACTCGGCTGCAATTTCACCAAGTGAGAAATCGTCATGAAAGTAATACTTTAGAAAAGTCTGCTGTTTCTCGGTAAGTAACAATTCATAAAAAGCAAACAGCAAGTTAATCCGGTTTGTCTTCTCAAGCCGATTTTCTTGACTCACATCGGGGCACTCCCTTCGTCAAGGAAAAACACTTTACACTCTTGCAACGTTCCTAATAATACCTAAAACAAATCAGGTTGTCAAGCAAAAATACTTGTCACAATAAAAACAGCTCTGATGATACGTTATTTCGATGTTTAACGGGTGGTTTATGCCCTTCTTCACTACAAGCAAATTCTATCTGTGTCCCTGCGACCCACCTCTATGTAGAAGAAAAAACGAATGCGTCTCAGTCCGTGGAGATGCATCCGTTTATGGTGTTCTAACGAAGTGGTGTCAGGTACAGCAGTACCATAAAGAAATGAAGAATACTGCCTGCTAACACAAAGAGATGCCAAATCGCATGGTGGTACGGAAATCCACGCCATACATAAAAGAGCGTACCAAGTGTATACATCAGGCCTCCAGCAACCAGCAACACAATGCCGCCTGTAGGAATGGCCGCCATAAGAGGTTGCCAGGCAATAACGATCAGCCAGCCCATCGCAATATAGAAAATCGTGGACATGAATAGAAACTTTTTCGTAAAAAATGCCTTAAAGATCACGCCGAATAATGCGATACCCCAGATTATGCCAAACAGGGTCCATCCAAGTGTACCGCGAACAGCAATAAACAAAAGCGGAGTGTACGATCCCGCAATAAATAAATAAATGGAAGAATGGTCGAAAATCTCAAATAAATCTTTCACTTTTCCATCTTTCCATGCATGCACGAGTGTAGAACTTGTATAGAGCAACAGCATGGTGATTCCGTAGATCGTGAAACTGACCACATGCCAAGCCGTGCCTTTCATACTTGAAAATACAATCAATATCACCAGTGCAGCTACACTGAGTGCAGCGCCGATTCCATGTGTCACCGCATTGGCGACTTCTTCACGGCGAGAATAGGTATACGTATTGGCCATTTTCAACCGTCCTTTCTAACCCTTTAACATTGCCTGCTTTATTCCTCCATTATACACGTATTGCCAGTGACATTACACGTGACACTTATCACGTATATCACTGGCAATACGGTTAACATTATTAATTCATTCTATTATTAATGATTCTAGGAATTAGCTTCCTCTTCTTCAGCACTTTCCGCTGGCTGTTCTTGGATCAATCCGGCGAACAAGGCATGCACAAATTGCTCCGAATCAAACGGCTGCAGATCATCAATTTTCTCACCCAGTCCTACGAGCTTCACAGGCAAGTCCAGCTCCTGACGGATCGCAACAACGATCCCCCCTTTGGCTGTTCCATCCAGTTTCGTCAGTACGAGGCCAGTTACACCGCTTTTCTCACCGAAAAGTTTAGCCTGGTTTAAAGCATTTTGACCTGTTGTTGCATCCAGTACCATCAGTACTTCATGCGGAGCATCCGGAATTTCACGCTGAATGACACGATAGATCTTGTTAAGCTCGTCCATCAGGTTAGATTTGTTTTGCAGACGACCTGCTGTATCACAGAGCAGAACATCCGCACCCCGTTGTTTCGCTGCTTGTACCGCATCATACATAACCGCTGCTGGATCAGAACCAGATTGCTGTTTGATCACATCGACACCGGCACGTTGCCCCCATACTTCCAGCTGTTCAATGGCTCCGGCACGGAACGTATCTCCAGCTGCCATGATGACTTTTTTACCTTGTTGTTTAAATCGATGTGCCAGCTTGCCAATCGTTGTTGTTTTACCAACACCGTTAACACCAACAAACAAAATGACGGTAATGCCATCCGGGTTCATTTTCAATTCGTTATTCTGTTCACCGCGAAGAAGACCCGTCAGTTTCTCGGACAATACAGGCTGCAGCTCAGCCGCATCCTCAATTTTGCGTTTTTTCACCTCAACGCGCAGGTCTTCGATCAGATTCATGACTGTATTCACACCAACGTCTGCTCCGATCAAAATCTCTTCCAGTTCTTCATAGAACTCTTCATCGATTTTTTTGCGACGGATTACGAGATCCGACACTTTTTCCACTAACCCTTTACGTGTCTTTTCCAATCCATCCTTAAACTGTTTGGTGACCGACTCCGTTTTGCTTGCAATGCTGTCTCTAAGCTTTTTAAAAAAACTCATAAAGCCCCTCCATCGTGTACATAATCTAAGCGGTTTTGCAAAAATGCTCAATCTGAATGATTTTCAATGATTACAATGAGTTCGTTTGTCTCGCAGGTTTGGATCAGATCAGGCAATTACTGCTTCCTCATCTTCCAGTTTAACCGAAACGAGCTTGGATACACCGCCCTCTTCCATTGTAACACCGTACAGCACATCTGCCTCTTCCATCGTACCTTTACGATGGGTAACAACGATAAACTGTGTCTGTTCGGAGAATTCACGCAAGTACTGGGCAAAACGTACCACGTTAGCTTCGTCCAGCGCTGCCTCAACTTCATCCAGCACGCAGAATGGTACCGGTTTGACATGCAGAATAGCAAATAATAAAGCCATCGCCGTCAAAGCCCGTTCCCCACCGGATAACAGTTGCAGGTTTTGCAGTTTCTTGCCTGGTGGCTGAGCCACGATATCTATTCCCGTTTCAAGCAAGCGCTCCGGGTCCATCAGAACAAGGTCAGCACGTCCCCCGCCAAACAGCTTGCTAAACACGGTACCGAACTCACGGCGGATGGCATCAAACGTAATCTTGAATCGCTTCGCCATCTCGTCTTCCATTTCCCGAATAACCTGATACAACGTTGTTTTAGCTTCCACCAGGTCATTCTTCTGTTCACTCAGGAACTCGTATCGCTCATTGACTCGCTGGAACTCCTCAATCGCTCCCAGGTTCACATCACCCAGGGCGGATATACTGCGCTTCAGCTTCTGTACCTCTGCCTGTGTATGCTCCACGTCTTCCGGTACAGGATAACGCTCTTTGGCCAGTTCATAGCCCAGTTCGTATTCATCCGTCAGCTTTCGCAGTATATTTTCCAGCTCAACATCCAACCGGTTCACGGAAATTTCCGTCTGTCGCATCTGTTCTTCCACAGCTTTTAACTGCGTGCGCTGTTCCTTCGTTTCGCTCTCGGCAAGCTCAAGCTTTTTCGACAACTCACTTCGGGCAGCACGTTTGAAGTCCAGATCCTGAGAAGCTTCCGCTTTTTTCAGCTTATACTGGTTCAGATCTTCAATCTGTTTAACACTCTCGGTCTGTGTTTTCTTGAGATCTGCTTCCATCGAAGCCAGCAACGTGCGATTCTGACGAAGATCTTTCACCAGCGACTCTACTTCCCGCTCCAGACGTCGCAATTGTTCTCCATTGGAGAATCGCTCCTGATCCAGCTTGCCTTCACGCACTTTCAATTCGGTGAGTTGGCTCTGCAATTCTTCCTTCGCAGATTCATTGGCTTTCCGAGCAAACTCGGCTGCATGAATGGCACGATGAGTCGCTTTTTCTTCCTCTTCAAGCTGCTCCAGCTTCTTCACAGCGACGATCCGAGCCGTATCCAGCTCTTTGATCTCTTCGGTAAAGCCACTCTTCTCCTGCCCGGCAACGGCAACCTGTTCAAGCACATGGCGAAGCTCATGCTCTACCTGTTTCATTTCCATCGAAGCCTGCTGTTCTGCATTTCGGGTATCATCACCGGACTGACGAAGTTCATCCAGTTTGTCCTGACACTGTTCCAGTTGAACTTTTACATCATCCACACTGCGATGCAGTTTCACGATTTGATTTTCCGTATCCAAAATATCCTGGTCGAGCTGGTCCAGCTGCCGTTTCCGGCTGAGCAGACTCACATTTTTCTTGTGCTGGCTACCACCTGTCATGGAACCACCCGCATTGACCACGTCACCTTCAAGCGTCACAACCCGGAAACGATACTGACAGCGAGCCGCAATTTTATTGGCGACCTCCAACGTTTCGGCAATAATAACATTACCGAGCAAGCTGCCAATGATTGAAGCATATTTGGATTCGAATTGTACAAGATCAGCACCGATCCCCACAAAACCCTCCATACCTTCAATCATAGAACGTTCAGCCGCTCCAATGGCACGAGGACGAATGACATCCAGAGGCAGGAACGTTGCACGCCCCAACTGGCGTTGCTTCAGAAAAGCAATTGCCTGTCTGGAAACTGATTCATTTTCCATGACCACATGCTGCAAGGATGCTCCCATTGCTGTTTCTACCGCAAGTTCGATCTTCTCGGGAACTTTTACGAGTTCAGCCACAGCTCCATGAACACCGCTCAGCGTACCTTTACGTGAAGCCTTGAGAACCTCCTTGACACCCAGCATGAATCCGTCAAAATCATCCTGCATCTCTTTCATCGTATCGCGGCGGGAAACTTGAGCTTCACGCTTCTGTTCCCATTTACGGACCGTACCCCGACTTTCTTCGAGCAGCTTCTGCAGCGACTGAAGTCGTTCACTTTCCGTAATGTAACCACCACGTAGATCGCTGATTTCTTTGCCCAAGCGAACAACTTTTTTCTCAATGTCCGTTTTGCGACTCTCCAGTGTCTCTTTCTGCTCTTCCCATTTGCCTGATTCTTCAGCCGCGCGATTCATTCTGCGCTCCAGCGTTTCTTTCTGCTGATCCACATAACGAATTTCATTGCGTGTCTGAGCCATCTGATTCATCAGTTCCAGCAAATTGCCTTTGAGGCTTTCCTCTTGCTGCTGACTAATGCCACCTGTGACACCGATGAGTTTGGCTTCTTCCTGAGACAGCTGATTTCTCACATCATTCAGTTCATGCTCAAGCTTGCCAAACTTCTCACGCAGTGCAAGCAGCTCGGTTTCCCGTTCGCGATGTCTCTCTTCACTGGCGGCAAGCGTTACTTTGAGCTGTTCCTGATTTGTTTGCAGATGGTGCGAGCGCTCCTTGAGCAATTCTCCAAGTCCTTCACTTTTCTCTGTCGCTTCACTGAATTGCAATAAAGCGGCTTGCAGTTGCTCTGTCTCTGTTTCCAGGATACGCAGCGCATTCCGATCATTTTCCAGCTTGGCATCATGCGTAGAGACAATCGCCGCCAGTCCAACCTCTTCCTGTTTTAGCGATTGCAGGCGCTCATTTGCCTTACTCCAGGACGCATGAATCTGTTCGATCTGGTACACATACATGGAAATTTCCTGCGATTTGAGCTGAGAACGAAGTTCCTTATAGTGGATCGCTTTCTCCGATTGTTCCTTTAGCGGGCCAATCTGATCTTCCAGTTCAGTCACCAGATCATGAATACGCAGCAAATTTTGCTCTGTCTCATCCAGTTTGCGCGTCGCATCCCGCTTGCGGGATTTATATTTAACGATACCTGAAGCTTCTTCAAAGATACCTCTGCGATCCTCTGAACGGGTACTCAGAATCTCTTCGATTCGCCCCTGTCCAATAATCGAGTAGGCCTCCTTACCGATGCCGGTATCCATAAACAACTCCGTGATATCCTTCAAACGACAAGATTGTTTGTTAATAAAATATTCACTATCTCCGCTACGATGTACACGACGAGTCACCGTCACCTCACCAAAATCCAATGCAAGTGCGTGATCCTCGTTATCAAGTGTAAGCGACACCTCACCGAAATTAACGGCTTTCCGTGCGTCACTACCTGCAAAGATGATATCTTCCATTTTGCCACCACGCAGCGACTTAGCACTTTGTTCCCCCAGAACCCAGCGAATTCCGTCCGATATATTACTCTTTCCACTTCCGTTCGGACCTACAACAGCCGTAATGCCACGAACGAACTCCATCTCCGTTTTGTCGGCGAATGACTTGAATCCACCCAATTCAATCCGTTTTAAAAACATAGGGTTTCTCGTCACCTCCTCTTGCAAATTTCAAGTATTGCATTCCAGCGCCTAAATAAATTGAACCAAAATAAAGTTCACTTATTTAGTTAACGATCAGGAACCTTCTCCTGAACCTCTTTACAAAAAAAAGAGCAAAAAGCAGTCCGGCCGATTACTTCCGCCGGGGCGGACCCGCGGGCTGCTCTTTGCTCTTCGTTTGTCTATGCGCTATCGGTTAAGCTCCGGCTTCCGGAAGCTTCAGTCGATCAAGTGCTGCAGATGCAGCCTGTTGTTCCGCTTCCTTTTTGGAACGTCCTGTACCTCTGCCAAGCCTTTCTTGACCCATATGGACCTCCGAGACAAACTCACGTTCATGGGCAGGTCCCCGTTCCTCAACGATACGGTATTCCAAAGCTCCCATATTGTGATGCTGAGTAAGTTCCTGCAGTTCCGTTTTGTAATCACTCATTTGCAGCTTGCTGCCCAATACGATTAATGGGAAGACATGCTGATCAAGAAATGTCCGAACAGGCGCAAGCCCCTGATCCAGATACAATGCACCAATGAAAGATTCAAACACATCCGCCAGCAGAGCCGGCCGTGTCCGTCCTCCAGTTAGTTCCTCACCTTTACCAAGAAGTACATACTGCCCAAAACCCAACACTTCAGCAAATTTGACGAGGGAAGGCTCACAGACAATGGATGCCCGCAGCTTAGTTAATTCACCTTCCGGACGGTTAGGATACAAATGATACAAGTACTCCGATACAGTCAGTTCCAGCACGGCATCGCCCAGAAACTCCAGACGCTCGTTGTCCTGATGCTGACTGAAGCGGTGTTCGTTTACATAAGAAGCATGGGTAAACGCTTGTTTTAAAAGCTGCCTGTTGTCAAATTTGATTTGAAGTTTATGTTGTAACTGCTTCAGATCTTCACTCAAACGAACTAGCCCCTTATGCTTCAAATTTTTTGAGAATAATGGTGGCATTGTGACCGCCGAATCCAAATGAATTGGACATGGCAATATTAACTTTGGTTTGACGTGGAACATTTGGTACATAATCCAGATCACATTCCGGGTCCTGATTTTCCAGGTTAATCGTTGGAGCCAGTGTCTGATGTGTCAGTGACAATCCGCAGATAACCGCCTCTACACCACCAGCAGCGCCAAGCATGTGGCCCGTCATGGATTTAGTGGAACTCACAGCGAGCTTGTACGCATGATCACCAAACGCCTTTTTGATCGCAAGCGTTTCGGATCTGTCGCCTACAGGCGTCGAAGTTCCGTGTGCATTAATGTAGTCCACTTCTTCAGGCTCAATGCCCGCATTACGAAGTGCCATCTTCATGCAACGTGCTGCTCCGTCCGGATCTGGTTCTGTCATATGATGTGCATCACCTGTCAGACCGTAACCGATCACTTCACCATAAATGCGTGCACCACGTTTTTGAGCATGCTCTAGGGATTCTAGAATCATAACACCAGCGCCTTCGCCCATAACAAAACCATCACGTTCTGTATCAAAAGGACGGCTTGACTTCGCAGGATCATCATTACGTGTAGACATTGCGCGCATCGCACAGAACCCCGCAAGACCCGTTGGTCTGATTGTTGCTTCTGCACCACCACAGATCATGGCATCTGCATCACCATTGGCAATCAGCTTGAAGGAATCTCCGATGGAGTGTGTACCTGTTGCACAAGCGGTAACAACGTTAATGTTAGGACCTTTGGCACCAAGAGAAATGGACATTTGGCCTGAAGCCATGTTGGAGATCATCATGGGAATAAAGAATGGGCTTACCCGTTTTGGACCTTTTTGCAACAATGCATTATGTTGGTCCTCCCACGTACCCAATCCACCAATACCTGATCCGATGGATACACCGAAACGCTCTGCATCAATATTCTCGTTAATTTTCAGACCACTGTCTTCAACGGCTTTGAAGCCGGCTGCCACAGCGAACTGTACAAAACGGTCCATTTTGCGAGCATCCTTGCGATCCATATATTCTTCCGGGTTGAAATCCTTGATCTCGGCTGCAATCTGTGTCGTGTATTCACTAACATCAAACGCCTCAATCTGAGAAATTCCGGACTTTCCTGCCATTAAACTGCCCCAGAACGTTTCCAAATCTTTTCCGAGCGATGTCATTACGCCCATTCCGGTAATTACTACTCTTTGTTTCAAACCGAGTCACCTCTATATCGACTGCATTACGCAAGTATTTTGTGGGAATATCCGCAAACAGACATCTACTCAACCAAGATAGGCCTGTTTGAGTAGAGCTGCTTGCGGAATGAGAAAAACCAATGAATGATGAGAAGTCCCGCCTGTTCGAAAACATGTGCGGGACTAAAAATGACTTTAGGTATGAGATTGTATGTAGTTTACAACTTCACCTACGGTCGTGATTTTTTCTGCATCTTCATCAGAGATTTCCAAATCAAATTCATCTTCCAATTCCATGACCAATTCCACTACATCCAAAGAATCAGCACCCAAATCTTCTTTGAAAGATGCTTCAAGTGTAACTTCAGCTTCGTCTGCGCCCAAGCGGTCGACGACGATGCGTTTTACACGCTCCAATACATCGGACATCCGGTTCACCTCCTTCTTTGGTATTATACGAGAATCGCAGGCAAAATGCCATAGAAGACATATGCGGCTCCCGGCCGGGGAACCCGGCCTTTTTCCGGCATTTCGGATCGTCCAGCGCCTGTTCCCCGACTATTGTTCAAGTCCGGAAAGAATTACATGTACATGCCACCATCGACATGTAGCGTCTGCCCTGTCATATAAGATGAAGCCTGTGAAGCCAGGAAAGTGACTACACCGGCGATTTCATCCGGCTGACCCAAACGGGACAACGGAATACCACTTAGCATACCGTCCACCAGCTCCTGGGACAACTCTTTTGTCATATCTGTCTCAATGAAACCTGGTGCAACACAGTTAACTGTGATTCCACGAGAAGCCAGTTCACGAGCAGATGCCTTTGTCAGGCCAATGACTCCTGCCTTGGCAGCAACATAGTTCGCTTGTCCAGCATTACCGAGCACACCTACAACCGAGGAGATATTGATAATTCTTCCCGACCGTTGTTTCATCATTGGACGTGTAACCGCCTTAAGGCAGTTAAACACACCTTTGAGATTGGTTTCAATAACCTGATCGAATTCTTCCTCTTTCATACGCATGATCAGATTATCACGGGTAATTCCAGCATTGTTCACCAGAATATCAACGTTGCCCCATGCTTCGAGTGTAGCTTTGACCATTTGTTCAGCTTCATCCATCAGGCCAACATTGGCTTGAAGTGTAATCGCCTTGACTCCTTTGGCACGAATCGCTTCCGCCACTTCCTCAGCTGCCGCTTGGCTACCCGCATAATTCACGGCTACGTTCGCTCCAGCTTCTGCAAGTGCCAGTGCAATACTGCGCCCAATGCCCCGGGATGCCCCGGTAACAAGTGCATTTTTACCTTCTAATGGTTTAGACATAATCATTCCTCCTTTCCCCAAATCTATATCAGTTCAACCAAAGAATGTTTACACTTGCCACTCCGATGACAGAATAAACTTCCGATCGCTGTTATCCCCAGATTTTTTTGATTTCCTTTTATAAAGGGAAAATCCGGTGATAAAGGTGAACGCTCCGCTTCTTCAGTTTTTTTCTGTCCTCTCCGTTCTCGTGTAAAAAGTTTAGTTTAACTCATATAATTCCTTCTAATTCACTTGCCGTTGCTTCGAGCGTTTCAAGACTGTTCACATTGTACAGTTTTACGGTTTTATCTGTTTTTTTAATCAAACCGGTCAATACACTGCCAGATCCAATCTCGATGAACGTATCCACGCCTTGCTCAATAAGCCATGTCACACTGTCTTCCCATAATACAGGAGAATAGACCTGAGCTGTCAACAAATCCTGAACCTGTCCATCTTCTGCAGGTCTTGCAGTCACATTAGCGACTACAGGGACCGCTGCCGGTGAGAACGTAACGGTTTTCAGTTTCTCTGCCAGCTTCTCAGCTGCATCCTTCATCAATGAGGAGTGGAACGGACCGCTTACTTCCAATGCAATGGCGCGTTTACCGCCTGCTTCTTTCACTCGTTCCGCGACAGCAGCTACGCCTTCCTTCACACCAGAAATGACGATTTGTCCCGGACAATTAATGTTGGCAAGTTCAACCGCATGACCACTTTCAGATACGTCACGGCAAAGCACCCCCAGCGCTTCCCGATCCGCACCCAGCACAGCAGCCATCGCTCCTTGTCCACCCGGTACTGCCTGTTCCATATACTGACCACGTGCCCGCACAGTGCTCACTGCGTCAGCAAACGAAAGAACGCCCGCTGCCACCAGTGCACTGTATTCTCCCAGACTGTGTCCAGCTGTATAGTCAGGCTGAATTCCTTTTTCTTTGAAAGCTTCAAGCAAGGCAATACTTGCTGTCAACAGAGCCGGTTGTGTATTTGATGTCTGTTTCAACTCGGTCTCCGGTCCTTCAAATACAAGGTTGCTCAGCGAGAAACCCAATGTTTCATCTGCTGTGCGAAAAATTTCGGTTGCAGCAGGCACGGACTCATACGCGTCCTTGGCCATGCCTACAGCCTGTGATCCCTGTCCGGGAAATACAAATGCTATTTTACCCATCTCATTCATCTCCCAGATGTCTAATTTACCAAACGAGTACCGATGCACCCCATGTCAAACCGCCACCGAATCCAACCATCAGAACGGTATCTCCGGCTTTCATGCGACCTTCCTCTGCCGCTTCTACCAGAGCAAGCGGGATGGAAGCAGCAGATGTGTTTGCATACTTATCCACGTTAACTACAACCTTTTCTTCAGGAAGTTCAAGTCGTTGCATCGCAGATTGGATAATCCGAATATTCGCTTGGTGAGGAACAAACAGATCCACATCCGTACGCTCCATACCAGCCTTGCGTAATACCTCAATGGTAGCCGTCCCCATGACACGTACCGCAAACTTAAACACTTCACGACCGTTCATGTTGATGTAATGTTTTTTATTTTCAACGGTCTCTGCAGTAGCAGGCAGTCGGGAACCGCCGCCTTCCATCTGAAGAAGACTACCGCCAGCACCTTCGGCACCGAGATCGAACGCTTTGAATCCGCGACCTTCCGGAACTTCACCAACGACTACCGCGCCTGCTCCATCACCAAAGAGGACACATGTGTTACGGTCTGTATAATCCGTAATACGTGACAAGCAGTCCGCACCAATAACAAGTGCATTGTTGTACATACCGCTTTGGATGAAGCTCGTAGCACTAGCCAAACCGTATACAAATCCGGAACAAGCAGCCGATAGATCAAATGCCGCGGCACCTTTTGCACCCAATTTGTCCTGCAAGATGCAGGCTGTCGATGGGAACGAAGAATCCGGGGTAATCGTTGCAACAATAATCAGATCAAGATCACTGCCTGTCATGCCTGCAGATTCAAGGGCTTTAATAGCCGCTTCGTATGCCAGATCAGAAGTTGCCTGATCCGGTGCAGCGATGTGACGCTCTTTGATTCCTGTACGACTGACGATCCACTCGTCATTGGTATCGACCATTTTCTCCAGATCGCTATTTGTCAAAATTTTCTCAGGCACATATTTCCCTGTACCAATAATCCCTACTGGGCGCAAATTATTCATATCGTCACTCACTTCCCGCTAATTTCCTTAGATATGCTCTCTACCAGCTGATTCTGCACTGCAATCCGAGCTTGGCGCACAGCATTTTTGATGGCATTGCCATCAGCAGATCCATGACTTTTCACAACCAGTCTGCTCAAACCGAGGAGTGGCGCTCCGCCATGCTCCGTATAATCCAGCTTTCGTTTCAACCCACGCAACTCAGGCATTAGTACAGCTGCAGCCAGTTTACTTTTGAGAGAAGATGAAAATTGTTCCTTAAGCAAGGCGAAAATGGCACCTGCTGTGCCCTCTAGCGATTTCAGCAGGATATTCCCTGCAAAACCGTCACATACAAGCACATCACAAGCACCAGTCAGCACATCACGTGCCTCAACATTACCGACAAAACGAATTGGGAGTTGTTCCAGTAAAGGGTATGCATGTTTGGTTAACTCATTTCCCTTGCCTGGCTCTGTTCCTACATTGAGCAAGCCCACTCGTGGGGACTCAATGCCCTGTACTTTTTGCCGATACAAACTGCCCATCAGGCCATACTGTGCAAGGTGCTCCGGTTTGGCATCCATATTCGCTCCAAGATCCAGCGCAAGCACACCTACATCATCAATCGTTGGAATCATAGGCGCAAGCGCCGGACGTTCAATGCCTTCCATGCGACCTACAACAAGCAAACCCGCTGTCATGAGCGCTCCAGTATTGCCCGCCGAGATCATCGCGTCCGCTTCGCCCTCTTTCAGCATGCGGCCTGCGACCACCATGGAGGCATCCTTCTTGCGACGCACTGCTTTGACGGGTTCATCATCCGAACCAATAACTTCGGAAGCATGCCGGACCGTAAGATTGGCAGGTCTCACACCTGACTGACTCAAAAGAGGTTCCAGCTTGGCTTCATCGCCGATCAGGACGATCTGTGTATCCGCCCATTCCGTGGCTGCGGCAATCGCACCTTGTACCGTTGATGCAGGTGCATTGTCGCCTCCCATGGCATCAATGACGATTTTCATTCCAAATGACCTCCTTCTCCGCTGTCTTCTCCACCTGAATGGTAGATTACAAAGTTGCCTTGAAACACCATTTCTTCACCTACATAAGTGAATACTTCCACTTTGGCTTTGCCCTTTTGACCCGGGATCGATCTCACATAAGCCTTTGCAATACATTTCTCTCCCAAATGAACCGAACGGACAAAGCGAATGTCTGCTGATGCAGTCAACGCGATCTCGTCATTAATAATCGCTACAGCCAAGGAGTTGGCCTGTGCAAAGACATAGTGTCCGCGTGCAATCCCTGTTCTGGAAAACACGTGTTCTTCCTTAATCTCAAACAGGGAAATCCCGCTCTTATCCAGTTGCAGATCCACAATATCACCGATAATCTCATGCAAGGGCAACGAGCGTACCTGATCATACGAGAGCTCTGCCATCAGTTTCATCCGCTCCCGAAGTTCGGGTATTCCAAGTTCCAGCCTGTCAAGACGAATCGTCTGAATACTCACCTTCAATTGGCGTGTAAGTTCCTGATCCGTCACAAACGGGTTCTCTTCTATCATTCTGGTTAACTGCTGTTGCCTCTGTCTCTTCGGTACACGTTCGATGCCTGACACCCCCCGCTGTATCGTTTACGGAACCGTCCCGTCCGGCCAGTTCAACCATTCTTTCGTGTTGCTTCTATAGTTGCATCCCTGGTCACCAGGGTCGTTCTCAAACGGATTATGGTTCATCTATATGTAACGTCAAATCTTAGAACCTGGTACTAAACTATAGTATATCTCATCCCGTGTCAAAAAGAAAGACTGGCCTAACAAAAACAATTCACCCTTCTGGTGCAAGGATTTCATGCTTGTTAGCTCACTCTACCTACACTCTCTAATCCAAAAAAAGTAGCACCTCATCGAAATGAAGTGCTACTTAATGTCCAACTATTATTGAGAGATGATCTCTCTTGCTTTGTACGTTCCGCACACTTTGCACACGTGGTGACTAAGTTTAAGTTCGCCACATTGTTCACATTTCACCATGCCCGGTACAGCCAATTTAAAGTGAGTGCGACGTTTGTCGCGACGCGTCTTGGACGTTCTCCGTTGAGGTACTGCCATTATTCCCACCTCCTTATCAAAATCAACCTTTGCAGGTAGTCTTAAAATGTTCGATTTTCAATCATGCTCATTTAAAAAAATCCTTGAGCCCTGCAAGCCGCGGATCAATAACCTCGTTATCACAACCGCAGTCACCTTCGTTCAGCTCATGGCCACACTTGGGGCATAACCCTTTGCATGTATCGCTACATAGCGGTATAAACGGAAGATCCAGCAGAAAAGCTTCCTCGGCATAACCCTTCAGATCAACGCTATCTCCATCCACATAGAGCGTATCATCGTCTTCGTGTAATCCCTCTGGCTGTTTTCCCTGCTTGAATTGCTCATGAAAATCAATATGAAAATGTTCATTGATCGGCTTAAGACAACGGGAGCACAACATGTCCACTCCTACAGTCAGCTTGCCATGAACATCCACAACGTCACCTTCTCTGAATTCTGCAGATAAGTCCGCAGTCAGCGGGGTAACGGCTGTGATATCTTGTCGGTTAGAAACCAGTTCCTTGATCTCCCACTGTTCGTTAAACTTCAGGGGACCATCACTGGTAGCCACTTTGCGAAATGGCATTAACATTTCCATCACTCCAAACGAAACCAATTTCATAATTCGTATCAAACGTATCACGACAGTTATACAGGTCAAGCCTGCTTTTGTAAAGCAATAAATCCTGACTGTATGTATTCTGACGAATCTTCGTTAAAAGTATTATGAAATTGACTTAACAAACAAAAATCATTATACCGATTTTTCAAGACGTTTGTCAACACTTTTAACTTTACACCCTATTTTAAAACCAATGGCTCAGAACCGTTTACTCCATCTGGTCTATTATAGACTCACTTTAAGATAAATCACAAGTCGTCATTTTAGTTGTAGTTCCTTGCAAATAGCGGTCACATTTCGTTAACGCTTGGTGTGATCTATGTCACACGGACCCGCTTGCTCCCTATCTATACTTGCTATAAACCGAAGCACGATCAGTTCCATGACCGATTTATTATCCAACTATTTCATATTATATCGGGAGGGAAAATGTATGTTAAGCGAGCACACAATTAGAGTGATTAAATCTACAGTACCCGTACTTGAATTCCACGGCGAAGCGATCACACGCCATTTCTATGAAACGATGTTCACAGCTCATCCGGAACTACTGAATATTTTCAATCATGCAAATCAGAAACAGGGACGACAGCAAGCCGCCCTCGCCAATATGGTATACACCGCTGCCCTGCATATCGATAATCTGTCCTCCATCCTGCCTGCCGTCCGGCAAGTTGCACATAAACATCGCAGCCTGGGTATCGTTCCCGAGCAATATGCGATTGTTGGCACCTATCTGCTTCAAGCCATCAAAGATGTACTTGGAGACGCGGCAACGGATGAAATTATCACGGCGTGGGGCGAAGCCTACAATGTCATTGCAAATGCCTTTATCGGGATCGAACAGGACATGTATACAGAAGCGGAAAACCAGACGGGTGGCTGGGAAGGATTTCGTACCTTCAAGGTTGCTAAGAAAGTGCAGGAAAGTGAAATCATCACGTCCTTTTACCTCGTTCCAGACGATGGTCAGCCCATTGCCAGTTATGAACCAGGACAATACATCAGTATCAAAATCAAACCAGAGGCACAGTCATTTACCCAGATTCGTCAGTATAGCCTTTCAGATACCCCGGGTAAACCCTACTATCGCATTTCCGTTAAGCGTGAGCGAGGTGTATTAGAGCGTCCTGACGGAGTTATCTCTACGTATCTCCACGATCACATTAAAGAAGGCAGTCTGCTGGAACTATCCGCTCCTGCTGGCGACTTCACGCTGAATGCAGACGATAAACGGCCTGTTGTTCTCCTGAGTGGTGGTGTGGGTCTAACGCCCATGATCAGCATGTTAAATACGCTCGTTAACTTGAATGAAAATCGTACCATTACATTTTTGCATGCAAGTCCCAATGGTCAATCGCACGCGTTCCGTGATCATGTGAACAGTGTGGCCAAACGTAATCAGGGCGTTAAAGCTTATTATTGTTATACTCAACCTGAGGATGCTGATCGTGAAAATGAATGTTTTCATAAGGAAGGTTATATGGATGCGATCTGGCTTCGCCAAGTGATCGATGAACTGGATTCCACTTATTATCTGTGCGGACCGGTTTCGTTCATGCGGGCAGTGTATACGGAACTTCAGGCGCTTGGTGTTGCAGCGGACAACATTCATTATGAATTTTTTGGGCCCAAAGCAAGTCTATCTCCCACGCCGGAAAGTGTCTAAGCGTGCTGAGATTGCGAGATGTGATTAACCTAACTTCTTCCTAATGTATATAAGTGTATGTCTGTCCTATTATGATGACTTATTAAGATGAAGAGGTCGTTCTCCGATTATCGAAAATCTGTAATATACAATAGATTTGCAGGCACAGTCTGACATCCGTTGATGTTGGATTTGTGCCTTTTTCTTGTCTGAATTGGTGCATGATTTGATCTAATACATGACATCCCCTATGATGGAATGGATGTTATACATACTCGGTTATCCAATCGAAAGGAGTACGTCTAATCATGAAAGCCGTAGGCGTCATTGTTGAATATAACCCCTTGCACAATGGGCATGTCTATCATTTGCAAGAAGCTCGGCGGCTAAGCGGCGCAGACGCCGTTGTTGCGGTCATGAGCGGCCCTTTTCTCCAGCGTGGCGAACCCGCCATCGTGGGTAAAAGGGCACGCACCGAGATGGCGCTGCACGCAGGCGCGGATCTCGTGCTTGAACTGCCGGTGGCTTACGCGGTCCAACCGGCAGAGTGGTTTGCCTTCGGTGCGGTCTCGCTGCTGCACCGCACCGGCGTTGTGGACTCGCTCTGCTTTGGCAGCGAGTCCGGCGACCTGGACAGCCTGCAGCGCATTGCGCGCGTGCTGGCTGTGGAGCCCGCAGGGATGCGCGAGGACATCGCGCGCCGCCTGCGGGAAGGCGCCAGCTATCCCGCCGCGTACGCAGGCGCGGCGGCGGCGCTGGCGCCCGGCGGCGTCGATGCTCACGACGCCGCTGCACTGCTGGAGCAGCCCAACAATTCGCTTGGGCTGCACTACCTGATCGCGCTGCAACGACTTGGCAGCGCGATCCAGCCCTTTACGGCGGCGCGTACCGGTGCCGCATATCATGAGGCGACGCCCGGGCCGGGGGCGATCGCCAGTGCCACAGCCGTCCGCCGCCTGCTAATGGCGGACGGACCCGATGCCGCCGCGCCATACGTGCCGGCGGCAACCCTTGCCATTCTGCATCGCGAATGGCAAGAGGGGCGCGCTCCCATACACTGGGAGCGCTTTGCACAGCCGCTGTTGCACCTCGCGGCCACCCGCCGTGCCTCCGAGCTGGAACGCATCGCCGAAGTCACGGAAGGCTTGGAACACCGGCTGAGCCGTGCACTCGCTCAGCTCCCGGAGCCTTCAGTCGAAGCACTCCTGAATGCAATGAAGACCAAACGATACACACGCACCAAGCTCCAGCGTATGCTCGCCCACTTGCTCCTGAATCACACCAAAGCCGAGTGTTCACCAGAGCAATTGGCTGTCGGACCTGGATATCTCCGAGTCCTCGGATTTAATACTCAAGGGCAGAGCCTGCTTAAACAAATGAAGAAAACCGCCTCACTGCCTGTTGTACTGAAACCGTCGACGTTCACACACAATCAACTTGAACTGGATATACAAGCTCAGGTTGCGTATGGGCTCGCTTGCGAGCATAAGGACACACGCAAGATGTATAGTGACTACTATGAGTCGCCTGTAAGACTGTAATCCGCTTTTGACCATAAGCTTCATCTCTATAGAGCTTTTTATTCCATCATCAAACAGATCATTGATATCCACTATTCGACACTCAACTATATAATTAAAAAATCCCCTTGCTGCGCGCCGCTCAGGGCACCTCGCAACAAGGGGATTTCCTTATTCACTTCTCTTGTTCTCTTAATTCTTTTTCTCTTAAATCTTTTGGGTATCTCTACCCCTTTGGGTCTAGTGAGTCTGTTGATCTTCTCAAATCTCTTGATCACACTTCATTCCACTGTAATCAATTATTCCGATTTTATCCGTTCTTTATCCATCCGGTTCAACGTTGGCTCGATCTCTTCCCGCCCGTTTAAAATCCTATGATTTTACGGACAAGGATTTCAAATAAGCCAGCGCATCATCCACCGTGCTTACAGGCACAAGTTTCATTTTGGTGCCGATCTGTTCAGCCTTGGCTGCTGCTTCTTTATAGTTATCCTTCGGTACAAAGAAGATCTCCGCTTCTTTTCGATCAGCGGCTACAATCTTGTGTACTACACCACCAATGGCACCCACCACACCCTCCTTGGTAATGGTACCTGTACCCGCTATTCGATGCCCCTTGGTCAGATCTCCAGGTGTTAACTGGTTATAGATCTCCAACGTAAACATCAAGCCGGCAGACGGACCACCAACCTGAGTATCGGTGAAGGAGATCTGTTTGTCTGGCTCTTCAGCTTTCACCTTCTGAACCGTACCAATCATTACTCCGAGTCCCGGGCGGGTTTCACCCGTTTTACTGTCTTTTACCTGAATCAGTTTCACGTCCCGGCTAATGGTCTCTCCACCACGTTCCAGTTGCATTTCAACCGTATCTCCGACCTTTTTATCTTTTAACTCGGCAGAAAGCACGGTATTATCCGGCGTAGCTGTTCCGTTCACTCCCAGAATGATATCTCCCGGAGCAATGTCTCCTTCCGGTTTTGGATCTTCGGACAGTCCAAATACAAAGATATGTTCAGGTACAATAGAGTAAGTCACACCAGCCTGCTCATATGCAGCCTCCATTGCGGAGGATTGTGAGTCACTCATGAACCACACCTGTTCGGCAGAGTATTCCGCTTCGCTTTTGCCGCGCAGTCGGTCTTCCTTTTTATCCACTTGAGCATTTTTATTGAACAGAGAGGTTCCTAGCAAAAACACGTTGGCATATGTTGCCGACACGGTTGTCATCATGAACACACCGTGTTCTTCCTGGTCTCCGCCCTTAACGGTTACCATTGGTTTTACTTCATCTGCACTGCCAGGCATATATATGATATACGGCGTTGGCATGTACACGGCAACATAGACGACCAGAGCCACCACGATCACAAAGATCGAAGCTCTGAATCCGCCAGATTTCCGAATCCGATTCATCGCATGAGCCTCCGTTCTTTGTATCTCTATATAAGCTGAACTCTACACTAATCAGCGATCGTAATTCCATCTTGTTTAATCATTTTTTTCAAGTCTAACACTCTGGTCCTTGTGCATACAATGGTACAGGCCGGATAGGCCGCTGTATACAATAGCCTGTCCGGTCAAGGCCGAACCGCCCTTCGGGCGTCATTCGGCCGTCCATAACGATTCAGATGCCGAATCGGCGTTATCTGATATGAGGTGAAACGATGACATTACAGAGCGAGGTTAGAGATTCTGGCCCGTTACGAACGATAATCCTAAGTACCGGCGCTTTAATGTTGGTCATTGCGGTAGTTGCGTCCCCCAAAGAAGCGTTTGACGCCTCTATTCAAGGTCTGGATATATGGTGGAAAATCATCTTCCCTGCCATGCTCCCGTTCCTCATGTTATCCCAAATGCTCACTGCGTTTGGCTTCACCCACGCGATCGGCGCCTTGCTTGGACCGTTAATGCAACGCTGGTTCAGACTCCCAGGCAACGCAGGTCTGGCGATTGCCGTTGGCATGTGCGGCGGATTCCCCGCAGGAGCAGATGCGGTATCCCGTTTATTTCAGGATAGACAAATTACCGCCAAGCAGGCGGTTGTCCTTGCGGCGGCATCTCATTTTGCCAATCCAATGATGATCATTTTGGTCGTTGGTGCTGCTTTTCTTCACCAGCCGGCGGCCGGATATTTTCTACTCGCGGTCCACTGGATCAGCGGCTGGATTGCTGCCATTCTTGCCACACGTCTCCTGCCAGCACCGGGTAACCAGACAAACAGGGTTGGCTCCACAGCCGCGCAAACAGATAACAACTCTCTTGATTCTCAGTCTGCAAGTCCTGCAAGTTCCACAAGTCGCTCATCTGCCCCCCACCACGCTACGAACAAACGACGCAGTATATGGTCTGATATGATGATTGCAGCGAGGGAAGCACATCGTCGTGATGGAAGAGGATTTGGCAAACTGCTCGGTGACACCGTATCCCAAGCTGTGCAGACCTTAATGATGACTGGGGGATACATGATCGGTTTTGCCGTATTTATCCGGTTGGTCTCCCTTTATCTAACTCCTGGGTCCTCTGCTGCGCTGTGGCCAGCCTTCTTCGAGCTTCACCTCGGCACCTATCATTTGAGCCAGACTTCATTAACACCCATGCTGCTCATGTCTCTACTTGCAGCCGTTCTGGGGTGGGGTGGTTTATGCTCCCATCTGCAAGTCTCTGCTGTCTTGAAAACAACTGGTCCGGGCAGCAAATCGATGTTGTACTTTGCTGGAGTTCGTCTGACTCATGGATTAATCGCCTTTTTCATCAGTCTGTTCCTATGGATGCCGTTCAGCCGTTATAGCACAGAAGTCTGGACCACATTACAAACGAATGCAGAGCAAGATCTCTCAACACCATTTGGTTGGCTACTCATACATAGTCCAGGTAACACATACACGATCAACACCATTTGGAGCATCTTCCCTGCTGCATGCATGGGACTTGCGTTACTTCTTGCAGTCATGGTTAGTCTATCAGGTCTTACCTTCTGGTTTAACCGCCGGTTTTCTCGCTGATTTTCTGACGGAGCGCAGCTTCCACTTCAGGTGAGACAAGATCTGTAACATCTCCATGATAATGAGCGATTTCTTTGACGATGCTGGAACTTAAATAGGAATACTTCGGATTTGTCATCATAAATATCGTTTCCGCATCCGGGTTCAACTTGCTGTTGGTCGATGCCAATTGCAACTCGTATTCAAAATCAGTTACCGAGCGTATACCACGAACGATGACCTGAGCTTCCTTTTGCCGGACGTAATTGGCTGTCAGATCGCGGAAACTATCCACCTCCACATTGGGTAGATGGCGGGTTACTTCCGTAATCAATTCCTTGCGTTCCTCCACCGTAAACAGCGGATTTTTGCTCATATTGTTCAACACAGCCACAATGACGCGATCAAATTGCTTCGACGCTCTGGCGATAATATCCAGATGCCCCATCGTTACGGGATCAAAACTTCCAGGATATACGGCAATTCGTTCCTGTCGGTGTATCATTTCAGTCATGAGGAGCCTCCTCTTCCGGTGTAATGGATTCTCCATCTTCAACTGCTTCTGGCGCATAATAATAGATGGATACTGCCGTCTCCCCATACAAAGCCTTGCGCGTTTGTTCAAACGGGCCGAATTGCTCAGGGTAATCATGTTTGGATTCATATTCAAGCACGATGGTTGCTTCGGGTTCCAGAAGTTCCAGTTCGTGCATGGTCAGCATTAACTCGTGCCCGTTCTTCATGCGATATGGCGGGTCGAGAAACACCAGATCAAACGTTGTGCCTCGCTTGGCGAGTGCCTTCAATGCTCGACCTGCATCATTACGATATACGGCCGCCTGGTCTTCCAGCTTGGTTGCCTTCAGATTCATGCGGATGACTTCAATACTTTTCGATTCCAAATCAACAAAAACAGCCTTGTCCATGCCGCGGCTCAGCGCCTCAATACCGAGACCTCCACTGCCTGCAAACAGATCCAATGCTGTGCCGCCCTCAAAATAAGGACCAACCATGCTAAATAACGCTTCCTTCACCTTGTCGGTGGTTGGCCGCGTACCCGTGCCAGGAACAGCCTTCAGCGGCCTGCCTTTTGCACTCCCAGATACCACTCTCACTTGACGAGTCACCTTTTCTCTATGTAAGTTTATTGATACGACTATCGTACCACATTCGGGTTCGGTTTGAAAAATGTGCGGTCTTCATTTCCCTTGGAAAATTGTTGACGAATTGTTGACGCATATGTATAAAAAGGAAACAATCGGGCGATTCTATAATTATCGACATCACAAGTGTCGTAGACAACCGCGGAGAAGACTTACGTTTCCCCATAAGCTCTTCGTCCGGTTTCTCCTCTCCCATGAAAAGTAGGCCCTCGAAAGAGGGCCTATTTTTGTTGTTTATGTTTTCATTTATTTTGCTAGTTATACTTTTCTTCAAATTCACTTATGTCGGCTTGCTCTTCGGTCTGCAACCATCCGATCTCCCTCAGCCACATGCCCATATCTGCGATAAACTCATTCACTTTTAAATGTTCAATCTTGTATTTCTGGATCTTTTCACTTAAAAAAGCATAAAACTCATGGCTTAAGACATACCGTTGTTTGCTTTTGCTTAATGTCTTATACCGATCCTCGCTGACCACCAGATCAAAATAGATGACATTCTCCTTCTTCACATGCCTGACCGTGGACCTTCTCTCGTATTCCTCAGGAAGACACCTGAAAACAAAGAATAGTTCAATATCAACTATTTGATATTTGCTTTCTGCTTGATCAAAAACAGACCGCAACTCATCCAAAAGATTGGCAACTTGCGTTACACCTGAAGTATCCGTTGATTTTCCGAAGATCATTATTGAAATCCTCCCGTTCATTTTCACCATTCATAATCATACAACTAGAAAAGGTTGACTAGTGATGTAATCTCCGTCAACCTTTCCTATGTTCATCCTTCCTGTGCCTTACCCCAACGTAGCAAGACCTTACGAGTTCAGCTCTCGATGTTTTCGATTGGAAAGTCGTAAATTGATCAATGGAATGATGAGTGCAACAACCGGTAGGAGAAGATTCATCGAACCATTCTTAATCATCATGAAGGTAATAAACAACACGGCGAGCCAAGTCATAATCTCCATCATTTCATATTTGGTTAACGTCAGCTTGAAAGCTTTTTTCGAAATGAAACGAATCAAGAAATAAGCGATCAAGCTATAGAACAGGATCATTCCCAAGATAGCAACTAAGATTATGAGGTACATATCCACCATAAAAATCTCACCCGACCCTTATATAATTTCCTTAATTTTACCATATAAGAGATAAGGTGTCATTCCAAATTCCAAACCAGCGCTTCGTCAAGACTGGCAAATTACGCTTACTTCTCTTCAACAACAATCGTTGCATTATAGATCACAACACGTTTCCCATTGAGATCAAATAATACTTTATTCCCGTATTCCGTATCTTCCACGTCAATTTTGCCATCATAGGTCTGAATCAATTCACCATTATTGCTGTACACTTTAACAACCCTCTCCAGGCCACCAGAGTTATTGGACCTCATTGTTTTGAGTGCACGTTCACCTGAAGCGGTATTGAAATACCATATGAAACATCCAACTATGATGCCCAAGAAGACCAACACCGTCACCCATATACCTGTCTTTGCTTTTTTACTCATCTTGAACCCCCCTCTTATGTTTCCTGTCTCGTACATTACGAGGTTGGAGAGAGAACGGTTTCATACCAAGCCTCTCAAGCTGTTCGTTGACATAACAAAACAGAGGCCTCCGATAGCGAAGACCTCTGTTCTTTATAGAATACATTCTTTATTCTGTACGATCCTTTACTTACAGTGCACGAATGACAAATTCAAATGTCAGTTCGCCGTCTGAAGGGATCAGGTATTCCGGATGAACCGGAGCACCCCAGCTATCATCACCGCCAACACCCATTTGTTTACCTGCTACAGTCACGACCGTATAGTGCACAGGTGGCAATTCGTACGCATGTTGTGCGTTCTCCAGCTCAAATGCCGTATATGGTGAGACATTCAGCTCAACCGGAGCTCCAGAAGCTTCGATTTTGAAGCCACGTCCTGCATTGTCCGTCAATTTGGCCCAACGCACGCCAGTACGGTTGCCTGATTCCTGTGGTACAAGATATGGAGCTACAGTATCAGCTACCTTGCTGCCGTGGATACCGAGACGTGCGCCAAATGCGCGGTCTGCATAATTTTCTTCGGGTCCCATCGCAAGCCATTCCACGTTTTCGAAGTCAGGTGATGTTCTGAAGGATAATGCATGGATTGGCAGGTTAGGCAATCCGGCTGTACCTTTGTACGTATTATGCACACGTACACTTCCATCTGCATGAACGGTATATACCACTTTCACTTGTACATCCTCCGAAATGTTGAGCTTGTACGTGAACTCGATCCGGTATTGATCCGGTTTCTGTTCCGCTTTCCACTCTACAGAACGTGGCATCAGGCTCGCTGCATACCAGGCACCCAGTTCGAAGCCCATCGCCATACCTTTGTCATTATCCGTCATTGCACGCCAGAAGAGTGGTGCAGGTGGTACAGCAATCGTCTCACGACCGGACAATTTCAGGGAAACCAGTGTCCCAAACTGTTTGGAGAACAGCGCATGTGTCTTGCCAGCACGAACACCGATGTTAACGTCACCTTCGATAACTTGTACATCACTTACAAGGTTCAGGTCCGTCTCGGCTGCATCATTTACCTGATCCTGTGTGAAAATAAACTGTCCAAATGCCACTTCTTCGCCTTTGTCAGCCCACATTGTAGCTTCTTTTAACACAAATGCAGTGTTCACAGCGTACTCGCCGCCCGCCAGAGCTTCTGCACTCAGCGGAAGTTTCACTACCGTCTCACTTTGGGCATCCACGTTCACTTCCAATGTTCCACGCAGCACTTCATGTCCCTCGCGCCCCAGGCTGTATACCAGTTCCAGCGCAGACGTATCTGCGAACAGATTACCGTTCACGATTTTGACACCTTCACGATCCGGGAACAGCTTGATGTTCTGGTAAAGGAATTTAACCTCCTGCATTTTCGCAGTTACTTTACGGTCAGCATGGACGATACCGTTACCACAGAACGAATAGTCTGATGGACGATCACCAAAATCTCCGCCATAGGCGAGGAACTCTTTGCCGTAACGATCTTTTTTATAAATGGATTGGTCGATGTAATCCCAGATGAATCCACCTTGATACATCGGATATTTGTCTTCCAACTCCGTATATTTGTGCATACCGCCAATAGAGTTACCCATGGCATGCATGTACTCACAGCTAATATAAGGTTTCGTCGGGTTTGCATTCAGGAATTCCTCAATGTCCGCCGGTTTGGCATACATGCGAGTCTCCATATCACTTGTTTCATCGAAACGGCGATCATGGAATACACCTTCGTAATGTACCAGACGTGTTGGATCAGCTGATTTGAAGTATTGGGATACTTTGTAGATGACTTCACCACCATGTGATTCATTACCACAAGACCAGATCAGAATGGACGGATGGTTTTTGTCACGCTCCACCATGGATACAGCGCGGTCCATAACGATATCATGCCATTCCGGTTTGTCACCTGGAATAACCCATGAAGGCTCAACAGCACCAAGTTTCTGCCAAGATCCGTGTGTCTCCAGGTTCATCTCGTCAATAACATACAATCCGTATTCATCACACAACTCATACCAAAGACTTTGGTTTGGATAGTGTGACGTACGTACAGCATTCATATTATTCTGTTTGATGGTACGAACATCCCACAGCATGTCTTCCTTCGTAACCGCACGTCCACGACGCGGGTTGAACTCATGACGATTCACACCTTTGAATACGATACGTTTACCGTTGATGTGCATCACTTTATCAATCATTTCAAATGTACGGAAACCAACGGCTTGAGGAACAACCTCAACCAGTGCACCCGCAACATCATATACACGAATATAGAGACGGTACAAGTATGGAATCTCTGCGCTCCACAGGTTCACTGTGCCGATGTCTTCACGAAGACTTACTTGTCCATCGTTAACTTTGGACTCAAACGTTTTAACGGTATTACCTTCACGATCACGAAGTTCAGCCTCTACTCGCGCTCCATCAACCGCTTTTCCTTCCAGTTTCAAATCTAGTTGCAACGTACCGTTGGTATAGGACTTGTCCAGATCTGTGCGAACATGAACATCACGAACGTGTGCAGTTGGGACGGTATACAGATACACATCTCTGAAAATACCGGAGAAACGCCAGAAATCCTGATCTTCCAGCCAGCTGCCTGTGCTGCGTTGATACACCTCAACTGCGAGTTTGTTCTCTCCATCCTGAAGGAATGGCGTCAGGTCAAAATCAGATGGCGTGAAGCTGTCTTCCCCGTATCCTACAAATTGTCCATTAAGCCATACATAGAATGCAGACTCTACACCTTGGAAAGAAATATATACCGGATTCGACTCCCAACCTGTCGGCAGGTGGAATGTGCGAATGTAACTTCCAACCGGATTTTTATCCTGCGGCAATGCCGGCGGACGAATTTCGTTCAGTCCATCCCAAGGATATTGTGTATTTACATATTGAATCTGTCCGTATCCTTGTAGTTGGATATGCCCCGGAACTTCAATATCATCCCAGCCTTCACTGGAAAAATCGGATGTATAGAAAAACTCAGAACGGCTGTCTGGACGAATTGCATAGTTGAATTTCCACGTACCATTCAGATCATAACGCATGGACATCGCGCCTGAACCTACAGCCTCGTCCATTGTTTGGTAGTAACGGTGATCGGAATAGGCATGAAGACGGTTCACCTCAAATACACTTACGTCCCCCAACCAGTTGATATCTGCCTTTGTTGCTTTCATCGGCTCTCTCTCCCTTTAAAACGTTATAGTTTGACTTATTCAAGGTTTACGCTGGATTTCCTTTTGCTTTACATAAACAAAAAAGACAGAGGTACGCCATAACAGCGCCCTCTCTTCTTTCCTGCATCCGTCATTTGCACGGATTATGCTGTTTTCATTACTTCACGGAACCTACCATACCTGCAACAAAATGTTTCTGCATGATGAAGAAAACGATTGCTGTAGGCAGTGTTGCAATCACGATTGCTGTCATGATTACTCCGTAATCCGGAGAATAACCAGCACCCAGATTTGAGATCAACAGTGGAATCGTTTGTTGGTCAGGTGTTTGCAATACAATGAGTGGCCACAGATAGTTGTTCCAGCTACTCATGAATGTAATGATTGCTGCCGCTGCATATGTTGTTTTCATGGTTGGCATATAGATCTTCAAGAAGATGCCGAGTTCACTCAAACCATCAATACGTCCAGCTTCTAGCAAGTCTTTCGGGAACATTTTGGTGTTCTGACGGAAGAAAAAGATCAGGAACGCTGTTGCGATGGTTGGCAGGATCACTGCTGCCATCGTGTTGATTCCGATAACCGGTGCAACTCCCGAGATTGTTGCGAACATACGATACAGTGGTACCATGATCGCTGCAAACGGGATCATCATCGATAACAACAGGATATTAAACACAATGTCACGAGACTTCGTGCGATATACCTCGAAACCATAACCTGCCATGGAACCAATAAACAGTGCCAAGAGAGTGGAGACTACAGAGATAATCGCCGAGTTTCCGAGAGCCTGTACCAGATTTGTCGAATCAATCAGTTTGTTGAAGTTATCAATGAAAGCTGAACCCGGTAACAATCTGCCTTTCGTTACATCGACAGATGCATTCGTTGAACTGACCAGCATCCAGAAGAAAGGGAAAATGGATACAAAGGCGACGATGGATAGGAACACATACGTGAAAATCCGTTTTGCTTTAGCTTTAGCCATTTTTATTATCACCTGCCACTTTAAACTGGATGATGGACAATACAATAATCAAGATTACGATGGAATATGACACTGTTGCTGCATAACCGAAGTCCGGTGAATATTTGAACGAAAGGTTGTAGATGTATTGTGAAATCGACATGGTCGCATTACCTGGACCACCTTTGGTAATATTCATGATCTCATCGAAGATTTGCAATGTACCAATCGTTGATGTGATGGACGTGAAAAGGATAATCGGTTTAAGCAAAGGTACAGTGATTTTGAAGAATTGTGTAAAAGCATTCGCTCCGTCAATTCTTGCAGCTTCATAGATCGATTGATCGATGTTTTGCAGGGATGACAGATAGAAAATCATGTTATATCCGGTCCAACGCCAAGTAACGGCGATTATGATCGTAATTTTAGCCCAGAACGGGTCTGTGATCCATTGAATTGGATCGCCAATAATGTGCAAGCCCATCAGGAATTGATTCACCATTCCATCTGGTGCGAACAGATATTTGAATACAACAGAGTACGCTACCAATGAAGTTACACAAGGCAAGAAAATCGCTGTACGGAAGAAGCTCCGGAAACGTAGTGTGCTGTCATTCAGCAATACGGAAATAAACAAACCAAGGATAATCATTACAGGCACTTGAATAATCAAGTAGATAAAAGTATTCGATAATGCTGTACGGAATGTTGTATCAACTAACAATCTTTTGTAGTTAGAAAGGCCCGAAAATTCAAGATTGGCTCCTACACCAGACTTGAACGATAAGAGCAGCGCTTGAATCATCGGGTAGAAGTAAAATGCAACAATCCCGACAACAGCCAGCAAAACAAAAGCCCATCCAGTCAAATTATTTTTCTTTTGGAGACTGTCTCCTGTATTCATGGCTTTCACAGTATGGCTCCTCTCTCTCCATGGAACATGGGTAGAACCCACGGAGCCCCTCGCCATATCCGGTTCGACTTGCGCCGGACATAGGAGATGGCTCCGATGTTTCCTAGGGTTCTATAAGTTACCTTGGGTATCTTAGTTTAATTGTGCTTCAGCTTGTTTTTGTGCATCAGCCAGAACGTCATCGATTGATTTACCGTTCAGGAATGCTTGCATTTCTACAACGAGAATATCTTCAATGGCATATGTGTTGATACCATAGTTTACGCTTGGAATTTCTTTCGTCCAATTTGCAAAGTCTGTGAAGATTTTTTGTCCGCCGAAGTACTCATCTGCTTTGGCATACGCGTCACCATCAACTGCTGGTTTGTACGTACCAATTGCGCCGATGTTGTTCAACAGATCTTGATACAATTGTTTGTCAGAACCAAATGTTTTTGCTACAAAATCAGCTGCTTGATCTGCACCAGGAACGTTGTTCATAACATACCAAGAGCTACCACCCAAGTTGGATGCGTGAACAGAGTTTGCTTGACCAGCCATTTTCGGTATTGGAGCTACAGCCCATTTACCGGATTGGGAAGCTTCTTGACGTACAGATGGTGAGAACCAGTTACCTGTAGGAATTGTTGCTACGCTACCGTTATTGGCGTTGGCAACGAATTGACTCCAGTCAGAGTGCAATTTAACAATGTTGGCATCCATCATTGCTTTGTAAGTAATAAACGCTTCTTTCAGAGCAGCATTATTAGCAATGTCAGGTGTTTTACCATCTTCTGCGGAATACCATTTACCTGCAGTTTGGATCATCATACGAATCAAACCAAGGTCATTCGGGTCAAGAGAAAGAAGCTCTTTACCTGTTTTAGCTTTTACGTCTTTACCAATTTGGATGTAGTCATCCCAAGTGATGTCTTGCAGGTCAGCTGATTTGTAGCCAGCTTGCTCCAGCAGATCTGTTCTGTAGTACAAACCAGCAACGCCGGAGTCAAATGGTACTCCGTATTGTTTGCCATCAAACGCTGTTGGTCCGAGTTTGTAATCTGCAAAATCGGAAGCCGTGATACTGGAAGACAGATCTTTGAACGCATCAGGATATGCATTCAGGAAGCTTTGTGAACGATAGTCTTCAATCAGTACTACGTTTGGAAGACCGCTGGCAGTTCCGGAGTTAAGACCTGTGTTCAGTTTCTGAATGATATCAGCTTGAGCGTATTCAATGATGTTAATTTTCACATCAGGATTTGCTTTTTGATATGCTTCTTTTGCTGTTTCCATTGCAGCTACGTTAAAAGCTTTGTCCCAAGCCCAGACCGTGATTTCGTTTGTTTTTTCGTCACCACCACTAGCGGATTTACCTCCGCCACCGGATGAACATGCGGACAACAGCAGTACTGTAACGAGCATCAATACCCACATTTTTTTCAAAACATTCAACTCCCCTTCGACCTCTTTGTGTGTAATTTGTTTGCGTTTTCTGAAAGCGGTTGCTTTCGATGTATTCATCTTATCATTCCCATATCTCCATTCGTTAGTAATAATTTTGTACGGATTTGTCATCTTATTGCCACAATGAAAACCTTTACAGAAACCGTTTGCATTAAATTTGGTTTTTTGTAATTTCTTTTGATTTTGTAATTTCTTGATCTTGAAATAGTACAAAAATGATTTCACCCGCTTTACCTTCGACACGTGAAAATCCCCCGACTCTGTAGAAAACAGAAGCGAGGGATCTCGATTTTAAGTGTATTCAATGGAATCGGGTTTCGATTCAACTCGTGATTAAAGGCAGTGTAACGGTGACTCTCGTTCCTTCCCCAACCGTACTCATAATGGTGACACCATAAGGTGAACCATATAATAACTCAATACGGTCATGGACATTGCGAATCCCGATCCCACTGAATAGTTGACGATTGTTCTTTGGATTGGGCAACGTTTCTCCCATGACAAGCCCTTCAATTCCATCCCCATTGTCCATAATCTCACAGATGAGTGATTCTCCCGCTCTGGAAACCATGACATGAATCGTACCCGTTTCTTTCTTGATGAATCCATGGAAAAATGCATTCTCAATAAACGGCTGGATCACCAGTTTGGGTACATGATAGTGTGTACAATCCGGAGCCACGTAGAAAGCTGCTTTAATCCGGCCACCATATCTGACGTGATTAATGAAGACATAATTTTTCAAATTCTCGACTTCTTGTTCCACGGTAACAGTCTGACTCACATCACTGATCGTATTTTGCAACAATCCAATTAATGCATTAATCGTCTCCGCAGCCCTGTCTTTGTTGCCTTGTTGCACCAGAACTTTGACAGATGCAAGTGTATTGTACAAGAAGTGAGGATTAATCTGACTCTGTAATGCCGCAAGCTCTGCATTCCGTTGTTCATGCTGTGTCTGTACTAACTGATCCACATAATCATGCAGTTCATCAAGCATGTAATTGTAAGCATGACCAAGCTGCCTGCTCTCGTAGCTTCCGCTCACCGGAATATAGTTGTCCAGATCACTTTTTGTAATGTTGGACATCTGCTTCACAAGTCTGCGCAGTGACTTGGTAATCTGGCTGGTGATGAGAAACACAAGGATGAGTGCCCCCACAACGATAGCTGCACAGATCAGGGCAACCGTCTTCATGTCGATAAGTTGACCCATCGCCAGATCCTTATCCACTACATTGACAATATAAAACCGATAGAACGGTAAATACTCGGATAACACAACGCTATCCTGATCCATCACACGAGCATTAATACTTCTCGGAGAGTTGTTGTTCATATCCCGGGCATACGATAGCAAATCCAGCTGAGTTGTTCCGATCCAGTCTTCACGATTCGATGATACAATCTCACCTTTTTCATTCATAATGACCACATCATTGCCACGACTTGTAAAACTGCTGTAAAATTGCCGGAATATGTCTTCTCTCATCGTGACATAAAGCGTACCGTATATCCGGCTGCGTGTTCGGTCCGTCAACGCTTTCGTCGCAGAGATCATCTGCTGACTCCCAAGCGTTGCCTCGTTTTGGTAAACATCAAAGATAAGACGACTCGGCGTCTCAGCGGCTTCCATCGTAATTGGCTCCTGCTTCAATTCATCCACGGACAACTGAAGGTGAGCACGATTCGTGGAATAGCTCCGTCCATTAATTCCGATAATTGTTATCCCGACTTCGTAGGATTCTGTGATGGATTGAATTCGATCCATCGTTTCCCTCATATTATAGAAGGATTTGGCCATCGTGAGGGAATCGGCATCTCCTTCGGACAGGAATCCTCGGATCGATCCACTCTGCGTCACATTATTCGATACGGCAGCAATGGCCTCATTAAAGGATTCAAAATTTGTTTTGATCTGATTAAGCACCTTGGAGTTGGTGATACTGAACGTCTCAGTAAACAGATTGGTTGACATGTGAATGGTCGTCCATAAGATGAGTACAGAAACGAGGACAATACTGACCACCATAACCAGAAACAACTTGGGAAACAATCCGAGACGAGATAATTGGTTCATCCATTTCTTCATGATCTTATCCTTCTGACTTTATGCCCAGAATTTGCGCCGGTATCGGCTTGGTGATAATCCGGTGAATTTTTTGAATACTTTGCAAAAGTAACTATGATCGGAATAGCCTACCATACTGCTAATCTCAGAGATCGTTACATCATCGGATCGGAGCAATTCCTCGGCTTTTTCAATCCGAATTTTATTTAAGTATTCATTAAATCCTTCTTTTTTGTGAGATGAGAAATAACTGGATAAATACGATGGATTAAAATGAAAGTGCTTGGCTACTTCAGCAAGCCCGAGCGGCTGATCAAAGTGATCATGCATGTAATCCAGCAGCATCTTCATGTTGGGATCACTTCGTTTTCCACCCGCACCAACGGTACACTCCTGAACTTCCGTCATGAATTGGTCAAGCACAGTCATGACTTCGTCCAGACTCGAAGCGCCGTCCACATTTTTAAAATACGTATATTTGCTCTCTTCCAGCCCGGCAGACTGAACATCCATATCCGCGAGGGTAATGGTCACGTTGAAGATCAAGTTACCGAGAAATGATTTGATCTCAAACACGTCGGCAATATAATCCCGTCCAAGTGTTTTTGCATGATCCTGTAAATACTCCCTTGCCGCTTCGACCCGGTTACGCTTCACATGCTGCAAAAACATATTCACATTAAACTGGTAACCTGCGGAATGCATTGGAGGCAGTTCACCATACACCAGGATTGGTCGATCCTTATAATAGAAACGATATTCAATCAGCTTAATCAGGCGTTCCCGGTAAACAACACCCATCTGTTCAAATGAAGTAAAGCTTTCACTAAGCACCCAACCAGGACTGTCTTCTCCTGTTGCATTTTCACTGGCCAACTGTCTGATCCGTTCAAGCATCCATTCATCTCTCGCAGGATCGACATTAAGAAGCATCACAGGTAATGTACCCTCTGCGGGAACCATTGCACATTCTACTTCAGGCAGATCACAGCGGAGCTTGGACTCAATCTGCTCCTGATCCATCTTCAGTGGATTCCCTCCAGCACCCACGGGTTTATACACAAGCAAGCGAAAGGATTCATACGGAAAGGTATCTCGAATGATCGGCATTTCGCTATCTTCATCCAGTGTAAATCCGGACAGCATCTTCTCCATCAGTTGCCCAAGTCTCCAGCCATCGTGCGACGGCTCGAACTGTAATTCCGGAATTTTACCCGCTGTGCGTTGAAGGACTTGCAATAATTCATTTGTATCCAGCTTGGGTTTCAGTATATAATCGGCTGCCCCGTGCTGAAGCGTTGAACGTACATACTCGAATTCACTGAAGCTGCTAAGTACAATAACTTCAATCTGCGGATTACTGGCTTTTAGTGTACGGACAAACGTTTCCCCATCCATGACAGGCATGACAATGTCGGTGATCACAATATCCGGTTTTAACAGGTTCACCTGCTGTAATCCTTCTTCACCGTTGGAAGCTTCACCCACAATGATAAATCCTTCCGCTTCCCAGTTCATATGGTGCTTTATGCCCTGTCTTACCAGAAACTCATCGTCAACAATCAGCACCTTGCACAACCGGTTCATGATCGCGACCCCCTTGTCTAATCTTTCCTCTATATCTGTACAGGCTATACCAACTATTATATATCGGTTATAAACACTTTCCAGTGTTAGCGGTTACATTAATTCTAAATTAATTGTACATCTTTTTATATCCTAAAACGATCCTTTAAGCAATGGTAACTATCTATAGTTTACACTATATTTCGACAAAATAAGAAGCCCCGACTCGCCATTTGATCATCTGGCGAATCAGGACCCCTATTTCAATCCTTTATTTCGTTAAATCACTCACTTATGGTTCAATTCCCCATTGGAGACTTCCCGCGATATAACCAGTGACTTTGGACCAGTCCGTATAGGAAGTCTGACTACCTGCAAAAGAATAATCATCCGTTTGCGTATAGTTGGTCCAATTGTTCTTGGAGATGCGCGTATGGATTTCTGTGCTTTGTCCTGCATTCAGAGTTCCAGCGGAAGCTATGAATCCAATCTCAAGCACGTGGTCAGCACCTGTCCGAACCGGATTGAGTGCACTGAACGTGCCTGTTACATTCGCACTGCCAGCAGTCGCCCAGTCAGCGAAGAAGTTCTGAGGCTGTTCGCCGTTTATCGTGTAATAGTATCTGATCTTCACATCAGACAGATTCAAGGCTGTAGTACCTGTGTTTGTCAGTTTGAATTTGGGACTAATCGAGCTGCCCGTCGCTGAAGTGTTACTGTTAAACATCTCAATGCGTATGGTTCCAACAGGTGCAGCTGTTGTGTCTTTAATGAGCAGATTCAAGGTCGCAGGAGCACCTGCGCTGAATTGAAAGGTTAGCGTCACTGCGCCATTGGGAAGTGAAGCCAAGTAGTTTTTACTTAATACGACCTCATTGCCTGTCAACGTGTAATCTGTACCTGAAACCAGTGTTGCATTCCCGTTGCGAATGGATGCAAGTGTATTGCCGTTAAGTGTTAACGTGACTGGAATATTAATCTGATTGCCTGCTTTGCGATCAAATTCGGCTGTAACCGGTGTAATCGCAGAGTTGGTCACTGGAGTACCTCCGCCATTGTTACCTCCAACACGGTCAGCATACAAAATTCCGCGGCCATTTGTTCCGAGATATACTCTTCCATACAAACGCGGATCACCCGTAATTGTAGTTACACGAGCATACTGATGCTGATCATCATTGATACGAACCCAATTGGCACCACCGTCATCGGAGCGGAAGAATCCACGTGTTCCATCGATCTGTGCAACCGTGTATAACGCAACAACACTCTGCCCAGGGGCCGCTTTACCAAATCCGATACTGTCTGCTTCCTCTACATTGGCAAGCTTCGTGAATGTTGCGCCTGAATCCGTAGAATGCCATAATCCGTAAGGACCTTCTTCCTCACTACCACCTGCAAACCAGAGTTCACCTTCAACACCTGGAACGGCATCCAGATCGGCATTTCCTTCCATCGGAAGTCCGGTCGCAGATGTTGCCGTGAAAGTAGCACCACCATTCACACTCACATAGATTTTACCCGCTGCAAATCCATAAAATTTGTTTGGATTGACACGATCCGAAATCACTTTTGCCTGTGCAGGTATGCCCGTACTTGCCGTCCATGAATTGCCGTCAGTCGAATAATGTACGCCTTTATCTGATGTGCTCCATACGAGTCGGTTACCATTCGCAGAGATGGCTACGGTCCCTCCTCCGGTTGTGCCGGCAGGTTCTGCATTAGCCTTATACCACGTAGTACCTCCGTCACTGGACAAACCCATGGATTTTGCATTTGGATCAGCAGCATAATCTGCTTTACCTACGCGAACCATCGTATTTGGACTTAACTCTGCAAAATCCAGACTTTCTGTGGAAGGATAGTTCGGGCTCGTAAATATGGTAGCTGGAGCCTGGTCCAGATTGTTATGACGGAATCCGGAGACATCTCCCAATCCGCTTATCAAATGTGCACCACTTGGCGGGCTGACCAGATCCAGTACGGCAATCTCCTCAACCCCCTTCGCCATCACTGAAATATTGATTTTTTCATCATCATCCCAGTCTGTCAGGTTCTTCGTTCCATAGATCGTAGCACCTGTTCCATACATCATGCGATCCGAATCAAACGGATCAATCTCCAGATCACCGATCATCCAGCCCAGTTTTGGGGTTGTTTCGGGTGGGGCAGGATTGGTGCCAAATGTGAGCCATGGCGCTGCCGAAATATCCTGTGTATAACGTAACTTCCGGTTCGGATATCCTTCAAATTCCCATATGCGTGTCCATGTCGCTCCGCCATCTGTACTCCGGAACAAGGTGGCATCCGGCCACCAGGAATTTAATGTCGCAACCATCAATGTACCGGGATTCTGTGCATCAACAGCCAATCCGCCATATCCAAAATAATTATCCGTGCTACTGCTTGGAACAGGGCTGATGTTGGTCCAGACACCTGTAGACGTATTCAGTTTCCACACGTCACCTTTTGCCCCATCATAGGGTCCAACACCATCGCTGTACGTAATATAGAGGCTTCCGTCTGAATCAAACACACCATGATGCGGAATATAACCTGTAGGTTGACCAGCAACAGCTGACCAGGTCAGGCCGCCATTTGTGCTGCGATATACGCTTTGATCTTTATCCGCAACACCCACATAGATTGTCTGGGTTGCTTGCCCTGCCGAACCTGTTGTTTTGTCAAATGTAATCCATGCCAGACCTACGATGTCACTGGTATATTCATTCGAAGGATCTTGCACATAATTTCCCGGATTCGGGAAGCTTGTGACTTCGTTCCAAGTCACACCGTAATCGGTACTTTTCCATAACCCATGACCACTTCGTGCACCGAAATACAGAATACTGTTATCATTTGGGTCCACGGTCAGGCGTTCTCCCATTGAACGTCCCGGCATGTTGCCGCCCACTTTGAACGGAAGTGTTGTGGTTTGCCATGTATCTCCCCGGTCCGTAGAGCGCAAGATGGAGCCATTATTTTGGTCCCACGAATTCGTATACGTCCCAACTGCCATATACACCCGATCGGGATCAACCGGGTCCGTAGCCAGTGCGTCCACACCATTCTTGTTCCAGTCATCCCAGCCGACAAAATCCGTTAAGGGTATCCACCTCTCGTCAGCCGCATTCCAGCGATAGGCCCCCCCGATATCTGTACGGGCATAGATCAGATCCTTTTCCGACTCGTTGAAAATAATGCCCGGTACAAACCCGCCTCCTGCACCCGTCACCACATTTTTCCACTCATAGGCTTCACTTGGTGCCGCCGCTGTTGTTCCAGCAAGTCCTCCCAGCGAGGCGGTTACTACAGCAACCGTCAGGCTCATCATTCGCAATTTCCCCATAAACGTTCTCATATTAACTTATCCTCCTCTTCTACTTCGTTACTGCATTTCGGTCTATCCCCGCTGTCTCATCGTGCTGATGATGGCGTGCCAGACGAATCAATGCAACCCTTGATACAAGAAGCCTCACCCCCTTCCAGTCATATTGTTAAGCGCTTACATAATTGTTCTTGATTCGCGGTTATCTGGATAATACTTTCAATAAATAACATTCGCTGGCAATCTCCAAACCCCTCTGTCGAAATTCCGATTTTTGTAAAATATTTTCAGTGTTTAAACAGGTTTATACAACAAAAAAAGATGCTGTTAGAACAGCACCTTTCGACATTTTATATAAGAGTAAAAAAATGGAATCGTTTCTTTCCTGGCAAACCAGGCAGAGGTTCACTAAGGTTCACTACATAATTGGCACCTGTTTATTGCTGGCTACCATAAGTGTGAGTCTCCTGCCCTTTAACGCCCGGTCTGATGACAAAAAGTGAGCCCGCATCCGGTGTCTCTTTCAAACGTTCTTCCTTAATCCCTATACGTGCTGTTGTAATGTATAACTCTTCGAGATCCGGTCCACCAAAACAGCAGGATGTTACCTGATCTGCCGGCACCTCGATCTGTTGCAACAGTTCTGATGTATGCGGGTTCCAACGAGTGACTCTTCCTCCGCCCCAGTGCGCAACCCACAGCATGCCCTCACGATCAACCGTCATCCCATCCGGAAAACCAAATTCCTCCGGTATGTGAATGATACTTGTCCGATTTTGTATCGTACCTGCCGTCAGATCAAAATCAAACCGGTCAATAGAACGTGTCGGGGTATCAATGTAATACATGGTCTGCCGATCCGGACTCCAGCCCAGACCGTTGGATGTAGACACACCTTGTACCATTGTGCGAACGGGTTGCCCTTGCTCCAAACAATACAATGATCCGGCTTTGCTCTCATTATTCATGCTCATCGTGCCTGCCCAGAAGCGGCCCTTCGCATCACATTTTCCATCATTAAAACGATTGGTATCCTTATCTTGTTCAGGGTCTTCAATAGCCTGCAGCTCACCCGTAAGCAAGTGATACGTATGGAATCCACTGCGTAAAGCAACCACAACTTCGTCACCACGATAGGGAACAACAGCCCCGACATGTTCACCGACATCATAAGCCTGATCCTGCCCTGTAGCTGGATCATACACATGCACCTTGAAGCTTTCAATATCTACCCACAACAATCGATTGTTCTCCGCATCCCAGCTTGGACCTTCCCCCAGTAATGCCGGGGTTTGTAGTGCTACAGTTACGTCGCTCATGCCCTCACGTCCTTATTCAGATTTGACGCCGCCTGACCATTCGAATCCGATGGCATCCAAGAATGCTTTGGACAATACCATATGGCCCGTTGCATCCGGATGTACCCGGTCATAAGTCAGCACAGACGTATAGAAATGATCCCAAAATGGAGCAAATGCGACCTGTGTATCCACATACACCGCATCATACTCACTCGCTACCCTGCGTACCGCTTCTCCGTAGATATCCATCGTTGCCCGCATCGGGTCTTCCGGATTGGCCTCAAGATAATAAGGTGTCATCAGTACCAGACCTTTCAGGTTGGGACGAACTGAAGCCACCAGTTCACGCAATGTGGATTCGTATTCTTCAAGAAACACATGTGAGTCTGTTGACAATGGGTTGTCGAACTGACGCCATACATCATTAATGCCAATCATGATCGTCAGCCAGTCCGGTTTAAGGTCCAGCACATCACGATCCCAGCGCTGTTTCAGATCACGAATCGTATTTCCACCATTACCCACATTTTGGACACGCAACATCAATTCCGGATAGATGGACCGCAAGAGGGCATAGACTTGCGCTACGTAACCATGTCCCAGACCGGAGCTACCTTCGCCTACAGGATGTTCCCTACCACAATCTGTAATCGAATCACCGATAAACAGAAGCTTGTCATTTTTTTGCAATTTCATCGTTATTTTCTCCTTCGCTCCAAGGCGCTAATATAAGAATAATTGATTAATCAGACCGTTAAGTTGTTATCCAATCAGTGATTACCAGCCTTGATTCTTGAGCCATGTGAGACACAGATCTGACCATACCCGAATCGCATGGTTGTCCTCAGCCAATCCAAGTCCATGTGAACCTTTCTCAAAAACGTGCAAATCATAGGGGATGCCATGCGCACCCAATGCAAGTGCGTAACGCAAGCTATTCTCTACAGGCACTGCCTGGTCATCGCTGGTATGCCAGATGAACGCTTCAGGAGCATCCGCTCTTACCTGCTGCTCCGCACTGAAAGCCTTGATCTGCTCGGCAGAGGCGTCCGACCCAAGCAAATTCTCACGGGAACCGGCATGTCCATAGGACTCCATCGTAATGACCGGATAACAGAGAATAACTCGGTCCGGGCGTGAACTCTGGCGTTCGATGAGGTCCTCATGATCCGGTTGTCCCTCGTCATACAGCGTTCCCAGTGTTGCTGTGAGATGTCCGCCTGCGGAGAAACCAAGTACTGCAATCTTAGCAGGGTTGATGCCATACTGCTCAGCATGAGCACGAACATAACGTATGGCACGCTGACCATCTGTTATCGGTGCAGGATGCTGGTGAGGCGCCACCCGATAATTCAGGACAAATGCACTTATACCTGCACGGTTCAACAATTCCGCTATTGGAGCACCTTCATGATCAGCCAAAAATCCATAGCCGCCCCCTGGACATACAATGATAGCGCTCTCGGAACCGGGCAGAATAAATGGAATCAAATGTGGCATCTCGTCTTCATGACCCTGGGCTGCATAAGGTGCAGCATGATCCCATAAGGGTATAGTTGTTGTCATCTTCAATCATCCTCTCCAAGTAGAACGGAACCATGGGTCCGTTTAAACGTTTTCGAATCTCAGGAATCGATACCATCATAACGGTAATGACCCTAACGCATCAATACCTTCCTGGCATCACTTTTTGATCATTTGGGTACATGTTAATACAAATTACGGAACTGTTCAGGAGTCACCCCCTCAATCCTGCGAAAAGTTGCTACAAAATGGCTTGCATCCCGAAACCCTACCCTAACTGCAGTTTCCCTAATCGTGGGTCTATGGTCTGCGGTCATGATTTCCTTGGCTTTGCGAATGCGCAGCAAAATGAAATAACTGTAGGCTGTCATGCCAAAGGACTGCTTGAACAAGGTGTTCAGATGTCTGGATGAGATCCCCGTGACGTCAGCCATATGTTCGAGACCAATCTCAGGATTCGCATAATGCTGTTCCATGAATGCAATGAGCGAAGCGAGTCTCTCCACGGCATGAGAGATCGAAGACCGATTGCCGGTCATGCCATGTTTTTTGAGCAAAATCAGAAATCGATATATATCCGCTGACGCCTCGAGTCCCGACAAATCCTGATCACTTCTGATCGAATCCAGCACTTCCTGGCCGTAATCATTGAACGGACTGCTCTGCTCCCACTGATGCAACGCTGCTTCACCCAGACTAAGTGACTCCAAGATTGCCGGACACTGGGAACCGCCAAATGTAATATAGAATGTCTCCCACTCTCCTTGGGCGCGCACATATTCATGCGGTTCATTCGGCGGCAGCAAAATACCTGATGCTTCCCCCAGTATGACCGTGGAGCCGGAAAATTTGAATTCTCCGGCTCCCTTCACGGTCTGAAGCCAGTGGTAACAGGGATACCCCACAGGTCTGGACACCTTCTCCTGATTGCCGTTATAACCCAGGCTCTCAATATAAAGGGGTAGCGGCTGATCACGTGATGTCATGAAATATCGTTGATGTCGGGGGGAGATAAACATGGGATGCCTCCTTGGGTATAAGCTGAAATACACTTCCGTATTCTTATATGAGTCATTACTTTTATTATATTTTAAAAGTCATATGTATCATATAGTATAGGATTATTCTTATACAAGAGGTGAACACATTGATTAGCAGCAAACTGCCCAAAATGTTCTACGGGGGCGATTATAACCCGGAACAGTGGGATCACGAAACCCACCTTGAAGACCTGCGCATGTTCCAATTGGCAGGCATTGATATTGCCACAATCAACGTATTTTCATGGGCACTGATTCAGCCTGATGAAGTTACTTACCGTTTTGAAGAACTCGACCAACTAATTAATCGTTTATATGAAAATGGTGTCTATATATGCCTTGCAACAAGCACTGCTGCCCATCCGGCTTGGATGGCAAAGAAATATCCAGACGTGCTTCGTGTAGATGCCGATGGACGCAAACGCAAATTTGGTGGGCGCCATAATTCCTGTCCCAACAGCCCGACCTATCGCAAATACGCTGAGAAGATTGCGGATAAACTGGCCGAACGATACAAGGATCACCCCGCGGTTCTCGTATGGCACATCTCGAACGAATATGGCGGTGAGTGCTACTGTGACAACTGTGAGAAAGCGTTCCGCGTGTATCTGAAAGAACGCTATCAGACTCTGGAACAGGTCAACAAAGCATGGAACACAAATTTCTGGGGGCATACCTTCTACGATTGGGACGAGATCGTATTACCAAGCAACCTGAGCGAACATTGGGGTAACAATAATTCAACGTTCCAGGGAATCTCGCTGGACTATTCTCGCTTCAACTCCGACAGCATGCTGGATTGTTATCTGTTGGAATACAATGCGATCAAAAAACATATTCCGGACTCCGTTGTGACTACCAATCTGATGGGATTCTTCAAACAATTGGACTATTTCAAATGGGCAAAATATATGGATATTGTCTCCTGGGACAGCTATCCCGGTCTCGCAACACCCGTCAGCTTCACGGCAATGGCTCATGACCTTATGCGCGGATTGAAGGATGGTCAACCGTTCATGCTGATGGAGCAAACACCAAGTCAGCAGAACTGGCAGCCATATAACTCACTGAAACGTCCAGGTGTCATGCGTCTGTGGAGTTATCAATCTGTTGCGCACGGAGCCGATACCATCATGTTCTTCCAGCTTCGTCGCTCCATCGGTGCCTGTGAGAAGTATCATGGTGCAGTTATTGAGCATGCTGGACACGAGAATACACGTGTATTCCGCGAAGTCGCTGAGCTGGGCAAGGAATTGCAGATCCTTGGAGATACCACGCTGGATGCATCTGTTGAATCCAAAGTGGCGATTGTGTTCGACTGGGATAACTGGTGGGCCATCGAAAAATCAAGCGGACCTACGGTTGCCCTGAACTATGTGGATCAGATCCATAAATACTACGCAGCCTTCTTCCGTCGCAACATACAGGTAGATATCGTCAGTGTGGATTCGGATTTGAGCAAATACGACATTGTCCTTGCCCCTGTTCTTTACATGGTTAAACCAGGGTTTGCCGCCAAACTCGAGAAGTTTGTTGAAGCAGGTGGAACATTCCTGACGACCTTCTTCAGCGGCATTGTCAACGAGAACGATCTCGTGACCACAGGTGGATATCCGGGAGAACTTCGTAAACTGCTCGGAATCTGGGTGGAAGAGATTGATGCCCTGCTTCCTGAGCAAAAGAACCGCATTATCCTCAAAGAAACCTACGGTGATCTTCAAGGAGAGTATGGCTGCGGCATGCTGTGTGACCTGCTGCACAGTGAAGGAGCCGAAGTCATCGCGGAGTATGGAGACGACTTTTATAAAGGCATGCCTGTTGTGACACGTAATACCTTTGGCCAAGGTGAAGCCTGGTACGTTGCATCCGACCCGGATGAGCGCTTCCTGGATGGTTTGCTGGGACAGCTTGCAGCAGCCAAGAACGTAGAATCCTTGCTTGAGACACCAGAAGGTGTTGAAGTAAGCGCACGAACCAAAGACGGCAAACCCTACCTGTTTGTCATGAACCATAACGCAGCCACACAATCCTATGATCTGGGAACAGCTAAGGCACATGATCTGCTCACCAATCGTGAGCTTTCGGGAAGTGTTGAGATTGAAGCCCGTGGAGTGCAATTGCTCGAAATGAAATAAGCGATTTCGCTTAATTGGAATCATTCGGAATAATATAATGTGACAGAAATTCCCGCGATACAAAGTGTCACATATTCATTCCTTTTATACTTGTTATTGTCTTCAGCGAGGATATTGGTATAGATTTCAGACCTTTATCGTCTTCTGTAAGCCAAAAGCTGCTACTTCCCGTATCCGTCTACACCGAATACGGGTTTTTGGCATGATCTGTGGTCTTTTTGATAGAAGGAAATATCAGTATGCAAAGCGAATTGGACGAGAAACACATTTTAACAAAGCCTGCCGGAACATGCTTGTGAATCCTGATGCTGATCCATTATAAAATAATGAACAGTTGAAAAATTGGTGACACTCATGATGTCACTTATTCGTTGTTACAATAGAAGTATTACTACGACATCACTTTCCGGCGGCGCAGATCGAAACGGAGTGGCTGACATGAACAGAACAAATCGGCTTGCTGCCATTGTAATGGCATTACAGCATGGTCACGAAACGGCACACTCATTAGGTGAGAAATTTGAGGTTTCCCGTCGCACCATTCTCCGGGATATTCAATCCCTCTCCGAGATGAATGTGCCCATTATTGCCATTTCCGGTCCGGGAGGCGGTTTCAGTCTTATGGAGGGTTACGTATTACCCCCATTACAGCTGGACCCGGTAGAAGCAGCGACGCTTCTATTCGCTCTTGAAGGTCTAAGTCGCTACGCCGACACACCTTTTCATGAGAAACGCTGGACCCTGATGAACAAAGTTAAGGCTATCATTCCGGATGATATTATGTCGCGAATTGATCCCATGCTCAAACAACTGCATCATCATATTCCAGACCGCAATTACATTCTTCCTCATCTGGACGCACTGCTGGCATGTATACCCGAACACGGGTGGCTTAGTGTGCTGTATCGCTCCGCATCACGTCAGCGTTGGTTGCATATCTGTCCCACACGGGTATATGCTTCCTCTGGCTTCTGGTACTGTGAAGCATATTCCCTCGAACATGTTGAACAACGTCTGTTCCGGGTTGACCGAATTATCGAAGTAAAAGCGATCGAACCACAGGATGCACAGATGCTTAATGAACAGGCAGAGCAACAGCAGAGTAAGCCGATCCCTCCAGAACAGCCGCCAACCCTGGTTAAGGTACAACTGAGTTATCGGGGAATGATTGAAGCTGAACAGGACGAGCATATTGGTGAAAAGATGACTGAAATTGCCCCGGATCTCTGGGAATTATCATTCCTTTGTCCACCAGGGGAATGGGACTGGGCCGTAAGATTCTTTTACCGATTAGGACGTGAAGCCGAAGTGATTGAACCTCTCCAACTTCGCAGTGAGATTCGTCAGCATGCCGAGGAAGTGAGCCGGAGATACCTTGCTTCAACCAAGTCGTAGCTTGACTACACACAAAAAGGAGCCTACTGATATCATGACATATGAAGCCGTTATAACGTACGAAGAAGCAGTACAGCGTATCCAGTCTATAGGGCTGCTGCCTCTGGCACCACTATTTGCCGATTATCCTTCTCTGTCATCGCTAACCCCCAAAGAACATTGGCACAAGGATGATGAATTCGATCCTTGGTTATGGCGTTCACGCCTGGCTGAAGAGGGCATTGCTGCATATGGAAAATTTGTCAAAAAGAAAGCGCTTCTTGTCTCATCTGAATATTTCCCTTGGGTACACCGACTGCTTGCCGACTCCAGAACCATCAAGGAACAGTATGAAGCGGGTCTGCTCTCCCGTGAAGCGTTCAAACTCCATGCGTTAGTTGCAGAACAAGAAGGCATCGATGGACGTGCCTTGCGATCACAAGCCGGTTTCGGGGCAAAAGAGGAAAAAAAAACATTTGACCGTGGACTTCTGGACCTTCAGGGCTGTGCAGCCATTGTGATCAGTGGCACCAAAGAAAAAGAAGGGCTCGCAGAAGGCAAAGTCGCCTGGAACAGCTCCGCATACGAGACTGCTGGTCACTGGATGGAACGTCACGGCATTAAGCCATATGAAGGCAGCATAGAAGAGGCACGTGAACTATTGATTGTGCAACTACAACAACATGCTTCACCTGCAGCATTATCAAGCATCTCCAAAGCGCTTGGCATCCGTGGAATCTAAATAAAGCCAATCCCGGTTGTAGTGCAAATCTCAACCGGAATTGGCTGTGGTTCACCATATAATGTAACCCAGACGATCAACAGCCCCCATCGACAATGGATTTAGAGAATTACGCCATCCTTGAATATGGCAATCTCCCGGAATCCATGCTGCTCACTGAGTGTGTGTGACCGTCCTGAAGCAATGTCAATCAGCTGGCTGAACAGCTGCACTTTCACCTCATCCATCGTCTGCCCCTCCAACAACTGGCCTGCGTTGAAGTCAATCCAGTGTTTTTTGCGATTCGCCAGATCGGATTGGGTCGCAATCTTGACGGTAGGTACCGGACCTCCGAAGGGAGTCCCCCGCCCTGTTGTGAAGAGTACAATATGTGCACCCGCCGCAGACAGTGCCGTTACAGATACCAGGTCATTACCCGGTGCTTCTACAATGTTCAGACCGGTTTGAGTTACACGTTTGCCATACCGTAGAACGTCGACTACGGAAGAACGTCCTCCCTTTTGCGTACATCCAAGTGACTTTTCCTCTAGCGTTGTGATGCCACCAGCCTTATTACCAGGTGAAGGATTCTCATAGATGTTCTGGCCATGGTTCACAAAATATTGCTTGAAGCCGTTCACAAGGTCCACCAAATCATGAAATACCTGCTCATTGGCAGCCCGGTTCATTAAGATCGTCTCCGCACCAAACATCTCCGGAACTTCCGTCAGAATAGCCGTACCCCCGGCAGCAACCAGCATGTCAGCAACTGCACCAACCAGTGGATTGGCTGTAATACCAGATAAACCATCGGAACCACCACACTTCAAACCAATCTTGAGTTTACTGAGCGGAAGCGGCTTCCGTTGTTCATGTTCAGCGATCTCCACAAGTTCTTCCATCAGTCGAAGCCCTTCCTCAAGCTCGTCATCCGTTTCCTGTGCTTTGAGAAACCGTACTTTACCGCGGTATTCCGGAGCAATACACTCACGGAATTCATCGACCTGATTGTTCTCACAGCCCAGACCGATGACGAGCACGCCTCCTGCATTCGGATGCTCCACCAAGGAGGCCAGCAACTGTTGTGTATACTTCAGATCATCACCAAGCTGTGAACACCCGAATGGATGCGGAAAGTGAAATACACCATCTACCCGGCTTCCAAACTGGGACTGACCCATACGTGCCAAAGCTTCACACACTTTATTGATACATCCAACCGTATTCACAATCCAGATCTCATTACGAATACCTGCGTCACCATTGGGGCGCAAATATCCATCGAATGAGCGCAGATGTTCCGGAGGCATGTCCGTCTGAACCTGCGCGCCCGGTTGATACTCATATTCAAGCAATCCGTGCAGACCCGTCTTCAGGTTGTGACTATGAATCCAGCTTCCCTGCTCAATCTGCTCTTGGGCAATCCCGATGGAGAAACCATACTTCATCACATCATCACCCGGTGCCAGGGTATGCACAGCAATCTTATGCCCTTTGGGCACGTCATCCAGCAAGGTAAAAGAAACACCGTCTGGCAGGGTAATGCATTCTCCTTTCGCATAATCCCGAAGCGCTATAATGACATCATCCTGTGGTTGAATGGCAATCCAGTCATTGATTGTACTTGTTGTGTTCATTTCCCTTCACCTTCCAACAATCCGATTTCACGAACAAGTGCTGCACGCAGCCCTTCTCTTGCATCCAGATTTTCGCCCCAGATCAGGGTATCCGACAACACAGCCGCTACCCGGTTATCCAGTTGGTTCTGATCCCTGTTAAGCGTGTCATAACCGTCCCAGTGTGCAGCCAAAGCAGCCAGGACATCCGGGTCATCCCGCAGCAGAATGTCCTCTCCATTCAGTCGTTGTGCCTTGTAACCTTCTGGCGTATTTACCGGACGATAGAGACACAATAATCCAGCAAACCCTTGAATTAAACGTTCTGGCCAACTTCCCTGATTTTGCTCGTAAGACAAAAGTGTTGGCAACACACGCACCTTGAATTTTCCGATCGTATTCAAAGCAATATCTTGCAATTTGTGATCAATATATGGGTTAAGGAACCGTTCGAACACTTCTTCTGCATACTGGTCCAGCTGATGATCGGGCATATCCAGAGCAGGCACGATCTCCTGATGCACAGCTTCCCTGATCCATGAGCCAAAATACGGATCTTCCATCGTTTCTCTCACATGCTGCTTACCTTGCAGAATGCCGAGGGATGACATTAAGGTATGTGACCCATTCAAAATACGAACTTTGCGTACCTGAAAAGGCTTCAGATCTTTCACCCAATGTACATTGAGACCTGCCTGCTTGAGAGGAAGTTTTTTGTCCAATGATTCATCACCCTGAATGGCCCAGAAATGATATGGCTCTGCCGTATTAATCAACTGGTCCTCGTAACCCCAGCGATTCGTCAGGGAATCGGCTTCCTCCTGGGTCGGCGCACCTGTTACGATTCTATCTACCAGATTGTTCAGGAAGTGATTATGGTTCTCGATCCATGAACGGAAGCCATCCGAATACCCATAATCCTCACTATGACGGAGAACACAACTGCGCAGCACGTCACCATTGCCTTCAAGCAGCTCGCATGGCAGATGAATCAAACCTCTGGATGGATCACCATCAAATTTCAAATATCGCTGATGCAGGAAAACTGTTAATTTCCCCGGAAATGATTGGACCGGTTCACCCTCGATATAGTCCGCATACGTATATTTCAATCCTGATTCGGTTGTATTGGAAATAACGAACTCAAGTGAAGGCAGTTCCGCCAAGTTCAGAAAGGCATCCCATTCCTCATACGGATTGATACACTGTGAGAAAATGGAGATCAACTCTGTCCGCTCAACCGGCTTCCCTTGAGACAGCCCTCGCGTAATCATCGTATATAATCCATCCTGATCACGAATCTGCTCCAGCTTGGCTTTGCCTCCCGGTCGTGGTTGGGTAACAGCTACACTTCCATGGAATTTGCCTTGTCTGGCACTCTCATGAAGCATCCAGTCTGCAAATCCCCGCAAGAAATTACCTTCTCCAATCTGCAAAACCTTCACGGGACGCTCCATAATCTCCTTGCACTTGCGCTGACCATCGCTCCCCAGTAAATTCAGCTTCAACCTTGGCCGTTTCGTGCTTGCCGACATGGACACTCACCTCATCGATTATTTGTACTGTCGGAATGCAGCGCAAAGGCTCTGCACCCTTTTATTGTAAACGCTTTAAATTCATTGTATCATCAATAAAAGGAAATTAAATTGCTTATATTGCGGTAAATATACTCTCTCATGACCAGGTATAACATCTCGTTGAAGACGATCGTCTGGAAAGGAGTCTTTATGGAACGTTCACCTGTTCGTACGACTATTCAAGCAGAATCCGGTATTCCGTTCCGCCTGGTGTACAGCGATACCAAATCCCCTCAGAACGAATTGCCAGATCACCTTCACGACTGGCATGAAATAATCTATGTATATCGGGGTCAGGGAAGCATCTTTATTGATACGGGACTTGAGAATATGCAAGAAGGAGATCTGTTCATTATACCGGGCAGCACGGTTCACCGAGCCTTGCCGGATGCAGGCAATCCTGTCACATCTTCCGCATTGTTCTTCAGCCCGGGCTTGCTGGCATCGACCGCTGGAGGCGCTGCTTCTTCCTTGCTAAGCCTGTTTGAACGTTGTCGTAAACAACGCGTGTATAAGAGGCATCTGAACACAGAGGAGCAATCACAGGTGGCCACCCTCATTGATAATATTCAGACCGAATTCCAGCTCGGTCATCATCTAAGCGCACATGCGGCCCTGTTAAGGCTGCAACTGTTGCTCATTTTTCTGGAACGTCTGGAAGCTGCGGGACCTGCGAATCCGGGTAAATCCGCTCCAGGTCCCTCATGGCTCTCTTCTACGATCTCTCATATTGACGATAACCTTCGGAATGGCCTGTCCCTCCCTGAACTGGCGCAGCACGCCTCTGTATCCCCTGCCCATTTCAGTCGTGCCTTCAAACGATACACGGGAATGACTCTAACGGATTACGCATTAGCACGAAGGGTCATTATGGCGAAAGAGCATCTGGTGCAAGGTGATGAGACGATGGCAGCCGTTGCCGATGCTTGCGGGTTCGACAGCCTGCCCCACTTTTACCGTCAATTCAAAAAATTAACCGGTACAACACCCGCAGCATACCGCAGAACCATGAACAGTTCTCGTTAAAATAGAACCAGACTGGAACATAGGTGCCTGGGCCTAATCATATATATCCACATATTCTTCCATATGGAAGATGTGGTATGATAATCTGGATTATTACTTGTCGGAAACATTGCATTCCGTTGTCAGAGGAGCTTAGCATTCCATGTTAAACGAATTAAATCACAGGAATATTGGTATCTTCGCCCATGTGGATGCGGGGAAAACAACCACCACCGAGCATATGTTATTTGAGAGTGGTGTCGTCCGAAGTCCGGGACGTGTAGATGACGGAACAACAGCCACAGACTCCCTGGAGATTGAGAAAGAACGTGGCATATCCGTTCAGGCAGCCATGACCTCTCTGATCTGGAAGAACACCATCATTGACCTCATTGATACGCCTGGTCACATTGATTTTAGCTCCGAAGTAGAGCGAACACTCCGGGTAATGGATGGCGCTATTCTCATTCTGTCGGCAGTTGAAGGCATTCAGTCCCAGAGTGAAGCCATCTGGCATGCCCTTCGTTCACTTCGCATCCCAACCATCATTTATATTAATAAAATGGATCGGATTGGCGCATCTGCCCCAGCGGTAATGGAGCAGATTCGTTCCACCCTGTCCCCTTTCGCATGCGAAATCCAAGCGTATCAGCTCCATGAAGATTCATTTCATGGCATCGACTCCCTATGGAACCCGAATCAAGATTCTCTGTCAGATGGCACACCTTCCATTCCAGGTCTGGTCGAGATACTTGCCGAGCTGGACGAAGAGGTCATGGAAGCCTACATCCAGGAGACTCCGTTATCGCAAAGGGATCTGAATGAAGCATTCCTGCGGTATGTGCATCAGGGTGAGATGTTCCCTGTGTGTTATGGGGCTTCCGGCAAAGGAATTGGCGTCACGGCATTGCTGGACGCAGTCCTTGCATTCCTGCCCCCACCTGCACAACCAGTGGATTCTCCCGTATCGGGTGTTGTATTCAAGATTGAACGTGACCGTACGATGGGACGCACGGCTTACGTCCGTATGTATGGTGGCAGCTTACACAATCGGGATACCATCCATAATTCGACGCGGGAGCTTGAAGAGAAAGTGACGCAGATTCGCCGCATGGATGGACGAAAATGGGCGGATACCGGTGCCGTTCACGCGGGACAGATTGCTGCGCTGTACGGACTGAGTGACACACATGTGGGTGACATTATCGGCAATCCTGAAGGTGTACCTCCTCTGCCACAGATGGCTGTGCCTTTGCTGACCGTACAAGTACATGGCAAGGACCCGGCACGTTACCCCGATCTTGTCGCAGCATTGCAAGAGTTGACGGATGAAGACCCCTTACTCGACCTGCAATGGTTGCCGGAGGAACGAGAACTGCATCTCAAGGTCATGGGGACCATTCAGCTTGAGATTTTATCCAGCCTGTTGCTGAGTCGTTTCGGATTGGATGTCGTGTTCGATCCGCCATCCGTTATCTATAAGGAAACGCCTCGTGCAGCTGGAGAAGGTTACATCGCTTATACGATGCCTAAGCCCTGCTGGGCCATCCTCCGCTTCAAGATTGAACCTTTACCTCGGGGAAGCGGTCTGATCTATTCATCAACCGTAAGGACAGATGATCTGCTGTTACGTTATCAGAATGAAGTTGAACGACGAATTCCGGAAGCCTTGTCTCAAGGTATGCTCGGTTGGGAAGTAACCGATCTGCGCATCACGCTGGTGGAAGGGGAACATCATGTCTGGCATACGCATCCGCTGGATTTTGTTGTAGCCACGCCTATGGGAATCATGGATGGATTGTCGAGAACAGGTACTACTTTGCTGGAACCCCTTCTTCAGTTCCGGCTGACAGTCCCGGAAGAATACGGCGGTAAGGCCCTTAGCGATCTGGTACATATGCGGGCAACCTTCGAAGCCCCCGTCATAGGTAGCGGACGTTGTATTATTGAAGGAGTTATGCCTCTTGCCACCTCAATGGATTATCCGGTGAAACTGCGTTCCGAGACAAGCGGCCGCGGGATGCTTACGACTTCGTTTGCCGGATATCAAGATTGTTCTGCGGATGTGAATCATACTCGCAAACGCAGAGGAGTTAACCCGTTGGATCAGTCGAAATATATTTTAAGTGTACGAAACGCGATTACATCATAAATGGAGTTGAACCTGTGCTTATTAAATTTCTTATCTTTGGCCTTCTATGGCGGATTGTAGGTAATCCGTTCATTGCCATCCTCATTTTACTCGTTATACTGTATTTCCTGGATCGTCGTTACGTTGGGGTGTTCCCAAGCTTCACGAAACCTCTCAAACGTATGCGTAACATCTCCCGGCTTCGGCAACAGCTTGCCATGAGTCCCAATGAAGTTTCCTCCAAGCTGGAACTGGCTCGCCTGTTAATTGAGCGCAAGCGTTACAGTGAGGCACATGCGTTATTGCTTGAACTGGAACGCCCATACGAGCAATCAGCTGAGTACTGGGAGGCATTAGGAACAACTGAGCTTCATTTGGGCAACATCGAAAAAGGCGAACGTCATATTTTGCAAGCACTCGAGATCAACCCCAGAGTTAAGTACGGACGCCCGTACCTAACCCTTGCTGGAGCCTTCAAAGATACGCATGAGGACAAAGCGCTGGATTATGTGCATCAGTTTCAGGAGATTCATTCCTCTTCCAGTGAAGCCTATTATCTGCTCGGTTCGGTTCACCGTTCCCTTGGGCGCAATGCAGACGCGAAGCAGGCATACGAGCAATCGTTGAACGTTTATCGTTCGTTGCCCAAATACAAAAAACGTCAGGAGCGCCGCTGGGCTGTCCGCAGTTGGTTCCGCAAACGTGGATTGTAATGTCATTCGCTATACGCTGTAATCTTCATATATCACTTTTCTAACCAATAAAAGTGCACTGATCTCTGCCCTCGTATGAGCAGTACCAGTGCACTTTATTTTTAATAACGATATTAATACACCAATATCTCACGCAGTCGTTCTTCATGGAGATGCATCCAGTCGATCCGCTGTTTGAGCTTCACAATCTGCTCCACAGCCACTTCCGGCTCATCTGTACCCTCGAACATCCGACTGATGAAATGCATGACCACATCCAGACTACGCAGCAAAATCAATCGAGGTATGGCCAGCAACTCTTCCGGTTTCAGGCTGACCTGTTCCCGAAATCCCCTGATCAGTCCCTCCTGTGCCTGCCACATCCAATCTTCACTCTTGTCCAGGGTAAGGAGGTCAGACATCGGAACAGCCAGCTCCATTACCCGCAAATCCCATGTCGCAAATTCAAAATCCAAAATGGCACAGATTTCACCATCCTGCTGATCTACCAATACATTCGAGGCATTCACGTCCCCATGAACCAATTGATGCGGCAGATGTTCCATTCCCCGCAGGGCTTCAAACAGATCTGGCAGCGCATCTCTCAGTTGCTTCAACTCATTTGCACATGAGGCCAATTGCTCCGGCGGCGATGTGCATAGCTGTAATAATCGTTCTGGTGAACAGAGCGGATACGCATCCTGAATTCGATAATATGGTGGATACACAGGTTCAAGTGGTATATCCAGCGTAGCCATAACATAAGACAGGGCCCCCGCCGCTTTACCGAGCCCTATCAATTGATCTGGTGTATGCCAGATGGGATTGACGCCTTCCCTATAATGAAACAGAGTCACGATTTTGGTATGACCTGTCAGGGTATCTTTTACAGGAAGGAACGTACCTCTCTCACCAGATAACCGCCTTACAGGTGAAGGTGTATCAAGCTTAAAGTTCGAACGTTGGAGGGCTGCCAGCACCTCGTGTTCAAAGGTGATTTTCATCGGATCATTATGTGTTTCATATTGTCTCATGACGTAATTAGTCCCGTCTACATGGAGCATGTAAGTAGAATTATTCATCCCACCCTTTCCCCGCTCGCCTTTCCAATCCGATGTAAAACCATATAAGGCCAACACTTCGGATATACGCTGCTGCTCTGAAGGATGGAGGGAACCGGAATCGATGTTTTGCACCAAAAATTAACCCCTTTATCTCACAAAATGGAACTGTCTTTTATTTATCTTAAAGGAAGTCCATCGCTTGGTCTAGTTCTGTTCCAAAGTGATCAAGAGAACGGATAATATCCCGTCCGATTAAGCTGCTCCGCAATGACACGATACCCTCTTGCATTGGGATGCACTCTGTCCCAGAACAACAGTTCACGTTCACGACCTTCAAACCTGTCATACACCTGAGCACACGCATAGTTGCCTGATCCCGCTCCATTCAAAAACGAATTATATTGGCGCACCCAGTACGCAGCTTCCGTCGCTTGTGGATACGGGTTGTACAATCCGATGGATCGGACCATATACTCATGGTTGCCCTTTAACTGCCGAATGTGCCGCATGATCTGGGATACATTACTGCGGGTTTCTCCGAGCACCTGTGTCATTTTGCTGGCATTTGGAATGCCATTACTTGCTTTGAACGTACGAATCAGATCATTCCCGCCAATGGATATGGTAATGATATCCGCTTCACGGAGCGATTGCCGCACTCGGGGATGCGAAGAGATCATCTGCAACATTTCCCCCGACGTCAGTCCATTCACGCCCATATTTTCCATGGATACAAACGTACGAACATTCATTTCTGCCATTCGCCGATATAAAGGAACAAAGCCGGTGCCCAGCAACGCTCCTGTACCTACCGTTAATGAATCTCCTATAGCCACATATCGATATACCATCCCGTCGCCCCTCTCTGCTGTGATTTCTCTGAACAATAATGAACTGCTCTATATCTTATGATGAGTGGCAAGACAAGGCGCGGGATGGTGTCCTTAGGCATGCACCTTTCTTTTGCATAAAACCATATTTCTTCTTCTGTAGAGGTAAAAAAAAGAAAAAAGCCCTGCCGCATAACGCGGCAGAGCCTGATTCATTGCAATGCATTACATGCCTATGGTCCGATCCGAATCAACGGAATCTGATTGTTCCTTGTTCGGGAACGGCCACCAGTTGGCCCGGCCAAACATCTTCACCATCACTGGGACGAAGAATGGCAGGAACAGCAGAGAGTACAAGATCAGTCCGCTAAGGACTACTGTGGCAATCTGCATCATCGAGAGAACACCGGATGGATACATCGCAGCAAATGTACCGCTCAGAATGACTGCGGCAGATAGAATAACGGTGCCCATGTTTTTCATCGCGTACAACATCGCATCCTGTACTTTCATACCTTTGTTCTCATTGAAACGGTCCATCAGGAAGATGCTATAATCCACACCAAGTGCAATCAGCATAACAAATCCGAAGAACGGAGTAACCCAGCTAATGCCTGCGAATCCGAGGATATTAACAAAGATCACTTCGGTTAACGCCATCGATGTGAAATAAGCCAGTAATAAGGAAACAATCAGATACAATGGCATAATGACCGAGCGAAGCAGTACAACCAGAATAATAAATGTGCCTGCCAGCATCAGCATTACAGTACGTGTATAGTCGTTATTCGAGATCTCCTGCAAATCTGCAAACGTGCTGGTAACGCCACCTATGGCGATATCTGCTTTTTCAAGTGTACTGCCTTGTACCGCGCGATGTACTGCCGCCTCAATGTCAGGAACACGATCAATGGCTTCTGTTCCGTATGGATTTTCGGCGAAAATAACATCAATCGTCATCGTTTTCCGATCTTCAGACAGATACGTATCAAATACCTGTGTGAAGTCTTTGCTGTTCAGTGCTTCATCAGGAACGTACCAGCCTGCCAGATCGGAATCTGGTGAATTTTGCAATTGCGTCAGGTAGTCCTGCGCTGAATCCAGTCCACCGGATACCTGTTTAATACCATCGACACTTTGATTCAGTCCATCTGTCAGTTGTGTCAGCTGACCACTCAGATCCGAGAAGCCTTGTTGGATTTTCTCCTGACCACCCTGAAGCTGGCCAAGTCCATCCTGAATGGAAGGAATTTCACTAATCACTTTGCCCTGACCATCTGCAGCCTGTTTGAGACCGGATTGCAACTGACCGATTCCCGTTACAATCTGGCCCAGGCCATCGGCAAGCGCCTTTTGTCCGGCTGCTGCGGAGGCAAACCCTTCATTGGCCTGATTAATTCCAGCAGCGGCTTCCCCAAGTTTGGTCTTAATCTGACCCAAACCTTGCGCAAGCTGCGCTGTGCCAGAACCTGTTTCTCCAATCGTACCTTTAATACGCTGGTAATCAGCATCTTGCTGCAATTCAGGATAACGCTCTTCAAGTGCTGTGAAGGATTCGGACAGACTGGTTAGAGCTGTTGAAACCCCGTTCAGCTGTTGTTCCAGTTCGCGGGTTCCATCCCCCAGTGCAGCGACCCCTGCTCCCGCCTGACGATAGGCTTCAAGCAACTGATTGTTCGCCTGCGCAAGCTGATCTGCACTCGTTTTGGCTTGCTGAAGTCCGGCTTTCAGATCACCCGCACCTGCGGAACCGTCACGAATACCTTTTTCAATCTGCCCTAGTCCCTCACTGAGTTGCGTGATACCCGATTGCAACTGGGAGGTTCCTTTGGTAAGTTCACCTGCTCCATCAGCAGCTTCTTTTAACTGTGGTTCATTTTTACTTAGCTGACTGCTGGCTTCACTCAGACCATCACGGATTTTGTCCAGACCCGTCTTGCCTTCACCCAGTCCATCCGATAATGTTCCCACTTGCTGTGTAACTTCAAAATCTTTAATCTCATCACCCGTAGGTCGTGTCATACTACGGACACCAGAGACTCCGGCTACCTTCTCTACTTCCCGGCTAATTTTCTCGGCAACGGCCATATATTTCGCATTATCCATCGCTTCATCGTTCTGGATAACGATCTGACCCGGCAGCGATTCACCCGGACCAAAGCTGTCAGAGATAATGTTAAACGCTTTTACGGAATCATATTTCTCACCAATCTCATCGAGACTGTTGAACGACAGTTTGCCATCGTAGGTTGCCAGAAGAGGCACACAGACAGCTGCAACGATGAGCAGCGCAGCCCATGGACGTTTAAGTGAAAAGCGACCAGCTGCACCATAGATCTTGCTCTCCGCATGTTCAAGTGAACCCTTCGACGGCCAGAATAACTTCTTGCCCAGCACCGCCATGAAGAATGGTACGATGGTCACCAAGGCAAGCATCATCACTGCAATACCTACAGCTACGGCAACCGCAGAACGGTACAACATAAACTGGGCAAAGCCAATCGCAATGAATCCAACCAGCACAGCTAGTGCTGAGAAGAGTACCGTTTTACCGGCAGTACGATAGGTAGCAATGATGGCATCCCACGTATTCTCATGATGAGCCAGTTCTTCCTTGAACCGACTGATCAGCAGGATGCAGTAATCCGTACCAATCCCAAACATGACTGCGACCATAAAGATCTGTGTAAACGTGGATATCGGGAAGTCGAGCCCATCCACCAGGAATGCAACAATCTGTTGCGATACAATGTAACTGATCCCTACCGTCAGCAGCGGTACAAACGGAGCTACAAACGAACGGAAGACCAGGAACAGAATGAGTAAAATAAAGACAACTGTGATATATTCCGATTTCTTAAGTCCCTCTTGGGAACTTTCAATGGTGTCTTCATCAATCAGACCTTTACCGGTTATGTAGTGCTCCACATTGACGGACTTCAATGCTTCATTCAGGTCTTCCCGCATTTCCTTGACCGTACGATCTCCCTGATCAATGGATAGCGATGTTAGAATCGTTTTGCCATCAGCTGAGATCATCTTCTCAGACAGTTCAGGCTGAGAGAAAGGTTCCAGAATGGACAGAATACCGAGCTTCTCCTTGTCGGCCTCCAATTGCTTAACTGCCTTCTCTGCCTCTTGTTTCCCCGTGGTGCCCAGCCCATCTGGATTATAGAATACAAGGGCGATCTGGCTCCCCTGTTGTTCTCCTTTTTGTGCTGCAGCTTCATTCAAAATTGCTGCTGCCTGGGTGGAAGAGTACCCTTCCGGAACCGAAAACTGTCCCTTTTCCCGAATCAGTTCACTCATGTTAGGGGCGGTAAACATCAACACGGCAGCTACAACAACCCATAGCCCCATTAACCACCATCTTGCTTTTAGTATCGTTCTCATTCGTTCTCCCGTCCTCCTTCATGCGATAGCAAAGCTGCAAGCTTCTCAAAAGATTCAATGAAAATTCGGACTTCTTCCGGTTTAAAATGAACCAGATACGGCTCCAGAATCTGCTGTATTTCCTGTTCTGTTTCCCTGTATACCTGTCGTCCGGTATCCGTCAGTGTCAGATATACAACGCGGCGGTCACGTTCATCCCCGGCCCGATGGACCAGATCGCGATCCACCAGCTTGTTGACCAAAGCGGTAATGCTGCTCTTACCTATACACAGAAGCTCTGCAAGATCAGAGGGCGTGCAGAAAGGTTTCTCTTCAATCAGACGAAGTGCGCAGAACTGATCGGTCGTTATGGTCTGCCCCACTTGTTCACGTATCCGCGTATCAAACCGCTTATTGACCATAAAGGAAGCATCCAAATAGCGGTTCACCAAACTTTTTGCATCCGGTGTACTCATTCTTCATTCTCCTTTCCCAAATCTATATAGTTCACTTAACGAACTATTCTTCTGTGAAACTATTCTATAATGAAACAATCTTACAAAGCAATACTTTTTTCCTGCTTTTTTGATGAAAACGACAAAAAAACAGGACGTCCGACTCAGCTCATTGCCAAATCCAACATCCTGTACTGATGATAATCCATATATTTCTTAAAGTAATAAAAGGCCTCTGTGCTACTCTTCGTCTGTATCTTCCTCTTTTTCAAGCACACAACGGAATCGCTCCACACCTGGGTATAATTCACCCAGACTATATACCACAAACCCCGTATTCCGATAAAACTCGACGGCTTCCAGCTCGGTCTCCGCAATCAGTCTATCAGGATTGTATGTTGCCAACAGTTGTGAGATCATACCACGTCCATAATTTTTAAAGCGGTTTTCAGGCAAAACCGAGATATGATGAATGGTAACCTCACTTGTTCCTGTCTTCTCATATCCAATCAGACCGATCAATTGTCCCTCATCTTCGTAACCGCCCATTTGCAATTCGTCTTTCTCTACATATTGTTGCAACGCACGGTTCAAGTGATCCGGATCAGGAAAGACCGAGTAGGACAATAGCTCCTGTACTTCCGGCTCCTGTATGCGTGATTTCAGATTAATTAACACCTTGATTCCTCCTATACCTTGCTTGTTTCCGTTATCGTATTGTAGTCGTTAGCCTCTAAAAGTTCAAGTCGTGTGCCGATTCAGCTCCGATACCCTCCAGCACATTTTGCTCAGCATTGGTATCGTGATAACGGTTGCAACCATTCTTTTGCACATAGGATACAATCTTCCCGTTCTGATCTGCGACAGCCACACGCGTGTGGCTCCCTCCTCCATCCATCCCTATTACATATGTATTCATCCTTAACCATCTCCCTTCAGACCACACATTAAGAGTGCCGGGTCCATTGTCAGGTCCCGGCAGAGAATTTATTGCTTTTGTACAGCAAAACGAAGCAGTTCACAACGAAATTGTGTCGGTTCATCATACTTTTCCTCTTCAATCGTCTGTGTAACATGTTCCTGAAGCAGAATATTCCAGCCTTTGTAGGCATCCTCCAGTATAGCAATCGCCTCGGTTGTGGGCAGGTTTAGTTCAATTAATGGTTTAATCTCCTTGCCTGTATTGATTTCTTTTTCCTCCACATTGGTACTCATCGTAATACAATGAATGCCCCCTGTACGAGTTCCGGCCTGTAACCGGTCTATCGCTTCCATGAAGGCTTGTTTATTTGAGACATGTTCCAGACAAGAACAAGCAGCGATATAATCAAAATAGTTTGGCTTCACAGCATAATGCTCAACATCTGCTTTCACTGCCTGTACGATATGATCAACCTGATATTCTTTCGCATACTTGCGTAGTCCGTCTACGGCCTCATCCAGCAAATCCACACCGATGACTTCACTGTTCGTTTTTGCAAGGCGCTGTGCGATCGGTATCGTATGCCTTCCCACTCCGCATCCCAGATCGAGGACACGCAATTCCTCCTTGTGAGCAAGGAGACGTTCCAGCATATCCATCACCATAGGCATGGGCCTCGACATCCAGGTACCGGAGGCGAACAATTCATTATTCTGATAGAAATTGGAATGATAACCTGCCTCTGCTTTTCGCGCAGCCTCAAATTGTTCGTTTCCCATCAAGATACCCCCATCGTTTTGAAAATGATTTGCATCTTCTACTTAATACCCAGATTGTCACACAAAAATCAATTAAAAGCAGGCGACAGATTTTTCTTCATAAAGGATTCCAGCGCCGCCTCATATCCAGTGCGATCGACTTGAAACGCTGTGCCATGACCCGCACGGGGGACGGTCAGCAATTCCTTTTTGGTTGGGCAAGCTTCATACAACCTGTACACCATTTCCGTTGGTACAAACATATCAGCCTCACCGTGGATGAATAACACGGGAACGTTAACTTTGGCAAGCTGCTTGAGAGCCGAAGCCTCTCTAAAGGAATACCCTGCTTTCCACCGGGAGATCAGACTTGTGACAGGTATAAACGGAAATGCAGGAAGCTTGTATAATTGCTTCAACTGGAACGTCAGTTCTTCTTCCACGGATGTATACGCACAATCAGATACAATCGCTTTAACCTGAGTCGGCAGGTTTTCACCACCTGTCATCAGTACGGTTGCTCCTCCCATGGATATGCCGTGCAATATGATTTCCCCTTGTGTACCCACTTTTTCAAGCACCCAGTTGGTCCACTGGACATAATCCTTCCGATCTAACCAGCCAAAACCGATGATATCACCTTCACTCTGTCCATGACCTCGATCATCTGGCATGAGTACGTTATAACCGTGCTTTTCCGCATAAAACCGGGCGAATCCAGCCATTTCTCTGCCTCTCCCCGAATAACCATGTGCCAGAATAACCGTCTGATCCGACCCTTTATTGGAACCGAGCCATGTACCATACAGTTTTAATCCATCATGTGATTGAAGAGATATCTCTTCTGTAGGCTGAGCATCCAGCCACTTCAGGTCAGAAGCACTGCTAATGATTTCATTGTCCGGTTCAGGCATCAGATTTGGATTATCTACCAAAAACGTTTTTGCTGTACGGCGAATGGCCGTTTTGAAAAAATAAAGCCCTCCTGCCCACAGAAGAGCAAGAAAGATCAGTACCAGTGCCGCAAGTACGTAGAATAACATGAACGAGCCCTACCCTCTTTCCTCATTAAGATATGTTCAATCTTTACTTACTCGTTGCAGTGCTGCACATGCTGCTTGATAGGCGGGTAACAAAGCATCCAGCAAAGGTTCTGCTTTCCGTGATTGACCTTCCTTCGCGAACTGCTCTATCTGAGCAAACAAAGTTGATAAATAACGAATCCCTAGGCTCAAACTCCCTGATTTCAGATCATGGGCTACCTCGGTTGCAGCAACATGGTCACCGGACACAATATGCCTGCGCAGCACCTCAATCTTGCCAGGTGTATCGGTACGATACATGTCCAACAACATACCAAGGAGTGTACGATCGCCATCGGTGTTTAATTCCGCGATCTCATGTACGATGCTCATATTTAGTACCTCGGTCGGTTCGGAGGATTGCTGCCACTTCTCGATCATCTTACTCAGAATTTCCAGCGTGAAGGGTTTGCCAATAAAGTCATTCATCCCGGCTTCCATACACTTGTCTTTCTCTCCCTGCATGACATTACCTGTCATTGCAATGATTGGTGTGGTATGGCGCATTTCATCCATTTCTATCGAGCGGATTTTGCGTGTTGCCTCCAAACCGTCCATCACTGGCATCATATAATCCATGAGAATCAAACTGTATTTTTTGCTGAGAAAAGCAGCTATTGCCTCTTCCCCATTCACTACAGCGTCCACTTGGGTTATTCCCAGTTTTTTGAGCTGCAACATAACAAGCTGCCGGTTGATGACATTATCATCGGCCAGCAATACAGATACAGAAGGAGCTTCATCATCCATATCCTGCCCCTGTTGCTCTTGAGCGGAAGCAACAGACTGGTTAGCGGACTGGTTACCGTCTTTCTTACCAAGTGTAAGTTCGAACCAGAATGTTGATCCTTCACCCTCCTGACTGTCTACTCCAATCCGACCTTCCATCAGTGTAACGAGCGACCTGCAGATCGATAATCCAAGGCCCGTTCCTCCATACTCACTTGAGCGTCCTCGTTCAGTCTGCATGTAGGGTTGAAATAACTGGTTCTGATCTTCTTCCGAGATACCAATCCCCGTGTCTTCGACTTCAAATCGGATCATTTGTGTAACTTCATCATCTTCCACAAGGGTGACTCGTATCCGCACCGTACCTTCTGATGTGAATTTGTTCGCATTCTGAATTAGATTGATCAGTATCTGTGTAATCCTCGTTGGATCCCCTTCAAGAAGAGTAGAGATTCTGGGGTCACAGTCTATCGATAACTGATTTCCGTTCTTTCTGACTTGGGGTTCGAGCAAACGAACAATATAGTTTATCGTCTCTTGCAGATCCACTTCTCCCAGTTCAAGTCGCATCTGACCCGCCTCAAGTTTGGACAGATCCAGAAGATCCTGAATCAGCTTAAGCAGCAGTTTGGCAGCATCCTGTATAACGGAAACGGAATTCTCCTGTTCTTCAGACAATGGAGACAGCTTCAGCATCTCAGCCATCCCCAATATGCCATTCAATGGCGTACGAAAATCATGACTGATGCCTGCAATAAATGCGATTTTTGAATCACCTGCATCTACTGCTTGCTGACGTGCAGCTTCAAGACTGTTATTGTTCTTTGCAAGCAGACGCTGGAGTGTCACCAGTTCATTATTCATTTCCGAGAATTCCGTAAGTGTCCGTTCCTCTTGCTCTTTACTCCGGATCATCTGATCTGATAACTGCTCAATCGTTCTGCGTAGCCTCTGTATCTCTCCGCTCTCATTAGACATCACATCATCCCTCTCTTAATCCCTAACCATATCAAGCTGATTACATGTAGCTGGCTGAGCCAGCAATTGTTCTGCAACCGCTACCGCTTCATCGGCTCCTGGAGCATAACCATCAGCTCCTATCGTTTTCCACAACTCCTGATCAATATTAAAGGGATATCCCCCCACCATAATCTTCACATGTGCCGTTGCCGGATGATGACGGATCAGATGAATCAACTCTTTGGCCAGATGAAGGTGATACGTCATCGTAACTGAAATCGCAACAACATCGCCCTGATGCCGCTCTATAGCCTCTATTACACTTCCATTGGGAACATTGGCCCCCAGATAGTGCGTATCCCAACCTTCCATCTCGAACACATCTGTGAGCATACGCAGTCCGATCTCATGTTGTTCACTGCCTACACAGGTAGCCACTAGTTTTTTATCCTGACCCGTATGAATCAGCCAGCGAGAATAGAGACGTGATATGAATGACTGGGTCGCTGCCGTACAAAAGTGTTCCTGCCCCACACTAATACGATGGCATTGCCACAATCGTCCAATTTCATATTGGGTAGTCTGAAAGATATATCGATAAATATCACGAATCGTCACCCCGGCTTCTAACTGGGCTTCAATGATCTCAAAGGCTTCTTTCCGTTTATTCTCAAGCAAACACTGCAAGTACGATTGCGCGGCATCTCCATATGGCATGGATTCGTTGATGTAACCCGCCTGTGACTCCATATGTGTTGTTCTATATATTCCCATCTCCAGATACTCGAGCAGAAGTGCCTTTGACGGATGGTCAAATTCTTCTTCCAATGTCTCTTTGATCAGATTGAGATTAATCGCCAGGTCTTCTGGTGATACCTTATAACCCTCAAGTAGAACTTTCAGCCAGGCAATATACTGAGTAAACAGACCTGGACTCTGTACGAGCGCACTTTCTGCCAAATAGTTCAAGCTATACTCCGAATCCTGTTTGGTTCGCATTTTTCCATTCTCGCCAAATCGCTCAAGTAAATCGGGCTGTCTGAGATACTGTTTCTCCGTTATTTTATCAGCTAAGTTCGCAGATTCTTGGAGCAAACGTTCTCCTGCTTCTTGATGACTCATAGATGCACCCCTCCTCATACCCGCATCACACTCAATCTTCATTCGTGACTAATCCAGAATGAGATTGATGTTAGCTAACTTGCAATCGGGATAGGTTCTTCTACTTGATCCAATCCATCCATTCCGCTCTTAATCGTTATGTTCCATTATACATGAACTTTCGATAATCATGTTTTACACACGATGAATGTATAGAACAATCTTCCTATATTATGGAGGGCCTTGCAAGTCAGTCAGCCAGTATATACCTATACTTTTCGAGATCCACAAAAAAAACTGACCTGCGTTATGAACGCAAGTCAGTTTTCCCTTCTGCCGCCAGTCCCAGCTTCTTCAACATCTTAATCGCAGCTACTTTCTCGGAAGGGTCAAGTCCTTCCAAAGCATCAATGATGACCTGATGGTGTTGAGGAAATATCTGTGTGAACAATTCTCTTCCTTCCTCGGTTAACTCAGCGTAAATGACACGCCGATCTTCCTTGGAAGGTCGACGAAACAGCAGATTTTTATTTTGCAACTTATCTACAACATACGTAATATTACCACTGGACATTAACACCTTTTCACCAATCTTTTGCAATGCCTGTGGTCCCTTATGATATAACAAATCAAGCACACCAAATTCTGTCGTATTCAGTCCGTGACTCTGGATGTCCCGATTGGAACGTGAGGTCACAGAATTGTAGGCCCGAACAAGAACCACGAATAATTGTAAAGACAGTTCCCGATTGTCCTCCGTGTTCAGCATTTCAATAATCCTCCATCAGTTGTTTACATTTCGGCTCGTATGAGGGGCCAGCTTCTGCTCCCACTCCTCACGGAGCATCCCCATACGAATTGAATCATAGTACTGCCCGCGAACGATACGACACTGCCTCATTCGCCCCTCCACCTGTAATCCGGCTTTCACAGCCGCACGCATCATACGTTCATTACCAGACCAAGTAGTCAATCCAACCCGAACCAAAGGCATCTGTTCGAACAAATGACTTGACCACATGGTAAGTGAGCGTGTGCCAACCCCGCGTCCCCACTGGACAGATCTGTATATTACAATCCCCATTTCCAGCCACATGGATAACTCATCTTCTATGTAATAGCTGATTGTACCCACAATTTGTCTGTCGGATTCAATAATACGGATTGATACGGGTTTGGAATCGCCTGGACCTACTTCCATACGTTTGAGCATACCTTGTTCAAAACTTTCATAACTTTCGTGTTTAAGTGGGTAATAGGGTGCATCCCATTGCTTCCATTCAGGTACGTCATCACTGTAGATCAATTCGTAGAGTTCTTTCAGATCCTGTTTCTCCACACACCTGAGTACAAGTTCCCCATCAACGATTGGCAGTTCTTTCATACGATGAAAAGCACCCTCTTCCATATTAAGAACGATGAAGCTCTTCGATACTTCCGTCCGCATTGGCAAGAATGACTGTACTAGCCATATCCACAAATAGTCCGTTATCAACAACACCTGGTAACATGTTCAATTGAACATTAAGGTCCGCAGCGTGATCAATCGCCTCCAAGTGGCAATCTGCTATCAGGTTTCCGTTGTCTGTCAGATAACGTTGCTGTCCATCCATCCGCCACTGTGGTTGACACCCCAATTTTTCTAGCGCCTGGAAGGTCCACTCAGAAGCAAATGGAACCACCTCAACTGGAAGCGGGAATTTCCCCAACTTTTGCACGGCTTTGCTGCCATCCGCTACAATAATCAATTTGTCACTATTGGCCGCCACGATTTTCTCACGCAAAAGAGCCCCGCCCCCCCCTTTAATCAGGTTAAATTCGGGATCTACTTCATCAGCGCCATCAATGGTCAGATCCAGACGTCCAATCTGGTCAAATGGGACGATGGGAATCCCCCATTCACGGGCAAGCTTGTCCGAAGCCTCTGAAGTGGCTACCGCTTGAATGTTCAATCCATCACGTACCCGCTCACCGATCCGGCAGATGGCATAATAAGCTGTTGAACCTGTACCCAATCCAACCTTCATTCCATCTTCAACATATTCTGCCGCACGCTCTGCTGCTATCTGTTTAAGATTCATCTATAAACCCCCGCTGCTCATAATTTGAGAAATGCATATGTAGTTATTATAGATAAAACCGCTTCCGATGTATATCCGTGCCTTCTGTTGCATCTCTGCCATCATATTTTTGTTTGTTGAAGGATGTATTTTTACCCACCATGTTATAGAATACAGAATGAAGCTAAAAAATGGGAAATTTTAAAATAAACAGTTCTAAATACCTATAAACCATCTGATATGTCCATAAATACGTAAAATATTAAAAAAAATTTAACGATACTATTCAATTTAACGACATTTTATACGACATATTAATTATAGATGTGTTTTAATAATTAGACACCTATGGTTCATACGGTACATAAGTCTCTACGAAAGCGACTGATAAACCAAGACCATGGTCGCATAAATTTCCTTTGGAGGGGATCACGGAATGATCTAGTTCACTGTACCAATGCAACCCTAAAGTTTCTTAATTTAAAGAAGATCAGGAGTGGAATTTAGTGAAATCATTAAGTTGGAAAAGCATGTCGTTTTTCTCCAAAAATTTGTTACTCTCATTTACCAATATCGTTATCATCGGGGTAGCACTTATCGCAAGCAGTTACTATTTTCAAAAAACAGTTCTTGTTGAACAGCTGCATGGACAGGTGGAACAAATTACCAAAAAGTGGGCTGAAGATATCAATCCTACCGAGGTACAAGCTGCTATTGCGGAAGGTAGCTATGATGGAGCAACACAAACGAAATTACGAGCGTATTTCGATGAGATGCAAGAATATTATCCTAACATTGCACAGGCCTACATCTTCGGTGTTGAGCTCGGTGGCGATAACAAGAGATTAACTTCCCTTGTAGCGATGCCCACCAATCTAAGAGAGGCTTTTCAAAGTGAGAACGTAAATATTGGTGACATGTATGAGCAGCCGGTCGTTGTAGCCAATGCACTGAAAGAAATGCTTAATACGGATCGCCCAACATTCACAACATTTTATTCCGATGATTTCGGAACATGGACAACCATTGCATATCCAATCAAAGACAGCAACGGAAAGATTTTCTCATATTTTGCCGTTGATGCAGATGCATCAGCCGTACCTGCGGGACTAAACTCCTTGCTCAAAAACGGAATTATCATCCTTGTAGCCTTCTTGCTGTTATTCCTGATTATCCAATACCTTGTAGTTAAAAACACACTTTCCCCTATCCGTCACTTGATCAAAGGAATTGATGACGTAAGTCGGGGTAATTTGAATGTCAACATTCCGACAGGCAAAGACGATCTGGGACTCGTTAACGAGAAGTTCAACACCATGGTTCGCAAAATCAACGATACTATCGTTAAAGTGCAAATCACGTCACAAGAAGTAAATCAGTCTGCCAAAGAGCTATATGAAGTTTCCGAGCGCAACAGTGAGAATGCAGATTCTATCAATAATAATGTAACTCAAATCACTTCCAACATTCGTTCACAGGAACAGGCAACCCGGGATAGTGCACGTGCCATGTCAGAGATGGCTACCGTGATCCAGACGATTGCCAGCAGCTCGGCAAGTGTAGCGGATGAAGCCTATGAGATGGAACGTCGTTCGCAACAAGGTAACAGTGTTGTCCGTCAGGTGTCTGAACAGATGAATCTGATTACGGAATCGGTTAAGAATACCGCTTCTGCCATTGAGGTTCTGGAGAGTCGTTCACAGGAAATCGGCGATATTCTCAATATCATCTCGGGTATCTCCAGCCAGACCAACTTGCTTGCTCTTAATGCTTCCATTGAAGCAGCTCGTGTTGGTGAAGAAGGAAGAGGATTTGCAGTTGTTGCAGGTGAAGTACGCAAACTTGCCGAGCAGTCTGAACAAGCAACCAGCCAGGTTGGCGTATTGATCCAAGAGATTCAAGCTGGAATTAAACAAGCTGTACGTGCAATGGAACAAGGTACGTCAGAAGTAGATACAGGACTCAGCGTAGCCGATCAAACAGGACAACTGTTCGAAGATATTTTAGAAGCAGCGAAAAAAGTATCTAATCAGATTCAGGAAGTATCAAGCGCGACAGAAGAAATCTCTGCGGGTACGGAGGAAATGACCGCTACAGCGGACGACTTGTCTTCAAGCGTAAGCAAGACAGCAAACAGCAGTGAACAAATTTCCTCATCTGTTGATGAGCAAAAAGCATCTTTGATTACACTGGTAGACTCCTCCACACGCCTTAACAGCATGTCTGAGGAACTCCAAGAATTGATCTCTCATTTCAATGTAAGCAAACAATAATTCAAATCCACAAACATTCGGTTTGAACCAAGGAGGAATAACTGAAGTGATTGAAAACCAACCATCTTCTTCCCATTCCATGGAATCTAGCTTGCCAGTTCTGCAGATTCCACTGGATTTTGGGCGACGTCAACAATCATTCTCTTATCAGTCTGCTCAAATCACATTACATGCTTCTCTGAGCCGTGAACTTAAACAGAAGTATGGAGAACAGATGGTGTACCCGGTACTACTCTCAGCTTATGCAGCCTTGTTATTCCGATTGTCAGCTGAACAGGAACTTGCCATAGGTATACTTTCCCCCGATCAGGCAGCTTCCTATCTTTCATTACAGATTCAGGGGAAATTGACCTTCAGCCAACTATGTCATCAAGTTTCAGAGCAGCTCAAGATTGAATACACGTTGCAAAACGGTGGATACCCTGAATCGTTTTTTATGCTGAATAGTGTACAGTTGCCTCAAGCTCCTCAAATATTAAACTGGAACGTTCGAGATGATCAGAACATGCTCATCCTCGATCTGTTCTATGATAGTTCACTGTTAAAAGAGTCTACCGTGCTGAGATATGCAGAATATTATCAGACTCTTCTACTCGCCCTCGTGCGTGACGGTGAGAAAGCAATCGGTACGGTAGATATTCTTTCCGCCTCAGATCGATTGCTTTACCGTGAAATGAATGATACTTCTGTTCTCGAACCAGAGAATCAAACGGTTCATGGCTGGTTCGAAGCAACGGCAGCGGCATATCCAGATTCACCGGCGATAACATCGCCATCCAAAAGTTATACGTACAGGGAATTGAATGAACGAGCTAATCAGGTTGCACGTGTTCTGTTATCCAATGGATTGCAGAAAGGTGAATTCGTCAGTATCTTTATGGATCGAAGTCTGGAGACGATCATCTCCCTGCTTGGTATTCTGAAGGCAGGTGGTGCGTATGTTCCTATCGACCCTGAGCATCCACAAGAACGTAACAGTTATATCGTGGAAGATACGGCATCCTCCTTCGTGCTGACAACGGAGGCTTCTTATGCCCAAGCTTCCAGCTTGTTCTCCAGTATAGCTACGGTCCGTCAGATTCTCGCTGTGGATGGTCGTTTAGCCGGATTTGCAGCAAGTAACCCAAATCTGGATATTCAGCCCGATGATCTTGCGTATATTATCTACACGTCAGGGTCGACCGGTAAACCCAAAGGTGCACTGATTGCCCACCGGGGTGTAACCAATCTTGGCAGTGTGGTTCAGCGTGATTGTGACATTCAACCAGGTGATGTATTAACCCAGTTTGCTACATACAGCTTTGATGCATCCGTGTGGGATACCATTGGCGCCTTGTTCTATGGAGCAGAATTATATCTGTTGTCTGCGGAAGAACGTGTATCCGTTGAAGAATTCGCAAGTGCAATTGAACGGACAGGAACAACCATCATTACGATACTGCCTACGATTTTCTTCAATCAGCTTGCTTCCTACTTATCCCATGAAGGTTTCCACAAGCTGGCCAAAGTCAGAATCATTACTGTAGCCGGAGAAGCGTTATATGGTGAACAGGTTCGTGCCTTCCAGCGCAAATTCGGAAACCAGATTGATATTGTTAATGTGTACGGACCTACCGAATGTACAGTAGCCACAACTACTCACCGCATCAGTGAGCAGGTTCCTGAACATGTGGTGAACATCCCTATCGGTAAACCGATTCATAACTACAAAGTATACATTGTAAATGAAGAACAACAGCTCTGTCCGGCAGGTGTACCTGGTGAGGTATATATTGCTACCCCTGCATTGGCCAAAGGTTATCTGAATCAGCCAGAACGTACAGCGCAAGCATTCATTGAAAACCCGTTTGCGATAGGTGAGAAAATCTACAAGTCTGGCGATATTGCCAAATTGCTGGATACCGGGATGCTGGAATATGTTGGTCGCAGTGACTCTCAGCTAAAAATTCGTGGTCACCGGATTGAGATCGGGGAGATTGAAGATCACTTTGCACGGCTTGATCAGATCCAGAACGTTGCGGTCATTCCGAAGAAAGAATCCGATGGACAAAATATGCTGGTTGGTTACTTTACATCGAAAGATGGCAGTACCCTTTCTGTTTCGGACATCAAGGCAGAACTGACGGAAAAACTTCCATCTTATTTTGTACCAAAGTGGATCTGTCAGCTGGATGAAATGCCGATTGCACCGACTGGAAAAATCAATCGCAAAGCGATGGTATCCCTGCCTCATGTGGAACGACATGAAGATCGCCCTGACCGGGTCATGCCTGAGACGGAGACGGAATCCATTATCTTGGACGCATGGAAAGAAATCCTTCAGCACGATGACTTCGGTGTCGAAGACAGCTTCTTCAATATCGGTGGGGATTCACTCCGGGTTATTCATGTACTGGTTATTCTGAAGCCACATTATCCGCAACTGAACATTGCCGACTTCTTTGCCGAGAAAACAGTCCGTGCTCTCGCTCGTCGTGTGGAAGTATTGTCTCTCAGTGCAGCAGTAGTTACGGATTCAGTGGTGACCGATGGTATGATTACACAATTATCCGAACACCCTGTGGAGCTAACGCCCCAGTTGGGGTATCCGCTCATTCGTGAACCTGAGCATGTGTTGCTGACTGGAGCAACTGGTTATCTGGGCTCTCATGTGCTGCAACAGTTAATTCTGAATTCCAGTACACGGATCTACACCCTTGTTCGTCGACCATCCAATGAAATAACTGCAATGGAACGTTTGACTAACGTGCTGGAAGGTTATTTCGGCAAACAACTGACTGACCAACTCTCCACTCGCGTGGAGATTATTGAAGGGGATCTCGAACAACCTAATCTCGGTCTGTCCGCTGAACAAAGGGCTTATGTTCAGGATCGAATTGACCGTGTCATCCACTGCGCTGCAGACGTACGTCATTTCGGCGATGCCGGTCAGTTCGCCAAAACAAACGTGGAAGGAACGGTCGCATTGCTGGACTTGATTCGCAGCAAACCAGGTGCTTCCTTCCACCATGTATCCACGATGGGTATTCCGGAAGATCTCGCACTCAGCGGACAATGGGAATCTTCCCTGCAATATGATCGGTTCCCGGCTGATTTGCATGTGGACAACCTGTATTCGGACAGCAAGCTTGAAGCCGAGAAAGTGCTTATGATTGCGGCAGAGGAAGGTGTACCTGTCAGCATCTATCGTGCAGGTAATCTCACTTGCCACTCCGAAACTGGACGCTTCCAGTCCAATATTGATAGCAACGCCTTTTATCGTATGATCAAAGCGATGTTATTGCTCGGCAAGGCTCCTGCGGCTGACTGGATGGTTGATTTTACACCGATCAACTATGCAAGTGAAGCTATCGTTCATCTGGCCTTACGTCAGGATACCGCCGGTCGTGTATTCCACATCTGTAATCCGGAGCCCATCCGTTATGATGAGCTGATCCGTTCTGTGAATCGGGCTGGTTACGAAGTCGAAACGCTACCTTTCGCCGATTACACACGTTGGTTGTTCGATGCGAGCATCAGCAAAGAGCCGGAAGCTCTTCAGTTGGCTATTGCACAGCTTGAAGGCGACGGTGCGAAGGATTCAGCATATGTCTATGCTTGCCCTGTGACAACGGCTTATGTGGAACCTGCTGGCATCTCATGTGCAAAAACAGATGATCGCTTCATCTCCGCCATGTTAGACTACGCCGTTCAGATTGGATATTTCCCGTCTGCAATCCGGCGCCATAACGGCACTTCTACAGCAATGGAGTAAGTTCACTTTATCATTAGCATTTAATTAATAAATAAGGTCACAAGAAAAGGAGCCATCTATCATCATTCACTGACGATAAGATGGCTTCTTTTCTTCGCATTTTCGGATCATTTTTAGACCCATCGGATAATTGCAATGATGGCAAGATGAGCTGGATAGAAATAACGCCAGACCCAACGTGGCCCCTTCATACGGAATCCCGCTTGGTAATACTGAGCAATAGCAATGCCGGCTGTTGCGAGCACACTATACATTTGCACAGAGCTGTTATGCAGCAGAAGATATAGTGCATTTAACAAGACATGTGCCACGACAAGTACAGGACCCTGGAAATAACGGAATAACAGAACCAATAACAACCCGTACATCCCGTAATCCATTTGGCTAATTTCCATGAACCACCCTGCTCCAATTACAATCGGAATCCCTAGTAGTTTGGATGGCAATTTATCGATAACGAATAATACCAACAGGGCTGACCACAATGTCCACACCACGTTCAGAGAATAATGATTAAACGCAGCCATGAACGGCACCTGTGATATGATCGCAATCCAGAACAGCCGCCATATGTATTTTTGTACGTCTCGTGTATGTTTATAACCGATATACACTGCAAAAGCATAGATTGGAAAAGCGATACGACCTATGATCCTCAACTCTATAATATGTGGAAAAAAGACAGCCCCTATATGATCAATTAACATCGTGATCATGGCAATCCACTGCATCATGTTGCGACTCCCCTCCCTTGTTGCCGACGACACAAGTGTGCCATTCATTCATATAGTCCATCTTTTGGAGCAACCTCTTATACGTTAAGTTCATAATACATGAATTTGGTATCCTGTGCATATCCTTCGGATTCATATAAAGCTTGCGCTTGTTTGTTACTTAACTCAGTTGAGAGTGATATACGAAGAACTCCTCGCTCAGATGCCAATTGCTTGGCTGCTTGCAAGAGCTTCCTGGCAATGCCTTGCTGACGATAATCCGGATGCACATATAGATCATTAAGCACCCAGACAGGCCCCATCGATACCGAACTAAAACTGGGATATAGCTGAACGAATCCAGTACAAATTAAGCCTTTCGAGAGTGGCTTTTCTGCTACCAAAATCACCGATTCATGGCCTTCCATTCGTTCTCTAATATACTGACGTGCTGCCTCAATATCAGCATTTTGGTTGTAGAACATCCTGTACTCATTGAACAAACGTCCCACTTCGTTACTATCAAGAAGACCCGCTTGTCTGATTCGGTGCTGCATTTCACTCAACTCCTCTGGGATGGAGAGCATCGTCTCCCCCTTTGTATTTCTTTCAATTGTAAAACAGTCCTTCCCTTTTCCCCATTCATCATCTGCATCAAAGTTTGTAGTATCTTGAGCAGTGAGCTGACATTCGTTCATGCGCGTTTCCAGATTGCATCCTGCTTATCTAGTCCATGCCAATTCTGTACGTTTTGTTATATTTACTTCGTATTGGCAAAAATAAAAAAGGCGACCAAAGCATCCACTGCTCCGTCGCCGTAATTATTCAGTTCGATTCAGCATTCTGCTGTTCCTGACCAGGATCAGCATCGGGGAAAATGACGCCTTTCTTCAAAATCAGGTTGGCGTATTGCGCTCGCTCACCAGTTGCAACAATCACATAGGCATTCGAAGCCCGTTTATAAAAATCAAATCGTTCTTCATGATCAAAAGCATCCGTGATGCCTTCATATTCTTCAATCAACCGGCGGTAGTCTTCCCATATGATCGGGATCACCTGATCCCCTTTCACAACCTGCATGACAGCAGCGGGACGCTCAGCATAGGTATCCAGTGGATATAATTGCAGGATGGCATCCAACAGTTCAACAACTCCCAGTGCATCACAACGTACTAGTCGCTTGGCATGACTGGCTGCGGGGAAATTGCCATCCGCCAGAACCAACTCGTCTCCATGACCCATTTCGGACATGATTTTGAGTAACTCTGGAGGTATTATTGCGGGTATATTCTTTAGCATACACAGCTCTCCTTGTTCAACTCCAACATCAGTTAGAGCAGATTGGTTTTCTCCATTCTTCAAGCACGCTAGACATCGATTCTATAAAAGCGGTTTCATCCCTATTCTAACAGTATTTTCGGATCATTGCACAGCGCACACGTAAGTTCGATATGAGAATATTTCATTTTGACAAAAATACTTGTTTGACATATAGTTGTTGTAACAACTAATTAATTGGGACATTTTATTATGGAAGCGAGGTCTAGCAATCACATGGACTATACACTGGAACAATCTGTTGGATTCATGCTGGGTTTCACACATCGTAAAGCTGTAGCTTTACTTGCGACGCGATTCAAACCTTATGATATTACGACAGAGCAATTTTCTGTTCTCTTTAATGTTGACCGCGGTGAAGGTGTGAATCAGAAGGAGCTCGCTGCACGTGTCTTCAAAGACCAACCCACCACTGCGCGGATTATTGATCTGCTTGAGAAAAAAGGCTGGGTAGAACGCCGGACCAGCGAACAGGATCGCAGAGCCTATCTGTTATATCTCACCACGGAAGGCAAAGCGTTAATTGATATCCTCGTTCCGATTGAAAGAGAAATGAATAAAGAACTTGCTGAAGGTATATCCGAAGACCAGATGGGAGCATTTAAACATACTCTTTCCCTCATTAACCGCAACTTGTAATGAATCACAACTCAGGGGGAATACATCATCATGAAAGAACAATCTACACAACAAGTTAGACTATGGACTACCGATTTTATACTGCTGATGCTGTGCAACTTCTTGTTGTTCTTGCAACTGCACATGATTGTCTCTCCGCTTCCGTCCTACGTTCAGGAGCGATTTCACGCCAATGCATTTGAAGTAAGTTTATTCACCTGTCTGTTTGCACTAAGTGCCATAGCAGCCCGTCTCTATTCCGCGAAAGCACTGGAGAAGGGTCTTCGTAACGCCATGATCTATATAGGCCTGTCCGTAGCCCTGCTGGCAACGCTCGGCTATTATTTTGCTGCCGGCATAGCTGTGCTCTTGTTGCTCAGAATGTTGTTTGGTATCGGGTTTGGTATGAGCAGTACCGCTTTTCCAACGATGGCCTCGGACATTGTGCCCGTGAAACGAATGGGTGAAGGTATGGGTTACTTTGGTCTATCAACTAGCCTGGCTATGTCTATGGGGCCAATCATTGGGGTCACTCTGCTCCAGGGAGCAGGTTTTGTAACCCTGATGTTATGTACTGCGGGTGTGCTCGCTGTGATCTATCCACTGAGTTATTCGCTGACACGCAAAAAAGCAGTCAGAACCGATAACAGTACAACCATCATGCCACAAGCCACAACAAGTGCTTCAGGGTCCAACCCAAAACAGAAGACACCTTTCAACCGCAAGCTGATTCTGCCCAGTGTGCTGAATTGCCTATTATCCATCACCTATGGCGGGCTTGTCGGATTCATCGTTTTGTATGGTAAGGAAGCCAATCTGGCCAATCCTGCGCTGTTCTTTTTGTTCAATGCACTCGCCGTGTTATTGGTTAGACCATTTGCAGGACGGATCTATGACAATAAAGGGCCAAAAGCACTGCTCATTCCAGGGGCAATATTCGTTGCTGTCGGCCTCATTCTGCTCTCGTATGCAACCTCCATGTCCCTCCTGTTCATTGCTGCCTTTATCTACGGAGTCGGTTATGGTTCCATGCAGTCGTCTCTGCAGACCTGGATGATTCAAGTTGTATCTCCTACTCAACGGGGTATGGCTAATGGTATGTTTTTAAACTCGCTGGATCTGGGTATCGCGACCGGTGCCCTTCTTCTTGGTGCCATTGCGGCCATAACCAGTTATACCGATATGTATCGATATTCCGTGATGTTTATGATTCTGTTCTTGCTTATATATCTGATTCAGGGAAAACGAAGCGGCAGCTTCTCCATTGAACCTCATGCTCTGCTCGCTCATACGCATATTACCGCAACGGAACCACCTCAAGATCAATCCAAGAATTCAGAATCTGGAGCCGGCAACACCGAAACAAGCCAGTCGAATAAGAGCAAACACGAATGATTGGTTAAAGTCATTCTGCTCATAGAAACGAGAAACGCGTTTACACCGAGAAAGCAAATTCATCCGCTTTCTTAGGCGTAAACGCGTTTTTTTTGGAACAAATCTGAATGTTACACTTAAGACAGCATCGAAATGAACGCAGCGTACAGCACCGTCTATCTAAAATGGACTTTTCTTGCGACCTATGGGAGCATACCTTCTACTCGTCTCGATCACATCCATAGATGTTTCATCCTGTTTCTGCTTGCTTCCTGAAGTAGGTTGATCTCCCTTATCCGGCTTAACTGCAAATAAGGTGAGCAATCCGCCCACGGCGCCAGACGCGGCGAGCACACCAAAAAGCAGGAAATGATGAGAACCGATCAACAAAGAAACGACAGGTGGACCGAGAGATACCCCAATGAATCGCATGCTGCTGAACAGAGCCGTGATTGTGCCCCGCTGTTTTTTGTCTACGCCTTCTGTAATCAAGGCATCCAGACATGGTAACGTTGCACCTATTCCGGCACTCCCCAATGTGAAAAGACCTACTACAACATAAATATTATCGAATAAACCTATAACGCCAAGGGATACCGTCAGAAGCGCAAGTCCTGCAAAGCCAAGCCATTTCATTCGTGTTTTGTTCTTCCCAATCCACTTCCCTGCCAGGAAAGAAGAAAGACATAACGCTGCCAGCGGAATCGCAAGGACAAGTCCTTTAAGTACACCTTTCAGGGCAAATTCGCTCTCCAGCGTCTCGGATAGATAATATAACACACCAAAGATGACAAACATGCAAATACCGCCGATTGCAAACAACGCATACAACCAGCGTCCCTTTTCTTTTAATACGTCACGAATGGATGCTACAAATTCAGGAAAGGTGGGAGGCTTTTCTTTTTTCCGGGGAGTCTTCACCAGGAAAATAACAAGAACCAGAGAAAGTACACAAAGGATAGGAATAGCCATGAATGGCGCATACCACAACCAGACCGCCAGCGCTGCACCCAGAATCGGACTTATGACTTTACCAAACGTATTCGAGGTCTCAATGATACCTAGGCTTTTGCTTACTTCGTTCTCATCATTGAACATGTCCCCAACCAACGGGATAACAATAGGAAATGCGCCAGCAGCACCTATTCCCTGCAATAACCTGCCACCCAGAATGGTCCAGTAGGCTATGTTTCCGTTCAGCATCCATGCTGCCACACCAGCGACAGCACCTCCGACGGCTGCAATAACGAGGCTGGGAATGATAACTGCTTTTCTGCCAAAACGATCCGACAAGTACCCTGCAAGAGGAATAAGCAGGATGGCAACTACAGCGTAGACTGTAATGAGCATACTGACCTTAAATGCAGATACCTTCAACTCACGTTCAATCTGTGGCAGGATCGGTATTAGCATGGAATTACCCAAGGTCATAATTAAAGGGATGGAAGCAAGTGCGACGAGGTCCCACTTTTTATCGTTCATACCACAACCACCTTTACAGATTCTACACACAACAGCATTATTGTGCTTGTTTCGGAGGTTGATTATTCAGGACATGCTACAACTACAACAATCTAAAGTGCCGTAACGCTGCTCCACCTTTGAAGACAATATATAGCGCATTCACCTTATGTGGCGCCTCAAGCAAACACTGAACTGTTGTCCACTTGATATCTTTCCCATTCACACTGCCTCCAGGTCCAGAAACTTCACACACACCGAGCAGTTCGCCCTCCAGTCCTTCGGAACGAATCTCCAGTCTTCCCTCTTCCCCAAAAGCTGCCACTCTGGCTTCAAATCCTTGTACTTCTTGAACAGCATTATGGTTGAAAGCGATCCAAGACGACTGCTCCTCTCGATATAAAGGTTCTTCCGGAGTGATTGCCCGAACTGCCGAACGCCCTTCCAGACATTCATCCAGAAGAACACCTGCACAAGCATCGTAATTCTCGGCAAAGGTAAGCAAGTGTAACGGACGATCCGGAATCGTCTCACCTTCAATTTTAATATCAGCCGACTGACGTATATCTGTGGAAGAACGCCCTGCCAGGATGGCCCAGGTCGCTGTCTCCACACAGTATCGATCTCGGGTAACATCCCATAACGCCAGCTTCTGAACAGGAACTTCGAAACTTATCGTAACACGCATCCCTGCTTTGACATGAACACGACGGAAAGCAAGCAGTTGCTTCTGAGCACGTTTCACACGCGAGGTATGTGAAGATCCATAGATCTGAACAACTTCATCACTGTCACGTTCACCCTTATTGTGTACCTCCACCTCAATCTTCAATTGATCTGTGGTGGTGGATTCCCCCGAAGCACTGCGACTTACACGAATCGCTTCGTATTCGAATTCGGAATACGTCAGGCCATGACCAAATGCATATTGAACCGGTCCTTCATGATACATATAAGTCATGCCATTCTGAATGATGTCATAATCCATCATGTCAGGAAGCTGTGATTCGTCTTCATACCATGTCATATTTAATCTACCTGCAGGGGCATAATGACCTAACAGTACATCTGCAAGCGCGTTCCCCAATTCCTGACCTGCATGTGTCATATAAACGATTGCGCGGGCAATACCTTTCAACTCCTGCAAGGCAAATGGATAACTGCCCATAATGACAACCACTGTATTGGGATTGGCTTCACACACGGCTTTGACAAGCTCGACCTGACTCGGCGGAAGCAGCAGACTTGGGCGGTCAATTTCTTCTTTGCCGTTGATATATGGGCTGTTGCCAACAACAACGACAGATGCCTGACTGCCACGTGCAGCTTCTACGGCTTGTTGTATTCCGCGTTTCACAATATCAATATTGAATGCAGAAGGTCTCTGTGTATTACCTGGTGATTGAATTGCGTGTCCAGAGGCACTCACATTACCCTGAGTTGTACCTGTAGCTGTAGTTTTTTCTCCTTGTGGCCGGAGTGGTGATACAGCAGATTGTCCCTGATATTCGCTCAGTCCAACAGGGATACCGTTCCACGTCCGCAAGGTGTTACTTCCATCCGTTAGAGGATCTATACGAACAACTTCCTTCACAAACCAGCCACCAATCTCCGGTGCGTTTGCCTGATATATGCCTTGCTCGGTTAAACTAACGTATCGATTATTGTTTACACTTCTCAGCGTATGACTTCCCCAACCCCAATCCTGATGTTCAAATTCGGCGGCAGTAGGTGCACTGACTTCCGGTATAGCGACGAGTGTACCTTCCACACCCAAGGTTATAACCTGACCGTTTGTTGTCTTCAGCTGAATACGGTCATTCCCATCCACATAGGTCACGTCTGCTTCAGGTAGCCGATTGCGCAATCCATCGAGGACGGATACACGATAAGGCAGTGTGCCACTGTACCAATCGGTATAGACAACATCCGCAAGTGGCCCAATCACACTGATTTTCTGCAACGCTTCTGCCTGCAAGGGAAGTAATCCATCATTTTGGAGCAAAACAATCGATTCGGCAGCGGCACGATAACTAAGTTTGGCATGTTCCGGTGCACATAATACCGACTCGGGAATAGACGAATATGGATTGAGCCCGGACTGATCGAGTTGTCCAAGTCGCATTCGCACACCAAAGATGTTGCGGATCGCTCTGTCCAAATCAGCTATTTCCAACAGATTCCGGTCAAGAGCCTCCTCCAGAGCAGATACAACAAGATCAACTTCATCTGTAAGACAATCCACTCCTGCCTTCAATGCACCTGCTGCTGACTCGGCATGGCTGGTATGGTAACGGTGATAATCGACCGTCTGGGACAAATCCCCACCATCACATACAATAAAACCGGGCATCGCCCACTCACCCTTAACCACATCATTCACATATGGACTTTCAATGGCAGGTGTACCATTGATGGAATTGTAAGCTGTCATCATGGACAAGGCTCCACCTTCCACAAATGGTGTCTCAAATGCTTTTAAATAATATTCATGCAGATTGCGCGGATCAATGCTGGATGAACAATTCAGCCGATCTTTCTCATTATTATTGGCAAAAAAGTGTTTCAATGTCGCAACCATTTTCAGATAAAAAGGATCATTCCCCTGCATACCTTTGACGAGAGCCGCCGACATTTCTCCCGTGAGGACCGGATCCTCGCCATATCCCTCTTCTGTTCTACCCCAGCGTGGGTCACGTTCCAGATCAACCGTTGGTGCCCACAAAGTTAGCCCGTGAACTTCAGGATCACGGTGATGATATGCCCTAGCTTCATCGCCAATGACTGAACCAATCTCCCGCATAAGTCTCGTATTCCAGGTACTCGATAGACCGAGAGGTTGCGGAAATACCGTCGCCTCCCCTTTCCATGCAACCCCGTGGGCAGCTTCGCCCCCAACGTTGTAGGCTGGAATGCCCAGTCTTGGTACAGCTGCTTCGCGTGTAGGAATTAGTCTGATCTTCTCCTCCGTTGTCAACCGTGCAATCAGGTCATCCAACCTTTCCTCAAGTGAAAGTGACGCATCCCACATCGGGTATTGATGATACTCCTTCATCCTTCATTCCCCCTGCGAATTAGTTAAGTCCAAGTTGCTTCCATTGCTCCAGTAAATCCAGCGTGCGCTGGTGATACTTCTGACCATCTTCAGGTTGATTGACCTGATGTTCATGAACGTAGGCATTAAAATACGAAGACAGTATTCGATAGGCAAGCCTGCGTGCCTGTCCTTCAGCGGATGAGTCCAGTGGACGATCATATCCTTCATGAAAAGCCGCTGATTCTGACGACAATATGGCTTCAAACTCCCTGTCTGCAAACATGGAACGATCTCCGTCAATGATGGCCGCAATGTTCAGCTCACCGTTTTCCTGATGAACAAGCACGTTGGCTTCCCACAGGTCATTATGAACGAGTACCGGACGGATCACTTGATCAAATAAGTCTTTATTTTTCATGAATATAGCTACGATCTCTTCTCCGACACCTGGCATATAATCGGCTCGTGCCGCTTTAAGTGCTGTTTCTTCTGCAAAAGAGTGCAGCACCTCGGACCATTGATCCGAGCCTCTAATCGTCCCATCACCCTGCGGCCAGCCAAACGAAGCACCCTCGATCTGATGCATGATGGCGGTATAGGCGCCAAGCTGATGGTACAATCGCTCTTTGTTTATATCTGAAATCGATGCGTGATCCAGCTGCTTACTCGGGATAAACTCCATAAACATGTACGTTCTTGGAATGATCGATCCGCTGTCATCACAAGCGATAATGTTGGGAGCAGGAATGCCTGCCTTACGGTAATATTCATACACAATCGGTTCAGCCGCCATCATCGTACGTTCAAACGAAAATAGGGGATCACTCGCAGAACCAGCCGCCATCTCTCCCCGCTCTGGAGCCAAACGTAAAATCACATCCGTATAGGATGTATGTTCAAGGTGAATCCGATAGGTTGTATTAAAAAGTCCACCTTGCAGGAGACCAAACTCCTTCACTTTGGTATCGCTTCCAAAATGAATTTCTACCAGTTGATGTAGCATCTCTGCTGATATCGTGCAGTGCAAACCCGAATTCATTGTACTCATTTCATTCAATCTCCTATCATCGTAGACAAACAGACGGCACCTTTCGGCACCGTCCTTTTCTTTTACTATATCATTTTACAGTTGGATTGTAAGCGCGCTTGCGCCTGTTGCTGCCGTAACAACAACACCATTTGCACCAGACACTTGGGAACCACCTTCAACGCTGGATACACTTTCAATACCGCGAAGTACGATGTTCCAAGGTTTACCTGCACCTTCAGCATGAACATCCAGCACTGATCCCTTACGTGTAACGTTAACTGTCAGCTCCTGTTCAGCCGCTTGGTTCACAACAACAGCTTGAGCCGTTTGACCATCAGCCAGTTCGAACAAGTGCAAGGACACATCATTTGCAAAGTCATAATCCGGTTTGCTATCCACCGCACCCACAGCGATCAGACTGTTTGGCTTAATCATCATTGGTAGTGTTTTAAAGTCATGGTTTTCACTGATCCAGCGTCCACCTTGTACTTTCGCTCCTGTCAGATAGTTCGTCCAAGTTCCTTCAGGCAGGTAATAACGCACATCACCTTCCTTGTTGAAGATTGGAGCCACCAGAATCGAGTCACCAAACATATATTGCGTATCCAGGCTGTATGTTGTTGGGTCCTCTGGGAAGTCCAGCAGCATAGCGCGCATCATCGGAATACCTTTTACCGTTGACTCAACCGCAGAATTGTACAGGTACGGCATCAGGCTGATTTTGAGTTTGGTAAAGTCACGAACAACGTCCACGGATTCCTCGTCAAACAGCCAAGGCACACGATAGGAAGTGCTTCCGTGCAGGCGACTGTGTGAAGATAACAGTCCGAATTGTACCCAGCGTTTGTATACGTCAGGGCTCGCTGTGCTTTCAAAACCACTGATATCATGGCTCCAGAATCCGAAACCGGAAAGCCCGAGTGAGAGGCCACCGCGAAGCGATTCAGCCATAGATTCATACGTGGAAGAGCAGTCACCACCCCAGTGAACCGGGAACTGTTGCCCACCTGCTGTTGCAGAGCGTGCAAACAGGGCAGCTTCGTTTTTGCCAATCTTCTCTTCGAGCAATTCAAATACAGCTTTGTTATAGAGCTGTGTATAATAGTTGTGCATTTTAACCGGATCAGAACCATCGAAGTACACAACATCTGTCGGAATTCTTTCACCAAAGTCAGTCTTGAAGGAATCTACACCTTGATCCAGCAGGACTTCCAGCTTACTCTTATACCAGTTCACAGCATCCGGATTCGTGAAGTCAACCAGAGCCATACCTGCTTGCCACATATCCCATTGCCATACGCTGCCATCCGCTGTTTTCACCAGATAACCGTTCTCCATACCTTCATCGAACAAGTAGGATTTTTCTGCAATATATGGATTGATCCAAGCACAGATTTTAAGGCCCTTCTCTTTCAGACGTGCAAGCATGCCTTCCGGATCCGGGAACATCGCTTCATCCCATACAAAATCAGACCATTGGTATTCCTTCATCCAGAAGCAGTCAAAATGGAATACAGAAAGTGGAAGATCACGTTCAGCCATACCATCTACGAAATGATTAACCGTTGCTTCATCATAATCCGTTGTGAATGATGTTGTCAGCCACAGACCAAAAGTCCATGCCGGTGGAAGCGCTGGTTTACCTGTTAATTTCGTATAATTATCAAGTACATCCTTTGGATTGTCACCGCCGATAATGAAGTATTCCAACGTCTCGCCTTCTACGCTGAACTGAACTTTAGATACATTCTCGGATGCAATCTCGTATGATACGCGTTCAGGATGGTTTACAAATACGCCATATCCTTTATTGGACAGGTAGAACGGAATGTTTTTATAGGACTGCTCACTGCTTGTACCGCCGTCCTCATTCCAGGTATCGACGATTTGACCATTCTTAACAAACGGTGTGAAGCGCTCACCAAGTCCGTAAACGTATTCACCAATACCGAGATCAAGCTGCTCCCGGAAGTACGCTTCCTTGCTTGGACCTGTAATATAACCAGCAGCTCTTTGACCGCTACCTGTAATCCGTTTTCCTCCATACAGGAAGCTAACGTCCCAACCATTTGTTTTGTCGATTTGAACTTCCAGGTTGCCACTTTTCAAAACAGCACCTTGTTCATTTTTTGAGATCTCAACGTTGGCTTCTTGTGTGTTAAGCTCAAATACAGGCCCTTTTTTCACGCCGCCCTTATGGTGATTCAAGGTTACACGAATAACGTTAGGCATTGGTGAGCTGTACGTTGCTTTCAGCAATGTACCGTTCAACGTGTCGCCTTTGCTGCGAATATATTTAGTTGCCGCATATACGGTCACAGAATTATCTTTTTGCACAATATCACGAATGTCAGTCGGGTTTTGAATCTGGTACCCTTCACGAGTCATCCAGAATCCATCAGTAAATTTCATGTTTTCTTTCCCCCTTTGGTTATATTATAATAATATTGATATTAATAACGAATTTCTTCTCTTATTTTGACCAAATATATCACGATTTTGATAATAACTACCCGATTCTTGAACATCATCACCAATCTATGGAAACGATTACATTAATAATGATACAAAAGGAGAATCTGATATGGAACGTGAGCGATTACGGGAAGACCGGATTCACGGCAATGCCATGTATCCCGTCAGTGTGTACCCGGATATTCAACAACTGAACGGGGATAGCATTCTGGATTGCCATTGGCATGATGAGATGGAGTTCACCATGGTGACCCAGGGCTGCGCCGTCTTTCAAATTGATATGAACACCATTGAGGTTCAAGCTGGAGAAGCCATTTTCATCAATCGAGGTGAGATTCATGCGGGGTATCTGAAGGGCGATGTGCCCTGCGTATTCTCTTCCATTGTATTTAATCCCGAACTGCTTGGCAGCCGTGCCTTCGATACGGTCCAAGAGAAATTCATCGGTCCACTGGTACGCAAAACGGTGATTCCCCCAAGCCATATCAAGGCAGATGAGGATTGGGGACAAGAAATTCTGGATCACCTGAAACGCATATTTGCGGACCATGCCACCCGAACCGAAACGTGTGAAATGTCAACAAAAGCGTACCTGTACCTCATATTTGCCCGAATGTTCGAACATATGAGACCTGCTCCGCTCAAAGGCACTGTAGCTACAGGGAGTCATGACAAGGTAGAGCGCCTGAAATCCGTGCTCAGTTATATTCACAAACGTTATCCTGAACCATTAAAGCTGAAAGAACTTGCTGATGAGGCCAATATGAGTGAAGGGCACTTCTGTCGTTTCTTCAAACAGATGGTGCAGAAAACCCCAGTTGATTACATTAACTATTACCGCGTTCAACAGGCCTGCGTTCAGCTTGAGAATACGGATCACAAAATTGTTGATATCGCCATGGATGTGGGTTTTGAGCATCTAAGCTACTTCATCACTACATTTAAAAAGCATAAAGCCACTACACCTTCACAGTATCGCAAAATGTTCTATGAGAACGTAGGAGTGGAGTCTGCCCTGGTACAGGTGTAAAAGGGTGTAAAAGAAGAAGGTGCTCACAGCTATTCAGCTGCAAACACCTTCTTTATCTACTTTATCAACTTTCCTGGGAACGAGTGAGGTAACGATCTGATCTGAGCCACACTGGCTCAGTTAGAACTCATCTCATTCGCTGCTATCAGCCTTACGCTTTGAAGCTTAACAGTTTCTCACTTTTTCAGTGTCTTCCATGAAGTGTACTCATGTACGGAGAAACCGTTAAAGGACGCATGTACTGAAGCCATTTTTTCGACCAATTTTAATTGTGTTTCCATATAAGCAGATCCCTCTTCATAAAAAGTAATGAAGTCACCTTCCTTGCTTTGCTTTGTTTCCACGGCGATCGAGATCGTCTTGCCGAGCAGAGCTGCTTCTGCAAGTTCATCCTTCGCTACACTATAGATTGCAGCAGCTGTATCGCGGTAAGCCATAATGGTGATGGAATCAAACTTGCGAATCATCCAACTGCTTACGGCCATCGTGGAACCCGGAATCTTGTAGTTATCAAGCCAGAAAGGCAGATCAGCCGCTACTGGCATCTTCATCCGTGATGCTCGCTCAACAATGTACTCCACATTGCCTTGCCACTGCGTAATCACACTGGCTTGATTGATTTTCCATTGCGGGTGCACATGTGGCTCAATATCCAGATGAATACCAGCAAACTTTTCATTGGACAACGCCTGCGCCTGATATGCCTCGATCCAGTCCAGGAAAGATGCAATCTGCTCCCGGCTTTCCGTCAATCCCCACGCTGATCTTCCATCCATGACGTCAACCGCAATGTTCTTGGCTCTGGCCTGACGGATAAAACTTTTATAATCAGGAATTTTTACATCCCGGTTCATCTGCAGATAGATCGTATTGATCTTATTCGCTGTAGCGTAATTTAACAACTCTTGAGGATTGCTTCGAATCTGGGTTGTGTCCCACACCCACGTCGCTCTTACCGGCACATCAAGGTTACCATGAATCGTTTCATAACTATCCACAGAACCAATGGCAACGGCTTTCGAAGAACAGGCTGTGCTCGCACACAAGATCAAACAACTCAGTAATAAGATAAAACGGTAACCCCTTTTGCTTTTCATATTTGTACACTCCCTCTGAAGTTATCAGCTCTGACGTGCAAATCTGGATGAAATTGTGTCGTTTCATATTCATTTAATGGATACTTATTAGGTACGACGAATTCGGATTGCTTTTATATGCAATATCATCTTTAAGACTTACGACGAAAGAATCATATAACTATATTTCGGGAATTCGTAGTTCTGTATGTATAGTTCAAAAGTCACAATTATTTATTATTTTCAAATTCAATCCTTATTCCAGCATGACTTCAGTCATTATTGCCATATGTACACCAAGCTCCAGAAGACCTAGAAAGCGTTTTCTCTCAAAACACACCAAAAAACCGCCCTAAGGCGGCTTTATATGGAACCCTATTTAATGATGCCTAGTCGACATTTCCGTTCATTCATTACCCGATGGAGCTACCGGTGTATTGTCAACCACTTCATCGAAAAGAGACACCAGTTCAATACCTTCTGCCGAGATCCGCACAAGCCCCTTGTCGGACAAACGTAATTCTGGAATCACAACCAGCGCGAGCAACGAAAGCGTCATGAACGCATTATTCAACGTACATCCTGCGGACTGTAAAGCTTCACTGACTGCTGCCGATTGGGCTGCAACGACTTCAAAAGATTCGGTTGACATCAAACCTGCAATCCGTAGCGGGAATTCGGTTACCCCTGCTGCCGTTACCACGGCCACCCCGCCCTGCATACGAATGACGCGATTGCCAGCTTCAGCCATTAATGCATCATCATTACCGATAATCAACAGGTTGTGACTATCATGAGCAACTGTCATCGCAATCGCTGCAGGTGATGTGAAGCCGATGCCTCCAACAAGCGCTACCGCTCGATTCCCGGTTTGTTTGTGACGCTCCAATACCGCAATTTTGCATACTTCCCCTGAAGTTGAAACCACAACCTTGCCGTTCTCTACGGTAACAGGCAGGTGTTTTTCCTTCGTATCCACATGGTTCTCTGTCACATGAATGATTTTGGCACCAATGATCCCCTCTACAATCGGTGCAGCCAACTCCAGATCTTCCGGCTGAATATTAGCTTCTAACTTCACCGTGTTCAGCGCTTCCTCAGGGTACGTGAAGCTGTCCCAGACCTCCGTCATTTTCCCATTCTCAGCTACAACTTGCCCGGCAGCAATCGTCATGCCCACACGTACATCCGCCAACCGGCCGTCCAGTAGAATAATATCGGCTATATTGCCCGGAATAATCGCACCAATGTCGCGCGCAACACCAAAGCGCTCAGCCGTGTTAATGGTTGCCATCTGAAAAGCCGTAACCGGCTTCACCCCTTGGGAGATTGCGAGACGAACAACAAAATCCATATGTCCTTCTTTGAGCAACGATTCAGAGCTTCGGTCATCGGTCACCAGCATCATCCGGCGTGTATCCAGACCAAGCTCAGTGCAGGCTTTGATCGTCTCAGCCACATCATGCCATGCTGAACCTTGGCGCATCTTCGCGTACATCCCGAGTCGCAGACGTTCAACCACATCTTCCTTGGTCACACATTCATGATCCCCTGTAACACCACTCGCTGCGTAGGCTGGCAGACGCCAGTCATCTGCAGCCCAGGTGAAATGACCGTCTGCCACTTTACCTGCCCGGAGCGTTGCCTGTATCTCACCGATCATCGTCTCATCCCCATAGACCACTCCAGGGAAGTTCATCACTTCACCAAGACCAATCATGTCCGGACCCCAGGAAAGAGCCTCAGCTACCTCTTCAGGTCCGATATAAGCACCTGTTGTCTCCAATCCTGGATGCGTGGAAGGGACACAGGAAGCCACCTGCATATAAGCAGCCATCGGTGTGGTCCGCGCTTCATCCAGCATCATTCTCAGACCTTTGAGGCCAAGCACGTTAGAGATCTCATGAGGGTCAAAGAAACCTCCGGTCGTGCCTGAAGGCAATACCGCTCTCGCAAACTCGGTTACTTTCATCTGTGTACTTTCGATATGGCAGTGTCCATCCAACAGACCAGGAGCGATATACTTACCGTTTGCTTCAATAATCCGCGTATGTTCTCCGATAGTGTGGCTTACATCTTTACCGACATAAGCGATTCGAGCTCCCTGTACAGCTATGGACATCTCAGGCAAAATCTCACCCGATATCACGTTTACCAGCGTACCTCCCCGAATGACCAAAGTCGCTGGCAAATCTCCCCGTGCTGTAGCGACCAGATCCGGTACACAATCGGCCATAAGTGGCCGTTCAAAAGATGGTTTGTTCATTTTGTTGCCTCCTTTAATAAACGATCCAAAAAAAATATATTGTTACGATTATATGAGTCCGGACCTCATGTGTAAAGAAAAATCACATCCATTGTGCTTAAATACAAATTATGCAGACGTATTTATCCACGGGACCCAATCCTTACGAATTCACGTTAGGTATTTTTATCAATACGATCACCTATATGGCTGTAACCTCATCACGTATAATTCCCTCGCTAAGCTAGCTTCTTCCCGATATATGTATCATATACAGAAAAACTCCCGTTCCATTGAACGGAAGCCTTCTTCATGCATATGAAGTGTTATGTCAGTCCACTTGCGCAGCAGACACCTTGCCAAGATCATACTGTTCTTCCGACTGGGCGGTAATGAACGGACTTGGTGTGCCCACGCAGTAAACGTGCAGCAGATGCATCGCTCGTGTGCAAGCCGTATAGAACAACTTGCGTTCATGCTCCTGAGCATACTGCTCCGCAGAGCCGTCATAGATCAGGACTGCATCGAATTCCACACCTTTGGCCAGATACGCTGGGATGACATGAACACCCTGCTCAAAAGCCAGCGTCGTTTTTTTGATTAACTTCGGTGCTGTGGGCAGCGCCTTACTCAATGCAGCATGTACGTCTCTGCTCTCTTCGGCGGTTTTGCAGATAACTGCAACCGATTCGTACCCTTCCTTAATCAAGTGCTTGAGGTCTGTCGTGATGACATTCATATGACGCTCTGAATCAGAAGAAACGATCACTTTAGGTTTCTCACCGCTGCGGTTAAATGGAATAATCTCTTCCCCACCAGGCACCATGCCACGTGTAAACTCCACGATCTCCCGGGTAGATCGATAACTTCTGGTCAGCTCAATGACTTCCGTGTTGTCTGGTCCGTACAGGTTAGTCAAGGGTCCTGTTCCACTAAGTACTGAAGAGTGGGCATAGATTGCCTGATTAAAGTCACCAAGTGCTGTTATTTTCGCCCGTGGGAACAATCTCTTCATAAATGCCAACTGAAACGCAGAATAATCCTGGGCTTCATCAATAATGACATGACGAATATTCGAGTTAATATGGAATCCAAGCATAAGCTCACGCAAGTACAAGTATGGCGTAATATCTTCATATGCCAACTCCTGAAGCTTCAATCTGCGTAAAGTCATCTTACAGATTTCATCCCATTGAGCAGGCAGCGCTTCGTCACCCAGCAATCGCTCCATCTGAGCCTGATCGTTGAATAGATGTGCATATAATTGTCTTATATCAACGAATCGTAAGGACTTAATCCATTTTCGCAACGGTTTGAGTCGGTCACTGACCACCATACGTGCCAGAATCCCTCTTTCCTGCTCGAAGTCATTAAACGTATGGGTCTTTCCTTTTTGCTTGCGCTTCAACCGTTGATACGCGCGTTGCAGATCCTCCGGCTCCATCAGATCAAGCTGCTGATCAACCCAAGGCGCATCCAGTTCACCTTTACCAAAGGCAGACAGTTCTTTCAGCATCCAGTCCCGTAACAGCTCCAGTCGACTCACCAGCTTAACGGATGACTCAAAACTGTAGAATTTCTCAGCCATAGCCTCTGACGTGACAATCGCTCGGCCTTGGAAGCGAACCGGCTTGAATTTCATGCCACCTGACAACATACTTTCCTTATAACGTGTAATCACCTTGAGGAACGTTTCGGACGACTTGAAGCGAATGCTGGACATGCGAACATCGTAATCGGGATCTTCCGTCCCCGTAAGTACATATTCGAGTTGAATAAACGGATCTTCCAGTTGATATTCACGACCCAAACGGCGCTCCAGATACTCCTGGAAGGTCGTTTGCAACATGTTTTCCTCCCCAAGCTCAGGCAGTACCGTGGAGACATAACTGTTGAACATTGGATTTGGTGAAAAAAGAACCATCTGATCCGCTTGCAGATGCTCGCGGTATTTATAGAGAAGATATGCCACACGCTGGAGCGCCGCGGATGTTTTGCCACTGCCGGCTGCGCCTTGCACAATGAGCATACGTATCCGGTCATTACGGATAATCCGGTTTTGCTCCTTCTGAATGGTCGCTACAATACTCTTCATCTGTGCATCCGAAGTTCGACTGAGCACGGCCTGCAACAACTCATCACCAATCGTGACCCCTGTGTCAAACATAAACCGGATACGACCATCCCGAATGACAAACTGTCGCTTCATCTCTATATCACCGCTGATCTCCCCACTGGGTGTATGATACGTGATTGGACCCGGTGCTCCGTCATAATACAGGTTGGAGATTGGCGCACGCCAGTCATAGACCAGAAAAGATTCCTCTTTTTCATCCAGTAACGATGCAATGCCCAGATAAATGCGTTCTGCATTTGGATATCCATCTTCCTTAAAATCAATGCGGCCAAAATATGGTGAATGATGCAGTCGTTTCATTTTATCCAACGCAGCCGCTGTATTGAGATGACTGCGCTCCCGATCGGACAATACCTGTGACTGCTGCCGCATGCTGGTTGAAGTCTCCCCGACATCATCTGCTTCGCTAAAGTTCATCGTGACTTCGTCCCAGAAGTCTTTTCTCATGCCAACCACTTCGTCACGGAAGGAACCAACTTCATCTTCCAGCGTTGAGATCTTGCGTTCAATCTGATCGGTCACGGTGTTGACCCGTTGTTGTTCCACATTCCATTGCTGATCTGTACTCATATGTTAATAGCCCCTCTTTCCCCGGATTGTGTCCTCAAAATCCCATTTGACAAGCCCGAAAAGGCAATGGTATAATTATTAGAAAGTAAACATTTTAATTATATGTTAATTAGTTCTAATTTTCTGAAAACCATTTTTTATTGTACCAGTGACAACGTCCCGATGCAAGCGGAGGCGTTTTTTGTTGTTTTCTTCTTCATTATTACCCAATCACCAGGTCCTCAACTGACTTAGCTACTCCTGCCTACTTTCGTAATTCTTCAATCGTCTCTTTCCAGCGTGTAATTGCTCCAAGTTCATCTTTTAATTGAAAGGTTATTCCTGAAGTGATCTCCGCATATGGCGCGTGATCCACACGTACCTGGAGCACTTGTGCTTCAAAACGATCTCTCGGATGGACAGCCCCCTTCATCTCAGGCAGCCGTTCTACTTCTATACGGATATGCAACAATCGATGTCCTTGAACCGCAATCAAGGTAGCCTTGCCTGTTTTGCTCATGTTCATACTGGTCTGTGTACCTGGCCATAGAGCCAGTCTAAGCTGATGCGGATTTATCGCAATCACTTCCCCCATACTAATCATCGCCTGATGCGGCCATTGATCCTCAGATACGGTCAGCAGTTGCATGGCTTCATGCTGTTTATGCTCCAGATTTGTCCCACTCAACCATTCCATTAGTTCAGCGTCCAATTCCTCTATAATCATGTCTCTATCCCTCAGTTCGTTAATATTCATTCATGCGCTTCAGCCCTATGTATGACAAAACAACCCGGACACGATTGTCCGGGCTATGTTGTAACTACATTGTATATGATCGCCAAGCAGGTGTGCAATTCGCACTTAGAGGTTGTTCAAAAAGTCTAATTTTGATTACGAATCATGCCTAACGGCATCATCAGCATCGAATATGAAATTCAGCCGAAATGTCCGTTGCTCACGTAGTTTTCCTACGCTCCGCTACTCCATTTCTATCTTCATTCCATCTTCTTGGTACTGAAAACCAGACTTTTTGAACTTAAATTTAAGGCCACTTAAGCCAATTCAAAATTTTGTCCTGTGATTCTTTGTCTTCACTGGCGCTATGCACATGTTCGGCTAGTCGATTCAAACGTTCCAACTGATATCCATAATCATAAATGGCAGCAGCCACGATAGACAATCGTAACATCCCTTCCTTGTCGATATCAAACTGGGTGATCGCCTGCTCCATGAAACGGTCATTATCCAATACAAACTGTGCGGCCTCTTCCCCATTAGGTTTCAGCTTATCCTCGAACTTGAGCAGTGCATGCTCATGGAATTTGATAACCAGTTCAAGATGTGAGTCAAAAAACTGATCCATGGCCGTTGTCCGCGGTGCCTGGAAATAGTGGCGTTCCACCGAATCCAGCACCTCGTACCCTTTTTGCAAACTCAGCAGCATTTGTTTGTAGACCACCATCTGACGAGTTTCGCTGAATTTCGAACGTTTCATCTTTTTCTGTTCCTCTTCGAACAAGTTATACTTGTCGGACAAAGACTTAATGGAACCGCCCAGGTTACTTTTCTCCTCCCGGAATACAACTTCCTTGATCTCATCCGAGATCGAAGTTCGCAGAAGCAACGACATACCGCTGAATACACTATGGATCTGCTTCACGAACTGAACCTTCGGTTTCGGAGGAAATACCGTAATGTTGATGAGAAACGCCGATACAATACCAACCAATGTCAACAGAAAACGATTGAGTGCAAAATGCCAATCACCCGAGGCTTCCATAATGGATACAACCGTGACCAGTGTCAGGCCAACCGTCTCACCCATATTCAATTTAAGACAGATCATGATGACAAGTACAATAATTAATCCAACGGCGATTGGCTCATTGGACAACACCATGCCCCCCACCAGGGCGACAATAGCTCCCAGCGTGGTCGTTTGCAATTGATCTAGGAAGTATTTCCAGGAACGATAGATGGAAGGCTGCATGGCGAATATAGCCGCGATTGCGGCAGGCACGGGAGATTGCGGGTTCAAGAACAGGCTGCTTAGGTACAAGGCAAGCGTGACCGCGATCCCCGTCTTAAGTACACGCGCACCAAACGACATGGTGATGACCCCTCCTCTTTACCGAACCTGAAATTTTACATTTGATAATCATGTTCATTATTACCCCATATTTCTTTTTTTGCCTGAATTCATTCAGGAGAACGATTTATTGTACCATGTAAGGTCTTCCGTTGCCATGTCATAAGTCAGAGGTATTGTGAAATTGATTCCTTTATGTATGTTAATACACATTATTAACCCAAAAAGAAGCAAATCTTCAAAATGGATTTTCGCCACTTCAAAGATTCGCCTCTGTTACTAATTATACCTCTGTGGAATACTCATGCTTATTATGCCTGCCTAACGGTCCGTGCCCTCCCATTCCCTTTTGAACTGGTCCACAAACTGCACCATATAATCATGACGCTGTTCCGCCAGCTCCTTGCCATAGGAGGTATTCATCAGATCCTTGAGCTTGAACAACTTCTCGTAAAAGTGATTTATCGTTGTGCTGCGCCCATTGCGATATTCCTCACGGGTCATCTGCTCCCGTGGGGGAAGGGAAGGATCGTACATCTCGCGCCCTCTGGCACCTGAAAAGGCAAAGGTTCGCGCGATCCCAATCGCACCCAATGCATCTAGTCGATCCGCATCCTGAACAACCTGTGCTTCAAGCGAACTGACCGCAGGACGCTGGCCTCCCGCATATGAGATGGTACTAATAATACCCACAACCTTATTACGTATATCCCAGTCAAGAGGCTGGGTATCCAGCCAGTCATTCAGTTTTGCCATCCCGGCTTCCAAGCTCTCATTCAGCTTCTCATCCGGTACATCATGTAATAATGCAGCGAGCTCGCAGACAAATGGATCTGCACCCATGCGGTGAGCGAGTTCAACCGCAAGTGCGGTTACCCGTTCAATGTGCGGCCAGTCATGACCATCACTATGCCTGGATGAGTCCCCTTGAACAAAGGATCGGGCGGCGCGCAGAACGGCCTCTCCTGCCGTTATTCCATCTATATTATGCATGTGCCCTAATTCTTGCAGATTCCCGCCAGGTTGAAGAGGGTTCTCTGACATCTTACGATTCCCCGCCTTCACGGGCCTGTTCACGAGGAATACGTCGAGCTACACCCGTCTTAACAGCTGCTTCAATTACGCGACTGCGCATCGATTTGACTACTTTATCATTGAACACACTCGGAATAATGTAATAACGTGTACGCTCTTCGTCCGTAATGGCCGAAGCAATCGCTTGCGCGGCTGCCAGCTTCATTTCTTCATTAATTTCGGTGGCTCGGCAATCCAAAACTGCCCTGAAGATGCCCGGGAAACATAACACATTGTTAATCTGATTCGGATAATCGGATCGTCCTGTTGCCATTACAGCCACAATGTCTTCCACCAAGGCAGGCATAATCTCAGGCACCGGGTTTGCCATTGCAAACACGATTGGATCTTCTGCCATGGTCTGTACATCTTCGCGAGTTAACAGATTCCCGCGGGATAGGCCAATGAACACATCGGCTCCACGAATGACATCACGCAGCGAACCAGTCTCCAGTTCGGGATTAGTACGAGCTGCATAATCACTCCAGACTTCATTCTCATAGGTTTGTGTCCGTACAATTGCACCTTCACGATCGACACCTATAAGCCGGCTGGCTCCCGCGGACAATAATATATTGCTGCATGCCACACCTGCTGCACCGATACCACAGACCACAATCTTCACATCTTCAATGGACTTGCCCACCAGTTTGAGTGCATTGATCAGACCGGCATATAACACAACCGCTGTGCCATGCTGGTCATCATGAAATACAGGAATGTCCAATTCCTCATTCAGACGACGTTCAATTTCGAAACAACGCGGTGACGAGATATCCTCCAGATTAATACCGCCAAAACCAGGTGAGATCGCTTTCACAGTACGTATGATTTCCTCGGTATCCTGTGTGTCCAGGCAGATTGGGAAAGCATCCACACCAGCAAACTGTTTGAATAACATCGCTTTACCTTCCATGACAGGCATCGCTGCACGAGGCCCAATATTACCAAGCCCAAGCACTGCACTGCCATCAGATACGACGGCCACTGTATTCCGTTTAATTGTCAATGAGAAGGCTTTGCCGGGTTCTTCTGCAATGGCCGAACATACTCGAGCCACATCCGGGGTATACACACGCGACAGGTCTTCCCGATTCTGAATCGGGGTCTTCGGTGTAACTTCGATCTTGCCGCCCAAATGCAGCAAGAACGTTCGATCTGATACGTTAATGATGGATACACCTTTGAGCTGGCGCACCCCTTCTATAATTTTACTGTTATCTTGTGCATCTGTAACTGCGACCGTCAAGTCGCGCACGCTTACATCCTGATTGGTGGAAATCACGTCGATGGCAATGATGTCTCCCCCAGCTTCCGAGATGGCCGAAGCCACTTCGCCAAACTTGATATCCTTAGTTGTCATTTCCAGTCGAATAATAATGCTGTTACCATCCAGATTTCTTTGATTCATTTCCATTCCTCCCAGACTGAAAGTCTTGAGTTACATGTTACGTGTTTGTCTTCGCTGCGCGGACACGTTTATCCTTTATCTTGTCCAGAAAAAGTCGTTCAACAGCCAAATGCATAAAATAAAAAAGATGCCCTGAACACCAATGCAGGCGTTCAGGGCACTCTTTTTCTAATTACTAACTTCATTTATTTAGTAACATATAGAATCTACATTATTTCCGGGCAGCCGGTCTGCGCAGAACACAAATGTCATATGGCTTCAAGCTGAGACTTGCTTCCACAGCATCACCACTGAGCAGATCGGTATAGGACTGTCCATCTAGTTCAATCAGCTTCTCATCTGGCGTGTAATTCTGTACAAACACATAATCTGCTGTACCATCTGTACGCGTATGTGCCGTTGTTCCGGCAGGCAGCTCAGTTTCAAGTCCACGCTCAATGTTCAGGTCAGCGATTAGCTTCGCATAGAAATCATCATAGAATGGTGCTTTCAGACGTGTCGCTACGTAATATGCTTTTCCTGAACCCAACTGGTTAACCGTCAATGCAGGGCGTCCAGCATAAAAGTCAGAACGGTACGTAGCCAGGGACTTCGCGCCTTCCAGATGAATCAGATCACACAGTTCAATTGCATCATACGCTGTATTGAGCTGAAGCTCATTGCCCTTCTCAGGGATAATTCCGTTCAGATCACGATCATGCAGTCCGTCAATTTCCTCGGACCAGATGCCAAGTGTCTTACGCAGCGGGCCTGGGAATCCACCCAGGAAACACAGATCGTTTTCGTTAACAATACCAGACCAGTAAGTTGCTACAAACGTACCACCTTGTTCTACAAACTTCTCAATACGTTCCCCGACACCTTCACGTACCAGATAGAGCATTGGCGCAATCAGCAACTTATACTTGGACAGATCTGCATCCATATCAATAACGTCTACAGCGACTCCCTTTTTCCAAAACGCTTCGTAATGCTCTTCCACCGTCTGCTCATACTTCACACCGATATTACGCGGACCCTGGGAATCATTAACGGCCCAGCGGTTTTCCCAATCAAATATGATTGCAACTTCTGCCGGAACCGCTGTTCCTACAATAGCTTCCATGCCTTCAAGAGCCGTTCCTACGTCGGTGACATCTTGGAACACTCGAGTGTGTTCCGTTCCTACGTGGTCTACCACCGCACCATGAAGTTTCTCACTGGACCCCCGGCTTTTTCTCCACTGGAAGTACTGAACACTATCGGAGCCGTGTGCCACAGCCTGGAGAGAAGAGAGCAGATGCATGCCAGGTTTTTTCAGCTTGCTGACATCTTGCCAATTCGTCGAACTTGGAGTACTCTCCATCAGCAAGAACGGCTGACCGCCTTTGATTGAACGAACGATGTCATGCATCATTGCGATACGTGATGCCTGTTTCGCGTCGTCATCTGCATCATGCCAAGTCGGATAACTGTCCCAAGAGAGGAAATCCAGAATATCAGCGAACTTCCAATAGTTCAGACCGCCATAGAATTCCATCAGGTTGGTTGTGACTGGCAGATCAGGATTCTGAGCTTTTAATGGTTTCGTTTCATGCACGATAAAATCAGCTGTCTGATCCGTAACGAAACGGCGCCAGTCCAGATTCATTGCGTGTACCTGTGTCTCACCGTGTGGAGCCGGAGATTCCACTTGACTCCAGTCTGTAACCGTATGGCTCCAGAATGTGGTCCACCACGAATGATTCAGTTCATCGAGTGTTTTATACTTCTTCTGAACCCAACCACGGAATGCTTCCTGACAATAATCACAATGACAGTCTCCGCCGAACTCGTTCGAGATATGCCAGCCAATTACAGCCGGATGATCCGAATAACGTTCTGCCAGTTTTGTGTTGATCGCAGTAACTTTCTCACGGTATACCGGGGAAGTATAACAATGGTTGTGACGGAAACCATGCAGATTGCGGACACGCTTCTCGGATACACGGAGCACTTCCGGGTACTTCGCGGACATCCAAGCAGGTCTAGCACCACTTGGTGTAGCGAGGAATGCATAGATGCCGTTTGCTGCAAAACGATCCAAAACCTGATCCAGCCATTCAAACGTGTATATGCCCTCTTCCGGCTCAAGGGATACCCATGAGAAGATACCAATGGACATCACGTTACACTTGGCAAGCTTCATCAAGCGAATATCTTCTTCCAGAACTTCAGGATAGCGGAGCCATTGCTCCGGGTTATAGTCTGCGCCATGCAACATGTGCGGGGCTTTGGAACTTACAGGTGGAAATTTGTATGTCATAAGGACAACTCCCTTGCATTAATTACTGTTTTTAGTTTATATACGATAACAACGACTTCACAGAACGATACCTATTACGCTAGATTACACGTATGTCACGACATCTGATTCTTCAACAGCAGCAAGTGCTGTAAACGATTCCAACTTGCGACCTTTAAAATCAAACATAGTGAGGTTGCCCCAGTTATTCGGATGACCGACGGACCATTCTTCTTTACTTGGTATCCAGGCAGGTTCCCAATAATAGAATCCGTGCCCCAAACCACCAGGAACTTCGCGAATAATCTGCAATAGATCCTTCAGGTATTTGGTCTGTCCCTCGACACTTGCAGGGTATCCTGGTAACAACATATCTTCCTGATTCAATATCCATTCAATGCCTTCCAGCTGCTCCAGCGTCCATGGATAAGCGGTTTCAACTACATTGATCGGTTTGCCATAACGCTCAGCCAGATCATGCAGATTGTCACGTAATGCGTCGAGTGTGCCATGCCACCAAGGGTAATACGAGAGACCAATGATATCAAACTCCACACCCAGTGCTTCAAAGCGATCGTAAAACTTGCGGCTCTCGGCGTTATCTCCACCACGATCAATATGTATCATAATCTGAATATCCGCGTCAACGGATTTGACCGCAGCAATTCCGTACTTCACAAGGCCTGCAAAACGCTCCCACTGTTCATCCGTATCATGCTCTTCTCCACCGACACGTCCCTCATTCCATAACATGCCTGGTGTAATCTCGTTGCCCACCTGCACCATGTCCGGAAGCGCATCGTGTTCCTTCAACGTTCTCAGAACGTCTGCCGTATACATGCATACCGCACGTTGAAGCTCTTCATAGGACAGGTGCTCCCATGCTTTCGGCTTCCATTGATTGGCTGGATCAGCCCAGCGATCAGAATAATGGAAATCAAGCAAAAATTTCAAGCCCTGTTCCTTGATCCGTTTGGCTACCTCCACCGTCCGCTCCAGATTGCAGAATCCACCAACAGGATCATTCCAGATTCGAAGTCGTATCGCGTTAGCGTCATTAATCTTCAGGATGGACAGCAAGTCTTGTTCCTTGCCATCCACATCACTATAACTCCCGCCATGCTGTTCGATTTCATCCATAAAGGACACATCCATTCCCAGAATGAATGTCTTTTCCGTCAAGTTGCTCACTGTATCAACCTCCATTAATTTGGGGTACAGGCTCAGCCTTTAACTGAGCCCAACGTCATACCTTTGACAAAGAAACGTTGCAGGAAAGGATACACAATCAAGATCGGTGCACTTCCGATGAAGATCTGAGCTGCCCTTACCGTAGTTTGAGAGAGAGCTTCCATTTCTTTTGGATTCATGCTCATGCTACTCATATCACGTCCAATAATGACCGTTTGCATAAATGTAGCAAGTGGGTAATCCTTGGCGTTATTCATGTAGAGCAATCCATCAAACCAGGAATTCCAGTGGAACACCATACTGAACAATGCAATTGTTGCAATGGACGGCATCGAAATGGGAAGGAAGATCCTGAACAATGTTCTGAAATGGTTAGCTCCATCCATGAGCGCCGCTTCCTCCAGCTCTTTTGGAATACCGCGGAAGAAGTTCAGCATCAGAATGACAAGGAATGTGTTAACTGCTCCTGGGAGTACCAGTACCCAGAAGGAATCCATCAACCCGATCTTCTGGATAACCATGTAGAATGGCACCAGTCCCCCGTTGAAAATCATACTGAATACAAAAATCCAGGAGTAGATCGTTCTGCCTTTGAATTCACTATTCTCTTTGGACAACGGATACGCTGCCAGGAACGTAATCAGCAAGGTAATAGCTGTACCAATTACTGTACGTAGAAGTGAAATCCAGAGCGAGTTCAAGAAAATTGGATTGTTCATCGTCTTTTTGTAAGCCTCAAGTGAAAAACCTACGGGCCAGAGATTGACCAGATTGGCGTCGGCAGCAGCCTTTGTACTAAAGGATACTGCCAGTACATGAATCATTGGTACGATACACATAATGGCCACCAAAATCAGAAAGCAGGTATTGACTATATTAAACACGCGATAAGGCAATGATTTATGATACATCGTGGTCCCTTCTTTCTATGTTCATTCGTTTAGAATATGCGATATCCAGCGTATTTTTTGGCTAAGCTGTACGATACAAGGATCAAGATCATACTAATAACCGATTTGAACAATCCAATCGCGGTTGCAAAGCCCATCTCACCATTCTGCATTGCGGAACGATATACAAATGTATCAATGATGTCACCCGTTTGATATACGAGCGGGTTATACAAGTTGAATATCTGGTCAAATCCGGCATTCAGTACGTTACCAAGCGCCAGTGTTCCTACAACCATCAGCATCGGCACAAGCGAAGGGATTGTAATGTGCAGTGTCTGTTTCCAGCGTCCTGCTCCGTCAATCTCCGCTGCTTCGTACAACGCTGGATTAATTCCGGCAAGGGCAGCCAGAAAGACAATCATGTTATAGCCAAATTCTTTCCACACATCTGTCAGAATGACCGTAGATCGGAACCAACTGTTGTCTCCCAGGAAGAAATATGGCCCAAGTCCAAAGGTTCCCAGAACCCGGTTAACCAAGCCGCCTGTTGACAACAGATCTATCAAAATCCCGCCCAGAATGACCCAGGACAAGAAGTGAGGTAAATATACGAGTGTTTGAATCGTTCGCTGTACAGCCATCTTGCGAACCTCATTCAAAAGAATGGCAAAAACAAATGGAACAAATAAATTGAAAATCAGTTTAAGTACAGCAATAATTAATGTGTTCCAGATGACCTGTAAGCTGTCTTCACGTTCAAACAAATATCTAAAGTTGTCCAGCCCAACCCATTCAGAACCGCTAATCCCAAGCCATGGCTTGTAGTTCTGGAACGCCATAATGATTCCGCCCATAGGCACATAACTGAAGATAATCAGAAAGATAATGGCTGGCAACAGCATAACGTGGAATGGCCAAGTGCGTTTCAAAGTTCTCATGATTGCTCCCCCTGTATTTCTTCCTACTCAAGTACTCCCTGAGTGGCTTATAATGCGATTATATCAACCTTTTACGGGGTCCAAACAGCACATAAAAGCAATATAAATGGCACAAATTCAACCACTTTGCCTCAGCTTTAATAAACAAAAAAAGCGCCCAGACGTTAGTCGTCTGGGCGCTCCTTGTAATTATTTTTTCACACTGTCATACCATTCGTTAACCTCTTGCGTAATTTGGTCACCGCCACCGGATTTCCACGTTTGTACAAAGGTATCAAACGCATCAACCGGATTTTTGCCATAGATAATTTCGTTAAATGCTTGATTCTCGATTTTGTTCAAATAGTCAAGCTTGGATTTCATGGTCTTTGTTGTCGGACCTGTGAACATGTTCTTGAAGGAAATTTCTTCTTGGCTCAGCAACACTTTCGCTGCTGCTGGAGTCTCTTTACCGTAGTTGACAGCAACATCTTTTTCAAGCTTGGTTTCCGGCTCTTTGCCATTGGCCAAATTCATCAGAGCTTTCATCTGTGCATCTGGAATACGAGCACCGTCACGAACAAGCAAATAACGTACAACGTTCACGTATCCGCCTTCGATCTCGTCAATCGGCATTTGTTTCCCATCTGCATCCAATTGATAGTCATATCCTGCAAACAGACCGTTGTCATACTGGCTACCCGGAGCCGGGTCAGCATAATTGTCGAACAGGTAGTTCTGATACGTAAAGAATGCTTCTGGGTGCGCCATATCTTTTTTGATCAACGTAACACCATTAACGAACTGTGTCCCGTGACGCATCGCTTTGCCTTCAGGACCAGACGGAATTTCAATTGGTTTCCACACGGCACTCGGTACATTTTTCACTGTATCGAGAAGTGGCCATCCACTCATCCAGTAAGGTCCTGGAATAATACCTGCAGTTCCTGCAACTGCTGGCTCTGCTGTTTTGTTCTCATCCCATAGAGCTGCTTCCTGCGGGATATATCCTTTTTTGAGCCATTCGCTCAATTTGGTCAGACCTTGCTTCATACCCGGATTGATGGAGCCATACTCCAGCTTGCCGTCTTCCCCCAGATTCCATTGGAACGGCAATGTTCCATATGCTCCGAAGATCCAAGATGGGTCTCCCATCCATGTATTCATGGAAGTTTTGAAACCAATGCTGAGCGGAGTGACTTTATCAGGAGCCAAGCCGTCAGGGTTATTGTTTTTGAATGCTTCCATAACAGCTTCTAGTTCGTCGATGGTTTTTGGCGCCTTCATGTTCAGCTTATCCAGCCAATCCTGACGAATCCAGAGCAAGTAATCATTGTTGTAGGCGTAGTCCAGAACAGGGATACCCATTCTTTTTCCATCACGACTATACTGGTTCCATACGTTTGGATCTTGTTCAATTGCTTTTTTCCATGTGTCCGAAGCATATTTATCGAACAGTGGACCTACTTCTTGATACATTCCAGAATCAATCAGATCCTGAGCAAGCAGATTATCACCTACGTTTACAATATCAGGCATTTCCTGTCCTGATGACATCGCAAGACGAAGCTTGGTTGCAAATGCTCCATTTGTGTCTGTTACTGACCACAACGATTTGATTTCAATCCCGAATTGATCTTTGGCCCACTTGGTTGCCACGTTATTTTCCATGGATTCGCCATTTTTAAATTTCAGCTCTGGATCGATTCCCCATGCTGTAGTAATAGTAACTGCCGGATCATATTTCTCTTTGTATTCGTTTTGGGTTCCAGATGTACTTGGTGTTGCACTATCTCCGCCCCCACTGCCTCCTGAACATCCTGCAAGAACGACAGTTAGACTCAGCGTTGTAGCGAGAAGCGTCAAGAATCTCTTTTTTGTTGATTGCGCTCTCATGTTGTTCCCCCTTAAATCGTTTTGGTTACCCTTTCATTATAGGCTGACCAGGCCTTTGAGCCTATGATACGAAATCAAGATTTCTGCACCTTTGCCAACCTATATTCTGGAATGTTGTTGAAATTATGCCTGATCCCGAAATTCATTTGGTGTCATACCATAATGTTTTTTGAACATTTTGCTGAAATATTGCGGATTTTGATAGCCAAGTTCACTCGTAATCTCGTATATTTTTTTGTTGCTATTCTTAAGCAGATATAGAGCACGTTCCATGCGCATACGAATCATGTAGTCCCCAAGACCTTCCCCAGTCTCTGCCTTGTAAATTTTCGATAGATATACGGGGTGTAAATATACCTTGTCCGCAATCATCTTCACTGACAGATCCTGTCCTGTATCTCTTGTCACCAGCTCCTGAACCTGCTTGATCACATGTCTGCGGCTCTGCACACCTTCCTGATCGGACAACTCTTCCTGAAGCTTCGCCAGCATCTCGGTAGCCCAACGCCGCAGCTTCTCGGGGGATTGAATCAACTGATGAGCAAGGAGCAGATCGAATCCCGCATGATCAATCTCATGGACCAGATGCCCCTGTTTATGAGCGATATACATAAATGCATTGGTTACGGACAGATACATCTCATACACATGTTCTCTCGACAATCGTACCTGTTCGGCCGCGTCAAAGACTGTGTTCAGCTTACGCGCTGCCGCTTCCCATTGCTTGGTCTCGAGCAATTGCGGAAGTACAGGCGGTTTGTACAGCTCTTCGAGCGCCTGCGTTGCATCATTCTCCGGTCTTTTGCTGAGTGCCTGATCCATGTCCATATATATAATCTTGTGTTCTTCCGGTCCTGAAAGGACAAGCGAACCCAGACTTTTCCGATAAGCTGCTGTCAACTCATTAAAGGGAAATGACGGTGTAACTACCATGGACAGATCTCCCTGTAAATATCGAATGACATGCTCACGAAAAGTTTCAGCTGAGATTCTCAACGTCTCCAAGTCCATCTGCGGAGCTTCGATCTGATCTTGATTCTGCAAGAACATAACCAGACACTCATGGGGTCCACGACCAAACCACACGTTAAATTGCTCTCCAAGTACTTCCTCTGCAATATTACCTACCGCAAAATCCATCAGATCCAGAGACTGCTGGTCCATTGATGAGAAACGTCCTGTAAGGCGAATCAGCATCATCACAGCCGATTGTTCTGGATCGATATGAATCTCATATTGTTGCAGTTGTTCCCGAAGTGCCCGCGCCGTGATCTCACGCCCCAGCAGCAGATCATGCATGAGATTTTCCCGCAAAATTTTATAGTCAGACTTCCGACTGTATAACAGCCGGTGATATTTATCGAATTCATCCCACTCATCGCGAAGAGACGTGATAGCTGCCGACACCGATCCCATAAACTCATCATCGTTTACGGGTTTCAGGATATAATCCGCTGCCTGCAATTGAATGGCTTTTTTAGCATAATCAAAATCACTGTGACCCGTTAGTAAAATACAGCGGATATGAGACCAGCGCTTGCTTACCTCTGCAATGAGATCCAGTCCTGACATGCCAGGCATGCGAATATCGGTAACTACGATGTCTACTGCATTTTCCTCCAAAATCTCCAACGCTTCTTTACCGGATGCGGCACGCAGCACGGTCGTTACTCCAAGCTCTCCCCAGGGGATCGTAAGTTCCAGACTTTCTGTTACGTATGTCTCATCATCTACCAGTAATATATCAATCAAGTGATTCACTCCCTATTTCGTTCATTCTGCCAATGGATTCCATCGTTCATCTTGCGCTACACATCCCAAGTGCTTATCCTTCATTCTCCAGAAGAAACTCCTGTTCGGCAGGCCATGACAGCGTAACGCGTAATCCACCAAGTTCCGATTCCGTTACATCCAGCCCTGCCTGCTCCCCATATCGAAGCTGGAGTCTCTGATTCACATTCCACAGGCCACAGCCCATCTCCTGATCCATCGTTCCCCTGAGCTTATTCAGAAGCGCCTCACGTGCCTCCTGCGTCATGCCTTGCCCATCATCTTCAACGACAAGAACCATGACACCACCCTGTTTTTCCCCGGATACTCTTATTTCTCCGGCCTCCGCGTCCGCTTCGATACCGTGAATCACCGCATTCTCCACTAGTGGTTGCACGATGAGTGGCGGTACCTCCTGTCTTAACATCTCATCAGACAGATCAATCTTGTAATGAATGCGGTCCATACGCATCCGTTGGATCTCCAGATAACAGCTGACAAATTCAATTTCTTCTGTCAACGGTACCACGTCCCGCTCCTGTCTTGTCGTATACCGATAATATCGCGATAGATTATGTGACATCGCTACAACAGCGTCCATACGCTTGAGTTTCGCCATACTCGTAATGAAGGAGAAACAATTATAGAAAAAGTGCGGGTTAATCTGCGATTGCAGCTGCTTCAACCGAGCTTCACGTACATGAATCTGTTCCAGGTAAACGTGTTCAAATAACTGCTGGATCTGCTCCACCATCAAGTTGAAACGTTCGGACAGGAAACTGAATTCATTGCGGCCCTTTGGCTTAATCCTCACGGAATAATCCTCCTGCTTCAACCGCTGGAACCCACGAATGAGTTGTTTCACTGGTACCTGCACCTGTACATAGAACAAATACGCCACACCAAAACTCATTAACAACAAACAAATCATGGAAGAATAGAACAGCATATTGGATTGATGTATGGGCTTCAGAATATCTGATAGCGGCATATAATCCACCAAATACCAGCCTGTTGTACTTGATTTCACCGTGTTAACCATGTAAGGCTCGTTCCCGATCACTACTGTACGATTATCAACGTCCTGAAGTTTATGGATGGACAGTTCTTCCATCAACTGATTCGTTAATGAACGATCTGAAGTCCGGTTATAGATAACACCCGATTCTTCACGGAAATAGAAGGGGTCATGCCTGCCATCGTCTTTGAATTTGTCGAGCATATCCCGAATGTTGTCACTATCAAACTCCAGTTTAATAATCGTTTCTGCATTATTAGCCGGGTCTTTAATACCATACGGAGATACCGTAATCCAGCTAAACATGAACCGATCATCTTCCCCATCCTGAATTTTGCGTACATCCCAGCCGGAAATGATATTTTCCCTTAGCGCTTCTTTATCGTAAGAACGTGCGTCCCTTTCGGAAACCACCCTGCCCAGCGAAGGAGAATACAGATATAATTTCGTGGCCCAATTGGATGAGCTTTCCTGAATACTCAGCTTATTCTGAATACGTTTGACCAGGTTGATCGCATCCAGATCAAAGTAGTTACTGTCCGCATAGATTCGCCGGAAGCTGCCAATATCAGGATCATGTATGAGCAGATTCGGCCATGAGGATAACAGTTCGATGTGTGTGTTCACTTGATTTTGGAAAAATTCAAGCTGGTTACTATTCGATCGATTCAACTCATCTCTGAGAACAGCTGTTGTTTTGTGATTGGAGTACCAGTACAAAAGCACTACAGGAATCAGCATAATCAGAATAAGAATGACCATTTTGGAAAACAGGTTTGTCCGATATGACATCTTTTCATCTCACCTTGTCTTAATTTGTCGTGACATTAATTGTAATGATGTAAGCGCTAAAGACAAACAATTTTTTTGAGACAAACCGATTCATTATCTAGCGTAAGCGTTACCAATTCAAGGGGAAAGGAGATAAAACCAATATTTCTGCACTAAATGCAACTTCCACGCACAAAAAGAGCCAGCGATTAGCCAGCTCTCTATCTAATTTCAGTATATATCTTTAATCGTTCTATTCAACTCAAACCTTATTCCACTTCTGTTTATGTAATTATTCTTTTTTTCTATGAAAATATCAACTATGGAATATCATAATCAAATACCGTATTCGCTCCATCCACGCCTACATCCAGCACAATATCCATAAGTTTCCCATTGACGAACAGAGGGGATTCCGCTTTCCCGTAAAACTCCAACTTACCTGTAAAAGTTCCTCGGCGTTCAATCTCAACATGTACGGGCCTTAATTGGACAGACTGCAAAGCTTCCAATAGTGGATCGTCCTTAAACTTATAACTGCGTGCGAGATCAGGCAATAACACGGCGGATACGGAATCTCTGCCGTAATTTTTGAGTGTCAGGTCACAGGTTGCTCGGGTCTCACCCGTTTTCAGCACGTTAAAGGTACAAGAGCTTGCATTCTGTACATAGGATACCGCATTAATGCCTGAAGCTCCCCACTTGGCTACATACATGAATTTATCTGTCATGTACGAATAACTGAGAACGATAGCGATAACTACGATCCATAACCCCTTTGCAAGACCGGGGAATGATTTTCCAATCTCTTTGCGAGTAAGGTAGAATCCACACGCGAATATCCCCAATCCGAGGAAAAGTGTGATATGAACTCCACTCAAGTAAGATGTAGTATACGGTGATATACCTATTGCTGACAGCATGGTATCTCCAACAGAAAAACCAAGATGATGGTTACATGTAAAGATAATAGCAAATAGCAATAAAGCCCCTGAGAACACAAGTCTGGTTCTCGACACACGAACACCCCCTAATCAACCACCTTATTATATCATATTTTTCCTATTTATGATTAACAATCCAAATCAAAAAAACAACAATAAAAAGAACGTCTTCGGTTGTTCACCGAAAACGTCCTCCATTTTCACCGCTGACAAGAGCTTGTAATAACACAGGTCTCTCTGTCATGGCTGACGATCATTTATTGCTTAGCCAAGAATGCATCGAGTTGTTCCTGTTTGGCTGCAATAATTTTATCGATTCCCGCTGCTTTCAATTTCTCCAGATATTTCGGAATCATCTCATTTGGATCAACTGCGCCCGATGTCATACCCGGCTTGAACTGTTTGTTCACGTTGTTGACCGCAGCAATTTCATTTTTGACAGATTGGCTGTTGAACGTAAAGCCCAGTGCTGGCGACTTCACACCTTTGGCGTTAAACTCTTTGAACTTCTCCCATTTCTGTGGATCTTCATTATCCCAGAGGAAGTTCAGGAATTGGTTACCCAGTTGCCATTGTGCACCTGGATTGTAGGTACGACTGTTGGCATCTACGCCATCAGGGAGAGCAATGATATTATCCTGTCCGTCTTTTTTCACATAATGTGTACCTTCAATTCCGAAGTTTAACAAGTTGTTAATTTCCTTGTCGGAATGCAGCAGGTTAATGACCTGCATCGCTTTCTCCGGTTGCTCGGAAGAACGGGAGATTGCAAGCATCGCTCCAGACGCATCACCCGTCGTGATTGTTGGCTGTGTCATCTCAATCTGAGTGAGTGGGAAACCCACATACCCTTCTTCTTCTTTATCCTTGCCTGGCTTCATGCCATCTGTCCAGAGAAACGCTTTTCCAGCCTTCGCCTGGTCTTTCGGGAACACATTAGAAGTAGCAGCATCACTGTTGATATATCCCGCTTGATACCACTTGCGAGCGAGTTCAGCTGCTTCTTTGAATTCTGGGGTCTCCACTTCATTCAGCACCGTTGTTCCGCCTGCTGTTTTGGAGATGACTCCAGGTACGGAAGCATCACCGAGATAATCCCAATCCAGATTCTCTAACAGCCCGTTACCGTTGGTATTGGACATATAGAATGGTGTAATGGCTGGCTCGTTTTCCTTGATTGTTTTGAGAAGTGGCTCCAGATCAGCCCAAGTTTTTACAGCTGTCAGGTCCAGCTTATACTTGTCAGCCAGATCTTTACGTACCAACACACCACGTGTGGCAGCGAGTTCCTTATTCGTAGGAACGCCGTAATTCACACCGTCCACCTGGGAACCTTCCAGGAAGGCAGGGTCCAGGTTTTTCTTAATATCCTGACCATGTGCATCAAGCAGATCATTCAAGGGCAAGAATGCGCCTTTAGCTACATTCACCGTGTAGTTCTGCCAAGCCGCTGTGAAGATAATATCTGATTTTTCACCTGAGGAAATCATGAGATTCAGCTTGTTATCCCACTGTCCCCAGTCAATTGCATTGATCTTAAGCGTGGCTCCGATCTTTGGTTCCATCTTTTTGTTAATCTCGGCTTCCACCAGAGCGACATCCTTCTGTGGTGTCCCTGGGTAGAACAGTGTCACTTCATAGGGTTTGCCCCCACCTTCACTTGCTCCTCCGCCTTCTGCGCCAGGTGTTGTTGTTCCACCCTTGTCTGATGAGCAAGCAGCCAGCACCAGGCTCAGCGCCATAACCGTTGCCATCATGCGTGACCATACCTTTAATGATCTAACCAATTGAACCCCTCCTGTCATGTGTTGAACCATACAACCGAATTCCCCAATTCACAAATAAACCGATAACTACTTCTGTATATGCCCTTTCAGTCCATCTTCATTTACCTTGCCCACCCCGCTAACCGGTTCAGAGTTATCCCTTCACAGCGCCAACCGTAAGACCTTTGATGAAATAACGCTGGAAGAACGGATATGCCAGTACAATTGGACCAATACCGACTACAGCCATCGCCATTTGCAGAGTTTTGTTAGGCAGATTCAGCAATCCACCCTGCGACGAAATCTGTGAAGAGACGTTGGAGTTGGTTGTTAAATATTGAATATCGAGCAGCGTCCGGTACATAAGGTACTGAAGGCTGATCGTCCGGTTATCTGATATAAAAATCATGCTAAGGTACCAGTCATTCCAGTAATTCAATGTACTGAACAACGCAACGGTTGCCATTACGGGAAGAGAGAGCGGAAGCACGATACGTGCAAACGTTCTCAATTCTCCCGCACCATCAATCCGAGCCGATTCCAGAATAGACACCGGAATGGAGTTCGCGAAGAATGTACGCATGACCAGTACAAAGAATGGGGATAGCAGTAGCGGCATAATGAGTGCCAGTAGGGAGTTTTTCAGATCCAATACGTTGACATAGACCAGGTACCAAGGTACCAGCCCCCCATTGAACAACATTGTGAAGAAGATGAAAAAGGCGAACCAGCCCCGGTAAGGCAGATCTCTCCGTGAGAGCGGATACGCATACAATGCGGTCAGCGCAACACTTGTAATGGTACCTACAACGGTAACGATAAAGGATATACCATACGAGTGAATGATCTGATCCATATCTCTGAACAGAAACTCATAAGCCGTCAGGCTGAATTTCTCTGGAATAAGCTTATATCCATTGGCAATTACTGTTGTCTCGTCCGAAAATGAGATGGCGAAGACAAGCAGGATCGGCACGATACAGGCAATGGCATAGAATAGAAACATCGCATGAATAACGGATGCGGAACGCTTCGATACGGCTAGTGGATCACGTGATTTCACAGCTGACTTGCCTCCTCTCAAAATAATGCATTATCTTTATCTATTCGCCTTACGATGGTATTGGATACAAGAACCAGCACAAATCCAACGATTGCTTGGTATAGACCGGCTGCTGATGACATCCCGATATCTCCACCGATAAGGAACGTACGATATACGTAGGTATCCAGTACATTCGTTACAGGGAACAGCGCCCCCGATTCCAATGGAACCTGGTAGAACAGACTGAAGTCTGCATAGAATATACGGCCAATTTGCAATAATGTCATAATGACGATTAATGGGACGAGAAACGGAATGGTGATGAAGCGTATCTGATGCCATTTGGTTGCGCCATCGAGCACAGCTGCTTCATAATATTCTTCATCGATACCCACGACAGCTGCCAGATAAATGACCGCATAATATCCAATATTCTTCCATGTGTTCACCAGTGGCAAAATATACGGCCAATACTTCGGCTCTGAATACCAGTCGATCGGCTGACCGCCGAACATCTGCAGAACCGTTGAGTTCATGAAGCCTGAATCCTTGCCCAGGAAAGCCAGTACCAGATAACTGACCACAATCATGGACAGGAAATACGGTAATAACATAAGTGATTGATATAACTTGGACATTGCCTTGTTCTTCACTTCATTGAGCAGAATAGCAAGCCCGACACCTACTAAGAGATTTAGTGCAATAAACACCGTGTTATACGCGAGTGTATTTCGGGTAATTTCCCATGCATCACTGGTTGAGAACAAATATTTAAAATTGTCCCATCCACTCCATGGGCTACCCCAAATACCATCAGCATAGTTTACATTTTTGAATGCGATCAGAACGCCGAACATCGGCATATAGTTGTTCACCAGCAGAAACAGGACACCTGGCAAGAACATGAGATACAGCACCTTGAATTTGCCAAGATTGTGCCACACAGACTTGCGCTTTCGGACTGTTTCTCCCGGTATTTCCGATATCCGTACTCCCTTACCCGCCTGGGGTTGTGTCTTCATAACTTGTTCTCCCTCACTCCTCTTGAATTCTTCCTCAGGATGAAGCTCCGTTGCGGCTCCTGTGGTTCAAGTATACGGCGGGGCGAGTAAGACCTCTATCTGCTGTGGTGACCTGTTGACTTATCAAATTATGACTTTAGTACCAAAAAAAACAAAAGACGCAGCATGCTGCGCCCTGAACTATACGGTACGTGACTGTTTTCGAAACTCCTGTGGCGTTATACCCGTGCACTTTTTGAACATTTTGGTGAAATGCGAGTAATTGTAGTACCCCACCTTGCCAGCGATATCCGTCACTTTGACGGTGGACTGGGACAACAATGTCTTCGCTTTGGCTACTCTGCCCTGCAGAATAAACTCAGATAGGGACATCCCCTTCTCTTTCCGAAACAGACGTGATAGATAAGCGGGATTGAATCCGGCAAAAGCTGCAAGTTCCTCTCGCATAAGTTCTTCACCAATATGAGTTTCAATATAAACGCACAACTGATCCACAATGGTCATAGGGCTATGATCGTCCGGGTACAACACCGGGATAACACGATCAATCAGATCAGCCGTCCACTGCTTCAACTGCGGCAACGACCTTGTCACCATACTCTCCTCCGGCTCCCGTTCACCCGGATACAGACTGCGTATTGACACGTTTTTCTGATGAAGCAGCGGATAGACCACATGCAGCATGGCATGATAGTAGAGATGCAGCATTTCAGGAGATAAACCCTCTTGGGCAGCAAGCAACTCAAAAATCTCATCCACACGTTCTCGCAAATCCCCTACTTTACCTGTCTCAAAAAGAATAGATAATTCCGAAAACCATGGAATAGGCAAAAAGCGATCTTCCTGATCTCTTCCCCGCTCATCATAGACAAAAACTTCTTCAAGCTCCTTAATATTGCGCCGCTCCATATCCATCAGTTCATTTAACATGCCTTGCAGCTCAGTCACAGCAACCGGGGCACCAACATAACAGGACAACCGACAGTAGAAATACGTACCACATTCCTGAATATATCCCTGACAACGTTGTGCCACTTCGCTCGCACTTGGAATGATGCCATCTTGCTCATAAGCAAGCACAATATTTAATCCACTTTGATCCTGAAACACCTCACCGGGCTTGTCGCTAAGCAACATCTCTTTGGCTGCATTACGAAGGGCATATTCCAATACCTCTTCGTCACGCAAATCAAAATCACGCACCCATTCCTCTACCGATATCACAATGGGTAACACACGAGCCTGCGGATCTATCTCGGCACCATACAGTTCTGCGAGCTCTTGCAACCGTTGTTCGGTTAACGTGATACGCTGAGAGATGGCATCTTTCCAGAAGCGTTCCGTCAGCAGCGGTTTATGGGTTTTCCAGCGTTTGTATACGGTCTCATAAACTTCGTTGGTACGGGTACGCTGCTCTCCATCCTTGATCTTCTCCACCGCCTGGGTTACTACCTTAATCAATTGATCCGCTGGAGCCGGCTTCAACACATAATCAAAGCTGTTTAGCTTAATGGCTGTCTGAGCATAATCGAATAAAGCATGCCCTGTCAGGAAAATGGTCATTATACCTGGATCATGTTTTAACACCCAACTTTGCAGGTCAAGCCCTGTTTCACCAGGCATCTCGATATCACAGATCATGATATCAATAGCATTAGCCTTTAAAATCTTTCTTGCCTCTTCGGCATCACCAGCACTGTATACCTGGTCAATGCCTGCTGCTTGCCAATCGACTCCTTCCACCATCGCTTGTAATGCATACACTTCATCATCCACGATCAACAGGTTCCGCATAGGCTCCCCCTTCTTCCTCTTCGGTCTGAGCGGGTAAATCAATGATGACTTTGGCGCCATGATCCACCTCATTGCCAAACTGCAAACTGGCTTGATCACCATACTTCACTAAAAGCCGATGAGCCACGTTCCATATACCGATATGCTGTCCGCTCGGATCTTCAGCGTATTGTCCATGTTGCAGACGCCCCAACAATTCCTCTTCAAATCCAACACCATTGTCCACAATGATCAGTTGAAGCACCGTCCCATCGACCTGACCGGATGACTTCTCACCGAGGCGCGCCACGATCCGAATGACAAAGGCTTGTGTCCGGCGCTGAAATCCATGAATAATGGCATTCTCCACAAAAGGCTGAATGGTTAATGGCGGAATCACATAATGTCCCAGATTCGGCTCGACATCCAGTTCAAAATCGAATCTGCTTGGAAACCTCAGCTTTTGAATTTCTAAGTAATGACGAATGTGCTCGAGCTCTTCATCCAAACGAATAACACGTTTGCCTGCACGCAGACTGAATCGAAAATAATCGGCCAGATGACCAGCCATCTGCTGCACCAACTCATGTTTTTGCAAGGAAGCCAGACTATGAATAATATTGAGTGAATTCAGGTAAAAGTGAGGATTGATCTGCATCTGCAGTTGTTTGAACTCTGCCTCCCGCGTCCGCAACTGTTCCTCATACACATCAATCTTCAGATGCCTGATCTCACTGGTCATTTGATTGAAACTTCGTGTCATAAATTCAAGCTCCGACGAAGATGGCGGGTCCAGCTTCACATCGAGATCTCCACGGCTGACCCTTCTCATGCCTCGGATTAACGCATTCATCGGGCGGAATAACAGATGCCGCAAAAAGATCAGTGCAGTAACCAGAATTACTGCCGCACCAATGGGAAGCAGACGAATGATCTGCTGGAAAAACGGGAGGTTACGCATCATGTCTTCCTCAGGCAGCAGCACGATATAATTCATCTGGGACATGGCCGAGGCAGTACCCAACATCAAATATTGACGTGCTTCTCCCTTATTCACAACTTCAGAGATCACCTGATACGGATTCTTCAGGCCGGGAAGATGCGCTGCAGCCAGCTGAATCTGTGCAGTATTTAATGTGGAATCCGATAGTGCCCCACCGTCTGTTCCAACAATGACTGCACCTCCCCGATCTCCGGATTCAGTGAATTGTTGTGTATGATTCAGTGCATTCATATCAACAAGTGCACCTGCATAGAACTGCTGGTTGATTCTCACCGTTTTCACCAGCGCATTCCACGTCCCGCCACGCACGATGCTCCATTCCGGCTTCTGGATATCCCCTTCCAATTGCTGCATCTGGACTGGCATACTCTCCTGCACAACCGACTTTTTGACATCATAATTGCCTGAAGTCGCGAGCAGCAGATCATCATTCACGGCATCATATAGAAAAAAAGAATCGATTAGATTATAAAAACCGATATCTGTCATGAATTTGTTCATAATCCGTTGCTTTGCAATGATATAATCGCCGCTGCCGTATTTCAGAAAAAACAGAGAGATAATATCCGGGTCCCGCTCGCCCAGACTATATAAATACCGATTCGTCTCCTGTAAAACACGTTCATTCTGCTCCACACTCTTGGCGAGATGATTCATATTGGTGAGGGATACTTTGTCACGTACAACTTTCATGGCGTAGACGTTGTTGTAATAAAGCAGCATGAATAATGGCAGCATGATCAATGTAAGACCCACTATAAATTTAAAACGAAGTGAACGGATAAAGCTCATGGATTATTGATTCCCGCCCTTTTAGAGGTAGTTCAAAAAGTCCACTGTACTGAAACCAGACTTATTGAACACACACTTTATTTCAACATAGTTTTTTTCTATTTTCTTCCTTATGATGGCATGTTTATTGTAATCACCCCTGCTTGCCATTGTCTATGGGGTCCCGTGACCTTCACATATCAATTCTGGTGACTTCCATCCGCTCCAATTTCAAGAGTAACAAGCTTCATGTAGTAATAAATTCTCCAGTTGTAAAAAAAATCCTTCATTATTACTCAGAAGCTTCTCCCTAAAATAAATGCTGCGCAAGCCCCGGACTCCACGAACGCCCGATCTTGACATGCATACGATATATCACTCCTCGGGTTAGTCACCAGGATGTAGGGAGGCCTGTTCGATGAATATTCAACTCACTGCGTTACACTATGTCTATCTGGCATTTATCGTCTTGATCATCGCAGTTATGATCCGGCGCAGGGACACCACCATCATCTGTGTCGCAGGTATTATGACCATTGGACTTCTGGCAACCGAAACCTTAAGCGGGTCAGTTGCTGGGATCTTCAGCAGTTTTATCTATGCAACAAAAGAATTGCTGAGTACGATCTTTATCATCTCGATTATTGTGGCAATGAGCCGTGTTCTGATCAGAACAGGCATTAATGAGGTCATGGTAACACCCGTCACAAGGTTTATCCGTTCTCCTCAGGTCGCTTATTGGGGTATCGGATTGATCATGATGGTAGTATCGCTATTTTTCTGGCCATCCCCGGCCGTAGCACTCGTTGGTGCAGTACTGCTTCCTGTAGCCGTGCGTGTAGGTCTTCCTCCGATTGGAGCTGCTATTGCCATGAACCTGTTTGGACATGGGATAGCACTTTCGGGAGATTACATTATTCAGGGGGCTCCCAAACTTACGGCCGATGCAGCGGGTCTACCCGTTACTTCCGTCATGACGGCCAGCATTCCTTTGGTCATTGTCATGGGCACCGTATCTACACTTACAGCCTTCTGGATGCTGCGCAAAGAAATGAAATCAGGTTCACCTGTTCATTCCCCAAACGTTACATCAGGTACCGTGAGCACGGAACCTTCTTCTTCATCAGAGGCTGTGTCCACTTCTCAACCTGGCAATCTGCCTATTGAACGTCAAGTCATGTCGCCCCGTCTGAAAAAGGTGTTCGCTCTGCTTATCCCTCTGTTATTCGCAGTTGATGTGATTCTGATGTTTGTATTGAAATTGCAAGGCGGCGATGCAACAGCTCTGATTGGCGGAACCGCTGTGGTTATACTGATCGCCGTTACCCTTGCCGCACATCGACATGCGGGACCAGAGGAAACGACCAATTATTTAATAGAAGGATTTCAGTTTGGTTTCAAGGTGTTTGGACCGGTTATTCCTATAGCCGCATTTTTTTATCTGGGTGATGCTGCGATTACGGAGTTGTTCATCAACCCTCTTCCTGAAGGTTCACACGGGATTGTGAATGACCTCGGGGTCGCACTTGCTGGACTGGTGCCATTAAATGATACGGTGGGCGCCGTTACAATGACGGTGACCGGAGCAGTGACCGGAATGGATGGTTCGGGGTTCTCGGGGATATCCCTAGTTGGCTCGATTGCGTCCATGTTTGCAGGTTCAGCAGATTCCGCACCTGTACTGACAGCATTAGGTCAGGTTGCAGCCATATGGGTAGGTGGCGGAACCTTGATTCCATGGGCATTGATTCCTGCTGCTGCAATCTGCGGAGTCAATCCTTTTGAACTTGCAAGACGCAATCTGAAGCCTGTACTGCTGGGACTCACGGTAACAACAATTGTAGCCATCTTTCTAATCTGACCAAAGGTTATTTACACTGACACTACGATGACATAAGCACCTTCCAATCGCTGTTATTCCCAGATTTTTTTGATCCCCTTTCTCAAGGGAAAATCCGGTAATAGCGTATGCTTCCGATGCAGCTTTCTTTCAGAAAGCTTTTAAACGACCGCTTCGCTTTTTCAGGTTTTTTCTGTCCTCTCCGTTATCGTGTAAATGATTAGTTCATCTCAAATAGACATTTTAAAAAGACGTGCGTGAACGCGCCCAGTTCCAGAGATCTTCACGTTTCATCTCTGCCAGATGCAGCATGTCCACATATGGATCCCCCTGTAGTCCAAGTACAGAAGCAAAAGCAGGCTCCGTCTTCCACCCTGCCTGTTTTAGTCTGCGGATCTCACGGTGTCCCGCGTCTCCCCACAGTTGCAACAATCTCCACTCTACGATCATATGTAGGTATGCATTCTGCCTGTAAACTGGAACGGATTGGGCAAAAATCTCCACAGGCCAATGTCCCACTTGCAAATTACAAGTCATATAAGGACGTTGGTCTGGAAGATCCCCACCACGTACACATTGAAATTCAGTAACGGCTCCGATTCGATTGTATACCTCGGCTTCAAACACATCCAGATCCTCTGCATAACACAGCAGATCCAGATCACTGCCCGGAATATCAATATCAATTGGCACCGTTCCTGCTGGATATGGGTGATAGTCAGCTAATATATCGAGCAATCCACTGCTCTGTAACACATGATAGGCGTCCTGCTGACGTGTATTACCCGAAGCCAGATGTGCCATTACTTCTGCCGTATTACTCATCTCCCCGTCTTGGGCCACAGTTAGTTCGAGCCTCCTGTAATGACCTGTTTCACACGTCCCACATGACCACTCGTCAGTCGTACTTTGATTCCGTGTGGATGCGTAGGTGACTTGGTTAACAGATCCTTCACAATGCCACGTGTCAGCTTACCTGTAGCTTGATCCTGCTTCAGCACAATGTCCACTTCCAGACCTGGCTTAATATTTACGCGTTGTTGTCCATTCATTATGTTCACTCTCCTCTATGTCGTAATTCATATCTTGTATACTAGCTAACCCTTAAACACAAAGCTCCATCTATTGTAGACGTTTTGGTTTCAAAACAAAAGGGACACGGCAATAACCTCCTAAGGCTGGTTCCATGGTTGATATGAAGACCAAGATAAAGAAACCGCAGGTCTCTTCATCTGAGACCTGCGGTTTCTAATTGGATTACCATGTTCAGGGCTTTACGTTCTTCAACGAAGAAGAAGGTGAAGTCCCATCCTTCGCGGCTTCGCGTGCCTTTACAGCAAGTAGCTCAGACACCGTAACGAATTGGTACCCCTGCTGCTGTAACTTCGGCAGGATCGTTTTGAGTGCTGCTACCGTATGCGACTTGCCTTCCACCTTATCGTGAAAAAGTACAATATCCCCATTACGTGCGTTCTTCAACACTTTGTTAACGATAGCCGATACACCTGGAGAAGCCCAGTCCCGTGTATCCTGATGCCAAGACCAGAGTACAATGGTATACCCTTTTTGTTTGGCAGCCTGGATGACCATGTCATTGTAGTAGCCGCCCGGTGGTCTGAATAACAGGGGACGCTCCGCGCCAGCTTTAATAATGGAACTTTCTGCTTCGTTCATATCCTTCATGTACTTGTCCGCACCAGTTGATCGAACTGCATACGTGTGCGCATACGTATGGTTGGCGATTTCATGCCCTTCGAGCTGTTCCTGCTTAATCAGTTTAGGAAATTTATCTGCCCATTTGCCAAGTACAAAAAAAGTTCCTTTAGCATGATACTGCTGTAACAAAGCCAGGATCTGCGGAGTCTGAATCGGATCTGGTCCATCATCAAAGGTAAGGGCGATGAGTTTATCCTGTGTGGGAACTTCCCACACAATCTCTCCTCGTTCCTCATAATACTGACGGTTCTTCTGTACAGGCTTTGCATAGGCAGAACTGCTACCCAGCAAAATAATTAGCGTGAACATTCCGATGACTCGGGCTGCCTTCAGGTTCATGTGGTGTCCTCACTTTGTCTTCATACGTAAACTCCCTGTTAGCATTTCCCGATTCACCCGAACTCATTAACGAAAGATCTGATCCACGACTGCAATTTCCTCAGCAGTTAATTCCACATTTAATGTTTGCAGATTATTAATGACCTGCTCCGGTCGCTTGGCACCCGGAATCAATGCATCAATAGAAGGCTGAGTTAGGTACCAGGCCAGAACCAGATGCGCGACCTCAACATCCTTGGATTGTGCTATGCTGCGCAGTTGCTCAACTTTATCGAGATTTTCAATGAAAGCTTCACCTGTAAACAGCGGGTTCTTTGAACGTCCATCCTGAAAGGTTGTATCACGATTATATTTCCCGCCCAGCAGTCCCGCTGCCAGAGGGAAGTAAGGAACAAAAGAAATGTTATGCTCAGCCGTATACGGCAACAGCTCTTTCTCCGCATCTCTTTTGAACAGATTATATTCAGATTGCAGTACGTCTACATGCCCGTCCTTGTTGGCTTCACGCAACTGATCAATGGAGAAATTAGATACGCCAATGGCACGAATTTTGCCAGCGTCTTTTAATTGTTTTAACGTATCTACCGCTTCATCCTTAGGCGTATGTTCATCCGGAAAGTGGATGTAGAACAGATCAATGTAATCGGTTTGCAGACGTTTCAACGCCTCATCCACGGCTGTTTTCAGAAAAGCAGGTGAGTTATCTATGACAATCTTGCCATCCACTAATTTATGAGCTGCCTTGGTTGCAATGATGGTATTCTGCCGCTGACCAGTTTCCTTCAGTACTTCACCAATCAGTCGTTCGGAATGCTCCGGTCCATAGATGTATGCCGTATCCAAAAAGTTAATACCTTGTTTCAAAGCTGTACGAACCACTTCCTTACCCGTCTCATCATTCAGCATGTCCGGATAGATATTATGTCCGCCTACTGCATTCGCACCCAGTCCAATGGGATTCACGATCAGATCCGTCTTGCCCAACCGAATTTGTTGTTCTGCCATGTCTCATCTCTCCTTCACTGATCGAATAAGTACAATTTAGTTGTAACGTCTTTCTTGTCCCATATTATATCAAACCATTTAGCATATTTAAAATATCGGATTTATCGGATTAGGTGTTTTTCAGCGCAGTTGCTTCCACGTCGTTAATAAACCGGCGCAGTTTTGCAGCCACATCACGGGTGATTTCGCCGTTTTCATACAGTTGTTGCACTGTATTGCGCTGTTCCTGAATGGCCACCATCTGCAACTCCAATTTCTCCTGATTAAACGGATCTTCCGTTTTACCTTGGTTCCAAGTGCGCAATTTGGCAATTACACGCTCATACTTGGCAATGACCGACAGTGCGACGACTCGATTCCCATCATTCATATGAGCACGAATAGCCTTAATTGCCGCTTCAGAGGTGCGCAGCTTCACCTGACGGAACAGTTCTGCATTTTCAAGCATAAATGGTTGATTCGGCTTCTGGGACCGGTTGGTGAATAGATGTCCTAACACACGCCCGATCTCGCTGATCGAGGTCATGAACTGAGTGTTTGCACGATTCGCCAGCATCATTTCCTTGCGATCTAGCCAGCTGTCACATTTGAAGGCCGCATCAGAAGCAATTGCATTTTCGTCTAACATTACTTCCACTTCTTTACGCTCCGCCCGGGTGGCAATCAGGTTAATAGCCGTTTCTTGTTTCTGAATATCTTTGCGTTTATCGGCGGTAAGCTGACCTGCGGCCTGTCTGATGTACTTGGACAAGTCGGAGACAACCGCGAGTGCCGCAGCTTTGTTCTCATCGTTCATTTCGGATTTGACAGCTCGTATTGCCGCATTCAGCATAATGTCATGTGCTTTTCGTTCTGACTTCTGCGGTGTTTCTTCTGTAGATTTCCCATCGTCCTTGGCCAGAACTGGAAGAAACACGCTCGCCGCAATCAGGGAGAAGAGGATAACCCCTGCCGCCAGGAAAATAATCAGATCCCGTTCAGGGAAAGGTGATCCATCCTGAAGCACATAAGGAATGGAGAACGCACCCGCCAATGTAACAGCTCCCCGCACCCCAGAGAGGGAAATGATCGTAATATCCTTGAATCTGGGCCTGCCAATAGAGGATTTGGCACGCAGCAATTCATTCCCTTGCCAGAACAGATAGATCCAGAGAAAACGCAGAACCAGCAGTAGCACCGAGATCAAGCCCACGTATCCCAACACCTGCAGATTATTAAACGAAACATTTTCAAAAATGGTACTCAACACATCCGGTACCTGTACACCCAGAATAACAAACACCAGACCATTTAGTATAAATAAAATGACTGACCATGTGCTCGCAGATACCACCTGCATTTTCAACTGAACCGATTCAGCGCGGTCACGCTCAATGGCGTGGATAATACCGCCTGCCACTACCGCAAGAATACCTGATACCCCAATTTCTTCACTCACCAGATAGATGATAAATGGCGTCAGGATTTGCAGAAGCATGTGAATGGTCACATCTTCCATGCCCAATCTACGGATCCATACCCCTAGCCTGATTAACAGAAAAGATAACAAGGCCCCGACAAGAAGTCCGCCAATCGCAATCAGAATAAAACTGAAGGTTGCATTCGCCAGGGAAAATACACCTGTAACTGTGGCTGCAATTGCGAATTTGAAGGCCACGAGGCCAGATGCATCATTCATTAATGCTTCACCTTCAAGAAGCCTATGTATGCCTTTGGGCAAATGTACCCGGCCCGCCATGGCGCCAACGGCCACAGCATCTGTCGGGGACAGTATGGCTGCAAGAGCAAAAGCAGCAGGTAACGGAATCGAAGGAATCAGCCAGTGAATGGCATATCCCGCCACGACCACCGTCACGAATACAAGCCCTAGTGCAAGCAGAAGTATCGGTGCACGCAGATTCCATAATTCATTCCTTGGCGTTCGCTTACCATCGTTGTATAACAAAGGAGCGATGAACAGTACAAAGAACAATTCCGGATTCAACGGCAGGTGAACACCTGCGGGAAGCAAAGCTATAGCTACACCAAGCACGATTTGAATGAGCGGAATGGGAATAAAGGGTACAAACCGGTTTAAAATATTGGATAAACCAATCAGTACCAGTAACACAAGTACGGCAATAAATATTTCCATGATGACAATCCCTTTCCGCTATAGAAGTGGTGAAACCTTTGTTGTATAGGTTTATTTTAACATAATCCAACCTTTATTATAAAAATGTTGTCATATTCATATACCCAATCAACTCGCCTCAGACTAGTCTGAATGAAAGAATTCTGATGGATTCTGTATATAAGATGTTACAATATGCTCAGGACAATACCCGTTTGGAAAGGAACTTGCATCTATGGCATTTGGAATTAAACGACAAGAGCTTGCTGCGTGGAAAGAACAAGTGGCTCGGGGTGAGATTGCGTACCTCACTCATTTCTGGATTGACAACCGATTCCCCGGTGTCACCAGTGTCACCAAAGTTGGCTGTGCAGATCTGGAACGTCTCGAACGTTGGTGCAACGATCATGGGCTGGACCCGCGATATATTCATCGGCGGCAGCCCTTTCCCCACTTTGACCTGATGGGCAGCAAGCAAAAAGAAATTTTGATCCAAGAAGGCATGACAGATCATGTGGTTCGCTTTCATTTGTAAACCAACTCAAAAACGCCAGTCTTCAAGGTTCATCCCCCCGCAATTAGGGACGAACTCATGAGGACTGACGTCTTCAAGGAATCAAGTCATATTATGGACTACCGGTGGATCTGCTCAAACGACTTCATGTTCTCCAGCAGTTTCAGTTCAATTTTCTTCAGCATGCCAAACATCTGCTGTTGCTCCTCTTCGGAAAGTGCTTGCAACAATTCCCACGTCATTCGGCCGCGATTCGCATTAAGTGTCTTGGCAAGCTGCGCGCCTTCATCCGTTAAGGACAGCCACACAATTCTCCGGTCTTCTTCACTGCGCACCCGCTGGATCAACCCTTCCGTCTCCAGTTGATTCAGTACAATGGTGGTTGCGCCGGAAGACAAACTGAGTTGTCTAGCCACATCAACCGCCATGCAGCGTTTTTCACGTAAAATCATGCCCAATATATGACTTTTTGTCGGATTCAGTTTACAGTTGGTTTCGGTCTTCTGTTGCTGATCCAATACTTTATTTTTATATCTGAAGAAGGCCTCCAACAATTGATCTACGTTTGCCAATTGAGAGTTTCGCTCCGTATCCGGGCTCATAAACGTTCCTCCGCCTTTCATCATAACCTACCTTATATTGTAACATATTTACACTATGATGTTTGTGAAAAATGCGCTTGTATCCGACACCTTATCGTTGACTGCAAGACTCTTGTTTTATTTTGGGTTTCGCCTATTGCATTATGGCAACGGGTTTGTTTATAATAGCCTATATCTTTAAAGTTACTTTTAGTTACTTAATGATTTTAATAAATCTGTTGTTATAAAGTAAATAAAGCGTCACCATTATAATGCAAGGGACTTATGCACATGAATCAGAATACACAATCACAACTCAAAACGGATGTTTGCATCGTGGGCGCTGGACCTGGCGGTGCTTTGCTTTCTTATTTACTGAATCAAAAAGGAATCTCCACGATGCTCATTGAGCGGCAGCCCCACCTGCACAAGTCGTTTCGCGGGGAGTTGCTTAATGTGGACGGCGAAGCCATTTTAAATAAACACGGCCTCTATTCCCTCATTCAGCAACGCGGAGCGCTGCTCTTGGAACAGATTCAGTATTGGGAAAATGGGCAGATTATTCATACGGTATCACCAGGCAATGGAGAATCTCATGTTGGTATTCATGTACCCCAAGATCATCTCCTGGAAGCCATCGTGTCGCATGCTCAGCAGCACAATTCAAACGAACAAGTACTATTCAATACGATTATGACCGGTTTGTTACGAGACAAGAACGGCCAGGTCGTGGGTATTAACATTCGGCAGAAGGGTGTTCCTGCCTCCATTGAAGCATCTGTAATTGTGGGTGCTGATGGCAGATACTCTGCTGTACGCAAACATTCCGGTATGACCCCGGAGATTCGTAAGCATGGGTATGATCTGCTCTGGGCACGCATTCCGGCACCCGTAGGTTGGGAACCCGCTGTTCGAATGGCCAGCATGGATGGTCAACAGCTCGCACTGTTCTCACAGTTCGGCGGTTATGTTCAGATTGGATGGAACATTCCCGAAGGAGCTTACTCCAAGCTGCGAGAGCAGCCGATTGCTCCTTTTGTAGATAAACTTGTATCTGCTTTTCCTTGCCTATCTGATTCTGTAGCTGCCAACATTCAGAGCTGGAGTGATTTTGTTCTGTTATCTGTCGAAAGCAGCTATTGCCCGTCGTGGGCACAGGACAATGTTGTACTCATCGGTGATGCCGCTCATACCATGACACCAACCGGTGCGTTTGGACTAAATGCGGCGCTCGAAGATGCGGATGTGCTCTCCGAATTACTTGTCCAAATGGCTGCAGATCAATTCAGTTCCACTGCACAACTTCAGGAACTTCAGACGATTCGCGGTGCAAAGGTACAGCAGCAACTTGCACGACAAGTGGAGATGGAATCCTCTTTCCAACAGCGGTATGAATCCTTTCTCTAAACCCAGTTAATACAGATAAAATGCCTATATGCCCAAACAGCCGATCACTTCCTCATAGAGAAGAATCGGCTGTTTGGTTTGTTGGTTTATCTTTTTTATGTAATTCCGTATCCTTCTTCATTTTCGTTTGCGTGGAGCAAACGTGTCTTCTCTGGGTGCTTCTTGTACAGTATCAACGTCCTTCGGATAGGATGAGATGTTATCTTTTTCATATACTGCTTTCTCCAGATTGCTTAAGCGGCGCAATACTTGTTTGCTTTTACGAACGATATATACGATACCAATAATCAGCAGGATCAACATCAGAATGAATATAACCATCCCCGGGTAAAAGACAAATGACATGAATCCACCTCCTTTGAAAACGATTTCTCTATATCATTCTAACCTTAATGATTCAAGATGTGAACCCGATTGGAAGTTTCGCTTGTGGAATAAGGACTAAACCACCTGACACAACGACAGGAACTCACCCTGCTGCAAAAGTAAAAAAGGTGGCATCCCTGATCAGGATTACCACCTTGATCCTCGAATAAGATTCGAAGTCTATTATTATTATTTTATCCTTCTCTGCCGTTCATGGCACTAACTCGAAGTTCCGTCAGAGGCAGAGACGTTTGCTCTGGATGACGTAGTCTCACTGTTCGGCTCTCACCCGGGAGCAGATCGAAATAATTGTCACTGAATCGGACACGCCCAAGGGGAAGCTCCAGCTTCACCAATCGTGCAATCCCACCACTGGCCGTAACCGTAACAGACTTCTCCTCCTCGTTCACATGTACGCTCAATTGCGACTCTGGCAACGTCACATCCTTAGGATCGCGCAAGAAGTAACGATTACTCGGTGCCGCAAATCCTTCGGATACCAACTCAACCATTACTTCCTCCGCGCGTCTACCCTGTAACACCTCTACTTCAGTTAATACAACAATACACCGTGAGGATTGGGATGTTACTTCAACAGCATGTGAGCTGGAGTAGATCTTCTCTCCATCAAATGCATAGACATTGAGTTGAAGCTCCCCTTTCAAGACGTCACGTGTATCGTTCACAACCCACAACGCAAGCGGCTCACCCGGCTCATGCTCCAGTGACAACAGGACAGGATGAAAGAATATTTTCCCATAATAAAAGGATGCCTTCGGCAGTAGTTCATAATCAATCATGGACCAGCTTGTTCCTGGCCAACTATCGTTCAATTGCCATACAAGCGCTCCGCTGTTGCGGTGATTGATGCGCCGGAAATGTTCAATTCCATATCGTAGCCCTTCTGCTTGAGTAAGCATGGAGTAGTTCATATACTCTTCTATATCTTGCGGAATCCCTGTATAACCCTCCATCAGCAAAATACCTTTTTGATGATTGGTATCTTTGTTACGATAGGCCATCTCCGGACTGCCCCAGTAAAACTGACCTGCGGGCATATTTTTCTCCAGTGTGTAACGATTGGCCGAGGCATGCATACCAAATTCACTGCTAAACAACGCATGATCCTTTTTATAATTTTTGAACGTTACACCTTCAATGCTGTAGTCCAGCAGCGGTGGCTCTCCATGCTTCCTTGGATAGACCGAACCATGCCATACCTGCCAGTTGTGGCGATCCCCCACATCCGGGTCATTCGCATCCTGACCGTTGCTGTCGCCGAACGGCGAAGAAGGCCAGTACGGATGAGACAGATCCAATCGCTCTAGCACTTCAGGGATTAGCTCATGATAGATCTGTTCACCGTAGAACGGGCTGGTAATATCTCCACTTGCAGACTTCATATCATAGAGCCAATCTATTTCATTATTCCCACACCAGAGGGCAAGCGAGGCACGGTTACGAAGACGTAAGACATTGTTTTCTACCTCTTGCCTTACATTATCCATGAAATCACGATTGAAATCCGGGAACAGTGCATTCGCGAATGCAAAATCCTGCCACACCAACACCCCTTGCCGATCACACTCATCGTAGAAGACATCCTTCTCATATATACCACCAGCCCAGACACGCAACATGTTCATATGCCCTTCCACCGACAGCTCGACAAGCTCTCGATATCGAGAGTTCGGGATGGCGCCAATCAGATGATCAGCCGGAATCCAGTTGGCTCCCTTGGCGTAGATCTTGACTCCGTTCAGGATAAAAGCAAACGCATCTTCACCCCGTTCATTGTGAAGAGCCAGCTCAATCGTTCGTAACCCATAAGGCTCGTTATAACGATCCACTTCAACGCCATTTGCGAATAATGTAACCTCCAGCGTATACAGATAAGGTTCACCCAGATCATGAGTCCACCATAACTGAGGTGACGTAACGTTTAATGTGGCATCTGCTATACCACCCTCTACGGGTAGTTCAGTGACACTTGCCACCTCGTGTCCACTGCGATCCAACAGACGAACATTACAGGTCGCAACCACAGCCTGCTCACGTTTCTGTCTGCTACGGTAAGACAAGACCGACTTCACATCCGCTGTGACATGTAAGACTGCCAACTCTGAACTGACTGATTCCGTACGAGCATACACATTTTCCAGCTTGGCGATTGTTCGTTTTTCCAGCCTTACCGCACCCCAGATCCCCACCGTAACCATGCGTGGACCCCAGTCCCAGCCAAAATTCATCGCTGCTTTTCGCAACCATGGCCGTTCCTTCGTATACGAGGACCAGTCAAAGGTTTCTTTGTCCCGGTGATGCAGGTGAAGCGGATCAAACTTGACAGCAATCGCATTCCAGCCGCTGCGTACCAGAGACGTTACATTAAACGTATGTGACATAAGCATATTGGCCGTTTTCCCGACCTCATGGCCGTTGACATATACCGTTGCAAACGTATCCAATCCTTCGAACACTAATTCAAAGTGCTCCTCTGTCTCTGCATCGCTCACCAGATTGAAGGTTGTGCGGTACCACCATTCCTTTTGTTCAATCCAGCGACTTTTGGCATCATTATGTCCGTAATAGGGCGGATCAATGATACTGCGCTCAACCAGTGCAGCATGTACATCGCCAGGCACTTCAGCCCCAATCCAGAAACGGTCATCCAGCGCAGCTGCTGCCACATCCATTGCCCGCTTCTCTCCAACTTCAAAATGTTGTATCTTCCATTGTCCCGATAAATCCTGACTTGAACTATAGGTCTTCATCCGTATGCCCTCACTCTCCAATAACCCTGAGTAATACCATATCGAAAACGTTTGCAATAAGGCAAGACATGTTTCCTAATCTGCTCATTTCTAACTTCCCGAAGGCTTGAACGACATTGCCTCTTCGCGATACTCACTTGGGGTCTTGCCCGTATGTTTTTTGAACAGTCTGCTAAAATATTTCACGTCCTCGTAGCCGCTGATTGCAGCGACTTCACTGACCTTCGCTGGAGACACCGCCAGCATATCCATCGCTCTTCGTATACGCATATCGGTGACAAAATCTCCGAAGGTCACACCCATTTCTTTTTTAAACAGCTCACTGAGGTGACCCGGATGCAAATGAACATGTCCAGCTACCTGCTGCAGATTAATATCCTGCGCCAATGATGATTCAATATAACCGATAGCCTTCTGCACATGGGCAGCCTGTCCCTGGCCCATTCGGCTATGATATACATGCATCAGACCATACAGATGATGGAACAGCATATCCCCGAGGTCACCAGCTTCGGCATCCGGTTCCGGCAACCAGGGCTCGAGCCTTGCGGGTTCTTCACGCCCTGTGGCTCGCATTGTGCGAGTCAGCCAGCGATGACCTGCAATAACGGCCGAGTGTAGACAAGCATTGAACGATTCTGGTGTGACCTCCGGTTCTGTAATCAGATTAGCCACAAGTTCCCGCGTCCATGTCGTTAACGTGACTGAATCATTATCCAGCAATATTGTACCAAGTCTGGTCTCCTCTTCGTGCGTAAGTACAGTTTTACCACCTTGGCGATCCTGAACGTGCTCATAATGCCATACTTTATCATCCATCAAACCCCGATATCGGAAGGCAGCTGAAGCAGTTCTGTAGCTTTCGTGCAGATCTGCATATCCACGCATAGGCAGACCTACCGCTACGCGCAGGGTGCACTTCAGTAATTGCTCCACCCGACGTAATGCACTCTCCAACCTGAACGTAGTTTCATGTTCCACAGGCGGCCATGCAACTACACAGATAATTTGCTGTTTCTCTACATGAGCAATGGCACCAGGTAACATATCCTCCAGGGTATTCTGCACCGCAAATCGTAATAGCGCATCCGAGGATTGATCCCAACCCTCTGCTCGAAGAATAATGACTTGTCTGAGAATCTGTTCATCATCAAGGCCAACAACCCCTGCCTCTTTTCCAGCATCAGATCGCAAAAATGAAGGAAAATGGCCCGAAGCGGTATCACCATCAATGATCCACCCGGCAAATAACCGCTCCCGATTCTCCCGCATAAGCTGTCCCTCTCTGGACTTCTCTGCCCAACGTTCCGTGATTCGCTGTTTGGCCTGTAATACGGTCTTGATGATCTCTTCCGGTTTGCTTGTTTTGAGCAGATAATCTGTAACGCCTTGGCGAATCGCCTGTTGCGCATAAGAAAAGTCATCGTATCCGGACAAAATAATGACCTCCAGCTCAGGTAACAATCGTAGTCCCTCTTCTGCCAGTTCCAGCCCCGATCTGCCTGTCATCCGAATATCCGTCATCAGGATATTCGGACGTTCCTCAGCCAAACGTGTTAACGCCTGCTCTGCCGAGGCAGCAGGTTGAAGAAGCTCAATTCCGAGTTCATGCCACGCGATAACGCTGGCAAGCCCTGTACGGATAATGACTTCGTCATCAACAATTAATAGTCTCATGGCGAACCCTCCAAGATTGGAATGGAAAACGAAATCCGGGTACCTCCCCCAACCCTGCTGTCTACTTCAAGCTGTGCATCCGCTCCATAATGGAGCAGCAGTCTCTCATTTACATTGCAGAGCCCATAACCGCCTTGGTTTAGCTGTTTTTCCGGCTGTTTTCCCTTCCATTCCCTAATACTTATCCTTAATTGTTCCAGTCTGTCCGGCTCCATGCCAACACCATCATCCAGCACCAGCACATTCATCTGTTCATTATCCGGGTCCTTACGAATCATTATGGTGATGGTACCCACGCCTGCTTTGGGCTGAATGCCATGAATCATGGCGTTCTCAACAAGCGGTTGCAGCAATAACTTCAGCATCATTCGCTTCTCAAGCGCTGGATCTACGATATAATGCAATACAAATTGATCAGGGAAACGAATCGACTGCACACGCACATAATGGCGAATATGAGCGATCTCCTGTTCCACAGGGCAGTAATCCTGACCATTGTTTAAGCTGATACGCAGAAAATCACTCAGGCCCTCTACCATATCCGCAATTCTCTTCTCTTCAGACATTAAAGCAATCCAGTGAATCGAAGAGAGTGTGTTATACAGAAAGTGCGGGTTAATTTGCGCCTGAAGCACCCGAAGATCCGCCTCTTTTTTGCGAGCTTCACCTCGAATAATCTCTTCCTTCAATAACTGAATATGTGCACCGAGTAGATTGTAACTCTCCCCAAGCCTACCAATCTCGTCATCACTTTCAGACCGAAACAGCGGAAGAGGACGTTCCGGATCAATTCGGGACAGATGTCTGGTAAGCACACGAAGCGGCCTCGTCACACGCCGCACCGTAAACCAGACCAAGGCAGCACTGATCGCAGCAGACATGGCAACGGCGCAACCGGTCAGAATAAGAATGTACCGATTCTCGGACTTGTACTGGTCGTAAGGGACTGTTCCAACCAACGTCCACCCCGTCAATTCTTCCGGATAATAGAGCAATGTCCGTTTATCGTCGCCACTGCCGTAAGTGGTTGTTCCGCTACCGCCATCCTGAATTAACGTCGAAATCCCTGGTTCGACACCTTCCAGCTTAAGTCCAAGCCGGGATTTGTCCATCGAAGACAGAATTTCTCCAGAACTGCCGATGAGCTCCAGTCTGCCTTGCCCTCTGCCTAATCCCAGAGCCGCCCATCCCTTGGATATGGCCTTCTCATCCAGACTAATGGCTAACCAGCCGATGGGTCGATAATCATGGATACTACGGATTGGCCGAACCAATGTGATCACATTTTGAATACCCGCGTAATTCTGCACCGGGTATACCCCTGTCCATTGTTTGACTGCTTCACCGCTTGGAACAGAGGGATACGAAAGGTTGGATTCATTGGATACATACCAGGTAGCGGTTGACAATGTGGCATCAAAACGTCCCGGATATATGGCGATGTTGGCGATATATTTCTTGGAAGCCGCCAGATTGGTCATCCTGCCCAGGATATCCACCCGGTCCAGCTCATGATCTTCATTGTGGCTAAGATACTGCTGGATGTCCCGTTCTCCAATCAGAAAAATCGATAGGTTCTCGGCATCTTGTAACATATAACGAAGATTCGCTTCCACCTGTTTCAGCGTATCCATGCCGGACAGCTTTGTTTTTTGCTCTGTAATGCGGGAAGAGATCAGAAAGGCGAACAGACCCAACGCCAGCAATGGCACAATCATTGAAGCCGTCACGACGACCGATAGCTTCCTTTGTAACGAAGATGTGAGCCAGCGTGCCAAACGTTTCTCCTCCTCTGGATGCGCTTTCGCTTATCCTTTGACAGCTCCTGCTGTCATGCCTTTCATAACTTGTTCCTGGAATATGAGATACAAGATAATGGTTGGAATGACCGATAGGGTCATGGCAGCAAGCGTTAATCCGTAATCGGTTTGATACCCATCCGCAAAGTTCGCAATGGCCAGCGGTAACGTTTTCAATCCGGTTTTGTTGATGAATACAAGCGCAAATGAAAAGTCATTCCACGCATGCAGGAAACTCAGGATCGTAACCGTTGACAACGCAGGCACAGACATGGGTAGCATGATTCGGGTAAACAGCCCCCAAAGTCCTGTTCCATCAATGAAAGCTGCCTCTTCAATATCACGTGGAACACTTGTCAGATAAGCAGTAAGCACAAAAATAGCCGTAGGCAATGCAAAAGCCGTATAAGGTAATATTAAGGCCCAGTACGTATTTAGCAAGGACATCTGTTTCATTAAAATAAATAAGGGGACAAGTGTACTATGGATCGGAATGAGCATACCAACAACAAAGAAGGTCATGATCAACCCTTTCCAGCGAAACTGGAAACGAGCCAGGATGAATGAAGCCAGCGCTGCAATAAACAGCGTCAGAATAAGTGATCCCACCGATACAATTAGTGAATTGCCAAAAGCGGTTCCCAGCCTGGAGCTTTCCCATGCATTGCTGAAATTGGCAACATTCCAGTTTTCCGGCAGACCAAAGGGCCTGCTATAGAAATCTTCATTTGTTTTGAATGCACTAATCACGAGCCAGTAGAACGGATACAATGTTAAAATACCATAGACCGTTAGCAGCGTCCAAACAATTCCGCTACGTAGACGGCGAATCGGATGGCCCGAGCTGCTTTGTGGTGATGGCATGGATACAGGTGTCACGCGCATGATAACTCCTCCTCTCTATTGATTCTCTTTTCGTTTGCGACTAGTTAGCCACTGGCTTGTTCCGATCAGCAGCAGGGAGATCAGTACGATGGTTGTGGAGATCGCACTACCAAAACCATATCGGTATGTTGTAAAGGTTGAATTGTACATATACGTTGCAAGCAGTTCCGTCGCATGTGCCGGACCACCCTTGGTCATGATGTAGACCAGATCGAATGATTTCAGACTACCCGAAATACATAGAATGATCGCTACCTGAACCGTACCCCAGATTATGGGCAAAGAGACCGATACCAGTTTCCGGATTCCTGAAGCACCGTCTATTTTGGCAGCATCATGAATCTCGCCTGGAATATTCTGTAGTGCCGAGATAAAGATAATCAGATACAACCCGACAAAGCTCCAGAGCAGCGGCGGTACCAATGAGAAAATGGCAATCTTGTCATCGGAAAGCCATTGCAGCTTCCAACTTTCCAGCCCCAGAGCGTCCAGCAGAAAGTTCAATATCCCGATCTGCGGATGATAGATATACTGCCAGATCATACCGATAACGACAGTGGATAACACCATCGGCAGAAATACGGCTGAGCGCAGAAACCGCTGTAATGGATTGCTTTTGTGTAATATGACCGCCAACATCAACGCTAACGGAATTTGTCCAAACACCGATGCCAACACAAAAATAACGTTATTTTTCAGTGCCCGCCAGAATACAGGATCATGCCAGATCTCCACGTAATTATCCATACCAATATATTTGGATGCGCCGATGCCGGACCAGTTGAAGAAACCGTAGTATGCCGACCACACGACCGGTACAAATACAAACAATGCATAAATGATGACTGCCGGGGCCAACCCCAGCATAATAAAACGCCGACTGCGCAGTGCGTTCATCTGTTCACTTCCCTTCGATAAATGCCTTTACCAACTTGCAACTGACTATCCCATTCATACTTAAAACCCCTCCCCTGCCGGGAAGGGGTTTTAACGAATGGTTACTGATTAACTGCATTGGCTTGAGCTGCCTGAATTTTGGCTGCAATGTCTTCAGCCTTGCCGCCCATTAGCAACTCTTGCAATGCATTATTAATAACCTCAACCGTTGCCGATCCCAGCTTGGAATCGTATACTGGCGTGATCTTCACTTCTTGCATCAGATCATATAATTCTACGAACAATGGATGTGCTTTGGTTTTGTCCAGATCAATCTTGTAACTCACCAATGTGCTGCTATCCAATGTGGCCTTCTGACCATCAGGTCCTGCCAGCGCATAGAACAGCTCCATCGCTGCCTCTTTTTGTGCACCGCTCAGCTTTTTACTTACACCCAACCCGGTTCCTACTACACCGGATGTTGTTCTTGGTTCACCCTGACCTCCGTCCACTGGAGGAAGAATCGTAATATGTGTGTTGTTCAACACCTCTTCAGGTGCATTGTTCACCAGATTTGCCAAGGCCCATCCGCCGTTCATGACCATCGCTGCCTTACCTTGGAAATAAAGCTGCATCATCTGTGTCTCATCGATACTGTTGAATCCATCTTGGAATGCTTTGGTGTTGCCAAGCTCCTGCATCTTGTTCAAGGCTTCAATAAATTGTGGATCGGTAAAGCTTGCACCATCTTGTGCTGCCGCTTTCAGGAACCAGTCCGTACCGGTAATCCGATCAGCCAGTGTACTGAATATCGTTGATTGAGCTACCCAGTTGGCCTTGTTGCCAAGTGCCATGGGAATGACTTTATTTTGATTAAAAGTAGCAATCGCTTGTTCCAGTTCCGCCCATGTCTCAGGTACTTTTACGTTGTACTGTTTGAAAAGAGCTTCATTGTAATAAATGAAGGAACTTGGCGCCAGATTCATCGGCACGGAGTAGATATTCCCGTCTACGGTGTATCCGTCCAATGCATTCGGGATAAAGTTATCTTTCCACTCTGGCTTTGCGTCCAGCTCTGCATTAATGGGCTGTAACAGATCCCCTTTTACAAATTCCTTCGTCATGGCATCCGGCCACATCACGAACAGGTCTGGCATCTCGTTGGCAGCGGCCACCGTACGAAGCCGGGTTTTGAGACCATCTGTTGGCAAGCCTTCATCCACAACTTCAATATCTGGATGCGCCGCGCGAAAATCTTCAATAATTTTGCGCATCGCAACCGCCTTTGCGTCCTGTCCGGTCCAGTTGTGCCAGAGTGTGACGGTTACTTTGTCATTCCCACTGCCTCCTTCTGAAGTGTCCCCGCCAGCACAGCCAGCCAGCATAATGGAGAACAATGTTATTGCCAGGAAACCTGAAAGCCATTTTTTCAACATCTCTATAATCCCCCTCGGCGATTTGAATACACTTATTGTAAATGTTAACGCTATCATACCGTAAGGTGACGATCCACGGATGCAGGGGTGAAAAATATCGGTTCCCCTGTTTGGAATTTACTTTGCTGGCTTATTGTTCATAACAACTAAAAAGAGCCCTCACAATGAGAGCTCTTTCTTGTTGCAGCCGTTGGCTGCTTCACCCCAGGCTATATATAATGAATAAGTGCTAAATCGTATTAAATATGGATTGCGTATTATTGGATACTGTTTTTCACCAGTTCTGCAAAAGCTTCGGACCCTTGCGTAGTGAGATGTACGCCATCTTTTTCAAAATATTCGTCATGTCCCTCACTTGCACTGTTCCAGTCAATTAACGAGACATTGCTGTATTTGGATGCTGCTTCATTCAACGCCCTGTTCACCGTTCGTTCCCATGGACGAGGTACGCGCACAGTAACCAGATATACCCGATCCTCATCCTTCAGATAATCAAGCACAGCATTCAAGTTTTTGGAGTTAAAGGAACCATTCGTCCCGAGCTCCAGCACCACTTTGCTGCCCATTTGGTTGTTTTGCTTCAGACCTTCCAATACATCGCCTGCCTGCCACATCTGACGACCAACATGTCCGTCCACATACACTCCTGATATACTTTGCTCAAGATACGGTTTTGCATCCAAAATCACCGAATCTCCAATAACGGTATAATGAACCTTTCCATCCTCGGCAGGAGGAGCCGTTTCTTCATTGTCCTGAGATGAATCAGGTGCATCATCCGCATGATCCGTATTATCGGATTGATTCGCTCCAGCGTCATCTGGTGTATCATTCTCGTTAGTCACGGAGTCATCAGTCGGCTTATCTTCAGACTGACCGTCCTTGCCAGCATTCACTGAATTGTCTTGTTCGTCAGGTTTTGAATCTGGAGCAGACTCTCCTGTTGGCTTCTCATTTTTCCCCGAATCATCTTTCGTTCCTGCTTCCGGTTTATGGGTATGAGCATCGTTCTTTTGGCCAGAGCCTGACGTTCCTGTAATAGCCGGCAACACATCCTGTCCCTGTTCCTCCGCTACGGAATTCTCTCCATTTAATGTGTTGGACATCGATACCGAATGGGAATCGGAGTTCGCTGCATGGGAGACCATCATCTGAGATACTGTATAGGACAACAGCAGAATCGTCATCAACAGACCTGCCCGCTTCCACCATACGTTACGTATACCGATTGATGACCGCTCTCTTCCCCATAATCGGGACCAAGAATCACGGAATCCATTGTACCGAATCGGATTTTCAATATATTTAAGGGACAATGAGGCCAGTACAACCGTTGCAGCAACCTGTAAAATGATGCGTACAGGATGTGCTCCTCCCGTATCCACCGCGGGATTGGTTAAAATAATGACAGGATAATGCCACAGATATAATCCGTAGGATCGCTCTCCGATCCAGCGTAATGGCTTCGCGCCAATGATACGTGCCAGTAAAGACGATGGGTGAGCCAACACCGCTACCAGCAACGTTGTTGCGATAGCCTGAAGCACCATGCCCCCTTGATACAGAAACGGATCATATTCACTGCTGTTCAGCATCATGTAGATTAACAAAGCGAGCGCAGCAAGTCCCGACACATCGAGTACAAGCCGGTTCATGCCAGACAGAGAGTTCGATAGCTTGCGACTAGGCCACACCACGGCAAGAGCAGCACCAGCAAGCAGTGCGAATGCCCGCGTGTCTGTTCCATAATATACACGGCTCGGGTCCAAATCCGGATTATACATGATGGCCATTGCGCCAGCAGATAATTCAGCTGCGACGACAATGAAGACGACCAGCCATCCCTTTCTTTTGAACACTACAATTGCTGCAATCAGCAGAAGAGGCCATATAAGATAAAATTGCTCTTCCACAGCCAGCGACCAGAAATGTCCAAACGGTGATGGAGGGCCAAAACTTTCGAAATAGGAAACGTTGTGAAAGATATACCACCAATTGCTTATGTATAATACACCCGAAACGATATCACCACGAAGTGCAGCAAGCCGGGATGGGTCTGTACAGGCCAACCAGATCATCACCACAGCTGTCATGGTCAGCATGCCTGGAAGCAAACGCCTTACCCGTCTTACCCAGAAATCACCGAGTGAAATACGTCCATGTTCCTGCCACTGTGACACGAGAATATCTGTAATTAAATATCCCGAGAGAACAAAAAATATACCTACACCGAGCAGTCCACCCGGAATAAAATCCAAATTCAGATGATACGCGATTACCGCAAGTACAGCGATGGCTCGCAAGCCGTCAAGTCCGTTCATATGTCTCTTACGATTTAACGATTGTGACATGCATGCCCCTCCTTGTTACTGTGAGTCAACAACATCGGTGTTGGGGGCATAAAGGAACTCCTGATCGTTCTGGTTGTCATTAACATACGTATTGCACCTTCCATCTTTCATTTACAACATAAGAAAAGCTTCTGTTCGAAGCACGATCCGATGATGCGACATTCTGTGTGAATTCTATAATCTTAAAGAAGACGATTTGCCTGTCCATTAAGTTTAATTATTAAAATATTCTTTATATTCATTCGTGAGTTCACGTTTAGCATTATACGCCCGTATTAAGCCTTATACTTTACAGGAATAGTTACAAACGATTAAACCGATGTAACCTTTCCTGCCAGCTCATATAGCTGTAAAATCATACTCTAATTTTGTCGTTAAATATAGTACTTTTCATCGAGTGGCTAAAATTACCTGTCCCGCTTGCGCAAACCAGCATACCCACGCACACATCGATTGAAACAATTGAATTCATAACAAAAGGCTGCCGACTTGCTCAGCAGCCAATGTCCATTATAAACCTATGTCAGACCGGATTGAAAGTTTTGCTCATAATTGCTTCTTCTTGCCTAGGACCCTAGAGGTGGAACGGGTGAATCTTTTCTTCTGTCCTCGCATCCATGATCCGGTATGCTGAACGCCCTGTGTACATTGGGATTTGCAACTTCTCCAGATCAACCATTCCATTCTCCAGAAAGTACTTCTGATCCTGATATCGCTGTAACACTTCGCCTGCAATCCATTCATGGTCACCATATGTCGTAATCTCCATAACCTTGCATTCATAAGCAAAATAAGCATCTGTCAAAATGGGTACACTTACCTTGATTCCTTCCTCATACGGAATGCCGAATCTTGTGAATTTATCCGTATCTCTCCCACTGAACGTTCCTGCAGCTTGAATCCACTCCGATCGATGACCTGGCAGGAAATGAACACCGAATACGCCACTCTTCTCAATGAGTTCATAGGAGTATGTTTCCTTACGAAGGGAGATGCCGTATACGCCTGGTGATGACCCGATGTATGTATGCCATCCGGACGCCATCACATTCTGGACTCCCTCATGACGTGAAGTCACCACCGCTACCATTCCAGGATAAGAATAAAATATGGGTTCTTCTATCGGCTGACGCATCTAATCCCCTCTCTTCTTCGTTATAAACACAACTTTAATTATAAAGGAAAGAAACAGGTTGAAACAGCGTTTTGCAGAGGATTTCGCTATAAGCGACACATTCAGTATCATGTTATACTGAGATGGATCAATTTCTAAAAATACAATACTGGGAATGTGATAGGATATGGTCAAATCAGTCAAATATACCTCCTAAATAAAAGACATTATTCAAATTTAGGAGGTTATAACTTATGTTTAATTCAATCGTGTTAGATCAGTGGGATCGAAAGCCATACTTTGACCACTACTTGAATCAGGTCAGATGTACCTACAGCATAACTGCTAATCTGGATATCACTCTATTGATCAACGAACTGAAGCTTAAAGGATTGAAGTTCTATCCGGCTCTTATTCATATGATCTCTACGGTCGTCAATGCACACAGGGAATTTCGAACTTGTTTTGATGCCGAGGGAAGATTGGGCTACTGGGACGAAATGTCTCCGAGTTATACGATTTTTCATGAGGACAACAAAAGTTTCTCAACGATCTGGACAGCATTCCATGAAGATTTCGAGACGTTCCACAATCGACATCTGGAAGATATGAAGAATTACAAAGATCACAAACAATTTGTTGCCAAACCCAATGAACCACCAAATACTTTTCCCGTTTCCAGTATTCCTTGGGTGAACTTTACCGGATTTAATCTGAATATTTACAATGAGGGAACCTACTTGTTGCCTATTTTCACGATGGGGAAATATGTTCAACAGAACGATAAAGTATATCTTCCCTTATCCGTTCAGTTACATCACGCCGTGTGCGACGGCTACCATGCTGGTGTTGTATTTAATGAATTACAATCACTTGCAGATCGATGCCAAGATTGGTGTTAGTTATCTAAATGACAAAAAGGTATTCCTGACTTCGTAATGGAGTCAGGAGTGCCTTTCTTTTTCTCTTTTTTTCAAAAGATATTTAATTGCATTTACTGTACCCACAGTTGCTGCATGTTTTGCAACCTTCCACATTCATCAGGGATGCCGAGCCGCATGAAGGACATAAATCTCTCGATTCGATAAAGGTTTTCTGATCCTCCACTTTGGGATACGTGCTCTCCACTTGATTCTGTTCTTGTAATGCTTCAGTTTCGTTCTCCTGCATATCGCTCTGTACATGACTTTCCAATGCTTTGGCGACTGCATCAGCAATCGATTCAACCCTATTGGCTCCGAAGCCAATCGCTCCCGAACCACCGATTCCCTTGAGATGTTTGATCAACAGTTCAACCTTTTGCCCATGATCTCCGTATCGAAGGAACAGAGAGCATACTCGACCGAGTGCCTCAGCCATGGCAAACACATCCGATCCCGCTTTGCCCACGTTCAGGAAGATCTCACCCGGGGTTCCCTCCAGATCATTGATCGTAATGTAAGCCATACCAAATGGCGTATTGATTTTGTATGTCGCACCGCGCAGTACTTGAGGACGGCTTCTGTATTGTTTATCCAGTACTGTAGAAGAGGACGGGGCTTGATCGGAAGAATGCGTTCTAACACCAACCTGGCTATTGGAAGTTCCATCACTTGCCTGTACTTCAGCATTATTCGGGTTTTCTATAGCAGATACGACTGTCTTCTCTACAGCTTCCGCCGTGTTCTGATCTTCACCTTGGGTCTCTTCCTTCTTCGACGTGGACAACACCTGCACATCCCTGCTGCCGTCGCGGTATATCGTTACTCCCTTGCAGCCAAGGTCGAAGGCCAGTTCGTACAGCTCAGCCGTATCCCCCACTGTAAAATCAGCCGGACAGTTGGCCGTCTTCGAGATCGAACTATCCACCCATTGCTGGATCGCAGCCTGCACCCGTATGTGATTCTCAGCCGACAAATCCATTGCCGTCACATAATAGTCTGGTAAAGCTTCACCCGGATGTTCATCCAGCCAGTCTTGTGCAATCGGTACGAACTGTTCATCATAACCTAGACGGCTTTGACGGAAATACTTGAAGGCGAAATACGGCTCAATACCTGTTGATGTGCCCACCATCGTACCTGTACTTCCCGTTGGCGCTTGTGTGATCAGTGTGACATTTCGAATGCCCTGTTTACGAATGGCCTCTCCCACTTCAGGGTACGTCGCAACCATGTTTTTCATGAATCCACTCTGTAAATACGGTTCAGCTTCGAAAGCTGGAAAAGCTCCCTTCTTTGCTGCAATCTCTGCCGATGCCAGATAGGCCTCCTTCGCCATGAATCCATACAGTTTATCCAGAAATGCAAGAGATTCAGGACTGCCGTATCGAATACGCAGCTTAATCATCAGCTCTGCCAGTCCCATCGTGCCAAGCCCAACCCGGCGTTCACGCTGCTGATTCAGTCTATTTTCCTCAAAATGATATGGTGTTGCGTCGATGACATTGTCCAAAAATCTAGCCGAGATACGAGTGGTTTCCGCCAGTTCATCCCATGCCACATCATGATTTGTTTCATCGTAGAATTTGGACAGATTAATGGCAGACAGATTACATACACCCCAGCCAGGCAGGCCTTGTTCCCCGCACGGATTAGTACAGATAATCGGATTGAAGTACCAGCTGTTGGACATCTGGTTATAGTACTCCATGAATACCACACCAGGCTCTGCCGATTTCCAGGCTGATTCAATAATGGTATGCCAGATTTCGCGAGCCTTCAGTGTACGATAGTGCACCACCGAATGACCCGCGGCTTTCCATTGCTGCATATCCCCGTTCCACTCGGTGTCGTAGTCCGGATCGTTCGTATCGGGGAAAACCAAATCCCAATCTCCGTCCTGCTTGACAGCCTCCATAAATGCGTTGCTCACACATACAGACAGATTGGCATTGGTCACCTGCCCCATCGCTTGTTTCACAGTAATAAAATCAAGCACATCCGGATGCCAGTCATTCATCATCAGCATGAGCGCACCCCGGCGGCTTCCGCCCTGTTCAATCAGTCCAGTCGTATAACTGAACAATCCGCCCCACGATACGGAACCGCTGGATGATCCGTTGACACCTTTCACCACCGCTCGGCGAGGACGCAAAGAGGACAAATTAATACCTACGCCTCCCCCACGTGCCATAATTTCCGTCATCTCGGTCAAAGTCTTCATGATGCCACCCCGACTGTCTTGCGGAGACGGAATGACATAACAATTGAAAAGTGTCAGCTCATCGCTTGCCCCCGCGCCCGCAGCAATGCGGCCTCCGGGTACTAACTTCCAATCTTCCAACACAGAGCGGAACTTGGACTCCCACGTTGCCCGCTTATCGGCTGTGGATTCGACAGAAGCCATCGCTTTGGCAAGACGGTCCCACATCTCTTCCGGTGTTTTCTCTATGTTGAGTGTCAATTTCTCCACACTTGTCTCGATCATCTCTCCGCTTCGAGTCCTTACCTGTACAAGCTGACCCTTACGTTCTATGATTTCGCCCACTTCCTTGGTTGGGAACTTCGGATCATCCTTCGTTAATATCAATACCACATCTCCGACCTTGGCATGATTCGAATCAGCGTCCTTCCAGGCGTATCGGTCCAGGAATATTTTTTCGCTAAGTCCTTCTAATTGGTACGATCGTTGGTTCGATTTCATCGCTACATTCAACCTCCCCGGCATAAAGCTCCATTTTCACTATAAAAGTAAATTATGACGAAACACCACATATAGTGATATAAAAACAGTATATTACACCATATATTGATTTTCCATGCGACTTTTATCACAGACCTTATTTTATAGACTCCCTATACACGGACAAGCTTCTTCACACACCCTCATACGCATGAATACGACATCAGTGAATTTTTTGGCACAGAAAAAACATGTGCCTTTACTAAATTTCTGGGTTCAATATAAGTTAAACTAATCATTTGCACGTCAACGGAGAGGACAGAAAAAACCTGAAAAAGCGAAGCGTTCGCCTAAAAGCTTTCTGAAAGAAAGCTGCATCGAAAGCATACGCTATCCCCGGATTTCCCCCTCCAGAAAAGGGAATCAAAGAAATCTGGGGATAACAGCGATTGGAAGGTTGTTCTGTCATCGTAGTGTTCGTGCAAATAAAATGTAGTTCAACTTATATAGTTATGAACTGACTCTCATTCGTCCATACTATTACCTACGAATAAAACGTCATCACGTATGGCAGGGGAGGAAACACCATGAACCGGAAAAACCCGCACCACATGAATCAACCTGTAGCCGAGCTACCCGTTCCGTTGGAATTTGATCGGAACTGGATTAATCAATTGGAATCACGACTGGATAAAGGAGGTCCTTGGGGGGATTATCGACTCTTCCAACTCGGCATTCAAGCCGAAGAGACCAACCTGATTCCCAATTTTGACGAGATCCAATGTCTCAAGCATCTACAAGGTCTCACTCCACTCCCTCACCAGATGGACACTGCACGCAGAGTATTATTTGAAATGTCAGGCCGGGCCATTCTCGCCGATGAGGTGGGTCTTGGCAAAACCATTGAAGCCGGTCTCATTCTGAAAGAATATATGGTTCGGGGTCTCGTATCCAAGGTACTCATTCTCGTGCCAGCCTCTCTTGTACTGCAATGGGTACGGGAGTTGAATTCAAAATTTGGCATCCCTGCTATTGCCCAGAAAAAGGCCTATTCCTGGCAGAATGAAGTGGTTGTTGCTTCCATGGATACAGCCAAACGTGACCCGCATAAAGATATGCTGCTGAATACCGACTACGACATGATTATTATTGACGAGGCTCATAAACTCAAAAACAAGAAAACAACCAACTATCAATTCATGCTCAAATTGCGCAAAAAGTATTGTCTGCTGCTCACAGCTACACCTGTGCAGAACGATATGAGTGAATTGTTCAATCTGATCAACCTGCTGAAGCCCGGTCAACTGGGTCGTCAGGGTGACTTTGCGGCCAACTTTGTTGTAGACAAACGGGTTCCGAAAAATCAGGAACAGCTTAAGAACGAGTTATCCAAAGTCATGATTCGTAACCGCCGCGGCGAAGGCCCTGTTCAATTTACCAAACGGAATGTCTCCAACGTGAATCTGCAACTATCGCCCGAAGAACAAGCGCTTTATGATGGCGTGACTTCCTTTGTTAAAGACCAGTACCAGGAAGCTGGCGGCAACCTGAGCAGCATGCTCTCCCTTGTTACATTGCAGCGTGAAGTGTGCAGCAGTCGGGATGCTGTATTCGTGACGCTGGTTAATCTGTCGAAGAAACTTCCGCTGGACTCTCCCCTTCGGGACAAGATTTGGGAACTCGTTGCCCATATTAAAGCGATCAAGGAGAATACCAAAGCGGAGAAAACGATGGAACTGGTTCGGAACATGAATGAAAAAGTAATTATCTTCACTGAATACCGGGCCACGCAGGAGTATCTGCTAAACTATTTCCGCAACAATGGGCTTACGGCAGTACCCTATCGGGGTGGCATGAATCGAGGCAAAAAAGACTGGATGATGGATCTCTTCCGCGGGCGTGTGCAGGCCATGATTGCAACCGAAGCAGGTGGTGAGGGCATCAATTTGCAATTTTGCCATCATATGATCAACTTTGATCTGCCTTGGAACCCTATGCGGGTAGAGCAGCGGATCGGTCGGGTACACCGGCTGGGACAGCAAAATGACGTGAACATCTTCAATTTATCCACGACTGGAACCATTGAGGAACATATTCTGAATCTGCTGCATGAGAAGATCAATATGTTTGAGATGGTGATCGGCGGGCTGGATGTCATTCTGGAACGGCTGGAGAAGAAGGAGTCTATTGAGAAAAGTTTGTACAAGATCATGCTGGAATCACAAACTGATGAAGATATTCGCCGAAAAATGGATTCACTTGGACAATCGCTGAACTCTATTCAACGTGAGGTTTCAGATGAAGGGCCTGCCGTATCCGGGTTGTTAGATCTTCGTAAAGGAGGTAGCTAACTCATGACCATGTCTCCCCATGAAGTGCAGGCTTATGTTCTCACCTATCTGGAAGCACTGGATTGTCAGATTATGGAGCGTTCCCCTGCCCATGTTACAGTCAAACTCTCTCCTGAGGCGGACAAAGCGTTGACCAATCGCCCCTATTATTGGGGGTTCGTGGAACGAACCGGAGCACCCGCTGAGACGATGTCCTTTACATTTATATTTGATCCTGACAGTTATCAGCAGGCCATTGAAGCAGCAGAAGCCAAAGCTGCGCAAGCATCACCTCCTGCTGTTCCTAACCCCGATGGAACGAATGGCGTAACCAACGGCAGTCCTCAAGGCGAGCCACCAAAAGAAACTATTTTAGGCCGTTACTTCGGTATTACGCCATCGTTGCCACAGCTGGGGCCAGGACGAATATTGCGTGAAGAAGTGGTGTATGGCAGTCGCAGACTGCAGCAGATTTTCGGCGCTGCCCGTGAAGGCGGTGCCTTCGTGAACCTGTTCGAACAGGCTGCCAAACGGCAATTGCGGGCTACAGCGCCAGCCGTATATGAGCCTTGGCTTGGTGTCTGTTTCAAGGTGGAATTCGCCTGTGATTTGAAACGGGAGGAATTGCATTTTCTCGGCATTTCCCTTCGCTCGGGTGAAATTATAGAAAAATTCGGCACCAAGCTGAACCGACGTGATCTTAGTCCGAGGCTTGCGGAGAACATGCATGTACAGACAGCTAAAGTTTCGTTATTTGATGCCGGAGCTGCTTTGGAATCTCATTTGACGAACCGCTTGTTGGAACTCGATTATAGCTGGGCAGAGAAAGCACAAGAGCGGCTTGATCTGGAGCTGGACGTGTTGGACACCTACTATGAGGCGGTACTTCGGGAAGATACCCCTGAGGTAGAATCACCAGGTAACATAACCTCAGACACGGAGAATGAGAATGTCCATTCTGACCGTACGCCACCTGCACCACTGAAAAAAGTTGTGGATATAACTAACGCTAAACCCATTGGAGCAGATGTAGAACTGGCGGCAGAGGCCGCAGTACCGATCGACTCCGAGACAGATGCCGAAGAAGAGAAAGCAAAACAGGCGGTAATCGATCGCGAAGCTATGAAACTGCAGTATGAGACACGCCGGACCGAGATGATCTGGCAATATGAACCCAAAGTGAAAGTGACTGCCATTAGCAGCGGCATGTTTCACTTAAGATAGACGAAGACACTACTTTTCCTGCAAATGCTGGCAAAAGTAGTGTTTATTTATGATCAGCTACCCGACAGGTTGCAGCAACCTTTGCATAGCCTGTCCCCTAGAATGAAACTAGGACCCGCTCAGGTAACGGATAAATGAAAAAGTAGGTGTAAATTTGAGACGATTCTTTCATACGTGTTGGAACAACGCTTGGAAAACAACCTGTATAACCTTGGGCTTGCTCAGTTGTCTTGCCCTATTCTCTTTTTGGTCGATAGCCAATGCAGAGGAACAAAAAATGTCTTCGCTATCCCCCGCATCATCAACAGAGTATAGCTCCAAACATCATGCCATTCAGAATGAAAAGCTAGCTCCCGCTGCTGTGCAACAGTTTGCAGAGCAACAAGCTGTTACACTTGGTACAGCTAACGGCGAAGTGCATTGGAAGAACGCCGACCTGGACTTCTACCCTCTGGGGCCGGGTTTACATAGCTGGCTTGTACAAGCTGAGTTTGAAGGCAAACCTATCGGATATATGATTATTACGGCCACAGAGCAGGGCCAGTTGATGCTTAGTGAATATGGTCATGGAGAACAGTCACCATACGACAATGAACTTCTTGGACAAGCCTTGGATCGACAACATGTGAATCTTGAGGTATTACTCGCTGGCGGAGGAGAGCTTCATCTTGGTTATGCTCTTCCCCTACTGGCTTATTGGAAAGTGGAACAACCTAATCATCCTGCACTTTATATTGAGGCTACGAACGGAGATGTACTACCTTCAGAGTTACTGAACCTGCTGGAGGCTGATTCCAAACAGAACTCTGCCAGCATAACTGATTTATCCACAACGCCATCTTTATCAGTCGATCCACTTCATCTTCGCCCCGTCTTCAATCCGGCTGACAATTTGTTGTGGATTACCTCCAAACCTGTTGCTGCCGACCGGGCACAAGATGTGATACAACACGGGGAGAATCAAGAGATTGTTTTCTCAGCGGGTGATCGTAACGTTGTATACGGTGGTCCTCTACCCGTTAGCGGTTATCAGCTATGGCATGCAGATCAGGAAGCAGAGTCCATTCTATATGTAGCGCTAGGTGGAAAATCATCCATTCAACGCTTTGTCCCTTTAAGCACATTGCAGCAAGATGGCCATTTTTACCTCGTAAATCCTTGATCATCAGCAAATTCTTAAGACACAGTCAGATAATTTGTAAAACAACAAATAAGACGCCTTCCCATTTTATTAAGGGATTGCGTCTTTTGGTTTACCATTAGTGAAATAGGTAAGGGATAGTCACCCTTTTCCCGAAGAACTTCGTTTATGAGACTGTGTATCGAATTCTTTTTCCTTTTTCCCCACCCACAGGGATACAGCGAAAGGGATCATACCAAACCACTTCATCGCCCACGGCTCTTTCCTTTTGGTGCGACCTTTCCGCTCATCCTTCGGCGTATCGATATAATGTACTACACGTTGCGTAATGTATTTTACCAACTCATCACTTTTGGCCATAACCTCTGCCTCCTTCGCTCCTGCACTTTCACGGAGCTTACGATAGTTCTATTGTGTGCAGGATGTGCAATGGTTAAACATTTTTTTATTGAAAGGAGTATGAAAACCCTCAAAATGCACAGTCTAATGCCAAAGGTATCCATACAGTCTTTAATCTGCATCCGGTACCTATTTCATGAAGGAGTGTGTATTCCCATGTATAAGCTACTGACCGCTTCGGTGGCCTTGCTCATTAGCTTCCATTGTCTTCCCATCCTGCCCCACCATGTCGCGCATGGAAAAGCAGCCCCGTCCCAGAACAGTCCATCCATGCTACCAGTGACCGATGGAGATGCTTATCGCTCAAGTCATCATGCCTTTGCAGCACCCGTTATCCTGCTCGACGTAGGCCATGGGGGTATTGACGGTGGTACGTCAGCCCAAGGTGTGCTGGAAAAAGATATCAACCTGGCCATTAGCCAAAAGGTCTATCTCCTGCTTCGCAGCAAAGGTTATGCCGTTATCATCAATCGACTTGGTGATTATGCACTTAGTGATGAGAACCGCTGGCTGAACAGCCGCTCCCGTCATACCAGAGATCTTGCTCAACGTAAAAGCCTTAGCGAAGAAGTAAGTACAGATATCGTGGTCAGCATTCATGCGAACTGGAGTCCCCGATCGACAGCACACGGCCCGGTGGTACTGCACCAGAAAGAAGGCAGGAGTTATTTGCTGGCCCAATCCATTCAGGATGCCATGAACAAGTTGTACGAAACGGAGCACGGGGTTGTATGGGGCAAGCCCTTTTATATATTGAATTACGTGAAGCAACCTGCCGTCATCGTCGAAACCGGATTTTTGAGCAATGCGGCAGATCGAGCCAGAATGAATGACCCCGCTGAGCAAAAACGAATCGCCCAGTCCATTGCCAATGGCATTATTTATTATCTGTCGGTAGTGTAGGAGCAGACTGCCATTGCCACACATCTCGAACCAGATCACCAATCCCTACAAATTGGACCTGATTTTGCAGACGGGAGACGGATTCACGAATTACTGCGGATGTGTTCATCCCCGAATGACCGACATGACCAATGACAACACAGATATCCTTGTCGATCGCACGCTGAGCAGCCAGATCCAGTTGCTTGCGAATGTGTTGCTTGGAGTTTTGATCATCCAGGAAAATGTCATTACCTACAGGTGGCATGTTTTTGGATATGGCCAGTTCCCCCACCACGGAGCGAAAGTTCGTACGACTGTCTACAAAGAAGAGACCCCGCTCCTTGCATACATCGAGCACAATGGACATGATGCGTTTGTCCGAAGTAATTTTGGAACCCATATGATTGTTCATGCCAATGGCGTGGGGCACATCATCAATCGCTTTCTCCACGCGTGAGCGGACTTCTTCATCTGTTAGATTGGATGTGATTGCACCCGGGCCCAGCCATTCAGGTCGTCCTTTCTTGGGTTCCATGGGCATGTGCACAATCACATCCATTCCCTTTTCATGTGCAGCCATCGCATCTTTCTTCGTTGTTGGTAAAAAAGGCATAACCGCTACCGTCAGTTTGACTGGCATCGCCAGGATCTCTGCCGTACCCTTCATGTCATTACCAACATCATCGATGATAATCGCTAACCGTTTGTGATTCGATGTGGACTCTGAAGCTGCCGCTGTAGGCCCTCCTGCCGATATGCCTGCGTAAAACACAATCAATAATGCCATGATACCTGCAATGAATCGATAATTCTTTCTCTGTACCTTCATCATGATTCCCTCCCCGTAACTTCTGTGATCTCATTGTTTGATAATGAAGGGAGGAATATGTAAGCCAAAGCCTTCCTTAATGATCATACCCCCGCCCATTGAAGACCTCTATCTCAAGCGAATCCCCCATCATTCCAGTTTTCCCTTTTGCATTCAGACAAGAACTGTCATTGAATAGTTAGAAAATAGAGATTAATTAGAAAAAATACTGTAATTTGTCAGGTTTTCAGTTTAGGAATTTTTTAGTAGAATCAACAAATGAAAGAGGTTCTATGCTTCAATTCTATCCTATGATTTATGGAAGGAGGTTTTGAAAGGGTTTACATAAAATAAATGCCAGACAATCCGCTATTCTTGTTTGTTATTCCTGGTTGCGGTTTCTCTATGTAACTTACTATTATCGAGGAGGATGAAAGTAGTGAAATTCAAACTAAAAAAGACGATTAATGTTCTTTTGGCCTGTTTAACAGCCCTGCCTTTGATGTTAACCCCGACAAATGTGTCAGCAGCCAGCGATGCCAACATTAATTTGTCCTCGGAAAAACAGCTGATCAAGGGCTTTGGGGGCATTAACCTTCCTGCCTGGATTGGTGATCTGACTCCCGCTCAACGTGAAACTGCTTTTGGTAATGACCAGAATCAATTAGGCTTCTCCATTCTCAGGATCTACGTTGATCCAGATTCCAATAACTGGTATCGTGAAGTTGCCACAGCCAAACGGGCTATCGAAAAGGGTGCTATTGTATTTGCATCCCCATGGAATCCTCCAAGCAGCATGGTTGAAACATTCAACCGCAATGGGGACACAAATGCCAAACGTCTGAAATACGACAAATATACCGCATATGCGCAACATCTGAACGACTTTGTAACCTACATGAAAAATAACGGCGTAGATCTGTATGCCATTTCTGTACAAAACGAACCGGATTATGCTCATGACTGGACTTGGTGGACTCCACAAGAGATCCTTCGATTCATGAAAGAAAATGCCGGGTCCATCCAAGGTACCAAAGTCATGGCGCCTGAATCCTTCCAGTACTTAAAGAACATATCCGACCCAATCCTGAATGATCCGCAGGCACTTGCCAACATGGACATTCTGGGAGCACATACGTATGGAACCCAGATTTCGAATTTTGCCTACCCTCTCTTTAAGCAAAAAGGAGCCGGTAAAGAACTGTGGATGACTGAAGTGTATGTTCCAAACAGTGACAACAACTCAGCAGACCGCTGGCCTGAAGCATTAGACGTTTCCTATCACATGCACAATGCCATGGTAGAAGGTGATTTCCAGGCCTACGTGTGGTGGTACATCCGCAGACAGTATGGTCCGATGAAAGAGGACGGTACCATAAGCAAACGCGGGTATAATATGGCTCATTTCTCTAAATTCGTGCGTCCAGGCTACCTGCGAGTCGATGCAACGAAAAATCCGGATACGAACACATTTGTCTCAGCCTATAAAGGTGATAACAAAGTCGTCGTCGTGGCAATTAACCGTGGAACTTCAGCCACAAGCCAAAAATTCGTTCTGCAAAATGGTAATGCCTCTACTGTGTCCTCATGGATTACGGACAGCAGTCGAAACCTGGCAAGCGGAACCTCGCTTAACGTATCCAATGGAGCCTTCACGGCACAGCTCCCGCCTCAGAGCGTAACAACGTTTGTTGCCAACGTTACTGGCGGAAATAGCGGCGGGAATACAGGCAGTGGCACGACGTATGAAGCCGAGACCGGAACGTCACTTACGGAAGCTGCCATTGAAACAATCTACCCCGGTTACACTGGCTCCGGGTATGTTAACTTCAATGCGATGACTGGTTCAGCCATTCAATGGAACGGCATTAATAACACGACAACAGGTACCAAAAACGTAAAGTTTCGTTATGCGCTGGAAAGCGGCACTCGGAACCTCGACATTTTTGTGAACGGAACCAAAGTCATCAGCAACGAGCCCTTTCCCGCTACGGGAAGCTGGTCCACTTGGGTTGAAAAAACAATACAGGTCCCCATGAACACGGGGACCAATACATTGAAAGTGGTTACCACCGGATCGGAAGGACCGAATATTGACAGCGTTAATGTTACCGCAGCACAATAAACGTTCCGTATGGCTGATGGAAGACATTTGCTGTACGTGCAGCTAAGCACTAACCTCTTGAATACTCATCACTAAAGTTAGTGTTATATCAAAAAATGCAAAAAAAGACTCCTTAAGCGTTAGCTTAAGGAGTCTTTTTATTAGATGCGGTCGAGAGGACTCGAACCTCCACGGGGGTTAGCCCACACGGACCTGAACCGTGCGCGTCTGCCAATTCCGCCACGACCGCATATTGTATCTTCGTCATCCATATCGGCGACAAGAAATAATATATCATGCGTAATCTATCATGTCAACACTGAAAATAATAACAATAAAGCCCGAATCAGACGTCCATGTCGATTCGGGCCTTACCTTTAACTGTTGCTAATAGTTTGGTTCATTAATACGGAAGCATACTACAAATTACAGCTTGGAAGGCCAGTTGCCATACCATGCATAACCGCCTCTTCTTTCTTTATCAATATCACTTAATTTGTATTTAACTACCCCGTCACGACCAATAAAGATTGGTTTATCCGTTCCGATCTCATAGAAGCGTGCCCAAATTGGTGCAGCTTTGGAATCAGCGATAATTTTACTATCTCCATTAGCTCTTTCATACTTGTAACCCGTAATTTTCACTTTGTTAAACCAAGCCTCCGCTCCTTTAATGGATGCGGTAATTTTAGCGTTAGCAGGTCTGGTTTTCAGAAATTTAACAATCGTTACACTCTCTCCAGCTGTCAGCGATGGCACTTCGTAGATTCTTGCGCTCGCTGGTTTAAGAGAGCTGGAATCATGTTGTTGTCCCCATGCTGTCAGCTTACCACCTGAAACGACCTGTGTATTCAGAATCGCCTCCACACCTTTGGCAACTGAATTTTTACTGCGGTTAGCAAGTGTACTGTCGATAAATGAGAAATCACCTTTGCGTGCCGCTACTTCATCCAGCATGATCATTACATTAATCATGGCATCATCATTGTAAGTGATGTGCTTGTGGTATCCGGAGCTTTGGTAAACTTGTGGCCACCCGCCGTTTGAATACTGCATGTTGATCAAAAAGTTAATTCCTTTGATTGCAGCTGTGGAGTAACGCGGATCATTCGTCTTTTTAAATTCCTTCGCCAATCTTCTAATTTCTGAGTATGTAGCCTTGTTGTCTATCGTGGACTTTGCCCACTCTCCACTTGTCTGTTTATAATCTTTTCTCCAACCTCCATCCGGTAGCTGGTTCTTCAAAATATCAGAAATACTCGCTGTAGTACCCGACGCATCTGCAGCAGATACCGTCCCTACAGGGAGAACTGCCATTCCAACTACTGAGAACACCATCGTACATGCCAGGACAAAAGTAATTATTTTCTTCGCTTTCAAATGTAACACTCTCCTATGTTCGTTTTTATAAATCTTCCACTTCTACTTTACGTATGATATACGCCCCAAACCTCCTTTATTTGTATTTATCGCATAATAAAATCAATTTTCATCCAATATGTGGATTGTATAATCAGATAATATGCAAAAAATCGATTTTTGTCAATATATGCAACTTAATGAATATAATCTCTCTAATTCTACATAACGGGATAGTTCTTTTAACTCATGACAAACCTATTTATTTATCCAAATTCGTCTTAAACGAACCAATAATGACGTTTTTGTCATGAATGATACCCAAACTTGATCCCTTCTTTCATATAAAAACCTTAATTCCGCTAACATTGAGGTATTACGAAGGGTTTTAAATGGGTTTGACAATTACGCATTTATGCAATATAGTTTCAAATAGTTACAAAAACTTAATTATTCATTGCCGAGTTTCATGTTTGAAAACGGGGGAACCAATTTGGGTGAATTATTCTTATACATAGGAAATATAGGGAACCTTCTACCGAACCCTTAGCTAACTCCGTAGGCATCGAAGGGAGAACATTGATTTTGAAAAAACTGATTATCTCCATTTTTGGAGCAGCTGTATTATTTACATCCGGGGCAACAAGCACAGAGGCAAGCAGTATCAACTCCGTAGTGAACAACATGACAGGTATTCCTTACAAATGGGGTGGCACTACTGTAGCCGGCTTCGACTGTTCTGGTTTTATGAGATATCTTTTCAACAAATACAGCATTGAATTACCACGTACTTCGCAGCAGCAAGCCAAAGCAGGTACTCCCGTATCCAAGAGCAATGTTCGAACAGGTGATCTGGTGTTCTTTAATACAACAGGCAAAGGCATTTCACATACAGGTGTATATATCGGCGGCGGACAATTCGCTCATGCCTCCAGCAGTAAAGGTGTAAGCATCACGAAGTTATCGAATCCATACTTCAATGATCGTTATGTAACAGCACGTCGGGTAACTGGACAGTTTATGTATGATAAAATGTTAGGTAAAATGTGATTCACATACAAAAAGGCATCGGTTATTAACCGGATGCCTTTTTTGCACTTAAAAATGTATGTTGCATTGCTTACTAATGCAGCGCCTTCTGCACTCGCATCGCACCCTGAGACAGGGCATGTCCTCCACCAACAGCTCCAGCCACGGCTACGGTCTCCATAATCTCCTGATCTGTTGCGCCCTTAGCACGGGCTTCTTCTACATGGTAGAAGGTACATACCTCATTGTTGGCGAATAATCCAATGCCAAGCGCAATTAGCTGTTTTGTCTTCGCATCAATCACACCAGGTTGGAAACATTCTCCGGTAAACTCATGATACGACTTCACCACACCTGGCAGCACATCGCTTAATGCTCCAATCTGATCCTTGTAGGCATGAACTTTATCATTCATCAATGTCATGGCTTGTAGCACACCCTCTCGGCTATAGTTACAGATCTTCCTCACTGTACCTATCTTCTCTCCCGAGTGAGCCAATTATGCCAAGAAATCATGGTAATTCCAAACATTTAAAGCTCATGGCCCTGCCATAATTATCAGCTGTTACTCACTAAGTGGACTCTGGCGCGGCTCGCTGAACAGCTGATAGCTGTAACCTCGGTCCAGCTTAACGACACGTCGATTCTGACGACGGATAAGTACCTGCTCGCCATCCCAGGCAACCACAATCCCTTTCACGTCGTTCGATTCCAGCTCGTCCCGTACGACTCTAACTTTCTCACCTGACAGACGCAGGGCGTCCAATTCTGTATCACTAATCATCTTCATGGCTCCTATATTTCAAATTTATTTACAAAAAGAGACCTAAATGAAAAGTCATTTAGGTCTCACGTGACTGTATTGGACTGTCATGTCATTCGAAATTATGTCCCGACTGAAAGTTACCGCTGCGCGTGCTCTTTGCTGTCGTTCTTCTCGAACCAAAAATCAAGCACTTTGGCGGACATCACACGTTCTTCAAGGTACTCCACTTGATGCGGTGTAAATTGTTCTTTCCAAGAGAAGGACAACTCTTCGCACAAGCCTACAATCGTCAGTAATTCTGACCAGGCAACATAGCGTTTGTACCAGAAAAATTGAGGATGTTCAATCATATAGGGATAAAGGTCATCGAATTCCGTATGTTTACAATCCAGGGCACGTTCAAAATGAACTTTCGATTCCGCCAGCTTATCATTAAAAAATTGTTCTGTTGCCGGTTGGTTCCCCATGGTGTTGCCTCCTCTCCCTAACATAACCCCATTATAAATGAAATCGGCGGTCATGCAAAGGCATAGTTCAAAAAATAGGCCCTATTCCTTTAAAATGTCACATTTCGTTATCGTCAAATTGTACTGTTCCATCGTTCAGGGAACGAATGCGTACCAAGGCTTCCACCGGAATACCCTGTTCACGAATCGTGCGTGCCCCTGCCTGGAAACTTTTCTCGACCACAACGCCGAATCCGACGAGTTCCGCGCCAGAACGCTCGATAATTTTGATGACGCCACGAGCGGCATCTCCATTGGCAATGATATCATCAATGAACAAAATGCGGTCATTCTCATGAATGAACTCGCGGGATACCATAATGTCAGTTACAATTCCTTTGGTAAAGGACGGTACACGTTCACAGTAAGCATCAGGATCAGCCAGAAGTGTTTTTTTGCGACGGGCGAATACAAGGGGCACCCCCAGTTCATAGGCTACGGCAAACGCAACCGGAATCCCTGAGGATTCTACCGTGATTACCCGAGTTACTCCACTTTCACGAAAACGGGCAGCGAACTCACGTCCCATCTCCATCGTTAATGCAGGATCAATCTGGTGGTTCAACAGACCATCCAGCTTTAATACTTGATCCGAGATAACCACACCTTCTTGTAAAATTCGTTGTTTCAATAATTCCATGATTTGACCTCCCAAGCCTATCCTATGAGGTAAAAGTATCATATATCTATCTATAAGTTCAAGCGAAATTGCCTTGACGCTGTCCTTGGGACGCATTTCAAACCAAAGCTCATTATCGATTGTCATGACTTTCGTGGGTCAAGCATACCTTGTACCATGGTACCCGCATGTCCAAACTATACAGGGGCCTGAGAGGGGAAACACATGAAACAGGCATTTCGGGTGCTGCAGATCGCATTTACATACATTGGAACGGTTGTTGGAGCCGGCTTCGCTACAGGGCAGGAAATTTTGCAGTTTTTTACCCAGTATGGCAAATGGGCCACCATCACCATAGGCTTATCCACCATGCTCTTTGTCTGGTTAGGTACCAAAATGATGCTGATCGCTCACGATACCGGGTCCCGCTCTTATGAGGATCTGAACAAACATTTATTCGGCCATAAGGCGGGCAAATGGATCACCTGGGTGACCCTTCTCATTCTCATTGGCGTGAACAGTGTCATGCTTGCCGGAGCAGGCTCCGTTTTTGTCGAGCATCTGGGTTTGCATTATCAGACAGGTCTGATCGTCACACTTGTAGGGACATATCTGCTTCTCGGTCGGGGCATTCAAGCCATCCTACAAATGAATAGCATCGTTGTGCCCATGATGCTCCTGTTATCTCTGCTCATGATCACCAGTACGATCCATCATCCAGGTGCTTCCCGATTCATCACACTGACGACAGACTCAAACCCTATTCAAGTGTGGCTGTCTCCACTATTGTATACTTCATTCAATCTGGTGTTGGCTCAAGCTGTTCTTGTGCCTGTAGGTAACCAGATTCGTAGTCGGAATGTGCTGAAGTGGGGTGGAGTATTGGGTGGAATTGGCGTTGGTTTCATGCTGATGGCAGCTCATTTTGCCATGTCAGCTCAGATGCCCGGCATCATCCAATTCGAAATCCCGATGGGCAGCATTGCCTTTCAACTTGGATGGGCAGTGCAATCTGTATATGTATCCCTTATTTTCATGGAAATATTCACTACCTTTGTAGCCGATATCTATGGAATGACCTTGCAACTGAGACAACATATACGTGTCCATCCCCGTTTCATTACATTAACCATTATGCTATTGTGTTACTCACTCAGCCAGTTTGGATTCAGTTCCCTGCTGTCCATCCTTTACCCCATCTTTGGAACTATGGCATTAATCTGGGCTGCCAAATTGGTACTGAACCGCTGGGGCACCTTTCGTAAACGCAACAATATATAAATCTCACGGTCCATGTATTTCATGAATATGAGCATCCGTTTGCCTTCTAACCACAATTCACCGCGGGTACTCTTTCCTTAAACATGATAAAAAGCCGCTGTTTATCACAGCGGCTCGCACTTTTTGCACTACGTTTTAGGCTTGGCTAGGAAACTGTAGATACATCTTTTTCAACTCATTGACTGATCTACCGAGCGAGTAATGTGTCTTGGCTTTTTCACACGCTGAACGGGCAAGTTCATAACGATAAGCGGGGTCCAGCATCACCTTTTCAAGCGCTTCAGCTAATGCAGAAGGATCTTCTGCCGGTACAAGCAACCCATTACTACCGTTCTCGATCTGTTCCGGTATACCACCTACATCCGTACCCACAAGGGCAAGACAACTCAGCGCCGCTTCAGCAAAGACGGAACCAAATGCTTCTGCCCGTGAAGGAAGTACAAAAATATCAAAGAATGGCATGAATTCCTCAGGGTGCAGTGTGTAACCATAGAAGATGGTCTCATTATAGATCCCCAATCGCTGCGCCAATTCTTCCAGGTCAGGACGAATCGGTCCATCTCCAATAATATGTAACACATAATCATGACCTCGGCCCTTCAGTTCCGCACAAGCTTTGAAAAGAATATCCAACCCTTTTGCCGGAACAAGTCGACATACCGTGACCAGCTGTGGTATCGCATTATCATGAGGGATCGGCTTAAAGCGCTTCTCATCAAATCCATTGGGAATCACACCGATGACATCAGGTTCCTTCACGTAGGGAGCGAGATAACGACGGAACGAATCCGACACCGTCAAGAGGCGCTCTGCCTGGTGTTCCAGCTCACCATATATCGCAAGCAGGAATCGATGCTCCGGTCCATCCGTTTCAATGCGTCCATTAAGGATTAATTCTCGTTCATAACTGGAGTGAATCGTCTGAATGAGGGGTGTATCCGGGAAAACTGTTTTCATCGCAAGTCCTGCAATTGGGTGGTGGGCATGGATCAGATCATAGGGCTTCTGAATTCGCAGTTTGGTCCACCAAAGATAATCACGATATGTTTGAATATATTTTTGGACAACAGGACTATCCTGATATTCAGTCCAGTCAAACGTTTCGAACTGAACTTCCTCTCTGCCCTTATTGCGAATTCGCTTTGGCAACGAGAACAGATCCATTTCCCACCTCGGGGTTGTAAATCTCTCTTGCATATACGGAATCATAGAGGATACACCTCCGGGCTGCTCCGGAGGAAAGAAAAGCGCCTGCAGCAATTTCACCGTTAGTTTCCCCCTTTCTAACTTACGTACTGCTCTACTATCCATTATGACATAGGGAAGCCGGAACATCTATATTACGATAACTCGTATATACAACATATTCATGAAACGTCCCCATCAGAAGCAAAAGCTTTAATTCAGCAGTCCATCGCTTGCGGTTGTCGTCAACATATTCATAGGATCGTCAGAATTCTCAGCTCAGTGGCTCCACGGGCTTCTCATATGTACTGTAACCATCGGTCACTCCCAAAAAAGTATACCCGTTCCGCGCGTAAAAGGCGTTCAACGTAGCATTGCTCGCTCCGCAATCTAACCGAACAGTATGTTTGCCTTTAAAATGTATCCCGCTGCTGGACCATTGCAAAATGGACCGTCCTAAACCGCTCTGAGCATATTTTCTTCGAATCGCTAGCCGATGCAGATAAATTGCGCCATCCTCGGCATGAGCTTTTGAACCCCAAAGATGAATATCCCAAGGACTTGGCTGAACCAAAAGGATGACCATCCCCGCTACGTCCGCCCCTTTTTTAAATACAAACACATCCCCACGCCGAATCGCCCCTGCCGTATCATGTGAATCTTCACCTTTAAGCAAAGCGTTCCATTGGGAAGAACCTTGGCTCTGTAACCATTCGGCTGTCTCCACCAGCAGCGACATCACATCCTCCATATCTTCCGGCTTCGCCTGAACCGCTTGAAAACCATAGTTAATATATTCGCTACTGATCCTGAATGAGTGCATCATTGTTCTCCTCCGCTTCCTGATCTCTTTTAAACTAATGGTACTATACCGGGAAATGGATTTTTCGTCAAAACGAGAACAAAAAAAGGTAAAAGGCGGTTGCCCTTTACCCATCTATTCTGGCTTCATCAATAATCTGATTTCGATACAACATCGTCAGATGCAAGGTGTCAAACTCCATTTCCTTGTCCAACTCCTGCATCAACACTTCGACCAGGCTCTTTCGCTGAATGCTGGTACCAGGAACCTCGTAATCAATGTATCCCGTCAGATCGGAATGAGAAGTGTCTATTGTTGCTGTTCCCACAGGCAATCCACCTCGTTCCTGAAGAAACAGCTCATATACCCGGAACTCCCGATCCTTACGCTTCAGCATGACATAACATGTTTCTTCAGCAGCTTCCAACTCATCCAGATCCGATTCATCGGTATCCTCAAATTCCTCGGAGAAATCGCGATGTACCCACTCTAGCGTCTCGAGTTCGTTGCCCTGATGCCACATGCGGATTGTAATCGTATCGATGATATCTTCATCCAGCTCTCTGACAAGTAACTCTGCCGCAGCTTCCAATTGATTCTCTTCCGGCTCGTCATACCAGTGTATTTCACCTTGTACATCAGCGCCATATTGTTTTAAGGAAGCTTCTGCTAGTTCCTGCCCTTCGACATCATTGAATATATACGTCGATATGCTGCGTCCTGCGCTTACCATTTCCATCTCCAGAACCTGATCCCGATCTTCATATGTAAACGATTCGGCTTGTGAAACAGGGATTACCTTACTTCCACTGCTGTCTATATCGTCATAGCTGCCTTCGTCATGATTCATCTCTTCAGACGGCCACACTGTCTCTGACTCAGGCATATGCAGAACCGTATGTAATGAGCCACAACTAACCAGCACTTCATAATACGCAGCTTCCAACGCATCTGCAAGAGATCGGACATAGGCATGTACTTTTTCCACGATACGTTGCTCTGTATCATCTGGCAGAGACTCCTGCTCGATCTGAAGACTACCTGATAAACGATCTCCTTCTCTATACACAAGGAACAGTGAGCCTGCATATTGACCATTGACCATCACGTCCTGTACTTCTCCACCTGATGTCCGCAGGTCTGCAACCAATTCCACATCATAATTCATCACGTGTCCTCCTCCATTCCTAACGTTATTCTCTTAGGATGCCCCTGAGGACGGTAGATTATGAGGAAAGCGTGCATTTTAAGTATAAGATGTAGGGTTAGACGGATAACACATATTTTTGGATTGCGTGTGCCACACCCTGCTCGTTATTGGAGAGTGTAACCTCGTCCGCAGCAGCTTTCACCTCGTCCGGTGAATTATCCATGGCAATGCCTTTTCCCGCAAAAGTCAGCATCGTAATATCATTGAAGTAGTTGCCAATCGCCATAATCTCCGAAGGCATGATTCCTTTCGATTCAGCAAGCCTTTTAAGTGCAGCGCCTTTGGACGCTTCGGGATGCATCAGATCAATAAAAAAGTCACCACTCCGTGTCATATAATAAGGCAGATTCCAAGTAGACCATTCCTGAAGTACTGCATCCATCTGTTTAATCGGACCAAATGCAGTGAACTTCGCCAGCGGTTCTGTCATGTCAACCCACTTGGGTAACTTCAGCGGCTCAGCCATAAAGTTGTAATACATCTCACGTACCTGCAACCCCAAACCTTCCGGTTGATCCACATACAGACCAAATGCCGTATTGATGTCAAAATGTACTCCATTGGCTCGACAGTAGGATATAATCGGCTCCAGTCCTTGTCCATCTAATGCAAAATGATGAACTACCTCACGGGTATCGACTTGCGCGGTAACGGCGCCGTTATGCGTAATCACATATCCATCCAGTCCCATCTGCTCCATAAAAGGAATCGTGTTGGCAGGACCTCTACCTGAACACAGGACAATCTCTGCTCCCTGACGGGAAGCTTGGATCAAGGTCTCCTGAGTCCATTCGGTAAGTTCATGATGATCATTCAGCAATGTTCCATCTACATCAAGTGCAATTAATTTATAAGTCATCTGGCTTCATCCTCATCTGTTAGTAGTCGCACCCACCCAAACCCTCCCTTCCGAGGGAGGGCAGCTTTTTCCGCCTTCGGCGTTTAGTATCGGGGCTTCGCTTCCCTCCTCAACTCCCTGCTTCACTTCGTGAAGAGCGGGAGCTTTTTCGCCTTCGGCGGTTAGTATCGGGGCTTCGCTTCCCTCCACCACTCCCTGCTCTGCTTCGCGAAGGTCGGGAGCTTTTACTTCCGCAGAAGGCTCAACTCATCTGCGGTTAGTTCACGATAGCTTCCGATCGCAAGATCGGAAGCTAGTTCCAGCTCACCCATGGCTACGCGTTTCAGATAGACCACACGCTTGCCTACCGCCTGAAACATACGTTTCACTTGGTGAAACTTCCCTTCGTGAATAATAAGCGAGATCGACGAGATCGTACCTTCTTCCGTCTCTTCCTGACCGAGTATAGTCAGCTGAGCAGGTAATGTCTCGTACCCGTCATCCAATTGAATGCCGGCCTTGAAACGTTGCACATCCGCTTCATCCACGTTTCCCAGCACACGGGCTTCATAGGTTTTGGGCACATGCTTGCGTGGAGATAACAGATCATGGGCAAGTGGACCGTCATTCGTAAGAATGAGCAGTCCCTCCGTATCCTTATCCAGTCGTCCCACAGGAAAAGGATTGAACACCCGATCCTCTTTGCGCAGTAGATCCAGTACCGTCTTATCTCTGTTGTCCTCGGTAGCAGACACAACACCCGGAGGTTTATGCAACATCAGATAGATCATCTCCCGATACACAATCCGCTCCCCATCAGCTTCAATGACGTTGACCTCGGGATTCACCTGTACACCACTGTCTTTCACCGCTTTGCCGTCCACATGGATTCTGCCTTGTTTCACCATCTTTTTGAGTTCACTTCGTGTTCCCACACCCATATGGCTTAATATTTTGTCCAGACGCAACGTTTGTTTGCCTTTTCCACTCATACCGATGTCCACCTCCAGCCTGCCGGATATTCATTCTTCAGTACACCATCAAGCCATTTTCCCCAGCCAGCGGCATAACCATCTACACATACAAGAACGTACCCCCTGGCAAACGTATCCGCCTTGAGTACCACTCGTTCTTCTTCAATATTTAACGTTTCGCCCTTGAGGTATCTCACGGCTTCGCCATCAGCGGATGACAGATTTACGCTTCGCCGTGCTTCAGATGCATTCAGAGCACACGCAAGCGGATGGGACGGAACAAATCGTCCATTCTTGATCGTTCCCACAAACCAGCCTGGACGAATGACTTTCAGTCCCTCCAATCGAGCTGCACCAACCGATGATTGATACACCCGATCTCCATAACATACCGTCTCTCCAGTTAACTCAATCTCCAATTGTTCTTTCATAAACTGACTGTAGATCGCAACGGGATCAATACTTGCCGAATCAGCTCCGCGTCCATGACCCCGTTCCGATTTACGACCACCGTGATCTTTACCTTTTTTGCCCTGTTTACCCGAATTCTTGCCGCCGCCAGCCTGTCTGTCATGGGACTCTCGGGATTCGATTCGCAATAAACGTTCCTTTTTACGATCAGCCTTGGTTATAGCAATTGAAGAAGCAGCAATAGAGTGATCCTTGTTCCCCTCTACTTCAATCCTGGACACATCCACGACCTGCCCATACTCCATTGCTCCTTCTTTAACTACTCCAGGTTGATCTGTTTCTACTTCTTGCCCTGCACGATGCTGCAATACAGCGACATAATGTCCCTCTCCTTCCAAAAGGTGAGGCCACAATCTTGCGGTGCCACGCGTTTGATCCAGTACAGCTTCCGTCTCTTCTGCCTTCTCTGGCATCATCTGACGTACCCATTCCGGACGTCCTGGAGCGAACCCTGTCTCTTCAGGAATGTCCATTACTACGAAATCACGGTTTACATTCAGGAACTCCGCAATCATCGCTTCATTTTCCTCCGGCGCAAAGGTACATGTCGAATATACGATGGTTCCTCCCGGGGCCAGCAACCGTGCCGCAGTCTCCAAGATATCCCGCTGCATGAGCACACATTTTTCCACCGAATGATGTTCCCACGATTTCACCATGTCTTCATCCTTGCGGAACATGCCTTCACCTGAGCAAGGCGCATCAATTAATACTTTGTCAAAATAATGAGGAAATGCATTTGCGATCCGCTCTGGCGACTCATTCAAAACAACCGCGTTACGCACCCCGTACAATTCCACGTTCTTGGCCAGCGCTTTGGTGCGTTCAGCATGGATATCGTTCGTGACAAGTACACCCTTGCCCTGCAGCTTTGCAGCAATCTGTGTTGTTTTCCCTCCCGGAGCAGCACATAGATCAAGCACGCGATCTCCAGGCTCCACCTGCAATAATTCAACTGGAGCCATTGCACTTGGTTCCTGTATATAATACAAGCCTGCATGATAATAAGGGTGCAGCCCCGGTTTAACACCATGAGGTACATAGAATCCGGTCTCACACCACGGAATAGGTCTTAGATCAAACGGAGCAATCTCATCGAATTGTTCCATCGATATTTTTAGCGTATTCACTCTCAGTCCCGCATGAGGAGACTGTTCATAAGATTTCATAAATTGTTCAAACTCATCACCCAGCAAACTTTTCATTCGCTCAGCAAATATCAAAGGTAACTTTACACCCATATTCCCACTCATCCTGTCTTGGTAAGATTGCAATATCGTTTTATTTTATCATATCCAAGCTTTGCTTTCCTATCATATCGTATCTATTCCACTACAGCGTGTAATGTAGTATAATGGCAAGTAGATTGATTCCTGAGCAAAAATTCGGGTGTTTATGCATATTATCCCAACCTTTATTTTTGCCCAAACTATATTTCGATATGATCGATGGGGGATGTCCAATGAAATCCAAGAAGAAAAAGAAAAGTGCTGCGATCCTTATTTTCCTGGGTATTTTAATCATTATGATTGCAGCACTGGTTGTCGTAGACCAGCAATCCAAGAAACAGATGGATTCAGTGGAAAATGCTTATGGCATCGCTGCTTCCAAGCTTAATCCAGCTACACGGGAGCTACTTAGTGATCCCAACTATCAACAAATTATTGTACCCACTGATCTCAAAGCCAAAATTGATAACAAAGACAGCTTTTTCGTTTATTTCTTTGCTTCCGATTGCTCGCACTGCCGTGCAACAACACCTCAGTTGATGCCACTGGTTGACAGTGAAGGTATTGAGCTTCCGCAGTTCAATCTGCGTGAATTCGAAGCAGGATGGACCGATTACAATATCGAGTTCACGCCTACACTCGTCTATTATGAGGCTGGTGTCGAGAAAGACCGTATGGTTGGCGGACTGAAAGAGAATGGCAGTGACCAAGGCTACACACTGGATGATTACAAACAATTTTTCCAAAAATATAAAGGCAGCGCTACTCCTTCGGCAAGCTAACTGATAGATCCGTTTCCACAAGTATCTACAATCAGGCACTTGTATCACCAGACACTGTTCTGTTGAAGGACAGGCTGTGCCACCTGCAATCATCTGAATATGACGCAACATTCAAAAACACCCCGATCGTTCCCTTTACAGGAATCGTCGGGGTGTTTCATATACATGGAACTTCATATCCATGGGATGCTCATTTGAATGTTAACGCTGATTACGGTTCAACTTTTACTCTGATCCATCGCCTTCATCTTCTCTTCGTATATTCGCCCTCTGGTAGGACTCCGGCGCTGCGGAATATTAGGTTTTAGCTCAAGCGATCTTCTAGATATCTCTTGTTCTAAGACCTCATCAACAATTCGTATGGACAAATCCCTATAAGTCACAGACTGAGCGTCAGGCTCAGACAGTTGCTTCACGATTGCCTTTACTTCCTGTACCAAAATCCCAAGCTCAATGCCCAGAGTCGTAGCAGGATAAGGTTCCAGAAGATCAAGTGAGCTCTGTAACATCATCGTTCCTCCGCGGAGATTGCCATTCCTGAAGTGGTATAAACCAACTGCAATTTGCAACAACCCTTTATAGAGAGAATCCCGGTTCCGTTCAAGCCACAATTCTTCCAACACCTCATGACACTCGAAATAATCCTGATCCCGATTGAAGTAGATTAAATAGTCAACGTACAGTGGCTCATAGATGCTCATCCGGGTTTTCGCCCTTTCTGGCGTTGTTCAGAAGTTTCTTCACGTCATCCAGCAAGTCTTTGAGCCCTTCCATATCATGCCGTTCCCAGTAATCGTTAAATCGCTTCTGTGCTTCAATTGCTTCACTAACAAGGTGGTAGAAGTATAATTGATGAATGATATTCAATGTTCTTGACACGATATTGGAATCATCCTCAAATGCCTTCTGCGCCTCCAAAATCTGTAGACGAATTGCAGACATCTCGTTGTCCAGTATAAACGCGGCCTCAGCCGTTTTTTTCAGCCTGGTTCTCATCTCATCAGGTAACCCTTCCCGAAACTTGTAACTCAGCGAATGTTCAATGGTAGCCCAGAAGTTCATGGCAAGCGTCCGGATCTGTATCTCGGCCAAAACTTTCTTTTGTCCCAGAGCCGTTTGAACGGGATACTCAATAATCATATGGAAGCTTCGGTAGCCGCTCTCTTTGAAATTCGTAATGTAATCTTTCTCAATGAGTACCGTGAGATCCTTACGGCCTCGAATATACTCGGCAACCCGACGGATATCATCCACGAACTGGCACATAATGCGGATACCTGCAATATCCTCAATGCCTGTTTCCACGTCATCAAGCGACACATTCAGTCGTCTGGATTTCTCCAGAATACTGGATATTTTTTTGACACGACCGGTAACGAATTCAATCGGGGCATACTCTTCCCGTTTCTTCAGTTCCGCTCGCATTGTCTTAAACTTGACTTTCAATTCCTCTACCGCTTGTTCATAAGGAAGTAAAAATGTACCCCAGTCTCTACCGTCCATGCTTATGCCTCCTGTCTCTATAGCGTCCCCTGTTCTATTCCATTATACATGATGTTTGGTGGGGGGAAGAGTCCCGAACCATTTTACGCTCTTCCCATGCTTCTATATTTTCATTCCGGGGATTCACATTCCTTCTTAACGATGCTCCGCACCAACCGCTTCAGAGATATGACGATAACCGTCCTTGCGCAGCAACTCACGCAGTCCGGCATGAATGCGCCGATTCACCTCAGGTCCTTCATAGATCAATGCTGTATATATTTCGACCAAGCTTGCTCCGGCTTTAATTTTCTCGTATGCATCCTCACTTGTGAAAATGCCACCTGAACCGATAATCGGAAGTTTGCCTTCGGTCTGGCGATAGATCTGGCGAATAATCTCCGTTGAACGGTCACGTAGAGGTTTACCGCTCAGACCGCCAGTCTCTTTTGCATGTTGGTGGGAAAGTCCTGTACGACTGATGGTTGTGTTCGTAGCAATAATGCCAGCAACACCGCTGTCTGCAATTGTGCGAACCATATATTCAAGTTCCTGATCATTCACATCCGGTGCAATCTTCACCAGAACGGATTTGGTCGCTCCGCCCGCTCGTGCATGCTGCACGTTCATCTCGTTCATAACCGCAGCGAGCAGTTCCTTCAATTCATTCCCATGTTGCAGATTACGCAAATCCGGTGTATTTGGTGAACTGATATTAACCACGAATAGATCAGCATAATCGTATAGTGCCTGAATGCACTTCGAATAGTCCAGGTGAGCTTCCTCATTAGACGTTGCCTTATTCTTGCCGATGTTAACAGCCACTGGAATACGCCGATCCTGTAGACGTGCCAATTCACCTGCCATGGCTTCCGCACCAAGATTGTTGAAGCCCATTCGGTTCACCAACGCCTCATCTGGAGGCAAACGGAACAGCCGTGGTTGATCGTTACCAGGTTGTGCAAGTGGTGTCACGGTTCCCACTTCCATGAATCCAAATCCGATGGAAGAAAAGCCCGTTACGGCCTGCCCGTTTTTGTCCAGACCCGCAGCCAGACCAACAGGTGTAGGGAAATGACACCCAAACATGTCAACAGCCAGATCAGACGTTTCACGAACGCCGTACATCACACGCAGTCCGGAAGGAACCGGACGGATGCTACCCACGCCACTAAGGCCGCCAATAATCAGATGATGGGCCTGTTCAGGGTCCATTTTGAACAACAAAGGTTTAGCAAGACTTCTGTATAACAAATCACTCACTCCGTTCTGGTCCGGTACGCCAAAAAGCCGTTGTCCGTCTTTTCATATGTAAAAAAACACTCTACTCACAAGTTTATCTGTTTCTTATTAAAAAGGAAAGTAGTTTGCGCATAGACAGCACAAATCGAATAATACAAAATGCTCACAAGAAATCCACCCGCCCACTGGAAATGACGAGTTGAATTCTTTACAATGAGAGCATGGTTACTCTACACCAGTTCTATTCCAAATAAGGAGGAATAACTCATGGCTCCCAAACGTAAACCACCTGCATTACAGCAAAAGAAAGAAGAAGTGAATCGCAAAGCCATTGCATGGACAGCAGCCAGTGTAGGCGGCCTGATCATCATCATTGGTGCTCTTATCATTATTGCCAACATGTAGATGATTCAGGCTGAATCCATCTGATTCTACATATCAAACAGATCAATTCAGCCAGTGATACGTTTTGTTCGGATTATTCTGCTTTGGAACAAGCGTATGCTGATAACGCTGCTTTGCTTCTGGAACAAGCGTCAGATCTGGCAGTACATCTTCTCCAATGCGTACCGGAGTGCCTTGCGGAGCAAGAGCGAATAACTCTTCTACATCTCCTGTACGCATTCTCACACATCCAAGGGACTCATCCAGTCCGATACTGTCTGGCTCGTTGGTCCCGTGGATGGCATAATTCGTATTCGAGAGTTGCATACCTCTGCTTCCGAACTCCCCGTTCGAGCGTCCATTCGGATTGACCACTTTATCTGTAATGACAAATGAACCCTCCGGTGTTCGATCACCGCCAAGTCCCACATCATACATACGAACAATGGTATCCCCACTGATTAATGCAAGTTTATGTTTATCCTTATCAATGACAATCTCCAGCGGTTCCTGCAAAAAAGGCTGACCTCCCAGCGTATCTGCAAAAGCGGCATTGTTGCCTTGAGACAAATTCAAAGTTGTTGAACCATTCTCTTTACCACTCGAATCGTTCTTTCCTTCCTGTGCCTTTCCTTGATGCAAAGCTAACAGCTTCGGAAACATCTCGGTCATCCCTGACGCAGTCTCTCCCAGAATATTGTTCGGAAATGGCTGAGCCATTTGCGTTACACTCTTGGGCCAAGCATCATTTTTTTTGCGATAGGCAACGATTGCACTTGATAATGATGCAGCTGCTTCCTGCTTGGCGGTCCACGCCAAGGCCATCTTTTTGATTTTCGGTGTAATTTCAGGAGGTTCACAGTTACATTGCTTGGCATCATAACTCTGTGCAGTCAATTTCCCGCTTGTATTGGTTTGTACTATGTATTTCACAGGCATATTTCGTTTCCATAAAGACCAGTCATCCGAGGTTTGCATGCCCAGTACAGCAGAGGTCTCTACTTTTGGGCCAGACCCGGACCAGGCAGCTGCGAGCGCAGCCTCGCCATGATTACCTCCACCAAATGCCGCAGCAGTGAACACATTGCTTGGCGCAATGGATGCAGTTCCAACCTGTTTATCCGCTTCTACAGGCGCTTCGATGTCATCTGTGGATTCCAGTGCTGCTGACAGTGCGTCGGCCGCTTCCCGACTGAAACCCGGAGCGTCCGCAGGTGGCAGACCTGCCAGCACAAGCAGCATGAGCAACGTGAGCCACATTTTGCGTCTACGTTGTTTTTTCTCCTTTTGCTCAGACATCTCCACCAGTTTCTCCTGATAGTCTACCCAGATGTCAGCAGGAGCTTTACTGCGTTCAAATGCCTCATAAACCTCGCCCGCTTGCTGAAAACAATAATTGGCTTTGGCCTCCTGTCCTTCGCCCAAATACTCCTTTCCGAGCAAGTACCAAGCCATTTTATTGTCGGGATGTTTCTTGACATATGTTCTTAGATGAGTATTTTGCATCCGATCCTCCACTATTTCGCCTTTTTCCGTATATCATTATATATCGGCATAACCAGGCGTTGAATCCATAGGACTTGAGTACCCGGTGGAAAAAAGAGGGTTCGACAATGTTCGTCCTTGATCCATAGTCAGATAATCACAGTTAAATGAATGCAAAAAAAGCACCTTCCTTTGTCGTTAAGACAAAAGAAAGTGCTCTATGTTCATGTGAGAAATACTTAGCCTTCTTTATTGAAAGGCTCGTCCGCTACTTTGATTGAATCTGTAGGGCAGCCATCGCATGCATCCTGCATATCGTCAAACAAGTCGTCTGGAATAGCTTTGACACCATGGTTAGCATCGCCGTCAAAGATAACTTCAGCCAAACCTTCATCATCATAATCGTAGATGTCTGGAGCTGTTGCTCCACAAGCGCCACATGCGATACATGTGTCTTTTTCAACCCAAGTATATTTACTCATTTACATTCTCTCCTCCTAAAATTCAAAACGTACAGTGTTTTTATCTAGAAACATATTAATACAAAGTAAGGATAATTACAAACATTTTGCAACCACAAGTCTCTATTATCCCTTATTTAATCAAGACTTTGCAAGTTATCTTTTTGCAGGGAAGTACCGCGCACTTTATGATTACGAAGCAGCACGGAAGGATCGTCTCCAAGCATGCCTGCGGTCACAACAGCATTCTCACCAAATTTATCACGTAACTGATCCATAATCCGAATCAGATTGTCCTTCTTGGGCTTCTGCTCATATTCGAACAAGTCCATCTGTACAGCTGATTCTTCTCTTGGAATCAGGTTCTGAAGTGTCACACCCAGCATGCGTACAGGCTTGCCACTACCCCAATGCTTCTCAAATAGTTTACAGGCCTCACGGTATATGACCGTTGCATCCTCCGTAGGAACTTCCATTAGACGTGATCGGGTGATTGTCTTCATATCCGGTGTCCGGATTGTAATCTGAATACCCTGGCTGAACATTTCGTGCTTGCGCAACCTTCTGGCTACCTGGTCACTTATATTGAGGAACACCCGATGAATCTCATTCATATCCGATACATCCGCCGGTAAAGTGGTTGTATGCCCAATGGATTTATTGGCCTCACGTTCCGCGTGAACTGCGGAATGGTTAATGCCATTCGCGGAATTTTTGAGCCATGCTCCATTAACTCCAAATAGTTCGGTCAACATGTTCTCATCCGACTTGGCCAATTGACCAATCGTTTCAATGCCCAATTTTTTCAACTTTTCAGCCGTTTTTTTGCCAATGCCAAACATCTCGTTGCATGGTCTGTGCCAAAGAATCCGGGGTACATCCCTCATGCGTAAAATGGAGATACCGTTCGGTTTTTTCAGATCCGAAGCCATTTTCGCCAGTAATTTGTTGGGTGCAATGCCAATGGAACATGGCAGCCCCAATTCATCCTTGATTCTACGCTGAATGCTCTCCGCAATCTCCATTGGATTCCCGAATTGCCTTGAACCTGTAATATCAAGATAACATTCATCAATGGATGTCGCCTCAAGTTGAGGCGTATAACTATACGCAATCTGCATGAAGGCTCTTGAATATTGACGATATAAATGGAAATCAGGACGAATCACAATGAGATCAGGGCACTTTTTCATGGCTTGGTGCACAACCATACCTGTTGAGATGCCTCGATTACGAGCGGCATATGAGCAGGTCACAATTACACCCTTTCGCAGTTCACTGCTGCCCGCAACGGCCGTTGCTTTTCCTCTATATAAATCTGGTTCCTCGGCTTCATGTACAGAGCAGTAGAAAGCATTCATATCGACATGCAAAATCACCCGTCCGGCTGCAGGGTAATATTGATCCACATTTGCTGGAGGATTGCCGTCTGAAGACATCATGAACCCCCGCCCTTTCTTGCACACTAATTAATGAAACGAATTTCTTTCTTCTATAGTATATCAAACCCGTTATGTTAATTCAGTCACGAGCATTTATTTTCTGCGATATCTGATCAGAGACCGAATAATTAACCAGCCTACACTCACAAAAAGTATCAAAGTGATCAGAGCAATAATCGTATTTCCCCATAAAAAAGTCAAAATCACCCCTCCTTTTCTTCCATATATTCCAATTAAAACTCAATAATAGATTATAACATACATCCGGATTATGATTAACATCCTTCTTTTTTCTCTAAAATACGTTAATTGTTACATGAAACTGCGATTTCTATGTAGCATTTGGCTATAATGGTGCTATAATAATTAATTATACAAATTGACGACTTTAGGACAAATCAGCGCATTGAGTTTAACACAGTGTAGCGTTGCCGAATCGAAGGATTCGTCCACTAACGTACTTAACAGCTTTTCCTAACTTAAAATCCAAACTTTTAAAAGAGCGCTTTATCTCAAAGGAGGATCTTCATGTCAAAGGCCATTTCCATCTTCGATACGACTTTACGTGACGGCACACAAGGGGAGGGTGTCAGCTTATCGGCAGACGACAAACTCAAAATTGCCAAGAAGCTTGATGACCTGGGTGTCCATTATATTGAAGGCGGAATTCCCGGCAGCAATACCAAGGACATTGAGTTTTTCAAAAGAGTCAAGGAATTAAACCTGAACGCAAAGGTTGTTGCTTTTGGCAGTACCCGCCGAAAAGGCAGTGTTGCTAGTGAAGACGCCAACCTGAAGCGCATGATCGAATCTGGTGCTCAGGCTGCAACCCTGGTCGGTAAATCATGGGACTTCCATGTGCATACCGCTTTGCAGACTACATTGGAAGAAAACTTGTCCATGATCTATGATTCCATCGCCTATCTGAAACAGAATGGAATGGAAGTGATCTTTGATGCAGAACACTTCTTTGACGGATTCAAACATAACCCGGAGTATGCTCAAGCGGTCTTGACCAAGGCCCATGAAGCTGGAGCGGACTGGCTCGTTATGTGTGATACCAACGGCGGGACGATGCCAAACGAGGTGCACGAGATCGTATCCACATTGCATAGAAGCCTGCCTCATGCACATCTCGGGATCCATACACATAATGATTGTGAACTGGCTGTGGCCAACACACTCAGCGCTGTACAAGCTGGAGCCCGTCAGGTGCAAGGAACGATGAACGGTTATGGAGAGCGTTGCGGTAACGCCAATCTCGCATCCATTATCCCGAACCTGCAACTGAAACTTGGCTATGAATGTGTTACTGATGATTCCATGAGACAACTTACAAACGTGGCTCGTTATGTTAGCGAAATTGCCAATGTGAATATGCCGATTAATCAGCCTTATGTCGGCAATGCTGCTTTTGCTCACAAAGGTGGAATTCACGTCTCTGCCATCCTGCGGGATTCACGTACCTATGAACACATCGTGCCTGAACTGGTTGGTAACAAACAACGTGTGCTCGTCTCTGAACTTGCCGGACAAAGTAACATTGTATCCAAAGCACAGGAACTGGGGCTTGAGTTCGATCCAAGCAGTGCCAATTCACGTCAGATTATTGAGAAGATTAAAGACCTGGAACATCAGGGTTACCAGTTCGAAGGTGCAGATGCTTCGCTTGAATTGTTAATTCGTGAAGCGAACGGTGACATGAAAGAATTGTTCACGTTTGAATCATTCAAAATGCTTGTGGAGAAAACGGCGGGTAAATCCGTTGTTTCTGAAGCTTTTGTCAAAGTGAATATCGCTGGAACAAGCGCTTATACCGCTGCTGAGGGCAATGGTCCGGTTAACGCACTCGATAACGCCCTTCGGAAAGCGCTGGTGCAATATTTCCCTTCACTTGCCAACATGCATCTGTCGGACTACAAAGTGCGTGTTCTGGATGAGAAGGATGCCACAGCTGCTAAAGTTCGTGTATTGATCGAATCCAAAAATACGGAGAACACATGGAACACTGTTGGTGTATCCGAGAACGTAATTGAAGCAAGTTGGGAAGCACTCGTTCACAGTTTCCGCTATGCTTTGCTTCAAGAAAAATTGCAGGATGAGCCGGGCACACTCCCTATTCCTGCTCATGGGATAAGCAACCACTAAAGTGCATGTTCAAAAAAGCGTTTTTTTGAACAACCTCTTAACGCTTATTTCCCGGAAAATATAAAGAAGCCTCTGTACCCATGATTCATGGATGCAAAGGCTTCTTTGTTTACATGAAAATTAATTCGCAATTAACTTTTTAATCTTACGTTCCAACTCTTTCTCAGGTAATATGCCCAGAACAATCTCCTGTATAACTCCTCTGGAGTCAATCAGAACATTCGTTGGAAAAGCCACCCCATTGTATTGAGCATACACAGTCCCCTTCTCATCCAAAGGAATGGGGAATGTCAGTTGGTACTCATCCACAAAAGCTTTGGCATCCTTGAGTTTATCGTATGACGTTACATTAACCCCATACATGTCAAGCTTATCCTTGTATTTCGCAGCCATTCTGTTCAGCTCTGGAGCTTCCTGCTTACACGGCTCACACCAGGATGCCCAGAAACTGACGAACGTGGCCTTATCTTTGGCACCGCCCACACTGTACGTCTTTCCATCCATTGCTGTCAGAGAAAAAGCAGGTGCCAGAAGACCCGCACGTGGTCCCGTCTCTGTAGGCATCGGTTCTTCCTGCTTAAAGACGGCTGCAATGCCGTCACCCGCATTCTGGGCCAGTGCAATACCAACCAGCAAGACAACACCAAGGAGTATGTATATGTTTCGTTTCATAACCCGCCACCCTTTTATATAATTAGCATATTGAAACTGAAACCGTAATTTCTGCACATGCTAAGTGTTTATCACGCTCTATCATAGTTCACCAGAACATGATTCCCAAATGTTCTCTTTATTATTGTACCCTTTTCCTTTAAAATTTTACAATCCGCATCACAGAAAATAAAATGAAAAAGGACTCCTGCCGTAGCAGGAGCCAAAGAGAGAGGGGTGAATACAAATGGCAGCACTTCACGGGCAGCAAAACGCCTTCTACATCCCTTCTTCCGTAGAACAAGAGATGTCAAAGCACATGTTCCTTTCGCTGCCACAAGAAGCCTGCGGGGTTATGCTGGGTGAAACCGCAGCGGGCGGTATACGAATCAGTCGGTTTCAGCCCATTCGTAACGTAGCACCTGACCCGCTGCACCATTTTACTCTGGACGATGCCGAATGGATTCGGTGCGTATTCTCCGAGCCCAAGCTCATCGGTATCTTCCATTCTCATCCCCAGACCAGGCCTGTTCCTTCCTTAGAGGACTTACAAGCTCTTCCGGCCTTCGCCGGTTTGCTTCAGATGTACCTCATCGGCTCACCTGACCTTACAGCCGGATTAGTATCTCATATGCATCTGAACGGTTATCTGATTGAATCTTCGAAGGAATCGCAGGATCCGGCACAACACGTTGTGCCTTCATACAATCTGCTTCCCGTTCCGTTATGCGTGACTTAGCTGGGTATACAGATCACCCAAGGTCTCCACATTTTTACGAGTCATGTCCTCCAAGTAGCAGGACCATAACTGTGCAGTCATTTTTGAATCTTCCAGAGCATGGTGACGTCCATAGATCGGAATCCCTCTGGATTCCAGCAATTCATCCAAACCATACCCCGGCCTGCTTGGTTCAAGCCAGCGGGCCAACATCATCGTATCGATTAAACGATGTGTCAGCCTTACCTTTGAAGTCCGCCACAGAGCTGCATTCAGAAAAGCTCGGTCATGCGCACTTGCGTGTGCAATCAGAACATTTCCACCTACAAAAGACATGAAATCATGCAACCCTTCCAGCAAAGTTGGTGCGTCCAACGTCATCTCCTGTGTAATACCTGTAAGTTCAGTAATATGTTCCGGAACTGCGGTCTTGGACTGCACCACCGTATAAAACTGTTCTCCTTCCAGTACCACACCTCCATGTATACGGACCGCACCAAATGAGATAATCTCATCCCCGTGCTGGGGCGAAAATCCCGTCGTTTCCAGATCAAATACAACTGCGTCCAGCTCATTTAGAGGTGTATGCAGAACCTCAGGTCTGCGCTGTTCTCTCATCATAGAGCGGATAAACGCCATGTGTTGCGCCGTAGGGGCTCCCATAATGGAAGCGATGGCGGAAGGAACCCCTCCCTGACGCAGCGAATTCCAGAATCCTGTATTGCCCCTTGCCGGCTCTCTCATGGACGTCTCCTTTCTGCAAAACGCAACTGTCTTTGCAAAGCACGATGCACTCGTCGTACCAACCCGAGCGTATCCCTGAGCTCATAATGAATCTGTTTTTGTTTCATCTGTTTCTCATCCAGGAACCCACTGCTATGTTGCAAATCCCCTTGGATGACAATCGGTGTACTTCTGCGAAATTTCAAAGCGGCAAAGAAGGCCCGCTGGCATGCATCCAGTAATGTAAATGGAACAGCTTCAAGTGAAGTCAGTCTCTCCATTCTTTTTAACGTAGATGACTCCTTGATCCCATGTTGCAAAGCCAAATAACGTGCACTGTTCACCAGCGGAATGTACAAGCCATACTTGACATCAAATCCGCCTGCATGTTCACCAAATCTTTCTGTGACCACACGTCCGAGTACATTTAATGTAGCTTTATGTTTAACCGTATTGCGAAGAACTGCATCCGAAAGTTCAGGAACCAGTCTGAACTGTTCATAAAAACTCGTGATCCATTCCTCCGCCAGACTTTGTTCACCTGCAACAAAACGCATGTCTGAAGCAATTATCAGATTACGAACGGGCTCCCAATTCAGATCCGAGCTCCAATCTGCTAATTGTTGCTTCCATGACGCCAGCGTTTTTCTCCAGAGTGGCTCAGAGCACATGACTTTGCCTTCGCACTTGGCGTAACCAAGCTCTTCTAACATATCCGTCATTCGCTGTCCGAGCTGAGCAAAATATTCCTCTTTACCTTCTTGTGGAGTATCGCTAATGATCATGCCATTATCCTGATCACTCCATAACGTTGCTTCTTCCCTGCCGGAACTGCCAAATACGATAAAGGCATAGGGGACGGGAGGTTGGCCGAAGCCTTCCTCAACCATCCCCTGAATGCATAACTCTACTGCTTTCCGTGCAATCCGGTCATGCAGTTCATTTACCGTTTGGTACCACTCGATCGGCGACAAGGAAGCGGACAACAATTCCTGGAGCTCGTTCTGTAATATTACACGTGCCTGGCGCAGTTCTTGAGAAGACACCGCACCATCGATTCCCTGATAAGACCAGGAATAGTTTGTATACGAGATGGGTTCCATCATGTCCAGCCTCCTTGAAGCATGATTCAGCATCATTCACCTCAGGAGCTGAACGTACCACCATTGGATTTAGAATCTACATTTTTCATTTGTTCAGGGTATCCGTAAGTACCGTGCTCACTGATATCCAGACCCATTGTTTCTTCTTCTTCAGTAACACGGATGCCCATGATCGCTTTCATTCCGCCCAGAATAATGAAGGACATTACCAGTACGAAGGCAAAAGCACCTGCCAGACCGAGAAGCTGTACGCCCAATTGGTGGAATCCACCGCCATAGAACAGACCCGCTTGACCTACACCAGCATTCTCAGCAAGTTCAGGAGTAGCGAACAAACCTGTGGAGATCGCACCCCACATACCAGCAATACCATGTACGGAGAAAGCGTAGATTGGATCGTCAATTCCTTTACGATCGAAGTACTGTGCTGTGAAGAATGTGATGATACCCGCCAGAGCACCGATAACCAGGGCTGCCCAAGGTTCAACGAATGCACATGCTCCTGTAATCGCAACGAGTGCCGCAAGCACACCGTTTAACATGCTAGGAATATCAGACTTCCCAAGTACTGCCCATGAGATCAACAGCGCAGCAACACCACCGGCTGCAGCAGCTACGTTAGTAGTTAATGCAACATAACCGAAGAATCCATCTCCCATGGCAGACAATGTACTACCTGGGTTGAATCCGAACCAACCGATCCAGAGGATAATAACCCCGAGTACGGAATACACTTGGTTGTGACCTGGAATGATGTTAGGTTTGCCGTCTTTGTTATATTTACCAATACGTGGTTTCAACAAGATCGTCGCTACCAATGCTGCAGTCGCACCAGTCAAGTGAACAACCGTCGATCCTGCAAAGTCTTGCATACCCAGCTCAGCCAACCAGCCGCCGCCCCATACCCAGTGAGCAACAACCGGATACATGATAATGGTATAAAGTGTACCGAATACAATATATACGCTCATTTTTGCACGTTCAGCCATACCACCGCAGGCAATGGCCAGAGATACCGCCGCAAAAGCGAGGTGGAAAACGAATTTAATAGTCAGTGGAACATCGGAGAAAGCCAGTGATTCGAAGGAAGCAGCCATCTTGTCACCGCTCAGGAAAAATCCTGTTGTTCCAAAGAAGCTGTTACCATTACCGAAACCAAGACCGAAACCCAAAGCCCAGAAGGCAATAACTGAAATTCCCAATGTCAGGATAGTCTTACCCGCAATGTGTCCTGCATTCTTCATTCGTGTTGAACCCGCTTCAAGTAAAGCAAATCCCCCTTGCATCAAGAACACGAGTACAACAGCCAGAAACGTAAAGGCTGAGTTCAAACCACTTTGAAGTTCAATGTTAGTCGGACCCTCCGCAGCCGCAAATGCGCTAACCGGAAAAGCGAACAAAGTAAGCATTACTAACATGGAAACCAACCATTTCTTTCTCATATACCCCACTCCCTCTTATGTTAATTTTCTTCACATAACGTGAAACTCTTAATGTCATTATAAGCAGAAGAGAGGAAAGTTGACAAGAGTATTTTCATCAAAACTGAAAATTATTTCTGGGAATAAAGTCTTACGTCTTTTTCTTGCACTTAAGTACATAATCACATTCTATGAGTACATAGATATAGAAATGCAGCATGCTGATTGTCAAAGCATAACGTTTGACTGTACGGTTAAAGATCATGTATCATACTTATTAGTAAGAAAATTGGGCGTAGTCTAGAAATTCACAAGTGGAAACTACAATTCCCTACATTTGAACTTGCAAGCGAGGTGAATATCATTGGGGATATGAAACTTTTTCGGATTGGCGAACTTGCCAAGACCGCTGGTGTTAGTGAACGGACGATTGATTATTACACAAAGCTTGGACTAATCGCTCCCGAAGAACGTACACAAAAAAATTATCGTCTCTATAGTAATGAAACTTTAACGAGGCTTGAACGTATTGTACAGATGAAACAAGAGAAGTATAGTCTCGACGAGATTAAACAATCTCTTGAGAAGTGGCGTCTGGTTAGTACAGAAGAACAAGTTGCCAGCAAATTGACAACATTGGAACTTCACGTACAACAACTTGAGCGAGAGGTTAACGAACTCAAACCGCTACTTGGAGAGATGAAACCTGTACAAGCACGTAAAATGATGGCAGGACTCCTCACCAAAAGTGCCGGTACAATGGAGGCACTAAAAATCTTGCTTGAGAACACCATGATGTAGCTTATTCATAGAAAGCGGAGGAATGAATATGAGTTTTAATAACGGTATGTTCGTATTGATCATTATCGCCTTTTTGCTCTCTTTATGGGCGCAATTTCGCGTTAAAGGTACGTTTAGACGTTGGTCGGAGGTACCGAACCAGAACGGAATGACTGGTTATGATGCCGCTCGCCAGATGCTTGATGCTAACGGCCTGCATGATGTTCCAATTGAACCTGTACGCGGTACACTCTCTGATCACTATGATCCAATCAATCGGGTTGTACGTTTATCAGAACCAGTATATTACGAAAACTCAATCTCAGCTGTTTCGGTAGCGTGTCACGAAGTTGGCCACGCCATTCAGCATAAAGAAAGTTATCCGATGCTGGCACTGCGTCACCGGATCTTCCCAATTGTGAACTTTGCATCCGGATTAGCCCCATTCCTGTTAATTGCAGGATTCATCTTCAACGCCATGAACCTTGTAGGTATCGGTATCATCTTCTTCTCCGTAACTGTAGCATTCCAACTCATCACTTTACCGGTTGAGTTCAATGCAAGTAATCGTGCCAGAGAGATTATGGTATCCGAAGGGTACATCCGTAATGAAGAAGAAAAAGGTGTTGCAAAAGTTCTGAATGCCGCAGCCTTGACTTACGTTGCTGCAGCGTTGATCTCACTGCTTGAGTTGATTCGTTACATCGGAATCTTCAACAGCCGCGATTAATTGGATACCTATACAACAAAAACAAAAAAACAATACCCCACCGTTAATCGGATGGGGTATTGTTTTTTTGTAAACCGAAATAATCAAGCAAGAATGAACGAAAGGACTGAGCAACCAGCGGCAGTTTATCATGCGCACGATGAATTAACCCGATAGTTCGCGTTACTTTTGGATGAGAGATAGCCACATGTGCCGGTTGCAAAGGGTTCGTCTGGAATAACGCCATCTCAGGCAGCAAACTGACCCCCATGCCCGCAGCGACCAATCCGCGGATGGTGTCGGTCTCTTCCCCTTCAAAAGCGATCTTGGGTGTAAAACCAGCTTCCAGGCAGGCATGCCACACAATAGGACGAAGAGAATAACCTTTGCTGAACAATACAAATTTATCATCCTTGAGCTGTTCAAGCGCAATTGTCTCTTCACCAGCTAACGGGTGATTAGGAGGAAGGATCGCATGTAATTCTTCCGTGAGTACAATATCGCCATCTACTTGATCATGCTTCTCTGGAAAAGGAGAAATGAATGCCAAGTCTACCTCTCCGGATAACACATCACGAATCAGCGTAGGGAACATCCCCTGCTTGAATCTGAATTTCACGTTGGGGTAGCGCTGACGGAAAGCAGCCACCACGGAAGGAATGAGATGAATCCCCAGACTATGCGGAAACCCAATTCGAATCTCTCCATGCTCCGGGTCCAGAAACTCATGAACTTCCCCAACTGCCTTGTCCAAATCTTTTAATATACCTTCAATTCGTTTGCAAAAAAGCTGCCCTACTGCAGTCAACTGCAGGTTTCGTCCCTTTTGCATAAAAAGGTCCACGCCCAGTTCTTCTTCCAGCTGATGAATCTGACGACTCACCGCCGACTGTGCCACATGCAACTCTTCAGCAGCCTGTGTTACATGTTCCTTCTGTGCCACTTTCAAAAAGTAATGCAACTGTCTTAATTCCACTCGCCTGATCGCTCCAATCTGTTATACCCTACTTATCCTTGACTGTATTCCATCTTGAGAACGTTCTGACTACCGCTTTAAGCTGCGGGGTTTCCACAATCTGATCAACAGTCCGTAAATAAAGAATCCACCCAACAATCCGCCAAGGTGAGCCATCCAGTTGATGCCTGACATGGCAAAGGAGAATATGATTCCGAACAAAAGCAACGTGTACATCGTTTTGCGCGAAGCCTCATCCATCATCGTTCGCTGGAACAGCGCTACATACAGGAATGCACCATAGACGGCATAGATCGCTCCTGAAGCACCTACCGAGATGGTAATGCTCCCAACCGAGTTGTACCACGCAACAGCAAGAATATTACCCAATACACCGCCACCCAGGTACAATACACCATACCTTACCGACCCGAGCAACCGCTCCATCGGTGGAGCAAATACAATTAACGCAAAGCTGTTAAACAATAAATGACCGAAGCCCGCATGCAGGAACATGGATGTAATGTAACGCCACCATTCATGCGCGAACAGTTCATGATTCGTAAGTGCCCCGAATTTCAGCAGCACCATATTGTTCGTTGATCCACCGTTCACCGTTAACACAACAAACATGACTACATTGGCAATTAAAAAAAGCGACGTCAAAGGGAAATACTTCAAATAACCTTTCCAGTTCTCATAGCGAATAAATATCATAAATTTCTTCTTTCACTCCACCCTGTTCAGATCGGACTTACATCTCTGATCCATCGTAATGGTACATGTCCGAATTGGACAATGCCTTTCATAAAAGATTATAATGGATTTTGGCACGGATCACCAATTTATAAGGAGGAACATTATTATGACACAAGAACGTACAGGCGCAGCCACATTTAAAGGCAACCCTATTACATTGATCGGACCCGAACTGAAAGTCGGCGATCAAGCACCTGATTTTACACTGAGCAAGAACCTGGTTGAGGATGCTTCCCTGAAAGACTTCGCAGGCAAAATCAAATTAATCAGCGTTGTTCCTTCCCTGGATACTGGCGTATGCGATGCGCAAACTCGTCGTTTCAACGTGGAAGCTGGAGAACTCGGAGACAATGTTGTTGTCTTGACAGTAAGCGTTGACCTTCCGTTTGCTCAGGCTCGTTGGTGTGGAGCAGCTGGTGTTGACCGCGTAGTTACATTGTCAGACTACAAAACACGTTCTTTCGGTGAAGACTACGGCGTTCTGATCAAAGAATTCCAACTCGACATGCGCTCCATTTTTGTTTTGGATGCCGAAGACCGGATTACATATGTGGAGTATTTGCCTGAAATGACAGACTCCCCTAACTTCGAACAAGCGATTGCTGCTGTAAAAGCTTTGCTGTAGAAGTTATCATACGTTCAGAACAAAAGCGAGGAAGGTTAACCTTCACTCGCTTTTTGTTATTTATCATCTATTTCAATCATTTGCTTTATACTTGCTTAGCTTTTTATCCAGTACAGAGAATAAGTTCATAATCGTGCGATAATTGGAACCCAAGTCTCCAAGTGAACCACGTGAAGCTGAATACATATCCACCGCACTGCGAACAGGACTTACTGAGATAATGGAAACTGTAATATCCATCGTCCGTCCAAAGGTAGTCCGCTTCTCCAGAATAACTTCTCCAACAGAAGGCACTTCATGCAGCACTTTATAACCCGGAATCTTTTTGAGTGTCGAAGAGACCTCTTCCCAGGCTCTGTCTTTGGATAAGTTATAATACCGTGTTTTTAATTTGGGATCCTTGGCTCGATCGCTGGTCCCCTCCATGCTGCGGATGATACCGACGAGCGTTCTCTTTAAGGTCAAGACCCTTCCTCCTTTGATTGTAACCGTTCCATTTATGTATCTTAGTGTAACATTGTTCAAGTAGTAACAAAAGGGCAAGCATCATATTTATCATAAAACCAATCAAAAACATTCATCACAACTTAAAAACACCCTGAAATTCCTTTTGTAGAGGAAAAGTCAGGGTGCTGTACATGAAGATTTAGGAACCCGCCTATGCCGTCCGGCTACATTGTCTTATGAACCTGCTTGGCAGGTGGGTGACCGCAAAAATGCTTTTTGAAGTCCCCATGTCGTATAGACAGGGCTTTTCAGCAACATTCTGTGTTGATCTCCCGAAGACATCATCATTGGTTCAAAACAACGAATAACCGAAACGTACATCGCAGGATGTACAATTATTATATCCCTAACTGTGTAAAAAGTAAATGGCGATTCATCATGTTTTATTTTTGCAATGTAATGTTTTTGTCGTCTGATGGCTCAGGTGTTTCACCATTCTCTGCTGATTGTTCAGCCAGCGCAGCAGCTTCCTCTTCTTCCTTCTTGAGTTGCATCTTCTCCATCTGCTCCTGCATCTTGTTGAAGGTTGCGTAGAAGTTAAAGAAAGCGAACCAAGCAATGATGCTGATAATGAAGAAAACAAACAAGACCGGATAACGGAAACCGATGTAGAACAGCAATCCACTTCCCAGCAATGTGGAAAATACGCGGAATGGTCTGATCAACGTAAGCAATACCGCGTTTTTGATAATGAGTCCGATGGACATATGATAATGTACAACCATCGAGAAGAAGTTAAAGAGTGATACAAATAACAAGAGAAGCAGTACTAACATGATGATTCCCACGAGCTGCATATTGCGGAACTGAGTCATGTACACTGTATAATCCAGATACATAATCGCGAATAGCAGTGTGTAAAAAATACCCCCAATTAAACTTTGCTTGTAGTTTTCCTTGTAACCTACAAAGAAAGTACGGAAGATCGGTACATCCGTATCGCCCATATTCCATTTACGAACAACCGTAAACAGCGCCGAAGTCGCCGGGAACAGTGTAAGCGGTGCCACAATAGCTATAGCCCAGTTCATTTGCAATGATTCGTTTGCGAGGTTCTGCTGCATCACGAGCAGTTTCATAATCAAGAAAAACAAGAACGGAGACGAACAAATAGCCCACAACAGATTGGTTGCGGCCAGTCTCGTAATCCACTCTGTAAGCCGGTAGATCCCACCCATAGCTCCTTTAAATTCCAAACATTTCTCCTCCTCTGCAGCCTTGCGAATTACCTGAAGTCTAATATTAATATACCTTATTATAGATAGGAAAAGCCAGTACTTCCCGAAAAGAGATCGTCATTGTCCTTAGCTAGCGCTTCTGGCCGCTTATGATAGTAAAATAAAATGATGCAGTCACTTTGAAAATAAAAAAATGGAGCAGTTGCCCGCTCCATTTTTCAGATCATACGTTTATATTACTCGAAAGAAGAATCTTTCGCTGGACGACGTCCTTCGTTACTGCTTGGACGCGGTTTGCGGTCACGGTTGTAACCACCTTCTCTGCTTCCACCGCCAGTGCCAGTGCTGCTGCCGCTGTTACGATCACGGTTGTAACCGCCACGTCCGCCGCCACTGCTGTTGCGATCGCGGTTGTAACCACCACCACTGCCGCCGCTACCACTTGTGCGGTTACCGCTGTAACCCGATGGTTTACGTCCGCCAGAGCGAACATCCGGTTTACGACGTTTTGCACGGATTGGATCTTCAGGAGTCAGATCAACTTGAGCATCTTTCTTGTCACCTGTCAGGAGCTTCAGTGCAGCCGACAACAGTTGAACAGAATCATATTGCTCAAGCATTTGAATCGCAATACCTTTGTATTCGTTCAGTTCGCCTGATTGTACGATTTCCAGCAAACGCTCTGCTGTCAAACGTTGTTTACCTTCAACCGCTTCTGCCATTGTTGGCAGTGGTTTACGTGGAATACGGTGACGTGTTACACGCTCGATGAAGTGCAAGTGATCAATCTCACGCGGTGTAACGAAGGACCAAGCAGCACCCTCTTTACCCGCACGACCTGTACGACCGATACGGTGAACATAGCTCTCCGGATCTTGCGGAAGGTCAAAGTTAACAACGTGAGTTACGCCAGATACGTCGAGACCACGTGCAGCCACGTCTGTTGCAACGAGTACGTCAATGCTGCCGTCACGGAACTTACGCATTACCGCATCACGTTGATTCTGGGACAAGTCACCATGAAGACCGTCTGCAGAATATCCACGTTTTTGCAAAGCTTCAGCCAATTCGTCAACACGACGTTTTGTACGTCCGAATACAATCGCCAGTTCAGGAGATTCCATATCCAACAAACGGCTCAATGCTTCGAATTTTTGACGCTCAGGTACTTCGATATAGGATTGGTCAATCAATGGTGCACTAACATGTTTCGGAATCACAGAAATGTGTTCAGGATTGTTCAAGAATTGTTGTGCCAATTTTTGAATGTTAGGAGGCATTGTTGCTGAGAACAGCATAGTTTGGCGCTCGTCTGGAACTTGTTTCAGGATGGATTGGATATCCTCCATGAAACCCATGTCGAGCATTTCATCTGCTTCATCCAGTACAACAGTTTGTACATCATCTAGTTTGATTGTTTTGCGGTTGATGTGGTCAAGGAGACGTCCAGGTGTACCAATGATGATCTGTGGTTTTCTTTTCAGTGCACGGATTTGACGCACGATATCTTGTCCGCCGTAGATTGGCAGGGAGCGAAGACCTTTGAAGCGAGTGAGTTTTTCGATCTCTTCAGCAACTTGAATTGCAAGTTCACGTGTAGGTGCCATAATAAGGGCGCGGATTTTCTCGTCACTTTTTGAGATTTTGCTGATCAACGGAATACCGAATGCAGCTGTTTTACCCGTACCTGTTTGAGCTTGACCAATCAAATCTCTGCCTTCGAGTGCCAAAGGAATCGCTTTGGATTGGATCGGTGTTGCTTCTTCAAACCCGAGCTCAGTGATGGCTTGCAGCACCAGTGGTTCAAGATTGAAATCTGTAAAGTTTAAATTTGTCAAAATTATTCATGCTCCTTTTATATGGTGGACATGGTGGACAATCCACTTTGTTGTCTGTATTCTTAAGTAGCGTTAATATTTATAGGGTATCCCAACGGGACGAATTATTTTCACTAACGAATATAATTCCATGAATGGGTCCCCAACATAAGACTAAAACTACATACATGTGTTTGAAACATTTCAAAATTTTATTGCTCCATTTAGGAAAAGTTTCCTACTCAAGAATATCCACAAATTATTATATCACAAAACAATTCAAGATTACCAGCAATCTGGTTTTAAATATAAATGAGGTGATTAAATTGCCCAAAATAATTTGGCACTCTTTAGTGATCATTTTGGGTGCTGCAGCTATTGCCTGCGGCTTCAACTGGTTTTTGGTCCCCCATCAGCTTTTAAGCGGCGGGGTGTCCGGTATTTCAATGCTTCTGGGTTATTTTACAACGTTGAATCTTAGTATAATGTATTTTGTTCTTAACATTCCCCTGCTCATTGCAGGTTGGTTTATTCTTGGACGACGCTTCATTACATTAAGTATTCTTTCGGTAGCAGCCACTTCCTGGTTCATTGCGCTTCTGCCTGTTTTTGCTGTGGCTACAGACCCTTTACTTAGTTCTGTATTTGGCGGTGTGCTTATTGGAATGGGTACTGGCGTTTCCTTCCGAGTCGGTGGCTCCACAGGAGGACTCGACATTGTTGGGTCCATTTTCACGCGTAAACGAGACTTTCCGATTGGTACTGTAATGGCCGGTATGAACGGTACGATCATTATGCTTGCAGGTTACCTGAGTGACAATTGGAATACAGCCTTGGCCTCGATGGTATCCATCTACATTACAGGCAAAGTGCTTGATCTGATCCATATCAGTCACGTCAAAGTAACACTGTACATTATTACAAACGAAACCGAAGCCATGTTAAAAAAATTACTTGTTCGGCCTCGTGGAGTTACCAAAATTAAGACTCAGGGAGCCTACACGGATATTGAGAAGGACATGCTCATGACCGTTACCACCCGCTACGAGTTGGTTGAAATTAAACGTATTATCAAGGATACAGATCCAAACGCTTTTGTTAACATTGTGGAAACGGTTGGTGTTATGGGTTCATTTCGCAGAAGTTGAGACACCTGTACGGTTAACAATTCACAACATTGTGGTATAATAACGGTGTACGGCTCCTAAATATGTTGTATAGCAGGTTCAACCCTTCAATTTCACAGGCCATATGCTTTCCCGAATCGCGCCGAATGACTTACCATTTTGGAATTCGAGTAGGAAAGGGTGATTATTGTGGATATGGAAACGGTAAAACTGTTTGAGATTGTCAACAGATGGTGCCCGGAAATGCTCCCTTTCTTGAAACCGAATGAACTCGACTCACTGATTGTCCTCCGGGATGGGCTGGGCATCCTGGAACAGGGAGACGCAATGGAAATCATTCAGTACAGTATTTGTGAGCATCAAAATGAGATTTACATTCAATAATTTTTTTTCAGATTGATCACGCCGCTTCTTGCAGGGGATTTCCTCAGCAGGAAGCGGTTTTCATTTTTTCCATGTGTTTCATTACTTGATTAATATGGTTAAAAGCCCAGAGGCTTTAATGTATAATTCATACATGGAATGCACACATAAGGGAGTGGAAATGAATGAACATGTTTTGGGCTTTAATGGCTATGGCCTTTGGAAGCTTTGGTGGTGCCCCCGCAGTGGCGGACCAGGGAAATCCTCAATTCCAATCGTTAACCAACAGTTTTAACACCGCAATTATCCAATCTCAAAAAGATCAGGTTGTTATTGATGCCGATAACCCACCTGCCAAAATTGATCCTCAACCTGATGCACCCGTGGTCAAAGGTATCTATGTAACGGCCTACAGCGCAGGCGGCGCACGTATGAAAGAATTGTTGGAACTGACCGACAGTACAGAACTGAATGCCATGGTCATTGATATCAAAGACGATCTCGGATACATAACTTATCCCACAGAAAACAAAGCGCTTCAGAAAATGGGTAAATCCCAACCTTTTATCCGGGATATCGATGCCTTGATGAAACGATTGCAAAAACATGAGGTCTACCCGATTGCACGTGTCGTTGTATTCAAAGATACGATCCTTGCCAAGAAAAATCCGGAGCTCTCCTTCCGTAACAAGGATGGATCTGTATGGGCAAATGGCAAAGGCGACAGCTTTGTGAATCCGTACAGCAAGGAAGTATGGGACTATAACATTGAGATTGCCAAGGAAGCTGCCAAGCTTGGATTTAAAGAGATTCAATTTGACTACGTTCGTTTCCCGGAAGGTTTCGAAACTCGAGCCGATGTACTGAAATATACCAAATCTGACAAGTCACGCGTGGATGTTGTGGCTGAATTCGTGCAATATGCACGCAAGGAGTTGGCCCCGCTAGGTGTTCGTGTCTCGGTTGATATTTTCGGTTATGCCGCTTCTGTACCTGCGGCTGAAGGCATTGGACAGGATTTTGTTAAAATATCCGAAAATGTGGATGTCATCTCACCGATGGTATACCCTAGTCACTATTCTACTGGCTGGTATGGGGTCAAGGACCCTGACAAAGATCCTTACACAACCATCAAGGGTTCAATGGAAGATACACACAAGAAACTGGACCCTACCAAAGAACTCAAACCTGTCATTCGTCCGTGGATCCAGGACTTCACAGCAAGCTGGCTGGGCAGTGGGCATTATGTCAAGTATGGCAAGAAACAAGTGGAAGACCAGATTAGAGCGATGAAAGACATGGATGTGCATGAATATCTGCTCTGGAATGCGTCCAACCGTTATACATCAGGTGTACAATATAAGTAATCCGCACTCTTTCATACTTCTCATTTCATCCAACCTCGTTCTGCTTGAAGCGGAGCGAGGTTTTTTGGTGTCCATTTTTCTCTGTACACCCCTACTCTGCTTCTGTCCCTATTCAAATTGAACAAAATCCACTACAATAAATAGCTGTCCAGATATGACACTTGGATGACATCTCTTTAGAATAGCGAGGCACTGCCAGTGAACATGAACACAACAGGTTTTTCCCAAAAAGTGAAGCAATTCCTGATTATATTTTTGCCCATCTTCACCACTCAAATCGCCCTCTCTGCCATGTCGTTCTTCGACACGAATATGTCAGGCAAGTTTTCTCCGGCCGACCTTGCAGGCGTCGCAATCGGCACAAGTCTATGGATGCCAGTTCAAACTGGACTAAGCGGGATTCTGATCGGTATTACACCTGTCGTTTCCCATCTGTTAGGTTCCAAACGTAATGATCAGATCGGGTATAACGTCATCCAGGCGCTGTATCTCGGGATCGCAGTCAGTCTCGTCGTTATCGGAGCCGGGGCGTTGTTACTTGGCCCTATACTGAACGGAATGCCTCTGGAACCCCGAGTTGCCCAAGTTGCCTTCTATTTTTTGTGCGCACTTGCTTTTGGCATTATCCCACTCTTCGGATATACAGTGCTGCGCAGCTTCATGGATGCACTTGGCCAGACACGGACTACGATGTTTATTACGTTAGTTTCCCTGCCCGTTAACATCTTTCTAAATTATCTGCTAATATTCGGCCGCTGGGGTTTTCCACAATTAGGCGGTGTTGGTGCTGGTGTTGCTACAGCATGTACATACTGGCTGATCTTTCTTATTAGTCTCTTTTTTGTCCATCGGGTCGAACCTTTCGCCCAGTATGGCATTTTCCGTCAATGGACCCGGGTATCATTGTCCAAATGGAAAGAGTTACTTAAGATTGGAGTGCCCATCGGATTTGCGACTTTTTTCGAAACGTCCATCTTCGCTGCTGTGACTTTAATGATGAGTCGTTTCGATACCACAACAATTGCTGCCCACCAGGCGGCGCTGAATTTCGCTTCTACGCTCTACATGCTGCCTGTGAGCATATGTATGGCTCTTACGATCCTTGTGGGCTATGAGGCAGGTGCGGGGCGTCTGAGAGATGCCAGACAATACAGTCTGCTTGGAATTGGTGGAGCCATCGGGCTCTCACTGCTGACAGCGATCGTGTTGATTGTGTTCGGCGAACAGATTGCAGGCGTGTATTCGAACGATCGAGAGGTCATTGCACTTACGCAGCATTTCCTCATCTACGCCATTTTCTTTCAGATCTCGGATGCGATTGCTACACCGACCCAAGGAGCATTGCGTGGCTACAAAGATGTTAATCCGGCACTTATCATTACGTTCATAGCGTATTGGATTATTGGGTTACCTGTAGGTTATCTAACTGCTACGTATACTTCACTCGGTGCCTTCGGATACTGGATCGGCCTCATTGCCGGCCTTGCTGTAGGAGCAACAGCGCTTCTCTGGAGACTCTTCCTAGTACAAAAACAAGCCGCACTCCGCAAGGGGTAGCATCAGAACACTCACTTACTTTGGAAACAACAAAAAGAGCACAATCCACGTTAAAGCGGGATTGTGCTCTTTGCGTATGAATCGAATTATTGGGACAAACGTTGTGCAAGCTCGTAAGTCACCATATCGAAATCTTTTTTTGTGTTAACCACTTTATCAATATCCGTCAGGGTAAGTTCACCCTTGATAATGCCACAACCTTTGTCTGTCTCGCCTGCGATCAGACTGCGAACAGCGAAGTCGCCAAGACGGCTTGCCAAGTTACGGTCGAAAGGTGTTGGCGTACCCCCACGCTGAATGTGACCCAGAACGGTTACACGTGGCTCATACGTTGGGCAACGTTCCATCAGTTCTTTTGCTACATCCTCACCTTTGCCTACGCCTTCTGCAACGATGATAATACTGTGACGTTTGCCATGTGCAAAGTTAGCTTTCATCCGATCTGCTACTTCGTCCATATCAAATGGAACTTCTGGGACAAGAATCGTTTCAGCACCCGAAGCAAGTCCGGCATGCAGAGCGATATCCCCACAGTGACGACCCATAACTTCAACGATGGAAGAACGTTCGTGTGAAGACATCGTATCACGTAATTTGTTTACTGCATCAACTACTATGCTTACAGCTGTATCAAATCCGATGGTATAGTCGGTGAATGAAACATCGTTATCAATCGTTCCTGGCAGACCCATGGTGTTAATGCCCAGCTTGCTGAGTTTATTCGCTCCGTTGTAGGAACCATCCCCACCGATAACAACCAGACCGTCAATACCACGCGCACGCAGAATGTCCGCACCTTTTTGCTGACCTTCAGCGGTATAGAACTCCTTGCAACGTGCCGATTGAAGAACCGTTCCCCCACGTTGGATGATATCCCCTACACTCCGCAAATCCATTGGGAAAATGTCATTATTCAAAAGACCCTGGTATCCACGTTGAACTCCAAATACTTCGAGACCGTGAAACAGTCCGCTGCGAACAACCGCACGAACAGCCGCGTTCATCCCCTGTGAATCACCACCGCTCGTTAATACTGCGATTTTCTTTACTGCTGTCATGATGTTTCTTCCTCCTCTAGTTTCACTTCAGGCTCCGCAATATCACACCTGACTTACATATTTTTCCGTATCCAGCGACTGAAAATGAAGAAAAATATTCTTGTGATCGGACTATTTTTCAGCAGACGTTTGGATACAACGCGAACTTCCTGTTGTTCGCTGACTTTGGGATCAGACAGGTAAATGGCAATCAGTCCTTCGATGATCATCCGGTGAAAGGAGCTTCCCGGAATCTTCTGTACATCGCTGCGTGCCATCTCCACAATAAAAGCAATTCGGTCCAGCATTGTCTCCACATTCTCATAATAGTTGCAGAAGTTGAGATCTCCCCCGATGCGGTCCTCATCCTGATCAATTAAATAATCGAGCATAATGTGCAATGCGCATACATGTGGGAAATAGGCCGTGTGGATCGAGGCCGCTTGCTCTTCAGTCAACTGATCGTCACTCGCAGCCAGAAACAGCATGAAAACGCCCAGTGTAGAGCCAGTTGCAGCAGCAAATTCGTTCCAACGAAACTGAGGTGTGCGATGGCGATGCTCCGACCACCATTCGAGCAGTGCCGTTTCTCTCAGTTCCGGCTTGATATGCTTATATACCTGCAGGTCCGTGTATAGGCCTGCCAGATCCTGAATTTGGGGCTTGGCGGACGTATAGCCTGGTAACTGACGAGTCAGTTCCTGACATGTGGTCACCAGATTCCGCAGATATCCACCGTCATCCTGCTCCTCACGGAGGGCATAATAATTGACGGGAATTGCTTCGGGATCTACCGCATCAAGCATGGATTGATGGAGAAGACGAAAGTCATCCGGGTCCATCGACGTGCTGCGGTCGCACAGATTGTCCAAATAATCACTAATAGTTTGATATGAAACGATCAGCGGAATCAGAATGTGTCTGTTTGGCAAATCAGCTAATGCGTAGACGGTTCCGCCTTCACAGTGAAACTGTTTATCCTTCAGACTGGCAAGTGCCTGTGTACGCAATTCCTCATTCGGAATCGCCTCAGCTTGAGCACGCCATCCATTCAGTGCCTTCCGTGTTTCCGGAATGGTGTATTTGTACACCCCTCTCATCAATGCCAGCGGTCCACGCGGATATTGATGACGTTTTCGATTTGATTGGCTCAAAATAAATGTGCCTCCACTTGGTTGAATACGTATTAGAGCGATTTTTAACCATTCCTATTATAATATGATCCCCTTAATTGTACAAATGATCTGCCGCATATTCCGCATAAAAAATCGCATCCGCGCCCAAAGCTTTGTGATATACTAGGCATATTTCATCCATCAAAGGAGTCGTTGACATGTCGTCAAGTGAATCACTTTCGTGGAGACGGTTATTTTCTTTTTTTGTGCCACTTGGCATTTCCGCCTCTCTCGTCACCATTTCTCACGTCATCATAAACAGCACATTAGCACGTTCCGCTCATCCCGAGACGGTTATTGCCAGCTATGCCATCGCCGGTAGCTTGTTAACCCTCACGGAACGCCCCTCCACCCTGCTGCGGCAAACCTGTTCTGCACTGGTCCGCGATCGCCTTTCCTTTCAGGCCCTCACGTTTGTGACCAAAATATTTCTTGCCTGTGTGCTTCTCATTGGGTTTCTTATCGTATACTCTCCCGTTGGTACCGGGGTGTTCAAATACTTGTTTGGTGTAAGTCCGGATCTGCTGAACAAAGTCATCGACGTATATGAAATTCTCATGTATGTAAGTATCTTTTCAGTGATCCGCAACATCTATCAGGGGATCATCATTACGAATAACCGCACCAAGTGGTTAACCATCGGGATGGTATTCCGTTTAGCCGGTATGTACGGCCTTTCCCTCTATTTCATATATACAGACAGCATTGACAGTGGACGTGTAGGCGCTATCATTTTTGCTGCTGGCATGATGATTGAAGCGCTCGTCAGCTTTCTGGAGGGTAACAGCATCAAGCGCAAGATGCCAGCCAAGCTTGAGGATCATCCCGTTGAGAGCAAGGGAGACGTATTTCGCTTTTATAAGCCGCTTCTGTTATCCAGCTTTGTAGCGCTGTTCATAGGACCGGTTATTAACATCGTACTTGGCAAAACGACCGGGATCGCACTAGCCATTTCATCCTTTGCCATAGCAAGCAGTCTGATGCAGTTGATGCTAAGCTTCTTTACATACATCCATCAGATCGTGCTTAATTTCTACCTTGTGGACGCCAAACTGGTACGAAAATTCGCACTTGTCACCGGATTTATTCCGTTTGCGATGATGGTGTCGATTGCCTATACCCCCTTGGGACCATGGGTACTCGAAAATGTCATGAGCGTTCAGGGCGAACTTTTGCAACAAAGTCTGTGGACACTGCGTGCGTTCGTCTTATTTCCGCTGATCTTCCCTTTTCTGGATTTCAGCAATGGCCTCATTCTGCTTCGCGGTCAGACAAAAACGATGTTTCGTTCGCAAACGGCGAATGCAATCTGCACGGTAATTGTGCTGCTTATACTGGTTAGTATTTTCCCTGCGTGGAACGGCATGATTGGCGCTGTTGCCCAATCCCTTGGCCTGCTCGCCGAACTTATCATTGTCTGGCTCGTCATCCGGGGCACGAAGCAAGAACCTACGATGTCCGTGCCGAAAGCCAGTAAATCAACATCCCTGAAAGGGTAATAAAATCATTGAATTGTTATCAGGATTGGAGTCTCTCATCATGAAATTAAGTCACAACGCCCGCCCGGATCAGAACTGGCTGCGGGCTCTCATGTTCACCATCTTTGGTTCCACCGTTCTGGTGGTATCCTACTTCCAGCTTTACTTCAGTCATCTGGGCTTCAGTCGGGCTGAGATTGGATATCTCTACGGAATTGGCCCCCTCATCTCTGTGTTCTCCAATATGTTCTGGAGCATGGCCAGCGACCGCTACCAAACGGTACGCAAAGTAATGATCATTCTGCTTGGTGGTCAATTGATCACAGGGATCATGCTCGCCAATGCAACAACTTTCGGTCAGGTATTTGTACTCGTGACCCTGTTTTACTTTTTCTATTATCCGGTCTATCCTCTCTCCGATACGATGGCCATTACAACGGCCAGCAAGTACGGCCGAAATTTCACTTCCATTCGAGTCTTCGGATCGATCGGTTATGCCTTCTTTGCATTAAGTATCGGGTATTTCCTTGGATCTTTTGGTCCAGCATGGACGATTTGGGTCTGTGTTGGTCTTGCTGCCACTACACTATTAATCAGTTTTCAATTGAAGGATCAACCTTCTGGAAGCAGTAGCAAAATGGACCTATCGGGGTTATGGGCTATTTTGAAACGCAGAGATGTGCTCACCTTTTTTGGCTGTGTATTTTTGCTTGCCATGGGACATCGCATGAACGAAGCATTTCTTACCATCACGCTAAAAGATCTGGGTGCCAGCGAGGGGCTGATCGGCTGGTCTTTGCTGATCTCTTCCGTAAGTGAAATCCCCATATTTCTACTGCTCAGCAAGTATGGAAACCGTTATAAAGAGCTGCCGCTAATTGCTTTTGCTGCACTGATGTATACGGTTCGTTTGCTTCTCATGTCCATATCTGATACACCTGCAGCTGTTGTTGCAATTCAGACGATGCACAGTGTTACCTTTGGTATTTTCTACGTTACGGCGGTCCGCTACATCATTCGCCTAGTTCCGGACGGCTACAGAGCTACGGGTATGGCTTTGTTCACCATTGTTTGGTCCAGTGCTTCGGGACTTCTTAGTGGAACGTTGGGCGGACTGCTGCTGGAACATGCAGGCAGACAAACCTTCTATCTCACCGCTATGGCTTTCTCCCTGGCTGCACTAATCGGTTTCGGATTGAAGTTATGGTCCAGCATGACCAATCGTGTCTCCTGAACACACAGGGAAACTTACATCGTATTCAACCGTTATTTACACTGAAAATGTTAGAATCAAAAAAAGCACAGCCTCCCTTGGGGGACTGTGCTTAGGTTCTTAATATTCAGCTATAAATTTATAATATATAAGAAGTCCGTTAGCCGGATAAATTCTTACAGTTTGTTTACGTTAGCTGCTTGAGGACCACGGTTTCCATCAGTGATTTCGAATTCTACCGCTTGACCTTCTTCCAATGTTTTGAAGCCATCTCCTTGGATTGCGGAGAAATGTACGAATACGTCCTCGCCGCCTTCAACTGAAATAAAGCCATAGCCTTTTTCTGCGTTAAACCATTTAACTGTACCTTTCAAATGAAAAACCTCCTAAAAATATCGCCATCTATGGCGAATACCCTTATTATACTGTATGGGCTTCCATTTTGCAATTAATCTTTCCATAAATGTCGAAAAAATTTGCTTTGAATCGTAGGGTACGGTATCATTTTACCAAAACCGTTAGTTTGGAGACTACCTATGATAAAAAAACATGAAATATACAAAACAGACAAGTGGAATATGATGACCGTAGAAGTTCAAGGCAAATATCTCGTACTGCGAGAAATTTCGGAAGAGTGGGGCGAAGAATGCCATACATTCCTTAGCCGTCCTGCATTAATGCACTGGGCTGAACGCCGTTTTCCAAAAGCAGATTTTGAGAACCGTGAGGATGAATGGCGTCAATTGATGGCTGCCTTCAAAGGGGTCTAACCCATGCAGCTTGACTCAAGCAATGTCGTCATCTTTATTATCCTTGCCTTCTCTCTTGGTATTGTGCTTATTCTGGGACGCAATTCCATCCCGGATCGATTAAGACGGGGAATGGCGCTTATTGCTACCCTGCTCATTTGTTTCGCCTTTTTCCTGATCGTTTATTTTCTGTATAACATGGGAGCCTGATCACGGGGACCCAGATGCTCAAATATTTCAACGTGCCTAAGGTCATACTATACGAGATTATTCGTATCGTAAGGAGGAAGGCCGTTGAAATACCAGAAATCGCTATCTGTTATCCTGGTACTTAGTCTGATTCCTTCGTCTCTCTCCGCACAGGCAAGCGAGACGAAGGCAGCTTCGTCCATACATTCATCAGATCATCAAAGGAGGATTTCCATGAGTCAATTATTGAAACGTTCCGAGGTGCCGGCTGAACATAGCTGGAAACTGGAAGATTTATTTGCCGATCAGAAAGCCTGGGATCAAGAATATGAAGAAGTATCGTCTTTGACCAAGAAGGCCTCCGAATTCCAAGGCAAACTGAATCAACCTGATGTACTCAAATCTTGCTTCGAATTCGAAGATGAGATCAGCCTCAAAATAGAACGCCTCTTTGTGTACGCACGTATGCATCAAGATGAAGACACAGCGAATCCTACATATCAAAACCTGTCCCAAAAAGCCCAGAAATTAGGCGTACGGGTTGGTGAAGCACTTTCTTTTGTCACACCAGAGATTCTTTCCCTGCCGGATGATCAGTTGGACGCATTTATTGCGAACGAAAAACTTTCTGCTTATACATTTACGCTGGAAGAGATGAAACGCGAAAAAGCCCACGTTCTTAGCCAAGCAGAAGAGGCTTTGCTTGCACAGGTAGGCAACCTTTCACAAGCACCACAGACAATCTTCAGCATGCTGAATAACGCCGATCTCAAGTTCCCAAGAATCAAGGATGAACATGGTAACGAAGTTGAGCTGACACACGGCAGCTACATTCAGTTCCTGGAGAACCCTAACCGTGAAGTTCGCGAACGTGCCTTCAAAGCGGTATACGAAACCTATGCCAAACAGAAGAACACAATTGCAGCTGCCTTGAATGCAAATGTAACCAAAAATATGTTCTATGCTAATGTTCGGAAGTACCCTTCCGTGATGGAAATGTCCCTATATGGAGATAACATCCCAACGGATGTGTATACCAATCTGGTAGACACCATTCACGAGAGCCTTCCGTTATTGCATCGTTATATGGACCTGCGCAAAAAGTTGCTGGGTGTAGATCAATTGCACATGTACGATCTGTTCGCTCCACTCGTAGACGAATACAAAATGGATATTACCTATGAGGAAGCGAAACAAACGGTTAAAGACGGTCTGAAACCACTCGGCAAGGACTATGCTGACGCATTGCAGAATGGATATGATAACCGCTGGATCGATATATATGAGAATGAAAATAAACGTTCAGGCGCATATGCCTGGGGCGCTTACGGCACTCACCCGTATGTCTTGTTGAATCACAAAGATAACCTAAACAGTATGTTCACACTCGCACATGAAATGGGTCACGCTCTGCATTCACATTACTCGGATACAACACTTCCGTATCGTGATGCACAGTACACCATCTTCTTGGCTGAGGTTGCATCCACAACCAACGAAGCGTTGCTGATGGATTATCTGCTTAACAAATCAACAGATCCAAAGGAAAAATTGTATCTGTTGACGTATTATGCCGACCAATTCCGTACAACGGTATTCCGTCAGACCATGTTTGCTGAATTCGAGAAAATCATTCATGAACGTGCGGAACAAGGTGACGCATTAACACCACAATTGTTATCCGAGATCTATTATGATCTGAACGTTAAATATCACGGAGAAGGCATGGCTGTTGACAAAGAAATTGAAATGGAATGGGCTCGTATTCCCCACTTCTATAACAGCTTCTACGTTTACAAATATGCTACAGGCTTCTCCGCAGCAACAAGCTTTTCCAAGCAAATCCTGGAAGAAGGCCAACCGGCTGTTGACCGATATCTTGGCTTCCTGAAGAGCGGTGGCAGTGATTACTCCATCAACATTCTGAAAAAAGCAGGTGTGGATATGTCTACACCACAGCCAATTCGTGAAGCTATGAGTGTCTTCAAGGAACTGATTGAACAGATGGAGCAACTAACCAAATAAGGTTGTCTTTCCATGTGACCTGCATCCCTTGCCCGTTTGGGCAGGGGATTTTATCATCATTGCAAGATGCAACATACCCGAATATGGGTAATGCATATCTAGTTCTCAATTGTTCAACAAGGAGGCAACACCATGAAAATGCAATGGGCACTCATAGCAGGTCTTGTTTTTGCACTGCTCACGGGAATCTTTGCGGTTATTAATGTGGATTCCGTACAAGTCAACCTGTTATTTAACACGGTACAAATCCCGCTGATCTTGCTGATTCTCGGCTGTACCCTGATCGGTGGAATTATTGTAGGGTCATATGGCATCTATCGCCAATACAGACTGCAACGTGAGAATAAACAATTGAAATTGCGTGTATCTGAATTGGAAAGTTCTGCGACAAGCAAATCTACGTTGGATTCTTTCAAATCGATGGATTCGCTTGACTCAAATGAATCCGACAGCCTATTGGAGAATGATTCGATCCAGAGTCAGCGCAAAGGAAACCCTACGGGAACACTGTAACCAATCAGAGACAGCCTGCTGGCGAGTCAGGAATGGTAGTATCACATTCTCTCCCCCAGACAGGCTGTATTTTGTTTCACACCATACCCATGATCCGAGGAGGAAATTACACAATGAGTTTTACAATTGATGAATCATACGTTCTGTCTTTTCTAAAAAAATTGTTGGACACACCAAGCCCAAGTGGTTACACACATCATATTATCGAGATGATCCGGAAGGAAGCAGCAGCACTGGGCATCGCCTGTGAGCTGAATAACAAGGGCGGTGCGGTGCTTACATTGCCCGGACAGGACTCTTCCAAGACAATTGCTTTAAGCGCTCACGTGGATACGCTAGGGGCCATGGTACGCTCGGTTACATCATATGGCACATTGAAGCTTACCTCTGTCGGTGGCTTTTCGATGCAAAGTATTGAAAACGAATATTGCAGCATCCATACTCGGGATGGAAAAACATACACAGGCACCATTCTCTCCCTTCATCCGTCTGTCCACGTTTATCCGGATGCACGTACCTTTGAACGGTCCGAGAGCCATATGGAAGTTCGAATCGATGAGGTCGTCTCCTCCCAGGAAGATGTGTTGAAACTCGGGATCGCTGTCGGCGACTTTATCTCCTTTGATGCTCGCGCAGTCATCACGCCGAGTGGTTATATCAAATCACGTCATCTGGACGACAAAGCCAGCGTGGCTGCCCTCTTTGGCATCCTTGAGTCTGCACATCGTGAAGGCTGGAAACCATTACATAACGTCTCTCTGCTTATCTCGAACTATGAAGAAGTTGGACATGGCGCATCGTATATCCCTGCGGAAATTAGTGAAATGATCGCTGTAGACATGGGAGCCATGGGCGATGACCTGAGCTGTAAAGAAACCGACGTTTCCATATGTGCCAAAGATTCTTCTGGCCCGTATGATTACGATATGACCAGCCGTCTCATTGAACTGGCCAAACAAGATGGAATGGATTACGTCGTCGACATTTATCCCCACTATGGCTCAGATGGCAGTGCAGCATTACGCGGAGGAAACAATATCCGTGCAGCACTGATCGGTCCTGGAGTTCATGCATCTCATTCCATGGAGCGTACACATAAGGATGCTGTCCTGAATACGGCACGATTGCTCGCAGCCTACATTACAACCAAGTAAAACAGAATCATTTTTCTACGAAATCATCATGGTGACATTCATATGTCTTGTCTAATCAAAAAGGCCCCTTCCAAGCACAACAATTCAGTGTGCTTGGAAGGGGCCTTTGTTTCCATGTCTTTTAATCTGCCTGTTCCACATATGCATGATATTTACGATCCAATATCTCTAACTCTGCCTTATGGTCACGCATTTCATTTCTTAACACATGCATGGTTTTCCGAACGGCACTCAGTCCATCCTTCACCTGACGTTCGGCTTTGCGAATTTTGTCCTGAACCATCCAGTCCACGAAGAGGTTATCGAAGAAATAGTCTGCGAATGAAAGCAGACCTCCCAGATGCAGATCCGCGTGTACAGCCATCTCTACATCCTCCAACTCCTTCTGGAAACGTCGTAGACGCTTACCTGCATCCATGATGGCGACCTGAGCGTCATCCATTCTTCCTCGCTTGATATGTGTTGAGATGACTCCACCGCCCATCATGTCATATACACCCCAATTACCTGCCGAAGCCAAAGCCTTCTCGGCACGTTCAAGGGCATAGAGCAGGTATTCCCCCTCCCGGAAAGCTTCATCCAGTTCCTGAAGCTCGCTCGCCAGATGTTCCCGATTCTCAGCCATCTGTTGCAATTCCGCATCCTGGTCCAGCAGTCGACCTTCCTTCTTCCCCCACAGCGCGTTGTAATCGCTCTGCCAGTACTGATACTGCCGTTGGCCCTCCAACTCCTGCTCCACATGAATTCGTTGCTCCTGTACGTCTTGTAACATGCGACAAGCGGTGTCGTATGCAGCCTTGCTCTCCATGAGTTCCAGCTCTTCCTTCTCCAGACGCTCTGTCTTCTTGCCAATCAGTTGATAGAAAAATGCCGACAATGTCATACTGTTCAGTCGATCAACGTCCTTCTGCTCCTTCTGGAGATGCTCCAGACGACGTTTTACCTTTGCTTCCCATTCGCTTTCCTCCGTTTGAAGCTTCTCCAGACGTTTGGTCCATTTCTCGTAAATTCTCCCCTTTTCCTTGAGCGCTGCCAACTGTTGATTAATTTCTTTATACATAAGTGTGGTGTTCTCTCCCTTCTATGGAATTCTTTACTTATACAACGTAATGAACATACAGAACGTTTCACATAAAATCGCAAATTCGCAGACAAAAAAATCGCCCTTTTCTCCAATGCGACATAAAGTCACTGTAGAAGAAAGGGCGATGTTTAGTTATAAATCAAGACTTGCTCTGTTCAATCTGCTCTGCAAGTTCATTCAGAACGGTCCAGCGTTCCATCAATTCATCCAGATGACGTTCAGCCTCAACCTGCTCCGCCATCAACTCCTGCAGACGGGCAGAATCACTAAATGACTCTTCCATCTCTTTGTTAATCCGGACAAGATTGGCTTCAGCCTTCTCAATATTTTCATCAATCTGGTCGTATTCACGTTGCTCCTTAAAGCTGAATTTCAACTTCGGTTTAGCCGCTGACACAGCAGGCGTCGTTTTCTCCGATGACTGCTTCACCTTCGCCGCTCCTGTATCACTCTCTTGATTAGCTCCAGGCGCATTTTTCAGCATCCATTCCGCATACTCACTGTAGTCGCCGACGTGCACACGTACAGCACCGTTGCCCTCAAAAGACAACACTTTATCCACAGTACGATCAAGGAAATAGCGATCATGGGATACGACAAAGACAACACCCGGAAAATCATCCAGGTAGTCTTCCAGTACAGCGAGTGTCTGGATGTCCAGATCATTCGTCGGCTCATCCAGCAGCAATACATTCGGCGCAGCCATCAGCACACGCAGCAGATACAGGCGACGCTTCTCTCCACCAGACAGACGCGAGATTGGCGTCCACTGGGATGCCGGGGTAAACAGGAACCGCTCCAGCATCTGGGATGCTGTAATCAGAGAGCCATCGGCCGTTTTCACATTCTCGGCCACTTCTTTAATATACTCAATCACACGAAGAGATTCGTCCATCTCCTGATGTTCCTGTGTGAAATAACCCAGATTGACCGTAGGACCAACGTCAACCACACCTGCATCGGGTTCCAGCTTGCCAGATATCATCTGAAGCAACGTGGACTTACCACTACCGTTCGGTCCGACAATCCCTACCCGATCTCCAGGTACGGCAATATAACTCAGATCTTCGATCAGCGTGCGGCCACCCACGGATTTGGAAAGATGCTCGATCTCCAGAATCTTTTTCCCCAAACGAGTGGAGCCAACCGATACTTCCAATGAACCCGAGCGCTGGACTCCTTGCTGGTCTTTAAGTTGTTCGAAGCGATCAATTCTCGCTTTTTGTTTCGTTGTCCGTGCCTTGGCACCACGACGAATCCATGCAAGCTCCGTCCGAAGCAAGTTCTTACGCTTCTGTTCCGAAGAAGCTTCCCGTTCTTCGCGCTCCGCCTTCAGTTCCAGGAAACGTGTATAGTTCGCTTCGTATCGGAACAAACGTCCATGATCCAATTCCAACATGACATTCGCCACACGATCCAGGAAATACCGATCATGCGTAATCATAAGCAGTGCGCCGCGGCGCTTCTGCAAGTACTGCTCCAACCAAACGACCGAATCATTATCAATATGGTTCGTAGGCTCATCCAGAATGAGCAGTTCACAAGGATGAATCAGTGCAGCAGCAAGTGCTACCCTTTTGCGTTGTCCACCAGACAATGTGCCCATCAGTGCATCGAATTGACGAATACCCAATTTGGACAAAATGCTCTTCGCTTCACTCTCCATCTGCCAGAGCTGAAGCTGCTCCATTTGCTGATTCAAACGTAATAACCGCTCTTGCAACGCTGGATCGGACGAATTCAGTTCCAATAATTCCATCGTTTCCGTATATTCACGCACGGTTTTCATTTCCATGCTGTCACCTTCGAATACTTGTTGCAGTACCGTATTATCCGGATTGAAGTCCGGATTCTGTGCCAGGAACTGAATACGTACGTCATTACCGATCGAGATCTGTCCCGCATCTGCGGGTTCCATACCAGAAATCACACGCAAAAACGTGGATTTACCGGTTCCATTTACCCCAACGACACCAATCTTGTCCTGATCAGCCATACCAAATGAAGCATCCTTGAACAATATTTTTTCGCCATAACTTTTTGCAATTTGCTCTACCGTCATTATGTTCATTGCTCGTACCCACTTCTCTGTGAATTAAAATTCAATATTACGTACATCCGCGCACTTACTTTAAACTTGTAAAAAAGAACGGCATCCGTCCAGAAACAATGCTGCTGCAAAAGCAATTCGTTTGTTCAGATGTTCCTCATTAAACTCCGGATTCAACATGATATCCATCTTCAGCCGGTCCAGAATTCCAATATAGGCTTCAGCGAGCAATACAGGCTCAGGTACACTTGCACTTTCCAATACCTCACACACCATACTCATGTATTGATTCATGAATGCCTTCATGAATTTCATCAGATCCGGATCATTATTGGGTGCCATAAAAAAGAGCTTGGTATGATTGCGACGCTCATAATAATACGTAAGATGGGTCTTGGCTATTGCTCCAAGTTTATCACCTGTGTTCTCATACGAGTTCAAAGCATATTCAAGACGGCTGATAAAACTGTTACAATCCCGCTTGGATACTGCGATAAATAATTGTTCCTTGCTTTTGAAATATAAATAAATGGTGCCTTTTGCGATGCCGGCTTCGTCTGCAATATCAGACATTTTGGTCTCATAAAAACCTTTCGAGCCAAAAATACCATAGGCCGCATCCAAAATAGCCTCCGATTTGTCTCCCTGTACAGTGCTCAAAATGTACTCCCCCCTACAACGCCAAAATGTTACCTAAACCAATCGCCACACATCCGCCGATCACCGAGCTAAGCACGTTCACCAGGTCGTTACTCATCCATGCCCAGCCACGAGCCCGAACCGTTGGATGCCCGCAATGTTCATGTACCTCAACTTCACGGCCACACACAGTACAACGATACATCATCTGCACCGTTGCGCCCAGATAGGAATCGGCAAAAGCCCCTGCCAACCCGCCTGCAAGACCGACAAAAGTCCAACTAAACAGACTAAGCCCTTCTATCCCGGCGATCCAGGAAAACAAGAATGCTCCCGCACCAATCAGAGCCCCGCCTACGGCTGCAGCCACGGTGCCAAGAAGTGAAACACCTCCTGAAGCACCTGGCGTAAGTACCTTCCACGTGAGCACAGAGCGCGGCGGCTTGCGACTGAGACTCCCAATTTCGGTTGCCCATGTATCCGATGTAACGGTAGCCATTACACCAATGAAAGCATATACCCATGCCGGATGTGGAAATATCCAGTATCCCAGACATAGGAACATGCCCATTCCACCATTAGCCATCACTTGCCCAGCATCCCGATTTCCTGACTTGGCATAGGATTTCTCCAGCTCCTGCTTCCGATCTTTACGAAACCTGGAAAGCAACGTTGAAGTAATGAAAAACAACAATAACGTGCCAAACCAGAACAGGTTACCCGCTCCGTAATATATCGTTCCCATCATGATGGCTGCCAGGCAGCCAGACAAGGTTAGCGACTTTTTCGCATAGGCAGCACCTGCCACCATAGAAGCGCATACGGCGCCAATAATCCAATCCATAATGTCTCCTGCATGCAGCGTATGTACAGCCCGCATGACGTTTATTGTATTTTTGAAATTCAATTATACCACGGTTTGATCCCAATGCCGAAACTCCTTACGCCAGCACACAAAAAACCTGTTTCGGCCTCGTTTAGAAGTGCCAAAACAGGTTATTGATCAAACGTTAAAACAAGATAACTTCCCTTTTCAAGTAACGTCTGTAATTCAATGTTCCTATGTCTTAATTTAGACCCGCTTCGCTCCGCCAATGACCCCATATCTGTAGAGTACTCTCCGACCAAACCAGTTAAATAATCGATCCGTCAGGAATCCCATAAAACCCAGGGAAATCAGCCCGACAAAGATCCAATCTGTTCGGAAAAAGAGTCTGGAATTCCAGATTAAGTAACCGACTCCCTCATTCGAGGCAATCATCTCAGCACCGATTATGGCCATATACGAGGTTCCCATCGCCAGTCGCACACCTGTAAAGATATACGGGGTTGTCGCCGGAACAATCACATGCAGCAGAATCTGCCGTTCATTGGCTCCCATACTGCGGGCCGACCGGATTTTATCTTCTTCAACGGAGAGCACACCTGTCAGTGTATTCAATACAACAATGAAGAAAGTTGCGTACATAATAAGCGCGATCTTGGATTGCTCTCCAATTCCGAACCACACCAGAAATAAGGTAATAAAGGCGATCGGCGGGATAAAACGTATAAAGTTAAGGAACGGTTCCGCGAACAGCCGGATGAGATGAACTTTACCAATAATCAGCCCTACCGGAATAGCAATGATGCTTCCGAGTACCCAGCCTGCCAGTACACGAGTGAAGCTGATTCCGATATACTCCATTAGCGTACCGTCAGCAATCAGTTCGCGTGCTCCCAGGATCGTGTGCCACGGACCAGGGATTACGTCAGGCCCATAGATAAGGGCACCAAGTTGCCAGATTAAGATGACCGTTACCCATAGAAGCGGGATAGACACCCATTTTTTCTCCAACCATTTCATCTTGTATATCACCTCAATTATTCTTCAAAGTGGCCTTGAATTCGGTCATACAAAGTGTTGAACTCAGACGAGGCGATGTTCCTCGGGTAAGGTAACGTGTTGTGGTAAATATCCGTTATATTCGAAGATGGACCTACAGACATAATGCCTATGCGCTCACCAAGCAATAACGCCTCCTGAATATCGTGTGTGACAAAGATAACGGTTTTATGGGTTTCTTTCCAGATATTCACCAGTTCCTTCTGCATGGTCCGTCTCGTCATCGCGTCCAGCGCACCGAATGGCTCATCCATCAGCAAGATCGCCGAGTCATTCGCAAGTACGCGGGCCAATTGAACCCGTTGCTTCATACCACCCGAGAGTTCTTTCGGAAATTTCCCCTCATGAGCACTCAGTCCAACAAGCTGGATGTATCGATCAGAGATCTCACGTCGTTGTGTCTTAGGCACCTTGGACATTCGAAGTCCGAATTCAACATTTTCCCTCACGGTTAGCCATGGAAAGAGAGAAGAATCCGCCTGCTGGAACACCATCGCCCGATCCCTGCCCGGTCTGTTGATCTCCTTGTTGCCTACCTTGAGCTGTCCGCCCGACTTGGAGATAAAACCCGCGATCATATTCAGCAGCGTTGACTTCCCACACCCACTGGGACCAAGCAGGACAAAGAACTCTCCTCCCTTGATAACCAGATCGACATCCTTAATGATATAATGCACATCCCCATTGGTCGGGGCATGATACGTTTTCCGAAGCTGTTCAATATGAATGGTGTGCTGAGTTGCAGGTAAGGACATAACGGACACCTCCCATTTCAATAAGAATTATTTACTAAATGTCACTTTTTCCGGCAGAGCCTGCTGGAGAGAAGTCAGATCGAGTTTGGTGTTGAGATCAAAATCCTGTTCGATGATTCCGGTGTCCACCATATATTGCTTCTGACCTGCCAAACTATCATAAGCAGCCTGCGTAAATCCAACTTCCCATGGATTGATCGGAAGGTCTTTCAATGTGGCATCTTTAGGCTGTTTGGTCTCTTGATACATCAGATCTGCAACCTCTTCAGGATGCGCTTGAGCATACGTGGATGCTTCATCCAGCGCCGCAAGGAAGTCACTTATCTTTTCAGGGTTTGCCTGGATGAATTCATTACTTGATACCAGTCCCATACCAAGGCGTATAGGCGTCCGAGACATATCCGTCAGCTGATGTACTCCTTCAAGTGCATCGAATTTATCGGTTAACGCGGAACCTATAACCCAAGCGGCATCAAGGTCTCCCTGTTTCAGTGCGATGTAGGCTTCATCAAAAGCCCCCTGACCAATTTGCGTCACATCACTCAGCGCCACCCCCTGATCTTTCAAATATTCATCCCATAGATACGGAATAAATGTGCCTCGAATGAAACTTACTTTCTTGCCCTTCAAATCCGCTCCACTCTGAATATCCTCCCTTGCATACAGCTTCCAGGCGGCTGCCGCTTCATCCGTAGTCTGGCCTGCAGAAGCGACGACTGAATATTCCCCTTTAGACAAAGCATTTAATACAGGGAAGTCCGCCCCGTACGCAATATCTACCTGTTTGATAAATAGTGCATTTACACCTTCAGCCGGTGAGCCAAACGTAATACTCTCTGCATCAATGCCCCTGTTTTCAAAAAAACCTTTGGCAATAGCTACCCTGAATGTTGGGTTCGTACTTGTATCTGCGATTCGAATTTTTACATTATCGGTATTCTTGCCGGTAGCGTCTTTTGCTCCAGATCCTGCTGCGTTTGAACTGCACCCGGATAATAGGAGTGCCGTAGCCAGAAATAATATCAATATGCCGGTTACTATGGATGGTTTTCTCACAATATACACCCCATTCGATCTAGTCATGATTCTTGACGCCTAGCCGCCTGACTTGCCTTCATCCGACGTTGCCACACAGGCTGCACCCTCCACAAATGGAAGAGTCGTCTCTACGCTCACGATGGATGCAGAACCTTTGGGTGCTGCTCCTGGGACCCTGTAGGTGGAGACATCAATGGCTTCGATGGCAACTTCCTGCGGCTTCTCTAACTGTGGAACCCACTGATAAGGAACTCGATATGAGCGATAGACCATATTGGTATTCCGCCCATCTGTGTACGGGGAGACATACTCCCAGACCAGCTCATGCTCCGCTGTGACTTCAAACAATCTGCCATTGGAACCCTCGGTTATTAGGGTGTTGCCGTTAGGTAAACGCTGGGCGGAACTGATGTATGGGCTATAAAATTTATAAGAATCCGTCGGAACCGAGAAACCTGCTTCTGCCGAGGTATACTGCCAGACAATCTCCAGAGTGACCGGGTTAATCTCCAGTACACGGGAGTGATCCCGAATCGCATGTTTCAATCCAAATGGAGAAGCCGGATTTGGAAGGCCGTAACCTGCCCAGCCGCCATTGTCGAATACGAGCAAGTTGCCTTCACCCGGTAGACCTTGGGGAATGATATGTGCATGATGCTGCCCGATAATTGTACCGATGTGTTTCACTTCAGGTGAAGTATAGTCTGGCCCTAATCTCCACACGATCTTTCCACTCTGTCTGTCTGTAATGGCAATAATGTTGGCCTCTCTGGCATCCCAGATAATATTGTCGGGGTGGAACCGTTCGTCTCCTTCTTCATAGAAACGGTTGGGTCCGACATAAGAAGCAGAATTAATATGTAACCAGTCACCAACGCCACCACCCAGATGACCGAAAGAACGTGTATTCGGATCACGGAACAGGACATTTCGAGCAGCTTCATCAAAACCTAATTCTTCAAAATGTTCGTTAGGCAGCCACTCCCAGAGTACCTTCCCCTCCCAATCGACTTCGATAATGGCATCATCAAGCAATGGCTTATCTGAAATTTGCGGGTTACTCACATTTTTGTGTGCCAGAATAAGTGTTTTACCACTCTTCGTCTTTGGCGCAAGGCCAGGTGCATAATAACCTACCGGATTCCCCTCACGCTGATAATCATGATGCTGGCGGGCATACCATAGTGGCTCATACCCCGGATCTTCGATGTGTTCGTAGCTATTGTATTTCCATACAATGTTGCCGTCCCAATCCACTTGGACCAGATCGACATTATCCTGAATACCGAACTTCGGATCTCTCCGACCCGTGCTGCCCAGCACATAGCCGCCAGGTAATATTTTGGCCGGAAAACCTAACAATCCTTTCCACAGGTGAACCTCCTTGCCATTCATATCGATCAATACTACGCCTTCTTCACCTGCCTGATAAACGGTATAACCGCCCCAAGCCTTATCCGGATTGTATAACGTCGCTCCAGTTGGATATATTGTTGAGTGTCCCATTGATCATCTCTCCCTAGAATGTTTGTGGTATATCAAATGTCCTTACTGTGACCCAACCTCAATAACTGAGATAGTTCCTCTTCCCGGTATTATCCCACTGCTTCTGCTCAAGGTTACTTGCGGAGGACCGATCATGTTCTTGTATCCCGTTGCTCTCCGCCAATTCCAGCACCGTGTCCGAGAACCCCTCCAGATTCGCTACTACCCGCTCGTAGAATTGACTTTGTTGCTCCAGTTCCTCACTCGTAAAACCCTCAAACAGAAGCGTGATACATCGGGCACCGATGTTGCTGTTTCTCGCATACATCTCCCGCCCGCTGGATGTGATGTCCAGTAAAACCGTCCGGCGATCGTCTTCCTTTCGTTTGCGGATGGTGAGTCCCTTTTTTTCCAACTTATCGGTTAGAGCAGTAATGGCACCGGATGTAAAGTCCAACTGTTCTGCCAGATCTCCAAGCCGCTGTTCTCCCTCACGAATGATTTTGTGCAGGATAAGCATGCCTGGCAGGCTGATACCTTCTACAGAGATGCGATCCCGCTCTTTGACGAATCGTCTGACCATTTTGCGAAACAACCAATCCGTCCGCTCCAACGCTTCCCAGTCTCTATCGCTCATTTCATAACCTCCTTGATCGTTTGAAGCTTCAATAAAGATACGAAAAAAAGCCCCCGAGGACATTCCTTAGAGGAGTAGTCCCGGGAGCCTTTGGTGGTCCAATCAGCTCAATGCAGTTTTCAGTTCAAATTAGTTCACTGTTCATTTAATGAGTATTAAAATAATTGAGATTATCATATAACCAACTAACCCAACCTGTCAAGTGAGAATTAAAATATAGATCTACTTTTACAGTCATTACCCGCCGGTTTGAAATTACTTATCCTGTTTTAAGTTTCACTTCAGGTTTCCCGTTTACACTATTCTCAGATCTAAACATCTACAACTACATCAACGACAAGCTACGATTCAGTTCGTACTCAACTACAGAAATGAGGATTATCCATATGAATATGAAAAGAGTCATTATTATAGGCACAATGATTGTCACCATGTCCTTCGCCGGAACAGCATGGGGCCAATCCGCCATCTCTCCCATACCTACTGCTAAATGGTCCATCGTTGACTTGGACACTCGTGAGGGAAGCAGTGATGAGCTGCTCGACGCTCTGAATCAGGTTTCAGAAGCGGATCTGTATCAGGAACTGTACAGCAGCAAATCACTGAGGACAATTACGGAAGAAAATAACGGGAATTTGGATGAGGTCATTGCTATACAAGTAAGACAGCTCAGAGAGCAGTTGGATGAACGGCTCGCAAATGGAAGTATCAGCTCGGAGCAACATGCTGCACAACAAGCTGAACTGGAAGAGTTGGTCACACAGAGCGCAAATACAGCATACAGCTTGGCGTAAATTAGTAGCGTATCCGTACGATGAAGGTATAAACATATATCCACGATAGCACGACAAAAAGGAGCGTATACACGCCCCTTTCTTGTAACCTATTCATTTCAAGCAGGTATGATGTGTAATCCTTATTGCACTGCCCCAATCGTGCAGGCACCCAAGGATTCGCCGTCCCATGCCAGTTCGAGCACATCTCCTGCTTGTGTTGGTCCAACACCTTCCGGTGTTCCTGTAAAAATGACATCGCCCGGCCCCAAGCCGTAATGATGACCTACATAATCCACAATATCCTGTAAACTAAAGATCATGTTACGAATATTACCACGCTGGACTTCCTCACCATTTTTGGTCAATGTAAAGTCTTTCTCCAGTAATGCTGCCGCACCCGGGAATGCCTGAAATGCAGTAACCGGAGCGGAATTTTTGAACCCTTTGGCCGCTGTCCACGGGTGGCCTTTTTTCTTAATCACGGTCTGTACGTCACGTAACGTAAAATCAATACCAAATGCATACGCATCCACCAGCTCATCTACCGCCATACCTGGCTCATAACTCCGGCCGATTTGCACGACCAATTCAGCTTCATAGTGAACTTCACCCTTGGTAGCAGGCAATCCAAGGGTTTCACCATTCAAGGGCACGACTGCATGGGAAGGTTTCATAAAGATCATTGGCTCATCCGGAACCGCGTTACCCAATTCTTCCGCATGAAGTTTATAATTGCGTCCTACACAGTATACATTGCGAATGTTAGTCAACATGGGTATATTACCACCTTTATCGGATTCATTAGTGCATATAGTAAAGTTAAGGTCTGAAAAATCGGCTGCTCGTCTCCTGAAATGCCAGCTCCCATTCGTCAGGACGGTTCGTACATAACATGAGTTCTGGATCAACTGCCGCCAGTTTCTTCATAATGGTCTTGTCATCCACTGTCCAAGCCATCACCCGAATACCTGCACTCCGCATCTCGTTCATTAAGGATTTGTCTACATTGGTGTATCCAATCGATAGGAATGTACAATTCATCTGCCGCAACGCGGTTAACAGATCACCTGGTCGTGCATCGATAATTAGCCCCGTCTGGATCTCCGGTGCAAGTTTCTTCACTGCGATCAGAGCGGCTGGTTCAAATGAGGTGATCACAACATCATTTTGCATATGTCTTTTTCTCACTTCATGTATAACAGCCGCAGGCAGACCCGGGTACATGTCTCCCTGCGTTTTCAGTTCAATGTTCAAACGTACTCTGCCGCACGAGCGATCTAACAATTCACTTAGCGCCGGAATCCGTTCGCCTTTGTAAGACTTGTTTTTCCATGCTCCGGCATCCAGACGTTGCAGATCAGCCCAATCAGTTTCCCGAACCAGACCCTTGCCATTCGTCGTGCGATCCACTGTAAAATCATGAATGACCACTGGTACACCATCACGCGACAACTGCACATCCAGCTCCATCCACTGAACTTCAGGCCGCTCCATGGCCATCAGGAATGCAGCCATCGTATTCTCTGGTGCAATAGAAGAAAATCCACGGTGTGCTACACAAAGGTTGTTCATTCGATTCCCTCCTCAAAAAGGTTTTTAATTAGGCGAAGCGACTCCATTCCCATCATATCGAATACCCGGGGAGAGCTTTGCCATCTGTTCCAACAGCAGTTTGTTCGCCTCATCAATCATTGGAATGGCCTGACCTAGCCCGGCCTCATAAGGGATAACTTTCATGCTGCAAGCTGCATCTTGACTACAGCGAGCCTGAAATACCGCCGTTTTCCAAGTCTCTTCGGTTGTTGATCTGGAGAAAATGAAATTTCCCGTACTGTATGCAATCCACTTCCCCTTATAGTACTCCAACCCTTGCAACACATGAGGATGACCACCTATGACCAGATCAGCGCCAGCATCTACAAACTCATGAGCCAATCGGGTCTGGTCACTATTCGGAGTACTTACACGTTCTTCTCCCCAATGTGCAACCACGATCACCAGATCAGCCTTCTTACGGGCCTCCTGGATCGCTTTGACTGCTCCTGTGGAATCATAGGCTTCAGCCACGCCAGCCCGATTGCCTTCAGCCTTCCAACTCGTTTCGGGTACAACTCGGGAGAACCCAAGCAATGCAATCTTCATGCCTTTGCGTTCCAGATATGCTGGTGCATAGGCCTCATCCCTGTTCATACCTGCCCCGGTGTGAGCTATACCATATTCCTTGAGATAAGTTAACGTATCCACCAAGCCCTCTACGCCCTGATCCAGAATATGATTGTTAGCCAAATTGACAGCATCAAATCCCGCAGAAGCCATTGCCGCCAATGCTTTGGGAGATGATTTGTAGACATAGGTTTTATCAGCTGCACTGGTACCACCCTGAGTTATTGGTGTCTCCAGGTTACCGATGGTAAGATCATCATCCTTAAATAATCTGCCGAGCTTGGCAAAGGGATAGTCATAACCGTTCTTATCCAGCAGTTCAGCAACTTTGCCCGAGAATTGAATATCGCCAACAAAGTTAATCGTGACATCCTTCGCTGAATTGGTAGGTTTCGACGCCCCTGCTTCCATATCCGCACCTGCATTTCCCTTGGTGCTGGATGGTGTCGAATCTGCCGTAGGTTTTTTCGTTCCGGATTCTACTTTCTCACTATTGGTATTGCTTGAAGTGTCAGGTGTCGCTACTCCAGATGTCTTATCTGCATCCGCTGTTGTCTCTTCATCCGTAGCTTCGGGTTCTTCTTCCGAAGTCTCATCAGATTCCGAGTCTGGAGAAGTTACTTGATCGCCGCCTTTGGCATCGTCTCCAATGGAAGGCTGATCCTGATCAACGATTTCTTGTTTCACCGGCTGGTCTGCCTGTTGCTGACGTGTATTAATGACATAAAAAATGCCTACCAGACCAATTGCAATGATCAATACAATATTAACTGTCCAGATGATTGTGATAGTATTGCGGGTGCGTTTACTACCTTTTTTCTTCTTTACACTTCGCTCTGATCTTGGGGGATACATAAGCAACTCCTCTTCTTCTTCACAGCCATACATACCATTATATCAGGCATATTCTGGATTTCCATCATTCCTTGGAACTGTATCGATTGAAAGGGTATGAACTCAGTTAGCTTCCAGATCTTCACATAAAAAAGCCATCTCTCCAGTAGATAATTCTACGTTTGAGACAGCTCTCTTGCTGTACTTAATCTGCTGCAAGCTCTTGTGTAGCCTGAACGGACATTTCCTTCGCTTGTCTGATGCAATCAGGCAAGCCTACGCCCTCATAACCTGCACCTGCAATGTACACACCCGGTAATTTGCTGCCAAGCTCCTCACGGAGGGCGGCAATATGTTGGAGGTGTCCCACCGGATACTGTGGCATGGATTTACGAAGCCTTGTAATCTCTGAGAAGATCGGCACCGCTTCGATACCCATGGTCTCTCTCAGATCCTTGAGAACGAGATTCGTCAGCGCTTCATCCGGAAGCTCTACGTTCTGTTCGTCACCGGAGCGACCAACATAACAGCGAAGCAGCACCTTATCATCCGGGCTCGTATGCAGCCATTTCGTCGATGTCCACGTGCAAGCCGTAATATTACGGCCCTCTTTCCGCGGAACGAGGAAACCCGATCCGTCGAATACATGCTCCACCTCTTTTTTCTCAAAAGCGAGCACCACATTGGCTACAGACACATAGTTAATCGCATCCAGTGCCGCTGTATCGACGTGAGGCTTCAGCAGCTCCGACGCAACATATGTTGGCACAGTAACCACTACATCATCGGCTTCAAGCATTTCGCCATTACCAAGTTCAACACGGTATCTGGTCTGCGCTCCATCAAGGCGTTGTAGCGACTTCACCGCAGTGTTCAGACGTTGATCCACATCCTGCAACTCATGGACGAGTGCATGAACAAGGCTCTGAAGTCCCTGGCGAAAGTTCAAAAAAGCGCTCCGTTTTGTTCCGGTATGCGTCTCAGCCGGTTTGCGACCCGTCATCATGCCCCGGATCAAGCTGCCGTAATCGCGCTCTACTTCTCCGAACTGCGGGAAGGTAGCTTGGAGGCTCAATCGCCGCATATCACCTGCATAGATTCCCGCGAGCAGTGGTTCCGTCAAGTTCTCCAGCACTTCTGCTCCAAGACGGCGTTCAATCATATAACCGAGCGATTCATCCTCTGTTGTACGACGCGGCGGGATGACAAAATCCATCAACGCCCGCAGTTTGCCTGCCGGAGAGACCAGTCCACTTCTCAAGAATGGTCTTAGTTCTGTCGGGATACCGAGCACAAGTCCTGCTGGCATAGGATGAAGCTTGCCACGCTGCATGATATACGTTTTCTTCGACTCCGGATTCTGACTGACCAATTCATGATCAATCTCCAATTCTTTAGCAAGGTCAATCATTGCTGTTTTGCGAGCCAGGAAAGAATCGGGCCCTTTTTCAATCACAAATCCATCCCGGTGCAGTGTCTCAATCATGCCTCCCATGGACGAGCTTTTCTCGACCAAAGTAATCACGGGTTCAACGCCCGCTTCCCGGTAATGCTTGCGGATATAAAATGCCGCGCTGAGGCCGGTAAGGCCACCGCCGACAACAACAACACGGCGTTTCTTATCACCCATTACTCATCCGACCCTTGCTGCCATTGGCTTATAATAACGTCGCTTAACGTCTCCATGTATAGAGGATCGCTATTGAGAGAGTCAATACGCATCAGGCGCATGTCGATCTCTTTGGCAATCGATTTGGCCTCGATATCGAGATCATAGAGCACTTCGAGATGATCCGAGACAAACCCGATTGGTGCCACAAGCACATCCTCTACCTGTTCACGAGAAAGCTCCTGTAACGTATCCAGAATATCCGGTCCAAGCCAAGGCTCAGCTGTTCGTCCGGCACTCTGCCACGTAAATTGCCAATTGGTTATGCCTACACGTGAGGCAATCACTTCCGAAGTCTCCAGCAATTGTTGCGGGTATGGATCACCCATCTCCACAATACGCGCCGGCAGACTGTGCGCACTAAACAACACCTTCACATCTCCGCGTTTTGCTCCAGCTTCTTCGAACGCATCCAACTTGGCACTGACACGTGTGGACAACGCCTGAATTAACTTCGGATGCAGATGGTAACTCTCAATAAAGGACATATGAACGCCCAGCTCTTCTGCTTTTTCACGCGCACGTTTGATATAACTGCCTACACTCATCGTGGAAAAATGAGGAGCCAGTACAATACCAATCGCTGTCTGAATTCCATCCTTCGCCATCTGCTCCACGCCATCCTCAATAAACGGATAGGCATGCTTCAGTCCTTGATAACAACGGAATTCCACATCAGTGCCACGCTCATCGCGGTTTAATGTCTCTTGAAGGGCCTTGACCTGATTGTCTGTGTTCTCCCGAAGTGGGAAAACACCGCCAACAATGGCTTCATAACGATCCGTCAGTTCTTTCAATTGCTCTGGTTCAGGCGGACGTCCTCTGCGGATATGTGTGTAATACGCTTCAACACTCTCCATATTTTCCGGTGTGCCATACGACATCACCAGTACACCTACAGTATTAGTCATTGGTTACCGTCACCCCACTCTTCATTGCTTCGGCAGAATATTCATGAATATACGCCGTTAGTTCTCTGAGCTTTTCTAGCGATGCTTCAGGAAATAATCCGTGTCCGAGGTTGAATATATAACCCGGCTCCTTGATTCCTTCGTCAATAATCACTTTGGCTTGCTCTTTAATCAGTTCCATCGGGGCAGTCAGCAAATATGGGTCCAGGTTACCCTGTACTGCAAATTTGCCGCCAAGACGTTGACGCCCTTCCGAAATGGATACTCTCCAGTCCAGTCCAATCACATCGGCTTGCAAATTATGCAGTGCTGGCAACAACTCACCGGATGCAACACCAGGGAAATAAATCTTCGGTACATTCAAATCCGATAATTCGGTAAAGATACGGGTAATCGTAGGCAACACATATGTTCTGAAGTCTTTGGGAGAAAGTGCTCCAACCCAGCTGTCAAACAACTGGAATGCCTTACCGCCATTCGCAATATGCGCACGGACATATGTAATAACCATATCACCAAGCTTCTGCATCAGCTTGTGCCACACCTCAGGCTCGCTGTACATCATCGTTTTGGTGCGGATATACCCTTTCGAAGGTCGTCCTTCAATCAGATAACTCGCAATCGTGAATGGTGCGCCCGCAAACGTAATAAGAGGCACATCAAGCTCCTTATCCAGAATTCGAATGGTTTCCAGAATATGTGACAGATCTCCTTCTACGTCGATGGGACGCAGCCGATCCACATCTGCAGCGGACCGAATAGGATTATCGATAACTGGACCAATATTTTTTACAATGTCAAAATCAATGCCCAGAGAGGCAACCGGATTCATAATATCGGAATACAAAATAGCCGCATCTACACCAAGTTTGCGTACCGGCATGAGTGTAACTTCAGCCGCCAGCTCGGGTTGTTTGCAGATTTCTAGCAAGGAGTACTTTTCTTTAATTTTGCGATATTCAGGATCGTAACGTCCAGCTTGACGCATGTACCATACCGGGACACGGTCTACCTGTTGTTTGAAACTTGCCCGAATCAGTCGATCATTATAGCTCATGTAAGAAGCCTCCAATAGTTTTTGGACTCATAATTACCATTATGCCCTTTTTAAACAGCCGTAACAACCACATGCAGATGCGTTCTACGTGACAATACTATGACATTCCTTACACCCATCCCTCATATGCCAATTATGTTATAATGAAAGAATGGTGTTTTTTTGAGAATTACAGAAATATCTTTGAAAGGAAGTGAAAGCACTTTGAAAACGTGGAAAGTAAACCTCATTGTGCTTTGGTTCGGACAATTTTTGGTCAATTCGGGCATGACCATGATTACCCCATTTTTGTCTCTTTATCTCGCAAGAGATCTGGGTGTTGTTGGCGAACATGAAATTGGCATTTGGGCGGGCTTTATTTTTGCAGCCAATTTCCTCACCTCATTTTTGTTCCAACCGCTCTGGGGCAAGTTATCGGACAAGTATGGCCGTAAAGTTATGCTGCTGCGGTCGGGATTCGGGATGGCCATCGTAATTGCCCTTATGGGTCTGGCACAGAATCCTTGGCAGCTTCTCTTATTGCGTTTGCTTAATGGTACCATCTCCGGTTTCAATCCTGCAGCTGTTGCGTTGATATCGGGTACCACACCGAAAGACCGCATGGGTTTTGCCATGGGAATCAGTCAGTCCGGGCAGGTTGCCGGCACCATCCTGGGTCCACTCATTGGTGGCTTGTTAGCGGATGCGGTAGGCTTCCGCCCCATTTTCTACATTACAGGTGGACTGATCTTTGTTGCTTCCATGCTCGCCATGTTCCTGGTGAGAGAGAAGTTCGACCGTCAAGAAGCAGCCAAACTGCCGGCACAATCCGTATTGTCCGGTCTGAAGGAATTGAACAAGTCACCTCAACTGCCCGCACTGTTCGCTGTAACGTTTCTGTTGCAGTTTGCAATGATCAGCCCCATGTCACTCTTGCCGCTGTATGTGCAAAAATTGCATGCTTCGGATGTAAATGTGGCCTTCTGGGCAGGACTTGTCGGTGCAGTTACGGGACTATCCAATATGGCCATGTCTCCGATTCTCGGGAAGCTGAGTGACCGGATTGGTCCTCACAAGGTGCTGACGTTCTCTCTCATAGGAACAGGACTCATGCTTATTCCGCAGGCATTTGTTCAGACCGTGTGGCAGCTCATTCTTGTTCGTTTCATGATGGGTGTGTTCATGGGTGGCTTGCTTCCGAGCGTTAATGCCCTGATCCGTTCCTATACATCCGATAGCATGATCAGCCGTGCATTCAGTTTTAATACGAGTACTCTGGCGCTGGGCAACATGCTTGGAGCGATCATTGGAGGATTTATGGCAGGATTCATCGGGATCGAAGGTCTGTTTATCGTCTCTGGCGGACTGCTGCTGCTTAATATGGTTTGGGTCCGATTCAAATTGTATAACAAACCTGCTTCTATTCAGGAATCCTGATTCCCTATCCATTTCTTAAATAGTCCATCTTAATTTTTCATTTGAAAAAGCCGCTTCCAGCGCCTAATTGGCCTGAGAGCGGCTTTTGTCATTCATGCGCCATTCATCATTTATTTATTAGATTGAATTCTATCGGATAATGTTTCACACCAAATACAAAAGCACTTTGTATCGGTTGCAGAGCCGTTCCAGACACAAGTTGAATGTTTCCCATGTGCTGAAGCAATGTATGAAGAACTACCCTTGCCTCCAATCGAGCGAGTGGTGCACCCAAACAAAAATGAATGCCAAAACCAAAGCCCATATGCCTGTTAGGTTTGCGATCAGAGATGAAGTTTTCCGGGTTTTCAAATTGGGCACTGTCCCGATTGGCTGCTCCAACCCAGGAAATCACCTGCTCTCCAGCTTGAATCGTCTGACCATTCAACTCTACAGTTTCCTTGGCGACCCGCCCAATCGCCACAATTGGCGGATAATATCTCAACGTCTCTTCAATCGCAGAAGTAATCCGCTCAGGATGTTCGCGCAACTCCTGTTGTAGCTCGGGTTGTTCAGACAGAATACGAACCGCATTGGTAATCAGGTTGGTTGTTGTTTCATTACCGGCAGCAAGTAAGAGAATACAGAAGCCTACCACTTCATCTGAAGTCAATTGCTGACCATCAATCTCCGCAGCAAGCAGTAATGAGATCAGATCATCTTTTGGCTGCAACCGACGTTCTTCCATAATGCCAGTGAAATAGATATGCAACTCCTGCATATTTCTTTTTTTCTCCTCCAATAACTCCTGGAAGGCCTGCTCACTATCATCACGCGCGCCTTTCACCAATACATCAGACCAGTCTTTGAACTTTTGACGATCCGTCGCAGGGACTCCGATCAATTCCGCAATGACAATGACGGGCAATGGTGTTGCAAGGTCATCGATAAGTTCCATATGTCCTTCTGACAGGTGTGGAGCAATTAACTCATCTGTGATTTCCTGAATACGCGGAGCCAATGCTTCAATTGCCTTGGGTGTAAACGCCTGATTCACCAGATCACGCAGCTGTTTGTGTTTGGGAGGGTCTGTCGTCAACATGCTCGTATTGGCACGATCACGTGCAGAAGAGAATAGTTTCGGATTTTTCAGAACGTACTTCACATCTTCATAACCAAAAACATCCCAACATTCTCTATGCTCATCATAGCGGACTGGAGTGTTATCACGAAGTTCTGCATACACCTTGAAGGGAGATAACCTCTCTTCCAAAGTCTCCAGTTCCCGAATCGGAATGTAATTTGCATACTTTCTCGGTGCCTGTTTCATCGTTTCTCCTCCAATCAATATTATATATTTATTTACATATGTTGATCACCCCTATTATAAACATAACTCTATTACGAAACCACTCTTTAGACCGTAATTGATCCCCATTACCTAATATGCGTTACTATCATCCTCTCATTCTGTTACCTACTTCTGATATGAGTCCCAATTCGACATTCTTTTATTGAAATTCTTCATTTTATCAGGACAAAAGACTCATTATGTAAAGTTAACTAACATTAAAAGGGTTTATTTTCCTTCAAAATTACTAAAACCAGCTCTTATATATCTCTAGCAAAATGAATATTCTTTCGTAATTCCTCATAAATAATCACTTTACTCTCATTATCTACGAATGTAATCGATTACTCTACCATTATCTACGTTTGTCATATTAATTAACATGAAATACAATAAATTTGAAATGGTATACATATTCTTCTTAACAAACTTAACATCACACTTACTTGAAGGAGAGTGCTATTCATGAGTAAAACATCCAATCTTCGTCCCTGGGCCGTATGGAGTACCGCAGCTTTAACAGCATTGACCATCTCGTTGTCCCCCATTGGAACCTACGCCGCGCACGCAGCTACGGTAGAGGTGAAAGGCACAACAGGTGCTGTTCAGACAGCAACTACTACTCCGGCTCGCAATACTTCCATTCCTGCAATACCAGACTCTTCCAAACAATCTGCACTTCCTAATGTATTGGTGATTGGAACTGGCGGAACGATTGCCGGTCAATCCGAGGATGCCACCAGCTTCCAGAATTACAAGGCAGGTACACTTCCCATTGGAGAGATGGTAGACGCCTTACCGGATAAACAGAAGATTGCCGATGTTAGCACGCTCCAATTCGGAAACTCAGGTTCAGGTTCCTATAGCATGACCGACCTCTATGACTTGTCGCAGACCGTAGACAAAGCTCTGGCAATGTATGACAGTGTTGTCGTTACTACGGGTACAGATACTATGGAAGAAATCGCTTATTTCCTCGATATGACGGTTCAGAGTGACAAACCTGTCGTGATCACAGGCTCCATGCGTCCATGGACCGTCATCGGTTCTGACGCTCAAGCCAATCTGTACAACGCCATCAAACTTGCAGGCAGTGGTCGTACCACTTCATTTGGCACAGTACTCATGTTGAATGACACAATCCAGCTTGCTCGCGGTGTAACCAAGACAAATGATTATCGGACAGATACGTTTGAAACGCCGATGCTCGGCGCTGTAGGATATATTGATGAAGAAAATATCCGAATCTACCGTGCTCCTGCACGTGCCTTGAAACCTGAAGGCACAGCAAAGCCCGTATTTGATCTAAGTAAAATCACAAAGGCAGATCTGGCCAAAGTAGAAATTGCGATCTCGTATCAAGAAGCTGGCGGCGGAGCCATTGAAGGATTCGTGAGCAGCGGTGCCAAAGGAATTGTGACTTCCGGTACCGGAGCTGGCGGTATCTCCAGAGCTATGGGACAAGCTCGTACCAAAGCCATTGAAGAAGGTGTCATCTTTGTGACCACCACTCGGACGGGTTCAGGAAGTGTGTACGGTGGCGGCAAAGGTATCATTGCAGGCGACAACCTGAGTCCACAACAAGCTCGTGTATTATTGATGCTGGGCTTGTCCTTCAGTGATGATTTTGACACCATCAAAAAATGGTTTGAAACGTACGGAACACCTGAAGTATAAACAGAACTACTATAACGATATCTGTAAACACAAAGAAAGAGACGATACTCCCCGTGATTCAAGGTGTGTCGTCTCTTCTTTTTGTTTTCAGAAAACTCCGTACAGAATCACGATCCCCCCACAAACATAAAAGCGTGAGATCGTGCTCCATCGGAGTATTATCTTTAGGAAATATCCACTTTTACTTCACCCAGGCAAGTACCAGCCCATCGTAATCCGGCAACATGGTCGTCACCAGGCGCGGGTCACTTGCCATCTGTTCATTGAAACGACGAACAGCAAGCACGGCCGGGCCCTGCTTGTCCGGATTCAGCGTACGACCACGCAGGAAACAATTATCACCTACAATGACAGCACCTGGCCGAGCCAGCTTGATGGCATAATCAAGATATACCGGATAATTCTCCTTATCTGCATCAATAAAGAAAAAATCAAATGTGCGACCTTCCTGCTCCAATTGCTCCAGGCTGTCTGCCGCCGGGCCAATGCGGTACTCCACCTTTTCGCCAAAACCGCCTTCCTCCAGATGACCACGCGCCATTGCCGCATATTCCTCTTTCAGTTCCAGTGAAGTCAGGGTTCCATTCTCACGCAAACCACGTGCAATGCAGATCCCACTGTAACCGCCCAGCACGCCGATTTCGAGCGCAGCTTCTGCTTTGGATGTCTTCGCTAGAAAAGTGAGCAATCGTCCATATGCCGCAGCAACCGAAACTTCCGGCATGCCGTTCGAACGGATAGCCTCTTTCACTTTTAGCAAAAGGTCATCCTCTTGAAATAATTGATTTACATATTCATCAGGGGTCAGATTCACCACTAAAATCCTCCTTGGACACTTGGACTGCTTTCCATATGGATGCCAATGTTCTATAATAAATGTTTGTTATCAACACAGGCGGTTGACTGGTGTATCACCTCGAAAGAGGAATGCATATGTTCACCGCATTTCTCATTGTAAGTTTTTTCACGGAAAGCGGCAAGGCCGCACCGTTACTATACAGCAGAGAGAAGGATTTCCCTTCTCCAGCTTGAAATGGAGTTGAAATGAATCACATGGCTCAATTGCAATTGATTGCAACCTCGGCGATGGGACTCGAGGCTGTTGTTGCCCGGGAACTGAAGCAACTGGGGTATGAAGATGTTACGATCGACAATGGCCGGGTTTTCTTCACAGGAGATTATATTGATATTTGCCGTTGTAACCTGTGGCTGAGAAGTTCGGATCGCGTATTGGTGAAAATGGGTGAATTCCCTGCCACGACTTTCGACGAATTGTTTGAAGGCACCAAAGCACTACCTTGGGAAGAGTGGATTCCGGCCGATGGCGAATTCCCTGTAGAGGGTCGTTCTCAAAAATCCCAGTTAAGCAGTGTGCCTGCATCACAAGGGATCGTGAAAAAAGCAATCGTAGAGAAACTGAAGCTGACTTATGACACGGAGTGGTTCCCAGAGGATGGGTCTCGTTATGTGATTGAGGTCATTCTGCTGAACGATCGCGCCCTGCTTACTTTAGATACAACGGGACCAGGTCTGCATAAACGGGGTTATCGTAAACTCGTTACCGAAGCGCCACTCAAAGAAACACTTGCTGCAGCTCTTATTCAGCTCAGTCGCTGGAATGTATCCCGTCCATTCTATGACCCATGCTGTGGATCAGGCACAATGCTGATCGAAGCCGCTATGATCGGCTGGAACATTGCACCAGGACTTCGTCGGACCTTCAACTCTGAGGACTGGGCTGTCATTCCTGAAGAATTGTGGGAACAGGCGCGCGAAGAAGCATTCGATGCTGTACGTGACGATGTCCCGTTACAAATTTCAGGTAGCGATATTGATCCTGAAGCGATTGAAGTTGCTATGGCAGCGATCAAAAGTGCTGGCTTTGCCAAAGATATTGAAGTCAGCGTCCTGCCCGCTCATCGCGCAAGACCACAGGGTGAATATGGTGTCATCATTACCAATCCCCCATATGGTGAACGTTTGAGTGAAGAAAAAGAAGTTCAGAAGTTGCTCCGCTCATTAGGGCGCAGTTACCTCGACATGCCAACATGGTCCTTTTTTGCAATCACGTCAACCAAAGCTTTTGAGGAGTATTTCGGTCATAAGGCAGACAAACGTCGCAAGTTGTTCAACGGACGAATCGAAACCCAGTACTATCAGTATTTGGGCCCACTGCCCCCACGAAATAAAACACCACAATCTTCATAATTATTTCGAATCTAAAGTGCTCCTGCCATCTATGGCCGGGGCGCTTTTTTTGTGCGCTTTTCTGGTCATATGAATTCACCGACTTCGGTCTTCGGCTGGACAAGATTCAATTCTCCCTGAGGCATAGTTGAAAACACATGAGGCCACGCTATAATGGATGGAGCCCTATTTTACATTCCGATAACAAAACAACAAAAGCAAGGGGGACATACATATGGTTGTCACTCGGCCTACGCGCAGTGCCATGCCACGCGGGCTTCTAAATCATCCATTAACGTTATATCTTATTTTTCTTGTGCTCATGCTGCTCAAACTCATGTGGCTCCATCACAATCTTCACGCTTATAACATTACGATGGGACTGCTGGATAAAGTCATCGCTATAGGGTCTTTACTACTCTTGTCCTTCTGGACCTGGTTGCTGCCACGTAGAGGCATGATCTTGTCTCTCGCCGTACTTAACCTGCTGCTTACCGCACTAATCTACGCCGATATGGTGTATTATCGCTATTTCCAGGATTTCTTGACCATCCCGGTATTGTTGCAGGCGAGACAAGTTGACGCATTGGGTGACAGCATCGCTACACTAATCTACACAAGTGATCTCTGGTTCTTTGCCGACTGGCTTGTCGTCATTCCGTTCGCAGCTATCGTACTGTTCAGCAGACGTTACCGTTCGAAGCACTCCAGTACGTCTGTTACTGGTTACGGGAGTTATTCGTATAACGATGGCAAGGCACGGTTGCGCCGCCGCCTCACGGCTGGCAGCATCGCCCTTGTGCTGGGACTCGGCCTCGCGGTTGGCCCGATTTATTTCTACAGCAAAACATGGGCCAAAGGCCTGTTCGATAACAACTGGTGGAATGTATCCATGTATAATGTGACCGGACTGCTCGCTTTTCACGGTTATGATCTGTACAACTTCGCCAAAGACCATATCGGCTCCGGGCCGCAGGCTGATCCCGCTGATGTTGAGCAAGCAAAAGCGTTCTTTGCTGAAAGGCAAGGAACTGCCCCGCAGAATGATGCCTTGTTTGGCAAATATAAAGACAGCAATGTCATCATTGTTCAGGGTGAGGCTTTTATGAACTTCATGATTGGTCAGAGCATTGGCGGTCAGGAGATCACACCGCATTTTAATGAACTGATGAAGGAAAGTCAGTATTATAGTCACTTTTACCACCAGACCGGTCAGGGCAGAACGTCAGATGCCGATTTTGGCGCAAATATTTCCCTGCATCCACTTCCGGTTGGATCAGCGTTTGTACGTTATGCAGACCATACGTATGACTCCCTTCCTTCCATCCTGAAGGATAACGGTTACAGCACCAACGTATTTCACGCTTATGAGAGTGGCTTCTGGAATCGGTATACAATGTATCAGAACATGAAGTACGACAAGTTTTATAGTAAAAATGATTTTGCACAGGATGACCCGCTTGGCTGGTCCCTGTCTGATGAATCCTTTTTCCGGCAATCCGTTGAGAAAATGAGTAGTGAGGTGACCGAACCATTTTATTCCTTCCTAATCACTCTTACCAGTCACCATCCGTATGCCTTGCCAAAAGAGAAGCAGCAACTGGATGTAGGCGAGTTCCAGGGAACCATGTTTGGTAACTATCTGCAGTCCGTTCATTACGTGGATTCGGCACTGGGTAAGATGGTCGAGGATCTGAAAAATCGGGGCTTATGGGAAAATACCATCTTTATGTTCTACGGGGATCACGACAACTCGATTAAGGAACAATCACAATACGAACAGTTCCTGGGACGTTCACTGAACGAACTGGATATGGCACAGATCATGAACGAGGTTCCCCTGCTCGTGCATTTACCGGACGGAGCAGCTGCCGGAACCATCAACGAACCTTCGGGACAACTGGACATCACGCCTTCTGTACTGCATTTGCTAGGCTTATCCGACCAGTCCTATTATCACATGGGTAACGACATATATGACGGGTCTGGGCGTACGGTTGTGCTGCGTAATGGCACTTTCTCGGATGGTTCTGTATTCTATATTCCATCGGATGATTATATCTATGAGAGCGGTGTTTGTTATGACCTGTCCACACGCGACAAAACGGACATCAATGCTTGCCGCCCCGGTCATGATGAAGCAACCAAACGATTGCATGTCTCGGACACGGTCATTACTTATGATTTGATTCAGCGCTTTCGAGAGGAAGACAGTTCAACAGCAACACCGCAATGAGCAATATCGTAATGACAAACTAAACAAAAACACGAAATGAATTAAATTGGATTTAAAAAGGGGAACTTGCATTACATGACATCACACACTGAACCACTCAATATTGAACAGCAATTGTTCGATGCAGCCGCAAAATTTGTGAAGCAACGTTATCCTCAGGGATGGGGCGGTGCGGGTGCCGTCTATACCGAAGCTGGATCGCTGCTGATTAGTGTAGCTCCAGAGGTCATCAACGATGTGACGCATCTATGTATGGAAACAGGAGCTTATCTGGAAGCCCACAAATTGAACGAACGTGTCACCCACTCCCTCTGTATCGCTCGTGATGACGAGCATTCAGAATTCAAGGTCCTTACACCTTGCGGTGTATGCCAGGAACGATTATTCTACTGGGGCGAAGAAGTCAAAGCTGCCGTATACAATCCTTCTGGTCAACTGGTCTTCAAGAGACTGGATGAGATTCAACCTTACCATTGGTCCAAGGCATATCGGGATAAATAGCAATCTCCTTGCGAATTATAGAAAGTGGCTTTATAATTGTAACCATATTAGTTTCAACTAAAAGGATGATGGAGGTTTTAATAAAATGAATATTGAGATATGGTCTGATTTTCTGTGCCCTTTCTGTTATATCGGCAAACGCCGCCTGGAGAATGTACTGGAACAGTTCCCACACCGTGATGAAGTGAAGCTGCAATTCAAAAGCTTCGAGCTTGATCCAAATGCTGCATTGAACCCAGGCAAAACCAATACGGAATATCTGGCTTCCAAATATAATATTAGCGTGGAACAGGCCAAAGGTATGAATGCTCAGATGAATGCCAATGCTCGCACGGCAGGACTGGAATACAATATCGATGCCATGATCCCTACAAACTCCTTCTCAGCTCACCGCTTGACACACTGGGCAGACACACAAGGCAAAGCGCTTGAACTGAGTGAACGAATCTTCCAAGCTGTGTTTATTGAAGGTAAACACTCCGGCGACACTGAAGTGTTGGCTCAGTTAGCAGAAGAAGTAGGTCTGGATCGTGACGCAGCTGCGGCAGTGCTGTCCAGTGATCAATTCACCGACAATGTCCGCGCTGACCAAGCGGAAGGCGAGCAACTTGGTATCCGCGGTGTACCGTTCTTTGTATTCGACCGCAAGTTCGCCGTATCGGGCGCTCAGCCTGACGAGGTGTTCCTGGATGCCATTCAAAAAGCATGGGACGAGCGTTCCCCTTTCACCATGGTTGAATCCAACACAACAGAAACAGACGGCAGTGGCATCTGCACAGATGACGGCTGCGAAGTACCACCATCCGATTCGAATAAATAACAAAAAAGGCAGCAGGATCAGGGAGTAACCCTGATCCTGCTGCTTTTTTATATACTACACACGACTCTAGCTCATTGCATATATTTGTGTTTGATGAACAGTTACTCTGGAGGGGACGGAATCGATTCTGAAGAAGCGAAGCGTTCGCCTGAAAGCTTTCTGCAAGAAAGCTGCATCGGAAGCATAAGCTGTATCCGAATTTTATCCTCTGAAAAGAGGAATCAAAAAAATTTGGAGACAACAGCGATCAAAAGAATGATTCCGTAACCGGAACAACCACCAGTAGTTCATCAAACAATTATATTCAATTAGCGTCTACCCACTTAATCCCAGAACAGTTGATCCGGATGTGGACCCGTCCGCTTATCGGAATCAAGTGCATCAATCTGTCTCAACTCATCCGGTGTCAATTCAAAGTCAAAGATGTCCGCATTCTCACGAATACGCTCCGGGGTAACCGACTTCGGAATCGTCACTATCTGATTCTGAATGTCCCAGCGCAGAATGATCTGTGCTGGCGTTTTCCCATATTTTTGGGCCAGCGCTTTGAGCGTGGACTCTTGGTTCAGCTTGCCTTTCATGATCGGGCTCCAAGCCTCCAGTTGAATTCCCTGCGCCCCGCAGAAATCCTGAAGTTCCTGCTGGATCAGACCCGGATGCAGCTCTACCTGATTAACCGCAGGGACCGTGCCACCTTCATCTATGATATCTTGCAAATGATGTACTTGAAAATTACTCACACCAATCGCACGAATGCTTCCTTCGCTATATAGACGTTCGAATGCTCTCCACGTCTCCTTATACTGGTCTCTGCCAGGCCAGTGAATTAAATAAAGATCAATCACATTCAGTCCAAGTGCCTTCTGACTGGCTTCAAATGCTCTCAACGTTGAATCAAATCCCTGATCCTCGTTCCAGAGCTTGGTCGTCACAAACAGTTCGTTACGGGCAACACCACTGCTTGCAATAGCTTGTCCCACTTCTTCCTCATTGCCATAGATGGACGCGGTATCAATACTGCGATATCCAACCTCCAAAGCGGTCTCAACCGCCTGTTGTACTTCCTTACCTTTTGCTTTATATGTTCCAAATCCTAGCCATGGCATCGTTACTCCGTTGTTCAGAATCGTACAATCTGTAATATGTTTTGTCATTCTGTACCTCCCGTATGGAATTTTGCCTGCTCTTGTTCTATTAACCTTCTCACAGAATTTTAAGCGGCCATTCGACATATTGTGGGAGTAAACCCATGATCGAGAGTCTTTGCAAAAGATATGAAAAACCCGCAAAGCATTACTGCCCTGCGGGTTCTGATGTGACAGGAACGTTATATATTCCCTTGACCGTGCTGACTCTGGATAGAATTCAATCGTCTCTTCTCCTCGATGAACATTTCCTCTGCCAACTCAACACCTTGCCCTCCGAGCGAAAGCTCTGCTTGTCGCATCGCCTGCTCCGTGTGTGCCAGACGTCGTTCCGCCTGTACAATGGTCTGTGCCGTCGGATGAGACATGGCCTGAGATACAGCATAATGAAGCTTGTTCACCGCATTTTGCGCCTGAGATACGGTGGTATCGGCTTGCAAACTGGAATCATAACGCTTCGGCATGAGTATTCCTCCTTGGGATTATCATGTTCCTGTTACCCCTTTAGGATGGATAACACAAGCATTCCTTATTCTTCTTTTGTATTTTTATCGTAACTTTAGTTGATTACGCTACGTTTATTAGATAATCATGTGAGTCGGGAGGAATTCATTTGAAGAAAATATTACTGACACTCTGTATGCTGCCCTTCCTCATTTGGGTACAAGGCTGCGCTCCAGCTACATACGAGATAGAAGGATATACAGCGTCATCCATGAACCCAGACATCCCGGTTCCAACCAATGCAAAACTTATTGAAAACATAGCTTATTCCGATCATCCCACTCTTAAAGAAGGTGTTAAGTATGAGCTGAAACATATTGGGGGTGAGCAAGGACTCTACCCGCCAATGGATTATTTTCAGAAGCTAGCGGATACAGGATGGGTGGAATTAGAGGAAGAACGACTGGGGCATGTACATTTTCTGAAAAAGGATACTGCCGTCATTGCCATTGAAATTCAAGAAGATTCCTTCCAAATTACTGAAATGGTCAAAGGTGCTATGGAATAAAACATCCTTTCACTGCTACCCAAACGCAAAAAAGGAGAGGCACGTAGCCCCTCCTTTCTGATGTGTGGACAGTTTTCTCCACTCACCTTGTTATATCCTATTACTTCACGAACTTTGCAACTTTGGCGAGCACTTCTTCTTCTGTCGGCGCACTGATATACCGACCATTAATAAAGACAAATGCACGTTTCGCGCAAGGACCGCAATAGGATTTGCACCCAATCTTGATCTCCGTGTCTGGAGCCATTTTTTGCAACTTGGGCACAATCGATTTCAGTCGGACATGATTACACTTTTCGCATACGCGGATATCGTTAGCCATGAGTTCCCCTTCTTCGCGCCCTTAGTGGTCGCCGTGATTACCTTGGGACGGATTCGTAATAACAAATCCCTCTTCCGGGAAGTAGAGGTAGTCAATTTTAACACCGTTCAACAAAGGCTGGTCATTTGCAAGAATGACATCAATCTCTTTATCGGTAGATACAACTGTATCATTTTCTTTTGGTGTGTCGATATCAAGCCCGTAGTGAGCATGGTCACCATGTGCATGGGTGATGACAACGCGCAGTTTTTTCCCTTCGTTTTCCGGCTTGTCCAATTCAAGCTTCAATACTTTAGCAGCATTACGCGTAATTTTGCAGTTCATTCTCTTCATCTCCTATATTGTAATTGCAGGTTTCAACAATTTCAGCATTCTTAAACTACAGCATCTATTGTAAAGAAAGTTACCGCTCTTCGCAATAACATTGATGCGAATTCAATGTTAAAATGATCCATCGGGCCGCAAATTAAGAAGGTGTCCCCTCCTGAAGCACAGGATATTTACGTTCTGCCCGGCTTACAAACCAGTTCATCAGAATCAAAGTGACCCCGATATCATCGATGGGCATAAACGGCATTACGTCAGGAAGTACCCAGTACAACAGCGCTGGAATAATAAACAACAGCTTTTCTCCCAAAGGAATCTGCGGAGCCCGGAGCAGCCGGGGGAGCCTTTTGAAAACTTGTGTCCATCGTTTGAACGACAGTAGTCTTCTCCACTTCATTTGAATCCCTCCGTATAATTATATATGTCGCCGAAAAGGCACATCCATCATTACCCGTTCGAAAACCATTCAGAACGAATGACGTAACATGCCATTATAAAAAATAATAAAAACGGAACGTCGCTCATAGCGTCCGTTCCTGTTATACGAATGATCTACTGTTAAGTTTCACACCTTCGTAATTCGGGGTCTTGCCTTATTGTCCATTGGATAACAGTTCAGCCAGCAACATTCCCACTTCTATACAAATATCATCAAACTGTTCTACGGGAAGCGGATTAACACCCAATCCAACTTCTACCGTGAAGCCCGGTCTACCGAAATCTTGAATAAACCAGTCCTTGTATCCGGCATCACTGCCACCGAGCTTCACCGCCTTGTAGCCGGAAGCTTTGGCGAGTCTACGCGACAGCGGTCCACTCTCCCTGGGTTCCAGATCACGGTAGTTCCAATAGATCTCCTGTCCCTGACTATGCAGGGATACAACCGCATCAAATGTGTGTTGCCGCGTCCACTGCGCAAGCGCCTGTGCCTCTGGTTCTGTCAATGGCGCTGTTCCCGCATAATCCCTGGGGCCAGGTGAGGTAATACCCCTTCTCGCTGCCTCTTCATCCCAATGGGCTGGAAATTGATCATTCAGATCCACCCCTCTGATATTGGCCTTCCAATGGGTGAAATGTGATCTGTCCGCATTCCAGGCTAACAACTGCTGTGCATGTGGATGCTGATTGACCACACCTTCCTGAACCAGTTCAACCCCGTCCGGATTAACCATCGGCACGGCCCAGAGTGTCGTCTCTTGCATCCAGCGATCTGTCTGGTATTGATGCCATGTCCTATGCGTACCATACGCCTCGGCATACTCTTCAATAAACTTCATCAGAACTGCTGTTGTCAACCACTCATTCGCATGAACGGAAGCGTTAACATGGATATGTCTCGCCCCTTGCCCAATACGCAAATAAGGCAGCGACTTCCCCATGACACTTGTTCCAATGGACCCCGTTTCAATAAACGGGTATTGATTCTCCAGCTTGTCTATATCCCTGATTAATTCTCGATAACCATACTCTCCCTGAATCTTTACAATAGTTTTTCCATTCGAAGCCGGAATATGAATACAGCGACCAACCCAGTCGGTTATATTGGTGATTTCGGGATTGGCCTGGCGCAACACCTCTTCGTCCAGACCAAATCTCCCTGCAATCTCCCCTACACGTTCTCCAGGCGGTACAGCGTATCTGCGACCTGTCCCGGGGGCAATACGCAGCATCTGACCTGCCAGCAAGTACGGCTGGGAAGCCACTTCCGGGTTTAGTGCAGCAAGGAACTCTTTGGTCATATGGTGTGCTGACGCAATTCGCGGCAACGTATCTCCCCGCTGAACAATAATCCACTGTAGATCCATGTTGTTCTCCTTTCCACAGGAAAAGACAGGTCTCCTGTCCGTTCTGACCGATTTCGTGTCTGTACCATATGTATGCAGGTAAGGTTGTCCGTCATGTGACAAGAATCATGTTTATCTCCGGTTAATGCATAATGACGACAAAAAATCCCGGAACTTCACAGTTCCGGGATAGTCCACAACCAAAATACATTAATTAAAAGTCTTATTCATGCATAATTTGAGTATAACTATGATAATTGCGTAACTTGCCAGACAACAGGGGTCTTGGAGATCTGCTCCCCCAACCATCGGCGGGTGATATTCTGGAACATTCTCGGGTCACCCGTGCAGAAAAATTGATGCACCGGAGTCTCATCCCCACTGGCCAGCTTTCGTTTATCATATAAAATTGTACTGATTTCACGTGCCGTTTCATCTGCTGAACTGATTAACTTTACTTCCTGCCCCATAACTTCCTGAATCGTGTCCATGAGAAAGGGATAATGCGTACAACCCAGAATAAGACAATCAATTGGCTGTTGTTTGATCTCGCCCAATGATTGTTCCACCGTATGTGTCGTGTGCTCGGAACGAAATTCACCTTGTTCCACCAACGGCACCAGCGCCGGACAAGCCTGACTGACCACATCAATATAGGGGGACAACTGCTTGAGTGCCGATGTATAAGCCCCACTACCTATGGTACCTGTGGTACCAATCACACCAATACGTCCTGTACGCGTCGCTGTGATTGCGGCCCGCGCACCTGGATGTATAACACCAATGACAGGCATATTCACCTTGCCACGGATATACTCCAACGCGGCTGCTGTTGCTGTGTTACAGGCGATAACGATAACCTTCGGATCGAATTGGATCAAGAAATCAACGATTTGTTCCGTAAATTGTTTTACTTGTTCGGACGAACGGGGTCCGTACGGTGTCCGGGCAGTATCCCCAAAATAAATGATCTTTTCCCGCGGGAGTTGACGCATCACTTCCTTGGCGACGGTCAATCCCCCCACACCGGAGTCTAATATAGCGATTGCTTGCTGCACGAACACACCGCTTCCTTCTTCATTGAATTGGTTCTCAAAACGATTGTTTCTCAGAGCTTTCTTCCTACCGTATGAACATTCCGGCAAAAAGGTACCTACATCTTACCCGATTTCATCGCAGGGTTCAAATTAAATCCACGCGCTACGTCATCTATGTGTGGACACGCAACAAAGCAGGCTCTCCTCTAAATAGAGGAAAGCCTGCTTATCCTAAGCTTTGCTTAGTTGTCGTCCTTGGACTCATCCGCAGGAAGCTTCGCTACGATGTCAATTCCGGGTTCATCCACTGTTTTATCGATATCGTTATCCACAATGGCTGCCGAGATGCGAATTTCTTTCCCTTCAGCGCAATTACGCCAGGATTGAATATCCTGAATCACAACATCTGCGGTCTCTTTAACTTTGGATACAATCTGCGAACTTTGTTCTCCCACGATACCAGCCAGTTCCTGACCTTTCTCCGATACCTGACGAGCACCTTCTGTAATATCCTGACGAAGTTCACGCCCTGATTTCGGTGCCAGCAATAATGCCGTTACTGAACCAACCACGGAGCCAATAAGAGCTCCCCACAACAAACTTTTGTTAGAATCCTTCACGTCACATCTCTCCCTTTACTATTGTTTAAGTACCGGATCAGAAGCAACGGTCTGTCGCTCAGCCATCCGGGCGAATGCCTACTCTGTTGATGCATTATAAGCAGCACAGGCTTGACTTGACACTCCAGATGTTAAAAATAATCTGAACGCCCTTTTTGAATGGATGCAAATGACGGCTTAAACTCAGTTCTGACGAGCCGGCTCGAGATCAGCCGCGGCATGCTCATCCCCCGGGTCCAAATCAATCACATATCGTCCAGGTGCAATCAATGCTGCCTGATGTTCACAACGCCAGCGACGTCCACCTGAAGAACCCAGTGTCTGTCCATCTTGCAGAACATCCCCCTGATCAAATATGTAATATGCTGCACCCAGTAAGGTCTGAGCCACCGTATCGGGATCAAGACCAACGAAGTGACACTGGACATCAGGTACACCCAGCGCAGATAATCCCACGGTATCCATGACCAACCCGCGCTGTTCCTCTGTACCTCCGGCTTGATACATTCGAACGTTCATGGCTGCATACAGATGTTCCTCACGTTCCTGAGCTTGCGTGTATGCTTCCGGTTCAACCAGCTTATCACTGCCATACCAATACAGCGCGTCACAGGTCACACTCTCCATGATTGCCAGTACAGTCTTCTGAAACAGCTCCAGGCGCTGTTTACGAGGCATGGCAGCCGTGAACATATCATGTATCCGAATGGAGTAACGCGCAGCTTCCACAGCTTGTCCCACTTCCGGCCAATGCCATGCTTGTTGCAGAGCACCGCCAAAGCGAGCACGATCTGCGATTTCATTCACAGGAAGCATGCAAGTCTGAGCAGGGATATCCCCTTCCTGGAAGGATACCTTGTGGTCCAGATGATAGAAGACAAGCATCTCATGCTTTTGCCCTCCGCTCTCTTGTTTCACATCCAGTCGGACTTGTCCTGTATGACGGATCATAGCTTCCTGCAAACGCAGGCGATCCACCTCTGGACGTTCCCGGAACAAAAGTTCAACCATATACACCGGATGGAATCCGGAAGGTGTTTCATTTGTTTCGTTACTTTCAGTATTTACTTCATTGAATTCTTTTGATTCATTTGTCATGCGATTTCCCTCATTCCTTACGCTGTCCCTCGGCCTGTGCCGTATTGAAAGGACCAAGTTCTTTTTCCACGTAGGCGCTAACCTGAGTAGTAAAATGTTCAAGTATACTCGGCAACTCTACGCTAAGTGGATGGAGCTCAGACCGCTCCCAAGTGTAATAATCCTGCACCAGTGGCTTGCGTAACGTGACAAGCTGACGCAATATCTCATAGGTCGGATTATCAAAAACCTTTTCTTCATAATTAATCTGAATAATATCATCATAGCTGCTTGCATCTCTCATGATGAAGCCGTCTATCAGATAACTTCCCACATCGGTAACAATCTCGATCGCCAGGTGAAGACAACGTTCCTGTACCATACCCAGCATGAGACTGCCATCCCAAGCTTCTGCTGCCCCGCGAAGCCCTTCAGCTACTTCCGGTACAGCAGCAAGCCGGCGGGCAATCTGTTCTCTGTTCACATAATACATTCGTTCACTTCCCGTTCAGTGAGTTATCGGTTCCGTTTCCCTCTTCGCTTAAGCCAGAATATCATCACAGGACAAGCGATTAGAAACACAACAAAAATATATAGAAATTCCATAACGTCTCTTAAATCGCTCATGCAGAGTCCCCTTTATCTCAACGTAGTTTGAATGATAGATCAGATTTCGTAGTCCACTGCAATTGACTGTTCTCTGACTTCGTTCATGTACTTGATAACTTCCTGATGAAGCGGGTGTACCTGATACGCCTGGAGATCCTCCAGTGACGCAAACTCCGCTGTGAGTGAAATGTCGAACGATCTCTCCGAGCGAAGCACATCAATCCCGATTTCAAGTGAAACCAGGACATCAATTTTACCTTCCAGATTGCGAAGCACCTGAGCTGCAGCTTCAATGCTTTCTGCTGAGCGATCTTTCATTTTGAACAGGACAATATGTTTTATCATCTGGGCAAACACCTCGTTTAATATAATAGTAGAAATGAATGAATTTTCATGTATCCAAAATATATCATAACGTTCTCTATTACGAAAGGATACTTGGAAACGTTCTCTTGATAAGAAAAACTAATCCGAACCGTTTCCTTTCGATTCGGATTTCTTTTGCGATCCATCCTCCGTCTGTTTCTCGGAGTCATCCTGCAAAGTTTGTCCTGTTTCAGCCTGCTGTTTGATGTTGTCCGGGGTTTGCTGCGGTTTGGACCATTCACGATTCGTCAGATACTCCTGATCCTCCTGTTTCTTCAACACTGCAATGGCCTGTCTGAGCTTTGCAGGCAATGGAAGACCGATTTTGGCATAATTCTCGGTAATCGAAATGAGTTCATTCACCAGATAGAAATAAATAGCTCCGCCTTTGATAAAATCGGTTCCCATGATCAGATCAATTCGATGAGCAAGCAAAACAACGGTCAGCATGAGCCCTTTGCGGGCAATCCCCCAGAATCCAATGTTGCTATTCAAGCCGGTACCTGTTCTTACCGCCGCTGCCAAACCTGTTATATAATCCACAGCCATCGCGACCGCGAGCAGGCTCAGCAATTGATCCCATCCGCCAAAAGCAAACGTAACAAATGCTCCCGAGATGACAGCAAAGGTATTCACAGATAGATGCACGTTCCTCACCTCTCCTTTACACTTGAGTATCATACAATATATGTAAAAGTAAGAGATTTGACAGGTCACATGTCATGCTGAACATGCGGATTTATCATTTCAGATTTGTGCACATCCTCTTCGCAACAGGGGAACGAAAATCACATGCTTTTGGGGAATTCAGGGAAATAAACCGCATCATATCAACAAAAAACAGATAAAAGTTCTTTAGACCTAGTAATAAGTAATTAGAACTATATTATTTTTATTCCTGTCCAATTTCTCCCCTCATTTTTAGTGAAACATTGTAATCTAGGAATATACTAGGATGTGAATTGCGCATGGTCTAGTTCGTAGTTCCCTCTTTATCGTGGATTGACGCATTGACGCATTTGTAACCGGTAATCCCGGCACTTGAAAGTACCCCGTTGTTTATTGTAGTATTTGGTTAAAAAAAATCGGAGGAAATATGCCTAATCAACCAGAACAACATTCCATCCAGGCGTGGTCTCTGATCAACCGTAAATACTTGGGAAAAGGCGTCCGTGTTAAACGATTCCGAAAACCGACACGCTGTCAAATCCGCAATCGTGTTCTTCTTGCCGTGCTGATGGCCAATGATATCAAGTTGTCCCAGCTCGCTGAAGACCTTTCCATCTCTTCACGTAGTGTCAGTGCGTGGGTATATGAAGGACGGATACCCGGCAGTACCAATTTGGACAAGACTTGCCAATTACTCGGCTACCCGCGTCATATTCTCTTCAATGAAGAAGTTGTACGTAATAGCCCTGTCATATGTCAACCCGAGTCATCTCGCTTCATGAAGCGTACGGTGACCCGTTCTCCGGTTAGTAACCGTATTTTGACAGGCTTGTGTATGGTCCATGATCTGTCGGTGACAGATGTCAGCCACTGGATCGGGGTTCATCCCGGCACTTTCCGCAAATGGCTGCATCAGGGAACACTGCCTTCTGCTGCATTTCAGGAACAAGCGGAGCAATTTTTCCGTATCCCGAAAACTATTTTGTTCGCAGATGTCATCTTGAAAGATCGTCGCAACAACTAAATAAGCGAACAGCCAAAAGGCTCTGATCTCCCCATAGGGAGGCCAGAGCCTTTTTTAAAATAAATGCATGCCTTCTCTCTCGGACTTGAAGCACTGTTCTGGCTATTCCAGCATAAATGTCAGATAACCTACCCTTTTTCGTCTTTTGCTCCCAAGGAGAGCCATCACAGCCTGCTACAAGCGAAGTTAATGCATTTCATCATGATCATTCTCTCTAAAAGGTCATCCTAATCTCGTGTTTAACACTTCATTGATATATCTCAATCCGGTATATCGAGGACGAAGCGTATGCGCTGTGTTGAATGCATGTTCCACCATCGCCGGGGTTACACCGAGTTGCTCAGTAGTCACAGGGCCACCTACTTGTTCCAACCATGCGATGAGCTGAGAAGCCTCCGGCAATTGGTCATATATCCCAAACACCGGTTCACCCGATGTCTGTGCAAGTTCTTTATATTTCACTGTAAGTAATGCACATGCTACGCCAACTTTGGCACCATGCAGAACCGGTCTTTCTCCCGCTTGCATCAGATCCATCTCCAAAATATGGGACAGATGATGCTCACCTCCAGATGCCGGACGAGAATGGTCAATGATCAGCATGGAGATACCGGAAACAATTAAGGCGTCCATTAATACAGCTACTCCCTCTGCTCGCCCCTCCGCAATCGCTTGTACATGATCTATGCAGGTATGCAGCGCTTCTTCTGTCATCGAATAAGCAACCGGACAGAACGGTTCCCCGCCCAGATCACGAGAAACAATCCAGTCTGCAAGGGAAGTATATTTGCCAAGCATATCTCCGAATCCGGCAGCTGTCATCACTTGGGGAGCTTGCTCCAGGATATTCATATCGGCAAAAATGGCTTCAGGCGGAACAGCCTGAAATGTCTGTTTGATTCCGCTTACAATTAAGGGTGCACCAGCAGAGGTAAAGCCATCTACTGAAGCCGCTGTCGGTATCGACAGAAAGGGCTTATTCATTTTGGAACAAACAAATCTCACCAGATCATGAATGGTACCTGAACCCACCGCAATTACAGCCTGACTTTCGAGTCTCACACCCAACATAACCTGCACAATAGCTGCTTCATCCGCAATGATATCCCCCGTGCGATTCTCCGGAAGAGCGATCTCATCCACATGCATTCCCGCTTCGCGAATACTACTCAGCACATCAGATCCGGCGGCCCGAAACGTATGTCGATCATAAACAACCGTCACCTGACGATATCCTTGCTCAGACAAATAACCCGGTAACCTCTGAATGGCCCCAGCTTCCAGATGTATCAGCATATCCACCACTCGGTGTTGATGACCGCAAGCACACTGCTGTGCTTCCTCATTCCATGCTGCAATTCGTTCGTTCATATTCATTCGCTCTTACCCTCCCATATGAGATATCATGCATAATTAACGGGTTAAAACCACAAGATAAAAAAGGAAATAAAATGTGATGATTTTCCTGATCACACTTTACTGCCTGTATCCAATATTTGCAAATCCATATCTCACATTTCCAAGTAGGTGAAGCAATGAAATTAACGAAAGAATTAGGAATTTCGCTCGGATTTCTCGCTGGAACCACTTTTGGCAGCGGTATCGCTTTTTTGTTTCGTCTCCAGTCGGTTGAAGTGGTTGCCAGTGTAACGCTATTTGGTATTGCAGGAGCCATTGCTGGGATCATCACGGCAGTCATTCTGCGCCAGCGGCAACATTAGCATTAGCATGCTGGTAGCAAAATGTAGGCTTCACACGAATGATCCACAAAATAAAAAAAGGTTCGTGAATTGCCCTAGAGCAACTCACGAACCTTTTTTTGTTAGATGCGGTCGAGAGGACTCGAACCTCCACGGGGGTTAGCCCACACGGACCTGAACCGTGCGCGTCTGCCAATTCCGCCACGACCGCATAATATGTATCTCCTCATCCATCGATGAAAAGCGTTCCGGTGAAACAATTCCTTGTTTTACCGTAATTCAGAGTATACATGCTCCAAAATAAAAATGCAACTTCTTTTTTTACTCATTCAAGAATAGGACATATGTCCTTTTTTCTCAACTTCAAACACCCTATCGTAGCATTAATCAACAAATATACCATCCATAAGAATGCAAAAATGAAGGAGAGATCCACCTTGAAAACAACCCATCTGTGCTTTATCGGTGCAGGGTTTCATGCATCCACGAATATTTACCCTTCTGTTGTTGAAGCCGGAGCGCAGATCCAGGCCATTGCCACACGCAGTATGGAACGCTCTGAAGCAGCTCTGCTGCGATTTGGCAGCAACGGACAAGCGTATGATAACGCTCAGCTTATGTTACAGCAGGAAACTTGTGACGGTGTCGTTGTGGTCGCCCAGCCTGTAGATCAGACCGCTCTTGTTCTCGAATGCATTGGGGCTGGCAAGAATGTATACGTGGATAAGCCGCTCGGATGGAACGCAGCGGAAGCCGCCACTGTAGCAGAAGCTGCCGAGCAGGCTGGCGTCGTTGTCATGGTTGGTTTTATGAAACGTTATGCCCCCATATACATGAAGCTGAAGGAGATCATTGATAGTGGTTCGCTAGGTAATGTACGTTCATTCCAGATGAAATTCGCTGTAGACAGTACCCCATTTTGCAAGGATGAGGAACAGTTCATGAAGCTCGCTGCCATTCATATGGTCGATCTGATGCGTTACTTATTCGGAGAAGCAATACGAGTTACAGGCACAACCGTGAAGGACGGGGAACACATTAATCAAAGCATTTCCCTTGTATTTGAGAATAACGTAGTAGGCAGCGCTTATTTTACCGGCATGAGTGCTTGGTCACGGGAGAGTGAAAGTGTACTCGTCACCTTTGACAACGGATTTGCGTCAGCTGAAGAGATCAACACACTTACTGTTCATCAATCCCGAAGCTCGACCAGCCTTCCCTGGAAATCTCTCGAGGAGCAGGATACTGTATATACACCTTCCGGATCTCCCATGTCCGGAGCTTATCGTGACCTTTATCTACGCGGGTTTGTTGGTGAAATGGCGCACTTCATCGCGTGTTGCCAGAATCAGACTGTCCCACATTCCAGCGCCAGGGATAATATTGCAACAATGGCTCTATGTGACTCCATTCTATCGTCACTGAAGTAGCGTATATACGCTCATCATCATATTTTATACTTCCAGCGAAGAGCCTGAAACCGGGGCTCTTTTTTATATTATAGACATCAGCACATCTGCCTTCGCCTAGAATTAGGGTTTATAATCCGCATCATAAGTGATATGCTCTTTCATGAACTATACGTACGTTATGTAATATAACCACCCAAATAGATACTATAGAAAATCACCGGAAAGTGGAGGTGTACTTATAATGAAAAAGGACGCAACCAAGCTATGTCCCGCGCCATACGGCTGTTCCGTGGAAGTTACCCTCAGTGTGATCGGAGGCAAATGGAAAGGTGCCATTTTGTATCATTTATTCTCCGGTCCTTTGAGATTTAACGAGATCCGAAAATTGTTTCCTGACATCACCCAGCGTATGCTCACCCTGCAACTTCGAGAGTTGGAAAGCAGCGGAATTGTTCATCGTGAAATATACCCCCAGATCCCACCGAAAGTGGAGTATTCCCTCACACCATTTGGTGAAACGTTACGGCCGATTATCTTCAGCATGCGAGATTGGGGAGAAACGTATACAAATGAGGTTCTAGCCAGATCCTCACAAGAGGTATAGTACACAAAAGAAGCTGTCCCTGGTGTTTAGGGAACAGCTTCTTTACTTGCTTCTTTACTTGCTTATTTAATAACCGATTGGATCGTAACCGTACGGTTACGTCCCTCTTCCTTCGCTTGATACAGTGCATTATCCGCCAAGTGAAACAGTTCTGTGGATGTTGTGGAGTGCTTCGGATATTCAGCAATTCCAGCCGAGATGGTCACGGAACGATCTATAGGCAATACGCTTTCTTCGACCGTTATTCGGATACGTTCAGCAATCTCAAAAGCGACGTTAGACTCGGAATTTCTTAACAAGACTACAAATTCCTCTCCACCAAACCGGGCGCAGACATCTTCTGGTCGAACAGACAATTGAATGATATTGGCAATGTGTTTTAATACTTCATCCCCAGCATGATGCCCGAATGTATCATTAATGGACTTGAAGCGGTCGATATCCAGAACAATAATGGAGAATGGCGCCTCATCCTGAATCCATTCCTGAATGACTTCTTCGAAGGTTCTGCGATTGTTCATGCCTGTTAAAACATCTGTTCTGGCATCATAGACAAGCTGGTTTGTCTGTTTCCTAAAGTTCGCCAATGCGCCAACAACTGCTCTTGTTAGAAGGTCTGCCTCTCTATTCCAGTGAGGTTTCATCACAGGCAGTTCTACTTGTCCCTTATCGACCTGATTCACCAAATCAGCCAGCATAGCAAAAGGACTGGCCAGCTTGCGTGCAACCCGAACCACAATAAGGGTCAGGATCAGGAAAGGCACTGAAGTGTACAGCAACAACATACGGATATGATGATTCAACTGATCGTACACCGTTTGGGTTGGAGACACGATTACGACGCCCCAACCTGTTGATGGAACTTTGTAATAACCTGCAAGCGAATCCACACCTGCCAGGTTTTTGTATTGTTCTTTACCGTGCTTGTTTGCTAACAGCTTTTGCACCACTTCATTTTTACTGACATTTTCACCAATTCGGTTGGTGTTTGGGTGAAATAACAAAGTGCCCTTCTTATCCACAATAAAAAAGTAGGACCCGTTACTTGTCTTGAGCTGACTGCCAAAAGACAGACTCAATATATTATTTTCCTGTAAAAAGATATTTCCACCGATTGTTCCTTGATACTCCCCTGCCGAATCAAAGATCGGTTCACTGACAAATACAATTCTGCGTTTGGTTCTGGGTGTCTGGTACGCTTCGGAGATATACGAAGTCCTCAAGCTAACCGCTTCTTTTGCTGCATTGGAACTAACATGGTGACCTACGCTAGCCTGTGAGTAAGGTGAGGTAGACCTGACTACTCCCGCTTTATCTACCAAAGAAACGGAATTAAAAAAATTACTACTATTGCGAACCAAATCCAATGTGGAATTCAACTCTTTTGTATTGGAGTGATCCATATCCGGGAAATAATTGGCTGCATATTTCAAGCTCTCTTGCATGGAATAAAAAAGCGAATCCAGCGTTTGACTCATTTGCACAGCGCTTGCATAGTTTAAGGACAGGGTGTTATCAATGAGTGACTGTTTCTGAGATGTATAAGATGAGATGACCATGAGGGTCAATGTCATTATAACTGAAATAGTGACCAACCCGCCGAGTAAAGCCGTGAGGCTGATCTTCTTGATGTTTTTTATTTTTCTTCGTAATCTTCTAGATCTCTTGATCTGTGCAATCATCGTTTACTTCCCCCGGATTTTCATGAAAAAGCATATTCCTTCTATCTTATACGAAAGTTGTTAAGATCAAATAAAGAGACTGAGAAATCTTAACAATTACATCGTAAGATTGACGATTTAATGACATTTTACTTTCCCTGGAAGAATCACTGTTCAGGATCGCCCTAATCGACAATGATATATCCTTCTTCTGGCTCTTGTTCAACAAACCCTGCCATCTGACGAACCTGAAATTCGATCGGGTGATGACTACCCATTAAAATGCGATTCTGAACTTCATCCGCTGTTTCTGTAGGTAATGCGAATGCACGTGTATAGGCAAACTGTGCCTGAAGTGTCGTATAGATCGCATTGACAAGCCGATCGTTGCCCGCACGCCCAAACACATTAAGGATGACAGCTCCGTCCGAGTCCAGCTTGTCCTTGACCATCGCAAAAAAATCACTGGATATAAACTGCTCGGGTGTACCCGTTGCCGTAAAGGCATCAATAATAATATAATCATATGACGCAGCAGGTTCCTGGCTCAATAATTCACGACCATCCCCAATGAGCACAGGGCTTCCCTCATAACCAAAAAAGGTTTGGCTCAACTCCACGACCTCCGCGTCAAGCTCAGCCACTTTTACCTGACGATCAGACAAGTAGGTTGGCAATGTGCCAATACCATGTCCCACCACAAATACGGTATCAAACTCAGGATCATTCCGTTCCATTAGATGCACCATCGCTCTCGGATACTCCAACACCATCCGGTTAGGCTCATCCAGATCCATGGCTCCCTGCACAGCTGCATTGGAGAATTCTAATACACGAAACTGGCCCTTCTCTCCATAAAGCTTTTTGGTATCATATACCGTCAGCTCATGCTGTTCACTTTTATTCCGATACAGAACTCTCACTAACCGTTCTCCCTTCGATCTCTTGCACACATTCGACATATACCTTCATTCTATTACACGTGATGACAACATACCACCCTATACTTTAAAGATCATAGTACAACAAAAAAACCGTTCCGACTCATACGGAAACGGCCTTTTGATGAACCATTTAACACTTCTAAGACCCTATGGCCTCATGCAGAGCCTGGACATATGCTACACCCAGATTAGAGAGAGAAGTGCTCTTGTGGCTTATCCACCCTACATTAATGGATTCCTCGCATTCCAGCGGTACAGGAATGATCTCGTCTCCGTTCAGATCAGCGCTAAGTACGCCCGTAGAGATCGTATAACCATTCAGACCAATCAATAGGTTAAACAATGTTGCGCGGTCATTGACCTGTATGCTTTTGGGGTGAGATAACGTACTCAGGATCTCTTCGGAAAAGTGAAAGGAATTGTACTCTCCCTGATCAAATGACAGGTACGGATAATCCTGCAGTTGCTCGATTGCAACCGACTCCTGCTTCGCCAGCGGGTTCTTCACACTGATAAAGATATGGGGCTTGGCTGTGAACAAACTCGTGAAAACCAATCCCGCATCTTTTAACAATTTGTTAATTACCTTGGCATTGAACTCATTCAAATACAGGATGCCAATTTCACTACGCAGGCTTTTCACGTCCTGAATAATCTCGTAGGTCTTTGTCTCCCGAAGCGCCAACTCGTATTCATCCTGACCATACTGCTGCACCAGACGAACAAAGGCATTCACTGCAAACGCATAATGCTGCGTCGATACAGAGAAGTGCTGCGGGGATGGCTTGGCGTTCAGATAACGATTCTCCAGCAATTCAGCTTGTTCTACCACCTGACGTGCATAACTCAGAAACTCAACGCCTTCTTTAGACAGAGATATTCCCTTATTGGTACGTTCAAAAATAGTAATTCGCAACTCCTGCTCCAGATCCCGAATGGCATTCGAAAGGCTGGGTTGCGAGATAAACAACCTTTTGGCTGCTTCATTCATGGAACCGCGCGTGGCAACTTCGATCACATATTTTAGTTGTTGTAATGTCACTGCACTATTCCTCTTTTCGTATCAATTGAATCTATTATATACCAAAAGAGGATCCGAACTTAAGCCATGCTTGCTGTCGGTCTCACTACAATCTCATTTACGTCCACCTCTGCCGGCTGGCTAATGGCATACAAGATACTTTGCGCAATCGCCGAGGCAGGAATGGATATGCGCCGATACTCTTTCATGAGATCACGTGCTTCTTCATCAGAAATCGTATCCGCGAGTTCCGATTCCGTCACGCCCGGTGATACAAGGGTTACACGGATATCTCCGCCTAATTCCTGTCGCAACCCCTCCGAAATGGCGCGGACCGCGTATTTGGTTGCACAATACACCGCTGCCGTTGGTGACACGGCATAGGCTCCAATAGAGGCGATATTAATAAACTGGCCGAAACCCTGCTTTTTCATGACGGGCAGTCCAGCCGCAATGCCATGCAGAACACCACGAATGTTAACATCTATCATGCGATTCCACTCATCTACTTTTAACGATTCAAGGGGAGATAGCGGCATAACTCCAGCGTTATTTAAAATAACATCGATACGTCCATAGCGAGTTTGAGCGAGGTCAACGATGGTTTGCATCTCTTCCAATCTGGTAACATCCAGCGAATGATACTCCACCGATCCGCCCTCCAAACGAATGGAGGAGGCCAATGCCTCCAAACGTTCCATACGTCTAGCTCCAATAACTACATGTGCTCCATGCTGTGCAAGCAATCGAGCTGTTGACTCGCCAATTCCACTACTCGCACCGGTAATGACAACCACTTTCCCTTTTACATTGGACATATTTTAATCGCTCCTTATTTAGTTGTTATTGTACATTTTCTCTATACAAAACCCATGCCTGCATGGTACAAAACGCCGTCCCTGAAGTCTCCATCCGCTGTAAATCCCGTATCATCCACGTACTCTATATGTTTCCCATGAACAACATAGCGACCCTGATATGCACTTTGCCGATCTCCTCTCGCTTCATCATATCTACCGCAAGGAAGAAGTTCATGTCTGATATATCCATCCTTCGTGACCCACATCCCCACATACGGGTGTTTTGGTTCTTGTTGGTCGCCCATTGAATTGCGCTCCATTGTCTCTCACTCCTTTCTGCTTCAAAAGATTCCGTGGCTTCTCTCCATTATGTAAAGGATCAACCGTTGTACGATAGAAAAATCCCGCAGTATTCTTGCCTATTCCTCCAGAGCATTTTAAAATAATAGTAATCGTGGTTTACAAGGGGGCTGCAATTCATGCTTATCAAAACAAATGAAGCGGATACGAGCATCACGGAGCAGCAACAATTGGCTCAACTTATTGAGCATTTCACCCCAAGTGACGGGATACATCCAACAGCAATTCCATCCCTTGCCTTAATCCGTGCCTCCGAGATCTCACAACCCATATATTCCGTTTATCAGCCTTCCCTTTGCATTGTCGCCCAAGGTTCCAAATTAGTTATACTCGGCCGCGAGAGCTACACCTACGACCTGTCACAATATTTGGTGGCTTCCGTAAACTTGCCTATTTCAGGGCAGGTTGTACAGGCTACAACCGAACATCCCTATCTATGTATTCGATTAGATTTTGATTCAGGGCAGATTTTTGATCTGATTCAGGATACGCCTTCTGCACAACCCAAACCTGACCATTCAACACAAAGAGGATTGTTTGTTAGCTCAACCAAACCTTCCCTTCTTGAAGCCGTGATCCGATTGGTTCGGCTGCTGGATACACCTGAAGACATTCCTGTCCTTGCCCCTCTGTTTATCCGCGAAATTCTATATCGTATTATTCAGGATGAACATGGACATTCCATCAAGCAGTTTGCGATTCAGGACAGTCATGCACAGCACATCGCTGAGGTGATCGAAGTCATCCAATCTGATTACGCTAAGCCACTTCGGATTAAGCAACTTGCTGCCATGATCAACATGAGTTCTTCCTCACTACATCATCATTTCAAAGCGATTACCGCCATGAGCCCTTTGCAATTCCAGAAACAAATTCGATTGCATGAAGCCCGGCGAATGTTGCTTGCAGGTTCAACCGATGCCGCCAACGCTGCGTTCCAGGTTGGCTATGAAAGTCCGTCTCAATTCAGCCGGGAGTATGCACGCATGTATGGTCTCCCTCCCAAAAGCGATATCAAACGACTTCGTCATACACTCGATATTAAAAACTAGAAACAGCAAAAAGACCCGCGTCATCATGACGTGGGTTTTCGGATTCAAATAGGTAGCAGTGCCATCAAGAGAATAGGCTCTGTTTTTCAAAAACAGACATCTGGTTCTCCCCGGTAATAGGACATTCATCAGGATACATACTTCGTTTCTCCAACTTCTCGTCGATAAAATCAACCACCTGCTGTAGCGAAGCAATCTGTGCTTCAACTTTCTTCCGGTGATTCACCAGCATCTCCCGTTCATCCGGGAAATCGGCGAGATCGGAATCCATGGACATTTGTAAATAAGGCTTCATTTCCTCCAGAGACATTCCTGTTTTTTTCAGGCAAGTGATCAACTTCATCGTATGGATATCCTCCGAGCGATATACCCGATGGCGATTGGCCTTGCGTTCCGCTCGGGGAAGCAGCCCAATCTTCTCATAATAACGAATTGTATCTTCTGATAATCCGGCCTGTTCTGACGTTTCTTTAATGGAGAACACTTCATTCTCACTCATCATATGGGCCTCCTCCACATTCATTTCTCTCCATATTACAACTTGGAGCTGACTCCAAGTCAAGCATGATCCATTCCATCCCAACACCCCTTGACTTGGAGTCGACTCCAAGTTATAGAATGAGCGCAGCATACAGATTCGTTCTGTAATCCCATTCTATCTGGAGGTATATATGAATATACAAAATCAGCTTCGCACCGCTCTCATCACAGGTTCAACGTCAGGAATTGGTCTTGAACTGACACGCAGGTTACTCGCTGAGAGATGGCAGGTAATCGGTCTCAACCGTTCTGCTTTCCCATCCGAGGATACCGATATTCAGAACGCCTTACGTTCAGGCCAGCTCCGTTGGGTTCAGGCTAACCTGACCAACTATGACAGTCTGAGAACTGCACTGGATCAGATTAAATCCGATACCGATTCGATCGATGTCTTGTTTAACAATGCCGGGGGTAGCGCTGCCGAACTTCGTTTCTCTGATCAGGGGCATGAACTACACTTTGAACTTCAGACGGTAGTCCCTTACATCATCTACATGGAATTAGTTGAGCTATTACTCAAAGGACAGATGAAAACAGTTATTAATACTTCCACCACCTCGTTCAATATGGTCAGACAATTTGATATGAACATCCTGGAACGTCCAGCCGAATTCAAAAAGCTGTTTGGTCCTTATGCCACCTCGAAGCTCGGCTTATCCCTATGGACACGCGAGGTTGCCAAGTCTGCCAGTGCGGATGGCATACAATTACTAAGCGTAGATCCCGGTGGAAATAACACGCTAAGGGGCAACAAAACATCCGGCCTGCCCTTCTATATCAAACCTATCATGAAATGGTTCTTTCCTCATCCAAGCCATGGCGCTTCGCTGCTCTACAATGCGGCCTTATCCCCAAACAGACACGAATCCGGTGCGTTCCTGGTTAAAAATAAAGCGGCAGCGCTTCGTTTCACAGAGCAAGGCCCTGCTGTTTTAAAGCGGGTAAACGAGATCTACGAGCAGCGTTTTCGTACAACGCAGTCTGGAAAGACCACAATCACCCCATCTTAATCATGATGGATGGTGAGCAGTAAACATAACAAAAAAACACGCCATAGCGGCGTGTTTTTAGGTTTATAGGCTTTATGGTTTTTTTTCCTTGTTAGATAAAGACACTCAACAATAACACCATGCCAAAGGCGGCAAATCCGAGAATGGTCTCCATGACCGTCCATGTCTTAAGTGTCTGCGGCACAGACAGATTCAAATACTCTTTGACAATCCAGAATCCCGAATCATTCACATGGGACAAAATAATTGAACCTGCTCCCGTTGCGAGCACCAGCAACTCCGGACTTACCCCCGGCATCGTCATAGCGATTGGAGCCACAATGCCCGCCGCTGTTGTCATAGCAACCGTAGCTGAACCTACCGCCGCACGAATCAATCCGGCAATAACAAAGGCCAGCACGAGTGGCGACAGATGCGCACTTTGGGCAAAACCCGCTATCGCGTCACCTACACCGCTGTCTGTCAGGATACGGTTGAATCCGCCTCCTGCACCGATCAGCAAGATAATGGAAGCAACTGGGCCCAAGCAATCATTTGTATATTTCAATATCTGCTGTTTGCTGAAACCACGTGCATATCCAAAAGAATAAAAGGAAAAGAGCAAAGCGAGCAGCAGTGCAATAATCGGACTACCGATGAAATCAACGACCTGACGGAATCCGTTTGTCTCTGGTAAAATCAGATCCACAATCGTAGCGAGCAACATCAGAATCACCGGAATCAAGATCGTAAAGAGGGTGATGCCGAAACCAGGCAGTTCCCGATCTTTGGTCTCAGTGAACTGTTCCATTAGCTCACTTGAAGTCTCGACTTTGATCCGCTTGGAAATCCATGTTCCATAGAGCGGACCTGCAATTGCTGCGGCTGGAATGGATACAATCAGAGCCAGGAATATTGTTTTACCAACATCGGCATTGAAGATTCCTACCGCGAGCATCGCCGCCGGATGAGGCGGAATCAGACTGTGTACCACGGCAAGACCCGCGACAAGTGAAAGTCCGATTTTGATCAGCGACGTCCCTGTATGCTTCGCAATAACAAATACCAGCGGGAAGAGTAGCACGATCCCAACCTGGATAAATACCGGAATACCACAGATCAGTGCAACAACCATCATCGCCCAGTGTACATTCTTCTCACCGAAGACACGAACGAGTGTCTGGGCTATTCGTTCCGCCCCACCAGACTCGGCCATGAGTTTCCCGAGCATCGTTCCAAGTCCCAGAACAATCGCGATGAATCCGAGAACGCTTGCAACACCTTCTTGATAAGACTTCACGATATCCGTGAACGGCATACCCGAGATCAATCCCATAAAGACAGCGCCCACGATTAGGGCAACAAATGGATTCATTTTAAATTTGGCAATTAACAGAATCAATCCAAGAATGGATATCAGTGCGTAGAGCAGCAGACTTGCATCATGACTAAGACCGAATACGGAATACATCCGAATAGCCTCCCCCAAGTTGTTATGTTGTGTCAGCACGCAGAATTACACTGGCCCAAACGACCTGAACACTGCGCACCTTCGTATTAAGCTTAAGCTTCGATCTTCTCTACCGTCTCCAGTAGCGCACGTTCCCCGCCAACATTCCCTGGAAACACGATATATGGGATACCACTGAATTTGGCTTCTTCCCCTGTCAACCATACCGGAATGCCCGCAGCCACTTGACCGAGCACCCTTGCTTTGCGTATGGCCAGACCTTTTGTTGCCACATCACTGGATGTAATGCCACCTTTGGCAATAATGAACTTCGGTACGACTTCAAGAGATTGCACAATCTCGACCAACGCGGATGATACCGTCTGACTGATCTTGAAATTGCCCTCATGTCCTTCTACGGTGATGAGCTTACGGCTGCTGTATACAACAACATTGTTGCCCTCCGCAAGCTGTCTGTTCGCTTCAACAATCACACGTCGAATTTCTTCCGTATATCCATCCGGCGTTAATACACGCTCCACATCGATCTCCAGACTGATGATGCCCGGAAACGTAAGCAGTTGTTCCAGTTGACGAGTCGTCTTCTGCACATAGGAACCAACAACAACGATTCCGCCATGTTGTTCCTGTCCGCTTGCGATCAGCTGCTCTTTCGGCAGAAATGCCTGATCCGAGATGCCTGCATACGATTTGACAAAGGAAGCCGCCGTCCGAAAAATAAAAGCTTTCCCCTCATCCTCTGCTTGAAGCAAAGCCAGAGAAAGTACATCCATGTCTGCATAAGAGAGCGCATTCACGATAATCGGTACATTGCTTTCGGCTTTTAGCAAAATCGCTTTGACTATATCGACTCCTTGACGGATTTCCTCCAGTGAAATGGTGAGGCAGCGACTAGCCTTAATACGGCCTGAAGTCTTCTCCTCCACCCACGATGGCAGATCTCCATGCTCATACCCAAATACTTTATCCTTGGCAAATTCCGTCTCATGAACTGAAATCAACTGTTCGCCTTCAACCATATAATGCGTGTTGCCTATCGTAACCCGTCCTGCCTCGAAAAAGGCCGGAATGATCAGTTGTCCGTCATATGCACGTCCGCTGACACGCGCCACTTCTTCGGCTAGCACATCCGTCTCCAGCGGATAATAACCACGTAGCATGGAGTCACTACGACTCACAAAGGTGAAATTCGTTCCTTCCTCTGCTGCAACCTCTTGCACATTGCGAGCAATCTCCCGATTAATACGTTCCGCTGTATCTGCATCCAGCCCTCGTGTATTGGTCAAAATATAGAACAACGATTCAGAGGATCGAAACGCCTCCTGCAACAGTGGCTTGTCCCACTGTGTCAACACATCAATATCATGAACCGTCTGTACACCGGTTGGGTCATCATCCAGCACGATAATTTTGCGAGCCCTCGCATCCTGCAATTGTTTAATCTGTCCTCGCACTCCTTCAGAAGAGTTTTCCGTCCGAAGAGCTGCGGGGATATCCGATAACGTCTGATAGGTCATGTCTCTCCACCTCATATCTATATCTATTAAAATTCTTTTTTCTTTTTTGAATTTTTATTGGACCCGATTCACTTCTACACCTGCGAGTTTCTCAAAATACTGAACGATTCCGCCATGGTCATCTGCGGCTTTACCATCAATCTTCAGTGCATGGAAAATCTCCAGCAACTGACTGCTAAGCGGTAAAGGAACACCGATATCATGCGCCGTTTCCATCACATTGGTCATGTCTTTGAGATTAATATCAATCCGTCCTCCAGCGACAAAGTTACGATCCAGAATGAGTGGCACTTTTGCATCCAGTACCGCACTTCCAGCAAGGCCACTACGGATTGCCTGATACATCTTCTCTACATCAATGCCAGCCTTGGCTGCAAATACAAGCGCTTCGGACATGGCGGCAATATTCAGGTTCACGATAATCTGATTCGCCAGCTTGGCTGTTGCACCTGAACCATTATCCCCCACTCGCGTTACATCCTGTCCGACCACTTGCAGAACCTCTTTCACAGATTCGAAAATCATTTCATTGCCACCCACCATGATGGCGAGTGTACCATCTATAGCTTTGGGTTCCCCACCACTTACGGGCGCATCCAACATATGCAAGCCTGATTTGGATACAAGCTGAGCCAGCTCTTTGGAAACGACCGGCGAGATTGAGCTCATGTCGATAATGATACTTCCCGTATTGGCTCCTGCCAGTACACCTTGTTCGCCCGTTATAACGGTGCGGACATGCTCTGAGTTGGGCAGCATCGTGAAGATGACATCACTATGCTCAGCCACCTCTTTCGGAGATGCTGCGCCTCGCGCTCCTGCATCAGCCAATGACATCACAGCCGTTTGATTAATATCGTATACGCTTACATCATATCCCGCCCGGATCAGGTTCAATGACATAGGACGTCCCATAATACCGAGTCCAATAAATCCAATTCGTTTCTTCATCTTGCAATCCCTCCAGCCTAAATTCTTCGCTTTTCACTCTTGTAATCGCTATCATTCCTGTTCACATTCGTTATTGTACACAACATTTTAATTTTTGTATACAATTTTATTATTTATGTATCCGAAAATTAAAATTTGGTTTTTAATCTTGTTGTTTATTGCCTTCTTTTTCGCTAAAGTAAAGGGAGAGGTGAAATACAATGCAACCAAGTACGGACAAGTCCCGTCCAGCTTATCAGCAGGCCTATGAAGTTCTGCGGGACATGATTTTGCAAGGCACCCTTTCTCCGGGATCCAAACTTGTGGAAGAGAAGCTGGCGACCGATCTGAATGTCAGCCGGACTCCGATCCGAGAATCCATCCGCCGGCTGGAACAGGAAGGATTAGTCGTGAACAAACGGGTCGTCAAGCTAACCGAGACCGATCTAAGAAATACGTTTGAATTACGGAAGTTACTGGAGGGACATGCGGCTCAATCTGCAGCTGCCTTCTTATCCGCCCAGGAAGTGGCGGCTCTTGAGCATTGCGTTCAAGTGGGACATACCGGAAGCAAAGAAGAGATTATGGAAGCCAATAAAGAGTTTCACGAAATCATCATGCGCGCGAGTAATAACGCATTGATGATTGATCTCTTCGACAAAATGCAATCCGTCATTTATCTATTCCGTCAGACGGTTGTGTATTATCAGCGCCCCTTCCTCATTGAAGAGCATCATCAGATCTGTGAAGCGATCAAGGCACATGACGGGCAGACTGCCGAACGACTGATGAAAGAGCATCTGCAATCCGATCTGGAATTCTGCCTTCATTTGATTCGATAACCGGATTCATGGATTGTTCGACTTTCTCACATCCGTATAAAGACGTGACCGCATGCGGTCACGTCTTTTTTTGTCGTTTGTCCCTCATATTATCCAGGCCCTGATTCATAGGTGTAAACATAACGATACAATGTCGCGTGTGACATGTTATTGAATCTGGAGGGATCACTCAATGACTAAAGGACAGCAACCTAACGAAAAATCATTTATTATCCCGCAACCCATTCGCAGTGATGGCGCTGGTGGACCTGATCTGGGACCCAGAGACGTCATGAGAGATATACAAAACCCCGATATGCTGGTACCTCCGGCAACCGATAACGGGTTATTGCCCAATCTGAGAATGTCTTTTTCCGATACCCATATGCAATTGAACCATGGGGGTTGGTCACGTGAAATCACCGTACGGGATCTCCCTATTGCCACTACACTGGCAGGTGTGAACATGAGCCTGACACCGGGAGGTGTAAGGGAATTGCACTGGCATCAGCAATCCGAGTGGGCCTATATGATCTGGGGAACGGCAAGAATCACTTCGGTAGATCAGAACGGACGTAATTTTATTGCGGATGTCGGGCCTGGCGATCTCTGGTTTTTCCCCAAGGGTCTACCCCATTCCATTCAGGGACTGGAGGATGGTTGTGAATTTCTGCTTGTGTTTGATGACGGGTCCTTCTCCGATCTGAATACGTTATCCATATCCGATTGGTTTGCCCATACCCCACCAGAGGTATTGTCTGTCAATTTCGGCGTGCCCGAATCCGCTTTTCAGTCAATGCCGAAGGAACAGGTCTACATTTTCCAAGATACCGTCCCGGGTTCCATCGAGAGCCAAGAAGTTCAGTCGCCATATGGTACCGTTCCTCTCACATTCAAACACCGATTGCTGGCCCAGGAACCACTCATTACCCCCGGCGGAAGCGTCCGGATTGTCGACTCCACCAACTTCCCCATCTCAACTACCGTTGCAGCCGCACTCGTTGAGATCCGACCTGGCGCCATGCGTGAACTGCACTGGCATCCCAATGCAGATGAATGGCAATACTATCTGACAGGACAAGGGAGAATGACTGTCTTTGGAGGCAATGGCATTGCTCGCACATTTGACTATCGGGCTGGAGATGTCGGATATGTTCCTGTCGCAATGGGACACTATATACAAAATACCGGCACAGACACTTTATGGTTTTTGGAGATATTCCGAAGTGATCGATTCGAGGATGTATCGCTGAATCAGTGGATGGCGTTAACCCCGCAGGATCTGGTCCGTGACAATCTGAATGCGCCGCCTGAGTTGCTCAATGCCTTGCGTAAAGTAAAATGGCCTGTCGTTTAATTTAGTATGTATATCTATCATTTAAGCTGAAATGGGGTAATTGTCAGAGAATCCCACTATATAAGGAGGAATATGAAAGATGAGAGCCGTTACGTTTCAGGGAATCAAGGACATTCAAGTCAAAGAGGTTGAAGATCCCAAACTGCAACAGAAGGATGACATTATCGTTCGTATTACTTCCACAGCTATATGTGGATCGGATCTGCATATTTATCAGGGAGCCTTGCCTGCTGCCAAAGATTACGTTATCGGTCATGAACCGATGGGCATTGTAGAAGAAGTAGGTCCAGAAGTGACACGTGTGAAGAAGGGGGACCGTGTGGTCCTGCCTTTTAACATCGCTTGTGGTGAATGCTTCTATTGCAATCATGACATGGAGAGCCAGTGCGATAATTCCAATGGCAATCCGGATATTCATACAGGTGGATATTTTGGATTCACCGAACGTTACGGAAACCACCCCGGAGGTCAGGCAGAATTATTGCGTGTTCCCTACGGGAACTTCACTCCGTTTGTGATTCCTGAATCCTGTGAACTGGAAGATGAGGCTTTATTATTCCTGTCCGATGTTCTTCCAACCGCATATTGGAGCGTGGAGAATGCCGGAGTTAAACCGGGAGATACGGTTACTGTACTCGGTAGTGGACCTATTGGGCTGATGACGCAGAAGTTCGCCTGGATGAAAGGTGCCAAACGCGTTATTGCTGTGGATCGCCTGCCCTATCGACTGGAGAAAGCCAAACGTTTGAACGATGCAGAGATCTTTAATTTCGAAGATTACGATGATATGGGTGAGCACATTCGTGAGATTACACAAGGCGGAACCGACGTTGTTATCGACTGTGTAGGTATGGATGGTAAAAAAACCACGCTGGAGGAGATCGGACAGAAGCTGAAACTTCATGGCGGTTCACTGAGTGCGATTGAAATCGGCATGAAAGCAATCCGCAAATTCGGTACACTCCAACTTACGGGTGTATATGGCTCTTCCTACAACATGTTTCCGTTAGGTAATTTGTTTGAACGCAATATCAATCTTAAAATGGGACAAGCTCCTGTTATACATTACATGCCTGAATTGTTCCGCAAAATCACTGCTGGTGAATTTGATCCAACGGAGATCATCTCCCATCGGATTTCACTGGAGAATGCAAGCGATGCATACCGCATTTTCAACGATCATGAAGACGAATGTACCAAAGTTATACTAAAACCCTGAACCGTCGCTTTGACTATAAATATGCAAAATAAAACAAGCAGAACTACCTGTTCAAGGTACTCTGCTTGTTTTATTTTATCGACATTCATCCTGTTACCGTTGCATAAACTGCTCAGCCAGCTAAATGGTCTGTACCTAATCAGACATGAGTCGGTTTAGTCGCTTGGATATACACACTTTCTCCTTGGAAGCTGTCGAGCTTCCCGTTCGTTGTCACTTCAAAATTGAAAAATTTTCTGATGATGGACGGTGCACTCAACATACTTGCTTCAAGTTCCCTTCTCTCCCGTTCCGGCAGTGCCGCACGGTTACACCACTCTTCAAACTTAAAGCGCTTCTGGAAGGAAAACATCGTTTCCATTCGGAAGCCCGCATACTCCAGCATATGAATCCATTCCGTCTTGCGCCATGCTCGAACATGGCTTGCATCCCGGCACTTCTCCACTTCATTGTAAAACTGGTCATTCTCATCACGTTCAGGTGCCACGTTGTCAATGAATAACAACCTTCCACCAGGCTTCATGACTCGTAATGCCTCATGAACAAACGAAGAAACGTCCGGAAAATGGTGAGCAGCGATTCGGCAGGTCACAAGGTCATAGATATCATCATCGAATGGAAGCTTCTCTGCATCCCCGGCAACAAAATCTACATTACAGTGTCCATTGCCCTGGATAAATTGTTCAGCCACCTGTAGCATTTCCTCCGTTAGATCGAGAGCTGTCACCCGCTGAACAAGTGGAGCCAGAGCGTTCGCGACATGCCCTCCCCCAGTGGCGATATCCAGCACATTCATATCCGGAGTGGCTTGAGATAAAGCCACGAGCAACGCGAGATCCTCACCTTTGGCATGCCCCGAACTCGTCACGTATTTACCAGCATTTTTCGTAAACTGCTTCTGTACCTGACTTTTAATTACATCAGACATTCCAATTCCTCCTGCATAAGTTTCATTAGACGAAACATAGTTTCAAAATATATTTATATTTATTTTACCATAGATGAATGTAAAAGCTGAAATAAAAAACATCCCCCAAGTGAATTTCACCCAGGAGATGTTTCTTATATTTATTACTTCACAAGCGTTGGTGACTTCTTCCACAGTCCCAAAATCAGACCGGAGATCACAGAACCAATCGCAACAGCGAGCAGGAACAATAATGCGTGGTTTGCCAGTGCTGCAACAAAGATCCCGCCGTGCGGAGCTGGTACATTAATGCTCCACAGTTGTGTCAATCCGCCAGCAACAGCGGAACCCAGAATACAAGAAGTCAATACACGTAATGGATCAGCCGCAGCAAATGGAATTGCACCTTCTGTAATGAAAGAGAATCCAAGTACATAGTTAGTTAGGCCTGATTTGCGTTCTTGCTCTGTAAATTTGGATTTGAAGAACGTTGTTGCAAGTGCAATCGCCAGAGGAGGCACCATACCGCCTGCCATAACCGCTGCCATCCATGCACCGTCTGTGTTACCACTGGATGTGAATACCCCAATAGCAAATGTGTAAGCCGCTTTGTTGAATGGTCCACCCATATCGATGGACATCATACCGCCAAGCAGCAAGCCCAACAATACCGCATTACCTGTACCCAGATTACCCAGTGCATCTACAAGCCAGGTGTTCAGGGAACCAAAGATTGGATCAAAGACATAGAAACTGATGGCACCTACGATCAGCAAACCAAATACCGGATACAGCAAGATTGGTTTCAAGCCATCAATCGCTTTTGGCAATCCTTTGAACAACTTACGGAGACCAATAACTACATAACCCGCCAGGAAACCGGCAGCCAAGCCACCAAGGAAACCGGCGTTTGAGTTAACCGCCATCAATCCACCGACCATACCAGGCATCAGGGCCGGGCGATCACCAATACTCATCGCGATAAATCCGGCAAGTACCGGAATCAGGAAGTGGAACGCACCTGTTCCGCCACCGATCGTTTGAAGCAGTTGCACAATCGGATTCTCAGGGCTAGCAAGCTGTTCGAACAAGAAGGAGATTGCTAGCAGGATACCGCCACCTACAACGAATGGTAGCATATGCGAGATACCATTCATCAGATCTTTATAGATTTTGCTACCTACACTAATCTTACCAGTACTTGCGCCCTCTTCCTTGGCATTTCCACCTTGGCTGCGATAAATCGGTGCATCACCGTTAACGGCCTTGCGAATCAGCTCTTCGGATTTACGGATTCCATCACTCACCGGTCTTTGTAATACCGGTTTGCCATCGAAACGTGCCATCTCCACATTTTTGTCTGCGGCAACGATAACCCCTTTAGCACGAGCGATCTCATCAGCAGTGAGAACATTCTGCGCTCCTTCAGAGCCGTTTGTCTCTACGCGAATATTAATGCCCATTTCCTGAGCTTTCTTTTTAAGTGCATCTTCAGCCATAAACGTATGCGCTATTCCGGTTGGACAGGCTGTAACCGCAACAACAAAATCTTCCGAATTGGCATTACCTACAATCACACCAGAAGTATTTTGTTGCTGACCAGTAGTAGAAGTGGATACGGCATTTGCTGCTTTTTCAGCTTTTGCTTTTTCTTTGGCTGCTTCCTTCTCAGCTGCTTCTGCCTGTTTGGCATCAAACAATGCACTAACTTCAGCAGGTGTATCTGTACTCATCAATTGTGAGATGAAATCGCTATCAATCAATAACCTGGAAAGAGCTGCAAGCGTACGCAGATGGGTATTACCTGCGCCTTCTGGAGCCGCAATCATGAAGAACACATGAGCAGGCTGATCATCCAACGCTTCAAAATCAAGCCCTTTTCTACTCTTGGCAAATACAACTGTTGGTTCGTTCACCGCTGTTGTTTTGGCATGTGGCATTGCAATTCCGCCACCGATACCCGTGCTGGATTCAGCTTCTCTTTTATAGATCATTTCCTTGAACAGAACAGGATCATTGATTCGTCCGCTTCGGTTCAGGCTTGCAATTAGTTCATCAATAGCCTCATCTTTGGTTGTGGCTTGCAGGTCCATGATCATCGTTTCCTGGATCATCAAGTCTGTTATTCTCATCTTGGTACACTCCCTTAAGTTCAGTCGGCCTGCCTAGGCAGGCCTCACTACATTACAATTACAGTGAAAACCTTTTATATGGCCGTTAGACTAAATCGTCGTAATGGTTACTTGATTACGCAATTCATCAATCAATTCACGTGTTGCCAGATCATCCGAGAACGCAGTTGCGCTTCCAGATGCAACCCCTGTGCGGAAAGCTTCCAGCAAATCTCCGCTCTGTACATAGGTACCTACGAATCCGCCAATCATGGAGTCACCGGCACCAACCGAGTTTTTCACAGTGCCTTTAGGCACATTCGCATGATGAACTTCCGCTTTGGTAATGAATAGTGCACCTTCGCCTGCCATGGAGATCAACACATGTTTAGCACCGGCTTCCAGCAACTTACGCCCGTATAACACCAGTTCCTCGCGAGTATCAATCGTTACACCAAACAGTTCAGCCAGTTCATGATGATTTGGCTTCACCAGCAATGGTTCATGTACAAGAGCTTCCATTAGTGCAGGTCCAGTTGTGTCAATTACAAATTCGGCACCCGTTTGCTTGCACACTTTAATGAGACGATCATAAAAATCCGTTCCAAGTGAAGGAGGTACACTTCCGGAGAGAATGACAATATCTCCTTTTTGCAATGAGGACAATTTGTGAAGCAACTGCTCCGCCTCTTCGGCACTTATTGCAGGTCCAAGACCATTAATCTCTGTCTCTTCTCCATGCTTCAGCTTGATGTTAATGCGAGTATCGTCTGCAATCGTAACAAAGTCTGTCCGAATGTTATCTTCTTGCAACTTGTCATTAATGAAACGTCCCGTGAATCCACCAAGGAAACCAATAGCCGTGTTATCTGCTCCAAGTTGATTCAGTATGCGAGAGACATTAATGCCTTTGCCGCCAGGGAGCTTCAAATCCCGATTCATTCGATTCAATCCGCCAAGCTTCAGCTCATCCACTTCCACGATGTAATCAATGGACGGGTTAAGTGTTATCGTATATATCATCGTTATCCCTCAATTATTTTAGTTTTCTGGGCGATTCCAGGCCGCCAATGTTCTGGCATCTGCTCGGTAATCAAATCGGCCTCCTCCAAATCAAACAATTTGGCAAAAGTAATTTCCCCTATTTTGCTGGAATCAGCCAGCACATAAGATTTTCCCGACAATTGATGTGCACGCCTTTTAATCAAGGCTTCCTCCGGATCCGGTGTTGTATACCCCATTTCGGGATCAACTCCGTTGCTTCCAAGAAAACATTTATCAAAACGGAAATTATCCATGTTCTGTAATGCGATACTGCCAATGACTGCTTTTGTATGAATTTTCATCATACCTCCGAGCAAATAACTGCGAATACGCTTGCTTACCAAAGCCTCAACATGTGAAAGTCCATTGGTAACAACCGTTACGTCTTTAGCTTCAATAAAAGGAATCATGGCTAACGTTGTCGTTCCTGCATCCAGATAAATGCATTCGCCATTTTCGATCTCCTGTGCAGCCAAACGGGCAATTGTCGTTTTTTGTTGAATGTTTTTGAACGTTTTTTCTTCCATGCCCGGTTCCAGCGTTTTTTCATTCACCAGTGCGGCACCGCCGTGGATGCGTTTGAGCATCTGACGACTCTCCAGATCGATCAAGTCACGCCTAATCGTTGATTCAGAAGCACCCAACACATCAACAAGCTCTTGCAATTTCACAATTCCCTGTAAATGTAAGCGCTCTATAATTGCAGCATATCGTTCTTCAGTCAGCATCTTCATTCCTCCAACTGCTTCTATAGTATCATAATTCACTCAAAAAACAACCACTTTCATTCAAAATAATTTAAAAACATTCAAAAACCCGCATCTTTCGACTTATTTTCTTGTCCAATTGTCCCTTTCCCTTACTTCATGTTCTTAAAGTTGGAATTCCGTGCCCTTCAAATCTTCATTAAAAATCCTGCAGCCTCCAGCGCTGGATGCGCGGCGTTGCAGGATTTTGCTGTTCATGGGAACTGCATGACGTTTATGACTCTACAACCATAGCATCCGGTTTGGGTTTAAGCCATTTGCCATCTTCATTAATAAAAGCACCCTTGAAGCGGCCCATCTCCAATTGTTCAATTAACCTCTCCTCGTCCATGACCAGAATCTCAGCGAGCTGCCCCGAAGTGTAATAGTGAGCGGGATTGTAATCGAGCAGCACAGGAACAGACGTATCATATAGTTCTTTGATCAGATTCTCAAAGGAATGCCGACCCAGGTTCTCCATATCTCTATAAAACTGCAAATGTTGGGACACCATATTACGGAAAGATTTATTCTCCAGATGCATCCACAACGTATTGCAGGCCCGAACACTCATATGATTTTGTTCCACATCGTAAAATTGAACTTCTTCAATCTTCATGTATTTCTCTTGAAATGCTACGATCTTAATCAAAGGTACATTTCGTTTACGCGACGCTTTCTTCAAATGGGCTCTAAATTGTTCATAGTTCATTTCATTCATCTATTATCCCTGCCTTTAACATGTTCCAACCGACATTTTACAACAAATTAAAGGCAAGTGTAACCTTCATCATATGAAAAACGAAAAAACGTGCAGCATCAGATGCCACACGTTCACAATATTATAGAGTGCGATTACTCAGCGAGGGCACCACTTTTCACCCACGTAGCCGTAAATTCCTGTTCTTCATACGCATAGAATTGTTGCAAAATAATCTCCCGATCATCGAGGAACAATTGATCCGCTATGGCAGAGACCAGTTTCGGCACCGCGCTCTTGGTCCCCGATATTGCCGATGCCGACAGACCACAGCTGGCAAGTGCAGAGTAGTTGAATACAAACAGTCCGTGCAACGGTTTCTCACCCTGTTCACTCCTGCTTGTCATTGCAAACCCGGAACTCAAGTATGGATGTGCGTCCAGCAACGCATTGCGAAGCTCTGGCGGAGCCTGGTAACAATCCTCCCAACGTGCGATGTATGGCTCCACAAGCTTCAGTTCAGGACGGAGTGCCGGATCACTGAGAAGACCTGTGCTAATAATCAGAAAATCAAACTCATATGCTCCCTGTGTGGTATGCACAATCGCGCCTTGGTCTGTTGCTTCTACACTCAGCCAAGGCGAATTCAAATGTAGTTCGAATCCAGGCCAGGCTGCCGCACGATTAAACGTATCATTGGTAGGCGGTTGATTGAATTTGAAGAAATGAGAGATCACTTCATATTTATCAGCAACCGGAAGAGCGTGGTATCGCTCTATCATACCGGATTGTTCCATCTGACGAATGGGATTAACACTAGGCAGTTGTTCCCGCCGGACAAATACATAAGCTTCTGCCACACCGGTGGCAAGGGCATAACTGGCATTATCGAATGCAGAAGCGCCGCCGCCAAGTACAGCAACCCTTTTACCTTTTAACCGATCAAAATCAATTGCTTCCGACGTATGTGCATACCGATCCCGAGGTAATCTATCGGCAATCATGGATGGCACATGCCACTCTCCACCACCTTGTATTCCCGTAGCAAACACTACTTTGCGAGCAAGTATAACATCCATCTGAGATCCAGCCTTGTTCACATGAAGTCGATGTATTCCGTTCTCCATAGGCTCAACCAGCGTCAATTCTACCTCATTAAGCACAGGCAGATTCAGCACTTTCCGATACCAGCGTAAATAATTCATCCAGTCTCCACGCGGGATTTTATCTACCTCTTCCCAACCTTCGGGCCCTACCTGTGCTTCCCACCATGAGCGAAAGGTTAACGAGGGGATACCCAGATCGATGGAAGTCAGATGCTTGGGTGTGCGCAAAGTAACCATACGTGCATAAGTCTCCCAAGGTCCTTCAAGCCCCGATGCATTCTCGTCAATGACCACAATATTGGAGATCCGTTCACGAAGAAGTCCAAATGCCGCTCCTAATCCACTCTGGCCTCCACCCACAATGACGACATCATAGACATGACCATCCGCATGTTCTCTTGGACGTACCCAGTTCGCGCCACCAAATGACAAATAAGCCAGATCATTCTTCACACGTTCATTCAAAGCTTCCAGGCTCATGATTCATCAACCCTTTCGAGATACATATATGAACTAATCTTTCTTTGATTATTTGATGTAAGTTTGTTGTCAGTTATATTGAGATTAATTGTGATTTTTCTTTGTTTTTCTGAAATATATTATCGTTATTATATGAGTTATCGGGGATTTTTTGAAGTTCGCGGTAGATTTATTGTCATCAATGCTAAAAATATCTAACATGCTTGTTAATTCCTACGAAACTCTAACTGGATTATTAATGCAGTTCCTGCTGAGCGGATGATTTGCAGAAAAAAAAAGACAGTCCAAGATGTAACCTTGGTCTGTCTTTTTAAAGGAATGCTATTGGCTGGCTTGTTCACGGCGCTGCAATTTTTCATTGGTTAATTTCTCAGGGGTCACATCATGACCCAGTGGGTCCACAACGGATACTGCCAGCATGGTTGTCAGCACCTGACCTCGAATAGCCTGCAAATATTGTTTTCTAAGCTCTTGCTGCTCGCTTTGTTCTGCTTTTGTCAAGCCGACGCTGTTGCGTTGTTTTCGACTTAATTCGTTAATGCGTCCCAAAATAGGAATCATGCAATCCACCTCACTTGTTAGTCCAAATTTCGAAAGATACTTCGAATATCTTCAAACTAACTTATTACAACTTTACGAATTTGTCCATAGGCGCAATCCGTTGAGAAGTTTTTAGGTAATCTCATGCACAGACCACACAATTCCATTTGTAGCACCACTGCCCAGGTTCAACGTAATCGTCAGCCCGTTTGCGGCATAGAACAGTCCAATCACATCTCCCGCATTCAATGCGACTTCTACTGCCAAAGTCACTGAACCACTTCCCAGCACTGCCCGCAGTGTAAGTAGCGTAATCGCGACATTTAGGACGGGCAACAAGCCACTGACAAGTGTCGTTACCGTAGGTGATGTTCTCTGTACAAGAAAGGCTGGGTTAACCCCAGCACCCAGAGATAGGGCAATCGCTGCAGTCGTTGCATAATTGATCGTGGCCACAATGGAGTATCTTCCGGTTACCGGGACGGTATAGTTTCCTGTTGTTGCATTGAAGTTGGCATTACCGTAATAGGGAGCCGTAGTCGTCCAGTTGGTTAACTGAGTGCTGGTTGCTGTCGAAAGTGTAGCCAGGAATGCCGAGAACCCTTGTGTTGCAAAATTGGGGCCGGTTGGGCCCGTGGCTCCTGTCTGCCCCGTTGCCCCAGTCGCACCGGTAGTTCCTGTTATGCCTGTTGCTCCAGTGGCACCCGTAGCTCCGGTTGCACTCGTTACACCGGTTACCCCCGTAATTCCATTAGCCCCAGTTGGTCCAGTCGGGCCGGTTGCTCCTGTGATGCCTGTAACCCCAGTTGCACCTGTAGTTCCTGTTGTCCCAGTTACACCAGTTAGTCCTGTAGCTCCCGTTATTCCTGTTTCTCCAGTTGTTCCGGTCGCGCCAGTTATACCTGTAACTCCTGTTGAACCAGTACTTCCGGTGGCACCTGTTACACCCGTTGTACCTGTAGTTCCTGTAGCACCGGTCACACCCGCAATACCCGTAATTCCTGTTGTGCCTGTGGCTCCTGATACACCTGTGAGCCCTGTAGCCCCAGCTGCTCCGGTCACGCCAGTAATACCCGTGGTTCCTGTTGTTCCCGTCGCGCCGGTCGTGCCTGTAACGCCTGTTACACCCGTCTCTCCTGTAATACCCGTGGTTCCTGTTGCTCCAGTCACACCTGTGATCCCAGTGGCTCCAGTCGTACCTGTTGTACCTGTTGTACCCGTAACACCAGTTACGCCAGTTGTGCCAGTGGCACCAGTCGCACCCGTAGTTCCCGTTGCTCCAGTAGCCCCGGTGGGTCCCGTCACACCAGTCGTACCTGTGCCCCCTGTTAGACCCGTCTCTCCAGTTTGACCAGTTGTGCCGGTGGCACCTGTAATTCCAGTAGCTCCAGTCACACCCGTAATGCCAGTTACGCCGGTCGTGCCGGTTGCTCCTGTTTCACCAGTAATACCCGTTGGACCGGTTGCCCCTGTAGCACCAGTCGTACCTGTAACTCCGGTTATGCCAGTCGCACCAGTGGCTCCGGTTGGTCCTGTTGTACCTGTCGTGCCGGTAACGCCTGTTGCACCCGTCTCTCCAGTCGAGCCGGTTACGCCAGTAACTCCCGTAGTTCCGGTTGCCCCAGTGGCTCCGGTTGCCCCAGTGGCTCCGGTCGCACCGGTTGGTCCCGTTACACCTGTTGTACCAGTCGCACCTGTAATCCCGGTTAGACCCGTCTCACCTGTCGTTCCTGTGACCCCTGTTGGACCTGTAGCACCAGTAATTCCTGTGGCTCCTGTGCTCCCAGTTAGACCCGTCTCTCCAGTGACGCCTGTTGCTCCGGTCGCACCAATTGTGCCCGTAACACCAGTTACGCCAGTCGTGCCGGTTGGCCCTGTTTCACCAGTAATACCCGTTGGACCGGTTGCTCCAGTAGCCCCGGTGGGTCCCGTCACACCAGTCGTACCTGTGCCCCCTGTTACACCCGTCTCTCCAGTTTGGCCAGTTGTGCCGGTGGCTCCTGTAATTCCAGTAGCTCCTGTAACACCCGTAATGCCAGTTACGCCGGTCGTGCCGGTTGCTCCTGTTTCACCAGTAATACCCGTTGGACCGGTTGCCCCTGTAGCACCAGTCGTACCTGTGACTCCGGTTATGCCAGTCGCACCAGTAGCTCCAGTTGGTCCTGTTGTACCTGTCGTGCCGGTAACGCCTGTTGCACCCGTCTCTCCAGTCGAGCCGGTTACGCCAGTAACTCCCGTAGTTCCGGTTGCCCCAGTGGCTCCTGTAACACCGGTTGGTCCCGTTACACCTGTTGTACCGGTGGCACCTGTTACGCCCGTCTCTCCAGTGGCTCCTGTCGTTCCAGTTTGGCCAGTTGTGCCAGTGGCTCCTGTAACACCTGTAAATCCAGTTACCCCAGTAACTCCAGTAGCACCAGTCGCACCTGTAATCCCGGTTAGACCCGTCTCACCTGTCGTTCCTGTGACCCCTGTTGGACCTGTAGCACCAGTAATTCCTGTGGCTCCTGTGCTCCCAGTTAGACCCGTCTCTCCAGTGACGCCTGTTGCTCCGGTCGCACCAATTGTGCCCGTAACACCAGTTACGCCAGTCGTGCCGGTTGGCCCTGTTTCACCAGTAATACCCGTTGGACCGGTTGCTCCAGTAGCCCCGGTGGGTCCCGTCACACCAGTCGTACCTGTGACCCCTGTTACACCCGTCTCTCCAGTTTGGCCAGTTGTGCCGGTGGCACCTGTAATTCCGGTAGCTCCAGTCACACCCGTAATGCCAGTTACGCCGGTCGTGCCGGTTATTCCTGTGTCACCAGTAATACCCGTTGGACCGGTTGCCCCTGTAGTACCAGTCGTACCTGTAACTCCGGTTATGCCAGTCGCACCAGTGGCTCCGGTTGGTCCTGTTGCACCTGTCGTGCCGGTAGCGCCTGTTACACCCATCACTCCTGTAATGCCCGTGGTTCCTGTTGCTCCAGTAGTCCCGGTGGGCCCCGTCACACCAGTCGTACCTGTGACCCCAGTTAGACCCGTCTCTCCAGTGGCTCCAGTCGCTCCCGTCGTTCCAGAAATTCCAGTATTACCTGTAACCCCAGTAAGTCCAGTAAGTCCAGTTACTCCCGTCTCACCAGTTTGGCCAGTTGTGCCGGTGGCGCCGGTAATTCCAGTAGCACCAGTCGGCCCGGATACGCCAGTTATTCCTGTGGAACCCGTACTCCCCGTAGCTCCTGTAACTCCAGTCGTACCTGTGACTCCAGTTATGCCAGTCACACCTGTGGCTCCGGTTGGTCCTGTTGGTCCTGTCGTGCCCGTGGCTCCAGTTAATCCCGTAACACCAGTTGGACCAGTAATTCCTGTTAGACCTGTTTCCCCTGTGATACCAGTTGTGCCTGCTACACCAGTAGCTCCCGTAGTACCCGTACTTCCCGTTGCTCCAGTCGTACCCGTTTCACCGGTTACACCAGCAATTCCTGTTATGCCACTAACTCCGGTTGCTCCTGTAACACCAGTTGTTCCCGTCGTACCCGTACTTCCAGTTATACCTGTTAGTCCTGTCTCTCCTGTTGGGCCATTCAAACCGGTAGATCCCGTTACACCTGTAGCCCCGGTGACACCAGTGACTCCTGTTAGCCCAGTTGCACCAGTTGTTCCGGTTGCGCCGGTTACTCCCGTGGCACCTGTACTTCCTGTTTCTCCAGTCAAACCCGTAGGACCTGTAATACCAGTTGCACCCGTTGTGCCTGTTGGTCCTATTTCACCAGTTTGGCCAGTCGAACCGGTAGGGCCCGTCACACCAGTCGTACCTGTGACCCCTGTTGAACCTGTATCTCCAGTAGTTCCGATTGAGCCGGTTGCTCCTGTCTCTCCAGTGACGCCAGTTGCTCCCGTCGTTCCAGTAATTCCTGTGAACCCTGTTTCTCCAGTAACACCTGTCGTTCCGGTTACGCCAGTCATTCCCGAGATACCTGTAATTCCGGTTGCTCCTGTCGCCCCAGTCGATCCCGTCGGTCCCGTCGCGCCTGTGAATCCTGTTAGACCTGTTTCCCCAGTGACACCAGTCAGTCCGGTCACGCCTGTGATACCCGTTGTTCCAGTAATGCCAGTTAGTCCAGTTGTACCTGTAATTCCAGTTTCTCCAGTTGCACCGTTCAGTCCCGTCACACCAGTCGGACCTGTAATTCCAGTTGCACCTATACCTCCTGTTAGACCCGTCTCTCCAGTGACACCTGTTGCTCCGGTTACTCCTGTAATACCAGTTGTTCCCGTTATACCACTAGTGCCAGTAGTTCCGGTCACACCAGTAAGTCCCGTTACGCCAGTTAAACCAGTCGTGCCGGTTGGTCCCGTTACACCTGTGTTCCCTGTTAGACCAGTCTCCCCAGTAACGCCAGTGGTTCCGGTCGCTCCCATAATTCCTGTAGCTCCGGTACCTCCTGTGACACCCGTGGTTCCGGTATTGCCAGTTAGTCCAGCCGCACCTGTAATTCCCGTTTCTCCAGTTGCACCGGTCGATCCCGTCACACCAGTCGTACCTGTGACCCCTGTTGGACCTGTATCTCCAGGAGTTCCGATTGAGCCGGTTGCTCCAGTAGGGCCTGTAACTCCAGTGATTCCTGTTTCACCTGTTGGACCCGTAAATCCGGTGACACCCGTTGGTCCTGTATTTCCCGTCAGACCTGTAGCTCCTGTCTCTCCAGTGACGCCTGTTGCTCCGGTCACACCAATTGTACCCGTAACGCCAGTTAAGCCAGTTGTGCCGGTTGGCCCTGTTTCGCCGGTGACCCCGGTTATGCCAGTAGCTCCGGTATTACCAGTTGAACCAGTAACCCCGGTGAGTCCTGTCGCGCCAGTTACGCCAGCAATTCCTGTTGTGCCACTAACTCCGGCTGCACCTGTAACACCAGTTGTTCCCGTCGCACCGGTACTTCCAGTAGCTCCAGTTAGACCTGTTAGTCCTGTCTCTCCTGTTGGGCCAGTCGAACCGGTTGAGCCCGTTACACCTGTAGCCCCAGTTAGACCCGACTCTCCAGTTACACCAGTTGTTCCGGTTACTCCCGTGGCACCTGTACTTCCTGTTTCTCCAGTCGCACCTGTTGGGCCAGTTACACCAGCTGTACCCGTGATTCCTGTGGTCCCAGTCGCACCCGTAAGACCTGTAATACCAGCTGCACCTGTACCTCCTGTTAGACCCGTCTCTCCAGTGACACCAGTGGCCCCGGTCGCTCCCGTAATTCCCGTCATTCCGGTTACGCCAGTCACTCCCGAGATACCTGTAATTCCGGTTGCTCCAGTCGCCCCAGTCGGTCCCGTCGCTCCTGTCGTGCCTGTGAATCCTGTTAGACCCGTTTCCCCAGTGACACCAGTCAGTCCGGTAGCTCCGGTCACGCCTGTGATACCCGTGGTTCCAGTAATGCCAGTTAGTCCAGTTGTACCTGTAATCCCTGTGGCTCCAGTCTCACCGGTGATTCCGGTTACCCCTGTTAACCCTGTCGTTCCTGTGACCCCTGTTGGACCTGTATCTCCAGTAGTTCCAGTTGCTCCAGTAGTTCCAGTTGCTCCAGTAATTCCTGTGGCTCCTGTTACACCAGTATTGCCGGTTATGCCGGTTATGCCTGTAACGCCGGTTGTACCTGTACTTCCCGTTGCCCCTATCGCCCCAGCAGATCCTGTAGCACCTGTAACTCCGGTGGTACCCGTTTCTCCAGTAGTGCCGGTGTTCCCAGTTAGACCCGTCTCTCCAGTGGCGCCAGTTGCTCCGGTAACGCCAGTTATTCCTGTGGTACCGGTAGTTCCCGTTACTCCTGTATCCCCGGTGGGTCCTGACACACCAGTCGTACCTGTGACTCCGGTTGTGCCAGTGGCACCAGTTGCTCCGATCGCACCTGTACTGCCTGTAAATCCAGTAATACCTGTTGCACCTGTTATTCCAGTCGTTCCTGTTGTGCCCGCAATTCCAGTAACGCCAGTTACTCCGGTTGTACCTGTTGGTCCTGTTTCACCAGTGACACCACTTATACCAGTGGCCCCAGTGAGTCCTGTCACACCAGTAATTCCCGTGAGGCCTGTAATTCCAGTAGAACCGGTTACACCCGTGGTACCCGTAACGCCAGGTAATCCGGTAGTACCTGTTGATCCTGTTTCACCAGTATTACCTGTTATTCCAGTACTTCCTGTAGTTCCGGTTGTTCCTGTTTCGCCAGTGACCCCGGTGGGTCCCGTTAGACCAGTCGTGCCTGTAACTCCTCTTAGCCCCGCCTCACCAGTACTTCCTGTCGCTCCGGTGAATCCTGTCAAACCAGTCGTGCCGGTCGCACCTGTACTGCCCGTAAATCCAGTAATCCCTGAAGCACCAGTATTTCCAGTAACGCCAGTGATGCCTGTTTCGCCGGTTGCTCCCGTCACACCCGTTAATCCAGTTGCCCCCGTAGTGCCTGTTGTTCCAGAAGTACCAGTGCTTCCTGTAGTTCCGGTTACACCAGTAACTCCCGTAGACCCGATCCCCCCAGTGGCACCAGTTGCGCCGATCGCACCTGTTATCCCTGTCATGCCGGTTATGCCAGTATTTCCAGTTGGACCCGTACTTCCCGTTGCTCCTATCGCCCCAGTAAATCCTGTAGCGCCTGTAACTCCAGTGATACCTGTGATACCTGTGGTTCCAGTAATACCAGTTGTTCCTATTGCTCCGGACGGGCCTGTGATTCCAATTTCGCCAGTACTTCCCGTTAATCCAGTCGAACCTGTAACTCCTGTGAATCCTGTTTCACCAGTAGATCCCGTTAGTCCCATCACACCAATCCCAGTTGGACCAGTTGCTCCAGTGAACCCGGTAGCCCCAGCTAATCCTGCAACTCCAGTTGGACCTGTGAAGCCGGTTATACCGGTATTTCCTGTAGCACCGGTCACGCCTGTAACACCAAATCCGGTAATTCCAGTTGCGCCGGTTGTTCCTGTGACTCCAGTCGATCCTGTACCCGTTGCACCTGTAACTCCTGTGCTTCCTGTAGATCCAGTTGCTCCCGCCTCACCCGTTGGACCGGTCGGACCTGTAAATCCTGTAGTACCAGTCACACCTGTGGTGCCCATCAGTCCGGTAGCTCCTGTTGCACCTGTGACTCCAGTTATTCCGGTACTTCCCGTGGTTCCGGTTACTCCGGTCCGTCCTGTTAAAATGGTTGCTCCCCATATGCCGGGATACCCAGGGTCTCCAGTTAACCCAGTAGCACCTGTTGCTCCAGTGAATCCTCTCATTCCCTGATAACCCCGTGGGCCGCGAAGGAAAGGAATCCTGTGACTTTTCTTTTTTTTGCATTTACGTCTGCTTTTCTTACAAGACTTACTCTTCTTCTTTGGGATAGAGTGTTTTTTTGATTTTTTTGCTTTCCGTTTACCTGTACTGATTGAGGAAATTTTGCGTTTCCTTTTGGATATACCGCTCACAAGAGAATCCCCCCTCCTTGTACACCACGTCAAATCCCCGCATTTTACAATAGTACACTCTATGCCCTGGACTAGCTTTGTGCGCCCCCCTATTCAATATACCTATGAAACCTTCACAGTTAGTGATCAATCAATTACTTTTCTCTAAAAAATATATTCCCCTCTACTCCCCCTGCAACTCCAACTCCTTAATCGTCAATGCAATTCCTTCCTCAAAAGATGTTGCCACAACCGGGCCAATCCGTTCCTCATACTTCTATCTACTCAGGATCAGGGGTTCCTCAGTCAGATATAACATTTCTACAATTTCTTTCATAACGGGTACACCTAGTCCAATCAAAGACAATCCCACTCTTCCTAACGCCATCACAGGTTTGCTTCTTCCCGCAGCCTTCTGTGCCAATCGCACGATGTCATGACCCGAGATGATCCCCGATCCAGGAATGTTCCAATTCTGTCCATACGTCATCTCTCTGCTTGCCAGCTCCACCACCATGACCGCTGCATCCGGTAAATAGATGTACTCTCTCGGCACCTTCATATTTCCGATAAAAAAAGCCATCTTACCTTTTGCTATCGCTTCAAGGGTTGAACCCAAATAGGAAGCTTGATTAGCCGATGGGCCATAATAATCTGGCAAACGAACGATCATCACCTGAGCTCTGCTCCAACTTGTGCTGAATAACATCTGTTCATAGGCAAGTCGTATCTTGCCTTTACGGGTATGTGGCTGTTTCGGATGTTCTTCGGTTACCTCGTTCATTTGTCTTCTGCCATAGGGGTAAATTCCGTCTATTACCACCACTTTCAGAACCAAGTGTTCTGCCGCTACCATTACGGATTCGCCTAGCGGAATCAGCTTGCTCTCCATCTCGTTATAAGGGACATTCGCACTATGAAATATGACATCGGCACCCTGGGAAGCAGCAATAATATCCTCCGACCGAAATGCATCTCCAACTGCAATTAGCAGGTGATCCGGATATCCCAATTTTACCGCAAGTTGCTCCAACTTTTGACGGGAGCGCCCAAATGCGATCGTTGAAATCCCTCGTCTAATCAATTCCTCCGTAATTGCTGCACCTGTTCCACCTGTGGCTCCAATCACAATAGCTCTTTTCATCGTAGATCGACCTCTTTCATCCATTTAGTGATTGATCAATAACTAAAATTCAAAAAGGGACTTTACCTCCCTCTCTATCGTTCCTTCAGCTCCGGCATATCCAGTGCATTAGATACATTACACAACATCCCAATTGCCAGAAAAATCATGGTTCTTTTTAGCGGTTCAGCAATTCCTGCAACGGTGAAAGCTTCCAGTACCATGGCTCTTACATCACTAATGCCTTTTTGCATAGCCTGACGAATGACTTCCTCCCGGATCGTTTGCGCCTGCATCTGAAGCAAGATCTCGCTCTTGTGCGATTCCAGAATCTTATCATAGGCTTCAATGAGATCATTCTCTAACTGATCTGGTGTCGCCGTCTCCATCACAATTCGAAACGAATCAATCACCCGTGTCCATGAGACCTCAATTGCAGTTAATAATAAAGCTTCTTTTGTTTTGAAAAAACGAAATATATACGGCTGTGAGATCTGTGCCCGTTCAGCCACCTGGGCTGTGGTCGCACGATAATAGCCAATTTCCGCGAAGACGTCAATTGCTGCAGAGATAATATCATTTCGCCGGTTAACCGACGCTGCTGCATCCTTTGCCATGATAATCCGCCCTCCAATAGTTAGTGATTAATTGATCAATAGCTTGAAGTATAACGAATACTATCCCTCGATGCAAAGGTATCGTGACCTTGTACAAAGCCAACAAACCCGCAGACGCTGGCTCAAGCCGCTGCAGGTTGTGTAACTTGTCGATCATAGATTCTATCCACTGGAAACCGAAGAGAACATGGTTTGTCTGAAACAGATTCGTACCATGCGGTACAAGAGTGTCTGTTCACTGCTGAAGAAGTTTACGCAATCGGGATTCCGAATCCAGCTTCGGACAACTGTCACAATACCCATGTGTATGACTTCCGTCTCCAACCAGATAAGCCAAACAACAATATCGGCGTAGCAGGAACGGAGGTCCCTGCCACCCGGAATGTTCGAAGCGCTGCAGCTCATTGGCAAATGTACATGCATTATCGTTTTGCCGATCCAGCCAGAGGCTTTGATCTTCTTGAATCTTTGCAAGCCGTTCATCTGTCTTCCAAATGCTCTGATCATTGATCATACGTGCATACAATTGTTGCACATTATGGGCAACCAGAGACCACATGACCTTATCGCTCGCTCTTGTAGCGACGGCTACCGCTCGCAGGACAGGTTCCAGATGTAACAGCACTCTTTTCTTGAGCAAGCCACTCTCTGACCTGCGCTGAACAGGATCTTCACCCTCCAGAGAGGTTCTCTCCAGCAGAGTCTCATATCGCATGCCACCTGCACCATTCAATTCAAACCGCACATCATCGTCTGCAACGCTAAGTATAGTATCGTATAGACTGAATGCTGAAATTACGGACATCACGAATACGGAGTAACGTTTGGCAAAAAGTGTACCGACGGCCGCACTTCCTCTTCCGCCCAATTGAAGCCCTTGCTGCATAGCCTGTTCACGCAATATCAAGTTTCGTTTCTCTTCATTCAGCAGATCCTTCACACGGAAAGGATACTTGGAATCATCGCAGTCCACTTGGATCGTCGTCACAAAAAATTGCTGTAACACTTCCGACATCTCTGAATAATCATGTCTTGGATAATGTCTCATCTATTGAATCATCTCTTCAACTTCGTTGATAATCTCGCTTCGCCCAATCGCTCCCCAGCCCTTAAACAACCAGAACGAGTCTGTCGTATAGACCTGATCTGCACCGACAGCCGGCACTGCCTTCCAGAGTGAGCTTGCGTTGATGTTGTTTACATACTCATCGGCATTCGGGTCAATCTCCAGAACTACGAAATCAGCATCCACATCTGCAATTTTCTCCATGGACAGGTCCTCACGTTGTTCGGCAGGTGTCACAGTCGTTGGCACAAATCCAAGATCATGATACAAAAGTGTGTTGGTTGGATGTCCTTTTGCCGCGTAAATTTGTAAGGTCTTCTCTCTTACACGCAGATAAGCCAACTTTTTTTGATCCAGTTGTTCGATCTTCGCTTTTAATTGCTTCGCCTGCTGCTCTACCTCGGCTATCTTTTCTTTTGCCAGATCCACTTTGTTGTACATCCCGGCAATGGTCAACAGATCCTGTGTCCAATATGTTGAATCATCAACAAAATCCAGCCATTCAGTACCCAGTACAATCGTCGGAGCGATTTTCTCCAACTGATCATACGTACTCTCCGCAGTTCGACTCTCAATAACGATGACATCCGGATCAATCTGAAGGATAGCCTCCAGGTTAGGACTGTCTGCAGACCCTACCGTTGGAATGCCGGCAAGCTGATCTGCAAAGTAAGGCAAATAATCTCCTCCGTAACGAACTTCTACATTAACGCCTGCTGGTTTCTCACCAATCGTCAACATGTGATCGATGTAAGCAGCAGATAATACCACCATACGCTCTATTTTTTGCGGTACAACCGTTGTTCCTTTAAGATGCTCAATCGTTTGCGTACCACTCTCTTCCACAGGCGTATCCTGTTGCGGAGGCGTTGCTTCTGTTACTTCTGATGCCTTGCTACATGCCGTCAGAACGAGCACAAGCAGGGCCAACAGTATCATCGTTGTTGCTCTCTGTCTTACCATTTGTAGTAAATCCCCTCTACTATTTAATAATAATAATCATTATCACTATAGTAGGGAAAAGCATACAGGCTTACCATGGATTATTCCACTCTCTTCTCTTGCACAATATCACCGTAAGGTAACCCCAAGTTGCTCTGCCACATATCGCATGGCCCACATGCGTCCGGTGGGACCCAGCGTTTTGAAAAAAATATCTCCTGCATTATATACATGGCCTTCTTGAACAGCCTTTAATGCCAACCATGCACTGGATTGCTGTAATTGCCTCAGTTGAGCACGTGCGTCTTCTGTGGGATCGACCATTACAAACACATGATCCGCGTCGTATAACTGCAAATCGCAAACTTTGCTCTCTACAGCCCACTGTTGTTCCGGAAAATCACGAGGCAAATAAAATCCCAGATCATCATACAATAGCGCCCCTGTCTGGTTGTTCAATCCATACATTCGGTAGAAATGAGAAGTCACCCGGATGAACATGGCACTCTGTTTCCCCCACCTCGATTGAATGCGTCCTCGAAGAACCCGGCTCAGTTCAGCATGTTGTTCTATCCACTGTACGGCCTGTTCGGTGCGACCCATAATGTCCGCCATATACAGAAGCCTCTCGCCAAAATGGTTGGTATGCTCCAGCATGGTGGTAGGCGCGATACGATTCAGGGAGTCATTTGGCTCCAAACGATCACTTGTAATGATCAGGTCCGGTTGGACTCGCCTCAAATCATCATAGTTCTGATTGAAGCTATCCAGAATAAGTCCCTGATGACTGTGTGCTTGAAGCGCAGGTATGGCAACATGTCGAGCCACCCTCTGACCATAGGATAAAGCGGATACTGGCCTCAAACCAAGCGTTATCACATAATCGTCCAACCCGTAATACAAGGTGGCAATGCGATTCACTTTATTTTTCATATACAACGTTGGGGCGATTCCTTCGTTTTTCTTGAAAACTCTGCTGAAATAGTGCTCGTCCTTATAACCCACTTGCTCCGCAATTTCCTTGATTTTATCTGAAGAAAATAACAGCTGCTTGGCCTTTGCCATACGTAGTTTCAGGATATATTCAATCGGGGTCATATTTAATTGTCGTTTGAATGTTCTTATAAAATGATTCACACTAAGCCCTGCCATGCGGGCCATCTGATCAATTCGAATGTCTTCCCTATACTGATGTGTCATATAATCAAGTGCCGAATCCATCCCCGCTACAGGGGGAGTTGCTTCATTCACGTGCATCATTAACTGAATCAACAACTGATGCAAAAGATGTTTCCTGCGCGTCTTTTCCAGACTCGTAAACGAGTGTTTTCCACTCACCAGGGTATCCATCATCTCCTGAATATCACGTGTATTGGAAGGAACATTAAGCTTGCCCGTCACAGGGAGATCAAATGCCTCGGTATGCCAAGCATTCTTACGCCGGGTAAGTGTAACACAGGAAAATAAAATGATCTGATATCGGACAGGTGCTTCCATATCCGTCTGAAACTCCACATGCATTCCTGGCTTCAACAAAAACCACTCGTCTTGAGATACCGTATGTACAATGTTATCCATAGACAAAGATCCTTTGCCCACGATGACCCTGCAAATGGCGAACCTTTTCCAGATCCGACGCTGAACAGCCCCCGGATTGCTAGAGTAATGGCAGACGTGGACAGCAGAGAAATGTAGTTGCTCCAGTTGTTTGATCCAATCATTTTCCTCCATGCTCACGTCCCCTCCCTGTTCTGATCCGATTCTATGTGAACTGATTACACTCTATTTTTCAGCTCCCAATAGTAAATTCTTTATACTATCCAACTGCAACTCCAGTGAATAGGGATCTTCCATGACGAACTCATCCTCTGTACCATCCAAGGAACCATAGGTGTAGACTTGTCCTTTCTGCACAGCAGGCAGACGTTTCCAAACCTCGTTGTTCAGGATCTCTTTGGCGTCCTCACTACCCGAACCATATAAGAAGATATGATCTCCCATATACTCAGGCAGTACTTCAAGGGAGATCGTCTCGAATCCATCCTTCATTTCGAGTGCTTGCTGAGTTGGAGGCAGTTTCAGCATCTCATAGATCGTGGAACTACCATAGTTCCCGCCTTCTGCACCAAGTACATACAACGCTTTGTACCCTATTTGTATGATGGATACAGTCTCGCCTTCTTTAATTACACCATCAATCTGCTTCTTAGTCTCTTCGATATTCTCTTCATATGTCGTGATCCATTGCTCTGCTTCCTTCTCTTTTCCAAAAACACCAGCAATCCGGCGTAGCTTTTCCAGTGGGCCAGAAGTTTTATCACCTTCCCAATAAGGTAAAAAGACGGTCGTTGCAATTTTTTCGTAATCCTCAATATTTTTATCAATGGAACCGATGATGAGATCCGGCTCAAGTGACACTAACTTCTCCAGATTCATTGGGAACTCTCCTCCCAAATCTTCAATACCCGCTATAACATCAGTAGCAATGCCAGACTTTTCAATCCATCCTTCGTTCAGCATAAATGTTCTTACACCAACCGGTACTATGCCCAGTTTCAGCAGGTACCCCATATATTGATCTGAAGCAACACGCTGCGGATTGGCCGGGATTACCACATCTCCCCTCATTGTAGAGACGGTCCGCGTCTCCGGCTGTGCAGTCGATTTCCCTGCCTCCGTTGCCTGGTTACCCGATTGTGTAGTAGTCGCATTGGTCTCTGTTTGCGTACCACTTGCAGACGGCGCTGGACTGGAACAGGCCGTGAGCAATAGCGTGAGACACAACATCATGCTTAGTGCTGTCATTTTGAATTTTCCTTGCATTATTAATTCCCCTCCAACACTCTTTTGATATTGATAATCAATATCATTATATAGATGGGAATGTAACGAATGAAGGGCACTTTCTTGCATTACACTGGGCAAATCTTGCTTGTTGTTCAATACCAATGGGTGTTTCGACTTGTTTAACCGTTGACTTACTCCTTTTTTGTAGCGAATTGGAGAAAGCCCTTTTATTTTTTTGAAGCTGCGGCTCAGTGAATGTGCATCCGGATAGCCGATCTGTTCTGCAATCTGTTGCAGCGTTGCACTGGTATGCACCAGAAGATGTGCGGCCCTCTCCATTCGAATCTGTCCAAGATACTGGATGGGACTGATGTTTAACTTTTGTTTGAACAGCCTCGACAAGTGCCCCACACTGCATTCCATTGCTTCTGCCATTACGTCAAGAGCTATGGGCTCATGGAGATGAGCATTCATATATTCAATAGCCTGTGTGACCGTATCCGGTTTATGTGGCTGAATGGATTGTTCGTGTAAGTCTGTCAATAAAAGATATACCCATTGATGAAATAAGGTTTTGGCATGTAACTTTGCAAGCTTAGTAGACTGCTCCCACTCCTGTTTCAATTCCTCCATACACTGATACATGTGTAGCGGACGGGTTGGTACAAGTGCATATTGGTCCTGAAACGGACGTTCATGGTCCATCAGATACTGAATTTCCATCCCACAGGGCAAGGCTAGGATGGCTTTGTACAAAATCATATAATACGCCACGCCCGAATCCGTCTCCATATTTAAATACGCCTGCTTGCCTCCATGAATGATGTGGAATCCCTCCACGATGTATCTGTGTTGATCCATTCGTATCCGTGCACTTCCGTCGGTGATATATAGATAGGTACTTGCTGGTAGTTGATAATTCTTCAACTTCTCCCCAGGATGCAAAGCGTTTTGGCGTACATCCAGTATTTTGACAAAAACATAATTCCACAACCTGATGTGATCATTCAAATTCATATCCGCTGTACTTTCCCTCCCGCCATATTACATCGACATACCTTCTTGCTACTCTTTATGAAGAGCCTGTAATTTTCGCTCAGTATGTATATTTCATTTCATTATAAATCAATTGATAACAATTCTCAATAACATGCACAATCAATATTAACTTACCCATTTGGACAACATATATGGACTGCAATGTATACGTAGCGGGATAATAACGCTAGAATCAGCAACATTTTCTAACCTGTTGCAAAATCATAAAAGGCATGATATATTAATTGAGCCATCAATGATTGACGCATCAAATATTGATACATCAATGATTCGAGAGCATCCAAATAATCATTAGGCAATGGCATTGTATACTGCAGCATTAATCATTGGTTAACATACGCCGTTGTTCATGATTCAGATTCACCCGGGAGGTCTAGTCATGACACGTATTGTTTCCAAAGAAGAACAAATCATCAATCTGTTGAACGTGTTGGGTAACAAACTCAGTCCCAAGTTCGAACGCTGTACAGGTATCAGTTCCTCTCGCTTTGAAATTCTGCATGAGCTGGATCAGGTCGATGAGATTAACCAATCCATGCTGCAGAAAATCATTAACATTGATAGTGCTGCGATTACACGCCACTTGAAACAGCTTGAGGCGGACCTGATGGTTACAAGACGTAAAAATCCCGATGATAATCGGGTCACTTTTGTTCGTTTGACGGACCACGGTCGGAAGCAGATTGAAGGCTACAAAGCTGAGAAGACCAATTTTATCAACCAGATTTTACAGGATTTCAGTGAAGACGAAGTTCAATCACTCGCCGATTTCCTGGAACGTATGCAGAACAATTTCTAAACCCATATATAGAGGAGAGATCCATGCATGAGTACAATTCAAAGCAAATTCCAAAAAACCAATGATTTTAACGAAATCACCTACGGTCGTCGTTCTGTTAAACTTTACGATCCTGAAGTGAAAATTAGCCGTGAAGAAATGACTGAAATTCTGTCAGAAGCTTCCCGTGCACCATCTTCGATCAATTTGCAGCCTTGGCGTTTTCTGGTTGTAGATACAACTGAAGGTAAAGAAAAGCTTGCTCCACTTGCGAGATTTAATCAAAATCAAGTGTTGACTTCCTCCGCAGTCATTGGCGTATTCATTGACATGAAAAACGCGGAACATATGGAAGAAATTTTTGGCAAAGCCGTAGAACTCGGTTATATGCCACAAGAAGTTAAAGATATGCAACTATCAAAAGTATTGCCTTATTATGAAAATATGCCTGCTTCCGCTATTCGCGAAGTTAATATGATCGACGCTGGACTTGCTTCCATGCAATTAATGCTTGTAGCACGTGCTCACGGTTATGATACTAACCCAATCGGTGGTTACGAAAAAGATCAAATTGCAGAAGCATTTGGCATGGACAAAGAACGTTATCAACCCGTTATGTTGATCTCGATTGGTAAATCGGCCAAAGAAGGTCATCCTTCCTACCGTCTGCCAGTAGAAACAATCACAACTTGGGCATAATATCAGGGACGGTTTCCCCTTTCTTAACACATTCCAAACAAACACAATATGGAGGTTATACATTATGATTATCATTCACGCTCATCTGCAAGTTAAACCGGACCAAGAGCAAGCATTCCTCGCAGCTGCGAAAGAACTGATGGCTGCTACACGTCAAGAAGAAGGTAACATCAGCTACGATTTGGCAAAAAGCACAGAACGCGAACAACAATACACGATGATCGAACTGTGGAAAGATGAAGCTGCTACAGCATCCCACAACACAAGCGCGCATTTCCAAGCTTTTGTTCAACAAGCAGCAGCATTCATGGCCGCTCCAATGAACGTTGAAGTATTTGCTGGAGAACAAGTTAAAGCTTAATAGCGCATTAACTGCCATGCTTATAGTGCATGTGAAAAAGCTGCTCTTGGTCATATGACCGAGGGCAGCTTTTTAGTTTCCTTTTGAAAATAAGTTCACTTCAACAAAAAACACGCCAATTAAGGCGTGTTTTCTTCACTCATTGAAGAGGTATTAAACAAGTGAACATGTACTACACTATCCGAGTTGGAGTAATGCTTTGCGGATTGTTAAACACATTTTTCGGGTCATACTTGGCTTTGACTCTCCGCAGTCTGGCATAGTTGGCTCCATAGTACACTGGACCGGAATTTTTGATCCCTTGGTCTGGAACGTTGATATAGGAACCCACAATGTATGGTTGCAATTTCTTGCGAGTATTACGAGCGAGTGCGATATTTTTGGCGGCATGGGAAGGTTTGAGCCACGTACTGGTCCATTCCACATAAAACTTCTCTTTACGCCAGAAGAAGGCGGTTGATCTAGGTGATTTGCGACTTACTGCTCCGCCCCAGTTGAGGAAATAGAACCCGCCTGGCCCCTCTTCCAGGTTCTCCAAAAATGTTTGCATCGATTTAATGGCTTTGTCGGGGAATGGTTTTCGTCCAAAACCGGACGAGAACTGGTTGCTATACCGTTGAGTTTCGGTCGGATCAGGTTGTAATAAGAACTTCACAACTTCCGTGTAAGGTAACAAACGAACAATGGAACTTGTCGGTGTGCCAACACTCGTAATCGGCTGCAATAGACGGAGTGCCTCTGTTTTTGACCCTAGGAACAGCCCCTCCATGACGACATTACCACCCTTTTTCGGTCCGATGGACAACTCGCTACCCAGTCTTGTATCCACAGAGGGAGCCCACCTCTGCCATACTTTAAGCACCTTTTCGAATTGAGCCCATGGCCAGGTGATTTTAAATACAGTCGCCTTCGCTGGAGCACGGCGCACTTTGAATTTGTAACGGGTGTATACTCCGAAGTTACCGCCGCCTCCTCCCCGCGAGGCCCAAAAGAGATCCGAATTACGATTTTTATTAGCCCGAATCACTTTTCCTTTGGCGTCCACCATCTCTACCTCAAGCAGGTTATCACTGATGAGACCGATGGTACGCTGGAGAGGCCCAATTCCCCCACCTAACGTAATTCCACCGATCCCTACAGTAGGGCTGTCACCAAAAGGAGCTATGAAACCTTGCTTGGCAAGGGTATTCGCAATTCTCCCTACTCGGTTACCCGTACCCACAACAACGGTCCCATTTTTTTTATCAAGTTTGATGGAATTCAGATCACTTACATCAATGACAATTCCGCCGTTAACCTGTGAAAGATTAACCTCAAGCGCATGTCTTCCACTCCGCGGCCTGATCGGTACATTATTTTCACGAGCCCATCGGATAGCGTTGGATACATCTTTCGTCTTTTGGGCAAAAACAAAAACTTTAGGATATTTGTCGGTATGCGGGTCCCAGTTCTTGCGCGCCGCTTCATATCCCGGATCTCCTTTATAAATAACCCGTCCGGTAAGCTTTGTTGATGATTTCACACATCCCACTCCCTACTGAATAATCGTCCTACAGCCTCTGCTGCATCAAGCACTTTATACTGTATGACGGACATTCGCGGAGGGAATGGGCTGTTGCCCTTAATTTCAAGGTTCATGTTTCAGAGGAATCAATTCTGATTAACTTGCGCGCTTCCTGTTCTTTTTCACCATACCAGACGAGCACGTCAGCAAACAAATCCATGATGCGAATAAAGTTCTGCTTATCCGCCTCTGAAATCTGATCTGCATACTTGAAAATCTCATCAAAGCAAAGCTCCCTTACAAATTCAGTGTACTTCGCATATACCTCGCGACCTTTCGTCGAAGGTTTGACGTATATGTCTTTGCGGTTGCCGCTTAAATGAAATTTTTCGAGCAGCCCTTTTTCCGTCAGATTCTTCACGTTCTTGGAAAATGTACTGCGGCTTACGCCCAGGCGTGCTGCCATTTCCGACATCTTCTCTTCCTTGTCCTCGGCTTCCAGAATGTATTCCAGCGTCTGAATCTGTGAAGCCGAGAACATCATGTCTGTACCATAACTTCGCTGCAGCTTATACGTGTTTGAGTACGCATTACCGTATTTGATAATTTTCTCAATCAGTTCCCGATGGTCGCCCATCCAATCTAATTTCATGCGTAATCCCTTTCATATTTCAGATTCTCTCTCTTACTCTACTGAAATCAGATCCGTTTTTCAATCCATGTAATTGCTTCTTCAATAACATCATCACGAGTCGGTTCATTAAATATTTCATGCATCAGATGAGCATAAATTTTGAGTGTTTTATCCGTTGAAACGATATCGCCGTAAAAGTCACGGGAATCCTTTTCGCTGACCAGTCCATCATTGGCCCCATGCAGTACAAGCACGGGATCTGTAAACTGCTTGGCGTTCTCCTTGAGCCATGTTATTCCATTTCCCAGACTGTTAAATAAATCTACAGAAATCTGTTTTTCAACCAGTGGGTCATTCGCGTAAGCGGATACAACTGCGGGATCACTACATACGCCACTGCCCAGCTCATTAGGGAAATACGTGCCTGTAGGAAGATCCATCGGCAGTTCTCCGGCAACTTTTGTATTGTAACGAGTGAGCGCTCCGGATAGTACGATGCCCTTGACCTTGCCTGGATATTTCGTTCCAAAGGACGAGGTTGCAAAACCGCCCATACTATGTCCGATGACAAACAGCGGAAGATCGCCGCTCTCTTGCAATGCCGCCTCGACAATGACATGAACATCTTCAATAAGATGATCAAACTCTTTATAAAACGTACGCTGTCCCTCGGATCTGGCATGACCACGATGGTCAAACCGATATACGCTAAACCCACGCTGATTCAGCTTCTCTGTCAAATAATCGTAGCGCCCTGCATGTTCAGCTAGTCCGTGAACAATGACTACAGCTGCCTTCGCATCACTAACTAAATTTTTACTAGAATATAGCCGAGTACCGTCAAAAGATTCGATTGTTTTTTCAATTATACTCATAATATTTCCCATCCCTCTCGCTACGCTCAAGCACCAAACAATTAAATTATTTTAGTACAGGGCGTTATTCGTGTAGTTAAGAATGAAGTCCTTATAATTATATTTGATAAGAACAATATAGTTTCTTATAGAAACAATATTATCACCGTCGACATCCCTTGTCTATATTAAATTAAAGCGTTTACACAAAGACTGTGTCATACCTTTGGCATCATCCCTGATCTGCTGTATCGAGTCAATTTACAGCTTCATGCACGCACGCGGACTAAGCTACGCATTCGCTACTTGAACAATCCATAACGAAAAAAACACCATAATATATTTCGTAATGACGTCTTTTTCGTTATGGTACCTAGGGGATCGAACCCCTGACCTTATCGCTGTCAGCGGATCGATACTCTTCTGATCGTTAACAGAAATGCGGAGAAAAGCCATCTGTGTCATCAGGCAATAATTTTATGCTCTACCACCCTGTAAACAACGGCTTCGGACCCACATGCGTAGGAAAGAGCGGCAATACTTCCTCTGCCAACTCCTGAATCACCTCAGCAGGAGGCCGACTCGAAAAATGAATACCTAGTGCAGCATGATTAACTCCCACCGCTCGCCATTCCTCCAAAAGCTGAATCAAACCTGCCCGACCTGTACGTAATATGTATCCGCCACGAAGCGGTGTTCGCGGATAATTGACATCTTCCACAAGATCAATCCATTCGTTGGTCATATGCGGTTTGAACATGCCATTAGGTATTTTTTCACGCCAGGCACTAATCTTATGGCCAAGCATCTGAGGACCGGATTCGTTTGCCGTTGCTTCGGGATATGTGAGCCAGCCGTCACTGTTCTCCGCAATCCAATCTAAAGACTGCCTGCTTGAACCCGTCACAACGAGCGGAATGCCACCGGCTGCGGGCTTCGGGAGCAATTCAAGCTCTTTCAATTGACCAAGAGAAGATTGAATTGCGCCAGTTCTATCCTGTATAAGCTCACGAAAAAACTCCACCGTCTCCCGGAATCGCACATCACGATGCTCCCCATCTATCCCATATGCCGGAAACTCAGCAGGTCGGTCGCCAGAAGCAATCCCTAACACAAGTCGTCCGCCCGAGAGTACATCAATGGATGCAGCTGCCTTGGCTAAATCAATCGGATGGCGAAGCGTGAAGATCGCGCTTCCTGTTACTAGGGAGACGTTTTTGGTTCTTGCAGCAAGATAGGCTAGATAGACAAATGGGTCAAATACTTGTCCAGCATCTCCAAAGCCGGGATCAAATAAAGGGACATCTCGCACCCATACGGCTGCAAAATTGCGTTGATCAATGCTTTCCACGAGGTCAGCTTGACCTTTTAGAACATCCATGTGTCCTTTATAGAATTTAAATGGTAAAAACAGCCCTATTGTTAATTGGTCTGGGGCAAACATACGGCGGAAACCAGGGTGTTGATTGAAGTTTTCCACCGCTTTTGTTGACGGATTTTCTATTCGTTCCATAACATCTATAGGTTTGTTCATTCCTTCTCCTCCTACAACAATAGTAATCCAGTGCACTGATATCTTTTCAATTCGACCGGAACTGATATAATTGTAACCATCGATTGACCCCATAAGTAGTGACAACTCTCAACAAAATCATAGGGTCAGTTCTGGCAACGAGGAGGATTAGCATGATTGATTTGACATTATTGTTGAACAGAGAGTCTGGAGATCCGTTATACGCTCAGCTTTATCACTATATTAAGAAAGATATTTTGAACGGAAAGTTACCAGCCGATAGTCGTCTTCCCTCTATTCGTTCACTATCCAGCCACCTCCACATTAGCCGTAATACAGTCGATATGGCCTATCAACAGTTATTAGCCGAAGGTTATGTCCAGAGCAGGCCAAGGAGTGGCTTATACATAATGGATTTGAAGCTGGAAGCATTGCCCCTGTCCCATGTAGTGAGTAAAAATTGGTTGGAAAACAGTATTCAGGATAGCCCTGAGATTCGATACAATTTTCGTTATGGTGACGTAGATGCCGAGCATTTTCCATTTGCCACTTGGCGCAAGTTATCCAATCAGAGCTTGCTCCAGAACCAAATGAAGTTGTTCTCTTATGGCGATCCTCTTGGAGAACCGGGACTTCGATCTGAAATTGCAAATTACCTGCACAGCTCTAGGGGAGTAAATTGTTCACCTGATCAAATTATAATTGGAGCTGGTGTTCAATACCTGCTCGGTGTGTTATCTGGATTAATAGATAACGTTAGTCATGGTATCGCGATGGAAGACCCGGGATATGACGGTGTTCGGACGGTTTTTCAACATAAAGGTCTAAACATTCACCCGATTCCGCTGGAAGCAGATGGTCTTCATATCCATAAGTTATACAAAAGCAATTCCCGCATCGTCTACATTACACCGTCACATCAGTTCCCCTATGGAATGGTCATGCCGCTGGCCAAGAGAATGCAATTACTGAAATGGGCAACAGATCAGAATGGGATCATTATTGAGGACGATTATGATAGTGAGTTCAGATATGTCGGCAAACCGATACCTTCCCTGCAAAGCCTGGATACTCAACAGCGAACCGTTTACCTGGGGACATTTTCAAAGTGCCTTCTTCCTTCATTACGTATTGCGTATATGGTTCTACCACATGCCCTGGTAGAGCTACACCGTAAACAAGACTACCGATTATATGATCAAACAGTCTCTCCTTTTCAGCAGAACACCCTAGAGCTGTTTATGAGTAATGGACATTGGGAAGCCCACATTCGCAAGATGAGGAAGGTATATCGACAGAAGCAATTCACACTTATTTCAATGATTCAGAAGATGATGGGTGCTCAAGTTACCATCGTTGGTGAGGATGCAGGACTTCATATTTTGATGCGTGTACATAACGGAATGGATGAACACAAGCTGATTGCTACTGCTGAGAAGGAAGGTGTTCAGGTCTACCCGGTATCCCCCTTTTGGGCGCAACCAGCTCAAGCGGAGCAATCCATGGTTCAGATTGGTTTTGGTGGATTGAGTATTGAGGATATTACAGAAGGTGTATATGCCCTTCACCGGGCTTGGTTTGGGGTCTGAGAACATTCGTGTGGCCACCACCACAAAACCAAACCATTTCCACATCGAAAAAACCCGCTTAACACTCGAAAATCCTTGTGTTAAGCGGGTTTTTACATATGGAATCTAGAGTGATCTATATTTCTTATTTTACATTCTAATCATTCATCTCATCAACAGCAGTCTTACCAGCGATTCGCCCAAAAGTAAAGATATCCGTCAAGGCATTACCGCCTAAACGGTTGCCTGCATGTATACCTCCTGCAACTTCTCCAGCGGCATACAGATGTGCAATCGGCTGACCGTTTTCATCCAATACGCGGGTTTGGGTGTCGATCTTAATTCCGCCCATGGTATGGTGAACTGCCGGTTTTCTAGGTGTGGCATAGAATGGAGACTTCTCGACTTTTAAGCTAAACGTATCCTTATGGAACTCCGGATCAAAGCCCGCATCCACATATGAGTTATACTTATCAATCGTATTTCTAAGAACTTCAGGTTCCATTTTGATTTTCACTGCCAGTTCTTCTATGGTATCGGCTCTGAACAAGGTACCTTCTTCGACTTGACGGTCTATCTTTTCCTGGCTTGTGTTCGCTGCCGTTTTCTTGATCTCGTCATCCGCAATCAGGTAAAATAAACTTCCCTGCTCGATAGCAGCTTTGGTTAAGACATCTCGTCCAGAGAATTCATTAACAAATCGTTCTCCCTTTTTATTAACAATGACAAAGTTTTCAGGAGGTACTTGCAATCCACTGAACAGCTCGCCCGTATCCGGATCGGCTACCGGCATCATTTGAGTGAAGCCCATGCCTGTCAGCGCTGCTCCTGCACTCTTACCAAGCGATATTCCATCACCAGTCATCGCATAGGAATTTGTTGTTTTGATATCATCGTCAATATGGCTCCAGTATGTGTTATATTCCTTGAGCATCTGTGTATTTGCACCAAAACCGCCGCTGGCAAGCACAACGGCTTTGGCATGAATGGTTATGTTCTGACCATTGACACCTGTTGCGATAACACCTGTTATTTTTCCATCTTCGATGATCAATTGTTTGACCGGGCTATCTGTAATAATTTTTCCTGAATGCTCTTCTACATATTTGCTAAGTGCAATGATAAAGGCAGAGCCATAACTTTTGACAGGTTTATGGCCACGACGCCAAAGGGCACCCACTGGAGCAAATACGATACTCTTATCATACTCAACCCCGATATCCTCAAGCCACGTTACACTTTCCAAGGCACGGTCTGTAAGTACTTTAACCAGATCGTATTGTCCATAGATCATGCTCCCATTCAGGTCTGTACGTTTGCCCCCAAAATACGTTTGCATTCTGTGAAGAAGTGGGGAGTCGAATAAATAAGCCTTTTCTGTGCCGAACTTATCCTGATACGCAGTAAACTCTTCTTTGAGTGCATGGAAATCATCTACATATTCTGGATGGATCAAGCTCTCATCGGTACTTAACAAATTCTCAATCGTCTGTCTTTCCCCTGGATTCTCAGTGAACTGTTGTTGCCATACAGGATCTGCAGCATTGACAGGACCACCTGAGCGGATCGTATTTCCCCCAACAGCAGGATATTTCTCAAGCACAATCGCACTTGCTCCTTGTTGTAAAGCTGTAGCAGCAGCACTGAGTCCTGCGCCACCTCCACCTACTACGACCACATCACAAATATATTCTTCGTCCTCTTTCATCTGGCTGCTTGCAGGTTTTGGACGTCTTTTCAGAATGTCAGGATTCACTCCGGCAAGTTTAACCGCTTTGGCTACACCATTGATGACAGCATTACTGGTTTCAGAAGCACCTGAGAGAGCATCTACATTCAGCGTCTGTCCCTCAATGATTTTATTCGGAATTCTTACAAAAACAACATCCGCGATGCCTTCGGTTTCACCCTTCGAATCGATATCGATGCTTTCAATTCTATTTTCACTAAAGGATACCTTCATCGGAAGATTGCCACTGTGACCTATAGCATTGATCTCATACACACCGGGATTATAAGTGAATTCTTCTTCTTCGTTCAGCTGATTTGAAATTTTGGCAAACCGAAGGAACCGCAGGAAACATGTTTCCAGGAAATCGATCGTTCCTTCATTGTTCAGGTTGCCTGATTCGTCAAATGCTTTATGTGCGCTACCAAGCAAAAATTCATACCCTGGCATCACGTTAGCTTCGACACCTGGTGCATCCAGGATTTGACGAAGATGCAGTTGTGCACGCGAGGAACCTTGTGTTCCCTGTGACGCACCTATGATCATCACGGGTTTGCCAGCCAGCGGATGGATTTCAAAGCTCAACCATTCCAACAGGCTTTTAAGGGATGAAGGGATGGAATGGTTATATTCTGGTGTCGCAATAATGACACCATCACTTGCGATAATTTTTTCATTAAACGATTGTATAATTACACTGTTTGTTTGGTTATCGGACTGATTAAACATCGGAACATCTGTAATATCGAGGATTTCAATGGCTGCTCTGGACTCAAAATGCTTTTGTATGAATTGAAGCAGCTTGCGATTATACGATTTCTTTGCATTTGTGCCAACGATTGCTATGATTTTCATTGTGATTAGCCCCCTACTCTTGCCAGGAAAATTTTTTCGTTTTTTTCTTCAACGTCCTTTTGGATAACAGTTCCGTAGTGATCTCCGTAAACAAAACAAACTCATTGAAGATTTCGTCAAGCTCGGCCACTTTTTGAGCGTCAATGAGATTACCACTGCTATCAAATGCACTCTGGGATTTTCCCAAAAGAAACTCGCTACTAGGCATCATTCTTGCACCAAGCTCAGGTGAGTCCAGGATTTGTCTAAGATGCGCTTGTGCCCTGGAAGAACCGAGCGCACCATGTGAAGCACCCACAATCAGAACAGGCTTGTCTTTCAAGGTTTGAGTGGTGTAACTGATCCATTCCAGCGCACTTTTCAGAACGGCAGGGATCGCATGGTCATACTCGGGAGTAGCGATAATGACACCTTTCGCTTTAGAGATTTGATCTAATAACTCTTGTACCTTCAAAGGAATATCAACTTCAGCATCCTCTAATTCATCTTTTTCAATAAAAGCAGGCAAATCCTTAATTTCAAACAAGTCAATCTGGGCTTCACTAGCAAAATGCTTTTGCATAAATTGAAGTAGCGTCCGGTTCGTTGACACATCCGAATTCGTGCCCACGATAGCTAAATAGTTCATCGTAATCCCCTCTCTGTCATTCGAGATGATGTTCGTTACTGTCAGGCTCGATTCTTTCGGCCTAACTCTAACATATCAAAGCTCAAATGATCTAATAGTTATTCATTGCAGTTTGATAACTAATTTGTTATAATCACCTCAAATTCAAAGTTTGTTACTTTTTTCACAAGGGGTGAGGAACATGTCTAAGTTAGAATCTCAAGATATCTTGTGTTACATTGACAGCCTATTAAAATACAGCAACTATAGAAGGGCCGCACAATCCCTTTACATATCTCAGCCCTACCTCACAAAGGTTGTCAAGAAAATCGAAATTGAGTTGGGCTGTGAGCTAATCACTCGCAACAAACTTCCGTACCGATTAACCGAGCAGGGGAAAATATATTATCAATACCTAACGTCACTTGAACATAGCTACGCCAAGCTTATAAGGGAAATCTCATATGTATCGGAGATCGACAACAAAGTGTTACGGATCGGCATTCTTCCGAGCCTTGGTTCTTATTTAACGCCCCTTTTTTTACCAGATTTTCTCAAGCTTCATCCTGCTTATAAAATTAATCTTGTCGAGGATTTACCTGAAAAAAATGAGAAACGTCTCCAAAATAATGAGCTGGACTTCTGGATCGGGCAAAATTCAAGCAGTATCTCCCCTAACTTGAACTCGTTTAACTGGGGCAGGCACAGTTACCAGGCCATCATTCCGCGTTGCTGCGAATTATATCAAGAGAATGTTGCAGTCATCCCGGAGGGGACAATTGAGATCAGCACCATTTTGAATCAAAAGCTTATTCTAACGTCCAAAGGTTCGGCAATCCGAAAACAGATTGATCAATTGCTCAGTGTCTATAAGGTACAGCCTAATATCGTTATGGAAAGCAATGAAATCTACACTGTACTCAAGCTTGCAAAGCATAATTTAGGTCTGACTTTTGTGCCTGAAAGCATCCATATCAAGGAGTGCCCTTCGGAATATAACATCTATCCAATCCCTCTAGAGAAGATGAGTCTGGATTATTTTATAGCCCATCATGGAGCAAAAAAGCTGAATAGCGTGGATCATGACCTCATCCATACTTTTCTCAATCACGGACAACAATGTGCAATATAGGAGGCTATCATGAAACCTTTTACGAGAACGATACCGCTTATGGGAACTAACATATCCCTCTATATCAAGGGGACAGATGCTGAAGAGCTTGCCGAGGAAGCCGTGAATATGCTTGTCCATTATGAACAAGTGTTTAGTGCCAACAGTGAGCAATCGCAGCTTGCCATGCTAAAAAAAGAAGCCGCATCACATCCGCTTAGAGTAGACAAGGAACTGTATGATCTTATTAAGATAGGCAAAGAACACAGCCTGAATAAAGATTCATTTTTAAATATTGCGATAGGGCCTTTGATCAAATTGTGGAGAATTGGTTTCCGCGAGGCACATGTGCCGGAGGATACAGAGATTAAAGCAGTGCTGGAACTCTTGAATCCGGAGCATATACAGCTTGACGATGAGCAGCAAACGGTTCATTTATTCAAAAAAGGCATGGAAATCGACCTTGGCGCGATTGCTAAAGGTTATTTTGCCGATCAAGTTATGTCATTTTTCAAGAAAAACGGAGTTACATCAGCTATGGTCGATATGGGCGGCAATGTTCTGGTTCATGGCGATTCTCCCACCGGGTCCAGTCACTGGAAAGTTGGAATCCAAAATCCCTTTTTACCTAGAGGAAATGCAGCAGCACTCGTTAGTATACGGGAGCAATCCGTCGTTACATCAGGAATATACGAGAGAGTTTTAGAGAAGAAAGGGGGTCAGTACCATCATATATTTAACAGCGGAACAGGCTATCCAATCGAAAGTAATATCGCTTCTTTAACGATTATTGCGGATAGATCGCTCGACTGCGATATATATACTACAGAATTATTTGGGTTAGATGCGGTCTCCATTATTCATAAAGTTAATAATATGAAGGATATCGAGGCTGCCGTAATCACGACGGATGGAAATCTGGCCTATACCGATAATCTTAGGGGAAAAATCCATCCGATATCAGGGTAAAGTTATGAGATTGTTGATTGGCTACATTTCCGAAAAAGATGGTAGAGGCAACAAGCTAATTTTTCCTTTTTACACAGGTCACTCAGATGACAGAATAACTTTCCTATCGCTGTTATACCCAGATTTTTTTGATTCCCTAGGAGCATCCAAAACCTTTAAAGCTAAAAAAAACGCCATTGAAGGCGGTCTAAAAATGCTCATTCTCTGCAGCTGTTTACAAACCGTATGTATATCAGAGCGTTTCCATCAATTTCTGAATTTTAGATTCAGAAATTAAATATACAGGGCCTAAGATATCCATTTTACCATCCTTTACACGAATAGCACTCTCCTGCTCTGCCGCATAAACATTCATCTGTTCAGATAGTGGAAACAGGTATCCTTTAACAAACGTGCTGTAGTCGCGTCTAGCATGAGATTCATAGGCAAAATGATTAAAGCTCAGACCCTCATAAAACGTAGTTGTTTCATCCTTAGGATTAGTATCAGCCGAAGATATCCATTTTGCAGCCATATTTAATGCACCGGCACTTGCACCGAGGATAACGGCGTTACTGTTCTTAATAATATCGGATAGTTCATATTCCGCCAAAAACTCGTGCTGCTGAACAGGATATCCTCCACACATAAAAATGACAGAAGCGTTCCGAATCAACTGATGAGCCTCTTCTTTCTGCATACGATAATCAATGAAGTGATATTCATCAAAACTAAGGTTAGCCTGCGTTAACCAAGTCCATTCCGTAATATCCTCAAAGTTCACTTGCTCTCCTTCATAATCAGACGGCTTAGCGCTTATCATCACAAGCGATTTTCTATCTGTGATATCCTCATGTAACCGCCCGACCAGCTTTTCTGGAAAAAAATCATTAAACCAACTGAAATAATAGTGAGTACTCAAACGTTATTACCTCCATATGTATAATTGACATGCTCCTATTTTTAAAAATTAAACTTAAAAGACAACTCTCCATTATCATAACATCGAATTGAAAGATGAGAGTAGTTCTATTTCCGAAAAGCAGTATGTCTGTTGCCCTATTCAGAACTGATCATCTTATAGGATAATATAGAGTATATATCAACTTTATATAAGGGATGGGATGACAATGAGTACGCTTCAACCGATTATCCATGTCTTGAAACATTCGTCCGATGAAGACGTCATAGAACAGTTTTTCGAGTACGAGTCGTTAATCTGGATTGATTGGAGAGAAGACGAGGGAGATATCATCCATTACTTTAACGGCCAACTGCCGGAATCTCACCAAATCCAGTGTAAAATTATCCAAATCGACAAACCAAGGGGCGTCGATATCGTGTTAAGTTCGGACGAGCGTACGCTGACGATTCCGTTCGCCGATGATTGGACTGATCGGGACAGTGCCGTTCGGGCTATGGAGGAGATGATCGCTCCCCAATATCAGATTCGATGGTTTATGGAATCCCTGGGCAGTGACACGTTGGCATTTCTATTATTGTCAACGGAGCAGTGGACGGAGTTAGAGAAGCAATTCGGCAAAGAAAAGCTGGAATTCCACTTCCAGCCGATAACGAGCAAGAGCATGATGTTTTCCCTCGACGTGGATGACGTATTCAAATTAATTGAGACAAGGCATAAAGCGCGTACCTCTGAATAGAGAACAAAAACTCTTCCTTGTACACTGAGTTCCCCAGTATTCCAAATAAAAACGCCATCACGTAATGTGATGGCGTTTCTCTATACTTAATGTGTCTACATCAAGCCCAACAAATTAAAGATCATCACTGCTGCTTCTGCACGGCTGGCATTCTTCCTCGGTGCAAACTCATCGTTACCTACACCGTTTATGATGCCTGCTCCCTGGATTGTCTCTACCGCTTGCTTCGCATAACTTGCGATGTGTGCTTCATCCTTGAAGGCTGTAGCTTCACCACTTGTTAACGCTAGTTGCTTAATTTGGACAGCCTTGTATACCATAACCGCCATATCTTCTCGCGTAATGTTCTCATGAACTCCGAATCGTCCATCTGGTTTCCCATTCACAATCCCCAGCTTCTGCGCGGTTGCGATATTTCCATGGTACCATTCTCCTTGCTTCACATCACTAAAACTTGTCGTTGCCCTCTCATCCGATAGCTCAAACAACTTCATCAGCATGGTGATGAATTCTGCTCTTGTCACTTGACCATTCGGATTAAACTCGCCGTTGCCTACACCCTTCACAATGCCTCTTGCTCCCAATGCTGAGATCGCATCCTTCGCCCAATCTTGGGTCACATCCTTAAAGCTCGTTGCAACATACGCTACCGTATACTTGCTCAGATACGTTGGCTTGAACTCTACTTTTCCTGTCGCTGCATTGTATTTACCATTCGTCACCACTCTTAGCTCTCCGTTGTCCTTCACATCGTATACAACGACGTTGTTTGGATTTTCGTTAGCCTTTAGTGTGTATGGCAATTCAATCACGAGATCATCTCTGCCATCAAACTCTGTAAGTTTCTTACCATCAATCGTTAGCTCGATATCGTATACGACCTCACCGTTCAGCTGAGCTTGTGCGCCAGCTGGCAGTTGATTAGCTGCAATTTTCTTAATCGACAATCCTAACGTTTTTCCCGCACTTGTTCCTGTTCCAAGCAGTTCGGTTGCCACTGTTACAACTGCAGAGCCTGTGTTGATCTCGATGCGATCTATCGTAGAAGATCCACTTGTTAAGCGCGCATCTACTGCGAGCTCAATCGTTAGCCCGTTCAAGCTTGCATCAGCTTCAACTTGCATGTGTAGCTTACCGCCTGTCGTTTGATCAAGCGCACGCTTCACCGTATCCGCACTTAACTTCACTTTAGAAGCACCGCTCTCATTTACGACCGGCTTAATGTGTATTTGACCGTTGTCCATGACCACTGGCTCATTTCCACCTGGAGCTGTTGGTACTGTAGGTGCAGGAATGTTAACGTCACCGCCACCATTTCCATTACCACTGCTTGGTGCTTGTGGTGTTCCATCAACCAATGGTGTTACCGTTACCGTAGCGCTGGATGATAAACCACCATCCACTGTAGTTACTGTAATCCTTGCGGTTCCTGGTGCCACCGCTGTTACTTGACCTGTCGCACTTACAGTCGCTACAGCTGTATCGCTAGAGCTCCATGTTACTGCTTTTTTCGTTGCATTAGCTGGTGCTACCGTAGCTGTCAGTTGCCCTGATTGACCTTCTACGATTGACAACGTCGTTTTGTCCAAGCTAATTCCGCTAACGGGTACGTTCTTCCCATTGAGTGCATCATACTCACGTTGTGTAATTGGAATTACCGTTCCGTGACGCGGACTCGCTGGTAAGTTGTAGTTAGAAGATAATGTCCAGACACCTGATGCAAGATTAGTTGTCTCGAATGGAACATAACCTCTTCCACCAAACTCATCTACGAATAAATACCATTTTTCATCGGTATTCGATTTGAAGATCGTTGGACCCTCGACCCATTTGATGTTACCAACGCCTTGATTAATCATCTTGAAGGTTGGATCTAAGATCGAGTCACCGACCTCTTGGAAGATCATCTTACCAAATGGAGCAGAAGCTCCGTTGTTTTGCTCATCTTTCGTAAAGCGATACACTTTTCCTTCATGCTCAATCATCGTTGTGTCAATGATTGAATATCCATAATCCAGATATACTTGCGGTTCAGTAAACGTATAGAAATCTCTTGTCTTGCTATACATCATTTTTTGATAAGCATCGCCTGTATGGGATGCATCATCAAACATTCTTGATGCCCAAAATACGATATATTCACCTGTTGTGTTGTCGTACATAATTTCTGGTGCCCATGTATTACCCGCTTCTTCCGGTGCAACCTCTACCATGCGTTGATCTGTCCAATTGACTAGATCATTCGATTCCCAAACCATAATGGAACGACTGCCCCATGTGTGTGCTCTGCCCCAGTTACCATTGCCGTTAATTTTCAGATCGGTAGCGATCATGTAGAACTTATCACCTTCAGGCGAACGAATAATGAACGGATCACGTACACCCTTCTCCCCTAAGGTAGAGGTCAATGCAGGTTTACCATTATTCAATTCTCGCCAGTTCAACGGATCATTACCGTTACTTAGTGCAAAGTAAACTTGCTCCCCTGTTGCGGTACCTTCTCCAGTGAAATATGTGAAAAAGTATCCCGCATATTTTTCATCAGCAGGCAATTCCTTCACCTTCGCAATGAATTCCTTCGTAGTGGATGCTGAATTTAATGTAATCGTAGCTGTAAGCTTCACGTCTACATTTCCACTACCGTGTGCCGGACGTTTTACTTCTCCAGTAACTGAAACGACGTTTGGTTGTACAGAAGCCCAAGTAATCGTTGCTCCATATAGTCCAGATGTTGGTAATGCCATATGACCTCTTACATCATTAATGTTATGAACGACTAGTGCTGCTTTTGCTTCATCTACAGAAGTGACATCGTTTGGCAATGCCTTAACCGTCAACTGAAAAGTTTTGTTAACTGTCTCTGTACCATCTGTAAATACTGCTGTTAACGTTACAACTTGATCACCTGTTGCGTTAGCTGGTCTGGTTACGGCACCTGTAGTTGAGATGACATTCCCCTTATCTGAAGTCCAGCTTATTGTCGTGCCATAAGCACCTGATGTTGGCAATGTTACATTGCTTATAATCGTATCTTTTGATGCATTAGCAGCAAGAAGATCATGAATCGTTAATTTCTCCGTCGCAGCCGATACAAGCATGCCCTCCATCAAAGCAATCTTCTGATCTGCATGAGCCTTAAGTGATGTAATATCTGCCGCAGTCATAGCACCATCATAGATTTGGAAGTCTGCAATCATACCGCCGAAGTATGGATCAGCTGTATAAAATGACTTACCGATGGTTCCACTACTGCCTGAAGTATTTTTTATTTGTTCTAGTGTCATTCCATTCGTTGAGCCTGATGCAACAGCAACACCATCAATATAAAGCGTTAGTGTACCATCCGTGCCTGAAACAACCGTCGTAACTACTTTCCATTCATTATTCTTTAAGCCCGTGGTAGAAGTTGAAGACTCATTATTCCAAGCATTCGTCGCCATACCTAAGCGAGCTAGACCGTTAGCGTTATAACGTGGTGTGAAGTACGTATAGTGTGTATTATTGTTTGGTCTTCCTAATGCATATAACCACTCCGCAGCGTTTTTACCGCTCCAGTTCACAATGGATGAAACGGTCATATCCGTTAATCCATCGAGAACTCCTTGCGGCAGTTCTACATAAGAGTTCGTTGTGCCACCAGTAAAGCTTAGTACACCAGCATCTTGTGTACGAATCCATTCTGCTTTAGACGGATTCATCCATTTTCCGTTGAAGTTTCCTGTTTGGTCAATAACCGTCGCACCATCGATATCATTCATATCGTAGTGAAGAATGAGCTCTGCCCCGGATGGCTGCTCTACTGGAGGAGTAACGTCTTCATCAGCTAATGTTGCAATCTCTTCAACGGATAATGCACGATTATAAATACGGAAATCATCCAATTTACCATCAAATAAACTATGAGAACTGTTTCTCGATTTACCAATATAATTCATCGTTGTTTCCAGTAACATTCTCGGCTCAACGTTAAATGTCGAGCTACGTTTAACCTCTTGACCATTCACATACAATACTGCATCAAATTCATCCATTGTAATTGCAACATGCTGCCAAGTCTTTGTTGGTAATAACCCGGAATTTCTCACCGCATATTTATATTCTGATCCCAGTCGCGTGCTGTCATTGCTAAATTTCTCTGTAAAAGGTGTTACGACAGCAAACTCTAGACTACCTGTATCACCTTGTGTGCTCAAGTACATGGTGTTGCGGTTAACCTGTCTGCCTGTTTCGGAAGCAAAATCAAATATTCTTTGATTTGCTTGATTTCTGTCCATTTGAACCCAGGTAGAGAACGTAGCCTTCTCCAGATTCAAGGATTGAATCAAGTTATCTGGCAGCTTCACATATCCTGTTGATCCATTAAGCTCTAGTGCACCACCCGTTTTACCAATACGATCCTCTTCATTAATCGTTGCTCCACCTACGAGTGTTGCGTGATGACCATTACCAGAAATGTCATTCAACGTTGTACCATTCACTGTATTTGCATCGAATGAGTAATGTACAACCGGGTCTGTTGATGGTGCTGGACCTTTCCATGCATACTTCTCTTGCAAAGCATCATACTCTGCACGTGAGATTGGAATTACCGTCCCGTGTCGTGGTCCTGGCGGCAGTGCATATTTATCACTACTTAATACATTGTTCATATACTGCGTGCTACTATCCAGATCTGTTGTATATCGAACATGATATGGCCATGAATCAAGGAACAGATACCATTTGTCTTTATTATTATCCTTAAAAATCGTTTGCCCTTCGTTGTTTCCATTATTTCCGATCAAGCCAAGTTTATTATCACGTGTACCCGGAACAGCGTCGTATTGAAGGCCGTTAGCTGCAATATTGTCCTTGTCATAATAAAAAGTTGGTGCTTTCTCCACATACACTTTCGTATTCACTTCTGATTTGGTGAATCGGTACAACATATCATTATGCTCAATAAACGTTGTATCAATTGTTGGAAGTGACTCATCAATCATGACCTTTGGCTCAGAGAAGTTGTAGAAGTCTCTTGTTGTTGCGTAGTACATCACATTGTACTGACCTGCAGGTCTTCCGTTATAATCACCATATGTCTCAGTGTTTTTCATCGATGATGCCCAAAATACGATATACTCTCCAGTTACCGGATCATAGATCGCTTCTGGCGCCCACGTATTTCCTCCAGTTTTAGGAGCAACCTTGATCATTCGCTGCTCACTCCAATTTACGAGATCCTCCGACTCCCAAATCATCATGTAATGACTACCCGTAATTTGAGCTTGGTCGAAATTTGTACTTTCGCCCATTTTCAAATCGGTTGCCAGCATATAGAATTTATCCCCTTCTGGAGACCGTATAACGAATGGATCACGAAGTCCTTTTTCACCCATATCAGATTGAAGGATCGACTTACCATTATTCAACCCTTTCCAGAACAATGGATCTTCAGCTGTAGCGAAGGATATCTGTTCACCACCCTCATATTCACCTGTAAAGTATGCAAAGAAGTAAGCATCATGCTGTACTGGCGCAATTGCTTGTTTAATCGTAACGTTAAACGTAAGCTCTTTAGAAGCTGCACCATTTGTAATTGTAGCTATTAGCGTAACGGGCGTATCCGTAGCTTGACGGCTTACCCAGCCTAGCTGTGTAGCGTCACCAGCCGCTTCAGCCGTTCCTTTCACAACAGCCGGTTTGCTAGATACCCATTTAATTGTGGAGCCTTGTTCACCTGTAGCAGTAAGACGTAAGTTACCTTTAATATTGTCAGCATTGTAGATCTCTATTTGTTCAGCGTCCAGATCAACCTTCTGCTGATCATCGAATTGCTTCAAGATCGTAACAGGGAATACAGCTGTAGTTGATACGCCTTGATACGTTAAAGTAGCCGTAAGCTCTGCCTGAACATTACCTGCTTCAACAGCTGGACGTTGTACAGTGCCATGGTTAGAAATGACAGTAGGATGACTGGAACTCCAAGTAATGCTCACGCCGTTTTTACCGCTTGTCGGTAATGTAACGTTTCTCGTTATCTTATCGGTGCTCTTATCGCCTTCACCTAAGTAACGACTGATGTTGAGTTGATTCGCTGCATCATCAACAGTCAGCTGACGTATTTTGGAGATGTGAGTTGCTCCTTCTTGTTGATATAACTCGCCTACTTCTTGGTCTGTCAACGCGCGATCATATACTCGAAAATCAGCTACGCTACCTTGAAGGTATGGATCGTTTGAGAAAATTGATTTACCGATAAAGCCAGAGAAAGTAGCATCCGGATTAATAATTTCTGACAGCTTTAGTCCCTTTGCATTACCCAAAGCAACCTTAGCTCCATCCACGAATAACGTTATCCTATTGCTAGCTTCGGACAAGGACACCGTTACATGCTTCCACTGCCCACCGATAAGGTTTGAGTTTGCGCTACCTGTAACTAATGCTTCGTTTGGCCAGCCATTTTTAGAGATACCTGTCGCAATCATATTACCTGATCCACTACCGTGACGTGGTGTTACGAAGAAATATTTGTTTGTTTCTGGAGTTAATACAGTACCCAAACCGAAGATCCAGCGATTCGTCCCATCATTCGTCCAGTTCACGATTGAAGATACTGTAATCTCATTCAGACCGTGTAGTAGATCTAGTCCATTTGAGTCCTTAGGAATCTCAACATGCCCACTATTAGATGTAGAGCTTCCACCATTGAAGGAAACAAAGCCAACCTCACTGTTTGAAATGAATTGTCCATTGTTTGGATTTCTAAATATTCCGTCAAATGTAACTGCCTTATTAGCAACATCCTTCAGTACGATTTGACCGTCTACTTCTTCAGTCGTTTTCATGTTGTAATGAAGAATAAGGTCATCTTTTAGCGATTTTCCTTTAACCGTAACGGCTGATGTAGCTGTAAACTCTCCATCTTCAGTCTGTACCGTAATTGTGGCTGTACCTTCACTAACAGCTGTAACTTTACCCGTTGAATTGACAATCGCTACACTGGAGTCACTAGATGTCCAAATAACTCTTTTATTCGTTGCATTTGAAGGTGAAATAGTAGCCACTAATGTCTCGCTGTCCCCCGCTGATAAAATAAATGTAGGTTCATTAAGCAAGACATTCTTAACGGCAATCTGCTCAATAGAGTCATCCTTAGGTAGTAAGGTAACAATGAACTCCTTCGTTGCCTGGCTTCCACCTAAAGAAATGGTTGCAGTTAACGTCACTTGTTGTTCCATTTCTCGTAAGAACACTTCCCCAGTTGGACTAATCGCACTCTCATCACTAGAAGTCCATGAGATCATTGCGCCATTCTTATCTTCAGTAGGCAGTTCAAGAGATTCTGTAACTGCCGATATATCACCTAACGTTAGCTCTATTTTGCATTGTTGTATTTGCTTTTCATTAAACGATTGTTCATATACTACAGCGATATCTTCATTATTTAGTGCCTCTCCGTAAATTCTTAAATCTTGAAAGCTACCCGCAAAAGTAGCATCCCCTAAATAATTGGAGCGACCGATGTAAGCATGCAAATTAGTACCAAAGCTTGCTGTTGTTTTCTCTTTGGCGGTCGTGCCTATACTTACACCGTTAATGTAACCTGTAATAGAGCGTTCTGTAATAACCGTCGTATAGTGAACCCATTGACCTTCGTACTGTGACGTAGAAGTGCCTGATACCCCTACCTCAGTCGTCCAAGGCTGGTCAATATTATTGTTATTCGTAAATACTGACTTAAAATCCCCACTTGGATTCGATGGATTAAACATCCAGTAATTCGTTGGTAAGTTATTGCCAGCTGCTGGAGTACCGTAGAATAATGCTGAGTAGTTCCCACTTCCAGTGTTGCTCTTGATCCATACAGATATCGTTGTATTTTCTTGATTATCAAACATACCAGTAGGAAGCTGAACGTAGTTCGTATTACTATCTGTTCCCCCAGGTAGAGTGAGACCATCGGTGTACGTAATGTTTCCTACGGCCGTTCCATGCTTTTCATTACCTGATATATCCTGTACATCCTCAAGCAATGGATAATGCGCCAACATCGTTGGTGTTATTGTGTCCGCTGAAGCTTGATTGCTAAATGGCAGAACAAGATTAAACCAGCTACTGAAGGTCATAAGTAAAACTAACATTAGGATTGTAATTTGCTTCCGCATAGCATTCTTCCCTTCGATTAATTTTCAGAAGCATACAACCCATATCTCTCACCTATAAAACCAGACCACCTCGCTCAAGGAAATAGAGATACTTTTTTTAAAAAAAGAATGCGCTTACATTTCTTCTCATATTACGTCTTCAACACTTCCAATTCAATGTAGTATCTTGTTAATAAGGTGGATTTTTTTATTGCAATTCACGCAAACTTCAACACTATCCCTATACTTCGAAGTAATCGTTTTCATTCTAAATATACGCTATGTTTAAATTAAAGGATTGAACGCCTGATAAACATAATATATATAGTTGGGCGCTTGTCATATGGACAACGTGTCCGAATACGATGCGGTAAGCCATGGGCGTACCGCATCGAAAAATAAGGAGGATTTTCATTTATGCCAAAACGATTTAGTAGAATGCTCGCGTTCCTCTGTTGCTTGGTAATGGTGGCGTCGCTAATGCCTACCAGCTATGCCGCCGCCACTGACAACATCGAGAACGCAGAAGCGAATGAAACACCCACCGCCATTTTTGGAACTCCCGAACTCGGGTCAAACGACCCACTCTGGGACCAGACCATGGAGCATCACATCAACAAAAGCACTGTGCCCGCCGATCCCAGACCCCATGCCACGGGCACAGCCAGAATCCTTTGGGACCATGACTACCTGTATTCCCGAGTAGTTGTGAATGACAGTAATCTATATCAGGGAGCTAGCGGAGATCACCAGTACGACAGCCTGGAGTTTTATGTCGGCACCGGAACCGGAGGCTCAAACCAATGGCGCGTTAGCGCGACGGGTGTGTTCTCAGGGCAGGCCGCTCCGGGCAGAGCTGCATGGACCCAGATCACGGAAACAGGATATATCGTGGAGATGAGAATACCCAAAAGAACCTTGACCTTGGAGGAGGGCAAGCTTACCTTTGAGGTTTATATTAATAACTCAACGGAAAAGGGCGGTGATCGTTATGAAGTCGTTTCCTCTTTTGGAGTTCCAGACGCAGCTTATACCAGCGCTGATTCATTTACAGACAGCCTGCAGCTCTCTTTAGCCAATGAAGTGGACACCAGATTCTCAATCACCGCCACTGCGGGACCGGGCGGCCGAATAACGCCGAACCCACCCGGCGATGTGCTGAGAGTAGATCGGGGCTCTAACAAAGAAATTACGTTTACCCCCGATTCCGGCAAAATGGTGGATACCGTAACGGTAGACGGCGAGACCGTGACTCTATCTGCTGGCACTTATACCTTTTCGAATATTGAGGCTGACCATACAATTCACGTAACATTCAAAAACGATCCGGACGCGGGGATACTTCCCTTTATCGTATGGAATGACAACTTCGCCAGTGGCGAGTACACAACGGCTGTCATCATCGACTTAGGCGAGGGGAAGGCAGCGTTAGGCTCCGAGCTTAATTCGGGCTTGTTTACCTTGTCAGCCAGGAACACAACCCTGAACGGCGAAGCGGTGACCTTTGAAGGAACGCGCAAGATCACAAGGGTATACGCTAATGACGAACCGAAGGTACGCGGCTATCTGGGGCCGGTAAGCAATTCACCGGATTATCAGGACGGACTGGCAAGCGGCCGTTACATCGTAGTTGAGTCTGAGTTTTATTCAGCGAGCGGCGGCAAAACAACGCTGGATGGCAGCAGTAACTCGACAAAGCAGGTTTACAACATCGTCCCAAACGGAGAGATCGTACTGACAGAGGGGAGTCCACTTCGCAACGTGGTTTTTGAACAGGAAAAAGTTGTGAATCCGATCCTTGACAAGTTTACAACATTCACGGACAATTCGGTCAATCGCTCGCTCTACCTTCACAAGGATGAAGACGGTAAAGTGATCAAAGGATTGCCGCTGTATGTTTATACCCACGGCATGTCACGCGGCGGCACAAACGCTGCGACAGACCAAAAAGCGGCCATGAAATCCGCCAACGGCTCGGTCGCTCTAATGAAAAAGATGGAACAAAATCCCGATAAGTACGCCAGCCATGTACTGAACATTTCCTATAATGGCGTATCTGTTCCCTCAACAGAGAATGTTAAGAAGGTCATAGACGCCCTGATTGCCAGCGGCGAAGTAGACCCTAATCGTGTTTACGCGGCGGGCTTCTCATGGGGCGGCCAGTATACAAACAACTTAGTTAACAGCCACCCGGGCTTCTTCGCCGCCGCCGCACCTATGGCCCCGGTAAGCGGTTCACCGAATGCTAAGGACAATGACGCTCACAACACCTTGGCCTATTGGATGTTTTTAAATACTCATAATGTTGGAGGCTACCAGACTAACCTCAATAACTTCATCAATAACAATATGCCGAAAATGATCAACGCGAGAGCTTCGCGCTTTGAGAGCAATGAGGTTCTTACGTGGCCCTACAATCAATTTGATCAGCCGAATCTGAGGCCAAATCCGGCCAACACACCTGTTCTGGCTGATTACATAGCGCACGAAGTTGAAGCGGCGGTTCTATACAACCAGATAACTATGGGGAATTGGAGCATAGCTCCCACGGCGCAGTCCTCTAACTTGCCAGCTTGGAACAATGACTACACAGACGTTTTTGATTGGATGTTCGCGCAGAGAAAACCGGTCGTGCCCGGTGCTCCGAGCGGCTTCAAAGCGACAGCCGGTGACGGACAGGTCACATTGAGCTGGACCGCCCCTGCTGACGATGGTGGCAGTGCGATCTTGGGCTACAAGGTATGGTATGGCAACGTGACGCCGATCACACTGGATGCGACGGAGACCAAATATACCTTCAAGAACCTGACAAACGGCCAAGGCTACAACTTCACCATCATCGCGATGAACGCGAAGGGCGACGGCGCGGAGATCAGTGCTACGACGACGCCGATGAAGACGACGACTCCCACTGTGCCTGATTCTGGCGGCAATACGGGAAACACCGGAAATACCGGCAACATCGGTAACATTGGTAATACGGGCAACACCGACAATACGGGCACCGGGACAGACGCTGGAACGCCGAAGTCGACCTACACAGTGAATACACCGAAGGATAACCCCGCGGTCACAGACAAAAACGGCAACACCACCCTCCCCGGCGGTGGCGAGCTTGCGACCAAAGGCGGGACCAAGATTAAGGTACCCGAAGGCACAACGATAGACTCAAACGGTAAGGTAACCATACCGGAAGACAAGAGCGCCGAAGTGACACTACCCGGCGGCAACAGCATAGTGACCATTTCGGGCGGCTCGACGATCGCGAGCGACGGTACGGTTATAGTAGGCGGCAAAGACGCGCATGTGGGCCTGCCAAACGGCAACCAGGTGCTTATCCACAGCGGATCGAAGATACGGAGCGGCGGAGCGGTTGTGGTAGGACCGAGCGGCGCAAGAATTAACTTAGACAACGATATGTCGCTGAACATCCGTGAGGGTACGGAGCTGGCGGTTGATGACGCCACCCCACTGGGCTTCCTCGTGATATCGGGCAATCCTTTCAGGGATGCCAACATGGACGACTGGTTCTACAACGATATAAATTTCGCCTACACATACGATCTTTTCAACGGCACAACGTCCACGACGTTCTCACCCGGCACCGCAATGACGCGTGCAATGTTCGTGCAGGTACTGTCCAATCTTGAGAACGTAAACCTCTCCAGCTACACGAGTTCCCGCTTTAACGACGTGACGGACGGACAGTGGTACACGGCGGCAGCCGAGTGGGCGGCCGAAAAAGGCATAGTAAACGGTACAAACGCAAACCTGTTTGACCCCAATTCACCGATGACGCGCGAGCAGATGCTGGTGATACTGTACAACTACATGAAGTACAAAGGCTATGAGCTCCCTGAAAGCCACTCTAAGCCCTTCACGGACGAGAGTGAGATCAGCTCATGGGCGTTGGAGGCCGTTCAGGCGCTACAAGGCATCGGCATTGTATTAGGCAAGTCGGACAACTTATTTGCTCCCAAAGCCACCGCCACCCGCGCCGAAGTAGCCACGATCTTTGTAAGATTCGTCGAATACCTGGCTAACTGAAAGCGTATACAGATAAATGCAGACCCTTCCGGTTGGACAATATCCAGCCGGAAGGGTCTCCTTGTTTTCAAACTGTACTTTTTTTGACAACTCCACAGTCAGGACTTTAAACCCTCTATTTTTGCATCTAGAATATTCGTCAACAGGCTCGTCACTAATTCCAAAAATTATAATTAATTAATGCATGTTCTGATTTATTTCACGCACAAAAAAACGCCATCACAATAATGTGATGGCATTCTTGATTATGGAGCCTAGGGGGATCGAACCCCCTGACCTCATCGCTGCCAGTGGAGCGATAGGGTTCTGAGCGTTTAGAGAAACGTGGGAAGTAGCCTTGTGGAACAAACTTTCTTTGAGTTTTATGTTTCTACATTCGAGTGCTCCGTTGCGCTCAGAGAAAGAAAAAGTGTGACCAAAAATGTGACCACTAAGTTAACATTACATTATCAATAAACTAGAAGCCATCAGGGACGTAGGCACCAAATATCAGATTCATCAACTTAATTGCCTTTTTTCCTAATAAGGATTTAAGTACATGATTTCAATTATTAAAAAAACTTCGACAATTAGGAATTTAGTTATATGAATTCAATTAATTAATTGGAATTTTATACATGTTTCTTCATTCCCTACAATAAAAAGCATTGATTTTGCTCGGCTTAAACCTACATATATTAGTTCCCTATACTCATTAAAGTCTAAATAATCCATTCCCCATAAAAAAACTATTTCAGATTCTAACCCTTTAAATCTATTAATAGAAGTCATTGATACAACGTTTTCTTTTAAAAGATCATTTTCAAGATATTGTATACTTTGAGGAAGGGGATGCTCTTTAAGTGCGTCAAAATAAATCTGTTTATATTTTGCATCACCTATTAAGACGGTGATATTCTTTGGATTAACTTTTTCTTCTAAAATCAAATTTAATATTTTCGTATGAATTTTAATAGCCTGTTTATTTGTATTGTTTCCTTGTTCAAATTGTATCTCTTGACCTTCTATATTTGAATGTTCGACAGAATCACCCTGATAATATTGATATGATGCAGTATGAATTGGTATTGTATTTCTGCAATTCTTCGTTAATGAGTATATACCTTCATCTGAAATTGGGAAGGTACTCACTCTTGAATATAGGTTTTGGTTGTCATCATAGAAGATATAAAATGGACTTGAATTCTGATTACATAACATTAATTCTAAAGGTAACCAATATTCTTCTCTAAAGTCTTGACCTTCGTCACATACAATAGCGTCATATCTATCTAAAATAATATCTAAAGAATAAACAAGTGCATTAGGAAGTTGTACATCATATTCATCTTCACCCGGAAATGTGGTTTTTGCTTCCGATAATAAATTTCTTTTACTTATTCCATCTGCTTCTTTAATTTTTTTATAACAAAGTTGATGGAAATCCATAACGTCTAATCTTTCAGTATCTCTGCATATTTCTGAGAGATGATCTGCAAGCGGTCTATTATAGCATGTTAGTAAGGTAGAAAATCCTTCATTAGCTAACCTTTTAGCCTTTTCTACAGCTAAGATTGTTTTCCCCGTCCCAGCTCCTCCACTGACTACTACCCGCCGTTGTCTTCTTAGCAAATCCAATACTTTGATTTGTTCATTTGTCAGTTTTATCCGAATTTCTTCGTTCTTTTCTAAACTTGTCGAAACTAACACTTTAACCGAAACAGAATTCGCAAATATTTTTCGAAAAACCTCAACACCTCTTGTACCTAAGGAGATTGTTGAAGCATTTTCCTTGCCCCACCATTCAAAACAATTTTCAATCCACTGCTTAATGCTAGTCATGTTATCCAGTGTACCGATTAGGTTGGTTGGCATATCAGCTCTACCTAACTGTAATGGGTTTCTTAAATCGGGAAAAAAAACGGCATGCCCACTACTTACCTTTTGGTAGCCACTTTTTATCCATTCTTCATTTTCGTAAAGTTTTTTTCGAATAGAGTACTTTGCATTTTTAGATTGCTGTATAGGATCTTTAATTAAGTTCTTCTGGCTGTAACGATCTATTGAATACCATTGATTTGTTATAGAATCGAATGAAATTCCGCCCCCTTTAACTTCAACACATAAGTACCCCTTACTAGGGTGGCAGATCACAAAATCAGTTTCACCATCTCTAGCTTTATCATTCTCTTCTTTAAGAATCCATGCAACTTGGGAAAACACAATAAAACTATCCGGTAATTGTGACTTTAACTCCCTATATACTTGAACCTCTCCTTGTGAGACAACTTGAGAGAGTTGTATTTCTGTTAAATCTGGTATCATTGTAGCCAATTTCGTTATCCCTCCATGATTTTAATTTGTGTCAAATTTAGTGGTATTCTTTTCTCACCATCTTGAAAATTTACAACTAGTAATTTGATTTTCCCCTTCTTAATCTCAGCATTAATAATTCCTTCTCCGAATGTTTTGTGAATTATTTTAACTCCTGCAACAAATCTATCTACTGTACTATCCTGTTCAGCTATAGATTTCCAGCCGTAATCAAAAGCATATTTTGTGATTTTTTCAAAAGGATTCTGAATACGATAGATACGATAATTTTCCTCATCACCAGCGTATTCAACAACGTATATCCAAAAGCGATTTGAGCTTTTAGCCATTTTTAATTGAGCAGTCGAAAGAAGTGCAACATCATTAGTGCTCCATTCGCCAAAAAAGCCATAGACTCTAATATATCTTTCAACTTCTTTAGTATCATTATTACATGCAATAATATCATAAGATTCTTGCATTTCTGGAAGCTCAACCGGGTTTCGTCCAACTTTTTTCTCGTAACTTAATACAATTTCTCTTGCTTTCAGTTGCAATCTTTGATTACTTTTTCCGGTGAATTTCTTGAGATCCTCTCCAGATTCATTCGAAACATATGAAAGTAATCGAGATTTTTTATTGTTTCTACTCAATTTCTCATCATATTCTGATGAACCTATGAAATTTTCTTCGTCATTAAAATTCCCTTCCTTATCTTGCTCACTAATATCACCGCTATTAGATCTATAGTTTGTTTTTTTAGAATTTATTTGAACTTGTTCAGAAACAAATGAATATTGGGGATTGCTTTCATTTAACACCAAATCACCTTGTTCCAAGAACAGCTCTAATTCTTGATCTTCTCCACGTTCAAATCTAATAATATCCTCATCAGGGGAGGGATAAATTATTTCATATGTGCTAATATCATCAATAACTTCACAGACCATACTCTCTACAACTTCATATCCTTTAGAATTTAACCATCTAATAGTTTCATCATCAGAAAGCTGTAGTAGTAATGCAACTTCCCTATCCCTATCACTACCATCCAGCTCAAAAAAGGAACTTAATGAATTACTTAAATTGTATAGAGTCAATGGACTACTTAACGAACCTGAATAATAAATAGAATTGGTTTCCGATTCAAACCATGAGTCAATATTTTGGTTGTATATTTCTTTTCCCGACTTATTATTAAAAACTAAAGATAAAGATTGGGTTTTATAAAATTTCGTTTTGTTAATTTTTCTTATTATCTTATTCAAAGTGATTCTTGGATCTTCTGCTTTGAAGCTTGCAATAATCGTAGCAAAGTACTTCGCTTTTTCATATAATATATTTTTAAGCTCCTGATCACTTAGAGCTCCGTTCGTTTTTAGTTGAAGATCATCACTTTGAACAATTGGAATTTCAAATAAGGTCAATAAATTCTCCTTGCCCTTAAGTACCTCTGATATTTTAATGAAGTAACAAGAGTTAGTTGGTGGGAGTAATCCTTTTACTCCGAAAAAGTAAAGAGAAGATACTGATTGGAATGTATCATTCGTTGATAATAATTTTAACCCCTTTATTACTGTATCTCTGTCTATTAAATTTGTAGATGGCTCATTCTTAATTAATTGTCTATAGATAGATTCAATTTGCTTAAATGTATCATTATCTATGCTGTTTTCCTCAAGATTCTTAAGTAGTTTAAAACAATCTTCAATTGTAATTAACGTCCTTATCCCAAGATACTCTTCCTGATCTCTACTAAATTGGATATCTTCATGAACTACAGGCGATAAATTCTTTATTACTCTTTTCAAACTCCCTGAATATAGTTCATTGGATTTGTGACAAATCCCTTGATTTGATGGTATACACGGATAGCTTGCTACGTAATATTGAAAAAATGAAGTTACGGCTTTACTCTCTAACCTTGTATAATAAATTGCCTCAGCACTATTGGATTGGATTTTTTTCCAATGATTTTCTAAAATTAATTTCCAAAAAGAAAGTGAGAACTTGTAGTTAGAACAATATTCTATATATTCTATTAGCATAAAGTTTCTAAAACCATGTTGTTTTTGATAAATGTACGGTCTAGTTATGCTGTTATAAAAAACCCCTTTGTTATCGATATACTGTAAATAGGACTGAACTATCGGATACTTCCTTTCTAAGGTTAATCTCTCAATGCTCTCTTCTATTTTAAGGCCAATGTTCTCTTTGACACCCAATCTTGTGAAAAATCTCTTCCATTTAGGAATTTCCGTTTCATGCTCTACATATTTATCTGATACATAATTTCCTTCCGGGAAAATCTCCTCTATCTTCAGATCGGGCTCATAATAATTTGGCAAATAACATTTATTAGGAAGTTCTAATTGACCTCTGTTATTGAAAATCTTAAGTTTATACAGACCTCTATAATCATTATCTTCAAGTTTCCCCTTCTGGTAGATAGAAAATATAAACCTTCCTATTTGAAAAACGTTTTCTTTATTGAGCTTATCTGCCTCGATCATCCTCATTATTGATCTTCTAAGTATATCAACTTCGGATGGTTCTTTTACACCCAGAGCACCTAACCATTTAACTATTTCACTGTTGTTTTTAATGTTTTCATATATTTGAGAATTAATAAAATTAAGATCGATGATCTTAGTTATTTCTTCTTTACCATCGGCTAGGGGAAAATATAAATTTTCTGGTGATTCCAAGTGATCCCCTTCAGTTAACATAAATGTAGCTGTTTTCAAATGTTTGACCCAATCGATTACTTGATCATTTGAACCTTGTCTGTATAAAAAATCAATTAATCTTAAACTAAGATCTATACTTGATTTGAATGTCAACTTAAAAAGATCTGTCGAAAAAAACTCTCTTAGATCCTCTATATTAAATTTTTTCGCGCCTAGTGTTGCTAGTCTAGCTTTATTCTGTATATTACAATCCGCAACCTTCAATTTATTATTACAATATTTCTCAAGTGTTTCCGTACCAAAAACATCTGAAAACCCTGTGTAATCCAAAATACAATCATTTATTTTCAGTAACCTTTCTTCGTCACCCTGTATTGGAATAAAGGGGATTTTGGCGATTGCCTCATCAAGTCCAGAATTAAAAGACTTCAAAATCAAAGAAGATGTAGGAGGAAATTTATGTTTAATTAATTTTGAAAACTCATACTTAAAATTGTTTTGATTTGCTAATTCAGCTAACCAATTTATTTTACAAATTGCGATTTGCTCGAATATAAATCCATTCCAATCATTATCAAGAATTTGAGTCCTTTCAGCATTTGTTATAAAGTCACCATTAATTAAAAAATTGAAATTAAGTTTTACCTTTGTTGGTAAGTAGCAATATATTAAATCATCTGAAAGATCCTGTATAATATCGTTTACTATTAAAGCTGCAAATGTGATTTTTGTAGAAGTGGCTCTCCTTAACTTTTCCGGACATGTAGCAGGATCAAGTGACTTGATTTTTTCCCTTGTATCTTTATCTACAGGAACTACAAATTCTTTATACAGCCAGTTGCTTTTCAATTGTCCATTTACAAATAAACTTCTCATATTACTGCTATTACTACTAGCTGGCTCTCGATTCAGTTCAAGCACTTTGATCCCACTGTCGATAAATGTTATTTTTTTAATATGTCGTAAAAACAACATTACTCTAGAATCATTTAAAACTGCTAATACCTCTTGTTTGATTCTTTCATTATCACTAATAGAAATAACCGTGATAACATTGGATGTATTTAATTCAGTTTTAAGCTCGTTAAGCAACTCCGACTCTTCAAACCAGATAGGAATTATCTGCCAAGGGTATTCCTTAGATCCGTTCCATTCGCTATGATTTTTATCAAATTTAAATGTGAACTTATTGGATAAGATATGTACTTGATCGCTTGTGCCAAAAATGGATTTAAAACCAATGCCCTTGTATCCCGTTTTCTCAATGTTTTTTGTCTTACCACTATCCCCACTACCTACATCAGAGATACCTTTAACATCCTCTTCAGAGAAGTGCTTTCCAGTATGACTAAAAATCAAATAATTGTTTAATAATTTTAATTCTATCTCAACGTTAGCGGCACCTGTTTCTCTAGGAGAATCATCGGCATTCTGAATTAACTCAAAAACAAATCGATTCGCGTCACCAAACACGGTCTGGGTAAGTATATTTAAAAGGCCGGCAAGTGACTTGGAATTACTATCATTTTTTGATTTTTCTGCATATAACATTTTTATAAATTCTTTTTCTTTCATCATTTTTCTCCTATGTTTGTTTGATTTATGACATCAATTCATCAGCATAGAAACCTTCAAATCCATTTCCTGAATCTATCATTTCAACGTATCTCTAACCGATTTGAGAACCTCCTTACCGTTACTAATTAGCCATATAAGAAATTGAGCTCACATGCTAAAATACATCAATATGGTGAACCCAGCCTAATCTTTTTAACTCTATCTCATGTTCTAAATAAACTGCTTCATTTAGTACAATACACAACAAGTCAGTCGGCCTAGTCATAGCAACGTACGCTACTCGTAAATGCTTTTCAACGCGTTCCTCAATAGTTGGATTATTTTGTCCAATCAGATACTTAATAATACTCTCATTTGTTTTAGAGAAATAAAAAGTTTCCAAATAAAGGGTGGCAGTATGTGTCTGTCCTTTAACTCCATGAACACTATCCAACTCAATTTCTAAATTATTATATTTGTACGTATTCTCCTTTTTTTGATTAACGGCCACAGTGTTAGAGACAGGAGTATCATTAATAAATTGATCTCTAGATATATCAACTTTTAAACGGAATAATCGATTCATGATAATAGCGATAATATACTTAAAACTTACTAATACAGACTTCTCTTTTTCTATTAACAAAACTATTCTTGCAAAGTATCTGTGAAGTATTCTATATAACCTCTCATCACTTTCTCGTAAATACTTTAACAAAGATATACCTGAAAAATATCTGCCTTCATGAGTCTTAATGTCATTCATACGTAAGTACTTCAAGATTGCTAAAATAAATCTGTTATAATATGCCTTAGCACCTTCTTTTTCAATTACTACTCTATCGAGCTTAACTAAGTAGCTCTGAAGCTCAGTGAAGTCTTTATTTATTTTTCTTCTAGTCTCGTTTTTTTTAAAACCAGAATAATAACTTGTTATAGAAAGTCCTTCAGTTTTGTCCTTAACCAACCCAACTGCTTTAAAGATTGTATTTCCCCGCTCATTAAGCTTATATTTAATGATTAACTTAGAGTAAGTTTCAAGTACATGTGATACATCGTCATTCTTGTAAGTAATTATTACTGGTGAAATTGGAACTCCACTCTGAGGTACCTTGCCTTGCATTCCGTAAGGATTTAACGCTACAACATCAGCAACTTTTGCTATGTTTTTACTCAGTCTGTTACTATTTTTAATTAATAAAGGATCTCTGGGCTCCCAAGCGCAGCCCTTGTCGTCAGATTCATAAATTGTTTGTTGCGGATCACCAAAGCATTGGAAGGTTACTTTTTCCTTATCGAAAGTTTTTTCTAAAATTTGCATCTGAAGTAGGCTAGTATCCTGCATTTCGTCTACAAAAACAAACGAAAAACGCTCAGAGAATATTGATTGCAGCTCTTTTTGAAAATCATTAACGTACCTAAGTGCAAGTCCTTGAAGCTCTTTGTAGGAACAAACACCTTCATTTTGAAGGCCATGAATCAGATTAATGTATTCTTTATAAGCATCTGAGTTAGGATTCTTTAAAAGAGTAGCCTTCTTGTTAAAAGCTACCTTTTTAATAGTATTGTCGGTGTAATCTATTTCTAAGGAGCGCAGTAAGTCTTCTTTTGCTCTATTTATGATATTATTGTCTCTCGAATCTTTAATCTTTTTTTCAAGTCTTCCATAAAGAAAACCATCTAGTTTACTTCCTGAAAATGGAGGGTACAAGGACTTATATTTTCTTACTAATCGTAATTTATAATCTTCAGGTTCAAAGATCCTTGAAATTCTTGAAGAGTGATAGTGAACAAATGCTGGACTTGCTAAAAACTTACTAATAAACGAATGAATTGTCCCAACAAAGTTTGGATAAGAAAGTAGGTCATTAGCTTTGTCTCCTAGCCGCTCTTTAACCTCGTCAATTGCAACGTTTGTATGAGTTAAAATACATATTCCTTTATTATTTTTAAGAGGTAAATGTCTTGCTAGAATTAATAACTTTGCAAGTAATACCGTGGTTTTCCCGCTCCCTGGGCATGCAACTACATCTCTACTTTCCATACATTTTATAACATTGATTCTCGGCACATCAAAGCCATTCTTTATATTTAAAACTCCCGTCGCGTATGCAATGTCTTCATCTGTTATGGCTAACATGTTTAAGCTCCTGTCACATAGTCTATTGCATCAATTAAGTACTTTAGATAAATATCGCTTCTGATACCATCTAATTCCTCCAAAGTGAAGTTACGTTCTTTCAAAATTTCAGAAAAGCATTGAGCTACAACAGCTTTCGAAATATTTTGCTTAAGCACTACATCTCTAACTATCTTTGAAGCCAACATGAATGGGTCATCGGTGGCCCATTCACTAATTTGTATCCCAGCTTCTGTAATATAGTCACTAATTTCTATGGATTTTTTTACTTCTTTGCCCTCTGTTAATGCCTTATCTTGATTAATATATTCCCTTGCCATTAGAATTGAGGCGAACAGTTCCTTTTTCAAGCAACTACAAGCTATATCAAATTCTAAAGTCCACTCATGAGAAATATAAGCTTTTATATTTCCATCGCTATATTTGAGTTCTTTATCAAATTTTATTGCTTGAGGAGTTCTATCAGCAAGAAAGATAAGATTACCAGAATCTTTGTCAATTTTTGATACTGGTTCGTCACAATCGGTAACAATTGCAACTGGTAGTCGCATCATCGGTTCTTTCATTCTAGCAAATATTTTTGAATATCTTAGCAGTGCAGTACTCCGCACGTTAACAATAGAGACTCCGTTCTTAGCAAAAGATTTTCCTAGCTTATCGGCTAATGTGGGCAGTAATAAGTTCTCTGCATCACCTTCAACAATAATAACTCCTTTTGCGAAAAATAAATTGGCCTTCGTAGCGTCTAAAAATCTTTGTAAAAATTTATAGTCTCCTTTGTGTAGTTTGGTACTGCCTTCTGCTAAAGAAAAAGCCTTACCTTCAGTAAACAAGATTAAATTATGCAATTTGATAACTGAAGCTAATGTAACACTGTGAGTTGTCAATAGTATTTGCATTGGAGATGTGCTACTTTCACTTAATTCTTGAAGGTAGTCCATTACCCTTATCTGGGCTTGAGGATGCAAGTGAGCCTCTATTTCCTCAATCAAGGCGATATTTATCCCTTCTGTTTTTTCGATTTGCAAAAGTAGTAATTCAGCCGCGATGTATAGTTGATTAAGCGAGCCTAGACCTGACTTAGTAGTAACAAGCAAAAGATCGATTTTTTCCAAGATCATTTTCAAGTTAACTGCAGCTATCTCTATATTTGAACGCAACAAATTTTTATTATCAGAGAACTTCGACAAATAAATATTAATTGATTTTAGAATCTTTTTCTCATCACTGGTAATTTCGTCGTAATTAAAATAATTTCTTATTTTTTCATTAGCTTCCCTAATAATTTCAACCAGTCTATGATCTTCACTCATAGAAAACTCGGGATGTGAATATAAAATCTGAGACAATCGTGAATTCCTTTTTGCTGCGAGTTCATTTTCAGCATCTCTCAAGGGTTTAAGGTAAATCGTTCTCAGTAAATCACGTGCTTTGCTATGTAAAATTTGGCCCTCACTATCACTTCCTGCATGAACATCGTCAATTATTATCTTTCCTTTAATATCCTTTTTAGCTGTCAGGAAAACCCGAAGATTATATTGTTTATCTGAATCAATAGTGATCCACTCTAAGAAATCCTTCGCTTGATTCACAGAAAACCCTTGAAAAATGCATTCAATTTTCAGTTCATTAGAATCATTATGAAAATCTTCTTTCTCAAGTCTGGAATAATCTCGACTCTGAGTTAACAATACAAACTTGACTGCGTCGATTACTGCCGATTTTCCTGCATCATTTTCACCAATAAGGACATTTAGACTTTTATTTAATACGAGAATCAGTCCAGGTTCACCGTTAGTTCCCTGACCAAATTTTCGAAAGTTAGTAATTCTGACTTCTGAAAGAAACATTAACAAACGCTCCTCTGCTTAGGTAATTTGTCACCCACCCATATAATTCGACTTCTTCCGTCATTTCCCTTTAGTGGTTATGTAATTACGCCTTATAGTTAGCAAAATCATCAAATTTATTTCTATATTATACCCCTGACACTTATACTGAGGAGGTAAACTACATGAACGATAAAATCATTGTAACAACAAGAAAAACAGCTGTCACAGGGGGCGTTGCTCTTGCTGGAAATGCGGCAATAACTCCCATAACTTATATCTGGTATCGGGTTTTGGAAATTGTCCAAATCGCTCATACGTAACTGACAAACATTGCTTCAAAAGCCCTAAAAGGAGTTGATACAAATCAGTGAATGGTTAATGGGAAAAAGGGACAAGCTCAGGTACCGAATGATGAAAAGACAAAATCTTGAACCCTCTTTTGCTTCTGTAATTTACACAGAATTAGGTTTTGGTTCAATGGAGCATTAGGAATTTATGTCTCCGATGGAGAAATTATTGATCTTAGTGGGAGAGGCAATATTAGAAAGGTAAGCTTTCAAGAATTCACAGGACACCTAACAATCTTCAATCAATGAAATCTATGTTCCCTGTTATGCTGATTGGGATAACACCATCTCTTTTCCCCAAGCTGGTCGAAAAGCGTTAGAAATGGAGGGCAAGTATCGAAATTACAATTTAATCTTGGATAATTGCCATCAATTTAGCGCTGGTTGTTTGACCGGAGATTTTGAGAACAGTAACAATTTTCTCTGGATGTTGAAAGACACCGCCAAGCGTAAATTAGGAGAAATATCGTCTGGAAGAAGTGGGATTGGGAAAAAAAGGTTAACAAGATTCATTGATATGAGGAGAGCAAAAATTACTGCTCTCCTTTACAGTTAGATACAATCAAATAAACATGGTAAGTAATTAATCCCTTCATTTACTGGAATGGATACAGGATTAATACCTAACTCATGTAGTTTTTTTATTATCGAATCAAATTTCTTTTTATCCTCGGCCTCTCTTCTAGCCTTCCATCATACTAATAATATTTGGAATTTCGATTAGTTCTTAACCTTCTGTCGTCTAAAATGTTTCGTAAATCTGGATGACATTATGTGCAACATTAGTGGCACTCAATCAAAAAAATCATTAAAAATTTCTCCACTGTGACCATCAGTGTGACCACAACCACAAAACCGAACAATTTTCACATATGCAAAAACCCGCCAAACACTCGGAAATCCTTGTGTTTAGCGGGTTGTTTTAGTATGGAGCCTAGGGGGATCGAACCCCTGACCTCATCGCTGCCAGCGATGCGCTCTCCCAGCTGAGCTAAGGCCCCAGGATATGAAATAGATAACTTGTCCAGCACTGCTAACGTTCCACAGGCGACTCCTATATCATATAAAATCCAGCTTTCGCTGTCAATCACTTTTTCAAGATCCAAAGTGATTGGAGAAGAACAATCGATTTCTCTGGTACACACGGACTGGAACTCCAGACTGCTCTTCTCCCTTTACCAACTTCACTAATCCTCCAGATCGTCTTTGGACAACAGGGATTTCAGTTCTTTCATGAACATATTGATATCTTTGAACTGGCGGTATACCGACGCAAAACGGACATACGCCACTTCATCGACCGGAAACAACTGTTCCATCAATAGCTCACCAATCTGGCGACTCTCAACTTCAGCATCAGCTGTATTACGCAGAGATTTCTCCACTTCAGATACCATCATCTCCAGGGTCTCTACGGAGACTGGACGTTTCTCACAGGCACGAATAAGCCCGCGGAGAATTTTGTCCCGGCTGAACTCTTCACGACTGCCATCTTTCTTAATGACGATCAGTGGAGTCTCCTCAATCATCTCAAACGTTGTAAATCTTCGGGCACACTGCTCACACTCACGGCGACGACGAATGGATTTTGCTTCGTTGGCCGGACGCGAATCAAGCACTTTGGTACCCATATAACCGCAATAAGGACACTTCAAAACAGATCACTTCCCACGTTTTACTTTTTACCACATATTCCCTGTACTGATTTTGTAATGAAAAACGCATTGCCGACACATAATACTTTTACCAACCCGCGAGGAGGTGAACAGCAATGGCACAAAGCAATGGTAACTCCAACAACTTGGTGGTAACTAAAGCTTCCGCAGCACTCGAGCAAATGAAATATGAAGTTGCTCAAGAACTCGGAATCAGCATCCCACAAGACGGATACCAAGGTAACATGACTTCTTACGAGAACGGTTCGATCGGTGGATACATCACGAAGCGTCTGGTAACAATTGCAGAACAGCAATTGGCAGGTCAATACCAATAATATCTGCATCGTAATACGCTACACAGAGGAGCATGGAGCGGCCGGTGAATAACCGGCCTGCTCTGTGCTTCTACTTATATACTTAGAACGTATTATAGATCTTTACATACTGATTATAATAGTAAATGACTCTTTGTACATAGTGACGCGTCTCACCAAACGGAATATCTTTCACTGTATCGAACGAGCCATCCCATACACCATCTCTAAGCCAACTGTTCACTTTGCCTGGACCCGCATTATAGGCAGCGATCATAACTGCTTCATTGCCATCGAATTGATCGGATAGATTTCGCAGATACCATGTGCCTAATTGAATATTTCGTTCAGGCTCGTGCTTCAATTCCTCCAGCGAAGTGTCGGGAATTTTGGCTTGTTCCAGTATCCAGTTCGCCGTGTCCGGCATCAATTGCATGAGCCCAATGGCACCTCGTTTGGATTCCTTGCTTGTCTTGAAATTGGTCTCCACCTTGATAATGGAAGCAATCAGAAACGGATCAACCTCATAACTCTGAGATTGGGCACGGATCTCTTCCTTATAATGTATGGGATAGAACCATGCCATCCAGTTTGTATTCAGAAATAACACCAGTACAAAGGACACAAACATCAACAGCAGTACACGTTTCTTACGCAATATTCTCATAACAAACCCTTACGCTGTAGATATGAGTCAATTTGCTGCTCCGTCGCAGGCCATAAGCCGCTGTTATCGATGACAATGTCTGCCAGCTGTTTTTTGCGCTCAATATCCATCTGTACATCCATTCGAGCCTCGGCCTGTGCTGCAGTCATTCCATCCCGACTCATCAAGCGATCTCGTTGCACTGATCTCGGGACATATACTACCATGACTTCCTCGAAACCATCCTCCAGGCCTGATTCGTAGAGCAAAGGAATATCAGATACCACAAGTTTATCCGGATGTTGCAACGCGTATGCAGCAGCCCGTTCGCGCATCTCTCTTCGGATCGCCGGATGTGTGATAGCCTCCAATGCCTTTCGTTCCTCTGGTTGTTCGAAAACAATACTTCCGAGCTTTTTCCGATCCAGTGTTCCATCTTCGTTCAGTATGGCTTGTCCGAACCGCTTAACAGCGGCGGCCAACACGGGATGCCCGGGCATCATAACTTCCCGGGCAATAACGTCTGCATCGATGAGCAACGCTCCCTTACTGGCGAGATAGGCGGAAACACTGCTTTTGCCTGTCGCGATCCCGCCGGTTAAGCCTATATTCATCGTTTCACCTCATAACAACTTCATTATTCCCATAATCATTAACAATAGCGCTGGCAATACAGACAGTCTTCGCATCCAGCGCAGAGCTGAGAATCGTAGGCCAACCTTCATGCCGAGTGACAGAAACGCCCCACTAAACAGTGCAATAATGAGTGCTGTCCATAGTGTAGGGAATCCCAGAAGTGCCGCTCCCAAACCTGCTCCAAACGCATCCAGAGACAGGGCAATACCAAGCCACATCGCTTCTTGAGCAGATATACTCCCCGAGTTATCCATATCCGCCTTGGAGGGACTGCGAAGGATCTGAATGACAACGCCCAGCTTGCGCAGCTCCAGTGTAAATACCATTCGTTCCAGTGATCCATTTGAAGCCGACTGCTCCAGATCCAGTGCAAGCACCTGATTCCTGCCCTTTGAATCCGACAGTCTCTCTTGTGCTTCTCCCACTCCAGTTACCTTTGCTTCTGTTCCCTCACCCATTCCAGTGTCTGTTTCCAGCTGTTCTTTGCCTTGCTTTCGAATTAGTTGCAACAGTGACCATGCACCAATACCTATCAATATAACGGCTCCCACGATCGAAGCGATATCCGGTGACACCACATGGGACAACAACACACCTACTTGCATCGACAAGGCAATAACCAATCCTGAACAGATCGAAATAACAGCGATAGATAACAGGGGAATCTTCGTCCTCCGTAACCCATATGTAATCCCGACTCCAAAACCATCTAAACTAAGCGCCAAAGCAAGCGCCAGCAATGAAATAAAATGATGCAGCACCCCGGACTCCTCCTCTGTGCGGTACTCGTGCCAACTGAAGATGCCAGTATGGGTATACGCCCGCTTATTTCTGCCATATCAGTATATGGAGGGAGGAATCCAAGGGTGCTATGATTTCATCATTTCGTTCATTCAGTTCATGTTACAGCAGCTGACAGTTCGGACAAAAATGCGTGCCACGGCCACCAACCACCGTTTTTTCAATTAACGTACCACAAGTTGTACAAGGTTCTGATTTGCGTCCATAGATTTTCAGTTGATGCTGGAACATCCCCATCTCACCCTGTCCATTCACATAGGACTTGATGGAAGATCCACCTGCATTCACTGCATCTTGCAACGTAGCCACAATCGCTTCATGAAGCACCGTTAACTGAGCTTCGGTCAGTGTCTTGGCGATGGTCTCGGGATGGATACCTGCGCGAAATAGAGCCTCGTCCACATAAATATTCCCGATACCAACCACATATGCCTGATTTAAAAGTACAGCCTTGATTTTGGTTGTACGCTTGCCAACCGCCTCGCGGAATGCAGTTACCGTAAAGGCTGGATCAAGCGGCTCCAGTCCCAGCTTCAGCAGAGGTTTGGACACCAGTTCCTCACCTGCATTAAACAGATGCATCGTACCAAATTGACGCACATCCTTATAACGCAATTCCGTACCATCATTAAAATGGAAGATCACATGTGTATGTTTCTCCACATCTTCATGCTGCTCGTACACACCGTATCTTCCTTCCATCCGCAGATGGGAGACAAGCACCAGCCCGTCCAGCAAAATACGCAAAAACTTGCCGCGGCGCTCCACCCCAATGACGGTATGTCCCGCGAGTTCCATTGCAAATGCATCTATGTCGTCCGGCCGCTGAATAATCCGCGGCAAGCTAACGGTAACATGATCAATCGTTTTGCCCACAATAAGTTGATTCAATGTTCTTCTGACTGTTTCGACTTCCGGTAATTCCGGCATGATGTTCTCACCTCCCCTATATTATAACGGAAGATGGCGCTCAGCGGGACCCTTTTCTTATATCTCAAACATGGAAGGGCCTATTGTAAAATACCGGAAAAACCGCTCAACACTTGATTTATTTCGCTTCGTACCAGTTATCACCAAAGCTGACTTCGGCTTTCAGCGGAACCGACAGTTCCAATGCTTTTTCCATGACAGAAGGCACTAATTCCTTCATCAATTCCAATTCATCGGCAGGCACTTCGAATACAAGTTCATCGTGCACCTGAAGCAACATACGGCTCTTCAACTTGCGTTCCCGTAGCGCTTCATCCATCTGTACCATGGCCAGCTTGATGATATCTGCCGCTGTTCCCTGAATCGGTGTATTCATCGCCGTACGCTCTGCGAAAGAACGCAGGTTGAAGTTACTGGCATTAATCTCTGGCAGGTAGCGACGACGTTCCAACAGCGTTTTGACGTAACCATCCTGACGAGCTTCCTTCACAATGTCATCCATGTATCGGCGGACACCCTGGAACACTTCAAAATACTGATCAATAAACTGCGCAGCCTCTTTACGTGTAATGTGCAGGTTCTGTGATAAGCCATAATCACTTATGCCATACACGATACCAAAGTTAACTGCCTTCGCGGAACGACGCATATCCCCATCCACATCCTCAGGCTTCACACCGAATACATCCGAAGCTGTCTTTGTATGAATATCCATATCGTTGACAAACGCTTCCTTCAAGCGCTCATCGTCCGAAATGTGGGCCAGTACTCGCAGTTCAATCTGGGAATAGTCTGCTGCCAAAATGGACCATCCAGGTTCGGAAGGAACAAATACCTTCCGGATTTTGCGACCTTCTTCCATCCGAATCGGAATGTTCTGCAAGTTCGGGAATTGACTGCTAAGTCGTCCAGTAGCGGCGATGGTCTGACGATAATACGTATGCACCTTGCCATCCCGATTGGATATTTCTTTGAGCAATCCTTCCACATAAGTGGATTGCAGCTTGGCAAGCTGACGATATTGCAGAATATGCTTGACCACATCATTATAAGGAGCCAATTTCTCCAATACTTCCGCATCTGTGGAATAACCCGTTTTTGTTTTCTTCACCACTGGCAAGCCCAGTCTATCAAATAAAATCTCACCCAGTTGCTTTGGTGAATTCAGATTAAATTCCGTTCCTGACAGCTTGTAAATCTCAGCCATCAACCTGCTGATCTGTTCTTCAAACTCACTACCCAAAGCCTGTAGATCGGCTGTATTGGCCTTGATACCCTGTTTCTCCATGTCCGCCAATATGCGTGACAACGGCATCTCCAGTTCATGGAACAGTGAATTCATCTCATCGGTTTCCAGCACTTGCTCCTGAAGTGGAATAATGGCTGCTACTGCGGCAGCTTTGCGGCACAGGAAATCACCCAAGATCTCCACTTCCGGTACCTTGTACTTGGCACCTTTGCCCATAACCGTGTCATCCTCCACAAGTGAAGGCAGACCATACTTGGTCGTGAGTCCACTAATCGTCTGGTTGGATTCGGTTGGATCAAGCAAATACGCCGCCAGCTGTACATCAAATGACGCACCAGCGAATTCAATGCCATGTGCATGCAGGGCCAGATCTACACGATGAAGATCATACCCGCGCTTGGGCTGCTCTGAATTACCAAGCCATGCCCGCACTGGAGCCGCAGCCTCGGAATGAAGTAATTCGGGAGATATGAACGTATATGTTCCAGCAGAACCTACAGCTAGTCCAATCAGTTTCGCTTGGTGCGGGTTATCTCCATGTGTCTCCACGTGGAGTACATCAATGGAATCGAGGGAACTGAACAGCTCACTGATGTTGTCCTCTGTTGCAATGGAGGATTCAACTTCGGCAGCAGGGACTGCTTCCTGTTCAGAACCGATGTTGCCACTGAACGACAGGCGTTCGAGCAAGGATTTGAATTCCAGCTTGGCCAATGCAGGGCCAGCATGTTCTTCTTTTAATCCCGCGAATTGCATATCCTCCCACGTCTGCTCCAGCGGAACTTCCCTGTGAATCGTCGCGAGTTGTTTGCTCATCCGGGCATCTTCGGCATGGGCCTCGATCTTTTCTTTCATCTTGCCTTTCAGTTCACTTGTGCCGTTCAGCACATCCTCTACCGATCCGAACTGGTGTAGCAGCTTCAACGCTGTTTTCTCTCCAACCCCGGGAATGCCTGGAATGTTATCGGACGCATCGCCCATCAGACCCTTGAGATCAATAATTTGCAGCGGCGTCAGACCATAACGCTCCTTAATCTGAGCAGGATCATACAGCTCAATATCGGTTACCCCTTTACGCGTTAGCCCGATATGTACATGTTCGGAAGCAAGCTGCAGCATATCTTTGTCACCCGATACAACGAGCACCTGTCTACCCGCTTCATCTGCGCGTTTGGTTAACGTTCCGATGATGTCATCCGCTTCGAATCCAGCCAGCTCAAACTGAGCAATGCCAAGTCCTTTCAACAGTTCTTTGAGCAAAGGGAATTGCTCTGACAACTCTGGTGGTGTTTTCTCCCGTCCACCCTTGTATTCCTGATACCCTTCGTGGCGGAACGTGATTTTGCCTGCATCAAATGCAACCATGACATGTGTAGGCTTATGCTCTTCAAGCAATCTCAGCAACATCGTAGTGAAGCCATATACCGCATTGGTATGCAAACCTTTCGAGTTGGTCAGAGGCGGCATTGCAAAAAACGCCCTGTAAATAATGCTATTTCCATCTATGAGAATAAACTTGTCCATTCCAGCACCTCGCGTATTATATGGTCAACCTCTTCAAATTACATCTACTCTCATGATACCATACCCACCTGTTACATCAAAAAGAATAGCCTCTTTCACTTCACATTTAATCGCAAAAAAGAACCTTCTCCACAGACAGCTGTACACAGCCTACCTGAGAGAAAGTCCTTTTCCATTCATATGATTGCATTACTTAATCAGTACTGATTCCCCAATTCCAAAGTAATGCTCTTCCTATTGATTCAGATCCGGACGTTTACCTGTCACCAGGTACACCGTGCTCTCACCAATGTTGGTTGCATGATCGCCAATACGTTCAATGTAACGCCCAACCATCATCAGCAGCATAGCCTGTGAAGCCTGATTCGGATGCTCTGACATTAACGTGTAGAGATCACTGATCATGTGGCTGTACAGTTGATCCACCTGATCGTCCGTTTGAGCCATTTTATAGGCCAGGTCTGTGTTTTCTTTCAGGAAAGATTCGATGGATTCATCAATCATGGATTTCACGATTTCTGCCATTTGCGGGATATCCACCAAAGGTTTAATCAGCTTCTGTCCATCCATCCGGAGTGTCACCTTCGCCACGTCGAGCGCAAGATCTCCCATACGCTCCAGATCACTGGAGATTTTGAATGCCACGATAATACGTCTGAGATCCTTTGCCACCGGCTGTTGTGTGATGATCAGTTTGGAGCCAAGTTCCATAATTTTGTCTTCAAGGGCATTCAGATTCGCATCATTCTTGATGATGACCTGAGCTTTCTCCGCGTTCATCGTTTGTAAACTCTCAATAGCACCATCCAATGCTGCTCCTACATGTTCACCCATTTGTTTGAGCAAGGTACGCAGCTCTTCAAGCTCCTGATCAAATTCTTTTCTGCGAATCATAGATTTCATGTCCTCCTTATCCATCATCTCCGGGTATGCCGGGATCATTCCAATTCAGCTCGCTTAACCGAACCTTCCAGATATATAATCCTCGGTTCGGGAATCTTGCGGTGTGGAGAATAACGTCTCCGTATCAGCTGCCTCCACCACTTCACCATTCAGGAAAAATACCGTGCGTCCAGATACCCGTGCCGCTTGGTGCATATTGTGGGTAACCATAACGATCGTGTACTTGTGATGCAATTCTTTCACTAGCTCCTCAATCTTCAATGTGGAGATTGGGTCGAGTGCAGACGTTGCTTCATCCATCAGTAGAACGTCAGGCTGTACAGCCAGCGCCCGTGCAATACAGAGACGCTGTTGTTGTCCGCCGGACAAACTAAGTGCCGACTTTTTCAATACATCCTTCACTTCATCCCACAATGCAGCATGGACAAGACTTTGTTCCACCAACTGATCCAGTTCAGCCTTTTGGGTTACCCCGTGCAAGCGCGGTCCATAAGCCACATTATCGTATATGGATTTTGGAAAAGGATTCGGTTGTTGAAACACCATGCCAACTCGTTTGCGCAGTGTCTCCACTTCGATCTCATTACTGTAAATGTCAGAGCCATTCAGCATAACCTGTCCTTCCACACGAACACCCGGAATCATGTCATTCATCCGGTTTAACGTGCGAAGCAATGTCGATTTACCACAACCTGACGGCCCGATGAACGCAGTAACGGTTTTTTCCGGCAGATCCATCGATATATTTTTAAGCGCGTGATGCGTATCATAATATAAATTAAGATTTTCAATGTGAATGAGGTCCTTCATGGATGTTCACTTCTCCTTCGCTGCAGGGACACGGAAACTCCCTTTACGTTGAGACCGATACTGATAAACTTTCATCGCTGCTCGGCCATCTTTAATATCCTACCCTTTCATTGTAAAAACAGTATCACTTTCATGTTAACGGAATGTAAAAAAGACATCCTTAACCTTCATGATCTGCTTGATGGATCAATCTGATTGCTGATGCCTGCCTTATTGACTACTTTATATTACTCACTATTCGTAACCATCTCATCCAGCTTCGTACGAATGTGCTCTGCGACTTCTCCAGCTTTCCCACCTTCCATGGCGATCTCCTCTGCTATACGAGACAAATCTCTCACCGCACTGTTCAGTTGTCGGAACGTTGCTCCCCCTGCGGTGACATGCACCGAACTGTCGTCAATCTCCGCTCCGCTTGCCTTAACCAGTTCAACAGTCTGAAGGGTCAATCCACCAATATTCTCTAACAATGAAGACATGTTCCCCGCAACCTCACGGGTCTGTTTTGCGAGCGCTCGAATCTCGCCTGCAACAATCTGAAAACCTCGTCCATATTCACCGGCATGAGCTGCTTCGATGGAAGCATTCAGGGCGAGGAGACCACTCTGATCTGCCAGGGAGCGAATGGATTGTGCCATCCCTGAGCCTGTTTTGATCGAATTCAGCATGTGATCCGCATGTTGTCCTTGACTCTCCATATGCTGATGTACGCGGTTATAGGAAGCATCAACGTGCTTCAAACTCTCTTCGCCCTGCTTGGACAATGCCATGATCTCACGGGCCTCATGAACGGTCTGATTCGCTGCATTCACCAGCTTGGTGACCGCATTGTTGATTCTGGATATCTCCTGTCTGCTCTCGGTTACTGTACGTATGCGCTCTTCCGTAACAGACTGTTGCAATCTGCGAGATAGCGACATTACGTCACGCATCGTCAGCACACCTAGCAGTCTGCCTTGTTCCGTAACCAGCAGACAATCGTAGAAATGCTGTTCATCGCGTCCAAGTGCGATATCAATAATCGTTGAGGCTTCCATATGAATATCTGCTATAACCGGAGATGTATTCACTACTTGTATGACCGGCTTACGGTAGAATAGATCTGCGGCAAAACGGCCATTTAACATCCGATATAACGTCTCTCGCATTAACAATCCAGTAGGTTTCATCTGCTCATCACACAATACGATACATGGGTACTCCTGATCCTGATTCATCATCGTCGCTGCTTCTCCACAGGTCGTATGGACCCCGGCGACAGGTACTTGACGGTAATAGTCATGTAAATGGATTACAGGTTCTTCAGCAACCACCTTTACTTCATGATGCTGCTGTTCGGATGTTGTTAATTCTTCATTATGTAAAACAACATGAGGCTGGTCAGGTTTCACTTCGAGCAACATGGGCATAAATGCGCAATCTCCTTTACGTAATACCTCCGTCTTGAGGTGGGTTATGTAGGTACAAAGTATCACTCAGATAAGTCCATGCTACTCCCTCTACGTAAAGAAAAATCTTCCTTTATGTTAAATGAACGTAAAATAAAACTCCCCGATCATTGCTAACTTGAATGATGGGGAGTTTTTCTTTTGACAACCAATTTATAACCTACACCACGAATGGAATCAATGTGGACCGATTCCGGGTCCAGCTCCAGCTTTTTACGTAATGAACTGACGTGAACATCCACGGTTCGTTGACCTCCGATATAATCGAAGCCCCACACAGCGTTCATCAGATCATCCCTTGTCAGTACTACACCCGGCTTTTTAGCCAAATATAGAAGTACTTCGAACTCTTTCGGACGCAGACTGATGGATTGTCCACCCAGTGTCACTTCATATTTCAGAGGATAAATCTCCAGCTCTCCCAGAATAATTCGTGAGCCATCCTTGTCCTCAAGCTGTGGTAAATCTTCACCATTGGAATAACGTCTTAATACCGCATCCACTCGGGCTAATAACTCAGATACACCAAACGGTTTGGTAATATAATCATCGGCACCTGATTTCAGTCCCTGTACAACCTCGGCTTCACCGTTCTTGGCCGTCAGAATGATAACCGGTGTACTAACACCCTGTATTCTTAACTTGCTCAGAATGTCCAGACCATTCATGCCCGGAAGCATCAAATCCAGCAAAATGAGATCAAATTCCTGGGACAAGGCCCGATCATATCCTGCAGATCCGTGATCCTCTGCCGTAACGTCATAACCTTCCTGTGTCAGGTTATACGTGAGTAATCTTGATAATGTAGGTTCATCTTCAATAACTAGTAAACGCTGTGCCATGATACCCCTTCTCTCTTCATAGGTTGTCTGTTGCCACAACACTTTTTCTATCATAGCACTAATTTGTTAACGCGGTGTAAAACAATACACACTTTTTACATTTTGATACTAGACGCCTACATCTCTTCGTCTTGAATGAATGGAAGGATCACACGGAACGTTGTCCCCATGCCCAGTTCACTCTCTACAGACAATTTGCCATGATGCAATTCCACCAGATGTTTAACGATGGAAAGTCCAAGGCCTGTGCCCCCTGAATTACGGGATCTGCCTTTATCAACGCGATAGAACCGTTCGAAGATTCGCGGCAAATCTTTTTTCGGTATGCCAATTCCTGTATCCGACACCGCAAAGACAACTTCATCATCGTTATCCATCGTCACCTGTAACTTCACTCGTCCACCATCGGGGGTATAGTTGATGCCGTTGGATAACAGATTGATGAAAATCTGCTTCATCTTGTCCTCATCCGCTTCAATGTACAGTTCCTCCGGAACATGCATTTCCAGACGAATTTTCTTTTTCTCCGCCACCTTGGACAAGGTGCCCAGCACCATTTCGAAGAAAGAGTGTACATGCACAGGTGAGCATTGCAGCGGTGCGCGTTTCGATTCAATTTTGGATAACTCCAGAATATCCCCGATTAATCGGTTAAGTCGGTCTCCTTCATCATAGATGATTTTCAGGAATGATCGCTCTGTCTCCTTATCCTGTACCCCGCCGCTGAGCAACGTTTCGGCAAACCCTTTGACCGCAGCGACTGGTGTCTTGAGCTCATGAGAGACATTTGCAACAAACTCACTGCGCATGGACTCCAATCGGCGAATCGCCGTCACGTCCTGCAACAGGAACAACATGCCTCGATATCCACCATCATCTTCGGACATCGGTACTCCATCAATACGGATCAGTTTTTCCTCCGGGTTGAACACACTCACTTCTTCATGCATCCGTTCTTTCAGTGCAACACTCTCTTCAATGGTGCGAGTTAATTCGTAGTGTCTTTTCAATTCAGTATAAGGCTTACCCGTAACCTTTCCTGCTTGAATACCAAGCATACGCTCCGCTTCCCGATTGACCAGTGCAATAGATTGCCCTGCGTCGATCATGACAATACCTCCGGTCATGTTCGCGAGGACACTCTGTAACAACGCTTCATTGTCACGAATCGTCTTCAGTTGGGACTGCAAGCTGTCTGCCATTCCGTTTATCGCAAGCCCCAGCTGTCCGATCTCATCTCTTCGCGTTACATCAACTCTGGCATCGTATTCCAGCTTGGTGATCCGATGGGCCACTTTTGTAATATGCTCAATCGGGGAGGTTAATCCGCGTGCAACCCGATAACTGACAAACGCGACAATTAAGAACAATAATCCAAGTGCAGCAAACATAATCATCCAACCACGCTGAAGCCCTTGATCCACAGCCTGTAGACTCATGGATAGACGAATGTAACCATCAAATTTGCCGCTAGGTATTTCAATCATGTCACTTTGATCCGAATTCACAGGTAGTGCTACATACAGCATGTCTTGTCCCAGTGTCTCACTGTAACGTATGGATTGCCCGTATCCATCTCCGACGGCACCCTTAATCTCCTCACGGTTCAAGTGATTATCCATGGATGCCGGATCACTCTCGGAATCTCCAATGACCATGCCGTCTTTATTGATGAAGGTTACCCGGGAATCCGTCAGACGGTCCAGTTCCAGCGCCCGATCTGAATAATACTTTCGTGTGGCTTCCGAGGTTGGATCACTTGCATCATGGAATGGAAAAGTTGCTTTGAGCAAATTAATCTCGCGCACCATGGTTTGCTCCAATGCGGCTATATGCGTAGTCTTAAACACTCTGCCCATCGTGTATCCAGCCACAATGACGGATACGCCGATCAGCACCATCATAATGATGGCAAGGCGAATTCGGAACGGTCTCATCTATCTCTTCCTTTATGATCAGATTAATATCTAATGAATTGCTCTACATTGAATCCAGTTCAATTCGGTCCCCACGGGTACCCGGATTGGAAATTACAAGAAACTCCACTTCTTCGTCGCTCCGATTCATCATCTGATGCGGCATTCCGGGTACAATCTCTATTCCTTCATGGGCTTCCAGCACAAACGTCTCTCCATTAAGTTCCATACACGCTTCACCGCTGAGGATGAAAAAAAACTGACGGCTTACCGAATGAACATGTCGTATTTCAGCCGTTCCTGCGGGCATTCGTTCATGAATAATGCTCAGTGTTTCATTTTGAACGAGATGCCAACCGTCGCACTGTGCACCCCATATATAATGTGCTGCATTCTGTTTGCTCATTTTCATATGACTTGTCCCTTCGAGTATAATTGCTCGATCTATCATATCACAGATTAGGGAGTTTCCAGTCAGACAAGGCTAATAATAAAATATCATAGTTGTATCAACAGAGATGCCGACTTTTGTAAACAGGTGCTAACCGCATCTTTGACATACATATTCACCTGATATAAAAAAGACGCACCGCTCAGCCATGCTGAAAGCGATACGTCTCTCTATATAATCAATCCTATCCTGAGTCTAAACGTTCATTACGTATTATCCGTTCACCACTTCGCCGCCATTCACATGTATCACCTGTCCGCTCACATACGAAGAGTCATCCGAAGCAAGGTATACGTAAGCGGGAGCCAGTTCATCCGGTTGTCCTGGCCGCTTCATTGGCTGCGTTGCGCCGAACTCACTTACTTTTTTCTCATCAAATGTGGATGGAATGAGTGGTGTCCAGATCGGCCCTGGTGCAACGGCATTGACACGAATTCCCTTCTCAATCACATTCATCGATAACGAACGAGTGAACGAAGTGATTGCTCCTTTGGTAGATGAATAGTCAAGCAGGGTCGGGCTTCCGCGATAGGCTGTGATAGAGGTTGTATTAATAATCGTGCTGCCCTTCTTCAGATGTGGCAGGGCTGCCTGTGTCACATAGAACATGCCGAAGATATTGGTACGGAATGTACGCTCCAGCTGTTCTGGCGTAATATCCTCCAGATTCTGCTGTGGATGCTGTTCTGCTGCGTTATTCACGACAATGTCCAGTTTGCCCAGTTCATCTACTGTCTGCTTAACCGATTTCTTCGCAAAGGCATCATCACCAATGTCCCCTGCAATCAAGATACACTTGCGTCCTTCTTGTTCGACCTGACGTTTCGTTTCCTTGGCATCTTCGTGCTCGCTCAGGTATACAATGGCTACATCCGCGCCTTCCTTGGCATACGTAACAGCAACAGCACGTCCAATTCCGCTGTCACCCCCTGTAATAAGGGCCACCTTACCCGTCAGTTTACCTGCTGCCTTGTATTCAGGCTTCTCAAATTCCGGTCTGGGATGCATCTCCGATTCAATACCGGGGCGTTGATCCTGATGCTGTGCTGGCATTGTTTTTTGATTTTGTTGTGTGTTGGTTGACATCTAACATTCTCCTCTCAAAATGTGAACATGATTGGATTACAGAAGACATGGACCCTAACTGTATACTTCCTTGTCTTTCGTTCTCTGAAAAAGTCTCATTCTGTAGGATGGCATGAACAGTTCAGATTATTCTTCTGCGATGAACAGCAACTTAAGCCTCAGCGTGCTGTCTCTAATCGTTATTTACCACCCTCTTTAGATATCAAACAACCAATTTGCTTCAATGCCTGTTTGGCCAAAATTCGAAATTTATTCGAAATTAGACTGTTTCATGATACAAAGTGTATTCCTATGCTGCTTGGGCTGATGTACAATGTACAGTATACTGATGTGCTTTAACTCTCATCTTTATTGGTTTAATCATTCTAACCTAACATGGAGACCTGACAATGGAATCGCATATTAATTCATATATAACACTCGTCGCTACTTCAGCCGTGCTGAATGTCTTTTTGTGTTTATATACCTATTTCAGAAGATCCGAGATTCCCAGTTCCAAAATATTCATTCTCTACACAGCAGCACTCTCCATATATACTTTTGGTTATGCGATTGAGCTAGCCAGCAACACGCTGGAGCAGATGATGTTTTGGACCACCGTGGAGTATATAGGCATGCCCTTCTCCGCATCTCTTGGCCTCATGTTGATGATAAAGTACACAGGAAAAACCTTATCCAAAAAGGTAACTGCCGCGCTGTTTGTAATCCCTTCCATTACACTAGGTATGGTTGCAACCAATGACTTTCATCATCTATTTTATAAAAAAGTATGGCTAAGAGAAGATAGTCCCGTTCCTCTGATGGATATCGCAGTGGGTCAATGGTATGTTGTACATGGTGCATTCACCTTCTCCTGTCTGTTATGTGCCTGCCTTATTCTGATTGGACAATGGAGACACACCAAGAAGATGTATCGTCGTCAATTACTTACTCTCATTACTTCACAGATTATTCCTATGGTCGCAGCTTTTCTGTATTTGCTTGGTTTGACCCCCGGTGGGATGGACCCCGTCCCCGTGCTCATGTGTATCACATCTGCCATGTATATCTGGGCGATTCTATCCTCACGTCTACTGACCATCGTACCCATCGCCAAAGACAGTATTTTCGAGAGTATGCGTGAAGGTGTTATTGTACTTGATAGTTTCAATCGACTGGTCGATTACAACAGATCTCTGCGTGACATGTTGCCAGAGCTTAATACAACCATGATTGGCCAACCCTTGGATGAAATCTGGCATAATCTTGCTGGAAAGACGTTTCCCGTTGAATACGGAAGAGAAGGATTGCAAACCGATCTGTACTGGCAGTTAAATGGAGAGACCGTCTGTTATCAGGTCAGGACATCTTACGTGTATAACAAGGATGCACAGACTGTGGGCAGTCTAATTATGTTAATCGATATAACGGAACAACGCTTCTTGCAAGAACAGTTGAAACAACTGGCTTATTTCGATGGTCTGACCAAAATCTATAATCGCACTCAATTTTTGCATAGAGGTCGGGAGATTTTGAGTGAAGCTCAGCTTAACCCGCAACCTGTTTCATTCATTTTATTTGATATTGATTACTTTAAACGCATCAACGATACGTACGGGCATGATGTTGGCGATCAGGCCATCATTCATGTAGTCTCTGTTTGTAATCGATATTTAAGCCCTGAGATGTTGTTTGCCCGATATGGAGGCGAAGAGTTTGTCATCGCTCTTCCGAATACCTCGCTTCAAGAAGCCGAGAAACTTGCCGAACAACTGAGAGTTGCCTTATTGAATGCCCCCCTGGATGTTAAGGGTGTGCCTATTACGCTGACCTCAAGCTTTGGTATTGCCCAGTACAATGGAGGGTCAGATTCGCTGGAGTCCTTATTACGCGATGCTGATACCGCCTTGTACGAATCCAAGCGTAATGGTCGAAATGCAGTGCGTGCGTATACTGTGAGTACAACCTAATCAATGTAGACCATGTCAGATGGTAATGCATGATGTTATGTATGGTAGTGATTCCCTCTAGTTTTAGTTCAAATAAACCGAGGACTACTGATTTCATCTTGGTATTAACAAAAAGTAGACAGCCTCATTGGCTGTCTACTTTTTGTTTGTTTCAACGAAACACCATCTTACATCTCATCCGGCTTGTCCTAAGTACGTCTGCAAACGCTTAACCAACGACTAACAATACATCTTCGTAAGGTGGATTAACCGTCCGCAACGCACTTAGATCACCTGATTATTCACCATCAGGTACACCATGATTAGCAAGAATACAGCCAGAAGTGTACTGAACATACGGATCTTGCTTTGCTCAGGACCCACATCACGTTTGTTTTTCACACCTTCTGCAGCGAGTCGCAGCGGTTTACCCATGATTCCTCCAATAGCCGCAATAGCCAAGAGCAGAACAACAACGACAGCCATCCAGACATGAGAATACTCACCTTTGGTCATCAGGTAACCACCAGTAAGAAGTTGGATTACAAGTCCATACTGCGCGACTTTGTTCAAAGAACGAAGTGATGCAAAGGCTCCCTCTTGTGCTGCAGCATTCAAGGTACGGATTTTACCGACCACAAATGGCAGAATCAAATAGAATCCCATCGCCAGTGCTCCAACAATATGGAGCAAATACATAATCATTGTCAAAATTTTCATCCTCCTCAACATTTTCGGTGTGCTATACATCACATCCCATTATACTGGGGAACTTATCCAAAGAAAAGAAAACCTCCGGGTTTACCGGAGGTTTTCTTTTAGCTTCTGTTCAAAAAGTTTTCAAACTTACAGGTTTACTACCGAAATGACGTTGCGAACCGAATCAGCAGATTTGTCCAATCCTGCTTTTTCTTCCGCTGTCAGGTCAAGTTCGAATATTTTCTCAATGCCATTACCACCCAAAATGGTTGGTACACCGAGGAACAAATCATTATAGCCATATTCACCTTCAAGATAAGCGATCACTGGAATGATACGTTTCTTGTCCTTCAAAATGGCTTCGGTCATCTGAACAAGCGAAGCTGCTGGTGCATAATAGGCACTGCCGTTACCCAGCAAATTCACAATCTCGCCTCCGCCAACACGTGTGCGTTGAACAATTGACTCAATGCGGTCTGCCGGAATCAACGTATCGATCGGAATACCACCTACACTCGAATAACGAACGAGTGGCACCATGTCGTCTCCGTGGCCGCCAAGAACGAATCCACGAACATCTTCAACAGATACGTTCAACTCTTGCGCAATGAAGGTACAATAACGTGCTGTATCCAGAACACCTGACTGACCGATAACACGGTTTTTAGGAAAACCAAGGGTCTGATAAGCTGCATAAGTCATCGCATCCACCGGGTTGCTTAGAATAATGACGATGGAATCAGGGCAATATTTTTTCACATTTTCACAAACGGACTTCACGATACCCGCATTCGTATTGACCAGATCGTCGCGGCTCATACCCGGTTTACGGGCGATACCAGCGGTGATGATTACAATCTCAGAACCTGCAGTATCTTCGTAGTTGGAAGTACCGACGATATGACTGTCAAATCCTTGAACAGGACTTGCTTCCATCATATCGAGTGCTTTCCCCTTCGTCGGGTTCTCCAGTTGAGGAATATCAACCAGCACAACATCCCCGAGTTCTTTTTGGGCAAGCATTAATGCGGTCGTAGCACCGGTAAAACCGGCGCCGACTACTGTGATTTTTTTGCGCTGAATAGTCAAGATTCACATCTCCCCTTACAGGTTTTTAATGATTTGATCCGCGAATTCAGAACATTTCACTTCAGTAGCGCCGTCCATCAGACGTGCAAAGTCATACGTTACTGTTTTATTGTTAATGGATGTTTCCATACCTTTGTAGATCAGGTTAGCTGCTTCTTGCCATCCCAAGTGCTCAAGCAACATTACTCCGGACAGAATAACGGAACCAGGGTTCACGACATCTTTGTCCGCGTATTTAGGTGCAGTACCGTGAGTTGCTTCGAAGATAGCATGTCCTGTTACGTAGTTGATGTTCGCTCCAGGAGCGATACCAATTCCGCCAACTTGCGCTGCAAGTGCATCGGACAGATAGTCACCGTTCAGGTTCAATGTTGCGATAACATCAAATTCGCCTGGACGAGTCAATACTTGTTGCAGAGCGATATCGGCAATCGCATCTTTTACGATGATTTTACCAGCATCTTCAGCAGCTTTTTGTGCTGCATTCGCTGCATCTGTACCTTCGTTTTCTTTGATGATGTCGTATTGTGCCCATGTGAATACTTTGTCAGCGAACTCTTCTTCAGCCACTTCATATCCCCAGTTTTTGAAGGCACCTTCTGTGAATTTCATGATATTACCTTTGTGTACCAGTGTAACTGTCTTACGGTTATGGTCAATTGCATACTGCACTGCTGCACGTACCAGACGTTTCGAACCTTCGGAGGAAACTGGTTTGATACCAATACCGGAAGTCTCAGGGAAACGGATTTTGTTAGCACCCATCTCCTGTTGAAGGAACTGGATCACTTTTTTCACTTCTTCAGAACCTTCAGCATACTCGATTCCTGCATAGATATCTTCCGTATTCTCACGGAAAATGACCATGTCTACCAACTCAGGACGTTTAACCGGAGAAGGTACACCGTCGAAATAACGAACAGGACGCAAGCATGTGTACAGGTCAAGCTCTTGACGCAGGGCTACGTTCAGGGAACGAATACCGCCACCGATTGGTGTAGTCAATGGTCCTTTGATCGCTACGATATACTCACGAATGGCTTCCAGTGTATCATTCGGCAACCACTCACCGTATGTATCGAATGCTTTTTGTCCAGCAAACACTTCATACCATGCGATTTTTTTGTTGCCATCATAAGCTTTTTCAACAGCTGCATCCAATACACGTTTGGAAGCTTTCCAGATATCACGGCCTGTACCGTCACCTTCGATAAATGGAATGATTGGATTACTAGGTACTTGAAGTGTACCGTTATCAATTTGGATTTTTTCGCCTTCAGTTGGGTGAGCAAATTTTTCTAATTTCATAGTTAAAATTCCTCCTAGGTTTCGTATATGCAGTATTCATCATACCACTAGTCTTGTTGAGAGAAGGGTCCTGAGAGCTTAAGCCAGTAAAGCCTCTGCTTTCCAACCCTTCACCTCGTCCATATTATTATACTGTTTTTGCGGCTATTAGCGAAGTTCAATAGAAACGTATTTCTGTTCTGTAGGGCCAGTGTACTCCGCACGTGGACGAATGATGCGATTGTCCGCAAGCTGTTCCAAAATATGCGCTGTCCATCCAGACACCCGGCTGATGGCAAAGATCGGAGTGAACAATTCCTGTTCGATCTCCAGTTGGGTATATACAGAAGCAGAATAGAAGTCTACGTTAGGCTTTAATCCTTTTTGTCCTGTTACCAGTTCCTCGATCTTCACAGACATATCATACAAACGCGTATCATTGTTCATCTCGCCAAGTTCCTTGGACATCTTCTGTAGATGTTTGGCGCGTGGATCACCGTTTTTGTACACCCGATGTCCAAAGCCCATGATCTTTTCACGATTATTCAGTTTTTCCTGAATTGCCGCTTCAAGACGATCAGGCGTACCGATCTCATTCAACATTTTCATAACGGCTTCATTAGCACCGCCATGCAGTGGTCCCTTCAGTGCGCCAATGGCGGAAGTTACACCGGAATAGATATCTGACAGCGTAGCAACCGTTACACGGGCTGCAAATGTCGAAGCGTTTAACTCGTGATCCGCATGCAGGACAAGGGCTTGATCCAATGCTTTCACTGCGGTCTCGGATGGTTCTTCACCAGTCATCATATATAAAAAGTTCTCTGCGATGGAAGCGCCTTCTTTTGGAGCCACAGGTTCTTTGCCCTGACGGATACGGGCGATGGCTGCCACAATCGTTGGCAACTGTGCTTGCAACTTAACCGCTTTGTTCTCATTCGCTTCCGTTGTCATCTCATCCGCTTGCTCGTCGTACAGTGCAAGTGCAGAGACAGCGGAACGAAGTGCTGCCATGGTACTGACGTTTTTCGGATACAATTGGATTTGTGCAATCAACTCGCTCGGAATCGGCGCGTAATCGCTCAGGCTTTTACGAAGGGATTTCAGTTCATCCGTTGTTGGCAATTTACCAAACCACAACAAATAGGCAACTTCTTCAAAGCTGGCATGTTCAGCCAAATCGTCGATATCGTAACCACGGTATGTGAGCACACCGTCTACAATAGAACTGATCGAAGAGGTTGTCGCAACGATGCCTTCCAGACCTTTGGTAGCTGTCATATTACATCTCTCCTTTAATAAGCGAAATCAGGAACCATTCCAGAGTGTCATATAAGTGCCAAAATGCACCTATTCTCTTTTTGTAAACATTTTCATTTTAAAATTAACAAATATTTCAAACTACGGTTTTCCTATCTGTCAATCGGTATTTACTTATAACATCATACTGGATTTTGTCGTTTATGTGAACATGATGAGAGTTCATTCGCACATCAAACTTCTTTATCGGTCCGATAAAGCATTTTTGAAAGCCTTTACAAAAACAAGGTTGACATTTAATGTTTTTTAACCAATCCTGTCGTATGAGAACTTTCTATTGCTATATTCTGTAATACTAAGGCATACTCTAGGCAAAAGAAAGAATCCCCGTAGATCTTGTTCAAAAATCCGCTTTTGAACAAGATCTGGTAACATCCCGGCGTTTCAAAACCTTGTAAATGCTCTATATTAATTAAGATAGCCATCTATTTCTAATACTGCTTCATGGATCATACATAGGTCGGCTTAATTGAAATAAGGAGAGTTGATGCTTGGATAGAATAATAATGAAACGCCTGCTCCGTGGCTTATGGGTTATCATTGCGGCCGTTCTGATCGCCGTTGCCATATACTTGCTGTTCCCGCTTTTGTACCCTTTTGCGATTGCTTGGATTATCGCCTATGCCATGAATCCTTTAGTGAAACTGCTTCAGCATCGAGCACGATTCCCGCGCTGGCTGGCTGTGACTCTTTCATTGATCCTTTATTTTGGAGCCATTGCGGTGGTGCTGTCTGCGGCGATTACCCGCATGGTAAAAGAAGTCATTTCACTTACGACAAGCTTTGATCTTCATGTTGATGAGATCAAGGACACGTTTGTGCGCTGGACCCAGAATGACACCATTCAAAGTTTGACTGCGCAGATCAATGAATTTTACAAGGAAAATCCCAACTACCAGGAAACCATCAACAGCAATATTAGTAAAACAACTGAAACGGTGGGTACAGCCGTCACAGATCTGGTCACCGGATTTTTCAACATGATTCTGAGTCTGCTGACTTCTCTGCCGAACATGGGCGCGGTATTAATCGTTGTTCTGTTGTCTACATTCTTCATTAGCAAAAGCTGGACCAGGCACAACATCACCGTATCGGGATGGGTACCCTCTTCCATTCGCAAGCCGATATCCGACATCTGGACCGACCTTAAGAAGGCACTGTTCGGATACGCAAGAGCACAATTGATCATGATCTCGATTACAGCACTATTCGTCATGATTGGACTGCTTATATTGCAAGTCAATTCAGCCTTCACCATCGCTCTGATGATTGGTTTGGTCGATCTGCTTCCTTATCTGGGTGTTGGCCTTATCATGGTGCCTTGGGCAGCGTACCTCTTTATGAATGGGGATCTGTATCTGGGCATTGGGATTAGTATTATCTATTTGATCTTATTGATCGCCCGTCAGATTATTGAACCGAAGGTACTTGCAAGCAGTGTAGGGCTCGACCCACTCGCCACGCTGGTTGGCATGTTTGTGGGTTTGAAGTTGTTCGGTGTTCTGGGCTTGATTATTGGCCCTGTCAGTCTCGTGATTCTGGATGCGTTCAATCGGGCTAACGTATTACGCGACCTCAGAACGTATATCATCAACGGTCGTGTCCGATGAGGCATCATCTTATGAGCACCCAGGAAAATAGAAAAAGGCTTCGTTCAACAGAAATCATCTGCTGAGCGGAGCCTTTTCCATTTTGCATAACAACTGGTGTTTCATTTCGGACGACGATAAAACGTAATTTTGCCACTTTTCATTTTTTTCTCCAGCCACCCCAGGAAGAACAGACGGTACACCGGACGTGTTAATGGAAATACCAGTGTGAACCCGATCAGATCCGTTACAAAGCCTGGAATCAAAAGCAAGAAACCACCGACAAAAATAAAAAGACCATCGACCATTTTTCTTCCAGGTACCTTGCCACGCTCCATCTCGGATTTGGCGTCCACAAGTACCTTTCGCCCTTCAAACTGCAACATTGCTATACCAATCAAGGACGTGAGAATCATGAGAAGCAATGTCTTTCCGGCTCCGATCCAGTCACTCATCAGAACAAAACCAAATAATTCAATCACCGGAATGATTAAGAGTAAAGCCCACATCCATTTTCGCATTGACGTATTACCCCTTTCCCGAAAGCCACACCTTTTCAAGCGCGCTGTATAACTCAGAGGCTGCCTTATCCAGCCGAACTGGCTTCCAGTCCCCATTCACCCATACATGCTGTGTAGAACCTGTAACTAGCCGTTCACCGGGGAGTGATTCATCAGTTGACCATACCCGTTCTCCAATCGCCATATGCTCATCAGGTTCTTCAGACATGCGTCTTACGTCATACTCATAATTCAGTCGCAGACCACTAAATGCAGCAATACGGGTGAAAATGATAATCTCATCATCATATCGGGCAGGCTTGTGATACTTCACATCCAGTCCGGTTACGGGAAGCAGTAACCCCTGTTCCTCCATTTTACGATATGTATACCCCATTTGGCGAATCATCTCAGTTCGACCGATTTCAAACCAATTCAAATAGTTCGCGTGGTAGACCACGCCCATCTGGTCACTTTCTTGATAGCGTACACGAAGACGTGCCGCATACCAGTTACCATTGCTCTGTTCTCGCACGTTATCGGCCTCCTTCGTTCTATCATTCATACGTGTTACCTCGTTGTAAAGTGTCAATAAGATGGAAAAAAAGCAACGGGACAATAAAGCCCCATTGCTTCTTTCCTGTTGCTTCTCCATCCAAGACGCTATTAAGCGTTGTTTGGAATTTGGCTTACTTTAATCAGGTTGGTAGAACCGGAACGACCCAAAGGTACACCTGCTGTGATCACAACCAGGTCTCCTTCTTTAACAAGCCCGGATTTTACGCCGCCTTCAATTGCATTTTCGAACAAAGCATCCGTGGAATCAACCAGTCTTCCTTTGACAGGAGTTACACCCCAAGCCAGAGCCAAACGACGGGAAGTTCTGTCTTCCGTTGTCACAGCGATGATTGGAGATTCTGGACGATACTTGGAAATCATGCGTGCAGTATGTCCTGATTCAGTCGAAGTAATGATCGCTTTTGCGTTCAAATCTTGAGCTTGAAGAGCAACCGATTGGCTGATTGCTTCTGTAACTGTTGTTTGTTGAGCAACACGTTGTTTCAGGTACAACTCTTGGTATGGCAGAGCAGATTCTGCTTTTTCAGCAATACGGGACATGGTCAGAACAGATTCAACTGGGTATTTACCCGCAGCTGTCTCACCGGACAACATGATTGCGTCCGTACCGTCGAAGATCGCATTCGCCACGTCACTTGCTTCCGCACGTGTTGGACGCGGGTTACGCTGCATGGAATCCAGCATTTGTGTAGCTGTGATAACCGGTTTACCTGCAACGTTACATTTTTGGATCATGCGTTTTTGTACCAATGGTACTTCTTCCGCAGGAATCTCAACACCCAGGTCTCCACGAGCAACCATCAGGCCGTCAGACACTTCAAGGATTTCGTCGAGGTTATCGACACCTTGTTGGTTTTCGATTTTGGAGATGATTTGGATATGTCCAGCATTGTGTTTTTCAAGCAATTCACGAATCTCAAGTACATCACTTGCTTTACGTACAAAAGAAGCCGCAATGAAATCGACACCTTGTTCGATACCAAATACGATATCGTTAGCGTCTTTTTCGGTGATACCCGGTAGAGAAATGGCAACGCCCGGAACGTTAACACCTTTTTTGCTTTTGATCGATCCGCCGTTAACGATACGGCATTTGATCTCGGTGCCTTGCACTTCCACCACAGTCAGTCCGATCAGACCGTCGTCGATCAGAATTGTAGATCCCGGTTCAACATCATTCGGAAGATCTGTATACGTAATGGAAAGACGTTCTTTGGTGCCCAGAATTTCTTCTGTTGTCAAAGTGATGTACTCGTCTTGAACCAATTCGATCGGTTCAACTTCGAGTTTACCTGTCCGAATTTCCGGTCCTTTGGTGTCCAGCAGGATCGCTACTGTTTTGTTCAACTCTTCGCATGCTTGGCGAATCGCAATGATCCGTCCGCCGTGCTCATCGAAATCACCGTGGGAGAAGTTCAGACGGGCCACATTCATACCGGCCATAATCAATTTTTTGGTGTTCTCCAGAGATTCACTGGATGGACCAATGGTACATACAATTTTCGTTTTACGCATTTTGGGTTTCCTCCGATTTTAAAGGTATTACTCTTTATCTATTTTTCTTTTTCCAACTATTAAATTTACTATACTTTTGCTCATTTGTATAGGAAATTCGTCACATTATTCAGCATTTCCCGACAAATTACTCGCAACATCGACTTTTACAAGCTCTTGAGGGGCTTCAATGGATGCTGAAGGTTCAAACGTGACCGATCCAATTTTACGGAATTTCTCATAACGATCCTGTTTCAGTTGATCCCCGCTCCAACCCTTCATATCGTCGAGATGACGGACCAAAGCTTCACTGATGAAAGCAGCAGACGCTTCATAATCCCGATGAGCACCGCCGCGTGGCTCAGGGACAATCTCTTCAATGACTTCCATCTCCAACAGATCTTTGGCTGTTATTTTCATTGCTTCAGCCGCCTGATCTGCCTTGGATGCATCCTTCCAGAGAATCGAAGCAGCGCCGTTCGGAGAGATTGCAGAATAGATCGCATGTTCCAGCATCAACACACGATTACCCACAGCCATAGCGAGGGCACCGCCGCTTCCACCTTCGCCGATGACCACAACAATAACAGGAACCGATAGCTTCGCCATTTCCATCAGGTTGCGAGCAATCGCTTCCGATTGACCTCTCTCTTCTGCAGTATTACCCGGATACGCCCCTTTAGTATCAATAAACGTAATAATAGGACGGCCAAATTTGTTCGCTTGTTTCATCAGACGAAGTCCTTTTCGGAAACCTTCTGGATGAGCGCTGCCGAAAAAGCGGGCGATATTATCCTTCGTGTCTTTCCCCCGCTGTTGTCCGATTACCGTTACTGTCTTTCCATTCAACTTGGCAAGTCCGCCAACAACCGCAAGATCGTCTCCGAACATGCGATCACCGTGCAGCTCAATAAAGTCCGTAAATATCAGTTGGATCAGGTCCAGCGCCGTTGGGCGTTGCTGATGACGGGCCAGATGCATCTTCTGAGCTGCTGTTATGCCAGTGTAGATCTCTTCTTCAAGTCTATGGTAACGTTCTTCCAGGCGGGCAATCTCATCCGTGAAGTCGATCCCTTTTTCCTGTCCAAACTGTACGAGTTCATCAATCTTTTTGCGCATCTCAACCAGAGGCGCTTCATATGGCAACTCACCCGCCATTTAGACCCCTCCTTTTTCACTATGCATATCCAGAAGCTTGCCAAGAGTGGCCCGAAGCTCTTTCCGGTGCACAACCATGTCCAACTGACCATGTTGCATATTAAATTCAGCCGTCTGGAAATCATCAGGTAACTTCTGACGGATCGTCTGTTCGATAACGATTCTGCCGGCAAAACCAAATACAGCACCAGGTTCGGCAATATTAATATCGCCCAAGCTCGCAAAACTTGCCGAGACTCCACCTGTCGTTGGGTCCGTAATGACCGAAATGTACAGTCCGCCCTGTTCATCCAAACGGGATAAAGCTGCGCTTGTTTTGGCCATTTGCATGAGGCTAAGAATACTCTCTTGCATCCGGGCACCACCTGATGTTGAGAAAATAATCAATGGTAACCGTTTCTCTGTGGCATGCTCAATGGCACGGGTAATTTTCTCCCCTACAACAGAACCCATGCTGCCTGTGAAGAAATCAAAGCTCATGACAGCAACAACTACAGGCAGGCCATCAATGGTTCCTTCCCCTGTAATTACCGCTTCCTTCAGGCCCGATTTCAGACGCTGTTGTTCCAATTTGTTGCTATATCCAGGAAAGCCAAGTGGATCAACCGATATCATATCAGCATCAAACTCAACAAATCCTTGATCATCAAGTACCATAGCAATGCGCTCCATAGCGTTAAGACGCATATGGTAACCGCAGGCAGGACATACTTTCAGATTTTTCTCCAATTCCTTGCTATATTGAATGGTGCCGCATTTGCTGCACTTGTTCATAAGCCCTTCAGGTATTTCACGTTTTGGGCGTTCTAGGACTTCCTGGCCTTCGCCGGGAAGTGCACGCTCGGAAGGTATGGTAGCGTACTTCCGTTTCTTCTGGAATATATCTTTGAACACAACTACACCTCTCCAGCCGTTGATTTGATGGCCGCAACCTGCAGAGCGCTGCTTGTGGCAGCTTCATCCGCGTGTTACGGTAAACCGCTTACGACCCACACGCTGCCATGGGCCTTGTCCAGCATTCACAACAAAAAAATCCGCCGGTACAGGGCAAGGATCACCGGCTTCTGTCAGCACGATTGATGTTACCTGCAAAAACCGAAAGATTGTTGCGCCGATGTTTGAATCTATCTTGGTAGGGTCTCCGGGAGCAACCAGGTCGGTCCTTGTCCTAACAAAAAAAGAAGGAAGGACAGCAGCATACAATACATGCAAGTCGATTCCTCTCTCCGCTTACGCGATTAGTCCCTTATGTACCGATGGTACTTCTTCATCTGCCAAGGCACGTTGATGTCGAACAAATCAGGAATGCAGAATGGAATTCAGCACTTCCTGGACCTCTTCCAATTCCCCAGAAGGGACGCGAATCTCAAATTGCTGCTTGGATAAACTGATGGGACGGGTCTGTACCAGAAAACCTTCTTCCGAAAGCTTGGTCTTGATCTTGTCCGCAACCTTTGCTGTCGGTGCAATGTAAATCACCGTCCACATGCCTTGTCCGCCCCCTAAGCTAATGTTCAGAGCCCGTATATTGGACTAATGATAACATACCTCACTTTTTTTCTGCAAGAAAGGGTTCGGGACCTTTGGGGAGAATTTGGGATCATGAGGGACATTAGTCCCCCACGAATAACTCATATGGTTGACGAAATCTTCTTGTTCATACCTCTTCCATAAGTAGCCGCAAGCTTATCAGGGCAGCGTCAGCCGCCCTTGAAGACCTTCATATGAGCCATTAGATTGACCATAACAGACAAGCATGGAAATACAGGGGGTTAAAGGTCTGAGGGGTATTTTTTGGCTTTAATATTTTTGTGTGCAATCCGGGCAGAAGCCGCAGCAGCCACCCCTGCGACCAGATCATCCAAAAAGACATGAATGGCTGTTGTGTGTTCGTTCAAATCATGAATTACACCTATTTTTTCTTTATCCAGGTAACCAAAGCTGGTTAAACCAATCATACCATACACATGAGTAATGCCGAGGGCCAGAGTCTCGTCCACTCCATACAGGGATTCATCCGCTTCCATAATAGCCTGTAACGGTTGGGGCAAGAGTTTTTTCTCCGCAAGTTCGTCGAGAGCAATACCCGTATAGAGCGTATATTGCACCTCTCGTTTCTGCAGAACGGATTTCACGCTGGTTACACAGTCGTCCAAGGTCAGTTCGGGGTGGTACCCTTTTTGCAGACGGTATACAATTGCTGCGATTGCATCAATCCGTACACCCCGCCGGGCCAGCATGGCTTCTACGATTTCATATGACATATCTCGACCTCCCGCATCAATCCCCCGAGGACCGCGAGGTCCTTCGGTGTTCTCAAGTGTATGCAGCAACCTGTTAAAATGTTCATAAAATGTGCGGATGCTTAAGACCAGTCGCACCCTGGACCTGTTGCAGGATTGTACATTCCGCTCTGGTCTGTAGCTGGCCTATGACAAGTCTGCAATTTGTTTGTTTAAACCCTGTCGTCAGGGAACCGAGCTCGCACTAAAATAATCAAAAAAAACCTGTTCAGCATTGAGCCAAACAGGTTTCATACTATGGATAAGTGCTATCACTTACAGGACAGCCTCTTATTTAATTTTGACCGTGCCTTCACCCAGCATTTTCTCCATCTCGGAGAACAAGGTTGGTGATGGCTTAATCCGGTAGGCATCACTCAGCGCAAGCAGCTTCTGCTGCTGCTCATAGAAGAGCACCGTCGCCACAGGTCCGGGATGCTCCTGAAGCAGCTGCTTCAGACGTGCCAGAAGCTCAGGCTTCTCCGCATGCGGGGCAATCTTCACGAACACCCGCTGCTCCACGGCCCGCGGTTCGCGGCTCTGCGCCGGGCTGCCTGCCGCCTCAGCGGCACCGCCAGGCCGGGAAGCCGCCGCCGTGGCTGCGCCCGTACCCGCCGCATCGCTGCGCGTCGTTGCCGAGCCTTGGCTCCCGTTGCTACGCACAGCGGAAGCATCCCCGCCTGCGCTGCTGCGCTGCGCCTCGGCTCCTGCGCCCGCTGGCCGCCGCGGCGAAGCCGACTGCGCCGGGCGCGAAGAGCTACCGCTGCCGGGCTTGACGCGCCGGTCACGGCTGCGCAGCTGCTGCTCCAGTGCCGCCGGTGACAACGGCACCACTTCCTCAGCCAGCAGCTTAAACCCTTCGTCCTGCTGCTGCACTTTGGCACGCACGACGAGCAGTTCACCTTTCCCGACATGTTGCTGGCTACGCCGCCATACCTCGGGAAAGAGAACCACTTCACAGCGTTCAATCTGGTCTTCCAGCTCCATGAACGCCATAGCCTTGCCCTGTTTCGTCGTAATCGACTTCACAGACACAACCATACCCGCTGCGACGGTCATCGTATCGTCTGCCGCCTCGGTCAGCTCCATGATCCGGTCAGCCCCACTCGATTCCAGCACATCTTCATAGTCATCCAGAGGATGCCCAGAGAGATACAAACCTAACAACTCTCGCTCTAGCTCCAGTTGCTGCCCTGAGGAATAAGGAGGAATTTCCGGATATTCAATCTCCCAGTTTGGCGTCTCAACAAAGTCGAACAATTGAATCTGCAGATCCTCACGTTCCTTGCGCCATTTCAACGCCGCTTCAACAGTCTCATCCAGCATCGCCAGCAATTGGGCACGGTGCCCAGGTAATGAGTCAAAAGCTCCGGCCTGGATCAGCGATTCAATCACACGTTTGTTGCATACACGCAGATCCACACGACGACAAAAATCGAGCAGACTGTCGAACGGTCTCTCTTGCCTTACGATCATAATGCTTTCCATTGCCTGGGTACCGACATTTTTCACAGCGGCCAGACCAAATCGTATTGCACCCGTTAATTTTTCCTTATCTTCATCCGCATTTGCATTAGACACTGCATCGTTTTTCTTCACAGAGGACAGTTCCCCTTGCTCCGCGCGCGAAGAAGACGCTTCTTTCCCCTGGTCATTACCATTTTCCGTTGAAGCAGCCGTCACCAATCCCGGTTCCTTCCGGTTGTCGGATGCCTCAGGCATCGATGTCGCTGCTTGCCACTCATATCCGCCATTGTCCTCTTCCGGTTCAGGACCAGGATCATCCGGCAGAGGTGCTTCACCATATTCAGCTTGTCCCGAATCCCCATCTTGCTCATGAACGCGATCTTCCCTGAAGGAACTCCCGTTACCGTTCGCGGCATGTTCTTCGGCCGGGCTTCCAGCGTCACTCTCTGCATCTGCTCCCGCAGTCTGCTGCGATGCATTGCTCTGATCCCCGGCTCCTGCGCTGCCGGACGGCACAAATACAGGTGTAAACAGAATACCGCTCTCATTCACATCCGGCGGAAGCACCTCCATGTCCATACGCCGACATTCCACCACGTACTCTGCCACTTTACGATGACTACCCATTACGGCTGTTAACATGGATGCCATAAAATGAACTGGATAATGCGCCTTCAGATACGCCGTCTGGAACGCAAGCACACCATATGCCGCGGCATGAGCACGCGGGAAGCCATAGTTGGCAAACTTGACGATCATATCATAGACCAGGTCTGCCTCTTCTTCGCTATACCCTTGTTTCAGGCTGCCTTGTACAAAGTGTCCACGCTCCAGATCCAGCACTTCCCGTTTCTTCTTGGAGACTGCTCTGCGGAGCAAATCTGCCTCACCCAGCGAGAAACCCGCCATCCGGGAGGCTATCTGCATGATCTGTTCCTGATACACGATGATCCCGTACGTATCTTTCAGGATAGGCTCCAGATCCACATGGGGGTAATCCACTTCAATCTGTCCATGCTTGCCCTGAATGTATTTGGATATGAACTCCATCGGACCCGGACGGTACAAGGCAAGTACAGAGATTACATCTTCAAAACCACTTGGCTTCATCTCTTTCAGCACACGGCGTACCCCGGCAGATTCCAGTTGGAATATGCCCATCGTGTCCCCTCGCCCAAGCATCTCGTACGTTAACGGATCATCATCGGGGATAAGGCGGAAATCCGGAATTTCTCCATGTTCCCCAATCCAGCGTACACACCGCTCAATGATTGAGAGGGTACGCAAACCAAGAAAGTCCATCTTAAGCAGCCCAATAGACTCCAGGTTTTCCATGGAATACTGGGTTAACGCCGTCCCTTCACTGCCCTCCTGAAGTGGCACCGCATCAGTCAGCGGGTCACGGGAGATAACCACTCCCGCAGCATGGGTCGAAGCATGACGTGGCATGCCCTCGACCTTCATCGCCATATCCAACAGCTCACGTGTCTTAGGCTTGGTTTCATACAGCGCCTTCAGCTCAGGTGTAGCTTCCATAGCCCGCTCGATGTTAATACCAAGTTGAGCCGGAATCAGCTTTGCAGCCTTGTCCACTTCGCCATAAGGCACATTCAGGGCCCGCCCAACATCACGTACGGCTGCACGGGCAGCCATCGTTCCAAACGTAATGATCTGGGCGACATGGGCTTTGCCATATTTATGCGCGACATAATCAATGACCTCATCCCGCCGCTCATCGCTGAAGTCAATATCAATATCCGGCATAGAGATCCGCTCGGGATTCAGGAATCGTTCGAAGAGCAGGTTGTATTTCATCGGATCAACATCGGTAATATGCAAAGTGTACGCTACCAGACTACCTGCCGAGGAGCCCCGGCCCGGTCCAGTAACAATGCCTTGTTTATGCGCATAGGCGATAAAATCCCAAACAATCAGGAAATAATCCGAGAATCCCATGCTGTCGATTATACCCAGCTCATACGCCAATCGTTGTTCGAGTTCGGATCGAAGCTCTGCATCTGTCCAACGTGTGGACTGCGCATAACGCTCCTTCATTCCTTCTTCGCACAGCTGACGCAGATACACCGAAGGGCTGAGTCCATCAGGAAGCGGTCTGTATTCCGGCAAAATCGATTTGCCAAATTCCAGCTTCAACTCACAGGAATCCGCAATGCGGACGGTGTTTGCCAGAGCTTCCGGTACATGAGGAAACAAACGAGCCATCTCTTCTTCACTTTTCAGATAGAGCTGATTGGTTCCAATTCGGAGCCGATTCTCATCATCCACGGTCTTGCCTGTTCCGATACAGATCAGTACATCCTGAAGCTCCGCGTCCTCTTCGGACAGATAATGTGCATCATTGGTGGCTACAAGCGGAATCTCCAGCTCGGCAGCCAGTTTGATCAACTGCGGATTCACCCTTTTTTGCTCCGACAGCCCGTGATCCTGAAGTTCCAGATAGAAGTCGTCACCAAAGATATTTTTGTAGCGTAACGCCGCACGTCTCGCCTCTTCTTCTCGTCCATGCAGTAAATGTTGTGGTACTTCACCACCAAGACACGCACTTAGACAGATAATGCCCTCGTGATGGGCAGCCAGACTTTCCATATCTACACGGGGTTTGTAATGAAAACCTTCGAGATGTCCAATCGAGCACAATTTCATCAGATTTCGGTAACCCGTCATATTTTTGGCCAGCAAAATCAAATGATGAATCGGTTGATCCTTGCGGCTTCCCCGCTCTTTGCGGGACCCTGCTGTCATGTATGCCTCGCAACCTATAATCGGCTTGATACCTCGCTCCATACATGCTTTATAAAAAGGAATTGCACCATACATCACGCCATGGTCGGTCAGCGCAAGTGTCGTCATTCCGAGATCTGCAGCCTTATTCACGAGATCCGGAATACGCGCAGCGCCGTCCAGCAAACTGTATTCGCTGTGAACGTGCAAATGCACAAAAGAACTCATGTTTTTTTCTTCCTTTCGCCGCAGATAGTCGCAGCATCGATCTTCTGATCCGTCTGCTACCCTATCTATCTCATACTATATGAATTAAATAAATAAAAAATGGAATCCCCATATTAGAATTTGTAACAACCTCTTAAAAGGAGACTTTATTATTCTATTTTATCATAACGTTCGGGGGCACGCCCATACAATAGAAGTACAAGCCGCTCCCCCTGTGACAGACCAAAGACAGGAGGTGTGCTGCTAGGTCTGAAAGGGGTGTTGCCAGTGAGCACATTTTTGTCCAAAGCCATTCTTGATTTCTTTATTGCGTTTGGAATCGTGCTGGGCGGCGCGATGATCGGAGGTATTGGAGCAGTGATCTCTCTTCAGCCTCCGACACAGACGATGCTCGATATTTCTGGAAAAATAAAGATATGGGCACTCGCAGCCGCTGTTGGCGGCACAATAGATCCCATGCGTGTCATCGAGAGCAATTTCCTGGATGGTAACCTGTCTCCGGCGGTCAAACAAATCCTGTATCTGATCTCTGCTTTTATGGGTGCGCATATGGGAACCGAGCTAGTGAAATGGGTGTGCGGCGGAGGCCGGAGCTAATATGAGACAGGAACAGCGTTCATGAGAGTTCCGCCATTTTCTCGTTACCGCCCGCTGATGCGAATGACCGCTGTGTTTGTTCTGGGAATGATCGCTGGATGTGTCGTCTACAACGGCGTATTTCACCTGAGTTACAATGCGTTGTGGCTGAACAATCAGGAGCTGCAGCTTCAGCTGCATCAGAATGAGGAGGATATCAAAACGCTGAAAAAATACAGTAAACGCCAAACCGTTATCAAGGAAATCAAGGTCCGTGCAGAAGAATCGGATAAGGGGCCAGACGAAGCTTCTCTGAAAGTGATGTTACAGAAGCTCGGAGACGAACTTGAGGTACTTCGGGGCAGAGATGTATTCAACATCGATGAGTATAGCAAAATGACGCGAATCATGCTGAATCAGAAAGTTTACTCAGTCAGGGAAAAGGAATACACCGTTCAGGTCAAAACGATGCTGGTTATGGAAGGCGTACTGCAAGTTTGGGTACAGATTCGCATGCACGTTCCTGCGTAACAGCAAAAAACTGCCCTTGTCTGCATCTCTGCATGGTACAATAAGGGCAGTAAATGCTTTCCAGAAAAGGAGCTGCGTCTTTGTGTTCATTGATGTACTCAAATATGCACTAATCGCGATCTTTGCTGTTGCCATGGTTTTTGCAGCGTTGAACAGTATTCGTTCACACAGAAGTTCGGATGCTACCAGCGCCGGTCTGTACCGTTCGTGGACAAATATCTGGATGGGTGGCATGCTTGTTGTTCTTGCCCTGATCCTGATGTTTATCTTCACGGGCTCCACTTTATCTGTGATTGTGGAAGCGCTATTTCTGATTATGGGTGCGTACAATGTATTTGCCGGAATACGTAACCGCAGTTATTATGCGCGGCTTCAACAACGGTCCACTAATGGATCAGGTAAAACCTCCGGACAATCTGCATGATTCGCTGAAGCTATATCATTGTGTCTGCAAAAAGAGAGTACTTCCCCTTCATTAAGCGAAGCCAGAACCGCGCGACAGCGCAACCCGGCAGAGCTTCTTGATCAGGGAGTACTCTCTTTGTCTATGCCCGAGGCAACGTACCCTGCTAGGCATGGTCAATCGACTGCAATGTCATTACCGCTTTGCATACCACACTGCCTTCACGGGTAACCACAATGTCCATTTTGCACGTTCGACGACTGGTTTCCAGAATTAACGGTCGAACCAGGATCTGATCCTCAATCTGTACTGGTCGAACAAAATACGTCGTTACATTATCGACCACATGGTCGTTCCCTGTAACATCCCACGCTGCCCGCCGGCCAGCCTGGGTCATCACATTCAACAGAACTCCTTCGGAGATCGTACCCAGATCCGTTGCCATCTGAGGAATGATGAATCCGTGAAATAACAATTCGTTCTGTTCACCGCGCTCCTCGGCAAACCCGTTCCAGATCAGATGATCAAACGTCTCTCCCAGTTGTGGTTGCTTCTGTGCATCCCGCATGGCCTGAAGCACTTCCTTGCGTGTGACGGACGCAATCAGTTTGCGATTCCGATCCACGATTGGCAGAAAATCGATGCCTTCCCAGGTCATAATCTGGGCAGCAGAAGCAAGAGATGTCTGCAATGAGGCCGTAATCGGGCGGCGTATCACACATTTCTCAATACTTTGATCTTCTTTCAGCTCACTGACATCCTTCAGACTCACAATCCCGATAACCCGGTTCCATTCATCCACGACTGGAAAGCGATGTTCACCCGTCTCTGAAACCAACATATGAAAATCTGCGGCTGAACTGGTCACCTTCAATACCTGCAAGCGAGGTTTCTGACCAATGATATCCTCAACAAGCATAATTTTTTTCTTAATCAGCCGGTCGAAGATCGCACGGTTAATCATTGAAGCTACCGTGAATGTATCATGTCTGGATGAAATAATCGGTAGCCCAAGCTCGTCAGCCATAATTCTTACTTCACGACTTGTCCCAAAACCACCCGTAATCAACACGCCCGCTCCCTGTTCGAGGGCAAGCGAGTGAGCATCTTCACGGTTACCCACAATCAGCAGACTCCCAGCGTCAATATAACGGGCCATTGCCTGTTCCTTCATCGCGCCAATCACATACTTGTGCAGCGGTTTGGCGAGACCTTCGTTCCCCCCCAGCACATGGCCTTCCACAATGGTCACAACATCAGCAAAGGTCAACTGTTCCGACATGCCCCGAGGTCTCTTCTCGATCCGCACCGTTCCAATTCGTTCCTTGGTCACGACCAGCCCGAAGTTCTCCGCCTCTTTCACCGCACGATACGCTGTCCCTTCACTTACACCCAGCTCCCGCGCAAGTCCACGTACTGATATTTTGCTGCCAACCTTCAGTTGTTCAATATGTTGAAGTAACTGTTCATGCTTCGTGACGTTCTCTTCCTGTCCGTCCAACTGTACCACCCCCGAAGATGCATCTGTACTATACTGTATCTATTATAACACGGCTTTAGGAAAATAACCCCACACCTACCCATTCTCACAGGCAAGTTCGCCATCTAAATTTAATCATCCCATTAACCTCTAATTCTGTATGTACCAAAAAAGACCGGGGCCCCTTTGTACCAAGGGATTCCGGTCTTCCATGTTGGATCTCATTCTGTACCTTATACAGACTCGCTCCGCTCCTGCTTGTCCAGCAGTTTCATCTCCCACTGCCGCAGCTTCGCCCGGCGAACGGCTTCCAGTGCACGCTTCTTCTCTTCATCCACACCGAGAATAAAATGCAGATGTGCACCAACGATTAATAAGGAGAACAGCACCCATACGATGCCAAAAATATTAACCCAGTCCATTCCTCCAGCAAAGGAAATCCGCGGCAGTGCAATGACCAGCATCGACAACGCAATAAGCAGATAGATCACATGTTTTGCTTTTTTCAACCTCTTCACCATTCACAGCTCCTTCGTTCTTGATCGACTCTATATGTCTAGTCTATGAACGATAAGGAGCTAATATGAAAGGTTCAGGTAAAAAACAAGACAACCTTTTAGTACGTGTTCAAATAGATCAGTTTTCAGTACCGAGAAGATGGAATGAAGCTAGGCATCCTTCGTAATCAAAAGTGGACTTTTTGAACTACCTTTTTACGCTTCAGCGCCACCGTACAGATGACCCAGGCTGTCAGCAATAATTTTATTCACGTCTTCAATGATGACACTGAGGCGACGCTCCGCATCAAACAAACGACGGATGTTCAGATTCAAACTCAGTACTTCAAACAGCTTCTCCATTTTCTCCATCTCATCCGGAGCTGGCATATCCCCGCTCATCATACGTTGTTGCAATTCCATTTGTTGATCACGGAAGTTATCCAGCATTGCTTTTGCATCCGGATCAGCTTCAATCAGCTTCATCGCGGAAGTAATCTCTTCCACCTCGCTGCTTTCTCTCAGTGCTTTGGCCAAATCATTGGCTTTGTCATAAATGTTCACTATTATTCCTCCTCAGATTGGTTTGTTCATCCGTGTTAATACACGCTTTTCTCTCCTGTCAAACAAAGGCGCTCTGAAACAGGCCATCCATAACCTGCCTCGAAATCAAATGCATTTAATCCATATGGGTCAATCACCAAGGGTTATATGTCCTCATATGATGAAGCACATGCCATGTTCAGATGCCGTTCAACTTCGAGATCAGACATCAAGTTGCCGCCCGGAAGGAGATCCGTGATGTCCACTAAAAAAGTAACGATTCAGGTTACCGGCTCGGGCATCCTGCAGGACGACGTCATCATGCTGGGCGAAGGGGTGCTTAAGGCGCTTAAAATCCCTTCAGGAAGGCCGCTTCAGCTGCAATTTGGCTCTTTCCGCCGCGAAGTCACTGTTATTCCGGTACCAAGGTATGACGGGCTGCGCATCAATCAGACAGTTGCCAGCAAGACCGGTCTCGTTCCACGTTCGGTCCTGAGGGTATCCTATCGTTCAGCCAGCCGTACGCTTCGCCTTGGACCCTACATCAGTGTACTGGTTAGCCAGGATTATCCCGATCAGCCCGATCGGCCCTTTGGCTCCATCACGATGTTCTGTCAAGAACTGGTGAACGCCTGCCGTAAGCAAGGCGCCTATGTATCCTTTTTCACACCGGAGGATATTGGAGCGGTAACGGGTTATATGAAAGGCTGGGTGTATGATGACGGCTGGAAAAAGACTGTTCTGCCTGTAGCAGACGTCGTCAATAACCGGCTAACGTCCCGCAAGCTTGAGAACAAACCTAGCGTACAGCATTTTATGAAAGAAGTAAAATCGCTCTACGGCACGCAAACCTTCAATGAAAAGTTTCTGGACAAAAACGAAGTGTTTGACGCACTCAAGTCCATTTCAACGCTTAAACGAGTTCTTCCCGAGTCTCATTTGCTCAAGACGTCCGCCATGCTCAAGACGATGTGCAACCGACATCCGGTTGTATTTCTGAAGCCTGTCCGCGGTTCTTTGGGCAAAGGGATCATCCGGGTCTCACGTCAGATTGACGGAAGCTTCCTGACTCTGGCGACTGGCGTCGGGGGTACCCGGAAACAAACGTATACTTCTCTGGATAAACTGTATGCCAGTATGTCTGGGAAAATGAAAACAACGCGTTATCAGATCCAACAAGGGCTGACTCTCATTGACAACAGTGGCAGACCCGTGGATTTCCGTGCGCTCGTACAAAAGAACCGTACAGGTAAATGGAGTGTAACCTCCATCGTCGCCCGGATTGCGGGCGGAAGTCACTACGTATCCAATCTGGCACGGGGTGGAAGTCTCAGCACCGTCAAGGATGCTGTTGCCAAAACACAGTTGTCTGGATCAGCCAAAGCTTCCGCGTATGCAGGATTGCACACCGCAGCATTGGATATCGCCAAAGGGATCGAGAGTGCCATCCCTGCTCATTTTGGTGAACTTGGTATTGATCTGGCCTTGGACACCACTGGGCGCGTATGGCTGCTCGAAGTCAACTCCAAACCATCCAAGAATGATAATACACCACTGAGTGAGAGCAAGATCCGCCCTTCCGTCAAAGCCATGCTCGAATATTCTACCTACCTGGCGGGTTTTTGAAAAGTTATTCCCTAAGGGAAACAAATCTGATAGAGGAGAGGTGCAGCGTAATGTTTCCAACATCTCAGACCAAGACACTGGCCATTCTGGTACGTGCAACCGAAGGCTCACCTCCCTTTACGGATGAACTTTTCTGCCGTCGTCTCAGTTTGGGGAGCATGAAATACGCCCTTCAGATTATTGTGATCCCGATATCGAATGATGCAGTCCATCTCCCTCTTCAATGGGGATATGTCTATCATCAAGGGAAGTGGAATTCGGTACCTGTTCCTGCAGTCGATCTCATTATGGATCGTTGTCTTCGCCCTATATCCAGGTACGTCAGACAACAGCTTAAGGAATGGATACCAACCAACGGCACAGATCAACACCGTTATTGGTCTGCTTCCCTTCCAGGAAAATGGGAGGTACATCGTGTGTTGTCCCGAAATCCTGAATTGAGGTCACAACTTGCTCCCACAACCCGGATCGGATCGCATATTCCTTGGGAAACATGGCTGGACCGTTGGCCCAAAGGACTGTTCTTCAAACCGGTATCCGGGACTCATGGCAAAAATACCTTTCGCCTGTCTCGGGGAACGACTCTATCAACATGGATCGTGGAGGGGCGTAACGAGGACAATGAACCCTTTTTTCTTATATTCAACCATACCCAGGCTGTATCTTCCTGGCTAGCATTACATCAGGCTGAGCGTAAGATGATCGTGCAGCCATATCTGGAGCTTAGCCATCATGGAAGAGCATTCGACATACGGGCTCTAATGCAAAAGAATGGGCAAGGTCGCTGGACACTTACCGGATGTATGGTACGGGAAGGACCCGAAGGTTCACTCACGTCCAATCTTCACGGTGGGGGTAAAGCATATCCTGCCCAAGCATATCTGCTCCAGCGATATGGAACGATCCGCACGGAAACTCTGCTGAAGAGCATCCGGCAGACTGCTACTCTTATCCCCACCCTGCTGGAAAGCCGTTTCGGCAGGTTAGCCGAATTGGGGCTTGATTTCGGAGCAGATGCAGAGGGCCAACTCTGGCTAATTGAAGTCAACTCCAAACCAGGCCGCACCTCATTTGCAGAAGCGGGCGACCGACGCATGCATACCCTTACTTATACCCAGCCGCTTGCCTATGCCCGTTATCTGTTGCAACAACATGTTCTCACGGACGTCTTTCGTCCAATGAAATTGCCGAATACATCCAGCAAAGCTGGCCTGAAACCCATCCCGATTCACGGCGGCTGAGGCCCGCAGCGCCCGCTTGCCATGGAGCCCAAGGATCTTTTCAGGATAGGAGGATAAATCATGAGTTTGACCTTTTGCAATCTGCATTTCACCAAGCAACCGGATAAAGTGGTTTATGTATCCAACGCTTTAATGAAGAGCCTCAACCTGTCCGGCAAAAAAACGGTGCACCTTCGCTTCGGGCGTGACCGGGTACCTGCAACGATCAAACCAATCAAAAAAGCAGGTAAACATCTGTATCTCGCTTCAGGTATCCGTAATATGATGAACGTCCCCAAACGGGGCAGTATTTATCTCCGTAATTTGCAAAATGATGAGGTCCAGTTGGGTCCACTGATCGGCGTACTTTCTGATGGGCCTGCGACGAGCACGAATCCATTCGGTTCCCGTACTGGTTTCATCAAACAGTTACTCCGTGAAGGCAGCCGTAAATCCTACATTTACGCATTTACTCCTCGGGATATCAATTGGCAGAACGAGACGGTATCGGGTTTTTTCCTGAATGATAACGGAAGCTTTACCCGCAGAACCGTACCTCTGCCCGATGTTGTCTACAACCGGTTACCAAGCCGTCGTTCAGACTTCTCACCAGCCATCAACCAGCTGCGGGAACGATTTGTTCGCCGAAAAATTCCGTTCTTCAACTGGAGCTTCTTCAACAAATCGGATATCTATACGTTGCTGGAGAACGAGCCGGCAGCAGGACGGTATATCCCTGAATCGATTACCAATCCTTCTGTTGAACAGATGAAGGAAATGTTGGAACGCCATCAGTTCGTCTACTATAAGCCTACTGCAGGAAGTCTGGGGAACGGGATCTACCGCCTGACTTATTCGCCCAAACGTGGATATTTCGCACGTTATCGCAAAAAAGGCGGTAATGCACTCCTGCGTTTTGGGTCCTTCAACAGTCTGATGCGCATGCTTCAGGGAAGACATGGTAAACAGTTACGCGGATATGTAGTTCAGCAGGGAATACGCCTAATTGAGATTGATGAATGTCCAATTGATTTCCGTTTTCACATGCACAAAAATGGTAACAATCAATGGGTTGTTGTCGGAATTGGAGCCAAAAAGGCAGGACGTGGCAGCGTCACAACACACATCAAAAATGGCGGCTCCCTAATGACTCCTGAGCAGGCGCTCAGTCGCAACTTCGGCGATCGTGCGGGAGAAGTTCTTCAGCATGCCAAATCCGTCGCTATTACACTGGCCCAGGCGATTGAAACCCAGCACCAGCATCTGATTGGTGAGATTGGCTTTGATCTGGGCATTGATCAGGAGGAACATGTATGGATGTTCGAAGCGAACGCCAAACCCGGGCGCTCCATTTTCCGTCACCCTTCACTCCGGGTGGAGGGCAAATCGTCGGTGGAGCACATCTTGGAACACTGCCTGTATTTGAGCAAGTTCCGGAAGAAGGAAGAGATTTGATGACCCTTCATGATGATTTCAAACCTGTCATTGCTGTTTTGACCATGCATGATAAACAGCGTATGTTCAGGGGAAATCATCAAAATTTTCAAGATATCTTACAGACAGGCGAGAGCATGGGATACGTGGTGTACATTGTAACTGTACGGGATCTGAACGTGAGTGGCCCCACCGTGAAAGGATATACGTACAACAAGGGGAGTGGAAAGTGGGTTTCACAACCTTTCCCCCTTCCCCATGTTCTGTACAATCGTATTCCCAACCGGGAAGACGAAGGAAAACCTTCCGTGCAGCGTAAAATTGACGAATGCATGCAATCAGGAATCGAACTGTATAACCCATTCTTTTTCAACAAATGGGATCTGTTCGAATGGCTCAGGAAATCCAAATCGACTCAGCAACTGATCCCTTATACTCGGCGGATGCGAAGTGCTTCTTCTCTGGGTGCCGTTCTACGGACGTATCCCTATCTGTACCTTAAGCCCGAGAGCGGCAAAGCTGGTAAAGGAATCATGATGCTTAAATTTCAGGAAAAAGAACGGCTTCCCTATCGTCTCAAAATACAAACCACACGTAGAAGCACGACCTATAAAGCATCTACACTTGCCAAGTTATGGGCACGAATTCGCAAAGAAACCGGACATACGCCCTATATCATGCAACAAGGCATTGAACTGGCATCCTCTCGTAAACGCCCCTTCGATTTGCGTGTTCTTGTACAAAAGAACACCAAGGGCCAATGGAGCGTAACCGGTGTAGGAGCGAGACTTGCTGGCTCCCGTAGCATTACAACTCATGTGCCGCGCGGCGGGAGCGTAGAAGACCCTGAGAAGCTGCTGACCGAGCTTTTTGGCGAAGAAATGTCAACAACCCTGATGAAACGTGTGAAATCCACTTCATTAATGATCGCAAGACAGGTAGAACGGGGATCAGGTTACACGCTCGGAGAAATGTCCATGGATCTGGGCATTGATGACCTGGGGGAACTCTGGTTCTTCGAAGCCAATGCAAAGCCCATGAAGTTTGATGAACCACAGATCAGACGGCGGTCATTGGAACGTATATTTCACTACAGCGCTTATCTTGCCCGTCAGTCCAAACGATGATAGACAGGAATACTGCAAAAAGAAGGTGATTGTTTGTGTCCTCACCTGTTCTGGGCATTATGACGTTGTACTTAAATGAACATCGCGCTCTTGAAGAACGAAGCGTTTATCGCAGAATGATTCTTGAAGGGCGCAAGCGGGGACTCGATATCTATGTATTCACACCAGCCGACGTACACCCCGGCGGCAAACAAATTGAAGCCATGGTTTTTCATGAAGGAAAAGGCTGGTCCAGGGAGTGGCGATCATTCCCGGACCTGATCTTTGATCGTTGCCGGATTCAGCGTAACCGAAGGTTCCAGCAATTGCTTGCTTTTCGTGAGAAATATGGGCATCTGCTCTTTCTGAACAGGCCACTGCGCAATAAATGGACCATCCACCAGACCCTTTTGCAAAAAGCCAACTTTCGTGAACACCTGCCGGAAACCGCTCTATTTCAGGATATGTCCGATGTAAACCGGATGCTTAAAGTTTCTTCTCTGGTCTATCTCAAACCCATTAATGGAACAGGCGGACGTGGTATTCTGCGCATTGAACGCAGCAGTAGCGAGGCTAATACAGTGCTTGTTCAAGGGCGGGATCAGAAGCGTCGTATCATCACTCCACGTAAAGTTCATTTATCACGACTTGGCGCGTTGCTCCAGCACTGGAACATGAAAGACAAGTATCTTGTACAAAAGGGCATTCAACTTCAGCTTCCGAATGGACGTGTGCATGATTATCGCATGCTCGTTCAGAAGAACGGTGAAGGACAATGGGAGCTTACTGGATGTGCTGGACGCATGGGTGCAGAAAAAAGCGTGACCTCCAATCTGCATGGCGGCGGTCAGGCAATAGCGATGGACCGACTCATGAAGCAATGGATCGAAGATGACGACCTCCGGGCAGAAATTAACACAACTGCAGAGAAATTCGGCATTGATGTTGCTTCGTTTCTGGAAGATACGTATGGGGACCTATGTGAGTTGGCACTGGATTTGGCGATTGACAGAAGCGGGCGTATCTACCTGCTTGAAGTTAACCCCAAACCTGCACGTGAAGTATTCGCTCGCATCGGGGAGCGGGATATCTATTATAAAGCCATCACTCAGCCGCTGGAGTATGCCTTATGGGTATATCGCAACAGACCTCCCGGAACGGCCAGAAAGCCAGCCATTCCCAAGCCTGTTACGCAAAAATCACCCAGAGTAAAAAGAAAAAGTAAAGCCAAGTGAGTGAAGAAAAAGCAGGAGTCTATGTTCGCCAAGTGCGAGCATCTGCTCCTGCTTCACTGTTTTTATTTCTGTTCTTTCGACCATTGCAGCGTGTCGTTGTCAATCACAATATCCCCTTTTTCCTCACCTTGCACATAAGATAATGCCAATCTCATCAGGTCAGGTTCCAGTTGGCATGTGGTTATACGTGTAACCTGGTCTGTATGATCTGCGGGCAGGCACAACGTCAGAATACCCACTTTACCCGAGAAATCAGTCTTGCCCTGGATGACCGATGTTTCCGACTTGGAACCATACACCTCAGATACCCAGCCGGGCTGCTCCGTCAACGCGAAGGCTCCCTTCCTGATGCCTGCCGTAACCCATTGCATCGTCAGCGTTATGGAAGATGCCTCATAGCTCATATCCGCCGTCATTTCTCCAGCTTCATTGATCCTCAACGCAATATCCGCTTGCGGATGCAGGTGAAAACGTTGCTCCAGAGTATGCTCTGCTTCTGCCTCCAGCCAATCCACAATTAATAGTATAGGGATCTCCACCCCTGCCAGCATCCACCGACGATGTGTAACTGGATCTGGCAAATGTGTATATCCATCCTGTGAAGCATCAATGAAGTGATAGCTGTCATTGCTCTCCCAACGTAGCGTTGTGGCCTGAGCCTCCGGTTCACCCCATTGCTGTGTGGAGAGATAAGGTGTCTGATCCAGACCATCCACCGTGACGGTATTGTGCGCCCGCGTACTTTTGAAATACCGACGCCATTTCCCTTCTTCATACGTATAACGTCCGGTGTCCGTGAAGAAAAGCTGGTTCTTCCACATCCACTCCACATTCAGCGCATCCGCATGTCCGTGTGCTCCGCCCATGGCAGCCGCATCAAAAAAAAGATATTGATACTTGTCCCTCATGACATAATATCCTGTCTGCGAAAAGGCTCGGCTGGACAACACCGGAGAAGAAGAAGCCTGTAGTCTGAGGCATCGCTCATATTTTTCTACACCCAGCAACCAGAGACACTCCGAGCTATCCGTTCCGCGAGCCATCAAATCATCATCGTCCAGGATCGCGCCAAGCAGGGTCAGTCGTTGTCGTCCATCGCCAACCCAATCCGAATCACCAATACCGGTAGACTGATGATCTGGTCGGATCAGCGCCTCAGTAAATGCGGCCATTTGGCTTAGACAGCGGGCATACCATGCCGAGAAAGGATGTCCTGAAATCTCACCCAATCGATAAGGGGTGCCAAACATTTCGATGCTGGCATTGTGGTAATGTGTTGTCAGTTCAACCTGTATCCCTTCTTCACCCAACTGATGCAACAAACACAGCTCAAGACGTTCCATCGCCACTTGACGCCAGTATGGACTTCGCGGGTGCTGGTGGTAGAACGTAGCGATCATGAACAACCCTTGCATATGCATAATGGCATGATTTATTTCCGTGCTGCCGAGGTAACGGCTCAAAAACTCGGCGTGCTCGTCCAGACCTTGTCGAAACTCCGCCTGAAAGCCTTCGTCTATCAGTGAACTCGCTTCCATATATTTATATGCCGATATCCAGGACTGCACACGTAGTCCCGTCTCCAGCAGGCGCCACGGACCGGGTTTTTGAAAGAACACGGCCTCGTCGTAAAACAGATTTACAGGTACCGGGTTTTGCTGTCTCCAGCTACGGAAGTGGTCAATAAATGCTGTTACATATAGCGGATTGCCCTTCATCAGATACGCCTTGCCCAGATCGAGCATATGCCAGTGTCGATTGATGCCCCATGTGAACTCCAGATCATTGGTCGGGTTGTGAAGCCAGTCCACGGGTGTCCCCATCGGAATCCAGCGATTCAGATCGTTGGTATAAGGAACGATAAATTCATTCAGGATGGCACGATTGGCAATCGTGAGCGAATTTCGGGCTTCTTCCGGAAAATGTTTTTCATAATATTGGGCAGCCCGTTGCAGGTCCGTTGCCGAAAGGTAAAAATCGCTCATTGGGACGCCTCAAGAAAATCCTGACGGAACGGGGTAAACACATCCAGAATGACGGAGTCCTCCAGTGCCTTAACCCCATGCGGGACGTTAAAACCGGCATAAAAGCTGTCCCCTGCTTTTAAGATGCGAGTTTCTTCACCGACCTGAACCTCAAAGCTACCCTTGACGATATAACTGACCTGCTCGTGCGCATCATGGGAGTGAACTTCTCCAATACCACCTTTAGCAAAGGTAACCTCCACCATCATTAATGTACCGCCCATACCCAAGATCTTCCGGGAACTCGTTTCGTTCACGATATGTGCATCGATAGACGCATGATCAATAATCATTTTGCTTTTCCCCTTTCCTTGTGAATAAGCGACCGAAGTAGTTAAACCACGGCCGCTATGAACGTTTATTAGTCTTCTGTGGACAATTTACCCTGAAGTTTGGAAGAATCAAACGAAGGATCAGCAGTTATGTTGGTCAGCCCTGCCGCTTTGGTTTTCTCCAGAGCTGCATTGTACCTTGTATCCAGATCCTTGATCACAGCATCGAGATCGCCACCCGTGAATACAAAGATTGAAAAAGCCTCACCCCATTTGGTGCCTTCCAGTGAACTCTCGGTCACCACACTTGGATTTGCCGGGAAAATGGCATCATATCGTTTGGGCAGGAAACCTTCAATGCCCGGAATGCTTGGTTTTTTGTCAGAGCTTAATACAGCAGGAATCAGTGAGATTCCGTATCCTTTTTCGTAATACTCACTCTGAAGATCTGTGCTGTACACATACGCCATAAACTTCCATGCCGCTTCCTTGTTGGCAGAATCTGCATTGATGCCGATGTAGGAGCCCCCGATGACTTGTGAAGCGCCCTTGATCGTTCCATCATTAGTTGGTACAGGAGCGGCTGCCCAATTTTCTTTTGTAGGAAACTGATCTTTATATACACCTGGTTCACCGGAGTGGTTAATGTACATTCCGATTTTGCCTTGAGCAAACTGGGCTCTGAGCGGATCGATGTCCAGACTTTCTACCCCTGGCAGCATGCTGCCATCCTGATTCATCTGACGAAGCGCCATTGCGATATCCTTGTACATCCCAAAATCAAATTGACCAGTCTTGTAGTTGTAACCATCAATACCAACATTATTGCTTGCACCTGCAATCGTATTGGCTGCTCTCCAGAAGCCGCTGCTGCTCTTGAATGGGCTGGCAAAGCCATAGATGCCTTCACTTTTACCAATTTCGGTAATTTTTTTGGCATCCGCAACCATCTCAGCCAACGTTTTTGGCGGACTCTCGATCCCTGCCTTTTTGAAAATATCTTTGTTATACACAAGCCGCCAGACCTGCCCTGTATTGGGGAGGGAATATATTTTTCCATCAATCGTGTTTTTATTTTCAATCAAGCTGTCTTTAAATACGGCCTTCATCTCATCACTCATGTATCCATCAATCGGGGCGAGATACCCCTTCTGATAATACGTCTGAAAATCATTAACTTGCAGCACATCGGGTGCCTGCTTGCTGGCAAAAGCAATATCGACCGCCTGTGGATAGTTGTCCCCCATCACGGTCATCTCCACTTCAATGTTGTCCTTGTTCGTCTGGTTAAACTCATCGATCTTGGATTTCATAAAATCAGCATCATGGCGGTCCGGTGTCCAATATATGATTTTGGTTTTCCCTCCGGCATTCTCCCCGCTGGTCCCCGATTCGCCATTTGCCGAAGTACCACTGTCAGCAGAACAACCTGCCAAACTTAGCGCCAGCAATGCACTTAGCGTAGTCACCATCCACTTTTTAACCATTGATATGCCCCCTTATGCTTGTCTGGACAACCCGTTTGGTTATCCGTTAACGTAATGATAATCGCTACGCTTTCATGGAGGTGAGGGACATTCTGACTTTGCATGGTGGGAAAAATGACGATCCGTATCGGTTTCAGTTCTCATACATTTGCCGGAAACAGGTTGGCGTCATGCCGCAATATTTCTTGAACAAACCGCTGAAATAAGGCCTGTCCTCATAACCCAGCCTCTGGCAGATCTCTTGCACCTGTACACCTGCAACCAGCAACTCTTTGGCTTTTTCCATCCTCATCTTAGTAATATATTGAATCGGCGTTATGCCCGTTTCCTTTTTGAAGGCATTGGCAAAGTAACTCGGACTTAAATGCACGGATTGGGCACAGGCATGCAGCGTCAGATTTTCTGCAAGATTCAGACTGATATATTCCTGTGCTTTGCTAATGGCCTGTTTGACATCGGTGAGTCGTTTTTTGTCCATAATCTCGCAACCCATACTGCTAAAATGCTTGATATATCCCCTCCAGCCCTCAAACGTCAAGGAGCGCATCGCCTCAAGCACTGTCAAGTCGGCCTCCAGACGCAAGCGTTCCTCTGCTGTAATCTCATCACAAAAGGCACGGTAGATGGCAAAAGCCAGTCCAGACAGCAAACGAATCATCGTGAGTGGCTCGGGAAAACCTTCGGAAACCTGCCATTCTTCGAGAATTTCATCAATGATGCGGTGACAGGTGCTCTCATTACCACATTTGAGGGCGTAAAAAAGCCCTTTTTCCTTCTCCAAAGGATACACCGGAGCCACACAGGCCTGATTTTCCAGTTCAGCATACTGGAGGATGCAATTGCCTTCACTGTAAAAACGATAGGATATCGCCTGATCTGCATGTGCGTAGGACGTCCAGATCTCCTGTGGTCTGCGAGCAATCGTACCCACACCAATTGAGACTGTTTTTTTGCTGAATCGCTCCACATTTTGGCGGCATTGCTCCAGTAACTCGGAGACATCTATGTGGCTTGGTGTGTTAAATATGGCTGCAAGCCGGTATCGGTTTTCCCGTAAAACAACGCCTTTGGTATAACGATTTATGGTTTCTCCAACAATATTTTGAACCGCAAAAGGAACGATTTCGGCATCCAGATGCATCGTGTATCCATATCGCGTATAACCATCCACCTCGATAACTATGACGATAAGATTGGAGGAATCGAGATCAATATGCAGCTCGTTCCAGCGACTTTCATTCAGGAATCCCCCGACTTCATGACGCAACAAGCCCAGTAGATAGCTGTGACGCTCGTACTGGCTGCTGCTCTCCACCTTCTGCTCCAACTGTTCCAACTGTTTGCACTGTGCCTGTTCTTCCTTAATCACCTGTCTTACCTTCAACACCGCACCGAGTATTTCTTCAGGGGTAAACGGTTTGAGTAAATAATCGGATGCACCCAGCTTGATGGCCTCCTGTGCATATTGAAAATCCGAATAACCACTGATGAAAATAAATTTGGCTCGCAGTCCGGCATCCAATGCCCGCTTCATTAGCTCCAGCCCGCTCAACTTGGGCATCCTGATATCACTAATCACGATGTCGGGTTGCTGCTCCAGCAACAAGGACCAACCGCGCTCTCCATTTCCCGCCGTGCCTACAATCCGAACCTGATGATCTTCCCACGGAATAGTTGAAGATATGCCCTTTACAACTGCCTGGATATCATCCATAACACACATCGTCAATTGGCCCATACTGCCCCTCCTCAGGTGATCGGAATCGTGATAACAACCGTTGTTCCCACATCTGTACTGCTATGAAATACAATTGAGGCCACATCCCCATAGTGCAGGCTTAATCTGCCATGGAGATTGGATAGGGCATAACCTTTGCGTCCCCCGTCAGGAACATCCTCAGCATAGATGCTGGCTACATCCATACCACATCCATTGTCAGCCACCTCCAGCCGTAGTGTGTCACCCTGACGGTCAATGCGGATCAGGATAACACCCAAATCTTCTTTGTCCTTGAATCCATGCAGGATGGAATTCTCCACCAAGGGCTGGAGTAATATTTTTAAAATATCAACAGCGTAACAAGAGGGGTCCCCCACCTCAATCCGATAAACGAACAGATCCTCGTAACATTTTTGCTGAAGCTGCATGTATTGTTCGACATGTTTGATCTCCTGCTCCACACTGGTGATGTCTTTCCCATCATTCAGTCCCAGACGGAATAACAAGGATAAGGAGACGATCATCTCACTTACATCCTTCTTCTCTCCGCTCTCACTTTTCCAGAACATCGTATTAAGCGTATTGTAGAGGAAATGAGGATCAACCTGCGCCTGAAGCGCCTTGACTTCAAACCGCCGTTTGTCTTGCTCCGTTGTCCGTACTTCTTCAAACAGAATCTGAATCTGGTCCAACATCCGATTGAAACGATGCCCTACAGCGCTGACTTCATCGTCATACTTGCTGCGAAACCGTACATCCAGATCATTGGACTCCACCTCAACCATCAAGCGTCGCAGTTTGTTCAGTGGCTTCAACAGAGCGGAGGCCAGCAGCTTGGACAACCCGAGTGCGAGCAAAATGCAAAACAACATGATCAGGATGATCAGCCAGCGTATCTTTTGTAGGGGGGACAACAAGTCAGCCTTGGACTGTACACTTACCATGACCCAATCCTCGTTCATCGACAATGACGAATAGTTAACAAGCATGTCCTCCCCCTGATCGTTCCTGTAGGTAAAATCTCCAGCATCGCCACGGCTAAACTGTTGGGTAAAGTCAGGCTCCATAATGAAATCGTAATTTCGGAACCTGGGCCGAATAACTTCATTTCCGTTTTTGTGCAGCAAAAACAGTTGAATCTGGTTATTCATGAGATCCTGCGTCAGAATGTCTCGCATCGCCTCTTCCTTCATATTGACGACCATGTATACATTCGAATAGGTATGATTATCGATCACAATGGGTTTGAGCAACAGAGATAACACATTTCCTTGGGACTGGAATAACTGACTCTGATGTGAACCAAACCACATCGTATTCCAGCCTTGCAGCTTCACGTAGCGTCCGTATTCCTTGTTGAATGAGTTATTGTGATTCGGAAAATCTTTGGTCGAGAAAAAATCACCGATGGGTGTGGTCAGATATGCGGTATCAATCAGTGGCTCTACGAGCTTCAATTGAGCAAACGATGTTTGCAGCAGCGAGAGATTCTGATAATAATGAGATGTGTTATTTTTTCCCACGTCCTTCATGACCTGGGTGAACGTTTCATTGAGCATAAAAGAAAAAGAGGATACAACAATGTGCCTCAGATGTTCATCCATAACCTGCACCGATTTGTTCAGAATGCTTTGTTTCAGTTCAAGTGCATTCTGCTCAATGCTTCGTGCAGCAAAGAGATAAGAGCATATCCCGGTCACACTGATGCACAAGACAACGAGAAAAATGTACAGCAGCTGTATTCTTTTTTTCAGGGACATTTTATAAAAGTTGAATATCATCGGCGCTCGCTCCTTGAACACGGCTTGGCCCGTCCGCTGTGAATTAAAATGAGTATAGCACAGTGGAATAACCCGTAAAACCGTTTCCATGATTGTGCTCACGCCTATCCTTTCACAGCTCCCAAGGTCACCTGCATGAATGATTTGTTGGCAAAAATATAAACGATGAGCAGTGGCAAAATGGACAGACAGGCTCCGGCCATCATCAGTTGGACCTCAGCCGCAGCTCCGATGCCATATCGCAGATTAGCCAGCCCAACCGGCAAAGTCTGCAAGTCCGGATTGCTCATGGTGAACACAAAAGGAAGAATATATTCATTCCATGAACTCTGGAATACACCCAGACCTGCAACGGCGAGTCCGGGCCGCAGGAGTGGAAGAATAATTCGCCAGTATGTGGTGAAGAAATTACAGCCATCAATCATCGCCGCTTCATCCAGTTCGCGCGGGATGCTCTTGAAGAAACCAATCAGAATAAAATATGTGGCAGCGTGTGCGCTGATCAGTATAATAATAACGCCCCACAACGTGGTATTCAGCCCCAGCTTGACCATGAGGTCAAATTGCGGACGCAGCACAACCGCGCCTATGGAAATAAACAGAGTAGATGCCATGAGCAGGGTGTACCCCTTTTTCCCTTTGAAATTCACTCGATCCACAGCGTAGGCTGACATCGAAGCTACCAGCAGTGTGCCAACTGTTGTACTGATGCTAACAAACACGCTGTTAATGGTAAAACCCGAAAAATTGGCGGTTTTCCAAGCCTGAGCATAGTTGGAGAACTGCCAAATCTTCGGCCAGATGGTAGCTCCTCCGGTCAATTCCTGGTTTGTTTTGAAGGAACCGAGCAATACAAGTATGATGGGGAACAACGACAGCAGAGCGATAGCGATCAAAAACAACCAAAGTACCGTTCGTTTGGTCCAGCGAATGAGTTGGGGAGACCCTGAGGGCGCAAGTACGTTATGAGTCATCATCGTTTCCTCCTGATTAATTTTATACGTGTTCAAAAAAGTCTGTTTTTCAGTTTAATAGACATCATTGAGCTTTTTGGATATGCGGAAGTAAATGAGCGTCACAGCCCCTACGATGAGAGCCGTTGTGAAACCGACTGCACTGCCATAACCGAGCTGCTGGAGTGATTGTGTGTCAGCCGACACGGGAAACAACAGTTTGAACAAATACAGATACATCACCTCTGTTTTGCCATACGGCCCCCCTTCGGTCAGCACCATAATACTCTCGTAACCTTTCAGCGCCGTGGTAATTGCCAGCATGATGATCATCTGCAAGACAGGACCCAGCAACGGAATCGTTACATTTCGCAGTTTCTGAAACTCACTCGCTCCATCCAGCGATGCCGCCTCATATAGCTCTTCAGGAATGCTCTGAAGACCCGCAATGAACAACAACATATAGTTGCCCACGGCCCCCCAGATGGCAATGATGATGGTTGTTAACATGGCATGTTCAGCCCCCAGCCAGCTAATGGATTCGGAGATCACATGATACTTGAGCAGCAATTGGTTCAATATTCCGTTATAGGAGTTGAAAATAATAAAGAATACAATCGCCATGACCGAAGCGCTAAAAATAGTGGGAAGATAATAGATCGCCCTAAAGAGGGATCGCCCTCTCCATTTGCGATTCAGAATAATCGCCAAAGTTAACGACAGTGGAATTGTAACGACAAGTTTGCCCAGGGCATACACACCCGTGTTGCCTACTGAATCCCAGAATTGCCCGTCACGCAAAATGCGTCCAAAATTATCAAGCCCGATGAAGACAGGCGTCCCGATGCCTTGATAATCATAGAACATGTAACGCAGCGCCCATAACAGCGGATAGATCCCGAATACAACAGTTAAAAAAAGACTTGGAAAGATGAACATATAGGCATGTATTTTGGATGGTTTCACCAGAATCGGACCCCCTATAGCTTTTGAATGAAGTATAGAGGGAATATGGAGGAAAGCGGGATAGGGAAATCAACTTTCTGCAGGGGAGAATGTGACTGCATGACCAAACAAAAAAACCTGTATTCAACGAATTTCCGTTGAGTCTACAGGTTCATATCATGCGGTTCGTAATCTTAAATCTCATTAAACGTATACAGCGTAGAGGCTACTCTGCTTCATCATACAGACGCAGCAGTTCTGTAAAATCAGAGATGAGCACATCTGAGCCTGCAAGCTCCTCATCACGACCAAACCCGGCATAGGCACAGCCGATGACCGCCTGACCGTTCATTTTACCAGCTTCCACATCAGAAGAGCGATCCCCTACCATCCATGCGTCCTGAATACGATGTTTCTCAAGCAGGATCTGCACCAGATTAATTTTGGAAGGAGTCTTGTACTGGCCTGCACTGTATACCCCTTCAAAGAAAGGCATAATCTCGTGTGCAAACGCCACACCCTTCACATAGTCCTCCAGCCCATTACTTGCGACAAAAAGACGCACTCCTTGTTGTTTTAATGCTTGCAGCGTTTCTTTCACCCCAGGATACAATTGAGAACTTCCTTGATCAAGCCCCTCAATCTCCAGTTGAAGCAACAGTTCGTCTGCACGGCGATGTGCCGCTTCCGATGCCTCAGGCATAACCACTTTCCATATATCTTCGAGCAACATGCCCAAACTTCCCAGCATCCGTTCCTCGGGTGGAGTTTCTCCTTCAAAATGCCCTTCGGCACGCAATGTATCAAATAGTTGCTGGTAAGCTGGCAACAACAGGGTCTCTGTCTGGAACAGCGTACCATCCATGTCAAAAATCATCGCTTCCGGTTTGAGCAATACCTTCTCTTTATTCATGTCCAATGTTCCTTTCGGATTGGGATATTGTATATGTAATTGGAATCGTTCCCTTCCCATGATAAACATAACGTTTGAGCGTGTAAACCAACGATTGTAAAACATCATCAACCCCAACCTTATACAGCATTAACCAAACGTTATATTGCAGTTAAACAAACTATATACAAAAGAAGTTCCTTTACGTATAATACTAAAAAATAGTTCTTTAGACACCTAATCTAAAGACCTACAATTATCACATTTCCGTTTTTTTCGACAACTACATATACCCCATAGAGAGGAATAACAAACATGAAAAAGCGAAAGACCTTTAAGATTTTTTATAAGATCGGATTAGGATATTTACTCGTACTGGCTGTACTGGCTGGTTGCATCCTGCTGATTCAGAACAGCACAAGTCAGCTCCAACGGGAACTGGATTTTCTGGTCGATCACGATATGAGGGTACACGCCCTCACTTATGAACTCGAAAGAAACATGGTAGATATGGAGACAGGTCAACGCGGTTACATCATCACCGGTCAGGACAATTATCTCGATCCCTACACCCAAGGAAAAGAGCAACTTATTACACTCAGAGATGAACTTGCTGCTTTAATTTCTGATAATCCGGCTCAACTTGCACTTTTGGAAGACATACATACTAATATGGAGAACTGGGTCCAGGTCGCTGGTGAACCTATGGTCGCCCTTCGCCAAGCCAATAATACACAGGCCATTCGGGATTTTTTTGCAGATGATCCAGGTAAAAGAGACATGGACCAGATTCGGACTGCTCTCGATACGTTTCGAACCAACGAGCATACGTTAACCGATAACCGTACAGAAGCACTGAAGCAAAAAAACACACTACTGAACCTGGAACTGTATGGGGCACTTATCGTTGTCGCCATTATCTCGTTCATCACTGCTTTGATCCTTTCCCGTGCCATTGTTAGAAATATTCGTACCGTAAAGCAGGCATTAAATGACATCGGTTCTTCCAATGGTGACCTGACACTGAGAATCGCTACGCCAATGAAAGACGAAACTCGTGAACTCGCGGAGGCAGCCAATACAATGCTCACTGGTTTGCAGCAAATGATGCTGGACGTTCAGAGCAATGCCATGATTCTGAGCACAGCTTCGGATCGATTGGATAAAGGGGTTGCCGATAGCCATCTTGCAGGAAAAGAAGTTGCCACAGCCATGGAACGTGTCGCTGAAGGCGCTGATGAACAGGTTGCTCTTACGCAAACCATGGTAGCTGCGATGCAGCAATCCCTCAACGGACTTAATCGTGTCGCCTCCTCAGCAAGTGACGTGGCAGGCCGTGCAGTTCGTACCGAATCCATTGCTGTGGATGGGCAACAGCGCATTGATAATGCTGTAGGTAAAATGAGTTCCATTGAGCAATCCTTCCTCTCTGTACAGGAAGCCATTAATGAAATTTCGAAGATGTCTGATCAAGTGATCAACATTGCAGATTCAATGTCGGGTATTGCTAGACAAACCAATCTGCTTGCACTTAACGCCGGAATTGAAGCTGCCCGCGCTGGGGAAAATGGACGTGGCTTCGCTGTCGTTGCCGCGGAAATCCGTAATCTTGCAGACCAAAGTGCAACATCAGCCAAAGAGATTACAAGTATATTGGAAACCGTGGTAGCAGGTGTTCAAAGTACGGTGCAGGTGGTTGATGAGAGCACGCTACATGTGAATGAAGGGTTGCGGACCATTGAGGATGCAGGTAATGCTTTTTCAACCATTACTCAGCATATTCATAACCTCAGTGGTGAAGTTCTGGAGGTATCTGCTGTTGTCGAGGAGTTAACTTCCGGTAGTGAGGCTGTGATGAGGTCCATCAATGAAGTATCGGCTGTTGTGGAAGATACTGCATCAGCCACAGAAGAAGTATCTGCGATGACGGAGGAACAACTTGCTTCTCTGCAGGAAATGTCTGACACGTCCAAGCAGTTGAATGAAATGTCCGATGCACTTGATCAGCTGGTTAAACGCTTCAAACTCGCATAATCCGACTCAACCTACTGATCGAGTATCTAAATAGCTGTATCATGAGCATATATCAAAAGAAAAAGCATCGCAGACAGACTCACCCGAGCCTCTGCGATGCTTCTTTGTGTTAAGGAGAACTGAATCAGGAAAAGGTGCACCGGGCACCTCATATGAAAAAACCTAAGCACTCCTTTTCTTATCTCGATTGTTCTGTGTTCCGTAGCGCTTCCAGTACCAATTGTGCCTGATACCCATCGTTAAAATCATATATCTTAGCTGGTTTGCCCTGTATACGGGCAATGACATGTTTAAGCACCGGCAATTCACTGGCGGATTCAAGCACTTCTACTGGAGACAGTGGCTGCCCCACCAAACCCGTCTTCAATTCTTCCCAATTTTCCAGAGCAATTGTGCCTTCTGCACCGTACACCACCATGGATACACGTTCTTCCCCCGCAAATTGAGAGATGCCGTTCAGCTGAATTCGGGTTCCGTCTTCCAGTTCCATTGCAGCCTGTACTTCTAGTTCACAGTCACCATTCTCAGGATATTGAACCTGAGTGCTAACAACCCGGATGGCACCAAACACCTTTTGAATCATATGAATCCAGTGAATCCCCACTTCAAGAATAAATCCACCCTGTTCCCGGCTCGTAATCCATGCATTCTGTTGCCAAGATCGTGGCCACTGCGGGAATTGCAAAATGAGATCTATTTTGCGAATGGCCCCCACAGTACCCTGCTCAATCATCTCTTGCAACTTCAGCACGGAAGGTTCATGCGGCATAGAGAAGTGGATGGCATGAACTACGCCCGCCTGCTCTGCTGCATCCAGCATCTTTTTGGCTTCTTCTACACTATTGGCAAGCGGTTTCTCGCAGAATACATGAATTTTGCGCTCCAGCGCTTCCATGACAACCGGATAATGAAATTTCGGCGGAACTGCAATATACAGCAGATCAATCTGATGTTCATTCATCAATTGCTTGTAATCCGTATATGTCCTAACTCCCCGATGAGAAGCTGCAAAAGACGCCAAACCTTCCTCATTCGCATCACACACCGCTACAATCTCAATCTCCGTGTACATCTTGGTATTCTCGATTAGATGAACCATATGTAGTCCCATTTTACCCAGCCCAATCAGAGCCATCTTGATGACTGTCATTCCATCCCCTCCCAATTCCTTTCCAGTATAGCAGAAAGCAAAGAATTGCGAATGCGATGCGTTGATACGAAAAAAGATAAATCTCTAGCTTTGAAGTCGCTATTAGAGACTGAAATTCATCATTGTTAGTCATATTTTTACATTATTTGTAACTTCGTAAAGATTGGGTAATTCGTTGCAGGGATATATAACCAATTATTTTTACTTTATCCAGCAATACTTAAAGCGTTACCAACTTAAGAATCAGGAATTTAGACTCACAAAAACAGGTTGACAAAAAACCACAAAAAAAGATACTCTTCCTAATAACAATGAATATTTCCTATTACAACCTTAGACAGTAACTTGCATTCAATAAATGGAATATGCGTATGGTTCTAATAACCTATTTCATGAAGCGAGGTGTCCAGCATGAGAACAGTTGCGGACTATTTGGCAGAAACTCTGCGTAATCTAGGCGTTACTCATGTCTTTGGTATTATTGGTAAATCCATCTGTCCTGCTGTACTGAAAATGGTGGATTACGGATTAGAGTTCATTCCAGGCCGTCATGAATCCAGCTCAGGTTTTGCCGCATCCGGTTATGCATTACAGACAGGTAAACTCGGCGTTGCCTTTGCCACATCCGGTCCAGGCGGAACCAATCTGCTTACCGCAGCAGCTCATGCAAAGGCCAACAATCTGCCTGTACTGTTTATTACGGGTCATCAATCCATTCAGGAACTGGGGCTCCCCCAGTGTCAGGATTCTTCTTCCTATCTGGCTGATCTTGCCGAGATGTTCAGGCCTGCTACGCTATTCAGCAAACTGGTTGAGCGTGGAGATCACTTCGGCACACTGCTGAACCATGCCCTTTCCATTGCACTCGGCCCTAATAAAGGCCCTGTTCACCTCTGTATTCCTTTTGACGTACAGACCGAGTTGTTATCCCAATGCCGGATTGTCATTCCCGAACCGGAATCTCTGCTTAGCGTATCTAACCTGAATCGCATTTTTCCTCTCATTCAACAATCCAACCGCCCTTTAATTATTGCTGGTAAAGGTGTAAGTCGCGCCAGAGCCCATGATGAATTGCTTCAATTGGCCGAATCGTTCAACATTCCCGTCATTACTACTCCTGGTGGAAAAGGAGCGATTGCGTGGGACCATCCCCTGTACCATGGACCTTGTGGTGTTGGAGGTTTCCCTCATGCAGACGACATGTTGAACCAAAGTGACCTTTATATCGTACTCGGTTCACGTCTAAGTGACATGACCCTCTGCAATCTGAAGCCTGAACATCACCCGGCACACCTCATTCAATTTGACGCTGATCCTACATTTGTAGGCAAGATTCTGAGCGCTCAAACCTTACATATCACCGGTGATTTGAAGGACAACCTGCAATATTGGCTGGGCACATTAGAAGACCTCCCTACTCCTGTGAGAACCACGGCACCCATGGATTACACTGTCCCTTTACCAGATATCCCCCAACTGTCTCTGGCTTCTGTGCTAGATGGAATGAGCGATCTGCTTCCGTACGATCATAAGCTGTTTGTTGATGATGGCAGCCATGGATTTCATGCAGTTCAGCGATATAAAGTCAAGAAACCAGGCAGCTTTGTGTTTGACGCTTACTTTGCCTGCATGGGGAACGCCATTGGTATGGCGATAGGTGCAAAGGCCGCTTCACCTGAAGAGACCGTTGTATGTATCACCGGGGATGGATGTTTCATGATGCTGGGGACGGAGATCAATACCGCGGTATGCAACAATCTGAACGTCATTTTCATTGTCGTTAACAACAAACAACTGGACATGGCACTCAAAGGAATGGAAAAAACAACAGGCAGAATTGATGGCACATTATATGAAGTTCCTATGGATGCTGCCAAATTTGCCGAATCTCTCGGTGCGGTTGCGTTTCGAGCAGAAACCCTTGCTGAATTCTCATCTGCGCTGAACACAGCCCAGACGTTGAATCAGGTAACTGTTATTGAGCTTCTGACCGATCGAGATGAAATTCCACCCACAGCTCACCGCACCGTAACTTTGAATTAGGAGGAGCATATCATGAGTGAACATGTAGCTCAGGGACTAGACCGTTTCGCCAAACTTTCTGGGGAGTACGGTGCAAGAGCGCTCGCCCCCATCAAAGAACATTTTCCCGAATTGTCGGAATTTATTATGGGGACGGCATACGGGGATATTTTTCAGCGCACCACGATTACGGATCAATGGAAGGAAGTTGCTATCATCTCTTCGTTGATCACCCAAGGACAGTATGAACAATTGGGCGTACATTACACGATGGCTCTAAGCGTGGGAGTGACGGTGGATCAGCTCAAGGGAATATTGCTACATCTGGCGCCATGTGTGGGTGCTCCACGCATTATAAGTGCATTTAATATTTTGCTTGCCACCTTGGATGAAATACAGTAATTCACTTTTCTACATTTTTATACACGATTCGACTTTTTTATTGATCTTTTTACATTCCTACCTTTATAATATGGTTAAATTATCCTTCGAACCAGCTCGCATCTTAGAAGCTTTCGGCAGAGGCCCAATGGGCTGTGTATCCACTAACAGGATAGCCTTAACTCATTTAAAGGAGAGAGATCAAACATGGGAAATTTCATTCTGAAGACTGACGTTCCAAACAAGGTGTTAAACATTGAACTGGAGGGTTCTTTCTCTCAAGAAGACGGTTTGCGTTCCATCTCGGCCTATCAGGATACGATCGCTTCTATTAACACCAAGGAGTATGACCTGAACATCGATTGCAAAAAGTTGAATGTTACTGCTCCGGAGATTGTTCCTCTTCTGGAAGGCTGCCTTCAATTGTTCAAAAAAGATGAATATAAAAAAGTCGTGTTGACCCTCGAGAACAACGCGATTCTAAAAATGCAATTGTCCCGGCTCGGCCGATCAGTCGGTCTGGACAATCTCGAAATCATATCTACCGTTACCACTTAATAAACCAGGCGGACAAGCTGTGAATTCACCCTTCCGCTCAAGAGGAGAATGAAGATGGCCGGAATTCGTATTGTAGATATCGATATCTATCATCCAGCAACCAAGGTGCACAATGATTTTTATATTGAACATTTTGATGCAAGAGGTGTAGATATTCGTGGATTGTTACAGGCACTTGGTCGTGATACACGTTATAAAATTGACAACGATGACGAAAATTCACTAAGCATGGCCTATGAGGCAGCCAGTAACCTACTGGAGAAAACCGGACTAACCGGTGCAGATATTGATCTGATTGCTTATGCAAGCCAAACGCCAGAATACATCTTTCCTACGAATTCCCTGATGATCCATCGCCTGATTAACGGAGCTTCTCACACGATCTGTATTGACAGCAACGCCAACTGCGCGGGTATGACTGCTGCTTTCGAACAAGTTAGCCGACAGATGCTGGGCAATCCTCGAATTCGCCGCGCATTAATCATCGGCTCGGATTACGTGGCTCCTCACGCCAGTCCCGATGATCCCGTGTACTTCGCCAATTTCGGTGATGCAGCAGCGGCGGTCATTGTAGAGCGGGATGAACATGCTGTCGGTTTCATTGATTCAATCTATCAGACGGATACCTGTGTGTATGGTAATTCTCTTTTTCCTGCAGAAGGCTTGGCGAAGCTGGGCAATACGGGTGTAGATGCGGGTGCCTTTCATGTGAATTTCATCCCATTTGATGATTCCATCTGTGTGGATGCTGCTTCCGAGTCCATTCGTACGTTGCTGACTCGCAACGAGATTAGACCAGACGAGATCAAAGCCGCCTGCTTCTCCCAGCTATCCATTAGTAACATTCGGGCTGTATCCGAGAACGTCGGCATTGGTGATGATATTGCCGTCTATATCGGAAATGAGTTCGGATACACCTCAACCAGCAGTCCATTCATCGCATTACATCGAGCGGTTACAACCGGTCAGATTCAGCGTGGTGACAAAGTTCTGTTCTGGACCGTTGGAGCCGGGTGGCAAAATGTTGCCATGGTAGTTGAATATTAGGTATACACTTCAAAATCCAATAAAACCATCCCAGTAGTATACCGGGGATGGTTTTATTTTTTCCTTTTTCTCCCCTATCATTGGAGATTAAACATCTATAATTGTGAAAAGCACCACTTACATATTATTACACAATAAATATGATTTAAAAGTGAAAAGTAGCAGTCCAAATTATTTTATCTTGGAACTGCTACTTTCAATTTTATTATAAATTCGTTGTTATAAGAATTTAAATACTAGAAGGTTTAATCTACCATTTCTGATTATCTGTAAACGGTCCCTTCGTATCTTGCAGCAACAATTCCATCCACAGTATGATAACTAACCAACACCAAGGTTCCTACATAGCCATCTGGCGTAATATAGTCCGTAAGATATTTCGGTACTCCAAAACCTACAGGGTAATAATGCACTACAGAAAAAAATTTACTTTCAAGCATAGGAGATACTACGTCTGATACATTTGTACTGGTATTCGGTTGAACTTTTGCCGCAGACACGCCTCCACTTGAAATGGAAGTGGTCAGAATAAAGGAACATGCAGTCAACATAAGAACTTTACTAAGTCTCAAAATGATCATCTCCTAAATAGAATTTTTAACTACAATTTCATTGTATAGTATGCGAGTACATTTAACAACAATATTTGTAAATTATATAATTATATGTAATTTTATTTTAAAATGAATTATTTAGTAATACTATCTTTTCATACAAAAAAGCAGCCCTACTGGACTGCTGAACTTCTGCCTCGATATCAAATATTCAGAAAATTTTCTTCGTATCCCGATCGTCTTTCAGAATCTCCACGGCTTCGCGGAATCTTAGAGAATGCACAATCTCCCGTTCCCGCAGAAACTTCAGACTATCCTGCAGATCCACGTCATCGGTCAGGTCGATCAACCATTGATATGTAGCCCGGGCTTTCTCTTCTGCTGCAATGTCCTCGTACAGATCCGCAATTGGATCACCCTTTGCAGCAATGTAGGCAGCTGTAAAGGGTACACCGGAGGAATTGGTATAAAACAAGGCAGAATCGCGTTGAGCATAGTTCGGCCCAAGTCCCGCTTCTTCCAATTGATTCACCGACGCGTCCTTGGTCAACTTGTAGATCATGGTGGCAATCATCTCCAGATGAGAAAATTCCTCTGTAGCAATATCCGTCAGCAGACCGATAATCTTGTCTGGAATCGTATAACGCTGATTCAGATATCGAAGGGCAGCGGCCAACTCCCCATCGGCACCGCCATATTGTTCCATCAGCAATTTCGCCATACGAGGATCACATTTACTAACCCTTACGGGATATTGCAGTTTTTTCTCATACACCCACATGTAAGACGCCTCCCTCTACGTTATTAAAATACAGCCCTTCTTCTAACCCTCGGGCTTCCTGTCCCTAAAGTCCTGCAAGGAAGCCTGAGGCTGATGTGTCACACTTGCCATGGCCAGGGTGTCTGAGACCATTCCCAAGGATACTTGGAGAAAGCATGCCCAAAGTTCATCAACGGTCCGTACAACTGCTGAAATTCATGGGCTACCCTCATTCGCTCCTGGCTGAACTTGTTGTACTGCTCAATGCTTTGGAAGTCTCCCGGATGGGTGTCCAGGTACAGATTCAGTTCCACCAACACGAAATCCAGCGCCTGAAGTTCTTCAAGCAATTCGTAGTATTTAGCGTCACAGGGTTTCGGCACTTCAGGTTCCATCCACTTCCACCTTCCTTCCCTTTGATCTAGCTGGTGTATAAGGGCTGTATAATGCAGGCCATAAGGTTCCCAATCTCAACGCTTCCGCCGGGCTGTACTGCGGCCAGCCCATGGGCTGAAATGGAATAAATAACTGCGGAGGTACCAGATACGTCCGAATCGCTACCGGCGGACAAGGATCAAACGGCCCCACAAAAGGGGCGTAAGCACGAAGCTGCGGATCTTTCACAAAACAACGCCTCCTTATTACATCGTTGGTGCATATTGAATAACACTGAGTTCTTTCCCGCTTCCCGTCTCTATATCCATATGACGCTGTCCCCGAAGTTAATCCGAAATTCGTTTCAACTATGTGCAGAATTTCTCCAAATTCTTCTTTAAAATAAAAAAAGACCTTCGGTTCGTTCCCCTTTCAGGTAACGTCCAAAGGTCTTACATCCTGGCAGATCTTCGTAATCTGCATCATTTTATACTTTTGCTCGTCTTATCTTACTCCTGCAACGAGTTCTATTCTGCTGGTTTTTCTTCCGAATTCATGTCTTGAGGGACAGATTGCTTGTACACTCGAACACGGGTAATTCGCAAACGAGTCGATTCTTCCACTTCAAAAACGTACCCATTCAGCTCCTGCGTTTTCCCCTTGGATGGATTGCCCCCAAGCTCTTTAAACAACCATCCGCCGATGGTATCCACTTCTTCATCCTCAATGATGGCTCCAGTCCACTTATGAACTTCTTCAATAAGCGAACGACCATCAATGGAGAATGAATCTCCACTGCGTTCCATATGCGGACGCTCATCCTCAAACTCGTCATACAAGTCTCCAACAATCTCTTCCAGAATTTCTTCCGCAGTCAGTAGTCCCGCTGTGCCACCATATTCATCCACAACCAGCGTCATCTGTGAATGTTTCTTCTGCATGAGACGCAGCACATGGCTGATTTCCATCGATTCAGGAACGTTTAAGATTGGACGGACAAGTGAAGCCAGATCATGTTGTTGCTCCGGTTTAGCCAGCAACAGATCGGTGATGTGTATAAATCCAATGATCTCATCCTTGTCTTCTACTGCTACGGGATAACGGGAATGTTTGGTTGCATTAATGATCTCCAGGTTCTCTTCCAAAGACATATGTGTGTACAGACAATCCATGTCTGTGCGTGGCAGCATCACTTCACGTGCCAACATATCGGAGAAATCAAAGATGTTGTCCATCAGTTTGATCTCATCTTTATCGATGACACCACTTTTGGCACTCTGCTTCATCAGAATACGAAGTTCATCTTCCGAGTGAGCTTCGCCTTCACTGGCAGGTTCGATACCCGCCAGACGCAGCAATGCATTGGCCGATACATTCAGTACCCAGATGAACGGGAAGAAGATTTTGTAGAACAACAGCAAGGGCGCAGATAAAAATAATGCCACTCCGTCTGTTTTTTGAATTGCCAACGATTTAGGTGCAAGCTCACCCAGCACAATATGCAGAAACGTAATGATACAAAAACCGATAATGACCGACACGGTCGAAATAAGCCCTGTATCTCCTACACCAAGTTTAAACATGAGTGGCTCAACGAGCAATTCGGAGATGGCCGGTTCTCCCAGCCACCCGAGTCCAAGCGATGTCAGCGTAATCCCGAACTGAGTTGCCGATAGATAGGAATCCAGTTTACTATTCACCTTCAGTGCATAACCCGCCATACGATTTCCTTCACTCTGCAATTGAGTTAAGCGTGTCTGCCTTACTTTCACAAGCGAAAATTCCGCTGCGACAAATACGCCATTCAAAAATACGAGCAAAAAGACACAGACCAGATTAAATACCAGCTGCCCAAGATGAAATTCGGTATGAATATCCAAGTTGAAACTCCCCTTTTCTATCTATTTCAGGAATACACCTGGAATATCAACGTGTGATTGCCTTTCTCGATTTGAAATCCACACCCTTGTAATACATATCTGCCACCAGCAGGTTTGGTCCGCAACAGGATGCGATATCGCAATGGCAATTGACCGTTTGATTCAACGGATGTTCAGCTGACCATTCATGGAACACATCATCCAGTTTACGATCACGAATGTTGCCAAACGCCGGGATGTCCGCAAAATCCGTCACATATACATTGCCCGTAAACATGTTCACGTTAACGCGGTTGCGTCCGTCCGGATCATTACGCACCGTCACATTTGGTTCGCTGTATAGTCGATTGATCAGTTCTCGATCCTGCTCTGCAGCACTGCACGCGAAGAATGGAAGAGTACCAAAGAGCATCCACATATCTTTGTCACGTGCATCAAGCAAACGATGTATCGCTGCTCTCATATGGTCCAGTGATAACACGGGCAACGACGAAGCAAAGTTCGAATTATACATTGGATGCACTTCGTGACGAACACAGCCCATCTCACGAATCAATTGATGAATACCATCCAGCTTGTCGTGTGTACGGAAGTTAATCATGGACTCGGCAGAGATAAACATGCCTGCTTCACTTAATTTGCGGGAATTTTCAATCATTTTCTCATACATCTTCACCGCGACTTCACGTTTCACAGGTCTGCCACTATTCGCAAATCCGACTTGATGGAAATCGTCAGCATTCAGGTAGTTGAATGAGATATGCATAACGTCCAGATACGGCAAAAGTTGCTCATATCGGCTGATATCCAGCGTTAAATTCGAATTGATCTGGGAACGAATTCCACGTTCCTTGGCATATTTGAGCAGCGGGATGATCATCTCATCCACTGTTTTCTGGCTAAAGCTTGGCTCGCCACCCGTCAGACTAATCGTCTGCAGATGCTCCACTTCATCCAATCGTTTCAGCATCAGCGGTAATGGAAGAGCCGGCGCTTCACGCATCGTAAGCATATCTCCTACGGCACAGTGCTCACACCGCATGTTGCACAGATGTGTCACAGTCATTTCTACACTGGTCAACACATGGCGTCCATATGTACGCAGAGAGCCAATCGGATCCCACGGATCATTCGTTGGCGATAAAGGCATCGGTTGTACCGATCCTGAGTTTAGCATGGTCATTGTTCTTCACCTTATTCCTTTTATTAACCTAAAAAGTTTTATTTACATCATACCTTGTGTTTCTCTTTTTGGAGTTGTCTTTTATCATAGCACAATTTTGAATGCTCCGGCATACGTAGACCCTGTCCATTACATGACAAAAAACACTCAGGTAACTCCGGGCCGAATCACGAAACGGCCCCGATATTACGACATGAGCGCTAATCATTTCTAAGCTTGTTCAGCTTTCCAACCGTTCACTTTGGGCAGATGAAGGTGTATCCTCCAGACCCTCTACACCTGTGATCATCACAGACAGTGCTGTAGACAGGTTAATTTCGTAGGGCGAAGATAAGGTCTGGCCGTCGGCATCCTTGAGCACCCGGATAAGTGGACGTTGAGGAACACGTGGATGAATCGCTGCAACTACCCCAACCTCTCCCGTACTGAGCGTGACCGATAGACCCACGGGGTAGATCGCTACACAATCCCTGAATCTCTCCAGCATTCGTTGTTCATAAAGCGTTCCTGAGCCCGTATACAGCACCTCTACGGCCTGATGTGGCAGCAAGGCTTGCTTGTAGACTCGATTCGTTGTCATGGCATCATACGAATCAGCAAGAGCAATCCACTTGGCATACTCATGAATCTCTTTATCCTTCAGCCCAAAGGGATATCCGCTGCCATCAATTCGCTCATGGTGCTGCAATGCACAATGTGCAGATAGAAGCGGTATACCTGGTTCGTCTTTGAGAATACGATGTCCATATGTAGTGTGCTGCTGAATGATTTTGAATTCCTCGTCACTTAATCTGGAAGGCTTATGCAGAATTTCTGGTGCAATCTGTGTCTTGCCAATATCATGCAATAAGGCACCCAGACCAATCTCCATTAATTGCTGGCGTGTGTAACCCGAAGCGACACCAAGAACCAGTGTATACACACATACATTCAGCGAATGATTATACAGGTCAAAATCACTGGAGTTCATGTCCATCAGCATAATCATGGCTTCCTTCTGACTGCCGATGTCTTCCAGAATCGCATTCATCACACCACTAAGCGCTTTACCGAAATGAGGAATCCGATTTTTGGTTTTCAGTCCTGACATGCTCTGAAATTGCTGTTTAATCTCGACCAGTGCTTTCCTTCGGGTCTCTTCCTGCAACATTTCAGGAACAATGATGTCCTCTGTCGCAGCATCTTTAATATACACATAACCGACTCCGAGATCCTTAAGGCGTCCAATCAATCGACTGGTTAGCTCTACATCCTCACTAAGTAATACAAGGCCTTCTTCACTATAAATACGTTTCCCCAGCTTCATGCCAGGCTGCAATAAGTTTATATGTACTAAACGCACAGCCTATCCTCTCCCGCTCCGTAGATGTAATTACCACTAGCCGCCGCTTCAGCAGAAGGCAAGTACTTTAAATTTAGCTTTGATGCCAGCGGGCTCGCAGGCTGTCGTCCAGAGCCCCTGGTCGTTTTATTTCCGTTTCCAGCAAATCGCGTATGAATTCCGGAAGATGATAGAGCGTACGGGTTCCATGAGCAAGAGGAGGATACCCCACATTGAACGTAAACATGTCCAGTGTCCCAACGATATACTCACATTGTTCGTCCATAGGCTCCCCATTGATGGATATGGTCTGGATCTTCTCATAGGCTGGCGCATCTGGATTGTATTGAACTTCCATTCCGTCCATACATAACGTGCCTAGAATATGACCACGAAAACCAAATCCCACAATGGGCTTACCTGAAAACTCGTCCAACAAGGACTGCTCAAGTGCTTCACGAATATGACTTCCACTCAAGCATATTGTACAAGCATTTATAGGAGATGGACATAGGGAATGCAACATTCCTTTTGTAATATTACCTTGTGGAAGCTCTCCGAGAAGCTGACCTGCATTCACCAGAGACAGCTGTGCCCCCGTGAAATGACGAACAGCTTGTGCAAGCAAGGTAGCAAACGGGGATTCCCGGTCGTACGTGATGGGCAGCACCCGATCCGTTATCACTGCCGTCTGATTGAGTGTTCTTTGAGCCTCCGCACGATTCGTAGCGATTGCCAGCGCGACCTGATCATCCAGTAATATACTCTTGGCAGCCATACAACCGCTACTTACCAGTTGGAGAGGTTCCCCCACACTTGTTCGTTCCAGAACCACTTTCCCAAGCCACTGGCCAAATTTTCCAGCTGCGCCCAGCACGGTCTGACCAATGACTAAGGGTTCTTCGAGAACATGATGGGTATGTCCACCGAGAATAACATCAATTCCCGTAATCTGCTCCGCCAGTCTCCGATCTGTCGAAAGCCCCAGATGAGAAAGAATAACCACAACATCCACTTCATCACGTAATGCTTCCACTTGAGCTCTTAATGACTCCACAGGGTCCAGAACATCCCACCCGAGCAATTCATAAAACGTGGTAAAAGGGGCCGTTGCCCCCAGCAGACCAACGCGAAATGGACCTTTCTCCACAATCAGAGAAGGTTTCATCCACACTGGCGCAAGTCCAGTATCTTGCTCTACAACATTGCTGCATACCACAGGACACAGAAGTCCAGCGTAGGACTGTGAGAGCTGATCTGGCGTAAAGGTTAGTCCTTCGTTGTTACCGATTGTAATGGCATCGTAGCCCGTCAGGTTAATAACATCAACATTAGCCGTACCCAGTGTTCCCTCTGTTTCAACGGCCATTCGGTCCATATGATCGCCGATATCCAATACAAGGAAGTTGCCACCTTGGTCACGTTCCTCATTGATCATAGCGGCGATGGTACTCATGGAGCCGAAGTGACTGTGGATGTCGTTGGTGTGCAGAATCGTTAACGTTTGCTTCTCCCTGGTGCTCATCACACCGCCTCCCCTGCTCTTCAATAAACGTTCATTCTTCTAATGGATAAGCATAACATTTTCCGCGTCGTTATGATATATTTATAGGGTTTAGAGATCAAAAAGAGGTGAGTCATATCTATGAAATTGACAATTCAACTATTTGCAGGCATTGCAGAACGTTTAAATACATCCCTTCTGGAGTTTGAGTACATTGGAGATATTCCAACCGCTGCCGATTTAAAAGAAAAACTGAGTCTGGCCTACCCAGAGGCAGCTTCTCAGATAAGGACATCCTTTTTGGCAGTTAACCAGCAGTACGCTCCTGCCGATACTATACTTAGCTCAGAAGATGAACTTGCGTTGATCCCTCCCGTCTCTGGAGGCGATGGTACGGATATATCCGATGAACAGCTTCGCTCTACCGTTCCAGAGCATCGGACTGAAGATGGCTTATTTCTAATTACAGAATCCACTTTGTCCGTGGAAGCAACAACGGCGCTAGTGATTACCCCGAATCACGGGGCAGCTCTTACTTTTGTAGGTACAACTCGTGAAATGACCGGTGAACAGCGCACCGTTCATCTTGAATACGAGGCCTATGTGCCGATGGCTCTTTCTCAGATGGCAGCCATTGGTGTGGAAATCTCCGATCGCTGGCCTGGTGTGTTATGTGCAATCAGTCACCGAATCGGGAAAGTGGATGTAGCAGAGATTAGTGTAGTCATTGCTGTTTCCTCGCCTCATCGCAACGACTGTTATGATGCAAGCCGTTACGCCATAGAGAGACTCAAACAGACCGTTCCGATCTGGAAAAAGGAAATTTGGGAAGATGGATCTGAATGGAAGGGACATCAATTAGGACCATGGAACCCCATGGAGAACTAAACAATGAGCCTTTACACCTTTTTAGACAGAGTGGGTTAATAGTAAATAAGTCGTTGTCAACCCATTTTTTTCTTGTTATTATAATTATATGTGTCGATATTAGTCGAGAAAAGGTGGTTTATACGTGAGAGTGCATGTTACTGATCTTAAACCGGGTGACCTGTTACAAAATGATGTATACAACAGTTCGGGTCTCCACATGCTGATGAAAGGTTCCACCCTCAGTGAAGATGACCTATCCAAACTGTTGCAACATGGAATCGAGTACGCAGATGTAGAACACACACCATCCGACCTACACTCTGATGCACAAACCTTACCTTCCGATCAAACCCGTCTGTTAACTAATTTGTTTAACGATACGATCAAAGGTACTGAATCTCTATTTCAACAAGCGATGGAGAAGGGTTTTATTGATGAGACACAGGTCGATGAGATTTTGTTTACCCTAACAGAACAGTTGGAAAAACAAAAAGATGTTGTCTCCTTGTTGCTTATGCTGGACGGGGATAGCGATTATACGTACAACCATTCATTGCAAGTCGGAATGCTCGCTTTTTATATCGCCGGCTGGATGGGTTACAACCCCGAGGAATGTCTAACGGTAGCCAAAGCAGGATATCTTCATGATATCGGCAAGTCCAAGATTCCTTCTGAGATTTTACATAAACCTGGTAAATTGACTACGGAAGAATTTGACGAAATGAAGAAACACACATTCTATGGGTACGATATCATTAAAGAATCCACGCAGGATGAAATTCTGGCAACGGTTGCACTTCAACATCATGAGCGCGAGGATGGAAGTGGTTATCCTCATGGACTGCGAGGAGACGAGATCCACCCCTATTCCCGTATAACTGCTGTAGCAGACGTTTACAGCGCCATGACGACCAATCGGGTGTACCAGACCAAACAGGAACTGATCTCTGTACTGTGTGAACTGTACAGCCTCAGCTTTGGTCAGTTAAATGCTGAAGCAACACAAGAACTGATCAAGCACATGCTGCCTAATTTTATCGGTAAAAGGGTTCTGCTCACCACGGGTCAGACGGGACTCATTGTCATGAATAATCCTGCGGATTATTTCCGACCACTCGTTCAGACCTCTACGGCCTTTATCGATTTAGCGAAAGAAAGAGATATTGCTATCGTTGAGATTTATGTACAATAACTGTTCATTGTACACAGCATGTATACGAAGAACCCCATAGTAACTGAAATAACCAACTTATAGGTTGGCATATGACAAAAGGGAAGCCGTAATCGGCTTCCCTTTTGTCTATTCCGATTCAATCATGTTGGATTACACACAGAATGCTTTTGTAATGATAACCAACAGAATGAACAGTACCAAGATTGCACCAGTGTTTGTGAACATATTGTATCCACCAACGCCGCCTACTCCGCCTACATTGCCACCACAGCCATATCCTACTTCGCTCATGTGATTGCCTCCTCTTCATCAGGTATACCCTAACATATGACGTTTCCGTTGGAATGAACCGGGCGAACAGGCAACATTCGATAAATGGTTGTCTGTCTGCATCTACCTGAGTGGGTTAGCCTTTTGCTACTCCCTGTTCTTTGCAGGGATCTATATATCGGACTCCGAATGAACCTGGATGCCTTTTTCCTTGCGGTACATGATAACAAGTAATCTCCAAAATTCATAACTGCCTTTGTCATTCATAATAAACGGTCGATAATAATCAAATGCTTGTTGAGCCCATGCGGGACAATCCATATTGGAAAGTTGCTCCTGTTGCTGAATCCATCCCCCTTGAATCTCCAGCGTTTTCTGCATGGCTTCAAACATTTTCTTCTGCTCAGTCGTCATCGGCGGAGCCTCCTGTTCCTGAGATGCAGTTCCGTATTCGGCCTGTAGATACACACCCGGTTCTGTCACACCATCTTCGCTGGCAGTATATCCGTAAGATGGCGCGCTGGTTTTCCGGATCTCATAATGTACATGCGGGCCGGTACTCTGACCCGTGCTTCCCTGATTACCGATAAGCTGGCCTCTCTTCACCCGCTGCCCAACGTTTACGGCAATCCGCGAAAGGTGAGCATAACAATGCAAGTAACCGCGATGATCTTGAATTGCAACTGTAAGCCCATAACCACCGAATCCGGAGCCTGTAACTCCTTCGGAAGCAAAACGTACCCTACCTTCCATAAAGGCATAGACGGGGCCATTCCAAGGCTCTGTCACGAGATCAATTCCGCGGTGGAATGTCTGTCCACCATGAATAGGATGAATTCGATAGCCGAATGAACTTGTAATCCGATATCCCTCGAAAGGGTTCACGCTCATACACTCACATCCTTTTCTATCATTAAATGCTTAAATCTATGAAATGGCTTGTGCTATTGGTCTTATTTTATTCCACAAAAATACCGCTCAGAATATCATTAAGGAAACCTTATGGTCTCTCCAACGGTATATTCCAAGCGGCGCTGTGCTAATATGAACACTCTATGAGATGTATATATTATTATTTCATTTTAACCACTGCTCACTTCTAATTCAGAGGTCTGTATATGACGCCTAGCTGATCCAATTCCTGTCCTGCTCTTCCATAAAATCCGGCAATGTACCACCCCGCTGGTGCCTCAAGTTTGATTTGTTCTGTGGTCTTTTGTCCGCCTTCTACTTTATTTCCAAGATTGGTGGACAACTCCACGTAAAAGATCCGTTTATCTCCATTACGTGTCCCCTGACCAATTGTTGCCTCGGTTAAGTACTCTCCGTCTGCCAAGTTCAGTGTGGCAATGTTGGATTGACCACCATGTACCAGGTTCGTTCCATCCCTGTACAGCGTTGAAATGCCGTCTACACGATTGCCCGAGTTAAGCACCACTGAGCTAGGTCTGGCATCGGGAATCTGATTCAGATCATTAAACCCAGTTCCTCCAGATCCTCCGATTGTTGAACTTAGTTGGTACTGAGAAGATGTGCTGTACACAAATTCCGCTGTAATCGGATAATGATCGGAGAGTTGCTTCCCACTCGGGTCAACAAATGTTTGATTTTCCAAACGGTAGCTCTGTGCATTAAGGGACAATGCTTTACTTCCGCGATACAAAATTTTGTCCACGATCTCATAGTTGGGTCCATTTAAATTGCTTGCATCCATAAGGGCGTCTCCATCAGCGGGAATACTCCCACCACGAATCAAATCGATCCACGGATCTCTTAAACCATTCTCAGACATGAGTAGCTCTATATTGTCAGCGGCACGGGTGTACCGTGTATTGGTATCCCCGAATACGATAACTGCGTTCCCGTCCGAGTGCTCCTTTATGTAATTGGAGAGTTGTCTGATATTATCTCGTCTGGCCTCAAGCGATTTATCATCGCTACCTGCGTCCGCATGCAAGTTGTACACGTCCAATTTTACCTGAGGTGTGATCTCATATGTAGCTGCTGTAAATCCTTTTGGAGTCAATTCATCACTTCCATTGTCAAAAAGACCAGATCGCTTATCCCAGGTAATACGCTTCAAGTCACGGAATGGATATTTGGACAGACTGTTCAACCCACTACCAAACCCCGCAATTCCGCTTGTTTTCGTCAAATACGGCAGAGTGACTAGGGATATCAGCTCATTATGATAATTAAAATCCTCTTGCACATTAATGATGTCATAGTCATTTAATTTTGGGGAAATCTGAACGGTGTACTCCTTTGGGTTGGAGCTGGATACCAGGTCCGGAAGACCACCTACATTGTAACTGAGTACCTTGAATGAACCCGATACCGATCCACCTTCTGCTGCACTCGCCGTTGATAAAAATAACAGAGAGCTTGTAAAGGCAACAACAGCAGACAATACCAAGGCTGCTCCTTTTTGAACTATACTTCTTCGCATCATAACCCTCCTCATATTAGAATCTATTCAAATATATGTAATATTCGTTAATGGAAGAATAACGCTGGTCTATTCATTTGTAAATATACAAATTGAACTAAAGAATATTTCCGCTTGCCACTCCGATAACAGAATAACCTTCTGATCACTGTTATCCCCAGATTTTTTGAATAAAAATACCCCCTAGAGAGACTTTTTAAAAAGTCTGTTCTAGAGGGTATTCGATCACATAAAACGATATCTACCGCTTAACATCAGCAACTAGCTTCAGCTTTACGGCTTCAAAAGGCGCTGCATTGGATTAACCAATGGAACCTTCCATTTCGAACTTGATCAATCTATTCATCTCAACAGCGTATTCCATTGGCAATTCCTTCGTGAATGGCTCAATGAAGCCCATGATAATCATCTGTGTTGCTTCTGCATCAGTCAGACCACGGCTCATCAGGTAGAAGAGTTGATCCTCAGACACTTTGGATACTGTAGCTTCATGCTCCAGCATGATGTTATCATTCATGATTTCATTGTAAGGAATTGTATCCGATGTGGACTCATTATCGAGAATGAGTGTGTCACACTTGATGTTGGATTTCGCGCCCTCAGCTTGACGTCCAAAGGAAGCCAAACCACGGTACGTTACTTTACCACCATGTTTACTGATGGACTTGGATACAATCGTAGATGTTGTATCCGGAGCCAAGTGGATCATTTTCGCACCTGCATCCTGATGCTGGTTTTTACCAGCTACAGCGATGGAGAGTACGGAACCTTTAGCTCCACGGCCTTTCAGTACAACCGCTGGATATTTCATCGTCAGTTTGGAACCGATGTTACCATCGACCCATTCCATCGTTGCATTTTCTTCTGCAACCGCACGTTTCGTAACGAGGTTGTAGATGTTTGGTGCCCAGTTTTGGATCGTTGTGTAACGAACACGAGCATTTTTCTTACAGATGATCTCAACAACCGCACTATGCAGTGAGTTCGTGCTGTAGATTGGAGCTGTACAGCCCTCTACATAGTGAACGAAGCTGTCTTCGTCCGCAATGATGAGTGTACGCTCGAATTGTCCCATATTCTCGGAGTTAATCCGGAAGTAGGCTTGCAGAGGTACTTCACATTTAACGCCCTTAGGCACGTAGATGAAGCTTCCTCCGGACCATACCGCACTATTCAAAGCAGCAAATTTATTATCTGCTGGTGGAATAACCGTTGCAAAATATTCACGCAGGATTTCGGGATGCTCTCTGAGAGCCGTGTCCGTATCCATGAAGATTACACCTTGGTCTTCCAATTCCTTTTGCATGTTGTGGTATACAACCTCGGACTCATACTGAGCCGATACACCTGCAAGGAACTTTTGCTCTGCTTCAGGGATACCCAATTTATCAAAGGTTTCCTTGATTTCGGAAGGAACTTCCTCCCATGTTTTACCTTGTTTTTCAGAAGCACGAACGTAGTACTGAATTTCATTGAAATCCAATCCGTCGAGATCTCCGCCCCATTTCGGCATTGGCATCTTTTCGAATTGTTTCAGGGATTTCAAACGGAATTCCAACATCCATTCCGGTTCATTCTTAATCTTGGAAATCTCGGTAACCACTTCTGCAGTCAGACCTTTACCGGTTTGAAAGATGGATTTGTGCTCGTCGCGAAAACCATATTTGTACTCTTCCATTTCTGGTGCTTTTTTAGCCATCTTGCTCTACCTCCCTATCGTTATTGTACTTTGTTCTCTTCGTCAATCCCTTTGCGTAATGCATTCCAGGCCAGAGTGGCACATTTGATGCGTGCAGGGAACTTGTTCACACCGGATAGGGCTTCGAGATCTTCATAATCGTCGAAATCGACTTCTTCACCTTTCATCAGTGAGGAAAAACGGTTAGCGATATCGAGTGCCTGTTCCATCGTTTTGCCTTTGACGGCCTCTGTCATCATCGATGCAGAGGACATGCTGATGGAGCAGCCTTCACCCGTATATTTGGCTTCCTGGACGATTCCGTCTTTCAGCAAAATTTGCAGTGAAATCCGGTCGCCGCACGTTGGATTGTTCAAATTCACCGTGACAGCGTCATTATCAAATGTTCCGCGGTTACGCGGGTTTTTGTAGTGGTCCATTATAACACGTCTGTACAGATCATCAAGTTGCATCGCCAAAATACTCCTTTGTCTGGATTAAGGCGCTGACAAGCCGATCTACATCTTGTTCGTTATTGTATAGATAGAAGCTGGCACGAGCTGTTGAGCTAACTTCAAGCCAGCGCATTAGTGGTTGACAGCAATGGTGTCCGGCACGAATGGCTACGCCACTCGCATCCAGCACAGTTGCCACATCATGCGGATGAACATCCCCCAGATTAAAGGTAACAACACCCACATGCCGCTTGGCTGGGCCATAGATGGTTAACCCATCGATCTCGGCCAATCGTTCTGTTGCATAAGCTGCCAGCACACTCTCATGATGTGCGATCTCATCCATACCAATCTGCTCCAGAAAATCAATGGCAGCTCCCAACCCTACCGCACCTGCGATAATCGGGGTTCCACCTTCGAACTTCCAGGGAAGCTCTTTCCAGTTGGATTCGTACAGACCCACATCATCAATCATTTCACCACCGAACTCAATGGGTTCCATGGACTCCAGCAGCGCCTTTTTGCCGTAGAGTGCACCGATTCCGGTTGGTCCGCACATTTTATGACCGGATAATGCATAGAAATCACAGTCCAGATCCTGAACGTCCACCTTCATGTGAGGTGTGCTTTGTGCGCCATCAACAACGATGACAGCACCATTACGGTGTGCAATTTCAGCAATTTGTTTCACAGGATGGATTAGACCCATAACATTGGATACATAAGCGATTGCTACAATTTTAGTATTGTTCGTAATCGTCTTCTCAACATCAGCCAATTCAATATGACCGTCAGGCTGAAGCGGAATGTATTTCAATGTTGCACCTGTCTCCTTGGCAACCTGCTGCCAAGGAATCAGATTACTATGGTGCTCCATTTGCGTGATAACAATTTCATCGCCTTCTTTGCAATTGGCGCGGGCGTACGATGAAGCCACCAGATTGAGGGCTGTCGTTGTCCCGCGAGTAAAGATAATCTCCTGTGTACTGCGGGCATTGATAAACTTGGCTACCTTCTCACGTGCGCCTTCGTAAGCGTCCGTTGCACGGCTTCCAAGGGTATGAACACCACGGTGTACGTTGGAGTTCTCATACTCATAATAATGTTTGACTGCTTCGATCACAGCATGAGGCTTCTGTGAAGTTGCAGCACTATCTAAATATACGAGCGGGTGTCCGTTAATTTCCTGGTGGAGGATCGGGAACTGCTCGCGAATGGATGGGTTCATTGTCCCAGCTTCTTCTCAATCAGGGACTGCAATTGGGTGCGCAGTGCTTCCAGAGGAATATCCGCCACCACCGGAGCCAGGAAGCCATAGATGATCAGGCGTTCGGCATCCGTACGGTTAATTCCGCGCGACATCAAGTAATGAATCTGCTCGGCATTGACTTGACCAACAGAAGCCGCGTGACCTGCTGTTACATCATCTTCATCAATAAGGAGGATTGGGTTCGCATCTCCACGTGCTTTAGGGCTCAGCATCAACACTTTCTCTGTCTGCTGTCCATCGGCTTTGGTAGCGCCTTTCTCAATCTTAGTGATTCCGTTAATGATTGCAGATGCTTCTTCACGCATAACTGCACGTGTAATCATCTGACTTGGTGTATTCTTGCCGAAGTGACGAGCTTCTGTGGTGTAGTTGATTTTCTGCGAACCGGAACCTACAGCGATGACTTTGGAATCAGAACTTGATCCATTGCCTTTCAGCACGGTCATCGTGTTGCTCGCTGTGTCGCCATTGTTCATTTCGCCTACAATCCACTCGATGGAAGCATCATTCTCTAACACTGCACGACGGAATGAAACATCAGTTACATTCACACTCAGTTGATGAACCGATGCGAAACGTACTTTAGCACCGGATTTTGCGAATACTTCCACAACACCATTATGGAAAACAGGTGCGGACAATTCGCCAGATACATAGTTATCAACATAAGTTACTGAACTGTTTGCTTCTGCAACTACAAGCACGTGAGGTGCAAACGTTGCAGATGCGTCGTCCGTAAGCAACACTGCTTGCAGTGGTACTTCGATTTCGACATTTTTCGGAACATACAGGAAGACCCCGCCATTCCAAAGTGCCGCATGCAATGCAGCGAGGGAATGCTCATCCGCTTTAACTGCTGTGTTCAGATATTGTTTTACCAGATCGCCATGTTCGCGAACCGCTGTAGCCAGATCCGTGAAGATAACTCCTTTTGCTGCCAGATCAGCAGACACCTTGGAGTATACCGTACCGGAATTGCGCTGGATAACCAGACTGCCTTCAGCTTGATCCTGAACCAGATCTTTGATAGAAGCAGGTACTTCTGTCAAAGAAGAAATAGCTTCACTTGTTTTATATGTTCCGTACTCGCTGACATTCCAGCGTTCGATTTTTTGTTTTTCCAGTTTAGGAAGCGCAAGCCCGCTCGCAAGCTTTAAAGCTTCAAGCCGCTGTTCGGTCAACCAGCCGGGTTCATTGTTGCTTTCCGACAAGGCGCGAAGCGCTTCAGATTCAACCGGAAGAATTGTTTGTGTAGTCATTAATTAATCCTCCTCCGTTTTGTCTCTACGCTTCTTGGCCTACAGTTTCGTCTGTAATTCCCAGCTCTGCCTTTACCCAGTCATACCCTTCCGCTTCCAGACGGTGAGCCAATTCAGGTCCGCCGGATTTCACGATACGACCTTGCATCATTACGTGAACATAGTCAGGCGTAATGTAGTTCAACAGACGTTGGTAGTGAGTGATGATCAGGAAGCCACGGTCTTCGCTCTTCATAGCGTTCACACCATCAGCCACGATTTTCAAAGCATCGATGTCCAGACCGGAGTCAATTTCATCAAGTACTACGATTTTCGGATCAAGCAGCATCATTTGCAGAATCTCGTTACGTTTTTTCTCACCACCGGAGAAACCTTCATTCAGGTAACGGTGAGCGAACTCAGGGTTCATGTCGAGTTCTTTCATTTTACCTTCCATTTGACGAATGAACTTGATCAGGGAGATCTCGTTACCTTCGCCACGACGTGCGTTAATTGCACTACGCAAAAAGTCGGAGTTTGTAACACCTGCAATTTCACTTGGGTATTGCATAGCCAGGAAGAGACCTGCACGTGCGCGCTCATCTACAGCCATATCCAATACATCTTCACCATCAAGTGTAATTTTACCGTCTGTTACTTCATATTTAGGGTGACCCATCAATGCAGAAGCCAGAGTGGATTTACCTGTTCCGTTTGGTCCCATGATTGCGTGGATTTCTCCACCTTTCATTTCCAGGTTGATGCCTTTCAGGATTTCCTTACCTTCGATCGTCGCTTTCAGACCTTCAATGACGAAATTCGTAGCCATGTGTATTGTTTCCCTCCATTGATTAAATTGATGTTAGTTGTCGAAAACGAAAAAGCGCCTATTATATCTGAACAGGGCTTCCCCTGAATTTCTCCTGTACTCGATTCTTAAAGCAAGAACACTTTAGAATAATTCTAAACTGATTCTCAATGATAATCAAGTCATTTCCTAAGAACCTTTGTCCCTTGCATGAAACCTTATTCTTTCTGATTCTATAGTAAAAGACAAATTGAATCAAATCAGAAAACATCTTAAGCACAAATGCACAGTGAGAAAAATCACAGCAATTCAAGCTTTTATGCCATCTGCTGTACACTAATCTAAAAAAAGGACTCATCCATATTATGGACAAGTCCCTCCGTTAAATAATGTTACCATTTACAATTTGAGCATCTCGTTAATCTTCTGTACCTGTTCGTCAAAATCCGCAACGTCCACCACCGGCGTCATTTCGCGCGGCACCGGACCATTCGGAATAGAAATCCATGAACGGCAACCATTATATTCAGGCAGTACGGGGATTTCCATCGGTTCTTTCAAAAGGTACACACGTAAAATCAATACATGGAGCGGATCTTTGCGTTTCCATTTCAAACGGTCTTCGGCAAAATCCGCTGTCCACATATGAAAGTCAAGAAGTCGATCCAGCATCTCCTGATCTCGTATCTCCAGATCCTGCGTTACTTCGGCATATGCAGTAATACGGATTGTCGAAGCTTCGGGCACCCATTCGGCCAGTGATTCTTCAACATAGGATTGATCCGAGGACTTAATCAGTTCTTTACGCTGATGTTCATAAGTCGGATACAGATAAAACGCTGGACTTTTCAGCTCAAAATGTCGGGTTTCCTCTACAATGCCACCTTTGCGCATCACCATAATCTGGCGACCCGTTTCCAGTGCTTTGATTGCAGAAGCCCATTCTTTTAAAGCCGGTATCGTTGGTTCTAACATAAGCGGTCCCCTCCCCTATCGTTCTTGTCAGCAGTATAGACGCTCAGGGCATTTCTGACAACCGATTGGGGAGCAGAAGGCTTGCGTAAGAAACCATTTGTATTAAGCAAAATCTTGGCTATATTAACCCAGGAAAGAGCGAAGCATCCACATGTGTTTCTCCAGGTCAGCCTTAAAGCCTGTCAGCATATCGGATGTTGGTTGATCTTCAGCTGCATCTGCAACTTCGATACCTTCCTGATATTCATTCGAAAGTGTAGCGAAGTCCTCGATCAGGTTTTGCACCATTGTTTTTGCGTCTTCTCCGCCTGCTGCTTCCTGGATAGAGGAAAGCTCCAAATACTCTTTCATTGTAGCCGCCGGGCTACCTTTCAGCGTAAGGATACGCTCTGCGATTTCATCCATTTGTACTGTAACTTCGTTGTAGAACTCTTCGAATTTCACATGCAACGTGAAGAAGTTAGGTCCTTTAACGTACCAGTGATAGTTATGGATTTTAACATACAATACGTTCAGGTTAGCTACCTGACGATTAAGTACTTGTTCCACCGATTTTGCTTGATCTGTTTTGTTTTTTGTAGCCATATTAATCCCATCCTTTATTTAAAATTAGTCTGTCATGCCATGATAAGCAGGTTGTCCCGCAATGCATAACAGAGAGTTAATAATGTGTCACCACATGTAGTGGAGAGACTTGTTAACGGCGTTTCTCTCAACCGTCCGGCCTATTTGTTTTTACCCTTGAACCGGAAGTTCGAATCAGGATCGACTTGACTTGTCTCAAAAAAAAGTTCAAAAACCGCGTTATTTCCGATATACTGACATATACCAAGCAAAGAAGTGGGTTTTCCTGTTTCTTCATATATATGGAGGTGGCACCTTTGTCCCAATATCGCCCGTTTACCCCCCAGGATGCAATTGAACTGGCCAAAACATTACCGGGTCCATTTGCGGCAGATGCGAATCTGGATTGTCACGAGATCGGCGATGGCAATCTGAATTTGGTATTCCACATCACGGATCAGAACTCCGATAAAAGTATCATTATCAAACAGGCGCTTCCTTATGCGAAAGTGGTTGGAGAATCATGGCCACTCTCTGTGGTACGTGCCCGCATTGAACGTGAGATTCTGCAGGAAGAGTATCGTCTGTGTCCAGGGATGGTACCCGAAGTGTATCATTACGATGATGACCTTGCGTTAACGGTTATGGAAGATCTGAGTGATCATGTGATCATGCGTAAAGGCCTGATCGAAGGTGTTTCCTATCCTCTTTTTGCACAGCATATTGGGGAATTCATGGCAAGAACGCTGTTCTTCACATCCGACTTGGGCATGGATCAGCAATTGAAGAAGGAACAACAGGGCAGATTCATTAATCCGGACCAATGCAAAATAACGGAGGATCTGATCTTTGATGAACCCTACCGGATCGCTGAGAAAAATAATTATGATGTTTCCATTGAGGACGAGGCTGAAGCCCTCCGCACAGATGGAGTGCTTCACCTTGAAGTCGCATTACTACGGGAAAAATTCCTGACACATGGGCAGGCACTGCTTCATGGAGATCTGCATACAGGCAGTATTTTTGTTACACCTGAATCAACCAAGGTCATCGATCCCGAATTTGCATATTACGGCCCCATGGGATTTGATGTCGGTGCAGTCCTCGCAAACCTGCTCTTAAATTACGCATCCCTGCCAGGATGGATTCAGAATGAGACTGCTTTGCGTGAGCGTGAGACGCTTTTGCTGAATATGGTTCGTGATGTATGGACTGAATTCGAATCTCGTTTCCGTGCCCTCTGGGTTAATGACCTCGTTGATCCGATGGCAAAAACGCCAGGCTATCAGGATCTGTATGTGCAACAATTGTTCAGAGATTCGATCGGCTTTGCAGGTGCCAAAATGGTTCGTCGTATCGTGGGACTCGCTCACGTGGCGGATATAGATACCATTCCAAATGCGACTGAACGTGAACATGCTCAGCGTAAAGCGTTGTCCATTGGTAAAGCATTGATCAAGAACAATCGTCGCTTGAATACCATCGGCGAAGTATTGGATATTGTATCCACAGCTGTTACTACTACTAAGGCTTAACATAAGGAACGGAGGGAACCACCCATGACAACCCCTGAATATCAGCCTCTGTCCTCTCTCATCTGGAAAAAGGACAAGCTTGAAATGCTTGACCAGCGTCTGCTGCCCGAAACCATCCTCATGCTGAAATTGTACACTCCTGAGGAAGTATGGGAATCCATCCACTCCATGAAAGTGCGCGGTGCTCCAGCAATCGGTATTGCTGCTGCATTTGGTGTCGTACTGGGTGCCAAGTCATATGACGGATCGACCATTCAAGGTTGGCTGGATCACGTAAAATCCATATGTGCTCATCTGGCTACTTCCCGACCAACAGCGGTGAACCTTTTCTGGGCACTGGATCGCATGATGCAAAAAGCAAATGAGGTCGTTGAATCCGGCCTGAGCCTGGATGAGGGCAATGATGCTCTTGAAGTAGAAGCTCTGTTGATTCAGAAAGAAGACGAAGAAGTATGCCGCATGATCGGTGAGAATGCACTGCCATTGTTCGAAGATGGTATGGGTGTACTCACTCACTGTAATGCAGGTGGACTGGCTACTGCGAAATATGGTACGGCAACTGCTCCAATGTATCTCGCACAGGAACGTGGCATTCACCTGAAGGTATTTGCAGACGAAACTCGTCCCGTACTTCAAGGTGCACGCCTGACTGCTTTTGAGCTACAGCAAGCCGGCATTGACGTTACGCTGCTCTGTGATAACATGGCAGGCATGGTGATGTCCAAAGGCTGGATTCAAGCCGTTATCGTCGGAACTGATCGTGTTGCTGCGAATGGCGATGTAGCTAACAAAATCGGAACATACAGCGTGGCTGTGCTTGCCAAAGCTCACAATATTCCGTTCTATGTAGCCAGCCCATTGTCAACCATCGACTTGTCCACTCCATCCGGGGACTTCATTCCAATTGAGGAACGTGCTGCGGAAGAAGTCACTGAAGGATTTGGGAAACGTACAGCACCGCAAGGTGTTAAAGTATACAATCCAGCATTTGATGTAACGCCTAACGAATATGTAACAGCTATTATCACGGAAAAAGGCGTTGTTCGCGCTCCTTTCCAAGAAAACCTGGCTGCCTTGTTCGCGAAGGAAGAAGCTTAATTTAATAGAAAGAGTTCGTGTGTATAGAGGTGGGAGCTACGATGTGCCAGGCTCTGTATTACGGCGTTAAATAAGGGCTTCCCATAGGGAGCCCTTTTGTTAGTGCTTAGATCATTTTCAACAAAGCCTCTACACCCGTCATGCCAACCGTAATGCCCATGGCCTCGGCTTCTGTTGTCACCGACTCCATAGGTGCATGCAACAATTGCTCCAGTGTACGCACACCAACCGCCCGAGCTGCAATAATTTTGCGATCCCCGAGCTTCTCATTAAGTAATCCCACGTCGAGTGCTCCGCACATGATATATCCTTTGGATGTGTTAATAGTCAGCAAAGTTGTTTTGGGCAGTTTGACTTCTACCCCAACTAATACATGTTCTCCAACTACAATGGGCTCCATCGTCACCATAATTTCCCGATCCACCTCCTCTTCCACAGGTCACGATAATTGTATGCCTCATTCTGGATTGTCGTGTGGACACCTGCCGTGTTTGAGAAAATGTAGGTACTTACAGTTCAAATATACTGTTGGTAAATCTTTTCGCAGACTTAGATAGTAGAACTATGCTTTATTTGAAATATAAAAAGCCACCTCAGAAATGAGGCAGCTTTCTAACAGGACAAAAAATGCGATATAGTACTAAGTGGATCTTTTTTTTATTGGTAAAATTAAATTCACAACAAAAAGAAAAAATGCCCTATAACGGGCATCTCATTCTTATTCTAATATTAAACTATTTTGAATCTACCTCTAATCCAACAGCAGTTTTCGCTTCCATTAATTTCAAAATACCCTTCATAACAAATGAATCTGCCATAGAGATTTCTTCTTTAAATTTGGACATATGACTGGGCTTCTGATCGTCCAAGAACTCAAGAACTGCATCGAATGCTTTACCTTTAGAATAATAGGCTGTACTCAAGTTCGAGGCCGTTGCATTCAACATTTGTTTCACATCTTTAGGGAGATTTTCTGGAACATCTAAATTATAGAATTTGCTCTGCAAGTGTTTGGCGGCCTTCTGTGCATTTTCTGTTGCTTCATAGACAGTATAGATGTCAACCGTACCATTTCCTAAGCCTGTCATAGCTTCTTGATATGTATTCATAATTGGAGACATAGTCTCTTCTAATGCATAAACAGATTTTTCAAATGCTAATACTTCTTTTTGATTGGCTTTTTTAGCTGCAGCGTCAGTTTCGTTTTTCAGCTTAGCCTCTTCTTTAGCCTTTTGATCATCTTTTTTCTCGGTTTTTGTATCAACCACAGCAACTGCCTTTTCCACTTTTGGTGCTTTTTCCTGTGAGGCCACTGCATCTGTTTCTACGGTTGCTGTCACGTTTGGCTTTTCCTCAGTTGGTATCACAATTATCAATAATATAAAGCCAGCCCATATAGCACCGCCGATTTTCGCAACCTTGCCAAGCTTCTTCCATGAGACAAAAATCATAATGAAAGGAACGAATAACCAAGCTAAAATTCTTAACAACTTCAAAATACTACCTCCTAATGTACTATTTACATTGCTAATTATATAGTAAATAATGACTAATGTCTTTAAATAATTGCCATTTCATCCTGCTTGAAATAGGCCTTAAATATCAGTATACAAACAGACTTTCATTTTAAATCTATTTGTTTCTTTACGTCTATCTCTTTTGAATCATATAACTATTATTATAAGATTCAGGTAGACTCTCCTCTAACAACTTTAAGTACGAACAAAAAGACAAATCCTAAACATGGTTATGGATGTAGAAAACAACAAAAGAAATCACCGAAAAAAGACTGTAGTAGCAATAGAGAACCTGTTGTTCGTTCCTCTCCACTTTCAGATAAAGCTATTAGAAATAATCAATACATCAATATATCGCAAGAAAATAAAAAACAGAGGGCGCAAGTATATAATCACCACCTATCATCAATCTCTGTTTCAGGAGGTGGAGATGGTTATTTTTGACCCTCACCCAATTAGATTCAAAAGCAACCACATCGGCGTCTATATCTTTTTCTACGTCTTTGCTATCATAAATTTAACTGGTTAAAATAGACTATAAATGGAATTCACACCATATGAAAACGGATTAAAGCGTCGTCTAAAGTGAGTCGAATTGGGCCTACCTTAAAACGTATGCTCATCATTCTTTAATCGTCTTATCTCCGTTAACTCTCTTCTAATTCCCAGTACACGTCTATGCAGTACACTGCGGTCTATTGATTCAGCTACCGACTTTTTGAACTGGACATCCATATCACTTAATTGCTCCTGAGCTAGTTTCTTTTTATGTATTGGTTTAACTAGAACTTTTGTAGTTTCAGGCTTGATAGGCTTCAATCTTTTCTGCTTCATAATCTGTTCAAATACGCTGTCCTCTTGACGCATGGTCTTCATTCCTTAATATGTGATGAACACATTGTATCATAACGAGAAGACGACTGTTACACAATAAAGTACAGATGCTTAGAGTTGGGCAAAGCCTAAACGCAAAAAAAAGAGGGCCAACGCCCTCTTTGATAGTTAACTCATTTTATAAAATGTAAAAATACGCTTGATTCCCTGGGCTCTTCACAATCACTGTGGTTACTAAATCACTGGCATCCCGTTTACGGATACTTGTGATCGAATCTAACTCTTCATACCCAATAACTCTTGGTAGGACATAAGCGGCCAGATCAGGCTTGGAAATTGTCATTTCAGTAGCCATATCCACAATCTGTCTCACATCTACCGTAGACTGCATATCCTTCCACTCTCGCACCTGAAGATAGCCATCCAAGTATTCTCTTTCCTTAATACTAATGTGGCCATCCAAAACATCCATATACTTGACCTCAATGCTGGAAAGCAAATCAGGTCTGGAGATATATAATTGCCCAGGCTGTTCTTCCAGATAAGGAATCTCAAGACTGCCTGCCCTCTCATCATGATCTAATGCTCTGACTTGAAGAACACTATTCAGATCAGGCTTATTAACCATAATCTCCGAAATCACAGTCGAATCATCGTCGTACATGACCGTTAGCAAAGACCCCAACGTTGAAGTTGCTTTTACATAATTGGAGACTTCCAATGAACCATGAAGATCAGGTATGGATACAACTAAACTCGTATCCCGTCCATCATCGAACAACTGTGATATCGTTAACGTACTGACTAGAGACATCTGTCTATCTACCGTAATAACTGAAGGTAAGTCAGGATGAGACACTGCGATTTCTACAGTTCTTGTGTCGTCAAGACTTGTTCTAACAACAAGGTTACCGTCTGTATCTTTAGTTGTTCGTATAGCAGTAATGAACTGCGAATGAAGCTCGGGTTTAGAAACAACAACCCATGTTTCCTTCTCTTCTATCCTACTTTCAGCAATAGAAATGTTCGAATCCAGTTCTGCATCTATACGTTTAGCTATTGTCAAATCTATATCCAGGTCCGGACGACTGACTGCGATTACTTGAGGTATATCATGATGCATATGATCCTCATAGCGGTGGACGTACAACTGAGATTTGAGCCAATCCAAACCAATATCACTGTGTACAACTAACGTTGAAGCTATATCCTTGCGACCTGCGCCATAAATAAAAACTTCACTTTCAATTTCGGTTCGACCGATGGAATAGATCTGAGAAGTGATATATTTAATTTGCAAAACAGGTGGTTTAGAAGACTCACGAGTGTTGAAATAGATCGGCGTGTTACCGCTAGACTGAATAATCATTCCAACATTTGAAAGAATACCTTCTCTCCACATTTGGAGTAATGCCATCATATCAAACTCAACATAACGTTCAGTCGTATCAATGATATAACTGGACGATAAGAGCTGAATGGACTGAGGTCTGTTCGCATACGTAATCCCGTACTCACGCCACAACGTATCAGGCTGATGCAGCTCAATGTGTGCTCCAGATGCCAGGGTTCCTGTGTAATATAACCTCAATTTAGCTTCTTCCAAATGTAACAAATCGGGTATTCTGGTATCCAGATCACCGAAATGTATAAACGATTCGAATTGCTCCATCTCGTCTCTGCCGATCATCATACGCTGTGTATCACCAAAGTTGATCGTCTGCAAGTGAGTTTGACTTCGCGTGGTTGCATCAGCAACAGGCTTAAGATTAACAGTTACACGCGGTGCTTCCAGTAATTCATATTTGCCGTGTGCACGGTTATGTGGCCGAACGTACAACATGCCTTCAAGATCAACTTTGGAAGCCGCTTGAATGGTTGCGCTCAGATCTCCTTGCGCCTTGTACATTACATATAGCAAATTGCTCAATTCCTGTGACCGTCTGACACGTACGGATACACTGGATACGATCTCGGACACTTTTCTTGTAGCAGCTATTAGGGTTGAAGACAGTTCTTCATCCACCTGATTGTACAGAATATACTTTGCTGTAAAACGATTTTCCGGACTTTTAATATGTATATAACTATCTAATAGAGTCTCCCCGTTATTAATTCCACTCACTTCCTGTCTCATTGTATTGAGAGCTACACCCGGTCTGCTGTGACCTTCATTTCAAAATTGCCATTAGGATTCGGCTTGGCATGAATATCCGTTGCGATACGAATATAAAAATCGATGCTATCCTCCGGTTGAATCAGACCATAGGTCAGATAATCGATCGGAAGAAACGGGTCGGCCTGTCTGGATAATTGGACTTCAACACCATCCGTTTCGAATTTCTTATCCATCTCCAGGTATACATGATCCACAGCGTATCCAAGCAAGTTTTTGATTCTGACTTTCTTCGTTAACGTCGTCTGTCCGGCAATAATCACCCCATAATCAAGTTGTTTCAAAATTCCGCCAAAGGTATCTGACAGAAAGTCTCCAGACTCATCCATAAACATTAATCCTGAATACGATCCGATAAACTTGATTTCCCTAGAGTCTGTGGCACCCCAATAGTCCTGAAATTCAACCTTCAAGGTATTCTCAACGCCAAAATTAACATTTCTCTCGTCAATATTGAGTTCAATATTGAATGGTGAAGCTGCTAGTCGCGTAAAATTGCCATCCGCCGGATAATACGTTTTACCGTTCAACAACACGCGGTACTTAACCTTGCCCTGATCTACATCATCCAGCACACCTGTAAGTTTGTTACCAGAAAAGGTCAGGTTGATTGTGGCAGTGGTGTTTACCAGTTGCAGTGACATATCTCTAAACTCAACCGCATTACGCGGTGCATCAACGACCATCTTCACTTCGTCCAGCGAATAGCTATTTTCATAATGCTTGTTGCTATCGAAGTAATAGGCGATTCGTGTTAAAGCTATTAGATCCTTTTCAGGGATGGCGTTGAGTGTGTCCAGGTTCATTCCTTTTCTTTTGAATAACGTTGTATCCTGGATATCCAGATCAAGCCACTTGTTGAAACGGTATGTCTTCCATGTGAGCCCTGAGTCGAACGAAGCAGCCATTCTTAATATACCTTCCGGACTGTTCTCCGTTACTTTCGTAGCAATAACCTTTTTGACATCTCCATAGAGTGCTATGTCTATTGGTTGCACAATTAACTGTTCAAACGGTAGCGCGTCATAGGTTAGCATCATGTCCCGGTTTCCGGCGATTACCTCTTCATCATTCGTCCACGTAACTACGTCAAAATCTCCCTCAAGTTCATCCAATGGGGAGTAGTTAGCCGTAATATTCAGTTCCGCTGATGTTTTGGATGGATCATCTGTGTAGTATAGAACGTCTACACTATCACCCAACTCATCGTATATTGTAAAAGGCTCGGTTTCGATTGTAATCGTTGATTCGGTTTGATTCGGGTCGTCAGTGTATTCAATGATTTTGATCTCTTTGTCTTCCCATTCTTCCGCTAGGGTGAAGGGTTCAGTTTCGATATTGAAAGATGCTTCTGTTTTGGTTGGGTCGTCCGTGTAGTAACATAGTTCTACTTCACCTTGAAGTTGTGACCATGCGGATTCAGGTATGATGGAGATGTCGTCCATACCATAGTTTAAATAGTCCTGCTCGGTGGGTGAACCTGAAATCACTTGCCATTGCCCACTTGCGTAATACTTATAGGTTGAGCTATTTTGCACTAAATACTTATTGTCATAGACCCAATCCATAAATTCAATCTCATGGATATTGATTACTTCAGAGGTGTTATTTCTTGTTACCCGTACTCTATAGTTGAGATAGGCTTTAGTGGGAGCGATATTGAAAGTGACTTTTCTATTGTTTGTCCATGATGCGACTACATAATCATTTCTTGTGTCAATTAGATCCCATGTAACTGCATCATTACTTGCTTCCAGAACCCAAGATCGAGGTGGCGAGTTGTTTTCCAAGCAATATATCGAGTACCCTGCCAATTTTATAGAGGTTGGAAACCTGTAAGAAACCCATGTATTAGTGACACGATAGGTTCCGTAGAACGTACCTTGACTTCTATCAAAGGCTTTATAAGCGTGATATGCACCATTTTGACCATTGTAGCTTACTACCCCTGAAGGTGAAGTATACGATGTCATAGGTGGTACGATATTCACAAGCTTTGCCATAATCCCATCTCCTTTCTAAATGTAAATTAAACAATTTCATCTAACTGATTTAAATAATTGATGCTTTTTTGATTGATACTTTGTTAGTATTAATCTTTTGTTTGAAGACTTTTCCTGAACCGATTTTTTCACTATCTTTAACCAATGACCTTCTTTCGCTGAATTCATCCTCCAAATCAATAATCATTCCTTTGTTCATCCCATGTTCTAGAATACTTACTTCCGAACATTCCACGGAAGTTATGTACCTTTCGGATTCATACATGCCAAAATCACCAATCGCCAAGAAGTCTCCAGCGCCTTGGTTGGCAGTAACATTAATTCTATATTTCTTGAACCCAACTTTATTCTTAAACCCGTAGAGACGGAACTCTTCTACAGTAAAGTTAGGCTCATTTATTCTGGTGTCAAGGATAATCCATTTCGTTCCTTCCCATCCCTCAAATGTCCAGGTTTTTGGAGGTCTGTTGACTGGGGTTGTTCCAGACTTAATAGAATACGCAGTTATTAATTTGGCCTGCGGAAACTCATAGCTTAACCATCCGACCAAAATTCCACTAGCTGCAACCCATCCATTTGGATCAACAATTCTATCAAATGCTCTCCATGGATAAAATGTTGTGTAAGTCGAACTTGCATCAACAACACCTGATGGAGTAGTGTTAGATGTCATTGCAGGAATAGCATTATCTTTGTATTTATTTGTAATGCTATAGTGCTTGTCTTCTGATGAAAATAAAAATTTATTAGAGTACACTAAGTTATAAGCTTTAAATCCAGAAGGAACATTATGTACAAAGGGTCTTACACCAAAATTAATTGTGACTGTTTTACTGTTTGAACTAAATGAGCCTAGAGTAGGATAAACTTCTCCTAATTCCTTTACATTAGTGTGACTAATGCCCATACTAACACCATTCTTAAAAAACTCTAATGTTCCATTGTCAAGATCAAGTGCGACACCCACAACTGTCCCAATATCCCAGACTGTACTGTATGCTGTATTTTCCGGATACTTGTTCCCGCTATTACCATAATAAGTTCTCCACATTGAGCTATCTGCAACAATATTCCCTGTTAAAAAGAATGATTTGTTGGATACCCCAATATGAACGTTTTTTACTCCAGCATCATATTTAACCTCCCAATACCATTTTCCATTTGACTTACCGTGTGTAGCACGAATAGCACGATAATCAGTTGAGGTGACTACGGTAAGGTTACCATTAGAAAAAGTGAACCCTGAACCCATATCGTTTGGGTTTAATGTAACTGGGATTGTTTCCATAAATGGAGCATCTCCTTCCCAAAAATAAATAGAACACATCTTATAGAGGTGTTCTCGATTAACCGAGGGTAATTTTATCTACTCGGCGTTTTGACATATCAACTGTGTGTTCAAAGGTTTTACCTGAGCCTAATGAGTTGTACTCATCCTTATTTTTTTGAACCTTATTCATTAAATTGAATGGCACTGAAGAGTCTCTACCATATTTAAGAAAAGATTCTTCATTCAGTTTTGGCACACTAACCAAGTAAGACGGGGATAAATGTAATAATTCGAATTCAGCTATAGCCCAAGTTATGTTCAATGTTCCTCGAATTCTATAGTATCTGTATGATAATTCATTCTTAATAATAAATTCCTTTGTTTCCCCCTTAGTCCAACTGATACCAGTTTTTGTGTCTAGAATAGTCCAAGTTGAATTGTCATTGCTTGACTCAAAATACCAAGCAGTCGGAGGTGTGTTACTAATACTTGAATGGGATGTTAATCGATAACCAATAATTTTTTTCTCAATCGACCAGTCAATTCCGATATAATATCCAGATGAAGCACTAGACCATCCAAAAACTTTTTCTTTATCTCCGTCAAATGCATTGAACGCTGAACCCGCTCCAGTCTGAATACCATTTGTCCACTCTGTTGAGAATATAGGAACTATGGGCGAAGCAGAAGTGTTGCTGGTCATTTTTGGGATTGCATTCTCATATTTTATTCCACCTACTGAATAAAACTTATCGCCTGATGAAAGCAAGATTCTATTATGATGTACATACTCTAAAAATTCAAACTCTTTGATTCTCATTGAGTATGTTCCAGAAGTGAAGTTAACCCTGTAATATCTATATGAATTTGAATTGTTTGTATCATATTGATTTTTACCATCTGTATTCCACACAACAGAATTTTGCGAATCTAATATCACCTGTTCTCCTGAAAATAAACCAGTCTCACTTGCTTCTAAGTTAAATCCAGTAGGTGGTACTGTTGTATCTATAGATATAGAATATCTAGCAACTTTAACTTTATTGCCGAAGTCAACCCTGAACCAACATGATGGAGCTTTCGCATTTGTATTCCAAAAAGTAGAAGAGTTTTTATCTACTGCATACCACAACAATCCATTTGTTACTTGTTCGTTAGCTTGAACAGCATATGGTTGCGGCACATTTGCCGCAGTCATTGCAGGGAGCAAATCTTTATAATACCCCATGAACGATTCTCCTTTCTAAATAAGATCATTATTTCAACAACAAAAAGAAGTAGAGCATTTAAGCCCTACTTCACACTTACGTTCGTTATTTCAAAATACTTCTTCAGATCGATTCTTTCTTTGAACAACTTGCCTGATCCTAGTGAGCCATTTGCATTCATGGTCTGTATAAAAACTTCGTTTTCCCTGTCTAATACAGATAGATCATCCATTCCTTCATTAATAAAAGTGTCTTCTGATGGTAAAGTTGCTGAAATTGTATTCCATTCTAAAGTTCCAGTATCAAGCCTTTTATAGGCTCCATCATGTTTGACGAAGGATTTAAACATTGGCAAAGTTTCTAGTTCAAATAATGGTCTATATCCACTAGAAGATGTAGATGAAGAAGCCACCGCACTAAATGTTGCAACCGTAGTTGCCCCTCTTCGAACCCTGTTCGCACTATTAGAATTTGTTGTGCTTGCTAAGGAATATCCTGCGCTCCAATTCCATACTCTATCGTCTCCAGCAATAATATTACCATTTAACGTTGAGTTGACAATGTACTGATCCCATTCATTGTCTTTGTCTGCCGCCGAATATCCACCAGATAGGAGTCTTGCAACGAACATATAATTCTTCTCTCCTAAATCCTTTTGAACGGCAAATACAAGACCATTACTATTTAATGCATCCCATGTGATAGCCGCTTGAATATTCCTGTCTGCAATCAATATCTTCTTCTTATTGTATTCGTCAGCAAAAATAAAATAGAAATCGCCATTAGGCACACTTGGAATAGATGTTGTTGAGATAAAGTCAGATGTTTGTTTTCCTATATTTTTAAACTCTCCTGCCGCACCAGAAGCTAAAGCAACATAGTTACATCTGATACGTTTACCAACCTCAAGTTCTGCAATGCTTGTTACTTCATCTGGATGGTATAATCGACCATCGGAATCAATATCGATGGCATCGAGTGAAATATATGTTCCAGACACATAGGATATGGTCACACTATGTTTCTCCCGAGGTAAGTCAAGCAATTCAAAAACAAGACGCTGAAAATTCCCACTACTTGAGTCAGTAGATGAATATGTATATTCCGCTCCATCGACTTCAATCTTTGAAATACCACGATTTTGATGCATTACATCAATGACTCTAATTTTAGTTCCAATAAAATCAAAGCTTATTTTAGTTTCGCCACTTGGTTTGGTTGCATATAAATATGATCCTTTGTAGGTGCTAGAGTGGGAGTAGAGTGTCCAATCAGAGGTATTGTCACGAACAAAGTAGACATCTTGGTCATCATACCTTCTCCAACCCTCATCTGGTGTAGTCAATTTGGTTCCAATAAGTCTTACCATGCGTCCAGTTACATTAATGTCTATTGCATCAATATGAAAATTACCTGTGCCACTAACTTTTTTAACTATAACCTCATGAACCCCATCAGTTAAACCTAATTGTTCAAAAGCGATCCTTTGAGGTTGATATTGAATAGAAGAAGATGAAGTTGTTAGGTCGATATATTTTATTACTCCATCAATGCTAACTTCAACATTTGTATCATATGCGCTACCATACTCTGCAATGAGTCTAAGCTTGTCTCCTGTAAAAGAAAATTTTATATAATTCCCAATTACATTGCTATACCTAACTGAGCCACCTTCAAATACACGCCCCGTGGAATTCGTTACTGTCTTCCAATCTGTACCCAAATACAGTGCGTAGTTATCCGTGTCATACCTCTTCCACTCTGGCTCTGGTGTTGTCAGTTGTTGTCCGACACGTGCTACCAAATAACCGTTATCATCAATATCTACAGCATCAATATCCAACCTCCAATCTCCGTTCGTTCCGCTGATAAGATTAACTTCATGAATACCTAATGGTAGATTGGTTTTTTCATAGGTTACTTTCTGTCTTTCGTCTGCTGTTGTTGGCATTCTTGGATTAAACTTCTCAGTTACTCCATCAATGACCACTGAAATATCATTTGCAAAAGCCGGACCTATGCTTGAAATTAGTCTAAATTTGGTTCCGTAAAATTTAAACCTAATTTCAGTGTCACCTTTTCCTTGAGATGTATAGTGATGACTATTGTTGTAAATACCTTGATTTGCCCCTGTATAAGCAATCCAATTCGTTCCAAGATAAGCAAAAGCATCGTGTGTATCGTCATACCTCTTCCATCCTGTTTCAGGGGAGGTTAGAGTGTGTCCATACAGATACCCCGTTTCATCAATATCTATAGCATCTAAAGTGAAATTTATACGATTATGACCTGTTGCAATAGTAACCGTGTGAAATGCAAGAGGTAATCCAGTCTTTTCATACACTATGGATTGCTGAAGGCTAGGGGAACCTACTGTACGAAACGCACTATACATCTCTGTTACACCATCTATCGTGATAGAGTTATCAGAATGCCTATCTGAGTAAAAGTCAGAGATAATCCTAAGCTTTGTTCCGAAAAAAGAAAATGTAACATAGTTATTGTCGACAGCTCGGCTAGTTACTCTTATACTGCCACCATAATAAACTGTATTGGATGGGGATGGGGTGGTCCAAGTTCCTGTATACTTTAAGCCAACATGTGTATCATCATAGCGTCTCCACCCTGATTCGGGTGCAACTAATTGATCTCCTAATACTGCCATCATTACACCTCCTTATATTCAAATACTGGACGAAAACCAATATAGTTTTGTGATGCCGAAGAACCTGTAAAAGCTACACCTCGATTGTCTGACCTTGATTCATATCCACGTACAATTTTTGAAGTATTAGTTGCACTTAATGATGTTCCAGCATTTGTAGTCCATGTGCCAATAGCTGGAGATTCTTTAGTCCAAGAAAAAACATTTAGATGATGCCAAACATTATCGTCATTGGGCTTTACCTTTCCACCCAAACGACCATTTTTGATATACACATCCCACTCATTAATTGTAGGGAATGCTCCCAATCCTAAGTCCTTCATGCTCAGTTTTCCATCTTTGTCTGCATATCCTACTCCACCAGATATACTACGGACAATTCCTGAGACACCACCAAAGGTTTTAGGCAAACCTTCAATAATCTTATTTGCATTCATTGAATCCCAAGTGACAGTATGATGTCTAATGCGATCAGAGATTAAAAGACCTTTGTCTACTTTAATAGCGTACCAGTAGTAGTTGTTTAAACTTGTAGTACCAACCAACCCATTTACAGGTATTTCGTTTATTCCTAGAGTGCCATCTATAAATTGCTCTCCAGAAGAATCATATCTCCATACAATATAGTCGCCAATCTCCATATCACTTATATTTGATCTCAATACGCCTATAGTCGCTGGAACTGCCATAAAATCACCCCTTACTCACTCTGATTCCATCTACTTTTTGAAATTTCGTATTTTCAACCTTCTGACGTAGCACTATCCCTGTCGGAGTATCCGATGCTCGTTCCATGTTCAATTGATATATTTTCTTTAAGCCTAGTGAACCCGAATCGCTTTCAACAAAGGAGTTGTTGTATTTCCCCTTCTCTTTAAAATCGTCTATGTAAAAGTTCGAATATTTCTTTTCTGCAAAAATCTCAATTTTCACCTTCGCATACTTTGCAGGCGATTTGGACACAGCGCTATTAGCAGAGATTTCCTCATACGCCCCCCACTCAAAGCCATCCTCAGATGTACTCCAATAGATCTTGTATGATGCTCCCCCTACTACATCTACCTTTGCAGCCACACCTTTAAATGAAGCAATCTTATCCTGAATCCGAATGGGAGTGGACTCCCAAGACCCATTAGCTGGATAGATTGAATTCCCGTCCGCATCCTGGCTCAACTCTCTTAATTTCAACTTCTGGGCCTGATATATCGTATCTTTGAAAACACCTATAGATAGATCTATATCCAGTGCTATTTCTTGAATCGCCATACTCTCACCACCTATCTCATCTCAAAATCCAACTCAACGAATGTCCCAGTTTATGATCCCTGCATGATTTGCCTTCAGAGGGGCTACGATTTGATCTATGACAAAGCCATTTTTACGAATAACTAATTGCCCAGGCAGGTCCTGATCTGAGGTAATTTTAATTTGGAGAAACGCAGTTTCTTTCAACGGCAGGGAACAAACACATTGAAAGTTAATCTGCACATCGTTCAAATTCATCATTTTTTTGTAACCGAAGTTAAAACATTCAATCGTATTATGGAAAGCCCCCGAACTCCCATTACCTGAATGTCCACTCATATTCACATCTGAAGAAACATTCTTAAATTGAATGATGTCACTGTATAGAAAGGTCCTACCCGTTAGCGGGTATTCTTGTTCTTCACATACGTATGATATAGAGTACCGATCCGCATTAATATGAAATACACCGTTGGCAACGTTGTGATACACGTGAGATCCTTGCCCAATCAATCCAAAAGAGACCAACTTTTCCTTGTTAATTTTATAAAAACTGTTTGATTGTTGTGTCTGCAAATCGAATTCGCTTAAATAAGTACCATCATAGTAATCAGCAATCCATACATAAGCTTGAGATACAGGTGAGCGCGTAAATTGTGTATTACCTAGAATCACAGAACTTCCCCCCTTTTAATAAAAAGGACAGGCTGCAATAGCCTGTCCCATAACTGTTTCTTTTTTTACACGTAACGATAAGAGATACGTTTCTTGAACTGTTGCTTGCCACTTTTCGCGTTCAGCGGTACTACACATTGAATGGATAGCGTTACATAGTTACCAGCCGCATCTTGAGGATTTCCATTGTTACTAACGCCCAGGATTTCTTTCGGTCCCGGTGCAAATGGTGTTGCATAAGCGGTTCCCGTATGATCTTTGGTTGTCTTGCCTGTTGTTCCGATGGGTTTGGAAAAATCCTTACCAATACGTGAACTTTCTTCTTCCAGGTCTGTCTCCCCCAAGGAATCAACCTGAACGTGGAACCAGTTATTCTTCACCACTTCTACATCATGAGCCTCCGTGTCACCAGTACCACCAGTCATATCTCGCGTTGTAATCGTGCAATCTTCCATTTTAGATACGTCCGAAGCACCATTTTTATTGTTCCATACATTGAAAATAAAAATATCACTTTTGCTATCCGCATCAATAACCTTGTAGTCAAAAGGGGTAATAATCTCATTACTATGTGTAGCATCCATCCATGAAATAATTGGTTGTGTCATTATAATCCATCTCCTTTTTATGTTCTGATCGTTAATTGAATCGTAAGATGTTGAATGTTTGAACCGGCTTCGACGATGTTGATTCTGAAGATATCTCCAGCCTCCACTTTTCTCACCTCAAATGTAGCCTCACCATCATCTTGATGTTGAAATGCTTCAAATTTCAGTGGACTCCCCATCACATCCTGCCAGTGAATGAGATCCTTGGATCGTTCAATTCTTATTTCAGTTGCGGTATCTCCAGTAACCCCACAGTAGCCCTTTACATGTAAAATCTCGCCATCGAATGGAAAAGGGGCTAAAATGCCCAGTACTTCCGGGTAAACCTGTGATTCTTTGCAAAAGACAATAACACGATCCTGTACTTCCAATGGAATCTCATTTAATTTCAGGTGTTCAGCTGTACTCATGAGCCCATCCACATCGGAATTAACGACCTGAAGGTTTTGACCAAATACATCAATCTCTACCCATGTCTGTCCATCAAAACGATATCTTTTACCATCCTTATACGTCTGCACCGTCCAGCCTATTTCAGGAGAAGAGTATTGCATACTTAACTCCTCAAAATCAGCAACTGGACTCTGATACACAAGTCGAGTCGTCTGATAAGCCTCTTTTGCTTTTCCGGCAGCCTGTAAGGCTTCGCCAGCAGCCTCCAGTGCCCGCTTGATAGCGAGTTCAGTTTCGTCAGGATCTCCTGGCTGCCCGGGACCGCTATGTTTCACCGCTTCTCTAATTAAAGACTCTACATGTGCTAAAGTTATCCCATTTGACATAATTCACCTACCTAAGCGTTATGTAGCGTATTTTCTTTATAAGACGGCTTCCAAGTTGATACCTCCCCCATAACTAGGAAACCTGTCTCTGGCTTATCATTAAAGAAATTCTTGAACAACCATGCAAAACATTGCTGTGTCTGGCTTTAGAGAAGTTTTCTAATTGGACTAATGCCAGCTTTTTTGCACTCCTTGCAGTATTTCATTCGATTCGATTTTGCAAGCATCCGTTTTCCGCATACGGTACAATTTTTAATATTTTCTCCTTTCCAGCGAGAGTACTCCAGCACAAAGTCATCGAAGCGAACTAACTGGAAGGCAACCTCACCATGCTCCGCAGCGAACAAAACCTGTACATTAGTTGAATCGACGCGTTTACTTTCTTTGAGATACCCTAACTGAATAAGTTTGTGCACCAATAACCCCTGATCTTTTTTGCTTACGGCCATTTGACTATCACCGTAGATTTCTTTCCATTCATGATTAATCCAGTACGTATCATTTTCATTGATTCGATTATTAATCTTGCTGTAGACCAGTAAAACAAAGGCCAATTTCTCGAGTCGTTTACTTTTAAGTTGTTTGATCTTTTGAAGTTCTTCGTGCGTTACAGGTACATGATCAATCTCGATTAACGTGCTCTTGCTTGCCTCCTCCCTTATCTTGATATACTTCTGAGACTGCTTAATGATACGATTGAGAAATGTATCCCACTGGACAGCATTGTAGTCTGGATAATACTTGGTCATAAACTGATTTAACAACGCATATGCATCTTCGGCGTTCTTCCCTTGTTGAAGCCCGTATTTAGCTAAACAAATCAACGTTTTGGTTGGCTTCTTATCCATTTTCCCATGTGCAATTGCTTGCTCGGCATGATGACGTTCATTCAGAATGATTTTCAAGGGCGCTACTCCTTCACATGCATTTGGGTCATTTTAAAGGTTTTTCCCGCGTACTCAATATCGCCGTCCCGGTCTCTAACCGGATAATGGATGATGTGATCATTGCGGAGCAATAGATTGCGAATAATCTGATCCCCGGAGACATCCCATACAAATTGCTTTGATTTCTCCGCATTTCGATAACACATGTCCACAATCATATTGCACAGATCTTCTTCGTTATTGCAGATCTCCAGCGCCTGCTCCTTGAAACGTGAAACAAACAACTGCCATCGGGCTGATCTTTCTTCCTTTTTCACCTTACTCTTGCGCAAGTTAGTCATATAGCTACGTAGCTCTTCGTTATGCATCTGATATAATCGTTGGAGCTCTTTATAACGAGCCTGGGAATATTTCTTGGTACTCTTCAATATCGTATGATCAAACGGACTCTCGGTCTGTTTTAACTTTAACTTGTTGAACTCGTCTTCCACTTGATGGCATAACCGGTTCATCACAGAAGGTGCCGTGGATACAGGCATTCTCTGTTCATACTGTGCCAGGAACTGTTCCTGATCCGGAGATAGCTCCTTCTTCAAATACAACTCATCCACAGTCATGCCAAATAACTGCAAGCACTTCTGACTCGTTTTTTCTACATAAGTGGCATATTCTTTTTTCTGTTCCGGGTCATTGTATATGAAAAAATAAGGTTTCTTGTGTGCTACCATTTTCAAGGCAGACTCGTCCGTTACCGCAGCGCGAATATCATACCAGTGCTTCGGCATTTTTTTACATTCAATACCTTTAGCCTGATCAATGGCATTTTGTTGATAATGCTGACCACATTGAATTCGGTACATCATTTCCTGATATTCTGCACTATGCTCCTCATAATTGGCTAATACATCAAACATCGATGTGATTTTGTTCGTTGTAAAACCGATCAGATCACCAAAGCTGTCTTTGTTAGCCTTAATCAGATCCTTTTCATCCGGAATTTTATGGGCTGAGGTTTTCTGTACACATACAATCGCATCAAGCTCCTGTATTGCCCCAAGAATCGTGTAGTTGTCTGTAGTTAAGACCTGATCACTATCCATATCTGCACCATTTAAAGAATGTGTCGTCGTATCCCATGAATTTAAGATCGTGACCGTGTTCATATAGCGATACCAATGCTGCATCTCATCTGTATTTTGAAAACGAAGCACCTTGATATTGTTATGACAAGTCATCGGAGCTCTGAAGCAAGCCACGCGGTCCACATGGCGTTCATTCCAATAGCTGGAGTAGAACTCACCTGAACTCAGCAATCCTGTTAAAGGTAAGCCAAATATGCTCTGACACAATGTATAGGGATCGCCAGAAATAATGCTGAAATTGCCTTTCACTCTTAGAACTCCGATCTTGGCTTCATTCATTCGTTTACGTATTAAGGTATGAATTTTGTTGCGCACAAAAGGATCATCTATAAGTCGCGGGTCTACCATCAGCCCTTTGATATAATCATCTGGACTATTTCTATAATCGTTCTCATGGATGTGAATTCCTTTGAGAAATAACAGTGCCTTGCGATAGTCTTCACCTAGCACATCTTTAATCGAGTCTACTGTGGGACGAATAAGTTCACCAATCTCGTTATCATCCAATTGGAGTGACTGAATAAACTGGTAATTTAAATGACGCTCATCCTCCAGTTCTTCGGGTGTAACCTTCGTTACGCTGAACGTGTAGCCATAATAACCGCAACATAACAGGTAATCGTCGATACTGTTGTATGAGCTCCATAGTTTGAGCATGGACGTTGTGATGATCAGGTCTACCTCTCGAATATCCACAGGATTACCCCAGGCATCGTCCACCATATAATTGCCTGCAACTCGATCTGCAAATTCGTGATAATCAAATGTAAAGACCATCCCTTTACAGAAGCTATTACGAATACAAAATCCACTCGGGATATATGCATGTCCCAGCTCGGTTGCCCATCGTTCACTAAGTGCAGGAGAGATAAGACCGAACCCATCACTCATATTCATCTGAATAGGCTCATTTTTCCTACTCTCTATGCGAGGGTATTCTGTCTCGGTATCATCAATCTGAATTATGTCTGCACCAAATTCAGTTATACAATCATGAATAACCAATACACGTTCGGGATGTGACACAGGCGTGCTTGTACTGCAAGCCAAGGCCTTATATGCCTCCAGTTTGGCAGGAACCAGCTCTTTATTGGGATCTCTGCCGTTATTCAATCTTTTCTCCAAAGACGGGTGGATATCCTCACTCACATAGATGACCGTCGAACTTTTGGCTCCACCTGTCGTAGCCAATAACCGCTTGTATTTCTTGCCGTTGATGGAGAAAGCTTTCGATGAATTCAGCCGATCATAGTCTTTATTATTTTCAATGACCACCAGCAAGTAATCATCGGCAAATTTCAGGTTTTTCAGTTCTTCATGCAATTTCTTCATTGTTCTTTTATGTTCAGCATTGGTTTTCAAGGCTTTTAATCGCTCTATTTCCAGCTTGATTCTAGCCAGATCTTGTTCCCTCTCCTTGTAGCCTCGAATACGATCTATAAAACGAAACACCTGATGGTTTCCAATAGATGCCACTTCTCCATTTACTGTCGCTTCTTGATAAGTAAGATGCAGATCATAATCCGCTTTTCTAATTCTGGAAGATGTAATTTTATAAACGTATCTCAATCGATCCTGATATGCATTGCCCATTCCCGATTCCCCCTGTTGCTTCCTGTCCTGATTAAATAAATTATAGAGTAGACCCGCACGACTGGCGCAGGCAAACAGGACGATCAGGGGATGAAAAAAGAAGATTATTTGTTCTATTCTGGGGAGAATTTAAGGGGCACTCCGGGACTAGATTCATCTCGAATCGGCATATTTCTGCGTCTCTAGCACTATGATAATTTCCTTTTTAATGATATAGTGAATTGAAGCGTTTTTTTGAGCTGACATAATTTTTAACGGGGCTGGGATGAATGAAAGAAACCTTATCCAATCAAGAGGACATCGGCTTTTTATTTAATGTCGATATACTTATTAAGAGCCGCTCAAATGCATTGGCACTGCAGTCCCTGTTGGAGTTCATAAACAATGAAGAACAAATTGCGGACTTTCGGATTCAATCCGGCATAGAGCTAGGCAAAATTATTGAAGCGACACTCCAGTCCAAGAAGGACTCTTTCGTCACACTTCACAACGAACGCAAAAAAGCCAACGCAGCACAGAAGGCGTCCACTGCAGCTCAGACACCTGCCTCACCTGCTCCAGTCAAAACACAGAATCAACAAGAACAACCGGTTAGCGAGAAAAAGCCTGCCACCCAAACATCCAATGTATCCGATGGGAACTCGTTTGACGCGTGGATTGACACGCTCATTAAAGAGAATAAACTCACCCGTATTGTTGTCAATAACAAGAACGGTAAACATCAGAGCATTCCTTGCCGTATTCTGAATTTTGATCGTGATACCAGTATTGTGAGCATCTACCATGTCGATGAAAAACAGGTGTATACGTTCCGAACCAATGAAATCGATGAGTTTCTGTAACTAACTTCATCAGATTAAAACAAAAAGCAACTTGCGTTAGAATGACGGGACATTCTAACGCAAGTTGCTTTTTTAGTTCAATGGTTCATGTAGGATTGAACCCTCCGAGATTTATTTGGACCGATCAGGAGCGATCCTTACCTCGCTGCCATACATCTAATGCCAATAACAACCATCCGGCAATGAAGGCTACCCCACCAATCGGTGTGATGGCACCCAGAATCTTGATGCCAGAAATACTAAGCACATACAAACTGCCCGAGAACACGATAATTCCGATAAACAACAGACGCGCTGCCCACTTCAGTTTTGTCGATGCTCCAAGTTGACCAGCCGTCAAGCCAATAATGAGCAAGGCCAATGCATGAATCATGTGATATTGCACACCTGTCTCATATGTAGCTATGGCCGCCGGCCCAATTGTATCCTTGAGCATGTGAGCACCAAACGCACCAATCGCCACCGACAGCATGGTCATTACAGCTCCAAGCATCATCCATCTACGTTGCATATAAGTTCTCTCCCTTAATTCAACTACACTTCACACCTATTATTGTAGCGAATCCACTCCTTCTTTACCAGTCTGGACGGAGCTTCAAAGATCATATGTCTGTTTATACTTAACAATCCTATCCCTGCCCTAAATATCGTAGAAAACTGGCGTAAATCCTTGATTTTTATCGATAATTATGGAAAAGTAAACAGGTATGTAATCGTTGTATTTTAAAAGGAGAATCATTACTCATCGATTAGGTTAATAACACTCAGTACGATGATTAAGGGAGGCAAGTCAACATTATGGATAATCGCGATTCCTATAATTCAGGTTATAACAACACGGATCAGAATCCTGGCCATGCAGATCCATACAATAACAATGGGTATGAAGCATACCCGCCAGATGATGAAAGGCAACCAATGATACCACTGAAACATTCCGGACCTGGGATCGCCAGCTTTGTCATTGGATTGGTTGCAATCTTGGGTTATATTTTGATATTCTTTATTGCCACCATGGCTGTAAACGAGTCCATCGGAGTTTTCACCCCGTTGCAGACAGAAGAGATCGCCTTGCATCCAGCAGTGGTTCTGGCTTCATTAGCCATTCTGGTCTGCCTGATTCTCAATCTGGCCGGAGGCATCGTCGGAATTATTGGTCTTGTCCTCAAGAATCGAAAGAAAGTTTTTGCCATTATCGGAACCATATTAAATGGGATCATGATTCTGTTATTCGTTGGACTTATCTTGGTAGGCATGACGCTGATGTAACGCTTTGCATCAGCGTCATGTTTCCTTATAATAAAATGAATGGGTTTACACATAAGTACAATCTATATTTTTTGCCAAAATCATTGTTTTCAAAGGAGATTGACATGTCACGAATCAAAATTTTTGCGGACAGCACAAGTGATCTGGCTCCAGAATGGATCCAGCAGCACGATATCGGTATCATCCCTTTATATGTCGTGTTCGGTGAAGAATCACTGAAAGACGGTGCTGAGATTAAGCCTGAACAGCTATATGAACGTGTTAGCCAAGATGGGCGTCTTCCCAAAACAGCTGCACCTTCCCCTGCTGATTTCATAACGGCATTTCAACCTTACATAGATCAAGGGGATGAGATTTTATATATCAGCTTATCTTCTGAACTTTCCTCTACCTATCAAAATGCACGACTAGCGAGTTCCGAGTTCCCGGAAGGTCGAATATCGGTCATTGACTCACAGAATCTCTCATCAGGAATTGCACTGATGGTGATGAAAGCTGTTCATGCTGCTGATAAAGGACAAAACCTGACTCAGATTACACACCTGATTGAGGCGATGAAATCAAATGTACGCACGGAGTTTGTTATCGATACACTAGAGTATCTGCATAAAGGCGGACGCTGTTCGGGCATGCAGAACCTGATTGGAAGCCTGTTGAAGATTCGTCCTGTCATCCGGGTAACAGATGGCAAGATGGCACCTGCTTATAAAGTGCGCGGCAAACGGGAGAAAGCTCTGGAACAAATGCTGAATAATACGCTCAGCCAGAAGGATCAGATCGATCCAGACCTGCTGATTGTTGTGCACACCATGGCTGAAGAGGATGCGCTTGACTTGAAGAAGTCTTTACAGGAACAGACGGGTGCCCGAGTTGAACTAACCACTGCTGGTTGTGTAGTATGCAGTCATTGCGGCCCGAAAACGATTGGAATCATCTATAATACTGTTTTATAGTATTACACGTTACATCGTATCGTATTACCCAATCCAATCCTTTCTTCTGGATCTGTATGTGGTACATCCAATACTTGGACTGGCATACCGTTATAAACTAAAAAGGGCATTCCGAGCTTAATCGCTCAGGATGCCCTTTAATATTTTTGCTAAACTTTTGAATGACCTACACTTGGTCCATTGCTCATTATGATAATGGATCAATAACTTTTGGTCCGCAGATCATCCAGACTTTTGAATGCATATCCTTGCTTGCGGGCCTCATCAATAATGGAACCCAGAGCCTCCGTGTTATCTTTGGATACTGAATGAAGCAAAATGACAGCGCCCGGATGGAGTTGTTTCAACACCTGTTGATGAGCATATTGTGCGCCACGCTGCACATTGGTATCCCAATCTTTATAAGCAACAGACCAGAACACATTCACATACCCTTGGGCATGACTCTCTGCAAGCGTACGATTGTTAAAAATTCCACGCGGTGGCCGTAAAAAGGTCGCTTGTTGACCGGTCAGCCGATTGACCTCCGTCTTGACCCTCTCAAGTTCCTCTCTAAGCTTTTCATTGGAGATGCGGGTCATGTCCGGATGACTCCATGAATGATTACCGACAATATGACCTTCAGCCGCCATACGTTTGACCAACTCAGGCTGATCTTTCAGATAATGACCTGTCACAAAGAAAGCCGCTGGCACCTTCTTGGTACGCAAAACATCCAGTATGGCAGGTGTGAATCCATTCTCATACCCGTTATCAAACGTGAGATACAATTCCTTCTGTTTTGTATCCCCCAGGAAAATGGCATCGTTATGTTGTAAGATTGATTTGAAGCCTTCCTGATCAATGGAGGGCAGTTGACCGTTTTGACTTTTTTTGAAGCCAAAGTGATACGCTCCGGTAACCGGTGATGCTTCAGTCTGTGCCGGTACCATACTGATGGATAACAGTCCCAACAGTATATATAGAACCATTCGCTTCATTCTATCCGCTCCTGTTCCTGAAAAATTCGGTTAGTCGTTTGCACACACGAACACCTTCAGGTAATATGCCACAGGAACGGCTAATGTATGTAAATCATTAACGATCGAAACGTTTATTTTCAGGTTGTGGCGGAGATTGATGGAACAATTCAAGTAAGGTCTGAGGTTTGCCACTGGAAGCAAGCCATTCCCTCACGGTCTGTATAGCACGGGTCTGTCCATCTCCCCGATCACGCCATGTAAGCAACTCGATAACTTTGATAATCAAGGCCGACATATTGTGATTATCCAGTTCGGACCGCTCTGCCCTCAGCTTGTGATACAAAGCCTCCTGCTCCCAATCCAGTAGAATCTCATCACCTATGGTTGGCTTCAAAAGTGTATACGCTCTGTCACAACCCTTACAACGAACCGTGCTGACCTGTTCATCTATAAATTCCGCTCGGATATCCTGTTGGCAATCCGGGCATTTGAACCCAACTTGTATGTTTTGTATGTTTTTATTCATGACATTGTTCCTCCTGCGATGTGAGCATTTTGCATCATTTGATTCAAAATACTCCTTGGATATATGCATAATGCTTATGTATGTACTACATCTATACCCGATATTTTGTCGATTCACGCTTATTTTGAAGAAATCTGTAAGGTGCTATAATCTTGTAAATATGTTAAAATATTATACATATCATGGTAGGGAAAAGGCGGGATACTCATGTCGAAGGAAGAGCGCAACATAACCTGGCAATCATCCAGCATCAACAGGCAAGACCGGGAGAAGCATAATGGGCACCATAGTCGTGCCATATGGTTTACCGGGTTATCAGGTGCAGGAAAGTCATCCCTTGCATTTGCCCTGGAGCAGTATCTCTACGATCAAGGCGTACGCTGTTATGTTCTGGACGGGGATAATGTACGTCATGGACTGAACCGTGATCTCGGTTTTACAGCAGGGGATCGTCAAGAAAATCTGCGGCGAATTGGTGAAGTATCGAAGTTAATGGTAGATGCCGGGTTGTTTGTACTTTCGGCTTTTATCTCTCCTCATGAACAGGATCGGGAGATGGTTAGACAGTTATTTGAACCAGATGATTTCATTGAAATCTATGTGCGCTGTTCAATTCAAGAATGTGAGCGTCGTGATCCAAAGGGTCTATACAAAAAAGCACGCAATGGTGACATCCCGCATTTCACAGGCATTTCCGCCCCCTATGATGTACCCAAATCTCCTTCATTTATCATCGATACAGAGCAGTGGTCCATTGAGGAAGCCGTGCAAGAGATCGTACAGCATTTGGAGCAGATCGGTGCTCTTCAACTGACGCTTCCTACGAAAACAGCCCTCGTTCATTAATTCTTGCTCATTATACTAACTACTTACATGAAAGGCGCACCAATCGTGGCGCGCCTCTTTATGTGAACCCATTGCTGGTTATACCATCGATAAATGAATAAAGAGAAAAAGATACACACTCTATCATCACGTTTGAACGTTTTCTGATGTCCACTCACTCACTTACTGCCCCACAACACCCGCTTGCATGTTCAAAAGTTTGCTGAACGTCCCTACCGGATCAGTAGATAACTGCTGGTACCCGCCCTCTTGAATCACCCGACCTTCATCAAGTACAATTACACGATCTGCCGTCCGAATCGTAGACAATCGGTGTGCAATCACAATAATGGTCACATGTCCTTTTAACCGTTCCAGCGCCTCATGAATGTACTGTTCATTCTCACTGTCCAGCGCACTCGTTGCTTCATCCAGTACCAATACAGAAGGATTACGCAGCATAGCCCGGGCAAGCACCAATCGCTGACGTTCACCCCCGGATAGACGAATACCCCGATCACCAATAATCGTATCCAGACCCTGAGGCAACTTCCGTACAAATGCTGCAGAGGAGGAAAATTGCAAAGCCTGCCACATCTGTTCTTCACTTGCATTTGGATCAACCAGACGCAGATTCTCACGAATACTTGTGTGAAACAGGAATGGATCTTGGGAGACATATCCGATTGAACTTCGCCAGCTCAATAATCGTTCTTCTGACAGAGGAACACCGTCAATCAAAATACGACCAGTTTCAGGCCTCACAAGGCCCATAATCAGATCTATCAGCGTGCTTTTGCCTGCTCCGGATTTCCCCACAATTGCGGTCATACCCCTTGCTGGAATCGAAGCTTGCACATTTCTCAATGAGTAAGCATCACTTCCCTCATAGCGATAGCAGACATCCTCACAGGTGATAGATCCCTTCAGTTCCATAGGTTGAATCCCATCAGTTCCAACGTCTCCTGCCGAAGCAATCTCTTCACTAATCTCACGACTCTTCGCCGTCTGCGCTTGTAATTCTCTGACTACCCGAAATGCAGGCAGCATGGAGCTGATGTACTCCAGATTGGACTGAATTGCCGTAAACCTTGGCCATAAGCGGGAAAAGATTAGGATGATGAGCAGCAGACTTGCGGGTGGCACCGTCATTACACGGAGAGAAAGATAGATGAATGCCGCAATAATGATTGCCGCGGACATCCGGTGAATTAGCTGTGTTCCACTGTTCAATTGGCTAAATTGAATGACATTGCGTTCTATCTGTCTGCACATGCGCTCAAACCAGTTCATGTGGGAGCGCTCAAGCATGTTGCTCTTAATATCCTTAATGCCGTTGAAATGCTCGGTAATGCCGTTATAATAACTTTGGGAAAATTCAGAGGTCTGGTCTCCGATCTGCTTGGCCCGCTTGACGAATTTTCTCAAGACAAAAAATAATAACAATCCACAGATCAGCACAAGTGCCGTCAGCTTGGCGGATAACCAGAAAGCAAGACCGATCTGAATGGCCGTAAAGATCAGCGAGGCTGCCATTTGCAGCATAATGCTCGTTCCCTGGCTCACACGTGCAAGTTCAGTCGTTAATATATGGTTAAAATCGGATTTTCGTTTTTGGAGAAAAAATGACCATTGCGCCATAATAATAGCACCATAGGTTTCCATGCGCAGCGTTCGTACAAATTGCTGCTGGATTCGAGTATTACGGATCGTCTGGAGACGCTGCATCCAGGCCTGTCCGGAGACAATCAACACAAAAGTGAACAATACGAGTAACAATTGGCTATTTTCAGAAAAACGATTCAACACGACGCCAAGCCAGGGAATGTTTAAGCCTGTGGAGCCCATCTCAAATATGCCAATCAGACTCAGCATCGGAACAAGCATGTAGATACCGATCCCTTCCATGAGACTGATACAGATCATCCCTAGCAGATTCCAATATAAAATGGGCCCCGTGACATGATGCAACTTTCGCATGAAATACCTTAATTCCGAGATCATACTTTACCCCTTTCCGTCACCGTATACCTTTTAATTCGCCGCCAGAACCAGAGAAACGGACGTAACGGAAAGTATAGAAAAAACAAAGAACGTGGAAGTGGCAATTGATCCACATCCCATGTACTTGGATATAAACGTTCAATAAAGAAAAACCATTTCTGTTTTGTACTTCGAAGTTTAAACAAATACGATTGATAAGACTTCATATCAGCCGGACTTTCCAGCATGTCGTTCATGAACTTTGCGCCTTCGTTGGCTAATCGCTTGCCTGTACGGTCACTTAAGGACATCAAGGACCTGTACTCTACATCCAGCGGCGTATTCAACAGATCTGAGGCTAAGTGAAGAGCCTGCGAACCAATCGATAAACGCCCCTCCGCTTTCAGACGTCTCTCTAATTTCTTCACATCAAGTGGCATACTGCGGATCATCTGGTCGATATCCAGTAACCAGCGCAGTCTGAACCAGCCGTGTCGTGCACCATGGGTTACGAGATAAGCCCATAGGTCTTCTTGTTCGAGCATACGGACAGGTGTCTGTGTGTATGAACTGAACCGGCTGCGTTTCCACAGCAATTCAAAATTGGTTTCTTTGCCCGAATCCGGGTTCAAGCGCCAATGGATCTCCACTTGAGTCCTTTTGACCGGATGGGTGTAACAGATATGATGTTCCCGCCATTTCCAGCTGCGCACCGTAGGTGCCCGCTCCCCTTCCTTGGATACATATCCGAGGGTAGCCAGAATGCCTTCAGCCGCTTCCACATCATCAAACGGAATCAGGATATCCAGGTCTTTGGAGGTTCGCATCGATACATCGCCATAGAGATCATGGGCGAGCGCTGGTCCCTTTAGTGTAATATTGCGGATACCGCGTTCACGAAAAGCACCACACACCTGCTCCATCTCAGCTGTTAGATGTAACATGCGGAACGTATTGACCGTATATTGTTGTCTCAGACTCTCCATAACATCTGCAGGAATGATTGCAGAGTTTAATTCTTTCATTTTCACATAAAGGACAGAGTATAAGCGGTGATGATAGACAAGCCGCAGAAAAAGCTGCCAATCGGTTCCTTGCAAACCCGCCTTGAGTTCTTCAGGGGATAGAGCCGTCAGATCACCTCTAATCATGCTCAAAATCAGCTTAAGCTCCTTCGGAAACCCTGATGAATAGAGTTCACTTTCATGTATCATAGACAATCTCCCCAGATCCCTTCTCCGGACACCGTTTGCCAAACACACCGACAACCGTATATTGGTCCATAGTATCAGCTCCGGTCACGATCAATTTACCACTTCGCAGCCAGGCATGAGCCATCATATGTCCTTGCTTATTCCGTGCAGTCCCCATGTATAACGTACTCTCTATCTTGCGTCGCTCAAGCATCTTCATCCCGGCAATCGCCATTACAAGGCAGCGGCTTTCCCATAACGTATATTTGCTGGCGAGCGAAATTGCTTTGGAAATATTACGTATAGTGATGACCTCGCTGCGTTCGAGTCCTGTCATCGGTGTTTCTACCATAGGCGTACCCAGCCCTGGCGCGATTTTGGCGAATGGCATAGCCTTCTGTATGCGTGCCCAGCCAAGGAGGATATAGGCCTCCCATACCAGTCGACGCATCGACCGCGGGAGCGAGAGATAAGCCTTTATTTTTCGCAACATCATTCTACACTCCGCGAGTAACGTCGATTAAACCTTCACGGGACAGATGTTCCATGAATTGCACCACCTGCTCACGACATACATCTGGCTCAATCTCATACTCCGCAGCAAGTACCTCAACAACTTCACCCAGCGTGCGTTCTTCTGCGATCAGGTCCCAGATTCGTCCACCGGTACTCCCGAGATTATAGTATTTTCCAGAGCTAATGCTCATCATGACTTTCTCACTACCCATATCACTGACCAGATTGCCTTCCTTCCGGGTTACCCGGTCTTCCACATTCATCGGCGTAGTCGCTGTCATTGTCCTGTATGCACTCCTTTGCGTATATGATCTGTGATCCGATCCACCATCTCAAATGCTGTAAACTCAGCACCCGTTCTGACCAATCTGCCAATCTCCACACTTGCTGAAAGTCTTGAAGCCGTCTCGAACAACCACTGTGCCAGCCCCTGTCTTGCAACGAGTCCACCACGGAACGTATGCGAGCATAACAGATGCAGTCGTTCTAGCCCCGCCACTTCAACCAGTTGAACAGATGTATGGTTTTCCTCCGGTTGTGGAGCAAGTTCAAATACTCCACCTAGTGGTACGGCCATCTCATGAAAATAGTGCTGAACAGGTATCGCATACTTCGTAATCTCTGCGTGAACCGTTGCATAATCCTGTTCCTTCATGCCGAAGCCGTCCAGACTGGGTTGCCATAACTTCTGTTGCGGGTAACCAGGTGATACGATAGCTCTTCCTCCGGCATCCCAGGTCAGTGCAACAACATCATCGGTGAGAAGCGGATACCCGCGTGATGCCAGTGCGGCCGACAGTGTCGATTTGCCTGCTCCCGAATGTCCGACAAATGCGTAAGCCCAGCCATCAATAACCACTGCACTACCATGCAATGGAAGGATGCCACGCTGCATCATAATGACCGCCATACAGGTGCCCAGGATGAATAATCTGACCTTTTTCTCATCCGCTCCTGGCTGAGGGGATACAACAATGCGCTTTCCTTGTTCCATTAGAAACAGACCTGTATCTTCGATTTTGAAAAAAAGACTGCCCTCTCGTGCCACAAAGTTGTCGTTGCCTACATCCCAATCCTCCCACAATGGGGTCAGATCTGAAGACTCGATGTGCACATCCACGACATCAAAATCAGTCTCCGCATCCTTGGGTGCGATCTGTAGTTCAGGCATTCGAATTTGGCTCGACCAGCGCAGACCATACGCCACATAATGCACAGGCAACAATGAACGACGCCTCCTTCGTAATAAAATGTAAAAAAAGCCCTTATATTCATGTTGCTCAATATAAGGGCGGAGGCGAAAAGCTGGATTTGTTGCATTTCCGCCCTTTAAGTATGATGACACTTCATAAAACTAAACAACTTAGGAAGTTGGATCGTACAGATCCGCATCGTGAACCGTGATCCAGTCAATTTGTCTGTAGCCAGTACCGGCCATTGTTTGATTGACTTCCAACACTTCAAGAGCTGGTGCTTGCCATTCCTTTTTTTCCATTTGCATCGTATTCACCTCCTTTTCGCACTTCTAAGTATGATGGCATATGGTAAAGCTTTCTAACTAGTTCCGTAGAGATCCGCATCGTGAACCGTAACCCAGTCGATATGTTTGTAACCTGTGCCCGCCATTGTTTGGTTGACTTCCAATATTTCCAGTGCTGGTTCTTGCCATTCCTTTTTTTCCATTTGCATCGTATTCACCTCCTATCATGAGTCAATTGTAAGAAAAATCCGGGCCCACAGTTCACCGGGCTATATCAGAATTTCCGAATGAACCGATAGACGATCAGACTATGCATCATCAATCGCAGATCTGGATGTGAAGCAAGCTCTGGTCTCGGACTTGGAAAGTTGGCCAGGGCAGATTTGATACGCTCCGTGTTTAATATGCCAGCAACCTTGCTGTCAGAACACAAAGCACGTAACTCAGCCGTAAAGGCATCCCAATTTGGAATGATGCGATGTAACCAATCTGCAGGCTGCACACCTCGTACCCGTTGATTCAGTCTGACCTTGTCAGGCAACTCCGGTGAAGTAGCCCGGCGAATCAATGAACGATCCGTCCCTTGTTTCACATATTGTTCAATCGGAACGGACAGACAGAACCGGATGACTCTGGCATCACTTGTCGGATCACGTTCCCAAGCGCGGTAACGCAGAGAACATTTCGTAGCTACAGCACCATTTTTGTTGGCGATGGCCAGGTTATTAAATTTCTCGGCACGGACTTTGAGTGCATCAGCCTGGGCACCGCCCTGCAGAACAATAATGGATTTGAGTCTTTCCAGTACACCCGTTCTCTGCGCAAAGTCAGGATGGATCAATTGTACGGATGCGGCCTGGCTGGCTCCTTTGGACTGAGCCTTGAACCAATCCGGATATGCCTTTTTCCCGGTGATCTTGGCTATACGTGAGAAAGGCATGCCCGTTCGTTCACTATACTGCTGCATCTCACGGAACCAGCGGTACCAGCGGCCACTTTTCAGTAGACTGGCGTAATAATCCAGAGCCGGTCCCCAGGAGATGGTGAAATTACCACGTGCCCCTGTGAGCAGGATGCCTGCATCTTGCTGGCTCGCTTTTTCATAGAATCCGCGAATCCAGAATGAATTTTCAAAGTATTTATAGGGCATTTCCATAATGTCGAGCCAGGTATCTACTTCACTGAGTGGACTTCTGCCTTCAAAATCGAGGTAGTTCTCTGTGATATTGCCGACATGATTAATCGTGGAACGTATGAAGGGCCGTTCGTCTGCGAGCAACGTTTTCGACGTATAATCTGTGAAATCGGGTACGGGAACATAACTATAGGCCTGCAGCCGTTTGCCCTGACTTCTCAGTGTTCCGGAAGCAAAACCAACCACGGCTCCCGAGTCCAGTCCGCCACTTAATGCAGCAGCCACCTGTCTGTGCGTTCGCAATCGTGATCCAACCGCCTGCCCAAAGACCTCCCTAAACGCTTCTACATACTCGCCATCGGATTTAAGCCTTAGAGGTTCCACTTCATTCCAGCGATGATATTGCTTCAGCTCCAGTCTCCCATCCCGGAAGACAAGTGTATGTGCAGAAGGCAGCTGGCTTATTCCCCGATATACAGTTGAATTGATATCTGCTGAATCATGCATGTCAGGAATGGCAAGGAATTCGGACAGCCAGGTCTCATCAAGTTCTTTATGTACCCCTTCAAGCCCGAGCAACGGATTCATCAGTGTGCAGAAAGCAAAACGTGAACCATCATGTCGGTAATAAAAAGCTCTCATGCCTGTAATATCTCTTGCTGCATACAGTTTTCGATTCCGCTCATCCCATATCGCGAATACAAAATCCCCCAGCAATCGGACGGCTACATCGTCTCCCCAGCGCTGATAGGCACGCAGGATCAATTCACTATCCGCCAACATAGCCAGTTCAGCTCTGGATATCTGTAATTGATCTGCCAGTTGTTCCCGGTTATCCAGAATCGCATCTGCCGTGATGGTCAGACCACTTTCCTCATCATATAAAGGCAACTTCTCGCTAACCGACTCCGGTGTAATCCATTGGGCATGACAGCTGAGGAACGCCTCATTGCCTTTCCACACCCCTGTTGTATCCGCAGGGACATGCCCCAGGCTTGCGTACAGACGCCAGCTGTCTTCCCATAGCGCCTGCTGACCATCGTTGTGAACAATTCCTGCTATGGCGCTCATGACTTGCCTCCCCGTAGAATCTTGCGCTGTGAAGCCCATGCGCTGATCTGATGACCAAATGGTACCCATGATTTGATACGCTGTATTTTGCTTTGAGCAGAAGCCAGCTGGACTTTCAAGCGTTCTCGCTCACTGTAACCCCGTTCCAGACGATGATCTGCTGCACGTAATGCGGCTTGCAGCTGTCTGATCGTTACCAGTGCAGCTAGCGTCGGGTCTGTCTTTTCCGGTTCTTCGACAACTGGGTCATTACGATTCCCAACCGGATCATGAACGACAGAATCTGCCGGTTGCATTCGGTATTGTGGTTGCCACTGGCAACCGGTCGCTGCTGTCAACTGATGCGTGATTCGGTCAATGACCTCTTGATCCGGACTTGCATCATAATGTACACCCGTCCATTGTTCGGCTTCTGCGAGCTGTTCACTGTATCCCATCTGGTGGAACAGATCTGCCCCCATCACACGGCAATACAGTTCAACTTCATGTGGTTCTAATATGTTTTTCCAGTTGTTAACAGAACCCTGATGTGCCTCTTGATGCGAAGAGAGGAAAGGATCACCCACGCCCATACTGTAGAACATGTCAGACTTGGCACTGTCCAGAAACTGTCCATACTGCTCCATTCCCTGTTCATATCGAATTCCCAGAAACGCACATAGTTTCTCAAGTTCTTCTTGAGGATTGGAAACCAATCGTTCATATTGCAATTCATACGCATTGGAGTGGGGTTTGGCAAAATAATCATTCAAGCGGAGCATCCCAAGTGTGAGATCTACGGATTTCATATTTAATTTGGGGCTCTGCAGACTATGAATCAGGTCGAATCCTTCTCCTGTATGGCGGTTTACCTTTTTGAATGATGCTGCTACGGCCAGAGGATTACGCTGGAGATGAATACGCTTGGACTGAGGGAACAGACGATCCAGCCATTCCAGCATGTAATAGTACCGTGGAGATTTATCAACGATGAAGTCTGCTCCGCTCCCCTCCAGGAATCCATTGTAGATTTCAAGAGCAAAACTTCTGCACGCCTTCTCAAAGACATCCTCAGATACCATGGCATTGTAGAACTGGCGCATGATGGAGCTGCCACCGTAAGCACGTGAATCAGCCTTGGGTAAATCGACAAGATTCATCAGAAACCACATTTCCTGGGTGGCAAATATACGACTATGATTTTGCAGCATTACGGTGGATAAGGAACTACCACTGCGGGGAACACATAGTAAGAAAACAAGTCCGTTACCTTGAGCATCGATCAATGGCAGCCTCTCCTCTGTTCATTAGTATAAATGTGTAGCTGGGATAGACCAGACTCTACCTTTGTGTTTGGCAAAACGAGTAATATGCATGCTATAGGTGAGCATTTTGCAATATTCCGTCGGAAGTTCACCCGGGAATGAAGCAAAACACATGATTACATTCGACAACTCTCAGATACAATATGTATTTATAGTTTTACTCTATGATACAAAATGTATCATGTCAATCTTTTATTTTCACCTTTTCATAAATTGATACTCTTTCACTGTATTCTGCTGTCTGTCATTTAAGCACTTATTCATGGATCAATTATGTTCTGATTGCACAAACGCGAATAAGCTCCAGACATGTTCTGTGAGGAACAATGCCTGAAGCCATACGTAATCCGTTGAGAAACTTAATATGAAAACGGGTGAACAACCATCAGGTAAATCTTACATCTGAACTTTTCCCAGTAGCTCCAACGCTCCCATTTCGCTCTTCTTCCTGATCTGCCCGTGTAGCATCCTGCAATCCCTTCTGTACCTTCACGGTTAACAATACAGCAATGCCCGCGACGAAAAAGAAGATGAGCGACAGAATACCCCAACGTGTGGAACCCGTGATCTGCCCAACATAACCAAACACAAATGGACCAAAGATCGAAGAGAATTTGCCTGTAATATTCACAAAACCAAAATACTCTCCTGTTCTGCCTGCTGGCATCAGATTGCTAAACAGGGAACGCGCTGTGGATTGACTCACACCCTGCACGACACCAACCAGCCCGGCGAGCACATAGAAGTGGATCGCTTGTGTCATGAAATAACCGAGAATCACAATACATATGTAGACCGATAAGCTAACGATTAATACCTGCTTTGCTCCCCAACGCTGTGCCCATGCTCCCAGTAACAATGTACACGGGAACCCGATGAACTGGGTTAACAGTAGCGCGAGCATCAGGTCAGCTGTGCCTATGCCTATACTTGTCCCATAGATCGTAGCCATTAGAATGATGGTATTAATGCCGTCATTAAAAAACCAGAAAGCCACCAACATGCGGATTAACTGGGGAAAACGCCGCATCTGACGAAAGGTTTGCCGCATTCTGCGCACGCCCACCGCAACGTACCCTGTCCACGTTCCGGGCAGATCCGGTGATGCAGGCCGTCTCGGAGCATGGCGGAAGATCGGTATCGAGAACAGCAACCACCACAACGAGACGGTGATGAAAGCAAGTCTTGTGCCTGCCAGTGTACTGCTCATCCCGAACCAGCCCGGTTGCTGAATCATCAGCAGGTTCACTGCAAGCAACAAGCCTCCTCCAATATAACCATAGGCATAACCTTTGGAGGATATCATGTCCCTTCGTTCCACGGGTACCAGATCCGGCAGCATTGCATCGTAAAAGGTGTTACCACCCGCAAAACCGATTGTAGATATGACCAGCAACGCGGAAGCAAGGAACCAGTCCCCTTCACCGATTGCGCTGAATCCCAATGTAGCAAGGACGCCTATAATTGCAAATACACGCAGGAAGTCGCCCTTCCGTCCTGACAAATCAGCTAGCGTGCCTAGCAACGGTGTTAGCAGAGCTACGCACAACATGCCAATGGAGTGTGTATAGGCCAGGTAGGAGGCGGCGGTATCCGTATCCAGCGTTGCTGCAGCCACCGATGCATAGAATACAGGCAGTACTGCGGCCAGCACAGTTGTTGCATAAGCCGAGTTGGCCCAATCATACATAATCCAAGCCTTGATCGCCTTTTTATTCACATAAATCCTTCCTTTACATGCATCTATTAAATGATTGATGTCTTTCTCCTATTGTATAGGAAGGATATCACACTTGTTCACTATTTCTGTAAAAAATGGTGCAGTTCTGTTCTTACGACTCACCTTACCTCTGAGGTGAACTTGCGTAATTGTATCATTTTATATCCACTCTCATCACATATCGTCCTCGCCCGTGAATATACTTAATTACCGACAGGCCAAACTGTGCCGCGTAATCAATGGGGGGTGCCTACATGTCAAATTCACACCAGCCTTACTCGTTCGTTGTGTCGAAGGAAGATTGGTCGCTTCACCGCAAAGGGTACCAGGACCAACAGCGCCATCAGCAAAAGGTGAAAGATGTCATCAAGCAGAATCTGCCTGATCTGATTACGGAAGAAAACATCATCATGTCTGATGGAAAACAAATCATCAAGGTACCAATCCGCAGTCTGGATGAGTACCGTTTTGTGTATAACTACCAGAAGCAAAAACATGTCGGTCAAGGAGACGGTGACAGTCAGGTCGGAGACGTCATCGGTCGTGATCCCTCTGCTTCGCAGAAACCCGGCAAAGGCGAAAAAGCTGGTGATCAGCCTGGTCATGATATTGTGGAAGCCGAAGTTAGTATTGAGGAATTGGAAGATATGCTCTTCGCTGAGCTGGAATTACCCGATCTGAAGCAGAAAGATAAAGACCTGATTGAGACACATACGGTAGTTTTCAACGATATTCGCAAAAAAGGCATGCAGTCCAATATTGACAAGAAACGTACCATTCTGGAGAATCTGCGTCGCAATGCAACGACTGGTACGCCAGGCATCCATCACATCAGTCCAGATGACCTGCGCTACAAGACATGGGAAGACAAAATCATTCCACAATCCAATGCCGTTATTATTGCCATGATGGATACATCCGGGTCCATGGGTTCGTTTGAGAAATACTGCGCGCGCAGCTTTTTCTTCTGGATGACCCGTTTTCTACGCCGTCAGTATGAGAAAGTTGAGATTGTTTTCCTCGCCCATCATACGGAAGCCAAGGAAGTAACCGAAGAAGAGTTCTTTACCCGCGGCGAGAGCGGAGGCACCATCTGCTCCTCTGTATATATGAAGGCGCTGGATATTATTGACAGTCGGTATCCACCTTCCAGCTACAACATCTACCCTTTCCACTTCTCTGACGGGGATAATCTGACCTCGGATAACGAACGGTGTGTGAAGCTAATCGGTGAGTTAATGAAGCGTAGCAATATGTTTGGATACGGCGAAGTGAATCAGTACAACCGCAGCAGCACACTGATGTCGGCTTATCGTCATATCAAGATGGATCAGTTCATGTATTATGTGATCAAAGAAAAAGGCGAAGTGTACAAAGCTTTGCGCAGCTTTTTCCAGAAACGGGAAGGAGGCAGCGTTAGATGACAGATGAGATCCGCGACCTAGAATACGCTATTGCCGAGATTATGGAGATTGCCAATGGTTTTGGCCTGGATTATTACCCCATGCGGTACGAAATCTGCCCATCGGATATTATTTATACATTTGGAGCCTACGGCATGCCGACCAGATTCAGCCACTGGAGCTTTGGCAAAACATTTCATAAGATGAAAATGCAATACGATTTTGGACTCAGCAAAATTTATGAGCTTGTCATCAACTCCAACCCTTGTTATGCCTTCTTGCTGGATGGAAATTCCCTGATTCAGAACAAATTGATCGTAGCCCACGTATTGGCACACTGCGATTTTTTCAAAAACAATGCCCGCTTCTCCAAATCCAACCGTAATATGGTCGAAAGCATGGCCGCTACGGCGGATCGGATCAGCAATTATGAGATGGAATACGGCACGGAAGCGGTTGAAGCATTTATCGATGCCGTGATCGCAATTCAGGAACATGTGGACCCACAGCTGATTAAACCCCGCCATTTGGACAAACAACGTTACATGGAGATGAAAATGCGGGAGCAGCGCGGTGAGAAAAAACCACGGCCGGAAGGTCGCTATGATGATCTATGGTCACTTGATGACGTGCAGACGGAAGAAGCACCCGCTGAAGGTATTCAGGTCCATCATTTTCCGCCTGAACCGGAGAAGGATGTCATGTGGTTTATTCAGGAATTCTCGGAAGTGTTGACCGACTGGCAGCGGGATATCATGAGTATGATGCGTGAGGAGATGTTATATTTCTGGCCACAGATGGAAACCAAAATCATGAACGAAGGCTGGGCATCTTACTGGCATCAACGCATTATCCGTGAGCTTGATCTGAACAGTGAGGATACGATCGAATTTGCCAAACTCAACTCCTCCGTGGTGCAGCCATCCAAACAAAGTCTGAATCCATATTATTTGGGACTGAAGATCTTTGAGGATATTGAACGGCGCTGGGATAACCCAACCCGTGAAGAACAGGAACGTTGGGGCCGCAAACCAGGGCAAGGTCGTGCCAAAATGTTCGAGGTGCGTGAATTCGATTCCGATACCTCCTTTATCCGCAATTACATGACCAAGCAATTAACCGAGGATCTGGACCTCTACGTATTTGAGAAAAAAGGCCCGGACTGGAAAATCACCGACAAGTCCTGGGAGAACATACGGGATCAGCTCGTATTTTCACGTGTCAACGGGGGCTCCCCTTACTTGGTCGTGCAAGATGCTGATTATCTGCGGACAGGGGAACTCGTGCTCAAGCATCAATATGAAGGCATTGAGTTGGATCTGAAATATATGGAACGCACTCTGCCCTATCTGTATCGCCTCTGGGGACGTACCGTACATGTCGAGACACGTGTCGAGGATAAACCGATCTGGTTTACGTATGATGGCAAGAAACACCACCGCAAGTTTATGTAAGGTTTTCGATTATCATTATAGGAAACGAAAATATAAATGCTCTTATCATGGGTGAGTTTAATGATTAATAAAAGATAAGACATAAAAAAGCGGCAAGTTCCCGACATAAACGGGGACTTGCCGCTTGGCATACATAAAATTAGGATGGTGCCGGTGGTGTACTATTACCCTGCAATCGCAGCGGCACAAAAAAATCATGCTCCACTTCACTTGCCGGCAGTGGCCGACTGAAATAATATCCCTGAATCTCGCGGCAATCATTCTGCATCAGAATATCCAGTTGGCCTTTCGTCTCAATGCCTTCAGCAATGACTTCCATCTTGAGATTCTGTGCCATCGATATAATGGTCGCCACAATGGCTTGATCGCTGTGACTCTCTGTAATGTCCGTCACAAACGAACGATCAATCTTGAGCTTGTGAATCGGGAAATGCTTCAGATAACTGAGTGAACTGTATCCCGTACCAAAATCATCCAGGCTGATCTTGACACCCAGTGCTGTCAGTTCATTCAGGATCGCCGTGGATACGGCTGCATCCATCATCATGCTCTCTGTTATTTCCAGCTCCAGATATCGAGCATCCAGCCCTGTCTCCAAGAGTGCATTCTTGACCTGTTCTACCAAGTTGGATTGGTGGAACTGCTGGCTGGACAAGTTAACCGATACCGGAATGAGTGGTCCGCCACTGGCATGCCAGAGTTTCATCTGCCTGCATGCTTCCCGGAGCGTCCAATTGCCAATCTCATAGATCATGCCTGTCTCTTCTGCAAGCGGGATAAACACATTGGGTGCGAGCAGACCTTTGAGTGGATGGTTCCAACGTATAAGAGCCTCCACACCAATCATGCGGCTATCCTCAGTACGAATCTGTGGTTGATAGTACAGGACCATCTCATCGCGTTCCAAAGCTTTACGAAGATAACCCTCCAGCTCAATACGTTCATATAGTTCCGAATCCAGTTGGGCAGTGTAGAATTGGAAACCATTTTTGCCGTTTTTCTTCACTTCATACATGGCGGAGTCCGCATGTTTCAACAAAGCATCCACGCCCACTCCATGATCCGGATACATCGCAATTCCAATGCTGGCGGTTACGTAAAAGTCATTCTCCTTCAGTCGATAAGGTAACTGAATGGCTTCAACAATCTGTTTTGCAAGTTCTGCCACTCTTACTTCTGTCGCTTGACCCTGGGTCACAACGAGTGTGAACTCGTCCCCGCCCATCCGGGCCAGCATGACATTCTCCATAGCCAAGGGATCAGAAGCTTCTATGGCTTTCATGATCCGGTTGCTCACTTCTCTTAGAAATACATCTCCAATGGAATGTCCCAGCGAGTCATTAATCATCTTGAAACGATCTATATCCATCACCATAACGGCAAAAGAGTTCCCTTTTTCTGCTGAATCGTTAATCGTACAAGCCAGCACATCATCCAACTTGCGCCGATTGGGCAGCCCCGTCAACGGATCATGCAAAGCTTGGTGACGAATCTTCTCCTGAGCCTGCTTCTCCTCCGTTACGTCTTTGATCAAAATGTGACTTCCCACATGTCTGCCATCAATGACAACAGGAACTACAACAATACTAAGGTCCAGAAGTTCACCCTGTACATCTCTCATTTTGGCCATGTAGTGCGCCTGCTCCAGCCCATGATCATCCCAATCGATGGAATCAAATTCACTTATCCACTCTATATCGATTTGCTGAGCGATCTCATCAATGGAACGATCCATGACCTCTTTTTCAGGATATCCGGTGATTGTTGTTACAGCAGCATTAATCCCTTTAACAATACCTTCCTTGTTCACTGAAATAATAGCATCCGAATGGTTATGATACAGGGCCTGATACCATTGCTCATTCTCATGAATCCGTCGATCTTTCTGTGACATTCGCTGATTGATAAATATGCCAAACAACGTCAAACCCAAAGCAATAAATGTGCCCGATGCGATCAAGTAGGCGAGAATACCTGGCTCAATCTGCATACCTGAACTTACCATCGAGCCATGTGAATGATGGAAATGTGCCGCTGACATCCCGGTATAATGCATGCCAGAGATTCCAATACCCATAATGAGACCGCTGCCCATCTTGTAAACCCAAGTATGTCTTGATTGATGATAACGGAAGAAAAACATGAGCCACAATGCCGCAAATGAAGCAAGCGCTGCAATCAGAATAGATAACACCACTCTGCCTGGTTCATACGTAACCGGAATTGACATCGCTGCCATTCCCACATAATGCATCGAGCTGATCCCCGCGGTCATCAGTACTCCAGCAATCATGAGTTTGCTTATCCTGCCCGATTGTCTACCCGCAATGTTCAAGGCCACCCCCGATGCGACAATAGCAAGTAGAACAGATAAAACAACCTTACCGGTGGAATAGGAGACTTGCGTAGGCAGAACAAAAGCCAGCATACCTACGAAATGCATGGACCAGATTCCCAGCCCCATCGATACTGCACCGCAGGTAAGCCATACATTCCGCGCCATCCCGCTAGCCTGACTTACACGGCCTGCAAGGTCAAGGGCAGCGTATGAAGCTAACGATGCAATAATATAGGATAAAATAACAAGTTCTAAGTTGTACGTGCCATGTAGGTGCTCCACTCACTCTGTCCTTTCAACCGGGAAATGCCTTGTATGTATGCAAAAATGTAAAAAAGAAGCGAGTGCGCTGTCTGGATGACAGGCACTCCCTCCGCATCATTTGACTCGTGACAACAGACTTAGTTGAAGCCGTTGTCATACATTGGAACCCGTTTATATGAATGTATATAGTCTAAACGTCCCAGCCTTTAAAATCAACACTTATTTCCAGATATACAATATTGAATAACTAACATTCTCATATTCTAATTCACAACTAAATATTCTATTTACGAGTCAGTAACAGACTGCCAAAACCGGAAGTATCTTGATAAGAATTACCTGATGAATCACTCCAGATGGACACACTGCTTCGCTTGCCATCTCCCGCGCCATCATCATTAACTTGAAGATCAAACCCAATCCATCTTTGCCCTTCAGCACGAACGCTGTCTAGTGGGATTGCCACTTCAACTGTATACCCTCCGCTTGTTAATCGGGTAGCTGATTTGAAACTTTCTTTCCGTGCATTTCCACCAAAAGAAGCCTCATTATCAAAATTGACCCGGTACTGGGCATCATCCTCCTGATAGAATGTCGTCTGATCTTTGCTAGGGTCGATAAAAATCTCGATCGAATCCTGCTCATGTGCATTAGAACTTAATTTGCTTCGCAATGGATCTTTCACATCTGCCAATACGTACAGGTATTTCTCATCCCATAACAGCTGTGCAGTCGCCGTTGCACCGGCGTTTCCGACCACCCAGACATCCGTTTTAACAGATGCAGCTTTTTTCCAGACGTTATCCTTTTTTGCATCAATGACAGGTTTGCCATAAGTGACCTTGGTTTGTTTCAAGACAGAACCGAGCTTCAGTTTGCCCCGGTTGGCTGGTTTGTCGGGCTGTTGATTGGAAATATCATTCCAAACAATGGTCGCTGTCTTTCCAGCAGCATGTTCATCCGTAATCCGAAAATCCAGAGACAAGACCTGGCCTTCGGTAAGTAAAGCAGCTGACATAGGCAGTGATGCGTATACAACATACCCGGTTTTTGTCTCCTGTACGTTGTAAGTATTTTTATCTTTGCCTTTAGCGCCATCCCGTTTAAATGTATATTGACCATTTGCAGACGGCGGATTTTTCTTCTTGGCAGACAGATCAGCTTCAGAAGTTGCAGCGCCTGTCCCCTTGACTTCTTCCGCGAGGAAAACCTGCACCTGATCCCCTTTGCGACGTGTGGTATCCTTCACTTCCACTCGTAAATTCACCTTTTTGGCATCCCACATCATACGAGCCTCACCCGTAACCGCAGATGTACCATCTGCCAGATGATTAATTTCGAGTCCTTTCACAGCACCCCAAAGAATATCTTCCTGTCCTTTGTGATTCGGGAAAGAAGGGCTGGCCTTCAATGCTGTCCATTCATTACGATAGATCGGAAGGGTGGTAGGGTCCACCAGTGCCCAAAATGCCGGTTTTGCTTTTAATTTACGATCAAATAACAATGGTGCATCTTTGCGTCCTTTGACTGGATGATTATCAAGCCATGTACCATCATCCGCAAGTCCCCAGACTGTAACGCTGTCCATTACACCGCGTTTTCCCAACTCGTCGAACAGGTCGAACAGTTCACGATAACGGTAAGCTTGTTGCAGCATTAATTCATCTGTGACAGGCATCTCCAGTTCAGAATTACTTGAATAGATCGAAACGTCCAGCTCTGTAACCTGTACATTCACACCAAGAGCGATCACTTTCTCAAAAGCCTCACGAATGAGCTTTACATCCGGTCCGTACATGGATACATGCATCTGGAATCCAACCGCATCAATCGGTGTTCCTTTGGCAAGCAACTTCTCTACAAGCTTCACCATATCATTCACCTTGTTTCCATTGCCCTCCATTCCATAGTCATTAATCACCAGTACAGCATCGGGGTCAGCCTCACGTGCATAACGGAAAGCCAACTCAATGTAATCACTGTCATCTCCGTCGCCATCCACATCCCCAATAATATCTCTCCACTTGGAATTACTGGCCTCATTCCGCAAGCCGCCTCCGTCTGAGATGACTTCATTGACGACATCCCATGTATGAACCTTTCCTTTGTACCGGGTCACGATGGTTTGAATATGGGTTTTCATCCGTGCAAGCAACTGTTCCCGCGTGGCAGGTTTCGATGCATCATTCGGATCAGTAAAGAACCAATTCGGCACCTGACTATGCCATAACAGCGTATGACCTCTGATTTCCATGTCATTTGCTTCGGCAAACTTCACCAGGCGATCTGTCTCTGACCAGACAAACTCTCCTTCCTTGGGCTGCATCGCATCCATTTTCATCAAATTGTCCGCTGTAATACTATTAAAGTGTTTCGTCAACAACTGGGAATGCTGGTTTTCCGCGTCTAGTGCAGACTGGTTGATGGCAGCTCCCATTGCGTAATTTTGTCCCACCATATCGACCAGATTCGGAATATCCTTCTCTATTTCAATTTTCTGAGCAGCCGTAATCAGAACATCATCCACGTAAAATGAAATCGTATCTGCCGGCGTCACTTCCGCTGACGTCTTCCATGGTGTCTCCACATACATGCGGAATCCGGTGATACCACTATTTTCTTCGGGAATCACCACATCGGCCTCGACTTTTTTCCACTGTCCTTTATTCAAGGTAGCGGAGGCAAAGGTAGCATATTCAAGACTCGAAGCGTCTTTATTGTATTCTTTCTCGAGTGCACCGTTAAGGACCTGACTGTCCGGCCCTTCATCGTACATGGCCCAAAATGAAATATGAACTGTGCTGCCCTTCTGTACATGATCCAGCATCTCAATTAAGGGTCCATGGAACGTTTCGGTACGTGAAGAGGTTCTCAGGCTGCGTGTACTGTCATGACCTACTTGCGTTACGATATCAAGCTTTTCACTTGCACGTGGACGCCATTGTCCCAACACACCATCTTCAAAATCAGCCTTGAACAGTACTTCATCATCGCCAGTCTTAACGTCCGCTGCCGAAGCACGTGTCCCTCCTGTTCCCACACTTGGGAACAAACTGAAGATCAATACAGCCGACAAGCACAAGCTCCACCATTTTCTCAAATGCATCCGATCTCCTCCTTGGTTCGTTGTTTGTGAAGAATAACCTTTGCTCTGCCATGTGCCAGCCCTTTACAAGATCGTTATACAGGATGGATAGATGCAAATGGACAGAAAATTGTAAGCACTTTCATTATACGATTGCCAGTAAACTTTGTTTACCCGTTAAACTATAGGACTTGTACCACTCCCTAATCCATATGTTTCCAAATGAGATATATAACGACAAAAAGCACAGCTTATTAGCTGTGCTTCGTGTAAACATCTTTACTATTTACGTTTTTAAGCTTTTAAGCTTTTAAAGGTGCTGTCGTCTGACGGATAACCAGATTGGAAGGTTCCGTCACCACAGGAGGAGAATAAGATGGATTCTCGATCATGGCAATCAGATATTCAATGGACTTAATGCCAATGGAATAGATATTCTGATTCACCGTGGTCAACCCCGGTTTGAATACCTCAGCATAATACGTGTTATCGAACCCGACAACCGAGATATCTTCTGGTACACTCAGTCCATGCTTTTCAATTTCATGAATCGCACCAAAAGCAGACATGTCTGATGCACAGACAATTCCCGTTGGTTGATCCTGAAGTGCCAGCAATCGTCGGGCAGCCTTGCTTCCCCCGTCGAAGGAATAATCGCAGATCTCCAGATATACCGTAGAATACGGGATGCCGCATTCTCGCAGCCCTTCCCGATATCCTTCCAATCGCAGATTGGCTACAGCAGGTCCAAGTGTCCCTGAGATATAGGCAATTTTGCGGTGCCCAAGCTCATGCAGATGTTTGACACCCATCGAGATCCCGTTCGCGTTATCCGTAGTAATGTAACCGGCACGTTTGCCCAACATGTCCGTATCAACAAACATCGTTGGAATCTCTGCATCCACCAGTTCCTGAATACTCGCGTTTTCTCTGCCTTCCCCGAATACTACTACGCCATCCACATTACGACTGCGGCAATGTTTGATGAACGAGTACGCCGGATCATCGAATCGAGTAGACAACCGGACCAGGTCATATCCACTGTTCTCCAGCGCTGTCTTGATCCCTTCCAGCAACTCGGACACAAAAGGGTTCGTAAACGGAACCGTTAACAGTACTCCCACCGTCCATGAACGGCGTTTGACAAGTCCACGTGCGACCACATTGGGTTGATATTTCAATAATTCGATGGCTATATTGACTTTTTTGCGTGTTTTTTCACTTACATCAGGATAATCGTTTATCACTTTGGAAACGGTTGCAACAGATACTCCCGCTTCCTTGGCTACATCATGGATAGAAGCCATCTGATCACCTCAACCTCTTTCGAATCCCCTGTCTCCGGCTGCATTTTCTATAACATCGGCAGGTTTGTCTACCCATTATAGCTTAAAACAGCCTGAAACGGTATGGAAGGTTCCTAATGCTTTTAAGCTCTATTCCTGCTGTTCCAGTTTCTTCAAATCCAGAGACAGTTTCTCCATTGTTGTTGCAAATACAGCGAGTTCAGCCGAGCGTGAAGCTTGGCTACGTGCCCCTCTGGAAGTATGATCCGACTCCTGCTGCACACTGCTCAGTTTCTTCATGATCTGCTCCAGATTAGACTGAATTTTACCCTGGGCATCCCGGGAACTGGCTGCAAGCTTGCGCACCTCACTAGCGACTACTTCGAAGCCACGTCCAAACTCTCCTGCATGAGCAGCTTCAATCGCTGCGTTCAGGCCGACAAGATGACTCTGATCCGATATCTCGCGAATGAGTTCACCCATTTTTCCGATCTGCTGGATCTCTCCTGTTAATTCGGTAAGCATAACCTGAGCCTGATCCTGAGAAGCCGCTGTTTCTTTGGCTACACTTGATATCGCCATTGCACTTTCATTTAATTCACTAATCATGCCTGTAAGCTCTTGGGTAATCTGCGTAATTGCCTGTAATGTATGTTGTTGGTCATCGGCAAGCTGATGTAACTTTTCTTTTTCTTTCTTCTCATAGGCTTCAAGGACAAGCTGTGAATCCAGATTAAACATTTTGCTGAGCGCTTGAATGACAAGATGCCAGGAATCAGGGATAACCTGTTGGAATATGCTCGTTGCAATATCCAGGTAGACCATATAGGTACCCAGATAATAATCTTCAGACAGACCAATCCGTGAATGCACAAGTCCAATCGCAATCCGTTGCTCAATATATGCGTCGTCCACGATTCCATCCGTCATTGATAACCAGTACATCTTCTGTGTTTCTTTTAGACGATCAATGGTAGAGAATCGAGCGATCAGATCTACCAATTCAGGATAATTCCCCACATGATTGTAGAAATGATCCACCACTTCATTAACGACTTTTTTAAAAACAGGCCGATGATCGGCAAGCAGTTTTAGATCCCCTGCGGTTAATCCCATGTAATCAAGTTGCTTCTGTCTTGTTGCGGAAATACTGCTCATATCTGGTTCAGTCAGCTCCTTAATAAACACTAAATTACTTTAAATTGTAAATATATGTATTGATTATAGACTAAAATACCTAAATATACATATACCATTAGAACTAATTCTCTTTAAAATTAACCTTATTTGTCAGCTTTTTAGACTGATATGACCTTCATGTAATTAAAAAGGCCCTGACCCTGCTGTGAAGGAGCCTCACAACAGGCATCAGGAGCCTGATCCGGAATGGTTCGTTGCCGATTAGCGATTAAGCAGACTACCCACATAACGTAACAGTTCATTCGCGCTGGCTGCGGTGTATCCATGTTCCTCAATTAAACGTTTAATGACTTCATTCATACGTTTCAATTGTGTTGCATCCGGTGTTTTGGTTGAGGTTGTGATCTTGACAATATCTTTCAGATCGGTGAACAACTTTTTCTCAATCGCTTCACGCAAACGGTCATGGCTGCTGTATTCGAACTTGCGCTCCTTGCGGGAGTATGCCGAGATTCGGATCAGAATCTCTTCTCTGAACGCTTTCTTTGCATTCTCGGAGATCCCGATCTGTTCCTCTATGGATCGCATCAGACGCTCATCCGGGTCCATCTCTTCATCCGTGAGCGGGTCACGCATCTTGGACCAGTTGCAAAATGCTTCAATGTTATCGAGGTAATTCTCGAATAACGTTCTTGCGGATTCCTCGAATGAGTAAACAAATGCTTTCTGCACTTCCTTCTTGGCCAGTTCATCATACTCCTTGCGTGCAAGAGCAATGAAGTTCAGATAACGCTCCCGCTCTTCCTTTGTAATTGAAGCATGCTGGTCCAGACCGTCCTTGATCGCCCGCAGAATATCCAGCGCGTTAATGCACTGAAGATTTTGCTTAATCAAAGCACTGGAGATCCGGTTAATGACATACCGTGGATCAATGCCGGACATCCCTTCATCCAGATACTCATTTTGCATCTCGCGCAGATCAGCTTCTTTGTATCCTTCCACTTCTTCACCATCATACATGCGCATTTTTTTAACGAGATCCATGCCTTGTTTCTTCGTTTCCTTCAAGCGGGTAAGTATGGAAAAAATGGCTGCAGTCCGCAGTGCATGCGGTGCAATATGAACATGCTTCATGTCACTTTGCTGAATGAGCTTGGCATAGATTTTCTCTTCCTCGGATACCTTCAAGTTGTACGGAATCGGCATGACAATCATCCGGGATTGCAGTGCCTCATTCTTCTTGTTGGAGATAAAAGACTTATACTCCGATTCATTCGTATGCGCCACAATCATTTCATCCGCACTGATTAAGGCAAAACGTCCTGCTTTGAAATTTCCTTCCTGCGTGAGCGACAGGAGATTCCATAGGAATTTCTCATCACATTTCAACATCTCCTGGAACTCCATTAACCCACGGTTCGCCTTGTTCAACTCCCCATCAAAACGATAGGCACGTGGATCGGATTCGGAACCAAACTCCGTAATGGTGGAGAAGTCGATACTCCCCGTCAGATCGGCAATATCCTGTGATTTCGGATCGGATGGACTGAACGTTCCTATTCCCACGCGATTATCTTCGGAAACAATGACCCGTTCCACCGGTACCTTGCTGATATCACCACCATATTCGGTACGGAGTCTCATCTGGCAGGATGGGCAAAGGTTACCCTCAATACGGACTCCAATTTCCTTTTCCACTTCAGGACGAAGCTCCAGCGGAATCAAATGCAGCGGTTCCTCATGCATCGGGCATCCATCAATGGCGTATATGGCACCTTTCTCTGTCCGCGAGAACTGTTCAAGCCCACGCTTCAGCAGCGTCACCAGCGTCGATTTCCCTCCACTTACGGGACCCATCAGGAGCAAGATCCGCTTCCGTACATCCAGACGGCGTGCTGCCGAGTGAAAGTATTCTTCAACCAACTTTTCAATCGAACGGTCCAGCCCAAAGATCTCCTGTTCAAAAAACTTGTACCGCTTATGCCCACCTACTTCTTCCACCCCAAACGATTCAATCATCTCATACACTCTGGCGTGAGCCGTCATTGCCGGAGTCGGGTCCTCTCTCAGCAGTGCAATATAATCTTCAAATGTTCCGTTCCATGTCAAACGGTCACTCTCTGCCCGATGTTCCGCAACGCGTTCAAAAATATTCATGCTTGGTACCTCCCATGGCTCCTTTAGTGTGATTGTCAACCATTCCGAATGGTATGAAGAAATCAATAGAATTGCGGCTCCTGCTTGAATACCAATCTTGCGGTCCTGTGTAGTCCCGCCACCCTCTGTCCAAACGTCTTGTTTTGTTGTGAAAAGTGTATTACATACCTATGCGGCAATTCGGATAAGTTGACCTCTTTTTTTCAATCAACCACTTCGAATTTTGGCTTTTCCCTGTTCTATCAGACATCTTGTGCCTTCAGAAAAAAAAGAACGAATATGATATAATGAGGGTTCTAAATTCAGGAAACCGGACAACACATGGTCAGAGACAGGCCACTTCTGGAAAGGAGCACGGACGATGGCAGTGAAATACGAAACCGAATTATATTCGCCTGTGAAGGCTTTCTTCGAGCAGCGTGGCTTCGACGTCAAGGCGGAAATCAGACATTGTGACCTCGTCGGAGTCAGATCAGACCAGGACGAACCACTCATTGTGGAGATGAAAAAAACATTTAATCTCTCCCTGTTGCTGCAGGGCATGCAGCGCTTGAAACTTAGCCCGTTCGTGTATCTGGCCGTCGAGCGCAATCGCAGTAAACGCGGAGCCGTGAACCAACGCTGGAGCGAACTGACCGCACTATGCAGACAGCTCGGTCTGGGGCTGCTGACTGTCACATTTTACAAAACCAAAGCTCCCCTGATTGATGTATTGTGCGAGCCCTCCGCCCTGATCCCCCTCACTGGCCCCAATCAGGTTGCCCGTAAAAGCGGTGTTCGGCGGAAGCGATTGCTCAAGGAATTCGACGAACGCAGCGGAGACTACAATACGGGAGGTAGTACACGAAGACAGCTGGTCACAGCATATCGTGAGAAGGCTTTGCGTGTCGCATCCGCTCTACGGACGAACGGAGAAGCCTCTCCAGCCAACCTTGCCAGACAGACAGGCGTAGGTTCTGCCGCAGCAATTCTGCAAAAAAATTATTATGGCTGGTTTGAACGCCTCTCCCGTGGAAAGTATATTCTGACGATTAAGGGAGTACAGGCGTTAACCGAGCATGCACACATGCTTGAGGATAATGATATGATTGAACGAACCATTAATGAACTCGATGTAACGTATTCTGTATCTGGTGAAAATAAGGACGACCTTGCACACATCGCTGAAACAGCGGAGCAGTACTTAAAAAATACAGGCCATATCTGATATGGAATCATCTGAAGTAACGGATGTGAAAAAAAATGAGAAGGCAAAAAAACACCTGTAATCTCCACTGGAGACTACAGGTGTTTTGATGTGTTCTATATAGAAGATTGTTATTAGAATTTTACTGCTACTTCGGAAGCCAATTTCAGACCTGCAGTAACGATTTCTTCAGCACGATCAGCAGAAGCATTATGTCCTTCAACGATAACCACTTCAGGGTTTTGAATGCCCCACAAGCCGAGAACTGTTTTCAGGAAGTTCAGGGACATTTCAGCAGCTGCCATTGGGCCTTCGGAATAAACGCCACCACGTGCGTTAAGCAAAGCTACTTTTTTGTCGCCAGCAAGTCCTACAGGACCTTCAGCAGTGTATTTGAATGTTTTACCAGCTTGGCTCAGGTAAGCAATGTAGTTTACCAATGGAGCTGGAACAGTGAAGTTCCACAGTGGGAATGCAAATACAACTTTGTCAGCTGCCAGGAATTGATCTTGCAATTGTGCTGCAAGTGAAGCTGCTTTTTGCTCGTCAGCTGTCAGTTCAAAACCGTTTGCTGCTTTGTAAGTACCTGTGATAGCAGTGTTACCATAGAATGGGAATTCTGTATTGTAGAGATCCAACTCAGTAACTGTGTCACCTGGGTGGGACTCTTTGTATGCGCTCAAGAATGCATCGTACAATTTAACGCTGACTGCTTGATCTGCAGGACGGTCATTTGCTTTAACAAATAAAATATTAGACATGTTGAATTTTCCCCCGTTAAATAAAATATATGAGTGCTTTTCCTGAACTGGCCACCATTGTAGCTTATATAAAGAAACCAACAACTCATTAATTCATATTATATATAAAAATGTTAGTGGATGCAATAACGTAATCACTTTGGTCATGAACCAATTTTAATTTTTGCTACAAAATCTATTTTTGATCTGACTTAGCTACGAGCCGTAAATTCGGAAATGGCTTCACTGATCAGGTTCATGCCAAGCAGCAATTCATCCCGGCCCGGGTGGCTAAAGTTCAATCGGATGTAACGTTGATCCTGTACACCTGTGGAGCATAGTGATCCAGGAAGAAAGGATACACCTTTGGGCAAAGCCGCCTTAAGCAGAGCGCCACTATCCAATCCTTCCGGCAACTGTACCCACAGATACATTCCGCCCTCAGGGATGTTGTACTGACACCCTTTCCAGCCCGGCCTCTTCAACAGTTCAAGCATCAGTTTGAGTCTTGTCTTATACTCCCGATTCAACATCGATAGGTGATCACTCCAACGAAATGGGGAATGGGCAAGCAATTGATACAACAGCCGCTGATTCATCGGACTGGACTGACCATCTGCAATTCGTTTAACCGAGGCCATTGCCTGAATCAGCGCAGGATGTCCAGCGGCCCATCCGGTTCGAAGAGCGGGCGCTACCGTTTTGCTGAATGAACCAATGTAGAGAACATGTCCACCCTGATCGGCAGTATCCAGTGCAAAGAGTGAAGGATATTTACGATAGAATTCCGTTGGCTCAAGGCCATCGAAATGGAGCTCTCCGTAAGAATCATCTTCCACAAGCAGTACACCATAGCGCGAACACAGCTCAAGGACTGCCTCCCGCCGCTCCATACTCCACAAAGCACCGGTCGGATTCGAGAAACTGGGTGCAGCAAAAAGCAGCTTCGGTCTAACCTGCTGCATGTGATGCTCTAAAAGGTCTGGCAGTATGCCGTCCCGATCACCCATTACGGGCACAATCTTGGCTCCTTGCATCTCCAGAACCTCAAGACAGCCTGGAGATGTGGGATGTTCAACCAGTACAGAATCTCCTGGCTCAAGCAATAGACGCATCACCAGATCGATGGCCTGCTGGGTACCAGTAGTCAACAGAATCTGCTCGGGTACCGTTCGTATGCCTTTGCGTGCATTCCAGTCTTTGTTCAACCACTCTCTTAGGGGTGTGTAGCCTGCTGGCTCTCCATATTGCAATGCGGAGGGGCCTGAACTAAAGACAGACACCGCTGCTTCTTCCAACAATTTGAAAGGAAACAACTCCTCCGCAGGCAATTCTTCCGCCAGAGAAATGAAATAATCCCTGCCAGACATCTCACGTATATCCCTCAGTGGTGATGACAAAAGCCTGTTGGTACGGGAAGCAAAGAAATATTTCATCGATCCGTTCCCCTTTCGTCCCTATTCCGAAACTGTACTCGCAGTCCGCAGCCCTACAACCTATTCCTGCTCGCCATCGAATATGACCGGATGCATACCGAACTGTTGTGATCATGGGAAGAACAGACCTGTTTCGTCAGGATCCCGTCTTCACTTGTCTTGCATGCAAGGCATAACGTTCAATGGCCTGTGCTCTACTGCTCACTTCCAGCTTCACGTATATTTTACGCAGGTAATTATCAATGGAACGTCTGCTAACGTTGATCTCATTCGCTATTTTATCATAGGTTACACCCTGAACAATTCTTTCCATGATAAAAGTTTCGGTTTCTGTTAATTCAATGACACGTGCTTCTGTCGGAGACTCCACAGGTTGCGCCCACTCCGCACTGTTTAACCACGACAATGGAATGGACACATGGCCCTCACGCAATCCAGAGATCAGATGAATCAGCTGGCTAGGGGAAGCCTGTTTGGATAACATGCCGCTTGCACCAAGGCTCATCAGATGACGAAACAGCTTCACATTGTCTTCATCCGTCAAAATAATGATGTGACTGTGAGCTGACAGATTCTTCATCTGGGCAATATATTGATCTGCCTGACCCTCCGGAAGACGATAATCCATCAGAATCAGATCAGGCTGGTGAATATTCACCAGATCGAGCCCTTCTGTTCCGGTCGAAGTCATGCCACGTACCGTCAGATCTTGCTGCTCTTCCAAAATCAATTTTGTACCGAGCATGCTGGTGGGGTGGATATCTATGATGACCACCTGCCATACTTTTTTCATTGTTGTTCCCCCTGTTATGTATTGGACAAATAACTTTTAAATTCTGTCATGATGATTTCATCGTCTATGCGACAATCCGAGTATAGAAGAAGCATAGGTCGGATTATGTCGAAAAACAGAAAAATACAGGAGGAAGCCGATAAAAAAGCTCTATTTCCACTGTATTTTGTTATAAAAACACCATGACGTCCATCTTTCCATCCCCGGAAAGGTCAAAATATAGTATAAATTTCCTGCATTTCTATCTAAAAAAGTCGAAAAACCTGCCCAAAGTTCCTACTTATTGCATCTATAAGAAATTGTATCCTAGGACTTCCTTCCGATGCAATCTCTTTTTACTCTATTAAGTAAAGAATTTCATTTTTGCGTAATCAATAGGGGCATGATAGAATGAGGACTGGAAATTTTTTTGTACCTATAAATGACCAGGAGTGATGATATGAAACCATCTGACCCGTCCTCTGACATCCATCACACCCGGAGCGCCAAAGGCAAGGCTGGATCTTCAATCAAACTGTTTCTGGTAATGTGGATTGTTCTCATTGCACTAGGAGTCGTTGGAACCTACTATTATAGTAACCATCTCCAGCAACAGATGATTAACCAGCTTCAAGCCCATAATCAGCAGCAGATTGCAGCGCTAAAAACCGACTATGAAAATCAGCTAACAACGATATCAAAGGAAGTAGAAGACCTGCAGGGACAGGTTCAATCCTTCAATGAATTGCTGACTTTCACCAAGGATAATGCAAGTGACAAAACGGATAACAGCAACAAACTGTATACCCAGCTGAGCGAAGTCAAAAAACAACTGGAGACACTCCAGAAAAAGATGGACCTGCTCAAATGATTACACCCGTCAAACAGGTTAATCGTTTTTTTATGCTTGCACTCGCTCCTTTTGTTGGATTGATATTATGCCTGCTGCTGCTTCGTCCTCCACTTGAACCCGGAGGTTTGATGCCTACCGAACTGTCAGAGGATACGATTACACCCCGGACCCAAGCAATTAGCCAAGAGCTTGCGGGGGCAAAAGATGCTGCTGTCCAGACTTCTTCTTCTATTAAAAGAACGACACAGCTCTATAATAAAACAACTAGTACGATGTCTACACTTGTGCAGAAGGCTTCCACCCAGGCGGATCGTCCGGAAACGATCTACAACAAACGGATTTCATCCAAGCTTGGCGTTCCATTTGAACGGGTAGACAGTGACCGGCTAACGATTGAAATGTACAGAGTGAATCCTGGCAGCTATAAGGGCTATGCCATGAAGATCAAGCTAAAAGACCCTACAGCCATGCAGATGGCTCTAGACAGTGAACCTGGGCGTTCTGAGACGACCATGCAGGCTGTGAAGCGTAACGGCGCAATTGCCGGGATTAACGCAGGTGGATTTGCTGACAGTGGGGGCAAACGTTATCCACTTAGCACAACGGTCATGGACGGGAAATACGTGAATGGTTTCCAGGCCAGTTTCAAAGATCTGTTTTTTGTAGGACTTAACGATGCCGGTAAACTGGTCGGAGGCAAGTTCTCCGACAAAAACTCACTGGATCGCCTGCAACCGCAATTCGGGGCTACGTTTGTTCCGGTGCTGCTACAGAATGGGCGTAAAACCACAATTCCTGCCAAATGGAAAGTATCACCCAAACGAGCACCACGTACAGTCATTGGCAATTATAAAGATGATCAGTTATTGATTATTGTAGTTGACGGATATAATGAGGGCGGAAGTTCCGGTGCTACCCTTGAAGAGTTGCAAGGGCGGTTGTACAAGCTTGGGGTGATTGACGCCTATAATCTGGATGGCGGTGGATCATCCTCGCTTATTCTGAATAATCGGGTTGTAAATAACCCTTCAGATGGCAGCCTCAGACCGGTGCCCACACACTTTTTATTTTACAAATAATAGGGTGAAGCATTTCTTTTCTACCTATAATGGTTATAATAGAAGAAAATGAGCTTGTGCAGGAGGTGCGAAGGGCATGTCATTTTCACTGACATTCTGGATTATTGCAATCGTATTGACTCTCTTCATTACAGGCATTCTCACTTCATCCTACAACAATGACAAAACAAAAGGCTTGTAAAGGCCAAGCCTCTCTCTGGAGAGGCTTTTTCTATTGCTTCATCCTAGAAATAACAAGAGACAAGGCTTAAAAGAATGATTCGATTCTTCTAAGCCTTGTCTCTTGCTGTATTCGGGATCAATAGCTAACCGCCCGGTCATTCCGCATGGATATAACCGAATCAGACGGAATAGGCCCACTCACCGACCCACCCTCAACTAATGTCACATAAATTCGTTCATGATCAACGGGTTCTCCAGCAATAATTTTGATCAGTTGTTCAGCGGCGAGTGATCCCCACTTGCGCTTGGAATAATCAATGCTTGCCAATCTCGGCTGGACGTATTTGCTCAATTCAATATTGTCGAATCCGATGACATCAATCTCCTGACCAACGCCAAGTGCACTGTCTGCCAGACGATCACACAAGCCAATAGCCATCTCATCATTGAGGCAGAATACCGCTGCCGGTCCATCATACACCTGTACAATCTGATCTGCGGCTTGTTCTCCACCACTCTTTTCAAAATCTCCCGTGATCTCAATCCATTCCACATCGGCTTCACGTTCCGCAACCTGTCTCACAGCCTTTAACCGCTGCACAGAGTCAAACGAACCTTCCGGTCCTGTCACCACGTAGATTTTCTTATGTCCCTGTTCAATAAGATGTTCCATCGCAAGTGTCGCCCCGGCTTTGTTATCCAGCAGAACCTGATTAATGTTGGGATGATCCATCTCACGGTCCAATACAACGATTTTGTGCCCACGATCGGCATACTGCATTAGTTCCTCACTTGCAAACGTATGATCCAGAATGATCGCACCATCAATCATTCTCTCTGGAAGCATGCGATGGGATTGTTTACCACTGCACACGATCAGGTCATAGCCTTGAGCATTACATACGGCTTTCATGCCACTCAGCAAGTCTCCATACACATCTCCTCTAAAATCGGTCAAGAATACACCTAGAATTTTGGATTCCCTCTTCTTCAGTGTTCTTGCTGCGGCATTTGGAACATAGTTCAGTTCTTTGGCAATGGCCAAAATTTTGGAACTCGTCTCATCGGTCACTTTGTTGCTGCCATTCAGCGCATATGACACAGTAGAGATGGAAACTCCCGCCTGTTTGGCGATATCCTTGATACTGACCACATTCTTCGCTCCCCTGTTATGTTCATCAGGCCTTCCATAACAAAAGGCCTGACACATTACTCTTTACATTCACAAGATTAAACAAGTCTGAATGATTTCTTCTGAGTATCCCGACTGTTTGCACCCACAAGAATATGGAACTCGCCTCGATCACTGCGGTGGCTTAAATCGGAATGGTGATAACGAAGCTGTTCTTCATTTAACGTAAATGTGGCTGTACCACTCTCGCCTGGCGCCAGTGCAAGTTTCACATATCCTTTCAGCTCACGCATAGGACGAACGACTTCACCCGTTACATCACGAACGTACAACTGAACGGTCTCTACGCCTGCGCGCTCACCCGTGTTTGTTACACGTACTTGAATGCTCAGGGACTCTTCGGCAGTCATCTCGTTACTTGACACTTCAAGATCACCATAAGAGAACGAAGTGTATGAGAGACCATAACCGAACGGAAGCAAAGGTTCATTCGGGCTGTCAATGTATTTGGATACGTAACGTTCTTCCGTCTTCTCCGGGTTCAGTGGACGACCTGTATTGAAATGGTTGTAATAGACCGGAATCTGACCTATAGACTGCGGGAAGGACATCGTCAGACGTGCGGATGGATTCACTACACCTGTCAGAACATCTGCAATCGCAGCTCCGCCTTCACTACCCGGGAACCAGGCTTCAAGAACGGCATCCGATTCATCGATTACACCATGCAGATCCAATGGACGGCCGTTGAAAATAACGCTGGCAATCGGTTTTCCCGCTGCTTTGAGCTGTTTAACCAATTCCAATTGGGCTGCTGGCAGACGAATATCCGTGCGTGAGCCACCTTCTCCACTCATCTCGGAGTCTTCACCAAGAGCAAGGACAATCAGATCTGCTTTGCTTGCCACTTCTAGGGCTTCGGCAATCTGCTCAGCTGTAATCGTATGAACATTACTGCCTTGAGCAAATTGAACTTTCCCACCCGTCAGGCGTTCTTGCAGAGCTGTTCCCAACTTAACTGCATCTTCCTTAACTCCTTCACAGGACCACCAGCCCAGAATATCAGGACTCTGTGCAAAAGGACCAATAAGGGCTACATTAGCGTCAGGTTGAAGTGGAAGCACGCTGCCATCATTTTTCAACAGGACAGCCGATTTGGTTGCCAGTTCATACGATACCTGACGGTGCTCTTTGGAGAATACAATCTCACGTTCACGTTCAGGATCAGCTGCACGCAGTGGATTATCGAACAATCCCAGCTTTTCTTTCAGTTGCAGAATTCGCAGAACGGCTTCATCAATGAGTTTCTCATCCACTTCACCACTCTCAATCAGTTCAGGCAAATGATGTACATAACAAGGTGTCATCATCTCCATATCTACTCCTGCGCGAATGGCACGATATGCCGCTTCACGATCATCTTCTGCAGCACCATGCGCAATCATCTCGCGAATGGAAGCCCAATCCGAGATCAATACACCATCAAAGCCCCACCCGTCACGCAAAATACCGCGCATTAACTTCTCATTGCCACTTGCCGGAATACCGTCAACCGTATTGAACGAAGTCATGACCATTTCCACGCCCGCATCCAACGCTGCTTTGTACGCTGGCAAATAGTACTCACGCAGGTTACGCTCAGACATGTCCACCGTATTGTAATCCCGACCACCCTCAGCCGCTCCATATGCCGCAAAGTGTTTAACACAGGCTGCAAGACGATCTGGCTCATCCTTCAAGCTGTCGCCCTGATATCCACGTACAAACGCAGCCGCGAACAAACTGTTCAGATAAGGATCTTCTCCTGTCGTTTCCATCACACGGCCCCAGCGCGGGTCACGAACCAGATCCACCATCGGTGCAAAGGTAACATGCAAACCGGATACAGCTGATTCACGTGCTGCAATTTCAGCACTTTTCTCAGCCAGTTCTGTGTCCCATGAACAACCGATCGCGAGTGGAATCGGGAAAATGGTTTTGAATCCATGAACTACGTCAGCCATGAACAAAAGCGGAATGCCCAAACGACTTTTTTTCATATAAGCTTGCTGTACATCAATGATGGCCTGCGCACCGGACAACCCCAGAATGGACCCACTGGCATCCACGGACTGCTCCGTAATCCCCATCTCTTCCATCGGCCCTGTGATCTGACCTTCAACATTTGTTCCTTCATAGAAGTTGGCAGTCAACTGAAGAAGCTGAGCTGTTTTTTCCTCCAACGTCATCTGTCTTACCAGATCTAGCAACTGCTCGTTATTCATCTAATCGTATCCTCCACTATAAGTTGTTGAAATAAAGAACCCGGCTGCGTTCGGGGAGAGACCGCGCACCGGGTTCAAAATTAATTACTGAATGATTACTAGAATTTATCGTTTAGCTCATCCAGATAAGGTTGAACCAGGGACATTTTACTGTTTACCCATTCTTTCCAGTTTGCCTCTAGATCTCCGTTTTTGAGGATCAAGTTGGCATATTCATTCTGGTAGTCGAATGAAGCCTGACTCTTAGCTTTGGAATCGTACAGGTTGACATCCCAATCGTATGGTGCAAGCGATTTGCCTTCTGTACCAAGTTTTGCTTTTTCTTCGAACAATTTCACGGCTCTATCACGGTAATCTTTTTTGATTGCAGGGTTTACAACACTGAAGTCGTCACCAAGCAGATACAGACCTTCGAAACGTGCTGGATATTTATCTTCCAATACCGTTCCTTCTGGCAACAAGCTAACGAGTTCGTTGTTTTCATCATATTTCCAATCTTTTCCTTCAAAGCCCATGTTGATGAGCAACTGTCCTTCTTTTGTTGCGGAGTAATCGATCAGATCCATGATCCGTTCGAATTTCTCGTCACTAATCTCCGGATTGAAGATCAATGCAGACCAGAAGTTGGCTTGTTCCATGTTACGGTATTTACCGTCATCGCCTACTACGATTGCTGTGTGTACCAGTTCATCACTATCTACACCCAGATTTTTTTTCATATCGGAATCCAGACCTTGTCTGTACGAAGCCAGTCCGCCCAGACTTGTTACAGCAGCTGTACCTGTTACTTTGAAGTTGTTTTGACCTTCATTGTTTTTCCATGTGTAGAACTCAGGATTGAGCAGTCCATCTTTATAGGCTTTTTGCATCAATTTAAGTCCTGTCAGCGTTTCAGGATCTGCTGGTCCCCAGTGGAATTGGCCATCTTCACCTTTGTAGAACGGAGAGTCAGTCATGGCATGCACACTGTTTGGCATAATCATGTTTGTCATGGCATCTGCCGCATTGTAGGACAGAGGTACAAGTTTGTTACCCACTTTGCCTGGATCTTTTTCTTTTACTAGTGCAGCATATTCGTTCAATTCGGTCGTTGTATAAGCATCTTTCAGTTCAAAACCAACCGCTTCAGCCCAGTCTTTACGTAGCGCAATGACACCAATTTGGTTCGTGAGTGGGTCAGCCGGTTTGTTTTCGAAATAGATTGGTCTAGGCAGGACATATGTTCCACCTGTCAATTCTTCCAACTTGTCTCCAAGACCCGTCAAATTGTAAGCTGCTGCCACGTTAGGCCAGCGTTCTTTCCAGTCATCCGGGAATTTGTAGAACAAACCTTGTTCAATGCTGTTAATGGCATCGCCATGTACGTAGTTCCATACCGCTACATCCGGCAAGTCGCCAGAGTTGATCCACAGACGAAGTTTCTCGCCCCATGAATCCCAATCGATATAGTTGTAGTCCCATGTTAAATTAAATTTGTCTGTCCAGAACTTGTGGAAGTCATTATCCAGGTTCCCGTTTTTGATTTCTGTCAGGTTAGCTACAGAGATGGTCAGGTTGTCTTTGTAATTTCCCTCTGCATCTTTTTCGTTACCACCCGAAGCTCCTTGACTGGAACAAGCGGTCACCATCAGCATAACTACACTAAGCGTGATGGCAAAGAGAGCTCTTACTGACAACTTTTTTTTCGTTTTCATGTTTTACCCCCATGTTTTTTAGTAGAATTTTATTGCAAAATCCTATACGTATATCAGGTCTTGATTGCCCCTGTTAATACCCCTTTGGCAAAGTGTTTTTGCAGCATTGGGAAGAAACACATAATTGGTACCATGGTGACAAATACGGCCGCCATCTTCATACCCATTGAGAAGTTGCTTGCCTGGGCAGCATCCACACTGGATGCATTGGATGCATTCGTCGTAGATGTCACGATAATATTTCGGAGTACATTCTGGAGTGGTAACTGATCCGCTTTTCGAAGGAATATCATCGCATCATACCAACTGTTCCAGTAAGCCACACCGTAGAACAACGTAATTGTAGCCATAATTGGTGTAGCCAGCGGAAGAACAACGGAGAACAAAATTCTCCACTCTCCTGCTCCATCCAGTCTCGCCGATTCCATGAGTGATTCAGGCAAGGTGTAGAAGTAGTTCATCATCAGAATCATGTTAAACGCACTGAAGCTTCCCGCCAGGATAACGGACCACAGCGTACCTGTAAGATGAAGTGATTTCATGATCAGGTACAGCGGTACGATACCACCATTAAAGATCATAGTGAACAGTACCAGGAAAAAGAGAAATTTCTTAAACGGAAATTTGTTGCGACTAAGGCCATATGCCATGCTTGTTGTCAGGAACAAGCTGAGTGGCAAGCCGATAACTAACAATATAATTGTATTTTTGTACCCCGTCAGAATCGTTCCGTCAGCGAACAATGCCTTGTAGGAATCCAATGTCCATTCTTTAGGGAACATCAAAAATGGATTGTCAGCATATTCTTTTTGTGTTGCAAACGAGATCATGATGACATTCCAGAATGGAATCAGGATCATCAGGGCAAGCACTAGTAATACGGCGAAAATAATGTAATCGAGAAGTGTCATTTTTTCTGTACCAATTCTCGTTTTTTTGTTAGCTTTCTTGCTCATCTCATTTTTCCTCCTCTCTTATCGGAACAAACCGTCTCCGCCAAGCCACTTGGCAAATCTGTCAGCAAGAAGCAGCAAGGCCATATTCACCAAGGAACGGAACAAGCTGACCGCTGTCGAGAATGAGAAATCGGTAGATGACTGGAACGTAATCCGATAGATATATACATCGAGTACTTCCGATACATTTTTGGTAGCGGCATTTGCCAAGTTGAAGATCTGGTCAAACCCGGAAGACATCAATCCACCAACCGAGAGAATAAACATGATTGTGATGGTTGGAAGGATGTTCGGTAAAGTAATTTTGAACATCTGTTGCATACGGGAAGCCCCGTCAATCTGTGCTGATTCATACTGATCCTGATCAATACCGGAAATGGCAGCCAGGAATATAATCGCGCCCCATCCACTTGATTTCCAAATATCAGTCAACAGCAACATGGGTACAAAGTTGGATTCAGACCCCAGGAAGTTAATCGTTGGCAATCCGAGTAATCCGAGCGCGCTATTTACCAGTCCGTCATATGCCAGCACATTGATGACTACCCCGGATACGATGATCCAGGAAAGGAAGTGCGGGAACGTAAGAACGGTTTGGAACAATTTTTTCCCTCTGCGCATCCGCAATTCATTCAGCAACAGCGCCAGAATGATCGGGAACGGGAACTGAATAATCAGTTTCAAAATATTGATGTACAGCGTACGCCATACTGCGTCGATAAAGGTTGGATCACGGAAAACATATTTGAAGTTCTCGAATCCGCTCCATGGACTTCCCCAGATGCCCAGGTTGGCCTTGTAATCTTTGAATGCCAGAGACAGGCCACCCATCGGCATGTAGGCAAACAGTATTAGCCAGACAAGCCCCGGAATAAGCAGGGTGTATGTCATTCGGTGCTTCCAGATTTCAGTCCAGAGCGAATTGCCCTTCACGTTTCCCTTCAGCTTTTTGCTAGGTCCTTCGGCTGCAGGTTTCACATTGCATCTCCTCACTCTACTATGGTCTTGTCGTTGTACAGAAAATCAAACATCGTTCTCAGGTGGTGCTCCCAAAATTTCCATTCATGAGCCCCCGGCGTCTCCACATACCGAAAATCAAAGGCAGTCCCCTGCATGTATTTCGCATAGTCGCGATTCATCTCTACAAAGGGGTCACTATCGCCACAGCAACTGAGGATATCCGGTAAAGGAACACCCTGTTCCAGCAGCTTGGCCGACAGTGCGTAAATATCCTGATCGGCTTTTACCTGTAAACGTTCTCCAAAAACCGCTTTCATTTCCTTGATCATGGTCGCTGGCATATGGGGATCATGAAGCCGTGTCTGGATATCCGTTACGCCGGATAGAGACACTACTTTGCGATATCGCTCTGGATAAGTTAGTCCACATTTCAGTGCACCATATCCACCCATGGATAAACCTGCAACGTATGTTTTCTCCGGATCAGGATTCAGATTGAGCAGACGCTTGCATATTTCAGGTAACTCCTGAGTGATGTAGTGGAAGTAATTCAGGCCGTATTCCATATCGGTGTAATAGCTTCGATTCGCTTCCGGCATAATGATCGTACAGCCATATTGCGCTGCATACATCTCAATTGTGGTTAACCGTTGCCAGGTACTCGCATTATCGCCTGCCCCGTGCAACAGATATAGTGTACCGCCTGAAGTCTCTCCGGAGTCACTGGACACAACATGTATGCTGGTATTCATGCATAAGGTTGGCGATCCAGTTTCGATCGTTATATGTGCCATAAATGTAACCCCTCTCATCATCGCCTGCTGTCTTTACTCATTCGTTTCTCTGGCGTTGGATTGCAGGCTGTTGTAGATTCCCTTGTATTACGATGGGTTATCGAAACGATTTTCTCGAATCGTTTCAAAACATAGCCAACGTTGATTCACATGGACTTCATTACAACACTTTTAATGTGGAAGCGATTTCTTCGAATCGTTTCGAATAAATCATAAGCCCGATGAGTAAATCCTGTCAATAACCTTTTTACAAATTTCGCGTTTTTTTCTCGAAAAAATGCTCTTTTAAGTCTAAATTTGCGTCCAAAGACACTATTATTACGAAAAAATGAAAATTTAGTAAGTACTATTACAACTTTAATTGACACCAAACCAGGTTTATACTAACATGGGTTCTGATTTTGCATTCGAATTACGGAAACGTTTCACCAACCGATTTTACTCAGGTTTCACCTGATATTAGGGAGGTTAATATGTCTGAGCAACTCAAAGGTTTCATTCATACGATTACGGAGCAACAATTGAACGTTTTTTCCATTCGCATATTACAAAAAGGGCATCTGCTTGCCCATTGGGACCGGGATAAGGATCAGCGCAGAGTACAACATTCCATCAGTAAATCCTTCACGTGTATGGCCGTTGGTCTTGCGCTTGAAGAAGGTCTGATACATCTCGATGCGACACTTGGTGATTATTTCTCTTATGATCATGATCATGTACCCGCCGCACAGCGCAATCTCCCATCGCCGCAGGAATTGAAACTAAGTGATCTTCTCCGAATGTCTTCGGGTCATGACTCTCCCCCTCTTTGGGCTGATGAGCGAGCTTCATTGACCGAAAAGGACTGGGCGAAATATTATATGTCTCTGCCTATGGACCGGGTACCTGGAGAACAATTTACATATAGCAGTGGGGATACATTTATGATCTCAGCCATGCTACAGGCTGCTACCGGCCAAACCGTGAAAGATTACCTGACTCCACGGTTATTTGATCCGCTTGGCATCCATGATGTAGAGTGGGAAACCTCTCCACTCGGCGTAACGCTTGGCTGTGCAGGTCTTTGGATAAGCAATGAGGAACTGAGTCGATTTGGACAGTTACTGTTGCAGGAGGGCTTTTGGGAAGGCAGACAGCTTGTACCTGCGGATTGGATTCGACAGGCTACGTCCCAGCAGATCGAAACGACTGGAGACGGAGATTGGGGAAAAGGTTACGGGTATCAGTTCTGGATGTGTTCTCATGACGCTTACCGCGCCGATGGTGCCTATGGTCAGTTGTGTATCATAATTCCCTCAAAGGAAGCTGTCATATGTATTAATAGTGAGGAAGAAAATATGCAAGGCATCCTGAATGCCGTGTGGAATGAGGTTTTACCCCTTTACACCCAGCGTTAGTCTACGTATTTTATCTTTTTTTCAAATTGCAATTATGCCATTCAATTGAGAATAAAAAAAAAAAAACGCCACGGGGTCAATGGACCCCATGACGTTATTTCTTATCCGTGTTGTGGAAGCTGAGTCATTTCATCTAAACATTGTGCGCATATGTAACGCTCTTTGAACTCGTTGACTTCCTCGATGGATCCGCAGAAAATACATTTTGGACGATATCTCTCCAAGATAATATGGTCCCCTTGTACTAAGATTTCTACAGGATCTCCCTCATTCATTTGATACCTTTTACGCAAAGATTTAGGCAATACGATCCTACCTAATTGGTCAACTTTGCGAACTACTCCAGCTGGCTTCATAGCTACGGCACACCTCTCCTATCTTACTCTAAATTTCTAGGTACATTTGTACTATGTTTATAGATTCGCCAAGATTTTGTCGAATCCTGCTGGAAATAAACATTTTTTGTCCTTTTTTTTGAAAAATGTTTTTTTTCCGAATTCTAGCCGTCATTTATAACCAAATTTTATCCTTCTAACCCCGGGAAATTGAGCTGGCGTAACGCTTCATATACAATAATTGCTGCCGAATTGGACAGATTTAATGATCTAACGTCACCAGTCATTGGCATTTTCATGCATGTATCGGGATTCGCAGCAATTAATTCAGGTGGCAGGCCTTTAGTCTCTTTACCAAAAACGAGGAAATCCCCATCCTGAAAATTAAAATCACTATATCGGTTCTTGGCCTTCGTAGTTGCATAGAAGAAACGACCTTCCGGATATTTTTCCTGAACCTCAGCAAATGAGTCGTGGTATTCAATATGGACAGCATGCCAGTAATCCAGCCCTGCACGTTTCAATGTAGCATCATCTGTTCGAAATCCAAGTGGACGTACGAGATGCAGATGGGTACCGGTTGCCGCACAAGTACGCGAAATATTGCCTGTGTTCGCCGGAATTTCTGGTTCAACCAGAACGATGTGTAAAGCCATATGTGTTCAATCTCCTTTTCATTTCATGTTGACGACAACCCTCTAATCTTAAAGAAAAGCCCTCCACACGTCAATGTGGAAGGCTCTGGTAAGGCACAGGATAAGACACAAAGGTCCATTACACCGTACCTATACTAATTTATCCATTTGTCTTCTGGAAGTGGCTCATGAAGTCTGTCAGTGCCTTAACACTCTCATAAGGAGCAGCATTATAAATAGAGGCACGGAGACCACCCACACTGCGATGTCCTTTCAGACCTACAAATCCTTCTTCCTCCGAAGCCTTGATGAACTTTTTCTCCAATTCTTCAGAAGCAAGACGGAAGGTCACATTCATGAGGGAACGATCTTCTTGTTCCACACAACCACGGTAGAAATCACCGGAACCATCAATTGTGTTATAGAGCAATTCCGCTTTTTTCGTATTTTTTTGCTCAATACCAGCCAGTCCGCCCTGTTCTTCAATCCATTTCAATACTTCATTCACCATATATACTGAGAAGGATGGTGGCGTATTGTACAGGGAATTGTTATCTACATGTGTGCTGTAACGAAGCATGGTTGGAATCGTTTTAGGCGATTCGCTCACCAGTTCCTCACGAGCAATTACAACCGTAATTCCGGATGGACCCAGGTTCTTCTGTGCACCCGCGTAGATCATGCCGAACTGATTAAGATCAAATGGTTTACAGAAAATATCACTCGACATGTCCGCAATCAGAGGTACTGAACCGGTATCCGGGAACGACTTGAATTGCGTACCTTCAATCGTTTCGTTCGAAGTCAGATGCACATAAGCCGTACGTTCTGGCAAACTCAGATTCGAAACATCCGGCAATTTCATAAATTTCTCTGCTTCTGAAGATGCAGCAACATGTGTCTCGCCGATCAACTTCGCCTCAGACAGAGCCTTCTTCGCCCAGCTACCAGTCATCACGTAACTTGCAGTCTGCCCTGCACCGAGCAGGTTCATTGGCAACATCGCGAACTGAGTGCTTGCACCGCCCTGCAGAAAGAGAACCTTGTATCCTTTTGGATTGCCTAGAAGCGACAACAACCGCTCCTGAGCTTCATTATGTACAGACTCATACACCGCTCCACGGTGAGACATCTCCATAATCGACATGCCTGTATTACGAAAATCTACAAATTCCGCCTGTGCACGCTCCAGTACCTCAAGTGGTAACGCCGCAGGTCCTGCATTAAAGTTATACGCTCTTTTTGTCACAAAATCCCCCGCCCTTTCCATCCGTAACTCTGACATACAAAGTGAATATTATCGCTATGATATCAGTATTCTCTATCTGCTTCAAGGGCAATATGCACTGAAGTGTTGAATTCAGGTCATCAAATTCCTTTATCACCCTGCAAAGTTAAAGCACTACATTGTTTAATTCAAGGAAAAGCCTCCGAGAGCGTGTCCCGGAGGCTTTAAGTTGGAACAAGAACTGTTCCGACCCCGACCGATTAGCAGTCGAAGTAGAGGCTGTACTCGTGCGGATGAATGCGGATCGCTACTGCTTTCGCTTCATCACGTTTGAGGTTGATGTAATTATCAAGGAAGTCTTTTGTGAATACGCCGCCTTCAGTCAAGAACTCGTTGTCAGCTGCCAATGCATCAAGTGCTTCTTCCAGGGAAGCTGGCACACTGCGGATGTTTTCTTTGTCTGCATCAGACAGGTCATAGATGTTTTTGTCGAGCGGACCATATCCAAGCTCAGTTGGGTTAATTTTGCGTTTGATTCCATCCAGACCCGCCATCAACATTGCGGAGAATGCCAAGTATGGGTTAGCTGTGGAGTCTGGTGTACGGAACTCGATACGACAACCTTTTGGTGTCACAGCTGCAACCGGAATACGAACTGCTGCGGAACGGTTACCTTTGGAGTAAACCAAGTTAACTGGTGCTTCGTAACCAGGTACAAGACGTTTGAATGAGTTTGTACTAGGGTTAGTCAAAGCGATCAGTGCCGGAGCATGGTACAGAATACCTCCGATGTAGTGCAGAGCCATTTCACTCAGGTTAGCATATCCCGCTTTGTCATAGAACAATGGGGAATCGCCATCAAAGATGGATTGGTGAACGTGCATTCCGCTACCATTATCACCGAACAATGGTTTTGGCATGAATGTTGCTACTTTACCATATTGACGTGCAGTGTTGTGCACGATGTATTTGTATGCAAGCAGGTTATCTGCTGTTTTCTTCAATGTATCAAAACGGAAGTTGATTTCGGCTTGACCCGCTGTCGCCACTTCATGGTGATGACGCTCGATCGACAGGCCCGCTTCTTCCAAAAGGCGACACATTTCGCTACGAATATCTTGTTGTGTATCCACTGGCGCTACTGGAACATATCCACCTTTAGTGCGTACTTTGAAACCAAGGTTTCCGCCTTCTTCTTTGCGGTTCGTGTTCCACGAAGCTTCTTCGGAATCTACATAGTAAGAAGAGCTGTTCGTGCCGCTCTCATAACGTACATCGTCGAAGATGAAGAACTCGGATTCAGGTGCGAAGAATGCCGCTGTACCTACACCGCTCTCTTGCAAATAAGCTTCTGCTTTAACAGCGATGCTGCGTGGGTCACGCTCATAACGCTCGCCATCTGGAGTGAAGATATCACACATAACATTCAATGTAGGGTGTGCAGTGAACGGATCGACATAAGTCGCTTCAGGGTCTGGCATCATAACCATATCGGACTCTTCAATTCCGCGGAAACCTTGGATAGAAGAACCGTCAAAAGCTACTCCATTTACGAACGTGTCTGCATCAACAGCCGAAGCTGGCAACGAGATGTGATGTGCACGACCAGCTAAATCTACAAAACGAAAATCTACCCACTCGATGTTGTTCTCTTGAATTGATTTCAATACGTTTTCAACCGACATGTATTCGTCCTCCCAAATATTCCGAACATTAAACAACCCCACTAAGAAAATGTCTAAATTCGAATTTTTTTCTGTCGTCATTATAAATTTTAAAATATGACATCGTCAATACTTATGTAAGGTATTTTTTGAAGGGATGTTAGATATACTCACACTTTATAAATAACATAAATTCATATAACAACTAGTTTTATATACATTTAACTGGTTTAATGCGGTAAAGCGACCCCTATTTTAACCTAAATCATGGGAAAAACTTCACATCATAAATGTTTCTTATCACTATTGATTAATAAATACGTTCAAAACTGCAAAATATGCAAAAAACCGAGCATCTATCTGATTCCGTTGCAATGAACGAGATCAGAGGAGATGCCCGGATGATGATCCAGACCTTGACTATGAAATTCTTATTAAACGCCTACACGTGCCGGGAAAAATTCTGCCGGTTGTTTGGCTGTGCTGAATGATTTACCCACGATTGGTGCCAATTTCTCCAGATCCTGCAATAGGTTAGCGAATTGGTCAGGGAACAAAGACTGCACACCATCTCCTGTCATGGAGTTATCCGGATCGGTATGCATTTCAATGATCAGGCCATTGGCACCTGCAGCAACAGAAGCTTTTGTCATCGGTTCCACCAGTTCACGTCGTCCAGTACCATGGCTCGGATCGGAAATAACCGGCAAATGGCTCAGAGACTGCAGAACAGGGATCGCGGACAGATCCAACGTATTCCGTGTGTAGGATTCAAACGTACGAATACCACGTTCACACAGCATAACATTTGGGTTACCACCCGCAAGAATGTATTCAGCCGCATTCAACAATTCATCGTATGTCGCACTGAAACCACGTTTCAACAATACCGGCTTGCCACACTCACCCAATTTGCGGAGCAGGTCAAAGTTCTGCATGTTACGTGTACCTACTTGCAGAATATCTGCGTACTCGGCGCAAATATCCACATACTCAGGTGTCATGACTTCTGTAATGGTCAGCAGATCATGTTTCTTGCCTGCTTCCGCCATCATGATCAATCCCTCTACGCCCGTTCCCTGGAAGCTGTAAGGACCCGTACGAGGCTTAAATGCTCCCCCACGTAACACTTGCCCACCAGCAGCTTTCACAAGCCCGGCAATCTCATCAATCTGTGCAGCGGATTCAACCGCACATGGTCCGCCCATGACAACAAGTTCTTTTCCGCCGATATCTACACCTTTGATGGAGATCACCGTATCTTCCGGATGGAAGTCACGACTTGCCAATTTGTAAGACTTCGAGATTTTAACGACATTCTCGACACCTTTCATTTGGCGAAGATGCTCTTGCATTTTAGGTTCAACTTTACCAATCAAACCAATGATAGTACGATCCTCTCCGCGAGAGATATGCACCTGAAGCCCTTCTTTTTCAATAACTGCAACGATATCCTGAATCTGTTCCTCCGGTGTAGCTTTGCCTGCAATAACGATCATATTAATTCCCATCCTTCCTTGTATGAGAGCACAATAATTTCCTTAACGTGCGTCTGATTAAATATAAAAACTCTGTCGTGCTTAAACGCTTGTTCGCTTTTAAGCTTTTATCCGTTAAAGTGAATATACCATAGTTATCTGATTGCGTCAAGGTACACATTCCTTATCCATATACAAAAAAAGAATCCTGCTCCACAGGCTCCGACATTCGGATCTGCATAACAGGATTCTTCTCATTCACATCTCGTTTTTAATTCACATACACTTAGACTTACTTTTACATTTCCTAAGGTGTACGTGTTTTTTCTCTAACTGGAGGCAACAGTTTGCTCATGTTCACGGTACGTTTGATCTCCCACGTCTCCGGCTTGTCATGTTCATACTGTTCCAGGTAAAGGATGACTTCTTTCGTGATCGGCGTTGGTGTTGATGCACCCGAAGTAACCGCCACCTTATTTACACCTTTCAGCCATTCTTGCTGAATCTCGGAAACATCAGATACACGGTAGGCCGTAACACCCGCAATCTCCTCCGACACTTGTGCCAGACGGTTAGAGTTATTGCTGCGAGGATCACCCACCACGATAACCAGGTCCGATTGACCTGCCTGTTCCGCTACAGCTTCCTGACGAACCTGAGTTGCAAGGCAAATCTCATTATGAATCTCTGCGCCCGGAAACTTCTCCAGCAGACGGCTCATAATGTGTTTAATATCCCACTGGCTCATCGTTGTCTGATTCGTAATAAGGATTTTGCCTGGAGATACGTTCAGTTCTTCGATCTCTTCTTCCTTCTCGATCAGATGAACGAGATCTGGTGCAACACCAACGGCACCTTCTGGTTCAGGGTGATTCTTTTTGCCGATATAGATGATCTGATAACCCTCTGCCGTCTTCTCCCGAATGAGATCATGTGTCTTGGTGACATCAGGGCATGTTGCATCCACTGTTGTCAATCCTTTGTCCCGTGCCAACTTGCGCACTTCAGGAGATACACCATGAGCTGTGAAAATAATCGTGCCACTCTCCACTTGGCTCAAAATATCCATCCGGTTCGGACCATCCAATGTAATAATACCTTCATCTTCAAAGGAATCCGTCACATGTTGGTTATGCACAATCATACCCAATATATAAATAGGTCGTGGTAAATCCAGATTGCGTGCCGCTTGACGCGCGAGCACCATCGCATCCACAACGCCGTAACAATATCCCCGCGGCGAAATTCGTAGTACTTCCACTTGGTTGCCACCCGCTTTCTTTCTCGGCAACGTTGCCGATGTAATTGCAGTCCTGTCTATTATACCTTTATTCGATAGGCGGAGCAAAGACAACCGGCAACCAGATAATAAAGGTGGTTCCTTCTCCACGTCTGGTCACAACCTCAACCGATCCGTGGTGTTCTTCAATAATCCACTTCGCAATCGAAAGTCCCAGACCGATCCCCGGTGTCGCCCCACGGGATTCATCCGCCCGATAGAAGCGATCAAAGATGAACGGCACTTCGTCCCGATCCATCCCAATACCAGTGTCGCTGATGCGTAGTCCTACCTGACCTTTGTATAATACGGCATCCAGCGTCACAGAGCCTTCAGGTGTGTATTTAAACGCATTTTCGATGAAAATAAACAACATCTGTTGCAGATAGTCCTTGCTACCGTTCACATAAATACCATTAAGGATGGAAAAATCTCCTGGAAGCCAGTCTGCCTGACGATCCAGAAATTGTGCTCTACGTGCCACTTCCTGTACGAGAATTTGCAGCGGGGTCGGATTCAGTTCAATTTTCTGACCCGTATCCGCTCTCGCCAGCGATAACATGTCGCTGATCAGCCTGCTCATACGTTTTCCCTCGTCCGCCATATCTTCAATGGCTTCCAGCGACATTTGTTTGACGGTCTCCTCATCCAGATTCGGTCGGTCGGTCCCCTCCTGATCCCACAGCTTCTTCAGGAAGTCTACGTTCCCGCGTATGGTGGTCAGCGGCGTACGCAGTTCATGCGATGCATCGGATACAAAGCGGCGCTGGGCAGCATTCGTCTCCTCCAAACCACGGAATGACAATTCTGTACGTTCAAGCATATTATTCACCGTTTCAATCAGACGCCCGATCTCATCCTTCGGCCCAGCATATTGAATACGTACACTTAAGTCATCTCCAGATTGAATCTGATTGGCGGCATCAATGACAGTTACGAGCGGACGCATCGACTTGCGAGCCAGGACGAGACCTGAGGTAATAGCGAGGGCCATCGCTACCAGCCAGCCAAAAACCAAAATATTAAGCAACGCTTCCAGCAAGCGCTCCTGTGAACTTACATTCGCACCAACCTGAAGAATCCCACGTACTTCATTGGTTCCCTGAAGAGAAAGGGGAAGCTGATTCACCAGAAACGGTGTACCATCCACATAGATCTTGGATATGCCTCGCTTTTCAAGAATTTCATTGGCTTTTAATACCGGAAACTGAATCTCCAGTTTTTTCATATTGCCGGAAATTATGCCTGAGCGACTCTGATAATCCCAGAGTTGAATGTAAATTTGTGCCTCCTGAAGCTGGCTCTCTGTAAATGGGTCCAGATCCAACGACTGCGAAAGAGGATTTACACCAATTTGATCCGTAATCCGGGCACTTTTCACCTTTAATTGCTGTTCGACTTCCTGATAGGAATTAAAATAAACAAAGGCATAGATGACAACGCCCCAAAAAATAAGCACGGCGGCCAGAATACCAGAATACCATGCGGTTAGTCTTAACCGAATGGACATGTCAGGAGTCACCTCTCAGAATATAACCGGCTCCCCGGATGGTCTGGATTAGACGTTTGCCACCGTATTCTTCAGTCTTCTGTCTGAGCATGGCAATGTATACTTCAAGCACGTTAGACTCACCGCTGTAATCATAACCCCAGATTTTATCCATAATCAGATCACGGGACAGTACCCGTCTTGGATTTTGCATGAACAGATTCAACAGTTCAAATTCTTTGGCAGTCAGCTCCAGACGCTGCCCATCTCGCAATACTTCACGTGAGTCATTGTCCAGAATGATATCTTCATACATCAGACGATTGTCTGGTGTACCCGCACTATCTGACTTGCGGCGCAGCAATGCCCGGACACGTGCCAATAATTCTTCCAGCGCAAAAGGTTTTACAAGGTAGTCATCGGCTCCTGTGTCCAGTCCGGTCACCCGGCTCTGTACTTCATCCTTGGCCGTAAGCATCAGCACAGGCACTTTGCTGCCTGCTTCTCTCAATCTGCGACATACCTCAAATCCGTCAATCTGCGGCATCATCACATCCAGCACAACGATGTCCGGCTCCTTGTCCATCAGTTTGCTGAGGCCTTCGGCTCCATTGGAAGCCGTCTGTACCTCATATCCTTCAAAAGCCAGCCCCCGGCGGAGCATGGATACAATTTTTTCGTCATCATCCACAATCAAAATAGTTGAGCGCATGGTGGTCTTTCTCCTTTATCCTAACGTTTTATCCCATTGTAACAGGCAGAAGCACAATCTGCATCTTCAAGTAGGCGTCTCCAATCCGTCCTGGTCCATTGTAACCCTGCTTCATCAGGGCAAAAAAACGGAAGGGCCTTCAAACCCTTCCGTTGTGTTAATCCTTACCTTATATTTATGGTTGCTGCTGTTGTGTATCTGTGGTTTGTGAAGTATCAAAATCATTTTTGTTGCCGATTTTGATTTTCAGATCCATCTTCTTACCATCACGCACCACGTTCAGTGTAACTTCACTACCGATTTCCTGTTTCTTGATGAAATCAATCAGATCTTGACTTGTCGCGTACGGCGTACCATTGGCACCTGTGATGATGTCATATGCACGAAGATCTGCTTGGTAAGCCGGTGATTGGAAGATCGTGCTGGCTACAACTGAACCTTCGGTAACGTCTGTTCCCATTTGTTTAGCAACTTCAGGCGTGAGAGCCATCAGAGACGCACCGATAAAGGGTACTGGCTCTTTGGGAACTTCTTTGTTCTCTTTAAGATATTTAACAGCTTCAGAGATGACGCTCGACGGGATTGCAAAACCAATCCCCTGTGCATCTGCGCTTACTGCAACGTTCATTCCGATAACTTCCCCATTCAGGTTAAGCAACGGACCACCGGAGTTACCCGGATTAATCGAAGCATCGGTTTGCAGCAAATGGCTGTACTCGCGTGTTTTTCCTGTTTCTTCATCTGGAATGCTGATCGTACGTTCTTTGGCACTCAGTACACCTGCTGTAACCGTGTGTTCGAATCCTTCAGGGTTACCAATAGCTACAAGCCATTCACCGACTTGAGTACTGTTGGAATCACCCAGTGGAGCTACAGGGAACGCATCGTCACCACTATTTTTCTCAATTTTCAATACAGCCAAATCCAGATCAAAGCTGCTTCCCAGCAATTTAGCCTCATAAGGCTTGCTGTTGTTCTCCAGGGTTACCTGGATTACATCTGCACCCTGAACAACGTGTTGGTTCGTCAGGATATATCCTTCTTTGTCAAAAATGAACCCGGAACCAATGCCCATAGGTACAAGCTGATTACCGCTTTGTGGTTGCTGGCTTTGGCCTTGATTGCCTTCCGTTCCGCCGCCATTACCAAAGAAGTATTGGTACAGCGGATCACTTGTATTTGATCCACCCTGACCCAATCCTGTACGTGAGGACTGCTTCGCGAGTGTTTCGATTTTGACGACAGCCGGACTTGTACTTGTTACTACGGAAGACACATCTTCTTTGCCTGTTGGCAGTAACGACGCCGTGACATTGTTGCCTCCGCCTGTGTTTGTGGATGCTTCCTGTCCTGAACTTTGATTGTCCGTGTTCGTAAGTGCCGTCTCCGGTGTGAACATGTTTGTTCTGTCAGCTGTGTACATGAGAACGGTGATGACCAGCATACCGGCAATAAAGGAAAATAGAAGTGATCTTACGGAAGAACGTGGCTTGCGGTTATTATAGTTCCAGTTGCCTTTGCCGCCATTCCCTTGATCTCCACCGTTACCTGAGCCGTTTCCGCCGCCTCCTGATGATCTTTTCGCTTGTTCAGATGATTCACTATTATAGTAAGTAGGTACGGGTCTCACCGGATCAGGTTTTGTAATCTCTACATTTCCTTCTTCACGCTGATTATTGCTTCCCATGTGATTTGCTGTATCTTCCTGATTCACGGACTGAAAAGGTCCATAAGAATAATAATAGGAGGATTCGTCCGTTCCGGAAGAATTACGGTTCTCCGTTTGTTTGGTTTCGTTTTCCTCGTCTTGACGGTTCGATCTATAGTTGCGTTCGTCCATGCCTCTCTACCTCCCAATCTCTTATTTCCAAGAGATATTCTTTAACTGTCCTTATTTTGTACTTTAAACCTTAACCGTACCTTAAAAACAATTAAAAAGGAGATAAAAGCACGTAAGAATAGACTCTTTTCCCCGTCACGACAGCATTTTACCCTTTCGTTTTCACCCATCCCTGACGATGCGCATAGATGGCCAACTGTGTACGATCGTCCATCTCACATTTCATCAGCAGGTTACTTACATGTGTTTTGACGGTTTTGATACTGATATGTAATTCTTCTCCGATATCTTTGTTGGTCTTTCCCTCTGCAATAAGCAGCAGTACTTCCTTCTCCCGTTCAGTCAGTCCCGATTCACTCTCTCTCGCTGTACGTTGTCTGATTCCACGGGTTAACGCCTGCGACACATCACCTGTCATAACAGGCATACCTCTATAGGCCCCTTGCAGAGCATAGATCAGTTCCTCAGCAGAGACTGTCTTCAGTATATAACTTACCGCACCCGCTTCAATCGCTTGCACAACCAGATCATCCTCCAGGAAACTGGTGAGCATCACAATTTTCATCCCTGGAAATTCAGTCATGATGGCTTTTGTTGCTTCAGCGCCATTCATTACAGGCATCATCAGATCCATAAGAATCAGGTCCGGCATTTCACTATCATTTAACTTACGTAACTGATCAAGCGCATCCTGCCCGTGGCCCGCTTCTCCCATCACATGAAAAGTAGGTTCCAGCATCAGATATGTTTTCAACCCCATGCGCACCATATCATGGTCATCCACAATCATCACGTTTACTTTACCACTCATTGCGTCTCCCCCTCTGGTTCACTCAGGAACGTTCGGGAATTTCGGGATCAATACCCGTACCGTCGTTCCCGCTCCCGGTTTCGATATAATCTGAACTTGCCCCCCAAGCTTCTCCGCCCGTTCACGCATGGTAGATAACCCGTATGAACCCGGACGCTCCGCTTGCTGCAAAAATCCCTGACCATCATCGCTGATGCTCATGCTGATCTGATGTTCACTCTCCCGTATGGACAGACTAACCACTCCCGCCTCTGCATGCTTCACAACATTGGCAACTGCCTCCTGAATAACAAGAAACAGCTGGTGCTCAATGGCATCCGAGATTCCGCCATCCAGTTCCAGCTCTTTCACACCTTTAAGACCATTCTGCCTGCAATAATCTGGAAACCAACTATCCAGTGCTGCGGTGAGGTCACGCCCTTCCAGCTCCACCGGTCGAAGTTGGGCAATCAATCCTCGCATCTGACGCTGTGCAATATGTGACATCTGGATCAACTGGTCCAGTACTTTACCACCATGTTCCGGATTCATCTCCAGCAGTCGCGGTAAAGACGAAGCCGACATATGCATGGCAAACAACTGCTGGCTAACCGTGTCATGGAGGTCCCTTGCCATTCGTTTGCGCTCTTCAAGCACAGCCCGCTCCGAGGCTTGCTCCTTCTCAATGACTTCCTGTTCACCGAGGCGCTGAAGCAGTCTCATCTTTTTCTCAATCGAATCCATCATGACATTGAACTCCTGATAGACACGACCAAACGAAGCGTCATCCGCTTCAGGCATGCGTACCGCCAGATTACCCTTGGATACTTTCAACATATTGAGATCTAGCAGGTCGATCTTGCGTTGGAGTCGTAATGCAGCGATATATCCGGTGATAACGGTGGCCAGCACAACAACGGCAACATAGGTCCATGCCCGCTGACGACCAGCCCCCATCAACACCTCTCCATACAATAGATAGAATCCGCCCAGTGTAATCAGACCAGTTAGCGCAAAATACATCATCAGTTCCCATTTATTGGCCTTGAGAATTGTTCGAATCATGCATTAACCCACCTTATTCACTTTGACGTCTCCGATAAACACACTTACAATAATCCGTACCTTTTTGCTAGCTTCATGGTAATGGGCAGTTTCAGCCTGGGCACTACTCAGGAATCCGCCGCGTTTCTGGTTCAACAGTGACATATCTCCAATGAAGGAATTTGTCGTCACCGTCACACCCAGATCCATATCTTCCGGAACAAATACTTTCACATCCCCAATAAATGAAGAAATGACAATCTTCGTCTCCCCATAAGGAATCTGTGCCTTCGTCAAATCAATTACGGTATCTCCGATAAAAGCCGAGATGTTCATTGGTTTCAACGAGAACACTTCCTGCCCCATGTACAGATCACCGATGAACGCCGATTTATTAATGGTATTGCCACTGCCATAATCCCCATAACCATTTCCGTAGTCATCATCATAATGTTCTCCATATCCGGTATCGTTAGAGTTATACGATTGATGTTTCTTCTTATATTGATGCCCTTGTGATGATGAATCTGTTGATCCTGTGAAGTGAGGGCCATGTGCATCGTTTTTCTGTTCCTGTTTTGGTTTGCCAAATGTTTTCTCGAACTGTTCGTCAAACGATGACGGCATCTCCAGATCCTCCGGAGCCAACGGTTTATAAGGTTGCTCAGGTGCTGGAGGTGGCTGCATCTTGTCATGATGTTTCCGATCACGACGTCGTGGCCCGATCAGTACAAACAATCCTCCGCCAATCAGCATAACCGGGATCAGATAACGAATGAACTCCCCCATGGAGTAATCAATCCATCCCAGGTTACGGGCAAGAAAGTAACCACCAATCGCCAGTACAATTACCGGTCCTATAAAGGCGTAACCCCCGTTGCGACGAATCTCGGAGATTCCTTTGACCCCCCACCAGATTAGAAATAACGGCCAATATGTTCTGAAAATATATCCTACATCAATGTCATATCCCAATTGTCTGAACAAGATCATCGCACCAATAGCAATAAGAGGTATGCCAACCCACCAGCGGTCACGCGTCGATCGTTTCATCGCTCATGTCTCCTTTGTCTTTATTATGTATCCAGTGTAACTCAGACAAGACATTGAGAACAGCGGCGGCAGGTGGAATTCATCTCGGTCTCCAGACTGAGATGGGAGGATATTAATGTAAAAAACTTCGCATATGTAAAACACCCCGGAGCTGCTGCTCCAGGGTGCTGAATCATCATTTGATTAATGAATCTTCAATTATTTTTTGTATTTCGATGCTTTGCCTTGACCTTGGCCAGTTTGGCCTGTGTTTTCTACACCGAACTCGGCATTGTATTTTTCATCAGGTGTTTGGAAATTATCTTGTACTTTGTTTTGAGCGGATTGCTTCACTTTTGCTGCTGCATTCTCTTCTCCAAACTCTGCATTGTACTTCTCGTTTGGCGTTTGGTACCCTTGTGATTTTTTAGCCACAACGAATCACCTCTCTCTTCATATTTACGATGCATTGCTGCACCGCGGGGTTCGTCCCCAGTCAGTATTATGTGAAGAGAGCACTTCAGTTATTCATGTTCAACATGTGAAATTAAATGGCCTTGTCCAACCACGAATCCGGTACAGATTTGTACACATCGATTGCATCGGCCAACTCGCTGAGCATCTTCTCTGTACATTTCCCAGCGCCTTGCCTGATCACCTGTACCTCCACATCCTTTTTTCCCCACTCTTTGTACACTTGCTTGGTAGTCGGGAAATACAGATCGATTTTATTGCCTTTGATCGCTGAACCCGTATCTGCAACAATTCCGTAACCATAGCCTGGAATGTACAGAATGGAACCCATTGGGAACAATTTTGGATCAGCTGCAATCGTGGAAACTGTTTCTTTATCACGACGTACTTTGACACCGGAATACGTAATTCCGTATTGAGGATGTTTGGGTCCTTTTCCTGTAGACTCAACACCTGCCGTATATCCCGTTGCTGTAACCTTTTGTGTACCCAGGATTTGTTCTGAACGCGGAGCAAGCACAGGCATAGACGGATCTGCCACTTGTTTCTCTGGAAGCTCAGGTCTTGGAATGACCATTGGTTGTGGTGACCACAATAAAGCCATATACACCATGGTCGTCAACTGAGCCTCATCGCTGTATTGATGGCTAACCTGTTCCGGAAATTCCTGAATAGGCTTGCTCGAAGTCTTAATAATCAGACCTTCACTTCTACTGTTGTGACTCTCCACATGCAGTACTGCACTTTCCTCTTCAAATGTATAGGCATCCGCCTGATTCAGGTTGATCATCATCCCGGCGAATATTACACAGCCAACCAATAAACCCCGTATATGTTCCTTTTGAATTGAGAATTGCTTTTTCATTGTATAACCTCCCCCTCACTGCAAAGGTTTTCCAAAAAGCAATTAATCTATACTTTTTACTGCAAACACTACGAAAAAACGCCTGAATAACATAGGTCAATCCCATGTTATTCAGACGTTATTCAGAGTGATCAGCGCAACTTATGCACTGGTTATCTGATAGATCATTTGTTCATTTATACCAAACGTGTTGCAATTTCTTCTTTCAATTGAGCGATAATTTCATCGACCGGTTTCATGCCCAGATCGCCTTCTCCACGCTTACGCACGGATACGGCTTCTGCATTACGCTCATTCTCACCAACAACAAACATATAAGGCATTTTCTCAAGCTGCGCCTCACGGATTTTATATCCAAGCTTCTCGTTCCGCAGATCGGCTTCAGCAGAGATTCCCGCACGTTTCAGTTTCGCTTCCACTTCACGCGCATAATCGTCGAAGTTTCCGGATACCGGGATCACTTTTGCCTGTACCGGAGACAACCACAATGGGAAAGCTCCTGCAAAGTTCTCCAGCAAGAATGCTGTGAAACGTTCCATTGTACTAATTACACCGCGGTGAATAACGACTGGACGATGTTTCTGTCCGTCATCGCCCACATATTCAAGTTCAAAGCGCTCAGGCAACAGGAAGTCCAGTTGAACCGTAGACAATGTCTCTTCTTTGCCCAGAGCTGTTTTGATCTGTACATCCAGCTTCGGACCGTAGAACGCCGCTTCACCTTCAGCTTCATAGAATGGAAGGTCAAGTTCTTCCACAACTTCACGCAGCATGCGTTGGGACATCTCCCACATCTCGTCGTTCTGGAAGTATTTCTCGGTATCCTGCGGATCACGATAGGACAGACGGAAACGGTATTCGTTAATACCGAAATCCTTATAGACTGTTTGAATCAACTCGATAACACGAGCGAACTCTTCTTTGATCTGATCCGGCCGTGCAAAAATGTGTGAGTCGTTCAGTGTCATTGCACGTACACGATGCAGACCTGTTAATGCCCCCGACATTTCATAACGGTGCATCATACCAAGCTCTGCAATACGGATTGGCAGATCACGGTAGCTGTGCATGCTGGACTTGTACACCATCATATGGTGAGGACAGTTCATTGGACGGAGAACAAGTTCCTCGTTATCCATTACCATTTTCGGGAACATATCTTCCTGGTAGTGCTCCCAGTGTCCAGATGTTTTATACAATTCCACGTTACCCAGAACTGGTGTGTATACATGCTGGTATCCCAGGCTTTCTTCCAGATCCACAATATAACGCTCCAGAGTACGGCGCAGCTTCGCACCGTTAGGCAACCAGATTGGCAAGCCTTGACCGACCAGTTGGGAGAATGTGAACATTTCCAGCTCTTTACCCAACTTACGGTGATCCCGTTTTTTAGCTTCTTCGAGGAAGTGCAAATGCTCGTCCAGCTGTGCTTTTTTCACAAAAGCCGTACCATAGATACGTTGAAGCATTTTGTTTTTGCTATCTCCACGCCAGTAAGCACCCGCGACATTCATCAGTTTGAACACTTTGATTTTGCTAGTTGATGGTACGTGAGGGCCACGACACAAGTCGAAGAATTCACCTTGCTCATAAATCGTAATCACGCTGTCCGCTGGCAAATCACGAATCAACTCAAGTTTGTAAGGATCGCCCACTTCTTCGAACGTTTTGATCGCGTCCTCGCGGCTAACTTCCTTACGTACAATTGGCAAGTTCTCATTCACAATACGTTCCATTTCCTTCTCGATCTTTTGCAGATCTTCAGGATTGAGCGCATGTTCGAGGTCCATATCATAGTAGAAACCATCTTCAATGACAGGGCCGATACCGAGGCGTACCTCTTTGTTCCCATATAAACGTTTCACTGCTTGAGCCATCAAGTGAGCTGTACTATGACGCATCACTTCAAGTCCTTCTGGTGAATCCAGAGTTACGATCTCCACCAATGCTCCCTCATGAAGTGTTGTGGACAAGTCCACCACGATACCATCCAGCTTGCCGGCTACGGCATTTTTGCGCAATCCGCTGCTAATTGAAGCGGCTACGTCCTCAATGCTACTGCCATCCGCGTACTCACGTACCGAACCATCCGGTAATTTAATGTTCACTGCCATTTGTCTCATTCCTCCTGTTAATGTAACCTTTGTGTCCAGATATTTATGGACTGATTATCTATTGCTATTCCAGTCATTTTGCAAAGGAACGCAAAAAACACCCGTCCCGGCAAAGGGACGAGTGATATATACTCGTGGTTCCACCCTAATTCAGCTGATTCATCCATATTCGGAAATACAGCCCTCATTGGCATGACGATAACGGGCATGACCCGGCAGATCCTTACTCGCGGATAATCCCCAATAAAGGCGATATTCTAACTCCACTTTCAAAATTGCAGCTACAAAGGGGTAAACCATACGTGATATCCGGAGGAAATTTCAGCCTTGGTTCCTCTCTCTGCACCTATCTTGCGTGTGGTTGTTGTCTTTGTCATCGCTTTTGGTTCAATGGTTCACATGAAAAATTCATGGATCAACAGTTATTATAATTGCCGAGATCACTTGCGTCAAGACCTGTCAACAATCCTGAGCGCAGCACTTCGCATTCCGGGCAATGATGACATATTTGCACTTTGTCTTCAAAGATCTGGCATATGGTCGAGATGATTGGCAGATCCGGGGTGCGTGTATGGAGCATGACCTTCTCAGGAGAGATTGAGATGAGTGTACTTACAATCATATCTTCAATATCCATCTCCAGTTCCAGACCCGGCATTTCCACAACGACCTGTTCATCCTTTTGCACGGGTAACAGATTAAGTCCAGCATCCAGGACCTGAAATTCATGCATTCCCTTGTGTACAAGATGAACCAGAGGTACTTTGGCTTCTTGAAAAAACACAAAATATTTTAACAGCCCCATAAACTCTTCATACTGCCGATCCATCCAAAACTCATCCAGCGCATACTCCACTAATTCCTGAAGCTCCTGCTTATATGGCCGTATGCGGAAGTTGATAATGCCTTCAAGGTGAAAAAAGTGAACATCCTCCAGGTCCTGCCGTAGTCCACTGGCTAACGTAGTACGACGGCGCTCTCGAAGTCCGGGCTGATCCAGATCACCATTTAATAGAAGTGGCATGCAGATTCGATTGACCTTTTCCACCTCATGCTCATCCATGACAGAACACGCCTTGGCGATCATATCCTCCACCATGCTCCGTTCTTGTGTCTCCATAATGAAGTCGGCGAGTCCAAGGGAGAGCAGATCACTGATCCGGGGAAGCCATTGCTGGAAGTCTTCGTGATTCTCATTCCCTCTGCACACCCAGGTTGCTCTTCCATCATTATGTTTGAAGGTGAGCCGAAATCCTCTTTTACTTATATGTAAACCTTTGGTTTTTTCCTTGACACAACGATAAAATTGATCCGCTTCCTCTTGCCCCGATACATCGGTCCATACAGCAAACAGTTCCACAAGAATCACTCCTTTCCTTCCTGTTCAAAGTATATGGCAAGGCCGATGGGGATATACGAAGCGGATTGATGGAAAGCGTGTCATGATTTCTCAGTATATTATAAAGAGGTTTGGAGTTAAGACAAAAATGTGTTATTATTTTAATAACAGTATATTTCACGGGAAAGGAGGGAAGCCAAAATGAGACAACAACCTAGAATACTCCACTACACTATCATTATCATTTTGTGCGTTTTCCAAGCCTTGTGCTTCCCTATTCCGATGCAGTCCGAATCTGCCGTTGGGGTGTCTGTAGAAGCAACTTCCAACAAGGAAGTGCTGTTGCAAATACCCGAATCCCAGCAGAAACCTGTCATTCGCAAATATCCACAAGTTATGTCCAAGCTGATTGCGGTTACGCATAATAAGCCTGTCTTTCTTGTCCTCGCATTGTTATTGATGCTGCGAATCCCTACAACGGGTCTGTCCTTTAAACCGTGGTATTGTTTGTTTAAACGCAGATTATTTCTGCTACCTATTAAGTTTACCAGCATGTATGTATCCCTCACCCCTATAGCACCAAAATACGTAAACGCTCTTCACTAGCCGTTACGACGTATTTACAGGTTGCTTTTGCATGAAGACACCTCTGTAATGAAAGACGGTGCGCTTGTGCATAACTTATAACCCTTTTAGCACACGTTAGATAAACCTATGTTTATGACAGTACCTGTTTTTGTTGTACCCACACCGACAAATTCAAATCATATGGCTGTGTCAGGAATTTCTGGCTCTGTTTACCCGCATCTTTTGATGTTCCCTTGAGCAGCAGATTAATCATTTTCGGGAAATAAGCCTGTCTTCTATGGCCAGCCCCTAATTATAAGGAGGCAACAATCCATGGATGTACGCGAAACAGACTTGCCGGGAATCGGCAAAAAATTTCAGATTGAAACAAGTAGCGGTGATAAAATTGTCATTATTATTCACGATGACGGTCGCCGGGAAATGTACCACTTCGAGTATGATGATCCCGATCAAAGCATCTCGATGATCACACTTGACGATTACGAAGCACGACAGATTGCTGCTATTGTTGGCGGATTAACTTACAAACCAAAACAGCTTGAAAATATTGAAGTAACGTTTGACGACCTGATTATCGAGTGGTACAAAATCGAACCATCCTTCGGAAGTATCGGTAAATCCATCGGTGAATTGGACGTACGTCAAAACTCTGGGGCAACGGTTATCGCCGTTGTAGAGAAAAATCACAAAAAACATATCAGCCCAGGTCCGGAGGTAGTTATCAGTGCAGAATCCACGGTGGTAGCCGTTGGCGAACGCAATCAGCAGAAACTGTTTAAATCCCTCCTCCTGACTGGAAGGGGGTAAATAGATGGATCATTTGATATTCGAAGTAGGTCTGGCCCTTGTGCTCATTGCAGCAGCCGGCCTTTTATCGGCAAAACTAAGATTTTCGGTCGTTCCATTTTATATTCTGATCGGGATGGCCGTTGGGCCACATGCCATGAAAATCTGGCATCTGGACTTCCGTTTTATTGAAAGTCAGCCTTTTATTGAATTTATGGGTCGGATCGGTATCCTGTTCCTTCTCTTCTACCTTGGACTTGAATTCTCGGTAGGTCGTTTAATTAAATCGGGTCGCTCTATTGCAGTTGGCGGCTCGATCTACATCGGCATTAACTTTACGCTGGGATTAATATTCGGTTTTGTGTCCGGTTTCCCAGTTGCAGAAGCACTTATTATCGCAGGTATAACTACCATCTCTTCCAGTGCCATTGTGGCCAAGGTACTCGTGGATTTGAAACGAACGGCCAACCCGGAAACAGAGATGATATTGGGTATTATTATGTTCGAAGATGTATTCCTCGCTGTATATATCTCGATCTTGTCCGGACTTGTGCTTAGTGATTCATCCTCCATCGGAGGCGTCATCATGTCTGCACTTATTGCACTCGGATTCATGCTTATCGTAATTATCCTTGGACGCAAAGCAACACCGCTACTAAACAAATTGCTTAAAATTCGATCGAATGAGCTATTCTCTCTCGTTGTATTTGGAGCCTTGTTCCTGGTAGCTGGTTTCTCTGAAACCATTCATGTTGCCGAAGCGATTGGTGCATTACTGGTTGGTCTGGTGCTTGCTGAAACAGAACACGCAAAACGGATTGAGCACTTGATTCTACCGTTCCGTGACTTCTTCGGAGCAATCTTCTTCTTCAGCTTTGGATTGTCCATTGATCCGTTGTCCTTGGGTGGCGATGCCGTATGGTTAGCTCTGATTGCAGTTGTTATTACATTGTTCGGTAACTTCCTAGCGGGTATGCTGGCCGGGCGCAGTGCAGGACTATCACCCAAAGCATCGGCGAATATTGGATTAACCATTGTGTCACGGGGTGAGTTTTCCATCATCTTGGCCAACATGGGTAAAGCCGGGGGACTGTTGCCAATGATTCAACCGTTTGCCGCGCTGTATGTCCTAATTCTGGCCATTCTGGGTCCTTTATTAACCAAAGAGTCCAAACATGTATTCCGTTTATTGGATAAAATATTCAAGTTCAAAGATCCTCGGAAAAAGAAAGAAGAACCAAAGGTTCTGCAGAAAGAAGGATAACACCTATGTCTGTACAGAACAGACATACTAACGTACTTCGCGGCTCTTACGCCGATCTTTCTGTGACTAACCCAGGGAGAATGGCTCGAAAGCCGCACTAAGGAGGATGACCTATGAAAGCACCTCTGATATCGGCTAATCCGGTGCCAAACACCGCCAAGACCAGGATATCGTCTACCCGCCGCTGGTTAAACCTGTTTCTTGTTATTGCGGGCGGAATTCTGGCCTCCGTGGGACTTGAATTGTTCTTACACCCCAATAAAATTATTATTGGAGGCATTACAGGTATTTCCTCACTCTTCGCCCACTGGACCGAAATGAGGATTGGTTTGTTCCTATTTTTATTCAATGTTCCGTTTATATTTCTGTCTTACAAGATTGTGCAGAAGAAATTTGTACTGGTTACTGTTCTAGGTCTGGTTGTCTTTTCGATCGGTGCCATTGTGCTTCATCCCATGCCGCCACTTGTAGAGCATCCGCTGGCTGCTGCCATGTTTGGCGGATTATGCCTCGGACTCGGAATTGGACTCGTCGTGCGGTATGGCGGGACACTGGATACGCTGGAAATCGGTGATCCGTCTTCCCGCCCACCTGAACGTGTGTTTAGCGGAAAACGGATGCTTATCGAAAAAATAATCATGCTGCTTAACTTGTTGATACTGACAGCCGCTGGTGTTGTCTTTGGCTGGGACCAAGCGATGTATTCCGTAATCGCCTACCTTATTGCTTATGAAATGGTGTACATTGCATTCAGGGGCTTCTCTTCCAAACGCAAAGTATGCATATTGACCACACAAAGCTCTCAAGTTGAAAAAGCTGTACGCAAACGGCTACGCCGAGAACCTGGAATTCTGGAAGCCACTTCTGACTCAACACAACTCGCGATGGCGGAAGGATGGATCAGGCAAATCCCGGGTGCACTTTATTATGAGGTACATGTGCTGGAGATGATCTGGTTAAAGTCCATTGTGCGTCACATTGATCCACATGCGGGTATTGTAACGAATCCGGAAAAATAAAAAAACGCTCTCTTCCCCTATGGATGGACAGTATTGTCCACCAAGGTCAGAGAGCGTTTTTTTCTGTTATTATAATTAATTGATATTATAGTTCAACGATAGCTTTGACTACATGTGAATCTGGCAAAAGCCATTGATCTATTGCAGTAGGTAACTCATCAAATTCCACTCGGTGTGTGATATACCCATCCATGCTTAATTTCTTTTGACGCAAGGTCGACAGGACTTGTTCAAAATCTTCACAGGTTGCGTTTCGACTGCCCAGGATGCTCATCTCCCGCTTGTGAAATTCGGGGTCATGAAAGGTAATATCCGCTTTCACCAGTCCTACAAAAATGAGTTGACCACTATGCGCCACATATTGAATGGCCCCATTCATGGAATTCACGTTACCTGTTGCATCGAAGACAGCTGTAGCATAGTCGCCTCCCGTAATTTCAGCTACTTGTTGTACAGCATGTTCATTGGCCTGTACCAGGTCATCCGCTCCAGCCCAAGTCCGGCTAAGCTCCAGCCTGTCCAGATTACGATCAACGGCAATAACACGCGCCCCCGCCTGTTTGGCAAATGCCATCACACCCAATCCAATGGGTCCAGCTCCAATCACAACCACATGCTCACCAGGTTTAATTCCTGCTCTTCTGACGGCATGGGCTCCAATGCTTAATGGTTCTACCATTGCCGTCTCATCCAGTGTCAAACCCTCTGCTGAGAGCAGATGTGAGACAGGCACGTTGATTTTTTCTCTCATGCCTCCGTCTACGTGCACACCCATGACTTGCATGGACGCACAACAATTGGTTTTTCCACTGCGACATGCAATACAGTGACCACAGTGCAGATACGGAATAATACTTACCTGATCCCCAGGCTGTAACCCAGCCTCGTTCGGACCGATTTCTTCAATAACAGCCGCCAGTTCATGACCCAGAACACGAGGATAGGTAAAGAATGGCTGATTGCCTTTGTACGCATGCAGATCCGTTCCACAGATCCCAATCCGCCGAATGGCAACCAACGCCTCTCCTTCTGCTCGTTCTGGTTGAGGCAGGTCCTGGAGCTTCAATTGATCTATTTCTTCACATACAATGGCTCTCATCGTTGCTCCCCCTTGGATGCTTCTGCTGACGTGTTGCTTGGCTTCGTATTATATTCAGGTCGTCCGCTTGACCACGTCTCGTTATGCAATGGAGCCAGAATGCGCAGCACTTCATCCAGCAGGCTCTGATCCAACGGTTCCTCTATCCAGGCTGCATTATTGAGGATATTGCGCTGGCTGGCACTGCTCACCAGTGTTGTCGGAATTCGTTCATTCGATGTGGAGAATTGCACGGCCAGCTTGGCAATGTCACTACCTTGTTCTGCACAGAAGCGGGCAGCCTTCAGGCAGAGCTCTTTCACCCGATCATCTGCCGGATGCCAGGCAGGAGCCCCTCGGGTACTCAACAAGCCCATAGAAAGAGGCGAAGCATTGACGAGGCCAATTTCTTTTTTTTCCAACAGGGGCAATAACGATAATAATGAGGTATCATTCAATGAATAATGACAATACGAGATGATCGCATCCGCATCGATCTGTGGCAGAACCTTCTCAAACAATGGTAAGGGCAATCCACAAATGCCCGCATGTCGTATAACTCCCTGCTCTTTCAGACGCAACAGCGTTGGAAAAGCTTCTTCGATAATAATCTCTGCTGGCACAAATTCAATATCATGCAGAAACAGAATGTCGATATAGTCTGTATGCAATCGATCCAGGCTCTCTTGCACGCTATCCAGAATCCGCTGACGTGAAAAATCAAACTCATTTTCCCCATACCGTCCGGCTTTGGTTGATAACATATATGAACTACGCGGCAAGCTGCGGATGGCTTCACCCAACACGGTCTCCGCTTTTGTCAGCCCGTAGTAAGGCGAAACGTCTATGTAATTCATCCCCGCATCTACGGCTGCATGTACAGTGCGAATCCCTTCGTCCCGGTTAATGTCACGAAATACAGAACCGAGTGAGGATGCTCCAAAACTCAATACAGGTACGTCCAGTTCCGTCTTGCCAAGTATTCTTCTCTTCATCGGTTTAACCCCTTCCAGCGTGTCTGACTAAACAAGTTCTCTTTCATTGTAACAGTTCAATTTCAATATAAAATATCGCCAATTGCGTAACATGTACTGTTTGATGACCTCGAACCGCAGAAAGAAATCAAAAAGCCCGCCGTCTCTCCAAACGGAGTAGTCAGCGGGCTTGGCTTCATAAATACTTATCTAACGATCAAAGTTTATGGAGAGTAGTATTGAATTAATTAGAATTAGTTCTGCATTACGAAATCTTCATGTACGGCATTCTCTTCGTCGAACATACGAACGATGTCATATCGGGTGTTACGTTGTGCCGGGATATAACCGGACTCCCGAATCAAACGGAGAATGGATTCAATGTTAACTTTGTAAGTTGCACCAGCAGCAGATACAACGTTCTCTTCGATCATCGTGCTACCGAAGTCATTACAGCCAAATTCAAGCGACTTCTTACCGATCTCAGGACCCATCGTTACCCAAGAGGATTGAATGTTCTTGATATTATCCAGCACCAGTCGGCTGATGGCTACAGTCTTCAAGTACTCTTCCGGAGTCTGACGCTCCAGCTTAAGGTTGGTATTGTCTGGCTGGAAGGTCCAAGGAATGAATGCCAGGAAACCTTCGGAGTCATACTTGTTCGCAATACATTCGTCCTGAGCTTCACGTACTCGGAGCAAGTGTAATGCACGCTCTTCCATCGATTCACCAAGTCCGATAACCATCGTTGCCGTGGTGTTCATACCGATGCGGTGTGCAGTTTGCATAACGTCCATCCAATCACGCCATGAACCTTTCAAGCGACTGATCTTCCGACGTGTGCGGTCATCCAGAATTTCAGCGCCGCCGCCAGGCAAGGAATCCAGTCCAGCTTCGTGAATGGCACGAACAACTTCTTCCAATGTAAGGCCATCGGATACTTCAACCATTTTCATAATCTCCGCTGGGGAGAAAGAGTGCATCGTGATGTTCGGGAAACGCTCTTTGATAGCTTTCAACAGGTCTGTATAATAGCTGAAAGGCAAGTTTGGATTCGTTCCACCTTGCATCAAAATCTCGGTACCATTCACATCTTCCGTTTCCTGAATCTTCTGGAAAATCACTTCGTCCGGAAGCACATAACCTTCATCCGAACCAGGTCTGCGGTAGAAAGCACAAAAACGGCAGTACACATCACACACGTTTGTGTAGTTGACGTTACGCCCAATTACAAATGTTCTGTATGGTTCAGGGTGCATGCGTTTCATAATGACATTAGCAGCTGCCCCGATTTTGTCCACTTCATTGGATTCAAATAACTGAATCGTGTCTTCCAAGTCCAAACGTTCGCCCCGAAGGGCTTTATCTAAGATACGGTCTACCGTACTCATCGTAAAAAAGCCTCCCTCATGAAGAGAAATTATATAACGATCCGTCCCAACTTGTTCAAGAGAAGCAAGTTCTGGTGGCAACATCGCATTTCTGTACTCCACATATCGTAACACAGGTTACATGTGAAAAAAAGCACCTTATGTACAGGTGCTTTAAAAATAAGTAAAAATTTTTACATATGGAAAAGAATTAGTTCGAACTTAAGTGATACACATCGGCGGATTCGGGCATCCATTTTTGTTAGGATTCCTGAAGTGCTTGCTCCAAATCTACAATGAGATCTTCGATATCTTCCAGACCTACAGAGAAGCGCAGCAACCCATCTGTAATGCCACGGTCACGGCGAACCTCAGCCGGCATTGCCGCATGAGACATCATCGCTGGGTAGGACAGAATACTCTCCACAGCTCCCAAGCTTACAGCAACAATGGGGAGCTTCACCCGGTTAAGAACTGCTTTTGCACGATCACCTGAACCGACGTCAAAAGAAACGACAGCTCCATATCCTGTGGACTGGCGCTCATGTGCCTCACGGCCCGGATGATCCTCAAGTCCAGGATAAAACACAGCGGTAATATCACTGCGCTCATTAAGCCATGCCGCCAGTTTGGCTGTGCTCCGTTCACTATGAGCCATACGAGCCCCCAAGGTTTTCATCCCGCGCATCAGAAGCCAGGATTCTTGTGCCCCGAGTACAGTTCCAAGTCCATTTTGCAACTGTTTCAGTTGTACGCCAAGTGATTCCGTGCGAGCAACCGCTAACCCTGCCAGTACATCACTGTGACCTCCGAGAAACTTCGTAGCACTATGTACGACGATGTCCACACCAAGCTCAATTGGACGCTGATAGTACGGTGTCATAAAGGTGTTATCCAGAATCGTGATCAGGTCATGTTCCTTCGACCAGTCAGTTACGGCAGCGATATCCGTAATTCGCAGTGTAGGGTTGGAAGGTGTTTCCATATAAACTGCCTTGGTGTTTGGCTTGAGTGCCGCTTTTACTTCATCTATATTGGTCATGTCTACAAAGGTTGTCTCGATCTGCATACGGCTTAATATGGAAGTAAGCAAACGATACGTACCTCCATATACGTCTTCCGTAACAATCATGTGATCCCCTGCGGAGAACATCATGAACACGCTGGATATCGCGGCCATTCCCGATGAATAGGCGAATCCTCGTGCACCGCCCTCCAGCAGTGTGATGTAATCTTCCAAAGCCTGACGTGTCGGATTACCCGAACGACTGTAATCATGTTGAGGCGGATTGAAGATATCAAAATGATGGAATGTTGATGCTTGGTAGATCGGTACACTGGACGCTCCAGTCGTTTTGTCAATCTCATCTCCAAAATGGAGCAATTTGGTATCAAATTTTAACTCGGATTTGGGCTTGTTGTTGGACTCACTCATGAGTGCACGCCTCCTTCCACTTCCTGTTGTGCAACTGTCAGAGCATTGCCGAGATCTGCAATCAGATCTTCGGCATGTTCAATGCCTACGGAGAACCGGAGCAGACGGTCATCCACACCTACGGCTTCACGAATTTCAAGCGGAATATCCGCATGAGTCTGTACTGCTGGATAAGTCATGAGTGATTCAACTCCGCCGAGACTTTCGGCAAAAGCAATGAGTTGGATATGACGTAGCAACGGTTCAACATAACGTGCATCCTTCACTTTGAAAGAGAAGATACCTGTGTTACCCGTGGATTGTTTGTTCTGTATCCCATACCCCGGATGATCGGATAGACCTGGATGATACACTTCAACCACCGCTGGGTGCTCAAGCAAGTATTTGGCAATAGTAATTGCATTGTGCTCATGACGCTCCATGCGAAGAGCCAGCGTTTTCATACCTTTCATCAGCTGATAGGAGTCACTTGGAGATAATACCGCTCCAATGGAATTATGCAGGAACGCCATCTCAGCAGATAACGCCTCACCTTTGGTAATAATTAGTCCGGCGAGCACATCATTATGTCCGCCCAGATATTTGGTAGCGCTATGAATGATGATATCGGCACCCAGTTCAATCGGACGTTGGAAAAATGGAGTCAGCAACGTGTTGTCAACAATGGTCAACAGGTTGTAACTTTTCGCCCAGGAAGCGACAGCTTCCACATCTGTGATCATCATCAGTGGATTGGTTGGTGTCTCAATAAATACAGCTTTGGTATTCGGCTGACGAACCTTCTCCAGTGCTGCCAGGTCATTCGTGTCCACATAACTTGCAGTTACGCCGAAACGGGACAGAATACGTTCCAGCAGACGATAGGTTCCACCATACAGATCCAGCGATACAATCAGATGATCCCCTTGACCAAACATGGCAAAGATCGTTTGCAGCGCGGCCATTCCCGAGCTACAGGCAAACCCTGCATCACCGGACTCCAGCGCTGCGGCGGCTTCTTCCAATACTTTACGGGTTGGATTAGTCGTACGAATATAATCAAACCCCGTGCTTTGTCCAAGCTTCGGGTGGCGAAACGCAGTGGATTGATAGATCGGAAAGTTAATGGCGCCTGTTACCGGTTCATTAATGGACCCAATTTGTGCTAAGCGGCTTTCGATTTTCAACTTGTTGTTGTCTTCCATTGCTGCATCCTCCTGTAATCTCGATTAGATTTGCGGGCCAATATCGTAAGGTGTTTCTTGATACACATAGTAATTGAGCCAGTTAGAGAATAATAAGTTGGCATGAGCGCGCCAAGTAGCTGGTGGCACACGGGAAGGGTCGTCATTCGGATAATAATGCCTAGGCAATGCGATATCCAAACCTTTGGCTGCATCCCGGTCATACTCCCACTTTAATGAGAACGGGTCATACTCGGCATGTCCTGTGGCAAAAATCTGTTTGCCGTCTTTGGTAGCAACCAGGAAGATCCCCGCTTCCTCAGATTCAGCCAAAATCTCTAAATTCTCATTCTTTTCAATATCTTCGCGTCTCACTTCCGTATGACGGGAATGTGGAACGTTGAATACTTCATCGAATCCACGCAACAACGGAACATGTGGTTTATTGATGGTATGTGGGAAAACGCCAAAACACTTTTCATCAAGTGCAACCTTGGGTACGTCAAAATGATGGTATAAACCTGCCTGAGAAGCCCAACATATGTGGAGGGTTGAAGTCACATTGGTTTTGGTCCATTCGAAGATCTCCTGGATTTCATTCCAATAGTTCACGTCTTCGAAATCCATCTGTTCCACCGGGGCACCCGTAATGATCATTCCATCGAAACGACGGTGCTCAATCTCATCAAAGGTTTTATAGAACAGATCCAAATACTCTTGAGACGTATTCTTCGACGTATGGGATTTGGGATGTACAAGAACGACATCCACCTGAATAGGCGTGTTTCCCACCAGACGAAGCAATTGTGTTTCGGTCGTTTCCTTTGTGGGCATCAGGTTTAATATAGCGATACGGAGTGGACGAATATCCTGCTGATATGCAGAAGTTTCATCCATGACGAAGATATTCTCTCCTTCAAGTACTTCTTTTGCTGGTAGCGTATCGGGTATTTTGATTGGCATAGTAAGTCTAACTCCTCCTTGTGCATAGATAGATGCAGCCACCCTTGGCTTGATGTCTTCACATCAATACAGTTATAGACTGCCTTGAGCTTGTAAAAACATTGAATTGCTCTTTCATCCAACGTTACAAACAACCTCAAGTTCCTTAGCGAAAATCACTGCTGAGAAGTCGGGGCATATGACAAAGACCTTCCTCGGATTTCGAGAAAGGTCATATGTAAAATAGATATGCGCCTCTCTCATCTCTCAGTTACAACAGTGCCACCTGACACTTAGTCGCTGCAAGAATTAGCACCGTGCGGTATACCGCCGGTTGCCGGGTTTCATCGGGCCAGTCCCTCCACCTACTCTTGATAAGATTTCGCTGTATTAGATTGTAATTAAATATGGTTCACCGTCTACTTTATTACATTAATGCCCTCACGTCAAGTTGCAGTTCGATGTCTGCTTCCCAGATCGGAACCGTTCATCATCCGTTGTCATACACTGCCTCAGGGCGCGAAATAGACACATTTTTGCGCTTGAAAGCACCTTGTACCAGCGGTATACTAAACAAGGTGTTATAAACCCTTATGTGAGAGGTGACATATTAAATGGATGGCGACCCGAGGCCTGACTGGCAGCCGAATTCCGACAAACTGCATAGAGAACTGACATCAGCATGCCGGCAGCGGGACGTGACTTCCGTTTGATTATATAGTGAACGCAGCCCTGATCTCCAGGCTCCGCTGCCGACCGGCTGATTTGTTCTTTTTGCGCCCATAATGATAATATCCGCCAAGTTGGCGGGTGCAGAAGGAGTAGATTAACGATGAAAATCCGGTTGGTAAACAACGGTGTATTTATTCCGGTGGACGACATTCAGCAGGCGCTGACTCCACCAGCGGAAGGATTTTACTGGATTGATGCAGACGTAGACGATTTGGCGGTACTTCAGCCGCTGTTCTTGATGCATGATCTGGCTGTAGAAGACTGTCTTAGTGACGAAGAACAACGTCCGAAGATTGAAATTTATGAGAACCATTATTTTATTGTGATTAATAGCATCCGTTTTGATGATGAAGAGATATTTCTACGTGCGGTCAACTTATTCCTTGGCAGACATTTCATTATTAGTGTTACCAAGCACAAGATCAGCGAATTGCGCACACTGAAACCGATCCTGTGGGAACAGGAAATCAGTACACCGGATCGTCTGCTGTATTTGCTGGTTGACTTGATTGTTGATAATTATTTCACCGTAGGTGACCGAATTGAAGCACGAATCGAGAAGCTTGAGGAAGACATTCTGATGCACACCAAAAAGTCACATTTGAGTGAAATTATCGGGCTGCGCAGTGAGATTCTGTGGCTGAAGAAAGTGCTCGGACCTCAGAAAGAGGTCATTAATACACTCAACAAAAAAGATCTGCGTCTCATCGATGATCAACTGCAAAAGTATTTCAGTGACATCTATGAGAATGCCGTAAAAATATCTGAAACCTTTGAGACATATCGCGACCTGATGGGCAACTTGCGAGAAGCCTACCAATCCAGTATTGCGAACCGGGCGAATGAGATCATGCGTGTATTTACCGCCATCACCACGGTCTTCATGCCGCTGACGGTCATTACCGGTATATACGGCATGAACTTTACGAATATGCCAGAGCTTAACTGGAAATACAGTTATTTTGTTGTGATTGGCCTGATGGTTACACTGGGCCTGAGCATGTTCTTCATTTTCCGCAAGAAAGACTGGGTATGAACTCGTATGAAATAACAAAGACGAAGCGCTCCTCCGGGAGAAACGCCTCGTCTTTTTTCATTTCTGATCATTAACCAACATTCTTCTCTGTCTCTGCGTGCCGACGGAAGCGGATTCGAATCATGCGCAGTCTTTCATAGACCTGCTCCAGACTTCCTCCATCGGGTTTCTCTCCTCCATACACCTTATGTAATACTGGCTTCAGGAACGTATCTCCCAGCTCCTCATACGCACTCCATACGGCCTCTTGTTCGTTCTCTGGCATCACTGCCAGCTCCACATCAAGAAGACAATCGGTGTCATAACCTTCGTGATCCAATGCCTCTAACAGCTCAACCAACTCGCGTCGGGATAATCCGGATCGATTAACAATCTCCTCTAACGTATACCCTTCCTTCATGCCTTCAAGCACCTGCTTACGCGTGGTGAACTTATCAAGTTCCTGCTTGTACTTCTGCTCTCTCTGCTTGTATAACCAGCTCTCATACTCTTCTTCCTTCAGCGCCGTGTATACCCATTCCAGCGGGAATGTCGTTGAACGCTCCAACCCGTTTGTAATCTCCATCCATTCCGTACCATACTCAGTCGCTTTGCTCTCTCCTACGCCCGGCAGTTGCATCAGTTCATCCATCGACTGCGGAACAAAGGCACTGATCAAACGCAGCAGACGATTCGTTGCAATAAAATACGGTGCCTTCCGGTCAGACACAGCTCTCTTCCTGCGCCATGTGCACAGATCCGTATATAATTGTTCATTGCCGTATAACTCACTGTAACAATGGAGCCGCTGTCCACCATAACTGCGTGACTTCAGATCATCATTCTCATGAAATAACCCCTGCAACTGCGGTCGGTACCCCTCACTCATCTGTATGGCAAGCTGATGACGGTAAATATGAAGCAGCTCCTCCCAAGAAGTCCCTTCATACCAGATGCTGTCCTCACGCTCTCCTTCCTCGTAGCGACTCCATCCCAGCTGCCAACTATCTTCCTCTTCCCCAATCCATAACTGTGCATACTCTGCATTCTGATCTGACATTCTGGACAATCTGTTCATGAAAATGACTTCCATTTTCGTTCCCTCCCTTTGAATATTCAGCTTATACGAGTTAGAGATACTACCTATAGGCAGCATAAAAAAACACCCCTCCTGCAAAATCCATGCAAGAGAGGTGCTTCCTCATTAACCGTACTATGCTGTTGCCCATATCATACCACAATGGTAAAATTCGTCAATCCCTTATTGCTCTACTTATTCAATGCCAACTTGGCAAGCGCCAGCGAACCACACAGCCCTGCATTGTCGCCAAGTCCTGGTGAAACAACATACTGGTCAATGTCGGATTGAAGTGCCGGATGCTGAACGTATCCTGCAAGCAACTCCTGCAGTTTGCTACGAACCATCGGGAACAGGTGCTCCTGCTTCATTACTCCGCCACCCATGACAATTTTCTGCGGAGAGAGAATCAGAACATAGTTCATCAGGGCGTGTGCCAGGTAATGTGCTTCGATCTCCCAAGCTTTATGATCTGCAGGCAGTTCATAAGCCGGTTGCTCCCAACGTTTGTTAATAGCTGGGCCAGCTGCAAGGCCTTCGAGGCAGTCACCATGATACGGACAGAAACCCTCGTATGTATCCTCCGGATGTCTGCGTACAATGATATGTCCCATCTCTGGATGTGACAATCCATGGACCATTTTACCGCCAACCACAGCGCCTGCACCAATACCTGTACCCACAGTGATATACAGACAGCTCTCAAGACCTTGTGCAGCGCCCCAGGTTGCTTCTCCAAGTGCCGCACCATTCACATCCGTATCAAATGTCATCGGCACATCAAAATGCTCCTTGAGCTTGCCAATCACGTTATATTGTCCCCAGTGTGGTTTAGGTGTTGTTGTGATATAGCCATATGTTGGGCTTCCTTCAATCGGATCAATCGGACCGAATGAACCTACACCCAGAGCTTCAATGCCTTTGCCTTCAAAAAATGAAATCACTTGAGCCATGGTCTCTTCCGGTGTTGTTGTTGGAAAACTTACACGTTCCAGAACTTCTCCATTTTCCGTGCCAATACCACATACAAATTTGGTTCCGCCTGCTTCAATTGCGCCTAAGATCGTCATGTTAGTCACACTCCCAAGTTAGTTTAAAAAGGAATTCGAATTGCTTTACTTGATGACACGATAATTACCCTGCTGCTTGTTCTCCAGCTTGGACAATCGTTTCATTAACGTTTGCCTCCAGCTGTCTGACAGCGCAGGAATGGCCAGCAACGCCTGAATACCTTCGACATTTTCTTTCCCCTGATGCATGATTCGATTGGCTTCAAGAACCGTCATTGAGGCTGGATCGGTGCTGATCCGTCGAAATATCGATAAAGGCCCTACCTCACCTTCTTGCAGTACACGAAAGTAAAAGCCGGTATATCCACTCTCCTGAAAATAAACAGGCAGCTCCTTATAGTCATACCTCGCACCCAGCTTGAAGCAAGGTTGTCTGGGCTGACTGACCTGCACTGTGGCTTGGCCCAACTCGTACACATCACCAATCCGTACGTCTTCTTCGGCACAGCCTTCAACCGTCAGATTTTCTCCACAAGCTCCCCAATCCAGCTTGCGATCCATCAGTTGTTCCAGCGCCGGATAACGACTGTAATCGTATACACAAACGGCTTTGTCAGGTCCGCCATGATGCACCAGATCCGCCTGCGCGTCCCCTGTCATTCCAGTGAATGACAGGAAAACCGCGTCGGATACAGGATGTTTCACAATGCCGCTCAGCACTTCACGCTTCTGCCCAGGGAGCGGCTGCGGCAGTCCTACATTAATGGCCAGAACAGCTGTATTGCCCTCCCCTGGCTTTCGATCAGATGTGAGTGTCATTTGCGTCATACCTCCCATAATCACTTTCTTTTAACGCACAGAAGCGCCAAATACGAGTGTATTACTCAATAGCCGACCTGGAGAAGTCAACATTTTGCCCCCGGCATACATACCCGAGGAAGCACCGCCATCCAGATTCATGGCCTGTTTGGCGCCAAGCTTCTGCATCACCGCTGCCCACTCCTTGATTGTTGCTCCGGAAACGGTAGCCAGCATAACAGAACCGTCCGCCATGATCGCAATACCACTTCTGGCTCCGGAAGCATTAAGAATCTTGGCATCCTTGAAACCTTCGCTCGTCGGATTGACAGCTACCTTACCGTCTTTCACCAGGCGGGGTCCTGCCCCAACAGCAGTCACTACATCTTGCCAAGGGATCTCTTTGCCTGCTGCGTTCGTATACTTATAATTCATTTCTACGGTCGAACCAACAGTGAAACGGTCCGAAGAAGACTTCTGATTACCTGTGAAGACCAGTACCGAGCCATTCTTAGGGATCGCTACATTTGTATTGGGCACTTTTTTGGTCACGATACCTTTCTCCATGACAACCGCAGTCCCACCTTTGAATCCGACTGTGGCACCTCGTTCAGGCGTATACAGCATCGTAATGCTTGCGTTCGCTGAAGGTGTTCGATTAATAAAGGTTGCATACCAACTCCGTGATTTACCTTTTGTATCCGTTACTTTACCTGTCAAACTCACCTGAAGTGAATCCATGATCGCCGAGCCGTCTTCCTTAAATCCGATGGATGTTCCGTATCTTCCAATATGTATGACCTTACCATTTGCTATTAACATACCGTATGGATCTGGTGCTCCGTTATATGCTTCAAAAAATGCTCCGTTAATGGCTGCTTGCGCACCATAGGCTTTCACAATCGATGGCAATGTTGCCGTCTGGCCAACTTGCTTCTTCGCGAGTCCGACAGTAACCGGTGTTCCCTTTGGAATCGAAACGGTCTGTACGGTAAAATTACGTCCTGCTGCTTTTACTTTCTGTACTTTGGTACTAATTGCTGCTTTGGCATCCACTGTCTGTGGTGCACTTACTGCTCCCGAAAGAATTACGGGCAAGGCCAGGACAAGGGCCATAGCCCCTGTCCACCACTTTTTGCCTGTTCGTACGTTATTCATGTTGCTCACCCTATTGCCACTCCCATCCAAGAGCCAAGGCTCTTCATCTCAAGTTGTTCAAACTTGTCCATCACCATATCCGGATCAAGACGCAATTCACAGATATCCAGCGCACAGGCAACCGGAACAGCACAATGAATCTCTGCCAGTTTGCGGGACAAATGAAGCATGTCCAGATCATTCTCAATCTTGTTACGCACCGAAGGGGTCAGTTTATCCATGTTGCTCAGAATCCCTTCAATGGAGCCGTATTCCTGTACAAGCTTCAACGCTGTTTTCTCACCAATTCCCCGTACTCCGGGATAATTGTCGCTGGCATCTCCCATCAGACCCTTCATGTCAATCACTTGACGAGGTGTCAGTTGTTTCTCAGCCATGAGCGTTTCAGGGTTGTACACCATGTAGTTGCCATGGCCTTTTTTCATAATAATGATACTTGTGCGGTCATTGATCAGTTGCAACATGTCGTGGTCACCCGTCAGTACCATAACATTCATATCGGTCTCTTCGGTATAATACTTCGCAAGCGTCCCGATGCAATCGTCGGCTTCGAATCCTTGTGCACCTATATTCGGAATACCCAGGCTATCCATGACTTCACGAATCAGAGCAAATTGGGGAATCAGGTCATCCGGAGCTTCGGCCCGGTTGCCTTTGTAGGCTGCATATTCTTCACCGCGGAACGTCTTACCGCCCATATCCCAACAACATACGACATGACTTGGCCCAAAAGTCTGAACCGCATCCCAGAAATAACGGATAAATCCGTAGACTGCGTTGGTAGGCAACCCTGCCTTTGTACGTCTGATATATCCGCTTGCAGATGTCGCATAAAAAGCACGGAACAACACCGCCATACCGTCTACCAGCAACAAAGTAGGTTCATTACGTTGATTCACTTGAATTTGTTCTCTCCTATCTAAATCTAGCATATAAAATATCGAAACTAATTCTATCATTATAGCATAGTTCCGCCAACCATCGTTCAGCCAAAAAAGCCCTGAATTTTGAACAATTCAAGGCTGATATTCAGCGCGTTTATGCGTTATTCCATTCCTGCTCGTACGTTTCTTCCTTGAATCCAACCGTCACCTTTTCTCCATCCGTAACGATCGGACGTTTGATCAGCCGACCATTGGAAGCCAACAAACGAATCTGTTCATCAGCGGACATGCCCGGAAGCTTGTCCTTCAATTGTTGTTCTTTGTACACTTCCCCACTCGTATTAAAGAACTTTTTTACTTCCAGTCCACTCTTTTGGATGAGTTCTGTTAGTTCAGATTCGGATGGCGGTGAATCAAAAATAGGGATTAACTCCAGCTCGTGTCCTTGAGCTTCAAGCCATTTTACAGCTTTGCGGCATGTGCCGCATTTGGCATATTGATATACTTTTAAGTTACTCATGTATGTGTTCCTCCTCTGCTCCGGTTTCGACTTTTCGCTTCCCTTGGTTTGCTTCGCAAATCCAAAAGTCGCTCCAAATCGATACCATCGCCATGTAATTTTACTGACTTTTGCGAATGAGATCAAAAACTCACATTCGGCTATATTTTTTCGGATCAAAATCTTACAGCTTTTGTATCCTTAAAAGCTTTTGAGATTTGAATTCTTGAAATATTTAACATGAAATGGGTAAGCATCAATACATTAAACCATAAAGATTAGCCTACGGCATGTTGTTCGGGTGCATAAAGCATCCCTCACAAGGGTAAGACAAACAGCGTTGAACTCCAAACAGGACAGGCCGTGCAGGAAACTGCGATACGAGGTGCAAAACTAAGAGCCCCGTCGCAGCTTCCTACAGTTCTTCTCTGGGAGCTGCGTCATCATTCAAACGCTTCTCTAGCGCGGCCATATCTGCTGGAAAAGGAGCTTGGAACGTTATGCGTTCCTTTAGAATGGGATGTTCAAACGTCAATTCACAAGCGTGTAATGCTTGGCGTTCGATCCAGGTATCCCGTTCTTCTTGAACAGCCATGGTCTGCTCATCGATCTCATGCACAGGTAGTGTCTTGTACATTCGATCACCTATCAACGGGCAGCCGATGGACGTCATATGTACCCTGATCTGATGGGTTCTGCCACTTTCCAGCTTGAGGCTTATCGCACTGGCGCTGCCCCCTGACCAACGTGTTACGGTCGTGTACAACGTTCTTGCAGCGTAGCCATCAGGTGTTACGATTCGGCGGTGTGGCTCTTCAGGATCGCGATCGATCGGTCCATCTACTGCCCCCTGTTCCGGGACAGGACTGCCGTGCACAAGTGCAATATATTTCTTGTCCACTGTTCCTGCAATCATCTGTTCAGAGACATGTTGATGCACATAAGGGTTCTTGGCTATGGCGAGCACACCTGACGTTTCCTGATCAAGTCGATGAATCGGTCTGAACCGGAAGCGCTCACCCTTAGATTTCCAATAATGAACAACGCCATTTGCCAAAGTACCCGTATAATGTCCATGCGTCGGATGAACGATGATGCCCGCATCCTTGTTGACAATAAGCAAGTGCTCATCTTCATACAGAACGGTAAAGGGAATAAGCTCAGGCAAAATATCATCCGATTCCTCTTGCTCCATCCGAACTTCAACGACATCACCCGCAGCTACCTTGACGCTAATGTACACGCGCTCTCCATTAAGCATGATACCTTGCTCCGTCAGCTTAATTTTGGACAAAAGCTTACGCGACACCAGCAGCCGGCGCTGAAGCACGGTCTTCAGCAGCCAGCCATCTTCTTGTTCGGTCACCGTGTAGACAATCGGCGAATAATACTGGCTCATTCTTTGCGGCGGAAGACTTTTTTGCTCCGCACATATTCAATATCCGCCACCTGTTGTCTCGCGTTGGCTGTCCGTGCAACCACGAAGAAGTAATCAGACAGTCGGTTTAGATACCGTCGTACAGACGGATTAATATCTGTATGTTGTCCAAGTGTTACCGTGCGACGCTCTGCGCGACGACATACAGTACGGCACACATGAAGAGCAGAAGACAGCTGACTGCCACCAGGAATAATGAACCGTTCCACTTTTGGGTTCTCTGCATCATACTGGTCGATCCATTGTTCCAGACGTGTGACCATTTCATCTCTCACCTTATATTTGGTCTCACTAATCTTCACAAAGGCCAGATCCGACCCGCAATCAAACAGTTCCTGCTGAACTTCCAGCAGATGTTCACGCAGATCTTCAAATTCCCCTTGAGCCGAGTCAATAAGGCTGATCGCCTGGCCTACAAAACAGTTCAACTCATCAATCGTACCATAAGCCTCAACCCGGTCATCATCCTTGATGACGCGTCCACCGATAACCGAAGTCTGTCCTTCGTCACCTGTTCGTGTATATATGCCCATCGTTATCCCTCCAATTGGTAATATAATAATGAATACGGGAATGCCATTTTTTCAGAAACCCGTCTATCGCTTTACACGTATATAAGAATTGGTGTGCTCTGCCGAGTATACGACAAATCAAAGGAAACCAAAAGTAAAGGAGACGATTATGCAAAACTGGATAACCGATTTCATGGAACAATACGGCTACATAGGCATTGCACTCATTATTGCTCTTGAGAACGTATTTCCCCCGATTCCATCCGAAATCATCTTGCCGTTTGGCGGATTCATGACCACCTATACCAGTCTCACTCTTCCAGGAGTTATTATCGCTGCAACTATTGGTTCTGTCCTTGGTGCTGTGATCCTGTATGGTATTGGTCTACTCATTGACGTCGAACGCCTTGAGAAAATTGTGGAACGCTGGGGACATGTTCTGCGCATCAAAAAAGAGGATATTCACCGTGTCGATGCATGGTTTGACAAATATGGCATGTGGACCGTATTATTCTGCCGAATGGTTCCCCTCGTTCGTAGTCTTATCTCCATTCCCGCAGGCATGTCCAATATGAAATTTGGTTTATTCCTTCTCTTTACAACCATTGGTACATTGATCTGGAATGTCATTCTTGTCTGCGTTGGTGCTGCGCTTGGCGCATCATGGGAGAGCATTTTGCACTTTATGGACGTCTATTCCATTGTAGTGTACGTCATTCTGGCCATCATTGTCATCGGATGTATCATCTGGTGGATCAGACGTAGCAAAAAGCAGAAATAAAAAGAATAGCTTAATAAATAAAGCCTCCTCGCCACCAATTCGTGGTTAAGGAGGCTTCTTTATGTCACCCGTTTATGTCATCTCGCTATCGTTCATCTTCATTTCGCATGCCCTGACTCTTAAGATCGATAGCCAGACCAGATACCAGCATGTACATCTTTTCAGCATGTATCTGCAGCATCCGATTAACCGAAGCCATTCTCGCTGTAAATATTCGTTCTTCCTCGGTAGGATGCAATGTGCCATGCATTTCATTGGTAATCACAAGCAACTTCCCCTGATAAGACAATAAAGCATCAAGCAAAAGCTGTGTCTCTGAACGCTGATGATCCAGATCCTTTGTTGCCCTGAAACCGGCAGCCATCCAGGAGGTCAGACTGTCTACAATTACAATTCGCTGATCCGCCAAAAACAGATTGGATTCCCGATTAATCTGGGTGATCACCTCTGTCAGATGCTGACCGTTCCCGGCATGAATGGCACGATAATGAGCGGATGGCAATTCGGGAATAACGGGATCATGATCACCGGTGGATAAATATACACCCTCCCGGCTAATCCCGGCTGCGTACTTAAGGGCAAACCGGGTTTTACCACTACCTATGCCGCCTGTGACCGTAATCAGCAATCCGCTTCCCTCCTTCCATAGCCATTCTGAATTTTCTTTACTCTGTCAGCGCCTTCAGCACTTTTTTGGATTCTTCGACATTGGAAGATGACACTGGAATGGTAGCGAACAAATTGCTCGCAGCATATTCTACATCTTTAAACATTTTCATATCTTCGAGTGGAATGCCGTAAAGATGTGATTCTTGCTTGAGATCTGAACCTCCATCTCCTTCACCCTTCTCTACCAATACTCCACCCTCAAATACACCCCGTTCAAACTTCTTGGGATCAAAAGTATCATCCAGCGGAACATTGGAGCCATTACTTCCGTATTGTTTCATGTCGGATTCAGGCAATATGAAAATATCATGTCCTCCAGCCGCATATTCTACCATAATTTTCTGAACATCATACATCGCACTGGTGATCACTTCTACCTTGGGTTCCTCGCCCAGTTTCTGTTGCAGATTGGCCTGTAACTGTTCTGAGATTACAGATGGATTTCCTTGGTTATCAATGATGAAAATCGAAAAACCATCTTTACCTCCACAACCAGCAAGCAGAAAAACGATAGAAATGATTGCAGTAAGCCCCCAAAATCTCTTCATTCCAGTTCCCCCTTTAGTCTCCTATGTCCAATATATCACAATTGTTCCACGCAAAAAAATAACCTGGCTTATCGGGGGTTCACCCTGCCTTTACACACAAAAAAAGAAGACCTTCTCAGGTCTCCCTTTCTAATTCGATTAATGAAACGTTTCAATCCAGCATAAACGTTATTTTGCTTTAATCGGGTTAGCCTTCATATATTCATTAATCTTTAAATCCAGCAAACTGCTGATCTCAATTACAATATCGGATGTGAATGATTTCTCTTCGAGGAAGATCTGTTCCATCTTGCGACGAAGCATATGAATTTCATCTTCCAAGGAAATGTCATGCAAAGATGCGTTATCGGGTTTCACCGACCATCGGTCGCCATGATCGCCTTCTGCCAGATAGTGCCCACGATTCGTCGGTAAATCATATTCAACACAAAACAAAGCTAACCCCTCCTTGGAAAAATGGTTTCCAAATATATGAAAACTTATTTCAAATTTGAATTATATCACATTATTTTGTAAAAGAAAGTTATTTTTTTCCAATAATAACAATGTCACATTTGTAAAAAGATTCTACTTTAGTATTAACCCTCTTTTTGCAGTTTGTAAACAAAGTTTCCGATTCGTTCCAAAGCTTCATTTAATTGGGTTACAGAAGTAGCATAAGAACAACGCAAGAAGCCTTCACCCTGAGGGCCAAAAACATTGCCCGGAACAGCAGCCACTTTATTCTCCGTTAACAATCGCTCAGCAAACAGGTCTGAACTCATACCCGTCTTTTGAATGCTCGGGAATGCATAGAATGCTCCCTGAGGTTCATGACAATCAAGTCCAATATCTCTGAAGCCCTGCACAATTAAACGTCTACGCTGATTATACGATTCTACCATCCGATCTTTCTCACCCAAACCATTTGTCAACGCCTCAAGTGCAGCAACCTGACCCATGGCCGGCGCACACATTACCGTATACTGATGGATTTTGAGCATGGCTGCAATAAGCTCAGGATGACCACACATGTAACCGATCCGCCAACCTGTCATTGCAAAAGCCTTCGAAAATCCGCTTACGAGAATGGTCCGCTCCTTCATGTCAGGGATAGCTGCAAAGCTAACATGTTTTTGCGTATACGTCAATTCAGCGTAAATTTCATCCGCGATCACAATCAGATCATGCTTTTTAATCACTTCAGCAATAGGCAGCCACTCTTCATACGTCATGATGGCTCCAGTGGGATTACTCGGATAACACAGAATAACCACTTTCGACTTTGGTGTGATACCAGCTTCAAGTGCTTCGGCCGTTAACTTGAACTGATCTTTCGCATAGGTTTCAACACCAACCGGTATACCGCCACCGATTGAAGCGATTGGTGAATACGCCACGTACGAAGGTTCAGGAATGAGAATCTCGTCGCCAGGTACGATTAATGCTCGCAAAGCCAGGTCAATCGCTTCACTGCCACCCACGGTAACAATAATCTCATCCTTGGGATCGTATTTGGTATCAAACTGAGTATCCAGATATTCACTGATGGCTTCTCTTAACTTCGGCATACCTGCGTTGGATGTGTAACTGGTCATACCTCTTTCCAGCGAGTATACACAAGCTTCACGCATATGCCAAGGGGTAACAAAATCAGGTTCACCCACACCCAATGTGATAATATCCTTGTTGTCTCCAACCAGATCAAAAAATTTGCGAATTCCGGATGGAGGTATCTGCTGCACGAGGGGTGCCAGATAAGATGTCATTTTCTTGTTGTTCCCGGTTGTCTGTTCATTCACTATCATGACACATCTTCCTTTACGGCGAGATCATGAGACGGTTGTCTTCCTGATGGTCTTCAAAGATAATCCCGTCCTGCTTATATTTTTTAAGAATAAAATTTGTTTTGGTTGAAAGTACAGAGTCTATCGGAGACAGTTTCTCCGACACAAAATTAGCGACTTCACGCAGGTTGCCACCTTCCACTTCAACGAGCAGATCGTATGCACCAGACATGAGATATACGGACTTCACTTGCGGATAGAGATAAATACGTTCAGCAATCCCTTCAAAACCACGACCACGCTCCGGCGTGATCTGTACTTCAATCAAGGCCGTTACTTTTTCATCATCTATTTTGCTCCAGTTCACGACGGTTGCGTATTTCACGATGACGTGGTCTTGTTCTAGCTGTGCCACGGCGTTCTTGATCTTGTCTTCCGACTCCCCCAGCAGCGTCGACAGCAGTGCGGGAGTCCTTCTCGCGTCTTCCTTCAGCAGATCCAGAACTTTTAATTGCAGATCGTTCAAATCTTTCATGGTTTTCCCTCCAGCATCATCCAGGTTCCTGAAAATGAATTAATACTTATATTACATGAATTTGACGTTGATGCATAGACAAAAGACCGCCTGCCCTGAATTCAGGCAAGCGGTGGTATGGTCCTTTACCATTAGGTGCTTCAAACCTCTTTTGCAAAGGTTACATGTAATAAGGGTTACCGTAATTCGGTTGATGCTGCGGCACATTAGGAGCTTGGCTATATGAACTGTTCTGCGTATTCTTTTCCTGAATGAACTGCTGACACTTTTGTTGGGTCTGGTGGGCGGACTGAATTTGCTTGTCCACATCCTGACGAAGTGCCTTGGATGAGACAGAATACATGTTGTTTTGCTGCATCAGATTGAACAGTTCCCCTTGTAATCTTAGGGTATCGTTCGTCAGGTCTGTGAACATTCGACGTGTCATGGGGCAGGAAGCTTCCGTTGTCGCAGTCGTATATTCGCGTGAGGTTCGTCTTAAATCTGCAAGAATCGACTTCAGCAGATCCTGCTCCTGCATAAAAGCGCCATTAGATGATAAAGATTGAGAATACATGCGTTTTCCTCCTATACAGTTAGAGTTGTCTTCAATTACTGACTTGCGCCGGTGCAAGAGACTGATGTTGCTGCAATGCATTGACAAGCGTGTTCAGATGTTGTTCATGTGAGCGAACATAGTGATTCAGAGCTTGTTGAATTTGTGGATTATGTGTGATGGAAGCTGTGGCTGCACACTGCTTAATCAGCAGTTCTTCATTGGTGATAGAGTCCGCAATGTAGTTCAATTCCTTGGGACTCAGCGCTTGCATAGTATGATTCTGCATGTTTCGATGGCCTCCTCGGCATAAAGTTTATGCGCAATTATTGTTAACCCGGTCACACAAAAGTATACAAATTTAAATTATAAAGGAGATGTTTCTAATGGATCTGGTCTATGGCACACCTTTCTGGCCCTCCACTTTCAATTCAACATTTAATTATTCTGCTCTGCAAGAAGACATCTCTTGTGACTGCCTCATCATTGGTGGGGGCATGGGGGGCGCATTGACATCTAAACTACTCACGGAACAGGGTGTTAACACTGTTGTGATTGATAAGCGAGACATTGCCAACGGCAGCAGTTCTGCCAATACAGGTCTTTTACAATACACCAATGACAAGACACTAACCTCATGTATCCACACTTTTGGTGAAGCAACAGGCGTACGTTTTTATGAGCTTTGTCGTGAAGCAATGAAACAACTTGCTCAAATTGCAGACAGCCTGGATACAGACCCTTGGTTTATCCCACGAACAAGTCTTTGTTTTGCGAGCAGTGAAGATGATGTGGCCCTATTGGAGGAAGAATATCAGACCTTGAAGCGTTATGGTTTTGAAGCTGAACTGTGGGATGCCGACAAAATAAGCCAGCATTTCCCCTTCAGCAAACCCGCTGCACTGTACACCATGGGAGATGCGGAAGTGAACCCCTATCGTTTTGTTCATGCCTTGTTTGAATCCGCCAATAAGCGTGGCGCTCGAATCTATGGTCAGACGGAGATGATACACTGTGAATACGATGAAGATGGTGTAGTCTGCCACACTGCCAACGGTAAAATCCGTGCCAAGAAAGTCATATTTGCTGCCGGTTACGAGACACAGGACATCAAAAAGGATCGCGGAGCCTATCTGAAAACGACCTACGCGATTGCTACCAAACCGTTGTCTGATCTTAGTGAATGGTTTGAACACAGCATGATTTGGGAGACAGCTCGCCCATATTTGTATATGCGAACAACACCGGACGGAAGAATCATCGCAGGCGGTTTGGATGAAGAAACACCTCGAGAGGATCAACGTGAAATACGTTCAAAACACCGGGGAGATACACTCCTGGAAGAGGTCCGTTCCTATTTCCCTTTAGATGATCTTGAAGTCGATTATGCCTGGGGCGCTGTGTTTGGTAATACGAATGATGGCCTCCCCCTGATCGGTACACATCCCGATTATCCGCATTCATATTTTGTAGAAGGGTATGGAGGTAACGGGACCGTATACAGCATGATTGCTGCTTCCTTAATTGTGGATGCTATTACTGGCAAACAAAACCCTGATATGGATCTGTTCTCTCTCACACGTACAAGTAAACCATCTCCTGTATAACCAACAACTGAATCAATACAACTACAAATAGGGTACAGCACACGGAAAGTTCTCTTTTCCCGCCGCTGTACCCTGTTTATATATTGGGAAGCCTGCTAAGCCGAGGGCTCTTGCCCTTCCGTTCGGTTCAATAACTTGCGCATAAAGATCCATCCAATTAGCGGAGAAGCACCGAGGACAATAATAAGCCAGGTTAACATGCGTAGAGAGGGAGCATTTAAGACCGTCACAATAAATATGGCCAACCCACATAGTCTGCCAAGCATCAGGCATAACTCTCTCAAAACGACAAGTTCAACCCTTTTCTCTACATTTTCGCCACTTGTGCCCATCATGTCGAATCCCGCTGATATCATCGGTAATACATATAACGGCATCGCAACAGCACTCCCAATACCCATGATTAACAGCGTTCCATAGGTCACTTTCCAGAGAAGAGGAAGAAGCACAACAAGCAGAATGAGGGCTCCAATGAACATGCCTTTTGATCTATACTGTGGTTTAAACCATTTCCCGGCTGCCCAATAACTTACTAGTGCCACAGCTGAAGTGATGAGTGAGAACTGCCCCAATTTGTACTCCTGTGCGGTAGCCAAATATACAAGCAGTGCAATCAGGAAGGCAAAGACACCTTCACGTGCACCCTGAGCGAATAAACCCAGGCCTAAGGTCCTCCAGGGACTATCCCGCTTGGATAGCTGTATCCAAGGTTCCGACCAGCGGTATGTACCGCTCACCTTTCTTTTTTTCAGAAAAAAACTACAAACTACTGCTATAACATAAATAACGAGTGATACCGTGAAGATGAGCCGATATCCTGTATTGTCTGTCATGCGAGTAATAATCAGACCGGAGAACCATGGACCTATAATTCCTGTCATCGAACCAAGTAACCCGACCCAGCCATTGAATAAATCCCTGTTTTCCCGATCCGTTATTTCAAAATACACAACATTAAATGCAATCCAGAATAACCCCAAGGAACAACCTAGTAGCATACCCAGAGGCCATATCCAGTCTACAGCTTTGGAACCAGCCCAGAGGACTATCATATAAAATATACCGGACAGCGCAGTACCTAGTCGTAGTGCACTCATTTTATTGTGTTCCTTGACCCATTTGCCAGCAAGCCAGAATGTCAGTCCAATGGCCAGTTGCTGGCTGAGAGTGAACCACCCCAACATGGCATAATCCGGACGGCTTTTCCACAGAAACACATTCAAAAAGGTTCCCGACAGCGCTCCGGCTAACGCAAACAATCCATTCACGCCCAAAAGCAGAATGGATTGTCGGCCTAAAGTAATCTTCATCTGCTCCTCCTTCATCCACCTGAAGTGAACTATGTACAGGTAGGTCTTAGGGTTAACGTGCCCCAAGCAAGAGGAAAACATGATGAATCTTCAGGATTGCTATGAAATTGGTTAGAATCGCCGAAATGTTTATTCCTGCGTACTCAGGTTCTTGATCAGACGCAGACGATCTTCCTCAGACAGACTGTATTGAACTTGGAAACATCCCGAGCATACATAGGTCAATACTTTAAACGGTGATGCCAATAGTGACCCTTCGCCTGAAGCTGCGTTAGCAACTGGTGTGAAGTTATCCTGCGTTGTAGCTTGTGTACCTGCGAGAATCATGAATTCCCGGCAATTCGGGCACTCTGGTACTTCTTCCTGATGATCAAGTTGCTTCTGTACACCTTGTTCATACTGAATGAGATCATTACCTTCATCCGCGTATTTGGTTAACGTTCGCAACTCCGGCAATTTGAGTTCGACTTCATCCCCCCACAGATCCGAAAGATCCGTAGTCTGTTTCTCGTTCGTTACATCGTCTACATCATAGATGTCGTCCTCAGCTTCATCGTTCTCTTCATCATCGATGTTAATGTTGAGTGTACGGTATCCTTTTAACTCATTGTGGCAATAAGGACACTCTTCTTCAGGACCGAGCTCCTCATCCCATACAATCTCCGTCTGACACCAAGGGCATACTGTTGTTTCCATATTGATCAACCTTTCTCTTTCATATAATCATGTATTCATTACATAGATGACACCGATGGCAAAAAACACGATCGATGCCGCAAACAAAATCCGTATCAATATCTTCATGACCGGTCCCCCTAGATAATGCTCGCGCCAATAACAAACGACAGCGAGACTGAAATAATCATGGATATCAATCCGACAGCTCGGTTATCCGATTCGATCTCCTTATCAATGGAGAACACGGGTGTCAGGAATTCGAACAAAAAGTAGGCAATGAGCAAAAGGATAAACCCTACGAATGACCACGTCATGGCTTCATATACCGAAGATTTCGCTTGTATGCAGAACCGCAATACGTTGCAGATCCCGAAGATCTTGCCTCCTGTAGCCATCGCAACGGCCACATTGCCCTTCTTGATCTCCGTCCAGCATTTATACTTGGTCACCAGTTCGAAGCAAGCCAGAAATACAAGCAGCTCCATAATCGCTACCGAGAAAAAACCGAGTACCATCCCCAAGGGATGAGACAGCAATTGGTCAATGCTTTCTATCACGCACCGTTCCCCTCTCCCCATCTGCGACCTTCATGAATAAGGTCGCAGAATATCATTGATTCATGGACCGGCTATTCCAATTCTGCGACGGTCACACCGTTCCCGCCTTCTCCGTAATTGCCCAGCCGGTAGCTTTTAATATGTTTATGCTTACGCAGGTAATCCTGAATACCGGAACGTAAAATTCCTGTACCTTTACCGTGAATAATATAAACTTGGCCCAGGTTGGCAAGGAAAGCTTCATCAATGAACCGGTCTGTCTCCATCAGGGCTTCTTCCAGGTTGGTACCACGCAGATCCAATTCACTTTTCACATTGTCATCACGTGTGCGCTTCATACCCGTTACCGGTTTTTGCTTTGGTTTGGCTGCGGGAGCCGATTGCTGCAGTTCCAAGTCATCCAGGGATACTTTCATTTTCATAATCCCCAGTTGTACCATAGCGTCTTTGCTGCCCGCCATCTCTACAACATGGCCTTTTTGATTCAAACTGTAGACAAGCACTTCATCACCAGGACCGATAGCACGAGTCTTCGGCGCTGTTGCCGCCTTCTTGACCGTTTTTCTGCGTTTCTCCGGTTCAGCCTCGTCCAGCTGTTTGCGGGCAGCAATGAGTTTGTGCTCCTTCACGGAAGCACCTTCTTCCATAGCCAACAGGCGAAGATCTGCTATAATCTTCTCGGCTTCCGCGCGAGCTTTGTCCACAATGCTGCGTGCATCTTCTTCTGCTTTTTCAATCCGGCGATCACGCTGCTGTTCCAGCTTCTCCAGTTCGGTCTGATGACGACTGCGTAATTTCTCCATATCCTGGCGCAAGCTCTCTGCCTTCTCACGCTCTTGTTCAGCCGTAAGACGGTTCTCTTCAAGAGAAGCAATCATGTGTTCAATCCGTTGATCCTCTTCCTTCACTTCGCCACGGGCGTAGTCGAGAATGTAACCCGGCAGTCCCAGTCGCTCTGCAATGGCAAATGCATTACTTCGTCCAGGTACACCCACCAGAAGGCGATAGGTTGGACTCAGTGTGTTGATGTCAAATTCCATGCTGGCATTAATGACACCTTTACGCTCATATGCGTATGCTTTCAGTTCACTGTAGTGAGTGGTTGCAACCATGCGACATCCCGTCCGGTGCATATGCTCCAGCATGGAGATCGCCAGTGCGGAACCTTCAGCCGGATCTGTCCCTGCGCCAAGTTCATCAAGCAATACCAAACTTTTTGGTGTCATGTTTTTCAGAATGCGAATGATGTTGGTCATATGACTGGAGAAAGTACTCAGATTCTGCTCGATACTCTGCTCGTCCCCAATGTCTGCATAGATTGCATCAAATACACATAACTGACTGCCATCCTCAGCCGGAACAAATAAACCGGACATGGCCATCAGGCTCAGCAATCCAATCGTTTTGAGCGTTACCGTTTTACCACCCGTATTGGGACCTGTCACGATAATGGATGTATAATCATTGCCCAACTCTATGTCAATTGGTACCACGTTTTCAATCGGAATCAGTGGATGGCGGCCTTTCTTGAGCTTCAGGAACCCGCGGTCATTCATGCGAGGCAATGTTGCTTTCAGTTCACGAGCCAGACGTGCTTTGGCAAAGATAAAATCAAGTGATCCCAGCAAGTCGACATCATACAACAGCCACTCTCCCTGCTCACTGACAAGTGCCGTCAATTTCTGCAAAATAATTTCTATTTCGCGTTCTTCCCGAATCCGGGTCTCGCGTAATTTGTTGTTCATTGCAACAATGGATTCTGGCTCAATGAACAATGTAGCACCCGAACCGGATTGATCGTGCACAATCCCGCCAAAGTACGAACGATATTCAGCTTTCACCGGGATAACAAAACGGTCTCCTCTGATGGTGATGAGCTGATCCTGAAGCATCTTGGATACGGTAGAGGATCGAATCATGGAATCCAGTTTTTCGCGAATCCGCGCTTCTCCGCCTCGCAGCTCACGACGAATCTGCGCCAACGTTACGCTTGCACTGTCGGCAACCTCTGCATTATCGTCAATACAGATTTTGATAGCATCCTCAAGCGTTTTTTGCTCTGACAGTTGATCACTGATATAGAACAATGATTCGATGGGCTCATCTTCATGCAAAGTACCAATCTGACGTTTCAATCGCCGCGCTGCAAAGGTTGTATTGGATATTCCCAAAAGTTCGTGAGGGTTAAGTGTGCCTCCAATTTCAGCACGTTTGATGGAAGCCGTGATATCTACAATTCCCCCAAACGACGGTGAGCCTTTCAAGCGATCAAATGTGAAGGCTTCATCGGTTTGCTGCAGCAACCGCTTCACTTCTTCAAGTTCACTGCTTGGTTCAAGTTGCTCCGCTTTCTTTTTTCCCATGGTCGTCTGGGCAAAGCTAAGCAATGTATTTAAAATTTTGCGATATTCCAGTGTGTGTAAAATTTTCGTGTCCAAGTGTACAACTCCTTCCAAACTATATCTGTATTATAACGAAAGAAACTTTCTTACGCTATTTAACGAATCCTTCCACACATAACTTCAACCATAACACCACAAACTACAGGTGTCAGGATTGTGCAACCTCTCCATCCCCCTTGGAGTTGCCCTGCTCAGTTCAATCCGAATAAAAGGAGGTAAACACCATGAATTTCCTGGGACATGTCGTGCGATTTGTCATCGCTGCAATTGTATTAATGGTGGTCAGCTGGATCGTTCCCGGATTCGCCGTTGGTGGCTTCTGGAGCGCTCTGTTGCTTGCTCTTGTCATTGCCCTGCTCGGCTGGATCGTTGAAGGTATCTTCGGCAAAAGAGTCAACCCGTTTGGTCGCGGTATTGTCGGATTTATCGTTAGCGCACTGGTGATTTGGCTTGGTCAATATGTTGTAGATCATGTTGAAGTCAGCCTGCTCGGTGCCATTCTCGCTGCGCTGGTTATCGGGATTATCGATCTCTTCATCCCGGTATCCACCCCTTTTGATGCCGGACGAAGCTCCAAAAGTTAATCTCCACTTCACCCTAACGTCCCCATGTATTCTCCTAAACCTCTGAAGGCCCTGTGCCGGAAGGGGTTTATTTCATTCGGGCAGTACACACGCTCTGCCGTACACGTACAATTTTCAAAAAAACGACATACGCAGCGTGTACAGGCATCCACATATTGCGGTATGATGACTGGAGCAATCATTCAAATTTTATCCATATCACGCTTTAAGGAGGCATATGATGAAGAAAGGCATAACATGGCTTGCTGCCTGTATGTTAATTCTGGTCCTCACTGCATGTGGAGGGGCAAAACAGTCCGCAGAATCTGGCAGCAATGGATCCGATGCTGATGCTGGAGTTACAGCCAGTGAAGAATTGGTCATCAAGGCGAGTAACTATGAATTCGATCAACCTGAGTACCATCTTAAAAAAGGCGTTCCCGTTAACATTGTTTATAAAAATGAAAACGGGAATCACGGTATCCTTGTGCCTGAGCTGAATCTTCAACTGGATACCAGAAATAGCTCCAAAGTCATAACCCCGGACAAAGTTGGTGAGTTTGAAATGTCCTGTTCTGTCTTCTGTGGTTCAGGACACAGCAGCATGATCTCCAAAATTATCGTTGAAGAATAGTATTCAAGACAAGGAGCCCCCGCAGCGACGGGAGCTCCTTCTTTAGTATAACAAATTGTACCAGAGTACGTTGCCCACGAGCCAGTTCTGCTACATTCATTCCGCTAGGTCTGGTCCTGTTCAATCAATTCAATCCATTCGTTATATTCCGTCTGCAATTTCGTATATTCATCATGCAACTGACGATATTCCGTGTTCAGCTGCTCTGCCTTTTCCTGCTCCATTTCACGTTCAACCTGTAACAAACGTAATTGATTGGCCGCTAGTTCGTAACGCTCCCCCATCTCAAGCAGTTCAGTTTCCATGATCTCTTTCTCTTGGGTCGCTTCTGCACGTAACTTGTCCAGCTGCTGTCGTTCTTGCTCCAGTCCCTCCAGCAACTCACTACTTGCCGCACTTTCTCTCTTCCAAACCGTCAGTTCATTCTCAAGTGTAGCCCAGCGTTCCTGCCAGGATTGTTCCTGAGCCGCCCATTCATCTGCACGGCGTTGCCACACCTGGTCGTTCTGCTCTGCTTGTTCAACGCTTGAGCGAAGTTCTTCTTCACGTCTTGTCAACTGCTCCAGACGGGATGCCAACTCGGTCTGTTTGGCTGACAGTTCTTCGTATTTGATCTGCCATTCCAACGCTTCTTCCTCAGTCTGGGCTAGCCGGCTCTCTTGCTCCGAGTAGCGCTCGTAAAGTTTAGCTGAAGACTGTCTTGCTTCTTCAAGTGCGCTCACAATCTCTTGTTTCTCCTTGCTCAATTCATCCAGCTTGGAACTGTAATTCTCTTCCCGTTGTAATGCATCACTGTAATCATTACGGATTTGTTTATAGTTATCCTGAAGTCGGTTCAGCTCTTCCCGAACAACATTTAGCTCAACTTCAAGCTGATTGCGTTTCTCTTCCAAAAGCTCTGCATCCTTCTGGTATTGCACAGCCTCTTCATGGTTGAAACGAGACTCTTCCTTCACCACGGACAATTCATCATGAAGGGATTGCACACCAGACTCCAACGTTTCATTTTGTTCAGCAACTTCAAGAATCTGATTCTCCAGGTCTCCGATCTCAGCCAATCGCTGCTCAGCAAGATCCTTCAAGGACTGCTCACGTTCCGTAAGCGTGCCGATCTCATTCTGCAATGTACGCACCGCAGCATGAGCCTGTTCAAGCACTTTTTGCAGTCTGCGCTGTTCCTCTTCCGACTTCACTTCAGTCTCACGAAGCTTTTGGGCTTCCTGTTCAAGCTGTGCATGTTGCTCCTGAAGTTTGCGTAGCTGTGCTGTTAGAGAGGTTTCTCTATCCACAGTTTCATTATACTTCTGCTTCCATTGTTCCTGTAGATCACGGGATTGCTGGGCAGCCTGTTCCGTTTCACGTAGAAGCTCCTGCAACTGGGAACGGTCCTCTTTCAACTGCTCCAGTTGTTGTTCCAGTTCCGTAATTCGGCGAGTCTGAACTTCCTGCTCCTGTTTACGGACCCCATGCTCATGACGTAACGATTCCAATTGACCACGCTCGTGCTGAAGCTGCTGTTCTTGCTCTGCAACCATGTCCTGTGCACTGATGAGCTGGGTCATCACTTCTTCTAATTGCTCTTCGACATCTAATAGTCGAGTCTCCGCCTGTTTACGTTGTTCCTCAAGTTGCTGCTTGAGCTTGCCCTGTTCTTCTTGCAACAAGGCCTCTGCCGCCGCTTCGGCTTCTTTCGCCTGGGACGCTGCTGCTTCCTTGGCTTGCTGCAATTGTTCCTCGAGGGCTGCTTCTTTTTCCATCCATTCGAGTTCCAACTGCTCGGATAACGCCTTGAACTCCGCATTCAACTGATTTATCTCAGTCAGGCGCTTCTGCTCCGCTTGTTCCTGCAAGTCAGCCCGTTCCTGATTCGCCTGATCCGTAAGCTCTTGTGTCTGTTGCAGCGCTTTTTCTTCAGCCTGTTGAAGACGAAGTTCCATCTGTTGCTGAAGTTCGTTATATTGCAACGTTGCCTCTTCCTGAGCTTTCTTCAGATTGCTCTCTGCCTGCTCCAACTCGGACAAAATGGCCGACTCGGCTTCTTCCTTGGCTGTCTGAACCTGCTGCGCAGCCTTGGCTTCAATCTGTTGACGTTCTGCAACGGCACGGCTTTCGGCTTCTTTTAATTGAGCTGCAGTCTTGTCCTGCAACTCTTTATATTGCGCCGCAGCTTTGGCCTGCGCCTGCTGCAATTCGGCTGCAGAACGGTTCTGAGCTTCTTTGAGCTGGGAAGCAGCCTGTGCCTGTGCATTTTTAAGCTGGTTAGCCGCTTTCTCTTCCATTTCCTTCAGCTGTTTCGTTCCCTTGGCTTCTGCTTCCTTCAGTTGTGCCGTCGCTTGGGCCTGCAATTTCTGCACTCGCTCCGTTGCTTGAGCGCGTTCTTGCTCCAGCAGCTTATTCAACTTGGCTATCTCTGAATTTTTGTCCGATTCGGACTTTTGCAACGCCTGCTCTGCTTCAATCTTCAGCTGTTGCAAATCAGCAAGAGCCTGGTCACGCCGTTCCAATTCTTGTTGATGTTCATTTTGTATGGCGTTTAACCGATTCAATTCGTTTCTCAGTTCTGTACGTTCTCCAGTGAGCATCTTCAGTTCATTACGGATTTCCTGAGTCTGAAGAGACTGTTCAGCCATATGTACAGCCGCCAGTACCGCAATACGCGGAGTATCCAGACGGGAATTTTGCTTGGAGATCGCGCCCATACGCTCATCTACCAGGTTAGCTACTTGTTTCATATAGTCGGCACTGCTGCCAACCAGTTTATAGGAAGTCCCGTAGATCTCTACGGTGACGCGTGTACGATCAGGTGTAGTCACAGTTGTGCCCTCCTTCAAGTCTGTATGTTGATTCTAAGCTGTAATCACAAAAAAGTCACATCGATCCTCTAATGCTAAGGATTCGATGTGACTTCAAACAATTCCTGCTAATCTTTGTTCAAAAAATCTTCTTTTGTCCTATTTACGCAATTCCGCTCCGAATTGCTCTTCCAGACGAGCCACTACACGGGCATGAACTTCAGTAACTTCCTCATCGGTCAGTGTACGTTCACGATTCCGGTATACCAGTGCCATCGCCACGCTTTTCTTGTTTTCACCCAGTTTACTACCAGTGAACACATCGAACACCTGTACAGTTTGTAACAATTCACCCGCCGATTCACGAATGGCGCGCAGCATATCTCCCGCTTCAATATCCTCATTCACAACAACCGCGATATCACGTTCCATGGCTGGGAAACGCGGAAGTTCACGATAACGAATGTCAGCGTCTGCTTCATTGTAGATCGATTCAAGTGCAATCTCTGCGATGTACACATCATTCAGATCATACTGCTGTTGCAGTTCCGGATGCAATTGACCCAATGTACCGATCAATGTGCCTTCCCCGCCATCCTTACCTTCCAGGTAAACCGATGCGGAACGTCCCGGATGGAATCCTTCAGGGCTGTTTGCTACCAAGCGAATGCGTTGTTCAAGCCCCACATAGGCGAACAGATGCTCAAGAGCACCTTTCAGATCGAAGAAGTCTACTTTCTCCGCTCCAACATTCCACTGCTGGCTTGCACGATTCCCGGTGAGCAGCAAGCCCAGTACCGGAATCTCATGTGGTTGTTTGGTCAACTGATCTTCTTCAGTGAAGAACACATTGCCCACTTCAAATACAGCCAGTGAATCCTGTTTACGGTTCATGTTATACACCGCTGCATCCAGCATTTGCGGCAAAATACTCGTACGAAGCACACTGCGGTCCTCACTCATAGGCATCGCGAGTTTCACGGCTTTACTGCCTTGTGTCAATGCCGGGAACAATGTCGCTTTATCCGGGTGTACAAAGGAGTAACTGATCATTTCCTGCCAGCCACTGCCTGAGAGCAATCCACGAATCGTGCGACGCATCGCTTGAGAGCGTGTATATGCCCCTGGAGTCGTCGGTCCTTCAATCCATGTGGTTGGAATGTTGTCGTATCCGTACAGGCGTGCAATCTCTTCAAACAAGTCTACATCAAGCGTAATATCCCCTCTGCGTGTTGGCACTTCCACATCCAGCAATCCTTGATCAGCATCACCACATGCAAAGTGCAAGCGAGCGAAGATCGTTTTTACCTCAAGCAAAGACAGATCGGTTCCCAGATAACGATTCAGTCGGTCCAGCGACAATTGAATTACACGTTTCTCCGCAGCTTCTGCTCCAGCTTCCACGATTCCCTGGTGCACTTCACCTTCAGCATAACGCTGAATCAGTTCAGCCGCACGATCCAAAGCCGTAATCACCGCACCCGGGTCTACTTCCTTCTCAAAACGCATGCTTGCTTCGGAACGTAGCCCCAGTTGGCGCGACGTTTTCCGAACGGTTCCGCCGTCGAACTTGGCGGACTCCAGCAACAGATTCACCGTGTCTTCCGATACCTCGGAATTCTCGCCACCCATAACCCCAGCGATGGCTACTGGTTTCACGCCATCCGTGATGAGCAACATGTGTGGCTCCAGCTTACGCTCTTGTCCATCCAGCGTAACAATCGTTTCGCCTTCGTTGGCCATCCGCACTTCAATATGGCCCTTTTCCAGCTTATCCGCATCGAATGCATGTAGCGGTTGACCGTATTCCAGCATGACATAGTTCGTGATATCAACGATGTTATTGATTGGGCGAACACCTGCCGCCATGAGACGGTTTTGCATCCACAGCGGGGAAGCACCCAGCTTAATGCCGGTTACATAACGAGCTGCATAGTGAATGCATTGCTCCTGTGCCTTGATCTCTACAGAGATATGATTCGCGGCTGCATCACCAATTTCAACCAGTTGGTCTTTGGGACTTGGCAGCTTCACTTCACGACCCAGGATGGCACCCACTTCATAAGCTGCACCACGCATGCTGAGACAGTCGGAACGGTTCGGTGTCAGGTCCAGTTCAAGAACATGATCGTCAAGACCAAGAACCTGGCTGATTGGCGTGCCAACCTCTGTTTGTTCCGGCAGAACGAGAATACCTTCCTGCTGATCTTTCGGCAACAATTTGTCGTTCATGCCCAGCTCTTTGGCGGAACAGATCATGCCAAGGGAGACAACACCGCGCAGTTTGGCTTTTTTGATATCCAATCCACCAGGGAGCTTTGCTCCAACCAGGGCTACGACTACTTTTTGGCCTGCATCCACATTTTTCGCACCACACACGATCTGCAGATCTTCTTCCTGACCAGCATCGATGACACATACATTCAGTTTGTCTGCATCGGGGTGTTTCTCCTTGCTCTTCACATAACCTACAACAACTTTATTGACGCCCTTGTTGCGGTTCTCCACTACATCAATTTCGACACCCGCACGGGTGATTTTCTCAGCCAATTCCTGTGGCGTCACACCTTCAAGGGAAATATAATCAGACAGCCAATCTGTCGATACTCTCATGGACGTTCACTTCCTTCATCTATAAATTGGTGTTCCCGGTTCATTCGCTTGCTCTATATGGTTAATCTTTCTTGTCTTAAAGTTACAGCCGTCCGAATTGCTTCAGGAAGGTCAGATCGCTATTGTAGAAATGACGGATATCATCGACACCATACTTCAGCATCGCAATACGTTCTACGCCCATTCCAAATGCAAAACCACTGTATTTCTCCGGATCGTATCCACCCATTTCCAGTACTTTCGGGTGAACCATACCGCCGCCCAAAATTTCAAGCCAGCCTGTTTGCTTACATACGCGACAGCCGCTGCCGCCACATTGTACACAAGTTACATCCACTTCCGCACTTGGCTCTGTGAATGGGAAGAAACTTGGGCGCAGACGAATTTCTGTGTGGGAACCGAACATTTCGCGTACGAATTGCAGTAGGGTTCCTTTCAGATCGCTCATACGAATGTTTTCGCTAATGACCAATCCTTCAACCTGGTTGAATTGGAAAGAGTGCGTCGCATCGTCATCATCACGGCGGTATACTTTACCTGGGCAGATGACTTTGACAGGCACTGCGCCCTTCATGCTCTGCATGGTACGTACTTGAACCGGAGATGTATGGGTACGCATCAACAATTCTTCGGTAACATAGAAAGAATCCTGCATATCGCGCGCCGGGTGATTCTTCGGCAGATTCAATGCTTCAAAGTTGTAATAATCCATTTCGACTTCAGGACCTTCCGCAACGCGGTATCCCATACCGATGAAAATATCTTCGATCTCCTGTACCACTTTGGTCAGTGGATGCAGTCCGCCTTGACGTCCACGACGTCCTGGCAGAGTCACATCAATTTTCTCGGATTGCAGACGCTTCGCCGTCTCTTCCTTCTGGAACTGATCCTGCTTGCTGTCGATGACTTCCTCAATGGCAGCCCGAACATCATTGGCGACTTGACCAATAACTGGACGTTCCTCCGCACTAAGCGCACCCATACCACGCAAAATCTCAGTTAATGCACCCTTTTTCCCCAAATACTTTACACGCAGATCACCGAGCGTCTGCGGATCATTCACACCAGACAACTGCTCCAGCGCTTCGATCTTCAATGCCTCTAAACGTTCTTTCATGTGTAATTGCCCCCTTTTTGTGGTGTTTTTGCAACAAAAAAAGGCCTTCTCTCCCCTGAAGGGACGAAAAGACCGTGGTACCACCCTTGTTAGACATCCATTGCTGCGTGGCCCTTATGGCCTGCAACTGGTTCTGTCTCACTTTGTACGGAATAACGACCGTTAACCGTTTGCCCCTACTGTTGCCTCTGTGTCTGCACACAAACAGGTTCAGGGAACCGCTTCGGAGTGAATTTCGGCAGCCTTGTTCTACAGAAACGCTCTCAATCTACGGCGCTTCCTCCCTGTCCAGAGGCACTGCTTACTTATCTCCATCATCACGTTTGCTTAGTTTACCTATATCGATGTAATCATCGATGATCGTTCATAATTATATGCAAAATAGATCGAAATAGCAAGCCGTCCATGTTCTAATTTATGCTTGCACCATTATCTTTCAATTGTTTCAGGCGCTGCTGGATTTCGCGAATCTCAGCTGCCTCGACTGCTCGCTCATTCGAATGCTCGGGCTGTGTCAGACTGTCTTTTCCAGCAGTGCTCACAGGAGACAGCAACTCCGATAGGCGCATCTCCAATCGTAACCGCTCATCATCGGATTCCCGGGTCTCCAGCGCCACCTCCCGAAGTTTGGTGGACTGCTCCCAATCCGACACACCTCCTTCAAACAGAGTTACTGTGCCACCAGCCTCCAGATCGCATAACCGATTCGCGAGTGACTTCGTCAGCATCCGGTCATGGGATACAAGCACCAAAGCACCTGAAGTCTGTTTTAATACATTTTCCATGACTTCCTGGGTATCGATGTCCAGATAGTTGGTCGGTTCGTCCAGCACCAGCAGATTGGCTCCGCCAAAGTACAGTCTCAGAAATGCCACTCTGCACTTTTCCCCCATGCTCAAATCCCCAATGCGCTTGAATACATCATCTCTGGAAAATAGGAAACATCCCAGAATGGTACGTGCCGCACTTTGTGTCATGGATGGAAGAGTAAGCAAGCTGTCCAGCAGCGTCTGATTCTCGGGGAGCCCTTCCAGCTCCTGTGAAAAGTAACCGATTTTCAGCTGTGGATGCCGTGTGACCTTGCCTTGCGAAGGTTCCAGTTCACCAATCATCAACTTCAGCAGTGTTGTCTTGCCCGTTCCATTAGGACCACGTACAGCAAGCCGATCTCCACGTTCCACAGCAATCCGAAGATCGCGCAGCAATGGTTTGTCTCCCGTATATGAAAAACTCACCTCTTCCAGCGCAAGCAGCTGGCGTGCAGCCAGTGGATTCATCTGTAATTCCATGTTCAACTTTGCAGCTTCACGAGGTTTATCCACCCGTTCCCGCTCCAAACGCTCCAGCTGTTTTTGTTTCGCATGGTAACGTGAAATATTTTTGTTGGCTTTGGCTTTGTAGAAACTCTGGGTGATCTTCACCTCCACATCAGTCGCCGAATTATGCGCTTTATGGAACCATTCCTGATAATTTCGAATCGTTTCTTCCAACGCCTTACGTTCCAATTCCTGCCTGCGGTAGATCGTTTCCTGTTCGCGTAATTCACGCTCTTTGTGGATCTTGTAGTCGGAGTAACCTCCCTTGTATTTGGTCAGGGCATCTGGACTGAACTCAATGACTCCTGTTGCTACCTGATCAATAAACGTACGATCATGTGATACAAATAATAGCGTACCTTCATATGAGGATAACCACTCTTCCAGCCAGCGCATGCTTCCCTCATCCAGATGATTTGTCGGTTCATCCAGGATCAGGAACTTGGGTTTGCTGACAAGTAGCCCCGCCAAACGAGCCTTTGTTTTTTGTCCACCACTCAAGGAATGATAGGGTCTATTCCAATGCTCTGCGGATAATCCGAGGCGAGTCAGTACTTTCTCTACCTCAGTCTCCCACATATAACCGTTCAACTGTTCATATTGCTCCATCACTTGTGTATAAGCTGCAAGCAGCTCTTCATCCGCTTCAGTGCTCATGCTCAAACGTTGTTCCAGTTCTTCCAAGTTCCGTTTCACTTCATAGATCTGACCGCTCTCACGGCGGACCGCATCCAGTACATTCATCCCGGTCTCAATTTCCGAGCGCTGGCGCATGAACCCCCATTCCTGCTGAGGGATATGACGTTCAATCCGTCCACCACCATGCTCCTCACCCAAAATGATGCGTAACAACGTTGTCTTGCCGCATCCGTTGCGACCCAAAATGGCGAGTCGTTCGCCCTCATTAATCTCCAAATTCAATCCTGTAAACAATTCAATACCGTTCCACTCTTTTGATACTTCATGTAAGCGTACCAATGTCATCATGAGGCCTCATCCTTCCTGCATCCTTTTTGCTGAACAAAAAAAACCGCTGGCATCAGCCGGCGGTTTGGCAATTCAGGGTTGGATCAAGCATTCAAAGACAGATCTAAGGTAAGCTACGGCATGAACAAAGAAACCCAAAATACAGGGTACACGTAAACCTCAATGGCTTACTTGCTCCATACCTTTTCCCATAGCTGAATTTGGACACACGAATCCCCTCATTGCTCAGCCGCTCTGGCTGACTGCGTCATAAAACCGTCTGCAGTTAACTGGGGTTCAATTCATGTGTTTTACTTCATGGGACGTATGGTTACCTCTCATTCATGTGTAGTATCAATTTCTCCGTTATTGTACCAGAACATTGTAAAAAAGCAAAGGGTACATAATTTAAACTAAAGAATACTTACTTACTCGCCACTCCTAAAATAGAACAATCTTCTGATCGCTGTTACCACGGGATTTCCTTTAGCGCAATAGAAAAAGCCCCTGCATCGCAAGGACTCCGGTACTGCTTCGTTAAGCGGGTGATGGGAATCGAACCCACGCTATTAGCTTGGAAGGCTAAAGTTCTACCATTGAACTACACCCGCATAATTGAAGATTTATTGTTAAGTTCCTTAGGAATTTAACAGTGATTTTACAAATAATAATATACCATGATCCTCTATAGCATGCAAGTCATATTTTCCATTTTTTTCATTACGCATCCATCAAAAAAAAAGCAGGAGCACCCTCGCGCCCCCGCTGTTCCCTATCCTGTAGGCTTATCCACATCTCTCAAAAACTTCTTTTCAAATTCAGCGGCTTTAATCGGTTTGCTGAAGAAATAACCCTGAGCCTCGTGACAGTGTTGATTGCGAAGAAAGACCATCTGATCTTCGTTCTCCACACCCTCAGCTGTGACTTTCAGTTGTAAATGATGCGCCATTGAGGTGATGGTAGATACGATCGCTGCGTTATTGCTGTCCTCCATGACTTCATTCACAAATGAACGGTCAATCTTAAGCCGATCAATCGGCAGATCCTTCAGATAGTGCAACGAGCTGTATCCCGTTCCAAAATCATCAATACTGATATGCACACCAATTTCTTTGATTTTGCGCAACTGTTCGAATGACCGGTCTTTATCAAATGTCATGCTCTCTGTAATCTCCAGTTCAAGCCATACAGGCTCTAGTCCCGTCTCTTTGAGAATGCCATTGATATTGTCCAACAAATGGGAGTGCCTGAATTGTCTCATCGACAGATTCACCGAAACACACAGTTTACGATAACCGGCTTCCTGCCACTGTTTGTTCTGTGCACACGCTTCACGAAGCACCCATTCGCCAAGTGGCACAATGAGCCCACTCTCTTCTGCCAGAGGAATAAAATCCGCCGGAGATACCGAGCCTCGCTGCGGATGCTGCCAACGCACCAAAGCTTCCATGCCAACGATTAGCCCACTTTGCAGATTAACCTGCGGCTGGTAGACCAGGTAGAACTGACCTCGATCCAACGCCTTGCGCAGATCATTCTCAAGCTGCAAACGCTCCTGTGCCTTCATCTGCATCGCATGGGCAAAACGATTCAGTTCCATTCCTTGTTCCTTAGCACTGTGCAAAGCCGTATCGGCATTCTGAATAATCTCCAGTGGTGACTCCCCATCATGTGGGAAAATGGCCATCCCAATTCCAAGTGTCAGATGATACTCATTGCCATCAACCAAGACGGGCTTCTCAAAAAGTTGCAAAATGGATCTTGTCCGACGCAACGCTGTATCGGTTGAACTGAAATCTGTCATCGTTAATGCAAACTCATCTCTTCCCAAACCAAAGACTTCTTCTCCTGGAAGGGACAATTGTTTCAGTCGTTGACCTACCTGACGCAAAACACGGTTAGCTGCTTGCTGTCCAAGCGAATCATTAATGGTTTTGAACCGATTAATATTCAGGACCAATACACCAACAAGCTGTTCCTGCACCACGGCATCATCCATCATCTTTTTCAGCTGCTGTGAAAGGCGACGACGGTTTGGAAGTCCCGTCACGTCATCATGATGAGCAATATAGTTCATCTTGGCTTCCGCGACCTGCTGTTGCAGGAAAGGTGTGTCCACTACGGACGTATACAGCCCTTTTTGAATGAAAAAATATGCCATACAATTACTCAGCAATCCTAATAATAGATTGAGATCGTTCACCCCAGTTGCTGAAACAAAATAACATTCACCAAAAAAGAAACACAGAATGCCACATAGAATGGTTGGTAAATCACCGTCTTTGGTTTTTTTCCATTGTACAAACAAAAGAACTGCAATAATGCCATAGAGCAATCCAACCATAAGATGAACTCGAGTGAAGATACCACCAAGCACTTCCCCATCAAGCATACTCGGCAACATGCTCCATTCCTGAATAGCCAATATGTACAAAATAACAAAGGTACCCAATGTCCCACTTAAAAGCAAGAATTTGCGTGGTAATGCAAATTCTTTCTCATTTAAGGTATACACGAGCAATAATCCTACGGAACATACCAAAGATCCCATGGTTGACATCATTAAGGAGAACTCCGATTCCATCATGGCTCCATTTGGAATCTCTTCTGCAAATGAAACGATATGAACCAGTTCAAATAGACCAATCAATAAAAAGAGTGTTGTCAATAATGTCTTCCGAAGCGTTAGCTTCTGTGTCCGAAACAACCAGCTTTGATTATAGATGCCGATACAAGCCGCTACCGCAGCAAATCCACCCAAGAGTGTCAAAACCGGGTAACCCGATATGATCAGATCAGAGCTTGAAGAAGAACGAAACCATTGACTTGCGAGGAAACATAATAAGCCGCCCACAGCGACCCAACTTATTTTTCTCTGATCTTGCAGATTAACCTTCATGCCGTGTTTTCCTTCCCGGGATCACCTATCCTGAATTACATTAACCAAACTCAACAACTTACTACATGATTCGACAAAAAACATATTAACCAACGTTCAATTCACATGCATACACATGCTATCTGGTACATAATAACATTTAATTTTGTATACGTGAACTAAAAAATAGTTACTCCTAGGAATATTTATTCACAAATATATAGAAAAACAAGGCATTAAGAACTAAAAAAACATGGATCTCCAGTTAGAGTCCATGTTTTCCTATTTTACAACTGTATTTCAGACTATATTACTTATCAAAATTCACTTCTGGTGTTGTTAATTTATCATAGAAATCAACAACCTTATCCTTGTCTTCCGATGAGCGAATCGCCATCGCTGAACGTGGATGCTCGTCCAACGCGCCTGTAATCATGTAAGGCAGAATGTAACCCCATTCTTCTTTTTCTCTGAGTGGAACCATCAACTGTTCCAATACACCAAGTACTGGACGCAGATTGTATTTTGTTCCTTTCAGATGAGCTACGAGCAATTCGGTTGGACAGTTTCCAGCAGCACGGCCCATACCATACACAGAAGCATCAAGCAGTTCGACGCCAAGTTCTGCCGCAACCAATGTGTTAGAAAACGCAAGTTGCATATTATTATGTGTGTGAACACCAAGACGTTTGTTAGGCAAGTGAGTCTTGAACTTCTCTACCAGATATTTCACATCATTATGGTCCAAGCTACCGTAGGAGTCTACAATGTAAACAACATCCACAGCGCTTTCTTTGATCAATTCAAATGCTTCCAGCAATTCATTCTCCATAACATTGGAGAGTGCCATAATATTAAGTGTAGTTTCATATCCACGATCATGGAATGTTTGAACCAGTGCAAGTGCCTTGTCTACATCTTTGCTGTAGCAGGCAACCCGGATCAGATCCAGCATGCTCTCACTGCGAGGCAAGATATCATTTTCGTCCACACGTCCAACGTCAACCAGTGCAGACAGTTTGGTATTGCCTTTTTGAGGAATAACTTTACGCAGGAAATCATCGTTCAGGAAACGCCATGGTCCTGCTTCCTCGGCACCTTTAAGCAACTTTGGAGAGTTCTTATATCCAATTTCCATATAATCAACGCCAGCTTCATTCAATCCAGCATATAGCTGTTGAACAAAGTCCACGCTAAAGTCCCAATTATTCACCAATCCGCCATCACGGATCGTACAATCTACAATTTTGCAATGATTTGTCTTCATTAATGTCTGCTCCTTTTCTGACCAACTTGTGTATTCCTCTCATGATACTTGAACGTGACAAGAAAAGTAAAGGGATTCCGGACTTATTTACTTCGATAAGATCTCCAGATTCGGTCAATCTCAACCATATCGGAACGATCGGGAGCTTTCTCTCCATAACGGACGGCATTATACGTATCTGGTAGTCTCGCAGACAGCTCATCTTCTTCTACCTTCATACCATTCTGAATAATGGTCTGTGCAGCCTCCAGCGGAGTGTGTGTCCGCTGTATTTCCACGCCTCGATGAGCTGCTCTTTCAATCCAAGTCCGATAGTAATACCGAACACGTTCGGCATCCTGTGCAGGGGGCGCCTCTTTCTTGCGAAACCAATTCTTTCGGACTTTTGCTGGCGCATCAAGCGTCTCACTGACATCGATATACTCCGTCCGTGGTTCTGCCTTCTTTTCACCTGGTTGTAACATCCCCTTGAATCGGTCCATAAGTCTGTTTATCGTTTTTTGTCCCAACCTCAGAAGCAGCCACAGAATTACTCCTGCTACAGCACACATCACTACCCATCCGAGGATGTTCCAGAAGACTGAGGGCTCGGATGGCGGCTCTCTCCAGTCATTCGGTATATTTAACTGCTGATTGGGGTTGTCCATTGGTAATCGTGGCTCCTCGCCGGAAATCGGACCAAACCATCCCCTGATCCATGCGAGCAAGCGATCACGTAGCGGTCCCAGCCAGGCAGCCAGACTTGGGAAAGCACCAATCGCGACGATAACAATAAACATCCACATGAACCGCTGATGATTCGCACGTGCAAAATCTCTTAATACCAATCTTCTCTTGCCGTCATTGAGTATTGCCTGATCCAGTTGCAGCATATATCGTCCAACCAGCCAAAAGGCAAAGCTGATCACTCCCGCAATATAGATCCATAGGGTATAGGTTTGTATCGGCTGCATGAATTCCAACGAATTCGAAGCAATCATAAGCACGATCGCACTGATTACACCCATAATCTGCAAGCGCCATAACAACACAGAATGAAAGACTGGCTGGAAGGTCAGACCTGCATAAGCCGAGATGACTCCACACAGTACCAATGTGATGATATCCGGCAACGGGAGAATAAGGCTCATCCCAACAACGAGTGCGAAGAGAAATCCTATGACGAGTGCCGCTAGTCCACGAATGAGTGTACTTTTCTCGCTAAAACCTGGAATTTTATGCTGAATGAACTGTCCCAACCAACCTACAAGAACAACCAGGATGAATAATGTGTACGGCAAATGTTCCATTGCGTAGAATGAAGCAAGCGTAAATATCGGAAAAAGGTATATGCCAGCCATCAAGACGGCAAGCATTGTTATGAGTCCTGTGGTCGTCGCTACCGGTCTGTTCCTCATGCACTCACCGCCTTCGTATTACCCTTCACGTCCTCTACCGGGAGAATCGTTACACGATGTCCTTGTTCGTGCAGACGTGCAATCTCGTGCTCCATAGCGGCAGATACATAGGATGTAATCAGCAGATAGCTGCGGATTTGCTGTGCTTCTTCATTCAGACGTACTTCATCATTCAGGAATTGCTCCATGGGCACCATACATTTCAACTCTGTCTCAGCCATAGCTTCCAGTAACCGTTCCAGATGGGGCGTGCCATAATCCGGCTCAATCCGAAGTGTATCTCGGCCTCCACCCACATGATAACCATTATGGGCGAAACCTGCTGGCAACCCTCTACCGATGGCATCCACTGCAGCCGTGGCAGCGTAACGAAGTGCCCGTTCAATCTTTTCCGGTCGAGTAACAACACTCCACATATCTGCAGATTCCTGAATATTGACTACAATCCAGGATTGCGGATCAGCCGTCCATCCCTGCTTGTAGACTTGTAATTCACCTGTACGTGCACTCGCTTTCCAGTGAATACGATTCATGGGGTCCCCTGCACCATAAGGCCGAACACCCAGGATCAAGAAAGGATCTTCAACGATCCATCGTGATACTTCCACTTCTCCCTGCCATACCTGATAAATTGCAGGAAGATCCTCTGCATTCACTAATGAAGGATACACGATCATAGACATTTGCAAAGGAATCGGTTTGGTGGAACGCCACACACCAAAGAGATCCCCACCTGTCATCGTTGCTGTATTTAATGGATAAATCCCACGCTGAGTACATGTAAAAGGATGCTTGCGCGTAATACGAGTAAACGGTTTTAACGTAAAAATACTCTTATGGTTCTGATAGATTTCGCCTTGGCTAATATCCATACCTGAGCCGGAACGAAATACAAACGACACTGGCATCATCGATTCAAGTCTGAGCCACGGTACGGAGACTCGTTTCTCATTCGATATCGTCTCCACCATCTCAAGTTCATCTCCAGCGTAACAACGCAGCTTGCTGAATTGTCTGCTGTACTTGAGTTTTCGCAGTGCAGGTCGTCCAAACCACACACCATGTATAACAACGACAATGCCTCCAACAAGGACAAGCCATAATAATGCCATAAGATTAACGCCCGCTTGTAGCGAGATTCTCCGTAGGCACTTCTGTCTGATTCAGAAGTTCCTGGATGATACGCTCCGCCAAGCCCTCTTGTTGTCTGATCCGGTTACGAAACACAAGTCGGTGCGCCAGCACAGGTTCCGCCAGTACTTTAATATCATCAGGCAAAACAAAGTCTCTGCCATGCAGTGCAGCCCATGCCTGACTTGCCTTGAGTAATGCCTGAGCCCCTCGTGGACTTACGCCAAGCGAAAGCTCAGGATGTTGCCTTGTCGCTTCGGTTAACTGAATGATATATCGTAGCAAATCTTCATTGATTTGCACTGTTTTATACGTATCCTGCGCCTTCAAAAGTTCTTCACGACTGATCACTGCCGAGAGATCATCAACAGAAAGACTGGCTACCGTACGTCTCAAAATTTCTACACTCTCTTCACTGCTTGGATAACCCATGCGAATTTTCATCATAAAACGATCCATCTGCGCTTCAGGTAGTGGAAAAGTTCCCTGGTTATCTACAGGATTCTGGGTGGCGATAACGATGAATGGCCGTTCCAGCTGTCTCGTTGAACCGTCGATACTGATCTGGCGCTCTTCCATACACTCCAGCAAGCTTGATTGTGTACGCGGTGTAGCCCGGTTAATCTCATCGGCTAGTACAAGATTGGCAAACAAGGGGCCGGGTCGGAATTCAAAATCCCCTTCTTTTTGATTAAAAAAATGAATCCCTGTTAAGTCAGAGGGCAGCAAGTCCGGTGTAAACTGTATCCGTTGGAATGTGCAGTCCAATGAAGAGGCTACCGATTTGGCAAGCATCGTTTTCCCAGTACCCGGTACATCCTCCAGCAGCACATGTCCTGACGCTATGATCGCTGTCATCACCAGCTCTATCGTATGCTCTTTTCCCACAATCACTTTTCCCACGTGATCCATCAGTTGTTGATTCATTCGTTCCATTCCTTGGATTTCCATCTGCATCTCATCCTTCCGTTATGGAGCTTATGTATTCGCATTCATTACTAACTATAACCGTTATTGGCAACATAAAACAAAGGAGTTGGCAAATGGCCAACTCCTCGACTCCCCGCTTTTCTCAATATACCAAGGGTAACATAATTATAAACCGCGTGCCTTCGCCCTTTTTGCTATCCACAGAGATGGTGCCTCCATGGTTCTTGATGATTCGGTAACTCACCGAAAGTCCAAGCCCCGTTCCGCTCTCCTTGGTCGTGAAGAATGGATCAAACAGACGTACAAGCGTGTTATGGTCCATCCCATGACCGTTATCCGCGATGGAGATCTGCACGAACTTGTTTTCCGTGGCGGTAGATATTCGAATTAGACCCGTATGTTCTTCGCCAACTTCCTCAATGGCATCCATTGCGTTTTTCACCATATTCAAAATAACCTGCTTAATCTGTTTGACATCAATGGACACATTCAGCGGGGCATCCCCTTCATCCAGTACGATCTCGCATCCCTTCATCAACCCTTCGCTTTCGGTCAGCAAGACCACCTCTTTGAGCAAAGAGTCGACGGATATCACGGTCTTCTGTGGAGCTGACGGTTTGGAAGAATTCAGAAATTCGTAGATGATGTCATTCGCCCGATCAATCTCCGTCAGTATGATTCGAGCGTACTCGTCTTTGCCGAGCTGCAGCAAATGGGGTCTGAGCAATTGGATGAACCCACGGATTGCAGTCAACGGATTACGAATTTCATGAGCAATAGATGCTGAAATCCGCCCCAGCATCGCAAGTTTGTCATTTTGATAAGCGGTCTGTTCAATTTGTTTATAATCAGATACATCTTTGACGCTGAATAAGAAGTCGCCATCCATCTGATCACCGTACGTCACAGTAACCAGCCAATGCCTTCCGTATTCATCAATCAACTCATGATAGCGCTTACGGTGAAAAATAGTTTCCCGATAGATACGTAAAATTTTCTTTTTCTTGAATCGGCTCATCTGCGGATGATGCAGCATTTGCATCAGGGTGCAGCCGCTCAACAGACTTCGTGGAAGCTCCAACAACTTTGCCATCTGAACGTTAATAAACGTCAATACACCGTGACTGTCAAACAACATAATACCGCTATCCAGATGTTCCAGTACATTCTCGTACTTGTTGTTATCCAGATGCACAGGCGGGAATCCATCCGTTGGTTGAGGCACTGTATCCTGAAATTCACTAATCATGTCAGGTTCCTCCTTTTCACGTAAATGATAAACTTGCCATTCGGACATCATATCATCACAGAAACAGGAAGGGCCGATTTTATTGTTCATTACCGGTGCCCTTTCGTTGGGGGGCTGAGCCGAAAATATGGATGGCATGTCCGGAACTCAAGCTGGTCTATTCCCGGTAACCAACAGTCGATCCGGAAAATCATATACGTTTGTTCCATTCTGACCTTCTCCTATTCCCAAACACGAACATTTTTTGCTCCGCCTCTTTGCAAGTCTGTTTTTATCATAGACAAGTTTATAGAAGAGAGTCAATCGGAGAAAGTGTCGAATGGAAATTATTTTAAAAAAAACCTCGAATTAGTTCCAGAATACAGCACAAAAACGAAGCCGTTTCACCCAGTAGGCAAATCAGCTTCGTTTTTAATATCTTTAATTGGTGATATATCCGAGATCATCTATAGTCCGGTCTTATTATGCTGAATTTTCAGTCTGCGCTGACTCATCACAGCTAATCGACGTTTAAGTTCGCTTTCCCACTTCTCGTCTTTGGTTTCCTTGGCGAGCCTGAGCAAATCCAGAGCCATATCAATCTGGCGCTGCACAATGACCATGGCATCCTCGCTCTCACGGTTTACACAGTTTTCGAAAATCGCATCCTCATCTTCTGTAACATAATCTTGAAAGTCGATCTCGGATGCACCGTCTCCATGCGCATATTCAGCCAGGATTTCGTATTCGTTTTCCACTTTATAATGCACCTCAACCCGGTGACACACCGGGCAAAACAGCAGGGGAACATTATGAACCTGGGTGCGGTAATGCTTCAGCGTGCCCTTCGTTCCAACCATACTTGCCCCACAACAGTAACTCATTTTTGTTCACCCTCCTTATTACGTGCCGGGACTTTTTTTGTTAAAATGCCATCCCGTACACTTACAGCACTTCCAAAAAGGAATAGTTCCATCAGTGTATCACATTCATGTACAGATTATAAATGCAGAGCACCGGAATATTTACCGGGTTTCCATACCCTATTCGCCTTGAAGGCCATCAATTCCTCTTTCAACAGATAAAAAGAAGACTTTCTTCTAATATATTATTAACACGCTTAGCTGCTTGTTCAAACACTTTTGATTAACTTCGTGATAACTTCCGTCAAAAGGGTGCAAAAAGCCCTCAATCCCTAACGGGATGAGGGCTTGAACAAAAACCGTTCAAGTTAATCTGGCTTACAGGTTAGTGTCGCCTGGTTTCCAGTTCATTGCACACAATCCGCCGGATTGCAGTGCTTGCAGTACGCGAAGTGTTTCTTCAACACTACGGCCTACATCGTTGTGGTTAACCACTTGATATTTCAATTCGCCTTCTGGATCGATGATGAACAGACCGCGCAATGCTACGCCTTCTTCTTCGATCAGAACGCCGTAATCTTTAGCCACTTGCTTCGTGATATCGGAAGCCAGCGGGAAGTTCAATTGACCCAGACCATTGCTGTCTACAGGTGTATTGATCCATGCTTTGTGGCTGTGTACGGAGTCTACGCTCACGCCAAGAATTTCTGTATCCAAAGCTTTGAATTGCTCGGAAGCAACGCTCAAAGCTGTAATTTCAGTTGGGCACACAAATGTGAAGTCCAAAGGATAAAAGAAGAATACAAGCCATTTGCCACGATAATCGGACAGTTTAACGGAACCAAAGTCTTGTCCGTCTCCCGATACTGTTTCCATTGCGAAATCCGGTGCTGGTCTACCTACCAAACGTTCTGCCATAACTAAAAATTCCTCCTTTGGGATTATGTAAGCATCCTTGCGGATTGCTCATCATCAAGAAAAACGCGTACGCTTTTCCTGTAATTAAAATGATTTGATACTTGATAACAAGTACAAGTAAAATGTTATCATCCGGACTTCCCAAAGTCAAGATTATAAACATTATTTTTTTATAATCATTATAAATAAGGATTTTTCGTGGCAAAAATGATAAAGGAACAGCCCTCTGTACATTCCATAACTGGAAACAAAGGGCTGCCTGTAGTTGGTAATATAATTACGCCTGTTTCTGAATAGCCGCCACGATCAAATCGCCCATTTCGGTCGTGCTGATCGCTGTGCTCTTGTCTACAGCAATATCACTCGTGCGGTGTCCTGCATTCAATACATCCGACACAGCTGCTTCAATGGCATCCGCACCTTCTGTATAACCAAAGGTTGTACGGAACATCAACGCCAAAGAGAGAATGGTTGCAATCGGATTAGCGAGGCCTTGACCTGCGATATCCGGTGCGGAACCGTGTACCGGTTCATAGAGTCCGAAGCTGCCCTCTCCCAGTGATGCAGATGCGAGCATACCGATGGAACCTGTCAACATCGCTGCTTCATCACTCAAGATATCTCCGAACATGTTTTCCGTTACGATGACATCGAAGCTGGACGGACGACGCAGCAATTGCATCGCGCAGTTGTCTACCAGTACATGCTCCAGTTCAACATCCGGATAATCCGGTGCTACCCGGTTCACGACTTCACGCCAGAGACGGGAAGTTTCCAATACGTTGGCTTTGTCTACAGAAGCCAGCTTTTTGCGACGTCCTTGCGCAATTTCGAATGCCTGACGAACGATCCGCTCCACTTCTGTTACATTATATGCACACGTATCTACTGCCTCTTCGCCCTGTGCACTTTCACGTCTGAATTTCTCACCGAAGTAGATCCCACCTGTCAACTCACGTACCACCATCAGATCTGTACCTTCCAGTACTTCAGGCTTCAGAGTTGAAGCATCCTTCAGGCAATCAAATACAACAGCCGGACGCAGGTTGGAGAACAATCCAAGTGCTTTTCGAATACCCAGCAGGCCTGTTTCCGGGCGAAGCTCCTTGCTGTTGTTATCCCATTTTGGACCACCAACCGCTCCAAGCAGGACTGCATCTGCACTTTTACATACAGTCAGTGTTTCTTCAGGAAGAGGTGTACCCTTCTCATCAATCGCGATTCCGCCAAACAACGCATGCTCTGTCTCAAAACGATAACCGAATACTTCCTCCGTACGTTTAAGAACTTTCTCAGCCTCAGCTACGACTTCAGGGCCAATTCCGTCACCTGCAATAACTGCAATTTTTTTCACGTCTGCCATTGGGTTGTCCACTCCTTATATTTCATTCATTAATTATTCATAAAGTAACGTCTCATATTAACTCTCTCCTTTGTATCATATTCCAAGGTCATTTGACCAAGATATACAATCTATGACTTTAATAGATTTTACCTATAAGCCAATAGAGATTGGCCTTTCCAAGTTGTTCTGACCTCCCGGCTGGGTTAAAATATAGCTGAATTCAAATCAGGTACGCAGGAGGGATAAGCAACATGCAATATTCGTATTTGGGTAAATCAGGCCTCAAGGTCAGCCGAATCTGTCTCGGTACCATGAATTTCGGGCCTGCTACAGATGAAAAAGAAGCTTTCCGCATTATGGACGCAGCACTCGATGCAGGCGTGAACTTTTTTGATACCGCTAACATCTACGGCTGGGGTGAAAATTCCGGCCTTACCGAAGAAATTATCGGACGCTGGTTCAATCAGGGTGGGGGCAGACGTGAAAAAGTAGTGCTGGCCACCAAAGTCTATGGCTCCATGCATGATGATACAGATGGCCCCAACAACGAAGCTGGCCTCTCCGCCTACAAAATCAGACGGCATCTGGAGGGTTCCCTCCGCCGCTTACAGACCGATCATATCGAGCTATACCAGATGCATCATGTAGACCCTGCCATATCGTGGGACGAGCTGTGGGGTTCGTTCGAGAATGCCGTTCATCAGGGTAAAATCGGTTATGTAGGATCGAGTAACTTTGCTGCATGGCAGATTGCAATCGCTCAAAGTGAAGCCAAGAATCGTCATTTCCTCGGCCTGGTTTCCGAACAACATAAATATAGCCTCAACTGTCGTTTGCCTGAGTTGGAAGTACTGCCCGCAGCCAAAGAGCTGGGCCTCGGCGTCATTCCATGGAGTCCACTGGATGGTGGATTACTGGGACGTAACGCTCTGCAAAAGCTGGAAGGAACACGCAGCGGGGGCATCGCTGGACGGATCGAGCAGCAGCAAACTCAGCTTGAAGACTTTGCCGCACTGTGTCGTGATCTCGGTGAACCACAGGATACGGTGGCTTTGGCATGGGTTGCAGCCAATACGGCGGTGACCGCCCCGATTATCGGACCGCGTACGCTGGAGCAGTTTGAGACCGCACTCAAATGTCTGGACGTGACTTTGGATGAAGCTGTGCTCAAACGTCTGGATGAGATTTTTCCGGGCCCAGGTGGATATGCACCTAATGCATACGCGTGGTAATAGCTTGATAGCGTAAGCCAATACAATAGGAAGCGTAGAAAAGGTTCTGTGTTTTACTGCCATAATCATATAAATAATAAGCAAAAGAGTCTGACCCTCCACAGGAGAGTCAGACTCTTTACATCCCTCACTAAACGTAACAAAGCAAGCCGAACGATCTTCTATATCCATTAAATTAAAGATAGATCATTCTAGCAGCATACATGTGCCTCAGCTAAAGTTCAGTTCAATGAAGGGTGCGTGCTTCTTGCATTGGAGCCTACAGGTTAACGTTTACACGGTTCGTATATGTCTTGCGCTTCTCAATCAATTGATTCAGGCCGTCTACATAGGCACGTGCACTTGCACCCAATATATCTGTGCTTACGCCACGTCCTTGTACCGAAACCTGATTCTGAGTCAGCACAACATGTACTTCACCCAATGCATCCTTACCATGTGTCACCGATTTGATGGAATAGTCAGACAACGTTACATCTTCCCCACTCACTTGGTCAATCGCATTGTAGATCGCATCTACCGATCCGTTACCCTCTGCTTGCTTCTCAATCGTATCCCCGTCAAGCATTGCAATGCGGACTTTGGCCGTTGGTACCGATTCATCTCCGTACGTTACGAAGATGGATTCCAGTTTATACACCTCAGGTGCATCCTGCAATTTCTCTTCAATTACGGCAAGCAGATCTTCGTCAGTAACTTCTTTTTTCTTATCAGCCAGATCTTTGAACTGGGCAAAAGCCCGATTCAATGCTTCTTCTTCCAGCTCATATCCCAGATCAATCAACCGTTCACGGAAGGCATGACGACCAGAATGTTTACCCAGTACAAGTTTACTTTCCTTCAGACCGATGGACTCTGGAGTCATAATCTCGTACGTTGTTTTTTCCTTCAACATGCCATCCTGGTGAATGCCGGATTCATGTGCAAAGGCATTTGCCCCAACAATAGCTTTGTTTCCAGGCACAACCATACCTGTCAAACGGCTAACCAAACGACTGGTCCGTGCAATCTCAGACAACTGCAGCGATGTTTTCGCTTGGAAAAATTCCTGACGTGTCTCCAGCGCCATAGCAATTTCCTCGATCGCCGTGTTTCCGGCACGTTCACCAATGCCATTGATCGTACCTTCGATCTGATCGGCTCCGTTGAGAATGGCTGCAAGTGTATTGGCCGTCGCCATACCCAAGTCATTATGACAGTGGGCACTCAGCTGTACCTTTTCAATACCGTGTACATTCTCCTTGAGATGTTTGAAAATGTTTCCGTATTCATATGGGCTCAGGTAACCAACCGTATCCGGAATATTCACGACGGCTGCACCTTCTTCAACAGCCATATTCACCATTTCCACGAGGAAATCATACTCGGTACGACCTGCATCCTCAAGGGAGAATTCGATCTTCGAGAATGTTTTCTTTGCATAACGAATCGCGGAACGAGCTGTATCCAGTACCTGCGCTTTGTCCATACGCAATTTATGTTGGCGGTGAATAGGTGAAGTTGCCAGGAAAACGTGAATGCACGGGTCCTGTGCACCTTTAAGTGCTTCCTTAACCGCATCAATGTCTTGCTCTCTGGAACGGGACAAGCCAATTACAGTCACATTTTTGACCGCATTTGCTACTGCATTGACAGCTGCCAGATCACCTGGAGATGCCGCCGGGAAACCCGCTTCCATCCGGTCAATGCCAAGCCGCTCGAGCTGATGGGCAATTTCCACCTTTTCACGAGTGTTCAGATTGACTCCCGGGGATTGCTCTCCATCACGCAGCGTTGTGTCAAATACATAGATTTTACGCACGCTTCGCACCTCCTGTACTTGTTGTTATATGTTTCTCTGAACCAGCAATAGCGGCTCACGCATAAGCACGGCCGCTATTCCCAGTTAAAGCTCTAAGTTTACTTGAATACCTTTAAGTGCATGTTCTAGAAGTTAATTCTTATTTCTTGATCCAGTGCATCATCTCACGCAATTGTCCGCCAACCACTTCGATTGGGTGTTCAGCTTCGTTGCGACGAGTTGCTGTCAAGAATGCACGTCCGGATTGGTTTTCCAGAATGAAGTCACGTGCAAATTTACCTTGTTGGATATCCGTCAGCACTTCTTTCATTGCTTTCTTCGTATCTTCAGTTACAACGCGAGGTCCAGTTACATAGTCACCGTACTCAGCTGTGTTACTGATGGAATCACGCATGCTTGAAAGTCCGCCTTCATACATCATGTCAACGATCAGCTTCAGTTCGTGCAGACATTCGAAGTATGCCATTTCAGGAGCGTAACCCGCTTCTGTCAATGTTTCGAATCCAGCTTTTACCAATGCACTCACGCCACCACACAGAACAGCTTGCTCACCGAACAGATCTGTTTCTGTTTCTTCACGGAAGGAAGTTTCGATAACCCCTGCGCGTGTACAACCGATACCTTTAGCATAAGCCAAACCGATTTCTTTAGCTTTACCCGTTGCATCTTGCTCAATCGCGATCAGGCCCGGTACACCAAAACCTTCCACATAAGTACGACGTACCATGTGACCAGGGGACTTAGGAGCTACCAGCAATACATCGCTGTTTTTTGGAGCAACGATTTGACCAAAATGAACGTTGAAACCGTGTGAGAAGAGCAATGCAGCGCCTTCTTTCAGGTTTGGTTCGATTTCGTTTTTGTATACAGAAGCTTGAGTTTCGTCTGGCAGCAAGATTTGAACTACATCTGCGCGGCTTGTTGCTTCAGCCGGGGACAGAACTTCAAATCCGTCATTTTTTGCAGTGTCGAAGGATTTACCTTCACGAAGTCCGATGACTACGTTCAATCCACTATCACGAAGGTTTTGAGCTTGGGCGTGGCCCTGGCTACCATAACCGATTACCGCGATCGTTTTTCCTTTCAATACGTTAAGCTCTGCATCCTGTTCATAATAAGTAGTTACTGGCATGTTTATAAGTCCTCCTTTGTATTGTAAAGAACCCTTCATTAATGAGCGGGTGTCTCAAGGGACCGCCTCGCTTGGAGTGTCAAAAGCATCTCTGGTCTGATCCGATCCGTTCAGACACCCGCCCATTAATGCGGGAATGTAGCTATATTTTCAAGCGTTACATCACTAAAATGTTAAATTACAACTGTTAAGGGACTGACACTCACATAAGATCAACTGTATATGTTAGCTAACCGTCGTCCCTTTTCATTCATTATAACTTTATACGTTGCCGCGTACCAATGCAGTTATGCCTGTACGGGACAATTCGCGAATGCCATATGGCTTGAGCAATTCAATCATAGCATCAATTTTGTCCGTATCTCCGACTACCTGCACAATCAGGCTGCCTGGACCAACATCTACAACGGATGCGCGGAATGTTTCTACCACACCCAGAATTTCAGGACGCTCGGAAGGCTCTGCTTTCACTTTAATCAAAGCGAGTTCACGGGCTACCATCGGTTTCAGGCTGAAATCAACCACTTTAATAACATCGATGATTTTATACAATTGTTTCTCAATCTGCTCCAGCGTTTTATCGTCACCAATGGTGACAATAACCATCCGGGAGAGTCCTGGTTCTTCCGATTGACCTACGGTAATACTCTCAATGTTAAATCCGCGTCGACCGAACAACCCTGACACACGCTGAAGGACACCTGGCTGATCGTTTACCAATATTGAAATCGTATGTCTAATCATTCGTCAGCATCCCCCATCAGCATTTGATCAATTGTTGCTCCCTGCGGAACCATTGGATACACATTTTCATCCTTGCGTACTACGAATTCTACAACGACTGGTCCTGGTGTATCCAAAGCTTCCTGCCAAGCACGCTCTGCTTCTTCTTTATTCGTTGCACGCAATCCTTTCACGCCATATGCTTCAGCCAGTTTTACAAAATCCGGGCTTCCTGCCAGATCAATGTGGCTGTAACGGTTCTCATAGATGAGTTCCTGCCATTGGCGAACCATTCCAAGTACCTGATTGTTAATGATCACAATTTTTACCGGTATATTGTTAATAGCACAGATTGCGAGTTCTTGGGAACACATCTGCATTCCGCCGTCACCGTTAATGGAGATAACGAGTCTGTCCGGATTGGCCATCTGAGCACCAATTGCAGAAGGGAATCCGAAGCCCATCGTTCCGAGACCACCCGAAGTTACCCATGAACGTGGTTGATTAAACTTGTAATATTGTGCCGCCCACATCTGATGTTGTCCCACATCCGTAGTCACAATCGCTTCACCTTTGGTTGTATCATTCAACATTTCAACAACCCACTGCGGTTTCAGCACTTCGTCTGAATCCGTATAGCTGTATGGCTTCTCTTGTTTCCACTGTTTGATCTGGTCTCTCCATGCATCTGCACGCTCTGCACGTCCAACTTCTTTGTTGGCTATTTCAAGTACGGTCTTCACATCACCAACGATTGGAATATCGGTTGCAATGTTTTTACCAATCTCAGCCGGATCAATATCGATATGGACGATTTTGGCATGTGGAGCGAATCCGTCCAGCTTACCTGTTACCCGATCATCGAATCGTGCGCCGATATTGATCAGCAGATCCGACTGTTGGATGGCCAGGTTGGATGTGTATGTTCCGTGCATTCCTGGCATCCCTGTCCATAGTTCATGCCCACTTGGGAATGCACCAAGCCCCAGAAGGGTTGTCGTAATCGGAATGCCTGTCTTCTCAACAAACTCGAACAGTTCTTCATGTCCTCCCGAGTATACCACACCGCCACCGGCCAGAATCATTGGACGTTCTGCTTCCTGAATGGCCTGAGCCAGACGGTCAACCTGCAGTTTGTTTGGTACTGTCCGTGGATTGTACCCTCTTAATGTAACAGGTTCAGTACTCGGTTCAAACAAGGTTTTGTTGGCTGAGACATCTTTCGGAATGTCGATCAGTACAGGACCTTTACGGCCGGTGTTGGCAATATGGAATGCCTCATGAATGATACTCGACAAATCCTTAACATCTTTTACCAGATAGCTGTGTTTGGTGATCGGCATTGTAATCCCGGTAATATCCGCTTCCTGGAAAGCATCCGAGCCGATCAGGCTGGAATTAACATTTCCCGTAATGACAACCAGCGGCACAGAATCCATATATGCCGTGGCTATTCCAGTAACCAGATTGGTTGCTCCCGGCCCAGAGGTAGCGATACAAACACCAACTTTGCCGCTTGCACGTGCATATCCGTCAGCTGCATGAATTGCACCTTGTTCGTGACGGGTTAAGACGTGTTTGAAATCCTCGAAACCATACATTGCATCGTAAATGTACAACACTGCGCCACCCGGGTAACCAAATACGCAATCCACACCTTCAAGCAACAAGCTTCTCAGCAGAATCTCGGAACCGCTAATGACCTCCGGCTTCATCCATTTTTCACGTAATTCATCTGTCGATCGAACTTCTGGAATTTGAGCTCCCATTAGTCATCCTCCTCTCGGAATTTACACCATTCTGACATTTAAAGTTACAAAAAAAACCTTCCATCCCCTGCAAACAAGTTCATGCTTGCGAGGGACGAAAGGTTATCGCTTCCGTGGTACCACCCAACTTTGCCCGAAATTTCGCAATAACGGACCTTACCAGGTACAACAAAACGAATAGCTCAAACGAACATAGTCGTTTCCCATACCTGTTGTCTGTAACGCAGACATACGATTTTCCCTAATACGCGAAAGGAGTGACATCCAGTGCTTTTCAGGAAAACAGCTCCGAGGTGAGCTCGTATATAAGGGATAATGGTGGTGGTTTCAGCAATTCCAGCCACTCTCTGAGCAAAAGAGCCCTTAAAACTTCGTCCTCTTCATAGCCGATGAAATATTCTCGTTAAATGTTAGGAACATTATATGATTCCTCCAACCGATAAGTCAATACCTGTTTTGCATAAAAATTCAGAGAACCTTCTTTCCTCCCTCTTCAGCCTATAAGGTTGCCCTAATCCCAGCGCTTCATTCAGTCACCTTTTATCTTGCTTCGGGCATAGGATATACGAGCAGCACGACTGGTCCTGAAAGGAGGCTCCGCATGGTGATTCGGCAACGCACATCCAAGCTGGATGATGGCGCCATCATGAAGCTGATTGACACTCAACTTGTTCCTTTATCCCATATGAGCGAAAAGGAAATTAATAAAATCCGCAAAGAAATACCCCTGCGAATGAACAGGGGCATGACCTTTGTTGTCTCGCCGGAGCCAGACAAAGCTGCTGTGGCATTCATCCATTTTCTCATGCATGGGGAATTGCTCTATGTCGATATGATGGCCGTTAGTCCGAAAGAACAACGCAAACGTTACGGGCAAACTTTGTTGCTCAAAGCAGAGAGCTTTGCGGTATCCCGGGGTTGTCGAAGATCTAAAGTGATGGTGGATGAGGGCAATACCAAAGGGCTTCAGTTTTATCAAAAAAATGGATACAGCGCGATTCGATACATCATGATAAGCCGCTGCTACGAATTGGAAAAAACATTATAGAATGTCCTAGAAAAATCCTGGTGGGCGTGGACCTGGACCATAAGGGCCGAATCCAGGACCAGGTCCATATCCGCCACCAGGTCCTCCAGGTCCATATCCCGGTCCGTAGCCTGGACCATATCCAGGCCCTGGTTTTGGTCCAGGTCCATATCCGGGACCGAAGCCGGGACCACCTCCATAAGCATAAGGCAGTGTGGCAATAGCGAGCAGATCAAACAATACCAGTGGCAGAATCGCTTTTGTACGTACTTTTTTGCCATTCAAACGCTTGAGTACCAGTTTGTTGCCCGATACTTTCAACAGCTTTCCCGTAACCCGAGTGCCGTCTTTTTTGATTGCAACAATATTTTTGCCTATTAATTTCATCGCTTCATCACGCGTAACTTGTTGTTTCATACTTTCCCCTCCTCCTCGGATCGTTCAAAACAGTGTATTCGTCCATCACTGAATTCGCCTGTTTCTTTGTCCCTACCTGAAAATATGGGTATCTGCACGAGAACCAAGTTAAGCATGGAAAAGTCGATGGGCGTTCAAGAAAACGAAAAAAGGCCCGCACAAGGCGGACCCTTTTATCAAGCTTTTGGATAGTAAATTGACATATTACAAGTTTACCTTTTACCAGGGTCATACGCTTCACCGAGTGCAGACGGAGCCGAAGAACGTCCAACCGCTGCAACGAGAACGATGATGGTAAGCAGGTAAGGCAACATGAAAATAATTTCCTGGGGAATACTTTGTGACCATTCAAACAACTGTACATAGTTTCGGATCGCTTGTGAGAATCCAAAGAAAACAGCCGCACCAAAGGCACCAATCGGATTCCACTTACCAAAGATCATAGCTGCAATGGCAATATAACCTTGGCCGGAAACCGTATTGTGTGAGAACGTACCCGTGGTCGTCAACGTAATCGCAGCTCCACCAATGGCCGCAAGCGCACCACTGATCATAACGCCAATATAGCGATAACGAAGCACTTTAACACCAACCGTATCAGCCGCACTTGGATGTTCACCTACAGAACGAAGGCGCAGACCAAATGGCGTTTTGAACATGATGTAATACGTCAGGAATACGAACAGAATGGCTAGATATGTCGTTGGATATACGTTCTTAAAGAAGGCTTCTCCAAGCAAAGGAATGTCTTTCAACAATGGCACATCAAACTTGCTGAAGCCTTGAACCAATGGTGAATCACCAGAACCTTCAAACAACAGTTTAACCAAGTACAACGTACTTCCTGCTGCCAAAAAGTTAATGACGATACCACTGATAATCTGGTCTGCCTTAAATGTGATAGACGCAACGGCATGAATCAGAGATACCAGTACGCCCAATACAATCGCTAGCAAAACTCCCATCCAGGCCGATGTCGTTCCGCCCATGCCCGATTCTTGAGCATAATGCGCCCCGATTCCAGCTGCAAAGGCACCAAAGACCATAAAACCTTCAAGTCCAAGGTTGGTTACACCTGATTTTTCCGAAAAAATTCCGCCGAGTGATGCAAAAATCAATGCCGTAGCAAAGACAAGCGTCGTATTGATAATTTGCCCAATTGTCAACAAGTCCATCTACAACACCTTCTCTTTCTTACGCTTCGAATAGAACGGTTTAAGTATCCAGCGCACGATGCCTTGTGCCGCAATGAAGAAGATAATCGAACCGATCACAATCCGAATAATCTCAGGCGGAACATCCGCAGCAAAACTCATACCTGCAGATCCGTACGTGAGGGTACCAAACAACACTGCCCCCAATAACACCCCAAACGGATGATTCAAACCAATCAGGGCAACCGCAATTCCGTCAAAGCCTGTTCCCGGTGAACCCGACATTACGGTTTGGTATTGGAACACACCAAGAACCTGGAATGCACCACCAAGACCGGCAAGCATACCACTGATAAACATCGCTTTTACGATATTCCGGTTAACATGCATACCTGCATATTCAGCCGCGTTAGGGTTGTAACCTACCGCGCGGATTTCATAACCTTGTTTTGTTTTCCACATATAGATATAAAAGAGCACAGCCATCACAAGGGCAATCAACGTCCCCATGTGTACACGGGAATTGCCCATCAGCTCAGAGAGCCATGTCAAACTAATCGAAGCCGATTCGCTGATATCCACGGAACGATTCTCGCCCTTCAATAGCAAGAATTGGCGAACGATAAGGTTGGCCAGATACAGACCAATCCAGTTCAACATGATACTACTGATAACTTCATTGACCCCACGTGCCGCCTTCAAATAACCAGCAATCGCGGCCCACAGACCACCAAACAATGCACCGGCAATCAAAGCCAGTGGCGCATGAAGGTAGATCGGCAAACCTGCAAATTTAACACCAACAAATGTTGCAGCGGTCATACCAACGAGAAATTGACCTTCTCCCCCGATATTAAACAACCCTGCACGTGATGCAAATGCAAATGCTAGTCCAGTCATAATTAGTGGTGTCATTTCCCGTACTGCTTCACCAAAGTTGTACATGTCGCCAAATACCTTGGTGAACAATGCACCATAGGCTTCAATTGGATTGTAACCACCAATCAGCATGACAACTCCACCGAGAATAAGACCCATAATAATAGCTACTACAGGTAAAATAAATGAATCTCGGGTAAACCATTTCAATACGTTATTCATGCGCAGTACCTCTCTTTTGGGTGCTGCCCGCCATCATCAAGCCGAGCTCCCTGTCATTGGTTTCTTCCGGCAGCACCTCACCAACGATCTGACCTTCATAAATAACAGCAATTCGGTCAGATACATTGATAATCTCATCAAGCTCAAATGAAATCAGCAGAACAGCCTTCCCTTGATCGCGCTGTGCAATCAGTTGCTTTTGCACGAACTCAATAGCCCCTACATCCAAACCACGCGTTGGTTGCGCAGCAATAAGCAGTTCAGGGTTTTTATCTACCTCACGGGCGATAATGGCCTTTTGCTGGTTTCCTCCGGACAAGGACCGAGCTTTGGTCTCGATGCTTGGTGTACGCACGTCAAAAGCCTCAACAAGCCGCTTCGCCTGCTGTTTGATGGCATCGAAGTTAAGGAACCCTTTACGGGTGTATGGTGCTTTATAATACGATTCCAGAACGATATTTTCACTCACTGAAAAATCAAGTACAAGTCCGTGTTTATGTCGATCTTCCGGAATGTGGGCTACACCCGACTCCGAGATATGGCGCGGAGAATGATTGGACAGCTCCTTGCCCTCCAAAAGAATCGAACCGCTCTCTACTTTACGAAGTCCGGTAAGAGCTTCAATCAGTTCACTTTGACCGTTACCATCCACGCCTGCGATTCCAACAATCTCTCCTGCACGTACGTTCAGGTTAAGTTGGTTCAGAACCGAAATACCTTCTTTATTCTTGGCCGTTAATTTACTGACTTCGAGCACATTGGCTCCAGGTGTAGCCGGTTTTTTGTCCACTTTGAATGTGACATTCCGCCCCACCATTTTCTCTGCCAGCTCATTCGGATTGGTTTCCGATGTTTTAACCGAATCAATTACTTTACCCCGACGAATAATGGTTACCGTATCGGAGATTTCCATAATCTCTTTCAGTTTGTGCGTGATCAAAATAATGGACTTTCCTTCAGCTACAAGCTTCTTCATGATAATCATCAGTTCTTTGATCTCTTGAGGAGTCAATACGGCTGTAGGCTCGTCAAATATCAGAATGTCTGCACCGCGATACAACGTTTTAACAATCTCTACACGTTGCTGCATTCCGACAGAAATATCATGAATTTTGGCATGAGGATTCACCTTCAGTCCATACTGTTCGGAAAGACGCTGAACTTCAGCGGCTGCTTTTTTATAGTTAATATTGAGACCCTTCGTTGGTTCAGATCCCAAAATAATGTTCTCTGTTACCGTGAACGGCTGTACAAGTTTAAAATGCTGATGCACCATGCCTATGCCAAGATCGATCGCTCGGTTAGGGCTGTCGATGATGACAGGCTTGCCATTCACTTCAATGGAACCTTCATCTGGCTGATAGAGACCAAATACAATATTCATCAACGTTGACTTACCAGCGCCGTTTTCGCCCAGTAGCGCATGGATCTCGCCCTTACGAAGCTGAAGGCTGATGGCGTCGTTGGCAACAATGCCTGGGAAACGCTTCGTAATTTGTTTTAACTCAACGACGGGGGTTGCTGCACCCATGTAATCACCCTTATAACTGATATAGTGTGGTTCCGCAAACGTAAAAAAAGACGTCTATCGACGTACTTTCAAAGAAGACAGACCGCGCTTAGCTGAAGTTTTTCTTGCGATAATCGAATGGTTCAGCTCATTAAGAACATATCAATTCCATTATCTTAAGAAAAGCTCCTACCGGAGCGTTGATGCACAGTGACCTTGTACAATTGTTATGATGACTTGATCAAATGTTCCTGTTCTTGCAATCATAAGGCCGGTCAAGACCGGCCCCAATGATTATTCATTTGCGACTAAGATCAAAATTACTCCGTAGGAACTTTGATTTCGCCGCTGATGATTTTTTCTTTGTACTCTTCCACTTTTGCAAGTGTATCAGCAGGTACATTGGCAGTAGAGGTATCAGCAATACCTACGCCGTTTTCTTTCAAAGTCAGGTTCTCGGAACCGCCAGCGAATGTACCATCAACTACTTCTTTGTTAACGCGCTTAACTGCTTCGTCAACTTTTTTGATCATGGAAGTCAGTGTGATCTCATCACCAAACTCAAGAGATTGGTCTTTGTCAACACCGATAACCCATACATCTTGACCTTGTTTCTTACGAGCAATTGCTTCGTTAAACACACCGTTACCTGTTGCGCCAGAAGCGTGGAAGATAATATCTACGCCTTCATTGTAAAGTGTTGCTGCTGCTGCTTTACCCAGGTCAGGTTTATCAAATGCACCTGTGTAGTTAGAAATGAATTTAGCGTCAGGGTTAACTGCTTTAACACCTTCTCTGAATCCAACTTCAAACTTTTTGATCAGTGGGCTTTCCATACCGCCAACAAAACCAATTTTGTTCGTTTTTGTTGTCAGACCCGCAACAACACCAACCAGGAAAGAGCCTTCTTCTTCAGCAAAAGTTACGGATTTAACATTAGGGGAATCCACTACGCTGTCAATGATCGCGAGTTTAGCATCCGGGTTTTGGTCAGCAACCGTTTTGATTGCATCAGCCAATTGGAAACCGATACCCCAAGTCAGATCATATCCACCTTTAACGAATTCGTTCAAGTTAGGAATGTATTCTTCATCGGATTTACTTTGCAGGTATTTAACAGCAGCACCTGTTTCTGTTTCAGTCGCTTGCAGAGCTTCCCAAGCGGATTGGTTAAAGGATTTGTCATTAACTCCACCTACGTCAGTAACCATACCGATTTTGAGATCGGATTTTGCTTCAGTGGAAGTGCCACCTGTATCTCCTCCGGCATTTGTTTCTTCTTTCGGTTTGCTACCGCAACCTGCGAGCATAACCGATACCGCCAGCAACATTACCAAAGACAAGCTGAGCATCTTTTTCATTTCTCTTTTTCCCCCTTAATGATATATCCCTCATTCCAATCCAGCCTACAATTGAACGGTTAACAGATAGCAGGAATGACTTTTATGCAGAATGTATGGTTTCTTCGACATTAAAAGCGCATTCTCACCCTTGAAGCATCCTATCACCTGTCGAAAAACCGAACATTATGACATGGAGAGAAAAATCTAGGACTAGCCTACTAGAGGTGATTATACAATCAACCAGTGTTAAAATCCAGATGTTTCATCACCAAATATCACATATTTTTGTTCTTTTTTTATTGAAAACGCTTAATAATTTAGCGATTTAACACACTAACGTTACAACGATGTAATGTTATATAACAAAAACATATCGTAAACTTTAGTGATGAGAGGGATTTACCTGTTTTTATTTGTATTATTTCACCGTTCGTATTTTATGTATTCCCATGGACCGTTATTCACCAGTTATCTGGTTTCATTGTTCCCTTCCAGACTACAGCCTATTCGCTCTACTCACTCAGAGATTCATCCTCGAATTTCTTCCCAAGCCGTAAAAAAAGCCGCCATATAGGTACGGCGGCTTGTATCATACAATTTAAGCGTTGATTTTGCCTTTAGCTACAGTAGCCAAAGAGTTGAACGCATTGATGTCGTTAACGGCCAGATCAGCCAACATTTTGCGGTTCATGTCTACTCCAGCAAGTTTCAAACCATGGATCAGTTTGTTGTAAGACAAACCATTCATACGTGCTGCAGCATTGATACGAACGATCCACAGTCTGCGGAAGTTACGTTTCGTGTTGCGACGGTCACGGTATGCGTATACCAGGGATTTCATTACTTGCTCGTTAGCTGTTTTAAAAATACGGTGTTTGGAACCGAAATAACCTCTTGCCAGTTTCAAAACCTTTTTATGACGACGACGTACTACAAAACCGCCTTTTACTCTTGCCATATTAAAGAACCTCCCAAATAAATATAAATGTATCCGTGGTATGTGTACGGCCGTAGCCGATCCCCCATACGGAATGTACTAATTAAAATTAGCCTTTCAAGTTAGCCAAGCCTTGTTTCAAACGTCTAACATCCCCGGCAGCCATAACTGGGTTACCGTTCAGAACGCGCTTAGCACGTTTGGATTTGTGGGAAAGCAAGTGGTTTTTGTGAGCTTTGTAACGAAGGACCTTACCGGAACCGGTAATTTTGAAGCGTCCTTTCAAACTGCTGTGTGTTTTCATTTTAGGCATTTTGTGTTTCCTCCTCCAATGTTATCAGGCTTTAGGAGCCAAAATCATGATCATACTGCGGCCTTCCAATTTCGGTTGACGTTCAACAGTACAAAGTTCTGCAACTTCTACCTTAACGCGCTCCAAAATCCGTTGACCAATCGCGGCATGTGCAATTTCACGTCCGCGATAACGAACAGAACATTTCACTTTGTCGCCTTCGTTCAAAAACTTAACTACATTACGAAGCTTCGTTTGATAATCGTGCTCCTCAATATTGGAACGGAACCATACTTCTTTAATATCAACAATTTTCTGGTTCTTACGGGCTTCTTTATCTTTCTTTTGTTGCTCATAGCGGAATTTGCCATAGTCCATAATACGACACACCGGCGGTTTAGCCTGTGGTGCCACATTGACCAGATCCAAATTCAGGTCAATCGCCATTTGCAGTGCTTCGCGAATGGGCGTAATCCCAATTTGTTCTCCTTCAGCTCCGACAAGGCGTACTTCCTTCGCCCGAATCTCATCATTAATCATGTGATCTTTACTAATAATCGTCCACCTCCAGGTCATTTTGAATATCCAGTTAAACAAAAATAAAAGGGATGCCGGTCAAGCTACCGACATCCCTGTAATCAACACAATTCTTCATGAGTATACACTTCATAAATTATTGGGATCGTTGACCAGCCAACATGTTTGTTGATCAGGTGAGAAGTCGGACTTCTGCTTGTGATTCCATTGCTATTCGCTTTAAGGCACTTGAATACTATATCACCCATGAAATACATTGTCAACATTCTTCACAACTTTTTTTCGTGAATTACACATTTGTGATATCAGATGTCAACAAAGTATCGCATGCATGTTCCTTACCCTTGTTTGCTTTGCACCTCATCCAACCGTACAACACGTGTATGTTGAGTGTGGCTCCACTGTTTGTTGTTCTGTGTAAAGAAAGCGTAGAACGTAATCGGGTACCAAGACAGCAGGTAGATCGGGAACAAAATCAGATATAGATAAACTTTGGCAAAGGTAACCTTCTCCAGCGCCATGGACAACAGGAACGTCAGAATGTTCAAACCAATAGCCACGAACCCAACCCATAACGGGAAGTATCCATAAATATTAGCAATGTGCGGACCACTGAATATAGCCATGTCTACCCACATCACAGCCGTCATCAGGAACGTAAGCAACACCACATAGACATTGGCTCCGTAGATAGCAAGGTCAAATTTCACCAGGCTTCTTTCCTTAATGGACTGCCATAGCAGCGGGAAGAAGTATCTACGCGCAACTGTAAAGTGACCTTGCATCCAGCGCAGACGTTGTCTCGCTGAAGCTTTGAATGTTAATGGCTTCTCATCAAATACTTTGGCGTCATAGTTGAAAACAGGATACACATTACGTTGCACACTGCGCATCGTAAACTCCAGATCCTCAACCAGACTTGTTGCACCCCAACCAATTTCCTTCAACAGGTTGGTCTCAAAGCACATTCCGGTTCCTCCGAGGAAATTCGCCATATTCAAGTTATGACGAGACAACTGCCACAGACGGTTGATGTACCAGTAAGAAACACCGTAAGCTGCAGTAATCCAGGAATCCTCCGGATTTTTCGTATCAATGTATCCTTGGATAACACGCGAACCATTGTTCAAGTCATCATTCATCTCAAGCAAGAAGTTACGGTCAACCAGGTTATCCGCGTCAAACATAACAACTGCGTCATACTGACGTGGCAATTTCCACAGGTACTTAAGCATCCATTCGATGGCGTACCCTTTACCTCTTAAATCGGCATTGGTACGTACACATGCGTTTAATCCATGCTCTCTGACAATTTGAGCCGTTCCATCCGTACAGTTGTCACAGATGACAAACACATCGTACAGATCTTCCGGATAATCAAGTTGTTTCAAGTTCTCCATCAAGGCACCAATGACTTGTTCCTCATTGTGTGCTGCGACGAGTACAGCGAATGATTTTGTCGCCGGATAATGTTTCTTTTTCTTTTTCTTAATCAGACCGAACAGCGAAAACGTGAATTGGTACACGGCTAGCAGTGCCAGAATGACCTGCATCGTGACGAATATAGCGTCCAACATCGTTCTCTGTTACCCCCTTTTTTTCAAAACCCAGTTTACTCAAGCATTTCTCTTCCTGATTCTGCAATTTATTTTTTTTTGATCTGCAGAATATGACCCTGTTCTTTTGTGTACTACGTGATTATATCAGGCAATGTTTCAAAGCTTGGTTGCTATCAGTTGGCTGCTTTATCGATTCTGTATCCTTTTCAGTCATTTGTCAAAACCCCAATTCCACTTTCTGAAGCAGAAATGTGATCTTTAAACGCTGAATAGACACTTCGTGATACCACAACCTCGCATTCATGCCTGTTATATCTTATTTTCAGCCGTTTACTTGATTTTTATTTCTAAAGTCCCTGCTTTTTTCATCAGCATGATAATCTTCGTCAGAGGCTCTATAACAAATAACGCAAACAGACCTCAAAAAGTTTGAAACAGAACTCACATTTTTTTACCTCATTTCAGCCATGTTGAATCATTGTATCTTTTTTGGCTGACCCAAGTCAAAAAGTTAAGATGGGTATATATCCACTCTTTAACATGAATTTCACGTTCTTTACATGGGTTCTTCTTGAAAAGGACAACATTTAAAAATATGATAAACATATACCTGAAATAACCTCAAGTTCATGAAAAACGGTTATATACTAATCAGGACGAAACCGGATGCAGAAAATCACCGGAAATAATGCCGCCATTATGGGCGGCCTGACTGGCAGGAGGCCAATATGAGCCGTTTATTCTTAAAGTTTCAAGATTATGATCGAAATGTTTTTATGTGGATCAACGGCCGACTTCATAATCGTTTTATGAATTTTTGGCTGTATTATTTCACCCATCTGGGTGGAGCAACTTCATCTATTGCAATATCGTTGTTAATCTGGCTGCTTGCTCCAGCTCCATGGAGCACAACAGGACTCCAGGCATGTATCGCCCTTGCGGTCAGCCACATCCCTGTAGCCATCGCGAAAAAATTGTATCCCCGCATTCGACCTTATCTGGCCTTGCCGGATACAATTACGTTCCGTAATCCCCTGACGGATCACTCGTTTCCTTCAGGGCACACAACTGCCATTTTTTCGGTCACAGTTCCCTTTATGACCACTGATCCGATCTTATTGCTAATATTGTTGCCTGTGGCCCTTATTGTCGGATTCTCTCGAATTTATCTGGGGTTACACTATCCTTCCGATGTTCTGGCGGGTGCCACAATAGGTACTTTAGTCGCACTTGCAACAGTTGCATTCTGGTCTTAAAGCCGATATGTTAGACTCAGAAAAACCTAGCAGGAACAGGTGAAGCAAGCGTGGAGAAAAAAAGAGTATTACTATTATCTGAAGGCTTTGGTACGGGTCATACTCAAGCCGCCTATGCACTGTCCAGCAATTTGCGAAAGCTCTCGCCAGACGTGCAGACAAAAGTGCTTGAACTGGGAAGTTTCTTAAATCCAAAGGTTGCACCTCTGATTATAACAGCATACAAAAAAACGGTTACCAACCAACCCAAACTTTTCGGGTACGTATACAGACACCAATATAAAAAATCATTGAACAGGCTGACAACACTGGCGTTGCATAAACTGTTCTATACACACACACGCAGCGTTGTGCGCCAGTTACGTCCCGATGCGATCGTCTGTACACATCCGATTCCAAGTGCTGTCATATCCAGACTGAAGCGTCTGGGTGTACAGGTTCCCCTATGCACAGTCATCACCGACTATGATGCACATGGGACGTGGATTAACCGTGAAGTAGACCTTTATCTGGTTTCTTCAGATGAGGTTAAGTCCAAACTTATGCTACGAGGCGTACCTGCAGAAAACATTCGAGTCACGGGCATTCCGGTGCATCCAAATTTCTGGGAGCATCCCGGGCGAGAAGAGATCCGAAGCAGATTTAACCTCAAGAACATGCCTACTGTACTGGTGATGGGCGGCGGTTGGGGAATGCTCAGCGACAAGCTGGTCCATCCGCTACTGACACGCTGGCATGAAGATATTCAAATCATTTTTTGTCTCGGTCGCAACGATAAAACACGGATCAGCATGGAACAGAACCCCATGTATCGCAAAGAAAACATTCACATTATGGGATACACCAACGAAGTGGACAAATTAATGGAAGTATCCGACCTTCTGATTACCAAACCTGGGGGAATGACATGCAGTGAAGGCTTGGCCAAAGGAATTCCCATGTTGTTCCACAACCCTATTCCTGGTCAGGAAGAAGAAAACGTCCATTATTTTACGGCAAGAGGGTTGGGAGAACCCATAACTTCGCCCGACGTAGTGGTTAAATGGATGAACAAGCTGTTGCATCACTACCCGGATGTTGTACGTAAACGCAAACGTCATCTGGCGGAAATCGCCAAGGTTCATCCAATGCAGAGCGCTCAAAGTATTATTGATCTGCTGGAGGACGTTCGTCCTTCATCCGCAGAAGAGGCCCGTTTATGAATTTATCCCATTAGGATGTCGCTTCCCGCATTCTTCGTCCAATCATGCCTCTAACCAACGGCTTCAAACAAGCCTGCAACCACATTGAAAAGGTGCCTTCGAATCAGAAGGCACCTTTTCTTTATGAAGGAAAGTACAAACTATTGTATGCCTGTAGACTTCAAGTACTCCTGCCACTGCTTGGTGTATTCTGCCTGAATTTTTTCCAATCCTGCTTGTTTAGCCTTCTCCATAAATGTGTTCAATCCAGCCTCTACGTCTGCCACCAAACCTACATTAAGCGGATACAGATATTGTTTTTCTACTTGTTCCAATGCAGCCTTCTCGGCTTGGTAAGGTGTCCAGTCTTCAGCAAATCCGGTATAAATATCCGGCTTTTTGATTTTGTCGAGATCTTCAAACATGGTCAGCACGTCATCAAAGGTTTTATCATAGAGCATGAATTCCGGATTACGCCATGCCCAGCCATTCATCCCCTCACGTGGGAAGCCATTGGTTTGTGCATCTCCGACCATCTTGTAGTAACCATTATCTACCTCGAAGTTTTTGCCCTCAACGCCGTATTCAGTCAACCAATTATATCGTTTGTCTGTCACCAGTTTCTCATAAAATGCCAATGCTTTTTCCGGGTTTTTACTGCTACGCGGAATCGCAAAACCATTGTGGATAGGGTGAACCGGTTGTGCAAACCCTTTCGCATTCGGGTACGGGAAATAAGCCAGTTTCCAATCTGGATGAGTAGACTGCACCTTGATAACATCTGCATTAAATTTGTTCGGGTTCTCCCCGGACAGAACAACAGCCGCTTTTCCATTTTGCAGCAATGAGTTGGAAGTATCCTTTACATTCAGTACGTTTTTCGGGAAAAAGCCTTTATCCATCCAGCGTTTGTATGTTTTCAGGTCTTCCAGATGTTGCGCCGATCCCCAGTAGGACGTCACGGTTGTTGGTGTTTCATACATAATATCCAGTCCATATGGAAGTTGACCTGCTGTATTAACCAGCTTGGATGTCAATTGACGAATACCATGGGTATGGTTGGCATTGCTATCCGCAATCGGAATCATATTGGGTTCGTTGGCTTTGATGCCCTCCAGATACGCTTCTAGCGTCTCCAAGGATTCCGGTTTTGGAAGATTGTACTTCTCGCGCAAGTCCTCACGGTACGCAATTCCCTCGGTTACATACTCAATCCAAGTTGATGGAACAGTATAGATTTTGTCATTGATTTTGACAGCATTCCACATGTCATCAGGTACATGAGCTTTCAGCGCCGGCGCTGCCGTAGGCAGCATTTCATCCAGTGGCAGGAACGCGCCCTTCTTGGCATAGGACTGGTAGAATGTCCAATCCGCTGTGAAGATCAGATCGATCGGCTGTCCGGAAGACAGCAGCAGTTTATATTTTTGATCCCAGTCGGTCCATGAGGTGTAGTTGAATTTCACATTGACGTTCAGATCAGCCTCCGCCAGCTTATTGATCTCGGATTCAATAACAGGTAGATCTTTCGGAGCATCCCCAAGCATGTAAAATTGGAGCGTGACTTTCTCGCCTTTGTTCCCGGATGTTCCTCCCTGCTCGCTTCCTTGCGTCGATCCCCCCGAATCGTTATTACATGCGGCAAATACCCCGGCGAACAACATCAGGGCAAGTACCAGAGACAGGTGCCGAATTGTTTTGTTACGCATACGCATCCTCCCTTTTTGTGGTGAACCTTTATATGTTAGCGCAGACTCGCCATGTTTCAGACCTGAAATGATATCAGTGGCCTGACGCCCACAGCGCGTTCACGTTCTAACCTTTCACTGCACCAATGGTGAGTCCTTTAACATAATAACGTTGTACAAACGGATACAGGAACAAAATCGGTCCCGTTACAACGATAGCCATTGCCATCTTGGTTGATTCGGTAGGCACATCCTGACTGAGTGTGATCCCTGTGCCAATCGCCATCTGGTCAATGAATGTAATCGTGTTCATCGTGTTGTAGAGATAAAATTGAAGTTGGTACATATCCGGGTTGTTAATGAAGAGGGATGAGGTAAACCAGTCATTCCAGTAACCCAGTGCCAAAAACAGCCCTACGGTGGCGATACCAGGCATCGCCAGTTTCAACACAATGCTGAAATAGATGCGGAAGTCATTCGCTCCATCAATTTTGGCGGACTCAATCAATTCATCCGGCACTGCCGAGCGAATGAAGTTTTTCATCAGGATAATGAGGAATGGCGTCATCAACCCCGGGAAAATAAGTACGGTGTACGTATCTGTGAGATTGAAGTAGTTCGCCAGCATAATGTACCAAGGCACAAGTCCCCCACCAAACAGGGTTGTGAAGTAGATAAAAAACGAGAACGTGTTCCGATATTTAAAATCCTTACGCTGGAGCACAAATCCAGCCATCGTGATGAGGAACAGCCCTAGCGTAGTCCCCACCACCGTTGTAAAGACCGTTACCCCATAAGCCTTGAGTACCTGAGTCGGGAATTTGAACACCATTTTGTAACCTTCCAGGGAAAAGTCCGTTGGAAAAAGGTGATAACCATCCCTCACAATGGACTCGTTGCTGCTGAATGAACCGGATAAAATCAGCAGAAACGGTAGCAAGCACATGATTGATAAAATGATGATGAAGCTGTAGGAAATCAGTTGAAACATTAAAGTGAATTCCGAATCTCTGAGACGCGTATTCGTACGAGTGTGAGTATTCATTGGCGTGTTCATGATCGTTCTCCCTCCTGCCCTGCGGGCGTTCTAGAACAAGGCGTAGTCCTCATTTACTTTGCGGATAATATAGTTGACGGTCATGATCAAAATGAATCCAAACAAGGACTGATACAGACCAGCAGCCGTTGCCATCCCGATATCAAACGTTACTTTCAGTGAACGGTACACATACGTATCAATAATATCTGTAGCGTTGTACAGCACCCCGTTGTTACCGATCAGTTGATAGAACAGGTCAAACTGCCCCTTCATAATACTGCCGAGTGAGAACAACAGCAGGATGACAAAGGTTGGCTTCAGCATCGGTACTGTAATGTACCAGATCCGCTGAAATATATTGGCCCCGTCGATTCGGGCAGCCTCATAATACTCATCACTGATACCCGTTATGGCGGCCAGATAAATGACCATGCTGTATCCAAGATTTTTCCATAGGTAAAAGATGATGATCAGGAATACCCAGATCCAGGGTGTGTTATAAATGTCGACCGGGCCGGCCTCAAAACGTTTGAGCACCGTGTTCACAAAACCCGACTCGTAGTTAAACATGTTGTAAGCGATTACACTTAATAGTACAAATGAGATGAAATACGGTAAAAACATGACGGATTGCGTAATTTTTTTGAATAACCTGCCCCGGATCTCGCTAAGCATGATCGCACAGAAGATCGCCAGACCGTTTCCTAATATAATGAAGGCGAGATTGTAACCCACGGTATTGGTTGTGAGCTTCAGCAACATTCCGGATTGCCATAGGAACTTAAAGTTCTCCAGACCGACAAATGGACTACCAAATAATCCGCCTTCAAAATCATACCGGGTGAACGCATAATAGATGCCGACCATCGGAAAATACGAGTTAATCAGAAAAAAGATCAGCGTGGGCAACAGCATCAGAAACATGATTTTGTTTTTGTTCAATTCTTTGAGCATGGCTCGATCCCTCCCGAATTTCTTGCGGTGCTGCGTGGTGGAGCTCTCTTTTTATTGTAGATGCTCTCTTCACTCACGGATACTGAAGCTTCCCTTCAGAAAATGAACGATTCTGCGAAATGAACTATGAACAAAATGAACGAACCATGAAATGAACAGACATCCACACACATCCGTTCACAAATGTTGATATCGTGCATAGGCTACACCTAGTGAACAATTCAGCGAAAGTTGAACTTTATGTAGAGAAAACAGGCAAAACAGCCTGTCTATCATTGATGTAAACGCATACATAATATATAATTCAAGTTACTCTTGCTCTTCTGCTCTTCCAACTATGAAGCCTCACGTATGTATATGAATTTCTATGTGGTTCACCCAAAATAGGAGGTCTGAGGGGGAAACAGAATGCGTAAACGTTCAGAGGACAGTCAGAAGGTCTTCACACGGATTCTGATCGGCATTATTATCAGTACCGTCGCTACCTTACTTGTGGTTTCTTCTATTTTGTACGTCAACTATAATCGAATTGCTCTTCGTCAGGTGTATCGTACAGATATGAACAGTCTTACTCAAACCAGCCGTGAAGTGGCCAAAATGACCGAGACTGCAAAATCATTGTCATATCAGATTTATCAGGACTACACCATCTCTTCATTACTGCTCTATTCCAAACCAAATATCTATGAAATCACATCGGCGATGGAGCAGCTCGACAACTACCGTATGTCCCTTCCCTTTATTGAATCCATCTATGTATATAACTCCAAAAGTAATGAATTCTTTATCAGTTCCAACGTGCGCAATGGGCAGCAGTCCATCTCGGAGATCGATGATCAGGGGATTACAAGCATCCTCCAACGCTTCCATGACTATAAACCTTTTGTGCCCATCCCGCGTACATATCAGGTCGGCTCTACCGAAGCAACAGAGGTTAACAGCTACACCTATCTCTGTTATGACACGATTAATGATAACGCGAAGCTAAACTATGCTGTCATCGTTAATATCAAGGATGATTGGCTCAGTCCCAATATGAATGCTGTGGATCAACCAGGCAAGACCTTTATCGTGAATGAGAATGGAGACCTTTTATCCGACTTTGGCGACCGTGCATTGATGAAAAATCTCTCCAGCGAAGCTTTTATGAAGCCAATTATGCAGGATACGGAGCAATCAGCTTACTTTACCGAGAAGGTCGACGGAGAAAAATCGCTCATCACCTATACCGCTCCCGATGATCTGGGTTGGCGTTATGTGAGAATAACACCTTATGATCTGATTACCTCAGATATACGGAGTATGCGCACACATACCGTTCTGTTTTGTGTTGGACTTCTCTTCGCAGGGTTACTGCTCTCTTACCTTGTGTCCCGAAAACTATATCACCCTATTGATAAGGTGCTTGTTCGTTTACGTGTGATGGAAGCAGAGCGACGTGGCAGTCTTCATTTGTTACGGCAGGATTTTCTACGAGGGGCCCTACAGGGCCGCGAAACAGTAACTGGAGGTATGCTGGAAGAACGGATGAAGTTCTATGGTTCCTCCATTGATGTTCAGCGTGCATCCAGACTGGTATTGCTGCGTATTGACCATTTTACCGAATTCAGCGAAACGTATCGTGATGAGACCCAGCTTGTAAAATACGCCATGATGAACATCTGCACCGAGACAGCCGATCTCCACTACAATGCGGAAGCTGTGGACATGGGGGGTGATCTGATCACACTCATCTTCAATGAAAAAGCGGAAAACCATGAACTTGAGCAACCTGCTCATAACCGGATCGAAGAGCTGCTACGTATGATGCAGGCAGCTGTAATGACCCATTTGAAATGCTCCATCTCCTGTACGATCGGCACGGAAGAAGATTCATTGGAAGACAGTATTGCATCCTACACCAGATCAGCCGAAGCCTCACTTCATCGTTTGTTCATGGGACCGGGCTGTCTGATCTATACCTCTGACATCATGGCTTATCACGCCAAGGAGTACGCATTTCCAGCAGGTAAGGAAAGACAACTTGTTGATCATCTAATGACAGGTAAGACGCGAGAAGCAAAACAAGTCTATGCAGATATCGTCGGCGAGACAGCCGCATATCCATTTACCGTCTTCCAGCTAGCTTTATCCCATCTGACGATGACACTGAACCATGTACGAAATACCCTCAAGAAGAATAATCAACTCACGCTTGATTCAGTCTCGGATGGTCTAATGCTGCCTGTCAAAGACGCGGAAGACATCAGTGAAGTACATGAACACTTCTATCGGATGTTTGATGAGCTTGGTTCCAAAGTCGAGGAGAAACGTACACTGAAGCACGAAGAGTTGATTCGTAAAATCAATGGCATTATTGAGCGGGACTATGCGGACCCCAATCTATGTCTAACTTCTATCGCAGATGAGTTGGGCATGTCGCCCATCTATGTAAGCAGGCTCTACAAACAGCTCACCCTGAAAGGGCTCACGGACGTGATTAACGAAACCCGCATAGCCAAGGCCCAGCATCTGCTAGTAGAGACAGAGAACTCCGTTGCCGATATTGCCGAGAGGACCGGATTCACCAACAGTTCATACTTCTATCGCATGTTCAAAAAGTTCAATGGTGTTACACCAAACGATTATCGTCGCAAAGAGTTTCATTCAGAGAACTTTTGAATTTATCCCAGACGTGAGTTTATGGAGTAATGCACATCGATTGTTAATGCAAAAAAGAGCGACCTATGAGAATGAATCATTCCCCTCATGTGTCGCTCTTATTTAATGAGTTTAAGTTAGATTTCGATTTATTCCTGTTCCTGATCTTCGCCAGACTCATCCGAAGCTTCACGAACTTTATACTTGTCCAGACGTGTCTGCTGATACTCACGCAAGGCCTCTTCACCAACAATCACTTCAACCCGGTGAATGTTCATACCTTTACCCATGAATTTCTGCTCGTACTCCGTCATCACATGTTCTTCATTCAAACCATCACGATGCAGATTCAAAGAAATATTGGTCATTTGCAGGCCGAAGTCGGCAATGGCGTTGAGTGAGAAATCAAACAGCGTCTCCGAATCGGTTTTGAAATGAATCTGACCTTTGGGATTAAGCAATTCCGTGTATTTCTTCAGGAAGCGCGGGTGCGTCAACCGACGACGTGCATGCTTTGCTTTTGGCCAAGGATCACTGAAGTTCAAATAAATGCGTTCCAGTTCTTCCGGTTCAAAAACTTCTTCGATCTGTTCAATATTCGCCAGCGCAAGCTTCAGGTTCGGAGGTGTCTCCACATCAGCCTGACTCCACGCATTACGAGCTTTCTCACTGGCACGACGCACCAGTTCATCATACATATCAATACCGATGAAATTAAATTCCGGATATTTATAACTCATTTGGCTGATAAATTGACCTTTACCCATACCAAATTCCACGAAGATCGGGTGATCATTGCCAAACAGTTCAGACCATTTTCCTTTATGTTGCTTGGGGTCCAGTACAACAAGATCAATTTGCTGCTCCAGATTTTCTCTTATCCCTTTTCTGCCACGTAAACGCATTTTATTCCTCCGTTTGTCCCATACTTGTCTCAGACTTATTTTGCCGAAGAACTGGCAAATTGTAAAGAGCAATGAAAAGGGAATCTTCGGATCTGCCACTTTGGGCAAATCTCAAAGATTCCCTCTTCGATTTATTTGGAATTGGGGTCCAACTACTTTAGTAGTTCATAGTCTACCTTATCTTGGTGTGAAAAATCAAATGTCTTTTCGAAAGCATCGCGAACTTTTTGTCTTGCAGCCGCTTTCACTTTCGGATTTCCATTAAAACGAACACCTGTTAAAGCCAGTGCTTCTTCTGCCGTCAATTCAACAGACACATGATTCAATTCATTGTTTTTAACTTGGGAATTCATTCATATCACCTCACGGTATAGTATGGTCCATGACGTCAACGTTGATTCAAATGCTATGATGAATAATACCCATTAGATGGTGTCTGACGCTGATTTAAATATAACATAAGGTGTAAACTATAGCAAGGAAAAAACCTTGATTTTACGGCCTATTTTTGCGTTTCGATTCCCTTTTTTTTTAGTTTTTTGATACAATGATAAAGTGAGCATTTTGCATAAATCCCATAAGCGTCTTCCAATCAGCAAGATATGGATCAGGATGCTTTTTCCTGTCCATATCTTGTACCCGTGAGCGATTGAAATCGAATAATGCAAAATGCTAAAGTTCATGAAGACACCTATAATCGCTATCCATCGTCTATGACGGAAATCGCATAGCGCTTCTTCTTTTGTTCACGTATGATTACGGTAATTCGACAGCCAAAGGAGTACCCTGAAGATGAATGCACCTGCATTAGAGTCCCCTCTCCTGTGGGGAGATAAACGATTCCATACCTGGAATTATGAGATGCGCGATCAATTTAACAATAAGGTTTTCAAAGTGATGCTGGATGCTGGATTCACCTGTCCCAACCGCGACGGTTCCATTGCCAAAGGTGGTTGCACCTTCTGCAGTGCGCGTGGATCAGGCGATTTTGCCGGCAGCAGACGTGAAGATCTGGTCACCCAATTCAATACAATTCGAGATAAACAGCACCTCAAGTGGCCTAAAGCCCATTATATTGGCTACTTCCAAGCCTATACGAATACGTATGCTCCGGTTGAGGAGCTGCGCGAATATTTTGAAGAAATTCTTGAGCAACCCGGTGTTGTTGGTTTGTCCATCGCTACTCGCCCGGATTGTTTGCCAGATGACGTTGTTGATTATTTGGCTGAACTGAACGAACGCACCTATCTGTGGGTTGAGATGGGCCTTCAAACGATCCATGATTCCACATCAACATTGATTAATCGCGCGCACGACACGAAGTGTTACGAAGAAGCGGTTGAGAAACTGCGCAAACGGAATATACGTGTGTGCACACATATCATATATGGTCTGCCTCAAGAGACACATGAGATGATGCTGGACACTGGACGTGCAGTTGCCAATATGGATGTACAGGGAATCAAGATTCACCTGCTGCATCTGATGCGCAAAACACCAATGGTGAAGCAATACGAAGCCGGTCTTTTACGTTTTTTGGATCAGGACGAGTACATCAAACTGATCGTAGATACACTGGAGATGCTTCCACCGGAAATGATCGTACACCGTCTTACAGGCGACGCACCACGTGATCTGTTGATTGGACCGATGTGGTCCATGAACAAATGGGAAGTGTTGAACTCCATTGATCGTGAGCTGCGAGAGCGGGATTCATGGCAAGGTAAGTATTGGAGGCGAGCATAGATGGGCTTTCTTTCAGTTCTCAGCTGTGCACATCAGTGGATTGCTTCCCGTCTGCAGCCAGGTGATCTGGCCATAGATGCAACGGTTGGCACAGGAGCAGACACACTATTTTTGGCACAACAAGTAGGCCGGCGTGGTCAAGTCATTGGATTCGATATTCAAAGTGAAGCCCTCACGCTGGCACAGGCCCGGATTCGAAAACAAAATGATGAAGCCAAGCTTGGCTCCATCTCCATGCTTCAACTAAGCCATGATCGAATGGCAGAAGCGGTGCCTGAGTCATGGCTTGGTGCGGTTGGTGCAGTTATGTTCAACTTGGGGTACCTGCCTTCAGAAAGTGCAGATTCCTCCATCATCACCGAGACAGACAGCACAATCGCTGCACTCGAAGCCGCACTCGCTTTATTACGTCCTCGCGGCATCATTACGGTTGTGCTCTACCCTGGTCATGACGGAGGGGCGCAGGAAGCAGAAGCTGTATTGGACTGGTCCTCTGCCCTTCCGGTGGAACAGGCACAGGTTGTGATGTATCGCCAATTGCAGCGAGAAACTTCTCCTTTTCTGATCGGAATCGAGAAAAAATAATTTCCTTTGTTCACCAAATACAATAAACTAGACACAATCGCAAGGCGAGCTATTAACGGCTTTTTCTTACTGCGATCTGTGTTCTACATCTACATATGCAAACGTATTCACTTGTTTGCTCATGGCGACTACATGCCCATGACTGATTAAAGCGATCCACCATTTCATATACTAGAGGAGAGATTACTGATGTCTACGCCATACCCATTACAATTCCAACCTGAGTTCAAAGAACGTGTGTGGGGCGGTCGTGCGCTGGAGCAATTCGGCCTTACGCCCCCTGAAGGACATATCGGAGAAGGATGGATGATTGCAGATCATCCCAACGGTACAACCAAGGTATTAAATGGAGCACTGGCTGGCAAGGGTCTGGATGAAGTTCGTGAACAACTGGGCACCGAATGGCTTGGAACCAAAGGTGTCTCTGAAAAAGGCGGCCGTTTCCCCCTTCTGATTAAGCTGCTTGACTGCAACGATGACCTGTCCGTTCAGGTTCATCCAACAGACGATTATGAGGCACTTCCTCCAGGCGAGCTTGGCAAAACAGAAATGTGGTATGTACTCGACGCAAAACCGGGCGCACACATCATCTATGGCTTGAACGAAGGCGTTGATCGGGCAACATTAAAAGAAGCATTGGAAAACGGCACGGTGATGGATACCCTTCGTCAGGTACCTGTAGAGGCCGGCGATACGTTTTTTATCCCTGCCGGAACAGTGCATGCGCTCTGTGCAGGTGTCGTTGTCGCTGAGATTCAGCAAAACTCGGATACGACGTACCGGATATACGATTACAATCGTCCAGGGCTGGATGGCAAACCACGTGAGTTGCATGTTGAAGACTCATTAAATGTCACCGCCTATGAGGGCGCAGGTGCCTCAACGATGAAAACAAATAACGCTACTCCTGGTGAATGGCTCAAGCTTGCGGAATGCCCTTATTTTGTAGTTGAAAAAGGGATTGTGACTAAACGTTGGGAACTCTCCACCAATCCTGACAGCTTCACGATTCTCGTTGTCTGTGAAGGAGAAGGAACTTTGGAGTGGGCACATGCTGAATCAGATAGCCTTGAATTGAAAGCTGGACAATGTTATCTCTTGCCAGCCAATCTGGGTTCTTATACATTGAACGGGAATACCACTGTTCTTCGCTCTTATCTGCCCTAAATCAAGCTTATATGTGACCCGTGAAGGAGGAATTACACGAGATGCAGGAATCTACCTTTGCCTTGGTCGCTAGTGAAGGTACCCGTATTCATGTGTACCGCTGGCTTCCCGATCCGGAATGCAACGTTAAAGGTGTAGTGCAAATTGCACATGGCATGGGCGAGACAGCAGCCCGATACGCCGAATTTGCCGACATTCTTACCCAAAATGGCTATGCGGTTTATGCCAATGACCATCGGGGTCATGGCAAAACTGTGGAGAATGCCAAGTTGCTTGGTAATGCTGGTATCGATGCCTTCCGCTGGATGGCGAGTGATATGATCAATCTGGGCGAAGTAGCCGCCAAGGAGAATCCTGGGGTGCCCCTGTTTCTCATGGGACATAGCATGGGCTCATTCTTGGTACAACATCTCATGTACGCTGGTCATGAACAGTACCATGCCTTTATTTTATCCGGGACAAACGGCAGACGCGGTCTGCTCCGTATTGGAGAGAAGCTCGCCTTCTTGCAATGTGGCATTCAGGGGGCTACTCATCCCAGCATGCTGCTCAATGCGATTGTATTTGGTGGATTTAACCGCTCTTTCCGACCTGCAACGACACCGTTTGATTGGTTGTCCCGGGACTCACAAGAGGTTCAGCGATTCATTGATGATCCCTTGTGCGGAGCAGTCTGTACAGCAGGATTTTTCCGCGACTTCTTCAAATTGCTACTTGAAGTCCATCTTCCACACAATATGGAGCGCATACCCAAACACAAACCCGTATACCTGTTCTCAGGTGAGAAGGACCCTGTCGGACTTCATGGCAAAGGCGTTCTTAATCTGGTCTCGCAGTATAAGAAACTTCAGCTGGAGAATATTGAGTATCGCCTGTATCCGGATGGACGCCATGAAATGCTGCATGAGATTAACCGAACAGAAGTAGCCCAGCACGTTGTGAGCTGGCTAGAGCGGAATACCCCTGGCTCGAATACTCACCCTAGTCCGGTGAGCCCTACCGAGACGGCTGACTCTATATAATAGACTCGGAGACATATCAAGAGCAAAAAGAAACCCCTGAATCGGATGTACAGCTCACGCTGCGCTCCAGTTCAGGGGTTTTCTTGTTAAGCGATATGAATAATAGCTATAATCAAACGTTATGGATTAACCTTCAATTAACAGGGATTCCGGGTCTTCAAGCAGTTCTTTCACGGTTACGAGGAAGCGAACAGCCTCACTACCGTCGATAATCCGGTGATCGTAGGACAACGCGATGTACATCATTGGACGGTTCTCCATCCGTTCTGCATCAATCGCCACTGGACGAAGCTGGATCTTATGCATCCCCAGAATACCCACTTGAGGTGTATTCAGAATTGGCGTAGACAACAAGGAACCAAATGTTCCACCATTGGTGATGGTGAACGTTCCACCTTGCAGATCAGATAACGCCAGCGTGTTGGAACGAGCTTTGGATGCCAGGTCCGCAATGCTCTTCTCGATCTCGGCAAAGCCCAGACGATCTGCATCACGCACAACCGGTACAACCAGTCCTTCCTTCGCAGATACGGCGATGCCGATATCATAATACTTTTTGAGTACAACATCTTCGCCATCAATCTCTGCGTTAATTGTAGGGAATTTTTTCAGAGCCCCCACAACCGCTTTGGTGAAGAAGGACATGAAGCCCAGGTTAATCTCATGTTTCTCTTTGAACTTGTCCTTACGGCGTTTACGTACATCCATGATCGCAGTCATATCAACTTCATTAAACGTAGTCAACATGGCTGCTGTCTGCTGAGCCTCTACCAGACGTTTCGCAATGGTTGCACGACGGCGAGACATCCGCTGACGCTCCACTGGTTTGGTATAGGTTGAATTTCCAGCTGCCGGAGCACTTGGTGCTGCTGGAGCTTTACTCGCAGGTGGAGCAGCAGGAGCAGGCGCCTGATTGTTATGACTCTTCACATCATCCTGGTATACCCGTCCAATCGGATCTTTGCTCTGAACCTGATCCAGTTCGATACCACGTTCACGTGCAAGCTTACGGGCAGACGGTGAAGCCGTCTTGGCACTATCGGATGACTCCGGTGCTGCCGCAACAGGTGCTGGTGGTGGTGGTGGAGCTTCAGGTGCAGGAGTAACGGCCTTTTTCTCTTCAGCTGCTGGTTCGGAAGCGGGTGCACCGCTTCCTCCTCCAGAACCAGCTGAGAGTGTACCGATCGTTTCACCGATCACTACCGTCTCTCCTTCCTGACGAATGATCTTCTCCAGCACGCCACTTTCTTCTGCGCTGATCTCAATATTTACTTTATCCGTTTCCAGTTCAAGAAGCACATCACCCTGATTAACGGTATCCCCTTCTTTAACCATCCATCTGGATACAGTTCCCTCAGTTATTGACTCACCCATTGCAGGTACTTTAATTTCACTCACAGCTGTTACCTCCCCAGTGGAATATTATTCTTCGTCGTTTGTTTCAACGCAGATGTAATAATCTGTTGCTGTTCCATACTATGCACAAGCTGATAACCGCTGGAAGGACTTGCGTGTTCCGGGCGACCTTCGTATCTAACGGTTGTGCCTTCCGGGGCAACTTCACGAAGACGAGGCTCCATGTATGTCCAGGCACCCATGTTTTTGTTTTCTTCCTGTACCCATACCAGTTCTTTTACATTGCTGAAACGTGCGAGTATGCGTTTAATCTCTTCTGCCGGGAACGGATATAGCTGTTCCACTCGAATGATGTGAAGCCATGACCAATCAGCTTTATCTTTTTCAAAAGCATCTTCCAAGTCAATGGCAATCTTGCCACTGCACAAAATAATGCGCTCTACGCGATCCGGCTGTGTACCCAGTCCGGCTTGCTCCAGCACAAGCTCAAACTTGCCTTCACTGAATTCGACTGCCGGTGAAGCAACACGCGGATTCCGAATGAGACTTTTCGGTGACATCATCACAAGTGGACGAGCATCTTCCGTTTCAGTCAAGGAAGCTTGACGACGCAACAAGTGGAAGTACTGAGAAGCACTCGACAAGTTGGCAACCGTCATGTTGTCTTCTGCACAAAGCTGAAGGAAGCGTTCAAGACGAGCACTTGTATGCTCAGGTCCCTGACCCTCATTCGCATGTGGAAGCAACATGACCAGACTGGATTTCTGAGACCACTTGGCACGACCCGCTGATACAAACTGATCAAAGATAACCTGTGCACAGTTGGCAAAGTCACCGAATTGAGCTTCCCAGATGACCAGTGTATCGGGTGAATATACGTTATATCCGTATTCGAATCCAACAACGGATTCTTCAGACAACGGACTGTTATAGATTGCAAAGGATGCTCTTGCCTGTGGCAAGTGATGTAATGGGCAGAACTTTGCTCCATTCTCCGAATCATGCAACACCAGATTCCGATGAGCGAATGTAGCACGCTCGGCATCCTGTCCACTAATCCGAATTGGCTTGCCATCTGCCAGAATGGTTGCAAATGCGAGTGTCTCCGCAAGGCTCCAATCCACTTTTTCCCCTTCGTTCAGGGAAGTGCTCCGGCGTTGCAAAATTCGCTGTAACTTCGGATACACATTGAAGTTCTCAGGCCATTTCAGCAGATCGGCATTAATGCTGCGAAGATTCTCAAGCGGTACCGCAGTCGGAGTAATCGTAACAGCCTCCGGCTCACTGATTTTCCGCTGATAATATTCATGCACTTCATTTTTCTTCATCTGGTCATAAGCTTCTTTTAATTTGTTCGTTACTCCATCGCGAATGCTCGTAATGGATGCATCATCGATAATCGATTCCTCTTTCAACTGATCCTGATACAAGTGGCTTACCGTTGGATGGTTTTTCACCTTGTCATAAACGATAGGTTGAGTTGTTTCGGGATCATCGGTTTCGTTATGGCCGTAGCGACGGTAACCGATCAAGTCGATCAGGAAATCCTTTTTGAAACGATTGCGATACTCGGCTGCCATACGAATAGCAGCAATACAAGCATCCGGATTGTCCGCATTCACGTGTACAATCGGAATTTCGTACCCTTTAGCAAGGTCACTTGCGTAGTACGTTGAACGGGAATCACTGCTATCTGTAGTGAAACCCAGACGATTGTTGACGATAATATGGATGGTTCCGCCATTCTGATATCCTGGCAGAGCTTTGAAGTTAAGCGTCTCTGCAACGATCCCTTCTCCAGGGAATGCTGCATCACCGTGCATCAAAATGGTAGCTGCCTTCGTCACGTCTTGCTTCGGATATCCAGGGTCACGACGGTCATCCTGAGCCGCACGAGCAAACCCTTGTACAACCGGATTAACGTATTCCAGATGGCTCGGGTTATTTGCCAGAGTAAGGCGTGCCTGCACAGTTTCCCCGTCTTTCACAAAACGGTTGGCACCCATATGATATTTGACATCCCCCGTCCAACCGTAGTTGATCCCAGTCGAACCTTCCGATGGAACCAAATCTTTGTTCGGAGCATGATGAAATTCAGAGAAAATCTTGCTGTACGGTTTGCCCAAAACATGAGCCAGTACATTTAACCGTCCACGGTGGGCCATACCCATCAGAATGTGGCTTGATCCGGCTTCTGCCATGATGCGAACAGCTTCATCCAGCATCGGCACAAGCACATCGTTACCTTCGATGGAGAAACGTTTCTGCCCAACAAATGTTTTGTGAAGATAATCTTCAAATTGCTCGACTTCAACCAAACGTTCCAGCAAAGCCTTACGTTCTTTCGGCGTAAGTGGAGCCGGTGATGTCCGAGATTCCGCACGACGATTCAGCCACTCACGCTCTTGAACTTCGTGCACATGACTGAATTCGTATGCCATGGGTCCAGTGTATATCTGACGCAAACGTTGGATTGCATCCCATCCGGTTGCTGTCTGCCCATCTGCACCTTCCCAGATCAGGGAAGCAGGCAAAGCTTTCAGATCTTCTTCGTTTAATTCAAAATGCTGAGGTTCCAGCAAAGATGTGTCTGTATCTTCACTGATTCCAAGCGGATCTATATCTGCAGCAAGATGACCATAGGTGCGGATGTTCCATACCAGTTTACCCGCTGTAACCGCTTTCTGTAATAGTTGAATGTCTACGCTTCCGGAAGCCGATTGGGCGTTGCCGGAATTCAAGGTTGTGCGTGCATCCCTGCCAGACATCGGCGGTGCACCCCATTGTTCAAATAGTTCACGATAAGCCGGTGTAACCGAACCAGGGTCTTGAGTGAATAATTCATATTGTTCCTGTACGTATCCCATATTGGGGCCATAGTAACTTTCCCAGGGCTTCTTGTTGCCTTCCACGATCGTCATCGACGTTCCCTCCGTCTTGATTTAGTCATAAGTTTTTGACGGAAATCATTGACTAAGCCGTAATTTGCGTTCGTTCAACATTTTAAGCGAAATTTTTCATGAAGTCCAATAATCGTGCTGTTGGTGGTAGTAACGTTAGTCCGACGCTCCCGTCAAGGTTTGTCTGCGTTTTCAAAATCAAAGTAAAACAATGATTGTATATACCGTCGCACAGATGTCGAATACTGTCCTGATCCGTTCGAAGGTTACACTTTCTCCACTTCTTCAAGTGAAGTCCATGTTCTACTATCTATTCTATAAACTTTTACGCTCAGGAGCATTTCCTATTTTTAGTTCAATTGATGCATAAATTAGATGAATCGAATAAATCGATCAATTTGGGTAGAACAACGAACGCTTAATTACAACAAAATAGGCATACGATCTCCCATTTTACCTCCTTAATTGAATTGTGGTCCATTATGTGCAAAAACAAACCGTCAAGTTAAACATTAACCATTTGACGTCACATTCAACAAATAATTAGGGTTTTCTTCAGGAGACCCACAGCAAAAAGCTGGCCCAGACATAAATTATCCGAGCAGCTTCTTTGGATTCATCAAATTTAAGTTAACAATAAAGTTGAGGATGCACATCAAGATGTACTTTTGCTAATCATATACTCTGCAAACGGCGTTAGGGAAAGATCTCTAACTTGCTCCAGTGTAAACCAGTCCGCGCCCAACGAATCTTCACCATCGGGTTCTTTTTTGATATGATCCGGCTGACTGGCTGCGGTCAAAACAACATCATACAACATCCCGATATGGTGCAACTCTTCCGGCTCACCTTGATACACCCATTCCAGTACCGTAGACTCCGCAGAACGAATCATCACTTGTAGATGGGTCAGGCCCGTCTCCTCTTCAATCTCACGATGAAGAGCAGTCTCTGGCTGCTCGCCAAATTCCAGCCTTCCGCCTGGTAAATCCCATTGCCCCTGATATGCTCCGCGAGCCTTATGAATCAACAGGAATCGGCCCTCCCAAGCTACCAAGCCATATACCCCAATATGTGTATGCCGATTCACTTAAGGACTCTTCCTTTCGTTTTCATCCTCTGTAACAGCATCCAGATCTATGGCCATACGGATCATATCCACACAGCGGATACCATCCTCTATAATCTCTTCCTCATAATGCCTCACAAAGAAGTCACGATCAACCCCGATAATGCGGAAACCGCAACGTTGGTATAACTTCAATTGATGAAAGCTGGAGTTGCCCGTCCCAATCTCGAGAATTCGGCATCCCAATCTACGTGCAGCTTCCATCGCTTCCTTAATCATGTGTTTGCCTACACCTTGTCCCTGCAGTTCTTCCTGTACGGCAATATTAACAATCTCCGCAGTCTCTGGACGAGTCTTCAACAATACGAACTCCCCAACCATCTCTCCTTCATACTCGGCAATAAAACAAACACCCCGACTCAGGTATTCATCCACAATTGCTTTTGAAGGATCAGCCATCAATAAAAGTTCGTAGGGTCTCTCTTCTTCCCAGTCCAAAATCCGGAACGACAATTTCATGCCAATCTCCACCTTTTCATCGTACAATATTCATTTACGTTCTGTTTGCAGAAGCCTATGTATGGCAAATCTACAAATATATCATTCTTCATTTCAACAAACTAGTTTACTCAATCTATTAATCACACACTATTACCCACAGACTAGTCATCTCCTATAAAAATAGTAAACTTCATTATATCATAATATTTGGATATAAATATATAGATATGGATGATACATTATGAGGCATTATTTTTTATCCTAACCCAAGCTTAAATGCTCATGGATTAATTTCCATTCCCCATCAAGCGTCGCCGCACTGTATCCTTGCAGGGCATGCTGGTATCCCATGATTTTTCCTCCTTCTGACGGTTTAACTTATCGGGTCCTACTCTGTTCAAGTACGGAATCGCTATACACCATAAATGTTTCTTGCAACGTACGGCCGGACGACTTCTCCCAGATCACACTCCGCTCAAAAGTGCCTTTTTGGAAAAAACGTGGGAAACGTTCAGCGAACCAATCCTGCATAGGCAGCTCAAAAACCCGCTTCATCGGCACCCATAACAGCTCGCCTTCGGGCGGATCTTGCAATAACCGACCCTCGAATGAAGTCGCCAAATAGTTAAATACCATGTACCGCAACCCTTGTTCGGGATCACAGAACTCATCAAGCCCTTTATACGTAATCTCATTAACTATTAGCCCCGTCTCCTCCAGAACCTCCCGCACGGCACCATCCACGATACTCTCCGGAAAATCTACCTTCCCCCCAGGAGCGATGTATCCCGGAAATCCTTTGCGGTCCGGCCGATTCATTAACAACACCTGATCATTCGTTTTGTCCCATACCATACACATCGTTAATATCTCTATTCTAGTATCCATATTCGTCCTCCTGCTAACATGCGCTTCTCTGCTGTACACTAACATTTCTGGGAATAACCTATGTTTTCCTTCTTTATTCCCACTCTGATTCATTCGTATTTTCACCGGTCTCACAGTATAGTCTATGATGATATATATGCATACGAAAGGCGGACGCCCTGTACACCTGTACATCAGAAGCCCGCCTGTTTTGTTATATTCTATGCTGCTATTTCCTCAAGCCTGGAGTTTCCAGTTCTCAGTTCAATTCCGTAATCAACACCCGGCGTTCCTTCCATTCAGCCCGGCGATAAGCCTGTTGCATACCAAATTTGCGGATACTTGCCTTTGGTACCGATTTATATGGTAAAACGATCGTAAAGTCCTCATCAAACGGGAAAAAAGACAGGCCTACTTTTTCATTGGATAACCACTCTGCCTGAATCGGTTGTCTGGAACAGGCATCAAATGTACAACTGAGCCCTTCTGCAAAAAAATCATAACGCGCAGCAGGTGTTCCAGGTTCCTCCATACAGAGAAACAGACTGAGCTGATCACAGAAAAGCATGATCTCCACATCACTTTGCAGCCTCTGTTTCAATGCTTCAGCATCACCACCAAGCTGTTTCTCCCAATCCAGCTGACGTTCGTGTTCTTGTTGCAGATAATCTCGGATGTCATCATCATCCTGAGCATTGGCCCCCAGATTTTTCTGAAATAGTTCCGTGTACATCAAGCTACACAATAATCCGGCGTAGAGGTTTTTCTGACGAACTTCTTCAATCCCTTTATGGTAGAATACAAAACGCGGACGCAATGGAAAGTCACGAAACGAATACGGCGATTGACTGTAATCATTCCAGAACGGAGACGAATCCAGTTCAATCCAGCCACGGTCATGTTCCTTGGCCGCTAGAATCAATTCATCCCGATGCGCAGCATCGGATAATAATTCATTTTTCCAGTGGGAAGCCATCTCTCCGGCTACTAATCCATGCTCATGCTGTGCGGTCAAAACAAAATCATGCTCTCTCTCATATACGATCATGTGCTGTCACCCTTCCGCATGGTATACGTTGACTTTAACATAAATTGGGTTAAACTTTCCTAGTAAGTTGTTTTTCGCTCCATTTTGACGAAAGGCACAATGTAAAGGTGTTGTCAGTTTCCTGAAATTTGATACACTAAAGGTTGTGTCCACAATTATATTACATACAGAAAGCGGGATCTCATGAATTTATACTCTCCTTACATCGAGTTTAACCGCAAGGAATGGGCTGAACTTAAAGAACATCAGACCACTCTTCCACTGACGGAAGCCGAATTAGAACAGTTAAAGGGATTGAATGAAGAGGTATCGATTCAAGAAGTCGAAGATATATACTTGCCTCTTACCCACTTTATTGACCTATATGCAAGAGTTTCACGAGAGCTGAATCAACTGACGGCCTCCTTTATGAAAAAAGAAGCCCTCCCCACTCCCTACATCATTGGAATCGGGGGGAGTGTTGCCGTGGGCAAAAGTACAGCGGCCCGCTTACTACAGGCACTGCTCGCCAGAGGTAAGAATAGCCCGAAGGTTGACCTTGTCACAACCGACGGTTTCTTATATCCCAATGCGGTGCTGCAAGAGAAGGGCATCATGAACCGCAAGGGATTCCCGGAAAGTTATGATATCAAATCCCTGATTCAGTTCATGGGTGATGTGAAATCTGGCAAACCCGAAGTGAAAGCACCCGTCTACTCTCACCTCGCCTACGATGTCATTCAAGGAGAAGAGAAGCAGATCTGTCAACCGGATATTCTCATTATTGAAGGTATCAATGTACTTCAGATCAAAAAGGAAACGCCTTTGCTGGTTAGTGATTTCTTCGATTTTTCCATCTACATTGATGCGGAAGAAGAACATATAAGGCACTGGTACGTTGAGCGTTTCAAGCTACTCCGCAATACAGCGTTCCAGAACACAGATTCCTTTTTCCATCAACGATTCGCCAATATCGATGAAGAAGAAACCGTGCGTACGGCCAACCAGATCTGGCAAGATATCAATGCCAAAAACCTGCATGAAAACATTTTGCCAACCAAAGGACGTGCCAGACTGATTCTGAAAAAGGAAGCCGATCACTCCATTGGGCAGATTCAATTGCGCAAACTGTAGACAACACTCGTGCAGTAAACTTTGATGTTATATCTAATTACCCTTAAAAGGAGAGAAAAACACATTGCAAACCCTGATTATACTCGGCAGTATTATGATGTTCCTGGCTGTTGCATTGGGTGCTTTTGGCGCACACGCGCTCAAGCGCAAATTATCCGCTGACATGATCAAAATCTATGAAACCGGTGTTCAATATCACCTCATCCACGGACTTGGCATCATCCTGATCGGACTGCTGGCAGACCGTCTTGAATCCTCTTCACTCGTCATGCTTGCCGGATGGCTGATGTTCGCCGGGATTATCCTGTTCTCTGGCAGCCTGTACGTTTTAAGTGTGACGGGTGTTCGCAAATTGGGAGCCGTTACCCCACTTGGCGGAGTCGCATTTTTGGCTGGATGGGTTATGATCATGATTGCTGCATTGTAATATGCCCCGTGGATAAACGAAAAGAGTGTTCTGGCTGATATAATATCGCTGGAGCACTCTTTTGCTGTTTAATCTGTCCAGATTCTTCGAATGGTGGACAGCCCTGCATCCGGTCGTTGTCTCTCCAGCACATACACATCCGGGTTAGACAGTTTGGTCCACTCTTCATAACCAAAGGATGGTTCATACTCACGAATAAGCAGTGATAACAAGTTTCCATGTGTAACCACGGCCGCGTGCTGTTCCGGTCTGCTCCACAACTCTTCCAGTAGTGCCAGCCCCCTTGCAGCCGCGTTTCTCGAAGATTCCCCGCCTTCTTCCATCCAATCCACATCATCGTATGCACGTTTCAGTACATCCATCCAGTTAGGCAGATCAAGAGAGCTAAGTACCCTCTCCTGAAGACGTTCATCCGTATGTATATGTTGCATCATTGCTATGCCCAGTGGCATAGCCGTCTGAACGGCCCTTTTCCATGGACTGGAGACAATATACGTTATGGAATGATGAGCCAAGATATCTGCAAGTTTTTCAGCCTGCCTGATCCCTTCATCAGTAAGCTCTGCATGGGGTTCCTGCCCTGTGGCCTTGGCGTGACGGATAAGATAAATGGACTGCATAGCTATCACCTCCTATGGTGTAACTTACTTGGAGTTCATCTCAAGATATTGAAGTGCACTGTACATCTTCTCCTGCTCTTCCGGTCGGCCTGATGAACTGAGGAAAGTGACCTGTTCCCCTGTTCTGTCTCCATGTTGAGCCACCAGTCCAAGCCGCTGCTTCAGATGGTTCACTGTGCCTTTACTGCCATCAATGATCTGTATATGATCGGGCAGAACCGTGCGCAGAATGGACGTATAGAATGGATAATGCGTGCAACCAAGCACCACTGTGCCATACCCATGAACATCAACATCTGCCAGCTTGAACCGGAAATAATCAGCGATTTTGCCCGGATCAAAATCCAGCTGTTCACACCACTCCACAAGTTCCGGCAACGCAATGGAATCCACACTGTGGTGATCATCAACACGTGATACCAGTTCGTTATACTTGGTTTGGCTCAAGGTGAGGGCCGTAGCAAATACAAGCACCCTCTTCCCACTGTTGCGATTCATCTCCACGGCTGGTTTCACTGCAGGCTCCATGCCAATGATCGGGATATCATACTTGGCGCGCAGATCCTTCACAGCCAGACTTGTTGCTGTATTACAAGCAATCACGATGGCTTGAACATCCTCCTGAACGATGGCTTCCACACAATCAAAAATATGTCCTCTAACCTCATCCGCAGACTTCGTTCCATAGGGGACATGCAAGGTATCTGCGTAATACAGAAATTTTTCTTCCGGAAACTGTTGTAATGCCTTATGCAAAACGGTTAAACCACCGATGCCTGAATCAAAAAAAGCAATTTTCTTTTTCAAGGATTTCACCTCTATAATGTATTCTTTCGGGTTCCAAGAACCTCTCAATGCTGCTCATGCTGACTGGAGGTGAGGTTTGTACTTCCGGCTCATCACACACTACAGTGCTTGACGGCTTGCGGGAACCATTCCGGTTACGGATCGTTCTTCTGATCGGAGACAAAGGCGAACGCTATCGCTTCTTCAGAATCGATTCCGCCCCCTCCATTACTTCCGCTAAGTCAGGTACTATAGAGAAGATGAGCCATTATTCTACGCTCATTTTATACTGTCTGAGCCAGTCCTTGCCACTATGCCACGCCTCTACAGGGTTAAGCTCTCCGAGCATTTCAGTACTTGCCTGAGCCATGATCCATTCCTTGAGACCATTATCCGGACTGGATTCGAGCTGCTGTAGCAGGAAAGGCAGTCCTGCCTCCCCCGTATTCAAGATGTCGTCGTAAGCCTCCCGGTTACCAGCAATATAATCATTCGGATTGCTGCTGGTCAGGAGGACAGGGTCGCTAACCATCTGCTGCAGGTTGCTTTCAATCGATGCTGTTAATGCTTGGTCTTCTGTCCGAATCGAACATGCTGCTACCGTCAATGCTGTGCATACGGATAACAAACCCAGAATCAGTCTTCTCCGATTCACTGTACCACTCCTTTCAACAACGAGAGTTATAGAACAAGTTCCCATTGTTCTTCGGTAAGCTCCTGACCTGACAACATCTGCTTGCGAACTTCCTTCACTTCAAAGCCCACAGATTGATATAATCTACGCGCGCCGATCAAAGACTCATTGGTCCACAGGATCACGGATGTGTAGTCCTTTTCTTTTGCAAAAAGAATTGCCTGTTTGATAAGCTCCCCGCCCCATCCTGCACCACGTGCTTCCGGTTCGATCAAAAACCAGCGAAGTTGAGCCGTATTTTCATTCACCTGAGTAAGTCCTATGGAGCCGGAAGCTGTCTGATCTAACTCAACAATCCATAACATCTACCTCCAATGATTGCCTTTAAGTCCAAACGAATTCACCGCGTTGGTGATAAATTCAGCAAAGCTATGATCATAATTATACTCGTTTCGATAAATTCGGATATGCGCTTCAATGACATACTTCAGATCCTTTTGTACGAAAGTGCGAATCATCAGACATCACAGTCCTTCCTCAAATCCACAGTTGTGATACTGAAATCCACACCGAACTGAATTAATCCGAGTTTACGGGCAACTTGCTGTGAAGCAAGATTATCCCAAGATGTACTGTAGATTGGCATGCGTCCACGCTCCTTGACATAATACTGCCAGCACTTTACTGTCTCCGCTGCATATCCATGTCCTCTATAACCGGGGGCCGTATACAGACTCGCTTCCGCCCCATGATCGGAGAGCCTTGCGGAGCAGCACACTGCCACAGCAGAATCCCCAATAACATAAGCGGCAACAGGGCTTTTTTCATATAAGTGATCTGTTAATTCAGGAAAATGCTCTGCCAGCAAATAACGCTGCTCCTGACCAATCAACTGAACCTTCTGATTCCACTCGTAAGATATCTCAGGAAAAGCATAGGCGGGTCCCATCCACACACGGTTAACTAGCTCAAAGGTTTCCACCTTGCGAATTAGTTTCGGAATATCCAACGGAAGCTCGCAATCCTTCCCCAACTCATCCATTAGATCCGGCGGTAACTGCTCATGATAATAGATCAGTGAACTGGCAGAAGTCATACCGATAAAAATGGCTGGAGCCTGCCCACCACCCGGCTCGTTGATGCTTAATAGACGCTGCTGCTCGTTGATCGTATATAAAGTACTCACCTGTATTTTCAACATTTCCATAGACGACAGGTTCGATTTTGGAACCATAACTAAGAAGTTAACCTTTGCAATAATCGTTTGCCTACACTGCCTTTACCAGCTTCCTGTTGCTCCAGAAATTCGGATAATTGACGTAATTCTGCAGGACGATATCCAGCCCCGCACCCGCAATTATGATAGGTATAACCATGACGGTACAGCATCATCACTTTGGTCCATTGTTTGGTATCATTTTGCTTGGGCGCCTGGAAATCGTGTCCCATGCTAACCATAGATGTGGCACATTGCGGGCATTTATATTCAAGTTGTGCCACCACCTCAGGGCTCAGGTCATGTCTGGAAACTTGTTTAAATGATTTGCGACAAATGAAACATGCATAGATGTCTTTATATGGTCCTGACAAGGCATATCTGCACATCATCTGCACCCCCTTAATAATTTCCATTATACGGGATTTCACACACGTATACGAATGGATTTTGCACATTTGCGAAAATTCCACCACTCACTCATTGACCTTAAATCGTAGCTTGTTTCCAGGCCTCACCAAGTTCCGCAATCGATGCGTACCGCTCGGACCGATCATCGCTCACTGCACGTATCACAACCTGATACAATGCTTCTCCGGCATCCCATCTGTCATAAGAACGATCTTTCTCCCCACCAAGCAACCCAAACGCCATTGCCCCCATGTTGAATACATTGGTAACCGCATCTATGGGTGCACCCAACTCAAATTCCTCAGGGGACATAAAGCGGGAAGATCCCCACATGCGCCCCATGGTATTGGTAAAAGAGCCCTTCCGATACAAGTCGATATCACAAATTTTCATAAAGTTTCTGTCAAAATCATAGATCAGACTGCCATCATACAAATCAACAGCCACATAACCTCTTCGTTCCACCTCGATATGAAAATTCAGAATCTGCTCCATTGCCCGAATGCGTGTCTCAACAGGAAGCTGTCTGAACCGATAGTAGGGCGAACGCGGATCTTCATATTTGGCCGGAGGCGGAAAATACCAGTGGGAATGCAAACACTCCCCATCCACCCAATCGAATACACAGGCATACCCCTCATCCGTTGCAAAATGATCCGTTAGTCGAATCAACGTGTCATGCGCCAAATCTTCGTAAACGGAAACAGATGATTTCAGATTACGAATGGCTTCCGGGGGACTTCCCGTATGATTCGCATGAATTGTATGTGCTCCCGCATATTTAACGAACAATCGCTTTCCATCCTTTTGCACAATACCAAAAGAGAGATTCCCTGAATCCTGCTGATCGAATACGCGAAAGACCGTACCCAAGGGCTGTAACCAGTCGAAAGAATGAGACTCTTTTAAGACAAAGGAAACACCGTCGATCTCAAGTTCAAATTGATCTGTCATCGGACTCCTCCTGTGCTGGTATCTTCATTCAATGTTGAATGCTCCGTGTAAAAGTAATTCATATGCGCCTCATCATATCCCTGACCGTTGACTTCCAATGCGTTACGCTCGATGCCGAAAACTTCAAATCCATATCGCTCGTATAAACGTCGGGCTGATTCATTCGTTGTCACTACACTCAGATTAATCTGCTTGATGCCTTCCAGATGTCTTCCACGATCCAGCACCTCGCGGAGCAAGAGCGAAGCCAGCCCACTTCCCCGATATGGCGGAGCAACATAGACGCCCCAGATCATGCCTTTGTGCCTGAGCTTTAGGCCATATTCTCTTTTGAAACCCATCATTCCCGCCAAGGTTCCTTCTTCTGTGTATGCTCCCAGAATATAATCATCCGGTTCATTATGTATGCGCTCCTGCACTTCACTCATGGGGAGTTGAATGGACAACTCGAACGAAGCCCCGAAGGCTTCAGGATGTGTTTTCAGTGCTTCCAGTCGCAAAGGCCAGTAGATGTCTGCTTCATCCCGCTGAATATTGCGAATGATATAAGTCTCTTGCTTGCGATCTGCATTCATTCTTCGACCACTCCCTGCATCTCATAAGGATAATCGATCTGAAGTTTTACATTCGCTGCCGCTTCCTGTCCTGCAAGCAACCCAACAACATAAATCCCAAGGTCAATGGACGTGGCCACACCACCGGCAGTAATTACATTTCCATCTTTTACAATCCGCTTCTGAATCACCTCGGTGACATACGGCTCAAGCAAATTATATGCACGGGGATGTGTTGTTGCTTTTTTGCCGGATAAAAAACCAGCCGCACCCAGCAGCAGAGAGCCTGTGCACACCGAAACCTTCAAAGGCACAGACTCAGCCTGTTTCAGCCAACCTACAAAGGCCTCGTCATATCGAAGCTTGCGCGTTCCCATGCCTCCGGGGATAAACACGAGATCATATTCCGATAGGTCAGGCTTCACTCGATCCACCTTCAACGTTAGACCAGACTCATCCGTGACCTGATCTGTCATGGCACAGGTTTCCCACGTCGTTCCTTTGGTAGGTTCAAAGAAATTCAACCGATTGATCACATCATAAAACCCTGCAAAATCAAGGAAAGTCAGTCCATCAAACAAAACGAATGCCATTTTCATTGGTAACCTCCGCGTTTTAATTTGGAGCATCCTGATTATGTTTCTGATTCCGATCCCGTTCCATTGCTTCCTTCACCCAGTCACGCGCTGGCAGCTTACTATTGATATGAAAGAGCAGACCCACAATCGCAAGAAGTAAAATAATGACGATAAATTCAAATATGGCTAACCCCTCCCATTCGGAAATTACGCAATCGTGACTCGTACCTTATCTCTATTTTAATCCACGGGCGATGATCCACTCCAGCCACTTCCAGGGTAGCAGTACTTTACCTATGATGAGCACACGCGAACCTTTTCCCAAAGCATATCGAAGTCTTGGTGCACGCATCCGTGCAATTCGGCCAATCAGATCAGCTACCTCCTGTGGATCAGGTGCCGTCTCGCTCGCATGTTTGGAATAACGAAGAACCGCGTCCAGCTTATGCTTATACGGAGAGTCCTCGCTCTGGTGAATCTCACCCAAACCTTTATTCCAGATTGGCGTGCGATAAGAGCCTGGCTCAACCAATACCACCCGAACACCAAACGAAGACATCTCATGGCGCAGACTTTCCGTGAATCCTTCCACAGCGAATTTGGAGGCAGCATAAGGCGCATACCCTGGAAAACCGGACAAACCACTGACACTGGACAAGTTAACAATTAACCCCTGCTTCTGTTCACGCATCACAGGCAGGACCGCACGTGTCACGGCGATTAATCCAAATAGATTCGTTTCCATCTGGCGCCGCCAATCCTCCATCGATACTTCCTCAATGAACCCGCCCACCGCAAATCCTGCATTGTTCACCAGCATGTCGATTCGGCCATTATTATGAAGTACGGACCGCACAGCTTTCTGCACGGATTCAGCATCGGTCACGTCCAGTTGCACATATTGCAAACGATCAGCTAACCCCGCCTGTTCAGCCAGTTTCACCAATTCTTCTCTTCGACTCAGATCACGCATTGTAGCAACAACAAGGTATCCCTGCTTGGCAAGGGTGATCGCGGTAAGCATACCAAAACCACTGGAGGTACCCGTAATTAAGGCCACCGGAGCGTTAGTTCCTTCCTTCGTCTTTTTCACTACATCAGAACCTGCATTAATCCGTCCCTGTCCGGCTTCTGTTAAGTTTTCCTCTACTGTCACGGTGTGTCCTTCTTTCCTCGGTAAATTACTTACTTCCCGTTCCTACCTATACCGCACGGCCCCTGCTGCTTAATCCGCCACTCCATTATGCCGTCTCTCCACCCTGCGCAGCTTCGTAAGTCCCGGTTCAAACGTATACGGTACAAATCTGATCTCAGGTAAGGTGCATTCAAGCCGCTCTCCCAGCTTCATCAGTTCCAGCAGTACATTGGTCTCAACCTGAGCCATCACTGCGTTCCCGCCAAGTCGAAGGGATACCTCCATTGTTCCGTCCCCTTGCTGCACCACACGATAATGTTCAATATCCGGCGAAGCCCCAATGACCGAACGGGTAACGAAATCCGGAAAGACCGGTACCGCCTCACCCGTATGCATGTTTGAAAAATAAAGCGTGTCATCACAGCGGCCTTCAATCCGCTCAATGGCAGTAAACGGGGAACCACAGGCACATGGCAGCGCCGCCTCGGTCAGAATATCATTCAACCGATATCGGATGATCGGCTGTGATGTTCTGGAGAAGTCCGTAATAATGGGCACGAACCGTCGGGTGGCGGGATCAATGAACTCTTTTTCAATATGCACGATATCTTCATTCAAATGCAGTGTGCCATAACGACAGGTTGCACCCAGGAACCCTTCTGTGCACTGATAGACTTGATGAACGGTCTGTCCGAAGACCCGCTCCAACACCTTGCGATCCAGGGGGTCCAGCACCTCGGCAACAGAGATGATTTTATCCGGTACAGCAGTCAGATATCCTACCACATACGCATCCGCCAACAGACGCAGCATGGATGGAGGAGCCACCCACACGGTAGGTTGGTAGGTTTCCAGCCGCTTAACCAAGGTCTCCACACGTTCCAGCAGATCAAAGTACTGAAACTGCAATTTGCCACGTTGCACCGATTCATACAGATTACTGTTGGCCCGCAGGAAAAACGCAATCTTCGCAGGTTTCCACAGTCCACCAGGCAACAACTTGGCCAGCACCGTACCCGTCCACGCATCCTGCTCCCGATCACTCACCAGAAATATCCCCCGGTTCCCTGACGTGCCCGAAGACAGTCCAACCGTCACGCCTTGAATGGAAGGTTTGAAATCACGTGTTTCTTCACTTTCACCTGCAAGAGCCAGAGCTTTGTCCTTGGTAATACCCACCGTGTTCAGTGTATCAAAATGTTCCATCATGGTTGATTTGTCAATCAACGGAAAGCTTCTCCAGTCGGTTGCGTCCACGCCACCCCACCACTTCCGGTAAAACGGAGATCGGGCACGGATCTGATGAACATGCCGAATAATCCGGCGCTCTTGCCAGCGCTCAAGTTGTTCTCGTGTTTTCCATGTTCGCAGCCCACGTGCGAGTGCATAATGAACCACAATACGAAAGGTATTACTCATCGTTTCGGCCCTCCTGTACCCCAAGCGTCCAGTACATCTCGACAATGACTCGGCACAATCCGAATGTGGGGAAATTGCTGATGCAGCTGAACCAGCTTGTCAAAGTTACGATTGTATTCCTGTCGATTCGACATGATGATTCCAGCAAGAATGTTCGGTCTGCGCTGTTCACGAAAAGCCCGACTCGACCACACCGCGTCCGCGCACAGGAAATAGTCATGTTCTTCCGTACGCAGCAGGAGTCCCATCATGCCTTCTGCATGACCGGATACATCCACCCCCAGCAGACTGCCATCGCCAAAGATATCGTAGACCTCATCAAAAGGGAACTCTTCCCCCGCTCTTGTCCATCGCTCAGGCTGACGCGTAACAGGCCATGATCTGGCCATAAAATTCTTGGGTAACAACCCGGCAAGAAAACCTGCCTTTACAGCCGCAATTGAACCAAGTGAGCGCACAGCATCATAAGCTCTTGGCAGATAGATGAATTGTGCCTCCGGGAAATCACGTACACCCGCGATGTGATCGCCGTGAAAATGCGAGAGGATGATATACCGAATATCCGAAGCTTTCAGTCCAATATGAGCCAAAAAATGAACGGCACTATCCTCTTCACGATAGACCACAGGTGTAATATGACGATACAGTGCGTTAGGCAAATGAGCCGTTTCCTCGAAAAAGCGGGAACTATATCCTGTATCCAGCAGGATCGGTCCATGTACGGGATGAATGATGCAGGCAAATCCTGCCGGGAAAGGCACCGGGCTCAACCGACCACCGCGCAACGTCAGAAACTCTGGATGTGTACAGTAACCCGCCGCACCCAAATATAGTTTCACCGGAGTTGTTGTCAGCATGACTCAGCCCTCCACCAGTCTGCAAATTGTTGCAAACCCTCTTCAATAGATACCCGAGGGATGTACCCCAATCGCTCCCGTGCATCTGTAATATCCAATGTCTGTGGAATGGATAAGGAGCCGACTGTGTACCGTGTCAACGGAGGTTCACCCAACGCAGGAATAAAGCCATGAACTTGCTCCAGCAATGCTGCCGCTCCATATGCCGTCCGATAAGGAATGTTGCGACGACGCAATGGCATATCCAGCATGCCAAACAAGCTGCTTACCAACTCACTGAACGCCCTCGGATCGCCGTTGGAGATATTGTAAGCTCGGCCGAGCGCTTCGTCAGAGGCATCGCGGCACAACAACAAGGCATCCACCACATTATCCACACATGTCAGATCGATTAATGCCTGTCCACCACCGATCATCGGCACGCCCGATTTTGCGTTCGCTGCGACAATTCTGGGAAATAACGTCTGATCATATGGACCAAAGATCGCTCGCGGTCGAATCATGATCGATGGAAGTCCCTTCGCATGCCCCTCCATTACAACCTGCTCAGCGAGAAGCTTCGTGGCTGCATAATGATTGGCTGGTTTGGATGGCAACGGATCATTCTCATGTACGTTATATCGCGGATTGTAATTAAAATATATACTCGGAGTTGAGACATGTATGAATCGCTGTACCTCATTATGCAGGCATACATCTACAAGATTCTGCGTCCCTTCCACATTGCTGCTATAAAAGTCACGATATCGGCCCCATGGCGAGGATAGAGCTGCACAGTGAAACACCACATCCTGTCCCGTACACGCTTTGTTCACTGCAGCCTCATCCCGTATATCTCCATTCAGGAATCGGATTCCTGCCAACTCAAGTTCTGCACTAATCTTTGGCTGTCGGCCCATGGCAGTGACTTCCCATCCCTCTTTAGCAAGTCGTATCGCGAGATGCCTGCCCAGACATCCCGTAGCTCCTGTAACCAATGCTCTATTCATTGTTGTTCACCGTTCCATTCTATGTCATGAGTCAAAGCTTCAGTCAGCGAGCACTTCTGCGATCTTGCCAGACGCCATGCGGCTAGCACCACTCCGAATTGTTCAAATACAGGCTGGATATCCTGCCCTACATAGACCACATCCCTGGCTCCACGCCACGCAGCTATCCATGCACGGAGCTTCCTTTTGCCTAAGATCTGCTGCAACCCGCTTCCCAGCATGGGAAGCATGAGCATGGCTTTGCTGCCCCGTGCGGGCGTGATCATTTTTCCTTCCTTGACCAACGTCTCCGGTTCAGTCAATGCACGCACCAAGTCATCTCCGGGGTGAAACAGATGAATCCCACTCGTTGCCCTCGGATTACACTCAATCGCGTACACTCGCCTGTCCTGACCTTCTATAAAATCAAACCCAATCTGTCCGCTAAACCCCGTTGCCTGGGCAAATTGTCTCACCCACGCAAGGGCATCCTCATGTTCCACCTGTTCAAAAAAAACACTGGCTCCCACGCTTCCTGTACGATAGCGACTGTCGTAAGTGGCATGTGCAACCAGTTGCCCTTCATGCGCTATGCTGTATGTACATAACATCTGACCAGGAATGTAGGCCTGTGCAACCCAAGGTGAAATAGATGATAGTGCTACCTCGTCCGGAGGGTCGTTACGGAAATGTCGACGTTTCTTTTCACTTACGTTTCCTTCCTGATCCGTCCCTGCCCTAGCCTCATCGTTCATGAGTGTTGGCATGCGAACTTTGGCTGCAAAGCGGGAATACACCGGTTTCCATACCCAATCTCCTACTTTTCCCAGAACAGACTGAGCTTCCATCCATTCCTGCCGACTGTGGATCAGACGTGTATCCGGAACCGAAAGACCGAGTGACCCTGCAAGCTGGATAAAATCATATTTATGGTGCAGCTCATGCAGCTGCTCCAGAGTTGTAACCAGAACACGGCAATATGCACGCAATCTGTCTGCCCCTTGGGCAACATAGAAGACTTCTTCACACATCGGAATCAACAGGTCGATCTGCCAATCCTGTGCCAACCGTTCCAGCTCTGCCAGATACGCACGTGTGTCATGACGTGGCGACGGGACCACAGCGCACTGTTCCACTGCACGAGATAATCTGGTCAGATGCCGTACGGCACTCTCCGCGACATAGACCCGATGGCCTGCCCGATGAAGCATGCGTGCCAGATCCAGCGTTACGGGAGCCCTTCCTCCTGTAAGCAGCACACGGAGAGAAGCAACTGTACGATGTCTGGTTTCCCCAGATCTAGTAGTCAAAAATGAGTCCTCCCAATGATAATCCGGCAGCCGTGCCAATCATCAACACCCGATCACCACGCTGAATACGCTGTTGTCTAATCGCTTCATGCAGACCCATCGGGATCGATGCCGCAATCGTATTGCCGTGATTTCGTGTGATGTCCATAAACCGATCTTCAGCAATGCCAAGCTTCTTGCGAATCAGTCTCATCGCCATGGCACTTCCCTGATGGGGAATGACCAATTGGAAATCCTCCATTCGATTCCCGGTCGCCTGCAGCATATCACCAATGAAGCCAGGCAAAAGTCTGGATGCCATGCGGAAGATCGCCTGTCCATCCATATGAAAAAGGTAGGGTTCAGGCTGATCCGCCTTATAATTCGAAGCATGCAGCCGTGTACCTCCACCTGCAATCTCCGAGAAGCGAGCACCTCGGCTGTAGGTTTGAAGGGAAGCATGTACAATCTGAGAGGATGACCCTTCAGGCGAACGCTCAATAATAACAGCGGCCGCTCCATCTCCGAACAGGGCCGCACTTTCTTTATCCGACCAATTCAGTCCGGCTGAGGCAATCTCAGTGGCTACGAGCAGTACTCGCTGGTAACGTCCAGCATCTACCATATAGGAAATCACATCCAGTCCGTTCAGGAAACTTAGGCAGGTTGCATCCATATCAAAGGCAGGTACGCCCGAATCTTGCTGCCCCATGGCCTGCTGGATAAATACCGCCGTACTTGGCAACGGTTGTTCCTTCGTGCCACTGGTACACACCAGACAGTCGATATCACTAAATTGTAATCCTGCATCCGCCAGTGCAGCTTCCGCAGCCCGTGCGCCCATGAAAGAGGAGGTTTCTTCACCCGAAGCATAATGACGTACACCTACGCCTGTAGCTTTGCTAACCCAGCCCGCAGGCACGTCCAAGCGGCGATCCAGTTCCTCATCGGTGACTTCCTGTTCAGGCAGGTACTTCCCTGTTCCCGCGATCCTTACTCTTCTAAGTTGCATTTCCCCAACCTCTTTCTGTTCATCTGACTGATATATAAGTTCGTATTCAAAAAGACCGGTTTTCAGTACCGAGAAGATGGGATGAAGCTAGAAATGGAGTAGCGGAGCGTAGGAAAACTACGTGAGCAACGGACATTTCGGCTGAATTCCATATTCGATGCTGATGATGCCGATAGGCATCCTTCGTAATCAAAAGCGGACTTTTTGAAAAACCTCTATAAGTTCAGCTAATTAGTATTTACACAGACACTGCGATGACAGAACAACTTTCCAATCGCTGTTATCCCCAGATTTTTTTGATTCCCTTCTTAAAAAGGGAAAATCCGGGGATAAGCATATGCTTCCGATGCAGCTTTCTTTCAGAAAGCTTTTAGGCGACCGCTTCGCTTCTTCAAGTTATTTCTATCCTCTCCGTTATCGTGTAAATGTTTAGTTGAACATATATAACAAAAGGGCAGATGCCTCTGCCCTTCCTGTTGTGTTTTCTTTTGTTATGAAATGTTATTTCTTCTTATTCAAAATCTCGGCAAGAGCGGTATCTAGTGTACCGTATGTGAACGTGAAGCCTTCCCTCTCCAATCGCTCGGGAATCACCCAACGGCTTTTGAGAACCAGTTCCGTCTCGGTCTGAATAAAACGTGCGCCCACTTCAAGCATCCAGCGAGGAGAAGGTAGTCCGATCCGAACACCCATCTGTTCTCTCAGACGCGCCATTAGCTCCCGATTCGTCACCGGATGCGGAGAGGACGCATTGAACACACCATTCAAGTGTGGATGCTCTTGCAGATAAATTACCATGCGGAAGAGATCCTCGATATGAATCCAGCTGAACTGCTGTGTTCCTGCGCCTTGAGATCCTCCCAGTCCAAAACGGACGAGGTTCGTCATGGGCACCATAACGCCGCCCTCGCCCAGCACAATCGCAATCCGCAGTGCAATCTGACGCGTAGACGGCAGACTGAATTCAAAGAAGGCCTGTTCCCATGCCTTGGCAACGTCGACCGAGAATCCGGAGCCAATCTCGCCCTCTTTTTCCGTCATGGGACGATCTTCAGCATGTCTGTATATGGTCGCTGTACTCGAATTAATCCATAGTTCAGGAGGATGATTACAAGCCAGGACGGCTTCGCCGAGAATGCGCGTTGTCCGGGTTCTGGATTCCAGAATGACTTTGCGATTCTCATCCGTATAACGGCAGTTCACCGATTTACCTGCCAGGTTAATCAACATTTCTGCTTCTTCCAGTGCCCCTATAATTCCTGCACGATCCTCCCAGGCAATATGACCGGGCTGACGCGAGATAATTAACACCTCATAACCTAGTTTCTTAAATCTTTGGGCAAAATCCTGTCCGACAAATCCCGTTCCACCAGCTAATACAACCTTCTTCACGGTATCCCCTCATTTCCCATACTGGGTAAAGAATTCGCAAGGTATAGATTGGAATGCTTATATACATGCAAAATGCAGATATTAGATTAACACCGCCGGTGACCCGTTGGTTTGATTTAATTCGCACCCAGGGCTGCGTACAAGCGATCCCGCTCTTCGATAGCCCATGCGTTTGCAGGGTTTTGTTCCAGCTGATATCGGAGTTCATCATAAAAATCATGGATCATGAATCCGTCCGGCAAGTTCCCTAGCATCGCTGTAAAGTTGTACTCTGGCAGTGTTCTCTTTCCTTCACTGATCTGCTTCAGCCAGTCCATCCACTTTGCAAGAGTAAGCACTTCCTCCTGCCATAACTCAGCCTGTAACCCAAGCGCATCCTGAAGTTGCTCGTACGCCAATGGATCAGCGAAGGCGCGGCAGGCCTGAACAGCCAGTTCGTACAACTCGGTCACTGCACGGCGTACCTCATGCTCAAGTTCGACCTCCAAGCCTCCCATGTAATCCTGAACCTGGATGCCCTGTCCATCATCATATAATAGTGGTGCCTGCGCCAACAGGCGTACAATCTCTTCCATCGCTTGCATTGAAATTCGCTTCTGCTCATAGAGAGCAGGTAATTGATATGCTGTAATGATCATTCACTCCTACATCGTTCTTCTATTAATGACCTATATTATAACATGGTTTGGCAATCATCTATCAGGATAACTTGACTATCCACTACAAGTTGTAGTAGTTTATACGTACTACGTAGTGTAGTAATACGATCGTTATGGACGCATAACGATGTTAAGGAGTGTTCACTGTGAACCAGATTCAAAAATTATCCGAAACAGAAATGGAGTTAATGGTTGTTATATGGTCATGCGCCCCACCGGTCACCTCCACAGAACTATTAGACATATTTGCTGAGAAGGGGAAAGCGTGGAAAGCGCAGACCATGTCTACCTTTCTGTCACGGTTGGTGGATAAAGGCGCTCTTACCGTCACGAGACGTGGACGGACCAATGATTATGAGCCTCTTCTGAAACCCGAAGATTACAAACTACAGGAAACGCAGCATGTTCTTGATGGACTGTATCAAGGTTCAGTCAAGAATTTGGTTTCGGCCATGTATGACGGTGACAAGCTTTCAGACGATGACATTTCAGAACTGAAAAAATGGCTTTCGGAAAAGTAGGTGCAGATGATGAATATCTTTTTTGAGATTCTGTGCAGCCTGACCGTGGCGGGAAGTATCGTTTCTGTTTGTATTTTGGCACTACGACTTATACCCGTATCTGTCTTTCCGACCAAGTGGCTCTACAGACTCGGTAAACTGGCTATCTTGTTTTATCTGTTCCCGGTATCTCTTGGCCTTTCATGGCTTTTGGATATTGCATTCCAAACGACATCAACTATACCAGGTACGGAGAATGCAGCAGCTTCGGATGTACTTGCAGGAACGTTTATCCCGGAACAAACCATCTCGGTAACCACAGCCTGGTTCTTGTTATGCGTCTGGGGCATTGGAGTCATTGGTTTTTCTGCATGGCAGGTGTACTGTTATCGAAGATTTCTGAATGAATTATCTCGTACACGTACCCCAGTCCTCTGTCATAGTGAAGCAGCTGTACAGCTACCATTAATCAAAGAAGCTTTGGGTCTCAAACGTAATATCACGCTTGCTCACAGCACGCTAGTACGAAGCCCTATACTGGTTGGCTTGTTTAAACCCACGATATATCTGCCACCCGAAAATACGGTGAAAATGGACATCAGTATGGTAATTCATCATGAGTTGGTACATCTAAAACATAAAGATCTGTGGGTCAAAGCTTTGACCTTGGGGGTTAGTGCCCTGCACTGGTTCAATCCCCTGATTCATATGATTCGCAGGGACATTCATACCTGGAGCGAGTTGGCCTGTGACGAAGATGTGGTGAAAGAGATGTCCCACGAAGAACGCAGACGATATGGTGAGACAATTTTAAATGTGATGGCGGGAACCAAGAAAATGCCTGCTCAATTTTGTTCGTCCCTATCGGGTGAAGGCAAACAATTAAAAAGGAGATTGATGATTATGTTTAATGTAAAGAAACTGAAAAAGAAACATTGGATGTTAAGTATGGGAGCCCTCCTGCTTATTACAGGTGTAAGTACGTCCACCGCCGTATGGGCATCAAACCACACGGTTAAAGTGGAGGCTGAGGCTTCTGAAGCTGTGACTGTTCCTTCTACGGGTGGATCTTCTGAAATCGTAGCTTCTCCCAACAAGGTTGGAATTTCCGAAGCTGTAACTGCTCCTTCTACTTCCGAAACTCCTGAGATCGTGGCTCTCCCTGAGGATGAAGTTTCCGAAGCTGTGCCAGTTCCGTCTGCTACTGTACCTTCTACTACTGTTCCATCTACTACTGAACCTTCTGAGGCTAAAGTTGTAGAATCAGCCACTGTTCCTTTTACTGGTGAATCTCCTGAAATGGTAGCTCTCCCTGGGGATAAGGTTTCAGTAACTGTACCTGCTCCTTCAGAAAAATAACCTATCGTTAAGGAGCAATAGCCATCCTTATATGCAACAGGACGAAGCATAGATCATAGATCTCCGCTTCGTCCTGTTTGCTTTTTTCTGTCATGTGCATTAGATAAATGTTTTGATCGTAGCAAAATATTCACGGATCATGTTGACGGGTTTCAGATAACCCGGTGACGGGGCCGATATGCCGTATTCTGCTGCATAACCGTTCTTGGCAGCGATGTATTTGGAACGGAACATATGATAGTCACTGGTGACAATCATGATCTCAGGGTGCTCTAACCCGGATTCAAGAATGATTCTTTTGGAAAAGGCCAAATTCTCCTGTGTACTTGTGGAGCGATCTTCCATAATGACTTGGACGGGGTTAATCCCCTGTTCAATTAGATAGTTTTTCATGGCGAGCGCTTCAGGAATGGATTCTCCAGGTCCCTGCCCACCCGATACAATGACGGGTGTCTGAGGGTGGCTGCGAATGTAGTCCAAACTTGCATCCAACCTTTGCTTCAGGGTCAATGACAATTCCGTTCCTCTGATGCCTGAACCCAGAATAATGACATAGTCCGCTTCTTCCGGATCATTCGCACCAAGCTGTGTGAATACAAGTGCTTCAATAATGACAAAAGAGACGGCAACCACGCCAAATCCGGTAAGGATAATCCGTTTCAGAATAACATGCTTCTGATAGTCAATCCGTCTTAGAACGATAAAAGCCACCGTGATCATTCCGAAAAACATGACTGGGAATCTTTGGCCCCAGAAGGCCAGGAACGCCACAAAACATGCCAACAGGACAAGATCAATGATCAGTCCATTTTTGTGTAAGAACTTTTTTATCAAATCCGTAGACACTCCTTCTTGTACCCATTATTCCGCAAATCACTTATTATTCAATAATTACGAATATATCCTGCAGCTATGTAACTTTGAGGCAAATGGAGACTACGAACTCTCCGCAGGTCATGCATTAATTGCTCGTGTTGGATGATCGTCTGAATGAATGGGGCCTCATATAACATATCTGCCTCCTGCGGTTTACCTCGTTGTCCTCTTATAGATGTTAACCTTCATTCCAATATATCATGTTTACCTGGCTGCAATAAAATGAACAACGCTTGAACATCCTCTGTACAACTTCGAATCTCTGATTAATCACAACCAAATAACCCATAAACAGCTTCGGTTATCCGAATGTTTATGGGCTACAATGATCGAGTTTGAAACGGTTAAAATTTATTTAATCGGTATCCAGATTTGTGGCGGTTGATTGGGCCCCGGGTATACTTCCAGCTCCGGCATATATGCGTGCTCATACGGGTTGGATGGAAACCATTCCGAAATAATCCGTTTCCACAGAAGCTGCATACTCTCCGGCATCGGGCCTTCTACTTCAAATACACTCCATTTGGAAGCAGGCATGGTGAAGCTTGATAATCCTTCCGGTACTTCACCATCGTAAGTCGTAGCAATCCAATATTGCATCTGTTTCTCCTGGATTTCGCTCTGATCCACAACGACACCGAGTAAACCTGGAATATCCCCATTGTTCAGTTCAAATAAACGCTCCTCTGTACCGCTCGTCCACGCTTCCTGCCACATCTTCCCGATGCCTTGCAGATGTTCTCCATCTGCATATGAGAAAGTTTGCTCTACTCCGACCAACGTAAATTCGGGATGTTCAACGATTTTATATTTCATCGGCTCTGCTCCTTTTAGACTCACATGAATCACCAGACGATTATACGATTGGACAGCGTTACTATTCTTTCGAGCCTCACTGGGTGCGATCCCATGTTGTCTACGAAATGCTTTGGAGAAAGATTCCGGTGTGTCGTAACCGTATTTAAATGCCAGATCAATGATTTTGTGATCACTTTGAAGCAGCTCATGTGCCGCCAGTGTCAATCGTCTGCGTTTTATGTACTCGGCTACAGTAACATCAGTTAATAAGGCAAAGGTACGCTGAAAATGAAAAGGAGAGATATGTGCCTGCGCTGCAATCTGCTCCATCGTCATATTTTCGAGTAAGTGGTCTTCCATATATTGAATAGCGACCTGTAATGCGTTGATCCAGTTCATGTAATAATCACTCCTTGATGTCTAATATAACGGATAAACCACCCAAAAACCTGTCATGTTGTGCTCTCATATGTCCGGTTAATGTGCAACGACGTTGTTCATATAACGCCCTGCCCAGGCTTTGAACTAACCAAAGACAAGGGGAGTCACAAAATTTGACAATGTCAACGAATTATTATAGCCTACAAGTATAATGATCGTTCTATCTTATTTTGAAGGGAGAGTATCATTGAATATGAGCAGCAAAAAAGAAATGCTTTTGAACGTGGCTGAAGAATTATTCTACCTCCACGGCTTCCATTCCATCGGCTTGAAGCGGATTATCACGGATGCCGGGATTGCGATTATGACGCTATACAATCACTTTGAGTCCAAGGATGATCTCATTGTCCAGGTACTCTTGCGACGCGAACAGCGTTATTTAGAACAGCTCAGGCAATATGCAGACAATAAAGCACAACCTATGTTCCTCAATCTGGCTGAAGGACATGCAACCTGGTTGAAGGAACACGAATCAAGAGGTTGCTTATTTCTACGCGCCAAAGAAGAATTCGGAGGTCATGCAGATCATATCATCGTGCAGACAGTAAATGCGCACAAAAGACATATGCGAACTTTAATCCAAACATTGGCGCCTACTGCAAGTGATCGAGATCTATTGCGATTCTCCCTGCTGCTGGAGGGTTCCACTGCACTTGCTGAGACAGAAAATGTAAATAACGTCTGCCGTGAACTGATCCATATGACGCAGACCAGTTTCAAGTAAAGCTATTCCGGGTGAGTTAGTAGTTCAACTCACTTTTTTATTTAATAAGAAATATAATGATCGTTCTATCTAAAAGGCGGTGGATTTAATGAAAAAAATTATCTTTCCAGGCATTGCACTTATCGCTGTATGTTATGCATTCGGGCGATTCAGTTATGGATTGTTTATGCCGGAAATTTCGGAAGCCTTACAATTAAATGATGCAGCCTCTGGCGCGATTAACTCAGGAACGTATATCGCCTACTGTCTGTCCCTTCTAACTGCACCATTGTTGATTAATCGCAAGGGACATCATTATGTCATTCAATTGGCAGGAATCAGCGCAGTGCTCGGATTAACCGGCATCGCCTTGGCTCAGAATGCATGGGTTCTTACATTTAGTATATTTCTAGCAGGTTTGAGTACAGGCTGGGCCTCTCCAGCCCTCGGTAACACGGTTAATGCCGAGCTTGCTCCCGAGCTACAAGCAAGAGGCAACAGCTGGATTAACACAGGGACCAGCTTCGGAATTGTAATATCAGGTCCACTCTACTGGCTGTTCACGGATTACTGGCGTCTAACCTACATCCTGTTTGCTGTAATCGGTGTTGTGGTTCTTTTGTGGAACAGACGTGTTATTCCGGCAACCAAGACACTGCCTTGTACCAAGTCTCTCTGGACATGTATGAAACCTACCAGACCAGGGTCTGCTCTGCTCATGGCTTGTCTGTTGACAGGTTTCAGTTCTGCAATCTACTGGACCTTTGCCCGGAACTTCCTCACAGACGAGAAAGGGGCCTCCGATTCGGAAGCCGTGTTTTTCTGGATTGTGATGGGGGTTATGGGGATACTCGGTGGATGCGCTGGTCGCATTATTGAACGGTTCGAGATTGGGTGGTCCTACCGAATAGGCATACTTTTATTGGCTATTTCGCTCGGGGTTATCCTTCTGCCTTCAATGACTGCCAGTCTCATCTCTGCGATCATATTTGGCAGCACGTATATTTTCCTGACCAGTGTATTTATCGTTTGGGCGACGAGACTATTCAGTCCAAATGTGTCCATCGGAATTAGCCTTGCCTTTCTCGCGCTGGGTGTTGGGCAATTTCTTGGCTCATCTATGGCAGGTTATACGATCGAAGTGTTTTCTAATACAACGGCATTTCTGGCCTTTGCTATACTCGGTCTGTTCGGAATGTTAATTCGGGTGAAATAAATGACAGAACAACCTTCTGATCCCTGTTATTTTACCCGGCGAACACTTCCGGTCACTCCATGCTGAAGCTGTACGTCTGTAAAAGTAACCGTTGTCCCTTGTCCAATCGGGGATTGGGCCACAATGCCAACTTTGATCTCTTCCGGGCAGTCGAGTCCGAAATAACGAACCAGCTTCCACTTCTCTCCATCCTGAGAATAATGGAAAGCAAAGCTGTTGCCTGCCCGGGCTACACGTAAATAAGGCTTATTAACGTCTACGGGTGCTGATACACAATCATCCGAGTTACCACGAGTAACAACACTAAGAATGGACGGCTGTTCCTCAAAATACTCAAAGCAGACTTTAGCCCAATTCGTATCGTCCACCCTCACCATCAGGCACCCGGAGTCATACTGTTCTTTCATGTCCACCTGTACTTGAGTGACGATGCTGAAATCTCCCTTGACTATCGTATGTAAAAATGGAGCTGAAGCTTTCACCGGCTCACCTCCCGGATCAATGAAAAAGTCACTGATTGGCGAAACGGTTATCGTTACTTTGCCGTCTTCAATGGACCAATCTGCTGGCTCGTTCAGCCATCTCAGGTTGGCAGATAATGTTTGACCTGAACAATGTTCGAATAGATTCGTCATGTGGCACACCCTTTGTGTTAGAGTATAAGTTCTCTAATTTCTCTATTTGTATTCGATATGTACCATGGTTAATCCTGTATGTTTTACATCAAGTTCCCATCCCTGATATCAGTTGATATAAATTGTCACTCTTTATTATTAATAAGGTAATTTTATCCAAAATATGATAAACTGGACATACGAGATTACTTCAATAATTTGAATCACAACAGGAGGTCATCCTATGTTTGGTGTTAACGTGAAAAAAGTAGAAGATCAACTGGTCATCCGGTGGCAGTTTTCCAAAATTGAAATTCCCATCACACATATCACATCGGTCACCCTGGATGATACATACGGTGGTAGCGAACCATCCGCCATTCGGATCGGTCCAGTCAATGGCACAAGCGAAAGAATTCTCATCCGCACGGTTAATCAATCGTACATTTTATTCACTTCCAGCGTGACTTTACATACCAATATCCAAGCTATGTTGCACCCGTCAAACTAGATGGTTGTTCACCTTCTAATGTTTCAGGGGTGATGGGTTCCATTAACAAATGTGCGCTGCCAACAAATGAAGCGTTAGTATTCGCATGAATTCTTACAGCGAATACTAACGCTTCATTGATTCCAATTCAAGTTGGACATGGGATTCTTATAACCAACTCCACTTCGGTAACTGATCGAGCGTAATGACCTCTTTGCTATGGTACAATTCCTTCAAAAACGTTAGTTCATTATGTGTCCCGTCTCTCAGGAATCCACCTGTCCAGGTACAGAACCAACTCCAGTGTACATCCTGCTCCTTCATCTGCTTAGGATCAGGGATGGAGCCGTTCTCGGCCAGTGCAATGATTTTACTATCCTTCACTAGCTCTCGCAGGTTGGTGTAACGTGCCGCCAGCGGGCTGTGATCTCCCGCTTCCGGGTATACATCTACACTCACAATATCCACGATATCATCACCCGGATACCATTCCGGTTTTTCCGAGTTCCAGACCCAGATAAGATTGTGCAGCTGATGTTCTTGAACCAATCGATCATACAACAAACAATATAACTGTTTGGCAGATTCGGGGCCTTTCGCTCCCCACCAGAACCACCCACCTTCTGCTTCATGAAGTGGTCGGAATAATACAGGCACACCAGCATCCTTCAACTCTTGCAAATGTGTAGCAATAACATCGATATCCCGAATCAATAACTGATATGCTTCCGATTCAGTATCAGCTATCGCGGAGGCAAGATCATAGGTTGTCGCGTCCGTATAGAACCCCCGCCACCACTCTTTACCCGGTTCATCGATCAGATCCGTCGGTGCGTTCCAGTGCCAGCATAATGTCACGATCCCGCCTTGTTTGTGCCAGTCTATCGCATCCCGAATCTCTTGGGAGACCGCACCGCGCTCTGTTCTTGATGGCGAATATTCCATGAGATCAAAGCCAATCACAGCTGGTTTCCGGCCTGTATTTTCATTAATCCAGTTTAGATTGCTATAATCCTGCTGGCCTGACAACATCCCTTTTTGATAACGCTCTACCAGGAACGCCATCAGTTCTTTTGCTTCGGGAGTCGCTGCTTTATTCACCGGAACTCTGCTGATCTCACGCACTGTCATCTCTACACCTCCAATTGGATTTAACATGTTAACCCACTACACCAGAACGTTCAATACTCTCCACGAAATAACGTTGCACAAACAGATACAAAATAATCAGGGGTGCAATAGCCAGCAAAATGCCTGTATCGACAATCATCGCCACATAGTTTGGATCGGCCTTGATGCCCGAGTTCGAGCCAAAGCCCATCAGCTGCGGAATCAACTGGTTCGCCTGAGCAGGTAAGGAAGCCACTTTCAGCGAGATCAGTGGACTTTCACTCATGAATAATGCCGAATAGAAGGTATCGTTATACTGCCATACAAACGAAAACAGAATAACCGTAATCAACGGCGAGATTGCATTGGGCAGCATGATTCGAGCAAACGTTTTGAATCCACCTGCGCCGTCAATCAATGCAGCCTCCTCGATTTCCTTTGGCATGCCCTTGAAGAACTGACGGAAAATATAGATGAACAGCCCCGCCTTCAGCCCTCCCGCTGTAGCAGCCGTGATCATGGAAGGCCAATACGTATTCAGCAGATTGATACCATTTTTTCCAGAGAACAACTGGATGATGCCCATAAAGTCAAAGCTGCGGAAATGCAGATACATTGGCACCATAAGTGTGCTTGTCGGCACCAGAATCGTCAGAATCACAAGGATGAAGAGTACATTACTACCCGGAAACGAAAACCGGGCGAAGCCATATCCGGCAAGTGCACAGGATATCGCTGTCAGAAGCGTTGTGATGGTAACAAACAATAACGTGTTCGCCAGCAGAGGCAGGTAATCCATCACTTGCGCCGCTAGCCGGATATTATCCAATGTAAAGTGCTGGGGAATCATATAGATCGTTGGATTGTAGATATCCTGTTTATCCTTAAACGCAACTGACACTTTGAGAAATAACGGGTACAAAATAATAAATGAAATGCCGATGACCAGTGCATATCTGAATATGGAATAGAGAAGGTCCGATGTTTTGTTTCGCACCCGATGCATGTGATAATTCTGCTTCGGAACTACCACCATGCGATCTGTCCCTGATGCAGCCATAATCTGAAGCCTCCCTTAATGTTAACCGTCAGTTGTAGTGAACCCGCCGTGACAATACCCAGCCCACTACGATCAGTACAAGGCCAATAACCAGTGTGTACAGCCAGGACATCGCCGAGCTTAAGCCAAAGTTCTGCGTTTTGAATGCGGTTTGGTAGATGGCCTGTGTGACTGGACTCCCGGCAAATGAATCAATGATCGTATAGATGACATTTGTCAGAATCAACGGACTGACCATGGGAAATGTAATTTTCCAGAATGATTCATAAGCTGTCGCCCCTTCGATCTTCGCAACCTCATACATCGATCCCGGTACCGATTGCAGCGCGGCGAGGAAGATCAGAATCTGAACACCTGAGCTACTAATAATCTCATAGATCCGCATGATGGCTTCTACAATGTAATCCACATAGGCCATCGGTAATCCCACATCCGCCAGCATCCGCACAATGGATACCACGTTGAACGAAGCACCGCCATCGGCTGATGCATCCACCGCACTCGCATCCCCCATCAGATTGATTAATCCCGCAGACTCAGCTGCTGCGACTGCACTCGAAGCCAGAATAACCGGCAGGAAAAAGATGGCACGTGCCATCGTTCTGCCTCTGAACTTCTGGTTAAGCAGTGTGGCCGTAAACAGACTGAAGAACAAAATCATCGGCACATTCAGTAGCATCGCTCCAACCGAGTCGACCAGAATCCGGTTGAACGTCGCGTCAACCAGAAGCGCATCCTTGAAATTTTTAAATCCAACGTATTCCAGAACGTACCCGCCCGGAGCAACGGACAGATTACTCAGACTGAACCGAATTGATTGCAGGAGTGGTGTGGCAAAGAGGAAGATGAAACCGATCAGCCACGGCGATATAAATGCAAGTCCAAGCAGCGCTCTCCGTGACTTCAGCGATAATCGAATGGTTCTCATCGGTTCACTCCTCCCACCACATAGTCCGTCCCGCCAACCGTTGTTCCATCCACGGTTACTGCATCCGCATTGTAATTCACAAGGATGGATGTACCCCCAGTATAGGTGATCCGGACAACGCCATCCTGAATGCGTTCATGCTTGAAAATCTGCTCATTCGCCAGATTTCCCAGCACTTCATTGGCCTGCTTATACAAAGCAACGGCATCATCCACCCAATATGCATACTCCGTTGCGTAGGCCGAATCATAATTCGTCAGCTTTAGCCTGGATGATGGTTCATAGGTCCATTGAAAATACGGAGCTGCCCCGAGTTCTAGACTGCGTAGCAACTGTTTGCGGAGATCCTGATCCCCCGACGTATTCATCGGAGATGCCGCATAGTTCATGTATCCATGAATGACCATCCCATAAAAAGGAACTTCTTCATCGGTAATATTGAACCGACTCGATCCTGCGGGCACATTTACAACATGTTGCGCACTTCCCCAAGCGTAGCTATTTGCTGCGGATACCATCAGGTTCGGATAGGACTGTTCCAGCTTGCCCAGCTGCTCCTTCACAATGTTCTTCGCCGTCTCCCGATGAATCACCCGACTATCCCGATAATCGGAAGTCAGGACCTGCCCGAGATCACGAAGGGATAACCCGCCGAGATCCAATTTATTGAATTTGTCAGCAAACTCACTCACTACATAAGGAAGCTTGGCCGCTGAGAGCAAATAATAGCTGTCCCTACTCTGATCCATGCGATTAAGTGCAGGATTGTACGGATACAATTCTGCTGTCTCCTTTGTTACAAACCGCGCTGCATCCGAGGAAGGAGCAAAGCGCATATCATCGTGATACATGTGCTGGAAAGCCACATCCGGGAACAGAGCTCCACCCGACTGCTCCAGCTTGGTGGACAACGCCTGCAGTTCGGAACGACTGCCCACTTCACTGTCCAACTTCACCTGGGTTGGCGTATGATGACTGATGCCGCCGCCAAACCATCCTTGATACCGCATTTGTACACGTTCAACACCATCCTGCTGTAACTTCGCTGCCATTTCTGTAGCCTGTTCGTACGTGGTCATGGCTAAAGTGGTCCGATAGGGTACACTCAGGAACGAAGCCTTTTTATCCACTGCACCAAGCACATCCACATAAAACGGCAACTCCGTCTGTTCTGGGAGCGGCTTCAGTACATCCTGCTCTATCAACTGCTGCTGATACAGGCGGGCCATACCCGAGTAACTGGCATCTTCTCCATGAAGGAAATGATAACGGACCTGAATATCTCCACGGTAAGGCTCTTCGCTAAGCAGCTGAATCTCCTGCATTTTCTGCGAGGTGTACATTTCCAATTCATCCTCCCCGCGCAGGGAGAAGGTCGCGTGTACATGGTTGTAACTGTTCTGCCTGCCTCCAATATCCGCAGAGATACTGGCAATGCCGTCCCCTTTTTCAATCACCGCAAACCAGGCATTCTCCCCGTTCTTCAGACCAAACACAGGCATATACGCGGATTCACTAACCTGAGGACGACTGAGCGAATTATCATTTGGATCTGCGCCATAGACACGCTGTACATACTGCTCTTCTTGGGTTTTTCCGTTGTTCAGATGGATCAGACTGCCGGAACCATCAGGTACGAGCATATAACCCTCACCCTTTGTATCCGCAGCACCAAAATAAGCGAGCAAATCAATGTTCCGAATGCGGTATTGCCCACTTTCTTCTATTTGGCTTAGAGGTACAGTCACAACGAGTGCCCCCTGCTCAAGTCGATATTCCACAGAAATGACGAAGCTCGGCTTATCCGACACACCTCCGCCTTCGACTCCGTTCTCCTGATTGTCAAAAGCCAGATCGTCCGCCGTATACCCCGCCGTCTCAAAGGCACCCAGCATCTTGTTCAGCACAAGTTGCTTCGAAATCTGTCCATCCAGCCGTTCCAGAATATCCGGATTGCTCTTGGTTGGATAATATCGGGCAGATGTGTACCTTGCGACAGTAGCATCCAGCTTGGAAAGCACTCTCTCCTCCAGCCGCTGCTTGCTAATCAGTTTGGGCAGCGCATCAATGCCAAGTGACGTATCCCCAAGCGTATAGTTCACCCGAATCCCCTGATCGATGTGGCCCACTGTGAATTGTTTGTTGCTAATGCTGGAGCTGAAATTCGGAAAGTTCTCCAGTGTGCCCATCGCATCCCGGAAAGACACATTCAACTGGGAGGACAGCACCTCTTTTTCATACGCGGAAGCAAGACCGTCCTCAGCCCGTTCTTTCGGGTTGCTATACCAGATCTCTCCACTTTTCCCGTCACGTACTGCAATTTCCGTGGTCTCCTCGTTATAGTACAGGGCGAGTCCCTGATCTTCAGCGACCAGTTGCATACCAGGCACACCCTGCGAGGAGTCGCTAAGGAACTGCAACGGTTCTTCCGTGACGGGCATGGCTTTGGTTGTCGTATCCAGATAAGCCGCGGCTTCTACGGCAGGAACTCCCCTGTTGTTTATATACAGCAGCCCGGCTGCAATCATGATTACAGCTGTACCACCAGCCAGCACCGTATATAATCGTTGCCTTTTGTTCACGGATGCCGCCTCCTTTAGGTCCGAAAAATCAACTCGCGGTAAATGTTATAACCGAATTCGTACAACTGTTGCAACATGCTGAAGACCAGTGCGCCAAGGAATACGATAATGCCCATCACAATGAGCGTCAGCACCATCGTAATGATTGTTCTAATCACCGTGTACTGGTGTACCGTCATCATGCCAATGAACAGAAGCAGTACAAACCAGAAGAACGCGATACTATTGAACAGATAATAAAAAGCAGTCTCCTCCTGCACCATAAAACGGCTGATCACGATCATTGGGGCATAGATCAGAATAACCGGAATGAGCGAGTAACCTGTCGCCAGAACGATTTCCTTGAACTTGCCTTCCCCTTCCATCAAAGTTGTTACCGCCCAGTTGGCCATGCACCATAGAAAGAAAGGTACTGCAACCGTGGCGATTTCGATGATGCTATTAATCGTACGAGGATCGATGTAATTAACGAGAAATCCTGCGTACTGCTTTTGCAAAACCATCATAACAATGGTAAGCGCCAATGCTGCAAAAGCAACAAACAGCCGTCCCCGGTTATCCGACTTGAGGTCCCAGAATGCATCAATGGGGTGAAAAATGAGATGCAGCGGAAACTTAATGAAATCCTGCTTCACGATCAACCTGCCTCCTCCGTCTCCATTTAACTGCTACCCGGGTCAGGATCAGAATGACAATCAGCGCGATTGCAACGGTCAGGAATGTACCAAAATGTTCTTTCATCATCTCCCGCCGATGCCTCTTGAACGCGACAGAATAACTCTTGCGGTCCATTCCAAGTTCGAAGTAACCTAGCGCTTCCTCGTTTTTCTTCTCCATTAATAAGGACTTGCCGATACCGATATAAGCGATGTCATAGTTGGCATTCAGCTTCAGCACTTCTCTCCATATATTCACGGCCTCCGTGTCCTCGCCCCGATAGTGGAGTACCACCGCTTCATTCACACGGGCACCAAAACGGGTTGGCGCATAAACGACAAGGTTGTTCTTGCCCCGATCCAGAACCAAGTGATGCTCACCCGATTGTTCAATCGCGACAGGTGTTTTGAGCGTGCCCACCTGATTTCCTTTGCCACCGTATATGTAGAGCAGATGACCTTCATCGTCGTACGTGAACACCCGGTTCTGTGTCGCATCCAATACACTGTACATGCCGTCGCCCAGCACTTTCACATCGATCAGTTTGGATGGACCCGGATTGTTGCGGAACCGGATATCGCCTTTGACATCGTAATAACCAAACCGTTTCAGTACATCTTCACCAGACGGGTTAAGCCGCTTAATCGGTTCATTCGAGCCGGGATCAATATTCGTTGCATACACAAATCCTTTGTGGTCGATATCCGCATTGGAGAACTCCGTCGGGACAAACAGGACCATCTGTGCACGCTGGGCTTTGGTGGATAACATGCGCCAGATATATTCGCCGTAGTCCCGCTCCACTTTGTTCGTACCGACGTATCCGATAAATTTCCCACTCTCGTCAAACTGCATGATACCTTCGTAGACCCCTTGCGCCACAACGTACACTCGGCCTACATGGTCAACCGTCAGCTTCAAGGGCTGAAACTGGAATTGGGTCGATAGGATATCCGACTCGGGCTTCGTGATGGTTTGAATCAGCGTCCCCTCTCCATCCAGGACAACCACACGACTGTTTCCTGTATCGGCGACATATATGCGTTCTTGCTCATCCACGAATAATCCGCCCGGAAGGTTAAAGGTATCCTTGCTACCATCCATCATGAATCCATCAATGACGCGCAGCAGCTTAAAGTCTGGGTCCAATACAACAATTCGGCTGTTGCCACTATCCAAAATATAGATCAACCCGGAAGGTGAAACATTCACATCACCAGGGTCTTTAAACTCACTAATGCCGAGATCACGGCCTGATATGGTACGCTCGGGCAGATAGGCATCTGGTGAAGGAACAGCCTCTTTCCAGTAGTTGTAGTTATAACTCTCATACGGCGCCGGGGAGGCCGCCGCAGGCACGGCATTCACCAGCAGCAGAGATACTGCCGCCAGGAGAACAAGCCATCTTTTCACTGTGCGTGCCATATCGTTCCCCCTTAATCCTTCATGCCCGAGCTCGCCATCGTCTCAATGATTCGGCTCTGAGAGAAAATAAATAGCGTGATCGGCACACTCATCAAAATCAGTGCTACCGCAGCACCAGCTCCTGCCCGGGATATTCCGCCCTGAATAATCTGCCCTGCTGCATAATGCAGGGTCTTGAGCTGCTCGCTATAGATGTACCCATTGCCATCACTGCCCCATAACATCTGGAACAGCAGAATGATTAATGTAAGCCAGGCTGGCTTCACATTGGGCATGACAATGGACCAGAAGATCCGGTATTCACTGGCACCATCAATCTTGGCCGCTTCCAGCAGTGCATCCGGGATCTGCTCCATGAACTGTTTCATCAGATACAACCCGAGTGAATAGGCAAATGCCGGAATAATGACGGCCCAGTAGGTATCGATCCATCCGAGCCATGACATGATCATATAGTTTGGAATTGCCGTTACCGCAGGTGTGAACATCAGTGACAGTACGACCACTTGGAACATGAATACTTTGCCCGGAAACTTGTGTTTGGCAAGTGGGTACGCCGCTGCGGAAGCTAGCAGTACGTGGCCTACGATACCGATACCTGTAATAAATACCGTGTTGAATATATAACGCGAGAACGGCACCCACGAGTCACTCAGCAGATTCAGCAGATCTGTAAAGTTGCTGAACGTGGGATTTTTGACAAACAGCGTTGGTGGAAAGGTGAAAATCTCATCCAATGGTTTGAATGCATTGTTGATTGCATAGATCAACGGCAGCACCATGAAGGCACCAAATACGAGCAGAAGGGCAAACAGGGAGAGGCTTCCCGATAGCGAGCGATTCACGCGTTTTTTGCCTGTCGCAATTGCAGCCATAGCTATTCTCCCACCCTTCGAAGCAGTTTCTGTACCAGCAAGTTGGTGCCCACCATAATCATGAACAGTACGGTAGCAATTGCTGATGCATATCCCATCTCAAACCGCGTAGTACCAAAGTCAATCAAATGGGTTACCACCGTCTCTGCTGCATAGTTCACGCTTGGGAACCCGGCCAGTGCGATCGACACATCGGCCACGGCAAACGAGGTTGTCAGCTGAATGACTGCGCCGAACATCAACTGTGGACGCATCGAAGGCAAGGTAATGTACCATAGTTCCTGCCAGCGATTTTTGATCCCATCCACCGCTCCCGCTTCGTACAATGTCCGGTCCACCGTCTGCAAACCAGCGATAAACGCAAGAAATCCGGTTCCGAGACTCAGCCATAGCTGCACGAGAATGAGAATAGGCATAATGTAGGCTTCCGTCTTCAGCCACTGGATTGGCTCCAGCAGAAAACCCCATTTGATCAACAACCCATTGGCAATACCATAACGATCTCCCGAGAAGATCATCAGCCAGATAAAATACACATTGCCCGAAATGGAGGGCGCGTAGAAGATCAGCGTCATGAACGCTCTCCATTTCGGTGTTAACTCATTAATGATCCACGCGAAGACAAAGCAAGCAATATAACTGATCGGTCCGGTAATGATGGCGAACAACAACGTATTCTTGATTGCAATCAGGAATACATCATCCTCCAGAAACAGGCGAGTATAGTTCTGCCAGCCAATAAAACGCGGGAATTCCAGCATGTTAAAGTAGGTGAAGCTGAGTATGATCGAGATGACAACCGGAATCACGGTAAACATGAGGAACAGGAGCATATAAGGTGCAAGCAGAACATAGGAATGTTTGCTGGCCTTCATTTCCTGGAGCTTCCAGCTCCACCACGATTTCATGCCCATCCTTGACGCTTTCTCAGGAGGACTGTTTTGTCCGTCTCGGAGTGATATTTGTGGCACGATTAACCCTCCCTCTGCTTACGGAAGACCAAATTCATTACGTTTGACTCGAATCTCGTCCTGAATATATTGGGTATAATCCATGATGGATTCCCTGGCTTCCACTTGGCCAACAACGGTTTTGTAAAATGCATTGAACAGATGGCGGCCTGTAAAATAACCACCGGGTACTTCAGGAATGCCCTTCACCGTTTCAAACTGTGCCTTGAGATTGGCGTAATCCTCCGCAGGCCACGGCAGGGAATCCAGCGCCTTGATGTTAGCCGTTGGATAACGGGCAGCGGCACCCATCAGTCCTTCCATCTCCCGTCCGAATTCAGCCTGAATCGGTGTACTGGTCCACCACTTCATGAACTCCCACGCCGCGTCCTGGTCCTTGGCACCCTCCAGCATCATGACGGCGCTCCCTCCACCCGGTACGTCCCGATTCAAGGTTCCATCCGCCTGAACGGTTCCCGGGACAGGAACGAATCCCCATAGTCCGCGAATCTCCGGTGCAAATACAGACAACTGGTTGTACATCGTGTAATCCGTTAGTCCAATAGGCATCTGTCCTGTCCGGAAACGGTTGGCAAAATCATATTCCCGCTCTAACTTGTAATCGGTATAGAACTCCGTCCACTGCTTGAACGTCTCAATCCCGATCCTTGAATCCAGATCCGACTCTTTGTCATCGTTACGATAGAAGGCGCCGCCGTTCTGGAGCAGCATCGTGGCATACTGCGAGTTCGGCGGAATATTAACACCCTGCATATTCGCCTGAGTCACAATCGGCATGCCAAATTCCATATGATTTTTGCTCAGAATCGCGAGCAGAGCTTCGACATCCTCCCAGTTCTGAGGCACTTCAAGTCCAAGTTCTTCGAGCACGTCTTTACGATAAAACAGCATGTTAAAAGTTTGCGTTTCCGGCAGGGCATATACGCCTGAATCATAGGCATACGGCACGATTGCACTTTCCCTGAACTCCTGTTCCACGGTGCTATAATCACTGAATTGCGTCAGATCTACAGCCGAGTTCCGCATCGCAAAGTTCACCGGCAGATCATTACCGATCTGCATCGCTACATCCGGTCCTTCACCAGACAAGGTCGCTGGCAGCAAGGTTCCCATATTCACCAGCTTCAGATTCACGTTAATGCCACTGTCTGGTGTGAAGGTCTTGTCAATCATCGCCTTCATCGTATTCGCCTGGTCACGTCCGCTACCAATCCAGACCGTTACCGTACGCTGATCTTCCGATGTAGCTACATTACCAATCTGGTTATAATCAATGAAGAACGAATGATAGAATATCTTCGCTTCATGACCAAGCTTGGCAAGTGGCCCCATACCTGTTCCAGGAATATCGCGGTCAATCGAAGTGACGTACAGTGCATCGATTTCAAGGGGCTGCTCTCGTGCCTGCTGCACCCATGTGCCGAGACCGCCTGTATTGGTTTTATAAGCCGCAAGCCGTCTTGGAATGGTGTCTGGCTTGTCAATCATCTCGTCCAGTTGCAGCGCCATCGTCTTAATCAAGGCTTCCTGATCGCTGGACTGTCCTGACAGGAGACGAAGCTGTGCAGCCACGTCCTTGAGACGTTTACTTTCTCCGCTGAATACTTCCAGCAGGTTCGGGATCTGTTTCTCCACCCGGTAATCCCGGAATTCATCAGGCTTGGTGCCTGTAATCATCAGAATACGTCGGTACATGGAGTTCAAGTTGTACAGACTGTCCTCCACATTGCGGATAAGCGGCGCAAAATCCCCGAGGCTGTTCTCCAGCCGCAACACATGTTTTCCTTTTTCCATGTGAAACTTGTATGCTTCCTTGCCGCCCATCACGTCAATACGATAGTCACTTTGATAACGGAAAGGTGCTTTCGCCATCTCTGCAAACGGAACTTCACCATCGATGGTCAGTTTGCGTGTAGAATAGATGCCTTTGACAAAATTCTGCTGAGCGGTAAAACCGATATGATACAGTCCACTTTCCGGCACATCCACTTCCCATTCAATCCATTGTCCTGGCAGACGCCAGTTAAAGCCGCCAATCGTATTGATGCGTACCTGGGAAGCGCTATAAGGAGATACAGCAGAACTTGACCTTTCGCTGGTCGGGTATAACGTAGGTGAAGATTTGGCAATCGCGGCTTCTCCTTCAATGCGAATCAGTACATCCTTCGGCTGCCCAGAGGAGTCCGATTGTTGTGCCCCTGCAGTTTCCGCGTAAGGAACAGCTGTCTTCTCATTAAAAAGACGAATGGACCGAATCACCATGGGTTCACGCGATGATTTTAGCGTTAGCGTGTGTTCCCCTTTTTCCAAATAAAACTTGAATGGAGTCTGTTCGTACCCGTCGGAGTCCTGAAACGTTTCTTCCAGCCAGCGTGGTTGCTCCACTTGTCTCGGGCGAAGGTCATTGCCTTGGTTATCCTGTTCAACGACATCTTTCTCATTCGCCCATACCCGGTCAAACTGCAAATAGGCGGCTTCCGCAAAAGGAAGTTCACCATCAATGTACAATGCACGCTCAATGGCCGAACTCTTGCCTTCAACGGGAAAATAGATCGTGGACAGGTTATACAGCCCGGTCTCCGGCACATTAATCGTCCAATCGACTTGTCCGGTCTCTCCGGTATGGAGAGATACACCATCCATTCCTTCATAATTAGTCAGTTTGCGGACGTCTTCACCTTCGGCTTTTATGTAATCTCCTGCTTCAATGGTGATGTCCACATTCGGCTGTGTAGCCTGATCCGTTCCGGATCGATACTGTTCGTATCCCTTTTTCTGCCGGGTCTGCTGCAAGACTGCATCCACTTCAATGGCAGGCAGACTGCCAGGTGGAATGTTTGCACTCTTTCCATCAGCGCCGGAAGTTATATATAGAATGATGCAGGCTGCCGCCACGATGATTGCTGTGGACAATATCCATGTCTTACGTTGTAGAATTCCAGCCATCCTACGAGTCCTCCTCATCAAGGCTGATGCCAGCAATGCCGATTTGATGGTTCAGGAAAAGGGGCTCCGTGCAACATTGCCGACACGAGCCCCCTGCCTGAATCGTTTGCTGGTGATAAGTGTTGTTATTGTTTGCCGAGTTTATCAATGGCAGCTTGTGCCTGTGCTTTGTATTTCTCGGCTGTTGCTGTCACGGAAGCATTGTTTTTGATGATATCGTTCACATAATCCCCGAAAGGGTATCCCGTGTAGGCATCATCCAGCAAGATGCGGCCCGTTCCGGCGATGTGCTCGCGAATGATCGCAATATCCTTCTCGTCGGTATAACGACTCTCCAGATAATCTTGACCTGGATACTCTTCAATCTGCGGGATGTCGAAGGTCTCTTCATAGATTTGGTAAACGATCTTTGGATCCTCCACACCTTTTGGAATGAACTTCGCTGATGCCGCGTTGTTTGCATACGTTACCTCTTTGCTACCCTGTGGCCCGTTCGGAATCGGCACAACACCAACAGCAAAGGTGAGATCGCCCAGCTGCCATTCAGCAGCGGTGAACAGAGCTACATCTCCATCTTTGAACGTATTGCTTTCCTCCCAATTGGTTTTGTCACCGGTTTTGACCTTCACGACATTTTCCACGTTATACAGGCGTTTGACGAATTCGGCAGCTTCAATCGTTTTCGGATCAGACAATCCTTCTTTGCTATTGGTATCATCCACGATCGTTCCACCATTGGCTGCGGTAAAATGACGAACGACATCAAGCGCCCAGCCAGAAAATCCGTATACGTCAGTTTTGCCGTCGTTATTGGTATCTTTGGTTGCCTGTTTGGCAAGTTCCATGAATTTGTCCCAATCCCATTTGCCTTCGTTATACAGTTCTTGAGGATCAGGCAAAGATAATTTTTTGAACAAGTCACGGTTATAGTGAAGTCCCAGACCAATGCTGGTTGGAGATTCGAAGGCATATTCGTTGCCTGCAATGGCAGGAAATTTTGCAATTAGGTTAGCCTCTTGGTTGATGTTATTCTCAGGTGTAGTGAATTCGGAGATGGGCAATAGTTGCCCTTTGAGGATGGCGGGTAGTGCGGATTTGTACTCCATTTGAACGATGTCGGCGAACGGTTCGCCAGCCAGTGCAGACGTTGTGAATTTGTTCATGTATTCTTCAAAAGGTACGTTAACAAACTCCAGTTTTACGTTGTATTTCTTCTCGACCTCTGCAATTTTATCAAGTCTGGCCTTATCGGAGGCCGTCTCTCCCGCCGGTTTCAAGTCCCACCAGGCCGCGACCTTGATGACACGCCCACCCAGATCAGGCACATTAACCACCGCTTCTTCCGCTTCGCCCTCTTTCTCTGTCTCAGCGACCTCGGTGCTGTTACCTGAGTTCGTTGTTCCCTCTGCTTCGGTCCCCGTCTGCGCTGTCCCCCCACCACTGCAAGCGGATACAAAAAGCATCACAGCCAATAACATCAGAGGTAGAACATTCCATCTTCTCATCATGATTTTAACAACCTCCCCGAATGTGTATACCAATCATGGTTCACCCTAAATCGTTAACCCCATTCATCAACCAATCGAAAATAAACAACCACCACCATTTGTTATTTATTTGTTTGCTTTTGACAAACAAAATTTAACACAGCAAAATGTAAGCGTCAACATTTTTGTTGTTAACATTTTCTAATTTCTCTGATAAAATGCTGATTAAGCTGTAACACGCCTGTATCACAGCTTATTCAATATCCTGGACTCTAAGTACAAACATATTAAACCATGATTCTAACTTTGTTTATTTTGTTATTTTTATAAAATAACAAAATAATAATTAAGCAGACAAATTTCGTCATACTATCTGAAAATATGCTTACCGTCACGTTGAACGTTCATCCTAAAATACTGTGCATCACGAACATTTTGAATTCTCTGTCCGTTATTAGATTAAGAGAAATACATCATGTTATACTAGGGCGTGTCTTAAATCTCACTTAAGGGCATCTTTCACCGCCTTTTCGCCCCCTGCTGCGTCACTTTCTCTTGCCGTACCCCGGTACGCCTGCGAAAAAGTTCCTGGCCTGGAACGAAAATTCGGCAAAATCTGCTCCTTTCGGAGTTATAAGATACGCCCCGGGATCAGTTGGATATCGCTCCAAATAAGGAATACGGCAGAACTACGAGTGTAAGGATGGTATGATGAAGACAAAGGTAACAATTCAGGAGATTGCACATTTTACGGGTTTGTCGAAATTCGCGGTGTCACGAGCTTTGTCTGGAAAATCGGGAGTTAGCGATCAAACGAGGGATGTCATTCTCAAGGCTGCTGGCAAACTTGGATATTTCAAAGATAACAGCATGTTGTCTGGTGAACTGTATAACAGCCATGAACTTCAGGAACCAAAGAACACACGTTCAAGCGGAACGATCTTGATTTTGTTCCCCAATGTTCGGTACCAAAATCAAGACTCCGTATACTGGGGCCCCGTCTTTAACGGGATCTCTTCCAAGCTGAACCAAAAAGGGATTAATATTCTGACCTTAACGGAACCCTCAGCAGACCAGCTATTTACCCTACTCAACCCGGATGCCATTCGAGGGATCATTACCGTTGGCTCTATCTCGACCCCGATTCTGCTTGAAATCAAACGGCTCAGTATTCCGGTTGTGATGGTGGATCATCTGGACCCTGTTTTTCACAGTGACAGCATATTCACCGATAACTTCGCATCCATGCGAGAGATCATGCTCTATTTGCTCCGCAAGGGTTTCAAAACATTCCAGTTCGTTGGCAATATCGGGGATGCTCATAGCTTCTATGAACGCTGGATTGCTTATACTTCTGTGCTTATGGGTCATGGGATGGAAATACATCAGATTCCCGAGCTGAGTAATCAGGCATTGGATGAGTTCCGCCAGACGTTCACTTCGGTGATCAGTGAGGATAACCTGCCTGAAGTGTTTGTATGTGCGAATGATTTCTATGGGCTATACACCATAGAAGCCCTTGAGAGTATGGGTATTCGTGTACCCGATCAGTGTGTTGTCACGGGATTTGATAATCTATACGACAATATCCCATTACTTGCCACAGTTAATGTGAACAAGGAGTTGCTCGGTGCGCGTGCAGTGGATCAGATGTTATGGCGCATTGCGAATCCAGAGAGCAACGTCGAGAAAAAGTTGATTCTTGCTGATGTCATTATTCGTGAACAGTTTGGCAGACATAGTGGATAATATGGCAGAATATCAAATACCCCTTTAACCGTATTCGTGCGGCTATAGGGGTATTTGTATTGTTGTATGTTGTGTAATGTTTATTGTTTATTGTTTATTTACAATAGGCCGTCACATCATCCTGTTCTACGTGTCTGTACGCACATCATCCCACGCCTGATCCAGATAACAGATCAGCCAGTTCAATGCCCGGTGACGTTCATAAGCCACTCCACCATTCAGGCCAGCGGGAGGTGTTTTGTCATTCACACGACTATCAACGCACACCCAGTTATAACGGTAGATCAGATCTGCTTCATCCAGAATCTCGCTCTTGCTGCGCAGAGATGCATCGGAGAGAAAGTCGGTAAAACTATCCTTCTGTTGCAAATAACCGACATCCTTCCCTACGTTACACAACTCCGTTGGTGCACCCAGTTCCTTCACATAACCAAGCGCCCACAACATCACGTGGTACGCTTCATATCCCCAAGAGAAGGAGATGATCTCCTGCTGCTCTGCTCCTTGCTGGTCGATAAACCTCTTCTCTACGGGTGAGAAAAAGGATCCAGCCTCATACTTGTCGATCACTTCCTGAACCAGTGCTGCGGTATCATCCGCACTTTCGCCGGCTCCCAGACACTCACCCTTAAGCGCGGCAAGACATAGGGCAACCGCACGACGCGCGACTTCCTCTTTACTCCGAATCGTGGTGTGCTCGTCTCCTGCCCTCGCGGGCAAGTTCGCATTATACGGAATGCCTTGTTCAGTCAACAGTTGCTCTGACCGCGCTTTACGTTGAATGCCCGACTCCGACTGCGGTCTGTTACCGTCAAGGAAACTGGTGTGCGCTGTCACCGTGTAATCCTCCACCTCAGATTCTCCATTCACATCCAGCAATAGCTGACCTTGTGCATTCAGCAGAGATCCACCTCCCCAGAAGATAACAGCATCCAGCGCATCAGCCAACCGTAATAACTCGCCGAAGAATTCTTCCGAGATATCCTCTTCCGTCTCAATACCAACCACCATGTTCAATGTGGAACATTTGATCAATACCTTTTCCTGTAGCGAAGCATTGCGCCCTTCAATCTGACTCAAAAATCCAAGCATCCCCTGAATCATTGTCGTAAATTCCTCAGGATGTGTCTGGCTGGTCATGATATTAAAGCCTTTGGTTTTCTTACTGAGCCATTTTTTCTGAGTCACTTGAATATGGGTCTTGTCTTCCCGGCGTTCAATCGTACCCTCAGGATAAATGGATTGAATCAATTCAAACAGCTGATCCAGGTCAAACTGACAGCTATATATCGCACAATTCCTCATGAAGTTCACCCTCTTCTCTCTGACTAATCCTTATACGGATCGAATTCATTACCTCCGGCCATGGCGACACCAACGGGACGCAGCACATGGTTGATCTTCAACGTATTCGCATGTGCGTTCAGCACGTCTTGCAGTTTCTTGTACACAAACGGACTTTCGTCTGTGCCCGCTCCCCGCAGTTCGACACCATAGGCACGAATCGCCTCATGCATCTGTGCTTCGCTAATCTCACCGCCCATGCGTGTGCGCAGCTTGTAATTCATTTTGCCAGCCGCCTGGGTTCTGCTCATCGTCCGCCCTGCTCCGTGCACAGTGCTGCGGAATGATTCGGTATTCTCCTCGCTGTGGATCCCTTCCACAATTACCGAGATATCTCCCATGCTTCCTCCGACAAAACCGAGTTGCCCGGGTGCCAGTGGCGTTGCACCTTTGCGGACCACAACTACCTCTTCACCCATGTGTTGTTCCTTCCAGGCAAAGTTGTGATGATTATGAACGGCGTATTCAGCACTTGCCCCGAGAATTCCGAGCACCTGTTCAATGACATAATCACGTCCTGCATAGGCGTATCTGCCCGCCAAAGTCATTCCATCCCAATACATATCACCCATTTCGCTGTTCAGGTCAAACAACGTAGGCGGTTGATCCATCGATTCGCCCGGCGCTTTGCCACTGAACTGACGCCCTGCGGCAAGGTTAAGGAACCCACTCGCCACTTTATGACCGAACCCGCGGCTGCCAAAATGATTTGCAATCCACACCTTCCCCGTTGCCTCTTCTACAAAAATATCCACGAAATGATTGCCACTGCCTACGGTTCCGAGTTGGTTGCGTGCAAGTGTCTTCAGCTTATGTTGTAATCCCGGTTCAATGGTATCAAACAGCTTCCAGCTCGCGTCGTCGAACAGCTCATGATCCACGGGTGTTGGATTGTTACGACCCACGCCGAAAGAAATGGTCGAATTGATGTCATCCATGATCGTTACAATCTGATCCCGAATATCTTCCCACATCAGATTTGTACGCACAGCCTTATTGCCACAGGCAATATCATATCCGACACCTGACGGGCTGATCATATTCCGATAAGCGACAACACCACCGATGGGTTGTGAGTAACCTTTGTGATGGTCGGCCATCAGAGCCACACCCAATACATCTCCATATTGCGAGCAAGTCACCGCCTGACTTACGGCGTTCTCCAGCGGCTCCCCCCAGACTTTAATGTTATCTACGATCCGCATGATTGTGTTAACCTCCTATGTACTTTTTTTTCAAAATACATCTTTTAATTCTATACTGTTGTTCTCATTAGTTTAACAAAGATCAGCGTGACTCGAAACGTCGTCTTCCTTCAGTTCACCATTATCTGCGCATTAAAAAAAGAGAGCTCGGCTCCCTTTTCTCACGGTTGGTTCCTATTCACTTCTTGCTAATCTTAAACTTGAACGCCCAAGTTGCTGTGTTACCAGAATATCGGCCTCTGTTCTCGGTCACCACCACGGAAAGTGTCTTGTTGGTTGATTTGGAGAACGAAGATAATTTGACATTGGCGCTTTTATCCCCGTAATCGGGAATTTTGTCCTGTTCTTCGGCGATGGCCTCCAGTTTCAATGTACTCGTGGATTTCAGGTTTAAAGTGACTGACGAACCCTCCTCCAGATCTTTGCCGTTCACACTTGCTCCGATGGCCCACTCATTACCGACAGAGTTATTCTCGACAAGCTCTGCGCTCACCAGCGTAATGGTTACCTTAACCGTTTTGGCGGCAGCATAGGAGGTTGGGGAACATACGGCGAATACCAGGCTCAGAACCATGAAAACATTAGCCCATTTTTTGAACACGAGAGTGCCTCCCTCTTATTCGTTTCTTTTGTTAAGACTATGCCTTATTCGCCGTGTTCCTTAAGTAATCCTTCCACTCGTGTAAGAAATTTTCACTTGAACCTGTCTGTTATAGATGCTTCCGGTAACCCTGAACCTTCTCATCCTTGAAACCTAACTTCTCATAAAATATATGCGCTTCCTTACGCTGATCGCCAGACACCAGAATCATGTAACCACAACCCATATCTTTTGCATTCCGCTCAATCTGGAGCATTAACCTCTGCCCAATGCCCTGCCTGCGTACCTGATCCGATACAATCACATTCTCCACAACCATGAACGGTTTGCATGGCCCTACCAGATCCATACACTCAACCCCCATAACGGACCCAACCAGTTTGCCATTGTAAAATGCCCCAAGCACATGATAATGGCCATTCTGCTGTATGTAATGAAACATCTTTTTCATCTGCTGTTCATTGGTAGGCATTCCCATCAACTCATAGTATAACTGGCTTAGTGCCGGTAAATCTTCAAGTTCGATTCCTTTAATGGTAACCATCATAACCCTCCTGATTTTTCCTATTTCGCATGCTTTGTCTGTCTTAAGTGAGGTCCTTTTTAAAATAATAATGACTGTGTCCAGTCGGTGCATTCTCGATCGTTGTGATCAATTGGTAGCCATGTTTCTTGTAAAATTCCGGTGCTTGATAGGAGAAGGTGTTCAACATGACAAAATCACAAGATTTCTCTCGCGCAATTCGCTCAACTTCAAGTAACAACTGTGAACCATATCCCCGATGCCGTTGTTCAGAATCCACCCAAAGAATATCAACCTCCAGCCAGTTCCAGCAAAGTGTACTAAGCACACCTGCAACAATCTCGCCAGTCTCATTTTTGATATTGAAATTCAGTTCTTCGTACCGATGCCTTAATTCCTCGCTCACATGTGCAGCATTATATGCGACTAATTGCTGGCGAACATACTCTGAATCCTTTGAAGTGCTTGGATTAATATTGATTTGGGACATCTCCTAATCACTCCTTTTATCTCAACAGTTTATAATTTACGATAATGTAATTCATTCCGGATAAGAGAGTAACGCCTGTTGCAACCCATAGCAATGCCACATCCACTCTGATATCAGTCAACAAACTAAACGGAACATTGTTCAACAAAATGACAATGATGGCTGCCACCTGAAGCACCATTTTGATCTTACCATATCGATCCGCTGCAAGAGCAATGCCCTGTTCTGTGGCTACCATTCGTAAAGCTGTAATCACAATTTCACGTCCTATAATGATTACAGCAATCCATGAACTGATCATATTCTCCTGAACCATCATGACCAGCGCAACCGCAATCAACAGTTTATCCGCCAGTGGATCAAGCAACTTTCCCAGATTCGTGATTTGGTTATATTTCCTCGCCACATATCCATCCAATTTATCCGTACCTGCCGCTACTGCAAATATAATTAGTGCAATCATCACGCTTTGCTGATTGAGAAAACAGATCATAAACAATGGAATCAACGCGATTCTAGCCAACGTGATTTTATTTGCCAGATTCATTAGACATCTATTCTCCCCTCATCCATGTTGGCTAAGTGACCTTTTTTCCATTTACGTAATCGGGTCCGAAAGGATTTAAAAGGAGCTACCGAATTAATCTGGATCCATTTCACCATAGCCCACCTGGGCTTTGTTCCCGTCCACTGTCTCATCCCTTGTACAAATAAGTCCTCTTCACTAAGGGAGTCAATCCAGTTCAGCCATTGTTGTTCTGTCTCCCGAAACAATGAGCGTAACTCCTCCAGCGTATAGCCTGAATACTTTTCGTAAAATGATTCATTTAATTGCCCCAGTTGGTTCCATTTATACCCTGGTGCAGGCATATGACATTCATGTCCCAACTGTTCATTTCTCTCCCACTCCATCACCAGGTTCATCCATCCTAACTGGTAGGCGATCATCTGGGCAGGCGTCTTGTCCACACCTTCAACCCACTTATCTTTGTCGCTGTTATGGATGTCATTGAACTCACCCTCAAACAATTCATAGGTGCGTCGAATCGTCTCACTTAACTCTTTCTTCGAGGCATATAGAACTCCAGGCACGCTACTCCACTCCTCTCGTTTCACCGTTATACATGAATCAGAAGCATGGACTCTATCATCATTTCGACTCAATTCCATAATCATCCTTTTTTTCATGAGGCATTATACTTAGAAAAAGAAAAAAGAGCAGTCTGTAATCATTACAGCTGCCCTTTACTCAACCTATTTTTGCTAAATCAGCATACTCGTGATCCCAATTCTACAAAGCTTCCTTAATCACCCGTTTATAGTACCACACAGACAACAGACCAAAGATCGAATATAACAATGTATAGACTATCATGACAATGACCGTAGGTGTCGCCAGCTCCGTACCAAAGAAAAACCAACCTGATTTCACGGCAAAGTAACTATGACTCAACCCCACCATAAGCGGAATACCAAAGTTAAACAACTGCTTCATCTGAATTCCACGCAACAGATTGCCTTGTGTAAATCCGAGTTTTCGCAGAATGGTATAATTGTCCTTCTCCTCTTCACTCTCGTTCATTTGTTTAAAGTACAGGATACATCCCGATGTAATCAAGAACGTCAAACCAAGGAAACCAACAATGAACATAATTAAGCCCATATTATTACGTTGGTTATTTCTGAACTCAATCTGGGAGAAGCTCGGTGCTTCCAACTGTAGCTCCTTATATACGGCATATGCCTCTTCAGCCTGCCCCTCATTCAGAATACGTACACCATAGTAATCCGCCCACTCGGATTTTTGCAACTCGGGATCGAGATCCTGCCGCAACTGCTGGTATACCGTTTCATCTACTACCGCTACAGGCGTGCCCCCAGTATAATACGTGGGAAGAACTCCAAGTTTGGTTGTTCCGATCAGTTGTTGTGCCAGCGTATGTTTCAACCCGCTCAAGACGATTGGACCTTTCTCCTCAATGGAAATCAACTGCTGAATGGCATTTCCGTATCCCATGAAGACCACTTCGCCTGGTTGCAGATCAATGTTATCTACCATCTTGTCACTCAACACACTACTGAACAGGTACTTTTCCGTCATGGACTCATCCATCACTTTATGAGCATCAATTTCAATATAAATGGGCTGTCTATGCTTCTCTTCATATGGAATCTGTTTGTGTTCCAAATCCGTTACAAAGCGATTTTTCACATCAACCTGAGCAAAAGAGAAATCCTCCGGCAAGCTTTCTTTCGCCTGAGCCTCTGCGGAATAATACGAAATGTAACTGAGTGACAGCATGCCAATAGCAAGCGCCGATACGGTTGTAATAATTGTAAGCAGCAATGCATTGGACTTCATGCGGAACATGATTGAAGATAAAGACAACACCTCATGAATGGATAGGTATCCGTTTTTACTTTTGCGAATCAGATTAAAGATAAAACTTACCGAACCCTTATAGAACAGGTATGTCCCCAGTATGACCGAGAAGAGAATCAGGATCATCGTATACATCAACTGCTGCATATCCATTGCCTCACCGCTGAACAGCCGTGCAGACATGAAGTATCCATACACAATCAGAGCAATGCCCAAGACGCCAACAATCATCTGTCCGACAGACATCTTCTGCACCTGCTGCTCCGAAGTGGCCGACACCCGAAAAAGTGAGAGAATGCTCTGTCTCTTGATAAAAGTGTAGTTCATCAGCATGATGAGCAGATACATGATCGTAAAAACAATCACCGTTTGCATCAGTGCCATCGGAGAGAAATATAGTTTCGTAATCGCATCCACACCGAGAATTTTGAACAATATCATCAATACCAGCTTGGACGCAAGAAACCCAATTAACACACCGATAGCCATGGAGCCAAAATAAAGAATACTATTCTCCGCACTCAAAATACCAAAAATTCTGCCTTTCGTCAGTCCGATCAATTGAAATAATCCAATCTCTTTGCTACGCCGCTTGATAAAGATCGTATTGGCATAGAGCAAAAAGATACCAACAATGACGATTAACAGTACCGAAGATGCGCCTATAGCCGCCGCACCTTTTGTTGAAGCAGCTACCTCATCCATGGAAGGATCATACTGTAACGTCACAAAGGAAAAATACAAGGCCACACTGAACACAAGCGCAAATACATAGAGATAATAATTCTTCAGATTTTTTCTGAGATTGCGGAAGATAATATAATTCAAGCTCATTGCTGCACACCACCCAATACGCCCTGGGTTTTGATAATATCGTTGAAGAACGATTGCCGTGACTCGTCTCCTTTATTCAACTGGGTGTAGATCTGACCATCTCGAATAAAGATCACTCTGCTGCAATAACTTGCGGCAACCGGATCATGGGTAACCATAATAATAGTCGCTTTTCGTGCGCTGTTCATATCACTTAACTTGCCGAGCAGATCCGAAGCGGACTTGGAATCCAGCGCTCCTGTCGGCTCATCCGCAAAAATGATACTCGGCTCGTGGACAAATGCTCGTGCTGCCGAAGTCCGCTGCTTCTGACCCCCTGAAATCTCAGATGGATACTTGTCTTTCAACTCGTAGATTCCCAGTTCACGTGCGATCTGTTCAAACTTGTGGTGTGCCTCCTGTTTTGGAATGCTCGTAATCGAGAGCGGTAATAATACATTTTCCTTCACCGTAAGGGTATCCAGAAGATTGTATTCCTGAAAAATAAAGCCCAGATGATGTTTGCGGAACTCAGCCAGCTGTTTCTCCTTCATTCCGGTGAATTCCTTGCCCTCAATATCAATCGTGCCCTGGCTCACCCGATCAATGGAGGAAAGTACATTAAGCAGCGTTGTTTTACCCGAACCCGAAGGCCCCATAATACCAACAAACTCTCCCTTGCTTACCCCAAGATCAATCCCCTTCAGCACTTCCTGTTTATTTAATTTATTACCATAGACTTTATGAATTTTTTTGGCTTCCAGTATCCACATATCCCACTCACTCCTCTTAGATCTTCTGCAAAATGCTCGTGTCTATATCATAGGCGGAATGTGCAGTGTTATCGTGTGATTCACCGAACAAAACCAAAAAGCATGTGACATTGTTGTCACACGCCTGCAAAATGCACCATGTCGTTTTTTCGCGGAAAAGTAAGTGTGACGATTGTGCCCTCGCCAAGAGAAGATTCTACATGAATGTTCATATGAAGCGTCTGGACCACCTGACGAACCAGATACAGCCCCATCCCGGTAGCCGCCCCATCCATTCTGCCTCGGGTGGACGTAAATCCTTTATCAAATATACGCGGCAGATCTTGAGTCTCAATCCCTCGCCCGTGATCCTGAATCATGAGTATGATGTGTCCATCCTGTTCCCAACTTTCAATGAGGATGTCCGATGAATCGCTATATTTGACCGCATTACTCAACAACTGCCGGAGGATGAAGCCTAACCATTTGCTGTCTGTGAGCACGCGCGATACCATTAAAGACACATCAAAGCCAATGCCTTTGGAAATGCACCACGATTTCAACGCTCGTATCTCGCTATTCAATACTGGTTCAAGTTCCGTCTCTTCGATGAACAGATCATTATGCATAAACGGAATACGCTTCTGATGAAGCTGCTGATCCAGCAACTGATGAATTCGTAACCATTCATATGTCATTTGGCTCTGTAACTTGTCATCTGGCAAGCGCTCGATCATCAGTTGCAACGCAGTCAGTGGGGTCTTCACCTCATGAATCCAGGACAACATCTCGTCCTTCTCCTGTTCCAGAGCGATAAAATGATGTGAAGACTCCTTACGATACCGCTGTGTCTGGGAACTGACGGCCTCATGTACAATCTGCTCATATGGACTTTCGGCGATATCAAGTTCTCCCAGATCATAGGTATGATCCCAGATGCTCAACTTTTTATAGAAACGGGTCTCTTTCAGGTATCTCGCCCAGATAAAAACAAGGCATACCACCACATTCAGTCCTACGATATACACCACAGATTGGAATGGAATGGACGAGTCCAGATAGGCCACCAATAAAATAATAAGTTGCATGCTTATCAGTAGCCATAACCAACTAGCCCTTTCTCTTATGTACTTTCCGATCATGCTTCTGCCTCTTCCGTTGCCATGTACCCCTGACCTACTTTGGTTTCAATGTAACGCTCCAATCCGATGGGTTCAAGCTTCTTCCGTAACCGATTGACGTTAACCGTCAGCGTGTTGTCACTCACGAAATGCTCATGATCCCACAAGCTCCGTATGAGGTCCTCACGGGTAACAATCTGATTTTTATGCTCGACCAGCACTTTAAGGATGAACATCTCATTTTTGGTCAACAGGACAGATTCATCCCCGCAGGTCAGTGTATTTTTCACATATTCAATAGTGGCACCGCGCCAGGTTCGAAGTTCAATATGCTCTGTATTATAGTTGTACACCCTCCGCAAAGTCGCTTGGATCTTGGCAATCAATACATCGAAGTGAAAAGGCTTCTGGATAAAATCGTCTGCACCCAAATGCATGGACATGACCATATCCGCAGGATGATCCCGTGAGGACAAAAAGATAATCGGCACATTAGAGTGCGAACGAATGATCCGGCACCAATGGAACCCGTCATATTGGGGTAACTGAATATCTATAATGACCAGTTGCGGCTGAATTACGCTGTACTCCTGCAATACCTTTCCAAAATCCTGCACACCATACACATCATATGACCATTGGGACAAACGTTCCTTGATTTCACTGAATAACGACTCGTCGTCTTCAATGAGCATAATTTTAAACAAGAGATTCACCACGTTTCTGATCTTCTAAGGTTGAGGTTGAATAAAGGTAATTAGACTCCGTTGTTGCAGGATCACCTTTACCGTTACGAATCGTTCTTCCGATCGCTGATTCCAGTGTACAGGGAAGTTGGGCTTATATCAAAAGGTATCCATACTTCGTAAAGATAACAAGCCGAAATACGTATATCCTATTAGCTCTCAATAGTGTGTATTACATGGCTTGCATCACTCTGTGCGTCCATCCGCTCGATCAACTGCATCGCTACGTCTCGTGGCGATCTTAATTGTCCTGCTTCATATACTTGATTGAACATACCTGCAAGAGCGAACTCCTCTGCACTTTTGCCTCGTGCAACAGCCTGCAATTCCGTATCGACCATCCCCGGATCAAAAGCAATAATCTCAACAGGGTTCTGTTGGCCCGTTTGCTCCAAAGATACGCATTGGGTGAACATGTTCATACCTGCCTTGGATGTACAGTACACTGCCATTGAAGGCGCGGGATAACTTCCCGAACCCGATGAGAGATTGACAATTTTACGTCTGGCGGACAGATGATTTGTTTGTTGAATAAAAGAGGAACTTAATATCATTGGTGCTGCGAGGCTGATGTTAAGACTCTGACTTATCTCTGCCGCACTGCATTGATCGATAGGTTTTAGAGGCTCCAGCATCGCTGCATTATTAATGAGTCCAATGAATTCAGCTTCCTGAGAAGGTATTTGGTCCAATATGCGTGTAATCAAATCATCGATCCCATTCAGGTCGGCAAGATCATACTGAACATGGCGGTAACGCCCGCTCCATTCCTCGCTTGATTCCAACAGATCCGAACCCCCGCGTGAAATACCGTAAACGTAATCCCCCTTAGCCAATAATAACTCTGCAAGTTGTAAACCGATCCCTTTGGATGTGCCTGTAATAATAAAGTGTCTTTTTCCTGTTTCTGTTCCCATTCCGATACCACTCCTCCTCTATTTTCAATGCATGTTTATTTCACTATTCTTACGAGTTTTTCTTTCTCCACAACGTGGCCCAGAGAAAAGGTACACCAAAATACGGTTCATGTTGCTCCAGCGACTTCATTGCACGGAACTCCACACATTCAAAGCCATCTTCCAGCATGTAGCGAAGCTTCTCCTCCGTGAACGCAAGACCACCGCGCATCGACTTCTCTTGATACACCTGCCAATCATTCATAACGATCTCAGGCCCACCAATACCGCCAAAACCAGGAGCAAAACAAGTCATTCCAAAGTATCCTCCAGGCTGGAGTGCATTGTGGATCATCTCTATGTAGGGAATGCGCTGATGTGGCAACAGATGGTGCAGACAACCCGAGTCGTAGACAAGATCATATTCTTGCTCTGGGGATAATTCGAACACAGATCGACATTCAAAATGCACGTCCAGTTGCTCCTCTGCCGCCCTCTCTTTAGCCCAAGCAATAGCTGTCTCCGAAAGATCATAAGCATCTACCTGATATCCTTGGCGGGTTAAATACAACGCATTTCTGCCCGGGCCACACCCCAGTTCCAGTGCCTTGCCGCCGCTCAGCACACCTTCGTTCACATGCGCTACCAGATTCTCATCCGGTTTGTTTGGGAAAAAGGGGATTGGTCTGTTCCGATCCTCATAGAAAGGTTCCCAAAACTGCTTGGCAGATCTGAAATCCGCATCGAGCATATCATATAGATCCTGTACACTTTTAATCGTCTTTTCCACAACCACATTCCTCCTTAACTGCTCCATTCAAACCTTCATTTCAGACTATTCACTCCTCGTCATTTTCAATAAATCAGCCACACTCTATTATAACATTTTTACCCAGTAGTTCTCTATTTTTCTTGCGTTTTTCTACTCCAAAATAGAAACTTTTTCCCAATCAGGACCACCCGTCCAACGGGTGGTTTGCTCTTGGGGTATAACCCCCTGTTGCCAAACTGCGCCTAAAGACGCTAGCCTGACAGCAGGGCTGTTCAGGCTCAGTGTTATTTGTCACTTTCACTCACCAGTTAAACTGGTTTTACTTCTTTTTGCTCCGATTACTGCTGAATGGATCTTCGTATTCTTTTACACTCAGCTTATCTAACGCTTGATCATGTGCTTCTTGTTCACGAATATACTTTCTTACCGTTGCTTCATTTAGACCCACTGTACTCACATAGTACCCTTCTGCCCAAAACTTTCGATTGCCATATTTATACTTGAGCTGGGCATGCTTCTCGAATATCATTAGTGAACTTTTCCCCTTTAGATATCCCATGAACGTGGAGACTGCCATTTTCGGTGGAATCGCTACCAACATGTGAACATGATCGGGCATCATGTGACCTTCTATAATTTCTACTCCCTTGTACTTACACAGACGTTTGAAAATTTCGATTAAATCTTTTCTCACTTGATTATAGATTTCTTTCCGTCTATACTTCGGGGTGAATACAATGTGGTATTTGCACATCCACTTTGTGTGAGCTAGGCTATAGCTCTTGTTTGCCATCTAAGACCATTCCTTTCTTTTGAGCCTGAACATCTCAATTTTATCGGAATGGTCTTGGTGGTCAAACCCTCGATCCCTCCACCCGCATAGCGGGTGGTTTTTTGTTTCGCGCGTTTCACGCACTCAACTGGCTAAAGCCATAACAAAAAAACGACCGACATGAATGTCGACCGCTTGCAATGGTGCTGTTAGTTGTAACTTACTTCGCCCGTTCCAAAACTGCAAAGTAATTTCCTTCATTATCAGCAAAGTTGAAAACACGCCCGGTTGGCATCTCTACAATCTCTCCAACCGTTACATGTTTACCAGCCAAGTCGGCATATAACTGATCCAGATTTTCGGTGAAGAACATTAACGAAGGTGTGCCCAGATTTACACCCGCCGACATCCGTTCAACGAACTCTTTGTCATGGAGTATAATGCTTGTCTGCGAGTCTGGAGTAGGCGCAATCTCAATCCATCTCATGCCCTCATCAAGGTTTACTTCATCCACAATGTGGAATCCTGCAACTTCCGTCCAAAATTCCAGTGATTCATCCTGATTGTTGACATACAACATAATCTGGCCGACTTTGCTAAACATGGATCAATCACTCCTCTGATCATCTAATCTCTCAACATCCTGCTTATCATTCCTCAAATTCCAATAGAGTATAACATGCAAGACAGCTTTTTGATCATCTTTCTTTGCAAGTCCATGCAGCTTAAACTGAAGTACACTTTTATGCTTCCACTACAATTAGTTTTTTGAAGTTCCCTTATAATGTTTTAACAAGTGAAAGTCTATGAAACCCCGAGGTATAATAATTCATATCAACACCTTCTTTTTGAAAATTCATTCGTTCATAAAATACGAGCGCTGCTTCATTTTCTTCATGATCAAGTGTGTAAAGCATGACATCACCACTGCCGAATTCAGCTATTTTTATACATATTTTTGTAATTAGTCCACGTGCTACTCCCTGTCGAAGGTGTGATTTGCATGTAACAACGCCAACGATTTCATATCGGTTAACAGTAGGATGAAAGATATAACCAGCATGACCTATGACAACATCTGCTTCGTCAACCATGACATAATAAGCACTGATACGTTCATCCGTCATTTTTAAAAATATATCCCAGCGCGCAGGATACTGATCGCGTATAAACGAAGGGAATTGAAAATCATGATCCGTCATCATTTTCAGCACTGCTGGCTGATCAATCGCTTGAAAAAGGCGAATAGTCATCTTTTTATCCCCTACCCTTAGTGTGCATGTAGACATCTTTTAAGTTACCAGCTTCATAATATGGATACTCTAGTTTTTGTTGAACTTGAAGGACGATCTCCGTAGACGTTAACATTTCGACCAAGTATAGTCCCAGGTCAATGGAAGCCGTAACCCCCGCACCCGTTACCGTATTACCATCACGCACTACACGCGCTGAGATTACTTCTGCACAATAAGGATTCAATAAATCATAAGCAGATGAGTTGGTAGTAGCCCTTTTTCCATTCAGGAAACCTGCTGCCCCCAACAGTAAAGCCCCGGTACAAATAGATATTTTATATGTGACATTTTCTGCCGTTCGGACCCATCGCATAAAATCCTCATCAAATCGAAGCGTTCTAGTTGATAATCCACCAGGAAAAAATACTAGGTCAAAATCCCCTAGATGAGGTAATACTGCATCGGATTTCATTTTCAGCCCACGGTCATCCGAAATTTCCTCCTTATCTGCGCAGAATGTCCATGATACGTTTTCCTTTGCTTTCAGAATCGCTAGCCAAGTCACAGCTTCATAAAATCCAGCTAAATCCATGCTTGTCATTCCATCAAATAAAACAAACGCCATTTTCATTGCCGCCACCAGTCCTTTCGTTCCCTGAATAATAAATAAAGTGTTTGATCAAAAGATCAAACACTTTGCCCAGGCGTACGGCATATAATATATGTGCTCCCTCGTGGTTCACTCCACGTTTACGCCAGTCACACATAACAGATATTTACAACTAATATACATGACATCTTTCATATTGTATATATTATGAAATTATTGCGTGGCTTTTAACTTCTTCGTAAGATAAAGTACAACATCGTCGTCCATAATCGTTTCTTCACCCGGCTGAATGTAATGATCATGTTTGTATACACCGTGACCGTCTGGTATGTACCCGCGATGGGCATATAGAACTTGCGCTTTGCCATAATCGGAAAACACACCTACACCAATGCCTGCTACATCCGTTCGTTCCAGAATAACTTCCTCTGCTCGGTCCATTAACCGTGAACCAATACCTTGGCGCTGGAACTTCATTAGTACATTAAAATCGTTAATTTCGGGAATGCCTTGTTCCCTGAAAGACGGGTAGCTGGAATTCCACAATACATTCACGTATCCGGCAAATTCTCCATTCAACTCGGCTACCAAGGTTACGCGTTCCCCATTCTGTTGTTCAGCCAAGTAATGAAGATACTGCTCAGGGGATCTCCCCCAACCCTGCTCCTGAAACGCCTTTGATATGATTACAGGATCGTTCTCATTTAATAGTCTGATATGTACACTCATTGATGAATCCTCCTTAAAAGATATTTCTAATAGCTATATTCCCAATCTATCCCGAAGCGATGTGATGTGAGCAACATGGTGTTTGCCATGCCAAGCATACATGCCCAGATTGTAATCCAGTCTTGTCGTTTCTTCCGATGAGGGATGATAAAATTGTTTGGCATAATCTGCATCTGTCAGCGCGTTTAACAGAAACACCCAACGACGATGGAGGGCATCCAGAATCTGAAGCGAGAATTCGACATCCAGGTCTCTTGAATCACTCAGTTCAGCCCAGCGCTCTTCATAATAAGGCCGAATCGTTGGTGTATCCTCTGTCAGCGCCAACTTGAAACGAATCATACTGTTCATATGGCTATCTGCCATGTGGTGAATAACCTGTTTGAGCATCCATCCACCTTCTCGATACGGTAGACTTAATTGCTCTTCACTCAATCCCTTTACCGCTTCTCGTGCGCGTTCAGGCAACTCAGCAATGTCCTGAATCCACTTCTCCCGTTGTGCCAAAGTAACTTCACCCGTGTGTACAAATGGTCCTATCGGAAATCTTTCATCCATCCATTATTCCTCCTTGTTTATATGATTCAAATAACTTTAAACAGGATCTACAGGGCATATTCCATAAGCCAACAGTCTCGCATCTGTCCTTCATGCTGCTCATGTTTCTCCAACAGCTTAATCTTTTGGAAACCACATTTCTCGTAACAGGATATCGCTCTTAAGTTCCAGGATTGAGGGTCCATAACCACTTTACGGGCTTGTTTTTCATTAATCAGATAAGCCAGCATGGACTGCATCAACTGTGTACCAATGCCTTTATTCCAGTATTCTACCTCACCAATAAACTGATCCGTTCCATAGATGATCTCATCCGTGTCTCCATAACCATACTCCGTTCGTTCTTCTTCCTCAAGCTCATAGAACTGAATGTATCCAATCGGATGTCCTCCATACTCAACGATACAACGAGTAGCATCATCTTTTTGATTGTAAAAATGCTCTCTCACCTGTTCCAGATCATGCGGCCGATCACGCCCTTCATAGTATTGAAGAACTTCCAGGTCTGACAGCCACTTCACCAGATGTTGTTCATCTTCTGTGTCCAAGAAACGTACAGTGATTTCATTCGATTCATATACATTCATCATTCTGATTACTCCTTATTGATCTCCAGATTCTCACTCGTAACCCAACTCAGATCCTTCCCTAACAAATGCTCGTTGTGAACATAATACACCACGGGATTCTCAAGCGGCTGAGTCGTTCCATCCAAAGATCTGAGCGTTAACCGCAACTTGTAGCTCCCTATCTCATCAGGTATCGCAAATCCTATCAGATTATCAGCTGATTTCATGGTCATCCCCTGCGCCTTCAGATACTTTTCCAGAATGACTTGATCAAGATAGGAGCTGCCAACAGACGAAGGCATGTACCACGCATCATCTTGTTCTTCAGTGAATGTGACCCCTTCCCATCCAGGGACAACGGGATACACCATATGTTGATCCTTGTCTTCTCTTTTTCGCGTTATCTCTAACTCTACCTCAACTACATCCGTATCAATCTGCCTGATTGTGCCTGCCATCACAACATCCTGGGCACTCACACTTGGAATAACATAGCTGTATATGAGCAGAGTCACCAAGAGAATTATCGTTACTCCCGTAATCCAAAATATTGTACTTTTACGCATCTGTCTGATCCTCCCGTCTAATTAATCATACTTCTGGAGTAGCTCCTTCTCTGTTAAAGATTGAGTTAACCTATCCAACTCAGGGGATGCCGTCCAATCACTGGATGTATTCAATCCATGCTTGATGGTATGTATCGCGCTATGTGCAGACATGTATATATTATGGTGGATTCCAGGTTGGACAATGATGTGCTCTCCTGCACGCATCACTCGAATCGAAAACATCTGATCGTCTCCATAACTGGCATACGCAATCCATCCGGTTTGCACCACATAAAACTCCGTTAGATTGATATGTACATGACTGTTTTGCCATGCTCCGTGGGAAGAGGCAACGGTTCTGCAATAATAACTGCCGTCTTCTGTTATCATTTTATATTTTTGTTCCCCGTTCGCCATCTGCTCGAAGCTGGTTTTGACACCCATTTCACCATATTTCTGTTCTGAAAATTCTGTGTTCAATCCGCTTCAGCTCCTTATGGCCTGCCAAATATACTTGCATTCTCTTACAGCAATTCTACCATCAACCTGGTTCTCCTTCAGCTTGACTTCCAGCTGTTCCCGGTACTCAGGCTGTGTATAATCCGGGTTTCCGGGGATATCGGAGAGAAAGATGGCAAACTCTTTTTCATCCGAGAAAATCATAAGTGCCTCGTTATATTCCTCAATCTTGATCACCTTAAATGCATTTCTTTCCAAACGCTCACGTACCTTTGTTATATCCGTATGAATACCAATCATAACTCCACCCTTTTGTAGCAATCTCCCATGCTCAATAATGGAAGTTGGACCTCTGCGATCATAGATCAAACCAAATTGCTTATCTTCAAATGGCATCTTTTCTTTTGTGCTGATGCAGACAAATTCCACATTTGTTATCGTGCTTGAATGAAGACTGTTTTGGGCTATCTTTATCATCTCTTCCGAATTATCAAACCCTATAATGTGATCGGTATATTCCGACATTTTCAACGTAAACTCCCCATGTCCACAGCCTGCATCGAGCACGGATGTATACTGAGGCAGAAGCTTAATCAACCACTCTTCAAAAATATCTTCAGCAGAGTTACCTTCCAGCGTATACAAAGCTCTACCCTTGTATCCCCCATTACGTTGTGCAATCATATCGTACCATTCCATGCTCATAGAGTTCCTCCTGACAAAAATTCCCTTTATTTAAACATTCGACATGGGTACGTCGATTCTCCTGTTTGGATATACGATATATCTTTGCTAAAATATGAAACGCTTCTCTTCCAGCTTCCGTATTAAGGTCGAAGCCGTATGTATCCCATATAATAAACCATCTGATCTGGAGGTTGAGCGCATGTCATTTTTCAAGAAAATGTTAGCCAGTGTAGGTGTTGGAGCAGCCAAAGTAAATACGGAATTGCATACACCAGAGGTCACGCCTGGAGGAATCATCTCGGGGGTTGTGTACATTGAAGGTGGAGATGCGGAACAGAACGTAGATCGAATCTATCTTTCAATTAAAACCCATTACATACGGGAGCACGATGATCGTAAAGTAAAAGAAACAGCCGTTATAGCCAAATATCTGCTCACCGAAGGTTTTACCTTACAGCCTGGAGCCAAATTGGAGAAAGACTTTTCATTTGACCTGCCAGAAAATCTGCCAATTACACTGCATCGTGCAGAGGTATGGGTGGAGACGGGCCTCGATATTTCAAGTGCTGTAGACCCTTCAGACCGGGACAGACTGCATGTTGTTCCTAGCAAAGACATGAACACCGTGCTCGATGCAATTGATATCCTTGGTTTCAAACTGCGTGAAGTGACCAATGACTATGCACCAAAGCTGGGTGGCAATCTGCCATTTGTGCAGGAATTTGAATTTGTACCAACAAACAAATTCCGTGGGCATCTGGATGAGTTGGAAGTGCTGTTCTATCCCATGGGCGATTCGCTGGAGCTGCTATTACAGATCGATCGCCGCACTCGTGGGCTCAGTGGAATATTCTCCGAAGCAATGGGTACGGATGAGAGCTTTGTCCGCCTGCATCTATATGAAAGACATCTGGCGCGAGGGGCGCATTCTGTCGCTCAAGGACTAGAAGAAATCATTTCCAAACATATCTAATCTATAGTTTGTGTTAACGAATAAAAACCGTCCTCTATCAGACAAATCTGATGAAGGACGGTTTTTCCCTTTCAAAAAGGGAATTAAAAAAAGTTGGAGGATAACAGCGATCGTAAGGTTGTTCTGTACTCGGAGTGTCCGTGTAATTATCCATTAGCGAACATATATATATTAATACACTTCGGTACTTTTCAGACTCAACGTTTCACATACAAGTTGGGCAAAGGCATCGAAGCTGCCACAGGATCGCAGGCTTTCCAACTTCTCCTCCTGCCGGATTAACTCTACAAACAGATCATAGATCCCCATCGCCTGTTCGTAATCCTCTTTGCAGATAGATAACATAAATACAGCATGTACTTCATTCTCCTCATCCCACGGAATCGGCTTCTCAAGCAGGCATACCGATACGGTCGTACGGGTTGAACTCAGCTCCATGGGATGCGGAATCGCCATACCTCTTCCAAGCGCGGTTGAAGCCATCTTTTCCCGCTCCTGCACAGCTGGCCAGAATTGCTCCGTTACAATTCCCTTCTCCAACAGTGCTCCGCTCATCTCAGCCATAAGTGTCATTTTGTCAGGCTGATCCGACCGAAACATAAACAACTCTGGATCAAAGTAACGCAGCAATGTCATTTCCTCCTGCTCATCACTGGTTCGCACCAGATGAGTGATCGTTGCCATGTCTCGTTCCGATGGAATCGCAGCAATGACAGCCGACGGTTTGCCTTTGGACTCCCGTAACCGGATCGTAGAAATGACCAAATCTTCGGGCACACTCCCCATCTCCTCGTACTCCCGTAGCGAAACTACACGTGAGACCTCCAGCTCTGCAAATAAAGAACGCAATCTGGATTCAAGAATACGGGCTGTGCCGTATCCTGACCCACAGACCAGCAATACGGATTTCCGTTTGCGATGAGGAATCTGGTATTTACGTTCCAAAGCTGCACCAATGTGGAGAGCCAAGTAACCAATCTCGCTGTCATTGATTTCATGAGGTACGTATGTCTGTAGCTGTTTCACTGCACTGATCGTAATCTCATAGGCCAGTGGATAATATTTACGTATATGTCCCAGCAGTGGATTCCGCATATTCATGCCATGTTCCAGGCGAGTAATCATGGGCTTCAGATGGGCATACAGATCATTCGGCAATCGTTCATCATCACGCAGATCATAGGTGTACCGATCATAGATATGACCCAACATTTGCTGTACAGCAAGATATAAGGGGTCACTTCGAAGTCCATTCCAATCGGTAGCGGTCATTTTTTTGCTAACAATGTGCAGCAGCAGATAATCTCGCTCTCCAACTGGACAGTGAATGGAATATAACAACTCCAGATCCTGAATAATCTGCTGTGCAAGTTGCTGATCCTGAACATTCGCCTCCACTTTCTCGAATCGCTCTAGTTCATGCCCCTGCTTAATACGTAATACCATAACAGCCAGATGCGTAATCAGATCTTTCAGTGCCACATCTGCAATACGAACATTCTGTTTGCCTACATGGCGAATGACGATCTCGCGGATGTGTGCGGGTTCGATTGGATACAACAAACGTTCCTGTGCAAAGGTCATTCCTTCGGGGCCCAGTTCTTCATCTCGCGCATCGGCGTACTCGGCAAGGCAATAGCGAAACCTTTGCTCGTCTCCGACGACCTTCACACCATGTCCTGGCTTGATCTGAAGCTGAAGCTGGTAGTTCTCCAAAATCTGACGAATGATTTTCAGATCATTGTTCATTGTTGCACGGCTTATAAACAGCTGATCAGCGAGGTCTTCCATCTTGATATGACCCGGTTCACCAAGCAGCTTGAACAATTCATAACGGATACGCTCATCAGGCGAACCAGGTACTGGAGCACCTTTTTGCCCATCATCCTTCCGTTCCTCCAACAGCTCATTATACCGCTTCGCATCATGCACACGAATGGAATAACCCCGCCCACGCTTGGATTCCAGGCTCCCGCCATGCCCCGCGAGGATATGATCCAGCTTTTTCAGATCATCCCGAATAGTACGTACAGTAACTTCCAGCCTGTCTGCAAGTGCTTGGCTCGTCCAAGCCTGTTCCTGTCCTTCACCATGAATGAGGTGGAACAGCTTTTTCAACCGTTTAGTTGGAAAAATCATACCGATATCCGACCTCCCTTCTGATCAGGATTGTGTCAAACTAAAGCCCACCTTATATCGATACAAGTACCGTCATCAATTTACAATGTGCGAGTTCCGGCAAACGAACGACCTCTTCTCCATCGGTTAACCTCTGCTGAGGCTCCAGTGGTTGTTCACCAAGAGATACACGCTCTGCATGTACAGGTTGATTAAAGTGCATGTTCACGTTAGCAGACTGTGACAAATACGGATTGAAGACACGTACAATGTATCCGTCACTCTGCTCTGCTTTCTTGAAACTGCTTAACACCACGTTGGAATCGTTGCTGAACGACATCAGGCTATAGTCTGTATCAAGAACAAGTGCCTCATCGCGGAAAGCAAAGATCAGTCGTCCGTTCAAAAAGTCGCATAGCTGATAACTGCTGATCGGTGTCAAATATTCACGCGCAGCACGGGCCACATTCGCTTCGTCGAACCCGGAAGTCTGGATATGCAGGCCAAAGGTAAAGGAGAGCTCGCCAAGTAATTGCGCATCAGGTGTAGCCACAATTTTCTCACCGGAGGCCCGGCCAGGACGATACAACAGGTTTTCCTTACCCATGAAACCAAAAGTACGGAACAAGGTCAGGGCAATGGTATCCATTTGCTCGCCAACAATCTCATACTCACGTACACCCCCCGTCATCACAGCCATACCACGCGTACCGTTGTTCAACCCCGCATAACTCTGCATCGCTTCAATAGTGATCGGTTTCTCCTGCCATTGTTCGCGCTCCCATACTTCCACTTCTGGCAATGAGGTTGGACGAGCAATCACACCGAAAGGCTGGTCTGCAATGGATAGGGCGGAAGCAATTCCTGTATCAAAAAGGACACGCAGACGGTGGCTGAACACCTCATTCTGCACCTGAACCTGGAAACGGATCAGATTCTCTCCTTTGCGAAGAGATATCTCCACTTGCATTGGCAATGCTCCCGACGTGATACCTGCGGCGCGCTCTTCCAGATCGTAGGGAACATCCAACGTGAAACGCAGGGATAGTGTCTGAGATACAGACGTTTGGGTGGTCGTCGCACTCATCTGGCTACCTGCCGAAGAAACAATCAGATCCCGCTCGGGAGGAGAATAATTGTAGGAATCTCCGTCATCCCCGTTATCTTCAAAGACCATTTGATCCGCATACACTTGGCCAGATCGCTTATCTGTAATTTGCAAGGTGCCGTTTGCTTGCAGCGCAATAGTGAAATGTTCATTTTCAATCTTGTCCTCGTTACGTCGTTCAATGACAGGTGCAGCGCCCTGACTGAAATCAAAAACAATCTGGGTGTAACCCATCGCCGGGACCTCTTGCAGTTCCACCAGCAATTTGGCGCGATATACCCGTTCCGGCAGATGCACTTTGCGGCTTGGATTGAGATCGATGTGCTGTCCAAGCACATAATCGGTCTGGTCTACTTTTTCCACAATGGTGTAGGCCAGCTCGCGCCCCTTCGTATCCCGAATCACAAAGGATTCTTCCGGAATATAAGCTTCAATCTCAGTAACCCCGCCTCGCACATACGGTAGCGTGTTGAACAGGGTGAACGCAAATGTCTCCTCCTGCTGTATCGTTGAAGCAATCATCCGCATATGCAGGTCAAGCAAATTCAGTGCGATATCATAGGCCTGTTTGTAACGGAACGCAACGTCCTGATTCGTTGTATCGCTGTTACAGCCACCGATGCTGTCATGTGCCGCATTCTCAAACAACAGCTTCCAGATGTCCTCCACAATGCGATGCGGGTAATCATGCCCGAGAGAATGGCTAATGGCAAGTACAGGTTCGAGCGTGTTAGCAATCAGATTCTCAATTCGGTTATTCTGTTGCTTGAGATCCGCACGGGTGGAAAAAATGGACTTGTGAATCCGCATGTGCTTGGCTTCCATTAATTCACCCCGAAGTACAGGCAGATCCTGACTATCCGCTTCGATCTCCGCCAGAAAACGTTCCGGTTCATTCATCACATATTCGCGTTCTGTATCCAGTGCATTGAACCGTTTAATCAACTCCGGCAGATTCAATCGCACAGGCGCCTGATCAAACCCATTAGGGAAATAGATATGTTTGGTGGAGGCTTTGCGTTCCAGCGCACCAATCTGTTTCTCCAAATAAGGGATCAGATCTTCTTCATTTTCCGGAATGTTACCACCGTAGTAATACCCGAATGGCATCTGTACAGCAAATACACGACTACCATCCGACCCTTCCCACGTAAACTCGGTATGTGGATTCGTATTATCCGAGACACCACGCCAGAACAGGAAACGTTCAATGCCAAACTCCCGATAGATCTGCGGCATCTGTGCCGATTGTCCAAATGCATCCGGGACATAACCAACCTTCATCGCATGTCCGTACTTTTGTGCTGTTTTCATACCATAATACAGGTTTCGGACCATGGATTCACTGGAAATAACCAATTGATCCGTCTGTGTATACCAGGGTCCCGTCATCAGTCGTTTGGCAGAAACCAGTTGGCGGATCCGTTCCTCATCTTCGGGACACCAGCGGATGTAATCATCCAGCAGCGAGCCCTGTGCATCCAACAGGTAATAATGGAATCCATCGATATTCTCCAATGCGTTCAATACTTCCTTGACGTGTTTGACGAGATACACTTTGGAACGGGAGGTCGTAAAATACCATTCCCGGTCCCAGTGTGTATGTGGAATCACATGTACTTTGGTACGATTTCTCTCACTCATATCTCTATATCCCTCCAGATGCTTTTTAAAGGTTGTTCAAGATACTGAAAACCGATCTTTTTGAACATGTACTTTTAGTCAAAAACGAGTTCGATTTCTTCCCCATTTTTCTTCACTGAAGCTTCCTGAGTCTTGGCAGGCTGTTTCTCTTCTTCATCGCGGAAGTTCACCAACATGGTGCCACCCGCCACGATCAGTGCGCCGACAATGCCTCCGGCAAGGTACGCGATTGGGGTACCTACTGACACAGCTCCATATAAGCCGCCAATTGGTGGCATGATGATATGTGCTCCCAGCAGTGCAGTCAAGGCAGCGCCCGTTGCACAGGCAAACATGTTGACCAGAATCATTTTGGCAGGGTTACGCAGTGTGAACGGAATTGCACCTTCCGTGATACCGATCACACCCATAATCACTGCACCTTTTCCCGCTTCCTGATAGGTTTTGGAAAAACGTTTCTTCATCAGCAATGTTGCCAAACCATAACCAAGCGGCGGAATGCAGATGGCAATATTAATGAAAATATTCGGCAGATAGACACCGGACAGGAACAGGGCATTGCCTGCCATCCATGCCGCTTTGTTGACGGGTCCGCCGAGATCGAATCCAATCATTGCCCCCAGAATAATGGCAAGCACAACGGTATTGGTTCCGCTCTGGCTCATGTTTTGAACCCAAGCAATGAGATACTCATTCAGCGCGCCCAGCGGGCCACCCAGAATGACCGCCATCAGAAATCCGGTTAAACCAACGGTAATCAGCGGTAAAATAATTAACGGTACCGAGCCAGCGGCCGGACCTGTAATCTTAACTTTGTTTTTGACCCACAAGGTGATGTATCCGGCAAAGAAGCCTGAGATCAACGCGCCGAGGAAACCGGCGTTGGTCTGCTGTGCCAGCACCCCGCCGATCAGACCTGCGGCCAGCGCAGGTTTGTCGGCAATGGAGTAGGCAATGTAACCGGACAGGACAATCGTCAATAGTCCAATACCGCTCCATCCTACATTTTGCACGAGATATAAAATATGCAAGAATCCGCTTCCATCTTTGTACGGATCAAGATCAGTAATGCCCATTGATAGTGCGATAATTTTGCAGATGGCAACGACCAGGGAACCCGCGATAATGACCGGCAGCAGATAGGAGATACCTGTCATTAGATGTGTTTTTGCTTCACCAAACCATTTTCTCATCGTACTCTCTCCTCATGTGGAAGGTGGGGTTAAGCTTGTCCGTTCACTGCCTCGACAGCTTTGGTTAATACCGCTTCTGCCTGACTTACGGCATGACCAATTTTGACACGCACGACTTTTTTATCGCCAAACCGATCCATGTCCTTCACCGTTTGATCGGCTGCAATCAGAACAAAATTCGCTGCTGCAATATCTTCTTCCGTCAGCTTATTGACTTGCCCCATGGCTCCCTGCTGTTCCACTTTGATCTCATATCCCAGTTGTTGAGCTGCTTTCTCCAATGCTTTGGCGGCCATCGGGGTATGGGCGAGACCTGCGATACATGACGTTACACCTACAATTTTCATTATGACACCAGTCCTTCCGTATATTGATGAAGCAACGTATATACATCTTCCGGCTGCACCGCTTCTACGATGGCCTCTTTGAATGAATCTTCCAGCAGTAAGGTGGCAAGTGAAGAGATGATTTGCAGATGGGATACGTCTACATGACCTTTAGGCACAAGGATGGCAAAAATAAATTTTACCGGCTTGCCGTCATGAGATTCCCAATCAATGGGCTCCCGCAATCGAATGACCATCACTGCCGGACGTGTTACAACTTCACTCTGGGTATGGGGAATCGCAAAGTGATCCTGAAGTCCGGTGGAGTAGACACGTTCGCGTTCCCACAGATCAGCCGCAAGTTGTGCACGGTTTGTAGTGATGCTGTAACGCTCTGCCTCCGCAGATATAAAATCAAATACGTCCTCTTTGCTATGCAATGTCTGATCGAGATAAATCTGATTGGTTGTAATCATGATCTCTGTCTCTCCTCCTCTCTCTATCCAAAACGATAAGCGCTTACAAGATCATTGTAACGGATTCTTCCTTGACCTTGGATCTAGAAAATTTCCCCTTCGAAGCGGAAAAACATTAGCCATAGCAAAAACCCTGAGTCTAATAGACTCAGGGCAGTTGTAAATGAGTTTCAATTGATATGCTGCAAAGGCAGCGTAAGTAAGTACAGAACATGGACTCTAAGCGGATAAAACATCAAGAACGCTGTGTCCAACGCTGCATTCCTGATCGAAGACCGTAATATGCGGCGGCTAGCAAAATAAATCCGGCAACAGCCATAATCATGGATGTTGTATCCCATTGAACACGGCTTCCAAAAGCAATCTTGGATTGCAATGGGGTAACAGAAGAAGCGGTGTTCGTAAGATCAGGTACATAATTCATGGTCATGATCATGCCTTGAACGACATTCCAAGCTACAAAACCGATGATGAATAACAAGGTAACCAAAAAGGATTCCAGCGCTAATCGTTTGTTCATGATTGTCATTTTGCCTCCTCTTCCCACTCAATTAGACAAAACGTGTTGCATCTCCTGTTTCAAACGTTCTTTATTTTCGTCCACATATTGATACAGCAGGTCAAAGCTTTCTTCGTTATCCGATTGCATGCTCAAATTCGCGGCTTCCAGTTCAATCTGCTGTAATACCTCATGAATCTGTTCCCCATGCGTTTGCAGGCTTGTCGTGATGTCATCTTCGGACAGGCCATTCACATTATCTCGTAATTGCCCGTGCGTTACGCCGCTTTCGGACAACATCTGCTCGATCTTCTTCAGGATCACGGTATCTGCCTCATTGCCGATCCGCTCCATCGCTGCTATTGTCTCACCGAGATACTGCCCGCTGACATTCTCAAGGAAACCGGTCATACCGTTCATGGACAGCTCGGTATCCAGATCGATGATTAGAATGGTATCTCGCAATACTTGCGGAAGTTCCGGTCCACTCTCACGAATTGTCGCAAATTCAGCCCGATAAAGGTCCATGGCAACACTCCCCACCACTTCTTCACCTGACATCTCTTCAAGCTGATCGAGTGGTAACAATTCTTGCAGTTCTTCTTGTAACTTGTTCATCTTTCTCTGCCTCCTGTATCTCTCTGTCTGAATAGTTTAAACGAATGTTTTTACACTGGACCACTACGCGGTCAGAATAAACTTCCGATCGCTATTATCCCCAGATTTTTTCAATCCCTTTATTAAAGGGTAAAATCCGGTGATAAAGGCGAAGTGTATGCTTCCGAAGCAGCTTTCTTGCAGAAAGCTTTTAGCTCCGCTTCTTCAGTTTTTTTCTGTCCTCTCCGTTATCGTGTAAATTTCAAGTTCAACTACGCCGACACGTTATTACATCATAGCAGAATACGCTATACAAGTTGAACTTATGGAAGTTTACATGTTCGTGCGAAGTCATTTTACAGGGAATACCGTCAAGTTAACGTGCACTTGACCTCTGGAAAATGTTCCGCTGTTATGATCTTGGCATCACGAGTCTTGGGAGGGGTAATGATGCGCCTGGCCTTGTTCACAGACACCTATCTTCCGGAAACCAATGGTGTTGCTGGCACGCTCCACCGCTTGAGTAATCATCTGAACCGCAGAAAAATTGAACATCTGCTGTTTACTCCGAACTCCGTCATTGAAGGAAGCCATGAGACTCAAGTCCGATCGGTTGCCAACATCCCTTTTTTTCTGTATCCCGAATGCCGCATTGCTCTACCCAACAGAGCAGACACACACAAGCAGCTACAAACCTTTCAACCCGATCTGTTGCATATCGCCACGCCTTTTAATATGGGGCTGCTTGGTCTGAGGTATGCGCTCAAACACCATCTTCCGCATGTTGTCTCCTACCATACCCACTTCGATCGTTATCTCGAATACTACCGGTTGAAAAGTATGATTCCTCTCTACTGGAAATATATCCAGTGGTTCCACCGTGCCTGTGATGCAACCCTAACTCCATCGCAGGAAACGTTAAACACCCTGCAAACCCAAGGCATTCAGCGTCTGAAACTTTGGTCTCGCGGGATTGATTGCAACCTGTACTCCCCTGATAAACGCAGATCGGATATCCGTGAACGATACCACATCACCGCTCCCCTTATTCTACTCTACGTTGGACGCATTGCCCCGGAAAAAGATATCGCTACACTCACGACTACCATGCAGCAGTTGCCCCAGGAAATGCAGTCCCGTGTACACTGGATCATCGTTGGCGACGGCCCATCTCTCCCGAAAATGCGTCTGCAATCCCCACCCAATGTCACCTTTACAGGCTATATGCATGGCGAAGAACTTGCTGTTATGTATGCTTCGGCAGATCTGTTTGTGTTTCCTTCCTCTACGGAGACATTTGGCAATGTGGTGCTGGAAGCGATGGCTTCAGGACTTCCTGTAGTGGCGGCCAATGCCGGAGGTGTAAAGGATCTAGTATCCCACCACCGCAATGGTGTATTATTCGAGCCAGGTCAGGCTGATGCACTGATTCGGGAGATATGTCTCTGGGGAAATCACGTGAACCAATTGAGGATGATGGGACTGGAAGGCAGAAAGCTGGCTGAGCAGCGGTCGTGGGAGCATATTTTTGATACACTGATCGGAGATTATGAGGAAGCTATAGAACATCGGAACAGACAAACGAAAGATCGAATTATTACAGCGTAGTCTGATGAAATTATCTTCTTCCAACAACCCATAACTACCGCCTCTGTCCTATGCAGAGTTAAACCGGCTCGCCCGTTCAGGCTGCCATAGCATGCGTACGTTGCTACGGTCAGCCTGAAGCATGTTTCCAATACGTTTCATAACAAAACCTCCTTCTTGGAATGGGTTAAGCTATTTACACGGTATGTAGAAACATAGAAGCCGAAGTTATTGAAATTATTTAGAGTATTTTGAATGATTGTATATATAGATAAAGACATGACCTCATTGAACTGGATCATGCCTTTTATTGCAAACAATCTATTGGTTGAATTTACTGTACGGGACTTTGATATCTACAAATCCTTTAGCGTAGGGTGCAACCTCATACGGATGGAATCGGATGACGATCCCTTTGTCATATAAAAAGAATTCAGATGTCTGATCAAGCTGAAAATCATAAATATTTTCTTCAAAAATAGAGACTCCTGCATTATACATGGCTAATAGACTGTTGGAGATTGATTTCTCTACCTTCTCCATCTGAGTATCGTCTTTAACATACTCGCTTAGCTTCAGTTCTTTCCCCGTTCTTAAATCATAGTTATATGATTTTGTCGCATCCATTCCATGTGCTCCGCCAGTGTACACATGATCTTCATATACCACAGATAACTTTTCTTTTGCATTGTATTTTACACTGGCCATGGTAATGTAGAAATAATTTTTGTTTGATTTCTTTTCTTCTTTGTCCAGGCGAGCCGCTTTCACTGCGTGGATTTTAAATGTCTTGTTCAGTTTATCCGTCACAGATTTATTACCACCTGTTAGATGTATGTATGGCTGTCCTTTGTAATATTGGACCTTCGTTTTCACTGTAATCGTGCTGCCTGCCTCCACATGACTACTCGGAAGAATGATAGCAATCAGTACAGTGATCAACAGGTAATTTATCCATCTCAATTTTTTTCTTTCCATTCTATATTTCAACATTATCGATTAACCCCCTTTGGCTCAAATGATATCGTTTCCTGCATTCTGTTCCATATTACCTGTGGAGTACCCTTTAGGTCTGTTCCGCTCTGAACGTTGCCAATCCAGATGTCTTCTGCTCCCGGGTGTTGTAAATAGTGCCTGAGCGTTGCTTTGATCAGAATAGACGAATGTAAGTCCAACACCTCATCCAGTGGTATCCAGAATAACTCGCCTTCATCCGAGGGCACAAAATGTCGATGCGTGGTCTCTCCGAAATATACAAACTGCTGCCAAATCTCACCACCGTTAACTTCCAACAGAATATATCGAAGCCGAAAGTGTTCGACATCCTCTTGCTTGAACCCGGTCTCTTCTTCAATCTCCCGATAGCTGGCGCTCATGGGTACGTTCAGTTCCCCTTGTTCCAGATGTCCGCCAATGCCACCCCAGAATTCAAAATCAAACAATCTGCTACCCGCCTTCTTCATCATCAGCATGTCTGAGCCATTGCTCAAAAACGCTGTAGCCATCTGTCTAATTTCCATATGTTCCTCGCTTTCCAAACTGGGGTTATAGTAGTCCTTATCTATTTAAACTGAACTAAAGAATATTTACACTAGCCACTCCGATGACAGAACAACCTTCCGATCGCTGTTATCCCCAGATTTTTTGATTCCTTTCCTAAAGGGTAAATCCGGGGATAAAGGCGACCGCTCCGCTTCTTCAGGTTATTTCTGTCCTCTACGTTTTGTGTAAATGTTATATTCAATTTATATAACCGCCTTCTACAGCAATTCCTTTAGCTCACTTAGATGCTCAATCGTATGTAAAGGACTAGTCGTAATCCTGTCCTGCCACGGCTGGTTGACCTTCATCCAGATGGTGCTCATGCCTACGCTTGCCGCTCCCTCAATATCGTTCACCGGATGATCGCCAATGTAGATACATTGCTCAGGGCTTAGACCGAAATGATCTAGCGCAAGCTGAAATATGCGTGGATCGGGCTTTTTGACTCCAGCCTCCTCTGAAACAATAATATGGTCGTAATCATCCCGGATACCGAGTTGATCGATCTTCCCATACTGAATATCGGTCTGCCCATTGGTAATTAACCCGGTTCGATATTTCCCCCGAAGATGCTGAACGACTTCTCGCGCCTGTTCCATCAGAACTGAACTTCGCACATACTCTCTGCCATAGAACTCCATCAGTTCTGCATGTGGCGGATGCTCTGCCCAGGGCAGTTCATGCAACAACTCGTTGAACAGAAAGGGTTTGTCCTTATAACCATCTTCATCGAGTTCAATGATTCTTTTGAGAATATCCTCCGTGGACTCAAGATGGGCAAAATAGGTTTTAATCAAACTCCGAGCGAAGCCGTCAAAGGTCATCGTTCTGTTCAGAATTGTATTGTCCAAATCAAAAATAACGGCTTTAATATGATCCATCTTCCTTCTCCCCCAATTCCAGTACATGCGTTATCTTCTCCATACTCGTCACTTCTCTAAATCCCAAGTCGCGATAAAAAGAGCCGGCAACCGGTTGATCCGTGTACAGAACCAGTCGAGCGTAATGATTTTCCGCTTTTTGAATAACCGCATCCATCAGCCTGCGCCCAACCCCATGTCTTCGAAATTCTCTCATCACATAAAGCCTGCGAATTCTTCCGGTATCAGTCACTTCAGAATAAGGATCTCTGTTCAGACCGCAAATCCCAACCACCTTATCGTGCATTCTGCATTCAAAAAGCGCTTCATCTTCTTGCTCGAATGTATTGATTCCTGTCTCATATTCATGGATTAATCGCTCGATATGTCTGAACCCCTCACTGGAGCTTTCGACCAGCATCGCCACTAAATCGTCATGATTCCACACCGATATCTCCTGTATCTGCATGGTGTAACCGCCTCCATCATTTTAAATCAATGGTACACATGCAAACCCAACCATACATTGAATGATGGCCGGGTTTATCTTGTACAGCTCATTATCATTTTTTCTTTTTGTGATAGTGATAACCTGTGCACAGACCCTTTTGTTTGGATTTGGCTGAACAGTTATGTCCCCCGTTCTTATCCAGTCTGCCTGGATGAGCATAAGCGGAAGAGGATACACCAACAAGTACGACAAGAGACAGGATTACGATAACAACCTTTTTCATAAGTCCCCCTTCGATCAACACCCTATGCTTTAGGGCTTAATACGTGCTATATCATTCTACATGAAAATCCACAATTTGGATATCCTTCATCTTTTTAGCCGATCCATTCTCATAAAATCTTAAATTGCTTCAATGCATGGAAGACCCCATCTTCACTTGCCCGCAGGGTGACATAATCAGCGCTTTGTTTAATCCGTTCTCCGCCATTTCCCATCGCAATTCCGATTCCCGCATACACTAGCATATCCACGTCATTCTCCCCATCGCCAAAGGCCATTGTATCCTCTCTGGATATCTTCAGGTAGTCGAGAACTTTCTCTGCGGCTATAGATTTGCTGACTTCGCTCGCTTCCAGCACATTCACTATATACGGATGGAATCTCACGAATCGTAAGGAAGGAAATCTGGACTGGAATTTCTCCGTCTCCGCTTCATCCGCATATAAACAAATGCAATATACGTCCTGTTCCAACGTGCTGATTTTCTGCGGGGAATTCATGAGTCCAAGCGTATCTCTTAAGGCCTCAGTAACACGACCATCTGTTGTACACAACCCGTTCGTCTCAAATGATTCTGTAAAATATGAAATACTGTGCCCCTGCAACTCGGCAAACTCACTGAATGCTCTCACCATCTGTGCTGAAAGTACAGACTTATGTATCACTTCATCACCTGCTTTGATCAATGCCCCATTAGCCGAAATGATTGTATCGATTCCGAGATTTCTGAATTCTTCGCATAAATTATAGGGCCTGCCTGTGACGAGTACAACTTGAACGCCTTTACGAATCGATTCCCGGATCGACTCAGCAGTACGCGGTGATAAACTCCGATCTATTTCGCTCAGCAATGTACCGTCCACATCAAAGAACACAGCTTTAATCAAATTGTTCTTCCTCCTCTGTCTTCAATTAAAAAGAGTAAGTACAGAATAACTTTGTTTGGTCTTCCTGCACTTGCTCTTGTGATTAACGGGTCTGAACATCTTGGGTACGTCCCATGTACCATGATTGAAATGATTTCGCCGTATCCAGGGAAATGTCATGTGCCCGATGATGCAGTACTGGTTTGGCGCGGTTTACCGTATGAATGGAAGCCACACCGAACCAACGCTGTAACACATTACGGGTGATCTGCACTTCGATGACTTTCTCACGTTTGGAGATGAAGAGGGTTGAAGTGAGCGCCCCGGTTCGAAGTTGAATGAAATTCTGATGCAGAATGTATCGGGTATGGAAAAAGTCCATCACTCTGCATGTTGCAATCCACACGAGCAGAATCGCGGAAATCATCCACCAGGCATGTTTCTGCCCAAACACCAATGGTTTGAAATACCACAATAAACCCGTGATCATGATCCACCCCCAGCTTGGTTTGAGCAGGCGCAGCCATAGTGATATTCGTGGAAGTTTTTCCATCTCCTGCGTAACCCGATAGGATGGCAGGATCTCCTCAATCAGGGTATAGGCTTGCTTCACAGGCAAGAAAGGATAGAGCGAGTTCACCTCCTGCTCGGATTCCCCCAGACTACCTGCAGTGGTCAGTTCTACTTCCGCTAATCCAAGTAACCTTTTCATCGGCGACTGTGTAATTTTGACGGCCTGGACTCGCTCTTTCAGGATTGAAAATGACGTTTGCTCCATCACGCCCTTCGAGATATAGATCCGCTTGGCATCCGAGGTGATCTGGAAATTGCCATACTTTACGAAGGTTCTGACTATGCCCAGAGCAATAGATATGATCAATAAAACTAAAATCATCAAACCGGCAATCCACCAGGAATCAAGCCAGGTTAATAACAAACTTTCCGTTACTTCTTCATCAGGGAAGAAGTCCTTCACCCAGGAATAGAGCGTAGCCAGGACCGGAATCAGTACGAGAAAGCTGAGCGAGGTAAAGGATGCTTTGAATATGTCCTTGCGGGTGGAATGATAATGAACAACCCGTTCCTGTTTTTCTTTTGCAGGCAGAGACATGACTTCATCAGTTATAAAAGGTTTGGATTGCGCCTCTCCCTCTTCCATAACCTGAACTGCATCCAACGTATCATGTTCCTCTGTTGCTCCTGCTGTTTCTGCTTCTTCAGCCATATGACCTGCTACAATTTTCTCCAGCTGTTCCGCTTCGGAAAGTGAAACAACGTGTAGCTGAAAGGTAGCATCTTCTCCCTTAATTCCGGTCTCGAATCGAATCGACGTCACCCTGAACAAACGATGAAACAGCGTTGTATGACGATTCACATTCTGGACCTTCGTATAAGGTATCGTTCTTCGGGTACGATTAAACACACCACTGTAGATATGAAAGGCTGTATCGTCTGCTGCATAACGCGAGGTGAACCACTTCAGGATCATGGACAGGATGCTAATGGAGACCCCTACATAAAAAGCGATTCTTCCATAGAATATCCATTGGGACTCCGAGCCCTGACGGAAAACAAACAAAAAAAGGACGATAGCGAACCAATTCTTTACCCGTTTCCACAAGCTCCACAGCATGGTTAATGGATGATGTCGCTTCATATCGATCATTCATCCACCTCATTAATCCGCGCATAGGACGCAATCTGATGACGGAGTGCAAGCGCGACTTCCTCTGGCAATGCCGGGATTTCATGCGATGAACCCATCGTGCCAACCGATACGGAATAGAGTCCATATTTTCGCATTAAAGGTCCCTGATTTGTTGTAACCGATTGCACTTTCGCCATGGGGATGATCTGATGTACCTTGGTTAGCGCCCCACGCTTCAGTTGCAGGAACTCCTCATTCACATCATAGAACCAATGCTTGTATAACCATGAAGGCTGGATGAAAATATCCCACACCGCATAAAGCACTGATATGGCCGTAACGCCCCACAAAACCCAACCAATCCACGTCTTCCATCCATAGATGGAGTCGAGTATTAACAGTACGGCAAGGATCAGGAAACCTATTACATTCCATATGATGGCGCTAATTCTCCACAGGTTTACTGCATTAGGAGATAACCGTTGCTCGGGTGTATTCCACTGTATAGACATATGTTCACTCCTTTTTTCCTCGGGTACATAAAAACACACATGATACAATGTACGAACAATCGTCCACGATCGATGCAAAAAGATAAAGAGATGACCCCTATACAATACAGGTCGTCATCTCTTTTGTTCATTTCATTTTACTATAAAATCCTGTACTTCACACAGCCATACCATATGATCTGTTCCTTCGCCCCAGTAGTTGTTCGCCACCACATAGGCTTCACCGAATTTGCGTTGCCACTTCTTCTGTGCGATCTGGTAACCGCTATCCAGACAAAATTGCTGAATTCCCAGCCGTTGCAGTTCAGTAACCAGTGCGAGAATGAGCGCCGAACCAACCCCCTGTCCTTGAACCTCGGGCAACACATACAGGCTACCCAGTTCTCCGATATCGTTCAGCCGGCCCTCTGTACATTCTCGAATCTCCTTACCACACGGTCCATACGAGATTGTGCCTACAATAACATCCCCCATTTTGGCGACGAGGAAAAATACACTTGCTTTGATGTTGTCCTTTGCTTGCAATGCCTTGTGAATCATCGCTTTTTTGTGTGTTATCTCATCCTGAATATCATCCAGAAGCGAGCCTATTCCCTCCTGATCAAATGCTGCGGGAATGGTTGTCTCGAACACCTGATACACTCCATCTGCATCCGATCGCGTCAAAGGTTCAATGGTAATTTTGTCATCCACAGGTTCTTCTCCGTCCCATATACCTTCTTAATCTGTACGTCGCTGAATCAGTCTTCTTAGTTGATTCGAATCCTCAAGAGGAATGCTATATCCAGTATGCGTGTCTTCCTCGTTTACTAACAAGCCTTGCATCTTGGGATCCATTCCTAGTGAAAAATCATACCTTGTTATGGAGCTGTCCGCATTTGTTATGCTCATCTTGTACTGCGTACCATAATCAATAATACCTGGCATACGCTCTGCCTTATGTATGGCCTCCATCATGATTCGAATCTCGTCAGATCGATCAAACACAACATCTTGGCATGGTTCCAAGGCAAGGTTGGGATTACACGTTAAAGTGATCAGTACAGGAAGCCCTTCTTCCGCGTTCGATTCATTCGGTTTGCTACACCCTGCAATGAACGTGGCAATGACAAATACGAGCAACATTCCTACATATTTCACCATACTGCGTGCCTCCCTGACTTAGTATTAAATAAACTAGTAATGAGTAGAGAAGTAATAAATACAGTATATAATGAAATGACTCAACTGCACTAACTATCTATATTCATATCAAGTTACGTAACTCCGGGTCCCATGAAGACAACATAGAGATCAGTCGCTCTATGGTCTCTTCCACAAATACCTGAACTCTCTCACCCGTGATGAACTCAGGAGTAATTCCTGGTTCTTCCCCATTAAGAAAAAAAAACGTGTGGTCCCGCCAGCGTACAATCTCATCGGCAGTTAACCGATCCGTCATGTCATAACCCGGTGAACTGTTGAGCACCTGCCATACCTCTTCGCTCCAACTTGAACCTTGATAGAGATTAAAATCGATCTGGTCCGTCTCCTGGTAATATAAACGCGCCAGTTCATCCTTCGATCTGCTACTGTCTGTATGTTGATCTACCTTGTTGACCCGTTCGACGAATTCAGGATGCACACTCCGGAACCAGTAATAGTCTGTCAGCACATGCATAAAGTATCCTCGCACAAACCACTTCCATCCTTCATCGGTAAGTTGTTGCATATAGAATGAGTAAAGATCCTTCAGTTCACCAACGTGATCTCCATCATCTTTCTGGTTAAAATGGGTGTATTCCTTATCATCTCTAGTTGTACCTTCGCGCATATGTATGGAATCTGGGGCGATATTCCCCAGATAGAATGAACCTCGATCAGCCTGCATTTGCAGCGAGTCTGCAATTCGATTAGCAATATTGAGATGAACCATAGGTAAAGGCATAGAGTTGATCTCCTTTTATCGGGAAGTATTCTACTATACTTAGTAAAAAGAAACGATATAACCTACTGGTGCAACGCAGATCACTGGAATAGTAAGAATTCGCTAGGTTCCACCTTTTTTTCACCGTAGATGCGTGATTATCCCTGAATTCTCTCCACTTGCATGCGGTCAAACAGCTGCTCCAGATCCGTATGGTACTCCGGGTGCTCCTTCACAAGCAGACTAATGTATTCCGACCCACATTCATAGAATACTAGACGATTAAACGGAGCTGTATCTCCAAAATGATTGCTCTCCTGCCCGAATTTTGCCCGAATCAGATTCTCAATATAACGCGCGTAACCCTCGTTCCACTCTAACCAGCTCCAGTACTCGGCTTGTTCTTCATTTAATGAAGTAAATAACGCCTTTCTAGCTGTCTGTACTTGTGTCAGGTCTTTACTCTTCAAAGCAGACAACAATGAGTTAATCCGCTCCACAACGATTTCATCTTCATACGGAAATTCATAATCCAGTTCCCATGTTACGCGCTTCAGCTGGTCCATTTTATGCTTAATTTGAAGACGGTTGACGATCCGCTCATCATATTTCTCATATACATAACAATGAACATATTCGTGGAACAGATAAACTTTCTGCTCCAGATCTTTGAACGCTGTATCCGTTACAATCGCACACATTCGTCCGTTCATATGATGCACCGGCATCGCAGCAAGGCATTCATCTGGAATATATAAATCGTCCGGTACCGTCTTCACCCACTCGTATTGTTGCGTCTTGGACGAATAATCATAGATATATAATAAAGCTTCATAGGCTACAACCACTGGATAATGTTCTGCAAACAAAGGATGTAGGCTAACCAAGTCTTTCTGAAGCTCGTTTAACTCGTTAATTTGCTCTAAAAAAGCATCCATGTCATTAACCCTCTCTTTACTGGATTGATGCGTTAATCATACTAGATCAGGAAAGATAAAACACTGAGAGAAAAATGATAATTCTGTTCGAGTGTGAGATGGTGAACGTTAAAAACGCTCTCCCCGTTTCTCATAAAGGTAGATATCCAGTGCCTGAATCCCACGCCGGGCTAGCTTAATAAACAGGATCAGCGCATACACGCCCAGTCCATATAACAACACATTAATCAACATTGCAAATATCGTAACTATAGAACCAACCATCATTATTATTCCTCCTAATTGACCCTTTTAAATGTTCACTCCCTATTCTAGCATATTTTTCCTTAGTTCATTTTTGGGTAGATGTAAGAGTTGTTTGGTATGTTTAGTGGCTCAAAACGAAAAAACTTCCACATCCGTATGTGAAAGGTGGAAGTTTTGTAATCCGGTATACAGTTTCCTAAGTTCGCTCACCACTGACTATATGCCAATGCTGATGCTTCGAGTCTTGATAACTGCCCAAGTTAGTTATAATCTTCGACGAGCCTGTCTGAGCTAACAAGTCAGCAGCAATCTTTTTAATGACACGCATCATTTCTAAGAGTAGTTCATCATTATTCTCTTCCTCTTCTGAAATGAAGGACTGAATATGAATCTTGGGAATCACCACGATATGGTGTTCGTAGTATGGTCGGGTATGGTGATAAGCCATAACGTTATTTGTTTCCATGACAACTTTGACTTGCGTTTTACCACTCAGCACCTCATCACAATAGAAGTCCTGCGTCATAACATACCCTCCTCTTACTAGTTAGTTCTAATATATCCTGCCTTCTTCAACACATATTCCGTAAACGGATTGATCTCAGGGATCGGCTGATTCAGATCAAAATATCGGAGTTCCAGCCCTTCATCATCCATAATGGTTGGGCTGCCCTTGATACCTGAAGCTTCATAAACAGCCATGACGTTGTAAACTTCATCACCATGTGGGTACTGATAGTACATGTCCTCACCTGAAAAAATGCTAATGAGTTTGAACGATTCCGCTCTCAGTCCGGCCTCTTCATACAATTCCCGCGCAGCTGTTTCCTCCAAAGACTCCCCGGGTTCCATGGATCCCCCAAGTGTCCCCCAATCCAAGCTATCTGTACGTTTTTGTAGCAACAGGTGACCTTCCTCGTTGAACACGAGTACACATGAGCCCGCCATAATTAGAGGACGCGGGCCTACCAGTTTTCTTAGCTCCATGATATATCCCATCCATGCTTCTCCCCCATCTTCAAAGTGCATACGTGAAACCTACCCTTATGATTTGGTCAAGATTCCCTGATCTACGGATTTCTGAATAAGCTGCTGCGCATACTCCCACAATGTTTCGGAACCGTTCGCAATCTCACGGTTTCTGTTTAATACCTGATCACTTGTAATGTTATATTTCTGCCACGTATCTCCCTCATTCTGATGATTGTGGATCAGAGGCTGCAACCGATCAAGAGATGAGGCAAATTGTGCTTCAGGCGTCTGCTTTGCTTCAAACTCTAACCATAATTGGAATAGTTCTTCCGCCTGTTCCTTAGGCAATATACCAAACAGCCGATGAGCTGCTTTGAGTTCACGATCATATTTATCCGTGTGTCCCACCGTATTATAAGCGAACGTATCTCCGGCATCAATCTCGACCAGATCATGAACGAGAAGCATCTTAATGACTTTGAGGATATCCACATCCTTGTTGGCATGACTCTGCAAAACCAAGGCCATCATCGCCAGATGCCAGGAATGCTCCGCATCATTTTCAAGTCTCTCACCGTGCATAATTCTCGTCTTTCGTTCAATCGTTTTGAGTTTATCAATCTCAATGAGAAAGTGAATCTGATCCTGTAATGATTCGCTCACAGCACATCCTCCTTCATATCAGATACCCATCTACGTGGATAGATCGTACCAGTAAACTCTATAGTTAAAATCCAGTGACATTCCCACACCCTGTGCCAGACGAATTGAGCCCGCATTGTCCGGTGAACAATCCCAATACGGATGTATGCCTGCACGACTGCATTCATCTACAAAAGCTTTTGCCACCATCGCACCATAATTTCTTCTTCTGTAGACTCCAACCGTTTCAATATCAACCGCATGTGTCTGATCTGCGATAAATGCCGAAAAGCAAACACTCGCGATATCATCGTTATGCACTGCAATATAGCCAAAGCCATGTTGTAAAAAATAATCTATTTTCTTTCAAAAGTGAGATATTTTATCTTTCAGGAATGGAGAATTGTTATATCTTTTCTCTCCTAATAGTACTTCATCTATCCTGAGAATTCTGACTTTCTCGTCCTGTGAAGCACATATGTCGAGAGGTGCTTGCTGACTTATCGAATTTGGATTCAACTTGAATACATGCTGAATATCACTGGAGATATCTCTTTTCCCGGAGATGTGCCGAAGAAAATCTTCCCAGGCTTCGTCCACCACACCAATTTCAACAGCATGCATATGTAAGTCCAATAACTCAGGTTCAATACGTTCCCGCATGTACTCTTTCAATTCATTCAGAAAGGGCTCACTTCGAGAGTCGCCGATCAACTGAAAACCAGATTGTCCATGTACCCAAATTAGAGCTGCTGTGATATTCTCTGCATCATCTACATAGATCCGTCCCGGGTTCAAGCCAGACGCCACCGCCTTGACTTCAATATTCTGACACGAGTCCGTGAGATGTTTTACTTTGTGGAAATCATGTTTATTAATCTCGGTAATCATAGGTTCATTCCTCCCGAATTCAAGACGAAAGCCATAAAGCGTGTGTAACCTCTATCAAATCGTATATTCATAGATTCTCGTCTCTTCATCATCGAGCAGATATCCTTTGCCGATATAGGCCCAGTTATTTTTTTCATAATAATCAGTCAGATCAGTACATAAATACAGCTTGTCATACCCTTTTGCTTTCACCTCATTTAATGCATGGGTCTGAAGTTGTCCACCCAGATTTCGGCCCCGATATTCTGGATCAACATGAAGACATGCAAACCAGGGAAAGAGATCCTGCCTGCTATTCAGATCACTTCGCAACAAAGCGCACCCACCGATAATTCGGTCTCCGTCCAACATCACATAAAATCTTGGCACATCACTCTCTGTATCCACAGAACGCTCTATACAATCCCGATAGAAATGGAAGCTTGATTCCGAGCCCCATTGTTTCCAGAAATACTGTACTGCTTCTTGCATCACGTCCGGCTTCTGCCGAATATCAATAATTTGCAAAATGTTAATCTCCCTTCGCGCTTTTTGCTTTCGTATATGATCAAATGTCCAATTCAACATTCAGTTCACGCACAAAAGCAGCTGTCCCCTTCATTCTGACATCCATATCCTCACCATCCCGAATCACACTCACTTGAACCTTTCCATCTCTACCAATCTCATGCCCTTGCTCTACCACAAACTGTACCTCATCAATCTCCGGTTTCACATAGGTTAAATAATAAGCACCCATCACCCCGGAGGCTGTTCCAGTCACTGGATCTTCCGTCGTACCAGAGTATGGTGATGAAAAATGTCTGGCATGCATCATCGCATCGAAATCACGGGTTTCGAAACAAAAGGGATGCAGGGAAGCTTTGGGATTCTCAATTAAAATTCCTGGGAACAGGGAAGAATCCGGTCTCATTTTCATAAAGGAGTTCAGTTCACGAATCGGGATTAATAACGTCCAGGCTCCTGTACTTCCATAAACGATTGGCGCAGAAAGGTCAACATCATCCAGAGTGAGATTGATGGCGCTTACCAGCTTCTCGATATCCCCCTGGAATGGTATAAACTGCGGCTGATCCTGTTTCATTTCCATGTAAATGGTGTCGGCATTGCGCTCAAATCGTATGGGTAATGTACCTACATTGGTTTCAATTGTGATCAACTCTTTGTCACTTAACATCCCACGCGTCTTCAAACCATACAGTGATGCCATTGTGGCATGACCACACAGATTAATCTCATGCCCCGGTGTAAAATAACGTAGTCTGACGTCAGCTACTTCAGAGTTCAACACAAATACCGTCTCATTAAAACCAACCTTATAAGCGATCTGCTGCATCTCCGTCTCACTGAAATGATCAGCATCAAAAACCACTCCTGCCGGGTTACCTTGACCGGGAACGGTAGAGAAAGCATCATAATGATAGACCGTAATATTACTCATCAACAGACCCACTCTCTCTGTAATCTATGAGGCGCACATTTCCATATAACTCTACGCTTGCACCATCCATTACAAGCCCGCCACCATCTTGGCACGCATAAACCGCCGTACGATTAACACGGCTATACTCTCTTAATGAATCCAGAGTCTCTTCCGAACCATCCCAGTGCGGTGCAAATTCAAAATCAACAAGCTCCAGTGCTTTCATATCATTCAAACCCACTTCGTTCTCATCTGCATCTTCCCCATACCCAGCTATCTTTATCGTAGGTGTAGTCAGAATACTGCCTGCGCTGACCCCAATCAGAATGCCACCACTCTTCACATAGGAACGCAGCAAACCAAGCACATTTCTCTTCTGTAATAAACTTAGAAAATAAAACGTATTTCCGCCGGATAGATGAATCGCATCACATTCGAAAATAGCGCCAAATGTGCTCTCCTCATACTCCAGATCAAGATCATAATATTGAATGTTATCTATTCCTATTTGATTATAGTAACGTCTAGTGTGTTCAAAATACTTCCGCTCCGGGTCGGAGCACGAAGGGATATATCCGATGGAAGGCTGTGCACTTTCGAATAAGCTTCGTATTCTCTGATCCAATTTATCATTAGACTCGAAGAGCAAATCACTTAACAGAACCAACGTAGTCATCTTATTTCCTCCCGTACCTATTAGACTTGCTTAAACTCTCTATCCAAAATGGAGTAAAAATACTGGTCTGTCCACTGATTGTTCCACCATAGTTCTTCCTGGTAGACGGCCTCCCGTGTCATACCCACATGCTGCATCAGTGCTGCTGAGCGAACGTTTTGTGAATTGCACATACCGACGACCTTATGAGCTTGTAACTCTTGAAACGCAAATTGTAACAAAAGATGTGTAGCCTCGCTCCCATACCCGTTGCCTGCGTATTCCGAAAGCACACCGTATCCAAGTTCCCAGCTTTTTCGGTAATCCACATAACTCCACATCTGAACAATACCAATGGGTGTATCTTCCGGATCATTCAAGCGGCGTATAACAAAATCATAGGCATACGGTTTCTCATCTGCGACAGCAAAATGGCTGCCATATTTCTCACGGACCTTTTCCTCATCCGTTTCAACAGTTTCCTCAAAGCTCCATATATTTGTGTCACATTCAAGTTGACATATGAAGTCGAGGTCCTGCTCTGTGACTGTTGTTATTCTTACCTTCTCTCCCACGAATTCCATGTGTATTCATCCCCTTTATAAAAAAGATCATTGCTTCGGAATCTCCCACTCTGTATTAAGCACACCTCTACCAATATTCCATTTGGCGAGCAAAGCTCTCTGTCTGTTTTCCAGATCAAGATAGGGTGCTGCAACACAGGATAACGTGTCAAACATATGGATAAAATGAGGCCCTTCCTTGAAACGTCGAAGCCCGCCATATTCTTCATCATCCGCTGCCCATACAATCTTTTTAATACCCGACATTAATATGGTACAAGAGCACATAGGACAAGGTTCACAGGTAGTATAAAGCGTCAAGTCTTTCTTCTTCGAGAATTTCTTCTTCTCTACATCCAGCAAATGTTTTCCTGCCCGACGAATGGCATCCACCTCAGCATGTGCGGTGGGGTCGCAATCCGAGAAAACTCGGTTCCTGCCTTTACTCACGACAATCCCATCCACATCCACGATTATCGCACCAATCGGATACGTTCCTTCAATAAGTGATTGTTCTGCTTCTTCCAGAGCCAAAGTTAAATATTCATAATCCGATAACTTCATTTGAAAGTCCCCCTAAGTACAGTTATAGACCACCTACAAAACAGACTCCTTGTGCAATGTGTAATAGAAGAGATTGACGGAATCACCTTTAATCGTTAAACGTTTCGGATTGTGTACTGCCCTGCTTCACCAAGAAAATCACTTTTGGTTAACCCTTCTTCTCCGAGTAACATCCTGTAGTTCGATATCGTACCATCATGGGAAATGATAAACGTATTGCCGCTCTGTTGCCTGCACCATTCAAGAAGCTGTTCAGCTAATTTCTTGAATCGATGTGCATCCATCTGATTAATACTCTCTTCCCAACAATCCAAACCCAAATCAAGCATTCTTATGTCAGTATACTGATGGCTGAGTTCTTCCTTGGAATAGATCTGATCACAGACGAAAGGAACAAACTCTGGATTCTGAGGAAACATTCTTGGGCCAACCAGTGGGCTGAAGAACGCAAGATTTTTGTTAGGGGTTAGGAGTTGTGCTGTTTCAATAGTACGTTTCGTTGGACTAACCAAAATGACGTCTTCAGGCGCAAAAACCACTTGTTTACGCAACGCTATAACCTGACTTTTCCCCAATTCAGTGAGGCCCGGATGCTGACAATTTAATTGATTTGGGTAATCCATCAAGTGTTCGCCATGACCATGACGAATAAATGTAATGTCCATAGGCACCTATTCCTCTATTTCTGAATGAAGTGTTTGATGCCTTTTGCATCAAGAAGTTAGTCAGTTCCTTTTTCAAAAACACAGGATATACTTCCATCCGCTCCAGTTCGTCCAAGGAAAACCATTGGAAAGTTAACTTACCGTTATCTTCTAAACCTTTGAATTCAGTTTCACTATATAGCTTATGGGCTTCCGGCAATTTGATGAGATAATAAAAGCCAACTTCATGATACTTCAGGCCATCATATTAAAAGAAATCTTCACTAACATATGCGAGCCTTTCCGCACCTACATGAACACCCAGTTCCTCCATCATTTCTCGTACAATAGCCGCTTCTGTTGTCTCGTTTAATTTCACCCGACCTCCGGGCAGATTCCAGAAATCATCCTGTTCAGTCGTATGCAAAAGAACTCTTCCCGCATCCATCACAATACCTGCCACACGGAAGTTGAATTTGTTGTTATTTTGTTCATACGATACATTATTATTATCTGCAGTGGTCATCTCGCTGACCATCCATCAGCAAATCCGTCCATGAATCCCATGATGAATGAGGGAATGATGAGTACGAGCAATAAAATTAAACTGGCTATGCCCCATCTAAGAATTACTTTCCGTTTGCTTCGAACACCTATAATAATTAAGATTGCGGTTATTGCAATTAAGGCTACTCCATAAAATGTCATAAAACTGACCTCCGGTATGTATTCGTATTTCATTAAGGTTACTGCAGAATCTTTTCTAGTTTGTGCCTACAAGCCTCGCGGTCATAATCCGAATTATCCAGCCATACCTTATCCATCTGAAGTAACCCATAGATTTTGGACTCCAGCTTCTTTCTTTCCTGCAAAACCTGTAACGTACCCTTAACACCCTGATAACCCTGTGCCTGCCCCAAACCCTGGTTCGTATAATAATTAATGAATCCCTCTGACCATTCTTTTGGTCTTTCACTGACTGCCTTATCAAATGTATAGGATATATCTTTCTGGTCGATATAGATGAGAAGCGGGTTCAGAGCATGAATGATACGCCCCAGTTCCAATACATACTGCACGTTCTGCTCTTTGGATTGATTGCATTTTACGAGACCCATGGTTAGTGGATTCTGGATAAAACAACACTCAAATATCGTGATGCAGTCATCATTCGTGCTTAACACGTTTTGGGTGAAATCTTGCCACTTCCCGGTGATCAGCTTAACATTTTGCTCAAAAGGAATTTCGTAAATATCTCGGCTGAAAATATCCTGTACAATGTGATCGGGAAGCTCTATTCCCCATTGCTCTTTCATCTTACGGTATGGAATCAGGAAACCTGGATCATGAGCAGTCGCATTGCTTTCCAGAATCTCTCTGTATTCTTCATGTGTTTTCAATAAAGCCTCGAAGTCTCCAGCATAATAAAAAGATACGCCCTCGTAATCAGCAGGGTGATCCAGGTTCCCTTCTTGAAATAGTTGTACCTCCTTGCCTTATCCTATCAAAATTTCGGATACCATTTTGGCAACCGTTGACTTGCCTGAACCCGGTAATCCTTCAATGAGTATTAATCGCCTATCCATCATTACATCATCCTTTAGGTTGTATAAAATTTTCAGCTCCATGATCAAGACAGTGTTCTACTGTGCTTAATCAATGTCTGCAAAAATCCATTGCGCGTTATCGCCATCTTCTTTCTTTTTCCAAAACACCATCGTATTGCTATACTCTTCGTCGTTCTCATTTAACTCATTAACTATCACCACTGCCTGATAGAGTTTCCTTTGCTCCTGTATAGTGATATCGCTCATGGAAGTAACCTTGAGAACTTTGTATCTTCCCATACCTGATATAGGAGATTCAGGATCAATCAAACTCATATATGCTATTTCATCCTTTTCGTATAAATAACGTATACGGGCATTCATAAGTTTGACGATTTCCAATTTGTCACCGGTATAGTTTGTTTCATCGAGATACTCTGGTGGGATGTCTTCCTTCTCATGGGATGTCGATATTTCTTCATCCTGTTGTGTCTCTTTTGCTGTGACACTTTGAGCCAAGGAATCTATTGATTGTTGTGCATCTTCAGTGTTTTCCTGGTTCTGACAGGCCACCAGAAGTAGTAATAATAATGAAACTACGTTTAACTTTTTCATAGTCAGCCCTCCATTCAATCATGGATAATACTCCCCTCGTAAAGACCTTAAATGCCTTTAATTTAAAATAGAGACTTCCTATGTATGTAAAATTCTCTCTCAAGGTACATCATAACCCATAATGTGGAATTTGCGAATAAACGAAGTTAACCATCTCTGTTTCTATAGCATTTCGCGCAAAAAACCACGCTTCTCTGCACGAGTTATATCATGCAAAGCGCGTGGTTATCAGCAGAACTTTCATTCAACTTTTGTAACTGTCCACAATCAATCTAGCTACCTACTAAATAGCATATTCATTATGCCGACCGCTTCAATCTGGATCTCTTTTTCTTCATTATCCAAGAAAAGGTAACTATATGTTGAAAAGATTCCCATATGCAGTATATGTCCACCTTTATAATGAAGCGTCTTTTCCTCACCGTCGATCGTCTGCGTAAACGTCCTGCCTTCATTCACATCATACGAAGAATGGATGTCATGTTCACTTGCGAGCCACGCAACAAAATCTTCTTCGTTTGGATTGGTCATTACTAGAATAACGAGCAGAACAACAAGAACAACAATGCCCTTTCTTAGTCCTGCGCCCTTCTTGCCACCATGCTGTGTGTATTCACGCTCCATCCCGTTCACCCCGTTTCTTGAACAGAAATCTCTACGTTCTTTGCCAAAACCCAACCACTCAATCCATACGAGGATGAGATCACCATATACTTGTATTTCTCCTCGATCAGCCGGATTTGCAATTCGTCATAGGAATCATAACTGACAGGCCAAGCTTGACCCTTCCCTGACTCTAACAACTCTCGATTATAAGGGATAAAATGCTCTATTTCCCACTCATCCAGATCCAAAATAATGCTGCCATGCAGCGGTGTATCAAACGCATGGGCCATTACACCAGAGAATAAAACATCCATATTTTTCGGCACATCATGACTTGAACGAGTACGCATCCTAATTCTTTTGTTCTCTAAATCAACTTCGTAACTTAATATGATGTTGTCATGCAAACTTGGCATAGTCCCCCTCCTTCCATACCTTATAAATCCGAATCAAACACCATAATATTGTTTATAGTGTGAGACCCATTCCGCGTTGGAGAAATCAACAAAGTCATACGGCTCGCACTGTTTAAGGTAAAGCAACTCCTTGTGCGCCTGTTCCCCATCCATATTTTCCAGATAAAATAAAGTCTGCTCATGTCCCGCACCACATAATAACTGCACATCAATATAACTGCCCGTATCCTGATTCTTTCGTTTGGCTTTCCAGATCAGCGTGGTGTCCTCCACATTTCCAATACAGAATAACATGATGCACAATAGTCTCAGAACCTCGTTATCCTCTGACTTCCGGTTCTCAATCTCTTGCTGAAGCAGCTGTCGGATGGCCTCCCGGTGTACCTCATCAGGTTCCAATCCGTACAACTGCAACAGTTCTTCCTCGTTCATACGTGTACTCCCTACCTACTTGAGAATGTTATTTAACTCTTCCGCTTTTTTCCTGCTATCTATTCTAGCATAAAAATAAAAAGCGATGACGTGTAGCACGATAGATAATAACCACATGCCGGGGAACCAGGGAGCGATGAATTGGAACATGTCTACCGAGAATAACCATACCATCGCCATGCCTCCTGCAATATTGAATGTGGAAGAAATGACGATATTCCATACCGGTTTTAACGTAAAATAGTTCCACAGTATGTTATACATCATTCCAAACAACAAAGCTGCAATAAAAGCAATACCCGCTATGTTCCATAAATAGGACATCTGAATGGGCAGATCACCAAAGAATATTGTAGCCAAGAGTGTGATCCATAGCGTCATTATAGTGAATACTTGAAAAAAAGAATTTCTAAGTTGAGTAATCATGATAATTTCCCCCTAAAGTTTTTAATATAAAATCGGCTGACGAAGTAACTGGAGCTATCGCTCAGGTCTACCTTAATTCGAGCTTGGTCTGTTGCAGAGAATGCGGTGATGTACCGCGTATTGATGATCGTTTGATTATTTATTTTTACAAAATGAAGGTCATCCAGATCCTCTTCTACAAATTTCAGACGTTTATGAAGCAAGTACCTCTCACCTGAGATCACCCGGACACAGCACATCCGATCCTCTGATTCAAAGGCAACCACCGAGCTCAACTGGATCTGTATATTGCGATTATTCTTGGCATGGATGACCGTTAATTGAGTTTCCGATTCACAGATTGCCTTCTGAATACGGTCCCACTTCGACTTCTCCGCAGGATGGGTTATGACCTTGGCTACCCTTTTATCAATTGCTGTGTCCTCTTCAAAAATGACTTTCATGTGTTGCCCCTCCTCTCACAACTCATATTACAAGCATAGTTACGGCAATCCCACTGTATTGCGTTTTGTTGCATGATTTTGCAAGTTTGTTGCATCGGTACTGCATAGATACTAAAAAGAACCACTCCATGGGAGCAGTTCTTTTTATAAGGAGGTGCTACGTTAACCTTACTCAATCTCCAGATACATATCCCGATTTTGCAGGATCATCTCATTCATATGTTTAATAGCTGCTTGCGCCACGGTCTGATAGGTGTCATATAACACCTCTGTTCTCTGAAGCAAGATTGGGTCCTTATCCAGATCTGTTGCCAGCACCTCAAGCCACTCTTCACCCACTTTATTTTTGTCCGTAATGAGACTTTCAATCTGTTCAAGTACATTAACCATCTCATCTAAATGAAAAAAGTGCATCCCATTTTTTATTCCATTCCAGCTTTTGATCTCAATGATGTTATATGCCGAAAACCAATAAAATTCTGCCAGACTTTTCGTGTGATTATGATAGGAATAGAACAGAAATAAAGCTTGTTGCCCTTCGTGTAACATTCGGTATATCTCTGATTTGGCTGCCATATCTCTGCCCCGTACTGATACAAGCATTGGTTCAATACACAGCCAGCTCAGTTGCTTTGAATATATATCTTCTGGTCGAAGTTTAGCCTTCATAACATGCTCCTTTCTTTTTACCTATTTAAGGATTCTCTGGTACTTCCACGGCCGGGTCATTCTCTCCGCCCATTCTGCGTCTGGATGTCTCCATTTTCCCTGTCGAAGGCACATGGTCAGAAGCTTTAGCTAATCCGAATTTGGGCATGTTGGCGTATATGGTCTCGAAGGAACCCGACTGAGCCTTGTATGTTTCATGATATATCCCTACTGTTCCGTCAGTACCAATGGATCGGTTGAATTTTTTCCAAGCTTCCAAGTGTAGTCCACCTCGTGCGTATTTCTCCAATTCATCGTAAGAGCGCCAGTATTGTAGTAGCGTCACCCCACGCCTGCTTATAAAATACTCTGTACTCAGAAATCCGGTCTCCGGATTCATATACAGCTCTTTAATCATCGGGCCCATGGACTTAAAGACAGGCAACCATTTGTGTATAGCCCACAGACGATTAATCCTCATTCCGATGATAAAAACAACAAATTCTCCCTCAATCTCAGCGGAGTATCTTCCCTTATGTATGTTCGCCACGTAATCTCTCCTTCTCTCAAAACATTCGATTTCATCGGATCTGGACGACCCTGCCTATCCGCTCATAGGCATTCAAGGGAAACTCAAAACTCCACCGTTTGTGATATTCCTCCAGTCCCATTTCCTTCAATTTGCTTAATTCTCTGTAAAATAGCTTAGTCAACTTGACCAAGGATAACTCCTCAGACATAAGCAATCGCCCCTCTGTAACGGCTTCCGTGCTAAAGTTATCACTCATCTCATACATCATGAATTGAACGATTACCTGCGAACGTTTCTTGATCCAGAAGCGATATTCTCCAGGTTCGGTCTGCATGGTCATGGTTACCTCCGTGGCTCCTTTGTGCAATGCAACGAATTGACGTGTTATCTCATCCACCGCATCCGACAAAAAAGAAACCGGAATCTCAATCTGTTCTCCCTGATCAGGTTGAACCAGGATATCCAGCCATCCGTGCGGTTCAAGCGTCATAACGATGTCCATAGTCATCCTCCTTTATGCAATTCTGTGAAGCAGAATAATTGGAAACCCATTTTCAGATATAACCGCTGTGCCGCAATATTCCCTTCATTTACAGCTAAAATAATCTCATTAATCTTGGGATGCAACTCACAAACGCATTTGTGCAGTGCCTTCATTGCTGCGTAAATCTTCATACACATTCCAACTTGTATACAATTCTTTTAGCGCTAACGCCGTTTTATGTATGAACTCTTCCATAGCTTCCATGGATAACATATTTAAATCACCCAAAGGTTCGTTGTCAGGGTTAACTAAAAACTCAAGTTTCTCTTCTCTATACTGGTACACCTCAGATTCCAGCAATCCGCCTAAATCAAATGCTCTTCCCACATTCAGCTCATTTAACCAATCGTTGGCCCTATTCCAATTCCGTAAAATCATAAACTCCAGCTTTGTGACATCCTGTGTATACACACTTCTTCCGTTGGGATGGACTTCATATGCAGGATAGATATCGAATGTCCACGCGCGATCCGTATAGATATGGGCGATGTAACCGCACAGATATTGCAGGAATTTGGGATCACTATAAGCTAACTTCTTGTTGGATTCAAAAAATCCTTTAAGTTCTTCGTCTGTTGCGAATCTTCCTGCCTCTGGCATGAGGTGGGTTCTTGCCTTTTCTGTACGAAGATTAGTTCTTACATGGATCGAATCAGGAGCAAGGCTTCCCAATAACAATTCAGGGGATGGCTCGGATATCAATTCGGATGCAATTGCAAAATGTACCATCGGCCAAGGCAATGTAAAAACTCCTTTCTTTAGTCAATTGGTCTTAAAAGAGTTAAATTTCATATCCCAAAATGCACAATGCTTTTCCCATTTATCTCAGCATACTTTGCCATGTTCGCAAGCTTATGTAATTCGTTGATTAATTCAACTTTGTTGTACACGAGTTTCTCGTAGTAGCCCTTCCGTTCTTCTCCATCAAAACAGTAACTCCCTGTCAGAACAATCGGATCCGCCGCATGGCTGAATAGATCAATCCAGGCCTGAAGCAGTTGATGAAACTTCAACAAAACATCCTGCTCTTTAATCACGGTTATTCCATAGTTGTTCAGTCCACTACATCTCATACACGTAGATGGATTCCATGTATCCAACCAGCAAAGGGAATCATAGATGTACGCAATGAATTCGTCTTCCAAGGTCGCATGATTCTTTGTGGTTAATCCACTTCCATGTATTCTCCCTTGTGAATCCCATGAGTAGGAGGTATGAATATTCCCGTCTACTTGCGATTTGTTTTCAATAACAAAATGATGCTTTGGCATGCCTACATTTGTCCCCTTTACACGCTCACTTTCATTCAATCCTCTTAATTCATCATAACCCATGTATTGGTAAATGCGAAGTTGTTTTGAATCTAAAAATCAAAAAGCCTCCACAGTCTTATTCGACAGTGGAGACTCTATTTGCTTCTACACTTTCATCAGAAAAGTCACTAATGAAAATGGTCTTCAAACATAAACATCACGGTGTAGCAGTAATCTCCCCTGTACCAACTATCTGCATTGCTGGGGCAACATAATTTCCTGCATCATTTCCTGTAAGAGTGTAATTAATCGTTATTACTTTATTGGTTCCTACAGCTGCATTGTTGTAAGTGGCTACGGCGATTACCTGTACGTCATCCCCAGGGATAATGTTAGATAATGCACCTGGTGTTACATTTGCAATAAGAGTTCCGTCATACACTTTGGAGAGTATTAATGTCGGAGACGAGATCATCAATTGCTTTCTAGTTATTACACCATTCACTGCAATTTCATCTGGTGCAGTATAGTTTGTTCCATCATTACCAGATAAAATATACGATACGGTTATCTTTTTATTTGTTCCTACATTTTCATTATCATAGACTCCTGAAGCACTTACCGTTACGTCATCCCCAGGACAAATACCTTGTTTATTTTCTCCACAAGATCCTACTCTAGAACCCGCTAGTGCAGTTGTTGCTAAGGTTCCATCATACACTTTGGAAGTGGTGATCAAATCTATAATCGTTCCCGTATCCACACTAAATTGTACATAAACAGTGTAGTTCGTATTATTAGCTGGAGCAATATATTTGCCACTATCCGTACCAGCTATTGTGTAAGCCACAGTTACAAGCGCCGAATTAGGCCGGGAAGTTGTATCATATACCGCATCTGCACTCACGGTCACATCCTCACCTGGAACAACCCCAACTAAGGAACCTGAAGATACGACTACCGATGAATCTCCATCTGTCTTCTCAATAACAGTCAACATCGGCTCCCCGATCGTCAACTGTGCGGCTGTAATGGCCCCTGTCTGGGTTGTATAGTTTGAAGGCGCAATATACTTGGCTGCATCTGCTCCGCCTAACGTATAAACTACAGTGATTGTTTTACCTGTGCCTATTATTGCATCATTGTAGGTGGCTGCTGCACTTACGGTTACATGGTCTCCAGCAGCAACCCCGGTTAGTGAATCTGCTATTACTGTAGCCGAAGACGTTCCATCGTACATTTTCTCGGTTGAGAGTACTGGAGCCGAAACGGTTAACTGATTTGTACCAATAATGATCTCTGCCGAAGCCATCGATATATTGTTCGCGAGATCAACGGCATATAAGACATACGTACCTGACACTAAACCCGCTGTACTCATTGTCGTATCTACGTTTGCTGTCACCGACTGCTTCTTGCCAAACAACCCTGCAACAGATTGGTTTAGACTAGTGATTGTTTTTGGTGTTGCGGAAGGAACCAAATACAGATACCCATTTTCATTGCTTCTACCCACCACAGGATCTCCACCTGCAATATGACCACTCGTTACATTGGACAGAGTAGGAGCGGTTGTATCCGTTCCTCCAGTGGAAGGTGAAGTCACAGGAGCAGTTGGAGTAGCTGGAGTCACTGTATTTATGACTTTATCCAACAGTCGAATTGTAGTTTCAAAAGTCGTACCACCTTTAGCAACGGAACTCAGCGTCACCTTTTCAATAGTACCCGTGCCTAGAATTTTAGCGACTGCATCTAAGAAAAGGTTTACAATCGTTGCATCCGTGCCTAAGTTAAGAGTCGTCCCCGTTGCTGTAACTGCTACGATAACGTCCTTAATACGGCCTTCAGGAATATCCACCTGAACCCCACTGCCTTTAATGATTAAGGAATCAAATGTTCCTTTCAAACCTACTTTTGAACCCGCAGGTAACCGCTCGGATAATGTAATCTTGCCGAAGCCATTCCCCGTAATATCCGTTTCTTGTAGCGTAGCAGGGGAGTGAATGGTTACTTCTCCAACTGTCGTTGAACCTTCTACAATAATGAGAACGGGTCCTTTTTTCTTATCAACAATAAGGGTAGATGTTACGGTATTTTTTAAATAGATGGTACTAACGCCCCCACCCTCTACCCGTGTCACACCTTTAATCGTAACATTCGTAAGGTGTACATCTCCTTCTTGGATACCTTCACTAAATAATAGGTTTCCTTTGATGATCATATTCTTCAATGTAACCCCAGCCGTGCTAATGAGCACATCCCCATCAATGGTCTGCGTCCCCGCCTCAGGGCCATATGTTCCAGCTAAGCTGTAATCCGTTGCTCTTGCATTCACTGAACGATCCAGCGCAACGACTGCTTCAGCACGAGTGATCGGTTTATTCGGATTGAAGTTATTATCGTAGCCCTGTAAAATCCCTTTAGCCACTATAGCATCTACCGAATTTTTAGCCCATAAGGCTATCATATTGGAATCCGTAAAGTGATTTCCAGTACTAGCTTCATTCGATAGATCCAGAAGATCATTGATAATAACTGCAACTTCTTGTCTAGTAATGGGTTTATTGGCACCGATTGTACCGTCCCTATAACCCTTTATGTATCCAGCTTTTACAGCCTTGGAAACCTCAGCATATGCCCAGTTAGATGAAGTAACATCCTTGAAGGATACAGATGCTGTTTCAGTAAATCCATATGAACGATTAACCAATGAGAAAAACTCTGCTCTTGTTATGGTATTGTTCGGTTTAAAGCTGCCATCTTCATAACCATGAATAAAACCTTTGTCGATCCATTTCGTAATTTGGCTTTCTGCCCAGTTTCCCTCGATGTCTGATGCCGAAGATTCGGCGGCACCCAATACTACATTAAACGATGAAAACAACATAACTGTAATCAATAGAGTGGTCACAAGCTTTTTAGCACAATTCATGATATTAGTCCTCTCACTCATAGTATGATTACTGGATCTTACTCGCTCAACTTATCACAAAGATCAGCAATAGTATACATAAAATACTGACCATGAAATATGGCTACAAAACCCAGTCTGTTAAAGAGTTTAGAGCCCAACTTTCGGTGCATACAGTATACATTTTTTCTACTCCTCCCTATCACATCAGAACTGAAATATAACAAAAAAAAGGACACCTCGTTGTCGTATCCATAGGTATCCTCGTTTATTAAATTAGGTAGTAAACTAAAATGCTGAATCACTAGTTTCCTCAATTCTCACATTCATAAAATCCTTCGTCTACTCAGAAACGCTGTTCCTTCTTCTCGGTACATCTCTATAGATTCATTGGTCACATGATCATGCCTCAGTGCTCCCATATAATCTGTTCCAGGTTTGTTCGATCTATAATCTGAATCAATCGTGTAAATATTGAAGTGCACCTCATCTTCATCCTCTGACACATCTGTTTTATCAAAAAGTGAAATCACTTCATCTTTACCAAGATACCTAAATGGAGAATCCTGACGCTCTATAATATAAAATGGATATGTGAGGTTTTCTATCTGAATGAATTTCTGGTATGCCTTAAGCTCATCAGGTATGAGATCCATGTACTGTCTAGCTACATCTTCTGCCTGAAATACACCTGAAATCCACTTCAAACTCCCCTTGGTTGCTACGATAATGAACAAACTAATCACCTTCTAATTTAAATATTATTTCTCTCTTTCACGCACAAAAGTCTGAGACAAAATCCGGTGACTGCCAGCGATATTGTCAATCTCAATGTTATATTCAGACTCAGTGTATTCAATCTGATGTTGCTCATAATATTTTTTCCAGAATGAAACTGCTGTCGCATTGTTAGCGAGCTGTTCTACTTTGAATGTACCCTCAAATTGAGCAAAAACCAAGTCAACCGTTTGTGCTGCCAGCCCCTGTCCGCGATATTTTTTGACCAAGAACAGCTCTTGCACGGTATAATCCACACCTTCCGGCACATATGGAGGTGAGCAGACCAGTACGAATCCAATAACCTTTCCTTCATACTGAATCAAAAACGGATGTAATTCATCGCGTTCCAGATATAGATAGGTGTTCGTTGGATCATATTTCCCCTCTTCTAGTAGATCCTCGCCAGAAAATTCGGACAGATCATATAAGTACAAGTTGTACAGGTTGAGGAACAATTCCTTTTGTTCTGCCAAAATACTCGTAATTTGTACATTCATCTTCATTGCACATCTCCCTTAGTTAATGAGTTGGCTAGTGGTCCATACATGACATTACCGATCTCCACAACGAGTTTGCTGTGCCCTGTTCTCAATATATTCTTTCAACCACAGCAGATATAGGCAAAGTTTGGTTTAAACCATGGAGTAACCTTACTTTCACAGTGGACATGAACATTTGGACAAAAAAAGACTCCCTAAAGAGTCCGATTATTGGTCTTGTCTTTATTTTTCACCAGATATCCATTAGCACTTAGCTAATAATTATCGAATTATATAGGTTCAACTAAACTTTTTACATAAAAACGGAGAGGACAGAAATAACCTGAAGAAGCGGAGCGTTCGCCTTTAGCACCGGATTTCCCCCTTTAAAAAGGGAATCAAAAAAATCTGGGGATAACAGCGATCGGAAGGTTGTTCTGTCATTGGAGTGCTCAGTGTAAACCTCTTTAGTTGAACTTATATAGATAATCAACCACAGGATATGAGATCACATTGCGATCTCTGTACATTGAAGCCACCGCTTCGGGATGGGTGCTAAGAATTCCATTTTGCAACATCACCGGCCGGAAACCTCGCTCCATCGCTCCGTTGTAGGTGAATAGAACACATTCCTCTGCGGCAAACCCGGCGATGATCACCAATTCAATTCCATGACTCTTCAACACCTGCTCCAAGTCAGTTTGCCAGAAGGCATTGGAGGCTTCCTTGGTAACGGTGAGATCCTTCTCATTCACATCCACCTCGGGAATGATGCGATACTCATCTGACGCTGCCTCCTCCATGCCCTCCACATCCTGCACGTGAACGACCGTATGATCATTCGAGCGCAGCACATTAGCCACATGGTTAATGTACTCACAGGCATGGTCTATCGAAGTCTGATCCATCTTTTTCCGCACAATACTCTCTTGCATATCAACAATCAGCAAACCTACTTTCATCCAATCTCTCCTCATAAATAAATTTCACGCCGCATGGTTGAGTAACTTCCCTTGTTAAACTGAGAACTTAATCTTTAAATAATTCATTCAGCATCCGGTCGCGGTTCTCCAGAAAGCTGCGAGTAATCTGATAATGATCGGTCTCCTCGTAGGCTACCTCTTGAATATGGCTATCGTCAAAACTTAAAATCTCTGCCCCCGGATATCCCAGCAAAATGGGTGAGTGGGTCGCAATAATGAATTGTGAAGTGCCCGACAGATCATGAAGGATACGCAATAAGGAGAGCTGCCTAGCTGGAGATAAAGCGGCTTCGGGCTCATCAAGCAGATAGATGCCTTTGGAACTGAAGCGATTGACGAACAGACTGAGAAAAGACTCTCCATGTGATTGTTCATGTAATGAACGCCCGCCATAATATTGAAGCGATGCCGGCATCTCATCGACATGTGATGCGAATTGATAGAATGATTCTGAGCGCATGAAGAAGCCATTCGTTATTTTGGGCAACCAGGCCAGCCTGAGATAATTCCCGAGCGAGGATTCTGAAGCATGTGTCTCATAGGTATTATTCCTGCCGCCCCCTGCGGTATTGAATCCACATTGATGAGCGATGCCTTCGAGCAGCGTAGATTTCCCTGAACCATTTTCACCTACAAAAAAAGTAACGTTATTCGTGAGCTCCAATCGTTCCAAGGACCGGATCGCGGGGATGTCAAAAGGATATTGGTTCCGATTCTCGATCTTGGCCGACAGGAGTTCCACACTTCGAAGATACATAATCATCCTCCCATATTTATTTTATATAAGTTCAACTAAAGAATATTTACAATTATGAGGATAACGAAAAGCTGCGGGTTTATTGCCTTCATAATAGAAGTGCCCCATCCAGGATAAAGCGTAATGGGTTACAGCGAGTAGGAGCGTGACTTTGATATCAATAAACAAAAAAATCCATGCCACAAACGCCGACAAAAACGCGAAGTAATGCAAAATGCGGTTTTTCCGATCCTGATGCTCCTGAAGGTAATAACGCAAGTCCTTGCGCACACGATTCAACATCAGCCCACATCCATTTCACATAAAATAAGGCTCCTTATTTCCCACTCCATCGTAACCTATTTCAGGGTACATATGAAACCGTTTCAACCAAAAAAGAGCAAGCCATAGGCTTACTCTCTCTTCAAAGTTAATAGACAAATCTGCGCTGTGCCCAATAGCTGAATACAAAGATGGATACCTCGGTCAGCAGCTTAGCTGCGAGCAGCGGGATTATTAGTTTTTCATTATAAAAATACAATAAAGTGTAGTTTAATAACAGCACCAGTAGGACAAGTGAGAAATATTTGGGCAAAGACTGCCGAACCTTAGAGGTTCGCCCTGCGGAGAACACGTACTTCCGATTAATCGTATAGTTGAAGATGGAGCTGCACAGTCTTGCTGCAACAACCGACAGAAACAGATTATGCGTGAAATACTGAATAACGAACAGTAATCCAAAATCAATCAGTGCCGATAGCACCGAAGATGTGCTGAACATCAGGATTGGCATATAGATCCGGAACGAATCTACCAGTGGGCGGAAATGGGAGGACTCATTGTGATCCAGATACACCGTATCAATAAACTCCTCCGTAATCTCATACCCTTCCTTGTGTGCCGTTAACAACATGTTCATCTCATATTCAAACCGATCCCCGGGAATCTGGTTCAGCCAGTCCAGCATGGAGTAGGGAAAACCGCGTAGACCGGTCTGCGTGTCATATACTTTGGTACCTGTTGTGAGGGAAAAGACCGCCCTTGTGACTGTATTGCCAAACCGGCTACGTGCTGGAATTTTACCACTGAAGCGACGGCTGCCGAGTACAATTCCTGGTGTGCTTTGTGCGAGTAGCACTTCGAAGATACGCTTAATATCATGTGGCAGATGCTGTCCGTCACTATCTGCGCACACTATACCGCCCTGAGGTCCATACTCCTTAATATACTGAAAGCCAGTCTTCAAGGCCCTGCCCTTACCCAGATTGACGGGATGTGTCAGGACCGTACAGCCATACGCTTCTGCCGTTTCAAAAATTCCACGGTAACCGGGGCCACTGCCATCATCCACAATCACAATGGGTCCAAGTTTAAAGGTTTGCAGTTGCAAAACGAGATTCAGTAAACGCACATCTGGTTCATATGATGGAATTAATATCGTCATGATCCTTGTCCCTCCGTCAGATATAAAATGTCACTTACGCCACGTTCCTGATTACGCCCCAGCGGATTATTGACAACTCTGCCCATAAAATACATCGTGGATGAACCCCCGCCGTCCAAGTTGTAGGCTTCGGTTGCTCCCAGACCTTTCATGACATCAGCCAGTTCTGCCAAGGTCATGCCACGGCTGTTGTCCTGCCGTCCGTCCACCACCACAAAGACGTAATGATTCGGAGCAATCATGCCGATCGCTGTTCTTGGATTGGTATCCTGGATGGAGCGGTTACCGAAGTTGTTATCGATTTTTACACTGCTAAAATCACTGACGATCTCGCCATCCTGAATCAGAATTGGCCCAAAAGATAGTGTGTTGGTTGCACCTTCGGCCAGCAATTCCGAGGAAGTAATCTCGTTCTCGTTATATGTTTTCATCGTACCATCGTTGAACAGGGCAAGTGCATCCCGCGTTGGGCTGTCCCGGTACAACGTTCCATTTCGGATAATGACACCATCGTCGCGGAATCCGTAATAATCACCGTTAATGGCAAAGATCGCATTATTGGCAGCAGCAATCTCTGACGTATTTTCGGTAATGTTCGTTCCAAAGCTGTTGTCCGCCAGCGCAGTTCGCAGGCTGCTTGCATCCGTTAGCTGAACATCAGCGACATAATACGTAATCTGATCCGAGCCTGAACCAGTCTGTACCTTTTCAATACTGACTTTCATATCATCACTCGAATAATTCCAATCATCTGACGTTACACTCACTTCAGTTGTGGTGGTCGAAGTATTGTTGGAATCATTGGTGTTGCCTGTTATTGGCGTTCCTGTGTTCTCATCTGCTACAACTACCTGCACATGCCTTATCAGGTAACGGTCAGCCAGGCTGTATAGGATTCCACCTACCGCAAGCACGATGACAAGTGTGATGATAAGCCATCTGCGCTTTCTTGGAGAGATCGGCCTTTTATGTGGTTCTTTCCGGGTTGGTTTCTCATCAATCTTCATCATGTGAAGCTCACCTCTTCATCTAAGTTCTTAAGGCCATATTAGGCCGGGTAGCTTAAATGAATCTGAAACCACACGAATTGGACTAGAGATTATCACACTGACACTACGATGACAGAACAACCTTCCAATCGCTGTTACCCCCAAATTTTTTTAATTCCCTTTTCTAAAGGGGAAAATCCGGGGATAAAGGCGAACGCTTCGCTTTTTCAGGTTTTTTCTGTCCTCTCCGTTATTGTGTAAATGAATAGTTCAATCAAAAAAGGCCATCCGTTTTCCCATTGAGGAAATCAGATCACCTTGATTTTCATTCTATAGAACCCTAAAGGTCACTAATATCGTGTACATATTTCGTTCAACATTCATATCACATATCTTCATCAGGTCTTCCTGTTATGCGTCTGCAAAAAGAGCATCGTACGCGGGACAAGGCCGCTTTTCCAAAAATTCCGTTAACGCCGGTGGCTGTTGGGCATAAATATCCTTCAACGACGTTCCAGTGTAGATGTTGCCAATCACAACAGGATGGCATAACTCACAGATGAGAATATCCCCGTTACCGTGCAAATGTAGCTGTTTCGTGCCATCCACACAATTAGAGAAATACACACCGGGTTGTTCACGCAAATTCAACTGTTCAGCGAACCGATCCATACAGGTGAAATAGAGCGTTGTATCTGGCTTTTTATGTTTAATTAATTCCGTAACAGATCGAACAAGGGACTCTTTGGATACAATCTGGGTCCAGTCGGTATGCGGCATCTTAATACTGTTCTGGATCTCATGGATGCGCACCCCCAGGTCATACACCTTATCGCTAATGGCCTGCATGTTCGCTTGGTTCCCTTCAAACAGTAACGTTTCCAGCACCGTCTCCAGACCGGCTTCCGTACACAAACGGATATTCTGCTCCAACCTTTCATACATGCGAGGATGCACACGGTAGTACGCAGCATAGGCCTCCGCATCCGTATAATTAAACGAGATATGAATGTTGGACAAGCCTGCATCTCGCAACGCGATGATTCGTTCTTCAGTCAGCAGACTGGCATTACTGTTCAATTGTGTATCGATGCCATGTGCCGCACAGTACGTCACAATCTCCAGGCAATCCTGATATTTCAGAGTAACTTCTCCCCCTGACAATCGCACTCTCTTGAGACGAGGAAGCTCACTAATAATACGGATGACTTCCTGACTATTGATGCACGCTCCATCATCCCGATTGTAGGCGCAGCAGTAGTCACATTTATAATTGCAGTTCGATGTCACTCCCACTTCAAGCCCTTCTAGCTCATATACGCCGGGGGTTTCCAATTCGAGTGATTTATATTTGTTTTTGGTCGTCAATTCGTTGTACCTCCTGGTTCCTTCATTCAATCCACATTTGGATAACTTGAAGATTATAGCGGAAGGCACCAGGTTCAAGATATGACATTATGTACGTTGCTTGCTGAAAACAAAAATAAAACCCATTTCCTCAATGATCGGGAGTGATGTAAGGTAATCCCATAATCCTCTATTGTATGTCATCCTTGTTGAACTCAGGATTATAGGCAAACTCATGGCTCGCCAGCATAATGAATGACACACGACCCTTTTGATCAAAATTCATGGACAACCCTTTCATGTTCTCAAATCCTCCTTCCAATATTGCATGATCAAAGGACGGTATGACATGGTAATTACCTTGTTTATTTTCCTCCATGACATATGTAATACTTTTTACTTTTCCTGTTTTAGTATCTATAAAAGCTTTTTTGCCATATTTTTGGAAGACCTCCTGAACTGTACTTCCATAACCTATCCCGCTTGGCGTTTTGTACGTTTTGAACTTTGCCGGGCCATCAATCATAATGCCATCCACAATTCCATCTTTGTAATGAATTCTCATATCTTTGTACTGATAGACATTCGTGTAGTAGTAATAATCCACGTGGAGTCCAAGTTGCTGCTCAACCTCTTCACGAGTACTTCCTAATTTAATCGTAATATCTTTGGATTTAATCTGAAATTGGAATTCATCCTCAGTAAATATCTTTGTTACATGAGATGCAGGAGGTTCTTTTGAAACGGCATTACGATTGTATGTCACTTCTGAGCTACTTAAAAAAGTCATGAATAACATAAGATACAGAATTCCTTTGTTCAACCTCGATCGCCCTTTCAAAAATACGTTCTTTATTTAACACGAGTATAGAAGTCTTCTTTTACGATAGCATACATCTTCAGATCTTGAAGCTCATTTTTTACCTTCATGTATTTCCTCAGCACACCTTCGAAATGCATGCCTGCCTTCTCCATAACCTTGGCGGAACCCGTGTTCTTCACCAAACATCTGGCCTGAATTCGCTCGAGCCCCATTTCGTCAAATCCAAATTGGATGATTCGTTTCACTACCTCAGTCATGTAACCTTGATTCCAAAATTGATCAGATAACACGTATCCCAGTTCAACTCTCCTGTTATCGCTATCACACCCTAGATAGTTACAACTACCAATCAGCCCCTTGGTGTGTTTATCTTCGATCCCCCACGGGCCTATTAGATCCGTCTCATAGCGACTCATGACAAAATCTAAAAAAGCTTTGGTGTCTTCTTTGCTCTGATGCGCGTCCCAGGTCGTGAACTCCGATACAGCAGGTACAACGCAGTAACCGTACATATCCTCCAGATCATCATAAGTAAGAGGTCGCAGTAACGTCCGTTCGGTTTCCAACACGGGAAATGGTTCGAAGAAACTTTCAATCGTTTTCATAGATTTATCCTCCCTCATATTGTTAGAAAAAAGAAACACACAGCAGTTCGGTCCGTGTTGCCTAACTCACCTGTTGTAATATCAAGGCCACAATCTGAGTGTCTTCCACTGCCCATCTTGCTTTACATATTGGACTCGTACATGCTTGCGCTCCGAATCTCCCTGCCAAAACTCCACCTCTTGTGCATTCACGGCATATAGACGCCAATGAGGTGTAACAACACTGGGGTCAAGTCTTATCTTTTCCTTCTGAGCTTCAATGGAACTATCCAGCACTTCCTCGCTATCCAAAACCTCACTCTGATGTCCTGTCATGGCAACTGCTCTTGCTCCAGCTGAACGTTTGCGGAAATCATCAGCGCCCGCTTCATCTCCCCGATCCTCGGCAATTCCCCTTATCCGAATCTGTCTTCCAAGGGAAGGCCAGTAGAATGTCAGAGCGACATGAGGATTCTCCTTCAACTGCTGCCCTTTTCGACTCTCCGAACTGGAGGCAAAATAGAACGTTTCATCAATTACGTTTTTCAAAATCAACACCCGCGCATCAGGATAACCATCTTGATCCACGGTGGAGATTGTCATAGCGTGAGGTTCTTTCACTTTGTTCTCAACCGCCAATCTCAACCACTCCAAAAATAGCTTCCCCGGCCGCTCCGGCAACTGCCCCGTATCCCACGTTGGAAATGGGCCGGATAAAGATTTTAAACGTTGCAACAGTTCAATTGGTTTATCGCTCATGTCATCGCCTCCGTCTTCTATTTAACATGGAAAAACAACTAATCTAGATGACTTAACACATTTACGCTGCTAAGTTTCCAACCATGCCTTCCCTTTTCAACGGTATGTACACTGGTGTTGTCCATGGGATAAAAGCTGGACTTATTGCTCCATTCCTTCTTCTCAAGCAGATAATACAGAATATTAATCACTCCGCCGTGAGTAATTAATAGAACATTGGACTTGACTGTTTGTCCCTCTATATCTCTAAGAAGATTCTCGAAAGATATGCTTATCCGGTTATAAAAATCCCTTGGACTTTCTCCTCCCGGAAAAGGTGAATCCATTTCAAGGGTGTTGAAATAAACCCCTGGGTAATGTTCTTCAGCATCCTTTTGGAGCATGCCTGCCAAATCTCCGTTATTCATCTCCCGCCAATCTTTCATTAAGCTAGCCTGCATGTTTAATTGTTTCTCAATTTCCCGTGTAGTCTGTACTGCACGAGGAAGATCACTGCTAATAATCGTCTGTATGTTGTACTCCTCAGCATGATGATGCAAATGCTCTCCCAGTTTCCTGGATTGATTGATTCCCTGTTCCGTAAGTCCACGATCACTCCATCCGCCTCGATACCCTTCCTCATCCATCCCATGCCTTACCAGATAAATCTTCAAGATCTCTCCTCCTTTTCACTTCTATAATGAACAATGTACCTTTACACTGTATGACTAGCCCGGCATATATACAATAAACCCGACCTCAGATAGCTTCTATCCAAGATCGGGCATTTCCTGCTTACCATTTATCTTACAAATGTGTTATGAACTCGCTCGGATTTGATAAAATAAGGAATCCAAATGGCACAAGTGATGACAGATTTAGCAATTTCTCTGATCGAGCTTCCATCTTCCAATTCTTTTGCTAACGGAATCTGGAGCAATAATAGGTAATCAATAATACCTACAATCAGACTGAGACCATAGAAGATGATCATCAGACGGGGTAATATTGCTTTCTTGCTATAAAACACAAAAATTGTATATACACTGAATAATAAAAACAGCGTATTGTACACCATCTCAAAAATAAGTACTGGACCCCATAATGGGTGATAATAGTCTGATTGTTTGGAAGTTAGCATTTCCCAAGTCTCAGTTGTGAATGTGGGTATTATCTGCTGAAATAATTGCACTGCAAGTAGAATTACCGTAACAAATAATCCAATCTGGATGAGAATCAGCCAACCACCCAATCCCGACACACCTAGTGGACGGTAGTCTGTTTTTTGCTCTTCAATATGTGGTTCCACCTCGTAACACTTCCTTATGCAGTTTTGTTTTTCTGAGATGAGTCTTCCTCGTAATAGTCATAATGCAAATCGAATCTACGGGTGCTTCTATCCCTTTACTTCACGTCCGTTGTATGTATTTTCACACTCTCCTTATAGCGATCTCTCCGCCCTCCTCTTATATAGAATTTTACACAACTTCCTTATTGTACTACGAGTGTCAAGGCACAGGTTACTTATTTTATCAGGTAACGATGAAGGAGATTACTTCCGTTGTGGATTAAAGGAAAGGAGTAATGAGAGTTATTTCTTAAAAGACAATCCCTCTTCTTCCAAAGCGCTTCGCAGTTTGGGCATGGCAGATGGCCCGATTCCGTGAAGTTTCAGGATCTCTTTCTCCGTGTACTCCGCAAGTTGCAGTAGTGTTGTGATGCCTTCATTCTCCAAGGCCCGTCTGGCGGGAGCTGACAATAAGGCTAGAAATCCCTCTGTCGGTTTACGTTCAGCTTCGCACGTCGGACAGGTTGGGCAATCACTTTTTTTATAATACAAATGTCCTTGTTCGCATGTTCTGAGTGTTCCTTTATCGTTTGCCATGTGGGCATCACTCCTTATAAATTGTATAATATAACCAAGGCAACCTGAATGATAGTTTACTCTTAGGAGTGTGTAGAATGGAATTAAAAGATAAGTTGTTATTAATAAAAGAGAATGACTACCAAGCACCTTCAGATATATTTCCATTAGTACAAGAAATGATACATAACATCGGTTCTTTGGATGCCCAGCTACGTGATGAATTAATTTACACAACCTTATCGAATTGGATTCCTGGTCATGCTCTGACTGTGTACGAACTAGAGCAAATCTTACCCGTAGTCTTGGATGAAAACCATTTGCATTTTAGACTTGGAGAAACAAATTCAGACGCTGTATTCACTCGATCTTTCTCTATGTTGGTTATATCACTCTTTTTATCCAGGCATAGAGAATCACCATTTCTCTCAAAAGAACACATTCATCAGATCAAAGGGAACGTATTCTACAATGTACAAAAAGAGCGTGATTACCGTGGACATGACGAAGTAAAAGGCTGGGCTCATGCCATAGCACACGCAGCAGATGTTTTGGATGATTTAGCTCAATGTACCGAACTAGATGAGACGGATCTCTTAACTATCCTCGACCTAGTTTATCAAAAGATAACCGTTACAGACTGCGTATACTCCGATGGGGAAGATGAAAGAATGGTGAAATCCATCATTAGTGTCTTAAATAGAAGGATACTTAGTGAGACTTACATAAAGCAATGGATTCAACGTTTTGGTGATGTAGAGAAAAATGCAGAATTTCTTCCCTCGTTTAGGCAAAAGAATAACATAAAAAACTTTCTAAAGAGTCTATACTTCAGGATTAAATTTCACCAATTGGATGCTGATCTCGGTCCAACTATTGAGCACACATTATATAAAGTAGAACCCGTATATTACTCATGATTATCAGTCCTTCCAAATTAACACCCTTATCTCAGACATATTATTGGAAGGAATCGCAATTTTAATTATTGTTAAATTCAGCTCCAAACAAATTAAAATTAGGTTATGAATTCGGCTTGTTTTCTTACCATATAACTTACATTCCGTACTCGGCAAAAACAGCTGCATATTTCTTTTCTAATATCGTCCAGCGCTTTTCGGCTCCGTATTTGGCGTGCAGTTGCTGTAAATAATGCTTGGCTTCTTCCGTATCGCCGGCTTTTAGCAGGAAACGGAAGGTTACTTCGCTTAAATATAGCGCTGTCTTGTCCATATAATAATGGACTATATCTTTGGCCCCTGTTAGCGAGTGTAAGAATGACATACCCTCTTCCAAATGTGACACCAGTTCTTTCGATAAAGCGTCTGGATCGATATCAGGCGTTAAGGTATAGTGGGCCGGAGCGGAAGGGGCTATTTCTCTGATTCGGCAGGTAAAATGAGATGTGAACTCCAATATGTCTCCATTCAATCCAACGGAATGCAACTCCGCAAGTTCGGTGGAATGAACACCACAATTAACATAAAACTGGACTTGTCTACTGGTGTTATACTTTGCTCTTTGAATGTTGAACTTATATGCGAGGTTTCCATCCGCTTTGTAGAAATTCAGATTTTTCTTGGAATAGCCGTGTTTGGCAAATACGGGTTTGACTTCTGTACTGATGATCTTCTTAAAAAGTTCCTGCATTAGATATCACTCCCAAGGCAAAGTTTATTTAATTCGTTGTTACCCTTTTTTGTCCAGAATCATGCTTGTTCCATTTTATAAAAATACTATTTAGCGTCTTCTCGCAGTACATAAGCCAGTTTGTACATCTCCGCAATGTCATGTCTGTTCTGTTTCTGGAATCTTTGGATCGCTTCATCAATCTCTACCACTTCCACTGCAACCACCTGCTCACCATCCTCCGGATTCAGCGGATCACCGACAAGTTCAACATCTCCATAACCGATGATTCGTACGAAATGGGGATGCGGGATATACGGTCGATACGGTTCCAACGCACTGGATGTGCAATAGAATTGACCAAAGATCTGATAGGACCGCATTTCTGCCCCAAGTTCCTCCATCAGTTCGCGCTTCAGTCCATCCATATACTGCTCACCTGCTTCAAGCGTCCCTCCAGGCAGCTCCCAATCTCCATTATCCAGTTGAAAGACGACACATTGATCCCCGACAAACGGAATGATGCTAATATTACTCACCAGCTTTTCATCCACGATGTCGTTCAATCTGAACTCCGCCTCAATAATTCCCCAATGAATTGACGTACTCAGCGCCGGAAATAGTTCCGCACTCAAGCTACTCATCCGCACCCGATCCTCTCTATCTAATTCCACTATTCTTCCAATTATAGTCGAAAACACAGAAAGAAGGCCACCTTCCCACCGGGGAATACGTGACCCTCTTCTTACGCTCTCTGCCCTTAAGCCTTGAATCAGTGTTCTCTCCAGACTCTCAGACCATTCTCCTTCTAATGCTGCACCAGCTTTCCATTTTCCAAAAAAAGAACCCGGCTACAGAGCGGCAAGATCCGCTCATCATGCGTAACCATCACTGCACTCTTGCCCTGCTCTTTCACGAGCCGTGCAATCATGCCTACAATATCCAGCCCACGTTCCGCATCCAGACTGGCTGTTGGTTCATCCGCGAGCAGGACAGCCGGATCGTTCATCAACGCCCGTGCAATGGCGACCCGCTGACGTTCTCCGCCAGACAGCTTCTCTGCATATGCCTTCCTCCGATGGGTCAACCCCACCGTACCCAGCAGCTCATCCACTCGCTTCTCCGCCTTATTTTTATCCGTTCCGGCGAGCTTTGCGACCACCATCAGTTGTTCTTCTACTTTCAGATACGGAATGAGGTTGGCACTTTGAAAGATAAAACCGAGTTGCTGGAGCCGTACATCGGATATATCTTGTTTGCTTTTGCCCATAATAGAAGACCCGTCCAGCAAAACCGTTCCTTCCGTTGGTTCAAGAAGTGCGCCAGCAATGGACAGGAATGTACTTTTGCCCGAGCCGGAAGGCCCCATCACAGCTACAAGTTCCCCTTCAGCAACCTCAAGATCCAGCTTGTCCAGAATCGTGCGTTTCCTGCCGCCATCTTCAAAGGTCTGTGTAATTCCCTGCAATACCAATCGGTTTCTCATGCTGCTGTCCTCCCAATCGCATCAAGTGCATCAATTTTGGTAACCTTCCACACCGAGAATAACGAACCCGCCACAGACATGAGTATGAATAATACACAGGTCAGTGCAAGGGTGGATAAACCTAATTGAAATGGCATCGATGCTGGCAAGATGGACTCGAATAGTCGAACCAACAGTACGCTAATGACCAGACTACCAACTGACAAGACCAAGACTTGTAACGAAACACTCCCCGCCAGATAACCATTCCGCGTTCCGATCGCTTTCAATATGCCGAACTGACTTGTTTTCTGAATCGTGATGACATAGAAAAATACCGCAAGTACAAACGCTGAGATGACATATAGAAAAGCGATCATCATGAGCAACGATCCCTGCTCTTCCTTATATCCAGGAATGGCCGATACGGCATCCGACTTTGTGATGACTTCCATATTAGGCATTGCAGCACTCAGGCGGTCTACCTGATCGCCCCCATCCTTAATCGCAATAGCATTGTATATCGGAGCATTAGCATTGGTGTCTGCTGAACCTTGCAAAGTTCGTGAACCTCCTTGAAGCGTAAGCCATTCCTGTTCATTCAGGAACACCACTGGGGAGTGACTGAAGGACTCATTTTGTACAAATCCACCAACGGTCCACTCCGTTCCCGAAGCTTGATCGACCAGAACGGTACCAATCGTGACACCAGATTCAGACAACTTTTGGTCCACCACAACCTGCCCTTTTGTCTGATCCGTAATCAGAGACCCTTCAGTCACCGTTGGAGCAAGCCAGCCCTCCGGATTAACCATGAACAGCGTGACATCGATCTTTTTTGTGTCGCCGGTTGGACTGACGGTTGTCATTTTCACACCGAGTGGCTCAGCGTTCTCTTGCCCCACCACGGAGCGAGCTTGATTAAGTTGATCCTGATCCACTTGTGACCGGGTGAACCGATGATTCGAATCCTGCTCCAGCACAAAGTGGGTTGCTGCCATATTTTTGACCGAAGCTGCGTTATCATACGCCAGCCCCTGTGCAAGACCTGTAACAAACAGTACCAGAAATGAAACCAGTACCATGATTGTAGCAATTAAGGCATAGCGCCCTTTGGCATACCTCATTTCCCGAATAGCCAAGTACATGTTCTGTGACCTCCCTCTTGATAATCCAAGTATAGGAGGCGAAAATGAACGGCAAATGAATAACAGATTACATCTGCGGAAGTGTCACGATAAAGACCGTACCCTCAGGCGAACTGAAAACCTCGATTGTACCGTCATGAATTCGGATAATTTTCTGCACAATGGCAAGTCCAAGCCCGGTTCGTCCAGAAGAACGTTCCCGCGCACGATCCACCCGATAGAATCGATCGAACAGGAAAGGCAGATGCTCCGCAGCAATTCCGTCTCCTGTATCCCGAATCTGAATCACACACTGGTTATCTGTCTGCTCGGCATGAATCTCAATGCTTCTTCCCTGTGGTAGATGGTTCACCGCATTGCCCAGTAGATTCATCCAAACTTGCATGAGCAGCACTTCATTGCCAACCAGCTGGATGGATTCGGGTACCGAAATCCGAAGCAACAGTTCTTTTTCTTCCAATTGCCATTGCAGCACCTGAACGGCTTGCCGGAATTGATCTCGCAGAGAGAACTTTACTTTGGACAGATCTTCGTTGCCTTGTTCAAGGGAAGACAGGAGAAGCAGTTGTTTGCTGAGCAAAGAGAGATGACGACTCTCCTCCTCTATGATTGATGCATAGTGCTCCCGTTCCTGTTCAGGCAGATCCCGATCCGCCACCAATTGGGCAAAACCCTGAATCGAGGTCAGCGGTGATTGAATCTCATGCGATACATTCGATACAAACTGCTGTCGCGCCTGATCTACCCTTTCCAATTCACGACTCATGGTCATGAAATGCTGGGCCAGCTGTCCAATCTCATCCCGCCTTGCGGTAGGCAATTTCAGATTATATTTTCCTTGCGCAATCCGTTTGGTTGCCTCGGACAGACGTTCAATCGGATTGACCAGATAGCGGGTACTGATCAGAAAGATCAGGATACTAATACCTATCGTCAATGCTCCAATCAGCGCAAAAAAGATCCGCAGCTCACCGAATTGCAGAATTACATCCGGACGCATAAAGAGGGCGTAATTCGCATTGCCTAGCTGTAGATGAACACCCACGGTATTGCTTAATTGATTATCGAAGAATCCGGTAATGAACGGTTTGCTTGGGAACTGCGCGACGCCATGGTATACCTCACCATTCAACACCAGTTCTACAGCTTGCTTGTCCAGATCTTTTTCACGGAATTCGCGGCCGTAGAATAGGTCGTTGCCTTTTCCATCCGTCACATAGATTTCGTACCCAAGTGCGGCGGCATTGTTCAAATACTGCTCCATCGTGCCGGGTTGCTGCTCCACAAATTGCTTCATATGGGTCGCGATGCCCACCAGCTTCTCATCATTGAAATCCTTGAGTTTTGTATGATAGTAGATGTTGGACAAAAGAAAACCGAGCATGCCGCTGACCATAATCACGGCAATTGTAATGAGGAATACCCGGACGTACAAGGTCCTCAAGGTGCTTTCACCTCCATCTTGTAACCAATACCCCGCACAGTCTGAATGACAAAATCTTCCGTATAATCGGCAAATCGATCACGCAATCGCTTGATGTGCACATCAACGGTACGGTCATCTCCTTCGTAATCTGCTCCCCAGACGAGCCGAATGAGTTCATCCCGCGAGAACAAACGGCCCGGAAACTGGGCCAGCTGTGAAAGTAATTCAAATTCTTTCATTGGCAAAAAGAGAATGGATTGCCCATCGGTAACCTCCACATTGTTACGGTCAATGACGATCCGGTTCATACGGATAATATCGCTGGATGTGCGATGGTACCGACGAAACAATGCCTTTACCCGATAGACTAACTCTTCCGGTTCAAATGGCTTGGTCACATATTCATCTGTTCCTTTCAAATAACCATCTCTTTTGTCAGATAGCTGATCTCGAGCCGTCAGCAACATGATTGGAATGTCGTAATGCTGCCGAATGAAATCACATAACTCCAGTCCGTCCATGCCGGGCATCATCACATCGAGGATTGCCAGATCGATCGGTGTTTCTTGCATCAGTTTGACCGCTTCCAATCCATCCTGCGCTTCATGTACCCGATACCCTTCCTTGGTCATGACATGCCGCAGGAGTGCTCGAATATTGGCATCATCGTCTGCCAGCAGCAGATGTTTCATATCGTTGTCCGCCCTTCTATGTAACAAGTACATCTCACTTTGATTCTGCACAGATGGTAGCATAAAAACAAACGCATTAGCTAGTACATACGCGCTGAGACACACCGGTCATGTTTATATTTCCTTAAATCTGGTTGACACTACTATGAGGCGCAACTATAATAAAATCATAACATATGAACAATCGCTCATATATTCATTTGTAGACGATCAACCATTGCCAAGAATCATCTATATTCCACACTAGAAATCATATTACATAACGGAGCAAGGCTCCAAAGGAGAGGATTTAAATGTCCGGACATCATCACGATCAGAACCATGGGCACGATCATGGACACAACCACGCTCACACAACCAATAATAAGAAAGTGCTGTTATTTTCCTTCATTATTATTACCATCTATATGATCGTTGAAGCCGTTGGTGGATTCATCACCAACAGTCTCGCGCTTATCTCGGATGCAGGTCATATGTTGTCCGATTCCATTGCGCTCGGGATCGCTTTGCTGGCGTTCACCTTTGGTGAAAAAGCGGTGAATACTGGCAAAACGTACGGATACAGAAGATTTGAAATTTTGGCCGCTACGTTAAACGGAATTACGTTAATCGCCATTGCACTCTACATTTTCTACGAAGCGATTGGGCGTTTCATCAATCCCCCGGAAGTTGCAACCGTAGGCATGTTGATCATCAGCGTCATTGGGTTGCTCATCAATATTCTGGTGGCCTGGATCATGATGCGAGGTAGTGATACGGAAAATAATCTGAATATGCGCGGTGCTTATCTCCATGTCATTAGCGACATGCTGGGATCGGTTGGGGCCATTGCGGCAGCACTGCTCATGATGTTCTTTGGCTGGGGTTGGGCCGATCCACTGGCGAGTGTAATTGTCGCGGCACTGGTATTGCGTAGTGGGTTCTATGTCACCAAATCATCCCTGCATATCTTGATGGAAGGCACCCCAGCCAATGTCGATGTGAATGAACTGGTGCAGACCATCAAACAAGTCGATGGCGTCAAAGGCGTTCATGATGTGCATGTCTGGTCCATTACCAGTAACTTGAACGCGCTGACCGCTCATATCGTGGTGGATGGAACGATGGATGTCTATGCATCCGAGATCCTGGTTCAGAAGATTGAACATATGCTGGAACATAAAGAAATCAAACATGTGACGCTCCAAGTGGAGTCCGAAAAACATCTGCATGACACCTCGGTGTTATGTACCGTCAAAGGCGACGCACCAGATGCCCATGCGCATCATCACCATTGAGATGGGTAACAAATATTAGTTGCTTCTAAATGAAAACAGGGCAGATTCTCCGGTGAAGGGAACGCCCTGTTTTTATTTTCCTAAGTCCAGCTTTTTGGTATGAGTAGAAAACAGAATAGCCTTTACCTAACCGTAGCGGCCTCTGGACTACTTGTATCTGGAGAGTAACTTCTCTTTCTTCTGATCGAATTCATATTCTGATATGATATTTTTCTCTTTTAAGTCACCTAGCTGAAGCAGTTGTTCATGAACATTTACAGGGGTCTTTTTTCTCTTGCTTGATACGATCAAAGCTAGGATTGAGAAAAGCAGACCATACAGTCCACCCAGAAGTCCCAAAACTGCCGCTACCTCCGCACCTTCTTGCGAACCATCTAAAAAAACTGCTATTAACAAAAAATTAAGTACGTACCAAATAAGACTGACGATCGATAATGCTTTCAAGATTATTCCTCCTAAAGGTTATGTATGTTTCTATCAAAATCAGGAAAGGCAGGTCAGAACACTAAATATTAACCTCGTCCCAGTTCACTATGACGTATCCAAGTTGAAACAGCAGGATAACAATATAAATGATGTTGATTCCCAAACTGGTCTTAACTTTCTTGATCTGATCCAAGAAATCTTCTTTGTTCATTTTTCCGCGTTCCAGCTTGGACTTCATCCAAGCCTTTCTCAATTCCTAGCTTAAAGCTTACATTCACACTCAAGGTCAAAACGACTAAACCAAAACCTATAAAACTTAAATACGGTGTGAATTTGTTGCTTCGCATGTGCTCTTCCCTTCCGGCAATCTCCATTTGTCTAGTGACTGTTTCATTCAAGATTGCAAATTCACTGTAGCCCAAATACTCAATCTCATTAATCTCCGCCACCACCACAAGATGAACAGCTGGATGAGCTGCAAGAAGAATCGGAAGATGATCCCGAGGATGATCCAGATCCTCCCGAGGAACTACTGCTGTCGGTACATTGATCCGCATAACAGCTGGAACTGCTCGTGCAGCCACTGCTTGACGAGGAACCATAGGCTGCCTTTTCCTGTGGAAGAATTTCCTGCTCCAGCCGGCCCATGTGTAGCCCATATGTCGCCACGTTATGCATGGAGTAATACACCATGGCGCTAGCCATGACGAGAGCTACATCGCTACTTCCGGAAGACGCTGGAGATAGCTCGTCTTTACTTAGAGTTGCGCATCTACGTAGTTGATCAATCAAGTAGATAATCACCTGAGCAGCTTCAGGATCCTCCTGCATGCGTCTGGCATGAAACAGTTCATTTACCAGTTCGAATTGATCTCCCTGTGCGATCAGCTTCTGTACATCACTGGATAATGGGTAAGTGAAAAAATCACCCCAGATTGCAGCACTGTAGGGGGTGAACTCAAATAATTGACAGTACACCCAGTCAAACCATGCACGTGCTCCTGGCGTTTCGCGGCGGGTGATTGCCGGCTCATGGTGTACCGTGGAACCCATTAATTCTGCACAAAAATCAGCGTAAGATTTCGTAAACATCAGCATCTCATGCCACAAATCATCAACTTCATCACTGAACATGGGCACCTGCTTAAGTAATGAAGCCATAATGAAATATCGCTTAAGTTCTATCAATTTCCACCGATACTCCAGCGTTTTCATGTGAGGATATTCCTGTTGAATTCGGATCTTGAGTTTGTTGGCAAAATGCTTATTGTAACTCTTCTCCAATTGAAGAATGGTTTGCTGATAGGAGACTTCTTCTCGAAGTCCAAGATTCAATGGTGCTTTTTTTCGTCTGTACGTAACTTTCATCTGTTTTCTGCGTCTTCCTGCTGCTGGACGGAAAATCTTGAGCTTACGTCGAACCAAATAGGCTGTTACAACTAATAAAACTGCTGCAAGGTAGTAGTAGGTCGGCATAATAAAAACCGCTCCTCTCCGTGATCTTCTCTATGTAGGGTTAAACTATCATTAGTATATATAACAATACCGATATTTTAAAGAGCCCTAGCATGTATGTTCCCTGCTCATCATCAATTAACAACAAAAAAACCAGGCTCTATTAAAAACATAGAGCCTAGTTTTGTACATCAGTAAATTATCCCATCAGTCATTCGGGTTATCAATTAGATTGGTCTCTATCAAAAACCTTTGCACTATTGCTGCAGTTTCACCTCGGGTAAGGTTCTTTGTAGGCATCAAGCCTTCATTCGATCCTTCTACAAGTCTGTTCTTCACAGCTGCAGCCATGGCCTGCTTTGCCCATAATGCAACCATTGTTTGGTCTGCGAATGGAGAAAGCAGAGAGTCTGGAGAGGCTCCGTCAGCTGCTATACCCGCCAGTCTCATCGCCCGGTTTATGATCACCAATGCTTCCTGCCGAGTAATAGCTTGGTTAGGAGCAAAGGTCCGGTTCTCATAGCCTTCAATCAAGCCATACTCCACAGCCTTAGCGATAGAGCCTGCGTACCAATCACTGGACAAGACATCATTGAATGCACTCTCGGTGCCAGTGTCAGACAAGCCCAACGCACGAACCATAATGGCTGTAAGTTCTGCTCTAGTGATGACAGCATTCGGTTCATAATGATTCTCATCTTTACCTTTGATAATCAATCGGGAAGCCATATCATTAACGGCCTGCTTTGACCAGTGACTTTCCACATCCGCAAAGGTCTTTGGATTCCAGATCAGGAAGTAATCGCTGTTGGTGAGACTGTTCACGGTCGCATAATTCTTCCCTTCACGAGTCGTGAGATAGGTTGGTACGTGGCGTACACGGCCATCTGAATTCAGCACGGCTGCCGTCGTCACCTTGCTCACATCGATACCAGCGGGAAGCGGAATTTCACGTTCCACGTAGCTGCTAAACTGCTCAACAGCTACTATTTTACCATTGTAAGAAGCTGTTACATTAAAAGTGACCGGCGGGGCTGCAACCTCAAAGCCTCCTTGCGCAGAAGCAGTCTTGGCGAGAACAGCTGTATCCTCATCGCTCTTAGCAATCTCCACCTGAACGACAATGTCAGAAAGTTTAACTTGTTCGCCCAGTTTAGAGGAAATATCATCGATGTTAATTTGCCCAGCAGGCAGCTTATAGGTACCGTTTGTCGTTTGTACCTCCAAGATCGATTGTTTAATTTCCATACTTTTCACTGCTTCACCGGTCAAAACCACTAATACTTTGTCTGTTTTGGCGGTCACAGGAATGACCACGGTGGATTTGTCAGCAGCCTTCTTAAGTTGATCAGCTAGTTTGAATGAATCAATTGTAGCCTTCAGCACCGATTTTCCGTTCTCTATAGCCGTCGATCCTGTAGCAATTTGGTCTTTCACAATACCGTCAACAATGACTTGAAAACCGACTGGTTTATCGTCGGACGACGTACTTGGAACGGATAGCATGCCAGAGTTATTTGAGTTATTTGAGTTATTTGAGTTATTTGAGTTATTTGAGTTGTTCGAATTGTTCGAACCATTGCTTGTCCACTTCGCATACAATGTCATATCCGAGGTGACTATATCCGTTGCATAGTTCCAAGCATTTGTACCCGCTGCTTCTTGGTACCAACCTGCAAATGTGTAACCGGCTCTCGTCGGTGCTGTCGGAGCACTGATTGTCGTGCCACTATTCACATTGGAGATACTGGAAACCTCGCTACCTCCCTGCGAGTTAAATGTAACCATATGTTGCACTGGTCCCTCGATTACGGTTACCTTGCCAGGGGTAAGCGTTTTGTTCATCTCTATCCCTGATTCATCCATGATGGAGAATAGAGCGGAATCTTCTGTCTGCACTGTCAGCGCCTTCTCGCCTAACACTGCCTCGCTCTTCACTTTGAAGCTAACAGTAAACATTCTCTCTCCGGCAAGGATCGGTGTATCTCCCCCATCATTATCTACCCATACTGTTTTGAGCCAGCCTGCATCGTTATCGTAATTGGAGTCGAAGTAATCTCCAACGTTTCCCGTAACTCCCGTTACTTCCAAATCTTCTGTGTCAAAATCAAGCTGTACGCTATAGGCTGCTATTCCATAAGTTAAGTCGGTCACTGTGACTGGTACGTCCACCGTGGAGCCAGGCATTCCGCTCACCGAGCCAACCTGAATCTGCACCGCGTGCCGCGTCCATTTCGCATACAACATCATATCAGACGTTACCGCGTCTTCTTCAAAGTTCCATGCATCCGCAACGGACGCATCCTTGTACCAGCCTGCAAACGAGTAGCCCGCCTTCGTCGGCGCTGGAGGAGCACTGATCGTCTTGCCGCTGTCCACGTTGGTCACACTCTCTACAACACTGCCTCCCTGTGAGTCGAATGTCACAGTATGCTTAATCGTACTTTTTGTCTTTACCGTTACCTTCCCAGACTCAACTGAGGTGGAAGCGAGTTCATCACCCTCGTAGAGGTCATGTTTTATCACATTAAAATCCCAGTCTCCAGGCTCTGCAGAGTCCGTGATTTTGAAATGAAGAGTGAATGCCTTTGTATCTGCTTCTGTAATGAATACTGGATTAGCCTTGATATTGATCGTCCCATTACTAGAAAAATCCGATTCAAAACCCCCTTCATCAGAAATGACCCCCAACTCATCTGTCACTTCATTTCCAGGTACCAACGCCAACGTAGATTCATCAAATCCAATCGAAATGTCATAGTGATTGATCAGATCCTCCGGTGTCAAATGTACCGAAATGTCAACGAAATCTCCAGGATATCCTTGTTCGCTGCTTACCTTAATCGAGTTTGAAGCTACATCTGAACTAGATTCGGCATAACCCATTGTTCCAAAAGTTAAAAATACAACGACCGCCATCATTATTGAAATCCATTTTTTCCAAGCCATCATATCAACCCTTTCCTATGGCGATGGCAAGAATCGCTTTGACATCCTCATCGTCCCATTTCCCATCACCATTCATATCAAGCGCGTGCAATTGCTCCGGCGTAAGTGTAATCTTGCCTTTCATGTATTTGGTTAACAAAAGTGCATCAGCAGCAGTCACTTTACCGTCGCCATCTGCATCTCCCATGACAAACACCGTGTATTGTGCAGTATACGTTACATTAGCTGTTACTGTGGATGTACCTACTTCATGACTACTAAGCTTAGTGATGCCACCATCGCTGCTCCATCCTGCAAAATGGTACCCCTTAGCAGGCGTGACTGTAGGCACGTTTACTGGATGTCCGCCAATCTCTACCTGCTCGCTCGTGCCGTCGATTGTCCCATGCTCTCCTTGTAAGTAGCTAACCGTCACGACCTTTGGTGTAGTGTTATTAATTGTAACTACCAGCTTCTGTGTAGCCCCTGTACTAAAGGTAAAGTTCAGGTCTATTGTTCCTTCTGCTTGTTTGACCAAATACTCCTTACGGATCGTCACAGTACCCGCAACCATCTTGTAATCGCTGTCCAATACGAGCTTCTCGGCTCCATTTTCAATTCCAGTGAATTCATTCCCATTTAAGACGACTTCTGTTTCAATATCCTTGTAATCTGCAGATGAACTGTTTTTGTCAAAAGAAGCGGTTGTAGGATCGATCGTGCTGTTCATAACCGATTTCCGCAAAATAAGTCCATCCAAACCTATCACTACATCCTCGCTTCCGCTTGAGATGCTGCCGCGCAGATCAACCTTTGTCCCGCTTATTTGCTTGGTCCAAGTGATACCATCCGGTGAAGTAAGCAGGACTCCAGAGTTACCAGTAGCCTTAAATCCATTCATGTCATAATGTATACCTTGAAGCACATTATTTACCGTACTCGTTACAGTACTCCAGTTTTCCCCGTTGGAAGAAGTGATGATTTTTCCACTTGGTCCAACGGCAATAAACAAACCGTTACCGTATGCGATATCATATATATACCTTGAAGAGTCACTCGGTTGTTCCTTCCATGTAACCCCATCAGGCGATGTCACAACTGTACTCCCGCCTACGGCAACATATAAACCATTTCCATAACTAATGTCAGTAAGCGGAACTGACACTCCACTTGTTCGGCTCGTCCAAGTTTCACCATCCGGTGAAGTCATTATTTTGCCAAAAGCCCCTACAGTCACATATTGATGATCACCATATACGCTATCCAAGAGTGTCCCTTCATCTAATAATTGCTCTGTCCAAGATACTCCGTTAGATGAGGTCATAATAAGCCCAGTATTGGAGAGTCCGGAAAGTTCTTTATACCCTACGGCTATGAATTTGCCGTTACCATAGCTAACACTACTGATATAATCTCGTTTATACGGAAAAACTGCCTTTTTTCGGTTTACCCAATTTTGTCCATCTTCAGATGTGTAAATTGCACCTATCAGACTCGTCGATCCTATCATTTCATAACCAGCTGCAACAAATATGCCATTGCCATAAGTCAGGCTTTCAAGACCTGCAGCTGTTCCCCTCAACTGATCTGTCCAAGTCATTCCATTATTAGAGGTTAAGATCACACCACTGTAACCAACAGCAAAAATGAGACCATCCCTAGCAAAAACACCATTAAGATCCTTTATAGTACCTGTGGTTTGAACTGTCCAGTTCGTTCCGTTAGCTGAGGTCACAATGGTGCCTCCTCCACCGACTGCTACATATAAGTTATTAAGGTTGTCATAAGTCACTGTGTTAAACGTGACCGTGGAATTGCTGATTGCGGTTGTCCAACTGTTACCATCACTGGATGTGGCAATCAAACCACCTTGACCAACAGCTACAAATTTGTTATTGCCATAAGTTACTCCATTAAACATATAGGTATTGTTGACTGTTGCTGTGCTCCAAGTAGTTCCATCGGCAGATTGGATCACAGATCCTCTTTGCCCGACACCAACAAACTTATTCTTGCCGTAAGTAACACCCATATGATATGTACTGGTTACTGGCTGCCCCGTCCAAGTTATCCCGTCTGTGGATGTCATAACAATTCCATTGGCCCCTACTGCTACGAACTTCCCGTTGGCAAATACAACGCTAGTTATAGCGTAAGAGGTGATATTCTGTCTCTGAATTTTCCATTGAGTTTCACCGTCTACTAGGGTTACTATCAAACCACTTGATCCAACTGCGACAAATCTGCCATTACCGTAGATGATACTTGCTAGATTGGAATTCACTGCTTGTGGATGGTCCGAGACTATCCAATTCTTACTATCAGTGGAAGTGATAATTACTTGATTTCGTCCCACAGCGACAAATTTATTGTTGCCATAGGCTACAGCACTAATCGAATTAGCCGTAGGGAATGGACTCACCTGTTCCCATTCGCCAGAAACAGCTTGCGCAGAATTTTGTGTCATGAATGCCACCATTATCAAAAATGCCAGCATAATCACTAGCCCTCGTTTGAAAGATGCCATCTTTTTGCCCCCTATGCTCCCCTTCAAATCATGTTCCTCCTCATTTACATTTAAAATTTGAAACTTCACGTGAATTATAACAAACGATTCTGAACCGATTCTGAACATGCGTTTTTTGTTTTCCCAGCCGAAAATGCCAAAAAACGCCATACAATTCATAATTATGGCGCTTATATTCGTGAAGGATCGCTTTCCGTTGTGGAATCGTTGAATCCCCGTCCAGTGCCAGACTAACCATCTGTTTCAGTGTAGATACTTTCATACCCGTTGCCCTGAAACAGGACATCAGTCTCATCCAATCCAGATGTTCTTCCTCGAACATCCGATTTCTATGTTGATCCCGTTGAATGTAAGGGAGCATTCCCTCCTTCTCGTAGTAACGAATTTTATGTGCAGGACAACCCAGCTGCTCCGAAGCTTCTTTTATCGAGAAAGCCATACTGCTGACTCCACCTTTATATTCATTTTTGGATGCATTTGGCCGGTTTTTTTACATCCTAAGGCTTAATGTTCACATTAAGGCAAGCACAAATTTCAAAAAAATCAACTGAACTGACGTTCACTATTCTAACAAATGGAGGACATAACACATGCTTCAGTACTGGGAAATAACGATTAGAGGAGATATGACGAAAAGATCGGTGACAAGCTGATATTCAGAGGAGAAGAGTTTGGAGATGCTGGGCTACTTTATCACTTACTTCAATCGTTTGGTGCCATAAAGTACCCGGGCTTGATCACAGTTCAATGGTTCGGTAAAAGGTACTTCCACGAAGTATTCCAGCTGCCATTGCTGCGTTTTTAGAGCCTGTTTACTTGTTGGTTTGTCCCAAGGCGGATATACACGTATTGCGCGCTTGCCACCTTTGCCTTGATCCGATAGGATATCTCGCTGTAACAATACATGCTTCGGAAATACAAATTGCCCAAAGTGGCTGCCTGTGTGCGTACTAATGACATACACATCTGCTGGATCTGATCCATCATATGGCTGTGTCGTTCCATCCTCACTCCGCTGCCATAGGGTAACAAATTGTCCGATCTTGGTTGGCGTGGTTTTGGCGACGCGAAATCGAATGGAGAGAGCATTTATGGTGAACACATATGCACCATATTCAGCATTTTGTGTTTCTTCATGTGGTTGTGAGCATACAAAGCCACACTTGTCATAGATAAGTTCTTTACTGGCAAGTAAGTCGCCATGAAGCATCTCGGAGGTCGTCCAAGAATTCGGACGATTCAAAAACCTTTTGTTATCCAACTTGTGATATCTCTCCTGTCTTGTATAGTCTGAACTAAGGCACTTGCGATAGCTGTAAAAAGTTTGTTAGTTCAAAGTTCCTGACATAATCGCTTCCATTCATGCCAAGCCTTCAAATACTCAGGCAGATCATCAGGATGATGCTTGTTACTCAGCCCAATTCGGCAATATAGATGGACCAGAGCTTCCTCTATCAATCTGGATTTATCCATATCTACTTGCTCTAAAAGTTCGAACGTAGCAAATAATGTTTCGGTGTTGATATCATCCGGCGAAGAGCTAAAAGCATACAAGAAATCATAGAGGATAGGTCCAACCATTGGAGATGGGTCAATAACGCCGATGAGTTCATTTTGATCATATACAAAATTATGAACCCCCGTATCGCCATGTAAAAGAAACTTTTCTTCTTCCTCATGAAAAAGACGATCCACTTTGGATTGAACCAGATTATAATCATCTGTCGTTAAAACACTTCCGATATTCATCTTTGCTTCATGAATACTAATCTGATTGAATTCTTTCCATGTCCTCTGTGGGAACTCTATTCTGCCCCATGATTTCGTATCTGTAGAACGCACATATGTATTGAATAACTCTTTCACCAGACGAGTTAACCAGTCTCTCTTCAGGCCCCGGTTGAAATGGGTCGTACCTTCCATATACGTATAAATGAAATAAGTGTTATCCGGATCCGTCAACAAAACTTCAGGCAGTAACGAAGAATTCTTATACGTATCCAAAAACTTCTGGGCGATGTGAATCTGTTCGGGTTCATCTGATTTCAAAATATAGTGCTTATTCAGACTTGTACTCAACCGATAAATACGTCCAGCTGTGGTACCTGACAAACTTTGAATTTCAGATATTTCTTCGTTGATAGAATGCATCTTGAATAAGTCATTGATCTCATTAATCGTTGGATTAATTAACATATGGTTCTCCTCATAATAACTAGGATCTGAATTCATTTGGTGAACATAAGATGTGTTTGAATTCCAGTTGCACAGTGGGTTGAATTATCTTTCAAAATGGGCTCGTTCTTCTTGGTTGGAGCTAAAAATTATTCTCTGAATTCTCTTCCATGAATGATCCATTGTACGGCATCCCAAATATCCTCTGCGATATAATCAGGTTCGGTCTCCGTCCATTTGTCTCTGAATTTGGTTAGTGAAGATTCCCCCCACCCTGTTCTCACCATAATCTTGGTCGCTCCTACGGCATGGGCAGCAAGCATGTCTGTATCTCCTACATCTCCAATAACTATGCATTTGGATAAATCCAGACCGTGTTCCTCGGAGGCCTGTAATAACATTCCGGGTTTAGGCTTTCTGCAACTGCATTCTTGCTCATGCGGACATATATAGGAGTGATCGAATCCATACTCACGAAATTGCTCTTCAAAATCCTCAACACTTGCTTCTCCACGTGAGATTCGATATTGATTCGTAAAAGCCAGTACCATAATTCCTTCTCGCTTTAAATGCATAATTGCTTCTTGAGCATTGGGGTATAATCTGAAAACTCTCGGATGAATAAAATGACCTGTACCACCAATTGTTCCATCTCTGTCTATAAAAACAGCTTGTACGTTCCCCTGTGGTTTCATCAAGGTCCGTTCCCTTCTCAGAAAAATTTCAAGTCTTGTCGTTCATCTATACTTTCTCGTCAATAATATGCTTGCTACCATCTTGCTGCTTATGGTGTTGCAATTTTTTAATTTCAGTTTTCAGATAGTGTACTTCTTTGATTAATACATCCAGCTTTTGCGATGTCTTGGATGAATCTATCGCATAACGTACAATTGCAGCAAAGATAAGAACGACAATTAAACTTATAATTGAGATCACTACAGTCCAGATAAATTCAAAAATGGTGTCCAACTCCTTGCTGTCAAAATAATAAGTCATAAAACTCTTTCGAAAACCAAAACCATATCATCCCTAATATAACCATTATGGTGCCTAGTACTTTTAATATTATTTCGATATGTTTAGGGATATCACTATTAGGTGGGTTATCTTCAAACTCGTAATTCGGTTTAATTTCTCGATATCTCATCAGGACAAATATTTTGTATAGAAAATCAGGAAAGAAGTAACATGCAAAGCCCACGACAAATACGGGAGTAGATAAATAACCAAACGTACTGGTGGTCCATTCCATCTCTATTTCCTTCATCCTCCTTTTTCCTTACTGAATTCCTGCCGTACCAAAAGTATTTTCGATGGCCTGTTTATAATTTTCCCAACCAAAATAAAACGGGCCTACCTGTAGGTTCTTGTCGTTCAATATGAAATCTCTCCAGATCACAATATCCTCTTCCCTATCAATCTTTACAGAAATAAATCCACACTCTTCATCCCCACACCAAGGACACACTAAAATGGGATATCTATAATACATGGATTCATGTGATTTCTTAAGTAAAAAATAATCAATAAGAAGCCTTTGATAGAGCGATGTACCATCAATAATAATGTCAGAGAACTTCGTATTTTTATTCCCATCCTGTTCAGGATCGAACTCATTGTATCTTGAAGCTAATTTGGTTTCTAAGGTGCTAATCTTCACTACATTCCCTCCTATTTTGCCTCTTGAGCTCTCTCAGTCTTCCACTATGAGAATGTCAGCACAACGATCATTGGTTAATAGTACCATTTTATCGAGTTTAAACTAAAGGAAATATGCTTTTTTAATTCATTAACGAACCGTCTCTTGTTAAATGTACATTTAAGACATATTTCGAAAAAGGATCATTTTTACTCAAAAGTCCATTGAATTAATCCGTCCTGCTACTTAAGATAAGCAAAGCACCTAAATGAGAATAGATATCAGTAGAAGGAGTGGCAGATGAATGACATTTACTAGAAAAGGCTTTTCTATAATTAGCATGATCTTTGTGCTTATCTTCGTACTTACTGCATGCGGCGGGGGAACTGTGAAGGAAGAGGCTGGGGCGGTACAGACAGAACAAACACCGGCATCATCTGAAGATACACCTAGGGGGCCGCGTACTGTGGAGCATATCCTTGGGAAAATCGAAGTACCTGCTGAGCCTCAGCGCGTTCTTGGATTATTCGTCGAAGACGAGATGAGTGCTCTTGGTGTTAAACCAATCATGCAATACTCAAGCGGAACCTATTACCAGACCTATCTTGAGGATTATTTAAAAGATGTACCGAAGCTCGACACAGCTGCATTTAACTTTGAAGCAATCATGGCGGCGCAGCCAGATCTCATTATTCTGGGCTTCCAAGGTTGGGCAGATGGCGGTACGTATGAGAAATTGTCTAAAATTGCTCCCACCTATGTATTTACAGGTAGTGAAATTCAATACCCGCAGAACTGGAAAAAGAACTTGCTTACTGTAGCTGATCTACTCGGAAAGACAGAACGAGCACAAGACGTAATCAAAAAGCGTGAAGCAGAAACGAAGCTTGCCAAGGAGCAATTACAGGTCGCCGCTAAAGGCAAAACAGCAGCTATGATTCGCATTCATGCCAGTAAAGAAATGCGATTATATGGAGGTCCCGGAGGTCAAGTAGGCACAGCATTATATGGCGACTTTGGATTAGAGCCTGCCCCGATTGTACGCAAGTTGGCATGGGGAGAGGATATGGATATTCAAGCCATCTCGATGGAAACTATTCCACAGATCGATGCAGACTATATTTTCCTCGCTGTAGATGAAGGACGAGAAGAACAGGCTACGGAGCTTAAAGAAAGCAAGTTATGGAAGACAATCCCCGCGGTTAAACAAGGTCATGTCTATGAAGTCCGTGGTGATGTATGGATCACAAATGGTCCACTCGCTTATGAGAAGAAAATGCAAGATGTCATGAAGGCGATCATTCCTGACTAATAACCAATGACAAAGAAGAAGCTAGCTCACCTGATGGTTGACTAGCTTCTTCTTTGTCATTTAATATAATGATAATAATTCTCATTGTATGCAGGAGGAATCTGTGACTTCATGAACAATCGTACTGCGCATAGCAACTCCCCCCACCCTCCTACTGCCTTTCATTCCTATTTTTTTAGGTTTGTTGATATTGAATCCGTAACAATTAACACTACGCATCAGCTACTTCCCGACGTTAGTCTGAGTTACAGGCTGATTGTTGTATCTAAAGGTTCAGGCAGCATATATATAGACGACAATTGTTACCATGCTGTCACTGGTGATTGTTATGCAGTCTCTCCTGGCGATAAGCTTATCGTCAGTTCAGCTGTAGAAAAGAAAGACATGCATTATTTTGGTGTAACCTTTGACATCATTTCTGCTCTGCCTGACAAAGATATGCGGCATCCTTTCGCGAATAGCAAAATTACCATTGCTCCTTTTGTTCGTACACTTGCAGTGCTGCGCAAGCTAATTGCCCTGAAGCATCCTGAGAGCGAAGAAGAACAGCTGAGCTACCATTTCCGTTTCCAGAAATGGATGCATACATTACTTAAGCAAAATATAATTAAATCTGAAACCGTAACATCTTTGCAAGCGGTGGAACAGAGCGTTTTATTTTTGAAAGACCATTTTAATGAAGAGATTAGCATGAAACAATTGGCTGAACAGGCCGGGATTGGTGTCAAGCAATTTATTCATTTGTTCAAACAAATCACTGGCGTAACGCCTCATGAATATATATCAACGCTTCGTATACGCAGGGCAAAGGAACTGCTGATCGTTTCCAGACAACCGCTTGCTGAAATTGCAGAACAGGTCGGTTATCGGGACAGTTATTATTTTAACCGTCGCTTTAAGCAGATCACAGGCGTCCCGCCGCGAGTATATGTGAACACGAGACAGTACAAAATCATGTCGATGAGTTATGTATGTGCACTACTGGCACTTGGCATCAAACCGATTGGCGCACCTGCCTATCATTTGGGTTATTATGCTGGGCGTTTAGGAGTGAACATTCCAAACATTGGAGACAAATCGATCTTTTATTATGACAGAATGAAAGCTCTGAAACCGGATCTTATTATCAGTTGTGACACGCTAGACTATGAAACACAACAACAACTGGAGCATATCGCTCCCCTGGTGACAATCCCTTGGATGGATCTCCATGCCACGGAACATTTACAAGCTATTGGTGATGTGTTTGGGATGGAGAAACAAGCAAAGAGCTGGATTGACGATTACGAATTGAAGCGTGAAATGGCACACCAGCAAATCAAAAATTATGTAAGTAAGGATGAGACCGTTGGCCTGCTCCTGATTGAAGGGTCAGAAATATATGTGCTGGGAGACCGGAATGCGGGCGAGATTATGTACCGTTCCTTCGGCTTGCAACCACCGCCACTTGTTCAACATTTGCTTGTAGAGCACCCTAACCAGTATGGTAGAAAAGTAGAAGTCGAACAGCTCTGGCAATATGAAGCAGACCGGTTATTTGTCATTGTCTATGGGGCCGAAGCTGCCCTAACCTATACGCAACTGCAGCAGAACCCTGTATGGAGGCAGTTGTCCGCTGTCCGTCAAGGTAAAGTGCAAACCATTGATTCGGAAAAATGGATCTATTATGATGTTCTATCACTATCAGGACAATTGGATGACGGGATTAATATACTCGCAAAACGATGATACGTGTTATACATGCTTCAAATCGATTACAAGATACACCGGATTGTATATTTACCTTTCTCATCAGAGTCGTCACTTTTCGGTAGAATTCGTGGTGTACACTTATTTCACCAAATTGACGACTCTTGCTTAGCATTACTGTATCTTACTCCTCTTCGGCAAGAATATCAGCACAGCGAACAATCAATTCAGGCATATGCTCTCCATCAAATAGAACATGAAGCTCATATCCGTTATCGATTCGATACAGCTCTTGATACAGCCAGTAACTGCCTACAACCCCACCGTCTTGCTTGATGATTTCGGGTGCAACCAGCGTAAGTTTATTTATGTTGGTGAAGCCCCCACGAGTGTCAAAACGAATGACCACTTCATCCCCTGTCAGCAGTTCTGTTACTGTACAATCATGGTATTGAATCCGCCCATGTATTTCATCGGAAATATCCTGTGCCGTCATCACTTCTCTAAATTCTTTCGATATGCGTTCCACACGTCTCCAATTGTGCGCACTCTGTTTCTTCAATTGCTGTAGCATCTCTCTCGTGCAATATCCCAAAGTAAACACACGAATATCCGCAATTTGTTCAACGATTTCCTGTGGCAAATGTTCCGCCTTGTATTGAAAACTCGACTCCATCGATTCTTTGTACTCTTCCTTGCATCTCTTCTCATCAAAAGGAGGTCGCACATCATATTCTATAATGAGTTTCTCGATATGCGCTCGTTCTTCCGGAGGCATGTGATAAACGATCTGATCCTCTTCTGTCACTTCTTCCTCACCGAAAGCTTTGTCTAGGCGAGTGAGCACCTGTCCATCATGCTCCAGCATGAAACGTGGGTCCAAGTTATATAGCTCTCGCTCCTGCTTCACATGTGCTTTTTCCTTTCTTTTATACAGCCTTAAAAATAGATTCTCATCTGACTCGTTAGCTCCGTTATGTACTCTTAAACCAAAATGAAGATGTGTCTGCTGACAAAGCTCATACCATTCTTTTGTTAGATATTTCATATGCATCTCTCCTGCTGATTTATAGAATCTACTTTGCTATTGAAGCATAGACCTGATCTCGTTAGAAACTGCTCTATTGTTTGCATCGCTACGCCTCCAAAATCTTCAGCCCTAACGATTCCTTATATTCACAAACACTGTTCTACCCCACGGTTTGAAAAAATTTATGTTTGATCTCTTTGTCGTTTCGCGCCGCCCATTCATGCACAGCTTCTACGCCTGCGGATTCCTGACCTCGTTGAAAGTAAAAACATAGATCCATCGGTACTAACCGTTTACCATAGAGTTTGATGCCAATCCGTCTGTAATTCATATAAATACACTCAATCTGAGATGCATCATATCTCTGATGTTTCATAGAAATCACATGATCGCTTTCCAGCGTAATACTGGGTTTAGTGAAAAACAAACGCCAGAGCAGAAAAACGATATAACCGAGAATAAAGGTCAATATAACGATCAGGAAGTACTTCATAATACCATTTTCATCATAAATAATATTTCTGAAAAACATAGCTTCAATGACCAACATACATAATAGGCTCAACCATGCTCTTGGATAAATCGTCTTGTATGTGATGAGTTCCACCTCCTAATTATTCTCTTCATTAATCCGAAGCCACTCGGAAGGGGCTTTTCTGGCAAAATGCTTTTCAACAAAATCCAAAATGTTATCAATCCCAGGCAATGCCGCATTTTCTTTAGCTTCGTCAAACGTCATCCATTGGTACTCGGTATGTTCATGATTTAACCGGACAACCTGGCTTTCATCCACATATCCTACGAATACGGGAGCGGTATAGATATACTCCCCCATGGGTGAATAATATTGTTCGAATTGATTGGCAGAATACAACCGGACTTCCGTAATACCTGTTTCCTCATGAACTTCTCTGAGTGCAGCTTCCCATGCCTTCTCGCCCTTTTCTATCCCGCCGCCAACATAACACCACTCGTTATGCAACATACGACCAGCCCGCTTTAGCATCAGTACACGGTATTGATCGAGGCTTTTCTTCAACAGAACTACAGCCACGCCTTCACAACGAATAGGGACTACCTGTTTCACGTGCTCCGCACCATTCAATTTCTCGCCCCCTTCTCTTCAGAATCGAAGTCCTCCAAAACTTTAAACTTATCTCCGTGGATTTTATCCAAATGCTCTTCTCCCCAATAACACAAATGGTCCAGGGCAGGCTTGAGTCCCCAGCCGTAGTCCGTCAACTCATATTCCACTTTGGGAGGTACCTCTGAATATACCTTGCGCTGTATGATCTCATCCTTTTCAAGTCCTCTGAGCTGTGTTGTCAGCATCTTTTGCGTAATGTCCGGTATTAACCGCCGAAGCTCCGACGTGCGTTTCCGTCCGGTCATCAAATGATAAATAATCAAAGGCTTCCACTTCCCACCCATTACTTCCAAGGCCGCTTCCACGCCTACTTTATATTTTTTTGGAGCACTCGTTTCTCCATGTTCTGTCATTTTTGAACCCCTCCATAAATAGGCTATCAAGGTGAAGCATGATCTTTTTTTCTGCTATTTTTTCCATTATTCAAATCTATTTCAAGGCATTCATTTAGGGTACTTTGATGTTCCTATGGCACTTCATTCTTCCTATAGAACATCAAAGTGCGTACTTCCAGATGTTTTCATACCTGTTTATAATAGCATCAGCCACTGATTTATGGCTACAAGACTGCAATCCAGAAAGGTAGTGAAAGATAAGATGAACGTACTCGTTGTAGTATCCCACCCAAGAAAAGACTCCTTGACCTTTCAGGTAGCTCAACGTTTTGCACAGGGTCTTACCGATGCCGGTCACGGTTATGAGATATTGGATTTGCATGGGATTGGCTTCGACCCAATTCTCCGAGAGATGGATGAACCAGACTATACCCAAGAAAATCAGGTGTTCTCGCCTGAGGTTGAAACGGAGATGAAGCGGTTGAAGAAACACGATGCTGTGGCTTTTGTGTTTCCTCTCTGGTGGTGGCATCTGCCAGCCATGTTGAAAGGTTATGTGGATCGTGTCATGAACAACGGATTTGCCTACGGCGCGAACAAGCTCTCTCATCAGCAGATATTGTGGATCGCTCTTTCGGGTGTGACGGAAGAACAGATGCAGAAGCGCAACTATGGTCAATCGATCGCCAACCTGCTCAATGTGGGGATTGCCGATTACTGCGGCGTGTCCCAATCGAGGGTTGAGTACTTATATGAAACGTTGGAATCCAAGCCTGAGCATTATGAGGCACTGCTGAACCATGCACATCACTTGGGACTGAACTATGCCAACGATATTCCGACTTCATGATCGTATGAGAAAAAAGGTATGACCCGAATATGAATTCTGAAGTTTTGTGGTACGTTCAATAGCGGATTACTATACTTGAACACGGCAAAAAGGTCGCTCCGAAGAGCGACCCTGCCTGTGTGTCTTGCATTATTTTACTGTCGAGAGAAGAAACTTCTCCAGCATAGTGATATCGGTAATACTATGGTTGCAAGCTGTGTTATCCATGCATACGTACTGGGCAATGGAAGAAAAGTTATCCGGCGAATGAGCCTTGGTCTTCACGTTGAAGAATCCGAGCTCCTGATGACGATGACAGAACATGCAGTACCCCTTTTTGTTCGTAGGTGTAATCCGTCCCTCAATACCGAGGAATCTGCCTTCGTACGGGTACACGATGAACAAACGGCTCGTCGCAATGTCAGTCCATCTCAGATAGGTTGTGTGTGCGTAATCGATGGATTCGAGATCGGGCACTTTGAGCTTCTTGGCCTTTGGAAAAAGCTTCTGAATCTGCTTCGCTGATACTTGCGGATATGGAATCAGATATGATTCGAGCTGGTTCAGATACGTCTGCAATTCATGTGTCGTCTCATACGTGGATAACTGCTCCAGCAGTTGCTTCTGCTCCGAAGTGAGTTCATCGAAGATGCTCACCGCATTGGTGCCGACCGTATAACGGACGGTTTCCAATACTTTGGGATCCACAACCGAGCGTAGCGTTTTAAGCAGGAAATCAGCTTGTTTTTGAATATAATTAAATTGATGATTCTGAATAAATGGTGTTTGCATGGCGTTCAGCCCCTTATTTTTATTGGAAGAACAAATAAGGTGCAAAGCCTGCGGGATGTAACATTATGTTGATGTTGATTCCAGGGCAAACAATCTCATTTTTGTCGCGCCCTACACAAAGTCCGCCCCTATTCAGGCTTTGCGTAAGGCTTTCTAGCGAACGAGCAATCCGGCATTATCCATATTGCCACGTCATAACCCCCAATACGATAGATATATCGAAATTATAACAGGGCATCATAGTGTAGGCAACGGGCTTCGTTCCAATTTCCTCTGTTCAAGAAATATGATTACATCTCAGGCTTTTTTCCCATTTTCCACGAAATGATCTACCGCTGACTGCTCAATGGCCAGTCCTTCTGTGTAACGCTCCATGAACAAGGCAAATCCATTCACATCCGCGCTATTTGGAGAAATCTCTTGTCCTTCTGCATCAATAAACACCTTAGTAGTAAGGTACTCCGCCAAACCCTCGTGCTGCTGCTTATTAACCATGTAGGAAGCCAAAATAGCCATTCCCCATGCGCCGCCTTCACCAGCGGTAGACATGACCGACACGGGAATATTCAGTGCGGATGCGCATATTTTTTGAGCGACTAGTGGGGTTTTGAACAATCCGCCATGCGCCCAAATGTGCTCAATCGTTACGTACTCCTTCTGTGTGAGAATATCCAGCCCGAGCCTTAGTGCAGCAAATGCAGCAAACAGATGGACTCTCATAAAGTTTGCCAGATTGAAACGGCTCTCTGGAGAACGTACAAACAACGGACGACCTTTTGCAATTCCTGTAATATTCTCGCCTGAATAGTAGCCATAGCTCAGTAAGCCACCGCCATCAGCGTCAGCTTTCAGTGCTTCATTGAACAACACACTGAATAACTGGTTCATATCGGGTTTCTGTCCCATCGCCTCATAAAACTCACGGAACAAGTCGACCCAGGCATTAATATCGCTGGAGCAGTTATTAGCAAGAACCATAGCCACAGGATTGCCATCAGGTGTAGTCACGATGTCAATCTCAGGGTATACCGTAGATAGCTTTTTATCTAATACAATCATGGCAAAAATCGATGTACCTACGGAAATGTTACCCGTACGTTTTTGGACGCTATTTGTAGCGACCATCCCTGTTCCAGCATCGCCTTCCGGAGGACACAGTGGAATAGTGGATTCCAAGTTACCTGAGGGATCTAACAGTCGGGCACCAGCTTCACTAAGATATCCGGCATGTTCACCTGCAGTGTACACTTTAGGTAAAATATCTTTAAGATTCCACGTGTAGCCTTTGTCGGCAATTATATCGTCAAACTTCTTCAACATATCTTCATGGTATTCCAGTGTGGATTCATCAATTGGGAACATACCTGAGGCATCCCCTATACCAATAGCTTTACTGCCAGTTAACAGCCGATGTATGTAACCCGATAACGTCGTAATATAATTGATGTTCGTAACATGCTCTTCTCCGTTCAAAATCGCTTGATACAAATGTGCGATGCTCCAGCGCTCTGGAATTTTAAACTGGAATTTCTCGGTTAGCTCTGATGCAGCCTTCCCCGTTGTGGCATTACGCCATGTACGAAACGGAACCAATAACTCCCCATTTTGATCAAGTGCAATATAACCCTGCATCATAGCAGAACATCCGATTGAGCCAATTTTTTGTATCGTTACACCATAATTTTTTTCAATCTCTTGCTTTAATTGATGATAAGTTTGTTGCAACCCATGAATCATTTCATCGATATGGTAAGTCCAGTAACCGCCAATCAATTGATTTTCCCACTCATAACTGCTTGAACAGATGGTATTAAAATGGTGATCCATGAGTACAGCTTTGATTCGTGTGGATCCAAATTCAATGCCTAGCGAAGTTTCTCCCCTGACTATTGCTTGTTTCAAGTTTTGATCCATCATCGTATTCATCCTCTCTCAATTTGGAATTCGCCCGATTCGGAAATAGGTGATTTGAATAGCCCAAATCAAGGTGTAAATTTCATGAAGAAAGAGCAGGATTGAAGCTGTAACGGACAATTACAAAGTTAATACCGCCTGCACTTCACCACATGCCAACATTTCACCTGTTTGAATAAAACCAAGAGAGTCATAAATTTTCTTCGCAACTACATTTTCAGGTTTGTAGGTGAGTTCTACAACTTTGGCTTTTCCACGTGGAAATGTCCTCGCATACTCAATTGCTTTTACTACCATTTCTTTACCATATCCCTTACCTTGGTATCGCTGGTCAATCATCATCTTGAAGATGCCATAACTGCTATATTCAAAATTGCCATCCCCGTCATCATAGTACATCGAAATAAAACCTACCATATTGTCTTCCTTATAGACTGCAAAAGTAATAATAATCTGCCCCTCATCTGAGGCAACGTACGCTTCAGCAAGTGCATGTTGGTTCGAGGATATGAATCTTTGTTGGTCTGGAGTGACTTTAAGTTCAATACATTCGATAAAATTATCCCAAGTTATTCCTCTAAATTCCATTTTGAATTCCCTCCCGCACTCATCATCATTACTATTTTCATTCTATTTTGTTGCACTAATATAGCTCAATTTAAAAATACGATCATACATATATGTGTAAGAATCGTAATACTCAAGCGCCTTTTTTCTCTCTTCGTGGAAAGACTTTAATCTTTCCTTGTCCCCGGTATGAACATAGGCTATTAACTCAATACTTGCTTTTTTATATGCCTCCACACTATAACCCGCATCAGAAAAATCAAAGGAATTATAGTCTTGTACTGGAGTAAATACCTCTGGACGGATCCAGCCCTTAGATTCGGCTTCCTTTATTAACTGCTGTAATCTGGAAATGTCAACTTGCTCTTCTAATATTACTTTACTAAGAACATCAACCACTTCTTGCTCGATCTTGTTGAATTTGCTTGTGAATTCATGATTGGAAAGATGCATCTCTATTAAATTTTTGGTGTAATGAGAATAGCTATTCACTAGATTAAGCTTGGAGTTCTTATACTCTACCGCAAATCTTGCATCACGAAGAACACTGGCCGGGATATAAGCATGATTTTCAATTATTTTGACTTCTGTCCCTGCCCTGGTCTTTAGTTCTTTTCCATTCAAAAATATACTTATCTTCTGTGGTGCGCTTGTCGCTGCAAAAGCAAGAGAAGCGCTTACTAACGACAAAGCAAGAGTAACGATTATCATTTTTTTCACTTCGTACACACCCTCTGATATGAATAATAAAGATAACTTTCAATCAGCTATCATCGTACCATTTTATTCAAATAAAGGTAATACACTACATATGTGCAACGTTCTTTATCCATACACCAAAAAGAAGCCACCTCCCTGGCCTTCCCCAGTTCAGTGACTCCTTTTTCAAACCCTATCCTAACCCCTACATTCAACTACTCCTTAACAGCACCAACCACGATCCCGGTAACAAAATAACGTTGCAGGAACGGATACACAAGCAGGATCGGCAGCGCGCTGATAAAGATCTGCGAAGCCCGAATGGTCCGTTGGGACAGGTTCTTCACCGCTTCTGGATCAAGCTTCGACATATCGGCCTGCACGATGATCGTCTGCATGAATGTCGCGAGTGGCAGCTTCTCCGCATCACGGATGTAGATGATTCCGTCAAAGTATGCGTTCCAATGCCCAACCATCATGAAGAGCGAAACCGTTGCAATAACGGGTACCGAGACAGGCAGATAGATTTTGATAAACGTTTTAAAGTGCCCTGCGCCATCGATAAATGCAGCTTCTTCCAGATCCTTCGGAACGGTACGGAAGAAATTCAGCAGCAAGATAATGTTAAACACCGCAACCAATCCTGGCAGGATCAAGGCCAGCAATGTATTCATCAGTCCCAGCTTCAGAATCAGGATGTACCCCGGAATGAGGCCACCGCTGAACAGCATCGTGATGACAAAATACCATAGATAGATGTTACGTGCGCGGAACACCCGCGTCTCTTTGGAAAGTGCATAGGCTGCAATCGTATTAACGATTAACGCAAGTCCAGTACCAAGTACCGTCCGCTCCACAGATACCCATAAGGAAGAGAGGAAGTTGGTATTGGCAAACGTCTTGGCATACGCCTCCAGTGTAAATCCAATTGGCCAGAACGTTACGAGACCAGCATTTGCAGGTGCAGATGCGCTAAGTGATACCATGAGCAAGTGATACAAAGGCAGCAAGCAGAGCAGTGAAAGGATGGTCAATAACACATTGTTGAATATGCTGAATATGCGGTAAGGCATCGTTTTATGGTACATTCGTTTGTCATCCTTTCTAGAAAATTCGATATCCGGCGAATCGGTAAGCCAGTCGGTACGAGATCACAATCAGGATCAGGCTGATGACCGATTTGAACAGATTCACAGCGGTAGCGAAACTGAACTGTCCACTAAGCAGACCTTCTCTATACACAAACGTATCGATAATATCTCCTTGTTGGTAAATCAACGGACTATATAAGTTAAAGATCTGGTCAAAGTTGGCGTTAAGCACATTACCCAGTGCCAAAGTTGCGATTACGATCCCAATGGGAATCAGTGCCGGGATGGTAATATACATCGTTTGCTTCCAGCGTCCTGCCCCATCTACTTCAGCTGCTTCATAAAGTGCAGGGTTAATGCCAGACAGTGCCGCGAGGAAGATGATTGTGTTGAATCCAAACTCTTTCCAGACATCACTCGCAATAATTGTGAATCGGAACCAGCTGCCATCCCCCAGGAAGAAGATCGGTTTGATGCCGAATACCGAAACCAGGAACTGATTGACAATACCCGTCTGGGCCAGAATGTCGATCAGAATGCCTGATAGCGTAACCCAGGACAGAAAGTGAGGAAGATACACGAGCGTTTGAATCGTTCTTTTCAGCGCCATCTTCCGTACCTCATTAAGTAATAAGGCGAATACAAACGGAATAATCAGGTTCATGACAATCTTGGAACAGGCAAAGAACAACGTGTTCCACGTAATTTGCAGGAAATAATCATTTTCCCACATGTACCTGAAGTGTTTCAGTCCTACCCATTCGGAATTGAAAAATCCCAGTGCAGGTTTATAATCTTGAAATGCCATCAAAATCCCGGACATCGGAATGTATGAAAATATAAAGACCATAATGGCCGCCGGCAACACCATAAAGTGCAGAATCCATGGCTGTTTGTAGCGTTTTTTTCTCTTTTTATCCAGCTTGTTCCCAACGTTTGCCTGCGGGATCCGCTTACCCTCCAATTTAGCCTCCATAGCGCTTCTCCTGTTCCCAAAAAAAGTTTTTGTGTGTGATCGGGTTCTCTGATATAAATAGTATCAAGCCATTCTGAGGTCTGCTATATAACATTGTTAGGCTTGATAGTGTTTTGTTAGGGTATCATCAGAAGAGGTTGTTTACACACGAATTAGAAGGAGACTTTTCATGCATATATGGAAGCGCTTAATGCCTTTTCAAGGTAAAACCAGATCCCCATTCAGTCTTTTTGCCAAAATAAACTTGTTAATTGTGGTCTTGTTCATCCCCATTCTAATCATGTACACCTACTCGAATAACGTCACCTATGATGTCGTCAGCAAAGAACTGCAGATCTCCAACACAAAACAGCTCACGTTTCTGTCCAGTCAGATCGACTCCCGCATCAACCAGATGATGGATTTCAGCCTGATTCTCTCCCGAGATCCCAATGTCAGAGCATTCAACGGCCTCAATATGTGGGATGATCGGTATGACCGGATGCAGACCCGTTATGTGATACAAGAGAAAATGACGCTGCAAACCGGCGTTACGGATATATGGCCCACCCGATATGCGGTGTATTCACAGCAGAATAAGGATGTCATAGCCAACTACAACCAAACGACAGGATATGATGAAGAGTATTTGAAAAAAAATATGAGTGGACGTTGGACCTATGGGGATCAGGGTACCGCATCACAGGACGAACTGAACTCCTTCTATTGGTTCTATACGGATTCATTGGCACAGCCGGGGATGCTCACGGGAAGTAACCTGGTGATTGAAGCCAGCTTCAGCTACGAGAACATTCAAAATATGCTGGATACGTATAAAGCGGGCGGACAAGGCGATCCTTTCTTGTATCACAAAGGAAATTCACCCATTCTGAATCGCAGCGCGGACAAGCAATTATCCGCAGAACTCATTCAGTATCTGGACACGCATTCTCCGGAAGATACCACACAGGATGTCGTAGAGCTGAACGGTAGGAACTATCTGGTTAGTTCCGTGAAGTCCACTTATCTGGATTGGCATCTGGTTGATGTGATTCCACTGTATCAGATTTTGAAACCCATCTCGCTGAGTCAGAATCTGTTCTACACCTGTATGATTTTGCTGCTGGTGGTGGGTATCTCTGCTTCAATCCTGCTGTACCGAAATGTTCAATATCCGATCAAAAAGCTGATTAAAGGCTTACGTCGTGTAGAGCAAGGAGACTATTCTGTCCGACTGCATAGCAAAAACCAGAATGAGTTCTCATTCCTGTTCCGCCGATTCAACGATATGTCCCATCAGATTCAAGATCTGATCGAAAATGTATTCCATGAGAAAATTAGAGCCAGAGAAGCTACGCTGAAGCAATTACAGGCGCAGATCAATCCGCATTTCCTATATAATTGTCTTGGTTATATCATCAACATGGCCCAGATGAAGGACGAGCAAGCCGTCGTCTCCATGGCACATAACCTAAGTGCGTATTATCGCTATACCACCCGTATGGAACGGGAGACATCGTCACTACAAGAAGAGATCAAGCTGCTGATCAACTATCTGGATATCCAGAAGCTGCGCAATGGTCGCATTGAGTATCACATCGATATCCCTGAGGATATGCTTGCCCAGTCGGTACCGCGATTAATGCTTCAGCCGATGGTCGAGAATTCCGTGATTCACGGTGTGGCGAAGTCCTATTCATCCGGGGAAATTCGAATTACCGGGGAGCGCTTGAATGGTTTTGGCAGAATATACATCGACGACGACGGCCCAGGCTTAAGCCCGGAACAGTACGAAGCGCTGAACTTGAAGATGCAGGAACCTTTACAAGAAGAAATGGGCTGCGGCCTTTGGAATACGCACCAACGAATCACGCACCTGTTCGGCAGTCACTCCTACCTCCTATTTGGCCCATCCCCACTTGGCGGATTCCGAACCGAAATCATCTGGGAGTTACCGAAAGAGGACGCCGATTCCGATAAAGGTAATACCGATACGAATTTAAGTTAATACAAACAATAAATTGACGATTTAATTTTGAACAAGATCACGTACACGATAACGCAGAGGGCAGAAAAAACCTGAAGAAACGAAGTGTTCGCCTTTCAAGCACCATTTTAACCTTATATCAATTAAGTCAGAAAATGGGGCTTGAACTGCGATCGGAAGGTTGTTCTGTCATCGAAGTGGCAAGTGTAAATATGCCTTAGTTCAACCACCAAGGGAGACATTATAATGCAAATGATGATCGTAGACGATGAAGCACATTGGGTCGATAACCTGTCCATGACCAAGCCCTGGCACACGCTGGGGATCGAACATGTGCATAAAGCATACTCAGCACACGAAGCACTACAAATGATCGACACTCACCCCATCGATATCGTGATCTCAGACATTCAGATGCCTGAAATGACAGGTATTGAACTGATCGAACGCATTCGCATCCGTGACAAAAAAATAAAATGCATCCTGTTATCCGGGTATTCCGAATTTGATTACGCCAAAAAAGCCATCCAGTTCGAGGCCGTGGACTATCTGCTCAAGCCCCCAACTGACGATGAATTAATGGGTGCTGTTCAGAAGGCCATCGATCAATTGAACAACGAATGGGAAATTGTCAGTTCACTGACACGAACGCAGTTTACGTTGCGAGAGAATCTCCCCCATTTGCGGGGACGACTGCTCCTAGGCGCTTTACAGGGACAACGAATCGCCTCTGCCGAATGGGATCGGAAGCTCGCCAATTACAATCTGCCCTTTCATACCGGGGATGCCGCATTAATGTTGGTTCGTTTGGAAGAAGAATTCGGACACTATGACAGCAATGATCAGACCCTGATCGAATATGCGATCATCAATATGGCGGAAGAGATTATGGGTGAGTTTATGGAAGTGTGGGGCGTCAAGGAGGAGCACGGATATCTCGTGTTCTTACTTCAGTTTAAAGATCGGAAAGGCGATATTGGGAAAGAAACCATGCTGGAGAAGCTGTCCATTCAGCTTCAATCCAAAGTAAAACAATTTCTGAAAGGCTCCCTCTCCATCGTTATCACCGAGTGGTTCACCTTTCCGGATCAGCTTTACGATCGTTTCCGTCAGGCCTCGGCCTATTTCCGGCAGATCGTTGGAGACGAACGCGAATTTGTCATGCGTGTCAGCGATGTCGAGACCCCTGCGGCGCAAGGTCCCTTGGATGTGTTGTACACCCCGCCCACCTTTATTAGTTTGCTAGAGAGCGGACAGTGGGATGCCGCCGAAGAGAAAATACGCGCGGTCTGCGCTGAGCTGGATGAGAAATGGTCGGAATCATGGGAGCATTGCATGGAGGCTGGTTTTCTTATTACGGCTTCGTTCACCAATATTGCCCACCGGAACAAGCTGACTCTGACCACTTTAATGGGAAATGATGTCGAGGATTTGCAAAGTGGAGAAGTTTTCGCTACCATCAGCAAACTTCGGAAATGGTCGCTCAGTGTGCTGGGCAAACTCAAAGAAGGCACGTCCAACGAGATCAAGGACATCCGTTCCGAGTATGTGAAGAAGATTCAGGATTTTACAGATAAGAACCTGCATCTGGATGTGTCTTTGCGTGTGCTCGCTGACCATGTCAATCTGCACCCGACCCATTTGTCCAAGATCTATAAGATCGAAACGGGCGAAGGCATCAGTGATTATATCTCGCGCCTGCGCATGGATCGGGCCTGTCACAAGCTGGTCACGACCACCAAAAAAGTATATGAAATCAGCATGGAGATTGGCTATATGGACCCGGCTTATTTTATCAAAGTGTTCAAGCGTCAATTCGGCGTTACGCCGCAGGAATATAGAGACCAGCATAAATAACATGACAGAAAAACGTTCTTTTGGAACATTCACTAATAGAGTCCTATCGAAACTAACAAACTCATATAGATGCACTCCCGCACAAATTGGTACAGTTACACTGTAAAGATCATACACCGTAGGGGGATTGAACAATGATCAAATTCAAAAAAACATGGTGGTCACTGCTCATGGTTATCGCGCTCATCACGATCACTGCGTGCGGCAGTGGCGAGACAGGCAGTGACAATGGTAATAATACGCCGGGAACTGTCGGCTCAGCTGAAGCAGAAGCTGCTTTTGCTAAAGGAAAATATGACCCACCCATCGAGTTCAGTTCGGTATTGATGCCGAAGAAATACGTGCAAGGAGATACCAAAGAAAATAACGTGCACGATCGCTGGATGCTCGAAACGCTGGGTATGAAACATAAAGATACTTGGTATCCGGCCAATGACGATCAATACAGACAAAAGCTGCAACTGGCGATCGCCTCTGGCGAGAAACTGCCTGATTTCGTTACCGTACCCACCAATGCGGTACTGACGAATCAGCTGATCGACTCCGGTCAATTCATCGCCATTGATGAGTTGTTCGACAAGTACGCGAGTCAGACCCTGAAAGATCACGCAGCAGCACATCCTGAACTGTGGTATCCGTTCACCAAGGACGGCAAGAAATACAACATGCCGATCATGGAGTACACCGATAACGATGATACACTGCTCTGGCTCCGCGAGGACTGGATGGAGAAGCTGAACCTGGAAGCTCCGAAAACCATCGCAGACCTTGAGAACATCATGGACAAATTCAAAAACGAAAACCCGGACGGTCTGTCTCCAGACAAAGTATTCCCTCTGGCGATCTCGCTGAAAAATAACACCAACACCTGGATGGGTCAGCTCGACTGGTTGTTCGGTGCATACGGCACAATCGAGGAGCAATGGAACAAAGACGCAAACGGCAACCTCGAGTACGGCTCCGTTAACCCGGGTGCCAAACAAGCCCTTGCCAAGCTGGCTGAATGGATGGATAAAGGTTATATCCACGCTGACTCCGCTCTGTGGGACGAAGGCAAATCCGCTGAAAGCTGGACAGCTGGCAAAGCGGGCATTCTGCCTGGCGCAAACTGGGTACCGGACTGGCCTGCACCTGACCTGCTGAAGAACGTACCTGGCTCAAAGTATAAAGCTTACCCTGTTCCAGCTGGCCCAGACGGCAAGATCGGTACGAAGTGGCAGAACTCTGGTGTCAACGCAAGTATCATGATCAACAAGGATGCGAAGCATCCAGAAGCCATCTTCCTGTACTACAACTACATGCTCGATAACCTGGCTAACCCGGCTGCGGGCAGTGAGTATGAATACGGCTTCGCCAAAGGTTATGACTGGGATATCATTGACGGACAACCGACCAGTGACAAAGAGAAGATCAAAGACTTCTCCAACGAGTTCCCTTTCCTGACCGGCCCAGCACGTATCCCGGATCTTTACATGAAAACACTCGTGAAGCTGGCCAACGGCGAGAAGCCTGAAACACCTTACGAGAAACAAATGGCCGAATTCCGTAAACCAGAAAACTGGTATGCAGGTAAAGTCGTTATGTCCCAGATCGACGTCCGTAAACAAAACTATTTCACTGGCGCTGCAACACCAACCATGGTATCCAAATGGAACCTGCTCCGCCAGTCCGAGATGGAAACCTTCAACAAAATCATCTACGGCAATCTGCCAATTGATGCCTTTGACCAATTCGTCGCCAACTGGAAATCCAATGGCGGTGATCAGATCACGCAAGAAGTGAATGATTGGTTTAAGTCGGTAAGTGCGAAGTAAGAATTGGATTTTGGAAAAGTAGAGCATTAAAACCCGAGCCGAAGCGAGTTATTCACGCTTCGGCTCGGGTTTTTAAGTGTAGATCAGGGTCGCTTGCCCTCTGTAATTCAAATAATATCCATTGTGCTACTTAAAATACTTTTCACTTACCTCGTTATATAAGGCAGAATAATGTTCATCTTTTTCGGCAATATCCAGATCACTAGTGGATTGAATACTCATATTACTTTGACTTTCCGGGTAAACATATTTCCCCTGATGGTTGCCGATGATCTCATATGAACCTGAAGGTTCCTCTGGACTTTGATATAAAAACAATAGATAGTTTTTGCCCGACGTTAAAGGTTGATACAATTCATTTGGATATTTTACATATGCACCTGCCACATCTCTCCACTTGGCATAGTATTCAACTACGTTTAGTTCCTCCCCCTCCTTCACTTCACCCTTGTATACTTTCTTCACTTTTATATTTGAAAATGTACGTGTGTCCAATGGATACTTATCCTTTTGATCTAATTCAACGATTGAATTCGTTTCCTCTTCCCAATCAGCCTCCACAATTACAGTAGCTAATGATTCTACCTCAGAAAGAGCGTAATTGTGGTAATCTGCATCTGGACGTAGTTCTTGTGCATTTAAATGCTTATATCCAAAAAAAATGCTAACCCCCATCACAGCTATAACTCCTGCCATTATCCACTTTTTCACGTCAGCACCTCCAAAGTTTAATTTCCATATTTCTCTTTTATATTTGACTTATCATAGGTCTGTACAACATAGTATCCATTATCCCCTTGTTTCATTATGGCGTTAGAAGTAGTATCTGGATGTTTAAGTCCTAATGAGTGTCCCAATTCGTGTAGGAATATTTTTTTCTTTAAATTAGCACTCTGAAACGAATACCCTATTTTTGTATTTGAATCCGTGTTGGTATTGAATTCAATTATGGAGTCTTTCCAAGATCCGTTCCAATCACACGAGTAACCCCATATAACACTATATTTATAATTGCAGGTTTCAGCCCAGTTACCTGTAGAACCAAGATTCTTTCCAATAATATTGATTCTTGCAAAGTGTGGTGTTTGATCTAGACTTGATTGTTCATAAGGCTTTGCCAAGCCTACTTTGGAGGATACACCATTCCATCCGGTATACCAACTTTGAAACGAACTTAAATTGGATGACATACTCGACCCTACTGCTATACCTAAACTGGTTGTACTAGTTGTATCCCATGATCCGCTATAATAATCCGAGCTTGCTGCCTTTACAGATGCTGTAATGAGGAATGCAGCCATTAAACAGGTTAACATTACCATCCAACGTTTCTTCAAAATATTCACCTCTCCGTATAAATTTGTTCAGCATTTGATGAAATACAAAACATACTAAATTTCCTTGTGAAATTAACTAAGCCCCCCTTTTAAAGAACGAGTCTCAAAAGTTCTATCTTTAAAATAAAATAGAACCTTCGAGCTTTTAGTAAGTCCACCTTCATCCTGATAATTTAACAAGCATATTTATTGTAAAAGAGAGCATGAAAATCTCTCTAATCACAATCTGAATCTGCACTGTCATTTAACGAATACAAGCAGCTTTCTCGCGATAACTAAATGTTGAACCCTCTATTTATATAAACGTAACATATATGGAAAATGTTTACTTAATTTTGTGTCTATTTTGTGTCTAATGGAATTCGGAAATTTTCTTTTTTATGAACACTAGGTCAACTTCCATTAGTTTTCGTTTGCCAAATAAAAGAACCACGATTAAACACTTCAAAATACAGCAACTTTAACAGAATCCGTACCCATAATTCGGTTTCCATTTTTCTCTTCTGATCCGACCTCAATACCAATTTTTAATGACTCAGAGGGGGACATACCCTTTTGATCTGGACTTAACTCGATCACAATCGTTCCAGTGCCTCCGCCATTTGCTATGTAATTTCGTTCTCTCCCAATCTCAATCATCGTGCGCCATGAAGAGTCATCAGAAGAATTCATCCAGGTGGATACATACTCAGCAGGCTTTAACTTCGATTGATGTTCAGGATAACTGCTGGTGATACTTGAGACACTCCATTGATCAGGGATATAAAATGCAACACCACCCCAGTCAACGGGGTCAATCTCTACATGGGCTACTATTTTGATATGATCAATATGCTCCTTCTCACCTTCAACGAATATCGACCCTTCTGTCATAGTCTTTAAATTCGTTGATTTGGCATCCAGATCAAAGTTTTTGACGTGAATGATATTGCCATTAACCACTGGCTCATTGGCTTCTTTTTTGTCCGTATTCAAAAAAAAAAGAATAAACACAATCGCAATAAACATAAAAAGCAAAATTAAGTATTTAGATATTTTTTTCATATAACCATACCTCACTTCTGCCTTTGTTTGTTTAAGCTTAACACATACTCAATGCCCTCCTTTCCTTAATTTAGAATTTGGAAAAGTAGAGCATTAAAACCGGAGCCGAAGCGATAGATTCAAGCTTCGGCTCCGGTTTTTAAGTTAAGATTGGGCAGCTTCCCATTAGGCAGCTTCCCCTGACTTTTGGGTTCGCCTTAGTGGATCAAGCCTCTGTATCGGTCTCCTCTGGCATCGACTTCGACTGACCCAGCAAGGATACTGTGAGCTGAATGCCATCTCGTAGTCCCTGCATATACAACCGCTCATTTTCTATGCCTTTGCTAACAATAAAACGATTCTCCCACTCGTTATATTCAGGTGTTTGCTCGACATCTTTACCTGCAAACAAAACTTCAAATGCTTCGTCTGTTCCCCCACGTACTCGACTCAGTTCAGGATCATGTTCAAGCCGGGCAGTCACCTCATCCAGCCTTGCTTGAATCGCTTGTTGCATCCACGGTGGAAATTCCATTGCTTCTCCTCCCCTACGCATTTTGTACCTCTCTCATCATCTTACAACTCGGTTATGTCTCGCCTTCATCTCACTCACTTGGGCCACCAGTTCATCCACCCTCCGGCTCTGTTCCTGAACCTCAGGGTTCTCCCACAACGGAATCGCTTGCTTCAAGGATGCCTCTCCAAGTTGATTAAGCTTGCGCCGTTCCTCTTCCAAATAAGTCAAGCAAACGGCTCATACATCCACCTCTCTGATGGGTCTAACTGCACCATGTCTTGTTGAGACTAGACGTGAACAGTCAATTTTAAAGCGATTATCTATACCCGATGTTGAATACTAATATTTTCATCTAAACCAAATTTTAAGATAAACTATGATTGCTTTAATGCGGCAGTCGAATTAAAAATAAAAAAACACCGATATAAACTTTCGGTGTCAATAATAAGACGAACTCTCAGCTTCCTATCTAACCTCACAGTCACAGCAATTTCACTTGTCTGTTAAGAAATTTCTCCCCCCTCCAACCAAGGCTTTAAAAAGCTCCTACTCGATCCTCCATTAATCTCATCCTCAACTTTCAAATGTGTTGTATCTTTTGTTTTGTTTAGGGGTTTTGTTTAACGTTCGGGTATCTACGAGCCCTCACTGCCTTAAAGGAGCGTAGCGACTGGCCGCGATGCGGTTAGGCTGTGAGGGTTGTCTGCTGAATATACTTCCTAGAATTTCATCTTGCAGACCAAGGAGCATCAGCTCCGCAGCGTAGATGAATTGTTATCCGATGCCCCTTCTTCTAGGATATACAACCTCTATTTTTCCCTACTTTTATTTGCAAGTTTTTTTAGAATTCAAAGTCTAAATTAATGTCATCAAAACTATATGAGTTAGATTTTTTCATTTTAAACTTTTGATTTAGATTTTCAGCCCCAACATGCACTACTAAACTTTTTATCAAGAGATTATAAATAAAAATCTCCTTTAACACTTCATAAGTTTCTTCTTTATTTACTTTACTCATATTAGAAAGAATATGCTTCGAAATGAACTTCTGTGGTTCGAGTCTTAATTCAATATACTGGTAAACATCATAATCACTAAACTCCTTATCTTTCGCAGTTTCCATTAAATATTCATAGAATCCATTTATACTTCTTTGAGATTGTATAACCTTTATAAATCCCTCAACTCTTTTATGTTCTATGAACTTCTTTAGATAGAATACAATCACGAAAACAAAGACAGTAAAAACAATAATATTTAAAATTGATTTGTCTAAAGGAGAATATTTTAAAATTTTGCCCGTAATTTGCTCAATTTGTGTCAACACTGCAATTAACGTCGAAAGTACAATAGTTATTCCTAATACTTTAAAGTTTTTTGAGGTTGGTCTATATGTTGATATTAATTCATCAGATTTCTCCGAAATTTTACTTGTTCGTAAAGTTTTCATTTCGCTTTCCAGTGATTTTACTTTATTTGATAAATTAATGCTTGATGATTGAAGAAATAGAATCTCATTCTTATATCTTTCCAATTCTTTTTCATTTTTTATCATTTCTTGCCGTCTCTGAAGCATTTCAAATTCTTTGTCATATACAGTTAGTTCCTTTGGGTTAATCATCCTATCTTTATTTATATAATCTGATAGTTCATCTAAGTATTTATAACAATCCTTAAACCTATTCTCAGCAGCTGATTTTTCATCTTTGTCAATAAATAAATCAGGATGAGTTTTAGATCTGTATTGATATAATTTTTCATATAAATCACTTGGAGTAATTTCATAATCGATATCTAGAAATTCCCTTACTGTTTGAATTATTTCCGAACTCAAAGAAATTGACATCTAAAATACACCTCGTAATAATTTATTTGTATCTCCAAGGGGTTTCGGATAACGTTCTTGTATTCACGACGCCCGACGGAGTCGTATGTGTCCGGCTACTTCTACCTCCTTGAAATCACTCTGCCGGACCGAGGGCGTATGCCCGATGTGTGAATAATATGTTATACGCTGCCCCGGCTTCATCGATCAAGCTTCAATACTCTTTACTTTATCTCTATGTTTTCGTCTTAATTCAATTACGCTATTTGGAAACTCAGAACATCTATCTTCCCAATAGCGATCGTTTGTTAGGATTAGGAAACTTCTAACAACTCCACACTGAGTCCATCTACTTTCTTCTTCGTCAATACCTATATTGTTCTCATAGAAAACTTCCTGCTCAAATTCAGGTAATAATCCCTTGACTTTAATGTATGATTCATTCAATTCTTCTAAAGAAACTTCGTATTTCATTAATTCGTCCAATAAATCTATAATATCATCGGTGTCTTTAACTCGATCTGGAAAATTAAAGTCCAAAAAAGCTTGGAGACTATCTAAATTTAGTTCTTGAACAAGATTGAATTGTCCATTGTTAATCATACTATTACGATATTTTTCACGCTCTGCTCGAAGCATTTCAAATCTATCGTCTGCGATCTCAAACAATGCACTTAATTGAAATAAATTTCTCTGAAATAATTCTGGAATATGTTCTTTCTTTTTGTAAGATAGCTTATGAGAGATATCTGCCCAAGCATGCATCAATATCGTTCGTACTTGAATTTCAGCTTTTATACCTTCTAATCCTCTGTAATTGGGAACGTTTAACCACTCGTGTCTTAGCGTTACAACGAAATGATGAGATCTATATCCAAATTTGTCTGGTTCAAGATTATCAACCTTATCTTCTGAATTCACAATGACAAATTCTTCGGCTATTATTTTTTTAATTTGCAAAATGTCAGAAGGATAGTAACAAACAATACGTAAACCACAAATATCTTCAATTTGATCAAATGGTTTTTTATATTGTTTCCGATCTATCTTATCGAAAAATGAATCAAACTCTTTAACTCTTGAATATACGTCTAAATATGGGATACCACTATCTTTAAGTAAGAATTTTAGAGATTCGGTTATATTGAACGATAGCCGTTGATATAATGGATTAGCTTTCAAAAATTCTTGTTTTAAGGTTTCTTTGTTTTCCATTTAATTTATTCCTTCCAAAATAGTTTTTTTGGATTCATGGGTTGCGTATAACGTTCCTGTATTCACAACTCGACGCATGTCGAGTATCCGGCGAATGCCGGATCAAGGACGTCTGTCCCCAGCGTGAATATTATGTTATAGGATGTAAGCAACTTCGTCGAAATCACTTCATTGATCTTATAGCAGGGTATACATCCTCTATTAATTTCCTTCTAATTTGTTCTATAGATGAGTATCGCTCATTTTTGTCAGACGATATTCCTTTTAAGATAAACTCCTTAACGACATCATTCTTTTCTTTATGAAAATTTGTTTGTCTCCCCGTTAAAATAAAGTAAATGATCTTGATTAGGGCAAACGTTTCATGACGTACTTCGTAGTTCTCAAATCCGACTACAGCAAGATCAGAATAATCATTAATAGCTCCTTTTATTTCTGTTCCCTGCCGCGTAAGCTTACTATCAGGTCGTTTTACTAAACCGAAGTCTGATACCTTTATCATTAATGAACTATATTCATAAATTTTCACGAGAATATTTTGATAGCTAATATCCCTATGCAAATAACCTTTTGAATGTATATATTCAAAAGCATTCAACAATTGATTTATCAAAATTCGTCTTCTATCTAAATTTAATTTGGTATTATTCTCACTCATAAACTTTTCAAGAGTTTTATTTGCATATTCCATTGTGTACTCTTTTTTCTCATCGTCATAGTAGTATGCCTTAATAATAAATGGAGAATCTAAAGCCTTTAAGTCGTTGTACTCATTCTTAAATCTGATTAATTCGTCTTCCCTTAAATCTTCTTTAGCTCTTTTGATTACAAAATCACAATCATAAAACGGATCTTTATATTTGAAGACCTTTGCATATGAACCTTCTCCTATTTGCTTCAAGTCCATTGTAGCTGTTGCTTTTAACGTTTTTATTACTGTTGTATCAAGTAATATAAATACTGGTCTATCTTCGATTATATTAATTCGCGTTAATTCATCTGGAATTGCGCTGCCTCCACTATCCGATAAAAACTTCTCACAAAAATTCATAGTATCTTGATATTCTTGATCTATTTCAAAACTATAATCATTTTTAAGGGAAGTTTGAAGAACTCTTATATTATCGATTATTTCGATCAGAGATCTACTCTCATGAGCATTATAATGCCCACCTAACCCCGGCCTGTTTTTACTATTCATAAATGAGAATAAATCATTCAAGCTACTATGAAGTATTGAAAATATTTCTTTTAACTTTTCATTAGGTATGTTTCTGTAAAACTCATAAAATAGTACAATTTTTTCATTTCTATAAGTTGAAAGTTGGCTGATTTTCAAATTCAAGAATCCATCTACATTCTGCATGTGTTCACCTCATTAGGTATTAAAAATTTTCTGCAAGCTGATTTCCTATAACGTTCCTGTATTCACGATCCGACGCATGTCGGGTGCCTGGCGAATGTCCGCAGCGTGAATATTATGTTATGTGAAGTGCATCCTTCTCAGTTATACTTTTCAAATAGTAATTCAAACTCTCTCATCCCTTCCATACAATTATCATACAAAAATTCAAAATAATCGGAGTATGAGCGAAACCGTGTTGTACCTAATAATTCTTCCTTTATTGCTTTATCTATTACTTGATCAACTTCTTCTTTTTTAATTTGCATTACTCCACTTTGAAATTGGTAAAGAAATTTACTAGAGTAAAGTGCTACTCCTACATATTTAACGCAGAGATTCTTGTAGATTTCTTTATCACCATCTGAAGCTTTTTCGTAAAACTTATCCATATCTAATGGGTCAGTATAATCCCTTAGCGGTAGACTAATTTCATTAAGTGTATCTAATGTACATTCAAGCCATCTTTCTATGAATACATCTTGAAATTCATTCCAACTTAAAAGATGAACATTTGTGTTCTTAACTGCATCATAAGCACCTGATTGAAAACCGTTCTTAACAATTATGAATCCACTATTGGCCCCAAAGTCATTTAATACTGTCCTAAAAGAATGAATCACTGCTTGAGGAATATCTGCTGACCAATACTTGCACTCGAATAAATTTATTGACTTTGGAATAGATTTAACATCTTCTGCATATACATCAACATTTACATGTCCTCTAACTGTTTTAATTTGCTTATTTACTGTTGCTTTGAATCCGGAAGCGTTTAAAATCTTTGCAACTTTCACCTCTAATTCCTTCCAGTCACTTGGATGGCTTTCTAATATCCTCATAAATACTCTCCTTGGCGCCTAATGTATTTCACATAACGTTACTGTATTCATGAACCCCGAAGGGGTTGTCTGCTGAAATGCCTCTCCGAAATTCATCCGCAGACCAAGGCTCCGAAGGAGCCGCAGCTTGAATATTATGTTATACGACGGAATCACATCTTCGAGTTAACCATCACCCTCTTATATTCTACTCTTTCATTAAACCGTTATATGTTCCAACAATTCTACGACATCGGGAATGCAGCTTGTTTTCTGTTTCTTAGTTGAAGTCTGTGAATGAAACGTTACGGTGAAGAGCCTTTTTTTCTACTGAACAACTGGATATTCACACATTTTTTATAATCAAAACATCTGGAAACTCCGGCACCCTTAGAAAATACCGAATAGAAAGAAACTAGCCTAATATGAGATGAGGCTCACATTGGGCATATAGGCTGACTGTGAGCCTCATCTCATCGTAATAAACAAAGTTCAAGGTAGGAGTTACAGAGAAGTAATTAATCGCCATACACGTCATAGAGCATCGTCCAAAATCTTGAAGGCTCTTTATCAAATATTCTTCCATATTTATTTCGTTGCTTTAGTGATCTGACTAAGTAACAAGCTCTTTTAGCTCGGCTTATACAGACGAAAAAAACTCTGAATTCTTCTTCTAACTTGCTAGGATCTTTACTGTTGATACTTTTGAAAAAAGGGAAACTTCCATCTTCCAATCCCAGCAAAATAACAACTTCAAATTCTAATCCTTTCGAGCTATGTCGAGTAGAAATAGTCACTCGATCAGAAGATTTTAAAATCCCCACAAAGTTTTTTAGAGAAAAATCTTGAAACTCACCATCATATGCAAGTTCTTTGAGTTTCTTTAAATTCTCATGTTCGTCTGAATAAAAGTCAGATTCAAAAAGTAGATCTAGCAACTGTACCTGTTCGTCTATACAATCAAGCCAATCTGAAAGGTTGTCAGATGCTTGCTTGCTTTGAGTAAGGGCTGCATAAAAGAGTTTTTGTTTAACAACATCATTTGTAATGGAGTGTCCTTTATGAACCCCGAAAATATTTGCCCAAAATAAATATAAATCAGAGAAGGATTCCTTAGTTGAATCTAAGCACCAGTTTGCACATCCAATTAACCATTTAACGATCTCTGTGATTTCGAAGTCTTTACGTTTGTTGATGTAATATGGGATATCTTCACTTTGAAAAAGCTCACCTAGTTTCTTAGCGTTATCATTACTACCAACTAAAACGCATATTTCTCTGTATGGAACATCATTTTGAATACATTCTGGAATAATCGATGCTACAACCTTTCGATATTGATCCTCAAGGCCCTCGTTACAAGTTACAAATTTAAATTCAGCTTCTTCATTAAATCTACTTCCGGCTTTATAATTTTTAATGCTGGCCGGAGGCATTGCAAGTGTATAGGCATCTATAATGCCTTGGTTACTTCGAAAGTTAGTTAGCAGTTCGATGGAACTCATTTCTCTTAAAGCAGATAGTTCTAATAGATAATCAGGTATCGCTCCGGCAAAGCTATATATTGATTGATTGGGATCACCCACTGCAAAAAATTTAATTTTTGTTAAATTAAAAAGGGATAGAACCATTTCATGTAGAGGCTTACCCAAGTCCTGATACTCATCAATAAGAATCCAAGGGAACTTAGCCTCCAAGCAATCTCTAACATACTTTTCTTTTTGAATAATTAAAGTGGAACATTTGACAACATCAATGTAATCTATTCTGCCACTAGCGTGTAGTCTATCCTCAAATTCTAAAGCGACTCTTAATGCTAGATCATAGCTAGGAATATGCACTTTACTTATTCCTTCAATAATTAAATTTCGTTCCTTATCCATTTCTTCAATCTTTAAATCATCATTCGATATATGCAGCACCCTGCACACCTCGTTAAATAATAGCTTTCTTTCTTTTTCCGAAATGATTTTTAATGGCAAAGGAATCTCGTAAATAGAAAGATGTGCGAAAGGTGCGATAACCTCTGATATACAAAAAGCATGAACAGTGCCAAGAAATACATTGCTTTTGGGTTGATACCCGTATGACAGTAACCGTTCTTCAAATTCTCTGGCTGCTGCACGACTATAAGTAATACAAGCAAGACCTCTTGGTTCGGCAATTGCATCATGAAGTAAACTCATTATTTTGAGAGTTAAAACAGTAGTTTTTCCACTTCCAGGCCCAGCAATAACTACTGTATTTGTTTTAGAAGTGAAAGCCTCATGTTGATGAGGATCTTTCTTGATTTGAAGTAGCTTCTCTATATAACTACTACTCATATAAGACCATCTACTTTTTCAAAAATTTTATCAATAGCATCTTCTATATAGCTTGGAATATGATGTTTTGTACATTTCATAGAAAGACGTTGGGCGAAGCGACCTTTACCTATTCCATTACTGCTGTTTTCTATTTTTCTCAAGCAGGCATCATACTTTCCTTCATTTAGTTCTTTTTTGAAATTCTCTTTTTGTTGATCGCCGCCGCTTGTTAACTCATTAAAGGTTTGCCAGATCTTTTCTTGGGCCGATATGTTAGATTTACAATTTGCCATTATTTCTGTTTCTAGGGTATACGCTCCTAGAAAGAAGCCTTGCTCAGAAAATAATTCATCCTGTTCTACCCATGACATATCATCAGGAAGAGTCTTTATTTTTTTTAGGTCCACTAAAAGTTGTCCTATAATTTCATTTCCTAAGTATCCAAAATTTTCGTGATCAGATTCTTTCATTAGACCGTACTTTCTAGATTCCTTTCCTTCCTTATCCTCAACAATGATGTAGTAATCACCATCCGTTATACATACATACGGAATTCCAAGTTCATAAAGATATTTTACGTATGGAGTGAAATTAGTGGAGTTAATATTGCAAACCAAAATCCCCCTAGAATCTAACGGCTTGTCGAGTAATTCTGCGAATTTAGGAATCAAATATTCTTCTGCTATTCCTTCTACCAAAATAACAGCTTTTCCAAAATACAATTCTCCCCGCTTTACGTCTAAGTACCTTTCTAAATCCTGTTTTTCATTAGGGGGTAATTTGATATTTGCAGTTGTATTTACAAGAGTTCCATCAGATGTCCAAAGCAAATGTACAATAGATTCAAGAGGAGCAACAGAGGTAACATGAGGAGAATGAGTCGTCATCAGTAACGATGTATTTCCCTGCATTACATCTCTATAAATAATACGCTGCAAAGTAGGATGCAAATGTGCTTCAGGTTCTTCAAGGGCGAGAAGAGTAAATCCTTTTGCCTCTCTGCTAGGACTGTCCATAAAAGCATATAAGGTTCTTGATATTGTTTCTTCTATATCGTTTTTTAACTTGAAGTTACCTTTATCAGATTCTTCATAACAATCATCAAGTATTTCTGAACCTTCTAGTTCTTTCAAAAAATGATATTGAGTGGTACTTGAAAGACTTGGGATAGTTTTATCTTCAAGCAAAAGTAAGATAAGGGAAATATAAAGGAGATTCGTTAATCCCATACTAGTTTCACTCGTAGATCTCTTATGCTGGCCCATCACTAGTTTAAGTGCTGAAATGAGTCGATTCGCTTGGAAGTCCATTGTTTCAAGCTGCAATTCAGAATCAGGTTGAATTCCAATCACTTTGCCAAAACGAGAATTCATTTTAGTAATTGCATCCTGAATTTCATCCATAGAAAGCAATTCGTTACTCTCTGTTTTCAAATTAGAAGCTATTCTTTCTAACTCATCTTTGTTAAATTCATATTCTTTTAATAACTCAATAATTGGAGATTTCCTTGAATTTCTCATTTCATTTTCTACGTCCCTTAAAGCGCTGATCACTCTAATATTGAAGTATTTTCGTTGTTTATGCGTAAAAAGATTAGCCTCATTGTTCCCTTGGTAAATTGTATAGTTATACTCCTTGGAACCGTCTTCTTTAGATATAGGATAATAACGATATGTGAATTTTAGAGTTGCCGGACTTGTAGAAATCGAAGCATCGCATAAGACGGCAAGTAAAGTTTTGTTATTTTCATATCCTTGAACCTCAATAGAAATTTTGATCTCCTCACCATTTTCTAAAGGATCTAATATTCCATTGTAGAAATCAGACTCTCCTAGCATACGATCTTCATCACTTAATCTTGGATCTAAGATAAGCTGTATAGCCCGGATAAGATTGGTTTTACCTACGTTATTTTCACCAATGATAATTTGCTTATGGCTCAATGAAGCATCTACATTTCTAAAGTTTCTAAAGTTTTCAACTTTCACACGCGATATAAAGGGAGATTGCATATAAATCCGCCTTTCAGTTATAAGAATTTTAATTCTTTTTGTAGCTCTTCACCGCAATTTAAGATTTATTAACTCTTCATTAATTGAGATAACTTCATCATACTTACTTCGTTCTGTCGTATAACGTATTGCAATCAAGAACCTCACTGCCTGATTCCTCTTCCTTGAAATCCCTCGGTGTGGACAAAGGGGACGTTAGCAACCAGCATCGTGAATGCATTGTTATGTGATGGACTTCCCTTCTTTGATTTACTACATAAAGAACTCATTTCCCATCAACACTTAAAGCAAAACTTATTTAATAAATTTATTCCATGGTTTATAGTCTTCTGTTTTCAGAACGCTTAACATATCGCAGAAACTCTTAAAGTCCTTCAGTTCAAAAAAGTCAAACTTTCTGTTATTTAAAACATCATTCACTGTTTCCTTGGCTCCTTTAGAGAAGTCTTTTGCAGTTGATAAGAATATTCCTTTCCGAGCATCCTTTATATACATAGATCCAATAAACTCCCGGATACCGCTCACTAACTCAATATGGTTTGCAGACGTCCTTCGCTTTACTTGTACCAAAATTGGATCATCTGAAAGCACAATAATTAAATCTATACCGCCATCACCAGTTTGACCGACGTGTTTAACCTCACAATTAAAATATGCAGAAAATACATGTTGAGCAATTTCTTCAAATTTGTAAGGATCGATACTATATAGTATCTCCTTTGTTCTCATAAGTTCGTCTATAAGTGTATTAATTGGAATTTGTTTGTCACCAATATTAAATTTTTTAACAATTCCATGTCTTAAAATATCCGAGTTTTGTGTATGTAACTCTGAAATATGATCTTCCTCTTCGCTAAATTGATCTGAGTATTCCCACCACTTGCACGAGTCACATTCCCATACTTTGATAAATGTCCACATTTCTTTACCCATAGTAAATTTATCTGTCTTATTAAAAACTTCCGGAATGTTTTTCATGCAAAATGGACAAAAACCCCTTTTTTTAAAAAAGTTGCTGACATCATTGGGTTTTCTGTATTCTTGAGTTAAAATATTATCAGTTGGCCCAGTTCGACTGTATTCGTATCTATCTTCATAAAAATCTGAGAAATCCAATAAGATTTTTTTTGTCATATATGCCCTCCGAGTATACTTCATAGCATTCATAAAGTTTTTCTTTCTTCTATTTTCTTTTTTTACTTGAAAATAATATCTGAGTAATATGTAAATCTATCAATTATTTCACATTTCATTATTTATAATTTACGAGTATTTCACATAACATTCCTGTATTCATGAAACCCAAGGATTGTCTGCTGAAACTCCCTCCTAAATCCTTCCATCAGACCAAGGCTCCGTTAGGAGCCGCTGCTCGAATATTATGTCACACGACGAGATCTCTTCTCGAAACGCCTCTCACTATTTATTTTCTTCTGGTACATAGTCGATTAAATCAGACAACTTACAATTAAACGTATCACACAACTTGAATAGTGTTTCTAATTTTGTTGTTTCTATATTCGTCTCTCTATATAACTTGTTGATTGAGTTACGACTTAAGCCTGATCTCACCATCAATTCGGTTATATCATCTATTCGATGTTCTGCCATGAGTTCTCGTATATTGCACTTGATTACTTTCATCTTTTCCCCTCCATAGCTCTATCTTATCTTCCACATCAATAATCATCAACGAAAAGCAAAATTTTAACTCTACAAAGTCAAATATTCACCTTGTAATTAACCTTATAAGGTTATATAATAACTTCGTAAAGTTAATTATAAGGAGGATTAATTATATGGTTAATACATTAGAATCGTTAACAGAACCACTAATAAGAATACGTTTAGAGTTACTCTATACTGAGCTTGTGGAATGTCATACGGAATACAATCAGCTTTCTACGGAGGCAGATCAATACTTTAAAACACTTCGTGATGCTTTACCTGATCAACTTCAACATACGGTTTTTCTTTACGAAGACGCTCAAATTTCTCTTCAATCCATCTTAGAAAGAAGTATCTACATACAAGGTTTCAAAGACGCTTTACAACTCTTTTGTGAATTGCAAAACTCTAGCATTTAGAGGATCATATGATCCTCTTTTCTATTATTGTTTTTGATTCTGTCGTATAACGTTCACTATATTCACGATCCGACGTATGTCGGATGTCCGGCAACTGCCGGATCAAGGGCTTATGCCTGTAGCTTGAATATGATGTTATATGCTGCCTGTGACCTTCCAATTTCTCTTAATCTTATTTCATTATTTCCTTCTTCAATTCTATGCTTTCTTTCTATCTTTCCACAATGGTTTTTTAGGTCTTAATACGTTTTTCAGCTCTATTTTCTTTTAAATTTCTCTTTCTGATCTTCTTTTCTATTCATCTGATCTGAAGCAACTTTGTGCTTCATGTATTAACCCTTGATTTTCTCATTTAATTGTTCTTTAGCTTTGTATTCCCTTTGATTTTTAACCCTAAACAAAAAACGCCGATAAGCAATTCGGCGCTTCTTCATTTCAATCTCTCTTATGATTTCCCAGTCTTTCAGGTTGCATATAACGTTCCTGTATTCACGATTCGACGAATGTCGGATGTCTGGCGAATGCCAGACCAAGAACGAATGTTCACATCCTGAATATTATGTTATATACTGCCTGTTTTTTAGATCCTCTTAAACTTATTTATTCATTTACTTCTTTGACTTCATGCTTTATTTCTATATTTTTACAGTATTTTTTTAGCATTCTACACTTTTTTAATTTCTCTCATGTAAAAATATATGTTTTTCTATTTAGATAGTTACAGCTCTTGCTTATTGTTATATAATTCCTTTGTAATCAAGCATCGTTGTATTATAAAATCTAACTTTAGTTTGGGAGTGATTTTCTTGCAAAAGTATCTACTCGTTCCTGCAGACAAATCTACTGTTCGAGGTTTCGATGACGAAGAAGACTTGAAAGCTTATCTTGTTGATCAATTTCAAAAAGACAAGTCTGATTTTGCTGTAGATGAAGATCTAGATATTGAAGACATAGACGATTTATCTGTGCCAACCGATGGTTATTACATATACGAAATTAAGGACATTATTAATGCTATTTCCACTTCACAAACAATAGATGCTGGTGAAAAGAAAGAAATTCTAAAAAAACTTAAAAAGGAAGAAGTAAAATTCAACAAAGATAAGTTTACAGATTTTGATGACATACTCGATGAAATCAACGAAGCAGATGTAGACTTTTGACTGATCTCTAAGAGACTCACTACAAATCAGACTGGCCAATAATTAAATTGGCCAGTCTGATTTATTTGGTTCTCTATATTTCTTCTGCTATTCAGGTTGCATGTAACGTTCCCGTATTCACGACTCGATGCATGTCGAGTATCCGGCGACTGCCGGATCAAGGGCGTATGCCCGCCGCGTGAATATTATGTTATATGCTGCCTGTGATCTTCCCAAATTCTCTTAATCCTATTTGATCTTTTCCTCTTTAATTCTATGCTTTCTTTCTATCTTTCTCCAATGATTTTTTAGCTCGTTCTCAATCTTTTTCAGACTTCCTTTGATTTGAAATACTTACTAAATTCCCTTTCTTTATCTGTCTGATCGGAAGTGACACCGTGCTTCCAATTTCAAATCTTGCCTTCATTTCTTCATCATTCTTATCTTTGTCAATCGCTTTGCTTTTTTAAACGTTCTAACCCTAAGCCAAAAACGCCGATAAGGAACTCGCGCTTCTTCATCTTATTCTTTCCTTCATGGTTTCCCATTCTTTCACGTTCCTGTATTCATGAAACCCCAAAGGGGTTGTCTGCCGATATACTTCCACGAAATCCTTCCAGCAGACCAAGGCTCCAACGGAGCCGCAGCGTGAATATATTGTTATACGACGGTCAATACTTCAATGACTATTTTAGAAACGCTTCTTTCTTATACTTCATTTTCAATATTTAAAAAACTTGAATAAATGCATATATATGCTTTAATTTATTCATACTACTTTCACTTGATTCATTTTCTAGATTTCAGTTCAATTTGTAATTCATGTGCCTTAAGTCTTCGTTTTCCGCCATCTGTCTTTATATAAACTTCATCTTTACCATTAGCAAAAAAATATTCAGATTGATGTGGAAGAACAGTAACTTCAATAATATATTTATCAGTTACTATATTCATATTTTCATCATACAATTGAACTAATGAAATTGAACAAACTTGACTTGGAATAGGAGGAGTTACTTGAGAAAGTTTGTTAACTATTTCTCTTCTTAGTCTATCCCTTTCGGTATAGTTTAGCCGTACCCCCTTAACAATTCTATCATCACTAATTCCCCATAAAATTGTCCCAATTGTATCTCTCTCTACATTTAAATAAGCCACTACATATTGATCCACGACACTTAGAATTGAGTCTACAGGATTACCTCCTTTTACTTCTTTAAATTCCATAGTAATATTTTCCTCGAATTCAACTTGTGTATTTATAAGGTATTTAACTATTTTATTTTTATTTTTTAACGAGTTAAATATTCGATTTTCGATAAGAAGAGAATCGAAGAACCTATAATTAAAGTTTATATTATTTCTTTTTTTGTAATCTACTGAAGGTAATATTCTGATAGACTTTTCAAGATCTAAAGGTGGGACACGATAACCACTCATAGATATAATTACCTGCATTCGTTCTGACACTTCAATTATTAAATCCCATAGAGCTGAAGCTGAATGAGAATCAAGCATACCTGCAAATTCATCAATAATAATCAATTTTGTTTTATCTTCCAAGGCTATAGACAAATAAAACAATAGTTCTAAAATATACATGTCTCCGCCGGAATGAATTTTATACGAATTCTTAATTTTTGTTTTTTCAATACGATTAATTATCCTTAGTAATAAGTCCATCGAAGTATCCTTAATTTGAAATTGAAGAAGATGCTTCTTTATAAGTTCTATGTTGAATTCAGTCAAATTATTTTTATAATTGATAATAATTGGTTCAAATTCATTGATATCATTAGTTTTAAGACGAAATATTTTATTATTTGAGATATAGTGTGTGTGATTCTCAACATAAAATTTATTGTTTGTATAGCCTCGTATTAGTTCAACTTGACTATCTGGAAACTTAAATTTTAAAGAAAGACGCATTTCTTCTGTGTTTGTGTTATCGTTTACGGAAATTGAATCTTGTCCATAAAAAACTCCAACTATAGCTCCAAGCAATTGCGTCTTTCCAGAAGCATTTGGGCCGAGAATAATTGTTATATCTTTATTGAAGTTCATTTCAAATGTTTTAAATGGGCCAAAATTATATATATTTAGCTTCTCTAACATATTTCCTCCTGTTAAGTAAATCCAATCATTTTATTTTATTCATAAACCCCCGAAGGGGTTGTCTGCTGAAATTCCTCCGAAATCTATCCGGAGACCCAGGCTCTTAAGGAACCGCTGCTTGAATATTATGTTATACGACGGAATCACATCTTCGAGTTAACCAACATCCTCTTATACTATTCTTTCATTGGTCTGTTAGATGTTCCAAAAGATCTCCAGGTTGGCATTCCAATGCCGTACTTAATTTATCAATTACCTCTAACGATACATATTCATTCGTATTGAGCTTTGCCATCGTTGCAGATGAAATCCCCGTCATTCTCAATAAATCCTGCTTCTTAATCTCCCTGTCAATCAACAATTTTTGAAATGGTTTATAACTTATCATCTAGTATCCCTTCATATCTGAATTGAATGCTGCCACTCCATGTAGCTTCAACAAAGTATACCTACTGTCAATTTTTCCTCATGGATAACAGTAGACGATTGAACCCGCAGGTATTTCGTCTGGGGATATACTTTTACCCAAACATATACCGATATTTTTTTTACCGGCTATAGAATGGTTAATTTGAGTAGAGACAACTTCAAATATTTGCTCTTCCCCATCCGTTTTTTTGATGATAATCTGTTTACCGATCATCTCTTTGATTGTTGAAGGAAGTAGTTCATCCAACTCTTCATTAGCCCCCATAACGATGGTTCCGAATTCCGGAGTATCGAAGACTAACCCCACGCCAAACAGTATTTTAGTTTCCATTGTATGGCCTCCTTATCTCTGATCTATGAATAGCTCGCCTTTGACATCTCGCACTCTGAGATCGGCATTACGAAGTCTAACCATCGCGTCTCTCAATAAAGCATACCGTTCAGTAGAATTGAGTTCAGGAGCAAACCTTGCTGCCCGGATACTTGCCTGAGCCTCATCAAGAGCATAGTTTCTTTTGATGACTTCAGGAGGAAGATCATAAAGTGGGAACGATCTGCCTGCGATAGAAGCCTCATAGTGCCCAACAATCTCGTGAGCTAGTGTAGCATTCATTGAAATGCGTGTATTCGCACTCAAAGTCCCTACTCCCGGGGCTGCTGCTGGTAAGACATCCGTATTGATGACCAAGCGATTATACATCATGCCTGTATTCCAGGTATCATAATAACCAGGTTGTGCGATTAAGATATTTTCTTCGGGGAAATCAAGCTTGTTCAAGTAACTCTTTATCTCAATCTTTTGGTTATCCGTAAGCGGAAGCTCATTGCGTTGTCCGTCACTGAGAATCTGTCTAAAATCTACCGCGCCATCGTATTTGACAGGGGTATCGATATGTAGCTTAGGTTTGAAAACAGAGCTGACGCCTAATACCATACCACCTGTACCAAGCATACTTGCCCAATGTTCACTTGACCAAGCATTTGTAGGCAAAACGGCTTCCCTAATCGTTCCATGGACTCCAAATGTCAACCATTTCAGTGTGTCTTGAGGCGACTCAAAAGCTTTGTCAGCTCGATCAACATACCCGTTTACGAGTCCACTCGGAATACCAAATGTCCAGTAATCCAGAAATCCGCCTACACTATCATATCTCTTCTGATATCGGTCGTCTGCCGATTGTATAAATGCTTGTCCTAGCTCTTTTAAACTATCTACAGACTTCTCAACTGCATTACGATCGTCTACACCTTCCTGTGGGCCACAAGCATTCGGTGGGGGTGGTAAACAGTTCATGTCTACTTGCCCTTCCGACTCGCGATCAGCTTGGAGTAATCGTTCTCCATGGTTATGTAACACAGTTGATATTGAACTCATAAGTGTGACAACTTCAGTCATAACAAGGTGTGACTTCTTGAAATCATAGTAGAACCTTTCTCTAGTACTCCCATCCCAGTTCGCTTCTATATCAGTCATGCTTCGTAGAAGACTTTCATTCATGTGTTGAAGAGTAGTATAAGCTGTATAGAACTGTTTACTAATTGCGAAAAGTTGCTCTGGCGTAATCATAATTCTCGTCATAGAATACCTCACACCTACTAACGAAATACTTAGTTTCTTAATTCAGGGAATATCTGGATTTTACCGTTCATTTATTAACTGTGTCAAATACCTGTAGCACTAAGCCAGTGAAGGATCTAAATTAGAGCCCTGATCATTTTTGTTGTTACCTTTGACTTTGTTTATATACTTGTCCAACTAATTTAAAGACAGCAGGTCCCGATAAGGAACTGCTGTCTTTATGTCTTTGTAATTGACCTCACTTAATATCACTTATATATAGGAGTCATCCGCAAGCCTTTGTAATGTTTGAAATATCTATATTTAGCTTCTGCCCATCTAAACATACAAATTCCACCCCACAACAAAGGCAGCTAATATAGCAGCCGAGATGCCGGACATGATGTACATCACCTTTTGCTTTTTGCTGTAATTGTTCTTCCGTAGTTTGAACATAAGCAAGCCAAGATACGCCACTGCTAGAACCACATAAAGTAGGTTAAACAATAAATTGATCCGTATCGAAGAATAAGCAGGATAATTTGGAAATTTCAACTTCGTTTGTAGGATGAAAAGATTAAGAAGGAGTGCCACACCTGCAAAGTTAATTGCAAGATGATATTTATTAAAATTAGTGTTAGGATTTCTTCGTTTATTTAGTTTATTAAAAAGCATCCGGATTACATAGCCGATCAAAGCAATTAAAGTGAAAATGGCGGCAATCAAAGCAGGAATAAAAGATATTTTAATCAAGTTTACCTTTACATTCGATATAGGCAAGTAATCAATGTAAGGAGTAAAGGAAATTTTATCAACAACACCATTATGCTCGACAACATGATAAGAACTACTTAATTCAGCTTTTGTGAATTTCCTTATATCAAGAGCCGTAAATAAATTAGTAAATTTAGATGCTGCCCGTCGTGCGGATTGAAAATATCCTCCCCCCTCCGAAATAATTCTATTAGAATTGACGTTATCACCAAAAATTTCTTTGATAAGTCCATAATAATAAATTTCCTCAAAAGACTGGTTTGTCATGACGACCATCCCAAATTTAGATTCGGGATCAAAGACAACTTTGCTGGAGAATGCTTTCAAATTCCCCTCGTGCATCAGTGTAGGCACCCAGTATTCCATCTCAACAAACCCATGCGCAAATCGCGGAGTAGAAGTCCCGTCATAATATAGACTTGTTGACAACATTTCGTTTAACGTATCCCTGTTCTTAAATAATACATGGCTATCATCTACAGGCATCAACGCTGCAAGGAATTTGCCTAAATCTTCTGCTGTCCCAATCGCTGCCCCTGTAGGATAAAAGGTTACGTATACTCTGTTCTCAGGGATCAGTTTCAAATCTTTTGTATACCCTTCAATCTCATTCCTTCTTTGTACGAGGTCTGGATGATCTTGCCCCGTTGGATGAATTGAAGTGTCGTTCATATGAAGTGGTTTAAATATATGTTGATTGACATACTCATAAAAAGGTTGGCCACTTATCTCTTCCACGATGTAACCAGCTAGACCAACGCCGTAGTTCGAATAACCCACTATGCTATTCGGTTTATATATCTGTTTCGGCTCATTTCTACGCAACGTTTCTCCTAATTCTAACGTTTCATCCTCGGAGTAATAAAACACCTCGGCCGCTGTTTGATCTTCCCAACCCGCATTGTGATGCATCAGATTCATTAAAGTAATCGGATCATCGTATTTCAGCTTTTTGAAAAATCCCTCTGGCAGATATTCCTGGATATCCGTCTCCAAATCAAGCTTTCCTTGTTCGACAAGCTGCATCACACTCGTATAGACCAACAGTTTCGAGATTGAAGCCCATTCAAACACAGTAGAGGTATCCGCCTTTCGCTGATTCTCAATATCTGCGTAACCATATGCCTTATTCACAATGGTTTCACCGTCTTTGATAGCCACAACCGCAACGGCAGCGGTATACTTCTCATACGAGGCAACATAAGCATCAATCGTTTCCTCTAACTTGGATAAAGGAATCCTGGATGGTGTAGTTTCCACCTGTTCCTCTTCAGCGTGGGCAGGTACCGCTATTGCCATAATGATAAATATGAATGACAGAACACAAGCAATTACTTTGATTACCGTGTGATGTCTACAATTCATCTGCATTTCTTCTCTCCTTTTATATGAAATGTTAATTACATCTCTTGTTTTAGAGTATGCGTTTTCAGAAGAATCCACATGACTCCAAATTATTTTCAAATGCAATTACACTCCATTCAAGAGATAGGTCGGAGAAGTTCACCTTTCCAATTCACGATGTTTATTCCTTTGTCTTTCAAGAGGCACCAAACAATGATTTCACCTATCAATTTTGGCGTTATGATCTCATCGCTCCATTTCGGTGTTAGTACTCTTCTGTATCCTATATATTCTAACGTCCAGCCTTCGAATTCTTCTCCGATGATGACTATAAATGGGATCTTGTTCTTAATACTGTGTTGTCCCACTTCATAAGTGACGATTAACTTCTTGTCCTCAGAAACGATATGTAATTTGATTATTCCTTCATCGTCAATATCCGGTTCAACATACCAATAAAATAATAGATTGGAGCGAACGATTTTACGTTTATATTTTTTTCTTACGCCCATAACGCACCTCGTATATTTCTTTTTCTTTGATCGCAGTATTTGGTCAGTTATCCAAGACACAGCTAGAATAGCTTTGAGATCTGATATCAAAAGCCACACTAAGATTAAGGAGTAGTACTCTTGTAAAAATCAATTACTCTATCAAAGATTTCGATCTCTCGTTTTTTTATGTCCGGTAATGTCTCGCTATGCTTTACGATATGATGTATATTATCTGCTACAGTCTCTGCTTTATGAATTCCTACATATCCTGGTACCAGTTCATTAAGATAATGGAAGTATCTCATTTGAGGTTCAATCATGCGCAGATGTTTATCAAAATTTCTTCTGGATCTTGTCTGATCCATCTCCTTTCGCTTGCGCAGCTCATCTTCTTCAGCCCAGAATAGTACATAAGCATCCGGTAATGATATTTCATTCTTCAATAACTTCTCTCTAAAAAAGTTCGCTGTTTCATCTAGAGATAGGTGCTCATAACCATATATCCAGCTGTACCAAATCTTAAATACATCGCCATCCAAAATCACATACTCATGTTGTTGATTCTTCTCATATGCTATATGCCATCTATCGATTTGTCTCTCCAGTAACCACATCATAAGTTCCTTACCTTCAAGTTGAGGAGATTCAAAAAGGAACCCTGTTTCTGGAACAATAAATGCATCATATTGTGTAGCGAACTGCTGACAAGTGGTACTTTTACCTACGGAACTGGCACCTTCGAGACAAATTATCGTCATTCAATTACCTCCAGATATTACTCACCAAATGATTAATCAACCTTCACTGGCTCTTAAGCGATCATGTTGAATTTCATATTAGACTATGTATTGTAGATTTCTTTGATCTTTAGCCATGTTTCATACCAAAATGTTTTTCGTTTAAGCGGTTTTAATACCTTAATCTCGACTTCTTTTCGTTTCAAATACACCGTGCCATCCACTTCAATTAGTCTATCGCCAAATGCAAATACCATATCCTTGCAGTCTTTATGATACTGGTTCTCTCTTGTTTCTGACCACTCCGCTTTATCAATAGAATGCCGTTTTCTCATTATTTTAAAATCCTCCTTTAAGGGAACACCACGATTTACAGCATAAAGGAAGCTGACCAACACATTAACACTTTGATTACCGATATTGATGATCCTTAAGATTCGTTTATTCCTAAAACTTGTTCAATTGCTATATTAAACTCTTTAACATCAATGTTTAACTTGATTATTCCTTCTTTATCAAGCCCTTTTGTATCTAATTTATAAGTACCTGTCAGTGCTTCCGAGCTATTACCATCAATTTTCATATTTATATCCAATTTAATATCCCTATCAATTAATCGCTCCTGAATATCCTTACTTAAGATCGGTTCAACTGTTTTTAGCATTATTGATGTATTGGTTCTATTCCGAAGATTGAAATTGTATGTTACGACTGTTATTCCTTCATCTTCTTCGCTCCCTCCCAGTCCAATTGATATCGAGTTTATGTTCAACCCATCCTCAACAGTTTCATCCGTCTTTACACTGCTTGAAATACAACCACTTAGAGCTACTATTATTAAAAGAAATATTAAAATCATTGAACGCTTTTGATTTTTCAATTTGGAAACTCCTTTAATTTTTCTCTTCATTTTTGAGATCCGTGTTTGCAAGTTCAAGTGCAATCGCTAATCTAATCCGTGAATATTTCCTAAGTCCTTTTAAATAGTTATTGTCTAGCTGTTTGCTTTCAAATATAGGTTCGTTTTGATTTATTAATTTTTGGAATGTTCCAGCATCACGACGCCCCCTTTAGATAGCCTTATCTTAGGGAATGGATGTACCTGCTTATCCATTTCACAGAAATATTACGGGCAGATTAAGGGGCACAAGCCCCTGCGCGGGAATATGATATTATACGAAACCACTTCTAATTTAATTTGAACTTGTATATTCTGAAATTTTTCAAGTGGCCCTCTTGCTATCGCATAAGACTACAGAGGTCTCAATTTGTCTTTCTGGAACATTCCAATAGGTATTTAATAGCTTTTTCTTCTCATCAGGTGCTACCAGTTTAAAACCATTCTTTAAGTAAAATTTCTTAGCCCATTCAGCTGAGTCCCATGTCCCTATTAAGATCGGTTTATTTGTTAAAGCCACCATATGAGTTAAAAGCTTCGTACCTATTCCGCTATTCCGTTGGTTTGTTCGTACATATGCGTGTCTAATTAAACATACATCACCCTTATCTTGAATTCCCATAACTCCTAATAATTGATTTTTTTCTTCAAACCCCCAAAATACTACACCATCGTTCATTTCGCACTTTAGCTCTTCCAATGTCATATAAGGCTCATGATACCTATCGTCAGGAATTACTCCTTTGTATGCCTTTGCTGCATCATTAATAATCTGATACATTACATCCGTATCCATGCTTTTACACAATCTAATCACGTAATTGGCCTCCTTATGGTTTGATGTCGTTTCGTAGATGCTAACCCACCACCGGCTTAAAAGCACCCGAAAGGGTGCTGCTACATGAGCACAGTTAGTTGGTGCGGGGTTATCCGCCTATATCCATAGTCTCTCACGAACTCATTATAGATTGTATTTCATTTTCATTCTTTCATATAACTTATAATCCGTATTTCGATTTACAATCTCTCCAATTAACTCTTTCCATCTGTTTTCAATCCACTTAGGACTTTGTTCTTTCAGAATATCCTCGTTAAATTGACTATCAATATACTCCAAATCTTGTTTAAGCACTCCAATATCCTTAATCAGTTGATTTCTCGATTCTTTTTCTAGCGATATCTTATTCGATAAAATTTCGCCTATGATTTCTACTCTTATATGCGTATACATATCTCTAAACACATTATAGATTAAATAAGTTGATGATAATTGATCTTCCCTGAAGTCGGATTTCAGAAAGACAAATGATTCTTCACCAACTTTCAAAGATACCGCCACATTTCCTAAGGCATGTATGACTGTTTCCTTCGAAGAGCCGTCCTCTAAGCTTTTTATCACATTATCTAAATTAAAGATTGATTCTTTTATACCCATTTGAGTTCCATGATTTAGTTTAACCGTGTATTCAACTTCTTGATTATCTTTGTACGCTTTGAATTGATAGTTGAAGTACATGCTTATTACCAATCCAACCATTAGTATGATTATTGCAATATTTTTTCTCATTAAGTCACCTCCTACTTGTGCCTGAACTACGTATATGATAACCCATATTGTTACAATTGCGAAGGTGAATTGGCTAATAAGGGAGATTTATTAGTTTTCTCAACCCCTTATCCAATCGATCCAATAGGCTTTGAATACGCTGAATATATGCAGGGTTGTACAGGACGCGAGTATGCAGTGGAACCTTCCGTATAGTAATAAAACAAAAAGGCCCTTCTTTATCCCATGGGGAATCCGACGACCTTCCGATGCATTTGGAACATATCAACTTTAAAAAAGGTAGAGCGTACCAACTTTCGCTGCAAGCGGGCTAGCGCCAGCAACTACCTATCAAGCCAACAACGCCTGTTCAATCTGATCCACTATCCCATTAATACCTGTCGGCCCATAACAACCGATCCATGTTGCGGCATCGACCGAGTGTATGTGCTGGCCTTCATCCGTATCGAGCATCCCCCAGACACGTTGCTCGGTCGCAGATATCCCATCCTGCATAAACTCATTACTCAGCAAAAAGTAGTGGCTAGCCTGTACTGCAGGTAATCTCTCAACCGAGATATGATAGGCCGTGTCGGTGGTATCTGCCACAAATAACGGAACGGGCAGACCCAGATCCCGGTACAACACAGCGCCTGTGCGATGAGCAGCAGAATGGACGCGCACGAGGGAATCGAGTGGACGAATCAATGCCACACTTTTTCCTGCCAGTACGGAGGACAATTCCTCGGATAGCAAAGCTGTTCGGCGATGATAATCCGCGATAATCTGCTTGGCCTCTGCTCGCTTGCCTGTCAGTTCACCGAACAGACTTAGAATGGTCTGCCAGTTTTCGTTACGCTTGAACATGAGTACTGGAGCGATTCCACTTAACAGTTCATGGTGCTGATCATGCACCTCGGTGCAAATAATCAGATCCGGTGCAAGTCGCTCTACCGCCTGGAGATCGGGGTATTCATACGTACCAAGTAATGCTGTATGCTGGAGTCCTGACCGGAGTGATTGAGGGAACGTTAACACGCTACTTCCAAGTCCGACACTTCCTACCGGAGACAAGCCCAGTGCAAGCAAATGATCAGCATATTGCACATCGAGGACAGCTATACGCTGTGCTATTTCGGTGACGGTGTACTCCCCGCGCATATGGCAGATGACCGGGCCTTCGGCTGATTCATAGGAAGAAGCTGTGCGATGTTGCAGCAAAGCATTCGCATAGTCTGCATCTCTTCTCGAAGCGGCGGCATGCCGGTAATGTAGCGGTGGGACGCCATTATATTTTTTAAATGCCCTACTGAAATAATACATGTCGCGGTAGCCCATTTTTTCAGCAATTTCCCCAATGGACGCATCCGTATGACGCAGCATGCGTGAGGCACTTTCCATACGCAGCTGAATGACGTATTCCATCGGTCCAAGCTGCTTCTCTTGTTTGAATCGTCGCTGCAGCTGTCTTACACTACAGCCCGCCAGGGCTGCCAGCTCTTTTAGCTCCAAGTTTTGACGATAGTGCGATGTGATATAAGAAGCGACTACATCCACCATGTCGGACTCCGCTCCCCCTTGACCCCGTTCATACTCCATGATCAGCTCGTAGATCATTCCTTGAAGCAAAGCGTTGGCATAGAAACGTTCCAGTCCTTCACCGCGGCGCCATTTGACAACGATTTTTTCGGCGTTTTCGATCCATTCCGCATGGGTTGCCGAGTTTTGAACAAATGACCTGCGCAGCGGGTGCTTGCGATATGAAGGCACAACAAGAGAGGCACCCTCTATGGAAGAAGCCTTGTACATAATGACAATATAATGAATGTCCTCTGATCTGGCCGTCAGCGTAAAGGATGATCCCTTCACCACATGACAGGCAAAAGAAGCTCCAATGTGGCTACCCTCGCCATCCATTGCAAGCTCCCCTTCCCCTCCATATGCCAGCAGCAGCACATTTGAAGTTAATTCAGTTTCGCTAAGAACACTGCCTGTCTGCAAAGTACCGCTATACCCGTCAAGCATCTTGATCGTTGTATCACTCCATAGACTTGTCTGTTCTTGCAGCGGCATTTTTCTCATCTCCTGACAATCACATAGGCATAATCATTGCTGTTGTTATTGTAGTTGAGATTCTTTCTCATTGTCAATTTTCGGACTCGGCACACCTCTTCGTCATGCAGCTCAGGCAAAGCAATGGTCAGAACACTATGAGGGAAACGAATATTCAGTTGTTAGGCGAAGATTCAGCAATGTTGATCAAAGTCTCGTTAATCCCCAGCAGTATCCAATCATTTAATAGGTTTCACATATTTTTAACTTGTCTGTATAACAATTACATGTATAATGGTGGTAATTAGAAGGAGGTGAATACATATGAAAAAATTAGAGATTAAAGAATTGATTTCTAAATCGGAGAAACTGGCTAAAGTTAATGATATGTGGTATTTTGTCAGATCTGGAGAGGGTGCTTGGATTGTAGGTTCAGGAGGCGGAAGCAAGTAAAATGTCTTTTCTGAATCTGTGAATTCCATAAAAGCTAAAACTCAAATTAGTGGTTGAGTCATCTAAAGCTCCAAGCTTCTTCATCAATTTTGATACATACGGGAATTACTCATGTGAGCTCTGGCACAATTTGCGCCTGAAGACTGCCAACCACTAATTATGGGGTCTGGCTACTTTATTAGGAATTATTTAGTAGGAATTTCGAGCGACTGTGTATGAAATAACGCTTTTACATCTCACTTCATTTAAGAACGGTAGAAAGGAAATGTTCATGTATAACAATGCGGTCATAAACCTGGGAGCGAAATGTAACGCAGCCTGCGCTCATTGCTGCTTTTCTTGTTCTCCAGCCTCGACTCAGTCTATGGAGCCAAATTACATAAGACAACTTGCCCATGAATTGGCTGAAAATAAAAAAGTAAACTTGATTTCATTCACAGGTGGAGAAATTTTTTTGAACTATCCATTTTTACAAGAGCTATTAGAAATTATAAAACCTCATCAGAAGAGAATCACCCTTATTAGTAACGGCTTTTGGGGTATGAGTAGAAAAAAAACAGAACAGTATTTTAACGACATGGAGTATTACAATGTGACCAATCTAACAATAAGTTATGATGAATTTCATGAACCATACGTTAAAGCAGACGCCATTAAAAATATACTGGAATGTAGCAGAGACTTCTCTAATACGAGCGTGGCGCTAAATATGGCTGTAACAAAAAGTAAAATGTCTAATCGTATATTAGAATATATGGGAGAATCTTTGCTTGGGATCAGAGTGACAAAGTTCCCACTCATGCCAGTTGGAGAAGCAAAACATGAAGAACCGGACAGCTTTCAACATATTTATAAACTCAGTAACGAAAGGAGTTTGCATTGTCCTGGATTTGAAGTCGTGTATCATTTTGATGGTCAAATATATCCTTGTTGCTCGCCAGCGGTATTTGATACCAAATTGCATTTGAGAGAAAGTATGGATCAAACGTTTGACAGAACCATTGAAAAATTAAACGCCAATCTTCTATTTTACATTATGAGAAAGGAAGGGTTTAAATGGTTTATTGATATAGTTCAGAGCAACCCTGAATTTAATCATATTAAAATTCCGGAACAATTTTCATCAATATGTAACATTTGCAATATTTTATTTAAAACGGAAGAGAATATTGATTTGTTAACACCATATATGATGAATTACTACGAGAATATGGTATGAAGCAGTGTTTTACGTTTGAAAACGAAGAATATGAAATTTTTGTAGAAAACGAAGTCTTTGTTAAAGATAAGTGCAAAAAAGAATTTTATAAGACAAGTATTATCCATTTAAATGAAACTTTAAAGGAGCAGTTGACCGAATATAAGAGTAAAATTAATTCTGTGAATTTCACCATTTATATCACAATTTTTTTAATACTACTTGTGTCTAATCTTTATTTTATTCATTTTTTCGGTTATAAATTCCCTGGGTTTGAACATAACCTGAAAAACTATTTCATTTTTGCTTCTTACATGATTTTTAATGTCTTTATTCATGAGCTAGGCCACATAAAATCCATGAATTTTTTTGGGCGGAAGCATAATAAAGTTGGATTCAAAATGAACTTTTATGTTTTTCCTTCTTTTTATGTTCAACTAAACGATATTTATATGTTATCCAAAAAAGAAAAGCTCATTGTTCATTCAGCAGGTATTTACATAAATTTATTCATTATTTTAACGTTCCAGATCATCAATACGTTATTCTTGAAAATGGATATGTTGTCGGTATCATATATTTTCTTCTTTTTAGCATTATTATGGAATGTGATCCCCGTGTTGAACTCTGATGGATATAAAATTTTACTTACACTCCTAAATAAAGATGAATTTGAAAACTCTAAGAAAAATCATTTGATTATTAAAATAATTCAGATTATTGGAGTTTTACTAGCTATACGTTCAGTATTATTGTGGTTTTAAAAGAGGAGGAATTCATGCCATGGTTTTAGATATAAGTGGCTATACGTTAAGAATCAAAAATAATCTCTTGCTTGATCACGCACATTTACATTTTCAACCAGGGAGTGTCAACCATATTGTAGGGAAGAACGGTGTGGGGAAATCCAGATTGGCGAAAGACTTTATTCTAAATAAGAGCGGTTTTTTCCCGAAACAACTATCCTCAAATCTAACCGTAATCTCAAGTTATTCTAATATACCTGAAGATATTTCCGCAAAATTGCTTTTTAAGATATTAATTAAAAGATATGATCGGATGATGTTGGATCAGCTTAGTGATTTATTGAATATTGAAAATATACCATCCAACATTCTCATTAAAAATTTAAGTGATGGACAGAAACAGAAGCTTAAGCTGGTATCATTTCTTTTAGAAAATAAAGAGATTATCATTCTGGACGAGATCACTAATTCTCTTGATAAAAAAACAGTCAATGAGATTCACCAATTTCTTAATATCTATAGCAAGCAGCATTCAAACAAAATCATATTAAACATCACTCACAATTTATCAGATCTCAAAAACATCGAGGGAAGGTACTTCCTCTTTCAAGACAAAAAACTAGTGCAATACGAGGACAAAGATCAACTAATAAAAATATATATTGAGGACTAGTGACTATGATTGAATTTGCAAAAAGCCTATTTAATAAAGTATTTATGTTTCTGGCACTTATTTTTGTATTGTCGTTCTTAATCGGTTGGTTCCTTCCTATTGGAATTGATAAAGTTACATCTCTAAGTTATCGAGAGTATCTCTTCAGTACGTATACTGTGTTTACTCAATTTGGATTTTTAATGTTCTCGTTTATCATTGCATTCTTCGTTAATAAAGAATACTCTAATAAAACCATTCTGTTTTATAGATTATTATCGTATGACAGTCTTAGATTTTTTTTGAATAAAGTTGCTGTACTTTTTATGGAATCGCTTATTTTAATTACAATATTACTTTCATTTGTATCTATGATGTACAAGGATTTTAGCCTGTTTTTTCTTATGGTGTTTTTGTTGACGTCTGTAGTCACACAATATATCCTCATTATTGGGACAATCAGTTTGCTTTCATCTAACATCTTGATGAGTATTGGTTTAAGCATCTTATACTGGATATTAGGTGTCGTTTTAGTAGCTAGTTCTGATAAATTAACATATGTTGCTGTATTCGACGCTTCGAATCTCCTTTATTCCCATATTGACCAAGTGTTTGTACAAGGGAGCAATTTCATTTCTCTAAGTAATGTATTAACGGTTATTGTCTATAATGGTATCTTATTTGTAATGAGTGTTCTGATAAGTAAACTGATGAACAAACGTTGGTTAAAGCTTGGAATTGACTAAAAAGTTGATGTACAAGCTGGACTTTGTGGCAATCTGATATCAACTCTTTTTACACCATTATATGGATAGTCCCATCAAAACATAAAGGTTGCGTATTTCTGAACCCTAACAGTTTTCTGCTGTGATTCCTCTCCGAAACTGATCTGGCCGTCAGCGTAAAGGATGATCCCTTCACCACATGACAAGCAAAAGAAGCTCCAATGTGGCAACCCTCGCCATCCATTGCAAGCTCCCCTTCCCCTCCATATGCCAGCAGCAGCACATTTGAAGTTAATTCCGTTTCGTGTAAAACGCTACCTGTCTGCAAAGTACCGCTATACCCGTCAAGCATCTTGATCGCCGTATCACTCCATAGACTTGTCTGTTCTTGCAGCGGCATTTTTCTCATCTCCTGACAATAGCAAAGGTAAATTTGTTGCTGTTGTCATTTTAGTTGAGATTCTTTCTCATTGTCAATTTTCGGACATTTGAGACAATATTCGCCTGACATCTGGTAATAGAAACAGCAGGTAATTCGCTCGCTTTTGGCAACATGCACATTGTCCTTACAATCGGTGAAGCGGGTTAACGGATTCTTCCTCTCACCAAACACTTCCCCGGATGCCACCTGCGTCAGATATGAAAAGTCCTCTCGAATGATCTTACTTTCCTGCTCAGTCTCGGCTTCATCAGGAGCGAATAGTCGGCCGATACGTACCATGATATTCTCCCAGAGAATACTCATCGAAAGTGGCGCAATCGCAGCAAGCGTCTTTAACAGCGGTGTAAGTTGTACTGCAAACATCTCCTCGACCACCTTTTCCCGCCACACTGCCCTGTCTCCCGTTAGTCCTTCAGCCTGAAGTCCATTCACCGCTAGAAAAGGAAATCGTGTGCCGCCCTCATGATCTGAGAGCGCCGGATGATAGAGAAAGCTGTTCTCCAGCTGAAACGAAACATGCTGATGATGAAAAGTCATCGCGGTCACCAGCGGAGCCGTCCACAGATAGCCAATTCGCTTGGCTAACATGGAAGCGGCAACCTTCATGTCAGGAGCATCGATGTACTCCTGAAACCAGCTGATGTACTCTCGGCATGCCGCTTCGTCATGCAACTCACTTAGAGCAATGGTACGGACACTATGTTCAGGTGGCTCACCGAGCAAGATCGAATAATCCTCCACTGTCTCTTTCCATAAGTCTGTCGAGAGATATGGGTTCATATTAATTCGATCCGAGCAGGGCTTCCGATGCCTGATCTACAATAAGATTAATCGCAAGAGGTCCGTAATATGCAATCCACAATGTTGAGTTAACGTCATACGTGCGGTTATTTTTCACAGCATCAAGGGACTTCCACACGGGATTACTTAACATAGCCTCTGCCTCTGCCGCAAACAGCTCATCCGACAGCACAAAATAACGATCTGCCTTAATATCAGGGACTTTCTCCATCGAGATCTCAACAGAAGTATCATCCTTGATTCCCTCAACAAGTGCAGGCATTTTCAAACCCAAATCCTGATACAGAATGCCGCCTGTGCGATGCTCGATACCATGAACACGAATGCCTTCTTTTCTCGGACGAATAAGAGCTACCGTTTCATCGCCCATCTTCTCCGCCAGCTTAGCCTTCAGTCCAGCAACTTTCTCTTCATAGGCTGTACGCACTTTCTCCGCTTCGTCCTGCTTATCTGTAATCTTAGCAACTGTGGCTAACGTATCACGCCAGTCTTCGTAGAAGTCCAGTACGAGAGTAGGTGCAATTTTGCTTACACTCTCATACTGCTTCTCCTGGAAATCCGTCATAATAATCAGATCCGGGTCCAAGGCTACAATCGCTTCCAGATTAGGCTCGTCCCGTGTACCCAGAACCTGTACATCACTCGGCTGATCGCCTAAGTATTCTGGATAATCGGTATTACCTCCAGCGATAACACTGCCAGCCGGCTTCTCACCAACCGCTAACATTTGATCCAGAAACTTAACATCAAGGACTGCAATTCTCTGTGGTTTTTCGTTTAGCGTCAGCTCACCCTTCATGTGTGTGATCGTTACGGGAAAAGCTCCGTCCGTCTGCGTTTCCGCATTCGCAGCTGTCTCCGCTGGCGTTGCCCCAGATTGTTTACCGCTATCTGTACCTGTTGCGGCACCGCAAGCCGTCAGGACAAGAATAAGGGCCAACATCAAGCCCATGAATAATCGTGATTTGTGAGCAGCATATGCCTTGCTTCCGGCAGCCTGCCTCTTTGTTCCTTGATTCATGATGAATCCCCCTTATGTATAATACTGATAATGATTTTCATTATCGAAACATAAAGAGAGTATAAACGATCTCCGCATCGCGTTACCATGTACTTTTGCGACATTTGAGCCGGACTAATGCGACATCGTAAGCCGCTTATCCGCCCTTTAATGTTTCAGTGATATATGCTTGCAGTCGGTAAATGTCTGAAAGAAGCTCTTCTTCCTCCGGCGTATTTCCATACTCCCCTAGCCAGCGCGGTGTGCGGATATGCCACTCGTTAGACATGTATTGTTGTTCATCCCGATACGCTATAATGTGCTCCAAGAAATAATCTAAAGAGCCGAAGGATTGTTTACCAGTATCGTTGATAATGGATTGTGTCTTTTCAATGATTGACTGTAACATGTATTGGATATGATCTTCCGGATTCATAGCGTTTATTTCCATCGGTAACCTCCACCTATCTCTACAAAAAAAATGAATTAGTATATTATTTAAATGAGCCTAATATTTCTAAACGTAGAATTCTGTTCTGATTAAATACAATAAATCGATGCCCAATGAGTATTGAGACATCGATTCATATCATCTAATTATGAGGTGAATCATGAGTATGCGACCAAACATGAAGTTTAGCATTATTGTTAGCGCAGTTATTATTGTCGTTGTTCCTATTATCATTGGATTTTATATGTTGAACAAGGTTGTCGATCCTGACGAGACAATGGTTACGAGAACTGAAGTTTCTCCTGAGCTTATTACTATAAAAGGTGGATTTGCAGACAGTATTAGCAGATATCACGGCTACTACCTCTCACATCATAACAATTCATTATTCATTCAGATTAAAGGCAGTAAACTTCCTATCGGTGGTAGTAAAGACTTCACAATTTCATTTTCTAATACTTATGGGAGTGTTGATGAAATCTACTTATTAGGTCCTGGCAACTCTAAGAAAAAGATTTGGCCAAATCCCTAACTTTCATTGGAATGGATATCATATTATCTGACACAATCAACTTCGGTCTCTTCTGCTTAATTTCTTAAATGCCAAGTATTCCTGATCAGACTTCATATAACTTAATATTTTTTCCGCACATGCAGCTGAGCTAAGCTCTTCCGTATTCACTTCCAGATCATATTCATCATAGGAGTAGATGTAGTCGAACTGGGAATGGGCAAGTCCAATCTCTCGATCTCCCCTGCTCTGCTCTCTTCTGGTGAGTTCTTCTTTTGAGCACTGCACGCCTACAAACAATATCGGATAATCCGATAGTAAATCATAAAAACCGTTAAACCACTTGTCATTGCTGATGACCGTATCCACGATGACATTCAAACCCATTTCCGAAAACAGTTTAATGGTTGCACAGTACAACGAATTGATCGGGTCGAACAGGATATCTGTCATGACATGGTGCTCTACTTCTCTTGTTGGTATCATATCTGGATATGTAGTATCGATAAATTGATCATAATTATGAAGAAATTGATCTACAGATAGATGATGAAACGGAATGTCTCCCTGATTTTTCATTTCCATCGCAATGCTTGTCTTCCCCGAACTTGACGTTCCGTTCAAAAATATAATGAGTCCTCGTTCCATATTGATCACCCTTATCATTAAAATTGGAAAACACTGTTCTGCCGAATTACCACTCTCTCCATTCTTCCGTAATGTCTTCATCCTCCTGGATGTCTAATCCAGCCAGTCTAGCCGCCTTGTCTATAAAATCAGCCAATTCTTCACGTTCCATCGTCTCGATAAAGTAACCATTGGCCTCATTCATTTCATTAAACTTAAGCACAACTTCTTCTATAGCCTTCATCATGCGCTCAGAATCTTGCGTTTCTTGTAATGCTATTAATTGGTGCAAATATGTATCTAGGGCTTGATCAGACATGAGTAATCTCTCTTCTGTGAAAAGCTCATCTCCGCCTTCAATCATTCTCTCATTCCATAGTTTCGTTGGTTTTCCAAGAAACAAGTTTTGTAACGTCATTGGAATCACTCCCCTGTAACCAAAATTATGAACAAGCGTTCTCGCTTACTCACTTTCATTCGCTCCATAGCCTTGTCACGTTCTCTAATTCCATCTCGTCAAATTGTAGTCGATAAATGTCCGGTTTCTTGGTTTGATTCATAAAATCCAATCCGTAACTCGAATCAAAGTAATTCATCATCAACGTCATTACATGTCCGTGTGTGCCGATCGCCACTTTTTTACCCTTGTATTCTTCTAAAATCTGTTTCAACACGCCCACTGCTCTATTCTGGCAAACCGTGTTCGACTCGCCTCCTGGCAATGCATAATCCGGGTCATCGAACATCTTCTTCGAAGCAGGCTCAAACTCTTCATCCGCAATCATATCATCTGAAAAATGCCTTTCCCGCAGATCCTCCATGATCTGAATATCTAATTCTAACGCTGCTGCCACACCCTCTAAGGTCAGAATAGCCCTGGCATAAGGACTTGAGACAATGGAATGTATTCCTTCATTCGTTAATATTTCCGTTATTCGTTCTGCATTCATCTTGCCCTCCAGAGTAAGCCCCCTCGTTCTTTCCGTTCCTTCCGTATACGATGACTCCGCATGCCTTACCATATAAACGATGGTCTTCATAGGACCCTCCTTGAATTTCTTTTATCAATTTTATGGTCACGCTTTAGGTCCTTCAACATATTTTGTCTTTTCGTTCCAAAGATCAATTACATGGTGCCACCATATTTTAGATTCTGAATTAATTCAGGATTGATAATTTGCTAGACATTTTAATTTACAATAATTTTCAGATATGTGTATAGTAGAAATGAAGCAAGATGCTTTCAAAAGAAGTTAAATCTAACGGAGAGGATGAGATCATGTCTTTTTTCAAAAGGAAGGTTGTACTAATCTCTTTATTCGTACTGGCTATCTCTGCTGCTGCAATCGCTTACGCAAATGGTCAATCGAAACCGAACGTGCCCGTTCATAAAGTCGTCAACCTTTCAGCCAACTCTTTAATATTTCATGAAATAGATAAGCTGGATGCGTTTGCTGAACTCATCGTTATTGGTTATGTAACAGAAGATTTCAGAGATCGAGAGCATGTTATTACTGCATTTGATGATGGGACCATGCAATCCTTTCACACCAATACAAATATTAAGATTGAAAAGATATTGAAGAAACCCGAAGATTTCCCTTCAGATCAGAACGAATTGAAGATCATTGAACCCGTTAGCCTGGAAGGAGACGTCAAATATACAGTTGATGACTATGTAGAACTACAGAAGGGTGATAAAAGTGTGCTTTTCTTGATGAAAAACACCTTTGGTGATTATGGATTAATCAACTATAACCTAGGCAAATTCAGCCTTGAAGGGATAACTCAATATAGTTTACCTCAATCCTCCACTGCACAAGCGTTATCAGAATACGAAACTTTCCGTGACTCCGTTATGGTGAAGTACCATTTGAATTAAAGTTTTCATCAAACAACCGTGAACTTTGCAGACATAACTGCCCCCTTCAATCTATTGCACTTCTTTATCAAGACTTACGTCAAATGATGAAGTTATCGATTTTTGTCTAAAATCATTGGGTATCACTTTAATCTCCACGTTTAGATGTATAGCTTCAGGAAGATTCATTTCAGTTATATTCTCATGACCAATGAAGTAATAATGCTTTTCGTCCAGTTCTATCAAACCTCCACCTGTTGAGCCAGAAGTTGAAATCAAATGTCCATCATGATAAAGCTCACAAACAATATTATATTCCTCCAAACTGAACCCTTTCACTTCATATCCAACCTTGATTTGATTTTCCGTGTAATCAGCATTTCGTAAACTGATCGCACCACCATCCACCATTTGAGTCTGAATAGCAATATTTGCTTCGGGCATCTCCGGTTTCTTTAATAGATAGCCTACTTTTAGGTACCATATAGCTCCTAATACAACTACAGCAAGTACAATCATAGCAATAATAAACTTCTTTTCTTTTTTATCCATAATCCTTACTCCTTACATCGGAACACTCTTAAAATTCTTTTCAAACCTGTGTTTCAAATAATACATTACCCCTGTGCGATCAACATCTGGGAACTTCCTTGGATCATCCACCCCATTATCCTATAAATATATTGTTAATTCTGTCCCTATCATAATCTAAAATCCAATCGTTATATTCTGTATAGATATCCGTTAGTGCTTCTTTTGATGCTGAAATAACATCGCAACCTCTATCATCATAAATATGAAATATCGTTTTCTTACTTATATTAATGAAATACACCCTATGATAAATCTTTGGCTTAATTCCAACATCATGATTACATATAGCTTTGATTAACTGATTATATTTCAAGTTCTCAACTCTACATTTAGTCCAGTACCTATACATGTTGCTCCTTGGGTCTAGGATGTCATCCGGTTCACAATCCTGACCTGGAAATATATCAAGGCTTAAGGCTCTAATCGGCCCTTTCTTCTTGATATATTTTCTGTACAGGTTCATTTTCTTCACTTTGTGTTTAGGCTTATCTGCAAAATATGCTTGAGTTATTAATAGGACTTCATCTTCTTGATCATGAAGAGCTTTAAATAGTTCAAGTGATCGATGATAAACTTGTTCCATATAATGCTCCATATTCATTCCAAACATCAGAGGATTGCCAAGTTCGAATCGTATTGCAACATCCCAATTATAAAAAAGAGGCGCTTCTAAGGTCAGGTTTGGAAAATGCTCTGCCAGGTACGTCTTCAGGTCCATTCTGTGGCCTCCAAATTCACTTTAAAGATGAGCACCAGCTTAAAGAAGGTATCCGTCTCTTCAAAGGTTTGCGGTATTATATTCAGATCTTTTAATATTAATTGGGTTAATCAACCCCCCAACGCCTTTTCAGAAAAATTAACCCCAGAACATTCCGTTATGACCTTCGTCCACGATCTTGAGCTGTGTTTCAAAATCTTCGTTCGGATCGATATCATCGATGTAATGCCACTTTCCTTTACTGTCCTGCCAATACACTTTCCATACCTTCTCATCCATTCTGAATTGTGCTACCGGCAATTGTACCCATTTATCGCTTTGAAAGGCTTGTCTTTCTTCAATCAATGTCACATGGTTACCTCTGATTTTATAACTAATCTTCATCTGACTTTTCACATGCTCGGGTACAGCATTCTCGGTGTAATGGTCCATAATCTTTTGAATCCGCTTCTTCGTAAAATCATCCATGCTCTCGAACTCCCCTGCCTTGATCTGTTTTGCTTAGATTATATCATGTTGATTTCTCCGATTTAAATGATGCTTTACTTGTAAAAGGTAAACCGGAGCGCGGCTTGTGCAATAGCAAGCCACGTGAGGGTGAGGTGCTGCGCCCAATGGGGTTGCACCGCGTCAATGATCGCGGTGCCCACCTTGGTAGCATCACGAGCACAAAGCCGCGATGCACGAAAAAAAGCATCACGACCGTATAGTCGTGATGCTTCATCCTGCTACATGGCACCAATTAGCCATGTAGCTTATCTCAGGCCGCTGCACCTACATAGCAGCGGCTTCTTCTCCCAGCGGCAGCGTGTAATACTGCGCCTGCTGCCCTTCGTGCTGCTGGTACACAACGACCAGCAGCGTCCGGCCTTTCGCGGCAAGCGGGCTGGCGCCAGCTAGCACACGCTCAAGCCGGAACGGAAGCACATCCAATACGGTGTGCTTCTGCAGTTCCTTTTCGCCGAGACCAAGGTCGGCGAAAGCACGGGCACCCATGACCGTCTGTGCGGTCATGGCCGAGGTCATCGGCAACGCACGCGAAGCGTTGCCGTCCACCATGTCCGCCGCTCCATCCGCGGCGGACCCTGTTGCGTCGCCCGAAGTGAGCGACGCTGCATCCCCGACTTCGCTGCCGATCACACCCGCCGCATCTGCGGCAGAGTCTTCTCCGGCAGCAGCCGAACTTCCCGCAGCGACACTCGCACCCGTGCCGCTGCTTTCCAACCAAGCCGTGCCTGCGGCGCCGGCAACACGTGGCAGTCGAACGTCTTCTGGACGTTCAGCCAACGTTTTCATATAACCCGCCCACTGGTCTTTCTGAAGCGGATCTTCCCACCAGATTTTGCGTGGTTTGTATTTGTGACCGAGGAAATAGTCCAGCTTCATCAGGCCAAGCACGATATCCATATGCGGCGTATTCCGCGACTCCAGGAAGCTGTGCAGACGAGTGAACAAATCCTCCAGTTGGTGACCAATCTTCTGCCAACCCTGACCTTCCCAGTAATCCCCGAACGCCTGGAAGAAATCAAACGGCGAGTTGAACTCCTGCTCCATCAGATACTTCAGCGTATGGTCCATCCGGTGTGCGTTCCAGTATTTCTCCAACACATCCTCCAGCCGCTTCAGGCGTACGATGTCACTGAACGGCAACACGTCACTGCCCAGAATCTCATACGGCGCGTGATCCATGTATGTGTAGTTATACTTCTCCGCATCCAGACGCAGACCTGTACCACGTAGCATTTTGAGGAATCCGAGTTGAAGCTCTTCCGGCCCCAGTGCAAACACATCGTTAAACGTTTTGCGGAACGTATTGTAATCTTCCTCCGGCAGTCCGGCGATGAGATCCAAATGCTGGTCGATTTTCCCGCTGGCTTTTACCTTGTTCACGGTCCGGCTCAGCTTGGTAAAGTTCTGGCGACGTTTCACCAGTTCATTGGTCGGATCATTCGTGGACTGAACCCCGATCTCGAACCGGAATGTGCCCGGCGGCGCATTCTCTGCAAGATAGTCCAGTACTTCGGGACGCATAATATCCGCCGTAATTTCAAACTGGAACACCGTCCCCTGATGATTCTCGATCAGGAATTTGAACATTTCGAGCGCATAATCCCGCTTGATGTTGAACGTCCGGTCCACAAACTTAATCAGCTTTGCGCCCTTCTCAATCAGGTACAGAATGTCCGACTTCGTCCGCTCAATATCGTAATAGCGCACGCCGACCTCTATACTGGACAGACAGAACTGACAACTGAACGGACAGCCCCGACTGGTCTCAAAATAAACAACCCGTTTCCCAAGCTCCGGGATATCCTCATCAAAACGGTGCGGTGATGGCAGATCGTTCAGATCCGCTTTCGGGCGTCCTGGCATGAGAATGACCTCTTCCCCTTTGCGATATGCCAGTCCATAGACAAAGTGGAACTTCTTGCTTCCTTCCAGCTCCATCAAAAGCTGATGCAGCGTCTCTTCCCCTTCACCCATCACGATGAAATCCACATTGGGAATCCGGTTCATCCAATATTCCGTGTCGTAGGACACTTCCGGCCCGCCCAGCAGAATTTTCACGTTCGGCATAACCTTTTTCAGGTTATCAATGACCTTGATCGTCTCTTCAATGTTCCAGATGTAACAAGAGAAACCAATCACGTCCGCGCCGCGCTGGTACAGATCAGACACAATATTCATCACCGGGTCCTTGATCGTATACTCCGCCAGGTCAATATCAAAATCCTTCTCACTGTACGCCTTCAGACATCGCAAGGCCAAAGAGGTATGGATGTACTTTGCATTTAATGTAGAAAGAATAACCTTCATGGTTCACAACCTTTGCCTGGACACCCAGACCATATTTTTTTGATAAAAGGAAAGCTGCACAGCCATCCTGCCCCGGATGCTGTTCATCTAAACCTCTTTTGAACTAGCCATTCCATGTCTCAAGGACATATCCAACTTTTGTCTTTCAAAGAGTGGACACTCTTTTCAAAAAGACATATACACCCCGCCAAACCCAAACCACAACATACAGTATGAAACACACATGATAATACTACATGATGTATACGATAAGGTTAGCCATTTCTAACGCCAATGTCCACCCTTTGAAAGACAATTCGCCACCATTTGTCCACTCTACAGAGACAAGACAACCAACTTCAACCTGTAAAAGACCTCATTCGCATTCCATCCACAATTCGATATCCACATTTTACTGCCTTGAGCCTTTAGGCTTTAGCCTCGAACCTCCTGCCGAACGCTTCCCCCGTATCATGGACGAACCATCGACTTGTATGAAGCATATCCATCAACTTTTTGATCAATTAAGCTTTACGTGTCATGAACTTCAAGACTTGAAATGGCGAATGCAAAAAAATTCTCACTCCATAACGCCAGCTAAACTCGCTCATAATTGATCATACTCACTCATACTCGTAAAACGCATCATCATCTGTATCCACTTCTTCGCCCGATTGCTTCTGGAAAAACTCCAGGAACGGCAGTCCGTACTTGCGGTACTTGACCTCACCGACCCCTTTGATATCCAGCATGTCACGTTCTGTCTGTGGACATACCACACTCATCTCACGAAGGGTCGCATCATTGAAGATAATGTACGATGGCACATGCTCTTTCGCCGCCAGATCTCGCCGGATCAGACGAAGCTGTTCAAATACGGTCTCGTTGACCGCAGATGGCATGGCATCGCGACCACGACGTCCGCCGTAGTTCGTACCCGAAGCCGTTGCCGCTGTCTTGCGGACAACACGCTGCATCACTTCACGCTGGCCTTTGAGCACTTCCACCGCAAGTGGTTGCAGACGAACGACCGGATACTGTCCCTCGGACAGCATCAGATATCCTTCGGATACCATCACGTTGATGATCTCCGAAATCTCACGTTCTGTCCGATTACCCATCACGCCGTAGGTTGGCAGAGAGTTGAATCCATAATCAAGCACCTTTTTGGCACGGGAGCCTTTGAGCACCGAAGCGACCAGCGATACACCATACCGTTCACGCATCCGGTGAATGCAGCTGAATATTTTCTGTGCATCAATCGTCATGTCTACCAACTCGCGGTCGTCCGTACAGGAACTGCAAGTACCGCAAGGTGTATCGTCATGCACCTCACCGAAATAATCCAGCTGCGCACTGCGCAGACAACGCGTTGTGTAACAGTAATCCACCATCTGTTGCAGCTTCCGGTAATCATTTTGTTTGCGGTCGCCGTCCATCGGATTCTGCTCAATCAGGAACTTTTGGGTGATAATGTCTTGTGCCCCGAATAACAGAATACACTGGCTTGGCTCTCCATCCCGGCCTGCACGTCCGGCTTCCTGCACGTATGCCTCCATATTTTTCGGCATGCTGTTATGAATAACGTAACGCACGTTCGACTTATCAATCCCCATCCCAAACGCATTGGTCGCCACCATCACTCGGATATCATCGTACAAAAAAGCTTCTTGGCTCTGGGACCGTTCATCGTCCGTCATGCCAGCATGGTAGCGTCCTGCGGGTAATCCCGCCTGCAACAAACGCTGATGCAGATCGTCCACGTCCTTACGAGTCGCGGCGTACACAATGCCCGGCTCGCTAGCATGCTCGCGCGCATAATTCAGGACAAAGTCCTTCTTGCTCTCGCCGCGCAGCACGCTAAACGCCAGATTATCCCGCCCAAGTCCGGTCACATATGTCTGCGGGTCCTGCAAACGCAGCAACCGCAGAATATCGCCCATGACCTCGGGCGTCGCTGTCGCCGTAAAGGCCGCAACTACCGGCCGCTCCGGCAAACTGTCCACAAACGGCGCTACCGCCAGGTAGCTTGTCCGAAAATCATGCCCCCACTGCGATACACAGTGGGCCTCATCCACGGCAACGCAAGAGATCGGCAAATAGCCCATCTCCTCGCGGAACCAATCCAGCTCCAGTCGCTCAGGCGCGACATAAAGCAACTTCAGCTCACCGCGCTGCGCCGCGCGGATGCGATCATTCACTTCTTTGCCGCTAAGTGTACTATTAATATACGCGGCAGCAATTCCGGCGGTCGTCAACGCATCGACCTGGTCCTTCATCAATGAGATCAACGGGGAGACAACAAGCGTCAGACCCGAATATAACAGAGCGGGGATCTGATAACAGATCGACTTACCGCCCCCAGTTGGCATAATACCCAACGTATCTTCACGTTCCAGCAGACTGGCTACGATCTTTTTCTGTCCCTCACGGAAGTCGGGGTAGCCATAATATTTTTGCAGGAGACCCTGCGCTTCTTCTAATGTAGGTGTTTGCACACTCATGTAAAGACTCCTTACTTATCACCGGTGTTTTTCCACCAGCTTGGTCCGATCCGATTCTGACATCCGAAAGCGGCTCATATCCCGCATCCTTGACAACAAAATGGCGTTCTCATGACTTGTCCGTCAAGCAAACGCCGCTCCCTTTAGTTTAACGGCCCAGCCCCGAATGAGCAACCGCGTTTTACTGTAAAACGTTTGAAGCTTCTTCATTAAAATAAAAACAACCGTCCTGCCCTAGTTGGACAAAACGATTGTTGTAAACTTTTATTCACAACCGACACACTCATATCACGTTAGTGTACCCGTACCCATTCATCTGTTGAAGCTACTATACCTCACAACTTTACAACTTCACTTTAATCTTTCAACGCCTCAACTTCAGACACAGTTATACCACTTGTTTTGGCAATAACTGAAACTTCAATCCCAAATGAGAGCATGTTTTTTGCAATCTCAATTGCCTTTCTTTTTTCCCCTTCTACTAATCCCTTTTCTATCCCCTTAGCTATGCCTTTTTCCGTTGCCCATTCAATCATGGAAGCTTCGTCATGCAAATACTTCTGCCGCTCTTCATACAAACGACGTGCTTCACGATCCTGACTCAAGAACTCCAGCGTATCCATTACTATCTTAACCCCAGATTCATTCATGTTGTATCACCGCCTTTTGCATTCATGCGATAATACAATCCTTTCCTCTGCATCAGTTGTTCATGCGTCCCATCCTCGGCAATTCGGCCATGTTCCATCACAAGGATGCGAGAGCACTGACGAGCTACCTCCATTCGATGTGTGACAAGCAACCCTATGCTGCCTTTCATAAAATTCAGCAAGTGATTCATCACGTTCTGTTCTGTCTGAATATCCAGGGATGACGTTGGTTCGTCCAGAATATACAGATCAGATGACCTCGTAAAGAGCCTAGCAAGCGACAGTCGCTGTTGCTGGCCTCCAGATAGATTGGCCCCTTTCTCATGCAACATTGCTGCGTATTGTCCTTCCTGTGCCTCAATATATTCATGCAAACCTGCCTGCTCTGCCGCAAACTTCACTCTGTCCAATGTAACGTCTGAACTCAGACGAATATTGTCTTCAATCGTTCCTGTGAAAAAAGTTGGTCTCTGTGGCATATACGTCAGTCTGGATTGGTTATCCATCTCTACATACTCTGCAACATGTTTATCACCCAGTAATACGCTTCCGTTTATTGGCTCGATCAACCCTGCACACACTTGGCACAGTGTAGATTTGCCAGCACCGCTGGCGCCAACTACCGCAACCAGTTCACCAGGAACCAGATTAAGCGTAATTTGATCCAAAATCGTCCGACCACTGTTTTCATCTATTACCGTAACCTGTTGAAGACGTAGCATAGCAATTTCGTTCTCTTTATGTGCCCCTTTTTGTGTACTCCCTTGATCTTGGGTACAAATTCCCTGTGCAAGCTCCTCGTGCTTAGTATTGGATGTGTCTGCCTTCTTGTTCTCCGCCAATTTCAACCATGCAGAGATACGTCCAAATGCACCCACGCTGGCTTGCATCTGACTCCACTGGCTGGACAAGCCGAGTACTGGCCACACCACCAGTTCAAACAGCAGACTACTTGCAACAACCATGCCCGGAGACAAAGTTCCCCTAGCCGCTGACAAAGCAATAAGGAACAAAGCTGCCAATTGAGCCAGACCAAACACCGCCATCGCCACATTATCCGACATGCTCAGGGTCATCTGTAACTTAGCCTGAACACGATTCAGTGATTGCTGTTGTGTCCGAAAACGAGCGAGAAACCACGGTGAAGCATTATAAATCTGAATCACCGGTATCCCTTCAACATACTGTTGAATCTGTTCTTGGGACTCGCCTTCCCTGGATTCGACCTCATCGGACAGATGTAGAATTCGCTGATCATACAACCTCGCCGTGAACCAGATTGCCCCTGCACTTACCAAGGCAATAACCGCAACCCATGCATCTGCTCTGTACAAGTATCCCAGCGATAGAGCAATGATGAATACAACCGTAACACCCTCTGCAATAGCCTCCACAACTTCTGCACCATGCTTCGTGTCTTCCTTGATACGAAGCATCACATCCCCGGACTTCTGTCTGCGCACCCAGGAATAGGGCATCCGGTTTAACAGTTTCAACAGATCCATGGACATATCCCGTTGCATCGATTCCTTGAGCCATACCAGCACATAACGATGCATCGCGAGTAAAACGATAAACCCTGACAGAATGGCGATGAAGATCAACGCTGTAGCGTTTAACTGCTCCTGTCCCCCATCATGAATAGCATCCACGAAGAATCCCTGTACAAAGGCAAGTCCCCAATCAAATACCGCATCTGCTGCGATAAAAATGAGCAAGATCGCTACAGCTAATCCATAAGGCTTCATCCAGCGAAAAATAACGGGCCATACCGTTGCCAATGATACAGCTTGTTTTGGGTCATCTGGAACATCACTTTCGTTCATCTGATGATGAGCTTCTATTTCAGACTTTTCATTTATCTCATATGCTCCACTTTTCTCATGACTGCTTTTCATTTCAACGTCATCGGCATATGCTGCATCTTCGATCTTGTTACTCATGCTGTTCCTCCACTCCCGTATCCTGCTCCGCAATATAACTTCGATATCCGTTTGGACGATCCAGCAATTCACGATGAGTTCCCGTATCTTCGACGCGTCCCTTCTGAATATAGATGACCTGATCTGCCCGTTCTATCAGCGATAATCGATGAGTAACAGCAATAACCGTTGTGCCTTTGTCAGCAGTGATTCTTGCAAAAAGATCATTCAACCGTTGCTCATGCCACGGGTCTTGAGATGACGTCGGTTCATCCAACAATAGAATATCCGGATTCCTCAGCATCGCTCTGGCTAAACTAATACGCTGAAGCTCACCACCCGACATCGTCCCGCCTTGTGGCTGAAGCTCTGTCCCATAGCCGAGCGATTGACGCATAATCGCGTCATGTGCATGTGTCATGTGGGCCGCGACCTCTACTTGATCGGCAGATACCCCCTCTTGTCCAAAAACAATATTCTCTTCCACTGTTCCTGTGAAAATAAAGGCTTGTTGCGGAACATACACCTGATTGACATGCCCTGTCTGAACTTCGTGCATATCCTTCAGTGAATTCTTCTGATTCATGACCTGGATCGAACCAGTAACAGGTCTATCTAATCCAGCTATCAATTTCAATAACGTGGTTTTCCCGCATCCACTTGGCCCCGTGATTACAGTAAGCTTTCCTTTCTTGGCCTCAAAAGAAATATCCGTTAACACTTCTTCTTGCTCCGCATACCTATAAGACACATGCTGCACGTTGATGCCAGCCGGTTTAGATTGTTTTTCAAGCTGGCCTAAATGCGTATCGGACCGTACATATGTATTTGTACCGGTATTAGCAACCGTGTTCTTTCTCTCCAAATCCAGCACTTCAAAGATTCTGGACGCATGAGAAGCCGAACCAATAAAATCATTCCACAACCCAGATAACGATTCAATCGGACGTGTTAACTGACTGCTTGCTACCAGAAAAGCTGCCAGTCCTCCTACATCCATATGTCCATTCAGGACCTGCATGCCGCCTAGATAGAGAATCAGAATCATGCCACCATACGTGGAGACCCGTCCGGCTGCTTCCGAAAGTCGTTGTAACACAGATACGGACATTGTATGTCTGAACACTTGATCCATTCGACCTTTAAATTGATGGTGTACATAACCCGCGAGTCCGTAACTTCGAATCTCAACTGGGGCTTGGATGATTTCAGTCAGTATCTCATCTCTTAACGCTGCGCTGGCATTCAACTGATCATGCCGTCTTTGTAGACGTTTACCAAGTCCTACCGTTACAAGAGGATAGATCAATGTGAATGCAATGATAGCCAACGACAGCGGCAAGTTCACCCAGCTGAAGTAAGCAAAGGCAAGAATCAGCTGAATGATATTTTTCGCGAGTTCAATGCCATGTTGGTTGATCCCCTTCTGTGCTTCCTTAGCTGAAGTCCAGATCCTAGAGGTTAGGTCACCTGTATGATAATGTGCCAGATCGCGTGTCTCTGTGTTGCTAAAGGATGAGAGCAGTAGAGACTGCACAGACAATAATGTCTTTTGCTGGAATAACGTCTCGACCCTCGTCATGAATGCGGTTACAATCAATCGTAATACTACAATGCTAACGCCTATGATCAAACCTGAGTAGAGTAACGAAAACTGTGCTTCAGTCGCGCCTTTGACCAGTCTTCGGATCGATTCCAAATAACCGACCTCAATCAGGGAGACCATACATGCGGCGAAAAGTAACAGAATGATGAACATACGGTACTTGCCCGTTAGTGTCCATAATCGAGTTAACATGCCTAACGTTGTATAATTTTTTTTGTCAGCAAACATGGATGCTTTCTCCAATCTTGTCATTAAATTATGTACTTGGTTATGATATCATCGGTGATAAGGAAAAAATGAACATTTATTGCTGTAAGTACTATTAGAAGTAGGGAGATTGATATGCAACATGATCTGCTAGACACATTGGATAAGCTATTCGACTACATAGAAGACCATATTCAAGACAAATTAACGCTGGATCATCTGGCATCTGTGACTCATATATCCAAATTCCACCTGCATCGCATGTTCAAACATGTCAGCGGACAATTGCCTGGAGAATACATTCGCTCACGCAAATTGGCACGCAGCCTGGAGCAATTGGTGAACCTGAATTGGAAAATCATCGATATCAGCGGACATTACGCTTTTGAACATGAACAATCCTACATACGTGCTTTCAAACAAGCCTTCGGCATTACCCCCCTGCAGTATCGCAAACAGGGAGCTGGAGACCTTGAATTTACAGCCCGCATGACTTCGTCCATGATCACAACGCTTCCATATGGATACATTTTCAAACCAACGTATGTACGAAAACCGGCTATGAAACTCATTGGGCAACGGTCCCACATTCGGTATGCAGATAACGAAGAGCACTATGAAGCCAATTCAGCAGGCAACGACTTTTTTGACAAACACTTTCATTCGATTCCTAACGTGCTGCAACCCAACGTATATATCGGATTTACCAATGAAATTAACGAGGATTACAGTACATATCAGCCGTCTGTAGAGGTCACCAGTCTGGATCATATCCCTGAAGAACTGGACGGAATTGAGGTCCCGGCCAACCAGTATGCCGTATTCAAATTTGTCTGTGATTTCCACCCAAGTCTGATCAACATTGATCATCTGGACAGTGTCTGGACATTTATCGATGAATATTGGCAGAGCCATTCGGGGTATGAGAAGAGTGATCCCTACTATTTTGAAAGAATTGATGGCAGTCTGGCTCAGGACCACTACGGAGAGTTGGACATTTATATTCCTGCAAAGCAAATTTCACTGTAAGCTGCATATGGAGGTTCAACCTTATGGACTCAAATACTCAAGCTAATTCAAGTTCATCCAATACAAATTCTCGCAAATCTTGGATACGTAGACACCCTATTCTCACTACATTTACAATATTGATTCTTATACTGTTCGTTGCCGTATTCCTGTATTTCTGGCTCCGTCCATACTTCTCTACGTTTGACCGTTCTGAGAAAGGAGAATTAAGCTATTCCATGCCTTCACGTAATGGTGAGTATACTGCTGAAATTTACGGTGTACCTTACGGTGGTGCGACAGGCGGCGTTACAATCTGGGTCGATGTTAAGAAGACAAATGCACCTGAGGACGCCACAGTAAAAACGATCTATCGTGCCAAGCACCACGGAAATAACCATCTCGAATGGGACAGTGAAAACACACTTCGGATTGAAAACTGGAATGAATATACGGATGAGACCATGACCCTCAATATCGATGACGAAATATATGATGGCTGGGGCTGGGCTTGCAAAAGCTTACGAATGAAGGACAAGTCTGTGCGATGCCCGGCACCCGAAAAGTAAAACATCTTAGCAGATAATATGACGGCTCTGAACACTCGACGACTTATCTTGATGAGTTATCCTCACTGCACCGCATGTCAGAAGTTCCAACGCTCTGTATGCCTTGTGAAAATTTCACCAAATGCTACTATCATTACACCATGGCAAGAGATACACGCGGCACGAGAAGCGTTAAAAGCCCCTCTCACCGACTCTTTCGGTTGAGCGGGGCTGCTCTTGTTCTGCATTTTATCGTTTATTTACTTATACTTCATTGTGGTCTGATATCCTTATTTACTGCCAACTTCGTAGCTATCGGACTTTAAACATATGGCAGCATCATAATTTATCTATCATATCTATTCTACCTCTTAATCTTGTTCTGCTTCTGCTTCTGCTTCTGCTTCTGCTTCTGCTTCTGCTTCTGCTTCTGCTTCTGCTTCTGCTTCTGCTTCTGCTTCTGCTTCTGCTTCTGCTTCTGCTTCTGCTTCTGCTTCTGCTTCTGCTTCTGCTTCTGCTTCTGCTTCTGCTTCTGCTTCTGCTTCTGCTTCTGCTTCTGCTTCTGCTTCTGCTTCTGCTTCTGCTTCTGCTTCTGCTTCTGCTTCTGCTTCTGCTTCTGCTTCTGCTTCTGCTTCTGCTTCTGCTTCTGCTTCTGCTTCTGCTTCTGCTTCTGCTTCTGCTTCTGCTTCTGCTTCTGCTTCTGCTTCTGCTTCTGCTTCTGCTTCTGCTTCTGCTTCTGCTTCTGCTTCTGCTTCTGCTTCTGCTTCTGCTTCTGCTTCTGCTTCTGCTTCTGCTTCTGCTTCTGCTCGCAATTGTGCCTTACACTCTATTTCCACTCAACCCTTATTTTCACTGATAAGCCCTATCGCATCCTACCAGCAACGGATTAGTTTTTGTTGTTATTTCACTTCTACTTCAATCTATTTTCTCTATCTCTACCCCCGCTTCAAACCCTTCTGTCCTCATCTGTCCCAGTTCGTCTCCCTACTTACGCGGTGACACTTCACCACGTTCTTCCCGCTCCTTCATCTCTTTGCGTACCACAACTTCGAGCTTCTGGCGATTGGCAAGCAACCCGGGATCGTTGGGCAAGTACTCACGGGCTTTGGTGTTATGCATCAATGCGTGCTCCCAGTTGCCCAGATGGGCATAACAAAGGGATAAACGGGCATGTGGCAACCATGTGCGGCAGGCCACAGGCACCGGGCGCAGACCCGGATCGCGGCTGCTCACGTCCACCGCCTGCATATACCAGTAGATCGCCGAGACGGGTTCCTGCCGTTCATGAAAACAGGCCGCAATGGCACAGCAGAAATCGGCATGTGGCAGATCATACTGGAACGATTGCAGCAATGCGCCGAGCTTACGGCCCGGCTCACCCAGTTGTTCATAACATTCCGCCAGCCGCGCGCAGGCAATCAGGCGATCCTCGCGGTATCCGCTTGGCTGCTCCAGCAGCTTCGTGTACCCGCGTGCCGCCGCCGCATAACGCTGGCGGTCATAACATTCGCCTGCATAATAAAACAGCAGGCGACCTTGGGCTACGCCCTCTTCGGCGATCCATTTGCGCAGAATGCGCACGTTTCGCGCCGAATGATGTCCCGCTTCGCGGCGATGCGTGACGGCAATATCTGCCGTAATGACCTCGCCCCGCGGGAAGCTGAGCTGCTCGTGCAGCCGGCCATGCCAGCGGCACCCGGCATCCCACTTGACCAGGCGAAGGCGTCGGTCCGTCACAAGTGGACTCCCCTCCGCTCCCTCGGCCAGCGTGTAGTTCAAGATCACAGCTTCCGTCTTCCCCCCGGACGGAAGCTGCTGCTTCAACACCTCCAGCTTCGCCCGTTCCGCGGGCAGCAGCACATCATCCGCATCCAGCCACAGGATATACTCCTGCGTGGCCTTGGCGAATGATTCATTCCGCGCTGCGGCAAAGTCTTCCTTCCATTCATACGTGTAGACATGATCGGTATACTGCGCAGCGATGTCAATCGTGCGATCCGATGAACCGGTATCCACAATGACGATCTCGTCCGCGATGCCGGCAACCGAGTCCAGACAGCGCGCCAGCGTGCGTTCCTCGTTCTTCACAATCATGCACAGACTGATGGTGATCACGTTTTGAGCCCCTTCCTGTCGTACGCGTATTGCGAAATGTCATAACGGGTTTGTTCTTTCATTGACCAGGTACTGGTACTAAGCCACTCCAATTTTCTCTTCAAACTTACGATTAACTTGTAAACCAAGAATCAGCGCTACCACTACAAGAGGCTGCTTTCACACTCATTCTCCCAAATCTCAAAGTTCAATAAAGAATTTATTTCATCTTCACTGTGGCTAACGAACTGAGGCGACGCTATTCGGTGTATTTCAGCCAGTTGGTAAATGTAACGAATCTGAGACCCGCTATTCTCGCAGTATAGGCATCCATTCGTCGTTTATCGCAGCTTTCAGATGAAATAGCGCCGCTGAGATTCGTTACATTTCTCATCTCGTCTAATTCATCAAAATAAGACGTGTGAGATTCGTTAGAATACCCCTGCCCTTGCCACTGTCCCTACCTTCACTGCTACCCTTCCCCACTCTCCTGACGGCGAAGGCGTTTCACCTGCTCCACCGCACTGTCCAGTGCCTTCTTGCGCTGCTTCATTACGCGGAGGTGCTGATGTTCCACCTCGGCAAAATGGACATGATCCAGCTCCATCCACTCCATCAGTTGGTCCAAAGTTGGCGACATATGCAGTTGTGTACTCCGCCGTTTGCGGGCCACGCAACATAGATATTTATGATGAACTTCGAGTTTCAAGACTTCAAAATACGGCATCAGGCACATCGCCAGGCTTCCCGCATAGAAGGTCTGCTTGTGGTCATAGAACGGGTGATACCCATACGGCACAGTCACAACCAACGTCCCATCACCTTGCAACAGCCTATAAATCTGGATCAACAACGTCTCCGGATGAGCAAAATGCTCCAGCACTTCTCCAAGCAGCACAGTATCAAAGGCAGTCCTTACTTTCCATTGCGTAATATCCAGCATTCGAAAATCTACATTATTTCTAACCGGCCGGGATTCTTTGGCAAGCTCAGCTTGCGCATATCGGACACTTTCTTCTTCCAGATCAATCCCTGTCACACGAAATCCTTCACGTGCCAGCAGAATGGACGTAATGCCCTGACTGCACCCGACATCCAGGATGCGTTTGCCTGTCGCCTCACGGCACATCCAGTGGATACGCGTTCTCGTCGCTTCATGAGAATCTTCCGAATTAATCTCGCCGTAATAGCGTTCACTCACTCGATCATGATTGGCCATAGGTTTCTCCCGTTTTCACCCGGTGAACCGGCTGACCCAGCACCACAATATTTCCCCCGAGGCATCCGGCCGTTGCATTGCGTGTATCAAAAATCAACTTTGCATGATCTGCCATCTCCTGATAATTGAATCCCGAATGATCCGTGGTGATGATCACCAGATCAGCTCCTGTCCATAATTCTGGCACCGCTGGACAAGAGTGCAGCACTGTACCATCATCCTTACGGAAGACAGGCACCATTGGATCGGTGAAAACCACATTTGCGCCCGCTGCGCTTAGCAGCCGAAAAACGTCCAATGCTGGCGATTCGCGCAAGTCGTCAATGTCTTTTTTATAAGCCATACCCGCCAGTACAACACGTGCTCCTCGCACAGTTACACCATTCTGCTCCAGCAGCTCCGCGGCACGTTTCACCACTCTCTCTGGCATTTGCCGATTAGTTGCATCCGCCAGCTGGATGAATTGCAGCTCCGATCCCTGACGGTTTGCAGCCCAGGACAGATAGATCGGATCGATTGGGATACAGTGCCCTCCGATGCCGGGACCGGGATAGAATGGCATATAACCAAACGGCTTGGTTGCCGCCGCATTCAGTACTTCCCAGATGTTTACCCCCATCTGTTCACAGGCCGGGGTCAGCTCATTCACGAGTGCAATATTGACACTGCGAAATGTATTTTCGAACAGCTTTGCCGTCTCCGCTACCGTTGTTGAACTAACCGGAACAACTTCGTTGAGGAACGAGCCGTAGAACTGTTTACCATAATTCAGACAAGCGGGTGTGGAGCCACCAATAATCTTCGGGGTATTTTTCACACCATAATGCACACTGCCCGGATCTACCCGCTCTGGAGAATAACAGACGTAGAACTGTTCTCCAGCTCGCCAGCCGTTTGCCGCTTCAATCGGTTGTTTCACGCGTTCCTCCGTTGTGCCCGGATAGGTCGTGCTTTCCAATATAACCAGGCTGCCTTCCTGCAAATACGGAGTCATGCCATCCACCGCGGCCGAGATATACGAGATATCCGGTTGATGCTCGGCAGTCAGCGGAGTGGGCACACAGATTACAATGACATTGGCCTGTGCCACTGCTGCATAATCGGTGCTTGCCGTGAATAACCCAGCCTGCATAAGCGACTGCACAACATCATCTTCTATACCTATGACATACGAATTCCCGGCGTTCAGCTTGGCTACCTTGGAAGTATCGATGTCAATCCCGTGGACTTGATAACCTGCCTGTGCCATCTCTACAGCCATGGGTAAACCAACATAACCGAGACCAATGACAACAGCTTTTAGGGAGCGGTCATTAATATGTTGTATGAGGGTACGTTGCTGTAACTCTTCATTACCTTCGTGCTGGTTGTGTTGATGATTTTCTTCCATTCCTACCACCTCCAAACGCTCCGCCTCCCCTCGGTGGGTGTGTCTGAAAACTCCGAACGAGTTTTGAGACACACCCTAATCGATATAGCCACCTGCACGCAAAAACCGGGCAATCGCTGGTTTGTTCATCATGGCACTGTCCGAGCGATACTCGGAGAAGTTCACATGTGGCAGACTGCTGTACTGATCCGTCAGGCTCTTGTCCTTGTGCTCCGGCAGGATGACATAATACTGCGCATCGTATTGGTACGTACGCGGCGCTTCAAAGGGCGAGATCAGCACTTCATGTAATTTCTCGCCTGGACGTATTCCCGTCACCTTATAATCGAAGGATGGACGACCCGCCTGTTCCAACATGACGGATGCAAGTTCCGTCATCTTGCAAGCTTTCATTTTCATCACAAAAGTCTCTCCGCCCACGGCCGCCTCAGCCGCCTTAAGAAGTAAATGTATAGCTTCGGTACGCGTCAGGAAAAAACGGGTCATGCCTATATCCGTAATGGTCGGGCTTTTGCCTTCATTGATCTGACGACGGAACAAGGGCACGACACTGCCGCTGGTTCCAAGCACATTGCCCCCGCGGATGCAGACAAACCGGGTACCTTCACTTAGCCAGTTGGCACGGATCATCATTTTTTCACCCAAAGCCTTTGTCATGCCATATACGTTAATCGGATCTACCGCCTTATCGGTGGACACATCGATGACTTTGGCAACCTGCATACGTATCGCAGCCCGAATAATATTCTGCGTCCCGATTACATTGGTCTTGAACGCTTCATCAGGTTGGTCCTCGCAGACCGGAACGTGCTTCAGCGCAGCCAGATGGAAGAGCACATCCACACCTCTACATGCATCTTCCACTGCCCGATAATCGCGGATATCCGCAATGATGAATCGCAGACGCGGATCATGATTGAACTCTCGCTGCATCGCAATCTGGGCGTATTCATTACGTGACAGAAGGCGAATCTCAGCCGGGTCCTGCTCCAGCAGTACCTCAGTCAGCTTTTGACCCCAGGAGCCTGTTCCTCCGGTGATCAGAATCGTTTGTCCTTGAATCATGGATGAATCCCTCCCTGATCAGATCATGAATTCGCGTAGTACCTGTGCCATCTCATCCCGGCTTAACCGGTCTTTGGGCGGTACCTTTTTGGTTGAAGTATTGCTCGAATGCACGATGTTGACATAATTGGGCGGAGCAAGCAGCTCGTGCGGAAGTTCAATGACATTGCCATGTGTACCTCTGCCCGGAAGCTTGACCCGGTATCCTGCTGCGTATTCGGCTGTCTTATATAAGTAGACATAGAACTGTGGAGAACGGTGAAACGCTGGGGCCATCTCGTTATTCACACTGTCCCACAGATATCCGTTCTGGTTAATCAATGCCATCGTCTGCTGCTGTGGTTGAATATCGTAGAGCTGTTGAACAAAGGTTTTATGGTATAAATCATCCGAATCCAGACGGGCAATATAGAGTTGCTCCGAACCATTGGCAAACGCCAAAATGGCACGCACACTCTCCATATTGGTTCCAAAACGAATATTGGAAGGAAGCGGCTCCTGACCCGCCAGAATCTCCTGCATTAATTCCCCGGATTCCTTGGACAACTTCACCACTGTGAGGAAATCCTGATTCGTCTGTGCCTTCAGGCAATGCAATGTGAACGTGCGGAAGATGCTCATCCGACGCTCCAGCCATTCCCGCGTTAATCGCTGCGGGTCCATCCCATAATTGTTGAAGTTAATCTCAATCACAACTTTCCTGGACATAACATGCCTCCTCATGAACGCTGCAAGTTCCGTTTGTCGGATACAGACTGTTTTCATAGTTTTGATGCCGTCTTCCTATGAAAATCATCTTCGATCTATCTGATCGCTTACAAGCGACATCTCGCTTGTGAATCCAGCACTCTATATCGTATGAAACGTTGATAGAAGCGGTACCGACAGATGTACTAACTTTCATATAAATAGATTGATATTCAACCAAGGATGGCGCCCTTTGGGTCGAACGTACATATCGTTACGGTAGTCGCAACATAGAATAGAACAGTTCAATTTTCAAAGGAGGCAACCCATCACATGAATTCGATCTATCTTGAAATGGAAGGTGTGCTTGATCAGCTCGAAGCGGCACTTCTGGAACACCGACCGCTGTCTCTTGTAAGAGTCGGTGATGGCGAGAATATCGTCATGTCTCAAGAAACCGTATGGCCCACGGAACAGGTCCTTCAGGAGCGTTGGGCTAAGAAAGCCAACTTAGGGCAAAAGGGACTTCGTCTTCCCAACCCGAAACTACGGGATGAAGTCGCCGCTTCCTTGCAACGTGCCGATATCGTGGGCATTCTTCCTCGTGGTGACAGCACCATCAATGCTCCCGATTATCTCAAAAGACCCCTGACCGACATGGTATTTGCACACTTTGGCATCTCTCCTCCGATGACTTGTCACGCCTGTGTTAATCGGGAACTGGCGCAGAACCCGCGTTTCTGGCAGATGCTTGCAGGCAAGCGTGTGTTACTCGTTACTCGTGAGATTGAGGCTCTGCGTGCCATGCTCGAACGTGAGCCCTATAATCTGAACATTGTGACTGCCCTGCCCTTCGATAGCTATGATCAAATGGATGAAACGCTGCATTGGATTCAGAATAATCAACATACCTTCGACGTCGCTCTCTTCTCCTGTGGCGTCAATGCGGTTATCCTTGCGGAGCGAACAGCTGCACTCGCAGGCAAAGTTGCCATCGACTTTGGCAAAGCCAACAACATCATTCTGAAAGGCCGTGCCAACTGATCCTGGACAGTTTCAAACTTTAGATTCGTGATTTGTATTGAAACGTGCAGATGCTTGTACGGCAAAACCCCCCGACTGCTTAAGCCGGGGGGTTCTTGCTGAGCGCTAGTCGAAACCTATCGATGCATTGTCTTACGTCTCTGGGGTATGAAGCGAACTCTGCCGTCAACAGAAGTGATGACGAAGCACTCTGCCTGTTATATTTCGCCTTTCACTACTAACCGGTGGCTGCAATACCGTATAACATCTCCGGCCCGGTTCTTACTGCTGTGGACACCCCCGAGATGAACGAAGTATACACACTTTCCAATGCTGGTGGTGCAGACAGATCCTGAGCTGTGAACGAATGGAATTCGGCACCTCCGTTCTGTCCAATCGTACCTTCAGCACGGTAGATGATATAGAAAGGATCATATAAAAAACCCCGCACAAGCTCCACAACAAAGGTATCTCCCAGTTCTCCCGTAACACCTACTGTCCCGTTCAACGTAATAATGGGATTCACCACACCCTGCGTCTGTAGACCAATGGTGCCAAAAGCTGTCGGGGATTCTGACAGTGACAAACCGGGCTGTCCTACGGTTGCCGAGTTCATCGAAGTTCTCATATCGAGAAACACGCCCATGAGTAACACCTCCAATGCTATGGGATACCCTATCCTATGAATCTCACTACTCTTATGATTGGATGTATAGCAGATTGTATGAACCTATTTTTATTTGTCGACTGTTAATGGTATATTGAACTGCATAACGAAAATGAACGGATCGTATGCACACAAGCGGTACAGGCTGTTCAGAAGGAGATTACTATTCATGAATAAACGCAAACGTCCAACCAGCAAGACATCGGCCTCGGCCAAGGGGAAATCTTATACAGGTTCATCTTCAGCACGTTCCGGCAAGTCCAACTTCTCATCTGCCAAAACATCAGGTGCTTCCGCATCACGTAATACGGAGGAGAATAAGAAGCCAATAACCGCTAAATCATCGGGTGCACCCAAGAAAGCTGGAGGCAACAAACCCAAAAATGCCAGCGCATCCAAACGACCAGGCAATTCCTACTATCGCAAGCAGGAACCACCACGCCAGTACAAAGTGACCGAACCGGATGAACTGTTGAATTTCCTGTTGCAGCATTTGAAATCAGGACGGAACGCAGTGAAGTCCATTCTGGGTCGTGGACAGGTATCCGTGGATCAGAAGGTTGTAACCAAGTTTAATGAAGCGCTGACGCCAGGTCAGATTGTCTACATTCGAAAAGAAGGTGCAGTCGCTGCTCCATCCTTGACGGGTATTAACATTTTGCATGAAGACGATGATATCATTGTGATCCGCAAGGAAGCCGGACTATTGTCCATTGCCGCTGACAAGACGGACGACCTGACGGCTTATCGCCAACTGACAGAGCATGTGCGCCGCACCAATCCGCTCAACCGGATCTTTGTTGTCCATCGTCTGGATCGGGATACGTCGGGTGTGATGATGTTTGCCAAAAGTGAAGAGGTGCAGCAGAAGCTGCAAAACAACTGGAAGGAAAATGTGCAGGACCGCGTATACGTTGCCCTTGTTGAAGGTTCAGTAGCCAAAGAAGAAGGCACCATCTCTTCCTGGTTGAAGGAAACCAAAACGCTGAAAATGTATTCCAGCTCTCGTCCGAATGATGGACAACATGCCATTACACATTACAAACGTCTGAAGTCGAACCGCGAATTCTCCTTGCTGGAAGTGCGTCTGGAGACAGGGCGTAAAAATCAGATTCGTGTGCATATGGAAGATCTCGGACATCCGATCGCCGGTGACAGAAAATACGGCGCACGCACAAGAGACCTTGGCCGTCTCGGACTTCATGCACGTATACTCTCGTTTATTCATCCCACAACGGATGAGTTAATGTCATTCGAAACGGATATTCCGAAGCCATTCCTGTATCCGTTCCGTGCAGAAACTCCACCTCCGAAATAACTGCACCTCTAATGTGTGCATATATAGAAAATTCACTGATCGATTGATCATACCTGAAAGGAGGAACGGACACTGAAAAACCTGTTAATCACCGGTTACCGGGCACATGAATTGCAGATTTTTGGACAGAAGCATGAAGGTATTCCTTTTATCAAAAAAGCCATCTCCTCCCGCCTCACTCCCCTTGTCGAGGATGGTTTGGAATGGGTGCTGACGCCTGGACAATACGGTGTGGACCTGTGGGCCTGCGAAGTGGTCATTGATCTGAAGAAGACGTACCCACATCTGAAACTGTCGATCATCACTGCCTTTCAGAACCCGGAGGAGCAATGGAAAGAAGACAAGCAGGAGTATTACCGTTCCATCCTCTCGGGTGTGGACTATTACGGTGCGATTAGCAATCAACCTTATATCGGGCCGTGGCAGTTCACTGCACGGGATGACCTGTTGCTGCGTAAAAGCGACGGTCTTCTGCTCGTCTATGACGAAGATGCTGGGGAAGGCAGCCCCCGTTTTGTGAAGGAAAAAGCCGTGAAGAAACAGCAGAACGAGGACTATACAATCATCAGTGTCACTTCAGAGGATATTCAATCTGTAGCTGAGGATGAGCGCATGAACGATATTGCGGACTTCGACGATTCTTCATTCTGATTCCTTGTGGATCAGTATAGTTTGTCAGAGGTCCAATCATGCATAGCTTTCATCAGAGGGGAACCGTATTTTGAATGACGTACATATGTTTTTTTTCGAGGCAGGTTGGGTATAAGTAGTATTATAACTGCGATGATATGTCGTATGGGATAAGGGGAACTGCAACCATGACAATTACGCCAGAGCAGCGCATTCAACTGCATGGATTTAACAACCTGACCAAGTCGCTCAGCTTTAATATGTACGATATTTGTTATACCAAAACCAAAGACGAACGCGAAGCTTACATTGAATATATTGATGAACAGTATAACGCCGCCCGGCTGAGTAAAATTCTGAACAACGTCTCCGACATCATCGGAGCCCACGTGCTGAATGTCGCTCAGCAGGATTACGTGCCTCAAGGTGCGAGTGTGACGATGCTTGTCTCGGAAGGTCCAATCGTGGAGATCCCCGAAGAATCACTTGATGAATCTCCCGGCCCTCTGCCCGATAACGTTGTCATGCAGCTGGATAAAAGCCATATCACTGTGCATACCTACCCTGAGTTTCATCCTAGTGAAGGTATCAGTACCTTCCGTGCGGACATTGATGTCTCCACCTGTGGTGAGATTTCACCGCTTAAGGCACTGAATTATCTGATCCACTCCTTTGATACGGACATTATGACGATGGATTACAGGGTGCGTGGTTTTACGCGGGATACGAGCGGACGCAAGCTGTTCATTGACCATGAGATCGGCTCGATTCAGAATTATATTCCGGATGAGATCAAGAGCAGCTTTGACATGATTGACGTGAACGTCTATCAGGAGAATATTTTTCACACCAAATGTAAACTGAGGGAATTTGATCTCGACAATTATCTGTTTGGGTACACCAAGGATAAGCTCAGCAAAAAGGAACAACAGGAGATTACAGAATGGCTGAAGCTGGAGATGGACGAGATCTATTACGGCAAAAATATTAATCGTCCCTCTTAAAGAGGTTGTTCAACGCTGATCCATGAGGGCAAAATCTAAGACAAGATTTCATGAAGGCAGGGTTCTTCTTATCGGGGGACCTCCGGCATGTGCTTGTCTTTTTCTTTGTTATGTTGACAGTGTGCAACTTTATTTCTTATTATAGAAGTAACTGTACAATCTACAGTGAAGGAGACTGAGCCCGTGATCGAAACGAATACGACAAGACGTAACGAATCACTGTTACAAGCGCTTACTGCACAGCACAATGCCATTACCAACAACATAGCCAATGCAGACACGCCTAACTACAAAAAGAAAACGGTAGAGTTTCAGGAAGAACTGAGACGTATCGTTGAAAATGGCAAAACAGATCAGCTCGCCATGAAGCGGACTCATGACAAACACTTTCCTATCAGTGATCCCAATTCTTCCATCGTACAGTACCGAATTGTCGAGAACAACGAAACAGCCATGAACAATAACAACAATAACGTTGACATTGACAAGGAAATGGCGAATCTTTCGGAGAATCAGCTCATGTATAACTACATGGTTGATCGGGTCAGTGGACATTACAAAAAAATGAAGAATTTATTGAATGATCTGAAATAATGAATGTACAAGCAGCCCGAAATGGCTGCTTTTTTTTGTTGTTTTTCCCTGAGTGTAGCTCGTTTGGTGCCATTTTTCGGTATCCTCTCCTGTTCGTAGTATAATGGGGAGAAACGATTGATTTCATATCGAACAAAAGAGGTGCAACATGTCTCCACGTCATTTAAATGGTTTTCAAGGTTCCAAAGTCAGATTAGCGGCCCCATGCCCGGAAGATTGCATGCGTCTCTCCCGCTTCACAGATGATTATGAATATTTGCGCAACATGGATACCGATATCGCGATCCCGTTAACGCCGGATGAAACGGGTTCTTCGTCTGTCCGCCGAGACAACGGATTTGAATTTGCATTACGTACACTGGAGGGTAACCGATTCATTGGATTCACAGCCCTCTACCGAATTGAATGGAACAATCGGTCGGCTCGTCTGGCCATTGGTATCGGCGAAGAAAATGATCGAGGTAAAGGTTACGGAAGCGACGCTCTGGCTCTGATTCTTCGATATGGCTTCCACGAATTGAACCTGAACCGGATTGCACTGGAAGTCATTGAATACAATGAAGCCGCGAGACGTGCGTACCTAAAAGCCGGATTCCGGGAAGAGGGTCGCCAGCGTTCAGCAGTTTTGCGGGATGGCATGCATTATGACCTGATCTCAATGAGTATTCTTGCTGAAGAATGGTCCGCACAGGCTGGGCTTCCCTTGTCATTCCAGTCTACTCGTACTCCTGAATCTGGGGATATGGTAGCGGGTGGTTTTTCACAACGTAATGGGAACGAACAAGCTGCGCTGTCAATGTCGGAATTAAGTTCTGTTCCAAAAGGTGAATCTGAAATTTCACCTCGCATCGGCGTAGGTGCGGTCATCCTGAATGAACGGGGCGAAGTGCTTCTCGCCTGGCGGAATCGTCAGCCTGAACAGCATACTTGGAGTATTCCCGGCGGGAAAGTCGATCCCTATGAATCACTCGAAACTGCCGTCATCCGTGAAATCAAGGAGGAAGTGAATCTGGATATCGCCATTGACAGTCTGCTCTGCACGGCGGAGACGATCCAGCCACAACAGAAGGAACATTGGATATCCGTGCTCTATTCCACCAAGGTGATTGGCGGTCATGCTCGTAATCTGGAAGAAGGCGGAGCCATCGGTGAGATCGGCTGGTTCCCATTGAATGATTTGCCCTCTCCACTCGCCTGCTTTGCGGTACCTGGGCTGGAAGCTGTGAAGAAGCTGTATAACCAGAATTAAGCTTGGAGGTGCTTGCAAGTGTTGGAGATTCCTCTTCCTCGACCTGTACCCTTCATTCTGCATGAATCGAGTTCTCAATTCGATTGGAAAGGCAGCGGCTCGCTATCACTGAAAACATTCCGTAACGGAAAAACGCTCTATGAAGCGGGGCGCGGTCACTTCGCAGTCAATAATGAGAACTATCTGCTTCTGAATGAGGGTCAGGAATATAGTCTTCACATTGATTCATCTACTCCCGTTGAATCCTTCTGTATCTTCTTCCCTCCCGGTTATGTGGAAGAGATCGGTCGGAATCTAATTACCAGTGATCTTCGGCTACTTGATGAGCCGTATAGTTATTCACCCTCAAGCAAGATGGAATGGGTAGAACGTACATACGCGATAGATAATCGGCTTGGCGCAGCCCTGAATCATTTGCGTAATTTCTACAGTCAAGACAGGCTGGATTCCTGGGCAATAGCGGAGCAGCTTCATCAGCTTGCTGTTCACATGCTGGATCTACACCGTAACGTTCAGCAAGAGATCAACGAACTGGATATGATCAGACGTTCAACCCGAGAAGAGTTGTACCGAAGAGTCTATATCGGGCATGAGTATATCTCCGCCTATTATGATCAGCCGTTAACGCTAGAACAGACAGCATCGGCTGCACAACTATCCGTGAATCATTTTCTACGCAGTTATAAAAAGTTGTTTGGTACTTCACCCCATCGTTATCTGACTGAATGTAGACTATTGGCTGCGAAGCGGCTTTTGCTATATTCGGACAGGTCTGTCACCACTATCTGTTATGATGTGGGCTTCGAAAGCCTCGGTTCGTTCAGTTCATTATTCACTAGACGCTTCCATAGCTCTCCTTCCCAGCTGCGGGCAAAAAGGTGATTATGAAGAAGAACCTCTGAAGAGGAACATCTATAATTACATTATCTCATCAGATGGAGGTATTCCTTATGAATCATGCAGAACAGATTAATCAACTATTTCAGGCTGCACAGTCTGGAGATTTGGCCAACCTGCAATTGTTACTCGCTTCTCACCCGGAACTCACCAATACTGAAAATCAGGATGGGTTAACTCCGCTGGGATATGCCTCTCATTATGGACAAGTAGAAGTAGTTCGTCTTCTTCTGGAGCATGGAGCGGATGTTAACGCCCTTTCTCATTCCAAGATTTCCTTTATCCCTTCCAATACTGCACTGCATGCCGCACTTGCCGGAGAACGTTCGTCAGAAGTTATCCAACTTTTACTCGAATATGGGGCATCCACAAGTATTCTGGACAGCGATGGACAATATGCATTGCACTCGGCAGCATTTCATACGGATCAGATCGAACTTATCGAGATGTTACTTCAGCATGGAGCTGATCCAAACGTGCTAAACTCAGCAGGCCAGACCGCACTAGAGATTTCACTTGAAAATGGTAACACGTCTACAGCTTCATGTCTGCGAGCAGCCGTTACAGCGCATCAGCAATAATGATTAGATAACGTGAGTAATACGCGAATAACCGTCAGGACTCTTTTTGGAGTACAAAGAGAAGGTCTGACGGTTATTTGTTGTCCTGTATGTTCTCATTCAAATACGTAGTTCAACTATATAGAAATCAGGTATATACATATTTTCTAAGAAAATAAGAACCGTTTGATGCCTTACACGGTCTAATACTCAACATATCATGAAAGGAGGAGCCATGTGACCCCTCTTCAGCTCACCATAGCCGCACAAAAAGGGGATGCCGAGGCTTTTGCAGCCTTAATGGAATTACATCAGAGCCAACTGTACCGTATCGCCTATGCCTATCTGCATAACGAAGGTGATGCGCTCGAAGCGATTCAGGAATCAACGTTCAGGGCGTTCCGTAAGCTCAAAAAATTAAAAGAACCATCCTACTTCGGCACTTGGCTCATCCGCATTCTGCTCAACTACTGTGCGGACGAACGCAAACGCAAAAGTCGGTTCAGTCCCGTCACCGAGATTCATGAATCCAGCAGCTGGGATCGTCCTGCGGACCCCGATCTTGCTGCGGCCGTATCCACCCTTGACCGGGATTGCAAACAGATTATTATCCTGAGTTATTTCGAAGGTTTCTCCTTAACTGAAGTTGCCGATATTCTCGAAATCCCGACCGGAACCGTAAAATCTCGATTACATCGGGCGCTCGGACAGCTCCGTGATCAACTTGAAACGAAGGGAGATGTATCCTCATGACGGATGAACAAAACTCATTCGACACATTGGAAGAACGTCTGAATGCTCGAAAGACGGAGTACGAAACAATGCCTGTGCCCGATTCCGCCGCCTATCAGGCTGTGCAGTCCGGAATCCGCCAGGCTGCCCGTAAGCGAAAGTCCCGGCTGCGCTGGTACATGAGTTCAATCTCGGCAGCGGCCTTCATCCTGCTGTTTACCGGATGTATCCGTGTCTCTCCCGCTTTTGCATCCTTCGTGGAGCAATTGCCCGGAATGGAGGGCATTGTGAGTATGATTCGCCAGGACAAAGGATTAATGATGGCCATCGATAAGTCCCTCTTACAGCAGGTCGGTGTCACCGACGAGCATGATGGTACTTCCTTGACCGTTGATGGCATTATCACAGACGAGTCACGTATGGTTATTTTTTACACGATGAAAGGCATGAAAGATCCCGAGAAATTCAACTATGATATTGATCTGCTCGATGAGAACGGTAAAGATCTTCCAGTTGCGTTTACTCACGCTTATCCAACACCTTCACCAGACGAGAATGTGAATGAGAATATGATAGACGTGATCTTCACGGATGGAACCTCTCCTCCTGAAGAGCTGAGCGTCGTGTTTAAGGCCAGAGATACAACGCGTGCAGAAAAGTGGAAAATAACGTTCCTGGTAGACAAGAATCTTACCAAAGGCATGAAAAAGGTCATTCCTGTGAATCAGACGTTAACAGTGGATGGACAGCGTATTAATGTGAAACAGGCTACTATGTATCCAACACGTCTTGTGCTTGATGTGAATTTTGATCCTAAAAATACCAAGAAGGTATTTGGCCTCAGCGATCTTCAACTGGTTGATGAGCAAGGCCGCGCGTGGAGAACAGATACCTCAACCGGTGAGGATGAACGTTCCATTTACTTCGAAAGCATGTACTTCTCCATACCGAAAAAGCTGACGTTACAGGGATCTGGCTTCTCCGGATTGGATAAAGATGAGTTGGCTCTTACCCTTGATCTGAAGTCACACCGGATTACAGGTGGACCACCTGGATTGAAGATGGTAGGCAGCAAGGTCGAAGGCAAAGATCTAATTATTGACTTCTCCGTTGCTGGCAGGATGGACGGTGGGTTCGTTCTAACTTTCAGGAAAGTTACAGACAGTACAGGGAAGTCATATGAAGTCCCTGGCGCCAGTTGGAGTAGTGGAGAGGGAACGGATGACAGTCATACGATTGTTTCTTCTACTATCAAAAATGGAGCCAAATTAAAAGGGGAAGTGAAAATGAACATCTCCACCTATCCGATGAAAGTAAAGTCTCCCTTCTCATTGGACATCCCTGTTAATCCTTAATTTTCTACCAGTAGGCTGTGATTATCGCAAATATTCTATATAATGGAAACATTCATTATTACGAGCAATGATGTTCATAGGGAAGGTGTGTTTAGATATGAATCAACGTTCCATCCGTTATCCGCAGCCACTCGCTCCGGGAAATACCATCGGTGTGGCAGCCCCCTCCAGCGGTGTAGGCGAATCCCTATACCATTATCTTGAGGAGAGCAAACGTAATATGGAGCGCCTTGGTTTTGACGTGCTGGAAAGCCCATCGCTCCGCCACAATATCAAATGTGTGAGTGCCTCCAAAGAGGAACGCGCCGAAGAGATGAATGAGTTTTTCCGCAATCCAAATATTCAAGCCATTATCCCTCCATGGGGCGGGGAATTTCTGATGGATATCCTCCCCCTGCTGGATTGGGAAGCTTTGAAAACATTACCGCCCAAATGGGTCATGGGATATTCGGATATCAGTACGTTCCTGTTAGCCTATACCCTGATCACCGGAACAGCATCAGCACATGGCACCAACTATGTTGATCTAAGATCAAACGCCCTCGATCCCGTGACTGCGCGCTGGATTGATGTGTTACAGACCAAATACGGCGGACAGATCACACAATCGTCTTCTACACATTATCAATCGGCATGGAAACCGGAATCTCCTGGATTTAACCTGGATACACCTTCGCAATGGAAACAGCTCGGCCACTCGGAAGATGCAGACACCGCTGTGTCGTTCTCCGGTCGGCTGATCGGTGGCTGTATGGATACGATCTCCAGTCTGATTGGTACGCCGTATGCACCCGTCCAATCGTATTTGGATCAGTACTGTGCAGACGAAGGAACGATCTGGTATCTGGAGAGCTGTGAAATGAATGCGGGCGATATCTACCGTCATCTGTGGCAGATGAGACAGGCCGGCTGGTTTGCTGGTGTGAAAGGCTTCATGTTTGGCCGACCTGCGGGTTATTCCGATACAGCCGATTTCAATTTTACCGATGCCCTATCCTCTGCACTTGGGGATCTGGATGTCCCTGTACTGTACGATGTGGATCTCGGCCATGTTCCACCCCAGCTCACCTTTGTGAATGGAGCATTAGGCAAAGTCGCTTATGAAAATGGACGCGGGAGCCTTGAGATGGCGTTTGTGTAATCACCTTTTATAGGCAGATGCATACCTTGAAGTAAGAACTTATTTTGAGGAAGGGTTGTGCATCATGTCTGAATCCACATCCACGCCATCCACAGGTGTCGTGTATCAAGCCAATCAACCGATGCTTCAATCCGTGCAAAGTGTGCGGAATATGCTTCATCATACAGCCCGGCAGCATGTAGGCAAGAAGGTACAAGTCCAGAATATCGATGGGCAAGTGTGGGAAGGTGTCATCATCAGTGCAGACCGGGGAATTTTGTATCTCCAGGTTACCCCGATGCATGGATATCCTGAACCGCGCGCCTTGTTTGGACCAACGATTTTGCCGCTTGTGCTGTATGAATTGTTGGTTATCACACTGTTGATGTAGTGGTATTATACTTCTATATCCGAACCTGTTCCAAGAAGCTTCGCTCCTGAGATCTTCAAGTCTTGGGAACGAGGCTTTTTTATCGTCTTGGCGATGGTGCCGTATGATTCCTTGCGAGCGTGTGAAATATGATACAATGGTGTCGCACCACCCCATATCTCATATGAAACGGAGCTTGATCCGGTTGGAATACATACGTCATGATTCATCACCCGTATCACAAGCCGAGACGGGTATGATTGGCAGCAATCCTACTGAACAATCACGCGTGATTGCAATCTGTCTGCTCGCAGGCAAAATCATGCTACAAAGCGGTGGTGAAACCTACCGTGTGGAAGATACGATGAAACGTATGGCAGCTGCGCTGGGCTTACCCCATTCGCACAGTTACGTTGTTCCGACAGGCATCTTCTTCTCTGTTGATGCAACCGAACCTGCCAAGCTCATTCGTATCTCCGAGCGTACGACGGATCTGGACAAGGTGTCCGAGGTGAATGCGGTCTCCCGTCGCATCGGACAAGGTGAGCTATCCGCTCAGGAAGCCCATGATCTGTTGATACAGATCGAAGGAAAGCCCTCCTCCTATTCAACGGCTGTGCAGCTTACGGCCGCAGCGTTATCCAGTGGTTGTTTTACCATTATGTTTGGCGGGGGCTGGAGCGACTTTCTTCCGGCGTTAATCTGCGGGGGCATAGGTTATGCAGCCGTTATTGCCTTTCACAGGTTGGTGCGGGTCAAATTCTTTGCCGAGCTTACGGCATCCTTTGTCATTGGCTTACTCGCTTTTCTCCTGATCTATATGGGAGTAGGTCATGAACGGGACAAAATCATCATTGGTTCGGTTATGCCGCTGGTTCCGGGGCTGCTGATTACCAATGCTGTACGCGACCTGATGGCCGGACATCTCGTCTCCGGATTATCCAAGGGAGCCGAGGCATTTCTGACTGCTTTTGCTATAGGTACAGGCATTGCAGTTGTATTTTCACTTTTTATGTAAGACGGAGGAATGCAGGATATGCTCCATTTTATTGAACAAGCCTTGACCAGTTTTGTCGCCTCAGCCGCGTTTGGGATCATCTTCAACGCACCACGGCGCATGCTGCTCCACGGTGGATTTGTCGGCATGATCGGCTGGATTATCTATATCGTGCTTGAATATGCAGCGGATGCGGTTCCTGCTACACTTGCAGCGACCATAGCCGTAGGTGTCATCAGCCAGGTATTCTCTCGCATGTTTCGCGCACCCGTCATCATCTTCAGCGTCGCAGGCATCATTCCTCTCGTTCCTGGTGGACTGGCGTATAATGCAATGCGAAGTTTTGTGCAAAATGACTACAGTGCCGCTATGGAGATGGCCGCCAAGGCACTCATGTTATCTGGCGCTATTGCCGTAGGCCTTGTGTTATCCGAGGTATTAAACCAGATGATACGCCGAATTCCCGCCTCACTTCGGGCAAAATCATCATCGAAATAATCGTTCTTTTCACATATTCAGCACACGTAAGGCCCGTTAGCATACAGGATAAAATCTTGTATACCTACGGGCCTTAAGTATCGCTTTTTATAGAGCATTATAGAGTAGCAGATCAATCAATATTCTATTTACTTCACAAACGTATTTTTCACACGTACCGACTTTAGAAAATACGGGATAAAGATACAACATGTCAGAATGGATCGTATCGTCAAATTAAATGCTGATGTTGGATCGAGCACATGTTGCTCTCTCGGAATCTCAATTCGTGCGATCAAGATCCATGTCACGACTCCAATGAATACATTTGCAATGTACAGAATAATCATCATGCGCGGAAATTGCCTTTTTTTCTTATGCAGCAGTACGAGATTCACGATAACGAGCAAGAGTAACATGACGCTGCTTATGACTCCGAACCAAAGGAGCGGGCGTATCCCTTCAGTATAAAGTTCCGAATCAACACCACGGACACCCTCCCATCTCACCGGATCCATAATGACATTTACCTGCGACATATCCGCAATAAGAAGCACCAGTGTGACCCACAGGCCAATCTGAATTAATATAAGCCATCCGCCTAATCCGGAGATGCCAGGCCGTTCCGGTCTGATACCACTTTTAGGCTGCAGCGAACTTGTATCCAGTTCCGAGTCCCTATATTTATAGTTCATTTCAGCCTCCGTTTACGATAGATAAGACACATATTATACACTAGAAGCTATATTCTGTGTTATCCAAGAGAAGGAAAGAACCATCTGGACTAAGGTCTCTCTCTTGCATTCTATTGGGTAGCACGTCTCATCACTGTTGCGAACAACTCCGCTGCAACACCACTTCCTGACTTCATATAATGTTTTGCATCCGTATGATCAAATCCCATCCAGACCGCCGCAGTCCAGCTGCTCGTATAGCCCACAAACCATAGATCCCGATTGGCCTCTCTTCCCACACCAGGTAATGCAGCCTGTGTTGTTCCCGTTTTACCCGCTACCTTGTGCTGACCTAACTGTGCACGACTTCCTGTTCCCTGACTGACTACATTTTGCAGCATTCTGGTCATGGCATTCGCCGTACTGGAGGAGATTACCTGCTTGTTTTCCGACTTATGAGCAAATATTGTCCGTCCTTGTGAATCTGTAATCTCGCGTATCAGATGGGCCGTATTCAATTTGCCATTATTCGCAAACACCGTATAGGCCTGCGCCATCTTCATTGGCGACACTCCCTGATGCACACCTCCCAAGGCAATTGAGAGGTTTAGATCTTCTTTCCCCATTTCAATACCGAGCCGTGCTGCAAATTGATGTGCATCGTTCAGTCCGGTCTCATGAAGCAGCCATACGGCTGGGGCATTGATAGACTTTTGCAAGGCTTGGGACATGGCTATTGAACCACTGTAACGCCCACCGAGATTGGAAGGTTGATAGCTGCCATATTGCATGCGTTTATCCGGTAGTATGCTCTCTGGCTTGAACTTCCCCGACTCCAACGCAGGGCCATATGCAATAATCGGTTTAAAAGATGAACCTGGCTGCCTTGCATCCATAATCGCCCGGTTGATGCCCCCTTTTAAAGGATTACGTCCACCCATCATCGCTTTCACTTCACCGTTGTGCTGGTCGATAATAACCATACTTGCCTGGACCTGCTCGTCTTGGCGATCATCGGGGAATCGGGTAGCGTCTGCAAATGTTTCTTCCATCGCCAGTTGTGCCTGTTCGTCTAGCCCAGTTTGAATAACCCAACCTGCCGATTGAATCTCTGCTTCACTTTTACCTGTGAGCCGAGAAGCCTCCTGAATCACAGCATCCACGGCAGACACATATGCGGGCTCGCTCAAGCCCGGTGAAGTTGTTGCATTCAATACGGTTTCAGGCGGCGTGAAATCGACGTCACGGGCTTGGAGCATCTGCTTTCGTGTAATTAGTCCCTGTTCATGCATTAGTCCAAGGATAACGGCACGTCTTTGTTTGGAAAGCTCAGGATGATCTACTGGATTGTATATGGATGGACCTTTGGGCATTCCAGCTAATGTAGCAATCTGCCATAGTTTCAATTGGTGCATATCCTTAATTCCGAAATACCGCCAGGCTGCCGCTTTTACACCATACTGCTGGCGTCCCATGTAGATCTGATTCAGATACATTTCCAGAATTTCATCCTTGCTATACTTCTTCTCCAGGGCCATCGCAATCGATATCTCATTCACCTTTCGACTCAACGTTTTATCCCCATTCAAATACAGATTTCTTGCCAGTTGCTGCGTAATGGAGCTTCCTCCCTGACTCAGATTCATATGTAAGATGTCTTGCATAATGGTTCTGCCAAGTCCGATGAAATCCAGTCCATCATGGTTGTAGAAACGTCGATCTTCTGTAGCCAAAAAAGCCATCTTTAATAAATCTGGCATAGCGTTCAGTTCAGCATATTCGGAATACCCTTTGGTCTGCGTATGCAACCTCGAAATTTCGGTCCCCTCTGCATTCGTAATAATGGTTGAAGAGGCCTCCTGCATGGCCTCTGGACGATTGCGAAGCATTCCTTCGCCATAAGTAATCAGATAGAGATAGAAAAGGGTCAATATCAAAACTACAACCACTGCGGCATCAAAAACGTAATACATCCATCGCTTGCTCCCGTGCTTCAACATTCAGGCTCCTTGTGTACCCGTTCAATTGAAACTTCGTGTTCCTGTCTATCTCGTTGTGTAATCTCCAGAGCATGATGAAGCAGCAATGTCTGTTCATACGCCAACTTGACCCAATGCTGAACTTCCATCTCGTCCTGACACCGCCCTTGGATGATCTCATCCAGAGAAGATTGAATACCGTAGAGAGTAAGTTTTATCGGTAGGTCAACCTGTGTAGAAATAAATTGAGTGTTCTCCTTGTCTTCTTCATTATGTTGCTGAAGGCAGGGTTGCTCATGCTGAATAGACGCTCCCTCTACCTCTCTTCTCTCATGTTTCGGTTCTGATCTGCTCAGCCCTTCCTCATGCAGGAGAAACGTAATTACATTCAGATTGGCAGCAATTTGTCGTAGTTCACCCCCACTTAGAACATCAATTCTTCCAGGATTGTGGCCCAATGCAAGTTCGGCTGTTCCGCGTGCAAGTTGACTGAGATCTTCCGCAATCTTCTGGGATCGAATCCAGAAAAAGATCGCAAACATGGCTCCTCCAATGAAGATAAAGAGCGGCTTTGTTCCGATATGATTGATTCCCCAGTTCATCATACGCGTTATCCATGCTGCATCTGGAAGGATGTGATTGTGGGCAAACCGTAGCACGTGATAAACGACAAAAAGGAGCGCTACGCTCAGTAACGCGCTTGCTCCTCCAATGTATATGTATCTTAGTCTTACTGTACTAAATTGAGACTTCATATTCGGTATCCTCCTCTATACAATAATATGGTAATAGAGGTAGAATACCGAATATTTCTTAATGAGATAGTGGTTAACTTCTTACCAAATTCTTAATTATTATTCCTCTGAGTAAGTACTTGGTGAAGCAGCGGTTACAGGGAAACGGGAAACAAAATCCGTTCTGCCATTTTCACTGTAAGCAACGATACTTCCTCGATGTAATTCAATCATCGATTTAGCAATCGCCAGGCCGAGACCGGTACCTCCCGTATCGCGGGAACGGGATTTATCTACCCGATAGAATCGATCAAATAGATGTGGCAGATCTTGTGCCGGAATCGGATCACCATAATTACTGATGCGGACTACAGCCTCTTTACCTTCAAGGGCCAGCCCAATCTCCATTCGTTTACCTTGCGAACCATACCGAATGGCATTGCTGAACAGATTCTCATATGCTCTTACAAGCTCCCCGGGAGCAGCCTGTATCCATAGTGGATCTTGCCCGCCGATGATCTTGTAGGTCATGCCAGCATCCTCCAGCATGGGAGCAAACTCTTCAGCCAGCTGCATCAGAAACGAATTCAGGTTCAACGCTTGCAGAGATATCGGAAGACTTCCGCCACTCACACGCGTATATTCGAACAAGTCATCGATTAACTTGCGAAGGGTCAAGGATTTCTCATAGGCAATGCTAACGTAATAGCGCATCTCAATCTCATCCTGATAGCGATCCTTCTCGATGTACTCCAGAAATCCCAGAATAGAAGTGAGTGGTGTTCTCAGATCATGTGATATCCCCGTAATCAGATCGTTTTTGGCAGCTACCGCATTACGCTCTTCCTGAAGAGATAACTGCAATTGTTCAGCCATCTGATTAATGCTTGCAGCAACCACTCCGAATTCATCCGAGGTCTTCACTTCGATGCGATGGGATAACTCTCCTTTGGCAACCTCCTGAATTCCTGCCGTAATTTCATCCAGAACCCGCATCACCTTACGAGAAAACAGGAAAAAAAACAGCACAAAACCCAGCACGCCTACCACAATCATCAAAGGCACCGAACCGATATTATTCACCAACCACCTGATCCCTTGGGCTGGAATGGAATAATTCGGATACGTCTGAGCTTCCAGGATGGTCTGCCCCACCTTACTGCCCCCGTACAAAATAACTGCAGTTAATATGCCGCTCAGCAAAAATGCATAGATAAATTTCCATCGGACTGTATTAATCAACTTTGAATTCATAGTAGGAACTCCCTGAATGTGTTCATGTTACACGACATCCTGTGAATGTACATGTTTATTGCGGTTTGATCATCTTATAACCAACACCCCATACGGTCTGAATAAACTTGGGGTGTTTGCTGTCGAGTTCAATCTTCTCACGAATCTTGCGAATATGTACCATGACTGTATTATTCGACTCCATGAATTCTTCTTTCCATACTTGACGATAGATCTGTTCCATACTAAGTACTGAACCTTGGTGACGAGCCAGTAATTCAAGAACTGCAAATTCACGCGGAGTCAGACGAACCGGCTGCTCGTCCACCCAAACTTCATGTGTATCGGTATTAATGACCAGATCATCAATAACCCACTCGTGCTCTTTGTTCTCCCGACCTTCATTGAAGGTATGATACCTGCGCAGCTGGGATTTCGCCCGTGCGACAAGTTCAAGCGGGTTAAACGGCTTGGTCACATAATCATCGGCACCGATGCTTAGCCCTGTGATTTTATCCATATCCATACTTTTGGCGGACAGCATAATAATCGGCATTTTCTGCTCTTCCCGAATTTTCATACAAGCTTCGATTCCGTCCATATTTGGCATCATGACATCCAGAATAATGAGATCGATCGACTCTTTTTTCAATTGTTCCAGTGCTTCAAGCCCATCATTCGCGGTGAGAATCCGATAACCCTCGTTGCCAAAATAAATTTCCATCAGTTTAATAATCTCCTGCTCATCATCCACAAGCAGAATGGTTGCTGGCTGTGCCACGGCATTATTCCTTTCCCTTCCATAATTCCTTACCTGTTCAAAGTATACCACCGAGGGATGAAACTGCGAAAATCATCGTGATCTTCACGGACACGCTCGATCTTGGCCATCATCTCAAGCGTCTCTTCAGGCTTCACCTGCTGAATCCACACTACAGAAGACACCAGCGCCATAGCCGTATACAGTGAATACAATCTCCAGAATAACTCATCCGGTTCATTGCCATCGAAATAGCCTTGAATTTGACCTATGGAATATGGAATACTGATCTCTGAAGCAAACAAACCCAGCTTCAAAAATTCATGAATGGGATCACCTTGATCATAACGATTAAAATCAATCACTCCTACGAGTTTATCCTGCTTAACGACAAGATTGCTCGGGTGAAAGTCATCATGCTGAAATCCATCTGGACGATTTTTCATCCAACCGAGATGGTCTGCAATAAACGTTAGAATAACATGATCCTCTTTCATCACAATAGGGCACTGTTTATAGCGCTCCACGTAACGTTGATGCTTGGTGCTCTTGCGTATGTACCATGATTCGATCTGTTCCTCCATCGGCAACTGGTGAATCAGCTGTAGCTGCGCTCCTGCTTCCAAACCAACCGCCCACTGCTGCTGTTCATTCAGCTGAGGCAATCTCTCAGAAGCATCTTCGCCTTCAATGTAGCTAAGAATCATATATCCGTTCTTCTCATCCAATCTACCTGTGCCCAACGTTGCTGGACACAGTACACCTAATTGTTGCATGCTCTGCAAATATTGATATTCCCTTTGCTTCATCCATTCCTCAGCAATATCATACACCCTCACCAGCACATGGCCTTGACCAGGGACAAACATTTTGAATTTAGTATCTGCTGAATAACCCTTCATAACAGGTTCAATCCGCGTGGCCTGACCAAGTTCAGGAATCTGTTTTAACCTGTCAATCAACGTATTGTCCATCGATGCATTCCATGTATCGTGTTGTTCCACGTCCCGAATCCTCCGTTATTTCACGTATGGCGTGTAGTATCGTCGGTCTATTCCCACTTTAACCCATGATATTTCCTATAACATGCTTATATGTATTCTATCCGTTTCTATTTAAAAAGTACTGATTCGGGTTCTTTGCCCGTCAGGGTCAGCATCGTATACAATTGTCCTCTGTGATGATATACATGCCCCATAATCTCAAGTAACCACTCCAGCCGACTATAGGAAGCTCCCCAGTACGAATCCGTCACATGTAATAACTCTTCCGTGTTAAACTGCCTGTACCGTTGGTATAGATACATCTGGTTATCAATCAGAGCCTGCTTGATCTCACCGAGCGAATGCACCTGATTCTCTGCATAGAATTGAGCCATCTCTTCCTCCGATGCACCTTCGGAAATATAAACATCCGCTCGGCAGATCACAGACAGATGGGCTAGTAATTCTCCAACAGGTCGTTTACCTTCAATTGGAGTCAAAGCCAAGTCTTCTTCCGACAGCTGATCACATATATCGATTAAAGATGTTACAGCCACGTCAATATGTTTAAACGCAGATTGAATCAACAGTTACACTTCCTTTTTATCCCATTATACAGAACATATGATCGGTTATCAACCAAGATATCCCTCCTTAATATATACCCCAAATCTATATAAATTGAACAAAACATTTACACAAAACGGAGAAGACAGAAAGGACCTGAAGAAGCGGAGCTACAAGCTTTCTGCAGGAAAGCTACTTCGAAAGCATACACTTCGCCTACAAGCTTTCTGCAAGAAAGCTACATCGGAAGCATACGCTATCCCCGGATTTCCCCTTTATAGGAGGAATCAAAAAAATCTGGGGATAACAGCGATCGGAAGGTTGTTCTATCATCGGAGTGTGCAGTGTAAATATTCTTTAGTTCAATTTATATAACAATCTACGAACAAAAAAAGTCCTTCCTCCTTCATATAGACGGGATTCAGGACATTTTGTTGCCTATTTGTTTTCAAATCTTTGCTCAACTTGAGTATAACGAACAATACGTTTGCTCGAATCGTCCAGCCTCCAAGTCAGACTTGCGAATGAAAAATTGCAGTTCCCCGCAATCCCACCATTGGAAACCAATAGCATCATGTGTATCTATCTTCAACAGCAGTAGCGTATCGGATAGTTCCTGCCATGTCCGATCCTCATCACCGCCGTAATGTTTGGTCAGCTTCTTCTCACACTCCTGCTCATTATAATCGTACTCTTCTCCCAGTGCGATCTGTAACAAGGCACGATGCTCGGCATCCGGATGCTGCCCGTCAGGATATCCAAACATCCCACCCCAATTCAGCGTACTTGGATGATTCCAACTCGACTCGAATTCAAGGTAACGGTCATACAGACTCACTTCCGCTTCGGCCTCATCGGTCTCAAGCAGAGAAGGCGAGAGCTCATTCAGCGCGTTGGCGTCAATATATGCATATGTAGGAAACTCAAGATTAGGCAGCACAGTCACCGAATGTGCAACAAACGGTGCTCCATCCAGCGCGGTATCACCTTCAGGCTCTCGCCTTATGAGGTTATGAGAACTTGGCTCAAAAATCACACGATGTTCAATGGGACAAGCAGATTCATCCTTGCCAACGAAAAAGTATAACATTCCACGTTCAGGCAAAGTCCCGCGCCCATCATTCGGCGTATACGGCGACAAATCCACCAGGTTCAGTTGGGCCAGGAAAGTCATTGGAACTCCTTCTTGTGTTACGGGCCATTCCATGCGACTTGGCAAATCCGGATGTCCACCCACACGTGAGTTTCCTGTTCTGCGATATTCGTCCAGTGTGGATACATCGAGGCGAATTCCCCAGCGGCTTGAGGACAACAGCAGATCGGCAGCAACTCCCAAACCATATTCCTCAAGTGTTTTACGGGCTTTTCTGGTCAGACGTTCACATTGTTCTGGCTTAATCATATAGATCCTCCCCTTTTGACAATACACCTATGCTGAGACATATTCAGGTTCACACCTGTATATTCTTCCGCCCGGACGTCTTTCCCTGCTTCTAGCAAAAAAAGAGACTGACATCCCCTGTCAGTCTACTTCTTCATCCTATATTCCATTTAACGATTTGGATCAGAAGACTTTTCCTGGTAAGCACGCATATGCTCCTCACCGTCCAGGAATTCATGGGCCTGATGGGCTGCCATCACACCATGATAGCTGATATCCAGACCCAGATCTTCCTCTTCTTCTGTCGAACGTACAGGCACAATTTTGCCAATCAACTTCAGCCCGATCCAGGTCATGGCGAATCCCCAGATGACCAAGGCTGTAAGGCCAAGTGCCTGAACACCCAGCAACCTCCAGCCGCCGCCCATAAATAATCCACCATCCGTGGCAAACAGACCTACAGCAATCGTGCCCCACATTCCTGATGCGGCATGCACCGGGAAAGCACCAACCGGATCATCAATCTGTCGACGGTCCAGCCAGTTAGTGGCAGCCATCATCAACAAGCCGGACACTGCCCCAATAAATATCGCTGCTACATCACCAACAAAAGCACAGCCTGCCGTAATACCGACCAGTCCAGCAAGCGAACCGTTAATGACCGAGGGTGCATCTGAACGATTGAAGCGGAATAACGTATACAGCAACGTAACCGCACCACCCGAAGCCGCAGATAACATCGTGACAATCGCAATGTGACCAATTCTTACATCCGTCGCGCTGAGTGTACTACCAGCATTAAAGCCAAACCAACCGAACCATAACAGAAATGCACCTACAGATGCCAGTGGCAGATTGCTTGGGAGTGCAATGGCACTTACGCCAAGTGGCGTGTACTTCCCTTTACGCGGGCCAATGATAATCGCAGCAGCCAGTGCTGAGAATCCGCCGAGCGCATGGATGACAGCCGAACCGGCAAAGTCCTGCATCCCCAGCTGACTAAGCCAGCCGCCGCCCCATGCCCAGTGTCCACCAATCGGATAAATGATCGCCGTCATCAATATGATATACAAAAGATAAGCACGGAAGTTGATCCGCTCGGCCACCGCTCCCGAAACGATGGAAATAACGGCAATGGTAAAGGCCGCCTGGAACAACCAGAATGTCTCCAGAGATACCGGCACGTCCAGGTGAGACAAATCCCCATTCAGGAAAAATCCCGTTACTCCCGCAAAACCGCCTACGTCCGAACCATACATCAGTCCAAAACCGATGGCATAGAACAGCAACGTTCCAATCGTAATGTCAGCAAATACCTTCATAATAATGTTCACACTATTTTTATAACGCACAAAGCCAGCCTCGAGCAGGGCGAATCCACCCTCCATCAATAAAATCATCGCTGCACTCAATACGACCCAGACCGTATCAATCCCGGTGCTTAACGTCTCCAAAGTCATGCTTGTACATCCTCCGTTTCACTAAGCTGTCTGAGCTCACGGATTGTATCGGGCGCAAGCTCAATCTCGTCCCGCTCAATGCTGTCCGGATGCTTAATTCGTTCTGCAATCTGGTCCAGATCACGTATGCGTCTGCGAATCTGTTCCATCTTGCGAAAACGTTCCTTCACCTGAACCATATATTCCACCGCCTGATGATGGGATGCGGGGCGTCCCGCAAACCATTTGCGTACAGGCGACAACGATTGATAAGCAACCTCTTCCGCTCGACGCTTTTGTTCGAACTGTTCGATCTTTTTCTTGAGCGTTTCGATCTCATTTTCTTTTTTGACCTTCAGCCGTTCGATAAGGTACAATAAATCGGACGATGATATTTGCAATGCTGTATGGTGATACACCTCGTCGATTACTAACATATCATGTCAGGACTCCTTACATATCAAGTTACTTGTACCGATTATAGTTTGCCGGGGTCTGCCCGTCAATCTTTTTTTGGACTTGGGATGGATTTAAATGAACCGTTCATGGAGAACGGCTTTTTTTATTTGCCACGAATTACATCTAACAAAGGATAATGTTGCCTAGATTCGCATTCACTCTTTCCATTCTCAATGCTTATAGAATAAGCATCCACATTTGGGGTAATGAACATACACAGACTACCCGCATCATAGAACCTGTATATAAGGAGAGGATTCCACAATGTTTACTCGTAATGACAATATACGCAACCAAATCTGGGAAGCAGTCTCGGGACTCGAAGAAGAACAATTGAACCGAAAACCTTCACCCCAACAATGGAGTATTATGCAAGTACTACGACATCTGAATCTGATGGAAAATGTAATTGGAAAACAAGCCCGCCTGGCCCTCGAAAAGGAACAGACGGTGTCTGTGGACAAAAAACCATATGAACTATCGTTGGACCGCAGCCGCTCCGTCGAGGCACCACCCCATCTTCAGCCTCCAGCAGCACCTGAAGCACTTGCAGACGTACGCAGTGATCTGGACGAATCTCACCAAGCTTTAAACAACTTTGCATTGGATCATGATCCTGACCTGCTGCGTAGCAAGTCCTTTCCTCATCCCGTATTTGGTGAGATGGATCTAACCCAATGGATTGACTTTACAAGTTATCATGAGGAACGTCATCTAGGACAGATCCAAGAGATTAAACAGCAGCTTGGCGTATAAACACAACCTCCTTTTTCACATAGCGAAAAATATAGTCGAACGACAAAAAAACCTCCAATCCTATTAATTTAGGTTGGAGGTTTTCAGTGTTCTTATGTTACGAATAAGAACGACACTTATATTTTTTTGCCCAAAATCGCCAGATCTCTATTCACACCATCCAGCACGGCCACTTCGGGATAATATCCCCACTGTTCAAAACCATGTTTGCGCAATAACCCCAGACTCGGTTCGTTATGTCCGAAGACAAATCCAAGAATGGTCGTAATTCCAAGTGCAGGACACGCCGCAAATACCGTTTCGAGCAAACGTCCACCAGCCCCAATTCCGCGACATTGCTGATCCACGTATACACTGACTTCCACCGTTCCGTTATATGCAGGGCGCCCATAGAACGAGCTGATACTTGCCCAAGCTACCACCTGCCCTGCCTGCTTCATCACCCAAAGCGGACGATGTTCCGGTGTATGTTCCTCGAACCAAGGCAAACGTTGCTCCACCGTCACTGGCTCCAAATCCGCTGTTGCCATACGGCCCTCAATAGTAGAATTATAAATCTCCACAATCCTCGGCAAGTCCTCCAGGCGCGCATATTCAATCTGCACATCTTCCAGTTTCATCGCTATTCCTCCATCATTCCAGATCAAACCTCTAATTATAGAAGATATTATAACGGAGAAGAGAAGTCTTCGTCATCCCTAACATTCTGACAGAGAAATCTGTAAATGTTTAAGTAAACATTTACACGACAACGGAGAGGACAGAACCAATCAGAAGAAGCGAAGCTAAAAGCTTTCTGCAAGAAAGCTACTTCGGAAGCATACACTGCGCCTTTATCCCCGGATTTGCCCCTTTATATAAGGGAATCAATAAAATCTGGGGATAACAGCGATCCGAAGATGGTTCTGACCGCGTAGTAGTCCAGTGTAAATTCAATGCTTTAACTTATATATAGCATTACTCTGGAAGTCCCTGAATTGTGTTCCCACGAGTTAACTGCTGACTCTGGTCTGCCCAACGAATGTTAATTGAGCGAGATGTGAACAGATCCGGGCCGTCCGAAACCTGGAAATGCAGATGAGCTTCACTGGAGTTCCCCGAATTACCAAGCTCACCGATAGGGTCTCCCTGCTTGAGCTTATCTCCTTTTTTGACCGAAACACTGCCTTTCTTGATGTGTCCTGTGATGCTGTATTCACTGTTGCCATGGTCGATTACCACATAGTTACCGGCCGGTTCTTCCGGATTCATGACACCCGGCACATTGTCCGGTATATCGTTCTTGATATCGACGACAGTACCATCGGCAGCTGCATAGAGTGGTTCACCAAAAGCATAATAGTTTTCGTTTGCCGTTGCATCACCTTGATAACTGGATTGTTCTTTGGTCCGAACGATATCCAGTGCATAACGCTGCGTTTCGTGCTCATAATGATAGTTTGACAAGGCATCATTGCCTCCCCAGAATACGTACCATTCCCCCTTCATCGGCAATTGAAATTCCGTTTTGGAGAATTTGGCATCCGTGTCCTCATGAGCTTGCAGCGGTTGGATCGAGAGACCTTCAATTTGATTTTCTTCGGAAAAATAGGCTCGAATTCCTTTCGTCCCAGTCTGATCCTTCCAGGCCACCTCAGATATTTGATTCATTTTGGCGTCTACCACTTGCTCCCATGATTCAACACCCTCCAAAAAAGGATCGGCCGTCGTTTTGAACTGTTCAAGCGTTAACGTCCCCTTCAATTCGGGAGAGAATTGATTATAGATTGCATCCTTTGAACCGTTCATCAGCGTATCTATGAAATTGTCCGGTGTAACCACCGCGCTCACCTCTGAACTTGAGTTCTGCTCCTGATTGGAGTTCTCGCTCGCTTCATTATTGGACGCCTGTTCGGCTGACTGTAGCTCCGCCTCGTCGGAAGTAATCGAGTTGCTGTTGCCACAAGCAGACAATATCACGCAAGCTCCAAGGGTAATCACAAGCACCTTCCAGCCCCTTTTATTCTGTAATTTCGAATGTGTATGTTGCTCTGATTTCAGATGATCTTCTCTGTTCATTCTCAACATCCCTTCTGCTAGGACGTGTCTCAAAACTCGCTGAAGTGCATCTTTTACCGCCTTTTCGCCCCCTGCTACGTCAATTTCCCTTGACGTGCCCCGGCACGCCTGCGGAAAACTTCCTTGCTTGGAACGAAAATTCGGCAAAATCTGCTTCCTTCAGAGTTTTTAGACACGCCCTGATCGTTATACTTTCCAGTTAAGTGTACAGAATGAGTCTTATCCTTCGTCTAACCCCATCTTACATGTAGTTAAACTTGCAACGCCTTTTGAGGCTGTATAATTAAGATTCCGTTAAGATAGCTCATACGTTATACAGCCCTCTTGGATGGTATGATTAGCAATACACACAACGGAAGGATCAGGAGGTCAATTTTAAACTATGGATAACGTCTCATTACTGCTTGTGGATGATGAACAGGCTATTCTGCATATGCTCAAAACCGTTCTGCTCAAAGAGCAGTTTCTCGATATTGATACCGTTACAACAGGCGAAGCTGCCATGGAGGCATGCAACAACAAGACGTATCATTGCATCGTGCTCGACATCATGCTTCCTGGCAAAAGCGGACTGGAAATCTGTCCTTTTCTACGGCAGGTCACCGATGCGCCTATCCTGTTTCTAACGGCCAAAACAACCGATTATGACAAATTAACCGGATTCGCCGTTGGTGGCGACGATTATGTCGCCAAACCCTTTAATCCGCTGGAAGTCGTTGCTCGAATTAAATCATTACTGAAGCGTTATTTACCATCTAAAACCGCAGCGATCTCGAATCACGTCCCATCTAACGTAAATACGTCATCTCCCAGCACATCGGAAGGCGTGTACGACTTTGGACGGTTTCAAGTGCTGGAGTGGGCTGGTGAACTTCGTGTTGAAGGTGAGTCCGTATCTTGTCCGGCACTTGTGTTCCAACTGTTACTCTTTTTCTGCAAACATCCCAATCGAATCTTCACCAAATCAGATCTATATGAGCGGGTCTGGGGCTCGGAAGCCATTAGTGATGACAATACTGTGATGGTTCATATTCACCGCATTCGGGAGCGCATTGAAGCCGATCCTTCCAATCCGGTGTTTCTTGTTAACGTCCGGGGTCTGGGGTACAAACTGATTCAGCCGGAACATGTGTCACGCCCATGAGTATTCGTCGCAGGTTAATGACCCGGTTTATCGGGATGCTTGCCGGTGCAGTCGTTCTTATCATCCTGCTTGGGTCTGTAGCCACTTACTGGGTCGTGCAAAAGGTAAATGAAGTGAATCTGGTAGATGATTTTGCTGCCAATGGTCTGGACCAATTGATTAGTACAGCAGAAATCATGCCGGATGATACGATCCGATATGACCCCGAATTGCTAAAGCAAGTGGATAAATATCAAGGCTGGCTCCAAGTTTTGGATGAACAAGGTTACGCCATTGATGAATACCACACACCCGCCGATGTTCCTACTCACTATAAACCGGGGGAATTGATTGCATACTGGGAAGGCCAGAAGCCTTTTCCTTATCAGATCGTCATGCTGATCCGGGAGAAAAACGGGAAGAACTTCACCTTGTTATATGGCGAGAGTAACCCGGCCAAGTCCTTAATGAATAACATTCGTTCAGACCTTGCTTTCACCAACGGGAAGCTTAATCTTCAGCCCGACCAACAGGAGGCCCTCCGTGCCGCCAATGCTTATCTTCAAGTATTGGACGCATCAGGAAGCGAACTCTCCTCCTATAACAAACCAGCCATGGGCGTACCAAGCGAATACACCATTCAGGAACTGGTTCTGCAAATTCGCTATCCGAGTCGATCAGGTATGTCTGTTGCAACGTGGTACGACGAACAGAATGAAACCACCTGGCTGATTAGCATACCTGGTGATCCATTGACGACCGGAACTCAAAACCCCTACAGTTTTATTCTGGAACCGGCATTGGTTGTATTGATCGTGTCTATCATCATGCTGCTCATTTTGCTTGCCTTCTGGTATGCCAACCGATTTGGCTCACCCATGCTGCATATGCTCCAATGGTTACAACGTCTGGAGCGAGGACATTACGAGGAACCTGCCGGAGCCTCTGGAGTGCCTCGCAGTCAGCGTCGTAACGGAAAATGGAAACGAAAATACAACGTGTATGCTGAAGTGCTTCGCTCCATGCAGGCCCTGTCTCACACTTTGAAGCAAGATGAAGAACTTCGGAAACAGACCGATTCTCTGCGGGAGGAGTGGATCGCTGGCATAACACATGACCTGAAGACACCCCTCTCCTCCATTCAGGGATATGCTCATATGCTTGAGGCGGATAAGTATAGCTGGACCGCGGAGGAAGTCAGGGAATTCGCAGGCATAATGCTCGATAAGTCCATGTATATGGACAGGCTTGTCAACGACCTTGCCATGACCTATCGATTACGCAGTGGTGGATATCAACCTGCAGTGGAAGAGACTGACGTAAATACGTTGCTCCGTGATCTGGTCCAGCGCGCTGAACGGAATCCGGCATATGGAGAAGGTCGCATCCTATTCCAACCTTCTGAAGTGCCTGTGTATGGACTTGTCCATATTCCGTCGTTTGAACGAATTGTGGATAATCTGACCGCCAATGCCCTTCTTCATAATCCGCCCGAGTCCATCCTGGTTGTCAGTGTGCATTCAGGTAAGCAAGCAGATGAATTCAGCATTCAGTTTGCCGATAATGGAAGAGGCATGGACTCCGAGATGGTATGGAAGTTATTTGAACGATACTATCGCGGTACAGATACAGGTACATCGGACGTTGGATCAGGGCTGGGCATGGCGGTAACCAAAGGTTTGATCGAAGCCATGAATGGTCGTATTGAGGTACAGTCCACCCCTGGTGAAGGAACGATCATTCGCTTAATATGGGATGGGCCGTCCGAAACCAATTAAAATGTTCCGCTTGACCTTTCCATTTTCAGTCTATATAATCGACACTCAATAACACCTGTTCCAATATATTAATATTGAATGCAACACATTTCAGAATAATTTGAATGAGTTGACCTAACATATTTGGCGATGACCAGAGACATGATTTCGTTTGCGTGCTGCCCAGAGAGAGAGGGGATTGGTGAAACCTTCTTCAGCGAACGGACCGGAATTACCCCTCTGCAGCCGTGACCTCGAACCTCAGCATTTCGAACTTCCCTCGGATGTTTGGCATGCTGCCAGTAGAGTTCACCGCCTGATCCCCGATAACGGATTCCAATGAGGGTTATGATGTTTTCTGTTCCGGCGGCTGGCCGAGAGCAGGGTGCACCATAACCAAAATTAGGGTGGAACCACGAGCCAAGCGCACTCGTCCCTTTTCCGGGACGGGTGTTTTTTGCGCTTTCATTTTAAGAAATGGAGAGTGGTTCACATGAGCAAACAAGAAAACAGTAACTCAGTAAGCAACAAATCAGGTAACGAAATAAACAACCAAGCAAATGATCTTCAACCATCCAGTCATTCCATTGAGGTCCATCTGCAAGGTGGCGCGATACGTTCTTACGAAGCAGGCATCACTGTAGGTGCGGTTGCCTCATCTATCAGCACAAGTCTTGGGAAACAGGCTATCGGCGGTATTGTAGATGGTCAAAATGTCGATCTCGATTGGGTGCTCCAGCAAGATTGCGAACTTGTTATCGTTACTTTAGAAAGTGCGGAAGGTCTGTATCGTTATCGTCACAGCGCAGCACATGTGCTCGCACAGGCACTCAAACGCATCTACGGTGCAGAACAAGTGAAACTGGGTATCGGCCCAGTCATTGAAGATGGATTCTATTACGATGTTGATCTGGATCATGCCTTGTCCATCAGTGATTTGGCTGCCATTGAACGGGAAATGAACAAAATTATTCAGGAAAATGAAAAGATCAGTCGGCGGGTCGTTAGCCGGGAAGAAGCCCTCCGTATCTTCGGAGAAATCCAGGACCCCTACAAGCTTGAACTCATTCAGGATTTGCCAGAGGACGCCGAGCTTTCGATCTATGATCAAGGAGAGTTCTTCGATCTGTGTCGCGGTCCCCATCTTCCATCCACTGGTCGGATCAAAGCGTTCAAGCTGTTGAATGTAGCTGGTGCGTACTGGCGGGGGAACTCGGATAATAAGATGTTGCAACGCATCTACGGCACTGCTTTCCCGAACAAAGCCCAACTGGATGAACATCTGCACATGCTCGAAGAAGCGAAGAAACGGGATCACCGTAAACTTGGCAAAGAGCTTGAACTGTTCATGTTCTCCGAAGAAGCGCCCGGCATGCCCTTTTATCTACCCAAAGGCATGACTGTTCGCACTGAACTGGAGCAATTCTCGCGTGAGCTGCAATTACAGGAAGGTTATCAGGAAGTTCGGACTCCTCTCATGATGAACAACCGGCTGTGGGAGCAATCCGGCCATTGGGAGCATTACAAGGACAACATGTATTTCTCGGAAGTGGACGATGCCACTTTTGCACTGAAACCGATGAACTGTCCTGGACACATGCTGATCTTCAAAAACACACTTCATTCCTATCGCGAATTACCCATTCGCATGATGGAATTTGGTCAGGTTCACCGCCATGAATTCTCAGGTGCCCTGAACGGTATGATGCGTGTGCGGACATTCTGCCAGGATGATGCCCATCTCTACGTCATGCCAGAGCAGATCGAAGACGAGATCAATCAGGCGATCTCACTGATCGGACGTATGTACGACATCTTTGGGTTCGAATATAAGATTGAATTGTCCACTCGCCCGGAAGATTCCATGGGATCGGAAGAACTGTGGGATCAAGCTGAAAGAGCTTTGCAAAATGTTCTGGATCGTCGGGGCGTGGAGTATCGCATTAACGAAGGGGACGGTGCCTTTTATGGACCGAAAATTGACTTTCATATCCTTGATGCGCTGAAGCGCAGCTGGCAGTGCGGAACAATCCAGCTTGATTTTCAAATGCCGGAGAAGTTCGACCTCACTTACATTGGCGAAGATAGTCTGAAACACCGTCCTGTCGTGATCCATCGTGCCATCTACGGTTCCATCGATCGTTTCATCGGCATCCTGACTGAACACTATGCAGGAGCATTTCCACTCTGGCTCGCACCTGTACAAGTGAAGCTGCTGCCTGTATCAGATCATTACGCAGACTATGCGCTCCAAGTACAGAGCGAGCTCCGGGCTGCGGGCATTCGGGTAGAAACAGATCTTCGCAGCGAGAAGCTCGGATACAAAATCCGTGAAGCCCAGATGGAAAAAGTGCCTTATTCGCTCGTACTTGGTGAGAATGAGAAAAATGCCTCATCCGCCTCTGTCCGTGCACACGGTCAGGGAGATCAAGGCATTCAACGTATTGAAGCTGTTATTGAAATGATTCAACAAGCTGTAAAAGCAAAAGTATAAAAGATGTAACGACTCTTTTCATGGGTCACTCATCAGCTTGTGCTGAATTACAACTTCTCGTCATCTCTTAGCCCCACCTGTTCTTCGCTCCACGTCCAGAAACGCTCAGCTGAAGCATCGTCAACGGCATGTGCCTTCAGCTGCTGCTCTTTCTGTTGATAGAAGTAACGACCGGTGATGCCGACGACTTCAGGGCTTGTGGCCAGATAAACAGCCGTTCGCGCCCCTTCTTCAGGGGACAGAAAGAATGGAAGTTTACCTGCAAACGCCATAATGCGTGTGCCAAATCCGGTATTGCGATCTACGCCAATACTCGTTCCCACCGCACCAGGGTGTAGACAGTTCACTGTGACAGACGTACCTGACAGTTTGCTAGCCAGTGCACGAGTGAACAGCACGTTCGCCAGTTTGGATTGAGCATAACTTTTGATCGGATTATAACCTTTGTGCAGATGTGGATCTTCGAAGTGGATTTTGCCGGCCTTGTAGGCACCTGACGAAACGTTCACAACCCGTCCCTGCTTCGCAGCTTTCAGAGGTTCTATCAAAAGTAAGGTCAGCAGGAAATGTCCCAGATGGTTAATACCGATACTTTGTTCGAACCCGTCTGAGGTTTCCTTCCGCTTAACCATCACTACCCCCGCATTATTAACCAGAACGTCAAGGTGATCATGACGCTCGCGGAATGTGCCGGCAAACTGGCGTATACTTTCGAGTGAACCCAGGTCACACAGTATCAATTCAATCGCAGAAGAACCGGACTGACGCACAGCTTCCTGAAGAGCCTCCTGTCCGCGCTTCTCACTGCGGCATGCCATAATTACGCGATATCCTTGCCTTGCAAGTTCAATGGTGGTTGCCAACCCCATACCTGAGTTAGCTCCTGTTACAATTGCTGTCTGATTGGACATGAGGTACTTCCCTTCTGAACCTGAGGTTCCGAAATTAGAGGCGCGACGACGGACAATATGAGATAATGATAGGATCACATCTCGGTTTCCATGGGAGGACAAGTATGCTGACCAAAGAAGATTTTAAAAAAGTTAAAAAACAAGCCAAACTTGAAATCGCACTACTCGAACAGGATTATCAGGAAATCTTGCAGAACGTTGATTCTACGCTGTATGAAAAATACGGTATTTTGGACAAAGAAGAAACACGTGACTTCACCCGAAAACGCAAAAACCGAAGATATGCTTCACTGGTCATCGAACTATGCGCCATTATTGAACAAATGTTACATCAACTGTATAGAGACGTATATCAGAAAAAGTTTAATTCGACCCAGCTGATGAAAACTCCTGCCTACCGTGCACGCTCCAATATGGAGATTATTCAGTCCGAACTGAGTAAAGAGTTTATTGCTCTGGAACCCGAAAAAGAAAACTTCGCTGAAGCCCTTAGTCTGGTGTTTCAGACGAGGAACAAACTTGTTCATGATAATTTCTCATTTGTCACCATCGTTAAGGACGGCAGTAATGAAGAAGAAACGTTCGAAGCACTGCTCCATACCGTTAAAAAATATAGAAAACACTTGAAATATAATCGCCCTGAATAACAACAATCATCGCTAAAAAATATAAGGAGGTGTACCGGACTACGGTCCGAATAACCATGAGCCATCCAACAACTTCGATTACTGTGCTAAATCTTCAGATTCCCACACCTTCCGGGAACAGCCCCATATTCCCCGTCATGCTTCGTGATGTAGATGGCGTTACCTTGGTGGATACAGGCATGATCGGACAATTTGCAGAACTTCAATCCGCATTGGAACAAGAGGGCGTACAGCTCTCGGACGTCAAACGTGTGATTATTACTCATCAGGACATCGATCATATCGGTAACGTGGGTGCTCTGCTGGATGCCATCCCTGATCTGGAAATCTGGGCACATGCCGATGAGATTCCATATCTAACCGGTGAGAAGCCTTTGATCAAATTCACACCTGAACGTCGTGCTCTGCTGCCCGCGCCCGTTTTGGCACTGGCAGATCAACTGCTCTTGCAGTTGCCTGAAGTGAACATTAGCAGAACGCTGGCAGACGGGGACATATTACCCCTTCAAGGTGGTACACAGGTCATTCATACACCGGGACATACGCCAGGCCATATCTGCCTGTATTTCGGGGAGCAACAGTTCCTGCTCGCTGCCGATGAACTTCGTGTGGTTGATGATGAACTGGTTGGCCCTGCACCACAAGCGACACCGGACATGCCTGAAGCGCTGCGAAGCCTGAAGAAACTGACCGACCTTAAGCTCAATAAGGTTCTCTGTTATCACGGTGGAGAGTACATGAATGATCCGGCTCAGCGTATTGCCACACTTGCGGAGAGCGCAGAATAGTAAAGAACGCGGACTTGTGAGTATTTTTGGAATGACACAAGCATCCTGTTAACGTTGTTTCTCTTCGTGCGGCATTGTGCGTTGTAGCTCATTCAAGATTAGGATGACACATACATTACAATAAAGGAGCTGTCCCATAAGTCATGAATTTGACGGGGACAGCTCCTTTAATTAATTAACCACGCATTTCTACTACTGCACTGGAGTTGACCGTATGGTAGCACCTATTGCGCACGGTATGCACGCAGTATCTTATATTACACCTGGCATCTGCACAGTATCTTTCCCCTTAACCCCGACTCAACTCTCCGGAGTAAGTACAATCAGCTTGTCATCTCCATCTCGTGGTGATCCCCGTCCATCCCGATTGTTCGTAAGCACATACAACTTCCCGTCCTCACCAGCACTCACATTGCGAATCCGGCCCCATTCATCTTCGAAGATGGGTTCCACCTTCTCCACCTGTGTGCCATCTTCCGAAAGAGTGACCTTCAGCAGCTGCTCTCCACGCAGATTTGCAGCAATCATTGATCCAGCCCAAGGTCCTTCTTCTACAAAAGCTACACCAGACGGCGCCCATGTATCGTTCCCACTATGTGCAAGCGGAGCCTGATATGCGCCATTGTCATCGTCGTCTCCCTCCACCTCGGGCCAGCCATAATTCTCACCAGCTACAATCCGGTTAATCTCATCATGATTCCGCTGACCATGCTCGGTAGAATAGAGGTAACCGTTGTCCGGATTCCATGCCAGTCCCTGTGCGTTACGGTGTCCCATACTGTATACAGGTGAATTCGGCCATGGGTTGTCTGCCGGGATCGATCCATCGAGACCTATCCGCAATATTTTACCTCCAAGGCTATCTTCGTTCTGTGACAATTCCGGTTCATAACGTTCACCTGTCGTGATATAGAGCAACTTGTCCGGGCCAATTTTGATCCGCCCACCGTTATGATTTGTTCCGCCTGGAATGTTACCAAGCAACTCTTGATCTATGACCGCTTTGCCATCATTCACCTTGAGACGTAACACTCGATTCGCAATGTCGTCGCCTTCCAGGTAGGAGTGGTATGCATACAAATAACCGTTATCCTCGAAGTCCGGATCAGCTGCAAGACCCAACAGACCTCCCTCACCTTCTTCATTAAATGGGGCTGAGAATTCAATCAGTGGTTCAGGGGCTAGTTTTCCATCCTCAATGGCCCGAATCGCACCAGGGCGTTCCGTTACAAACATCCGACCATCAGGCACACTCACAATCTCCCATGGTGCATTCAATCCTTCAACCAGTACGGAAGCCTGATACGGAATAACCGTCTCTCCCTGCGCTCCACTCTCATTTCCACTTGCACCGGTATTGCCTCCGTTGGCCGTCTGTCCCTGACCTGTTCCCTGTCCCTGAGACGTCTGCTCTGTTCCTCCCGTAGAAGGTTCGCCTGAAGAACATGACGCGGTTAACAGTGCCACACTTAATAATGAAGCATACAGCGGAACGGTTACTCGATTATTCATGATTACATCTCCCTTCGTATTTCGTTCTTCTGTATAAAATAAATAAGCCAAGCTTCAACGTATTGTTAACTTATTGTTCGCTATAGTTGTGGTGTTATTATTCATCTGTAAAGCGGTTTCGCCCTGTATTACCCTTCATACCAACCACTTAAACCGAGAATTCAAGGGATTTCGAGGACATGAAATCACTGCGGTTTGGAATTCCATCATAATCTTTTATAATAGAAGGATAGTATGAATGGAAAGGTGGACAACTACACTTATGAATCAAAACCCTTTATCTCGTCTTGAAGCCAATCTGTCCGGGCAAGGATTGGACGCCATGCTGATCACAGATCCAAAACATATCTACTATTTAACTGGATTTGCGAGCAATCCGCATGAACGCTTCCTAGGTCTGGTTCTCGCACGCGGCGAAGAGCCCCTGTTGATTGTACCTGCGCTCGATGCTGAAGCTGCCGCAGCCGCTTCTTCGGTATCCAACATTGCCACTCACACGGATACGGATAATCCATACGCTTTGTTTGATCGTTATCAGGGGCGCTTGGGCCGAGTTGGTCTCGAGAAAGAATACGTGACGGTCGCACGTTATGAGCAGCTGACCGCCGCGCTAGGTGCTGCCAGCTTTGAAGATGTTGGCCCCCTGCTTCGCACATTACGTGTGAAAAAAACACCGGATGAGGTAGCCCGCATTCGCCACGCCATTTATCTGATTGAAGAAACATTGCGTCAAGGACTCTCTCATGTTCGCACAGGTGTAACCGAGATCGAACTTGTCGCCGAGATGGAGTATCAGATGAAAAAGCTGGGTGCCGACGGCCCTTCCTTTGATACCATGGTGCTCACGGGACCCAAAACAGGTCTGCCACACGGTACACCCGGTGAACGGAAACTGCAACATGGTGACCTGTTGATGTTTGATATGGGTGTGTATGCTGGAGGATATGCCTCGGATATCACACGTACATTCGCCTTTGGTGACATCTCACCTGAACTCAAAACCATCTATAACACTGTACTCGCAGCGAACGAAGCTGCTATCCAAATCGTGAAACCAGGCATCACCTGCGCCGAAGTGGATCGTGCAGCACGCCAGGTCACGGAAGAAGCGGGATACGGCGAGCGCTTTATGCATAGAGTAGGCCATGGATTGGGTATCGACGTACATGAGTATCCTTCTCTCCATGGAGAGAATATGGACATCCTGAATGAAGGTACCGTATTCACGATTGAACCGGGCATCTATACCGCAGCAGGCGGCGTCCGTATCGAAGATGATGTAATTGTGACCGAGACGGGTATCGAAGTTCTGACGACATATCCAAAAGAACTGCAAATCCTTAGCGACTAATCCAATTGGATCTATGTCAAAACAGCCCATATACATCAATGCTCAGCCGATATTATGCATCATGAACTAAACTGCACGAAACTGTGCTGAACTGTATCTTCAAAATAATATACTCTTTTCGCGTACGCCTCAGGCCTGTATACAGAAAAAGTAGCAAGTACACACGCGAACACAAAAATCCCGCAAATCCATGAATATCATGGGTTGCGGGATTTTAATTAATACAAAGCATATCCTAAATTACTCCGTCTGCATTCTACGTAATTTTATTCCTGCTCACTCATTTACCATTAGTCAAACTCATGCGTAATATCCTGCCAAGACTCCAGCTGTGGCAGCTGTTGCTTCCCCCAGTAATCCAGAAACCATTGAATAATCCCAGTCGTATCTGTTGTTCTGCAGCTGTAATGTCGGAAACCGTCCTCGCCTTCCTGCAAACGAATCTCCGCCACCATCTGCCCTGGTTCCTCAAGCGCAGCAGCCTGCATATACATACTTCCCTCCACCAGCTCCGAAGGTTGAAGTACTACGAATTCCTGCAATTCCAGATTGGAGATCAACTCCACCAATAACGAAGCATTAATGTTATCATTCTCGTAGGTTGTGCCATTGCTTTCCAGTGTATAACGCAGTGTAGAGTACATGTGCGATTCCCCTTTGTATGAAATGATCATTCCTATTGATACACGCTCATAACGACAGGTCGTTTATATTATAACTTTTTCATAAAAATGTAAAAAGGATTTTTCTTGTTTCGGGTCTTTTCTATGAAAAAAACCCTTGCAGAGTCCGAATTACAATTGACCGCGCAGAGGTTTTTTTTAAGTGATACTCTTTGAATATTGTCTAAGCTTCATCCTTAAACTTAAAGCTACGTGCAGCATACAGAAATGGCGTTCCGACCGCAGTTAATACAAATTTGATAACATACGTAGTCAGGAAGATTTCCAGCCAAACATCCCAAGGGTAGATGAACGCAAACGCGATCGTGCAGAACACCAGTGTATCCACAAATGAACTGATGATCGAACTACCGTTGGTGCGTATCCACAACTGATTGCGCCCTGGGGCCACCTTGCGCAGCCAAGAGTACAATCGAACATCCAGGAACTGGCTTATGAAGTATGCCGTCAGACTTCCGAGTGCCAAACGTGGCAGCAGTCCAAACAGCTTCGCCATAGATTCCTGTGCAAAGTCCGTTGGTGCCGGTTCAAAGAACAACACCATCTGCATCAGAACCGTTGTCATGATGAGCGTGAAAAACCCGAACCATACGGCTTTGCGTGCCTCACCTGGTCCATATTTCTCATTAAGAAGGTCACTGGTCAGGTACATGCTGACATACATCGTGTTACCAAGCGTCAGCACAATTCCCATGATATCTATCGTTTTGGTCACCTGAATGTTGGCTATAACCGTAGCCACACCAATCCAGGCATAGAGACCTTTTTTACCGAACAAGCGGTAACACAACAGGAAAAATCCATAAGTTACGAGAACAAAAACTGCTCCCCACCCTAAGTTAAACATAAATACATACACTGCCTTCCTAGTTTTGATTACGCGGGATGGTTACGAACCGCGGTTTGGCTCAGGGCCAAAACATGAATACTCTATCACATTTCTCGTCCCATGAACAGAACTAAATAACTCCAAGCGTGCCTGAGTGACTACGACCCCTTCTATATTCCTCCCGCTTCCCTCTCGACCATACTAGTTTTTCCTACCTCTATTCCCCTTGCACCATGTATAGAAAAAGAAGACCCCTTCACCACTGTGCACAGCATAGTTTGATTGCCGCAAAAAAACCGCCCTCCGGATTCCACCGAAGGACGGCTTTTCTTACTTGATTTGTAGACGGCTCTAGTTATCTTAATGTGAGCTTCTATCTAATCCATTTTGTATTAAGCCTGAGCCGCAGAATCCAGCTCACGGCTCTGATCGTTAAACGTGTCCCGATCGTTTTCCTTCAAAATTCTGCTCGTCACGAGTCCTGATGTCATCGACCCGTTCACGTTAAGCGCTGTACGACCCATGTCGATCAGCGGCTCCACGGAAATGAGCAGTCCAACCAGAGCCACAGGCAGATTCATGGTGGACAATACGATTAGGGAAGCGAAGGTTGCCCCGCCGCCAACGCCAGCCACACCAAACGAACTGATCATGACTACGAGGATCAGAGTCACAATGAAGTCCCAGCTCAGCGGGTCGATGCCGACCGTCGGAGCAATCATCACCGCCAGCATGGCCGGATAGATCCCGGCGCAGCCGTTTTGCCCAATCGTAGCCCCAAAGCTTGCAGACAGGTTCGCAATGCCGTCCGATACGCCGAGTTTCTTCGTCTGTGTCTCCACATTCAGCGGGATCGCCGCTGCACTTGAACGGGATGTAAAGGCAAATACCAGTGTTGGTAGCACCTTCTTTAAATACGTAACCGGGTTGAAGCCGGACAGCGAGATAATGATCAGATGAATAATAAACATCACGATGAGGGCCACGTAGGACGCAATGACGAATTTGATGAGCTTTAATATCTCTTCCGCATTGGTTGTCGCCGTTACCTTTGTAATCAGTGCTAAAATCCCGTAAGGCGTAAGCCTCAGCACCAGTGTAACAATTCGCATAACCACCGCATATACCGCATTAACCATACCGCGGAACGTCTCCGCCTGCTGAGGTTTTTTGCGATCCAGTCCAAGAACGGCTACACCGATAAACGCGGAGAAGATAACCACCGCCAGTGTGGATGTACGACGTTCTCCTGTCATATCTGCAAATGGATTCGAAGGAATGAATTCCAGCACTTGCTGCGGGATGGTCTGATCCTTCACATCAACAAGCCGTTCCTCCACCTTCTGAATCTGCGCATTCTCCCGGTCTCCTCCTTGAATCTCAATGGAAGTCAGGTTAAAGCCAAGGCTCGTTACAATGCTGACACCTGCGGCAATCGCTGTGGTGATCAACAGAATGGCAATAATGGAAACACTCATCTTGCCGAGATTTTGTTTGCCCTTCAGATTCATAATGGCAGAAATGATCGACACCATGATCAATGGGATCACGACCATTTGTAACAAACGAACATATCCTGAACCGACCAGATTGAACCAATCGACTGATTTCGTAACTACATCAGAACCTGATGTGTACACCAATTGGAGAATAACCCCGTAAACAACCCCCAGTCCCAGACCCGCAAATACGCGTTTCGTAAAGGAGATATGCTTTTTCTGCATCCAGTAGAGGACGCCAAGTAAGGCAAGTATAACCACTACATTCAATATGACTAGAAAAGTATCCATTTCTTTAAATCCTCCTCAGGCATGTGTGTAACCGGAACATATCCAGTTTTCTCTTCTATCTTTTGTACTTCCGACAAAGACATTTTACAATATAACATATAACAAACTATTCTGGTAGGTATTAATTGATATTATGTAATATGCATGTAACAGATTCATCTATTTCTGAAAAAAATACACTAAATCGTGAAAATTGTTCTATTCAACCTCCGGTTAATTTTGTAATATAGGTATATCCGCTTATTCCCAAGTTTTCTCAACGTATAACTTAGGTCTTTCTTCATTGGTAGATAGGTCTTATGATTACGGAAAAGCGATAATGTTAATGAACATGACGTGAAAGGATGATCATATGTTTCGTAATCGCACCGTTGCCGGTAAAATCAGAGGCACTTTGTTCCTCGTTCTGCTGGTTGCTTCCCTGTTGTTCAGTATTAGTTTTTACGCCGTATCGATGAATATTATTCAAAGCTACGTGCTACCGCAGTTTGACAAAGTCCTAAACACGTCCATTCAGGATATATACAAGAATACTTCAGCATCCAAAATCCTGCAGGTACAGAGTGGCGGAGCCGGTTCTGAAGGTGCTGCCATGACCGTGGAATCGTACCTGGCAGATAAAGCAAAAGAACATAATCTGGATGCAGCTTACGTTGTTGCTATTCAAGATGGCTCAGCCAAAGTGGTTGTGGCAAACTCTTCCTCAAACATGAAAGCCCAGGATGAGATTAGTGTAGAACCTGCAATGAATGCAGCTATTGAGAACAAAGAAATGGTAATCAGTGAGGTCTACTCCGATTCCTTTGGTGTACATAAAGCAGCCTTTATCCCCATTGCAGGAAGTAACATGATTATGGCTGTGAGCATGGATGCCCAGTTCATTCAAGACAAGATTACTCAGATTTTCTGGTTGTGTCTTGGGATTACAGCATTAGTGTTTGTGCTCGGCTGGCTTATCTCCACTAGTATGATCAAAAGAGTTACCAAACCAATCATCAAGCTCGTCCAACATAGTAAACAAATATCCCAGGGTGATCTAACCGCTGAACTAGAGATCAAAGGTAAAGATGAAATTGCCCAACTTGCCGCAAGCTTCCAGACGATGACGCATAACCTGAAAGAAATGATTAGCCGTGCCTTGTCCACGTCCAATGAAGTTGTATCAGGCTCCAATGACCTGCTTCAGCGGGTTGAATCGATGTCCGGTATGGTTCGAAACTCCAGCCGCTCTGCAGAAGATGCAGAAAAAGGCAGCATCAGCATTGCGTCAAGCGCATCCGAGAACGCCAGAGCTATGGAAGAAATTACGCAAGGTATCATGCATATTGCTTCTTCTTCCGCTGAAGTGTCTGACCAGATTGGTGAAGCAGCCAACGAGGCAGTTAACGGTAACCGACTGGCTCAGAATGCCATTGAGCAGATGGAGCGTGTAGGCCAGACAGCAAGCGAATCGTTGCGTTATGTGGAAACTATGAATGAACGTTCGGTAGCCATCGGCACCATTGTTGCTTCCATTTTTGAGATCACCAAACAGATTAACATGCTGTCACTCAATGCCTCCATCGAAGCAGCACGTGCCGGAGAGCATGGCCGCGGATTCGCTGTTGTTGCTGGAGAAGTTCGCAAACTTGCCGAGCAATCCAAGACAGCCACGGAAGAAATATCGGATTATCTGGGTACCATTCGTGAAGATGCTGAACGTTCGGTTGATGCCATGAACCGTGTAACCCAGGAGATTGGTTCAGGCACAACGGTCGTTCAACAAGCAGGCTCAGCCTTCCAGCAACTGAATGAATTGATTCAGAACGTGAATCTGACCATTCAGACAGTCTCGGCTTCTACACAACAAGTATCTGCTGGTGCTGAAGAAGTGAGTGCATCCGTTGAAGAAACGGCACAGATTACGACCAAATCCCGTGAGAGCATGTTACAGATTGCTTCAACAGCAGATCTGCAGCTCAGCGAGATGGATTCACATTCGAATACAGTTCGTCACCTGCATGAACAAGCTGTAGAGCTGCAATCCGCTATGAAAAATTTCAAAATAAACTAACAGGTTAACCATTAACCTATCATCACCTGTTTTAAACCTCATTTAATCATAGGATATACAATACCCCCATGTCGCTAACATTCCGTTTCTAGAGAACGGTTTGTCGGACATGGGGGTATTGTTGTTTCACTCAGGTGCCTGAACACCCATAATCTCGTACACACGCTTCATATCCAATGCCGAACGCAACGATTCAGCTACCCGATCGAACTCCATCTCCTTACGCTCATGCGCACTATACGTCTCCTGAAGTGGAGCCAGTCCCTTTCCTGCACGCAAGGCATTCAGCCAAGAACGTCGGAATTGATCACTTTCAAACAAACCATGCAGGTAGGTTCCCCACACCCTGCCATCTACTGAGCCCCAGCCTTCTTGGAAAGGTTGATCTCCTGGATGTGAGATTTCAAACAACGCGGTTACACGTTCAGGCTCGTGGCACTCCGTAACGCCCATATGAATCTCATATCCGTTAATGGGTAATGAAGCATCTGCTACATCTCGCTCACCATACAGACGAAGCGGGTGATCAGGCTGCACCCGTCCGGAAGCTCTGACGGTCTGCTTTTCCTGAAGAAATGTTGTCGATAGCGGGAGCCAGCCAAGTCCTTTTGCTTCCTGGATCTGATTCGCCTCCACAGCAAACGGGTCCTTCAGATGACGTCCCAGCATCTGGTATCCGCCACATATTCCTACCAGCTGAACATGCTCACGCTCGGTCTGACTGGCAATCGCCTGCTCCAGCCCAGACTCACGCAGAAATGCCAGGTCACCTATGGTATCCTTTGTACCCGGTAGAAGAATGGCATCCGGACTGCCCAATTCCTCTGGCGAGGTCACGTACCGTACATTCACATCCGGTTCACGGGAAAGTGCGTCAAAGTCTGTAAAGTTGGAAATTCGCGGATATCGGATCACCACCAGATCCAGCTCGGTTTTGCCGGATTTCCCATGACGCATGGAGTCCAGTACCACCGAATCCTCTGCTTCAATCTGAATATCTCTTATGTAAGGCAATACACCTAATACTGGAATGCCTGTCCGTTCTTCGAGCCAGTCGAGTCCCGGCTGCAACAGGGACAGATCACCGCGGAACTTGTTGATAATGAACCCTTTGACTCGCACCACTTCATGGGGTTCCAGCAACTCCAGCGTACCTACAATGGAAGCAAACACTCCGCCCCGATCAATATCGGAGATCAGAATCACCGGCGCATCGGCCCAGCCTGCCAGATTCATGTTGACGATATCTCGGTCCTTCAGATTGATCTCGGCCGGACTGCCCGCTCCTTCCATCAGCACCACATCATAGGTATCCCGCAACCGATTCAGCGCATCCATCACCGTCTGCTTTGCTTCAGGCAGGAAATGCTGACGGTAGTCCGATGCACTCATCTGGGCAAAAGGTACACCATGTACCACGATCTGCGAATGCATGTCCCGTACGGGCTTAATCAGGATCGGGTTCATGTCGGTTGTCGCCTCAATACCACAGGCTTCAGCTTGTGCCCCCTGAGCCCGACCAATCTCCTTGCCATCTTCCGTCACATAGGAATTCAGTGCCATATTCTGTGACTTGAACGGAGCAGGCTTGAAGCCATCCTGCTTAAAAATCCGGCACAATGCCGTTGTGATGACACTTTTGCCCACATCGGAAGCCGTTCCTTGCAGCATCAGTACCGCCGCTGGTTGTGATGGCCTATCTTCCACGCTCTCTCCCCCTGTCTCCATGTTATATCCAGATCACCTTACTCCCAACCTCATGCGTAACACTTTCCATACTGCTTCATATTTCAAAAGTTACAGCCAGAACAGTCCTTGAAGCACACTCAGCACAGTCAACAAAGCCGCCTCCAGCAGCTCATTCATGGCACCATACGTATCCCCGGTTAAACCGCCGAGCCGTTCACTGATCCGGGCAGCCACGAATCGGCCGATATAATAACACGCCACAGGCAGTATAATAACTGCCGTCACCGGGTATAGCCACCATGGCAGTGTTCCCAGCCCACTCACCATCACATCCGCAATCCCCAGATCCGGCTTGAAAAGCCACACCGCGGCAAACGTAACTGCCCCTGCGATCAAGGTCAGGCCAACGGCTGAGCTGCGTGCACGCTGGACCTCCTTCCGATCACCCAGACCTTTAAACAATACGGCAAGTCCATCATCTTCGCGTGCATTCGGCCAGGCCGACATCGCATACACCATGAACCAGCGGCTCCAGATCATGGGCAGGATCAGCAACGCACCGTAAACCCAGTGGCCCCGTGCAATAAAATCAGCGATCAGCGCAGCCTTCATCATCAGAAGCAACACGCAGGCGATCACGCCCAGTGCCCCGACACGGCTGTCCTTCATAATCTCCAGCATCCGTTCACGGGTACGATAACTGAGCAAGCCATCCGCCGTATCCATCCATCCGTCAAGATGGAGCCCTCCGGTAAGCCATACCCATAACGTCAAGGTCAGGACGGCAGCCGGAAAGGCCGGAAGCACTGCACCGCTTAAGGCTCCCGCGAGCCAGACACACAGACCGATTGCAGCACCGACCAGCGGATAAAAGACAACACTTTCCCGCAGCAACGGCGGGACAAAATCGATTTGCATTTTGACAGGGAAACGGGACAAAAATTGAAAAGCGGCTGCCGCCGCATGTTTACGCTGAGGAGCAGGCGTGCCATCCTTCATAAGCGGTACTCCTTGCTTTTTAATTCAATCGCAATGCCTACGGTCACCAGAAACACTTCACCGCATATCGCCGCAATACGCTGATTCAGTACACCGGCCAAATCCCGATATTTCCTACCAAGGGCATATTCCGGTACGATCCCGTCCCCCACTTCATTTGTAACCAGAACAAGCAAACCGGGATAGGTTCGAATCGCTTCAACCAACGCGTCTAAATGTGCCTGTAACACCTGCTTCTCGTCATGCTCATGCGCTAACAAAACATTTGTCAGCCACAGCGTCAGGCAATCCACCAGAATGGTGGGTGCAGAAGTCCCTGTATGCCCTTCACCCATGCGGCTTATCAAAGCAGGTAGATGTATCGGCTCTTCTGTTGTATGCCACAGATACCCCGATGCCTCGCGCTGATGCTGATGCATGGCGATGCGCTCACGCATTTCATCATCGTACGCCTGAGCTGTCGCCACATACCACGCCTCCGAGGAACGCTGCATGCAGAGACGCTCGGCAAAGGAGCTTTTGCCACTGCGTGCGCCGCCTGTCACCAGTACACTCATCGTGAACTCTCTCCTTGCAGGGATGAATCAACCGACGCAGCGGAGTCCGAAGCATGGCTTGCCCCGTCCGAGACACCCGCGCTTGCAAAGGTCGCCATTTCGTTCAGAATGAGACATGCTGCGTCAATCAGATGAAGACTGAGCACGCCGCCTGTGCCTTCACCCAGACGCATGTCCAGATCCAGCATCGCTTTCAGGTCCAGTTCACGCAGCAGCGCTCCATGTCCATTTTCGTGTGACGTATGAGAAGCGATCATATAGGCTGTGCTCAGAGGTGCAAGTTGTCTCGCCACCAGCGCTGCCGTGGTAGAGATGAACCCGTCTACAACGACCGGACAATGATGAGCAGCTGCTGCGAGGATAACCCCTGTGAGTCCGGCAATCTCCAGTCCACCCACCTTGCACAGAACATCCAGTGCATCTTCCGGGTTTGGTGCGTTTACGCTAAGCGCCCGGCTGACTACAGCAGCCTTGCGCTGCAAGCCTGCATCATCAATGCCGGTTCCTCGCCCCACGGCGGCAGCTGGTGCAACTCCGGTTAACGCGCTCATTACCGCAGCACTTGCGGTGGTGTTGCCAATTCCCATCTCCCCGGTGACAAACAGTTGTGTTCCCTTCGCCACCTCTGCCGATACAACTTCGGCTCCTGCAAGGATAGCCCGAACTGCCTCATCCCGGGTCATCGCTGCCCCTCGGGCCATGTTGGCCGTGCCTTTGCGAATTTTGCGGGAAAGCAGGTCCGGATGTTCAAGATCGGCATTCACACCAATATCCACACAGATCACACCAGCTCCGGCGTGACGGGCAAGCACATTCACTGCCGCACCTCCAGCGAGGAAATTCAGGACCATCTGCGGGGTCACTTCGGCAGGAAAAGCACTGATGCCCTCTTCCACTACACCGTGATCCGCGGCCATGACAATGACCGCCCTGTGATCAAAACGCGGACGTGCATTGCCAGTCATGCCTGCTAGGCGGATCACCAGCTCTTCCAATTTGCCCAGACTCCCCGGCGGCTTCGTCAACGAATCCACGTGCGCAGAGGTTTCTGCCGCCACTTCCTGATCAGGAGCAGTAATCTTACTTATTAAATGCTCCAACACCTGTTCATTATTCATACAACCAGCACTTCCTTCATCAAAATATGGGTTGCCCCGTTTCATTTAATCGATGTCCCGCCGCAACAGCAGTTGAGGTATGGCATGGTCGGGATGAGAGACAATCGCGGGTTTGACGCGAAATATATCCTGGATATTCTCATCGTTGATCAATGTATGAGGCGTACCCTTTCCAACCGCCATGCCCTCACGCAGCGCCAGAATGTGATCGCAAAATAACGCGGCCAGATTCAGATCATGCAGCACAGCCACAATCGTAATGTTATTTCTCTGTCGCCATGCCGATAACAATTCCATGAACTGCAATTGATATTTAATATCCAGAAACGTGGTCGGCTCGTCCAGCAGCAGTAACCTCGGCTCCTGAGCCATAACTTTGGCTAGTGCGACCCGCTGCCGTTGCCCGCCGCTGAGTGCATCCAGCGGTCTGTCCGCCAGTTCTGTCAATCCCAGGTCTTGAAGCACCCTGTCCACCACAAGTGCCCCATCACCCGTTTCACGCCCCAGCCAGTTCTGGTATGGATATCGCCCCATCTCCACCACGTCTCGCACGGGATAGGAGATGGCTGGCAAGCCATCCTGCTGCAATACAGCGATCATGCGTGACAGGTCCTTACGGCTGTAAGAGCCGATATCTCGACCATCGATACGGATCTGACCTTCGTTTAACTGTTCCGTTCCGGCAATAAGCTGGATCAGGGTGGACTTGCCGCTGCCGTTTGGTCCGACAACTCCCCACCAGTCACCTTCGCCAACATGCCAGTCTACATTGTGCAGTGCCTGATGATTGCCATATGACTTCCCTGCTCCCTTAATAGAGATAAGTGAAGTCGAGTTGGAACGGGTACTGGAACTCATGGCATCATCCCCTTCTGCAACTTTTTGTTCCGGTGCAGCAGGTAAGCAAAGAACGGCGCACCAACAAAGGCGGTGACAACACCGAGCGGAATTTCAGTTGGTGCCAGCAACGACCTTGCGATGGTATCGGCCCACACCATGAAGATCGCTCCACCAATGGCAGACAAAGGTACCAACAGTCGGTAATCCGGTCCCACCAGCAACCGCAACATATGCGGGATCACCAATCCAACGAATCCGATGACACCCGATACCGAGACAGCCCCAGCAGTCAGCAGTGTGCCAACTGCCAGCACGGACAGCTTGAGTCTGTCCACTCCGATCCCGATATGTGCCGCTTGACGTTCTCCCAGTGCAAGCACATTCAACGAGCGTGCGCGGCTCCAGAGAAAGACCAGCCCTAACAGAAAATACGGGAAAAGGATGGCCGTATACGACCACCCACGCAGAGCCAGACTTCCCATCGTCCAGTATATAATTTCATTAATCGTCTGTTTCGACATGGTCGACAGGAAGGAAACAACTGCGCCCAGGAAACTTTGCATGACCACACCAGCCAGAATGAGGCTATGTGTAGGTATTTTACGCCCTTCACGAGCCAGTGCCATAACAAACCATAACGTGATTACACCCGTCAAAAACGCCACCAGTGGCAACGTCCAGATCCCAATCAGTGCATACTGCAATCCGAAGAAAATCAGAAAGGCTGCACCCACTGAAGCACCGGATGATACGCCCAGGGTGAACGGGTCTGCCAGCGGGTTCCGAAGAACCCCCTGGAATCCCGCACCTGCAATCGCCAACGATGCGCCCACGAGCACGGCAAGCAGTACACGTGGGAATCTGACTTTCCAGATAATCTGTTCGGCTGCCTTATTCCAATCCGGTGTAATCCAATCGCCCACCCAGGGAATTTTGTGAATCAGGATGCCTGCAATATCCCGGATCGGCAACGCTACTGAACCAATGCCCGTGCAGATGAGCACGGTGAGCACCAGCAGCACCATGCCCGTCGTTCCGAACAGGATCAGCTTTTTACTCATTGGAACAAGTCAGGGTAGATCGCTTTGGCTACTTCTTTCAACCCTTGAGTTACACGTGGACCCGGACGGCTCAGCAGGTTGGCATCCAGGCCAATAACCGCGTCATTTTTCACAGCCGTAATTTGATCCCAGCCGCTGCGCGCCTTGATGATCTGATCCAGTGTTTTGGAGTTTTCATCAATTACATCGTTGGCATACAGGATCACATCCGGGTTGGAGGCAATCACGTTCTCTTCATTAATTTCATACCAGCCCTCTTTGTCCGAAGCAATATTGCTACCACCGGCTACAGTGATGAGTTCATCCATGAATTCGCCTTTACCCACAGTCCAGCCTGGGGAGAATTCAACGTATATTTTTTTCTTCTCTTCCGGTTTAACTGCCTTCACCGCTTCGGTTACATCCGTCACGTCCTGTTTCATCTGGGTGATGATCTCTTGAGCTTTTTCTTGATGATCAGTGATTTTACCGAAGGTTTCGATATTATTCATCACGTCGTCAATGGATTTAGGATCCGTTTTGAAAATGGTAATACCCAGTTCGCGCAGCTTTTTCACCGCATCCTCACTCATCGAGATACCTGTGAAGACAATGTCGGCTTCAGCAGCAATGATTGACTCTTCATTTGGCTTGGTGATACCGCCCATTTTAGCTTTGGTTGTTGCTGCTTCCGGATAATCGTCATAGTCGGATACACCAACGATCTGATCGTCCAATCCAAGTGCAAACAGGGATTCCGTCTCAGCCGGAGACACGGATACGATTTTGGCCGGTGCCTTTTCAAAGGTGAACGATTCCCCCGTTGCATCCGTAACTGTCAGTGGATATTGTGTTTTGAGGTCCGTCTGCGCCTGGCCTTGGGACTGCTCCTGTGCCGGTTGCTGTGAAGTACCTGTGCCCTCGTTTGTTGTTGCATTGCCACATCCGGCCAAAGCCAGTGCGAGTGCCGCTGCACTTAGCAGGGACGCTACGTTTTTCCAATTCTTGAAATTCATTCTGTTATTCTCCCCTTCTCTATTTGTACTATTTTCTTGCATCGTGCTCAAACTCTTACTCCCCATGCCTTGGTGTTCCTGTGTAAGGTTTGAACTGCAATATTTACACGCTAACGGAGAGTGCAGAACCAATCTGAAGAAACGAAGTGTTCGCCTTTATCACCGGATTTTCCCTTTCAAAAAAGGGAATCAAAAAATCTGGGGATAACAGCGATCGGAAGGTGGTACTGCAATCGGAGTGACCTCGTGTAAAATTGGTCTCGGTTCATCTTACATGAACAATAAAAAATCCCTAATCCTTACGTCTAGGATCAGGGATGACGTCTCGCATATGGCAATCTGTACATGTTCAACCAAGGGTTGTCCATGCGCATAGAATAGCCCGAAACGCTGTCCTTTCCTCGAAGGAACACCGGTTTGTACGTCCAGGGCAGGTAACCTGACTTACAGGAATCATCCTGTTTTACAGTGGCGGGACCGTGCCGGATTTGCACCGGCTTCCCCATTTCACCCATGTGTGTTTCATGACTCGTACTAAATTTGCCATGAAAACAGCCTTCACACGCGGGACCCTTGGTCGCTGATATGGTAAACCATTGCCGTGTAATTTCTGCATACTACATACTCGTTCAGGCTTCACAGCCTGCAGCGAATCTGCATCCATGCTGAAGTCACACTTCTGTTGTGATTATAGGGTATATTGTACATCCTTACAACCCGATCGGCGGAAAAGTCATTCTGCTGCCAAACCACTCATTCCCCTGTTGTTCAAGCTGAACCTGAATCGCCTGTCCCGGTACGACATGTGTATCCCAGAACCCAAGCCCGGCAATCAGACGGGACAAGGCATACCGGATGACACCACCATGCGTAACCACAACTATAGTTGGCACTTGGCCCTCATCATCGTGCGTCGAAGGACGGCCCTCCAACAACATCTCTTGGAGAAAGGAGTCCAACCGTCCGGTAAACTCCTGCCACGATTCCCCCTCAGGCGGAGTGACCTCCTGCGGGGCATCTATCCAGTTTCGGTACACAGAATTATCCTTGAGCTGCTCATACGTCAGCCCTTCCCACTGTCCAAAATCATTCTCGCGCAGACGCGAGTCGAACTTCACCTGTCCGATGGCATCAGGAAGAATCTGTTCCAGCGTCTGCCGGCAGCGAAGCAGATCACTGCAATATACCTCATTCCACGAAATACCGCTCAATTGTTCATGAAGCGGAGCCAGTTCTTCTTTGGCATTTGGCAGCAGACCGATGTCGGTATGCCCCAGATATTTTTTTTCCACATTCCACAACGTTGTCCCATGACGGACCCACAGAATGTTTCGTTTCAGCGGCCCAGGCTGATTCGTATGTACTTCATTGCCTGCATTTCCTTCATTTACGGCCATAACAGCGTCCCTCCTGCCAGCCACACACCCAGCGTTATGAACACGCATAGTACCACAAAAGCACCTGCCGACCAGAACATCAGACGTGACGTTTGCACAATATCCTCGGCTTCCATCGGCCGTGTGGCTTCACCCATGTAGGCACGAAATGAAGCAACGCCGTGATACACGTTATGTCCGCCAAGCCGGATGCCCAGTGCTCCAGCCACCGCTGATTCGGGAAAACCGCTATTCGGACTTGGATGTAGTCTTGCATCCCGTGCAACCATGCGTGCTGCTCCTTTGGCGTCCAGCTTCATGACCCAGGCACCCACGATTAACAGAATCGCGGTCAGCCGGGCAGGTATCCAGTTCGCCACATCATCCAGACGGGCCGAGGCCCAGCCAAGATGCAGATACTTGTCATTTTTATATCCGACCATGGAATCCAACGTGTTGATGGCACGATAAGCCATGGCAAGCGGAGCGCCTCCAATGAGCGCATAGAATAACGGCGAGACAATGGCATCCACAATATTTTCGGCAACCGTCTCTACCGTTCCCCGTACAACCTCGGGTTCATCCAGATGCGCCGTATCACGTCCAACAATCATGCCCAGTGAACGTCTGGCCGCCGGCCAATCCTGCTGCTTCAGATGACGATACACTTCCATGCCTGCATCCTTCAGCCCTTTTGAAGCAATGGTTGTTGCAATGAGCACCACTTCAGCTGCCGCTGCAATGACAGGGTGGATTAGTCCAAGCAGATATACGATTCCCCACGTGATCGCAAAAGAACCCCCTGCGATCACCATCGGGAACAACAGCCCGGCTCTCTTCAGCCCCGAATCTGTGCGCACACACGAGCGAATGACACGCTCCAACGCCGAGATGCCTTTACCCATGCCAATCACCGGGTGGGGAATCCAGCGCGGATCTCCGATACATCGGTCCAACAGGTACGCCAGAATAATAATCCAGGCTCCCGCCATGCCTGTCCAGAAAGGCCAGGTCCATATATGCTCCACCTCAAAAGTCATTTGTGCCTGACCCTCTCTTTCCATAACAGTCCGGCCCGAAGGCTTTCCGTTACCGTGTCGTATACCAATCTGCCAATCGCCGCCCCTGCCGTAGTCGCTGTCCCGGCATAAGTGATCATCGGCTGAGGTTCCTCCACTTCCACTGCCTGACCTACTGCAAACACAATGGCATCGGTTGTGGTGCCGGTGGCGAGCAACCCGTTCTCCGAATCCAGAACGCCCACATCCGCCAGCGCGGCCGCTTTGGCTTCCACCGCCGTCTGTACCGCATTCACCATCGCCCCGTTGGTCATGCGTCCGTTCAACCAGAGCATGATGTTAATTGTACCCGGGACATAGGGGGCCATCGTTAGATTCCGTGCTGAAGGAGCAGAGCGCTCCCTGCCGGAAGACATCGTCTTATTTCCCACCGTATCAAAAACCGTTCTCTCCGACCCCGCGCGTGCGGCATTCGATACACCCGCAGTGGTACAGCACAGAAGACCAAATTCATCACTTGTATATTCCTGAATGGAGGTATGCTCCAGCCTTACGGCCGTCAATAATCCGGCACATTGATCACGCGGCTCTCGCCATTCGTTCAGCGCTTGTTCGATATCACGCGGCGGATCATCACAGCGGTAATGCCTGTCCACATAGATGTTAAATATGCGATCCAGTTCAAACATCCCGCCGCCATATACCGCACTCGACAGCGCTTGGGCTGCCCTTGGACTCTGTGCTTTGATATGTCGTTCATGTGCAGATATGTTCAGTCCCGGCCAGGAAGAGGAAGCATATTCATTCTCGTCTGTTTCTCCATTCGTAAAGTAGTTATAAAACGGGAGTGTCATTGCCGCTCCCCTCCCTGTTCCTCATCTTTCGTCTGATCGACATTCGGATATCCCTTGGTTTCCAGCACGCTGCCCAGCACTTCCAGTAATGTAGCATTGGCATCTGCATCCTTGACCGCGAAACGTACATGCCCTTTGTCAAGCCCCGAATACATGGCACAGCTGCGAATCAGAATGCCTCTTCGACCCAGCGCCTCCTGCATTGATGCCGCTGTCCAAGGGGCCGGCACACGTGCCAAAATAAAATTCGCCTCTCCCGGTGTCACCGCACATCCGTACGCCTTCAGCCCTTCGATGAGACGCCCCCGTTCCCGCGTGATCTGTGACATGGTCTCCTGTTCGTACCGTTCTCCGCTGCGCAGACAGGCTTCCCCTGCCATGAGCGCCAGACCGTTGACACTCCAGGTCACCTGTTTCTTTGTCATCGCCTGAATGTATTCGGCACGGCCCAGTGCATATCCGAGACGCAAACCCGGAATGGCATAAAACTTCGTCATCGAGCGAATGATGATCACATTAGGATAGTCATTCAGATGTGCTGCCAGGGACTGACGCCGGGTTACCGGAATAAAATCCATAAATGCCTCGTCAATAACAAATACGGTTCCCGTTTCTTCCGCTTTGCGGGCAAGCCTCTGTAATACCTCAAGCGGATATTGTACACCGTTTGGATTGTTGGGCTGGCCGAGGAAGAGCAGGTCTACCTTTTCCATGAGCTGCTCGATGTCCTCGGGTTCCGCTCGCCACGCCAGTTCTTCTCTTCCCTCCGTATGCACCACCTCGGCACCGAATTGTTGTGCCAACGCCCGGTACTCCGAGAATCCCGGTTCCACGGTACCCACCTTGCGCGGGGCAAGCCCCAGCAGAATGAGCGCCATGCTTTCGGCTGCGCCGTTGCCCACGGAAATCTGCTCCTGCATCACACCAAGACGCTCGCTCAGCAGTGCTTTGAATTCCCGATGCGCCGGATCGGGATAGCGAATCACCGACTGCATTCCTTGCTGTATAACCTCCAGCACTCCTCTGGGCGGACCCAGCGGATTAATGTTGGCACTGAAATCCAGAAAATCAGCGGCTTCCCTCCCAAATCGTGACGCAGCCGTCTCCACGTCCCCGCCATGTCCGAACACTTCGATATAACCGGTCATTCTTCCGTCATCCTTTCTGTATGTCCTTTTTATTATGGATGGCACGGGAGGTGTGGGTCAATCCTGTTTTCTTTGTGTCCCAACCATAATTCGTTTACAATAGAAGAGGAATTTCGGTTCCTTTTGATATACAAGGTTCACTACATAAGGGACTAGCAATCCCTCACATACATTAATGGAGGAATGACCATGCTGTTTGTAGATAACCAGGGCATTACAGATCCTTCTGTAAACCTTGCCATTGAGGAGTACATTCTGAAGCATCTGCCGATGGAGGATGACAGCTATCTGCTGTTCTACATTAACCGTCCGTCGATTATCATCGGAAAACATCAAAATACGATTGAAGAAATTAATATCGAGTACGTTCAGGATAACGGTGTGCAGGTCGTTCGTCGTCTTTCGGGAGGCGGAGCGGTATATCACGATCTGGGCAACCTGAATTTCAGTTTTATTACAGCGGATGACGGTCAATCCTTCCACAATTTCCGCAAGTTCACCCAGCCTGTGGTTGAAGCTTTGCACGAGCTTGGTGTAAATGCCGAGTTGACCGGGCGTAATGATCTGCAAGTGGGCGAAAAGAAAATTTCGGGCAACGCCCAGTTTTCCACACGTGGGCGCATGTTCAGTCATGGCACATTGATGTTTGATCTGAATCTGGAGCATGTTCAGGCTTCCCTGAACGTCAATCCCGAGAAGTTCAAATCCAAGAGCACCAAGTCCGTCCGCAGCCGGGTCGCCAACATACGGGATCTGATTGATACCAACCTGACGATTGAGCAGTTCCGCGATGAGCTGTTACGTCACATTTTCAGAATGGAGCCACAAGACGTCCCGCAATACAAGCTGACTGACAAGGACTGGGACAAAATCAAGGAAATCTCCGCTGAGCGTTATAATAATTGGGACTGGAACTATGGCTTGTCTCCGGAAAGCAATGTGAAGCACACACGCAAATTCCCTGTTGGCATCATCGATCTGCGCATGAACATCAAGGATGGACGCATCGAAGATATCAAAATCTTTGGCGACTTCTTCGGCGTAGGCGATGTGGCGGATATCGAAAATATGCTGCGCGGCAAGCGGTATGAAGAAACCGAGGTGCGTACTGCACTTGAGGGCCTGGATGTAAAACATTACTTCGGCAACCTTGAGCTGGAAGACTTTATTGGCCTTGTTTTCCTGGAAGAGTAGGTATATAAGTTCAACCCAAGAATGTTTACACCTGCCACTCCGATGACAGAATAACCTTCCGATCGCTGTTATCCCCAGATTTTTTTTGATTCCCTTCTTCAAAGGGGAAATCCGGTGATAGCTTATGCTTCCGAAGTAGCTTTCTTTCAGAAAGCTTTCAGGCGAACGCTCCGCTTCTTCAGGTTTTTTCTGTCCTCTCCGTTCTCGTGTAAAACGTTTCGTTGAACTGATATAGATTAAGTCGGGTATAGATACAAATAGATACAGATAAAAAAGGAGAGAAACACAGATGAGCTACAAATTGATTGCAATCGACATTGATGACACCCTGATCAACGACAACAAGGAAGTAACCCCTGCTACACAGACAGCACTGGAACAAGCGGTTGCCCATGGTGTAACTGTAACGCTGGCGACTGGACGTGCTTATGCTTCCGCACAAGCGCTTGCTCGTCAAACCGGACTTAACGTTCCGATCATCACGTATCAAGGCGCATTGGTGAAAAACCTGCTGGACGAAAAAGTACTTTATGAGCGCTACGTTCCACAGGAAGCTTCCCGCAAATTGTATGATTACTGCCTGGAGAACAATCTCCACCTGCAAACATACATTGACGACAAGCTGTATGCCCGTGAGGAAAACGACAAGCTGCGTGATTATGCCAAATTAAACGGCACCCAATATTATATCGAATCTGATTTCATCAAAGTCATCGAACAAAAAACACCGAAACTGCTTATTATCGATGAGCCAGACTACTTGGATAAGGTTGCCGTTGACTTGCGTGAATTGCTCGGACCTCAAGTCCATATCACAAAGTCCAAACCTTACTTCCTGGAGATCATGCACAACGAAGGAACTAAAGGCCACGCCCTGACCTTCCTGGCTGACCATTTCGGTCACCAGCTCAGCGAGTGTATTGCCATCGGCGACTCCTGGAACGACCATGAGATGCTCGAAGTTGCTGGTCTTGGTGTAGCGATGGGAAATGCCATCCCTGCCCTGAAAGAGCTGGCGGATTACATTACGGCAAGTAATAACGAAGACGGCGTGAAAGAAGTTATCGAGAAGTTTGTGCTGAACGCAGAGTAAATAAGATCAACGAACAGCCCAGTCGGCGAATTTCGCCGTGCAGGGCTGTTTTTTTGATTTTAAAAATATGTTCATTATCCTATTTAGCGATTATATTAGGTATATTTTTCTGTTATTTTTTATGTTTTGAGAGCAACAATGCGGTAATCAAGGATAATTGTAGTGAAATCGTAATCGCCATAGATAAGATGACACGATTTGTATCTTGGACATCAGCAAAAAACAAAACAATAAAAAATACAATAAATGAGATGACAATGCTAGCTATGAAATTTAAAATTATTCGTTTCATGTTTTGCCTACTTTCACGCACCACGATTTATTATCTTACTTGCTCATGGCATGCTGGAAAGACTCCAGCAGTTTTTTGATTTGGCCATCAAATTCCAGTTGAAATGACGGAATGATCTCATCTATTCTTTGCTGAAACAGCTCCGGATCTTGGACACCAAGCTCTGCTCTTAACTCCATTTCTTCTTTGGAACCATTGTCGTTCAGGATCATGTTCAGGATTTCACCTTTAAAGTATTCACTTGGAGGAAGGATTAGAGCATTCATCAGGAACTGGGTAAAAAAGAGATGTTTATTATTTTCCTGACTCGCCTTTTTCATCGCCTGCTTCGTAAACAAGTTTATATACTTCTGAGCAAACGCAACCCCTTTCATTCGGGAAGGCCCAACATGTTCGACCCCTTTCCAACGCAGATCAGCCACAGAACTAAGCCACCAGGCCGGTTCAATAGCCTGCTGCATACGAAGCAGCACTTGACGCTCAAACTGCGGCTCAGGATGCATTCGCTGCTCATTCAAACATTTCGCTATGGCCTCGGCTTCAATTGCAGCAACCGTCATGCCTTGGCCATGGATCGGATCGAAGCTGCAAAATGCATCGCCAAGGACGAGTAATCCAGAGGGCCAATTCTCCATCAGTTCAAAATGTTGACGGATAGACTCGGAAATACGGTATCCACGCGGCCCTTGAAAAGGCTCCAGCTGTTCTGCCAACGCTACGATTTCATCCGAAGCAAACAGATGTTTGATTTGCTCTTGAAACTCATCCGGATGGGTTGGAGGATATTCATCTCCTCCTGCGTTGAACAGTAATAGTCCAGCGATATCATTTTCAATGCGCCACAACATGCCTGCACGAGTTCCTTGCACAGGATCGGACTCTGTTATCACCGTTCCCCAATCATTTTGAATAGAGGATGGTATCTTATAATAGCGGGTGCTGTAACCAAGCGACACCTTCAGCACTTCCGGCTCAGGCACGGACAACCCTATCTGTTCAAGCCATCTGATCAATTTGGAAGAACGTCCCGCGGCATCAATAACCATATCTGCTGCAAGATTTTCTTCCCGATTATCCCGACCTCTTTCTTTGGTATACACGCCTGTAATCGAACGCTGATCTTCTGATGCCATTAACCCGGTAACTTCCGTACTCGTTAAGAAGCTTATATGATCTATGCTCTGGACTCGCTGACGCAATACCCATTCCAGCAGTGCTCTGCTGCTCGATGCAATTTTGAATGAGGAAGCGGCATTTGCCTTATTGACTAATGTACCATAGCGATTGGCAATCACAATTTTCTCTTCATGCGAAGGAATGGCGCCAAGCGCGACCAATTCATCATTGTATCCGGGAAAGTAATGTTCCAGAATGAGTCCGCCGCGCGGTAATACACGATGTGGATGAAAGGATTGAGGCACACCCTGCCGATTCGCCGGCTCAGAAGGCAATTCATCTCGCTCAATGATACATACCTCATCATAATAATCAGATAACATCCTTGCAGTGATTAACCCTGCAATACCTGCCCCGATCACCACAGCTTTTTTCATTTCGGACATCGCCACTTCATCCTCTCTAATCCATCATATTTTATCTACACTTGTAGCCCTATCAAAAAAATTACTTATAATACCAATATACACTTGAAATCTCGTATCATGTAAGAATCAATGTGTTGATACTATATAGCTAAACTACAATAAGGAACTGATGTAGATGAAAATGATTGATAAAAAGGTGGATTTGAGAGTTACCCGAACTCATAAATTGTTAACGATGGCGCTACTCGATCTGTTATGTGAGAAAGGCCAGCTATTCAGCAACATCACAATTAATGAGATATGTAACAAAGCTATGGTTCACCGAACAACGTTTTACAAACATTTCAAAGATAAATTTGCTTTACTGTCCTCCACCCTAACATGGGTCCTTCGGGATTATTTACACATGAATGTAGAAGATCGATTACAGCAGCCTTTGCAAAGCATATCTAAAATTCTGTTTGGAAATGTACTGGAGACAATTGTGCAGAACCAACAGAAGGATGAGGGGTTTAAGAACTTTTTCATACATTATATCGGAGAGATATTCAGAAGGGATTTTCTGGAATTGAAGAGAAGAGGTAAACAATTTTCACTTCCCATAGAACTTGTTGCCGAGTTTCACTCGGGGGTGATTCGTTTACTTGTGATGTGGTGGATACAACATTTCGAAGAAAATGTTACGGCAGAACAGATGGATGAATATTACTACCTACTGGTTAACGAGAATATCATGTTGAAATAACAAACAGCTCAACCTAAAATCAATGGCTGATTTTGAGATTGAGCTGCATACCTTCAAACTTTACCTATTTTAAAACAGATTCGGAAGCCTGCACTGTCATCCTCGCACGACTTCTTTTCTTCAACCAGCCGCTCACCTTCTCATTCATCGCCAGCAGACCTGAAACGACCAGCACTACACCGATCCATGTAACCCAGCTGACATGCTCACCGTAGACAACAGCACCAAGCCCTACGGCAATGGGTGGTGAAATGTATAACCATGTTGCTGGAAACAACGGGTTGGTACGCGACATAATCCAATAAAACAGACTATGCCCCACCATGGAGCCGATGACAGTCAAATAGATCACCGACGAGACGGCAGGCACCCAGTCCAGAGCAGACATACTCCACGATTCCGTTCCGACCGAGAGCAGGGATAACAGCAGTCCCCCATACATCATCTGCACCGCATTGATCGCTACAGGACTAGCCTCCTTGAACTGATGAATGACCTTTTTGGAGTACAATGCACCTGCTGAATAACAGACTTCCCCTACCAGTACCGCGATACAGCCCCACATAAACAGGGAACCTGCACCAAGCGATACACCTGGCAACACAACCAGTACCACACCGGTGAACCCGATCAGGCAGCCCACAATCATACGGGCAGATGTTTTTTGCCGTAACAGCGCCGTCTGCATCAACATAATCATCAAAGGCCCTGTCGCCGACAGAATGGCACCAACACCCGAGCTCACATGCTGTTCAGCCCAATATAATGTGGCAAAAGTGCCGAAGGTCAGCCCCGCTCCCGTTAACAACATCTCCTTGCGGAACAGGAGCGACCAGCTCACTTTGCCCTTCATCCTCATCCATGCAAACATCAGCGCTCCCGCGATTAAAAATCGCAATCCGGCTGACAGAAAAGGCGGCATGCCTGCCTCTACTCCAATTTTAATAGCCAGAAATGTTGTACCGAAAATAAGACACATAACCGTAAATGCAATCCCCACCATGATAACCACTCCTTTATCTGTTCTCCATCATATCTCATGGTCTACAGAACAGAATGAACAAAACAGAACAGTTTTCTCTCATTAGCTGTTACAATAGAGTTCAAAAGGAGTGTGAGCCGGGTGGGCAGAACCATGATGATGACAGATAACAGCCTGAAATTATATGAGCAAGTAATTCATTATCTCGTTGTACGTATAGAAGCGGGAGAGTGGGCCGAACATGAAAAACTGCCATCTGTACGAAGCCTGTCCGAGCTACTCGGCGTACATCGTCTGACCGTATTCAAAGCCTATCAGGAGTTAAAGGAACGTGGGAGTGTTTATGTTAAGGACAAGTCCGGCTATTATGTCAGCCCAGCGACTCCATTCTCAGTAACGGATCAGGCGGATGATCCCGCCGTGTCTGCCTGGCTGCATTGGGATTCACTTGCACGGGTACAGTCCCTTGAAGCAGAATACCAATTTTCCAAATCGTTAATCGATCCCTCTCTGCTGCCCAACCGGTATTGGGGTGAACTAATGCGTGATCTGCTGGATCAATATCCCCGTTTGCTCGGAACGTATTCCACGATTCAGGGAGATCTGGAATTGCGAAGTGCGCTGGCAAGCCATCTAACGAAAAAAGAACGCTTCTACCTCTCTGCAGACGAAGTGCTCATTACTTCGGGGGCGCAGCAAGCGATTGATGTCATCTCGCGGACGCTGGTCAAACCCGGGGATCGGGTGTTGATGGAACGGCCTACGTATGGACCGGCAATGGAGATTTTCCGCAAACAAGGTGCTCGTCTGATCTTTACGGATATTCACTCGGATGGGTATGATCTGGAGCAGATCGAACATCTGATGAAGAGTGAGAAGCCGCGCCTCTTTTATATGACACCGACCTTTCAGAATCCAACCGGCCTTAATGTTCCAGTAGAACAGCGTAAGCAGTTACCTGAACTTGCAGAACAGTATGGTTGTTTTCTGCTCGAAGACGACAGTACCTATGATATCTATTTTAAGGAGAAACCTCCTGCACCCATTTTCACCTACGATACTACTGGACACACTCTGTACATCCGCAGTTACAGCAAGTATGTTGCACCCGGGCTACGGATTGCAGCCATCATATGCCGCCAGCGATTCATGCCAGGACTACAGGCTGTAAAATCACTGACAGATAACGGATCGCCCCTTCTGAACCAGAAGCTTTTTCTCCGTTATTTTCAGTCAGAACGCATGCATCAGCATCTGTCCAAGCTGCGGACCGCCATCCAGCTACGGATGGAAGTGATGGAACAATCTCTGCTGGAAACGGACTGGACGTGGACCCGGCCGGAGGGCGGACTCAACTTTTGGGTAGAGCTTCCTGAGGGTGTGGATACAGGGAGACTGCTCCACCGATGCATGGAACAATCCGTTGCCTTTGTACCCGGAACCGTATTTGATTCTTCGGATCATTCAGCCAGTCGCAAGCTGCGCCTGTCCTTCTCTTATGCACATGAGCAGCAGATTCGAGAAGGCATGAGCAGGCTCATTACGCTTGCGAAAGAAATGTAACATTTTGATACTCTTGGATTGAAGCCAATCCGAAGAATATCAAGTGCAATTTGTCACTCGTATCGCTGCATCAAAAAAAGTCGCCTTATGGCGACTTTACTTTTGGTGTTCTATACTCTTTACCTACAACCCGCTCTGTGCTCAAAGGTCTTTTCTTGCAAACAAGCGAATGGTAATGAGATAGGACAGCAAAAACAAACCTATAATGCCTACAGAAACCAATGCCATTGTCGTTGTGGTAATTATACCGTTCTCGTTGGCCATATTCATCAGGTACGCAACGGGTTGCGCCAGTATAATCATGCAGACCATGAATATCGCATTGATGATACCAGCACCTTTTTTGCTTAATCCGTAGAAAAGAGGCATGTATATGGAAACTAACGCAAGCACCATGCCTACGGCAATGACAATATCCCTAAGTGAATAATTCGGCTTGTTCAGTTCAGGATAATTCAGGTTCACAAGCTGGTGAATCCCAAACGACGCGAGTACCCCGAATAACGTATAGATTATAGCAGAAAGGTACTTGGCTTTTACAATCTGTTTGCGGCTAACGGGGAGTGTGACCAGGAAATTGTGATTATGGTTTTTGATATCAATCATGGTTGCCAGCATGACCGAACCAAAGGCTGTGTAGATGCCTACAAAATACATTGACATTTCACTCTTAGGTATAAAGGCGAGACTAAATACCACCAGGTATAACCCAATCGTCCACAGTGAACTTTTTAGTACAATGAAATCTTTACGAAGCAAGTTAAGCATATTTGCGTCCTCCCTTCGCCGTAAAATAAATGAGGTCTTCTAACGTAGGTCTTTGTAAAAGAGCTAACCTGCCAAATAACCGTTCGGCCTCTGCCTTATGATCCGACAATGCTTCAAAACCAACGGCTGTCTCGCGTATTCCGATGAAATGTTTCCGAATGTCGGAATCAAGCAGACCCATATCCCCTTTTACAATCGTATACCTTTCCAGCACATCATCTTTTGCCTCGTTAAACACCAGTTTCCCTTGATGAATAAACGTAATGTAGTCTGCAATACGTTCCAGATCCGTCGTAATATGCGTTGAGAAAATAATAGACCTTGTTTCGTCCTGTATCATATCTGCAAGCAGATCAAGCAGTTCCCGCCTAAACACAGGATCAAGCCCGGATGTCGGTTCATCCATAATCAGCAGATCCGCTTCATGCGACAAAGCTACGGCGAGAGAATACTTAATCTTCATGCCTTTGGACAGATCCTGGATTTTCTTTTTGGGAGACAGTTCGAACTGATCCAAGTAGTCATTGAACGCTTTATTATCCCATTTGGTGTAAAAAGGAGCGATCATTTGTGTCATCTCCCGGATCGTTAGATGCTCATAATAAAAGCATTCATCTGACACAATGCCAAGGCGTTGCTTGATATCAACTTCCTGATTTGGCATCTCACTGCCCAATGTCTTGAGGCTCCCCTTATCGGGCTGGATCAGACCCGTGATCATTTTGATCAAAGTACTCTTTCCCGCCCCATTCGGACCAATAAGTCCCGTGATATACCCTTTTTTCACATCCAGAGATACATTATCTACTTTAAATAAGGGATACGTTTTGGTTACATTACGTAATTCGATCGCGTTCATTATGCTTATTCCTCCTCAACCAACAATGTAAGATGATGGATTACATCCTGTGAACTCATGCCCAGTTCTCTGCTCTCACGAATCACTTCGAGCATCTTTTCTTCCAATTGTTTCATCCGCCGCTCTCGAATAAAGTCCTGATTGGCTCCGGATACAAAGCTCCCTTTGCCTACAACTGAATCGATCAGTTTCTCCTTCTCCAGCTCTTCATAGACACGTTTAGTTGTAATAACACTGACTTGCAGATCCTTGGCGAGCTGCCGAATGGAGGGAAGACTATCTCCAGCAACCAATTCTCCGCTCAAGATGCTCTGTCTGATCTGAGTTAGAATCTGCATGTAGATCGGATCGCTCGAAGCATTCGATATTAAAATGTTAATCTTTCCTCACCTCATTGATGTTACGTAGTTTTCAGTAGGTATAGTGTGTATATATAATATATACACTATGCCTACCGATGGTCAATCTTTATTTCACATTATTCTCATTCTGATTCGATCCATAGACACGGGCTAGCTAATCTGGACGACAAAAAGAGGACGTCAGTTTCCTGTTCGTCCTCTTGATTAATCAAGCCCGAAAGGTCATATGACCTCCCAGGCTAATGTTATGTGCTGGATATGACCTTATCCACCAATCCATATTCGACTGCTTCCGCAGCGGTCAGGAAATAGTCTCGATCCGAGTCCTTCTCAATCCGCTCAATCGACTGCCCTGTATGGTCGGCTAACAGCTTGTTAAGACGCTGACGATGCTGAATGATACGGTTAGCATGAATCAGCATATCCGACGCCTGCCCTCGCGTACCGCCATGTGGCTGATGGATCATGATCTCACTGTTTGGCAATGCCATACGCTTGCCTTTTGTTCCACCTACCAGCAATATCGTGCCAAAGCTTGCCGCCATACCTGTACAGATTGTGGAGATATCCGGCTTCACAAATTGCATCGTGTCATAGATCGAAAATCCTGCGGTCACCGACCCACCAGGACTGTTGATGTACATCTGGATGTCCTTCTCCGGGTCCTCTGCAGTCAAAAACAACAACTGAGCCACAATGGCATTTGCCATCTGATCCTCAATTTCTCCAGACACCATAATGATCCGATCTTTGAGCAAACGTGAATAAATATCATAACTCCGCTCTCCGCGAGCTGTCTGTTCCACTACATAGGGTACTACATTCATGTGTGTCGCCTCCTCGGTTTAGGCAACCATGTTGACCGTGTACCCACCTCCATACGACATCGAGTTCATACTAGAAGTGGAGTACCCGTACATCATTGGCTGCATGGATGGAGACGGCAAAGCCTGCTGCAAAATCGTGCCCGCCACAGCCATCGGATCATCAGTCTGATTCAGGCACAGATCAATAATTCGAGCTGTATCTCCATTACGAAATGCCAGCAGATAGCTGCGCAGTTCCTCCCGATTGTCCTCGACTGCGCCTTCCTCATACTGAAATTCTGTGTCCGATTGTTCCAACCTGTGCCTCACTTCAGCTATGGCAGAGCGGGCTCGACTTAACGCTGCTTTCACAGCACCTTCTGTCGTATCGAGCATTTCCGCAGTCTCTGCCGCCTTATAACCCATTAATTCACGTAATACATATATCACTCGCTGCCACGGTGGTAGCTTATCTACAAGAAGTTGAACGGCAGACTCCAATTCCTCGGATCGCCTTTCCTCCTCCATCTCGTGCAGGAGCGGCTTCAAGCTATCCAGTTTATAAGCCAATCTCTCTCGCTGACGTAAGATATCAATCCAGCTGTTGCGTGCAATACGAATCAGATAAGCTTCCCAGTTTATATCTTTATTCATCCCGGAAGTTCCAACCACTCTCGACGACAACACTTTGAGACAGGTCTCTTGAACCAGATCCTCCGTGTCTGGAACTGATTTCGTCAGAGATAGACAATACGCATACAACGAACCCATCAGATCGGGTAGTACGGTATGGATGCTTGGGTTCAATTGATTTTTTCTGTCGTTTCCATTTAATTCAATATCGAATTTATCTTGTTTACCATCATCATGTGGTCTGTTGATTCTGCAATCCACGGACTTCACAAAGGCCATCTTGGGGGCCCCCCTTTGCTGGTTCCTGATTGATTTTGACTTACACTATGTAAACGAAGAACCCCTTGTAAAGGATACGCTCTTCTGAATTTATTTTTGTTACGCTAGTTAAGTTGAGTTACGCATTCGTTTCCAGCTTTAATGTTCCAAGCGGCACCTTCATCCCGGTAAGGGCAATCGTAATACCTTGATCCAGATTATAATTCTGCCGTACATCGACGTCATGAGACATATGTGTAAAATATGTATGACCTGGCTTCAGTTCCCGCAGCAGCTCCTGCGCCTCACGCATATCGTACACGGAACGTGTTGAGAATTCCGCAAGCTCATGCACAAAGCTTGTTCCAAGCACCAACAGATCCAGTCCGTGCAAAGGCTCTTTCTCGGCATCCTTCAGGTCAATAGCGTCTGAACAATACGCCCAGCTATACCCGTCTCGATCCAGTCGATAGGCGTACGAATACCCGTTATGTCCATGGCATACTTTCCAGGAATGTACCTTCCAGCCGCCTAGTTCAATATCATCATCCGTTTCCAGAAAGTCCATATGACGACCCAACCAAGGAAACTGTCCCTGAATGGTGGCAATCACTTCGCGTGGTGCATACAAACGCCCCTTCACACCCAACCACCGGCATGCATCCGCCCATTCCGGCAATCCTCCAATATGGTCAAAATGGGCATGAGTGATGAGCAGCGTATGCACCATGCGCAATCCCTGATCCTCCATCTGTGATCTCCAGTCTGGTCCGCAGTCAATCATGAACTGTTCACCCGCACCGTGCCCACCACCGTCAATCAGAACAGAAGAGCGTTTCCGTTTATTCTCCCCCGTAAGCCTTGCCTCTGTACATACTTCGCAATCACAATACACACGTGGAACGCCCATCGCATCGCCAGTGCCCAGAAATGTTAGCTGATTCAATCCGCATTCCCCCTGAATTAATGATATGTAGATTGTAATCTTCCACCTCCGTTTTTGCAAAAAAAAGACCATCCCGCTGCAGTTATCCACTGCAATTCGGGACAGTCTGTGGTCTGACACTTCACCGTCAGACTTTAATTCCATGCTTCGCTCCATTCGGTTGCGTACGCTTCGTCAGCATGTGATGCAACCTTATAAGCGGGGCATCCGCATGAAGATCACGCCTTACCTTTTAAACAGGCCACGACCGATTAATTCGAGTCACATCCACTCCGCGCTGGAACTATACCAGTGCCCGCAGCTTCAACGTCAGTTCCTGACCCGCAGGTACATCCTTCGAATCCGTAATGACCCAGTTCGATGCAAGCCGCTTCGCCAGTACCTCTGCCTGCTCCGGTTTCAACTGTAATCCGGTGATGATTCCTTCACCCACTGTGAAGTCTTTCTCGGGCTGTACCTTGAAGGCTTTCTCCAACCAGATTCCAAGTCCACCACGCGTGTTAAAGGTAATCCGGTAGCCATCTTTTACTGCTGCCTCCAGATTTTCACCATGCTCATCCGCATACGAGAAAAATTCGTTATATCGGTATTCCTCTTCAGACACGGCGTCAAAAGCGGAAACGTCTTTCGCTTGAATAGCTTTTAAAATTTCTTCCTCAGTCATCCCCTTACCGCGGGCCTGCTCCAGTCGAATTGCTGTACTTTGGGATAATTTGATCTCTGCACTCATCCAACTCACACCTTCCTGCTAGTACTATGTAACAATCATGATTCAGTATACCTCTATTATAACCTTTTGGCAGTAAAAAACCTCCATCTCTACTTCCATTGAAATGAAGGTTTAGTATCTACATGCTCGCTTACCTATTCGATTACATCAGCAATACTCATAATCCAGCGAGCACTTGATACCACACGCCGCGTTTGGAGTACAACGTACTGCGTACCTCGTCCCATCCACCCAGATAGTTGATATCAAATAGTCCTTCTGGCGTTGGGAATGTCGACTCCGTCTGTGCAAATACATCCGGATCTACTGAACGAAAACCATGCTTGGCAAAAATGCGCTGCGCTTCTGGTGTACGCAGATATGCGACAAAGGCTTCTGCCAGTTCGCGATTTCCATGTTTATCGGCATACTTATTCACCACAACTGCCGGGTTCTCAATCAGGATCGTATTTTTTGGAATGACGATGTCATAATCTACACCTTTGGCGATCCGGGCAAGCAATTCATTTTCATACGTGACGATGACATCACCCACACCATATTCGAATGCCGCCATCGAAGAACGCCCACTCTTGTCCAATGATTCAACGTTACGATGTACCTGTTCGAGAAAAGTCTTGGCTGCGGCAGGATCTTTCTTCCCCTTTTGCTCCTCCGACAGTTTCAATCCGGCACCATAAATGGCATTAATGTCCCATTGTGCGCCTCCGGATGTCTTTGGATTGGGGTACAGTACCTTCACTCCTGGCTTGGTTAAGTCCTGAAAATCACGAATACCGAGCGGGTTGCCCGCTCTTGTGCCCAGAACAACAATTGAACGGGTGATCATGCCCTCATTAGGGGTCTGTTTCCAATCAGAGCTAACCAGATCGGCTTTGACCAACTTCTCGATATCACTCTCCATCGCGAGCAAGGCTACATCAGCCTCGAATCCACCAACGATGGCTCTTGCCTGTGTGCCCGAAGCTTCATAGGATTCTTGAAAGTTAATCGTCTGTCCGGTTTTTGCCTTCCACTCCTCTTGGAACTTGGGTAGCAATTCGCCTACAGCATCTTTCGCTACACTATAAGCACCAATCACCAGCGTATTGGATGAATCGTTACCAGAGGGCTCGTTCTGTTCGCTTGACTCCTCCTGCTTGCTGCATCCAGCGGTCATGCAGACGAGCAGAAGCATGAGGGCAACATATAAGAGTATGGCTTTCTTCTTCCTCGTCTGCATGGGCAGCCCCTTTCTTCCACTTGATACTAAATCATCACCGGCATCGGATCTTCCTTCAGTCGGTTCTCAACCACCCAACTGTTGGAGTCATTGAACAGGTATGCACGGTGTACAAGGACGCGAATTTGTTGACCGATCTCCAATGTCGTTTTCTCCAGGGAACGATATGTGATTAACTTATGACCCTGTACATCCACCTCTACCATCCATTCACTGCCGCGGAAATGAAGATGTTTGACTGTACCTTTTTCCGTTGCAGACAACATGGTAAATTCGTTTTTCAAGCCGATTTCAATATACTCCGGTCGAATCAGCGCTTTGGTATGTTCCCCCTCGACGGCATGTTCGAATCCTTTCAACTGGGAGGCATCCTCCACAACCGTAGACTCCCCGATAAATGTAGCCACAAACGGTGTCTGCGGGTTTTTGTAGATATCCCAAGGTGTACCCTTCTGTTCGAGACGACCTTGGCTGATAATCATGATTTCGTCCGCCACTTCAATCGCTTCATCCTGGTCATGCGTTACAAATATCGAAGTAATCCCTACCCGTTCAATCAACTCACGCAACCATGAACGCAGTTCCTGACGGATCTTAGCATCAATGGCCGCGAACGGTTCGTCCAGCAATAATAGCTGGGGCTCCGGGGCGAGTGCTCTGGCAAAAGCAACACGCTGACGCTGCCCACCAGACAACTGATGTGGATAGCGCTGTTCGAAACCTTTTAACCCGGTCAGTTCAACAAGTTCCATAACCCGATCACGAATCTGGGCTTTTGGTGTCTTCTTAACCTTGAGTCCAAAGGCGATATTCTCAAATACCGTCATATGTTTGAACAAGGCATAGTTCTGGAATACAAATCCGATGCCCCGCTCCTGTGGAGGCAGATGGTTCACCACTTTTCCATGAAAGCGAATCTCTCCAGAACCCGGATTCTCCAGACCCGCAAGCATCCGTAGAATGGACGTTTTCCCGCCTCCGCTGGGTCCAAGCAGACCGATCAGATGGCCTTTGGCAATATCGAATGAGACATCTTTTACCGCATGAAAATCACCGAAATGTTTGTTCAGATCACGGACTTCTACATGCATATCAATGCACTTCCTTTCGCTTCTTGGCCCATTCCATCATAAGCAGCAGCCCGACGGAGAAGGTGACCAGCACCAATGCCACACCATTTGCGGCAGCCACATTAAAATTCTCAACATCCTGGTACACCAGGGTTGTTGCGGTCTGCGTTTTGTTCATAATATTACCGGATACCACCAGCACTGCACCGAATTCCCCAAGCGAGCGCGCAACCGTCAAGACTAGACCATACACTACCGCCCAGCGGATCGAAGGCCATGTCACACTCCAGAACGTTCTCCAGCCGTAAGCGCCAAGTGTAGATGCGGCCTCCTCTTGCTGGGAACCGAGTTCCTGCAGGACAGGCATAACCTCTCTGACCATCAGTGGAAAGGTAACAAATAACGTTGCGATCACCATACCCGGGAAGGCATAGACCACATTGAATCCAATCCCTTCAAAAAAAGCACCCATAATGCTGTTAGGTCCCAACATCAACACAATCATCAAACCGCCAATGACAGGAGATACGGCATAAGGCAGGTCTACAATGCTGTTTAGCAGCCCTTTTATCCGTTCACTCAGCCATCCGGCACGAACCAGATAAAGAGCCATCATGATGCCAAACAATGTATTTAACAGGGTGACCACCAGAACCACCAGTCCGGTCATCATCAAGGCATGTAACGCCTCAGGACGCATTAACCCTTTCAGGAATCCACCTGCCCCGTCTTCAAATGCGCCAATAAAAATGCGTCCAAGCGGGATGATCAGCAGTACAATAAATACCACAAACGTCAGTCCGATTAACAGTCGTCTCATCGTCTTCTCCCCCGCATCTGCACCAGATTGATCAGCCAGAGGATCAGGAAGGAGAGCGTCAGGAGCAACACGGATACCGCAGCGGCTCCCGTTGGATTATCACTTTCAATCTCCCCGTAGATAAATACGGAAGCAGTCAGTGTTCTGCCCGGAATGTTACCAGCCACCAGCACAACAGCCCCGAATTCAGCCAGTCCTCTAGAGAAAGCCAACATCCCCCCACTGATCATGCCAGGTGCCATGGAAGGCAAAATAACCTGCATGAACGTGCGAGCCTTGGATGCCCCCATCGTGTACGAGGCCTCTTCCTCGGAAGGATCGATTTCTTCCAGCAAAGGCTGCACTGCACGGATAACAAACGGAAACGTGACAAAGGTCATCGCGATAACAATGGCGGGCTGGTGAAATACAATCTCAAATCCCATGGATTCTGCCAGTTTCCCGATGGCACTGACCGGACCCAAAAGTAGCATAATCATCAAGCCGCCCACCGCTGTTGGCAGTGCAAACGGGAGATCAACCAGACTATTGAGAAACGATCGGCCCACAAAGCGATACCTTGTCAACACCCAGGCGATCATCGTGCCCAAAACCACATTAATCAGCGTGGCAATGACGGCCAGCCGAATGGTCAGCAGTACGGCTTTCCACGCGATGGGGTCCATAATGCTCTGAACAAAGTTGCTCCATCCTTCAGAGAAGGAATTGACGTACACACCGATGATTGGAAGTACAATAAGTACGATAAAATATAACAATACGGTACTGCGGAATCCCCAAGTCCATCCCTTATGACGAAGAACGGTATTCATTGCTGCGTTCCCTCCCAGCCTCCGGCTTTAGCTCCGGTCGGCAGTCTTCCTGGCTTTAATACGACATTTTTCCTAAGTTGGATGATATTACTTTAATATTATTCCCATTAGTCTACTTGGTTTTGCTTTTCTGATACTTTACCAGTTTGCAGTGCTAATCGTCAATGCTTTTATTGAATATAATTGGGCCTCATATGAGAACGATTAATAAAAATCGTACTGTACACTGCGCGGCCAGAACAACCTTCCGATCACTGTTATCCCGAGATTTCTTTCATCCCCTTTTTTAAGGGGAAATCCGGTGATAAAGGCGAAGCTTATGCTTCCGAAGCAGCTTTCCTACAGAAAGCTTTTAGCTTCCGCTTCTTCAGGTTATTTCTGACCTCTCCGTTATTGTGCGATTCACATATCCGTCTTCATATGTGGTTTGTTTGGTATGTAGTGGTTAAGGTACAATCGAGGGTAAGAAATGAGATCCTAAGGAGTGATTTAACATGTTATACAAGAAGAATATATCCACTTCCACACGAGATGAAATGAAGGATATCACATGGGACGTAAAGCAGGTTGTCCAGAGTAGCGGGGTGCAGAATGGGACGGTGCTCATCTACTGTCCACATACGACGGCAGGTATTGCCATCAACGAAAATGCTGACCCGGATGTGAAACACGATGTATTGTTACGCCTTGACGAAGTGTACCCTTGGGAGCATCCCGAGTATCGACATGCCGAAGGTAATACAGCCTCTCACCTCAAATCGATCACAACAGGGCCGTCACAGACGGTAATTATTCACGAAGGCAGGCTGCTGCTTGGCCGCTGGCAAGGCATTTACTTTTGCGAATTCGATGGACCACGTGAGCGGGAGTATTTTCTCAAAATCATGGAAGGTTAGTTGGGTCCAATAGGCCTGCCACCAACTCGTTCATTTTTTGCAAACACAAACAGGCGGTCCACCCTCATTCCGGGTCGGAGCCGCCTGACTTGGTCTGCTGCGTTTACTAACTTTCGCGAGACAACGTTATAAAGAATTAAAGTTATGACAAATCACCGCCCTGAAGTGTAGGGGTGCAACAACAGCGCCATTATTGGTCGCCAGGCTGCTGACCCAGATTGCGGCACAGCACTTTGACATGAGACAGCGCAGACGATTCAATCTCCACAAACGTTAAACGGTCCTGAATGTAATAAGAAATGAATCCGTGCATAGCCAAAAATAGCGTACGCGGTACCCTTTGAATATCCTCTTCCGTACAGTTCGCTTCATTCATATACTGTCTTATAATCGATGCAAACAATTCGAAGCAACGTCCCTGTTCGGTACGACAATAAGACAACAGTTCTTCGTCCCTGATCATAAACATAATTTCGTATTGGTATGGATTCTCCAGACCAAAGCGAATAAACTCCATCATAATGTGCTCTACCTTGCTCACATCATCACGAACCGGCCTGACCATGGCTTGCAGCAGCAAATGCCCTAGATGATTAAAATCTTCAACCACGATGGCATAGAACAGCTCTGCCTTTTCCTTAAAGTGATAATACAGCGACCCATGACTATAGCCCAGATGCTGGCCGATGCTTCGCATCGAAATGGCGCGGTATCCTTTGGTAATAAAAAGGTGCCTCGCCGCCTCCAGTATCCGCTCCCTCGACAACTCCTGTTCGACTGCTCTTCTAGCCATATATTTTATTCCCCTTCAATAAAATAAAGCCGCTGTCCCTCCGTGATCCGGGATTGCCCTTGCGTCAAATCCGTGATCCAGGCTATAAAAGCCTCGGTTTCACTATCCGGCGGAAGACAAGTCAACGTAACCTTATCGGTGAATCCAGTTTCACCTGTACGGACTTCCCGGCTTCTTAACTCATTTTCCACTTTACCCAGCCACGTATAATCCAGTTCAACAAACACTTCACGATGTAGCACGTTGGTAATGGCTTCTCCGGCTTCAATGGCTGCTACAGCTCCATCCGTATAAGCACGAATTAACCCGCCAGCTCCAAGCATAATTCCCCCGAAGTATCGCGTAACCACAATTGCCACATTTTTTAATTTCTGATTTTTGATCACTTCAAGAATGGGTTTCCCTGCTGTTCCGCTGGGTTCACCGTCATCGGATTGCTTCTGGATCTCGTCCCGCTCCCCAATCATGTATGCAGAGCAGTTATGAGTTGCATTCCAATGTTTTTTCTTGATCTCATCGATGAAGGCAACAGCCTCTTCTTCTGTCGTGACCGGCATAATATGACCGATAAATCGCGACTTCTTGATTACAATTTCCAGATTGCCCGGTCCTCGAACCGTGCGATAACGTTCAATCATCCTAAATCCAACTTTCTGATCTTTTCCTGAGTCCATTTTACAAGAAAGCAGTTCACCGCGCGAACGCGGACGAACTGCCCTGGTTATCTACATCCGAGAACCCTGCCTCTTACACGAACAGTGATTCCCGGTTAGATTTACATTACCTTATTCAACTATATGAGCAGGCCGATGAATTATTCTGAAAGTCTCGCTTCGAGCGCTGCTTTCTCTTCTTCAAAGCCTGGTTTGCCCAGCAATGCGAACATATTTTTCTTGTAAGCTTCCACGCCTGGTTGGTCAAATGGATTGACGCCCAGCAGGTAGCCACTGATACCGCATGCTTTTTCAAAGAAGTATACCAGATATCCGAAAGAATATGGAGTCATATCTGGAATGTTCACAATCAGGTTTGGTACTTGACCATCCGTATGTGCAAGCAGTGTTCCTTGGAACGCTTTTTTGTTAACAAAGTCCATAGTTTTTCCTTCAAGGAAGTTCAAACCATCCAGATCGTCCGGATCGGATTTGATTGAGATATGCTCAGCAACTTCAGTAACCTGGATAACAGTTTCGAAGATATTCCGGCTACCTTCCTGGATGAATTGACCCATGGAGTGCAAGTCTGTAGAGAAATCAACGGATGCAGGATAGATCCCTTTGTAGTCTTTACCTTCACTCTCTCCAAACAGTTGTTTCCACCACTCGGATACGAAGTGCAGAGATGGCTCATAGTTTACAAGGATCTCAGTGCCTTTGCCTTTGCGATACAATGCGTTACGAACAGCAGCATATTGATATGCTTCATTCTCAGCTACGTTCGGGTTGCTGTATTCTTTGGATGCGTCAGCCGCACCTTGCATCATTTCTTCGATGCTGATACCAGCTGCTGCGATTGGCAGCAAACCTACAGCTGTCAGAACGGAGTAACGTCCACCTACATCATCCGGGATAATGAAAGATTCGTATCCTTCTGCATTTGCCAGTTCTTTCAATGCACCGCGCGCTTTGTCTGTTGTAGCATAGATGCGTTTGCGAGCTTCTTCTTTACCATATTTCTCTTCCAGTGCTGCACGGAAGATACGGAAAGCAATTGCTGGCTCTGTTGTTGTACCGGATTTGGAGATGACGTTAACGGAGAAATCTTTACCTTCAACCAGATCCAGCAAATGAGTTACATATGTGGAACTGATATTGTTTCCTGCAAAATAGATTTCAGGCGTTTTGCGTTTGTCTTTTGGCAAATTGTTATAGAAAGAGTGAGTCAGCATTTCGATCGCTGCACGTGCACCCAGGTATGATCCACCGATACCGATAACGATGAGTACTTCGGAGTCGCTTTGGATTTTGGCAGCCGCTTTTTGAATGCGAGCAAACTCTTCTTTGTCATAAGCCGTTGGCAGATCAATCCAGCCCAGATAATCGGAGCCTGTTCCTGTTCCGTTGTGAAGCTGCTCGTGAGCCAGACGAATCGGTTCTGCGAAATAATCCACTTCGTGCTGATTTACAAATTGCAATGCCGTGCTATAGTCAAATGTCACTTTTTTTGCCATGATCTCAAAAACCTCCTGATTTCGATTATAGTGCGTGTTCAAACTTTGTAATCAAAAGCGGACTTTTTGAACAACCTCTTATATTATGTCCGTATTCCATTCTAAACAACTTGCCTTAAGGATACTTCAAATCCACGGGGCTGACAAGCTTGCAGCTCGAACTTTGTCGTTAGAATTCAAGAAGCAAAAAGGGTAAACCGAATCCGCGGGTTGCGGTTCTGCTTACCCTTCTTATGTTATTCCGCCGGGTACGAGCAGACGTAGTCAGTAACGCTGCGTATCTCCAGTTTAAATTTGGATTCGGCAGGCACGTGGAACGTAGCTTGACCTTGAATCTCTTGCCACTCTTCTTCTCCGGGAAGCAATACTTTCAGATCTCCAGACAGAATCTCCATAATTTCACGGGAATCCGTACCGAACTCATAACTGCCTGGAAGCATGATGCCCAGAGTCACTTTGCTGCCATCCCCCAAAATAACCGTTCTGCTGGTTACCTGACCATCATAATAAATGTTGGCCTCTTTCACTACACTGACTTGATCGAATTGTGACATGCGTACCCGCTCCCCTGAAGTTAATGAAAACAAAAGGCAAAACAGATCAGGGCGATAACGAATCACCGCCCATCTCTGCGGAAATAACTTACTGCCATGGATCAGGACAGCATGATGCTCTCCCAACCATAACAGCGCTTATGAAGCTATTACAGCAATGCTTTTACGCGGCTAACCACGTTATCCACTGTAAAGCCGTATTCTTGGATAACACGGTCGCCAGGCGCGGAAGCACCAAATGTGCTGATTCCGAGAATGTCACCTTGATCGCCAACATATTTCTCCCAGCCCATTGGATAAGCCATTTCGATTGCAAGACGAGCTTTAACATCCGGAAGAAGAACGGACTCTTTATAAGCTTTGTCTTGTTTCTCGAACAGATCCCAGCTTGGCATGCTGATTACGCGAACTTGGATGCCTTGTTCTGCAAGTGCTGCTTGAGCTTTAACAGCCAATTGCACTTCAGAACCTGTAGCGATAATTTGTGCTACCGCTTTGCCATCTTTTGCATCAGAGACAACATAAGCACCACGTTTCACGTTCTCACGGGAGCCTTCTACTGTTCCTTCCAGAATCGGTAGGTTTTGACGAGTGAGTACGAGTGCAACCGGGTTGCTCTTGTTCTCAAGCGCGTAAGCCCAAGCAGCCGAAGTTTCATTACCATCAGCCGGACGAATAACCGTCAGGTTAGGAATGATACGCAGGGATGCCAATTGCTCGATCGGTTCGTGCGTAGGACCGTCTTCACCAACAGCGATACTGTCGTGAGTCAGAACATACGTTACAGGCAATCCCATCAGGGCAGCCAGACGAACAGCTGGACGCAGGTAATCGGTAAATACGAAGAACGTACCTCCGAATACTTTCACACCGCTGTGCAGTGCCATACCGTTCATTGCTCCAGCCATACCGAATTCACGGATACCGAAGTAGATGTTACGGCCGGAGTAATCTTCAGGTGTGAAGTTCTCCAGGTTGTTCAAGTGAGTCATTGTGGAGCTTTCCAAGTCAGCAGATCCACCTGTCAGTTGTGGCACGTTGTGCGCCAGACCGTTCAGAGCGTTACCGGATGCTACACGAGTGGAAAGAGCTTTGTCTGTTGCTGCATATTTAGGAAGATCACGGTCCCAACCTTCTGGAAGGTCGCCGTTAATCGCTGTTTCGAATTGAGCTGCCAGCTCAGGGAAAGCTTTTTTGTACTCGGCAAATTTCTCATCCCAAGCTTTGTTAGCAGAGATACCACGATCTTTCACTTGTGCAAAGTGATCGCGAACTTCAGCTGGTACGTGGAAGTTTTCTTCGTAAACCCATTTGTAATACTCTTTAGTCAATTTGGCTTCGTCTGCACCCAGTGGAGATCCGTGAGTACCGCCGTGGCCGCCTTTACCTTGTTTGTTCGGGCTACCATAACCAATAACCGTTTTAACTTCGATCAGTGTAGGACGCAGTGTATCTGCTTGACCTTCCTGAATTGCTTTTTCGATTGCAGGCAGATCGTTACCATCTTCAACGCGCAGCACTTGCCAGCCATAAGCTTCAAAACGCTTCGCGATGCTTTCGGAAGAAGACAGATCCAATTTACCATCCAACGTGATGTCATTGGAGTCGAACAACATGATCAGTTTGCCCAGGTGCAAACGTCCAGCCAGGGAAGCTGATTCATGAGATACGCCTTCCATCAAGTCGCCATCACCACAGATTGCGTAAGTGTAGTGGTCAACTACGTTGAATTTGTCTTTATTGTATGTTGCGCCCAGTTGAGCTTCAGCCATCGCCATACCTACAGCCATTGCAATACCTTGACCCAGTGGGCCGGTTGTTGCATCAACACCTGCAGTATGTCCGAATTCCGGGTGACCCGGAGTTTTGCTTCCCCATTGACGGAACTGTTTCAGTTCTTCCATTGGAAGATCATATCCGCTCAGGTGCAGCAAGCTGTACAGCAACATGGAGCCATGTCCTGCAGACAGGACAAAACGGTCCCGGTTAACCCAAGTTGGGTGGTCCGGGTTATGAGTCATCGTTTTTGCAAAAAGTTGGTACCCCATTGGAGCGGAGCCCATCGGCATACCCGGATGTCCGGAATTTGCCTTCTCAATTGCATCAATCGCCAAAGTACGTACGGTAGTAATCGACAGGTTGTCGATTGTAGTGTTCTCGTCCTTTTGAATCGCTTCGTTCTTGTCAGTCATGGTTTGTCCTCCTCATGTCTTTAGATAAGTCGGGTGCGCAAGCGAATCCCTCTCATCATACAAGCAAACCGAATTTCACAATAAGTGAATCCGCTTGAGTGTTTCATTTTGACTTATTCACTTTTGTATTGTATCACTTGGCGTGAAGCTTTTCCATAACCTTCTTTTAGAAGTTCGTGAAAAATTGGTGGTTTGTGATGAATAATCCTTGGCCTATCAAGCAAAAATCGCACTGTACAAGGTACTAAATTCCAAAAACAGACTTAAGGAGCCTCGCAAATCCATCGCATGAAGTATAACCTTTAACCTGAAAACCATGCATTTTTTAGATATTCATCCTCAATTCACATATAATGTTCCTTAATATGGATTACAAAATTCGGGCTGTGGTTTACTTTTTTCAGATGTACACGCGTCAATCATAGGAGGTCTCGATCATGCCAGATCCTGCTGCTCACCCATCAACATCGGCAAAACACTCATTACCCTGGATATCCGGTATTTTAACGGGAATTCTCTCGGGAGTTGTCCTGGGATTTTTCCTCAAAATGATTCAGGCCATCACAGGTGAAAAAGTATATACTCTGCTGCTGAATATTGATTTTGTGCCTGGTCTTCCGCCAACCTTACCCGAATTCATTGAATTTTCTCTGCATCTAATCGTGTCCGTTGTCATCGGTATCTTCTATCTGTGGTGGGTAAGGCATTCAGGCCGCCCTATGATCAAAGGAATTTTACTTGGTGCGGTCTCGTCCTTGCTCTATATCCCACTCTCTCAAATGTCATCACGTGTGCCAGACCTATACGATGTGTCCGCCATCCTCTACTGGATTGTTGGACATCTGCTGTTTGGTATTGTGCTTGGCTTGTGCGGAAAGTATATCAACACAACAAAAAAAGCGACTCCCGCTTCGTAAACGAATTGGGGTCGCTTTATTGTTAGTCTATTACGTGGTTCCGAATCAACCTTGCACAGTATTAAAGCGTGAGCTTAAAATACAACGGTTTTATTTTCGTGAACAAGCACGCGGTCTTCGACATGCCATTTCACGGCACGTGCGAGCACAACACGCTCAATGGTACGTCCAATACGCTTCAGCTCGGTTACATCGTCCCCGTGGCTTACACGCTGCACATCCTGTTCAATAATCGGGCCGCCATCCAGTTCTTCCGTAACATAGTGCGCTGTCGCACCGATTATTTTGACACCGCGGTTGTACGCCTGCGCATACGGTTTACCACCCACGAAGGCTGGCAGGAACGAATGGTGAATATTAATGATTCGATTGCGGTAATGCTCAATGAACATCGGAGAGATAATCTGCATGTAACGAGCCAGAATGATCACATCCACATCGTTGCCGATGACGTCCAGTTGGCGCTGTTCCGCTTCTTTTTTCGTATCTGCTGTAACTGGGATATGATGATATGGAATGCCAAATGATTCTACATAGTCCTTCATGTCCAGATGGTTGCTGACCACAAGAGCAATATCAGCATCCAGATCGCCTGCCTGCCATTGCCACAACAATTCAACCAGACAGTGATCTTCTTTGGATACAAAGATAGCCAGTTTCTTCTTGCGGCTAACCGCAGATAACGTCCATTCCATCCGGAAACGGCTTGCTACTTCTGCAAAATCAGCTTCCAGTTTCGGTAAATTGACCAACAATTGCGGAAGATCAAACTCAATTCGCATAAAGAACATGCCGCCAGCAGGGTCCATTGTATACTGGTCCGACTGAACAATGTTTGCACCATGCTGGTGCAGGAAGTGAGAGACGGCAGCTACAATTCCTGGACCATCCGGACAGGAAATAAGCATGCGCGCACGATCGGCGCGGTTTTTAGAATCAGGGCGTACTTGTTTAGCGTGGATCTCCATCGGGTTATTCTTCCTCCTTCAATTAAGCCATGACCTGCGGGATTAACCCGCAAGCCATGCAATCAAGCGATGATTCAGTTGTTCTTCATTCAAATGCGGGAACAAAGCAGCTTCAGTCACCATGTCATAGAGGCGTTCCAGCGGTTCGCGCGGATCTGCCTTTTTGGCTTTGGCATCATTTTTGAGCAACGTCCACACATCCAGAATATACGAACGAGACTCAATCTCTTTACCTTTGAAAAAGTGTTGCAACTGTTCTACTTCTGTCAGGAAATCCTGGCCGAATCGACCGGCAACATCCCCACGAAGCAGCGCAATCTCCACCTCATACATTGGACGCTGTGTCTTGGCCTCTTTACCAATCCAAGGTGTCTCTAGAATAAATGGACGTCCTTGAAGCTTCTCATGGTTGACGATGTGGTTAATCGCTTCAAACCCGATCCAGCCAGAGCCAATTGGTGTATGACGGTCCTTATGCGCACCCACAGCATTCTTACTATCATTAATATGCATTACGGCAATGCGGTCAAGTCCTACCGTACGATCGAATTGTTCCAGTACACCGTCAAAATCATTAACGATATCATATCCGGCATCATGAATGTGACATGTATCCATACACACAGTCAGGCGCTCGTTATATGTTACTTTCTCGATAATCTGAGCGATCTCTTCGAAACTGCGACCCATCTCCGTACCTTTGCCAGCCATGGTCTCCAGAGCGATGTTCACATCCGTGTCTTTCACACCCTCCAGCACTTCATTCAATCCTTCTGCGATCCGTCCGATCCCATAGTGGGCATCTTTGTCTGTAAATGCGCCGGGATGTAATACGATGTTCTTCACACCAATAGCATATGTCCGACGAATCTCTTCCTGAAGGAAATCTACAGCCAGTCTAAACGTATTATCTTTGTATGAGCCAAGATTAACAATGTACGGTGCATGGACAACGATATCTTCCATTCCACCCTCTTGCATGGCAACCTTGCCTTCTTCAATATACATGGACTCAATTGGCTTGCGACGTGTATTCTGTGGTGCACCCGTATATATCATAAACGAACTGGAACCGTACGAGGACGCTTCCTTCGTTGCACTCAATAATCCCTTGTCCGAAAAGGACACGTGGGAGCCGATTTTCAGCATTATTGATCCCCCTTATTCTGAATTATCCCTTATTCTAACGCGATTATCGAAATAAATCTAGAAATGCGCTATAATTCGGGATAGAGGCTATTTTTGACAGCTAATATGTGGAACATGGGTAGGCGGAATCCGTCTTTCCGTGAAAATCAATGAACCGAGGTGACTCCGCAATGATTTTCGACTCCTACGCGATAATACTGAACAGCTATTCCCCCAGCAATTGGTTTATGAATACGATCGCATTCTGGACTTTTTTATTGCTAGGCAGCATGTGTATCGGTGGATTTTTCATGATGCGCAAGTTTTTGAAAGTGCTACCAAAAGCAGACGGAAAGTCCAAACTGGATTGGCAGAATTATTGGGTTGAAGCCAGCCGTCACTTATGGACAGATGAAGCCAAAGCTTTTTTGGATCAACTAGTGGAGCCTGTGCCCGGGCCATTTCGTGACATCGCCAAACATTCCATTGCTGCAGAGATCGGTAAGATTGCAGTCGAAGACAATGCCACGGAAGTATCGAGAGATCATTGCATCAAAGGATACATTATTGCCACACCGAAGCGGGATAATAAGTTTTTGGTGAAATTTCTGGAGAAAAACAAAATCGATTATTCCCCTTATCAACATTTGATTAAATAAAATAAAAGATGAGTTAAGTGGCATATAGATTTGGTTAATTAGATACAGATATGCTCCGTCAGGTAAGTTGTTCCCAACAGGCATTGCTTACCGTACGGGGCTGTTTGTCGATCCAACGGTATGTATCAGCGCAGTGAAATTACAGAGAGGATGTTTGATATGAAAATTGCCATTTGTGGAGGTACCGGATTTGTAGGAGGAGCACTTGTAGATTACTGGTTGCAAGCCGGGCACCATGTGAAAGTTATTACACGAAAACTGCCTGACTTGCATAATCCAAGTAAAAATCTTACATATATATCGTGGGAACAAGTCGAAGAACAACCTCACTTGTTGGAAGGTATGGACGCTCTCGTTAACCTTGCCGGAGAAACGCTGAATCAACGATGGACAACCAAGGCGAAGCTGGAGATTGTTGAATCCAGAGTCACGACCGTAGCGCGGGTAGCCCGATTGGTAGAATCCCTGGAACAAAAGCCGGAAGTCGTCGTTCAGGCTTCTGCCATGGCCATCTATGGAACCTCTCCTAACGAAACCTTTGACGAGAGCAGTCCGCAAAAATCAATGAATTTCCCGTCCCGGGTCTCGGAACAATGGGAAGTTGCTGCAGATGCAATCAAAAATGTAAGACTCGTTAAAATCCGGGTAAGTCTGGTGCTTGGACATAAAAGAGGTGCTTTTCCATTGATGAAACTTCCTTATATGCTGGGTGTTGGTGGCAAGATCGGCAGTGGCAAGCAATGGACCAGCTGGATTCACATTATGGATATCGTAAGACTCATTGATTTTAGCATTCAAAATAAACAAGTGTCAGGTCCGGTCAATGCTTCCTCACCAAATCCTGTTACCAATGATGAATTCGGTCGTACGGTCGGTAAAGTGTATCATCGCCCTCACTGGTTCCCCGTACCCAGCTTCCTGATTAAAACCTTGGTTGGAGAACTATCCGTTGTCGTGCTTCAAGGGCAGAGAGTCATTCCGCAAAAAGCTCTCGACCACGGATTCCAGTTCACCTTCCCAACCTTAACCCAGGCACTGGAAGATCTGAAGCACCGCGGCTTATCTGACTGATTGAACTATGTCTTATCCAACCGACCGATAAGTGTAGACTGACTCCGCAAGTGTAAATGTATCTCCATCCGCCAATGGATACTCCTTATACGGAGCAAGAATATTGCCCTGAAGAATGGTTCCATTGACGGAACCCAGATCCTTAATCACATAGCCCGATTTGTTCCGGCTCAATTCCACATGAGCACGGGACACCCCGGTCGCTGTGTCCACCCACTGAACCATGTCTGCTGATCTTCCGATGACAAAAGATGCTCCTTGCACATCCATCCGTTCATGTTGGTCACTGCTTCCCGATCTTCGTTCAAGATAATAAGACGCCATCACCGGGCCTGCCCCTGTAACATTACTTCCACTCAGATTCTGCAAATTCACGGTTGCCTCTGCAACTGCATCCTGTCGAATTAGCTCTGAAGTTGAAGCTACCGTTTCCACATGGCGTTGAACGAACGGTGGTTCGGAGTGTTCAGATGCCATATGCAAATTTTGAAAACGGGAATGCTCGCTACCACCTTCTGAGGCAGATGCAACCGTTTGGTTTATGCTTTCCACTGGCCTTTCAGCTGCATTCCAGCGCCAACTCTCCTGAAATTGCTCCTCTTCATCATCCGTCTGCTTACCTTTGTTCTTACCTAAATTGAATGAAAAAGACCGCTTATTCTCTGAGGCATTATGAGGGCTTCCCTTACGCTTCCACGTCCATCCTGCTGCACCAAGCAAGCCAAGGCTGAGTACCATACACAGGATCATCTGCGTCTGTCCCGGTTGCTCCATGTAAATAAATCTCCATACCAATGCCATGGCAACCATACAGCCCAATATGATATAAGTTACTTTGGAAGATCCGGGCTTTTCCTCCACTTCCATATCAACACGCTCTAGCGAATCATACGAGTTACTTCCTTTCTTATCCATATCGTTTGAACTCTCTAATGGAACTTGCTCAGGTGAGCGCCTGCCTGGAAAGGTTCGAGATCTCACCGGAATGTCTTCAACCTCGAATTCACTTGTTTTCTGCGGCTGACGGAAATTTAGTTGCGGCCCCACAGGAGCATTTTGAACGGGAGCACCAAGTTGATATGGCCGAGAAGTACCAGTGGCTAGCCTGCTATCTCGCTCAGAAATCGACGAATGAAAATCACCTCTTGGATCATTGAGTGTTTCCGAAGTTCTGGACGAGAGAAATGCTGCGCCTCCTCCATTCTCTTGCTCGTCAGCGTATAATTCCAACAGAAGCTCTCGCAACTGTCTGATATCCCAGCGTTCGTTGTCACATAACTGCAGAACACGCTGAATACCTTCTCCCTGCAGTTCCTGTACATGTGCCATCAGCCTGATCACCAGCTCACGAAATTGCTGAGGCGTTGGATCAACTTCAACCGTATCCATGATTGGTACATATACCATCCCAAGCTCACCCTGTTCAAATGAACCGTTAATGAACAAGTACTCTTCCTGGATCAATAATTTACGGGGCTCCAACATATACTGTCGGCATTCCGTGAAGGCATCGGCTAGTTGGAACAACAAACCATACAGAACACGCAATTTGATTTTTCTTGACTTTAACATCTGGGACAACATCTTGTACCCTGATATGTCGTACTGCAAAGTTACATCTCGATCGACTTCCCGAATATGAACAGGAAGAAGTCGCGGAATCTGATTGGAGGACAACATCCCCATCTGTACACGGCTCAATTCCTCCATTCGTAACCCGTCTGCTTTCTCCAAAACCATGAACGCTCCGCCGTTACGAATAAAATCTCTCGTTAGTCCATACATGCCAATCCTCTCTTTCCATTGTTATTCTCAAATTTCTCGATTCCTTTTTTTAAGGGAAAAGTCCTGAGACAAGGACCGTGATAAATCCAGGTAACACCGCCAGCATAAACGGAAACTTCAATGTCTTCTCTTTGTTTACCAGCTTGAGCGAACCGAGCATAAAAAAACCTGCAAGACTACCTGCCATGCCTCGAATTCTCTTCGCTGAATCTTTACGGAATAGAAGTATCACTAGACCAATTGCGCCCGCGTACAAAACGGAGTAAATAATGACATGAATGCCAAAAGCAAGTCCCGTCCATGCGCCAATCCCACCAAACAATTTCACATCTCCTGCCCCTACGGCTCCAATCGCATACATCAGAAACAAAATGCCAAAACCTGCTGCAAATCCAGCGGCTGAAAACAAGAAACCATCCCAACCTCCCCATATGATATGGGCCAATACGCCAGCAACAGTCACGGGTAAAGTCAATCGATTTGGAATTTTCATTGAACGAATATCTGTAATAAAAGCTGCAATGACGTATATGCCACAGGCAATATAAAACCACTCCACCTCCATCATTCCCTTCCTTATTTTCTGGAGGCCACGGTAAACGTAGTCTCCGTCTTGGCACCGTCCCCTGTCTCGACAACAAAACTCCATGTTCCTTCTGTTGTCCGAGTACCAACAAACCAATTCCATTCAATAATTCCATTCTCATCTGCGGTGGCCCAGCCGATGTGCTTCGCAGAACTTTCACCTGACTTGTAAAATATCGTTAAGTTGGCTGTCGCTCCTGGTTCTACCTTCACCTTGATCGTTGCATTGTTGCCTATGTATGCCGGGTCAGGCTTCGACAATACCGTTGCTGAACCCGCAGTATCCCCGTCTCCTGCGCTGCCATCTGATCCTTCTCCGGTATCTCCAATCCATACCCGTTCTGCCGCAGCAGCCTGAATCCGAAGTGGTTTACTGAGAAAGGGGACTTTTATAGGCAATTCATAACTCAGTTCAAGTCGGAAGTATGGATTTGTTTTGTTTTTGAGATCTGGTATCGAAATACCATTCACATGAACACGTTCCATATTAAGCAGCGTTGGCTCGATAAAAGGTCGAAGCAGCGGTTTTACCGTGGGATCAAGTACGGTTTCCAAGACGGATGTTTTGATCTCCTGTAGTGGCTGTTCACCACTGGCCGCCGCTGAACGTACCCAATCACTTAAAGGCTCGGGTAGAGAAGAAGCATAACCTTCTGCCCATTCCGTCAGTGATAACTCTGGTATCTTCCAACCCCCTCCTGAACCTTCTCCGCCAGCAGAATCAGAAGGTGTGAATGCAAGGGAAACGGGATATATTTTCGTTGACAATTGCTTCACCGCTTCACCCGCCGTGCTCTGTAACGCTGTGGAGATTAGAGTCATTTGCACTATGAAGATGAGAAACATGATAAAGAATATAAAGACAGGTAACACCAGTGAAGCTTCCAGAACCATGCTACCCTGTTCCTTTTTTGGAGAACATATCTGCTTTTTGAGAGACTTCAAACGCTGCAATCTGATTATTCGTGTTAAACGAATCTGCTTTTGTGCGCTTTCTTTTTCATAATGTTGCTGCTTATCCATAATCCCTCCACCGAAACGATCCTGATCATTCAATAGGAATAATCCGCCTTCCGCTCAATGAAAAATCGTCCATCTTCAACTTGGTCCGCACTACCCATAACTGCACCTATGCTTCTAACCACCCCTGGTAAAAACCACAACTTGATGCTACTACGCATGTTACCCGAAGCATACGTCTGTTTCTCATCTGGATTCACACCGGTATTCAATCGAATTAGCGCCAGCATTCTGGACATTTTGCGTTCATTGTTGCTATGCATCAATAGGAACAATCGGAGATGGTCCCTGTACGTCAGTTTGACTTTGATATACTTGGACAATTCCCCACTGCCCTCTTTTGCTAGTTTCACCATATCCGCGATGGCGTTTGTAATCCCATATAAGATTGCCGCCGATAAAACCAGAAGTGGATTCCCCAGCTTGCTGTGCTCAATTAACCCTTCTGCCGTCCGAATAGCCAGCCGCATACCAAATATCTCCGCATATGCCGCAGCGATGTTACCCGAAGGATTATGAAACCCGTAAACGATATACTCCAGTTCCTGATTCTCCAGTTTGAAAACATCACCAGCATCTCCACTACCTTCAGTCCAGGTAAATAACTGGCCAAAATCCATGGAGTTGAAATAGGCTAAAGCATATTCATTCTGAAACAATTCGTCGCCAAGACTGTCCATCAGACCGGACATTCCGCCAAACAAACTGTCCATCCCCTTCATGGCATCGCCACCAGAGTCATAGGGATCTCCAGCAATCTCTGCCTTTTTGGCTTCCTCACGACTAGCCTCGTTAAAAGAAATATTAGCGTTGTAATATTCCTCCAACTGTTTGAAAGCGTCCATGGACCCTGAACTTCCATTCTGAATCTGCGACAAGATTCGTTTGACTTCCTTCAATTTCCCTTTGGATTCTTTGTCATTCGCTTTGCGCTGGGCATCCGACCCACGACCACTCTCCAGCTGCTGTTTACTCTGTTGGATGAGATTGGCAGGACCGCTACGTACATAGGTGTCCATATATCGTTCCGTAACCTGACTTGCCTGTCTGACCGCCGGTTTAATCGGAACACCGCTCATGGCCGTGACACTGCGAAGCTGTGTATTCAATTCCATGTTGTCTCTTCTGACGTTAGAGAAGTCCGAATTCTGGGAAACAACCCGTGCCTTCAATTGATCAAATAGGCTATCTGCCCTCACAAGCTCCGAAGCAAGAGAACGTGTGCTTTTAGCTTCACTGCCTGATCCAGTAGATGCAGGACTCGTTCCAGGCAAACTCGAGTTGCCCACGTTGTCATAGCTCGCATTCTGCGAACGGTTCTCCCCCTCCGCGATCACACGTTTCATTTCCTCATTAACTTTGCGCGCTTCTTCGATTTTGGACTGTGCTTCCTCCAGCTTTGTTTGATGGGCCTGTAACGCGGGCTGTATGATCATGCTGATGCCTGTCACCACATTACCAACACCAGTCCGATAACGAGCCAGTTCCAATATGTATTGTTGCTCTCTGAATGGCAGTCCCTCATCCGCCTGTTTCTTGTTCAGATAATCTGCATAACGTGCCGCTGCCTCGGCAGCTGTCTCTGGTGTATCTTCCAGCATCTCTTCATAGATGGCCTGTGAAGGCGGGTCCATGATCAACTTTGGAAGATTCTTCAGTTTCTCCGCGGATTCTGTCTGATTGGCAATGGCTTCATCCAGTAATTCTTCACGTTTGTCATATAACTTCTGTAATTTTTTCAGCAAGTCTACCGTGTGCGCGGCTTCCTTCATCTCGTCTGATATCGGTTTGAACCGATTGATCACTTCAAGGGTAAAATCAACCGGAGCCCGATACTTCATATCCTCCTGAATCTGGCGATTAAATATATCGTATCTGCCCAGTTCACGCTCCATGCTCAGCGAAGTTGTATCCCACTGGATATCCAGAATGGGAAATCCATCTTTTACAGCTGAAGGCTTTACGCTATCATTCAACACTTTAGCCATAATTGCATCCCCACTGCTGTCCCCATACCCGAATAAACCATACTCCCGGAGTGATGTGTCATAGGCTGACATGACGGATCTCATTGCAGCATGTGTCATTCGTTCGGTCTGCACTTTGAATGCCGCTATACGAGCGTAATCAATAAATATAGCTACAAACATATAGACTCCAGCCAATATTAATATCAAAAAAAGGGTTACGGCCCCCGACTCACCGTCTTTTTTTCTAAACAGCTCCGCCCTCCTCCTTTTCTCACTTTTTGCTTTTGCCAAAATGCTGCACAACCAGTCCGGCTTCTGCCGCTGTACTGGTCGCCGCACCGCCTTTCCCTTTAAACTTGGCTGCATAATACCGGATTAAATCTACCGTTCGAATGAATTCAACCGGTTCAACCACTGCGGACGATCCTTGAGTGAGGACACGGTTACCTGAATCGAACAAAAAAGAAGGAAGAGGCAAAGATATTACTTGTTCCAGCTTGGTTGTTACTTTCCGCTGAATCAGAGAATTCTGATACTCAATCGTTCCTTTCATAGCTGAGGGCATATGTTGCACCGCTTGTGCTAATTTCTGTTCCGAGAGATTGCCACCTTCACCACCAGGTATAGAGACGCTAACCTGATTATCCGCTCCCGCCCAGCCAAACAGTGCTCCAAGCATACGATCATCCGTCAGTCTCCAGTACAGATTGTCATGTTCTCCAACACCATATTCACCCGTCATCGCCTGTTTGTGGCTGTTGTCCCAGCTATAGGCTGCACGTTCCGAAGCTGCATAAGCATGTTGATTCAAGAATGTCTTTTGATACATGTACATGGTGAAAAAAAGCAATAACACAAGAATAAACAGCACAACAGGGAAGATCAGGGAAGCTTCAACGGTGAAGCTCCCTTCTTCCTTTTTGAACTTGTTATTCGAAGAATTCATTACTTTTATTACTCACATTAGTTAACAGTCTCTCTACCAACGTCTTAATTTGGTTTTTAAAAATCAAAGCAATAATGATAATAACCCCGATAATCAGAATCAGTTCCAACGTGCCGAGTCCGTCCTCTTCTTTCCAAAATGCGCTTACCTTGTTTTTTAACACTTCCATCATCCCAATTCCTCCTACATATTCATCATCATAAAAGCAGGTGCCCCGATCATGACCACAATCGTAAAAAAGATCAGTACCATTGGAAACACCAGTTTGGAAGAAGCCTGTTCTCCCTTCGCCCGACTGACAGCCTTGCGTTTCTCCCACAACACATGTGACAGATCCCGCAGCGCCAATACAAAGTCACCTCCCCCACGTCGGAAATTCAGCAGCACTGTTGTCGTAAAAATCGTCACTTCCTGTACGCCGCAGCGACGGCTGAACTGTTCAAATGATTGTTGAAAAGAGTAACCATTATTCCAATCCCCCACCGTCTTTCTGAGTTCGTTGTACAACGGATGATTCCGTTCTCCCTGGCTTGTCACACAGTGAACGATGGCACGTTGCACGGTTTCCCCTGCGCCAACCAGCAGTACAATTCGGTTCAGTAGCTCAGGCAGTTCCATAAGAATATCCTGGTCTCTTCGCTGCACCTTTGTATTGAGGTCTTTGTAGAGCGCAAAAGGCAACGCTGCACCAAGCGCGAGCCCACCCACCATACCTCCGATGCCCATATCTCCAACGAGTGATAACAGGCAGCCCACCAGCAGCATGAGCCACGTGTAGGTCAACATCTCGGCGCAATACAGCATCGTTTTCTCTCCACTGTGCTGTATGCCGTACATTTTCAGAATGGCATGTTGCATTCGAAACATGAGCACTGGCAATCTGCGTCCAATCTCGAACTTGTCCAATATAAACAGGAAGGGACCATGCAATTTTTTCAGTCGTAATCCTTCCATATCCAGCTTGCGCAGATGCCGGTAGGTCTGCCCCCGGGTTCGATCCAGCACCAGCCATCCCGCTCCGAGCATCCCTGCGACTATAACGGGAAGCAGCATCGTTTCAGCTCCTTATACTTTGATATCCATAATGCGATTAATCCACAGATAACAGCAGGCGAGTACTACCAATGCTCCACTAGAGATGAGGTAACCCATCCCGCTATATAACGGCTCCATAAAGTCCTTGGCGGTCAGATTGAGGAATATCAGAAAAATAAATGGAGCGGCAAACATCACCTTTGATTCGAACTTTTTCTGCGATACCGCGACCATAATATCCTGCTGAATATCCAGCTTCTCACCAATCACCGCAGAGGTACGACGCACAACCTCAACCAGATCCCCGCCAGTCCGTTTGCACGTAATGAACACATCTGCAAAGTTCGTAATATCTTCAATCTGCGCCCGATCCGAAAAATCCTGTAGTGCCTCTTCAATTGTTTGTCCATACTCCATCCGTGTCCGCAATATCGTGAACTCACGAATCAGATCGGTATCCGCTTCCGGGTTCAACATCCGCAGATCCTCTACGGATTCCTTGAATCCATTTTCCACCGATTTTCCTGAGGCAAGTGCCGAAGATAATGCATATAATGCTTGCTTAAAATGTAAACTGAGTGTCATTCTTTTTCGTTCCAACAGCACTTTAGTCCAATGTTTTGGTACCCATATGCAACCCGCAGCTAGGATCGCTCCAGCCAACCAGTGATGGTAGAACAGAATTCCGATGCCAAAAAACAGCAGACCGCTAATCAGCATACAGACCATTCGTTGTCTCCGGGAAAGCGTATATACGGTGTAATCCGTCAACATCTGTCTGGCTTCACCCAACAGTAATCACCTTCCAATGGCTTTAATTCACGTTGTTATCTGATGAATCTAATTCAACACTATATTGTTCTATGTATTCATCCAGCCATTCCCCGAGCCCAGCCATCTGAATTTTATCCACCTGATTCAACTTTCCAACTTGCACTAACCCGCCAATAATTTTGCCTTCACGCTCTTCTTGTTCCTGGAAACGAAACAGTGGATTCAGCATAACCTCACCGTCCTGCATGCCAATCACTTCACTAATCTCTGTCACCCGCCGTGAACGATCTCGTAGCCGGGACAGATGTACAAAAATATCGATTGCTGAACTAATCTGCTGCCTTACAACCGCAATAGGAAGATCGGCACCGCTAAGCACCATCGTTTCGAGTCTGCTAATCATGTCCGAGATGGTATTCGCGTGCCCTGTAGACAAAGATCCATCATGGCCAGTGTTCATGGCCTGTAACATATCCAGCGCTTCTGCGCCCCTGACTTCCCCAATCACAATCCGGTTCGGACGCATCCGTAAGGAAGATTTGATCAGATCCCGAATAGATATCTGTCCCTTGCCTTCGGTGTTTGCATTCCGCGTTTCCAGTGATACCAGATTTGGTACCGTAACTATCTGTAGCTCAGCCGAATCCTCAATGGTAATAATCCGTTCATCGGCAGGGATAAACTGGGATAATGCATTCAGAAAGGTCGTTTTTCCCGATCCGGTCCCGCCTCCAATGAAGATGTTGTATTTGCTCCTTACCAACTGCTGCAATAATTCTGCCGCTTCTTCATGCAGGGCTCCCTTTTCAATCAGATCGGACATCTTCATCGGTTCACTGGGAAATTTACGAATCGTCATCGTGGGGCCTTTCAAGGCAATAGGAGGCAACACGATATTGACCCGCGAACCATCCTTTAAACGGGCATCTACGATTGGAGAAGACTCATTCACAATCCGGTTTACCCCGGACACAATCATCTGGATGATATCCTCGAGCCGTTCCCTTGACTCAAATTCAAGGGTGATCTGGCTGACTTCACCTTCCTGCTCCACAAAAATCTCCTTGTGACTATTGATCATAATTTCCGTAATATCGGGATGATCCACAAGTGGCTGCAAAATATCCAATCCACGAAAGGAGTCAAACAATCGCTGTACCAGCGTGTGACGCTCTCCTGAGGTCAGATCATCCAGCTTCGGGTCAGTAAGAACTTTGCGTTCTATTCCCTGCCACAGTTCATCATCTCCTGCGGAAGAGGTTAGATCGAGGCCAGCCCTGACTTCCCTTCGCATCATCTGAAACTGTTCTTCACGATCCAGTATTCTATTGGATGAATCCGTCATAACGCCCACCGATCCTGCTTCTGAATTCGTCCCGTCTGCTTCAATTCTTCTTCGCCATCTTGTACCAGCATGGCACATAATCTCTTCACTTCACGTTGGAAGATCGGAGAACTAAGCATGACTTCCTCCTGACTGAGTTGCTTCCAAGAAGGGATATAGGGTAACACTGCATCCAGATGCAGATCAGGGCGTGGAAGTGCATTGACGACATTGTCCCGATATTTGTTAACCACAAAGCGTGAACGATCCAACATACTTTCGTATAGATCTGGCTTCGTACGCTCAGCATGCTGTAACCATTGTCCCCATCGATGCATGGCAGATATATCATCCTCAACCAACCAGACAAATGCATCTGCTGCATCCAGCACCCCTTCACTGCGCCCATCCCAACCGGAATCCCCATCCAGAATCAACACGTCATACTGTCCACAATCCGTTAAATAACGAAGCAGATTCGACGTATCCTCACGAGTCATTTGCAACAGTTCTTTCCGATTTGATAATGGCCAGAACACATCGGATTTCAGCGCTTCATGCCGGACCACATATCCATCTACGCCCTTCGATTGTACCTGTAACTGCTTACCGGATTCCTTCCTGCCCACCTTCAGATCGTATAACAAGCGGGACAATCCCGTCTCCGCATCCGGGTGGCGCTGCCCACTTCTAGTTAGTCCCTTTTCCAGAAACGGGAGCGTGCTGTCCAGCGTCTCCAGATTAAGATAAAGAACAGCATATCCTGCAAGTCCCAATTGCTTCGCCATATGCAAGGCCACTGCCGTTTTGCCACTTCCACCAGAAGCGGATACTACACCGATGGAGAGAGTCTCTTGCCCTGGATGGTGAACCTTCTTACGGCGTGGCTGCCGGCAAGCATGCATCACAGCATCCAGCAAAGCAGGCAAGGGTTGATATTTCATCAGCCGCTTGGCCTCATCCACCTCCTCCATCCCTTCACTAAGCATTAGCCAAGGTACACCTGATACTTCTCCCCCGTTATTCAGCCAGTCATTCAGAAACTCCGGTTCCGCAATAACCAGATCCGGTAATTCTCGACCTTCTTGCTCTTTCATGTGATCCCTGAACGAATCCTCTTGGGAGAATGCCGTGAAACGCACATGAAGACCAGATGAATTTCCCTGTACATAATCAAGCCAAGCGCTAATGTAATCTCTATCCTTTGAAACCAGAGCAACCTTCAGTACAATCAATTTTTCCTTCCCTCCTTGTCAAAAAGCACAAAAAAGCACCGTCCAATAACCGCATGAATATGCAGTATATGGACGGTGCTTCCGTCACGTGCTATGAATGTATGGATAATATAGCATACAATTTCTGGGGGAGCAAGGGATTTATTCTAACCCTTTTTCCTTAAGAGTTGTACGGTGAATCGAACTCAATAATGTTACGGTCCGGATCAAGTACAAAAATCTGCGAATCCAGCTACACTGTCAGGTCTCGCTTCATACTCAATTCCCTGCTGCTCCAGCCAGGCTATAGTCTCTGAATAACTGGTGACCCAGATCGCAAAGTGACCGTCTGTAGTATCAATCCCAGCCTCACGTAACGTGTGACCCTCTGGGTGCTGAAGCAGATGAAGCTGCTGGCTGCCGATAGCGTACCATGTACCCGTGGAGCGGAAGGCTGGACGTTCAATCTCCTGCATGCCCAGTAACCCCGAGTAGAACTTCTTCGCGATTTCCAGATCACGTACAGCCAGACTAACATGGTGGATGTGTGCATATTCAATCATCTTTTATATCCCCCTCTCTACTTCAATATGACTATACTATAACACCTTGAACCCTGACCATAATCTCCGCTAAACAGAAAAACACCCCTGATTCTAATCCGGTAAACCTCTCGGCTCACACAGATCTAGTTCAGAGGTGCCCTGCAAACGGGCATACAAGGATGCTCGCTTACCGCTTTAAATCATCTTCAGCACATTTGGCATAACCAAATTATTTTGCGCTATCCAATGCTTCTTGTGGAATCTTGATCTCTTCCACTTGATCGTGGTTAGAAAATGTACTGTTCATCTTCATCTCCATCGTCATTTTCTGTCCATTCTGTTCCATCTCCATGACCATGTTTACATCCGTACCTGCAGGCAGATAGGTTTCCTTGTTAATCATATATTTCATCTTCATGCTTGTAATATTCATTTGTTCAAGCATCGCTTGGGTCTGGGCATTCGATCCGTTTTGCTCCATCACGGCTTTGGCCAGTTCCTTTACGTTATCACCGGATACATTAGCGTTAATGACATAATTGTCGCCATCTTCTGTAACTTCGGTGTCTTCCTCAATCTTTTTGAACTGATCCAATTCACCTTCTGGATTCATGCTTGCTTTCATCTGCTCCACCAATTCTTTGGTTTGAGCTTCAGGAATTTTAACCCATTGTTCTCCCACTTGTGAATAGATCGTATCTGAAGTGATGTATTGTTTTACATTCTGCGCTTCCTGCCCAGACATTTCCATTTTCATCTCTTGGTAGATCATCATTGGATCTTTGATGATATCCATTTTGAGCGATGTTTTAACCTGTTGATCCTGTGACTGTTCACCAGCATCCAGTTTCAGATTCTGATCAATGTTTGCTTCAGTTGTGAAGCTTTTCATTTCTTTGGTTGCTGCATTCGTTTTGGTAATCAACTCATCCAGGGTAGGGATCTTTGTTTCCTGCTCCGCAGGTGTATTACCCTCGTTAGATGTTTCATTGTTGGTCGCTGGCGGCGTTGCCGTGTTGTCTGTGTCGTTTCCGCATGCTGCCAAGCTTACTGCTAATAATGCCCCGATAATTAATGTAGTCCACTTCTTCAAGTTGTTTTCCTCCCAAAATAGATATGATCTGTAGTCATTACCCAATTATTTCCGCTATTAATCATCAAATTTGGATACAATGTGTCGCACGAGACTTTTTCACAGAAATCGATCTTTGATCTCCGGTGTAGGCAACATACACGCTTCATCCTTGCCAAACCAGCGATAACGGTTGCGAGCAACCCAGTTATAGACTGCATTACGAATAAATTTCGGTATCATGATGAACACATATAACAACGGATAAGGAAACTTTAGACCCTTAGCCAATCGCAGTGCGGCGGTTGAACGTGTATAGTATTTTCCATTTTCAATCAGCACAAAGGTGTCCATACTATCTGTCGACAAATTGCCTTTCTTCATCAATTCCTTGGCTACATCCGATTGAAGCGATGCAAAATGATATTTTCCTTCCGGGTCACGCTTGATAATCCATTTGGTTAAGCCCTGGCAGAAGTGACAGACACCATCCACCAGTACGATCGGATGTCCCTGATGCACATCTGTTTGATTTGCTGTCATATTGGCTGCCTCCTATTGTTGCGGTTAGAGTAACTTACCCAATCTGGGCCTTCTTGTTCACTAATTCTAAATTTATTTCTAGAGGTAGTTCAAAAAGACTGAACACCGCTCTTTTTGAACACGCATAAATGGGAAATATAAAGAAAAAGAGCGCAGGCATTGTGCCCACGCTCGTATCTGTCCGACAATTATTCCGTAACTGCCTTTTCCATCCATTGGTCATCGATCATCTGTTGATGCAGGTCACTTGCCCACTGGTCCATACATTTGCAAATGAAATCTTTGCGACATACTGGACAAGGGGTTTTCTGCAGACGGCTGATATTGGTCATCTTCCATTCCGGTGAACGGGTGTAGAATACACGGCATTTTGTACCGTCTACCAAATTCATTTTGAATTCATACAATCCGTCTTCCTTGTTACCATAAGCTAATTCTAAATCTGCAATACGCGGTCTATAAGACATGGATATCACCTGTTTAATTCAAATTTGGTTCATGCAATGACACTACTCAGTACTAAGTTATATTAAAGAAAATTCAGATCAATGTCAACTCGCGCATGTCTACCCGCCAAACAGAATATCCAGAATCGTCCCTACCTGTCCCTGTTTTTTCCCTTTCAAGACATCCGGATCAAATACTTCAACATACCCGCAGGAAGCACAAGCCACGAACAGGTAGTGATTATGCTGTATATCAAACATCTTACTCAGGCCTGCTCCTGACATGGAAACTTCCTTAATGTTACAATCCGTGCCCCTGCATTTTGTACACACAAATCGCCGCTCGATCATCTCTTCAATACTCATCTTCGTTCCCCCTTTATGGAATGTGTAGCATGAAGTGAGAGTGCAATTATGTAAAATAGTACGCGATCTGGCATCTAATCTCCTGCATCATGTCCTTATATGATAATCAACACAAAACCCTGCCGATTGCCAGCAGGGCTTTGTAGTCGAACATCAGGTATCTGGGATAACCTGCTCTATATGTTCCCTTTACTTACCAGGAGTCAAATCTTAAACTACGTTTAATACAACATCAATGTTGCCGCGTGTTGCTTTGGAATATGGACAGAAATCATGCGCCTTGCGGGCCAGTTCTTCTGCTTGACTGTGATCTACACCAGGCATGCTAACGTCCAGACGAACAGACAGCTGAAAACCGTCATCCGCAGGGTCTTTACCAATGGATACGTTACTTGTAACGACCACATCCTCCAATTTCACACCTGCTTTGCGTGCTACATTGGCAAGGGCACTTTCATAACATGCTCCATATCCAGCGGCAAAAAGTTGCTCAGGGTTAGTACCTTCACCACCGGAGCCACCAAGCTCTTTTGGCATTTTCAGATCATGCTTAAGCACGCCATCCGAAGAAGTCACCGAACCTGTACGTCCACCTTTAACTGTCGCTACTGCTGTATATAAAGCTTCCATTCAGAATCTCTCCCTTATCCATATAGTTTTTTACTGCCTTCCTTTCAATTTAAACTTCTGGCTCATTTTGAAACGCAATTTTGTATCTTTATCAGCTTTTACAACTTTATTATTTTCATGCATTTCAATGCCATGGCTGTATTTTCCCTAAGGTTGGGTAATATACGAAGGGGCATATTCAAGCTACAACCGAAATTTTGTGCTGATACATAAAAGTTGCACTAGACAAAAATAATTGAAGGAGTACAATGTAACAATAAACATAAAAATTTAGATATATCATGAGCGGTTTGTACCGCATCAATATCTCCAAATCAATAATTCAAAGTCAGGTGATTATCGTATGAGTAAAAAAAATCCGTTCAACGCTCCTTCAAGAGAATCATTATCTACTGCGGGCATGGCCCCTTCCCTTGGAGAAGCACATAGTTCCATGAAAGTTCCGCAGAATGCTGCATGGTGGAAGAAATTCCTCGCCTTTGTAGGCCCAGGATACCTCGTTGCCGTAGGTTACATGGACCCGGGGAACTGGGCAACAGATATCGCAGGCGGCTCGCAGTTCGGGTATACCTTGTTATCCGTTATCCTGTTATCGAACCTGATGGCCGTTGTCCTTCAGTCGCTGGCTGGCAAGCTCGGTATCGTCACTGGACGGGATCTGGCTCAAGCCTGTCGTGAACGATTCAGCATGCCTGTTGTTATGATGTTATGGATTCTGTGTGAGCTTGCCATTGCAGCTACCGATCTGGCTGAAGTCATTGGTTCTGCCATCGCATTAAAACTGTTATTTAACATCCCCATGTTATACGGCGTTATCATCACCGCAGTTGATGTACTCCTGATTCTTGTTCTGCAAAACAAAGGCTTCCGCGCTTTGGAAACTCTCGTCATTGTGCTGATGGCAACAATTGCCCTCTGCTTCGGGATTGATCTGTTTCTGGCAAAACCGGATATGGGCGGTGTTCTCCATGGTTTTGTACCAAATGTTGAGATCCTGCAAAACCCGGCTATGCTCTATATTGCCATTGGTATTATCGGAGCAACCGTGATGCCGCATAATCTGTACCTGCATTCTTCCATTGTGCAGACCCGTCAGATCGAACAGACACCACAGGGCAAAAAAGAAGCCATTCGGTACTCGACCATGGATTCTACGATTGCGCTGACACTGGCCCTGTTCATCAATGCAGCCATCCTGATTGTATCTGCCGCTGTATTTCACAGTGCTGGTATGACGCAGGTTGCTGAGATCGCTGATGCCTATCATCTGCTGACACCTCTATTGGGTACTACGGTCGCAAGTATCCTGTTCGGTGTGGCGCTGTTAGCATCAGGTCAGAACTCTACCCTTACAGGTACACTCGCTGGGCAGATCGTTATGGAAGGTTTCCTGAACATTCGAATTCCGGCTTGGCTACGCAGACTGGTCACACGTCTGATCGCCATCATCCCCGCGGTAATTGTGACAGCCATTGCAGGAGAACATGGCACAGAAGAACTACTCATTTTGAGCCAGGTCGTCCTGTCGCTTCAATTGCCGTTTGCTGTAATTCCCCTGGTGATGTTCACGAGTGATAAAAAAAGCATGGGTGCATTCGCCAACAAATTGTGGCTCAAAATCATCTCATGGGTCATTGCCGCGATTATCGTTGTGCTGAATGTATATCTGATCATTCAGACGATTCGGTTATTCTAATCTCATTTTAATTGGCTAAATACTAAAAAGGCTGATCAACTCCGGTATTTTATACCCAGTTGATCAGCCTTTATTGTTGCAATACAGCAACATGTTTCCTTTTATAGTAAAACTCAAACTCCAATAAACAACCATCTGCATCTAATCCTGATTTGGTATCAATAACGGCAAGAGTTGATCCAATGAATCAACGGTCCAATCCGCACGTTTGTCATCCGATAGTTCTGGCTGGAATCTTCCGTAACCCTGCATAATTCGAATCGTACGCATGCCCAGCTTCCGAGCAGGTATAATGTCGTTATCGATCCGATCGCCGATCATGACGGCTTCCTCCGGTTCACAACCGGCCTGCTTCAAGGCCACAGCGTATAACTCAGGGTCTGGCTTAGACACTCCTTCTTCAGCCGAACATGCCAGAACATCAACATACTTCCGCAAGCCATAGCTTTCCAGTCTCTCTTCCGTTCCAGGACTCTGATTGGCAATAATGCCAATGCGATAATGCCGTGACAACTGCTGAAGAACGGAATCCGCTGAAGGAAAAGGACGTTCAAGATCTTTTTGAAACTTCAGCTTGTCCTGAATCTGTTTCTGATGCCCCTCGTCTTCAACGAATGTGCGAATCGCCACTCTCATAGGCCATTGCTCATATTTTCGGTAACAACTCGCGAACAGTTCGCGTACCGCCTCAATTGTCACCGGATACCCCAAAGCACAAGCTTCACGGACAAACTGTCCGATAATATCATCAACCGGCTCCCATTCATCCACCAGCGTATCTCCAACATCAAAAAACAACCATTTCAATCCACCTACATCCGGCACGCCAATTCCTCCTTGTAAGCATAAAAAAGAAGACTCACCATCCTGCATGAGTCTCCTCAAACTTCCGTTTATCGATACATTCAATTATAACAGGCACCTTACACCTGAGCAATCACAAGCTATGGCATTAACCATTGAGGAGAAAGCCAACTTCCCCATTGAGCGAATATACAATCCGGTCTGCGCCCATGCCCCGATAGATGCCCTTAGGATGACTCTGCTCCGTAATGACGCACAGGGATTTCGATGTCCATGAACGGCAGATCTGTAAATAACGACAGGTCAGATTCAGGCTGTTCTCGAAAATAAACACGTTGCCTACGCTGCCCTGCGGCAAAAACCATTTTTGAGCTGCAGCCGTATTCATGCGAATGACATGTTCTACTCCGATTCTACGGAGTCTTCGCTCTTCCCCTGCACTGTTGGTTAGAACGGCAAACGGCATTTTTTTGTACATCAGCAATTTGATAAATTTACGTCCTGCTTCATTTGGAGCAGTCACTAAGATCATCTCAGTATCCATCATTCGTTCCTCCCTTGGCGTGAAAAGACAACAAAAAAGAAGCGTGGGGGACCAAGGCCTCCCGAACGCTTCTTAAATAACCCATGGCGAAAACACCATGAACCAGCGTACGGCTTGTTGCCTCTCCCTTTAACGCTTACGAGGTTAGCTGACGGATTCGGGCGCGAGAGTCGCCCTATTTCCGGCTGTCACCGGAAAATTCACCCCATGAATGCCCACTGTCCTGGACAGCGCATTCCGTTGGTTCCCCCGTTTCCCATTCATTAATGAATGGAAACTCAGCGATTAAAATATCGTTCGTATATCTTAAGGTAAGATCGAGCGATATTATCGTTTGTTTCGTTTTTCAAGTACAATTTAGTTTAAATTGAAATTACGTTATGAATCATACACCCGTGCCATGTCGGTGTAAAGTCCGCCCAGATCACCAAATCGGCAGATTTTTGCCAATTCCTATCCATAATAACGCTTACAACAAAGTTATACTCTATCTATCTCTTCAAGGCTATCTAATTCTCACTCTGGCGTAAATCACTTCGCAATTCATTCACGTATTCTGCACAACTTGCCTGTTTTGATTCTTTTAACACCATATTAGTTTTGCAATATTTAATTGCAACCAATATAATAGAAGATATAAGAGTAAATAAATGGAGGCGATTTAGATGACAGTCTACGATTACAAAGTGAATACCCTTCGCGGTCAAGAAGTTGAAATGTCCGACTACCGTGACAAAGTGCTCCTGATTGTGAATACGGCAAGCTCATGCGGCCTTACCCCTCAATTCAAAGGTCTGCAAGAATTGCAAGACAAATTTCAAGATGCTCCATTTGAAGTTCTTGGTTTCCCAAGCAACCAGTTTGCACAGGAAAAAGGATCTTCCGACGATATTGCCGAGTTCTGTCAGATGAATTATGGCGTGAGCTTCCCCATGTTTGAGAAAATTGATGTGAACGGTTCAAGCGCTCACCCTCTTTTCCAACACCTTAGCACAGAAGCTCCTGGCCTGCTCGGCTCCAAAGCAATCAAATGGAATTTCACCAAATTCCTGGTGAATCAGAACGGACAGGTCATTAAACGTTATGCTCCCAAAACAACACCGGACAAGATTGAAGAAGATATCAAGAATTTGCTGCAAAAATAATACACAGGCCACCCGTAGCCGGTAGGTAGAGCAACATTCCTCCGGTAATGGATGGCCTTTTTTCAACCCAGATGTCATACTGTTCGAAAAAGACAAAAAAAGCAGCTTCCCATTAATGGAAAGCTGCTTTTTAATCGTTCATATGATGCGGTCGAGAGGACTCGAACCTCCACGGGCATACGCCCACTACCCCCTCAAGATAGCGTGTCTGCCATTCCACCACGACCGCATGTCGTAAATAATCGGCAACAGAATTGATTATACCGGGTTCAGAACTAAAAGTAAAGTATTTTTTAATACTTCTTTTTCAGCTAGGCATTTTCATCAAAAATCGCATAATCTCGTCATCATTACCCATGAACTGCATATGATTAGATTTGATCCCCTCTCTTTAGGTAAGAGCCGATCTTGTTGGTTCATTTATATATAGTCCTTCCTTATATATAGTCCTCCCTGCACTTCGCAAAATAAATAACACAATAAGTTATATAAAATAACACAAATATTAAATCCCAGATTTAATCCATTAAATTTCACGGATACCATTGACAAAAAGCGGACATTCATGGGATGATAACTATCATATAATTCGGATTTCTAAACACAAAGCAAACAAAAAGGAACATAAATGTCACTTTAAGTTACATTAAACGAACACAGGAGGCGAATGATTGTGAACCGTGGGAATAAGCTGCTCGATTATGTCAAACTGCTTGATTCCTCTATTCAGGTTGGAGGGTTCACCCATTCCTTCGGCATGGATATCCATATCAGGGAGGGTACCATTCGTAATGCTGAAGATCTCGAATCATTCATGCGTTGTCAGTTGCATCCGAGCATCGTTCGTCTTGAAGGTATGGCTATCAAAGGCATCTATACCGCAACAGATCACAAGGATACATGGCGGATAGCTCTGATCGACAAGCTCGTCCATGTTCAGCGAACCCCTGGAGATCTCAGAGAACAAGCTGCCGCCATGGGTAAACGATTGATCAGACTCGCACGCGCTCTGCACCCCTGGATTGAATTCAGCCAGCTCGAACAGATCTTTGCCAAATATGATTCGGTTGGCTGCCTCTCCACTGTTCACGCCTGGATTAACCACCACCTCGACATCCCGGTCGAGGAGGCGGTCCTTGGTTACCTGCATTCAGCCATGAATGCCTGCATAACCGAAGCCTCCAAAGTCATTCCCCTGAACAACGATACAACCAAGGATCTGATGGTCCGCCTGGCCACAGATCTGGAGAATGAATGGAAGACCGTCAGCGCCTCGGCTGCGGATGGACTGGCACAGCCAACCTCGATGTCCATGAAATCGTTTTTCCCCAGTTTCCATATGCTCGGAGCTGGACTTCATGCCTACAGGGCCTAATCCTCTTCCTCCTCATACCTGCTCCCCTTCATTCAAACAAACTAAAAAACACGCGGCAACCTCCTTGCCGACGTGTTTTTTGTCATTTTATTTGTTTTATTTACGTATTTACGCCATTTATAATCACAAAATACACTTTTTTCCGTCTTTTTTAATTGTTAGATGACGAATTTACGTATATAATGAAACATACAGCTCGCATTTCTATATATTCTACATGAAGAAAGAGCGGCTGAATACTACATTCTAACCAGGGGTGAACCCTTTTGAACAAGAAAAAACCAGTTACTCCGTTCGGATGGGCCATCAAACGACGGCTAACCGAACTTCAAGTGGACCAGAAGACCTTTTGTGAACAGCATGGCATCCCACCCTATCGTTTATCCAATCTTATTCACGGCACACGCAAAGCAACCCGATTCAGACACCTGGTCGCTGATATTTTGGATATTCCAGATGAACTGAGATAAGATTTCTGCCAAAGGAGGGTCTCATCCATGAGACATGTTACATCCGATCTGGAGAGGCTGTCGTTCCAGTCCATACGTCACCAGCTCATCATTGTTGATGACAATTGGATTATCCAAAGTTGTAACCGTGCCTGGCAACAGGGACTTGGTCAATGCTCACCAAACCCGGATATACACAGTAGTCATAGACACTACCTGCACCTGACGGAAGCCTGGGCAAAACGAGGCAAGAACGCTAACATGGCACTTGTCGCACAGAATTTGAAAGAACGCGGAATACCCTTTAATCGAAATCATACATATGACATCTGCGTGTATACTGTATACAACGAAAAGAGGTGGTTTCGTGTAGAACTCACCCCTCTATCTTATTCAAATTCAATTCTGGATACCGATCTCGCTTTAATTGCACACATGGATATTACCGAACAAAGAAAGACAGAACACCAATTGAAGAAAGCATTGTCTGAAGTGCGCACATTGCGCGGACTGCTGCCTATTTGCGCTGTCTGCAAACAAATCAAGGACGAAGAGGAACACTGGAACTCCGTTGAGAGTTATCTGGAGAAGCATACCCACGCCGAATTCACGCATGACATCTGTCCGGAATGCATCCGGCGGTTATATCCGAAATACTCGAATATCCTGGACAAGCGCTCCTAAAACCTTTCTCCACTGGCCGACTAACTACAACTATACGGAGAGATGATGTTCAAACTGCGACATATCCAGTTCTTGCGGTGTCCCATGCAGGGTTATGGTTCCTTTGTCCATGATATAGATGTAATCTGCGGCACTTCGTACAAAATCAATACTCTGCTCTACCAGCAGAACCGAGAGGTCCCCCTTTGCCTTGAGCTGCAAAATAACCTGCCGAATGTCCTCCACGATAGAAGGCTGGATGCCTTCTGTCGGCTCATCCAGTAGCAACAACCCCGGACGCGAAGCCAATGCCCGGGCGAATGCCAACTGCTGCTGCTGTCCACCACTCAGATCCCCGCCCTGCCGTCCATACATCGTAGCAAGCACCGGGAACATCGCCAGTACATCCTCCGGGAACGTTTTTACTCCCGGTGCACTTGTCTCCAGACCGAGCAATAAGTTTTCTTTCACCGTAAGCTGCGGGAAAATCTCCCGCCCCTGCGGTACATAACCAATCCCTGCCCTTGCCCGCTTGGCTGAGTCCAAGGTGGATAACTCCTGATTTTGCCACTGAATACTGCCCTTGCGTGATTTGAGCAGCCCCATTAATGTTTTCATCAACGTTGTTTTCCCCACACCGTTACGGCCCATCAGACACACCACCTGTCCAGGCTGTACATCCAGGTTCACACCACGAAGCACATTGCTTTCCCCGTAGCCGGATTCAATTCGTTGCAGCGACAGCATGGTCATCCCTCCTTTTGCCCAGATACACTTCCGCCACTTTCGGGTCTGCCTGTACCTCCGCCATCGTACCTTCCTTCAGCAGTTTTCCTTCATGCATCACCGTTACCTTGGCTGCGAACTCTCGCACAAACTCCATATCATGCTCCACCACCACAACCGAGCGCTCACGCGCAATCTCTTGCAGAAGTCGCCCGGTCTTGTGTGTTTCTTCATCCGTCATGCCTGCGGCTGGTTCGTCCAGCAACAACACCCGTGGCTCCTGCAGAAGCAGCATGCCGATCTCCAGCCACTGCTTCTCCCCATGCGATAACGCTCCTGCACGAGCATCAACGCGGTCTCGCAGACCAATCTGGAGGGTAACATGCTCCATGGCAGCACTCATTTTCCCATATCGACGAATACCGATGGCTTGCAAAGGGGAACGGCGAGTCTCCGCCGCCAGCGTCAGATTCTCCTGCACCGTCAGACCCGCAAAGATCGATGGCGCCTGGAATTTGCGTCCCACACCTTTGCGAACAATCTGGTGCTCCTTCAGTCGTGTTAATTCCGTGCCATCCGCCATCTTCACCGAGCCGGACATGGGTTTTGTTTTGCCACATATCACATCCAGCATCGTTGTTTTTCCAGCACCATTGGGTCCGATCAGAAAATGCAGGTCATGTTCATGCAACTTCAGGTTCATGCCTTTGACAGCAACGAACCCACCAAAGGCTACCGTAATATCCTCGGCTACCAACACCGCTGATTCCTCAGTAGACTTTAGGTTTTTCCCGAGTGACTTGGACATGCGCACTCTCTCCTCTCCGCTTCAGCAAGCGAACGACATGACGATATACACCTACAATACCGTTTGGCATGAACAAAACTACTGTTACAAAGAGTCCACCAATGACGAACAGCCACCCCTCGGGGTAAGCCTCACTTATGCCTGTTTTGGCTGCATTCAGCACCACCGCTCCGATAACCGCTCCAATAAGCGTACCGCGACCACCCAATGCAACCCACAGGACCATCTCAATGGAGGGTACAATCCCCATCATCGATGGCGAGATAATACCCACCTGAAGAACAAACAACATGCCCGCGATACCTGCAAGCGCACCGGAAAAAGCAAAAGCCAGCGTTTTATATCCTGCCGGATCATATCCGAGGAATCGCACCCGATTCTCTCCATCACGCGCAGCTTCGAGCACTTGGCCGAACCGACTGTTCACCATTCGACGACAGAGCATATAAGCGATCACCAGAACAGCAAGCGTTATATAGTAGAGAGCAATCGTCGTTCCAGCGGAATGAAGTGTAAAACCAAAGATCGAATTATATCCGGTGATGCCATTTGTCCCACCCGTCCATTCCTGTTTACCAACAAAGAGTGTTACCGTAATGAGAACCAAGGCTTGAGTCAGGATGGTAAAATAAACACCGGTGATCCGGTTACGGAACGTAAACCACCCCAGGGCAAAGGCAAGCAATGCCGGAAGGGCTATCCCCAATAACAGCGCCACCGGGAAAGAGCGAAACGGTTCCCAGAACCACGGCAGACCACTGAGACCACTCCATCCCATGAAATCAGGAAGTGTTGCTCCACTGGCCTGAAGCTTCAGATACATCGCCATCGCGTACCCACCCAGACCAAAGAACACCCCATGCCCAAGACTCAACACACCCCCATATCCCCAGATCAGATCGAGACCGATGGCCAGGATTGCCAGCGCCAAAAACTTGGCTAACAGACTCAGACGAAACTCCGTGGAGATTAGTGGAGCAAGACACATCATGATCAGTACAACCGCCCAGATAATCCTCATTTTCAGACTGCCAGTCTTGAGTAAAGCGGACATGAACTAACCCCCTTTTTCACGTTAATCGAGACTCCGTGTGCGCATCGCGACCAATCCGCGTGGTTTCCATTGCAGGAAAGCAACGATACATACAAACACAAGCACCTTGCCAATGGAGGCCGAGGTATAGGTTTCGAACAGCGTGTTGAACATACCAATCCCCAATGCACCACACACGGTTCCAACCAATTTCCCAACGCCACCCAGAACAACGACCATGAACGCATCCACAATATAATACGTACCAAGCGAAGGACCAATCGGACCAATGAGCGTTAATGCACAGCCAGCAATTCCGGCAATGCCCGAACCAATCGCAAAGGTCATGCCATCCACCCGCCGGGTCGAAATCCCAAGACACCCCGCCATGCTCCGATTTTGCATTACAGCCCTCATTCGTCTTCCGGAAGATGTTCGATAGATATAGAGATACATACACAGCAGCACCACCGCAACCAGTGCGATAATGAAGATTCGTTTATACGGAAATACAATACCATCCGAGATCGCCAATCCCCCATTGAGCCAAGCCGGACTGGATACTCCCACGTTCGGCGCTCCGAATATCGTACGGGCCAGTTGTTGCAGCATCATGCCTACACCCCATGTCGCAAGCAGACTATCAAGCGGCCTGCCATACAGATGCCTGATCAGAACCACTTCAAGCAACCAGCCAATTAGAGCCGCTACAATGAACGCAATCGGCAGAGCCACAACAAAATAGGCACCAAACCACGTTGCTGGAGCATAGGACATGAACAGATTTTGTGTTACATATGTTGCATATGCACCGATCATGATCAGTTCACCGTGAGCCATATTGATGACATTCATCAGCCCAAACGTTACTGCAAGCCCCAATGCAATCAACAACAGAATTGAACTGATACTCAGACCATTGAACATCTGCAGGATAAACATATCCATCGCTATCCCCTCCTCCATACCGTGACTCTCGATATTTCACATGAATTCAATTATGGGCAGTAACATTTTCCACATCACAGTAACGCTTTACCGCGATAAGGTAAGAGGATGTGTTGTCACACCCTCGTTTATGTTTCAGCTGCTTTGAAGCGAGTTGCCTGTTTTATTGCGAGGTTTCTATGTTATTTAGCGCTGAGGGTTGCTCCCCATTCATACGTTTTCAGATAAGGGTCCGGCTTGACAGGCTCACCAGAATTCCATAATTCCTTGAACTGCCCATCCTCCTGCACCTCACCGATCCGTACGGTTTTGTAGATATGCTGATTCTCTCCATCCACGGTTACCTTACCTTCCGGGGCATCAAACTCCAGACCCTTGGCAGCTGCCTTCACCTTCTCCACGTCGGTTGATCCTGCTTTTTCCACCGCCGCCTTCCAGAGATAAACCGCCACATATCCCGCTTCAATCGGATCAGCTGTCACTCGATCAGCACCGTATTTTTCTTTATACTTGGCAACAAATGTTGCATTCTCAGGTGTATCTGTTGTCTGATAATAATTCCACGAAGCCAGATGTCCCTTCAATACGTCTGCGCCAATACCACGGATTTCTTCCTCCGCCACACTTACCGAGAGGGTCGTCATCTGATCCGAGGAGATTCCGGCATCCTTCAATTGTTTGAAGAAGGCCACATTGCTATCTCCGTTCAGTGTATTGTATACAATATCCGGCTTCGCAGCCTTGATTTTGCTAATGATCGTACTATAATCGGTATGTCCCAGCGGTGTATATTCCTCACCCACCACTTCGCCGCCTTCTGCTGCGAGTTGCGCCTTAATGACCTGATTGGCCGTTTTTGGGAATACATAATCTGAACCGAGCAGATAAAACGTCTTGCCCCTGTTCTCCAGTAACCAGGTTACGGATGGAACGATCTGTTGATTGGTTGTTGCTCCTGTATAAAAAATATTTGGCGACGATTCCAATCCCTCATATTGCACCGGGTAAAACAATAGACCCTTGTTCTGTTCAAACACTGGGAGCATAGCCTTCCGACTTGCAGAGGTCCATCCACCAAATACAGCAGCAACCTTATCCTGCTGCAGTAACTTCCCAGCCTTCTCCGCAAAAGTAGGCCAATCCGAAGCGCCATCCTCAATTACAGGCTCGATCTGTTTACCCAAAACTCCGCCAGCGGCGTTAATCTCTTCAATGGCAAGCATCTCCGCATCTTTAACAGATACTTCACTGATCGCCATCGTTCCGCTGAGAGAGTGAAGAATGCCAACTTTAATCGTATCACCGGATGCAGATGGTTCTCCTGTACCACCTGAACCTGAAGCCTCAGGCGGCGCAGTGCCCTCCACACATCCTGTCATCACAATGACCGCACCCAGCAAAATACTCCATAACTTGACCGACCTCTTCTTCAATAGCCTACACTCCCTTTTTTTAGTCTATTGACGAACATTAAGGTCATTTGCGTCCGAAATGTTCGTTGATCCAAATTATGGAGGGTTACTCTCTTCATGTCAATATAGCTTACATAATTTTATTTCATGCCTACTCGTTTCATGCATACTGCTAATATGCCTTGAAGCTTATTGACAAAGGATTCACCCTGTGTGAGTATATTTAACATACAATATGATCCATGAACATATCAGACATTATAAGCGAAAGGTCGGATTGCCTTGCACTGGACTGAGCAGGAAAAGGAAAAACTCCTGATTACCGTGGCCGCTAACCTCGCCCGTGAACGAAGAGCACGCGGACTTAAGTTGAATGTTCCCGAAGCCATCGCCTTGTTGACCTCCGAACTGATGGAACGAGCACGGGATGGAATGAGTGTTGCCGAATTAATGAGATACGGAGGCACCATCCTGACACGCGAAGACTGTATGGATGGTGTTCCCGATATGATTCCTGAAGTACAGGTAGAAGCCACATTTCCTGACGGTACAAAACTGGTTACTGTACATGAACCTATACGCTGAGAAAGGCAGGAGAAACCATGATTCCTGGTGAATACCGTTTGAAGCCAGATGACGACATCATCTGTCATCCGGATCGTTTAACCCTACGACTCCTTGTCCTTAATCGCGGCGACCGCCCCGTCCAAGTCGGCTCTCACGTTCACTTCTATGAAGTTAATGCAGCACTGGACTTTGATCGCACGTCAGCTTTTGGACATCGTCTGCACATTCCGGCAGGCACCGCAGTTCGCTTCGAACCTGGTGAAGAGAAACCGGTTGAACTCACGACCTTTGGCGGCAAACGCCAGATTCACGGGTTCAACGGATTAACCGAAGGCTCTGCGGATCAAGCTCCTGATCCACTGAAACTGGAGGCATTCCTGAAGACGTTCTCCCCTCCCATACAAGATGGAGGTGAACCTTCATGAAACGAATGAGCCGCGAACAATACGCGTCCATGTTTGGACCCACAACCGGTGATGCCGTAAGACTTGCGGATACCGAACTATGGGCAGAGATTGAACATGATTATGCCGTCTACGGTGATGAGAGCAAGTTCGGGGGCGGCAAGGTCATCCGCGATGGGATGGGCCAGTCCACCTCTGCACTTCGCAGTGACGGCACTCCCGATACTGTTATCACCAACGCCATCATCATCGATCATTGGGGCATTGTAAAAGCGGATATCGGCATTCGAGATGGTCGCATCTGCGCCATTGGCAAATCCGGCAACCCGGATACAATGGATGGTGTTCATCCCGCACTGGTCATCGGTGCTTCCACCGAAATCATCGCCGGTGAAGGCATGATTGTAACCGCTGGCGGTATTGATACCCATATTCATTTCATCTGCCCACAGCAGATTCAGACTGCATTATCCTCCGGGGTCACGACCATGATCGGCGGCGGAACAGGACCGGCAACAGGAACCAAAGCCACCACCTGCACACCAGGAGCCTGGCACATCCACCGGATGTTAGAATCGGCAGAGGCTTTTCCCATGAACATCGGTTACCTTGGCAAAGGTAACAGTTCCAACACCGCACCTTTAATCGAACAGATTGAAGCGGGCGTAATCGGCCTGAAGTTGCATGAGGATTGGGGCACTACCCCAAGCGCTATCGATGCCTGCCTGACTGCCGCCGGGGAACATGATGTTCAAGTGGCTATCCATACCGATACATTGAACGAAACCGGATTTCTCGAAAACACCCTGGCTGCAATCAACGGCCGGACGATCCACACGTACCATACGGAAGGCGCTGGTGGCGGACACGCACCGGATATTATCCGGGCCGCTGGGGAGTCCTACGTTATCCCCTCATCAACCAACCCAACACGACCGTACACACGCAACACTGTAGAAGAGCATCTCGATATGTTGATGGTGTGTCATCACCTGGACCCTTCCATCCCGGAAGATGTAGCTTTTGCAGATTCGCGGATTCGTCCCGAAACCATCGCAGCCGAAGACATTTTGCATGATCTTGGCGTGTTCAGCATCATTAGTTCCGATTCACAAGCCATGGGCCGAGTGGGCGAAGTCATTATCCGCACCTGGCAGACAGCCGACAAAATGAAAAAACAGCGCGGCAAACTTGAACTCAACCCGAACTCACCTTCCGATAACGATCGGATCAAGAGATATGTCGCCAAGTACACCATCAATCCAGCTATCGCACACGGAATCGGTCATCTCGTCGGTTCGGTGGAAGTTGGAAAGCTGGCAGATCTAATCATATGGAAACCGGCCTACTTCGGTGTTAAACCCGAGATTGTCATCAAGGGTGGCATGATTACATTTGCCCAGATGGGTGATCCCAATGCGTCCATCCCGACACCTCAGCCCGTATTTGGCAGACCGATGTTCGGAGCTTATGGTAGCGCCATTGCCAGCGGATCAATCACCTTTGTCTCCCAAGCCGCAGCAGATGCCGGGATCAAAGAATCATTGGGCCTGAAAAAGCGGGTTGAACCCGTTAAAGGCTGTCGCTCAGTCAGCAAAAAAGACATGATTCATAACGACGTCACCCCTGTCATTGAAGTCGATCCCGAAACCTATGAAGTACGCGCCGACGGTGAGCTTCTCACCTGCGAACCCGCAGAAGAGTTGCCTATGGCACAGCGGTACTTTATGTTTTGATAGGAATACGGATTAGCTAATAAGGGGGCACTCATGATGAATAGTGGCACGAAGCTACTCCGTTATGTTCAGCTGCTGGATTCGGCCCTGCCCATCGGTGGTTTCTCCCACTCCTTCGGTCTGGAAGCTTACACGCATGATGGCACCGTGCAAAATACCGCGCAGCTTGAACAGTTTATTCGCAGCCAGCTTCATTCCAGTCTTGTACGACTAGATGGTCTTGCCATCAAAGGCGTCTATCAGGCGATAAAACAGCAAGATGCCGCTCTACTTGCCCTGTATGATAAACGTGTCCACGCCCAGCGCTCCCCTCGGGAACTTAGGGAAAGCGGCCACAAAATGGGAAAACGACTGCTCAAGCTGGCCCGTTCACTCTATCCATGGATGGACTTTTCCCTAATTGATGAGGCCATACGGGAATACGGCGCGTATTGTGGCATCACGACCATTCACGGTTATATCAACTATCAATTGGAGATTGAATTGGATGAAGCCGTTACCGGGCATCTGTATACCTCAGTGAACGCTTATGTGAACAGCGCACTTCGCCTGCTGCCCATCGGACAAACCGAAGCGCAGATGTTGATTCAGAAACTGCTTGATGATATCGAAGCGGAATGGGCTCTCATTCGGGAAAATGACCCGGAAGATATGCACAGCTTCGGAATTGCCCAGGAAATCTACGCCATGCGGCATGAGACCTTACCCGCGCGGCTGTTTATGTCTTAACTACAACTTTTATCTAACTTAGGAGGAATTGTTATGTGTGGAGGAGCTAATCATACGCATCATCCGGAGTGGGAACGTAAAGCATTTGATCGGAGTCGTCCGATGCGAATTGGAATTGGCGGACCGGTAGGTTCAGGTAAAACAGCCCTTGTGGAGAAGCTGTCCAAGGCACTGCGTACACGTTATAGCCTTGCTGTCATCACGAATGACATTTATACCAAGGAAGATGCCGAAATCTTGCTGCGTCAGAATGCACTGGCACCAGAGCGCATTATCGGCGTAGAGACAGGCGGATGCCCTCACACGGCTATTCGTGAAGATGCCTCCATGAATTTCGAAGCAGTTGATGAGTTAATTGAACGTTTCCCGGATCTGCAACTGATCTTCATCGAAAGCGGCGGCGACAATCTCTCCGCTGCATTCAGTCCGGAACTCGCTGATGTGTTCATCTACATTATCGACGTTGCTCAAGGAGAGAAACTCCCTCGCAAAGGCGGTCCCGGCATCACGCGCTCAGACCTGCTGTTAATCAACAAAACCGACCTCGCCCCTTATGTTGGAGCAAGCCTGGAAGTTATGAAAAATGATACCGAGCGGGTACGCGAAGGCCGCCCTTATGTCATGTCTAATCTAATGAGCGGTGAAGGTGTGTCCGAGATTGTCCACTGGCTTGAACATCAATATATGGATGACGATGCTTCCGCTGCACATCTGCATTCACACAGCCATGAACATGGCACTCACTCGCATTAATTCATCTTCTGTCCCCACCGGAACAGAGATAAATAGGAATGAAAGTGCAGGTGCGCCCGTCACACGCCGCAGCGAGCTTCGGGCCACCTTTGCCTTTCAAGGCGACCGGACTGTCATGACCGATCGTTATTACAGCGCACCGCTCAGGTTTAGCCGATCCTTTCGACCTCCCGGAGGCGGAACCGAATTATGTGTGTACACGTCAGACGTCTCGCCCGGAGTCCTTAACGGGGATCTTTATCATTCCGAGTGGGAATTAGGTGAAGGCACCCATGTCATGTTGAGCAGCACATCTGCTACCAGACTCCATCCCACACCTTCCATTCCTTCATCCGTTAATCATCACTTTCGGTTGGGAAAAGGGGCCACGCTGGAATACTTCCCTGAATGCGTCATTCCCTTCAAGGGAAGTTCTTCTTCGCTCGCTGTAACCTTTGAGCTGGAAGAACAGGCAATCCTGGCCTATGCAGATATCTGGTCTGCCGGACGGATTCATCGGGGAGAAGCGTTCCAATTCGAGCGTTACCGCAGCTTGACGGAGATATGGCAAGGTGAGCAACTGGCTGTCTGGGATCGATTCGGACTCGAACCGGATACCGATGATCCCAAACACTCGGCGTCTCTCCTTCACTACACACATACTGCTGCGTTATGGATGATCGCCCCGGGGCTTGGTACTGTGGAGTTGGAGCAAGTCAGATCCGCGCTGCCACCAGATGGACGAATGCTCGCAGGTGCAAGTTTGCTGGCAACCGGAGGCATCGGCGTTCGACTCCTTGGCATGGCAGCTTGGGAGCTTCAGGAGCAGTGTCTTCATATCTGGAACACACTCCGCCCCCATCTGCTGGGCAAAGAAACTCTTGTCTTTCGTAAATAAGGGCATCAAGCATAGTTAACACCAAAAAACCTCTGAACTGTCTCCGAGTGTGTTCGGATTAGTCCAGAGGTTTTTGTACATTCAGTCTATGGATGCTGCTCATATCACTTACGCTTCGTTTTCCTCAGAATCGTTCTCTGATTTGTTCTCAGGTTTATAGCGATAGTCGCCAGCATCCTTGCTTTCCTTGGATTTACGGTAACGGGTGAACTCAATATATTCGCTGATAAAAGACTGTTCCACAGTCGATAATTCACTTTCTTGGCAATTCAATTGCCGCAAAACGTCAAAAAAATAATCCTCCCGTTTTTCCCGAACCATCGCTTCCTTCGATGGACGTCCAATCATGAGCCAGTCGAGGCTCACATCAAAAAACGAAGCAATCTCAATTAATTTATTCGTACTCGGAATAGACTTGCCACGTTTCCAATCACCCAGATTGCCTGTGCTAATCTTCAGCTGTTGGCAGAAAGCCTTCTTGGTCATTCCTCGTTCGGCAATCAGGTGTTCAATTCGCTCATAGATCGACTGCATACAAGAACCGCCTTCCAACCGTAATAATCAACTCATCTGCTTGAATTATACCACATTATTCCTGAATGCTCAGCCTTTATATGCCTGGAACAGGATGAGGTATATCGTATAACACAAAGATAGACTCCCATGAATGATCATAGAAGTCTATCTTATATTGTTGCTGTGATGCGGTCGAGAGGACTCGAACCTCCACGGGTATACACCCACTACCCCCTCAAGATAGCGTGTCTGCCATTCCACCACGACCGCATATTCAATTGTAAAAATGGTGAGCCATGAAGGGCTCGAACCTTCGACACCCTGATTAAAAGTCAGGTGCTCTACCAACTGAGCTAATGGCTCTTGCTGTAAACTTCACCGGATGTGCCATGCTTCATTCTTGTCTATAAGAGCAATGACTTTGAGGATTACTCATCGAAAATGTAGATCTCATGAGGTGGTGAAGATATGACCCGTAGGGGATTCGAACCCCTGTTACCTCCGTGAAAGGGAGGTGTCTTAACCCCTTGACCAACGGGCCTTAATAACAAGTTGTCTTTCTTGGCGACAAGAATGAGTATACCACAGGACAATTTGAACTTGCAATACTTTTTTTGAAATTTATTTTTCAAGCCTTTTTGCCCATTACATACTGTTCTTCCGAGCCCCTTTATTAGCCACCTCCCGTTCATGCCAATGTCATCCCCGTGCAGGAACAATGTAAATCATTCATCAAAACACTTATAAAAACTTACGTTCACTTATAATATTGCAAATCACATTAAAAATACTTATAATTAAAGTATCAGTATAAGTACGGTCATCCATACACTCGGAGGTGACATGTTTGTTTCAAGAAGAACGAATGCAGCTCATTGTTGAACATCTACGCAAACACAATCGCATCTCAGCCGATGATATTGTCGCCTTGTTTGATGTATCACGGGATACTGCACGCAGGGATCTGATTAAGCTTGAGGAACAGGATGCCATTATCCGAACACGTGGCGGCGCGATTCTCCCCCCTCCTCCGCAAGAATTCAGATCCTACAAAGACCGTTTACTCGATGTATCTGAGGAAAAGAGGGCCATCGGAAAACTCGCTGCGGCCATTGTAAGGCAAGGCGAGATCATTATTCTGGACTCTTCCACGACTGTGCAGGCCTGTGCCGAGAACTTAAACGGCAAATCCTGTACCGTCATTACCAATTCGATTCATTCCGCTGATCTTCTCTCCAATCACACTGCTGTCCAGATTCGTTTGCTCGGAGGCAAAGTAGATAAGGAACAACGTTATGTCTACGGTACCTCTGTTATCGAGACCCTCTCCCACTATTATGTAGATAAAGCCTTTATCGGAATTGGCGGTATCACCATGGATGGCTTCAGTGCTTCCGAAGAGGAAGGGAAAATTAAACACCAAATGATGAAAGCTGCCAAGAAAGTTGTTGTTCTTGCAGATCAATCCAAGTTTGATAGACGTTATGGTTATCGTTTTGCCGACTGGTCGTTGGTGGATGTATTGATTACGGATCAATGGCCAACCAAAGAATGGCTTGTTTTTCTAGCCGAACAACAGGTTGAGATTCTCATTCCTGAACCAACAGATGATAAGGAGTTGTAAATATATGAAATTATTTGCCACAGATTTAGATGGAACTTTGTTGAACATAGATAGCCAGATTAGCCCGGAGAATGCCGCAGCCATCCAAAAGGCCCAGCAATCCGGTATGAAAGTTACCATCGCAACAGGACGTGTCTATTCCGATGTTGTGACCATCAGCCGCGAAGGCGGAATCAAAACCCCAATTATCGGCTCCAACGGAGCGACAATTCATGACGCAGACGGTGAACGTTTATTCCATCTTCCGCTTGAGCGTGATACAGCAGCTTCCGTCATGCAGTGGCTGGAAGATCATGATGTCTATTATGAGGCTTCAACGCAACAAGGCATCTATGCCCCGCGTAGCAGTCATGAGACCTTGCTCGCCGAGATGGAACGTGTTCTTGGTTCGAACCCTGGTGAGGACATTGCACGCATGATTCGCTCCATCAAGAAACACTATGACAAAAAAGACTACCACCGCGTAAACAGCCATCTCGAAATTCCGGCAGAAGCCTACATCTATAATATTATGGCCTTCTCCATGAATCCGGACAAAGTAAAGACAGGACGAGAATACTTCTCTTCCCGATCTGATGTCGCTATGGTTGTATCCTTTGAGCATAACTTCGAAATGCAGCACCCGGACGTCTCCAAAGGTAATGCCCTCACCAAACTGGCGGCTCACCTGAACATCTCCATGGAGGATACAGTAGCTATTGGCGATAACTTCAACGATGTCTCCATGTTAAAAATGGCAGGACTCGGCATCGCCATGGGTAATGGCGAACCCGAAATCCAGGCATTAGCCAAAGCCATAACGCTGACCAATGTGGAGCACGGTGTTGCCCATGCCATCGAGTGCCTGCTCGAGGGTAAACCGGTATCCCGCCCAGAAACGATTGTCGGAGAAGGTCAGTAATCGAACCCATCCTGAATTGAGCACTGAACCTGCATGGTCACCTGTTGAGCCATGCAGGTTCTCTTTATTTTAACTCAGCAGATCGAACGTGAGGCACATCCTGTAACAAAATAATCAGTTGCTCGCCCCGGTATGAACCCGGCAGTTGCAATGTGAACTCAAGCACAGTCTCTTCCACGGAGTCTGTGCTTGTTTGCTGTTCAGTCTTAAATCCGATGACTGAGATCTTCTCCTGTCCCAGCAGTGCCAAAACCGTCTTCAGGGCCTCTCCCTCATTTTGAAGATGGATGGTTAACGTCTCTGTTCGGGCGGATACCAGCCAGCGTGTGGGTCTATGCAGTAACATCTGTGCCACGACAATAAGCAGCGTCACGCCTGCACCCGTCCAATACAGACCTGAACCCACAGCAAGTCCCATGCCTGCCGTAGCCCATATGCCAGCCGCTGTGGTCAATCCCCTGACCGTGTGACGCTGTGTGAAGATCATGCCCGCTCCAATGAACCCCACACCGCTAACGACTTGTGCAGCGATCCTTGAAGGGTCTAGGGACAGATTGTCCCAGCCAGCCTGATCCTGAAATCCGTACTTCGATACAATCATCATCAAGGCAGCACCTACAGCGACCACAAAATGAGTACGGATACCCGCTTCTTTCATTCGATTCTTGCGCTCATATCCGATTAGCATACCACATATTCCAGCTATGAGTACACGCATCAAATATTCCACTTCCATGCACATCACCTCTTTCATTATGTATATGCTTACATGAGTCTATCTTTACTATTACCCAATCTTTCACTGACTAATAAAAAGCCTCTACTCAGGTCAATTCTCTGCCCGGAAATTTTCCCCTTGTCTCTTGCCCAATCCGAAATAATGTCTGAAATTATATATCAGCGGATGCCATTCCTCCGGATTAATTTTGTTCGGTCCAGATATTAGTCTTGTGTGCGCGTGCACCTTCAACGCTTTCACTTCAACAATCGCCATGAACGGTGTATGTTCGGGAATACGTATGTGTTGTACAGCCGCTTCAATCTGGAGCGGACATTCAACTATTTTATCTGGCGCCACCTGAACCGAGCATTCAGATGTCAGTCCAGCTACAGTGAATTTATCATGACAATATTCATAGCCCATCTTCCTTTTCTCCTCAGGAACCGGGGTAACTCCCGTATAACGACCCAATGCCTCAACCTGTTTCCACATGGTCGCATCCGGCAGATTAATTACACACTCCGGGTGTCGACTCAGATTTTCATAGGCTTTGCCGTGTGTACCTAGACCGAGAACCAGACAATCCCCCAGTGCCCAAGACGAGGATAATGGTGACAGGTTGGTTGATCCATCCTCATTTAATGTGCTCAGCAGCACTACAGGCGTACCATAATATAAAATACTGGGATTAATCGTCTCATGTTGAATCACTTCTTGACTCGCGGACAACTGCTCTGTAGCGAAGTACTGTTTCGTTATCTTTTTCATCCTGTACCTCTCCTGTTCCCATTCCAATGCTTTATAAGCTCAATCTGACCCCTATGGGACGATACAACTCGATTGTAATACAGTAATAGTTCAGGTATGATCGAAGTATGAATGTATATCCGAATATTACTGTTATTGCGTCGTTAATCGCTGATCCAAGCCGCGCTATTTTTCTATCATCCTTACTGGATGGCCGTGCGTTGCCCGCAGGAGAGCTTGCTCATATGGCAAGTGTCACTCCCCAGACGGCAAGCAGCCATCTAGCTAAACTCGTAGAGGGAGGATTACTCGAAGTTGAACAACAAGGGCGCCACCGATACTACCGTCTTGCAAACAAAGAAATTGCTAATCTGATTGAAAGCATGGCCAGTATTGCTCCACCTGTACAGATCCGCTCTCTCAAACAATCCGATCAGCTTCAACAACTGAGTCATGCACGGACCTGTTATGGTCATCTGGCCGGGAAATTGGGAATCTCGCTCTGTGAAGCCTTAGTACAAAAGGGGTATCTTTCAGACCCCGAAGAGGCACACAGCAAGGATTATCAAGTTACAGAGAAAGGAATACAGTGGTTCACTACGTTCGGAATTGAACTTCAGATGAAGCCGGGATCACGCCGGGCCATCGCTCGCAAATGTCTGGATTGGAGCGAACGCCGTCATCATCTCTCAGGTATGCTTGGGGAACAACTCAGACATCGGTTAGCGGAACTGGACTGGATTCGTCAAAAAACAGGAAGTCGCTCTGTCGAAGTAACGGAAGCAGGCAAGAAAGGTTTATACGAGGTGTTGAGCATTTCACTTTAAGCAGAAGTGTATACGAGCGATAACCAAAGATCAGTAAACGCAAAAAATCCTCTTCACACTGACCGTTAACCGGTCTAATGTGAAGAGGATTTTTTGTGCAATCAGAACGGAGAAAGAGGAGTACTCTCACTTCGTTCGAGACTGCGAAGTATTGCTAACGAAGCTTATGCTCCGACGAACCTTTAGGGTTCTCATCCCTTTGCAGAGAAGTTTAATTCAGAACGGAGAGAGAGGGATTCGAACCCTCGCACCGCTTACGCAGTCTAACCCCTTAGCAGAGGGTCCCCTTATAGCCACTTGGGTATCTCTCCAAGAAATGGCTCCCCGAACAGGGCTCGAACCTGTGACAACTCGATTAACAGTCGAGTGCTCTACCAACTGAGCTATCAGGGAAAATTAACTTGAATAAGATTAATCTACCATGATTAATAATCCAAGTCAACATCCCTTCCATCACTTTCTTTAATACATTGAACGAAACGCACATCAGATATTCTGAAGCCCCAGTTTTCCCGCGCAACGACCACAACGATAACGCTTAGGATCTATTTTCCGCTTGCGCAAATATTCCGTACCACAGCTCTTGCACACCAGCTTATAACGATATGGCAGCGGCTTTCTGCCTTTGCCGTCAGGAAGTGATTGGCAGTAACGCGAACCGCCTACCTTCTGCAATAAAGCCTTGAATTCCGGGTCACGATGCTGATAGCCGCGCCCACGAATATGCAGATGATAGTGACACAGCTCATGCTTGATGATTTTCTCAACCTCATCTCGCCCATAGGCTTCGAGTTGATGCGGATTGATCTCAATCCGGTGACTTTTAAGCATATAACGCCCACCCGTCGTGGTCAGGCGACTGTTAAACAACGCTTCATGGGTGAACGGCACTCCGAAATGATCCAGTGATACCTGTTCAATCCATTGTTGCAATTCCTCATTTTCCATCGATATCCTCTCCTTGCACCCCCTCGGAGCATTTGTTTTTCCGGTATAATACTTGAATTTTAACCGTTTCGTAGGCTACACTGTCAAGTAGAATGTATGAGGGGAGATTATTACTCGTTATGCCTACAATGCGCTATGTCATCCTGCAGCAGGAACAACACTTGCAGTTCGTGGAAATGCCCGCAGATTACGCCTATCAACTCAGTGCGCTCAACCTGCGCCTGCACAAGGAAATTGATAAACTCACTGCAGCAGATGTCCCTGTCCTGCCTTGGGCGATCGCCGAATGTGACAGCCTCGATCTCCTAAACGAAAATCTTACTATCATCGGCGGCCTTGATTATATCAATGCGCTTGAAGAATCTTTTGCAGTACTACGTGAAAGCCATTATCCTTTGATTTCTCTGCTTACCGAAATCCGGGCTCTTCAGGCCCAATTGGAACAATGGTATGAAGAAGAGATGGAAGCTCTCTAATTCACCGCAGGTATCATTTTATAATGATGAGAACAAAAAGCACATTTCCCTGAATTGGGATTTGTGCTTTTTTTTGAGTGAACCAGATTGATTTGCCGGAGGGCTCCACTTATCCCGCACAGTCCAGGCTATTGCCACATATGCTAACGTACAGATGAATTATGCAAGAGGAGGAGATACCCTTGCCTCAATGGCTTTGCAATCAACTGATGCGTGCATTTCACAAAAAGGACAGCCGGCAAATCAAGTTGCTGAACGAATGCTGGTTCTTTTATCGTAACAAACCAGCAAATGGCACACCACGCAGCGCGGAGAACGAACTTTAAGAGGTAGTTCATAAAAGTCTGCTTTGGATTACGAAAGATGGCCTTTTGAACACGCACTTTAAGAAAATGCACATATTGCCCACCGTACTTACTAGAGCAATTAGAACGGATAACGGGACTATTACTGTCGACAACAAACAGCCTTCCTGGTTAGGGAAGGCTGTTCTCCAATCCTACTATTTAAGAAGACTGTTGCGCAGAAGCAGGCTTCTTCATCGTCAGGCCGACACGGCCTTTTTTGGTATCCACATTCATAACCCAGACCGTTACATTATCACCTACAGATACAACATCCATCGGGTGTTTAACATACCCGTTGCTGAGCTGTGAAATATGGACAAGCCCATCACTCTTGATCCCAATATCAACAAAAGCACCAAAATCAATAACGTTCCGAACCGTACCTTGCAGCTCCATGCCTTCCACCAGATCCTCAATTTTCAATACATCTGTACGGAAGATTGGCAACGGCATTTCTTCACGCGGGTCACGCCCCGGACGCTGCAAGCTGTCCAGAATGTCACGCAACGTAGGCACACCTACGTCCAGTTTCACAGCCAATTGTTCTGGCTGTTGCTCTGATAGTAATACCGACAGTTCCTTGCTGCCCAGCTTGTCCAGTGCAACCTGAAGCTCCTTGAACAGCTGATCCACTACCTTGTAAGACTCAGGGTGAATAGGTGTACGGTCCAGCGGGTTCTCGCCCTCACCAATACGCATGAAGCCTACGCACTGCTCATAAGTCTTCGCACCAAGACGTGGCACCTTCTGAAGCTGACGGCGGTTCGTAAACCGGCCATTTTCTTCACGGTACTTCACAATGTTTTTGGCAATCGTAGCGTTAACTCCGGCAACATATGACAGCAACGATGGTGATGCTGTATTCACGTCCACACCCACATGGTTAACTGCGGATTCGACGACAGCCTTCAGGCTTTCTTCGAGAATCTTCTGGGATACGTCATGCTGATATTGACCCACGCCAATGGCTTTTGGATCAATCTTAACCAACTCCGCCAGCGGGTCTTGTACCCGGCGAGCAATGGAAGCTGCACTGCGCTCCGCAACATCCAGATCAGGGAATTCTTCCTGGGCCAGCTTGGATGCAGAATATACACTCGCGCCTGCTTCGTTAACAATCAGATACACAAGACTTTCATCACCGTTCTCCTGAATGATCTCGGCAACAAATTGCTCTGTCTCACGTGATCCGGTACCATTACCAATGACGATTAGTCCGATATCATATTGCTTGATCATCCGATGGAATACTTCGGCAGCTTCACGTTTCTTGTTGTGTGGTGGCGTTGGGTAGGTCACAGCCACTTCCAGCAGTTTGCCCGTATCATCTACTACAGCCAGTTTACAACCGGTACGATAGGCCGGATCGACACCCAGCACACGTTTGCCGTGAATCGGCGGTTGAAGCAACAGGTTACGCAGATTGGCCGAGAATACCGATATGGCCTGATTTTCACCTTTTTCCGTAAGTTCTCCCCGAACTTCTCGCTCGATGGAAGGCGCAATCAGCCGCTTGTATGCATCTTCAATCACATCACGCAGGATATCCTGCACGGCAGAAGCACCACGAATGATCTGTCCTTCCATATGGCGATGGGCCGGTTCTGCCTGTACGTCCAGGCCGACTTTCAGAATACTCTCACGTTCACCGCGATTAATTGCGAGAATACGGTGTGGAGGCATTTTTTTGGCTAATTCGCGGTAATCATAATAATTCTCGTACACGGACTCCTCTTGAGCATCCTTCGCTTCAGAAGTCAGCATCCCGTGATCCAAGGTGTACCGACGAATCCAGGCACGAATGGCAGCATCGTCTGCGATATTCTCCGCGAGAATGTCTTTGGCTCCCTGAAGCGCCGACTCCGCATCTTCTACACCCAATTCAGCATTGATATATTTCGCAGCTTCCTGAAGTACATCTCCTTGTTTCGGTTGACCCCAGATCCATACAGCAAGCTGCTCAAGACCTTTTTCTTTTGCCACACTGGCACGCGTTTTCCGCTTCTGACGGTAAGGTCGATACAAATCTTCCACTTCCTGCAGCTTCACAGCTTGCGTAATGGATTGCTTCAGTTCTCCGGTCAGTTTGCCCTGTTCCTCTATAATACGGATGACTTCCAATTTGCGATCCTCAAGATTGCGCAGATAAACAATGCGTTCTTCAATCGATCGCAGCTGGTTCTCATCCAGCTCTCCAGTCATTTCTTTACGGTAGCGGGCGATAAATGGAATCGTATTGCCTTCGTCCAGAAGCTCCGACGTTGTGCGGACCTGCTTCAAGGACAGTGACAGTTCCTTGGCTACCTGTTTGATGATTCGTTCATGGCGTTCTGCCTTTATTGTTTCTTCATTGGGTTCCAGAACCGTTTCCTGTTCAGACAAAATAAATCCCTCTTTCCTTCCTGAATCGTTCGTTACAATCATTTCAGGGCAGCTTTGCTGCTGTAATTACAGTATAGTTGAACCATTTGTTTCTTCCACTCTACCCTATATTATCACAGAATCACGTCCAGATTTCCATCAATCCGCAAGCATACAAGTTCTGACAGAATGATGTCATCTTCCAGCCTTCCCCATTACGTCAAAAAAAGACCGAAAATCGTCATCACGACGCTCCTCGGTCCTCCATTTTTTTAAAACTTTAAATACAATAGCAATCTAATAAGTGAAACTGCTCATTTACACGATAACGGAGAGGACAGAAAAAACCTGAAAAAGCGAAGCGTTCGCCTTTATCTCCGGATTTTCCCTTTGAGAAAAGGGAATCAAAAAATCTGGGGATAACAGCGATTGGAAGGTTGTTCTGTCATCGGAGTATGCATGTAAATAAAATGCAGTTCACTTATCTAGACGCGCTCGAACCGGAACATCTCGCTCAGATAGTCTCCTGATGTGCTGCCTACCGGAATACCGCCATACATGAGGGCATCGCCAGTAAAGGTCTCCGATCCGCCTTTCAGACGGTAATCCGCATTAGGGTCCAATCCTTTCAGCTTCAGGCGCTGAAGTGGCGCATTGGGCTCAGAGAGCACACGGAAGTAGAATACAACAGCTTCGCTTCCGTCCGGTGCAATAAACATCCACGCCGTCTCATTGCCTTCAAACGGACTGAGCAAACGGCGGAATGTTCCATATTGAACCGTTCCACGAATCTCCTTGTACAGCTCAACCTGGGCTTTCACGATGTCGTTCTCTTCCTCCGTGAATTTTGTCAGGTCCAGCTCGTACCCGAAGTTGCCCGACATCGCAACATGTCCCCGAATCTCAAGAGAAGTTATCCGGTTGACCTGATGATTCGGTACCGCTGAGATATGCGATCCCATCGAACTTACCGGGTACACAAGACTCGTACCGTATTGAATCCGCAAGCGGGATATGGCATCCGTGTTATCACTTGTCCACGTCTGTGGCATGTAATACAGCATACCTGGATCGAAGCGGCCACCACCACCTGAACAGCTTTCGAACAGAATGTTCGGGAACGCCGAAGTGATTCGTTCCATAACATCATACAGTCCGAGCATGTAACGATGCGCTGTCTCACGCTGTCTATCTGCCGGAAGCAATGCAGAACCCACTTCCGTCATATTGCGGTTCATGTCCCATTTCACATAAGTGATTGGTGCAGAACCAAGTACGTCTGTTAACATGCGCACAATCTCATCACGTACATCCTGACGAGAGAAGTCGAGTACCAGTTGTTGACGTCCTTCTGTCCGGCGACGATCAGGCACATGCAGACACCAGTCTGGGTGCGCACGGTACATCTCACTGTCTGGTGAGATCATCTCTGGTTCAAACCACAAACCGAACTGCATGTCCAGACCTGTTACACGGTTAGCCAGATCATCCAGACCCTGTGGCAATTTGTTCTTATCTACAATCCAGTCGCCCAATGAGGAATTGTCGCTGTCCCGATGTCCAAACCAGCCATCATCCAAGACAAACAACTCAATACCCAGCTTCTGTCCGGCGCGAGCGATCTGCTCAATCTTGTCTGCATTAAATCCAAAGTAGGTTGCTTCCCAGTTATTGACCAGAACCGGACGTTCCGCATTACGGAACTTACCACGCGCAAGACGCTCCCGATACAATTCGTGGTAGGACTGTGACATGCCGTCCAAACCTGCAGCCGAATATACCATAACCGTCTCAGGTGTCTGGAACGCTTCTTGTGGCTCCAGCTTCCAGCTGAACTCGAACGGGTTGATCCCGAGCGATACACGTGTGGTGTGGAACTGATCCACTTCAGCCTGTGCGGTGAAGCTGCCACTATAGACGAGACTGAATCCGTAAACTTCACCTTGGTCTTCATCCGTGCCTGGTGTCATCAGCGCAATAAATGGATTCTGCTGGTGACTGCTTGAACCGCGACGGCTCTCAATCCCTTGCAGGCCTGACGCAAGCGGTCTGCGAACGATATCACGTTCCCGTGTCCATGCACCTGACAATTGCAACAATTCATAATCCGCGTGCGGGAAATCAACAGAAGAACTGAGCGCACGCACCACATTCACTGAGGTAGCGCTCTCATTAACGATACGCATCGAGCGTGTAATTGCATTAAATGCCGTAAAGGCTGTATAAGAAAGCTCGATTTTGATGCCTGCAACGCGGTCTTCCAACTCAATAACCAGCGTCTCTGCTTCTTCATCGGATTCAACATACGTTGCTGGCAGTCCGGTAAGCGCTGTCTTTCCTTTGATCAATCGATGACCTGTATACGTAAACTCCGAAACCGTCGAGCCATTCTCAAGTTCCAGTTGGATAGCCGGATTACGGAAATCACTTGTGCCATACACGGGTAGTTCCACTGCCAATGTATCAAATGAAATCGTACGGTCCTCTGGTACCGGGTTCGGACTGAAAGATGCTCGTTCTGTACGAACATGCAACCAGCTCAGATCGGTGTCGCGTAATTTTTTGCCATAATACAAATGCACCAAATATCCTGAAGGCAGTACCTGAAATACGTAACTGGCCTCACGGGTCTGTAAATGAAATTGAAGTTTCTCTTGATTGATGTAAATGCTCATATGTCTCCTCCACCTCTATATATAGGTCTTTCGGGTAAACGGTTTCTCAGGTTTCATTATAGCGAAAAGATCGCCAATGTTCTACGCTTTCATCAAGCTTTAATCAAAAGAGCGCATAACAGCCCGAAGGTTGTCATACGCTCTTTTGGTTACAGTCTGAATTCAGTGTGTTCCCTTACGGGAACATCCATTGCCAACGGACGGCAGGGCAGCGTACAAGACGCTGGTTGCTGCCTTAAAAATCGATTAAACCAAGGCTGATCTGTAAGGCTTCGTTGACCAATTTCATGGTCTCCTCGTCCAGATGGGTAATCTTGTCAGTCAGCCTCTGTTTATCAATCGTCCGTATTTGTTCGAGCAAAATAACCGAGTCCCGGTCAAAGCCGTGTGCCGCCGCATCAATTTCAACATGCGTTGGCAGCTTTGCCTTCTGGATTTGGGCGGTGATAGCCGCCACAATACAAGTTGGACTGAACCGGTTGCCGATATCATTCTGGATCACCAGAACCGGCCTGACTCCACCTTGCTCGGAACCGACAACGGGAGAAAGATCCGCAAAAAAAACGTCACCACGTTTTACGATCAATGTCTACACCCCGCTAACTAAGCGGTCCAGAGTGCTGTCCGCATCTTCCTCCGCATGAAAGGCTTCGGATGCCATGGTCAGATTAATTTTTGCCATCTCCATGTACCCTCGCTGCATCGTTTCACGGATGTAACGTTTCTTACGCTCCGTTAAATACAGCTTCATAGCCTGCCTAATCAATTCGCTGCGGTTGGAATTCTCCAGCGCTACGATGCCATCCACTTCCTGCAAAAGATAATCAGGTAAACTGATCATGATCCGCTTGGTGTTCTGCAAGTTGGCCACCTTTCTTCCACCCCCACAAACCTTTCGCCATTGTGAACCAGTATTACGTTTTTCCAGAACTTTTATACAAAGGAATATATATGCCCCGAGTATATCAAGTATGCTGTACTCCATTATAAACACGGGGAACAATATTCGTACAGACCAAACATCTCAATTCAGGAATTAAATCCTTACCGTCATACATAATTCGAGATGCTCCGACAGTTTTCCTTCTGTTCTGAAAAAAAGTTTATTGGGAATGACGTCCAGTTTACCTGTCAGGATGTCAAAAGTGGATTGATTCTGGCGACTGCTGCTCCCCCGCGGGTATATACCCGCGGAATGCGGTGTGCCATCATGCAGATCACTTCATAAGCAATCGTACCGAGCTGGGATGCCACCTCGTCTGCGGTTATTACGCCACCAGACTGATGACCGATGAGGACAACCTCTTCGCCGACTTGAATTTCTTCCGCCTCTTCCGCGAAAGATTGTAACGACACCATACACTGATCCATGCAGATTGTACCGACGACAGGGACGCGGCGGCCGCGTACAAGCACTTGTGCTTTACCTGTTAGCATTCTGGAGAATCCGTCTGCATATCCGAGCGGCAGTGTCGCTATTCGTTCGTACCCTTGCGTAAAATAACGGGTTCCGTAACTGATCCCCCAATGGGGTGGCAGTGTTTTGACCAGAACCGCTTTTGTCTTCAGCGTCAATACCGGGGACAGCTTCACCACCTGATGATTCACTTCAGCCGAAGGATACAGTCCGTACAGGCTTATTCCCACACGTACCATGTCATAGGACAATTCCGGTGTATCAATGGCAGCGGCGCTGTTCGCCGTATGTATAATCGGGATGGAACATCCCTGATCCCTGAGCGCATGAACTACGCTTTGGAACCGTCTATACTGCTCCAGTGTATAGGTTTTGTCTTCTTCATCTGCTCTGGCAAAATGGGTAAACATGCCTTCCAGCATCACCTGATTGAGCGAAGCTACTTCCTGAATGAAAGCCAATGCCTCATCGCCAGGCAACAGACCTAATCGGCCCATGCCGCTGTCGATTTTAATATGAACCTTCAGTTGGTTAGCGAATGTGCTCGCATCCAGATGTCGAATGGCGTCAAGCACTTCTCTGCTGAACAGTGTGACGGTCACATCATGTTGCCATGCAACAGCGATCCCTTCAGGCGGCGTATAACCCAGTACCAGGATTGGAATCGTAATCCCATGTTGTCGCAGTTCTAGAGCTTCGTCAAGAAAAGCCACACTTAAGTAATCCACACCCACTCGTTCCAGTTCCCTAGCCGTCTCCACCGCTCCGTGTCCATAGGCATTGGCCTTCACACAGGCGAGGAATTTCATGCCCTGTGGCAATGCCTCGCGGAAAGCTTCTACGTTAGTACACAAATGATCCAAATTGATCTCCGCTTGGGTCGGCCGATATTGTCCTTGCACGTTAAGTCACCTTCTCTAATCATCTTAATCCGGCTCACGTCAGACTCCATCGTAATGCTCCAGCATGTGACTGTCAAATGAACCGAAGTTTCGCATCCAAAAACAGATGTAAGGTGCGCCGTTTGAAGAACAAATGCGAACACAGAAGAAGACCGATAAGCGAGATTAGCAGGGCAAAATTCCACTTTTCACCCAAGCAAAATCTGCTTATATCGATTATTTACCCGGTTCCCTCTGCGTAGAAGCGCATTTTGCTTTATTGAGTGTATCGGGTAAGAAAAACAGCGCTAAATGAATACCTTTCTTACATCAAAGCAAAGCATCGGAGAACAGGTCTCCGATGCTTCTTAGCATTCCTTATGTTTATGCTACTATTCGTTCATTTGTTCAAAAATCATTTGCCTGACTCTTCCTGCATCGATGTTGCAATGCGTACCATTTCGTTCTGAGGCAGGTCGGCACTGGTGATCCGATATTCTATGCCATCTGTCATCCATGTCAGAGTCTTCAATGCATCTCCGCTGATCATCCCCAGCGTGAATCCAAGATCCACTACACTGGATGGAGCAAGTGATACAGCTCGATCCTGTGGTCTGGCTTCGAATATCGTGTAATTATATGTTCCTTCATAACGAAGCATAACCGAATAGTCTCCCGCTTCTTCCAGAATCTGATCATCCTTGAGCTGCACACCTTCCGGAGCATAGGTCGGCTGAATTACTCCGAAGCTGTCTGCACCTTCCGGTTCTGCGAGTGTTGGCTCTTCGCCTTCCTGACCTGTTGCAGCACCTTCTGTATCTTGCTGCTCTGTGTCCCCACCTACACCCGTCTGTCCATCAGTGACAGCTCCGTCAGGTTCCGGCGCAGTCTGAGGATTGGCAGGTTCTTTACCGCCCTCATTACCGGTTTGTTCCACAGGAGTCACACCGGAGTCCGTTCCTGTTTTGCCGCCTTCTTCTGTAGCGGCTGTCATGTTACGTTGCATGTCAAAGGCGTCTTTCTCAAATGCAGCACCAAATTTGAAGGAGTCAAATTTCACATCGACTACAACATTGGCATTGGAGTCGGATACCTCCACCTGTTTAGGTGCATAATCGCTTTTATTCAGCCAGATCTTCTGTCTGACGAGTGCATGTGTATTATAATTGGCAGCTACATCAAATACATAGCTCTCCTTCTCATCCGCAAACTGACGGGTTGTATCCCCCGTAATGCTCCGAATCAATGTTTCATAGAGATATACCTGTCCTTGATTATCTGGCCAGTTGCTCTGAAAACGGAAGCTTTTGTTCTGGCTCGGTGTCAAAACAAACACACCTTCATCGTTACGCAGCACAATCTGTGTTACATCCTTTTTGGCATTCGTTAACGCAATACGATAATAGGAAGGCTTCTGATGCCATACCTCGACCTTGTACTGCTGCGGCGTATCTCCGGTATGCAGCGTCATCACGCCTGCCCCCTGGTAACTTTCCATCTCTCCTACGACTTCGTTCAGATCTTTGACCACAGCTGCCGCATCCTTCTTCCCGCAGGCGGCAAGCAAGACCGATAAGACCAATACCATGGCAAGCATCCATGATATTCGGCGCATGACATCATCCCCTTTAGCACATGTTTTCACTTCAGGATTGTGCTTGCAGCAGAACCCCTACTTGATTAGTACATGTTATGAGGGACTTGTTCGATATATGCGGACTAGTTTGACAAGCAATCGGTGAAGTCCGTTAATACGGCATTGCTACGCAAAATCAGTCTCAGGGAGGATGTTAACTTTATCCAGAAAAGGCATAGTGAATTGTAGGAGATTATTCGTTTTATTGAATATTGGGAGGGAAAAGCATGACGACAACAAAGCTTAGCACATCACTGGAAGGACTGGATGAATTCATCGACGAGCAGCTTCAATTATGGAATGGTGTCGGCACAGCGGTGGCTGTGATCCATAAGGATGAAGTCATCTGGCAAAAGGGCTACGGTTATCGTGACATGGAATCCAAACTTAAAGTTACCCCTAATACGTTGTTTGCCATCGGTTCAAGTACCAAAGCCTTTACCGCAGCAACCGCTGCTCTGCTTGTGGATCAGGGAATACTGGACTGGGATACCCCTGTGAAGTCGTATATGAAAGACTTCCAGATGTTTGATCCGATCGCAACAGAACGTATAACTATTCGCGACATGCTGTGTCATCGTTCCGGTCTTCCAAGGCATGAGTTGGTATGGTACAACTCCCCACTTACAAGAGAAGAACTTGTTCGAACATTACAGTATCTGGAGCCAAATCAGGATTTCCGAAACAAATGGCAGTATCAGAACCTGATGTACATGACGGCAGGTTATCTGGTTGGACAGCTCAATGAAACTTCGTGGGAGCAGATGGTTCAGAAGACTCTATTTAATCCGCTGGGTATGAACTCAAGTCTGTTCTCTGTTGAAAAAATGCAACTTCAGCCTGACTATGCTTACCCTTATATGGAGAAGGATGGTCAGAATACGAGAATACCTTTTCGAGCCATTGATGCCATAGGACCTGCTGGTTCCATTAACAGCAATCTAATCGATATGATTGCATGGCTTCAATTCCAGTTGCATCAAGGTCAATGGGAAGGAACGTCATTGATATCTAAGGAACAGATGAAGATTATGCATAGTCCTCAGATGCCCAGTGATTCGCCATTCATAAGCCAAGAACTGCCTATGAGTACATATGGTCTGGGTTGGATGATTGAGCCTTATCGTGGACATGCCATGATTCATCATGGTGGGGCTATTGATGGCTTTGCATCACAAGTTGCCTTTTTGCCAGAGGAGCAGATTGGAATCGTGGTTCTGAGCAATACCAACGGAAGTATAATTCCGTATACGGTTGCTTTTCATATCATGGACCGACTGCTTGGATTAGAGCCCGTCAATTGGAGTTCCAAATTGAGAAAATTAATGGGGAAAGAATCAACAGAAACGGAGGCTAATCCGGAGAATCCTCTGGAAGTGCCTATTCAAGCAGACACTGCGGTTGAGGAAAATATTGAAGAACCTCACATCATACCTTGTGATCGCCCTTACACCGCTTATGCGGGTATTTACACGCATCCTGGTTATGGCGAGATGTCGATTCAAGAGACAACGGACGGGTTGCAAGCAACCTTTAACGCCATTGAAATGCCCATGGAATACACAGGGAAAGATACGTTTTCCGTCGAATTTGTGTTATTCGGTCTGAAGATCACGTATACGTTTACCCTCAATGAATCTTCAGAAGTTGCTCAATCCATCTCCATTCCTTTGTTGCTTGAACCGGGTACAAAGCCTATTGAATTCATCAGGGTTTCGTAAATGATCTGAACCTATATAAATTGAACTAATGAATATATTTACACTGGTCACTCCGATGACAGAACAACCTTCTGATCGCTGTTATCCCCAGATTTTTTTGATTTCTTTTCATAAAGTGAAAATCCGGGGATAAAGGCGAACGCTCTGCTTCCTCAGGTTATTTCTGTCCTCTCCATTTTGTATAAATGTTTAGTTCAATTTATATAGAAAACGCCTGATTCATTTCCGTTGTGGCAGCTAATCCTACCACAACGGAATATACACCGGATAACTCGTATCCTCTTCAGCGGCCCCAGGGCTTCTCTTCACCCACAATCTGCGCAGATCAGGCAGACCATACCCCGCAAGACGATAATCTCTCAGTGAATCATGATGGGCGTGTTCTTCCTTGAAGCTGTATGTGGGCAGAAGCAATGCCTCCTGAATCAGTCGATCTTCTAGCCGAATCAATCTATTCAACCGCTCCGCAGCTTCCTGGATCATGACCACTCGTCCACATTCCTGTTCCAGTTCATGTCTCCAGTAATCATTCATCGCAATCAGGAATAACGTATTCTGGAAGGTGTACATCGTCACGAGACTCAGCACGACATGATCATTGAATACTTCTCCCGTATAGATCAGATCACAATCCCCAAACCCATCTTGATAGACTGCGTGGACCGGATCTCCCGGCATAATGTTGATATGTAGGCCAATCTGTTTACATCTCTCTGCAAACCAGACCATATCCGTCTCCATCTTCTCTCCTTCTTCCACCCACAGACTTAAACTCTGCCCTTGATAAGAGCTATGACGCAATAATGCTGAGGCCCGCGCCAGTGAGGTCTCCACGGAAAGGTCAGGTACAGGTGTGACCGAACCATCCGGTTGTTCCGATTGCTGTTTCCCTGGCTCCCCTTGATCTGAACCCACCTTTAAAGGTTGCTGTACTCGTCCTCGAATCAGACTATAAGCAGCCTGCGTGTTCGTGCTTCCGAGCGCTTGCGACAACTCCTGCGCATTCAATAGCTGTTGAACAGCCCGGCGAAAATTCACCTCATGCTGCGGCCCTTCCTTCTGCATATTAAACGTCATATACATGCCACCCTGCATCTCATGCTGCACGGCACGAGGCTCCGCATCCGGAAATATATTATGCTTGATGACGGACTCCACCCTCCCAGAATGGGGAAGTTGCCATATTTCAACGCGGTCAATATAGGCTCGGCCTCGGAAGTAGGAAGGGAATACTTCCAACACAAGCAGCTTGGAATCATGACGCGTCAACCGATAAGGTCCTGTTCCAATCGGATGGAGCGGATTCATCTCCACATCTCTCGGCAAGATCGATGCAGACATACTGCTCATCAGATCCGGGAACATGAAGTTAGGCTTGTTTAACACAAAACGTACAGTCAATTCGTCCAAAGTCTCTATGCGCTCAATAGATCCAAACAGAGGCCTGCACGGGTTACTATTGTCAGAGATAATGCGATCAAAGGTAAACTTCACGTCATCTGAATCCAATATTCTTCCATGATGAAAGGGTATACCTTTGTGCAGATAAAAAGTCCATTCCCTCCCCTCTGAATGACTCTCCCATGCCACAGCAAGACTCGGTTCACAGACCTGGTGTTCAGCATTATAACGAACCAAACGATCAAAAACCTCCGCAACAATAAAAACTTCTCCCCACATGGCCGTCTGCGTGGGATCCAATGTCTTAAAAGGGATATTCCGTGGAATCCGCAATGTATCCACTCGTCCTCTGTCCTCTCCATTCGAACGCAGACCAAATTGATGTTGCATTTGCTGCATCAGATGTTCTCTCATCGTAATTGGCAAGGTGGTGGCCAGTTCATAGGCATCCTCCATCCTGTTCCCATCCAGGAGATGGTCAAACCGTTCACGCGCCACTTCAAGCAACGGGACACAAAATACCAGCATCGATTTTTTGCCTCTTCCGCGTTGCGGGTTCCACCTGACCCATCCGTTCTCCTTGAATTTGTTCATAATGAGGTTCATATTGCGCATGGTACAACATAAAAGATCGGCAAGTTCACCTACCGTTGTAAGTACTTCTTGTTCATCATGTACATGTGGAAAGTTTAATCGCAGTTGAATGTAATGTTCTGATACGTCCATATATACCCTACCTTCTGCTAAAATACGAAATCCATCCGGATGCTTCTACAGTTTTTCTTCAGGTTTTCCTCCATTATACTCAGTAACATCAACATGACCAGTGGGAAGGAAGAACAACGATTTATGAAATACGCCGATTTGCACCCGAACATCAGGATACGTATCATTACTGATTTTTTCACCGATCTGACCCAGAAGTCCATCATTCCATTCATGGCGATCTATCTGAGTATTCAGATTGGCGCAGGTTTGGCGGGGTTATTGCTGACGGTCAATATTGTCGCTTCCATGATTGTGGGATTGTGGGCAGGATATTGGTCTGACCGAATTGGACGAAAAAAATTAATGGTGATCGCACAAAGTCTCCAAGTCATGGCTCTACTCGGCTTGGCCATCGCCAATTCGCCGTGGATGGATTCGATCATTGTCACTTGTCTCATGTTTCTGCTCAGCAGTCTCAGTTCAGGGATCACCGTGCCGATTGCTAATGCCATGATTGTCGACGTGAGCAGTGAACATGAACGTCATTATGTATATGGATTGCAATATTGGACAACAAACGTTGCTGTAACTTTTGGTGCACTGATGGGCGGGCTATTTTTCGAATCATTTCGTTTCCTATTGTTCAGTCTGGTATGCCTTGAAAGCCTAGCTACCCTGTTTATTTTGATCTTTATGATTCGCGAAACAATGGATAAACGTGGATCAGGTTATGGCGATGCTCCCATCCAGAGGAACATACTGAAAACGTACTGGGCGGTCTTTCAGGACAAACGTTTCATGATATTTTTCACGGCCACTGTACTTGCAGTCTCCCTGGAATTTCAATTGGATAAATACATCGCTGTTCGTCTAAAAAATGAATTCACCGCCCAACTGCTCGGCTCAGATATCTCAGGTCTGCATATGTTCAGCCTGATCATGGTCATCAACACCGTAATGGTTTCCTTGGTTGCCATTCCATTCACCAGATGGATAGGTCGCTTCCAGTCCCGATCTATTATGACTGTTGGTATGCTCCTCTACACCGCAGGTTTCACCGTACTTGCTTTCAGCAACTGGGCCTGGTTACTCATCTCATCCGCTATATTGCTAACCATTGGAGAATTGATGTACGCCCCTGTTCGTCAGGTCATGCTCGCGGGCATGATTCCAGATTCGGACCGTGCTGCCTATATGGCTGCTGACGGGTTGAGTTACAACGTTGCTGCCCTTCTCGGCAGTCTCGGGTTAACCATTGGAGCCTTTCTGCCCTCCTATGCGATGGCTGGTCTGTATATCCTGATGGGGCTTGGAGCGCTCGTCTTTTTCCGAATGTTACTTCGGAGGGCAGAGGAACAAAATCAACATCTGCCGTGTGCAGATGCATCTTGATTTCACTTTTCTGGCAACTTTTCCGGCAACAAAATAATCATCCTAGGGAGCCCAACTGGCTCTCTTTTTCATGTCCATGATCAACGTTCATAAGTAAATTATCTTTAACATTTTGTATATTATAGTTTACATTTAGTCAAATATCATGTACATTAGGTTCATGGAGGTGAGCAAGTGGAAGAATTACACAATCACGTTCGGGAGTTACGAGCCAGAGACCGGCTATCCCAAGCAGAACTGGCCAAACTCATTGGTGCATCCCGTCAAACCATTGCCCTGATTGAGCGTGGAGATTACTCTCCGTCGGTCGTTCTGGCACTAAAAATAGCACATGTATTTCGTGAACCTGTCGAAAAAATCTTTGAACTGAAAGGTGGAGATTAAAATGAAAAATTCATCATCCTCGTCCATTAAAAAGCGGTTGCGTCTTCCCTTGTATGCTGCAGGTGGCGCTGTAGTTGGTTTTCTCGGAGCTAGCGGAGTCAGTAAACTCCCTTCTGACTTGAACTGGACGCTGTCCGTGTATTATGACTATGATCTTTTATTCGCAATCCTGGCGGCTCTTGTGGTAGTTATGACGGTGTGGAACATCTTCAGTCTCTCCCGCACGCCATCTGTCCCTCCCATGGAAGATGACGCTTATGGAGATTCCGATTCACTCATCTCTCCCGCAGAGCGCTCCCTCGGTAAAGCGATGATCCTCAGCGGATTCAGCGTTATTCTTACGTTTACTTGGGCAGCACTTGCTTTATCCTTGTATGCATCCAACCGAACCATGCCGAATTCTCCAGAACTGTTCAACCTCTTGAATTTTGTTGCTTCGTGTATCTCTATTATCATCGTTGTGGTCGTGCAAACTCTGACTGTGAAGCGATACAACCGTTATTATCCTGAGCGCACTCTGGATCTGAACTCGCGCAACATGAAGAAGGATCATTTTGAGAAGCTGGATGAAGGCGAGAAATGGATTGTCTATCGCGCAGCCTATCGTTCTTTTCAGATGATGAATGTACTTCTTGGTGTTGGAATGGTCTCTATGGTTCTATATTCGATGCTCTTTACCTTTGCTCCATTCCCAATTGTGATGCTCTCTGTGATCTGGATTGCCAACATTGGAATCTATTATCGTGAAACCTATCGTGCGAGTAATCAGTAATACATGGGTAGGTAACTATTTTGTAAATATTTTCATAAAGGAGTGTTTGCATGCATTTATCCAAACGAAAGACCCGTTTCAGGTTCACCTCCCTAACAGGAGCTTTTATGGCTGCGGTTCTGTCTCTCAGTCTGTGGGTACCCGCAGTTCAGGCGGAGACCGTGACTCCATTAGCTGCTGAACAAGGAAAGACGAAAGCGCTGACAACTGAATCGGCTACAGCTTTTCTGGATTCATTCTTCGATTCACCTGAGGCAAAACCCCATTATGTGGGAGCCTCCGTTGTTGTTGTGAAGGATGGCAAAGTTCTGGCGGAAAAAGGATATGGCTTCTCCGATGTGGAGAGTAAAACAGCGATCGATCCGAAAAATACGGCCTTCCGTGTAGCCTCTGTATCCAAAACGTTCACGTCAGCTGCTGTAATGCAGCTAGTGGAGCAAGGCAAGGTTGATCTGCAAGCTGATTTTCAGACCTATGTGAAAGGGCTCGAATTCGATAATCCTTTTGACAAACCTGTAACTGTGGAGAACCTGCTCACACACACGACCGGATTCGAGATTCGTGATCCGCAGCAGGAAGACATCCATACTGATTTCGACAAGTACATAGCGATGGAGGATTACGCTAAGCAACACATGCCTCCTGTCGTTCGCGAGCCTGGTAGCGCCTATATGTACGATAATTTCTCGTTTTTGCTGCTTGGCATGATTGTTGAAAATGTAAGCGGCGAGCCCTTTGAATCCTACATGCAACAACATATCTTCAAACCGCTAGGAATGGATAATAGCAGTTTCATGCTGGACAAAAAGTTCCAAAAGCAGCTGGCCACGGGCTATGATGCGGCACACAATCCGCTTGATCTTTACACCATCTCTCCAACACCAATGCCTCAAGGTGGCATGTTGTCTACCGCTGAGGACATCGGGAAGTTCATGATTGCGTTCCTGAATGATGGCGTGAAGGACAACAAGCGAATTTTCAAGGAATCCACGGTAAAAAGTATGGAACAGTACCGTTCTTCCATTCATCCACTGTTACCAAACACGTCGTATGGATTCGAAGCTGCATTTCAGCTTCCCGGAGCAGGAAGTAGTCCAAAAGTTATTACAAAAGGAGGCGACCTGACCGGATTCAGCTCTTATCTCTTCCTTATTCCCGAGCAAAATACAGGCGTTTTCCTGACGTATAATCAAAATGGAGCACTTCGTAACCTGTTCTACCCTGCATTCATCCAGAGCTTCTTCCCGGAATATGCAGAGCCTGTACAGTTCAAGGAATACACGCCGCAATCCGCAGCTGAGCTGCAACGCTTCACCGGATTGTACGCAGATCTTCGACTTAGCACGATTGTAAGTTCCTTGAAAGGTGGCGGGGATAAGCCAGGACAACTGAGCATTAACGATGTATTCCTGGGTCAACGCAACCTGATTCAGGTGGAAGATAATCTCTTCAAAGATGAATTGACTGGTCAATTCACAGCATTCAAAGAATATGCAGATGGAACCACATACATGAAAGAACCTTACCTCAACCCTATGGGTTATGAGAAAAAAGGTCAAAAGCCTATGGGCTTCCGGGATGTTCGTGAGAACAGTCCTTATGCCGAAGCCATCTATGCCATACAATCTCTTGGATATTATGAGAATGATGGCAACAAGTCTTTCCAACCAAAAACAGGTGTGACACGAGCTGAATTTATTGAGAACACCCTTAAACTGAGTGGATTGAAGCCCAGCAAAACTACGCCTCCTGCTGGCACCGACTGGGCAGATCATGCAGCAGCCGGATATATTCAACTCGGATATGAGTTGGGTATGATTACTGGCACGGACGAACAGCAATTTAAGCCGGATCAAGTGATTATCCGACAGGAAGCCATGGTCATGATGTGGAGAATTATGCAACTGCAATATCCTAGCGAACTGTTCAATGATGTGAAACTTGCGGGGCACACAGATGCATGGGCTGTACCAGCCATTCAGATGATGGCGAAGCTTGGTATCCATGGACCCGAGGTGAAGGTAATGGAGGATGGTTCTGTTGATTTCCTTTCCCGCAAACCTCTGATTCGTCAGGAAGAGGCTGCGATCATGTATGCGCTGCTTACCCAACCAACAGATCAAATCGTCGCTGAACTGATGGCTGCTCAGCAGCCACAAGCAGAACCTGCTGAAGGAGCTGAGCCTGCAGATGAGACATCTGAAACTGCGCCGGTTCCTGTACCAGCGCCGGTCCCTTCTGTGACTTCAGCACAATAAAAATAAAACATCTTCATACCGATTAGATTGATCATGCTTATGATGCAAGAAAAAAACAGGCTTGTTCAGAAGGATACGATCCTTCTTGAACAAGCCTGTTTCGTTACTTTTCATAACTTATTATAGCGATCTGTTACTGGGTTATATCCGTCTCTATTCGATCAACGAAGATACATGGTGGTTCCCGTTGCGCTGATCAAACTTGGCTGCAGCGGTCTGAGCATGCTCCGCAAAGTAATCGGCCAGCTTGAGCAGGTCGCCCGGGTCACCTTCATAGGGGAAGGATGCTGGCAAACGCAATCGGTATTCTGGAGATTCTTCCACCCAGCGGCGAAGCAACGATGCCGCTCTGGCATAAAACAACATTTTAGCGTAAGGATCTTCATGATCAGCAGCGAACACCAGTGTTTCCTCCAGCACATCAATGCCTTTTGCCGGATTCGTACGTGTGAGATAATCCATCTGCTCCGCAAAACTCTGCACAAAATCGTTCTGGCCTTTGATCAGGCGATATCCCTTGGTCTGATGTTTATCTGCTTCCGCAGTCCGTCCCAGTCGATATAACGGCATCAAAATTTCAGATAAAGTCAGATGGGGAATCTCCGCACAACTCATACGCCCTTTCAGGATAGGCTGTGCCGCCTCCAACACCTTCTCATCGTCTCCTTTTAACAAGAAATATCGCATAATCTCATCCTGCTCACAGGCTTCGCAGTCACTCATAAAGTCACGATCCATCGTTCTGAATCGATCATAACTGCGTCCCGCTTCCTCCAGCTCCCCAAAATCCATAAAGATCCGGAACCGATAATACCAGTAGGAGCGTTCGCTGTAACCGTAGGACTTGAAACGCCGTCCGAAATCCTCCAACAGCTCCAGGATCTTCTCGCGTGATATTTCCGGAAAGTCGGGCATCTTGCCCAATATCCATTTGTACGACCACATTAACGTTTCTTCATCATATTCTTCGGGTTGTTGGTCGAACTTGCCCAGCTGCCAGGAAAAAGCAATCAGCGCTTTCATCGGATAACCACAGAATGTTGCTGTCTCCACAATCTCCGATCTTGCTTCATATGCCTCTTCCTCCATGCCGTTCACATCGGCGACTCTTGCTGCTTCCTCCAGCATACCAAGTTTCGCCGGACCATTGGGCAAACCATAGGCCTCGTCCATCAGTTCTTCAAAATCCATCTCTGTCTTCATCAGGCTTCCCCCTTACGATCTGTATTTGCACGCAAACCCCAATCAATAAAACGAACAATGCCCTGATTTAACACTTCAAGCTCCTGCTTGCTCATGGCATAATGCCCCATCATCAGTGCATTGACGTATAACATCTCGATGGCAATCGGTGTCATCTGATCATCCGGTGATGTCAGTACCCGCTGAATGATCGGATTACTCACGTTCAAATATAAGGTTGAGTACCCTGCTGAACTCATACTAGAAGACAATGAACCCAGAACAGACGAGAACAATTCCGTGCTCTCCTCGCTTGCTTTTTCAAGCGCACGCAGGGTTGAGGATTCCTGAGACAGTGTGAACAACACTGGCAGATCCGATGGCTTAAAACCTTTCACCTCAGCCCGACAACGGAAGCGCTGTAAGGCAGAATCGGCCAGTCGCAATGCATCATAATACTGATTACGCTCAGCGGGTGGCACATCGGTGAAACTCATCGAGACCTGATCCGGCTGTAGCCGCTCCGTGTGTACGTTGTGCACGGTCATTGGCAGTGTCGCCATCAACTCGCTGTCATAGATGTAACCACCATTAATCACCAGCATCGATTGTGCGGATGCCACATGATGAATCTGACGGTACTCATCAACAGAGGACGTGAAATACAACGTCTCTCCTTCATCAATTAGCTCACCCAGTTCACGGTGCCCCCTCGTACTCTCAAATGGCAACCAGCGATGAATCATCGCGTAAAATGCTTGGTCCTGCACAGCCAGTGCCTTCATGGACAGGGCATGCAGGCGAATCAGCTTCTGAAGCCGTTCCGTCTGGCTCTCAGCCATGTCGGCCAGTCCCTTGCGAAGTGCGTCTCCGAGTTCGGAGCGAACTTCCTCCAGCTTTTCATTTTCATAAAAATGTTCTCGTGATGCCGTCGGTTGAAGCTCATCTGTCCAAATCAGACATTTCACGAAGAAAGCCCACTCTGGCAAAATGTTCTCAGCCTTCTCCGAAATCAGCATTCGCTTCAGGTAAACCCGGTGAGAACGCTTGGCATTCAGATTAACCGCGTGTGGCAGTACAAAAGCAATACCTCCGGTACGGCCTGAAGCTGTCGTCAACGGAATGAAGTCCTGGAACTGCTCGCCAAGCAGACGTTCACCAAAAGCCAATACCTCCGCTCTGCGTGAACGTGCGAGTGCAGGGTCCATCAGCCAGATTGGTGTCTCGCTATTCACCACATGTTGCGCGCCGTCATGATACAACGTGACCGGATACGGCAATAATGCTCCGTAATAGAACAGAGCTTCTTTCACATACTCTGGTTCAAAGTAGTGCGCCGCGTCCGGTGTGCAACGCAGATATACTTTGGTCCCCGGGGACAGCTGTGTGTCCAACTGTCGAATCGTATAGGTGCCATCCGGCTTGCCCCGCCACTCCATCGAAGGGCCGCCCTTCGCGGATTGCGTCAGCATGACAATTTCGTGACTCACCATGAAACAGGATAACAACCCAATCCCGAAACGCCCGATAAACGAAGTCTCTCCATCCAGCAGCGCTTGCTGCCCCCTCTTCGAGGATTGTCCAATCATCGCTAGGAATTCATGGATGTCAGCTTCGGTCAAGCCGATGCCGTTGTCCTCCACCATCATGGTCAATTGCTCACCTGTTCCCGTCAGTTCAACACGCACTTCACCCTGATACCCTGGCTCCGCCTCCGTTCGTGCGGTAATCGCATCAGTCGCATTCTGCATCAGTTCTCGCAAGAACACTTTCGGACTGCTATATAGATGGTTGGATAAAATCTGGATCATCCCGCTCAGGTTCACTTGAAAACGATATTCATTGGATGCTGTCATGATTCACTCACCTTCCTCTACGTCGAACACAATATGTACCCATACGATGTATTCATATGGATGTGTTAGACGAATTCATTATGTAATCGTTAGAAACAGACGTTCCCCGTGACAGGCACGCCAAAACATCACGTCAAGCCGGCCCTGAATAACCAAGACCGGCGTTATATGCATATTTCAGGCATTCATGAGACGTAAGGACTTATCTTCCATTACCACGTTATGAATAGCAATGAAACGGATGTTCTACCCTAAAATAAGGATACATGTTACAAGGCAGAGTGAAAACAAACCTGAGACCCGATTTCAGACAGACTTCAGGGTAAATGTGCATCTTACATTCGGGACTATTGAAGGAGGAATAGATCTTTTTTGTCGTCCATTTGAACGATATCAGCCTACCACACGTATAATCTCCAAACTCAGATCGGACGGTGAATATACATGATCGAAGTACGCAACATATCCAAGCAATTCAAGGTGCATCAAGCACTGCATGATGTCAGTTTCACAGTTAAACAAGGCAGTGTCACCGGGTTGATTGGACCCAACGGTTCAGGCAAAACCACACTGATCCGTATCATGAATGGTGTCTTAGGCGCTTCCGGTGGACAGGTAACCATTAACGGATTGGACGCCGCTCGTGAGGCGGAGAAAGTACTGGCCATGTGTGGCACTCTTACCGAGCAAAGTGGATTATATGAAAATATGAGCGGGCGTGATAATCTGACTTTCTTCGCAGATGTTTTTGGCCTGAAGCATGCCAAGAAACGAATCGACGAGCTTGTAAATCTGTTCGAGTTGCAGGATTATCAGCATCGAAAAGTCGGCACCTATAGCACAGGCATGAAGAAACGCTTGGGCCTTGCACGAGTACTCTTGCACCGTCCTTCCATCCTGTTTCTGGATGAGCCCACCAATGGCCTGGATCCGGATGGAATTCAGATGGTTCTGCGCATTATCCGTCAGTTAAATAAGGAAGAAAAGATGACAATCCTGGTCTCATCCCATGTGCTGTCCCAGTTGTCAGCCGTCTGTGATCATTATATTTTCATGGAAAAGGGGCGCATCGTGGAGGAAGGCACGGAACAGGAGATTGTTAGCCGGTACCTGTCCACTCCGAAACTCGAAGTAGAAGCCGACATGCCCGATGGATGGCACACGACAACCGACTTTACACCTGAAATAATCTCCGCACATAAAGCGACATTCCAGCTTACATCGCGTGAAGATATTCCATTACTGCTAAGGCAATTAACGGAGCATGGTCAAGTCTATCAGGCCCGCATCACGGGCAGTGATCTGGAAAGTATCTATTTTGCCATAAGGGAGGCACACCACCATGAATAACCGCCAAGCCATACGTGCACTGGTACGTAAAGATATTCGGTCCGTCACAGCCAGCGTTCAGCTCTGGTTGCCCATGTTGATCGTTCCACTGATTATCGGAATCATTATGCCCTCTGCTCTCCTGTGGGCGGCCTCCAGAATGGAACTTCGTTCTCTGGGCAACATCAGCTTTCTACTCGAATCATTGGATGCATTAACCCATGGCGGACAGATTCCTCAACTTGCTTCCATGCCTACAGATAATCATCGTATTGTCTATTACTTGGCCATGTATATGTTCGCTCCCTTGTTTCTCATCATTCCGGTAATGGCCTCCAGTATTCTGACGGCCAATAGTTTCGCTGGTGAGAAGGAACGCAAGACGCTGGAAGGATTGTTGTTCACACCGATCAGCATGGACACTCTTTTTAAAGGTAAAGTGCTAGCTGCCCTGATCCCTTCCATTCTATTATCCTGGGTTACTTTCCTGATCTACGGAATCATTGCCAATATTCTGATGTATCCCATGTTTGGAACGTTGATGTTTCCCAATCTGAACTGGATAATACTTGTCGTGTGGGTTGTTCCCGCTTGCAGTCTTATGGTCATTTTATTAAACGTCCTGATCTCGGCCAAGGTCCGTGGGTTCCAGGAAGCCTATCAGCTCGGCGGATTAATTGTCCTCCCCCTCATCGCCTTAGTCGCTGGTCAAGCCAGTGGCATGCTGCTGATTGGTCCTTGGATGTTAGTCATGATTGGAGCAGTGCTCCTACTCATAAGTGTGGTTCTTCTTCGTCTGGTCACGTCGTGGAATAGTCGTCAGCAACTGGCGGAAAGTCAGATCTGAATGATGTGGAGTGTAGCGACGAAAATCAACAAACTACACTGTCGCTCCGCTATACAGATTGAGAAATAAATAAGTGCAGGTTATGATGTGGAGATATATGCTATGGGATGATTTATAGAGAGGAATGGAACAACTGTATGGAATCCAAACTACTTCAAAAATTAAAATATGCTTCACAATTAACAGCACAGGAGAAACATATTGTGGACTATATTCTGAACAATCCCGAAGTTGTATTCGATTCCACTGCCCATGAACTGGCTCAGCAGACCTATACAAGCTCATCCACCATTGTTCGCTTATGCAAAAAGCTGGGTACCAAGGGGTACCCAGACTTTCAGCTCAAGCTTGCTCTTGAATATCAACAGATACCTTCCGCGTTGCAGACGCAGGATCATGTAATTGCAGAACAAGGCAACGTGCTGGCTGCCATCGACTCAGTTCCTTACCTGTATCAGCAGGCGCTAGATGATACGCGCCGGATGTTAAATGCTCCTGTTTTGCTACGAATCGCGAGCTGGGTCAAAGAATCCGTACGTATCGATATCTATGGCAGTGATATGAATTATTATCTGGCTCAGCAGGCTTGTGCCAAGTGGAATGAACTCGGCATATCTGCGATTGCTCATAATAGTCCCAACATGCATTACTTGAACACGATGAATCCCAACAGCCTGACGCTGTCTTTTGTTATCTCACACACAGGTGAGAATCAATCCATGATTGAAGCTGCCAAAGTGCTGAGGAACAAACAGATGAAAGTCATCGCGGTCACAGGCAACAACCATTCAACCCTCTCCAGACATTGTGATGAAACGCTGCTGGCTTATGGATACAATGAACAATTAAGGCTATCCAAAATGTCTTCGATGGTCTCGGTACTCTACATTTTCGACATGTTATACATGGGGAGCATTAGCGATACGTATTAACGATTAACGCTGGTCCGCTGCAAATACAATTCCGGCATCCTTACGCGCACTCATGAGTACACTCATCACAGATTGGCTGTGTTCGAGTAGTTCGTAACACCGTTTGTGATCCCCATTTGCATGGATGTCCCTGAACGCTTCCCACTCATAATACAGCCAATTGGATTTGGTCTGCGCATTATACGCCTCAGCAGGCTCATTCCCGATCTGAAGCTTGATCTCCCGGCAACCGTTTGCTCCTCCCACAACCTGAAGATAACCTTTCTCCCCCTGAATGAGCACAAAGTTCATGCTGTTTGTGTCTTTGGCACCTACACATTCCGCAATAAACTCCGGATACTTAAGAACCACTACTCCTGACGTATCAATGCCGTTTGCATGCTGGTTCGCGGTATACGATACGGTATTCGGACTGCCAAACAGATTCATGACCAGATGCAGATTATAAATATTGATATCCATCAGCGCGCCACCAGAGAAATGTGGATTGAATACGTTCGGCGTTTCCCCTGCAAGCAGATCATTGTATTTGCGCGAGTATTGACTGTAGTTACACTGGATGAGTTTGATCGGACCAAGCTTTGGTAGTTGCTCCTGTATGACTTTAATATTGGGCAGATGAATGTTGGAGATGGCTTCAAACAGCAACAGTTTCTTTTCTTGTGCAAGTGCAATCAGCGTTTCTGCTTCCTGAAGCGTGGACGTGAACGGTTTTTCGCAGACGACATGTTTGCCATGTTGAAGTGCCTGATAGGCCTGTTCGTAGTGCATGCTGTTTGGTGAAGCAATATATACGAGATCTACATTTGTATCTGAAAATAGGGATTCCAGGTCCGTATAGATGGTATCGACCCCATACTTACCCGCAAGCTCCTGTGCTGTCTCTCTCTTCCGGGAGTACATCGCTGTACACGTAACATCTTCCAGCTCATTGATCGCAGATAAAATGGCATCTACAATGGACCCTGTACCAATCGTTGCTATATTCAGCATATCGTTTCGCTCCTGTCGTTGGTTGTTTGTCAGTTGGCTCTCTTCGCTGCTTCGATTCCGTCATGTAAAATATCCAATACATATAAAACCTCTTCATCCTTGACCGGTTTATCACCGTTATGTCGAATGGCTTGAAGCAGTTGATCATATAAAATGCCATAGTCTGTCGCTTCCGAAGGAACTTTCTCCGTATGTGATATTCCCTCATCGTCCACATAACTAATCGTACCCCAGTTATTCTCCGGTTCAGCTTCAATGGATACCCTGGTTCGTCCATCTCCATTTTTCGTTTGATGTCCGCTGCTATATTTAACAAAGCTCCCTCGATCCCCGTGTACCATGAATTTTGGATGTTCGATCTTCACAAGCAGACTGCACTTAATCGTGGCCTTCATTCGTCCATAACGAAAATCAATATCGATATAATCATCGGATTCACCCGGCGCGATCAAACTCCGAACATCATAATTAATACGGTCAGCTACGCCATAGATGGAGATTAACTGATCGATCGTATGCACGGCCAAGCCATGCATCAATCCAAATTCACTTCTCGCATACTGTGGGTGAAAATAATCATAGTGGGACTGGATTTCAACAATATTCCCCAGTTTGCCGCTCTCAATCACTTTCTTCAATGTCAGAAAGTCACCATCAAATCTGCGATTTTGATTTGCCATGGCGATGAGATTTTTACGATTGGCTAGTTCAAAAATATCTTTGGCTGCCGCAGAAGTGGAGGCAAAAGGTTTCTCCACCAGTACATGTTTCCCGTGTTCCAATGCCAGCTTGGCGTACTCTACATGACTATCCACATGGGTAGCGACAACAATCAATTCAATCTCATCATCCTGCAATATGTCTTCGATATTCGTTGTAAAAGTAATCTCGGGATAAAGTGATTCACGCTCTGTATCGCCAACCCGATCTTCCTCCCGACGGTATATCGTCTTCACCTTGATGTTTTCTTTTTTGTCCAGATAAGGCAAATGATAATTCACCACTGCATTCCCAAATCCGATGATCGCCACATTCATTAACATGATCGCTCACTCCTCTGCTCTGGTTGAGTGTAATGTTATCACGATCAAGTCAGGCGGAGAATGCTTTGGGACGGGATTGGCAGCATCATGCGCAATTTGATTTCAGGTTTGAATGACTATGAAATTCAATTTCATTCTCTTCTTTTTTCATGTTTGAGAGCTAACATATCTTCCATAGTTTACCGATATAACATAAGGAATTAACAACATACATATAGAAGAACGAAGGGGACGATGAACGAATGAAAACAGGGTATACATACGTACAACGCACCATCTGTACATTGCTGTTATTTGCACTCATTGCAGCAGTGACATTGGGAGGTGGAACCGCAGCCGAGGCAGCTTCACTTAGCCAATCCACAGTGTATTATGAGTCCGACGGAGTTTTGTACAAAGTATCCGCGGATGGCAGCAATACAACAGAAGTATTAATTGATTTCCAAGGTGTGGACTTGCACGCGGCAGGCTCATATCTCTACTACACGCAGACTGCTTCTTCCACAACATTGCTTCGGGTTCCAAATGACGGGTCCAGCGATGCGGCAGAGACATTTGCTACAGATGTACTCAGCTATTACACGGATAACGGATTCATCTATTATCTGGATGCTACAGGTACCATTTATCGTGCGAATGGCAATAGTGACGCTTCATCTGTCACCAAGATTGCTGACAAGGCTGATACCGACTTCCCATTCCTCCTGGTAACCAAAGGGCGTGCCTACTATAATGCGTTGGTTAATGGAAACACGTGGATCGTGTCCAAAACGTCCAACGGTGCTGGAGCTGTGCAGCGGATTGCCGCAGGCGCAGTGGAAGGACGTTATTTTACGAATCAAGCCAAAAACGTACTGCAACTGATGGTAAATACAGACCCCTACGAGGAGTTTTACTCCACCAATGCTGTTGTCATGTATAAGGTGAACTACAACACTGGCAAAGCGACCGCTGTTAATCCCAAAGCCAAACTGGATGTGAATGCTGTATATTCCGGTGGTTGGGGAAACAATCTTTACGTGTATAACAAAGGAATCGTTCTCGACAGCAATAAGGATTATAATTATGCCAAAGGCAAAGCGTTTGCGTTAACCACTTCAGCCAAAACACTTCAACTTCATAACAAGAGCGTTCGTGAAGTAAGTGCCTTAGGTACAGACAAGGTTGTCCTTATTGATGCAGACAAAAAGGCTTATGCCAAAACGGTCTCGGGCAACAAAGTGACCAAGTCTGCCAATCTGAACCTGAACAATGTAACGTATGTTGCGAATCAATTGACCAATGGTACATCTACGGCTGCATACATCTCGGGCAACAACGGACTCTATTCGGTTAATACAGCCCTCAAGGTAACGAAACTTACCGGGGACGAATGGGATGCATTCCATATCAGAGATGATGTTGCGGGCCTCTTCTACATCAATGCCAAAGATCAATATCGCTTGTATCACGTGCAAACGGGTGGAACAGGGAAAAAAGTAATGAGTGACGTTTTCCTCGACAATATTCTATTGGTGACACCGTACTAACATATCATGTTGATTCAGGCGTATAGCCCATTCAACGGACATGTCCATAACAAAAAGGATTACCATGCAGCCATAACGGCTCTTGGTAGTCCTTTTTTGGTTGTCGAAAACTATTTTTCAAAAATATCTTCCATATGAGAATGATAATTGTTATCATTAAGAAAAATAAGACAAAAGGATGGTCCGTATGACTGAACAGTTTCCCTTCATTGCTGAAACCTCATCTCTACCGCTCCTCTCCTCCATGTGCCGTGTGCGTCGTGGGGAGAATTTCCGTGTGCAAGGCAAGACGGTGTCACGGCCCATGCTCTGTCTTATTTTGCAAGGAGACGGTGTTCTGGTCCTGAATGATACAGTCTATACGGCGCAAGCGGGCAGCTTGTTTGTACTGAAGCCAGGAACAACCATCGAGGCCGCTGCACGCTCGAATGTTACCGAATGTATATTGCTAAGCATGGATACGGTATGTTTGCAGCAAGTGCGCGGTGAATGGAAAATGACCTCTTCACCTGCCTTCCCGCTGGATTGGGAGACAGGCAGGTTGCTGGTTCGTCATGAGCAGCAGGCTGTATTACGTTTGGAACAACTGTATGAAACCTATCGCGGTCTTCAACCGGATCATTTTATCAGCATACATAGCCAGCTGCATGAGCTGCTGCAGTTTCTCTCAGAGAACCGGCTGGAAGCCAATCATGAGAAAGTGGACCCTGCCTTGGAACGCAGTATTATGTATATGCGACGTTACATGAGTGAAGGAATCAGCATGGATCAGCTTGCCAAGATTGCTGGACTCACGCCCAGCTCTTATTCACGCAGTTTCAAGAAGGCCAAAGGCATGTCACCGACCGATTACCTGAATCGTTTACGTATAAACGAAGCCAAAAAACAGCTGACAGAGGAATCCTGTGTCCTAAAAGACGTCGCGGTATCTGTCGGGTATGGCAATGAGTATTATTTTAGCCGCAAATTCAAACAAACCTTGGGGATTGCTCCCAGCGTATATATGAAAAGAGATCAACTTCGCGTAGCTACGGCATCCATTATGGGATTTCATGAGAACTTGGCCTCGCTTGGACTGCGCCCGGTAGCTGTGCTGGAAGGTGAAGGTGTGTTTGACCGAGAATCGGATGAATATGAACAAGAACGCCGATTAACCAGACAATTCGATCAACTTCGGCAGGCGAAGCCAGACTTGATCATCGGTGACTTTTACCACAAGCCCTATTACGATCGCCTGAAAAGTATTGCACCCACCATCATCTTGGAGTCTACCGATGACTGGAAAGAGAACCATATTCGCATAGCCGAACTGGTCGGACGTGAGAAACAAGCGTTGCTGAATTTCAAAGAACTTGAGTTTCGCAAGCTTGAAGCAAGCCTGAACCTGCAACCCTATTTCGGACAAAAACGGTTGGCTCTGATGGAGATTACGAACCAGTTCATTCGCTTACAAGGGACTGGCGAGCATCCATTAAATAACTTGTTGTATGCTGAATTGGGACTTCAGCATGCTCAGCTTGTATCTCCCGAAAGTTCCAGAAATGAGTATGTAGCGGATAGTATTCCCGTGCTGGACACGGATTACCTGTTAATCCATCGTGCTTCGCTTCAACCTGCCAGTGAAAAGGTGTTCCGACGCATGAAACAAACGGCATCGTGGAATCGATCCCCTGCTGTATTGTATGGTAACGTTCACGATATTTCGAACTGGCAACGGTTATGCTGGACCCCGGGTGGCCGGTTGCAGATTCTGAACGAACTGGAACAGATTACTCAGCAGTCTGTAGTCTTTCCTCAGGCAGGTCTGATCGGACATTAGATGTGAACATAGGTCGATACGATGGGCAAGATTATCTTTTACATCATGTTCCTTCATTAATAATTCAGTAAGATATTGCACAGGCCAAAGGGCCCTCTCCTATAACGGAAAGGGCCCTTTGCATGTAATTATGAATGTTCCTTGATCTCTTCCTTCGGAACAAGCTTGTATATCTCTTCATTTTCCATGGTATCAATCAACCGATCCAACCATTTGTAATATGCTTCCGCTTGCAAAACTTTGTGTTTGTCTTCCATCAGAATGTGGATAAGTTCAGCGTCTGCCTGCTCATCCAGACCTTCGACTAACCGATTCAGTTCTTCAATTGATTTGCGTAGAATCTGAAGGTTACTCTCCACGGCTTTTCTCCATTTAATCGCAAAATAATCCGTAAACGTCTGATGCCAGTCGTATTCCACTTCATATAGGTCTTTTCTGGAGCCCTTGCTCCACACTTTATTTACCATTTTCAAATCCAGCAGTGTTCGTACACCTGTACTCATACTCGTTTTGCTCATTTCCATTTCCCGTCCCATATCGTCAAGGGTCATTGGTTTGTCTGCAAAAAATAGCAATCCATATAAGTGTCCCGTCGACAGCGTAACGCCGTAAAGATCCATATTACGTCCAATGGCTTCAATGACGCGCTTACGAATCTTCAGCACGGTTGCCTGCTGTTCCTCTTGTAAATGGTCCAAGCCCATGCTTGCAACCTCCATTCTGAACATTCCACAGTCTTTGGCGAAATAATTGCAACACTTTAAAAGTCCTGCTTACATGGGAAAGCACTCGGCCGGACATCATATATGCCAGAGGGCTTTCATTCACCCAATGTATGAAAATGGGAACTTTACCAGGCTACAATTGCCTATGACTATCTTTTAACCAAAAAATTCAGCTTCAATTCAGCTCATTTTCTATTGTAGGAAAAGCAATGTCAAATGTAAAGCTGCCTTATTAGCCAGAATAAGGAGAATGACGGAGTATTTGGACGAAAAACTTTGTACAGTTTTTACTGTACAAACATTATGTACTGTTTATTCGGTTGATATACTGGTTAAGTATTGTTAGACTTAAAAACGTTACCCAGAAAGACGGGAAGCGAAGCAACAATTACCGGATTTCGTGGCTGGGCGCATAAGTGTATGGGCTTATGGATGCTGAAAGCCGTTCGAAGTGCACAACACATCAGAAGGGGTGAAAACATGACCATACTTGAAGTGAAAAACGTAAGTAAATTGTTTGGACCCCAAACCGAGCAAGGTCTGCAATTACTGGAGCAAGGTTGGGGTAAAGAAAAGTTGGCCAAAGAAAAACAGATAACGGTTGGTGTCAACCGGGTCAACATGGACATTAAGGAAGGCGAGATTTTCGTTATTATGGGACTGTCCGGGAGTGGTAAATCCACACTGGTTCGGATGTTCAATCGTCTGATTGAACCAACATCCGGAGAAATTCTGGTCCATGGTAAGGATCTACGCAAGATGAACAAAGAACAATTGCGCGAAGTGCGCCGGAAAACAATTAGCATGGTCTTCCAAAAGTTTGCGTTGTTCCCGCACCGTACCGTTCTTGATAATGTGGAGTATGGATTGGAAATACAAAAAGTAGATAAGGAAGTACGCCGGGAGAAGGCAAAAACCTCACTTGAGCTGGTTGGCCTTAAAGGCTGGGAAGACAAAATGCCAGATGAACTTAGTGGCGGGATGCAGCAACGTGTCGGCTTGGCGCGTGCACTTGCCAATGACCCGGAAGTACTACTGATGGATGAAGCCTTCAGTGCACTTGATCCATTGATTCGCCGTGATATGCAAGATGAGTTGATCGAGCTTCAGGATAAAATGAAAAAGACCATTATTTTCATTACCCATGACTTGGACGAAGCGCTGCGCATCGGCGATCGTATTGCCCTCATGAAAGACGGCGCAGTTGTGCAGATCGGTACACCGGAAGAAATCATGATTCAACCGGCCAACTCATATGTGGCCCGCTTCGTCGAAGACGTGGATCTGTCCAAGGTCCTCACTGCCGCTCACGTCATGCGTCGCCCTGAGACAATCACACTTGACCGAGGTCCTCGGGTAGCCCTCGAACTCATGCGCGAAAATGGTGTCTCTAATCTGTTTGTCATTGACCGTTCGAAGAAGCTGCTTGGTGTCATTACTGCAGAAGATGCAACCCGTGCAATGCGCGAAAATAAAGTATTAAATGACATTCTGATCACGGACGGGCCGACGGTGTCGCCTGAAACCCTGATTCATGAATTGTTCGAGATTGTAAGTTCAGCCCATGTGCCGCTCGCTGTTGTTGGTGAGAATGGCCGTCTGCAAGGTGTTATCGTCCGCGGTGCCCTGCTGGGTGCACTTAGCGGTGAAGTTGCAGTAAAGGAGGAACTTGAGAATGATTCCCAAAATACCACTAGCATCGTGGATTGAATCCATCGTTGACTGGATGAGCTCCTCGCTCTCCGGATTGTTTAATGTAATCTCTATTGTTATTCAGGCAGTAGTTGGATTCTTCTCCGGGCTGTTCATGCTGCCCCATCCACTCCTGTTCATTGCCATATTGGGTGTTCTTGCGTTCCTCGTAGGACGACTCCCACTGACACTATTTACGGTTATCGGGTTCTTGCTCGTAGATAACTTGGGATACTGGTCCCAATCGATGGACACACTCGGCCTGGTTATCACTTCAGGATTGGTTTCGATCCTGCTTGGTGTACCTGTCGGAATCTGGCTTGCATACAGTAAAACTGCGGCGCGTATCATTACACCGCTGCTTGACTTCATGCAGACGATGCCTGCATTTGTCTACTTGCTGCCTGCGGTTACATTCTTTAGTCTAGGTGTCGTTCCAGGTGTTATCGCGTCCGTTATATTTGCGATTCCGCCAACGATTCGTCTGACTCACTTGGGGATCAGACAGGTATCTAGTGAATTGGTTGAAGCAGCTGATGCATTCGGCTCAACTTCCATGCAAAAGTTGTTCAAAGTACAGCTTCCACTCGCTTTGCCTACCGTGATGTCCGGTATTAACCAGACCATCATGCTGTCACTGTCCATGGTTGTTATTGCATCCATGATTGGTGCACAAGGTATTGGTGCGGAAGTCTATCGTGCTGTAACACAGCTTCAAATCGGTAAAGGTTTCGAAGCCGGTCTGGCCGTTGTTGTACTCGCGATTGTACTGGACCGTTTTACACAAAATGTATTTATGCCAGGTCGCAAAAAGACCTCACGCATTACAGCCAAGCAAAAAGCATGGATCACTGCTGCGGCAACATTCCTTGTGCTTGTAGCTGGTTTCTCACAATACTTCGTTGGTGGCACAACTTCGGCTGGCGGCAACAACTCAGCTGCCAATGCTGTAGGTCAAGAAGTGAACTATCAGATTATTGGTATCGATCCAGGGGCTGGTATCATGAAGTCCGCTGCAAAAGCGATCGAAGACTATAAATTGACTGACTGGACTCTGATTGAAGGCTCTGGTGCAGCCATGACAGCCACGCTGGACAAAGCGATCAAAAATGAAGACCCAATCATTATTACAGGTTGGACTCCGCACTGGATGTTCAACAAATATGATCTTAAATATCTGGAAGATCCAGAAAAATCTTTCGGTGATGCTGAAGAAATTCATACCATCGCCCGCAAAGGTCTGAAAGAAGATCACCCTGTTGCGTTTGAATTCCTGTCCCGTTTCCAATGGACATCGGATGAAATGGGTGAAATGATGACTGCTATCCAGGATGGCACATCCGCAGAAGAAGCAGCTAAAGCTTATGCTGAGAAACATGCCGATCAGATTGCAGAGTGGACCAAAGGTCTGACTCCAGTGAACGGTGATGCATTCAAACTCAGCTATGTGGCTTGGGATTCCGAAATCGCAAGTACGAACTTGCTGAAATATGTGATGGAAAACGAATTGGGTTATAAAGTTAACGCTCTGCAAGTCGAAGCCGGACCAATGTGGACGGGTGTTGCCTCAGGCGACGTAGATGCCTCTCCAGCAGCTTGGCTGCCATTGACACACGCAGACTACTGGGAACGTTACAAAGACCAGGTGGACGATCTGGGGGCTAATATGACAGGTGTACGTACAGGCCTCGTGGTTCCTAAGTACATGACTGAAGTAAACTCGATTGCAGATCTGGAGACAGGTGCCGCTTCTTCCACTCCATCGGCAAGTGCTAATGTGGGCGAAGAGGTTAATCACCAGATTGTTGGTATTGACCCGGGTGCAGGTCTGATGAAGGCCACAGCAAACGCCATTAAACATTATGAATTGTCTAACTGGAATCTGATTGAAGGCTCCGGAGCAGCAATGACTGCATCGTTGGACAAAGCTTATAAAAATGAAGAACCCATCATCGTTACGGGTTGGACTCCACACTGGATGTTCAATCAGTATGATCTGAAGTATTTGGATGATCCCGACTTAATTTTCGGCGATGCAGAGGAAGTTCACACGGTTGGACGTAAGGGAATCAAGGAAGATCATCCCGTTGCCTATGAGTTCTTCTCTCGTTTTAATTGGACTGCAGATCAAATGAGTGAAATCATGGTAGACATTCAAAAGGGCGTTTCGCCTGAAGAAGCTGCCAAGACTTATGCGGAAAAACATCCGGACCAAATTGAAGAATGGACCAAGGGGTTAACCCCGGTTAAAGGTGACAATTTACGTCTCGGTTATGTTGCATGGGACTCTGAAATTGCGAGTACCAACCTGATGAAGTATGTGCTTGAGACGGATCTGGGTTACACAGTCAAAGCACTGCAAGTCGAAGCTGGTCCCATGTGGGCAGGCTTGGCAGCAGGTGATATCGATGCTTCTCCAGCCGTTTGGCTCCCGCTTACACATGGGGACTACTGGAAGACATATGGAGACCAGATTGAAGATATCGCTGTCAGCATGACAGGAGTTAAACAAGGTCTGGTTGTTCCAACGTACATGGATATCAACTCTGTTGAAGACTTAAAAGATAATTAAACCAGATTGAGATGGATAAACCTGAATTTGGTAAAAGACCACCGAAATTTTTCGGTGGTCTTTTTGAGTGTAACTTTTACTTGGGAATGTCTTCAAACATAATCAAAGCCTGAATGTACCTGAAGTGCCGTTAAAGTGGATTATCTCCCTTTTAATGAAAAGCTTCGCTCTGGATAGGATCAGGAGTCAGCTACTCACCCACGATTGGAGCAGAGCAAGTACAAGCGCTAACGAATCGGAGACGTCTTATTCAAGGATATAAAGTGATTCCAGAAATCTAAAGAACCTGAGACACGTTATATCAGATTAAAACAGTCGTTTGCAGTGTTTTTGTTAGAGATTCCAGTAAATAACGTGTCTGATGTTCCTTACTTTGTAAAAAGAAGAGCTGAAGGCGAAATAAGGCGTCCTGAGTTCCTTGGAAAATTTCTCCCTTTCCCCAGGGTATAAAGGCTTGAGCTTCAAGACATTTTAAAATGCTAATCTCCACACCCGAACTAACCTCGAAAATCTCAAGCATAAAGCTAAACGTACTAATCGTTACCTTCTACATTAAAAGCTGTAAAACTGAATTATGTACTCACACCCTGCAATTTTTTTCTCTTTTCCTACACTTTACCAATCAGCAACAATAGTACCCCAATGGTAATCATGACAACACCGAGAATACCATACACCACTCTTGCGCCCTGCCGTCCAATGGTCTTCACAAAAATTCCTGCTCTAAAGCTCTTCATAAACCAATCCCAATTGTTGATACCACCGAGTAAACTAAAAATCCCTGCCGCTATGGCAAATAGTGCGATTAAAACGGGTTGATCTTGCATTACGTCAACACTCCTTCAATATAATCCTGTCTACTATACCTTCACTTGGTGAAAATTAACAGGCATTAATTGGGCGTATCTCAAAACTCGCTGAAGTGCATCTTTCACCGCCTTTTCGCCCCCTGCTGCGTCACTTTCCCTTGACGTGCCCCGGCACGCCTGCAGAAAACTTCCTTGCTTGAAACGAAAATTCGGCAAAATCTACTTCCTTCGGAGTTTTCAGACACGCCCTAGTAAAAAAAACAGCTTGCAGATGGAAGTCTGCAAGCTGTTCTAAACCGTCTATATCATGCGTTTTATTGTTTTTGCAACTCGCTTGCTGACAATAACAAGGTTACCACTTCAGCACGTGTTGCTTCAGCGAGGGGGTTAAACATATTTTTCCCTGTTCCCTTCACCAGTCCTGCCTCATATGCAGCAGCGATATATGGAACAGCCCACGCCGGTACTTTATCTGCATCCGCGAAACTCAATGCCGGATTGGATTGTACCGGAAGACCGAGTGCTCTGACGAGCATAACCGTCATCTCTACCCGCGATACTTTACCCGATGAACGGAACGTATCATCCGTATATCCACTAATGATGCCTTGATCCACTGCCTGAGCAATAAAGGATTGCGCCCATGCAGGTATCCCGGCAGCATCCTTAAACGTCAATGCTTTGTTGCTGGCTGGAAGTTCAAATGCTCTGCCCAACATAACAATGAATTCGGCGCGTGTCGCTGGTGCATTCGGACGGAAATTACCGTCCTGATACCCGTTCACAATTCCCCGGGAAATGGCCTGCTCAATGGCAGCAGCTGCCCAGTGATTTCCGATGTCCTTCAGGTCTATACCCGTTGTGGTTGGATTAGTACCTCCATTACCAGGAACGGTTGGCGTAGTTGGTTTTGTAGGATTGGTTGGTGTAGTCGGTGTGATTGGAGTTACAGGCGGAGTAGGTGTTGTAGACCCTCCACCACTGTTACCACTGCCCGGATTACTTCCATTATTGCCGCCACCATTACCAGGATTGCTTCCATTTCCGTCCCCCGGAAGTGGCGTACCTTTCAGATCCGTGCTGCGTCCTTCCGTCACTTGATTCACATTACCTACACGGTCTAGATGTTCATGGAAGATTTCATAATCGACCAGATTTAATTCGTAGAATCGATTATCATCTTTTGCCGTTCTCATAGCACGATAGAAGTCTCCACCGTTAGCCATGAATGAATTGGTAGCGACGATATAATACCCGTTCGGATCGATATCCGAGTAGGTACCATCTGTATTCTTAATCTGAACTTTGATCACACGTTGACCGACTTGGGTCACGGTATTGGTCGTTGCATCAATTTTCTCGCCTGGTTTCGTGGAATCGTAGTAGAAACGCATACCCGCTACTTGCGGAAAACGCCCTTCTCCCGTTTCCACACCACTAACGCCATTTTCCAACGCGGCTGTGATTTCCTTGCCTGTCATTTTCAACGCAGACAGATTATTACCGAACGGCATCACAGTCAGGAGATTGCCCAGCGTAATATCACCTGTCTGGAATGAAGCACGAATGCCACCGCCGTTCTGGATCGCGACGTATCCTTTGACATCATTCTCCTGCACAATGGATTTCACTTTCTCCAGCATACCGTCTGTCATCAGGTTTCCTAGATTGGTTTCCTGTTTCCGCACATTGCCCCGTTCTCCATCCAGGAAGACATTTGTTTTACCGATAACCGTTTTCTTGAACTGTTCCAGCTGAGGCGCATATTCTTTCAGCTTGTTTGCGGCTTCCACATCATCGGCATAGACGAATTGGCCGTTAGCATCTTTGGCATCCAGACTCAATAATTTGCCGTTCCACTTCTTCAATACGCCTGCTTCATCAAACGTAACATCCAATTGACCAAGAGAAACGTCATATTCCCCAGTCTGCACAACCAAAGTTGGGTCCGCATGGGTATCCACCAAAACTGGTGCGTTCAGAATGGTGTGTGAATGACCACCTACCACAATGTCGATTCCTTCTACGGCTTCAGCTAATTTCAGATCCTCAGAGTAGCCAAGGTGAGTCAAAGCAATGATTTTATTAATACCTTCATTTTGCAGCATTTGTACAGTTTCTTGTGCATTTGCCTTGTAATCCGCAAACTTCAAGTCATCTCCTGGTGAAGAAAGAGATACCGTATCAGGTGTTGTCAGTCCGAAAATACCGACTCGCTCACCATTCACTTCCGTAATAATCGCCGGATAGATTTCAGCTTTCTCACCCGGATCACCGATGCTATTGTTGTACAAACCACTCAAGCTCGCATCCTTTGAATAATCAATATTAGCACTTACAAACGGGAACTCTGCTTTTTCAATAAATGCTTTCAGTACGCTTGGACCTTTATCAAACTCATGGTTACCAAAGGTCATGGCATCATATCCGATCATGTTCATGAACTCCAGATCAGCCAGACCATTAAACAGATTGAAGTACAATGTACCAGAGAATACGTCCCCTGCATCCAGCACCAGGGTATTATCATTGCGCGCTTCCTTAATTGCCGTTACTCGGCGTGGGATGTTATCCAGATGCGCATGCGTGTCGTTTGTGTGCAGTACGCGCAGGTTGAAGTCCCCTTCTTCCACTGGATCTCCAATACTCAATTGTGCAAGCAATGGATCATGGTCGCTCACTCGTCCATCTGCTGTCTCAAAATCGGCATTCACATGTACCACTTCGATGGCTGCCGTCTCAGTCAGATTTTTACTCACCAAAATGTGATCCAGTGTCTGGGAGTTTCCATCATAGATGTAGGAATACCGCTGATTTTCTGGCAGTTCGTTTACCAGATTGTCCAGTTCATTACCTTCAACAATGTTCAAAGTATTCGAGAATTGGAAATCATTAAAATCACCAAGAACAGCGACATTTACCTCATGGTCTTTGTTCAGTAACTCTTTCACAAACCCATTCACCAATGCAGCTTGCTTCGCACGTTGAACTTCACTGCTTCGAGTGGCAGGTTGTATACTTCCAAAAGGTTTCAGGTCTCCACCTTTGGAATTGAAGTGATTGGCAATCACCACTACACGTTCACCATTGAATTCGAATTCAGCAGCGAGCGGTTTGCGGGAGCTGGCGAACGCCTCGTCCCCTGGTGCAATACGACCCGGATTATTGGAGAGACTGCCGTCAGCTTTGACTGTGATCGCTGTCGTAGCATTTCCTTTTCCGATACCGTTAGCGAACGATACACGGTTCGGCTGATAAAGGAACCCTACACGAATATTGGCACCAGGTGCCCCGCCATCCTTGTTATTTTCCGGAGAAATCTCACTATATCGATATGTTGGTCCGTTGTTCGTTTTGATTGCATCAATTAGCGTCTGAAAACTCTCATTGGACGCTGTTGTACCCGTGTCGGCATCGCCATCGTTATCCTGAACTTCCATGATGCCAATGATGTCTGGCGTGTTCAGATTATCCACGATGATTTTACCGATTTTACTGGCTCGTGTTGAATCTTTTTTGCTGAAGTTCTCCACATTAAACGTAGCAATGGTCAGTTTATCTGCCGCTTGTTCAATGGAAGTAGTCGCTTGTTTCGTTTCTCCCGGGATAACTGCTGGTAAATTCCCTTCAGGACTCACCTTGAAATTTCCACTAGAGTAGGTCATTACTCCGACTACATTACCATCCAACTTATCGCCTGTTTTTACTGCTTTGGAAGGTTTCTTGCCGATAAATAGACGCTGCGGATTGAGATCACTCTCATTCATATCTTTCTTGTTATCGGTCAGAATAACACCACCGTTAGGTGTGCGAAGTGGATTATTCTCACCATTATCCACAACAACGGCCAGACCCGGTTGACTGGAGTAAGGACCTATAATTTCAGGCTTTTCCAGTTCAACACGCATGCCTTCCAAACTTTCAAAAAAGTCTATAGCATCCGTCTCGGGATTAAATTCTGCAAAAGAGTCTGAGTCAATGACGGTTGGAATTACACGTCCATTGACACCCAACTTCACAGGTGCAGGTAGATCTACCTTATCTATTACTTTTACAATGGCACTCGCCGTAATCTGCGTGGTGGTTAATTCGTTAACCGCCCCATATTCCGTAACTTTCCCAGATACCTTCACCTGATTGCCAACGATAACTCCATGACTTGGTTTATAAACCTGAATGGCTTCGGATGTCCGGTTATCATCGTCCATCTCGCCCGGAAGCTCTTGCATGTAAAAACTGCTTGTACTGACAGAGGTAACAATACCTTCAATATCCTTAACATCGTATCCGTTAAAAACAGAGGTATGTCCTGCGCCCTGAATATCATGGATACGCACGTTTTCTTTATCAGGAAGTACTTGATACGTAAAGGTGTACACTGCACTGGATTGTCCATTAAGAATGGCAACAGCCTTGATTACGATGTCTTGATCAATCAATATCGGACTACTATACACGGCGGAAGAAGAAGTAGGCTCTGTATTATCCGTCGTGTAATGTACAACTGCACTCTTGGCTGGAGAGGTTAATGTGACTTCATTGTTCCGGGGAATCCCGCCAGATGGAACACTTGCCATCACAGACAGGCTATTTTCTACAACATCTGCGGCTGTTCTAGGCAAAATCTCTAATCCGTAATTACTGTTGAATGTCAGAACACCCTGCACATATTCGTAGGTTTTGCCAACAGTTAGCGCGGTAGGAGAGTTTTTGGCATAAATCGTCATCTCAGCACCATGACTATCCGTAGCGTAAAACGTCGAACTACTGCCCCGTGTTACCTGAATATCTCTTACTTCGACAAACATTCCCTCGTACTTTTCGCCCGGACCTTTGTTACTTTGGTCTGCTGGTCTGACAAAGTCTGTGGACACCATATTTTTGGGTCCGGGGAGTGTCACATTTTGCTCAGTGACCTTCATGTATCCTTCGGTAAAACCTGACTTATCCTTCTCGATCTGGACGAGTCCGCTGTAGTGGGTAATTGGACCATATACTTCAATGCGATCCCCCACATCAACCTGATTCTTCGCTCGGACTACAATGCCAGCCTCTTCGTCTTGGATATAATAATTCGTGAATTCTCCGGAGAGTTCACTGTACGTTACGACACCTGAAACGGCTACATTTGTATTTGGTGCAAGGACTCTCGCATCAGCAATGGATATGATTCCAGTCTCGTCTGCTTCCTGTACTTCTGAGTTATCCGTCTCAACTGGTTCTTCACTTTCAGTTCCATCAAAATCACCATCTTCGTTAGTTGGTGACTCTGTCCCCTCGAGGTCTGACGATTCTTCAGTTGGGACAGTATTCGGTATGGAAGTCTCCTGAACACTTGTGTGCGGCTCTTCCGTTACTACACTTTCCTCATCAGCATATGCGGTGCTACTTAATCCACCTATTGGTGCCGCACCTGTAACGACAAGAACGAAAACCAGAAACCCTTGTGCCCAACGTTTCACTTGCTTGTTGTTCATTCGTACTACCCCCATGTTTTCAACTTGGCAATCATTTGTTCAGCCAGTTTGTACATTAGTTCAAATATAAGATAACTGAATAACAGACTTGTGTAAACAATATTTCTTCGTTATGAAAGAAAATAGAACACTTATATCACATTTTCTAAACTAACCTCTATAATAATGAATAAATAGTACTAACTTTTAACTAAAAACACGTTATTAAGCCTATTAAAGTTATATAAATGTTAGATATACGGTTACTTAACGTCAATTAAATTGACATTTATACTGAATATATATACGAATTCGACATTTAGTAACAGTACTCATTTCTTTAAACCCACTAAAACCTGAGTCTTGAGACATGCATTTTCACATGATAAAACGATATGTACGGATCACTTTAGATCACCACATTAACTGAGTATAAAAGAGAACTATTAAGCGCAAAATCAGTATGAGTTAATAGAATGTTAAAAAAAAAAACCACAAGAACATCTCCAATTACTCTCAGAGACTTTCTTGTGGGATAATATAAAATATGAAAAATGATACTAATTTCACTTTTTCGAAATGTTACAGACGGTTTTCAATACACTTCTGTGTCTGGTGTCAAAGTAATATTACTTCCATAGGGTTCAATTAATCCTTGTTGCTCCAAGTATTGGTCAACGTATCGATCTGCATTCAGTGAAGTTGACCCGATCCAGTCTGAATATGTTTTTCCAAACATTTTATATAGTATGTCACTAGTATATTCATTACTTAATTCCCCAAAAACAGTATATAACTGTTTTACCGTATTCGTGTGTTTTTTCCCCTCTAAATCGGTCCATGTTACTTTTTTATTCAGATCTACCTTCCTTATATCCTTAGTATATATTTGTACATTTGACCCATTGATTTTGAAGTACACACGGATGCTTTTTTCGTAAGGATGACCCTTGAGAATGCTCCACCCTTTCATATCTCCAGTAGCTGGCACAGCATAAAGTTTCCCTTTTGTTGGAGTTGTTCCTGTTACACTGTTTTGTTTTTGAGGTAGTTCAATATTAATAGTCATTTTACCTTTACCAATGGATACTTGCATCTGCTTAGCTTTAGAGTTATAAGTCACAGTTCCATCCAGAGCATCTGAGAGAACAGAAGCAGGAAACAAAGTTACGCCATTATGAACAAGCAACGGGGACTTGAGAGTTAATGGCTCTCCATTTAACGTTGCTTTTGTTCCCGTTTTCGGGAGAGTTAGTTTGGTAGAACCAACTTTAATCTCGAAGGCGTCCTGTTGAGCAATGTAACTAACACTCCCTCCCAGTGCCTTAAATACCTCTTTCATCGGAACAAGAGTCACACCATTTTTTATGTATCCTCCATCAATTGCTTCATCCAAACTACCTGAAATAGTAACTGATCTTTCAACATTTTCGACTTTAACAGTAATTGTTGAAGAACCTACACCTATTACCTTTACCATCCCAGTGCTCAGCACTTGAAGTATATGAGGTTCACTGATCGTATAATCTGTTTTTGTAAGACCTGTATTTCTTCTGTAGTATGGATCGTTATCGCTATGTATTGAATTTTCGTCATCATACACAACAACTATATTAAGATTAATCTTACCACCGACCGAAACTGAAGTATTAGGGATGAGTTCAATATCTTTAACTTTAAGTTCCTCCGCATAAACACTTGAAACAAACAACAACATAAATGCCATCATTAGAACCGTTACTCTTTTCATTCACTTGTACTCCTTCTTATTTTTAATATTGTCCATTGCTTTTCATGAATCCATGTATTGGGATACCCCTTTCAGCTTCCTATTCTATTTTCGGAATCATTAACAAAAAATGTTAGTCTTTCTCTTTAGTAAAACAAAAAAATTGAATGCAGCTTAATCACTGCATTCAACATGGATATGAATTAAATTACTTCTTCACCGTGCTGTTATATTGCGCAATCTTGTCTGTAATTTGTTTGGCTGCTGCATCCAATGCTTCCTGTGGTGTACCTTGTCCATTCAGGACCGTTTCAATCGCTCCTTCGACAAGTTGTCTGGCTTCCGGGAATACACCCATTAATGCCCCGGATGTTGCTGTCGAATCTGCGGAAGCGTGCAATTGATCGACTGCTGTCTGGAATTGCGGGTACTTCGCCATATTATCCTTTAATACTTGCTCATTGTAGGCTGCTGTCGTAATAGGGAAGTATCCTGTCGCAACACTCCAGTTCGCTTGTACCTCTGGTGTAGCCAAGTACTTGATGAATTCCCACGCCGATTGCTGTTGCGCTTCCGATTTGTTATTCATGATGTACAAGCTCGCTCCACCCACTACAACGCCGCCTTCTTTGGCATCCGCTGGACGAGGCAGGAAACCTGTTCCCAGTTCAAACTTGCCACCGGAACCTTCTACGATTTTACGCAGGCCAGCCGTGGAATCTAGGGTCATACCGATTTGCTGAGCGGTAAATGCTGCTGTTGTATCGTCTGTGCTACGTCCCAGATTGGAGAGGGTCTTCTCATCAATCATCTTTTTCCACCACGTTAAAGTCTTCACTCCAGCTTCGGAGTTCAACAGAGACTCTGTGGCTGCTTCATTTCTTCCGTTTCCATTGTTTACATAATCTGCATTCTGGTTTGCAAAGAACTGTTCCATAAACCAGCCGTAGATCGCCATGGATGCACCTGGCTTACCGTCTTTCGCCAGTGCTTTTGCTGCTTGCTCAAACTCTTCATACGTCTTCGGCGGGTTCTCCGGGTCCAGACCTGCTGCTTTGAACATATCCTTGTTGTAATACAGGATCGGGTTGGATGTGTTAAACGGCATGGCGTTCAATTTGCCATCGATGGTGTAGTATCGGATGATGTTTGGCTCCAGTTGGGACAGGTCGAACTGATCCTTGTCAATGAACTGTTGTACTGGCGTAATCATGCCCGAATCGATCATGAACTTGCTACCGATCTCGTAGACCTGGATAATGTCTGGACCGCTGTCTGAGCCCATGGATGCTTTGAGTTTGTTCAAGCTCTCATCGTACTTCCCTTGATAGATGGGTTTCACCTGAATGTCGGGATGGCTAGCGTTAAAATCGGAAGCGAGTTGATTAATGGCTTTCTCCCCAGCGCCAGACATGGAATGCCACCACGTCAATTGTGTTGTTTCAGCTGCGGCCGCTTCTGCTTGTGCTCCACTTGCCGGGCTGCTTGTTTCAGCTTTTGTTCCGCAAGCGGAAATGACCAACATGAGTGCAGCCAGCATTAATGCGAATGTTCCTCTTTTTTTCAAACGAAATCGCTCTCCTTTTATATGGCTCGCGTACAATAAAATCTTGGGGATGACGCGGTGTGGCCGTTACGGTTACGAATCGTTCTTTTGATCGCTGTTATCCCCGGATTTTTCTCACTCCCCCTATCAAAGGGGAAAATCCGGGGATAAAGGCGAACGCTTTGCTTCTTCAGAATCGATTTCGTCCCCTCCACTACTACCGTCGTTCATTTCAACATTTTATTTGAAGCACGAGCCTCATTTTATTCGCTCCTGGTATCCAGACCTTAAGAGCTGATACATGGTTTAATTCAAAACCTCTAAATTAAAATCTTTAGATCAAAACCTTCAGAGCTTCCACTTCAATTAAATAGTTGTAAAACTTTCTCTTCCTACCCCTTTAGCGCGCCTGCGGCCATACCGCGGACAAGCTGTTTCAACCCGAAGATCAATAACAGTAAGGATGGTAGAATGACCATGGCTGTTCCGGCAAATACAAGATTCCACGCTGTGGATTCCTGGAACTCCAGCATCGAGATTCCGATCTGTGCGGTTCTCATTTCCGGTGTGTTTGTCACCAGCAACGGCCAGAGATACGAATTGTACATGCTTAAGAATGAATAGATTGCCAGTGTTCCAAGTGCCGGACGGGACAATGGCAAGACATGCGATATGAAATAGCGAATATGACCACAACCGTCGATCCTCGCCGCCTCGAACAATTCCTTGGGTAGCTGCATGAAGAACTGTCTTAGCAGGAATGTACCAAACGCCGTTGCCAGAAACGGCACGGTAAGCCCCTGGTAACTATCTAGCCAGCCCCAACTGCGAACCGTCAGGTAGTTGGGGATCATCGTCACTTCCCATGGAATCATCATCGTTGCGACAAACATGCTGAAGATGACGTTTTTGCCTTTGAACTGCATTTTCGCAAAAGCATAGGCTGCCATACTCGCTGTAATCAATTGACCAAGCGTTGTCAGTCCTGCGACAAGAAAGGTATTGCCGATAAATCGACCGATCGGAACAATATCAAATACTTCGCTAAAGTTGGACAGATCGATTGAATTTGGAATGATATGCGGCGGATAAGCACTCGCATCTTCCGGCGTCATCACGGCCATGAAAAAGGTGTACATCACCGGATACAGCACAAGCGCTGCACAGATCGTCAGTAATACATACAACAGCGTTTTGGTCCATGTCGCACTCATTGGTAATGCACTTTCCTTTCTACCCATTTGAACTGGATCAGAGTCAGCAGCATAATCACCACGAACAGAATCAGTGCCTGTGCACTACCTGTACCAAAGCGGAAATTAACGAAAGCCTCCTGATAGATGGAATAGACAAAAACATTTGTACTATCCATCGGGCCACCCCGGGTTAGAATGTTGATCTGACCGAACGATTGAAAAGCGCCAATGATCGATACGACCGTAACAAAGAATAACGTTGGTGACAGTAGCGGCATCGAGATTTTGCGAAACGTCAGCAAGGGTCCTGCGCCGTCAATCTTGGCACTCTCGTAGATCTCATCCGGGATGCCTGCCAAACCACTGGATAGAATAATGTAGTTGAATCCAAGGTTCATCCAGATCGTCATGATGGAGATCGAAATCAATGCCCAATCCGGGCTGGTGAGCCAGGGAATTGGATCGATGCCTACTTTGCCAAGCAGATAATTCAGCATGCCCAGGGTCGGATGGAACAGAAACTTCCAGATCACCGCTGACGAACCAACGGATAACACCACGGGCAGCGAGAATACAAATTGGAACACACGCATTCCCTTGAACCGGTTGTGAGTCAGTGCAGCAAGAATCAGAGCAGCCAGCATGCCCGTGGGGACTGTAAACAGGACAAATAGTAATGTCACTTTCATCCCTTGCATAAACAGTCCTGATTGGAACACCGCCTTGAAGTTATCCAGTCCTACGTAAGCCGCAATCTGTCCCGTCGGATCTGTGGAATGCAGACTCAGGTACACGGACTTAAACATCGGGTAAAACAGAAACACTGCAAACAAAAGCAGCGATGGTGCCAGGAAACCATAGGCCAGCAGATTCTCCCGCATTCGCTGCACACGCAGCGAGGCTGTCCGGCGCTCACTCGTACCGGATACGCGCCGTTTGGCGGCGGGCAAGCTGATCCGGTTATCAAGCTCACTCATCGGATTTTCTTCCCCCTTGTTTCACGCATTCAGTGTGTGTGAAATGTTAGATCAACTTCAGCACCACGTTATCTAGTGTAAGAGTCGAATGTCACAGCAAAATTCATTCTGAATCAACGTAACGTTAATCATGGATAAGGGACTTTACGGAACCAGGGATCAACTCTACGCCGGAATTAGAATTAGATTTCATGACAAAAAACCGCAGGAACTCCCCTGTTTGGAGATATCCCTGCGGTTTGATGTGTAAATGGAATATGAACGTTTGTCTATTAATAAAAGCGACTCATTTTACAATAATCTGTAAATCTTCCAAACGAGGTAAAGCGATTAACCGTTCGAGTTAACGATTAAGATGATATGGCACCGTGGTGACAATCACGTCTTTGTAATTGATCAGATAGGCTCGGATCATGAAGCTGGTCTGGTTGTGCAGTACATTTTGCCACCAATGCTTGGTGATGAATTGCGGAATCAATATGGTGATGTGATCGGTCTCAGCCGTTTTCCACTCTACTGTATCAATGAATTTCTTCAGCGGCCCCATAATGCTACGGTATCTCGATTTGATTACAACCAGACGAACGCCTGGATTCCACTCTTCCCACTTCTGCTCCATCTTGCGTATCGCCTCATCATCAAATCCAATGTACAGCGCGACGACGTGATCCGACATCGTCTGGGCGTAACTGATCGTATTCATAACGACCCGGGTAATGCCCGCAACAGGAATGACTATCGTATTGCCTTTTTTGGCTGGCTTATCAACCTGAATATCAATCCGTAGCTCATCTGCAATGTTGCAATAGTGACGGTGAATACGCATGAACACATACACAACGAACGGCAAAAAGATAAAGATGACCCATGTCTGCGTGAACTTGGTGAAAATAAAAATCAGGGTAATCGATAGTGTAGTCAGCATACCGACGGTATTGACCAGCAACTTCATCTGCCAGCCAGACGGCTTGACTTTGATCCAGCGAATCATCATACCGAGCTGTGACAGGGTAAATGGAATGAACACCCCAACCGCATAGAGCGGAATCAGGCTTTCCGTATTCCCTTTGAACCCGACCACCAGCAGCGCAGACATCACACTGAGGAAAATGATCCCGTTTGAGAAACCAAGGCGGTCTCCTCTGACCATAAATGCATGCGGCATGTATTTATCCTTTGCCATCATGAAGGATAACAGCGGAAAAGCCGAATAAGCTGTGTTGGCTGCGAGGAACAGGATCAGTGCCGTTACACCTTGGATGATAAAATACATCGTGCCCCTGCCAAACGTCGCTTCAGCAATCTGGGAGATGACCGTTGCTTTGGGATCAGGCTTCACTCCGTACCCATAAGCCAGTAAGGTGATACCGATGAACATGGCTCCCAAAATACAACCCATGAGCAGTAATGTACCCGCGGCATTTTTCTCAGCAGGCTGCTTGAAGTTCGGGATTGCGTTACTTACCGCTTCCACGCCAGTCAAGGCCGAACAACCGGAGCTGAATGCTTTTAATAACAGAAACATACTCACATGGGATAGACTAGTTCCGAATTCTGGTGCAGCTGCTTCCATCCCCCCGGCAAGAAATTTGATTCCGCCCGAGATAATCAGAACCGCAATCGAAAAGATAAACAGATAAATGGGGATCGCCAGCACAGACGCTGACTCCGTCACTCCCCGCAAATTCATAATGGTTAGAAAAACAATCATAATCAGAGCAATCACAACACTGTAGTCATGCAGCATAGGAAAAGCCGACGTAATCGCATCCGTCCCTGCGGACGAACTTACCGCAACGGTCAAAATATAATCGACCAGCAGAGATCCTCCGGCAATTAGACTGGATGTTGTACCCAGGTTATCCTTGGCTACGATATAAGCGCCGCCCCCTGTTGGATAAGCAAATATCGTCTGGCGATAGGAAAAAATTAAAATGACGAGTAATCCCAGCACGGCGATGGAAATCGGAACGGAGTACCACAGGGCGGCGAATCCGGCCGCAACGAGCACCAGCAAAATCTGTTCCGTACCGTAGGCAACGGACGATAGGGCATCCGAGGACAGGATGGCGAGTGCCTTCCATTTCCCCAATTTTTCTCCATCCAGTTCAGCCGATTTCATGGGCTTGCCTATTAAGATTCTCTTCATTTTGCCAAGCATGATCATAACTTCCTTCCGTCTCTCATCTGTGAAGCATTGTTATTATGCAAAATCGCAGAGCCGTTGACAATACGTCATTTCACCCGAATTTCGCCAGCGCGTGATAATGCATTCTACGATTCAATAATCGATAACAAAGCCATTCTTGTTCAGCAATTTGAACTTTTTTGAACCAAAATGACGATTGTTCGTCAAAAAAAAGGAAATGGCCTTTGGTTCAATGAACCCAAGACCACTTCCTTGATCTATGCGTTGACTATAAAACAATACAGCTTTCCTTAACTGCCCAGAATTCCGGGACGAGGAGTAACACCAAACGCTTGTGCCAGTGTGGTCAGCTGCTCATCCGTAATTCTCTGCCGGATCTCGTGACCGGCAACCAGCATAAACACCTGGGCTGCCTTCTCAATCGTCTCAATCAGACCAAATGCCTCGTCAATCGTTGTTCCTGTTCCAAAGATGCCATGTTGCGGCCAGATGACCGCGTGGTATTCTTTCATTTTCTCAGCCGTTTCGCGTCCAATCTCGTTTGATCCAGGAATCATCCATGGAATAATGCCGATCCCATCCGGGAATACAACCACACACTCCGTGCACATCTGCCACAGCGTTTTCGTGAATTTTGCCTCATCCAATTCGTGGATAAACGTCATAGCCAATACATGAGTGGCATGGTTGTGCATGACAACCCGGTGGTTCGGGTCCAATTTCAAACGTTCGATATGGCTCATGAAATGTGTAGGCAACTCACTTGTTGGATTCGCCCCGGACTTCAATCCCCAGAGTACTTCCAGCTCCTGTCCATCCTTCGATACACGCAGCAACCCTAGATTACTCTCCGGATCAGCGAGTACATTTTTGAAATATTTGCCCGATGCGGTCACGATAAAATACTTGCCTGCCAACTCCTGCACCGAAAATGCCGGTTTGATCTTGCGAATCACATGATGGATATCGATATATTGGGCAACTTCCTCTTCCTCCAGCAGATAGCTGACATTACCGCCATTGCGCTCATCCCAGCCATTTTTCCACATATGTTGTGTAATCTCAGCCATCTCACGGACAAATGGGATATGGAAACCTGCAGCCTGCGTTGTTTCATTGCTAAGGGTCACGTTCATGATCAATCTCTCCTTATATTGAAAATCAAATGGCTTGCCACGTACATAGTAAGTTCCTTATTTCACATTCATTATACCTTTGTTTATATTTGATAGTCAATAACAAACACAGAATTAACCTTTTATTTTTCTTTGTTTAGTTTTGTTTATTTGAAAATAAAACAAAAAAATACCCCACCGGCGCCCGGCGGGGTCAGTCACACATCTATTTAACACGAGAAGGGGTTTACAAGACTTATCTTACCTCTGCTACCTTAATAGAAGCTGAAAGCGAAATAAAAAAAGCATGAAAACATATATCCCCTTTGGCCAGAAGATTCAGTTCCTCCTTTTCATTCAGTACATATCTCTCTCTGTCCAAACGCTTTTGTCGATTCTAACATATGCTATTCTAGCTTTTCTCAGAAAAAGTCATTCATAAAAAAAGGAGATGGACCTATGGCAGTCCTTTCTACAGGCCCGATCGAGAACAACCTCTCCGGTGGCAGCAGGCCTACACAACAAGTCACCATCAAAATGGTCAACACCGATTCCATCAATACGTCCAATGTACTCATTGAAGGTTATTTTCTGAATGGAACGAGGACCTTATATGTGCTGCAATCCGTTAATCTGACCCCCGGGCAAGTCTTCTCTCAAACCTACTATGCCAACCTGGATGGATACGAATATGTATTCACAACGGGTGGAGGCGCAGCTGCATTAACTGAAATTTCAGTGTGGGGAAAAGATAGCAACGGGCAAATCGTCACCGCACATCGGATTGTTTCGAATGAACTAGTTCTATAAAAAAAGGAAACTAGATGCCCTCAATCCCTGTCCTTCATTGGTCGGGGGTTTCTTATTTTCGCAGCACATATGATGGATGCATCTTTCCTGTCGGTTCATAACGTTCATCACCAGTATACTCAAATCCCAGCTTAATCAAGATGTGACGTGACACTTCATTATCCGGATGATGCCCGGCAAACAGTGCCTTCACATTCATTGTGTCAAAGGCATAACCAATTACCGCCCGCGCCGCTTCCTGGGCATACCCTTTGCCCCAGTGATCCCGAGTTAGATGAAATCCCAATTCATAGATTTCCTCTTCAGGAGAATACGGACGCAGGCCACAGCAACCGACAAACACCTCCGACTCTTTCTCGAAAAGGGGCCAATATTGCACACCCGCTTCCTTCTGCCTTTGAATCTCCTGTGTCAATCGTGCCTCTACCTCATCCTCGCTCAGAAATCCCTTGCTGCTAATCCATTTGGCAACCTCATGATCGCCCCACAATGCAAACGCCAGCGCACGATCTCCTTCGTTCCAAGTCGCACATTCCAACCGTTCAGTTTCAAATAAGATTGTTCTGTTCATCATCGACTAACCTCCTGTATGCCAACACCAGTTCACGTGCAGCTTATACCTTAAATTAATCGAATGACCGTCAGGATAAACAACATTTATAATCTGTATACGTTCATACCTTCTAATTACACTTATAATTGCTTAGCCAATTTCTCAAATTGATTGATATGAGGCTTGATCTCTTTTTCTACACTTTTTATAAAAGAACTAAATTGCTTGCGATCATACTCATCTCCAACACCAACACTTTTATATATTTTTCCCTTTTGGTATGTAAACGAGAAGAAATAGTTATTCTTTAATCCATTCAAAATATTTCCGGCATCTCCCAAGATTTTAAGACTCATTTTCGAATCTTTGTAAGCAAACGAATATGGAGGGTCTGCTACTGCTGCATGCTGAATATCATACCCAGTTACCCATTGATCTTTGACAAACGCCCCACTCTGAAGACGCATTCTTAACATCACATCATCCAGAGAAGTTTTTTTTATCTCAAGTTTACCTTGACCATCTTTCTTGTCACTCTTCCAGTTCCCATCATACTTGGACTCTGTAATACTGTCCTCTCCGCGTGTTATAACTTTATATACGCCGTGTCCCGAACGTTTTCCCTGTGCCCAGCTTCCTTTGTAGGTTTTGGTTTTCCCCCAGGTCATGGTTCCATTCCCGTGAGGTTTTCCATTTTTGGTCTCTCCATAATATGTAGCCCCATTGCCATACTCCAGAGTAGTCTTTTCATTCGCCGCCTGAGCAACATGTGGTGACAGGATTGCAGACAATCCTAAGGTTATCCCCAAAATACAGATGAACATCTTTCTAAACATCAAATCTCCCTTTCTCTCGCTGTATAAGAAATTCATTCTTATAACAACCTATTAATCAAATAATAAGACTCTAGTATAATATCACTTTCAATCCAGAAGGTTCCACATAAAAAAAAGAAAAACCCCTGCCGACAAGATGTCCGACAGAGGCCATTCCAATCCAGTTCACACCAATTACAAATCACCTACGGCAAATTGAATTGTTCCGGAAGCTGCGCCCCCAAGGTTAGCTAACAAAGCAAACACCAGAACTCCACCTGCAGAAATGGTAAGGCTGCTGTTTACAGGAACAACGTAAGTGACTACTGGTGCATTAACACGTGTGATCACGAGAGATACCGGAAAAGGTCCAAAGTTGTTCACTGTAGCGCTGGCATTGGTGCCTCCAGCCAAGTTTTCGTAGTAAGACTTGCCTACACCGGCTGGAAGATTGTAAAACTGTTGCGGTAAAAGGATGGCCATTGAAATCACCTCCTTTTGCTTTGATACGGTATTCTATGCTTGAAATCTATTAAAGCAACGGTGAATTACCAGCGTCATAATGTCCAATTTTGATAGACTTCATAGATTGATAGACGAATGTACGCAAAAAAAGCCCCACCGGACCATCCGGTGGAGCCAACTAAGCTTACTTTAATATTACAGGTTTAATTACGCATACAGCATGAAAAAGTTCAGTTCATGGCCCTGCTGCTTGAGATAGTTATACAGCTGCGAACGGTGATGGAATACATGCGTTACCGTTTCAATCTGCCATTGAACCTGCAAGTGACCATGTTCCATATAAAAAGCTTTTGTTGAACGATTCAAAAAGTCATCTTCGCTCAATCCCGTGATATACGCTTTGTAGGATTCGAAATTACTCCATAACGTTGCTTCAAGCTTCTCGATATCCTGAATCCCCGACAGACTATTCTCCACCAGCCCAACCTCAGCTTCACCTTTTTCCTGCATAATGGCAAGATCCGATGCCGTGATTTGGATAAAGTGATGCACTAGCTCCACCAATGAACGCATATTCTCCTGTGGACGATACGACCAATCCTCCGAACGGATCAAGCGAATTAACGAAGCCCCCGTCCGTACGCCTGTTTCCAATTCATTTAACAAGTGATCCCGAATCTGCAATGTTCCATTCATATATGATGTCTCCCTTATCTTTTATTCTCACGACTTCAGTATAACCGAAGGTGCTACAGATCTATTGTACAAATCGGACAACATTCTGCCGTGCTCTCTGGCTGCCGTCAACGGAGTCTCTCCATAAAACTTGCGAAATTGCCGAATTAGATGGGCTTGGTCAAAAAATCCATGATTCTGGGCAAGCATTGCCCAATCTGCCTTGTTCCCTTGATGAATATCACTCAGCACACGATGAAAACGAACCACCTCACTGAATCGTTTGGGGCTGATTCCGACCCACTCCGAGAACTTGCGATGCAGCTGCCGCTCACTGATCACTTCACGCATCGCCAGCTCTTGGACACTCATACGTCCCCCATCGATAAAGATACGGTGAAGCACGTTTTTCATCAGATCGTTCTCCGATGTGCTTGCCTGCACGGGCAACGGACTCAAGTACGCATTCATAACCTCTACTCGCTCTGCAAAATGATTCGTTTCAGCCATCCGTTCCTGAAGCTCGTTCAGCTTCTCCGGCCAACATTCCTGAAGGGCAATTCGCTTATCCGTAAACCACTCCAGAGGCATGCCAAGGAAGACATGCGCTCCACCCGGGAAGAACCGGACACCAAAGGTGTAGTCTCCAGCAGGGGAACCATCATCGGCTGGCTCAGGTACAGCGAACGGCTGTGTATAATTGCCACAGTAAGCATAGGAGTGCTCTGAACAGACTGGGTCGTATGTAATCAGCATGTCCGTGCAACCATCCGGTAATACCCGGGCAGGTACCGTCATCATCGATCGCTCTGGACCTTCTCTCTTAGCAACATCCGCATGTGTGTTCGGAAGAGATCCTGATTCCCAATAACAGGCCACATAAGCCATCAGACCAGTAGCAGGTACTTTCTCAACATAATAACTGTTAGGGTACGTTCCATTCATCTGAATAGGCTTAAACAACGGGTGCAAACTGTGATCCACAATTCCATCCTCCGGTCACTAGAGTTGGTTACACATTATGTATTCATCTATCATACCACCAACCGCAGAAATGAAGAAAAAAAAGTGCCCTACCGGAGGACAATCCGATAGGGCCAGTCACACATCTATTTAACACGAGAAGGGGTTTACAAGACTTATCTTACCTTCCCAACCTTAATGGAAACTGAAATTGGGATGAAAAGAACATCAATTTTTCTTATAGTGCGTGTTCAAAAAGACCGTTTTTGACAACCTCTTAAAGTGTCTTGATCAGTATGGACGCAATTAACACGGATGCTGTTGTGACCGTTGTGAATCCACCTACCAGCATTGGCGTTAAAATCTCATCGAGGATGGCTTTGCGTTCACTTTCATCACGTCCAACTGAACGGCTTACTTCCTCACAGATAATGTAGTCCCCCGGAAAACCGAATAGTGCAGTCAGTGCCACAGGCAGACCTTTGAGCGGGTCCCATTTGAACAGCTTGGAGCCAACAAATCCACCGATCAGCACCCCGATTACACCGATTGCGATAATGAACAACACTGGAATAATGGAACTAACCACCGCATCAAAAGTGATCGACTCCATACTTGTCATAACGACTACGATCAGACCTATCATGGCAATTCCCGATGTACTTGCTTTATCCAGAATACGAGATGGGAACAGTCCGATCAGATGTCCGAGAACCCCCAGCAACAGAGCCCAGATACTGTAGCTAAGTCCGGTTACATTACCTAGATAAATGGAGAGACTACCCATAATGAACAAGAGCAACAGCAGAATAGGTGCGGTCTGGAATCGCTGCGGAAGGAATGTTTTAGCATTCGCTTCTTTAATGTTCACATGGCCTTCCCCTGCAACCTTGTTCTCAAAAGCGCCCTGCTTCTGCAGTTTCAACGCATATCTGCGCAACATATTGGTTGCAATCGGCATCCCCACGAGGGAATGAATACCCAGAATAACAGCCGGAATTGTAATCAGATGACCCAGATTCATCTCCTGCAACTTCGTGGTTGTGATCAGATAAGAGATAATGCCACCAACAACCGGACTTGATCCGGCAACAGCCGTAGGATAACCATAGAACGGTGATACGATTAACAGGATAAGACCTGTCGCCGTGAGTGATGCGAACAATGAGATCAGTATTGCTTTATATTGGGAACGTATTAATTTCAGCGGTATTAATGTTCCCATGTGTACAATCAGCGGAGCCACCATGAGAGCCCCGAACGCCGTCAAAGCAGAGCTGGATACCACTCCTTTAGGAAATAACCCCGCCCAGTTCAGCAGCAAATATCCGATCAGAATAACAAGCAAGGAAGGAATTCGCGCTTTGGACCAGATCGAAACCAGTTCCCCTATAGCTAAAATAACAAGCAATACTGTGGCGATATATATCGGTTGACTAAACATGGTGACTTCTCCCCATTCTCTATGTTGTCAGTGCAGTTCAGTACACGTAGAACCATCGTTCTTATTTCAAGCGTTCACCTGATAAATAGACCTGTTCGATATTCTCTGTGTTTTCGAGCAGTCCAATATCCGTCAACGGATTCACATTCAGTACCAGCAGATCAGCAGCTTTGCCAGGTTCAATCGTACCGATCTCCGCTTCCATCTGCATCGCTCTCGCCGCATCTCTTGTTGCGGCTACGATCGCTTCCATCGGCGTAAATCCAACATCTTCAACAAGCAATCGAAGTTCTAGTGCATTCCCGCCATGCTCAACAGGTGCACACGTGCAGAAGTCTGTCCCTACTGCAATGGTTACGCCTGCCTTACGCGCGATAATCATGTTCTCAATATGCTCCTGATATACACTTTTGGCTTTGCGGATGCCAAATTCGGGAACACCGTATTTATGCCCTTCTTTGATGATCCGATGTACAATGGCCAGCGTTGGAACCAGAACCGCCTTTTGATCCAGCATCATGCCAATGCCTTCTTCATCAATGTAGATCCCGTGTTCAATGGTGCGTACGCCCGCTTCCAACGCATTTTTGATCCCCTGTACACCTTGCGCATGTGCAGCCACATAAGACTGTACCGCTTCCGCTTCATACACGATCGCCTTCAGCTCATCCATGCGGAATTGCGACCAGCGAGGGTCATCTTTCTCCGAAAGTACCCCGCCTGTGGAGCACACTTTAATGAAATCCGCCCCTTCACGGAACTGCGTGCGTGTTGCCTTAATGACTTCCGGAACCCCGTCACACACGGTGAAGATATTCAGTTCCGTTGGAATCATATGGATATCTGCATGTCCACCCGTCTGAGAGAGCATATGACGGGAAGTTTTAATCCGCGGCCCCTTCACCACACCTTCCTTGATCAGATCGCGAATGTATACAGCAACATGGCTACCGACATCCCTGACGGTTGTGAATCCTGCGTTGATCAGCTTCGGCAGATCCTGAAGTGCTCTCCCCATCTGGAGTTCATTGGCCTCCAGCGCCACCGCAGCCATATTTAGATTTTTGGCCCCGTGTACATGGACATGGGCATCGATTAATCCGGGCATCACCGTTTTGCCTGTTACATCAACAAGCTCGGCATGTTCCGGAATTGGAACGGTTGCTTTTGCACCCGCAGCTATGAATTTCCCGTTCTCAACCAGGACCACACTATCGGAAACAGGCTCTCCACCTTGTCCATCAATCAACAATGCACCTACAAAAGCAGTAATTTGACTCATCTGTACTCCACCTCATTTTCAGACTTGGTTGTAAGTTCAACTAAAGAATATTTACACTGACCACTCCGATGACAGAATAACCTTCCGATCGCTGTTATCCCCAGATTTTTTTTAATTCCCTTCTCCAAAGGGAAAATCCGGGGATAAAGGCGAACGCTTTGCTTCTTCACGTTATTTCTGTCCTCTCCGTTCTCGTGTAAAAAGTTAAGTTGAACTTAAATATTACGTATATCTGTTCGATTTACAGCTCTACTGTTGTACTACGATGAAATTGTATCGTGTTAAAGTTAATGACATTATATAAGTTGCAAATGTATAATGTCATTGTTGATAGCAACAGCATTCTAATATTAATTATGGTGATATACACAATACAAAATATAAATCACACAGCATAGTGAAGATCATGTTATATATGTAAGCATTCTGCCATGTGAACACAAAAGGAGTACGTTTGCTATGATTCATGAAGCGGTTCGCTCATTTATGGTTCAAGTCTTTGGGTCTGTTCCGTACGGAATTTGGATCAAGGATGAATATGATTTCCAGTGGAATAACTGGCTACGTGAAGGAGAGTTACCTGAATATACAGATCAAGAACAGATTGAGTCATCCTGGAAGATTCTCAGGTACACGTTTGTTTTTTTGTCTAACATCAACATTCGTGTGGTTATCGATACCCAGAAACAACTTACCCTGCTACAGAGTGAACGTCTGGAGTCTTTGATTCGGGAAGGACTGCTGAAGCAACAGATTGAGAAGGAACGTGCACACAATGATCGATGGTTGACCGGACTGCGGGAGCTGACCTGTTCCCTGGAGCTGAACGATTTGTTACTCAAAATCATGGAGAATGCGCTCCATGTCATCCCCTCCCTTTCCTGCGGACTGTTCATGATGGTTGATCCGGACTCTGGCAAGATGATTCCTAGAGCCAAAGTCGGTTTTCAGGATAGCGTGTATCAATATCAGGGCGAGCTGGATGAGGGCATTACGGGAAAAGTATACGAGGAAGGCATTGGCCGAATGTATAGCACACCGGATGATGCCTTTAAAGATATGGGCAATGTTAGTCAGGAGAATGCGGATATCATTGTAAGTTCACTGCCTGACGGTATTATGGCAAAAGGACTTATCGCCGTTCCCGTGACAATGAATACTCACAAAATCGGTGTAATGCTGGTATACCAATTTGAACAAAACAGACGATTTGCCCCACATGATCTGAATGTAATGCAGGGATTTGCGGATCAGGCAGCCATTGCCATCTCCAACGCCACCATGTATTCAGAACTGCTGGAGACGAACCGATATCTCGTTAGCCGCAATGAAATTCATAATCAATTCACGGCACTTTCCATTGAACATGTGAGCCTCGGACATATCATTGAGACGGTTGGGTCGATGCTGAAACTTCCCACCTATTATGTGGACATGGCGAGAAATGACTGGTACCCGCTCATCCCGGAAAGTGTCTTGCTAAGTGAGCTCGATATCTATACCGCTCTGGACAGTCAGTTTAACCCCATCACCTTGTCCGGTGGAACGGATCATAGCGATTATTACCTCTATCCCATTGTGAACGGATCTCTGGTGCTTGGCTGTTTTGCCATCCAATTAGATCATCCGTTAGGTCAGTTGGATCATGTGATTTTGGAACAAGGCGGAGCTATTGTGATGCTGGAGATGGTGAATACCTACTCACTCACCGAGATGTCCTATCGGAAAAACCATGATTTCTTCAGCGATCTCGTGCAATATAGAGAACCACAGCAGTTGGAGGCACGACTTTCCAGCTTTCAGTTGCCAGCCCATCAGTCCTTGTTCGTCGCTCAATTGCAGCTCTATGGGGAACATCCCGACATGAAAACAACTGAAAATTGGGTGCGCAAGTTGATCGGATTTATCGAAAAGGAGCTGGGCACCCGCGAACATCTATTGTTCAGTGCACATCACAAAATTACGATTCTGGCTGCGGCATCCGAGCCCAAGGTCAGACACTGGATCATCAGCAGGCTGGAAACGGCTGTGGAGAAATGGACCACCTCTAAGACTCCTGCCCTATCTATCGGCATCGGTGGACTGTATCAAGGGCTTGAGTATGTGTCCAAAAGCAATGACGAGGCTACACGCTCGTTGTCCTTTCTGCTGAAACAAAACAAAGCGGGCCTGATGCTCTACGAAGAAATCGGGATCAATCGCTTGTTTCTGAACCAGGAACCTTCCGATATCGAGAACTACATTCACGAAATTCTGTCCCCTCTTCAACAGCAAAAATCAGGAGAGCTTGAACTCACACTCAAAACCTACATTGCCGCGAATCGATCTGTGCAAGCCACAGCCGAACGTCTGCATATTCATACCAATACGTTGTACCTGCGCCTGCGCAAAATAGAGGAGATTCTAGGTGTTGATCTGAACGATTCCGAGGGTTGGATGAAGGTGTATCTGGCATGTCATTTAAGTGAAGTGTACTCTGTTGCTCCTACCGCAAGTGGAGCACTAAAATTGTAACTCCATCAATTCAGTCCGTGCAGTTTGCGAAAACGCTCTGGACTCATGCCTGTATGCCTTTTGAACATCGCACAGAAATAACTGGCATTCTCGTAACCCACCCGATCAGCCACTTCATATATTCGAAGCTCTCTCTCACTGAACATGAGTTGTTTGCTCCGATTGATCCGTTCTTGGTTCACGTAAAATACAGGTCTGGTGTGGAGTGCCCTCTGAAACAGCCTGCACAAATATTGGGGAGATACCACAGCCACATCGGCCAGTTCCTTCAGCGACAGTGAACGATCCAGATGCTCTGCGATATAACGCAGCACAGGCTTCAAGCGCTCCAGTTCATCATTATAATTGGCGGATGCGATGAGCAGTGGCTTCAGATCCAGCAGCAGGGCATATAATTGTTTGGAGCATTCCACGTCGTAATCTGCGTAATCCGTATCACCGCCATTCTCTCCTCTAACCAGAAGTTGCTCCAGGCCACGTAGCAGCGTTGCTGTCCTGAGTCTGCATACGCGTGAACCGGTTATCCCCGCATAAGATAATAACTGGCTAGCCTCTCTCCCCTGAAACGAGACCCAAGCCAGTTCCCAACGGTCACTGATGGGCATATATCGATGCGGAACATCGGGATACAGAAAGAAAACGTCACCCGGTCCGACGATATACTCGTCCTCTTGTATAATCAGTCTCCCCTGACCATGAATAATCTGGTGGATCTGATAATCCGGGAATCCCTCTGGACGCTCAGTTTCATATTGGTGTTCCCAGTAACCAACCGTGGTCATATAGATCGGCAGGCGAGCAGCTTCTTCTGTTTTACCAAAAAAAATCCGGGTATCCATCCAGTACACCACTTTCTTCATCGTTAGTTTCATATTGTGATATATATGGGCAATATTCTTTATTCTCTAAGTATCAATTCAATTCTATAATGACAATATTATAACATTTCAGAAGGAGTTGCTGTTATGCGAAAGAAACTGGTACACACCCCTCCGGCAAATGGATACCCGGAATGGAACAATAATCCCGAGACTTTTCAAGTAAACCGTCTACCCGCACATGCTTCTATGGTAGCGTTTCCATCTATAACAGAAGCATTGTCCAATGATTCCAGCGCATCGCCATGGTACGAATCACTGAATGGTCAGTGGAAGTTTGCCTTTGCGGAGACACCGGAGCAACGGATTACATCCTTTTATGAGAACAACTATGATGCCAGTGACTGGGACGAGATCGCCGTTCCTTCCAACTGGCAGCTGCAAGGTTACGATTATCCCCACTATACAAATATGACGTACCCGTGGGTCGAGCGTGAGCCTGAATTGAAGCCACCATTTGCACCAACAACCTATAATCCGGTGGGTTCGTACATCCGCACGTTTACGGTTCCTACTGACTGGAAAGACCGGCCTGTCCTGCTGCACTTCGAGGGCGTTGAATCTGCCTTTTATGTATGGGTGAACGGGGAGCTGGTCGGTTATAGCGAAGATACGTTCACGCCCGCAGAATTTGATATCACTCCATATCTGACCGAAGGTGAGAACAAGCTGGCTGTGGAGGTATACCGTTGGTGTGATGCGAGCTGGCTGGAGAATCAGGATTTCTGGCGGTTAAGCGGCATCTTCCGTGGTGTATACCTGCATTCACCTTCACCGGTTCAGATCGCCGATTTCTTTGTTCGTACTGAACTGGATGACGCGTATCAGGATGCGGAGCTACTGCTGGATTTGAAATTAATTAATCATAATGCCGCGCAGACCCCTGCCGAATTGTCCGTTCAGGCGCAGCTCTATGATGCACAACAGCAGACAGTGCTGAAGCAACCACTTACTGCAGCCGTTACTTTCCAGGGCGAGGATGAACTTTCATTCCAGTTGTCAGCAGAGGTTATGAAGCCGCTACTATGGAGCGCTGAGTCCCCTAACCTGTATACACTTGTGCTGTCCATTCAGGACGAATCAGGCGAAACACTGGAAGCAGTCCGTAGCCGGATCGGATTCCGTAAGTTTGAACTGAAGGACGGCCTGATGCAAATCAATGGCAAACGCATTGTATTTAAAGGCGTCAATCGTCATGAATTTTCCCCGGATAAGGGTCGAGCCATTGGACGGGAAGACATGATCCGTGACATCGAGTTGATGAAGTCCTATAACGTTAACGCGGTGCGTACATCCCATTATCCGAATCAGTCACTCTGGTACGAACTGTGTGATGAATATGGCCTCTATGTCATTGACGAAACGAACTTGGAAACTCACGGTACCTGGGAATATGGGCAAAAGGAAATGAATGAAAACAACATTCCCGCGAGCAAGCCGGAATGGCGTAACAACGTAATAGATCGCTGTAACTCGATGTTCCAGCGGGACAAAAACCATGCGTCCGTGATTATATGGTCTCTGGGTAATGAATCCTTCGGCGGCGATAACTTCATCGCCATGTACGATTATCTGAAACAAGTCGATCCAACTCGTCTCGTTCATTATGAAGGTACCTTCCATTATCGCCCTTCTGATTCGGCAAGCGATATTGAATCGACAATGTATATCAGCCCACAAGATGTGGAGCAATACGCGCGCATGAAGGGTCCGAAGAAACCCTATATTATCTGCGAATACAGCCATGCCATGGGTAACTCTTGTGGAGGTCTGCATCTGTATTGGGAGTTGTTCGATAAATATGATGTGTTGCAGGGTGCATTCATCTGGGACTGGGTCGATCAGTCCATTCGTACCACTACGGCAGACGGTGTAGAATATTTTGCTTATGGCGGCGATTTCGGTGAATCCCCTCATGATGGAAATTTCTGCGGGAACGGACTCATTCTGGCCGATAAGACAGTTACACCGAAGCTGGAAGAAGTGAAGAAATGTTATCAGAACGTTCGTATGGAAACCGTTGATGTCAAAGACGGCCTGCTTCGTATCAAAAACCAGTTCCTGTTCACGGATCTGAGCGAATATTCGCTCGTATGGACAGTAACTCACGATGGCAAGTCTGTAGAGAACGGCACACTGGATATCGCGGTACCTCCTGGCGAATCGGTTGAAGTCCGAATCCCGTACACTCCATCGTCCGATCTGTTCCAGGAAGCGGTGCTGACTGTATCTCTGGTTACAAAAATCGCAACCAAATGGGCAGGAGTAGGTCATGAGATTGCCTGGGATCAGTTCGTGGTATCTCCGCGATTGCGTCCAATCCAACAGGTACACCAAGGGCAAGGCAATACACCGCAGGTAAAAGAGCTGCAAGATGAATTGAAAGTGACTACAGGCCAAGTCACGTTGAGCTTCAATCCAGCTACTGGCGCGTTAACGTCCTATCAGATCAACAATCAGGAGCAATTGCTCGCACCTGTCCGGCCGAATTTCTGGAGAGCCATGACAGACAACGATATGGGGAACCGCCTGAATGATCGTTCTGCGTTCTGGAGAAATGCTCACGCTACCAGCAGATTAATTCGCTTCGAGCACCATGCAGACGAGCAAGGTATTCTCGTAACGACCGATTATACGTGGGATCAACATCCGGGATGTACGCTGTCCATCACATACCGAATTGATGCGGATGGTGTATTGGAAATCAGTCAAAACCTTATTCCAGGCATAGGCTTACCTGATCTACCGGAATTCGGTATGCTGTTGCAACTGAATAACCGCTTGGATACAATCTCTTGGTACGGCAGAGGCCCGCATGACAACTACGCAGACCGTCTGACCAGTGCACGTCTCGGTTATTACACAGGTGCGGTTCGAGATCAATTTGTTCCATATCTGAAACCACAAGAGTGTGGTAACAAAACGGATGTACGCTTTGCTGAAGTTACGTCAGCGGATGGTCAGCTTGGCCTTCATGTTGAAGCCACCATACCATTTGAAATCAATGCGTTGCCGTGGACACCGGAGGAACTGGAAGCAAACGACCATGTGTACAAATTACCTCAGAGCACACAGACTATCGCACGCATCAATTACAAACAAATGGGTGTTGGCGGAGATGACAGCTGGGGCGCACGTACCCATCCTGAATACACTTTGCCAGCCAACCGCGCGTATCACTTCACCTTTACGGTAAAACCTGTATAACATCAAGCAAGCACTGCTGGCAGCATGCCGGCAGTGCTTTTTTTGTTGGGGCAGTGAATAGTGGGAGTTTGAACTTTGTCATGGGAACATTATAATGAATGAGGTGCAAGAAAGATTCGTACCAGCTATTACTCTATTACGAGGTGAGACTTTGCAATATTTGTTTACCACTCTCTTCATTCTTGGATTTATCGCTTTTTTGGGATTTGTTGTTGGGATGATCTTATCTATTCGCAAAGGTGATAGGTTGCCGATCAGATATATTTTTCTAACGACAGCCTATTTTGCGATTGCTTCAATAGGTTTGTATGGGATGCTGAATTTATCTTCGAACTCTACTCAGTCTGAAATAGATCAGACCCCTTCATCCCAGATTAAACTTTCTGGCCTCCACATGACTACCGATGAATTTAAAAACAAGTTTAATGGCGCCGTAGGAAAATACCGACTGAATGGTTTGAGTATTACCCGCTTGAATATACAAGACTCTTCCGAGCAGGGCACTGACACTTTCGAGTATGTACTCAATGACGAGTTGCGTTTGGTTGGTTCAGTGAATACAGATGAGAGCATACAGGAAGTCAGGTTGTACGGAACTGGTGATACGCGTAAACCAACAGGTGGAATTTTCTTGACTGCTATCGCCACACTCATTCTCACAACCAATAGTGATTACACGTATAACGATGCACAAGATGTCATCCAGGATATCGGTCTATTGGATCGTGATGTGAATCAGTCTGATTTTGATGGAGCGACTATTCGCAACGGATTGGAATATCGCTTCAGCGTACAGGATTCTGATCACTCTACTTTTGAAATAACTGTTGCGAAATAAGATACGATTGTGCAAAAAGGCCGCTCCATGAAGGAACGGCCTTTCGTGTAAAATGTACTATTGAAATGATTCAGTAATTGCCACCAAACCAATGATGAACACCTCCCGCATGTGAGAGTTACTCAAAAGTTACAGTCTCGCTTTGATTGTTCCAACTCATTTTAAAGGTAATCGGGTCTTTCGTTTTCTCCGCCTCAGTAGCCGTTCCCGACATACTGAACGGTACCCCTTGCTCCTCAAGCGCCTTCCCCTGTTGTTTTATATTATTGCCGGTAAGGTCAAACACAAAATCCTTTATGCGCTTTTCATCACCTATATAAGTAATACTATAGCTCCCTGTTGATCTCTGTAGAGAAACATCCCAGTTATCGCTCTTTCCGTGTAACCTATCATCCGCACCACAAGCTGACAAAATAGATACAATTAATATAGTACAAAGAATCAATGGCAATTTAAATAATTTCATAAAATCCCTCCTTTTAGGAATATACCCAAAAATGTGAGTTGTGATATTTGCTAATCATTCCTGATATCTAATCTATATAAGTTGAACTAAAGTTATTTACACAGACACTACGATGACAGAATAACCTTCCAATCGCTGTTATCCCCAGATTTTTTTGATTCCTTTTCCGAAGGGGAAAATCCGGGGATAAAGGCGAACGCTTTGCTTTTTCAGGTTTTTTCTGTCCTCTCCGTTATCGTGTAAATGATTAGTTCAATTTATATAGTTTAATGCGTCTTACCTTTGTATCACATGATTAACGATTTTCTGAGCATCATATTTAACCCATCCCAACAGTCCTGAACCCCGTGATGTTTGCCAAGGTAGCCCTACAAAGTACAGTCCAGCAACCGGTGATACGCCTCTCTCGTGTATAATTACACCTTGGGCATCAAAAACAGTATTGATATCGATCCAACTATCATTTCGCTTAAACCCAGTCGCCCAGATAATATTGTCTATTTGTGTCTCACTACCATCCTCATATAGGATGCGGTCATCTATTGCATCAATGGCACGTGGGCGCAGGTTAACTTTTCCCTGGGTCATCAATTCTTTTAACTCATAGCCATATACGTACTCAGGCTGATTTCTCAACCATTTTCCAACCATACGATCTGCACTTGCACGTAATATTCCGAGCTTTTCAAAATACCAGAATATACTTCGTCTCATAATATGCAAAGGCCTAAAGGTAATATTTCGAGCTATGGATATGTATACGGTTTGCTTATCATCTGATGTCAACTCTACGGCGATTTGGGCACCTGAATTCCCTCCGCCTACAACTACTGTTGTTCCAGGAAGCAATTGAGAGATATTTTTATATTCTGATGAGTGAAGCTGAATCACATGCTCGGATAATGCTTTCGCAAAATGAGGAACATTTTTGGTCTGGAAAGGCCCCGTGGCAACGATAATATTGCGCGCTTCAATCGTTCCATCATTGGTTTCAGCATAGTACACCTCATCTTGCTTCGAGAGACGGGAGATTTTACAGTTTAACTTTATTGGAAGCTCCATTTGTTTAGCATAGTTTTCAAAATAATCTGCAATTTCATCTTTGCTTGGCAGGCTATTTTCATTTCCACTAAGCGGCATTCCCGGTAACCCATCATACATTCGTGGGGTAAAAAGACGCAAGGAATCGTACCGTTTACGCCAAGATTCCCCGATAGATGAGGCAGCATCAACGATTAAAAAGGTTAACCCCGACTGTTGAAGATAGTAACCTGCTGCCAAGCCTGCTTGCCCAGCTCCGATAACCAATACATCGTACATATGTATCATCCCCAATATCGTTTTATGTATTAATATATGAGCACTTGTTCATATGTTTATTTTACTTAACAACTATCTGTTTAGCAATAGAAGAAAACATCACTACTTCCTTTTACAAGATCAGCCATTAAAAAGACTCCCTCACGGGAGCCTTTTAATCATTTCAGTGCAAGTTTCTTATAACTTCTCATGTATGCTACGTGCAAAGTATGATAGGTTGGTTGAATTCTACCTGGTATATCTATCGATGTCATCGTTCGCAGACTGATGCTCTCTTCTATGGTAATCTTCATGCTGACGAACGTCGTTCTTTAATTTCACTAAGAAACCCCACCCCATAAAGGCAAGTATAAGCACAGTAATCAGTGCATAAGCAAAGCTATATAGATTCATAAAAAAGTTGATAAATATTGCAGCGAGCATCAAGCCCAGTATCCATAATGTCCACTTTGTACCCTTTCTCAAATCATTTCCTCCTCAAGTCGTTACTGATAATCTCTCTATGTATCACAGTACATACGAAACCATAGGAACGAGGTTTCAATCACAGGGCTTCAAATCTACATTTAGAGCGAATTACCGAATCTTTAATTAACATCAGTTCCAAGAGAAACATCCAATATGCCCGACATCCCTTGCGCAGAAGAGGTACTTACATAATACGAGCCCGTCGACAATGCTTTGTCACTATAATATGTATGCTCTTTCCCATCTGCTGGAACACTGCCAGACGTTATCGCGGTTCCACTAGTAGATCCTTCATTGATCGTAAACGTGAAGTGTTTCGAACCCGTGTTTTTAAAACTCACTTTCACATAACTAAACCCTGTTGGAATATCAAACTGATGCGTATTTGTAGTGCCTGCGAAATCCTCATTATTAATTACTGTGAATGTAGTTAATGGAGTATCACTAGCTTCATTTAATTTTACAAATTTTCGTTCGGAATCAGAAGTGAAATTATAGTTTAAGATGATAACAGCAGCAGACACTAAACCTGCCACTATCATTTTTCTAATATGTTTCATGATATATGCCCTCCAGATCTCTTGATACTAACTTTGATTATACAAATACTCAACAACACAAAAACCACTCCTTAATTAAGAAGTGGTTTTTGTATTATTTGTAATTTGTAACGGTGACTGCTTCACAAATTCTTGTCACATCGTAACGAGAATTCACTCTGCCAGGCACATGATGCTTTAAAGGTTTTTAACACCTTTATTACATCATGCCGCCCATTCCACCCATACCGCCCATGTCAGGCATTCCACCACCAGCACCTGCTGGTTCTGGTTTGTCAGCGATAACTGCTTCAGTAGTCAAGAACATTGCTGCTACGGAAGCCGCGTTTTGCAATGCATAACGAGTTACTTTCGCAGGGTCAACGATACCAGCTTCGATCATGTTAACCCACTCGCCAGTTGCAGCGTTGAAGCCTACGCCAGTTTGTTCTTTTTTCAGACGTTCCACGATTACGGAACCTTCTTCGCCAGCGTTAGCTGCGATTGTACGGATTGGTGCTTCCAGAGCACGCAGGACGATGTTTACGCCTGTTTGCTCGTCACCGGACAGAGCTACAGCCGCAACCGCGCTATATACGTTCATGAGCGCTGTACCACCACCGGATACGATACCTTCTTCAACCGCAGCGCGAGTTGCGTTCAGGGCATCTTCGATGCGAAGTTTGCGTTCTTTCAATTCTGTTTCAGTAGCCGCACCAACTTTGATTACTGCTACACCGCCGGACAATTTAGCCAGACGCTCTTGCAGTTTCTCTTTGTCGAACTCGGAAGTTGTTTCTTCCAATTGTGTACGGATTTGGCTAACACGTGCATCGATATCGGATTTGTTACCAGCACCGTCAACGATGATTGTGTTTTCTTTAGTTACGCGGATTTGACGAGCTGTACCCAGTTGTTCCACAACAGCGGATTTCAGGTCCAGACCCAGTTCTTCCGTGATCAATTGGCCACCAGTGAGGGCAGCGATGTCTTGCAGCATGGCTTTACGACGGTCACCGAATCCTGGAGCTTTAACAGCTACAGCATTGAATGTACCACGCAATTTGTTCACAACCAGCATAGCCAGTGCTTCGCCTTCGATATCTTCAGCGATCAATACCAGCGGTTTGCCTTGTTGAACGATTTTCTCAAGCAATGGCAAGATGTCTTGCGTGCTGGAGATTTTTTTGTCTGTGATCAAGATGTACGGATTGTCCAAAACAGCTTCCATTTTGTCCGTATCAGTGATCATGTAAGGAGAGATGTATCCACGGTCGAATTGCATACCTTCAACCACTTCAAGCTCTGTAGCGAATCCTTTGGATTCTTCTACAGTGATAACGCCATCTTTACCCACTTTTTCCATAGCTTCAGCGATCAGTTCGCCTACTTCTTCGTCAGCTGCAGAGATTGCTGCAACTTGTGCGATGGATTGTTTGGAATCAATTGGTTTGGAGATGGATTGCAATTCAGCAACCGCAGCTTTAACCGCTTTGTCGATCCCTTTACGGATACCGATTGGGCTAGCGCCTGCAGTTACGTTTTTCAGACCTTCTGTGATCAGCGCTTGCGCCAATACAGTTGCTGTTGTAGTACCGTCACCGGCAACATCGTTGGTTTTTGTTGCTACTTCTTTAACCAGTTGTGCACCCATGTTCTCGAATGCATCTTCCAGTTCGATTTCTTTAGCAATGGTTACACCATCGTTAGTGATGAGCGGGCTTCCGAATTTTTTCTCCAGAACCACGTTGCGGCCTTTAGGACCGAGTGTTACTTTTACTGCATTAGCCAATGCGTCCACACCACGAAGCATGGAGCGACGAGCGTCTTCACTGAATTTAATGTCTTTAGCCATGTTAAGAAAACCTCCCTAGTTTTTGTTGGAAAATGGTCGTGCTATATGGTTCGGTTATCCGATTAAATTTGAATTAGTCGAGAATCGCGTGAATATCGCTTTCTTTCATAATCAAATATTCTTTACCTTCGAATTTGATTTCTGTACCGGCATATTTGGAGAAAATAACGCGATCTCCTTCTTTCACTTCCAGAGCTACACGTACGCCGTCTTTCAATACTCCAGCACCAACTGCAATGATTCTACCCTCTTGCGGTTTTTCTTTGGCGGAGTCCGGGAGTACGATCCCGAAAGAAGTTGTTTGTTCTTGCTCCAGTGGTTCTACCAATACGCGTTCACCTAAAGGTCTGATCATGAAAAATAGCCTCCTTTTGAAATTATATAACGTTACATTGTAGGTTGTAGCCATATGTATTAGCACTCGACAGTGTTCAGTGCTAACAACCAACTTTATGATACTCAACTTGAAGCATGATTTCAAGTCCTTTTGACGAATTCCTGCGAGAATTTACGTTGAATTTACACAAACATAGCCAAATTACACCCGCTGTGCCTGGTTCTATGTTGCAATTCACTAATCTTATTCTACGAAATTGTTTAACCCTTCTGCAACGTTAACAGACAGTCCCTTCCCCATTGTATCCATTGTTGGACATAATATGCCTGCTTGTCCTGTCGTGTTGTCGGCAGTCTACAGAAATAGCCCGGATAAGAACATACCGTCTTTTCCGGGCACATTACAGCTTATCCTCATTCAGCCCGCATGTTTCTTATCCTCGGCACGAACGTAGCGGGATTCGATCTCTTCATCGGCTGCAAGCTGCTTGCGATATACGATTGCGGATAATAACACACTGATCTCATATAACAAGAGCAAGGGAATCATCACCAGAAGGTCGGAAATAAAGTCTGGAGGTGTAATGACCACTGCAATGAAGATCAGAACAAAATAAGAGACTCTGCGCATCTTGCGAAGACGAATTGGATTCAGAATCCGCAGTCCTGTCAGAAACATAATAAGTAAAGGAAGTTCAAATAACAGGGACACAGGCAACACAATGCCAAACAGGAAGCTGAAATACTGTTTCATCCCGTAGGTCTCCACAAGCCCCATCTTCTCCGTAATCGCTGTTGTGAAGGCGAGTGCCATGGGAAAAATAACATAATACGAGAAAGCCATACCTGTCAGAAATAAAAGAAACACATAGGGCACATACTTCAGCGTTGCTTTTCGCTCGCGCGGCTTTAGCCCTGGACTAACAAACTTCCAGATCTGATACACCGTAAACGGCAGTGTAATAATAAGTGAGAACAACCCTGCAATCTTCATATAGATGCCAATCCCGTCCCAGAACGAGAAGGCATGTAATACAAAACCTTTTGCCGACTCTGCCTTGGTCAAATATTGGTATACCGGGTCCGCCACAAAAAATCCTGCAATCAGTCCCAGCACAAAAATGCTTAGTACATAGATCAGCCGCTTGCGCAGCTCACTCAGATGTTCCGTAATCGACATTTCTTCCATTTGCTGCGTCATGCCTGCCCCCCATTATTGCCAGCTTAAAATACAAAACCCTTCCGGCAGGAAGGGATTTCTCTTTCATTGCCGTCAAGATTATTCCGGCAGGCGTTTATCAGCAGGCTTGTCTGCAGGTGTGCTCTCAGCCGCCAGCGGTTTCGCCTTCTCCTGCTCTTTGCGATTGGACGAGTCATCCTCAGAGATAATCTCGCGAGCGCCCTCTTTGAATTCACGGAAGGTACGCCCAACTGCACGTCCCAGTTCCGGAAGTTTGTTGGGTCCAAACAACAACAATGCAATCACGGCCAGCAAAATAAAACCCGTAGGTCCAATGGAACTTAACATTGATATTCCTCCTCGTCTCAAGCTTCGAAGATGCGCATACTCGGCCAGATGTTCATAGATGTCTCTGCTGCGTTCTTAATTTAAGCCCATCATACCATAGATGTAACCACTTACATAACCCGCAAAATTCACAAATAAGAGATGTCACTAGAACAATCTAACAACGGTCATGGCTAATTGGATATCTTGCCCCAGAGTCCATGCTCGATTATTGCTTGAACTGACCCGTAACCATCAGTAGCGCTTCCGGAAGCTGATCCATAATGGCAGCCAGATGTTCGTGCACACCCTTTGGTGTACCTGGCAGATTAACAATCAGCGTACGTCCACGAATACCACATACCCCACGGAACAGCATTGCAGAACGGTTTTTGCTCATTACACTGTACCGCATAGCCTCTGCCATCCCAGGAACTTCCCGCTCAATTACGCGCCGGGTCGCTTCCGGGGTAATATCACGAATGGCCAGCTCCGTGCCACCGGTAGTCAGCACCAGATCGGCGTGAAAATAATCCGTCATCTCAATCAAAGCCGCAATAATCTCATCGGGTTCATCCGGAACGATACGGTACTCCACGATTTGACCACCCAGCTCTTCTTCCACCAGCTCCCGAATGACTTGTGCACTCGTATCCTCACGTTCCCCGCGGGCTCCTTTGTCACTGGCTGTCAGGATTGCTGTTCTCCACACCATAAAGATCACCCTTCTCCTCTATGAAAATAAATATTGCCTATCGGCTGTAATCACCGTTTTTGCCACCACTCTTGGAATTCAACATGGTTGGACCGATAATCATATCTTTTTGCATGGCCTTGCACATGTCATAGACCGTCAGTGCTGCAGCTGAGGCAGCCGTGAGCGCCTCCATCTCAACACCTGTTTTGCCTTCGGTTTTGACAGTAACTTCAATGTGTAATTCATCCACTCCATTATCATGAAAACGAATATCCACACCCGTCAGTGCCAGCGGATGGCACATCGGAATCCAGTCCGACGTTTTTTTCGCGCCTTGAATCCCGGCAATCTGAGCCACAGCCAGAACATCACCTTTGCCGATTCGGCCCTCCCGAATCGCTTCCAGTGTATCTGGATTCATCGTCACTTTGGTTACAGCCACAGCCGTACGTACGGTAATTTCCTTACCTGAGATATCAACCATCCGGGCCCGCCCCTGTTCATTAAAATGGGTCAGTTTACCACCGGAAGCCTGGCCGTTGTTCACTTCTGAACTCAATCACATCACAACCCTTTATTCGATATGTAATATACCTTCGGTTGTTATCAACAGATCAATCCGCAGATCGAGCAGGTCCATCGGGATCTCCTCTTGTAGCTGACCCGGCAATACCATCGCAGCCATCAATGGTTTCTTGCCCGTCATCACACATGTTGCTGCAAGCGTCTCGGCAAAACGATCATAATAACCGCCACCATAACCAATACGCCCCCCATGAAGATCATAACCAAGCCCCGGTACCAATACGAGATCGATATCAGGCCAATCTTCAGACGTCAGGACTTCACAGGAATCCTTGGGTTCCGGTATCCCCCATATGCCTGGCTCCAGATCCTGTTCTCCAGTCACTCGCCGTAGCTCCATTCGGGGTGGATTCGCCAATACTTTTGGTGCAAACATCACATCTCCATGTTTCCAGCCCTCTTGAAACAGAAAAGCTGTGGATGCTTCGCTTCCATAGGACAAATAACTGAATATAACGAGTGGTCTGTTCATGACCTTACTCTTGGCCTGTCTAAGGCGCTCCAGCTCCCGCTTCACTCCAGCGTTAATCTTAGTCATTGCCTGCTGACGCATGCTTGCATCCATCAGATCACGGCTCTGTCTTAGTCTGGATCGAAGCTGACTTTTCAGTTCCGCATGATCCTGCATATCCTTGAATAACCTCCTGTTGATAGGGAAGGTAGAAAAAAGCTCTCATTAAAAACAATTTATATGTTATGACCAGTTGTCATCTTGTTGAAATGGTTAAAATGATTCATTTTCTGCAAAATCCTCATGTAATAACATGCCTTCTTTCAGTTTATCATTGATTGATCAAAAAGACTACATGCCCCATGCGTTCCCAATCGGTGCAATTGCTCTGTATTTCATGTAAACTGGGATATAGTTGTCATATCAAGAACTGGACCTATGGAGGAACTTAATTTTATGCTGCTGCAAGTATCCGGAATTATCAAACGTTTTGGTGTCGATCCAATCCTGGACGGCGTGAACTTACAAATATTAGAACGCGAGCGCATCGGCCTCGTTGGTGTAAACGGTGCCGGGAAATCCACTTTGCTCAAAATTGTAGCCGGTGAAATGTCCTATGACGGAGGACAGATTTTCAAGTCCAAAGAAACGACGCTCGGTTACCTCGCTCAGAACAGCGGGCTGCAATCCGACCGTAACATCTGGGAAGAAATGATGAACGTCTTCGCTCACCTGACACAGGCTGAAGCTGATTTGCGTCAGATGGAACGTGATATTGCCGACCCTGCCCAGATGGAAGACGAGAAAAAGTATGCTGACCTGCTGGAACGTTATGCGAAACGCTCCGACTGGTTCAAGGACCATGGCGGTTATGAGATGGAAACCCGCATTCGCAGCGTACTGCACGGGATGGGATTCGGCGAATTTTCGCCAGACACTCCCATTGCTACTCTGAGCGGCGGGCAGAAGACACGCCTTGCGCTTGCTCGTATTTTGCTTCAGGCACCTGATCTGCTCATGCTGGACGAGCCTACCAACTATCTCGATATCGCCACCCTTACTTGGTTGGAAGATTATCTGAGAGGTTATTCAGGCGCACTGCTCGTGGTATCCCATGACCGGTACTTCCTTGATCGACTCGTAACAACCATCGTTGAGATCGAACGTCACCGCTCCAAAAAATATACGGGAAATTACAGCCGTTATATGGAGCTCAAAGCTGCCGAATATGAAACTCAGATGAAGCAATATGAGAAACAGCAAGGCGAAATCTCCAAGATGGAAGATTTTGTTCAGAAAAACATTGTACGTGCTTCGACGACCAAACGGGCGCAAAGCCGGCGCAAAGCCCTCGACAAAATGGAGCGGCTTGATAAACCGATGGGAGATTTGAAAAAAGCCCATTTTTCCTTCGAAACCGCCGTTATGTCAGGCAAGGAAGTGCTTCGAGTGGATCAGCTGTCCGTCGCTTATGACGAGGCTTCTCCATTGTTCCGCAACGTATCCTTCGATCTGCGGCGTGGGGAAACGGTTGCTCTGATTGGTCCAAACGGTATTGGTAAATCCACCATGCTGAAGTGTCTTACGGGAAGTTTACGTCCGGTAACCGGGGAGATCCAATGGGGAACAAAAGTGCAGATTGGCTATTATGATCAGGAACAGACTGGGCTCAATCCGTCCAACACGGTTCTGGAAGAACTGTGGAGTGCCTATCCCGGGATGGAAGAAGCACGCATTCGGACTGTACTGGGGAACTTTTTGTTCAGCGGTGACGATGTGCTCAAGAAAATCTCCTCCCTCAGCGGCGGTGAGAAAGCACGTGTCTCTCTCTCCAAGCTGATGCTGAAGGAAGCCAATATGCTCATTCTGGATGAGCCTACGAACCATCTCGACCTGTTTGCCAAAGAAGTGCTGGAAGCGGCATTAATGGATTATGAAGGCACCCTGCTGTTCATCTCCCATGACCGGTATTTTCTCAATAAAATGGCTGAACGCATTGTTGAACTTCATCCAGGCGGCACAGAACAATATCTCGGTAATTACGATGATTATGTGGAGAAAAAACAGGAGCTTGAGGACATCGCACGTGAAGCTGCTGAGGCACGTCAGGCTTCGTCCAAGAACTCGTCCAAATCCGATCTGAACACAGCCACAACCGAAAAATCTGGAGCGGCTTCATTCGAAGCGGAAAAACAGGCGAAGCGTGAAGAGCGCAACCGTCAACGCAAGCAGGAAGCTTTGGAACAACAGATTGCAGAGTTGGAATCGAAGATTACCGAACTTGAGGCACAGATGGCTCTGCCTGAAATCTATCAGGATTATATGAAGCTGCAAGAACTCCAGCAACAATCGGAGGAACACAAAGCAGAACTCACCAAGGCATACGAGGACTGGGAAGAACTAGCCATGGAATAGTACGAATAGTACAGACTCAGACCATGGCTTGATCACTCCAATACAAGTATAGTTGTACCACCGGCTGATTCCTTATTGGGATCAGCTTTTTGTTTGTTGAGGACGAGTATTGAAGCCATGCACCTTATGTTCTGTATGTTCCTTGAGATTGAACTCTAACCTACGAAGGTTAGGAAGCTGTTTTGGCTTTTGTCAAATTTACTCGAATGAAGAGAAATATTTTTATCCCCCTTTTCCTCACACTTATCCACAAGAAAGCAAGATAGCAAGCACATTAATAAGCTTAATTATACAGCGGTAGAATAGCCTTTTACACACAAAAACCATATTTATCCACCAAGTTATCCACTTTATCCACAACTTTGTGGATAGTAAGGAGTCATTCTATCCCCTAAACCCTTTTCCTTTCGAAAACTATACTGGTTTGACTTTGCGGTAGTTACCCACAAATTACACTGGATATGTGGATAACTATAGTCACACCTTGACAAATGCATCATTCCACTCCTCAATGTACCTCCATAATAAGACAAAAGCAGACCTTTGTTGTTCAAGGCCTGCCCGTCATTTATTTACTATATGCCATGCATATTTACATCGAATTGCAATTGCTACTATTGTCGCTGTAGATGCGATCTGGCAAAGATGTTTTACGCATGTGCTTCTTGTTCATGATGTTCGGAAGATTCCGCCTTCAGCCCAGCAGCATTACAAGCCGCTACATAAGCAAGACCGGCAGCCATGACGATATCATTATGTGTTGCCGTCCCCCGGAACTCACGCCCTGCACGCTCCACGGTAACTACAGCTTCTGCACTTGCACCTTCTCCCCCACTCAATGCATGCATCTCCATATCAACAAATGCAATATCATCGGAAATGCTCTGACCAATCGCACGAATGGTCGCATCCACGGGTCCACCGCCAACAGCGGAGTAAGATTGTTCTCCAGCGCTTGTGCGAATACGTACAGCGGCCATTCGATCCGTCATGCTGCCCGCCGTCACCTGCAATTCAACCAGTTCATAGTCCTGTGCAGGAATATTCATGGTCTGGCTAACCATCTGCAATAACTGGTCGTCACTGACCACTTTTTGCTGGTCTGCGGTTTCTTTGAACACCTCATACAATTGCTCCATCTGTTGCTCATCCGGCTCAAAACCATATTTGCGAACCCGATCCTTCAGGGCGTGACGACCGGAGTGTTTGCCCAAAATAATCATGCTGCGCGGAATACCCAGCGCTTCCGGGTCCATAATCTCATAGGTGTTCCGATTCTTCAGCAGACCATCCTGATGGATGCCAGATTCATGCTGGAACGCATTACGTCCCACCACTGGTTTGTTGTACGCAATCGGGAAGTGCATCGCACGGCTAATCTGACGTGAAGTCTCATACAGCTGATTCAGCTTAATGTTCGTCGTTGCACCAATTGCGTCTCCCCGAGTCTCCAGCGCCATAATCAGCTCTTCCAGTGCACAGTTCCCCGTCCGTTCTCCGATACCATTGATGGTCACTTCAATCTGGGTAGCTCCATTGGCAATCGCAGCCAAGCTATTGGCTACGGCCAGGCCCAGATCATTGTGACAGTGAGCACTATAACGAACCTGATCGCCGCCTCTTGCACCCTCACGCACCCGACGGAACATCTCGCCATACTCATGTGGCAGGGCATAACCGACCGTATCCGGCAGATTGATAATGCTCGCTCCAGCTTCAATGGCGACTTCAACCATTTCAATCAAATCGTCCATCTTGGTACGAGCAGCGTCCATGGCTGTGAACTCTACGATGTCCGTGAACTGGCGTGCATAAGATACCATCTCACGAGCGGTAGCCACCACTTCACTGCGCGGACGGCGTAGTTGATGTTCAATATGAATATCCGAAGAAGAGATAAACAGGTGAATTCGGCGACGTGCTGCATCCGCTGTTGCTTGAACTGCTGCATCGATATCACCTTTGACCGCACGCGCGAATCCACAGATCTCCACGTTCTGCAACTGTCTCGAAATCGCCTGAACCGCCGCGAACTCACCTGGACTGGAGATCGGGAATCCAGGCTCAATGACGTCGATACCCAGAGAAGCCAGTTGGTGTGCCAGTTCAATCTTTTGCTCGGGTTGCAGACTTGCTCCTGGTGCCTGTTCTCCATCACGCAGCGTTGTATCAAAAATCTCAATCATGCGTTTGTTATTAGTTGTTGTCATATCCATCAACCTCCATCAAATTTTTATAAATATTTTCGTTACGATCCACGTGCCACAGAACACCCGCTGATCGCCGTCCCTGTTGTTATATGTTTTGTTTGTAAACGCGTATGTTGTTTGTAGCTTAGTCCTTGGTGATCAGTAATACCTGTTGAATGTTTCGTGCCTATACTTGTTGTTCAATGTTCGTTACTCGTTCGTTGTATATCCGCTTACCCTCATGACAGAGTGTACGTCGACTTACACCCTGATCCTCTGACTTTTCAATCCCCATATGGTTCTTCCCATGCCCACCCTGCTGCCGGCAGCAAACACAAATAACCCGCCATCTCATATAAGAGACGGCGGGTTATTATCCCCTCCGCGGTACCACTCTCGCTTGATGGGCCAGGCTTGCGCCGGACTCCATCCACCTCGTCGTCTCCGATCCGCTGGATGTACGTACACGCACGACACCACTGGAATTCGGAGAAACACCCTATAACGGGGGTTAACCGTTGCTGTGTAACACATGTTGTTGTCCATCAGAACAACTGGGCGATTGATATCATCCCAAGCTTCCACAGCTCCGTTCCCGGGCGAGATTCGAATGATTCCAGCCACTGCGTCGCACCACCCCGCAGCTCTCTGAGCGCTTTGTCATTCTACTGCTCCCGTTCATCACATTTATAATATGACCTAACTTCATTCAGCCTTATTTTGAAAATCAAAAAAACCTGCCACCTCATGCAATAATGCAAGAGACGACAGGCTGTTCACCTTCGCGGTACCACTCTTGTTGACTTCCTTCCTGTTCATTCAAGACAACCCCTGAATGCTTTCGCATATCCGGATCACTTAAAGCAGCCTGAAAGCCCCCTCAGTTATCGTCAGTTGATCCTTATAATAACGGTCCTACCGACAACGGCCCATTCACGGAGGCAACCCGTAACCATGTACTTTGGGCCATGATCGGCCTTCGGATTCTCCCAGGGAGTCACCGTGTTCCATCGTTCCGCTTCCAGGTGAGTTTCAGGTTTCCTTCGACTGCGTTGCACCATACCGCAGCTCTCTAAGACCGGGAATGACCTTACTATTCCTGTTCATCGCGTTTATCAGTTCAGGAATCTGAATTCCTGTTTAAATTTGTAACTAAATATACATTCTTTACATCCCTGCTGTCAACTCTTAATCTCAAACTGCCTGTTTATATAAACTATAAGTGCGTGTTCAAAAAGATCGGTTTTCAGTACCGAGAAGATGGGATGAAGCTAGAAATGGAGTAGCGGAGCGTAGTCAAAACTACGTGAGCAACGGACATTTCGGCTGAATCCCATATTCGATGCTGATGATGCCGCTAGGCATCATTCGTAATCAAAAGCGGGCTTTTTGAACAACCTCTATAAGGACTGAACGGACCATTCCTCCAGAGAAAGTCCCGGATCTGCCTTCGCATCAAATTCAGCAATTTCTCCCCGCTGCCATTTCAGATACGCAGCCGCTCCAATCATGGCCGCATTATCTGTACAATACTCCATTGGCGGGATCAACAGTTCAAGCCCTTCCTTCGTGCATCGCTCCTGTAATGCCGAGCGTAACCCCCGGTTAGCTGCAACACCACCGCATAATAACAGTTGACGTGAACCATATTCACGAACTGCTCTAACGGCTTTCTCCACCAACACTTCAACAACAGCTTCCTGGAAACCACGTGCAACCGCAGAAGGCTCCAAGGTTTCTCCGCGCATTTTGGCCTGGTTGAGCACATTCAGTACAGCAGACTTCAGACCACTGAGACTGAAATCGTACGAACCTGCTTCCAGCCATACCCGTGGTAATGGCACTACATCCTCCGCTTCAGATGCCATTCGGTCCACATGCGGGCCACCCGGATAAGGACACCCCAGTGCGCGCGCTACTTTGTCATACGCCTCACCTACAGCATCATCACGTGTACGACCAATTAGTTTGAATTTGCCCTCGGATTCCATATGCACAAGTTCTGTATGTCCACCTGATACGACCAGTGCCATCGCCGGATATTGAAGTTCATGTGTGAGTCGGTTGGCATAGATATGCCCCGCAATATGATGTGTGCCAATGAGCGGTTTGCCCAGAGCCATCGCCAGCGTTTTGGCTGCAACGATTCCTACCAGCAATGCCCCGACCAGTCCAGGACCTTGCGTCACGGCAATTGCACTTAGATCACGTGGACGAATGCCCGACTGTTCGATCGCCTGTTCCAGCATCAACGTAATGACTTCAACGTGTTTCCGTGAAGCCACTTCAGGTACTACTCCACCAAATGCCTTATGCGTCTCAATCTGACTTGAGATCAGATTGGACAGCACTTCCCGTCCATCTTTGACTACTGCTACCGATGTTTCATCACAGCTTGTCTCCACCGCCAAAATGTAGGATGGTGCAGAATTTATTTTTTCATTAATTTCGTTCATGAATCCAGTACGCTTCCTTCCTCTTCGCCGCTCCGGCCTGCAGACGGCAAGTTCGCCCACATAATCATCGCATCTTCCCCATTATCGGAGTAATATCCTTTACGAAGACCCGCCGATTCAAACCCTTTTTTCTGATATAAACGCTGAGCAATGCTGTTCGAGACTCTGACCTCCAACGTCATTCGTTCCATCCCGAGATAAGCCGCTGTGCTCATTAATTCATCCAGTAACTTTTCACCAAGCTTGCGTCCACGGTACGCGCCTCTGACTGCAATATTGGTAATATGGGCTTCATCCATGATTGTCCACATACCTGCATAGCCAATGGCCTTTCCATCTAATTCCATCACCATATATTTAGCAAAATGATTGTGTGTCAATTCATTTTGAAATGCTTCTTCCGTCCAGGGCAGGGTAAAGGCCTCATGTTCAATCTCCATCACATCGGGAATATCCGCGAGTGTCATGAACCTGAACTGAAGCGTTGTTTCCTGCTTATTATTCGCCACATTGTCCATCTGCTTCCCCTCCCCCTTCAGCCTTTGCGCAGCAGATTGGCTTCCGCTTCAGACAACTGGGTGTAGTTCGGCACCAGCGCATGCACGTCATCACGCTGACCTGCAAGCAGCGCGGCGGCGCCAAGGCGCCCAACCCAGCGGCCTTCCAGCTCATAAGGTACGAGCTGGAGCGCCGTTCCTGCGGGGCAGCGAAGCTCCGCCGCTGCCGCAGCATGAGGGCCCGTCTCGCCGACGATCCAGACGGCTACGGGCCGCTCTTCCGGCGCCGCCTCCGCCATGCGGGCGGCGAGGGCTTCCAGCCATCCGTCCATCTTGCGGATGGCATCAGGCGCCAGACGCCGGGGCGCATCGCTCCCGGCGGAGGCAAACAGCGCGGTGCACGCTTGACCGCGCCGTGCATCCACAAGCGGAACGATCCAGTGGACAGGGGCAGCACCTGTGCTGCCCTGGTCCGCGGATGGCGTTCCGCCAGCCCCTGCTGCGGCATCTTCTGCCGCAGCTTCCGCCTTGGTGGCAAGGCCGCTGTGCCAGCCGCCCCAGGCGATGGCCTGAAGGCTGGACACCCCGGCTACGGGGATGTCCCACGCCCAGGCCAGTGTCTTCGCCGCGGTCACCGCAATGCGGATGCCCGTGTACGAGCCTGGGCCAACGCCAACGGCAATGCCGTCAAGTTGCCCAGGCTGTGTGTTGCTGGCGGCCAGCAGCTGCTCCATCACCGGTACGACGTGTACCGAATGGTTACGCTCAGCCCGTTCATTGCGTTCTTCCAGAAGCGCATGATCTTCCATCATCGCAGCTGCCATCACTGCGGTGGATGTATCCAACGCCAAAAACCGCTGACGCGGCTCTTTTTGTAAATCTTCCATCATCATTTGACTCCATTCTGTCTGAACTGTCGGCATATGGCTGCATAAGTCTCGCCGTACCCATCCAGTGTAATCGTTCGATCCTCCAGGCCCGTTGTTTCAATCTGCACATGCAAGTGCTCTTGCGGCAGCAATTCGGGAATTATACTCGACCACTCCACCAGACTGACTCCGGCTCCATAGAAATATTCATCAAGTCCAAGCTCATCCGCTTCTTCCAGCGATATGCGATATACATCCATGTGATATAAAGGCAGACGCCCTTCGTACTCCTTGATTAGCGTGAATGTGGGACTGCTTACCACATCACGTACACCCAAATGCCAGGCAAATTTCTGTGAAAATGCCGTTTTTCCCGCCCCCAGATCACCATCCAAAGCAATCACCATGCCGGCGTTTGCCTGTCTGGCGAGTGCGGAAGCGAGTGCTTCTGTATCTGCAATGCCATGGGATTGATACACCCACTGCTCGTGCGTCTGATTCAATATTCGCCCCACCTTTGGCGGTCCAGCCGCCTGAGTTCACTTTGAACCTTATTATATCGGTCCCTTTCTTCCCCCGCAACATCCAAGGAGGCGAGCGGAAATATAACGTGCATTATTAGACATGTTTCAAAACTCGCTTCCTTCGAAGTTTCAGACACCTATTAGGAAAAACCAAAAAACCGGCACCTCCCGGTACCGGCCGTGTTATACATATATTTCAGCTTTTATTCATTCTCGAATGCCTCAATAACTAAATGCATCTTGTATCTACTCCTCCAAACGATCCACACGAACCGTCTGGGTATTTCCCGGCCTGCTGCCAACCTGAACGGTTGCCATGCCATTGGCTTCATCCACATTCTCGATCCAGACTGGATCTCCCTCCAGCGTAACGGCAATGGTATCCTTCGAATCATAGATCGCTTTGGCGCGCTTTGCATCCATCATCTTATTCATACTCCCCTTCCGGATCATCATGTGACTCTCGAACCATGCTATCTGTTGTACTTTCACCAATATAACCGTTATCTTCCGTAACCTGTCCCCCGCCTAACCCTTCATTCACCATCCGATCAATGTCGAGCATGAACGACTCACGATCAAGGGGCAATTCTTCCGAAGTGACCGCTTCCCAGTTTACAGCTGTAGCAGGTGTATAGAATTCTTCAGCACTTTCGGCTTCAGCAAGAGGGTACGGAGAAAATGCATGCTTGTGTGCTTCTTCCTCATCACGTCTATTCTTCAATATTGCACCTCCCGGCATATGTGCTGCGAGAATAACTACCTAATCCCATGCTCGTCTTCCTGTCGGAATCCAAACATGTTTCTGTTATCATCCCCGAGTCTCGCCGAACCATACGAATTCGTTCGTCTACAAGACGATTATCCCTCGCGCCAGATGCCCATACTATTAAATATAAAGGTACCTCAATGAAAGGAGCCGATCTATGCATACCGTCTGGAAAGGTGCAATCAGTTTTGGCCTTGTGCATGTCCCTGTCAAAATGTTCTCGGCTACCGAAGACAAAGACATCTCCATGCGCTATATCCATAAAGTCTGCGGCAGCCCGCTCGCTTATGTTCGTCAATGTCCATCCTGTGAAGTGGACGTGAAGTGGGAAGAGATCACCAAAGGTTATGAATATGAAAAAGGAAAGTTTGTACTCTTCGAGAAAGATGAATTGGAAGCGTTAAATGATTCCACCAGCAAAACCATTACCATACTGGATTTTGTCGACTTGACTGAGATTGATCCGATCTATTTCCAGAAAACATATTACCTATCGCCCGATCAGGCTGGTGGAAATGCCTACCAGCTCTTGATGAACGCCATGCGGGATACCGGCAAAATTGGCATCGCCAAAATCTCCATTCGCTCGAAAAGCAGTCTGGCTGCAATACGTGTGCTGGAAGATTGCCTCTCCATGGAGACGATTTTCTATCCGGACGAGATTCGTCCTGTCTCCCAGGTGCCCAACTTGCCGGAAGTGCAGAACGTGAATGAAAAGGAACTCACGATGGCAAAGTTGCTGATTGATCAATTGTCCACACCTTTTGAACCCGGTAAATACACCGATGACTATCGCAGCAAACTGCTGGATCTTATCCAGCACAAAGTGGCAGGTGAAGAAATCAAAATTGCTCCAGCCAAACCTGAAGCCAATGTGATGGATTTGATGGCTGCCTTGCAGGCAAGTATCGAGGCCGTGAAGCCTATTCCGGCTGACCCTGGGACAACAACGGCCAAGCCTAAGAAACGTGCACCGCGAAAAACGCCTGCTCAAGCGGTTGCCGGAGGAGAATCCGATACACCTGCTGCACCAGCCAAAAGAAAAAAGGCGACACCCAAACCAAAAGTTTGAATGTCGCTAAGGCAAGACCGATTCCGTTATATGCGTGTGTAATGCGTTCAACTCAAGTCCGGCTTTACAGTCGGATTTTTTTGTTTTACAGAACTATTGAAGCAGTTCTTGTCAATAAAACTCCAGTTATAATTGCAAAATACAATTGACGAAAGCTGATTTATATTTTATATTAACTTATGAAAAGTAACTTATTTATGAATATACAGTCACCCTGTAATTCTACTTCAACAGTATGCAATTAAATAATCCGTTTTCAACGCATATACACAATTAAACGAGCACCCATATTATCTATTATCAGGAGGAAACAATCATGAATACAACATATCAAATCCCTGCCACAACCCATCTGGGTGAAGTGAGTCTGCGAATTATGAACCTAGACCGTTCAATTAAGTTCTATACCGAAGTGGTTGGATTAAAATTACTGAAGCGTAGTGGCAAAGTGGCCACGTTGACAGCCGACGGAAAACAGTCCCTGCTGCGATTGGAAGAGCTCACGGATGGAATTACCCTGCCGGAACGCTCACACGCTGGCTTGTATCATTTCGCCATCCTGCTGCCTGACCGTAAGTCCCTGGGTCTTGCTCTTCGTAATCTGGCTGCATCCGGTATCGATATCGGCCAAGGCGATCACTTAGTCAGCGAAGCCTTCTATATCTCCGATCCCGATCAGAACGGGATTGAGATCTATGCGGACCGTGCACGTGATACCTGGAAACGGGATAGCGACAATAACTACGTGATGGCAAGTGATCCTGTTGATGTGGAAAGCCTGTTTGCCATCTCGGAGAATGAACCTTGGCAGGGTCTGCCTACTGGCACCGTTATTGGTCATGTACATTTCCACGTCCGCAGCCTGGAAGAAGCTCGCAACTATTACACTGGCATACTCGGTTTTGATATCGTGGGTAACTTCGCCAACATGTCAGCACTATTTGTATCCGCAGGTGGCTATCATCATCATCTGGGACTTAATATCTGGGCGGGAGTGAACGCACCTGTTAATCCAGATAACGCTACAGGAATTGACTACTTCACCATTGTGTACGCCACACAGGAACAATTGGATCAGGCACTTGAGCAATTGCGTCAATCCGGTGCAGTCGTTACCCAAGTGGAGGGTACCTGGTTTACGGTAGACCCACAAAATATTCGTATACGTCTGACAACTGCGAACTGATTTTGTTTAGGCGTTACAATATGTTTGCTTAACCTCATTTTAATAAGCCCGGGTAACTGATTTCTCTACATCACAGAGAGATCAGTTACCCGGGCTTTTTGAGTTGGCTTTTATAAAACTGGCACAATTGGTGCATTCTAACCAATACATAGACAAGATATGTTAAGGAGATACCTCATGATCGAAAAGGGACGTTTGACAGTTAGACAGCTCGCTTCACTCATGTTCCTGTGCACAATTGGGGAGCAGATTCTGGTCTTCCCTTCCATGATCACATCCTACGCTCATCAGGATGCCTGGTTATCAGCCTTATTGGGAGTCGTAGGGGGCTTGGGAATACTCTTCATTATGCTAGTTGCCTACAAACTGCATCCCCGGTTAAATCTGATTCAAAATGCTCTTCGAACACTGGGACCCTGGATCGGAACCTTGTTTGGCTCTTTTTATCTCTTTTATTTCCTGATCAGTACCTCAACGTTCATTAGGGAGATTGGCGATTTTATGTCTACTCAGATCTTGCCGGAATCTCCATTACTGATTCTGCATTTGGTTTTTATGTATGCGCTTGTCTGGGGGCTTCTGTCGGGTCTGGAGAGCATTGGTAAAACTGCTGAGGTCTTTCTTCCTCTGATCGTGTTGTTTCTGCTTATTCTGACGGTGTGTCTAATCCCCCATGTACGTTTGGCCAACATCCAACCTGTGCTGGCACAAGGGTTTCTTGATCCATTCAAAGGTTTTGTTGCTGTACTCACCTATCCCTACTGTGAGCTATGCATCTTCATGATGTTTTTTCCCTACACTAAAAATGAACCCCATCTGAAGAAGGACATCCTGTTAGCAGGGATGATTGGCGGATTGTTACTCACACTGACGCTAAGTATGTGTCTGCTCGTCATGGGACCATGGATGACCCAGCATCACTGGTTCGCTTCATTCAACCTTTCACAGAAGATCAATATCGGAAACTTTATGCAACGCATCGAAGCTTTCATAGCATCGGTCTGGATTATTGCAGTTTTCTTCAAAGCCGCTCTGTTCTTCTACGGTTTTGTCCTGGGCCTCGCTCATCTGTTTCGCTTGTCCAGTCACCGTTCTCTGATCCTGCCGGGTGCCATGCTTATTCTCGCCATGTCTATTCTAATCTCTCCAAACGAGAACTTTTATCTCAAGGTCGTTATTCCCTATTGGATTGATTGGGATCTGACCTGTGGCATAGCACTTCCGTTACTGCTCATTCTGGTGCATCATATGAAATCCCGTTTTCAAAAAATATAACTAAATTCCAAATTAACCTGCGCTAATTGGTTGATACGAGAGAGGAGTTCCCCATGTTCAAACCGTTGATTCCGTTCGAACCTATCTCCAGAGATACTTTGCCCACCGGACCGCAATGGATTGCCCAGGTCAAGTGGGATGGAGTCCGCATGCTTGCCTATGAGGACGGGCATGAGTTGCGCCTGGTGAATCGCAGATTACATGATCGAACCGCACAGTATCCCGAGCTGGTAACACCACGCAATCTATGTTCAGGCTCCTCTTATATCTTAGATGGAGAAGTTATTGCGCTGGACCCAGACACCGGAAAACCTTCGTTTTATCACGTTCTGCGGCGGGATCGGATGAGCAGACCCGAAGGTATCGCCCAAGCCATACATCAGATTCCGGTCACATATATGGTATTTGATATCCTGTTCTATGAGGGGAAATGGGTGACGGATCAGCCTTTGGCAGATCGACAGCGCCTGTTGCACGAGGTCCTTAACAACGCTCCCCATGTTCAGGAGGTCACCAATACACTTGATGCCTCTTCCCTGCTTACGGTCATGAGACAACATCAGATGGAAGGCATCGTCTGCAAGGATCTCACCAGCAGTTATGGCATACAGGGCAAGGATCAGCGCTGGCAGAAGGTCAAAATCATGCATGATGTATATGCGATGATCGGGGGAGTCACGTACCGGAGCGGTATTGTGAATGCCGTCGCGGTCGGTGTATATGATGGGCCTGATTTTGTCTATATTGGTCATGTCGGGACTGGCAAATTGAACTCCAATACGTGGCGGGAACTCACACATCAAGTCGAGCCTCTGATCAGGCAGGACAGACCGTTCCATAATGTACCCGAGCGCAGTGCAGAGACCACCTGGGTGGAACCGCGAATAGGAGTCAAAGTGCAATATATGGAGCTGACTCATCATAACACTCTACGCCATCCCAGTATCCAGACCTTCGCGGATGTAACCCGCGAGGATTGCCTGGCGAACCAGCTTCTTCCATGATGAAGAGTTCGCTTCACTCGTGTTTCGGCCCATGTTTCAATAATTCATTAAGCACATAGGAGGTGTTCCACATGGCCCCCAAGATCCAGGGAACCATCATAATAGAAGGCACAGAGCTGACGGTCACCAACCCGGACAAGCTCTTATGGCCGGAAGTGGGTGTTACCAAAGCCATCTATCTGCAAAAGCTGGCCGCTCTGGCTCCTTATCTGCTCACGTATACGAGCAATCGACTTCTCACCACGATAAGGTATCCCCACGGCGCTGGAGGAACATTTTTCTATCAAAAGAATGCCCCTGAGCCTGTACCAGATTATGTGCGCACTGAAGTTCACGACGGCATCCGATATGTGGTCATGAATGGACTTCCCGAATTGTTATGGCTTGGTAATCTGGCTGCACTTGAATTTCATCCTTCTCTGCATACTGTGGGAAGCCATCTGCCCAGTGAATGGATGATTGATCTGGACCCTTCTCAGGAACATGAACCGCGGATCATGCAAGCTGCACTCATCGTTGGCGAAACCCTGACTTCCCTTGGTCTGAGGTCCATTCCCAAAACTTCGGGCGCAACAGGAGTTCAGATCATCGTTCCCATTGTGCAAGGTGTAACCTTTGATGAATTGAGAGAGGTTGGTTATTTTGTCGGCAAATATGTCACTCAGAAGCACCCGGATCTGTTCACACTGGAACGACTTAAAAAGGACCGTGGAGACCGCATTTATTTTGACTATCTCCAGCATTATGGAGGCAAGACCCTTGCCGCTCCCTATACACCACGTGCCAAATCCGGCGCCACTGTCTCTACACCCCTTACCTGGGATGAGGTTAGAAGCAACGTCTCCATCCAGGATTACCATCTGATGAACATTATTGAACGCTTGAACCAAACCGGTGATTTAATCGCAGCTGTTGAACCCCAACCGGTAGAGCTCATTCTCAAACATTTGAAGAAAAAATAGCCGACTCCCTCATCACAAGGGTGTCGGCTATTATCATTCATGTATATATCAATCGCTAATGGATACCTTTTTTCTTGAAACGTCCGCCCTTCACGTCATGAATGTTACCGATAGCCACAAAGGCTTGCGGGTCCCAATCTTCAACGATGGTCTTCAGCTTCGCTTCTTCCAAACGGGTAATCACGACAAAAATGATCTTTTTCTCGTCCCCGCTGAATCCGCCCTCTCCATCCAGGAAAGTTACACCACGACCAAGACGGTCTGTCAGGGCTGAACCGATATCACGATATTTCTCACTAATGATCCATACCGATTTGGACTGGTCAAGTCCTTCATTCACAATATCAATCATCTTCATCGCAATATAATATGCAATCATGGAATACAGGGCATTCGGCCAGCCGAATACAAATCCTGCACCTGCGAAAATAAACACGTTAATGAACAATACGATCTGTCCTACAGACAAAGGTGACTTCTCACTAAGCAAGATCGCCACAATCTCCGTACCATCCAGTGAACCGCCAGACCGAATAACAAGTCCGACACCCACACCCAGGATCAATCCGCCAAATACAGCTCCGAGCAAAGGCTCCCCTGGTGTTAATGCAGGCACATGGTGCAATAATGATGTCCCGATGGACATGACCACGATCCCCAGCAGCGTGGATAACGCAAAAGTTTTACCAATCTGCTTGTAACCCAGAATCAGGAAAGGCAAGTTGAGCAAGGTCAGGAACACTCCGAGTGGCAGATGTGTAAGTTCTGACACCATAATTGAAATCCCCGTAATCCCACCATCAATAACACCATTCGGTACGAGAAACACTTCAAGCGATACAGCCATTAGTGCAGCACCGATCAGAATCATCACAATACGTTGCAGCAGCTTTAATGTAAACACCGAGCTTTTGACCCCGCGGTCAGCTTGCTTGGCTGTTAGTTCTTTCACCGTTACATTGGACATGGTATCCCCCCCGTTAAATCAGTGTGTGAATCCATTTTATAAATCATTTAAATACTCAGGGTGAATCTACATATGGAGAACAGCAAACTGCGTTCTATATGTACCCTGGCTATACAGCGCAAGCATCTAAAGGCGATATAAAATGGATTCAAAATGTTATTCATCCCGGTTTGCACTTTCAAAAGAGAGCAAAAGGGAGCCTGTTTTCCCGCAGACTCCCCTCCTTCGCCAAGACATGATTTATATATCTATTATATCATAAAAGATCAAATTTGCGCAAAATACTTAGCAAAAAGAAGATAAATTCACAAAAAGTGAACTTATCTTCAGAAATCTGCCCTAAATCGGCTAAAGAAGCGGAGAAAGCATCCGAGAAAGCATTTCTGCGCCTTTTTGCCGTCGTGAACGCTTCTGAAATACCTCCCCATCGATCTGACTGCATTCCCCGAGATCACGTTCAAAGTCAGTGATCAAACGACGAATCGGAGAGGACTCGAATAGGACAGCCGTTAACTCAAAATTGCAAAAAAAACTGCGCATATCCATATTGGCCGTGCCTACTGTTGCAAGCAACTCATCCACAATCATCACTTTGGCATGTACAAAACCTTTGCGATATTGGAAGAACTCAACACCTGCTCGCAGAAGTTCCTCTACATATGAAAGGGATGCCAAATGAACAAGCTTTGAATCGGATTGATACGGAATGATAATTTTCACATCAACACCACTGACAGCAGCTGTTTTGAGTGCCTCATACAGGGCAGGATCAGGAATAAAATAAGGGGTGGTAATATAAATCCGCTCACAGGCTACCGAAATCGCCCCAAAACACATTTCCTGAATGGCATCCCAGTCCTGATCCGGCCCACTGGCCAGAATCTGAATTCGTTCTTCCCCGCTACAGATATGTGGTGGAAATAATTCCGCAAGCTGGGGTTCGGTAATTCGCTCACCGGAAGCCAATTTCCAGTCGTTCAGGAATGTACTTTGCAGGAAATATACGGCATCTCCCTCAATCTGTACATGTGTATCCCGCCAGAAACCCACCTCCGGATATTGTCCAAGGTAATCATCGCCTACATTGATGCCACCCACGAAACCAACCTGTCCATCCACAACAACGATTTTACGGTGATTCCGGTAGTTGACTCTTCGGTCAATCGTGGCAATCAGTGGCGGTAGAAAATAATGAAACTCCACACCTGCATCTTGCAGTTTGCGGATAAAACTCCAGCTCATCTTGTGACTGCCGAGACCGTCACATATAAACCGAACCTTCACGCCCTCCTGTGCCTTGCGGATCATGACATCCTGAAACTTGGTGCTGATGACATCATCACGGAAAATGTAAAATTCCACATGCAGATGGTGCTTTGCTTTTTCCATTTCCCTCAGCATTGCCGCAAACGCCTCTTCACCATTTGTGAGCACCGTACTGTGGTTACAACCTGTAATCGGGCTCTCCGACAGATGGGATAACAGGTTAAACAATCGATGCTGGTGGCTGAAACGATCGCCAGGCATCTGTTCGACATCTCCAATGATGTGGGCTTGTTCCCAGATCGTTTCCTTCATTTCACGGAAGATGCGCGATCCACCCTTGCGGAGTTTTTTTCGTTTGTTATAGTCCTGCGCCACAAAATAGTACACTACAAAACCGATCAAAGGCACGCAGAACAAAATAAACAGCCAAGCCACAGCTTTAGCCGGATTACGAAATTCCAGCAAAAGAATTGTGGCTGCCTGGAAAATAAATACGAGTAATATAATGACCAGCCAGAACATTCGGCTTCCTCCTCAAGTGGCAAGCTTCATGGCCTTGCCTTTCTCTCACCTACACATCTTTGACGATTATGTATACAGCTAATCATAGATACCCAATGTACCCCCTATTCGTAACGTTTGCTTAGATAAAACTTTACATAAGCAGACGGAATACTTGATTCTGGAAATTCAAATTTGTACTTCGTTCATTGTATATTCTGACTGTGTTACCTTCTACATATCAGTTTAATGATGGAGCAGATTCGCATTGTGACGCCAATCTGCTCATTTCACCTTCCAGACTCTTCCTCATTTCTTTGTCTGGAGGTGGTCTTCTTACGTAAAATTAGATATAATAATCGTTAAAAACTTATTACCTAAAGGAGAAGAGCAGTGAATGGAAAGTGAGAGGTATGCGTTAAATTTAGTATTGGTTGCTTTTTTGATAGGACTTTCGGCGTTTTTTGTCGCAGTGGAATTCGCTCTGGTACGGGTTCGTCCGAGCCGGATCGATCAAATGATTGCAGAAGGAAACAAGCGTGCGCTGGCTGTTAAACAAGCCGTTGCCAATCTGGACGGATATTTGTCTGCCTGCCAGCTTGGAATCACGATCACATCTCTGGGACTGGGCTGGCTGGGTGAACCAACGGTAGAGAAGATTCTCCACCCTGTGTTTGAAAGCTTGCAAATTCCTGAGGCGGTTTCTTCATTCTTATCATTTGTAATCGCGTTTGCTTCCATCACGTATCTGCATGTTGTGGTTGGTGAACTCGCTCCAAAAACGATTGCAATCCGGAAAGCCGAGACTGTTGCACTGCTGACGTCTACACCTATCATCTGGTTTAACCGAATTATGTATCCTTTTATCTGGCTGTTAAACGGCTCAGCGAACCAACTGGTGAAACTGTTCGGAATCAAACCTGCTTCTGAACATGAAGATGCACACTCCGAAGAAGAGTTGCAGATCATCATTAATGAAAGCTTTGAGAGTGGTAAAATCAACCAAGCTGAATTCGGTTATGTAAGCCGGATCTTTGCTTTTGATGAGATGTTAGCCAAAGAAATCATGGTACCCCGGACCGATATGGTCTGCCTTTATGTGAATAGAACAAACGAGGAAAACCTGGAGATCATTCGTGAAGAACAATATACACGTTTTCCAGTAGTGAATGAGAGTAAAGACGATATCATCGGTATCATTAATACGAAACAATTCTTCCTGGAACTTTACGGAAACGATGAACCTGTTGATCTATCCTCCCTGATTCAGCCTGTATCGGCTGTTCACGAAACAACTCCTGTGAAGGACTTGCTCAAGAAAATGCAGAAGGATGGCGTACATATCGCCGTACTTGTCGACGAATATGGAGGAACTTCCGGAATTGTAACCATCGAGGATGTGCTTGAGCAGATTGTTGGTGAGATTCGCGACGAGTTCGACGCAGACGAAGTGGAAGATATTCAAGTCATCAATGAGAACTATGTCATTATGGACGGCAAGGTTTCCTTATCGAAGGTGAACGACATGTTTATGTCCAGCCTGGATGCAGATGAGTGGGACACCATTGGTGGATGGCTCTACAGCCATCGTCCCGAGATGAACGAACAGGAAGAATATGAGTTCGAGAATCTAATCTTTGTTTTGCTGGAAAAAGACAAGAATCGGTTCTACAAAGTGGCCGTTGTTCCCAAGGAACCACTGACCATGTCTGACTACACCGAAGAAGACGAGAAAAGGCCTAATTTGGCTAAATAAAGCAAATTTGTAAAAAAAGAGCACTTGCCTACATCGGTAAGTGCTCTTCTTACTTATATCTCGCCCCATCCGTCACTTCTCCATGTAATCATTCAACCAAGAATGGAACTCCTGTTTTTAGTTTGATTTTAATACCCACTTCACAATATCATCGATAATGGCTTTGGAGACATTAGATGGCTCAGCGTACTCTTGACCGATTGAAAGTCCATCATAGCTGGATAAAAGATGATTTACCTTTGGATAGCTATTGTACGTTACATTGGAATGACCTTGGAGAGACGATTTCCAGGTTTGGAATTGATTCATAGACACTTGCACATCGTTTTCGCCTTGTATAACAAGCATAGGTGTATTTTGTGTTTTAGCCAGTTCCGCAGGCACATAATCTCTCTGCTCAAACCACCAATAAGCAGGTTGAAGTGGAAACGCCTCAGGAAGATGATCTACAGAATATTTTGGATCTTTAACCATCGCAGCCACATTTTTATAAAAATCAGCTTGCCCTTGAATGACATCCGTGTCTAAACCAAGCTGCTTCATCCGCTCTACCAATTCGTCCTGCTGCTCGGTAAGCACATCCGCAAAGCTACTACTTGGTGCAGCAAGTAGAATACTTCCTGCAATATCATGTTGTTTATCCTCAGCAATGATTAATGGCATTGCAAACCCGCCTTGACTATGTCCAGCTACAAAAATCGCTGTAGAATCAATATGTGCATTCTTTTTAAGCAATTCCACTGCATCGTTTACCTGATCTACGCTCTCTTGTTTTAATGTGAATTTAGGCTGTGAAGCCACCTTATAGGTATGCTCATACGTGACCTTATCGTATCTTAATACAGCAACTCCTTGTGAAGCCAAACCTACCGCAAGATCGCGAAATGGCTTTGCACCACCAATGGCAGCATCTTGATTGCTAGGCCCAGATCCGTGTACCAGAATGACAACAGGGAAAGGTCCCTCTCCCTTGGGCAAAGTTAATGTCCCTGGCAAAGCTAAATCACCCTGACCAACCGTAATGTCTTGTTCTGTATAGGCAGATGGGTCGTCGTAGCTTGGTTTTTGATACACATCGGGAGTAGCGGCGGCAATATGCAAATCATCTACAAGTCCGTTATGATTCATTCTGACCGTAATATTTAAACGAGTCAGCTCTGTTTTGAACGTATAGGTAACATTGCGATGCACTGTATTATTTTCTACATGCTTAGCTATGGCTTCACTTGTAATTTTTCCATTTTGTCCTTCTAAAGCTCCCCACAGCTGACTCAACAACGTGGGTGACAACACTCCACTCACAGAGGTATGAACATACTTGGCAGCCTCCTTGCCATCGCCCTCACTAATAAGGGAAATGAATATATCCTCAGGTGCTGCCTTCAGCGTCTCGGAAAGAAATGCCCCATCCATATAGGTAGTTCCTTTCGTTAACTGAACAGGATTGTCTAAGGATATGGCTTGCCCATTCACCATCGCCTGTTTCTCTCCTACCTTAACTACAATCGTAAGCTCACTTTTTCGTATTGTGATTTCTCCTGTCTTTTGTTGCCAAGATACCTCAGCCCCATTCTTTTCTGCAATCTCACGAATAGGAACAAGATTTTCACTACCAGCGGATTTTTTAGCAGCTTCTGAGATGGATGTTACCGGAAGGATGAGACCTACGAAAGTAAGAGAAAGTAATAGCTTTTTCCAATTGTTCATTGTAATAACTCCTCCTAATTAATTTCATCTATCATATGCATAGCATTATGAGCATTTATTGGCTCAGGACTATGCTTATAACAACAATAGCAATGATGAATAACAACAGGACCCAAGATAGTGGACGAGCGAAGTTAATTGTCCAGCCTATTCCATAACGCTTTTCTATGGTTAAAGAAGGATCATTGGCATTGAAGTAAATAAACCCAAGCTTCCAATAATCATCGTCATTCACAGGCTGCTCCTTAGATCGTTCGTGGTCCTCTTGTTGATTACGAATTTTGCCACCGCCTTGTCTGCCTGTGAGAGACAGCCATACAACACCTAACACGATCACCACAGGAGTGATGAAGCTAATAGCTGTTAACAAGACCAGATTAGGGACGAACATATTGATCTGAATAAAGGCAAATAAGATGGTAAGAAGTAATCCTGTTACAAGCGTAAATAGGGACCATTTACGGCGGAATTGAATATTTTCAGTAGCAAATTGGCCCGGATTAGACGTAGTAAGCTGTTGTTTGCTTGATTTAATACTCCAGTTAACCAACATCATAAGTGCAATGATTCCTAGCTGTACAAGATTAATAGCCAGTACCGAGAGGTAAGTTTTAGGCACACTGGAAGTGACATGGCCTTGAAGATCATATTTTATTGGAATGACGTTAGGTAGTGCCTTATAATTCAGGATCGAAATGATCGCAATGGCAACAATAATAGCAATGTGAATGAGAAACCAATAGTTGGAATAGGTGAGTTTATTTTGGCGGAAGGTGGTATCGATTTTAACTCTTTGAGGTGCTTCTACAGTTGTAAGTGTTCCTTTTATCTTTTTCATCTTGAAATGAAATAAGATGTGTAGCGCTGTCCAGTACACAATAAATATCATTGTGCTAACACCGGTAATCATTGCGGTAGCATCTTCATTAGCAGATCGGAGAAAATACAGACAGACAAGTATAATCATCCCGTTTCCGATCAGACTTACTGTAGCAAACGTACTTCTTAGCTTACGTAAGATGGGTGTGTAGTAATTATATTGACTTACCGTAACCCCAAAGCTAATGGTTTCCCTTGTCAGATATGGTGTAAAAGATAGAAGTAAGGCTAATGGAGCAAAGATTAAAATGATAGGTAATATACTAAATAGCTGCATACATAACACACTCCCTTGATTCTTTACTCTTTGTTGTGACCCATCTTCACATCATCATACATTTGGTCTAACACCGCAGATAATTCTTCTTTGGTCATTCCTCGACAGATCGCTTCCGCAATAATCGGTCTTAATTCTCTTTGCTGCTTTTTCAAAAAATCATCCGTTAAACCAGGCATTCCATCAGGGTTCACTACAACTCCCTTTTGTCTATGAACCAGAATGTATCCATCTTGCTTGAGTAGTGTATAAGCCTTGTTGACGGTGTGAAGGTTAACACCGATATCTGCGGCCAAATTCCGAACCGAAGGTAACGCCTCACCTAGCTGTAACTCACCACTAGCAATGCCTTCAATAATTTGATAAACAAGTTGCGAATAGATGGGAAGTTCGGATTGCATATCCAGTTGAATAATCAAGGGTTCACCTTCTTTTGTTATCTGTTATATATCAAGTATAACAGATATAACATGAGTGAACAATATGTATGAAAAAAAGCCGCATATCAATGGTGAGGGCAAACTTACCTGACCCTTCACCATTGATATGCGGCTTACCTGTTGAGCTTATCGATGTGATTCAACAAAAAACATCAGTAGTGGCACATGACAGCGTTGTATTTCAAATTCCATTTAAGTTTCAGTCTTATCTTCGACAATCCGATAATGGATTTTGCGAACTATAATTTTCAGAATCATATATAGGGGAATCACGATAATCATACCCAAGATATTTCCCAGGTCAGCACCCACGAGCAAAAGGATAACGGTAGTCAGTGGATGAATATCGAGCTGTTTGCCATAGACATAAGGTGAGATCAGGTTATCCTGAATTTGCTGTGCGATTACAATGATGACCAGTGACCAGATCGCCATCGAAGGTGATTCGATAAACGCAACAATGACAACCGGAATAGCTGCCAGCAAAGCACCCACATAAGGGATGAAGTTCAGAATAATGGATACAACCGTCAGCAGCAATGCGTAAGGCAAACCTAAGATGAGAAAACCGATGTACATCAGAATCCCCAAGGCTACATTAACAATAACCCGGCCAACAATATAGTTGCTTAATGCTTCATCGATCTCATGGACGGTTTCTTCCCCATCCTTCCGATAATGTCTTGGCAACAATAAGGTTAGATTCGTTCCAAACTTGCTGCCTTCCTTAAGCATGTAATACAACATGATCGGGAACGTTGCCAGAATAATAACCAGATTGGATACCACGGAGAATAACCCGGAGACATAATTGGTTACCTGAGTGATCCCTTGGCTCAGAACATCGGATAATCGTGAGAATAGATTGGAATCATCAGGCAGGTATCTGGATACAACATTACTCTTTTCAAGTGCATTCAACTGATCGCTGAGTGAAGTAACCAACGCTGGAGCATTCTCCACGAAATTCATCAATTGTTCACGCAGGGAAGGCCATACAAGCACACTAAAACCTGCAAGTATTAATGCAATTACGACATAAATAATCAGAACTGATAATGCACGTTTGATCTTATGCCTTTCCATATAATCGACAAGCGGGCGCAGCAGATAATAGAAGAAACCAGCAATCAGCAGCGGAATGATGATGATGTGAATCAGTGAGGTCAGGGGGCTGAAAATAAAGTTCACTTTTTCCCCCAGATACACGATGAGCAGCAGCAGAATAATCGCTGTACATATGCGGTAGAACTTGTTATTTATCAAGAAACGTGATCCCTCCATGCGCTGCTCTGCCAAAGTGACTGCGGCGTTCATATGTATATCTAGTCATTTACTTATGATACTAAGTACCCTTAAATGACAGTCATGCCACAGGCGATGCTGAATATACACTTATTTTCTTTCCAAAACAAACATTGGAGCAAAAAAAAGAAGCAGGCGTTAGCCTGCCACATCTCTTTTGCTGAATACAACCCAGGAAATCACCATGAAAATAACGTAATACACCGCCAGAACTGCAATGGAGAAACCCAGTGTCATTCCTGCACTTGGACCACCCATTAGCGCAAAATCTGCCCCGGAGGTCATGTATTTGCTAAGATCCATGTTGTTGAATAGGACATACTTGGCCCACTCATAACGGACCGGATTGAATATGAGTGAGAAGATACTCTGTGAGAACATAATGAACAGAGATAATCCAATCGCAAGTGCACCTGAACGAAATACAGAGGACACCATAAAGGCAATCGCAAGCGTAATGAACAGATCAACGTACAAATATCCCCATAACGTCAGAGCATTCGTAGCCGGACTACTGCTTCCTCCCGGAGCATCATGCGAGAAAAGGATATAAGACGTTAGCATGGCCATCGCGATGATCAGCAGTGTACTGACAATACTGAAGCCAACGACGGTCAGATATTTGGAAGCAAGAACTTTGCTTCGTGACCATGGACGGATCAGCAATAACTTAATGGTTCCCCAGGTAAATTCGCCCGCAACCGATTCCGCTGCAATCACGACACAGAAGATCGTGTTTAGGAAAAACGTAATCTGTATGGTCGTTACAGCCGCTTCCCAGTACAAAACTTCATTGGACCCCATTCCTTCTCGCAGTAACACTGGCATTAATAGCGAGATCAGCGCCAGAATCGATAACATGATCCAGGTACGGGGACGACGAAAAATTTTCATATTCTCATTTAATATCAGATTACCAAAACTACCCAATGCCTCCACCCCCAGTGACTTGCAAAAATTGTTCTTCCAGGGTGTGAGTCACGTTACGAATACCGTATACCTGAAACCCTTCGCTAACCAGCTTGGCATTGATATCCGGAATCTGCTCACGAGACACCCGCATCACCAGGACATTGCCCTGTACGACAGCACCCTGAATCAGATCCGCAGCGCGGTCAGCATCATTCAGCTCAAAAGCAACTTCGATTAATGCATCCGAACCGGCTTCAGCCCGAAGGTTTCTTACATCAATCAACTTGCCATTCTGGATGATGGCCACCGTATCACACATCAGCTCCATCTCCGACAATAAATGACTGGATACAAAGACCGTAATGCCTTCCTCTTGGGTGAGCTGACGCAAATAATCTCTCAGTTCCCGTATACCCTGTGGGTCCAAACCATTGGTCGGCTCATCCAGTACAAGCAGCTTCGGTTTATGTAATATCGCTTGCGCGACCCCCAGACGCTGGCGCATGCCAAGTGAATAGGTTTTGACCTTATCGTGAATACGGGCTGTGAGCCCCACACGCTCAATTGTTTCCGCAATACGTTCCTTCGTAACTCCCGGCGACATGCGGGCAAAGTGAACGAGATTTTGGTACCCGGTCAGAAACTTGTACATTTCCGGATTTTCCACAATAGCTCCTACCTGGGCTACCGCCTGCTCAAATTCATTTTTCACACTGTGTCCCGAGATGAAAATATCACCTTTACTGATGGACATCAGTCCAACCATCATTCGAATCGTCGTTGTTTTTCCCGCGCCATTAGGTCCTAAAAAACCAAAAACCTGCCCCGGAGAAATATCCAGAGTCAGGTCGCTGACCAATGATCGGGAGGATATGATCTTGCTGACGCCCTGAATCCGGACGACCGGCTCCTGCTGCATTCAATCCCCTCCTTCATGGACGAGCACATCATTCATGCCCGTTTCTCATATGCACATAGTGTATCATAATCTTTAGTATATTGTCCCGCAAACTGGGATTTCCCCTGACGTTTCGCTTCAACTACACACGCTTCACAGCATCCAAGCGGCATTTCACTCCGGTAGAATCCGGTGCGAAATACGTGATTGCCTCCATTGCCCTCTTTCATTTCGACAGAGCTTCTAGTGACCGACACAATCATCCCACAACTGACACAGTAAAAGCGGCCCGTTTCGATCAATGATATTCCTTCCCCTCACAAGGAGCTTAGAAGTCCTTGTTATTTGTCGTTAGACGCTGAAAATTGATACATTTTGTATCTATCTCGTAATTTACTTGACACCGGGACTAATGTCAAGGCTTTAAAGCTATAAAAACAAGCAAAAAACAAAAAAAGCTCCAAAAATGCGACAAAAGTCTCGCATTTTTGGAGCCTTATGTTAGGTAAATGATACAATTCGGTTCAATGTATGGGTTAATACTATTTCCTGATCAGTCACTATTGTCGACCTTCGAGGTATCCTCGTTTTTCTGATTTGGATAATACCAAAGTAAGGTCCACTCATCGCCATCCTCTACCAGATAACAGGTCTGCACAATATCGAATTGGCCAAAGGTACCTGAGTACTTCTGGGTGACCCGGATTCTGTAGGCTTCAGAAAATGGCTTAACGCCATCGATCACGGTTACATCGAACTCGCGCTCCGGCTTTTCCATCTCCAGCTCAAACGTTTCCACGCCAAAATGCTGCATAAATATATGTGCTCTGTTCTGTACGTAAGCACTCTTGGGAAACCGCTCTTTCATCAGGGGATGAAAAAGTTCCCATGAACTACCGAAGTCACCCGTCTGCTCATATTTGTAAAACTCTTCGGCAACAGCAGCAGCTTCATCCGATGTATCTGCCTGAAACAAATACGGAATGGTTCTGGCAATCAACCACAGCAATAATACAATGATCGCGATGAACCCGATCTTTTTGAGCAAAGCATTCCGGTTCCTTCTTCGCAGCATGTCCAGTCCTCCTTGTCCTACTCCATACTTATGATGGATGGCAGACAAGTAGAAGTTGAACGATACATCTAATTTCCTGGGAAATCACTCGCTGTGAATAGAAGTACGCTTTCCTTTTCTGATCCTTCGGATCATGGACTGAAGTCCTGCATATATGGCAATCCCACAGCAGCCGCCGAGCAAGTCTACTCCAACATCACGTATCGAGCTTGTCCGATCCGGGCTGAACTTCTGAATATACTCATCAATGGAGGCTATAACAAACACCACAGCCAGAGCAGAAACGATACTGGTCACAAGGGAGGTTCTTCTGTACCGCATCCCGCCGTACACAAGCACGGCGAGCACAGCGTATACAAATAAGTGCGCACTCTTGCGAAAGATGAACTCTGCAAAATCATACGGCCGCTGCTTCAGCGAATACTCATACTCCCCGTAAGTGAATTGCACATCAGGAAGTGTAAAACCGATGTGCAATTTTTGAGACCATTTATGAAGCCAAGGCTGAATGTCTTGCTGTTGAGAGGATTGCGTGGACATGGACCAGATGACCAGAATCCAGATCACAATCAACAGCAGAGCAATGAGAAATCCGTATGTTCTTCGTACATGCTTTTGTCTCGTGCGCCCGGAGCCCTCCTCCATCATTTTAATCTTCACCACTTTCATATCTCTCTCGTTATTCTATTGATCCAACATACATGCCTCTGCCATTTGTACCTACATATACCTGACCATAGATTTGACGGTCTGCCGCCATAATTTGCGGTTCATTGCCCAGCCCGATTCCATTACCTAAAGGACCTATATTGTTCCAGGTTACCCCCATATCATCGGAACGGAAGAATCCATTCACGTTATTTACGGTGCCATATACATAGACAGCCGGAACCAATCTGCCGGGCTGAGCTTTACCAAAGGCAAATAATTTGGAATTCTGCACACCCTGGATCTTGGAAAATGTATTTCCAGAGTTCGTTGATGCATATAATCCATCGGTTCCCAGACTCACCCATACATTATTCGCCACGCCAGGTGCAGCCTCGACTTTAATGAAGCTTGTATTGATATCCGTATTAATCGGAAGGCGAACCGTATTCGCTTTGGACCAGTTGGCACCTGCATCCGTAGACCGATACAGATAACCAGCAGCATACATATAAAATTTATATCCATTGATGCGATCCGCAGCCAGTGGATGATTATAGGCAAAGACCATATTCCCCCCGATGGCCTGAAAAGGGGCACCATTCATATTTTGCCATGTTGCGCCACGATTCGTGCTTCTGACCGGATTACCGGTCTGGGGGTAATAAACAATTACATTTGGATTAATGGCTGAATAGGCGACTCTCCCCAGTTTGGAGCCAGCCGGAACATTCATTGGAGTTACCGTAACTCCGTTATTGGAAGAGACAAATAAACGTGTGGTGGTACCATACCAGTCACTGCTTCCCAGAAATATCATGTAATTCGGATTTGCCTCGTGATAGTCAATACTCACAATTTCTCGCATACCTGCGAGCGGGATTTTATTAAGAGGAACATCGGTTACATTTTCATGTCTAAATCCGACTTGATCCGTTAAACCACTAAAGAATGAAACACCCTGAGGTGGTGTGGATGCCGTGAGTGCGACGACTTCTTCATGACCATCAGTAATGGCTTCCCAAGTACTCGCTGTATTTCCAGTCAATCCATTGGTACCATTGATATTTTCCGTCTTGTACACGCCAAACCAGTCTGTAGCGTATACGGTGCCCGGATTATGCGGATCAAACTTGATACTGGATGTCGCTGAGAAAAACATGTTGGGTGTCCACCAGGACGGTTTGGATACCAGCGTTTTGCTCACTGTTGTCCAACTCTGTCCGCCATTAACGGAACGATACAGTGGCAGATTATCTCCGCCTGTTCGAACGGCTGCCAGGATGTGATTATCATTATTGGGATCAATCGTGATTCCATAATAAGATGAGTAACTGGAGCTGGGTGTTATATTTGTCCACTGCACACCATTGAACTTGTAGACGCCCTGATTATCCGTGGTCACATACAACGTCCCGTTCTTCGCCACAGTCATACGTGCAGGATATTCGGGACTTCTCCCGGTAAGTTGCCAAGTGGTCTGCCCATTGCTTCTTGGTGCTTTGCTATACACACCAATGCCGCGAACCCCCGCATACACAACTTGACCTTGCTTTGTCACGGGATTCAATCCATAAGCTACACTCCGAATTCCCTCACCGGACAGTCCGCTAGGTACATCCCATACCTTGCTCCATGTGGCTGCACCATCACTGGAAGTGTACAATCCATCATATCGTGTACCCACATGCAGGTAATTGGAGTTCGTGGGATTAACTGCGATGCTCTCTCCCATGGCTCGATGGATATTTCCATTCGATTCATTCCGAAGATTAAGTCCGGTTCGAGTCCAGGTCTCTCCCCGATCCGTGGATTTCAAAATATCACTCGGTCCCACGTTACCGTACTTCCCAGCAGCGATATACACGACATTGGGGTTTTGCTGATCCAGCGCAATTCCATCCACGCCGTACAGATTGCTGTCCTCATCTCCAAAATGATCCAGTAGTGGAACCCAATCTCCTGAAGCTGTATCCAACCGATATACTCCTCCAACGTCAGTTCGAGCGTAAACCAGATCAGGCTCAGTCGGATGAATAACCACCCCTGTAACGTACCCCCCACCACCAATAGGTATATTATTCCATTGATAGTTTTGAGCTGATTGAACATAATTTGTACTTGCCGGTATCATGAGCATATACATTAGTAGCACAATCAGGGACAATTTCATTAGCCTGGAGATACGCATCTGGTTCACCGCCCTATCCGATCATTTTGAATGTTCTTCAATCATCTGATGTATCCTGTCTCGTTCCGATTGTTCCACGATATAGTAATACACTCCGTCTATTTTCTTGCCCGTGCCTTTAATCTCAACGGATTCAATATGATCCAGTACCGAACGATAATTGGAGAACATCTGCTTCATCTCATCAAAGGTAACGTCGGTTCTGACGTGAGCACTGACTTCGTCCAGCAACGTCTCCAGTTGCAATACGTTGGATACCTGGACCGTATTCTTCAGCACTTGTTTGATGATCTCCCGCTGGCGGTCATTCCGCCCGAGATCTCCCTTCGGATCATCATAACGCATCCGCGAAAATCCCAAAGCAGCTTCACCATCCAGATGAATATTCCCTTGCTCGAACCGGTAACCCTCATAGTCAAATGCAAACGGGTTATTCACATCCACTCCACCCACCATGTCGATTACTTGTGCAAAGCCCTCCATATTCACTTTCATGTAGTAATGTATGGGAACGTTGAGCAATTGTTCCACGGTCTGCACAGACATGTTAACGCCCCCAAAAGCATAGGCATGGTTGATCTTATCCTCCGTGCTGTGACCAACAATATTCGTTCTGGTATCTCGGGGGATGTTAAACATAAGTGCGGATTGTTTCGCAGGATTAACACTTAATACAATCATGGTGTCGGAGCGCCCCCGATCATTGGAACGTTCATCCACACCCAGAATCAAAGCATTAAAAGGTTCTTCATTCTCCATGTCCACAGGGAAATCTCCCCCACCCCGCTGGTCTACAATAGATACCTGCTTGATGGGTTCCCGGGGTTCATACATTTGATCCGCCGCTGATTTAACATGCGAATACAGATACACAGAATATCCAATCATGACAACTGCAACAAGGGAAATGGCACCTAATGTTATTTTGATCCCGCGTCTCATGTTATGGCCTCCGTCAGATGACTGCCGTTTTTCTTCCATCGATATTGGTTAGACCTGGACGACCAACGGAGTAGTATTGGAAGGACGTATCTTTAATCTGATCTTCTCCGTAGATGTTTCTTCCATCAATCAGGATGGGTTGATTCATATGCGCTGCCAAATCAGTCAGATTAACCTCCATGAACTCTTTCCATTCCGTCAAAACACAGAGTGCATCAGCACCTTCCGCCGCTTTCATGGCACGCTCTTCCCACGTAATGGATGGGGAATCCACCTCTTTGCGGAAGTTCTCGGTAGCGATGGGGTCATATGCCCGAATCACCGCTCCCTGCTCAAGCAAACGTTGAATGATCTCAATCGCCGGAGCATCACGAACGTCATCGGTATCCGGTTTGAAAGCAAGCCCCCAGATCGCAATCTCCTTCCCTTCGAGTGAGCCTAGTGCATCTTCCAGTTTACGAATGACGTTGAAGCGTTGATCTTTGTTCACTTCCACCACGGACTTCAGCAGTTTGAAGTCATAATCCACATTACCTGCAATTTGAATCAGAGCTTGTGTATCCTTAGGGAAACAGGAACCTCCGTAACCAATGCCTGCCTTGAGGAAGGAGGCACCGATTCGTCTGTCATAGCCCATGCCTTCGGCAACACGGCTGACATCTGCTCCTACTTTTTCACAGATGTTAGAGATTTCGTTGATAAATGAGATCTTGGTTGCCAGGAAAGCGTTGGATGCATATTTAATCATTTCGGCTGAGCGAATATCCGTAACAATAATCTGATCGGTTAATGGCTGATGCAGCTCTTTCAACGTGGCGACTGCCCGCTCACTATGTGTCCCAATGACTATCCGGTCAGGATAGAGCGTATCCTGGACAGCGGTACCTTCTCGCAGGAACTCCGGTACCGATGCCATGTCGAATGAATGATTCGTCAGACTGCTGATCCATTCCTGAATACGATCGTTAGTTCCGACAGGAACAGTGCTTTTAGTCATTATTATTTTATAATTATCCATATAAGAACCTATTTCTCGCGCGACAAGCTCAATAAAGCTCAGATTTGCTTCGCCATTAGGCAGGGATGGCGTACCCACCGCGATAATGATGATATCCGAACGACTGATAGCATCCTGAATGTTGGTGGTGAATGACAGCCTTCCTGCTTTCATATTGGCATTCATGATATCCTTCAGACCCGGTTCATAGATCGGAACATGACCGTCCATTAACATATTCACTTTTTCCACATTGTTGTCGACACAGATCACGTTATTTCCCAGTTCCGAAAAACATACGCCTGATACCAAACCCACATACCCTGTGCCAATCACCGTAATATTCATTCCATAATCTCCCCCATGTTCTAATGTGTTGGTTACGCGTGCTTCACATATGTCTGAACAATGTCCTGCCATTCGGTAGACACTCTAACGATATCTTCCTCAATCAGCTGACTGCCGATCTGTACTTCAATGATCTCCAGTTCCGTAACGGCTCTGACGGAATGAAGCATACTCCGGTCAATGATCACCGTATCTCCTTGCCCAATCATTCGGCTCTGCCCATTCAGAATCAATTCCCCAGTTCCCGATACAACCGTCCATACCTCATTGCGAAGCAAATGGTATTGATAACTCAGGTTTTTCCCGGCACTGATGCAGATTCGTTTGGTGAGAACCTCGCCGCCAGCTTCGTTTCTTGTGTAATCCAGAACCCGGTAGCAACCCCACCTGCGCTCCTCATACATGGGGCGTTGATCCTCGTTCTTCAAGATTTCCTTGATCCGTGGGCTTGCTTCTTTGTCACTGACGAGAATGCCATCCGGACTCACGGCGACCACCACATCCGACAATCCCAATATGGCAACCGGAATGTTCAATTCATTGACCAGATGAGTATTCAGGGAATCTCCCGTAATCCACCCTTTTCCTACAACCGAGCTTCCCATCTCTTCCGTGAGTGTGTTCCACGTGCCTAGATCTTTCCAGAAACCGTTATACGGAATAGCGATAATCTGATTGGCTCTCTCGACAACCTGGTAATCAAAACTGATCTTGTTCAATCTTCCGTATTGCTTCAGCATTTCGTCATACTGGATCGGCAGTTCCATCTCAATGAGCAGATTAATCAAATAACCAAGCTTAAAAGCAAAAACCCCGCAATTCCATAATGCGGCCTGCTCAATCATGAGGACCGCATCGGATTCGCAGGGTTTTTCCTGGAACTTCGCTACATTCACGTATTCATTGTTATTTTCACTGGAAGATTGGGATTGCGGAATGATGTATCCGTACTTCTCTGACGGGTGCGTCGGCACAACTCCCATCAAGGCCAGATCAGCACCAGACTTATCAAGCATCTCCGGTAAGGTTGCCAGCACTTCGAAGAATTCTTTTTCAACAAAGGGATCTACAGGCAACACTGCAATCGTCTCATTCAGACTCACACTCTCTACGGAATACAGATAGGAGGCTGCCAGCGCAATCGCAGGAAACGTATCTCTGCGCTCAGGCTCCACAACCAGTCTCACATCGTCTCCCAGCTGAGAAGTCAGAATCTCCACCTGTGGCAAACTGGTCGCAATAAGTGCCTCTGATGCAAGTCCGGCATGATTCAGCTGTCGCCATACCCGCTGTACCATGGATTCCGGACTTCCCTCTGGCCCATGAAGAACTTTAAGAAATTGCTTGGATCTGGAATCGTTGGATAACGGCCAGAGACGCTTGCCAGAACCACCGGATAACAGAATACTTCTCATAGGGCTGCACCATCCGACAACACAACCGTACTTGCTCCCTTGCCGGTCTCGGTTGGTTTGTTATATGTGCTGGTCTGATTGGATTCCAATCTGCCTGCCGGATTGCTCTTTGTCCAAGCTGCATAATAATTCGAGTTCTTGCCGTATGAATTATCCAGCAGGATGTTCTGTTGATCCAGGAGACAGGCCAGAATATGTCCATGCAGACGGGATGTCGTGATGGTCTGGTATTGATTGAATTCCTTAATGGCCGTATGTACCATCCGATCAGAGTATTTGTACCACAACCAGCGGGCAAAAGAGCTGCCTTTCCCTGACTTTAACCGGGATGTAATCATGCGAATGATCTTCCGGTCTACCCGGTTGTACAATGTCTCCCAGTCTTTAAACGTGGCCTTGGGTCCACTGACGGATTCGTAATGCACCTGATTCTGAGTTTTCTCAATGTCTTTCCGGAAGAAATACAACATCTCTGCAGTAGGCTTGCTCTTGGACTTAAGAGGCCACAACTGATGCGCCATATCCGGAGATAGATACACATTGGTTTGTTGAAATTCTTTACTGGCTATATCATAAGATAAGGTATCCCGGACAAAAAAGTGCACATCCTTATGACGATTGAATACTTGGGCTGTCTTTTTCAATTCAATATCACTCTTATAAAACATCGTCTGTGGCAGAATGACAATCCGGTGATTCGGATGCTGGGCAATCATGCGCTCTCTCAATTTCTGATGGGCAGGGTACAAGTCACCAAAGTTACCTCCCCCGTGCAACACAATCGTGATACCTTCCGGTACCTTGAGGGACAAAGGGCAATCCAGAATGCTGTATCTGGCACGTACATGAATATCATTGTCCCGGAAGAAAGCCTCAGTACCTTTCATAATCAACAAGTCGCCACCATTGCTATGCACCGGGTAATCCAAATAATAGATTTCGGTACGCGGTGGAATGACCTTCAAAATCTGACGTAAATGTCCCTTCAACTCTTCCATTGGATGAATATTGTTAGTGCCCAGCATCTCCATCTCCTCCTTGGGTGACTCTTCTTCTTTTTTTATTTAACCGTTCATAGAGAAACGTCAGATCTTCCTTGTCATAGAACATGGCGGCAAACTTCACCTTAAATACAATCTTCATCGCAGCCACAGTAACCACCATTCGTACAATGGACCCGATCAATAAGGCAATTGCAATTCCGTTGAGCCCCCACAGCGGGGTGAATACAAAGAACAAAGCCACCGTCACCGAGAGTGCAATGAGCTGTCTGATCATCACAAGTCCAGGCCGACCAAGTGCATTAAATGCGGATGCCAGAATCCAGGAGCCACCACCAATAATGCATTCCACAGCCAAAATATAAAACGCTACGCTCGCTTCCAAAAATTCGGAGCCAAACAGAAGACCCATCAGGTAGTTCCCCACAAACATAGTGGGTATTACAATGATCATCATGACCATGAGCGAGATGCGGAAAGCTCTGCCAACTGTTCGAATAATCTGCTCTTGGGGCAATCCAGTCACTTTTGGGAAAACAACATTGCTAATCGCCGTCTGAACCGCATTGTAGATTCGGGATAACGCAAATACGACGGAATACAGTCCAAAATCACGCGGGGTGAGCAAAGCCAAAATAATGATTTTATCAAACTGGGTATACAATGTTCCTAACAATTCAACACCATACACCCTGCTGCCATAACCAAAAAGTTTCTTGGCCGAACTCTGGTCCACCCGATCCTTGAACCATCTCAGTCTTAATTCATTACGGTTGGCATAGATAGCCCACGCCACCACTGAGAAGCTGGTTACAAAATAGATCGCAGCCGCGAGCTGAATGCTCAGCATGCCCAGGCCCCATAACACAAAAAGCCCGCCTACATTAAACAGGGGGATCATTAACCGGATACCATTATATACAGCGAATTTCTCCCGACTCTGCGAGAGGGCTGATATGAGATTGATGACAATAAGTACAGGAACGGTAGCAATCGTATACCATCTGGATATCTGCACTACTTCCGGCGGAAAGCTGGAGAGCCAGAAAGGCAATCCAAACCAGGCCACAATGCCAATGATAATGCACACCGGAACTTGAAAAAGAAAGCTTAACCGAACATACTGTGCACTCTTCTCGGTTGCGCTCTGTTTGATGTTATAAATGATAGAAGTCGGTAGTCCGAATCCGACCAATCCGGTTAAGAGCGCAGGCCAAAATAGAATGGCCGAAAACGCACCCTTTCCCTCTACCCCGAACATGCGTGACGTCAAAATGGAAGACAACATCGTCAGTGTCATGACGAGCAGATTGGTCCCACTTGTCTGAAATATGGCACTCATTAAGCCGTTTCCTCTGAATACTTTGCGAAGTGCAACTTGCGCCATAGCGATCCTCATCCCTTACTGTTTTGACGAAGCGACCCAACAATCATGCCGTTTCGGTAACATACTTTGGCAAGCTGACGTGTGAACCGATCTGAATTATAAATGTAGATCAGTGAGGTTGTGATCCCCTGTGCAAGCTTGATGCCATGTTTGGCCGTACGCACAACACCACGATCCTGATCCCGAATGGCATCACTCACACCTTGCCAATAGATTCGGCGCAGAAACCAGTTCTTTGTCGTTCGCTCTTTGGCTACTTTATGTTGTACAGCGCCGTACGGCGTGTAATATACCTTGAACTTTGTCCGTATTCTTGCAATCAACTCACTCTCTTCACTGGAGAGGAGGTTGTTACCCACTCTTCCAAGGTCTTCACGGAAGGGAGCCAGTTGATCAAAGACGGATAAACGAAAAGCCACATTTGCCCCAAATGGAATATAAGGACTTTTCATTTCAGTGACTTCATCTGCAAAATCCAGAATGGTGAACAGCGACCTGTTCTCCGGTGGAATCCACATTGGCTCAGGCACTTCCCAGATCGGGTCAATCTTGCCACCGACACAACCGATATTTTCATTCATCTCAAACACACTAACGATCTGGCGAATCCAATCCCTGCAAGCAAAGGCATCATCGTCAAGGAATAGGATATACTCGCCGCGTGCCTCGTGAATGGCCCGGTTACGTGCCACAGACAAGCCTTGCTTTTCTTCCAACACATAACGGATCGAATGGTTTTCTTGCTGCAAGATGGTTTGGAGCACGATTTCCCGTGTGTTGTCTTTTGAATTGTTATCAATGAGTATGATCTCATAGTTGCTGCTTGCGTAATTCTGTTGTATTGCACTTCGTATGGCCTCTACCGCATCATGAGCACGGTTATACGTACAGATCGCGACGGTTACCTTCATCATTTCATCCCCATATTTTTCAATTAGGTCCACCCGTTCATCTGCACTAACTGGAGTACAAGGTAAGTGTCCTTTGGGCAATCACTGGCCAATCCAGCCGCTCCAACGCTTTGACAAAACCACTGCCTTCCTGAAACTCCGATTGTTTTAACCGGATCATATTCATTGCCTTGAGCAATCCATCCGGATCGGAAGGTTCGTAGAGGACCGCACAATCTTCGGGCAGGTATTCCTCCAACAAGCCAATCCGTGGTGCCACCACCGGTTTACAGAAGGTCAATGCCAGAATCGCACTGCCTGAAGTGGCAATTTGCTTGTATGGAAGAATGATCGAATCAACTGCATCAAAATAATCCGAATATTCATCATCTTCGATGAAATGAAAATGAGTATGAATATGTCCACTCTTGAGAAATTCATCTCCAAGGTCATAATCTTTTACCTTTTTACCGGCAATCAACAGATGGGCTTGTTCGGAATCCAGATCCTTGAATGCCTCCAGCAAATCATCCACGCCCTTGTACGGCGACACCTGACCGAAGAACGCATACACATAACTATCCTCCGGGATGCCAAACCGGGAGCGGATATTCACGCCTTTCCCCTGATACACTCCCTTGTAATGTCCATGCGGAATAACCTCGATTCGGCTGGAATCAATCCCAAACGTCGAACAGATCTCAGAGATCAAGGGTTTGCCCATGACAATCAGCTTGGAGCAATTTTGGACCAGTATTTTTCTCATCCAATAATCAAACCGCGTCTTGCCGCTGTTGTGTGGCCAGATGTTGTGCACCGTCCAGAACAATTTGGCCCCGCGCAAGCGTGCAAAACAAATCATCAATACATACAGAATGGACTTGATCACTGTTGTCAGCACGGAAGAACCTCTGTAATAGAAGCTGGGCCAATGAAAATGCAGCACATCATTTTTTTTCAGTTTGATTAGATCTCTTTTGGTAAACTGTTTCACTTCCCATCCTTTGTTCTCAATGGAATCGGATAACAGCTCATTGAATTTATTGTTCTCAATCATCTTGGGCAGCATATACACCGTCGGATTTTCCATCCAGACACCTCTTACTTTAGTTTCATTCGCACAGGTTCCTCTGTATACGTTCCAACTGCGCGCCTTGCATGAAATCTCATTAGAAATCCTTGCATCATAATTTTGGTATTACGCTTGAGCAGCACCCAATCTTTCCACCAAGGGTACAGCGACAGTGCTTTTTTCAAATAAACGTTATTGCGAACTCTATTTCTCGACCATTCGAGCATTCGATAATGGTGTAACTGACGGCGCTTCTGTTCCTTGGACATGTCATTGTAGTATTTCAAAATAATCTTGCGTTGGCCCTTGTACTTGGCCGTTGTAGAGGTTGAAATTCGTGGACCACTATGGATGTTGATATCCACCAGCGGTTCTTTCACATTCACGGCGATGTAGCCTCGTTTCAATATACGCAGATAAAAATCATAATCCTGAGCGGATGTCAGATTTTCATCAAATCGAACTTCACGGGCCAGTGAGGTAAGTACCATGATTTTGGACGTTTCCCCAATCCAGTTGAATGTAAGCAGATCCTCATACCGAATAACATCGCGAGGTTCCACCGACAATTTCCGTTTGACCACCTGATGCTGCTCATTCGTGTATGCGAGATACTTGCTGCAAAAGGTGAATGATTCCTGTGAACGCTCCAACACTTCCGCCTGGGTTTTTATTTTGTCAGGCATCCATTCATCATCATCATCCAGGAAGGCAATGTACTTGCCATTGGCTTGGGATATCCCTACATTCCGTGCATGGTTGGCTCCTTTGGGATATGGAACTCGGATGTACCGAATCCGTGAATCTTCCCGGGTCCAAGCCTGACAGATCTCTGGCGTCTGATCTTCTGAACCATCATCCACAATGAAAATCTCCAGATACGGATGTGTTTGCTCACGTACACTTCTCAACGCATTTTTCAATAACTCGGCCCGGTTATGGGTCGTAATGATGCAAGATACCAAGGGGTTCATTTCATCACCTTTTCCTGTTCACTAGGATACCTTCACTTGAAGTGCATCATATATTCCTGATAATCTGCCCACGAGAAGATTCATATCGAACTTATCCGATATAATCTCTCTGTTATGTGAACCCATTCTTGCTCTAACCTCTTCATCCGTGATGAGATATTCCAGCGCTGATGTCAGCCCGTGCACATCTCCCGGCTCGATTAACAGCCCATTATGACCGGATGTAATCACTTCGGGGATGCCTCCGACGGTGGTCGATATAATGGGCAAGCCACAATTCATTGCTTCAAGTATGGCCATAGGTAATCCCTCATGATAAGAAGGCAGGACCAGTAGATCCGCTTCCCGCATCAGCTTTTCCTTTTGCTCTCCGTTAATCCAGCCGAGTACATTGACACGATCCTCTATTCCATACTGCTGCACGATTGCTTTGACTTCTTCGACTTCACCATCCCCTGCCAGATTAAAGGTGGCTGTAACGCCCAGCGCCTTTAATTGCTGAATGGACTGAAGCAGATCGTAGACTCCTTTTCGCTCACCCAGTCTGCCCATGAAGAGAGCATTAACGGCTGTTTGTTGTTCTCTTACAAACGGTTCTTTGACAAAGACCCCGTTATAAAGAACCTCAATCGCTGTCTCCGGCACAATCGTAGCAAAGTATTCTTTCCATGTCTGGGACAAGACAATCAACTTGTCTGCCTGATTCAGAATGTAGTGACAATACTTGCGCTGCAGAGCAAATTGATTGTAGAAATCATCAAAGCTGGCCGCATGAATATGCAGAATAACTGACTTTCGAAACAACTTTCGTGCGGTTAGCAGAAATAGAGACTTCCGATAAAAGCTCCCGTTGTTTGCCATGTGAATATGCACGATATCCGGCTTGAACGTGTACAACTTCATCCAGAATTGCATGAATCCCCGTATAAAAATAAGCAGCCGTGAGAACACGCTGCCCGTGATATACGTTTCGACTCGCTGCATAGCATACATTTCCGAGATGGAAGAATCCTCAATGTTTTTGATGACACTCACAATTCCGCCCATATCCTTCAAGGATGATCCAACAACCAATACTTTTGGTTTCATGATAGACTCCTTTTTTTCATGGTTAATCTTCATACCTCTTACAGACTGTTCACGTAATTTTTAATGGATGAGATCAGATCAGACTGTTTTCTCACATAAGGCTGGAACGTCAGCTCCTCTATGCAAGGAACCAGTTTTTGTAATTCAGCCTGACTCTCCGCGACGGCCACATAGCCGTTATCCTGAAAAACCTTGGAGATTTCAAGCTGATGGTCATCCACATGTTCGCCCCATTCTTTCCGGCGTGGAATGACAATAACGGGCTTGCCGCGTTCAAGACAATTTGTAATGGAGCCAACACCCGCATGAGAAATAATGCATCTGCTGCGCTCCACATATTCATTCATCTCTTCCTGGGTAAGGAAGGGAATCACAGTGAAATTCCGCGGCTGATACTCGGTATATCCGGATTGGGCAACAACCTCTTCTTCAATAATTCCTGCCTCAATCGCCTCATCAATAAGCTCAAACATCCGATTGAAGGGAAAACGCTGGGTTCCAACGATAGCAAATATCAAAATAAAGCCCCCCTGTACTTTGCATTGGGATAGCTATCCTGCAACGTTTCCCATTGGATGAAGAACTCATCCGAGATTTTGTACATCAATCTCCCGGTTGCGCTGGAGGAATAGATTTTGGCATAACTTTCGATGTAGATCAGCTTGGCGCCAAAGATTTTACCGATAAGGCAAAAAGGATATGTGGCTCCCGCCCCTGTTGTAATGATCACCTTTGGACGCTCACGCAGATATAGAAAGAACGATTTGATAATATTAGCCACAAAGATTAGCAAGAACATTGCATTTTTACGCTCTTGCTGCATTAAGAAGTATACTTTGCCCTGTGCCGAATCGACTTTTCTGCTTTTGTTCTTCTCGGTAATCAGGAAATAATCATGTTCTTCAACCGCAGGAATAATTTTGGTTAATTCATCAAAATGTCCGCCTGTAGAACTGATCAAACAGACCTTCATGTTCTAATCTCCTTTGAAAAGGATACGTCCTTGGCTCGCTGTATCTGTATATCCACTTCTGCTTCAGCCCCTGACTTGGAATGGACTCCATTTCCCGTAGCATATAACGCATTCAGGAAGATACAGAATGGAGCAATCAGATGAACCGTGGACAGGGTATTGTCAAAAAAGGAATAGGTCAGGAAACCGATAATCATTCCGGCAAAATACAACCGGATCATGCCGCCCAATCGGAAGTAAACAGCCCGAAACACCAGCAGCAGCGATAGAAACAACAGAATGGCTCCAACTAACCCGCCATCGTAATAAAAACGAATGTATTCATTATGAGGAACAACGAAGCCAGAAAAAATACTTCCATCATTCGCTACGAGAGTTGAGCCGAGTCCACGTCCAAATATCGGATACTCATTTGCTTTGCCAATAAAATAATTCCAGGCTACATCCCTTCCCGACAGGCCTTTGCTCTCTGATCTCATCTCATAATTGTCCCACTGCGCAATCACCATATAGGCCACAGCGACAACAAACAGAATGAGAGGAATAATGGCACTGACTCTTCCTTTGATGAAGGCTTTCAGTTGATCAAAGAGGTAGACCAGAATAATCGGTATAAGCGCAATAAGTGGCCCCCTTGTTCCCGTCTGGACCAGAATGACCAGATGTGTCAAGGTAAGCATGTAATACAGAACTACCTGATGGCCTTGCTTGATCTGAATCAGACAGACGCAGATGGAGATAAAACACAGCATGGCCAGATGCGCGGCGATGTTGGCACCCTGTAACCGGGTTACTCCCGACATCTCCAGGTTAGTAATGGACAATATGCCGGCGAGTTGCAGAATATAACCACCAGCAAGACTGAACAGCGGCAACCATGCGAGTACACGTATAATTCGTTGACTGATCTCTCTTGAAAAATGGGGCATCAGCAACAAAAAAGGAACAATGACTCCCAGAAAGGCCTTGAATGGATCGAGCGGACTAACCTTACTGGGCAGATCAGATAGAAAATAACTCTCCACAAATAAAAAACCAATCGCCAGTGCAGGATATATCAACTCTTTGCGAATACCAAAGCGTAGAAAAAGAGAGACGACAAAACCCAGAATCGCCAGCTTGTAGAAGGACAGCGAATCCAGTCCTGCCAGATGAATGCTAAATATTTTATCAATGGATAATGAAAAACTTACGATGAGAATCATAAAAATCCAGCTGGGCTGTTTAATATAAACGCCCAGCAGAATCACAGCTATGAGTGCAACAACCGAGACTAGCGGAAGATAGATTGCTGCGAAGACAATTACCAGCGAAAAAAGAATGATATTAAACGACTTCATATTTAATGCAGCAAGTATACCGGTCTTTTGCATATCTGCTATGCCACCTCAAAGCCAGAATCGTGTTTCAAAACGCATCCTTCGAACCTACCAGCACCTTGAACGTTCTGAAGATAATTTTGATATCCACCATCATGCTGCGCTCACGGGCATACGTCAGATCCAGCTCCACCATTTCCTCAAAACCAACACTATTTCGACCGCTGACTTGCCATAATCCCGTACATCCCGGGATCATCTGAAGACGTTGTCTGTCATAGGAAGTGTAGTTCTGCACTTCTCTGGGCAGAGCCGGTCTGGGTCCAACGAGACTCATCTCTCCTCTGAACACGTTCCACAACTGTGGCAGCTCATCCAGACTGGTTTTCCGAATGAACTTGCCAATCCGGGTAATGCGGGGATCATTTTTCATTTTGAACATATTCCCGTTCACTTCATTCTGATCAATCAGCTGTTCCAGCAGATCTTCTGCATTCGCAACCATCGACCTGAATTTGTACATATGAAACTCTTTTCCATTCTGTCCGACCCGTACCTGACGAAAAAAAACAGACCCCTGCGGGGCCTCGATTTTGATCAGTAATCCGATGACCGCAAACAAGGGGCACAAAATGATCAAACCTATGAAAGAACCCAGCAAATCGAGCATTCTTTTCATAAATAGATACACTTTATCCGCATTTTGTCCTGACATCGTTGATGCATTGTACCCCAGACTTGGGTCCATAACAATCTCCGCTTCCTTCGTTTGGGGAGATGGACTCATTCAAACTCCCCCCCGGCTACATGTTCTACCGACTCTTTTTCCAGAATCTGTTGCAGAGCTTGCAGCATTGGAATTCTAAGTTCCTGTTTTTGCAGAGCGAAGTCGATAGTTGTCAAAATGAATCCCAGTTTCTCGCCCACGTCATAACGTACTCCCTCGAAATCGTAAGCATACACTCCTTGTGTCTCATTTAAGCGCTGAATCGCATCTGTTAATTGAATCTCTCCCCCTTGACCAATCTCTTGTTGCTCCAGATGTTCGAAAATCTCTGGACTCAGTACGTATCTCCCCATAATCGCCAGGTTGGATGGCGCTGTGCCTTGGGCAGGTTTCTCTACGAATCTGAGAACCTCTGTCAAACGGCCATCCGATTGAAGCGGGTCCACAATGCCGTATCTGTCTGTTTGTTCAGCCAGTACGGTTTGTACGCCAACAATGGAATGTTGAACCTGATCATATTGATCGATCAATTGTTTGGTGCACGGAACTTCCGATACGACGATGTCATCTCCGAGCAACACGGCAAAAGGTTCGTCACCGATAAAGTTACGTGCACACCAGACAGCATGACCAAGTCCTTTGGCCTCTTTTTGTCTTATGTAGTGGATATCCACGTTAGAGGATTTGCGGACCTCTTCAAGCAAGCCCAGTTTCCCTTTTTCCAGCAAGTTGTGCTCCAGTTCAAAAGCGTTGTCGAAATGATCTTCAATTGCCCGCTTCCCTTTACCCGTTACGATGATGATGTCTTCGATTCCAGAGGCAATGGCTTCCTCAACGATATACTGTATAGTTGGTTTGTCCACAATAGGGAGCATTTCTTTGGGCATCGCTTTTGTGGCTGGCAAAAATCGTGTACCTAGTCCAGCTGCAGGAATGATTGCTTTTCTCACTTTTTTCATAAATACCACCCTATCCTCTTTTTTTTTAGTTTGATAAAAGTTGAACCAGGGCATCTAACCCGTCCTCACGTCATACCTTCGACGATTAACGTCTAAGGTTCATTGAACCCACAGCATGACCGAGTGCCTACAGTGATAAAGGTGCAGTAGACATTACCTGTTTACTTGGGAGCATTGGATGGAAGGTTTACTTCTCTCCGTAGCCCACCGGAACTGCAGCGTTTTTGATATTGTTCAGGATTGCGCCCAGGATTCGTGCATTCACATGCTCCAGAGCAGCCTTGGTCTTCTTCACCAGTTCCTTCTTGACCTTGCCCGAGTTCACGACCAGCAGCACACCATCACACAGCGAACTCACAATGAGTGCATCCGTTACTGCAAGCACCGGCGGTGTATCAAACATGATGACATCATAATGATCCTCTAACTTCTCAATCAGCCTTTTCATCCGGTTGGAACCGATCATCTCGGAAGGGTTCGGCGGAATTGGGCCAGAAGTGAACAATTGGAGATTGTCGATATAACTCTCTCTAAGCACGTCTTCCACACTGTACTGATTAGACAGCACACTACTCAGACCGATATGATTCGGTACAGAAAACACCTGGTGCAAAGAAGGATTACGCAGATCCGCATCGATCAGCAGAACTTTTTTGCCTTCCTGGGCATAGGTTACCGCCAGGTTGCTAATCGTTGTGGTCTTGCCTTCGCCGGATTCAGCGGAAGCCACCATGATTTTTTTGATATGACTGTCGATTGAGGAGAACTGGATGTTCGTCCGTAATTTACGGTATCCCTCCGAGATCTGAGATTTGGAGTTAAAATAGGTCACCAGACTGTTATTTTCATTGGTTAGCCGCGACATATTTGCCATCCCCCACTTTCTGTTGAGATACGTAATTTTTCGTATTTTTCAGATCGTCTTTTTTCATTTTGGATATCACTGTAAGCACAGGTAGGCCCAGCTCTTTTTCAAGCTCAGTTTCGGATTTGAATGTGTCATCCAGATAATCCATCAGGAATACAAGTGCAATGGCGAGCACAAGACCTGCGAACAGACTGACAATGATGCTTAATGTGGTTTTCATATTGATTGGAGATGCGTTACTATCCACTTTTGCTTCACTGAGGATAGCCACATTATCGATTTTCATGATTAGGGGGATTTGAGATTGGAACACGTTGGAGATGGCATTGACCGTTTTTGCGGCTTTTTCGTAGGTAGTCCCTTGTACAGTTATGCTCATCACTTGGGATTCGCTGGCTGTAGAGACGGAAGTGCTATTCATGAGCTGAGCAGAGGTTAAGCCTAGGTCCGGATACGTGGTAGCGACTTTATCCATAATGGCGGAAGATTTAATAATTTCTCTGTATGAGTTAATGAGTTTGATATTGGTTTGAATCATGCTGAAGTCCATCATCGCCTGGCCTTGAACGTTAGAGGTCTGGTTCACGATCAGTTTGGAACTTGCCTCATAGATGGGCTGGGTGAAGAAAATGCTTTTAACCCCTGCACCCACACCGGCTATCAAAGCAATTGCAACAATCAACCACAGTTTCTTTTGTAAGAGTCGAAAATATCCTTTCAGTTCCACTTTCATTCCTCCTATACGTTGTGATCTATCCTATGTAACTACCAGATGGACAGTAGCCATTTGCGAGGTTTCCAGCGTTCTGTGACCAGACACGAATTTGATAGAATGTGCGACGCATTCTCTGCCAGCCGCTTAACGGCTTCAGCTCCAAATCGACGCTCGATGGCCCGCTCTCCTTCACTTATGGCAAATGTCCTTTTGCACGTATCATGTGCATCTGATGAAATGAAATGAAACCCGTTTTCTTTGCAAAAATGAAAACACCACTGCCGAACTTTCCGTCCGAAAAGCCCAGTGAAAGATTGAGCTGTGAGCTGACATAGTCCGCCTTGACTCAAGTAATCAGCCAACAACTTTGGCTTCTTCAAAATGACACGATTACGTTCCGGATGAGCAATAATAGGGGTAATTCCCGCTATTCGTAATTCATGCAGTATCCTGGGGAACTGTGAGGGAATATGACCAAAGGGCAGTTCCAGCAACATGTAACGACTTCCGGCGAGTGTGCAGCACTTTCCTGCATATAAGTCTCCAATCAGGTTGTCATGCACCCTGATCTCCTGTCCGGGACGGATCTCCAGGCGAATGTTACGTTTGCGAAGTTCTGCATGGAGCAGGTTCACGGCCTGATTGACCACCATCGGTTCATTGTTGTATTGCCCGTTCAGGTGATGCGGAGTAGCAATAATGGAGGTAATTCCTGAGGCTGCCGCCTTCTCAGCCATCGCAACGGACTGCTCCATTCGAACAGGACCATCATCTAGGCCGGATAATATGTGGCAGTGCATTTCAACCATATCCAAACTTCCTGAAATAGTATGAGCCCCCTCGCCCCTTTATTCATTGCGCAAATGCTTTTGGTGTTAAAGAACTAATGCATAACGCTATGAAATATAGTAAAATGGCGTTAAGTACATGTTTTGTTCAGAAAATGTTAAGAATCGACTTGGAATTATATGGTGAAATCAATGTAATGATAGGGTTCTTGCAGAGCCTTTTGTTCTGTTGCCTTTTCATACTGAAAACGGGAAACCGCGGGAAACTGAACTTCAGTAAGCATTGTGTTTAACTGTCCAGTTATATATAGTTTCTGTTCGTGCTGAATATGCAAGTTTGAATGATACATTGTGAGCTCTCCGAAGGGCTGTTTCCATTGCAACCTTGCGTGAAGTCGTACACATACATGTTGATCTTCAACATCCAAACCAATGATCATTTCTGATGATACCGGCAAGTTCAGGTCGCTCAGGAAGGTGATTGCTTGAGTGTCCATTCCAAGTAACAGAACAGGGCGTCTTTTGCGGTCTACCATTTTCCCGTGAAACTCCTGAATGTACATATGGACATTTAATTTCATATCAGCCCATTCCTGAATTATTGAATACATGGTTTCATTCCTTTAGAATGGATTAGCCTACATGGACTGCCTCTACTTCCTTCTCACAGGTATATGGTCCAGGCAACCAGGAGATACTTAAAATATCCCAAATGATACATTTTGTAACTCCATACGTCCAATTTACGATACAATACGTATCATGTCAAGCGGTATTTGGACATGGTTCTTTTGATTTACGACAATTTGAGATGTCCTTAGACAGACCTATTTACAAATGGAAATGGGTTAAAGGAAACACATGAGGAGTTACTCTTTTGCAGGAAAGCTGCCCTGATCAAACACTTGGCTCAGGATTGTTTCAATATATATTTGATGTCGTTCAGGGGGAAATAGCTTATGAGCTACGGAAATCGCATTGCGGAATTACGGGAACAGCGGGGACTTACTCAAGAAGAACTTGCGAGCTCCATTCATATTACAAGAGCTGCTCTCTCCCACTACGAGAAGAATCGACGTAAACCGGATTTCGAAGTGTTAACGAGACTTGCTGACATCTTTGATGTGTCTATTGATTATCTTATAGGACGTACAAAGCAAAGTGATGTCGTGATGGATGAAGACGTACGTGATTTCGTGGATACCTTGGAGTTATCGGACAAAGAAGTGTTAGAACGCTTCGATCTGATGATTGATGGGAAGTCTTTAACCGAAGAAGAGGCACGTCGTTTTATTGCATTTGTCCGAATGGAACGCAGCATGGACTAAACCCGAAAAGAGGACCCAGTTCCCGAGAGATAACCTCTCTGGCTTCTGGGCTTTTTTTGTGTCTTAATTCTTTTTCATTCCATGCTTGTCTATTGTGTCAAGGACGCTTGTTGTTGACGGAGGATACGAAATGGTTCCAACGCTCCGGGTCGATTCCGCATTGCAGTAACACCTTCATGATGTCCATCTGGGTTGCTTCGACTTGTTTACCTGTCGGCCTACGATCGTCCCTGTTTGGATGCTTCATATTCATTCCGCTAACCTCTCTTATCTTTATACTTTCCCTGCCCTCCAAAACTAGCCTTATTATACTTGAGAAAGTTCCTCGATGTTGTCGTCTCATGGCGATAACGTTTTTTGATGGGGTTCTAATTTTGTCGAAAGCAAAATAGGAGCAATATGGTGCCGGAATGGCAACCATATTGCTCCTATTATTCTTAATACAACCTGTTCATGCACTTACACCTTGGAACAAGGAAGTTATTAACCTCCAGCACGTGCAAGTTCACGCATATTCGCTTCAAACGCTGCAAGCAGCGCTGCTTCTCCAGTCAAACCTGTTGCCTGAATCCGTTCGATCTGTTCTGTCATACGTTTGAAGTCCTTCGGAATAACCCGAACGAACTGATTCAGCGCATCTTGCCAGTTATCCAGAACGCGCTGACCGACAGCACTTCCTGTGTTGGCAACATGACGTTGAATCATGCCTCGCAGATCTGCACCTTCGGCCACATCTTCGATACGCTCCAAAAGAACCATTTCCAGATTACAACGTTTCAGGAATGTGCCTTCCGGATCATACACATAGGCAATACCTCCGGACATCCCTGCTGCAAAGTTACGACCTGTATCCCCCAGTACAACGACACGTCCACCTGTCATATACTCACAACCATGGTCGCCTACACCTTCAACAACTACTTTGGCGCCCGAGTTACGTACAGCAAATCGCTCACCCGCAATACCACGGATATACGCTTCGCCGCTTGTTGCTCCGTAGAGAGCCGTGTTACCGATAATGATGTTATCTTCCGCCTCAAACGTTGCTTTCGGAGAAGGCATCACGATCAGTTTACCTCCGGACAGTCCTTTACCTACGTAGTCATTGGAATCCCCTTCAACGGTCAAGGTCATACCTTTAGGTACAAAGGCCCCAAAGCTTTGTCCGGCAGAGCCGACAAATTTGAATTTAACCGTATCTTCAGGCAATCCTGCGAGTCCATATTTGCGTGTGATCTCACTACCCAAAATGGTACCTACTGCACGGTTAACGTTTGTAATTGGAAGCACCGCTTCAACCGGTTGACCGGATTCAATAGCAGACTGTGCCAGTGGCAACAATTGTTGCATATCCAGCGTTTCTTCCAATTGGTGATTCTGATGCTGTGTACGGTAACGTGCAGAGCCTTCCGGCATTTCAGGCACGTGCAACAATACAGACAGATCCACACCTTTTTTCTTCCAGTGATCTACGGCTTCTACCGTTTCGAGGCAATCTGTACGCCCGACCATCTCCTGAATAGTACGGAAACCAAGATCAGCCATGATCTCACGCACATCTTCAGCAACAAATCGCATGAAGTTAACCACATGAGCTGGATCACCCATATAATTTTTACGCAATTCCGGATTCTGTGTCGCTACACCAACCGGACAGGTATCCATCTGACAGACACGCATCATGATACAGCCAAGTGCAACGAGCGGTGCTGTAGAGAAACCATACTCTTCTGCTCCAAGCAAGGCTGCAATCGCTAGGTCACGGCCGTTAAGCATTTTGCCGTCTGTTTCGAGGACGACACGGTCACGCAGATTGTTCAGCATCAACGTTTGATGTGTCTCTGCAAGACCTAGTTCCCAAGGCATACCTGCGTGGCGAATCGAACCTTGCGGTGATGCACCTGTACCACCGTCATAACCGCTGACGAGGATAATATCAGCACGGCCTTTGGCTACACCAGCTGCGATGGTACCCACGCCCACTTCCGATACCAGCTTCACGTTAATCTCAGCACGCGGATTGGCATTTTTCAAGTCATAGATCAGCTCTGCCAGATCCTCGATCGAGTAGATATCGTGATGCGGTGGTGGCGAGATCAGACCTACACCTGGTGTTGAACCACGGACTTCAGCAACCCAAGGATACACTTTACGTCCTGGCAGCTGTCCGCCTTCACCTGGTTTAGCTCCCTGAGCCATTTTAATCTGAATCTCATCGGCATTAACCAAATAGTTGGATGTAACACCAAAACGTCCGGATGCTACCTGTTTAATCGCACTGCGACGGGAATCCCCGTTGCTATCTTTAATGAAGCGAGCCGGATCTTCTCCACCTTCACCGGTATTGGATTTACCTCCAACACGGTTCATTGCGATGGCAAGATCTTCATGCGCTTCTTTACTGATCGAACCGAAGGACATTGCACCTGTTTTGAAACGACGCATGATATCTTCTACGGATTCAACTTCTTCGAGTGGAATGGAAGCTCCCACCGGTTTCAGCTTCAGCATGGAACGAATGGTCAACAATTGATCATTCTCACCTTGCACAAGTTTGGAATATTTTTTATACAGCTTGTAATCCCCAGTGCGTACCGCGTGTTGCAGGGTATGAATGGTTTGCGGATTGAACAGATGCTCTTCTCCGTCGTTACGCCATTGATAATCCCCACCAGAATCCAATACTTTATCGTTACCGTCTTTTTCCGTAAAGGCACGGTTATGATGTGTCAACGCTTCGGCTGCCACTTCTTCCAACCCAATTCCACCGATACGGGAAGGTGTCCAGGTAAAGTAACGGTCAACGAAGTCTGATTTCAGACCTACCGCTTCGAAGATTTGAGCTCCACGATACGATTGAATCGTAGAAATCCCCATTTTGGACAACACTTTAGTAACGCCTTTGGTAGCTGCTTTAATGTAGTTTTTCACTGCTTTCTCATGCGAGATACCACGCAGCAATCCTTGCTGAATCATGTCATCCAGCGTTTCAAAGGCCAGATAAGGGTTCACCGCACTTACACCATAACCCAGCAGCAACGCGTAGTGGTGAATATCACGCGGTTCTGCCGATTCAAGCATAATGCTGACTTTGGTTCTGGTTCCCTGGCGAATCAGATGGTGATGCAGACCTGCTACAGCAAGCAATGCAGGAATGGCAGCATTCTCTGCGTCCACACCGCGGTCAGACAGGATCAGAATGTTATGACCTTTGTCGATGACACGATCTGCAGCTTCGAAGAGCAAATCCATCGCTTTGCGAAGTCCTTCTGCCCCTTCCGCAGCGGTGAAGAAGATTGGAATCGTCATGGAGCGGAAGCCTGGGCGACGCACATGGCGAATCTTCGCAAAGTCTTCATTAGACAATACCGGTGTATCCAGACGGATCTGGCGACAACTCTCCGGTTCAGGGTTCAGCAAGTTGCGCTCAGGACCAATGGTTGTTGCCGTAGACGTTACAATCTCTTCACGGATTGCATCGATTGGCGGGTTGGTTACCTGGGCGAACATCTGTTTAAAGTAGTTGTACAGACGCTGTGGACGATCGGACAGCACAGCCAGCGGTGCATCATAACCCATCGAACCCGTAGCTTCCATACCTGTTGTTGCCATCGGCTCCAGGATTTTACGTAGTTCTTCAAATGTATAACCATAAGCGAGCTGAAGCTGGGTCACGTTATCATGTTTTGGATCAGGAAGTTCCGGTGCGTCCGGCAACTCGCTCAGATCCATCAAATGCTCATCAAGCCAATCCTGATACGGATTCTCGGCTGCAATGATTGCTTTTACTTCCTCATCCGCGATGATGCGGCCTTCTTGTGTATCCACAAGCAACATCCGACCTGGACGCAGACGATCTTTGTACAGGATCTCTTCCGGCGCAATATCAAGTACTCCAACTTCGGAGGACAGGATAATACGGTCATCTTTGGTTACATAATAACGAGCTGGACGCAATCCATTACGGTCGAGTGTTGCACCAATCTGCAAACCATCTGTAAAGGCCATTGCTGCTGGTCCATCCCAAGGCTCCATCATCGTACTGTGATACTCATAAAATGCCTTTTTGGCAGGGTCCATTCCCTCATCCGTGCTCCAAGGTTCAGGAACCATCATCATGGCCACGTGTGGCAGGGAACGACCACTCAGATACAGGAACTCCAGCGTGTTATCAAACATGGCTGTATCCGAACCGTCCGGATTGATAACCGGTTTTACTTTCGCGATGTCGTTACCAAACAACTCGCTCTCGAACAAGGATTGCCGTGCATGCATCCAGTTCACGTTACCACGCATCGTATTGATCTCACCGTTGTGGATCATGAAACGATACGGGTGGGCACGTTCCCAGCTTGGGAAGGTGTTGGTACTGAAACGGGAATGCACAAGTCCAATGGCCGATTCCACGAGTTCTTCCTGCAGATCCAGATAGAACCCGCCAACTTGTTCAGTTGTCAGCATGCCTTTATATACAATTTTGCGACAAGACATGCTCGGAAGGTAGAACGAACCACCTTCTGCTTCATCTGCCGAATAACGAATAGCCAGCTCAGCGCGTCTGCGAATAACATACAGCTTACGCTCGAATCCAAGCTCATCCTTCACATCTGCGGATCTTCCAATAAACACCTGACGTACATAAGGTTTTGCTGCAAGCGCAGAACGGCCAAGCATTTCATCAAAAGTAGGAACATCCCGGAAACCCAGGAACGTCTGACCTTCTTCTTCAATAATCTTCTTAAGGCTCTCTTCATGCGCACTGCGAATGGCAGGGTCCTGGGAAAGGAACAACATCCCTACGCCATAGAATCCCTGTTCAGGCAATGCAAAACCAAGGCGTTTCGCTTCCTCTGCAAAAAAGCGATGTGGAATCTGAATCAGGATACCTGCTCCGTCACCGGAATTCGGCTCACTTCCCTGTCCTCCACGGTGTTCCATGTTACTAAGCATGGTCAGTGCCTGACTAACGATATCGTGTGAAGGTACTCCTTTGATGTTGGCAACAAAACCCATTCCGCATGCGTCTTTTTCGAACTGCGGGTCATACAGACCCTGTTTTGGAGGTAATCCGATGTGTCTCATGGAACGCAACCTTTCTATAATGAAGTATTTCGGAAAGATCAAGAACATAGGCAACAGGCAACAATGAAACGGGAGGAGCTGGCCTTTCGCTTGCGATAGAGCCTGCTAGATAGAAGAGGTGACAGCATGAGACTGTCAAAAATAATGCCTGCTATTGGGCAGAAGCCATTAAATGAGATGAGCTGATCCGGACGATCCGGCAAACAGCCTGTATAAATCAACACGCAGCCGCTGGCACGGCTACTGAAATGGAGCGACGTTTTTTTGATATAGTTCTATTATTTTAACACCGACCTAACATCAGCGCAATTTAAACTTTTTAATACCTCTGATAAGAAATGTTTTGCAGTACAGCATTACAGTAGTGACGTTTAAATTCATCTCTTTTTCGAATAATTATACACTTTTTAAGCCAGAGTACAACTGAATTAAATTGCTGACAGAAGAAAATCGTTCCATGTGCAGCCTAGGTTTATCCATAATTCCACCAAATTTTCACTGCTTAAGCCAGCGAAACTTTACTTCTCTATGCATTTGTATACAAAATAGCCTGCAACCCCTTTTTGGGGTCACAGGCTATTTGCACTATTTGACTACTATATTGCATAATTTCACTACAAGAAAATAAAGTTTTTTTCAAAAATATGACCCTGCTGAAGATCAGGTTCGACTTATGCCGTCACAACTTGACCAGAATCAGCCTGTTCGACTTCTTTTTTCGGACGTCTGCCATTCCAGAGGAAGTAAGCAAGCGTCAGCAGAATGGATACACCTGCATAGATGCTAAGAATACCTGCCTGATGCCACATCACATCCAGATTACCACTCGATACCACGGCTTTGAAGCCCATAATGCTGTGTGTCATTGGCAACCAAGGGCTAAATGCCTGAAGCCATGATGGAATCAGTTCTACAGGGAAGGTCCCTGCACTAGCCGCAAGCTGGAAGACCAGAAGCAGAATGACAACATAACGTCCAGGCAGATCCAGCCAGGTTACAAGTGCCTGAACAATCAACATGAAGGTCAGCCCCGTAATAATGGTAAACAGGTAGAACAGCCCTACGCTGTGCGTCTCCAGTCCAAGACCATATAACATGAAACTTGCCACGATAACCGATTGGAAAATACTCACGGACCCAAATACCAGTGTCCGGCTGACAAAACGATTCCAGCCTGTTGCACCAGGTACGGACGTTTCCCGCATTTTCAATACAATCGTGGAAATCAACGATCCCACAAACAGACCGATCGACAGGAAGAACGGTGTCAATCCTGTACCATAATTACTCACGTTCTCTGCTGTATTCTCCGAGGAGTTTACCGGTTCAGCGAACATGTTCACTACATCATCCGTTTTCTTAACTTCGGATGTTTTCTGTGCGGCATCATTCAGCTTGGTTTCCAATTCACTCGAGCCATCTTTTAGCTCAGTAAGGCCGTCAGCCAGTTTGCCCGCGCCATCACCCAATTGCTTGGAACCATCGGTTAGTGAACTAACGCCACCACTGAGTTTACCTACACCCGTTTGCAAAGCTGTTGTTCCTGAGCCCAGCTGCTTGGCACCATCTGCAAGCAATGTACCGCCACTTGCAGCATCACCCAATTTGCCGCTGAACTGCTTCAGACCATCGGAGAGTTTCGCTCCTCCTTGACTAAGCTGCCCTGCACCAGCCAGCAATTGTTTCTGACCATCCACCAGCTGGTTCGCACCAGCAAGAAGTTGCTCCTGACCTCCATGAAGCTCGGTTGCACCCGCAGCCAGTTGCTGGTTGCCCTGATGCAGCTGATCTGCACCTTGTGCCAGCTTCTGCTCGCTCTCATGCAGTTGTGCACTGCCATCAGCAACAGCTTCACTTGCTGCAAGCAGCTTCTGTACATCCGCATTTTCAGCCAGTTCGGGGTTCGATGCAGCAAGCTGTTTCAATCCGGCGGCTACACCCTGTGCACCATCAGCAACCTTGGAGCTGCCATCTACAGCCGATTGCAGGCCTGTTGCCAGAGTGCCACTGCCCTGAACAGCACTTTGCAGACCATCCGACAGCTTCGCACTGCCCTGTTCTGATGATTTCAGACCAGCCTGCAACTTACTTGTGCCATCCAGTGAAGACTGGAGTCCAGTTTCCAACTTGGCGCTACCATCCTTCAACTGATCTGCTCCGCTCTGAAGCTGGCTCGAAGCAGCTGCCTGAAGCTGTTGCAGACCGGATACAAGATTTGATGTTCCACTTTCAAGTTTGGTTGCCCCTGTGTGCAGCGCGTTAACACCATCACTTAATGGAGAAAGTCCTTCCTGAAGTTCAAGCGTTCCGGATGCAAGCTTCGCCAGGTTATCCTTGAGCTTAACAGCACCATCATCCAGTTTGCCTGCGCCAGTATTCAGTTCACCCGCCCCATCGCCTGCTTCAGCCAAGCCATCCGATACTTCGGAGAACTTGTCGAGCAATGTCTCTGCATAGGATTCCGTTACTTTGGCTGAGACTTTTGCTTTCAGGTCCTTAATAGCGGTCTTACCGATCTGTGCACCAACAAAGCTATAATTGCCATTCGGTTCATAGATCAGATCAGCCGGCTCCGGCTTGTCATCGAGCAATGTTGTTGCTTGGGATGAGAAGTTCTCCGGAATCGTAATTTGCATATAATATTTGTCATTATTCATGCCTTCTTTGGCTTGACTGGCACTGACAAAATCCCATTTAAAATCGGCATTTTTCTTCAACTCATCCACCAGATCACTACCTACATGGAGGGATTTGCCCTCCAACTCAGCGCCTTTGTCCAGATTAACAACGGCAACCGGCATCTCATCCACATGACCATACGGGTCCCAATAGGCCGCCAGATAGATGCCACTATACAGGATCGGTATAAACATAATTGCGATAACAGGGATCAACACCTTCGGGTTTCTCACGGCCGATCCCACATCCTTGAAAAACACGGATAAAGATTTCATGTCATTTTCTCCCCTTAATCTCTCTGCTCCATGAGCAGGAATAACCATAATGAAATACAATGTCGCATTCCAGAAAACATACTGAAACACGAAGTGACCACTTTCCTCAAACGGTCACTTCAGGACAAAAAAACAACCTGTCTTCCGACAAGCCTCCCTGCTTGATACACGTGAAAATCCTTATATTATAGTAGATTAAATTCGGATTACGTTACAGCAGCAATTCCTTCCATTAAGAAAAGGCGAAAGTAAGTCTTGATTTCCTCTTTGCTCAGCGGTTGATGTTGTTTGCTCCAGTCTGAGGTGAGTGCAATATACAGGCGAATCATCATAAATGCGACGACTTGCGGATCACAATCTCGAATCTCTCCATTGTCTTTTGCTTTCTCAAGCTCCTTAGCCAGAAAGTCGGAGATTACTTTCTCCACCTTGTCCAAACCTTCCTTGGCCTGCAGCGTTCCAAAGTCCTTCAGCTCCTGAGATAACTTAACGAGCAGATCGTGATCACGACGAAACTCCAACAAGGCATCCAGTACCCGAAACAGATTATCGAAAAATGCACTTTCCTGATGTACTTCACGATGTGCGATGTTTTTCATTTCCTGAATCACTTCTACCAGGATCTGATCAAACAATTGTTCCTTATTGGTGAAAAACGTATAGATCGTTCCTTTGCCAACGTTCGCAATCTTGGCGACCTGATCCATCGTCGTTGCTTTGTATCCAAACATGGCAAACGACTGGGCTGCTGCATGAATAACCTGCTGTCTCCTGTCAATCGGAGCCATCTAATCCCTCCTTTAATCACATTCATTGTTCAATCGCTCTACATAAATGACCAAAAATACAATTCAGTCATTCGGTCAAAAACTACAATACCACCTTCGAAAACAGATTGCAACCCTAACATTTTAAAAATTGTGTTAATATTTTTTAACCTAAATGCAGTGGAAACTCCTTCTTTCGTCGTCTATAGTGTAAGATGACTCAGATAATACGTGTATATAATGAAGTTTAGGTTGTCTCATTGTAAGATATATGGTGTAAATATTCATAGAAGAAACATGATTTTGCGCTTCAATGTATATTCATGTAGTAACGCATTCCATAGCTAGAATAAACAATGAATATCTTCATTTTGAATTAAAACTTATGAATAAAGGTGAACTCATGCGAAAACCAAGAGTGCTCTTATTATCGGAAGGTTTCGGTACCGGTCACACTCAGGCCGCTCATGCGCTGGCACATGGCATCAAAAAAGTCAGTCCACATGTTCACAGTCGTGTCATTGAACTAGGCAAATTTTTGAACCCAACGGTAGCTCCACTAATTTTCTCTGCATATCGAAAGACACTATCGGTTCAACCCAAACTGGTCAGCCTGTTGTACCGCACACAGTACAATAAATCATTAAATGGTTTTACCAAGCTGGCGTTGCACCGAATTTTCTATACACAGACGGCACAGGTCGTATCCCAACTGAAACCCGATGCGGTGATCTGTACCCATCCTTTTCCGAATGCTGTCATCTCCCGGCTTAAACGCCAGGGTCTGAATATCCCGCTCTATACGGTTGTGACGGATTATGACGTGCACGGAACATGGATTAATCCGGAAGTGAACAAATATCTGGTCTCTACCCCTCAGGTCAAAGCATTGCTTGAGATCCGGGGTGTTGATCCCTCCCATATTCAGATCACGGGAATCCCTGTGCATCCAGACTTCTGGGAAGCAGGAGATAAGGTGAAGCTACGGGAAGAGATGGGGCTTCAGAACATGCCTACAGCGCTACTTATGGGTGGTGGATGGGGACTTTCGTTTGATGAGGATCATATGAAAGCTCTCACGTCTTGGGCAGATCGTGTTCAATTGGTCTTCTGTCTAGGAAGCAATGAAAAAATGATCGCAAAAATGAAGGAAATGCCTTGCTTCCAGCATCCGAATATTCGTATTCTGGGATATACACGGGAAGTAAGTAAACTGATGGATGTATCCGATGTGCTGATTACGAAGCCAGGCGGCATGACATGCACTGAAGCGCTGGCCAAGGGTCTACCGATGTTGTTTATCCCTCCGATTGCAGGTCAAGAGGAAGAGAACTGTGAATACTTTGTACAAGCCGGATACGGCCAGGTCATTCACTCTGCCGACGTGATCACCAATCGTTTCAGACAACTAGTGGAGCAGGCATCTACTCAAACTGAAAGCCCGCTGAACGTAGCGCATCATTCAGGTAACCATTCGGTCTATGATCCGAAGTGCTGTGCTCAAGCTGTTCATGACTTATTGTTTCCGACTACAGCCGAAGTCACAACAACCTCCTTGGAGCGCTTCACAGCCGGAATTACTGCCACGTCCTTGTCTGGTACCAGAATACCATTCTGATGCCTCTACGGACCTATAGAACAGCTCTCACGAGGTGTTATTGGGGGCAAGACAATTGCTCACGATATACAAAGAAGGTTCCCTTCCGAATTTTTGGAAGGGAACCTTCTTTTATTTTCACTCATTCCACCGTATGATTTGGCAGAAAAAAGGGTAATTTAGAGTATAACGATATTTTTAAATAACGAAATAAAACTACGATTCAGGCTTTTTCAAGGGCCGTGTGAAGCACACACAGTTAACTACCCTGCCTGTTTGCAGAATTTACGGGTCGATTACTTGTAAAAAGTATGATGACCGATCGTTTTTACTTTTTTCTGCGAGCGGGCAACTGTCAGATCGTCAGCAAGCGTCAATGATAAGAAATAATACGTATCATCGGCAACTTCCTTCTTCCCATTCAACGCAGCATTCACTGCTTTGATGCTGTCCTCGTTGGGAACCACACGTTTCATACGTCCGTTCGCTACAGGACTAAACTGGGATTTCTGATGGATGACCTTGTAAATGGTATCGGGAAAATTGGCTGACCGCAGCCGGTTTAAGACAACATTGGCAACTGCCACTTTGCCTTCGTACGGTTCACCTTCCGCTTCTGCCATGACGATTTTTTGCAGCAGATGCAGTTCTTTATCGGACACACTGTATGACCAGGTTGCAAGTTTCGAGTCTTCCTGGTTCAGAAGTTTGGTCCGTGTAAAGTATAGTTTTTGGGGGGGAGTTGTTACAGCAGCGACTTCTTTGGCACGTTTCACTTTGGCCAATTTCAGTGCAGCTTCTTTTTTGGCTTTGGCCGCAGCTACCGCTCTAGCTTTGTTCTTGGCCTTGGCTTCTTGCAATTCCTGCTCTTCTTGAGCAGTCGTAAGCCAGTTCTTCGCTGGCAGAGATTCAGTCCACGCTACGGTTTGGGCAGACAGATTAGAGGACAGACTTGTCCCATCTTCCATCATGCGCCTCTCTTCTTGCGTAGATGTTTGGTTATTTTGCCCAGAAGCCGCAAGTTCGGTCATCTGTTTACTATCACTAGCTTCATTCCACTTCCCCGTCGCCTGAACGACATTTACCCCCACTATACATACAAGCAGCACTGATAACATCGGTGCTACCCAACGATTTTTGCTTATAATGTTCATTCGAAGATTCCTCCTGTCGAAACAATTCCCTTAACTAAGTAACCCAAAAAAAAGAATTTGAATAACGATGGCTAATATTACATAGGGATAAACGTTATGTCAATGTGATTTTATGGCATAAAAATGATTATCAGGAAAAAGTGAACGTATCCACGGCCTCATACATTGGCGATTGTCCCAGCCTTGTCACATAAAGTACAATGTCCTCCACCATCCATGAATTAACACCTGTGGAATGTTCCGGAAGCACTCCAGATATCCCTTTATTTTCATTACCTGGAAGCTGTCCCAGATATTTTCTGGCAATGGTAATGTGGGGAGCATAAGGTCTTAATTCAGCTTCATACCCCAGGGGCGAAGTTGCCTGCACGATTTGTTTTTGCAATGAAAACAAGTGCTCTATCTCTCCGCTAACACCTTTCCAAAGCACCTTAGGTGCTTCTTCAAGTCCAAATGTGCCCCAGTCGGAAAGCTGAAGTTCAAACGGCTGAAATCCGCTTGCTGCTGAGCGCAATGCTTTTCGCAGGTGCCCAATGTCACTAACTAACGTATCCCCCAGAAATTGCAAGGTTATATGATAATCTCTATGATCTGTCCATTTACGAAAATCTAGCTTGTTCTGTACAAGCCTCGCATCCATCTGAAGAGACTGCTGAACAGCAACAGGAAGACGAATTGCTACAAACAATCTTTCCCGTCGGGATGAATGATCCTGATGTGATTGGTTATTCATTGCATACACCTCTCTAAAGTTCGCTCTATTATTTCATAACTATACATATCGTTTCAAGTTGGGTAAGTATAGAGTGACACAAATATAACCATTTGCAAATAAGGCTAGATTCCTGCATTTCCCACCTTAATGCACATCCAACACCAAATCTGATACACTTTAATCATCAAACTCATCAAACTATTTATCTCAGGAGGACCACACATTATGGGTAAAATTGTATGTTTTCCATCTCTATCCGAAGAACAGCAACAACGAATTCAGAATACTGCACCAGGATACACCCTGAAATTCGGAAAAGCCAAGGAATTGGACCCCGCTGAGTTGAAAGAAGCTGAGATTATTCTCGGCTGGTCCCCACTCGTCACAGAACATGCATTGAAACAGGATAGCCTGTTGAAGTGGGTTCAGGTCTGGTCTGCTGGTGTGGACAATCTCCCCTTCGCAGATTTGCAACAAAAGAACGTTCAGGTCACCAGTGCAAATGGAGTTCACGCGATTCCAATCACCGAAATTATTCTGGGCATGATGTTATCCCACAGTCGCTGGCTGAGACAAGCTATGCTGCATCAACAGCAGGCCGAATGGAAAGCTCCTGCCAAACCACTGCCGGAACTGCATGGCAAAACAGCGGTCATCGTTGGTGTAGGTGAGATCGGTACGGAAACAGCCCGTATTCTTAAAGCACTCGGCATGCGCACGATCGGAGTTCGCCGCTCAGGTAAGGATGTCCCCAATGTGGACCAAATGTACGACATGACCGGTTTACATGAAGCCTTGAGCCAGGGCGATTATGTAATTAACATTTTACCGCTAACTGATGAAACCAAACATATATATGATCAAACTGCATTTGAGCAGTTCCGATCCGGTGCCTGCTTTGTCAATGTAGGCCGTGGCCCCAGTGTGAAAACGGAAGCCTTGCTGAATGCACTCCAAAACGGCCAAGTTGCCTTCGCCGCACTGGACGTGTTCGAAGAAGAACCTCTTCCTGCAGACCACCCGCTATGGGGCATGGATAACGTGTTAATTACGCCTCATATCGCAGGAAGTACAGAGCAATACGCGGATCGAGCAGTCGATATTTTCGTCAAAAATCTGGAAGCTTACGTCGCTGGCGATACCCTGCCGGTGAACCTTGTGGATTATAGTCATAAATATTAACACAAACACCCGTTCCCATGCAATATTGTGCAAATCATATCAACGATATCAATTGATATGTACGCAATAAAAACCGCTACCTCTGGGAAATCTAAATTCCCTTAGAGGTAGCGGTTTTGTTTTTTCACGCTTACATGCACAGCCAAATATGACGTATAAACGTGCCTTTGTGTACTGTTCGGTACTCTTTTACCGTCCATCCCGCTTCCAACAAGTGCTCTTCTACGCACTCTGTGGAAACAATCACTGCCCGTTTTGCCAATCTGCGCAAACTCTCCAGCATGGCTCGTTGCTCAGCATCCGGAAGTACAGAGCAGAGATTATAGGGCATGTCCAGAATTGCTGCATCATACAAATCTTGCAGTTCATTCATATCCCCCAGTGTGATTCGATCCGAATCATATCCATAATGCGGCAGATTGATACGTGCACCTCGGACAGCCAGAGGATTGAGATCGTTACCTTTTGCATCAATTCCCATGGATAAAGCCTCAATCACAACCGTTCCCATACCACAGCATGGATCAAGCAAGCGATGATTTTCTACTCTCGGAACAGCAATATTAACCAGCGCTCTCGCAAGCGTGATGCCAAATCCAGTTGAGTAATTTTGCGGCTTCTGCCGATGAATCTGCCATGATCGATCCGCTTCTGTCCACTGGCCCAAGATCCATTTTTCTCCTGTTCGGATTAGGCCGAAAGTCACCTTAGGTTGTTTCATCTGTGCCTTGCCTTTAATACACATACCAACTTCTTTTTCCAGTTGACGAGACTGTGCATAATCAGGGGCTTGATCCCCTTCTTTCAGACAAACTACCTTAAATGTCTCTTCTGGCAACAGATGAATATCTCTGGCAAAAGGAAGCAGATCAGTCATGCTGCTCCCTTCGCCGATCACGTCCAGTCTCCCATGGATAAAAGGACTGCGTCCAGGTGGAATACATCGTTCAGACCACACATACGACCCCATATCCATACGGATCTCCAAACTCGGTTCAAGCAGCGTATTCAGCTCCAACATGCATAATTCTTGCTCGTTCTCGTGGCAAGCAAAGGTGTAGAGGTGTTTCCCAGAAGTAGCGTAAATACCAAGTGTTTCATCAGGCAAAATCCCCCTCTCCTTCCTTCATTAATCATGTTTCTTCTATATAAATAGTAAGCTCATTGAAGACATATCAAATACGACTCATACGTTTGCTTTCAGGTAGTCATTGTATACAATGTTAGGCTCCTAGACAACTATCCATTTCCTTGCACGTATCTATTTGGAAGAAAAAAAATAAGGTGTTCCCATTGTTGAGGAACGCCTTACTTTATTTTGAGATTATAACATTGGAAATCTAATCGTCCTTGCCAGTAAACGTTATAGGCCAACAGCTCATATATCATACTGATTTCTCACCATTAGCGCCTGCGTGATTCCAGCTTCTTCTATTATAAGAAGGTTATATTTTTAATTTTTCAATGGATGTAAGCAAATCTTCCGATAATTCTTTCAGACTTTGAATGTTGCCGCTAATCGTTTCCATAGAACTTACTTGCTCTTCCGCCGATGCAGAAACTTCTTCCACACTCGCTGCCGATTGTTCCGAAACAGCGGAAATCTGCTGACTGAAATCATTCATTCTTCCGCTTGCTTCCTGCATGCCTGCGAGACCATCTGTCATGGTGCCGATGACACCAACCATGCCTTCCACCGATTCATTAATTGTACGGAAGAGTTGACCTGAAGTAAGCACATGTTCCTGACCCAGTTCGGTCTCCTGAACGTTCGTACGTAATTCCGCAACCACCCCTTGTGACTCCTGCTGAATATCCTCGGTAATCGCCGTGATCTCTTCAACCGAAGTCTGCACAGCCTCAGATAACTTCCTCACTTCTGATGCCACTACGGCGAATCCGCGTCCACTCTCTCCCGCACGAGCTGCCTCAATGGAGGCATTTAATGCCAGCAGATTGGTTTGGCGTGCAATGTCATGAATGACTTGAACCAGCTTGGAAATATCTTCATTTTTACGATTCAACCGTTCCATTTTGTCCATGGAAGCCGAGACCGAGCCGGAAATCTGTTGCATCTGCTGCACCGACTGTTCCATCACCTTGCGACCATTCAGCCCTTGTTCCAGTACACGATCCGACATGACGCGCAACTGGCTGCCTTGTTCCGTATGACTCTGAATGTGATCATTCAACACTTCAACCGTACGAGCTGATTCCACGGCTGTCTCTGCCTGGCTCTCTGCGGCCTTGGCTGACTCTTCCATTGTCACAGCAATCTGGCGACTACCAATCTTAACCTCTTCTGAGGATATTGCCAGTTCCCCACTTTGTAGATTAACAGCTTCCGCAATTCGTCTGACGCTCAGAACCATGGAAGTCAGGTTACCTTTCATGTCATTCACCGCTTTGGCCAGAACACCAACTTCATCCTCATGTTTGGTATGTATGTCCTGAACATTCAATTGGCCTTCTGCAATCAGTTTCACCGCACTAATGACACGTAGCAGTGGTTTCACGACCTGTGAACGAATAATCGGAATGCTGATCGCTGTAATGGCAATCATGACAAGAACACCGATAATGATGATTAATCTACCATCCTGTACTGATCTGATCGTTTGGGCCGCCGCAAGATTGGATTGTTCCTGATTGTATTCCACAAGATAATCAAGATCGACTTGCATGGTGTCAAAGGAATCAGCACCTTTATCAGCTACTTCCTTCGCCAGCTGTGTCTGACCCTCATCACTCAGCTTGATCGATTGCGTATTAATCTTGAGATACGCTTCCCATTTGTTCTTGAACGCATTCCAGTGTTCGAGCTCTTCCGCAGACTTCTCCTGCTGATCATAGATTTTAATCGCCTGCGTCGTTTCACGAATATACTTGGTACGCTCTTCTGACAAAAATGCCTTGTCTGTTTCATCCGCATCAAAGTGACGATAACTTAGTGACAGAACATGTTCTGTGGTATAATTTAACCGGTTAATTTGCTGGATTGATGGCATCCAATTGTTCGTAATTTCATTCGTGTTGGTTTCAATTGAATTCATCCGGGTGACAATCGTGACACTCAAAATAATTAAACAGAGGATTAACAAGTAGAACGCGATGCTGATACGCAGACCGATACTCTTGATCTTGAATCTGCTGAACATATGATTTCCCCCTTGACCTCTTCGGTCATCCCGAATTCAGGTGCTTATGTCATTGTTTTCCCTTCTTTTGACCTCTTGTCAAAAGAACTTCTCTATATTATATCGATAGGAAAATAGACGTAAAGTATTATAACATTATTTTGTCATTAAGATGCTTGGTTTTGTAAAAGATTGTTGAATCTTGACAAAGTCCAAACCGAAGAGCTGCAGCATACGGTAAAGTCCCGATCTGCAGCTCTTCGGTTTGTTCGGATTTCAACGGCTAACATCATAAAATGATCAGCCTAGTTCAGTATTGCCGTCTTATGCTCAGCCAGCAATCGATATGAATCCAACCTGCGCTCATAATCTGGTCCTGTCGTAACCAGAAGCAACCTTTCCGTATCCAGCCTTCGACTCACCTCTTTTAATCGAGCCCATACCTGCTCAGGTGTACCTGCATAGTGCCGTACCGATTCATTTTGATCACTAACGGCTTCATCATTCGTATTAGAGACCGCGGTACCACTTGAATTCGGCTCAGTTGAATTTTCTTTCCCATTCAGCTTACGCCTCTCCGCCATGTCACGACTCCAATCCAAAGCATCCGTCTCTGACTCGGCACACAATACGCTGACTGCCACCATAACCTCAGGCTCCTTCATCGTTGCACTAGGCATAAATCCTTCTCGGTATCGCCTTACAGCCTCTGTACCATCGGCATCACTCATGAATTGACCAAAAACATACCCCATGCCAAACCGTGCCGCAAATTCTGCACTCTTCACGTTAGTTCCCAACATCCAGAGTGATAACGGAAGCTTGGGAATCGGACGAGCTGTCACGGGATGATCCTCATACATGTAGCGGTCTTCGAGCAGTTCTGTGAGTGCTGCGAGTGATTCAGGCAGCTTGGACACATGTTGCAAATAATTGCCACTGAGTGCCATCGTGGCATGAGGTCCACCGCCAGGAGCACGTCCGAGCCCAAGCTCAATGCGCCCCGGATAGAGCGCAGCCAGCAGGCGGAACGACTCCGCAACCTTGAGCGGGCTATAATGCGGCAACAAGACCGCACCAGAGCCAAGTTGGATCGTTGTTGTCCTTGCTCCGATGTGCGATAACAGTACTTCAGGAGAGGCCGAGGCCAGTTCAGCCATATCATGATGCTCTGACGTCCAGTATCGGGCGTATCCCCAAGCCTCGGCATGTTGCGCAAGTGTCACCGATTGTTGAAGCGCCTGTTCCGCTGTGGCATCGTCTAACCTTGGAACAAGGTCAAGTACGCCCAGACTGAACGTCTCACTCATTCGCTTAGCCACGCGTCTCATCTCCCTTTATATCGGTTAATTTTAATCCAGATCGTAGATCGAACCCACCTTCAGACCGTAGAGTTCATTATATATTTTCTCGGCAAATGCATCCGTCATTCCTGCGATATAATCGATCACCATGTGTTCCCAAGTCCAGATCGGCTGGGCTTTGGCTTGATCCTTCTCATACCGCTGCAGCCAGTCGGATGGAATAATGGATTTGGACGTTTCCGGATCGAGGAATGCATCCCATAATCGCTTAATCATCCACTCACTGCGCTTCTGTAGCCGCTGCACACGCAGGTCACGAATCATGGTTACCCAGGCAAAACTTTTGAGCACACTCACCGTACGCAGCATATCGAGGTCTTCAGCCCCTTCACGGACAAAAGTTACCTTCTTCCAGTCGCCGTCGTCAATAACGCCCAGGCTTCCTACAAAAAAGCTCACCCAGTAGGCCTTCACCTCACGGCGGGTACGCGAGTAATCATGCTCGCAGAACGGCATCTTTTCATTCCAGATGCGCAGGAACGAAGCGAGGACCTCTTCTACCTTTTGCCCAATCGCTTCTCGGGTCCATCCGTTCCAAAACAGATCCTCCAGCGTTGTAATTTTATCCACAATCAGTCGATTCACATGCGGATCTTGCAAAAAATGCTCATGTACTTCAATTTTGCCTGCTTTGATGCCATCCTCCAGGTCATGTGAGGAGTACGCAATATCATCGCAAAGGTCCATCAACTGTGCTTCCAGCGTCTTCTTGCCTGCCGGCACGTTCCAGCGATCACGGATCTCCCGAATATATTGCCACTCATGATGATACATGCCTTTTTTGCTCTCTGTCCCAGGGTACGGATATTTGTTGATTCCTAGTAACACCGCATCAGACAGATTCAGGCCGTCGATATCTTCACGTTTCTCCAAGTGCATAATGAGACGGAAGTTGTGCGCATTGCCTTCAAAATGCTCGTATTTCCGTTTTAACTCAGCACGTACTTCAGACTCGACCTTTGGAACTTTGGCGCTGCGGCTTTTTTTCATGATTTTCTTAGCCTCGGTGTTAATGAGGTCATCCAGAATACCATCCAATACTTCTTCACCTTTATGTCCAAAAGGCGGGTGACCGAAGTCATGTGCGATTGCAGCGCACTCCACCACTTCTGAATCAATAATAAGGCCGGGGTTGTCCGCGCGGTCCCAGTCCACCTCGGGAAAACGGCGAATCAGACTTCGGGCAGCCTCTCGTGCAATCTGTGCCACCTCTAGGGAATGGGTCAAGCGAGTACGATAATAATCACCCGTTCCTGCGCCAAACACCTGCGATTTGCCCTGTAACCGACGGAAGGTCGGTGAATGAATGAGTCTCGAATAGTCCCGTTCATACGCTGCACGAGATCCATCCAATTTGGTTAATTCAGGATATTGTCTATGTTCTCTCAGATCGTTCCATTGCATGGGGATCACTCCTAGCCGACTGTCTCTATTTTGAGTGATTATACACAACATCTGTGGTTTCGAAAAGTAAAACCTGTCTGCGATTGTCATCTCTTCTTACATCAACTTGTAATGAACAGTCATCTTCTCTTATTATACCCTGCCAGACTATCATCCGTGCATCTAAATGATAATGATTCATATTGAACTCATTATTCACATATGCTCGCTCCATAGCAGAACAACCATAAGTACTTACTGTGCCACCAGGTGGCCGTTCCGGTTACGGATCGTTCTTCTGATCGCTGTTGTCTCCAGGTTTTCTGAATTCCCTTTATTAAGGGAAAAACCCGGAGACAAAGGCGAGCGCTTCGCTTCTTCAGAATCGATTCCGTCCCCTTCACTACTTTTGCGTCCTTAAAATACATAATGGTATTCATCATCCAGCTCGCTAAAATCGAGTGAAAATCAAGTTCAATTTAGAAAATATCATCATTTGTTTCAATGATAGTATGCCTCCCCTGCACCCTCCCCGTTGTGGGTAAAAAACAAAAACCGACAGGACGGAAATGCCCTGTCGGATGAATATGGTGGATGCAGCGTTGCGATTTAGCTACTAAACTTAATGTTCACGCAGTCTACTCTTGAAGCTACATGAACTTTTGCATCAAGGATATTATCGCACCCTTGTACGAAGGATTTTCACACCATAACCTTACAGATATCGTTAGTGAACTCTACTGGATCTTGAATTGGCAACCCCTCGATCAGCAATGCTTGGTGGTACAGGAGGCTAGTGTAGAGGTTCAGCTTTTCCTGATCCTGAGCGAAAGCGTCTTTCAACGATTTGAAGACATCGTGATTTACGTTGATTTCGAGCACTTTGTCTGCTTGTACGTTTTCGCTGTTCGGCATAGCTTTCAGGATTTTCTCCATTTCAATCGTCAGTTCACCTTCGGTGGACAAACATACCGGGTGGCTTCTGAGGCGTTTGGAAGCTTTAACCGCTTTGACTTTACCTGCCAATTGAGCTTGCATCGCTTCAAACAACTCTTTGTTGTCGTTGTCCTGTGCGTCCGTTTCTTCTTTGTCTGCGCTATCTTCGATGCCCAGGTCACCACTGGAGATGGATTTGAATTCTTTCTCCTTGTAGTTCGTGATCATCTTGATTGCAAACTCGTCGATGTCATCGGTAAAGTACAATACTTCGTACCCTTTTTCAAGAACACCCTCGATCTGCGGCAGCTTCTCAATACGGCTAATGGACTCACCAGATGCATAGTAGATGTACTTCTGATCTTCCGGCATTCTGGAGACGTATTCGTCCAGGCTCACGAGTTTGCTCTCTTTGGAAGACGTGAACAACAGCAGATCCTGCAATGTATCCTTGTTCACACCATAATCGCTGTATACGCCATATTTCAACTGACGACCAAACGCTTGGTAGAACTTCTCGTAGTTCTCACGCTCGTCCTTCAGCAGGCTTTGCAGTTGACTCTTGATTTTGTTCTTAATGTTCTTTGCGATCAGGCTAAGCTGACGGTCATGTTGCAACATCTCACGAGAGATGTTCAGGGACAGATCCTCGGAATCCACCATACCTTTAACAAATCCAAAGTAATCTGGCAACAGATCACCGCATTTATCCATGATCAATACACCGTTGGAGTAGAGTTCAAGGCCTTTTTCATACTCTTTCGTATAGTAATCAAACGGCGTATTCTCCGGAATGAACAGGATTGCATTGTATACCACAGCGCCATCTGCGCTAATATGCAAGTGTTTAAGCGGTTTGTCAAAACCGTAGCGTTTTTCCATATAGAAGTTCGTGTAGTCTTCTTCGGTCAGTTCGCTTTTATTTTTACGCCAGATCGGCACCATGCTGTTCACGGTTTGTTCTTCTTGGTATTCCTCGAACTCGTTCTCCGTGCCCTCTTTTGGACGTTGACCCGTTACATCCATCTTGATTGGGTAGCGAATGAAGTCGGAGTATTTCTTGATGATGGATCTCAAGCGGTACTCTTCCAAAAATTCGTCATATGAATCTTCTTCAGTATTTTCTTTGATCGTCAGGACGATCTCTGTACCTACTGAATCTTTCTCAGCTGGTGTGATCGTGTAACCATCCGCGCCTTCGGACTCCCATTTCCAAGCCTCGTCGCTGCCCAGCGTTTTACTTGTTACGGTCAGCTTGTCCGCCACCATAAATGCCGAGTAGAAACCTACCCCGAATTGTCCGATGATGTTGTGACCGTCTTTAGCCTCATTTTCCTTCTTGAACGCCAGGGAACCACTCTTCGCGATAACCCCCAGGTTGTTCTCCAGCTCTTCCTGCGTCATCCCGATTCCGGTATCCGTCAGTGTGAGCGTGCGGTTTTCTTTGTCAATCGTGAGCTTGATGAAGTAGTCCTCTTTGTTGAAAACGAGCGAATCGTCGGTAAGTGCTCTGTAATAAATTTTATCAATGGCGTCACTGGAGTTGGAGATCAATTCTCTCAAAAAGATTTCTCTTTGGGTGTAAATGGAGTTGATCATCATATCCAGCAAACGTTTGGATTCTGCCTGGAATTCTTTTTTAGCCATGAGTGGTTGGACTCCTTTCAAATTGGGATATCGAATGATTTGATTGAAAATAGAAAGCAACTGAGATAATCCTGCGGCCATTAGTAGACTCAAAAACCTTTGATCGCTCTAGTCCACAGATATTGTGATTCACTTCTAACTGGCTCATTGTAAAAATAAGTGCACGACGTTCTGCAATGTAGCCGTTCCGGTTACGAATCGTTTTTCGGATCGCTGTTATCCCCGTATTTCTTTGATTCCCTTTTTAAAAGGGAGAAATCCGGTGATAAAGGCGAACGCTCTGCTTCCTCCAAATCGATTTCGTCCCCTGCACTACTTTTGCATCTGATCAGCGACTGATTTTTTAGGATAAAGGACATCAATGAAGTGATATCTCTTAAACGTGGAATCTTGCTTCAAGTCTGTTGCATACCTTGGCTTCGCATGTTCTACTCAGGTTCAATATCTATTTTCAAAATCAGAATCATTCCATATGTAAGCTTATAGTAAAAACATCATCTGTTAGCACTCTAATGATCGGAGTGCTAAACCCTTCCTTTTATATAACATATGGGAAAATTGGGTGTCAATACGTATGCGGTTATTTTAACTAAAAGATCGAATAACTCTTTAACTTTTGCACATCACCAATCATTTTACCGTAATCCCGCAGGTAAAACAAAAGCCGACCCGAACCAGAGTTCGAACCGGCATAGTGAAAGATTGTAATGTCTCTGTTGCTGTAGTAGATAGCGTTAAAACATATCCATCTAATGTACCTTGGAGTATCCTCGGCCTTACTGTGTTGAGACTGACGTATATTGTATGGGTATTTTGGTATTTTGGTATGTTGGTATTGTGGTTGCTTGAATGTCTTGAGCAGCATGACAGTCACGCGCTAACGAATCTCAGAGGCGTTAATTGGCCTTTTTGAGATGACTTCATAATCTAACGAATTGTAGACACGCTATTTCTCGACTTTAGCCAACCTTTCGAGACTTTCCGCAGGTTTTCGCAAAATAACGCGTGTGAGGTTCGTTAGACTGGGAAATTGGCTGGAAATCGTACAATAAGGTCCCCCGGGTTCGTTAGAGTTGAAGCAAAAGATGGCCGTTACGGTTTGAGATAGGATTGTGATAAAAATTAGTGCTTACGGTTAGTGTTAACGTTGCCTTTGGCACGCATGCTGCGTTACAGAAAAAGTTAGGCTTGCAGAGTTAGAGTTTCAATCAAAATTGCAGTCTGAGTTCGAGCTTGGGTTACAAGTTACGGTCACGGTCAGAGTTACGGTTTGAGTTTGAGTTTGATAATTCTACTTTTTGGCCATTTTCGGATCAAGGGTGTCGCGCAGGCCATCGCCCATTAGGTTGAAGCCGAGAACGGTCAACATGATGGAAACGCCGGGGAAGATCAGTGTCCACGGTGCTTTTTGTATAAACTGACGGGAGTCCGACAGCATTTTACCCCATTCGGGGTCGGGTGGTTGTGCACCCATGCCTAGAAATCCGAGTGCAGCAGCTTCGATGATCGCAGTCCCAATTCCGAGTGTACCTTGCACGATCAGAGGAGTAAGGCTGTTGGGCAAGATGTGGCGAAACAAGATTCGCCCATTGCCCGCTCCAAGTGTCCGTGCCGACGTAATGAATTCCTCCTGTCTCAAGCTGAGTACCCGTGAACGCACCAATCTTCCGTAGGTCGGGATGTTCACGATGGCAATGGCGAGCAGTGCATTTTGCAAAGACGGGCCCAATATCGCCACAATGGCGATGGCCAGCAAAATCCCCGGAAAGGCGAGCAAGATATCAAATAGACGCGAGATAAGCATGTCCGCCCATCTTCCATAAAATCCGGCAATGAGACCAAGCAGCGTACCCGCGATAATGGAACCAATGACGGAGAAAAAGCCCACCCACAAGGAAATACGCGCCCCATGCAGCACTCTGGAAAACACGTCACGCCCCAGATCATCGGTACCAAACCAATGCTCTGCCGAAGGGGACTGAAGCCGATCCACCAGCACCTGTTCCTTGTAATCGTAAGGTGCGATGTATGGCGCGAGGAAGGCCAACAGGATAAAAAATACGATAATGATCAAACCCGCAAGCGCAAGCCGATTTCTCCGAAACGTTCTCCACGCTTCCCGCCATGGACCGGATGTGCTCGCCGACGCAGCGTCAATGGATGGTCCGGTATTGGTCGATAATTTGGCCATGCGGTGTCTCCTTTCTTGAACATGAATATAACAAAAGATCAACGCGTTCTATTACACTCAAGCCCTACGATTACAGTATCATCTTCTGATCGCTGTTATCCCCAGATTATATTGATCCACCTATTTAAAGGTGAAAATATGGTGATTCATGCGTAGCCTATGCTTCCGATGTAGCTTTCTTTTAGAAAGTTTTTAGCTTCGATTCTGCAGATTGGTTCTTGATGGAGTTCCTATTTATAACTAATCCGCGGATCGAACACGGCGTAGAGCAAGTCCACAATCAGGTTGATCACCACGAAAAAGAACGCCACGATCAGAATGCCACTCTGGATCACCGGATAGTCCCGTGAACTAATTGCTTCATATATATAACGTCCCACGCCAGGCCAAGCAAAGATCGTCTCGGTCAACACCGCACCCCCGAGCAACGATCCGGTCTGGATGCCGATAACCGTAAGCACGGGTATAAACGCATTTTTGAGCGCATGTCCATATACGACAAAAAACGGACCCAGTCCCTTCGCCTTTGCTGTACGAATGTAATCGGAACTCATCACTTCCAGCATGCTGGAACGGGTCATCCGGGCAATAACAGCCATTGGAATCGTTCCCAGTGCAACACTTGGCAGAATCAAATGTTTCGTTACGGTCCACAACTGATTCCATTGTCCAGCAATCATCGTATCCAGCACATACAAGCCCGTAATGGCTTCCACCGGATCACGTGCATTCATGCGTCCAATGGACGGCAGCCACTGTAACTTGTTCGCAAACAGCCATTGTTCCATCAGACCGAGCCAGAAGATCGGCATGGATACACCCACCAAAGCAATGACCATACAGCAATAATCAAACCAGGAGTTGTGCTTCCATGCACTGACAATCCCGGCATTCACCCCAATAATGACAGCAAACAACATACTTGCCATCGTTAACTCAAGTGTTGCTGTCAGATAAGGCACAATTTCCTGGGCAATAGGCACCTTGGTGCGGATGGATGTTCCCAGGTCACCTTTGAGCAAATCGCCCAAGTAGGCGAAATATTGCTGGAACCAGGGTTTATCCAGACCTAGCTGGTCACGAAGGGCCTGCTTGGATTGTTCAGTTGCCTTTTGCCCAAGTATGGTCTCGGCCGGATCACCCGGAATCGCGTGGATGATGGAAAAAACAATCAGGGTCATGCCCAGCAGTACGGGCAGCAACACAAGCACACGTTTGACAATATAGCTGTTCAATCCTGTTCACCTGCCTTCGACATATCGTGCAAAATAAAAAGCGCCGGCAAAAACGCATGCTTTGGATAGTTACGTCCGGATGTGGGTTCTGCCAAGCATTTCGTCTAACCAGCGCTTTGTATGAAAGAATTAAAACGTAATCACTCCGAACTGTAGTGCCATCTTCAGATCACAGTTATCCTGAAATGGATAAGTTCAACTTACAGCTTACTCAAAATAAGCACCGGCATAGGATTCTGTGCCCAGTGGAGAAGGAACGAAACCTTGCAGGTTCGATTTACCCGCCAGAATTGGCGTGGTGTGCACGAGTGGAATCCACGGTGCGTCTTCCTTGATAATTGCCTGTGCCTGTTTGTAAAGTTCCGCACGTTTCTCCTGATCTGTTTCTTTCTGCGCATCGGTCAGCAACACATGCAACTCTTCGTTTACATAATAACTGCGGTTGTTGCTTGGAATGGCATCTTTATCCAGCAGTGTATACAGGAAGTTATCTGGGTCACCATTGTCCCCTGTCCATCCGAGCATGTAAATGTCGTCCTTCTCCCCGGCCTTTGTATCTTCGAGATACGTTGCCCACTCCGGTGATTCGATGGTGACGGTCACTCCGATTTTCTCAAAATCGGCCTGGATCGCCTCGGCCACCTTTTTGCCATCAGGCATATACGGGCGGGATACCGGCATTGCATAGAAGGTTACCGGATCAGGCAATCCGTCAGGGAAGCCAGCTTCGGCCAGTAAAGCTTTTGCTTTTTCCAGATCATATGGGTAATCCTCAATGGTATCGTTGTATCCCCACAGCGTTGGCGGCATTGGGTTCACGGCAGGTTCAGCTTGTCCAGCAAAGAACGCATCAATAAGAGCCTGCTTGTTCACCGCATGATTGAGGGCTTGTCTTACTTTGACATTATCAAATGGTTTCTTCTTGAAGTTAAAGCCGATATACGCCACGTTGAACGGTGGACGCTCGATCTTCTGCAACTCGCTGTTGCCTTCAAGGATGGACAGATCGTCCGGGTTCAGGTCTTCCATGACATCAATCTCGCCGTTTTGCAGTGCATTGAAGCGAGCGGTATTATCCGGAATGGAACGAACGATTACTTTGTTCAGCTTCGGCAGTCCTTCTTTCCAATAATCCGCGTTTTTCTCCAGGGTGATGGAGTCGTTACGCTTCCACTCTTTGAATACAAATGGGCCGGTGCCCACAGGCTCGCTCTTGAAGTTTTCTTTTTTCTCCTGAATCGCGGTTGGGCTGGCAATGCCAAATGGCGTCATCGCAATATTTTGCAGGAAAGGCGCTTGTGGCTGGTTCAATGTGAACTCCACCGTAGTCTCGTCCGTCGCCTTCACTTCCTTGATCACACGCCCGTCCTCTGGACCAAACATGGAGTCGTAATAATCGAAGGAATCTCCTTCGAATTTATATTCACTCGCCGGATCACCCCAGCGGTTGAAGTTGAACACAACAGCCTCTGCGTTGAAGTCCGTTCCATCATGGAATTTCACACCGGACTTCAGCTTAAACACATACTTCAGTCCATCTGCCGAAATCTCCCAGCTCTCCGCTAGCCCAGGAATGACCTCTGTTCCGCCTTCCTTGTAGTCCAGCAATGAATCAAACACCTGATGCCCAATCTTCAGCGACTCCCCATCGGTAACAATCGCCGGGTCGAGTGCTACGGAATCCCCACCACGGCCCATAATCATCGTATCCTGCGCTACCGTTTCGGTTGGAGGGTCGGTTCCTTCCGCCGGAGCAGGCGTAGTCTCTCCACTCTCATTACTGGAGCAACCAGACAACACCAATACGGTACTCAAAGCCATCGTTAGAACACCGGACATCCATTTTTTTCTCATTCGCATACGTACAACACCCTTCCCTGTCTCATAATGTGTGTGATGCTGGCATGAAAGATCTCCAATGTTGGCAATCGGTTTGGTGCTATGTATCATATAAAAGGCTTTAGATGCCTGCGATACCTGAATTAAAGTTTTGGGAAAAGTAAGACATGTGTATAAAATGTAAAAACAGCATGGGACACGTATAGAATACAGGTAAATTTCAGATCGTGCACATGGATTTAGGACGTCGTTTGATTACTTTTATAGAAAATGAAAAAGGTTCAACAACGGATCTTGTGAGTTGAATCTATGAAATTGTTGCGTTTTATTTGAACTAAGGTCAATAAGCAACAGTGAACGGTTATGGACTGGTAAGAGCAGGTTTAAGTTGGTAGATTAAAAATACTGATGGGCATATGGATACTACGCTGCTGGCTATGCAATAAAGTCTGTTCCTTGGGCGTGGAGTGTGGAGACCGGATTAGGTATCGTTATCGTTCGTTAGCAATGAAAGAAACTCAACATAGGCTAGGTTGTTTGATGAATCGTGTAAGTTGTTAAATCGGTGGCTTTCTCTTGCAGATTGGATGTGTAAAATGTAAGAACGAGTCATCTTGAGATGTTGGATTGTACAACAGGGAGACATTACAATAACTTCATGTGTTATGGTTTTGTCATGATGAGGAGGATTGTGTAAATAAACTGTGGTGAAAAACAATTTCGTGTAACTTACTTTACATCACATTAATCAATTAGACAAGAGATTTACAGACATAAGTCTTTAACTTTATTATATGCGTTAATATTACTTACATAAAACACAAAAAAGGAACACAGTTCGACAAAAATCGTCCCATGTCCCTTCTCCACTCAATCCACATTCAGATAAAATCCACATTTAAATTTGCTAAGAATCAGCTCACTTTTTAAACAAACCTCTGCGATGCATCACGGTAATAAAACGGTAAAAATCATAACTCGCCCCATTATCGATGCTGAACAATGGATTTTTGGTGTCATATGCCAGTGCTGCATCCACAGCTGCCTTTGCCCATACTGGAACTTCCATTTGCTGACGCGCCTGTAGTTTGTCGACCTGGGATTTGAGCGCATCAAACGTTGCTTTCTCTTCGGCTGTCATCGGTTCGCCCCCTTTCGGTGGTTCAGTTGGTGGATTCGGATGACTTGGATTCGTTGGATTGGATGGCTCCGGTGGTTTCGGAGTTGCTGCTGCGTATCTTGCTCTGAGCTGTGCCGCTGTTCCCTCGAATTCATTCATATCCACGTTGCCACTAATACCATTCACCTTGCCCGAATCCGTATACTGCCAGAACGTCCAACGCTTCCATGCCAGCTGGTCGTCCGGTACACGGGTGTTGCTGTAACGTGCGATCCACAGATCGTATGAGCTGAGTGATGTATCAAAATTCCCGGCAAATGAATTGCCCGTGTATATGATCGGTTTCACACCTGTCAGACGTTGTAATTCGGTTAAAAAAGCTTTGGCAACTGTATTCATCTGCGCTTTGCTAAGGTTGCCGGGGTTGTTCTCGTAGTCCATGACGGGTGGCAGTTGTAACGCCTTGGCGCCCCCAACTTTGTTAAGTGTGTTGGCATAATGTGCCGCTTCTGCCTTGGCACCATCGGTAGATGTCGCGCGGAAGAAGTGATACGTTCCCACCATCAAGCCCGCCGCCAGTGCTCCTATTACATTTTTCTGGTAATTCGGATCGGTATATGTCTGTCCCTCAGTTGCCTTGATGAATACAAATGTCATGCCACTTGCCTTCACCTTCGCCCAGTCAATATTGCCCTGGTAACGAGAGACGTCAATGCCCTGTGTGTTGCCCGAACTTCTCGTTTGCATGTTTCTCACACCCTTTATGCGGCAAATTGCCGTTTGTTCAGCATTTTACATCATTCGATTAAAGCGTTCCCGGGTAAAAGTATAGACAGATTAGAGCATTCTGATCTATACATTGCTGATTGGATGTCACTCTCTGGATTGATGCAAAATGCTCCTATAGTTAATGCGGTTGGATCAGGGGTTGCTTGTGTGCGTGTCCCTGATGTGTTGGAAATGAACTGAGCCTTGTTCACACGGACACTCCGATGACAGAATAACCTTCCAATCGCTGTTATCCCCGGATTTTTTTGATTCTCTTTATAAAGGGGAAAATCCGGGGGATAAAGGCGAGATTATGCTTACGAAGTAGCTTTCTTTCAGAAAGCTTTTAGCTTCGCTTTTTCAGGTTTTTTCTGTCCTCTCCGTTATTGTGTGAAAATGTTAAGTTCAATCTGTATAGATGTATATAGTTCAAAAAAACTACACTTGCGATGTTCAGCAACGGTATAGTAAAGAAGACACTAAAAATATTTCAAACTATTTAACGTTATCTTGAGTTTCAGAAGATTCAACATCCTCTGTTTCTAGATTGGAAAAAGAATCTTTGCTCTTCGGGGAGAAGTTACCGGGAAGTTCCCCGGTTCCCCCTTTGCCCTTGAGCACTTCAATGGCTTGCCGAATCACTGGCGGAATTGGAGCGCCCAACTTACCCCCGTTTTCGATAATGGACAACAACTCATTTGCGATATAAAAAAAGGCGACCGCATCCCTGAACAAATGTCCGTCTCCCAGAACACCGTCCACCAGATGAGCCACCGATACCATTGCAAATATAAATACCTTTCGTGCGATGCCGAACATGCCGATGTTGCTTTCTAGCTTGCCACTCATACCCGCCGCCGCGATACCCGTTAGGTAATCGAGGATGACAAACACGAGTAGTACACCCAGGACGCCTGACCAACCTCCGAAGAAGTAGGTTACTGAGCTGCTCATGAGTGCAATTCCCCATTTCCATAGGGTTTCCCATCGTTCCATGGTTTCACCTCTTTTGGTTTTGTGTATCTATGTGAGAATTTGTTAAACGAATTGAGTAAACTAGTTTGAATAGATTATGAAACAAAATAGTTCATAAGCCACATCTATAACCGCCGCCCATCATTTTCATCTTTACCGCTGTGAAAGCCGGAATTTGTGAGGAATATGAGTATGCGGTAAAAGCTTTCACAACTCACAACGTCACACCCTTTCCCCCTGCTATCTCTCTATGTCATCCCCATGCTTCCCAAATGTAATTGGTGCTGTTAACTGCGACTGGCAACCTTATTGAGTTAGTGGTTACATAAAAAGTTGCGTTTGTAGAAATAGAAATGAAATTCCCTCCTGCCGCGCTACAAAAACAAAGGGAATAACCCGATGTGTTTTTTACATCTCTCAAAAATACACTGGTTGTTGTCACACCAATATCTCTTCTGACGATTATCATTTTTGGTATTACACCAGTAGGATTTACTTCGGATATATAATAAAAATTGGGTCCGGCGAATTGTGGTTGGTCGAAACTAAGGGAAGACAATGTGTTGCTAGAAGAACTGATGGCGGCACTTTGATATAACAATTTCATAGGTGCGTCCTTGTCAAACCCACCCAACCCGTAATTGCTCAGTGAATAATTATCAAGTGTCGGCATTAGGTCACCACCTTTGTGACGATGTGGCATGTTGTTATGAATGGTTGATCGATCCATGCGGTTAATGTATCTGTGCCCAGTAGAAAAGTATCAACGAATGGGATGTGTATTGTTTCATACGCTGATAGTTTGTAATTTTTGATTAAAGTGTAGTTGTCGGCAAAGTAACCAATTCTCATTCCCAACATCACTGTTGTGTTGGTGGGGTTGCAGAAAACCATAGATTTAATAATACTTGGTACGCCTCTCGGCGTGATGATTTCTTTTGGACTCCCACTCTGTCCCACTGATGTAGAAATTAAATATAAACCATTCTGTTCCATTGTCCCATCAAGCTCAACCCCGGAAAGTCGAACAGTGCAAACTCCAGAAGGACACCAAGCCCTAAGCTGTGCTCCAGGTCTTAATACTAAATCAGCGATGGGAATAACCAAAGTTTCATTGGCTCGCAAGTTTTTACTCGTTGCGACCTGGACCCCTTCTATTTGCATGTGGAATATGATTGGCGTGTCCTGCAAATTGCAGATTATAAGCGACTTTAAAACGACGACCTTGTTGCTTGGAGCTGTATAAATGACCGAATTCGTTGGAGTTGGTAGATTATTGGCATATAATAAAACAGGTGTTTCAGCCACTCACAACGCCCCCCATACTCTTTTATTTTGCAGGACCCATAATGACCACGTTGTCCCTACCAAGCTCCGTACATATACATTAGGTGGGTCAGAAGCGGAAGTTGCCTTTTGAATCAAGTTGGTTGCACTCTGCGCCACCACCTCGATATGGTAATTACCGAAACTAGTAGGTCCATTAACAGGGTTGACAATGTAATAATATCCTGGTGTAGTGACTGCATTTAAGCCTGAACCGCCTGACAAGCTTTTCTCCATACCAGTATCCTGGGTTAACGGGAACTTTTGCCACGGTCTGGAGTTGACGTATGTCTGCGCACTAGCATTTGCTTGGGGGATGACATCTTCAAGTTCCTCTCTTGTAGGTACTTTTTTCCATGGACCCCATCCGACATAGTAGTTCCTTTGAAAAACTTGTAGGTTACTCGGTTCAAAGGTTGTTAGAGTTTGGACCACACCAGCATGTCTTTCTATCGTCAAATGAAAGGCTACTCCTACTGGAGAATTAGCTAAAGTTCCTACTGTGGCATTCGTTGGGCAATAATATTCCCCTTCTGTAATATAGCTATTAAGATCAGATTCCGCAGGTATAAGTATGGATTCACGTGTTGCAACGCCTGCGTCAATCTTTTCAAAAATCCCGTTAATACTCTCCCGGGTCACGTTCTCGTTCCCCAAGGGGAGAGGCAATTTTAGTCGATCTGTTTCTTTTGGCATTACGCCCACACCTCCAGTTCATTCCACGTCAAGGACGCGGCATCGAGTTCGTCCCATGTCATCTGTTTGTCGTCCAGATCATCCCAGACCAGATAGCGATATTTATATTCCACGGCCATATGGGCCGGTTTCAGTTCTTCAATCGCACGTTTGAGATCATCGATATTGGGCGGGATGCCCATCGTATCCACAAAGCTCACCGTAAAACTCCATGCTTCTGGCTGAAAAGTTACATCCACCTTGCCCCCGGCATATGCCTCGGCCACATTCGCAACCTGCCTGCCCGAGAACTTTCCTGCCCCGCGCAGCTTCGACTCCACCACCGCACGCCGTTGCTCCACAGGTTTGAGACGGTCCGTCTCAATACCTAGCTCCTGCTCCCAAAAGTCCAGCCCCCACGTCGCTGTACGGACAAAAAACTGCTCCAGCGTCTCATCCAGCGCCTGGTACAGCAGATCCATTTCGCTGCCTTTGGTCTGCATATCGGCCTGCATTACACGAGAAGTCTCATAATACCTGGGCAAATACGAGAACAACTCCCGCCCTTTCTCACTCGTCAGTCCAACATCTACAATAGAAGGAGCACTCATGCCCTGTCCCCTCCCTTCCTTGCACATCAACATGGAGCGTCTCGCTCACCAGCTTCAACTCAGATCGGCGTACCTCTCCCAATCTTTCTTGGTCTCCACACTCCAAAACTACTTCCTCGTCCACCATCTGTCCAACACTACTCATACACATCCACCGTCCCCAGCACCGCCACCTGACTCGCGGTCATCTCGATATTCTGGTCGCTCACACCGTTCACGGTAAGCTCCGAATAGTCGATAATCGGCGGAATATCCAACAGAATCGCGGCAATGCGAGTGTAACGAACGAGTGGATCGGCAAAAGCCAACTGTTTCAAATACGCGGTCACCCCGCGTTCGATCAATGCTCGTACATCGGCGAGTGTCGCATCACTTGCCAACGTCAGCTTCACCTGAATATTCATCGGCACTTCCACGGCTGGCATCACGGACACGACCGGACCTGCTGGTGCAACGCCTTCACCCTGTCCATCCTGCGTGGGGTCAACATACTTCTGCACGGCCCCCACCAGGTCGGTTCCCGCAGCACGTTTGTCCGTGTCGAGCAGATACAATCCCACCGTGCCTGGCCCCTGCCATAACGGAATAACCCGCGTTGCACCAACACCTGGCACTTCACTGGCCCATTGCACATATTGCGACTTGTTGCCGCTTGTCCCTTGGTTGCGGACTTTGGCATAAAAGCGTTCCAGCAACGCCGTATCTGCCTCAATATCTGCACCGCCTTTGATCACATCAACGTTCGTGACAGAAGTCACGCCACTTACAGGTGTAGAGAGCACAGTTACCGTGCCCGCAGGCACATTACTCTCTTTTCCGGCAACAAGGGCTCGCACGCCTACCACCCCGGAACCATCTGCATCCAGTTCCAAACGTCCCACTGTCTCATATTCGAGCGAAGCTTCAGCAGATACTTCATCCGCGAGTGTAGCCACGACCGTTCCCGCAGGCACCACTTTCCCCGGCGTACCCACGAACCTCACCGAACCCTGTGCCGCCACAGCAGCCCGCCGCGTGATGCCGTGCTCTCCTGCCCGCAGATCCAGCTCTTCCGAACGAAAATTCGGATCACTGCTCGCCGCAGTACTAGCAAACCCTCGCCGAAGTAATTCCTGCGCCCACAATGCCGCTTCAGACAGCATAAACGCAACCGGAGCCTCCGCATCCCACAGAAACGATCCTTCCGACTTATCCAGATCCGCGGGCAGACGATCCAGCATACGCTGCATAATCTGTTCCTCCGTCTGGTCCTCCAAATAACGCGGAATCTCAGCCATCCCGTCAGATCACCTCACTTTCCAGAATAAACATCTCTTCCTGCACACTCGTCACCCGGCACGAGAACATGCACTGCTCCCGATTCCAATCAAACGTAAACTGGTCTACCGAATCCGTCCGTGGATCAGTCAGCAGTGTCTCCGTCACCATCCGAGTAATCTCACTTTCCATCACACCCCGACTGTCGCCCTGACCCACCAGATCCTCCAGCTCCGAACCGTAGTTTCGGGAGTAAATCACATGTCTGTACCTTGGCGTTTTCACTGCCTTAATGCACCACTGCACCCAGGCTTCATGCCCACTCGCCGCAGCTACTTTGCCACTTGGGGTCAGCACAAAATCCCCTGCATCGTAGTCAAATCGCCAGCTCCGCCCAAAGCGTACCTCTTCCGAATCCGCCCCCGACAGATCTTCCTCATCTCCCCATACCACACCCGTTTCCGGGAACAAACTAGGCATGAGCGCTCACCACCTTACACAGCACCACAATGTCGTTACCGCCATTCACCCGCATCGCCAGCACGCGATCTCCCGCTTTTAATCCTTTACCAAGAGACAACACTGTTTCTTCCACTTCCTCTTTTTGCAAAAGAAACCGTCCCGTGCCCGTCGTTCCGCCGTTTGCCACGTCAGGTATGCCGGAAATCGCGCCAGCAGCCTCGCGCTCCGGTAGTCCAAGCGTGCCCGGCAACTCGGCCACGAGATAATCCTGTACTTCGTGCTTGAAATCATCCAGCTTCACGCCGGATGAGGTCATCGTACCCAGTACCGCGCCCAGCCCGCTCACGGCCTGACGAGAATGTGTACTCATCGCACCCCGCATGACGTCGGCAAAATGCCCATACGGATCATCTTTATTCAAGGTAATGCCTCCTTTTCACCAGCTCAGCCGTCCCCAACTCTAACGTCATCGTTCCAGGTCCGGCAGACAGATCACGGCTGACCGACATGACGATTAGCTTCAGTCCTTTTAACAACACTGCATCCCCGGCGCGAATCGTATTCACATCCGGTGCGGATATTGTAAAAGTCTCCTGAATACCCGTCAGATGACTTTTCGCCAGTTTTTTCGCGGCAGTTGTCGATTTCACCTGATCGTCCTCTACCAGCTTTTGCAATGTGCCCAGTTCTTCCACACCATTCTGCTCAATTGCAAGCACTTTGGAAGGAACTTCTTTGCCACTCGGTGACTCCGACGCTGCCATCACTTTAACTTTGGTAACCGCCCCTTCGAGCGTACGCATCTGGGTCAGATCAATTAGTCGATCAAGTTCATACACCTTTGCATTACTTCCAACCTGGAAGAGCTGCAACCCACCGGGCGTCATCCGTGGATGGTACATTTCCCCGCCGGACTTCGCCGTTTCTTTCAGATCGGCAAACATCATCGAGAAGATCGTCTGTGACCGATACACGGCTTTTCCCAGCTTTGTCTTGGTTTCTGGCAATGTAGCGTATGGAATCTTCCACTCTTTGGCGTAGGTTTTAAGTCGTTGCGTAGCGGTCTGATCCTTAGGCAACAGGAACTCGTCCTCCGATTTTTCCAGATAAATCATCCGGTCGTACACCGTGAGAGACAGCCGCTTGGTGCCGCTGTTCGAGCTTTCCACCTCCCAGATGACCGCAGGATGCAGCAAGTGAACCATAGATTTTTCGCCAAAAGGAACCCCGCTAATCCGCACCGCCATGCCGGGTGAGATCGAAGGCAGACCGGAAGATGCAGACACCGCCAGCCGGATGTTAGCCTGATAGGCAATCTGGTCAAGCGAGTCCTTCAGCTTAATCGTCTCCACCAACTTGGTGATGTCGTATTTGTCGTCGACAATGACCTTGTAGGTCATGGCATCACCAGCTTTTGTCCGGGTTTGATCCGGTTCGGATCACTACCAATGATCTTTGCGTTGAGCTTGTAGATCTCGTTCCATTTGGAACTGCTGCCCAGCTCAAGCTTTGCTATTTTGGACAGGGAGTCCCCAGATTTGACGGTGTAGGTCTTGCTGTTCTTTTTTAAATCCGTACGAGAACCTGACTTGCTCGCGGATGTAGCCGCGCCAACCTTCTCCACCTTGGAGTCCCGCCAGGTGCGCAGCGTAATATCGAAGTAAATATCCCCGCTCTCGCCGCCCCGGAAGGTCGTATTATGCGAGATCAGATATACTGGCACGTTCACCCCCGTGTCGGTAATGATGAAGCGTAGCGGCTTTTTCGATATTAGAAACGTATTCAGCATATTCATCGCTACCCGCGGATCAGGCAAATCTTCATACATGCAATAGGACGCGTCATACTCTTTTGGAAAAAAAGAAGAGAAGGTGATCTCCTTCACCTTCTCCCCCTGTGCAAAATCAAACTCGCCATGCTCCAGCATATTAATCGTTTCGTACCCTTTGGAACGGGAGATTGTCAGTTCTTCCGGTTTTACTGGAAACTGGAACTTTGTTTTCCCATCAATCAGGGTAAATTCCATTCTGATCCCTTCCGCGTTATCTTCCAATACAGTCATAAACGGCCTCCTTTCTGCTTAGGCCATGATAGTTTTTCGATTTTCCATCGCTTTTCTTAATTCTTTCACAAAATGAGCACTTATTTGTGCGACCATACCATTGTAATCCACCTTGTTACTGCTATTTGAAATTTGGATAGCTCCTGTGGGTAAAGTCACATTAATGTGCTGCGAAGGAGACGTTTTATTTATAGAGCCTACCAAGTTATGCGTTTTTGATTTATTCAAGTTTAAATTTTTAGTTGGATTAATCTTGGAAGTTTTTTCGTTTTTATAGGGCCACCAAGTTTTAGGCCAAATCTTAGTTAGACCTTTACCACTTAATTCACCTAACTTCTCACCTAAGTAGTCACCAAGTAATGAACCACCATAAGCTAAAGCTGGAACTGTAGCTGGCTGTGCCGGAATAAATGAACCTAAAAATCCTCCTACAGCACTTAAACCAGCAGAACCAACTTTGCTAAATACAGCTTTATTCAATTCAATAATTTTCTCATCTATTGTAGGAGCTTGAGCTACATCATTAATAATAGATCCGAAATCAAGGATCGGAAATGCTCGTTTTCCAAATGACCTGATTTTTTTTGCTAAGGGGCTTGACCACATATTTTCTACCTTGGGATGGACCCCCCACCCCCTTTTTTTTCCAAACTCAATAAAATTTTCTCCAAAGTCTTTAAAATCATTTATTGTACCTGTAAAATCAAAAAAGTTATTAAACTTTTCTTTTAAATCGATATCTTTGTACCACTCTTTCAATTGGACCCATTTCGATCCTAAATAATTCTTACCCGCTGTTCCTTTTTTCTTCAGCCACTCTGCGTTATTGCTGAACCAAGAAAACGTAGCATCCTTACCCGCTTTCCCCTTTTTCTTCAGCCACTCTGCGTTATTGCCGAACCAAGAAAACGTAGCATCCTTACCCGCTTTCCCCTTTTTCTTTAGCCACTCTGCGTTATTGCCGAACCAAGAAAATGTAGCATCCTTACCCGCTTTCCCTTTTTTCTTCAGCCACTCTGCGTTATTGCTGAACCAAGAAAACGTAGCATCCTTACCCGCTTTCCCTTTTTTCTTTAGCCACTCTGCGTTATTGCCGAACCAAGAAAACGTAGCATCCTTACCCGCTTTCCCTTTTTTCTTCAGCCACTCTGCGTTATTGCTGAACCAAGAAAACGTAGCATCCTTACCCGCTTTCCCTTTTTTCTTCAGCCACTCTACATTGTTGTCTATCCACGAATCTTTGTTTTTAGCTTTTTTATTCCATTCATAGCCATTATGATAACTTTTCTGATTTGCTACAGTAGCTATTAGTGAACCTGTACCTTTAATTAATTTGACCAAACTTTTATTTTTTTTTATAAAATTAGATTTATTAATTTTACTCATTGTATTATCATTTTTTAATTTCGTATTCTTAGAAACAATTTTATGAATTGTACTTATAGCAGGTGAGCTAAAAGCTTTCTTTTTATTGGATTTCCCCATATAATTCCTCAACCTGCTAAATGATTTAATACCATTACTAACTATATTTTCAAACAAACTACCTCACCTCCATTGGCCTTTATTCTTCTAGAGCACCTTCTATCTCTTCTTCCGAGAACGCAATCAACAGCGAGCGCTCCCCGCGTGGCAAAGACCAGAACTCTCCGGGCCGGAGATGATGACGTACCCACATGTGATACAGGAACGTGGTCATTCCGCCGGAGTGAATCAGTTTTTTAGGTCTTCAATCTCCACACCAAAGCCGGACAGCTCCAGCACTTTATCACCTACGGCATCCAATTCACCAGCGAGCAACATACGACGTACCGCCTGTTCGCCACCGGACAACTTCATGCGGCCTGTAATGCGGGTGTCTCCCCAGCCGGACAATTCCAGGCTGCGGACTTTTAATTTCACGGTTGCTTCAGAAATGAGCAGCGCGTTAAATGTTTCGGTGTCCACCTTTTCCTCGGTGCGGCCTTTGGTCGTTTTTCGAATCGTACAGCGTTCGCGAATGTGATCCACTTTGGAGGACGTCAGTCCACGCAAGGTCAACAGCAGATCCAGACGCTGAATGCGCACATTCTCCTCTGGCAAACGTTCTGCTGCTTCAAACAACTGATCCAAAATCTGTTCTTCGGACATATTTTCATTCATACTCATCGGGGTTAATCTCCTTCTCATTTCACAAATGGGTTTATCTATGCCAGCTTACAAGCCTGTAGAGACAACAAAGAGACCGAGATCAGCTCGGCCTGCTTTGGTGTCCATATTATATGAAGTAACTATGCAATCACGCTTGAGCAAACTAGCTCAATCACACGTGCCTATTCCAATCTTTAGTTCGCCACAATCGGATTCAGCAATTCAAATCCTTCAAACGTAAAGCCTGTTTCTTCCGGTACTTCTTCGCCAGCTGTCCAGTTGGCAAGCTGAATTTTATCCACCATACAACCTTTAAGCAAAACGCTCTCATGTCCATACGATTCAGGGTCGTTCAGCTTGGAAATGATCTCAAATTTGGTGAAGCCGCGCTGGATCATATCGGAAGTGACTTTGTAGCCCGTCATCGTGCCTGTTCCTTTTTTCGTGCCGTTTTTGTGCACCTTCCAGTCGTTACCGACCAGGTTCAGCTCACGCTTTTCAATCTCCACACTCGCTTCCAACTTGTTAATGTTTGTCTGCCACACACCATCGATATGCAACTGACCATGGGTACCGAGAATTACTCTTGACGCATCCAACATATATTTTCCTCCTTGGGTTCGTTGAACTAATAAATATTACACGGTATAACTCCGCAGTCAGAACAATCTTCCGATCGCTGTTATCCCCAGATTTTTTTGATTCCTTTTCATAATAAAGGGAAAATCCGGTGGATAAAGGCGAGCGCTTCGCTTCTTCAGATTTTTTCTGCCCTCTCCGTTATCGTGTAAACCATCAGTTCAACGTGTAGTAATTATTCTAGAAAACGGTTCTTTCCTTTCACACAACCTTATTGCACGTAAAATGTACCAAACAACTGCTCCATCACATCCGTCAGCTTCACATTCCATTGCAGGAATACCTGATCCGCTTCCGGCTTAAGAACTGGTGCTGCACCATAATACGCCGGGTCGAGAATGACATCATAACCGTCGGCTTCAATCACATTGCTCTGTGCAAGCAACGCCAAATAGGCCTTCATGGCACTAATCAGTGCCTGACGACCCTCTTCGGTATTGTTCACTTTACCGATGTACGTATCTTCCGCGGAGCGCTGCAAATCCGTGTTGATCGCATCCAACACACGAATGGAACGGATTTTTTTCCACGCATTATTCTGTCCAGCGGCTGGCGTTACCAGTGTGTTTACACCGCGAAGTGCTTTCACCTGACGTCCATCATGGAAGAAAATAAATACGCCATTGTGTACCGCCTGCTCCTGTTCTGCACGCGTCCAGCGACGTGTCACATCATCGAACGGAGTAGCTGCATAGGTTGTGGATTGGTTCAGACGTTGTCCGGCGATCAGACCTGCAACATAGGCGGATGTTTCCGCCGAGCTGTAGAATGCATCCCCAAGGCGCACGCCTGTACCGACATTAATCACACCTTCATGGTTCAGCGCAAGCGAACGTGCTGCTGCTTTTTGTGCTGCTGTAGCAGAGGTATCGTCCGCTGCGGAACCGCCAAATACGGCCACCACCGGTTTACCTTCACTACGTACACGTTTCACCCATGCCGCAAAACTCGCAAGCAGAGGTGCATCAGCCGCCTGATCCAAAGCCAAGACGTCGAATTGCTCCCCTTCCAGCGCACCCTGTACAGCAATGTACTCTGCATTGGTCAGGTCATCGTTGCCACTTACGCCACCTTTGAATGCCGCACCCGCAACGGCAGCAACCACGCCAGTACCATCGCCAATCGCCTGAGCCGTTACCCAGACATTTTGTTCATCCGCGTTAATCTCTTTTGCCAGAGAAGCTGCTGTAATATCCGCTGTCAGGAGCGCATACAACATCCGGTTCCCTTCGAAGAGACGCACTTCATGCTTCGTATTATCAATCACACCTGGCTGGATGGTGACGTAGAATCCATTTGCACGATCTCCCGGATACTTCGCATCCAGTTGCAGCACATTGGCATCACTGCTGTCCTTCAAAGTAAGCGTGGCTACTTTGGCCGCAGCACTTGCTACCCGATAAGCGAGCAACTTCTTCGGCCCACCCAACAGGGCGAGCTTCAAGGAAGTATAAGCCGTACCGTTATCCAGCACATTCGCCGCATAGATACGTTCAATCGCCGCTTCGCTCCCTACTTCAACAAAAGTCCCCACAGGACCCCAGTTGGCCTTGATTGGTACCACGACCGTTCCCCGCGTACCCGCTTGAATGGCCGAAGATGCTGCCGCCTGAAAATTCATATATAAGCCCGGAAGGACCGGACGATTTGTTTGCTCCCAAATTCCACCTGCCATTATCCCTTCACCTTCGCTTTCATAAATTGGTTAATTCGTTCTTGCGTTTCTTCTATGGAAAACGTCTCTTGCGCCGCTTCGTACAGCGCACCGTACAGCACCTCTGCCTTAACGGCAAAGAGGGCTTCTGCATGATTCATCAGCTCTGCCCGTGTATACCGCTGGGCTGTCTGTTTGCTTTTTTTCACTGAGCTTGCCATTGCCATCTCACCTCATTTGTTGGACTAATGAATTCGTTAAACGATGATCTTTAAACTTGACCTATGAATTTTTGATCCTATGAACCTATGAATTTGAAGCTATAATGTTGAAGCTACATCTATCATTTCAAAGCTATAATCTGGAACCACTCTTAAAAGTGCATGTTCAAAAAGATCGGTTTTCAGTACCGAGAAGATGGGATGAAGTTAGAAATGGAGTAGCAGAGCGTAGGGAAAACTACGTGAGCAACTACATGTTTCAGAAGGAAACAATCATCTTAAGCATATGCTTTTTCGGCTGAATTCCATATTCGATGCTGATGATGCCGTTAGGCATCCTTTGTAATCAAAAGCGGGCTTTTTGAACAACCTCTAATAGAAGGTTCCTCTCGACTAACGTTTACTCCATGCCTTTGCTATGGTGGATCTCACGAATCAAAGGTACATTCGTACCCGGACGACGAATCCGCTGTTGCAACGTCAGGCGAATCTGTCCGTTCAGATACGCATCCGTCTGTAAATCTGCCGTGACTTCATCCACCGTTACATACCGTGTGTTACCTTCGTGCTCTTCGCCACCCGTTTCAGTGACGGCAAGACGAGATTGCACTGCAAGTTGCTCTACCAACCGAGTAACGGTCTGGCTTGTTAGCACCGAATGATCGGTGAGCACATGCCCAATCCACTGTTGTCGAACCTCCAATGCCGAAGTGCCCGCCACAGACGTGCTGCATCCGGCCAATCGCCATAACACAGACGGCATCTCATATCCTCCAGGCCAGACATCACCATATACCGACCAGTTCGAGCCAAGCTCTTGCTGTGTCCAGTCTTGAAGCGCAGCTAGCCACGCATCCCCTATTTCAGTGACAGCAGTTCCTGAGTCTTCAGGAACATACACCCCAAACCGCAGACTGCGCGTAAGCATTCCAGACCCTGCATCCACCCGGTCACTATCTGAAGAACCCAGATAGATACAGGTGAAGGCCTCACCTGCTTCATCCACGAGCCTTACCTGGTGTAACCCTTCGATTAGATGGGCTGACCAAGCTTCCACTTGTTCAGCGCCACCATCTTCTGGACGAGCGTATGGGGAGATTTTGATGATCCGTCGGTATCCCGCCCAGGCAGACTTCGGCACTTCTTCGGCAAACACAACCACTGCACAAGGCCCGGCCAAAACTTCGCCTGACGCAGGTGCATCCAGCACACGACCGTCCCAATCTGGAACAAGTACCGCGAGCTTCTGTTTCAGCGTTTTTTTAATGAGCTTACTCATTTTACCGGTGCTCATGACAGTACTAATTTCATTTCTCATAGACACATTCATTTCGCCCCCTTTGGCTGCAAGTTTGAGATCTGCCCACACCGTGCAGCGACAATGCAGCAGCAGTAGACTCCCCCTTTTAACTCAGAGTCTGTATTGCTATCGAACCAGTACCGGGACTACATTCACCGCATCAAAAAGACCGGCCACCTGGCCGGTCTGTACATTAGCGTATGTGCTTTCGGTGCGTCCCTTGTTATTGATCCGATAATACAATCTTACACCCTTTCATTCCTAGCGCGGATGGTGTTCCGTACGACTTCGGTGCGATTAAGGGAGACGTTCGGGTGGAAAAAAGACGATTCTGGAATCATCATTTTAAAGAATACCTAAGTAAGCTTTAAGATCAATTAATTGATAAATTTATCCAAATATATTAAAATTTCATTATCAAATTCATTGTCGCTTACGTAAAAGAAGGAGAAATACCTATGAGTAAAACATTCAAGATCACTTCACTTGTCATCTTAGCATTTATACTCGGGATATCCTGCTGGGCTTACTTCGGACTGCTTGGTAATCCGCTCAAGAAAAATGATGCTGAACAACAGGTAACCACTTACCTGATTGAACAGAAAGGTTACTCACCCGAACAGCTTATCGAAGTACAAGGTACTTACTCCTCAAAAAGTTCTGAAGCACCTTACGGTGCCTCAGTAACATTCGCGGATGAACTCGAAGCGAAGTACCAATATATCATTTTTAACAACGGCGAGATTAAGCAGTACAGTCATACCAGTGATGAGCCCAAACATGAGGAGCCCATGGTAAAATAACAGTTTAGTTCAACGTAACTTGCGGGTTCAACGTAATCTCAAATGCACGGCCCCAGATGAAATCAGGATTCCCATATTCCAGCAGCGCACTGCTATACGTCGCATAAGACAATTCGTCATCACAGATCTGCTTAATCGCCACATTGCCTGTCTGGAAGGCTGTTTTATTCGCAAGTGCCGTTGTGTAAGTCTGCATCAAATCACGGAGCAATGTTTGCAAATGGGCATAGTCTTCCTCCGAGTTGAACAGCAACATATTTTGATCCGAAAGGGTAGCCACGTTGGTATACAGCGCATGGGCTCGGGAATACGTGCGGATGTCCGCAATCGCTACCGCTTTGTAGTAGTAATCCTTCAGGAAACGCTTAAACAACAGCGATCCATGCGCATTCATAGCATCTCGCAACTTATGCTCATGCTTCTCTGTTGTGATCAATGCGTACCTCGACTGCCCCATACCCACAGCAATACCGATCTTGTTACCTGGTGTATTCCATGCACTATAACCCAGAACCCGTCCAGTATATGGACTGTTGAGCAATGCTTCGGCAACATCAACATTGGCTGGTCCTTTACCCACAAAATCAATCAATACCGAAGGCAGACCTTGCTCACTATTCAGCGTCAATTGCTCCAACGCAGCCTGTACCTGATCCAGAGCCGTAATGGCAATAATCTCGATATCGATGCTTGTGTTCTCCCCGGAATTACCCGGATGACCCTTCGTCATACGATCCAGTTCGGAGGTCATGTCAAACGGGACAACTTGATCGGCTGCTACAGCCACTAGCTGTTCATTTTCCAAGCCAGCACTCACATCCGTCACCACCTCCGGTTCAGGATATGCCGAATCCGCTACAAGCACACCACCTACAATATCCACATGACGAACCACATTCTCGTGTACATCCATGTATTCATACGTGTTAATGATGGTATTGCCGTGAGGACCAAAATATTTCACTGCGTAACGTGTCCTCGCCCCGCCTCGGAACAACTGGTTAGCCATGCGAGCAACCAAAGCGTGCCCCAGACCATCCGCATCCGGCAAGACGATAGCTCGATCCGGATTTTGCCCATTGGTTCCACCCAGCCATTCATTGATCCGCGCTTCTACATATTTGATTTCATTGATCTGAACACCCTGCGTGTTAGCATCGTCGACTCCAACTGCGAGGAAATCGATATAACCTGTGCGAGCCAGTTGATCCAGAATGTACAGATTTGTTTTAAATTTATGCTGTCTTGTATTGTAATACTGTTCTTTATCAAAATAGGTCGTTGTCCCATATTCCACTCCATCCGGGGACAGGTTATAACCTTCGATAATATCCTCAAACTCAGTGTATGTCTGACGTGGCTGCTGCATCAATGCACGGGACTCATTATACGCATCAAGCGCCAAGCCATCTGCAAACGAAGTTGTAGCCAAACGCATGATGGTGTCCATTACAAATACGGGTTTGCGTGGATATTTCTGCTTGATCACGCGGATCACATCCAGCAAACGCGTCGTCTCATCATCGTATTCTGGATAGGCGCCTCCTCCATCTTCACGGAGCTGACGACTGCCAATCAGACCGCCATAAGCGAGCATATCGGATGAGATAATGAATCCGTCGACCTTGGCAGCATGTTTCAGAATAAAGTCGTGAATCTTGGACGGTTTGCCATAAACCGGCGTTGAGGTGCCAAGCAGCGTTGTGCCATCTACGGTTTTCTCCGAGTCCAGACGATTCTTAATATCACTCAGGTTCGGTGTAACGATATGGATACCGGCTGCTTTCCCTTGCACAATCACATCATCCAGATTCGCTGGACGATCATCCAGTGGAACATACAATACTGTTTTCATATCACGTAGCCTCCTGTTATCTGTTTAGTCTTTAATACCCGATCAGGGCAAGGATGCAATCACCGAATTAAAAAACCGGCCCCCTGGCCGGCTGTACGTTAGCGTATGAGCTGTCGGTGTGTCTTCCTTGCTGCTGATCCGATAATACCATTTTACCGCCTTTCCCCACTCGCGCTGATGGTAAACGGGATGAATTACGCCTGAATGTAGTCGTGTCCGGGGCGGACAATTGTCGGTTTTAATCTGAATAAAACTAATGTGTGCATTTCAATTCAAACAAGCTATACGATGATGGATTTTAGAATAATGGGTGCCCGTGTCCAAAAAGCTTGAAGTCCCAGCCCGCTAATTCCGGCGAATGGATAGATGATTTTCTAAAGAACACAGGACGTCTTATTTGGCATTCAGGTCCTCTTTTTAAATGATAAGGAACATAAGACACGTTATTTCCTAAATGCCCAGACAAAACCGCCGAAAACAGCTGTTTATTCTAATATAGCTTGTCTCAGGTTCCTCAGATTTCTGTAGACGCTTCAAATCCTTGAATAAGACGCCTCCGATTCGTTAGCTCTCACGCCTCTAGGCTTTGCTCCAACCGCAAACCGGAGGGAAGACCTCGAATCCGTCTGGAGCAGAGCTCTGCATGAGAAGGGAGACAATCCGCCTTTTACGATATTACGAGCGTTTATCGCACATGAAGGACATGGGCTCGTAAATGAAGGGTGCATTCTCGAACATGCAGACTCCGGACACATTCGGATCCGCTTCGGCTTTCAGTAGCTTGGAATATTAACGCTAGAACACCAAAAAGCACCTGCCAGCTTTGGCAAGTGCTCTTCATTTTGATTCTATATCGTTGGTTCCATATCCTTCGTTTTATATCGTTTGTTCCATATTGTTGGCTTTATCTCACGCGATGATATAACGAAAATTCTCCCATGTTTCCGGTATAGGTTCCCCGTTCTTCGCATGATGATAAAAACTGAACGGGAATTTAAATACATGACCTCCGTTCCAGTCACGGGAACGTCTGTCAGTGAGCCAATATTCCAGTTCATGAGGGAGCGCCACTGATCGTTCCGCCCGTTCTAGTGGCAGCAGGTCTACGGGTGATTGCAATGTCGGCATCTCCTGTTCAATATCCACATCTCGGCTTAAGCGTAGTGCCTTCACCATGGTAAGGAAAGGCGGAATGCCTTTGTGGAATAATGCCGGATAACCCAATTCATATAATATGTTAAGCGCATGTCCATAGGTGAGCATATGACCGATTAGATCATGATGCGCTTCCGCGTGATAGATAGTCTGAAACGCCCCAAGCTCATCCAGAATCAGACGTGACAACTGAACTGGATTTTCAATCTCGGGGAAACCATCGCTTTTCTCAGGCTTCAGACTGCGAATTTCTTTCATCGTTGTGTTCATCCAAGATCTTCCCGGGATGGTTCGATCGAATGAATCGATCAGTTCAACCAGCCGACCAATATCCTCCGCAGTGCCCCATCCATCCAGTTCGCGAATGGCTTTCAGACTGATTGCCCCGTAGATGGCCTGGTGTCCAACCCAGTGCAACTCTCCAATCGTTCGATCCAATGCGTCCGTAATACACGCCTCGGCATCTTCCCTGGGCATCATCTCACCAATCGGAGAGGTCTGACCAGGGCTGATTCCATGCTGGCGAAGCATGGCTTTTGCTTCGGCGGTAACACTGCCGGCGGCAAGGGCAGTGAGACGATTTTCCCGCAACCAAAAATATGCCGCAATCGCACCCGCCCCATAATGGGCGTGCCACAGATCTCCTGTACGTTCCCGACTGGAAACGATAATCGCTAGTCCATCTTCCAACAAACGTCGATCCAAGCTTGCCACCACCCTTCATCATCTGTAAGCCTGACAGAACAACCTTCCAATCACTGTTATCCCCAGATTTTTTTTTCGATCCCCTTTCCTAAGGGAAAATCCGGGGATAAATGTGAGATTATGCTTACGAAGTAGCTTTCTTTCAGAAAGCTTTCAGCTTCGCTTTTTCAGGTTTTTTCTGTCCTCTCCGTTATCGTGTAAATTTAGTTCAACTTATATATCCTAATTAATAAATAAAGCGTTTACTTCTATAACATGATGGAAATGCTCCACATATGCCCGTTTTGCCCCGGAATACAAAGTTTAGCCAATTCGAAGCTTGCCCACGCCACGGATGGATACTTCCAGGGGATAGATCTTTGCTTTTTGCTTGGAGAAAAACCATGTTCGATCCTTCTTCACCACAATAAATAAACCATGTACATCTCCTACAGGAGCAAAGGTATCACTAACCTCACCCCATCGCGTGAGTCCAATCTGCTGAAGCTCATTCACCGTAGACAGAACATCCTCCGTCACCAGTCCAACTTCACACACCTGTAATATATCTTGAGTCGAGAAGTCATGGTCACTCTCGTTCTGAATACGATGATGAGCAATCAGCTCGATAATATTGCCTGCTGGATCTTCGAAATAGAGAGAATGAGAGTCCCAATTAGCAGAGTATGTCTCATCCCGATTTTCCTCCCTGCTTAAAACAACACGTGATGCAGCCCACTGCTTCGCTTCCTTGAACCGATTCGTCGGAATCGACCAGGCCACATGATAAAAGGGCTCACGATCTGTTTCACACGGTTTGAAAATCATCTTTGTCCTTCCAACCTGCAGGTTGAAGGCCTGATCCGTCGCATTGGACACCTCCATTCCCAACGTATCACGATAAAAATGCTTGAGGTCCTCCATCCGTGTTGTATATAACTGTAATTCTTCAATCATCATACGGTCTTCTCCTGCATCTCCTCCCACTGACTCCACGGCACCATGCCGAGTTCAGGCTTCGCTTCATCCGGGAGCATGGCGATGAATTCAAGCAAATGACCATCTGGATCCTTAAAATATACAGATACCGCAGGCATCCAGCCGAAGACGTACAGTTCACCGATATCATCATTCAGGAAGTTCTGTGTCTTGATCCCTTTGTTCTCCAAGTGAGCCACCGCGTGTTTCATATCCTCCAGAGATACATGAAAAGCAAAGTGCTGACGTTTCACCTCGGAAGATTCCTTTTGCCACAATCCCAGCATGGCTTTTCCTTTTCCACCAATCCAGTAGAAGGAGTTCCCACGTTCTTTCTGCCCGTAGGCATGAGGTAAACCAAGGACCGTTTCATAGAAATGATGGGATCTCTCCAGATCCGTCACGTTTAGATGTGTTTCAAATATGCCAGTAATCATAATGCTCAACCTCTTTTCCTTTTCCGATTTTTCATCTTCCTTGGTTCTCAACTCATGGTTGAATTCCGCGCATTCGTTAACGTCTGTGCCAGATTTAAAAACGATCCAATAACCCGCTGCACCCGGTCCTCTATATCCTGACTGCCTTCGTACTCTTCATATCCGTCAAATGTCGCTTCGAATCGTCTGCGCTGCGCACCACCAATGGAAATCCACTCCTGGGCATTGATGCCATGCAGATTGCGAACAATCGCTTGCAGTTGTAAAAGCGAACTTACCCCCACCGCTCCGCCAGAGGAGCTGATGGACAGGACGGGCTTGCCGCTGAAATGAGCCTGACTCAGGTGATCCAGTGCATTTTTGAGCACACCGCTAATACTGCCGTGATACTCTGGTGTAGACAGGATGATCGCATCAGCCGCGAGCATACGTGTATTCAGGTCTGCCAGATGTTCATGATCCGCTTGTTTTTCATCTGGTGCGTAGAATGGGAGTGGTGTCTGATACAGATCAAACAGGCTGGCCTGATGTCCCTGACCGCGAATAATCTCCACAGCATACTCTCCCAGACGTGTACTGGTTGCATTGTTCCGATTGCTTCCTGCCAAAATAACAATATTCATTCATGTCACTCTCCTTGGTTTTTTTATAATTCAAACTCTCATGTTTCAACCGATCTGTTATTTCTACTCTTATCTTACCTTTCTTTTGCATCCAAATCGTCAGCAGATAGACTTAACTTGAAATACCAAAAAACTCAACCTTTAGGTTGAGTTTATACGACTTAAGTATGAACATATGTCGGAATTGGTCACACGACCCAGCCATTTCTTACGGCATGAAGAGCCGCTTGCGTCCGATCTGCCAGTCCCAGTTTGTCGAGCAGATGACTGACATGGGTTTTGACCGTTTTTTCGGTGATGACCAATTGAACTGCAATTTCCTTGTTGCTCAATCCTTGAGCAATCAGCCCCAAGACTTCTTGTTCACGGCGAGTGAGCATATCCAGTCCGCCAAGAGACGCTTCAGTTGATTTCCCCTTCTGCTTTGGCTCCTGATGTTGATTGTCTGCTGACCGATCTGTCAGTATATGCTGTGGTTGCTGTTCATTTATGGACCAATCGGATGAAGCCATCACATGCATCAATTGACCTGCTGCGTCAGGATGCAATTCCACCTGACCTGCATGCACATTGCGAATGGCTACAGCCAGATCCTCCGGTTCAATATCCTTGAGTAGATATCCTTTAACTCCTGCGCGAACAGCAGGAACGACATGATCCTGATCCGAAAACGAGGTGAGCACAATGATTCGCGTTGCTGGCAATAACGTGCGCAGCCTTCTGGCTGTTTCGATTCCGTCCATGACCGGCATATGCAGATCCATTAATACCACATCAGGTTTTAACACTTCCGCCTGAGCCAATGCTTCCTGTCCGTTCGATGCTTCGCCCACAACCTTCATGTCTTGCTGTGTCGTCAAAAAAACGTGCAGCCCCCGTCTCACCATCGCATGATCATCTGCGAGCAAAATCGTAATCGGCATCTCTTCTTCCCCCTGACTTTATACAGATTCGAACGGAAGTGGAATGACTGCCGTTACTGTCGTTCCCTTACGGGAAGAACTCACTATTTCTAAGCTGCCTCCGAGCGATTGAGCCCGTTCCTTCATAATGGACAGGCCAAGGGAGCTTCCAGACGACGCTTTTGGCCTGTTCGCACCACCTTTTCCCTGATCTGTGACAGTGAGCACCACTTCATGATTACTTAACTTGAGGGTGACCTCAGCAGAAGGAACATCCGCGTGTTTCCGTACATTATTCAGCGCTTCCTGTCCGATTCGCCACAATGCTTCTTCTATATTACGTGGTAAAGACCGCATTCCCGTCCGATTCGTCACCACTTGAAGCCCCTGGCTTGTGCCGTATTCCTGTAGTGCATGGAGCAGCCCTGCTTCCAGTCCCGCGGGACGGAGCTGCATAATCAATGCGCGCATTTCCTTGAGAGCCTCCTGAGACAAAGCCCGAATATCCTTCAACGCTTCCGTTGCCGGGAGCAACTGCTCGGAGCCGGATAACATACTTTCCGCGCCTTTAGCCGTTAACGATAGTGAAAATAAAATCTGATTAACCGAATCATGCAGATCGCGAGCCAACCGGTTTCTCTCTTCCATTCGTGCAAGTTCGCGGCGATTCTCCGCCAGCTTCAGACTCTCCCATGAGGCCGCAATATGTTCGGCCAATGCCTCCAGCACTTCACGGTCCGCCTGTGCAGGACCTGATGTTCCTATTCCGATCACCAGAATTCCCGTTTCTCCCGGCGTATGGTACGGAAGTGGAGCAGCAATTCCCGAGGCAATGGAATTCGTAGTCTGGTCAGGCTTGCACAGGGTAAATATTTCAGCGATCTCTGTCCCAGACAGAGATGTTACACGATGACTATTGATTACATGGTTAATGTGGCTCGTCACTTCGGAAGATAACGGAGTACCTGATAACGTTCGAACCGTATCATTTGCATAGGCTGCCTGCAAAACGAACATTCCGCTTTTCTGCTGAATGATTGTAGCAAAAGGCCAATCATAATGCTGCCCAAGCAGCTGTACAACTTTTAAACAAAAAGCATCAGAATTGGTGCATTCGTTCACTGCAAGACCCAAGGCCGTGCTGAACTCCCCCAGCTTGGCATACAGATCAGCTCGTCGCTGCTCCGTGCGATACAATCTCATCCGCTCTACCGCACTACCAATCTGGTATGCCACGCCCTGTAACAGCGCCAGTTCACTGTCGCTGAAATGTTCCTTGGCTGGCGCAGCCACGTTGAGCAGGCCGAGCATCTTCTCACCTGACCTTAACGGGACGGTTGCATGGTGGGTAATATCATGGGTATCTCCCCATTGGAATTCCACCGCATCCTCCAGCCGTTTACAGTTAATGATGTTGACCGCATGATTGAGTTGACCGTCCTTAAAGCGGTTCACACACCAGCAGGTACCCGTTCGCATGGGCTCTTTATCTTCACGCAGTAATGCCGGGGGCAGATTGTAATCCGAAACACAGGTATAGTCTCCACGTTCATTAATCAGAAACATCCAGCCTGCCGTTAATCCGGTCAACTCCAGTAATTTGCCGACCACGGTATCCAGCATTAAGTTCAGATCATTGGACGTATTGAGCGTTTCCGCGATTATCTTCAACGTGACCATTTCCTGCATTCCGACTTCTTCCGACATCGCAGACTTCTCTCCTTTGGCTGTACCAACTGTGGTTTGTTCAACTATTGTAACCAATCCACCTTGGATATTAAAGGATCAACTTCTTCAATCGCTCACTCAGCCCAGCTTCTGTCGCTCTTTGCGGGACACAGACAAAGGCTCCATATTAATCAGACCTCGATCTGACAGAGCCAGTGCCATTTTATAGAAAGCACGTGTACGAATCTTCGTATACGTATCCTTGCTGACAGGCGGATCAAACACATGGTTATACACTTTATAGTCAAACACATCATCGTCTTTCAGATATCGTTCACAGACGAGTACACGTTCCTTTTCACTCAGCCGGGATACAACAAAATCAATCGTATCGCAATATGCCTGACGCGCGCGCTGCAAGTCCACATTGTAGATTGCCGTTCTCGCCGTGGAATCCCCCGTCACATTGGTTGCACCGTGGAAACGCTCGGCGTAACTTGCCGTCACCATGACCTCTCGTTCTTCAAATGCAATGGTTTTATAGATTCGGTATTTTTCCAGCGCAGCTTCAACAGCTGTTTGCGTTTTGCGTCGGTCCAATTCAGGCAGCGTCAATTCCATATTTATCTTCCTCCTTTAGTATTCTTTATAAAATAAATTTCTAATAGTTTCGCATGATCACTCTGATGACAGACAACCTAGTTAAACATGCAACCACTTCATCTTTAGCACTTTCATTTCTCAACTCATATCACTCATTCAATTTTTCACATGAAATTGTTTTGCAATCGTGAACGATGGCAAAACGCTCTTATCCATAGAGTTGTCCAGTTCCCTAAAAAAGTAACGACATTTTTTCAATTTTCCCCTGTTGCCTTTTGGAATCACTCCAAACCGCAATAATTCAGGGAATTCCGCTTTCCAGAAGGTGATTACAAAACACACGCTCTGCCTCAACTTTACATTTTGTTCGTATATTGTTCGTATTTCTATTTGAGGATACCACTTTCTGGAGATCGGAGTAAACCTTCATTTTGGTTCGTTTTAACGATAAAATAAAACCTTCGCTCTCATTTCCTATGCCTTTTGGCATAATTGTTTCATATCTCTTTACCTAATGGTATATATACGATATAGTACTGTTTAATTAATGAACTTCCGTACAAGTCATTTGATTTTTATAAAGAAGCCACTGATTTTTAGGGAAGGGACTTAGGTGTGTATCACGCGCATACGCAGTGAAGGAGACGGAATCGATTCTGAAGAAGCGAAGCGTTCGCCTTTATCCCCGGATTTCTCCCTTTAGAGAGGGAAATAGGAAATCTGGGGATAACAGCGATCAAAAGAACGATCCGAATCCGAAACGGGCATTGAACGCACACCTACCTCCCCCATCCAACTGCCTTCTTTATAACTCAAGCACTTGTACGAATCGAAGGAGTTGGCATAATTGTGGAGCACGCTTTTGGTCCTTATATGAAACAACTGCGCGAGCAACAGGGATACAGCATCAATCAGCTCGCCGAAGCAGCCGGAATAAGCAACTCACAGATTTCACGTATTGAGAATGGGGTCCGGGGTGTGCCAAAACCAGCGACCATCCGCAAGATTTCAGATGCACTCTCGGTGCCCTATACAGAGATGATGAAGCAGGCCGGTTATATTGAACCAGGGAGTGCTGCTGAACTTCAGGACGTACCGGAATGGGCTACATACAAAGACCGTCGTGATTTCAAAAAGATGTTGGAAGACGATGATGATCTGATGTTTGACGGCATTCCACTCGATGAAGAGGACAAGAAACGAATCAAGGATGTGCTGACAGGTCTGTTCTGGGAAGCCAAACAGATGAACAAACGCAAAAAGACAGACGAATCGGACAATCGCCCATGAGGCATGACCCACTGAATTTAATGAGGCAGCAGGTGAGATCATATGGATGACATCGTAACAAAGCTGATTCGAAAACACCGGACCAACTGCCCGTTCAGCATTGCCCGCGCGGTTGGAATACAGATTCGTTTCACCAATTTGGGGAAGTCCACCAAGGGACTGTACTTTCGCAAGCTCCGGCGCAGGTTTATCGTCATACACAATGATTTGCCGCCGGAATGGCAACGGTTCGTGTGCGCCCATGAGCTTGGACACGACCGACTTCATAAAGGGATTAATCGATTCTTTCTGGAGGAACATTCCTATTTTGCTCCAGGCAAGCTGGAAAGACAGGCCAATCGTTTTGCCATTCAATTGCTAACCTCCGGAGTGATGCCTGAACCGGATGAATCTTTGGAGAAATTTTGTTTACGTACCGGACTGCCGCGTGAAGCGCAGCATTTTTTTTACACACTTTAAGAACATACGTTCTTTCCGAAGATTATATTTTCCAACAGCAGATTTACATGTCACTTTCAGGTTACTTATTTTTACGTAATTCGCGAGATTTCCTAATAATAGTCTGTTAAAATACTATTTGAGCTGTGTAAACGCTCAAGTAGATTATTATTTTGGGAGGTTTCGGATTCATATGAAAATCTGGAAGAATTACGTTTCACTTCTGCTAACGGTCTGTTTGCTGTTTGGCAGTGTAGGTATTGCCGCAGCTGCAACGGATACCACTCCGGGCACAGGTAAACACATTACCATTCTACATACGAATGATACGCATGCCCGTGCAGTTGAATCTTCACCTGCTATGGGTTTTGCCAAAGTAGCTGGAATCGCTGACAAATATCGTAGCGAAAATCCGAACACACTCTTGCTCGATGCTGGAGATGCTGTGCATGGTACAACATTTGCCACTCTTGTGAATGGTGAGAGCATCGTGAAAGTCATGAATGAAATGGGATACCAAGCCATCGTACCGGGTAACCACGAATTCAACTATGGTTCAGATCGTCTGATCGAACTGGCAGACATGATGAACTTCCCCATGCTGAGTGCCAATGTGAAGAAAAAAGACGGAACACGTCTCTTCGATCCTTATCTCATTAAAGAAGTAGATGGCGTGAAGATCGGTATCATCGCTTTGACTACACCGGAAACGTTGTACAAAACGAATCCAAAAAACGTAGAAGGTCTTGATATTACAGATCCATCTGCGGAAGCTAAAGTTCTGGTAAACGAAATCCGCAGCAAAGTAGATGTTGTTGTTGTTCTGGGACATCTTGGACAAGACGCGTCCAGCACCGATACTAGCTTTAAAGTTGTTAAAGAAGTTCCTGGCATCGATGTATTCATCGATGGTCACAGCCACACTGTACTGCAAGATGGCCTTGTATCCGATAACGGAACATTGATTGCAAGTGCAGGAGAATACACTAACTACGTAGGTGTCATTGATCTATGGGTAGATGGTGGTAAAGTAACAAAGAAACAAGCAACATTAATTGATGAAACGGAAGCAAAAGACATCAAACCAAATGAGAAAGTCGCGACTCTCGTGAACTCCATTCAAAAAGAACAAGAACCTATCCTGAAAGAAGAAGTAGCCAATACAGCTATTCTGCTGGATGGTAAACGTGAACAGGTACGTGCAGGAGAAACTAACCTGGGTGACCTGCTTGCAGATGCCATTCGTGATGTCAGCAAAGCCGATATTGCACTGACTAACGGTGGCGGTATCCGTTCTTCCATCGAAAAAGGGATCGTAACCAAAGGTGATATCATCACAGTGCTTCCTTTTGGTAATCAAGTAGTAACCCTTGAAGTGAAAGGATCCGATATTCTGGCAGCCCTTGAAGTCGGTGTAGCTTCCTACCCGGAACCAAGCGGTGGATTCCCGCAAGTATCTGGTATCAAGTTCAAAATCGACACTTCCGCTGCAGAAGGTAGCCGTGTACATTCCGTAACCGTGGGCGATAAAGCCCTTGATCCGGAAGCAATGTATACACTGGCAACCAATGATTTCACAGCTGTTGGTGGTGACGAATACACCATGTTTGCCAAATATCCAACTACGGGTATGTATGGCGCGCTGGACGAGGCATTGATCAATTACATGCAGAAGCTTGGCGCTGTAGACATCAAAACAGATGGTCGGATCAGTGAAGCGGTAAAACCTGCAGTAGAGCCGGAAACTCCGGCAACAGAAACACCAGCTCCAACCAAGCCAAAAACAGAAACACCAAAACCGGAAAAACCGTCTAAACCAACGCCGAGCAAACCAGCTCCAGCCAAACTGCATGTTGTGAAATCCGGAGATTCCCTGTACTCTATCTCCAAACAATACGGCACAACTTGGCAGGCATTGCAAAAGCTGAACAATATCAAAAATCCACACTGGATTTATCCAGGTCAACAATTGAAATTGCCTGCAGCTTCTTAAGCTCAGCAAAGCAAAGTGCATATAGGCATGACCGCTTATAGTGCATCAGCATACCGATCTATCTTGTCATAACTAAAAGGGTGTCCCCAAAGCCAGATTACTGGTTAAGGGGACACCCTTTTGGTTCTCCATTCTTAAACATCAATCCACATCAGATACTTGAACATTTCCTGTGGACATATCCTGCTGATCCTGACAATCATCTGAGGCAAAAATAAATCCCAGCCTGGCCTTTACGGACCAACTTTATCATGTGCCTTCGACACCGAACTATATAAGAACTCTCCGGAATGACCGTGTTCATGCGTTTATTGTACATTTAATTTCGACATCTCTATCTTCTCAACATTGCATACTTGCACATAAATCTGCCTGCGTATGATCATCTTCAAATCCTTAATCATAAAATCATTTGTATACTAAATACAACTATCCAAATATAGTTATTTCGTATGATATCACTCATAAAATCCTACCAAATTGCATGCCTATAGCCCTCTTTTTCATGCTCAGATTGGAATTTCAGCAATCAAAATCAGCTACCGCATCATATTCGGTACTATTATATGAACTCATATAATTAGAAGATCCCCTGAATTTAGGAAGTGAGCTGTTCCTTCACATAACGTACAGCTTCCTGTGCCGTCAACCCGATTCGTTTCGATTCACCTGTTGCTGCAAGTGCGTGTGATCCCAGTTCGACCTGTCCTTCGGCTGCTCCTCGGCCAATAACGATCTGCACAGGCAATCCGATCAGCTCCGCATCCTTGAATTTCACACCCGGACGTTCATCCCGATCATCAACCAATACCGTGTAACCGCTATCGATCAATTGTTGTTCCAGTTCGAGGGTGAGCTGACGCTGCTGCTCATCCTTCCAACTTACTGTAATCAGATGCACATCATAAGGCGCAACAGCAGCAGGCCATTTTATGCCATCATCTCCTGCATACTGCTCAGCTATAGCGGCCATCAGGCGGGATACGCCAATGCCGTAACATCCCATGACGGGCGCACACTGGCGACCATTACGATCCAGGAATGAAGCGCCCATGGCATCACTATATTTCGTTCCCAATTTGAAAATGTGTCCAACCTCAATACCTTTGGTAAACACAAGTGGTGATCCACATGTTGGACAAGCATCCCCTTCCGCAGCAAAGCGGATTCGTTCTACTCGCTCCAATGCAAAATCAATCCCTGGGCGTACGCCGGAAAGATGCACATCCACTTCATTGGCTCCTGTAATTGCACTCTTCATCGCTGCCACGTCAGCGTCCACCACCATCGGCAGATTTAGTCCAATCGGACCCAGGAATCCTACCTTCAGATTTGGATGTGCCGCAATGGCTGCATCGTCTGCAAGGATCAGTTCCTCTGCCCCCAACACCTGCTTCAATGCGATGTCATTCAGTTCATGATCTCCACGCACAAGCGCAGCGACGAGCTGACCATCCGCCACATAAAGCAGCGTTTTGATCATATGTTCAGCACCTTTGCCCACAAAAGTGGTTAACTCTGCGATCGTACGAACGCCAGGTGTCGAGATACGTACTACGGTTTCCACTCCTGAATGTTGATCCGTTTGAAGCGCGGAGTCTGCATTCGCAGAATCAGCTGGAACTTCCAAGCTTCCTTCTTTTTTCTCCATATCTCCAGAAGTCTGATAACCCGCTTTCTCCAGATTTGCAGCATATCCACAATGTTTGCAGGTTACAATTGTGTCCTCACCCACATCAGCAATTGCCATGAACTCATGTGTTTCTCCTTGACCGCCAATCGTTCCTGCGTCAGCCTCAACACGGATATAGTCCAGACCACAACGCTCCAGAATGCGACTATATGCCGTGTTCATCGCCTGATAAGTCCGATCAAGCTCTTCCCAGTCCGAAGCAAAAGAGTACGCATCCTTCATGATGAACTCACGACCGCGCAGCAATCCAAATCGAGGACGGCGCTCATCCCGGAACTTGGTTCCGATCTGGTACAGGGTGAATGGCAGCTTACGATACGAACTCACCTCGTCCCGCGCTAAAGCGGTTACGACTTCCTCATGTGTTGGTCCAAGAGCAAATTCCCGTGCATGACGATCCTTCAGACGCATCAATTCGGGACCATACTGTGTGTATCTTCCGGATTCTTCCCACAACTCCGCAGGCTGCATAATCGGCAGTAACACTTCCTGACATCCAGCACGATCCATCTCTTCACGAACGATCCGTTCAACATTTAACAATATACGCCGTCCAAGGGGCAGGTAACTGTATATCCCTGCTGCCAGTTGGCGAATCATGCCGGAACGCAGTAACCAGCGATGTCCCGCTGCATCTGCCTCCGCTGGCGCTTCACGTAATGTTGGGACAAGCATTTCACTTTGACGCATCATAACACACTCCTAATCTTCCTTTTTTTGTTATCAAATACGGCGCATAAACAGCAAAAAGACACATCCGTCAAGGGACGAATGTGTCGTGGTACCACCCTTATTTAACTGCAAATTAATCCGTTCGCAACCTATGCGATCTGTAACATGCAGTCCTACGGGGCATAACGGGCCCTGCCGGCGGAGGTTGCAACCCTGTATGGGCATTCTCTTCCGCAGCTCGCGAGGTAGGAATTTATGAAGCAGCTACAGGAACCTTGCACCACACTGTTCCCTCTCTGTTGAAGCTGGCTTGCACAATCATGTCCTCGTTATAACGCTGTTATCATTTTTGACCACATTAGTTCATTTACAAGTAATTGTCAACCAATTAGTCGAATACAACTCCAGAATAATACTCCACTACATCACGAATGAGCATAAACGCATCCCCATTGGTAAGATTGTTCTTGTCAGCAATGCCAGCAAGCGTGTCGGCACTTATAAAGTTTTGTGTTTGCAAATGAGCAAGTGCCTGTTCAAGTGAAGTTTCCGTTTCTGAAGATCCCATTGCCAGACATAACATATACGTAGCCTGATCCAACGTTAAAGGTAGGGTTACGGCATTCTCCATATTTGCTAGAGCTTGGTCAGCACTACCTGTGTAGGCTTCTGGAAACATCGCTTGCATTCTTTTCAATTTACTTAAAAATCGTTCTGGATTCATTCCTTTATCCAGTTCCCAACCATCGTTATTATAATTGCCTGAAGTCATATACATACTCGCTGCAGCCAGCAATCCCTTGTAATCCTTATGCTCCATATAATCAGGCTGTTCGAAACGATGTACTTTCAGATCCATCCCCTGATTCTCCAGCATCTTACGTAGTTCAGATGCTCGCTCTTCGGAAGTTGAGAGTTCGCGGAAGGACTCCTTATGGATATATGCCAGCTTGACCGCCGCTCCTGCTGCTTCTCCCTCTGCCATTCCCAGTGGGACAACTCTTGCACTACCGTGTGGGATTGTATCAAAACTTGCTGCACGTCCAACGACGAGCAAACCATCAACCTTTAGCGGTACAAGCGAGCGAAAAGGTACACCATATTGAATCGGACTCAACATAATCGTGCCGGGATTTCCAACACTCGTGCTCTGAATATCAATATCGTATGAGCCGTATCCAATAGCATCCCAATGATCACGATTTTCCATGACATCAGCTAATGTTAATCGGTACTCGCCATAGATATGACGTGATTCTCTCACGTAAAGCTCGTCTGCTGTTCCAGCATATTTTAGCCCTGCAAATTCATCATAATTTTTCTTCAGAAAATCAACAATTAGTGGGGCTTCTTTACGCCCGATTTCCAGACCTTTTTTCACAGATATCGGATCTAACGGATCTACCCCAAAGATTTGCATCGTATTAATCAAGATTGTATCATCATTTTGTCTTCCGATATTCAGACTTCGAATCTTAATATGTTGTGGATTGGAGGATTCATATTTTCTAGCATCACCGTACCCCCAAGCACTCATCTTATCAACCCCGGTTCCCTCTCTTTCCCTAAACTTTTGCCATACCTCATCAGTAACACCGCTTAACTTGAATACAAGCGTAGAGACCATTTTGGATTTACCATCTCCAATATCTTGTCTACCTATGGAGTATGGAACTCCTGCAGCGGCTGCAATATCCGCATCTTGCGTTGCATCAATGATGGAGCGGGTTGCAATCTGAACAGTTGTTCCATCTTCTTTAGTTATGCTCATACCCGTTATTGTCGTGTGATCTCCCGTAGATTGTTCAGTAAGGGGGACTAATTCCTTAACATTCATCAACAGGTCAATATTAGGTTCAGAACGAACCATCCGATAGAAAATGTTAGCCGCTGTGTTGGTATCAAATGAACTACCCTCGATCTGGTCAAACCATTCCTGGAAGATACCTTTGTTCAAAAAGTCAGGCTGCCGCAAACTACTCAATAACTGCGGTTGTTCAGGGGAATAATTTAGATCCAGTGTATTAAGGCCTCCCTCGGTCAACAATCCTCCCAACATGTTGCGATCTCTTGCTTCTACCAGCAATACACGCATCCCATTACGAGCAGCTGATAAGGCAGCAGTAATACCTTCCGGATCCGTTCCGGCTACAATAACGTTATAGGAATCTTTCAGGTTTAGTGTAGATTGCACGTCCTCCAAAGGCTGCCATACATAATTATTATTAAATTTATAATTCTTGTTCCAAATATAGAATGCACCATATGCAGCGCTCATTAAAACAATAAACACACTGGCTATAATTGCTGTTATTTTCAATTTTCTACTAATCAAAGAAACAAACCTCCATATGTACTTTAAATTCAATAATACTAACTCGTGAAGTAGTTTTCCTATGTTATACCAACAACCGACTAACTTTTTCTCCTTTCCTACATGAGTATGCTATAAATAATAAAAAACTCCCCAACACTTCAAACCGTGTTAGGAAGTTCTGATAATAAGACGTAAAATTCTACTTTTATGTTGCCATAAATACAAACAAAACATAGGAAAGTCCCTAACTTTCCTCATTATAACGACCACTTTTGGCGAAGTAAAGACTTACCAAAACCGGAAATGCATTAGAAAGATCATTAAACACTCAGACTGTCCGTTCATCCTGACTACAATGAATTCTCTGGCGATGGCTGACATGGCAGCACGTTCCCTGTAATATAGAGAAATAGAAATCTATCACAGGTATTAATCGATAAAGGAGTTTGTCCTATGCCATATATCATATATGATCTTGAATTCACGGTAAGCCGCAATACTCGCTATTCTTCTGAAATTATTGATATCGGTGCCGTCAAAGTTACGGAAAGTGCGGATGGATTGGTCGTAACGGATACGTTCCATACGTATGTTCGTCCTTCCAATAAGTCTGTTCTTTCCACTGACACGATTCAGTTTACAGGTATCACACAGAAAGATATTGATGCAGCCCCTCTTTTTCCGGCAGCACTGAATCAATTCATCGCCTGGATGGGAAGTGACCCCTATTACATGTGTTCCTGGGGACCCGATGACCGCAGCAAACTGATCTCTCATTGTCGCACCCATCAACTTGATGTGGCCTGGATCACCAATCATAACGATCTCCAGCAACAATGGTCCCGCACCGTTCGTAAAGAAGGCAAGTTCCGTCAACTCGGACTCGCTCAGGCTCTTGAAATCTGCGGAATTGAATTTGATGGTACCCAGCATCGTGCCTTGGATGATGCCATCAATACAGCCAAGGTGTTTATGCATCAATTTGACCGTTTCACTCTGGAAAACAACTGTGCAGCCGATGATGAGGGCATTACATCCAAGGTTGTTTATTCCAGCTCCACAGAAGATGAAGAGAAAGAATCTCCATTTGGCAATCTGGCAAGCCTTTTCAAAACCAAAGAGTAACCGTCCACAGCACAGTACTTAATCGTGTTTTGGCTTAGGATAGGTGGCATTCTAATCTCAACTTTTATTGTACATTTGTTGCCAATAGTTTAGACGTTCTTTCATCTTGATGCGGCAGATCTCCGGTTCGAGAATTTCCGCATCAGGTCCATATTTAGATATCCATACAAGAAATTCGTCAACATCACTTAATATGGCTTCAAATAACAGGCTACCTTCCGGTTCAATGGTTAGGATGGGTCGTAAAAAAAATTGCTCCTGCATCACACGCTCCACAGCATGGGGTGCAAATCGAATTTTGAACGCAGTCCACTCCGTACTTCCCTCGTATGCCCAAGGAATGCGGAAGTGCGATTGCATCAGATAATCCTCTTTGCGAAACGTGCGTGGCAATATTCGTATCTTTTGTAGCCGGCTCACCTGAAATATTCGAAGCTTCTCCGACAGGTGACAATACCCTAACAGCTCAAATCTGTATTCACGAGGGATAAGACAGTAAGGATCTATACGTACGATCCCTTTTTTACCTTGAGACAGATACTCCCCTTCAATGGTGTTCTGTGAAATGCCAGCCTGAAGCAGGGTAATCATGGATTGATTCTGCGAATCGTTGTTTTCATTTTGCCATGCTGGCAATCCCGCTTTGAACAATCCACTAATTTGCTCCGACCATTCCACTCGTTCTGTTTTGTTTTTCTGACTCGCAGCAACCACTTTCTCATAAGCGCTCTCAAAAGCAGGTTTCAGCAAAGGACGAATATTCTCCATAACTTCAGCAAGATGCATGAAGGCTTGGGCTTCTTCATCAGACCAATTTAGCGGATACATGGCAAATTGGCTGATAAACATGTACCCTTGCCCGTGTCCCATATTGGCGATCGGGATATGCATTGCACTGAGGGCCTCCATGTCGCGGTATATCGTCCTTTCCGTCGTCTCGCATCGCTGGGCGAGCTCACGTGCCAGTATGCCTGGCTTCGCCTGCACCAGCGTTATAATGCGCATTAATCGGATTAGTCGGTCTGTCATTTTGCCGGACCCTCCACGATGTTGTTTCAATAAATTTGATACAACTCCATCCATTGTTTAATATGATATTGATACATACATTCGACCTTCTCCTAAACTTCACCTTCAAATATGTAGACTCTCTCTATACCGTTAACATCTGAAATCAACCCTATTCCCCTAATATCTTTTTTTCACGATCATGATATCCTGTTGTAAACGTGATCTCATAGTGATAACGCAACTTTTCAACGATCTCGGCTTCCGCGTAATAGTCCAGATCTTGCTTCCGCGCAGCTTCAATTAACAAGGCATCAGCATGACGACGTAACATATTACTTCCCTCTTGAACCCGGCCTCTTTCGTAGGCGCGCAGGGCTTGTTTGATCAAGGGTACCGTTTCACTTAATTTGATCGTCTTCTCCACCTTGGGATCTTCTGGCTGTCGCAGCATGCCCAGATGACTGGTGTACTGAATATACAACTGTTCTCTTCGTAACAATACACGTTGACTTTGCTTCAACTTCCTTGTGCTCCAGTAGGCTGAACATACGGCAGCTTTTCCTGATACACGGGGTCCCATGACGAATTCAAGCAAAATTTGTTTACTTTCTCCCTTGTACATATCCCCAAGCCTCAATAACCAGCCAATATCCGTTTCTTTGGAACGACATCCATAAATGCCTTTTAGCTGTACTCCATATTCCGGTTTGAGCAAAAGTTCCAAATCTCTTGATACAATTTTGGGTGCTATTTTCCTAAGTCTTTTGGCAGGGGCACCGTTACGCCACTCTACCATCATATATACGGGGTCGGCTCCCCCTGTCGGTATGGCCTCTTTATTCCACGAATAAGATACTTCAAAGACTGAGTTCACTGGTAGTCTCTCCCCCGATTTATGTGTATTATCTTCTAAGTTATCAGGGTGAATGGACACTATATTGTCACGGAACACATGTTCTCATTAAATTTTTCCAATATAATAGTTTTATATCCCTAAATCCGTCTCAATACGACAATAAACGACGAAAAAGCCTGGCATTATGCCAAGCTTATCAATCACTTATCTATGACAAGTCCCAAATTAAACAGTAGGATGATCGATTCCCATTTTGTGTAAATATTGTACACCATCTACTTCGTTTACCGGTGCATAGGTGACACTGTCAATGACCAGCTTACGCCCTACTGGCTCTCCATTAACAGTGATCATAATCGTTTTGGTTGATGTGTTCTGATCTGCTGTATACATAATGTTTCTACTCCTTCATGTTCACGATCTTATATTCAATCGGATATATTGGTATAGTTCATTAAATTGCGCATTTGTGAATAGCATGCACCCGGAACTGAAGTAAAAGATCTGTAAAACGGTCCGGTATGCTTGCCTATCGTTCTATTACCCCGCAGATTTGTAAGCTAAACAGCCCTGTTCCTAAATAATTTTATATATTTCGGGTAATAAAACGATATCATCTTGAACCCATCGTCCCGGTTTTGACGTATAATGTAAGAGCCGTATTTCAACAATAGACGACGAATTCGGCGATTGATCTATCTAACCGAAGAAAGAGGTGTTAACGATGCCAAAATCCATTCAGGGTTATTTCATTCGGGTGTTATTCACCACATGCATTCTATTTACCGTTTCGATCGCTTCGACAGTAAGTGCAGCCAGTGCCAATATTTTTACGGATATATACAGCGGATGGGAGCGAGTCTCCGAACTGCCCGGAGAAGTGAACGCTCTGCAGGAAAGTTATAAGCAAACGATGGAGCAATTAAATCAAACGTCTGCTCAGTTGGGACAAGCCCAAGCCAATGTCGAAGCATTTAAGACCCAGAACGAACAACTGCTGGCTCAGAACCAAAAACTCACTGAAATGGTAAGTAAATTACAAGACGACCAGAATGCCAAAGCAACTACCACCAAACGAATTCAGACGACGATCATCACTGTCGTTTCTCTCATATTGGGTTACTTTGTTCTGATTCGTGTGATGCGCTGGGGAATGCGTCGCCGTTCCGGCCGAGTATAAAAGAACAGGAGCAACTGCATGAACATACACCTGAACAATGCTGAAGCAGGCGGAGCAGGACAAGTCGTCACATTTTCACTGATTAAAGATGACCGCCTTCATATTTTGCATCCGCAGCAGATTGTGGCCTTCCGCGGTCCAAGTGGGAGTCGCAATGATAAATTCATGAATATCACGGGCATATATCGCAAAAAAAAGCTGATTAAATCTGAAATCACCGGACCTTGCCAATTTGTGGCTGCCCTGCCTCCCGGATTCACTATGAAGGAAGTGGAGCTCACGGAGGACAGTGATCTGCTCTATGACTTCCGCCACCTGTTCTTCTACTCTGATGGTGTAACCATGCATACCAAAATTCAGAAAATCAAAAACATGCTGATCACCCGTGATGCAGTGAAAATGAAATTTTCCGGCAAAGGCAAAATCGGATTGCTCACTCAAGGTCAGGTCTGCCAACAGGAACTTCACCCAACAGCGCCGCTCTATGTGGATGCTGGTAGCATTATTGCCTATCCCGAAAATGCACATCTGGAACTCACCGTATATGGTAACAACCTTGCCAGTCAGCATATGAATTATCATTGGAAGATGACAGGGCATGGATCTGTACTCTTTCAGGCGGGACGTGAGAATCACCGCTTGGAACAGGATCTTAACGATGAGGGGCTGTTCAAACGAATTCTGAAAGAAGTGATCCCTTTCGGCAATGTATTGATCAAATAAACTGATCAAATAAGCTGTTAGTTGATGGAGCCGACCAATTAGCTGCCACTATGCTCCAGTGGGGTGGTCACCACACCGTTTCATGTTATAATGGTTCAGACAATTGAAGAAGAAAATCCATGCCTGTGGCATGGGAGAGGTTCGCGAACTCCCTCTATAAGACTTGACCATGTGATGGTCAGTATAAGTCTTGCGTACACGTTGAGGTCACCATGCAATCATGTACGTAAAAAACTAAGGACACTTACTCTTGCCTGCTTTTTTGAAGCGGTTATCGAGAAGGTGTGTTTTTTGATGGATGCCAGTTCATGAACTTCTCTGTTCTTCCGACACTCTATGCCTATGTGCATGGTTTGATCTCAAGAAGATAGAGAGGTTTTTTTATGTTGAACGAAGAAAAAGCAGTCGTTGTATTCAGCGGCGGTCAGGATAGTACCACGTGTCTGTTCTGGGCAAAACAACAGTTTGCCGAAGTAGAGGTCGTTACGTTTGATTATGGTCAGCGCCACAAGTTAGAGATTGAATGTGCAACAGAGATCGCTCGTGATCTGGGGGTACAGCAAACGGTACTCGATATGAGCCTGTTAAATCAGCTTGCCCCCAATGCGCTCACTCGCACGGATGTGGAGATTACGCATGAAGAAGGCGAACTGCCGAGTACATTTGTAGATGGACGGAATCTGCTGTTCCTCAGTTTTGCGGCCATTATGGCCAAGCAAAAAGGAGCTCGTCACCTGGTTACAGGTGTATGCGAGACGGATTTCAGCGGATACCCGGATTGCCGGGATTCATTTGTGAAGTCGATGAATGTGACGCTTAACCTGTCCATGGACTATCCATTTGTCATTCATACCCCGCTCATGTGGCTGGACAAAGCCCAAACGTGGAAGATGGCCGATGACCTTGGTGCTTTTGATTATGTCCGTGAGCGTACTCTGACCTGTTATAACGGCGTGATCGGCGATGGATGCGGAGATTGCCCCGCTTGCAAACTGCGCAAAGCCGGACTGGATCGCTATGTACAGCAACGTACTGCTGCTGAATCGGCGGGAGTGGATGTACGATGAGAGAGCCTGGAACATTCCGTATTGTAGAGCATCTGCAACGCATCGGAGAAGATATTCTGCCCACCCAGCTGCGCTACCACCGCAAACGTGTGCTTGTAAGCAAAGAATTCACCTTTGACGCAGCACATCACCTGCATTGTTATGAAGGCAAGTGCAAGAACCTGCACGGTCATACGTATAAAGTTATTTTTGGCATCAGCGGTTATCCGGGTGAAACCGGGCTGACAGTTGATTTTGGACATATCAAAGATATATGGAAAACTCAAATTGAGGGATATCTGGATCATCAGTACCTTAACGAGACACTTCCTTTAATGAATACAACAGCCGAGAATATGGTCGTTTGGCTGTTCGAACAGATGGAACATGCGCTCCAGACGGAACCCTATGCCGGGCTGACCGATGGTGGGCGGACAGAGTTTGTCCGACTCTTCGAGACACCAACCAGTTACGCGGAAGCGAGACGGGAGTGGATGATCGATGAGTAGTGTGACACAGCAGGTGAATGAGAAGGGATCTCGTAAAGAGGCTCGTATTCCCGTGATGGAGATTTTTGGTCCGACGGTTCAAGGCGAAGGCATGGTCATCGGACAAAAAACGATGTTTGTTCGTACCGCCGGCTGCGATTATCGCTGCTCCTGGTGCGACTCGGCCTTTACCTGGGACGGCAGTGGCAAGGACCTGATTCGAATGATTACGCCAGAGGATGTATGGGAAGAATTGCGCCGCGTTGGCGGCACCCGTTTCTCCCATGTTACTATCTCTGGCGGTAATCCCGCCCTGCTCGCTTCGCTGGGCGGGTTGGTTGCCCTGCTGCGGGAGAACGGCATCCGCACTGCGGTGGAGACACAGGGCTCCCGCTGGCAGCCTTGGCTGGCGAACATTGACGAAGTCACCGTCTCGCCCAAGCCACCGAGCTCCGGCATGGACACCGATTGGGCCGTGCTGGATGATCTGATCGAACGGCTGGCCGTTGGCCCGGTAGAACGAAGTCACAGTCTGAAGATCGTGATCTTCGATGAGACAGACCTGGACTATGCCCGCCGTGTGCATGCACGGTATCCGGGCACGGATCTATTTTTACAAACCGGGAACCTGGATGTGACTTCCGCTGAAACGCCAGATCTGGTGTCCTCACTGCTTGCTCGTTATGAGTGGCTGATTGACCAAGTCAGTGCCTCCGATGACCTGAACAACGTTCGTGTGCTTCCACAGCTTCATACGTTGGTATGGGGCAACAAACGCGGCGTGTGATGGGCAGGATAGGTGGAATGGGCGGCTAATGTAGGATGAGGACGAAATGTCCTCAGACAATGAAGAGAATTATACAGGCAAAATTGCCTATTTATATATACCGCGAGGCTTCGGGCTTTGACGGAAACAAGGAGCGTTTAATAACCAATGAGACAACCTGATGAGATGCAAGATGTGACGTTGCTGGGCAACCAGAACGTTAAATATACGTTTGAATATGATCCCGGAATCTTGGAAAACTTTGACAACAAACATCCGTACCGCGATTATTTTGTGAAATTCAACTGCCCGGAGTTCACTAGTCTGTGCCCGATTACGGGTCAGCCGGACTTTGCAACGATCTATATCAGCTACATTCCGGATGTGAAAATGGTCGAGAGTAAATCACTCAAGCTGTACCTGTTCAGCTTCCGTAACCATGGTGATTTCCACGAGGATTGTGTGAATATCATCATGAACGACCTGATCAAGCTGATGGACCCCCGCTACATCGAAGTATGGGGCAAATTCACACCGCGCGGCGGTATCTCCATTGACCCGTATACGAACTATGGTAAGCCGGGAACAAAGTACGAGCAGATGGCCGACCATCGTATGATGAATCATGATATGTATCCGGAAACGATTGATAATCGTTAATTCGTCAGGTTCATCCATTCTGTATAAAATAGAATCATAGAATGCCAAAAGCCGAACTCTTCAAATCTGAAGAAGTTCGGCTTTTTAGTATAAACCTTTAGAAACTCAGTCTCTCGATGCAGTGGGATCGCAGCGCATTCAAGTAGATTGATCATTCTTCAGTTTTTTGACTTTTTTGATGTAATGTCGCAACATCAGCACACCAATTGACTGACAAATGATAAATATGACGATAGCAACAGACAAAGATGCTGGGGCAACATATATAGCCTGAAACGTTATTACAACCATATACAAAATAGTCATCACCAACTCACGTTTGGCGGATTCATAAGGTGATAAGGATTTCATATCCATCCCTCCTCCATCCTTATTACACATAAATATAGGTCTTCTTACAGTAGATGCTAAAGTAATACGTTTATTTTGTAAATGTAATGCTATTAAAAAAACACCTCGGAAATAGAGTTCAATTCATCAACGTTTTCCCTTGTTCCCCTTGTCGGTCCAATCAATCTATCCTATTATGTAACAATATGCTTACACGCATATATTACAACATCAGGCGCTGATCCCTCGTGACCGCGACCAAAGGAGAATTGTACATGTCTACTCAATCCACTTTAACCAAGGACGCCACAGCGCGTTCGAAAGCCCCACCCGGATCGGATGCCCAAAGCACCGTTTACCGGATACTCATTGCCATCAGTTTGGTTCATCTCTTCAATGATTCGATCCAGTCGGTTATTCCAGCCATTTTTCCGATTCTAAAAGATTCCATGCATCTCACGTATACTCAGATCGGATGGATCTCATTTGCTATTAACTTTACCGCATCCATTATGCAGCCTGTCGTAGGCTGGTTTGCTGATAAAAAACCGACACCATCTATCCTGCCCATTGGCATGGGTTTTACATTTACCGGCATGTTGCTGTTGGCCTTCGCCGACAGTTATATGGCTGTCCTGATCTCCGTTATCTTTGTCGGTCTGGGTTCCGCCGCTTTCCATCCGGAAGGTTCACGGGTATCCCATATGGCTGCTGGTCAACGCCGTGGACTGGCACAGTCCATCTTCCAAGTTGGTGGTAACGCCGGACAGTCCCTTGCCCCATTGCTTACACGCTGGATCTTTATCCCGTTTGGACTGTTCGGTGCCATTGGATTTACAGGCATTGCTGCCATGGGGATTGCAGTTCAGATCTACATCGCCCGTTGGTATGGACGTATGCTGCAATCGGGAGGATATCTGCGTAGACAGGCTGCTGCCCGTCGTGCACCCAATCCTGCTTTGCGCAAAAAGATTACTGCCGCCATTACGCTATTGATCTTGCTCGTCTTTGTTCGTTCCTGGTATATCGCTTCCATTGGCAGCTTCTATGCGTTTAATCTGAAAGATACTTTTGGATTGTCCACAGAGGACGCGCAGATCTATATCTTCTTGTTCCTGGCTGCTGGAGCACTTGGCACGTTCTTCGGAGGCCCCTTGGCGGACCGATTCGGCAAACGTAACCTGATCTTCCTGTCCATGGCTGGAGCTGCTCCACTGGCTCTGTTGCTGCCCTATGCGAATCTGTTCTGGACAGGCGTACTGCTAACCATTATTGGTTTTATCATGTTATCCAGCTTCTCGGTTACTGTTGTATACGCGCAAATGCTGATTCCAGGCAAAATCGGAACGGTTTCTGGTCTAATTACTGGTCTGGCATTTGGTATGGGAGGCCTGGGCGCACTCGTGCTGGGGAACTGGATTGACGTCTTCGGCGTATCACCGGTAATGCAGATGTGCAGCTTCCTACCCCTGCTCGGGATTTTCACATTCCTGCTTCCATCCGATAAATTACTGAATATCTGGGCGAAAGAAAACGGTAGTGAAGAGTAAAAAATACATCAACAGGTGTCCACTTTTTATTCTATATTAGATCCAATCCTTACGTGGCAACATTCAGCATTGCCCTTATAAGATGTTATGTTGCGCTAACGAACCTGACAGCACTTATTTGAACGAATACTGCTGGTTTCGCAATCTAAAGAATCTGAGCAACGCTATTCCTGAGAATAAGGCCGAAAACCTTGGAATGTGCGTGTGAAATGCAGAAATAATGTGTCTGAGATTCTTTAAAAATTGGGATTAGTAAAATATCGCCGAATAACGTCTGCTGAGTTCGTTAGATTTCACTTTAGTCACCTACATTAGCAGTCTAAATAAAAAGTCTAGCCATAACAAAAAGGGTTCCCACCAACTCTGTAATCACAGAGCGGTAGGAACCCTTTTGTTATATATGTTTTTCTCGTATTTAGCTTCAACCGTTTATTCCACGTCACACATGACAACGCTGCTACCTTGAGCTGTAATCAGTTCCTTCACATCTTCAAATTCAAGAAATACCGTTGCCGTATTTTCCATGGGATGAATTCCAATTTTCTGACCATCTAAATCCTTGTCAAAAACTACGGTCACGTTTTTCTGAATATTATTGAGAACCCCCATAGGGTTGACGTGCCCTTTTTCCAATCCGAGTAACTCCAACAAATCCTTTTCACTGGCGAAACTTAATTTGCGACTAGGTATCTTTTCGCTTAAACTTCTCAAATCAACGGACTTCGTTCCAGCAATCGTCACCAGGTAATAGTTGCGCTTCTTGTCATCACGCAGAAACAGATTTTTAACGATACGTTCTGTATGTGGAATCTGATAAGAGAATATTTCCTCCATCGTGTATACTGCGGGATGTTCAATACTCTCATAAACGATATTATTGCGATCTAAAAGATCATAGAAACCCTGTTTGTTTAACATATCCAATTCATCTCTTTCAATATAAATATTCTTCTATAATATAACTTCTTCTGTAAGATTACTTCAAACGCTGAAGGATCAGCCGTTTTTTGTACAACATTTTGCCTGCTTCGGCTACATCCCGAATTGTATTTTTGTTGCTCACCGAACCAAAAACCATGCCTGCAATCGGCACAAGTTGGAACAGCTTCTTCCAGCCAAAAGATTCACTGTAGGAGTTAAACACTTCCCGCCACCCCTGCATCTGCGATACCACTTCAATGGGTTTGTCGGGATCATCATAAGCGGCCAGTTCTTCAATGATCGCTTTCTTACCTACAATATCAGCGGAAGAGAATTGCAGACATTTGACAATGAAGATGCGCTCCAGCGGTTCATCCGGATCATAACCATAACATAGAGCCATCTCTTGCAGTACCTTCAGAGAAAGCCCCATCACCATCGGAATATCTGCTGCTATGGTTACAATGCCACCAAACCCTGTAGCTGCTCCCTGAGCCGCGGCAAACTTGGTTCGACTCTCTGTGATGTTATCGGCCACCCGGTCCAGCACCTGAAGTGGCAGATTCTCTACACTATGAATCTTTGCTGTCCCCTCCGCTTCAGATTCCTGCTCCAGACGATAGGTCGTGTCCATCATGGAATAACCTGACCTCTCAGCTTCCTCTTGCAGCAGCTTGGCTACTTTTTTCTTCTGTACGAGGAACTTGCCCCCATTCTGCACATACTGACCCACGTCGTTCAGGGAATCTCCGATCTTCTGTTTCAGCGCTTTAGGCATCACTTTATCCAACATCGCAAAGGGCAAACGCCCGATTTTATCCCAAATAAACAAGTCTTTCTGTTGTTTCTCCCATTTCAAAATCTGTTCAAGTTCCTTGTCCAACGTCTCGCGTGAATCCATATGTGATCCTCCTAATAGGTTCTGCATCGTAATCTGTATCTCTCTCATACGCAGAGATCGTCGTTGTGGTTGCTTTGTTTTGTGTCCAGGACACTTATGTTCAGGCCACTCTATCTTATCGTTCACACACAGAAGAGCCCTTAATCAGCATCACTCGCTAACTAAGGGCTCTCATATAAGGTTTCACTACCTCTTATTTTGCTTCTGCTACTGCGCTGCCATCTGGGACCGGAACACCGAAATCAGGTGTGCCATCTTCACGCCAATGAATCACTTGAGCACGGGCATGGCGGTTCGGATCATACAAGGGATCACCCTCGATGTCTTTGTAATTACGCGCATGATAAATCAGAATATCGGTCTTGCCATCCGGTGACACCGTAAAGCTGTTATGGCCCGGACCGTATTGGCCGTTCGCTTCACAAGTCTGGAATACCGGCTCGGGTGATTTCACCCAGCTGGCCGGATCAAGCAAGTCGGCATTTTCATCTGCAGTGAGCAGACCCATACAATAATTGTAATCAGTCGCGCTGGCCGAGTAGCCAATGAACAAACGCCCATTCCGATGCATCACGGCTGCTCCTTCATTGACCTTAAAGCCGATGATCTCCCAATCATACTCTGGCGTAGAGATCATAACCTGTTCGCCGCGTAGCGTCCATGGGTTCTCCATTTCGGCAATGTACAGGTTGGAGTTGCCCACAATATCGGGATCTTTCTGTGCCCAGACCAGATAGCGGATTCCCTTATGTTCAAAGGTCGTTGCATCCAGCGCAAATGATTCCCACCGGGTGTGAATCTGCCCTTTCTCTACCCACTCTCCTTCGAGTGGATTCGCGGAATCGTTCTCCAGGACATACATCCGATGATCGAACAGACCTTCGTTAGTCTCACTGGTGTGAGCGGCAGCGTAGTGTATGTACCATTTGCCATCGATAAAATGAATCTCCGGTGCCCAAATGTTGGCACTCATTGGCCCTGTGTCACGCTTCGTCCAAGCCGTTACCAGCTCAGCATCTCTTAACTCTTCCAACGTCTCTGCTCTTCGGATTTCAATCCGGTCAAAGGCTGGCACGGAAGCGGAGAAATAATAGTAACCGTCTGTATGACGGTACACCCACGGATCAGCACGCTGCTCCAGGATGGGATTAGTAAATGTAATGGAATCAGTCATGGGAATGCTCCCCTTTCAAATGTTGTTTGGCTCGAAGTTTGGGGATGTAACCCAATTGCGAAAAAGCGAAAACCCTTTTGGGGTGGTGCACAGCGGACGTTCGAGGGTGGTAGGGCCTTGGTGCTCTCTTGTCCTCCGATTTCTCTTTCCACCACTCTTGGCGGTTAAAATCGGATGCCAAACTCGCTCCTGCGGCTCCTTCCTCCCCCTCACTGCTTGTGCACCCTCGGAGCGGTAGCTCGCTCTCACCGCGCTCGCCGGGTTACAACCTCACTTCGAGCCTTTTTTGTTGGCTCGATCTTATGGGGTCGACCGCTTCGCAGGGTCAACTCTCCCCATGTAATGCTGGGCTGGCCGCAGAGCTATAGGCCAGCTTTGTCATGCACAGCGGACGTTCGGGGGTGGCAGGGCCTTGGTGCTCTCTTGTCCTCCGATTTCTTTTCCCCACCGCTCTTGACGGTTGAAATCGGATGCCAAACTCGCTCCTGCGGCTTCTTCCTCCCCCTCACTGCTTGTGCACCTTGGCGCAGCAGCTCGCTCTTACCGCGCTCGCTGCTCGCCCCCTTACTCCTCCGCTGCGCTGATCTGCTTGCCCCAGACCGCTACACCGCGGTCATTGAGGCCTGTTACCACCAACGCGGGCTGGCTTCGCTCCCAGTCCCAGGACGGGAGCAGCTTCAGCTCTTCCGTGGAGGCTCCGCCCCATGGGCTTTCTTTCCACTTCAACGTCAGTGTTTGTTTGTCATCAAAGGTCCAGGTCCCTGAACCTTTTTCACTTTTAATCTTACCTTTGCTTGTTAGGGTATAAGGCACGGCTTGAATCTGCCCGTCTACGGACGGATCAAGCGCCATGCCTTCCCACTCCCCGGCAATCATGGACTTCGGAATGTCCTGTGCTGTCTCACCGGCGTAACGTTCAGGTGAAACCACAGGCCAGCCATCCTTCGTCCATAACATTTTGCGTACATGCAGATATGGCCAGTTTTTATCCGTCTCGCCCCGTGCATGATGCACGATGTAATAATCGTCTCCGTCCTTCAGAACGGAGTTATGTCCAGGCGCAACCCAGCCCTCGCCTTCTGTGAAACGATAACCGCCGAGAATTTTGGTGCCGATCTCATATTGCGGCAGATAATCTGTATCCAGCATGTTATTGCCGTTTATGTCTGTGTACGGTCCTGTGATCGAATCAGCACGCGCAACCCGCACGTTATAATCTTCGAATAAGGAATCATAGGAGACGAATAGATAATACTTTTTGAACTCCGGGTTATACACAATGTATGGACCTTCCACTGCACCCTCTTCAGTTGCACGATCACGAGCGGCAATGCGAGTACCATAACCCTCGTCCTTGAATTTCCCGGTGTCGGGATCAAGTGGCGCAATATAGATGCCGTCAAAGAACGAACCGTATACCATCCACGAATTGCCCTCGGCATCCACAATGGGATTGGCATCAATGGCATTTAATTTGTCTTGTTCATTCGCAGAGGTTTTCACAACGAGTCCTTCATCTGTCCATGGACCTTCGGGAGATGAGGATGTCTGAAGACCAATAGCCGACTGTGTACTGCCAAAAGAAGAAGCCGAATAATACATCCGATAGGTATCACCAGCCTGGACCACATCCGGTGCCCACAGATTGACCGCACCTGTCCAGTCCAGCGCTTCTTGCGGAATACCCGGGAGAGCTTGACCTACCCACTTCCAGTGGATCAGATCATCTGATTTGCGTACCATGACGCCGGGTTTCGCTTCTCCTGCTACACGAACGTCTGTGGAATAGACGTAGTATCCCTGGTCTGTTTTGATAATGGCCGGATCATGCGCATTGTTCACCGTCCAGCGTGATTCATCATCCAAAATGGAAGTGTCATACAACTGAGTATCTTGAGGAGCTTCAGGAAAGACGGGACGGGACACCGTTTCTCCTGCTCCTTCTCCGGAACAACCCGCAGCTCCAACAACCAACAATAACAACATGGAAGCAACCACTCCTTTTCCTGAATTCGACCACCGTCGGAATTTCTTCCGCTGGTTCATCCCTTCACTCCCGAAATTGCAACCGACTCAATAATCTGTTTCTGGAAGATCAGGAAGATGATTAATACAGGTAACAGAGCCACAATTGACGCCGCCATAATAAGCGGATAATCGGTTTGAATCGCATACGTGGCATTAAAGTTTGCTATAACGAGCTGTAACGTCTGCTTCTCCGGTGAATTCAGATAAATAATAGGTGCCAGATAATCGTTCCAGATGCCCATGAACCAGAGAATCAGCTGTGCAGCAATCGCCGGTTTGATGAGCGGAAACGTAATACTGGAGTACAGCCGGAAGTAGGAACTTCCATCGATTTTGGCCGCCTCAATAATTGCATCAGGTACACTAAGCAGGTACTGGCGCAGGAAAAAGATCATGATTACGTTACCGAACAGGCCAGGAACAATCAGTGGCAACAGCGTATCCACCCAGCCCAGCTTTGCAAACATGATGAATTGCGGGATCATGACTGTTGGATAAGGAATCATCATGGATGCCAGCAACGCGAGAAACAGTTTATTTTTGTGTGGGAATCTTAATTTGGCAAAAGCAAAGGCAGCGATACTGGACGTAAACGTACCCACCACCGTTACACTCACCGCAACGATGAGGCTGTTTTTGATCCCGCTGAGTAGGGGACCGGCTTCCCAGATTTCTTTATACTTACCAAATTGGAATACTTCAGGTATCCACACAGGCGGAAGCGCGAACACATCCTGCTTCTCCTTCAATGAAGTGGACAACATCCAGATCAGTGGTGCAATCATCGCAATCGCCCCAATCGCGAGTACGATAAAGATGATCGAGTTTGTTAATTTCCTCTTTTGACTGTAAGACATCTCCGGTTCACTCCTTTCCTTGACAATCAATCCCCATCATAGGCTGATTTTTCGTTCATTTTGAATTGCACCAGGGTAATGACAAAAATGAAAATACCAAGAATCATGGCCATTGCTGAGGCATAACCCATCTGCAAGTTACTGAAGGCTTTCTGCCAGATGTAGAAAACGATTGATGCCGAAGAGTATTCAGGACCACCCGTAGGTGTCATAATGTTCATCTCGGTGAAGATCTGGGAACCGCCAATGATATTTGTAACAATGAGGAAAAAGGTAACTGGCTTCACCATAGGCCAGGTGATATTGCGGAAGATTTGGAACCCGTTCGCTCCATCCAGCTCAGCCGCCTCGTAGTATGTACGTGATACACTTTGCAGTGCTGCCAGGTACAACAACATCGTGTATCCCAAGCCTTTCCACACCGTCATAATAATCAAAGCCGGTTTAACCGTGTCTTTGTTCGCTAGCCAGTTAGGACCTTTAATCCCAAACAGGTCAAGGAACTGGTTCACCAGACCGTAATCCCCGTTGTACGCCCAGTTCCACATGATGGACACCGCAGCGAGGGAAGAAATAACCGGAATGTAATAGATCACACGGAATGTCGTCGTGCCGGGAATTTTACGATTCAGACCCATTGCCAGCAATAATGCGAGCAACAAACCAATTGGAATACCAAGCATCAGGAAGAATGTATTAAACATCGCTTTGTAAAAGAGGTCATCCGTGAGCAAATCCTTGAAGTTGGCCAAACCGATAAAGTTCATCTGTCCCAGTCCGTCCCAATCCGTAAAGGAACCATAAAGGGAGTAGAGGAACGGGAACATGACAAAGATCAGCAATCCAAGAATCGGAGGTAAAATAAACAGATATCCGTACAGCATCTCTTTGCGATACAAACTCGATTTCGTAATCACGGCGTTCACCCCTGTTTCTAGTATCAGCATGTGGCATTCTTCGATTGAACCTTGTCGATCAACGAATGCCACATGCCCGTATGGAATCCAATAAGTTCCAATACGAATGATGCCAGTAGCATGATTGCAGGCTGCCGGCATCACCCTTTCCTATCTACTATTTCTGAGATTTCTTTTCTTGTTCAACCGCTTTGTCGAGCAGTTTTTGCATTTTCGGTTGTTGCTGCTTCACATAGTCTGCGGCTGTAATCTTGCCATCCAATACCGGCTGGATGTCCGTGAAGAACAGGTCATACCATTCCGCATTGTACGTGTAGTTACCTGGCAGAGCCCGGCCGTAATCTTCAACAATATCAATGAATTCCTGTTTGTTGGCTGGTTTCGTGGATGTATCACTGGCCCACTCGTCTGCCATATCAAGCAAGTTCGGAATTTGTACCTTGGCATCTACCAGTTGTTGCATGCCTTCCTTCGAAGCCGTAAGGTAGTTCACCAATGCTGCTGCTTCTTCTGGATGTTTCGTTTTGGCAGATACTCCGATTCCCAGAGATCCGATCCACGTTGCCGATTTGCCAGTTGATCCCGCAGGGAATGGCAGCAAATCATAATCGAAAGGTAATTTCTCAAATGTACTCATATCCCATGGACCTACAGGGAAGAAAGCCATTTCACCTTTCATCCAGCGTTGGTACGTATCCAATGTTTGCGCTTCCTCAATGGAAGGTGTAATTTTGTATACGTTCTGCATATCCGCGAAGAATTGCAGTGCTTCAGCGAATTTCGGATCATCAATCGTTACCTTTGTTTTGGTCTCATCCAACCAATCCCCACCGTTGCTCCATACAAAGGATTGCAGGGCCCACTGTACGTTGAATCCAGTACCGTATACATCCGGTTTACCATCTCCATTGGTATCCTTGGTCGCTTGCTGGTTCACCTTGATGAACTCTTCCCATGTGTATGGTTTATCCTTGTCAGGGAGTGGGATGCCCTCTTTTTCAAACAACGTTTTGTTGTAGCCCAGTGCAAATGGCCCCAGATCCTTCGGCATACCGTAGATATCACCTTGACCTGCCATTTGGCCGTCATAACGATACAGGTCCACGCCGTATTTCCAGATATTATCGAGATCAACATCCGGATTGTTTTCAATATACGAAGTGAGGTTCATCAGCACATTGCTGTTCACATACGCTTTCACGTCACCCGGATTGATATAAAATACGTCAGGCAAGCTGTTGCCTGTAATTGCCGCTCTTAGCTTGGTTGCATATTGATCCGCAGCCGTTACGATAATTTTGACTTTCACACCCGGATGATCTTCTTCGAATTTCTTGACCACCGCTTGGTATGCTTTCTGCTCATCAGTACCGCCGCGGAACATAAACGTTAACTCCTTGTCCCCACTTGCACCGCTGCTTCCTCCGCAACCTGCGAGTACCAGCGCACTTACCAGCATAAGAAGCATAAATGTGACCCAACTCTTTTTCTTTACCATCTGAACCCCTCCTGATCTGGACTTGTAACCGTATTCAATTGGATGAAATAAGATTTCTGTTGTTAAATTTATCAAATCCAGATCACTTTAGTCAACACTTTTATAAAACATTTTATATTTATATAAAATAAATCAGTATTTCGGCCAGCCACTCGAGTCCCAAAGCAAGTCATTAATCAGCAATTTAGGATTGCCATTATCCTCTGCATCATAGGCATGTCTTGCGATGACATTGCCGTTGTACACGTCCTGACCACCTGGACCTTTCCACTTCACATTGCCTGTATCCAATATCGTTCCGCCACCATTCAGCATATTAACTCCGTTTTTGTCCACATAAGGGCCTGTTATACTGGTCGAACGTCCATAGACCATTTTGTAGGTACTGTTCACCCCTTGGCAGCAAGAATCGATGGAAGCAAACAGGTAATAGTAGCCGCCACGATATACAATACTTGGTCCTTCAATAGCACCTCCGTTATTCGGGCGCGCAGCAATGGAAGTTATACTTCCCGTCGGTTTCATCGTGTTTTTGTCCAGCTTGACAATCTTCAGGCCACTCCAGAAAGAACCAAAGGCCAGCCATGGATTGCCTGAAGCATCAATGACCAGATTTGGATCAATGGCATTATAATTATTGGCGGTCGTGGTTTGAAGCACCAATCCTTCATCCTTCCATTGCCCTGCCCCAATGCTGTTCGCAGAAGCAAGACCAATCGCAGACCGATTGGAGCCAAAGGTGGAGATTGAATAATAGAGCCATACTTTTCCGTTATACTGCTCTACATCCGGTGCCCATACATCCAATCCGCTTTGTCCCGGAACGGCAGAAGCCCACCAGGATGGCTTACTTAAGAAGATTTGTGGAACACGATACCAGGACGAACCATTATCGGATTTCAATACTTGAATGCCCGGGCCCGTTGAAAAGGTGTACCAGGAACTGCCCTCTTTGATAATCGACGGATCATGAACAGCGGTATCTCCGGTCAGATTCCAGAATGCCGCCAAAGCTTTTGACTGACCTGCCAGCAGTAATACCATCACAAGTAATGCCGGTAACGCCAACCGTTTCCACTTAAACCTCTTCACATTGCTTAACTTTTCCAAACCAAACTCCACCTTTCCTGTTCAAATGGTTAATTAGGTTCATGAAGTATTGAATCAATTTAGGTATAATAGGATTATAAAAGCGGTTACATTACATTTCAATGGTATATTTCAAATATATGTGAACTGATTAACACTTATTTTAACCGGAATAGTGGACAAAAAATAGGTTATATTCTCGTATTTGCGCTATATACAAGGGTTTTGGCTTCTATTTCTCCACCCTTCCCTTCCATGAGGGAATGATTTATAATTATCTGAAATAAAACATATAAATGTGCAAATGTCTGTGTCGAAGACTTTGTTCAGAACGGGGAAAGGAAATCCACCTATGATTTATATTAAAGATCTGATGTCGGGTGTGAATATCTTCAAAGCGCTTAGTTCGGAAATCCGGATTCAGATCATCGAGCTGCTGGCCAAGAACCAAAGTCTTAATCTCAATGATCTAGCAACCAAGCTGGGACTGAGCAATGGTGCTATCACGATGCATATCAAGAAGCTTGAAGAGAGCGGATTGATCGAGATCAACACCGCCGTTGGCAAACATGGAATTCAGAAGATATGTTATCTCAATGAGGAAAAATTGATGGTTGATCTGCGTTCACAAGAGATTAACAATCGTTATGAGGTGGAAATTCAGGTCGGTCATTACAGCGATTATCAGGCAGCACCTACATGTGGTCTCGCTACCCGGGACAGCATTGTTGGAGAGTTCGATGATCCGCGGTACTTTGCTGATCCACTGCGAATTGATGCGGAGATGATCTGGCTGGCTGAAGGTTATCTGGAATATCGGATTCCCAACTATCTCAAGCCTAATCAGTCGTTTAGCGAAATTCAGTTGTCGATGGAACTGGGTTCGGAGGCCCCTGGCTTTTGTGACAATTACCCTTCGGATATTTACTTCTATGTCAATGGGATTGAGATTGGCTGCTGGACAAGTCCGGGGGATTTTGGCAATACACGCGGTACCTTTAATCCGGAATGGTGGCCTCCGCACTTGAATCAGTACGGCATGCTGAAGCTGATCCGGATTACACAGGAAGGCAGCTATATTGACGGATGCCGCATCTCGGACGTAACGCTGGACCAGATTGGGCTGGATTACAAAAGCGATATTCACTTCCGCATTGCCGTTACGGACGAACCTTTGAACAAACGGGGCTTAACGATCTTTGGTAAGAACTTCGGAAACTATGGACAGAATCTGCTCGCTCGGGTTCTCTATAACGTACAAGAAGAGTAGAACCAGCTCTGACTATTCACTTGATATGAAGTTCGACCGATCTGCTAACGTAACTGTTCAACACAACAACAATCATGTGTCTTCGAAAGGGTGCTATCCAGCACTCTTTTTTTGTTTCATCACACCGAAGAACTTGTCCAATCATGTTGGAACAAAACTTACTGCATGATATGGCCTCCTATAGACCCTCTGTAATCCTCCATGTTGTTTACCCTGGCGTGATATAATAATGGCCTATAAAGACAAAATGGAATAACGGGCGGGGATACCTTTTGAAATTGGAGCGATTAATCTCAATCATATATAAACTGCTGAACCACGAAGTATTGTCTGCTTCCACCTTGGCGGAAGAGTTTCAGGTGTCCCCAAGAACAATCTATCGGGATATTGATGTAATCTGTGCCGCCGGCTTCCCGGTCGTCTCCCATCAGGGACTCAAAGGTGGCTACGGCATGATGGACGGATACAAGATGGATAAAAGCTTGCTCGGTTCTTATGATGTGGACTCCCTGATCACGGTCCTGAGCAGTCTATCCACAGTATTCGAAGATGCACGTGCACAAGGCACGATTGAACGTCTGCAAACGATTGGGCCGGAGCATCAAACCTCAAGTCTATCGGTGGATCTGGAGACTCGCCGAACCGAACCTGATGCCCTTCCTCATCTGCGTAAAGGTATTACGGATCATCAGGTTGTCCGTTTTGACTACATCAATACAAAGAATGAACATACACCCCGCCATCTGGAACCGGTAAGACTCCATTTTAAATATCGTAATTGGTATGTATATGGATTTTGCCAGACACGGCAGGATTATCGCGAGTTCCGACTGTCCCGGATGATGAACGTGCAACTGACATCGGAACACTTCCAACCCCACCTTGAGCTTCCCCAAGAGACGGTTGTGTCAGATCCGTCATGGCAAGATCAGGTAAGTGATGTAGTATTTCGGGTGAACCCGGAAGCGCTCGCGGAAGCCATGGATCATTTTCAACAGGCAGATAAGCAATTTCACGAGGATGGAAGTATGACGATGCGTATCCCGGTTCATCAACCGTTACAAGCCAAGTGGTTATGGTCGTTTCTACTTAGTTTAGGCAGTGGTGCCGAGGTACTTGAACCGATTGAATTAAGAGACATTCTGAAAGAACAACTTCGAAACGCACTTAAGCTCTATGAAGAAGTATGACACGCTGTTGTCATACTTCTTTTTTTATAATCATCTCAGTAAGTTCATCTAATCCATCGCCAAATTAAAGGAGACGATCATCAATGAATCATCCGGAACAAATGTATAACTACCACGCATGGGCCAACCAAACCATCCTGGGCAGAATCAAGGAACTGCCCTCTTCTGTACTGAGTCAGGAAGTGAACAGTTCATATCCAACTATTGCTCACGCACTCAGCCATATCTATACAGTGGATAAGATGTGGTATCTGGTGTTAACTGGCACCGGGATGCCCGAGGCACTGCAAGCATGCATACCACTCAATAGTGAAATTCACGGTTCTGTGGATGAGTACTTCCAATGTTTTACCGACCTGTCGGCACAATACAGTGAGTGGTTACGAGGCCAAGCTGATCTGGAGCAAACCATTCTACTCAATAATCCATTTGCAGGAGTTCGTGAAACCAGCTTATCGGATATCGTCATCCATGTGGTTAACCACGGAACCTATCATCGAGGCAATGTTTCTACCATGCTGCGTCAATTGGGGTATGCCTCCATCATGAATGACTATTCACTCTTTTGGTATCAGGAACCGGCTCAAGTATAGTTGACAATCGGATGGAAAATGTACATTGTATCCCCATGACGTCGAGGGATGAATTGAGAAATTGGTTGCAGACACATGGAAAAGTTGAGAAATCTTGCTGGGTAATAATAAGCATAAAACCCGTGCCGAATACCCTGCTGTATTTGGACGTGGTTGAGGAGTCGCTGTGCTTTGGCTGGATCGATGGAGTCAAAAAGAAAATATCCGAGACTCAATTAGCACAGAGATTATCTCCTAGAAGTAAACGCAGCTCATGGACTGAATTGAACAAGGAACGTGTCCGTCGTCTTGAAAAGTTGGGCTTCATGCATGACGAGGGTAGACAGGTTCTTCCTGTTATGGAGCCAACTGCTTTCATAATTGATGGTGTGATCGAACAAAGGCTGAAAGAAGACCATCAGGTTTTTGCAAATTTCATGGCCTTCCCTACCCTGTACCAAAACGTTCGGATCGATACGATCCAAAGTGTTAAGAATCAGCCAGTATTATTCCAGAGCAGATTGGATAAGTTCATAACCAACACAAAGGAAAATAAAATGTACGGTCAGTGGCATGACAACGGACGGCTTTTGGACTATTAAATTCCCCCTTTTCCCTGAGACAGCAGACAGGACCTCCCTATGAGGAGGCCCTGTTTTGGTGTTTTATATTCGATCAGGTATTAATGAGTCTGCCTGTATGTTTTGGGGGATTCGCCAAAGGCTTTCTTAAACTGGCGGGTAAAATAATTACTGTCGTTAAACCCGCATTCATACGAAATTTCCGTAATGGACAGATTCCCGTTTTTCAACAAATGACATGCCTTCTCCAGACGCAACTTTTGCAGATAAGAGATCGGGGTCATCTGATAATAGGATCGAAAAATCCGATTCAGATGCCTTATTGAGATATTTGACTTCCCCGCAATATCCTCTAGCGACAGTGGCTCCAGATAATGATCTTCAATGAATGAAATGGCATTTGCCAGATGCATCAGATTATTACCTTCGATCCCTTTCTCCTGTGTATCATATTGCCTCGACAAATAAACAACCATCTCCGTAAGACGTGAGATCAACATCGTCTGATACCCTTGCTGTTTACTCTGATACTCCTCAATCATGAACGATATCAGTGATTCTACATACTCCAGACTGGAAATGGATAACGCCAATTTACTCGGAAAGGAGTGAATATTACGATAAAACGGTTCCAAAACAAACAGCGCCTGGAAGCCGTTAGATTTTCTCAGATCGGGCCCAGCCGAAGCAAGCATCTCGGGACTGAACATAATGTTACAGATCCTAAAATCATGAGGGTCTTTATACGCATGATGGGTGTCGCCATTAATCACAAATGCGTTCCCTTTTTTAATAAAAAATTCTTCGGTGTTCACCACATGGGTTGCATGACCATTCAGAACAATCACAAGTTCCGTAAAATCCATATGATTATGAAGCTCCATGTCCTCAACATGTCCACCGTACTGGATAAAAAACGGAAATTGTTGATGGTCCGAGGTAAACCATCTCAAATATGCATTACTCAAAAGCATTCCCCTCCGCGAACATAGTTGGGTTGAATGTCTATATCATGCTATTCCAAGACCGAAAAATCAAGGTTCCATATACTTATAAGCGTTATAATTCGCCTTGTAGCAGGGATTTTCAATGTGTCCAGATTCATACTAAACTCTCGAAATGAATAGGAGCATAAATGATGAAATATACCAATCCGGTCATTCCGGGGTTTTATCCAGATCCAAGTATCTGCCGTGTAGATGAAGACTATTATCTGGTAACCAGTACCTTTGAATATTTCCCTGGTGTGCCCATCTTCCACAGCAAAGACCTTGTGAACTGGCGACAGATCGGCCATGTCCTCACAACAACTGAGCAACTCCCTTTAGCGAACGCGGGCAGTTCTGGCGGCATTTTTGCCCCAACACTCCGGCACCATGATGGCTGGTTCTACATGACAACAACCAATGTCAGCGGCGGCGGAAATTTTTATGTGCGTAGTGCCCTGCCCGAGGGACCATGGTCTGCTCCGATTTTTATTGATCAGGGCGGCATTGATCCCTCTTTTTTCTTTGATGAAGATGGACGTGTGTATTTTCAAACGGCCTGTAACGGCGATGAAGGCGAAGGCATCTATCAGTGCGAGATAGACATCACGACCGGAGCCAGACTAACCGATAGTCGATTGATCTGGACTGGAACCGGAGGAGCAGCCCCCGAAGCTCCCCACATGTATAAAATAAACGGCCTCTATTATCTGATGATCGCCGAAGGTGGAACCGAGTATGGCCATATGGAGACCATCGCTCGGAGCACAGAGCCATACGGACCATTTGATCCGTGTCCTCATAATCCGATTCTGTCCAATCGGAGCATGAAATCCAGCATTCACGCAACCGGTCATGCAGACCTTGTCCAGATCCAGGATGGAAGCTGGTGGGCCGTATGTCTGGGCCTTCGTCCAGCAGGTTACCCCATGCGACACCATCTCGGACGCGAGACCTTCCTGGCACCTGTCACTTGGACGGATGACGGTTGGCCGATAATCGGTGTGGACGGACATATTGAACCAGAGATGACCGGACCTTCATTGCCTGAGCATCCTTGGTCACCTCGGGCTATACGGGATCATTTTGACGAACCAACTTTGGACATGAACTGGATCTTCTTACGGAACCCGGCTCCGAATAGTTGGACACTCACAGAAAATCCCGGGCAACTCATCCTGCGGGGTCAGCCGGTTTCACTCGATGATGGACAAAATCCAGCCTTTGTTGGGCGTCGATTGAGCCATTTCTTATGCAATATGGCCACCGAGCTGTGTTATGAGCCATTTGCGAGCGGTGAGGAAGCCGGATTAACCTTATTTATGAATAATAAATATCATTACGATTTGGCTGTAACACAGGTCTATGGGCAGAAGAAAATCGTATTGCGGCGAACCGTCGGCTCTCTGCGAACCGAACAGGTGCTTGACTGTGACACGGGGCCGGTTGTATTACAAATCAAGGCTGACCGTAATCACTTCACGTTCCTCTACCAGCAAGGTTCATCCGATGCCATCGAAGTGGGTTCAGGGGAAACACATCTGTTATCTACCGAAGTAGCAAGTGGTTTCACAGGTGTGATGATCGCCATGTACGCTCATGCTCCATCGGGGGAGTGTACGCCTGCAAGTTTCGATTGGTTTGACTATGAACCTCTGGACGAATAATCGTTGTAACTCCTATATTCAGTAATAGAAAATATAATATATGATCAGCTAAAATTATCCCCTTAAAGTAGATACTCTTTGAAAAGCCTTGTGTGGTAGCATAAGGAAATGAGTGAACTTTGAGGGGATTTTGCTATAGCTATATCTTTCTTACGGATTGCACTGGAATTTATAAAAGAACCATTGCTTTATTAGAGAAGTTCTCCTAGTATTTTTAGAAGGAACACCCCAGCAGCTACCATCTTGGCAATAACTTCACTGCCCATATGAGAGCGCTATCGCTGCAGCACTAAGATAAACGGGAGGTTGCAGATATGAAATGGAATCACTTCAAGTCCAAGCTTCTGTTTAAGTACACCCTATCCTATATCTCCATTTTCCTTATCCCTCTTGTTATTTTAACCATCATTATTTATCACAACGCTGTGAACACGCTCCGTTCAGAGATTGAACAGACCAATGTCAATCAGCTCACTCAAGCCAAAACTGTCATTGATGATCGCATGAAAGAACTCCAAGACATCGCTTTTCGCATCGCCTACGATGAGCAGTTAACGCGGTATTGGACCCACCATCCGTACTATAGCCGGGAATCAATCGGCGCATTGGTCAAATACAAAGCCACCAGTTCCATTATCGATGAGTTATTCCTGTTCTTCCGTGAAGATGATAACATCTATTCTTCTCAAGGTTCTGAGAACCTGGATGTATTCACTGGCCGCTACAAATTTACTACGTGGAACAAAACAGACATGATCCGGGATTTGAATAACGTACAGTCCCCCACAATACGTCCAGCGGAGCAGGTCGTCCAAGGAACCAGAATACCCAATTCCATGCTGGCCTACCTTGTACCGATTGCACCTAACAATACGCCTGCCCATGGAACCGTCATGTACTTGATTCACGAGTCCAATCTGACGGGCTTAATTGATTCGATCCTCAGCGACTATCACGGAATGACTTATATTTTCGATAATTTCGGGCAAGTACTGGCAGCCAATTACAAGGGAGAAATCATATCCGAACAGGAAGTAAACGCTCTGTTTGCTCTTGAACCCGGAACGCACAGCATCTCCTTAAATCAAGAACCACATTCGGTTGTATCCGTTAAATCGGATGCGGGTTGGACTTATGTAACCGCTATGCCCAGCAACCAATTTTTTAGCCGAATCGTTCATATTCGCACCTTTGTTGTTCTTGTTTTCTCCTTCATGGTGGTGATGGGCACGTTCCTCGCCATTATGTTGGCCCGAAGACAGTACCATCCGATTTCAGACTTAATGGAGTTCATTCGGTTGAAAAATGATCCTGATCCATCCTCCACCACCAACGAGCTGGAATGGATCAAGAAAACACTGCATGATTATAGTCAGCGCGTAGATCTTCAGGAGCCCTATGCTCGCAATCATATTTTGCTCATGTTGCTGAAGCACGGTCACACCGGAGATTTCCCCTCTGAGTTTACGGATAAGCTTGGCATACGCTTTAACCGATCCCATTATTTTGTCATGATCATGGGCTGGGAAATGCATTCTTTTCCTATCGGTGGTAACCCCGAGCAACCTACTGTCATGCAGCTGATGAACGATGTGGACCTGCCGGAGTTGTCTGCATATGCTTACGGCGTAGAGCTGCCACAGGCAGACCAATTGGCCCTTATCGTGGGATTCGATGCCGAAATTGGGCATGAAGGAAGCCTGAATATCCGTATGGAGCCTATCGTTGAAAAACTGCAATGGATGGTGATTGAACACACCGGAGTTGCGCCCGCAATCGGGATAGGCAATCGGTACACTTATCCGAAACAGCTGAATCAGTCCTACATTGAAGCCTCGACCGCTCTGGAAGCATCGATGCTGCATGGACAGGGCAGCAGTACATACTTTAACGACCTTTCCGGTTCCGATGTACAGGATTCTTCCTTCTGGGTCCCTAAGGATGTGTTATTAAAGCTGGTTCAAAGCTTAAAACAAGGCAGCTATGATGTGGCAGTTCAGATGGTGTCAACTGCGTTGAATACCCTGAAATCCGAAATGCCGTCTGTACCGCTGCTGCGTTGCATCTGCTTTGATATTCTGAATACAATGCTCAAAACCGCTTCGGAGCTTGGAATCCACCATGTGGTTGATCAACTTCCAAGGATCACTTCCTACGACTCGTTAGAGGATTTGGAGAAAAAACTGACAGGCCTTGCCGCCGAAATCTGCGCCCATGTCGAGGCGAAGAGTGAGACGGAAGAAAGCTCTCTTATGGATGAAATCGTGGCTTATATCGATGCCAATTTCTCTGATTATGATCTCAGTTTAGGTACGATTTCATCGAAATTCACGATCTCTTCATCCTATTTCAGTCGTTCATTTAAAGAAAAGATCGGCATGAACTTTACCCAATATATCTGGCAGAAACGGATGGATGAGGTCATTCGACTACTGCTTCATACTACCGATCCGTTAAAAGATATCATCACGCGTGTCGGTTACCTGGATACACCAAACTTCATCCGTAAATTCAAAAAAGAGACGGGTTATACCCCAGGGCAATACCGTAAAATGCACCGTCCCAACGGCTCCGCCGATTCTCCTGATGATGATGACGAGGAATGTATTGGATAAATGGTGATATCGTCTAACATGTGCCAGATTCGTTAGACCAAAATATCGCAAACAAGGGGCCGTCCTATACGTCATGAGCATGACGTATAGGACGGCCCCTTCGTATGTTTTTAGTCCGAAGACATAATCTGCTTCGTCGCGGCCAGCGGCCTTATCCGATTTTCCCAGCCGGAAGAACCTTCAGCCCTTGATGCACTGCACCCAGCAAACGGTGAGTTGGATCACAGCCGTACTCCCAGAACATGATTCCGGCCAGACCTTGTTCCTTTACGTAATCACATTTGCATTGAATCGATTCTTCATCATCATAAGAAATGAGGCTGGATCCATTAAACAGAAATGGTGCACAGGCTTCTTCATCCCAATAACGAGTGTAACCATTCTTGTTAATGTACTTCGCTTCCAGCTCGGCAAATGATGGTCCATATCCGCCTGTACTACCGGCCATTTGATGGAGCCCGTAGTTTCGGTCAGGAACCTCAGTCCATATCCGGGAATAGAACGCAGCTCCGATCACAATTTTCTCCTTTGGAACGCCTGCGCTAACAAACAGGTTCACGGAAGCATCCGTACTGATTCGAAACAGATCTCCGGTTGGCGTGTACAGATTCGTATGATGTCCGGTCAGAACTTGAAAACCGCCACGCATATCATAGGTCATCAACTGCACGTAGTCCAGGTACTGCTGCACCTTAGCCATCTCTGTACCATCAACGTAGTATTGATCAGCCCCTGCTGCAATGGTGAGCAGATAATGACGGCCATCCTCTTCTCCCTTGGCACTCAGTGCCTCACGGATCGTCTTGAGAAGTAAAGTGAAATTCCGTTTATCATCAGGACTGGATGCGATACCAGCTTCACCGTAACAAGGATATTCCCAGTCCAGATCAATCCCGTCAAAAAGATATTCCTCCAGCACCCTAACCGCCGATGCAGCCATGCTGTCCCTCCCCGCCTGGGTTGAGGCGGCTTCAGAGAAACCGCCTGCGCTCCATCCGCCTACAGACAACAGCACTGTAAGATTTGGATGCTCCCGCTTGATGTTCCGAATCACATGGCCGTTTTTTAAATGCTCGGTGGTGATTGCATCATTCTTGACATGTCCAAAGGCTACGTTCAGATGTGTTAACTTCAAGAGATCCTCATGTGTCATGTCGGGAAGAACTGAATCAACAGCATAACCCGCAGCGATATATTTCGTCACTCTCTTCACTCCGATCTGTTCAATGATTGAGATATCGCAACAGCAATCTGCAAGGCTTCCTTCCCGGTACCAATCTTGTAGCCGGAAGCCGAATAACGAACTTGATGCTGAGTATCCATCACGAACAGATGTGGATAACCCGCTTCATAAGCCGCAGGCTTCGAATTGAAGCCGGACAAGGAAGCATAACTGGAATCTCGTACAAAAACCGTGCGTACAGGCAGTTTTGGATAACCAGCAGGGTCAAAGGCAGCGTTCCATTCCATATCTCCGATCATGAGTACGATGGGTATTCCCAACTTATCCAGCGGCTCTGCCAGCTCACACAGTTCACGAATCAGATGTTTGGTCGGTTCCCGCTCCGGTTCAATCCAGGCTGCAATGGCACCCTCCGATCCCAGAAGTTCCTCCAGTTCTACCTCTGAACCATCCAGACGGGTCAATACACTTCCTGGTGCCAGTTTACCCAGTACAGGAATATCAACCTCAGTCTCACGATAAGACAATACAACCTCAGTGGTATCTCCGGCGTTCACGGTAAAGTAAACGAATCGTACTTTTGCCGTTCCATCTTTCAGACGAATGCCTGTCGTTAAGCGATAAGCTCCTGCCTCAACCTCATATGGCTCGCTATAGACATCCGTACTGCCATAAGGATAAATCAATGTCTTATAGACGCCATCTTCCAGACGGGCAAACGAGAAATTTTCGAAATAAGATGCTTCAGGTGTATCCTGCGGAACTTTTATATCCCTATGAAGTTGGAGCATCCCCCAGCTTGTGCTCTCCTGAGTTAGAGGTGAGGTGAGACTAAACACTGCATCCTCCCAGCCTCTATCACTTAGATACTGTGGTTTCTGTGCGCTGGGATGTAATCGGGCCGGAATACCCAAACTGCGACATACAGCCACAAACAAAATATCCAGTGACTGAAAGTCTCCCTTCATTAGACTAAACGTCCCTATTGGATTCCCTTTGCCTTTTAGATTAGGAAGATCTTCATAGTGTTCATATTGCTGTTCCAGTATTCGGGCAAGTTGCGAGGGATTCTCCCTGAAAGTTGCCGCTTCATCTGCCGAAAAGGCATTCTGGAATACACCCCGATAAGGGACCAGCATCTCATAGGAGATCCGCGGACACAGGATGTATCTCACGAACGTATATTCCGCCCATGATCCTTGTTGCGAGAGTGCACCGATCAGATGATCATCCAGCGTCTGTCGAAAAGTATCAATTAAATCTTTTTCATTCATCGACTCCAGCAACCGGAGCGGCCACTCATCGTATGGATTGGAACGTTCCTCTAGGAAAGCTACAATCTCCCGGCTGTTCCCCCGTGCCTTGCGGAGAATATCCCATACACGTACCGAGGGCAGTCCAACCTTTTTAGCCAGCGAGACAGCTTCCTCCTCACTCAGGAACGTGTCCTCATACTCGCTCCGGGTCTGCGCTCCTTCCTCCAGACGACGATTATGAATCTCAATCTTCTCTTCCGGTAATGCAACCACGACCTCTCCCTCCCTTTCCTGAGGAGGAACCATATCGAAATCTACAATCCCTGTAGGCTGCTCTGATGAGTTCAGCACAAGCTCTACATCCTTATTTTCCTGAGCCTTGAATAGGACCTCACTCCACTTGCCTCCGCTGACCCCACGAATCAAAAGGTCACCACGGCCAGTCTTAAAGGTCGCTTCCCCTTGTGCATCCGTCCTAATCTCGGCAATCGGATAGAATTCAGCCGAATTGTACAGCTCCAAACGGACACTCGCTCCGGGTACGGGCTCTCCCTGTTCATTTTTCACCTTCACATAGATGTTGCGTGTGGGCGCATAGTTCTCAAGTAAATTAATTTCCGTATATCCCTTTTCGGAGAGCGTAATATCCTCTGGTCCGGGATAGTCGGCATAGATCCTCGTATTAATCAGCATGGCCCTGCGGGCTGGCGGGCTGAACCACCCTTGATTCAGACGGGCTTCCGGCTCGCATGCCCCGATGTAATACCATTGACCATCTGCCCAGGCTTCTACCCAAGCATGATTGCTGTCACAGTGAGCCCAGCGCGGCGTATAGACCTGACGGGCAGGTATGCCGATGCTGCGAAGAGCGGCCACCGCCAGCGTGGATTCTTCGCCGCATCGACCACGAGCATTCCGGATCATCGTCAGCGGTGATATCGTGCGCAGATCGCTGCCAATATAGGTCGCTTTCTCATGACACCAGTAATTGGTCTCCAAAATGGCATCCGCCATGGATAACTTTGCTGTCCGCTCGGCTAATTCGTCATACATCAACCCGCGGTAATCTTCAATATTTTCTGTATTTATCCGATAAGGTAGCACAAAATGAAGGAACAGATGATCCGGAACGCGATCTCCCCAAGGCACACGTTTACGGGTGTCCAAAGCCCGGCGTACATGGCTCAAGAACAGGTCCCCGTTATAATCAGCCAGGTCGTTTACCGGCATATAGGCATATATATACTTCAATGCCCATGTCTCTTCTTGCGTTAGCTCCTGCTGAAAAATATGAAACAACTCCGATTTGCGGGCCTCTGCAAAACGTACCTTCTCCTGGAACTTCTGCTCGATCCTCTCCAATAACTGTGCATCAAGGGAAAATACCAAAGTTTGGCTGGTCATTGCGTTATCACTCCTTCCACAGCTTTCCGTCTTCCCGAATACAGATCAAGGCCGTTCCGTCCGAAGACGACGCAGTAATCTGGAACAGGCTGCGAGTCGTTTCAATAACAGGCTCACAGCTCAACGATTCCTCACCCAAAAGCAGCTTCACATCCTGTGTAAATTCACCATGGGTTTCATAATAATTACGTTCACGGTAGTAGAGCTTGCGAAGCTCCCATTTGATTCGTTCGTCTTCAGGCAACTCAAACGACTGATCCGTTCCGTCATCCGAGAATACAACATAACCCCATAACTCCGGGTAATGCATGTTGATAATACCCATAGGTGACCACACCCAGTTGTCCTCCGGATAAGGTTTACCCGTATCTGGATTCAGCACCTTGCGGTACTCACCGTCCTGTACCTCGGTTTGCCACTCCACACGCGAGAAGTTGACACGCCAGAACTCACCCGGCGCAGGTGGACGGATTCCTTCGGCACATTCCTTCAGACTGGCCCAGGGAATAGCGACTTCCACGCTCCATTTCCGATTCTCTGCACCAGGTCTGTTCAGTTCCCCATCGATATATACGGCCGTCTTGAGACCGCTGATATCCCAACCGTTAACCGGAGGCCCACCATCCCGATAAGGCTTCACTAATAACAGGTCCCATACCGTATTGAGCGCATTGATCTCGAACTCATAATATTGATGGGAATCCCCGTCGGGATCGATAAAAATCTCGAAGTCATTGTCATAAAAAATAACGGAATCACGTTCAGTCAGGGTAGCCCATATCTGATCTTCAATCAGCTCGGCAGCAAAATAGAAATAGTCTTCATCCCACAGCATTTTTACCCGTGTCTGTTTCTCTGGCTTCGGACGAAGATCACCTTCGATATCAACGAAATCCTCCGTCCAATGAGCCGCATCCCAGAATGCCTTATCCACACGACCGTCTAACACCAATGGTTCCTGCGCACGCTTGCATATATAATGTTTGGGAGCATACTCAATCCTGGGTTCTGGCACTCCAATTCTGTTCATGTCACTCTCTCCAATTCGTAAGGGAGGGCATGCATCTACCAGCACACGCCCTCCCCGTAATGGTTAGTTATGGGTGACAACGGCCCCAGAGCCGCCGTACATTTCCAGCTCCTCATCAAATTCGAGCTTAAGAACGGTCACCTGTTCATGCGTGTCCTTCGGGGTCATCTTGATCCACGTTGTCCCCGGGATATTGAACCAAGGCACGCCCCCATGAATCTCATGATTAAGCTCTTTGCCCGAATGCAGCACGGTAATTTTCTTGATCGGATTGCAGAGACCCTTGATGCACACATTCTCTTTTGGATCGTCATACACAAACAGGTACAGCGTCTTTCGATCCTCGGATACAGTGCTTCCCCCCAGATAATAGCGAGGCATAATGCCTTCACCCGTGCCAAAGACGGCCTCTTCATGGGTTCGGATCCAAGCTCCCAGTCCAAGCAGAATATCCTCCTGCCTCTGATCGATGGTGCCATCTTCACGCGGACCGATATCCAGCAACATATTACCGCCCATCGAAATGCAGTCGCAGAACATTCGAATGATCTGATTTAACGATTTGTATTTATGATCTGTTGGCACATAACCCCAAGATCTATTGATCGTGGTGCAGAATTCCCAGGGTCCCTCCGGTCTTGTGATCGGAATGCCTTGCTCAGGCGTTTTGTAATCCCCATAACCTTGAAGGCGGGAGTTGATGATGATATCCGGGTTAAAAGATTGCAGATAATGCTTGAACTCCGGCAGATTCCACTGCTCGGCACTCCGTTCCCAGTCCCCATCAAACCACAGCAGATCCACCTTTCCGTAATTTGTTAAAACCTCTTCCAGTTGATGGTTATTGAATTGCAGGAACTTCTGCCACTTTGCCTGATCTTGAACGCCGTCCACAGGACTTGAGTGCCGGTTGACACTGCTGAGATCCTCAGGCACTTTTCCACCTTCATACACGCTAGGATAATCCGGGTGTGACCAATCAATGAGTGAGTAATACATCCCCAGATGAATGCCCTTTTCCCGAATCGCTTCCGCATATTCCTTCACAATGTCCCGATTCGCTGGTGTCTGTTTAACAACATTGAGATCACTATATTGCGTATCCCATAGAGCAACGCCGTCATGATGCTTCGTTGTTAATACGGCATACCGGGCACCAGACTTCTCAATCAATTCCGCCCACTTCTCCGCATTGAATTCCGATGCCGTAAAACCATCCAACTGTTTCATATATTCTTCATAGGATATCCTGCCATTATAGAAGGACCAGGATTCCGCAACCCCGTCCACCGCATAGATGCCATAGTGAATGAATATCCCCAGTTTGGCTTCTTCAAACCATTTCTGCATAACGGTTCACACCTCCCGCAAGAATTCTTATATGCGAAAAATTTAATGCAGCTAACAATATTGAAGCTAACTGCTCTCTTTCTGCATGGGATGTACCTCGATAGGCCTTATTGCCCCGAATTCCAGCGGTCATATGCCCCCTGATACAGTTCGATGATACGGTCACTGCCCATTTTCTCCATCTGTGCAATGTACTTATCCCAGTTCTCAAGTGGTTCCTGGCCGGTCACAAACTTCGCTTCCATCTGTTTAACGTACGTATCCAGGTCAGACAATAGAGCGGTTGCTTCGCTTTGCTCTTCATTCGTCAAATAAACGTTAGGAAATGGTGCTTTTCCGATAGGTACCAACTTCTCTTGATTTTGCGTGTCAATCCACTCATCAAATTCGGTGCGAAGACCCTTCGCTACATCCGGATCATTAATACCCGGTGTCAAGATACCAAAGTTCGGCGTGATTTTACCCCGGTATTCCTCACGATCACCGCCGCCAGGAACGGGGAGCCACTCTTTCACGTGATTTTCCTTGTCTTTGAATTTCCACAGCACACCTTCCGGACCTTGATTGAACAGTGTCGCACCGTCATAGCTGTATAGGTAATCGATCCATCGCATCGTCGCCTCGGGTGACGGGTTGCTGCTTGTAATAGCAAAGGTACCGCGAGCCGACATGCCCGGATGCTTGCCGTATACCGGAGAGTCTGCCACCTCGCTCTTCACGGGTGTCATCAGCGGATGATCCGTGCTAGGTTCACCACCGAGTGTGAAGTATGGATGGTAATCGTTGAACAGTGCAAGTTTGTTGCTTTCACCTTTAGCTTTTTTCTGATCACCTGTTTGAGAGAAGGTCTCATGATCCAGCAAGTCTTCCTTCCACAAGCGGTTCATGAATGTAAGATAACCTTTGTAACCTTCTTCTTGATAAGGATAGTGAACTTTACCGTCCTTATCGGAATAGATGCCTTCGTTGTACATTCCCCAGAAGCCGAAGAAAAACATGCGAAGATCATCAAGTTTTACAGAAGTAAGCGGAATTTCATCTTGCTGGCCATTGCCATTGGGATCTTCTTCTTTTACACGCTTGAGATACGTATACAATTCTTCCGTAGTCTTGGGCTCTTCTACGTTAAGTGCCTTCAAGAATTCCCCGTTGTACCACATTGGGCCTCTATACCACACGGCGGCTTTATCAATGAATGGGAGTGCATACATATGCCCATCAGGTGTTGTAAATGATTTACGGACATCCGGGTTCTCATCGAGAATCTTTTTGATATTTGGGGCGTAACCTTCGTCAATGTATTTTTCCAACGGGATCAGGATGCCCTGGCTGCCATAAGTCACCTGCTCGGCTGGCTTGAGGTCCGCAGCATAGAACATATCCGGCAAGTCTCCGCTCGCGAAAACCAGATTTTTCTTCGTTTCAAAGCTGTCGATTGGTGAGAGCTGGTACTCCAGCTTGATGCCCGACAGTTTCTCCATTTCTTGCAGCACAGGCATGGTGCTCCAATCGGCTACGCCCGCATCCTGGGACATGACCTTCAACGTTAGCGTTTTGTCTACAATGGGGAAACCTTCCTTTTTGACCCCCTCTACTTTGGAGGTCGTGCCTCCATCTTCATTGGTTGAACCACAAGCTGCAAGCAATGTTGCGAATAAGGTGAGACAGAGTGTAATGGATGAAGCCTTGCGAAGCTTTTTCATAACAACAACTCCCCTTGTTTAATGTGGTATATGGATTAAGATCATCCCTTAACGGAACCGATCATAACACCCTGTACAAAGTAACGCTGGAGGAATGGATACACCGCAATGACCGGTAGGGTGGCAACAATAATGACAGCATATTTGACCAGTGCAGCGATCTCCGCTTTGGTATTCATCGCCGTTGCTGAAGACGTATCGATAGCGCCTCCCCCTTGAGCCGCCATTTCTTGAAGCACCAGAATCTGGCGCAGAAAGAGCTGCAGCGGGTACTTGGAAGAATCATTCAGATAGATCATGGCACTAAAATAGCTGTTCCAGTGTCCGACTCCATAGAAGAGCGCCATCACTGCAATGATTGGCATCGAAAGCGGGAGCACAATCTTGATGAACAACCGGGTGTTGGTACACCCATCAATATGCGCCGCTTCCTGTAACTCCTTGGGAATGGTCGATTGGAAGAACGTCCGGCATACGATAATATTCCAGATGGATGCAGCCCCGGGCAGAATAAGTGCCCACATGCTGTTCACCATACCAAGATCCTTGACCAGCAGGTAACTTGGGACAAGCCCTCCGCCGAAGAACATCGTTACCATAAACATCGCCATGAAGAATCCACGTCCCACAAAGTCCGAGCGGCTGAGCGCATAGGCTGCCGGTAGTGTAACAATCAGGTTAACGATGGTGCCTACAACGGTATAGATAATCGTATTTTTGTACCCAATCCAGATGTTGGTGTTCTCAAACACCCGGGCGTAACCTTCAAACGTAATCCCTTTTGGCAGTAGCCACATCTCACCAGAGGCTACATATTTGGGATCACTGATTGAAGCACTGATGATGTATAACAGCGGATACAGCACAATGACGAGCGCTACCGTCAGATAGATGTAATTGCACAATAAGAACAATTTATCACTTCTGCTTTCTTTCACAGCGGATGACATGTGTATTCCCTCCTTTTACCACAGGCTGTTTTCACTGGTGCGGCGTGCAATCTGATTCACGGTAATAAGCAGAATCGCATTCACTACGGAGTTGAACAATCCCACCGCCGTAGAGAAACTGTACTGCGCATCAACCAGACCGGACCGATAGACAAATGTTGAGATGACATCGGACGAGCCCATGTTCAGCGGATTTTGCAGCAGCAGGATTTTCTCGAATCCGACGCCCAGAATACTGCCCATATTCAGAATTAACAAGATGGTGATCGTAGGGATGATCGCTGGAATGTTAATATGCAAAATCCGTTTGAAACGGCTCGCACCATCCACCACAGCCGCTTCATGCAGTTGCGGGTCCACACCCGATAGAGCGGCAAGGTATATAATGGTGCCCCAGCCTGCACTTTGCCAGACTCCTGATAGTACATACACTGTCTTGAACCACGCAGGGTCCGTCAGGAATTGAGGTGCCTGGAATCCAAGAGCCTGTACCAAATTGACAATCATGCCTGACGAGGGTGATAAAAAGGTAATGATCATCCCCGACATCACCACGACCGAAATGAAATGCGGTGCATACGTGACGGTCTGCACAGTACGCTTGAAGATGGAATCCTTCACTTCATTGAACGCTAACGCCAGAATAATCGGCAGTGGAAAACCTATAGCCAGCTCATACAAGCTGATGCTAAGGGTATTCCATAATAAATCCCAGAAATAATACGAATTGAAGAAACGGATGAAATGATCGAATCCGACCCATGGGCTTCCTGTGACACCAAGCGTTGGGATAAAGTTTTTAAATGCAATTTGTATGCCGTACATCGGACCATAATGGAATATCAGAAAGTATAAAAAGGCTGGCGCAATAAACAGATACAACTCCCAGTTCCGAATCGTCCTTCTCCATAATTTATTTTTCTTGCTATTCGGAATCGTGTTTACCGTTAAGTTTTGCGTCGAGGGAGACTCCCCATTTAGCTGCATCAGTTGTTTCCTCCTTTTCTAATGAAAATCCGGCCGTTTGTGAGGAAGAGCGAAGCACTCCTGTTTTAATATAAGAAGGAGTTCCGAACCGCGTCTCCATAACGAGCGGCTCTGTTCCCCCCCTTAATTGGTAACGCTTACATACTGAGTTTATGGATCATTTTCGAATCCGTAAATATGCCATTTCCATCTTCACTTCTAAAATCACGGAATATACTGTTACAACAGGGGTTTACACTTTTGTTGCCAGCTTGTCATTGTCATTTCGCGGGTATAAAACATGTAGAATTTGACCTATTTCCCTCCTGTAGTTGTCATTGAGAGTTTCATCACATGAACTTGAAAGATGTCAGATCCGAACTTAGGTTAGAAAACAGACCTTAAAGTCAAAACCCACATATACGCATGGGACATGGTATTGATGTCTACAGCCATCATACTGAATTCTAAGGTTTGCAGGTTTCAAGGTTTTACCGACGTGATGAAATGTAATATTATCTATCATACATCTCTCACAAACTACAAGCCTGTAATGGCTTGCCTTTATTCTATATTTCTCCTCCCTCTTTCGTATATATGTTGTTTTTATCTTTGCCTTCAGGATACATAAACGCTTATAAACACTAGTAATTTGGAGTCATATATGTAAATTTTGCACAAGGTGTGGAATCTGAAAACAGTAGATATTTCGGAAAAGACCATTAAAAAAAGCCATTCCGCTAACACGAACTGGCTTTACATCCTAAGTAGATATCCATTTCTTTATAAAAAAGCGACAGGATTAATTACACTAAATGTAATATAAATAATCATATGAAAACCTGTGTACAGTTTCAACTCAAATAAAAAACCACTCTCCATACATGTATGGAGAATGGTTTTGAAGATACACATCCGTTTTAACCATGTTCAGTTTGTAGGGTTTGCAGTGAATTTACTTACCAGAAGGTTGAGCTTCTGCTGTATACCCTGTTGGGATATCCGTTTCTGCAGTCACATTGGTGATAACCATCGGATACATCATGTCTGGATCAGGTTGAATAATGGAATAGAGCACGATAGCGCGTCCATCCTTCTCCAATTTCACATCATCAATCTTCAATCCATAACCAGGATGCGGCATTTCAGCACTGAGTTTAACTTTGGTTGTTTTGTCATCAACCTTTGTCGTTGTTACTTCAGGTACAATCGCTTGTTGGCCTTCACCTGGATTGGTTGGAGTTGGCTCTGCTGAGCCGCCATTGCCGTGTTTATCCACAAATTCAAGTGCATTGAAGATCATGCTTGCAGCCTCCATACGGGTAAGCGACTGATCTGGACGGAAGTTACCGTCCTTATCCAGTTCAATGATGTTCATGTTCAGCAGGTTCTGGACTGCAGATATGGCGTCCTTACCGATTTTATTTTCGTCCTTAACAAGATTATACTTCATGATGACCGGATAATTCCCGGTTGTGTTAATCCCTTCATTCAGCAAAATGACAAACAGTTCACGTGTCATCTTGCCCTGCGGGTTCACTTCAACCGGAATGGACAGTCCATTCTGAGTAGCGGCCTGCACCGCATCGGCATACCACGTATCCGGACTGATTTTATTCTGAGCGGATGCTTCCGCAAATTCATTTTTCAGACCAAATGCATTCACAATCAGTTGAACACCCTGTGGCTCGGACAATGCAAGATCTGGACGGAACAGATCCGCTGTTACTCCGCTAACAATACCTTTTGATTTCAATGAATCCACAATCGACTTCTGACCTTCATCCTTCACATCTGTGAAAGCAAATACCGATGCACCTCCTGCTGTCAAAGAAACGCAGAGCGCAAGTGTTGCAGCCAAACCTTTTTTATGTTTCATTTCCTGGCACCTCCATATGATTAGTAAAGCCTATTTTTTACCTCTTCATTCCTACAGACGGGGCATCCTTAGAAAATGTTTCAGTAATTTCGACATCTGGTGAATACAACACGAGAACACGGCATAGAACCCTTCTCCAACGCCGATAATCTAAATCACCTGCTTTTTGCTAAGTGGCTTCGTTGACATCCCATCGGATTAGCGCAAAAATAAGAATAGAGAAATCTATCAGATGACGGATAAACAACGAACTGGATCGCATACAGTAAGAGGGCACGACGCGCTAATAACAGGTGTCGGCCCTTTTCTTGACTCCACCTGCTGAACTGACTTCACCTATAACAAAAGGAGAACAACGCTTATGTCCAAGAAAGGATTACTTCGCGGTTATGTTGTGTCGAACTGGCCTGTTTATCTGGTTGCTGTTCTTCTGATTATTGCCTCCAATGTCGGGCAAGCATCCTTGCCCCGCATACTCGGCAGCTTCACGGATCAGTTGATGCAGAACACGCTTCAGATGCAGACGGTCGTAAGGTACAGCCTGTCCCTTCTAGCTATTGCCATCGGGTATAATCTGCTGTTCGGTACCGGGCAATTCATGATTATGAAGCTCGGTCGACGCTTCGAATTCATGACGCGTGAGCGTATATTCAGTAAGTTTTCCGAACTTAGCGAACATTATTTCTCCAAACAGGGGAACGGAAAACTCCTCAGTTATGTCATGAATGACGTTACTTCCGTACGTGAAGCGATATCCAATGGTGTGACACTCATGACCAATGCCACCTTCCTGCTGTTGTCCTGCATTGTCATGATGCTGCTTAGCGGGATTCCGTTGACGCTCATTTTAATCAGTGTTGTCCCTTTGCTGGCGATCCCATTTCTGGTCGTGTTTTTTGGTCCGCGGATTCGCAAGCGCTCTCGCGACGTGCAGGAAGCTCTTGCAACCATGACGGAATCGGCGGAAGAGCAGCTGGGTGGCATTCGCGTAACCAAGACGTTTGCCATCGAAGACAGTGCTCGTGCACGCTTTGGAACCACCGTCGATGAGATCAAGAGCAAACAGCTTCGACTCGTTCGTCTGTCTTCGTTGTTTCAAGCATTGCTCCCGCTGCTGGGAGCCATCTCATTGGTCGTTTCTCTGCTTGTCGGAGGTATTATGACCATGCAGAATTCTATTACACTCGGGAGTTTTGTCGCCTTAACCTTATATCTGCGCATTATTATGGGACCGCTTCAACAGATCGGCAATGTTATTAATACCGTTCAGCGCTCAGGCGCATCACTGGAGCGGGTGAATGACCTGCTCAGCGAAGTAGCAGATGTACGTGAACTTCCTGAAGCCACAGCGCTCCAAACCGTACAAGATATCACCATGGAGAATCTAACCTTCTCCTATCCTGGCAGTTCATCTCCTGCTCTCAAAAACATTCAACTCAATATCCGTGCCGGGCGAACGGTCGGTATTGTAGGCAAGACCGGCTCAGGTAAAAGCACCCTCGTTAAGCTATTGCTGCGTACATATGAACCACCTGAAGGAACAATTCGCATCAATGGTACCGATATTCGGCAGCTGTCGCTGGAAAGTCTAAGATCGCGCATCGCCTATGTCCCTCAGGATGGATTCCTGTTTAGTACCACCATCCGAGATAACATCGCATTTAGCGACCGGGAAGTATCGCTGGATACAGTGGAACATAGTGCACGGCAAGCCATGATCTATGATAATATTGTCCGTTTTCCTGATCGCTTCGATACACTGCTTGGCGAACGTGGACTCACCCTGTCTGGTGGACAACGTCAGCGAACCAGCCTTGCAAGAGGACTGATCAAACAAGCACAGTTACTTATTCTGGATGACAGTATGAGCGCGGTTGATGCCGTCACCGAGAGTGGTATTCTGCGCAGTTTGCGCGAGATTGGCAAGGGCAAGACTACATTAATCATCTCTCATCGCATCAGCGCGGTCCGTCATGCGGACGATATTATCGTTCTGGATGAAGGGCGAGTCGCTGAACAGGGAACACATGCGCAGTTGATGGCTGCCAAGGGGTTATATGCGGCCACCTACCGTTTGCAGGAGGAGGGATTACATCATGTCTAACACTAACGCTGAACTTCACCCAGATGCAGAGGCCGATCAGAGTAAACGAACTTCGTTTAAGGCGATGATGGCATACGCCAAACCGCATAAATGGGCTTTTGCCGGTATCTTCTTCTGCTCACTGCTTGGCATATCGGCAGATCTGCTGCAACCCTATCTGGTGAAGATCGCCATCGATGATCATCTGGCCGTGGGCCAGACCAGTGTGGGCTTTCTCGTTCAGCTCACAGCCATCTTTCTTGGGCTGGCTGTCATCAGTTTTATTTTTACCTATATCCAGAATAATCTGTTGCAGCATGTGGGTCAGAACATTGTATCCCGGATCAGAAAGGACCTGTTCAAGCATATCTCCAAGATGTCCATGTCCTTCTTTGACCGTTTTCATATCGGCAGTCTGGTCACGAACGTATCCAGTGATACGGAGACCATCAGCAGCTTTTTCACTCAAGTACTGCTCAGTCTGATTCGGGATGGTATGATGCTGGTGCTCATTATCGTCTTTATGTTCCAACTTGATCCTGTGCTGGCGACATACTCCCTGATCGTTCTGCCTGTCATTGCGGTGGTTGCGGTATTATTCCGTAGTCGACTGCGAAAAGCTTATCAAAATGCCCGTACGCGTCTTTCCCGTCTGATCGCATTTACGGCGGAGAACCTGTCCGGTATGTTTCTGATTCAGGCTTTTCACCAAGAGGAAGAACAGAAGAAACGTTTCTCGGAACAGAACGCACTTCACCTGAAAGCCAACATTGCTCAAGCCCGCTCCAATGTTATCTTCAACCGGACGTTTGATATCCTTGGCAATGCGGCACTGGTTATGATGGTCTGGCTTGGAGGTCGCGCTGTACTGGGTGAGTCCCTGCAAGTCGGGGTATTGTATGCGTTTATCAGCTATATTCGTCAGTTCTTTCAACCGATTAACCAGATTACGATGCAATGGAATACATTCCAGTCCACGACCGTATCAATGGATCGCATCTGGAACATTCTGAATACACAGCCTGAAGTTGCCGATCCCAAACCCGGTATGGCTTCCTTGCTGGAACCAAAAAATGTGATGGGTCAGATTGATTTTAATGATGTGTCGTTTGGTTATCGGGCAGACCGGCCTTTGATCCAACAGATGAACCTGCACCTCTATCCGGGTGAAATGGTAGGTATCGTGGGCACAACAGGCGCTGGCAAAAGCACCCTAATCTCCCTGCTCAATCGCTTCTATGATGTAGACAAGGGCAGTATCGAGATTGATGGTACTGATATCCGGCATCTGCCGCAGGCTAAGCTTCATCGTATCGTGGGTCTGATTCAACAGGAACCCTTCCTGTTCTCCGGTTCCATTATTGATAATGTGAGAATGTTTCGTGAGGATATTACGCGAGAGCAGGCAATTGAGGCCTGCCGGTTTGTCGGGGCACATGCGATGATTTCACGTTTGCCTCACGGATATGATACACATCTATCCGAACGCGGAAGCGGACTATCCGCTGGGGAGCGGCAGTTGATTTCATTTGCCCGGATCGTGGTGTTCCAACCCCGAGTGCTCATCCTGGATGAGGCAACCGCCAATCTGGACTCACACACGGAACAGCTTGTGCAGCAGGCGCTGGAATCGGTATCCCAGGGACGCACCACCATTGTCATTGCTCATCGCCTGTCTACGGTGATGCATGCCGATCGAATTCTGGTGATGGAAAATGGTGAGATTGTGGAGGAAGGACCGCACCAGGAACTAATCACAGCCAAAGGTGTATATGCAGACTTGTACACCCATGCGCGTGATGCAGGTAAAAATTCAGCTATATCAGGGTAATGAACCTGAGTTATAGTAAATACAGAACGTTGAACATGCCGCTCTGCTTATGCAGGCGGCACGTTTGGCATATCGATCAGCATTGTTAATTAGGAGGAACATCCATGCAACAACCCGAAACACCCAAGCGTGACCATCAGCAGATTCGTTACCAACGCAGTACAGCTCTATGGAAGGGAAGTTTATGCTTCCTTTTCCTTCTCTTGTGCGTGAGCTTATTATGGATCATCGTGGACGGACAAGCCGAAAGACTGGAGACCATATACTATTCCATTGCAGCCGTGCTGGGTATGTGGTTGATCGGACCGCTATTCTTCATGTTTGTGTCACGACTAACCAGAACCCCTGCCGTGTTGTTATCCTGGGATGATGATGCGTTAAGCACGGGCAAACGTAAGATTGCTTGGAGCCAGATTCGCAAAGTCGAACTCGCCTCACCTGCCCGCAGCAAGTGGCTCCTGTCCGCTTCTCCCATGTTTGTCCTGTACTTAAAGGACGGCACACGGTCTCATATTCAGACAGATCATCTGCTGAGCAAAAAAGAGCTGAACCAGGCGGTGTCCTTACTTCAGGAGACTTTGCTGGAACAGAAACAGGATCGTTGAGTACCGGGATGGATGAGGACAAGCTCCCCACACATCACTGTGATTTCTCTACACCTATGGACAGGCTGACTTTGTAATTGCCGTAAGGCAACAACGCTTCAAGCAGTTGGCCAAGCTGCTCTGTGGTGCCAGTCTGCACTCTCATCAGATAACAGCCTTCTCCACTGACGCGATGGACTTCAACGATGTCCTCACGTTCAGCAATGAATGTACGAAAGGCGGCATGTCTGTCGCCGGAGTTCAAGAAAACTGTGACAAAGGCCTGTAGACCAAGGCCAAGGCGTTCCGGGTTCCATTTTACCGTATACCCTTCAATCACACCCAGATCTTGCAACTTGCGCACTCTTGCACCAACCGCCTGTCCCGTGAGATGAACCTCTTCACCGATCTCTTTGTGAGAACGTTTGGCATCCTGAATCAGAATCTGCAAAATACGTATATCCGTGTCATCTATCATTTCATTCATCTTGCTTCAGCAATCCTTTCACGGTGAAATTAGCGTGGCCTAATTCCATTCATCATGTTATGTACGCCGTTAAACGGGTTGTATACCATATAGGGTAATACTATTAAACAACTCGAAGGAGTGCAAATATAATGAAAATTCAATTGATTCGCAATGCTACACTGTGGCTGGAATACGGAGGGCTGAACATTCTCGTTGATCCGATGTTGATGGACGCCGAAGTCATGCCTGCATTCCCGAACACACCGAATGAGCTACATAACCCGAGAGTCGGTCTGCCTGAACTCGAAACGGATTATCTGAATCCGAATCTGTTGATTGTGACACACACCCATGTGGACCACTGGGATGAATCCGCGGCGAAACAACTTGGCAAAGACATTCCCCTGATCTGCCAGCCTGGGGACGAGAACGTATTTCTGGAGGCTGGATTCACGGATGTAACAGCTGTAGATGAAAAACATGAGCATCACTCTGTCCGATTCGCCCGTACATCCGGGCAACATGGCACAGGTGAAATCGGTGAACGTATGGGCAAAGTGTCCGGTTTCGTACTTGAAACAGATGGAGAACCTGTCACCTATATTGCGGGGGATACCATCTGGTGTGAAGAACCTGCTGAGGCCATCCGCCAATATACGCCTGAAGTCATTGTCGTGAATGCCGGAGGTGCACGCTTCGTGGAGGGTGATCCCATTACGATGGACGGGCCTGACGTTGTCGCCGTGAAGCGCCATGCGCCGTCTGCTCATGTCATCGCTGTGCACATGGATGCGATTAACCATTGTGTGATGTCTCGTACGGATCTTGCGACTTATCTGGCATCCGAGCAGTTGGATGGTCAGGTGCTCATCCCACGTGACGGTGAAAGTTTTGAGTTTTAAATTGGAGCGGAAGCTACGCTGAATCAAAGCGGAAGAGAATTAACCTTTTCACACAGGTGGGTGGATTGTAACGAACTCAGCACACGTTATTAGTCTGTTTTTGGCTAATCTGATATCCTAACGAATCGGAGACACGTTATTTCCGCTCTGGGCATGCTTTTACCGAGATTCATCCGTCTTTTTGCAAGGATAACGTGTCTCCGATTCGTTAAATTTCTACTATAGCAATAGTCGGCACAATAAGGTGTCCTAGATTCGTTAGCGCGTATGCGTATGACAGGACTGTGCACTTCATTTTCAACACACGCCGTTACCTAACTTATATGCTATCTTGTCTGCCACATCATCACTCATGTCCCCCATGCCTTCCCTTTCCCTATAAAATATAACGGAAAAAGCTGGATGCGATGAACTCGCACCCAGCTTTTTTGATTGAAGGAACACGCTAATCCGCTGTTCGCTGGCTTCCTTCTCAGGCATCAAGCCTGCCTTTGCGCTCCAACGTGTCCCATCCCTTTATGCTAATCCATTACTGCACTTTCAAACGAATCACGTTCCATGATGCTTTTGCCAAGCTCGCCGTAATCAGAGTATCAGATACAACTGCACCCCCGCGATTATGAGGAGCAACGCGGTTTGGTTGTGCTGCCGTATTAGATGCTTTGAGATCATCACTTTCCAGCACGATATGCTCGATCACGGTACACTTCCCGAAGCTACGCAGGTCCACTTCGAGCGGAAGGGATTCTTCCAGATGACGGTTGACTGCAAATACAGTCACTTCACCCTGCTCTTCGTTATGAACCGCAATAGCTTCCAGATAAGGGACATCTGTGATTTGTTTTGTATCATATTTTGGAGACTGGATCAATGGTACCAATGCTGTTCCACGTCCGAAGAGAGATGTATGCATGAATGGATAGAAGATTGTCTGTCTCCATGAACCACCACCCGTATCTGTCATGATCGGCGCAATCACGTTAACGAGTTGTGCCAGACAGGCCATTTTAACCCGATCCGCATGTTTGAGCATACTGATCAACATACAACCAACAAGCAGTGCATCCTCATGATTGTAGATATCCTCAAGCTGTGGCGGAGCAATCTGCCAAGGGTCCATCTTCGAATCATTTTCATTGGAGTGATACCATACATTCCACTCATCAAAGGAGAGATACATCGTCTTTTTGCTGCGTTTCTTCGCTTTGATATAATCACAGGTCGCCTTCACGGTATCGATAAAACGATCCATTTCAAGCGAGCGTGCTAGGAACGTTGGTGTATCCTGCTCTTGATTGCCGTAGTATTGATGCAAGGACAGATACTCGACGTGATCATACGTATGATCCAGCACCGTTGCTTCCCATTCCGGGAACGATGGCATATTCAGATTCGAACTTCCGCAGGCTACCAGCTCAATTGTCGGGTCCGTCCACTTCATGACTTTTGCCGCTTCAACAGCTAACCGTCCATACTCATCTGCCGTTTTGTGACCAATCTGCCAAGGACCATCCATCTCGTTGCCCAGACACCATGTTTTGATCGCATGCGGCTGCTTGTATCCATGCTTGATGCGAAGATCACTATAGTACGAACCTTCCGGATGGTTGCTGTACTCCACAATGTTGCGAGCTGCATCCGTACCCCGTGTTCCCAGATTGACCGCCATCATCACTTCAGAATTAGCCTGTTTCGCCCAGTCCACGAATTCGTTGAAGCCAAATTCATTGGTCTCAATCGTTCTCCAGGCCAGTTCCAGTCTGCGTTTGCGTTCTGACACAGGTCCAACCGAATCTTCCCAATTGTAACCGGATACAAAATTACCTCCAGGATAACGTACAATCGGTACATTCAACTCCTTGACCATCTCCAGCACATCCGTGCGGAAACCCTGTTCGTTCGCTGATGGATGCCCCGGCTCGTAAATCCCGCCATAGACGGCACGTCCCAGATGCTCAATAAATGATCCGTACAAGCGCTTATCCACTACACCAATAGTAAAATCTTTATCTACCGTCATTTTTGCTTTTTCCATAATGAATTTCAACTCCCTAAGATTAATATAAAAATTAATTGATATTCTATGGATCAACGTTCATATTTATATTAAAATCGATTGTAGCCTTAATTTCAACCTGAATTTTGCAAAATGTTATTCTTTTTACTGAATTTATGTTTAACTTAATTCTATACAGATAAAATGGAGGAACAATTGTGATTAGAGCAAATACCGATGCCGAATGGCTCCCCCTATATGAAGCACTTGCCAGTGAAGTCCGTCTACAGATCATCCGCCTTGTTGCAGAGACCCCGATGAATGTGAAGGACCTTGCTGCTTCACTGGGTCTGAGTAGTGCCATCGTGACCATGCATGTCCGCAAACTTCAGGATGTAGGCATTATTCAGTCCAAAATGATACGCAAAGACGGCGGCACACATAAAATGAACAGCCTTGCTGTAGACTGGATTGGCATCTCCATGCCGCAGGAAAGTGGGACAGCCCGCAAGCTTCACGAGGTTTCCGTCCCTGTGGGACACTATACTCACTTTGACGTCTATCCGACATGTGGTCTGGCTACATCCAATCATGTTATCGGACAGTATGATGACCCTCGTTATTTTCTCGACCCCGAGCGGATGCATGCGCATATTCTGTGGTTTGGCCGTGGATTTGTGGAGTACAAAATTCCAAACTATATTTTATCCGGACAGCAGATCAATGCCATTGAACTGGCCCTCGAGATCGGATCAGAAGCCCCTTCGGTGAATCCGAATTGGCCCTCGGATATTACATTCATGCTGAATGGCATCCGATTAGGGGAATGGACAAGCCCTGGAGATTCAGGCAACGGACGTGGCATGTTCACCCCGGAATGGTGGAGTGACAGTGTCAATCAGTACGGCATGCTCAAGGTACTGCGAATTACCAATGAGGGTACGTTTATTGATGGACAACATCTATCCGACATTACACTCGCAGATATCCCGGTCGAACGCAACCAGTGGACTCTTCGTCTTTCTGTGGAGGAAGATGCGCAGCATGTAGGCGGGCTTACCTTATATGGTGAGGGATTCGGCAACTACAATCAGGATATCCTGTTCCGGCTGTACTATCACGATTGAGTTCTTCAAAATAATAAATAACACCAAAACACCTCCCAGTCGCCTGTCAAAGGCAGAATGGGAGGTGTTTTGTATGCATATGAACATGCGTAGATTATTTAAGAAAGTTCTTGTTCTAACTTACAGCGCACTGCCACCAAACAGGAAGCGATACTCCCAGTGTTTGCCGGAGATATCACTAGTTGTTACACCACCGCCAGCGTTGGAATACGTATGTAATACCTTGCCGTTGCCCAGGTAAATCCCTGTGTGCGTAATGGTTGCGCTAGATTTATTCACGCCCGAATACGATGATGCAGAGCTGCCTTTATACGACATGAAATACATCAGATCGCCGCGTTTCAGGTTTTTCCAGTTCGTCTGAACTGTACCCTTGGCTTTTACATAGTCTCCCTGTTTGCGGGAATCCGCTGGAAGCTTGATGCCCAGTGCATCAATGAAGGCCTGGCGTACAAAGCTGGAACAGTCAAAAGTAGCTGTGCTGTTACGACTGGCTCCGAACTCATAAGGTGTTCCCAAATATTTCATTCCCGCTGCAATCACTTTTTCTACAGATGCATTGCCGGTCACCGATGTACCACTATTCGAACCCGATCCGCTTGTGCCGCCACTAATCGCTTGTGTGTATTTGGATGAAGAAGATATGTAGCCTGTCCGGTTAGCAGAATCCTTAATCTTATACCAATCCGAACCGGATTGCTGAAGCACCGTTACCGTTTCCCCTTTAGCGACCAAGCGAACAATCTTCGCAGAAGAAGAAGGTGTTGTGCGTAAGTTTACGCCCCAAATTACTTTTACTTGTGAATTGTTAACAGCAGCTGCCGATACCTGTGCCGTTAGTGCTCCTGTCGTCAGACTTCCCATCAGCATCGTTGCTGTGACACTTGCCGTAATAATCGTTTTTTTCCAGTTCATGATGTCGAGTTCCCCCTGATGTTACAGAATTTTAACCTGGCTTGGTTCTCCCGGGCTTGCCCCATTGTAAACGGGCTCTCCATAACGTTCATCAGTCAAAAGTCCTGTATTGATATAGGCGAACTTGAGCATTAAGTATCAGGGTGCGTCCATAATCTACTGGAAAAATCCACTGCTGATCCCTTCTTTTTGAAAGGTTAAATTATTGTAACTATTTGATATACTTCATTTTACCGCGATAAAAGAGTTAGGTCGTTTCTCATTCAGGGCATATGCCATATGACCTAGATTTTAATGTTTAAAATCGCAAATATGGTAAACATTACTATGATTCATTTGCCGATTACCGTTCCCCGAATTCACATTTTTGCCTCCAGCCCCAATACGGATCGATTTATCAGCAGTGTCCGTTTGATTATTTTGTATTTCATTTTTGCTTTTCCATAAGAAAAGAAAAGCCAGGGATTTCTCCCCGGCTTAACCTGAATGATGAGTAACATCACTCTACAATTGGTTGATCAACTCATTTAAGGTTCAATTCCCCATACCTTGGCGCCATCCTGATAAGCCGTCACTTTTGTCCAGGCACTGAAGGCCGTTTGGGTGGAATCAAAGGAATAATCATTCGTTTGATCAAAATTCGTCCAGTTGTTTTTCGAGAAACGTCCCTGGATGATTCCGGTTTCGGCACCCGCGGCCAAACTGCCGGCACCCGCTTTGAATTCAATCTCCAGATACGTATCTGCTGTGCCCTTGGCCGGATCTATTGAAACAAAATGCCCTTCCACGTTACCACTGCCAATCTGTGCATAATCACACCAGAAACTCAGATCAGCGGCACTATCCTTGGTGAAATAATACCGGACCTTCACTTTGCTCAAGTCCACAGCAGTTGTACCAGTATTCTTCACATTAAATTGTGGAGTAATCGCATTGACCGAAGCCCCTGAACTACCATTACGGTATTGTACTTCAAGCGTTCCCGTTGTAACTGGAGGTGCCAATGGGGTCAACACCAATACATTTGAATTCGTCTGACCACTCGTATTAATAGCTACGACTCTATAATTATAAGCCGTACCATTTACCGCTGTAGCGTCGGTATACGTCAGTGCGGTCAAACCTGTTGCCAGATCAGCATATGCCCCGCTGCCTACCGAACGTTGTACCTTATAACTCGCTGCTCCAGTTGATGCAGTCCATGTCAGGACCGCCTGGGCATTGCCAGCCGTTCCAGTAAGGTTGAATACGCCTGGCACAACGGTACCTGCGAGTGGTGTTGCAGATGCCTGTGTCGACGGTGCAGACTCACCTACGGCATTCACCGCAGTGATGACATAATAATACGTTGTGCCGTTGGTCAAGCCTGTATCCGTGAATGTCGATCCTGTGACCCCTGTCGCTACAGACGTATAAGGACCACCATTCACTTCTGCACGTTTCACGTTATACGAGGCTGCACCAGCGGCTGCGTTCCAATTCAGAACCACTTGCTCACTTCCTCCAGTTGCTGTTACGCCAGCAGGAGCAGCGGGTACTTCCACTTCCGGACTATCGGAATCTCCGAGGAGACGATCATACTCGCCATACGCTGTAGCCATATCCACCTGTGACCAGAACCGGTGATACGTAAAGGTAGGTGTACCGTTTTCCCACTGCTTCGTGGTTGTGTTATATGACGTTTTGTACAGATTATCCAGGTAAGCCCATGCCGGATCTTGCTTGATGGCTGGACGCAGATCGGAGTATCCAATGTATACGCCATTGCCACCTTTCGCCGGATCGGAAGGTACACCTGCTGTACCTGGAATCGTATTGCCTTGACCAAAGGTTCCAGACCAGTTCGCTGGGATATAGATCTCTTTGGCAAAGAAGCGGAAGTAGTCTTTACGTTCTTCTTCCGTAACAATCCCCACACCATCATTGTAATCCCAAGCTGTATCCAGCAAAGCCTCAGCCAAATCCTTGGCTTCTTGGCCTTCCGCGCTAAGTGTACCGTTCTCTGCCTGTGTTCCGGCTGCGAAGAAGGTCAGAGCTTTAACGTAACTTCCCAGAACTCCTGTATCCTGCACTGGATCTTTGGTCGTTACACGGAAGTTTGGATTTTCCGTAAACGAACTGAATCCATTCCATTTGTCCGGTTGACCCTGCCATTCCTGACCACCCGGAATCCAGAACTCACCCGGCGCCGGCGTTGTTGCTACCTGAACATTAGTTCCACCCAAAATGCGCTGTCCAGCCGCATTCAGATAATAGCCCTGCGCATCCGTCACCGGACGCTCACCTACAAATACATAATCCTTACTCCAGTCGATCCACTTCGTGATTACCTTCTTGGCCATCTGGAAGTTCTCAGAGGTCAAGTCCCCGCTCTCCGCAAGAATATAGTACATCTCGGCTACACGTTCCAGCGGCCATGCCTGGAATCCAAACCAGGTGTTGGAATCCGGATCACGATATACAGGTGCCTCCTGATAAGCCATGTCATAGAATGTACTTACGCCTGCCGGATAGGCTTTGTATGAACCATCCAGACTGTTGGTTGCTCCCCCGCCGATAGCTCCTTCATGGGATTGTAGCCAAGTGTAGAATTCCAACTGACGTTTCAGCGTAGCATTCCAATCTGCCTTCGCTGTTGCTGATTCCGGAATCAAGCCGCCTGCCGGATCAGACAAAGCATACGCTGCAACCGGGTTTTGATAAGCCTGATGGGTATGGCTCGCTCCAATGCGCCAAGCCCAATCCCCACCTTGACCCAAGCCACCTCCCCAAGACGTATACCAAGCCATGAGATACATGTTGGAATCCTTGCCTGTACCCGGAGTTGGTGTACCGCTCTTTGCACTTCCAATTTTCTGGAAGTATTTATCATACATGCCATAGCGCAGATAGTCCCCCATCTTCTTCGCTTTATCCAGATATTCCGGATTGTTGTATCCCATCTCCTTCGCCCAATACAGCACCTGTACAGCACGCGCATCGGCATCCGTGGCGTTAGTGTAACGCCATTGCGCTGACGGTACCTGAGTTTCCTTTGTGAACAAGCTCATGAAGCCTTCGTTTGCCTTACCAAAAGATTTATCATCCTGAGATGGATGCGGAATGGCTTCCCACACAGACTCCTGCTCCCCACGCTGGAACGTGTTCACATAGGTAGCCGTATGTGATGGATTCAACAGGTTTCCATATCCATACCAGTCATCCACATCGACCAGCCAGTGCATGAGATAGGTCTGATTGTTACCATAGGTCGCCTTAAGTTCGGCATCAATCGGGTCTTTACCCGCTGCATATTGACCATTAAGTTGCGATGGATATTGATCAGGAAAAGGTTTTTCCGCTGCATACGTAGCAGGGCTGTTCGGGTTGTATGAGCTCATCGTAGGCTGTTCTTCCTTGCCGTCACCTTCGTTGACCGGGATAATGTATTTCTCCATACTGTCCCAAGCTGCTTCCAGTTGGGACCAGTCTCCAGTGTAGTGACCATACATGGTTTCCAACCACAGCCAGTAACTGTATGCCTCTGACGTCGTCATATGACCATAATCCGGGGCCTCACTCAACAGGGTCTCAATGGAATGATACGGCAGACCCTCTGGCGAAAAATATCCGTTCGCCGGATCTTTCAACTGATCATATAATTGCAAAAACCGAACTTCATTAATGCTGTCTGCCTGAATCTCGATGGCCTGATCTGCGGCATGCGCTGTTTGCGGCCCTGCCCAGAGTCCGGTGTATCCGGTCAACATGACGGTTCCCGCCAGCATGGCTGTTAAACTTTTTTTCGCAGCTGATTTCAACATTAATATATACCTCCCTGGAATAGTGGAAATTGAATATAAGTGCTGTTGGTCTGCCCATGCTGCTATTCGGCCAATGATCTTGAGCTAGTTACGGTTCCAAGCCCCATACTTTGGTGTTTCCCTGATACCCGGTTACCTTGTTCCATGCGGCAAAAGCCGTCTTGGAAGCATCATAGGAATAATCATTACTTAGATCGAAATTGCTCCAGTTATTTTTGGAAAAGCGTGCTTGAATCACGCCGGTCTCTGCTCCAGCGGCCAAACTGCCTGCTCCAGGCTTGAAGCTAATCTCCAGATACGTATCTGCGGTACCCTTCGCCGGATTCACTGCGACAAATGTACCTTCAACATTGGCCGTGCCCATCTCGGCATAATCACACCAGAAGGTCATTTGATCGGCACCATCCTTGGTGAAATAATATCGGATCTTCACGGTACTGAGATCAATCGCCTGTGTTCCGGTATTCTTCACGTTGAACTGCGGAGTCACCGCATTACTTGAATTCCCGGACCCTCCGCTGCGGTACTGCACTTCGAGTGTACCGGTGGTCACCGGAGGTGCAGAAGGCGTCAATGCCAGGACATTGGACAGTGTCTGTCCGTTCGCATTCACGGCTGCAATCCGGTAATTGTACGTGGTACCATTCAGTGCTGTTGTATCGGTGTAAGTCAGCACAGACAATCCAGTTGCCACATCTGCATATGTCCCGCCTGCCACCGAACGTTGTACCTTATAGCTAGTAGCGCCCGAGGCTGCTGTCCAAGTCAGGACCGACTGCGCATTGCCAGCTGTCCCACTTAAAGTCAGTGCTCCCGGCACCGTCGAAGCTGCTTGCGGGGTAGCCGACACCTGCACAGAACCCGATGATTCCCCTGCTGAATTCACAGCAGACACTACATAATAATAAGCCGTCCCGTTGGTCAGTCCCGTGTTTGTGTAGGTCAATCCATTAACCCCTGTCGCAACAGTTGTATATGGTCCTCCACTCACCTCGGAACGCTTCACCGTATACGATTCGGCCCCGGATACAGCGGCCCAGGTCAGGTTAACCTGACTGCTTCCCGCTACAGCCTGCACGCCAGCAGGTGCGCCTGGAACCGTGACTGGTGTAACACCAGGCTCCTGTCCATACACCTTCACCCCTGCATCATAGACTGGAAGGTATATGCTCTTCACAGGAGTGCCTGTGGTCAGCGTCTGGAACGAATGATCATTGCTGGCATTCCATGCACCCTGTGGGCCTGTAATGCGGAACTGTACTTCTTTACGATAATTTCCTTCCCCACCTGGATAGATCTTGGTATTACCGAAGTTCGCCGTAATGGCATAGATATGCTGGGCTGCATTCACCACAACTGGTTGGGATACCGTCGCCCCCTCCGTATAGGAAGTTGTCACTTGCACGTCCGATACCGTACGTCCGGCAGCATACACTTCACTCAAATCCAGGAAATACTTAAAAGAAAGTTGATCTCCCATTCGGGCAGGCCAAGCGGAACGATTATTAAGCTGTGCTCTGATTTCCGTATAATTGGCACCTGATGATTTGATCGCAGCCTCCACAAAGAACTCATCTCCCTTCACCTCAGGTGCAGGGAAGTTCGCCAGGGGCTGATGATTCTGACCAAACAGCAAATTCATCTTTGCCAGTGCGCCGGTAAAACCAGCATTGTAATCGGTTGCGACCTCATTACTCACGTAATCCCCGATATCATCGGTATATCCATCCGATGCATCCGGGCCACCGACCATGGCACCATACAGAATGTGGCGATGGTTAGCCGGGAAATCTTCGTTATTCAGCCATGAACTGTGAGCGGTCCGATGATGCGGATGTTGAGGTGCATTTTGCCCATATCCGACCACATAACTGCTCTGACGCGGATTATCGCCCAGAATATAATTCATCTGTGAGACAGCAAAATCCTGATATCTTGACTTTTTCACAGGATCACTGACCCAGTCGGAGTATACAAAAGAAATAAAGGATGCATTCGCTGCATATCGGAGCGATCCCCACTGATCCAGCCACGCCAGACCTCCTGGCGTATACTTGACTCGTGTCCCATTGACTCCAACCGTCCAATAATCCAGATTGCGCTCAGTCGACTGAATAAATCTTGTCGCCTCCAGCATGTTCAAACTGGACGTAATACGGGCAAGCAGAATCTGGGCACCATAATGTTTACTGTCCCAACCTTGTGTCCAGGTATAGGGCCAATTGGCTGAGCCTCCGCTAGAAGACCACCGGTCCGTAGCTGCAATGGCTTTGGACAAGTAAGCGCTATCATTAGTGGCTAAATAAAGCCATGCGCCACCCCATGCCAGCTCGTCTTCGTATCCTGTCCACGAATTATAAAACGCTGCAGCATCAGTGATACAATCGGTGTATTCCCCCCGATATGTATCTGCGAAGTTGTACAGCTCTTTCGCATGTTGGAGCAGTCTTGCCGAATATGCCGGATCATCATCTGCAAATACAATCGATGACGCTGCCAGCGCTGCAGCCGTTTCTGCCGCCAGATCACTGCCCGGGCATGAAGCATCTATCTTGAACGAAGGACGGTTCATCTGCATGACTTCTGCAGGACCCCACCAAGCATGGTCGGTATTGCCTGCCCCCACTTGTCCCCATAATTCATTTGGTTTCGTATGCGCTTTCATAAAGTAGTCGGTCGCCCATCGGATATTATCCTTGATCTCCTCCAGTTGTCCGGCCTGTTCATATCCGTCGCTGTATTCCACGACAGACCAGGCGAGCATCGTTGCGGAAGCAGCCATCGGAAAACCAAACTTTACGTGATCTCCGGCATCATACCATCCTCCGGTCAGATCAACGCCTACATCAGCTCCATCCTGCATGCCCGAATCACCACGCCATTCGACCCGATTACTCGCTGGCAACGGACCCGAACGCTGTGCCTCATAGAAGTAAATGGCCTTTTGCAGTGCTTCAGCATAGTTTTGATTTCCGGCGGCCGCATCCGCCTTACGAATTCCTGTGCCCATCGATAAACTCCCTGCCAGTAGTCCTGCCGATAACGCGATCATAGCGACTCGTCTCCACCAGCTCCCCTTCATGTTCAACTATTCATCTCCTCTTCATCAATATTCCGTATGCATTACTCTGGACTGCAAGTTTATATCGCTCCTCCCCATGGTGTATTTCAGTGTAAGTTCCACCATTAATTACCATTATAACCGTTTGTTTCACCAGCTATATAAGCGTTGGTGACTTCTGAAATAACATTGTTGTGACCTGCTCTGCGTCATGTGACAAAAAAAGCTGTTTCTCTAACGCATATGCGCGTTAGAGAAACAGCTTCTCGCCCTTGTTATCATAAACAGTACAAATCGAATGGCATTCTGACCATCCTGTCAGTATGTTTCTCTACACCTTAGGTATCAGAACATCTCATTGGTTACACTTTGAACTTGTTAATCTGCTCCTGCAGTTCTTCGGCCATTTTGGATAATGAACCCGCGGATGATGCAATCTCTTCCATCGAAGCCAACTGCTGCTGAGTTGCGGCAGATACATTATGAACCCCGCCCGCTGCCTCTCCAGCAATGTTGGAGATTTGACTTACATATCCTACAACCTCAGTTGTACTCGCCGACATTTCCTCTGAACCTGCAGATACTTCCTGGATTTCACCCGCTACTTTGTTGACCGCATCCGAGATCTGCTCGAACGCTTGTCCTGCCGCAGTAACCATCTCGATTCCTGCTTCTGTCTCACTGCTGTTCACTTTCACTGCCTGAACAGCATGATCCGTATCTTTCTGGATCAATTGAACGAGATCCGTAATTCTTTGCGCAGATGTAGAAGATTCCTCAGCCAACTTACGCACTTCTCCCGCAACTACGGCGAAACCACGTCCGTGCTCTCCTGCTCGTGCGGCTTCAATGGCTGCATTCAGTGCAAGCAGATTGGTCTGCCGAGCAATGTTGTTGATTACCTCGGTAATGGTTCCAATCTCTGCTGAACGTTCCCCCAGCCCTGTAACCAATTCAGTCAGCGAAGCAATGGAATTCCGAACAGAACCCATCTGTTCAACCGCTTGCTGAATAATCATATTTCCTTCGGAAGATTGATTCGCCGCATCCACAGCAGATACGGATACACTCTGAGCAAGCTCGGCAATCTGCTCTGATCCGAGAGCCATCTCATTCATCGCCTGTGAAGAGCGCTTCACAATATCAACTTGATCTGACGTGCCCACGGCCAGTTCCTCAACCGTTTCGGAAATCTGTTCCGATGCTTGAGTATTCTGCTCTGCACTTGCAAGAAGCTCTTCCGATGAAGCTGCTACCTGTTCGGAAGTCATCGATACCGATTCAATCATGGAGCGCAAATTGCCACTCATGGTATTGAAGGAAGCCGCGAGCGTTCCCAATTCGTCTTTGTTCTTGAGCACAATCGTCTCACCCGTCAGATCACCATTGGCAATAGCCATGGCCGCTTCATTCATCTTTTTGATTGGACGTGAGATGATGCTTGCAATGAAGAATGCAATGAACACGGCGATCAGGAATGCAAAAATCGTCACGGCCAAAATCACATTAAATGTATTCTCAGCCAACTCGACAGAATCATTCGTTGCTGCATCCGATCCTTTATTCCCAGATTCGATCAGCTTGGCAATCGTGTCGTTAGCTGTATACCACAATGGATAGGCTTCAGTGTGCAGTCTACTTGCTTCTTCATAGTTATTTGCAATACCGAATTCTATGAATGCAGGCATTTTCTCCACATAAGCATCATAATTCGTACTGAAATCATTGTAGAGCTTCATTGCTTCATCATTGCTCTCAATGAACGTTAGCAGCTGTTTACGCTCATCTTCAATCTTCGTGAGGAGCAACTTTAACGCTTCATTCACCTTGACGTTTTCTTCTTCGTCTTGTTCAACGATAATGGCCAGCGCTAACCGCTCTACATCCGAAACATCACCATTCATCATACCCAACAGGCTTACACTCGGCATCCAGGTCTGGTCCACATCATTGGCTTTACCAGACATATTATGGATCTGTATTAACGCATAAACGCTTACAACAATCAACAGAGCCACGACTATGAGAAAACCAGTCAGTAACTTGCCTCGAATCGTTAACTTCAATATCCCCAACTTATTCCCCCGCGTGTCTTCCATGTGTCCCACTCCTCAAAATAATACATATTTATAATATATCGTCACCTATCGTCGTGAATTGTAGATGTTAGAATTCAATTTCTGTAAATTTCATGTAACTTCGAACATAACACAAAAAAAGTCTCCCATCTTTGGCAGAACCAGAGATAAGAGACTTCTTTCAATAAACTAAACTACCAAAACTTCACTAGACATTGCTTTCAAAAGCTAACGAAAAACACGTCGGTGTATATTAATGAAAAAGTCGGGAATCGACTTGGTATAATTGCGGGTTGTAATCAGAACCACACTAAGCAGACTTCCGAGAATGAATCCTCCCAGAATATCTCCTGGATAATGCACACCAACATATACACGCGACACCCCTGTCAACACAGCGAGTAACAACATCCATAACCCGAAGCGACGTCCAATAAAGAATGAAGCAGCCGCCAGAGCAAATACAAAGGAAGCATGTTTACTTGGAAAAGAAGGATCAGGTACATGGGCAACCAGCTGATGCACAGTCCCTTCTACAAAAGGTCTTGGGTGACCGACCGCTGGTGAAATCCCCCATTTGGCCAGAACCAGCGCTACAATGGAAGCCACACAGGCATAGAAAACAATTCGTTGTTTCGATGGATCGCCGAGAAACCATACAACAACGAGCAGTGCGATCATGATCCAAACCGCATACTCGGATGATGTGATCATAAACCAGTCCAGAAACGGTATTTGGTCTGCAAACTGATTAATCCAATTAAATAGTGATTGATTCATAACTGGCTTTTAATACCCCCATTACACAAAACAAGATTATTTTTTACATAATAAATATACACTAACTATTTGTCAAACATTACTCACATTGACCGAAGTTACGAAATCAAAGAGGACATTTTGCTTTCTTTTTGTTAAACTAGTTTGGGTTACATATCAGTTCAATCATAGAAAGGTGAAGATTATGCTTAAAAAATGGTTATGGGGTACAGCCCTGACCTTGGCACTTGCAGTTACAGGTGTCGTTGTCTATTACGGATATTCGATTGTTCATTTTGCCAATAGCATCTCCACGGCTTCCGGGACTTCATCCAACTCGTCCTCTTCCGGCACAGACAACGATTCAGACACACCAACGACAACGATTCCCAGATGGGAGGGCCAGGAACGGGTGAACATTCTGCTCCTTGGTGGAGACTCAAGAGGCGACGATGCAGGACGCTCGGACTCGGTCATGGTCGCTTCCATTGATCCGGTCACCAAGAAAGCCCATCTATTCTCCGTACTGCGTGATACCTATGTAGCCATTCCCGGGCATGGCAAAAGCAGACTTAATGCAGCCTTTTCCTACGGGGGTGCGGAGCTGACTAAACAAACCGTCAGTGATCTGCTCGGTATTCCCATTCAGCATTATGTCTACACAGACTTTACAGGTTTCATGGCACTTGTTGATGCGGTAGGCGGCATTGAGATCGATGTGGAGAAAGACATGTATTACACCAGTAAAGCAGATAAACATATGTACGACATTGACTTGAAAAAAGGATTGCAGCATATGGACGGCAAAACCGCTCTGCAATATGTTCGGTTCCGGCATGATGCCACCTCGGATTTCACGCGCACCGAACGGCAGCGGATCTTCATGACCGAGCTGGCCAAGAAAATGCAGAGCACCACGTCGCTTTTCAAAATCCCGGATATCCTGGAAGCGATCGCTCCCTATATTGAGACAGACCTCAGTCCAACTCAGATGTTAAAACTCGCATCACTTGGCTTCGATATCCACGTGAACGATATTGATCAGCAGCAGATTCCACCGAACAAACTACTCACCAATGAACTGGTCGGCTCAGCTCAGGTACTGGGTGTTGATGTGACCAAACTCCAGTCCTACATTCAGAAACTGTTTGAAGAAGATGCCGCGTCCTCAGAGACTCTATCATCAGAGGAACAGAACTAAAACAAGCATGAGATATATCAATAGAAAAGACGGCCAAAGCCGTCTTTTTTAGTACCTATTTTCTCCATTTAATGCAGCCTTAATGTTTAACAGGTACCCTTATATGATGAACTCCGGTTCCTGGAGGGAGGATTACAATGTGAAAAAACCGCGAATAACGGAATGGACCGAACTGCGGGGCATTGCCTTTCTGGCAATCGTCATGCAGCATAGTATCGCTGAGTATATCTATCGCGCTGATATTGAACAACCGGATTCCATTATGCTGACCATGATTTATCATCTGACCCGATTTGGTACGCCAACGTTTGTATTTCTATCGGGTGTAATGTTGTTTTACCATCATCGTAACACCAAACCGGATTACCCTCGCTTCATTCGAAAGCGATTTGGCGATATCTATATGCCGTTTGTCGTATGGACACTGATCTACTGGCTTTCTGTCCGTATCTTCACCCCCGCGTTCTGGCGTGCAGGCATACCGGATTTTCGCAGTCTGATTCGTGAACTGTTTATACCACAGACGGGATATCATCTCTGGTTTGTCATTATGGTGTTTCAGTTCTATATTCTGTTCCCCCTGTTCTGGACAGGAGCAAAAACCATTCAGAGACGTATCCAGAACACCTCACGTTTCACGCCCATGCAAGTCATTATCGGACTAATTCTCTTTGCGGCAGCACTATATGCCCTGCTTATGCAATGGTCCTACTATAATATGGGGGGCTGGACAGAATCCATGTCTGAGCCTTGGTCAACGTTGCTGCAATATCGCTCCTATTCATGGGTGATGTACTGGTTTTACTTTTTACTGGGTGCCGTATGTGCCTGGTCAGTGGATAGCTGGAGGAGTTGGACCACGAAGATCCTGCCATGGACGATCTGTCTGTTTATAGGGATGTATATATGGCTTGGTTACGATGTGCTGCGTGGGTCAGGGGATGTTGTGAATCTGAATATCTCTACCTATCTGAAACCAACCACATTCCTGATCATTATGGCTCAGATGTTTATGATGTATGGTTTCCTTGTACTAATGCGGGGCAAAGATACACGGTTTCAGCGCCTCTTAGCCTGGATTGGCCGTTATTCATTTGGTGGATATCTGGTTCATGCACTGGTGATCTACGCGATCGCTTATGTAACCAGACCGCTTCATCTCAGTGGATGGCATCTGCCTGTAACGTTGCTATCGTTCCTTGTAACAGTTGGGATTGCTCTTGCAATCAGTTGGACGCTATCCAAGCTTCCTGGCTCACGTTTCACCGTAGGGTTAATGCGTAAACCACGTTCTATACCTAATTCATCAGCTGCTGTGGATAAAAGAAATTCACTTGAGCGAACTCCGTCACCCGGCCCAACTCGCAGTACGGGAACGAGTGAGCCATTTTGAAATAAAGAAGAGCGTCCCCTCATGGAGACGCTCTTCTTTATTTCACTTCGCTCGAAGTTGATCGTCCAGGAACAGGTTCCTGGGGACCCGGGGCTGGATGCACGTTGCCCTTCTGATTCACAAATCTCTTCAGATCACCCGTTAATTGTTCCTTCAGCTTGTCCACCAGCTGCGTTTCGCTAATGCCTTTTGCCTGAGCAATCTCAGCCAGGGATTTCCCTCCCTGAAGCTGCTCGTGCAGTTGAGCAGGGGTGACTCCAATAAACCGGGCAATTTCACCTTTATCTACCATGGAACGTTTGCCATGGTGGGCAAATTCACGCCGCAAATCACGCAGCGGGGTATTGATGACCTTTTTCAACTTTGTATCCATGTCTGCCTTCGTGGCTGCAGCTTGTTCCTTGGTGAGACAACCTTCTTCTACAGCTTGATCCAAACGCTGTGCCAGTGTAGGCTTCAACTTCTGCAATAACTGCTCCTCACTAAGTCCCTTACGCTCTTTCGCAATCTGGGACAACGTCTTGCCAAGTTCCATCTGTTCTTTCAGATCCCGGAGTCCAATCCCTAGCAAGTCTGCCGTCTCACCAATCATAAACAGACCGTGTCCTGCCTGCATGCATGGCTTCGCTGGTTTGCCGGAGGAAGAAGCTTTTGACGCATCGACATGTTCCTCAGCCCGAACCGTTGAATCAGCGAATGCTACATGTCCTGTTGCTGCTGTTATAACTACGGCTACCAATCCGGCTGCCATCCATGTTTTCCATTTCAAATTCATTTTTCTGCCGCCTTTCCGATGTCGAAATCCTGTGCCTTCCTAGTTTGAGCCTAAAATCCACTTTTTTATGCCATAAAATACAAAAAGTCATCATTTTTCTCACAATTGATCACAAAAAATCCTATTTTTTTCAGTTTATTTCCGCTATACTAAGTGTAACTTCATGATCTATATCAGTTGAACTACATATTATTTACACTGACACTACGCTGACAGAACAACCTTCCAATCGCTGTTATCCCCAGATTTTTTGATTATTTCCCTTTAGGGAAAATCCGGTGATAAAGGCGAACGCTTCGCTTTTTCAGGTTTTTTCTGTCCTCTCCGTTATCGTGTAAATGATTATTTCAACTAATATAGTTGAACAGTCCTGGATTACCTTATCGTAGGAAGGACGATATGTAACAATGCGGAAAGATTGGTTAGATCCGTTTAGATCCGATCTGGAGGTCGTGTTTGCTTCAGCGGAACAACTCGTACGGGAATATCCCGAACCCTTGTCAGGACATGCATTAGAGCAGCTTCGTTCGGTTAATCCGCTGTTACGAGATTCGGGACACAGCTACATCGGGTACATCACTCCACTTTGGATGCAACATTCAGATAAACTACCCCCAGAGAAAGCACACCAATTAAGTACAGCCTGTCTCATCCATATGTTATATTTTCTGAATCAGGACGACGTGATGGATGAACAACCGGAGAATGCCACATTGAAGTTATCCCTGGGTAATCTATATTACATGGATGCACTTCAATCTTACTCGGTATTATTCAATCCTTCCTCCACGTTCTGGGTCTATTTCAGACAATATGTAGTGGATTGGGCCGTGAGTGTTACGGGTGAGCATTCCATTGATTATTTCCAACAGAATCCCTTGTTGATTGCGCAAAAGGCTGCCCCTCTCCTCATTGGAGCTACTGGTGCACTGCTTCTGCTGAATCAGTCCGACCGGATCACCCCGGTGTGTTCTGCCATCAACATCACACTCATGACACTCCAGATGACCGATGACTTCACAGACACGCAACAAGATGCTGTGCATGGAAACTACAACAGCTACCTCTCCCACATATCCGCAGCACTGAATCACAACTATCCAGTTCAACCTCTAAGCGAACGTATACATGACAATGTATACAATACACAACTCATGAACTCTTACGTAGACATTGCTTATCACTATAATCGTACACTAACATCGTCTAACTTAGGAATATCGCAGCTAGAAGCGTTTGATTCTTATTTATGCAGCACTTTAGTACAAGCTGTTCAGGACATTACACAACGGAAGAAACAGCTTCTCCAAGGCGGGTTTCATCACTGGATTAGCGAGCAATAGTTGGGATTCTGAGCATAAGGACTAAGCTGATTCAGTTTAATTTTAAATATGAAGGGAATGTTGACGATGATGGTATCAGAGAAAACGTTGCATGAGGATATTATTGAAAAGGCTTGGACTGACGAGCACTTCAGACAACAATTGCACTCCAATCCGAAGCAGGCGCTTCGTGAAGCGTTTGGCATCGTAATTCCGGAGCACATTCAGGTACGTACTGTTGAGGAGCAGCAGAATGACTATGTACTTGTCATACCTCCCAATCCTTCCAAAGTAAATTATGATGTGAATTGCGGACCTTGGAGAAGTTAATTCGGGTGAGCTAATCTTGTAGTGTAAGAAATTAGGGGTAGGAACAAAAAAAGCCGCTGTATCCTTCTGTGAGTTCGTCAATCGACGAACTCGACAAAAGATACAACCGCTTCTGTTCCTACCCCTTTGGTGCTTGTAAAGCTGATCTGTCCTTGCATCGCTTCAACAATTCGGAATGTCACCATCATGCCGAGGCCTGTGCCTTTGATTTTATTGGAGAAATAAGGCTCACCTAACCGGGAGAGTGCTTCCTCGTCCATTCCTTCTCCGTTATCCCTGACATGCACCTTAATCATTCCATCCTGCTTATACGCCCAGATATCAATCTGACCTTGTCCCTGCAGAGCTTCAATACTGTTCTTAATAATATTGATAAAAGCCTGCTTAAACTTCGAGGAATTGCCTCGAATATATAGATCCGGCGGAATGTCGGTGGTGATTTTTCCACCTTCCAGGTTAGCCATCGGTACAAGAATGCCTTCAATATGATTGAACTCATCCGAGATATTGAGCGAGATAATATGGTCAAACTCAGGTTTGGCAAAGGTAAGAAAATCCGTTATGATGCCCGAAGCCCGATCAAGTTCTTCCAGTGCAATTCGCACATACCCCTTATTTTTGTTGTCTTCCTGTTCTGTCATAAGCTGCAGGAATCCTCTTGTCACCTGAAGTGGATTACGTACTTCATGCGCAACGGAAGCTGCCAATTCACTAATAATCTCCATCTTTTCGGATCGCTGCAACTCATTGTTGAACAGCTCCAGTTCCTTGGAATACTCTAGAACTTTAGTATGTTTTTCGGCAAAACGACTTCCGAGAATGGCAATCAACGAGATCACAAATGCAACCATGGACCATTTCCACCATAACAGATGATACGTCCCACTCCGCTGATAATACCACAACAGTTCAGCCACACTGATCAAGGCAAATGTACCAAATCCTGTCGCAAGCAGCATAGCTTCCCGATTTCGTTGCAGCGCTTTGGCGATGGTACCAACCAACAGGATCGTCAGCAGAATGACCAGCACAATGCCAACCACACGCTGTACGAGCAGATTGTAGAGGATCTCCCATTGCCCACCTGAAGTAACATAGATAAATAGAGAGAACACAGCGATAACTGAATATATGAATAGTATTTTTCGCAGTTTGGTGAAGATTCCATGCAGTCCAGGCCCGATAATCTGTTCAAAAAAATAACATAGCGCTGGCATACCCAGCAGCATCGCCAGATCAAAGACTACGGAATACAGGTCACCATATACCTGATAGAACGTATACAAAAATTGCGAGTACGTGATGATCATCGTGCCGATGGAACCCATCACGATGCATAGCGAGATCCATAATCCCTTATGGAATTTGCCAAGGAAGAATGTACAACTCAGCATCGTAATCGCTGTGAACACAAAGGTCGCGCCCAAAATTACATCAATAAGTCCGTTATGAATATATTTCTCCTGTAACGCGGCATAAGGTCCCACCTGAACAATACCTTGTATCCCCAGACGGCCTTTTTCATTTTGCGACCATACATAGAGCGTGTCACCTGAATTTTCGCTGGATAAGGGCAGCAACACAGCATTATTATCATAATTGTAATGATAGTTCTCGTAGACCTTGCGGTCTTCCAGATAAACAACAATATGATTGCCTTTAATGTTCTCAAATCGAATGGCTGAACTTTCCTCACTCAACTCAGGAATGGTCAGGCGAGTCCACAAAGAATTCGATCGATCCGTATTGCTATACTCTAACTTATCACTGCCCTGCTTTTCCCATATTTCGTCTGCTCCCTTAACCTCACTGATGAATCCTTGATCGTCAACGTTCCCCCATTTTACTTCCCATCCTGTAATGGATACAGGTTGCTGAACCACTCCTGTAGTTGCAAAGACTATCCCATGTGGCATGCCTAGAATAATCAATACACTCATCCATAAGATGACGATAGCTTTGGGCACATTTTTCATTCACAGCACCTCAAAGTTCTAATTTTCCCTATCTTAGATTCTCTCATTTATCATTCGCCACCGTTTGTCACGTCACCTTCTTGAGATAAAATGAAATTTCACATTTAAGTCGATTTATAGTCTTATTTCCATTTTATTGTTAAAGTTATTCAATTAATCACGCAGGTCTTCGAACTGGTTCACTATCATTTCCCGTTCTTTCTGTTCAACTTGACTGCGAAATTCAAGCCACTGCTCTGTCTCCTCATCATCATAGATGGTCCATATGTCGGAAAAAAGGAAATCCCGTAACTGGACAACTTGCCCAGACCATATACCGCCTACCCAAAACAAACCATCCGGACGACGGATGACGGTACGGGAGAACCCGGGTGTGGACGCCTTTTGCCCGATACGGATGCGTGTGATCATATTCCCCAGTGTATACCAGTCCACATGAATCCCTCCCTTACATATTCAAGCTTCATCATAACATAGGCAAAACAGGAAAAGCTGTAAAAACGGTGGCTGCGATTCAATCCTTTGCTCCGGGTGTAATGGTTTCTCAAAGCAAACAAACACGCTAAGGAGATGATTACAATGAATGAGCCCCATCGTACGGTTGAGGTAGAACATAAGGATGTTCAGCATAAATCGGATTCAAGTATGGTCGCTTCCACATTTATTAAATATGCCGCGTATATCATTATCTTTTTCGGATTCTTATACTTCTTGGTTAAATATGTATTCCCCAAATTCTAAGGCATTCATATCGTAGTGAACACCCGGAGATAATAACCTGTGCAAGATTACAACACTAGCGCTTTGGGTAACTACGGAGTAAGAAGCTTTGGACAACCGACAATGAAAGGAAGTGTTACTCATGTCTGACAAACCAATTAGTAACGAAGAGAGCGACCGCTATTATGACCGTTATCAGAGGTCCCGCGATATTCCACCAGAGACGGAAGTCCCGGAAGGCGATATGGACACCTTTGATGAAGTTTCCGGCAGACGGATTGTTACGGAAGATTCGGATCTGGCACCCGTAGCCGCAACCGCTGTGGATGAGCCGGAATTGGATTCACGTTTGGCTGAGACACCGCTGGAATCTGTACCGGATGCAGATCTTCTGCAACCGAACAGTCCGGTTGATCCTGCTGCACCCGATCCGGATGCGTTGCATGGTACCGACTTGCTTAATGGTGCTGGTGCGGATGCTAAACCAGAGAACGACATTCCACCGCGACATTAACAGCTGTTATGACATCCTGAATGAGGAGGTGCATACACGATGAAGGAAGATCGCCAAAAGCATGTGCATGAACCGGATAATCTCGTGACCGAACGGGATATTGACCCGGACTTCGGACTGTTCACTGAGGACTCCTTCCCCGAAGCACTTGAGGATGAGGATCAACGTGATGCGGTCGAACATGCCATTCCCAAAGAGAAGGCTTCTCGTAAGCCCTCTTCGGATGACTAACTTATATAGATCCGTAGTAGACTTAAAAAAGATGACGTCTGTAATTTCAGAGGCCACTGAAAAAGTCCAACATCTATAAACAGATATCCCTCCTCATTTTTTTGAGGAGGGATATCTGTTTTCCTGTATAATTAAATGATTAATTTCAGGTGGTGTCTCGGATGATTTCAAACCAACAATCTCTTAACCTTAGTGCATTTATGGACATATACGATATCGTCGTACCTAAAGATAATATGCTTCGTCAAATCAATGATCTCGTAGATTTTTCATTTGTTCAGGTAGAATTGCAACATAGATACTGCCTCGACAATGGTCGCAATGCAGTGCCTCCCATTCGAATGTTTAAATACCTATTGTTGAAATCCATTTTCGATGTATCCGATGCGGATGTTGTGGAACGTTCTAAATATGACATGTCCTTTAAGTACTTTTTAGATATGGCGCCTGAAGATGAAGTCATTAATCCTAGTTCACTAACGAAGTTTCGCAAGCTTCGCCTGAAAGATGTGAACCTCCTCGACATACTTATTCAAAAGACCATGGAGATCGCGTTGGAAAAAGAAATTATCAAAAGCAGTGCAATTATTGTGGATGCCACCCATACGAAAGCGCGATTTAATCAGCTATCACCCAAAGAAATATTAGTGCAAAAGTCTAAGTTGTTGAGAAAATCCGTTTACAAGATCGATGAAAAAATGAAGGATAAATTCCCACCGAAAACAACGACGAACGAATTATCTGATGAACTGGACTATTGCCAAAAAGTTGTAGATACAGTAGAAAAAGAAGAATCCCTCCGTGAATACCCAAAGGTGAAAGAAAAGCTGAACTACTTAAAAGAAATCATAGCTGATCACCATGAGCACTTTCAACTCAGCAATGATCCAGATGCACGAATAGGTCACAAAACGGCAGACTCCTCGTTCTTCGGTTACAAAACACATTTTGCTATGAATGGAGAACGAATTATTACAGCTGCGGTAATTACGACTGGTGAGAAAAGTGATGGAAAACAACTCCAAACTCTCATTGAAAAAAGTCGCGACACAGGTATGAAGATCGATACCGTCATTGGAGATACTGCCTATTCTGAAAAAGATAATATTCAATATGCCAATCACAAAGAACTACAATTAATATCAAAATTAAACCCTAATATCACACAAGGAACTCGTAAAAAAGAAGATGAATTTGAGTTTAATAAAGATGCATGTATGTACGTTTGTAAAGCTGGACATATGGCGATTCAAAGAGCGCGCACAGGTAAGAAAGGTATGAATAATAACCAAAAGGATACCTACATGTTTGACATTGAAAAATGCAAAGTATGCCCAATGAAAGACGGGTGCTATAAAGAAGGTGCGAAAAGTAAAACCTATTCTGTAACCATCAAATCGACCGAACATAAGGAACATGAGGCATTTCAAAATAGCGATGGTTTCAAAGAAAAATCAAAAGAACGTTATAAAATTGAAGCGAAAAATAGCGAACTCAAGCACAGACACGGGTATGATGTTGCATCGTCCTCGGGTCTTGTTGGCATGCAAATGCAAGGTGCCATGGCCATATTTACTGTTAATCTCAAGCGAATCATTACACTCATGAAAGACTCAAAGTAAAAGGATAGAGAAAAAGGCTATATTCCGTTCCAATGTGAACGAAATATAGCCTTTTTGATTTAAAATGAATCTTAACAATTGAAATGGTAAGTTTTTCAGTGGCCTCGTAATTTCACAGCGTCATCTTTTTTGTTACCTGTAAGTTCACTTTCTCTTAGTGATTTAGCATCAACGCTTAGCGGAAACCTTACTTGCCACGGGCAGTTTGTGATCCAATCCTGACCACTTCGCTACAATCGCAGTGATGATCAATGCCACTCCATTAATAATAAATATCCAGCGTATCGGCAGCCAGCCCCCAAGTACACCACCAATAATCGGTCCCGCCATCGTCCCGATCTGGGCAGCGGATTGATTCAGACTAAAAGCCCTGCCCCGGAAACTCGATGCGGTAGCCTGCACAATCATGGCGTTAATTGCTGGAAATACAGCCGCAAAGAATAAACCATACACAAATCGTAAAATGCCGAAAGCGATATAACCTGTTGTAAAGAACTGCAGAAGATTCCCTACAGCCCCACCAACCAGTCCAATGATCAACACTTTACCGTATCCAATCCTTGAACCAATCTTGCCCCAACGCGGCGCCATAATAACTGTTGCTACCCCCACCGCTGAGAAAATAATACCCGAGCTGAGTGAGGCACGATCCGGCTGAACGCCCATCTCCATCACATAGACCGTCAATAATGGCTCCAGAATCATGACGGAGAACGTACATATGCCCATCATGCCAAGCACCGTCATAAACAAACGATTCGCTCTTGCTTCACGAATGTCATCCATGACGTGGGAACGCGCTTTGTTCCGATTGAAGTTCTCTTCTTTTACCCAAAAGGTTGCGATGATTGCTGAGACTAACACAACAATAGCCGAAAACAAAAATGCATTCCGGTTGCCATAATAATGACTCACCACGCCACCAATTAACGGTCCGATAATACCACCCGTGGCTCCTGCAGTGGACATAATACCAAGTGCATAACCAGTCTTCTCTTCAGGTGTATTTGTACCTACCAGGGCAATCGCTGCTGGAACAAACCCTGCAAGCAGACCCTGAAACAATCGAACAACAATCAGTGAATACGGGTCCTGCACGAAATAATTGATTAAATACAAGACGGCAAGGCTGTATCCCGACCGGATCAACATGGGTTTGCGTCCGTATTTATCAGCCAGTGATCCCCAGAAAGGAGACACGAGTGCACTCGCGAGAAACGTAATGCCAAACGCCAGTCCTGACCATAACTCCAGGTGATCACGAACCCCCAAGTCAGCACTTAGAAACAGGGGCAGAAATGGAATCGAGATCGAATAGGCGGTGCTGCAAAAAAATACACCAATCCACAATATGACCAGATTGCGCTTCCACGAGAAGTTCATATACCCGCACGCCCTTTCCGTTACTGACGCCGGGACTGCCGTATATTGGAGCGGACGGAACAGACCCGTACGTCCCCGATGCGGAAGCATTTTCCTTATTTTACACCCATCATTCCATGAAGGCCATCCCTTGTTCACCACAAACACATGTATTACATTGCCATCCTGTCCACAAAAACGGTATGATAGTTGGGTAAATATCCAAATATGATTTGGAGAAAATATATAATGCAGAGATGCAAGGAGGAACGTTTTCATGTCTTTACGGTGGAAAAAAACAACCGCAGTATCGCTCGTTCTTGCGATGCTGCTTATCGTCATTAGTGGTTGCGGACGCCCTGCAACCAGTGCCGAGCAAGCGCCGGTCCCGGCCGCACCTGAAGGTCCAAACCCGGTGGCTACCATTGAGATGCAGGATGGTCAAAAGATCGTTATTGAGCTCTATCCCGAGATTGCGCCCAACACGGTGTATAATTTCATCTCCCTTGCGAATAAAGGGTTCTATGACGGCCTGATCTTTCACCGGGTCATTCCGGGCTTTATGGTTCAAAGTGGTGACCCAAATGGTAACGGTTCGGGCGGCCCGGGATACACGATTAAGGGCGAATTTACATCCAACGGTCACAAAAACCACCTGAATCATACTCGCGGAGTTATTTCCATGGCACGAAAAGATGGAGATCTGGATTCCGCAGGCTCCCAATTCTTCATCATGTTAGCTGACGCGGATCATTTGGATAATGCCTATGCTACTTTTGGAAAAGTGACCGAAGGTATGGAAGTTGTGGATAACATTGCAGCTCAGGAAATAGGTGAAGGTGACAAACCGGTTTCCGATCAAGTTATGAAAAAAGTTACGGTAGATACCCACGGTCTGGAGTATCCAGAACCGGTAAAAATGCCTTAATTAACTTCCTTTCCAAACGGATAATAATCCATGGTTATGACTTGAAAGTAACTCTAAACAAACAAAGCTCTGTCCTGTGCGTATCTCGCAAGGCAGAGCTTTATTTATTGATTTTAATGATAACGGTTACATATATGACTTTATAAAAAATGACCTCTTCCGGCATCATCCTCAATACATCCATCCCATCAAACGTAACCAGCCGATAATCGCAATCCATAACGGGCAGCTAAAGGCAACGCCCCATGCAAGCCCTTTCAGTAAACCACGGTTTACTTCCACGAACAACGACTCCTTTCTCCAGGGAATAGTCGCAGTATCGGTAATAGTATATGATTTTATACCCGTTTTCATTCGTCACGCAACCCTCGTTTTCCTGCTTTTGTTCCGCAGATTCATGGAATGCTTTACGGGAACCTGATATACTATGACTACTGTACGATAAATGGAACCTGATTCATGTTTGGAAAGGAGATTTTCCTATGGCAAAATCCAAAAAACGCACTCCTGCTCCCAAAACAGCAGTAGCACAGGATAAACCCACAACACTGAAGGATCTGCTTAGCAGTGATGTGCTGGAGAAGCTGAAAGCTCAGGCGGATGAAGCCAAGGCTGCAGAAGCGGCTCTTAAAGAGCAGGAACGTCAGCAGGCAGAAGAAGCTCGCCAAGCGGAGCAGAAGCGCCGGGATAACGATTTCGAATATTTGCTCAATAACAGTGCAATGGACTGGAAGAAACATAAGTAAGCCAGGGCATGACCTAGGGGTGTCTCCTATCACACATGCCAAAATAATATTACAGCAGACAGATGATGAAGATGATCTGTTCCAGAACAGGGCCGCATTGCGGTCCTGTTCTTTTTGATATATACACATATGATTCACGCATCTTGAGCCGGGTATGTTAGAAGTAGAGCGTACAACGTTAATCTAACTCATGGAGGGATCAGAGATGACAGAACAACGTTTGGAAGGCAAAGTCGCGATTGTAACCGGAGGTGGATCCGGTATTGGTCAAGCTACCGCTATTCGTTTCGCCGAGCATGGAGCCAAAGTGTACATGCTGGATCGCACACCCGAAAATGCGGAGGAAACAAAACAGACGATTGAAAAGGCTGGCGGAGAAGCGTATGTGATCGAATGTGATATCTCCAAACCGGATAATGTGCAGAAGGCGATCAATCAGGCTGCGGCTGAAGCGGGTAAACTGGATATTATATTTGCAAATGCAGGCATTAACGGAACAATGGCCCCGATTGAAACGATGGAAATCGAGGACTGGGACCAGACGATGGAGATCAATATGCGAGGAACCTTCGCAACCGTAAAATATGCTATTCCCCATCTGAAAGAACATGGCGGCAGCATCATTATCACCAGTTCCATCAACGGTAACCGGGTCTTCTCAGGGATCGGTTTCTCTGCATACGCTTCCAGCAAAGCGGGACAAACTGCGTTTACCAAGATGGCTGCACTGGAGCTGGCTCGTTATAAGATCCGTGTAAACGCCGTCTGCCCAGGTGCCATCGATACCAATATTGATGATAATACCTATCCGTCGGATGATCTGAAAGAAGTACAGATTCCCGTTGAATTCCCTGAGGGTCATGAACATCCGCTTAAGGGCGAACCCGGAACGTCGAAGCAAGTCGCAAACCTCGTCCTGTTCCTCGCTTCCGATGAAGCCTCTCATGTTACAGGTACACGAATCTACGTGGATGGTGCGGAATCTCTGCTCCGTGGATAAACATATAAAAGCTGGCCCCATTCAGGGACAACGCCCAAACATCCCGCAAGCGACCTGATCCAGTCAGGTTACTGCGGGATGTTTTATATAAAGAGTTTATAATGCGGCGCAGGCGCAACTACTAGGATTATCCCTATACCGCGGAGCTTTTACCTTTTTTCACACGATGCTTCAACCGATCTGGAATGGCAAAGAGCAAAATGTACATCAGCGAGAACAAGACTAATGCAAGGATCTCTTCCCCAAGGATGTACATGGGATACGGACCTAGCACATCCAGCACCGAGGGTGTACTCGGTTTGTGTCTCAAAAACATGTAATTCGCGTCAAGCATGACATCTACAATGTATACGATTAGTGCTGCCACATTCACAAATATCATCGAACCTGCTACAGATCTCCAGCTAGGTCGCAGCTGTTCTACCCAGGTCATGTAGAGTAAAGCCAGAATGATACAGGCATGAGCAACGAAAAATTGAATGAATCGAAAATGTGCATAAACATAACCCAGATTAGGAGTCAGGATCGCCATAAGGGCTCCAGCAATACCTGCAAACAGCAGTGCAGAATGTAACAGTCGACTGCGTGTTAACAGTAACAACGCCGATAATAGCAGAGACAGACTGCATAGTTCGAGTGGCAGTGAAGTCTGCAGGCTCCATATCCCTCCATACACATACCAGAGTTGCAGCACGATTTCGCAGGCAAACATGATGCAGGCCAGAACAATCCGCAGTATGCGGCGTGCCCTCTCTGACCATGATCGAAGATGGTGTCGAAGCAAAAACATCAGTACAATCATTGCTGTAATTACGCTAATTGAAACGATATGTGAAGTGGAGAACAGGATAAACGGCTCTGCATCATAAGGGTCCAGCCATGTTGGATACGCCATGCATCTCTTCTCTCCTTTACAAGGATCTCACCAACAGTATCTCTCTTTAATGTTAACTTTTTCATTTTGCCATTGAATGAAAGAGCTGTCCAGTTGGAATTCTAAATAAGCATTGTAATTTAAATATCTTTATGTTAAGATAAATTCAGAAACAAAACAAACGAAAAGTTAGTAACTTTCTTAATCGAAATAAAATATACCGTACTTAACAAACGTTCAACTGAACATTTACACTATCCCATTTCATCTAGGAGGAATTATTATGCAAATCAAAGGACTTCACCACGTATCCGCTCTTACAGCACATGCCGATCAGAACTATCGTTTCTACACCAACATCATGGGTCTGCGCCTCATTAAAAAAACGGTCAACCAGGACGACGTGTCCGTCTACCATCTCTTCTATGGCGATGAAAAAGGCAATCCGGGTACCGAACTTACCTTCTTCGAGATTCCGATGGCCGGACAGACTCGTGAAGGGGTGAACAGCATATCCGGAACGTCACTGCGCGTTCCAAGTGATGCGGCACTTACTTACTGGCAGCAACGTTTTGACGAATTCGAAGTCCCACATGGAGAGATTGTTGAACGGGGTGGTCGTGCCACGCTTTCGTTCACAGACTTTGAAGGACAACGTCTGATTCTGGTCTCGGATGAAAATAATACAGGTGTCGCTGGTGGTAAACCATGGGATCAGAGCCCTGTGCCTGCCGAGTATGGCATTGTAGGCCTTGGCCCTATCCATCTTACGGTAAAAGATGCTTCCCTTACCGCTCCGGTTCTTACCGAACTGCTCGGTTTCAGAGCTAAAGGAAGTTACCCTGCCTTTACTCCAGGTCAACCTGATGTACTCGTTTTTGAATCCGGTGAAGGTGGTAGCGGCTCCGAGGTGCATGTTGAGGAACGGAATGACCTTGCCCAAGAGCGTCCTGGACGTGGCAGCGTACACCATGTTGCGTTCCGTGTGGATAACGAAGAAGAACTCAAACAATGGGTGGAACGGGTTCGTAACTTCCAATTCCCTAACTCCGGTTTTGTAGATCGCTTCTACTTCCGCTCCCTATATTTCCGTGAAGCAAACGGTATTCTGTTCGAACTTGCAACCGATGGTCCGGGATTTGATACAGACGAAGAATTGGAGCATCTGGGTGAATCGCTTGCTTTGCCTCCATTCCTTGAAGGTCGCCGCGCCGAGATTGAAGCCAATCTCAAACCGCTGGATACCGTCATTCGTTAATATTCGTAACAAAAAGAAAATAAAAAACGATGTTCACTAAGCAACTCTGAATACCGGATACGGTTCAGGAATCGCCTAGTGAATCATCGTTTTTTTATGTTTATGCTTGCCTTGCCCCTTCTGTAAGGTCGCAAACTTGCAGATTGTGTTTTACTTCGTCAGATACGATGTTGTGAGCGGTACAAACAGAGCCGAACCCGGATCTTCAGATACAATCTCTACATAGACAGCGTCTGTACCTTTAACATCCACATCTAGACTCATCATACCGCTTTCTGGAGTGATATTGAACTTTTTGAGTGTCGCGAGATCCTGATCATAGATATGAATCTCCTGATTTCCTTTCAGCGCGGCAAGTTCCAAGTGCAGAGAGGAATACTTTTTACCCGTATTAATCTGGATATCATCCCCCTGTTTCGTAGGATCATTATGCAGATAAACATCCTTGTAATCCTTGCCTTTATATGTGGTATCCTTAGGATCTTTGGTGTGCCAAGCGGTAGATCCCAGTACGGATGTTCCAAGTGCACTCAGCGTTACTTTTCCGTTGGTTACGGGCGCAGATCCATTCGTTCCACCAATCAGGACGGATGAAGTTGCACTGTCATACGTGATCTCTGTCCCAAGCAAAGATCCCACAGCACGCACAGGCAAATAAGTCGTTCCGTTGTAAGTGATAGGCAACACTGTTTTACCATTGGCATCTTTGGCTGTCACCGTGGCACCATTCATTTTTAGCGTAATCTTGCTGTTCAGATAGGCTTTAATCTGTTCCAGTCCTGTTGCTGCGAGTGCACCTGTGCCGATCCCAAGCGTTAATGTGCCTACCATCAAACCCAGTACAACCTTTTTCTTCATCAAAATCCCTCCTGAATGTTAAAATGATTTGTCCTTTATACATTTAAACGACTAAAGTGATAATGTCAATTGTTTACTGCATTTTTAGTACAAAGTTCCTATCTGTAGGCAGCACAAAACGAGGCTGTATGTCCCGATTTTTTTCAGCCTCGTCCTGTTTCCCACTGTCCGTATACGCAGAAAGGAAATATTCTTGTCAGATGTTCACTTAATTCCACACTTGAGAACTTTCAATTCCCGATGCACTACGATATAAACAGGATGGTATCAATCAAAAGTTTCATAATATTCTTCTTCATACACTTCCGTGCTGTACTTCAAATCTACGGCCTTCCACTCGCCATCTTGATACTCATAAGTGAATGTCAGATCACCCGCATATAAAGCCGCACCGTAAGATCCTGCTGCTGATACGACAAGCTGGCCGTCCTCTACACTGTAATAGGTAACTCCACCGAATCCCAACTCTTCGTTATATACGCCGCCACTCGTATCTTCCTCGATCCGTAAAGGTTCTGCTTGAACCCCATCAACGGCGACATCCACATCCACACGGTCTGATCTAACCGTAACTTTTGACTTCACATGTTGTTTCGCAATCTCATCCAGAGATTGCATCTTCATCTCTTCCAGCGTTACCGGATTAATGATACGTGCTTGTCCCAAATAAATACCTGTTCCATGACCTTCTGTGTACAAAACAATAATTTCTTTCTGGCCGTCTCCATTCAGATCCAGCTCGTGCACTTCGGGTTTGTAAGACCCGCCTTCTCCCTGCCAATCACTAAATTCTCGCGTTTTGCCGTCCACTTCCAAAATCATTCCGTTATATATATATCCTGAACCCTCAACTTTCATAGGGTATAATCTGACGTTCTCATTCTCTGGAGCTACCGAAACGTATTCCTCTTTCACGGGAATGGATTCCTGTGTTGTCTTCGCTGTGTCATGCAGTTTATCTATATTGGAAGCCTCGACCACTTCGGTCTGGCTGGATTGATCATCTATGTTAAGCTGTTTTTGCGATTCATTCATGGTTCTGGCAGCCGAAGTTGTACTAATCGTAGCTACCGCCAAAATAATCATCAGCAGGATACCTGTCCAAGTTTTCAATATACTGGGCTCCTTTATCTGTTGTGATAATCCTATTATATCTTCATTTATCGCCTGCAAGTTGCGAATTTGTTAATCTTTCATAAAATAATCTTTACAAATTTTCGTTTTCACGAAAGAACGTTCGGCTTTAACCAGAATAAGCAAATTCTCATGCCAAAACTGTTCTCCAAAAACAAAAAAAATCCCGAACACAGCTTAAGGCTGCATCCGGAATGCTTTGGTTTTGTCCAATAACCGATCCGTTAATTGTCTCAGTTCTTCAGCCGAGGATGAAATCTCCTCCATGATGGCTGTCTCTTCGTGTGCGGCATCCATAATTCGTCTCGCCTCATCCGAGAACGATCCGGCTTTCCCCTGGATCTTCTTCACATGACCGTGCGTTTGCTCCACGCGACCGGTCTGTTCTGCAATCTTGGAACCGATATCATGCGCACCCTTCATAAATACTTCCACTGTTCCTGTCAGTTCATGCAACGTCTGATCCACAGAGACGGTCCGCTCCGATTCATTAACCACGAGACCATGCTGCTCATGAGACAGTTGGGCTGTCTCCCTGATCCGCTCTTGCACACGACTAATCAGCTCATTAATACGGTGTACCGATTCCTTACTTTCGTCTGCCAGCTTGCGGATCTGCTGCGCCACGACTGCAAAACCAGAACCTTCTTCGCCAGCTCGTGCAGCCTCAATGGAAGCATTCAGGGCAAGTAACCCTGTTTCCTCTGCGATGTTTTTGACAGACTGGGTAATTACCTCAATATCGGAGGCTTCCTTCTCCAGCAACAGCATAATGTCGCGGGAACGATTGTGCGACTCCGCCAGCTCGTCCATCCCTTTCATCAACGATGAGAAAGTCTGTTTGGTATGATCCACCGATCGTTCCATCTGACCCGACATCTCTGTCATGTCCATGGACTGGCTATGCATACGCTGGAAATCGTTCAGCATCTCATCCGCAGTGATCAGAGATTGATGGGAAGTGACCTTCTGCTCTTCTACGCCTACCGCAATATGATCCACCGCATCCGACATCATCTCGATCTGTTCAGCGGCCTGGGTAATTGCTTCACTCAGAGACTGTGCGTTCTGTGAAGTCGTTCTTGTACTGTCTGCAATATCATTTACAATGCTTCGAAGGTTAGAAACCATTGCGCGAAAAGCATCATATAATACAGTAAGTTCATCCTGCGTGCGTCGCTGTGGAATTTCGGTTGTCAGATCCCCCGCTGACACCTGCTGTGCAGCCCGGGACAGATGAACGATTGGACGAGTCAGCCAACGTGAGGCAAACCATCCCAGAATCCCGTTCCAGCATACTCCCATGATCAAAATAATCGATATGTATACCCAATTCGGAATATCTAATGTAATCCAGTCTTTGACAAAAAATATAAAAAAGCCGCTAGTTCCGTAGGTAATAATCGAAATCAGTACCAGACCTGCGACAGTCTTTGCTCCTAAAGTCCATTTCATGTGCACACCCCGTAGTCCTTTTTTCCTATTTTACCAATCAAGTACCAAATTTCATGTGATATACATCACTGAAAACGTTCTATTCCCCCTCATACTTGCCGTTCATGCATGACTTCTCTACCATATAGCGCATAATGTATAAGACAAGCTTGGCCACCCCTCACTTTCTTAAAAATTGAATAATATCCCATTTAAATATCCCTAATTTTATTTATTATCGGCACAAGAGGCCAAATGATTTAGATTGGCATCCATTTTGCTTAAATGATATACTGAGTGCGCTTCAGCAACGCTGGAGCCGAACTATTTTTATTGATGCCACTGGAGGCGAACGAGATGTCTACTATGTCCACACGGACGGAGAAAGATTTTATCGGTGAAAAAGAAATCCCGGCTTATGCTTATTACGGAATTCAAACGGTACGGGCCGTGGAAAACTTCCCGATTACCGGCGTTCCGGTACACCGGGAGCTGATCACGGCTCTGGCTGCGGTGAAGAAGGCAGCAGCCATTACCAACATGGAGTTGAAGATGCTGCCGAGCAAGATTGGCGATGTGATCGTCATGGCAGCAGAAGAAATGATGAAAGGCCATCATCTGGATCATTTTATTGTAGACTCCATTCAGGGCGGTGCAGGCACCTCCATGAATATGAATATGAACGAAATTTTGGCCAATCGCGGGCTGGAACTGTTAACCAAAAGCAAGGGAGACTACTTCCATTGCAATCCCAATAATCATGTGAACATGTCCCAATCTACTAATGACGTGGTTCCTACAGCACTGCGCATTGCGGCGTACCGACTGTCGGAGACGTTACTCGCTACGATGAAAAGACTACAGGATGCGTTCCGTAAAAAAGAAGTGGAATTCAACGATGTGGTCAAGGTTGGCCGTACCCATCTTCAGGATGCCGTACCTATTCGCCTTGGACAAGAATTCGGAGCTTATGCCCGTGTAATCGGACGGGATATTGAGCGTCTTGAATTTGCCAATCGCCGCTTGCTTACCATTAACATGGGTGCAACTGCGGTAGGTACAGGACTCAATGCCAAACCCGAATATATCGTCAAGGTTACAGAGCACCTGTCTGATGTTACCGGACTTCCACTACAAACAGCTGAGGATCTCGTGGATGCAACGCAGAACACAGATGCCTATCTGGAACTTTCAGCGGCGCTGAAGGTATGTGCGGTTAGCCTTTCCAAAATCTGTAATGATATTCGCATGATGGCTTCAGGTCCACGTGCAGGATTCAATGAATTGCGCCTGCCACCGCGTCAGCCAGGTTCGTCCATTATGCCGGGCAAAGTCAACCCCGTTATGGCGGAAGTCATTAACCAGGTATCCTTCCAGGTGATGGGGAACGACCATACGATCTGTATGGCGTGTGAAGCCGGTCAATTCGAGCTGAATGTCATGGGCCCAGTTATTGCGTTCAACTTGCTGCAATCGCTGAAAATTATGAATAACGGCATCGATGTTTTCACGCGTTATGCAGTTGAAGAGATGGAAGCTAACCGTGAGCGCTGCGAATTAATCATGAAGCAAAGTTTCAGTGTGGTTACGGCGTTGAACCCACACTTAGGTTATAATGTTGCAGCTTCCATTGTGAAGGAAGCGCTCAAGACTGGACTTTCCTTGCAAGAGATTATTCTCGAACGCGGATTGCTGACACCGGAAGAACTGGAAGAGATTCTTCATCCGGAACAGATGACTACACCAGGGATTGCCGGAGAACACTTCCTGCGTAATATGGAACGTTTGTAGGTAATCAGGAAAACTAATGCAGCAACCCAAACACAAATAATTAACAAGAACCCCCGCAGACCGTTTATCCGGTTTGCGGGGGTTCTTATTCTTGTATCCAAAGATGATAAGACGCCAGCTATTCGATTAAGCCCAACGTTTACGCTCAAGGGAAGGCAGAATCTGAAGTTCCTCCCTGTACTTGGCAACCGTTCTGCGGGAGATGATAATTCCCTCCTCGGCGAGCAATGTGGCCAAATGACTATCCGAGTATGGACGCTGAGTCTGTTCCATGCGAATGATTTCTTTTAATCTACGTTTCACCGCTGATGCTGATGTTTTATTCCCTGACGTTGTACTGATTCCCGAGGCAAAAAAAGCTCTGAGTTCATATACACCATGTGGGGTCTCAATGTATTTACCGTTCACCGCACGACTTACCGTTGATTCATGCATGCCAATCTTCTCTGCAATAACAGCCAGATTAAGCGGTTTTAGCGCGGATGGGCCTTTGACCAAAAAGTGCTTTTGCTCTTCCATCACTGCCGCCAGCACACGCACTAAAGTTCTGCGCCGCAAGTGTACACTCCGAATAATAGCCCTCGCCTCTGCCACGCGGGTAGACCAGATTGCGTCCGGAACCTCTTCCTTGATCCAGCGGAAGCACGCTTCATTCATCGATACCCGAGGATTACCTGCTGCATGCAAACTATAATGGACCTCACCGTTACGCAACCCAACAATGGCATCCGGAATAATGTAATGTGGCCGTTCTGTACATCCGATGGATCGACAGGGCTTGGGATCGAGACGTGTAATGTAGTCATAGGCAGTCTGAGCTTCCTGCGAAGTCATGCCTAATCGTCTCCCTGTTCTACCTGGGTGAAAAGGAACCAGTGCTTCCAATCCCGCTTCCACCATCCATTCCGCATTCAGCGAGGCTGATGGATCACGTCTAATCTGGAGCAACAGACATTCTTGCAGATTCCGCGCCCCTACACCAGCAGGGTCCAGCGATTGGAGAAGATCCAGTCCCGCTGCAATCTTGCTCATCGGAAGCTCAAGTGTTGCTTGCACCTCTGCCAGTTCAACCGTCAGATAACCATCATCATTAACGCACCCTGCCAAATATACGGCCATATTTTCCAATTCGTCTGGAATTGTCATCACTCGAATTTGCGCAATCAGCAATTGTTCCAGAGTAGGTTCGGCACCTTTGGCCTGAAGCAGCGGATCATAGGAACCATACCTGCGCTGATCCATTCGCCGCGGAATCCGGGCAAGGGGCGCAGCTTGTTCTTCCAGTTCAAGCACCGGATTTTCCTCCGCCGCATCCTGCAAATAACGGGTCAGATCCTGGCCAGACATGGTTAGCAAATGAAAGGATTGTTTCATCTCCGGCGTGATGGACAGCCGAATACGTTGTTCCTGTACCAACTGAACACCTAACATCCGTTACCCTCCTTATGCCTTCGGCAATAAGCATCTGTGTTTCTTATACGAACAAAAGGATTTGCAGGGATAATAGCATACTATTCAAGCAAATGTAAGAAGTTTTTAGTTGGATCATGAGTTCCTGTCTTAGTATTTCTCGGATACCAGCTTCGCCTGTGTAAACAACAGCAGATAGTCTCTTCCACCTGCCTTGGAATCCGTGCCTGACATGTTAAATCCGCCAAATGGATGTGTGCCTACCAGTGCTCCGGTACATTTCCGGTTGAAATAAAGATTACCCGCAAAGTATTCACGTCTTGCCTGTTCCAGATGTTCACGATTTCGTGAGATCACCGCGCCGGTCAGACCATAGTCTGTATTATTAGCGATATCCAATGCATCCTGGAATGATCCTGCTTTGATGAACGCAAGCACAGGTCCAAAAATCTCATCTTGAGCAATTCGGGCTTTCGGGTCAGCATCGGCAATTATAGTTGGTTCAATGAAATATCCTTCGACGTTCCCGGTACCGCCACCGTGCACAAGACGCCCCTCGCCCTTGCCGATTTCAATATATTCCGTGATCTTTGCATATGCCTTGTCATCGATAACTGGCCCAACCTGACTGCCAACTTCAAGTGGACTGCCCATCGTCAGTTTCTGTGTCCGTTCAATCACTTTTTGCAACACTTCATCATATACATCCTTATGAATAATGGCACGGGAACACGCCGAACATTTCTGTCCTGAGAAACCAAATGCCGAAGCGGTAATGGACTCTGCCGCGAGTTCCAGATCACTGTCACTGTCTACAACGATAGAATCCTTCCCGCCCATTTCTGCAATAACCCGTTTGATCCACTTCTGACCTGGAGCTGTTCGTGCTGCACGTTCATTAATTCGAAGTCCTACATCTCTGGAACCGGTGAAGCTGATAAACCGGGTGAGCGCATGATCCACGAGATAATCACCCACTTCACTGCCTGGTCCAGGTAAAAAGTTCACGACGCCATCCGGCAGACCAACTTCTGCGAGTAGCTCCATAAACTTCGCGGCAATCACCGGCGTTGTGCTGGCGGGCTTTAATACCACCGTGTTGCCGGATACCAGTGCAGCAGAGGTCATGCCTGCCATAATCGCCAGCGGGAAGTTCCAAGGTGGAATAACAACACCAACGCCCAGCGGTATATAACTCAGTTCATTATCTTCCCCTGCAATCCGCACGAGGGGCTGCGGTTCACTCAGTCGCTGCATATCCCGTGCATAGAATTCCATAAAATCAATGGCTTCCGCTGTGTCCGCATCCGCTTCAGGCCAAGTCTTGCCGGCTTCATAGACCATCCATGCGGAGAATTCATGCTTGCGACGGCGCATAATGGTAGCTGCTTTGTATAGATAACGGGCCCGTTCATTCGGGTCAGTATGTTTCCATGTGTGGAATGTCTCCGCCGCTGTCTGAATGGCCTTTTCGGCCAATTCTCGATCTGCCTGATGGATCGTTCCGACAACTTGATTCTTGGCTGCGGGGTTCACGGAAGTTAACGTGCGGCTGCTTGTTATTTTTTTCCCACCAATAATAATCGGGTATTCCTGCCCAAGTTCAGCTTCTACCTGACGAAGTGCGTCTTCAAATGCTTCCTGGTTCGCCTGGACTGCAAAGGGTGTGAATGGTTCGTTAACAAAAGGGATATTCATCAATGATTCCTCCTTCAGGATGTGGGATTCGCTGGCTGCTCGCCTGAATTATTTTGCATGTTACTCATCACCAAATATATGTAGCAAAATCCGTGCCAACTCCGGTTGAGACTGAAATATTTTTCTCGTTAAATTAACTAAAGAAAATTCACACGGGCCACTCCGATGACAGAATAACCTTCCGATCGCTGTTATCCCCAGATTTTTTTGTTTCCTTTTTATAGAGGGAAAATCCGGGGATAAAGGCGAGCGCTCCGCTTCTTCAGGTTCTTTCTGTCCTCTCCGTTTTGTGTAAATGTTTAGTTCAATTTAAATAGATAATCTCCATGAAAAATAGTAGACCATCGCCAAATCTGGCACGTTTCTTGCTTGAATTAAGTTTGCACAATGCTGAAGGAGGAAACGAAAATGAGTGTGGGAACGGAAATATATCGCAAAACCTTATTAACCGTGGCAGGAAACAAAGCTGTAGAGAACCTGTCCATTAGATATGGTAAGAAGCTGGCAGGCAAATTTATTGCAGGAAACACCTTGGAAGAAGCTCTCGAAGAGATCCACATACTCAATAATAAAGGCATTATGGCTACACTCGATCATCTGGGTGAAGGCATCACCCGCCTGAGCGAAGCGGCATTGTACAGGGATGAGTATGTACGACTGGTAGAAGGCATTGCACGTGAAGGCGTAGACTCCAACGTCTCGCTGAAACCAACCCAGATGGGCCTCGCACTCGACCCTGAAGAGGGTTATCGAAATATTCGTACCGTTGCCGCACAAGCCAAATTACATGATCTATTTGTTCGAATTGATATGGAGGATAGTCCATTTACTCAAGCGACGCTGGATATTGTCCGAAGACTGCACTCGGAAGGACTGCATAATACAGGCACAGTATTGCAAGCCTACCTGCATCGCACCGAAGAAGATACACGTGATATGATTCGGGAAGGTATTCGGCTTCGGCTGGTTAAAGGTGCTTACAAAGAACCCGGATCAGTCGCCTATCAGAATACTTCTGAAGTCATTCATCAATTCAAAACGATGATTCGTAATCACCTCGATCAGGGTGTGTACACTGCGGTTGCCTCGCATGATGATCACATCATTAACTGGACGAAACAATACGCCAAGGATCGGGGAATCTCGCCGGATGCCTTTGAATTCCAGATGTTATATGGTCTGCGGATGAGCGAACAGGAACGTCTCGCCAAAGAAGGCTATCGCATTCGCTGTTACGTACCTTATGGCACCATGTGGTATCCGTACTATACCCGCCGTTTGGCCGAAAAACCGGCTAATCTCTGGATGGTCGTTAAGAATATGTTCCGATAGTTATTCTCCAACTGGATCAATATATATGAAAAAAGACAAAAGAAAACCATGTCGCCTCTTTTTTTCTAGGCACATGGTTTTTTGTGTACGAACACTTTACGAGAGCATCCAACTTGACGAATGGTCTAAACAAAAGTTGACAACTATATAGTTAGGCGCCATACTATATGTATGGACAATCAAAACAAATCAACAACTGATATGTACCTCATCCCTTCGTTAGTACAAACGAAGCGTCAGGTTGATCGCTATCAATTAGACGTGGATGCACAAGCCGTGCTTGTCGCATCCAGACTGATGGTAGCAGGAGCCAAACTTGGGCATGCTGCAGAAATCCATTTCTCCAGATTTGGTTTATCGACAGGACGATATCGTCTGTTGGCAGATCTTGAAGATCACGAAGGAGAAGAACTGCCCTCCCAACTGGCGGAAAATCTGGGTGTAACCCGTGCTACCGTAACTGGTCTAATCGAGATTTTAGAACGCGACGGACTGGTTGCTCGTCGGACGAGTTCCGTTGATGGTCGTCAGAAGTCAGTCATTTTGACCGCCAAAGGTGCGAAGAAACTAACGGATATGGCTGCGGAACATTTTGCCAGACTGGAAGCGATGGTTGGATTACTTACGATCGAGGAAAGGAGTGTGTTTCTCAACCTGCTGGGGCGTGTAACACAAGGTATTGCTGCACTTACAGATGAGTCACACGACTTCTCCGAACCAAAATCCTAGGAGCATAACGAAGAAAGGTGAACCGGGCTAGTTCAACTAGCCCATTTTCATTACCATATAGTTAGGCTCCTAATTACTTATAGATGAAAGCAAATCAGTGATTTCTAAACAAAAAAGGAGTAGTGATATGGTTAACCTTAATGACCCCATTCATTCCGAGGAAGCTTATCCAAACCGAGCTGCTAATCCTCCCCCAAAACCTTTTGTGCTGTGGCGTGAATTAATCCCGGCCTACTTGTCTCCTGCCATCATGGCAAGCATCGGGGGAATCGTTACCGCTGATGAAGTCCTTCAGTTACGAGCTTTAACAACGATTGGAGGGGCGTCTCTGCTTATGGCTCTATGGGCCGGACTCTGGCTTCGTAACCGTAAGAACCGCACACGGTGGGTGGCAAAAGCCCCCCGAATCATTGTCGTGGGCTGCTTGGCACTTGCAGGCGCAGGGTTTGGCTTGGTGGCGGCGTGGGGGATTTCTAATGTATTGCAGATCGTAAACCCGAGTTCTTCATGGGCTTGGTTGGATCATATTGGGTTCGATTTTCCATTGTCAGGTGCAATAGCTTGTACGATCATGACATGGCGCTGGCGAGCTTACATTATCAAATAAACAAGTTCATTATAAGGAGAGATTGAAACATGATTACTATTATTGGAGCAACAGGCATGATTGGAAATGTACTTTTGAGACGTTTGATGGAAAGAGGTATTCCCGTTCGGGCAGTAAGTAGAAAGCCGGATAAGCTTCGTCAACAAATGGCGGACTTGGCGTTGTCCGGGATTGAAATCTGTGCTGCCGATGCAAATGATTCCGAATCCATGCGCAGAGCTTTGGCGGGTACCAGTCAACTATTTCTAGCGTTATCCAACAACCCTAAACAAGTGGAACTAGAGACATCCATTATTCAGATGGCTGCGCAAGAGGGAGTCAAGCATGTCGTCAAAATATCCAGCCCAGCATATGACGAACGTTCACCAGTAACTGTAGCAGGCTGGCATGAACAAATCGAGCAAGCTCTAGTGAAATCCGGGATGACATATACAATGCTGCGGCCCTATGCTTTTATGCAAAATCTGCTCCGACTCGCACCAACCATTACAACTCAAGATGTATTCTTCGGCTGCATTGGAGATTCCCCGTGCAACTTCATCGATTGCCGAGACATCGCAGATATTGCCACAGAAGTGCTGACTAGAGACAAACCAGTGAACCGCATCTATACGCTTACCGGTTCCGAAGCATTCACTTATGCACAGATTGCAGATAAAATGTCCACCCTGTTCAATCGTCCGATCGGATTCTTCAACCTCAAACCCGAGGAGCTTCGAACGGATCTGATCGAACATGGACAGATGCCTCCTTGGCTTGCAGACCACGTGGTGGAAATTCAGACGATGTCTTCCGTTGTGCCAGAGAAGCCGACGGATACGGTCCAACGCTTGCTTGGCAGAGCGCCGCGTTCACTTGATGCATTCCTGAGAGAACATCGAGATGCATTTAAACCAAGGCTGTAAACCAAGGCTGTAAACCAAGTTATACAATAACGAAAAGGGGCTCTCTCGCTCCAAGCGCTAACGACCCCACCGCATATTAAAGCGATAAACAAAAATGCTAAGTTTAACGAACTTCAGCGTTCTAGAGGATGGTTATGAGCTCTACAGGAATCCTAGCCGGTAATAATGTTTTTAATGAGAGAACTTAACTATTAATTAAGCTAAAGTCTAGCCACTCAAAAAGAGCGGCTAGACTTTATATTATGACTCTTTTAATGCGAAAATTATTAAAGTGAGAACTTCCCATGATTTGCGCCCGAAGACTGTCAACCACTAATTATGAGATAGGACCACAATTTTAAATGTCTATTTTTCTGGACACACCCATTTATTATTTAAAAGTTAACCACTTAACTGTTGAATAAGAATAGAAGCATTAGCATTGGTCTGTGTTCCACCTGCTAGTGTTTGCAGACCAACAGCTGATGCGCTGGAATGATTCCGTAATGTCAGCACATCACCGGGAGCAGCCGTAATAATGACCATGCCTGGATTCGGTTGAGTCCCAGCTCCTGAACCATAGACACTGCCACCTACAGGGGCTCCGTTTTGATAAAGGGTGAATTGGTTTGCCTGCACACCTGCAACGTTGAAAAACACCGCATAGTCCCCGGCATTACCAATAATAATCGCAGCGGTATTGGGCGCATGAGTAATATTAGTAAGATTTTGGTTGCTGTCGAAGATTACATCCGCTTCAATAGCTACAGTTTGAGCTGAAGTATTAAAAATATAGGCATAAGAGGACAACCCTTGCCCTGCTGTACCGGTTGCTCCAGTGACACCTGTTGTTCCGGTAACCCCAGTGCTTCCTGTTACTCCCGTAATACCCGTGGCTCCTGTTACTCCGGTAGCCCCGGTACTTCCCGTTGCTCCTGTAACACCAGTCGCTCCTGTCACTCCGGTAGCCCCGATACTTCCCATTGCTCCTGTAACACCAGTCGCTCCTGTCACTCCAGTAGCTCCAGTGCTTCCCGTTACTCCCGTAATACCCGTGGCTCCTGTTATTCCGGTGGCCCCTGTAACGCCCGTTGCTCCTGTCACTCCAGTAGCCCCGGTGCTTCCCGTTGCTCCCGTAACACCCGTGGCTCCTGTCACTCCAGTAGCCCCGGTGCTTCCCGTTGCTCCCGTAACACCAGTGGCTCCTGTCACTCCAGTAGCCCCGGTGCTTCCCGTTGCTCCCGTAACACCAGTGGCTCCTGTCACTCCGGTAGCCCCGGTACTTCCCGTTGCTCCTGTAACACCAGTCGCTCCTGTCACTCCAGTAGCTCCAGTGCTTCCCGTTACTCCCGTAACACCCGTGGCTCCTGTCACTCCGGTGGCCCCGGTGCTTCCCGTTACTCCCGTAACGCCCGTGGCTCCTGTTATTCCGGTGGCCCCTGTGCCTCCTGTTACTCCCGTAACGCCCGTGGTTCCTGTCACTCCGGTGGCCCCGGTGCTTCCCGTTGCTCCCGTAACGCCCGTCGCTCCGGTGACCCCGGTGCTTCCCGTTACTCCCGTAACGCCCGTGGCTCCTGTTACTCCGGTGGTCCCAGTGCCTCCCGTTACTCCCGTAGCTCCTGTCACTCCAGTAGCTCCGGTGCCTCCTGTTACTCCCGTAATACCCGTGGCTCCAGTGGCTCCAGTTACACCCGTTGTGCTCAGCGTTTCTCCCAATAACTCCTGGGATACCAATCGGTGAGCCGCGACTAATTCGCCTGCGGCATTTTTACCCCATACGGATATTTGTGCTTCTGGAGCAGCCGTGTCTGAGGTTGAAAATACAAACTCAAAAGCATCAAAATTCCCATTATAAACTTTGGTTATGACCTGATTAGGTGATACATTGAGCAGTTCTTCTACATATAATGTTCTAACTCCATTAAGGTAATAGCCCCGAAGAAGCACTGTGAACACATCTGTCGCATTCCGGTTATCGATTTTGACCGTAACGGATTGAGTTGGTCGGATCCCCGTTATTCCTGAAATATTATTCTCAATGGGCCCAGTTGATAGAATCGCCATTTCATCACCCTCCTTCGATTGAATTCATTCATTTCAGTCCTTGGTATAGTATTATTCAGACGATACTTAATGGTGTGGACAAATTGAGAGTCAACATATAGAATCACTTAACCTGCCCAGTGAATGTGTTGAGATTAACGAACTGATACTGTCATGTTCATGAATGCTTCACTTTCGCTTCAGATTGAGAGCGTATTCTAGTTGTACAAAACAAAATTAACCACTATTTCCGATTGTCTTATGTATGATTCATGTCAAAAAATCTATACACACTTCACTTTGAAAGCTATAATATGGATAACTATCTCACTCAAATATTTCCATTTACTCCGATCATAAAAGTTCCTTGTAACAGGTACAGTTCTGAAAGTTATGCCCTAACTGAGGTGATATCGATGAAACATTTACTTCCAGAATTAATGTCTTTATTGCGTAAGGATATGGATGTTCTGGATACAGACCTCCCCACACTTACCATTCCGTCATCAACATCGTTGGTAGATGCCTTCTGCTTATTCGACACATCTTCTTATTTATTCATTCAGGATGATGGCCCTCTATTGGGATATATCGCCGTATCCGATGTTTTGCATGCCATGATGCATGCGCATCGCCTAATAGAAGCTTATTTTGAGACCACACTGGAGACAGCGGGTTCAGCTCTGACATTAATTAATGAAGATGCCAAGGTGGCCTACTGGACAACTGGCGCGGAGCATGTTTTTTCGATCAGCAAAAAAGACATCATCGGACAACCCGCAGCGGACTTTTTCCCTCCAGATCGGTTACAGTCTCTCAAGACGTTGTATACCGGCGAAACGGTCTATCGCAAACAGCATCAGCCACGGCCCGACCTCTTCGCCCTGATTAATGCTCGTCCTGTCCAACTGGATGGACATATTGTGGGTGCAGTTGCTGCCGAAGTGGATATAACAACCGAAATCCGATTACATCAGGAACTATTACATATGACATCCAAAGTTCAACATCTGGAAAAAGCCGTTGCTCGGCTACGTCCCGAATTAGATCCATTTGCCAGAATCAAGGGCAGCAGCTTGGTCATCAAGCAGTGCATGGATACCATTCGCAAGATCAGCACCACCTCAGCAACCGTACTTATCCTCGGAGAGAGTGGCACAGGCAAGGAGTTATTCGCCAAAGCCATTCATGATCTTCGTGAATTGCAGACGGCACCGTTCATAGCGATTAACTGCGGGGCAATTCCCGCTTCCTTGTTCGAAAGTGAATTATTCGGCTACGAAAAAGGCGCCTTCTCCGGAGCGGATCCCAAAGGCAAAAAGGGCAAGATTGAACTTGCCGAAGGGGGTACTCTTTTTCTGGATGAGATCGGTGAGATGCCATTGGAATTGCAAGTGAAACTGCTTCGGGTGTTGCAGGAGAAGAGTTACTTTCCTGTGGGGGGAACGCGAATGAAACAGGCCGACTGCCGGATTATCGCTGCGACCAATCAGAATCTACGGAGTATGATTGCACGCAATCAATTCCGAGAAGATCTCTACTATCGGCTGAATGTCATTAACCTTGTCATCCCTCCTCTGCGTGTGCGCAAGGAAGATCTCTATGAGTTAACCCAAACGTTCCTTCAAGAATTCTCATTGCTCTATAACCGTCATATAGAGTTGGTTCCACCTGAAGTATTCAAATTGCTGTTCCAATATGATTGGCCAGGCAATGTACGTGAATTACGAAATGTGATCGAACGCCTGACCATTCTGACGACAGATGGTGAGGTGAAGCAGGAATATCTGCCCGATACCCTCACTTCCCTCACCATACAAGAACAGTCCGAAATCCAACTGACATCCGGAATTCATTCACATGCCAACAACGAATATCAGCAACGTCAGGATTCGGCAGGAGCAGAACCAGAACCTCGATCCGTTGCACATGTGAACGAATTAGATCACTCCGATGATTCCGAACTTATCTCCGGTGTTACCTACCAGCAAAAATTGGACACCTATGAGGCGCAACTTCTAATTCAATATCTGAAAGCAGCAGGTGGCAACAAACGAACACTCGCCAAGCAACTTGGCATCTCCAGGGCAACGCTCTATAACCGCATGAAGAGGCTTGGTCTATGACCAGCCTCTTCTTATCGTCATTATCGGTATGATGAACCCTACAAAATTCGCGCCAAGCGAGTTAGCGCTGTTCTGAGATGGCGATAGAATGTCGCCCGACTCATGGAACACGTCTGGGCTGCGGCAGTTGGATTGCCAGCATGCGTCCAGTAGGCCGCGTATAACAGCATCTGATCTTGTGGAGATAGGCCATGTACTCTGCCTTCCAACAGATCAATGACATACAGCTGTAACTGGATTCCATCCTTTACTCCTCTAACCCTGCCAGCATATTCATGTAATTCTCCCGGGGAACGAAGATCCCCCAACATCTTGCGAACATCCTGTTCAGTCCAGATTACACCATCCACTTCCGTTGTTTCCGGCTGTATACGATCCTCTGTTGATTCCGGATCAAGCAGAGACATGACCCACTCTCCGAATTGCCCGCTACGCAAATCCAAATCAAGTATGTCCGCCTGGTCCTCGAATCTGTCACAGACACGGGTGCGGGTTCTTCGCATCTGGAATCCAATGCTCTGCAAAAATAGTTTCAGGTGAGGATTCGTTGCAACGAGTATCGCTCGTGCACCATCACCCAGTAGAGATAGTCGATCCAGTGCCATGTATCCCACCAGTTCTTCTCGTGTATAACCAGGCACATCATCTCTTGCCGCAGCCAGCAAGGCAAAGTGCGTATCACTCTGATCCGGGTCGTTTTCAAGTTCCTGTGGTGTGAAACATTCATACATCTCATTTGGAAAATATTTTAGTAACAACTCACTACTCTCCCTATGTACAAGAATGGTAATGAACATGGCGATTGTCTCCCCAAGCTTGTCACGCATTAATACGATTCCTTCGGGATAACGGTGCGCCAGTTCATCCAGGAAGGGACCATAGGATACCGCCTGCCATGGTTCCACGCTGTACTCGCACCATTGCTGTAACAGGCTGTGCAGAACGGGCAGATCCTCGCTTCTCATCGTTTCGAGAGGTGAGAACAAGGAATCACGGGACACATCCGCGTACTTGCGGTATTGAAGCATGGATTCCTGACACAGCAACAGCATCTTCCGGGCGATCTGGCGACGCTCATGAGCCCCTGCATGTTCATGTAGCGGTTTCAGCAGCTTCGCAATCTTGATACGCAATGTCTGCAACCGATGTGGCTCACGCTGTCGAAAATCCCGTAGCAGATGTACCCTGGCCATGTCATGCAGTCCAAGACCATCCGGACCGGAACGGATAAACGACATCTGTCTCAGCATGTGGTAGTCTTCTTGCGTCACAGTCATGTCCAGGACAGATGATAATAGTTCCTGATTGGCTGTCTCAAGCAGTGTTATTACCTCCACTACAGGATGCAGACGGGGTGTCGTAAGTTCCAATAATAATCGAGCACTGATCATATGGGACAGTTCAGCCCATTCGGACTGTGGGAGATTCCTCCTCTGATCTGCAGCTTCTACAGCAAGCGCCAGCCCCAGCGGATGTCCATCGGTCATTCTCGTAATGGTACCTGCCATCCCCTGATTCAGAAAGCCTGCCACCGTGATGTATTCCGTAATCTCATCAACTGTGAAATGTTGAAGCCGCATCTGTATAAATCTCTGATGTAATCGGGGATGTGTCCGCCAGGTGGACGCCAGTTCCGGGCGTGATGCAAGAATGACAAGTATCCCTCTTAACGGAAGTTTGGATACAAAGACTTCCATGAACCAGCTTTCTAACAGAGCAAGCTCTTCATAATTATCCACGGCCAGAACCAATCTCTTCTCGATCGATGTGTCTCTCAGCAGACTCAATGGTCGCGGGTATCCTTCACTATCCATTGTTTCCAAGCCTAATGTAGAGGACAAATAATCCATAAAAACGGAAGGAGTCGCCCCACATGATCGACCATCCATCCAGATTGCCCTCGCTCCTCGATCCCGAGAGACAGATAACATCTCTGAAAGCAAGGAAGATTTACCAATTCCTCCCATGCCCGTAATTGAAAATATGGTTAATGGGGCTTCCGGATGATTGAACCACCGCTCCAGTGTCGTCAGTTCCTTGGTTCGACCAATGAACCGTTTGCCATCCTCAACATATTTGTCGTATTGAGCCTCACTACTGTTTCCCATATATGTCCTCCGTACTAGATACTGGTACTTTTAATATACTTTTTTCTCTCACAAAATTGAGACTATATTGAGACGCGCAACTGGGTGTGAAGTGATAGAATCTTGTTAAAAGCCAATTTATAGTAAATATTCAAAACAGCGGACATGGAAACGTTTTTACAAGGTCTACATAGAACCCTCCGCGCTACTTCTTAACATAATGGATCATTCCGCCAATCAAGCACAGCCAACATGTACATGAGCATTTACCGATCTCGAATTCATGCTTCCCTTTCATACCCTACTACCAGCCCGATATTCCAGGAAAGGCGGATTTGTGTGAGAATAAACCTCGATATCTGTAATCTGAGCGGACAACTTGGAATCAATCCTAAACGACTTAATGAATGGCTGCACCAAAGTGGCATTTCAATGGAGGACAATGAAGCAGAACAGGAAGGACGTCCCGACCGGTCGTCACCCCCGTATCGGCTGGCTGCTCCTTCTTCATTATCACTGGCACCTTCCTCCGGTCAAACGAAGCTTTATCGGGGCCGACGCTCCACTTCCACTCTGCAACGCCTGCCTGCTTCATTACGACACACCCGGCGGATTAGTAAAAACTGCTAGACTGTGCTCAAGGTAGTGTAAGATCGATGCACAGTCTGTGTTGCATCCCTTTCACCTCATCAAGAGGATTGCCACTGCCCATTCTCAATCATCACGTGCGCGAGCAGCGCCATCTCCAGACAGATTCTTCTCCCTTGATCCATGTAACCTGGCCCCATCAGTTCTTCCAGCTTCTCCAGTCTGTTGTACAACGTTTGCCGATGAATAAATAACTGGGCGGCCGCATCCCGTTTGGAACCAAAGTTCTGCAGGTAAGCATCCAACGTCTCTACCAATCGCAGGTGATGCGTTTGGTCATGTTCAATCAACATACCCAGGTGATCCTGTACAAAGGGTTGCAGGAAGGATTGGGGTAACGCCTTTAACATTTGATATATACCCATACGTTCGTAAAAGTGAACATGTTCCATCGGATCTACCGATCTTGAAACCTCGATCACCTGATAGGCCTCCTGAAGGCTCTCCGGCAGGCTGGTCAAACGGTTGCGTAACTTGCCAAATCCCACATGAATCATAACCTGTTTCAAGTTACGGCTCGCAAACCGCTTCACGTCCAGAGCGATTCCTTCCAGCAATCGTAGCAGCTGATGACGTGCAGCAGTCGTTACCGCTTCCTTCGCACAACACAGATATACCTGGTTGTTCTTCAGCATAATCAGGCTAGGCAGATTGTTCTTCTTGAGCAGGGAACGAAGCAGGACAAGAACATCCTGATGATTCGCTTCCATTCGCTCCCGGCCTGTACCCTTCAATCGATGCTCAATCTCGATGACCCCTCCTGCAAACCAGTACTGTCCCTTCACCAGCAAACGAAGCCCCATTCGAGTCTGAGCCTGTTCCTCCTGATGGATGTTGCCATTCATCAGATCCTGGATCAGTTCATTCTGATTGCGGACCATCTTCTCTTCAAGAAACTGGGAACGAAGCGTGAGCGCTGCCGCCGCCTTCGCCGTATAATCGAGCAACAGCTTGAGATATTCCACTGGAGCTGCGGGATGCACAATCATGCCTACAGCCGAAAATACCTGGCCAAAACAGACGACCGGATGACACAGCAGAGCCTTCTCTTCGTCGATGTGGAACCATAATTCAGTATCTGAATCATTCAAATCCAGATGTTCTACCTCATGCTCGTACCAGGTATAGATGGCCTGTTCCGTCTCCGGAACAAGTTCGGGCACAAAACTGCCTGGCTCCATGGACGAAATGTACACCACCGGTTTGGCAGCGTACTCATGTAGCAGGTTCAGCACAGCAGACATATCCGTACTCTGTAATGTTCGTTGCTGAAGCTGACGGGAGTATGCTTCCAGACTTTTCAGCAACTGGTGCTGATGATTAATGAGTAGAGAGTGAATATCCTGTGTAATCTCGACAAAACGGACCGGTTGCTCAAATACGATTAGCGGAAACTGGTGTCTGTCCGCCAGTTCAATCAGTTCTTCCGGGATTCCGTATATGCTGGTTCCAAACTCCACACACAGCCCGGCTGCCTCACTGCCAATGAGTTGAAGCAGATACTCTTCGCGCCCTTCTTCCGATTGAAGCCACAGTCCAGTGGATAAAATAAGATCATGGGGGCTTACGAATGGAGATACATTGGTAATCTCCAATACATGAACCCAGCCAACCTGACGGTTCACTCCATCCTTCCCTGCCGCTAGTCGTGCTCGGCCAAATACCGGACGTGCAAGGATATCTTTGATCGTAAACACACGGTCATTTCGCAATGGCGATCCCTCTTCGTGTTATTTTTTCTTACATTATAATCCATGGACAAATGTCCTGAACAGTCTTTTTCGACAATATGTTGAGTTCAATTTCTAAAGATTAGACATCAAGTAAGGTGCAAAACGATTATCCAAGTCATAAACTTGTAGTATAAGCTAACAACCAATAAATGGACGAGGTGCATGGTGATGAGAATCGGAATTCCCAAAGAAATCAAGAACAATGAGAATCGTGTAGCAATGACTCCGGCCGGGGCTGCTGATTTCATCAGAGCCGGTCACCAGGTACTGATTGAACAAGGCGCGGGGAACGGCAGTGGATTCACGGATCATGAATATCAAACTGCGGGCGCCGAGATTCGGATGGATGCCATGTCCGTGTGGACCGAAGCCGATATGATCATCAAGGTGAAAGAACCGCTTGCCAGTGAATATGGATATTTTCGTCCGGGACTGATTCTGTTCACATACCTGCACCTCGCAGCGGAACCGGAGCTTGCCAAAGCCCTTATTAAAAGCCGGGTAACGGCTATTGCGTATGAGACGCTGGAGGTCAACAGCGCTCTCCCCCTGTTAACCCCTATGAGTGAAGTTGCAGGCCGTATGGCCTCCCAGATCGGAGCACAGTTACTGGAGAAAACGGAAGGTGGCAAGGGCATTCTGTTGTCCGGTGTACCCGGCGTCAGTCGGGGGAAAGTAGTCATTATTGGTGGCGGAACGGTGGGAACAAATGCAGCCAAAATTGCTATTGGTCTTGGCGCCGATGTGACCATCCTTGACCTGAATCTGAATCGTCTGCGGCAGTTGGATGATATCTTCGGCAATCAGATCCACACGCTAGTATCCAGCCCGTCCAACATTGCAACAGCTGTTGCAACGGCAGATCTGTTGATCTGTGCGGTGCTGATTCCGGGCGCCAAGGCGCCAACACTTGTCAGCGAGCAAGTGGTTAAGACGATGGCACCGGGCTCGGTCATTGTGGATGTGGCGATTGATCAGGGCGGGATCGTTGAGACCATTGATCATATCACAACCCACGATGAACCGACCTATGTGAAACATGGCGTCGTGCACTACGCGGTGGCGAACATGCCGGGCGCCGTGCCGCGTACTTCCACGGTGGCGCTGACCAACGCCACCATGCCTTATGCGCTGCAGCTGGCCAACCACGGTGCAGCCGCCGCGATTCGCGGCAGTTCGTCCATTCGCAGCGCGGTTAACGTGCTGAATGGACACATCACGTATGAGGCGGTTGCCCGGGATCTCGGGCATGCCTATGTTCCTGCGGGTCAGGCGCTGGAGAATACCGCCGCTGTCCAGTAATCTTGATATGATCGTTCCATCCGGCGCCTTGTCGCCAGGCCTGTGGGACGCAATAGAAGCGCAAGTCGGGCAGATGATGTTCCCGGCTTGCGCTTCTTGATTTTTTTCACATATGAAATAGCTCGTTGTTTGGTATAAGGCCTTTAGTTTCCTACGGTTTGGGCGCTTCAGACTGCTCGCTCACTGCACACTTCGCGGAAGTTGCAATCCCGGCAGGACCGGTGCGATGGCATCGCTGTGAAGTAGGTGACGTCCTTGGGACGGTTGTAATACTCATCCTCCACGCAGGATCGCATCTCCTCAATGTAACGACCCACGTTCTCCTCCACCTTCCGGATATCCTCTTCTGTCGCTGTAAACTCCCGGTGTTTTCCGGTTAACAAGTACTCCACACGCAGCTCAATCTGCTCCAAAGGAATTCGGTAGTGCTCCCTTACATAGGACGCGTACAGCATTAGCTGATCTGAGAAGTCATCTTCTTTGCCCGTCTTCCAGTCCACAATAACAATATTGCCGTTACTGCGTCGATACAATAAATCCATCTTCACATACACACGCGTATCGTGCAGCATCATGGTATCCCATTTCTCGATCTCCAGAATGTCCGTACTTGCTCGGGACAAGTCCTCCCACGTAAGCGTCTGGTACAGGTTACCGACAGAGGCCGAAGCCCGTTCCTTAATCGTGGCGATCCGGTCATTTAACGTATCATCCCCGTAATAGATCTCGGACAACATCGTGCGATTCTTGGGGTTCAGTCGCCACTGATCCGCGTCCATGGATTCCACATACGCCTGATTCAGCAGCTTGCGTATCGTCTGTTCCAGGAAGTGTTCACGCGGTTTATCTTTGCCCTCTTCCCTGCTGCGTACCGCCGACTCACACATCCGATGTGCGAGATCCCCAAAGACAAGATACAGATTGCTGAGTTGCTTCAGACGGTACAGACGAACCTGCATCTCATCAGCAGAGTCTGTCTTCCAACCGTTATGGGCACCGTAATAATGATAATAATATTTGCGCAGGCACTCATCGAACATACTCGCCCGCGACTGCGAATAAGACCACTGCGGGTATTGTGCCATAAGTAATCTGCCTTTCTGTATGCCGGATCTGCATAAGATCCCTTAATGCTCACAGTATAAAGCCCGGGCAACCTTGCCGCAAGCGCGCTTCCGTTATTTTCTTCTGACGCAACCGTTTCCGATTCGATCCGTATCGTTTATATAGTAACATCACCAAAAGATGAAATTGCGGAGCAGAACGCATAATATACTCTATAGAGGGCACGAATTCGGGACCGCGATGTTAGTACGGTCTAGCCCGAAGCCAGTGCTGGCCCGGCGCTAACGAATCTCACACACCTTATCACGTGGATCATGAGGTTTTACGGAACTTAACGAACCCCAGACAAGCTAATTAGTCTTATTCGGTTGTAGAACATGTTTACTGCAAGCAAATGAGCCAATAGCGTGTCTCTGATTCGTTACATTTTCAGATCTGCCGATTTACGCGAAATAAGACTTACTCGGTTCGTTAGAAAATGATTATATGAAAAAAAATTGTACAGGCATATCCTAAAAGGAGGCACCACCCATGAATCGACCGGATTGGTTCCAGGCGGAAGAAGCATTACAACAGATCCAAGTCATCGGAAGCGACCGGAATGAGCTCGTGAACATCATCGGCGATGTAGAAGGATTGAATTGCATTGGCACAGGTACGGATGCGGCTGTATTTACGTATGACGGCTTGCCGCAGTATGCCTTCAAGATGTACTCGGATCATGCCTTGGACAAACTCGAAAATGAAAAACAGGTATACGAGCAGCTCAAAGGTCTGCCATACTTCCCTACCTATTACGGCAGCGGCCGGAATGTGCTTGTGATCAGTTTTGAACCCGGGGATACACTGCTGGAATGTTTGGAAAAGGGAATCTCCGTCCCCGAGCAGGTGATGCTCGATGTGGACGCAGCGCGAGAAGCTGTTCGCAGTCGCGGGTTGAACCCTCGCGACATTCATCTGAAAAATGTAATACTTCAGAACGGACGCGGGAAAGTGATTGACGTATCCGAGTATATTCAGGACGGTAATGACAATCGCTGGGAGCATCTCGTCTGGGCTTATCACAACATCTATCCACGGATCAAAGGAACGCCCATATCTCCACGCATGCTGCAAACGATCAAATGGGGATACAATCAGTTCGATCATGCCAACGTCAAAATGGACGACCTCGCCAAGAAAGCCAATCGTCTGTTCTCCAGATTTATGAAATGAGTATCCAAATTCACTTCACTTTAACCTAAATTCAGATGTTGCAGCTTATCCGGGTTACGCAAGATATAGATCCGCTCAACACAATCGTTTCTAAAAGCTAGGCTGACCACAGTCGGGAATGCCTCAGAGGGGCTGCTTAATACAAATCCTAGTTGTCCATTGACCTTGACCAGACGTACAATACCAGCGCTGTCCCCTTTGGATAAGAGCCCTTGAATGAACGCTAGCACCCGCTGGCTTGATGTAACGGGTTTAATTGCTGCCACAACTTTACCACCACCATCACTGTACAAGGCGACATCGTGGGAAAGCATTTTTAATAGTCCTCCCATGTCTCCACTCGACGTGGCTTGGAGGAAACGAAGCGCAAGCTGCTCGGACTGAACGCTGGGAGTCAACTCGACTTCCGGCTCGTCCTGGATTTTACGTTTAAGACGACTGTATATTTTCCGGCAGCCGACCTCCGTCTTGTTCAAGAAGTCTGCTATATCGCCATAATCAAATTCAAAAGCTTCTCGCAGAATAAATACCGCGCGCTCAATTGGGGTTAGCCGATCAAGCATGACCAGGAAGGCGTACGAAATCGTATCTTCCAGTTCAATCGTTTGAAGTGGATCATGTTCCACCGCTGAAACGGATTCTCGAGAAGCCTTATAATTTTGCACCAGAGGTTCCGGCAGCCATGTCCCGACGTATAGTTCCCTTTTTTTACGTGTTGATTTCAAGTAATCGAGACAACGGTTAGTTACCATTTTGCATAAGTATGCTTTCAGGTTCCGAACAGAGCTACCCTCTTTATGAATACCCTGCTGCTGTACTGTTACAAATGCGTCCTGAACCACATCCTCAGCATGAATGACAGATCCCAGCATACGATATGCGATAGAAAGAAGAAGGGGTCTATATGTCCTGTATACCAATTCAATCTCCATAATGTATTCCTTCCTTATCTATTCCTCTACCTTCTATTATCATTTGAGCAGCCCATTTTGCGCTCGCCAGAGAGGCATTAATCAGCATCCCTTCATCCCCTACCCAATCGCCAGCAACATAGAGCCCCGGTCTTCCTGTGATCTCAGATCCAGGTCTACCCGAGAGACCTCCGTTCTCAGCTGTGACACTGCCATGTGAGACAAGCATTCGTGGAAGAAACCGCTGCTTAATGATATGCTCGCGCCACCCCGGCTGAATCAAATCGAGAAAGCCCTTTAGTTCGTCTTCATCCTGCCTTGGATCCGATTTTGATGATTCCGACAAATACTTCATCACATGCACAACTTCATATACAGGGTTCTCTGATAAGGAGGCCGCGGCGGAATGGTTGGAGTAGTACCAAGGATGATTTACGCCTAAAACAAATTTTGTTTTCGGTTGAGGCATCCCGGACACGACGAGATCCAGACATGCGGCTCGAACAGGAGTTAACTTGTGATACAGTTTGGCTTCAATGGGTGAAAGAGCAGGATTAAGCAGAGCTAAAGTATCCAATGGGCCAGCCGTTGATAAGACGTGGCGAGTCGTCAACTGTGAACCATCTTTTAAGGAAACCATCATCTGAGGATAACTTCCGGCAATTTCTCGTACGACCGAGCTTGTGCGGATGGATACACCCGCCTGCTGAGCTTGTTCTGTGAGCCGACTAACGAGGAATTGCCAACCTCCATCTATATACAATACTTGGTTCTGTTTGAGTTGTTCAATGACGGCGCCAGCACTTACCTGATCAGGAGCATCGCAATAGGTGCTCAAACGAACAAGCGCAAATACGACACTACGTACACGTGGACTGGATACCAGGGTTTCCAGGTAAGTCTGCAAACTAACGTTATGCAAAACGGATGTATCTACCTTTCGGAGAGAACTGTAGAACCGAAGAAGCTGGCACTTCTCTCTCCATTTCAAATACGATCCGAGCAAGAGCTGTGCTAGGGAAATTGTCTTATTCCCGCCGTTTGTTCCTTCAAACACCAATGTATCTGGCGGTTTCGGTACTGATCCGATAGGTGTGACGCCTACCTCATGGAGAATGGGCAACGCTGCTTTACTGAGAGCATGAGCCCCCAAGTTCACGCGTGCTCCCTCAATCTCATTTGAGATAGCGCGTCCTCCGAGCTTTACCCCTTTGTCGAGCAACAGTACAGTCTTTCCTGCACGGGCCAGATAAATCGAGGCGGTTAAACCGGCAATGCCTGCTCCAATGATGATAACATCCCATACTGGCTCATTATGATGCTCTGTCATGTACATCAATCCCCTCCGCTTAATGCATACATGACGATGAGCAGCGGACTTTTGTGACTCAGACTTGCTTCTTCATTCGCCCCCCAGAAGGAGTTACTCCCTTGTACTGTTTGTATAACTTCGTAAAATAGTTGGCATTGTCGCAGCCAACTCTGGCGGCGATCTCTGTAATGGTCAGACTACTGCCTTGCAGCAGCTGCTCTGCCTCACTCATCCTGCACCCGTTCACGTATTCCACAAAGGTACGTCCGGTCAGCTTTTTGAACATTTTGCAGAAGTGATACGCATTTAATCCCACATGACTTGCCGCTTCCGTAACAGACATCTTGCCTGTGGGGTCCGCTTCAACCTGTGCAATCAACTGTTTGAAACGTTCACGGTTTGGAAAATACGATCCGACCGTTTTATCCGGTAGTTGCTGCGGCATAAAGGTTCGCGCAAGCAGGGTGAACAAGGCATGCAGCTTGGATTTCACCACGAGCTGATAAGCCGGGGGCTGTAACGCCATTTCCTCCACAGCTTCATTTAACAAAGAATAATAGCCTGTGCAGGCTGTGTTTTCCTCTGCCGGTTTGACCGGAAATCTCACTCTTCCTTCCAAGTACGGCGCGACATATTGCTCATGCACAGGATCATGAGTGAAATCATGGAACAGTGCACGGTTGACCACAACAGAATCATAATGCACATCCCCCTCATCCAGAGCATATCCGACATGCAATGTACCTCCAGAAATGATGATGACCTCACCTGCTCGAACCACATAAGGTTTGCTATCAATATGAAACAGCGCACTGCCCTTACGCATAATAATCAGTTCAAAATGTTCATGCCAATGCAAATACAGAATGCATTCTTCAACTTTCATATCTGAACACCGATTTTGGAACAGCTGAAATGGATGTGATTTATGGTCAATTCGGGTATTTTCGTGAAGCGCTTTCAGATCCAGCACGACTTCTCCCCCCTCTTCACAAGATCCGACTATTATTACACAAGATTGTTTAGAGCCATCCCGTTAATCCACGGCTATAATGAGTGTGTCACGAAGTACTATAAGCCAATATTGGAGTGAAATACAACCATGAATAAATCATTACGCATCGGTACCCTTGTAGGCGGGCAGGACGCCGTCCGCGTTATCCCGCAGATCATGCAACATGGCTTCGAATCATTTAACCTGACCTTCTGGCAAACAACTGGTGACCTGGACCTGGCTGAGACAGCCAAACGTGTCCGTGAAATCGTGGACGAACAAGGCATTGTCATCTCCGCGGTGAGTGTATTTGGTAATCCGCTCACCGGAGCCAGAGACAACGCCGATACACTGGCAAGCTGGGAGCGGGTGATTGATCACGCACAACTCTTCGGTGCAGATATCGTCTCCGGGTTCACCGGACGATTGACCGATCAACCCATTAACGAGTCCATCCCCCGGTTCAAGGAAGTATTTGGTGAACTGGCACGTAGGGCAGCAGACCGGGGTGTACGCATTGCTTTTGAAAACTGTGATATGGGCGGCACCTGGCAGACAGGCGACTGGAACATTGCCCATAACCCGACGGCCTGGGAGATGATGTTTGATGCTGTTCCAGATGAAAATGTTGGGCTGGAGTGGGAGCCTTGCCATCAAATGTCCAGCCTGATCGATCCTATTCCACAGCTACGCAAATGGGCTCACAAAGTCTTCCACGTACATGGCAAAGATGCCACGATTGCCTGGGATATTGTTAAGGAATACGGCGTGCACGGTCCACGGGAATTTGTCTGGCACCGTACACCCGGCTTCGGGGATAACAACTGGGCAGACATTATCACCATTCTGCGCCAGAACGGTTATCAGGGTACGATTGATATTGAAGGCTGGCATGATCCCGTCTACAAAGACGAACTCGAAATGACCGGACAGGTGCATGCATTGCGATATTTGAAACAATGCCGCGGCGGCGATTTTGTGCCCAATCCGGTATAGGAAACAATACGAGCTGTATAACACAATCCATGCGAAGGAGATGAGAACATGACTCATCCTTATCGGGTAATTATCGCTGGCTGCGGTGCCATGGCAAACACATGGGCGGACTATGCCTTGCAAAGGCCAGATACAGTAATCGTCGGACTGGTCGATCTGTATGAACAGACAGCCCTTGCTTTTGCTACAAGACATGGCCTCACCTGCCCCACGTTCACCGATATCCGTGAAGCCATTCAAACGACTGGTGCAAATATCGTATTTGATGTCACGATTCCGGCGAGTCATTACGGCATTGCTATGACGGCCTTGAAGGAAGGATGTCACGTGTTTGGCGAGAAACCACTGGCAGAGTCCTTCTCCGACTGCACAGATATTGTGCAAACCGCTCGCAGCACAGGACACATTCAAGCCGTCATGCAGAATCGCCGTTTTGATCCGCGTATCCGCGCCTACCAGCACCTCATTTCCGGCGGAGCTATAGGGCAGGTAGGTTACGCAGGAGCCGACTTTTTCCTCGGGCCACACTTCGGTGGATTCCGTGATCTGATGGATAGTCCGCTACTGCTCGATATGGCGATACATACGTTTGATCAGGCACGGTATATTCTCGGAGCCAACCCAGTATCGGTGTACTGCCATGAGTTCAACCCTCCAGGTTCCTGGTATCAGGGCAATGCGATGGCGTTATGTATATTTGAGATGTCTGACGGGTCCGTATTCAACTATCGCGGATCTTGGTGCGCAGAAGGTGTACCCACATCATGGGAAGCAAGCTGGCGCGTAATCGGTGAAAAAGGAACCTCCATCTGGGATGGTCATGATGACATCTATGCTGAAGTAGTTACTGCGCAAAGCCTGGATGCTGACGGCAAACCATCCTTTTTCCAGCCAAGTGAGCGGATTGAAGCGGAACTGCCTGTCATGGACAAAACAGGACATCACGGCTGTCTCGAAGACATGTTCGCCGCACTGGAATCCGGCCGACTGCCTGAGACCGATTGCAGTGATAACCAGTTCAGCATGGCCATGGTCCTCGCTTCCCTGGAAAGCGCCCGCACAGGACAGAAAGTGTTCATCGCCGATCTACTGAAAAACACATAGCGAAGCGCCTGTGTATCTCATCATAAACAAAGCCCAAACTGCAAAGTTCAGCAGTTTGGGCTTTCTTGTTTTTTTACCTACTCCCCTATTCTAAAAAATGATGTCGTTCAAAAAACAGTCGCGCTCTATAGTAAAAGCAGTGCAGGGAACGAAATCGATTCTGAAGAAGCAAAGCGTTCGCCTTTATCACCGGATTTCGACTTTACAAAAGTCGATCAGGAAATCCGGGGATAACAGCGATCAAAAGAACGATTCGTAACCGGAACGGCTGCTTCGCGAGCAGTGAGTATTTTTTTGAACTTTCATCATTTTATAGAATTCCTTTTTTCATTGCCTTATACACCAACTGCGAGAACAGGCTGTTGGACCAGGCAAACCATGGTCTGGTGAACGTGTTTGGATCATCGGCGTGGAAACCCTCATGCATATATCCAGTACCCGCATCCGTGTTCTCCAGCAATTCAATCATCGCCAGTATTTCCTCGTCATTGTCTGCAGTCAGACCCTGCATGGATAGCGCCATGTGCCAGATATATCCCGGAGGGGTATGAGGGCTACCAATACCTTTGGCTACCCGCCCTTCATAATAAAACGGATTTTCCTTACTTAAAATGAATCGCCGTGTGTTCTGATACACCCTGTCTTCAATCGAAGCATACTCCATATACGGTATAGACATCAGTCCAGGTGTGCCCGCATCATCCATCAGACAAAAGTTGCCGTAACCGTCCGTCTCATAGGCATAAATCTGCCCATACTCTGGATGACGGTAAGTACCGTACAGGGCAATACCATGTCGTATTTCTTCTTCCAAACGAGCCATCCGGCTTACCAGTTGTTCATCTCGGAACACCCACTTCGCGATCTCCCCCATCTGGCGCAAGGTTACCGCAGCGAACATGTTCGCCGGAATATTATAATGAAAATCACAGGCATCATCACTCGGACGAAATCCGGACCAGATCATCCCCGTATAATTCACCGGCATACCCAATCCTTCATTACGTAGCGTATCATGGGCAGGACAATTGCGCCGCATGAACCGGTAAGGTGATTGCTCTTCGTGATGCTGCTCCGTCTCCCATAGTTGTACGATATTCTCCATCACTTTCTTGAAGCGCTCATCGAATATATCCGTAAGTTCCGTCTCCCGCCAATATGTATAAGCCAGCTTCATGGAGAAACAAAGAGAATCCAATTCAAACTTCCGTTCCCACACCCAAGGTGACATCTCCGTCTCATCATTGGCATCCCAATGCCATCCATTCGCTGTTTCATTGAACGCATTGGCATAGATATCCTGATCAGCGTAGAACGTATGCCGTTTGATCAGGCCTCCGATAATACGCTGCAACTTCTCATCATCCTTCGCAAGTGGAACATAATGCATGACCTGCTCTACGGAATCCCGTAACCACATAGCGGGAATATCCCCTGTAATCACAAAGGTTGTCCCATCCTCCAGTAGCTTCGTGGTCGTTTCCAGTGTATTCGGAAAACAATTGCGAAACTGAGTCAGCAATCTCGGTCGATGTTGCAAACGCTCGTCCGCCTCAGTCAGAATATCCTGCACAGCTTGCGGCAATTCCAGATGCGGCATAGGGATTTTCGGTAATCTGAACTGTTCCATGGATGTCGTCTCCTTATAACTATATTGTTATTTTTGTTATGATAATTTATAATAACATTATTATTTGTAAGTGTACTGTGTCAGAAGATGATCGTCAAATGAAGGAGTAATGATATGTCACGCAAAGTATCCATTCAGACGCTGGCTGACCAGCTCGGATTATCCAAATATGCCGTCTCCCGCGCACTCAGTGGCAAGACGGGTGTCAGTGAAGGAACACGCGCACGGGTTCTGGAACTCGCTCGGGCACTGGGGTATCGCCAAAGTACTCCAGGTACTAGCAATAGTTCTGCTACTGCAAACCATGCAGATCCGTCCGATCCACCGTTTGTTCTCATTTGCATGAATCAGCTCAACCGCGGTGAACCCCACTACTGGCAACGTGTTCTGTCAGGCATGATCTCCGCCTGTAATGAGCGTGGTTGGCATCATGCCATTGTATCTCCCTCACTCGGAGTGACGGACGAGAACACCTCTCCCGAAAAAGCCATTGCTCCTCATTTGGACTGGGAACGTTGTGCCGGGATTATTGTCATGGGGGCTTTCCCTCATACGGTTCTGCAAAGACTCTCTCAGACAGGCCGTCCTATTATTCTGGTAGATCATCAGGAGCCCCTGCTGAATTGTGATACGATCAGCCATGATAATCTGGAAGCTGGCATCACCGTGGCTAGATATCTAATGTCTATGAATTGCCGAAGGATCGGCCTCATCACAGATGATGGTCGTGCTGCGAGCTTCGCCCAGCGGAAAATCGGGATTGAGTTGGCTTTGAATCATTTCCATGTGGACACCAGTCATACGACCAGCTTCAGAGAATGGAACATTCCGTATGAGAACGGGGAATGGGTTAACCAATTGGCCACCAAAATTCAAAACATGCCAGATGACGAACGTCCTGACGCCTGGATCGGTGTTAATGATGATATTGCTTTGCAATGGATGCACAAACTACAGGAGATAAGCATCTCCACACCTAAAGATTGCCTTGTCATCGGTATCGACAATGTACACTCTGCGGTTACGTCCTCCCCGCCCCTGACCACAGTTAATCTGTGTAAAGAGGAACTTGGACAGCGCGCGGTCGAGGCTTTGCAACGCCGAATCGAACGCCCGGGGACACCAAAAGAAACGGTTATGTTATCCACTACGTTGATTCCAAGGGAATCGGCATAATTCAGAAAGGGTACTGCTCTTTTCTGAAGATAAATTCGTTAGGTACTTGCCTTCTCCGTAAATCTGGTACATACGAAAGAGGCCCCGCATACCATTATGCAGGGCCTTTTTCGTATATTAGGCTTATATCCTTATATTCCTGTACATTCACACTTAAATCTGTTGATCCATCCTTATACATCCATTCGAAGCTTTCATTTACTTCATGTCTAATTGTACTAGTGGTTATTTCAGCCAAGGCAAGCTATTGTACGACGGAAGATCCACTTCCCAATTCACATCGCGATACTCTCTATTGACTACGGTTCTTTTCAAAGTGAATTTTGTACCCTTTTCTTCGTTAAACCCCCGAATTTTTAATTGCAGATCATCTTCAACGTATTCACCGTTATTATTAGGTTGATCCGGATAACCGTTCACTTCAACAGGATACTCTTTTCCATCCGAATCTACTGCAACCCAGCGATCACCCATGAAAGCATTTCGGAACGTCCCACTCCCCTTCAGAACTAGTGAATACCCTTCCTTTACATCAATCTTCGGAGGATCATACGATTCCATCAGTGGCTCGTACTCAAAATCATAAAACAATATTTCATCTCCAAGCTGTTCAAAATGTACAAAAGTATAAAAATTAACGTCCTTACGCATCCTCTTCAGATCAACTTCCACTGATTTCTCTTCCTTCACCGGGAGGGTGTAACCATCCAGAACAAAGCGAATGTTCTTCGCATCTACCGTTACCAACGCAGGGTCCCATGTCTCTGACAACTTCAACGGCCCACCGTTCCTTAAGTCACTCTGATCTTGGAGCTGGAACTTGGCTTGACGGGCATCTGGTCTTATTCCATTGAAAATTCGATATTCATTTGTTTCAGGAATCTCAAGATGGTAGATGATACTCATATAGCTCGCCCAATTCTCATCAACTTTGGCACGAAGTTCATCATCCAGACTCACATTCAGGTCAAGCCGGGTTCCGTTTGGCGTACGTACAAGCTGTGTCATATCAAGCTTTAGTCCTTCTGGCGACGTATATGTGTTATCCATAGAATTTTCAACAGCCAATGATTTGGCTTTGGTCATATCGATATTGAATTGGAAGCTCCAATCCACCGTAACATCTCTATCTTCGTAGGATTTCTTCTCGTAATCATAATATCCGCCCACATTTAGATTACGCAGTTCACCCCGCACGACCACCTGATCCGGAATTTCATCATCAAACTGGAATAACAATCGTTCAGTTACAGAACCCTTAGTTCTGGTATCTCTTGCAAGAGTAGCAACCTGTCGTCCCTCTTCATCCGTAACATGAATTCTCCCCATCGCAGACAGTGACCGTGATAACCCTAATCCATCAGGTGTTGTTTGTTGCATGGTCATTACCATATGTGATCGGTCTACAAGCACGTCTTCAATTTTAAGCGTGTAGCCCTGGTCATTGATATTGATATCCGGATTAACTACAAGTCCGAGAGGTTTAAGACGTTTGTAATCATCTGCAAAATAGGAATATTTCAACTCTTCCGGCACAGCCATGTTCGGTAGTGGCGGGTGATCCACAGCACTCACTGAGGGGTAGGGCGGCTCTGCTGTTCGTTCAAAAGCAAACCAGGCCCCTCCCGCAAGAATCACAACTGCCGCTGCAACGATTCCAGTCCGATGCATCCAATGCGCTCTCATGGATTTTTTCACGAATGGATACTGATCTTCTCCACTTTCCATGGACACGCCATCCAGCTTCTGCATGACCTTAAGCGTAAAATCCGCGTCCGGCTCCTCACGATACAGGTGCTCCTCCCACAACCGATCTTCATCCCTTGAAATAGGCTTCATACGTAGCTAAACCTCCTTTGCGTTCCATTTGCTTCCTCAGCGTTTTTTTCCCGCGATAAAGGGCGTTGCGCACTTTGGTTGAACTCATACCTGTAATGTCTGCAATCTCTTCATAGCTCAACTCGTTTGTGTACTTCAGTAATAACACCAGGCGATACGATTCAGGTAACTGTTCGAGCTGTCGATATATCTCACGTTGCATCTCTTTATGCAGCACACGCTTTTCCGGTGTTTCATTACTGACAGGTTCGATCCCCTGATCGACCGGAGACATGACGGGTTTCTTTTCCCGTATAAAATCCCGCATCCGATTCACCGCAATGGTGTACACCCACGACGAGAAACTTCTTCCCTCCCGCCGCGACGGGAGATGACGATAGATACGAATGAACGTATCCTGAGCGAGATCCTGTGCATCCGGATGACTCGCGCCCATTCCGCGCATGATGCCGTAGACTTTATTTTTATATCGATCCACTAGCACGGAGAACAACTGCTTATCCCCTGCAACAATACGCTGAATAAGCTCCTCCTCCGGTATCTGTTGATTCATGTAATCCCCCTTCTCTACAGCTTCCATGCATGGTTCTGTACTATATAGACGGAAGCCGTTCCCGAAACCTCTCACTTTATCCAAAAAAAAGAATTCGCCCTTATCGGCAAAGCCGACTGGGTGAACTCTGCTTACTTGCCTCTTAATCTTCCCTGTTCTTCTCCGCAACAAAATCAGCAAGCTGGGAATAGATCGCCACAATCTCATCCATCGACATGCGCACGAGTCCACTGGACGACGGAGCGACGAACTCCTGAATTTCCTTGACGACCGGGTCGTCCTGAAATCCCCATTGCACTTTGGTACGCTTGCTGTACTGGGTGTATACACCTTTTCCGACAAAACAAGCGATGTCCGGTCGGTATTTCTCCAACTTTTGCCGTAAAATCTGTCGTCCTTCTGCGTACTCTTCCTTCGTAATATCCTCCATACCTCTGGTGGGACGGGCCACAATATTCGTGAATCCATATCCCAGCTTCAGCAACTCTCCATCCTCCTGTGCATCATATAAACGCGGGGTTAATCCCGACCGTTCAAGGATGCGCCAGAACCGGTTTCCTTTGTAAGCATAATGATGACCCGTCTCTCCAGACGTAATGCTCGGATTGAAACCAATAAACAATATCGATAAACCAACATCCAGATGATCTGGAATCATGATCGGAAGCCCCCTTATCTTTTTTAACTAATTACATCTTTCGTGTGTGTATAAAATGATATAATAAGCAAAGTATTTTCGAAATCGGATTGAAATTTCCATGAAAAAGGAAGCTGAACTAATGATTGCAGACATCATGCTTGAAGTCGTCCTGCCCGTCTTTCTCCTGATCGCCGTCGGGTCCTGGATGCAAAAGGTGTTCAAGCTGGACTTGTACACCCTCGCCAAAATCAATTTCTATTGTATTACCCCCGCAGCCGTCTTTATGAGCATGTACCACTCGGATATGTCGGGCGAACTGCTTGGGACCGTGACACTCTTTTACGCGATATATGTATTGATTCTCTATATTGTAGGTTCTGTATTTGCGCGCTCGCTTCGGATGAATAAAGGCATGAAGGCTGCCTTCAACAACAGTATTATGCTGGATAACGCAGGCAACTATGGACTGCCCATCAATGCGCTGGTATTCCGCGGGGATCCACTCGCCTCTTCCATTCAGGCACTGGTCATGTCTTTGCAGGCATTACTGACATTTACCTATGGCGTGTTGTCCATTCAGGGCGCGAAGCTCAAAGGTAATTACCGTGCCGTGATTATTGGATTTCTTAAAATGCCCGTTCCGTATGCACTCTTGCTGGGGATTCTGTTACACATGTGGAAGGTTCCCTTGCCTACGTTCCTGTCCATGCCGCTGACCTATGCGCAGCAAAGTATGGTTGCCGTGGCACTGTTGACGCTCGGAGCACAGATTGTAAAATATCCAATTCAACTGTACCGTCTTGATGTGTATATTAGCACATTTTTGCGCCTTCTGATTGGCCCGGCTATCGGGATTTCAATTGTGCTACTGCTTGGGTTGGAAGGTATCGCTGCACAGGCACTTATTATCGCTTCCGGTATGCCGACGGGTGTCAACGCATCCATTCTCGCAGAAGAATACGATAACGAACCCGATTTTGCAGCCCAGACGGTGCTAATCTCAACGTTGCTTAATATCATCACCATTACCGCACTGATCTCTTATGCCAAAACGTTCTGAAATGAAAAATAAGTCCATGACCCATGAGCAGGGTTGTGGACTTATTTTGTGGTGCTGAAACTATGTTTCAAACGTCGTTCGTTCCGGGAACTTGCCGCCTTCCCTGAATAAACATCGTACGAGTCGCTGCGCAGCTCGGTTAAAGAAAAAACTCGGACTTACCCCATCCACCTGGACAGGTTCCAGTTCCCTCACACTTTCCTTGATCTTATTCATCTCAATGAGCCCCATCTTTCGCTCATTCGGTCCGAAGCGATAAATAACCTTCTCATCGTCCTCCGTCTGTTTCACCAGCAGAATCACAGATGCCATACAGGTTACCCCCTATCGTTACGTTATGAGATTCCATTAATCACTTGCCTACTATAATTATTACCCAGATTATAGTGGAAGGATATAGGACTTAAGTTAGTTATACCTAAATTAAATATCCTGATATAAAGATTCTCTGAAATGAGTCGTTAGGCTCACAAGCACCGTGTTTACACTATCCTAATGGATAGTCACTGTCATGAAAGTGCGTACTGCCCAAGTCGTTTTTCTCCGTTTATACTAACCTTATCTTGAATTCCCAAAGGAGAGAACTATATGTCTACAGCTCAAATCTATAGCCACGGTGTCCCGTGGGAAGAAGCATTCAGCGTTGCTCAGGGATACAGTGTTAACGGTACGATCTACATTGCAGGTCAATTTTCGCATGATATGCAGGGGACGTTTATTGGTGTCGAAGATATTGAAGCACAGGTTCGCCAGACATTGGATAACTTGGATCGCGTGCTCGCAGGATTTAACGTGACCAAGTCGAACATTGCTGAACTGGAGATTTTTTTGGTTCACCCGCAGGAGCATCTTGAGCCATGTGTTGCCGTGTATAAAGAGTACATTGGTACTCATCGTCCGGCTGTTACGATGGTTGGGACATCGGGTCTGGCCTTCCCTCATCAACTGATTGAGATTCGCGCCGTTGCTCATACCAACTGATTCGGAAAATCCCTAACGCTCCGCACTAAGAAAAACAGCCTGATAAATTACTCACTATAACGAAGTTCATACACACACAAAAAAAGCAGGTCGGATAAACTCCGAACCTGCTTCTTTATGAATTCTTATTCTTATTCTTATTATTTGACTTTCACCGTCAGCGTATTACCAGATGAAGTGAGGGATGCCCCAAGCCCTTCTACCAAAACTCTGAGTGGAATGTACGTTGTTCCCTTAATTTCTTTGGGTGCTGCCTGTAGGGTGACTTCTTTTCCGTTAACCTTCACCTTTTTACTGCCCAAGGTAAAGATTAGCTTGTACTTGTCTTTGGTAACGGTAATGGTCTGAGTCTTACTGTCCCAAGACGTTTTGGCTTTCATTGCTTTGGCCATCTCACGCAGAGGTACGAGATTTGTGTTATTCATTATAATTGGAGACTCGGTGAAAATAACCTTGGAACCATTCACCTTCACCTGAACAGCAGACTTGATATATTCTGGTTTAGGAGTGGCTTTCTTTTGGGTTGCCGTTGAAGACTTGTTACTTTTCTTGGTACTTCCTGAACTGGATGAACTTGAAGAGGAAGATTTGGAACTCGAAGAAGAACCTCCGTTGTGATAATGATATTCCCCTTGTTTCAGCCCCCATTTTGCACAGTTGGTTCGACAGGTATGTCCCCCATTTGCATCTGTTCTTCCCGGATGGGCAGACGCAACAGTAGCAAAAATCATAAAAATGGCAAGCAAACTGCTTATTACTTTGATACGCATACGGATAACCTCCAGCAATTAGTTTAGCCAGAGTATCATACCATAATTACCCATACAATATAGGTTAATAACAAAATTTATTTTCACATAACAGTTTACAAACGCGGGTCTACTCGCTCTGATTCTAGCGAAAGCGTCGCCAGCACGCATTCATGAATTCGTTCCACTGGCTCTCTGCGTATAAAGCGCTCGATCCCCTCCATGCCCAAGGCACTCTCCATTAAGGCGTGACGTTCTTTTTTGGACGTTTTGCGTTTACGAAGTCGGGACAGATTCTCGGGTGCCAGGTAATCCATACCATAGATAATGTGCAAATATGCACGTCCTCGTACTTTTATCGCAGGCTGGATGATTTTGTTGTTATTCCAGGAGCGGAATGTTTCGGGTTTGATCACAATCCCCTCATGTCCTTCCTCCGTAATCTCATCCCACCAACGAATGACATCCGTTTCATCTGCCTCACTTGCGATCACGCGATATTCCGTCTCCATCATCAAGGTCGACATCCGGGCGAACTCACGGTTTTGTTCCATATGCCATTCATGTGTTTGCTCCCAAAATGCTCCCGTGCTATGTGCAAGTGTATGGAACGGCGCAATCCGAATGTCCCCGATATCATCCACATCCCAGCAGTATTTCTGGAATACATCGCGGAACGTTTGGGAATTAGTGAGTTTACCTACTGTTTCCTGCAACCACTCCTCTACGTTACGACCTGCTGCTTGAGCTTCGCGCAGTTTGTCCAGCACCGTAGAGCGATCCATCATAGAGGCTTCAGCCACATGTGCATATTGTGAAGCAATCAGCTCACGCGCCTTTAGATTCCAAGGTACAATCTCCGCATCGAGCAATACAAACTCCGTTTGATGACGCTCAAAATAACCGTCTACGGTCAAGTCCGCATGTAATCTGGAAAGCACATCTTGCTCTGTCGAAGGGTCAAAAAAGGATCGGCCCGTCCGGGTCACAATGTTCCCCAACATCGGCCTACCCACTCGTTGCACCGCAGCTTGCTCATCGCGGAAAAGAAGCAAAATGGCCCGGCTGCCCATGTGTTTCTTCTCGGCAACCATACGGGTAACGCCCTGTGAGCGATAATAATGGAACGCATCCTGTGGATGCTCCAGATATCCCTCTACAGAACAGACACTCGGCGGCGGACTCATCGTAGGCGGGATGTAAATCAGTTCTTCCAGCGGTACAGTATAATGGGAAAACGTATCAATTGCCGTCTTCGCCACCTCACCGTGCACAAACACATCAAGTTTGGATGCTGTCTGAACCGTGAAACCCTCCTTGAACTTACGTATGTTGGGAGGAGCAAAACGCCGCTGTTCCCAGCGCTTTAATGGACTATCCGGATCCCTCGCATAATCCTGCTTCGCCGGAACACTGACTGCCTCACGTTCTGGCATTCGCCAAGCAGTGAGCATGCCACCAAAAACGACACCTTGATCAATGTTGACCGTATCATTCACAATCGTAGGATATGGACGGGGATCATGTCCCCAGACGATGCATTCACCCGAATTGTGATCCACGTACCAATCCTTGCGCACAGGCCGACCCTGCTCATCCGTACCCTCTACATCGCCATATCGGCAGTAATCCTGAATGCGTTTGGACTGTTTTCCGATAAAATGATCTCGAATTCCCGCGTGTGCTACAACCACCTGTCTTACCCCGTTCCGGGAAAAGACCAGATGAGATGGTGCATCAAGCAGAAATGCCCTAAGCTCTGCACGTACTCGCTTTGCTGTCTCTTGGCCTTGCTCCCGCTCAAACTGTAGCAGTTCCATCTCCACCCGTTCGTCACCATGACTCAACGTAACGTCACGACCATCCAGATAACGCGCGATCTTCCAGCCGTGATTACTGTCAATCATGTAAGCGAGCTCGGCGGCACAATGCCGTTGCCAGAACAACAGACATTTTAAAGATTCTGGCCCACGGCTCGTTACGTCACCAACGGAAACCAATTTCCGTCCTTCAGGGTGACGGTACAGACCACTTCCATCCTCGTCCACATACCCGAGACGCACGATTATTTCCATCATTTCATCGTAACAGCCATGAATATCTCCGATGATATCAATACCTGTACCCATGTCGGTCACCAGCGGATTGGATGTGCGGACAAACGTAATCTCATCCGGCTGCTTCAGCACATAACTGGCATCGAAGCCATCCTCACGGATCGAGCGCAATGTGCGCTTGAACTGCTGCACCTGTTGTTTCACCCGTTGACGTCCACGCGGATACTCCCGCTGGGCATCACGTTCCAGCAGCTCTTTTTCAGGGATATCCAGCACCACAGCAATCACAGGCACATGAGCCTTTCTTGCCACCTGAATCAGGCGCTCGCGATCCTCGGGATACAGATGTGTCGCATCCACCCAGGTCAGCTTGTTCAGACGGCAGCGGGTTGCCAGCATCGCCTCCATCGCCTCAAATGCTTTGGCCGATACTTGCTGATACTCCGCATAGATCACATCCGCTTCACTGCGGGGACGGTGTTTCCAATCCACATACTCATCATCTCCAACCAGCATGCGGAATTGATCTGACGAGACGGCTTCTGTGCGGCGAATGACACTTTCTGCAACGAGACGATCCAACATCGTACTTTTGCCACTGTTGGACGGGCCAACAAGAACGACGATACCTGCATAGGGCAGACGGATCTCCCGCTGTCTTTCCTTCATCTCATTTTTCCGATCCTGCTGTCCTCTGCCCACACCACCTGTTTCGCTAGAACCCGTTTTTCCACTCATGATAGACTCTCCTTTCTCCGTTCAAAAATGACCAGTTGGGTAGGTTGTCCATAGCCCTCTACATGCTCACCGATACCCTTAATTTCATAGCCATAGTTCCCGTGCTGCGTCCATTCCTCACACCGGGAAGCCAGCTCCGCACGAGTCCATTCAAAGCGATGATCATGGTGACGGAAACTTTCCTGCTCCATTGCATACACTTCGTTATATTCTTTGTTTGGTGTAGTGACCAGTAGCACTTCTGGCTGATAATCGTTCATGATTGTATCCATAATTCCGTTCAGACGATATTCCTCGATATGCTCAACCACTTCGCACAGAATCATAACGTCCTGGTTTTGCATCTGCTCGTCAAAATAAAACAGTGAACCGATGATTGGCTCGGGCATAGCCACCACTCCAGAACGACCCTCGAGCTTCGCGAAGCGCTCCATGGCCCGAAGTCGTGACTGGCCCGAAGGTTCAACGGCCAGAATCGACTCCACACCGGGAATGTACGCCAATCGGGCAGATAGCTTGCCTTCCCCTGCTCCCATATCTACAATGCTCCGTTTGACTGGCAACGCTGCAATCACATCTGTAATCGCACGATAACGCAACTCGTTTAACCGCACAGGAGGTTCAGATTGTTCAGATTGCCCGCCATCTCCTCCAGCTGTACCTGTATCTACATCAGCAATCTTTGCATCACCATCTTCTATCTCTGTATCTGCATCTGTACCTTCACCTGGACCTCTAGAATCTGCATTCAGTTGCTTCTCATCGCTATCGGACTCGGACCCCAGGTACTCTTGTTCTCCTTCTTCCTGATGCCCTGCTTTATTCTCCTGAATAATCGATTCCGAGGTGTGGCCTATTCCTCTCTCCTGTCCAAAGGACACAGTCAAAGCACCCTCTTGACGCTCATACTGCCGAATCAGTTCGGTAAAACGCAACGTACGCTTCACAATGAGTTCTTTCAGTGGGTGAGCATCCAGCCACCCTTCACCATACCGTTTGATTTTATCGATCTCATCTTCACTGATGAAATAATGTTTGTAATTATCCAGCACTGGAATCAGTAGAAAAAGCTGACGCAGTGCATGTTGTACCGTGTTACGTCCACGCAGGATGATATGGCGAACCGTGCTTTTATTTTTCAGATCAAATGAATACGATAGTTCTCCACGCTCCACCGAAACGGCGTATCCTAATGGCGAGAACAATTCTTCCACAACTCGATCCGGCAGATCGGAAGCCACCGGTCCAAAGGTCAGTTCCAACTCAAAAGCATGACCTACCCATTGCACATAGTCTTCCTTGGGCTTACCATTCAGGGCTGTTCCTAGCGCCCCACGTATGTAAGAGCAGAACAGGCTGCTGGTTACGAACTCACGATCATTGATATATTGCGTAATGTCATACCCATCAGGTGTACCTCTGACCAGATCCACAGGATCAGGCTCGGCATGAATTAGTACTTCTGTTTCGTTCTCTGTAGCCGCAGTGTACACCATTCTTACACGCACACCTTTGTCTACGCGGTCATATATATTCAGCGGATTCTTCGCTAATAAATGGGATACAACCCCCGCGTCAGCGCCGCTTGCTTTCAAGATCAGATGCATCAGTTCTCCTCCTTATATATGAAAAATGTCGTCACGCACTAGAGCATGTCTTCAAACCTGCTGAAAGCCCAAGCGTACTTAAACGTCCCGGAGCCAAAGCAACACAAGTGCATGATGGAGCGCTAACGAATCGCTGGCGTCTTATTTCATGATGAGAAGCCCCCTTGAAACCTAACGAACCCAAGTCACGCTATATGGGGCTAAACCGCCATTTTCCAGCCTTTTATCCGACTTTTTCGCACAATAACGTGTCCCATGTTCCTTACATTTTAAAAAGGCACCCTGGAGGCCATATAAGACGTCCTGTGTTTCTTAGAACATACTCTCCCTCGTGATTCTTCACATTCAGCCAGCCGACCTGGACTATAAAACGTTCGGACGCGGACATTCATCATCGAATCGTTCGCCCCTGGTTAGAAGAAACTCCCTAGTTGTTCGCCCCACACCTCTTGTAATGCAAAACGGAAAATCCGGTCCAATTCTTCAAATTGAATAATCTGCTCATTCTCCATCTGGCCAGCCATTCGTTCAAAATGCTCGATCTTCTCCGCCAAAAAAGCTTGTATTGCTGGCAACTGCGGCTCCAGATCCAGTTCCTCGCCCTCCTTTTTCCGGCGCAGCAATTCATGAATCTCCGTATATAGCGGTGTAGTCGCAGGTACAAGTTCTTGCACAAGCTCTTCAAATGCCATCGGTGGCATTGCATCATAACGTTCGATCCAGCCACAAGCCAGTAAGGGACGAAGAACATAGAAATACTTTTTAATCCTCACCTGGTCCCCTTGTAAATAATCGCGGAAGTTCCCCTTTGCCATATTGAGATAATGATACATGCAGGACTTTGGCGAGAAGGTCAAAGGCGACAGTGCACGGATATGCTGTGCCACATTATACTGTTCATCATACTGAATGGGGGATTGCAGCCACTCCAAGAGTGGTGGATTTGATTTGCGAAACAGCTTCAACGCCTTGCGCAGATCCCAACCATTGATATCGAGCTGGTCACTAATTGGGCGTTCGATCACATCCCTTTTATCCTCAATCGACAAGTACCACTCCAGCGGTCTCACATACAGGAAACGCACATCATAATCACTATCCTGTGAAGGAAATCCCCAGGCTCGACTGCCCGATTCACAGGCATAGATAATCCTTACCTGCTCCTCCTGTTCAATTTGCTTCAGCTGTTGTCTAATCGTATCTCTCATTTCTTCATGAACGTAGCTCATGGTCAGCCGCCTCCAAATCCCCTCAATTAAATCTCTATCCCTCTCACCCGGTTCGCGAGTGTATCATATCCTGCCACAGTCTCGGCAATATACGTCAATACCGTTTCACTCCAACCGTAGATGTAAAAGGTTTTTCCATCCCGTGGCGGTACCATTGCCTGCTGATAAGGTGCTATATCCACAATAAATGCCTTCAGCTCCGGATTCATCATCCGCCGATATCGCTCAAGCTCAGCATATAACGGGCTGCCTTCATTCTGCTGTTCATCGGTGATCATAATGATCTGATCCACTTTTTCTCCGATATCCCGTAGTTCCCGCACTGGTCGACCGGTGTCTGTTCCACCTTGTGCGCGAATACGGTGAGCTTGGGAAAGGATGCTCTCATCCATCTTGGGACGAGCGTCCTCAACCATATGGTCGAATAACCAGAACAGTGCGTTACCTCTTGTTTGCTTATAAAGCGCCAGTGCCAGCACCGAACCAATCCGTAAATAATCCCCTTGCATGGAACCGGAACGATCTAGGAAAATAGCCGTTCTTCCCGGCAGCGTTGGTAGGTTGCCAATGGATATCTCTACCGCTTGTCGCAAAGCATCCCGCAGCTCTTCCCTCGCAATCATTTCATATGCACTGGCGAATCGGAATGGTAAGATGCGCGACTTACGCAGGGCTTCTGCATCCGTTAGACGACCTGTTACGTAATCGATATTTTTCGATTTTTCAAAAACTCCCGCACGATCCATTGCATTCAGATGGCGCAGCAACGCAAAAGTCGGCATCTGTGACATTAACGCCTCCCACACCGTACGTGTCGGTTGCATGATCGAGGTGACCACCGAATACGGGAGTTTACCTTTCTCGATCAGATGCATCCGACTTGCCGGGTTTGGGGTAGCTTTCAGCTTTTCAAGCGCCTGCAACTGCGGAAGTTCCGTAAGATCCACCTCATGCCCGCGCAAATAACGGAATAAGGCTTGTTGCTTCGTATCTATCGGCTTGGGATGTGCTGTAGCGATCATATCGCCCAGACTGTATCCACGCCCACGCCCGTTGTATTTGATGGCCCAATATTCAGTAATGCCGTTCAAAAATTGACTCACCTGACGCTTAACCGCTCGCCCGCCCTGTCCCCGACCAGTTCCTCTTAGAATCGTCAGAAAATCGGCCAAGTCAGCCGGTGTCTGTACGACCTTGGAGAACACCTTTGCAAACTGATCTGGGTCCACCTTGGACAAGAGTGCCAGCCCGTATAGAGGCTGTAACCGCATCAAACCTTCATTACGAGCATAGACCAGCGCCCGCGCCATAAACCCTGCATCGACCTCAGCCATCTCCTGATGACTGACCATCGCATCGTCCATCAGTTGCTGTGTATCTGTATAAAACGTATTGTTCAATGTATTGGTCATCAACATCTGTATATATTGTTCCTCCACCAATCGCTCATAGGCTCCGTAGCCCCCATGATTACGTGTCGTTGGCTGAGGTTGATTAAATAATTGTTTCGCTCTGCTCATCACTCATGACCTCCCGGTGTGAGTCTATTTGCTGTTCTTTCATAATAAAATGTTCCGAGGAAAAAGGTGGGAAGGTATAATACCCGCTCTACCGCTGAGCTACACCGCCATGAACGGCGGCGATTGGATTCGAACCAACGACCTGGTCGATTAACAGTCGAAGTAACCCTCCCTGGCGCCTCGGAACCTTGATCCACAGCGCTTGTTGCTGCCCCGCTTCACAACCTTATTATGCCTCACACATTTGCACGCGAACATGGCGAAAGTATGGCGACGAATCATTTTCTGAAATGGAGTCAATCTTCATAAGTTTAAAATGAAACCTTCCGCTCATCCTGCTACAATGAAGTGATAACGAGGAGTGAATGTTCATGGCAAGAGAGAGTTTTGACAAAGAAATTCAGTTCTTACGCATGTTATCCCTAACAAGCGGTGCGTATAACCGTAAACAGTATGCCGAGCGACTTGGCATATCCGTACATACCTTTGATAAAACCAATCGCAGATTAAAAGAAATCATGCAGACCGTCGCCGACCAACGCTCAAGTGCCGAAGCAGGCCGGGAAATGGCAGATCTCGTCCGCTTCCAATACGGGGAGTCGGCAGAGCCTATGTTGCTCTTCCTCTTCCGCGCCAAGTCGATGAAAGAGACTGAAGTTCAGCGGCTTTCTGTCCTTTTGCATACCTTACAACATAAAACCCTGACCGCGATGGAACTGCTGGACGCCTGCTGTGCTGATCTGCCGGAGGATCTGGCGTTACCTGACGAGAAAACCATTCGTTCCGATCTGAAGTATCTGGAAGAGGTTGGGGTTATCCGAAAAGAGCCGGGTGGCAGACCGTATCGATATGCTTTACAACAGGACGTCCTTACCGAATTGACAGCGGAGGAACAGCTGGAGTTGTATGATTTTGTGGATATGATGGCGAACACCCAGGTTCCTTCCGTACAGGGGTACTTATTGCGCGACAGTTTAAAAAAAGCCATTACGGCAAGTTTCCCGCAAGAAGAAGCTACCGAGCCCTATATCTATAAGTATCACTATTATTCTCGTATCCTGGACGAAGCTCATCTCTACACGCTACTTAGTGCGATTCGTCAGCGTAAACGTGTGCAGTTCCTATACTATTCACCGAAAAAACCATCCAGCTACAGTTCACAGAATACGAATCCACGCTTTGAACGGGAAGCAGGTGGTCGATCCAACCGGATCGTGCCCCTTGAAGTGATCTATGACCATCAGTATGGTCGTTGGTATGTAATTGGATATCAGGGCCGGCGCGGCTTTGTGAAATTCCGCATGGAAGGCATAACCCAACTGGAGGAACAGGATTCAGTAGAAGAGCAATACATGCTCAAACTGAAGCAGCAGTGGACCGACATTAGTCGCTACAGTTGGCTCGTGGATACGGGAAATACCGTGACGGTTCAAGCTCGCTTTTTCCACCCGGAGCGTGGTCAGCGCAACTTTATTCTGGATCGGGTTCGTCTGCAAGGTCAATGGGGCAAAATTATACCCGAAACGGATCATACCTTTCTCTACGAAATCCAGGTCAACGGTACCACCGAGATCAAACCGTGGTTGCGGAGTTTTGGCTCAAGCTGTGAAGTAATCGCGCCTCAGAGACTACGCCAAGAGATGATCAAGGAATGGAAGGAGATTGCGGAGTATTATGAACCTGTTCGAGAAGATGTTCAATTACCAGATGATGACACGACTGAATGAAACCGGACTGTTCACCTGGACCTCACAGGAACGGGCCTGGCTTCGCATGATGCTGAATCACCCTGCTGCGAGAGAAGCGCTGAGCCCTGTAACATTGGATAAAATGTACAACATGCTTAATGGTGAGCAGGACCTGAACCTTCAGGATTACCTGACCGAAAAAGCCAAAAGCGAAGAAAACAGTGTCTCTCACCCACTACTTCGACAGTTACGGCTAATCATTCTGCATCATCAGGGATTTCGCATGACGGGTCGCGTCCGCAATGGACGCACGAGCCATGATGAATTCGGCTTCCCGTACAAACTGGAGTATTCCATGGTCAAAAAAGAATGGTACGTGCTCTGGTATGCTCCTCGCTTCGACAAACTCATGTCGACCAAGCTGCACAGCATCGTTACCGTGGAAGCCCAACCGGTTGAACCGGATACCGCCTCGGGTTACACTGCCCGAATTGCTGCGATAACAGAGAAGCGTAAAACGACCATCACCATCGAGGTACTGCCCGAGTTCAATCAGGAGCTGTCCCGAATCCTCTATGCCTTCTCCTGCTTCGAAAAACAGGTCGAGTACCTGGAAGCCAAGCAGACATATCGGATCGAGCTGACCGTTCCGCGCAATGAGATGGATTACGTCTTATCCAAAATGCGTTTTCTCGGCAAACGGGTTCGAATTGCTGACCACACAGTGCTGCGGGAGCGAATGTCCGAAACAGCTGCGAAGGCATTAGCCCGTTATGCGGAAAAAGATCCTGATATGCATTCCGAATGCTCCAATGAAGTTCAGCACCGCCAACGTGAGGAAGGCTCCCTTGCGAAAGCCGATGGTCAATGATTTTGTAAGATTGGGTTAACCATAACTATTGCTCAAAAGCAAACCCATATAAAAAAAGGTCTGGAGAATCTCATCCAAACCTTTTTGGTATACCTGCTTGCTCGTAAAATATCGTGAAGTGGCAACCAGCTTTACTCCGTTCCACTTAAAATCGTTTCCAGTGTCCAACACATTGCTATGAACAAGGTTAAACGAGTCTTGAAGGGACTGCCTTTGCTAAGATGACGGTTAATGCGCTCCTGTACTACGCTCCACCACTGCTGGCAGCCGAGTTCCGTCTTTTATTAATCGCGTGCACGCCCATGACCACTGCAATTAATTCATACGTGTCCAGTTGTTCCGACTGGTTATCTAATACAAATGCCCCTGAACTAAACCAGCCGCTGGTGCGACGGAAACTGGCCACGATGCGGCCACCACTGCCACTTATATCATATTCCTGCGAAAATGCTGGGGCAGACACATCATATGTACCTCGTGATCCTGCGTCATATTCATACTTTTTACTAAAAAAACTAAATCTGGGCCGAAGCACACCCAGATGTCTCCCATCTGCTGCAGTGATATCCCAACGATTCGTTAACATGCGAAATTTACCGCTGCAGACCAATCCCGTGTTATCCGATACATCAAGCGAAGAACCAAAGACACTTTTCAAATCCAGATGCCCGGCCTGTTCCTGGTTCGGATTCATAATCTCGGTGTAACCTGCGTTAAAAAAGTTATCCCTGAAGTATAATTCCATAACGCTTCCTCCTTTCGCTTACATATCCTTTTGTTCTCTTTAAACTAATCTCGCATCGAGCACACAATATATTTATATATACGTATAATTAATGGTAATGGATTCAAAAAGTGGATTATTACTGGATGCAAAAAACGAGCAACTCTGGTTGCTCGCATCACGTTCAAATTATCCTGTCATCAAACTTCGACTTTTTTGTTGTTCAAGTAAATGGTAGCCCATACCAAGATGACCGCCACAATGACTTCAAATACAATGCTTCCCCACATGCCGTCCGACCATAGTACACCATTGGCTGTGATTGCAATACCTGTACTTTCTTCCGTATACCGGAACATCTCATTTGGACTGAAACGTCCTGTCGTAATGATATTTTCCAACCAGCCAAGCAGATTAACGAGGACAAAGAATGCAACGATTCCAATCCATGGCCCCGTTCTCCAACGGAAGCTGCCTGCAATCGAGATCGAAAGGAAGATAATGACGGTCATGAATACCATAACCCATGCGCTAAACAGCAACAAACTAATATAATCCGAAACATGCAGACCCGAAAGATCAATATTGGTAGCCATGTTCATTCGTAGCTTCATTGAGATATAGATGTAGGCATGAGTCGCGAATATAATGACTAACCCCAACCCGCAAAGTAGTCCAAAGATCAAAGGAGACAACACATGTGATAGGCCCGTTACGGGTAACAGACGGCGATTATAAGAGCGGATATTGGACGTGTATGTTTTGATCATTTTCACATAAATAGCCACACCTACTCCAACATAACCCATAATGCCAAGCACAATCCCTGTGACCTCAGACACGAAAAGGGAAAGCCCCACTTGAGCGATAATCAAAATAACTAGCCCAGCCAGCAGTGTATTCCAGTTCCTTCTAAAGTCATACTTCAATAATGTCATCATTCCGCATAGACCTCCTTGAACATCTCATCCACACTTTTCCCATATTTCAGACGGAGCGTTTCCACTTCTTCCCGCATCACCAGCTCACCCTCGCGAATAAAGACAACTTCATCAAAAATCCGTTCGATATCATTCACAAGATGCGTGGAGATGATCAGACTGCTGTCTTCATCATAGAATTTGACGATCGCATCCAGAATCTTGCCACGCGCAACCGGATCTACTCCGCCAATCGGTTCATCCAGCAAATACAGACGAGCCTTACGAGAAAGTGCCAGTGTTAGTTGTAGTCGTTCATTCATCCCTTTCGACAGATGCCGTACCCGGTCACTCTCGACAAGGTTCATGAAGTCCAGCATCTCCCGCGCCTTCTCTTCATCAAAATCAGCATAGAAATCGCGATAGTACGCAATCGCATCCCGCACTCTCATCCACTTCTCGGTTAATGGGCGATCCGGCATAAATGAAACCAACGCCTTCGTCTCCAGCCCAACAGGCTTACCTATGACTTGAATCGTTCCGCTACTCGGATGCAACAAACCTGCAACCAGCTTCATGAGCGTACTTTTTCCACTACCGTTGCTACCCAGCAGACCTACGATTCGTCCCGGTGCAATATCCAATGTAATATTACTTAGCGCTTTCTTATTGCCATATGTTTTATTGATCTGGTTCAGTTCAAGGATGTTACTCATGCGTTGTTCCTCCCTTTCCTTCCGCAACGGCATCGGCTACGATGGATAAGATATCCTGCTCTTCGATCCCCAGTTCCTGCATTCCGGTCAGAAAGCGTTCCAGCAATTCACCGGCCATCTCTTTTTTGATCGTCATAATCTTCCGCTCCTCACTGGTCACATATCTGCCCAAGCCCCGTTTGGTTTCGACCACTTCTTCCCGCTCAAGCTCCTGAAATGTCCGTTGTACTGTATTTGGATTGATCTGTAGTTCAGCTGCCAGTTCACGAACCGAAGGAATTTTGTCACCTGCCTGAAGTGTCCCGGTTACAATCTGTCTCTTGATGTACTGCATGATCTGCAGATAGATTGGTAAATTGTTATCAAATTCTATAGTCACAAAGCTCTCGCTCCTCTCTGTACTGGTGTGTTAGTTACATAGTACACTAGTGAAATAGTGTTGTAAAGCCCATTTGTTAAAATATATATTCGCTCAATTGATGGGCCAGCTTCGACTATTGATATCCATACAAAAAAAAGAGCAGATCGTGAAGATCTGCTCTGCATAACTTTATTAATCGTATTGTTACCTTATTCATATGCTTATCCAATAAAAAAGAGCCAGCTACACGATATCTAGAGGTACTTTGCCTTTAGGTGCAGGGAATGCCTCATCCAAACGGGCGAGTTCCTCTTGTGTCAAAACGATATTCACTGCTGCTGCATTGTCTGCCACATGATTCAGCTGTACCGCCTTGGGAATCGCCAGCACATCTCCATCCCTGATCACCCAGGCTAATGCGATCTGCGAAGTCGCAACTCCTCGATCCTGTGCAATCTCCTGAATGACTGGATGCTCCAACAATTCACTTCGAAGTCTGCCACCCTGAGCCAGGGGACAATACGCCATTACAGGAACGCTCCGTTCCCGCATCCAAGGAAGTAGATCATGTTCGATACCACGCGAAGCTGCATGGTAGAGCACCTGATTCACCATGCACTGAGACCCCTCCGGCAGACTCCATAACTCCTGCATATCCCTTGTATCCAGGTTTGATACACCCCAGCGAAGAATTTTACCAGATTGCTTTAATTGTTCCAAAGCCTCAACCGTCTCTTCGAGTGGTACTCCCCCTCGCCAGTGGAGCAGATACAGATCCAGGCGATCTGTTCCTAAGCGCTTAAGACTACGTTCACAGGCCGTAATCATCTGCTTGCGATCCGCATGATGGGGATACACTTTGGATACGAGAAAAACTTCATCACGATAGCCCGCGATGGCCTTTCCCGTAACAACTTCTGCCCCGCCTTCTGCATACATCTCCGCCGTATCAATCACGGTCATTCCCAGTTCAATGCCGGAACGCAGTGCGCGTACTTCTTCTTGCTGGCTGGATTGTTTCTCTCCCATGTTCCATGTGCCTTGTCCTATCGCAGGCAGTGCAGTTCCATCCGGAAGTAGAATCGTGCGTGTTTGATTACCATGCATCATCTATATTCCTCCATTCTGAAGACTCTATGGACATTGTGACCTCTCTAACGACGACTATACGAATCATAAATCATATTATCACTCACATGTCTCCAGTGGCTCATCATCATGATATACAATTGATCCAGTGGCACTGTGAGGCTACTCTGGGCAACGCTGATGGTCGCATCGACCATATTGCTGTTGACCGTCATCAATTTGCGTTTCATCCCGTTCTGGCGATCCAGAAAGGCTTTCTCGTCCCGCAATTTGACCCCGATCATTTTCTGTCCCATCAATTCATACATAAAAATATTCTCAACGTCGTTCCAAGCCACGGCTCCTCCTGCGGTATAAGAAGATGCATCCACAAACCCATCCTCATCGATTACAAAAGAAGGTTCCTTCTTAATCATCTTTACCAGACTGTAACAGAAACATAGCCCAAAAAACAAAATGGATAGAAGTCCAATCACATCCGAAAGGATGGAATCATTCGTAACTGAAGAACGATCAAAAATCAAAAAAAATCCGGCTGCCACAAAGAGTGCCGCCCCTGCCGTAAGCCACGCCATTCGTTTCCGGTTTGGATATTCCACATGTTGCTCATAGGATGTGCTCAACGTGACGTTCCTCCTCCATTGCGACTGAATCATACGAGTTCTATATAAACGAATGGCTAAGAACCAAATACCTGAAATGTAGAACAGGAATTGCATTGTACATTAAACCAAATTCACCAATGTTAAACATTAAAATTAGACCGTTTTTCGTCATTTCTGCGCTTATTCAACATTAGGATTCGTCATCCTTCGAGCAAATCCTTTTAACACACCTATATGAATTGAACTAAAGAATGTTTGCACCGGCCACTCCGATGACAGAACAACCTTCCGATCGCTGTTATCCCCAGATTTTTCGATTCCACTTTTTCAAAGTGAAAATCCGGGGATAGCCTATGCTTCCGATGCAGCTTTCTTTCAGAAAGCTTTTAGGCGAACGCTCCGCTTCTTCAGGTTATTTCTGTCCTCTACGTTACGTGCAAATATTTAATTCAATGAATATACATTGTTAAATGTCTTCCCCCTCCCTCATTACACTTATTGTCCTGTCCCTTGCTTTCCGTTAATATAAATGGAAAGGTTAGGAAATTAACCAATTCTAATTCATGGTGGGAGGACAAACAATGATGAGTCAGCGCGGCATAACATCGGAAGATCTTTATCAGATTACATGGGTTAATGATCCAACTCCGTCCCCTCAAGGCGGACAACTGGTATATGTAAGCCGGAAAACGAATGAAGCACGTGACGGTTATTGTTCTCACCTAAGACTGCTGCATCTGGGGAGTCAGAAGGACAGGCCCTTTACCTCTGGTGAGAAGGATCATTCCCCTGCCTGGTCGCCCGATGGGTCTCAGCTTGCCTTTTTAAGAGAGGTTGATGGGAAATCCCAAGTGTGGATTATCGCATCAGATGGCGGGGAAGCACAGCAAATCAGTCACCTGAAACATGGCGTCAGTTCCCTACTCTGGTCACCAGATGGTCATACTTTGCTTGTGAAATCATCCGTGGATATGAGCGGAAATGAAGAATCAGAACATACAGATCCTATAGACGATAAACCCAAACTGCTGCAAGAACATGTCGTAGACCGGATTCGCATGAAGTCAGATGCCAGTGGATTGTGGAACGGTCGACGTTCCCACCTTTTCGCTCTCGCACCGATCGATGCGGAAGCAATTCCTGTAACTACAGGTCATTATGACGTCGGAGACTACGCCTGGTCCCCGGACGGAACATCCATCGCTTGGATTGCGCAGATGCCTGAAGAAGGCGAGGACCATAATGATTACACCCTGACTAATCATGTGTACCTTGCCAAAGCAGACGGATCGGATGTGCAACAGTTGACCCCGGAAGGGTATACGTTCAGCCGACTGGCCTTTGCACCGGATGGACAATCTCTTGCACTGCTCGCCAGTGACCGTTCCTATGGAAATGCCACGCTTGTGAAGTTGTACACCCTTCAGATATCAGGTGGTGAACTCGTATGTCTGAGCACGGATTGGGACGTACAGTTGAATCACAGCATTGTTGGCGACATGCGTTCACATCTGACAACCACGGGGCCAGTATTCAGCAGGGATGGTTCTTCAATCTTCTGTCTGGCGACCATCCATGGTAGTGTACGCATCGCCAAATTCGCTCGAGACGGCAGCAGTGCCGACTATATATGGCCTGACGAACGGGAGATTTATCAATTTGCCGAGTTGGAAAACGGGCAGATCGTTGCCGCTGTAGCCGATACACTAAATCCTGGTGATCTATATATATATGAACAACCGGAAGATCCTGAGGTAGAACCGATTCAGCTCACCCGCAGCAATCCACAGCTTGAGGATGAGATCCACCTTAGTACACCTGAGACCTTCTGGTTTAATTCCTCAGATGGCCTGCGACTGCAAGGATGGATCATGAAACCTCATGGCATGGTCGACGGGGTCAAAATCCCGACCATTCTGGAGATTCATGGCGGCCCGCACATGATGTATGGTTTTACATTTATGCACGAGTTCCAAATTCTCGCCGCACAAGGCTACGCTGTTGTGTATATCAATCCACGCGGTGGCCTCGGATACGGGCAGCAGTTTGTAGACGCCTGTCGCGGAGATTATGGCGGTGGCGATTATCGCGATCTCATGGAGAGTGTGGATTATGCCCTGTCCCAGTATGAGTTTATCGATGAATCACGATTGGGCGTAACCGGGGGCAGTTATGGTGGCTTCATGACCAACTGGATTGTTGGACACACGGACCGCTTTAAGGCGGCTGTTACCCAGCGTTCCATCTCCAATTGGCTATCCTTCTACGGTGTAAGTGACATTGGATATTTCTTCACGGAAGACCAGATTGGCGGTAACGCGTGGGATGACACGGAAAAGCTGTGGAAACATTCCCCACTCGCTTATGTGGGCAACGTGAGTACTCCCCTGCTCATTTTGCATGGCGAACAGGATCTGCGGTGTCCAATTGAACAAGCCGAGCAGTTGTTCATTGCATTGAAACGGCGCAAGCAGACCACAAGACTTGTTCGTTTCCCAGGGGCAAACCACGAGTTGTCCCGCGGAGGTCACCCTCACTTGAGGGTACGCCGTTTGGAGCATATTGCCGGATGGTTCAACGAGTACCTGTAACGGACTAATATTTAGACTATTAATTCAGAGTATAGAACCAGATATGGATTCAACCCTAAAAGCCGTCCAATGAAATCTGTTATGATTTCAACGGGCGGCTTTGGCTGTTCACTTTTTATAGAAGGAAAGATTACTCTTCGCCCCACACTACGGTGATTTCATTCAGATCCTTGTTGGTTGCAGACACCGAACCTGTGATCGTTACGGCATATTTGCCATCTTCACGACCCACAATGCTGAAGCCATCTGCCTGGATATCCTGAGTGTTCTGACTCAAGTTTTTGGTCTGGTAGTAGTCTTTGTAGGATGTTCCAACGGTTAGCAATGATTCTTTGGTTGTGTACGTGAGCACTACTTTTTTGTCACCATCCATTATGTTCTCAATGAGACTTGTCGCCTTTGCGTCCTTAGGTAATGGGAAATCTGCAGGCAGATACTTCGACTTCACACCTGCCGCCTGTGAGTTCGTGCCTGTAGATGGTGATGTCGATCCGCTGTTGCCGCTGGATGTTGACCCACCGGAGGAGCTTGAAGAGCCAATGCTTACTTTATTGTTTTGGGAATCATACTTCACTTCGGTCTTTAACGCATCGGCAATCGAACGAACCGGGAGATATGTACTGCCTCGATATGTAATTGGCGCAAGCTTTTTGCCCTGGTCACCTGTCGGTGTAAATTTCTGTCCGTTCACTTCGATGGCGAGCCCATGGTTTAGATAAGCTTTGATTGTCTCCAGTTGTGTACCTGCATATACACCTGCCGATCCGGTTAACACCATGCCAAACACACCTGCAGCAATCAACCACTTTTTGCTTTTCATCCCTAAACGCCTCCTGAGTTCAAATGTCAGCCTTATGCATAATACGATTCAAGCGATCGCTCGATGTACGCGAAAGACTCATGTAGTTATGCTCATCATGTATGGGTACGAGCTTATTCGGATAACAGCCCGTTGTTCCACCAAATGTTAGCAATATAATAGCATCTGACAAGAGGTTGTAAACGATAAATGGACAAAACAGGACCAAGGGCGTACAAAAATAGTCTTTGTCGTATGCCCGCTGTTCTCCAGCTCCTTAAGTTGTTCTTATATGAATAAAGTCCTGAATCCCGGACCATACATATGAAGCTAATCATACACGCACAACAGTTGCGAAATTAACCAATGTATTAGATAATTATTTGTCGATTTGTGGTCGAAGGAACGGAACTCAAGGGGGATTAAATACGATGAATAACAATACCAGTACATTTGATCAGTCTATTAACCGGATCTCTACCGGATCAGAAAAATGGGATGCGCTTGAGGATATCTTCGGAGCCGCTGATGCGCTTCCGATGTGGGTGGCCGATATGGATTTTGCTGCTCCACCATCCGTCATTCAGGCCCTGCAAACTCGGATGGAGCACGGGATTTTTGGTTATACAGTACGGACTGAAGCGTATCATACAGCTGTTGCAGGCTGGATGGAACGGCGCCACAACTGGAAAATTAACGATGACTGGATTGTATTCACTCCAGGTATTGTGCCCGCACTCAGCATTGCTGTACAACGATTCACTCAACCGGGAGATGCTGTAGTCATCCAAACCCCGGTGTATGCTCCCTTCTATGAAGTAGTACGTGGTCAGGGCCGTGAACTGATCACCAATCCTTTGGTAGAGAATAACGGTCATTACACGATGGATCTGGAACAACTGGAATCCAGCTTACAGACCGGTCGGGTCAAAATGCTGATTCTGTGCAGTCCTCATAACCCGGTTGGACGGGTATGGACTCGTGAAGAGCTTGAAGGGCTTACGTCATTGTGTCTGCAATACAACGTACTGATGGTTTCAGATGAAATCCATGCCGATCTTGTTCATCAGCGCGGAACTCATACACCACTGACCCTGATCTCGGACGCCGTCTCTGATCTAAGTATCATCTGTACGGCTCCAAGCAAAACGTTCAACATTCCTGGCCTCTGCACATCCAACATCATTATCCCCAATGCTAAGTTACGGGAATCGTTCGCGCAGGGTGTAAAAACGATGGGACTTGCCAATATCAGCACACTGGGGGCTGTCGCAACCGAAGCTGCTTACAATGATGCCGAGGAATGGCTGGATGAGTGCCTTGCCTATATCCGTGGAAATATGGAGTATGTACAGCAATATGTTGCGGAACATATGCCTCAGATTAAGATGCATCTGCCCGAAGCGACCTATCTGTTATGGATGGATTTCCGGGAGCTGAATATCCCACATGCACAACTATGCAATATGCTTCTTCATGAAGCAGGGCTTGCTTTCAATGACGGGAGCTTCTTTGGAACAGAGGGCTCAGGGTTCATGCGCATTAATGTAGCCTGTCCACGTTCCACGGTTGAAGAGGCGATGCGCAGGTTATCTGTGTTGTTAAGCAATGTGTCGGGCAAATAAGCTGTCAGTTACATCTATGTACGTTGCGAACAAAACGTGTACTGTTTGTTAAATGGTGAATATTTGTCAAAAGAGAAAAAAGGGTGCCCCGTAGTCAAGTCCATGACTCATATTCATGGTCAATGACTTCACAAGGGGCACCCCTTTGTATTCGATCATTTTATTTATTCAAAACATAATTAAAATTACAGTCACATCGATATCGGCATCGGTGTAATTCTGTCGCACAACCTGTTCAGCAAATCCCGATCATGGCTTATGATCAGTAATCCCAGATCACGCTGGCGAGCCACTTCCATCACGGTATGCCAGATCTGTGCCTGAGTGATGGCATCCAGCATCGTTGTCATCTCATCTGCGATCACGTAACGTGTCGCTGTACCAAGTGCCCGCGCCACACAGAAACGTTGCAGTTCTCCACCGGATAATTCACTCGGCCTACGGTCCAACCAGGCTTGCTGAATACCCAATGCTTCGAGCAACTGTTCATCCTGCACAGACGCCTCTTGCAGCACGCGGCCCATTCGCCAGCGTGGATTCACAGCTTTCTCCGGATGCTGGAACACCAGCTGAACCGGACATACTCCTGTACGTGGGAGTGGTTTCCCATCCAGAAGTACTTGTCCTGCCACAGGTTCGGCATATCCTGCAAGGATGCGACCAAGGCTTGTTTTGCCACACCCACTTGGTCCCCACAAGCCAACGACTTCGCCTTGTTGCACCTGCATATTCATCTGCTGGAACACCCACGATTTCGGATCGTAACGGTAACTCACGTCCCGTGCTTCAAGTGACATGGAAACACCTCACTTCTCCGCCTCGTACCTTACGAAGTTCTGGACGTTCGCGGGTACATACAGCGGTTGCTACGCTACATCGGGGAGCAAATGAACATCCTGTCGTGATCTCTTGACCTGCCAACGGTTGGGAGCCTGGGAGTAGCTGAAATCCGTTCTGCGGCAACGCATTCCAGAGCGCTTTTGTATATGGATGACGCAGACGTTCTCCATTCCCTTTAAAATCATCCACCTGCGCCGCCTCTACATTGGTACCTGCATAAAATACAGCGATGCGATCCGCTGCCGTCAGGGCTGTCGTGACATCATGGGTGATCCATAGAATGCCTACGCCTTCATTTGCAAGCTCGCGAAATTGCTTCATCGTCTCGGCCAGCACTTCGGGATGAATGCCTGGTGTCGGCTCATCTGCAATGATCAGCTTGGGCTGACCTGAGGTCGCTGTCGCCATCAACACCCGCCTTGCCATACCTCCGGACAACTCAAACGGGTACTTTCCGGCTGTTCCTTGAAGAAGATGATATCGCTCCGTCAGCTCCTGCTCCGTCTTTTTCATATGGGATCGAGTTATGAAGCCGCGCTTCCGTCCCGGATTTCGGGTTACCGGCTGAACTTGCCTTCCCACCTTCATCAGGGGGTCCAAATAACTGACGGATTGCGGGATTAACACCAGTTCATCTCCACGCAGATGAAACTGCCGCTCTGGGGTTAAAGGCTCGCCATTATATCTAATTCTACCTTCCAACTTGGCATTGGCAGGTAGAATGCCCATGATGGCCTGCGCCAGCACACTTTTACCCGATCCGCTTGCGCCTACAACAGCCACGATCTCGCCCTCATTTATGGAAAGATCCAGATTCTGAATGACGTAAGTCTGTTCGTGCCCAAACCAGCCGCGAGCGCGCCGAAATGACACCGACACTCCCTCAATATCAAGAAGAGCCATATTTACCTCACCTCCCTTGAACTACCCGTACCCGTTAAAGTCTTCAGACTATTGCCCAATACATCAAACGCACGAACAACCAGCAACAATGCCAGTCCAGGGAAAAAGGCGAGCCACCACATGCCAGCAGATAAATATCTCATCGACTCTGACAAAATAATTCCGATTGCCGGTTGTTGCGGGGACAGCCCCAGCCCCAGAAACGTAATGGCCGCCTCATGCAGAATCGCATGGGGAAAGATTAGCAATACGCCCACGAACAGTTGTGGAACCAGATGTGGCAGCATATGCTGCACCGCAATCTGTAACCGCGATTGACCCAACTTGTGTGAAATCTGAATGTATTCTGCGGATTTCAGTTGAATCATCTCCGCTCGTACAATCCGGGCCAGATTCGGCCAGTGCGTCAGCGCAATCGCTGCCGCCACTCCTGCCAGACCTCCACCGAATACAAAGGCCAGCATAACTAGCGATACCAGATGAGGTACACTCAGGAACAGGTCGATAATCCATGAGATTACCCGGTCAGCAACCTTGCTTGAAGCGGCAGTCAAACCCAACAGCAGTGCGATCAATCCGCCACCACATGCAGCAAGCAATCCCACTTGAATGCTGGTTGCCAATCCTTTTAACGTACGCATGAACATATCTCTTCCGAGCCAATCTGTGCCAAATGGATGCGCCCAGGTTGGAGCCAAATTCCGATCCATTAGTGAAGTCAGCGTAGAACCAGCGGGAAGCAGTCTGCCCGTCAACCACACAACGGCAATCCAGATCACCGCCAGGCTTCCCCAGATCACCGCTCTTTGGCGAGGGTTGCGGAAATTTTGGTCTCTGGCAGCCGTATAATCTTTTCTCGATGGGCGTGATGTTCCTGTTCCATTCCCAGCTTGTAGAGACTCGGTATTAATGTTGTACCGTACCTCTTGATTCGCAGTTTTCACTTTCTGTATTTTGGCTGTTTCTGTCGTCTGCTCGGAGGAGCGTTCTACCGTCTGCTTCATGACATCAGCTCCTCCTTCATCCGTGGATCAATCAAGCGATACAGAATGTCGGCAACCATATTACCTGTAAAAACAAAGATTGCACTGCACATCACAAGTCCGAGCAGCAATGGAACATCTCCACGCAACCCCGCCTGAACCGTTGCCTGACCAAGGCCGGGGTATGAAAATACCTGTTCTGCAAGCACAGCCCCACCAAACAGTTCACTGAACGAAGCAAACTGCAGCGTGATGGCTGGCAAAACAACATGTCTGAACCCATGTCGACGGAACAGCTGAAATCCACGCTCACCTCGCGCTCTCGCAAACAGAATATAATCTGACTCGAGCACATCTGTGAGCTTCTGCCGGGTATGCAAAGCAATAGAGGCTACCCCGGTCAGGCTGAGAGTCAACGCTGGCAAAATCATATGAATAACCCGATCTCCCCATGTAACCTGATCAGCTGACATCCCGGCGGGTACTCCAAGCCCAACCGGAAGCCATCCAAGCCACACACCAAATACCATCAGCAGCAACAGCGCAATCCAGAATACTGGCGTGGAAGCCAGCGTATAACAATACCAACAGATCAGGCGATCCAGCTTCGAATCCCGTCTCATGGCGGCAACTACACCAAGAGTGAAACCAATGATGCCGGATAATATCCAAGCTACAGCCATAAGTGCGACAGAATTCATGAATCGTTCCTGGATAATATCCGCTACAGGCTGTCTGTAGATCATTGATGTCCCCAGATCTCCCTGAATCAGCGTTTGTCCCCAGGTTAGTAATCGTTCCACGGGAGATTCATTCAATCCCCAACGTTCTTCGATTAAACTGCGCTGTTCGGCGCTTACCCTGATCATGTCTCCACCAATGTAGGCTTCGATCGGATCAACAGGAGAGAATTGCATTAATATAAAAGACAACACACTGACTCCAACCAATAGAGATACAAGTCGCAACATTTTAAAACCAACAAATCTGGCCCATCCATTCCTGCCTGTCATCCAATCTCTCCCCAATTCAGGCTAAAGCTACCGGTACGTTTCCTACTTTGTACTGTTATCCCAGGACCATTCCTCCAGATTGGTTGTCACCGGCCAGCCGTGACCATGAGGATGGATCTGCTGCTCACCAATGTTCAGTCCATTCGTAACCAGATACAGATGATCTATATTTACGAGCCATGCCCATGGCGCATCACCCTGATAACTGAAACCTGTTGTTCCATCCCATTCCGCTTTCTGCCAGAACGGCAATGCCTCTTCTTCACTTGTTGCCTGAAGGGCTTTGTCCATCCAAGAATCCACGACAGGATTACTATACAGCCCCACATTGTAATACCCTTCTCCTTTGTGAGTACTGCTATAGAGGTTATAGGTTTCCAAAGGGTCATGACTGCCCCACCCAAACAATACAGCGTTGGAGTAAGCCATCTTTTTTGTCTCTTCACGGCTTTTGCCTTCAACATTGATTTTGATTCCCGCCTGGGCTACCATATCCGCAGCAGCCAGTGCCAGAGATTGTCTTGTTAAATCACCTGCAAAATAAAGCAGATTGAACTCGGCCTTAACGCCGTTTTTCTCGACGATACCATCACCATCCGCATCCACCCAGCCACCAGCGGCCAGAATCTGCTTCGCTTCTTCGAGATTGGCATCTGTAAATACAGCTTCTGCATTGTTCCAAGGCAGATCATCACTGACGGAATAAGCCGGACGACCGTACCCTTCCAGTACACCCTCAACCAAAGCCTCACGATCAATCATAACGTTCACCGCTTGGCGAATCGCCAGATCAGATGTCACATCATTCCCTGCGGGAAGACCATCGCCCGACTTGGCACCAGCAGGTTGCATGGGGAACATGATGCCCCGGTTATCTACGGTTTTCACGGCCTCTAATGTCATGCCATTCACCTGTTGTTTGCTAAACGCTGCCGGGATAGCAGCGATATCCACCGTACCTGCCTGCGCAGCGGCGTAGGCTGCATCTTCATCCAGATAGAGGAAGGTGAGTTTGTGGAATGCAGACTTGTTACCATAATATTCTTCATTCGCTTCCACGATGGCCTGTTGTCCTTTGTCCCACTGAACCAGCTTGTACGGCCCTGATCCGACTGGATGTTCTGCATAATCAGCGCCATAGGCGTGTTCAGGTACAATGCCAAGTGTCGTCAGCAGACTGATGAATGTAGACTGCGGCGACTTCAGTGTAAATACAACTGTGCTATCATCAGGTGCCTTCACATCAGCCATATTCGTCAAATCAATCACAGACCCACTCTGAGCAGCCGTATCAAACGTAAATTTTACATCTTCAGCCGTAAGTGGCTCCCCATCAGAGAATTTTACATCGTTCCGGAGTGTAACCGTCCAGGTCAGCCCATCTTCACTAACTGAGTATGCCGTAGCCAGATCATTAACCAGTTGTAACTTGGCATCCCGCTTCAGCAAGGTACTCTGGAAAAGTGGTGACCCATATTGCCCCCATCCGGTTGTTGGATCAAACCCACCTTCCGGCTCGGTGCCAACCGCCAGCACCAATTCGTCTTTGGTTAAGGCTGTACCTGACTGTCCATTCTCTGCTGATGAAGCTATTGGCGCTGTGCTCTGTGCACAACCAGATAAACCAATGGAACATACAAGCAAAATGCCTAATCCTGTTCTACCTTTTCGTTTTCCCCATCTCCATGAAAATCTGCCCATTCTGGTCGTTCCCCCTCTAAAGTTGTGCTGCACTCCCTTTTTTCGTGTTACTTTTCAGAGAAATTGTAGCACAAAACACAAACCATATGTCAACAAAGTTCACTTCATAATCCATATTTTTTCATATTTCAGAATTAATAAATAAAAAGTTGTATAACCGAGCATTTGTAGCGCTCTATAAAGTCAGGTATTATAACAAACAAAAAAAACAGACGGTTGGCATCTAACCAATAGTCTGTTTTTTTAGATTTGCTATATTTTCATAGAAATTACACCCGTATTTGTCTTACTCCGCAGAACGATGATGATGACTGTGACCATGCTGACCCGCACCTTGATTGTGATGATCCAGACTTTGATCCGGATTGCCAACCTGACCGCTACTCTGAGCATGAGCCAGTTTGTTGAGTTCATCTACATAAGTCACGGACAACTCCGCATACAAAACACCTTTTTGTACCTGGATCTGTTGATGCAAATGACGCAATCGTCCCAGATTCCCTCGTACGGCAATTACCTCCAGGCATTGGTCATGGTTCAGGTGCACGTGCATATTGGAAATGATGTCATGATGCACCTCGTGCTGCAGCTCCATCAAACGAATGGGAAGATCACTGATATGGTGATCGTAGACCATCACAATGGTGCCTGCCACATCCTGGTCGGATTGTAATGCAGAAGGTTGCAGTAATGTTTTGCGAACAAGATCACGGAAAGCCTCCGATCGGTTTTTGTATCCCTGTTCCTCAATATACTGGTCAAACTGCTCAATTAGAGGTGTAGGAAACGCCACCCCGAACCGGGTCAAATCTTCTTTATCTGCCATACTTCTCCTCCTGCGCCCTCATTTGCTTCGAGTGTACCACAGACTTGTCTGCTCATCGACTATACTGTTGCATGAATCGTACTGCCGAATGTATCGCCTGTTGTCCAGCGTCACTCTCCAGATCAAATTGATAATCATGTCCCAGCTTCTCTGATGAGTTTGAGAAAAACAAGGTTTCCACCTCAACATCAAGGCGCTTCAAGACTTGTGCCAGCTCAATCGATTGACTGGTCAACGGGTCATCATTGCCTGAGGTAATAAATGCAGGCGGGTACGCTGCTGTGGCCTGAAGCACGGTCGACATTTCATGCAGTCGTGGATAGTCTTCAAATGTTTTGACTCCCGTATATGACCAAAGAAACGTCCGTATGAGTGGAAAACCTGTATTGGCTACCGTACTTAGATTGTAAGGACCACAGAATAGAAGAACCCCACGCAGCTCTTCTGGCTGGGCGGCCGGTGTTATATTCATCAGTTTAGCCAGAGATGGATTGGTCACCACTGCCGCAGTCTGACTTGCAATCTGGGCACCTGCCGAATTGCCTGCGAGAAATATGTTTTCCGGGTCACCCTGATACTCACTGACATGGTTCTTCACGTAGGTCAAGGCCTTATTCGTCTGGATCACGGGCATGGGATATTTCGTATCCGGTGCGAGCGCATAATTCATACTGACGACAACGTAACCCTGTTTGGCTAATTGTACGGCATAATCTGCGATATCCTTTTTGTCACCCAAGACCCATCCACCACCATGAACCCACAACACAACAGGCAAAGGTTCCGATGTTACGGAAGGATAATAGATATCCAGTGTACTGTCATTACGCCCTTCGTCTGCATAGGGTACATCCACAACACGAGTTATCCCACCCGAGAGCATAGTGTCCTTGCTATTTGTGTCTGTATTAGCAGTTTCAATTAATGATTTTAATAAAAATACCGTTATTTTGGGTGTCCATTGTGTACCAATCCCAATAAAACCTATGATCAAAATTAGTACAACGCTGGGAATCCAGTAACGTTTACGTTTAAAACCTTTTGCCCCCGTACGTTTCGTTTCCAACTTGGACTGCAATAGCTCCACCTCGTTCCATCATCATCGAAGCGTCTTTACATCTAAAGTTGTGTACGTTGCAGAGAGGACCGGGTTTCCTCTTATTTGGGTCTCTTGGCGATTTCCTGTCTGACTTTCACATACGTAGTGGATACGTTTTGCTCCAGTGTATGAATACTTTGTTTTGTTCCTGCCCACTTCTCTGCTACAGACGCCAAGGTGTTCAATGAGCTGAGTACACGTGACGTTTGGCTTTGTTTTGTACTCTGTTTGAACTGTTGTAGAGCTTTGGAATATCGTTCTTTTGCCAGACTCGCCTGTTTTTTAGCCGTTTGAATCTGTTTCTTCGCGGAGTCGGCCCCTGCTAGCATAGCTCGTAAACGTTTTATTTCAGCGCTCTTCCGTTTACGTGCTTCAGCAAGTTCCTTTTTCTTGATCCGGATGTCTTCTCTGGCAAGCTTCACAACGGGTCTCAACGTATCTGCCTGTGTGCGGATCGCTGCACTCCATTCCTTATTTTTGACGGCTTTGGCTGCATCCAACTGTCTATTGACTGAACTATAGAGAGCGAATAGTGGTTCATATCGGGCTTGGGTTTGCTTCACCTTTTCAGCTAGAGCTGCGACCTTCGCATCATCGGTTTGTCTTATTTCTACACGTAATCGCTCCAATTCCGCGGTATTGGCGGCATGAAGTGTCTTTATTTTTTGTTCCCAAACCTGCTCTTGAGCCTTCCAGTTCCCCACTTTCTCGTACGCTTGCTTCAACGTTAACTTGGTTTGTGCGTCGGCTTTGTTCAAAACAGAATCCCATGCTTTTTGCGCGGTTACGCCAAGATCTATGCCCGCAGCCTCCACTGAAGAAGCAAAATAGATCGTGCCTGCGCTGAAAAGAATTACAAGCCCTATAAGCAGGCGTGATCCAAAAATAAGATGAGTCAACGATGGCAATTGACGACGCCGGACGTTACTTTGTTCCATCATGTGACTATGGCTACCTGCTATTGGAGAAGGGAATAGAATGTCACTCGTCTCCATTAAAGCTATTTCTTCTGTAGATATATCTTCGATATGCTGTCGCCCCTTCTTCTCTTCTACTAAACCGTGATGTTCTATGAAGTTATGAGAGCTTGATCGTTCCAATAGGGAACAACATACCATGGCCTCCTGTTCATTTATCGTTTCCTTCCATGCTTCTGTTTGCATGTGTCTCTACACCCTTTCTTCTAAAATATTTAGCAGAATAGCCAACGAAATCAACGAACGACAAAAAAGCACCCGCAAGTCAGGCATTTGCCTGCTCTTACGGGTGCTTCCCTCATAAGCCGTTCCATATGAGATTCGATTGAACGAGTCACTCGAACCTTTACTTTTTCTAATATATTCCATTCACTGTGTCTGGTCAAGTAAATCTGGTTTCACTGGTTGAATAAAACTTTCGATCAACGGGAGAACCCTTCCCGCTTATAGTTAACAACTGATACAGCCCAGCTTATTGATTGACCAAAATAGCTTTCATTTCCTCGGTCAGATCCTCTTCTTTCAGCATCATATAGATGTTCGGTCCCCTTACCGAGTTGAGCTTAATTTGGTAGACCGTATCCTGATCGGTGTAAAAACCGGTTCTTTGTCGCAGTAGCAGATCGCTGATTATTTTTTTATTTTTGGTAGCGACCTGTCTGTTACCATCGATATTTACATCCACAAAATTAGGCTCAGGATACACCATTCTGTATTTACCTTGATTATCAATCTCCTGTTTAACAAATTGGGCAGAAGCCATATCCTCAGCCGATACCGTAAGTTGATCATAGAGATTGTTCTGTTTGAGCCATTCCATCAAGCGGCCATAGCTTGCCTTGAACTGATAACTCACACTGTGGCTCGGTCGATCCAGCTTTTCTTTGGAAGATGCTTCATCAAGATAATCCTGATAGACTTCTATCGAAGCGAACGATTCCCATGAGGATAGCTGGTCCTCATATGTCTGATTGAGTATTTCAGACTTCAAAAGTTCCTTGAATTCACGAATCAGCTTAGGATCGCTAATGAATACTTTACGCTCCGAGTTGAGACTGGATCGAATACCAATACTGCGAACATCTTCATCCAGTGCATAGGTGTCATAAGTCGTTGATTTATAATCTTCCCACTGTTTCACCTCTGCTAATTCCTGCCTGAATTCTTCTTCGGGAATCTGATACCTACGTGTCATCGTTTTCCCATTATTGAGTTGGTAGTCGATCAATACATATTCATCGTTGCTTCTGTTCTGACCGCTGTTCTGATTACGTACTCTTTCGAGCAAGGGCAGATCGGAGTGCACAATTTTCTGATGCAGTGCAAGCACAGCATCCACATAACCCGGAGTATCTGAATAAAATGGGCTACCATCCAGTTTTACACTTTTATCATTCACATAGATGTAATGGTCTCCCCCCAGTCGTACCATTTGTACATTTTCCTTTGAGGGCACATTATTAGCGTAACCGTTCCAATCGGCTACAGGGATATACAAAATTAATCCTGCCACGATACCATATACTGCAAACCGGGGGAGTAACCTGCTGCTCCAGATGAGCCATGTTTTACGTATAATCATCTCAGCACCAATATAACCAACCACACCACCTAGCAGATAACCAAAGATACCCCATACACCTGATCCTTCAGGAGCAATTCTGGTAAAGTAGGCACCTCCTAATAATACCAATGTGAACATGAATCCAAAACGGAAGATGGGTTTGACGATCCTGAACGTAATTGCTTGTGTCGCCGACTCTACATGTCTTCTCGCATACAGCACATAACACAACACGAAGAGTATACAAGTTATAGCCGCATAAATTCCCAATTCCCCCCATTCTGGAGGATAATAACCCATAGAGCTCATTCGGAAGAGCAGGGATGTTTTTTCCATGTTAAAGTTACTCGAATTATTGTACGTAAAGCCAAGCAAATAACGTTGTAAATGAAGCTCATAAACTCCCCAAAAGATCACCGGAATTAATATTAGACCAAAAACTGTAAGTCCTTGCAGAATAGATTGGCCTATACACATTCCCACGGCAACCGTCAGGGTAAACATAAACAATGAGAAGATGCTCATCGTCACGCCCCACATCCAGATATCATGACCACTGAAAATATAGGATGGTTGATCGAGCACCGCCCATACCCACCCGGTAATCCCGGTGGTTATCCAGATCGGAAGCAGAATCATGACATATCCGGTCAACAGATTCATCGTTAACAGATGTTTACGCTGTAAGGGCAGACTGTGGTATAAATCCGCAGGCGCACCAGTTTGAATATAGCGGAAGAGAAGCAGCGCTATGGCGACAGGAAAGGTCAGCGCAAATACCAGATGAATTTCATTAGCCTGAAACAGACTGGTGATTTCCAGAGGTACTTCTATATATTGTGTTCCAATATATAGCGGAAGTGAGAACAACAATGTGATGAGATATAAAATCCCTATCCATCCATGTTGTCTGAAATTTTGGATCAGGATGCCCCGGTTACAGAACAATCGGTTGAATATCATACCCTGCGTCCTCCATTTCGTAAATAAAGATTTCTTCGAGCGTCAAAGGCAGTACATCCAGCAGATACGGATCATGTACACGGAATTGATCCGTTACCTGTTGTCGGTTGCCTTTGACAATGTACAGGGATACACTTCCCCGTTTCTCTTCATGCAAAATATCAATCTGCTCATCCATGGCTTTGGCATGGTCCGGGTGGCGGAATGCGACTTGGATTTTATGCGTATCGGCCTTCAGATCATCAAGATCCTTCTCTACAATAATTCGGCCTTTGTGCATAATCGCCACATGGTCACACAGATCTTCGATCTCACGCAAGTTGTGCGACGAGATAACAATAGTTACTTGACGCTCAGCCGCTTCCTGGAACAGCAAGTTTTTGATCTGCTGGCGCATGACCGGGTCGAGGCCGTCAATCGGCTCATCCATCAGCAGTACTTCAGGCATACAGCTAAGTCCCAGCCATACGGCTGCCTGACGGCGCATGCCTTTGGACATACGATGTAACTTGCGTTTTACATCCAGTTTGAACACGGTAGCCAGTTGCTTGAACCGTTCCTCATTCCAGCGCGGATATACCGAACGATAAAATGCAGCCATCTGAGTTATTGAAGATTGCGGGAAAAAGTAGGGTGAATCTGCCATAAAAATTGTGCGGCCTTTGAGATCCATATTTTCATAAATCTCATTATCTTCGATACGAACAGTCCCGCTGTCCTGACGGTAAATACCAGCCATCATTTTGAGCAGCGATGTCTTGCCTGCCCCGTTGGAACCGAGCAAACCATAGATCGACCCCTTATGTATGTGCATCGTTACGCCATCCACTGCCTTTTCCTGTTCAAATGCTTTGACGACTTGATTCAGCTCAATCATGAGGCTCCTCCTTCTCTATACGGGCCATCGCTTCCTCAAACAAAAGCGTCATATCTGCTTTGGTCAAACCAGAATACGAAGCTTCTGCAATCAACTTCACCAGAGACTCTCTGATCTCATCTCTCATGGCTTCATTCGGATGTTCCACTGACGATGATACGAAGCTCCCTTTTCCCTGCAAAGAATAAATGTAACCTTCACGTTCAAGCTCACGATACGCTTTCTGAATCGTATTTGGATTCACGGTCAGCTGCGTGGATAACGCACGAACGGAAGGAAGCTGCTCGTCGGGCTTTAGAATACCGTATACGATCATTTCTTTGACTTTGTCCACTAGTTGCTCGTAGATCGCCTTACGGCTGCGTACATCTAATTCGAACATCCCGCACCTCCTTTCTGTAAATGTGTGAATAACCTATGGGTTTAAATGACTGTATCTGAGGTGTATGTGTAGTTATCTGGGTGTAAAAAGGCATTACCTAAGCTGTACAGCTGTACGTATTCAACTCTTAGGTGTATTAACTGTACTACTATTATTAATACAGTTAAAACGAATTGTCAACCGTTGACTTTGACTTCTTGTTTTATTGGGAGTACGTTAATAAAGATAGGTTATATGGTTTAAATGACATATATAATTTGGGGAAGCAGGTTCATTCCGGCTTACGACGGGGCTCGATCAGGGTGGCGTTCACATGGGGTGAGGCAAAACGGCTATCTGAAGCGATGTGGCTAGATGTGGCTACTCGAAGTGATACGGCTACCCAAAATCTTTGCTTGACCGCTTTTGACAGAATTACATGCAAATGTTGTTCAGGTCTTTCCCCTTCCGTTATGATGGAGATGAAGTGTTCGACAATCACTGCATATTGATTATTTTTTTGCATGTTTAACCTGATAGGTTGGTTGGTTGGTTGGTTGGTTGGTTGGTTGGTTGGTTGGTTGGTTGGTTGGTTGGTTGGTTGGTTGGTTGGTTGGTTGGTTGGTTGTTCGTTCTGTTATGCGTTAGATTTGTTGTGTTGTGTTGTGTTGTGTTGTGTTGTGTTGTGTTGTGTTGTGTTGTGTTGTGTTGTGTTATAGACCTATTGTCTGCACAAACGGTAGGCCGTAAAGTGGGCAGCTATATCAGAGTTAGCAAAACTGTGTATTTGCTTAAAATTCGGGTTTGCACAAATAAGCTACTATGCAGTGGTCGAGTGTAGACTGGACCGTTATTCATTTGGCTTGTTGGTCTAAAATCCTAAGGCTATATATGATTCGCGTTGGATGGGTCGGGCAGACTCCAGCCTTTTGAATCGTTTATCTGTTCGTTTGGAGGGCCAACTCGTGCTGTCCGCACTGAGCATACATATTGTAGATATGTCTTTCAAAGGGTGGACACGGACATGAGAAGCACTTCGGAATTGATATTCTACATATAGATCATTTTTAATTTTATATCTGAAAACATCTATATGTAGTGTTTCATATTCATGGATGGATATAGTATCTTTTTAGAAAAAGTGTCCACTCTTTGAAAGACAAAATCAAGATAAATGTCCTTTTGTAGTGGACAAATATATGCCCGAATTCCATTTATATAAGCTGAACTATACATTTACACGAAAATATAGAAGTAAGTAGTAACCCTAAGAAGTGTAACTAGAAGCTTGCTGTAAGAAAGATACTATGGAGGCATATGTTACACTTCTAATACCTCATAAGGAGAATCCGAGATGAATGAACATAGACAGGATAAAGATCAGAATAATAAAGCGAACGCCTCATTCGAGACTAGTGACCAACAGGGAGATTTAAGCGGGGCAACAACGACTTCAGATACTAGTCCGGTACAAGCAAATTCATCACAACGTGTGTTAATTGTAACCGCGGTTGATGCGGAGAAAGATGCGGTCCTCCGTGGTTTGGGAAATACGGCCGCGGAACGATTTGACGTCATCGCTGCGGGCGTTGGCCCAGCCTCGGCCGCTGCGGGAACAGCCGCTACATTGGCATATGCCGTAGCGGCTGCAAGCACTAGGGCGTTGGCGCAGGGTTCCACTGCGCCAAGCCCATCCGATGTGGCACAGGCATCTGCCACATCTTCAAGGCCGGGGCCCCTTGCCGGGACCGGTAGTTCACCAGCCTACATGCTGGTGATCAGTGCCGGCATCGGCGGCGGGTTCCCCGGCCGGGCAGACGTCGGCTCCCTCGTGGTAGCCGACGCCATGGTTGCTGCCGATCTGGGCTCACAGACGCCAGACGGCTTCCTTAGTGTGGACGAGCTCGGATTCGGCTCGTCCATTGTGGCGGCGGACACGGAGTTTGCCGCTCGCCTGCGCCATGAGCTGCAGCGGGCCGGGCTCGCTGTCAGCGGAGGCACTGCGGTCACCGTGTCCACGGCGACCGGAACAGCGGAGACGGCTGCGGAGCTATTGCGCCGCGTGCCGGATGCCGCCGCCGAAGGCATGGAAGGCTTCGGCGTGGCAACAGCTGCCCAGCAGTTCGGCGTGCCAGCACTCGAACTGCGGGCCATATCCAACGCGGTCGGTCCACGCGACCGCGACGCTTGGCGCATCAAGGACGCCCTCGATGCGCTCCAGGCCGCAAGTTCCATTTTACGGGAGGTTATTACATCATGAAAATTGCATTTTCCCCTTGTCCAAACGATACATTTATCTTTCACGCGTGGGTGCACGGTTTAATCCCGGGAGCACCTAAGCTGGATGTCCGTTATGCTGATATTGATATTACCAATGGTCTGGCGGCAAATCCCGATGGACCCGACACACCTGAAGTGATGAAAATATCTTATGCAGCACTGCCATACGTGTTATCTGACTATGCTCTGCTTCCTGCTGGAGGCGCACTTGGCAGAGGCTGTGGTCCTTTGGTTCTGACCGCCAATGGCACGACTGACCCAGCATATTTGTCTGGAAGACGGGTTGCTGTGCCAAGTGAACGTTCGACAGCATATCTATTATTCCGTCTGTGGGCAGCGCAAAATGTTCCGGGTGGTGTAGGCGAGATTGTTGTCATGCCATTCGACCAGATCATGCCTGCTGTACGTGACGGCAAGATCGATGCCGGACTTGTCATCCATGAAGCACGCTTCACGTACCAGAATTATGATCTCAAACTAATGACAGATCTCGGGAACTGGTGGGAAAGCGACACAGGCCTTCCGATCCCGCTTGGAGCGATCATCGCACGTCGCAACATGGATGCTCATGCCCTCGCCGGATGGGCACGCGCCTCCGTTGAATATGCATGGGCGCACCCCGATGAGTCGAGAGCATACGTTATGGAACATGCCCAAGAAATGGACCCTGCTGTAGCTGCACAGCATATCGGCCTGTACGTTAACGAGTTCAGCGCCAACCTGGGTGATGATGGTTACGGTGCAATCACTGCACTGCTTGGCCGCGCCATGAAAGAAGGACTCGTTCCCGAGTTCGACCTTGATCTGTTGCGAATCTAACTTTGATTTAATTTGAGTTAGTTTCTCTTCGCTCTATATCTAAAGAACACAGCACATCTTATTTAGCCGAATAACGTGGTATGAGAATTCTAAAGAATCTCAGACACCGTATTCGGCTAAATCTCGTTCAAATTGCCGATAACTCTCACACTCAAGCACAATAACGATCCTACGATTCGTTAGAAATTGGTATGTGCGGGTTTTCGGCGAATAGAGTGTGCTCGGTTCGTTAGAGTCCGTTCCAAGACGCTCTGAGGAGCAAGCTTCGTAGAAGCGCCTATTCGGGGATTCGAAATTTAAGTGGTTTTTAAAAGTAGACTTAGGGTGCTACAAATTCGCAGTTTTTTTCTCTTACGAACCCAGTGCACCTTATTTAGCCAAATATCATGCTACGAAAATTCTAACGAATCCCAGACACTCTATTCAGTTAGAAATCGGTCATATCACCAACAAATTCGCTTCATTCCACCCAATAACGATCCTACGATTCGTTAGAAATTGGTATGTGCAGATTTTCCTAGAATAGCGTGTGCTCGGTTCGTTTGAGTCCGTTCCAAGGTGTTCTGAGGAGTAAGCTTCGTAGAAGTCTATTCGGGGTTTTCGTGGATACAAACCACTTAGCTAGCCAGGGTGATGGTGGTGTCCTTGCGTCTTGTTTCTTAAGAGCTTAGTTACTTAGGGGTAGTAAAGGTCGCATCCAGGAGGGCAACGAATCGGAGTCTGTCCTTTAACTGCCCCGTACCTGTTTTGCTGAATTCCTACTTTCCAACAACAGTTGTATAAGCCTTAATGGGTTTCGGATTTGAGGTTTGCGGTTTGCGGTTTGCGGTTTTAGAGTCTAATTTTTAACTAGGCAAAAAACTTTCATCAAGATTTTTTGCTGCAAACTAGTGACCTCACTAACCATGTTGGACTACACACGAAATAGAAAGAGCTGTCCCCTAACGTCAGACTTATGACGATGGGACAGCTCTTTTTTTCACTTTATATTCAACTTCATATTTATACTCATATCTAACACTCTGCTCAACCCAAGATCGAAGCAGACAAAAACCATGCAACTACACGCTCTCCAAGTCATCTTGAACCCTACTGTACTCCATCATCCACCCCACTGCTCTCCCTCTCACAACAGCGGTCTACGAATCTAACCCTCGCCTACGTTCTCCTGCAACCGCAGCCGAACAATCGCAACCATCCCCTACGAATCAGCCACAACCGTGCGGATCATGATCCGCAGCGCATCCAGCATCATGGGAATAGGCAGCGAAGGAACGGAAGGCTGCAACACAGCCATCTCTGTGGAGGCAGGAAAGTGTACAAATCCTGCACGGATCGGAAGATGCCCTATACGAATGTGATCCAGTACCCGATACATCGTGTTGTTGCAGATATATGTACCTGCTGTATTGGACACGGTAGCTGGAATACCCGCTGCGGACATGTCATTCACCATGGCACGTATGGGCAACGTGGAGAACAAACCGTCCGGGCTGCCGTCTACAATTGGCTCGTCCACAGGACGCTGTCCTTGGTTATCCGCGTAGGAGCCTGGCGGAATATCTTTGACATTCACGGCGATCCGCTCCGGTGTGATGGATGTTCTGCCCTTGGCCAGCCCACAGGCGATAACGACATCTGGCCGATAGGCTTCCATCTCTGCGATCAGCAGGTCTGCACATTCATCAAAGTGCACGGGCAACAGTACTGTTTTTAGCTCAGCACCCTCGATCACTTCGTTTGCAAGAGCATCCATTAATGCCCCCGTCGGATTCACCGCATCCCCGCCAAAAGGTTCAAACCCGGATATCAGAATCTTCACCATCACACGTCAGCTCCTGTCTGTTTACTCCGATTTGTAACGTAATCCCCACTGGCCCCGAATCGTGTCCATCAGCTTCATGATTTCCAAGGATTCGTCCAGTTTAATGGTGTTGCTCTCCGTCCGACCTTCGAGGATACAACGTCCCGCTTCTTCTGCCTCAAAAGCATAACCAATACATGTTCGATCATCCGTGAACTTCTCCGGCTCGTCCTGACCATTCACATGCAGATAGGCTTCTTTGCCCGCCAGGAATAAAGGTAGACGAATCTTGCCTTCCGTACCGTATATGACCGCTTCATTGCTAAGGTTCAGACGAATGGCAGCACTCAGTGATGCAGAACGTCCCTCGGAATAGGACAACAACACGGAAAATTGCTCGTCCACACCCGTCTCACCGATATTGGCTGTACTCCATACATGCTGGGGCTGTTCACCAAAGATCATCGATGCAAAGGAGATCGGGTACACCCCTGCATCCAACAATGCGCCTCCACCCAGATCCGGATTAAGCAACCTACCTTCCGGCTCCCAGCCGACACGGAATCCAAAGTCTGCCTGGAGCAAACGTACTTCACCAATTCGTCCTTCTGCAATCCATGCTCTGGCTTGAGCGATCGGTGGCAAAAAGCGTGTCCACATCCCTTCCATCAGGAAAAGGTTACGCTCCCGTGCCGTCTCCACCAGTTGCTCCAACTGACGCGCGTTCATCGTAAACGGCTTTTCACATAGCACCGCCTTGCCTGCCTCCAGACAAGCCATTACATTCTCCTTATGCACAGGGTGAGGTGTTGCCACATAGATAATATCTACCTCAGGATCTTGCAGCATTTCATCATAAGAACCGTAAGCGCGTGCAAAACCATATTCAGCTGCAAACTTCTCCGCGCTTCCCGCTGTCCGTGAACCTACCGCTGCTTTCACAGCGTTTCCCGCATGCTCCAAATCCCTTGCAAACTGGGATGCAATCCATCCCGTGCCCATAATGCCCCAGCGTACTTTGTCCCGTCCCACTACTTCTGTCATATTAAAGCCTCCCTACTGCAATTTGAGTTGAAAAGGTTCATGATTCAGATCAGGCCAACATGTTATCCCCTTTATTTTACCAAAAAGAAACGCTCACGTCAGAAAACGATTTCGATTATGTGCTTTCAATAGACTTCAAGCTCATCAGGGCCTCGAACATATCTGTGTACATTTCAATTCTCCAGTAGATTTGCTAAGATTATCAGCAGACTAGGGCCAAGAAGTCTTGTCCCTAAACATACTTGTAACTAGCGACAATCTGGTTAAACTATCGATCACATCTGATAACGGGATCATATACCCTGTGCTATTCATAAAACATCTGGCTATACTGCAAACGTGCTTTTGACAAGGCAGCCAGTATTCACTACATCATGCCAAACGTATCAATAGACGTTTAAGATAGACCTTCATGTCCGAGAAAATATGGTACGTTCCAGATTCAATTATCACCTAAACTGTTCCAAAGAGAGGAGGTCGCATAGCAACATGACTACCATCCCCGGTACCGCCCACAGCGGCATGAATCCACACACGTTACATCAGCAGACGAGTCCCAATGCAGAAAAGGAATCCTCAACCCGGGCAGGCCTGGATGCCTTCCTGAATGATACCCTGATTGAACTTCGTCAGGCAGAACATATAATAACCCGTGGGAAATGGCGCTGGTCCACAACTGAGCTAGCTCATCATACCTTCATATACATGCACAAATTCACAGGCCAACTGATCATGAATGGAATCAAATCTCACGTGGTTCGCAAATCAGCTTGTCTGTCCCTACCAGGAACTGCAATTGAACTGTTTAGTGATGAAGAACATGATATTGAACTGTATATCATTCACTTTGATATGTATCGGGCTACGGAGAAAACAAAAGCCAGACGAATCTACGAACGTGAGCTCAGTTCACCTGTTACAGGCTGGATTCAGGGCCCATTTTACGGTATACAGCGCATTGCCGCACAGCTTACACAATTAAGCAATGAAGGTTTGGAAAGGGGCTTGAAAGCACAGCTCTTCCTGACGGAACTGTTACATATGCTCTGGCCTCAAGAAGACCAGACTGACGTGGGGGCTGGGCAGGATGAACCCGAACAGTGGCTCAGGTCCACCCTGCAATACATGCGCGAAAACTATATGCACGAGATCAAGCTGGAGAAGCTGGCTGAACTGGCTGACATGCACCCGTCCTATTACTCGCAGCTATTCAAGAGCCGCATGCAGAAAAATCCGATTGAGTACATCACTCATCTGCGTATGAACCGGGCCAAGGAATTGCTGCTCACTTCCGATCTGCGTATCCGTGATGTGGCTCGTAAAGTGGGTTACCGTGACGAATTTTATTTCAGCCGACGTTTCCGAAACCATGCCGGTTATGCGCCAACTTCCTATTCGAAGCAGGTCCACCGGAATATCGTGTCGCTCTCCTATCCATACACGGACCACCTGATGACACTTGGCATCACGCCATGCGCAGCTCAGATCCAAGGCCATCTTCCTCATATGCCCAAATCGCTGACGTTGCCCTTCCACGCCTACGAACCTTGGGAACAGGGACGTCAGGCTTTCCTGGATGTGAATCCTGAATTGATTCTGACCAAGGACAATGCAGCTGCCAAAGCGATGGAGCATATTGGCGATGTCGCTCCCATCATCACGATTCCCTGGAATCAGACAGATGTCTTTGGTCATCTGCATCAGATTGCATCCATTGTGGATCGTACCCAGGCAGCGACAGATTGGCTGGATCGACATGAACGCAAGGCAGAGCGTGCACGCAAAAAAATCAAGGAACTCGTCGGGAACATCACCGTTGCCGTGGCCACGTTGACCCCTAAAGGTCCACGGATGTACAGTCATCGGAACTTTGGACATGTTTTTTATCGAACCTTGCAATTGGCCGCACCTCAGCGCATTCAGACCGAACTGGCTGGCAAATCTCCCGGCGTTGGATTCAACTGGCTACCCTTCACACCAGGAGAATGGGACGGACTGGAGGCAGATGTGCTGGTACTGGCGATTAATTCTATGCATGAAAAGGCAACACTGTTGAAAGAGATGGCTTCAAATCCACTGTGGAACAGCCATCCTGCGGTAAAAAACGGACGTGTACATCTCATCGACTGGAACTCATGGGTCGTATATGCTCCATATTCCATCAACATCCAGCTCGATGAAGCGCTCTCTATGTTGACGAACAAACCTTCACTTTTGTAATCTAAAAAATGTCCATCTCCAGAATCTTAATTTATGCCATGTACGGGCCTGAATTAAGATTCTATAATGATCACTAATTGATAATGATAATCAATAACAATGAAATACGTTGTTGGTACCAAAGGAGTGACCCGTATTCAACATCCGGGACTGCCACATCGTCCGTCTAATTCAAGAAAATCTGCAGTGACCGTTGGGCTGACGTTTTTGTCTGCCATAGCCATACTGCTGCTAAGTATGTTTGTCGCAATCTCTTTAGGTGCCAAAGGGCTAACGCTGGAAACCGTATGGGCTGCCATATTTCAGTACAACCCAGCTTTGACACCACATCAGATTATTCATGAGCTGCGGCTGCCTCGTGTCCTTGCCGCGGTTATTATCGGTGCTGCCTTTGCTGTTGCAGGAGCTTTAATGCAAGGCATTACGCGTAATCCGCTGGCAGACACGGGCATTCTGGGCATCAATGCTGGAGCCACTTTTGTCGTAGCATTGAGCTTTGCCTTTTGGCCCGGACTGCCATACGGCTGGATTATGTTTTTATCTTTCCTCGGGGCTGTTCTGGGCACACTGCTTATCTTCCTGCTTGGAATGGCAGCACCTGGTGGTCTGAATTCCATCAGACTGACCGTTGCCGGAGCCGTTATTGCAGCCATGTTAACCTCGCTCAGCACAGGAGTTGCCATTTATTTTGACCTGAGTCAGGATCTGGCCTTCTGGTATGCGGGAGGTTTTGGCGGAATAGAATGGCGGCATCTGAAGTTAATTCTCCCCGTACTGCTCGCCACACTAGTACTGATTATGCCACTCGCCCGGCGTGTATCGCTTATGTCACTCGGTGAAGAAGTAGCGATTAATCTCGGGATCAACTTGCGCTGGACGAGGTTTCTCGCCCTCGCAGCGGTTGTTGTGCTGGCTGGTGTGTCCGTGTCGGCAGTAGGCTCGATTGGATTTGTCGGACTTGTCATCCCTCATATCTCCCGCAAACTGGTGGGTGTGGATTATCGACTCATCATTCCGATGTCTTCTCTACTTGGAGCGATATTACTGGTGCTCGCCGATCTGGGCTCACGCATCGTGAACCCGCCCGAGGAGCTCGCGGTAGGCATTATGGTCGCTTTTGTCGGTGTACCGTTCTTCCTCTATCTGGCCCGTAAAGAAAGGAGGGCCTTGTAGCGATGAATTTTAATACACCTTCTCGAGGTAAACGTTCGATAGTTGTCAGTATCACGCTGCTCTGCATCGCGATTGCCGTTATTGTGATCAGCCTGAACACGGGAACCATTCGTCTCTCCCCAGCGGCTGTGTTACAGACTTTGTTTGGTAATGGCAGTTCGGATGATCAGATTGTACTGTTTGATTACCGACTGCCTCGCATCCTGGTAACTGTACTGGCCGGAGCTGGACTTGGTATTGCCGGAGCAGCCTTGCAAGGGATCACCCGCAATCCATTGGCGGACCCGGGCATTCTGGGATTACATGCAGGGGCTGCATTTGGACTAATGGTGTTTGTTAGTCTCTCCTTTACGATGGATGGCTCTGTGGCCTTGCTGATCCCGTTGTTTGCTTTTGCAGGCAGTGTGGCCGCTGCCCTGATCATCATGCTGTTATCTTATGATCGCCATAACGGCGTATCACCCATTAAGCTGATTCTGGTGGGAATCGCGGTAGCGGCCGGGTTCCATGCCTTGACACTCTACCTATCCCTGCGTCTGGATGAAGACACCTATTCCTTTGCCGCTCGCTGGTTGGCAGGAAGCGTCTGGGGCCGGGATTGGATTCATGTGCAAGCGTTGCTTCCTTGGGTGGTGTTATGTATCTCGTACATCTGGAGTCGATCCCAAACGCTCGATGCCTTCAATCTTGGAGATGCTGCCGCAACCAGTATCGGGACACCTGTCCGATCCCAGCGTATTATTTTGCTGCTCTGTGCCGTGGCTTTGTCTGCCGTCAGTGTATCCATGGCTGGTGGAATCGGCTTTATCGGTCTGGCGGCGCCACATCTGGCGCGTAGGCTTGTGGGTCCGATGCATCGGCATCTGATCCCAGCCGCCGGGCTCATCGGTATGGTTATTCTGGTGACCGCTGATACGATCGGGCGAACGATCTTTCAGCCTAATGCCATTCCGGCAGGCGTGGTGGTTGCCGCGATTGGTGCACCTTACTTTTTGTACCTGTTAGTACGAAGCAAGTGATCTTTTTTCCAAAAAACAATAAAGACATCCAAGAGATGTTCAAGGAGAATGTGACTACCCATGTTAAAGAAAAATCTTATGCTTGTCATGAGTATCTGTCTGGTGCTTGTGCTTGCAGCCTGTGGAACGACCAATAATTCATCATCTGCTTCTGGTGGTTCGTCCACGGATACTTCAAGCAACAATCAAGACAACAGTGCAAATTCGGGAGAGCAACGCATTGCCTCCATGTCGATTCACTTGACCAATGATCTGCTGTCTCTTGGCATTACTCCGGTTGGTTCCGTTATCGGTGGCGAAGCCAAAGGTTTCCTGTCCCATGTTGCTGATCAACTTCAAAATACAACGCCACTTGGTCCGGTTAAAGACCCGGATATGGAAGCTTTGCTTGCCCTGAAACCCGATGTGATCTATCTGGACGAAGAATTCTCCGGTGGTGATATTGCCAAATTCGAAAAAATTGCTCCGGTGCATGTCTTCAATCTGGATGACGGTACATGGCGCGACCATCTGAAAGACATTGGCAAACTCGTGAATCGCGAGAAGGAAGCCGAGCAATACATTCAGGACTACGCAACCGAAACGGAAGAAGTGAAGTCCCTCATTAACGACACCATTGGTGATGGTACTGTGATGGCAATCCGTGTTACTGCCAAAGAATTACGTGTATTCAGTACACGCCGTCCCATGGGTCCCATTTTGTATGAGGATCTCGGTCTGACTCCTGCCAAAGGGATCACAGATATCGATTCGACTAAACCGTATCAAGTCGTCTCTCGTGAAATATTGCCGGACTATGATGCAGATGCGATCTTTGTAGTTGTGAATTCGGATGATGAAGCCCAGACCATGTTCAAGGAGCTGCAAAACAATCCGATCTGGCAAGGTCTGAAAGCAGTCAAAGCCGGCCATGTCTACACGATTGGCGCACAACCTTGGCTGGATTATTCATCGATCGGTAATAAAATGGCCATGGATGAAGCCAAAGAAATGTTCTCCAAAAAATGATTTTCCTTACACTCCACACTTAACGTGTCACAATACCAAAAAACCTCTCTTAGAGACCGGAACAGAGTTAGTTATCATACTCTCTTCCGCTCAAAGCAGAGGTTTTTGTTTTTTTCTTATCTATTTTACTTGTTTACTTTCCAGCCAATCGACCTGGAAATACCTTAAATCCAAAATTAACGACTTGTATTCACTTGACGATATTTCAAATCAAACTTAAGATTTATTTAGTCGACTAACTAAATGTGCATGTTCAAAAAGTCTGGTTTTCAGTACCGAGAAGATGGAATGAAGGTAGAAATGGAGTAGATGATATGAACCCAGTCCAAAATGATCGGTTAATGGGACAGCTATCCGAACTCGTGAAACTGAAACGCTACAAGGTTCATGAGAAACTTGTGAACCACCCCGAGTTATACCCGGGGCAGCCCCCTTTGCTGTTCCAGCTTGAACGGGAAGATGGCCAATCCCAGAAAAACCTGGCCAAACAACTTCAGCGCAGTCCCGCAACGGTAACCGTGATGCTCAAGCGCATGGAATCATCCGGTTATGTGAGACGTGAAGCAGACCCAAAAGATATGCGCAGTCTGCGGGTATACCTGACGGATCAGGGGCGCTCCGCGCTACAAGAATTGAGAGAAGTGATTCAGGAATTGGAACAGCAAGCCCAGAAAGATTTTACACCGGAAGAATCCGAGATCATGTCTGCACTTGCACATCGTATGCTCCAAAACCTGCGTGAATCTTGAGGTGATGCAGATTCGCGATTGAAGCAGCTAAAGGTATTATGAAATTGATTCACTTATGCTATGAAGATTGAGGTGATTCCCTATTGTGGACGTTAAAACGATTCTTGACCCCGTATAAGTCGGCGGCAATCGTCGCCCCGCTGCTCATGGTACTTGAGGTTACCATGGACCTGCTCCAGCCCAAGCTGATGTCCAGCATCGTGGATGATGGTGTACTTGCAGGGAATCTGCCCCATATCGTGACTACAGGTCTGATCATGCTACTTGTTGCGTTAATCGGCTGGGTTGGCGGCGCAGGCTGTACACTCTATTCAAGCAAAGCTGCCGTTGGATACGGCACGGATCTGCGCCAGGAACTGTTTGACCATATTCAAACCTTCTCCTTCCGCAATCTGGATACGTTTCAGGAAGGATCTCTGATCACTCGTCTGACCAGTGACATTACCCAGATGCAGACCTTTGTACAGATGCTGCTACGGATGTTTATCCGTTCACCAATGCTAATCATCGGTAGTATCATCATGGCGTTTACGATCAGTGTAAAGCTGGCTTTAATTCTTATTGCGACTGTACCGGTGCTGTTTATTATTTTATTTATTCTGATAAAAGCTTCCTATCCACTGTTCGCCAGTGTGCAGAGCAAGCTTGATCAGGTCAACGCTGTGCTTCAGGAGAATCTTGCCGGCATTCGTGTCGTCAAGGCGTTTGCACGTGCGCGTCTGGAGAAAAAGCGGTTCAAACAATCCAATGAAGATTACACCTCAACTGCCGTCAAAGCCTGGCGTATTGTCACACTGAATGCACCCGTACTCAGCCTGATGCTGAACGCTACCATTGTAGCGGTGCTGTGGTTCGGAGGTTTCCAGGTAGTGGGAGGCGATATTGCTGCCGGAGATCTGATTGCTTTTATCAACTATGTCACGGTTGTACTCTCGTCCCTCACGTCGATCGGCATGATGATGATGAGTTTCTCCCGCGCCAAGGTATCAGCTGCACGGATCAACGAGGTGTTACATACACAGCCGGATATTCAATCGGGAACCGATAACTCCGGGAATGTACAGTCATCCCCGTCTACTCGTGATCAGTCCCGAAACCAAACGTCTTCTCTTCCCTCCCACACAGGCGGTCAAGTGGAGTTCAGAGACGTATCTTTCCGTTATGACGGAGACCATGCACTCACTGACATTAACCTGAAGGCTCGCCCGGGTCAGAAAGTGGCCCTGATCGGTTCAACTGGTTCAGGCAAAACCTCGCTGGTGCAGCTGATTCCCCGTCTATACGATGCTTCGCAGGGTGAAGTGCTCGTGAATGGAGTGAACGTTCGCCACTGGGATCTTCAGGATCTTCGCAGCCGTGTGTCCATTGTGCTACAGGAATCCATCCTGTTCAGCGGCAGCATCCGGGATAACATTTGTTTCGGCCGGCCCGGTGCAACGGATGCTGAATTGCGTGCTGCGGCACAAGCTGCGGCAGCGGATGATTTTATTATGAAACTGAAAGATGGGTATGACACGGAGCTGGGTCAACGCGGGGTCAATCTGTCCGGTGGACAGAAACAGCGGATATCCATTGCACGCGCCCTGCTCATGCGACCGGAAGTACTGATTCTGGATGATAGTACCAGTGCTGTTGATCTGCGTACGGAAGCGAGCATTCAGAAGGCTTTGCAGTCCTTGATGAAAGACAGCACGACCTTTTTGATTGCACAGCGGATCTCCTCCGTGAAGGATGCAGACTGTATATATGTCATTGATGAAGGACAGATCGTTGCCAGAGGCACACATGATGACCTTATGGCTCATTCATCACACTATCAAGCCATCTATTATTCGCAGCAACGGAAGGAGGATGTTCAATTTGGCTAAACCTGCATCTTCCTCCATACAACAAACGGTCGTGCCTCCCATCGGAAGACCCGGACCAGCGGGCAGAGGACCTGTTCCCAAAGTCAGAGCCAAAAATGCTCGCCACGCCCTGATTCGGGTATGGTCGTACATGGGACGTCATCGCAAAGGAGTTATCGCTGCATTAGTGCTGACGGCTCTTGGAACACTGCTCAATCTGGCAGGACCTTACCTTCTCGGCCGCGCCGTAAACGAACATATTGTGCCCAAAGTAACAGCGGGTTTGCTGAAGGAATGTCTTCTTTTGCTGAGTGTGTATGTCCTTGGCTCACTCCTGATGTGGGCTCAATCCTATGTCATGATTGGTGTGTCCCAACTGACCGTTAAGGATCTGCGACATGCATTGTTCTCCCGACTACAAGAGCTGCCTGTCCATTTTTTTGATAAAAATCAAAGCGGGGATCTCATGAGCCGGGCGACCAATGATATCGATAACGTATCTACAACGCTGAACCAAAGCGTAACCCAATTGATGTCCAGTGCCATCCTGCTCGTTGGTTCCTTATCAATCATGTTTGCACTTGATGTACGGCTTACCCTGCTCAGTCTGGTGACTGTACCCTTGATTACCATCGCCACTCGCCTGATCGCGTCAAGAACACGCAAACACTTCACCGCCCAGCAGAAATTACTTGGTGAGCTTAATGGGTATGCTCAGGAAACCATTGCTGGACAAAAAGTCGTAGCGGCTTATAACCGTCAGGATCAGGCACATCAACATTTTGAGAATTTGAACGAGAAACTGCGTACATCCAGCACACAGGCCCAGACCGTTTCGGGTTTGGTTGGACCTACGATGAACGTGATGAATAATATCGGGTTTGCCATACTCGCTTCTGTAGGTGGATGGATGGCTTATCATGAAATGACGTCCATCGGACTGATCGTCAGCTTTCTCGCTTACTCCCGCCAGATTGAGCGGCCGCTCAACGATCTGGCCAATCAGTACAATCTGATTCAGGCTGCAATCGCAGGTGCTGAACGTGTGTTCCACATTATGGATACACCTAGCGAATACGTAGAGGAACAGAAGAAACAACTGGACCAGATTCAAGGTAAAGTGGTATTTGAAGACGTCTCTTTCGGATACAGTGCGGAGCGAGACATTCTTAAGAAGGTCAGTTTTACTGCAAAACCTGGTGAGATGATTGCACTTGTTGGACCCACCGGCGCAGGCAAAACGACCATTATCAACCTGTTACCCCGTTTCTACGAGATTACAGGCGGACGGATTACCATCGATGGATGTAACATCTCGGAACTGGAGAAGGATCAACTCCGTCGGCAACTCGGCATTGTACTTCAGGATGCCTACCTGTTCTCGGGTACCATTCGCGACAATCTCGCCTACGGCAAGCCCGACGCAACCGATGAACAGATCAGGCAAGCGGCTGAGCTGGCGAATGCACATTCGTTCATCCGCAAACTGTCACAAGGTTACGACACCCCCATCATTTCCGGGGGAAGCAACCTGAGTCAGGGACAACGACAACTGCTGACCATTGCCCGGGCAATTCTGGCTGATCCGGCCATTCTTATTCTGGATGAAGCAACAAGCAGCATTGATACGCGTACAGAGATGAAGATCCAGGAAGCGATGCGCACTTTAATGAAAGACCGTACCAGCTTTGTCATCGCCCACAGACTGAGCACGATTCGTGAAGCCGATCAGATTCTCGTCATTGATGATGGACAGATCGCTGAACGGGGCAACCATGATGAGTTGATGAAGCAACAAGGATTCTACTATCAGTTACATCAGGGACAGCTCAATAAGTCGAACTAAAGCGACTCTGCAAAGTTACTCCATGCCGAAGCGGACCTTAGCGCGTATGGAGCAAGTAATTGCGCTGTATCCTGAATGTGGGAGAACATGTCCTTCGCGTGCGAACAAGCGATCAATATGCCACAAAAGTGGATTTTCTCTATTCCAAATGAAAAGCTCCACTCCGTGCCGGGCGGGCTTGAGGACATCGTCCAGCTCACGGTTGGAACAGAGCAAGAGCGTAAACTAACGAATCTGAGGCGCCTTATTCAAGCTTTTGAAGCTCCCTCAGAAATCTAAAGAACCTGAGACACGTTATATCCAAATAAACAGCCATTTTCAGCGTTTTTTCATGGGATGTTGGGAAATAACGTGTCTGAAGTTTCTTACAAATTAAAGTAAGGACTTGAAGGCCAAATAAGACGTCCTATGTTCCTTAGAAAATCGACTACCCATTCGCCAGGATCAACCGGCTTGAACTTCAGACTTTTATACGCTGACCTCCATCATCATATCGCTTACTTGAATTTGCAGACACACTCTTATATAGCTAAAATGATCTGAACCAATGTAGTCTCCACACATCAACTTATTAATCGAAATATTAAACGCCGCACGGGGTTCTTCTGGACCCGTGCGGCGTTTTTATGTTTTTGTCTAATGACTACTTAATTGCTATCTCTGGTAAGTTATATGATTTACGTCTCCATTGGCAGATGAAGCGTGAAGGTGGAACCAACCCCCATTTCACTATGGACGGTAATTTTACCATTGTGATCCTGAACGATTTTCTGGCAGAGTGCAAGTCCAAGTCCCGTACCTTCTTCTTTGGTTGTATAAAATGGATTAAAGATTGTGGATAGCGAATTTTCCGGAATGCCGCTTCCTGTATCTGTAATTGAAATGAGCACTGCGTCTCCGTCCTGCAACAAATCCATATGGACCTCACCAGGGTCTGTCATTGCTTCAAAAGCGTTACGAATCAGATTGATCAAAACCTGCACAATTTTATCTCGATCCATGATGATCACAACTGGCTCATTAGTCATTTCAAGCGTAATTTGATGCCCTCGAGATGCCGCATCTGACTCGGTCAAAGACATCACTCGTTCAAGGCAGTGACCCAAATGTTCAGGCTTCATGTGATTCGCATGTGGTTTGGAAAACTGCAAAAATTCAGCCGTCAGATCGGTTACTCTTGTCACCTCGCCCATAATCACTTCATACCATGGCGCGATATTAAACGCTTGTCCACGTGACAACTGCAGGAATCCCCGAATTGCGGTAAGCGGATTTCGAATTTCGTGAGCCATACCTGCGGCCAGTTCACCCACAGCCCTTAGTCTTTCGGAACGAAATACTTCTTCTTCATTTTTCAGCCATTTGCTACGCTGTTGTTGAAGCAGCCTATCCTCGGCTACCGTCATAAAGTGCTGCAACGAATCCGACATTTCCGGGTACAGGGAGATGCTGTAACTTACCTGGAGTCCTTGAAGCTGCACGGATAGTAGTGACGACATTCGTTCTTCCACATCCTGTATCTCTGGCAAAACGACCGCAAATCGGTCTCCTGCATACCGGGATATGCCATAGGCCTCGGTGAAATGATTGCTGATCATCTGGCCTGTACCTGTGATTACCGTACACCAAGGATCTTCTGACTCTTTTTTAAAGCCGCTAAAGTTATTGACGTTCAAAAGGACAAGCAAAAAAGACCGTTGCTCTTCTACTGTCTTATGTAACACCTCCATGTAACCTTCGTAATTCAACAGTCCGGTAAGCGGATCATGCAGGGTCAGGAACCGATTTTTTTCCCGAAGCCTGCGCTTCTCGACCTCACTGTTGATTAAGGTATGATACAAAAAAATGATAACAACCGAGGTTAACAGGTCAAATAACGAAACCAGCAAAGCATATGTATCTACAGGCACATACGAAAGCCGAATCAACGTATATTGCAGCATAAGCAGCAACGAAATCGGCAAGGTCTGCGTCAACCTTGGTTTGTCCTGGATCATTGAAATAATGAGCATATAATACAGCATGTTGCACCAGTTCAGTTCACTGAAATAGTGGAATATCCCTAGAAAAATCCACTGAAATTTTCGCAGCACAGGATATCGTCTCTCCCCATAAATACTTGCTACCAATAATGTCGCCGAAAGTGACATTATTGCCATATTAGGGGTAAGCCTGAGAACATAAGAGGACAGAATGACAAGCAGACAACCTAGCGGGAATATCACCATTTTCATCGTGTAACTAAGCAAACAGCCTCGCCCCCTTTGACATAAAACTCACATCAAATAACTTATGTACATGTATTATATCGATTATGATTAGCTGATGTTGTCGATTAGTGGAGGCTCGTCAAATTCGCACGAATGTATAAATTATGAAGGCAATAGGACATATGATGTAATTGTAATCAACAAAAGTGAAACAATTCCTCTTCGCATAGATCAATATTGTGGTACAATACATTAATGGATTAATTTAGGATAAATACTTTCTTATGGAGGATATCACATGACAACACAACGAAAACCACTGGGCCTCGGAACGCTCTCTCTACTCGTACTATTGATGGGTCTCGCCTTTAATTTCCAATGGGGCACAACAAATTTTATGATCAGTCATTATCTTTTTAACTTAATAAACATACCTATTTATAGCAACGGAACTCAAGGACTTCACATTCCTTTTGTAGTAGCAGCCCTCTTCTGGATTCCAGCCTTCTTGATCGCCAAAAAAAATCGTTCACATTATGGCACAAGTGTATCTTATAACTTCGCCGGATTTATGTTGCTCTTATGCATCATTGGACCAGTTATCCCCGTTATCGATTGGATGGTCAATGGTTAAACAATTAAAGCCAGCTCTCTATATCCCGAGGGCTGGCTTCTTTGTTGCTTTACCATATAAGATGAATGGAATTTTTACACCATAACGTAGAGTGCAGAACCAATCTGAAGAAGCGATAGCGTTCGCCTAAAGCTTTCTAGGAGAAAGCTACATCGGAAGCATACGCTTATCACCGGATTTTCCCCTATTAATATAGGGAATCAAGAAAATCAGGGGATAAGGGCGATCGGAGGATGGTACTGCACTCGGAGTACAACGGTGTAACCTTTTCACGTTAATCTTATTTTTTCGCCATATACTTACGGATATCAAAAGCCACCGCAGCAACAATGATCAATCCTTTGATAATCAACTGCCAGTATGGACTTACACCGATAAACGTTAGACCATAGTTAATGACCCCGAAGATCAGCACACCCGCCATAACCCCGGGTACCGTTCCAATACCTCCTGCCGTTGATACGCCGCCTACCACACATGCGGCAATCGCATCCAGTTCATACATGTTACCGTAATTGTTTGTTGCTCCACCTGTGCGTGCTGCCTCAAGCACACCACCCAGGCCATACAACGCACCGGCAATGGCATACAGCGCAACCAGGTTGCGTGCCACATGAATCCCGGATACATGCGCTGCCTGAATGTTGCCACCGATCGCGTACATGTTTTTGCCTAGACGTGTTTTGTTAAAGATCACCCAGCAGATTAATGCCACCGCAATAGCAATGAGGACAATATACGGGATGGAATAACCCCCGCCCAGATCAATGTATCCAGAGCCAATGACAGTGAAGTCCGGTCGCAATCCTCCGATCGGCTGTGACTGATTGGGTTCCGTATCAAAATAAATGGAGTTCAGTCCGTACACGGCAACCATCGTACCCAACGTTGCGATAAAAGGAGGCACATGTAATTTGGCGACAATGAGTCCATTGACCAATCCCACAAACAGACCTGCGGTAATCCCGACAAGGATCGGCAGACCCACCCATAAGTGGGGCAGATCGGGGAAGAAGCGATTGGCATATTCATCAATTTGCAACATCGATGCCGATACAACCGCTGTCAGACCAACCACCCGTCCAGCGGATAGATCGACCCCGCCCGTGACAAGGATAAAGGCTGCACCGAGCGCAATAATGGCCCGTGTGGAGGACTGCTGTAAGATGTCCCGCAGTGTGGAGAAGGCCAGAAAATTCGGATCGGCAATCGCAATACCAATAATGAGCAGGATCAGTACAATAAAGATGGCGCGTTGTGTTACATATTGTTTCACTTGATTGATCATCTGTGTGTTCATCTGTTTCCCTCCTGACTAAGCCATCCGCTGCTGCGCGGCCAGCCTCATAATATCCTGCTCTGTTGCCTCGGCTCCGTCCACGATTCCGGTGAGACGCCCTTCGCTCATCACCATAATGCGATCCGACATGCCCAGCAGTTCGGGCATCTCCGAGCTAATCATGATAATGCTTTTGCCCTGACGAGCCAGTTCCGTAATAATGGTGTAAATCTCAAACTTGGCCCCTACATCAATTCCACGTGTCGGTTCATCCAGCAGGAGTATCTCCGGGTCGGTCAATAACCAACGGGCCAGCAGAACTTTCTGCTGATTGCCGCCAGACAGGTTTCGAATCAGCGTGTTAACTGAAGGCGTTTTGGTTCTGAACTTCTGCGTCTGTTCCCGTGCCTCTTCCCGGCCCTTTTTCTCGTCCAGCAAGCCCACGCGATTTCGGTAGCGTCCCAGACTGGCAATGATCGTGTTCTCATACACCGACAACACGGGGAATATCCCTGTAACCCTTCGTTCTTCCGTGAGTAACGCAATGTTATGACGCTTCGCTGCTGCGGGGGAGTTAATCCTTACCTTGCGCCCATGAATTGAAATGGTACCCGAAGCGAGTCCGCGCAGTCCGAACAAGGACTCAATCAGTTCTGTCCGCTGTGCTCCAACCAGGCCGCCAATGCCAAGCACTTCACCTTTTCGCAGCTCAAAAGATACATCACAAAACGATTTGGACTGGCTTGATGTCAGACCCTCGGCTTTTAATATCACTTCACCGGGTACGTTCGTCCGTTCCGGGAAACGTTCGTCCAGATCACGGCCAACCATACGCGTAATGATCAGATCTGTCGTTAGATCAGTAGCATCCCATGTCCCGACAACGAAGCCATCACGCATGATTGTCACTTCATCCGAGATCGTTAGGATCTCCTCCATCTTGTGTGAAATATAGATAATGGATACGCCGCGACTGCGCAGTTCATTAATAATGGTAAAGAGCTGATCCACTTCCTTGCCTGTCAGGGAAGAAGTTGGCTCATCCATGACGATGACTTTGGATTGAAAAGAGACCGCCTTGGCGATTTCCATGGATTGAATCTTGGAGACAGACAGTGTTCCCGCCTGAGCCTTCGGATCAATATCCAGGTTCAAGTCCTTGAACAGGGCCAGCGTATCGGTATACATCCGTTTCTCGTCCACCAGTATTCCCCTCATCGGAAAACGACCCAGCCATATATTCTCCATCACCGGACGATGCGGGACCGGATTCAGCTCCTGATGAATCATGGATATGCCTTGCTGAAGTGCCGCTTTGGAATTCGGAATATCCACATCCTTTCCTTCGATACGTATCGTTCCTTCATCCGGGTGATACATGCCGAACAGACATTTCATAAGTGTGGATTTCCCAGCTCCATTCTCTCCCATCAAGGCGTGAACCGTCCCCGGCTTTACTTTCAATGTGACCTGACTTAGTGCCTGCACACCCGGAAATGCTTTGGAAACTCCATTCATCTCCAGCAGGTAAGGTGACTCCATCTTGGTTCCTCCCTTCCATATGACCGGCAAAAAAGGGACGCTACCCGAATGTCGGACGTCCCTGTCTCGTGCTGTTATTGGGCGTCGGCGATGTTGTCTTTTGTAATCTTTTTGTATGCAATCCAGACGTATTTACCATCTGTAATATCGTATTTGGTATTTTCCTTTGTTGGTGTCTCACCTTTGGCAAGTACGGAAGCCAGTGCCACCGTGGCTGCACCCTGATTCTTGGCATCATTAAGCACCGTGCCCAGCATTGTGCCATCCTGGAGAGCCTGAATGGCTGGAGCTGTTGCATCCACACCTACAACCGGCATGGATTTGCCGTCCTTGAAGTATCCGGCTGCTTTCAATGCCTCAATGGCTCCCAAGGCCATGTCATCATTGTTTGCGAGAACGGCTTCAATCTTGTCACCATGGGAAGCCAGGAACGCCTGCATTTTCTCCTGACCTTTCACCCGGTCCCACATCGCCGTGTCTTCCGCCAGTGCTTCCACTTCGATACCGGCATCCTGGATCGCCTGAACCGAATATTTGGTCCGAAGCTCTGCATCCTGGTGACCCGGTTCCCCTTTCAGCATGACGTATTGCAGTTTGCCATCGCCGTTTTTGTCCGCTTCCGGATGTGCTTTCCAGTAATCCACAATCAGCTGACCGGAGATCGTACCGGACTCCTCCGCTTTTGCTCCTACGTAGTACACTTTATCCCATTTGTTCATATCTTCAGCCACTGGCTCACGGTTGAGGAATACCACTGGAATGTTCGCTGCCTTAGCCTTGTCAATGATGACACCTGCCGCCGTCCGGTCCACCGGGTTCACGGCCATTGCATTGTATTTCTTGGACACAAACAGATCCACTTTCTCATTCTGGGTCGGCTGTGCATTCTGGCTATCCACGATATCCAAAGTCGCGACACCTTCCGCTGCTGCGGTCATGGCATTACGTACACCCGTCATGAATGTATCGTCAAATTTGTAGATGGCAACACCAATCTTGGGCGTTTCCGTACCGGCTGCTTTCTGGCCTCCTGTATCTGTTCCCGTACTTCCACCTGCGCTGTCTCCGCCGCTACTACACCCCGCCGCCACAACCATACATGCCGTAATCAACAGTGTCATCCATGTTTTCTTCATATCCTAATGACCTCCCCCAAGTTCATTCGGCTTCACCGATGTCTTTATTATGAAAGGGTTTACATTAAATTCGAATACAATATCTTCACCTGTTCTATCGAAATCTTCCTCAAGTTAACAAACACCTTAATTCTTCATTCAGTATTCGTTCCGGCACTCGTTCCAGCATTGGTTCATTGTACAAAAGGAAACAACAGCTTCTGGTTATCCATCCAGAACATATTGTCTGTACTAACCAGCTTGGTCTCAAGTAACACTCTCGCTTGCACCTGTTGATTGTTCAGCCGCGCAACGGCTTGATTCAATCCCAGATAACCTGCACTGTATCCATTCTGGACGATGAGATGATCAAAGACCCCTTCTTGCAATTGCTCCAGTTGCTGTTGTTCACTGCCGAATCCAACAATCCTAACCTTGTCCGCAGATTTGCGTCGATTCAGTTCATCGGCTGCTCCCAGGGAAGCCGGTTCCTGAAGAGTAATGAAACCATCTACCTCCTGCTGGTCCAGCAATTGCTTCGCAGTCTGCCAACATCCATCCCGTGTATTACATATCGATTTGGGTTCCACTTGAATATTAGGATACTGTACCAAGGCTTCCATAACTCCCTGATCTCTCTGAATCAGACCCGAATTAAGAGGATCGGGGCCCAATAAAGCCACATGCCCTTTCCCTTCCAGAAGCTCCGCCATAGCCTGGCCGGCCTGTCTTCCCGCCTCAACATTATCCATCGAGATGAAACTGGTGATGCCTTTCACGGGAAATTCATCGTTAAGCACAATGACAGGAACAATGGTTCCATCGGAATTTGTTGTCTGTGCCTCCTGAATGATGTCACTAAGTGCCTTTTCACTTAGGGGATCAACCAATAGAGCTGATGCCCCCTGCTTCAGAGCCGATGCGGCGGCCTCCACTTGAGCCTGCTCTCGCCCACTGCGAGACAACGTATGGCTGTTGATATTTGCCTGTTTGATCTGCATCTGACTTCCAGCAGAGTCCAGAATGGCAGGCGTGTACATATCACCATCGGAAGGGTATGCTTCCACGGTAATCAGTTCGGCCCCGCTCTCTTTGGCAGCCGCTTCGGCGCCAAGTCGGATAGCTTCCGCAAGTTCCCCTGTCCCAGCTGGCGTAATCAGCGCGATACGTGGCGGTACTGCCGTAGCATCGGGACTCGATAAGCCACAGGCACTGCATATGAGCAGACAGCAGCTTGCAGCTGTCTGGGTTACTAACCGACATTTCCGGATTCCAGGGAAGCTCGCAGCAACCTTTTTCCAAAACGTACGAATGTATGACCCTACAACTCTGTGGCTGTGGATATCGCCCCTATTCTCCTTATTGTCTGTCATTAGGCTCGCCCTCCTTCTGCTGCGATTGAATGGGAATCCGAACCCAGACCGTGGTGCCTTCTTCCAACTCACTTGCAAATTCAAGGCCATATGCCTCTCCATAATAGAGCCGGATTCGGTCATGTACGTTGCGTACCGCTACGCCGGAGCCTGCACCGCTTTTGACCACAGGACGACCACTTAATAATCCCGACATCTGTTCTTCCGTCATGCCGACCCCATTATCTATAATGCGAAACACCAGCTTGTTGTCCTCACGAAAAACATCAACCTCAATACTTCCTTCGTCCATGTGGTACTCGATGCCATGAACAATGGCGTTCTCAATCAAGGGCTGGAGCACCAGCTTCAATGTCAGGCAATCCAGAAGCGTATCATCTGCCTTAATCGTAAAGTTGAATTTGCGCTTGAACCTCATCTGTTGAATCGTCAAATAATGCTGCGCATGTTCCAGCTCTTCCCTGATCGTAATGATCGTCTTACCTTGACTAAGGCTGATACGGAACAGGCGCGAGAGAGACGTGATCATCGTAATCACTTCTTCATTGCGACTCATGCCTACCATTCGCACTACTGAATTCAGCGTATTATACAAAAAATGCGGATTTATCTGGGCCTGCAAGGCTTCCAGCTCCAGACGCCGCTTCTGCTCCTGCTCATGGATGATTTCATCCATCAGGGTGCGGATTTTATTGACCATCAGGTTGAAGCGACGGGATAGTCGTTCCACTTCCAGCGGCCCAGTAGTAGGCAACTCCACGTTAAAATCCCCGCGCTCCACGGCCTTCATCTTACGTTCCATTCGCCGGATCGGACGAGTCAGACTGGAGGATAAGAACAGCGAGACAAGAATGACCAGTACCAGTACAACGACCAATACACGAATGAGATATCCGTTCACTTCCTGACGCGTTGTCATAATCTCATCCAGATAGGCAACACCGACGATTTTCCACCCGATATTGGCAACGGACTTTACGGTATTCAGCCTTTTCTGCCCATCTGCTTCATCTTCGTAACTGCCGGAAGCCACCAAAGCCTGTTCGATATTCTCGCTTTTGAGTCCCATATACATCAATTGTTGCTGCGGATGGTACACGATATTGCCCGCACTCTCATCGATGATATACACGTATCCTCGTTGCCCCAGACTGACCCGACGGCTCAGTTCATCCATCTGTTTGAAATTGATATCGACCAGCAAAATAACCTGCCGATCCTGACCATTTTGCCGTATCGTTATGCCTTTGCTCATGGAAACGACCCATTTATATGGGCCTGTGTACATGTTCTGAATATGAGGTAACGAGAAACTCAGGTGATCCGGCACACGAAGCGCAGACTGAAACCACCCTTGCTGTGTCACATGGGCGCTGGTTTTTAATTCGGCTGTAGGTCGGTTCTTGAGCAATTTCCCCGTGGAATCAAGCAAAGTAATCGAGATGATATCTTCACGACTGCTGAGCAGTGTGTCAAGCTGTTTGTCCACCAGTTCCCCTTCCCATGTCCCGTCACGCAGCATGTGTTCCTCAATGGCACGGTACAGATGCGACATACTGCGGACGTAATCCTCCAGATTATAACTAACCTGATCCACAATCTGTCTCGTCGTCAGTTCCGCACTTCGCTCGGCAGCCTGCGTGAACTTGTCATGCAGAAGCATCGCCATGATGGTTAGCACCAAGACGATGAAGACGGAAAAGGACCACGTTATAATAAACCGGATACTGCTGACTCTGGACGAACGCAGACGAGAGCGTAATTGAACTCCCATGGATTTCACCCATCTGGACAAGAACTTCATCGGATTGAACCTTCACTTGCCGCCTCGGAAGCCTGTTTACGATATTCTTTGGGCGAGACGCCAATATGTTTTTTGAAACAAAAACTGAAGTAGTTGGGTTCGGCAAAGCCAACCTGCTCCGCAATCTCAAACGACTTCAGCTCGGTCGAGCGAAGCAGCTCACGCGCTGCCTCCATTCGGATCTGCATCAGGTACTGCAGGAAGGTAAGCTGTACTTCTTTTTTGAAAATGCCACAAAAATAACCGGAGCTGATATGCAAATGCCCGCACACCTTCTGAATGGACAGGTCCGGGTCGGCATAATGCTCTTTCGTGAAGACTAACGCCTGCTCGACAATGTCCTTGTATACATGCTGGCGTCCGCTCGCAATGCGATGTTGTACGAGTAGACAGACTTCCCGTACCTTCTTCTGTGCATCAGTAAGTCCCGGCAGTCGGAACAAATCCGCATACAACTGAAACCCTGCACCAAAGATGTCTTCCATTTCTTCCCCTGATGCCTGTGCTGCCTTCCATACTGTTGTTAACACTTCAATTAAATAGAGCTGAATATCACTTCGCCCGTGTTCCACTGTAATTTCCCGGAAAATGATCGCAAGTGCTTCCTCCAGCTCTGCTTGTGTACCTGCCTTCAGGCATCGTGTCAACGTCTGCTGCTTCAACTCATCAAAACGCAACTTGCCCGCCGTCTGTCGCTCCACGTCCGCAATGTATATGATTGAATCTGTCCCGGGCACAAGCCGATAATCCAATGCCAGCAGGGCATCTTCATAGGCATGATTCACATCCGCGAGTGTATCCACAATCTGACCAGAGCCCACCGTAGCCGGGATACGTAAATAGTGGTTGATGCTGCGCATCACATTTTCCAATGCCTTCTGTTGCCTCTTCACTCCATCTGTACCGCCCGTGCGATCCACATAGAGCAGGACAATCGTCTCCTGATGCATAAAGGCATGACCAGCCCCATGCTCCGCCCAAACTTCTGCCGCAATGTTAAGTGCAGCAAAGCGTTTCAGCTCAGCATCCTCAGATTGACGCAAGGAACCTCCGGGAACGAATATCTCAGACTGGTCCGCTACCTCGGATATTGTTTTGTTATGTCGCTGTGGGGGCTCGCTGAATACTCCCTCAGACTTCTCCTTTTGCACATCTCCATCCATATGCAGTGTCAATACGGACACACCATAACGTTCTCCTTTCAGATCCAATCCGCATTGTTTGGCTTTACTATGAATATATGTCGAGGACTTCTGCCGATGGAGCAAGGTCGCCATCAGATCTGCCTGTAATAAAGGCAAACTGGTATGATAGTGCTCACGCAGCTGCTGTACATCTTCACGCTCAGCCACTTCAGACGCCATCTGGGCGCGCAGTCTTGTGAGCAGTTCTGTGAGATGTCCTGCCGAGAACGGCTTCAGTAGATATTCGTCCACACTTAACGAGATGGCTTGCCTCGCATAATCAAATTCATCATATCCAGTCAAAATGACCACCTTTACGAGTGGATTACGTTTCCTCAATCTTTGTGCGAGTTCCAGACCATTCATGAATGGCATGCTGATATCCGTCACCACAATGTCCGGCTCTACCCTCTCCGCCATCTCCAATGCTTCCCGCCCATTCTCAGCCAAACCGACTATCCGCAGATCGAGCGCTTCCCAATCGACCTCTACAACAAGTCCTTCACGCACATCTTCTTCATCATCCACCAGCAGTACCCGGTACACGTTTGGATTCCTCCCTTTTGATGACGGCCTTAGCCCTATCAACGAATATATATGTAGCATTGTGAATCCATTTGATTTCTTATTGCTCACCGAATTGAAGCAAATGCAAAGGCTCATGTTGATCTGTTCCAAGGTTGCCATCATAATATACAATATTATCAGGGATATGTAATCGCTTTCTTTAGTAGAGGTAAGGCAACCCTGTCGGGCAGTGCCTAAGTGAAATGTGAAGGATCGTATATGAATGCTAAAGGTAGGTTAAAGTAATACAAACACGGAAAATTTCGAAGTACTTCTAATAAGAGGTGTTTTGATTCTGACTATAATTCAGTCTTCATTCTTGTTCTTTACGATGATTCGTACTTAATGCTTTAAAATAAATCATTGTTGTATCTGGGTTGGTGTGTCCCATTATCTCGGCCAAACGGTGCAGTGGCGTATGCTCAGCCATGGCGTAGCCAAAACGATGACGCAGGTCGTGTGAACTCAGTCCTTCCAGCCCTGCTGTTATCATTACTTTTTTAATCAGGTGGCGCAGTGCTCTCTCCGTTAAACGATCATTTGTCTTCTCTGAGGGAAAAAGGTACGCACGATCGGTAGCAAGATCAGATAAGTACTGATTCAACATGACAACACACTGCATATTCAGAGGGATCTTACGTTGCACGTTGCGTTTATCTGCGCTCACTGTCAGGTGACCGCTTCGTCTACCAATTTCGATATCATGAGGCTTGAGGTTGCATACCTCCATCGTTCGCAAGCCTGTGTGAAACATAAGGGTGAGGATGGTCTGATCACGAAGGGAATTACCATACTCCACTGCCGCGAGGAATGCCTGCTCTTCTTCCAATGTCATTCGGCGTGGACTTACTTTGTCTTCCGGGATGAATTTTAATGGTTTGGAAGGATCATGACTGAGCCTGGATTCCAAGACAGCCCATTTAAAAAAACGCTTCAGCGTAATCAATCTCCGGTTAATGGTGGCTGGTTTCAATAACATAACTTTGTGAGCATCTTCACGATAACTGACTAAAGTGGATGTATCCACATCTTCAATTCGCAGTGAGAACTCTTCGCTGAGCATGGTGCTTTCCTTGTACCATTCGATAAAGTGCTTCAGATCACTTGCATATTCCTTCACGGTTTTGGGATGTAATTCTCCCTCTTTAGCAAGCATATGTATGAATTCCTCTACTGTCGGTTCCCGCTGCACCGAAACCCCTGATGACTGATTCATTAGAAAATACCTCCAAATCTTGACTTATATTAGCGGACATGGTATTATCATATTAATCGATACATTAGCGGACATCAAGTTCGTGGTTTAAATGCACCAGGTGAGTGTCAATTTTAAATTATACTCGTCATAATGATCGGCTAAAAACTTATTTTTTGGAGGAATCACATGCAAACAGGTACAGTGAAATGGTTCAACGCGGATAAAGGATTCGGCTTTATCGAAACTGAAGAAGGAACAGATGTATTCGTTCATTTCAGTGCAATTCAAGGTGAAGGTTACAAATCTTTGGACGAAGGTCAACGCGTTCAATTTGAAGTAACTCAAGGTAACCGTGGACCACAAGCTGAGAACGTTACTAAACTTTAATTATATGAAAGCTGCCTTATTAATAAGGCAGCTTTTTATTTACACATATGTGTCACAGCAAAGTTTCCACATCCCAAGAATGAAAGCGAGGTATTCCCCATGGATAAAGAACAATTGATCACAGAAGTAGCCAAGGCTGGCGGTTTTTCCAAGAAGAATGCTGAAAAAGCTGTAACCGTTGTATTGGATTCGATTCTCGAAGCTCTCAAAGAAGGCAAAGAAGTTCAACTGGTCGGATTCGGGAAATTTGAAGTGCAGAAGCGTGAGGCAAGAACGGGAAGAAGCCGGAAAACAGGCAAAGAAATTCAACTACCTGCAGGTAAAGTTCCTGTATTCACAGCAGGTTTAAGCATGAAAGAAGCTTTAAATTAAACAACGCAACAACTTATTGAAAAGAGGTTTTTATTCAAACACACAATGATAATATGGATTTAAATGTCGTGTTTACTACCGTTGATGATATCATTAACTTTTATTCAGGCAAACAGACAAACTCGGATCATACAGAAAATCACACTCATTTGAAGCCCCCATCAACAAAGTCTGATTGTACCCTACGACCACCCACCCGTTAAATTAACATTTCATCTTGGACAACAAGAGGCCCTGATCCGCTCAAAACGGTCCAGGGCCTGATTTGCTTGGAAGCCGGCTCCATCAGGAACCAGCTTTTTTTGTCTTTTAAGCACAATGCACATCCAGCCTATTTGCTGTTCAGAAGTTCGCGCAAGATCTGTAGATCATATGCAGAGACAAGACGTTCCAAATGCGTATCCAGCCATTCCTCGTCCTGATCCCACCACTTCAATTCCAGCAGCAGTGCAATCGTCTCTTCGTCAAAACGCTTTTTAACAGTCTTGGCTGGATTACCACCAACAATCGTATAGGGTTCAATGTCCTTAACAACGGTTGAATTGGAGGCAACAATTGCCCCGTCTCCAATCGTGATACCAGGCATGATCGTTACATTTTGTCCAAGCCATACATCGTTCCCCAGTACCGTGTCACCCTTATATGGAAGTTGTTCCAGTGTAGGTGTCACACGCTCCCATCCTCCACCAAAAATGTTGAACGGATACGTGGTCATACCCTCCATCCGATGATTCGCACCATTCATAATGAATGTCACACCTTCCGCAATTGCACAGAAATTTCCAATGACTAGGCGATCACCGATAAAGTCATAATGATGCTGTATCCGGTCATAGAATTGCTCTGGCGGATTTGTGTTATCACTGTAATACGTATAATCACCGATGTCCACGTTGGAACGCGGCGGCAGGTTTTGAATGTAACATACCGTACGGATATTCTCATTCGGGAAAAGTTTTGTTTTATCAGGGGCCATATTGTAGTCCCTCCTTTTCCCTATTGTAACAGATATTAAATCTTAAACGGACTAAGTGAGGTCTGCAGCTCTGTCGACACATCAGACAAAATAGCCGCAGATGCCTTGATCTTCTCTACCGACTTGAGCTGTTCATGGACAGAATCGGCAGCATGTTGTGAATTGGTACTAGCCGTTTGCGCATGGCGAGCGATCTCATGCACAGAAGCTACAATCTGCTCCACGCCTGCGGACATCTCTTCACTTGTCGCAGCCATGTCCTCAATCTCTGTAGCAATACGTAGGTTTGTATCCCGGATCAGGCTGAAGTTTTGCTCCGTTTCCCGGGTCAAGCGCAGTCCTTCCTGTACTTCGTCCTTCACTCTCGACATGGCCGATAGCGATTGCTGCATATCTTGTTCCATGGCTTCGACCAGTTCTTCAATACGATCTGAAGAGTCTCCGGCTTGTTCAGCCAGTTTACGAACCTCGGTAGATACGACGGCAAATCCTCTGCCATGCTCCCCTGCTCTTGCTGCTTCAATGGATGCATTGAGGGCAAGTAGATTCGTTTGATTTGCAATCTCATGAATGGCGGAAACCATCTGGCTAATCTGTGCCGACTTCTCTTCCAGCATACGAATGACTTCATCCGTTGTGGTAACGGAAGATTCAATGGTAGACATCTGCTGAACGGTAAGTTGCACCGCTTCACCTCCTGTTTCAGCCTGTTTGCGTGAATACAAAGCAGAGTCCGAGATGCTGGAGGCCTTGTCCGCCATGCGTTGTACGGCTATCGCCACTTCTTCCATGGCCTGCAGATTTTCTTCCGTACTAATTGTCTGACTCTCGGCTCCTTGTGCGACTTGTTCAACGGAGGATGCAATCTGCGCCGATTCTTTGGACGTTTGGTCCGCAATCTTCAGTAGCAGCCCAGTCGATTGCTCTGCTTTCTCCGCAGCTTGAAGTCCTCCTTGAATGATGACCTGGAGATTACTTCTCATCTCATTGTATCCCATGCCCAGCATGCCAATCTCGTCTTGGACGTTGTCCACAACTGGCTGTGTGAAATCGCCCGTACCCGCACGTTTAATCGCTACGGATACCCGTTCGATTCTTACTCTCACCCTGCGAACGTACAGCAGGATCAGGGTAATTGCGACTAACATTGCAAGCAGGAATACGATCAGGAATGTCTTGAGGAACGAGGAGATAATCACATCAATTAACGATTGAGAAGCGCCAACATAGAAAATTCCGATAATCTCTCCGGATGCGTTCTTGATTGGTTCATAGGCCGTCTGATATTTCTGACCCACAACCACGGCTTCACCGAAGTATTTTTCCCCTTGCTGCAAAACGGTCTGGGCGACCTCGTCCGATACCTTCGTGCCAACAGCACGCTTTCCGTCCACCATGACATTTGTTGCAACACGTTCGTCACCTCGGAAGATCGTCACCGTGTCACCAGAAGCTTCTCCAATCTCATCCACCAGTTCAAAGTTTCCTTCCAGCGCGGTATCTCCCTTGAATAATTGTCCGTCCTTAATGGCCCAATCTCCTGGATGCTTATATGTAATGATACTATTCGCCATCTCCAAATCTCGCTTTGCCTTCTCTGTAGCAAATGTCGTGATCCCCTGCCTCATCTCCAGGATTACACTTACCGCCACGGCTGAAGAGAAGACGATAAATATACTGATAACGATCAAACTTATTTTGGTACCGATGCTCATGCTTCGCATGTGTGTGAGCCACCCTTTTCCCTATGTAATTGTGGGGATATTCAAGCCAATTTCGATTCCGTTTCGAATATCACTATAGTCTTATCGGTAGGAGTGTTCACAATATTTATAATATTTCAGTGACTTTTATCACAGTAATCGAAATTATAAATCTAATATTTTACGCATTATCCGTAATCATGTAAGAATGTTCTGCTGTCTGGAAATTTAGAGGAGCTGTATAAGTTGAACTAAAGAATATATACCTGGATACTCCGATGACAGAACAACCTCTCGATGAAGTTTTCTTTCAGAAAGCTTTTAGGCGAACGTTCCGCTTCTTCAGGTTCTTTCTGTCCTCTACGTTTCATGTAGAAGTGTTTAGTTCGATTTATGTTGCCAACCACATATTCAAGTGTTATATTTATGTTGCCGACAACACAATTAAGAAAGTTGAGGTACATGATGACAGCCAAAGATGATTTCAAAAAGCCTGATAATCTCCAGGAATTAAATAATGAGGAATTCAGTGCAGTAGCGCAGTATCCCATCAGCTTTAGCATTTTTGCTCTGGCACGCTCTCACAAGGGTCTTGCTGCGCAGTTGATTCGGGATACCGGGCTTTTTCCCGGTCAAGAGATTATGCTGATGCAGTTATATGCACAAGACCATCAATCCCAAAACTCATTGGGTCGCACACTTCGCCTGGATCACTCAACCATAGCCAAGTCTGTTCGCCGTCTGGAAGATGCCGGTCTCGTTACTCGGAGTCGTTCCAAAACAGATGGACGGGTGACCATTGTATCCCTAACAGAAGCCGGACGCGCACTGGAGGATCAAGTGAATAACGCCTGGCGCCAAGTGGAGCAGATCACCACAGCTGGCCTCTCCGAGGAAGAAAAGAACTTACTGTTATCTCTTTCACAGAAAATTGCTGCACAGATTGATTCATCCCTATCCTAAATTTCCTTAACGAATGGAGCGTGTACACAATGCATACATCCAAAATGAAAGCTATTCAGATTCATCAATACGGAGGACCCGATACATTACAGTTCGAACAGGAAGTCCATAAGCCCCAGCCACCTGCCGGCGAAGTTCTGGTACGCATTCAGTATGCTGGAGCCATTCCACTGGACTGGAAGATTCGTAACGGCTGGTTGCAAAACGTGTTTGTCAAAGAGCTGCCTTATACACCCGGAACGGCCATGTCAGGCATCGTTGAAACCGTGGGAGAGGGTGTCGATACCTTTCAGCCGGGAGATCGTGTTTTTGGTAATGTGAACGGAAGTTATGCCGAGTATGGTATGGCTCCTGCTACGGATTTGGTGCATATGCCAGACGACCTGAGTTTTGAGGATGCTGCGACCATTAAAGGCGGAGCTGAAGCGGCATGGAAAGCACTGTTCACCGAAGGTGAGTTGGAAGCTGGGCAAACCGTTCTGATCCACGCTGCCGCGGGCGGTGTCGGACAATTCGCAGTGCAGCTTGCAAAATGGAAAGGCGCTCATGTTATTGCTACCGCGTCTGGTGCCAATGTTGATTTTGTTACTTCATTGGGTGCCGATCAAGTGATTGATTACAAGACAACCTTGTTTGAAGAGCTGGTAAGCAATGTAGATCTGGTTGTTGAATCGGTCGGTGGAGAGATCGAAGATCGCTCATGGGGTGTTCTGAAACCTGGGGGCAAACTGGTATCGTTAACTCAACTGCCTTCTGCCGAAAAAGCAGCGCAGTATGGTGTTACAGCCAAGTTTAATTCCAAATTCCCGACATCAGAGGATCTGTACACAATCGCTCAGCTAATCGCTAACGGTTCCCTCCGCTCAGAGATTGATTCCATCTTCCCTTTAAGTGAAGCGAATCAAGCGCATGCCAAAAGTGAGGCCAGACATGGACGAGGCCGGATTTTGCTGGATATTCGCTCCGTCTAACCTGACAATAAGAACAAAAAGGGATTCGATCTGACCATCGAATCCCTTTCTTATTCTCCATACAACAACGGTGATCTGCAGGAAATATTTTCTTATTTGGATGTAAGGCTTACTTGTGCAGCGGTTTGATCCCAGTCCACGGTAAGTCCCAGTCCTTCTGAGATGAAGCGTACAGGCACGAGTGTGCGACTGTTTTGAATGATCGCTGGTGCATCAATTTCGAGTGTCTCTCCATTTACGGTTGCGGTGCTGCTTCCAATCTTGAGCACAAGGGTCTGGTCATTCAGTACAGCTGTTACCGTCTTCTCCGTTTTGTCCCAAGTCACTTCTGCACCTAGTGCTTCGAGAATTGCGTTCACAGGTACCATCACTCGGCCACTTTGCTGCAGCGGGTCCTGATCCGGGAATGTGATCAATTTACCATCGAGAGTTACGGTAATGGTTTTGTCGGTTGTTCCAAATGAGGTATTCGAACCTGTCTCTTCCGAAGTCTCAGGTAAAGGCGTCACTTCACGTCCAAGTTGCTCTTGCAGATTCGCAAGACGGTTCAGTGCAAATGTCGTCAGTGACCCGGCTGCCATGGAGCCCATGCCTCCGCCCCCACCGCCAAAGTTACCACTAGGGCGTGTCTGCGTATTATCTGTACCCGTTGTTGCATCTGTTGTACCGTTTCCAGTTGCAGCACCCGGCTGAGTTGGAGGTGTTGTTCCATCTGGAGGAGTCATACCTTCCATGCCTTCAGGTGGGGTCATGCCTTCAAATCCTGCTGGTGGTGTACCGCCCATACCACCTGCCGCGTCTGCATTTGCAGAATAAGCGATGTTGGATTCAAACTGTTCTGTCGTATAAAACTTCGTTGGGTCTGCTTCCACATAAGGACGAATCTCATTGGCAAGGCCAGTGATACGATCCTGAATGCCTTCCATATAGTCTGTCAGTTCATTGACGTAGCTCAAATATTTTTCCTTATACTCCGACACAGCAAGCAGGTTATTAATCATCGGTACATTTTCCATGTTAATGCCTAGTACCGGCTCGTCCACAGATACGTTTGTTGCGTTGGTGTTGGTCGTGGTTGATCCGGTTGTTGTGCCACGTCCACCTCCACCCGAGTACCCGTTGAAGGACATGTTGAAGTCCCAAGGAACAACGGTGAACTTGCCCGCGGCATCACTGTAGAGCATGTAGTTATGTCCTTTGTCGCCGTTATAGCTGTCATAGTTGCCAAAAACCATGTTGCCTGCAATATATTGAAGCGCTGAATCCACGTCCAGTGCACTTTCAATATCACCTTTTTCACCTTCTGGCATCTCGTTCAGCGTTTGGATAAAGGTTTTGAGTTTGACTTTGTCCTTATCCGTACCCAAGTCTTTGGTGATTGTACTGTAGTCGCTGCCCTCTTCATATTGAAGATAACTCTTCTCATCCGTATCATAGAGGACACCTTCTTCGTAATCCTCACCGTAGTTGCGCTCCAGATAGCTATCATCCACCGCTTCAACGCCAGTATAGAAACCAACCAGCTCGCTGTTAACGTACAAATTAACATAGTTCGTCATTGGTACATCCATGCCAATGCTGCGCAGTGCTTCATAGTGAAGAACTTCACGCATGTACGACGGATCGGCGTAGTTATTGTTTAGTACCATTTTATCCAGTCCAAGCAGGGTTTGTGTTTTGTCGTATTTATCAAACTTCAGTCTGAAGCTGTAACGGTCCGAATCTTCCATTGAGGCTACAGCTTTCAGGGTCAGATTGCCCTTGGTGGAGAAACCGACATTGTCCAGCTTGTTGCCATCCACTTCCACACTAACATTCTTATAATCCTTATCCAGCGGACTTTCGAGCATGCTCTTCCAGTCTGTATCATCAATCGTTACATTCACATCAATGACGTTATCCGTCTGAAACAACGATTCATAAGCTTGCGTCACGCCCGCACTTGAGATTGTCGCTGTACTCTCTGCGGCATATGCCGCATTCGGACTTGCAATCAGACCAAAAGATGTCGTTACCATCGTCACGGACAATGCCGTTACTGCAACTTTTCGTAATAAAATATTCAAATGATGAATCCTCCTTCTTGGGTTTCTGTTAAGCAACTGAGGCTTATGTAACCATGGTAGGGGACAAACCTTTAGTGAATCTTAAACGCGATCAAAAATGATATGTATCACTATGAAATTTTCATGGATATACAAGAAATATAATGAAAAAAAGCGCAATTATAACCTTGGAACCGGTTCATAAGTCCTATTTTGATGCAAATATCTAATATTAATATGCCTATATAACGATATATCTGAAGAGTAGAACTTACCTGGAGTTCATATACGTGAATAGCAAAACCCATTACGAAAAACTTTTAGAAACAAAAGAGAATTTGATCAGACAGGATATTAAGGGACGATTTCACAGTTTTTAAGTCAACAATTACATAGCGTGTACAACACCCAGGGTAAGTCCTTCGTCACAATCGTAGAAGGAGTGAACCATCTTGTTTAATAAGCTTCGCTGGAGTACCATGCCTTTCTTTATCAAAAATTTGGTGATTTCATTCGGCAGCATCATGTTGATCGGTGTAATCCTGATTACTGCCGCGTATCAATTGCAAAAAAATATCTTGGTTGAACAGTTGCACGACCAGGCTACCGTCATTACCCAGAAATGGTACGATGATCTCGACACTGCCAAAGTGGCAGAAGCGGCTAAGGAAAAAAGCTACTCCGGTCCTGTACAGCTGGAAATGAAAGCTTATCTCGATTCCATCCATGAATTCTATCCAAACATCGCGCAAGCGTACATTTTTGGTTCAGAACTTGAGCAAGGAAACGGAACGTCCATCATCGCGATTCCAACGAACCTGTTGGAACCATTCGAGGAAGGTAACCTGCCCGCAGGTGCCATGTACCCGTTGCCTCAGAATAACGTCGTAGTGCTGGAACAGATGAAAAAGGACGGAAAACCTGCCTTCAGTGATTTCTACACGGATGAGTACGGAACCTGGACCACTCTGATCTATCCGATTAATAACGCAGACGGCTCCATGTATGCTGCTCTTTACTTCGATGTAGATGCAAGTGCCGTTCCAAAAGGCCTGAACAAACTGCTTACGTACGGTTTGATGTTCCTGATCGGTTTCCTGATCCTGTTCATGGTATTGCAATTCATTTTGCTGAAAAGAACGTTGCTTCCGATCCGCAATCTGATGAAAGGTATCGAAGAAGTCAGCACGGGTAATCTGGACGTAACCATCGATACCGGGCGAGATGATCTGGGTATCATCAACGAGAAGTTTAATGCGATGATCCATCGCTTCAATACAACCATCTATAAAGTACAGAATGCTTCACATCACCTCTCGGAATCTTCCAAACAACTACTGGGCATTTCCGAGAAAAATAATGTGAACATTCAATCCATCAGCACCAATATTCGAGAAATATCTACTGGACTGGTGTCACAAGACAAAGCCACTGTGGAGAACGCACGTGCCATGACAGAGATGTCAACGGTAGTGCAGACGATCGCCAGTAGCTCAGCCGATGTGGCAGATGAAGCACTCAGCATGGAGCAGCGCTCCAGCACAGGTAATGTGGTGATGCAACAAGTCATTGAGCAGATGCGCCTGATCTCGGGTGCGGTGCAAAATACGTCAAACTCGATTCAGTCTTTGGAAAATAACTCGAACCAGATTAGCAACATTGTTAACGTGATTACGGAGATTGCTGGACAAACCAACTTGCTTGCACTTAACGCTTCAATCGAGGCAGCCCGCGCAGGTGAAGAAGGAAGAGGTTTTGCGGTGGTTGCAGGCGAGGTACGTAACCTGGCAGAGCAATCGCAGGAATCAGCGAAGCAAATTCGACAGTTAATTGAAGAAATTCAACGGGATATCATGCAGTCTTCCGAAGCGATGCAGTTGGGTTCCAAGGAAGTTACCAAAGGCTTGGAAGTTACCCAAGAGACTGGTGTATTCTTCGAGAATATTCTGACTGCTACGAATAAAGTTGCAAACCAGATTCAGGATATCTCCAGTTCTACTGAAGAAATCTCGGCAAGCACACAGGAAATGTCTGCCACGGCCGATGAACTGTCTGCCAATGTCAGCAAAGCAGCAAGCAGCAGTAAACAAATTGAGCAGTCAATTGATGAGCAGGAAGCCTCCATGGCAGCCATTGTGAGTGCCTCCGATGAGCTCTCGGTTGTATCCGAGCAACTTCAAGAACTGATTTCATTCTTTAAAGTACGCGCAGAATAGAATTAATAGGATATAGAGAACAAGAATACGACACAGTAAAAACCAAGGCTCATGAGTGACTACACTCAAAGCCTTGGTTTTTTTGTTGTTACCAACTTAGGTGGGTAGGTTCTATACCTTCCCGGTATCATTTAACAGACAGTGGTGTCATCAACTGATTGTTGAACCTCCAATGGCAAAAGCTAGTACAACTATCTGTGTTTTTATTACAGGAATTAGGAGCTCAGTTAGATACAAAATCCATTCTCGTCCTCTTACCAGAATTTCAATCACCTAACAACATTTAAAGTTGATTTGGCTTGTAATACTCGCATCCCAGCTTCGTAAAATCACTGTCCCATGTTACTACTGGCATGTTAATTGTTTTTGATTTTGCGCTAAGATAACAGTCCACAATGTCAACGTTACCTTTTTCAACAAACAGCCTTAACGCATCTTTCATGTAATTTTCTTCAAAGATGATGTTATCAATTTGCGATAGACTAAGCAGGGCATTTCCTACATCAACATTAGAATGCTTGTAATGTGATTTCAGTACCCAACATGTTTCAATAATTACTGGTGATGAAACAATTATCTGAAAATCCCCGCTATCTAGCATTTCAGAAACTTTTTCAAACTGCTCCTTATCGTCTTGAGTGAACAACCGTACTAGTATGTTTGTATCAGCCAAAAAATCCATTGCTATTCCCCTTTTTTGTAACTGTTCCCCACCCAGTCAATCGCTGACTTCCTAGCTTCCTGAAGATCATGTTCTTGACCTGTCTTTAAGATTCCTACAAGATCAGTTAACTTCTTCTGTTTCCTAACTTCTAATTTTGCTTCGCCATTTTGGATAATTACAATAATTTTGTCGCCTGTAGCTATACCTAGTTGTTTCCTTACCTCAACTGGAATTGTAACCTGTCCTTTCGAAGTTACCTTACCTGATTCATACATACTCATACACTACTACCTCCTACTCTATTACCTATATTATAATGTACTACTTTAATGTTCAAGTATTACTTTTTACGTTGGGTAATATACATTCCAAGTATAGTCAATTGGAATTGAATTTCTAATGCTGAGTAATTTCAGCGTCAATATGTAAGCCCAAAGGTGTTTTACATGTTCATGTGAATTATAAACTTCAACTTCCCAGTCATAAGTAGGTATTTGCCGTTCCAATGTACTTCTTTAATGTGAGTTATTTCCCATTAACATGGTCATTAAGGACAATATTTCAATCCACGCACTCTATACAGAGTGCGACGTCAGACTATGAAAAGATACTAACCGAAATGAAAATTTCAATCCACGCACTCCATACAGAGTGCGACTATACACGACAGAATCAATGTGACCGTTATATACGATTTCAATCCACGCACTCCATACAGAGTGCGAAGTATCCTGCTGTGGACTTCGCTGGAACGTATGCAGAATTTCAATCCACGCACTCTATACAGAGTGCGACAAGGACGCCATGGAGTTGATCCAGGGTGTTTGGCTATTTCAATCCACGCACTCCATACAGTGCGACTCTAACTAGCAGGGTGGCGAATCGTCACCCTGTATATTTCAATCCACGCACTCCATACAGAGTGCGACTACAAACTTTAAACAGGCTATTCGTATTCAACAAGATTTCAATCCACGCACTCCATACAGAGTGCGACCCCTCTTCGGAGTAGATGGCGTTGCCGTAGATTAATTTCAATCCACGCACTCCATACAGAGTGCGACTATTAGTGGATGCTTATCATCGTGGTCATGAGGTATTTCAATCCACGCACTCCATACAGAGTGCGACGAAAAGTTCTTGCAGATCAACTTCGAGGGATTGATATTTCAATCCACGCACTCCATACAGAGTGCGACTACCGCGCTTGATACCCTCCACAATTTCGGGTGTAATTTCAATCCACGCACTCCATACAGAGTGCGACACCACCGTTGCGAGACCGGCAATTGCAAAAATAACATTTCAATCCACGCACTCCATACAGAGTGCGACTAAAGCCGGGTGACGCATTCGAGTTTGATGTCCCATTTCAATCCACGCACTCCATACAGAGTGCGACCACCAGTATTCGGACTGACACGTATTCTCCAAGAGATTTCAATCCACGCACTCCATACAGAGTGCGACTATAAGCTGGCTTTGGATTTAAGGATCGTGGTGGAATTTCAATCCACGCACTCCATACAGAGTGCGACTCCAAAGTAAACGTCATTAACGAATGCAGTGGTTAATTTCAATCCACGCACTCCATACAGAGTGCGACCAAGCCATAGCGGGGAATAGGGAATTGGGCGGCGTATTTCAATCCACGCACTCCATACAGAGTGCGACTCCCAAAGCTTAGGAGGTGGTTTGCGTGGCGGACGTATTTCAATCCACGCACTCCATACAGAGTGCGACGTTACCCGCGATTCCACAATTACCCGGTTCGTTAGATTTCAATCCACGCACTCCATACAGAGTGCGACTGTTACACCTAACTTACCCACATCCGTTATAAGTAATTTCAATCCACGCACTCCATACAGAGTGCGACTCGAATGATAAAAGTTATCGAATATACAAAAGAAATTTCAATCCACGCACTCCATACAGAGTGCGACTCCAGCGTTCCGTTAAACTTGTACCGCCTACTAGATTTCAATCCACGCACTCCATACAGAGTGCGACATCAACTCCAAATCAACAAGCAAAGGAAAGTATTTCAATCCACGCACTCCATACAGAGTGCGACTATAGCGGCATGATGGTTGATCCGCCAATGAGAAAAATTTCAATCCACGCACTCCATACAGAGTGCGACGGGGCCGAGAGGCCTTTGCAGACGACACTGAGGAGATTTCAATCCACGCACTCCATACAGAGTGCGACCTAAGATGATAGGTGTTGCCCCGGAGACATTAAAATTTCAATCCACGCACTCCATACAGAGTGCGACAGCGAAAAGTGACGTAATAACTATGCTTGAAGAATAACTATTAACGTATTTTCGATAGTTCTACTTCTTTAAAACGGTTATCACAAATTTCCGATCATAAATCATTGCCAAAAGGTCACAAAAAGGACATTTTCGACAAATTCCGAGGTGCGAATCCCCCAGGGAAATCATGTGAGCTTGGCATTCGCACCTGCTAGAGTATTAACGGATCGCCCATATCATAAGAATCTTTGGCACCTACATGTTGAACTTTACTTTTGTAATTATCACCTAAGTTATAGAAACGAAGACTATCTGTATCCTTATCAATTAATTCTTCCAGTTCGAATCTTAATCGTCTAAATTGGGCAGCATCCAGTATACATTCAAACACCGAGTTTTGTACTCGCTGACCGTGATCCACACACTTTTTCGCCACTTTAGATAGTCTTCTACGGCCTTCACTATCTATCGTGCTTACATCATACGTAATCAAAATAAGCAATCATTACACCTACTTCCACAGAAACGGAGGATATTCATCCAGATCCCCACGTATATGTCTCGCCAGTAATAAAGCTTGGGTATAGGGCACAAGCCCCCAAGGTATTTTTTCATTCAAATACGGATGCATAATCTTTTCCTGTTTGCGTTCTTGCCATGCTTTTAACACTTTCTTTCTCGTCTCATCATCCATAATCACTGCGAGATTTTCTTTCACATAAAAACCTTTATCGTTAACTACCTTCTTATTAATGAGAGAAAGTACAAATCGGTCTGCGTACACTCCTCGAAGTTCCTCCATCATATCCAATGCAAGAGAAGCTCTGCCAGGACGATCCCTGTGCAAAAAACCGACATATGCATCAAGTCCGACAGATTCAAGTGCAGACTTCATGTCATTAGCGAGCAAGGTATAGGCAAAGGATAATAACGCATTTACTTTATCTAAGGGAGGTCGCCGACTGCGTCCATAAAAGTAGAATGACTCCTTTTGCTGGAGAATCAGATCATCGAACACAGAGTTATATTGAACGGCAGCCGATCCTTCCAATCCGCGCAATATATCCAATTGCTCCACCTCGCGCAACAGCTTCATCGTTTCACCTAGCGACTCCGTAACCTTCTTGATTCGTTCCGTGTCGATACGTAGTGCATAATCCCGTGTGGCTCGTTCCAAAATCCACTTGTTGTTGTATAACTTGCCTGTAATCATATTACGAGCAACCCGCGCACTACGCACCTCATCGTCCGAGATACGATACTGTTCTTTGCGAAGAACCACATTTCCTCGATCCTCACCAATCACCCGTGCGAGGAATCGCCCCGTTCGTGTCATAAATGTCAAACTAACATTGCGTGACGCACAAGCCCCCATCAGTGCTGGACTTACTCCAGCATAGCCAAAGGTACAAACGGCCTCCAAATTATGTAGCGGATAGCGAGCAAGAATTTCTTCCTCCTGCTTCACCACAATGTTTTCCCCATCCAGTCCAAGGTATGTATCGGGTAATGTTACAAATAAGGTGTTCAGCAGCTTTTTCATTCATTCAACCTGCTTTCGATGTAACTTGAAACGGAGCGTTTGTTCAAGATATCAGGCACACATATATTGTTCAAAGAACAACTTAGGCAGTGTGGTCCTGCTTTGGCTTTGGGTGTATGGTTCCGTTCAAAATAATGTCTCATCTCTTGAATACTTGCCTTCACTCGTTCCCGATCTGCCGCAGTAATTATGACTTCAACCCTATGTTTGATCTCATCATAATAAAAATAGGCCTTGGGAATATCACATACGAGCATTTCTTCGAGACATATGACTTGTGCTACCAATTGGGAGTGATCCGAATCATTTCGTTTGGGCTTGCCGCGTTTGTATTCAACAGGATAAGGAAGGTATAACCCTTCCTCTCCCGCAAGTGGAACTCCAGATGGATCACGAATGAATTCAACCACATCACAGATGCCTGTGATCCCAAGTTCTCTCGATTGTACCGGAAGTGCACGAACCACTAGTTTATCGCCTCGTTTTTCACGAAGCGCTGGCTGATCTGCCTTTCGATGCAAATGATCTCCTTCAATGGTACGCACATTGTCTTCCCACTGCTGTTCGATATGAATTAATGCCCACTGCCTTCTGCAAAAGTTAAAATGCTGAATCCCCGAAAGCAGCAGATAATCCTCTTCGTTATAGTCCTTCATATTCTTGGACTGCCAAGCCTTCCAGCGGCACCACTGTATAATTATAATCATCGTAGGACTTTGCTTCTGCTACGCCTGGCTTCAATTCAATTTGCAGAGAACGATGTACTTTCGCAGATGAATACTGCCCCATTTTGGAGCTATGTTCCCACCAATATAACTGGTGAACCTCCATGCTACCATCAGGACGGGCCGAGGACGTATCATTCTCGAATAAGGTTCTCAGTGATTCACGAATTTTCTCCGCGTCTTCATATTTAAATCCGGTCTTCTCTGCCAGTTGCGTGTTGATACTTCCATAAAAAACATAAACTCCAAAATCTACGCGGTGTTTCATGCCCATCGTGTCTGAACCTTTTTTGTCTGGATCTTTAGCTGTTGTGACAGAGTTAACACTCTTCGTAATCTGCATGCTTGAGATGTCAATCCGATCCAAACTAACCGCTGTATGAATCGATACCGGACCCCGAATCCCCACAGATACATCTGTGCCGCTAAAAGCAAATACCTGTCCAAAGCTACGTACGTCAATCCAGGACTGACAAGCGGCTTCTGCATACATATCCTTATTTGCCTTTTTACCTTTGGCATGCTCTTGTACATTCTCATTGGCATCGACACGATCTTTAATGGAACGGTGAGCATCATTCCGTTTTTCATCGGATTGCACCAGAATGGACTCTCCCATATCCTGAAGGCGGTTACGAATTTTACGCTTGATACATACATCCGAGATTTCTCCTAAGCCATCGTAGTTCTGACGAGGACGGTTTCCATTCAATGGATCACCATTCGGGTTGGCATTACGAACAGACAGTACAACAGCAAAATCGATTTTGTGATCAAGTGTACTCATTTAGTTATCCCCTTGTTCGTTCAATTGGTTTTCATCGTCTTTATCAAGTGTAGCTGCGGCTTCTTTATCTTTCCTACTTGTATATAAATCGTTACGCTGACTGTAGAAGCCTAGTAAGTATAATCCCGTAAGTGGCTTGTCTGAAAAATCTTCCAACTGTAGTTTATCTCCAACTTCATCCAGCAACGAATTATAATATCTGGCACCCGTCCCCATCCGCGCTTGATAAGGTTGGAGATTAGATTGAATAATGCTCCAAGTTCTGCCTGGTCGTTGTGCAAAGGCGTTCATATATCGAATGGCATTTGTCGCTCGTTTTTCCTCTTTACCCAGAGCACTTCTCTCTAATACATCTGCAATGGCAAGCATTCTGCCAAATACGTAGCTACGATCCGTTGTTTCTGTATTCAGACTCACTCCATACCCCTCCTTCTTATTAACAAGTGCGCAAGTAATGCTCAGTGTTTTCTCCCACTCCCAATTTTCCATGCCTACCGGGTTGGATGCACGTTGGATAGAACTGCGAACGATATCCAGCGGAATGGGTCGCTCATCTATGATACATGGGAGCATTCGCTCCATTAATCCCTTAACTACCTTGTCACTGGCTCGTGGACCATAGGCTGCAAATGCAATGTCTTTGGTCGCAGGCGCCCCAACAAACGAGACGGGTTTGTCATTTTTATTTTTCCGATAACGATGTAACCAATAACAGCTCTCATGCCAAGCTAATATTCGATCCAAATACTCGTTCTGATCTAAACTCCGATAATACATAATCGACATTCGCCCTGGTGTGGCCGCATCCAGTGTCATCAAAGTCACTTCATGTTTAGAGTTATACTCCCCATCGTATCGGTAACCGCCAATCGCCTTCCTGATTTGCAAAGCAAACTCCTTATGAGTTGTGTCCCCGCCAGCAAATGCTTCCTCATCATCCTCATCCCACAAGCTAAATGCATCTTCTTGAGGTTCTGGCATATCCAGACTTGTGCTTCCCCACACCAGAAACACTTTGCCATCAATGGTGGTTCCTTGTCGATCAATAAGCCACTTCAGAGCGTTATGCCCTTTCTGTGAAGCTTCGTAGCTTACTACAGCTGCGTCACGACTGGTACGAAAACGCCCCCGATACGTAAATCCACTAGAGTCGTTAGCTGAGATCAACTTGGACTTATCCCCTGAGTGACGTATGCGAGAAGCATGTTTATCAGCAACTGGTAGGTAATCACCTGTCACGAAACAGATATCCTTGTCCTGCAAACTCATCTCGTAAAAATGGATAAAAGACTGCTGTACCGAAGCATCCCGCCATAATCTGGATTCGGGTTCTCCTGGAATATCTACAGCAAATCGAACAAATGCCCCACTCTGATCTGCTGCGATGACATTAAAAATTTTTGGTTTCTCGCCTTCCTGGTCACCTGGTCCTGCGGTCCACTTCTCCAGTAGCTTTCCTCGACTATCCGCATGAAGTATGCCTCTGTCGACTAGATCAGCAATCAGCGTGCCTTTACTAACATAGTGAAGTATGCTCTGTACTTTAGAGTGACTAAATGGAGATTCGCACCAAGCCTTCAGTTGGGTCAAATAATCCTGATACGGTGTTCCCTTGACCTCTCCGCAAAACTGAGTGTAATCTCCTGCAACATAGGATAACTTGTCAAAAAGCGGATACGGTACGGGCGCACTCGTTCGGCTTGCGGAAGCTTCGGTGCAAGGAATAATCGTACTGCCATCATTCTTTTCTACCACTTTGGCATTTACGATATCTCCTTTTCCATTCAGATGAACTTCAATATGGGCGGTCTGTGTTGTGTGCGAGATTGGAATCAGAGCGTATTCCTTGCCATTTTGCTTCATTTCAAATTGTCCGACAACCTTAGCGTGATCATCATACGTTCTGCTTAAATTGGCAAGCCAACTCATTCACTCACCTCATTTCCAAACCATTCTGAATGAAGATCATCTACAGATTGCATATTCCCTGCATCGAATATTTTAGCTGTACCTTCTCCCACTTTGCGCACCAATGTGCATTCATCCGGACGGATAAATTGAATGACACCATGCTGCATTTTCGCTTTCCACAGACGAACCTCTCGCTCATTGCTTCCTGTTTCATCCGGGTAACTGATTCCATGCAGCATCGTGCCAAAATCAAGCTCACCTATACGATCATAGAAACTGTCATCTTCACCAAACCGGCACGGTTCAACGTACCCCTGACATTCACGGGTCCCCAGAAAGATATCTCTTCGTCCCCCAACCTGAACTGCTCGTTTGGCGATATTGTGATGTTTATGTTCGTTCTGGTCATGTATCAAATCTTCACGATGCGGATTAAATATAAAATGAGCCTTCACCTGATAACGCACATCTCTTAGATAGGTGTAATAGGCCAGTGTGTTGCCCCCGCTATATTCAATCGGACGCATACCCTTTGATTCGGTCTGAATTGGATTCATAATACGGACTTCATCTACAATCCAGGTCAACGTTGGCTTCCAGTAAATAGATTCAACAATCCCTTTGAGGGCTTGGTATGTAGGGATCTGATAAGAGAATTTTTCTCCGCCCAACTTGGTCAGTGGATCGGTGAATAGCGCATATTTTCCCGAAACCTCAAATTCGATTTGATTTCTCAACATTTCAGCTCCTTTCTATGGGGTATAGGAGGGAGAAACATGTGTCATGAATCTCCCAGATGTAATGAGACATGTACTCTAAACCATAATCGTTTCCCAAGCACCCTCACCCTTGGATTCCACGCCAAAATCATCGGAGTATGCAGGTTCCCTTAATGCCAGTGCATGTCCATGCAAAAGGGATCTCACATCTCCATTTTTCTCCAATGCTCGAAGTTCATGATCGTAGATATTCACCGTATACTGCTGAGCCTTGCGTAATAACGCACTCATTTCGCCAGGTTCAATTGCTCCATTCAGGTCCAAAATCAATTCTTTTCCCTCTTCCCCATAAGGAACAATTACGGGCGTGGCGTTCGTGGATATGGCTTCGAAATACTTCTCTGCCGTAGCGATCGCATAATGATTCACAACCTCTGGCCTACAATCATGCTTCTTCTTATAGGCATCCACGTAATAACGATTACGGTCCATCAGATCAAACAAGTTCTGTTCAAGCTTAGGAATGGGGTAATGCATTTTGTCTCCAATATCGTTAAAATAATATTCGAAATAACGGGACATTGCCTTTGAAGATAACAAGTCATCGCCGAGCGAACCCGGGTCATCCTTGAATTCCTGAAGCACACGTTCCGTTTTCTCGGCACCAATTTGAATCTCAGGCAGATTCGTTAATACCTCATCCGATGAGCGAATGATGTACACATTACGAACCTTATCTTTCCCATGCCGGTTACATCGTCCAGCCGCTTGAGCAATCGAGTCCAAACCAGCCAAGGAACGAACCACGCAATCAAAGCTGATATTCACACCCGCCTCAATAAGCTGTGTACTCACACAGATGATACGTTCACCCTTTGCCAATCTCGGAATTACGCCATACTCCCCGGATAAAACCTCTTTGCGATGCGCAGCACACATATTGGTGCTCAGATGAACCACCTGAACGCCACTCTCTCTTAGCCATTCCACCTCATTCAACTGTTCAAACAGTTTACGGACCGCTGTTTTTGTGTTCAAAATGACCAGCACACTTTCCACTTCCCTCATCTGTTCCTGGACAAAAGAAGATACTTCCTCTGCACCCCAGCCCGAAGGTGATTCCCGCGTAAGGTCCTGTAAATCAACTCGTTTGAAGCTTCGTCCGACCTCATCTAAATTCTGAATAATCTCCGGTTGCTTGGAGAAATGTAGCTTGTGCTTCACAAAATCCAATGCAGGCTGAGTCGCTGTACAGAGCAACAGGCTGGATCGCCCAATCACATGCAGGAAATTCAGTGCAGCATTAAAGAGGGAGATACAATGAACGGGAACCGACTGCACTTCATCAAATACAATGACTGCATTGGAAAGCTGGTGTAATCTGCGGACATTTCGGGTTCCTTTGGCATAAAAGGTGTTCAAAAACTGAACCATGGTCGTAAAAATAATCGGCCGATCCCAATGATCACGGGCAAGTTTGAGATTCTTTTTGCGCAAATCCAGGGTTTCCCCTTCGTCGCCCTCAAGGCGTTCGTCATCCTTGTCATCCACCACGTTGGAGTGATGTTCCAAAATCATGTCATCGTTCTTCAAAATACTGCGGATCTCAGCCGCATTTTGTTCAATGATGGTGGTGTACGGAACGATATATATAATCCGCTGTTTGTTATGTTCAATGGCATGTCTGAGCGCGTAGCGCATACTGGCAAGGGTTTTCCCCCCACCTGTTGGTATGGAAAGGGTGTACACTCCTGATGGACGATACGCAAATTGTTCGCATTGCCGGGACATTTCACGTCGCAATCGATTAATGGGTGTGTCTACTATACTACTGTGCTCAAGCTTGCTTAAATGTTGAGATAGTAATTCATAGCTTTGTTGAAAAAAAGTCTTGTAATTGATTTCTTCTGCTAAAGTTTCATTTTCTTCAAATCGCCTTGTATTCGTGCGATCCGCGTCGATCAGGCAGCTAAACATATACTTGATAAGCAGTGCTCCTGCAATCGGCGGAAGTTTATGCTCTTTGATAATCTTTATGTATCGTTGAAGCTCCTCAATCGCTTGTTTAAACATATGGTTGAGTAGGTCTGGGGCATTGTGTTTGAAAAATTCTTCTTTTGCTTGCTCATATTGATCTAGTTCCTTGGAAATGACTCGCTCCATATAAGGTGAAGTTTTATCAGGTGATATGTAGTCTCTTAGACCCTGATGATGGGAGATAATACAATTGGCAATCCACTCCGCTGTGTACTTTGACTCCAGCGTTGTGCCGCTTCCATGGTAAAGGCTGTGCAGCAGCTTGCCACCAGCAGTCGAATGATCAACTGAACCTTTGCGAGGAGGGGCATCCGGGTTTGCGACAGCTTCCTGAATGTAGTTTCGAAAAAGATCTGTATTTTTGCCCATATCATGCAGAAGACCAGCAATCCCTGCCAAATATTTAACGCCGATCTTCTCTCCAGCCTGCTCCGCTCCTTGCTTAACCTCTACTAAGTGATCCTGAACGGTTTGTATTCTTCCATCCTTTTGACAGATATGCGCAATATAGGTCACACCACTTCACCTCCACTGAATTTCATGACATTAATCCCAGATCCATAGGCAAAAAGACTCACATTGTAAATTTCGACACCAAAATACATTTCCCTTCTAAAAACCCTGTATTTTTAGAATATTATGTAATTTTTTATGAAGGCAGTAATACTTTTGCAGCTAAGTCAAAACTGTATTCAAATCAAATATAAAAAAACTCACCTCATGCTACAGATTAGTGTAGATGATGGTAAGTCTTTTGACTTGTGATTGCAACTTTATTGCATTTGTATAGATTGCGACCACAGTGGGCACCAATCAACCTACCTAGGAAGGAAATTTCAATCCACGCACTCGTATAAAGTGCGACAGCAGAAAGTAACGCATAAATATTTTTACTCCTGAGTTAATCCTAAATCGTGGCATACAACAAAAATACCCCATAGAGAACTTTTTTAAAGTGTCTACTCTTTAGGGTATAGTTTATACTTTGGACAGATTTTCTGTATTCAGTAGATTATTTAAAAATTAATGACCAACGCCATGATTAAATAACTGCATTATACTCTCAATTGGGAGTACTGCTAACGTTGCCAAAACAATTGAATACACCATATTTAGAGCATTTCTTTTCTTCATCATAACATCCCCTCTAAGATAGATTTGTAAGTGTTAATTTGTGCATGTGTAGCCTGCTCTCTGATTTTTTCAAAAAAGGCTACATATTTTATCTTATTCTGATTAATTTTAGGAGATATTGCCAAACAATTCAGTAAGATGTCGATTGCATCGGAGTCATTACCATTACGGCTATAGTACATCGCCAACTCAAAACTAAATTTTAGATAATAAGAAACATCAATATCTGTCATTATGGTAGTATCACTAATCAAGCGATGTTTTTCAAATAGATACTCAAACTCCTGAATAGGTAAATTATTTAAACGATTGGCTTCAAGGAGAGTTAATATTCCAGACATGATCTCACCTTTTGACTTTTGAATGTAAGCTACGTATTCATCAAGCTTTGTAGCATTACCCTCAAGTAAATCCAAAACCATTAAATTGATCTTGGCTATATCGCTATAAAATTCAATTTCATTAAGTGTCTCTTGATTAGTCAATTTAATCCACTGAAAATCACTATATTGTAATACGCATTCCCTAGCTTTATCAAACTCTAGTAGTTTTTGATACGCTATTCCTTGCATCAAACGACTGTATCCAATGTAATATACTATTGCCCGTTGCGTATGTATTTCAACGATGTCCTGTTCCTTAGTCAACATTTGTAAATTATATATACGAAGTGATTCTTCATAAAGTGTTTCACCTAACTTAACGACCTCTCTCCAGTTGTCAAGACCATAAGCTATTCTGAGAAGTGTCACAGTCGAGTCTAATCCGTATCCATCATAATACCTCGACATACCCTTCCTCCTTATTTTACAATTAATAACATTATATTGATGTTTCTACCATAGGTCAAATCTATTGTTTAACAAAAGATCTTAAAATATGCTGCATTTAATAGCACATTTCAGTTTTCAGTATTTTTTCTATACTTAATATTTTTTATTTCTCTGAAATAGAAAAGTCCTACCCACTTATCCATGCTTAGCATGAGAAAGGTAAGACTTTTTTAGGGATTCGATTTGCATTCCATACGGAGTGCGATCAGACACCCGTACCTGTAACAACGCTACTACAAAGATTTCATTCCACGTACTTACACAGAGTGCGACTGAACACATAACCCATAAAAGCGCTTGGATTATTTCAATCCACGCACTCGTATAGAGTGCGACCCAACGCTGTGCAGCTCGCTTCCAAGGCTTGTCGTATTTCAATTCACGCACTCATTTAGAGTGCGACATTAGCAAATAGCTCACCCCACCGGGGATAACAGAGATTTCAATCCACGCACTCCATACGGAGTGCGACGCTCATCTTTTATGATTGATATTACTTGTACTGTATTTCAATCCACGCACTCCATACGGAGTGCGACAAGAGTTCTGTTATTGCTAAAGAGATTGCTTACGTATTTCAATCCACGCACTCCATACGGAGTGCGACACCATGAACCTTGCAAAGACAACAACATTGCTACAATTTCAATCCACGCACTCCATACGGAGTGCGACGCGCGGCAAGGATCGGTTATCAATCATCCACTAGAGATTTCAATCCACGCACTCCATACGGAGTGCGACCCCGAGACAGCCAAACACATACAGGATGCTGTAGAATTTCAATCCACGCACTCCATACGGAGTGCGACCCGACCGCCGCCAACTTGATGAATGGTGTGTACGTATTTCAATCCACGCACTCCATACGGAGTGCGACATCTTTTGTTGTTCCATTGCAGCGCCAACAGTAATTTCAATCCACGCACTCCATACGGAGTGCGACAGCGAAAAAACACGTATCTCAACAACCCGAACCATCAAAAACACGTTTTTTCACTATTATTCTATGACTTTCCATATCATTATTCAATCAAATTATGCCTACATGTTGCCTTAAGGTAACAATTTTGCCCATTTCGACAAATTTCTGAGGTGCGAATCCCCCAGGGTTTTCATGTGAGCATCACATTCGCACCTGTCCTATCCGTTTATGACAAAGATCACATCCACCTTCCCTGCTCAAGTGCTACAGTTGTTAACGACCAACTGACCATAATAGTAAATTGGTCAAAAATTAGGGTTTACCTTACCCATTATCCTTTCAACCTACAAGGAGGTGTATATGCGATGAAAACGATAGATCGAAGGCAACAGGTGATGGATTCTGCCGAGAAATCCTTTGCCCTGTTTGGCTACAAGGCCACAACGATGGAGCAGGTTGCGAGACTTGCCAATGTGGGCAAGGGAACGATCTATACTTTTTTCGATAATAAAGAAGAACTGTTTAGCGAGATTCTGTGCTCAATCATTGCGGATATGAGACAGATTACGGAGCAAACGGTGAAGGAAGAGAATTCCTTTCTGGATAACGTGCATATGAGTATGGATTCTTTGCTGGAGTATCGTGAGGAACATGAGCTGTTGATCAAGCTCTTTCAGGAGGTTAACGAGTTCGGTACACCACAGGCCAAAGAAGGTCTGCAAAAAGTGGAGACAGCCATTCTCGAATATCTGGAGCGTCAGGTGAGCCGTGCCATGGAGTTAGAGCAGATTCGCAGAGATGATCCCAAGCTGGTTTCTTTTGTCCTGCTGAAGCTGTATGTCACCTTAACCTCGGATTGGAACAAAGCGCATCCTACGCTGCATAAGGATCAGATCAAGGATTTTGTGGGCCTCTTTCTCAAGAATGGCTTATCCCCCACTTAGAGAAGAGCGTGCCAATAGCTTCAGAACATAATAGAGATAGAACAAACGGATTAGCGTAAGGATAGGGAGAGAACATGATGAAATCATTCCACGTATTTGGGCAGGATCTGAAGTCCGCCTTCAAAAAACCAAAAGTATTTATTCCAATTCTCGTTGTACTGTTCATTCCGGTGCTGTATAGCGGCCTGTTCCTGAACGCATTCTGGGACCCCTATGGCAAAATGAATGAATTACCTGTAGCCGTGGTCAACACAGATCAGGGTGCAGTCTACAATGACAAATCACTGGAGGTCGGTCAGAATCTGGTCGATGAATTGAAAAAAAGCAACGATTTCAACTGGCAATTCGTGACTCGTGAACAAGCAGAAAAAGGTATGCAAGACAACACGTATTATATGACGATTGTGATTCCCGAGGATTTTTCAGCAAAAGCTACCACTCTGATGGAAGATCACCCGCAATCAGCGGAGCTGATCTATGAGCCCAATGAAGGATACAACTTCCTCGCGGGTCAGATTGGTGGAACTGCGGTCAAACAGATCAAATCCAAAATCTCCGCCAAAGTAAGTGAGTCGTATACCGAAACGTTACTGGATCAGGTGGAGAAGATCTCTAGCGGTTTATCAGATGCCGGAGCTGGTGCTGACAAGATCAACGAGGGCGCAACCAAGCTGGATGACGGTGCTGCCACATTGAAAAAGAACCTGTCCAAACTGGCGGATGGAACCGACAAACTGGAAACAGGTGTGGCACCGTTAAAAGAGGGTACAGCTACCTTGGCACAAGAAATCGGCACGCTTCATGCAGGAGCCAACTCTCTGTCCGATGGATTATCCCAATTGGCGGCAGCAGGCACGAAGCTGGGTAACGGTGCATTGCAGGCTGAAGCAGGTGGCAAACAGTTACAGGCTGGCATTCAATCCGCTCAGGAAGGCGCGGCTAAGTTGGATGCAGGACTCGCGGCTTCCGAGCAAGGAAGTGCGAAACTGGCAGCCGGATTGCAAACCTCAGTCGAAGGTAGTAGCAAAGTGAGTGAAGGTGCTAAGGCCGTTGCGCAAGGTCTTGCCCAATTAGCCGAAGCGAGTCCCGAGCTTGCCGCGAGCCCTGCTGTTCAGCAATTGCTGGTAGCAAGTCAGGCCGTTGCCACTGGCAGCGAACAGATCTATCAAGGCGGACAGCAATTAGTGGAAGGCAGCAAACGCCTCCAGGCTGCGCAACAGCAACTGCATCAAGGCAGCACCCAACTAGTGCAGGGTGAACAGCAACTTTTACAAGGAGTGACACAATTATCGACCGGACATAAGCAGCTTGCAACGGGCCTTCAACAATTTAACGCCAAGTTGACCGAAGCAACAGCCGGAGGAGCCAAACTTGCAGATGGTTCGAGTCAGTTAAATGTAGGTGCAGGCCAATTGGTTACGGGTATGAACCAGCTTTCAGACGGAATCACCACCATTGCCGACGGTTCCCACAAGCTAGATGATGGTGCAGGAGCATTAAAAGAAGGCACGGCCAAGTTAACCGACGGCTCTGGCGAACTTGCCACCAAGCTTAATGAAGCGGCCGATGAAACTAGCAGTGTGAAAAAGACGGATGAACTTGTTGAAATGTATGCACAGCCTGTTCAGGTGGATGAGCATAAACATAACGAAGTGCCCAACTATGGTACTGGATTCTCCCCATACTTTCTGTCATTGGGGCTGTTTGTCGGAGCATTGATTGCAACGCTAGTTGTACCCACACGCGGCAGTACGGTTACCGATGCGAGTAGCTGGAATCGTTTTGTGAGCAGAACCCTTGCTTTCACGATCATGAGTGCTGTCCAGTCCCTTCTCGCTTCCTGGCTCGTATTGTCCGTATTGGGTCTGGAGGTTCAGAGCGTTCCATTGTTCCTCTTGTTCAGCTTTGTTACCAGTCTAAGCTTCATGTACATCATTCAGGCTTTGGTGACTTGGCTGGAGAATCCGGGTCGTTTCCTCGCGATTCTGATGCTGATCTTCCAGCTCACCACCAGTGCAGGCACCTTCCCGCTCGAACTAATTCCAAATTGGCTGAAAGTGTTTAATCCATGGCTGCCTATGACCTATTCGGTAACAGGTTATAAAGCAGTTATCTCGAGTGGACAGTTCAGTGTAACCTGGGATCAGATCGGAATTCTGTGCATCTTTGCAGTGATTGGTTTGGGAGGAACCTTAACTTATTTCCTGATGCATCGCACCACGGAGAACGAAAACGTGAGCAGTGAAGTCGCACTTCACCTGTAAATTCGTAAATTAAAAAGCAAAGGCGTGTACCTAAGCCCCCTCTTATGGACAACAGAGGTGTTGGCTAAGGTACGCCTTTGCTTTTCTAGTTTTAGATACAATCTAAGTTTGCTAACTTCATATTTCTAATATGTAGAGTAAATTTCAGAACTTGAGATAGCGAAATTAAACAATAGTACGAGCAAAATAAGTAATACATAAATGGCTGTACCTATGATTCCACAGACAAGACCAGCAATCGCTAACCCTTTTCCTTGCTCCATGCGAACTCTGATCTCTTTGAAGGCCAAAGATGCAAATATAATCGCAACGATGCCGATTACAATACCCACATAAGGAATCGTGACGGACAGAATCCCCAAAACTAGTGATACAATCGACTTACTATTGGTCTTTGGTACTACATAAGGCGGTGGTGGCAATGTGTCGTTATAATAACGATCCACATCATTTTCGCGATGTTCCAAGGTAAATCCTCCCTGTTCTTTAAGTATGTTCATTATAATCGATTATTAGCAATAGAGAACTCCATATTTTGTAAATACTCCGATTATATTAAATATATTTACTTTATCGACTACCAAAGGCTAGATGCATACGAGGGATTGATCAAACTGAGCTCCGAGAAGGGATCGCTACTTCAATCCACACACTCCATACAGAGTGTGACACCCTAAATCACAACAAGTAAAGAGTAAGCGGGTATTTCAATCCACACACCCCACAAGGAGCGCTACTCCGGCGAAGCTACCTCTGGTAGATCGCTATTACCATTTCAATTCGCACACTTCATACGGAGTGAGACAAAACCGTACAACCTTGAGCATGTCGAAGCCTTCTTCATTTCAACCCACACACTCCATACGGAGTGCAACTAACAGAAGAGATAGCAAAGATCAAATCTACTGGAAATTTCAATCCACGCACTCCATACAGAGTGCGACCTACGGACCCGCTGACAACCATTACAACCAAGGCAATTTCAATCCAAGCACTCCATACAGAGTGCGACGCGAAGCAAGCCGAGAACGTGTTCTTCACTAAACTATTTCAATCCACGCACTCCATACAGAGTGCGACCGACGACCCTTCATTGTACGGAATAGCTTCTGGAAATTTCAATCCACGCACTCCATACGGAGTGCGACATTTCCATGACACGTTGATTCTTCATCGTTAGTACATTTCAATCCACGCACTCCATACAGAGTGCGACGTCACACCAAATTCAAACGTCACTACTACACCAAACCTATTTCAATCCACGCACTCCATACAGAGTGCGACGAAAATCACATTTAATACGGTCAAAGATGCAGAAGATTTCAATCCACGCACTCCATACAGAGTGCGACGAAAAGATATAGCACGGACATGTCCGCAGCATGGATTTCAATCCACGCACTCCATACAGAGTGCGACTCGCCCCATTCAGGTCTAATTCAGGACAAATTCAATTTCAATCCACGCACTCCATACAGAGTGCGACTATTGGCTTTGCTTGTCCGCTCCTTCAGTTCCAAATTTCAATCCACGCACTCCATACAGAGTGCGACGGATAGTGGACAAGGGATTACATCCAAAATGGTTATTTCAATCCACGCACTCCATACAGAGTGCGACTGAATACATCGCAACCTTCAAGCGTAAGGGTAGGCAATTTCAATCCACGCACTCCATACAGAGTGCGACCTGTACATCCTTCGATCAATTCACAATCACCATTATTTCAATCCACGCACTCCATACAGAGTGCGACCGATTTATCCCCACAAAATATAACGTTCCACGTGATTTCAATCCACGCACTCCATACAGAGTGCGACTAGCACCGTGGAAGACATGTCACCCAAGAAAGAGGATTTCAATCCACGCACTCCATACAGAGTGCGACGAAATAATTGAGGAAAGAAAAACACTAGATAAGGATTTCAATCCACGCACTCCATACAGAGTGCGACCAGCGTTCACAGCGTCACCAAAGACCAATTCCGTATTTCAATCCACGCACTCCATACAGAGTGCGACCGATCTCGCCTGCTGCTAATGGATTGATCCATAATTTCAATCCACGCACTCCATACAGAGTGCGACCGCCTGAGACAATGACCCGGATCGAGTCCGGGATTTCAATCCACGCACTCCATACAGAGTGCGACAGCGAAAAAGGACGTAATATCCATATCTCTTGAGAGGATATTAACGTATATTCAGTATTTTTTCTTCGTTAAAACCTTTACTCCATCTATTTCATCTAAATTCTATTGCCAAAAGGTCACGAAAAAGAGTGTTTCGACAAGTTTCGAGGTGCGAATCTCCCAGGGAAATCATGTGAGCTTGGCATTCGCACCTGCTTCATATCACGGTAACAACAGTCTATCTAACGTTCCCGCTCCTCTTCATCCTCCTGAAGGCCACTGTACGCAATGTTCACTTTGACATCGGTACTTTGGTCATCCACCCAGCCCAACATGTTTCGGGAACGGACCATCTCCTGCAAACGCTCTATACGCCCTCTCAGAGTTTGACAAATCGCATGACAACGAGCCTCGTCTACAAAGAGTGAATCCCCGAAAATATCTCGCACATCCTCTTCAATTCCGTCCAGTGTGGACAAATCCAACCAATCAAAGGAGGTCACCAGCTTAATCTGCTCATCGTGATCCTGCTTGAATGGCTTGCAGGTCAGCTTGCCTTCGGCACGAATCAAGCCAAGCGGCTTGGAAAACCAAAGCGAGGACCCGCTATTATAAATCGGCGCTGGACCGATCCATTCCAACGTTCCCGCATCGCGAATCATACCAAAATTGTTCTGATGCCGATCTTCATTGGCAATCAGATAATCCACGACGATCATTCGATCAAGCGCTTCAGTAATACCTGAAATGCCTAACCCTGTACAGCAATTCACGTAATGCTGATACACCGAAACATGGTTGAGCTTTTGCTCAGTATGCATCACATACCAAGCAGTAATGAGTTCCGTCTGTGGAGTAATGAAATTTTCGCACACACTGTAAGGATAGTCTTCCTGCTCCATCAGCGTATACGGAACATGGGGGACGCCCAGCCGCTTCATGATCTTGCTCGCAATCACTTCATTGTACGGTTCTTGCTGGGTAGCGCCACTTCCCCCTTTCACCAAACAACGTTTGCTTTCCATGATTACCCACTTCTTTTTCAGCCAGCCATCAGAGGTGTTGTCTGGTGACATCAGATTCATGGCATCTGACGAGCCTTGCCCGAACAACACATTCCCTACATCCTCGGAAAAGGAGTTGTCGAAAAAGTTAATGTCGCTCCATCTCAAATCCGATGCAGATGGACGAATCCAGTATTGATCGGACAAGCTGAGTCCGTAGCTTTTATCCAGCAGTTTTTGTGTCACAGACAAGCTCAACTCGAGCAGTGCTTCTTGAATCCCGTCCCGACTAGCTGGAATCGCACGCCCTCTCCACCATTCATTCAGTGCCGCACGATCTATTTCCCCCTTTTTGACAGGTATCCCTACGGGTACATGGTGTTTCGCATAGACCTGTCCAATAGATGAAATGGAGACTGTTGCTTCATCCAGTTTAATCTCAGCCACGGGTTCGTTCTTGTGCATGAGTGTGTATGCTTTATTCCCGAATTCCGATATACTCTTCACTCCATTTCTCGGTTCCTGCCTTCATTATACCAAGTTGGCAATAGCCTGGTCATGAACGCTTGATAAATTTCCATTTTCCTCTTCTGAAAGATGTTGAAGTTGCACTTGTGTGGCAACGTTAATCGTTCCTACACGCGTCAGTTCTGTGTAACTTGGGATCAAATTGGACTTCTATGTATGTTTACTACCATTGGTTTAGTTGCTACCTTTGCGTATTTCATGGTGCAGCACATTAGTGAGGTCGAAGAAACGGGGGGAAAGCTGTATTTCACGTACCAACGAGCTAAAGCATGACTGAAGAGTATACATGATATTCTATTTTAAGGATGTGGAGGTGTATTATGTATAAACTAATAACTTTACTCTTAACAGCAATTTGTTTAGTGACTGGGTGCAGTGAAACGGATAGGTCTGTCGAGACTTTGAAACAGATAGAGCGCAATATGGAAGATGCTCAATCTATTAAGGAACTGCGTGAAGAGAACGCTCGTCTTCAGGAACAGCTCACTATCCTTCAGGAGAAAGCGCATAGCAAAGAGATCAGAAATAACCTAACAGAAACCTTGAATTTGACGTTCCGTCTGATGGCCGCCATGGAGTCTGGAGATATCGCGTATCTGGAATCCGTTTCCTCTCCCAATGTGAATATATCCAAAGAAAGCAACATCAAGACCATTCTGTATGGAGGAGGCCCTTATGAAGTCCCTTTCCTTAAAGTCATCCATTGGGATGAATTCGAATTCAGAGGGTATGATCCGAAGGATTCAGATCACTTTATGCTGTTCATCGCCCAACTTATCAAAACCAAGGGTTCCGAGGGAAATATTGCGTACGAGTTCTCTTTCATCCGTTCCCCGGAAGGCGTTTGGCTGTTTGACGGATATGTATCTTAATTGATCTTAAGTTAGCCATTAGTCATAGCTATCGGTTGCTCATAAATTTACTAGCTCGGTCCTCATTAAACTCACCAATAATAGTCCAATCAATATCGCTGTCTTCATCTCCATTTTACAGGAAATAAAAGGCGACTTTAAACCCCCTGCAAAAACAGGGGGTTTCTCCACAGCCTGAAGCCATAAAATTATAGCTCTTTCTTATAAAAGAGTGCAGTGTTATTGAATCGAGCGGACTCTAATTTCAAACTTGTAAAAAATAAGTTACTACAGCAAAAATAATAATATTGAAAGGCATGATGTAAACGGCCATTCTTTTGGCTTTTATTTTTCTTTCGTAATTTGCATTGTTAAATAGAAATTCAACAAAAAAAGTAGATGCACTGGTTACAGCTGCAAGGAAAAAATACAGTAAAACATTACTACTGTAAAATTGTGTGTATGCCAGCGAAAGTATTATTAGCAATAACAAGAAATTAGTTGAAATTATATAACGATCCAAGAAAGTTTTCATCAAGTATACCCCCCTATGGGCATAATAAGGAGCCTCCAACCCATATAGCCCCTGTTATCGCCGTAATTGCGAACAGTGCTGGCGTGGTTGCAACACCCAAAATCAGCATTGCTAAATTCATTTGAACGCCATGAAATAATCCGATCAGACTCAATGCAGTTGAACAGGCGCCATAGGGTTGAATAATTGGACCGTCTTTTTGGTTTTCTTCAATAAGGCCGTTAACCTGGTCAATATCTTTCCTTATCTGTTCATAACTGGTATTAGGCGCTTGATTGAGTATAGTTTCCTTTAACTGAGCTTCATCAACGAAATAAAATAACCCTGTTTTCTCATCGACTTTTAAATGCTCAATAAGTAGATTAGCAACTAATACTTCTTCTTTTGTCATACCATTCGCATCTACAGAGTTTTGAGATTGAGCGTAGGTACTACCAACTAAACTAAAAAACATTGCTGACACCAACATAATGATAGAAAATTTGTTTTTCAACATCCTCATAATTCAAACAACTCCTTTATTTGGTATGAAATAATCATACATATACTTATAAAAAATGTCAAATATATCTAATATGCAATAAATTTTATATATTTATTATTGTGTATATAATAACAAAGACATGAACGAGCATATTTGTGTAGACAGAGAAGAAATGCAACGTCTGCTTGTATCTTCAGAAATATCATCGACTACTGCTCTGAAGCAATTCCAATCCACTCACTCCATACGGAGTGAGACGTTCTACAGCTTCCAGCATGACCTGACTCGGATCAAATTTCAATCCACTCACTCCATACGGAGTGAGACTTTATTACAATACAATGTCGACTGTTACTGTTAAATTTCAATCCACTCACTCCATACGGAGTGAGACCATAATGCAAGTTGTTTGATATCTCAACCGAGTAAATTTCAATCCACTCACTCCATACGGAGTGAGACGCTTGCGGCGGTTGTACTAATCATTGTGTTCTTCGATTTCAATCCACTCACTCCATACGGAGTGAGACTGACACCGAATCCGTGGAACTTGAGGGGCGCTATATTTCAATCCACTCACTCCATACGGAGTGAGACAGCGAAAAAACACGTAACAGCAGCATATGAGTATATACCTTATTACGTGTTTTCGTTTATCGAGCTAATTATTATATTCATTTTAATCTACCACATCCAGAATATTCAAGTATTTATTACCAAAAGGGAACAAAAATGACCCTTTCGACAAATTCTGAGGTGCGAATCTCCCAGGGATTTCATGTGAGCTTGGCATTCGCACCTGGCTACCTCTACGTTCAGTCTTCTACCTCTCCACTTCCACCCGCTGCAAAAACGTCCGGGTACGTGCAAGCTTTGGATTGCCGAAGATCTGTTCTGGTGGACCTGCCTCTGCAATTTCCCCGTTATCCATGAAGAATACACGATCCGCAACGTCACGGGCGAAGCCCATCTCATGCGTGACAATCATCATGGTCATATTTTCCTGTGCCAGTTGTTTGATGACACGTAACACTTCCCCTGTCAGCTCCGGATCGAGTGCCGATGTCGGCTCATCGAACAGGAGAATGTCTGGTTGCATCATCAGTGCACGAGCAATGGCTACACGCTGTTTCTGTCCACCGGACAGATTACCAGGGTAGACATCGGCCTTGTCCGAAAGCCCTACTTTGCCGAGTAATTCCAGACTGCGGTACCGAATGACGCTTGAGCTTTCTTTTTTCAAAGTTTTCGGTGCAAGTTCCAGATTATCTTGTACGGTCAGATGCGGGAACAAGTTGAAATGCTGGAATACCATACCCATACGATCCGTCATCTTGCGAATATCTGCGGCACCCGCGTAACGGCCATTATCAACCAACGTCTGATCCTGAATGCGAATCGTTCCGCCCGAAATATCCTCCAGATGAATCAGGCTGCGCAGCATCGTACTTTTCCCCGAACCCGAAGGCCCGATCACCGCAATTACTTCGCCTGGTTCCACGTTGAAGGATACCTGTTTCAGCACATCAAGTGTGCCGAATGATTTTCTCAATTGATTTACTTCTATTATATGTGTCATATGCAGACAGTCCTTTGATTGATCAGATTTAATTTATTCAAATGAAAACCGCTTCTCAAGTGCCTTGAACAGCACGGTGAGTACGAGTGTCATGAGCAGATACATAACCGCCGCCACGAAGAAAGGTAACAGCTTTATGTCGCGATTTACCGCCGCTTGGGCGTAATACAACAGCTCAGGCACAGCCACGGCATAGAGCAGTGCCGTATCCTTGATGAGCGTAATGGACTCATTGGCCGTTGCGGGCAATACTACACGAATCATCTGAGGAATAATGACTTTGGTCATCGTCTGCCACTTTGTTAACCCCAGTACCTTAGCTGCCTCATGTTGACCTTTATCAATGGAAAGCAGTCCGCCCCTGAAGATTTCAGCGAAGTACGCCGCATAGTTCAAGATGAACGCAATCCCCGCTGCAACAAAACGATCAAACACCAGATACTCTCCAATCACCGGAAGCAACGGTAATCCAAAGCAGAAGAATAGAATTTGGAGCAGCAGCGGTGTTCCTCGCATCACATATACATACGTATGGGCAATCCATGCCAGTGGTTTAATTTGGCTTCTCATCGCAAGCGTGACCGCAAATCCAAGCGGTACAGATAACACGATCGCTAGCAAGAACATGAAAACGGTGGTCTGCGCACCCTCTAGCATAGGTTTTAAAATGGTCGATAAATAATCCCAACTCATTGTTTTGTCTCCTCTAATCTGTTAACCCCGCATTCCTCTGGGGCATGAATCGCTCCAGCATGGAATACGGGGTCCGTTTTGTTTCTAACTATATATCAGGTGTATAACCTGCCTATTTCAGAACCTTATCTTCACCCAACCATTGGGTGGAGATTTTAGCTGCTGTTCCATCTGCACTCAGCTCATCCAGTGCTTTTTGCAGCTGATTCAGAAGCTCTTCGTTGCCTTTTTTGATACCAATGCCATATTGTTCCGGTGCAAGAGATTCATCCAGCAGTTTGAATGTTCCCTCTTCTTTGGACATGTAGTATCTCGCTACCACTTCATCAATGATGACCGCATCCAGACGTTTCGTTTTCAAGTCCGTCAGTGCAAGCACGTTATCCTTGAATTCGGAAGCTTTCACTTTATCCTTCAGGGGACTTGCTGCCAGTGCATCTGCCGCTGAGGACAGCGCCTGCAATCCAACATTTTTGCCATCGAGTTCATCCAGCTTTGTAATTGGTGAGTCTGCCAAGGTAATGGCTACCTGACTATTTTCTAAATACGGCTTCGTGAAGAGCACTTTCTCTTTGCGCTCATCCGTAATGGTGTACCCGTTCCAGATCATGTCGATCCGGCCACTGTTCAGCTCTGATTCTTTGGAAGACCAGTCGATTGGCTGGAATGTGATTTCTTTACCCATTTTCTCCGCTGCAGCTCTTGCGTAATCAATATCAAAACCAACAATTTCATTCTGCTCGTCCCGGAAACCCATTGGAGCAAACTTATCATCAATTCCTACAACAATCGTGTTATCGTCTTTGCTTGCGGAACTGGAACAACCAGCCACAATCAATACACATATACTAATGAATAATAGTAGAATCGCTTTTTTTCTCATCTCTCGAACCCCTCCATGTCTATAACCAAAACCCAAACGCTTTAGTTCGTTACCACGTTATCAGAGATTTATAATAACATAGCATGGGAGAAGAGTCGAGTCTCTTGCCTATTTCCTTCTATTTCATGCAGCTTAATTGTCAACAATCTGTGAAAAAACCTCTTTCACTTGTGCCGGTTCCACCAGCTTCTCGCGTACAGTCGAATTCCATAGCTCCGGGTTCTGAAGCTCCTTTAATTCCGTACCTGTCCATTGTTGGGCAGATTCACGATGTAAGGTATGGCTGGTATTCTCAAACTGGTAGACGATCTGCTCCAGATTATCGATCATAACAAAGTTCGCAACCGCATTATATACAAGTATCCGCTCAAGTGCCTCTGCATCCATCCCACGCGTATCCAAGCTATAATTCACTTGGACCGTGAACGTCTCCGGGTACAGTTGGTAACCATTCAATCTTTCACGTAAAGGTAAAGCCTGATTCAGATGACTAAGGTTTGAATTATCACCCATGTAGGGACTGCGATATTTGGCTAAAGTGGCAAAATCATGTGTCAGCGGATTCTGCTGCTCTTCCTCGTACCGAGCCTGTTTCGCCTCGATCTTCGGATTAACGAAACCTTCAACAATCACTAAGCCACTGATGCCCAACACAACAAGTGTTATAATCCATATGTTTCTAATTCTCATAACGCATCACTCACTTCATACTTACTAACGATCCGATACGCCCGATGCACAACCAAAGGAATAATAACACTCAGTAATGGGATGGCAAAGGCAATGACGATCACAGCAAACTGATAGGGTCCATCCACCTGAATGGGTCGATTAAACCAGATGTTGCTTCCGAATCGTAACGCTGCCTGCGTTCCCCATAGTACGAGTATTAATGCTGCCCACAACCACCATATCCTGCGATTCCACTGCACTAAGGCAGGGATTCGAATAACCGTGGTTTTCACGGAGGTTGCAGAATCGTTCGTCTTGTTGATCAACAGATACAATACATACATGCCACCAACAATGAGACTCACGATCATAAGCAGATTGTTTATGGCGGAGCCTTGCATCAGCACTCTCATTGGAATGGTAATGATCCAGGCTACGAGGCTATAAATCAGAGCAGACTGCAACAACGCTGTCCAGTAAGGAACACGTTGTACCCTTCGATGGTCACTCATCACTTCATCCATACCAGCGATATGCTGAATGGCGGTCTGGAACGCCTTCTCTTCACTCATACCCTGCGAGATATAATCGTCAATCCGCGCAGCGAGATTGCTGTGAATCTCTTCTTTTAATTCTCGATTGTCTAATGTATCTTGTGCGTGAACGAACAAACGATTCACATGACGGGTGATGCGAGCTTCCAATCTCATAGGTCTTCATCTCCTTTTTCTCCAGTGACAATCATGCAATCAATCAGTGCCTTGGCTGCTTGCCAAGCATGAACCTGCTCTCTATAGGCTTCAAGGCCTTGCGTTGTAATTCGGTAATATTTGCGTCGTCCTCCCTGCGTCTCTCCCCCCCAGTAGGACTCCACATATCCACTCTTCTCCAGCCTCTTCAAACTGGAATAAAGCGTAGGTTCCTTCAATTCAAACTGCTCTCCGCTCTTACGATAGATCTCCTTAATAATGCTGTAACCATAGTTATCTGCGGGTATAAGTACACTCAGAATGATGGGGTCAATATTACCCCGAATCAGATCACTGTTAATCACTTGCACATCCATCTACGAGTTTCACCGACTTTCTTCCGTCCTGTGTATACTATAAGACACATTACTATGTCTGTAAAGGTAATATGTATCACATGGTAAATATGCATCGCAAGAGTAACACTAGCAACATTCCTCTCTTGCAAATAAAATTCTTCAATACGATAAGAACATTGACCACATTGTTATTTCTTTCAACTTTGCTTATATTATCCGGCTGTAATCCTACTCCAAGTCATGGTACAAACAAAACTGCCTCACCCTCAACTCTTTGCGAGAAGGTTCATTCCAGTTAGCGCAGGAAAAAGGTACTCATTATTATGGAGCCTTTGCCCGCTGGACTTCCCCTCAAAATTCCCAGGTTTCCTTGGGTGATACCTCTTTTGCCTTTGTTATCCGTGGTGTCGAAAAAAAATAGAAACAAACAGGGCCCCTCCATTTCGGAGAGGCCCTTACGCATTTTTATCTATTGCTGCACTTTCTCGCGATCTTTCCCTTTATCGGATTCCCCCGCGTTTTTGTTCGCGGCATCGCGATCCTGCTGCATCTCTTCCACTGTTTTCACCTTAAGACGTGCTGCACCTTCATATTCCTTTGTTGGAATCAAGTCACCTGCAGCAAGTCTTGCTTCTGCAGCTGCAATCGTATCTCCGTACTGCGGCAACCACTCGGCCTGTGCAACGAGCATCTCGTCGACCATCTGCCAAATTTCTTTTGGATTACACACGGCACCCACGAGCGGGTCCATCATGAACGCCTGACGAAGTAATTTGTCATCTCCGTTCACCGCGGCTTCAACCGCGAGCCGTTGCACGGAAATGCTCACATTACATACCGCAGCTGGGCCAAGTGGCAGATCCCCTACATGCGGCATGGAGATACCGTTACGATCCACATATCCCGGTGCCTCAATAATCGCATCATCCGGCAGGTTGGAGATGACTCCATTATTAACGGTATTGAAATGTCCACGATAGACACGTCCCGTCTCAAGCCCTTCAATAATATACGAACCGTGCTCCTCGCCCCGTTTTTCCGGAATGAATTGCATCGGTTCATCCTTCATCCAGTTTGGAAAATCAGTCTCGAACCAGTTGCGCCCCTCGGTACACACCCGCAAATATCCACCCGTCTCTCCGTTGATCCAGTTGCCCAGGTCGATCCATTCGTTAATCTCTTCCGGACGTTTGCGGTACCACGGCACATATTCACTCAGATGACCATTTGATTCCGTGCTGTAGTAACCGAAGCGGCGCAGCATATCGATCCGCACTTTCTCGGTGCGGCTGTACTCGGGATGTTTCTCGAAGGCTTCGAGCAGATCACCTGTAAGGTCTTTGCCCTCATGAGACGCTTGAATATACCACGTCTGATGGTTGATGCCGGCACAGACAATATCCACTTCACTCTTTTTCAATCCAAAAGCTTCCGCAATCTGATGATGACCATGCTGTACACCATGACACAGTCCGATCGTCCGCACACCGCCGTACTTGTTGCAAGCCCATGTCAGCATCGCCATCGGATTGGAATAGTTCAAGAGCAGTACGTCGGGTGCACTCTGTTCACGAATATCTTTACAGATATCCAACATCTCAGCGATTCCGCGTTGTCCATACATAATGCCACCTGCACACAACGTGTCACCGACACACTGATCTACCCCATATTTCAGTGGAATATCCACATCGGTTGCAAATGCTTCCAGTCCCCCAACACGAATCGTACACAGTACATACTTCGCATCTTTCAACGCTTCTTTCCGATCCGTTGTTGGCTGAATCTGAATCTTCAATCCATTCTCACGGATATCCCGCTGACACAGCTCAGTCACCATGTCCAGATTGTGTTGGTTAATATCGCAGAACGCAATCTCGATGTTGTTAAACTCGGGTACCGTCAGCAAATCCCTTAACAATCCCCGTGTAAATCCGATACTTCCTGCCCCGATAAACGCCACTTTAAAAGACATCCCTATGTCCTCCCCTAATCCGAATCTTTCGCTTCGGTTAATGACTCTCTTCATGAAATCATTGTACCAACCGCATATAGGGAAGCGTTATCAAAATCATGACCTGTTCAAGATCTTGTTGTCAAAAATCCTAACTTTTACGCGCCAGTCCCACTAATCGATATGTCTTCGAAAATAACTGCAATCGGCTCATTCATCCGACGGGTACTGACTAACATGTCGTTCCATAGAGGAGCGAAATTCGACCGGAGTCATGCCCGTCGTCTTCTTGAATAACATATGAAAATACTGACGACTGCCTACTCCAACATAGTCAGAGATTTCCGAAATAGGAATATTCGTCTGCTGAAGCAGCATCTTGGCCTTCTCCATGCGAAGCATCGTCAGGTAGTCGGTAGGTGTGCGCTGCGTGTGCTGACGAAAAATACGATGTAAATAGCCTGGATGCAGATTGACGGCTGCCGCAATATCCTTCATCTGAATGTTGCGATCCATATTGTGATGCATGAATTCAATGGTTCGTTTGACGTACAGTTCCGCCTGATCTGGCGCACTCCGGCTCATTTCTCCACGCAGACGTGCAACACGGACCAGCAACTGGATGAACAATGTACGCACCAGCATGCCCTGTTCTGGAGACGTTAGATTTCGGGCCTCGCGGTGATGCAACCTTTCCTCTGGCGGAATGATCTTCATCGGCACGTTCGATCTTCCTTGCTCCAGCAGACCACGCTGATCGAGTTCCAGCACCAGACTTTTCATAATGTGATACACCTCTTCCGGGTCAGGCAGTACCAGATATGGCGAAGCATTAGTGAGTAGAGTGTGGACTTCTTCCTCTTCCAGCGCGAGTTGGCGAATGGATAGCTGTCCAGGAGGCGAGTTTGAGAATGCAAACTCCACATTAAGCATCCGGCAAGGAACGCCATCTTCCACCAGTAAACGGTGCGGGACACCTGCGTCGAGCATAATGAACTGTCCTTTTTTCAAAACAGCCTGCTCCGAGCCCCCATCCGGCATCTGCACATCCACCCGGCACATTCCCGAAATAATATACATGATCTCTGTGGAATCATGATGGTGATAGGACATACGATAGTTGTCCCACTGCTTGTAATAGTACGCGTAGAAACGCGGCCCGCAGTCCTCTGTTCGCAATGCCTCCTGATACAGGCTTCCTGTCCAGTGCTTTGTAATGCTCATATCCATACCTCCATTCCTACAACGATCGATCCTCACTTTTCTTCATTGTAGCAATTCTGTAGGTTGAATATAAACTGTCTTCGTTAAAACCATCATTGCATTACTTAATTAGATAAATATATAATTAGCATACTATCTAATCCTTTATGTAAACTGTCTATACTTAAGGAGGTTTCCACTCATGAGTACCACCTTTCAATTGGTACGACACGGTCTCAAAGAACGACGAATCGGGGATGTCCCCCTCAATTCCGAAGGGGTTTTACAAGCCGAAGCCACAGCACTTCATTTTGCCAAAGCCACCTCTCTCATTACTAAGATCCTGACCAGCCCACTTCGACGAGCCCAAGAAACCGCAAGTATGATTGCCCGCCACACCCGTTTTCATATAACCGAAGATCCTCGCCTGCGCGAACGTGCCAATTGGGGCGATTGCCCGGATCAGTCATTCGAAGAATTCATTGCGATGTGGGATCGATGTACGTCTGAGCCAGATTACATTCCACCCGTGGGAGACTCGGCCAAACAGGCTGGTGAACGTCTGGCCTCCCTCCTAACCGAATTAGCTAATGAAGAGCCAGAGAACAGTAACATTATTGTGGTTACACATGGTGGACTCATTACTGATTTTCTGGTGCAAACCTTTACCGAGCGCGAGCTTAACGTCTGGCATTCCGATTTTATAGCTATGCAGAACCAATTGATCCCCGAGTGCTCCATCACCACATTGATCCATGATCAAGGTAACTACACCATTAAAGCATTCGCTTCTACCGTGCATCTAGACTCCAACGATGTAAAAAAATGACGTAACATGGATGGCTGAGCAAACGCCAAGCTTTATCCGCAGATCCTTATGTGAAAAAAGCTCTGAAACCCCATGTGCGAGACACATTGGGATTCCAGAGCTTTTAAGCTTCGATGCCAATTCTTAAAAATGCCAACGCTGCTTTACGTTACAGGCTCACATGTTGTAGTGCTATTGCTAGGCAGTGCTCATCCAGCCTGCTTACTTTCCGCCCTTACCTGGCGTGTAGAACTTAGGTAGCGTTACTTTCGACCAGTCAATATCCGATGCCATATAGAAGGACGGATAGGAAGGCTGATTGTATCCACTGTTCTGTCCGGCAATGCCCACACGATACATCGCATCATGCATCAGCGTGTACAGCTTGCGGTCTGTCTTCTCGGTACTCAGATAGATACGGATCGCTGAACTGTCCGTGGTTCTCACCAACATCTCTTCCCGCCAATCCCCGAAGATATCAGCTACGAGAGAAGGTGTACCTTTGGTGTGATTGTTAGTCAATGTGCCTGTTGCCGTCAGCACCGTGCCACGATTCCAGTCTTTGATGGTTGGTGTAACATCAATCGCACCATCAACGATCTGTGTCGTCATATCGGCAGACCAACGGATATTCATATTCGTTCCCGGCATCTGATCACTGATTTTCTCACCCTTAGCTGTCCACAAACCTACAGCCCATGTCTCCAGCCCACGGCGAGTCGGATCAACATCACCCACCATGCCGCGACCGGTATCTTTCCCCGTGTACCCACCATAGATTACTTCTCCGGTCTTCGCATCACGCAGGGAATAGCCGTATGGCGCCCACGGACCACCCTCGTGAACCATGAAAATTTCAAGTCCCGGACGATCCGGGTCGATATCTGCCACATGAAGTGCGTCCCCATGACCCAGACGGGCAATGGTTCCCGGTGCAGCACTTTCGGCAGGCATCAGGTCTGTTGAGCTGTACAGCACGCTGCCGTCATGATCAATCGTGGCGGAGCCATAGATAATCTCCTGTTTGCCGTCACCATCCACATCCGCCACACTGAAATAGTGCGCTCCCTGAGTTGTAATGGAGCCGTACTGCGGATCTGTACCATCTACGCCGTGCGGTCCGTCATTAAATGGGTTCTTCATCGGCGTCCAACCGCTGTCCACTTTCCATTCCTTTTTCAGTTTCTTGCCGTCCCAATTGTAGGCAACCATCGTTGAACGTGTATAGTACCCGCGTGCAAAGATTGCAGACGGTTTCTTGCCGTCCAGATACGCCACGCCTGCCAGGAAACGGTCCACCCGATTGCCCGGTTCGATCCGTGCCATCGCATAATCGCCCCACATCAGGCCATCATCATGACGCTCAGGTTCATATGGGATGGTCTCCAGCTCTTTGCCCGATTTACCTTCAAATACTGTAACGTACTCGGGTCCATCCACGATAAAACCTTCAAACTTGCGCAGCTCATTGCGGTTACTGCGTTCTACCGCGTACACATCAATGAAGTAGTCGGCCAGACTCTCGGCATCCTGCTGAGATAATGGGTAATTATATTTTTTCTCGATTCCAAAAGCTTCTTCTAATGTCGCAGGCCAGTTCCCCTTCACAACCTCGTCGTGCTTATGCCAGTTTCTGAACATATCCACCATATGATCGTAGTAACCATCCGCACTTAAACGATAATCATCTTCGTTCGAATACCCTGCCTTGCGATCCTGCTTCGGAAGCGTGATGTACTTCTCGGAGGTTACTTTTCCTTTTTTGTTATATTTGATAATCTTCGTACCTGGAGCGGTCTTGAACATCATCTCGGCCTTGCCATCCCCGTCAAAATCGTAAACGAGCATCTGTGTATAATGAGCACCTGCACGGATATTGACCCCAAGATCGATCCGGTACAACAACTGACCGTCCAGGGTGTAAGCATCAATGTAGGTTTTACCGGTGTACCCTTTTTGCGATACGTCCTTGGCGTTGGAAGGGTCCCATTTGACGAAAAACTCATACTGACCATCCCCGTCCACATCACCCACACTCATGTCATTGGCGGAATACGTATAAGCTTCTCCCGCAGGCGTCACACCATCGGCGGGTTTTTGCAGTGCAATGTCCACATACCCGTTCGCCCAAGGTTTGACGGATGCACTGCGTTTGCTTTCCTTGCCCTTCTTGTTCACCGCCGCCACTTCATAACGGGAAGACGATTTACCCGCGGTATCTACATAGTTGGTGCTGTCGGTGACGGTAGCGATCTTTTTGCCATCACGATAGACGTTAAAGTCCGTACCTGTCAGCCCTTTGTCGCTATACCCTGTGGCCTCGTCACCAAGCAATCTCCAACTGAGAAAAACACCTTCAGATGTCGATGCAGCCACCAGTCCCCGATCCAGATATTCCAGTTGAATCTCTTTCACGTGACTGCCCCCCTTATGTGATTGCAGGCCAGCCTCCGTCGCCCCATTACCGTTCGAAGCTTCCGCTCCCGTAACGCCAGCTGTTCCTCCAATGAGCAAAGCTACGCTGAGTGCCGAAGAGAGCACCTTGGCTGCAAGTGGCATACGAGCCTTCTTGCGACCGAATTGCCGGCCTGACACCGATCCTTTATGTACCGGCGTTGTTGTTCCTGAGTTCATCTACCTTCACGCTCCTTGAGACAGAATGGGTAACGCTTGTACACATCGATGATGATTAGACGTTCGATAATTCATAGAGGCCTTCTTCGAAAGAAGGTTTCAACCCGAAATGATTACGCTTACAAAATTAAAAAAGAGAAATCAGCTTGCCCGACTACCAGAGTGCGGTCCCCCTTCCATTCTCTTTCCAATCCGAGCGAGGGAATCCCGCCCATCGGGTTCTATTATAGACATCCTGTCTGCCAGACCCTAGGCAAATATCCGTCCAAAACGATTAATAATCAGTGTTTTTAGGAGTCATTAGGAAATAAGTACTTGCAACTCTGAGGGTTATCCGTTCCGGTTACGAATCGTTCTTATGATCGCTGTTATCCCCGGATTTTCTTCCATCCCCTTTCCAAGGGAAAAATCCGTTGATAAAGGCGAACGCTTCGCTTCTTCAGAATCGATTTCGTCCCCTCCACTACGTTTCTCAGTTGATCAAGAACTTCAATCTAGAATGACTCTTGTAAAGCATAGCAAAAAACCGCAATCCTCTAACACACAGAGGATTGCGGTTAAGACAGTTACAAGTAAAGTTTAAGGTTCAATACCCCATACCAGGTTTCCACCTTGGTGGAGTGTTACCTTGTTCCAATCCTGGTAGGATGTTTTCGTTGGATCGAAAGAGTAGTCATTCGTCTCGTCAAAGTTGGACCAGTCTGTTTTGTACATGCGAAGCTGGATGTCTCCAGTCTGTCCACCAGCCTGAATGCTGCCAGCTGCAGATGTGAAGCTCAGCTCCACATACGAGTCTGTGAAGGTCCGCTGGATATTGGCTCCGCCAACTTGAGCGTAATCGATGGCAGAATCCATCGCCGCTGAGCCTTCTTTGGAGAAGTAATACCGGATCTTCAGATCACTCAGATTCACAGCAGTACTACCCAGATTTTTGATGTTGAAATACGGTTTGATCTGGCTATCTTGAGCATTGGTATCTCCAGCACGATATTGCACGACAAGATCACTCGTTGGTACAACAACACTTTGAGGTGTCGCGGAAGCTACAGCGGAATTGGCACTTTGCCCTGCTGCATTCACTGCACTTACCACATAATGATACGTTGTGCCGTTCGTGAGGGCAGTGTTCGTGTAGGACGTACCACTCACATTCGCCGCGATCGTTGTGAACGGACCTGTTGCACTCAGCGCGCGTTTCACATCATAACTTGTTGCACCTGTAGAAGCGGTCCACGTTAGGCTCACCTGTGCATTGCCTGCAGTTGCTGTGAGAGCAGTCGGTGCAGCTGGCGCAGCTACACCTGCAACAGGTGTAGCTGTTGCTGCTGCAGAGTTAACACTTTCACCTACTGCATTAGTTGCCGTTACCACATAATAATAGGTTGTACCATTGATCAGACCGGTGTTGCTGTAAGATGTTCCACTTACATTAGCTGCAACTGTTGTGAATGGACCTGATGCACTCAGTGCCCGCTTCACACTATAACTTGTAGCCCCTGTAGAAGCTGTCCACGTCAAGGAGACCTGAGCGTTACCGGCAGAAGCTGTCAATGCTGCTGGTGCTGCCGGAGCTGTTGTTCCACCCGGAGGGTTGCCTCCACCGTTACTTGCAGGCAGTACAGGGAATGCGTTTTTCACCAGTGCCACAAATTGATCATGGAACCAGTGACCCGATACCGGAGCATTAGGCAACGCACCTGTTAATACACCATCCCGAGTTGTGAAGGTTGGATCACACATCCGGTCAAAACCTTTGCCTTCGTTATTCGGAATTTCGGAGCTGGAGCCATCAGATTCACCCGGAGGTTTCACCCATACATAAGCATCCAGATGCGCTGGTCCTGGTGCAGCCTTAGGTGCTTCACCAATACCTGCACCACTGGCATTACACCAATTCCCCCGATGCTCCCGGCGATCTACACGTCCGGAATTCACATAATCATTGATGTTGCTGCCCGTAGCAGATGCTGGACGGTCTACCCCGCCCCACCCATTCCGGCTAGTATCAATCAGGAAACCTGTGCTGCTTGGCCAGCCAGCTTGTACGAAATCGGCATACAGCGCAGCAGTGAAATCGGTTTCGTCAAAATAAGGATTCCACTCATAAAACTTGGCAGATTTAATCGGTTGTCCACCGATATTGAGATCAGGGTTAGACAGGTTCGGCTCCCCCAGCGGTGTAGTGTTTGCTGTATTTGTAATGAAGCCATCTGCACTGCTCAGACCTGCGGCTGTCCCTTGCACAACACTTGTATACAGCGCGACTGCTGCAGAACGATTGTTATCCCACCCAAGCCAGCCGGAGTGGCCGATATCCAGATAGTTGTACACATTTGGAATGGCGTGCAGCTTGTCCAATGCATACTTCACACCCGCCTCATAGATACCTGTTGAGCTGGCTTGACCACAAGCTGGTGTACTCAGGTTGGTCACAAGGTTAGGCAGACTGTCCGGTTCAATGACAGCAATAATGCGAATATCCTGATACTTCGGATCTGCGAAGATATCTGCGAGCACATCAATATAATCCGTTTTATAGGTCTGCAGTGCCGCCTGTGTTAGTGGAAGCTCACCATTTGATGCAAGTGCATGACAATCCCGTCCGGGCAGATTGTAAATAACAAATGAAGCGGTGATTGGTGTACCCGGTTTCTTTTGAGCGAGAACGGCATCAAGATGTTGCTCTACACTTTTGCGACCAGCGTTGTCCGTACCGCCATAGATTGCAGCAATCCGGTCAACCCATACTGCGGTTGGATACGATTTGATGGTCTCCATCTTGGCCTTCAACGACGCATCGTTGGTCAGTGCAATGGATGTATCCACGAGAGCTGAATAGTCCTGATTCAGATAGGCCGTTGCCCCTACAAATGGATTATCCACATGTGCTTCAGCCGCCTGAGCCAAGCCTGGAGACAGTCCAGGGAAAATCCCCGCCGCGAGCAGCGTTGCTGCCAACATTTGCTTTACACCTTTGCGCAGGATCTTCTTACCTCTCGATTTGGTTTTCAATTTAGTCTTCATAGTTCCACCTTTCCTTTAGTTAGATTGGGTTGTACTCATGTCTGATCCTCTGTGTCATTATGATGCTTAGCACGAAGAGAACGTTCGGATGAGTTGGTTGTATCACCTCCAAAAGAAATGGTTGTATCACTGTAATCTTGAGCAAACAAATGGTGTGTGAGGGCGAATCATGTGAATGAGTATAATATGGTGGGTGTGGTTGAACGTGTGTTAGACATGAAGAAGTGTGAATAATGACTTATAGGATGTCTGAATCCTAAATTGGGTAAGCGCTTTCTTCAAACAGTTAAAAAAAAGGCCTTCGCCTATCCATCTACAAACATGATGTTCGGTGTCACCTCCTTATGTTCTGATTATACGACATGTAAATTTTACTGTAAATTGAATTATATAAATTTAATTATATTTTTTTCCATAATTCAGGCAGGAATCTGGACATCCCTTGCTCCAAAAGACACACGAGGTCCATCGTGGCAATCTGCCACAATGAACCTCGTGTTTTTCAATGCCGAATTAACCGTTCGCCTAGCTAGTCACTACATATAATGTCTTGTTCTTATATTCCTACATCTAAGGCAAAACGACAATATCCCCCGGTTTCAGGCCACTAACTACTTCTGTCTTGTCCCCCGATTCCATTCCAGCCTGGATCGTCAGCGGCTCGGTCTGTCCATTGCCTTTGTCTAACAGTACGTAAGGCTCGGTCTGATCCCGCATGATCGCGAGGCTGGACACTACCGTCACTTTATCCTTCCGCATTGTCTCGATATCGCCTTCCAGACTCACGCCTCCATACATCCTGGCGTCCGGCTTCAGATCAATGACCACATCAAACTGTGAAGCTTGCTTGAGGTCCGTATCGGTACTCTTGCGGGCGAATTTGGACACCTTACTCACCTTCCCGGTGAATTGCAGGTCTTTCTGCGCTGTCATTCGCACCTTAACTGGCATGCCCACCTTGAGCCTGAACATTTCTTCCTCACCAACAATCGTCATAAATTTCAGTTTGCTGATGTTTGTAATCGACCCGATCAGCTGTCCTTCCGTCACCGCACGTGTCTTGCTATCCTCTTCATTCATCTGAAATATACCGGAAGCGGAAGCATACACAACAGACTTACTTATTACTGCCTGCTTTTTCTGTATCTCCTTCTCCTTGAGGACCAATGCTTTTTGGTTCAATTCATTCGTCAGGCGTTTACCTTCCCGATCTGCAAATGCCTTCTTGCGCTCCTCTTCCGTCACGCCAAGGGACTCACTCATATTCGCCTGATCCAGGGTAACCTGATTCATCTTGTTTTCCAGCTGAGCTTTCTCCAAATCACTCTGCAACTGTTCTACTTCCGTTTGTAACGTGGAAGTATCGAGGCTAAACAGGATATCGCCTTTGCTCACCTGCTCACCACTTTTCACGTGCCACTGCTTGATGTTGGAAGCATACGGAGCGAAGATATCCGTCTGATCGGTGTATACGGATTTCCCTTTCACCTGTATCGTTTGTGTCATCGTTTCCTGTGTCACATCAAAGGTAATCGGGGGCGGAATCTCTATAGGCGCCTCCGGTTTTGGCTTGTACTTTTCATACAGCCAGTACCCTGCACCTGCCAAAAGTACAACGGTGATGATAATTTTAATCCATTTCTTCATGTGCCCAATTTCCCTTTCGCTGATAAAATTACATTGATTTGATCACAGTTAATGCATTGGTCCGAGATGCGCTGATTGCCGGATATATCCCCGATACAATGCCAACCAGAACAGCAAAAACGATGCCAAGTGGCAGAGCCGACTGCTGAATAACGACGGTCATCGGACCATTCATCTGATCTGCCATCTGACTCGCCAGCAGACTGTTCACCCCGCCGAGGGCAGCAAAGGCGATCCCCACACCAGCCACGCCGCCCATTAATCCAAGCATCGCTGCTTCCGTAATAAACATCTGACGGATCTGCCACAGATTTGCGCCCAGCACCTTCATCACACCAATCTGTTTACGACGCTGATGCGTAGACATAATCATCGCTACAATAATGGATAATGAGGCCAGCAGCATGATAAAACCACCGATCCCCAATGCCGCTTTTTGGTACATCGCCAATTGACCTGCCATCGCTTCCTCCTGGAACAGATTACTCTGTGTGTTTAAAGTCAGCTTTTTAATCTGTTCTTCCACCTGGGATACATAACGTTTGTCCTCAACCTTGACCAGAGCTGAGTTAAGATGCTTGGCCGCACTGCTGTCGGCCTGCTGTAATCCAAGCTCATCCTGTAATGCACGAGCTGTATCGAGCGGCAGATATACTTTTTTATCGTTTTGAGCGCTCATATCATCCATGTTGGAAGGCTTCATCAGTTCTCCAGACACGCGTATAGAACCACTCATTTTGGTTTTACTCGCATTCGCATAATCTTCATATCGAAACTGAATACGCTGTTGCACCAACTGATCCTGCTTCGCAGACATTTCCGTAAACTGCTCCAAAAGCTCATTGTTATATGGATCAGCATTCAACTGCTCGAATAACTTCTGAGTTACTTTGGGGTCCACGAGTCCAAATGCAGCCCCATAACTGGTTACCGCCATACGACCATCCTCTGCCCCACGTCCCTCAGCATACTTGTATCCAAACCCGCCCAGGGTCTCCAGCTGGGTACCAATGACCTCAACATACGTGCTGCGACCATCCGGAAGCACCATTTCCAGCGAATCCAGCTTTAACATGGGAGCCACGGCAACAACATGAGGAAGTCTTTGGATAATCTGAATCTTTTCCAACGTCAATGCTCCCCGTTCAAACTTCGATGTCTGACCATTCCCCTTGCCGTTGCCGGTACGAATGCCCTCATTAGGCGTAATCGTAATTTCATCCATCTTGTAATTGTCGTTCAATGTTTTCTCGCTATAGGTCTGTACAGACTGCCCCACACTAAGTGCAATGATCATGGCGGCAGAACCGATGGACAGCCCCATCATACACAGCAGCGTGACCATTTTTCTACGAATGATCTGTCCCCAGGCCATACGTGCTACATCCCGTATTCTCACATTTCCTCTCCTTTTGCCTCAAACTTCCCTTACAGCCTCTTCAACCAATATTCCATGTTGCAGTGTAAGCACAACTTGCATCTGCTCCGCGACCTCTGCTTCATGTGTCACAATGACAAAGGTTGTATTCATATCCCGGTTAAGCTGCTGCAAAATCGCAATAATCTCTTCCTCCGTCTCGGTATCCAAATTTCCCGTTGGCTCATCTGCAAAGATCACCGAGGGTTCGGTAATGAGCGAACGTGCAATACTGACACGTTGTTGTTGACCGCCCGACAACTGGGACGGGAACAATTTTGTTTTTTCACCCAGTCCCACTTGTTCCAGCAACTTCAATGCTTTTGCTTTGCGTTTCGAAGGGCTTATCCCCATAAAAACCAAGGGTAATTCTACATTTTCCCGGATCGTAAGATTGGACAGCAGTTCATAGGATTGAAAAATAAACCCGATATGACTGCGCCTGAACTCAGCCAGGCGATTCTCACTGAAACGTACAATATCTTGTCCCGCAATTAGAATCTTGCCCTGATCCGGTTTCATCAGCCCTGCCATCAGATTCAGCAGTGTGGATTTACCCGAACCAGAACTGCCCAGCAGGGCTACCATTTTGCCTTCTCCAATCGTCAGATTGATATCCTGAAGCACCGGCACAGTTCCCTGGCCATTGCGGAACGAGTGGGATAATTGTTCAACTTGAAGCATTGCTGCATTTCTTCCTTTCTACTTGCTAAATATGTACAGAGGTTGTTCAAAAAGATTCGCGTAGCACATTCCCTTTTATTATAGGGTGGAGATGTATCTGGGCTGGCCGCAGTTGTATCCAACTTGTAACATGTCATAACAAAAAGACCTTGTCCGCAGAGCAGCTATCGCTCCATCAGACCAAGGTCTTATGTTCATATACTTTCCGCAGCTTACCAGGCTCTGAAACTAAAGCGGTACATTTCACTTTTATCCACTGAGCTGCTTACAGCAAATAATTCATCGTCATTCCATTTCAGACTGATGAAGTTATCAATATTGCGATAGATCACCGTATCCGACGAAATCTTGCTGTCATTCAGGTAGGCAACATGCAACTCATTTTTCTGATTCTGACTGTCCATCGGGAAAAAGTAAGCTATTCGGGATTCATCTGCATCCAGATCGAAGCTCCAGATCGAACCTTGTAATAACAGGTCATACTGCTCCTCTGCTGCATGATACCGATACAGCCCCTGTACCTTATTCATCGTTCCCTGGATGAGCATGTCACCATTTTTCAGCAACTTGTACTGTTGAATGTCTTCCATTGCAGCATACGCCTTCACTTCATGCTCATCCTCAAGCGATACACGATAGATGGCATACTTGTCTTTCAGCATCACCAGTATATAAAACTGTTGGTGATCCTCACTGACCTGCAACACATCCATAACGATAAACGTATCACTCGAACCTTTCCCTTGTTTTGGTCCTGTGAACATGCTCATCAGCTCTTCATTCGTGTAGATGACATGACTCGTCCCCTGGCTCAGATCAACTTGTTTAAATAACAGATCATCCTGACCGATGTAGGATTCGTTCCCTACAAACACTCGATAATACGAGTTGTCGTACGGAAGCTTGCGACGTTCCCCGCTCTGTATTATATACTCATACGTTGTCTTCTGCGTCTGACCTGCCCGATACTGGGAGTAAATGATTTTCTTGTGATCCGGGCTGATCGTTACACCGTAATCCGTATTAGCCGCAATGTTTTTCACTTCCTTATCATCCAGATGCAGGAGAGACAACTTGAGCCCTGAATAGGAAAATTCCGGCTGATTAAATATAATCGTATTCCGGTCTAACACTTCAAAATCAAAGATCGCAAAGTCATTTGGAATCTTGGTAGCCGACTCGATCTGAATCGTACTGCTCGGTGGTGGTGCCAGACGGTTGTTGAACTGCTCACTTGGCAAAATTACCGTTCTTGGTTTGAGATTTCCGAGACTGAACAGGCTCCCAATCCCAAAAATCCCGCTGACAAATGCGATCAACAACCCTGACAGCATCAATCTGTCACGGTTTTTACGCCAAAATCCAGGATGTCTCATGCGTTCATTTCCCCCGGAAGACTGATATTCACTTGTGTCCCTTCCCGCATGATGCTCTTCATCTCCACTGTTCCTCCATGACGCTCAACGATGTTCTTCACAATAGACAAACCCAGCCCGGCACTGCCTTTCTCGGCCCTGTTGATTCCTTTATCCTGGTAAAAGGGTTCAAATACATGTTGGAGCGCTTCAGCACCGATTCCTTCCCCCTGATCACGGATCACAATAGCGATAGAATCACCTAACCGGAAGGATTGTACTTCGATAATGGAGTTCACATCACTGTACTTGACCGAATTATCCAGGATGTTGAGGAAGACCTCTTTCAACTTATCCCGATCTCCCTGTAAATACTGATGTTCCTCCAACTCATAGTGAATGCCTATATTGTACTTGCTCGCCTTAATAGACATGTCCTCACAAGCTTCACGAATAATATCTGATATATCGATACGTTCGAACCGGTATGCCTGAATGACCGCAGAGGAGACCGAGACCTCCAGAATATCCGCAACCATCGTGTTGAGACGCTGGCTTTCCTTGATGATATAATTCATACCCTTGTCAAAAAAGTCCTGGTCGGTAAATCCGTTATCCCGTAAAATCTGGGCGTATCCCAGAATCGTCGTTAAGGGTGTCTTCAATTCATGCGTCACATTGTCAAAAAAGACCTTGCTTCTCGCCTGTACTTGCTTCACTTCGTCCCGCTCTCGCTCAATCACATCAATCTGCTCCCGAACCCGATCAATCATGACGGTGAAGCTTGAAGCCAGTTCACCGATCTCATCCTTGGTTGTAATCTGAATGTCCGCATTCAGACTTCCTTGGGCCACTTCCGCAGAACGTTTCGTGAGTACACGGATGGGTTGTGTAATTTTCCGGGAAATAAAGATGGATGCGATAAATACAAATACGAAAATAACCGCTGCAAACAGCTTGATCGTATTCTGGAACCGGAGATTGCGTTTGTACAAGTCGGTGTAATCCTTCTCCAACTGCACAATTCCAATCAATTGTTGATCCATCTGAAGCGGGAAGGACAGACTTGCTGTGACCCGACCTTTATCCACAACTGTGGTATAAGCGATCCGAGATTGTATGGCTTCCTCCACATCAGGATGGTCAGAGCGCTTAGCAACGTTAACCTTGCTACCAGCAGATCCGTAGGGCGAAGCATCGGGACGGTATACCGTAATCTCCCCACCAACGGCTGATCCAATCTGCTCCGCGAGCTCGCGACTCCCTGCTTCGAGCGAGTCTCTGCTCATGCGTTTGTTATGTATCAGAAAGTACTGATTCAGCGCAATGTCCAGATTTCTTTTGGATTGCACCATATCCTCATGCACTTCCCGGTACATATTCTCCTGAGCTACCTTATTGGACAGAATCAGCAGGACGGAGAATCCGATAAAGACGATGACCGAGAATAGCACCACCATTTTGAACTGGATCGTCCACTTCATGTCTGTACCTGAATATTCAGCTTGTACCCCACACCGAATACCGTTTCAATCATCGAAATGCCTTGCACACCACTATCCAGTTTCTTGCGAATCCGTTGCACATGAATATCCACCGTTCGGGTATCCCCTGCAAAATCAAATCCCCATACCTTGTCCAGCAGTTCAGAACGTGTATGAACCTTACGATGATGGGTCACGAGAAATAACAACAGATCATATTCTTTATTCGTAAGTCCGGCCCGTTCCCCGTCTTTCCACACTTCCCGTTCATCCTTGCGAATCTCAATATGCTTGCCTAGCCTTACCACCTCATAGGACTGATTCTCCAGTGTCTCGCTGATCAGATCAATCCGGCGAAAAATCGCCCGAATGCGCGCAACCACCTCACGGATATCAAAAGGCTTCGTGATATAATCATCCGCCCCAAGCTCCATGCCAAGTACCTTGTCCAGCATGTCCGACTTCGCAGTGATCATGATGACAGGTATCTTGGAGTTCACAGATAGTTGCCTGCACACATCAAAACCGCTCATATCTGGCAGCATCAGATCCAGCAGGATCAGATCCGGCTTCGAATCCCGAAGCAGATCCAGACCTTCTTTTCCCGTAGCTGCTTCCTTGATCTCAAATCCTTCCTTACGTAACGAATAGGACAAAATATCGCGAATGGACTCCTCGTCCTCAATAATTAAAATCTCTTTTTTTCTCATGATACTTTCGTAATCTCCCTGCTCTATGAATTTCCTTCATCTGCCTTTATTTTGTATCCCAAGCCGTATGCTTGAATAGAGGGAAGCACGAAATGTTACAACTCCGATACAACTCTGAACCTTTTGGAAACAACATCCCGATATACTTGGATCATAAAGAGACTCATACCAGACCGGACCCAAGCCTGATCTGTATCCAAGGGGGATTCACATCATATGAACAGCACTCAAATTAATGATGCTTATATCAACTATAAATCAGAAATCACAAGGTATCTATCCCATATCGTCAAACAACCGCAAGATGCAGAAGATCTGGCACAGGATTGTTTCATTCGACTAATGAACGTTACCGTAGATATCCCTGAAGATCGCATTCTCTATTATCTCAAACGCATTGCCCGTAACCTGGCGATGGACAGCTTCCGCAGGCGGACCCGTACACTCAGACGAGACAGCCGTCTGGAGGTACCTACCCATCACGTCGATACATCCCACCTTGAAATTAGCGAAGGTGTTCATGATCTTGTTTCCCATATCAACAACACCGAACATCGTAAAATATTAGAACTTCGCCTCATCCATGGATACTCCATTAAGGAAACGGCAGAGCTGGTGAATCGCAGTGAAGGCATGATTAAATCCTCTGTCTTCCATGCCGTCAATCGAATTCGGGCCAAAGTCATCTCATAAGAGATGGCTTTTTATTTGCGTAAAATCAATATGCACGCAGAAATGAATGGATTATGACGGGACCGAAATACCTATGGATATGTCAAAAGACCCAATTTTACAAATATCGAGTTAATTTTTACAAATTGTTATGACTATGTGAGATTTTCATGTGGTAGAATATGGACGAACTCATGAATCAACTAATATTTGGGAGGGATTTGGTTGGGTAAATTAACAGGTATGCGAGGAGTATTTTTAAAATCACTCCTGGCATTGTCCATGGCTTTGCCGCTTCAGGTCGGATTATGGAACGGAGATGCATCGGTTCATGCGGAAGGACCGACAGACCCGGCACCGTTCATCCAGGCAAAGGTTGTGAACCAAAATGCAGGTAAAAAAGTATTGTTCGACAACTCTCACGGCCAAACGGCTGGAGCTGCAGACTGGGTCATTGATGGAGGTTTCTCCGACTTCGGGAATGCACTCGCGAATGATGGTTACTATGTCAAAGAACTTCGCAAGACAACTCCATTTACCTATGATGATCTGAAAGAGTATAACGTATTCGTTATTGCAGAGCCTCAAGTTCCTTTCAAAACATCCGAACAAACAGCACTGAAACAATATGTTGAAACGGGCGGCAGCATCTTCTTTGTTGGAGATCACTATAATGCAGACCGTAATAAAAACCGCTGGGATGGCTCTGAAGTCATCAACGGCTATCGTCGGGGAGCATTCGAAGATCCGGCCAAAGGTATGAGCACCGATGAGCGTAATTCTGAAGCGATGCAAAATGTAACCGGCTCGGACTGGTTGTCCGATAACTTCGGCGTACGTTTCCGCTATAACGCACTTGGCGATATCAACGCCAATATCGTTGTACCGGCAGATCAAGCCTTCGGCATCACAGAAGGCGTATCGGCTGTAGCCATGCACGCAGGTTCAACACTTGCAATCACCGATCCGGAAAAGGCAAAAGGTATTGTGTACCTGCCAAAAACCAACGCAAAATGGAATAACGCGGTAGACCAAGGTGTCTACAACGGCGGCGGGATTGAAGAAGGTCCTTACGTGGCTGTATCCAAGCTGGGCGCAGGTAAAGCTGCCTTCATCGGTGACTCCTCTCCAGTAGAAGATGCATCACCAAAATACTTGCGTGAAGAGACAGGCACACGCAAAACAACTTATGACGGTTTTAAAGAAGCCGATGATGCCGTGTTGCTCGTGAACACCGTAAACTGGCTTGCTACACAAGAGAACTACACAAGCCTGACTGAAGTGAACGGACTTGAACTGGACACAGCTACAGCGCTGTTGCCATTCGAAGAGCCGGCTGCTTCCACAGAACCACAGGCTGAACCTTGGTCCGCACCTGCTGCCGGATATAAGTGGTACGATCGTTCCACGTTCAAGGCTGGTTCTTACGGAGGCCCTGCATCCAGTGCGAACGCTGCATACAGCTTCGTGAAACAGGATACCCTTCCGAATGCAGAAGATTTCCAGATTCGTGTAGTTGTGGAGAACATGGTTCCGAACACAACCGTATCCGGTTATAGTGCCGGTATCTATCTGACTGGCGGAACACAGGTCGCCATGATCCAGAATGAAAGTGGTACTTGGCCAACTTCGTACGGGTATAGCTCCACATTCAGTGTAACCTCGGACAGCCAAGGTCGCGGGATCAAAGATCTGAACGTCCGGATCAAACCAGGTACAACTGGCGCTGCCAGCTTGCGTCTGCGTCTGAATGGCAGCAACCTGATCACCAATGCCGTGACTGTTGGCAATGTGCCAGCAGAACAGCTTCCGGAAGAAGAAGGACCGATTCCAGCAGCTATCACCGTTGCTGAAGCACGCACCAAAGCTGCTGGCACTACCGTAACCATCGAAGGTGTTGTGACGACAGAGCCAGGTGCATTTGGTGGACAAGCCTTCTATCTTCAAGATGAAACTGCTGGAATCTACGTATTCCAGCACACTAGCGGCTTCCATGCTGGTGACAAGGTGAAAGTAACAGCAGCAACAACCATCTATAACAGCGAGTTCGAGCTTACCGATATCGTTGCGATTGAGAAAACAGGTACGGCTTCCGTACCTACTCCAATCGAGGTTACTGCAATTACAGATGCGAACCAAGGTCAACTGGTTCAATTGAAAAATGTAACGATTGAGAATATCATCAGTGCTACACCAGTTGGATCTTTTGAATTCGACGCGGTAGCAGCAGATGGAACGAGCACACACATCCGTGTAGACACCCGTACAGGTGTGACGGAGACTTCCTTCCCTTATGCTGCTGGTGACAAAATCGATATCACAGGCGTTTCCGCTATTTTCAAAGATGTATATCAATTGAAACCTAGAAGTTTGAATGATTTTGTACCTGCTGAAGAGCAAGGTGGCGGCGAAGTGCCTTCCACTCCAGCTGCAGGAGCACCGGGTAAACCGGTGCTTTCTTCTGATAATGGATATACCACTGGCCTGTTCGAAGGTTCGTACAACGTAAGCATGAACCTCTGGTGGGGTGAAAACGGTTCTGAGTACAAACTGTATGAGAATGGCGTTCTGATCGATACGCAGAAGTTGACTGCGGCTTCACCATCGGCTCAGTCCTCCAAAACCGCCATTACAGGCAAAGCCAACGGCACGTATACCTATGTAGCTGAGCTGACCAATGACAAAGGCACAACACGCAGTGACGTGCTGACGGTACAAGTAACCAATGCTGCTCCAGGCAAAGCTACGTTGTCCCAAAACAACTGGGATGGTGACGGCAACTATAACGTATCCATGAACCTCTGGTGGGGTACAAATGCAACCGAATACCGTCTCTATGAGAATGATGTATTGATTGATACACAAGCGTTGAACGCGGCAACACCTGCTTCTCAAAGTGCTACAACGGAATTGTCGGGTCGCGCTAACGGAACGTACACATATCGTGCTGAGCTGATCAACGCTGCAGGCGTAACCAGCACCGAGACAATTACGGTTCAAGTTACCAAAGCATTGCCTTTGGCTAGTTAAGTCTCAGTAAAGAAGCCTAACGTTTAACCAAGCAACTAAAAAACCGAAACCAACATTGCCTGATTCACAGGGCAACATGGTTTCGGTTTTTTAGTTGAAAGCACATATATCGGTGAAACGGGTGAAGTAGTCACGTTTTTTTGACAATCGTGCATGTAGAACCTCTGCCCAGAAAGTAGACACTTGCAGCACTAATGATAGTTATGCCGCTTCAGCCTTTCCAGACACTTCCTAAGTGCTAAAGAACCTGACAGATCTTATTCGGCCATTTGGGCCGAATTTTAAAATCTAACGAACCTCAGCATCGCTATTTAACTACATTTCAGTTGCCAAAGGGTTAAATCGGGCAAAACGCAACATATAGCGTCACTACGATTCGTTAGAATTCCAGTGATGCCTTATGAGGCTAAACAGGGACTCTCAGGTTCCTTAGCCCAGTTCCCGCAAGGCTATGCTACATTGTTTAAATTCTTTATCGCCGATGCAGAACGGGTTCATTTCAAACGTTCTGGCTCATAGCCATTTCTAACAAATAGAATGCTGTTCCATACAACACAATAAACGGCCACGGCGATGACACTAATGACAAAAATCAAGTTCATCTGTGTAAACGTATAACTGCTTCCCGTGAAAATGATCAGGATTGCACTGAGCCCAATATTTTCTCTGTTATGTTTTTTAAACTTCTGAAAAATCATTCTATACAGCAATATTAACACCATAAATACAATCCATATAAAATAAAATATATCCATAGGTCACCTTCCTTTCGAAAAACTCATTTCTTGTATGGCTATCTATGAGGAGTATTGATTAATATCCTTAATTCCCTTTATATAGAAACCTATTAATATTACATGGATTTGGAAAATAACTCAATCATTGTGATGCATATTCTTGGAATCCTCTTATTCCTCGACGGTTAGCTGAGCAACAAGAACGCACCGATGTTTATTTACAGACACAAAAAAAGACTATCCCTGCCAATATTCCGGCACCGAATAGCCCTCTCTTCTTACGCTATCAACTTATCTTAATTTATCATCTAGTATATTCGTAGCGCCACATTAACCCTTACACCAGCTTCTTACGAATATACCCCGAGATCAAGTCGATAATCGTGATCATCACGATAATACCCAGCAGGATTATACCTACTCGCGGCCAGTTCCGGGTGCTCAATGCAAAGATCAGTGGTGTACCAATCCCCCCTGCTCCGATTACCCCCAGTATGGTCGCGGAACGTACATTGATCTCGAACCGATACAATGTATAGTTCAGGAATCCAGGCATAACCTGTGGCAGGATGGCAAACCACAACTGCTGCATACGATTGGCTCCGGAGGCAAGCAGCGCCTCAGATGGGCCATAGTCGATATTTTCAACTTCATCCGCGTACAATTTGCCTAACATGCCGATGGAGTGCAACCCAAGGGCGAGAACCCCTGCAAACGATCCGGGACCTACTGCCTTAATGAACAACAAGGCCATGATAATCTCAGGGAACGTGCGAATAAAGCTGAGTACCATTTTGCCTGCACCCGAGATGGAACGATGCCCACTCATGTTACGGGCAGACCAGAAGGCAAATGGAATACAGAGCACGGCCGAGATTACAGTACCTAGTACGGAGATTGCCAACGTGTCTAGCAGTCCACGCAGCAGGTCTTCTCCCTCAGGCAAATATACAAACTCCCAGTCCGGTGAGAAAATTCCGGCTACAATGGCTTTCATAATCTGAGCGGCAGTTTCCTTGAAACCAGTAAACGGTACACCGGCAAGCGCCCAGACATACACAAGGATTAACAGTAACACAATGACCCAGCGTAGCGGGTTCTTCCGTGGTTTAGGCCGGATGCGGCTTGTTTCATTTTTCATCATAGCAATTTCTCCCGCAGCTTAGTACTTACATAATCAATGACCAGAACGATGACGAGGGTAAACAGAATGATTACGCTGGTCTTGTCATACTCCAGGAACCCAAGTGTGGCCTCATAGTAGAGTCCAATTCCTCCGGCTCCCACCAGTCCCAGAATGGCAGCCGCACGTATATTAATTTCGAAGGCATACAGCACATAGGATGTGAACTGGGCAGCCAGTTGCGGCACCACGCCATATACAATGAGCTGAATCCGGTTCATACCAACAGCCGTCATCGCTTCCAGCGGCCCCTGATCAATGGTTTCCAGCGTCTCATACGTCAGTTTCGCGATCAGACCTATCGAGAACACAGCCAGTGCCAAGATTCCGGGGATTGGCCCCAAACCAAACACAGCAACGAACAAAGCAGCAAGCAACAGATCCGGCACGGTCCGAATCAGGTTCAACAGAAAGCGCGCCGGATAGTAGATCCAGCGACTTGGCATCAGGTTACCGGCACAGATAATCGAGACTGGAATCGCAATAATCGCACCAATGGTTGTCCCAATCAGGGCCATTCGAATCGTTTCAAGCATGCCTTGCACGATATTATCAAAGTAACTCCACCGGGGCGGGAACATCTCCTTCAGCAGATCCAGCATGTTGGGAAAACCTTCAAACAACTCCGTGAAGCTGGCATCCGTCTGCTTGGCACTGGCCCACAGAAGGAGCAGAATGATCACTAAGGTGAGCAAATGTTTCGTACGCCCAGGCGGTTTTGGGCGATTCACAACCTGAGCCGGGCTGGAACCAGGTTCCTTCCCCACTCCGCCTGAATTCTGAAGTGGAACGTTGGACTGCCCCTTCATACCACAACTTCTCCCTGCTCATGCACAGCCTGCTTGTCCAACAATTCGTCAGCCAGAATTGGTCTGCCGTAAATTTCTGCAAAGCGCTCATCCGTTGCCTCTTCTACCTGGCCGTCGAAGACCACCTCGCCTGCTCGCAATCCGACAATACGGGTCGCATACTCTCTCGCCAGATCAATAAAGTGAAGGTTGACGATGGTCGTAATCCCAAGGTCTTGATTGATGCGTTTCAGGTCATCCATGACCTGTTTTGTTGTAAGCGGGTCAAGTGAAGCAACCGGTTCGTCGGCCAGAATGATTTTTGCTTCCTGTGCCAGTACACGGGCAATAGCCACACGCTGTTGTTGTCCACCAGACAACTGATCTGCACGGGAATAAGCTTTCTCCGAAATATTCACGCGATCCAGCGCAGTGAACGCCAGTTCAATATCCTCTTTTGGAAAACGACCCATAATGGTGCGCATGGTGGAATGGTACCCAACCCGTCCAGCGAGTACGTTACGTAGTACACTAGAGCGTTTCACCAGATTGAAGCTCTGAAAAATCATGCCGATGTCACGTCTGATCATGCGCAGCCGTTTGCCTTGTGCCTTCGTGATGGAACTTCCGTTAATCAGAATCTCGCCCTCACTAATGTCGTGTAGTCGGTTAATGGAGCGTAAGAGCGTTGATTTACCCGCACCGGACAGACCCACAACAGCAATGAATTCACCCTGCTTAAATTTCAGATTAATATTATCCAGGCCCTTGGTACCGTTAGCGTAAGTTTTGGTAACGTTATGAAGCTCAATCATGACAATATCCTTCTTTCATTCATAATGATCAACCATACATGAGTCCTTGCTATAATGGCACAAGCCAGCGCAGCGTAGATCACGCTGAACTGGCCTGTCCATTGCTACGATTAAGCTGTTCCCATCCAAGAAAGCTACTACAATGTGAACAGATCCCGAACTACTTTTGGATCAAAATTATTCACCTTTCACTTTTTCGCCATACTGACGAACGATCTCAAACTTGCTATCATCGGACTCTACATAACCTTCATGCGTATAGATTTCTTTGATGATCTGGTGACCTTCAGTATCTTTACCGATATCGATGAAGGCTTGTTTGATCTTCGCAGTCCAATCTGCATTCATGTCTGTACGAACGGCAATGGTATCGTTAGGAATAGGCTCAGTGAACGCCAGTACACGTGTATCTTCAAATACAGTCGGATAGTCTTTAGCTACCGTGTTGCGGGCATCTTGGAAAATAGCTGCTGCATCAACGTCACCGTTTAATACAGCGATAACACCTTGGTCATGACCTTTCAACGTTACAGGTGTTACATCTTTTAATGGATCAATGCCTCTGTCCAGCAACAGACCTGCTGGCCATACATAACCTGCGGAAGACGTTACGTTTTGGTAAGCCACTTTTTTACCTTTAAGATCATCGATGGATTGAATCGGAGAGTCTTTTTTTACAATGAACATGGATTTATAGGAATCCGCCAACTCTTCGGTTGGAGCACCTGTCTCATCATTTACACCGAAACGTTGTGCTTGCAAAATAACCTGCGCAGCGCCTTTTTCTTTAGCCAGTACATAAGCTGTCGGAGGCAAGAAACCTACGTCTACTTTGTTGGAAGCCATTGCTTCAATAATTGTGTTGTAGTCGGTGGATACGCTGACTTTTACCGGAATGCCCAGTTTGTCACCAAGCAACTTCTCCAGCGGTTTCGCTTTGGCTTCAAGCGTATCTGCATTCTGGGAAGGAACAAATTGAACCGTCAATTCAGTTGGCACATAACCTTCGACAGCTTTCTCTGTCTCTGCCGTAGACGTACCGGATGCATTAGAACTCGAATTATCCCCGTTAGCCGAACCTGTTGTACTACTGCTAGACCCACAAGCACTCAGAAACAGAACCAAAATCAACAATGGTACAAATAAAGCAGACTTCTTCAAACGAACACCCTCCAAAGAGTTTCTATTTTTCAGTACTTATCTACTATAGTTGCCAAATATTAGCGCGATGTGAAACGAAATTTGGAGTTTTGTAAAGTTTCCTGTCAGGCTGTCAGCGCGACTTGTATCTGTTAGAATAGGCTCATTATGGTTGAAGATATAAGAAGAACATCGGAGATAACGGCGTATACTTCGGTTCTTCAGGCTATTCATTCTTCTCCGTTTTATAGTAATTCCATATATCTGAACTTATATATTAGAGGAGATTGTAAAATGACATCCACAAACCATACGGCAAGCTTCGATATTCTGTATACCAGTGATCTGCACGGGGCGATCCGTCCCATTCATTACAATACCAATGCCTACCGCCCGGCTGGGCTTGCCCTGCTGGCCTCCCTGATTCGCAAGGAACGTGAACGTGCACCTGAATTGATGCTGGTGGATAACGGGGATCTGTTGCAAGGATCACCCTTGGCCTCCTATGCAGCTTCACAGGTTTCCAAAAACGAGGTGCATCCATTCATAACGGTACTGAATGAACTCGGTTATGATGCTGCGGTGATGGGCAATCACGAGTTTAACTATGGTCAGAGTCTGTTGCGCGGAGCAGTTGAAGCTTCTAATTTCCCCTGGCTGTCTGCCAATATTGTAAAAGATGAGCAACCAGACATTCCTGCCTTCGGTCCTCCGTATCTAATCAAAACCTTGTCTGCGGGTGTCAAAGTAGCCCTGTTGGGCGCAACTACGCATTACATTCCAAACTGGGAGCATCCGAAAAATATTGAGGGGTTACAGTTCCATGATGCCTTGGAGACGATTCGTACATGGGTTAGCTATATCCATGAACATGAACAACCAGATGTAATGGTTGTCAGTTATCACGGCGGGTTTGAGAGTGATCTGGAAACAGGAGAGCCTACCGAGCGGTTAACTGGAGAAAATCAAGGCTATGCCATCTGTCGGGACATTGAAGGCATCGATGTGTTGCTTACCGGACATCAGCATCGTCAGCTTACAGCTACTATTCATGGTGTAACCGTCATTCAGCCGGGATTCAGTGGAAATGGTGCAGGGCATGTATCCGTTCAGTTGGAGCAATCATCGGGCGGGAAGTGGCAGATTACAGATAAGCAGGCTCGGTTGTTACTTCTGGATGAACATCATGAGGTTGAACCTGATGCAACCGTCATGAAACTGACGGAAGAGCTGGAAACTGAGGCACAAGCATGGCTTGATCAACCCATTGGCGAGGTGGCTGGGGATTTAACCATCACCAATGCTACGGCTCTGCGACTCAAGGCACATCCATTCATTGCTTTTGTACATCAAGTGCAGATGGAAGCGACTGGAGCGCAGCTCTCCAATACCGCCATGCTGAGTGAAGAAGCTCGCGGTTTCGGGAGTCACATCACCGTTCGGGACGTGTTATCCAACTTCATCTATCCTAATACTCTGACGGTGCTGGAGTTGAGTGGTCAGGATATCCGGGAGGCACTGGAACAAACGGCACGTTACTTTGAAGTGAATGCTTCTGGTGAGGTGGCAGTCAATCCGGCTTATATGGAGCCCAAACCCCAACATTATAATTACGATATGTGGGCTGGCATGGAGTACGAGTTGGATATTTCCCAACCTGTAGGCAGTCGAGTTGTGAAGTTGGAACGTGAAGGCAAACCCATGGACATGGATGGCATGTACTCTGTGGTGATGAACAGCTACCGTGCTGCTGGCGGCGGAGATTATGCGATGTATCCGGGCAAAAAGGTACTGCACGAAGGTGCCACGGATATGGCCGCACTGGTGGAAGATTACATCCGCAGACACCAGCCATTAACGGTGGAGCAGGCTAATAACTGGAAAGTTATTGGAAGTTAAATGAGAAAGAGCAGGTCCTGTGATCAGGATCTGCTCTTTTGTTTTCAACCTATTGCTTACTTGTTCTTGTTGAATTATCCTGTCCTGTCCCTTCATCCGACATATTGAAGGATTAACTGATATAATGCTATTGAAAATCCTAAGATACTCGCTTTCATTTTAGATGGATGATATCTTTCGCTACGAATCAAATAAAAGAAAACCAAAATAAACCCTGCGGGGATCCATAGCTCAAAGACACCATTTGTTGTACTTTGAGAATAAATTGGCGTAATGAACGTACTAATCAAAAAGTAAAAGAAAACCGTAAAACGTCTTGTTTCTAACTGCTTGCTCCACCTTACTAGAATGAAAATAATAATGATTGCGATAATAATAATGTGAACAGGGGGTAGAAGAATAGCAGCATTCCCAAATTTGAATTCCATTCCGCATTGCCCTCCTCTCTTTTAATGCATCACATGACTGACTACAGGCATACGTGTAAAAATTCATTCTCATGCTTCAAAACCGCTGGCAACCGTCCAAAAACGGACCTATTCCAATATATCCTTATTTTAACATACAATCACAGTTCCGTTTTCCATTTTCCTTCAAGGGAATATGCAAAAAGAGCAGAATTGAGGAGCATCGTGCCCTCATCCCTGCTCTTTTTACATACCTACAAGTTCTCTAATACATGTCCCATATTATCCAAAATGACTATTGCGCCTTTTTACGCAGCTGACTGTAATACAGCTCGCTGTAGAAACCGCCTTGTTCCAGCAATGCATCATGCGAGCCTTGCTCCAGTAGCTGCCCATCCTTCAGCACCAGAATCCGGTCGGCCTGACGGATCGTGTTCAACCTATGGGCAATGACAAAGCTGGTTCGTCCCTGCATCAGACGTTGCAACCCTTCCTGGATTTTAATCTCCGTAACAGTATCAATACTGCTCGTCGCTTCGTCCAGTACGAGTATCGATGGATCTGCCAAGATTGCCCGGGCAATGGCGAGTAGTTGCTTCTGCCCCTGACTAATGCCGCTCCCATCGGCCTGGAGCACTTTGTCGTATCCATCCTTCATTCGCACAATGAAGGAGTGGGCATTCGCCAGCCGGGAGGCTGCTTCCACCTCTTCATCCGTTGCGTCCAGACGGCCAAACCGAATATTTTCTCGAATCGTGCCCTGAAACAGAAATGAATCTTGTAGTACAAATGCCATATGTGACCGCAGATTCTCACGCCGAATGGTGGTCATATCGCGACCATCTACCGTTAATGTGCCACCTGTTGGATCATAGAAACGGGATAACAGCTGAATTAATGTTGTTTTCCCCGCTCCGGTCGGACCCACAAGGGCAATCATCTCCCCCGGTTTGGCTTCAAAGCTGATCTCATGCAAAATGTTACGTCCTTCATCGTATCCAAAGGATACTTTGTCAAAGCCAACGGCTCCCTCTACCTTGTCCAGAGATATCGCTGCCCCTTCATCCTTCGCTTCCTCATCTTCGTCCAGCACCTCGAATACGCGCTCAGCCCCCGCAATCGCGGACAATAACGTATTCCACTGGTTCGCCAGATCATTGAGCGGACGGGTGAATTGACGGGCATATTCTACAAAGATAATAATCACCCCAACTGTAACCGAACCCTGAATCGCCAGAATACCACCGATGCCCGCCACAATCGCAAAGCTCAGGTTGTTCAATCCATTCATCAGTTTCGGGATAAAACCAGAGATCGTCTGTGCCCAGAAACCGGAAATCCGGATGCGGGTATTCCGTTCCTCAAAACCGCGAATCACCCGTTCCTCTTGCGAGAATGCCTTAATGATCCGCTGCCCGGATAACGTCTCTTCGATGTAACCGTTAAGTTCACCGAGATTGCGTTGCCGCTCCTTGAAGAGCGGTCCCGTTCTGCGCGTTATCCAACGCATGCCGATGGCCATCAAAGGAACAACGATAAAGGTAAGCAGGGTCAGCAGCGGGCTGAGCCAGAGCATAACCCCAAACGTTCCGAGCAGGGTTAAAACACTCGAAAAAATCTGGATCGCCGAGCTGTTCAACGTACCGCTCACATTCTCGATATCATTGGTCACCCGACTCATAATCTCCCCCTGCTGGCGTTTACCGAAGAATGGAATCGGCAGCTTGTGCAGATGGGAGAACAGATCATACCGCATGCGGAACACAGTTTCCTGTGCAATTTCGATCATCCATATATTTTGTAACCAGGATGTAAGAGAGAACAAAACATACACTGCGGTTAATCCAATCAGAAACCGAGTCCAGCTTGCGCCGGCTTCGCCCGCGATGAAATCATCCACGGCCACCCCCACCATGTAGGGGCCAAGCAAAGCGAGTGCGGAACTGGCAAACACCATCAACAGTACCATGGACAGCTTAACCTTGCGACGTGCCAGATAGGCCCAGATACGACCTAGCGTACCTGACCAATTCTTCGCCCGTGCCTTGGGTTTGCGACCACCACCTGATCGTAACGTCTCCGGATCAATCGGCGGTGGCGGCTGACGGAAAGGCTCAATGAATGCTTTGAACATGCTGTGCACCCTCCCCGTATTGTGATTCATGGATTCGACGATACAGCTCTGACGACTCCATCAGGTCTTCATGTTTTCCTTGCCCAATGAGTTGTCCATCATCAAGCAGCAGAATAAGGTCCGCCGAAGTGGTTGAACTGATCTTCTGGGTGATGATAAACGTGGTACACGACAATTCCTCCAGTGCATCGAGCAGTCTGCCTTCTGTAGCCACATCCAGCGCACTTGTGCTATCATCCAGAATCAAAATTCTTGGTCTACGTACCAGTGCTCGTGCAATGGAAAGTCGCTGCTTCTGTCCACCGGAGAGATTCACTCCCCGTTGACCCAGCAATGTATCATAACCGTTTGGTAAATTCTCAATTGTTTCATGGATCTGCGCGCGCTTTGCGGCTTCCACGATCTCATCCAAGGTAGCATCTTCCTGACCCCAGGCAATATTCTCCCGGATGGAACCGGTAAACAGGACAACCTCCTGCGGCACATAACCAATCGCACCACGCAGCATGGACAGATCCAGCTCTGATGCATCGGTACCATCAATCCGTACCTTTCCTTGATCTTCTGTGTATAACCGCGGAATGAGCTGTACCAGCGAGGATTTGCCTGAGCCAGTTGCTCCCATAATGGCAATACGCTCCCCCGCTTTTGCAGTGAATGTGATGTTATCCAAAACTGTAATTTCACTATTCGGATAACTGAAGCCTACACTGCGGAATTCAACCGCTCCCTGCACAGCGCGCTGTTTCTTCGCTGGGTATACAGATTGCGGAAAATGCGAAGATTTCATAGATCCAGCAGATGGTGCAGACGTTGATATCGTCTGTTCAGTCTCCGACGTGTCCTCTGTATTAAACACTTCATTCAGCCTTTGCGCCGAAGCGCTTGCTCTGGAGAAGGTTACCAGAATCCATGACAACGCAGACATGGCACCAATTGTGCGAAGCAGGTAGTTAATGACGGCGACCACTTCACCCACGGTTGCATTACCGGAGGCAATGTCGACTCGTCCAAACCATAACACGGCGATGATACAAACGTTCATCATCAGCAACATGAACGGCATCGTGGTCTCCGTCAAGCGCAGCGCGGAGATTGTGCCTTTCATCAGCTTGCCGCTGAATCCGGCAAAGCGTTCGATCTCATGGCCCATCCGTACGAAGACACGGATCAGCCGAATGCCTGTCAGATTCTCCTGGATGACTCCATTGACGGCATCCAGTCTGCGCTGCACATTGCGGAACAGCAGCGCTGCCTTTTTGATCATCCACACCACAACAATGAGCAGTACAGGCACCATGACAACCAGTAGCAGACCCAACCTCGGGTTCACGATTACTGCCATAATCATGCTACCAATCACCACCAGGGGCACACGTGTCATGAAGCGCAGACTCATGAAGACGGTGTCCTGAACCTGGGTCACATCCCCCGTTAATCGGGTAATCAGGGACGATGTCGCGAACCGGTTAAAGACGGCATAAGAGAACGTTTGCACTTTCTCATACAGCTTCTCCCGCAGATCGTATCCAAACCCCAGACTTGCATGGGATGCAAAGAACGAACTCGCAATTCCGGCAGCAAAAGCCACAACAGCACTAGCAACTAGCACACCGCCCCACAACCAGACGACAGATAAGTCTCCCTGCTGAATCCCGTTATCGATGATCTTGGAGATCAGATAAGGCTGAGCCAGCTCCACCGCAAGCTCAATTAACATCATGACCAGGGCTGCAATCGCGGCAACTCGGTACTTCTTCAAGTAGTACAACAGCTTGATCATAAGCATTCCTCCGGCTCGGAGCACCCTAAACCGATAACATGTTCCAGCTCAGAGCCTCCATTAGACATGTTGTTTTCTCCACAGCGTCCAATATGTAATCATTTCTATGTACACATATGGTTATTATAGCGTATTTTACAATGCCGCTTCTATTCTTATTACCCTACTTTTCCCAATACAATAAACTTCTCTTCATTTTGGCAGTAAAAAAAGGAAGGTCTCCCTTCCCCACGCTAGTTAGTGCTTACAGCTGACGTAGTTTTTCACTTAGATACTCCCGACGTTTCAGCACATATTCGCGAATTCTTTCCGGTTCACCTGCAAATACATCCATGGGCCATTTCATGTAAGGATCTTTGTTGACATCTTCCCGAATCTCATTGTGCAATCGATGGACTAGAGGCATAATTCGCTTCTCTGTAAAAGCATTCATCAGATGCTGCCGCATCAGCTTTTTATATTGTTGACGGAAACTGCGGAATGCCAGCAATCGTCCGGTAAGTCTGTTATACCCCTGAATACGAACAAGATTGGGGTCAACTCGTGTTCCATAACAATTCCTCCCCCAAGTACCCTCATAATCCCAAGGCAGGATGCCATATTTTCCGCTTTTGATTTTCTCATACCATGTGTAATTCTGATGAAATCCGTCGAAGTTCCCTGTAAGCACAGCTCCACTTAACCAGCGTAAATAATTGTCTGTATCCACCCTCGACTGTAAAAAACGAAACAATTCCAGCCTGGACTTTATGTTCAACTGCTGAATAAAGTTACGTAGCCTTGTGCGATCCACATCTTTACCACGAATTAAGCTGTACCCTGACAATAGATCGGTACTTGTTGAAGAGGAATTCGAATTTATCATAAAACCAGCATGATCATTCACCGCATAGAAGATACTGCGCACAGGGATTTTCCGTTGGCGAAAAAAGAAGGATTTCACTCCTTCGATCCTCAGGTATACACCCAGAAGCTGCCCGTTCAGATAGAGTACGCAGTGTTGTGTAGACGGTGCGGGTACACGAATCGACTCAAAAAAACGAAAAGAAAGTGCATTACGCAACAACGAAGGATCATCATACTCCGCATTAAAATGATACGTTCGGCTGGATGTACGAATCTCAAATGATTTTTTGGGATAACCGCGTGTATGTCCTCCACGGTATCGAAGCCGGATCGGAAACGGCTTACCGCCCATCTGCATCGTGCTGTTCACAAACGTCTCTGACCATATATTGGACGTTAACTGTTGATATTCGGTTGGAGACAAGCTGATATGGTAGACAGGTAGAGCCATTTCCATCCGCCTTTCGAGTACCTGTAAGATTCGCCCGTAGGCTCTTACATCATCCTATGCAGATGCACAGAAAGTCGTACGGGCGAATGCACAGTCCTGATACTTATCACATCCCAATTCACTTGTCATAATGCGGAATAACCGAGTTATTAATCTATAAATTTACATCATTTTCATAGATTATAGCTGAAATGGTATAAATATAGTTAACTGGCTAGTCCCTCCAAGAAGCATGTCACATATGCTTAAACTACAGACAGACACGAATGACGAATGGAAGGGATCACATTTACATCCACCATTTCTGTCCATCTGAACTTATATCATGGAAGGGGTCAAACACAATGTCTATGAATGGTCAAGGAATAAGAGGTTTGTTGGGAAGAGAGATTAAGATTAACCGGGGAGGACCTGATTCAATACAAGGTACACTTACGGACGTACGCATGGACTACATGGCAATGAACTGCAAAGAAGGGATTGTCTACGTTAATGAATCACATGTCAAAAGCATAACAGATACAGGCCGTTCCGGTGGTAACCGAAATGCAACCATGGGGAACCCTATTCCTTCCAACACGTTTTTGGGCGTTATGCAAGCACTCCGCTTCCGCCATGTTCAGATTAACCGGGGAGGACCTGAAAAAGTGGAAGGCATCCTGGCCGATGCCAACCAGAACCAATTGATCATGACTTTGAAAAATCAGGAGATTGTTCGTATTCCGATGCAACATGTGAAATCCGTATCCCTCGTACGTGGTGGTGGGAACAACAACAACAACAACAACAACAACAACAGCAGTAATAATAAAAGTCAAGGAAACCAAGCAGCCCAAGGTAATCAGGCGGCTCAAGGCAACAAGTCGCGTGGCAATCGTTCTCAAGGGAACCAAGCAGCTCAAGGCAACCAAGCTCAGGGGAATAAGTCCGGCGGCAACAAGTCGCGGAGCAGTCAAGGCAATCGTTCTCAGGGGCAACGAGTTCAAGGCAATCAATCCCAAGGCAATAAATCAGGTGGCAACAAGTCGCGAGGCAATCAAGGTTGCCAAGGTTGCCAAGGCAATCAATCCCGTGGCAACAAATCCGGCGGTAAAAAGAAGTAAATAAAATAAACTGACAACTTAAGTTATCTACCAGCTTAAAGGGGGGAATTATCATGTTGATCTTCGTCGCATTAGTCTTGATTGGTGTGCCTTTTTACTGGATCGTTACACCCGGAAGGCCCACTCCATCCCATGAACATCTGCTTCAGGCTTCGTCAGGACTTCTCCCCTTGGGAGGTGAATCACAGTAAATGCCTGACTACCAGTTGTGGTTAACCTTCGGGGTCTTTATCATCACTGTCATTTTCCTGATGTGGCGTCCTGGCGGATTGAATGAATCTATACCCACCTCGCTTGGCGCCCTTCTTCTTATTTTAACTGGAGTGAGCAGCTATGCTCACATTGTTGGAATCTTCGGGATCGTATCTGGTGCAGCCGTAACAATCCTCTCTACCATTGTCATGTCGATTATTCTAGATAGCATCGGTTTTTTTCGCTGGATCGCTTTGAATATGATTGAGAAAGCAAGAGGTTCCGGCTTTCGATTGTTCTGGCTAATTCTATTACTTTGTTTTCTCATGACCATCTTCTTCAACAATGATGGCAGTATTCTGATCACAACTCCGATCATTATTCGAATCTGTTCTATCCTTCGTCTGAAAATGCATCAACAGTTACCCTACCTGATCTCCGGTGCTCTAATCGCCACGGCTTCCAGTGCGCCAATTGGACTTAGTAATCTGGCTAATCTGATTGCTTTACAAATGGTTGGCTTAAATCTGAATACTTATACTCAGATGATGTTTGTGCCATCCATGCTTGCGATCATGGTGATGACTGTACTGCTGTTCTATTATTTTCGCAGAAGTATTCCCAAAGTTATTCATCATTTCCCTGTATCCCTGCAGTCTTCATCAGGTTCAGGATATCATCCGCTGCAGACAACTGAATCTGAGAATAAAGTAGACTGGTGGCTGTTCCGTGTCTGTATTGGTATCGTTGTATTTATCCGTGCAGGATATTTTCTAGCTGAGCAAGTCGGTATACGTATGGAGGTAGTTGCAATCACTGGTGTTATTCTCATGCTCGCTGTGCGTTGGTATCGCACCCGGACTGGACTCAAAGATGTGATAACACAAACGCCCTGGCACATTCTACTCTTTGCCTTCAGCATTTATGTCATTGTGGATAGTCTTCACCGCGCAGGCTTGACCGCGTCAATCATTCAGTGGATGAAACCTATAATAGAAGGAGGAAATGCCAGCATCATTGCTGTGTCGGGGTTAATGCTCACTCTGCTTTCCAATCTATTCAACAATTTGCCCTCCGTCATGATTGGGACCTTTGCTGTTACAGATCTTCCACTAAGTGAATCTCAACTGCATCTTGCGTATCTTGCCAACATTCTGGGAAGTGATATCGGAGCCTTGCTGACGCCTATTGGCACCTTGGCAACGTTAATTTGGATGTATATATTAAAGACTCATCATATTCGAATCTCCTGGAAACAGTATATGAAAGTTACCTTTATTGTGATACCAATAAGTCTAATTGTTAGCCTAATTTCACTATATATTTGGACATCTATTCTCTATTGAGAGGAGGAATACTGTGGAACTTGTAACACACTGGCTGGGTAAATCCGTCGAATTGGAGCTGTCTGGCTGTAAACTACCGATCCAGGGTGAGATCATTGATGTAGGCCAGGATTTGATTGTAGTCTACGGAAATCAGCGATTTGTTTATATTCCACTTCATCATGTTCAATCCATGCATGTCAATACGGCAGATGATTCAAGTATAGTTTTGCCAACACCCGACCCCGAGATGGATCACACCAACATCTCTTACCGCAAAATGCTGATGAACGCCCGTGGACGTTTCAGTGAAATCTCCATCGGAGGGAAAACATTGCATGGTTATATTACAAATATTATGAATGACTACTTTATGTTCTACTCTCCGTTATATCATTCTATCTATGTTTCCATTAATCATCTGAAGTATATTATTCCTTCCCCTACTAACAGCACACCCTATTCCCTTAGTAAGCAACATTTCCCTATGCAACCTTCGTCCATGTCACTCTCCCGTACACTCGATCAGCAACTTCATAAAATGATAGGTGAACTTGTTGTACTCAACCTCGGTTGCAAGCCTTACCGAGCAGGGTTATTGAAGAGTGCAGACAGCCACTTGCTTGCGTTGGTAGAAGCGGATGGGACTTCTTTAATTATGCATACCGATCATATCCAAACCATTCATCTCCCTTGAATATCAGAAGAACAAAAAGGTTCATCTGCCTATGGCTGATGAACCTTTTTTTCACCTTTACATCCTACCATCTTCTGCGTCCACGATCACCCCTATTATGATCATTCAACTCACCAAGACGATCGTATGTCTCCTTATATATCCGAATCACGGCCTGAACTTTGATGAAATCAGCATCTTCCGGTCCAAGCCCCTCCATAAACATTCTCTGAATGCTCTGTTGGAAGAATTGCACTCTGGCCTCAATCTGTTCTTGCTCAAGCTGTAATATGTCTTCGAAACTGTGGTTCCCTATGTAATCCATCAACTCATCATCAGGACTGGAATAATCCGCGTTTCTTCGATCTGCAACCCATTCATCCGGCTCATTGGACTGGAGGTTAACACTGGTGCGTAATTGGGATAAGATGATTTTCTCTTTAGCCAACATGACATGAAAATCTTTGTTACGGAGCAGCTCCGATACAATCAGACTGCACATTTCACGGTTTTGGATCAGTATGCCGTCAAAAGGATGCAGCGTCCACTCCCCGTTTGCATAATACAGGTTAAAGTTAAAGAACTCACTGCCATATTTGTATTGAATATTAATCTTGGTCTCATCAATAATCTCGAATGAAAAGTCCAGCATGTTCAGCAAGCTCCTTCGCACAACCCCAGATTTTACCTTCATTCTATCAAATAAATGAAACAAAGAGACGCACTCGGCGTCCCTCGTAGAAAATAAAACCATGTACCAATCTCGATACGATATGCAGCGAGTCCTACCCTAATCCAGGAAAGATCCTAATGCACTGGAATCCGGTTTGTTTTTCTCCGGAATGGCAGCAGCCTTCGGTCCTTCCAGACCCAGTCGATCACTCATTTTGGCGTTAAGGGTTGTCATCTTGTTGGTATAGTCATTACAGCTCTCGATGATCCGGCGATTGGACTGCTCGGACAGATCCAGTGCAGACATCAGATCACCCATCGCTTGATTGACCGCTTCAAGGGACATCGCAGGTTTAGACAACAGTTCATTTGTTTTCTCTGTTGTTGTCTTCAACAATCTGGCGTTCTCCTTGAATTGATCTTCAATCGTCTTATTCGTAGCTTCCACAGCAGAAATGACCTTCTCCTGATCATTAAGAGCCATGGCAATCATGGCCGAAACGGTGATCAGATTCGCTGTTTTATCAATGGCGTTGTTCACTGAATCAATCAGCTTGTCATTGTTATCATTAATGATGTCGGTAGCTGCGATTGCCTGATTGTACAGCATGATCATCTCTGTCATGGATTGGGTACGTGTTACCACTTTGCGCAACCCACGCTCCAGATGTGCTTTACGATTCTCGTTCTCAGGCTTGGCAATCTCGGTTTCGAACAATGCTTTCAATTGATTACCAAAAGAGATTTTGGTCTGCAGATTGTAGATCTCCTGAATGGAGGAACGTTTCAATTGGCGCATATTTACGATGCTTTCTTCCAGGTTGTCCTTGCCGTCCCGCAACCCGTTAATGATCGCATCAATGTTCGTGCGAACAGATTGATAACGGTATACATAGTTTTTCAGCGGGCTTTTACGTAACAACTTCCCGACAAAACTCACATTTTTACTCTGCTGCAAACTCTCACATTCATCACGGAGCTTCAGGATCATGTTTGATACCTCTGCCCGGTTCCCGGACATCAATTCATTGACTGGACGATCAAGCAACTTGAGAGTCTGCCCTGCTCTCTCTTGTGTTTTCACGCCCAACTTGCCGATATCATCCATTAAGGTATCCAGATGAGCCGGATCACTTTGGGACACTTTCTGAATAAGCTGTGTTGCTTCCTGGTTAATCCGTTGCTCATCTTCCTGCTTCAACTGAGCCCATTCCGTTGCCATGCCAATCCCTCCTATAATTCAGAGCTGTTATACCGTTGATGTATTAGTTCCGCTTTGTTCTGGAGCTCCATTAAGTCTTTATGTTCAATCGTTGATACAATATCCGATATCTTGGAATCCACGTCTCGAAGACCATTCAGCAGCATACGCCGATTGTTGCGTTTGGCTTCTCCACTTAAACGTAAAAATGGATTAATAAAACCGTTCAGGTCTTTCAAAATAAGTCTGCGCACCGTATGGTTGATATCTCCGTTATTTAGTTCCTGAAGGGAAGGAATCACACGCTGCAAACGGGCAAACAACGCGAGTGATTTCTCCACGATCTCATTATCCAGCTCGTTCTTCTGACCTTCGGAGATGATCATGTCCTCCAGTACTTCCAGGTATTCAATCACCGGATCGAATACAGGATCTGGTTCGGTCCGGGAAGGCTTCGCTTGTTCTGTGCCCGCATGCTGTGCGGGAGTGGAGCTCGGTTGGGGCTCTGCCAGAGAAGCTTCTCGCGCCCCTGTTGGCACTGTGCTCGGTGCTTGTCCACCATTCAAGCGGGATGGTTCATTTCCGATATCTGTAATGGGTACAGGGGCTGATGACGAACCCTGGACCTGTGTACGTGGCGTGGAACGTGAAGGAATCAATCCTCCGACCACAGTTGCCAGTGCCGGAATTGCCCACGTGATGACATCCGGTAGAAAGGGACTCGTGATCGCCGCGAGACCATAACCGACCAATGCGCCTATACCTATCTTCGTTTTCCGTAACATTACTTGTCCTCCTGCCTTAACAACACTTATCCGTATTGTAAAAAAACCATCCAGAAGGTGTCAATGTTGAGGGAAATTCTCAGCTAGACGTGGTGTACTCCGCTTACCTTCTGAACGTCGATTATAAATGGCTGTTCGATATGACTTCCCAGTATGCCAAACTTCGGATGAAGTGGTCCAATATCATGGCCAAGTGCAGACTTGACCGCCAGATACGGGAAGTTCACGCCCGACAGACAAGACATGTGCAACCCACCCGACATACGCGGATTGATCTCCAGCAGCTTCGGTGTATCCTTGCGATATTTCATCTGTATATTAAAATTATAAGGAATCCGATATACTTCTGCCACATTGCGGGCAATCGCCAGCAATTCCTCGTTTTCTTCAAGCAAGCGCAAACGTCCTCTTTCTTTTCTACGCGGGATAGCCGTTATAAGTTTCCCATTGCGATCCGAAAGACAATCAATGCTGTATTCATATCCTTCCAGTACCTCCATCACCATGACATTTTGAAAGGACGGAGCAGAAGAGAACGCACGCAGGGCATCTTCATACGAAATGGAGTTAAGCGCGTATCCGAACAACTCCTGCAACGGATCACGTTCATTATTAATCACTCGGAATCCCATACCACCCTCACCATTACATGGTTTGAAGCATACATCGTGTCCACGTGCACGTAGCGCCTCATAGGCTTGCTGGAATTGTGCAGCATTACTGACCGTGAAATAATCCGGAATCTCCATAATGCCCTTCTCACGCACCGATTCATAGAACCGGTCTTTCTCCATCAATTGTTCCAGCAATTCCGTGTCCGAGCATACGATAACCCGTGTACCGATCTCTTCGAACAGGGAGATATGTCTGCTGATGTCCAGCATGTTCCAGCGTGGAATAAACACATCAATCTGATGACGACGGCAAAAGTCGAGGCAAAAATCAACATACTCCCGGCCCGTTAGACGCGGTTCAACTTCTGCAACATCACAGCCCTGTAATGCCATATGTCCAGGATCAGGATGAGTACCGTAGATCTCAAATTCCATACCGTCCTCATTGTCCCGAATCGCATTCATATAATGATACGTTACAGAGAACCAACGGTTGAAGTAAATCTTCATTTTTTTCATTTATACGGTCTCCCTTATCTCGGCATGGTCTATCTGGGTCTGTTGATCGTTATGAAGACGGTGAACGTAATCGAGAATCTCATCTGCTGCAAAAGCACCGAATTGTTCTGTAAATTGATACGGTATCTGCTCAGGTACACGCTGTCTCTCCACATGTAACTCTCCGTGAGACGGAGCAATGGCGTAGTGCGCAAAGTCCAGCAAACAACGATCCAGCAAGGAATCACCCGAAGCAATCACAGGCACATCGCCAATGCGTTGCCTAATATGCTCCACTGCAGCTCGTTTGTTCACGGCCGAAGGCACCAGATAGAGCTTCCGTCCCTGAATCGAACTCTCCCATCCCAGCGTCTCTAACACCCGAATCTTTTCCGCAATATGCTCCATTGGAAGCTTGTCACGTTCGATTAGCAATGCAAAGAACAGCTCATCACACAATCGCTGATTAATTACCCACTCCGGGCTCAGCACATCGTCAAATAAATCCAGGATCTCTTCGGGAGTAGCTGCCTGCTGACGAAGCAAAGAACGAATATGCAGATTCCATTCATCGTCTACCTGACCGTCAACAATGATGTTGCCACCATTACTCGTCACCGCATATTTCGGAATACATTCGCTCTGAAAAATATGAATGCGCCGGTACTGCTCCACGGTACGTGTCGTCACAGGCATAAATACAATGTCTTGTGGCAAAGACTGCAACCGCTCCAATGCATATGCTGACATAAAAGCGGACAACTTGCCGTTAATCCACTCTGCGGGAACAAGTCCCGGTGTATCTTCGGGAATACGGAGCGCACGACGGGAGTACACCAGCGTCTGGTCCAGATCACTTGCGTAGATCATCATTCTCCTCCACCTCCCAGGGATTGAATAATGCCGCAACAGGAATAGGTTAGTCCCGGATATACCTCAACCGGCACATTTCTGTCTCTGGCGAGCATCATGATATGTTGCAAATCCGGATTATCCAGACGGTCCACAAGAATCTTCCAAGGGACACGGCGCAGTAACACCCGGGTTGTTTCTCCGATTCCAGGTTTGATTAGATTGATGTTCGCAATGCCAAAGGATTGCTGGATGGACTCGATATCCTGCCAGCCTTTCCAGGTGATTTCCGAAGTACCAGTAGCATTGTCCTCCGTTTGAATCTCCGTCAGGTCCATCATCTGCGGAAAATGCTGAGCAATAGTATCCACGTATTCGGTCGACACATCCGCAGAGGACCATTCACGATACCATTTGGCCCCGTGAAAATCTGCCGGCCCAATCAGATCATCCCGAAGTACTGTACGGCTCACGAGTCCCGAGACGGTGGAATTCAGACAAGCACTAGGAATAAGATAATCTTCCCTTGTCCCAAAAGTTCCTGAACATTGCCCCGGATCAGCCAACACGGCAAGATCATCATCGAGACTTATGCCATAAGTCCGTTCCATTTGGTCACAGGATTCTTTCAGCACTTTGCGAATAGCCCCTTTTCCTGTCCAACCGTCTACAAACTGAATAGCTGTTTCCAGACCATGCTGCTGTAAAATATATAAAATTGCGTTCTCGTCCATACCCTTGCCACGGATAATAGAAATGCTATAATGCGGAATCGTCACTTTGTATTTCAATTCAATATAACGTTTGATCAGGATGCCCACAGGTGTTCCGGCTCGAGCCAGAGATACCAGCACCAGATTCAGTCCCCTGCGCTCTACAATCTTCTCAGCCACAATGGCGGTATGACGCGCGATTCTTGCAGCGGATTGTTCCAGTGTCTGATGGAACAGCTCGATGTATTCTGCTGTGGGCTGGTATTCCACGGGCAGCATCTCCGAATAATGAACCCCGGATTGGATCGCCTGCTCCCGTTCACCCGTTCCCTTTTCCAGATCAACATGGCTGATATCCTTCAGTAGGAAAACAACGTCCGATGCAGCATAACTGCCCATCGGTTCGGGAGACGGAATCTCACGTTGTCTGATTAGCTCCAGTGTAGTTAAGTTCATTGCTCGTTGTCCCCTGTCTTCTCTGGCAAGCCGCAATATACGATATGAATGTGTCTGCACCCCAACTGCCCCAGTACCTTCAACATCGGTTCCATTCGTTCTTCGGACATCTGTCTCTCCAGCAGAACAAAAATCTCGTCATACTGTCCCGGGGCGATGTTATAGATAAAGTTACGAACGGATGCGTCTTCCGGTGAGGCATATCCGGCACCACTACGAACAGCATATCCTGGAGCCGGATGGGTATGGATTGGACTGCGGGTAGTGGATTGATACAACACGCCTTCTCCCATCTCGGCAGCAATACGCATCGGAATGTACATGAACTCCCCTGCTCCCAACACTAAAGTCCGCTCTCCCGTACGCTGCGTCCGAAGCCGTTCTGCAATCCGGCTAATCTCCTGGCGCAATTCGCCATTATGACGGGATTGCATACCAAACCTGCCCGTATGTTGGACGTAGCTCGCTGTGCTGCGTTTGCCTTCACCATCCTCCGAAGTGGCATGTAGCTGTTCGAAGTCATCGGCAACGGTAGAAGTCTGAAGCGTTACGGCAGGATGAAATAGCTGCTCATCTTGCTGTGTTGCTTCCATCTGTGGAGTACCCACTACTTCAATGCGACCCTTCAACAGGCTTAACGGTGTAATAGTAATTCCAAGTTCAGCTTCCAGCTCGGCAAATCGATTCTCGTCCGCTTCCGTACGCCAGTCCAACAGCGAAGCAATCACATATTGCTTCCGGGGGTATCTGGCCTGAATATCCCGAATGATATTCAACGTCGTTTTGCCCGTCGTAATCTCGTCGTCCACCAGAACAATCGGGCCCTCTCCTGCAAAAGCTTCATGATCCATCGCATAACAACGATGAGCCATCGCATGGGAATGTTCTTCTTCAAATTGAATATCTGGATGCATCGCTGGAACATACTCGCGAGTGGTGTGAATATAAGAAGCTTGATCAGCAAACATCTCGTACATGCTGTGACCCAACGCTGTAGCGGTCTCGGCAAAACCAACAAAACGAATCGTTTCCGGCAAACTCAAGCTTTCTTGCAACAACATGTTGTACACTTGCCGGGCTTGTTGGGGATCAATCAGCCCCTCGACCATTTCCCGTTTCCACTCGGTGATCTGAACTTTCGCCTCTTCCGTCTCCTCAGTCAGGTGCTCATATAACAGAACAGCCAATGCCGCGCCACTCAGAAGCGAGGTATACGGGTTAACCGGGATGTGCTTGCCCAGCAGTTTGCTTACAAACAGAAATGAACGTTTCTTATTGATGCGTGCAGCCATGGAAAATAGAGACTCTAGTGGAAGTTGCAACGGGTTATGTGTAACCTGAACGTTCAGACTGAATTGATCAAGAATTGGGAACGTAGTTATGTTGTTGTTCATGCTTGGGCAAGAGCCCGACAAAATGCTGCTGTTCATGTAACACCCCATATATTTGTGATCGGATTAGAATTCGATTCGCCCAGCTCAAGTGTGGTTTAATCTCATTCATTTTGTTATAGTAATTACTTTTGAACACACCCAGGCTACCGTCATTACGGGCGATGATGTCTTGTGCATCGGAATATTCCTCATGTGTAACAACGTACATCGCTTGTACGGGCTTAATATGAGAAGGATGAATGATCGTTTTGCCTACAATTCCATTTTCCTTGTCCATCATGACTTCACGCATCAATCCATCCATTGTGTTCGTAATATATTTCATTCTCAGATGCAGCCCAGATTTGCCCAGGGTTTCTTCGAATGGAGTCTGTCGTAATTGAGGTTTGAACACGCGCTCCCGCTGACTGAAATATTCCCAGACAGGACCTGAGATCACATACGGCTTGTCCATTCGTCCAAACAGATTGATAATATCCGAGATGCAGTCACGGATCGTGGCGATATCGTATATGGTCAGTTCCGGGCTTCGGCGTAGTCCAAACAAGCTGGAGAAATCGGTCGCACCAATGCGTACATTGAGCACATATTCAACATTTTCATCGAGGATGTTACGAAGGCCCAGTAAGGTCTCCCAACGTGTCTCCCGATATATAATTGAAGCCGTTTCCAATATAGGCATTCCATAGAGAACGGGATAATGATCCGGTTTCCGTTGATTATAACTGCGGATCTGGTCGAAATAGGCTCTTCCATTGCCCACACAAAACTTGGGCAATGCCACGCCTGTCAGCATGGACACCAATTCTCCCAACGTATCAATGAGACGTTCCAACTGTTGTGGTGAACGTACACGAGCAAACAGAAGAGGCATTTGATCCTGACTCAGCATGCCTGTCTCCATATAAGTCATCAGTTGAGTTAGATGCTGTACCAGACACTGCTCGGCAAACTCTACTTGGTCGTCACCCACAGCGTCCTCCAGATCAATAATAATGGTCGTCAGACCTTCATGTTTACCATTCATAATGTCGTCCGCGATATGTGTGCGCGTCGCGGGCATATATAAAGCAGCCCCAACAGCATATGCCAGTAGATCTTTGGAAGTCCGGTGATTGAACGAGACGGGTGAAGAGAAAAATAAAGTATCTTCTTCTTCCAGACTCAAAAAGTTAAAATATTTCAGGGTTGTCTCCTCCTCGCACCTTTGGCAATAGCCAATCTGCAATAGTTGATTCCAGCTGTCGGGGCATAAAAACCAATCCCTCCTTAGTCTGGAGGGATTGATGGTCTATTATCGAGGATAACGTTGGTCAACAGTATCCTTGCAATGGTGCTGACCGATACAGCGTTTATATATTGAATAAATACAAATGATTACTTTCTTCCCGCAACCCACTGCATTCCCCAATCATGAGCCTCGTCCAACGCCTGATGCCCATTATAGAACTGCACGATTCGTTCAATACTGAATGTCTCATTGTTCACATTGCGTAACATCGCGATGCCACACATGCCAAGCGGGCTCCCGTATTCATTCATTCGGACAATGATATCCGGGCCATCCTTCTGCTGGATAGTTACCACACCGTCTACTTGAGACCAGTTGGCCACACCACCATAAATATAGGTAAATACCAAGATGCGCTCAATTTCCGAGATACGGGCACCATTAATCCGCAGATTCTCTCCCGTCTTAACCGATCCCGTCCGGTCATCCCCATCCAGTGCAATATAAGGGAAACGGTTGAGTGAACCAAACGTTTGTCCCAATGCCTGAATCACATCTCGTGTACCATCCTTCATCTCGAACAGGCAGCCCAAGTCCAGATCCACACTCTTGCTGCGACCAAATAACCCTTTGCTACCCTGTTGATTCCAGTTGAGGTTAATCAGGATTTCACCAAGTCCCCCCGCATTTTTCTTGAGGTTAATGGTGTCGCCCTTCTTCTTCAATTCAATTTTGCTGAAATTGATCGAATTCACAGGGGAAGGCGTCGGTTCTGGTGCGGGCACCGGGGGTGGTGGAGTAGGTACAGCTGTCGGAGGAACGGTTGAAGTCGTTGGTGCAGGTTCTGATCCACCATCTACATCCACACCAAAGTTAGCGCAGAGTGCATTCAAACCACCTGCAAAACCCGATCCTATCGCATTGAACTTCCATTCTCCGTTATGGCGATACAATTCACCGATGACAATCGCGGTCTCCACTGTAAAACCGCTTCCCAGATCATATCTCATTACTTCCTGACCTGTAGCTGCATTGGCAAACCGTAGAAAACCATGCTGAACCTGTCCAAAATGATGGCGTCGTGCTTCACCGTCATGAATCGTCAAGCTGAAGGCGATTTTCTCAATTCGGGCAGGGATTTTGCCAAGATCAATGGCGAATTGTTTCTTCTCGCCACCAACCTGTCCACCATCCATGTACGTGATGAACGAGGTAGAGGGCTGATTATAAAAGATAAAATCCTCATCTCCAGCCACTTTATTGTCTGAACCCAGAAGGAATGCTGATGTGTCCAGCTCTACACCCGAGGCTGCCTCCCAACCAATGCCTACCGTTAGACGGGACAAGCCCGGATTGGTTTTGGTCAGATCACTCTTCTGGCCTTTCACGACAGAAATCGCCATAGCAGAATCACCTTTCTATGCCAAGTTATGTTATTGTGCATCCAGCCCGTAATTTTTGCATAAAGCAGATAGTCCACCAGTGAAGCCGCTGCCTACCGCCTGGAATTTCCAGTCCGCACCTGCACGGTAAAACTCACAGAATACTACAGCTGTTTCGGTAGAGTAGTCTTCTCCGAGGTCGAAACGAAGCACTTCCCGATCACTTGCAGCATCTACAACACGAACAAAAGCATTGGAGACTTGTCCAAAATTCTGCCCTCGTCCATCTCCATCATAGATGGTTACCGTAATACCGATCCGGTGAATGTGCGCAGGGATTTTGCTGAAGTCAACAACAACTTGTTCATCATCGCCGTCACCCTCACCCGTACGATTGTCACCGGTATGTGTCACTGAACCCGCACCGCCGCTTGGATTGTTGTAAAAAACAAAGTCATCCGTACCTTTGGCTTTTCCATCTTCGTACAACAAAAAAGCCGAAGCGTCCAGGTCAAAGTCGACTCCACCACTATATTTGTTTGTATCCCAACCCAAACCAACCACCACACGGGTAAGGCCCGGATTCGTCTTAGTCAGGTCAATACGTTGTCCTTTGGCAAGACTGATCGTCATTTGTTTTTCCACCTTTCCAAAATATGTGATTAAATGAAAAGGAGAACCGTCCAGGAGACGGTTCTTCCCATCCTGTAAGTCGTACTGTACGTCCTATTGCAAACCGTAGTCGCGTGTCAATCCAACCAATCCATCTTGGTAACCACTACCGATGGCACTGAACTTCCACTCGCCGCTATGACGATACAATTCACCAACAACTACACCTGTTTCGATGGAGAAGTCTTCTCCCAGGTCGAAACGAATCAGTTCTTCGCTGTTTGCTTCGTTAACGATTCGCACATAAGCACGGGAGACTTGTCCGAAGTTCTGGCTACGTTCTGTAGCTTCGTAGATTGTAATGGAGAATGCAATTTTCTCTACATTTGCGGGTACGTTAGGCAGGTCGATATTGATCTGCTCATCATCACCATCGCCATCTCCTGTACGGTTGTCACCGGTGTGAACAACAGAACCATTTTCATTTTGTGGATTGTTGAAGAAGATGAAGTTTTTCTCGCCTTCTACTTTACCGTTTGCATTGGCACAGAATACCGATACATCCAGGTCAAAGTCTTTTCCGCCATCATACTTATTGGTATCCCAGCCCAAGCCTACTGTGATTTTTGTCAAACCTGGGTTCGTTTTAGTCAGATCGATTTTTTGACCTTTAGAGAGATTAATTGCCATCGTATGATCATCCTCGCTTATTTAAGTGTATTGTAGTTATCGTGACATATGAATATCAGGATTATTGTCGATTTAGGTTAAATCTTGTACTTAGGAGTACCTGCGAGCGAGTTCGTTGATATGTACCGCATGGGAACCCTCTCCAATTGCTGAGAATTTCCATTCGCCTCCATGACGATACAATTCACCACAGATCAACGCCGTTGAACCTGTGTAGTTTTCGGATAGATTGAACTTCACGAGCTCACTGGAATTTTTACCATCCAGAATACGAATATAAGCCTTCTCAATCATGCCAAAATCTTGCTTGCGATTGACACAATCGTAGATATTAACAACGATTAATACTTTATGAACATCAGCAGGAATACGGGACAGATCCATTTTGATCTGTTCGTCGTCACCGTCTCCCTGTCCTGTTAGATTGTCACCAGAATGGATAACCGAACGACATGCACTTTGTTTGTTGTGGAAGCAAACCAGGTTGGAGTCCTTGACCAACTTGCCTTCCTCATTCAACATGATCGCCGATGCATCACAATCGATATCCGCTTGTTTTTTTCTTCCAAAGAAACCTTTGGCAGTTACCGGGTCCCAACCGAGACCAGCAATCACCTCAGTAAGTCCTGCATTGCCTTTGGTTAAATCAATCTTTTGTCCTTTGACCAAATTAATGCTTGCCACTGATTTTCACCTCCCTTCATATGTAAAATAGCTACTTAGAGATTGAATTCACTCGGGTTCAGTCCAAGTACGATGCATATCTCGGCAACGACTCTTTTCTCCTGATCATCAAAGTTGCCGTCAGCTGAACCAATCGCACTGCATACACCCACAATAACGCGTCCTACATCCGGCTTGGCTTTGAATTTCCCAATAGCTTTCAGCGCTTCCTGCTTCCCGATCTCTGGAGAGAACTCAAAGTTCGCGACATAATGATTAAAACGTGTAATCACTTCAGCCATATCAAATACTTTCAATTCCTGACTCAGGTTGATATAACCAGCCATCTTGTTCTTTTCTGCTTCATCAATGGAACCATCTGCAAAAGCAACCAGTGCACAACCTGCAACCACGGCATCCATAAAATCTTTATTTTTAAACTTTTTGACTTGCTCTTCAAGTCCTTGTTTTGTTGAATTTAACCAGCTTTTAAATGAACTCATACTCAACCTCCAATAGTTTCAACCTGGTGTTCCGTACATTCTTTTCAAGATTTTTCAGTAACTTTCATGTCTACATCATGTTGAATATAAGTTAAATTATTCCTTAACTATACTCTGAAATACGGCAATTTTCTACATTAAAAAACAATTAATACCTTATGATACGCATCGTTCTGGATATAGTTTCAAGCGAGATGCGAGAACTTTCTATTCACTTCATTTTTCAGTCAAATTTCCCCTATTTGAAGTCCAAACATAAAAAGGCTCTGATCAGGGGATCAGAGCGCTTATTTCTACCAATACCAAAATTATAAACCGTATGAATGATTTGAATCCATGAATTTATTCCGATTTTTCAAAATCAGCCTGTTGTTGTTCATAGATTTCATAGAAGTCGTCCCAGACTAGTACATTATCCTTTTCCTTGCCCCACCAGTCTTTGTACCATGCTTCAATCTCCGGGCCCCCGCCTTGCTCCCACTTCTGCTGTGCTTCCGTTGCAGCCTGTTCGACTGTATATTTGCTTCCACCAATGATGGAGCGGGTAAAGATATCGTTGATCGCTGTTGTCACATTGGTCAACTTCACCTGAAGCTCCTTGGGTAGCTGCGGCATATGTTCCGAATGGGTAACACCCTCTCCTACAGGAAGATCCGTCATGTATACCTCACGCGCTTCCTTGAATAGTCGAAGTCCTTCCTTCTGCGACGGAATCTCTTCGCTGAACAGCATTTCTGTGTACCCGCATTTGCCTTCCTCCAGACGGCTGTACAACATGGCGTAATCGCCTGCCCAGCTGATCTCCTGCTTGTATTTCTCCTGATCCGAGATACGCGGACAGCCTTGATCGTTCAACGTATAATGCGTGTTTTCAAATCCATTTTTGAAGGTTCGGCCTGACTCTATTTTGGTCAGAAAATCGATATATTGCATAACTGCTTCCGGATTTTTGGCTCGTGCATTCACAGCTGCAGTCATCTGAACCGGGTTATTCCACACCATCGTGTGCTGTCCTACGGACGTGGTTGGCAGAGCGATGACCTTTAATTTGGCCTCAGGAACATTCTGCATAAGTGTATCCAGTTCCTTCGCTGCAAACCCGGTATAATCCGAAGTCATGGCCGCGTACATACCGATTTTGCCATTCAAGAAATCCTGCTTCGCCTTAGCCCCGTCCTTGTCGGTCAATAAGTCCTTATCGACCACACCTGCTTCATATAATGCACGTTTGAATGCTGTGGCTTCTTTCATGTTGTTGGGACCAACCACCATCTCCCCGTCCTCCACATTCACCCAGTTGGCGTTGTACATATAGCGGAACAGACCCGCTGTATCGCCGAACTGGAATCCACCGATGCCGTATGTATCCTTAGCTCCGTTTCCATCGGGATCATTCTCCGTGAAGGCCTTGGCTACCGCCAGCATCTCTTCCTCATTAGTCGGTACCTCCAGATTCAACTTTTCCAGCCAGTCTTCCCGAATGAAAAAGCTCGTTAGTGGAAACACCTCGTTCATACGTCCCACTTCATAGAGCTTACCATCGCTTTTGATGCCGGCCTTCTTGAGCTGGGGATATTTCTCCATCAAGGCTTTGTATTCCACACTCGAGTTCTCGATCAACTCATTTAGCGGCATCAGCTGTTTCTGATTAAACAGTGTGTTACGGATCGGCGTACCGAATTCAAAAATGATATCCGGTGCACTGCCAGAAGCGAATAATACGTTAAGTTTGGACTGGGACTCCCATCGAGGAACTGCTGTATATTTTACATTTGCCGGGCCATTCTCGTTAATCCACTTGGACCACATATTATCTTCGATCGTACCCATGCCGCTTGGGACCGCGCCCCGATCATAGATCGTTGACGTAATGTTCCCCCTGTTGCCTTCGCCTTCCGCCTGTTCGCTACCGTTACCTCCTGTACATCCCGCCAGCAAACCACCGATCAAGCCCAGAACGAGACCCGACTTCATCCATGCCTTCATCGTTAACGCCATAGATAAGACCCTCTTTCTCTCCTGTATTATGAACCCATGCGGGTTAACCCACAGCCTGCTTTAACCTTTTATTGATCCAAGCATGACCCCTTTAACGAAGTACTTCTGCAAGAACGGATACACTGCCAAAATGGGTATGACCATCACAATGACAGCTGCTGCCCGGATGCCTTCCGGGGTCAGATTAGATATCATCGTTGGATCGGTAAAATCCTGTACATTCAGATTGGACATAATCATATTTTGGACAAGCACGGTCATGTTGTATTTGGACGTATCATTGATATAAATCATCACACTCATGAACGAATTCCAGTAACCCACGCCGTAAAAGAGAGCAATAGTCGCCAGCAAAGGTTTGGATAATGGCAACACGATTCGGAACAAAAGCCCCAGTTCACCACAACCATCGATGCGCGCAGCCTCATCCACTTCCCCCGGCAGATTTTCAAAATAAGATCGCATAATCAGCATGTTGTACGTGCTCACCAGACCCGGTAGCCAAAGCGCGCCGTAACTGTTCACAAGACCGAGATTTTGCACGACCAAATAAGTCGGGATGAGTCCACCGTTGAAAATCATCGTGAACACCATCGCCATCGTAAAGAAGCGCCGGTGATAAAAATGTCTGCGTGACAGCGGATATGCCGCCATAATTGTCACCGCCATGCTGAGCCCTGTACCGATCAATGTGATCTCCACACTGTTCCAGAATGCATTCAGAATCGGCGTCCCCGTAATTAGGCTGTGATAGGAGAACCAGGTGAAATCGACGGGCCATAACCCCACTTGACCTGAAACTACCGCTCTCGCATCACTAAATGACAAGGCAACAATGTTCAGTAAGGGCAGGATACAGCTGACGGCAACCAATGACAACAATACATAATTGATTAGATAAAAGACTTTTTCTCCTTTGGTTTTTCTCATGCTGTTCTCCCTCCCTACCACAAACCTTCGTTAAATCGCCGCGCGATATAATTGGCACTGAAAATGAGGATAAATGCAACCAGTGATTCGAACAATCCCATCGCCGTTGTCAGGCTGAACTGTGCTCCCTGAAGACCGGTGCGGTAGATATAGGTACTGATTACATCCGCTATCTCATTGACATTGGAATTCTGAAGCATATACACCTGGTCGAATCCGACCTCCATCACCCGCCCCATCGACAGAATCAGCAGGAGAATAATGGTGGAGCGTATACCCGGAAGGGTGACATGCCAGATCTGGCGCATTTTGCTGGCCCCATCCATCTGTGCAGCCTCGTATTGACTCGGATCAATGGTCGTTAGTGCCGCGAGAAAAATGATGGCATTAAAGCCCATGTCCTTCCATATCCCTGAGCCAACAAACACCGCTACCCACGAACCCTTGTTGTACATGAACGGATAAGGTGCTCCCGTCCAGGCCTCGACCCAGCGGTTGACGATCCCATTTTCCAAAGAGAACACCGTCATGATCATCATCGCAATGATGACCCAGGAAAAGAAGTGTGGCATATAGACCACCGTCTGCACCGTTCGCTTAAAGGCCATGTTTCGCACTTCATTCAGCATAATGGCCAGAATGATCGGAATGGGAAACCCGATAATGATGCTTAACAGACTGAGGAACAAGGTGTTGCGAATAATCTCCACCGTGCGCGGATCACTGAACAGCGTCTGAAAATGCTGAAAGCCCACCCATGGACTGTTCCACAGCCCATCATAGAAGTTGTAATCCTTAAAGGCCATGACCAGTCCTCCGATGGGTGCATAACGAAAGGTAAGGTAGAACATAATCACCGGAACAAACATCAAGATTAACGGTATATTCATCTTGAATCGTCGAAGCCGCTGCTGCCGAATCCGATGCTTCATTTCACTGTCCGGCGGTTGTAATCCAGACGGCGGACCTGCGGTCAGTTCCCCCTTCACATCCATCACTCCTCTCTGCTGTTGATGTACTATAGTTGTATTTTAGATAAAAATGTAAGCGTAAACATTTGTTATTTAACGATCCTTTTATAATTTTCTACGCAAAATAACCCCACATGGTGGGGTTGACCTTGGAAACGAACAGATATTAAGAGAAGGCTTCTCTTTAATTTGAGACCCTGCAGCAGTTCGAGGGGGATTGCTACCGGGCACTTCACTTGGCTACTTGCTTGCGATATTCGCGGGGAGATACCCCCGTCATCTGTTTGAATACGGTTGTAAAATAACTGGAGTTATCGAACCCGGTCAGTTCCGCTATATCTGCCATGCTCTGCCGAGTGCTGTGCAGCAGCAGCTTCGCCTTATCAATTCGGCGCTTGCTGACATATTGGCTGAAGCCTTGTCCTGTTTCTTTTTTGAACAAATGGCTCAAGTAGTTGGGTGTCACATGAACATGGGCAGCCACGGCCTGCAACGTGCATGTGCTGGAATAGTTCATTTCAATATACTGTATAACACGTGTAACGACATGATCCTGCTGTTCCTGAGTTAGCCGCATCAGCATATCCACCCACTCTTCGCTCTTGCATCTGGCCCAAGCGATGACTTCGGGTATGGTATGAATCCAGAGTAGTGGATCTGGGGCAGTGGAGTCCATACCACCGGATTCCTGAGGCTGAAGCTGTTGTACTAGTAAGTCCGTCATGACCTTCATAAGCATATGAATCTCCGCTTTGCCTTGTGACAAGCTCATCCCGGACGCTTCTTCTAGCAACATCTCGATCCGATTCATTATCGATCCGAATTGATGGTGGAGCAACAACAAAGTCAGTTCCTCTCGCAGTCTCTCGGTACGGTCCACCTGGCTGTATTGTTCCCTGATCCGAATGTCGGACTGTTTTCGGCGATATCGTTCATGTGCCTTTTGTAACACCTGACATGCTTCATCGAGCGAGAACGGCTTTAACAAAAATTCAATTGCTCCATATCGGATGGCACGCTGTGCATATTCGAACTCACGATAACCTGTCAAAATGATAATCATAATGTCCAGTCCACTCTCGTGTATACGTTCGGCCAAATCTAGACCATCCATCACAGGCATGTTGATGTCCGTAATGATCAGATCAGGTGTGCAGCTGTGTACAGCCTGTATCGCTTCTTCTCCATCGGCAGCTTCCCCAACGACCTCCCAACCGAGGGGGTTATTGCGAACCAGATGAATCAGACCCTGACGAAATAATGCTTCATCATCCACTACAAGCATACGTCCATTCAACAGAACCTACTCCTCTCAGTCACCTGAATTTCCCGGCATAAGTCCTCACCGATCTGATAAGGCAAACGAAGACGTACTAGCGTACCCTCTCCCACAGTCGACTCGATCTGTACACCGTAGGGTTCACCGTGAATCAACTCAATTCTTCGAAGTACACTCCGCATGCCAATGTGCTGACGTTCCTCATCTGCATGTGCCACTGGCGTCATAATGCGTTCAATGACCGATGCGTGCATACCGCAGCCGTTATCTGAAATTTCAATGATGAGCAGATCCGGCTCTCCTTCATGCCCGTTTTGCCGCGAGCCACGAATCTCCAGATGGCGGTTGTTCCTTTTGTCCGAGAAGGCATGAACAAAAACATTCTCCACGATGGGCTGAAGCAACAGCCGGATCACCTGACAGCGAAACAATTCAGCAGGAACGGCAATTTCAATCGACAAGGCTTCCTGATACCGGGCCTGCTGAATCTGCAGGTAGTGATCTATTTGCTTCATCTCATCCTGCACGGTCGTCAGTTGCTGCACAGGTTCCAGCGTATACTGCAACATCTCGGACAAGGCAGTGACCAGGCGAGCCGATTTCTCATCACCAAGCATATAGAACTTCCAGAAAAACATGCTCAGCGTGTTATACAGAAAATGGGGATTCAGCTGGGCCTGAATAGCTTTGAGTTCAGCTTCTTTTTCACTGAGTTCGCGCTCGTACACTTCATGTATAAGCGTATCAATCCGGGAAGCCATTGCATTGAATCGTTCACCGATGAAACCGAGCTCATCCCGTGTCTCGATCCGTACCCGTGTATCGAACTGTCCATCACGCACTCTTTTCATCGCGTTGACTAGACTCGCAAGTGGACGCAACAGTCTGCCGCTAATTACGGTAATGATGAACCAGGAGCATAATATGCTGGCTACCGCAGAGAACACAGCAACTTTTACAATGATCTTTCCCTTGTTCTGAATCTGAGCGAGTGAGACCTTGCTGACCAGGGTGAAGCCCGCTTTGTCTGACGTTTGCTTCGTATACAATTGGGTTGTTCCTTGCTCGTCCCTGATCTCCGTCGCCCCTAGGCTTAGCTCGGTCAGTGGTGGTGGATCCGCATCCTGATTATGAAAGGCATATAGAAGCTCACCATCTGCGTCAAACAAGTAGACAGCAACTTCCTCGTTCAGTCGCAGATCTTTGAGATACGATTCGAACAACGAGGTGTTAAACAGAATTAACATGACGCCATAGGTCTCCAGATCAACAGACCGCATTAATCGTCCCGCCAGAATCCAATTGGATTGTTCCTCCTGCAAGAAGGCATCCGGCCCCAAACGATTCCAACCATATTCGCCGCCCGTTCCTTCCAGTCTATGAACCATCTCTGCCAGATAGGAAGGATCCATCTGTTGAAATGAGCCAGCAAAGGCGCCGAGATTAAATATGTTATCCTTCAGGTCATATATGCGGAGCCCCATGATCTCCGGTGCATCCAGCCTTACCTGATACAACTGATCATCCAGTTCATCTTCTAGCTTCATCTGATCATAGGACGAGATGCCAGAGGTCTGTGCTTTGATGGCATTTTTTACGGAGGGATTCAGTGTGATATAATCGGTGACTTTATACATGTCGTGTACCCTGGAATCCAGACGTGCAAGAATCTGTTCTGCGGTAAGACTATACTGGCGACTGACCTCTTCATTGAACAGGTCGATATGGATGCGATAGGTGATCAACCCTGTGATTCCGGAGATTAAGACCGTTGCGGTAGATAAAAACAAGATTAGCTTCGTTTTAAATTTAAAGCGTTTACAAAAGTTCATCCACCACATCTTTCACACACCTCACCTATATTCCGTACATGTCTTACTCCTAAAAACATATCATACACCTATTGGAAAAAACCAGAAAAACCCTGACCCCGCTTCAAGCGGTGGTCAGAGTTTGTAGGCATGTGATCCAGACATGTTACCGGGATGATCCAGATTAACTCTGGATCACGGCATTTTTATTCCCCGTAAATCTCTTTGATCCGTTCTTCCTCATTCGTAGACAACAGAACATTAAGCAACCCCATGGCATTATTGGCATCGGTTCTCGTCGTCTTGTACATCTCGGCAAACGCCGCTTCATCCTGCTCCGGGTCCATCGCAGCAAGCTTGCCCCATGACGTGCGTGCTTTGTCGTATAGCGTACTCAACGTAATGTCACGCGGATGCTGTGCAACAGGTGCCATGGATTCAAATTTCGCTGTGACCCTGAAGAAATCCATCGAATCCTGGAATGATGTACTGCTATAATCCTTATTTTTCATCGCATCCTCAGTAATTAGCAGACCTTCACGGGCGATAAACAGTGTTTTCACCATGGCACGCTCCAGATTGGTTGCTTCTTCCCAAGTTATATAAGATTCATCAGGTGCTTGTACGGTTGTGAAAAATGGAAAGGCATCATCAATTAACCGCTGCGAATCCGAATGAATTGGAACCTCTGCATTCATGTCCACAACGGCATCACTATAGTTGGCCACATTAATATTTTTGGAACCTTCCTCACTAACTCGACGCATCGGATGATCCGTAAGCGGGATACGGATATAACCAAGTTTATCGGCATACTGCTGCTTCAACTCTTCCAGTGTGGAGTCCTTTCCAATCTTGCCGTCGTCAGTTGAAGAAGATTCTTCTGTAGTTGAACCTGTCTCCTCACTCCCCTTCGAACCGGTTGCTGCGGTTTCTGTTACAGCAGCATTCGAGCTGCTTGTTTCTGATGAAGCAACTTCTGTACCGGAAGCAGACTCCGGCAATGACGTCTCTTTAGCTCCGCCACCACAAGCTGTCAGAATCGTTGCCAAACTGAACATGACTGTGAACGTCTTTATCGTATAATTCCATTTCATCGTATAATCTTCCCCTATCGTATGTATATTCCTGAGAACCATTAACCTCTGGCTCCAAGACTTGAACACTTACTTACAAAAATATCCTTTCATATAACATGCTTGATTCACACAATTGGACATGGTCTACATTCTATCATAAGTTAAAAACCGGTTGTATACGACGATATACCTGTGTCTAAAGCCTTTTACTAGGCGCGCATTAACTACCACCGCAACGCAAAAACACTGCCGCCCGTATGGACAACAGTGTTTGTGAAGCGTAATTATTTGATCCCTTTAGCCTTCTCCATATGCTCTGACCGAATCTGAGGATCCGTGGAATTAACCGATGATAACAGAGCGTAGATCGCCTGAATATCTTTCTCTTGAAATACGGTTTCGGGAACCTCACTCTCAAGTCGTTCCGTCTTCCGCTGAATCGTTTCCACCAATTCATGATCGTAGATGATCAGTTCATCCGAGTTCACATACCTCACAGCAGGATCAACACTGATGCGGCAACGGTTGGTGAAAGTCACCATGGAGACAAGGCGTACTCTTTTGTAGTCTCCGAGGTGTGCATGGATGGCTTCCACATGTGCACGATGCTGCATGAGTGGATTGTACATTTTGACCCGGCTGCTGCTGACCGACCAATTGGCCTCTCTTCTTCCGCCGCGAATCTCACCTGTCGTCAGATTTCGAGTTTCGATTACAAAGATTGCCCGAGGGCCGATCACGACATGATCAATCTGCGAATAACCGGAGCGTGACTTCGGATTGGTAACGAGCAGGTCGTTCAGCACTTTATATTGACTTGGAAGACCTATCAGCTGATCTGCTGTACTAGGTTCCTCCGGCTGGCGTATCCAATCCCCTTCCGCCTTTTTCTTGCGCTTACTACGGACCATACGCGGGGGAATGGTTGTCGTTGATGGTAACGCTGAAGCGGAGGCTGTAATCTGGTTCGCAAGCTCTGGTTGTGTCTTGAACAGAGACAGGATTTTCTTGAACATGGGCAAGCTCCGTTCTATTATAGTGTGGGTTACGGGTGACCATTACAGGAGGAATAACATCCTTTGACACATTCATTATGTAAACTTCTATTACTTATGTCGGATAAAGCGGGGTAAAAATAAAGGGAAAACGATCAAAATCTCTCCAATATGCAAAGTACATATGAACATTTAACCAATTCCGTGACTTTAGACGCATAAATAAACCGCAAAATTGAAAAAAAACAGCGCAACCCTTTCCTGAATAGAAAAAGAATACGCTGCTGTTCTCTTGGTTGTTAAGCCTGAAGATAATAGGTGTAGAGCACCTGAGTACCCTTCTCTTCCAGACCATTATTCGCTATTTCCTGATACAGAGATTCGGCCAAAGCCAACCCAGGCGTTTTCATGCCCATCGCTTTTGCAGACTCCAGTGCAATTCCCATGTCTTTGATAAAATGTTTCACATAGAATCCAGGCTCATAATCGCCTGCGATCATGCGCGGACCGAGATTGCTGAGTGACCAGCTTCCGGCTGCACCGGTAGCAATACTCTTCAGCACGGTCTCCGCGTCCAGACCAGACGTCTTGGCATAGGCAAGTGCTTCGCATACACCCATCATGCCAGAGGCAATGGCAATCTGGTTGCACATTTTGGTATGCTGCCCAGCTCCCGCCTTGCCTTGCAGCACAATGTTGGTGCCCATCTGCTCAAACAGCGGACGCACGGCTTCAAAGGCCTCCGAACTACCACCAACCATAATGGACAGCTTCGCGTTCTGCGCTCCGATATCACCGCCCGACACAGGTGCGTCCAGTGCATGCAGTCCTTTGGCTTCCGCAGCTTCAAAGATTCGTGCAGCCAGTAACGGACTTGAGGTCGTCATATCAATCAGATATGAACCCGGTTTGGCAGTGGCTACGAGACCATCCTCACCGAGATAGATCTCCTCTACATCTTTCGGATACCCCACCATTGTGATGATGACATCACACGCGGCAGCCAGTTTGCCTGGTGTGTCATGCCATACGGCACCTTCTTTCACCAACGCTTCCGCTTTGGCAGCAGTTCGTGTGTACACATGCAGTGGATATCCCGCTTGCTGGATGTGCCCAGCCATGCTTTTACCCATCACGCCTGTACCAATAAAGCCAACTTTTGTCTCTCCAGGTGTCTTCGTCGTATTTGTCATCGCCGGTTTCCTCCCTATTTCTCTATACTTCGCTCAGTGCTTGTCTTCGGACATTGCTATATCTGTATGTTAAAGCTTTCTGTCTGGCTCGTCCATCTCGTTTGCCGCTTTCTGTGAAAAAATCTGAAAAAGGAATCAACTTCCTGTATGCTGTACAACCTAACGGAAACTTCCTTCATTGGAAAGGAGGATTCGCATGAGTCGTGAAAAAGGTCAAATTACCATCTGGTTATCCTTTTCCATCATTTTATTAAGTGCCGGACTGGTCTGCCATGTCTTGTCCATTCCAGCAATTCTCGAAGCTGGCGGCAGAGACGGATGGTTGTCTGTCGTGGCGGCAGGACCTTTTTTCATGTTGTTTCTATGTATGATGTATATCATCATTCGACGAGTACGTGGACAACGATTAACAGATTGGATTACGCGAGAATTCGGGGCGGTCCCTTCCTGGATCTTCCGGATCTCCGCTTCCATTCTGCTATTCACGCTTGGCACGCATACGCTGTATGAGACAACCAACTGGACCGTATCCACGTATCTTCAATTCACACCTCCCTATGTTCTGGCAGGTGGCGGAGCATTGGTTGCCGCGTGGGCAGCGGCTAAAGGCATACGCTCCATTGCGATGACTTCCAGTCTGCTGCTGCCCTTTGTCATTTTGCTTGGTTATTTTGTAATGTCCGCCAATATGAAATATAAAGACTACAGTCTATTGTTCCCGATTATGGAGAACGGTATGGGTCCCGTGTGGCGGGGCATGATCTACTCTCTTGCCGGACTTATGGAGATCTGGATTCTTATGTTGTTCCAACATGAAGTCAAAGGCAAAATTCGTTGGTGGCATGTTCTGATCCTCGGCGTGTTTATGCTCAGTATGGCGATCGGACCAACCATCGGAGCCATCGTGGAGTTTGGTCCCGAAGAAGCAGCCAAACAACGAAACAGTCCCTATGAGCAATGGAAACTTGTGAATATCGGCAAGCTGCTGCAACACGTTGATTTTCTATCCATCTATCAGTGGCTTAGTGGTTCCTTTGCAAGGGTGGCCATATCCATGTATCTCATCGTGGATCTGCTGAATTTCCGCAGACCGAAGAAACGATATATCGCGATTCTCACCATTACCGTCATCATGAGCTTCATGGCGATGCAATGGTGGCGCATTGATTACGTGGATTATTATGTGGACCATATTCAGTTCCCGGTCATGCTCGCTTATGTCTCAATCGTTACCGTGATATTAACCATTGCTGCATTAATCCATAAAAAGGACAAGGAGGCTCCCGATCATGCCGATCTCAACCCAGCCCAAGAATAATCCTGACGTTGAACCGTTCCGAATGAACGAGCATAACCTGAATACCTTTTTTGCCGGATCTGATGATGTTATCATCAATAGTCATATGATCGGAGAACCTCCGATGCAACTCCTTATGACCTATTGCAGCGGTATGGTAGATAGTGAAGCGATCTACGATATTATTCTCCCGGAACTCAAACGAACATATGAAAATACACACTTTATCCGTACATCCGATATTGAAAAGTGCATCAGCCTAGATTGGACCCGAATGGATCTGCAAGATCCGGCATTTGGAACTGAACTGATGTCTCTCCGTGTTTTTGAAGGCCATATGTTGATCTGTATTCCTTCCCTGCAAACCATGTGGAGTATTGATATATCTAACATCCCTACTCGGACACCGGAGGAATCGACCACCGAAGTTTCGATCCGCGGGGCAAGAGATGGGTTCATTGAACCACTTGCCGTTAATGTTGCCTTGATACGCACCCGTCTGCGTACGAACCAACTGGCCTGCAATATCGAACTGATCGGTTCACGTTCTGCAACCAAGGTGGCATTGATGTATATCAAAAATATCGCCAATCCGGAGCTGATCGAAGACGTCCAGGATCGGTTGCGTAAGATTGAGACCGAACGCATCTTGACCGCCAATGAACTGGAAGAATTGCTGTCGCCTTCGAAGATTACTTTGTTTCCCGTCACCCATTATACGGGCAGGCCTGACTTTGCTGCAGAATGTCTCCTGAATGGACGTTTTATCCTCATTGTCGACGGCAATCCCAGCGCCATCATTGGGCCAGTCAATCTGTTTCTTTTGCTCAAATCCCCGGAGGATGCCAGCTTTCCCTTCTTGGCTGTAAACGTAGGACGGATGCTGCGCTTTCTTGGCCTGATGATCACCGTGTTCCTGCCCGGCTTTTATATTGCGCTGACATCCTTTCATATGGATCAGATCCCCTTTCCTCTAGTCGCAACGATCTCAGTTGGACGCATGGGACTTCCGATGGAATCGGGAATGGAGATGTTTCTCATTATGCTGCTGATGGAGCTGTTCCGTGAGGCAGGGGTACGTTTGCCAAGTGCCATCGGCCAGACACTAACTGTCGTTGGAGGTCTGATTATCGGAGATTCCGCCATTCGAGCCGGTATGGTCTCTCCCCTCATGATTGTCATCATCGCAGTTACTGTCGTAGCTGGAGCAACCATTGTGAATCAGGTCATGACCAGTTCTGTGCTGATCCTGCGGTTCCTTTGTTTTGTCCTGGGGGCATCCCTCGGCATCTATGGGTTCATCCTGTCGTTGATTATGTTCCTTATCTACCTGACCGATCTCAAATCATTTGGCATTCCGTATCTCACGCCGTTAACACCGCTTCATTTCAAACAAGCGATAGCTTCATTATTCAAACTGCCAAAGGGGTTAGGTAAACGAAGACCCGTCTATCTCGAGACCCAGGAGCCCCGCAAGAAAGGGAACGAACGATGAAACACTTGTTACAGCGATGTTTGCTGGGTTTGTTAAGCCTATCGATGTGCGTGATGACAAGTGGGTGCTGGAGTGCCTTTGAGATTCAACAGGTGGACTACGCCAAAGCCTTTGGGATTGATTATAAGGACGGCATGTATCACCTGTATGTACAAACGCTGGATTTTGCCAGTGTCGCCAAAAGTGAAAGTTCAACCAAAAGTGCAGATACACCGCCTGTATGGGTCGGACATGCCGAAGGGAAAACCATGAGTCTGGCGCTGAACGAACTGTTCCGTACGGCTCAATTACACATGGCTTGGGGGCATGTGACAGCCATTGTTATGGCCGAAGGTGTGCTGACCAGCAAACATATCAAAGAAGTGTTCGACATGCTGGGACGATTTCCAGAATCCCGTTATACAACTTGGGTGTATGGAACACGAGAGCCTCTGGAGAAACTCCTGAGTGCAACGTCCATCTATAATATGTCGCCACTGGACAGCATTCTTCACAATCCACTCCCCACGTACATGGAAGAATCGTTGTACCCACCTGTGCTTAGCTTTAAGCTCATTGCAACACATAATGATCCCGCTACCACGACGTATCTGCCGAGTCTTGCATTGAACGATACCCAGTGGGCTGAGAATGAGAAGAAACATGATTTGTTTCTGGTGGAAGGGGCCTTTTTCGAAAAGACTGGCTATGACTTTGAATACTTTCCACGCAGTCAGCTTCCCGGTTATCACTGGCTAATCAAGGACATGCGGCGTGCTCCCTTGCTTGTGCAAAAGGATGGAACGATCTACGGGGCGCTCAGTGTAGGATTACCAAAGATCAAAATTAAACCTGTCATTCAGGGTGAAGACGTTACGTTCAACATTGATGCCCACTACCTCACCGCCCTGTACGAATACCTGGTGCCCACCTCGTATGAAGAGATGATCCAGATTAGTGAAGTGAAGTTACGGGAGCAGATCATGCAGACCTATCGTCACGGCCTTGAGCGTGGTGTGGATATTTACGGTCTTCAGGAGAAGCTGTATCGCAAAAATCCGAAACTCTGGCGTAAGTTATCAAACAATGGCAGCAAGATGATGCTTACGGAAGACTCGATTAAGGATCTGAAAATCCACCTCACGATCCCGTATACAGGAAAATATAAAAGGAAAGTGTAGCCAGAACGCAAAACACCCTTTGTCCGGTATGCAGCCGGATAAGGGGTGTTTGTGTAGATGGATGTCGTTCGTTTGCAATTCGAATCATGCGGATCTATGACTGCGAAGTTTCCATTCCATCAGCCAGCCTGTCAGCATTGAGAGAGACAGGCCGAACAGCAGGATCGGCACGTTGTAAAATAGTGTGTTCGTGTATTGGTTCAGCCAACCAAAACGGTATACTGCCGAATTCGGATCATTCGTAAATCCATTGAGTTGCATACGTAAGTCATCGATGATACGTAACTCCAGAAAGACTGACAACACACACAGTAGGAGAGCAATCAAGGGTACACAGACATGCACCTTTCCTCCCCAGCGCTGACGCTGATCATATAACCACCATTTGGACAAAGTTGCGTCCAGATACATAGAATCAGGAAGGTCAGAAGAGATGGGAATAACACCAGAAGTCCCAGGTTACCGTTACCAGACACACCTCTACCGGGTTCATGCTGGAAGGTTAATCCACGTACAGCGCCGATCATAAGTATGTTCCAGATGAGGAAGATGAAGTATGGCTTGTTGATTCTTTTGATGCGACTCATATCTGCTTCCCCCTAATATAATCCATTACCCGCAACCGAGTAGTCAGGATTAAGGTCTGGGGAATGAGCACAAAGACAATATACATAAGTACAATTAGCCATAGATGTGCGGCAAAATGTTCTGCACCGAACGATGGTTTCGGACGTTCAATCCAATACCACCAACACGGGATGGCAATAAACCATGTCAATCCTGTCGAGAGGAACAAGTCTTTCACATCGCTCCATAGAAAGCAGAAAACCGCGACGAACAAAATAGGACCTGTCCAAGAATCCAATATCGGGCCCCAGCTCTGGAATACAAAGATAATGGCAGGATATAGAAGATTGATGGTCCAGCGCCATATCAAATTGTTATAGATATACATAATTCCCCCCAGTTCGGAAAATAAGGACGATTAATAAGGGTACTGAGCTTTGCGTCGATCTTCGCGGTCGGCCTCTTCCATCTTCCTTATATATTGTTTTAATTGTTCTTTGTGTGCTTCTAACTCTGCTAATTTGGATGTAGTTCCTTCAAGAAATGTCGACATTTTTGCAGACAACTGTACTGCAGACTCCCCCTTCCAATCGTGCAGTCTTCCATATATGTTTCGCATCTGCTGTTCCTGTTGAATCAAGCGTTGCTGCAACTGTTCACACTGCTGGATCGCTCTTCTCAAATCTGACAGAGAGACAGATATTCTCCCCATATGTACACCTCCTGTAGTTCATTGCAACTAAACTATTATCGATCTGCCAGAACAAAATCCTGTCTTTTTCGTTCGATATAATCTGCGATCTCTGTAATGGATTCTTGGTACCACCGATTGACCCGCTCCAACGTTGCTGTAGCATCATAGGCAATGGGTGTAAAGGACTGGCTCTCACTTGTTGATATATGCGCTTGAAACATCTGGATTGAAGAGCGCGCATCATTGGCAAAACCATGTAGACTATCCCGCATCTGTCTGGAAGCATGTCCAAGTTCCTCAGGTGTTAGCTGAATGGTGCTTCCGTGTTGGTCGCCAACATAGTACGCTGAGTTCTGTCTATTCATATCGACTGGGCTGATTCCTAGTAATGCTGCCGCAAGTTGGCCAAAACCTCCCATAGCAGAACCATGCTTCTCGACAAGCATATTCATCGCTTCCTTAAACTCTTCTCTTGCCTTCATCATCTCTGAATAATTTTCTACTCTAGGCTGACCATCCACACGTCGCCCATCTATCGTATACAATGTATTACTTATGTTCCCTTTCTCATCGAATGTAAAATGATCCATACTATGTGTTCTCTGACCCACTAGCATGGAATCCAAAAACTTAGATAGTACACTTTGTTCTCCGGATATAGACGGAACACGAATAAATTCAAACGACCACTTGTCACCAAACAATCTTTGTTCCCACCACGTCTCCCGAGGTGCCGGTAAGAACATGGGGATGGTCTCGTATCGATTAGCATCTTCAAAAGTCGAATTGATATAATAAGTAGCACCGACATGCTGCTCAGCATTCTTCATACCAGACCCCACAGAATCCCCTGGATGGACATAGGCCACATTCGTTTTCAAATAATCTCCGTTCCGAACCTTTTCTTGTAAATCATCAGGAAGTAAATGCACAATACTTGGCGGATTATAACTAGCTGACGATATTCCATTACGAATCGCCACATATTCCGCCTGAGCACCTCCCAACGAGTGTCCAGTCGTTGATATATCAGCTTCTGGGTACTCCTCCTTCACTTTATCAAAGAGGTTCATTGCCTGAACAAATTGATTATTCTGATACCTAGACTCAGCCTCAATAAAAGGCATTTGTTTATGCAGAGGTAGCGAGGCAATCTCTTCCTTATATTGCTCCATATAATTGTGAGTTTCCTCCAAATTCTTGGTTCGATTACCCACAACATCATTTAAATCAGTCTCCCAGTCTGTTAGTACACTCCATTTGGGACGATCAGGTGGTTCAGTTCCTCTATAACCAATAATAACTTGATTATTATCCTCATTGTAAAACACTGAAGCATCAAATCCCGAACCATTCGTATCGTGGAGTATTGCTCCCTTCGGTTCAACTATTGTCCAACCTGGAAGATTTTCATTTTTATATCCGGATGATGGTAATTCTCGTATGTATACCTCATCAGCAATGGTCCAATAGGTCTTATCATTTATGTATGTCATGATACCCCACCTTGTCTATTACAATAATTTGTATTAAAGTGTCTTTAGAGTTTATTTCCATAAAAGGAGAATTAACGCTTATGCAAATAAAGCCTATAGCTCTGACCGTACTTATTTTTCTATTCTTATTAGGAGGATGTTCAAGTATGTCTACCTCAGAGAAGCAAAGTATTGTAGAAACAGCTACACCAATAAGTGTTCAGTACATAAAGAAATACTATAATGCGGACTTTATTGTAACGAGTCACGATATTGATGATCCTTCCATTCATTCACGTCTATATCTATACGGTCATATAACGGGACATGAGGATGAACGTATCACAGTTTCCTATAACTACGACTCACAGGAGGTTATCAGTGTACAAGGACCAGGCTGGTTTATCGATAGTCGAAATCCAAAAAAGGAAGTACCTTCTTCCCCAGAAAAAACAGCAAAGTAATATACCAATGTTAATGTTTCATTAGGAATGACCTGGAGAAAACGTCCAGGTCTCTTTTTTTGCAGTTGTTAGACGTAGTTTATTTGTAACAATTTACCTGTATTTATATCCATTTATTATAAATCAATATCTACACACCCGAAAACACATGCCTGCAAAAATAAGTAGAAAGTCTGTAATATGAGTTTAAATAGCAAATAATAATGAATCCTTCTAGGCCATTTTTACCAGATAAAATCAGTGATATGCTTAATTATGGGACAGAAATGAAGAGAAGAAGCATGATTTTGGATATTATAGCTCATACTACCTTCAGGAAAATTATCGAAGGAGTGACAGCATGAGGTTAAAAAGTATCATCGCCGTTGGAGCCGTGTTAACCTGCTCATCTCTGTTATGGGGCTGTGGTAATGGCACTGCGAACAATGCTTCCCAGCAACAGAATGACACCGTTCGGTCGGAGAGTTGGAGCGATCCCAAACGACTGGAAGCTTCCCATCTTGAGGCGCTTGAACGTATGGAGAAAGACCATATTCACCGAATGGTTTCGCTTAGTGCAAGTACAGATGGAGACAAAGTAATGACCACACTTGAACGGTCGAGCCAAAAGTTGGAGGAAATGAGACCGCTCGCCGAAATGCTCCAACATGAAGGACATCCGGCATTATTACAGCGAATCCAGGACATGTCCGGTGATATCCAAGGTTCCAAATCCGTCATTGCTGAGATGAAAAATCTGCCTCAGGACGGTAAAATTAAGATTCAGTCCGAGAATTCTGATTCCTTGCATCACATCAGCAGCTTCCGCGATTACCACCAGTATATTCAAGAGAAAATTCAAACATTGAACAGGAATACTACTGATATACACTAATCAGTTATAGCACTGCTTACCCAAGGAAAGTAAAGAGTTAGGTAGGAGGATCACTTCCTATCTGACTCTTTACTTATGAGCAGATTTAGACAATTACTGTATCCTACTGCAACCTTCCATGAATCGTACGTATCTTCTGTTCCTGTTGTATCAGTCGTTGCTGATCAGCGATTACGAAATCTTCTCTCCTTCATACAAATTAAGATAGGGCAGTTCCGAAATTTCCTTATATGTTTTATCAGTTATATAGGTATCCATAAAAACTCTTCTCTGTTTACTGATCTAAAAAGTTAAAGTATATTATAATGTGCTAAGTTAACATATATAGGAGGTTAAAGATTATTTTTAAAAATATTCAATCTGTATCTTTTATACTTATAATCTTATCCCTTATATTGGGAGGATGTAACTCTATAACGAATCAAGACAAGATTATTGAAGAAGCCACTCAAGTGGGTCATCAATACTTCATTAATCACTATAATACTAAAGTGGAATTCATTGATCATAAATTTATGCCGAAAGATCTTAGCCACAATATTAGTTTGAGTGGACATGTTAAAGATCATAAGGAAACCGAAATCACTATCCTAATTGATTATGATACATTTGAAGTTCAAACAGCTGTTGTACCGAAAGAGTTACTCGACAAGAAAATCAAATAAGTTCCAACAAGGAGTGGTAGATGTGCTCAATAAAAAATATCGTACACCTCTAACCCTATTAATATTGATTAGTATAAGTATCACTGTATTTTGCGGTTGCATGTCCAACGAGCAAAAAGAAATTGTACAAAAAGTCGAAATCGCAAACCTAGCTTATTTTAAAGAAACCTATGGAATTGATGTTGAGTTTACAGGCCACAAATTCATTCCATCTGACTTGTCTCATACGGTATCACTAACGGGGTACGTAAAAGGGAATAAAACTCAAGAAATATTTGCAATGGTGGATTATGATACTTATGAAGTCAAAACAGGCTCAGCACCTGATGACATCAAACCTCTTAAGTAGATGTATGAGCCTAAAAGAATTGATAGTACCCAAGAGCCTTGTAGAGATGCATGGCTCTTGGGTCAGATCAGTTGTACTTCGTTATATGCAAAAGGTTAGACAGTGACGAGTATTCCTCCCCCCCTCACTGTCTAACCTCACCTCTCTGCTACTCACTCGCACCCAGATACGTCAGTAACGCCGCCAGCGTCATCACAATAAAGATGTGAATCCATACGTTCGCAGCTCCATACGTCATGTTGAAAAACCCCAAATAGGTGAACGAGTCACCTCCGTGACTCACCAATTGGAATATAAGTAGCATACACAGCAGAATACTGAATACGACCACTGTCAGCGCTCCGGCTTTTACCCTTCGCTCCTCATCCATCCGAAAAATCAACAAAGCACCAAATACGATCGCAATAAAAAACACAATAAATAACATACGGGGTCCATCCTCCTTATCTCTCTAGCTGTCCACTACTCTACCCATAGAGATACCCAGATGAACATGCTAAATAACAGGACTGGTGCAAGTGCACCTGTGGCTAAGATGATCCAAAGTGTCACGGGTTTGATCCTTTGGCAGTATGTATCAACTTTGCGCATCCGATCTTTGCGCCACTTGGCAAACCTGAGCCGTCTGACCAGCCGACTCAGAACTATTTGCCGCTGCTCGCCCTCTTCGAATTCATCGATCGCACGCCGCAACTCCTCGTATAATTGAGCCTCTTCCTGACCAGCCACTGTAGGTGTACTCATCTGACCCTTCCTCCCATAAGAACATTATTGAGATATAGCCACTACTTAAATAACACATTACAGACCTTCAAAGTTTGAGGTTTTTTCAAAAAATGGACAATCCAAAAAGCCCGGGCATAGCCCAGACTTCGTAGAATCATGTTAGAACTATTTAACTGAGTGCTATTTAGCTCGCGTTAGCAATCAATGTATTCAGGCATACTGCACCCTGTGCGCGCACATTAACGACGATAATCGGCGTTTCCAGCATGTCGTGCATCCAGGACATATACTCTTCTACTTTTTCGTTCGGAAGGATCGTCAGAATAACCCCTGCGAATCCACCACCATGAATACGACAAGCGCCATCACCCAGGTTTTGCAGATAATTCTCGGTCAGTGCCAGCGCGATGCCAATCTCCTGTTCCTTCACAGCACCACTCTGATATACATTCTGCAACCACTTCCATGATGAGTTACCGGACGCCGTAATCAGTTTCAAGAAATCAGCAAAACGTCCATCCCGCAACGCTTGAACTTGACCATCGACACGATTGTTTTCCTCCAGGAAATGAAGCGCACGTAGCACGGCACGATCCCCAGCAGCTTCACGAACCTTCTTGAGGTTGGCGTAGATTGCGTCAGCTGTAATTTCCCGAACATACTCACTACCCAGCGCCTGAGCAACCGCTCTCATCTCATATGGCACAGCAGCGTAATCTTCCGTCAGATCGGCGTGGTTACCACCTGTATTCACAATGACCAATGAGTAACCGTTCTGTTGGAAATCCCATTGAACAGGCTCGATAACCGGCTGTGCAGGATTCTCAAAATCAATGGCAATCAGTCCGCCGTACGCACAAGCCATCTGATCCAGCAGACCGGAAGGTTTGTTCCAATAGTGATTCTCCGCATACTGACCGATTTTGGCCAAGGTGACAACATCCAGTGCTCCATCATTATAGAAGTGATTCAAAATCGTACAGATCAGCATCTCAAATGACGCCGATGAACTGAGTCCTGATGCCGAGAATACGTTACTGGAGATGTACGCTTGGAAGCCGCCAACCTGGTGTCCAAACTCTCCGAATCCCGCAGCCATACCGCGAATCAATGCTGTTGTGCCATCGTCTTCCGTATTTGGCGTGAGATCCGTGAGATCGATTACATATTTCTTGTCGTAGCCTTCCGAATAAAAAGTAATAACCGATTCTGCCGTTGGCGCAGCCACCGCAAGTGTATCCAGCGTAATGCTGCCCGCCAGGACTTTACCATGGTTATGATCTGTGTGATTGCCGCCGATCTCGCTACGTCCTGCTGCGCTGAACAACTTGCTTCCTTCTTGCGCGCCAAAGTACTCTTCGAACGTTGCGTTCAGCTTCGTGTAACGTGCAGTCTGTTCTTCTACTTGTGATTGTCCATACATTTGGGCAAGCAACGCTTGGCCCTCCGTGGATTGGATCAGATTCAATGGTTTTGTCGTCATTAATAATCCTCCTATGGATATGCAGCTTTTATTTTTAGACTGTTGGTGAACATGGTTGTTGTGTCTGTTTCATGCCTTATTCCTCTCCCATTATCTCAGCTTCGTAGCGGAAAAGGTAGGGTAGAATTGAAAGTTTGTAAGCGTTTTGTGAAGTTATTTAATGTAAAAATAGGATTGAAAACCATTTTAGAATAACTTAAATTTGGTTTAAGTGAAAACACATTATCTTCCAATCTTAAATTTGCTATGCTTTACATCTTATTGGTGGAGGGAACGATGAAAATCAAGTCGAATTATACCAAGTTATTTGGCGCATTTTCTCTTACATTTTTGGGTGATGGACTTACGCTTGCTGCAGTTCCTTGGCTTATATCAACCCTTACAAGCGATACGCTGTATGCCTCTGTCACCATGACGGCACTTCGTTTACCCTGGCTTCTCTTCAGTCTACCCGTGGGTGTCCTCATCGACCGATACTCACGCAAACATATGCTGATTGGCGCAGGCTTTACGCGAATGATCCTTCTGCTTGTCCTAACGTTATGTATCTGGGGGGGATGGGTGAGCATTCCGATTCTGGCTCTGTTCATGTTTGGTATTGGCCTGAGCCGAGTTGTATTCGACAGCACAGTGCAGACGGTCATCCCACAACTGGTAGATGAGAGTAAGTTGGAGAAAGCGAATGGGCAGTTCACCGCCGGACAGTTAATCACAAGTGATATTCTGGGCGTTGCTCTGGGAGGGTTCATTATAACCCTGCATATTGTTTTCCCTTTTGCCATAGACGCCGTAACAGCTGTTATTGCTCTGCTCTTTTTAATCAGTTTGAAGGGAAACTTCTATCCAGGGGATACGGAAAAAACCAAGAAGGAAGTTCGCCCGATGAAGAATTGGAAACGCGAGATGTGGTCCGGTATTCAATATGTCTATCATGATCGTTTTCTCCGCGGACTAGCCATTCTGTCTGTCACCATTACGCTGATGTATTCGATCATTCTGGCTACTCAGATCTTTTTTGTACGCGATGTGCTTCAGTTGGATGCTTTTGCATTCGGTATTCTCATCTCCATTGCAACAATCGGCAGCATTGTAGGGAGCCAGGCTGTGGCTTATATGCGTAAGAGATGGAGTACAAAACAATTGATTATCTCCTCCATTTTGTGCATGGGAATCATCTACGGTGTGGTGGGGTTAACCACGAATGCTTATATGGTAGGTGGACTGTACTTCTGTGCTGCATTTTTCATTATTGTCTACAATGTTACCCGTTCCTCCATCCTGCAACGTTCCGTTCCTAATGAGATGCTCGGCCGGGTCGGAAGTGTGTTTCGCTTTTTGTCCTTTGGAATTAGTGCCATCGGTACGCTTCTCGGCGGATTATTGGTGCGGGTTAGTGAAACGACTTTCGATCGCGTATTCTCGCTTCAACTCCCTTATCTCTTGTTAAGCCTGATCTATATCCTGTCTGCTCTGATATACGCAATGAAGATGCAGAATCATTCAGAGAGCCAGCAGCGTGACATCAACGCTTGACTGTTACGTTAGGTCATACTTGATAATGATCTCAAGCTTACATGAAGGAGAGATTAAGGATGAAGATTACCGCGTTACGTTCAGATCAAATCTATGAGGAGATCATCCAGGCTGCACCCGATGAGAAATTGGAGTTATACCGCGAGCGAATGATGAGTCCATTCATGAACAAATGGAACATTCAACAGATCCCGTTTCGCTCTCAAGAGCCTCACGGCTTCGACGTGATTATGATGAATAACTTTATGAATATCGCTCCAGCAGATATCACACCTGAGATTAACGAATCGTTAGCAACGATTTCGTCTGAAGCATTTTGGCAACAGTGTCATGAAGCTGTTTGTACAAGTCTATCCACCTTTACAGATCACGGGATTGAGCTATCGGTCTCCGAATACCTATATACGATTTTATTAGGCGACAAGAACAGTCCTTCACTCACCATGAACGAAGGCATCAGCGGAGATGGTGGAATCCCGGGTTATATTATTGCGAACCTGATCCCCAATAGGTATACTCTACCTCGTATGCAATCCGTGTTAGCCCATGAATGCAATCATAACGTAAGGTATCAATATATCCAGTGGAATCCACAGATTACGCTTGGGGAAATGGTTGTTAGTGAGGGATTGGCCGAGAGCTTTGCGACATCCCTGTATGGAGAAGAGTTGCTAGGCCCCTGGGTAGCTAAGACGGATATGGATACTTTGAATAAAGTAATTAAACCAAAGATAAAAGATCAGCTGTATGTCACCGGTTTTGACCAAATTAATCCGTATCTATACGGCGATGAACTTGCCATCATGCAAAACTTCACGCCCGTAGGTATGCCCTATGCGGCTGGCTATTCTTGCGGTTATCACTTAATTAAATATTATCTGAACAAAACAGGTACACCGATCACCGAAGCAACCATCACTCCGGCAAGTGTCATTCTTGCTGAAACAAAGGATTTTTGGAATGAAGACACCCTATTTCACCGTTAAAGATATCATTCAGATCACTGGCATCACCAAACGTGCATTACATTATTATGATAAAACAGATCTATTAAAACCGAGCAAAGTCGAAGACAATGGCTATCGGTATTACGATCAAGAGGCACTGGGGAATCTGCAGATGATTCTGTTGTTCAAAGAAATGAATTTCTCATTGAAAGACATTGCGGCCATGATGCAGCTCTCCAAAGATGAACAGAAAGATATTCTAAGAGAGCATCGCAGTACACTCGTTCAACGCACACAAAAGCTCGAAACCATCATCGACCAGTTGGACGAGTATGTGGATGGGACGGATATCTCTCATCTTCATCTGTTTGACAACTCTTCCATCCTGTCCATTCAAGAGCAATATGAATCCGAAGCGAAGTTCATCTACGGAGATACCGAGAAATATCAGGAATTCGAAGCTAATGTGAGCGAGCTGTCTGCGGAAGAGCAAGAAAAAGCCTACCAGCAGTTCTCGGTCAACATGGAGCAAGTATTTCGGGAATTGGCGAAGCATCAGGATCGGTCCCCTGCTTCTCGTGAGGTACAAGCATTAGTGCGTAAATGGAAGAGTTGTCTGGAGCAGTTTATGGTCTGTGATATTGAGATTCTGAGGTGTATTGCTGAAGCCTATACGATGGATCGTCGCTACGCGGGTTATTTTGATCAGTTTGGCGATGAGGATTTTTTGAGGTTTTTGTATCAAGCGATTATGTTTTTTATACAATCGGCATCGAACAGATAAGCTTTCGGGTGAAAAGAAGTACCCATACTTCGCCACAAACGTGTCTCAATTCGTGGATCAACCTCACAGAGCGCCCGTAGTCCTTCCGGCTGAGTGATATACAAATAATCTCCCGCGAGCATCCGCACCCCGGACTGCATGATAAAGGACGTCATAATATAGATCCCGGATGCATGCTGCATCCGGGCAATCAGTTCGTCTGCCAAGTTATCTATAATGAGTTTAACGTTAAGCTTCGTCGACATCGATCAGATACACCCGTTCCTGGAATCCACCGCGCGCCTCGGCTTTGTCTGCCCGTAGCTTATCCAGCTGCCCCGCATTCGCACCATGCACCTCCGCCAGCGCCCGAATCACTTCGAGCATGTCTGCCAATTCTTCCAGCGCTTCCTGATCGCTTGCTGCTTTTACATACTCATCCGATTCTTCTTGCAGCTTCGTTCTTAACTCTTGCTTATACTCCTATGGGTCCAGAATGCGTGTGCGGCATTCCTTACCGCTGGATGTGATAATATGCGGAATCTTGTCCCGCACCAATTTGTTATATGTAGGCATGTGGCATAACATCCTTTCTGCTGTGAGAGCCTTCGAGCCTCGCGCCAGAATCTCCCTTTTTGCCATCATACCACTTGCTATTGGGAGGGATGGGTTGATTTTACAAAGCAATTGGACTGGAATGAGGAGATAGAAATAGCCCATTTCAACTCGTATTCGAGTTGAAATGGGCTTTCTGCCATTATTAATGTCTATTTTTCTGCATCAAACTCTGGTTCAGAAGGATTCTAAGCCAACAGTTTTGAGACAATAATATACGTATCCATCATTTCTTTATCAATCTCGACCAAGCAAGTGTCATCATCCATAGCTGGTTCATAACCAATTCTAACTTTCTCAATTGCATACTTGTTCTTAATATCAAGAATATACTCTATTAACTTCTGAGCTTTTAACGTTGTCTCTGAATTTTCTCCGCTGAACAATTCCTCTTCAGGAAAATTAATTACAATATCTCCAGATTCCTCATCAAATGAAAATACAATCATCACATCGTTAAAGGTATGACCCAGATTAAGATGAGACAATAATATATTCCCCGTTCCCTTAGGAGAAAGAACCTCTTCAAGGCTCTCTATTTGCTGAAATTCAATATCGTTTTCACTACGGTTATCATAAAAGTGAGAACTTTTGATCCAATCCGCCGGAATGTTCAAGTCATTCTTAATGAATTGATCCAGATTATTTTTGTTAAAATCAATTAAAATGATTTCTAAACTTTCCACAATACAAACCCTCTTACATCAGGTAATTCTTCATATCACATTAATTCGGTATTGTAGGCGGATGTAGTTGCTTATGTTCCAACTCAAACCATTGCTCAATATGATTACATAACAATGGAATGTCCTGAATGGCTTGCTCACAGATTTCTTTATATGAATCTTGAAGCACTTCCTCAAGTTCCAAATTCACCTGATATGCCTCAGTTTGTTTAGCATGGTGCACATCCGCCGGCTCAATAACGTAATTTTGGTTTTTGGTTAACGGACTTACATAAATCGTCCACTCAAGGTTGCCCTTAAAGTGCTGAATACAATGCTTTAATTGCTCGTAAAGCTGATCAGCGTTATGGAATCTAAAATAAAAACCCGCAGGTTTCTCATATATCCGATTCGGATTATACATCTCTGTTCTATTCCATTCATACGAACCTAATTTGGCCAAGGTATACGCCATAAGTTCCGGTGCAAGCACCTCTTCTTTGTTCTTCATATAAATACTTTTTGACACCATGCCACCCACTTGAGAGTCCGTTTATTCATTTGTTGAAAACTATGTTTTCCTGATACTTTCAATGATCTTATTCTTGCATACCTGCCTGCACAATTGTATTCTCCATCATGGTCAACAATAAAAAAATTTCCTGTTACATCTGAAAAAGTAACCCTCTCAGAAAGTTGTTTTTTCTTAAAATCAAAGATGATATTCTCTAAGGTTTGCCCCATATCCACTCACCATATCTGTTATGAGGCAAAGTAATTACTCACGATCTCTGTTAATTCATCATTTCCAAGTTCGATGTTGGTCAAGTAGTATACAAAGAATTCATTGATATGTTCTTCTTGAAACAAACTCAAATATTGGAATGTAGCCAATAATATATTATCCTCTGGATAACGATTTTCTTCCAGCCTCTTTTTGGCAAACTGGATCATTTCGTTCGTAAACGTGTCACACTTCGTCCTGATTAACGTATTTAAGACAAAGTAAATCTCTTCCTCGTTGTTACTCTCCAGAATATCTTTGATTTCGGTATCATCTAACTCTTCAAGATATAATCTAGCCTTAGATTGATTAAACGCCCGTAGAGCCTTGGGTTCATCATTGTAAAACTCTTCCCAAAATGTCATGTATGCAATCTCTCTTGGCAATCTGGCTGATGATTGATTAGGCTTATCTAAGATAGTCCAGTCACCATTTAACTTATCTGAAACTACATTAAATAGTGACGAATCATAAGGAACAACCCGCATAGCATCATTTTCAATCCTGTAATACGTATCTCCTGAAGGAGCAGACTCTATTTCAAATACGATATATTTTTGATCAAATGATAAATTGGTTTGTAATGCTAATGTATCTTTAAGCTGAACTCTCATCATCTCACTCCAATTATGTTAAAGTCACCATCTATATCTATGATCCAATACAAATCATCTTCGTCTGCCCTAAGCTTCTTGGGCTTGGATACTTTCAACTGAAGGGATGGGGTGATTTTGTAAAGTAGTCGATTGGATTGAGGAGATAAAAATAGCCCATGACTACTCCGTATAGGAGTTGAAATAGGCTTATGTTTTTAACATTATTCTTCAATGGATTGAATCGCATATTCTATATCCTGCTCCATATCCAGATCAGGATACTTCTTTTGCAGTTGAATGAGACAATCTATAAATGCTGGACTTTGGAATTCAGAAGATAGATCTTCAAATATCTCACTCAGCCAATATAAATTTTCTTCTCCGCATTGATTTAGAAATGATATGGCGCTCTGCTCATTCTCTTTTAGAATGTCTACCATCTCATTCCATATCGTTTGAATAGCTGGATCGTCGGGGTGTAAATCTTTTCTCTTCTTTACTAATGAGATAACTTTTTCACTGTAGTCTACCAAGTTTTACTCTCCTCACGGTTGTCTTGAGTTATCTGGAGTAATCGTTCCGATCTGTCCATCGTTCTTGAACACTCCTACTCTAACGTTATTATAGTTTCCAAACATCCATTCACCGTCACCCTTAACTCTATTCTCAGGCAGATTTGCTACATGCTCACCTGACTTTTTGATATCTTCCGATGTCCATTCCTTAGGGAACCATGCTTGGCCCTCTCCACTTCGCTTTGCTTTATTTTTGTGATTAGGTATATTACCAACTCGTACACCGTTTTCATATTCTTTAGTAATGTTAAATGCGATCTTATTTTTAAGTAAGTAATTAATATTATCTTGACCGTGACCACCATTGATCAATCTATTTTTAGAATTAAAATCTCCAAGTGAAGCATGGTGAATTCTCTCATTACTTACTGTAATTCTTCCACCGATCATACCTTTTGGGAATCCTAATCCTTCTTTCGGAACCTTATAACCCCTATTATACATTCCAGTAAAAGCCAATACGAGCTTAGCAGTCTGTAGACCTCCTATAGAAACTGCTGCTTGCCATGCTGGTATGGATTCTCCAGTTACGGGATGATGACCTTCCTTAAATGCGCTGATCTGTTCATCATATATATCTCCCCCACTAGACACCGGTTGCTTAGGCCCAGCCCTCATTTCCTCATAGGTACCACCCTGTTCCCAATACTTAACAAACTCCTTTTGCCCTGGCATCCCATCCTCTGCTTCACTGGCAGGCATGTTAACTCCAAACAAAGGGTTATATACCATTCGTCGTTGTTCTTCTGTGTTACTTATATTATGGTTCATCATTGTATGGACAGCAATCTGTCCAGCAACGGCTCCCAAGCTCACCTGTTCCTGATCTGCTTGTTCGAATCTCTCGGCAATCGCGAACAGATCTTGGGATGACTTAACCATACTTTCCAGTGCTCGGTCCAATACTGGACGTGACTGCTGAAAATCATAGAAAAATCGTTCCTGCGTTGCTCCCGCCCACTGAGACTGGATGAATCCGATCCGTGCGGTCAGGTCATTACGTATACCCTCCAACTGCTGCCTACCCTGCTCGATCTGTCTGGATACATACAACAGTTGCTCTGGTGTCACCTTAATTGTACTCATATCATTCTCCGCGTTTGAAATAGGATTTTACCATGTTAGCAGAAGCTTGATGTATATACATCCTTCTAACATCCTAATATTTCCTTTCTCACCATAACAATATTTCCAACAACGTACTTCATAGGTCCTAATTCAAAGGAAATCTTCTTAATCTCTTGATTTAATAGAAAATAATTAACAAACACACCAACGGGCACGCCGTTAACAATGCCGCTGTAAAACTGATCTGTGCCGCGACTCGTCCTCCGGTAAACTCTTGCCGTGAAAAGAACATCCAGATCGAGAGGTACGTAGCGCCTAGTGGGAATGAAATTATCCCTCTAAACGTACTCGGTTCCATGTATCCAGTCATCATGCTTTTACCAATTAGGATTAATGTAACCAATTCCAATATAGATAATATAAAAAACGCGATAGCAATCACTCTTTTCAAAATGTACACCTACTTTCCAGACGCAAAGCAAAGAGCATCCTTTGTATTCTCTGCATCATATATCCTTTATTTGGATGATATCATCTTGTAAGCGTAACATAGATAAATCAAACATTTAACCCAAATGATCAATTAAAAAAACATCTTACTCGGATGAATCCTTCATCAAACGTGCAGATAGATCATCCAATATCTCTTTCGTTCGTTGAATAAGACTTTCGATGTTGTTTAGTTTTAGTGGTTGATCGTGTGGACAATCCTCCAAAGATGACATATGTTGCATCGTGCCGATGAACAAGGCAATATCTAGTCCGGGTTCAGTCTCCGTATGCACTAAAGGCAAGATTTCATTCATGGTGAGTTCTTTGGGTGGATGAACTGAATGATACTTATGGATATAAAGCGCCTTAATCATGGAGGCTAGAGCCCAATCACATAGAATTAGACAGGCTTTAAGCTGATTGTGATTACGCATGATGACGGCAAGTCTGAGATGATACTTAGCATGTTGGTGATAGGCCGTTATTGTGGTACATAGCATGTGGTAAGCAGGAATGTGTTTGGACCTAGGTTGTGTGGAGATATCATGGTCTTGCAAACGTGGGGTAAAATCTACTTGGTGATTACAATGTGCTCCGGTTATGGACCAATTTCTTGCCATTGTCATCCCTCCAAAGAGTTAATACCAGTATTATACAATAAATTGATACATATAGTAATCAAATAAATTATTTATATTCTTCGTTTGGTGTTTACCTTGAGGAAACTTGTCTACACTTTTGAACATAGAGAGGTGAATACCATGAACGAGGACAGAGAAGTTTTGAAGCTGGTCGGAGCTAGAATTCGCGCACTACGCAAAGAAAGAGGCTATTCACAGGAATCCCTCGGAGAAAAAGGTGGATTTCATTTTTCATACATAGGACAGATTGAACGTGGAGAAAAGAATGTTTCTTTGGTGAATCTGGCTAAAATCGCTGAGTCACTTGAAGTAAACTTAATACAGCTTTTTGCTTATGTAGACGAGGATTTTCATTTCACAGAGTCAGAAGTAGTTATACAGGAGATTTTAGAAATGTTAAGAGATGCCTCCCCTGACAGTATTCAACTAACCAAAAATGTGATACGTGAAATCTTAAAGTGATCTTGAACATAAAAATAACAAAGGCAAGGCAGCTTACAAGCTGCTTTGCCTTTGTTTCTCCGTCATTTTATTAAGGTCACTCAGATAGCTTTCGTTTTTCTACAAGTAGGGTAGCTACTACATCCCCAAAATTCCGCCCCAGCTTTATTCTTACGTTTAACCATTGCAGCACCACAACTGCACTTGATATTAGATACGGTTTTAGATAAAGATTGCTCTTTCTTGGTCGTAGTAGTTTTTACTTTTCTATTGGAAGGCGTCCATTTCCCCCAACTGCGTAGCTTGCTGTCTACTAAACCACCGTGCCAATAATCCACTTTGAATTGATCTGCTTCTTTTCTTGCTGGACCCGTAAGATCAGATGTCGTCACGATCAGAGACAAAATACAGTCATGATTCCTTTTCGCACCTACCAGCTCACGAACAGTCATTACTTGCACCTTATTATGATCAGCATAGCATTTTGCCTGAACCGCTGTTTTTTCGCCACGCTTATCAGTGATAACCAAATCTACTCCACCATCCCTACCTCCAACACCAACTTCTTTTACCGTATAGCCATTGTCTCTAAAATAAAGTGTCAATAGCCGCTCGAACTCTGCTCCCGTCATTTTATCTAATGGTAAAGTTAGAATTATTTCGTCAGATCTGCACGTAGAGGAGGAACGATTAAATCCAGTATTCGCAGATTTTTTGGTAGTCTGTTTCTTCCGTGGTTGAGACTTTCTTCTTTTTTTCTTTTTAGAAGGCTGTAACAGTCCAGCAACAACTGATAATGTAACAACACCAATAACGAGCCATATAATTTCATTCATTCACTTAATCTCCTTAGATAGCTTTCATACTTTTAGCAATACGAAGTATAGTTTTTCATTTTCATTAAAAAAATCTTTTGATACTTTAACGTAGTAGGTGTATTCAATTTCATCATCAGACATCCAGGATAACTCCAGTAAAACCATTCCATCCTCATAACCAACCCACATATCTGCCTTTACTCCGCTATCGAGTTTTAAACTTTGATATTTCATCGATTCTGATACTGAATCTTCTATACCTTCGAAAACATGACTGCCATATACTCGAATATCAATATCCGGGTTGCCCACATATAGCTGCTTACCATCTCCATTATCTGATTCCTCTCCTGCTATCCAATCACCAGGATAACTAATACTGAAGCCGAATCTGCTGTTATGATATGTGGTCCACTCTACGATAGTAAATGGCACGGATATATTGCTGGTTATGATAAGGGTAGTTGGAACCTAGGTACCTATAACAATGTTCAAGCTAACGCAGAAAGTCATGCAACAAATACACAGATGGGGCCGTTTAGATTTACAAGTGTATCTTATAAAAATTCAAGTGGAGTTTGGACTGTAAATGATACAGCCCCAACCGCTGGTAGCCCTTATTCGGTCAGTAAGACCAATAATGCAAATTTCCGAGTCTATGGACCTTAAACTTAATCTTTTATAAGGAGGATAATGATAATGAGAAATAAAAAGTGGTTTCTTGTCGCAGCAGCAGTTATCGTCCTAAGCGGAGCATTTTACATGAACTCTATTTCTGCTGAAAGTCCTACCCAACTAATCCAAGATCAGCTTATTAAGGAAGGAGTGGTTATTTCTAAAATCACCACCCAAGAGAAAAATTTAAAATTGGAAACAAAATCAACTTCTACTTCTGGAGAAGCAACCATAGAGGATATTAAAGCCATCCGAAAAATCCGAAATGAAGTAAGAAGTGGTGTTAATGGAACCTCACAAATCCAAAATGTTGATCTCACGATCACAGGCAAAAATGGTCAGAATATATACAATGGTGTTTCTAATGACATTACCCGAATACCAGACTTCTCATCTAAGATTGTGGGTAAGCTCGATTCTGAATCAGTCCAGAACGCTATATATAGTGAACTGAAGGCAAACGGTGTAACTGTGGAATCGGCGAAAGTTACGGATAACGAGCTAGGTGGAAAGTTCGCCTCGATTGTGCTTACAACGGAAATCTCAGAGGTAAACAGTCTTGTTCCTAAAATTGAGCAATGGATCACAGCGCTTAATGATTCTGATGGCATTGGAGTTTCTCAATATGAACTGACCATTAATGATGAAAGTAATCATTCAACGTTATTATATTTGACAACAGATCTAGTGTACCGTGATTTTTATTGGTGGCAGTCCCCTGCTCTAGGCGATGAAGTTTGGACAAAAAACAAACCAGAAAGTCAAGAATCAGCTACTAGTAAAGACAAGGTTCCAGCGACAATTGAAGAAGGCATACATGCTGGGCCCTCTGGATCAGATAACAATGGGTATGAAGGGCCTCAATTCAAATAATAATAACGGCTTTTATCTAACTCTCGTTTGAAAGACACAACACTCTCTCTGGATTTGAGGAGTTTCTGTTGTGTCTTTTGTTATTACATATAACTCACACAATACACTTATTCGCCACTGTCACCATCTTCGCAGACATCTCTTCCCGCAGTCGCCATACGAAGCTCATCGGTTTGTTCCCCTCATGACTCACATAATCGGCTTCGCCCAGAAACACAAACGGAGACGTATAGCCATGCTCCTCCTTATACTCCCGCACGAACAGCACGATCCGGTTGCCCGTCTCTCGATGATGAATATATCGCTGCGCTGTAGCCGTATGCTCGGACACCCGGCTCTGAGTCTGCCAATGGAAGAGACGCTCGTTGATCGCATAGTCCTCATACAGCGTGGAGGGTGAGAAGTCTTTGTCCGATTTGTTCAACGTAATGAAGAAAATATCAGTCTGCTCATTGGCAAAATACTTCACGCCTTCACGGAAGGCGGGTGATTGCTCAGCGTTCCAGTAGCCAAAGGCGGCAAGCACTTGGTCTATTGAGTACATACAGTGGATATCCAGTGGACAAGTGTACGGAAACGAATTTCTTTTATCCACAAATCGTAGATGAGCCAGATTATATTTGAAAATATCCACAAGCTCTGCTCGGAATGCCTCAGAAGAAAGCACACGCTGCACACCCTCTTCGATGCTGCTCAGTCCTAGCTTCTCGGGCGCAGCCCGATGGAAGGTGTAATAGAACATGATCAACATGCGCCGTTCATCGGCGGTGGTTGCTTCTTTGCCTTTTTCAACAAAGTCGATCAGGAACGTCAGCCAGCTTCGGGAGTTGATCGTTAACACAGATGGCAATCTGCGGATGTACTCTTCGTGTTCATCTTCTATAGGTGCTGTTAATCCGGCTTCGGCCAACATGCCACGGAAATACCTTTTGCCCGTGCGTCCACCATACAATTCATATAGTGTCATCCCGTGATGCTCTACAAAATGAGCCAAGGTCAGTGGCAGTCCAGTGTCTTGTTGGAAGGTTTGAAGCTTCTGGATCAACGCTCTGCGATTACGACTCATCTGCTTGAGGTTGCGCATGACGTATTCCTTCGCTTGTTTTTCCAATTGAATGAACGTCCCACGAGGTAGGTTCGAGAAGCCATTCTCGACGTAGTACGAGATGGAATGTTTGGTAGCGCCGATCAGGGCGCGGAATTTATCCTGGAACCTGTACTCCTGATGCGCTTGTCCGATGAAGTCGAGCACGGTCAGGCACTCTTTGCCTTCCGCCATCCGTAGTCCACGTCCCAACTGTTGCAGGAATACGGTCAGACTTTCGGTAGGACGCAGGAACAGAATGGTGTTCACCTCAGGGATATCCACGCCCTCATTGTACAGATCCACGACAAAGATCATGCGCAGTTCCCCGTTCACCAGCTGTCCTTTCGCAGAATGACGTTCCTGTTCGCTCGACCCGCCATGCAGGGCTATGGATGGAATGCCGACTTCGTTAAATATTTTTGCCATATACATCGCATGATCCACCCCTACGCAGAAACCAAGTCCCTTCACCTCGTCCAGATCGGTTACGTATTTGTTCAGACTTTGGATGATCTGGTTGGCACGGATTTTGTTATGAGTGTAGAGCTTTTCCAGCTCGTTCAGATCGTAGCCTTTACGCGACCACTTCACCTGAGATAGATCGACAGTATCGGTGACGCCAAAATATTGAAAAGGACTCAGTAACTTCCGATCAATCGCATCGGTCAGACGGATCTCGGCGGCAATCGTATGATCGAAGTAGGCGGTAATGTCTTTGCCATCCATCCGTTCCGGTGTCGCAGTAAGTCCCAGCAAAATCTTCGATTCGTAATGGGACAACAGCTTCTGGTATGAAGGAGCAGCCGCATGATGGAATTCATCCACAATGATGTAATCGTAATAGTCTGGGCTGGTGATCTCCGTCAGCTTCATGGAGTTAAGACTCTGAATACTAACAAACAAGTGATCCAGCGCCTCTGCTCGGTAATTCCCGACATGCAGCTCACCAAAGTTCATATCCTTCAGGATATACCGGAACGTGTCCCGACTTTGCTTCAAGATTTCTTCCCGATGGGCGACAAAAAGAAGCTTAGCTCCCGCATGGCTTGCCCGGAATCGCTTGTAGTCGAAGGCAGAGATGACTGTTTTGCCAACGCCTGTGGCGGCGACGATCAGGTTGCGGGTTCGTCCATACAGCGTACGCTCGGCGTCCAGCTGTTTCAGCACTTCTTTTTGATAATCGTAAGGCTGGATGTCGAGGTGAAAGTGGTTGGACTGATCTTTTTTACGATTCAGAGCCGCCTTCAACTGTGCCTCATGCCCTTCATCCTCAGCTACATATCGCGTGAATTCACGGTCATTCCAGTAACTCTCGAAGGTCGCTTCAATCTTGCGCAGCACGTCGAGTGAATCCTTCTCCGTCACCTTGAGGTTCCACTCCATACCACTGGTCAGCGCTGGGTTGGATAGGTTAGAGGAGCCGACATAGGCAGTAGTGAAGCCAGTATCACGGTGGAAAATGTACGTTTTGGCGTGCAGCCGAGTCACTTTGGTATCATACGAAATCTGAATCTCCGTGTTAGGTAATTTGCTAAGTTCAGTGATGGCCTTCAGGTCGGTCGCCTCCATATAGGTGGTCGTGATAATCCGCAGCTTCCCGCCACTAGCCGTGAACTGTTGAAGCTGTTCCAGCAGAAGGCGGAGCCCGCTGAATTTGATAAACGATACCAGCCAATCGATCCGATCGGCTGTCACGATCTCCTTTTGCAACTCTAATAACATACTCGGTTCGGACTTTGCACCTGTGAACAAAGAGCTTTGGGAGATCGGTGTATCTGGACGAACGATCTTGGTATCCCGGACCGCACGAATGCTGTTCAGCTTGGAATACACATGGGTCAACACTTCCCCCTGCTCATCCAGTTGCAATTCATTGTACTCTTCTTCCCCCAGCGTACCTTTCAAGGTAGCAATAATCTCATTACACGTTCGAATCTGCGCCAATACTGCCGTTTTATCTTCCGTCTGTTCCCGCACAATCTTGAGCGCTCGCCGGGTTACCGCCGCCAAATACGTGGACAGCAGCTTGCGCGCTTCCTCTGCATCCAACTTCTCGGTGCCAATGTGATACACATCCGGGTCCAGCTCCGAAATCTCCTGCCTCGTGATTGTGTTGATAAGCTGTTCATATATGCCTTGTTTCATGAATGTACCTCGTGTGGGTGTAGGATGGTTGTGTATATGTAGGTGATTTCATTACATGCTTGGTATTGGTAAATATGGTCTCTACTCTATTATCGTCCAGCATGGGAAAAAATTCATTAGTTGTTTGTATATAAGAGAAAGGAGCACTCTCTATCGCCTCTGAACGGCAGGAGTACTCCACTTTTAGTGTGAGCTATTATGAAATTAACATTATCAAACTGCTTCCTGCCCAAAGTAAGTACCCAACTTGAATCGTGACATACATGATGTATTCTATAACCGTTAATTTCCTTTGCCTTTTGATTTTACGTAGCTCTAGAAAGTAAAAGAAGGTACCAATGAGTAAAAGAATCACTGCAAATTCATTAATTATTTCTAGGATGGATATACTCCTCATCTCCTTTCATACCGTAGAACCTCTTAAATTTATTAGTCATCAAGCATACTCATAAGTATCATTCGTACCTTGGATTGAATGCGTCTCTCCAAACATCATCATCAACGAAATCTACATTATTCTCTTGAAAATAATTTCGGCTCTCTTTCTCCAGATCATTCAAGACTTTGGGCCAATCATTCTCGTTAGTTTCCTTGGATTCAAAATCCCCAACAATGTTCAGCCATCGCTGGTTTAACTGCTGATACTCCTCGATCCTGGCTTTAAGTTCGGGTGTTACAGGATAACTGGTTATGTCCAGTCTCTCGAATGTCATTCGTATGCGGTGAAGTGTAGGTGGCATTACATCATCTTGACCTAGATCGTTTGTGAATAAAGATGCGGGTTTTACCAGCCAATTGGCTTCTTCACTGAAAGTTAGATTCATCATGTTATATTTATTAATAATCTGCGTCATATCTGTAAAGTTGTAATAGAGCTGGCTGGCTTGTTCTCCATCCTCAACCATCTCGTTTGTTATTTTCACATTCTTAAGTATTCGCTCAAACAAAATATCATTATTTATAATCGCACTTTTCATATCAACCATATCTTGTCGTACATTCATCGTTAGGTACTGTTCATACATTCTTTTTTCTTTATATAGACTATAGGTTAGAACAAGTAAAAATACAAAGCCAATGCAGCATCCGATTATTAAAGTTCGTTTTTTTAGTATCATAGCGAACCGTTCTCCTAGGATTTTATAGTAAGAAGCACCTCTACGTTTGCCTGGTAGAAGTGCCTTTGAGTAGTATCATTATTTCATTACCTGCTGCTTTTTTTAACTTGATAATTCCTTTTCAATATAAGGACGGTCAAGTAAAAGAAGAAGGCTTGGAGTTAGGTATTTAGTTTGATATTCATCCAACCGATTATTAACCACCAACAGACCATTCTCCATTCTAAGTAGTTGAGTAGAACCATCTTCTAGGAATAAAAGATTTCCCTCAGTATGTTTTATTAGCTTACTAATAATGCTGAAAATATGCTCTATACCTTCAGAAAAAGTACTGCCAAACAATTGAGTTCTAATGCATACATTCACATCTAAGTTATAATGCTGTCGAACAAAAGTGATATCAGAAATATCCTCAATTTCAAGATGCAACGTAAAAAATCTACTGCCAATTACTATTTCCTCTGCATTACTTTGGAATGAAGCTTTCTCAACAACCGATTCAGTGACATATTGCTCGATCAGTTTCCCCAAAGAATTACGATCGAGCTTACTTTGTAAAAATATTTCATAGTCCATCTATTAATCCTCCCCAAACACCCGTGTTATGTTACCATCCTTAACGAATAAAATCTCTTTCAGATTTTTCAAATCTCCGGTTGGATTTGCTTTTCTGATAATTCCTTGACTAAGTTCACTAACTTTTTCAGTGGGAAACTCATCTAGGTTAACAACGATTCTTTCCGCTTGCGTTTTAGTTTTCGTTGCTATGTTTCGAAGAATATTATCTACGTTTGCATCTTCCTTAGGCGAGTAACAGTCAAAAACCTTACCGTGAATTAAAAAGTCAGGATTAGAAGTTGCCTTGATTCCATAGCCATTTCCGCCATTTATTTCGTCTAACATTTTGATTTCATAACCTTGTTCAGCTAAGAAGTCAGCAGTTTCATTTTGTTTCTTTATCCCATGAGAATCACCTACTCCATAATTTCCCGTTGGTTTGCTTCCCGAGGGTAGGGTAGGCTCAGTCATATCTCTATTACCTGTCCCGCCTTTCCCCTTCTCCGACTCCGGCTTTCCTCCGCCCGACCCAATGTCGTCCTTCGAACGTAAAGCTTTGCCAAACAAAACATACGCCAAAGCCTGCCCAGTCATCGCTCCACCGTAATACCCTGCACCACTCTTATCGATCTGTTTCTTCTGCTCTTCTACAAATTGCTCTATATCTGACCTCGCTGTTCCTGTACCCCAAGCGGTATCCCATGCAAACTGAATACCTCGCCCAACGTCTACAACTTTGCCCACTGTCATGGCATATGCCACACTGCCTATTGTACTGAACGGGTTATCGAAGAAAGCTTCTGCCGTCTGCCCCATTCCCGTTATTGTTTCTCCTACTGATTTATCAAGCAGCCCTACAGCGAAATTGCGCTTCAGCTCTTCTGGAATGTACAGCGCGACCTCACCTGAGCCGTCCGTTGTTCTAAAGTTCATGGCGATAAACGTTAACTCTTTCTGGATTTCGTCCAACAGCCCGAGTGTAGTCGGGAACACTTCTTTCACCTGCATAAAATCCCAAAAGAATCGCTCTCCTGTCACACCAGACCAATCGGACTGCAACATATAGATCGATTTCTCCAGTTCCCCGACCATTCGCTCCAGTTCCTGTTTCTTCTGTTGGACCAACCGGGCCTTTTCCTCCAATAGATCGGGATGTACCTCAATTCGCTGCATTTCCTATTCACCGCCAACCTGACCGTAGTTTATGTACCTAAATTTTAACAAGTGAGAAGGAGGATTGGAATCAAACGGAAGGATCATTTCCTCAGAGGTTATCCGGTAGTTGGGCTACATCCTTGGGTAACTATTTTTGCACATTAATGCATGATGAATGCCGTTGAGTCGACTGGGTATCTTGTACAAAAAGAACGACTTCTATCACAGATAGAAGTCGCACAAGATAACGATACAGTAGGATTAAATCTTCTTTAAGACACTACAAATTGTACAACAATTGGAGTTCCATCATTTAATGCATCTCCACCTGGAATTGTAATTGTAGTAGTCGTAGCCGAGGACGTATCTGCTGTTTGCATAAGGCCATTAATATAAAGATTGTAGTAGTTGTAGGTGCCTGGAAATGCGGTTGCAGCTACACCAGCGTCGTTTGTAAAAGCAGTCGCAGCAATGGCAAACGTTGCCCCAGTGCCGGTCCCATCACCAATGGTTGCAACAAATCTTAAACTGTTCTGAAATGGTGTCACAAGTGGCATGTTTCTCACCTCCTACCTAACATAGTATATGTGGTAGGTTTGGGAGTAGTGAAGGCAAAGGAACCAGCAACTAAATCCAATTTTAACCATTTATAATATTGGCTGTTATTATAATTATCTCGATAGTGATAGGTGTCCCTGCAAAGATCACACCGTTTTGTGACGAAAAAAACAACCTCTCCGCACTTACACTGTATGAGTTTCCTGGTTGGACAATCCCGTTTATATAAAGATTGTTGAAACTAGTAAGTCCAACCCCGGCAAATTCGGTTATGCTGTCGCCATCGTCATTTGTGAATTCTGTGGCAGGAATTACAACCGATGCCGACAAATCCAGATCGGTATCCGGAAAATAGAAGTAACGGTTTGCCGTAGGAATGATTTCAATTCCGGGTACGGTGCCCGGCGGACCTTGCTCACCTGGGGGACCCGTTGGTCCTTGGACTCCGGGAGTTCCCGGTTGACCTGGCTCACCCTGAGGACCTGCGGGACCCTGCGCTCCGGGAAGTCCTGCTTGACCCGGTTCACCTTGAGGACCAGCCGGACCTTGCGCCCCGGGAACTCCGGGTTGACCCGATTCACCTTGAGGACCAGCCGGGCCTTGCGCTCCCGGAATTCCCGGTTGACCCGGCTCACCTTGAGGACCTGCCGGGCCTTGCGCTCCCGGAACTCCCGGTTGACCCGAATCACCTTGAGGGCCTGCGGGGCCTTGCGCTCCGGGAACTCCCCGTTGACCCGTTTCACCCTGAGGACCAGCCGGGCCTTGCGCTCCCGGAACTCCCGGTTGACCCAGCCCACCGTGAGGACCAACAGGACCCTGCGCTCCGGGAACCCCTTGTTGACCCGGCCCGCCGTGAGGGCCTGCGGGGCCTTGGGCACCTGCCACACCTTGCGTTCCAGGGAGACTCACAGTCCCCAATTCATGTTGTCTCAACGGAGCGAGCAGGGGGCCGGGCTCACAACATACCGGGTTGCTGCCTCCCCCTCTCGGTAATGCAATGACTTTTTTGTCACGGGCCATTTTCTGTGATCTTAATGGACGCTTCAGTGCGCAGCGTTTTCTCCGATAAGATCTACGGATAATATGGCATTTCTTTCGCTTTCCCAAGTGTTTGTTTCTGCATTTCGACGTAGAACGACTGGGCCTTAATTTGTTGAGGGTGGCTGTCCTCTTGTTCAGATATTTCAAAATGGTCATCTCCTTAGGCCAAGGCACACAGTATATATGCCCTATACTATGTCCTTAGCACATTTGAAGAGTGTGCGAATAACTATGAGGGAAGCCCAATAAAAAAGACAAGAGTCCTGCTATAGTTGTCCTTTGTCTTGCCAGCATGGCTTCATTGTCTCCCCAGTAGGACCTCACTGTATGTTTAACTCAGACGATCCCTCGGGATCAAACTTCTTTTTAGTAGACCCTCACCTCTTCTTAAAATGCTGAACGATCTCTTCCGGTTCCTGCGTCTCCAGTGTAATCTGGCCTTTCTCGAACAGGATCATGTATGGATATGATTTCAGACCAAAAATCTTCTCATAATTAAACTTATTCTCATCACGAACATTATAAAAGGTTACGTTAGTTATTGGGCCTTCTGCCCTCAAATTCTCGTTATTCACTTCATTTAATTGCGTCTGTAACTTAACAATAAATGACCGCTCCGAATTTCGGTCGGTAAATACAATGAGTGATGCATCATTTCTTTGATTTTACGTTAGATAATCAATAGCTTTCTCTCTATTGTTCTGACTACATCCTGTCACTAAAAGTATCAAAATACATAACACCAAAAGCCTCTTCATTTATATCAACACCCAAAATATGATATAATTGGTTATTAACCACTAAATTCACTTCATTAAAAATCTATTCGCTGAAAGGAAGATGCACATTGAGCAAAAGGAATATCATTATCGCTATCATTATTGCTCTTATCATATTGATACTTCAACTTGTGCTTTATTTTTCTGTAACTAATAAAGAAGAATCCGCACTTCCCGATTCAAACATCCCACTTCAAACCAAAACCGTAGATGAGCTTACCATCACACTTCGTAAGGCAACCTATACAGATCATGAAGTGTAGTTGGGTTGTGAGATTCAGGGCGGTGGACAGTCAATGCTTTGTACAGATAAAATCTCGATTTTTCACCTTTCAAATAGAAACAAAAACCTGCATAGCCAGCCTCGGCTTCACAGTTTTTATTAAAAATTTGCATGTGGATACATCTCATTTACAACTTAGGCATCCAAAAGGGGTTCTCTTCCTTCTCACACCCGGTTAACACGTAAAAAATATGTCCCTGCTCACTCTTCATTGTCCCGATCCCTTTGCAAGTGTCGGTCTTCATTCCCTGTTTGGAGCCGTAGGCATCCCTTGAGTTATCGTAAGTCGATTGAATAGCTGTACCATCATAGATCGATTCCTGGATAATGGGCCCACCTTCAATGGTATACATCGTTACACGAACTTGATCCTGCTGTTTTTTCTCCACATTCTTCATAAATGTGTTCCACTTATCTTCGTTCCGTATGCCTCCATGAAGCACAACCACATCCCCGCTTTGCTCCGCTTGCTCTGGATTATGCGGCTCAATAATTTCTGGAAAAGCTTGCGTAATACCGGAAGGATTCGTTGTTGGTTCATTTGCCTGACAGGCAGTTAACAGCATTAAAGCTAACGATAGGATAAGCATACTTTTTCTCATTCCATCACCTCATGTATGAAACGTTTCAATCTTATCCTTTGTTGCATGATTATGCTTATTTTGTCATTTATATGTAACTATCTCGTTGTCCCAAACGTTTAGAATCATAGAAATGTATAAACAGGAACGAAAATTTTAATGATTTATCATTCAGTAGGGGGTTAGTTTAATGACATTAAAAACAATGCTCGGTGTAGCACTGGCTCTATCTGTACTCATATCCACCCATTCGGCCAATACAGCGACTCTAGCTTCAACTAACGAACGGCAGTCAACCGGTTTTGCCCTTGAAATGGAGCGCTCCTTCCCAACATCTACATCTGTTCTGCTCATTGCACCAACTCAACATGAAGGTCGTTCCGCATACAACGGCAGCTTCACAATGGTTGCTTCGAACGGGACACATGCCAACATATCGATTGAAAACAACAGCAACCACACGGTATATGTGAGAATGTATGTAGATGAAGTAAGTGAACCTATGGAAACATCTATCAACAGAAATAGTGATAAAACGATCAACCTGCTTGCATTACAAGACACGGATATTAAGTTGTACATTTATAGCAGAATAGGTCATCACTTAGATCTCTCAGTTGAAGCAGAGCAGGTTCATTGATGTTTTCTCTCACACCTACATACAAGAAAAACCCTTCACGCAAGCGATTCAGATCCACGTTCCCATGAATCGATGCCTGCTTGAAGGGGTTTTATATTTTCAATCACATTTATTTCTCGAATCGGAACCAGCCGAAGTCAAACTGACTGCCTGGCAGGAAGATAAAGCTTACTTTCTGCACACCTTTCACCTGCTCAAGCTCAAACACCCGCTCCTCATATCCACCCGACTGCGTGAACTCAACCAGCTGGTTGCTCTGGCCGTCCGCACCTGCAAAGCGAATATGAATCGTATTTTTATCAATTGGTGAATGACCGTAAATCACGAGCTTGGATGTGCCTTCTGCCGTAAAGTCCATGTTTTCAAACTCCAGCGACACGTTGTTCCCGATACCTTCAACACGGTCACCCTCAATTTTAAACGTATCTCCGTAGAGATGATCACAGGATGCAGCCGCATTCTGTTCAAAGGCCCGACTCTGACGCTCGAAGGAAAATCCTTTAATATGAATCTTCTGTTTCAGTACAAAACAGATAGATGTAATTCCGCTAAGGCGTTTGGACAATTGGTAGGTCTCTTCCTGGTACACATTCCAAATGGACTCTTTGTCATAAACCACATCTGCAATCATCGTGCTTCCCTCTTCATCCGGCATACCTTCCCAGATCTGAATGAAGTACTCCTCAGTGGACAACGTAAAGATTGGAATGGTAATCGTATCGGAGCCGTATGGTCCGAAGTCAATATTACGGAAGCCTACATGCGTCTCTCCGTCACGACTTGTCGCTACCCCGCGCTCATTGCCGTTACCAACCTCACCTTTGGTGTAATCGTACAGTCCGCCCGTGATGAAGCCGTATGGATCTTTGTAGGCTGTGCCGAGACCGTCCGCCTTGAACTCCAGCTGCGAGATGAGTTTCGTTTTATCCGTACCGTTGGTACTGGTTGCGCGAAGTCTAAACTCCCCGTCACCTATAGCCGACACCTTCACCGCATGTTGATGCTCACCGTTGTCGCCCGCTTCTGCTTGAACAGCTTCCACCTTGGCAATGTTGGATTCAATTCCTGCATCGTTCACAACAGCCCACTCGATGTCGCGATAGGAAGTGTTCTCTGGATACAGCTTGGCGGTTACAATTAACTCCGGGTTGGACGGATCGAGCAACTGTCCTGCAGTACTGATGATCTCGATTTTCCGCAAAGGAATTTCCTGAGCATTCCCCGTAAGCACTGGACGTTCTTCATTGTTCATGAAGACAGGTTGCACTTGTTTCTCATCAATAAGTTCCGCATCCACAACCCGCGATTCGAACTCAGCCGTAGCCCCTTCCAACCCTTCGGAAGAAACTTCAATCCGGACCGTTCCAGGTTCATTTGTTGCTCCGATGATCGCCATCAGTTTGCCGCTGAACAGTCTTCTGCTCAACCCTTTGTATGGATCATAGTCCGTGCTATCCCCGTTATCCAGACCCAGTAATCGTCCTGCACCAGTCACCTGAACTCGCACGCGGTTGTTCGCATTGTGCACCGGATTACCCGCTTCATCTTCCACATCAATTTCTACAAAAATGAGGTCTGTACCATTCGCTTGTAGCTGCTCCCGATCCGCTTGCAGACGAATCTTCTTCGCATCCGTATAGGATCTTTGCACATCGGTTGCAATGATCTGACCGTTCTCATCATAAGCGATCGCTTTCAGCTCGCCCTCTTCGTAAGGCACTTTCCACCAGCCTGACAGCTGTGTTCCATTGGCATGATCGATATCGTACGTACCAATGGTTTTACCGTTGAGATGCAGCTCAATCTTCGGCGCGTTGCTGCACACGCGTACATCAATAATCTGACCCGGGCTGAAATCCCAGTAAGGGAACAGGTGAACCATCGGACTTTTCTTATAATCCGTCCAAGCCGCTTGGTAAATGAAATAAGAGTCTTTCGGGAACGTTGCTGTATCCAACTGTCCAAAATACGAATTCTTCGTATGGTATGGTGTCGGCTCTCCGATATAATCGAATCCGGTCCACAGGAACTGACCCAGCGAATACGGTGTATCCCGTTCTGCCAAAATGCAATATTCCGCCGACTTCGCGCCCCAGCTCGTCGTACTGTTACCCAAAGCCGAGCACTGCTCGTCATCATCTGCCAGAATCGGCTGTTCGAACGGGAAGTGATAGATGCCACGACTCTGTACTACGGAAGAAGTCTCACTACCATAGATGATCCAGTCCGGATGCTCTTCATGATGTTTGTCGTAATATTTTTCCGCGTAGTTGTAGCCTGCCAGCTTCACGATGTCCGCACATTTTTGTGCATTTTCCCAAGGCATGTAGTTCGAACCAATCGTTACGCCTGCATTGCCTTTTGGATCAAATTCCAGCACATAATCCATCAGCATTCGGGTTACTTCCTGTCCACGTTCATCGGCGTGGGTATCGTAAATTTCGTTCCCAATACTCCACATCATCAAGCTGGCATGGTTACGGTCGCGCTTCACCCAACTCTTCACATCGGTATGCACCCACTCTGGGAAAAATCTCGCATAGTCGTATGGGGTTTTAGCACGTTCCCACATATCAAAGGCTTCCGACACAACCAGCATACCCATCTCATCGGCGAGTTCCATGAACTCTTTGGCAGGCATATTATGCGCGGTGCGGATGGCGTTAACGCCCATCTCTTTGAGCAAAACGAATCTTCTGCGCAGTGCCGTTAGGTTAAAAGCAGCTCCCAGCGCCCCAAGATCGTGGTGTTCACACACGCCGTTCAGCTTCATCTTGACTCCGTTCAGGTGGAACCCTTCATTGGCATCCAGCTTGATATCCCGGAATCCAATGCGCTGTGACACCGATTCAACTGTCCGTTGTTCCTGATCATTCGAGTTCAACCGCAGCTCCGTCACCAGTTCATACAGATGCGGTGCATCTGGGCTCCACAAGTTTGGATTCTCCACAATGATCTGTTGGCTATCTGATACAACTGCTTTCTCACCCACCGAAGCCGTAACATTAGCTTGGCTGGATGCCACCACTTGACCTTCATACAAGATCGTATGCACCAGTTCTGCTTGCTGATTCTGTTCCAGGTTCAACTCCGTATCCACTTCCACTTGCCAGCCAACCGGTTGTTGCTGAATAGATACATACGTTCCATCCGTAACAATATGGTTGCGGTCTCTCGTCTTCAGCCACACATGGCGATAGATTCCGGCCCCGGAATACCATCTGCTGTTCGGGCTCTGATGCACCACTTTGACCACAATCTCATTGTCGCCTTCCACCAGTGCATTCGTGATCTCATGTTCAAAAGCAGAATATCCATACTTCCACTCCCCAACCAGCTGCCCGTTCACATACACCGAAGAGTCCATGTATACGCCATCAAAACAAAGCAAAAGCTGCTGCCCATCCTTCGTGTAATGGAACGTCTTGCGGTACCATCCAATGCTGTCCTCATACAGTTCAAGCGTATTATATATCAGCCAATCATGGGGAAGCTCCACAGGTTCATACACCAGACCCGCAGGTTCCGTAACATCCAGCTTGCTTTTCGCAAATTGCCATCCATCATTAAATAGTCTCTTCTGATTCATGTTAGTTTCTCACTTTCTTGAAGTAAATTATGATTGCGGTTACAACAGTAGATGTCTCTTTTTCCGAAAACCTTTTCGGTAATACACAAGTATGACTATAACACATAACCCGATTATACCATCTGATGCGTTTATATAAGTCAATTCTTTAAGAATTTATATAGATTTGAAAACATATGGAATTATTCATTAAAAATCAAAATCAAATGTCTTTAAATCAATAAGTCATACTGTATTCATCCAAAAAACAGGCCTTTAATCTCATATTCAATTGACAATATATTACTTTTGAATCATTATTATAATAGTTCTTTTATCACGATTATATTTATACTGGAGGTATCAATAGTTTTATGGAAGAAAAAGGGTTGACGCGTTACTTGTGTGCAGCAGCAGAATTGGACCGTAAATTTAGACGGGACCTGTTAGATCAAATTGTCTATAACAATTATAAGTTTATTCCGCCCTGTTTTGGAGTAGATTTAACAAGGATAGCCTCTCACAGTTTACAAGCAAGATCCCGAGATTTAATTGGTGATGGAATAATTTCGGTTTCCATTCTGTGGTGCTTTCTGTCCGCTATTGATAGATTTGGACTGTTAGGAATTTTGTATGCATTTGTATCTGTTTTATTATGGCCATTATTTTTTTCTTATGCTATTCAAGTATTTCAAAGAATCTACTCCATGTGGCTGGTTAAGAACAAATTGTCCAAAGATAACTTTAATATTGAGGATAATGATTATTCAAATTTAAGTCCTGCCATGTTGAAACGAATAAAAGCTTTAGAAGAAGTTAAAGAAAGTAACGTAATATATTATGCAGATTACTCACCTTTTGTTGGATCAGGTAATCGTATATCTGGCTGGTCTTTCTCAGCTGAAACAAAACTTAGAAATACAGATAAAGATGAGTATATTCACTTAAACAGTTCAGATTTATATACCTACATAGACAGTAAAATGACAGATTTAAACATATCAACAATGAAATTACACAATGGTCTCTATGTTGATGGAAGTAGAATCCGAAATGATAAACGATTTTTAGAAGATGAGATGAGCATCCCAAAAAATAAAGTAGATGCTATCGATTTACAAGATTTTGAAGCTATGCAAGATGACCACATCCGTTTTTTTAAATCTGTACAAGTTACAGGTTGGGAGAGCAATTTTATATTCACAACATTTTTTAGAATTAGTTGTTCAGAACAAAATCTTTATTTGGAAGTCCAAAACTATCTTCTGCATCCACTAAAAAAAGAATTTTATGAAATCGATAAACAAAACAAGCGGATCCCAACTGCATTTATCATTCAATCCTTGTTTAAATCAATTATTCCCGCTTTTATTTCTATAGTTAAATCACCTGCCAATATCATTACATGGCTCATAAATCTATATGCCTCATCCAAAACTAATCAGGTGAAAAGCCAGATTAAAGATAATCAACTATTCAATTATGGTGCCGAAAAAAGTATACGTGAGATGGCAGCTGCGAATAACCTACAAAATTTCTTCCAAAAGTCTGATGTTGAGATGTATCGCAAAAAAATTGAACAGCGATTATTCCAGAGCATCATTCAATATTTAGATGAAGTTAATGTCGATACAAGCGAGTTTAAAGCACGACAAGAAACTATTATTAATAATGGTGTCATGATGACGGGTGGCACGCTGAATGCACAGAATGTAGCAGGGAAAATGGGGAAAATCAATCAAATCTTCAAAGACGCTGTAAGCAGTTAGTTAAAGGAGGAGAAACAGTTGAAAAATAATAATGGTGTAGTTATTACAGGCGGTAAAGTTCATGCAACAAATATTGCTGGAACTATATCTACAATTGAGAACCTCGCATCCTCTGCTAAAAAAGATACTAATCAGAGAAACAGTTTCCAATTTGATATTGGTTTATCTTTTGCTGGTGAAGATAGGTCTTTCGTTGAGATGCTTTTTAAATTATTAGAAAAAGCTCAGATTCGAGTTTTTTATGACAATGACCAATCTAGTCAACTTATAGGAAACAATTTATATTCGCATTTAGCAGAAGTGTATTTCAACAAATCTCGCTATTGTGTTGTTGTAATTTCTGAATATTATATGAAGAAGAAGTGGACTCTTCACGAATTCCAAAGCATACAAGTACGTAATTTTCTAAAACACGACAACAGTATAATTCCCATAATATTGGATGATACTTCTGTCCCTGGTATTACAGATAGCATTGCATACTTGGATGCAAGGGAGTTAAGTCCAAAACAAATTGCAGATCAACTTGAACAAAAATTGAAAGAATCTGGATCATCATTATAAAAGCAGTTAAAAAAACACCCACTAAGGGTGTTTTTTGCTGCTATAACTTCAAATTACTTATTATCATCTTCGTAAGTACACGATAGTCTAGACTCACAAGTAGTTTTTCATTCTCTGCATTGGTAAGTTCATTGTTACTTCTAATCCAACCTGTCTTTTTATATTCAGAAGCAATTTCCGAACTTCTTCCTCCCACTGAACCAATAAGAAATATAGGCATATTTGATTCTTCAGCAATATTGATTTCCTCATCTATACCTGGTTCAGGATTGTTTTTTACAGTTTTCCCACCTATCACTATCATCCCAACTGCTTCTGGATTTTCTATCATTTCTTTCCTCATTTTGAATAAACTAGCATTTTGATTATTTTCAGCTTCAATAACATGAAGAGTGGAGTGTTTACTGAATTCTTCCTCCATCTCTTTTGAGATAAACCATCTTGATTGATACAGCTTAACCATAGTTCTAGGATCTTCAATTCTCTGCCTCTCGGCAATACTAAAAATGATGTGTCTAAAAGTAGGATGTCCTCCAAAAATAATTCCAATGCCTCTACTCAGTAACGTTTGAACAATGGCGTGGATTGCTGTTAACAAATGTTGTTGATATTCAGGCTCGCAATCTGGAAAGGCACCTGAGATCACCATGAATTTATTCAAGTCTTTCCCAATACCAATTGTATTGCAACTTTCAATATAGTTTAGAAATTCATCAAAAGAATCCACAAAACTATCTTCATTATCAAGCACTTGCGCTGTTTCATACCCTAGAATCGGAGCCACTAGTAAGGCTGAATCGTAAAAAGTGTTTATGGTTGGATTATCATTTGTCTTAATAAGTTCCTTAATATTTTCAATGTCCCTCGGTTCCGGTCTTCTTCCATAAAATTGAACCAGATGCGTGATTGGTTTTTGGACATATCTAGATGCCGCCCTAGGTATTCGAATGCGTAAGAACATATTTTTCCGATCAATCTCTTCTATATGTAAATTATGAATTCTGGCAAGTGATTTAAGTTCATTGTAATGATCAAATACAGCTATTGCCTGATCTCTAGATAAGTTAAACGCCCTATGGATAAAAGCTTCAATATCCTCCGGAGTGAATTCACCATTCACAAGATCCATATTCTCATAAATAAAGTGAGGTGTATCATAAGGTAAAACCTCAAAACTCCCTCTATTCAATTCACTTCCCACACGAACCCAGACGATAGGAATATTAATAGACAATGCCATCTTAATTTCTTTCTGGACCCAACAAGATGTCGAGGCCTCCGGTGTATCAATAAGAATGACAGCATCCGATTCTAGTAAACGTTTCTCAATTACTTCCTGGGCACTCTCTCCAACACTTATATCAATAAGATCCCGAAAAACTCTAGTCTCAGCACTTTGCCGTAATTGTTTACAGATTCTTGAAGCCATATCTTCTCCGTCCACTCTTCGATGACTAATAAATAAATTCATCCTATCCTTTGTTAAGGTAGGTTGCAGTTTGGTGATGATTTTCCTAGCTAATGATAATGCCAAAGTAGGAATGTTATCTTCAGTTAATGAGCGATTCCTGAGGTTTTCAAGAAAATCAAAAGCTTGTTTTTTTTCAAAAATGTAGGGTGGATAACGAGTCTCTTTAGAAGTAGCTATGGAAATAACCTGACACTCTGCCTCCAACGCGTCATGAAAGAAACTATCTATCTGTTTACTATAAGTTCTCTCCTGATTATTAAAAAAAACAATTGCATCATCTGGATATAATTTAACAGAAGATAGAGAACTTAATGTTTGAACAGGCGAAGCGTTAATATGTTCTAATAACTCTTTTAAGCATTCTTTGAATAAAACACTAGCTTGCGAATTTTGATTTATAGTAAGAGTAGGGTGTAAAAAATACACAGTCATTATATTTTCTCCTTGATTGTTATTGTTATAAAATAAAAATTATAAAGGCCAATATATCTTCTTTAGGGGCATTAATGATTTAGCCTCTGAATCAAATGCATCATAATGCTGATTAATCAGCTCTACCAGAAGATCTGCATCTACCAAAGAAACTGGAATGTTAGAACGTTCTGCTTCATACTTAGCCTCTCTGGTGAATCCCCCAGTTGAAACATAAACTCCTTGATCACCGGGTCTTAACCCTCCGATAAAACTTCGAATCTCATTGGATCCCATCGCGTTTTTCCTATGTTTAACTTCCACCATAATTCTAGGCTGTTGCAGCCCCAAACCATCTGGAGATGCAATAATATCTCTTCCGCGATCAGGTCCTTTTACAGATATTCTTGTTTTGTATCCCATGCCTCTTAAGACACCAGCTACCAGACTCTGCATTTCTTCCCAATCTAAATGATTGAATTTGTCCTTTATAAATTCATGTGCTCTCTCAATTACATCTTCCTTGATTGTATCTAGTTCTGCCTGTTCTTTCTCAGTTTCTTCCGGTTGTGATTCAAAAGACTCAGCACTTTTGGATTTCAAAAAATGGATCAGTTCCTTCACTGTTTCATTTTGCAATGCAAAAAGAGTCATTATCGAACCTAGAGAATTACGTGTGTTCGCTGTTAAAACATCCCGATTAACTAGCCCGTTCCACAACACCTTTCTATAGTGATTTTTGTCCGAAATAACCCCTTCACCAAATTCATAGTCTGAAGTAATTTCCCCAATCAGATACTCGCGTGTTTGAGGATTATATGTAACAACCAAATCTCCTACTTTCATTTCATTAGCAAATCTGATTAACTGACCCGCTGTTATATTTACTTTGCCATCCTTATAGTCGGGATACTCGTCACGAAGTCGCTTCTTCACATCATCGATATGTCTCACTTGTGCCAATGAACCTACTTCATTCCAACCAATGGCTATCATCTGTGTTTCTTTGAACTCTTCAAAGAGATATGCATTCTCTCCGGCTCTAATAAACCAATTATTTTTACTCATAAGTTCCTCCATAACTTGCTTATTTCTAACTTAATTAAAAGTTTCGGCATGGAAATGACATTCCCTGCATGAAGACTGTATATAGTTCAGTAATTTATTACACTTCGAACTGCAAGATTATTGTTAAGCAAATCTAAAAGGGGCTGTCCCATAAGTCATAAAAATGGGTAGGGACAGCTCTGTTTTCCAAATTGTAAAACAAAAAGAAACCGTTCCTTGGTAAAATGGAAGTGCGACCCACCATTTGAAAGGAGACGGTTTCTTTGTACATTCAATATACCATGGATCAACTTTTCTTGCCAATGGATTTGGAGACAGTTATCCCCGAAAACCACCTCGTTCGTGTTGTAAATGACGCAATCAATCGCCTGAGCGATTCCGTTTTCAACTCGGCGTATCCTGGCGGGGGCGTCATAGTTATCATCCCAAAATGCTCACCAAAATCATCATCTACGCCTACACCCAACGCATCTATTCATCCCGGCAAATCGCCAAGACTGTTCGCGAAAATATCATGTTCATGTGGCTCGCCGGACGGCAACAACCGGATTTTCGGACCATCAATCGCTTCCGTTCCGAGCGGATGAAAGAAGTACTGGAAACGGTGTTTACCCATGTGCTGGAACTGCTGGTTCAGGAGCAATACGTGTCCATGGATTACTACTTTCTGGACGGAACCAAGCTTGAGGCGAATGCGAATCGGTACACCTTTGTCTGGAAAAAAGCTGTCGTCAAGTACCAGGCCAAGCTGCAAGAAAAAGTACATACCCTGTTCCAAACCATCGAAGCCGCCGAAAGTGAAGAAGATGCGCTTCATGCGGGTACAGACCTCCCTGAGCTCGGGGAAGCGTCTGCACTCACGGCAGAAAAGCTGGAAAAAGCCGTTGAGCAACTGGAGGAATCTTTACAAGAAAAACCGAAAAACAAAATCGTAAAGAAAGCCGTACGCCAGTTACGCAAAGACTTGCTACCGCGGCTGCAAAAGTATGAGCACCAGATTCAAACCGCAGGGGAGCGGAATAGCTATAGCAAAACCGATCCGGACGCAACGTTCATGCGAATGAAAGAAGATCATATGCGAAATGGTCAATTGAAGCCCGGATACAATGTGCAGATTGGAACGGAAAACCAATTTATTTTGGGTTACACGGTGCACCAGCGACCCACAGACACGAAATGTCTGAAGCCCCATCTCGATCATTTTGAAGAAACGCTCGGCAAAAGACCGAAGACCGTCATTGCAGATGCAGGATATGGAAGTGAAGAGAATTACAGCTATTTCGAAGAGCAAAATATCCAGGCAATCGTCAAATATGGGACGTATCACAAGGAGAAAACCAGGGCGTGGAAGCAAGCGATTGGCAAGGTGGACAACTGGAGCTATAACGAATCGGAAGATACATGGACCTGCGCGGCTGGGAAGACGTTACATTTTCGGTACGAAAGCGAGACAGTCACGGAAAGTGGTTACACGATTCGTACCCGCCATTATCGAAGTGAAGATTGTAGTACATGTCCTCTGAAAGCAACATGCACCAAAGCCAAAGGCAATCGGGAGATCGCGATCAGTCTGACCTATATGCGGCAAAAAAACGAGATGAGGGAACGACTGCGCAGCGAGGAAGGATACACCCTTTCTGTTCAGCGCATGACGGAGCCAGAGAGTGTATTTGGACAAATCAAAAACAACCGGGGATTCCGAAGATTCCTGCTTCGCGGCTTGCAAAAAGTAAGCCTGGAGGTCGGGTGGCTTTGCCTTGCCCACAATCTGCTTAAAAAAGCCGCAATGACGGAAAAACGCAAAAAGGACAAAGCAGGATAAACCTCTGCTTTGTCCTTTTTTGAACCTATGAGTGTTATTTCTTTTTGCCGATACGCTTTTCAGGGCTTTTGAGACAGCCCCACTTCTTTGCATATGTTTTATTCACCTTTAAACTCACCTAAACCTCTACCCCTTGTAAAAAGGGTTCCACCCTATGCCTTTGCCCGATGGCATCGCGCCAGGCACCCCATCCGCTTCAAGCAGCGGACGGACAACTAACTTCACGGGCCACTCCTTGCTCTCGAATATCGCATGAGCGAGCGCGGCCCGGTCAGATTCGGGAAGCTGCACTTTCTGCAGCGCTTCCTTCCAAGCCTGCTCCGTGATCTCCCATAACTTCGTTTCCGGGATGTGATACACTTCGCTCAGTGCCTCCATGATCGCAGCCAGATTCACCTGCGTCCCCAAAGACTGCACATAGAAGATCAGCTTCTGAATCGTCTCGTTATACAGGCTGTTCGAGTAGCCTGGACGAATGTGATAGGCAGGGTCTGCAATGCCATGCTTGTCCAGATAAGGCTGATACAAACGCACGGAATCATGATCGCGGAACAAGAGACCTTTTACCTCATTATCCTTCAACACCAGACAGCAGTTCTGACCATGAATCTCAGGTACAACGCCCACCTTGAACAGACGCATCACGATATCATAAAACGTCGTAGCTATGCTGGTATAGAACTCGAGAACATCCGTGCTGCTCAGGGTATCCCCCAGAATCTCGTTTAATAGATGATGCCCTTCCAGATTCACACCCAGTGCGGCCATTGGAATGACTTTGTAGGCTTCACCCAACAACTCAGTGGGATACACACGAATCTGTGCAGCCAGATGGCGTGGATGATCATCGAACAGTCCCATGGATTCTGGCATAAAGCCCCACCAGTTCTGCTCTTCACACATATACACCTTGTCCTTCAACGTCTCGTCACAAGCAACGGCCTGCCTTAACATGCGTTCTCCAGCAAGACCATTCAGAAGTTTGACTACCGGAAGATAACGAGCAGCCCCCAGAGACAGCACACTAACCGGTAGCTTGAGCATTAGGGTGGATTCAGTTGATGGAGCCATCGAGCGCAGAGAGGATGTTGCCTGTACGTCGCCCACTTCTACCTCCAATACGACAATGCTGCCTTCTTCGATCTCTCCAGTGAAGCGGGGAAGAATTACATGCTCCAATTGCCACGGGTGGACAGGCATAGGCAGGTATTCGTGCAACGTAATTCCTTTCTGGGCAAACTCGGCTTCCACCTCTCCGCGCTGAACATCGTCTAACACGTCCAAAATGGACAATCCATCTTCGCAACCTTGCTGCACGGCATCCAGCCGTATAGCCACCCAGCGCAGCGAAATCGCCTTCCCGAATTCCGCTGCATACCGTGTTACATCTTCGGCGTTGAATCCCACCTTGGCTTTGGACGATGGGTGAAATGGACGATCCCGCAATGCCGCAACACGTTCACCTTTAATAAACCATTCATACGCAGAAGCCGGGACGTTTGCGGACAGATACTGGACTTGTTCCCAGCCCAAAGCATACTGCTCCACAGCAATGTCCAGACTAACCAGGAATTCCGCCACCCCAGACTGCGAATAGGCCTTATCCGACAAAGCCCTCTGTAACACCGCACGTCCAACTTCTGCCGGAGTATTAAGGAGAACCCAGCTTCCATCAGTTTTCTCCTCGTAGATCGGTGAACCCTGAACCCATTGAGTCCCCTGTCTTACTCCTGCTTCAACCAGACACAGTACCCCTTGAGTGTGCAATCTATAGCGAGAAGCTACATTCTGATTATGCTCGCTGCCCTTTTCCTCACTTGTCTTGTCGGAATCATTTGTTTCCGCTAGCTCGTCCACCCTGATGCCAGTCTCGATCCCATTATCTAAAATTGCTAATGCTGTTCTTCCCTTGTCTTTCCTACCTTCGCTGTCATATCCCTTGTACAATCGACGGAACGGTGCAGGTGATGCGGTAAAATCAATGAATGGGTGATCCTCCAGTGGGAGTAATTGCTCCGACAAGAATGAATTCATCAGATCCGCCATAATCCGGCGTTCAGCGGCTTGCAGACTGGAACGTTTCATCAGTGTTGACATGATTATTGTCCTCCGTTAGATAATGGAATGCCGGGTGCGGATGCCCCAGAAAATCATGATGCGAGATGGTCCAGCAATAAGCCCCAGACTTTTCAAACAAAACAATATCTCCCACGCGCAGCAGTGCTACCTCCGCATCAGAATGCATGCGATCCTTGGGTGTGCATAGCTCACCTACGATATGGACTCGACGACCTCTTACCTCTGGACGGGCAAATGAATGCTTCCAACGGTCCGTCTCCATAATCTGGAACGGGTGGTTATGCCCCCATGAAGCAGGCAGACGATTGTGGTGCGTACCTCCTCTTAACACGGCAAAATACTGATCATGAGAGGTTTTGATATCCGTAACCTCTGCCGCGTAATATCCATGGTCTGCCACCAGAAGTCGACCCGATTCAAAATACAGCTGGCCTCCACGTGACGCAAGGCGTTGTCTGGCTTCACTTTGTTCTAGCAACGATGTGAATAAAGGCCAGTTGAATCCGGGACTGCCATCATACGTGACACCGAATCCACCTCCTGCATTCACCACTTCCACAGGTAGATCATACTGCTGCTGCCACTGCTCCACCTTTTGCAAATACAGCTCGATCATCTCCGCATGCAGCCTGGCATCCATATTGTTGGACAAGGAGTGAAAATGGAACCCGCTTAACCGAACCACACCCGCGCCTTCCACACGAATGAGTTCAATGGCTTCTTCCACCGCCTCTTCATCGATTCCAAAAGGACTCGGCCCACCACCCATAACAATCTTCGTCCGAGGTAACGTACTGCTTCGCAGATTGATTCGAAGAAGAATGCGCACCTCCTGCGCTTGCTTCTGTTGTTGCTTGTGTTTCGGCTCATTTTCTTGATCCTGTTTTTGCTTCTGCTCTTGCATCAGTTCCTCGCCGTATGCTTGCGTATATCTCTGCTCCGGTTTCTGCTCCCATTCTTGCTTCTGCCTGTTCTCCTGTACCTGCGCCTGCCCATGCTCCTTCTCTCTTTCTTTCGCAATCGCAATGATCCGCCGCAGCTCCAGCAAACTTTCCACATGGATGTAGCTCACGCCATGCTCGATCGCTAGCATTAGTTCGCTCTCCTTTTTACCCGGACCTCCAAACAGAATCGGAACCTCGCGACTTACCGCTCTAACCTTAAGTAGCTCTCCAATCGAAGCCACTTCAAAGCCCTTCACCAATGGAAGCAAAGCCTCAATGATCCGCGGATCAGGATTCGCCTTAATGGCGTAGAACAATTCTGTGTTCCCAGGCATGCTGCCCAACATCTGACGTACTTGCTCCTGAATGCCAGCCAGGTCGTAAACGTACGCACACACCGGTTCTTCCATCCCGCGTTGCAGTTCATCAATCGCATGCCATACACTAGGTTTCATATCTGCCCACCCGCATTCCTGTAGTCATTCCGTTTTTGGGCAAAGGCCCGAAACGCCGTATTCCGATCATCACCAAGCACGTATATATGTACTCCCCGCTCAGCCCAAAGCGACATATCCTCCACACCTCTGGTGACCGTTGCATAAGGTACTTTGCACTGCTGGGCAGTAGCATGCAATTCATCCAGTGCACGTCTCACATCCGGGTGCTCTGTCTGCCATGGCACACCGAGGGATTGCGACAGATCCGCTGCCCCTTCCAATACAAAACTCACCTGAGGGTGAGACAGAATCTGTGTACTTTGCCGCACGCCCTCCACACTTTCGATCATGGGTACAACCATCACCTGTTGGTTCGCTTCCCCAATGTATCCCGTGAGCGGATATTTCCCGAATACACCGGGACGACCACTATTCAAGCTCCGCGTGCCAACCGGATGGTAGTAGGCGTGACGAACCGCTTCTTCCACCTGCTCCAGTTGCTCGACATGCGGAATGACGATGCCTTGTGCGCCACAATCCAGCACCTTAAGAATCTCCGCTCGCTCCACTTTCGAGATACGTACCAACGGGGTAAGGCCGACCAGTTCTGCCGCCCTGATCAACTCTTCCACCGATTCCATGGATGTTGCGGCATGTTCCAGATCAATAATGACAAAGTCATATTCCGCATGTCCGATCATCTCAATGATGACCGGGTGCGGGATCGATACAAAAAGACCGTATACGGGCTGTTTGCGTGCAATTTTTTCCTTCAGCGTGTTAATCCTCATTCGACGATTCCCTTTAATTCGGGTGTCCTCTGTGATTCAAGTACATCCTTTGATATCTTAAGCGGATTGCTCGCCTTGCGGAAATATAACTCTCCATCCCCATACAGACGGCGCTTCGTCATCTCTTCGATCAGTGCATCTTCGGCAAAAAGGTCAAATGCAACGAACCGTTCCATATACTCCGGGTGCTTCTTCTGGTAATCCACAATAACACCTGCGCACAGCTGCCAGAACTCTTCTTCGGACAATCCAAACTTCTCCAAAGCCAACGCAATATCTGTCATACAGATAAAGAAGAATGCGTCATACGTATAATCGCGGACTTCCGACACATCTCCGGCATAGATGAAGGAATACCGATTGAATTTACGGTGAGTTTCCGGCTCGGGGTTCAGCTTCGGAGCCCGTTCCGGGTGTAACAATTGATCCGGTACGTAGCGAACACCATCGTGCAGATCCTTGATAATGATTCGTTTCGGCAGATCATCTTCCAGTACCAAAATGATATTCTGAGCATGAGATTCCAGCGCAATCCCGTGTGCATAGAGCAAATGAATAATCGGCAGTGTAACTGTGCGAACAAGGGCCCCGCTCCACTTTTCCACACCATGTCGTTCTACAGCATCCTGGATAAATGGAACACCATCCGGCTGTACCAACATCAGCGCATTCAGCGGCCACGCCGTCTCACCTTGCTTCAGGTGAACAGAAACATTCTCCCGCCAGATGGCACCGAGTGTACCGTAGGCTCGTCCATACTGAGTTACAGGCAACTGCTCATAACGGAAAGACAATCCCATGATTTCTTTTAAAATGCCAAACTGCGCCTGCTGCAACAGCTCATCTTCACGAACAAGTTCATTCAGCCAATCGCTGATCAATGGCGCGTTCTGGGTCGTATGCTGTGCCAGAATACGGGTGCTCGACGTATTGGTAATGCTGAGGGCCAGCTTGATGTAAGGGGCTTCCGGGTTCACTCTGTTCGACAGCGAACGGATCGACTGCTGCGCACGATAAGGCGAAGACGATGGACCGAGATATACGATGTCCCCATCCATCAGTTGACGGGCATATACCGATTCCAACTGGTGCTCCCACTGCCATGGATGAACCGGAATGAACACATATCGATCACCTGCGTCAGAACCTATTTCTCTAACCTTGCCTGTTTCACTTCCAGGGCCGCAGACTGCTTCGCTGTCCTTTCCATGAGCTGTTTCATGATTGGTCTTCCCAACACTTCCACGAATGGTCCCACGAACTTCTGTATCGATTGGATACCCGTCTGCACCCGCCTGTGATTTCTCATTCATATCCCCTCGACCTTGTTGTTGCAGGATCTGTTGAAATCGCTGCATATCCTCTACGGTCAGATGTTGTCCCACCAGTTCTTCCGAGCTATAACCCGCGGATACAGCGGTCTGAGCAAATTCTTTTTTCACAGCAACCCAGACTAATGAAACCTCCGAGTTAAATTCAGGGCCATAGGCCAGATTGTCTTTCAAAGAAAATCCCAACCTCGACTTATAACTCGGATGGTACAGATGACCGTCGGTCATGTGACTTTCAAGCGCATCATAATGCCGATCTTCATTCGGAATGTTCAAGGGCAATATAGCTTGGCACTGGCTGTCCTTTGCCATCGTTTCGAGTAGTTCCTGGATAAAAGCCGTCACATTTGCACCCTTCAACGCGTTCAGCATGATTTCCTCCAAAAACAGATCCAGATCGGTGCAAGGTACGCCTTCTCTTTGGATCGAACCCTTCTTCACCTTCACCCGGCCAAATGAAAACTTCCGTTCGGCTTCACATGTGTACGCCACAGAATGACCGGAAGATGTAAGTCCCTCGGTTCGCCATTCGCTCCCACTTACATGACTGTCCAGAATGCCTTCGAACCACATTGCCTCCAGTGTCTGCCGCATGATCCGTTCCTGTACACCCACGTAGACTGCTTCTGTCCTGCCGCCTGCTTCAGCCCTGTATCCCACGACTCCCACGCACTTCACTCCCTATTCGTTTCATTACATTGCTCACCGGCACGTAATCCGGGGTCTGGCTAATCCCTCTTACACAACTCACCAAGTTTTGTTTGGCCAGAAATGCATCCGTTGTCAGCAGATGTTGCACATATTCATTGCCCGTTCGTTCCAGTTCCTCCACAAGTACCTCACGTACTTGCTTCCAGAAATGCTCCTCGGGGACGTTCACATCTCGCGCCATGGCATGAATCAGAGACCCCAGATGATTGACGATAAAATAGTACGATGTCCGCGCCCAGGCTTTCTCTCGCGAATAAAATAATAAATCGGACGCAGAACGATCCTGCTCACTTATAAGTTCCTCATCCACACTGACCCCTTCCAGATCGCGGACGATAAACTCAACAGGCAACCCATCCTTTAAGGTCACAAGGGTATTCTGCAAATGAGCTTCAAAATGAATGCCTTTCTCTCCCGCCGCCCGTACAATCGGCAGCAGAGAACATTTCAGATAACGTTCCAGCCAACGCTCAGCAATGTCACGTCCACCACCCAGCATCGCCATCAGTCTCGACCGCATCCCGGGAAGCGGTGCTTCAACCAGACTGGATAAGACATACGTATTCTCAACATCAAACTCAATGGGTCGATAAGCTATCGTAAACAGACTGGTTAACTCTTCATCTTCAAAAGCACAAGTCGCTACGCCTGTCTCATACGCAATATGCGTGTTCGGTTCAGCACCGAAGCAGTCATGCTGCCTGACGTACTTGGAGGCATCCAGTGTTCTGCGCATCTGCTCAGCACTGTTAGTGCGAATCATGTTGGTGATCTGCATGTTCAGTGACAGCTTGATATTGCAGTTCCATTCGGGAACATAAACCGTACGGACTGAAGAGGTTGGGTAGACGGTAGGCCCCGCACTACCGAGTAGGATTAATTTTTCATCTCGAAAATAGGACTGTACCTCGGACAATCGTGATATGTATGCGTATTGCCATGGATGGACAGGCAGCAGCCCATACATTTCACTCTTTTCTTTTAAAATAGGCTCCACATGGCTCCACAGTAAGTCTTGCAAATCCATTGCCGCCTCGTCATCGACCCATTCCTGCATGTAGACATCCGGCCTCACGGCGATATAACAGAGTTGAAATGATGTCCGTAACTCCGGACTGTAGTTCTGAACATCTTGCTCGCTGAAGCCTTTGGAATTCTTCGGGAAAGGGTGAAACGGATGACCATACAACAAAGACTGTTCCGATGTGCAATAGTCGTGGATGTCGAGACCGGCTGCTTGTTCGATATACAACGTGAGGTTACCGACACTGTTATCTACCTTTTGTGCAAAATCTCTGGCATACGCCAGCTCTACCCGATTCGTATTCTCACCCCATGGATGTACATTCTCCACCTCAAGTGAACGCTTCATTTCCATCACACTTTTCTTCATTCCATGTTGATCCGAACTCGCTCCCTGTTCCCCATTTCCACTTAGCTCAGATGTGATCCAACGGACCAGGTCGCCATAATGCACCGTTTCCCCGCCAGATTCCATGCTGAGGTATTCATGCTCCCCTGTGGCAGAGTAATAAGACAAGCGTCCTGTCACCTTCACCCTACTGGCTTGAAAATTAACAGCGTACGTCAGCGTGTTCGGATTGATCCGAATATCGCTTTCCTTCTCTAGCGCAAGCTCACGGATATAACAGTTCAGCAGCAGTTTGCACGAATGTTCATGGGCCTGCTGCTCAGCTTCAGACCGGAGCTTGTTTTCCATCTCGAACAATGATGCCAACCTTCTTTCGGGTTATAAGTAAGACCAGGGGAAGTGTAAGCAGTATGGCGCAGCCAAGTCCGATACAGATCTCTTTGAGTGCTCCCCATTTTGCCATCTCCATGGACGTTCCTGCCCCGGCAAGCCATTGCCAACGCAGATCGTAATACAAGGTCAAGCCCATCACCGCAAACGAAGAAGCCAGACGCTCAATCGTGGTTGATAACACCGACCCTTCGTGCATGTCTTCGTCTGGTAATGCTTGCAGACCAATTGCAGAGATGCTCATGCCTGACAGGCCAACGCCAATTCCGCGGCACGCCATGAGCATCCCGATGATCCATATTGACGATCCCATGGGCAGAACCGCAAACGATAAGATCGATATCGAAACCAGCAACGTCCCCCATGCGATAAAATGTATGGACCGACCGCGATCCAGCAAGCTGCCGCCAATCCACATGAACAGACTTGTACAGATCGACAAGGGAATGAATAACGCACCAGATAAGGCAGGCGACAGGTGGAAGACATCCTGGAACAATAGTGGCAATGCAAAGATTACGCCAAACATGACACAATCCTGAATGGTCGAGATCAATACAGTCAGCGGAAAGATGGCATTACGCCGCAGCAACTGGTACCGGATCAATGGTTCCTTGCGACTGTTCTCGGTCTGAACAAAACGAATGAGCAGCACCACACCGAGAGCAATCAGCAGCCAAGGTACCCATACTTCCACGACAGGACTTGCGTACAACTGTACCCCCAGACTAAGGGCACCTACAGCGCAGATCAGCATCATGACACTGGTTGGATGCCATTTTTTCCTACGGGCAGGGATATAGGTCTGAATGACTCGACCGCAGCCGATCAACGAGAATATAGCCAGTGGCACATTGAGCCAGAACAGCATTTCAAGCCGTCCATACTGAATGATGAAGCCCCCCAGCGTAGGTCCGGCAGCCGGAGCGAGCATAAGCAGCAAGCCCCACGCTCCGGTAATTCGCCCTCGTACCTCCGGTCCGTATACATCAAACAACAGCACAAGTGATAACGGAATCATCAGCCCCGCGGCAACGCCATGCATGAAACGAACCAGCAAGAGTACTTCAATAGAGTGATAAAACAACGCACCTGCTACCGAGAACAGTCCATAGATACTGATGCCCAACATATACGTCTGCTTACGCCCTAGTCGGTCCACAATCAGGGAAGCCAGCGGCATCGTTAACGTCATAGCCAGCATGTACAAGGCAATGATCCATCCGCCTGCTGTCGTAGAGATCTGATAATATTGCACAAAATAAGGCAGCAGCAGGTTAAATGCACTGTTGGTCAGTACCAGCGAAAAAGCACCGATCAGAATCGCGAGTAATACTGCATGCCTCTTCATCAGGGAAAGCTTCAGCATGCGGCTGTTGCTAAGGCAATCGCTTCAGCTACCGATTTCTCAAAGATCGCAAGGATTGCACCCGATTCTTGCTCCGTAATATTCAGCGGCGGCAAAAAACGAACAACCGCTGAATGACGCCCGCCCAGTTCTACAATTAATCCATTCTTGAAACATTCACGCTGAATAGACTCAGCCAGCGCACCATTAGGCAGATAATGTCCCAGACGATCTTTGCGTCCCATTGGATCAACCACCTCAACGCCAATCATCAGTCCTCTGCCTCGCACATCACCAATCTCTGCATACCGCTCTTTCATTGCATTCAGTTGATTCATGAACTGCTCACTGCGCAGATGCACATTGTTCAAAACATCCTGCTCCCGAATATAACGAAGTGTAGCAAGTCCCGCTGCCATGGCCAGCTGATTGCCACGGAACGTACCTGTGTGTGCACCAGGCTGCCATCGATCCAGCTCCTCCTTATAGATGACGACAGACATCGGCAGACTTCCGCCAACCGCTTTGGAGCAGATGATTACATCAGGTACAATCCCGGCATGTTCAAACGAAAACATTCGTCCTGTCCGTCCAATGCCTGTCTGCACTTCGTCGATGATAAGTGGAATGCTTCGCTCTGCCGTGATTCGGCGCAGCTCCCTCAGCCATTCGATATCTGCCGGAATGGCTCCACCTTCACCCTGCACCGTCTCCACAATGACCCCACACGGTGCCGCAATACCGCTCTCGCAATCATCGAGCAAGTTCTCGATATACTGTGCGCTTAACCGGGCCGTCATGCCTTCACCAACACCAAATGGGCAGCGGTACTCATAAGGAAAAGGCAGGAAATGAACATCGGGCAGCAGGCTTTGCAGATGTTGTTTCTTGCTCAGGTTGCCACTCATCGACATTGTCGCTTGGGTCGAACCGTGATAACCTCCCTGAAAGGCAAGAATAGACTTGCCACCTGTTGCATGTTTGACCAGCTTAATGGCTGCTTCTACCGCATCCGCTCCGGTTGGACCACAGAACTGGATTTTGGCTGTGTCTCGCATCTCTACCGGAAGGATGGAGAATAGTTCTTGCATATATGAAAGCTTCAGCGGTGTTGCCAGATCCAGTGTATGAAGCGGAATCTGCTGATCCAGAACATCGCGAATGGCGTTGACCACCGTGTCATGGTTATGCCCCAGCGCCAATGTTCCTGCCCCAGCCAGGCAGTCGTAGAATACGCGGCCTTCCGTATCGGTAATCTTCACCCCATGGGCCTTGTTAATGACAAGTGGGAAATGTCTCGGGTACGATCTTGCATTGGATTCCTTCTCATTTTGCATCTTCAGATATTCCGTCTGCACCTCTACTGACATAGCCCTCTAACGCTCCTTATAATCGATTCAGGCTGAACCTGCTGCCTGTGATTCTTGTTCTACTTTTGCATATGACCTGGTATTGGTTCAAAATCATGGTGAGGTCCAAATTAAATGATGGTATCCGTTATCTGTTATCCGTTATATATTGTCATCTATACGTTGTTATAAGCTATATTTATTTATATTCAAGTTGCTCCTGACACAGGTATTCCAGGTATAACCGAACCACATCACGAGTTGTTCCACCATGGGGAAAGACGTGGTGTGTCAGATCTGGCAAGGCATTCACTTCCAGGATGCCTCCCTCATCTCTGGAGATTGGAGTGCGGATATCACAACAACGAACATCGACTCCTGCTACATCGATCTGAAGAGTCTTTGCCACCTGAATGATCATTCGGGCATTTTCGGGATGAATGATTTCGGTACAATCCTTGTAGAATTCACTGATTTTTCCGGCGGCAGAATTGCGGAGATTGTATAACTCGATTTCTTTTCCCGCGGCAGGAACTTCATCCAGTGTTGTCCCTTGTGCATGTAATACCTCCAGCAGTCGTTCCGTTTCTGCATTAACCTCGGGAAATGCTTCATACTCCCCAATGTGCGTCATCTCGATTCGTTCCTGATTCAACTGCTCGATCAATGCCCCAACAGTTGAAGTTCCGTCTCCCTCGACATAGACAGGTCGATACTGGTTCACAGCCGCCACTTCACCGTTAATGATCAGCACTCTGTAATCAATCCCGGTCACATATTGCTGTAACATAATGCTGCTGCCGTGGACACTCGCAAGCTGAATGGCTGTCTCCAGTTCTTCTTCAGTACGCACATCCAGCGTCACGCCCATGCTGCTGCTCGCATCCAGTGGTTTCACTACAATAGAGCCGTATCTATTCAGAAAAGCTACTGCTTCGCTTCCCATCTCCGGGATCACGATAAATGACGGTACAGGCATTCCCTGTTCATGCAGCAACATATTACATGCCTGCTTGTTCTTCGCGAGCAGTCCAGCGATTAACGGCAGACGATGAGATCTGGTTTTGTTAATGATGATCTCTTTGTCCCCTACAGACAGCTTCAGAAAATCTTCGCATCCCTCAAGAAGTGGCTCACAGTTGATGCCCATTTCTCTCGCTTTGCTTATAATGAGTCGGTTTTGCAGATTATGAATCCCTTTCGGAAACACTGAAAATCCTCCTCGATCGAATGAAGGTACTCGCTCCTATATAAGTTGAATTAAAGATTATTTACGCTGACACTACAATGACAGAACAACCTTCCAATCGCTGTTATCCCCAGATTTTTTGATTCCCTTTTCTCAAGGGAAAAATCCGGGGTTAGCTTATGCTTACGAAGCAGCTTTCTTTCGGAAAGCTTTTAGACAAGTGTATTCTTTCGGGGTAGCTTTCTTGCAGAAAGCTTATAGCTCCGATTTTTCAGGTTTTTTCTGTCCTCTCCGTTGCATGTAAATGATTAATTCAACTTATATTGCTCATACGTTCATCAATTTTTATTGTAATTCAATATTGATAATGATTATCAATATCATATAAAATCTATTTTATGGCAATTCGAGTTATATTGTCAATAATAAACTTTTAAGGAAAAATAAGATTTAATTTAGTGTAAGTTTGAGTCAATGCAGGTATGCTTTTATCGAATAATAGGCACAACAAACCGGGCAAGCCTGGGACATGGTTTTACCAACGGCTTGCCTAATTTGTTATCTGCATGATCATACAATGGAGTTGATGTGGAGTTTTGATTAACTATTGAACGAATCAAAAACGGACTTTTTGATCCTCAAGCCAGTTGTGTATAACGCTGTTCTCCATTCAGCTTCCTTCCCCTTCCATGCGGGATACAGGTTGGTGTACCGAACAGTGGGTCAACCGCAATCTCACACTCCATCTGGAAAACCTTACGAACCATCTCCTGTGTAACAATATCTTCCGGTTTGCCTTCTGCGTAGATCGACTTGTTGTGAACAGCCACAATGTGATGCGCATAACGACATGCCAGATTCAGATCATGAAGTACCATAACAATCGTGCGTCCTTCCCGTTCGTTCAACTCAAACAACAGATCGAGGATATCAATCTGATGTGTCATATCCAGATAGGTTGTAGGTTCATCCAATAGTAGCGTTTCGGTACCCTGCGCAAGTGTCATCGCAATCCAGGCACGCTGACGCTGTCCACCGGACAATGCATCCACAGGTCGATCCGCGAGTTCTGTCAGATGTGTGGATTCCAGTGCCAGCTTGACCATACGCTCATCCTCACGAGACCATTGCTTCAGCCATGTTTGATGTGGATAACGTCCTTGCTTGACCAGTTGGTTCACTGTCAATCCTTCTGGAGCGGTCGGACCCTGCGGCAAGATGGACATGCGCCTTGAAATCTCCTTGGTCGGCAGCTTTGCAATCTCTTCGCCATCCAGCAGCACCGAACCGGAGCTGGATTTCAGCAACCGGGCCATCGTACGCAGCAGCGTAGATTTACCACAGCCGTTGCTGCCAATCAGGACGGTAATCTGTCCCTTGGGAATGGTCAGGTTTAAATTTTCAATAATGGGATCTGCTCCATAGGAGATCGTAAGCTCCTTGGCTTCCAGAATACTCACAGCTCTCTCCTCCTCAAAACTGATTTCGATTCTTGAACAACAAATACAGGAAAAATGGTGCGCCTACGCCTGCGGTGAATACCCCTGCGGGAACATCCAGCGGTAGAAAGGCAGTGCGGGCAATCAGATCTGCCGCAAATACAAGCAGAGCACCAACCAGTCCAGACACAATCAGCATACTGCCAAACATCCGTCCAACCAGCTTTCGGGCAATATGTGGAGCGATCAGGCCTACAAAACCAATGGTTCCGGCAACCGCAACGGCGATTCCCGCCAGCAGTACACTGCATAACAACAACGCTGAACGATGCCGCTGTACAGTTACACCCAGCCCTGTGGCCAGATCATCCCCGAACTCCTGTGCATTCAGACTGCGAGCGAACCAGATCGCCAGCGGTATAACAATTACGATAACCGGTAAAATCGTTCGGACATCGGTCCACGATGCTCCGTATATACTTCCTGTCAGCCAGATATAGGCTTGACCTGCCGTGTAGAATGGACTCAGGATCAGCATAAAGGTCGTTCCAGCTCCGGTAATGGCTGACACTCCAATCCCGATCAGCACCAGGCGGATCGGACTGACTCCCTTTTTCCAGGCAAGTACATAGATGATCAATGCAGTCACAAGCGCACCGACAATGGCGAACAGTGGTAACAACTTGATGCTTACCGCCCCGCCCAGCAATGTAACAAAACCTACAGCCGCAACAGCTGCACCGCCAGTGATTCCGATGACATCCGGTGAGGCCAGCGGATTACGGATAATGCCTTGCAGAAGCGCGCCTGACATACCGAGGGCTGCTCCTACGAGCAGAGATAATAACACCCGTGGCAGTCTTAAGGTCAGCACGACGAAGTCATGCTCTCCTGCATTCAGACCAAATATCGTTCTGAGCACATCCAGCGGAGAAATAAAGTCACTGCCTACACTGGTACCGACCACTCCTGCCATCAGGAACAAGAGGATACATACACCGATGACAACCAGTGATTTTCGTTCCAATTGCACTGAGACAGTGTCTTTTTTGTTGCGGAAAGTCAACAGCTTCCTCATATCTTCGTCACCCCCTTGCGGGCAATATACACGAAGAAGGGTCCGCCAATCAGTGCAGTCATGACACCCAGTGGAACTTCCTGTGGCATGATCACCAACCTTGCAACCACATCCGCGGACAGCAGCAGAATCGCTCCCCCTACAATAGAGTAAGGAACAAGCCAGCGGTAATCGTTGCCTACAAATGCACGCATGATATGCGGGACAACCAGACCGACGAGACCGATCGAACCGGCTACGGCAACCGAACCACCCGCCAGCAATACCGTAACAATTCCCATGAGCACCTTGACCAGAAGTACATTCTGTCCCATGCCTTTGGCGATATCGTCACCCGTCAAGAGCAGATTGATGGCTCTGCCCATGAACAAAGAGACAATAGCTGCGGCTGTCATGTACGGCAGAACAGGATATAACATATCCAACGTCCGTCCACTTACTGAACCGGCAAGCCAGAACAGTACATCCTGCAATCCGGTTCCATCCAGCACCAGAATGGCCTGTGTGAACGAGGCAAATAACGCGGAGATTGCCGTACCTGCCAGTACAATTTTGATCGGTGTCAGGCCATCACGACCTAGGGAACCTAGCCCATATACAATTGCCGCGGCTACAGCAGCCCCTGCAAAACCAAACCACATCATGGTAGTGAGCGAAGATACGGGCAATACAACAATGGCAATAACAATAAAAAAGATCGCACCAGAATTGATCCCGAACACACTTGGTGATGCCAGCGGGTTACGTGTCAATGCCTGCATCAGCCCACCCGCCACTGCCAAACTTGCTCCTACAACAGCAGCAATAACCGTACGTGGCAACCGTTCCGTCAGCAGAACCACATGTTCCACAGAACTTTCGTCATAGAATTGCAGTGCTTCCCATACCATCTGAAACGTGATATGCGTACGTCCCAGAATCATACTGGCTAGGCAAGCAAGTAGAAGTAATATGAATAAACCAACCAGTCCATAGATCTTGGCGCTTGCCTTTGTAAAAAGGGGAAACATACTCTCACTCTTTCATCTGTAAAATGATAAAAGACCTGCCTGCCCATACACTTCGTTAACGAATGTTCTGGTGCATGGCAGGTCCTGCTCCTGTTCGTTAGTTCAGGTTGAACTGCTTATATAGATCGTCCAGCATCATGTTGGCTGATGTGTATCCACCTGCCATGTTCCAGGCCACTTCATCGACCTGAACCAGTTGGTTATTCTTGACTGCATCAAGGTTTTTCCACAGTGGACTGCTGGTCCAATCATCATAATTTTTCTGAATGGCATCTGTTTCTGTGCCTGAATTGAAGTTGAAGATCATGTCTGCATTCATATCTGGAATGTTTTCTTTGGAAGTCAATTCAACTCCCCATGTGTCTGCGTCATGTCCGGCAGGTCTGGTGAACCCAAGTTCATTCAGAATCTTACCCGCATATCCCATGTAGAAAATACGAACCTGATCGGCTCTAAAGTTCGTGATGGTTGCTTCAATTGGCAGACGATCCCCCATTTTCTCTTTGAAATCAGCTACACGGCCATCCCAATCAGACAACAATTTATCCGATTGCTCAACCCTATTCATCGCTTCCCCAACAGTTTTCACCGTTTCTTTCCAGTCAAAAAGCGTCTCCGTCACTACCGTTGGTGCGATCTGCGACAGTTGCTCATAGATCTCTTCATGTCTGATCTTCGTAGCAATAATCAAGTCGGGTTTCAACTTGTTGATCTCTTCCAGATTGGGTTGCGATTCCTGTCCTACTTGTGGAACTCCGTCCAGATCTGCTCTCAGATATTCATAGACTGGCTGCTGAACCCAGGATTCCACCACGCCTGTCGGTTTCACGCCAAGTGCAACAACGACATCATTCGCACCCTGGAACAGTGTCACGATCTTTTGCGGGGTTCCCTTGATTGTGGTTTCGCCCATGGCATGTTTGATCACTCGGGTCTGATCTTCAGTCGCACTGGCAGTTGTATCACTTTCATTATTGCTCTCATTGCTGCTTGCAGCTTGGCTGGACGTATTTGTTGTCTCGGCACTTCCACCCGAAGCACAACCAGCAAGTAGTGAAATCATCAGAATAAGTGCTGCATAAATGTATAGATTTTTCTTTACTTTATACATGAAATCCGTCTCCCCTTTTTTATCTAAATGATATTGAATCTCATTATCAATTGTATTGTAATGGAGATGAAATCATTATACAAGCATTTTATTTGGAAAAACTTCTCACTCCCTGTCGAACTCTGTAACTTCATAAAACAACAGTAAATAAAGATAAATTAACTAAACCAATACAATATATATCGATACAATACGCCTCCACATAAACCATATATGTAATTTTTTTCTTACCTGCTAAATATACAAATCTCTCTTCTTACTTTTAGCTTCATCTAATACATGTCCTTTTTGCTAGTGACTCATTATTCATTCATATGCGTTTGACTGATGAATTTACTGTAAAACAATTCCTGTAATTTCTTGTTGTACTATGTTAGATTATCCATTGGAATAAAATCACATCTATAGATAGGGGATATTAACACGTGAAGAAATCATGGGTACTATCAATCATTATGAGTTTTGTCTTGCTCGGCGGGGTGTTCGCACCTGTAGGGTCCTATGCCGCTGCTGCGGATGACTCAACCAATACATATTCGGAAGACGAATACTATGAAGAAATTGACACGTCAGAACAAGAACCGATCCCTACAGTCGAAGAAGAAGATTTCCTGGGCTACCTTGATCAGTTGGATATGGCATCGGTATATGAGGAGAGAGCCTTCAATGCTTTGGGAGGTGGATTTTACATCACATCATCCAATCGCAAGTCCGTTTTCCTGAAACTGACCAATACAGCGATTCCTAACTACACCAAATATGTATCAAAGCTGAAGATGATCAAACCGCAAAATGCGGAATTGCAAAAAATCCATGCCAACTTGATCAAAGGTAGCTATACACAGCTGGAAGGATTCCAACTCGCTAAAAAATCTGTCTCCAAAACAACGGTAAACAGCGCTGTCCTGAAACAAGCCAATGCCAAAATTGCTACCGGCAAGAAAAATATCGAGAAATTTCACAAAGAATTCTCTGCATACGCCAATAAACTTGGATTTGATTTATAAAAAAAAGTAATTGCAGATATGCGTCCTACATTTCGAATAAAACAATTTGAAATTTAAGGAAAAAAAGTGTTTTCTTTTGCTGAGTTAGTTCGTATAATAGCACTATAATCAAAAGGCTATGCTGCCGAAAGGTACAACCTCGTGAACAATTGAGGTTGTGCCTTTTTTTGCGTTTAATGGCCACTTTTATCTGAATTTCATCATCTGACGAGGAGTGATTTACATGATTCTTGAAGCCGTTTACCATCGCCCCAAACTCAATTGGTCCTATGCGTATGACCGCTCGACCATGCACCTCCGACTTCGGTCCAAACGTGGGGACCTGGATGCGGTGATTGCGATTACGGGAGACAAATATGCCTGGGATCGGACGATCACACACATCCCCATGCACATCTTTGCCCGGGATGAAATGTTCGATTATTGGGAAGCTGAGACTTCACCTCCCTATCGCCGATTACGGTATGGTTTCCAACTGATTCAAGGAGAGGTATCGGTCTGGATGACGGAGCGCGGATTCGAGCAGGCGCTGCCTGATCATCCGCTCGAATTCTTTGATTTTCCATTTATGAATCCAGTCGACATTTTTGAACCGCCTGCCTGGGTTAAGGACGCTGTGTTTTATCAGATTTTCCCTGAACGTTATGCCAATGGCGATCCATCCCTCAGTCCCAAAAATGCTGAACCCTGGGGAGGAGAGCCTACACCGGTGAACTTCTTCGGCGGCGATCTCCAAGGTGTGCTGGATCATCTGGATCATATAAGTCAGCTCGGCATCAATGCCATTTACTTCTGTCCGCTGTTCGAAGCCACGACGAATCACAAATACAATACAGGCGATTACATGAAGGTTGATCCTCACTTTGGTACCAATGAACAGTTCAAAGCGTTCGTGGACGCCTGTCATCAGCGCGGTATACGCGTTGTTCTGGATGCGGTATTCAATCATTCCGGTAGAGAGTTCCCTCCTTTTGTCGATGTCATGAAGAATGGTCCCTCTTCCCCCTACGCAGATTGGTTCTATATCAAGGACTGGCCGCCACGTGTGGAGAATGGCATACCGACTTATGACACCTTTGCCTTTGAACCGCTCATGCCGAAACTGAACACGGAACACCCTGAAGTGAAGGCATACCTGCTAGAGGTAGGTCGTTTCTGGATTGAGGAGATGGACATTGACGGCTGGAGGCTTGATGTAGCCAACGAGGTAGATCATCAGTTCTGGCGCGAATTCCGTCAGACGGTAAAAGCCATTAAACCTGACGCCTATCTGCTCGGTGAGATCTGGCATGATTCGCTCATGTGGCTTCAGGGAGACCAGTTCGATGCCGTGATGAATTATCCGTTTACCAATTCGGTATTGGACTATACGGTGCATGGCAAGCTCGATGGACTTGGATTCGCAAATGAGATCGGCAAACTGCTCGCAGCCTATTCACAACCTGTGACCGAAGCGGCCTTCAATCTGCTCGGAAGTCATGATACACCCAGACTGCTGACCTTGTGTGATGGAGACGAACGCAAGATGAAACTTGCCGTTACGTTGCTGCTTACGTATCCAGGTGTCCCATGTATCTATTATGGAGACGAAGTGGGACTTGATGGGGGATATGATCCGGGTTGCCGCAAGTGTATGGAGTGGGATGAGAGCAAGCAGAATCGCGAGCTTCTGGAATTTTTCACCCGTACGATTGCCCTTCGCAAACAGCACCCTGCCCTGCGCAGCACAGAACTGAAGATTGTATATGCAAAAGCCGGAGACCCTTGTCTTGCCATCGAACGATTGGATTCGCATACGGGAGAGCGCATGCTTCTTGTTCTTAATGCTGGTGATGAACCATGCACCCTTGAACTCCCCTTGGGAGATCGTAACATCTGGCGAAATCTATTCACATCCAACACCGTGGAAGCACGGCAAAATAAACTGACCCTCGATCTGGAAGCATACGGATTCTCCCTGATGCAACTTGAGGTTAAACAACCAGCTGAGGCCTGAGATAAATACAGCTAACAAGGGAAAATAACTTCAAAGGGCTGTCCTCCAGGTCATATTTACGACCAAGGACAGCCTCTTCTGCATCTTGTACGTCATATTCTAACGAACCCAGCACACCTTATTCGCTTCATTATACGCGGGTTAAATGCCTAACGAATCAGAGAGACCTTATTTCGTCCAATACGTCGATTTTCGAGACCCGAAGCCGTATTTTTGAAGCAATAACGTTACTGAGATTCGTTAGGTTTTACTTTTCTTGATTATCCCCTCAATACGATGTTTGAGGTTCGTTAGCGATACCGATTCAAGCAAGGTGAAACTCTTCGAGGCAGCGACCTATTTCCCAGCCGAGGCGAAGGGTGTCGAAGTCATTGGTTTTCGTATTTTCTTCATTCTTGAACTTACGAGCGCTCCCTGTGTAATTACGATTTTCTGCGGAATCTTGTATGAAGGCAGCTTGTCCTGACAATATTCCCAGATGGATCGCCGCAGATCGGTGAGAGTACATTCTGTAGCCAGCCGGATCGTCACCTTCACCCTCTGACCCGTGATACCACTCTGTTCTCCCGAAACTACGGCCGCTTCAATACATTCCATCTCTTCCAGAACACCCTCGACCTCGGCAGGATACACTTTCCGTCCCCCTACGTTAATGATCTCGGAACGACGTCCCAGAATACGAATGTAACCCTGCTCCAGCACAACTTCATCCCCAGTACGTAGCCACCCGTCCTCTGTAAAAGGTGAAGGTGCATTCAAATATCCGATCATCGCAGTTTCGGTATGGATCTGTAATTCTCCTTCCACCACCCGGCACTTGACCCCTTCATCTTGAATGGAAAACAGCAGCGAGCCTGGCTCTTTGGAGCGGGTTGGCAGAATGCCAAGTTCAGACATGCCATAGGCTTGTATCGTCCTTAGTTGTGGATATCTCCGGTTCCAGGCTGCCAGTACGGATTCAGGCATCACTTCCGATCCGTATGACACAACTTCGAGACTCGACAGATCATACCCCTCATCATTTCTACCCAGCAGCAACAGATTCATGAATGTTGGGGAGACCGGAAGAGCCTGCACACGAAACTTCTCAATCGTTCGGCACACTTCTTCGGGAGATCGATCTGCAATGATACAGAGACAGCCCCCACTGGACAGGGATTGCAGCATTGTATTCACACCGCCGATATGATCAAACATCATGAATGGAATCGTTCGCAAAGGCCGAACCTGCCGCCGAAAACCATGTAACAGCCGATCTGCACGATGCACAGTCGCTTTACTCACTCCCGTTGATCCGGATGAAAAGAGTACAAGTCCGCCTACGCCTTCTTGTGCCAGCGAGGATAACAACACAGGAACCTCTCCAGATAATTCACATGTTTGCCGAATGCACAACTTGCCTTCTTCAACGCCTAAACGCCACTTCACCTGTGCCAGCTGGATATATTCCTCTCGTTTGGCTTCAACCAGGTTCCGATCCATGGGGAGCACGATACACCCTTGTCCGAGCAAAGCAACCAATGCTGCCGCTGCATAGGGAGAATAATCTTCCTCCAGCGTTACAAGTTGCCCAGTCAGCTTTTCTGCTGTAATCCACTTACTCATGATGCCAACCTGTTCCAGCAGCCACCGATAGCTGTACTCCTGATCTTTCCAGATCAGCGCAGGTTGCTGTCCCTGTTCCGCGAATCGTTCAAGCAAGAATTGGTTCAACATCTTGCATCCTCCTTACCGTCAGGCGCCCATTGCTGTGCGAGATAATCAACAAGTGAATCCACGGTCTGATATGGGCTTTCAGGCATGGAAGCAGTAGCCATCTCCGCCAGTGCGGCTCCCATCCCCGTTCCCCATCGATCTTCGATTCCCTGCTCTACCACTGCAAGCAATGACACGAGTTCCAGCGAATCCAGTTGCCCACTTCGTCCGTACAGTGGAGCGTTACCACCCTCACCAAGTGGAATCGTTGTATTATGGTACGCGTTTAACTCCCGGCAACTATCCAATACGATACGGAGCAAATCCTCCCTGTGTTCTTGTCCAATCATTAACACGGCCTGACGTGGGAAGCAATCTGCCTGAGGTATGGACTGTCGAAGTGACTCATACCATTGCCATTCATCTGTGACCAACATTTTAATTACACTTGTTAGCTGTACTTTCCACTGCTCACGCTGCTTTATCCGACTGACCTGAAGCATATTATAGGCCTTCTCCCAACGTACAATGATCTCGCTGAATTCTCTCGCATATTGATCAAATGGAGAACCGAGCCATAAGGCAGACTCCTGAAGAAGATCTCGAAGAAAATATCGACTCCATCGCATATCAAACAGCAGACCCGATATTAACATTTCATTGGCCTGATCCCCTTCATTCGCCCCACGCAGTGCATCTAAGAGTCGCAGAGACACCACATGTCCAAAATGAAAATTCCGCTCTCCTTGCGTAATCGTCCGGCCTGTCAGAAATTCTTCAATCTGCGTTGTTAACGCCTGGATCAACATGTCTCGGTAACCGTCAGAGTCCAGCTTCACAGTCGCCCGAATGTCCATGGTTCCATACGTTCGGAGTTCTTCTTTGCGTTTGGCCTGCGCAAGCTCAGGTATGCTTTGGTTACCTTTCCAGAAGTCATGAAAGGCCCTTTGAGTAACCTTTCCCTTATACTTGGAGGGCACGGGATCGTAGACGTGAACATGCTCATCTTCCAAACCATATACAGCAATCCAATGGTCTACCAGATGTAGTCGGGAGCCCTGCTTCACATGTTTGCGAATGTACTCGGGATTCTGATAATCCTCACAGTAAGGCAGGTGATAACTGGTTCCTGTAGCCAAAAAAAGCCCACCTTCGCCAATATACTGCCGGATCTGCGTCTTGCCTTCCTCGAAGCTTTCCAGCTGTCGCTGACCATACATCTCCCAGATTGGCTCTACATAATCCAGTTTGTGAAAATAAGGCTTCACCAGTCCGTTATCCCCGCACGAAGGAAGGCTGTACAACCGACTTGCCGCCAGCAGTGCAAGACTTGTGATGGATCCTTGTCGATGGAGCACTTCATGAATCAGAGGAAAATTGCAGGGATAATAATAAGGAATGTCCAGCACTGGAGCGAATGAAGGAATGATCATTTTGGGCCTCCTGTTCCCGTTTTGGCTGACGTACTGCCCCAGGATTGGATTAGGTAATGCACAGACATATCATCTGTCGCTCGAAATACCCGATTGGCAATAGGTTTGCCCTCCACATCGGTCTCGAAACGGCGGAAACCACGTGTAAACCGGAAGGAGAACCCACTATCACGCGGGACTCGGTAACTACCTTCATATCGACCTTTACCAGAACGGACAAGCTTCATACCCATCCCACCATATATCGTTTCCTCCGAGTCTTCGTCGGGAGCTACCTCTGCACGAATGCAGACCTCTACGTGAGTTGACAATTCAGGAACGACGGTATAGATGCGTGTAGCAGACAGTTCCCCCACAGTCAGCGTGATGGATGCACTTCCAATACCGACAGGAACCAACTCTCCACTCGCATGAACCTGAAGCACATTTGGGTCACTCGAAGTATAATTCCCATGCAGCAGACTCTGAACCAACCCACTCTCGTAGTGCATTTGTGCATTGATACACACGGTCATTCCACCCTCTAGTCCGATGACATCCCTTCCAAGCAGTTCGAGCGAGGAGGGCTTACCCACGTGGCCGAACATGTACAGTAACGGGAGGTGAACGCGTGCTCCCCAGTCACCTTCCTGATGGCAGGCACCCTGCTGTTCCAGAAATGCCAACTCCTCATCCGATCCTACTCCGCGTTCAAGTAATTGATGAGCTACCCTTCTGACCTGGGAAGGCAGAAACAGACCTTCCGTATCTCCAATATCCATCCACATTCGAACGTCGGGTACCTCTTCTGGCAAGCGATACATGTTCTCTTCCAACAGTCCACTTTCCGATGTTTCGTCCAGCTGCACATCCACATAGAATGGCGACATCATGATCAGTTTTCCGAAAACATCCGGATTTCTCATCCCCATGTGCAATGTACAAAGCGCCGCGGCAGATGAACCCAACAGCCCGGTATTCGACTTGTCCGGCAGTGTACGGTAACGATGATCAATGATCGGCTTGAGCTCATGAATGATGAAATGTTCATAGGCGATGCCTGAGCACCCCACACTCACGGCCTCTCTCTCAGGAGCGATGAAGTGATAGAATTCGTTGTGCGTGACTGGACGGACATGTGTAATGCCGACAATAATCAGTGATTCAATCTGCCCGGAGGCAATTAGTCCGTCCGCTGCCTGATCCATATTCCATGTTTCATTACCTGGCCCGGATAGACCAAAAGCCCGCTGCCCCGCATGAACGTACAGAACCGGATAATGCCGAGCTGCCTGCTCATGGTAACCGGGCGGGAGGTACACATAAATGTTGCGGATATTGCCCAGCCGCGACGCCTGAATGCCTTCCAAACATTCGATGACAGAATGGGTACTCAACGATCATCAACCGCCTCTCTTCTCCCGATTCGACTGCATAATACAAATAACCCCGCCTCAGAAGAGACGGGGTTGTCCCAGAACACACGTAAGTGTTCCGGGATACATAGCCCTTATATTGTGAATCTGCGAATAGTTTAAATCCCCGGACGTGCTTTTGTAAACATAAAAATAGAAAATAAATGCTCCCAAAAAAGTTATTGACATAAGATCCAATATTTCTTACGATAACGTTGTGATCATAACTCGAGGGCCATGCTTTTAAACCTGAGCGGTTTAGGACAACCCCGGTAACTCCCGAAGGAGATGCCGGGGTTGTTGGCGTGTCAAAAGGAGGGAAGTCTTCAATCCACTGCGTAACACTTCGCTGTATTGAAAGCGCTATTATTCAAGAGCCGGGTTGGTTGTTTATCTAAACTACTACATTCACGAGAAGGGTGGATTACTATGTTTCAAATGGCCAAACGTGTACTCCTCAGCACAACACTGACACTCAGTTTACTTGCAGGGGGCGCACTTCCCTATCTGCCTGCTTCAGCGATCTATGCCGATGCGGATACCGCGGTTACCAACAAGCAGAACTTTAGTACAGACGTCATCTATCAGATCTTTACGGACCGCTTCCTGGACGGAAATCCTTCCAACAATCCTACTGGAGCTGCCTACGATGCCACTTGTAGTAACCTGAAGTTGTATTGCGGAGGCGACTGGCAGGGTTTGATCAACAAAATCAGCGATAACTATTTTAGCGATCTGGGCGTTACGGCACTGTGGATCTCCCAACCGGTCGAAAATATCTTCGCTACCATCAACTACGGCGGCGTGATCAACACAGCGTATCATGGTTACTGGGCACGTGATTTCAAGAAGACCAATCCGTATTTCGGAACGATGGCTGATTTTCAAAATCTGATTACAACTGCTCATGCCAAAGGCATCAAGATCGTCATTGACTTTGCACCAAACCACACGTCTCCTGCCATGGAAACCGATACATCCTTTGCTGAGAATGGCAAGTTGTACGATAACGGTAATCTTGTTGGCGGATACACAAATGATACAAATGGATATTTCCATCACAACGGCGGCTCCGATTTTTCCTCCCTGGAGAATGGTATCTACAAAAACCTCTATGACCTCGCTGACCTGAATCACAATAACAGTACCATTGATCAATATTTCAAAGATGCAATCAAGCTATGGCTCGATATGGGCGTGGATGGTATTCGTGTTGATGCGGTGAAACATATGCCTCTCGGCTGGCAAAAGAGCTGGATGTCCTCCATCTATGCACATAAACCTGTATTCACTTTCGGTGAATGGTTCCTGGGATCTGCTGCATCTGATGCGGATAACACGGAATTTGCCAACGAATCCGGGATGAGCCTGCTTGATTTCCGCTTTAACTCTGCCGTGCGTGACGTCTTCAGGGATAACACATCCAACATGTATGCTCTGGATTCGATGATTACAGGCACAGCGGCAGATTACAATCAGGTGAATGACCAGGTCACGTTCATCGACAACCATGATATGGATCGGTTCAAAACAAGTGCCGTGAACAACCGTCGTCTGGAACAAGCGCTGGCCTTCACGCTGACTTCCCGCGGCGTACCTGCCATCTATTATGGTACCGAGCAGTATCTGACGGGTAACGGAGACCCTGATAATCGGGCCAAAATGCCTTCCTTCTCCAAAACAACCACTGCTTTCAACGTGATCAGCAAGCTGGCCCCTCTGCGCAAATCCAATCCCGCGATTGCCTATGGCTCCACTCAGCAACGCTGGATCAATAATGATGTGTACGTTTATGAACGCAAATTTGGCAAAAGTGTAGCTGTTGTTGCGGTGAACCGTAATCTCTCCACACCAGCAAGCATTTCGAATCTAAGCACTTCACTACCAACAGGCAACTACACCGATGTACTGGGCGGTGCACTGAACGGTAATAACATCACTTCCACCAATGGCAACGTCTCTTCCTTCACACTGGCAGCCGGAGCAACAGCGGTCTGGCAATATACAACGAGCGAAACTACACCAACGATCGGGCATGTAGGTCCGGTGATGGGCAAACCGGGTAATGTCGTTACCATTAGCGGACGTGGATTTGGCTCCACCAAAGGTACGGTATACTTCGGTACAACAGCCGTTACCGGTGCTGCGATCACATCCTGGGAAGATACGCAGATCAAAGTAACGATCCCAGCTGTTGCCGCAGGCAATTATGCTGTGAAAGTAGCTGCGAACGGCGTTAACAGCAATGCGTATAACAACTTCACCATCCTTACGGGTGATCAGGTCACTGTACGATTTGTCATTAATAATGCTTCCACCACACTGGGTCAGAACATCTATCTGACAGGTAACGTGGCAGAACTGGGCAACTGGAGTACGGGCACAACAGCTATTGGTCCTGCTTTCAATCAGGTCATCCACGCCTACCCAACTTGGTACTATGATGTGAGTGTACCAGCCAGGAAACAACTGGAGTTCAAATTCTTCAAGAAAAACGGGGCAACCATTACGTGGGAAGGTGGTTCCAACCACACGTTCACCACACCAACCAGCGGTACAGCCACAGTCAATGTAAACTGGCAATAAGATAATCCATCTATAAGCTAACCCGGAGTTACGCTAACGAGCGTATGCTCCGGGTTTTGCTATTGGATTATGCTATATAAATTGAACAAATGACTCTACACTTGACCACTACACGGTCAGATCCATCTCCCATCGCTGTTACCCCCAGTTATTTTAATTCCCTTCTATACAGGGAAAATCTGGAGCTAGCGTATGCTTCCAATGTAGCTTTCTTTTAGAAATCTTTTAGGCGAACGCTTCGCTTTTCCGGATTGCATCTGACTGCTCCGTTATCGTGTAAATGTTTATAGTTCAACTAACATAGATTGGATCTATATATCACATTTCTAATGATAGGTTCGGATCGACTTCAATGTTGTAGCGGCCAGAATACCTGTCGCCAACAGTAATATGCCCACGCCTTGCAGCACAGAAGCTGCCCCCCACTGATCTGCCAATACGGAGACAACCGTCAATCCCAGAATAGGCGCTGTACTGGTGATTGTTCCAACTACGCCATAGACTCTTCCTTGCAGCTCGTCCGGAACGGCTGTCCTCAGCATAATCTGGGTGAGCATCGTACAGCACGCGAACATCGCACCTCCACCCACGATGAACGGCAACGCCATAATTGGTGAGGATACATTCGCCAAAAAAATATATATCGGCCCCAACACAATTAGACCAATAAACACCCATCTCCCTCTTCGCTTCAATCGTTTCCCCGAAGCAATCAACAACGCAGAGCCAATCATGTATCCGAGTGGAATACAGGTCTCAATTAATCCAAACTGCACCGGATTTGCCTCCCATACCTTGACCGCCATCACTTGAACCAGCATCATGGCCGACATGAAAAATAAAATCAGCACCGGATTGAGCAATACGATGGATCGGATCAGAGGATTCCGATAGATGTAGCCAAACGAACTACGCCACTCCTGAGCAAACGTGGTCTGCTGACTAACGGATCGCTGTACCTCAGGAAAGCGGCCCGCCATCAGCACACAGACTGCGGACAACAGAAAGGTTGCCCCTGTAATTAATATGGCAACGAATCCGCCAAATGCAGCAACAGCCACTCCCGCCGCCGCTAGTCCGCTGATTCGGGCAAGATTATCCACCATATGAATGGTTCCAGTTGCTTGTTGAATATGCTCCCTGCCCACCATACTTGCTACAGAGGCGTGGAATGCAGGAGCCTGAAACAGGCTTGAAAACATGGAGAGTGAGAGCAACAGCAGCACCACCGGAAACGGAGCATGCCAGCCGAACAGGCTAATCGCAATCAGCACAGCCATCACACCGCGGAATACATCCGAGGCCAGCATCAGCTTCCTGCGATCCAATCGGTCTGCAACCGTACCCGCCACCGATCCAAACAGAAAGCTGACAGCCATATTGCTGATCTGTACGGCTGCCATGCTCTTTGCACTGCCTGTGGTCTGTAACACCCACAGGCTAATCGCAATCCCATTGAAGCAATCCCCGAAGACCGAGATGCCGTAGCCGTACAATATCCTGCGAAAGGTAACATTACGCCAAAGTGTTGGCGGAGCTTTAGTATTATGCAATGCAGCTTGTCCATCTTGGTATCCGATAATCTCGGGCTCACTGGACGGGTTCATGCCCATACATCACGTTCCTCCCTAATCATGATTCGAGCCCATACAGAATCAGGCACTTCCGCAGCTTTGCCAGTCGATAAAGACATGACATCACGGAAGTGCCTGGTTGGCGTGCCACAGGTATCGCGGCTGACTATGCTGTTATGGCACGGTATTACCCTTTCGAAGCTCCTGCCGTCAGACCCTGAACCAGGAATCGTTGCAGGAAAACAAACAGCAGGGTAATTGGAATAGCAATCAGTACCGCCCCCGCAGCAAACATCGTAAAGTTACTGTCCTGATAACGGTTGACCAGATCCCACATACCCACCGCAAGCGTCCAGTTCTCTTTCGTCCGCAGCACCAGCCGGGCGAAGATAAAGTCCATCCACGCACCGGTGAAACTGGTTAGTGCCACATAAGTCAGCATCGGCTTGGATAAAGGCAGGATGATGCTGGTGAATACACGCAGATGACTTGCACCATCCATGCGCGCCGCTTCGTCCAGGCTGCGCGGGATGGTGTCAAAGAAACCTTTGACGATAAATCCGCCCAGTACCGCTCCTGATGAATAAACCAGGATGAGCGCAGCGTGGGTGTCGAGCAATTTAATTTGCAGCAAAATGATATAGATTGCAATCATGCTCATGAAACTCGGGAACATGCCGAGAATCAGCATGGTGGAGAGAATGGTTTTACGTCCACGGAAGCGGAAACGGGACAAGGCATACATCCCAAGTGTCACCATCAACGTGGAGAAGATCATCGTGAAAAAGGCAATTTTCAGCGTATTCATATACCATCTGCCGTACATAAAAGACGGGTTATTAAACAGCTCCCCGTAATGGGTCAACGTGAATGCTTCCGGCCATAACCGTTCACTGAACAATGCCGCGCCGGGTCTCAGGGAAGAGAGAACGATCCAGAGCACCGGATAGATGGAGACAACGGCGATGATCAGCAACAGCACATAACTCAGAGCCAGACGCAGCGGATTATTACGTGTCTTCATTGAATCATGTCCTCCTCCTTGAATGATTTGGAGCGGCGGAAGTTCCAGATAGAGAATGAAGCGATAATGAGGAAGATGATGATACCTACCGCTGAAGCCATGTTGAATTTGTTATTGTCGAGTGTGAGCTTGTAGAGCCAGGTTACCAGCAGGTCCGTTGCCCCTGCGTACTGGTAGTCTCCCCGTAATGGATTCCCGTTGGTCAGTAGGAAGATGACATTGAAGTTGTTGAAGTTTCCGGCGAACTGCATGATAAGTACCGGAGTTGTGGCAAAAAGAATGAACGGCATCGTAATGATCCGAAACTTCTGAAACGCGGATGCTCCGTCCACTTCGGCAGCCTCGTAGAGATCACGAGGGATGGCCGTCAATACACCCAGAATCAACACCATACTGACCGGAATACCAATCCACATGTTGACGACAATAACGGTGACCTTGGCCCAGAACGGATCTGTCAGCCAGGGTAATCCCTCCAGCCCAAATGCTCTCATGTACGTATTGATCGGACCAAACTGACCATTGAACAAATTACGCATAAGCAGCAAGGAGATGATCTGTGGGATCGCATAAGGCAAAATAAAGATCGTCCGCCACAGCTTCTTAAAGCGGATGCCCCGCTGTTCAATCAACAGTGCTACTAACACGCCGCCAAAATAGGTGGTGACTGTAGCCAGAATGGCCCAGATGACTGTCCAGGTCAGCACACCGTAGAATGTCTGGCTCCAGGATTTCAGCTGGATCAGATCACTGAACGTCTTGAAGCCTACCCAGTCCACGAGTTTGGCTGGCGGAATATGATCTGGAGCCGAATAGTTGGTAAACGCGATCGTGATCGTAAACAGGATGGGCATAACGGTGAAGAAAAGAATGCCCAGCGCCGGGATGGACAGGAACAGATACGGGAAGTTTTTGTCCATCATGCTCCGAAGCGAAGCCGCTGCGCCCAAAGTCTGCTTGCCTTCTTCCCTCGCAAGTCCCGTGACGTACGCATCCCGAATATTCAGGATGTAGATCAGAATAAACACAAAAAACACCAGCAGTACGATAATGCCATCAAGCAGCAAAAAGATGGAATGGTCTCCCCTTTGAAGTACGGTGGATCCATTCACTTTGACAAAACGCTGTGTATTTTCCCCCAGTGTCCATATGCCCCATACGGCCTGTGACAGGCGAGGAAGCAGGTACGCAAGCCCCGCTCCCTCCAGTAACAGTAGACAAATTCCCTTAATCCATTGTCGATTGTACAGCTGTCCAAGACCTTGCAGTATGATGGAACATATGGCCGCTGTCATCCGATGTTGTCTTTCCCTGTTCGGTCCAACGGGCACCGGGACATGCTGCTGTTGCATTCGCTCTCTCCTCCCTGCCTATTGCTAACCTGTATACATTGAACAAAAGTGTACTTACACTGACCACTCCGATGACAGAATAAGCTTCCGATCGGTGATAAAGGCGAGCCTATGCTTCCGAAGTAGCTTTCTTTCAGAAAGCTTTTAGTTTCACTTCTTCAGCTTTCTTCTGTCCTCTACGTTTTGGTGTAAATATGAAGTTCAATTATGCAGCTCTTATGCATATCTTCGCACTCGTCGTTCGTCCTTATTGGACGGTGGCAAGGCTTTCCTGGATCTGTTTCACGGCATTGTCCAGCGATGACTTCACGTCCTTATCGGTATCCCAGATATCCGTAATGGCCGACGTGATTGGTCCCCATACGCTGTCCATGGCAGGAAGCGAAGGCATTGGGGTCGAGTTATTGAACTGTTCCAGGAACGCCTTATTGATCGGGTCCTCCTGCAACTTCGGATCAGCAGCTACGTTTTTGTTCGCAGGAAGTGTACCGTTCAGGTCAAAGTTCTCCATCTGAGCTTCTTCATTGGAAAGGAACGCTGCCAAGAGCTTCGACGCATTCGGGTATTGCGTAAATGCATTTACATAATAGGCTTTAACACCTGAGAAGGAGGTCATCGGTTTGCCATCAATTGCCGGAAGCGGAGCAACGCCAAAATCAATACCTGCATTGCGATAATCGGCAATGGTCCACGGACCGTTAATGTCCATAGCCAGTTTGCCGCTGGAGAATAATCCTTTTTTGATATCATAGTTCACGTCACCCATCTTAAGCGGCAGCACTTCCGACTTCAGCGTCTGCAAGAACTGTCCGCCCTTCTGGGCACCTTCGTTATTCAGACCGAGATCCGCGCTATCCATCCCGTTGTCTCCAAAAATATAACCGCCCTGTGAAGCCAGGAATGCATAGTTATAGTAAAATTGCTGCAATTCCCACATCAGCGCATACTGATTGGACTTCACATTATTGAACGTCTTGGCGAAACTGATAATCTCATCAAAGTTTTTCGGAGCTTCTGGATAGAGTGCCTTGTTATAGAAAAGGGCGTAGGTCTCCACGCTGTACGGATAGCCGTACAGGATATCCTTGAACGTCACTGCCTTCAGCGCGTTGTCGCTGGTGTTCTCTGCGGTCTCTGCTTCGAATATGTCATTGGGCAGAATAAGTCCCGCCTCTGAAGCGCTACCAATCTTATCATGCGGGAAAACAACCACATCTGCCGCCAGACCCGCTGGGCCATCCGTCGTCAGCTTGGTTACCTGATCGGTTGGAGGTAATTCCTCCATTTTGACCGTTACCCCATATTTTTCTTCGAATTTTTTGACCCTTTGCTCAATAAAGCTGCTTTGATTTTTATCCTCCCAGATCACCAGGGTTGCCCCTTCTTCAGGCTGAAGGTTCTCGGCTGTCAGCTCTACAACTTCCTCCGGATTCTCACCTGCCGTGGTTGGAGATGGACTTCCGCCTCCAGCCCCGCACGCAGCCATTGTAAAAGCCATCATGACGGACAATGTTGCCCCTTGCCATTTTCTCATGTAAAATGTCCCCTTCCCTCTGCTTGGTCCAACAAAGTTCGCGCTTTTCACCCTTTTGTCTGCGTATGTTGTCAGGTTTTGCATCCCATATTCCATTTTGTACAAACGTTTGCTCAAATGGGAGACAAGATGACCTCTCGGTTAAATATGTAGGGGTAAACAAGTCAATAAGTATGTAAATCTACTGATGTAAGCGCTACAATAACAATCACATCATACAATAACGTTCTTCATCTGCACAAACGTTTGCACAAGCCATATTTGCTCAATTTTAACCAATTTCCTTCTTCTACCTACAGTAATTTCCTGTTTCCTTGTTCTGACTCTTTCTTCCTTAATTTCACTTCACGTGCATCCCTTACTCGGCAGTTAGCAATTGATTTCTCGTATCCTTTGGATTACCATAGGAGAATATTTATACGATTGTTCAGAAGGGATTTTTTTACATGATTACGATCAAGGATATTGCCAAATTGGCGGGTGTTTCCCCTTCTACAGTGTCACGGGTGATTTCCAACCATCCCAGAATCAGCACCAAGACGTCTCTCAAAGTGAAGCAAATCATGAAAGAATTAAACTACCATCCCAACATCATCGCGAAGAGCCTGGTTTCCAAAACAACACATACCCTTGGGATTATGCTTCCGCGTCCTGCAGAAGAGTTGTTTCAGAATTACTTTTTCGGGGAACTGCTGCGAGGTATTATTACACATGCCACCCGTATGAATTATGAATTGCTGCTAACAACCGAAACATCATCAGACAATGAATTGCATGCGATATCCCGCCTTGTGCATGGCCGAAGGGTGGATGGCATTCTGTTGCTTGGGTCCAAGCGAGACGATCCCATCATTTCTTTTTTGGAAGCGGAAAAGTTTCCTTTTGTGTTAATCGGTCGCAGTGAAGCTCATCCAAATGCACCCATGGTGGATAACGATAATGTGCAGACTGCTTATGATGCGACTCATCATCTGATCGCCCAAGGACATACGCGAATCGGATTTGTCAGCGGTCCTCCGGACATTACGTTATCGCATGATCGTATGTTAGGATACCAAAAAGCGCTTGCACAAGCCGGGCTGGATGCGGATAGTGATTGGATTGTGGAAGGCGAATTTCTGCAGGAAAGTGGATTCAGAGCGATGTCGCTGTTCATGTCCTTGCCGGACAGACCCACCGCAATTGTTGTCATCGATGACAATGTGGCCTTTGGGGTATTGAGAGCTCTTGCCGAGCTTCATTATCTGGTGCCTGAAGATATCAGTGTGGTCAGTTTTAACAATATTGCATTATCGGAACTGGCTTCTCCACCCCTAAGCTCTATCGACATTGGGACTTATCAGCTTGGTTATACAGCCGTTCAGGTATTGTTAAAAATTCTTAGTGGGGAACCACAGCTTCATAATCCGGTCATTATCCCCCATCGTCTGATCGTGCGTGAATCCTCACTCTTTTCCAAACCAAGGCCACCCTCAGATTGATTCATTTCGGGTATCCGTGTAGTAATGCAAACGTTTGTCCTACACGGAATATTATGCTGTTATCCACCGTACGTAGTTGCATAGGTGCATAGGTGCAAAAAAAGAAGCCGCATATACTCATGCGGCTTCCTTAATTCACACACTATTTCCGTACTCCATGCTTGGCTGCACTTCAATGGATTAATAAGAGCTCCAGCCTGCATCAGCTGTAACGACAGTTCCGTTCACGAAGCTGGACTCGTCAGATCCAAGGAACAAAGCCACTTTGGCGATCTCTTCGCTCGTCCCGATGCGTGGGTTGATTGCCATCCCAAGCTGTTGACGCCCTGCACCGAAATGGCTAATACCTGCCATGGATGTGCTGATATTGGTTGCCACAGCGCCTGGAGCGATCGCATTACAGCGAATGCCTTGCTCAGCATACATATACCCTGTATTTTTGGTAAAGCCTACGACCGCATGTTTGGAAGCTGTATAGGCTGCCCCTGCCCGTCCGCCGTGTAGGCCCCCTGCCGAAGCAATGTTCACGATAACACCTTTTTGTTTTTCCAGGAAGATCGGCAATACTTTACGTGTTGTCCGCATCACACTGGTTGTGTTCACAGCAAACAATCTCTCCCACTTCTCATCCGTTATATCTGCTGCCGGCTCCATGCCATCCATAATGCCCGCATTGTTAATCAGAATATCTACTGTACCATATGTGCTCACCGTCGTATCGATCAGATTTTGCACATCTTCTTCTTTGGCTACATTGGCCAGAACGACAATCGCTTCTCCACCCTGGGCTTTAATATCATTCACTACCGCTTGTGCGGATTCTTCGTTAATATCCGATACGACGACTTTCGCGCCTTCTTGAGCATACAACGTGGCAATTGCTTTCCCCATACCTGAACCAGCACCTGTAACAACTGCAACTTTATCTTGAAGTTTCATTCCATGTATCCTCCTTTGTGTATTCGTTTACAATAAGTTAACAAACAAATGTTCATTAACTCTTATCCTTAGTATAATAAGTCATAGCGTTTCACTTCAATCAGTAAAAGCTTGTCCAGTTGTACGTTAAACAACACTTATAAGCCCGAATGTACTTTAATTAATAAAGTGAACTCGCGAGGAGGAAAATAGATGTCTGAAACTCTGAATTCGATGGACCGAAGAATTAAAAAATCAAAAGCTGCACTGAAGGATGCACTCATCCATTTGATGCAAAAACATCCCTTTAAAGAAATATCGATTACGGATATTGTGCAGCGAGCCGACCTGAATCGAGGAACTTTCTATAGGCATTATCAGTACAAAGAAGACCTGTTCAACGAAATTATCGATGATGTGATTCAGGATCTGGTAACTTCTTTCCGCAAACCTTATCAGGATGAGGAAGAGTTCGAAGTCAATCTGATGCCCTCTTCGGCGATCACTATATTTGAGCATGTACACCAGCACGCACAATTCTACACACTGGTTGTGAAATCTGAGGCTTCCTCCAACTTCCAGCGCATGATCTGTGATGTTCTTCGGGATCTGGCCTTACAGGATCTGAACCATATCTTCCCTCCGCACATCAACCATGAAATATTGGCAAGTTACCAATCTCATGCGATATTTGGCATGATCATGGAGTGGATCAGACAAGATTTCAAGCACAGCCCCGCCTACATGGCCGAGGAGTTGTTCAAGATCATCCATTACAAGCCGGATAATGTCGTGTTAAAAAACTGAGATTTTTTGAATCGTCTTACTTCCCTTTAGTAGGGTGATTGAGATTAATTTCAAGAAAGCTTCCCACCAAAATTATGTAAATGTATTCCTGTAATTTCTGGTAATGATATGTTAGGTTATCCAATGGAATACAAACAAAAGGAGGATGAGATTACATTTGAAGAAGTCGTGGATTATATCATTGATTACCAGTTTTGTTTTGCTTGGTGGGATGCTTCTTTCTCCACCCGCTTCTGCTGATACAGCCAAAGTAGTAAACTCTACATATTCAGATTCAGATCAGAGTTATGCAGAATTTAAAGAGTACACTAATCAGTTATTTGCTCTTGAAACTTATGAGGCCAAAGCCTTTACCGCTTTGGAAAGTATCGACACCCAGGTAACTTCAACCAATCGCAAGTCCATGTACCTTAAACTTACGAATACGGTGATCCCCAATTATACGAAATTGGTATCCAAGGCAAAACAAATCAAGCCTGCCAACCCGCAAATCAAGAAAATCCACGCCACATTTATCAAGGCAAGTTACACTCAGCTCGAAGGGTACCTGTTGTACCAAAAGGCAGTATCCAAGAACAAAGTGAATTACACGTTACTAAAACAGGGTAATGCCAAAGTAAACACCGCTAGTGTTCTAATGGATCAATGCGAACAACAGTTATACGCCTATGCAAGAAGCTTGGGGTATGACAGTTAGTACCAATCTTCATAGAAGCCCAAAAAGCGACCGTTCCTCATATTTAATGAGGAACGGTCGCTTTTTCTAATTATGAATTATGATAACAATCTAATACGTAAAATTTATTGCACTCTTCTGATCACAGCCCCAGCTTCTGCCCTTTCTCCAACCGCTGAATCTGCTGCTCTCCGGTATCCGCAAGTTCACGGAACTGGTTAATCGTCTCGCGCATTCTTGGCAGAGCTTCCTGCTTATAAAGACTGATCGAATCCAGTGCTGACAACACATCGGTGAACGCCTGTTTCATCGTATCCACGGAGATGCTGGCTTCATACGCCTGCTTCTGGATGGCAATCCCCTGATCCTTGAGCATCTTGGATGTTCCGGCGATCAGATCATTGGTCGTCTGGTTCAGCAACTCAATTTTCTGCAATACAATCTTCTGATTATACAAAGCACTCGCTACAGTTACGGCAATTTTCAATGCAGAGATGGTTACATTCTTCGCACGGTCTACGCCTCGGATCAGTTCCTTATTATTGCGGATGACTACTTCAATCGCCATGATACCCTGCTGGTTCACGACTAACATCTGCTGCAGATCCATCACCCGCTGACGGAGCGGAAACAGCACTTCTTCCGTAATAAATCGGACTTTCTCAGGGTCTTCATTACGGACCTTGGCGGCTTCAATCTGCGCGTCGATGGACTCATCCATGAGCATGCCAAGCTGGATTTCCTTTTGCAATCGCTTTGTGAGTTCTCGCAGGTTCTGTTGTTCGATCTCCAGCGTTGTATTATCGTTACGCAGGGTGGATCTGCCTTTATCCAAAGAGGTTACGATGTCAGCGATGACTGCGTCAGCCTTCTGGTATTTCAGGAAATAGGCGCGAAGCGGATTGAACAATTTCCCAAGGAAACCGGTCTTGGCAAAGTCGACCACACTCGGGTCGAGATCCTTCAGTTGCATATGCAGCTCGGTCAAGCCTTTGGCGACCTGACCGCCCTCGTCTCCTGTCTTGGACAGATGTCCAACGGAGACTTGAAGCAAGGCGTTTTTCTCAGAAGAGGATCTCATCGTGTTCATGCCAAAGCCGTCAATGGATTGCAAAATCTCTTTGCGCTTCTCCAGGGATTCGAGATCCAGTGTCATGATCATCTCTACGTTGGCATTTGCCACTTGTTGAAGCTCCGCGACCTCGGCGGGCACGGGTTTCACCTCTTCTTCGATCACCTTCTGAATTTCCTTCTGGCTCGGTATTTCCATTGAAAATGACATCTACAGTTCCCCCTTTTGATTACATCTGTACGTTAAACAGGTTTCCGATCTTGTACACGACATCGTCAGTATCGGCATTGATGCTTGCAGCCTCGTTAATGCTGGAGATGCTCTCCAAAGCCTTGATGTCCGCGTTGTATCCAATCGTATAGATTGGCACTTTGTACGTTTCGACCAGATCACGAATATCCTTCAGGGTATGGCCTTCGTTGGTCTCGCCATCACTCAGGACAAAGATCAGCGGCTTCACGTTTGGATCAGCAGCCATATAATCTTCCAGCATCTTCATCGCCACCACGATCCCGTCAAAGGTCGCCGTACCACCGCCAGCTTGCAGACTATCAACTGTTCCGACAAACATGGACTGCTGGTTCGTATCATACTTGGCAATCGGCAGATTCACGGTTACGCCGCTGGAGTAAGAAACTAATCCAATACTGTTCTCGGTGCCCAGGTACTTCTGACCTTTGCGCAAAGACTCCTTCAGTCGGTTAAGCGGCTCGCCGTCCATGCTTCCGGACACGTCTGTCACGAACACGGCGGCAATTGGTTTACTGCCGTTTTTCTTCTCTTTCCATACTTTCTGTGCAGACAACAACGTGCCGCCATCCACGGTAGCCAGCTCGGATTTGTAATCCTGCAAACCGTTGAAGCCAAACTCTTCTGCCGATTGTTGGTACTTCGCTTGAGTTACGAATTCTGCAAACTTTTGGATGATTTCCTGTTTGTTCTGTGGCAATTGTCCCAATGCATACAGCGGGCTATCATGTCTCACACCAAATGGTGTAAAAACGTATCCACTCTTCAGATCAGCGGTATTCACATACGTCTGATATTCGAGTACAAAGGCATCCAGTCTGCCTGACTTGGCAGCTTCCCGCATCTGAATCGTTGTCGATGCTGTAAACGGTACATTCGTCTGGAATTTTTCGAACCCTTCAATGGCCTTCTCGCCAAGCGGGTTGGCGCTGTCATACGTATTCAGTGCAGTCACCAGGAAATTAAGTCCTGTGGAGCTGGCAAATGGATCGGTATATCCCATCGCGAGTTCATTGTTGGCAATGGCTTCTGTCACGGTTTTTACATTAACGGAGCCGTACGTATCAACCAGTGCATCGTATTTCGCTTTGGAGATGACAATACCCGGAACATTCCCTACCAATCGCTCGGACACCATCTCGGTCTTCACCCCACTGGCCTCAACCATTTCGCCCCACAATTCGTTGGAAGGTGTGAATGCATCCGGCATATACTTACCGGACTTGATATAATCGGTGGCTGTTCCGGAGGCAATGTTGCGGATTTTGACCGATACCTGTTTGCCTCCAACGGTGATGTTCGCTTTGTTGAACTCCTCGCCCACTTCGGTTAACCAGCCGTCTACCCCGCTGCCCGACTTCTCTGGGGAAGAGAAGATTTCGACGTAATCATTTGTTGTATTCTCTACAGCAATCGCAAATTTGGAGATGTCCGGCAGTGATTCTGCCACATCGACCGGGTCGAGATCAATCTGTCCTTTGACCGGTTCCGCCGTCGCTGGCGCAATGTCCGCATACAGTTTTCCCAGTTCCTTACCTGCATTCTCTGTGCTCACCTGTGTGGTCGACTTGCCAAAGTTCGACGTTAGTGTAATCCCTGCATAAACCAGACCAAATACGAGCACCAGCATTACAATCGATATGAAAAAAAACTTTCCCTTCTTGGCCATACGAGCAACCCCTCACTGTCTGTATAATTTGGTGTGCTTGATTAACTGATCAATCTCCTGCATACAAGGCATCTGTTCAATATCTCCGGCTTCAAAGCTGTCGAGGCGTGAAATCTCGAGTAACAACTGATCGAGCTTGAGCAAAATTTCCTCATTGGTGTGGAGCGAATTCTTCACATAAGACAGATAATCGTTGTATACCTTGGTTTTTTCCTGAAAAAGCTTCTGGGGAAGTGTGGAGGATTTGGATTTCATCATGTTGGCATAGTCGGCTTCATCGAATACATTCAACCGGTTGAGTACACTGCGGATGTTCAGGTATAACAACTTCTCCACTTCCAATGTGACCGAAGCAAATTTCTTGTAGCTCAGTTCCCCTGGATCAAACCGTTGATGAAGCACGTTCAGGAGTGTTTCTTTTTTCTTTTTCATTCGACTAAGTTGGGACAGCCCCAGCGTAATATCTTCTTCGAGGACTTTGATGCGTCTATAAAAAGATAGTGCCTCCACATAATCTTCATGCGTTTCGATATGCTTCACGGGCAGGACTACCGGTTGTCTGAACAGCAAGGTGTAACTTCCATATAAGAGTGCCATTGCACTGCCGAACAGAAGGGTAACGGATAGCGCAGTTGTGAATGCGCCCTCCCCGAAATTCAGCCCGATAAAGCCGGGTGAGAATGCGAGAACATTCACAGCCACAATACCGAGGACCAACCCCAACAATTTTATGTACTTAATCATGTTCAATCATCCGACCTCCTTTCATGTTATATATTGAAGCTTTGTGTCGTTATTTTCCTGTTCAACTTATTCTTATTGTACATGATGTTAACGCTCTCAGGTGGATATGATTGGATATTTGAATACTCATAATATACGTGGTTTGGGCTTATCCCATTTCATATTTTCAGGGACAACGTGGAACTTGGCAGGAAATTTTGTGGTCAATCCATAAAAAGTGAGCTTTACGAGACAGCAGATTGTGGAGAAGAAATGTTATCAGGTAATACGTGGAAAATAGCTATGCGTGTCATTTTTTATATAAGACTTGTCTGAAAAAGGAGCAAAGCAAAAAGGACGAATCGGAGATCATCCGCTTTCGTCCCTTATGCATTGGTTGTTCATTTTTGGTGTGAAGTTTTTGATGCCACAGTGATCCGGTGACCTGATGCGCAGTGACACAATGGGGTGTATCTTCTATGCTGCTCAGTACTTTCCAAGAATTTTCACAATGCTGTATTCCAGCTAACGAACTGAGGTGACGCTATTTTGTGCATTTCAACTCATCTGAAAATGTAACGAACCTGAGACACGTTATGTTCCCGTTTTAGGTGAAAAGACGTTGTTTATCGCCTATTTCGAATGAAATAGCATCGCTGAGATTCGTTACATTTCCCACTTCATCAATATTGCCCATATAAGACGTGTGCGGTTCGTTAGAAATTAGAAAGTCGATTTCTTATCAAACCCTCTCCTCCAGTGGACAGGCCACCGCCTTTTCACACCATGCCTGTTTTCACGAAAAAATGGACTCCGGTTTGCTTCGTGTGGTGCGTACCTCTACAACTTTCCCGGCACAGCCATTGTCGCCCTTCGCCTGGAACACCACTGTAACGTTATCTTTGCCTGATGTAACCGCCTCAGGAATATCGTAGGTCACATAGAACACGTCGCCAATTTTATTCATATGAATTCGCTGCTCTCCGATGACGGTTCCATCCACAGTAATAGTAAATTGTCTGTCATATAACGTACCTTCTCGTTCAAACGTGGAATGATCTCCTCCCCAATAGGCCACACATAGATAATTGGTTGCCTCACGATCCACTGCCAGTTGGTAACTGAAGTAAGCCCCACTGACGCCAAAAGCTTCTCGCCACATATGCAACTTCTTATGGCCATCTGTGGTTGAACCGTTGTGGTACTCTCCACGGCAGTTGCTATCCAGTTGATGTCCGATCTCATCCTGCTGACCGTCAGCCTGAACCCTGTCGATCGTGATATCGTTCAACTCTTTCTCCAGCGCATCCCCTTCATCGTTAAACGGCCAGTACACGGTATAAAATTCATGATGCACATCATAGAACGGAATGAGCTTCACGGCTTCGCCTGTGGAAGTAACATCTTTGCTAAGTTCAAATGTTAACGTGTCTGCATCCACAACCTTGATCCACTCTCGTACGTCATCCTGCTCCGTCCAGATCACAGGTACAGGTGCAGTCTTGGGATTCAGCGCTGTTTCGTCCACAATCGTATCCTCCGGAAGACCCTCGTTTCCTAGTGCACCAGCGAGTACTATTGGGCCGTACAGGAATGCCACCTTGTGGGCATCATCCCGGGCAGTGTACTGGCGGAGTGACATCGGCAGTGTGATTGTGATGACATCGCCCGTTGTCCATGTGCGCTCGATGGAAAGATAGCCGGGTTCCATCCGTGTATACGGATGTTCCGTATCCCCATTAACGGTTGCCGTCATTGGCTGTTGCAGCCATGAGGGCACACGTAATCTTAGATGAGCCGAGGCGTTGCCTCCGGTGATCGTCAGGGTTACCTTTTCCGAATAAGGAAAGTCGGTTTCAAGCTTCAGGGATAATCCCTGTGACGCCCAATCCAATTGGGAAGCGATATACAGGTTGACGTACAGGTCTTGTTCATCCTCAAAATAAATCGCCTCGGCATATTTGCCCGGGTTCTCCATGCCTGATCCTGTGCAGCACCACCAAGCGGTATCGTGAGTACCATAGATTTTGTAGTGGCCTTGCAGCGTTGATGCAAAATATGTTTTGTTCCCTGTATCGGGGTCCTGCGTGCCGAGGATGTGATTATAGATGGCGTTTTCATAATAGTCCATGTAGGCGCTATCGTGATTCCAGGCAAAGAGTTGCTTCGTTAGATGTAACATGTTGTGAGTACAACAGCTCTCTCCTGTTTTGATGCCAAGACTCTCCATACCCTTTGCTTCGTAATGCTCCGAAATACTCGTCGCACCAAATACATAAGAACGATGATGCACCGTGGTGTCCCAGAAAAATTCTGCCGCTGTCCGATAACTCTCATGAGTATGGTCCTGATTGTAGATTTCGGCTGCACCGATCACTTTGGGAATCTGCGTATTGGCGTGTTTGCCTTGAAGATCGTCCTGCTTGTGCTCCAAGGGTCTCAGGATCAATTGATGGGTGAACTTATTAGCGATCTCAAGATATAAGGCTTTACCGGTAATCCCATACAAGTGTGCGAATACTTCATTCATGCCCCCGTGTTCACTTTGAAGCATCGTCTGCATCTGTTCTTCTGTCATCGGGAGCAATCCTTCGACCGCCCAGTCTGCAAATCGAGTAACCACCTCAAGTGCCTGTCCGTTGCCAGTCAGTTTATAGGCGTCAATCAGGCCGCGATAGATTTTGTGCACACTGTACCAGGGAACCCAGTATTCACCGATATTGAATCCACCGATATTCTCTGCTCGAAAAGCCATGTGGAAAGGTTCTTCGGACAAACCACCGATATATCCGCTTCCCGTGGTCTGCTGGATTCTCGCCAGTTCGGTGACCGCATAATTCAGTCTTTCTTTTAACGTGATATTCCCGGTTGCCTGATACGTCACAGCCAGGGCAGACAGATAATGTCCGAGGGAATGTCCGCTGATGGTACGTGCCTCCCAACCCGCGTAACGCTCTTTTCGGGCAGGTAAACCATGAGCTTCGAAGCATGGAGCCAGGAATCGATCAATATCCAGCGATAACAGGTAACGCTCCCCCACCTCTTGTGATGTTTGAAACACACCATTTAACAGATCTACATGTTCCGGTCCCAGAAATCCTTTTTTCGTATCAATCATGACACTCACTCCTTCTCGGGATGTAATAGATATCCATTGATTCTTGAGGGGTAAAATCCGTTTTTTTAGCTACAAGACTAATACTCATCAATCTACTGTATAGCTTGAATATCCCCATACTATCAAATAAAATACAATTACATCAGACTCATAATCCAAGAAAAGGTGGATAAATCCGTCCTATGCAAAAGCCACTGGAACATTACCTGTGCGGCAAGTTCATATCCGAAGGCAACTGGAGCCACATGAGACGTAGCATGCCTGTGCATGAGATCATTTTGATGCTGGAAGGTGAGATGTACATCGCGGAGGAAGAGGAACAATATGTAGTTCGTGCCAACGATCTGTTGTTTCTGCGCGCCGGTCGCACCCATTACGGCTACCAGATTAGCGACACACCCGTCAGTTTCTACTGGGTTCACTATGATGCCATGTCGGCAGAATTCAACCAGTTTAGGACACACGCCACCATTCAGGTACCTTCCATGGCCAATCAGTTATTCAAGCAGTTGCTGCATGTGTCATCCTTCTCACCGGAGGAAGCCAACGCTGCTTTGTTATTGTTGTTCAGAGAACTGGAGCGGAATATAGAGGCGGATTATCGTCCGCACAATGCGATTGTGGACCATATCTGCAAGTGGGTCGATATTCATCTGCATACAAACATCACGGTGAGTCAGATTGCGGAAAATTTTAATTTTAACAAAGACTATATCTCCAAAATGGTGAAACGCGAGAAAGGTACTGGACTCAAAACCTATATTCTCACAGAACGTATTCGCCGGGCAAAACAATTGCTGCTCAACACCAATGCCAGTGTAAAAGAAATCGCCGGACAGTGCGGCTTCTCCGACTACAAGCTATTCCTGCGCATGTTCAAGCAATACGAAGGCAATACGCCAACCGAATATCGCAATCATCTGTATTCCACACAGCTCAATCGCTGATGCGCTATGATCTATAGAAATGACTGAGTTACCTATAGAAAATTTGAATGAATCGGATTGAATCCGTTATGGTAAAATGCAAGAAAACTATATTCCATACTTAACCCATAAGAGAAGAGGAATTATAAGATGACAACGGCTGCCGTTACGATTCACCCTGCCACAGAAGCAGACCATCCAGAGATTGTAGATATCCTTGTTGCAAGTTATGCCGAGTATCGGGAGACTTTTGAACAAAATGAACGCTGGGAAGCCTACCTAAAAGATATTCGAGAGTCTGTGGTTAATCCTTACCTGACGCAATTATGGATCGCGAAGATTGATGATCAGATTGTCGGTACAGTCCAATTATTCGAAACAGCACGCAACGCTTATCCAAACTTTGAATTGCCAATCGATTATCCGTTTATTCGGCTGCTGGGTGTTGATCCAAAATGGAGAGGTCACGGGATTGCCAGAGTATTGCTCCAGCAATGCGTAGATTCTGCCAAAGAGATGGGCAAAAATACGGTGTACTTATATACGGGCGGTCAGATGGTTAATGCCATCCGTTTATATGAGCGTTTTGGATTTACAGAGGATAAGGAATTCAGCTCCGAGAGTGACGGGGGCAAGGCGATCTGTTACCGTTATGATTCCTAGTGGAGGGTAACAGCAACACGGGATCTGCGAACAGAGAATGAAGTGTAAAAAAGACCGATCATCTTCATGACGGTCTGTTTTACGTTTATAAATGTCAACTATATAAGTTGCACTAATCATTTACACGATAACGGAGAGGACAGAAAAAACCTGAAAAAGCGAAGCGTTCGCCTTTATCCCCGGATTTCCCCTCGAGAAAAGGGAATGGAAAAAAATCTGGGGATAACAGCGATTGGAAGGTTATTCTGTCATCGTAGTGTCAGTGTAAATAAATTTTAGTTCAACTTATATAACATTTGAAATAATACATCGCTATTGATTTTTTAACCGCCAATCTCCACCAAAATCTTCGCATGGCTCTTGTCGCTCATTAACAGCTCAAGCCCTTCCTGAACGATGTCGTCCAGTTTAATTTTCTTGGTGATGACCTGTTTCACATCGAGCGACCCTTCAGCAATTAGTGAAATCACTTCAGGGAAAATGTGGCGATATGCCAGCGTTGCCGTTAGATTCGCTTCTTTGACCAGAAGATCGAAGAAGTTCACTTGAAGCGGATTTGGAATCGCTGCGATGACAACAACTTCTCCGCCTTTTTTGACAACCGCAATGGCGCTATCCATCGTTGGTTGTACACCTGCTGCTTCATAAGCCACATCAATACCGCCCGATTGTTGCAAGATCACCTCTGTTGCATTGACTTTGGCACTGTTCACCGGAATGGCTCCCAGTTTGGCTGCCAGGTCCAGACGTTCCTCAAATACATCGACTGCATAGATTTCAGAGGCTCCTGCTGCTTTGGCAGACAGAATGGTCAATAATCCAATTGGACCTGCTCCATATACGGCTACTTTGTTCCCCACTTTCAACTTGCTGTGACGAACCGCGTGAAAGGCTACTGCCGTAGGCTCTACGAGCGCACCTTCTTCGAAAGATACGTTATCCGGTATGGGATGAACCATGTATGCTTCAACAACAACATACTCCGCAAAACCACCATCACCATTCAGTCCAACGAATCCAAATTGAGTACACTGGTTGTAACGTCCCTGAATACAGTACTCACATTTTCCGCAATGGTACAACGGCTCTACCACAACTCGATCCCCTACACTGATACCGCTTACATTACTTCCCAATTCACTTACGGTTCCTGCAAATTCATGACCCAATGTCAACGGTGCTTTCTGTCCTGAGAGCGGATGATTCTCGCCTTCTTGAATTCCTACACCATGATGATAGGCATGCAAGTCACTGCCGCAGATCCCTGCATATTCCACTTTGATTTTGACTTGACCCGCTTGAGCAACCGGAACCTCCCGCTCTTCCACACGCACGTCTTTATGGCCGTACCATACTGCTGCTTTCATGAAGTTCATCCCCTTTGTATGATTGTCTATATATTATATCGCTGTTCATGTATTATTCATATTTATAGATACTAATGTTAACATTAGTTGTATTAATGCTAAACGGAGATGAAATCATGAATCTGGAACAGCTCGAATATGTCGTTGAAATTGCGAAAACGCAGTCATTCTCCGCCGCCTCGGAACATCTACATGTCACACAATCGGCGATCAGCCAATCGGTTCATCGTCTGGAGAAAGAATTGGGTATCATCCTATTCGAACGCTCGCGGCAGGGAACTCATCCCACTCCCGAAGGCAAACAATTCATTGCCAAGGCACTGGATATTTTACAGCGGATTGATGAATTGAAATCCCTGAACGCCGAAGCCTCCTCTCTTAGCGGAGAGCTTCATGTGGCTACTTTTCCAAGTGTCATGCCCTATCTTGTCCAGTCTGCTGCAGATATGAAGCGTGAGCACCCACAACTTAACATTTCCATTGAAGAGAAAGGGTCCATGGAAATTATCGAAGATATTCGCAATAACAAAACCCATCTGGGCTTTATCGCGATCTATGCGAAACAATTGCGGGAATTCGATGGACTTCACTTCAGTCCAATGTATTCGGGCAAGCTGGTAGTTGGTACTCATCACCTGTCTGAACTTGCCAAGCACAGCCGCGTTACACCGGATCAATTAAAAGAACACAAGCTGGCACTGTATCGAGATGGTTTCATCGAAGACTTCATCAAGGAATTCACCTATGATCATGGACCTCTGTCCATTCTGTTTAAAACGAATAATTCAGAAGCCATCAACATGGTGTTAAGAAACGATATTGCCGCCACGATTGGTCACGACTTTTCCTTTCACCAAAATCCCTTATGGAAAGAAGGTCTGGTGAAGATGGTAGAGATCGCTGGAATCGATCAACCGAAAATGCAGATTGGCTTCGTGCAGACGGAGTCCAAGGAGTCCGCCGTAGCCGCAGAACGATTTGCCCAACGCTTCAGACAGGCGATAGAGCTGGATCATTTAAAAGTTTAAATCTAAAAAAGTGCTCCACCCTTTGAAGGAAGTTTGGGATGAACACCAACTTCTCCAAGAGCGGAACACTTTTCTGACTATCTCTTGCGTTACTATTGCTACATCTAACTCAAACTATACTTTCACTTTACGTACGGCTTCACTCATCTCATTCGTCTGCTGCTCCAGCATGGTGGAGGTCTGTGCCACCCTGTTGAACATGGCCGACTGTTCACGCATCAATCGATAGATTTCATCCGAATGATCCGATACCCCGGCTGAGATCTGCGAGATCGTATTGACGGAGGCTGCAGCCTCTTCCGATCCTGCCGAGATTTCCTCTGCCGCAGCGGAGACTTCCTGAATGCGACGGGTCACCAGTTGGAACGCATCAACTACATGGGCGAAAGCTTGCTCCGCTTCTGCGGTAATCGTAACACCTTGTCCAATCTCGGTTGCAGTAACCCCCATCTGTGAGCCAATCTGCTGTGATTCTTGTTGAATACGAAGCAGCAAGTCGGAGATCCGTTCCATGGATGTGCTTGAGGCCTCAGCAAGCTTCCGAACTTCATCCGCCACAACCGCAAAACCTTTGCCGTGTTCTCCTGCATGTGCTGCCTCTATGGATGCATTAAGCGCAAGTAGCTTCGTCTGACTCGCAAAGTCACGAACCGTGTGCAGGGCACCACCAATTTCCTGGGAGTAGTTGTTCAGCACCTGAACCATCGCTACAACTTCACTTGAGACATTTGAGATGCTCTCCATCTGTGTTTTCATCAGTGTCATGCTCTGTTTACCGGACTCCGCCGTAGAAAGCGCACTTGATGCCGCATCCGATACAACCATCGAGGATTCGGATATATCCGTTATGCCTTTTGCGATCTCTTCCATCGCATGCGCGCTATCGCTTGCACCCTGCTTCTGCGTATGTGCACCCTGCCTAATCTGTTCGACAGATTGATCAACCGTCTTGCCCATCTCAAGCATCTCTTCGGTACTGCGATTAAATTCCTTCGTTGATTCCGATAAAATATCTGTGGTTACTGCTACGCCTTCAACCATGTCACTCACAATCTTATTCAAGTTACCGGACATATGTATCATCGCTTGATATGTTGTTCCAATCTCATCTTGGCTGCGCAAACGATACGACGTCAAAATTTGGTTCGCTTCTGCAAGCTCACCCTGTGCCATTTTTTCCACACTCGCCTTCAGCGGTTGAAGTGGCCGCAGTCCTCTTACGATAAACCACGTGACAACAGCAACGCCTATAAGTGTAATAAGTAGCAATAAGGCATAGAAGGGAATACTCGATTTCAATATATCTGACTCAATGCTTCCGATCACCGATACCGCCGTATCGATCCCAATTACACCTGTTACAGCACCGTTACTATCCAGCATGGGAGCGTAAGAGGAAATATAGTCGCCGTACTCCTCATTGTTAATAATCGAAGAACTGGCTGTTTGCCCCTGTAACAGCTTCTGCACAGCCTCCTGAGGGACATCCGTAACTTCATTAATCGGTGAGGCTTTATCTGCATCCTTCATACCATCCACCATAATAAGTGGCGTACCTTTGTCATCTATTTTGACGAAATACACATACATTGCACCAATGCTTACGCGAAAGTCATCCAGTTCATCACGAATCTTCAAGAATTCGTCATTCTCCTTGGGGTCCTTGGCAAACTCGGCATAAGATGCTGTATCCAGCTGATTCACATAACTCTGAGCAATCTGGATGTTGTAACTCGAAATGGCCTCCTGCGCAGCTAGTTTCATATTGGCCACCTGTAACAGCATGCTTCCAACGGCTATAATCGTAATGACCAGTGTGACTACTGCAACAATGCGCACAACCAAACGTTTTCTAAAAAAACCAATCATCCGCTCCTCTTCCTCTCCCGTGAACCCAAGCCTTTTTGACTAGGCGCTACCCAAAAAACGCATGCTTGAAGCACTATGTATGGGAAAATAGTAAACGAATATGTCGAATTAGGCAAGAAAATATTGGGTTTACATAAAAACGCTATCATGGCCGTGGTAGCTTTGTTCATTGGAACAAAAAAACTCCAATGCAAGCATTAGAGTATGTTCAAAGATTGATAATTATTTTTATTCTGTAACTTGAGTTACCATTCTAACTCTTCAATCAAGTTAAATATCATTTTTTTATCAAAATCATCCATTGATTTAAAAATAGCTATTTCATCTGTTTTTTTGTCCAATTTGATGAGTGTAGCTATGGCTAAATCTCCAACTTTATAATAACCTATTAACTTATCTGATGCTCCTCTTCTGGATGTAAGTTCCTCCAGCTTTTCATTTATAGCAGTTGACGCCAATTTTTCTTTGCCTATATAAGTCATTACATGATACAAAACTATTGGATTTGCTTCATTTAATAAAAGTTGCAACTCATCAATCGAACATTGTCCTTCTTCAATTTTCTTTATTAAATTCATATTTCTACCCTCCATTAAATTTTATTTCAAATGACTCGTAAGGGTCTGCCTTTCTCTTACATAATTTTCAAACAGAGCATTAGCAATATCATTTCGACCTAATTCATCAGCTATTTTTATTTCTCTCATGTATGCATTTAATTCCATTTTAACACGATTCATAGTCTGAAAATGATAACTCATTCCCGGAAAACCTTTGTTCATATCGTCTAGATAATGTGTGTATTCGTGTAAAAGTGCCCCTATTGAAGCATCCTCATTTATAATTAACTGCCCAGGTCCACCTCTTTTTGGAGAATACGCCATATCCTCGCCTCTATGAATTACTTCCACACCGTTTGATTCCAAGTGATCAATAATTTCTTTCCATTTCTCGGGATGAGATTCCCTTCCAGGGCCAAGAACTTCTTTTAATGGATCATCTATACCTTTTCTGAACATATCTTTACTATTATCTATGCGTGTCCCCGCCTCTTTTTCCTTCTCCAGATACTCGGAAAACTTAGAGGATTCTCTCGCCTTTTTACTCTCAGCAATGTTATCCAGAACTCGAAGGCGTTGATCTTGATGTCCATTAAAACTACCTGTTAACTGCCCTGTACCAGGCGGACGATTGAATGAATTAATCTTCGCGCCGCCTCCCGACGAAGTCAGAAGATTATGCGGCTTGATCATCGTGGAGGCATAACCCCCTCCAACCATTAGACCTCCCAACCCAATCATATTTGCCCAGTGTTCACTGGACCAGGCATTGGTCGGAAAGGTGGCTTCCCGTATCGTCCCATGGATACCAAATGTGAGCCAGTTGGCAGCATCATTCGGGGAGTTGAATGCTTTATCCGCCCTGTCTACATACCCCTGAACAAGACCACTTGGAATACCAAATGTCCAATAATCCAGAAAACCACCTACACTATCATAACGCTTTTGATATCGATCATCCGCAGATTGCATAAAGGCTTGTCCCAATTCGACTAAACTATCAGCAGACTTCTGAAAAGCATTACGGGTGTCGGTTGCTGGTGCCCTGCATTCATCTGGCGGTGGTGGTAAGCAACTTGCATCATAGGATTGTACAGCTTGCTGATCAGCAAGTCTGAATTTCTCCGCATGCCCTTCAAGCTCTCTGGCAATGGATAAAGATAGTGAGACAAAGTCATCCATCACCCGCTGCGCAACTATAAAATCAACATAAAACCTTTCCTTCGTACTACCATCCCACTGTCTTTCGATTTCAAATAAATGTTGTTTCAAGATGTTATTCATCTGAAAAACCTGATTCTGAGCTGTTGTAAATTGTTTCGAGACAGATATCAACTGTTCAGGAGTTACTTTTATCGTTGTCATGGGAGACCTCGTTCTAAATATATTTCGTTGTTATACGAACATTTGTTGTTTAGAATGCTATAAGATTCATATGTACAGATGGGCTTTTATTATAAAGTGAACACAGATCATTTCGTAGAGACTGCCGGTTTATTTATCTAGTTCGTATTACCCCTAATTTGTCCCAGTTATAACAAAAACAGATCTTCCCATTCCTAAATAAGATCGTTCCCTTAGTGCCTACAAAAAAACACCCCGGCACAAGCGCCGAGATGTCGTGTTGTTCTACATTTGTATACTACCCATTCATACTAAACTGTTTGTTTATTCGTCTTCCTGAATCGAATCAGGGACCATATAATCAGCAACGCAAGCACGGCAAGACAGATGCTAATGCTGAACCGATTACCTTCATCAAACACAAACATCACCGCAATCACACTAAGACATAGTACAACAACTCCGGTTATATAAGGGAATCCCCAAACTTTGAAGGTCGGTTGAACCGGATATCTCTTCCGTAGTTTCAGCTGTGATGAAGCAATACAGATCCACACAAGGATTACGACAAACCCCGGAACTGCGAGCAATACGCGGAACAGTTGATCCTGCGCGAACAGGCCTAGCAAGGAACCTCCGAGCAAAACTACTGAGCACACCAGAAGTGTGTTAACAGGGCTTCCGTTGCGATTCGTCTGTGACAATGCCTTTGGAGCTTCACCGCCTACTGCCATGGAGTGCATCATCCGGGATGCACCATAGATCCCTGAATTCGCAGCAGACAGAACCGCCGTCACCAAAATAAAGTTCATTATGTGTGCTGCTCCCGGCAGTCCCGTGGATGCAAGCACCTGTACAAACGGACTGCTCTCCGGCCCGATTTCATTCCAGGGGATGAGTCCACAGATGATGAGAATCGGCAAGGTGAAGAACAGAATAATTCTGAGCATGAAATTGCCCACAATCTTAGGCATAACCTTTTCTGCATTTTCCGTCTCGGTCAGGGTCAGACCAATCAGCTCCGATCCCCCATAAGAGAACATGACCACAAGCAGTGCCGAGAAGATCGAAGACCATCCGTTCGGGAAGAACCCGCCTGCTTGCGTATAATTTTGCAGATATGGCGTGTTGTCACTTGGGATAATGCCAAAGATCAATCCTGCACCCAGGAAGATAAAAATAATGATCATGGCAATTTTGATCCCGGCCAGCCAAAACTCAAATTCCCCGAACACACCTACACTTAACAGATTAACCAGTATAATGAACGCCGCACATGCCAGACTCAGCATCCACAGCGGTACTTCACTGAACCAATACTGCAAAAAACTTCCGGCGGCAATCACCTCAATGACACACACCGATAGCCATAGAAAGCAGTACATCCATCCCATAACAAAGGATACTCTGCTACCAAATGCCTCCTGCACGAAGTCTTTCATATTTTTGTTCTTGTACACCGTAGCCATCTCCGCCATCGCGGCCATAACAACCAGCAGCAATAATCCGGCAAAAATGTACGTGACAATAACGCCCGGACCCGCGAGTCCAATCGTCTCTGCACTGCCTTTAAAAATTCCCGTTCCAATGACACCACCCATAGCCATAAAACTGATGTGTCTTGGTTTAAGCTTCTTTTGTAGTGTTCCTTCTGTCTGAGCCAATTCAAGTCCTCCTGATGTAAAAAACGTCTGTAATGCTGTCATATTTCATAGACATAATGTCCAGTATACCCTATTGTCCATCAATCAGCCCAGAAGTTCCTTATGGCCAATTCATCCCAAACATATATGGACATAACCTATGTTTTATACCCCACAATGGCACGAAGCAATCTGTGTGCAATCCAGGTTAGCACCACAGCAATGATGGGACATAACACCAAGACAGCAAACAGCGGATTCATATGATCAAACCACCAGTATATCATGGACAACTCCCTCCTCTTCGTCACAAGACCACGTTGCTTTTAATGCTGTATTATTGAGTTTATTCTACTCGTTTTCCAACTCTTAAAATGTACGATATGTTGCAAAATAAAAAAACCAGCATCCTGTAAAAAAACAGAATACTGGTTTCTCATGTAAATCCATTTAAATTGTTCTCGTCATAAACGTGCTGTTCGGGTCCAATACATAATCCGCGAATGGTTCGCAATATTCAAATCCGAAGTCTTCGTACATCTTCCTTGCCGGGATAAATGAATCCATTGAACCCGTCTCCAGACTGATTCGCTTATAACCACGGTCTGTGGCAACCTCCATAATATGCGCCAAAATTTTTCTCGCTACGCCTTTTCTCAGATGAGCCGAAGCGGTACGCATCGACTTCAACTCTGCATGCTCTGGATCAAGTTCTTTGATAGCCCCGCAGCCGAGCAAGTCGTCCCCTTCCCAAGCACACCAGAAAGTAATTTCGGGCTCCTTGAGTCCGTCCAGATTCAACGCATGAATACTTTCTGGAGGCGAATCTGCTGCCATCCCTTGCAAGTGCTCCGCAATTAAAGCCTTAACTTGGACTCCACTCAAATCATCCACTTTGATCTCCATAACGTACCACTCCCGCCGACATTTTTATTGGTTTTATCACTGAATGTATATCAATCATTTTATCTTACTACCGTGTTAGGTTTTATGACAAGAGGTTACTTATATCCACTGAAATACGCTATTGTGATTCACCTATAATTTCCAGTATGATGAGGCTATCAGATGCCAAAGGGGCGAGGTCTATTGCGAAATATACATAGAGTTAAACGTGGAACTAAGGTGAAGCAAGCTTAACTTAATTTAAAGGAGAACCCTATGACACTCACTACGGATAACCTGTTTTATAGCAAACGATTAAAGATGACGCCACCACGCTCTGAAGACGTGCAGACCATGTTGCAATGGAACGAAGACCCGGAGTACCTTCGGAATGTGGATACTGACCTGGCCATTCCCTATTCGGAGAAACAGTTGGAGGATGAGGGCGAAACGAAGAACAAGGAAGTTTACTTCAGACTTCGCACGCATGAAGAGGATACGCTGATTGGTTTTGTCGTCATTCATGGCATTGAATGGAACAACCGCTGCGGACAGCTTGCCATTGGCATCGGACTTGCCAAACATCGCAACAAGGGATATGGCACGGAAGCGTTGAATCTTATTTTACGATATGCGTTCCATGAGATGAATCTGGACCGAGTTGGCCTTGATGTCATCGCCTACAATGCCAAAGCAATCCGTTCCTATGAAAAGGTTGGTTTTCAGTTGGAAGGTCGGGCACGCTCAGCTGTATATCGTGATGGTAAGCGTTATGACCGCTTGATGATGGGAATCCTAAGACCAGAATGGGAAACACACAATCAGATCCATACGGAGGGTGAACAAGTATGACCAAAAATGCAGAAGTTACTGCGTTTATTGAACAGATTCAAATCCCCTGGCAAGTAGAAGTCGCTGGACAACTGCGTCAGTTGGTGCATGATACCATCCCTGACGTGCAGGAACGCGTACAATACAAGAAACCTCATTTTTTGAAAAACGGAAAGTACGCTGCGGTCATCTCGCCTTCCAAACAAGCCATGTCTTTCACCATCTTCAATGCAACCGGACTCGATCTACCCGATGGGATATTTGAAGGCCCAGAAGAGCGCAAAACGATCAAACTCAAGGAAAAAGATACGCCGGACTATGAATGGTTGGCTGGTTTGTTAAAGCAGGCATCTGCGGAATTGTAGAGAGATGTAGTGAAGAGCACATACGCCGAAGTAGTAACTTAGGTAGTAATGTGTGAGTGGTAATGTGTGAGTGGTAATGTGCAGTTAGAGTATATGGGGTGAGTTTGGGTTTGGGTTTGGGTTTGGGTTTGGGTTTGGGTTTGGGTTTGGGTTTGGGTTTGGGCCAAGCGCTAACGAATCGGACACACCTTATGTCGCAGTTAAACTGGCATATGAAATTCTAACGAATCTCAGCAGTCTTATTACAGAAACCCCCTTCGATTTTCTTCGAAAAACCATGACAATTGGAGAAATAGAGTGGCTATGATTCGTTAGAATTCTATACTGCTGCAAATTCACCCAATAAGACGTGCTAGGTTCGTTAGACTGTGTGAGTACGACAAGCGGCCTCTGCACGTAGAAAAAACAACCCATTCTCACTCTGGCGGCTAAATAAATAGCATAAACGACTGGCTGTAGCAAAGATATCTCACATCCATCCTGCGCAGGGCAAAGGGGCATCCCATGAAGTTCCAAGAACTTCGGGATGCCCCTTTGTTATAGTCTGTCTACTACTGTCATTCCAACCTTAACAGCGGTGTAATCTTATAATAAGATGACTGCTTATACTTGCTTATAATGTTTTATACTAGCTTCCACCATCAAGATTGCTGGTACGATACGGCGGTCATCTGACACGGCTCACATATGAACATGTAATACATACCCTCACCATATTTCTCAACCTCGCCCCAGTCCAGTTGTGCGACAGCCTTCATTCTCGTGGAACAGCGTGGACATGTTGGGTACTCCGCATCTTGAACCCATCCCGGATGGCCGCCGACCTGAGATAACGATGGCTCCATCGCCCACTCACTGGCATGGAATGCATGACGCGATGCATTTGCAATCCGAAACTGCTGGCCAACATCCGGTGCAAGTTTACCATAGTCGTCCAGGTCAATCTCGTCCATTCCCGCAGGCATGACATTATGTGAACTCCATAACGGTTCTCCTGCTACGTCCAGCTCCATGTAAACCACACCGTAACTGCTGCATATCACGCAAGTCTGTATCTGAAGTTGCTGAGCATGCCAAGAAACGTCATTCAATGCTGGATGCTTAACATCCAGACTAATTAAGGTGGTTAACGCATTGCCACACCATGGACAGCAATTGGTGCTAGGGTTCAGCATCGATAGTGAACTTCCGGTTAACTCCACGTTAGGTCCTTCATTCTCTTTTACTTTATAGAGTGAATAACTTGGGGTGATGAATAATTCCCTGCGCTGCCCGTCTTTTGTAAGCTCCCAACCAGCTTCAGTGGTGTAATGCTCAGGTGCCACGTATAATTCGTTCGCCCAAGATGGAGGAGATTGTCTCCACTGCCGGAACTGCCGCACGACAACATCATCTCCGATATGGGCCAGCATGAGCAATATGTGGTTCCGATTCTCATCATCGCTGTTCACCTGCTGCAAGAGACGATCACGAACCTCACCCGAGGCACTTTTATACAAAATGGCAGGATAATAGATCTCTTGTTCCAGCACCTCAGGAATTTCGGCAGTCAACGATATATCATGGTAGCAGACCAGATATACCAGAATGTCTTTGCCCGTATCTTCATCACCTGTACAAATCCGTTGCATCGCGTAATCCTTCATCTGATCTTGTTGCTCTACAGACAAAGATAGATATACCTGTTCCTCGGGTTGTTCATAGGGAGTATAACGAATTAGTGGATCGCGAACCTGAGGTTTGTGCATGATTTTCAAAATTTCGACTGGGTCTGTGATACCTGCATACAAGTTCACGTCACGTCGATTCGCTTCAATGTATCTCTGACGCTCCTCGCGTTCCATCTCCTGCTTGCAAGGCATGCAATAACCACCCGTTTTCAACGCTGTTGCTGGTAAAATGGTATTTGCACACCCTTCCCGTATACACGGAATTCGTTCTGTCATATTCCAACCTCCTTCAACTATTGGCAATGGAAAACACGCCACAATGTGACGTGCTTGTCCCTTACTCCATATTTAAATGCCTGCGTGTCTCTAAAGGAAAATGCGAATCAGTGATGTCCCAATTGGTCCTTGGTGAATTCATAAAAGGCAAGCGCATCTTCACTGCTGGCAAAGCCTGCCTGAGCTATCTTTTCACTGCCGCCACCTTTGCCTTGATAGGCTCCAAGATTACCTTTGAAGAAAGGTCCACAAGCCCATTCAGGCGGCTGTCCGTTCTGTGCCAGAACCACTTTGGCCTCTGAGATACTGGCAAAGAGTACAAGCCCCTCATGGTCTGCCGTCAGCTTGGTGGCCAGGCTCTGCATATCCTTGAGCGATTTGTCTTCAAAGACCTGAGCAATCACTAGCCCTTGCCGAGCGGCCAGAAGTTCATCCGCATAGTAAGCATCATTCGTTGTTTTCACTGCATTCAGCTCGGTTTGCAGCTGTTTTTGCTCCAGCTCCATTTTCTCAATGCGCTCCAATAATTCGTCCTTGCTGGTCTTTAATTTAACCATGATGCTGTTGAGCACGTTTTGTGTAGCTGTGAATTCATTCAGGGCTCTTGTTCCACATTTGAAATAAATGCGGGTGCCGCCCTTCACTTTTTCGGTTTTCAACAGTTTGATGATCCCGATCTCACCTGTCGCCGACACATGCGTTCCTCCGCAGGCGTTATACTCCACACCCTCGATCTCAACGATGCGAATGTCTTCCGTTACCGTAGGTTGCTTCACCAGTGGTAACTGTGCAGCCTCTTCTGCAGTAACCCAAGACGTGTTGATCCGAGCGTTACGATAGATCTGCCGATTCACTTCTTGTTCAATGGCAGTCAATTGATTCGCTCCCAGTTCAGCCGCAGCCACATCAATCGTGTCATACTCCGTTCCAAGATGGAAGCTGAGCGTCATCGCTTCAGTCAGCTTCAGAGTGATTGCCGATAACAAATGCTGACCCGTATGCTGCTGCATATGATCGAATCTTCGCTCCCAGTCAATCTCACAATGTACTTCAGTCTCTTCAGGGACGCGTTCCAGCTTATGCCATACTTCACCATCTTCGCTGTTCACATCCAGAACAGCGATTCCGCCAATTTGCCCCAGATCACAAGGTTGTCCGCCCCCATGCGGGTAAAAAGCAGTCTCCGCCAGCGTGACATATACGCCGTCTTCCTTGTCCACTCTACCTGTAATCGTTGTATGCCACTCTCTGGTGTAAGCAGAGTCATAATAGATTTTTTTCGTCATTGAATTATCCCGATCCCTTCTCGTTCAAATGGGTTTTTACCGATCTGCACCTAACCTCCAGATTACACTATCTGGAACTGCGAATCCAATTTAAGGCACACAAGATCGCTCCTCCATATCAAAAAGACCGCTCTGTAAGCCAAGCTACAGAGCGGTCCCCTTACTTATATCCACGTTTAATGTAACGTTGGATATGGTTTGAGCTATGATTACACCGGAACGGAGATTGCAGACATATTACTTATTATAGACACAAGGGCGAAGCAGACAGAAAGGACCTGAAGAAGCGAAGCGTGCTCCTTTATCACCAGATTTCTAGCTTCAGGGGAAAAATCATTAAAATCCGGGGATAAGAGAGATCGAAAGGTTTTCTGTCTGTGTAGTTCCTGAGTGTCAAATCAAGTATGGTCTGCAATCAGAGTGGTCAAGTGTAATCCTAGGTGCATTCCATGTCTTTTTTTTACATTAAACCAAATTCCAGAACAGGGCGGTATTCGCCACCGTAACCATGGTGAACAATAATGTGTTCACAAATGCGGCGAGCCATACGTTATTCGTTTTTTCAAACAATTTGCGTGCATACACAGCAGCGATGATGAGACAAGGCACCAGTGCAAAGAGCAGAATGCCATTCAATGCCTGACCTGGATACAACGCCACACCTGTCATAAAGTCTTTGCCGTATTGCACCAGCAACCACAGCACCAACCCGCCAACATTCAGGACCATGGCCAGGAACATGCCCCCACGTTTGCCACGTGTATTAGCATTGAGAGCAACCGCGCTGACAAAGTAATATATCAGGAAGAACGGTGTATACCGCAATGCGGTAATGAAGTGTTCACTCTCGAACGTACGGACCGCAAACGTCCAGATCCGGAAATCTGTTCCGAAAATCGCCTGTACTACGAATAACAATGCGTACCCAATGACTACTGCGAGTACTGCGGTTACCAAGCTGGCAATTATCGTAACAGGGTTCAGGCTGATCCCATAATCGCTGAAGCGGGTTCCTGCATCCTTTTTGGAAAAATAGTGGAATGCAAAGGTCACCAGAATCATAATTAACGCCGACACCAGCGCCCAGTAGACAATCTGGTTCGTAGTCGGTTCATTGAAGTAAGAACTTGTAACCACAATCTTATCTGCATAGTTGAAGATGATCCACATCACCAGAGATACGATAGCCAGAATTACGCTGCCTACCGCAATATTTTTCATCCGGCGGCTTGATGTATAATCGTTCTTCTTGCTTCCAGCCATCACGAACCCAATAATGGCCCCAAGCACACTCACGGCGATTACAATAAGAGCGATGATGCGAAGCACATTCAATCCATTTGCCTCTTTATCCATTAAGGTTGGGAATAGAATCGCTGGAATCAGGGTGCTGAATGCGATAGCGAGCCAATAGATTATTTTTTGTTTTCCATTGACCGCTGCGGACACGGTTGCAATCTCACCTGTTGCCGCGTTACGCAAGAACGGAAGTCTGAGCAGCAACGTAATCAGCGGAACGATCATCAGGAAGAACCCAATCAGAGCGACAAAATTAAAGGCTTCCTTAGCCCACCAGATCTGATTGCCAGAATCCAGATTCACATTTGTCTGGTTCGGCGACGTTACACCATTGAAGGCATGGGCATAAAAGTCGATCAGATGCTCGGTTGTTGTACGCGAGAAATGGTTCCATGGGTGAGTCTGATTAGGCGTAAACAAAATATGCTCACCCGTTTGGGAAGGACGTACCACTTTTCCGTCTACGGTCAGATCGCCGGATGGTACTTTGGTAAATGTATCGGTCGTGCCTCTTGGCGCATCAGGTGCAAGGCCAAGGAAGGCTTTACCCGAAGCCGTTGCTGCAAAATCCTTGCGAGTCACCGTACCTTGTACTTCTTTCTCTGCGGCTGTTTTCTCTTCATCCGATTTGTTGAAGAAAAACTCGTCATATTTCCCCGCGACCATGCCCACCGTCCGACTGCCAAATGCAGCCTGAAGCTGATCCTGTGGCGCAACCGCCGCAGCGTAAGAGTAATCCGCACCTGCTGAGATGCCTGTGTAGATCATACGGTATCCTGTTTGAAGGGAACTCATCTCGTCCATGTACATTGACAACAGCGTTGAGAACCCACCCATGGAGTGACCGCTGACTGCCACGTAGGCATTGCCTTTCTCATCTTTCTTGGTGAAGTCCTGCTCATAAATATATTTGGCTGCATCAAACTGCGAGTATATCCAGAACGTTCCGAACAGATCCTTTACCGGAATATCTGCACTCCAGCGGGAATCCCCGTGGTCATACATGTCCAGTGCAAGCACAATATAGCCGCGTCGGGACATCTCAATAGCAGGTGCATCCTGCATTTCTTTCGTATTCAGATATCCATGTGTTGTAATAATGACCGGACGTTTATCATCCGCACCTGCCCCTTTAGGCATGTAGAGCAGACCCGATAGCGTGCCATGATCGGCTTGGAATTTGATCTCTTTGACCTTAACGGAATAAAAGGAAGAGTTGAACATTCCAGCAAACAAGCTGCCGAAAATGACCAAAATGAGTGATAAAACCAACAACCCCTGCGGTTTTTTTAAGAATGATGTGACTGTTCTCATAAAGGTCCCCTTAATAAATATAAAATACTAGATAAATGAATGAATAATAGTGCATTGTAGATACGTCCAAAGAGCTATTCAAATTAGATGTAAATGATAACATGTAAAAATTGACTTAGTATGGCCTAAAAAAGGCACACATAACGGCGCCGGACGTCCGGCGCCATTACCTGTGTCACTTGCTGCATAGTAGCTTAACATTTGCTGACTCAATCTCTATACCTGTCTGATGAATGACGCTGGGCAAACCCGTGACCAATCTTATTTCATCGACTCAGATAATTCTGTGAAAATAACACCCAGCGCATACGCACCAGCATCCGGGTAGCCCAGACTACGATCACCGACGGCACCTGCACGTCCCATACGTGCCACGATGTCTTCGGTTTTCTTCGCACCTTCAACGGCGGCTGCTGCACCTTTGGCAAATGCTGTTTTGAAGTCATCGCCAGACTCCGCACTTTGAGTCCAGGAATCGGCACACGGAACGAGTGCATCGATCAAGGTTTTATCACCTACAACGGCACCACGTCCGAAGGAACGTTCTCCTGTAGACTGAATCCCTTGCACCGCTGCATGGATCATCTCGGCGAATTCAGCAACGTTTAATTGCTGTTTATCCCCTACTGCTTTGCCAGCCGCACGGAATGCCGAACCCCAGATTGGGCCGGATGCGCCGCCACAATATTCCATGATGACCAAGGAACATGCATCGAGGAATGATCCGATGTCTTTTTTATCTTCGTTAATGATGTGATTCCATTCGCGTTTCAACTGGCGGAAGCCTTTTGCCACACTCATACCAAAATCGCCATCACCGGCATGGGAATCCAATTCACAGAATGGTACTTCATTCTTGATGATGATCTCACCCATTTTATCGATCAGATAGACGACATTGTCCAGTGAAAATTGATTGCCTTTGATGACCGCAGCTGATGCATCCGTCTCCACTTCGTAAGATACAGGAGCGTCTTCACCCACAACAGCTTCCAGCGCTTCGGAATACGCCACTTGTGCTGCTGGAGGGCCGGATACTTTAAATGCAGGTGTATCACTTTCCTTGAACAACAGCGTTTTTAGTTCATCATCCAGTTTCAGGATCGTAACCGACGCACCCGCCATATCGATACTTGTCATGTAGTTGCCTACAAACGTAGTAGCGACCTTCAGACCTGCATGTCCAGCAAGCTCACGCTGAACGGTATTGTTGAGCAGGTATAGTTCTTGCAGTGGCGTTGCACCAAAACCATTCACCAGCACCGCAATCTCAGCGGATGCATCCTTATCCAGCTTCATGTCTGCGAGCAATGCTTCGACCATACGTCCTGCCAACTCATCCGCTGATACCAATTTCTCACGGCGAATCCCTGGCTCACCATGTATCCCTACGCCGAATTCCATCTCATCTTCAGCAATTTCGAATGTAGGCGTGCCTTTGGCTGGCACGGTACAGGATGTGAATCCAAAACCAATACTGCGCACGTTCTGAGCTGCTTTCTCAGCAACGGATTTCACATCTGCAAGACTGCGGCCTTCTTCGGCTGCTGCTCCGGCAATCTTGTGAACCAGTACAGTTCCGGCAACACCGCGACGTCCAACGGTATACAAACTGTCTTGTACAGCGATGTCATCCTCAACACGCACATACTGTACGTTGATGCCATCTTCTTCAGCCAGATGTGCTGCATTTTTGAAGTTCATCATGTCGCCGCTGTAGTTCTTGATGATCAGGAGTGTACCCTTGTTGCTGGCTGTTGCCTTGATCGCTTGATATACCTGGATTTGGGAAGGAGATGCGAATACATCTCCACATACCGCTGCATCCAGCATCCCTTTACCGACATAACCAGCGTGAGCCGGTTCATGTCCACTGCCGCCGCCACTGATCAGACTGACTTTATCCGCCTGGATCTCTCTGCGTTTGATGACTTTATATTTTTTCAGAAATTCAAGCTCCGGGTGGGCAAGCGCAATCCCGTTGCACATTTCCATAACAACATGTTCGGCCTGGTTAATAATTTTCTTCATTATTTTACCTCCCGGCGAGCTGCTTTGTACTCACGGCCCATGCGGTCAGCCGCTGCAATGGCAGCAGCCACTTCAGGAACAGTGATTGGGAACGGCATAGCGTGAATGGATTCTTCCGGAATACAAGCGATCTCTGCCACTTTCAACAACTCTTCCTGACTAATCGTGTCTACACCGATATCCGCCAAGCTGATCGGCAGTCCCACTTCGAGACAGAAGTCCATGACTTCATGCAGCTCTTCGGTTGGTGCATTTTCAAGGACGAGCTGTGCGATTGTACCAAACGATACTTTTTCACCGTGGAAGAAATGATGTGTGCCTTCCAGAACAGTCAAACCGTTGTGAATTGCATGTGCTGCGGCCAGACCGCCACTTTCGAATCCAAGACCAGACAACAGAATGTTGGTCTCAACGATGTTTTCCAGCGCTTGTGTCACGACGTTACTGTCACTCGCTACTTTTGCTTTTGCACCGTCAGTCAGCAACATTTCATAACACAGTTTTGCCAGTGCAAGCGCCGCATTGGTACCTACTGCAGATGGGGTATATCCTTCGCGGGAACCCATTGGCAGACTTGCGTTTACACGGGAATAGGATTTTGCTGTTGCTCTTGCTTCGAAGTATGTAGAGAGCGCATCTCCCATACCGGATACGAGGAAACGTGTTGGTGCATTGGCAATTACCGTTGTATCAACGAGTACCACACTTGGGCTTTGTTTGAAGTAAGCATAGTCATCAAAAGAACCATCCGGTGTGTACAATACAGCGGAGTGACTTGTTGGTGCGTCTGTTGCCGCAATCGTTGGGCAGATGATCAGTGCTTCGCCTTCTGCTACACATTTGGCCGCATCAATGGCTTTACCACCACCAAGACCGATGGTAGAGTCACATCCTTTTTCCTTCGCGATCGCTTGTAGACGAGCAACTTCCTCACGGGAACATTCCCCTTTAAAACCGCTTTCAACAAACGTAATATTAAATTTCTCGGCTGTTGCATCCAGCTTTGCTTTGACACGCTGTACATCATCTGGATGTGCAATCAGCAAAGCAGATTCTCCGAAGGATTTAACAAAGTACCCCAGGTTCAACAACTCGTCTTCGCCTTGTACATATTTAGTTGGGCTGATAAATGCTTTTCTCATAATATTATATGCCTCCTAAGGATATGAAATAGTGTAGTGATTACATCAAATTTTAATTTCTTACAATTGACCTTAATATAACGCATGAGCAACAGGTTTACAGTGGACTTTGATAACAAATTATTATAATTTACAATCGTAATTTTTTGCTTTTTGGCACAATCATGGTATCTTATTGTCATGAGATGGTTGAATTTTGACCTCCCATTATACATTACCCGTCATCATTACATCTTAATATGTACAACTTGCTAACTTTTAACGGCCTAAATTATGAATCTGGTTAGCCTATGGAGGTTGCACCAATGATCAAAGAATATCTGCATATCAATAAAATTCTGGACCTAAATAAATGGAAGCGTCTACAAGATTCTCTCGCAACAGTAACCAAACTGGCGATCCTCACCGTTGATTATAAAGGCATTCCCGTAACCAGTCACAGCAGCTGTCAGGCTTTCTGCCAGAATGTCCGTAAAGACCCGGAGCTTCTCCCCTACTGTCAAAAATGTGATTCACGCGGTGGTCTGGAAGCCGTTCGATTGAATGAACCTTATGTGTATTTATGCCATTTCAATATTATAGATATCGCGATTCCGATCACGATTGATGGCAAATATATCGGCGCCGTCATGGCAGGACAAGTGAAACTCGCCGATCCGGAAAAGGGTAGCGACTTGGAGCAAATTGTCACGTCCAAAAACGTACCCATGCATGCAGCCAAGCTGGAGGAATTAAAGGATGATTACGCCCAGCTACCTGTGATGACCTATGAAGAGATTGTGAAAATCTCTAACATGTTATCCCTGCTCTGCAACTACATTGTGGAAGAAGCGCTAAACAAAAATCTGTTAGTTGAAATGTTCGAAAAAGCTTCAGGCAATCAGGAGACTCTAAACCTCTCCACCATTCTGCCGGGTTACTCCATTCGTAATATCGAGTCGATCAAAAAAGAGATGACCAATGCGATAGCGGATGCTTATCTGAAGAACAGCCCAAGTGACACGGAAAGCTCCAGCCCGGTGCTTCAGCCTGCTTTTGAATACATTCACAGTCACAAGAGTGAACAAGTTTCACTCAAACAAATGGCCGATCTATGCCACCTGAGTCCGAGTTATTTCAGCAGACTGTTTGCCAAGGAAACGGGTGAGAACTTTACCACCTATCTGGCAAAACTCAAGATAAAGTGGGCCAAGCAATTGCTGGAGGTCACAGACATGCCTGTCTCACAGATCAGTGATGAGCTGGGATTTAATGAATCGGGATATTTTATCAAAATATTCAAAAAGTTCGAGGAAATTACGCCTGCTCTCTATCGCAAATACCTCCAGGAGAAGATATAGATTCACTGATACTTTTTTCGTATCAAAGATGAGGTTAAAAGATATTTCACCTATTAATCTGCCATTGTTACAATGGAGTCCAGATGACTTAGGGAGGCGACATGAATGGAATATCGCAAATTAGGAAACAGTGGATTAACCGTCAGTGAGATTTCACTCGGCAACTGGATTACGCATGGAGCGCAAGTCGAGGATGGAATAGCAGAAGCTTGTGTGCGAACCGCATTGGATGCAGGTATTACCACATTTGATACCGCAGATGTGTACTCCAATACCAAGGCAGAGTCCGTACTGGGACAGGCTCTTAAGGATATACGAAGAGAAAGTATTGAACTATGCACCAAAGTCTGTCACCCAACCGGCACAGGTCATAATGACCGCGGACTTTCACGTAAACACATCATGGAAGCCTGCAATGGTTCATTGCGGCGGCTACAGACGGATTATATCGATGTCTATTACGCTCACCGTTATGACTACAATACTCCGCTGGAAGAGACTTTTCTGGCATTCTCCGATCTGGTGCGTCAGGGCAAAGTTCATTACATTGGCGTAAGTGAATGGAACGCAGATCAGATTGCAAGAGGAGCCGCTTTGGCGCGGGAACTTCATGTCCCCTTCATTGCAAGTCAGCCCCAATATTCGATGTTGTGGCGTGTGATTGAGCAAGAAGTCGTACCTGCAAGCGATCAAGCAGGACTGGGACAGATCACATGGTCTCCTCTTGCTCAGGGTATACTATCAGGCAAATATGCGCCTAACGCAGCATTGCCCACCGGATCACGTGCAGCTGCTGAGGCAGGAGCACCCTTTTTCAATAAACTGGCTGGTCAGTGGTTACGTGAAGATGTTCTTACCGCTGTGCAACAACTTGTTCCACTCGCTAAAGAGATTGGTCTAACTCTCCCCCAACTCGCTGTGGCGTGGGTTCTTCAGCATACGTATGTTAGTTCCGTCATTATCGGTGCATCCCGGCCGGAGCAGGTATTGGAGAATGTAAAAGCTTCTGGTGTGAAACTGGACCCTGCGATCATGACTCGTATTGATGAAATATTGAATCCGTGGATTGAGCGTGATCCAGCCAAGACGGGTTAAACACATTCATCAACAATGCCCATAAAGCGGGACACTACTTCCTGATTCATATCCGTCCGCCATGCCGTATACAACGGTACGGAGGGCGGATTTTCTTCTAATGGAAGAAAGACTACACCCTTACGCTGGAACACATCCACCGATGACGGAACAATGGAAATGCCCATGCCCGCCGCAACGAGATTCACAATCGTATACATCTGGATCGCTTCCTGCGTAATTCGAGGATCTACGCCATGCTCCCTGCAATAATCCAAAACGAGACGATGGAACGGAGAACCCAGATGCCGTGGGAATAAAATAAAATCTTCATCCGCCAGTTCTCGAATTGAAACTTGAGTCTGAGAAGCCTTCGGGTGTTGATCTGGCAATACGGCAATCAACGTTTCCATCTGACAGGGGCGGAACGAGACATGACGAGTATCTTCCTGATATCGCAAAAATCCAATATGGATCTGTCCGTCTTCCAGTGCCTGCAATTGTTGGGATGAAGTCATCTCACGCAGCGTCAATTCAATCTGCGGATATGCAGCGCGAAATTTCCTAAGAACATCCACCATAATGCTCCCCGAAGCCGAATCCACAAAGGCTATGGTTATATGCCCGATGATGCCCTGATCTGCCTTTTGTGTAAGCTGAATAGATCGTTCGAGCTGGGCCATGATCAGTCTTGCCTGTTCCAGAAATACGGCACCTGCCGGGGTGAGACGAACCATTTTTCTGGTGCGCTCCAACAACTTCACGCCAAGCTCATCCTCTAAATTCTGAATCTGCTGGCTCAGCGGTGGTTGCGTCATATTTAATTTTTCCGCTGCACGGTGAAAATGAAGTTCTTCTGCCACGGTGATAAAGTATCTTAACTTCCGAATATCCATAAGCCAATTGCGCATCCTTCCGTCTACCTTGTTAATTCATCTGTTCCTGAACCCAGATTGCCGACTCAGCCAGCATCGTCATCAATTCATTAAAGTCCACAGCAATCTCCCGCAGAGGAGTTTCCCCTGCATCGTGGATCAACATCATTATCTTGCCTGAACTTTGATCCAGTATAGCCGTACTTCCTTCACCAAATCCACCAATCGGGAAAGGTTGGAGGTCAGCTGGCAGCTCGTATTCTTTCTCATATTCACGGTATACTTCCAAAAAATCCGGATAAGCCCAGCTCAGTTCTTTCACCGAATACAAGGCAGGGTCGCCGAAATTACATGCACCGAACTCAAGTAAAAGTGCGCGATACGCTGCGGGCAGTTTTACATTATGCTTTTGCTCAAAATCCTCAATGCTCTGTTGTTTCTCAGGAGTACATCCATCTCCCATTGTTGTATCGTAGGCTTTTACCAAAAGATCACGAATCGGTTCCAATTCTATTGACGTCACTTGAACTCCCCCTTAAGGTACTTTTCTCCACTGATCAGCTGTTGTGAATTCAATAGTTCTCCTTGAAGCGCAACACCTTACCCAAACAAGAGTCGAGCATTAAAATCAACTTCTTATCTCACCTGTTTACGCAACTCTTGATCCAGCCATTCCAGTGCTGCACGCAGCTTGTCCTGAGGAACTTTCTCATAACGATCACCCGTAGACAGTTCAAAGGCACAGCTGTTCCCACTTGTCTTGTTCAGATATGAAGTCATTCCTATCCCATACTGCTGAGCCATTTGCACAAGAATTGGTTCAACTTCGGCAGCAGCGAGCGCAAAGTGCACATGGAACATATTGGATACAGGTACCTCGGGCAACGTTTGTATCCCGTGACACGCATTCAGTAAGAAGGCGAGTTCTTGAGCCTGCTCGTAATACAACTCCATTTTGCCAATCCGTTCATTGAAATAATACTGAGAACTCAGAATATACGGATACAGGCCAATCAGATCTCCGCCGTGCCGACGTTTCCATACTTTCGATTCTTGCATCACATCCGGATCACCCGCCAATATAGCCCCCGCAATACCTCCAATGCCTTTGTAAAAGGAAACATACACCGTATCAAACAGACTGCAAATCTCCGCAGGTGTTTTCTCATAATAGGGAGTGATCTCAAACAGGCGTGCCCCGTCCAGATGTAGCTTAATCCCGCGTTCACGGCAATAGGCTGAGATCGCTTCCAGTTCTTCATACGCCGGTAATTGCCCACCAATCTCACGTTGTGGCAGTTCTAACAGCAGACAGGCAACGTCCTGATCAAGCGCTTGTACATCTTCCAAACGAATCAAACGATCCTTGTCCGCAAGTAAAATTGATTCAATCTGATGCAACTCTTTCAGTCCGTCTTCCTCATGGATTTCCAGATGACACAGAGGGTGATAAGCTACTCGTTTTGCATCTTTGCGGTCACACCAGATCCGTAATGCAATCTGCTGCGCCATCGTTCCGCTTGGGAAAAACACCGCCGATTCCTTGCCGAGAACGTCAGCCATCTGTTGCTGAAATTCTTCAATGAGTGGGCCGTTGCCGTAGTGGTCACTGAACACCTCTCCATCGATCTGGTCCAGTACGTTCTGAAGTACCTTCACTTGGCGACTGCCATGACCACCTACAATAAAGTCTGCCTGATTAAATGCATCACCCAACGTTAACGCAGTTTCTTTCAAGATCACTCACTCCTTTATAGTGCATGTTCATAAACGGACTTTTGAACAACCTCTTATAGGTCTGGTTCTGTAATAATCTCAACCAAAGCGCTGAGTGCACTAGATATATGTTCACCACGGGAATACACAAATCCTACTTCCAACCGACAATAGGGATCAGGCAAAGACATCACCGCGATCTCACCTCTTAATTCTGCTTTGGTAACCGAAGAACGTGGCAGCAATGATACGCCGAGCCCGGCAGATACACCATTCAGAATCGTGTCCAGTGTTCCATATTCCATGATGTTAAGCGTGTGGATACCCTGATCGTTCAAAAAGGATTCCGCCTGAGTGCGATGAGTGCATCCGATCTCAAAAAACAACATCGGCCTGGACAATAACGTGTACATCTCATGTACTCCAGGTTCAGCGATCAACACCAATTCCTCGTCATACATCTTCATATAATTCAGCTCAGGATGATCAATTGGGCCATATATTAAGGCTCCATGCAATTCATGTTGGATAACCTTCTGGTTCAGTTCATGGGTCCCACCCGTGACAAGCGAATGCTGTACTTCCGGGTAGCATGAAGTATATTCAGCCAAGAGCGGCGTCAGAAAAGTAGAAGCTGCTGTCTCTATGGCACCTAGACGAAGCATACCAGCTGGTGGGTTACCCACTTGTGTGGCCTGCTCTGCTTCATATAATAATTCCAATATTCTATCCGCATACCCAAGCAGGTTCTCGCCTGCTGGTGTAAGCGACATCCCTCGATTGGAACGATGAAATAGCGGTACTTGCAGTTGAGTCTCCAACTGTTTAATCCGTGCTGTTACATTGGACTGCACATAATTAAGTGAGAGCGCAGCTTTACTGATACTACCTTCGCGGGCAACCGCCTGAAATATTTTCAAATCACCTGCATCCATACCCTGATCACCTGCTCGTCATTATATCGGCATTCTGCATCATCCGATTCATGCAAAGTGCTTATCTATTATTTTCAATGATACTGACAATCATTTTTGTTCATTTTACGTGAATCTGCTCCGTCTGTACAATGAGGCTCAGTAGTGAAATCTAGCTACACAGACAGGAGGAATATTGAACATGAAAGCTATTGTCCATTCGGCCCAGAGCGGCCTTGCAGGTCTTCAATATACAGAGTCAATCTCTCGGGCACCAGAAGCCGGGGAAGTGCAGATTCAATTAAAATCCGCTGGTATCAATCATCGGGATCTATTCATCATGGCAGGACGCGGCCCTCAGGACATCCCACTCGTTCCCGGTTCCGATGGAGCAGGTATTATCGTAGCGATTGGCGAAAGCGTAAGAGGGTTCGCGATAGGAGATGAAGTCATTATCCATCCTACGCTCGGTTGGGAACATGCATCTGAAGTGCCCATCGTACCCGATATTGTTGGTGGCCCTACGGATGGAACGCTCGCGCAATATATAACGTTGCCTGCTGAAAATGCCCTGCCTAAGCCAGCCCACCTATCCTGGGAGGAAGCAGGTGTGCTGTCCCTTTCAGCCCTGACGGCCTATCGCGCCTTATTCACTCGCGGTGTATTGAAGAAAGGTGAACATGTGCTCATTCCCGGTATTGGCGGTGGTGTTGCAACCTATGCCCTGCTCAAGGCAGTAGCGGCTGGTGCCACGGTGACCGTCACCTCCAGAAGTGAAGCCAAAAGAAATGAGGCACTGCGCTTGGGTGCTACCCATGCATTGGATAGTCATGCCGATTGGAGTAGGCAGAACGATCTGGAACCTGTGGACATCATCTTGGATAGCATCGGACAAGCCATGTTCCCAAAATATTTTGATATAATCAGACCAGGTGGACGTATCGTGATGTATGGTGCAAGTTCGGGGGATGATCTGACCCTACCGATTCGCTCTATCTTCTTCCCGCAGATCAGTCTGATCGGCACCTCTATGGGCAGCCGTGAGGAGTTTATCCAGATGCTGCAATTCGTGGAGCAACATGACATACATCCTGTAATTGATGGCGTATATCCGTTGCAATACGTAGCAAAAGCATTCGAACGCATGGAAAAAGGCGAGCAGTTTGGTAATCTGGCTATCCTTATGGAGTGACATCTATTTTGAGATGGGCCTTCATGAATTGTTGAAAATTGATTAACGATAATGGGGTGAATCCATCTGACCCGTCTCGCTAAACGTATACTAATTGTTCTTATTACTATTATCATTGTGGCCCAAATTCCTATGTTAAAAGAAACCTTAGCCCGAGGAGTTACTACGTTATATGTGAAGATAAAGTATCCCGAACATTCCTTTCAATTCCAAGACTTCATCTACGAGTCTCATTTCGGAAACTATATCATTTCTTATACTGATCAAGACGAACAACGCATTAGTCTGATGCTTGAGCCCAATTTTTTTCCGGCGCTCATTACGTATGATCCATTGAATCAACCCATGGAATGACTAGTTTGTTCACGCTATGAATCATTCAGGAGGTATCGATATGGACAATAGATTACATTTGGTAGAATTGGTTCGCAAACTGATGGACTCTGAAGGAACGGAAGCCGAGTTGGATGACATGTTAACGGAGCTACAGCAGCAGGTTCCACATGCGGAGATCAGTAATCTGATTTTCTGGGATGATCGAGACCTGACGCCTGAACAGATTGTGGAAGAAGCCTTGGCTGCCCGTCCCATCATTCTCCCGCCCAAGCCATAATATTCTTCAGGAGGTGAACGATAGGATATGTCTGACATGTCTGATATGAATCATAATAACAACAATGTACACCCTGATTTTAACGAAAACAGCGGAGAAGAAAACATATTAGTCAGAGGAGCCGCCTTTGCTATTCTTGTTGCACATCAACAAGTTAATGGTGCAGCATCGGCGCTAGAATCGCTTCAATCCGATCCTGATTTTGGCTCTTCTGCAATGCGGGTACTGCAATTGAAACAAGGAAGTAATAATCAATAAACCAAGTTTACCCTCCCTAATTTCCATAATTTCGTTATAATGGTAAGCAAGACACCATGCAATTGGAGGAGAATTATGGAAACGGAAGCTTTACGCAACGTGGAACAACTAGCTCTGAAGAAACACAAGATTTACAAACAAAGTTTAATCAGGTACCTCGCACGCTCCATGCTGGCCAGTATGTTTATCGGATTCGGCGTCATCGTGGCGTTTAAGACAGGTAACTTCTTTTATATGGAGCAGTCCCCATTTACCTATCCGATGGCGGCAATTACGTTTGGCGCGGCCATCATTCTGATCGCCTATGGCGGGGGTGACCTGTTCACGGGCAATACGTTTTATTACACGTATGCGGCGCTGCGCAAGAAACTGCGCTGGTTCGAAGTGATCAAACTGTGGATTGCGAGTTATAGTGGTAACCTGATGGGCGCAGCTGTGTTTGCCCTGTTAATCTACCTGACCGGATTGTTCGACTCGTCTCAGGTGAACGGTTTTCTGTTAAGCGTGGTGGAGCATAAGATGGAAGTTCCAACCATGCAGCTCTTTTTCCGGGGAATCCTGTGTAACTGGCTTGTATGTATGGCGTTCTTTGTCCCGATGTTCATGAAGGAGAATGGAGCCAAAATGTTTGCCATGATGCTCTTTGTGTTCTGCTTCTTCATCTCGGGATACGAGCACAGCATCGCCAATATGTGTACGTTCGCGATTGCACTTGTGCTGAATCACCCGGGGACGATCTCATTTGAAGGTGTGCTTCACAACCTGGTTCCCGTGACCTTGGGTAATCTGGTGGGTGGTGTGCTGCTGATGGGCTTCATGTATTATGCGGTGAACAAACCGTTTCTGGATGAAGAGACACATTAATCTCTGGCAAAAAAAGCCCTCCTTCCGGCCCGGTCCTTCGACCGTGGCTAATCGGTAAGAAGAATCCAAAACACCCCGGCATCCTTCCCATCTCAGGGAAAAGGTTGCCGGGGTGTTTCTCTATAGGCAGGCTCACGGATAAGCCGCCTGCCCTCCACACGCATAGCCATGTGATACACAATCACATGGCTCCAGGGGGTGGGTCGGCAAGCAGGCCGCAATCAGGTTGCCCTGTGTTGCCCGCTTGCCAACCCATCCGTGGCTTAGAAGTACTCCCGCCACGGAGTATATTCAATATCGTTGTCGCCGCGCGTGACCACGATCATATTCTCAATTTTGCCCGTCTCCTTATTGGTACGGTAAATCATCGTACGTGTCTCGCCTTCTTCCGGCACGGAGAACAGGAATTTGTCCGCGACGAAGGAAGAACCAAGTCCAGTGGCATGTTCTGTAAAGGCAGAGCCCGTCTTGCTTGTGAGCAGCAGACCAATCCCGTAGGCTGTAGCCGTTTGTGCTGCTTTGCCAAAGAGATGCTCGCCTTGACTGGTCGTGTGCGTTTGCTCCGAATACCTATACTTTTCCGTATCCTTGCTATAGTCCACCACATTGCCCTGTTTATCCAGACTGATGGTGGTTGTTTCGCCCTTGTCGCTTTTCACCTGATACGTACCTACGATGGAATCCTCAGTTATTTTCATCGTCTTGCCCGTATTGGGGTCAGTCTGATAGATTACATCTTCGTACTGAAGCCGAATGATGTTCATGCTGGCCTGAATCTGCTGCGCCAGTTCTTCGTCACCCATCTCTTTGGCTTTCTTCAGCATTTCCTCATAGTTCTGGTATTTCTCGGCATCCTTCTCATCCCATTCATCCATGTTCTTTGGTGGACCTGGCGTTTTGTCCAGATCATCGCCTTTATTTTTGCCCATGGTTGATAGCGCCCGCGCTGCGGTCAGCGCCGTCATGATTGCCTGGCTCACCGCCTCTTCATCTGTCGTGCGGAAACGCTCGGCAATCTTCTTAAGCTCCGACTGAATGGACAGAACCAGTTCCAGAACAGATTTCATCGTGCCTTGAGCCGTTGAATAATCGTTATAAAAACGCTCACGCTCCATGCCATCCCAGTTGCTGCGCATGACACTCATCTTGCCGTCCAATGTGGACATGAAGCCCGATAATTGCTGATGTGCCTGAGCGAACTGCCCACTGACCGTCTCCAGTTGTTCCGGTGTCACCTTGATCTGTGTCATCCTGCACACTCCTCTTCGTGGTCATTATATCCCGTGGTTAACCAATGTGTTGCCCGAACAGAACTCTCCCAGATCTCGACCAACTTGTCATGATCCTGTTCCCGATATTCAACGACTAACATGTCCAACGTATGCTCCTTTTCTATTAAAAGTAAAAGGTTATGTAAAAGCCCGATCCTGGGATCGGACTTGTTTAATACATCAAATTTGAAATAACTCTACGTTTATTTTACCATGTCCATCATTCAATCTGTACCCATAATTTCCAATCTTGAGTCAACGTTCTACCCCCGTTTTTGGCTTCCAACGGAAGGTTGCTGCCGATTGGGAAGGCAGTATATATCGAAACGAATCTCCGCTCATGACTACATCAAAGGAAACTTCTGCCTCACCCGTGTTAGCTGCAACCAGCACCATCGTTCCATCCGGATTGCGGAAGGTTACGTTCTCGATCTTGCCCTGTTCTTGCGTGGAAGCAACTCTCAAAGCTCCCGGACGTACATAACGGCTGATGTGGCCTAACGCATAATACTCGACATTTCTAATGATTTCATTATTCTCCGAGTCAATCGTCACAACCCCACGACAGTTCTCACAGCCACCATTCGTAGGTCCACCTTGCGGATCGAGTGCGATGTTCCAGAGCAGCACATTTTTTGCCCAGTTGCGAGGTGCACCAATGATGAGATTGGACATCTGCCAGCTCAGATTCTCGCCAAAATCAGGACTCCACTCCCCACCACTACATTCGGTAAAATAAATATTTTTGTCTGGGAAGCGCTCATGCACTTCCGACATGGCAGATGGATCACCTGCATAACAGTGGAAAGCAGATCCATCGATATATGCAGCAGCCTGCTCATCACCAAGCACCTTGCTGGTATATTCAACCGCCTGATCCCAGTTATGATCATACGCGATGATTCGCGTGTCCAGTTCTGCATCCTGTAACGCCGGGCCGAGATAATCGCGAATGAACATCGCTTGTTCTTCGGATCCCATACTCATACTCGGATATTTATCCGAGGTGAACTCCGGTTCATTTTGCAACGTCATCCCGTAGATGGGAATGCCCTTTGCCTGATAAGCTTTGATATACTTCACAAAATAGCTCGCGTACGCTTCATACACCTGGGGATCGTTGTAATCCAGATACCAACCGTTAGTAGTCTTCTCCCCATACTTCATCCAGGCCGGGGCCGTCCACGGTGTGCCCAGCACTTTAAGATCCGGTTTCAAATCAGCTACACGCTCCAGCATATTCACAACTTCCTGATCCTTTTCGATCGAAAAGGAATCCATGTCATAGTCCTTGCCAGACTCGATATCATCATAGGTATAACTCGAAGCCACACCTGTTTCATCTACCGAATAATCGGAGGCACCAATCGTATGACGCACCATATCCATGTTCAGCCCTTCTGTTGTAAACAGTTCCTTCAGCAGTTGCTCTTGCTGTTCCTCTGGGAGCTCGTTGATCAGATGTGCCGATGAACCCGTCATCGCTGCGCCAAAACCAGCCATGGTCTGATACGTCTTGTCCGGGTCAATCTGTATGGTGAACGCCGACGAAGAAATGTCTGGCTCCTGCGTTGAAGAAACTGAAGAACTTGGGTCTGCATCATGGTGATCGGTGATTGGAATGGGCTTCTGTCGTGCAAGCAGATTTTGCTGATCTCCCGTGGTTAACCAAACTTCGGCCGTTCTCTGTTTGTCCACAACCGGTGGCGGAGCGGGTTGTTCACTTCGGTTGAAGATAAGCCAGATTCCTATACCGACAAAACAAACAGCAGCGATCAACAGGATCATCCATCGTTTGGGATATTCTCGCCAACCTATGTTTATCATGCTTCACTCTCCTTCCATTGCGGAAAAAGCCGCGGCCACTAGGCCACGACTCATTTTCCTAATCTATATGAAGTAGAACAAACTGCATTTAACGAAATAACTTCGCCGGGAGAAAAACCTTCCAATCTCCCTTATTGAACTTTATTTACCGGACTTGCTTCCGATATTCACACTGCCTGTCAGACGGATATCATCCGATGCACTGCCAACATACACTTGGACTTTACCCTTAGGCATTACCCATTCATGCGATGTTTCATCCCAATAGGACAATGCGCTGCGATCCAGTTGAATGTTGACCCGTTGTTGCTTGCCTGCTTTCAGATCAACCTTCGCCCAGCCAGCAAGTTGTTTCTCCGGGGTCTCGACTTTGGTTGGCAGATTGCCAACATAGACCTGTACAACTTCTGCACCGGCAACTTTACCGGTATTACGCAGATTCAGCGATACTTCTACAGTTTCCTTATCGCCTTTACCTGTGTTTTTCACATGCAGATTACGATAATTAAAATCGGTATAAGACAGTCCGTGTCCAAAGGCAAACGCCGGTGTCATGCCTTCTTTGTCATATCCTTTGTAGCCTACAAAGATACCTTCGGAGTAGTTACCCACCCCATTCACACCCGGGAATTGTTCCGCAGTGGATACCGGGGTCTGGGAATCATCTGATGGGAACGTCACTGGCAACTTACCGGATGGATTCACATCACCAAACAGCACACGTGCCACTGCATTACCTTGTTCCTGACCTGCATACCAAGCCTGAACGATGGATGGCACTCCTTTTTGCCAGGAATCCATTTCAACAGCGCGACCACTCATTTGCACCACGATCGTTTTGGGATTGGCTGCTGCTACCTTGCGGATCAGCTGCTCCTGGTTATTCGGCAGCTCCAGGTCGGAACGGTCGACGTAACCTTCACTGTCATACGTACGAGTTACCACGACGGCAACATCGGATTTTTTCGCCAGCTCAACTGCTTTTTGCATTTTAATATCCACAGCGTCGTCTGGAGCTTCCCAGCCGAAACGAACCTGTGCACCCATATCATGATTGGTCTGTACCGGGAAATCCGTACGATACTCAATTCGAATATTGTGGGACTCACCTTCTTTGAATGTGATTTCTTTCTTCGTTGTACTCAATGTTTCACCTTGATTGTCTACGAGTAATTTATCATCCACATACAGTTTCGCAGAACCTAGACTGGTCAGGGACAGTTTATATTCACCCGTTTGAGGTGCTGTGATCGCCCCTGTCCAACGAGCAGACATTTTGGCATTGAATTTCGTAGGTGTCACTGGAAGCTTGGAAGACTGTGCGTTAAAACCTTCATAGTTGTAGAATCCAAGATTCATGTTGACCTGATGATCTGTACGGACCAAAGAAGGATTACCCTCCATATCTTTATTCGTCCAGTATTCAGCACGCAGACCGTATTCCGCACGATCTGTACCATAGTCTCTTTCACTTTCCTGAGCATCCGCTGGTGATAAAAGAGTAGAAGGTACGGCGGATGGTCCATTAAATGCATCTCCTGCGGAGATAGGATCCGTTCCGGCAGCATATTTTACATCCACACCGTTACCGGCACGGTTACGAATGCCTTGAAGTGGACTTACAGTATACGTCGGATTAACCAGACTGCTACCTCCACCAGCAGCAGATGCGTTATCTGCATCCGGACCGATGACAGCGATGGATTTCACGTTTTTCTTGGACAGCGGCAGCACATTATCGTTGTTTTGCAAAAGAACCATGCTCTCTTCTGCAATTTCACGTGCCTGTTTGCCGTCTTTCTTAGCATTGATTTGTGTATTCGTTACAGGGTTATCGAACAGCCCTTTATCGAACATTTGAAGCAAAATGCGTCTAACCTTCTCATCAACGGTTTGCTCGCTGACTTCGCCATTGTTCACGGCTTCCAGCAATTTGTCTCCCCATTTGCCGTAAGGCTCTCCCGGTGTCTCCAGATCCAGACCCGCATTGGCGGACTTGGCTGTGCTGAAGTTTGCACCGTAGTCACTCATGACAAACCCTTCGAAGCCAAACTGATCCCGAAGGACATTGGTCAGCATCTCCTTGTTCTCACAAGCATATGTACCGTTCACCTGGTTAAATGAACACATTGCTGAACCAAGATCCGCTTTTTCGACCATCGCCTGGAACGGACGTGCATAGACTTCCTGAATGGCACGTTCGCTGGCTGTTGCATTGGTCGTGAAACGTTCCGTCTCCTGGTTGTTCAGGATATAGTGTTTCGCTGTAGCGATAACTGGATTACTTTGAATCCCGTTCACATACGCTGCACCCATGCCGGAAGCCAGTAGCGGATCTTCCCCGAGAGATTCGAAGTTCCGGGAACCCCATGGTGTACGTGCAATATCCAGCCCAGGGCCGAGCACTACATTATGTGTTGTATCATGTGCTTCCTGACCGATCAGATCGCCATATTTCTTGGCCAGATTGGTATCCCAGGAAGCGGCAAGCGCGATGGGTGCAGGCAATGCCGTGGACTTTTTGTCCTGCACATCCGGGTTAGCCACACGTACTCCTGCGGGTCCATCTGCCATCTGTAATGCCGGAATGCCGAGGCGCTCCAATTCATCATTATAGAAACCATAATAGTTATTTACTTTACCGGTTACGAATCCAACTTTCTCCTCCAGCGTCATCTCCTTGAGCAGCAGCTCGGTGCGTTCTTCCGCTGATAGAGATTTGTTCATCCAAGGCCGATTGGCCCCAGATTCCGCCTCCGCGGCGAAGGCGTGCAGCGGCATAGCCGCAACCGCCACGATGATTAATAACATAAACCATCGTTTGAGGAAAATCAGATTGAGTCTTCTGTTCATGTTGTAAGTTCTCCTTCTCTCTTGATCATTTTTCTTGTGCACATATTGAATACATGTATACAAGGGAATGCGAACTGGCTTGATCCCAGTCTTTCAAGCATTCAGGTCGTCCTGCACATGGCTTCTGAAACTGCAGCCTGCAAGCAAGTCAGCAGATTTCGCTTCCTAACGATAGCCGACATGATCATGAATTACATCCCCTTAAATTTGGTAAATGACCGATTGGAACAAGCCTAGTTCTTTGGAATCACCATATTAATAATTCAGATAACAAAACAAGAAAACGAATTATTTACATTTCCGTAACTACTTTAGAACAAATTCTTTACTTTTAAAAACAGTCGGTTCGACCCACTCCCGATCAACCAATTAATGCAATTAATTATCAGATTAAGGAATATGTCGACACACTCTGGGTCCTAAGTCTATTTGAAAACGGAACCAATCCGGTCCATTGAAATATCCAAAAATATAAAAGCAACTGAGGTCCCTTTTAACAGGTTCTTCAGCTGCCTTTATGTTGGAATTGCTCCATATTGTTCACTTTCCATCCATGATTCTTGTTCTACACTCGTTATATTGAGATTCGAAGTTACATTGAAATCGGAGTAGCAAATAAAAAACCGCCCCAAGAGGGACGGCTCACTTCTGTTCAATCACTTCTAGTTCTGTAACTGTGCAAGAATCTGCGGGTCCTTGATCTTTTTATCTTCGGCGAGCAACATCACCTTGGACAGAATCTCAGCTGTTCTCGGATCTTCATCGAGGAATGGCAGGAAGATTCGACCCCGATGCTGACTGTGCACCGGTACGATATGAAGTGCACCTGTGGCTTGTTTGAACACATTACCACTCCCCAGATGAACAGCATACTCACCTAATTCACCATCAATTCGTGCGTAATTCCCGTCCAAACGTACATTGTCGATCTTCAGCAGACGCAACGATTCGTTCACAATGACGTGGCGCATCTCGATGGTTGTCAGGCTAGCTTCCGGATCTACGCCTCCCACATGTGCAACGCTGACCACCAGATCGATATCACGCATAACTTCGGAGAAGAACGTCAGCGGCACATCTTGCAGCGCTACAGGTTTGTAGCTCTTGCGATCGTAGAACTGCACCGTCTCCAAGGTAGGTGCCTCGGTATCTGCTGGTGAGAACCAATCTGCCATAGCATAGAGATTCGCAATCAGATTATGCTCATAACTTACCTTCTGCAGACCTTCTTCATAACTGACAGTCCATTGGCGTCCTTTCAGCAGAGCTACTGCTTTTTTCGGTTGAATCTGATACCCGGCATATCGGCGAGACACCGTACCATTAGCCAATTCGTCCTCGTTAGGAAGATACAGCTCACGGAATACCTGCTTGAACGGCTGACGCTCCTGACGGGTGAACAGATCCCGCTGGAATTCACTCCAGCTTCCGCTCTGATACAGATGAAGCGGATGAGCAATCAACAGTTGATCCTGTTCCGATAGTGCCTGGATCGTACCCTCCGGCCCTGGAGCAACCAAACCACTGGACGATACATCGAATCTTCCAGTCTTGTCACCTGACTGGAAGACAAGTGTTCTTACCAGCGGTTGTATAACCGGATTTTGCATCAGACTGGCAATTTCCTCACGTGTAAATGACGTTCCAGCAGTCATCGAACGTTCCAGCTCCTGCCGTGCCCGGCGATACTGATCCACCAGATCCGATTTCAGCTCTTTCAGTTCAGCGATATATCCATCTTTTTTGAACCGGGCAGGTACAGATTTGAGTGTCTTGCTTTTGCTAACGATAACCATCTCGGGTTGACCTTCCTCATCGATGACCAATTGCGCTGTCGTATCAGCATCCAATGCATGAGGTTCAAAAAAGGATTTCATCTCATCCAACTTACGTGCTTCCATGTCCCACATCAGCCGCGTAACATCGGCATAACCTGCATTACGAGCAAGATTGCCCAGTGCAATCTGCGATGCCACACCTTCACTGGCACGGCGTTGTGCACCGAATTGTTTGCTCTGCATCAGAAACTTCTGAATGAAGTCGTATCGCTCACGCAGATCCTGTTCGCGATTTACAGCGAATGGAATCAAACTGTAGGTTAACAAGTGATCCTTGTTTCGCTTGTCTGACACGGACTCACGCATATCGTCCAGTCGAAGCTTGCCTAGTGCAGCATCTGCGAACAATTGGGATCTGCGGTGGTTGGATCCCCCGGAAATGTACTTGGCACAATCGTATAACAGATTGAACCGTTCCTCCCCGACAGCAGCATAGGCTTCTTCAAACCAAGCGATATCAAACGCACCTTCATTAAAGTCCTGTGGTGAGATTGGAGAATAGTGGGCCACGATGGTTTCTTTCTCCGCAGTAAAGCGTTCATTAATATGAGCATGGAAGTACCAGGCCGCACTGCGTAGACCTTCCCATCCCAGATGTTTCGCTACAATCTCCATCCACTGCGGGGCGTACATGGCTGCTTCCAGCAATTTCTTCTCATTCACCGGATACTTCTGGAGCAATTCCCCAAGACGCTTCTCATCTTCTCCATCTCGTGGATGACAATTCTGAATTAGATAGCTAAACGTCTCTTTACGTGTTGTGTTGTCCCCATAACTATAGATATATCCACGGACAAATGTATCCTGATCCATCGCCGAGACCAGATGTACCCAGTGTTCCATGCCTTCAATTCGATCCAGTTTCATGGCAAGTGTGCTTACTTCTGTAGAGAGTTCTCCCCGGGTCAGCTCAATCTCCAGAATGCGATCGACCACCGCATCTCGCAATTGAACAAGCTTCGGATCACTCGCGATCATTTCTGTACGAGTGGATGTTAAGTCCCGAATAAACAACTGACGATTCCCACCGACCAGCACCTGTCGATATATCTCTTGATCATCAATCAGGTTCAACTGGTACGCACGCAGGAAATCTTCAAGTGACAGTAAAGACAGCGGTTGACTACTCTCTACAAGACTGGTGAACTGGTAAGCTGTCTGGAAGAAACGTTTGAAGCTGTTATCGTCATGGATTTTGCCACGAACTACATAATTCCAAGGTCCAGTCAGAATATGAAGCATGCCTGACTCTTTTTCGAGTCGATCAACAGGCATACTCGCGATAATGGAGGCCCAGGTTTTCTCAGCTATTTCAAACGTGTCGATCGGATCGCTATCCTGAAATGCCGCCGATATCAGTGCCACTACCTGATCCTTATACGTTAACGAATCCAGCATCTGCTGCAGCTTTTCGATGTCATCCAGAGGATAGATCTGTTCGGCAAACGACTTGCGCCAGCCTTCCAATAACGGAATCTTCTGCAATTCGTCATAGTCATACTGCTCACGGAAATAACTGTAATGGTCGCTCAAATTGCCATTGAACTCCCCGAGCTGTATAGCCATGTATAGCTGCATCAGTTCCACACTGCTGAACCCGGCATGTTGAATATAGTTCTCCCATACGTCATGAAGCGGGAACTGTTCCATCTGCTTCATTTCATTCCGCTCTCCATACGGAACCTTGGAGCGAAGACTCGCTCCGACTAACAATGTGTCTTTATAGCCAGCGTAGTATTCCACTTGATACTCATAATCCCTGTGTTCATGCACTAATTCACTAAGTCCCTCCAGAAATGGTCTGGTCTTATCCAGTGAGAGTGTAAAGATATCCTTCGGATTATGGCCCTTGAGATCACGCTTCTCATCCAGCAATGGCTCACGTCGCTTCGGATCAAATAAACCAAATCCATTAGAGGCTGTGTAACGACTCCCCTGATCGGTCAGCTTATCCAGTAGTTTCTGTTCCTTGGCAGTGGGTGTCTCAATCAGCTGCGCCAATGGCTGCAATTGCTCCTGCTGATCTATCCGCTCTGGATCTGCCGCAATCTCGGTCAATAATTCTAGCGCACCCAAGCGCTGCAGTTCACTCTTGGCCTGCAAAAGTCGCTTCAGCGAGACCTCCAATTGGTCCACGGGTTGTAGTAACAATACATGGATGACCTTCTGACGAAGTGAGCCTGTTTTGAGCTTCATCAACGCCTCCATCTGTTTCATCTCATCAACCGTCAACGTGAGCAGCTTCGCTTTGGCGAGTGCACTCTCCCGATTACTGATGCTTTTATCAGACAAACTCTCAAACACAAACTGTCTTTGCACCTCATTATTGGGATGCTGAACAAACTGGGACAACAGTTCTCCGCGCAGTTCCGGGCTTAAACGGTCCTTGATTGCGATGACCTCCCCGATCCATTCCGGGTCCATATCATAAGCGGCCAAATATAACATTTTCTTGACTACATCATCCGTATCAATCCGGTAGTGAACATACTCAAGTACACCCGATGGTCCACCTGACCCGCCTTTTGGAATGGCAGCCAGCATCTGTTTGAACCGATCAAAATCCTGACGCCGCAAGCCCTTATCTCCAAGAGCAGGCAATGGCCACACGTAGACGCTACGCTGATTCTCTCCATTCTCGAAACTCCAGTTGTACATATACATCGCATCATAGTTGGTCACAATCCAGTGCATCAACTCGGTATCCTGCGCCTCCAGATAACGACGTGCAATGTCCAAACGAAGCTCCCTGTTCTGGCTGTTAGCCAGTACATATTGAGCAACAATCTTCTGATATAACTGACCTTGATCCATAATCTCGATTATCTTGCTCTTCAATTCATTCTCTTCAATGACCGCTGTCGCCCAAAGACTGATAAAGAGTTTGTTGGCGTTAGCTTCCTGCTGCCAGGCCTCGCGTACTTCTGGTTGCACAAGCGCCTGATAGGCCTGTTCAATCAACTGTGCCGCAACACGCTGGTTGGCTGCTTCTATACCGATCCCCGTCCATACGGCAAGCGCTCTTACCACGGAACTGAAACGAATCAGGTTGTTGTCGATAATGATTTTTAATATGTAAATATAGGCTTCCAGTGTCCCTTCATCCATCCGCTCCACAATGCTTTGGCGAAGCCCTTCCTGCAACCTTGCTGCAACGAGTAGCTCACCCACCATCTGATAGGCATCCGCCTGATCGCTCATGAATATACCTTTGATCATTTCATGGGTTAACAGCGCCGTCTGATTGTCACCATAGATAATATCATGTAGCGCCTGCTTCATATCTCCGCCCTGATGATCCAGTTCATAAGCGATACAATCCGCCAGGACCCAACGGATCTCATGCAAATAATCCAGCTTGTACTCACGAAGTGACACATATTCTTCCAGCGAGAAATTTTTCATTTCCATACGGAACAATCCCATCAGTTTACGGATGACTTGTTCTACATGCTGCTCCGGATCGGATGTGCGGAAAGGGCGGCGTTCATAGTTGTTACTGTATGGGAAACGAGTCGCACGCTCTGCGATATAACGGAATCGTGCAACCAATGACTCGCTCGCCAGATGCTGGAGCACATCCAGTAGTGGCTCGAATAATGGTTTCTGTGTTTCTGCAGCCAACCTTCCAAGCAACTTATCAGTATTCAAAAACATCTTTTCGTCTCCACGTAAATACGTAGACCCGGCGATCTCCACAACATAGCCTGCCAGCTCAAGCTGTACCCCTGTTAACGACTTGGCTCTTTCCTGCAATCCATCCATATACACCTGTACTTGCTCTTCCTGATTCATCCTGTTCTCCTCCTTCATCGTTCTCTACCACAGACGTCCGGCTAGCATTGTAAAACGAATAAACACCACGTTATCTCCGTCTTTTACAACAAGTGACTCATCCAGTTCCTGCAATTCTTCATCGTTGAGAAACACTTTGTACAACCCATCCTCATATGCGGTTATAGCTGTCTCCATCGCAACTTCCAGATCAGGAACACCCTCATTGTATACTGCGCCAAACCCGACTTTCCCCACCGCTCCTTGCGCGTCAATATCATCCGGCATCAGGTAGGCGAACAATTCTGCCTGTTGTTTCTTTTCCTGAAGCGCTTTTACTTGTACAGCCACCATGTTCTCAATGAGCTGCCTTAACGTATGAGTTGTTTCCGGAAGTTCGGCAGCTTGCTTGGCAAGTACCGGCTTGCGCTTGCCCAGACTTTTTACCGTTATCCATACATTCACTGCATTACCTCCCTTGTCCTGCTCTATTTGAAGAAGCTTCCATAAGCCCCGATATCTATACCACGATGCGGAATAACCTAAACTCGAAATGATTATCTGTCTCTAAATAAAATATAAAATACGTACATATGTACCCCTAATGAACATCATAACTAAAATTCAATCCATATTCATGAGCCAATCCTCATGTTTACGTGGAACCACGGAACTAGGGCCTACTTGCGTACATATACGCAAAAAAAGCCGCACAGTGTCATATAAATATGGACTGTGCAGCTGCTAAGCTACCATTAGAACAGCTTATGACGCCTGAGAACTTTTATAAACTGAAACCTGTATGAATCATCTCGCCAGACGCAACGGTCGAATGGTTACAGCTGCTGTCTTGAACCCAGGCATCCGACAGAACGGATCTAGCTCTGGTCTGGTGGCCCGATTCACATTCTGAATGCCGCCCCAATGCATCGGCACGAACAAGGTATCCTCCCGAATGGAATCCTTGATGCGCGAACGAACCGTGAAGCTTCCGTACGTCGATTGAATCTCTACCCACTCTCCATCGTGAATACGATAACGGGCAGCGGTAGCCGGGTGAAGTTCAACAAAGTTCTCCAATTCACGAGCTGCCAGTGCCGGACTGCGATGTGTCTGCACCCCTGTAAGATAATGAGGCAGCACACGCCCATTGGTGAGAATTAAGGGGAACTCCGAAGATATATCATTCCAGCCCGGGCTGGATTCAAATGTGAACGCCGCTTTGCCGTCCGGGTGAGCGAATCGTTCACCGAACAGCAGTCCTTCTCCCTGATCTTCGAGGGCAGAACACGGCCAGTATACCCCTTTCTCGTTACGCAAACGCTCATAGGTAATGCCATAGTAATCAGCGACTCCGCCGCGGCTCGCCACCCGAAGCTCATTAAAGATATCCTCAGCAGTGTCATATTCAAAGTAAGAAGCTTTACCCAATTGCGCGGCAATCCGGCATAATATATCCCAATCATCAAGCGTTTCTCCCGGTGCAGGCCGCCCCTGTTCACGGAGCAGAACACGCCCCTCCAGATTGGTCAGTGTACCTTCATTCTCCATATAAGATGTAACCGGGAGAACCAGATCAGCCATGCGTGCTGTCTCCGACAGGAACATATCTGCCACGATCAGAAAGTCCAGCTTGCGCAGACCTTCTTCCACCAAACGCACATTGGGATTGGATACGACTGGGTTAGAGCCCATTACAAGCAACGCCCGAATCTCCTGATCATGAACCTTCTCCATCATCTCGTAGGCGGATACCCCTTTGCCTGGCAAACTTGCAGGGTCCACACCCCAGACGGATGCCACATAGGCACGATCGGCTTCATTTTCAATGGATCGATAACCCGGCAGCTGGTCAGCCTTCTGCCCATGCTCCCGTCCGCCCTGCCCGTTCCCCTGACCTGTGATGGCACCATATCCGCAGCCTTCTCTACCAATTTTGCCAGTTGCCAGCACCAGGTTCAAAAAGTGTCTCACTGCCATATGTCCATCCGTCTGCTGCTCCACACCACGTGCTGTCATGATCATGCCTGTCTCTGCCTCACCGTATGCCATCGCCGCCTGACGGATCAGCGCCAGATCAACCCCGCACGCTTGTGCCGCCTGTTCGAGTTGCAGATCAGCCAACCCTTGTATCAATTGCTCGTAACCATGCGTTCGTTTGTCTATAAAATGAGGGTTCACCCATCCGGCATCCATAATCACCTTCATCATGGTATCCGCCAGAAGAGCATCCATGCCAGGCTTCACCTGCAAATGAAGGTCGGCAATGGCAGCGGTTGCCGTCTTGCGTGGATCAATAACGATAATGAAGGCTCCATTCTCCTTCGCTTGATTGAAGTATGGCAGAAGGGTAGGTTGGCATTCTGCAATATTGGTACCTGCAAGTACAATGCAGCCCGCCTTGGGAATATCAGACAGTCGGAACGTCAACCCACGATCCATCCCGAACACTTTACTTCCAGCTGAAGCCGCAGCTGACATGCAGAACCGTCCATTATAGTCGATATATTTTGTCCCCAATGCAACTCTGGCAAACTTGCCGAGCAGATAGGCTGTTTCATTTGTCAGAGATCCGCCTCCGTATACTCCGACCGTATCTGCTCCGTATAAATCCCTCAAGTTCTGACACCGCTCTGCGATGGTCTGAATGGCCTCCTTCCAGGAACAGGGTTCAAGCTCGCCATTACGACGAATGAGCGGATTCATTAATCGTTGACCACTGAGCGCATGTTGATGAGCATTCATGCCCTTCACACACAACCTGCCCTGAGAGGCTTCATTCGGGACACCCTGAACCGTATACTCACCACGACGCTGGCCTGGAACAGGTGCAGCCAGTTCTTCAACAGTCATCTTGCACTGCACACTGCAATACGGACACTGGGTTTCCTTTACATACAGCTTGGAGGCTGTTGGTTCTGAACTCACGGATAATCCCATCTTTCCATCCCCGCCTTTCATCTATATATCAGCTTGAAGTGTAGCTGCAAGTTCCTTCTGTAACTGGTCATCCAGCAGCGTTTCCCGAATCGACATGAATCCCAATCGTTCCGTCCATGCCCATAACGGCTCATCATACCAAGCGGTTTGGCGATACCATTGAAGGCAGGCTGATGCGAGTGTGGCCGCTTGCACCTCTGTTTCAGACACCCCAATCAGGCCACCTTGTTTGACCGGATGCTCTGCATGACCGCCTGCGTAGATCTCCCACCCAGATGGTGAAGCCAACAAGCCGATATCCTGCACCAGTGCGCTCACCAAAGATCCCGGCCCTGGTGCGACTCCTACATTCACGGGCGACGGCATTGCTGCGCCGATCCAACTCGCACGAAGCTGTGCAGCCAGCCCCCTGGCATCTCTTGCATAGGATGAAAGCGGGATCTGATCATCCCAGCGTACCTGAATCTCTGAGTGACCTTCCAGCTCTCGAACAACCATCGTTCCACCGGATACCTGTAAGTAATAATGAATTACGGGACGACATACCGAGCAACCAAGCTCCGAACCCCAACCCAGCTTCTGCAAGATCAAAGATATGTCTGGTAGCCCTGTCTCCAGAACATTGATGTCAGCCAGTATTCCCTTCAACTCTGCATGCCCAAGATCCGTACAACTGCAAACAGGCATTGGAGCAGGTTTATCTGGTGTGGCTACCACGCCAGTACCCCCGTTATTTTTCAGGTTATGCGTATGTTTCAACAGAGCAGCCACCATCGGGCGACAGCCACCGCATGAACCTGACGCCTTGGTCTGCTCCTTCACCTGATCTGCCGTCTCGAGACCCTGTTCCTGAATGGCCTTCATTATCGCAGCCTTGGTCACATTGTTGCAGGCACATACGGTCTCCTGAGCCGGTAATGCCGCAGCAGCCATCTCAGCCGGGTCCGGAGCCCCTTCACGCGGAGCCAATTCCGCCACATCTGCGCCTCGTTGCACAAGTCCAAGCAATGCCGTTCCTTCGGTTGTATCTCCAAATAAAATGGCTCCACGCACTTTGCCAGCCTGCATCAGCACTTTTTTATATGTGCCTTGAATGCCATCCAGATGTTGAATTGCAGTCTGCATGCCTTCCCCACTGATCTCACCCGCTGAGAAAACATCAACCCCCGATACCTTCAACTGTGAGTAGGGAATTGATCCTTTGTATTCAGGCGTTTCCTGTCCACAGAGTGTATGTGCGAGCACCTTCCCCTGTTCGTATAAGGGGGCCACCAGACCATAACTAATTCCCCGATGTTCAGCACATTCCCCAACTGCGTAAATACCCGGTACACTGGTGCGCATATAGTCATCTACCATAATTGCCCGATTGGTGGCGATTCCACTTCGTCTGGCCAGGTCCACATTTGGCCGAATTCCTACAGCGACAATGACAACCTGTGCTTCAAGCTTGGAACCATCTGTGAACTGAAGGCCCTGAACCTGTGATCGCCCGGTAATTTTCTGCGTATTTTTGGCCAAAAGAAAGGACATACCCTGCCCTTCAAGTTCCTGTTGAAGCATCGTGGCAGCCTTCTGATCCAACTGCCGGTTCATAATGTAAGGTGCGTTATGTACCACCACAGCTTCCATGCCCAGATGCAGTAACCCGCGCGCAGCCTCCAGCCCAAGCAATCCACCACCAATGACGGCGGCCTTGCGATAGGTTTTAGAATAATCAGACATGCGCGTACAATCATCAATTGTTCGGAAGGACATGACCCTCTCTTTATCAATTCCCGGAATCGGTGGGATAAAAGGTGAAGACCCTGTCGCCAGAATAAGGACATCATAAGTTTCTTTTAGTCCGGATTCTGTCTCTATATATTTTCCACGGGTATCAATGCGGTGTACCGTTTCACCTGTACAGAGCCGTATATGATGCTCGGCATACCAAGTCCAATCATTGATAATGATATCCTGTAACGAATGCTCACCCTGCAATACTTTTGATAACATGATCCGATTGTAGTTGGGACGGGGTTCATTGCCGTAGATTACAATCTCATACGTATCAGGCTCCAGTGCGATAATCTCTTCGACACACTTCACTCCAGCCATGCCATTCCCGATAATCACCAGTTTGCTTCTACTCATGGGCTGCCCCCTATCTCTCTCACCTGAAAATAAACAGAAAAATCCCTTCTCCATGATTCGGAAAAGGGCACCGTTGCCTCCGGAATCCACACGCCTTTGTGTGGATTCATATTAGATTCAGATTAAGGGAATCCGAATCTAATGTCAACTAAATTGACATTAAAAATGCGAATGAAGATAAAAAAATGAATTATTTAAAATTACATGTAATTTTTGTTGACATATATATTTTCTCTTGATTATAATTTGAATCAAAATCACAGTGCTGTGATCAACTCAGATGCGGGAACACAATGACGTGTACCGCCTGTCGGCAACGGGGCCGCAAATCGTTCAGATCTGGACGAATTGCGGCCTTTTTCTGCCTTAACAAGCACATAGACAAATCACGAAGATCTCAATTGGATGAGGAGCGATGATGGATGATGGAGAGCAAAAGTTTTTGGAAAAGCGGGCATAAGCCCACCCTCTTCGGGGCGTTTATGTATTTTGACATCAGTTTTATGATATGGGGGATGCTTGGTCCACTCGCAGTTGTCATAGCGTTGGATTATCCGATGACTCCGCTAGAAAAAGCCAATCTGGTCGCATTGCCTATTCTCGGCGGCTCCATCCTGCGCCTTGTGCTTGGCTTCATGTCTGATTATATTGGTCCGAAACTGACCGCACAGATCGGGATGCTCGTCACCTTAGTTCCTTTATTACTCGGCTGGTTATGGGTTGACTCCTTAAGCCAACTGTACGTGGTGGCACTCTTGCTTGGTGTCGCAGGCGCCTCCTTTGCTGCTGCGCTACCTCTGGCAGGCCAATGGTATGGCAAGGAGCATCAGGGTCTGGCCATGGGTATTGCCGGGGCGGGTAACAGCGGTACCGTACTCGCGACGTTATTTGCCAATCGCTTGGCTACGCATTTTGGCAGCTGGGAAGTTGTGTTCGGACTTGCTATTATACCGATCGTTATTGTATTCATTCTCTTTTCTATCTTTGCCAAGAATAGCCCTAACCGGCCTGAACCCAAGAAATTATCCCAATACGGAAGTCTGCTTAAACAAAAAGATGCTTGGGTATTCTGTGCCTTCTATTGTGTAACCTTTGGTGGTTTCGTTGGATTATGTAACTATCTCACCATCTTCTTCAACACCCAGTATGGACTCTCTCCTGTTCGTGCCGCAGACATTACCACCTTCTGTGTGATCGCAGGCAGTTTCTTCCGGCCTGTAGGGGGTTATCTGGCGGACAAAATTGGCGGAACCCGCATGCTGACTTTCCTGTACACTGGAGCCTGCATCATGTTGATCGGAGTATCCTTCATGCCACCGCTTCCTGTGGTAGTAGTCATGCTGTTCCTCGGTATGATGTGTCTGGGAGCCGGAAATGGCTCTGTGTTCCAACTGGTTCCCCAACGTTTCGGCAATGAGATTGGCCTGATGACAGGTATTGTAGGTGCCGCTGGCGGATTGGGCGGGTATGCACTGCCGCTGATTCTCGGTCAACTGTATAGTAGCTATCAATCCTATACGCCAGGTTTTGTCATTCTTAGCCTGATTGCAGCAGCTTCCCTTTTCCTGGTTCTCTTCATGCAATCCCGCTGGCGTGTGAGCTGGTTGAGCCGAGGTAACAAAGGCATGGCGGAATCGACATCCCTCTCTTCCTGAGGCGTACAACCACTCGGCGTTAACCAAGGTACAGTGTTTACGAGTGATCCATAAGTAAGCAAAGAACAGCGTAGCCCCATCAGGCAGCGCTGTTCTTTGCTTACGGCTTTCTTTCTGCTTAAGATGAATATTTTTGAAGAATAATAACCGCATTATGACCGCCAAAACCAAAGGAATTAGACATCCCAATCCGCAACTCTGCTTTTCTTGCCTCGTTTGGCACATAATCCAGATCACATTCGGGGTCCCTCTGCTCCTGATTGATGGTTGGAGGAATGATGCCATGCCGCAGACTTTGAATAAGTGAGATCGCCTCCGCACCGCCTGCTGCACCAAGCATATGTCCCGTCATGGACTTATTCGCTGTGACCGGAATATCATAGGCACCTGTCCCGAAAAGTTGTTTAATGGCTCTCGTCTCAGACAGATCACCTGCCTCCGTACTGGTGGCATGGGCGTTAATTACATCAATGTCCTCAGGTCCAATCTGAGCTTCTTTCAGTGATGCTTTCATCGCCAGATATGCACCCCGTCCTTCCGGGTGGGTAGCTACCATATGATACGCATCTGAACTGGCACCATATCCAATCACTTCGGCAAGAATATTCGCCCCTCTTGCTAGAGCATGAGACAGTGATTCCACAACCAGAATTCCAGCACCCTCCGCCATGACAAAACCGTCTCTCCCTGCATCAAATGGACGGCTGGCTGCTTGGAACGCTTCATTTCGTGTAGACAACGCTGTCGCATTACCGAAGCTTGCCAGTGACACTTCCGTTACAGCCGCTTCTGTTCCTCCAGCAATAATGACATCGGCTCCGCCATGACGAATTAACCGGAAAGCCTCTCCAATGGCTGTATTGCCAATGGAACAAGCTGTTACTGGCGACAATGTCGGTCCCCAGCAACCAAACCTCATACTGACCATAGCTGCCGCCATATTGGAGATCATCATAGGTACCAGTGTTGGGCTGACTCTCGCAGGTCCCCGTTCTGACAGGACCTTGCCTTGTTCCATCAATGTCTGGATGCCGCCTATGCCTGAACCAATATATACACCTACCCGTTCACGGTCCAGTTCATCCATCACAAGACCCGATTGTGATACAGCCTGATCCGTAGCAGCAACAGCAAATTGAACGAATCGATCCATACGCCTTGCTTCCTTGCGTCCAAAACGCTCTTCACCATCAAAATCACGGACCACTCCTGCGATTCTGGTTTTGTACGAAGCTGTATCAAAATGTTCTATAGGTGATACACCTGATCTACCCTCAATCAATCCGTTCCAGAATGTATCTACATCATTTCCCAGAGGAGAGATAACTCCCATACCTGTAATCACGACTCGTTCCATGTCCATCCTCCTTCAGCGCTGTTGTCTACCTTACTCTTACGCTCTGCCACTAATAGTGCACTTTTGAATATCCTATTACAAGTTGTCAATTATAATAGTATAATGACTACCATGATAACGAGGATTGAAGGTGATGGATTGAACTACGATGTCAGGTTACAGGCATTGTCCACTTTTCTGAAAACACAGCGTTCCAAAATTTCCCCCGAATCGGTCGGTTTACCCACTGGAAGTCGGAGAAGAACGCCTGGGCTGAGGAGAGAAGAGGTTTCCCAACTGGCAGGAGTGAGTACAACATGGTATACCTGGCTTGAACAAGGTCGGGATATTCAGGTATCCCATTCCGTGTTGGATAACATTGCTTCGGCACTGAGGCTTACTACAGATGAACGAAAATATCTGTTTTCGCTCGCCATGGAGCATCATACGGAGCTACCCACACTGGAAGAAGAACCGGTTCAACTTCACCCTTCCTTGCAGAAAATTTTGCAAGAACTTCACCACTGTCCTACCGTGATCTCGGATCGGCGTTGTTACATTGTCGGCTGGAATGATGCAGCCCGGCATGTTTTTATCGATTTTGAAAAGATTGCCCCCGAACAGCGGAATATGATCAGTCTGTTATTTGATCGAAAGGAGTTTCGCAGGCTCGCGGTGAACTGGGAGGATTTTGTTAGCGGATTTCTGGCAATTTTTCGTGCTTACTATGGCCAGTATGTTGATGATGAATGGTATAATTTATTTTTGGATGACATGATGAACAGACATCCCGATTTTCATACCCTTTGGAAACAAAGCAGCGTCAGTAGTGCCCCGGACGTTTTAATCGAATTCAGGCATTCCAAAGCAGGCAAAATGTTGTTTGATCTGACTTCGTTGCAGGTTCAGGGTAGTTCTGATCTGCGTTGCAGTGTCTACACCCCTGCGCCAGAGAGCGCTACCGAGCGTAAATTGATGCGCCTGATCGAGCGTGAAGCTGATCCACATCTTGGCAAGCATTAAATCGGAGTCTCTCACCTTCTTGGAGTCATGTTAGAGCCTTGACATCCTCATGTTGCATGTTTTAAATATCAGGTATATTAAGTAATCCATGGATCTTAGTCCTTCTACAAGAAGGGGGTTCAGAAAGGAATATCATGACGAAAGTGCTTATCATAGAGGACGACAACATGTTAGGCGATACATTATCCTTGTATTTGCAAGGTGAAGGGTATGATGTTATCCGTGTCGATAACGCAAGAGATGGTCTTCTACAGCTTCAAGCGCGGCCTGATATCCTGCTTCTTGACTTGATGCTCCCTGATTCGGGTAATAAGAATCCTAGTTCTCTCATGCGCCAACATACGGCAATCCCCATCATTGTCATCTCTTCGTTAACCGAGGTTTCTGAGCGGATTCGATCATTAACAGACGGGGCTGATGACTATGTATGTAAGCCTTTCAGTATGCAGGAGCTGAAGGCACGTATTGAGGCCGTATTGCGTCGTTACTCTATATTGAACAGCTCTGTTGTCACTGAACAGGAATCCGGAATATCTCTCGATCTGGCCCGAAGAACTGTTTTGTTGAATAACCGGCGCGTGGAGATGACGTTTTCCGAATTTGAGATCATGAAGCTGTTTATTCTCAATCCTGGCAAAGTCTACAGTCGGTATGCCCTGATCGAAGCCATTCGTGGTATTGATGCCTACATTAATGATCGCACCATCGATGTGCACATTACCAAGCTTCGCAAAAAAATTGAGGACAATCCAAAAAACCCCCAATACATTCAAACCATCTGGGGGGTCGGATATAAGTTCACACCTTAAAACAACACAGCTTCATTCCGATCACCATGGAAGAGACTCGGTAATTTTATCAATTTCCTGTTGTACCTTCTCCAATACTGAACGCTGTTCCTCATCTTTGAATAACGGACGGGACAAGAGCGATTCCAATTGGAGAACTGCACACATCAGGTCCACTGCATGCAGATTCGCAGCTACGCCTCGAAGAGAATGAACACTACGAATGACATCAGCAATCTGCTGTTGCTGAAGTTGAATCGCCAGTTTTTTCTGAAACGAGTCATACTCCATTCTGAATTTCGTGAGTGCATATTGCAGAATATGCGGCTTGCCGTCCATCTGTCTGATCGCCTTATCTGCATCAATTCCATTGATCTCCCTTATGCCTTTTAGATCAATCCATATTTCCAAAATGTCTGTGAGCTGTTGTTCATGTATGGGCTTAGTCAGGATGGCATTCATACCTGCTTCAAGATATAATTCATGGTCCCTTTTTAAACCATTCGCTGTAAGCGCAATAATGGGTGTACGATCATATTTCCTCATCTTGCGAATGTGTCGCGCTGCATCAATTCCGTTCATAGCTGGCATATAGAGATCCATCAGAATCAGTTCCCATGTTTGTTCGTCCAATTTCTTCAAAACCTCTGTGCCACTGTCTGCCAGTGTCACCTTGAATCCGGTATGTTCCAGCATGGCCCGAATGACCAGTTGATTGATTTCATGATCTTCAGCGATCAGAATGTGCCCTTTGGATTTAAGCAAGTAGGATTCATCACCTTCTATCATCCGCTTTTTCTCCAATGGCCCTTCACCCTGAAGTGCAAGTAATACTTCGAACAATCCCAGACGTGTAATCGGTTTGATCATCATGAGATCCGGGCGAAAGGATCTCTCCTCACTCCACAGGGCATTTTCACTAAAAGCATGGGTATAACCCACCATTTGAAATTTGGTTTGATTCATTCGCTTCATGAAACTATCCCATGACGATCCGTTGACGGTCTCCTCTGCATCCATATCCAACATGATCAACATCGAACTTGCCCCATCTACATGATGGACATACCAATCACTTTCCATCATATGGTTCAAGGAAGTATACAGCATCGGATTCATCCCGAATGAATAGAGCAGCTGCTTCAGATTTGCGCCCATCCGTTCATCATCTTCAATGATAACCACATCATTCGCACCATATAGGAGAGGGTGTGTCTGCAGGGAGAAGCTCTCTTCTTCTTCCGAATCTGCAAGTTCAAATATCAAGTCGAATGAAAACAGACTGTACTCTCCCAGCACACTATCCACCCGCAAGCTTCCTCCCAAAGAGGTGACCAGAAGGTAACAGATGACCAGCCCAAGACCAGAGCCACCATATGTTCGATACGTCGAGGGTTCCGCTTGAGTAAACGGGACAAAGAGCCGTTCCAATTGTTCGGGTGACATTCCGATTCCCGTGTCCTGTACCTCAAAACGGACATGAACTCGCTCCGCCTCCAATGAAAGAACCTCTGCCTGCAACGTTACATATCCATGCTCCGTAAATTTAATCGCATTACTGAGCAGATTCAATAACACCTGTTCAAGTCGGAACGGATCACCAATCACCGTTAATGGCAGATCGGGATCGGTTGTAAAGATCACTTCGATATCTTTGTGCCCGATGGCCACACCGATCTGATCTGCGACACGTTTGATCACATCCTCTGGTGAAAAAGAGACCTTCTCCAACATCAGCTTGCCTGCCTCAATTTTCGAAAAATCAAGAATATCATTTACGAGGGCAAGCAAGGTTTGGGAGGACGCATTGATTTTACTCAAATAATCCTTTTGTTGTGGAGATAGATCTGTCCGTTGAAGCAACAACGAAAAGTTGATAATACCGCTCAGTGGGGTACGAATCTCGTGGCTCATGAATGCGAGAAACTCACTCTTCGCCTGGCTTGCTTTGTCAGCCTTAACACGTCTATAGTGATCCGAAATGTCTTGAATGACTGCCTTGATTTTCTCACTCGAGTTTAATACTTTAACAGGGGATAGGTGAACCCGAACATGCTGCTCATGACCTTCTCCAACAATGAAACTCAGTTCCGTATCCAGTGCTATATTGTGATGTAAGGCTTTTTGGAAAACGAACAACCAGTTCTCCAGCTGCTCAATGAACAACAATTCTTCAAGCTGACGCCCAATCACTTCCTGCCTGCCGAGACCAAGAACATCCAGAAATTTCTGATTCACTGACACAATACATCTGTTGTTATCCAAACCGACAAACCAGTCTGTCGACACTCGTTCAAGTGTACGATATCGCTCTTCACTTTCTTGAATCCTTCGTTTAACCGCTCTGTGTTCCGTAATATCAAGTCCATACCCCACGACATATTTCACCACACCCTCTTCTCGCAGCGGACTAAGCTTCACCAGTGAGTAGTAACCCCCATGCTCAATCTCGTAAAAAAAAGACTCCCCTTTCCATGCCCGGTTAAACTGCTTTCGCAGAAATTCTACCTTTTCCTGAGGTAAAATATCCAATGTGCCCAGTTTGTAATCTTGCTTCAGACTACTCATATCCAAGCCCAGTCGGGAGAGCATCTCTCCCTCAAGCACAAGATACTCGAATTTTCCGTTCTGTTTTCGGATTTTAAAAGTAAAACCCGGCTGCATACGAAGCATCTCTAGCATTTCCTGATCCCTCTGAATGACCAATCTCCTATATCGATGATTTTGGTTCAGATAATACAGGAATAATATGACGGACAGCAGGCAGATACATTGAAAAAAGAGAATCTGCCCCATCATTAGCAGAGAAGGGGAATTTGTCTTTAGTGCAGAAAACTCATACACAGTAATCAACAGCAATGCTCCGGACAACCACTTCTGTATAAATCCCCTGATATACTTAAAGATCAGACATATGGCTACGACAAACAACAACTCTGTCAATGCATACTGCCAGTTCTCCAACAAGGGATTACGCCCCATATTAATCCGAAACATCCACATGAATGCAAAAGTAACGAAAGCAGAGCCACTCCCACCAAAATAAGCGGCTAGCAGATACACACTGCCCCGGAAATTCAACAATGTACCATCCTCAAGCACAATAGAGAAATAATAGAGCGCCGTGCCCAACATGCTCAGCGTAATACCAATAATGATCCGAGTCGTGATGGATGTTGAACGGGTAGCATTTGTATGGTTCAGATAGTGATGAATTAGGAAAACAAAGATCAAAATTAGCGTGAAATTTAATACAAGATCGCGTAGCAAATGGTCACCGTCCACATTACGACTTCAGGATTTCATGCATTCAATGAATGTTGTCAGATTCATGGTCGCAGTTCCTCAGTACACAAATCATAGTATGCCGTGCTCCCTTATTCAATCGACGATATTGACCATTTTTTAGAAAATAACTGATCCTTTCAGCTAACATACTCTTATCGCTAGATGACGTGTTTTCTCATGAAAGTTCATCATTAAATATACTGATATAAAAGAGAGAGTCATCCAAATGTACCGATGTTATGGTGACCTGAGCTTCCCATACTTCCTGATCAACCTTCATTAGTTTGGCTACGCCGGACCAGGTCTGGTTCCCTCTCCAGTGGGTATCCATTAGCAATCGGGCAGGCTGACCTATGGTGCTCTCCCGTGAGAATCCTGTTTTGGTTACATAAACGGAATTCACATCCAGAATCACACCCTCCTCATCTGTAATCATGACCGCATCCGTTAGCAGTAAGAAGGCTTTGAGTTCCAGTTGCATGGTTGTCCACTCCCTCTAATGAAACATGATGTGATGCTGTCCCGGTATGATACTCTCTTCTACGACCCCGTTTAATACTTAAACTGTCTAATCAGACGCTGTAGCTCTTCAGCCAGGGTAGACAAGCCCCGAGCCGAGGAAGAAATCTGCTCCATCGCTGCCAATTGCTCCTCTGAGGAAGCAGCCACTTCTTCGGAGGCCGCGGCGTTGCCTGAAGCAATACCTGCCAACTCATTGGATACTGCAGATACTTCCTGCACACCTGCTGTGATCTCTTGCGATGTGGCAGCAATCTCTTCAATCTGAGGTGTCGTTTCCCGCATGCTATCCAGAATACGTTCAAACTTCCGAATCGCTTCTGTAGAGATGTCCATGCCCTCTCCAACCTCTGAAGTCACCTTCTCCATCATGCGAACGGAAGCAGCCATATCTTCCTGTACCGCCGTAGTCAGCACGGTGATTTCATTGACGGACTGCCCGGATTGCTCTGCCAACTTGCGAACCTCTGCTGCTACAACAGCGAATCCATTGCCATGTGTACCTGCACGAGCAGCTTCAATGGATGCGTTCAGCGCGAGCAGGTTTGTCTGTTTGGCTATATTTCCGATTAACTCCGTGATCGCTGAAATTTGGTGTGATCGTTCATATAACGCCTGAATCAATTGGTTTGTCTGTTCTACCGTCTCTTGAATCGATTGCATCTGACTCACCGTCTGCTTGACGGTGTTGCCGCCTTCTTCTGCTTGTACGGTTGTATGTTTCGCCAAATCAGCGACATGTATGGAACGTTCGGCGATTCTTGTAATACCAATCGTAATTTCATTCATGGCCTGATGGTTATGTTCAATACCTTCGGTCTGTTTCTCCGCACCACTCGCAATTTCCTGAATGGCTCGCGCTACCTGCTCACTGGCTGCACTGGTTGATTCCGCACTCTGAGTCATTTCATCCGATGAGATGACTACCTGACTGGCGCTGTTCTCCACATTTTGAATCAACACACGCAGATTGTGCTGCATTTTGCCAAAAGCCTCACTCAGTTCACCTATTTCATCATGGCTTGTACTTATTATGGTCTGGGTTAGATCCCCTTCGCTCACCTGAATCGCCTGATCCTTCAACTGACGGATCGGTTTAACAATCGATCGCATCACCAGCCAGATGATCAAAATTCCGATGACAAGACAAGAAACGATGACCATAATCGTTCGATTCAGAATAGGTGCAGCGGCATCCTCAACTTCAGAGGAGAACATGGTGCCAGCGACCTTCCATCCCGTGGATGCATTCGTGGCGTAATACATGACCTTATCAACCTGATCAAAGGTATAGTTGAAATTACCGGATTCATTCGTATACACTTGTGTCCAAAAATCTTCTGTTGCATCTGTTCCAGGTTGCATCGTCGGATGATAGATATACTTTTCGCTGGCATCCAGCAGAATCAGATGTCCCTTTTCTCCAACTTTAATTCCGCTAACTAATTGACTAATGTCCGCCAGATTGAGATCCAGTTGGACCACACCAGATTGGTCTTCCAGTGCCTTTGCAATCGTAATGGTAATCTCTTTTGTCTCGGCAGAAATATAAGGGTCTGTAACAATGACCTGCTGTGGAGTACCCATCGCTTCTGTGTACCATGGTCTTGTTCGCGGATCGTAATCTTCAGGCATCTCCGCATCAGAGGACATCAGATACACACCTGCCTCTGTGCCTACACCTATGGTGATGATATCTTTGTTCTGTGCGGCATACCCCTTCAATTCGTTCACAACCCGAACCTCGGCATCTTCTTGACGCAATTGCTCCGCGAGTGTACTCGCATAATATTCAATGTGGTTCCGCTTGGCATTGACTGAAAGATCTATCGTTGCACTGGCAAGGTTCACATTTTCCATCGCACTATGTAAAATTTGCTTCTCCACTTCATCTTTTGCACTGTTATACGATAAAACTCCAATACTTAACGAAGGTATGGCCAGGAAAGCAATAAAGGACACCACCAGCTTGGTCTTAAAGTTCTTATGCATCTTGTTGAACCAGGTCGATTTGCTATTTTTTCGGGACAAATTTCTCTACCTCTTCCAGATAAATTTTAGTTTTACTTGATCTACTTATAAGTTGAACTAGTGATTATTTACACTTGCCACTCCGATGACAGAACAACCGCCAATTGCTGAATGATTCATACAACTTATATAGCTCTTGTATAGCTCTCATAGATTGTAAACCATCTTTTCAAAAAACTAGGTCTCACTTCTTGTGAAAAACACTCTTTACACTACAAAACTCGAACAAATCTCTTAATTTATAATCCAAAAGAACTATTTTCAAACAAATTATACGAAAAAACTATTAAATAAAGTGTTCCGGGGATATGACCAAATTGTTAACTTTCTAAATACTTGTTAATAAACAAGCGGACGACAAAAAAAAGATCCAAGCGTTATCGCTCAGATCTAAAGGTTATTTACATTGGACCAACGTATTCTCTATTTAAATGCCGGGATCGCGATATCTGCATATTTCTCTTCGAAGAAGGCTTTGACCTCTGGACCCGCCATGCGTTTAGCCAGCTTCTGGATCGCTTCGGAGTCCTTATTATCCTCACGGGCAACCATGGTGATTGCAAAATGGGAATCATCCTTCTCGGTTAACAGTGCATCCTTCTTCGGTGTAAGACCGAGCGGACTGGCATATGCCGGAGTCATGGCTACCAGATCAGCATCATCCATCATGCGAGCCAGCATCAACAAGTCCACTTCCTCAAACTTGAAGTTCTTTGTATTCTCGGTGATGTCTGCCTGTGTGGCGTTAAAACCTACGCCCTCTTTCAGCTTAATCAACCCGTTCTGCTCCAGCATCACGAGAGAGCGACCAATGTTGGAAGGATCGTTTGCAATTGCAATCGTTGCACCTTCTGGCAATTCCTCAATCGTTTTGTACTTTTTGGAGTAGCCGCCATAGATGGCATTATAGATGGGCTGCACGGCCACCAGGTTCGCATTGTTCGCTTCATTATACTGGGTCATGTAAGGCACGTGTTGGAAGAAGTTTGCATCCACTTCCTTGTTCGCAAGTGCCGTATTTGGTTGAACGTTATCTGACAACACAACAACTTCCAGGTTGACGCCATCTTCCTTCAATAGCGGTTTAACAATATCCAGCACATCTGTCATCGGCGGAATCAACGTAGCTACTTTCAACGTAACTTCTTGTGCAGCTTGTGTACCTTCTTTTGTTCCTTCAGCCGCAGGTGTTTCTTCTTTTTTGCCACAAGCAGCTACAACCAGCATTACTGCAAGCAACATAAGCATCATTTTCACTTTCATTTCATGTCTACCCCTCATCGTATAATCTGTATTGGTTATTCTTAATAATGCAATGCACGGTCCAACCGTTCAGGATCTGCGATCCAGCCAGTGGGACAGTCTGCTACCTGTGAATTGGATCATCTGTACCAGGATAATCATAATGATGATCGTAAATACCATAATCTCCGTTTCGAAGCGCTGATAACCGTAGCGAATGGCAAAATCGCCAACCCCGCCGCCACCTACAATACCCATCACCGTCGAGTAAGAGATGAAGCTAATCGTAGCTGTCGTGAGTCCCAGCACAAGACCAGATCGTGCCTCCACGTACAAAAACTTCACCACAAGTTGCATCGTCGATGCCCCCATGGAAGCAGCAGCTTCAACCACTCCCCTCGGAACATCCAGCAACGCTTGTTCCACCAGTCTGGCGTAGTAGGCAATTGCAATGACCGAGAGTGGCACGGTTGCCGCCAGCGTACCTATGGACGTTCCCACAACAATCCGTGTGAATGGAATCATGAATACAACCAGCAGTAAGAACGGAAACGAACGAACGATGTTAACGACACTGCCGAGTACAAAGGACAGCGTTTGATTCTGATACCGTTGTCCTCTCCGGAATAAGTACAGCAGTGTACCCAGAGGTAACCCAATCAGAACAGCTGCCGCAATGGAGATACCCACCATGACAAAAGTCTCTCCGATCGCCTGCCATATCTCATGCTGATATTTCAGCACAGACTCAGGTAACCTCATGACTTGTCCTCCTGTTCTGCCTGACGGAACAGAGACGAACCTGTCATCCCGTATTCGTCACCCGCAAGCAAGGAGGTCAACAGATCAGGCTGCGGAGCAGGGATACTGCTCACTTCCGCTTTAGACAACGTACGAACGAGTCGCCCATCCTTCATGACGGATATCCTGTGACATAGTCTGCGAGCCACTTCCATCTCATGCGTTACTACAACAATGGTCACGCCCAGCGTTTCATTGATATGTCGCAGCACATCCAGAATACCGTTCGTGGTCTGTGGATCAAGCGAAGAGGTCGGTTCATCACAGAGCAGCACATCCGGACGACTAGCCAGCGCTCGTGCAATGGCCACACGCTGCTTCTGTCCTCCGCTAAGCTGAGCAGGATATTGACCCGCCTTGTCTTCCAGTCCAACAAACTGCAGTACCTCAAGTCCACGTTCAACTCGCTGCGCACGGGGCATACCCGCAAGCTCCAATGGCATGCAGACATTGCCACTCACCGTTCGGTTACTGACAAGATTGAAGTGTTGAAAGATCATGCCAATGGATCTTCGTGCCTGACGCAGACTCTGTTCATTCATCTGGGTCAGGTGCTGCCCATTCACAACAACCTCACCATCATCCGGCTTTTCCAATCCGTTGAGCATCCGCAGAAGTGTGGATTTGCCTGCACCACTTGATCCGATGATGCCATGTATTTCTCCTTGTCCCACTTCGAGGGACACCGAGCTTAATGCTTCGAATCCCTGATCTGCACGGGAACCGCGCTCGTTATAACGTTTGCTTACACCATATAATGAGATCATGGAGAGTCCTCCCGTGAATGATCATGCATGGTTCTTCAAGAACACATGAAGAAAGCCCGCACAGCCGATAACCGGAGCGCGAGCAAGCCTGTTCATTTATAATAAATCAACATCCCTTACGAGACAAGCTTTTAAGGTGAGATTGCCTCCTGCAGGCGGCTGGCTTCATATACACGAAAACGTCCGTTCGACGAACCCACATACACTTCATTACCGATCCGGTTAATCATTCCATTCTTCGCATCCCGGTCCCGGTGCTCCGGGTTTCCCATCACAACGTCATGTACACGACCTAACAGTGCTCCATTCTTTTTATTCATCACGAGAAGATTTTCGTCCATGGGCAACAGCAACTGATCATCAATGACCAGATAACTTCCCTGATTCGTCGGATGCCTTAGTGTTGCAATCGTATCTTTGGCATTCCAACGCGTCTCCCCCGTTTTATAATCCAAAGCCGCTGGATAACCGTTCTTAATCACATACAACTGATCCTCTTCCACCAGTCCTCGTTCAATCTTGCCCTTGATCGTCCAGCGTGTTTTGCCTGTCTTGGCATCATACAGGGTGGTTGTAAAATCTTCATATTCGCCGTAATGATCGCCGTTTTTGTTCTCACGGATCAACAACATGCCATCATTCAGCTCCTCAAATCTCTGTCCTACTCGAGCAGGGAATTGGGCAAGCTTTTTCCCCGTGTTCAGATCAAGCAGAAGCCACTGATTATCTAGTGATAGCCATCTTTCAGCATTCGTGGTTGCAAAGGGATCAAGACGTTCAATTCCACCAGTATATGGATCATTCCAAAATTGTTCTATGGTGGATCGTTTGCCCTTTAAGCTCCATACGGTTCGCCCTGATTGCGGATCGGCTGCAACCAGCTTATTCTTTTCCCAATACAACACATAGGGGTCATCTGCACTCTTGTTCAATAATTCATAACCTGTAGCCAGTTTTCGCGTCCACAATGTTTTTCCGTTTGCACTGTCCAGAACCGTTAACCAACTGTTGCTTGAGCTCTCAACAACCGGGTTATCCACAACCACAACGTTCTTAGCAGCGGTGATGCCATTTAGTCTAAAATTTTGCTTAGGAGTGTACGTCCACATGACCTTTCCGTTCTTCAAGTTCAGATGACGAATACGATCCACGTATTTTTTCTTATCAGGGTCATAATCGGTGTAGATTGTAACGTATTTGCGCTCTGCATCCACCTCTGCCTGCTGTCTTCCAAAACCCCCGTTAATCCCCCATAATTGCTGGCCGGAATGTCGGTCAAGGGCATATATGGAACCTTCGTAGTAACCTCCGCTAAATCCACCGTCATCGCCTTTCATCAGGAGCACGTCATCCGTGGCTGCTTGTAAAAAAGTGTAGTTAATATCCCCCTGGTTGGTCCATACCGGTTTCCAAGGGATTGTCGTTGGCAGTGTTGTGCCATACATTTTTGTCGTGAACCCATATTCATCGGCCCGACTGATGTTCCAATCAGAAACCACAACATTTCGTTCATCCTGTGGTAGATTCCAGCGTGTCCTGACCACCTTGCCATTCTTGTTGAATGTGACCAGAAATTGTGCATCTTCCCGCTCATATCTCCAGGTCTGCCCAATACTCATTGCATAACCAGTATCATTCAAATTGCTTGAACTCTCTTTCCAATCCGGTTCGCCTAACCACCCAGCCACTTGTTTGGAGGTGATTGCATTGTTCAGCTTCATATCTGTCAGATGGCGTATAACCGAAGTTGGTAGCGATGCATCCTGTTGGAACCAACCATCCGCCACATTCATCCGCTGTTCTATAGCCTGTGCCTTGATCCAGAAGAGTCCTGGCCGATACGTGAAGGATTCTTTATTCCAGACTCGTGGGGCAATGGAGACGCCATACCATCCTTTCCACTTTGCAACAATAACTGCCTTATCCGTTAGCGCTTTCTCAAAAGACCAGCTTGTAGAACTATCTGGAGCCAGATAAAGCTTACTGCCTGATTGGAGTGTGAAGCTTTGGGGAGCTGTTTCCGTCATGCTTCTGCTCTCCTTCAGGGCATACCAACTTGGCAGCCAAAAGTCTCCATGATCGGTTGACTTAAGCTGCACCCACTCACCTCGAACCGTGGCCAACGTATACTTTTCGTTTTTTGTTGTATAGTATTCAATCCCCAGCTGGTCAGCAGCCACACTGCCGTCCCTTCTGTTTTTGAACAGAGGGATGTCATTAATAAGCGTAACGGTGTCTCCTTGTTTGTAAGCTAACTTTGCAGTTAAGACTTGGGAACTTGCCCCCAATGCTTGTGGCGTTGTAGTCAAAGCTTGTCCTTCAAGGGCGACCATTTTGGAATCCAGCAGCATCCAGCCCGTCAACAGCACAGCTGATAATCCAGTCATGGTAATCCATTTGTACCCCGTTCTCTGCCAGTCAGGACCCGTCTTCACTCTCGTTCATCCCCATCCATTAGAAGTTATTTCCAATAGAGACGCTGCAAACAGGAAAAAGTTACCGGTTACCTCAATATATTTCTCTCTATCTCCCCGTATTACCTTACATCCACCATCGTAGCATGATAAGGAAAGGTAACCCCGATGTAATAAGCAGCTGTTAAGGTGAGCATATAATAAAATACAAACCACAGATCAGCTCGCGAATAGCCAATCTGAATGTAATACGTGCGGCTCGCGCCATCTGTGAACCCTTTCGCTTCCATCGCTACCGCCATTCGCTGTGCACGGCGAATACTCTGTGCCAGCAGCGGAATAGCGTAACGCTTGAGTGTACCATACACATTCCAGCGAGAGCCGCGTTGCTGTGTTCCACGAATACGAATCGCATAACGGAGCGTCTGGAATTCATCCAGCAAAATGGGGATCATGCGCATCGCGGCCAGAAAGCTATAGGCATATTTTGCGGGAAGCCGCCACTGCTGCATCAGGGAATAAAACAGTCTCACAGGCTTGGTCGTAAGACCAAAGAGTAACCCTGCCGCGGCCATAGTCAGCGAGCGAAAACCCAAGTGTAGACCGCGATAGAAACTCTCTTCGGTTATGTGGATCAATCCCCACTTATACCATGTGGTTTGGCCCTTACCAAACATCATCATACCTGTAGACGTGGAGATAAACACCAGAATGAATGGTGATGCGTACAGCATCAATCTATACCATGGATGACCTGTCCAGCACAGTAACAGCATCATCGCCAACGCAACGTTGGTCATTACATTCAGATTGTGAATGAGGATAACGATGACAAACATCATCGTCAGAGTGATCATCTTTAATCCCGGATTGACGTTATGAAGCCAGGTTTCACGGTGAGGAAACGACAGTTGCATCAGATAACCTCCCCTCACTTACCGTCCAGATTCGGGTGCAATATCTTTTTACAATTTCACGATCATGGGTAACCATAACAATGGCTGTTCCCTCTCTCCGCAATTGCTCCAGCTGTGCTAACATGGCAAACGTATTGCGGGCATCCTGTCCAAAAGTAGGTTCATCCAACAGCAGTATTCGCTGCTCTCTCACCAGTGCAGAGGCAACGCTTAAGCGTCGTTTCTGCCCCATCGATAATTGATAGGGATGACGCTCGGACAGGTCGATTAGTCCAAATTGATTCAACATATGATCAGTCCTGACAAGTCTTTCTTCCGTTGTATGCCTGCCCCCCAGTAATGAGAATTCCACTTCTTCCGCGACCGTGTTGGTCACAAATTGAAACTCCGGGTTCTGAAATACAAACGCAATTCGATCTGCAAGCTGCTCCGTTTTGCCAGAAGGCTGACCTTCCACCTCATAATGACCTGTTGTTTTCAGGATATTCATCAGAGATAACAACAATGAACTCTTGCCAGCTCCATTAGTTCCGACAATACCAATCCAATCCCCATGCCATACTTTGGCCTGTTCTACCTGAATGAAGGGTGTTTTCCCACGCCATCCGGTGAACTGCTGCAAGTCCAGTGCAGGCTGATAGCCGGGTGATACAGGCGATAAGGGTGAGACATGAGATATGGGGGATATACCCGGTGTATCCGATAAGCCAGACGATTGCTGTGCTTCCAAACTTGAGATGCCGTGATCCACACACACTTGAAGCTCTCCAGAAGCACTTCCCTCTTCTTGCTTAGCTGCCTGCTCGTGCTCATCCCACACACCCGGATACCAGATTCCATAAGCCTTCAGCTTTTCCCGTTCATGAGTAAATACCTGCTGTGCTGGCCCATCCGCCACAATCTTTCCTTCAGGTGATAACACAATGATGCGGTCGACCATATCCACAATCTCGTTTATTTTGTGTTCAACGATGATGATTGTTTTGTCACTGGCGATCCGTCTGACCGTATCCCACACCTGGGAAGTCCCCTCATCATCCAGCAGTGCAGTGGGTTCATCCAAAAACAATACCTCCGGGTCCATGGCAAGCATCGAAGCAATCGCAAGACGCTGCTTCATCCCCTGAGACATGGACTGGATCAATACACGATTCTGTTCAAAGGATGACCCCACTTGTTTCAGATAATATTCAATCAGAGCAGGCATCTCTTCACGCGGAATATTTCGGTTTTCCAGAACAAATGCGATCTCTTCATCTGTAAATGACATACAGAACTGGGTATCCGGATCTTGAAAGACCACTCCTGCTTTGGCGGGAACCTGAATATCATCACATTTCATCGGAATCTCAACCGAACGTGGTATCAGACCGCTCAGAATTTGCAATAACGTTGATTTACCGGAGCCACTCGGGCCAAGCAACAGCACTTTCTCTCCTTGACGCACAGAAAGAGACAAGCCTTGAAATACCAAGGCTTTCTCTCCCGGGAACTTGCATCTTAGATTCGTCACACTTACCGCTTGCGAATTCCCCTCTCCGCTCATCTAATCCAGCGCCTCATAATCTTGTTTGGATACCGGTCTGAGCGAACGCGTTACACCAGTCAGTTCCAATGCTTTGGCGAGATAATAAGCGAACACTCCAGCAATTAAGATGCTTCCAATGAAGCGGAATCCGATAAATAACGTGTAGTTCCAGGCCGAGAGTGAATCAATATACCCGTACTGGTAATCCAGCAAAAGCGAAGCCGCTGCGGCTCCTATGGCTGCAAGACAGGTGACAAACAGATTGGTTTTGCGATACAAAAATGCTGCGAAGAATATCTCGGCTCCCAATCCTTGCAACAGACCGTATACAAGTGTGGACATGCCCCATTCACTACCCAGAAAAGCACTTACCGTTGATGCCGCAACTTCGGCAAGAATAGCCACGCCTGGTTTACGAATGATAACAAAAGCAAACGTGCCCGCCATAAACCACATGCCGTAGATCATCTGCTCCGCATGAACGCCAAATGGTTTCATCAAGTCATATGTAGGTCCCCATATCTTGTAAATCACCCCAAACACTACTGCGATCACGATGGTTACCAGAATATCCGTTAGTTTCAATCGCTTGTTGCCTGCTGTTGTTGCCATGTTCTCTACGTCCTTCCTTTGTTCCCTGTGGGGGTTATCAAAATAAACGAAAAAGCCTCCCCGGTTCCGGGCAGGCCTCACGCACAGTGGACAATCTTCACAATGATGTATTGGATGGATGTCGGAAATACGGAATATCAACCAGCCCCCCTCCGCCCTGGCAGATACACCACCACAGTTCAAAGAGGTCTGTTGTTCATCCACGTTCATTCCCACAATTCACCCTTACATATCGCAAATCCATGTTCTCTACGCTGGCATTACCCAGATCAGATGTACGGTCAGCAGCACAAGGCCACTCTCTCAGCCCAACTTCATTGAGCTCCCGGTTCACTTATTTCATTGCTTCTAATGTACATCAGATGGGTATTTGTGGCAATCCCTAGAAAAATCATCATGCTTCATTTGGGGTAACAGGGGAAAGTATCTGATGGTTCACTTTCCATAATATGAAACATTTAGGTTATGTAGTCCGTCTTAAACATTAGAAGGGAGATTGATAGTGATGAAAGATTACAATTCTGTTTGGCAGCTTAAAACATGGAAAATGGTCCTTGCCGCTTCGATACTCACCGCAGGCACGGCACCTGCCTTACTCTCATCCACTGTGGCGGAAGCCGCAACAACTAAACCTAAACCGACAGCTTATATTAACAATGTTCAAGCTCAATATGATGTTGTCATACGGCAGGGTATTACGTACGTGGCATTGACGGAGCTTCAATTCCTCGGCAACTATACGTTTGGTTACAATAACAAAACAAAAGAGATCAGCATTAGCACAGGCAGCGATAAGTATGTCCTTACACCTAACAGCAAAACAATGAAGAAAAACGGTCAGAATGCGACATTATCCTCAGCGCCGATTCTGGTGAATGGTAAAGCGATGCTTCCGCTCCGTGCCATCGGTGAAGCTTTTGGTGCCAAGGTGCAGTGGAACCAGAAGGCCAAGGAAGCCTACATTTACACTACCGATGCTACGATTGTAAAAGAATATAACAGTTCCGATCTGACTGTGGCGCGTGAAGCCGCACTGCATCTGCCACGCTTCTCTGAACTGGGACAAGCACGTCTGGACATTCGCAATCCTTTGGGTCCGGTGGATTCATCCATTGAATACATCTTTGAGCAAGGTAAAAAAGATCGTTTCTTCGTTGTTGAGGATAACGATCTGATCAGTTATTATATCCTTAAAAATGGAAGTGCACTGCTACAATGGCAGGCTAACATCAGCAAAAATGCCGGAACCATCGGTGACCTGTTCTTTATTAAAAACAAAGCCGTTGCTGAAGCAGGGACTCGTCCTTCCGTAGCAGGTCAAACACTCGTATCATTTAAGTACTCTCGCATGCTTGAAGAAACCTCTTACGAAATCATGAACAAATTGGGCTCTATTGATACCGGTTCTGTTGTCCCCGAGAAAGGCAAAGTCATCGTTGAAGTTCCGGGAGAGCAATAATTTGAGCATCCTCTATAAAACATTGCTCAGCAGAACTATACTATGACATCTGCATTACAAAGAGCGTCCCACAAAGTCATTGTAACAATGACCTTGGAACGCTCTTTTTGGCGTTATATTTTAACTTCAAATTACAAGCAGAGCTTAAACTTTTACCAACTCCAGCGATTCAATCTTCTGTCTAATATTGCGTGTTCCCAGACTGGCTCGTTTTCCCTGAAGCAAACCCCTTGAACAACGTTGGTACTTTGGAATAACGGGTATTCGTAATTTTCCCTTGTGATGTGCTGCTGTCTGTACGCATAATCGAATCTTTCACATTGGAAATGTTGGAGTTATCCAGCGTCATGTTAACTGCGAAGGAAGTTCCACCATTTTGGCGAACCAGTTTGCCAATATCATCTGCACGGAAATTTTTGATGTTAATTGTTCCAGCTGCATTCATCTGGAACACTTTATCATAAGCCTTATACGCTGCCCCACCGGTAATGTTAACCGTTCCGGCAGACTTCAATGTCAGTGCATCCTCGCCCACGTCCTGCCAGACCACATTCGATATATTACAGTTGCCATAACAGTGAACACCATCAGCAGCTGGTGATCCAATGTTTACGTTTTTGAGCGTGGCCCCTGCCTCCAGACGGAAGACTGGCTTCTGATTTTCTGCTTGAGATCCGTCGCCCAGTGTGGAAGGATTAGCTACAAATGTTTTGCCTTGACCATCATAGGTCGTGCCCTTTGGAACCACAATGGTTGAATTTACAACCGTAGGCGCAGCCGCAGCCGGAACTGCACCAAATATAGAAGCAACCAAACCAGCGGACAGTAACAACGTCAACATTTTTTTCATAACTTTATTCCTCCCTTATTCTCTCGTTTTTTGGTAGTGTACAGCCTGGGCTTGTACTGGAAGATCGTCAGAGGTGCACCTCTGTCCGATCTACAACCTAATCTTACCAAATAAGGGAGGTAACTAGAATAATCATTAGATCAGATATATCATGACAACGCACAATCCCTGTCATATCGGCATTTTTTGCATATCAGGTTTCTCAAACAATATGCTGATATCAACCTCTGGTATGCTCATTTGTAACGTATGTACCCCTCACTTAATCCCCAATAACAAAGAAAGACCACTACATTTGTCTCCAAATGTGTGATCTTGAATGTCTTCTGGCTTGCTGATATAAAATATCAGGCTCCAAATCTCTGACGATAACCGCACTTTCTACACAACTCTTCTACAGCTTCGCGTTTGGAGAAGCCATATACCAGATTGTTCGCTCGCTCACCCTCAATAATCTCCGAGAATGACTTCTCGTGCACATTACCCAGGTTAATCACACCCTCGCCATCGAGACAGCATGGAACCACCGTTCCATCTACAAGCACAGCTGCCTGACCGCGAAGTGCATGGCAAAAGCCTTTACCGTCATCTTCAGGCGCATCCAGACTTGGCCACTGGAACTCATGGTCCTGATTCAGGTATACATTCGGGGCAATTTTGACCCCACTGCCTGGAACTACTTTTTCCTCAATGCGGAAGTCGAGATTGAATTCACGTTCCAATACTTCAAGGGTCTCCCGATTTCGATTCATCTGAGCATTTGTGAAGTTATCCTGCGTCAGATTCCAAAGTCGGAATGAGATGATGACATTGTGCTTAACGGCCTCGTGTACAAAGGACAAAATATGACGCAGATACCCGTCACGATCTGTTGAACCTTCATGCCCATCGAAGCTGTGCAGGGAGAAATTCATCTGCCGCAGCGCCGGTTTGCCAAGCAATTTATGCTGAGTCTTGGGCAGCAGTGTACCATTCGTTGTAATGTTCACCTTGAGTCCCTTCTCATGTGCGGAATCGAGCAACAGATCTATTTTGGGATGCAACAAGGGTTCACCTTTGACATGTAGATAAATATGATTGGTGTGTGGTTTAACTTGATCCAGTATATTGTTGAAGACTTCAGGGTCAATGAATCCTTTGGCACGCTGTGTCTGCGGACAGAAGCTGCATGCCAGATTGCAGATACTCGTGATCTCAATATATACTTTTTTGAACGTTTTCAACTCGGGTCCCCATTCTGCTTCGGAGGGAGAACAATCCCGCCTGCATTTGTGATCCGGCCAATATGCGCCACTACTATTATATCGGGTTAGGGAGCCCAGGTAAATTGTTCAGTTGTTCGGGTCTGACTCCACGCTCATCTCAAGAAATCCATCATGCTGCCTCTTTACAGTTCATGTTCAAGTGATATATGCTGAACACACAACTGCATATCTTGAACTTTTGCACTAGGGGAGCCTTGCGGCTGAGACGAATATGACTATTCGGACCCTTTGAACCTGATCTGGATCATACCAGCGGAGGGAAGTGGAGCGGCCTTTTAGTAAGCGGAATTTTTTCATGTATGTGAAGATAAATTGCGGATTTAACTTACAGACCCACTCATTTCTCCGGAAATGGGTGGGTCTTTTTTGTTCCTTTTGCAGAGTATAGGATGCCGTTGTTATTGCAGCAGTCTGACATCAAGGGGGTGAGGATCAGATGGATAACCATGTAACCATTCACAACGTAAGCTTCGCTTTTCCGAAAAAAAAGGATTCCCCCGTGCTCTCCAATGTGTCGCTTCAGGTTCAACAAGGAGAATTTGTCTCGCTCATCGGCTCCAGCGGATCAGGTAAAAGCACGCTCTTCAAGCTGCTCGCAGGCTTGCATGAACCAACCGTTGGCACCATCGATATAGCTGATGTCCCGCAAGGACAACGGCTCGGACGAGTCGCCTATATGCCGCAGAAAGATCTGCTGTTATCCTGGCGTACCGTCATGGAGAACTGCATGCTGCCTGCCGAGCTTGCACCAGGCCGACAGGACAAGGACAAGTTACGGGCAAACATCCTAGCTGGGTTGGCAAGGTTCGGCCTGTCAGGTTATGAGCAGGCCTACCCGGATGAGTTATCCGGCGGCATGCGGCAGCGGGTGGTATTGCTTCGTACCTTGCTTACAGGCGGGCAGCTCATGTTGCTGGATGAACCCTTCGGTGCACTCGACGCCTTAACCAAACGAGAAATGCATCGCTGGTTGCTGGAGCTGTGGGAGGGCTTTGGACAAACCGTGTTGTTCATTACACATGACATTGAAGAAGCCCTGCTGTTAAGTGACCGTATCATTCTGTTAACTCCAGGGGGGCAAGGTCAGCAGTTGCGTGAGATGACGGTTCCTTTACCACGCCCAAGGCATTCGGACATGATCTACGAACCGGCTCTCGTGCAGATGAGACAACAACTGGAGGAACAATTGCATGCAAAGCGATAGAGCTGAGGTCAGCGTCTGGGCGTGGTGTTCGAAGTGGCTCTCGAGGTCGTTTTCCCAATATGGTTTGTTTATTATGCTCATGTTCTTATTACTGGCGATCTGGGAAACGATTGTGCGTATGGGATGGGTGCCCTCATTTATCATTCCTGCACCCACGGCCATCGTAAGCTCACTGGTTGAGCATCGCCGTCTGCTGTTGACTATCCATCTACCTGCTACCTTTATGGAGGTTGTTGTTGGTTTTGGCTTGTCCATAGTGACCGGAATTACGCTAGCAACAGGCATGCATATGAACCGGTCGATTGAAAAGGCCCTATATCCCTTCATTGTAATTAGTCAGACCATCCCGCTGATCGCCTTGTCCCCCGTATTTATCTTGTGGTTTGGTTACACGTTGTGGAGCAAAGTCGCGGTGGTATTTTTAATCGCATTCTTCCCCATTGTGGTCAGTACCTACGATGGACTCCGCCAAGGCGATCCGGAGCAGCGTGAACTACTGCTCACCATGGGCGCCAACAAGTGGGATATTTTTTGCAAACTCCAGGTTCCGCTGGCACTTCCCTCTTTTTTCTCGGGGCTAAAGATGTCTGTGGTGTACTGCGTGGTTGGGGCAACGATTGGCGAATGGCTCGGTGGTAGCAAAGGTCTAGGGTACTTCAGCCGTCGTATGTCCAGCAACATGAACACGGATGCGATGTTTGCCGCCATTTTGCTGTTATCTCTGCTTGGGATCGTTTTGTTTGTACTGATTACCTGGCTGGAGAAACGATTTAGCATACGGCGTCATCGTCATGGAGGCAAAAGAAAGGTTGGATAATACTTAGACAGAAATTAGATGTAAATACAGTAGTTACAATCTTCAAAACAAAACATATCTTATGCACAATTTCAGCAACATCTTTAATCAGTTCACTGTCACATTATCGTTAACATGCTGTTGCCCATTTTCTACAAACCAAAACGATGAAATGAGGTACTTCATTTATGAATAACAAAGGTATATACTCCCTGCTTCCCATCATGCTCATTAGCCTTTTGCTGATCGTTAGCGGATGCAGCACCACAGACACTAGCCAAAATACGCCAACAACAGATTCGGCAACCAATACACAGCAAACAGATCCGTCTGCAACCGAACCAGCATCAGACGCCAAAGATAAACTGTCTATCATGCTCGACTGGTACCCGAATGCAGTACACTCCTTCATCTATGTGGCTCAGGAAAAAGGATACTTTGCAGACCAAGGTCTGGATGTCGATATTCAGATGCCTGCGGATACCAATGATTCGCTCAAACTTGTTGCTGCCGGAAAAATTGATCTGGCCCTAAGCTACCAGCCCCAAATTTTGCTCGCGCGTGGCGAGAACATTCCTGTACGTTCCATTGCTGCTGTTGTTCGCCACCCGCTTGTGCATCTGTTGACCGAAGCAAATGGCAACGTAAGTTCACCCAAAGATCTTGAAGAAAAGACTGTTGGTTATTCCTCCATTCCTCTGTACGAAGCGATGGTACGCACGATGATCAGTAAGGATGGCGGCAATCCCGACAACATAAATCTGGTCGACGTTGGGTTCGATCTGATTCCTTCGCTGGCTTCCGGACAAGCGGATGCGATTATGGGTGGTTTTATTAACCATGAACAATTGATTTTGGAGAAAGAAGGACATGCCATGAAATCGATTAACCCCGTCGATTATGGTGTGCCTGATTATTATGAATTGGTCCTGACTGCAAGTGAAGCTGGCATTGAAGCAAAAAAAGACCAACTTACCCGGTTCGTCAAAGCGGTCCAGGAAGGACAGAAATATGTGACTGAGCATCCAGAAGAAGCCTTGAGTATTCTGCTCGCTCATGAGAATGAAACATCACCGCTTGACCCGGAGATCGAAACTAAAAGCCTGGCAATTCTGCTACCACTCATGAATGAAGAAGGCCAACCATTTGGTCGGCAGGAAATGGAATCGTGGGAAAATGTACGTGCATGGCTCGTTGAACAGGATTTGATTCCTGAATCGGTGAAAGCCGAGGATGCTTTTATTACTCTGCAAGGAGAGTAAATAAAGGAGAGCAACGCGAATAAAGGAAAAGTTAGCAAGAACGTGAGGATCGGATGCATAAAGGTTTGTGGAATGGAATTGGCCTGAAGCAAGCATCGGAGTATCAGAATTTATTTATAACAATCCTAAGTGGCTTGATGTGCAATTGGGTAGATTGATATGCGTTTGACTGGCTTGATGTGCATCTGGGCAGATTGATATGCGTTTGGGTGGCTTGTTGATATGTATTTGGTAATGTAATTAGCGCTTATCTTCAAGCCTACTGGGAGCTGAAACGCTCCTTAACTTGATCGAAACAGAGCATGCTACGACCGCTAACGAATCTGAGGCGTCCTATTCAGGGATTTGGAGCGGTTGCAGAAATCTAAAGAACCTGAAACATGTTATATCAGAATAAATAGCTGTTTGCAGCGTTTTGGTCAGGAGATTCTGGGAATAACGTGTCTGATGTTCCTTACATTTCAAAAGGAGGACCTGACAGCCAAATAAGACGTCCTGTGTTCTTTAGAAACATCGTCTGACCAGTCGTGCCCCGATCGATCGTGCCCCAATCAGTTGGGTATCGACCAGCCTGGACTTCAAGACACTGGTTGGATGCTAACATCCATCACAGTATTGCTTGCCTGAGTTTGGAGAAATACCCTGGGTTCACTTTCTGTATTTTGTATCGTTTCGTTTTTTACTGTTTCGCTAGATATCGATCAGAATGATTCAATTTGTCTATATCCAGTTCCAAAAATCCATTTTAGTGAGTTATGAAATTGATTTAGATTTTACGTTTCTGCTTTTCCCGCATTAATGCATCTGGCTGTTGTTAGACTCTGCGCCCCAACTCAACAAGGGAACTCATATCCAATTATTCTGTTGAGTGACTCCAGATATCGGACTTCCGCCGATCGGGTTACTTCAAAACAAGGAGGAAATTATATGTCTTATCTGGAACGTGTTCGTACGCAAAATCCGCTGGTACACAATATCACTAACCTTGTCGTGGCTCCCTTCACAGCCAATGGTCTGCTTGCACTCGGTGCGTCCCCTTTTATGGCCTATGCTCATGAAGAGGTCGCTGATGTCGCCAAGATGTCAGGAGCCGTGGTACTCAACATCGGTACACTCGATGACAAAGTCGTTCAGGCAATCCGTCTGGCAGGCCAATCAGCTAATGCGCATCACGTGCCTGTGGTGCTTGATCCGGTTGGAGCTGGCGCAACCACCTATCGCACGGAAACCGTGCAGATGCTCATTCGTGAACTTCGTCTCACGGTACTGCGCGGCAATGTGGCAGAGGTCGCTAATGTCATCGGTGAGAGTTGGAGTATTAAAGGTGTGGACGCAGGATCAGGTGAGGGCGACCGAATCGGCATTGCGGAGCGGGCAGCGCATAAACTTGGCTGTGTCGTGGTCATTACCGGAAAAGAAGATATTATTACTGATGGACAATCCACATTCCTCACGAGTAATGGTCATGCCCTGCTCACTCAGGTCACAGGTGCTGGCTGTCTGCTCAGTTCAGTGATTGGCGCTTTTACAGCCATAGCGGAATCAGGAGCCGATCTTCTAGGCAGTGTTGTTGAAGCGCTAGCGTTTTATGGTGTAGCAGCTGAACTGGCGGCAGAGCGGACAGCTCATCAGGGGCCGGGTAGCTTCCAGATTGAATTGTTGAATCAACTGGCACAAGTAACACCAGACCTCTTGGCAGAACGCGCACAGATCCGTCAGATCCGTGGAGGTGCAGTATGAGTATTGCTCAAGCGCTAACCATTGCAGGCTCCGATAACGGGGGCGGCGCAGGCATTCAGGCCGATCTGAAAACATTCCAAGAACTTGGTGTATACGGCATGACCGTTATCACCGCTATTGCTGCCCAAAATACAACTGGTGTGCAGGGCGTTTTTCCCATCCCTTACGATGGCATTGCCCAGCAATTGGACTCGACCGGCGAAGACTTTCAACCAACCGCAACGAAGACCGGCATGTTATATAGTGCCGAGATTATTCGTCTAGTCGCTGAGAAATGGCAGCAATACCGTTGGGCTAATCTGGTCATCGACCCTGTGATGGTAGCCAAAGGTGGCGCCCCCCTTCTCCAGCAGGAAGCTGTAAAGGCGTTGGTTACGGAGCTGTTGCCCCATGCCCTGATCACAACACCCAATATTCCGGAAGCGGAACTGCTTACCGGGATGTCTATCACCAATCTGAGCCAGCGGGAAGAAGCCGCAAGACGGATTGTACAGATGGGCTCAACGTATGCTTTGGTCAAAGGTGGTCATGATGAAGGAAGTGGCATGATCGTGGATGTGCTCTACGATGGGCAGTCTTTTCATTATCTGGAGAATGTTCGTGTGGTAACACGTCATACACACGGAACGGGGTGCACATACTCTGCTGCCATCACCGCAGAGTTAGCCAAGGCTTCACCTGTTCTGGCTGCCGTTACGACCGCGCGAGCATTCATTCAGGCAGCCATCGAAGATGAGCTGGGGATTGGGGCCGGACATGGGCCAACAAATCATTTTGCGTATCAGCGCAGACAGCGGGGTGAGCAGTGATGCGCCCTTGGGATGCAGAAGCGGTACGACGCGCGATGCAGGTGTATTTAGTGATGGGCAGCGTCAATACAACGCAAGACCCTGTGGAAGTGCTGCGCCAGGCCATTGCTGGCGGCATCACGCTGTTCCAGTTCCGCGAAAAGGGAACTGGCGCCCTGGTTGGCGAAGCTTGCATCACGCTTGCAATGCGGCTTCGCGAGGTGTGCAGCCAGCACGGGGTCCCGTTCATCGTGAACGATGATGTGGAGCTGGCTGTAGCGGTGGAGGCCGACGGCGTGCATGTCGGCCAGGAGGATGCGGACGCGGCGCTTGTACGCGCCCGCATTGGAGATGGGCGGATGCTTGGCGTATCCGCCCACTCTGTGGATGAGGCGCGCCGTGCGTTGCAGGCGGGCGCCGACTACCTTGGCGTCGGGCCCATGTACCCGACGTGCTCCAAAGCGGATGCCCACGCTGTGCTGGGCCCCGCAGGGGTGGCGGAACTGCGCGCCGCAGGCATCGCAGTTCCGATTGTGGGTATCGGCGGCATTACGCCCGATACCACGGCCGCCGTGATGGCGGCTGGAGCCGACGGCGTAGCCGTCATCTCCGCCATCGCGGGCGCGGCCGACGTGCGCGCAGCGGCTGCGCAGTTCGCTGCGGCAGTGCGCGGGATGCAGGCATAGCCCTGCTCTCCCTGCACTGCCAGCCCCGTGGGCTGCACCGAATACATGGTGCAGCCCACAACTGCTCACGCTCCTCTCCATAACAGAGGAGCCTCAAAACACCCCGCGGCGCGGCAACAACCCATGTCTTCGACATAGAAGCACAGCCGCTCACCTACAAGTGACTGAATGTTATAATAATTCAGTCATATCCAGTCATATCCAGTCACATCCTGTCATCAATCCATGATCAAGATGCAGCTTCCATGCTCGCATCTTGTTTTTTCATTTTCAACGGTTGACTCTCACGTAACGTGACACTGTACAATCGGTGTTGTAAGGAGGTTTCACACATGGCCATGAAGGTAAAAGAAGTTGCCGAACTTGCCTCGATCAGTGTGCGCACACTGCATCACTATGATGAGATCGGACTATTAACCCCGGACGAAGTGACTTCTGCCGGGTATCGATTATATTCAGATGCCAACCTGGAACGGTTGCAGCAGATATTGTTTTTCAAGGAACTCGACTTCTCTCTGAAGGAGATCAAAAACATTATAACCAACCCTTCCTTCAATCCGGAAGAAGCACTTAAAATGCATCGACTTATTCTGCTGGAGAAGCGACAACGCTTGGACCAAATGATTGCTACCATTGATAGAACGGTTTTACACGTGAGAGGAGAAATTAAAATGACAGCCAAAGAACAATTCGAAGGATTTGATTTTAGCCAGAATCCGTATGAACAAGAAGCGCGGGAACGTTGGGGAGACCATGCCGTCGATCACGCAAATCAGAAGCTGCACAGTAAATCAACCACAGATCAGAAGGCTCTATCCGATCAAATGAACGAAATCTACAAACATCTGGCTTCACTTCGTCACATAGAACCAGCATCTGAGGAGGCACAGGCAGGCATCAAAGAGTGGTTCACTTGGCTAAACCAAATGGGAAGCTACCCACCTGAAGCCTTTAGAGGACTTGGTCAGATGTACGTGGACGATGAACGCTTCACACGCAATATTGATCAGTTTGGCGATGGTTTGGCAGTATTTATGAGAGATGCTATGGCTGTATTTGCTGACCAAAACAAATAATATAGCCCTTATTCAACCACATACAGTATTATTCAATTCTCATTGCTGTCAGATGTGCACTGTAAACGATAGTCTGGAAGTTACCCCCTGTCCTGTAAAAAAAAATATTCTCGTCATCAGCTTTATTCGCAGTAAATGACCATTCGGATATTTGAACCTACCTCCTGGGGTGACCATATCGTTCTTGTAATTAACCTTATGAACATGTTGATATATACTAGGGTTACGTTGTAAATAAATTAAATCGATCCGAATTGTTGCAAAAGTTATAAGCAATATCCCCCTACCTGGTGTATACACAAAAGGGACGTACACCCTCAGGCGTATCGTCCCTATGTATGTAAGTATCTCAGCCGCAATGTGAACATGCCTAACTGCTGCTCACTCTGAGTACTTTATAAATATCTTTTAAAGTAGATTGCTCTTTACTACGTTTTTCTTCTGCTCCCAGTCCTTCGATATAACCTTTTCACCAGATGATTAGGATGATGAGCATTAAGTTTCTTCTGTCAAACGTTCTTCATTTTACTGCCAAGCGTCCACCGTCTATCTGATTAAGCTCTTGGTGCGTGATCCGATGAAGATGCATCCGTAGCTAGACTGGTTCTCGCCATCCGGCCAGGAATCTGCCATGCAGACACAATCGCAAGCACGATGAATAACAAATCAATCGGTTGACTGAAGTACTCCTGGAAGGTTTCCACAAACGCACTGATCATCTCGCTATCAAACACAAGTTCCATCACGCCTACATCACCAAACAGTTCGGAAGTAAAATAAACCACCGTCAGATATTTCCCCAACAAAATACCGACAAGTGCAAACAGTACGGCAATAATCTTATGTACCGTCGCAATTTGTTTATTGGAGAACAACACAACTGCGTAACCCGTGAGCGCTCCAATCAATATCGCAATTAATCCCACCTCATAATCGGTCATTGCAGCAATAGCTGCCCATACGATGCCTCCCAGAATGGCTGCAATTAAGCCACCAATGATCGGCATACCGATTTTAACTCCTTGTTTCTCTTCCACGTTGTCTTTCCCTCCTGAGTCATGCATATGCTTCTTTTCCAGAATTCACCTTTCCTATGAAACCACAAAAAGACTTATTATTCAACATTTTTCTACTTTTGGTGCCATGTATTTACATAATAGAAAAGATATATTAAGCATCTATTTCCTTATTCGCTCGAATATCATTTTAGTTTTGTCCACAAACATCTCATAATCATTCCTTTGGCACATAAAAAAACACCCCTCCAACAGCATAAATAGCCGTAGAAGGGATGTTGTCCATATCTGTAGCATAGATATAACCAATGTAACCGAGAAAACTACATTGAAAACCTCTCTCTATCTTACCTTTGCACTTCCTTGGAAGGCTGAATGACAGCTGCAATCTGTGCCAAAATGGCATCCACCGATGCCGGATCATGCACATCATACTCATCAATGTTCAGACGCAGCACAGGGCAAGCTGTAAACTGATCAATCCACACGGAATAGCGCTCGTGCATGTGTTCCCAGTACGAACGGTCCGTCTGAATCTCCATCTCGCGTCCGCGTTCCGTAATACGGTTTAAAATCGAAGGCAGACTGCCTTCCAGATAGATCAGCACGTCTGGATGTGGGAAATACGGTGTCATTACCATCGCTTCAAATAAACTGCTGTATGTCTCGAAATCTGTAGCAGACATGGTTCCTTGATCTGCATGCATTTGTGCAAAAATGCCCGTATCTTCATAGATAGAACGATCCTGTACGAATCCGCCACCCAGTTCAAAAATCTTTTTCTGTTCCTTGAATCGCTCTGCCAGGAAATAAATCTGCAGATGGAAGCTCCAACGCTCAAAGTCATGATAGAACTTCTCCAAATATGGATTATGATCAACTTGTTCCAGAGAAGTCTTGAAATTCAAACGCTGTGCAAGCGCAGCCGTTAACGTGGATTTACCCACTCCAACCGTACCTGCTACTGTAATTAATGCATTCGTAGGAATGCCATAGTTATTCATATGATATACTCCTTTACCTGATTAACAATTTGCCTGAAGTGTTCAGGATGTTCCACAAAGTCGAGTTGCTCTGCATTGACCTTAATGATTACTGGCGGATTTGAGCTATTTGCCAGATAGTCCATGCCTGTTTTGTAATCGGCGATGAGTTGTTCCATATATGCCGGGTCCATATCCTGCTCAAATGAGCGTCCACGCTTGTTAATGCGGTACATCAACGTATCGAGTTCAGCTTCAATATAGAGCACCAGGTTGGGCTTTGGCGATCATCTGTTAACAGATGATAGATTTGACGATATTTATCCCGTTTCGTTCCCTTTAAGGTACGATCGGCAAAAATCATATTTTTATAGATATGATAGTCTGAAATGACTGGGGTATTCTGCTCTACATAATGAACGCCCGTGTCTTCCAGTTGTTTAAACCGATTACACAGAAAAAACATTTCCAATTGGAAACTCCACTCGTCGATATCCTGATAAAAGGAAGCCAGAAATGGATTCTCTTCTACGATTTCTTTAACTAACGGAAGATTCAATTCATGGGAAAGCATCGTTGCCAGCGTTGTTTTCCCCGCTCCGATCGGACCTTCCACAGCAATAAACGGGGCTGATTTCATCGTGTTCACTGTTCCTCCTCGTACTTATGCGTGTTTCCGTTTTCTATATAGACCTCACCTATTGTATCACAGCTTTAAGGATTGGAACGCCAGTATTTTATGTATATAACAAGTCAAATCAGAACTAATGAATTACATAAAATGATTTACATTAAAATAAAAAAGACACACTCGATATCATCAAGTGTGTCTTCCTGTTGCTTGGCGGCGTCCTACTCTCCCAGGACCCTGCGGTCCAAGTACCATCGGCGCTAGAGGGCTTAACGGTCGTGTTCGGGATGGGTACGTGTGGAACCCCTCCGCCATCGCCACCAAACGCGTAGCTTACATTTCAGAGATCGTTCTCTGAAAACTAGATTCGAAACGAAACATGCGAATTACAACTTGCTATTGGATAAGCCCTCGACCGATTAGTACTGGTCAGCTCCATGCATTGCTGCACTTCCACCCCCAGCCTATCTACCTCGTCGTCTTCAAGGGGTCTTACATACTGGGAAATCTCATCTTGAGGGGGCTTCACGCTTAGATGCTTTCAGCGTTTATCCCGTCCGTACATAGCTACCCAGCGGTGCTCCTGGCGGAACAACTGGTACACCAGCGGTACGTCCATCCCGGTCCTCTCGTACTAAGGACAGCTCCTCTCAAATTTCCTACGCCCACGACAGATAGGGACCGAACTGTCTCACGACGTTCTGAACCCAGCTCGCGTACCGCTTTAATGGGCGAACAGCCCAACCCTTGGGACCTACTTCAGCCCCAGGATGCGATGAGCCGACATCGAGGTGCCAAACCTCCCCGTCGATGTGGACTCTTGGGGGAGATAAGCCTGTTATCCCCAGGGTAGCTTTTATCCGTTGAGCGATGGCCCTTCCATGCGGTACCACCGGATCACTAAGCCCGACTTTCGTCCCTGCTCGACTTGTAGGTCTCGCAGTCAAGCTCCCTTATGCCTTTGCACTCTTCGAATGATTTCCAACCATTCTGAGGGAACCTTTGGGCGCCTCCGTTACTCTTTAGGAGGCGACCGCCCCAGTCAAACTGCCCACCTGACACTGTCCCCGCACCGGATTACGGTACCAGGTTAGAACCTAGATACGATCAGGGTGGTATCCCAACGTTGCCTCCACACAAGCTGGCGCTCATGCTTCAAAGGCTCCCACCTATCCTGTACAGATCGTACCCAAATTCAATATCAAGCTGCAGTAAAGCTCCATGGGGTCTTTCCGTCTTGTCGCGGGTAACCTGCATCTTCACAGGTATTAAAATTTCACCGGATCTCTCGTTGAGACAGCGCCCAAGTCGTTACGCCATTCGTGCGGGTCAGAATTTACCTGACAAGGAATTTCGCTACCTTAGGACCGTTATAGTTACGGCCGCCGTTTACTGGGGCTTCGGTTCACAGCTTCGGATTGCTCCTAACCACTCCCCTTAACCTTCCAGCACCGGGCAGGCGTCAGCCCGTATACTTCGCCTTACGGCTTCGCACAGACCTGTGTTTTTGCTAAACAGTCGCTTGGGCCTTTTCACTGCGGCCCCCTCGTGCTATTCACACTACCGGGGCACCCCTTCTCCCGAAGTTACGGGGTCATTTTGCCGAGTTCCTTAACGAGAGTTCTTCCGCGCGCCTTAGAATACTCTTCTCGCCTACCTGTGTCGGTTTGCGGTACGGGCACCATCACCTGGCTAGAGGCTTTTCTTGGCAGTGTGAGATCATGACCTTCGCTACTATAATTTTCGCTCCCCATCACAGCTCAGCCTTAATGATGTGCGGATTTGCCTACACATCAGCCTTACTGCTTAGACGGACATCCATCAGTCCGCGTCACTACCCTACTGCGTCCCCCCATTGCTCATAACGGCTTACGGTGGTACAGGAATTTCGACCTGTTGTCCTTCGACTACGCCTTTCGGCCTCGCCTTAGGTCCCGACTTACCCTGAGCGGACGAGCCTTCCTCAGGAACCCTTAGGCTTTCGGCGGATCAGATTCTCACTGATCTTTTCGTTACTCATACCGGCATTCTCACTTGTATAATGTCCAGCGCTCCTTACGGTACACCTTCAACCCTTATACAACGCTCCCCTACCCCTGATGCAAAGCATCAAGCCATAGCTTCGGTGGTGTGTTTAGCCCCGTTACATTTTCGGCGCAGAGTCACTCGACCAGTGAGCTATTACGCACTCTTTCAATGGTGGCTGCTTCTAAGCCAACATCCTGGTTGTCTGTGCAACTCCACATCCTTTCCCACTTAACACACACTTGGGGACCTTAGCTGATGGTCTGGGCTGTTTCCCTTTTGACAATGGATCTTAGCACTCACTGTCTGACTCCCGGAAGTAAGTCTATGGCATTCGGAGTTTGACTGAGCTTGGTAACCCTTGCGGGCCCCGCACCCAATCAGTGCTCTACCTCCACGACTCTAGTTTCCGAGGCTAGCCCTAAAGCTATTTCGGGGAGAACCAGCTATCTCCGAGTTCGATTGGAATTTCTCCGCTACCCCCACCTCATCCCCGCATTTTTCAACATGCGTGGGTTCGGGCCTCCAGTGCGTGTTACCGCACCTTCACCCTGGACAGGGGTAGATCACCCGGTTTCGGGTCTACGTCCACGTACTCATTCGCCCTATTCAGACTCGCTTTCGCTGCGGCTCCGGCTCTTCACCTTAACCTTGCACGGGAACGTAACTCGCCGGTTCATTCTACAAAAGGCACGCCATCACCCCTAAAACGGGCTCTGACTTTTTGTAAGCACACGGTTTCAGGTTCTATTTCACTCCCCTTCCGGGGTGCTTTTCACCTTTCCCTCACGGTACTGCTTCACTATCGGTCGCTAGGAAGTATTTAGCCTTGGCAGATGGTCCTGCCGGATTCATACGGGGTTTCACGTGCCCCGCACTACTCGGGATCCGTCTCGGAGGGAACAGACTTTCAACTACAGGGCTTTTACCTTCTTTGGCGGGCCTTTCCAGACCTCTTCGCTTAACCGGTTCCTTTGTAACTCCATGTGAGACGTCCCACAACCCCAAAGAGCAAGCTCTCTGGTTTGGGCTTCTCCGCGTTCGCTCGCCGCTACTGACGGAATCACTATTGTTTTCTCTTCCTCAGGGTACTTAGATGTTTCAGTTCCCCTGGTATGCCTCTGCATAACCTATGTATTCAGTTATGAGTAACTGGAAATTACCCCAGCTGGGTTTCCCCATTCGGACACCCCCGGATCAAAGCTTGCTTACAGCTCCCCGAGGCAGTTTCGTTGTTCGCCACGTCCTTCATCGGCTCCTAGCGCCTAGGCATCCTCCGTGTGCTCTTAGTAGCTTAACCATTTTGTTCCGGTTTCGGCCGCTCGCTTCCCTTGTTTTGCTTGCGCAAAGCCAAAAGTCGCTCTCACCCGATACCATCACAAAAGCAATTTAACTACCTTTATACACTTGACTTGTTTGCACAAGTTTAGCTTAAAGGAATGTTCTAATTCGCGTTTGTTTCGTTTCGATATCTAGTTTTCAAAGAACAAGCTCCATGCAAAAGCAAGCTGTTTTGAGAGTTTGAGCTCTCAAAACCGAACAACGAGTGAGTAATTTGTGCTCTTCATTTCATCCACACTGAAGTGACGGACCGAAATGAATCGCTGTTGCAGGTTCTAAGAACCTGCATATTTGAATGTTTCCGTTGCAGGAAACGATTCTCCATAGAAAGGAGGTGATCCAGCCGCACCTTCCGATACGGCTACCTTGTTACGACTTCACCCCAATCATCTATCCCACCTTCGGCGGCTGGCTCCTTGCGGTTACCCCACCGACTTCGGGTGTTATAAACTCTCGTGGTGTGACGGGCGGTGTGTACAAGACCCGGGAACGTATTCACCGCGGCATGCTGATCCGCGATTACTAGCAATTCCGACTTCATGCAGGCGAGTTGCAGCCTGCAATCCGAACTGAGACCGGCTTTGTTGGGATTGGCTCCATCTCGCGATTTCGCAGCCCGTTGTACCGGCCATTGTAGTACGTGTGTAGCCCAGGTCATAAGGGGCATGATGATTTGACGTCATCCCCACCTTCCTCCGGTTTGTCACCGGCAGTCTATCTAGAGTGCCCACCCGAAGTGCTGGCAACTAAATATAAGGGTTGCGCTCGTTGCGGGACTTAACCCAACATCTCACGACACGAGCTGACGACAACCATGCACCACCTGTCTCCTCTGTCCCGAAGGAAAGATACATCTCTGCATCGATCAGAGGGATGTCAAGACCTGGTAAGGTTCTTCGCGTTGCTTCGAATTAAACCACATACTCCACTGCTTGTGCGGGTCCCCGTCAATTCCTTTGAGTTTCAGTCTTGCGACCGTACTCCCCAGGCGGAGTGCTTAATGTGTTAACTTCGGCACCAAGGGTATCGAAACCCCTAACACCTAGCACTCATCGTTTACGGCGTGGACTACCAGGGTATCTAATCCTGTTTGCTCCCCACGCTTTCGCGCCTCAGCGTCAGTTACAGCCCAGAGAGTCGCCTTCGCCACTGGTGTTCCTCCACATATCTACGCATTTCACCGCTACACGTGGAATTCCACTCCCTTCTGCACTCAAGTCACCCAGTTTCCAGTGCGATCCGGGGTTGAGCCCCGGGATTAAACACCAGACTTAAATGACCGCCTGCGCGCGCTTTACGCCCAATAATTCCGGACAACGCTTGCCCCCTACGTATTACCGCGGCTGCTGGCACGTAGTTAGCCGGGGCTTTCTTCTCAGGTACCGTCACTTTGAGAGCAGTTACTCTCCCAAGCGTTCTTCCCTGGCAACAGAGCTTTACGATCCGAAAACCTTCATCACTCACGCGGCATTGCTCCGTCAGGCTTTCGCCCATTGCGGAAGATTCCCTACTGCTGCCTCCCGTAGGAGTCTGGGCCGTGTCTCAGTCCCAGTGTGGCCGATCACCCTCTCAGGTCGGCTACGCATCGTCGCCTTGGTGAGCCGTTACCTCACCAACTAGCTAATGCGCCGCAGGCCCATCCCCAAGTGACAGATTGCTCCGTCTTTCCAGTTCTCTTCAGGCGAAGAAAACAATTATTCGGTATTAGCTACCGTTTCCGGTAGTTGTCCCAAACTTGAGGGCAGGTTGCCTACGTGTTACTCACCCGTCCGCCGCTAAGTATCAAGAAAGCAAGCTTCCTATCAACTCCGCTCGACTTGCATGTATTAGGCATGCCGCCAGCGTTCGTCCTGAGCCAGGATCAAACTCTCCAATAAAGTATTGAAAAGAGCGATAAGCTCATTTTGAATCTGACGAGATTAAAAATCTCATTTGTGCTCCAGCCGATTCAAGCCAAGGCTTGTCTCGAACTTTCGCGTTCATTCTGCAAGCAGAATATTTACTCACTCGTTGTTCAGTTTTCAAAGATCAAACTTATTTCGTTACCGAATGTTGTTCTCTTCAGCAACTCTTATATAATATCATGTCCGAACCAACTTTGCAAGCTCTTTTTTCAAGTTTCTTTCGAAGCTTATTTCATTTGCTTGCCACACCAGTGTTGAACCGTGTTTTCTTGGCCGGATTAATAATATATCACGTATAGATATTAATTACAATACTTAATTTAATAAAATTCATTTACTACAAATCAACTACTCTTACTGTGTTGCTCTCCTCTATCCCAGTGTAAAGTTTATTATAGCTTAAATGACATTCTTTCCATTCATACATCGCAATACATGTCTAATTGATTTTAAACTTATTAGCCTACATCTCCTCTCTTATATTTTAGCTTCATTAATATGCTCAATTTAGGTTGTCCTTTTATCAAGGTCATGCAAGATTACTGGGGGCACTGTAAGTTACCACGAGTATAAGTAGAGGTATTATAAAAGATAAACAAAAAAAGTGATGCACGCATATAACTATACGTGAACCACTTTCTTGTGTGTTATTACATTATATATAGAAGGAAACTCTTAATGTTGTGCCTGTGCTGATGCTGGAGGCGTCATCGTCATTTGTCCATTACCTGCTTTTTGCATACCAACTCGCAGCAACGTAATTCCCCACGTAATAATCGAGATCAATAGAAGATGAACCATGTATCCCCCAACTGCTTCTCCACTATAGATCAAACGCATAAATCCCTGTACCCCATTGGAAGCGGGCAGAAAGTTTCCGATATAACGGTAGAATGGCGCCAGCATCTCGGCTGGAATGATATTTCCTGCTGTCATCAACTGGAGTGGAACCATCGCTACATTAAATAGAGGGCCTGCATTACCAAACAGGGCAAAACTCATTTGTGTAAAACAGATACAAGCCAGACTCACCAACACATGATACACATACAAAGCGCCGAAGGAGCTCCCAACATCCGTGAACTGAAGAGCTACTGTATCCACAATTAGGGGAACAATCAAAGCTATACACAATAACAGCAATTGCCGTCCCCAGAAGATTTCCCATTTGGAATGGGTACGCTTCATGATATTCGACGTAATATTAAACTGAATATTCATAGTCATCGAAGCAATATAGGTGATAAAACCCAGAATCATGGGCAGCATCGATGTTGCAAAATCACTCACGCTGTTCGTTTTATTAATTTCAGCCTTCACAGGCCCTTCATTCATCTTCGCCATCGCTTGTCCAATAGCTGCACTCAGTTCATCGCTATTTATACTATCGTTATTGAGTGTCACTTGAACCTTGGATTCCAGAATCCCTTGACCCATTTGTGCAGTCATTCCGGTCGCAGCATGTTCCACAATGGATTTGGCTACATCGGCATTTCCCTGATTGATATAAAAGGACAAGCTCGCCTCTGTACCTCCTTCTATCTGGTCAGTGAATCCTTCCGGAATAACAATAACCATCGCATAGTTACCTGCATTCATCTGTTGCTCAGCTTCCTCGGCAGATCCCAGAACATTGACATGGAAAGGCGCGAGCGTTTCAATCTGCTTCTGCACCTCTGTTCCCTGTGTCCCGTCTTCGTTCACCAGAGCAACTTGAAGTTGATCCACTCTCTCCGTGGCTTGATGATAACCCGTCATCCAGATCACAACAAATAACAGCGGAACAATTAATGCAAAAACCAACCCTATTTTTGTCTGTGGCACTTTAAGAAAATCTTTGAAGCTTTTCATTCGTTCACGGCTCCCATTAGTTAAAATTAAAATAATTGCACTACATATATATGCACATGCACATAATTGCTCAAAAAAATTTATTTCATCTTTTCATAGATACGATTCATCACATTCATGAATGCTTCAAGCTCTTCAGGAGAACATTCGGCGAGTGCCTCTTGCTCTTGCTGTTTTGCCTTTGGTGTCAGAACGTTATTCATTTCCAGTCCTTCCGCCGTCAAACAAAGCAAAACCGCTCTGCGATCCTGTGGATCTTCTTCTCTTGTCACCAGACCTTTGCGAATCAACTTGTCTATAATTTTGCCTACCGTTGTCTGGTCCCGCACTGTTAATTCAGCCAGTTTTTTCTGTGATATATGACTTCCAGCCTTGCTCAATTCATTCAAGACTGCAAATTGTTCCGGAGTAATATCCTGTTCACTCAGATTTCTGGTTGTTGTTTTTTTGTATGCCAGATACGTCCGTGACAGAATCAGTCCAAGTGGATTTTCATCCATATTAACAGGCATGCTGTTGCTCCTTTCTCTATATAGTAGCACTACCATCTAATTTGCGTAAGCTCTATATTATTACCATATTTACATTACTGTCAATTTAATTTTTTATCTTTTCAAGCAAAAAGAGACCCACCCGTTAGTCAGGCAGCTCTCTCCTCTGGCATCGTCAAGCCACACTTACTCGGGCTTGCCACTTGAAGTTTCGGTATCGTCCTTCTTCTTTGTGCCTTTACTTTTATAAGGCTTCGGTGCACTTTTCGCCCGGTTAGCAGCGGCTTGCCAACGGTTCCATCCTTTTTTACCCGTACCACGGCCGGTGCCGCCTTTTCCTTTTGCATTGCTCATGTTATCACTCCAATAATCCTGTATATGCTTAAAAATGACCGTCCTCGGTAACTTATTATGCAACCCAGCCCATCTAATTCACTTCCAGCATTTCTTATTATACCAAAAATCCACGTCTTTACGTCCATTTCCATAAATCATTGTATTGTTATTCTGTTATGAAAGCGGTATAGTGGACATAATTGAAAGAGGAAGCTGCGTCTTCTTCGGGATTGTTACTGGTAAGCAGGCGATACCCAAACCAAGGCTGTCTATTAAGCCTTAGTTTGGGTTTTTTGTTTTTATTACGACCAATTGAGGTGAAACACATATATGATCATCCGTCAGATTTTTAACAACAATGTCATTCGGGCTGAGAACCAAGTTGGTCACGAATTTGTTGTCATTGGCAACGGTCTTGGCTTCAAAAAGAAAAACGGACAGCCCGTGGATGAGGATAAAATCGAAAAAACCTTTGTGCTGAAATCGGATAAAATACCACAAAAATTAATCGATCTGATTGGGGAAACATCGGTCGAATATTTGAAGTTAGCGGACGAAATTGTGGGCCATGCCAAAAAGGAAATGGGCGATATTTTTAGTGATAATATCTATATATCATTGATCGATCATATTCAGTTTGCCATTACCCGGTACCGTAAATCCGTCGGGCTGAAGAATTCCCTTTTGTGGCAGATCAAGAAGTTTTACAAGAAGGAGTTTGGGATTGGCATGAACGCTGTGAAGCTGATCCAGGAACAATTCGGCATCCAAATGGATGAACATGAAGCCAGCTTTATTGCGATGCATTTTGTAAACGCTCGTCAAGATGCTCAAGGCATGAAACAAACCGTTGAAATTACAGAAGTTATTGATGATATCTTCAACATTGTGACCAACCATTACCACATCGCCCTGGATGAAAATTCGTTTAATTATTCCCGGTTTATTACCCACCTGCAATACTTTGTGCAGCGTATGTTGAGTAATGAACAGGAGCAATTTGCTTCTGGAGATAACTTTCTGTATGAACAGGTGAAGGACAAATATAGCAAGGCATTTGAATGCACACAACGGATCAATCAGTACCTTGAAGACAAGTTTGAAAGTGCCATGTCCATTGATGAAAAGGTGTATTTGACGATCCATATTCAACGTGTCACTTCCCGTAACGAGCTTCTCGACGCGGAATAAAAAAAACTTGCAAACGATTTCGGCGTCATATATAGTAGGTCTCACAACTTAACGACAAGGATTGTTACTGCTCAAGCAGGCGATACCTAAATGATTGGCAACAGGTCATCTTTCCGATGATCATAGCCATTCGTTTAGGTATTTTTTTGTTTTCAGGCAATCTTAACAACAAAGGAGAATGAACATGGATCATAAAAAAATGGGGGATGACATCGTTCGTCTCGTCGGCGGAGAAGCCAATATCAACGGTCTTGTCCACTGTGCGACCCGGCTGAGATTCGACCTGAAAGATTCGAAAAAGGCCGAACGCGAAACGCTTGAAAAACACGATGGTATTATTACCGTTGTTGAAAGCGGCGGCCAGTTCCAGGTGGTCATCGGTAGTAACGTGGCTCATGTATATGCGGAGATTATGAAAAACCGGGATTTCGGAGGAGATTCCTCCTCATCGGCTGAGTCTACAGGGGAAAAAACCTCGCTATTATCCAAAGTTTTTGAAATTATATCCGGAAGTTTCTCGCCGTTAATCCCGGCTATGGCAGGATCAGGTATGCTAAAAACTTTGCTGACTGTCCTGACCATGCTCGGATGGATGTCGGATACAAGTGACACATACTTGATTTTATCCGCTGCCGGCAACGCTGTATTTTATTTTTTGCCCATCTTTCTTGGGATCACACTAGGTATGAAGCTGAAAGCCAATCCTTATGTAGCTGGCGTAATTGGTGCCGCTCTGATGGAACCGAGCTTCACCGGGCTGATGGATAAGGGCTCAGATGTATCATTCCTGGGTATCCCGGTTGTCATGATGAATTATTCAGCCAGCGTATTCCCAATCTTCATATCCATTAGTATCTACGCTGTTCTCGATAAGTTACTCAAGAAAATCATTTTGAAAGACCTGCAATTGTTCCTTGTACCAATGATTGCTTTGATGATTATGGTTCCTCTGTCCGCAATGGCCTTTGGACCATTCGGTACCACGGTAGGTGACTGGATCTCCTCCGGCGTAACTTGGCTCATTGGTGTCAGCGGTATATTATCAGGGGTTGTACTCGGTGGATTCATGACCTTCATGGTTGTCTTTGGACTCCACTGGGGCTTCACTCCAATCACGATACAAAATATCGGGGTTGGCGGCGATCCGATTGAAGCCATGGCTGCTGCAGCTGTATTTGCACAAATCGGTGTAGCTTTCGGTATTTTCCTGAAAGCCAAAAAGAACAAAACCCTGCGCACTCTTGCTGGCTCAACCAGCCTTACAGGTTTACTCGCAGGAGTCACTGAACCAATTGTATACGGTTTGATCCTGCGTTATAAACGTGTGATTCCTATTGTGGTTATCGCAGGTGCGATCGGCGGTGCCATCAATGGTCACTTTGGTGTTAAAATGACTGCTTATGTGTTCCACAATATATTTGCCATTCCTGTCTATACACCAACGGTTGTCTACGTAATTGCGATTGCCTGCTCCTTTGCGGTAGCCGCGGTATTAACGGTGATGTTTGGTTATGAAAGCAAAACCAAAGACAAAGTTTCCGCGACCAATGAATCTGTCCCCCACACGTCAGTTGAAAGTACGCCGGCAGAACTTCCTGTCGTACCTGAGACCAAAACAACGGAGATCAAGAAAGAACAAATTTATAGCCCACTTACTGGTAAAGCCGTAGCACTGAATACCATTAACGACCCAGCCTTTTCGACTGGTGCTATGGGCAAAGGTTTGGCGATTGTCCCTGAGATTGGCGAAGTTGTCGCTCCCGTAGATGGCGTTGTCACTTCCCTCTTCCCAACTGGACATGCCATTGGATTAACAACCAACGCAGGAACGGAAATCCTGATTCATATCGGCATCAATACAGTAGCGCTAAAGGGAAAACACTTCTCTCCAGTTGTTCAGGAAGGTGATATCGTCAGACAGGGCGATCTGTTGATCCAGTTTGACATCGATAAGATCAAGAAAGCCGGATACGAAACCGTAACACCTGTCATTGTCACTCTAACGCAACAAGAAGTGGATGTGTTCGAAACAACTCAGGAACAGGTACAGAAAAATGATGTCCTGCTGACTCTCGTAGTCTGACCCAACTTATATTATACGAATTTAATTTAGGAGGAACTAACCATGAAACATACTCAACTGAAACCATTTCCTAAAGATTTTTTCTGGGGAGGTTCAACCTCTGCCTATCAGATTGAGGGAGCCTGGAATGAAGATGGTAAAGGCCCTTCTGTCATCGACATGGGGAATCATGTGGAAGGCGTAACCGACTTCAAGGTAACCAGTGATCATTATCATATGTACAAAGAAGATGTGGCGTTGCTCGCCGAAATGGGCTTCAAAGCCTACCGCTTCTCCATCGCATGGACACGCATCTATCCGCAAGGAGCAGGTGAAGTGAATCCGAAAGGCCTCGCCTTTTACGATTCCCTCATTAATGAGTTAATTAAATACGGTATTGAACCCATTGTGACCATGTATCATTTCGATCTTCCTTATGCGCTTGAAGAAAAAGGCGGCTGGTCCAAGCGAGCAACGATTGATGCTTTTGAACAATATGCCAAGACTCTTTATGAGAACTACGGAGATCGGGTTAAATATTGGCTGACCATCAACGAACAAAATATGCTAATCCTGCATCCTGGCTCTCTGGGTACACTGGATACAACACTTGTTGATCCGCAAAAAACACTGTATCAGCAAAATCACCATATGCTGGTTGCTCAAGCAAAAGCCATGGTCCTGTGTCATGAAATGCTACCTGAAGCCAAGATTGGCCCAGCTCCCAATATCGGTGTAATTTACCCGGCGAGTTCCAAACCAGAAGACACACTCGCGGCTGATAACTATGCTGCCATTCGTAACTGGCTCTATCTCGATATGGCGGTATATGGACGTTATAACCATATTGCCTGGAGTTATCTCGAAGAGAAAGGATATACGCCTGTCATTGAAGACGGAGATATGGACATCCTGGCTCAAGGAAACCCTGACTTTATTGCGTTTAACTATTATACTTCCCAAACGGTTGGTGAAAGCCTGAACGATGGTAATGACTTCTCCCATACAGGAGACCAGCATGAAATCGTAGGTGAACCGGGCGCATATAGAGGATCTGTGAATCCCAATCTGCAAAAAACGGAGTTTGGCTGGGAAATTGATCCCGTGGGCTTCCGCTCTACCCTGCGCCAGATCTACTCCCGTTATCACCTGCCATTGATTGTTACGGAAAATGGTCTGGGTGCCTTTGATAAACTGGAGGAAGGCGACGTGGTTAACGATCCATATCGTATTGAATTCTTCAATAAACATATCGAACAGATTCAACTGGCGATTACGGACGGCGTGGATGTATTTGGCTTCTGCCCTTGGTCTGCGATCGATCTGGTCAGCACACATCAAGGGTCAAGCAAACGTTATGGATTCATCTATGTGGATCGTGAGGAATTCGATATCAAGGAATTGAGACGTATCCGCAAACAGAGTTTCCACTGGTATCAAAAACTAATTGAAACGAATGGAGAAGTCCGTTAATACCGTACTATTAAAAAAGTCGACTGCACATGAAACATGTGTAGTCGACTTTTTTGGTGTTGATGCATTGATATGGAAGCTTTATTTTCCAATTATAAAATTACATTTCAGCCTTCGGTTGTTTTACCGCTTTGGCCCCTCTGAGTACTCGTAGGGATAACAGGAAACAGATCGCCAGAACGGCAGCTGCTGAAACATAAGGATAGTTAATATTCACATCGAACAGTGCTCCAGCTACGATTGGACCTGCGATATTCCCCAAACTGGTATACGCCGAGTTCAATCCGGCCACAAAGCCCTGTTGTTCTTGTGCCAGTTTGGACATCTGTGTACTGATCGCCGGACGTAAAATATCCATACCCAGAAAGACGATAAACGTTACGACAAGAATCATCCAGTACGTACTTACAAACAAGGTCAACAGGACAAATACGGCTACAAATAACAGACAGACTGAAATGACCATCTTTTCACCAAATCGATTGAGCAACCAACCGATCAGGGATACTTGCACAACCGCACCTGCGATGGAACCAAATGTAATAATAAATGCAATGTCTTTGGTCGTGAAGCCAAACTTATGATCCACAAATAGTGAAAATACCGTCTCATAGTTCGCCAGACCAAATGCCATAACAAACACGATGATCAAACTGAAAAAGTACGGTTCACGGTATGAATTGAGCAATTGGGATACCATACCCGGAGCTTTGACCTTCTCTGCACCAGCTACAGGTTTAGTTTGCTCTCCTGTGCTTCGCGTGGATTCCGGCAAAATAATCAATGTAATGATGGATGCCAGCAAACCGGCAACCCCAGCGGCGTAGAATGGAATTCGAATGCCAAAGTCCGCAATGTATCCACCAATTCCCGGACCGATGATAAATCCGGTTGTAATCGCTGCATTAATCAATCCCATACCTTTGCCGCGTTCTTCCTCTGTTGTAATATCTGCGGTGTAAGCCATAACCGCCGGGAAGATCATCGCTGCACCAATACCACCAAGCATCCGGGCTGCGAAGAGCAAGACTGGTGCATTGACCGCACCAAACATAAACTCGGATACGGCAAAAATCAGCATGCCACCAACGATAATTTTTTTACGTCCCCATGTATCCGACCAACGACCCGCAAGCGGGGAGAACAGAAACTGGGTGAAGGAAAATGCCGCTACCAGCAATCCAACCGTGAATCCGGTGATATGCAGTAGATCCATATACGCAGGCATGATCGGTACAACCAGACCAATACCCGTAAAAACGAGAAAAATATTAAACATTAACAGCAGCAGTGCGCCCCTGTTCCGTGTTAGTAATGCCATGATTCCATCCTCCGTAGTTGTCAAAATGTTGCTTAAGCTTTATCTTTTGCAATCCCGTGCAAGAATACACTAGCGGCCTGGCGGTATAACGCAAGAGCCTGATCAGGCTCCATCCCCCGTGACATCTGACTAAGGCCAATAATGGTACTTTCCAATATGAGCGCGAGATTATCTACATTGTCTGCTTTGAACTCACCGCTCTCAATGCCTTGCTCTATCATTTGTTTATTAAATTGAATATGCCGCTCAAACATTAAGGAGATCCGCTCCTCAATATCATTTTCTTTCTTTTCCCCTGTGAAGAACTCATCAGCTGCCTTCGTCAGCGGGTGATTCATATCGTCCAGAACTAATTGTTCCGCCAAACCATAAATTTTCTCCGTGGAGGTGCGATAGAGATGTTCTTTGGCCGCCCAGCTCTCTTCCCACTCCCGGTCCCACTCATCGATTAGATAGAGGAACAGACCTTCTTTACTTTTAAAATGGTAATATATATTGCCTTTGCTGCTGCCCGTCGCAGCTACAATATCCTCAATGGACGTTGCTTTATAACCTTTTTGTACAAAAAGGGCTTTGGAAGCATCCGCAAGTTTTTTCTTGGTCTGCTCGGTTTGAAGTTGCTTTTTATTCATACTCATTCCATTTCACTCCGTCCCATGCATACTGAACATTCGTTCTGTATTTTAACAGATGCACCCAATATAAGCAATGAAAAAGGAGAATTGGCACGCATGCCCACTCTCCCTCCACAATCATTTCACTTTTTTACCTTTACCATGCAATATTTTCAGTTGACCATTCTCATAACCCAACTGATACTCGACCCGATATTGCGATATTATATATTCCCCATCTTTGCGTTCATTTGCTGTAATCATTGCCTTCACTTCCATCTCGTCATCGCCTTTATTGACTGAGGATACCTCACTGATGGTCACCTCACTTGTATTCAGATATCCTTCTCTGAACTTGGCATATGTTGTAGCACTCTGCCACTCGCTTCCGAGCAGTGCATAAGCGGTGACATAATCACTCAGATTAAGGCTTGTATAAAAGTCCGTTACAATTCCTTCTGCTTGCAATGTCTTAGTGGCTGAACCCAGGTGAGTATCTCCAACCGTCCGCACCGACGTTGTGCCAGAAGGATTTTTGGACCACGCCTGCACCTGCTTGAGCACACTAGTCATAGGGATGCTGAATCCTATTCCCCCCTCCTGCTCCACGACCGCCGAATTAATGCCGATCACTTCACCAGTCTCCGCACTAATGAGTGGTCCACCACTGTTGCCATGGGTTATTGGTGCCGAGATCTGATAGAGGTTACTATAGATGTAAGGTGCTATTTCAAAGCTACGCCCCAATCCACTGATGATTCCGGTTGTTACGGTGTTCTCTAGCCCAAGTGGACTACCCAATGCCAGAATCTCGTCTCCGGTCTCAGCTTTGGATTTGGCGATGATTAACGGCTTAACTTTTTTCAAATCAGGAACCCTGACTACAGCTACGTCTGTTTCATTCCCAATACCAATAACCGTCCCCTTATATTCCTCATGGTTCAAGGTCCGAATAGTTACTTCATTCGCCCCCTCCACCACATGTGCATTGGTCACGACATCTCCCAGATCATTGTAGAGAAAGCCAGAGCCCAATCCGCTACTACTCTCGATCGTTACAACTTTCTTCTGGCTTTCTTCTATAATCTGTTTGCGTGTCTTCTTCACAGGTTGCTTGGAGGCAGTCGTCGCTGCCGCATTTTCCGTTTCCTTCGCGGCAACAACTGCCAGTCTGGGCCCATCCTGCAACTGATCTGCTGAATGCTGGTGTATCCAGAACACGCCTCCTGCTCCAGCACCAATGATAATAGCACTGGATATGATCGTACTCCATGTTCGTTTGGTCATTCCAACCTGTCCTCCTATTCGAGATACCACGTTGCATTCACAACAGAGATTTCCGCTTCCTCGTACACACCATAATAATAGGTTTCAAAAAAACCTTCTTCCCCCACATCCAGCCAGCTTGGATACACATCTGCATAAGTTTGGCCCAGGTATATACCGTCTATATTATAAATATCAATCAACACTGTAATGGAAGAGATCGGACGAGTTGCATTATTGACCAATGAACCGCTAATATAAAGATCCCCGTACATATCAAGCGTCGCATCAACGTTCACGACACTTACTGCCGCCGTTCGATTCATCAGATCTTCTTCTGCAGCCTGTTGCTCCGCCAATTGAATGCGATCCGCTTCCGCTTTTTCAAATGCCTTTTTTTCACTGAGTACCCGTTCACGATACGAAGTCAGTTTTTCATTTTCCGGCGCATAGGACAATCCCTGGTCGACCGTTTGTAACGCAATTGTGAAATTCTTTTGCTTTACTTGCTGTTCCGCCTCTTTATAACTTATGCTTGCGAGCTTGTCGACAATTTGCTTCTCTACTGTCTCAGCTTCCTTGCCTTTCAAGTCTGATATGGTGTCCAACTTCTCGGCTAGTGCCTCAATTGTTGTCAAACTGTCGATTTCCTTTTTCACCTTCAATACGGCCAGCGTTACCTTTCTGTTGTTGAATGCGGCACGCACTTTGGCAAAAACAGGTTCTTCCCGCTCCATCAGCGCTTTGGCTACAGCCTGAATGGTCTTGTCTCCTGCGGACAGCTTTCCTGTCTTCAGACTTGTGGACGCCTCATCCAACTGATTCATCAAGTTGAACGCCTTCGCCGTAACTTGCCGATCCTGTATAAGTGCATCATAGTTCGGTCGTTTCGTTAGAGCGCTGTCCAGCAGTTGGAGAGCCTCTTTATATTTCCCCTCTAGTGCAGCCCGTTCCGCCTGTTGGTGCAGTGATTTAACCTCTGCATTTATACCTGTTTCCTGCTTGTAATAATACGTTAGCAAAGCTCCTACAACTACTGCCAGAAGTATGGGAATAATCCAGCTAAATGCAAGGCCTTGACCCGTATTTCCCTGTTTGGAAGCTGGTTGCTGCTGACGGGACAACGAATCAATTGCTTTTTGCGTTCCTTTATCCAAGTCAATGGCTGTTTCTGCCCAGATCTGTTCCTCTGTAGAGCTTGTTTCTTTCAATTTGGTTCTACACTTTCTGCACGTGTTATCCGCCGGACTGTTTTTGGTCCCACATACATGACAATACACCCTGATCCCTCCACTTAAGAACATATGTATACTTCGCTTTCCCGGGGTTCGCCTATCGCATCAATTGCTAAAAAACACCAACATGAATCGATATTTATCATATAGTAAAAAGGAATATTACACCATATGTTCTATAGATCTCATGTTTAAACGAGTCATAATGGATGCAAAAGAACCTTCCTATAGATCTAGGAAGGCTCTAGTTATTTTCATTTTTTTACTCCGAAGGAAAAGCGCTGAGATCCATATAGGAAACTTCCCACAGGTGATCATCCAGATCCTGAAAACTCCATCCGTACATAAATCCGTGATCTTGTGGTTCGTTGGATGGCTTCCCTCCTGCATCGAGGGCAGCTTGTACAATCACATCTACCTGCTCACGGCTATCTACAGACAGGGCAACGATGACTTCGGTTGTATCGGCGGCATTGGAGATTTTTTTCGAAATGAAGGATTGGAAACGTTCCTCCACCAGAAGCATGGCGTAAATATTTTCCCCGATGATCATACAAGTAGCAGACTCGTCCGTAAAATTGGCGTCAAACTCAAATCCCACCTTGGTAAAAAACTCAACGGATTTCTTCAAATCTTGAACAGGTAAATTGACAAAAATCTGCTTAGCACGAATAGCCACCATTGATCACCTCGAACTCTTAGAATACATTCCACCTCAAAATAACACCTCGCGAATACGCTGTCAATTGAATATAATGGAGACATTCCAACTTGTGAGGTGACACGGATGTTGCTCCGTATTGTTCGAAGTAATTAGTCGTCGGGCTGGGTCAAAACGCGTACCAGCTATCAAGGGACACGTCTGTCCCATTTGATCCTATTCGACCATTTACATTAGAACGATTTGGCACAACTCTCTTGTCCTGTTCAAACAAACTCACATTGGAGGAATATGAAAATGAAAAACAAAATAGATTACGCTGACTTTTATGAACGCGTAGGCCGGACGAATGGCTGGAACTTCAGCTCCATGAACGTTGTCTCGGAGAACATCGGATGGAACTTCTATGAGGAAGTTGTTCGCCATACGCGATCGTCCGATCTGTTGCTGGATATTGGAACAGGTGGTGGAGAAGCCATTCTGTCCATTGCGGAAGAAACTTTATTGCTGGTGGGAATTGATCTCGCTCAAGGAATGATTGAGACCGCACAGCATAATCTTCATGCTACGGGCGGTCATTCCAATGTACGCTTTCTTCATATGGACGCAGAAAAACTGGATTTTCCAGATTGCTTCTTTAATGTGGTATCTTCCAGACACTCAAGATTCTCTGCTTCAGAAGTATTTAGGGTTCTTGCTCAGGGTGGAGTATTTCTAACCCAGCAGGTCAGCGAACATGATAAATCCAACCTTTCAGAAGCTTTTGGCCGTGGACAGAGTCTTGGCATTCAACCTGGCACATTGATGGAACGATACAAGCATGAACTTCAAAGAGCAGGTTTCCATGACATTCAGGCCCGTGAATATAATGTGGTGGAGCATTACGCTACACCTGAAGATTTGATGTTTCTCCTAACCCATGCACCCATCATTCCTGATTTCGGAAAGGTAGACACTGACTTCGAGCGATTCCAGCAGTTTGTGAATGAACATCACGACGAGAAGGGCATTCGTACCAACTCGGCACGCTTCATGATCACTGCAAGGAAATAAATGATCCCATATTGAATAAAATGAAACTAAAAAAGACCCAGTCTCATGTTCGAACTATAACATGGTGACCGGGTCTTTTTATGATGTTTGCGAGGCTATATATTAAATCGGATTTACTGCGTAATCTCCAACTTTTCCAAAAAAGGCTTTAATTTATCCACGACATAGTGGCTTCCACCTCGGCCGTTCACCTCTTCAATTACAGCCGATAACAGGAAGGTCGGAGAGTCGGTATCAAACACTACGAAAAATCCGTTTTCCTGACCCTTCTCTCCCTTCTTCGCTTTCAGTTCCGCTGTTCCCGTCTTGCCCGCGAGCCCCCCAGGAATTGAATTCAAGGTATGGGCGGTGCCTCCCTGCCGGGAAACAACTTCTCCCAAAGCATCCTTGACCGTATTTGCGGCTTCCGGAGTAATGATTACCTCAGGGTCAGTGCTTTCTTTTCCCTCGATCAGAACAGGTTTCACCAGCTTCCCTTCATTAATAAAAGGTGTAAATGACGACGCCAGATGAATCGGGGACATTAACATCTCCCCTTGCCCGTAGGACGTATCAGCGAGTAACACCTCAGACGACAGATCCAGATGTGCTTCGTTGGCATATTGGCTTGGCTTCAGATACAGTTCATCCAGTCCAAAGTTATCGCCAAAACCAAATTTCTGGATCCCATCAATAAACTTGGCGCTGCCCATCTCGATCGCTTCCATGGCAAAGTAAATATTGTCCGAGTACACCAGAGCATCGACCATGTTAACCGGGGATAAACTCTTCACACGCTTGACATAATAACCGCCCCAACTATCATCTTTGCGCCATTGCAAGCCAGAGATATCATGGGTTTTGTCTGCTGTGGTCACCTTCTCCACCAGTCCCGCTGCGGCTGTAATCGCTTTGAAGGTTGATCCTGGTGCATACCGGGTAGTGACTCTGTTGATAAAAGGAAGCTTCTCATTCGCCGAATAAGCATCCCACTCTGCCTGAGTAAGTCCTGTAACCATCTTGTTCGGGTTATAGGAAGGCGCACTGACCAACGCCAGCAGGTTGCCGTCCGTCGGATTCATCAGAACCATTGCACCGGCGTCTCCACCACTGGATAAAGTCTGATACAATTTCTTTTGCTGTTTGGAGCTAATCGTCAGCTGTACATTCTGTCCATCTACAGCATCCTTGCGAATAAGCTCAGAACGGGAGTTACCGGATTCATCGGTGATTTCGATCAGACCACCACGTTCACCACGCAGCTGTTTCTCCATGGACTGCTCCAAACCCGCTTTACCAATCCAATCCTCTGCGCGATAATACCCTTCCGTATCCTTATCCAGATCTTCCTTGGTGGCTTTGCGCACGTAACCAATCAGGTGCGCAGCTGCCTCACCGAGTGGATAATAGCGGATTTCCTTGCTTTGCATCGTAACCCCGCTTAAAGATTCTGGTACGTCAAACTCCTCCGTTGAACCAATCGGGACAAAATACTCTGGCTTCACCCATGTCTGCGCAAGCGCCTTGTGAATGGCATCTTCCGAAACCTGATAATGGCTCGCGATTCGGGCAATCATCTGGTCCGGGTTATCACCAAGTTTCTCAGGTACAATGCCCCATTCATTCATCGTGCCCTTGGTAGCGAGCGGCAAACCATCACGATCCACAATGTCTCCACGATCCGGGAACAGTGTCCTCACTCGTACCTTACTGCCCTTAACCATGTCATTCAGGATCAGCGAAGGCTGCCAGTTAATTTTCCAGTTTTTTCCCCCGTCCTCAAGCTCGTGCCGGACCAGTTTCAATGTATGCGTCTCACTGACTTCACCCAAAAAAGTTGTCAGTTGCAGGTTGTAATCCACCTCATACATATCCGGGTTTTGTTTCTCTGCATCGGTCTTACTGCCATCGGAAGCCGTTTTGTCAACATCCACAGGTTTAACCTCCGCCTTGACGGTGGATACTTCCATACCCGAATAGATCGCATTGTATTTCTCAACAAATTGTTCCTTGTTCATGCCCGACTCTTGCAGCGAAGCAGGTGTCATCAAGGTGTACAACTGGTCAAATTCTTTTTTTTGCAGATGCTCTATGTATTGATTCACGGTAGTCTGGGGTTTGGCCTCTGCTTCTTTGTTATTCTGCATGTATAGATACATTCCGATTCCACCTGCAAACAAGATGGGCAGCAGTCCGTACATTAATTTACGTTTGGATTTCATGGTTACATCACCTCTAATATACACTATAGATTTCCAGAGCCATTTAAACAATGAAACAAATCTGACGAATTTATCATTAAAAATAGCCGAAAGCTCACATAATATGTTTAAATAAGGAGAGTGAGATTACATACTAAAGCTTTTTTGCTATGCAAAAGGCTGAAAAGGAGCCCGATGATGGAAATCAGCTATTTTTTACTCCCCAAAGCCGAAGTGGCCTATATCAAGTCTACCGCTTCCATGAAAGATGCTATTGAGCAATTGGAATCGCAACACTACACCGCCGTTCCCGTGATTGACCAGGATGGAAAATATGTTGCTACCCTGTCCGAAGGCGATTTGTTATGGAAAATGCGAAATACACCCGGATTGACTTTTGATACGATGGATCAGGTTCAGGTCCATGAGATTAACAATCGGGTATATAATGAATGTGTATTCATTGAGGCTGAAATGGAGGATATGCTGACACTTGCAGCAGACCAAAATTTTGTGCCCGTGGTGGATGTCGATCGTGTCTTCCTCGGTATTATCCGTCGTAAGGATATTATTGAATACTATACGCGTAACATTTCGGATTAGATTAAGCCAAACATCCCGTAATAATCGAAAGGGTACTCCTATGGTCATATTTTGGCCAAACCGGGGTACCCTTTTTGTTTCATGGTCTGGTCGGAATCATTCTAGTTACGCTTAGCCCGCTCTTCAATGTAATAACTCAACACGTCCCTCGGACTTCCCTGAAATGCACGCTCTCTGCCGAACTCATACGCCTGATGCAAATATGAATACGCCTCGTCATGCTGTTCAAGTCTCATGCAGATCATGCCGAGATCGATCAACGGACTCGTACTTCTATCCGAACTCCGCGTACTTAACGATATCTCAGCCCAAGGCTTGGCCAGTCCATACTGTTTCAGATCGATATGTGCATTCGCATGACAGGATGCGATCCAGCTTGCAATCTCCCATTCCATCTTCGGCTCGGGCAACATGCCCCATGCCTGATCATAATAGATAAGTGCTTGTTCATGTTGTTGCGTCTCATCCAGCACATTACCGGCTTCTACCGTTTCTACAATTTGTCGCTCCAGTTCGGCATGTTCCGGTGTCAGATCTTTCATTGCACCGTCTCCTCCTCCAGAACGAAATACCACTCCAGAAAAGCATTGAAATCAGCCCACTGCGGCTCACTCTCGCCATTAAGAAACCGTTCAATCGATTCACCCAGTTCCACCAGTACCACTTCTCCCGTCTGACGGTTGTAGAAAAATCCACCTTCACCTTCAAAACTGTCCAGTGGAATATACGCCTCGGGAAGTCCCAGTGTAAGCTGTGCTACATTCATGTCTTCCATATATACGGTATTCTCCATAAACCAGCAGATCTGATACAACTCCTGATGCCTGCTGTAAAAAGTTGGTCCATCCTCTGCATGTAAATAAAATTGTGCAAAATCCGATTGAAGATCAATTCCAAGCTTCCGCAATGCTTCTTCGTAGGCTGCTGGAACATCTTCATGCCACCAGCCTTGCTCCTGGCAATGATCAATCACTTTATTGGATAACATCGCAGACCTCCTAATTCAATTTTGCTCACAATACCTGTTCAAAAAGATTGGTTTTCAGTACCGAGAAGATGGGATGAAGCTAGAAATGGAGTAGCGGAGCGTAGGGAAACTACGTGAGCAACGGACATTTCGGCTGAATTCCATATTCAATGCTGATGATGCCTCTAGGCATCCTTCGTAATCAAAAGCGGACTTTTTGAACAACCTCTTATAGTGATTTTACAGGTATCCAGACTTGGGGAGGTATGCCATCACCTCTGTACACTTCAAGTTCTGGAATCCCTGCATGCTGATATGAAGTGGAAAGAAACCACTCTGTCATAATATAGTGCCACAACCGTTGTATCGCTTCCGGCTTTAATTCATCCGTTTCAAATACAACCCAATGGGACGCGGGAAGTTCGATGGACACCAAACCTTCAGGCACTTCACCTGAGTAAGAGGTAGCAATCCAATACTCCATTTGATTATCCTTCAGCTCTCTCTGATCTACACAGATGCCCACCAGACCGGGAATAGCTCCGTTATTGAACCCGTTTAAACGTTCCTCAATACCGTCTGCCAAAGCATCCTGCCACATCTTAGGAATTTCTATTAAATTCTCACCATCCACACAAGAGAACGTTCGTTTGATGCCCACAAAGGTAAGAGACTGTTGTTCGATCACATGTTCATTCACATTCATTAGATGGACTCCTCTCCGAGAGCGATATGGGGCACGGTTCTCCATGACCCATTCATGTTGTCTCATAGTTGATATGTACCTCCGATATGTCCTACAGTTACTGTATCAAAAGAGTAAGTAGATTGGAAATAGTGCCAGTACTCCTGCAAATAAAAAAAGTCCGCAGTGACTGCGAACCATATCTCTAAAAGGAATCACTCATAGCTTCACTCAAGAAAACACTTCCCGGCTATGGAATATACGATATGTGGCAAGTATAGTCGAAACAGTCATGAAAGCCATCACAACTATATATAAGGTTAAATAAGACATATTCAGTCCGAATAAGGAATAGTTTATTGGTGTTTGATAAAGCCTTGTTACCCGTATCATGGTACTTATCGAAAATTTCTCGACCCAATTTAATGACCCGGAATTCAAATTTAATACGTCAAAGGCCAAGTATGGCAGACCTACTATCACGGTATTCACAATTATAGCTATAAAGGATGTAGAACTGAGGACCGATACCAGTAAAACAATAGATGCAAAGACCAAGCTACCTGCTATATGAGTAAACAATTGAACTAAATAATATTGAAAAGCAGTAAACGTATACGGTGAGAACTCATAATCAAAGCTGTAAACATACATGCCCACGCTCTGTATGGAAGTATCCGCCCCAGCCAGATTACCAAACCTTAACCAATATAAAACCAAGTTTACACCAGTAAATAAAACGGCACACATTACAACGTACAATATGGAAGCAATGCATTTTGCTGATACAAGCTTGCTTTTGCCTCTTTTGCTGCTACGCAGTAATGATGCTGTACCTAGTACATATTCTTCGGTAAATACCGGAGCCAACCCTAACAGAATCATAATCATCATAAAAACTACACCGAATTGATCAATGTATTCCAGTAGGTAGCCCCAAGGTTTATTATAATAAATTTCGGATACATTCACTGTTCGCTCCATGATGTTGCCACGATCATCATATCGTGTACTGTTCTTAATCGCCTCTGGAGAAAAAAACACAATATCGTACAATGCACCATATTGGTATCTACCTTTGGTACTATCCCAAATGGAATCATACTGATTATGTGCGACTTTTACCTTCTCTGTTGTAATAGCACCTTCATAAGGTTTGTAAAAGGCGGAACCATCCATTATCCCAGGATGCCTCCAAAATGAGTATACGACTAGAAAAACAATTAAAATAGACAATGCTATACCAATACTTTTACGCGTTATAATTTTATAAAACTCGAATTGAGTTAAACGAATCAAGACTTCGTCTCCTCTCCAAAATAGTGCATATATACATCTTCAAGCCGAGGTGATTCTGGTATGGCTTGCGGGACAGGCTGTTCTTTGGCCAGTATTCTGGCTACGATTCCATCAGACTCATAAGACAAACCACTTACTTTGAAATGAGAGGTAAGATCAGCAAGTTGCTGCGGATTTAATTTCGCTTTCCATACGTTATTTTTCATCCGGTTCATAATCTCTTCCGGAGTATTATGGGCGATTAGCTGCCCTTCATTCAACAAAATCATCTCCTTACATGAAAACTCCAAATCAGAAATGATATGCGTAGATAACATTACAATACGATCTCTTCCCAGCTCGCCGATAATGTTACGAAATCGAATGCGCTCTTTGGGGTCCAATCCAGCTGTAGGTTCGTCAAGAATCAAAATTTGTGGATCATTCAACAAAGCTTGGGCAATTCCCAATCGCTGCTTCATTCCTTCGGAGAATGTGCGGATTTTATGTTGTGCTTGATTTTCAAGGCCCACCGTCACTAGCGTTTCCTGCACACGTGCTGAAGCTTGACTAATACCGATCCCTTTCAAAGAGCACATATACATGAGAAATTTATAAGCACTGAATCGGTTATAAAATCCAAATCGCTGGGGCATGTAGCCCAACAAACTTCGATAACGGTCTCCCATGTTTTGGATAGACTGCCCGTTCAACAAAATTTGTCCAGACGTGGGCTTGGAAATGTCTACAATCATGCGAAGCAATGTTGTCTTCCCTGCTCCATTCGGCCCAAGAAGACCGTAAACACCACCACTGGATAGTTCTAGTGAGACTTCTTTTACAGCCAACTTGTTCCTGTATTTCTTGGATACGTTATCCATGGTCAGTATCAAAGGCGTAACCTCTTTCTGTCTGTGATGTATATTTCCTTGCCATCTCATAGATCTGACTGATTAATAGTAAAACTCCGCATAGAGCCATTGCTATAAGTACTGTGGGCTGGATCGATTGAAGTAGAGTCTTCAATTCGGGATTACTTAGTACAAGCCAAACCAGCGCGAACCATACAATTAAAAAGATACTGACGGCTGTCCCACCTCTGACACGCATCGCAAGCCATAGACTTGCACCTGCTGCTATCATAAGCTGTGTATACGAGAGGCCGATAGCACTCCATGATATGGAAACATCTTTTTCGCTTGATATAAGTAAATTAAGCAAAACAACAAACGCCATATTCCCAATAAGCACTACGATTAGACGGGTAAGCATCAGTTGCTGTGCCGTGATTTTGCAGGTCAGTTCGATTTCCATTAATCCTTGATCTCGACCTTTAAAAACTTCTAGCAAACCAAGTACAAATGGAACAGGAACTATAAAGAGCACACTCATGTACGGGTCTGTCGTACTGTGAGTACCTAGCCAATAGCCGAACAACAAGAGCATTGAACAAACTAACCAGTAAGATTTGTGGAAGACAGCGACCTCACCATAAACTAACTGGAACAATTCCTTAACTGAATTCCCAGATGATTTTTGTTTCAGGTGAGCATTCATGGGATCTGGCATATATGTATCCAGCATTCTAATTGTCTTGTCAATCTCCATCTCGGATGGAAATTCGACCGGATACTCATCCAGATATGAAGCAATTTCGTTGTACTCTTCTATTTCCAACTCTGTTACAGGATTCAGTTCATCTCCGTTTCCTCTGCTTTTCATCCCGTTCACCTCCCACAATAATCTCCTTTAATTTCGTTATCCCCAATCGAATGCGCGACTTCACGGTCGATTCGTTGGTTCCCGTAAGTTCAGCAACTTCCCTGATCTTCAATCCATTGTAATAGTTTAGAATGACTGCATCTCGCTGGTGATCAGGCAAACTTAATACTGCGCGCCTGACTTGCTCATTCTGAAATCGCTTATGAAAAATATTCCAAACATTCTGTTGTTCACTGGCAGGGAACGCATCCTCAGTTAATTCACTCTCTCTTTGTTGCTGCTTGAACTCCCGCCCACGATAATAATCTCTACAATGGTTCACTGCAATCTTCAGTAGCCAGTGACTGAATTTACCTGTGTTCTGATACTTGTCCAAGGAATTCATCATTTTTACAAATACCTCTTGTGTTAGATCATAAGCAGTATGGTACTCTCCGGTTTTCCGGTAAACATAAGCAAATATCGACTGATAGTGCCGCTTCACCAGTACTTCCATGGCAGCACGGCTACCTTCGCGAATCTCTTGAATAAGCTCTTCATCATTCAACGCTCCCTCACCCCCTCTATAAACAATTAACGAAATTTGGATAGTAAAAGATCAAAAGCATAGAAGTATATTTTTCTGAATATAACAAAATTTCAAAAAAGAAGTATTAATACATTGGCTCTGATCCAAATTTACTCAGGCGTGCGAACTACTGGCTTCATCCTTCATTTCCTTATTCTGGTGCAACTTTCTCCCTACTCGTTCGTCTAACTACTGACCAACAACGAAGGAGATGACTATGCGAATAACTTGCAGCCCCGGTTTCCCAGGAAGCATGATTGGATCGATTGATCTTCAGCCATCGAAGTATTACAGCGCACCATCCATGAACAGCAAGATCACAGATTATGTTGACCCCGAACTCATTACCATTCCCTATGTGGATGATCCGGAATTCGGATTACACTTTGACAACATGAAGGTTATGAACGGAACTTATAAAGATGAAATGCATGTGAGCTATGATGTCGAATTTACGATTGATGTAGATAAAAAAGGTTATATTACGCAATTCGAGCATACGTTCCAGCTGGAACGTTATCTGGATCTGGTTCGCACACAGTCCTATAAAGTGATCAAGACAAACTGGCGTGGACAAACATTTCACGTGATGACGTGCAGTTACCTGGAGGAAGTCATTCATCCGAAAAATGTTCTTTTTAAATGTAACAATGCCGAGGATGTCTTCGTCGTGGCTGAACTTATACCCCATCGTGTTGGTGGCATTGTAGTACAACCCAATAATCTTTATCTTCATTTCCGTGCATTAATCTCGGCACGAGATGACTTGTACCCATTAGATTATATGTGTGAGCCTGATTTCGACCTGAGTCTCGACTAAAAAGTAGATACATATGTAGAAAGAGCATAAGCTGTCCCCAATCAGCGGGGTGGCCTGTGCTCTTTTTTTAACAAATGAACCACCAACTCCCTAATTTAAACATCCTCCTTCACATGCTCGGCCTTATGCTCTCATGCCTGGTCCTAAGCAAAACCAGCTGTAATGTCGATGAATATACCATAATGCTGAACATGCATATGTTCTTCGTACGTTCAGATATGAGAGGGGTTGGAAACATGGTTTATCGGAAAAATAAAATACATTCACTGTTCACTCTGCCCTTGGCAGGTTTGCTGTTTCTGTTATGGGGTGCTCAAGCGGCACATGCGGAACAGGTCGACAGTTTGTTACCTGAGCGAAGTCAGCAGGAGATTGTCCAAAAGTGGAATCAGTGGATGAATGGCAATGATACATCTCCCCTGTATACAAAGACACCTTCGACAAGTGCTCCCTACTCTGCTGGTGTGGTAAGTGACGCCTATCTGGAACAAGGGCTGAATGCAGCCAACTTTTATCGTTTTATCACGGGGCTACAGGGCGATCTTGTCCTTGATCCGGCATTGAATCGTCAAGCCCAGCATGGGGCTGTTGTGGTCTCCACGGGTGGATACCTGTCCCATTCTCCAAAACAGCCAGGAGATATGCCAAAGGATTTCTTTGACACCGGTTCAAAGTCTGCCAGCAGCTCCAATCTGTACGTTACCAGCAGTGCAAAGAATAACGTCCTGACAAAAAGCATACAGGCCTACATGAATGATTCAGACGCCTCCAATATTGATCGACTCGGTCATCGGCGCTGGATTTTGAGTCCACAACTGCAACGAATCGGATTTGGACTCGCCACTCGTAGTGAAGCAGGCAAGACATATGATCAGTACTATAGTGCCATGCAGGTATTTGATAAAAGCAGAACGGGGGGAACTTCGTTCAACTACAGCCTGTTCCCGAATCAGGGCGCATTTCCAATCGAAGCTTTTGGCAGCACACAGGCCTGGTCTGTTCAACTGAATACAGATGTATTTGCGAAACCATCACTATCTGAGGTACAGGTCGAGATGACTCGGACTTCCGATCAACGTACATGGACCTTTAATGCAAAGAATCAGAACAGTGGCTTCCCAACCGGTTATTACAACGTGGACCCTGCGGATAAACAATGGTTTAATCAAGCCTATTTCAATGTAGAGACAGGTGGATATGGATATGGTTACGCCATCATATTCCGTCCCGACGATGTGCAATTGTTAAAAAACGGCGATACGTTCAACATTCGAATTACAGGTCTGCAAAAGAAAAACGGTACAGCAGCGGAAATCTCATACTCCACACGTTTCTTCCATGTGGACGGTGTTCAAGATACAACGCTTACCCGCATAACGCCAGGACAACCAAACCTGAAAGTCCGAGCAGGAGAACAGATTGATCTGCCTTCAATCACTGCCGTGAATGATAACGGAACATCCTATGTTCCACAGTCTAACGTTTCCTTCACCACGACGTCAGATCGCATTGTCATCAAGGATGGAAAAATCATTGGACTTCAGGCTGGTAAAGCCGAAATTCGGATTCGTTTTGAAGGGAAAGAAGCGGTTGTCTCTGTTACGGTAACGGGAATTCCCCAATTAACTGATGTCCGTACACATTGGGCGAAAGATGCCATTCAATGGGCCGTTCAACAGGAGATGGTCAGTGGATACGAGGATGGAACGTTCAAACCCAACAATCAGGTGAGTGAAGCCGAATTCCTCTCTATGTTGTTCAAGCTGTATGCGAATTCCCATGTCATTCAGAGCATAGATGCTGCAGAGGGACAAGCTATCAAAGGAAACATCTGGAGTGATCGTTACTATACCTATGCTTCCGCGTTGAATCTGAAACTGGATGCCAGCAAACAGAATCCGAAGCTGCGCAATCGTGCCTTGAACCGAACAGAAGTAGCCTTAATCGTGGCGGGGCTTGGCGGTAAAAATTATACCCAGGACGACGATGCCATCCGGTATCTGCTGAACATGGGATACTCTTCAGGCAAAACCGCAGCTACGGTGCAAGGTTATGCGGGACAAGAATCCTTGACCCGGGCAGAGGCCGTTGTTTTTCTCCAGAACCTGAAGGAAAAAGGCTTCGAACTATGGAGCAGGCCGAAGAATGCCACTGAAGCTACCGAGAATGAAAAGAACGGCGGACTACCGGATCAGACCATGAAAGCAGTATATTCTTCCGATCACACACTGGTCCTTCAAGGTACGTTCCCGGCGTATGCCAACCAGACGATGCCGATCAAAATCCATGGTCCTTCGCCTGCTGTAGAGCACATCCAGACGCAACAGGTTACAACAGATGCCTATGGCAATTTTAAACTAACGCTAAGTAACCTTGATGCAAAGGAACTTAACCTCTATGTGGACTTGCGCGAAGATTATTCCTACTGGATCAGTGTAGAAGCGGGGCATACTGCGATAAGTGATTATACCGAGTAACAACAATTAACCTGCAATATTCGATTGCTTAGGTAACGTTTAACATGGTTTAACATGAATGAACCTGAATAAGACACCTCATGGAACAGGCACGGGATAACCAATCGTTATCCCCATACCCTTCTGAAGGTGCCTTTTTTATTTTTTCACATATGAAATTTAGAGATGAACGACGGTCTCATTATGCTACAGTGTTAAGCCCCCATTTCGGTATTCGAACGAGCCGTGCCGCCACGTGGTGTGAAATTGAAATATCCTTCATCCAGTTGCTCCGTCTTGGGAAGATTGCGGGATACGCGATCGAACATCCAGTATACACCTACCAAAACAACGGTAATTCCACATAAGGTAATGACTGTAGAACTCTGTAGCCAGACCCCCAACGTACCGCCGATCAAGCTGCCTATTGGCATAGCTATACCGCTTAAAGCCATCGTCGCGGAGAAAACCAAACCCAAATATTGCTGCGGCACCCCCTTCTGCACAACGGTATTGATGATGACGTTAACGGCTCCGCCGGGAACCCAGGCCAGTCCGTATACCAGAATGCTCAGCCAGCTCCATGGGGTAAATATACACCCGATCCAAGCGATCCCGGAGATGATGTATGCCACAGAATACAACCGACCCAAACGCACATTTTCCAGTCTGAGATACGGTGCACATGTTGCACCAATGACGCTGCCGAGCGCCTGTGCCATCAGCATCAACCCGTAGATATCGGCTCCACCGATCTCATCACTATATATGGGAAGTACACTAAATGTCGCTCCTCCCGCAGCATTAATAACCATAATGCCAAAAAGTAATTTGGCCAATGCCGTCCGTGTAAGCAGCCTGATTCCACTCACTAAATCATCCGTGTAATTCCTAAAAAACAAACGCATTCCTGACGATGTACTCCCATTCACCTGTTCAATAGTCTCATCATATGTATCCTGTTCCTTCTTCATTTTCGATTCCATGATATAAGGAGCAATCCGCAATTGGGAGAATAATAACGCACCTATGAAGAAACCGATGGCATTCCAAAAATACAAAGATACCGCACCCAGCGCAACAATCAGTATCCCGGAGATGGCATTACAAGCCACATCAATCCCCTGATAAGCGATGGAGAACAGGGAATTGCCCTGCGTGAGTTGGTGTTTCTCCAATACTCTTGGCAGTGCTGACATCTGAACAGGGTACACCCAGGTATTACATATGTTCAGAATAGGGGTGATCACGAGTACCAGGCCTACACTCAGAAAATCATAGTATGCAGCAATAGGGACAATTAATAACAATGCGGCCTGAATTAACTGACTATATACCAGAATCCCTCGAATCGGGATCCGATCTATCATCGGTCCGGATAACAGTTGAATAATTTTCGGCAAAATGGACAAAAAACCCGCGAGTCCTGTATAAAATGAGGATCCTCCCAGATTGTAGACCAGCCACATGGCGGATACCGCATATAAGCTATCTCCGATGTTGGTCAAGATTCTGCCAAAAAACATCAAACTGAAGTTCTTGTTTTTGAAAATCTCCATGGCCCACCTCCGCTTACGTCGAACCTAAAACTCATTCCACATCTCTTTCATGCTGCTATGAAGAATGAAGACAAGCGAAGTCATTAATGCTCCGCTTGGTTCAATCTGATGTTCTCTTCCACATGAAGCAGAAAGATGCATCCAAAGTTAAATCTTTTGCACAACTTTCTCCTCTTGCAACGTCAACACCGAAGCAATGCTTTCCCTAAGGGTATCCATTCCTCTTCGCAGATTGTAATTGGAGATGTTCAATGGAGGCATGACCTTAACCACGCCATCGTGTCTGCCTACTCGCTCTACAACAAGTCCACGCTCATAGCAAGCCTTCTGTACCTCTGCGGCAATATCCGGTTCGAATTTGAAGAAATCCAGCCCCAGATCAGACCAATTCCCCGAATATCAATTTTGGGGTACCGCTTCAATATTTCCTCACTCCATATCTTCTTCAACATGATTTCTTTCGCATACACCTGCTCTTCCAGGGACACTTGTTCCCTGTATTCCAGTGCTGCTTTGGCAGCGATAAAGGCCAACTGGTTCCCGCGAAAGGTTTCATTACAGCAAGGACATCGGCAATCCATACCCGCTAATGGATTTAGAGAGAACGACCAGATCAGGTAGTATTTGCGCTCGCTCATAGGAGAAAAACGGACCGGTTCTGCCGTTTCCTACCTGTACGTCATCGCATATTAACAAAATATCGTATCGATCACAGATGGCCCTGATTTTCTTCAACCACGAGGACTCCGCAACATAGATACCACCCTCTGCCTGTACAGTCTCCAATATGATGGCAGCCGGCTTCTCAATACCCGAGTGGGTGTCTTCCAATATATATTCGATGTAGGCAGCACTATCAAAATAATGATTATGTTCATTTGGAAACGGAATAAAGGTTACACCATCTAATGCTCTGCCAGCACCCTGTCGGCTGTCCCGATTACTGGTCACCGCCAGGCTCCCCAGGGACATACCATGGTAACCACCCATGAAAGAAAACACACCTGTACGTCCCGTATATTTGCGTGCCAGCTTCAACGCAGCTTCTACCGCATTAGTCCCGGTAGGGCCGCAGAATTGAAGCTTGTATTCTATCCCTACACCATTCGATTCACATATTGGGCCACATTCACAGCATGATTGTAGTCGATCAGATTCTCATGATGACCTGGAATAGGCGTTGAAGTGCATGTACCTGTCGTCTTGGCGTGCCAGACCTGTGCATCCGTTAACGGAACTGGACTTTGTTCATCCTGAGCGGTTGCGTACAACAGATGGATATCGGACTGAATCGGTTCTGCTGAATAGTAGTTATCAAAGGCCACTTCATTGGCCAGACGCACTTTGAGATGTCTAATTATTCCATCATCTGGAAAGTGATGCATGACTTCCTTTAACTGAATCTCATAGTCTCCGCTAGGCACGAACTCATATCCGTTGTTGTTTGCTAATTCGGCAAGAGCCTCCATCTTGTTTATTGGACGAATATCCCGTTTATGGCTTCGGGCAGGTGCATCCAGAATAATCAGCCACTCCAGCTGTTGTCCTGCATCTTCAATGATCCGTGCCATCTCAAATGCCACATTGCCACCAAAGGACCAACCCAGCAAACGGTAGGGACCTATCGGATGCAATTGCGTAAGAACACCATAATAATACTGAGCCAGCTCTTGGACGGTATAGAGCGGTTCTTCGTCGTTTTCATATCCTTTTGGCACAAATCCGTATATATTCAGGCCTTCCAGTTGGCTAACCAACTCATAATAATTGATCAGGTTGCCGCCACCCGTCGGAAGGAGAAACAATGGCGAGTCATCAACACGGCCACCTTCTTTCAACACAACAACCGATTGATCTTGAGGAAGGTTCCCCTCTCGGATGATATGTGCAATCTCGGTCACGGTGGAGTAATCAAACAAGGTGATCACGGATAGCTCGGTATGAAATGTTCTGTTCAGAACATCTATTAAACGGACGGCTTTGATCGAGTGTCCACCCTGATCGAAAAAGCTTTCATGAAGATGGATGGTGTCCACACCAAGGATATCCATGAAGATCTGCATGACCTTTTCTTCCAGCTCATCCTGCGGAGCAGCGATATAATCCTTCAATGTGCCACGGTCCAGCTGCTTCAGCGCTGCCTTGTCCAACTTACCGTTACTGTTCAGAGGAATACGATCAATCGTAATGAAGCGTGAGGGAATCATGTGACTCGGCAGCAGGGTTCGGCAGAAGTTGCGAAGGTCCGTACTGAGAATCTCAGAAGATGGAGCCAGCTGAATATAAGCACTCAGTGACAGTTCTTCATCATCTCCCCATCTCTCAGCCAGCATCACACACTCCTGTATATCAGCGTGTCTGGAGATTACATCGGAGATTTCTCCCAATTCTACACGCATGCCTCTGATCTTCAATTGGTTGTCTATTCGGCCCACAATGTATAACTTGCCAGTGGCGTCGTAATAAGCAATGTCACCCGTCTTATACATCCTTCCATCCGTAAACGGGTTCGCAAAGAAAGCCTGTTCGGTCTTTACGGGATCTCCATAGTAACCCCTCGCCAGCCCAACTCCACCAATATACAAATCTCCATGAACCCCGATGGGCGCCGGATTCTGCATTTCGTCCAGAACGTAGATGAAATTGTTCCCGATTGGCCGACCTATGGATATATTTCTTCGAGCACGGCGACCTTCTAATTGCACATTCATATGAATGGTCGAATCAATGGAAACCTCGGTTACCCCGTAACTGTTATGCAGATTACGCTCGGGAAGATGGTTCTGAAACGCTGCAACCATCTCGGGCTTCAATGCCTCTCCACTAGAGAATACTTCCCGTAATGACGCTAACTGCTCCAGATCCGCCCCACCAATTCGCTCCAAAATCATCTTCAACATACTCGGAACAAAAAAGATGATGGCCACTTCATACTGCTTCAAAGCTTGAATGATCGCATACGGATCACGATGAAATCCTGGTTCCAACAGGGCAACCCTAGCACCTGCCATCCATGTCCAGAAATATTCAAGACCGACATCATCAAAGGTCAGAGTTGTTTTCTGAAGTACTGTTTCATGGGATTCCAGCTTGAATTGGTGCTGCATCCAGCAGATACGGTTCACCCATCCCTGGTGCCGCACAGATACCCCTTTGGGTTTCCCTGTAGTGCCTGACGTATAATAAATAGCTACCAGATGATCAGGCCCCACTTGTGTCGAGGGAACTGTTATCGGCTTGTCCATATATATTTCAGATTGAGATACGTCGATCAGAAGGGCAACATCATCCGGGATCGGCAACGTATTCGTATTGATGAGACAGATGGACGCTCCCGAATCTGTTAACATGTGACGATTTCGCTCCACAGGTGCATCCAGATCCAGAGGCACGATGGCTCCTCCCGCTTTTAACACAGCAAGAAGGGCAATAGGCAAATGCAGTGAACGTTCTATGCCAATGGCTACCGCCTTGTCAGGTCCAATTCCCTTTTCGATCAGAAGATGAGCCAATTGATTCGCTTGACGGTCCAGATCGCGATAAGATAATTGTTCTCCCCCATACACCACAGCCACTTGATCCGGGGCTTGAGATACGGATGCTTCGAACAGATGATGTACACAGATATGATCAGGGTAATCCATTACGGTATCGTTCCATTCATATAGAACTTTCTGTCGTTCTTCATCACTAACGGCTCCAACCCCTGCGATTGGCTTCCCTGGATAATCCACAATATGCTCAAGCAACGCTATAAAATTACTGGCCCAGCGTTCGATCGTACTCACGTGGAAAAGATCCCGACTACATTCAAACGTACCCTTAATCACATCCCGATCTTCCGTCAAATCCAGTGACATGTCGAATTTGGATGTGTTGGTCTGCTTCAGCTTGATCTCCCTGAACACAGCCTGTTGATCTGTTTGTTCGAAATCTCCCGCCTTCGCCAGACTGAACATGACCTGAAACAATGGCGAATATCCCGTATTTCTGGATTGGATCAGATCATCGAACAACAGATCAATCGGTACATCCTGATGGTCGAATGCATCAAGGATCGTATTTTTGGAAGCGTCCAGATGTTCCAGAAATGATTGCTGATCATTGATGCGGCTTCGCAGTACCAGTGTATTAACAAAGAAACCAATAATCTTCTCCAAATCGGACTGTGGCCGATTGGAGACAGGCGTACCAATCAGCAGATCCGTTTCACCCGAATACTTACGTATCAAAATCGCAAAACAGGTATACATCACCATAAATAGCGTGGAATGATTCTTCTCCGAGATTTCCCTTAATCTGCTGGTAAGAGGTGCCGGAATCGTGAAGTATACGGAACTCCCCTCTTCACTCCGTTTCTGCGGACGTTCATGGTCATATGGCAAAGTGAGCGTATAGGAGTGTCCTTTCAATTGATCAAGCCAGTACCTCTTCTGATTAGCAAACTCGTTACTTCCCAGTAATTGATTCTGCCATACTGAGTAATCTATATATTGGGTCGCGGATGGGTTATATGCCGGCAATGGGCCCACTCCGCGGAAATGTTCATAATAAGATAATAGGTCTCTTCGTATGATCTCGATTGACTGACCATCCGAGATGATATGATGCATCATCAGAACAAAAATGTGGTGGTGATCGTTCAGCTTAAAGAATTTGAATCTGCACAGTCTATCCCGGGTAAAATCAAAAGGGCCATCGGCCCTTTCAACTTGATCAACAATCTGCCTTTCGGCCTGATCTTCCGGATACATCGATAGATCAACCCATTGATAATCCGGTTGTTCTTTCAAAATATACTGATAAGGTACACCCTCTTCGGAATCAATCCGAATCTGCAGTAACTCTTGCCTGTCCACCATCAGTCCGATGGCTTGCTCAAATGCTGACTCATCGAACTCTCCTCTAATCTCATTGGCAAAAACCATGTTGTATGCCGTACTTCCCGGCTCAATCTGTTGCTGAAGCCACAATCTCTTCTGAGCAAAAGACAGCGGAAAGCGATTGATGTCGCGAGAAGTGCGCTGTACTGTATTGGTCACATTCATCTGACTTAATATTCGATCAATCAGTTCGCTTTTGTTAATCACTGCACCAGATTTTTTCACTTAATTACCCTCCGCAGAATAACCATTCGCTTCCAATAACAGATTCTCAATCACTTCGGACAATTCACGAATGGTAGGCGCATCAAATATTTTACGTAGCGGCAGATTAACACCAACCTGTTGTCTGATTCCAGAGATGACCTGCGTTGCGATAAGCGAATGCCCTCCGAGTGCAAAGAAATTCTCATCAATGCTAATCTGCTCCCGCTTCAATACCGCTCTCCAGATCTGGGCGACAATCTGCTCAACGGTTGTCGTTGGTGCGGCATATTCCGCCCCAGAACTTACATCCACGTCCGGCAGGGCGTGGTAATCAATTTTCCCATTGCTCAGCTGAGGTAAATGCTCCAGCACTTGGATGACGTTCGGAATCATATATTCGGGAAGTGCGGATGAAATCCACTGTTTGACATCCTGAATCTCTCCAGCGCTATCCAGTTCTACATAGGCAGCCAGCAATGGTTCTGTCTTCTCTAACAACTTCGCCGCTGCAAGTCGCACATGAGGATGTTCATTCAGAACTTTCTCGATCTCACCGAGTTCGATCCGGTAACCTCTTAACTTCACCTGCCGGTCAACCCTACCAATGTATTCGATATGACCACCCGGGAAATAACGGACCCTGTCTCCGGTTTTGTACATCACGTTGTCCGGCGCATAAGAATGTGCCAGGAAAGCCTGGTCATTTAAGTGTTCATCTACATATCCATCTGCAAGTCCTTTTCCGCTGATATATAACTCTCCGGCAACGCCTGGCGGGACAAGATTAAGGTTCGAGTCCAGCACGAGCAGATTCGTATTATGAATCGGTCTGCCGATCGTTTCATGAACGTTCTCCTTGTCACAGATATGATAAGTCGTATCAATACTCGCCTCAGTTGGGCCGTACAAGTTAATCAACTGAGCGTTGGAACCAGCAAAGAAAGCCTTCTGGAGCGGAATTCCCAGTCTCTCTCCGCCGCTGAACACCCTTTTTAACGGTGCTGAAGAGAGGGTTTCTTTTTCCACCAAAGCCTGAAGCATGGTAGGTACAACCTGTAATGTCGTAATTCGTTCCTTATGAATAATATCGAGCAGATAGTCGGGATCAGCATGCTTGTCCGGCTCAGCAAGAACCAGCCTTGCGCCCGTAGTGAGCGGTGCATAGAATTCCCATACCGATGCATCGAAATTAATCGATGTTTTCTGCAATACAGCGTCTTCCCCGCTCAGTGGAAATTCATTGTTCATCCAATGCATATGGTTGCTGATGGCCTGATGTGACACTTTGACCCCTTTGGGTCTACCTGTGGAACCGGAAGTATAGAGGATATAGGCGATGTCTCTGGCATCTACTCCGATTGCCGGTGCGTCCGTGGGCTCGGTCGCAATTGCCTCACCTTCTTCTTCAAGAAACACAGGATTAGCAAAAAGGGAATTGAGCCGTTCATTGTTTTTATTCAACAACAGCACCGTTTCAATGCGGGCATTCTCACGGATATAGGACAATCGCTCATTGGGATAATCCGAATCAAGTGGTACATAAGCCGCACCTGCTCGAAGCACCGACAGAAGGGCTATGACCAGTTCAGGAGATCTCTCCACGCTTACCCCGACTACATCTCCATGCCCGACACTTCTTGTCCGATGCAGATAGTGGGCTAGCTGTTTGGACTTCTCATGGATTTCCCGGAACGTAAGCAGAGTGTTACCAGACACAACCGCAACCTGATCTGGTGTCTTCAAGGCTTGTTCGTCCAGCATCTCCACCAATGTAGAGGTTGCATATTCCCGAACCTCTCCTTGAAGAATCGATTGCAATGTAAATGTCAGATGATCAGGGATGATATTAGACGATACGAGTTCATCCAGATTCACATAGGCCTTGTTGCAAATATGTGTGAATATATCCGCTACGTAGCCAATCTCTGTCGGAGTGTACTTTTCCTCGTTATATCGAAGAACGATATCTCTGCGATCAGGGTATTGCTGGATATGGAGTCCAAGGTGAACCGGTTCAATCTGTTCCGACTGATACACAACCCGGAACGCGTGACCACCCGATTCCACCACGGATGATGCATCCCGACTCTCGAATCCATAGGAGAACACAGATTGACTCGAATTCGATTTGCTAAACATTTTGAAGTCAAAATAATCTGCATATTCTGCACTATCTTTCGCTTCACTCGTCGTTCTTTGGAAAAACTGAGTCAGCGTGTCGTCCTCTTTCAAGCCCGAGTACAGAGGTACGTATCGATTCAATGCACCGACAACCTTCTCCAAATCCTCATCTTGTCGGCCAAGCGTATGTACGCCAACCGTTAGTTCCTTATCCTCGCCCAGCAGATGCAAAGTCAGATTCCAACAGGCGAGCGTAACGTTATCTATTGTACTCCCAGCCTTCTCCGCTACCTTCTCAAGTTCAGCCCACAATTCTGGTGACCCTTCCACAGGGAAACTTGCCATCGTAATACTCGTGGTTCCGCTACCGGATACCATGGACAATTGTTTATCAACATGATCAAACCGTTTATTGTTCCAAAAACTTCTTTCCTCCGCATGCTCATCATTGGTCAACAGGTCATTCAACCACTCGGATACAGCATAGTACGGTACCTCTTCTTCCAAAAGTTCAGGGTCCACCTCGGCCACGATTAATTGTGATAAATCCGCTAGAATAACGGCAGGTTCAATATCCGAGAACTGTGGATCAAAAGCGAGAATCAACACTTTGGAACGTTCGGACAGATCCACGTTAATGGCCTCCAGCGAATAATCACCTGTCCATGTGTCCAACTCCTTTCGGATCAGCCCTTGGATATCCTGCTCTTGAATCGGTTCATCGGAATATGCAGTACGGAATCGGCTTCTGGTCTCCGAATCTACTTTCTGAAGATGGACCCCATAATTGGGATCGGCTTCTATGGAAGTGCGGAGTGTGCTGTATTTCTCGGCTATTCTCTTCACGGCTAATTCAATCTGATCATTGGAGCATTCACCTTCGATGTTAACAGCAATTACACTTGGGACCAGTGATGTTAATCCGTTATTATTCAGTTCATGCAGTCGTTTCTGTTGTGGTGAAAGGGGATAACCCAGCATTACATTTTCCATGTTCAATCCTCCTGCATTTCTAATGTATTTTCAGTTCGAATGTAATTTCCTTCAGGCGCAATTGAGGCTTAACGACTCACGGGTTCTCCCATGGCTACGAGTACTTTTCGATCTCCCTGATACGGGTTCCGTGCATGCGCCACCAGCATATTGTCCAGCATAAGAATATCTCCCTCTTGCCATGGAAAGGCGATCGTGGCATCGGCATAAGCCTGACGAATATGTGCAGCCACATCAGCATCAATTGAAGTTCCGTCTCCATAATACGTCTGGTATGGCAAGCCGCTCTCTCCAAATTCCTCGAGCATCAAGTTGCGAACTTCCTCGTTCAGGCTACTGCTATGCCAGAAGGCAATATGATTGAACCACAGGTTCTCATTTGTATCGGGGTGGATCGTAATGGCCGGTCTCACCTGCTTCGTTGTCAATGTTCCATCCTCATTCCATTGGCAAGCCATGTTGTTGTCCAGGCAATATTGCTCGACCTCGTCCTTGGACTCCGTGTGGAAAACATACTGCCAGGTCTGTCCGAATCCAGTTCCGTAGTTTCGAACCAACATCCAGCCTTTCTCTGCAAAAACATCCCGAATGTCCGGATCAATGAGGTTATATACTTTCCGTACATCCACAATAGGTGTTTCTCCTCCTTCATCAGCGACAACGATACTGGAGAACCAGATTTTTTTGGGCCATGTCATGACGTAGGACAGTTCATTATGCGGTGCAATGGATTCCTCGTTCGGAAATTCCGTTGACGTATACACCTTGCCCTGTACTTGGGTTCTCGGTGTCGCTCCTTCTTTATAACTGAGCGGTTCGGGGCAGCTTACATCGATGAACCCATAAAAGCTTTCTGGTGTGGTAGTATCAAAACCTCTGAACAGGACGCCACCATATTTCAAAATTTTCTCTTCCACCATATCCTTATTGTTGAGATACCATTGATTCAGATCCAGACCGGATACATTGGGTTTGATTACCAACGGCAGTTCCTGACCTTCCTCCAGAAACGATTGCTTCACAATTTCTTTCTGGATGACCATCTGCGCACCTTTATCAAATTTCTTCTTCATAGTTATTCCTCCTAAGATTTGATTTTGTTGAATTTCTTTTTGCTCTTACTGCTATTCAGCAACTCCATCTTGTACTCGTGGGCCATCACCTCCCAATCATGGCGTACAGCTTGAAGACTCCGTGAGGAATCAGCTGCAATCAGCTTCACTACAGCCATATAATCATGCAGAAATCTCTTCATGGTGGATTTGCCAAACAACTCTGTTTTGTATTCAACTACTGCATTCATGACATGGTCAGCCTCGATGAGATTCAACGTCAGATCCCACTTGCTCTTGCCACTGTGGCCCCACAAAATTTCATTCTGAGCAATATTCAGCCCTTCGATGTTGTACGTATTTTTGACATCAAGTACAAACCACGTCTGGAAGAACGGGGTCAGCCCGGAAGCACGATCCGGGTTCAGCAGTTCAATCAGCTTGCCGAAAGGCATCTCCTGATGATCAAATGCTTCAAATACCGTATTTCTAACGGAAACAATCTGGGCGTCTATGGACTGCTCGGGGTCCATGACCGTCTTCAAAGCAAGACTGTTGGAGAAATATCCGATCAATCTCTGCACTTCGGCACGGTTACGGTTTGCTACGGGTGTTCCCACGACGATCTCGGTTTCACCCGAGTAAAAGTACAGCAACATTTTGTAGGCGGTGAGCATGGTAATGTACAGACTGGCATTGTTTTTCATACCGGCCTTTTTGATCATTTCAATGGTTTGTATCGGAATTTCTGCGAGCAGAATATCTCCGGTATCCCCATTATTCAGCGAAGGCTCCCGGTCATACGGCAATACTTTCACCGATCGGTTAACGGTACTTCCCAACTGGTTGCGCCAATAATTCAGAACTGTCGGAAATTCGGCAGTCATCCATTTATTCTTTTGCCAATGTGAATAGTCGGAATATTGGATACTCAAATTCTCAGTTGCTGCATTTTCTCCCCTCAGATAAGCATTATAGTATGACCCCAGTTCAGCCATCAGAATATCCTGAGACCAGCCATCGAAGATAATGTGATGAAAATTAAAATAGGCAAAATATTGTTGTGCATGGATCCGATACAATCCAAAATAATACATCGGCCCGGTTTCCAGGTTGAACTGGTGTTTGGATTCTTCTTCAATTACACGCTTCAGACTGGCTTGGGAATTATCCCTCAGCGTATGCTGGACCTCAATGCCAAAAGGCTCGTAAGGCCTGATTCGCTGCACCGGTGTATTGTTTTCTACAACAAAATACGTTCTCAATACATCATGCCGCTGCACAATCTGATTCAATGCATAGATGTATGCCTCTTCCGAGAATGCGCCTTCAAAAAGGACATGTCCGGGAATATTATATTTGGTGCTCTTCCCCTCGAACTGTTCAACCAGCCACAGGGATTCCTGGTTGAATGACATTACACCTTTGAGTGACGGATCAACTCTGGGAATATCTGTAGACAGGAAGATCGGCTTGTCCATAATTCCGTTCAATACATCCACTTTGGATCTCTTCACTGTGTTTTGTTCCATGCTCATCATGCCTTCCTTTTCTTCCATGACCTGATCCAGATATGAACTTAAGGATTGGATTGTAGGGAAATTAAACATATCGTTAATCGAAAAATCAAAACCTATCTCGGAAAGTCTGGTATAGATCTGAATCAACTTAAGGGAATCACCACCCCGTTCGTAGAAGTGATCCGTCACACCCACCTCTTCCAGACCAAGAATCTCAGACCAGATGGTAGATATCGTCTGTTCCATGACAGTATTCGGTGCCACATACACATTTTCTTCATCCGATTGTGGCTTCTCTATCGATAACGCCAAGTAATCAATCTTGCCGTTAATGGTAAGTGGAATCGAAGACACCTTGATCAGATGTGTGGGAACCATATACTCCGGCAACAGAGATACCAGATTATCCCGTATCATCCTCCGGGTCACATGTGCATCGCTGACGTAATGAGCACATAACTGACGGGATTGCTGATCCGTCTTGACGCTTACAGCAACATCTCGGATTCCTTTGATCTTCAAGAAAGCTGCCTTGACCTCACCCAGTTCAATTCGATACCCGCGAATCTTCACTTGGTCATCCATTCTTCCGAGGTATTCCATCTGACCGTCTTCTCTTAACCTGCATAGATCACCTGTCCGGTACAATCTCTCGCCTGGATGATCCGGGTGTTCGACGTATTTTCTGCCCGTCAATTCGGGTTGGTTCAGATAGCCTCTGGTCACTCCGTCTCCCCCAACCAATAATTCACCCTGAACACCGACAGGAACGTATTGCAGTGATTGATCGAGCACATATATGGATGTGTTCTGAATGGGCTTGCCGATGGGCACATACTCCGTTTGGTCAACATGTGGATTGTAGGCATAGATCATACAGCCCACCACCGTCTCTGTCGGTCCATATTCATTGAAAATGGTAACCTCATGTTTGCTTTGCCGGGTAATATTCGCAGCCAGTGAAGCACTCAGATTATCGCCGCCCACAATAAATGTTCGGACATTGGATCTGTCCATAATGTTCATATCCTGAATCAATTGCAGATGAGCCGGCGTCAGCTTGACCAGATCCACTCGCGGATCCAGGACAACATCAGTAATCAATGCCTTGTTATGAGACGAATTGTATATGATCATTGTGTTGCCCGTAATTAACGGTGTAAAGATGGAGGTAATGGTCAGATCAAACGCGATGGATGAATACAGTGAAAAAGTCGTTTTACCTTCAGTAACATAGGTCTGACTCGCCCACCATAGATAGTTCGTCAATCCCTTATGCTCCACCAATACACCCTTCGGTGCTCCAGTTGATCCTGATGTGTAGATGACATAAGCCAGATCCTTCATATCTATAGTCAGATTCAGATTATCTGTTGGTATATGCCCATCATTTTCTTCAAGCAAGTCAATGACTTCTAGACCGTCCGGCAAATGAACAAGCTTATTAACCAGGACAAACCTTACCTGAGAGTCTTTCAAAATATGATGAATTCGCTCATCGGGATACTCGGGATCAATCGGAATGTAAGCACACCCGGCTTTCATAACAGCCAGAATCGCGATAACCATCTCCATACTGTGGGTTGCAATAATGCCTACCAGTTCTCGTTGCTTGATTCCTCTGCTGATCAATGTCGTAGCCAAGCCGTTAGCTCTGGCATTCAATTGTTCGTAGTTCATCTCCTTATCCCCCAGGATAAGTGCTGTATGTTGAGGGGTAGCAGCTGCCTGTTCTTCAAACAACTGGATGACCGTTTTGTCGCTAGGATAAGACGCCCTGGTATCATTAAACTCGGTTAGCATCGATTGTTTATCGGCTTCGCTTACAATACTGACCTGTTCAATTCTTTGTTCAGAATGCTCCAGAATGACTTCTGTAACCGTAAGAAACTGATCGAGCAGATTGTCCATGAACGATTCACTGAACAACTGGGTTCGATAATCCATCTGAAATATGATACGATCCTCATTGATTTTCTCAATAATGTTGATAAGCAGATCATTCGTCTCATGTCCGTTAAACTTGTTGTCCATATAGACATCGTGTCCTTGCATCTTGTCAAAGCGTTCTGGACGATAGACCAGTGATATGCCGAACAGTCTGTTCAGTTCCGGTAAGGAGAGCGACTCTCTCAGATCACGGATCAGCTGATTATACGGATATTTCTGATGACGCAATATTTCTTTTTGTTCATTGGAGATGCGTTGCAGCAAAGTGAACACGGTTTCAGAGCGTTCTACCCCGATCCTGACAGGTATGGTTGTGACAAACATGCCAATCATGTCTTTATCTGTTTTACTAGTACGGTTCGCGTAGTTGGTTCCAACGACCAAATCGGTTTGGTGAGTGAGTTTATTTAGCAGAATAGCTAGAGTTGAGAGAAAAAAGGTAAATACGCTGACATTCTTCTGACGACAGAAATCTTTCAAACGTACATACATGGAGTGATCCATATTCATCGTTTTTCTTCTGGCTGCGGTATGAGTTAGAAGGGGATTGTGCGCTTTCAGTTCCATAAATTCGGGAATCGTATGAAACTTCTCTCTCCAAAAGGCCTGATCTTTCACATAGCGTTTGGAAGCGAGATATTGTTGTTCACTATTTATATAGTATTCATAATCGTGAATCGTAGATTCAATCCTGCTTGTATTACCATCTTTCAGTTCGGCATGATAGGTTGCCGTAATCTCATTCGTCAACTGGAATAATCCCAGGCCATCACAGATGATATGGTGAACCTGAATGATGTATCCGTATTGTCCATGACCCTCATACGTATAAAACTGACATAGATCTTCACTATGTACATGAATCGGATGGTTACCCACATACTCAGTCCATGTCACACCGGTCAAGGCTGGATCTTCATGAATATGCTTGAGTGATCTGTACTCATAAGGTTGGATGTATTGTTTATTCTCACCTTGATCCAGTATAATCCGAGTTCGAAGCAGTTCGTTAGTCTTCAAAACCCTGTTAATCGACCGCTCTAACAAGGTGAAATCGATCGGTTCCGGTATGCTCATCTTGGATGTAATCATCCATACATCTGATTTTGGATATAACATTTCCATGTACCATATTCTTTGTTGATGCTCTGTTAAAGGATGCAGATCGACGCATACATTTCCCATCTAATTCTCCTTTATATATAATTTATCCTAAAATAAGTTAATTACAACTTATCATCCCACCCACATTTAATCAATAACTATTTTATTTGTTTTTTTAACAATTTTTTATATAATTCGACATCAAAATACCATTTTCAGCGTAGAAAGAATGAAAGTCCCATCCAACCTTTCTACAAGATTTCCACTTCCCTTTCATTATTCGGTAAAGTTCGAACAAAATGAAAAGCCCCGTGATCGATACAGAGGATCTGCATCTGACCGAGGGACCAATTTACGTGAATGATTCTTCCAAACTTCAGTGCTCATGGATCTTGACTAGCCTAGGGTGAATTGGAACAAATCTTAGCTGTCGACTACCTTTCCGAATTGCTCTGCCTTTTCTGTCATTATCCTCTCTAACCTCGCTCTTAGTCCGCTCATCCACTCCGGCTCATATGACCACTGCTCTGCAACAGATCGAAGCATACGCACATAACCGTACAAGTTGGCAAAACGGCGACAAGTGGGGAACATACTCTCCAGATCATAACGTTCTCCCACCTTGGACCAATACCCGTTCAGGAACAATTGTTTCTTCTGCTCCCATTGTTCAGGCTCGATCTCCTCACGTAGACTATCCAGACTCTGTTCCACGTCCATTGCGTACCAGTGATACATCGAGTCATCAAAATCAATGGCATAACAAGACTGGCTACCTTCGTCATAGAATACATTGTCCAGTTCAAAATCGTAGTGGATGAGACCGAAATTTTGCTGGGTCATCGGCCAAGTCGCAAAATACGTTCGAAGAAACTCCACCTCATTCAAAGCAGCCGTTTCACCAGAAGTACCCTTCAGGATCTCCTGCATCCAATCCAAAACATCCGTATAGATCCAGCGTTTCTTCTTCTGCTCAGGCATGAATGCGCGCGATAGATGATGCAGCTCACCCAATGCCTGACCATAGCTGTACAGGATGGAGTCATTCAAATCAATGCTTCCTAACTGCGATCCAGATACTCGCTTGAATACGGAAGCATAGTACGTTCCCCATGGGGTGTGAGCCTCTACAAGTTCCGTCCCTGAATGAGAAGGTACAGTCTCCATGGCTCCATACTGATTCGTTCGAAGATAACGGAGGAAATCCAATTCCGCGCTAAGGTTGATTTGATTTTTTTCCTCTACCGGGGCAAAACGAAGCAATCTCACTTCCCCCTGATCTCTGAACGGATACACGGCATTGGAGGATATGCGATAATACTGAAACATATCCAGCGACTCAGGATCATAACTCCAATTCTTTAGAATCATCTCGGCAAGGTCTTTATTTTGGAATAAATATTTTAATTTTAACATGGACATTTCTCCTTTTTGATCGTTTTAGGTGCATTGCTTGTAACCACCGAATGCCTATTTTTGCGCGCAAAAAGCCGCAGGCTATGCCTGCGGCTTTTAAAAATTCTGAGTGTATGAGAAATTTGCACAAGCAAATAAACCTCGCATACGCCAGAAAAAATGAGCAGTTATATCCCTATATATCGGCAGATCTCAGATCGGACTGGGAAACTGGATGTTTTCACCCTGCATCTGAATGGTCTGCCGGAATTATTCAGTTTATGCTTACCTTCATTGTAGTAATAGAACATACCATCTTAGACCGTCGTTTCATGACGCTCACTCCCTTCAAAAAACCAGTTGTTACCATAATAGCCGATAAGCCAAATGTAAGCAATTACAAAATGACGATAATCCCATCATTTTTTACTGGACAACTCTCACCCGTTCCACCGTCTCGGTGTTGTCCTTATACCACACCATCACGATGTTTTCTTTTTGAAGATCAGACACTTGAATGGACGAATTCGCACGTGGGCTGGAATTGCCCGAACCCGGCGTCCCGATGCCTTCAGTGATAACAAAATCATCACTTATATTCAATTTCATCTCCATTCCGGTATCCTTCCATTCCCTGCTTGGGGATGAGTTGTCCTGCACCTCAAGTAACGCCAGCGTCACTGTGTTCCCATTCACGGAGATGACTCTACCAGTAATGTCGGCATTCATCATCCCCTGCGTCATGCCAGGACTGCCTGTTCGATCATTCATGCCCGCGGTGCCTCTTCCACCTCTCGGTGTTCCTCCATTCATGCCCAGTCCGCCACCATTCGGCATACCGCCACCGTTCATGCCTTGCACAGAACTGGTCTTGGTAATATTCTGGGCGGTTATCACATCACAGGCCGTAAGCATAACCGAACATCCCAGCAGTAGGAGTAGCGTAACCGATGTAAAATATTTATTTTTTCGCATATGATCACCTTTTTCTCAGGGAATATCTCTCCAAGGTACCTTTACGATGAAATATGAAGTCATACGTATCTTTGAAACCCATATAGGACAGCACAACCAACACCGGATATACAGGGTAGATGTATCTCGACTTAATCTCCCACAGAATATAAAATCCGATGAATCCGAGAATGACCAGGATTAAGGAGACTTCATCATACCGTTTACGACGAATTCCACCAACCAACCGGATGGAAATAAAACAGTACATCAAGAAATTCATCACATATACAATCCAGAGCAAACCTGTCCGATAAGCCGAATCCCCTTGTAACAGTTCTGTTATCGCATTGGTGTAACTGTAGGAGCCCGCGATTCCGCCTCCCCTTCCTCTTCCGGCACCCATGGAACTTTCATTGCCGATTCCGTAGCGGTCCATCTGGTATGTCCCTTCGGTCCAGGTCCATATGATCTTTTTGTAATACATCTGCACCAACTCACTCGCACTTGCTTCAGAAAGCTTGTTGCTGATCTCTTGTTTGAACAATGCTGCGCTCTCAGCCTTATTGTAGTTGGCCTGCCTCTGATAGATCTGATAACTCTCCATATTGTCCCAGAAGCCAAAACGCTCCAGATTAATGCCCATATTCAGCCACATATAGACCGGTGCAGCATTCTCTCCGACAGGTTCGCTCACAGCACCGGAGGATTGAAGAACCGCATTCTGAGTCCAGGTTGGTACATTAAACAACATAGCCAGCACACAGATGAAAATGATGACTTTCTTCATTCCGATGCTCCGCATATTCAGCAGAATATATATGATGGCAGCGATTAGCACGATCACGCCAATGCTTCGGAAGTAATTGCCCATCGCGAGAAAAACGGCGGCAATGACGATGGTTTTCCAAGACTTTTCACGTACAAAACGAATAACAAAGTATAAACAAGATGTCAGAAATGCTGTGGCAATCACATCGTTATAGATCAGGTTGTTCAGGAATAGGGAAGGCAGGTACGTCACTGCAAAGATCAACACACCGTAATCACGTTCCGTAGACCTGTCATTCACTTGTTTATAAATAAGATAAATCATGAACGTTGTTAACGTTGAAAACAAAATATTAAATAGTTTGATGACCAGATAGTTGTCCGGAAACAGGTACAGCAATGTCTTCAGGTACAAGACGATCGAGTAGTTAAACGGGAACATGTACAGATAACCACCCGTTTCAAACGAAGAGTAATCTTGGTCATACAGCATGTTCATGGCGAGTGAGAGAACGGTCTGTGAATCATCAGTGGGCACTCTCGGAAATACAAAAATGATGATGATCTGAATGACCAGAGAACATAACAGCACAATCGGAATGACAACCTTCGGACTGTATTTGTTCAGCTTCAGACATAGAGCATATAACCCAACACCTGAACCAAGAAGCAAAAGAATGACCGGGAGAAAAATACTCCACTGCTGCATGCCCAAAATGGGATTGTCCCCATACAAGGCGTAGTTGTACTGTGCCCGAACCAACAAGGACGAAGCAATAAACACCGCAACAAACACGAGCAAAATGAGATAAAACGACTTATGCAGCACCTTAGACATGCAAAAACTCCTTTTCGAATACAGGATTCCGTGAGTATTATAATGGCTCTGGCTGAAAAATTGCTGAAAGGGAGTAACGCTTGCAGTCGGCGCAGATCAGTATGTGTACAAAAACAGAAAAAGACCGTCCCTTCGATAAGGTAACGGTCTATATGTCCATTTTTTGAGAAGTACAGTGCCTTAAGCTAATTGTTGAAGATCACTTCTCGTCCTTGATAAACTCAATGATATCCTGGACCTCACAATCCAAAGCCTCACATATTCGATTCAGCGTATCGAACTTCACACCATCGGTTTCTTCATTATATAATTTGGCAATCCCATTTCTATGTAATCCGGTTAGTCGGGATAAATCAGCAATATTAATTCTTTTCTCACCCATAATACGAGATAAATGAACCTTGATCATACGAATTCTCCTCCAAACTAAAATGCACACTGTGATGTTGACAAGGAATGCCTTATTCTGTCCAATACACACAAATAGACCGCTCCCCTCGCAAAAGGATGCGGTCTATTGTTGATCATCTTTCTAAGCGAAGCCCACCGCCCTTAAAAGCGGCTATTGCTCGGAGGAGTCGTGTTACCAGCACGGCTCTCTTTGCATTTTACGTCTAATCTGCTCTTATTATACCATACTCAAATCTCCGGCGTCACATGTAAACCACGCTAGATACGATACACTTCTTTATACTCATCCACATATAAAACTTCAATACAATTCGACCAATTCAAAATCGAACCGACAAAATCCTGAATATCCAGACCCGGCATCTCATACGTCTCCGCTGTGTTCACCGAACCTGTTGCGTCCTCAATCAAGGTTACCTTAAACCCTTCGTGTTCCGCTGTAATTGCCGTAAACAGACAACAATATTCCATGTTGAATCCAACAATAAATACATGTTCTACTTGATGCTCTTGTAGCCAAGTTCTTAGCTCCGGATTGCTGAAGGCACTTGGTTTGCTTTTCTCCATAACGGGATACTGACCCGTACCCATTATAATTTCCAGGTTCGCAGCATTTTTATAGAACAGTGAAGAAGCCTCCTGATCGTAATCTACATGTTTCATGTATATGATTGGCTCATGTTGCTGTTCAAAATCAGCGATAACCGCTTCAATCTTGCCCAACTGAGCTGTGAGATCCGTTTTTACCATTTATCACTTCTTCTGCTTCTTCTCCCGAGCTTTTTCCACATTTTCTTTCACTCGATACTCCACAATCCGGCGAATGAGATCCTCGGGCAATGGCTGATCCAGCGGAAACTGGACAGACCCCTTTCCCCCTTTATACTTGGAGAGTTCCTCCTGGAAAGCTTGAATTCCCCTGGGAGCAGGGTAAAACCCAATATGATGCTGGTAAGCGGCAAAATGAACCAAATTCCCATGCTGTGCATACGTAGGCATCTGGTAACTGATCTTCTCTTCGGCGTTCGGAGCCGCTTCACGAATAATCTGTCTTATTGCCTGTAATCTCACCTGTACATCAGGTGCAAATTCTGAGATATATTCATCTACCAGCACCGAATAATGGTTACTCTCAGCCATCTTGGACTCCTTCCACCACGGATACATCAATGGATTCGTGGTACGGGCATATTTGTTTATATTGTACTTCAAATGGACAAGCGGAACAGCTATTTTCCTGCAACTTGGAATGTTAAATTTGATTTTTAAGTGAACTAAGCCTTATAATATGTTTAAACAATTAAACATTATAACGGAGTGAGCCATGAACGAGTCGATGGGTAACCAAAAAGTTATTGATATTTTCGAGAATCTAAGTCCTTATCTTCAAGGTTTGGGAGACCCCGTTCGCCAGCGAATCATATCGCTGCTCATTGATCAAGAGAGCATGAACGTATCACAGATTGCAGAGCATGTCCCCATGTCACGCCCTACGGTCTCTCATCACTTGAAAATATTGCGTCAATCCGGGCTGTTATCGGTTCAGAAAAAAGGTACAGAGATGTATTACAAGCTGGAGTTCAACGATGCGATCGAATTACTCAAACAGCTCGTTCATCTCGTGGAAGTGGAATGTCAGAGCTAGCGCATACCGCGCTGGTGTACTGCATTCCTTTTCTTCACTCTTATATGTTCAATAGTTTAAACATATAAGTACATAAACATATCAACGGAGGTATATAGAATGATTAGAAAAAGAGTTCTTATCGCTGGAGGTTATGGTGCTGTAGGTGCACAGCTTGCCCGCATTTTGCATGACAGGCATCCTGATCTGGAATTGGTACTGGGAGGCCGTTCTGCGGGTAAAGCAGCACCTTTTCCATCCAATCGTGTCCAAACGGTTGTTGTTGATACCCATGCAGACGATCCACTGATTCACGCAGGAGAGAATATATCGCTAATCATTAATGCAGTGAACGATCTGGATGATCGGCTACTGGTATCGGCAGTGCGGAGAAAAATTCCACTTATCGATATAACACGCTGGACTGAGGTGTTCAATCAAGCGATCCGTACAATAGAGCAGGAAGAGCTTCATGCTCCGGTAGTGCTGTCCTCTGGATGGATGGCAGGAACGGCGTCACTCTTTGCCATGATACTTTCTAACTCTCTGCAACATGTCGAAGTAAACATTCATGCCCTATGGTCGCTGCGGGATAAGGCCGGCCCTGATTCGGCAGCCTTCATGGACCGGATGAGTATTCCTTTTCAGATAACCGAATCCAATACACATCGACTCGTCTATCCCATGACAGATCCGATCAAAGTTCATTTCCCGAACGGGTATACGACTCCATGTTACAGATTGGATACACCCGATCACGTCACATTACCTCATACCAGTCATATTGATTCAACCAGCTTCCGCATTGCATTCGATAGTAAAGTATCTACCTATGCACTCACGGGACTGGTTAAAACTGGAGTATGGAAGATGATCAGCGGTGAACGTTTCAAGCCATTCCGGCGAAAGTTGCTCTATAATCCAGGAACTGGGAGTGCACATCATCTGGTCATTCAATTGAAAGGATTGGATGCAAAAGGGAATGAGGTTGAACGAACGATGACGGTCTCTGACCCAGTTGGTCAGACCCATATGACTGCACTTGGCGCTGCGGTTCAAGCCGAGAAGATACTATTGATGCCAACGGACAAGCCTATGTCTCCAGGCGTCTATTATCCTGAGCATCTGTTCGATGATCGAATGGACATGGATGCGGTTACTCATTTTTTCACACAATACGGCGTTCAAGTAACCCACTCCTGATCCAGACATAACAAAAAATCCGCGAAGCCGCTCACTGCAAACAGTGGGACCTTCGCGGATTATACGAATAATAATGGAGGGATCTATCGTATCAAGTACAAACTTGGGTCTGGAATTATAGTGTCATAGCCCGACCATTTCGCATCAGGTAATCTTCTTTTGTTTTGTAATCCGGCATGATGCTACCGATCCGCCGCCAGAAGGAGCGATCATGATTCATGTGGTGAATATGGCACAGTTCATGAATGATGACATAATCCATCACTTCCAGTGGCGCCATCGCCAGGCGATAATTGAACGTAAGCTTTTTGTCCCAGCTACAACTGCCCCACTTGGTGGGAGAATCTACGATCTCTACTGACTTCGGCTTCACCTTCAACTCTTGCTGATAACGTCCGATGCGCTCCCCAATCATACGTTTACACTCGGCAAAATAAAACTTCTTCAGATTCGCTCGCAGCTCTTCTTCTGTCAGCCCCTCTACAGGGATTAAGTCATGCAGTGCATGCTCCTTGCCAAAAAGCAGGAACTTCCCTTTGCCCTCATCTTCGTATTCCTTGGCTTGAGGACCGTCAAGCGCTCGCTGCATCAGTGCGGATTTCTTCAAAATCACATCCCCATGCTGCTCTACAAGTTGCCGGATCATGTCTTCACTGGTACCATTGGGTGCTTTTATTGTTACCATATAAGGTAAGTCCATCGTGATGGACACTTTCTTGCGTTTACCGTATTGGATATGACAGTTAATGCTGTGATTATTTAATTCTATAGTTAACATAACGCGCTCCGCTTCTGAAGTTATTCATTCAACCAAATTAAATTGTATACCATCTCCGGCTATAATGCATACTGTTCGGCGATATATATGTTTGTGTTGTATTTTTATACACAATTATGTATTATTATTTAATTATAAAATCGGAGGTTGGATATGACACATACCATAGATTCAGAATATAAAACCATTGAAGAACTATCGCTTAACCACTGGCAACCCTTGTCCACCTTATTATATGACGGCTGGGTACTGCGTTTTGCCAAAGGATATACCAAACGTGCCAACTCCGTTCAACCTATCTACGACTCCACTCTGGATGTGCATAAAAAGATTGAGGAATGTGAGCGCATCTATGCCTCCAATCAGTTAAGTACCATATTCAAAATCACGCCGTTTATTCAGCCGGATCATCTCGACCAGCTTTTGCAAGACAAAGGGTATACTGTTGTGGATCTGACTCGTATCCAGATCAGGAGCCTGGAAGAGATCAAAGAGCCTGCACACCAGGCTGTACAGATCGACGAACAGTTGACCACAGCGTGGCTGGATCATTTTTGCAGGTTAAATCAGGTGAATGATCTGCAACGGGAAACGACGGAACTTATGTTGAACAATATCCGCACACAGGTAGGTTTCATCTCGCTGTTGATCGATGGGCAAGTCGTCGCTTGTGGGTTTGGTGTCATCGAACGTGGCTATATCGGGTTGTATGATATCATTACAGACGCTAACTTTCGAAATCGGGGACTTGCTGAACAGATGATCTTGCATCTATTGCATTGGGCAAAAAAACAAGGTGCTACCTCCAGTTACCTGCAAGTGGTTGCGAATAATGCACCTGCCTTGAAACTTTACGCCAAGCTGGGTTATTCAGAGATTTATAGCTATTGGTACAGAGTCAAAGAATAGAGTGTTTGCTAATCAAGCTTAGCTTGTGGATTCTTTCATCATATTCAGTCTGACAAACGTATCAATTCAAAACAACATCTTGAAAGCAAAAACTGCCCTCCTTCTATAAAGGAAAGGCAGTTTTTAATTTGTCTTCGTAATTTTCCAAACTCTTCACATCGTTCAGCATTACTCCTTGCGCTTTTCTACAAAGGCAGCTTCACCAGCACCTCATATTTCACGCCGGCCTCTATATTCTTGATGATGTCGCCTGCAATCCGTTGACCGTCAACATGCACCTCAATTTGCTGGACAGTTGCATCCTTCTTCATATTTACATTCAGCTCAGCCCCGCGGAACAACCGCGTAACTGATGCCTCGTTCCAATCTTCTGGTAACTGCGGCCGCACTTGAAGTCCTTGTGCATGACCTTGCAGTCCAAACAATCCGTCGATCAGGCAACGATACACCCACGGCACCGTGCCGGTGTTGAACAGATGACTGGAGCGCCCAGCTGTACGTGGGAATTGACGATAGGCTCCGCGATAATAATTCGGGATAAATACGGGTAGCTGACCCCGCTGAAGAATATCCTCGGCATCGGGGCCAGGAATCATTTTACGCAACAGACGATACGCCTTCTCCTTCTCGCCCACCAGGTACAACGCGTAAATATAGAACGCCGCCGCGTGATTGTACACTGCACCATTCTCCGCACTTCCCGGATGTTTCTGCGTAACTCGACCTACATCTTCCCGCATCGCTGTGAAAGACGGCGCGAGTTTCTCGACACCATATGGCGTCTCCAATTGCTCCTCTACGGCACGGATTAACTTCTCCTGTTTCTCCTGATCCGCAGCACCGCTCATAAGTGCCCAGCTCTGAGGATTGATATAGATGCGTCCTTCCACGTCTTTGCTTACGCCAAACACTACGTTATCATCCGTAATTCCGCGGGCATACCAGTCCCCATCCCACAGATACTCATTGGCTACCGCATTGGTCTGAGTGGCTTCCTGACGGAATTCCGCTGCAACCTCGCCATGCCCTGCCTGTTCACCAATATCTGCCCACACATTGAACGCATAGGCCGACGCAATGGTTAACCAGCCGGATACGCCTTTGCCTTTGTACCCCACCATGTTCATCGGATCACACCAGTCACCCTGATTGATATAGTTCAACCCACGCGCATCACGCTCATGGATCAACCAGCGCATTGCAAGATTCATATGCTCCAGTACGGAAACCTTTTGTTCACTGTCTGTAAAAGCAACCTGTTCCTCCAAAATGCTATAGTCATTCGTTTCATCCAAATAGGTCTTCATACAGACCGGAAGCCAGATGCAGTGATCAGTATGAGGAACCTGGTTAATATATTTCAGTTCTGCGTCCGGGTGCAAAATAATTCCGTCTGGCATCGCGCCGCTTATATGCTGCTGAGACAAAGCGGTCAAGAACGCAGCTCGTGCAATCTGCGGCTGAATATAACTCATGCCCATGTTGTCTTGCAAATAATTCCGCGTCTGCGGATCGGTTGTCAGACGGTTGGTTTTGCCATGATAGTACATCTGGCGAGGCAACCAATGATTCACGACATTATCTAGCCAGCTGTCCGGTGTCTCGATCTGGATGTTTCCTTGCCCTTCCGAAATATAACCAGCATACTCCTGCTCGGCTGCGGTGAAACCATCCTGTCCTTCCTCATTCTGCTTCACAAAATAATGCTGACGAATGCCCTCAATCTCTGTCTCATCATGAGCCGGGCCAAAGATAAATCGATACGCCTGCTCAGCTCCCGCTTCCAGTTCGACTCTATATTGCAATACTGCCACAGGTGTCTCGTACCGTGCATCTCCACCTGCGAGCGTCTCCGACTGAAGGGCCGAAGGATTATGAAGTCCGCCTTCGCCTTCAAAGCTCTCATGATTTACTTCCCACGTAATCGGTTTGTGATCTGCAAGCAGATAGGTTTTGTCGCTGTAATTTTTGATTTTGCTATAATCCTGATATTTCTGATACGGCGTAATCGCCGAGCAGACAATGCCCTGCAAATCTTCCACATATGAACCGGATTGGTTCATCCAGGACATATAGCCAACCGTATAATACGGGTAGATACTAAGCTTGCGTTTTCTCGAAGACAGATTGGTTACCTTCACACGCCACAGCTCCATGACATCTTCCTTCGGCAAACGCAGGGACATCTCGATGCAAATGTCGTCCTGAATCACTTTCCAATGAATATCGTGTTTACCGACAGCAAACGTATAGCTATCTGCTTGCTTACGGACGGGTTCATACGGGGCGGAGAAGATTTCGCCACTTACTTCATCTTTAATGTAGACAAACCGTCCCGGATGGTGGGCATAGTATGGCTGCTCCGGTTGCATAAACGTCTTCGCTTCCAGGTTGGGCGCGTACGAGTATTTGGCAGGTTCGGGCTGCATGAATTGGGCCACCGCGTACCCCCGGCAATTCACATGAATCATCATCTTTTCATTCCAAAGGAATCCGGATGCCTTCGGTAAACTTGTCGGGCTTGTTAGTTCAACATATTGATTATCTTCCGTTGCTTTAATCATCACTGAACCTCACTTTCAGATTATGGAGTTAAAAGACAGAAAACGTTTTAGGTAACTTGTATACAACTTTGTTCATTATAACACGGGAACGCTTACAAAGAACTGAAAACTAAAAAAGAGCTGAGAAACTCAGCTCCGATTACGTTCCAATTGTTTCTCGATGCCCAACCTGTCGATCTGTATCCAATACTCTGCAATTTGTTCTTTTTCCACTCGGTATACCGCACTCGCAATTTCAATCACCGGGAGGTTGGTTGGACTGTATCCGTCCACTTTGCCGATATGGGTACCCGTTTGTCTCCAGCGCACATAAACTTTATCACCTTGCGTCAGCAACTCCTGAATTTCGAGTGAAAATTCCCCGTAAGCTTCGATCATTTCTCGCACATGATCTGCATAATCGGAAGGGGTTCGGGTCACTGTGACCTCTTCTTCAGATATCACTTGATGGGCCAGTACTTGTTCCGCCATGACGCTGCTTGCATAATCAGGATTCCGGCCTGATCGGACTTCTTCAAAAAAGGTTCTGACAATCTATTCTGCTGTCATACGCCAATCCAGCCTATTCAAATGTTTCGTTTATATATATAAATATGTAGTAACTCTTGTATTTTAACATGGTCCCCCCGCTACAGAATTACAACTGTTCTATTGTTCTACAGGACTTAAAACCTACCCTCTCACCTTGACAATGCGTCAATATGACCATAAACTAGCAAAGGATATTAGGAAATTAATAGGAGGTTTGGCTGTTAAGAGGTTCGTGTATGGGTTTTAACCAATTTTGTTAGTCTTTCGGTGTGTAGAAACGTAGCCATTAGAGCAACTCAGAAAAACAAGAAAGCGGTGTATCATGAAACGTCTATTTTTCATTATGTTTGCGCTCACCCTGTTACTGGCTGGATGCCAGAGTACTGAGCAGGAAAGCAGTCCGTCCGAAAATAATCCAACAGAAATAGTAGAAGGTTCTACCATTTTAAGTTTGAAGCAGAAATACGGCTCTGAATCGGAACAAGCGATCATGCCGATGTACAACGTAGCTCAGGATGAAGAATTTACGTTCAAGTTTAAAGCAGATTTACGGAAGAATAACCTGTCAGCTATTGACATTATAAGTGTACATACCGATATTAAAGCACTCAAAGCAAGCGATGTACATGCCCTTCGCGATACCAATGGCAACAACGTTTCTATTAGGCCTCTTGGGTGGGGCGTTTTAACCTCAGATTCCATGAAGAACAAGGATCAAGGCTCTTGGGGCGGTGCCCCCATTTATTACATTCGTCTGAATTATGATCCGGATGCCGAGAAGCTAACCCTGCTCGATCAACCCATCATTATTCCGTTTACAGTGAAATCGGAGTTGCCTGTGCCCAACCTAAGATACGAGATTGATAAAGACAGACGGTTAACGTTGGTCTGGGACAAGGTTGAGGGTGCAACCGAATATAAAATTTATGAACGTTCTGACCTAACCAATTTCGATACAAATGTACCTCTAACTGGCGCAGAGGACGCTTTCAGTAATAGTCTGCCTTTAGATATTGCGGTAACGACAGAAACGTCTTTCAATGATTTTATGAAAGATGGAAAAGGCGGGCTCGGCACTTATAAGGAACTGATAACTTCTCATCAGAACCATGGTTTACGAGGAGAATATTACGTCACTGCAATCGGTGGAGGCAAAGAATCCAATTTTAGCAGAGGTGTCCCTACAGCTCCGCTTGCTTCCCAGTTACCAACAGCTTTGAAAGAACAATTGTATATGGAGAAATTAAAGAATATAGATGTACTTCCTCAGAAAGCAACAGTTGAGTACAATGACGGATCTCTAGCCCGTGAAACCATTGTCTATGATACCAAAAGCGTAGAGATTTCAGAGTTCAATGAAACAAATATTCCTTTTCACATTAAAGGAACAGCTCTGAAAAGTTACGTACGTGTAGAAAATGTGACCCAAGCAGACCTGGACAGACTCACTCAGCAAACCGTAGCCGAGTCCAGCAACGGTCTGGTGGAACCAAAGAATAACACACCTTACGTCCCTGCACCTGATGTGCCAACGATCATCAACAATCATGATGCACCTGAGTCTGCAACGGAAACAGAAGAAGCACCGGCTTCGGAAACTTCAACTACAGAGTCCACAACCGATACTGAGACTTCAGAAGATGCAACTGATCCTCTATCTACTGAGGCTTCCGATGATACTTCTGATAATTCTTCAGATATGGCTTCTGAAGAAGCTTCCAATGAAACACCTGCTCCTGCTCCTGAAGCTGATGAAGATAACCTGGTAGATGAGCAGAAATCGAATACACAGGAAAATGTAGAACAGGGTAATCAGGAAACTGTGCCTCAGCCTGCTACAGGCGATGCAATGATTAATGCAGATTCCGCGTTGGAAGAAGTTTTAGCCAAAAACATGATTGCGGCACAAGATAAAATTTCGTTAAAGGCTTTCCCCGAAGCTCAAAATTTCACGACACTCTCAGATGTTGTCCTGAAAGTGATGTACCAGAATCCATTGATTCTTGGTGTGGAAGGTTTCGAATACAACTATGGTACACTTACCCTTTCCATTTATTACAATGAATCGGCTGGTGGTATCCAGAAGAAGCAAGATGAGATTATTGCCAAAGCAAACGAAGTTGTAGCTTCCATTATCAAGGATGGCATCAACGAAGACGAGAAACGTAAAGCCATCTACGATTATCTGAACGATAACGCGAAGTATGACGATGCTGCGCTGGAGAATGCGGAGCAGAACAACTTCAAAAATGTCGATCCACAGTTTAATGACTCGTTTACCACATACGGTATTCTGGTCAAAGGAGTTGGGGTATGTGCCAGCTATGCTTCCGTTTACAAATTGCTCTCCGATCTCTCGGGATTGGAAAGTATCGTTGTAACGGGCGCTTCCAGCGGCGTTCCACATGCATGGAACAAGGTCAAAATCGGGAAAGAATGGTTCCATGTAGATGCCACCAACAACCTGACGAACTCCGGCATCCCGTATTTCCTGTACAATGCCAATGATGAGACTGCTGCAAGTCAGAAAACGATAGCGGATCAAGATTACTGGCTTGATTCCGAGCTCGCGATGTTTAATGGCGATAGCGGTGCCAATGATTATTATGTACAGAATGGTCTCGAAGTCGCGTCCATTAATGAGTACAAAACCAAGGCTGAGAGTGAACTCAAAAAAGGAGAGAACCGGGTCATTCTCCGTTTCGCCTCACCTGTTGACTCTGATGAGCTGATGACAGCTGCCGGTGAAGCCCTCGCTGCAGTGGATGAAGCCCTTCTGAATACAGCACAATTAGCCACGCTAGGCAGTTATGCCATTCTGGACCCGAAACCATTGCAGAAGTAACTTAGTTACACAGGAATCCCCTTTGCTTTCTAACAAGCAAAGGGGATTTTTTGTCTATTGTTAGATGACTTCAAGCCATTGATTTAACCTGTTGTAATCTGGTAATAAAAGAAGAAATAAATGCTTTCTCTTTCATGAGATTCTCTTGTAATCTCTCACTTATTTTACTGAGTGTACTTGTATCACGCGTTATATTGTACTTCAGAACTATATTTCTCAATTTAAAGTAGTCCTGTTTCAGAACAGTGCTTAATTCCATAAAAGTTGCATCTGGCTCAATGATTAATTTCTCCATTAAATAAGATAAACGTAACTCCATTAGTAGCTTATGTTCATACAAAAGATGAAAGACCCGTGAATCCAATGTTTCTCCAACTAGGGCTGCCTGCTCAATGTCGGTAAAGATGCGTTGAATGGCTTGCATTCCAAAATCGTATTTCTGATCTCTCACTAAGTCATATGTCTCGCTTGAGTTAAGATAGTTTTCCATCGCCGTTATAATCTGCTCCACATGAATTGCATAATTGATATTCTGGATAGGCTTGAGAAATCTCACTTCTGTCCAAAAACTGTACTCATTAGACATGGTCCAGTAGCCTTTCTCAAGTTCATCCAGACTACATACGCTTTGTATGAATTTACCATCATCAAGATTATCAGCAATGTATATCAAATTTTGATCCAGGTCATACCCATACACCAATAATTCATGCATGAGATGTTCTTTTTGATAATAGTCTGTACACGCAATATAGTATCTATCTGCATAAATATATAGATAATATCCCATATCTATCGCTTCCGTAATCACTTGCTTAAGTGATGTTCCCCATTTGCTAACCACAATTTCTTGTGGGAGGTTGTAAAAGGAAATTCCCGGACAGGTACTTAGCAGAAACTGATGAGAATCAAACGAAAAAATTCCCCATCCATGTGCATACCTGATTTGTATAAAGTTATTGAAAATCCATGGCCATAAATCTTCGTGCATAACGGATGTTAATGTCCCATATGATGTGTACGTGCTTATGACAGGGTCACCTAGTTTAAGTACATTCTTGGCCATTACAGAATTCCTCCTTCGATTCCTAGGCATAGTGTATTGTTCTGAACAGATTCATTGTATAAGCAACGCACTCTCAGAGCTGGGAGCGAAGATCATGTTCTTGAATATATTACCATGTAGCTTATCCGTTTTATATAAGAACGCTTTCATATATAAAAATATTTTATTTCTCTCATCTTAATGACAAAAAAGAGGATACCGCCCCCAATATGGTGACCGTATCCTCTGATACCTTGATCGGATTACCTAAACTATTTACGGGCTAACCGTACCGCCATTTGCATTCAGTGTCTCACCGCTCACATAGCTGGATTCCTGGCTTGCCAGGAACACAAATGCCGGAGCCATCTCGGCAGGTTGTCCTGCTCTACCAAGCGGTGTATTGGAGCCAAAATCGGCCAGCTTCTCGACTGGTTGTCCACCCACGACCTGAAGTGGTGTCCATACCGGGCCTGGTGCAACAACGTTGACACGAATTCCTTTGCTACCCACCTGTTGCGCCAGCGCTTTGCTGAACGTGTTAATGGATGCCTTCGTTGTCGCATAATCCAGCAGGATTGGCGAAGGTTTGTATGCCTGAATCGATGATGTGTTGATAATGGAGCTGCCCGGCTTCATGTGTTTCACAGCTGCTTTGCAGAGCCAGAACATGGAATAGACATTTGTTTTGAACGTTGCATCGAACTGCTCGGTGGTCAGATCCGCAATCTGCTCAACAAACTGCTGTTTGCCTGCCACGTTAGCAAGGATATCAATCCCGCCAAGCTCTTTTACCGCAGATTCAATGAGTTCTTCACAGTATTTCTCATCCTTCAGGTCACCTGGCATCGTAATTGCTTTGCGACCGGCTTCCTCAATCAGCTTCACAACTTCCTGCGCATCTGCTTCCTCTTCCGGCAGATAGGCCAGAACAACATCTGCACCTTCACGGGCAAACGCAATCGCTGCCGCCCGACCAATTCCGCTGTCGGCCCCTGTCACAACTGCTTTGCGTCCTGTTAAACGTCCGCTGCCTTTATAACTTTTCTCACCCGCATCGGGAACAGGTGTCATCTCACGCTGAAGCCCCGGCTCATCCTGTTGCTGTTTCCACTCCGGTGTAGCCTTCGGATATTGGGTCGTTGGATCTTGCATGGTGTGCTGGTCTTGATTAGCCATGTTCAATTTCCTCCTTGGTTATTTACACGATATCCATCGTATAAACGTATTTTTTTATTTGTTGTGAATTTAATTTTCATAAATGTTGCACTCTTTCCTTTGTAACCGAGTTGGGTGGAATTTAAACTAAGCTAACCGGATTCCCAGACAACTGTCACACATTGAATCTTCCCTAACTGGAGGTTGTATAATGAATCATGAGGTGATCTCGTTGAATGCAAATAAAGAACCCTATTCCATCGGTGAAGCAGCCAAACTGATCGGCTCCACGGTGAAAACGATCCGTTATTACGATGAGATTGAACTGTTACAACCCTCCAATCATACGGAAGGCGGGCATCGACTCTATACAATGCAAGACCTGTGGCAACTCGAACTCATTACAACACTACGTTATCTGAATTTCAGCATACCGGATATTCGAAAGCTCATGTCGGGTGAACTGGCGGTAGCACAGGCACTGGATCTACAGATTGAAGCCTTGGAAACCCAGATCGGCACGATGAATTCCATGCTCTCCATTTTGCAGCAAGCGAAGCAGCATGAAGAAGACACTTCACTGCATTCGGAACAGTCTCTTACCTACATCTCCAGTCTGGTTGAATCCCTAACGGCCCATGCGAGCAGTCGGAAACAATTCGTTGCTGCCAAGGTGGATGAATCCCATCTGCTGGACAGCATTCCGCAGGAGTGGAGAGTGTCGTTTCTGCACTTTTTTGATAAATACATGATGAAAGATACCAAACTGACGGCTCAGCAAACACTGGCTTGGAAGGAAATTCAGGAACTGATCAATGATCCGGCCTATTGGGCTGATCTGGCTCGGCTGGAGGTTCCATTCTTCATTATGGCGAATCAGCCACAAGTCGAAGCGGACGTCTAGGTGAAAAAAATGGAGGCTATTCGCATTCGCACTACCGAAGCGCTGGACAAACGTTGGGCAATCGATAGCCCTGCTGTGCAAAGCATGGTGTGGGACTTTGTGTTGATGTATGCAAGTGTCGAGCATGCGGAAGCACCAGAAGTATTTTTTCGCAAACAGGCCCGATATATGCTGGACTCTGTGACGGATCGCATTCTGCGTTTTAACAAGCTATGCAAGGTGATGAATCCCGAATGGAGCCAGATTGTAGATGGCATTAACTTGTTGCAGGAGGGCATGCGGTTACGATTAAAACAAATGGAAGAAGACTGAACTTCAGTCTCCTTCCATTTATACGTTTAGCCTTTTTTCAACGAATAGGATTCATGTTCTCCCACTTCCTTGTCCATATGGAGCGGTTGCCCTTTCAAGTAGTGGTTGAAGAAATCAATCGTTGTATCGTTGACCAACTGTTGTGTCCCCCGCGCTTCTACACCCTGTGTCCATTCGAGCAGTGGAGAGATCAGGTAGAGGTCGGAGAAACTCAGATGTTTGGTGTTGGTCAGCTCCATCCAGAAGTTACCTCCTGCGGTTACCGGCTCATAGCGCTCATACACTTCCTCGTAATATTTCTCGGCTTCCGGACGGGTCGTGCCCATCGCAGCAATCTCTTCGTCACTCATCACACTTGTACCTGCAACGGTTGAGTCTGCACTCATCATCAGGAACGGCTTGCCCACGCCTTCCGCAGGGATACGTTTCTCGCCAAACAATACGCCATCCATATTCATGCCTGCTTTCACACGTGGATCATCCATTAACATCTGTACTGTCGTTGCTCCGCCAAATGAATGCCCAAACATGCCGATGTTGTCCAGATCCATATGTCCTGTAAAGCGTCCACTCGGATCTCCCGCAGCCAACTTCTCTACCTCATCCAGTACAAACTGTGCATCCTTCACCCATGTCTCATTCAACTTGTCCATGTAACTGAATTGCAGCTGTTCAAAGCCTTCTTTTCCTTCGGATTCAAATTGCGCCACACGTCCATCCGGGAATACGGATACCAGACTGCTGTACGTGTGATTAATGCCTACAACAATGTAACCTTGACTGACCAGCTGCTCGACCTGGAACGTATTCTGATTTTCATACCCATGCAGACCATGAGAGAAAAGAACAACCGGATACTTGGCTTCGGCATCAGACAACTGAGCTTCCTGTATCGCATGTGTTTTGACCTGACTCAGACTGGAAAATAAAAGCTTTGGCAGTTTCAGCACTTCATTGAAGGCTGTCCCGTAGATCTCCGGCTTATTAACATAAGGAGCTGTTGCGCCCTGTACATCTGGATTCGTTGGGTACCAGATCTGTACCATCAGCTCCCGTTGATCACCGACAGAACTCGTCAGCAACTCCTCACGGCTGTTATCTGTCCAGTCGTAGGATACTGTTCCGATTCCATAAGGACCTGCTGGCTTGGCAAACGAAAACACCGGGAACAGCAGCGGCAAGCCAATGCTCACAACAGCGTATAGCAACACCAGGAAAGACGTTGCGATGATTCGAACACGTCCGAATTTCCCCGCCACAGGTGATTTCGAAGCAGATGCCCCGGAACCTTTGCTGTTCAGCGAGGTTACACCTGACTGTTGCTGGCGTCTTGCCTTTGTAAATAACACAACCAGTGGAACCAACGTGAGCAGATACGCCGGAATCATCGGCCAACGTAGTCCTTCGACCACACCATGGATGATCAACAGCACACCCGATATGACGAATCCACCCCATACCATTTTCCGAAAATGTTGACTCTGTCTCCCGATCCCGATTACCCCCACGAACATAAGCAGGTTAAAAATAAGATAAATCCATTCTACTGTCCTCATATACTTAAAGCCTCCCATCCTGCCACGGATTACATCGGAATGATATTATTGCGCAGCAGCTATTATATAGATTGAACTAAACATTTACACGAGAACGTAGAGGACAGAAATAACCTGAAGAAGCGGATGCTAAAAGCTTTCTGAAAGAAAGCTACTTCGGAAGCATACACCCCGCCTTTATCCCCAGATTTTCACCTTTGTAAAATTGAATCAAAAAATCAGGGGATAACAGCGATCAGAAGGTTGTTCTGTCATCGAAGTGGCAAGTGTAAATAGGCTTTAGTGCAATCTTTATAACTCCAATCTTAAAACCTCCAGTTACAGGAGATTCAAGCATGAATTTTGCGGATAAAAAAATGCACTCCCTGAATGACGCTGAATCACCCGCAGGTTTTCCATTGTATTCAAGGAATGCACGTATGAAATTACGTTATAAATTGACTTTGGAATACGATACTAGCGATCTTCGCCGCCATCTACCCGTTGTCTTTTTCCGATGCCAAATGCGAAATATCCAGCCACCACGATGGCCATGAACGTAGCTCCAACAATCAAGGGTAAGCGCGTATCCGGGTTAAACGCCATACCGATAATGACGAGGATCAGATACACGATGATAATGTAATTGCTGATCGGGAACCATTTGGACTTGAAGTTATGATCTGCCATCTCGTTGCCCCAACGCTTTCTGAATCGGAACTGGCTGAACGCCAGGGCGAACCATGGAACCATACCCGGAAGAACACTTGCACTGTAGATGTACAGGAACAGCTTGGAGTCCGGCATCAGGTAGTTCAGCACAACCCCAATCAACAGCAAGGAGATTGTGATGACGATACTGTTGCGGGGAACCCCGCCTTTGGACAGCTTTTTGAAAAAGGCAGGTGCCTGCCCATTCTCAGCCAGTGTGTATAACATCCGTCCCGCACTGTAGATCCCGCTGTTACATCCCGACATGGCCGCCGTGAGCACCACAAAGTTAATGATCCCCGCTGCAGCAACAATACCAACTTTGGCAAAGGTGAGCACAAACGGGCTGCCCGTCTCGCCCACTTCGTTCCAAGGGTACAGGGTTACGATAACAAATATGGCGCCAACGTAGAAAATAAGAATACGCCACACGATATTTTTGATCGCTTTACGCAAGGTGTATTTCGGATTCTCCGCTTCGCCTGCTGTAATACCGACCATCTCCACCCCTTGATACGCAGCCGTTACGATACACAGCGCGAAGAGGAAACCTTTGATGCCCCCAGGGAAGAAGCCACCATGGCTGAACAGATTCGACAGACCAATGGCCTGACCCCCATTCCCCCAGCCGAAGAAAATGAGTCCTGTTCCGATCACGATCATCGCCACAATAGCCGTCACTTTGATCATCGCAAACCAGAATTCAAATTCTCCATAGAACTTCACAGCCGCCAGATTTGCCGCCGCAATGATGAGCACCCCAGCAAGTGCAGGCAGCCACTGTGGAATATCCGGGAACCAATACCCGACATAGATACCAATCGCCGTAACTTCCGCCATACCCACCGTAACCCATAGGAACCAGTAGCTCCAGGCGGTCAGAAATCCGGCAAGCGGACTAATATATTTGTGAGCAAATGTTGCAAACGAACCCGTGACCGGCTCCTGAATCAACATTTCACCCATAATACGCATGACAAAAAAGATAACGATACCGGCCAGTAAATAGGCCAGCAACACGGATGGCCCTGCCCATTTGATCGTACTCGCCGATCCCATGAACAAACCAACGCCGATTGTACCTCCGAGTGCAATCAGCTCTACATGGCGGGGCTTTAGCCCTCTAGATAGTTGCTTTGATTCCAAACGATTCTCCCCTTTTCTTGTGTACAGCTTCCTGATGTAATTTTTAATTTTCACATTCACATTAACGCAATGCAGAATTACTTCACCAAATTGTACGAGATGTGCCGCAGAAATACAACAAGGAATGTGAGGAAACGGATTCACTACACATATAGGTATAGGATAACCGCTTAATGAATATGGCAGTCAGATAAGGTGAAGTCTGATTGTACAAGCTGAGCCCATTTCAAAGTGTGGAGTAGAACGATAGTACAAAAAGTACAAAAAGAACCCCCTTCAACAGGAGGCTCTCTCAACTCTACTACTTATTACCGAACTATTGCTGCTTCATCATGGCAGGCAGTTCATTCAAAAATTCATGCATCGTGTAGGCATCACGTTTATTCCACTTTTGCTCCACCACATACACATGACCGTTCTTAACCGCAGGAAGGTCCTTCCATATCGCTGACTTCATCAGTTCGTCATTCTCAGCGGAATCTTCCCCTGCCCCAGCTGCCATCAGGAATACGTGATCCCCGGTAAATGATGGCAGACTCTCAAGTGATATTTGAGCCCATGGCATTTCTTCATCAATCGTTACCTTGTTCACCTCATCCGGTATATCCAGTCCATAAGGTGAGTATAAGTCTGCAGCCAGCCCTGTCGTCATAACATACAGCGTACGATTTGTGTTTAAAAATATCGTTGCCGTCTCATCCGGACCGATGTTTGCACTCTGTTTGAACGCATTCCAGGCTTGCTCCGATTTCGCATCATAATCGACCAGCCACTGCTGTGCCTCTGCCTCCTTATTCACCAGGAGACCAAGTATAGGCAGGCGCTGCTCCAATGGAGCATCTACGTCGATTCCGACCGTCGGCGCCACTTTCGCAATCTGATCCAACTCCTCCCCTTGAGCGTGAAGACCTGTGATGATCAGATCTGGCTCAAGCTCAACCAGCTTTTCCAGATTCAACGGCGCACCAAGATCTTCAATGTCCTTGACTTGATCCTGATATATTGATTCGAATCGGCTATCCTGACCGACTGCATCTGCTCCAAGTACCAGCATGTCCCCGAAGGTTTTATTATCATAATAGACGATCCTCTGTGGATCAGTTGGAATCTCTACCTTACGTCCCAGATAATCCACGTAATCTTTGGTTTCCGGTTTCTCCGCAGCGGCTTCCTTTTCTTTGACGGTTGTCTGCTGCGTTGTTCCGTCATTTACCGACGCACCTTCATTGCTACTGCAAGCACTCAGGCCGATACTCAGCACCAGAACCACACCAATAGACCATCCCCATCGTTTCACACTATACATGACGTTCTCCCCATTCACTCTGTTTTAGTGATAATCATTATCACTATCTTCTACCTATAGTAACGATCCCGTATAGGCGCATCAATGGACAATTCCAGGGCTTTTCAGACAATACTTAGCAGGTGTAACACCAAGTTATGTTCTATCTCGCCTATCAATTGGTTGAAAAAAGAGCGTATTTACACTATGCTATTCCATGAGAATTGTTATCAATTAGTAAGGGGATTGTGGCATGAAGCTTCTATTACATACCGATCAGGTACATGGAATCTATTCGCTTAGCGAGATTGATTTTATGGAGGAACCCGTCAGCATACTGCCTTCGCAAGAGCATCGTCTCCTCATTGTCGTTTCGGGAAACTTCAGGTTGGATCTGGGGGAAGAGCCCCTTACTGCCATTGAAGAACAGTGTTTTTATATTCGACCCGGAGGCAACATTGTACTAACCAGGCAGGATCATGAGCCGTTCGCTGTCTATATGTTTTCTTTTCATGTAATTAAAGTTCAGGCTTCGTCCGTCTGGTTTGACACAATTCCTGCCTTTGATGGAAGTACGTTGCGATCCGATCGTTCCTATTCCAGCGTGCACACCATTATTCAGGATATGACTCGTCAACGCCCCTATATCAACAAAGCAGAAAGCAATGCCTATCAACCTATGTTCCATATGCTGATGCTGTCTCTCTCTGAGCAGAATACGAAAGCTCCCTCTTTGGAAAATGCCAGAGATGCCGTTAAACGCACCCTTATCTATTTGCAGGAACACTACGCCGAGAAAATTAAAGTGCAGGAACTATCCGATATATCCGGGGTCTCCTTATGGCAATACAATGAGCTGTTTCGCTCACTGACAGACAAAACCCCGATTGAATATCTAACCGAGATTCGTTTGAATCGAGCCAAGGAATTGCTTTTGCAGACAGAAGAGACCATTGAGTCCATCGCCCATCAGGTTGGATTCAATGATCATTATTACTTTGTCAGACGTTTTCGTCAGAAGACCGGGTTGCCTCCTAGAGAGTATGCAGCGATGTATAAGCAAAGCGACAGGGACAAGGACATTCTTTTCCGTGACTCTACAGGAAGGCTATTAGAACTCCCCAAGGACAAATCACGTATCGTATATCTGGATCGCAATACAACAAGTGACTTGATGGCCCTGGATTTGTTCCCAGTCGGTAGTCCCAAGAGTCTATTAGGCCAATTCATCGATACCGCTCCAATGCAAAACACAACTGAAATCAGCTTTCCCCCCAAGCCTGAGGAGATTCGAAAGCTGAAGCCCGATCTTATTCTCGTCGCCAACTACTATGGCATTTCTCTGGATGAAATGAATACCATTGCTCCAACCATTGTGTTGGATCGTGAGCAAACATTGGATAGCCGCTTGCGGACCTTAGGCCAAATTTTCGGCAAAGAAAAAGAAGCGGAACGTTGGCTGATCCGCTATGAAGCCATGGCTGAATACATGTGGAATGTGTGTAAAGGTGCATTTGAACACGGCGAAAGTGCCACAGTTCTTGTGGACGGAAATGATGGAAATCTCTATGTCATGGCCTCTCAAGGTCTCACAAACACACTGTACCATGCCAATGGATTCAGACCTCCTCATGAAGTAGCGACATTAATAGAGCAAGGCGAGGCTTTTGTTAAGATCGAGGAAAGCGATTTTGAGCGTTATGTAGGGGATCGTATTTTTATGATTTCTGCAACTAGAGATGGGGACGTCACTGACCCTACTTCTTATGAGCGCGACGTGAGTTGGATGGAAAGCCCCTATTGGCGTGATCTTCCTGCGGTGTGTAACGGCAAAGTGTATCACGTAGGGCAGCATTGGAATATGGAGGGTGCGCTGGAACGTATGCAAGTGCTACATGCTTTGCCAGAACTGTTGCGTAATCAATCCTACCCTGATAACTCGTGATGATAAACGAATCTGAAAACTCACAAAAAAGAGCTACCAGAAAAATATCTTTGGCAGCTCAACATCCATTTTTGTAATCATCCGGAAGGCAAATGAACCATCACCGTTGTCCCCACGCCCACCTGACTTTTCATTTCAACAGTTCCGTGATGAAGCATCACGATTTTTTTGACGATGGCGAGGCCCAGACCGTTACCACTAATGCTACGATCGCGTGACAGGTCTGTTTTATAAAACCGTTCGAAAACATAATCCAGCTGCTCCGGCGCTATTCCAATGCCCGAATCGGTTATCGTGAAAAAGATTCCATCTACCGACTGGCTCGTGCGTATTTCGATACGCCCACCCACGGGAGTAAACTTAATGCTGTTGCCTAGTAAATTCATCCACACTTGGTTAAGCTGGTCCTGATCTGCCCTTATTTTGATACCGTCCGCCAATTCTAAGTGAATTGGAATGCCTTTGGCTGACCATTGAGGCTCGCAAGTCACCACCACTTGCCTGATTTGCTCATCAAGATTATAGGTGGTTGTCTCGAACGGATGATGATCAGAATCCAGAGACGCAAGCTCCAGCAGATTATCACTTAGTCTGGATAGTCGTCCACTCTCCGTAATAATGATATCGAGGTAATAGTTACGATCGGCCTCCGCAACCAGGCTGCTGTTTTTCAACGCCATGGCAAAACCGGAAATAGAGGTCAGCGGCGTTTGAATCTCGTGAGATACATTGGAAACAAAATCCTGTCTCATCTGTTCCAGCTGTTTAAGCTCACTCGCCATTTCATTAAAACTCTGCGTCAATGCTCCCATTTCGTCCACGCGCTTTGTTTGGATTTCCACATTAAAATCACCCTTCGCCAGTCGTTTGGTTGCCCGCGTCAACACCTGAATCGGCTTCACCAAATACCTTGCAGCAATAAGGATACACAAACTTCCGATCAACAGTGCAAGCAATAATACCAGCAAAACCATCCGATTAATGATATTTTCATTCTGCGGAGAATACTGCATAAACATGGCTTGTGGTTCCCCTTTGTATGGAAAAGGAAGACCGATGAACGTCTGCTCCACTTCTCCGGGAGAACGATAGACCTGACCCTGCAACACCATTTGAACCACTTCTGGTGCAATTTCAACGGTCTCTGTATGGTCTAGGTCATAAAAGGTTACGTTACCCGAAACGTCATATAGATGAATGGGATAGGTGGACACTTTAACCATACTTTTGATGAAAGCATCCCTGTCTTCAGGTTGCGTTTGCTCATATAGACGGATCAGTTCCTCCCCTACAGAAATCATGTCATTCTGACCGATATGATTTACTTCTTTTTTGAAGAGGAATATCCCCATGAAGAAAGAGGTCAGCAAGCTGAAAACAATGACGACCAGAAACGTGCAAATAATACGAGCATATAAGGTTTTGATCATGTGATGACTAACCGGTAGCCCAGACTACGAGCCGTTTCAATCTGAAAATGGTGTGCATCACCAGCGAATTTTTCCCTTAGTCGCTTGATGTGAACATCAACTGTCCGGTCATCCCCTTCGTAATCACTCCCCCAGATCTTGATGATTAACTGTTCTCGGGTAAAAATCTGCCCAGGCTGGTTTGCCAGCATGAACAGCAATTCAAATTCTTTTAAAGGCAAATTGATTGTTTCTTCTCCACGAATCACTTGAAAGCTGCGTCGATTCAGCATAATGCCCCCTAGTTGAATGGTCTGGGAGGAGACAATCAGGTAACGTTTCAGCAAAGCTTTTACTCGCATTACAAGCTCTAGTGGATCAAAGGGCTTCGTTAAATAATCATCTGTTCCCAACTGAAATCCCTTTACTTTCTGGGCCGATTCCCCTTTTACCGTGACCATTAGCAATGGCATATTCAGATCCATACGCCGGATCTCCCTGCATAATTCCCAACCATCCAATCGCGGCATCATAATATCAAGGATAACCAGATCGATTGGGGATTTCCCCACGATCTCCAGTGCTTCCGCTCCGTCCTTAGCTACCACAATCTCGAATCCTTCATTCCGCAAAAACAAGGTAATCAGCTCACGAATATGCACATCGTCATCCACAACTAGGATTTTGGTCATATCAAATGTATGCCTCCGATATCTATCTTGTTTCTTCCACTTGGGAGGAAGTCTTCAACCAAAATGCCAGCCCAGCAGGTTCCAAAGATAGAAAAATAAACTCAAGATCACCGCTGCTACCATTACGAACGTATAATGCACACGCTTCAGTAACGTCCAATATTGGTTTTTCCATGCCAGGACGCTCATGATGAATATTGCCGCAGTCAACCCTACAAGGATAACCGGCATAAACAGATAGAGACGTAAAGATAGTGGAATATGGCTAAGCCGATCAATCAGATTCATGTTCAACACGAGAAGTGTTGCGCCCAAGGTTAATAGTCCCCATATAGATGTAATAGCTGACAACCGTACTGCCCATTTCTGCGCTTTTGGCATCACTCTGATTTCGCGTCTGCGATAAACAAATCCATGCAATACAGTGATGAACAGAACAACCGAAATGCCGAGCAAGAGGAGCCAGAACTTCGATTGGTTCATTAACGGTGCAGGTTCCAGCGGCATTGGGTTTAATATATCCAGAAACAGATACGTGACCTTGCCCTCTGCATCGGTGCGGAACCCCATCTGATGTGTCCCTCCGACCTCCTGGAATAAATTCACGCCAATCGGAGTATACACTTGCTGATCTGCACCACTTCCAATAAACAGTCGGTTATCCGAAAACTCAATATTGATTTGAGTCAGAAAACTGAAAAACTTATCGATCTTCGTGTGATTACGGCGTGTAAATTGATAAGAGCCTGCATATTTTTCCAGAGACTCCCCGAATTCAATAGAAGCTTCATTAGGCTGCTCAGTTGCATGTACAGGATAGTATCGGTCAAAAAAGGCTTGCGCCAACCCTTCTGCTGCCGTTCCGCCTTCCCCTCCACTATAGGAAACAAAGATGCCCACTTTTTTGTTCGGTACAAGATAAAGCGCTGTATTAAACAGCTCATCGGCCCCTCCATGAGAGATCACACGCAGCCCATTCATATTCAACTCGTAAAAGCCCAGATCCATGGCGGGTAAACGTTCATCAAACTGGAATGCCGGAGAATGCATGAGTTTGGCTGTTTCCGGCTTGAGCATTTGTTTATCTTCATATCGCCCGTCTTGAAGATGGGCAATCATAAAATGAGCCATATCGTTCGCCGACACGCTCGCTGATCCCGCAGGACGAAATCCTCCCTCATACGTTGGCCGTTTGGTTACAAACTCGCCGTTAGCTCGGGCGTATCCAAGGGCGGCATAAGGTTCCAGAGACGCTGGAACAGGCTCCTCTACCGTAGCATAATTCATGCCCAGCGGATCAAATATATTTTTCTGTATATAGTCATTGTAGGCAACACCGCTCACTTCTTCGACGATAAGTCCCGCGAGTGAAGCGCCATAATTGGAATACGACAGCATCTCGCCTGGTGGCTTAACCCGTGCAGGCATATGTTTCGCCATCGTTTCAGCAATAGAGACGGGAAGTTTCCCCGGATCGGTAGTGATCTGGTAACCTACACCGCCCTCCTCGAATCCTGCGGTATGGGTCATGAGATGGCGCAACGTAATCGGTTCCTCATAGGTTTTCGGTATTTTCACCGTTTTCAGATAAGTGTTGACGTCTGTATCAAGATCAAGCTTGCCCGCCTCAACCAATTGCATCACGGCGGTCCATGTGAACAGCTTTGTTGTTGAAGCAATTCGAAATAAGCTGGTTTGGGGATCAACGGGTTTATTTTCTTCGATGTTCGAATGTCCGTACCCTTTGGAGAGCAGGATCTTCCCATCCTTCACAATTGAAATGACTGCGCCTGGAATCTGTAAAGATCGCATTTGCACATCCATCATCCCATCCATGAATGCCGTTAACTGATCTGAATCCTCCAGATTCGCTACGACTCCTTGCTCCAATTTGCCCGAATTTAATCCCGGATTGGATACTGCTGCCGATAGTGGCATGGTCCCTAATCCAGTTGCCCCTAATATCATGCCTAACAATAACACCAGTAAAATCATTTTCCCAAAAATCTTTCTTATCAACGATGACATGACTTGTCCCCACCACTCCGCATATTTTTTTATACCTGTTCCTTACGCTTTCTTTCGAGAGCATATCAAGCACGTATGAACGGAGCGTGAATCTTTTTTTCATATTTTGCCAAATTAAATTACCTTTAGTAAGATAGGAACAGATTGAATAGGAAAAGGAGACTTTACATGCCTGACTTTTTACTGGTTTTATTTTTGTTTAACCTGTCTCTCTTTCTGCTTCACGAAATGGATGCCATCAGGCGGTCCGAGTGGAAATTGTTTATGGTGTTAAAAGATATGGAAGATGATAAAGCCTATAGGTATTTCACTTGGATTCACCTGCCAATGTATACCATCATCCTCTCTCTTCTTTTTAGCTCATATCAGACCGTTACATTTTGGGTGCTGGATATCTTTTTCATCATACATACCGTATTACACTTCTTTTTCGAAAAACATCCTCGAAATGAATTTAAAAACGGGTTCTCCAGATCATTGATCTACCCTATGGGAATAATCGCTTTAGTTCATTTGATATTCCTAATCATCTAATCTGTTTACACCGACAGAATGAAGGAAGCTGGAAGGGTATTGTTGAATAACAGTGAATATGGAGGTGTGCCTATGCAGCAGCATCATGCAGAACGAGTTGAATTATTTGTTTCCAATACCCAGATCATCAAGGAGTCGTTCAAATGGCAACATGCGATGATGCAACGTCTGGCTGCCCTGCTCTATGCAGCGGAGAATAAAACAGCGGATGGGGAAGCTATTCGTCAAAGCCATGAGTTGATTAAGCAAAACACAAAACTTTTCTCTGCATTCAGAGGTAATTCGGCCATTAGCATTGCTGCCATGCTCTCCCTTACAACGGATGAAGAGACGAAGCTGGCAGACACCTTGCATGTCTATGACTTGATGAAAGAGATCAAATTCCGCAACTCCGATTATCTGGTTATTGCCGCCTATCAGATCGCTACTCAGACATCAGCTGACCAGTTTCAACCTACGGTGGAGCGGGCCAAATTATTTTATGACGGCATGAAAGCAGAGCATCGTTTCCTCACTGGACAGGATGACTACATTTTCGCTGCCATGTTAGCTCTTTCCGACCTCAACGTAGATACTGGTGTGGCACGTATGGAACAACTCTACGGGGAATTAAAAACAGAGTTCTCTTCCAGAAACAGTGTGCAGGCGTTAACACAGGTACTGGTTCTTGGAGAGGATACCCCGGATGCAGTTGCTCGTGTGATTGCCTTAAATGAAGCTTTTCGCAAAAGGGATCTTCGAATGGACAAAACGTACACATTACCATCTCTCGGGATACTTTCTCTACTGCCTTCGGACAGAGAGTCATTAGTGGATGAAGTCGCGGAAACAAATGACTGGTTACGGACTCAAAAAGGCTTCGGTGCCTGGTCAATCGACAAACAGGAGTTGCTCCTGTTCTCGTCTGCTCTGGTAGCCATTCAACATGTGGAGAATCTGCGGAACGGTGTGCTTACGACAGCAATCTCAACCAGTATCACAAATATTATCATCGCCCAGCAGGCCGCCATGGCCGCAACTGCCGCAGCATCGGCTGCTGCCGCTTCTTCATCATCAAACTAGCAAATTAATTCGACTCATAAGACGCTCCGTGCAAAACAAAAAACGAGTACCCGGGTGAACCCTGAGTACTCGTTTTTCCTGTTGAACGCCACTCATTAATGGCTTAATTACTGTAAATCCTTGTCTTTCCCTAATCCAGAACATACAGAGGCAACGTGAAATAAAAAGAACTCCCTTTTCCGACTTCACTTTCTACGTGTATGTTTCCATCATGATACTGAATAATTTCCTTCGCAATCGCAAGTCCAATTCCACTGCCCTGAACCACATGCCGATCATGTTTCTCACGGAAAAAGCGATCAAATACAAATGGCAGTGACTCTTCCATAATACCCGCTCCATTGTCCTCCACACGGATGGTAAGTCGTCCTGGAGATTCACCGTCATTTTCCCATTCCTCAATGGAACAATGAAGACGAATCATTCCACCTGCACCTGTATGCTGAATCGCGTTAAACACCAGATTGGTCAACACCTGAGTAATCCGATCCATATCAATCACGACTTGATATTCACTTCGCTGAGCAGTCGTAATGTTCATCTGAAATTCGTAGCTCATGTCAGCACGTGCGATGTCCAGCCTGAATTTGTCCTGAATGGTATCCATTAACTCCTGCAAGTTCATCATGATAAAGATCATTTCAGACTTGCCCGACTCCAGTCGGGACAACTCGAATAGATCGTGAATGAGACGGTTTAGCCCCAGCGCCTTCACCAAGACCATTTGCAGATATACTTTTTGATCCTCTTCATTATCCACCAATCCGGATACAATTGCCTCCACATAGCCCTGAATCGCAGTCATCGGTGTGCGCAGTTCATGCGATATATCGCTCAGCAATCGTCTGCGTGACAATTCCAGACGGCCCATATCTTTATTTTTCTGCTCCAGCTCTACTGTACGATCCTGAATACGATGCTCCAGGTTGGTATTTAACTCGGATAACTGCTGATTCAACTCTTCAAGCTGCTGTGCGTTCAGACTCAGCTCCTGAGCAGACCTTTTTAACAACAACAGTGTGCGTACACGGCTTATGAGTTCATTACGTCCAATAGGTTTTGATATATAATCATTGGCTCCGGCGGCAAAACAGGCTGTAATTGTATCATCTCGATTACTTGCTGTCATAATTAGAATAGGTAACTCAATCAGACTGTAACGCTCCCTGATCAATCCGCATAGTTCATATCCAGACATGCCGACCATCATCATATCCGTGATCACCAGATCAAAATTCTGCAACTCATTGATACGCACGAGTGCTTCAGTGCCACTGTTCGCAATTTCAAACACACATGCCAGTGGTGCAAGCTGCTGAATCACCACCTGCAGGTTAACGGGCTCATCGTCCACAATTAATACACGATAAAGTTGGCTCTCCGATTCTTTCGCGGAACTGACTTCCCTATTAAGAGCATGTGAACTTGCTGTCTTAACTTCTGCAACAGAACGAAGGGTGCTTACACCGTTCTGAATGGATTCATTGTTTTGCTTATCCGGTAGCGCAGTTGGAACATTCTTCTTATGCTGCCTGATGGTGAACGAGAAAAGGGAGCCCTGATTCACTTTCGACTGTACTTTAATCTCTCCTCCATGCAGCTCGACAAGTTGCTTGGTGATTTTCAGTCCAAGTCCGGTACCCGTGTTATCAATGGATTCCAGCTTTTCGAATGGATTGAAAATCATTGCAAATTTATCCTCCGGTATGCCAATCCCTGTATCCTCTACCTGAATTTCAATATCGCCCTGCACAATCCGTGCACGAATCACGATATGACCCGATGGTGTGTACTTGATCGCATTGCCGACCAGATTAAACAAAATTTGCTGCATTCGATTCTCATCTGCTTCGATCGGTGGAAAATGGGGATCAATTCGATTATGTAATAGAAGATCCCTACCAGTAATGAGCGGTTTAACCACGGTGAGGACTACCTGAACTAATTGGTGCAGATTTATTTTGGTTCGATTCAGACGTACATCGTTATTTTTAAGAAGTGCATAATCCAGAATATCGTTAATCAGAAAAGACATACGTTGACCACTTGAGACGATCATGTTCAGATGCATTCGCTGGTTATCTTCCAACCGGTCATCCATGCTGTGTAGCAACGACTGCGTAAGCCCGATAATTCCGTTGAGCGGTGTACGAAGCTCGTGGGAGGTATTGGCCAGAAACTCATCTTTTACCCGATCCAATTCAAGCAGGCGCGAAGATAAACGTTCATTGGTTTTCATGGCATTGGAAAATTTGGTGGATACAATAATCGACAGACAAAGAATGAGAAAGAGAAGACCATATGAGAAATAGATTCCTGTTTGAATTATACCGTTATTCATTAAAATATCATTCACTACGGTAATGAAGAATACGATGGTACCTGCCAGCATCCAGTGTGCCCCAGCAAGTTTTTTCATGGCAGCTCGGACCACATTTTGAATGATCACAATCCCGATCAGAATCGCGTATGCCTGCATGAACAACGCAAACTTCGTATATACCTGAGTAGGTGTGAACAGGATAAATACAGTGAATAGCAACCCTGGAATCCAAAATATACGTAATCGTTTGGACATCTCGTTGGGGAATATGGAGTAACAAAAAAGTAGAGCAAGTGGAGAGCTGCCCAAGAAGCCTAAATACTCAATTTTAAGGAACGTATCACCACTCATTCCCGGAATAAGCTCTGATAAAATGTACTGGGAATCAGAGCTGTTCTTCATGGCCAGCAGAATGCAGATCAGACCAAAATACAGAGACTCCCGATTTTTGCGCAACAATGCATACAACAGGATATGGTAGAGCCCCATAATCAACATGCAGCCAATAATCATGCTCTCGGATACAATTTTGTATTTCATGGATTGATTCAATTGATTATATTCACCGATCGTTAGAGAGCCAAACAGACCCGCTTTTCGATGTGTATAGTTCGAAACTTGAATGATAATATCAGCTTGAGTCTGCCCTGCCTCCATTCGGATTAGAGCAGGCACCTTATATGAAGAAGATTCCTTTAACGTTCGTCCGACAATCCCACTTTCGGATACCAGTTTGCCATTAATCCACAATCGGTGTGCGGAAGTTATCCCTGAGGTTAGTAATCCCAGCTCTATATCTTGCTCAGGTAAATCCACCACCAGACGATACGTGGCGAATCCCGTATTATCCAGCTTATGCCCACTGATTTCATAATTCCCCCAAGATTCTGGAACATTAACGTAACTTACCTGACCCGTTCGTTCACTGGCAAAATCCTTGGGCTCCAGCAATTGTTTCCAATAGAATGCCCACTCGCCATCTAACCGACTTCCTTCTCCAGAGGACAGAGCTTCACTGGTAATCGTTAAACGCCCATCCTGAACTTCTGCATTCATCTGATTAGAAGGTAATTCAATCAAGATCAGTACCGTAAAAATCAGAAAAAATAGCATAACAGGGATGATGTAATACAGGAAAGAAGTACGTTTATTCATGAGATTCCCACCACTGTGTCCCCTCTTTTAACTGAATAAAAAACCGAACCACCGGGTTCATGCATGTATCATAGCACAACCCTATTGTTCAGATGCCATAGTTTTCAAGCCAGCGCTGAATGTTCTTCTCCTGCATGTGAAGATACGTATTGATCCACTGGTGGAGATGCATGCGGCGCGGATCAACGGCGATGGCAATATCGTCATCCTGATCCTCCAGCTGCACATATTGAAGGTCAAGGGAGTAGGCAGGATTCTGATCCAAATAACGTGAAATTTCAAAAGCATCATAAACTGCAGCGATCACTTCGCCTTGCCGCACACGATCAAACAATTCGGAAGTATTCTTGTAGGCAATCTGTTTTTGCGTAGGGAAGAGCTCACGTGTGAAACCTACGTAAGACGTGCCTTGCACAATGCCGATCTGTGTTCCACGTTGCTGAAGCAGCGTTAGCACATCGGGAAATTCGTTTTTTTTGCCAAGCTCCGCAAGTTGAAGGCGGTTAATCAGCAGTGCTTGTTTGAAATGGAGATACGCATTGGAGAACAGTACTCGCTTCGCCCGCTCCAGGGTGATACTCAATTTGGATATGCCGACATCCACCTCCCCGGAAGACACCTGATCAATCACTTCATCGAAAGAATCCGCTGTTCGGATATACTCCGGTTTAACTCCAAGCTTAAGAGCGATGTCGTTGGCAAGCTCAACATCGCTCCCGCGCAGTAACCCTTCTTCATCGGTGTAAAAGAACGGATAACGGTCCTCTACCTTCAATCCAATCCTCAGCTTGCCCCTGCTCAAAATATCCCGAATATCTTGCGGATATCCTTCTAATTCTTCCGCAGTATAAACTCTTGGCTCACTTCCCTTAGCTGCCTTAGATGCTGTGATGTCCGTTTCTGTTGCCCGAGACGGAGCCGTTTCAATCTGCGGACTTGCTATGGTTGATGCAGCGTCTCGGGATACGCTTGTACAGGATGAGAGGATAAGTCCTATGATTAACATGAACAACAGCAAGCTGCACAGCCGGCCGTAACTTCTGATCATGGTTAGCCCCCTTCTCCTGCAAGTGGAAGCTGCGTTTTGCGAAAACAAGCTGCACATACGCTCATCTCGTACACTGCAATTCGAATGTGGCAGACTTTGCAACGCGCAATTGAAACAGTCGCCAGTCCACCGACAACCTCTTCCAGTTCTTCTTCCAGCAGTTCATCGGACTGGCGGTTCTCCTGCTCCGCATCGTTTCCATTCTGTTGATATCCCATCTTCTGCCTCTTTCGAAGATTACTGAAGCCGTATTGTCTCAGATCATATCAGAGAACAGACGGAATACCGTAACCCCACGTTATATTTTGACCACTCATGCCCTGACCATAATCAAGTAACAGGCCTAGACCTTGTACAAGCTCTTCCAATTCAGGCACAGAAGGTTTTAAGGTGAACATATCATAGATCTTCCTTCGACTTCGTCCGGCATTTATGTGGTTCTCCATACGGTAGTAACCAAACGTTAACGTATTGACCGAGACTCGAAAAGGCGTCATCTCTTTGGCAAAGCTTTTGACATATGCCTGGGCACCCTGGTTATACACCGGAGAAGAAGGAAATCCACTATAGTGCATCATATCTGCCAGTATGGGTACGATCATCTGTCCACTCTGTTTACGCGCCATAAAATGACCTGCTGCACGGGTATATAGAAAGAGTTCACTTAACTGACGATGGCTGGTTAGAGCAAAAGCCGCCGGATCACTTTGGAGCTTAGACAGTTCATCCACCCAGCTACTACCATGAATATAGAAGTCGAGCCCCTGCATATGCTCGGCAGATGCTGACAGTACGGATTCAATTCCCTTCATTCCCAGGTCCGGCGCAACGATAGTCCGGCAGTTCTTCTGGTCGTGCACAGACAGATCGGAATGAAACTGCTCTGCTTGTTCTGAAGTGGCGAAGCTTGCTGTAATCTGCAAGCCACGATGTAACAAATATACAACCATCATCTGCATAACTGTACTCTCTGCATGATGCACATACGCCGTTTTCATTAGCTTCCCTCCCTCTGAGTCCAATTCAAGTTTGCCCTTAACGCAAAAAGCCGCCATCCAGTTTTAATGTCTGTCCGGTATGATAACGTGCCGCGGGTCCTGCGAGGTATATTACCGCCTCAGCTACCTCTTCCGCAGACCCTTGCCTTCCGGTGAGGGTGTGGCGCAGAAAATCATTCAGCTTCTCTTGCGACACCTCCCCCGTCATCTCGGTATCAATCATACCTGGTGCGACGGCACTGACCTGAATGTTGTGTGATGCATACAGGCGGGCATATAACTTCGTCAGCCCCATCAAAGCGCCTTTGGAAGCTGCATAATTACACTGCCCTTCCCGGCCATATATACCGCTCACCGACACCAGGTTGATAATGCTTCCACTGTCCTGAAGAACCATATAGCTGACTGCTTCCTGTGAGCAATAACAGGCACCAACATAATTGGTGTCCAGCACCTCATTCCACTGGTGCTCTTCCATCCGCAGTGCCATCTGGTCGCTCGATCTTCCGGCATTATTGATCAGGACATCCACACGACCAAATGTATCAAATACCTCTTTCATCACATCCGCTACAAAAGCATGGTCCGCAACAGAGCCCTTGAACAACTGCATCCGTCCGCCTGCTGCACTCACCTCTTCTGTTAGCCGGTCCGCTGCAGCGTCATCCCTGACATAAATGCCTGCCACAATGGCTCCCTCTGCAATGAATCTCATCGCTATGGCCCGCCCTATGCCCCGTGTTACCCCCGTAACCACAACGACGTGATCACGAAAGGTCATTGGCCTCGCGTTCCTTTGGTCTTTCTGGCCATAATCAGTTCGGCAATAGATTGCACATTTTTCAGATGAATCTGCAACTCTGTCGCGGGAAGGTCCTCGACCATCACGCCGTATACTTCTTCCATACCAACCATAACCTCAAACGCCTCCACAGAGTCCAGTCCCAGTTCTTCACCGAACAAAATCATGTCATCCGTAATTTCCTCTGCGGTGATGTCCTCCAGTTTGAGCCGATCAATTAACAACGTTTGTTTGATTGTCTGTTTGATCTCATCCATCTCTACCTCGTAATTCACTGTCATATGTGTAAGCCTCCTATAATTTTTTTCAATTAACACGGTTCACTCAGCGACGCTACTGACGATTGCCGCAGAATAACTGCCATTAACGGTAGAACTGATGGTCAAAATATGCTGATATGCAGATGTTCGCTCAGGCAGGCCCAGATGGGCGTAGGTACCTTTGGCAAGTTCGTGCATGGCTCCCGGGCTTACAAGCTCTGCAGCCGCCGCGAGATGTAACATCGAACTGTACGATTCTCCATAGCCAGCCCATGCATTAAGGTTAATGATCGGCACAGATGGTACGGCCACAGCTTCCCCGATCGAAGATATGGCGCTCTGCTCTAACTCCAATTCACCGGGACGTCCCACTGAATTGAGCAAAATCAGATCCATTTGCCCCATGCTGGTTTCAGCTTCATGGAGTGCATCGGTAACTGCCCGGATCAACGCCTCGCTCTGTCTCGAAGCGTCATGTGCTGCGCCAGAAGCAACACCGAGTCCACTCAATTCCGCATAGATCCCGGATCGCGTCTGATCAGCTTCTTCCAGGTCACTGAGGACCATACAGACACTGCCTTCCGTCATCTCGTAACGGCTGTCCTGCAATCCCTTGGCCCGGTCGATATCCTCCGCAAGCTGGGATCGTTCATCTCCAGCACCAATCAGACAAGACGTCAGGGCTCCCTCTCGGATCTTGCCCGTTGCATACAATGCGGCAGTCAATCCCTCAGTGCCTCCTGTGCTGAAGGAGCTATTGAATCCCTTAAATTGCAATTTCTCAGCCGTCTGACCAGCAATGGAATTAATGACCGTATGCGGGAAATAGATCGTACTTGCATACTCCGGGCCTTTGACAAATACAGATTCCAGAAAGTTCGAAATACTGCTCGTGCTTCCTCGTGCTGTACCGTAGATAAAGCCCGTATGTTCCCGCTGAGACTCGCCCAGCGCTGCATCCTCCAGCGCTGCAAGGACTGCACCAATCGTATTCTGTGTGAGCTGGTTCATTCTGCGCTCATATTTGCTCTTATCGTAATCTTTTAAGGAGAAGAAGGACGTCTCCGTTACCTGTTTGGTATCCTTACCGAAAGCCCCGAGTACACTTCCCTTACGGATATCCCCTTTGCTGACGGCACCCACTCCAGTAATGACAACACGTCGTCGGGGGACTGCCTCGCCCGGATGCCCTGCAAGTGAATTCTCACGTTCAGGATTCTGCACGCTTGAATACCGCTCTTCTTCAATTCCATTTGTACGCAGCACAAGCGAAACATTGTGTCCTCCGAAGCCAGAATTGTTGCAGATCATATATTCCGGGCGCATCGGACGCATCGAATGTTGAATGATATCAACATCCTCGCAGCCTTCGCGAGCTTCTTCAAAATGAAGCGTAGCGGGAACGTATCCTTGCCTGATAGCGTAGAGCGAGGTAACCAGCTCCAATGCAGCCGAAGTACCTAATGTATGACCAAAATAGGCTTTGCTTGAGCTGATAGGAATCGACAGATTAGGCCCGAAACTACCCTGCAGACCACTAATTTCAGCACGATCATTTGCCTGTGTTCCAGTCCCGTGTGCGTTTACGTATTCAATATCTGTTTTGGATACTCCAGCAAGGCTGATCGCCATCTCCACTGCACGTTGTATACCCGCACCTTCCGGGTGAGAAGCCGTCATATGATGGGCATCGTTACTCAACCCATAGGCACATAATTCAGCATAGATCGTAGCACCACGTTCAAGTGCGGCGTCCAGTCTCTCCAGAACCACAAAAGCAGCACCTTCTCCCAGATTCAATCCGTATTGGGTGCTGAAGGGTGAAGAGGGACGGGAATTAAGTGCACGGAGTACATTAAATCCGGCATATACACTATGCGACAATGGATCAGATCCACCAGCGAGCATCACATCGGCATACCCCCAGCGAATGAGATCACTTGCATAGCCTATGGCATTACCACTCGCAGCACATGCCGTATTTAACGTTGCGACCGGACCTGCCACACCCAGAACTCGCGCTGCATCATCGCCCTGCTGATAAAATGGATACCGGGACGTATGATCAACGTCCAACTCAGACAGGTTCCACTGTTCTTCCAAAGATAGAACTCCACCGTTACACGTACCCAGCGTGAGTCCGATCCGCGCAGGAAAAACGGATGGCTTTCTGCCTGTTCCTTTTGCCCTGTCGTGATGTTTCATGTTATCCGCATGTGCTATTGAAAGGCCACTATCGATTAACGCTTTCCTCGCAGCAGCGATGGCATACCGTGCACATAAGTCCATGGATAGCTCCGCTGTGCCTGCAAGTGCTCCTTCACGGATGGAATCCTCCAACTGACCTGCAAGTGAACTCTGTAACTTATCCGTGTCGAAGCGGGTTACTTCCCGAATTCCGGTCTCAGCAGCAAGCATACGCTCATATACCATCTGCGGGTGATCGCCAAGTGCGCATAATACGCCCATGCCTGTAATCACGATACGATCCTTCGTGTTGGTATTCTCTCTGTCGCTCATATTCGCCCTCCTCTCCTTATCCCAATCGGATATAACTGCTTCGCTTCTCACTCGTCTTCCAAGAATACGGTGCAAGCCACTGCCGGGAAAGCTTCATCATGATTGGTGTACTTTGGTTAACTGTGAACATCGCGTGGGGGATGCCTGCCTCCGTTTGAACCCGGATGGATCTGCCCAGCATCTGAAAAGCCAGACCGAACTGTTGATATTCCGGCGCAATATACAGTGCATCATACAAGATCGTGTCCTCGTCCAGTCGATACGTCATCGACCACCCCTGAACTCCCTGTGTGGATTGAATACCGAAGCTGTTGCTTGGTTCCAGGGGAGCAAAGGTTTTGAACGGAGACAAAAATGAAGGGAAATCAAGCTCTCCTGTTTCAATGGATTGTCTAAGTTGCCCCTCTTCCTGATCTGCCCATAGAAATAACTCCAGCCCATTGGGGATAGCTCGTTCCCTTAACCAGGTCGCCTCAGCAATTCCGCTTCCAAGATGGATATGGAAAACGACTGATTCACATTGCGGCTGTATCCAGCCTTCCTTATGCAATAAAGCTTCGATCGTATCCGTCGAAGACTTGTCAGAGTAATAGCTCAGAGAGAGCGTAGCCATTTCTTTCTCCATACCTAAAATTCGTGCTTCCTGGAGCAACGATGTAGCGATTTTTTGCCTGCGCCATGGCTTCGATACGAAGATACACTGTAAGACTGCATGCCCGTATCCACCCCGCTGCTCAAGCACAAGCAGGCCCACGGGGACACCTTGCGATTCTGCTCCGATTAACATGAACCGTTCAGATTCCATTGGATCATTCAAGCTCTGTTCCACTTGTTTGTATAACCACTGAAACATGAACGATTTATACTTCAACCTGTCCTGGAGTGTTAGCCGTTTGATAGTGATCATAGTTATCCTTTCTGGCTGACAATAGTGAAGTGGTTAGACATTGTATGGATACATTCGCAGCCGTAATGATAGGATCAATAATTGGATTCATAGCCAAAAGCAGAATGATGGTGACCTCGGAAGGCAGACCCAGCATCTCCGCAATAACCGCGATCATGCCAATAGAGACAACACCCGGGGAGCCTGCACCAGCAATCGATATCACCACAGCCCCTGCAAGCACCACGATCCACTGCGACAACGTAAAGTCAAAATCATACAATTGGACGGTAAAGGTGATGCCAAGCGTATACACAAGCACCATACTGTAACGGCACATGATCATGCCCAGAGGTACGACCAATTGTACGATACGCGGATCTTGCTGAAGCTTCATACTCAGTGCCTCCATACAGGTCGGAACGGTGGCGATACTATTCCGTGTACCGAATGCCAGAATTAACGCATCCTTCAATGCAGACAGGATGACCCGGACAGGCTTCCGCAATGTTACAGCCATGATCACAATAGATAGCACAATCAGAATCACGCTGGAAATGTAAAACATCATAATCAACTTCATCATGGCAGGTAGAATATCCAAATTTAGTGTCGCGAACTGCCCTGCCATCATACAGAAGAGTGCAAAAGGCAATGCGTACATGGACCAGGAGATCACCTTTTGAAACGCTCCAAACAATACATCAGCAATCTTCAGCACGTCATCTCCCTGCGGTGTCCGCATCATGCCGACTGCCACCCCAACGATCACGGAAAAAAACAAGATTTGCAGCGTATTGTTTTCCGTCAGCGCTGTGAATATATTGGATGGAATCATGTTAAGCAAAAACGAAAATATCCCCTGCGGCTTCTCTTCGATGGACAGGGCACTGTTATCGGCGCTCAGATCGTATACAATAGCCCCAAGTACATGTTTGGATTCTTCTGGCAGCCCTGCACCCGGACGAGCGATTCCACCAAGACTGAGACCCAACAGACCACAGAATATCAACGCTATGGTATATACCATGCACATGCGAACGATCATCTTCATCGCTCCGCTCTGGATAAACAGACTGCCGATGCTAGAGATGATGGCGGTCATCATAATGGGAATGACACACATCTTCAAAAAGGACAGATACAGATCGCCAAAACGTGATACGGCATGAGCCAACTCAGGAACGTATAATCCTGCCGCAATTCCAGTTACCATACAGAGCACAATCATCCAGAATGATTTGATCCATTTCAATGAGAAAGCTGTCTTCCTTGACACGCAGGCACCTCTTGTTCGTCATTGTAGCCATGGTGACTGCTGCACTGAATTCCTGTTCAGACAGCGGACTTTTTGGCTCGTGTTAAGCAATTTGGAGTGCGATCCTACCTGGGTAGGGGATCACACTCCAATTCATTCCATGCTTTTTAATATAAGTATGAAGTATATAAGGAAGACTACTTGGCTTGTGCGTTACCGTAATTCTCTCCAACACGGATGGCTGCTCTTGCTGCATCCTCGGCAATACTACCCACGCCATTGAAGAAATCAGTTGCGCCGTCTTTGCTACCACCAGCCACAGATTCCAGCTCGGTTTCTGTCAACTCATCCGCCTCGCCGCGTGCTTCTGGCAATACAATCGTTGCGTGGTAACCTGTTCCATCCACTACATTGATTTTGAACTCACGTGGTACTTCTTGACCCGTTTCTTGCTGAATTGCTGCGTAGATGTCGCTTACAGCCAATGCGCGGAATGCTGCATCCGAACTTGCCTTAGCCATAACTGCATTAACCGTTTCTTGAATCTGCTCTTCTGTCCAACTCATGTAATGATTCCTCCAATAGATCGATTTGGTTTCTTACCTTATTCAGCATAACAGCCCAGTTTCAAGCAACGCTCAAGGTTACTTCAAGTTTAGTTCAAATCTACGCCAGCTGACGGCTGGCCAGTTCCGCGAAGAGCCCATTCTGCTCCATCAGCTCCTGATAGGTGCCAGACTGAATGATTCTGCCTTTATCAAATACATAGATATGATCCGCCTGCGTAATCGTACTGAGCCGGTGTGCAATCACAATCCTTGTCACCTGAAGCTTGCTGAGGCTTTGGCTGACAATACGCTGTGTCCGGTTGTCCAATGCACTTGTTGCCTCGTCAAAAAAGAGAATCTTCGGCCGTTTGGCAATGGCTCTGGCAATCATTAAACGCTGCCGTTGCCCACCGGATAGTGTACCTCCACCTTCGGAAATTACGGTGTGCATGCCCATCGGCATGCTGCGGATGTCATCATCGAATCCAGCCATGGCTGCGGCCTCCCAAGCATCCTGAATCGTCAGATCCGACGTTCCTGTGATATTCGTGAAGATATCACCGGACATCAGTTTGCTATTTTGTAACACCACGCCGAACTGACTCCGAAGCAAGCTGATATCAAGCGAACGCAGATCCTGACCATCGAAATAAATAGAACCGCTCTGAGGTTGTTCGAAACCCAGTAACAATCGCATCAAGGTAGACTTTCCACAGCCTGATGCCCCGACAAAGGCTACATATTGTCCTGATTTGATATCCATCGACAGGTCGTTCAACACAAGTGCCTGATCCTCTTCATACCGGAACTGGATATGGCGAATCTCGATCGCTCCACTCACCTCACCCGGATCTTCCAACTGATCATGGATTTCAGGTAACGTTTTGAGAATGGGTTTGGCTCGTTCATATAATGGAACAATGTTCACCACGGATAATAGTGCTGTAGCCATACCGAGCATGGCCATAAGGAAGCTGGTAAATGCAGCGAAAAAGGCGATAAACTGTCCTGCCGACATTTCTGAACGGGTAGATACCACCAGGTAGAACAACACCATTGATGTCAGCAATGGGAAAAAGGCTTGAAATACACTGGAGAAGCTATCCAGCATCCGAACTTTATAGGACCACTTTTTCTGCTCCGCAAATGCTCTGGCCCACAAGAAGAAAGCCCGGTTCTCGGCTGCTGCCATCCGAAATTTGCTCATTCCGTTCAATAGCTGAAGTACTGTTCCGGCAATCTGTCCCTGAAGCTCCAACAATCGGCGCTGGTAACGTACCTGTAGCAGGCCAATCGCAAAGGTAAATGACATGGAGATGAGGACAAGACCACCCGCCACCAAGGCAAGAACAGGACTATACCGGAACAATAATGCAAATTGAAAAATGGAGAACACACCTGTTAGCAGCGAACTGATTACTGCACCGGATAACAGCTGCCGAATCGCATTGATGCTTCCCGCTCTGGAAGCCAAATCTCCGGCTGAATAGTTTCGGAAGAACGAAACCGGCAGATTCAGCAATCGATCCCAGATGGCAGCCTGAACCGCATTCTCCACGCGTCCTTCCATACGCAGCGCGGCAAGTGAACCTGCGAGTCGGAACAAGGCAATTGATAACACGACCGCGATGAGGATAAAGGCCATCTGTACCAACGGCCCTCGATAAGACTCCGGTATAATGGTATCCACCAGAATACCGCTGGCGAGCGGGACCATAATGCCCAGTAATCCAGCCAGTGCCCCCATCAGAATCACCATCACGAGATCCCGACGAACCGAGTGGTGAGCACCATACTGAAGCAGGTCTTTGATGCCAAGCTCACGGGCAGGAAAAGGCCGGTAAAACATGTACGCCATCGGCTGTATGGTAGCCGCCATTTCATCATTAACGAACCCATTTTCCCCGTGCAATGGATTCTCCCATCGATAAGAATTGGCCCCTGCCGGGATTAATGCAATTGGCTCGCCTGATGTCTCCAGGTATCCAACAAGCGGTCCATTGTCGGCTTCCCACCATTCCCCTTTAAGTGCGACCTGGCGGGAACGCACACCGGAAGCTTCCGCCATCTCCTGGACAGGTGAACGCTTCGATTGACTTTTTAATTTTCGTGTAACAGGCTTCATCACGATACCAGCATAGTCCCCAACGATCTTGCCTACCGGGTAAAGCGGATCAGTAGAATAAAAGGAGACAACTTGCTGCTCATCCGGCCCGGTAACGGCAATCAGTTTTTTGAGCGCATGGTCCATTAAGGAATCATCATGCTCCGTACGCTGTTGCAAGCGTTCCTGTTCCTGCAAGCGTTCCTTGGCAACCACGACCGCAAGCCTATTGGCGACTAATCGATGGAAGGCATATAACCCGTGAAGTGACGGATCTGTGGGTAACCAGGACTGTGTTACTTTTACATCGACCACAGCCGCTTGTTGCGTTTCCAGCCAGCCCGAGGACGTTACGGGTATGTAACAAGCATCTTCTGTAGTAACGGGATGTTCTTTCCCCCAGAGTACCATGCCATCCTGTACTTTAATCCATACGGTACGCATCGGCCTCCAGGTCTGATCAGGTATCAGATTCTGATCTTCCCCAGGTTCCAACAGTGTAAATTCAAGTGGTGAATTCCGTACATTCAGTGCTGCCGACCAACTACCAACCCACTGATCTACCCTGGATGCCAGCCACTCGTTATCCCACTGGTCGTTTACTCTTCGGTTCAGGAGTAACTCCTTATCTATCCGGAATACTTTGGTACCGACAGACGCTGTTAACAACAAGCCCATTCGCTCCACCATCTGACCATTGTCAAAGCCGAACAAGAGCGCTCCCTCATCCAGACTGAACATATAACGGCGTTTATGTCTTGTTCCGGCGTTCTCTCCTTCCATGACTACAGCGAATACATCCACGTAACCGGAAGCCACGTACCATACACTGTTCTCATCCGTGATCAGAATAGGGTTATTTCCTTCCACATCATGAATCGTTCCAACCTTTGTAAAAAATGACTCCATTTTCGGCCTGATCGGCTCTGCCACGCTTTCACCCCCTTCTGCACCCCTGTTACTGACTCTGAATAAGACGGGTGTAATATCCGTTTTGCTCCATCAAAAACGTATGCGTTCCCCGTTCAATTATCTTCCCGCGTTCCAGTACAATGATCTCATCGGCATCCCGGATGGTACTCAAACGGTGAGCCACCGTAATACAGGTCAGACCTCTGCGCCGAAGACTGTCATCGACCAATTTCTCTGTTGCCGGATCAAGTGCACTCGTCGCCTCATCCAGGATCAGAATCGACGGATTGCCTGAAAGGGCTCTGGCTATTTCCAGCCGCTGTCTCTGTCCTCCGCTGAAGTTACCGCCATTCTCCGAAATCATGTGGTCATACCCACCGCTACGTTCTGCGATATGGTCATGAATGACGGCATCTTTGGCTGCACGAACGATATCTGTCTCCGGAATCGTTGCATCCCAGAATGTAATATTTTCCTTGATCGTGCCTTCAAGCAGCACAATCTCCTGATCCACAACGGCCAGGGAATTGCCCATCCGATGCCTGGAGATCTCATCCCGACGCAGATCATCAAATCGAATCTCACCTTCCCACGGTTCATATATTCCGGCAATCAGCTTTGCGATCGTGGATTTTCCGCTGCCCGAACCGCCAACCAGAGCCACCTTCATGCCTGGCTGAATAGACAGATTAAACTGATCAATTAACGGTGCCTCCAGCTTGCTGTACCCGTATGTCAGATTACTGATCTGTACCTGACCGGATAACTTGGCACTGTCCTTCTGTTCGTCTGCTTCATCCAGATCCGATTGAATCTGACGATCCACCGGATATTGCAACACGTCATCCAAACGTTTCATGCTTCCTCCTGCTTCCTGAATCGTTCCTGCCAGCATGACCATCTCATTCACAGGCTGACTGAAGCTTGCCGCAAGACTTTGAAAAGCAACCAACGAACCAATGGTCAATGCCCCGTCCATGACTTGAAAACCGCCAAAAAATAACACGGCAACAGCCCCCAGACTGGTCAACAGTGTGGGAACAGACATCAGAAACTGATTGGATACGCCAAATTGCTGATTGGATTGCAACAGTTTTGCCTGATAACCTGACCATTTGACGAAAAAATCAGACTCAGAGCTATTGGACTTCAACGTCTCAATAACCTGAAGTCCATTCATGGAGACACCCTGCATCTTGCCGCTTTCCTGCAACAAGCGCAGATTCTGATCGTTGCGCTTACGCGTGATGAATTGCATGAATATAACATTAAGCAGGGATACCCCTGCCGTAACTACAGCTAGCAATACACTGTACTGCAACATCAGGAGCAGATAAAACAGGATCATGACACAATTCAGTGCAGCGACTGCCAGCTGTCCAGACAACAGCTGCGCGACCCGATCATTGATGGCCACCCTTGATGCGATGTCTCCGCTATGCCGTTGGGAAAAAAATTCAATCGGCAACCGGAGTACATGCCAGAAAAAACGACTGGATGAGCTTAAAGCCAGTTTCATCTCCAGTCTGAGCAAGTAGTAGCGCTGCAGCCAAATCAGCAATGCACGCAGCAGCGCCGTTATTCCCATACCAACCAGAAGCGGGAATAACCAATTGTTCAGATGTCCAAGTAAGACCTGATCAATAAAAATTTTGCTGAACACCGGAATGACCAGACCGGGCAGAACCAGAAACAATCCTGCTATAATCGCATAGACCAGTGCCTTCTCCGAACCTTTGATTCGACTGGAGAGAGAGCTAAGCAGACTTGACGTTTTGCCTTGTGGGACATAACCCTCCGCAGGCTTCATCGTCAGTACAACACCCGTGAACGACTGATCCAATTCCTCAAAGGTAATCTCCCGCGGGCCCGTAACCGGATCATTGAGGAACACCCGATCCTTCTGAATGCCCTCCAATACTAGAAAGTGATTGAAGTTCCAGTGGATGATGACCGGCCATGGCATGTTTCTCAGATCCTCGGGATTTTTACGGTACCCTTTGGCTTCCATTCCATATTGCCTTGCTGCCTTGAGAATATTGTTCGCTTTACTGCCATCACGGGACACGCCACAGGATATCCGAAGCTCCTCCAGTGGAATGAAACTTGTGTAATAGGAAAGTACGATCGACAGTGAGGCAGCTCCGCATTCTACAGCTTCCATTTGTAATACCGTCGGCGTTTTCACTCTTCTTGGGGCCACTACTCCATCATCCTCCCTATGCCTGTTCGACTATATTGACTCCTCATTTGAAATAGGGAATGACGGTTGCAATCGGTCGCTGCGAATGAACCGTAATGGTTCCATCCATCGTCATTCCGCTATTCAGACGCACAGGCGGACCTTGTTTCGTTGTCCAGTTATATCCACTCGACAACTCCGAGTTAGGTGAGAGATTCACGCGTACTTCCAGCGAGAGACCTTGTGAGGCCATCTGCTCTACAAGACCCTCGTTACCTAATGTAGACTGTAACTCTTGTACCGTTACGGGGAATTCAGATACCGAAACGACCTGCCCGATCATGGAGCCATATTCTTCACGATTAACGGTACTTGGCGAGACACGGACTTCCATGCCCGGAAGTAACTGCTTGCCTTGATTTACGGGCACATATATAACCCCTATTAATTCATCCGTCTGAGACCCGTAGGTCTCCATCCGGAACATCTCCGTTCCTTCACCCACATACATTCCATTCTTAACTAACACCTCGGTGACCTTTCCTGTGTAAGGACTGACCACTTGAGTCTGGTACTCATAGTTCAGTAACTGCTGCTCCTGCTGCTGTTTTAACTTGCCCAGCTCCGCAACACGTCCTGACTTGCCTTGAGATGAGGCACTTTGCAGATTGGTGATAGCAAGCTTCGTTTGCCTGATCTGGTCAAGCAATGCCGGTTGCTCGATCCGACCAATCACCTCTCCTTGCTGAACCGTATCATTCTCCACCACTGCAATATCGGAGATTGCGCCTTCTGAAGAGGTGTGTACCGTTTTTAGGCCGCCCGGCCGAATCAATACACCCTGTCCTTCTGCCCTCGTGGTCATGGTGCCAAAGATTCCCCAATACAGCGCAGCTGCCAGAATTAAACCTGCTCCGATGAGCATCAACCAGCCGCGGGGAGAGGTGACACGTACCAGATTATCCAGCTGTTCAGGAGAAGACAGCCGCTCAAGGGCTACTTTTCGAAAAACCTGTTTATTCATCCTGACCTCCCCCTTTCGCTGAATCTCGTGATGAATCTGAAACGGGCGTCTCATTCAGGGTCTGAAATTTGCCCTGCTGTAACTTCTTCATTACAATGCTCATTCCCTGAACATCACCCTGGGTATCAAAAAAGTGTTCACCCGTAACCCCCTCCCAAGATGTAAGGTCGGACAAAGCTTCTGCTATCGCTTTCGGACTTCGTGAACCTGCTTCTTCTATACCCGCAGCGAGTAATTTCAGTGAATCATATGCCTGTGCTGCCCATTTGTCCGGTGCCTTACCATAGTGTTTAATATAGGTTGATCGAAAATCTTGATTGACGGTCGATTGTCCCTGATCATCGTATACGGAAGCGACGATTGTGCCTTCTACGGACCCGCCGCCTTGTGCAAACTCAGCCGAATCAAGCGCATCTCCCCCAATGATAGGGGTATCCATACCCGCCGCACGGATTGCTTTGACAAACGTAATGCCTTCGTCAGCCCTAGTCGCGACCATGATCAGATCCGTGTCCAGTGTTTCCCATTTATTCGCAATCCGCATCATGTCGGCTCCGTCCTTATAACCGGATACGCGGTCAACCAGATTCTGTCCGGATAGGGTAGCCTGACGTTCAAATGCATTCGCGAGCCCTCTACCATACTCGTCATCGGTATAGTAGATTGCGATATTCTCATGTTTCGTGCCCGCAGCATACAGGGCAAGAGATTGCCCGATCTGATTATCATTCGGTATATTTCTAAAAATATAAGGACTGCTCACATCGGTCAGTTTGGGCGAGGTCGATGCCGGAGACAACAGTACAATGCCCGCATTGGCATATATACGTGAAGCCGGTACGGTTACGGAAGAACCCCGATGTCCAATGACCGCGCTGACGGAGGGATTATCGGCAAATTGCTGCGCAATGGCCATGCCCTTTGTCGTGGAAGCGCCATCGTCCATCTCCAGCAATTTAATTTTTTTCCCTCCCAGAACACCCTCTTTGTTAATCTGCTCCAGCGCCAACTGAAGTCCTTCACGGAATTGTTCATTCTGCTTTTCAAAAGGCCATACAGCTCCCACGATGACTTCATTTGATGAGCTTCCAAGCGTCTTTTCTCTGATCTGGTCTGGCGCAGTGTCAGATGAACACCCACTGATTACCAGTGCACCAAGCAGTACCACACTCCACAACACCCATTTCAGGCGATTCCCCCCACTTCCATTCACTAGACCTATCTCCCTCCAGAGCTCAAACCTGGAACGCCCAAGTTTTAATATCATTAATTATAGAAGGAGCCTAATCATCAAGACCATAAATTGAAATTCAAGTTAACCTCAATTTCATATCAAATTTTATGTATCCAATCGACTTATCCCGGTCCACATGCGATACTTGAAACAGAATACATCGAGGACTTTCGACGAACGATTGGAAGGATACGGACTTTGACCAAAGCGATATACATAAGGAGAATGAAAGCCCTATGTCTTTGAAAAACACGATTTTGATCGTCGATGATGATCATGAAATCAATGAATTGTTAACGATGTCTTTGAAACGGGAAGGTTTTCAGACTATATCTGCATACACTGGCGTGGAGGCACTTCGAGCTGCACAGGAGCATTCACCTGATCTTGTACTCCTGGATGTGCTGTTGCCTGGGATGGATGGTTTTCAGATCTGTAGCGAGATTCGTAAAACGAGTAATGTGCCTATTTTGTTCGTAAGTTGTAAGGATGAAGCCACAGACAAAGTCATCGGACTTGGGCTGGGAGGGGACGACTTTATCTCCAAACCATTTAGTCCAATTGAGCTGATTGCACGAGTCAAGGCTCATATTCGGAGAAACAACATGCCACAGAAACAAGAGGAACAGGTGGATGAAACGCTGGTATTTGATCAACTACTCATCGACCCAGCCACCCATCGTGTACTCGTCGGTGACAAACCCATTGCTTTGTCGGCCAAGGAATTCAAATTATTGTTCCATCTTGCGAAGAACCCTAACCGCGTATACAAAAATGAACAGCTTTTCTCGTTGCTCTGGGATGATGTGCATATGGGCGATACGCATACAGTTATGGTACATATCTATAATCTGCGGAAGAAGCTGGAACAAAATCCGGCCAAGCCACACTATATCCGTACAATTCGGGGTGTCGGGTACAAATTCAATGACAAGCCTGTTGAATTCGCAGAGTAAACGTATTACAGCACACAGGTATGTACGTTCATTCAAACTAAAAAAGCCGCCAGAATGGCGGCATGATGATGGTAACTATATTCTCTTTTTCATTGAATGATTAACTAACGATATCTGCTTCCCGGAATTCTTCCACGAAACTATCCAGCCAATCCGAACCATAGTCCAGCGCACCCATATCACTCTCAATAAAAGCAACATCTAGTCCCATCACCCAGAATCGGCGAGCAACAATAAAGAGATCAACCGCCTGCTCATCTTCGGCAGAGAAACTTCTGACTGAACGATATCCTGCCATGAGCGCATCCCATAATGCTGCTTTTCGCTCATCAGACTGTCTTTTTCGAACTTTCACTTGAGCTAAATCATAGGCACGCCAGCCTTTGGCTGCCCACTCGAAGTCATAATGGATGAACTGATGTTCCTGTTGAAACACATTGTTATTCCCATGCATATCGCCATGGCACAGACCAAAGTCCAGCTCTTGTCTGGAAGTGGCAACGATGCGTTCTTTTAACGTTGTGGCAAACGTATGGAGAAATGCTGCTGCTTCATTGTTCTCACCGATATAGTGGATAATTCGCTCAAGGGGTTCGTCAATAAGTAACTTCAGATCCAGCTCATATCGTGGCAGCTCCATGTTCACCTGATCCATAGCCTCATGCAATTCAGCCGCAGATTGACCAAAGGCGTAACAAGACTCCTCATCCTCCAGGTTGTTCTCCGTACCCTCAATATACCGAAACATTACAGCAACCCGCTTGCCTTCCGCAGCCTCCAACACCGTATATCCCGTATGATCTTTCTTCTCGATGTATTCTCCAATGTCGGTATGTTCCGCAGAACCTAGAACGTTCTTCAGTTGAGACAATAATGAAAGCTCATACTGAACATCTGCCTCCGTGATTTCAGTGCGGTAGATACGGAGAATGTACATGCCACTGGACGTGCGAACCCGGTAAGTATCATTCAGTCCTCTAAGCCAAAACAAACATTCTTCCCATGTTCCAATGTCATAGTGATTCCTCAATGCAGACTCCAGGTACCTGGGGTTAAGCACTGAACGTAAAGCAGTCGGTTGAATGAACATATGGTTGCTCCTTCGGTTTAATATGATTATTTCTCATCTGATGAACGATGTAATCCTTTCACCTATCAACCTATAACATAGTATATTTTTCGTTTATTTTCCAGAATATATATTTTGATAAGCAAATACTCTCTAGACTCTTATAGCTCCATCTCTCTCATCAGCAGGTTAGATAGGGCTATTTACATTGACTTGCTTTCCAGGTTTCAGCAGGTTATTACACTCTGGGTCGGTGCCAGCGCTCGACAATGCAGCACATTCACGAAAGGCAAAGTGTTTGCACCCCCTACATTTCTGAACATCCAGATGCACTAATGCATAATTGATGGCTTCACCCGTGTGCTCAAACATATGATCCGAACCAATTCGTTCAATCAAACCTGTTCTCTTCAACATCTCCAACGGTTGCGCCTGAATGCCTGAAAGTAAAATCCTGCCCCCGGATCTCTCCATATGTTTGACAACACGGGCCAGATTGGATTCACCTGTTGTATCCATAAAAGGCACCTTACCCATGCGTAACAGCAGAGTGCCTGGTCGCCGATGAATCGAATCCATGACCGACTTCTCGAACATATCCGCTGCGCCGAAAAACAGTGGCCCTTCAATTGTGTATAGGCTTATTTGCGGGCAGTCATGTCCTTCCCGAACCATGTGGGCCATGACTTTCTCATGTTTATGATCGGGATCGGGTAGTACTTTGGCAACCTTCAACATCTCACTCATCCGTTTAACAAATAAAAGGACCGCCAGAATCAACCCAACCTCTACAGCCGTTGTTAAACTTGTAAATACAGTCAGCAAAAAGGTAATCAGCAGAACGAGTGAATCACTCGTTTTGGTTTTCATGACATGTATGAAGGATCTCCGTTCACTCATATTCCAGGCAACCAGCATGAGAACAGGAGCCATACTGGCAAGAGGAATGTGGGATGCATATGGCGCAAAGAGAACAAGTACCAGCAAAACCACTACACCGTGAATCACGCCAGACCATGGCGATACTGCGCCGGATTTGATATTTGTTGCTGTGCGTGCAATCGCTCCTGTTGCAGGAATACCACCAAACAACGGCGTCACCATATTAGCAATCCCCTGCCCAATCAACTCTCGATTGCTGTTATGCCGACTTCCGGTCATGCCATCGGCAACAACTGCGGATAGCAGCGATTCAATTCCACCCAGCATGGCGATGACAAAAGCGGGTTGCAGCAAGTTCACGATACGTTCCCAAGTGATCTCTGGCACATGAAACTGAGGCAAGGAGTTAGGTATGGCGCCAAAGGACGAACCAATTGTAGCCACCTGCCCTTCAAAAAAGAACGTTGCGACTACCGTCGAAAGAACCAGCCCCACCAGTGATGCAGGCACCTTCGGTGCAAACTTGGGCACAAGCAGAAGAACAGCCAGACAGATTCCAGCTGTAAGCACACTGTATATATTAATCGTCGAGATATGCATCCCGATTTCTTTCATATTGGACCAGAAATCTTCGTGTTTCTCGATGCCTCGAAGTCCTAGAAAGTTCGTTATTTGTCCGCTAAAAATAATGACGGCGATCCCTGCCGTAAAACCGATAGTCACCGGCTTTGGAATAAACTTAATTAATGCCCCAAGCTTGAATACGCCCATTAGTACAAGCATCAAACCGGCCATCATTCCGGCGATCAGCAGATTCTCATATCCATACTGCATCACAATGGCAAATAGGATCGGAATGAATGCCCCCGTTGGCCCGCCAATCTGGAACTTGGACCCACCCAGCAAGGAAATGAGAATCCCTGCGATTACTGTGGTATACAATCCATACTCCGGTTTGACCCCGGAGGCGATGGCAAAGGCCATACCGAGTGGAATCGCAATGATACCTACAATCAGTCCTGATAACAGATCCTTGCGAAAAGCGGCAGCATTGTACCCTGCATATCTCCCCATCCATTTCATGTACAAAAACCTTCTTTTCTTCATATATTTGAATATTTGAATATATTTAAAAGACTACTCCCCTGCATACGTCCTGTCAATCGGATTACGCACAATCCCAGCAGGAACCTAACACAAAAAAACAAGAACCTCCGGAGATTACACCCAGTTGCTCTTGTTTATTGTGTCAGGACTCTTTACGAATATCTTCCAGCATGGAAATGGCATCAACCAGATGATTGTCAAAAATCTGTTTGGTGACTGCCAGCAGGTCCTTAATCAGCGGATCACGCAGCGAATAGGTGACGGTTGTCCCTTCTTTGATTCCGTGGACAACGTTTTTGCTACGCAATACAGCCAGTTGCTGTGAAACAGCAGAGCCTTCCGATCCCAGAATGCTTTGCAGTTCATTCACGTTCTTGGCTCCTTCACTCAGCAGCTCCAGAATCTGAATCCGCATCGGGTGTGCCAACGCTTTGAAAAAATCCGCTTTAAACTGTTGTATGCTCTGATTCATACGCTATGCCCCTTCAATCGAACTTTTGAAGATGCAAATATCATAACATAGAACGGGTACCATGCTTTACTCTAACCGTAAACGGTTTGATGGAAAAATTAAGATTGACCTTGAAGTACACTTCAACCTTTATACTTTACTTATAGTCTCCACAGACCGTATATCTGAACTCCATCAGGAAGGGTGATTCCTTAATGAACATGTATATCCATAATCATAAACGCTCGTTAACGAGCTTTCTATTCGAGAAATATATCGGAACGTTAGATACCAAGAAAACTTTTTCAACACGCGAGCTTACCCGCAAACACCTGGATCATATGGGCTTGGAAAACATTAAACCTTATACCTTGGGTAAAACAAAACTGTCATCTTCCATTAAAGATCGCTCCCATGAAGACATGCAGGTGTTTACATTAAACGATCAGCATTCCCGTGAACAGAAGGTCATTCTCTACATTCATGGCGGGGCGCATACACACCAGCCGCTGTCTTTACACTGGAAATTCATGGACCGCATGGCTCAGGCTCTGAATGCCAAAGTTGTTGCTCCCATCTATCCAAAGGTTCCGCATTTTAATTATCAGCACACGTATCCGAAACTGCTCAATCTATACAGGGATTTGCTTGCCTCCGTAGACGACCCGGCACAACTCACCATTATGGGGGATTCCGCAGGCGGGAACATATCCCTAGCCTTGGCCCATTATCTGAAGATGCATGATCTCCCGCAGCCCAAAGATATCATCTTGTTATCACCTTGTGTGGATATGTTGCTGGACAATCCGGTCATATTTGATTATGAGACCCGCGACCCTATGCTCGCTGTCGAAGGGTATGATGTCATCCGGCGGATCTGGGCAGCTGACAAACCGTTGAACGATCCGTTAATCAGTCCAATCTACGGAGATTTCGCCGGTCTGGGCAAAATCAGCATCTTTATCGGGACTCACGAGGGTTTGTTTCCTGATAATATGAAGCTCGACAAACTGCTGACGGATCAAAGAATCGATCATCAAACGTACGTTTACCCCAAAATGAACCATGTCTTTGTCCTCTATCCGATTCCGGAAGCCAGGGATGCGCAGCGTAAAATAATTAACATCATAAAAAGCTCAACACATGAAGCTGGACAATAAACTGCAAAGCCTTCCCATAGCCGTTTGGCAAAAGAACGAAAAAAAGCTCAATCCCTGGACTACCGCCACCGGATTGAGCTTACTTTCTGTTATTCTATCATCTAAATATTATTTATATGAACCATATTCAAACCAGTCAAAGTCCGCTACCTGATCGGAAGAAGTACCGTTGCTGCTGCTGAACATTCCGATACAACAGCCAACAAAGCCGCCGGCTACTTCGGTGCTCAGGCTGCTTGTATCCACCTGTTCCGCCACCAGATGATACTGACTTCCATCCGTGCTGTAATAGAAGTTGAGTTGCTGACCTGTCGCAGCCAGTTTGATATACACTCGCGATACTTCATCATCCAGCGCGATTTGCGCAATGTGGCTATCCTGACCATCTATAACGGTCACCACACGCAGCACCTGCTGATTCTCGACCAGAGCACGCTCAATCCGTACGTGATACAGATCGTTCTGAATGACGACAAGACCAGCCGTTTCGTTGGCATTCCCGGGCACAAATTCCATCGCTGTAGCTGCGACATAATCCATATGCCTTTGACGCAGACAAACAAAGCTGGAATTTTCTTTTTCCTTCAATGTTTGCGGTTTCAGCTTCAGCCGCAAGTATCCTTTTCGTTCGGTTAATGAATATAGATCCTCCTGAGGATTGCGCAGGAACATCCATTGCAAGCCCAGTTTATCACTGTCAAAATGGTCAAAACGCAGTTGCGGCTCTACCGGAACAGGCTTCAAATCCAATGTGCCCTGCTCCTCCAGGATTCCGCGGCCCTCATTAACAACAGGCCATCCGTCCTCCCAAACGACAGAAGCAAGGAACGTCTCCCGCCCCAGGTTGCTATAGCTCCCTCCATATGGACGCGAAGCAAGCATGACCATGAACCATTGACCGTTCGCAGCCTGCACCAAGTCGGCATGTCCTACATTAACAACAGGGTAACGTTTACCCAAATGGCGATGTGTAATGATTGGATTATTCGGATTCCCGACGTATCCTTCGGTCAAACTTTTACTACGAGCAATGGTCACGGCATGGTTTGGCCCTGTGCCTCCCTCTGCAATCAATAAATAGTAATATTCATCGATCTTATACAGATGCGGGCCTTCCGGCCAGATGACATCCACCATCGCCCCGCGCCACAGAACGTAACTGTCTCCCACCAGCTTCATACTGCCCAGATCCAACTCCCGCAGCCACACTTCCCAGTTCCCATTGTAACGAACTCCCTCGGAGCAAGGACGTGTACCAAGGTAATACGCTTTGCCGTCATCGAAGAAAATCGTAGGGTCTATGCCTTCTGCGCCTTCAATAAAATAAGGATCAGACCATGACCCAGCCGGGTCGGTAGCGGTTACAACAAAATTGCCGCCATGTGATACATTGGTTGTAATCATATAGAAGGTGCCTTCATGATACCGGAGCGTTGGTGCGAATATCCCCTGTGAATGGCCTGCTCCCTGAAGATTTAACTGTGAAGGGCGGTCCAACACATTCCCAATCTGTTTCCAATTCACTAGATCACGGCTCTGAAAGATCGGAACGCCAGGAAAATAGGCAAATGTTGATGTCACCAGATAAAAATCTTCACCCACCCGGCATACGGACGGATCTGGATAAAACCCGGGCATAATCGGATTGTTATACGTGCATTTTTCGCCTTGATTTGAATTTTTCATTCTTTTACCCCTCCAATGGTTAGTCCAGTCACAAAGTATTTTTGTAAGAACGGATACAGTAAAACAATCGGCATTGCCGTCACAACCGTGATTGCTGCCCGAATAGATACAGGCGTCACCATGTTGGTTACATTTTTGAATGAATCCACATTGACGGTTCCCCCCTGTGAGGTCGCAGAGGATAACAATTTCATCAGCTCATACTGCAAGGTGGTCAAATTCCGATTTCCCGCCGTGTACAACATGGAGTCAAACCAGGAGTTCCACTGACCTACAGCAATGAACAAAGCGACTGTAGCCAACACCGGCTTGGACAGCGGAAGCACGATGCGCATGAAAATCCGAAAATCTCCGGCTCCATCCATCTTCGCGGATTCTATCAATCCCTCGGACAGTCCCTGAATGTAGGTACGAATGACGATCATGTTGAACACCCCGATCAACCCGGGAATAATGTATACCCAGAAGCTGTTCAGCAGCCCCACTTGTTTGATCAGCATGTATCCCGGAATTAAACCACCGCTGAAATACATCGTCATGACAAACAGCGTTGTGACCAATTTGTTGAACATATACTCCTTGCGGCTCAGCACATAGGCCAGCATGGCTGTACAGAACAGCTGTACAACCGTTCCCACCACAGTTCTGGCGACCGAAACAAATGCGGCTTGTGTCAGATTCGGGTTTTGGAATACGGAGACGTAATTTTGCAGCGTCCATTCCCTCGGCCAGAGATAGATCCCCCCGCGGATCGTATCCAGCCCGTTATTGAAAGATACGGAAATGGTGTTTAAAAAAGGATATAACGTAACAACCATGACAAGCAACATAAATATGCCATTGGTGATGGAAAAAATAGAGTCACCCAAGCTTCGTTTTCTGCTAAATCGCTTCACAGTTCTGCCCCCTTATCATATCAATCGCTCTTCACCAAGAGACTTGGCAATCCCGTTGGCGATAAATATGAGCACCAGACTGACCACACTTTTGAAAATGCCTGCTGCGGTGGCAAGTGAGTAGTTGCCGAGATTAATCCCGTATTTCAAAACAAAAATGTCGATCGTCTCGGATACATCCTGCACAAGTCCGTTCCCCAGCAAGTATTGAATCTCAAAACCTGCGTTCAGTACGTTACCAACGTTGATGATAAGCAGGATAATAATCGTTGGTTTGATGCTTGGAAGTGTGACATTGAACATTTTACGAAACCGTCCGGCTCCGTCGATGGAAGCTGCCTCGTACAAGCTCGGATTAATCGACGCCATGGCCGCCAGATAAATAATCGTACCCCAGCCAATTTCCTTCCACATGCTGGACAGACCTACAATCCCCCAGAAGTATTTGGGTTCGGCAAAAAAATTGATCGGTGCATCAATCAGGCCCAATTTCGTCAACAGCACATTCACTATTCCTGTTTCCGTTGATAATACATTCGCAACAATACCTGTTACGATGATCCACGATAGGAAATGTGGAAGGTAGGAAACCGTCTGTACCACGCGTTTGAACAATACCATTCGCAGTTCATTCAATAAGAGCGCCAGACCAATCGAGCCGACAAATCCCAGGAACAGACTGATCAGGCTCATCGCAAGCGTATTGCGAATGACACGTAAAAATGTAGGGTCCGTGAATAACGTTCGAAAATGATCCACCCCCACCCAATCCTGCTCCATAAAACCAATGCCCGGTCTATAATTCTGAAACGCCATCAACCAGCCCCATAATGGTCCATACGCAAAAATAGCGATAAACGCAATAAACGGAAATGACATCCACATTAATTGTCGCTGACTTTTCATTCTGGACAGGTTGTACCCGATCCAGCTTGTTCCCGCTGGGATATGGCTGGTTTTTAACGAAGGCTGCAACTCCTTTTTGGCCATGTTTTTCTCTCCTTGCTTACGAGTTTATCTATATCACCCAGTCTGGGTGAATCGATTCCATTCCTATCCAATCTCCCAATCTAGCGTGTAAGAAAGGCTACGGGGTTCCCCATAGCCTTTCTGTGTGACAGGCCTTTATCCCCACAGTTCCATACGTCTGCGGACTTCTTCCGTCAGCGCATCTTCATACGCTTTAATATCTGCACTTTCCTTGAGCGTGGCTTGATATTCTTCCCAAGCCTTATCAAATTCGGCTGGTGAAGTCATAATCACTTTGGGCAGCCATTTGCGTTTTACATCGTCCATTTTCTGTCTGGCGATGGTCTCCGGTTTATTCGGTTCAAAATTATAGGTATAGATTGGGAACCACGGTTCATTTTCCTCCGCAGGCTCAAGGAAGTCGGTAAACTTCGTATATCCATAAGCCTTCAGCACTTTTTTGTCGATGTCATTCAATGTAGCAAGATACTCCTCCGGCTGCTCCTTAGGGTCAAGGGCATTTTTCCCGTCAGCGGTCATGCCTTCATGATGCGGGAAATAGACCAACGGGCTTCCCGTGTTTGCCAGCACCCAGTCCGGATCTTTGGAATTCGCACGTTGCTCTTCATTCCTGGAGAACACGCCTTTGTCATCTACTTGGTAATCCACGCCTTCCTGTCCCCAGGTTCTCAATACCTCCATCTCAGGGTCCAGCAAATCATTAATATATTGAAGTGCTCCCTCGATATCCTCGCAGCTCTTTGTAATGGCCAGGCCACCATTCACGTTAAGGATTGGATTGTTCTGATAACGCCCTTTAACATCCTCGGAGAGTGTAATGGACAACGGTACATAGGTTTTGTCATACAATTTTTGCTTCACGAGTGATGCCTCGGCGTCAAGGAACTGCCATCCTTGATCCACCATGCCCAGCACACGTCCGGTTGAAATTTTGGAGATATATTGATCATAGTTTGCTGTAAAGGTTTCGTTATCGACCAAACCTTGATGATATACCTCATTGATCTTCTTGAAATATGCCTTCGCTTCCGGAATGGTATTATAGTTTTTGGCCGTCAGCGTTTCTTTATCAACGATGGCTGCGCCTTCGTTAGGATAACCAGCCATGAAGAGCGGAGGGTTCTCCAGTGCGAAATAACGCCAGTCATAGGAGATAATTTCAAATCCAATGGTTGGCTGACCATCAACGGTCGGGTGAGCTGTTTTATACCGTTCAATCAAGTCGAAGTATTGGTCAAGCGTTTTGATTGTCGGATAATTATCCCACTCCAGTACGGCCTTCTGAATCCAGAATGCTTCTCCGTCATGGGATACTTTCATCGACTTTTCTTGTATATTGCCGAATTGAGGAATGAAGTAGATATGTCCATCCGTCGTATTTTTCATCTTCTTCCAGTCTTCGCCCAGGTAATTTTTGATGTTTGGATATTTATCGATGTAATCCTCAAGAGGTACTAACGCTCCTGCTGCTACCAGTTGCTGAGTACCATCACTCCCATCGATAAAATCGGGATATTCGCCGCCTGCAATGAGTACACCAATCCGCTCTTTGGCTGTTTGGCCCGTAAGCCAGTCCATCGTGACTCTGGCGCCTGTTTTCTCCTCAATAGCCTTTAACACCCGATTATCGTCAGGCGCAATTTTTCCCGGTACGGCAAAAAATGCGGAAAATTGTTTCAATTCCCTTCCATCTGCTGTCTTTTCCCCTTTCGAGGACGATCCCGGTGTACATCCAGTGAGTGCGATGACCAGTATTAAAGCGAGCAGAGCACTATACTTGATTCTTTTTCTAACATCCTTTTTCATCATGACCCCTCCATCGATTATATTGACAGAAGCTTTTTGGAAAGCGCTTTCCAAAGGCTGACTTAAAATTATCATGCTTCCATGCCCCTCTCAACGGGATAAACTATAGATGGAATCCCACTAATTCCAGCATCTGCGAAAAAAAATATCCCGCCGCTCCTTCAAGGAGTGCAGGATGTTAATCAAGAGAGTACGCAGCATGGGCACTTTTACGATATTGTGCAGGAGTCTCCCCCATGAGTTTCTCGAACCGGCTAATAAAGTAATCGGAATCCCGATATCCCACCATTGTTGCGATTTCGTATACTCTTTGATCTGTTCTGCGCAACAGCCGGGCGGCTTCCTCAATACGCAATTGATTCAAATAATCACTGAAGCTGATCGAGAAATGCTTTTTGAAAATCTGACCCAGATATGCACTATTCATGTAAAACTGCTCCCCAAGCAATTTCAGGCTGATATTTTCTCTGTAATGCTCGTGAATGAAGGCCTCGATTTTGGCTAATACGCCCATCGCATTTGACTTTTGCTGCTCCTTCAGTTTCTCTGCGCACATGAGCGAGAATTCGCATAAATGTTCAATGTTTTCCTCCATGGATAACATCGCGTAGTTCACCTTCAGAAAAGTCGATTCCATCAACCCCGAATCTGGAGTAACCGTATCGTTATTCACGAGATCCAGCAATGTGTATGCCAAATAATGCAAGTGAATGCGGACAATACCAGGCTCGATTCGCTCATCCAGAAAAAATCGAAAAATGGCCTTTGCATGACTGTATAACTCATCCGTCTGCTGTTCCTCAATAGACTTGACTAGCCCATCAAATAATTGTTTTTCGAACTGTCCCGGCCGATTAACAAATAAGATCGTATCCATAAGTTCGAAGTAATAAATGGGCCTGCAAGTGGTGAAGAAACGTAAGCTTTTCATTATGCCGCAGGATTGATAAGACTCGTGCAGCGCCTCCAACTCATGTACTTCCTTCCCGACATAACAAGCAATAGCCGCCTCTTGACCATGGCTCAGATCGGCATGTAATCGGGTCAAATATTGCTCCAAGGTCACTGCCTCACGGTTCACCATCAGGTCCGTAACCATAAGCAGAACCGCATTTTTATCACCTGTGAAGGGTTTCAAAATTTGTCCCGGCAAGGGCTTGCCCACCCATGCCTCAACCCGAGCGCACCAATCCGTTCCCTGTTCTGGACCGGCTTCCGCCTCAATCAGGATGCAACGCAGTATGCCGACATCTTGATAGTGGGGCTGCAGACTCGTAACAGCATCCTCCTCAGCCACCCCAAGCAAGATTGACTGCATATGCTGAGCCATAATAATTCGATCTTTTTTTTGCTGATATCGCTTCTCTTCCGTCCGCGCATTAAATGCGACCCTGAACTCCTCAAGCACCTGAACCAGTTCGGTCTTCACAATAGGCTTGAGAATGTAGTCATCCACCTGGTATTTAATCGCCTGCTTGGCATATCCGAACTCATAGAATCCACTTAGAAGAATCAGCTTGATGTCACCGTTATATTGCTCGTACAAGGTTTTGGCAAGCTGCATTCCGTCCATTTCCGGCATCTTAATGTCGGAAATCACCAGATCGGGCTGCATAGCGCGTATGCACTCCAATGCCTGCATGCCATTGGAAGCCTGACCGCAAATCTGAAACCCGTAAGACTCCCAATCAATTAACAATAGAAGTCCTTGGCGAATAAATGGCTCATCGTCCACAATCAGCACGTTGATCATATCCTCGCTCCTTATTCTTGAGATGCCTGCATAAGAGGAATTTGAATGCCAATCGTTGTTCCCTTCCCCTTTTCACTGAATATGTGCACCTGAACGAAATCATCAAAATACATCCGCAGCCGAATATATGCATTCATCATACCAATGCTGCTAAGCTCGCTCATCCGATCCATACTCGGGTCTTGCATCATTTTGCGGAGCGAGGCCAGCTTGTCCTGATCCATACCGACTCCGGTATCTCGAATGGAAATGTACAGCTCATTACTTCGAATTTCGAATAATACCTCCACGACCCCATCATTCGACGTCCCCTCAATACCATGGATACAAGCATTCTCCACAAAGGTGAGAACGGTTAGCTTGGGTATCATCATGGCAGCAATGGATTCGTCTGTGATCCGGATTGCAAATTGCAACTTTTCACCAAAGCGATACTGCTGAATACTCAGATAACTCTCCACAAAATTGATTTCCTCTGCAATTGTAATCAGATCATCGCCCCAATTGATCGTCTGACGTAACAGCAGTGCCAGTTTATGAATGACATCGGAGGTTTCAAGCTCGTCCTTGATCAAACTCCGCATACGGATCGTTTCAAGCGTGTTGAACATGAAATGGGGATTCACCTGACTCTGAAGGGCTTTCAGCTCCGCCTGCTTTTTGGAGAGCTCAAGGGCTTGCCGCTCCACCTGGCCCTTAAACACAATCTCAATCAGGTTCTTGATCTTGATGACCATCATGTTATAACTATGGGTCAGGCTGCCGATCTCGTCTTTGCCCACAGGTCCCGATATCACCTCAAATTTCTCATGCTTCACTTGATCCAGGTGTTTCGCTATCCGATCAACTCTGATGACCAGTGATCTGGATATCAACCAGATTAGCAGTGTCGGCACCAACAGATTAAGAATGATTAGTAAAGTCAAATTAAGCTTGGAATTAACAATCTCCGACAGAACGTCCAATTTCTCCGTGCTGACGACAATCTGCCAATCCTCGGATACGACGGGGATCGATTGCATCGATTGAACAGGGTCAATTGGACTGTTTGCAATCAGATTAAACGGCTTGCGCGTCTGATTCATTTTTGAATCGTTCGAGAAAATGACCCTGCCATCCGAAACGACATACACCTTCCCATTTGCTCCCTCATTTTTAAGCGATTTGTTGATGAAAGCGTAGTCCAGATCAACCTTTAACACCTTTTCAACCTGCTGCTCCCCAAAGTAATCCAGCTTACGAATAATGCTTACTTTGCGTCCTCCCTGACTTTGCGACATCTCCGCCTGCTGTTTGTCAAAATACGAATAGATCATGATATGGTCGCTCGTGTTCATCAGCGCTTGATACCAATCACTTTTCTTCACCTCATCATCCAGCTTAATGAAGTTTCCTCCATTGACGAAGGTATCATTGCCAACATAAAACGTAATTTGATTCACCTGCTGGTAGCTGTAGTAGTACCTGACCAGATTGTTGTTGCTAAGCATATCATAGTAGGCAGAGTAATAGTCTTCCTGATCGCGATACTTGAACTCCATGAACCGGTTCAGCGTTCCATCGGTATAGAGAAAATTGGACACATACAAGCTATTGTCTATACTGTTCCGCAGGTTGAACTTGATCCTTTGCTGCATTTCATTGAATCGGCTATGCTCCTTCTCTTCAATGTTACCTTTGATGCTTTGGTAAAACACGGTATTTGTGACCAGGACCGGGACCAGCACACAAAAAATGAACAATATGTACAACTTGGTTTTGAGACTCCAATCATCCAGAAACTGAATACGCTTACAGTATTTCTTTCGGCTCATGTTATGTCTTTGTCTCCTCTAACCATGTCATATATCAACATTATTATAACGAGTACAGGATGGGTTGGATACTGTAATCCAGGATTTCCGGGAAGCCTTTAATCAACCTCCCGTTCAACTGGCCCAACAAGACAGACACTAACACCCCACATATTTTCGTATGAACCCGATCTGATCTTAAGTCGAAACGACGATCACGTTATAATTTCAAGAGCATTTCGTACTGGCCCACATGATATGAAAAACCTGATTTGACCAAGAGGAAATCTTCCATCGGTTTCAGATGAGACTCCACATTGAGGACACTGATTCTAGGAGATTCTGTGCGTTGGACCATCTCTGTCAGGATGCTGCTTGCAATACCTTTGCCCCGGTAATTTTGGTTCACTGCAAGCTGTGGAACATCACCTGTTTTTTGATCTATAATGCCATAGCCAACAATGCTTTGATCCTGACGTGCAACCACATAGATAAAAGCTTCCGGTAAAGCGTAGATGGAATCAATTGAATTTTGCCAGGAGGGCTCCACATCCCAAAATTCCTTAAACTGCTCCACATCGATTCTCTCCACACATTCCACCGTGCAGGTCGTTTGCGGTATGAATTGATCTTTTTGCAACTGGAAACATGAAAATTCCCTTTGAATTTTGAAGTTTTGTTTACTGTACAGCTGAACTGCAGATTCGTTGGATTGGATGACTTCCAGCAAATATTGCTCTACATTTTTTTCTTTTAACAGCTTTTGAATATTCAAGAGCAGATCGCTTGTAATGCCTTGCCGCCTGCAATCTTTTACAACGCCTGTCCCAAGATCATATGCAGTTGTCTTTCCATTCCAGCTTCGAAGTCCATTGATAACAAATCCGACCATTCTCTCATCTTTAAAGGCTCCCATAGATATTTCGGGGTGATAACCCCTTCGTTGAAGCATCTGTTGAAACTTCCAAAAAGGTAAATCCATTTTAACCTGGTAGTCGGAGAACGCATCCACAAACGCCTCGTGAAGTGTCTCCATGCTTATTGTGTCCAACAATTTATAACTGTACATTAGGGCACTCTCTCCTTTAAAAAGATGAAAACAATAAAATATTAGGGCTCATGATCCCTATCCTTATTTAAATATTCTACTAAATAGTGTTAACACTATAAAGTAATATCCGTACGATAAAATCTGCTTTCTTCAGAGTTTTCAGACACGTCCTAATAACTAAAATAGACCGCTTCCTGGTTAAGGAATACGGTCTATGGAGTCATTATTCTATGGGGATACCGATTTTGTTAAACCAATTTTGGTGATCACCGTATCATACGGCTCCAATTCCACGGTCTGTTTTCCATGCTCTGTATTGATCGTCGTGGACTGAACCTGATTGCTATTATTGATCACAACCAATATGTTGCTCTCGGGGTAGTAGGCGCACTCGGTATACAAGTTATCCGTGATGTACTTTGTTTCATGGAATTCATTGCCCGCAAATCGAATCAAATTCAGAAGTAGTCTTGTATTTTCCCAGCTGAATTCGAAGGAAGGCAGGTAGATCCCTTTTCCTTTTCCAAAAGCATGTGTGGACAGTGTGATCTGACCATCCGTTTCATTCACTACAGCTGCTGATCCATCAGTAAGATAAATGTTATCTTTCGGAAGTATGCTGGCCCCCTCAGGCACCAAACCATACTCATCATTAACTTCATACGACCATTTTCCATGAACAACCCTTGCACCTGTATCCTCATCTACCCCAAGCACATGAGCCATTCTAAAATAGCTGTCGTACCCGTCCATTGCCGAAGGCTGGTTAATGCCAATAAAGGTACCACCCTCATACACCCATTGTGTCAATAAGTCCACAGACTTGTGGTCACTCCATTGCTCTCCACCGCTCCATGCTGAACCTGCAGAGCCGGCATTGATGACGACATCTATATCCTTCAATGCGCCCTGACGAATATCACCAAAATCAATAAACTGCACGTCAACAGGCAACCCGGCTAATGCCTCATTCACATGAATCAGATCATGCATATGCGTTTCATGAAAATGACCGGACAAGGTCCACGATCTTAACTTGCCCCAGCTATGCAGCACGGCTACCTTTGTCTTGATCTGATAAGGCTTTCCAGCCTGATGTAGCTCTTTCATTTCCCTGAATTCATGGGCAATCTTCTCGATATAATCCACAAAGTCCGGGTAAGGCTCAACCAGATGCAAATATCCACCCAGTCCAATCCGGTCAATCGACTCACGCAGCAGCGCACGCCGGATATTAATCCAATATTTCTTCGCATCCAGGGTAGGGTCTCCTCCCTCTTTGAAGGTAGGAAGCCCGCCTAAGCCAACTGGGAACAAGTAGGGATGCAAGCGAATCTCATGGGTATCAGCCTTAACGCCCGAGCACATTCTTGCCTCGTAACCGGAGAACACACATTTGATCATGCCGTCGAATCCAAACTCCTCAAAGCGGTCATTATACGGCTCCATGCCTACCCAGCTGTCATCATAGAAGACATACGCCAGCTTGTCATGATTGTGTACAATATCAATTAACTTTTTACCGAATTCAATGACAAAATCATTGATAAATGCCATCCAGTCCAGTTTGCGCTGATTCGCAGGCATATGAGTGACCTGATATTTACCACCATTCACAAAGTCCTCAGCTGAGAGTGAATACCCATATTTTTGAGCAAACAGATCCAGCGCTCTCGAACTTACCGTGAAATCGTATGAACCCCAATCCGAGAACAGATGGCGATTCCGCTCATCACTGCCCCAGATCCAGGCGAAGTTATAAAATAGGGACGTAAAACGTACAACCGTTGTTTCCGGGTGTTCTTGGCACCACTTTTCCATCCAATCCAGCAAATAGGTTTGGGTGTCTGTATAGATCGGGTCAATCTGCATCAGATGCTCTTTGTCCCAATTATTCGTCGTGTGATTGTACATGGAAATCTCTTCCCATATCCGATAAACCATGAAACTCACCGTGTATTTATGCCAAGGAGCAACGCCGGTAATGACAACATTGCCAGATTCCCTTTCATAATTCCACTGTCCTCTAGGCACCTCTTCCCCAGTCGTTCGATCATAAACTTGCCAATATTTAAACGCTTCTTTCGAATCATTCACCCTGAATTGTTCAGCGAAGAAGTCCTCCATCAGATAGATGGATACATAATCTTGCACAGCAACCTTCGGATTCGTAATGAGAAAACATTGCTGCAACTTATCCAGATTACGGGATGCCCACTCATTATGATCCCGAATAATGCAAATGGTTGAATAGATGCCGTATCCGGCATTGATAATCTCATCGGACAACTTTGTACCGTCACTGTCACGGATCACATCGGCACCCCAGCGGTTGGCAAGTTCAAGCGTCAGTGCTTCATAACCGGATTCTCCCGGTAGTGTAAAGGAGCCTTTGGTTAATTTGGACATTTGGGTTCCCTCCCTATCTCAACATATCGGACAGAAAAGCGAGTGCCAGGCCCTGACCCCAGCCCTGAATCCAGTCTTTTGGAATATTGCGATAGCCATCCCGATCCTTCATCACCGCCGTACCGCCAGATACACCAAGCACGCGCCCATCTTCGCTAATGTTGTTCAGGATGCCTTCCAGTGCCTTTTGCACGTATTTGGTATGCAATGGATTACCGTTATTGATCATGGCTGCTGCAATACCCGCGGAAGCTGACACCTCTTCATACGATTCTTCGTCATCCAGAACCGTACGCCACAAGCCATTCTCGGTCTGTACCAGCTTGAGAGCCGCCAATTGATCACGAAGGGCACACTCTACATCCATACATTGCGGATACAAGTACCAGTCGTTCAATTGCGGTTTCACTTGAGACATCGTATAGGCTCCCCAAGCGTTCGCTCTGCCCCAATAAAATCCGGACATGTGGTCCTTGTTAATATTGTTATAACCGTGATACCACAGACTGCTGCTCGGATCTTGCAGGTATTTGATATGCCAGTAATACTGATTCAGCGCATCCTGGATCATGGCTTCATCTTTTAATTTGCTACCTACGCGAAGCAGGAAAAATGCCGCCATAAACAAGGTGTCCGCCCAAGCCTGTTCCGGAAAATCATTGGAAACCGATACCGTATGCTGAAGCACATTGTCTCCAAAGCGAAGTGCATGATTCTGGAGATAATCGACTTTGCTGAGGACAATATCCCAATATTTCTGATCCCCGGTTTCTTCATATAAAGTGATGAGCACATGGCCCATAGCACATGTATTTACCGTCCAACTTGGCAACCCCAGCTCGATATATTCGTCTGCCCATTTCACCAGCCTGTCCAGAATCTCTTGGTTGCCTGTCGTTTGATAGGCTCTGGATACACCATAATAAGCCACTCCACCGGGCCAATCCCATGTCAGATCCATATCCAGTGTTTTCTTGGTAACGTTCTCGATTACGTTTAGAATCTGTTCTCTGTCATATTTCACTTGAAGCATTGTTATTCCCCTCTCCCTGCGCACACGCCCCCAAGTGCGCCCTGAGAGGTGTCCGTCCATTTTTGTAAACGCTTTACTTATCCCATTGTACGCAGTAAAATAGTCTCAATCTAAGCATATTCATAACAAAACTGTGCAATTTCAATCATTTATACATAGGAGTCCTCGAAAATGTCCAAACCGAAGAAACCGGTCATCGAATATCGTCACTACAGCCTGCCCATTGATTTCCCTGTCCTGTTACTCAGTGGAGACCGCTGGAGAATATCCGATATCAAGAGTGAGCATCTTCATTTCCATAACCACATGGAGATTGGCATCTGTTATTCCGATGGAGGCATCATGGAGATTAAGGGAGAATCTGTGCCTTTTCGAGCAGGGGACATCACGTTCATTCCCCGATATCTTCCGCATACCACATACAGTTCACCTAATAACGCCAGCCTGTGGGCTTATATCTTTTTTTCACCGGAAGAACTCTTCCGTCATTCGCTCAAAACAGCACAAACTCACATTGAACCGAATCTATGGGCGATTCAGGGAACCAATTGCATTCTGAATAAGGAACAGCATCCCAAAATTCATATGCTCGCAACTTCAATCGTTGAAGAAATGAAGCAGCAGTCCCCCTACTATCGGGAGAGCGCGTACGGCTTGTTGATGTCTCTATATATCGAACTGCTTCGAATTCATGCGAGCAGCGAACGCTTGTCATCTCAGGATCACGAACGGGAAAGAGACCTCCAAGGTGACTTGGTCATCTCACCCGTGCTGGAGTTTATCACCAAAAACTATATGATGCCTGTGACCATCGATTACCTCGCTGATCTGTGTCATCTGAGTACAACGCATTTTCGCCGCAAGTTCCATGAAATTATGGGAACCACGCCGCTTGATTTTCTGAACAGTACCCGGATTGAAGAGGCATGCAAGCGATTAAAAAGCACCGAGGCCTCCATTCTGTCCATCTCCGAGCAGGTCGGCTTCCGATCCATCTCCAGCTTTAACCGCTGCTTCGCCAAACTGATGGGCGAATCGCCTAAAGCCTGGCGCAAAGGCGCTCATACAGAAGCACAGTCTGCAAAAGCCTCAATATTGGAATTCACGGGGTGGGTATGAAGGAATTTGTCGAAATGTGATTGCGCCCCCCAGAGATATTCGCTACAATGCCGATAGAATACAAGAGATTTTGTCCGAAGCTACCAAAGGATTGAACAATCTCTAAAGGAGCAGCATTTCGTGTTATTAAAAATTTCAGGCGTTGTCCTGACTGTTTTACTCGCTATTACCGTACTGCTGCTGTCAACGATCAGAGAACCACAATCTGCTGCGCTTCATGCCCGTCAAGGTGTTCTGGACCTCTCGGCCTGGGACCCTGAACAAGACGAGCGGATCAAGCTGGACGGGGAGTGGGAATTTTACTGGGAGCGATTGCTTCCTGACGAATCTGCAACATCGAATCAGGCTGGTCCAACGAAAGCACCCGACACCTATGCAACCGTTCCCGGCTCCTGGAATCGACTTAAAGTGGATGGTGAACGACTGCCAACCCACGGCTTCGCCACGTATCGACTGGTACTGCGTAATGCACCTGTTGAGGGAACACTGGCGATCAAAAAAATGAACATCCGTTTTGCCAGCGAGATCTACATTAATGGCAACAAGCTGCTGGAAGACGGGCATGCCGTGGCAAAATCCGCAGGTTACCGACCAGGCAACTCCCCCCAGATTGGCTTTTTCCCCTATCATGGCGGTGACATTGAGATTTTGATTCGGGTGGCTAATTACGATTACACGGACTCTGGCATTCCGGGTCCGCTCTTTTTTGGCGAACAAGCAGCCATGCTGAAAAAACATCAATTCAACACAGCTATCGAATTTGGCACGCTTGCTGTACTGGGTACCATTTCGATCATATTCCTCATCAGTTACCTAGGGTCTGCACTCTACCGAAACAGAGACGATTCCCTGCTACTGATTGGTCTAATCTGTCTGCTGTATGCACTTTATAACGGCATGATCAGCGAACGTGTGTTATCCATGGTGGGCACGGAAATTTCCTTTAGCACACTCTATAAATTAAAAGATTTCTGCTCCGTGGCATGTCTGGGTCTGTTAACCTTTTACTTCTACCGATTCAAAACAGGCATCCTGTCCGGTTTGCTCACGGCGGTGATCCTGATCATCTTCGGAGCTTACTTATGTATGGTCGCGCTCCTGCCTATTTCCATCTATGGGCTGGCTGCACCTTACGTCGTCGTTATGTACACGTTGCTGTTAATCTGGTTGCTGTATCAATGTGCAAAACAGTTCCTAACTAGTGAGAAGGGCGAACGGCTGTCTACTTTTCTGTGGTACGCAGCTCTCTTAAGCATCATGCTGTATTGTCTGGACATTAATCTCTTCTCGATCTCGCTCAAGGAAAATATGAACATCGGGCAGGCTTCCATTGTCCTGTTCAGCATCCTGATGCTATTTCTAGCGGTGCTTCGGTTCTTCGAGGCCTATCGTACGGTCCGCACCCTCAAAGATCAGTTGCTCTTGCTGGACAAGGTGAAGGACGACTTCCTGTCCAATACTTCGCATGAGCTCAAAACACCGCTGAACGCGATTGTTAACATCAGTGAAAGCCTGCTTAAAGGCGCAGAAGGTCCCCTTACCGATGAGCAAGCGCACAATCTGGCGATCGTGACGGGAAGTGGCAGACGATTAACCTATCTGGTCGATGAATTACTGGATTATTCGAAAATGAAACATGGCGACATCCCGCTCCACCGGTCTTCGACCGATCTGTACTCGTTTGTCGAATCGGTCATGCGTATGCACTCCTTCCTGCTTGGCGCGAAAAAGGTGGAGCTTATCAACCGCATCCCGGCGCATTTCCCGCCGATCTATGCAGACGGCAACCGACTGATTCAGATTTTGCATAATCTGATCGGCAATGCTGTTAAGTTCACGGAACGTGGCACGGTAAGCATCAAAGCTACGGTTGTGCAAGGCAAAGCGGAAATACGCATTGTGGATACCGGCCGTGGTATCGGTACGGACAAGCTGGAACATATCTTCCTGCCGTTCGAGCAGGAAGCGGATACGGGGCCAGTCGTTGCTGGAGGCACCGGTCTAGGACTAAGCATTACACGCAAGCTGGTCGAGCTGCATGGCGGAACCATTCATGCGGAATCAGCACCCGGCATGGGTGCTACGTTCATCCTGACCTTTCCGCTGGCAGAGAATAAAGGAGAGAAACGTTCCAACGTCATGCCACTTACCATCGCTCCTACAGGTCCTGGTAATCGGCTACTCCGGTTCGAAGAACCAACGATTGTACAAGGGAATAAAGACGAATGGATCATCGTTGTGGATGACGACTCGGCTAATTTGCAGACAATAGTGAATCTCTTGAAGCTGGAAGGTTACAGTTATGCGGTCACTTCACGCTCCCCTTCCGTACTGGAGTTGCTGGACAAACTACCTGCCGTGCATCTCGTCATTGCTGATATCATGATGCCTGACATGTCGGGTTACGAATTGCTGGAACGGATCAGGGAGCGCTTCTCTCCTTCCGAGTTACCTGTACTCATGTTGACGGCGAGTAATAAAGCTAATCAATTGAAGCTGGCCTTGGAGAAAGGCGCCAATGATTTTGTATCCAAGCCGTTCGAATCGGAGGAACTGCTGGCACGGATCGGCGGTTTGACTCGGATGAAAACATCCGTCCAAGCTGCGCGAGATGCGGAAATATCTTTTTTGCGGTCACAGATGAACCCGCACTTTCTGTATAACGCCCTGAACGCCATTGCCGAATTGTGCGTGGATGCGCCAAATCGGGCAGAACAATTGATTTTGCAATTATCGAGTTACTTACGACGGAGTGTGCACTTTAAACATCTGGACTCAAAAACTAGCCTAATGAACGAACTGGAGATGATCGAGGCATACGTAGCGATTGAGCAAGCCCGCTTTGGCTCAAGGTTGGAGGTCATTATCGATGTGGATGCGGATGTGAACCGGAACATGGACATTCCACCGCTCACGTTACAGCCCCTGATCGAAAACGCAATTCGGCATGGGCTGATGTCCAGCATTCGCGGTGGTCGGGTCATGTTGTCTATCCGCAATCTGAATGATACGGAAACACGGTTCACCATCGAGGACAACGGAATCGGCATAACCAAGCAACGAATGGATGAGATTCGGCAATCCACGGACGGCAGTAACGGCGTTGGACTATGGAATATTTCCAGCCGGTTGAACCTGCTGTATGGTAGACACCTTCAGATGGAAAGTCTGGACGGCGAGGGAACGCGGATTACATTTGATCTTCCAAATCAACGTCTAAGCACAGATGGGAACGGGGGTTATGAAACATGAAGATGAAAGTCATCATCGTGGACGATGAGGATTTGTCGCTGAAGCGACTGAATCGCATTTTGACAGAAAGCGGAGAAGTCAAGGTATCTCGTGCGTTTCATGACCCGGAGGAAGCCTGTGAATATGCGGCAGAGAATAGCTTCGATGCGGCATTTCTGGACATTACGATGCCTCGCATCTCGGGTATGCAACTCATTGGTGAACTGCGTAAACATCATCCTTCGCTTCCAATCGTGCTGGTGACCGGTTATGAGGAATATGCGGTGCAGGCCTTCGACAAAGAGGTCATCGATTACGTCATCAAGCCGGTCACGGCTGAGCGACTGAACCGCAGCATCAAACGGTTGCAGGAAAAGCTTCACAAGTCCGTGACAACACCTGAACCAGCGGTGCCTGGACCCAAACTGAACGTTCGTCTGTTCGGTGAATTCACCGTGTTCGGCGGTGCTGGAGCAGACAGTCCCATCAAGCTTAGAACGCCCAAAACCGAAGAGTTACTTTCATTCTTGCTGTATACCAAATCAACCACCCGCGATGCCTTGGCCGATACGTTGTGGAAAGACCTCAGTCCGCAGAAAGCCTGGACTAACATCAGTTCCACACTGTACTACGTGCGGCGTGCCATCGGCGATAATAGTGACGTGCCGATTATTCTCAAGGACCGGAACGGTATCCGGATCGATCGGGAAGCGATTAACTGTGATCTGTACGAGTTCGAGAATTTGTTCCGGCAGATGCGTCAGGCCTCGGCACATCGCCCCGAGCTCTTCGAGCGGATGGATACGTTGTATACGGGTGAACTTCTGAAAGGAAGGCATTATGAGTGGGCTTTTGCGTGGTCCAGACAGCTGGAACTGGATTTCATCATGACGATGGAAACTGCGGCCCACTATCACGCGAAGGCAGGCGAGCCGTTACGGGCGCTGTATTATTTTGAACGTATCCTCCAGATTGATTCGATTCGGGAAGATATTCATCGCGAGATCATCCTGCTGTATCTGTCGCTTGGACGAAGAACCGAAGCGCAGCGACAGTATCTGGTGCTGGAGGAATTGCTCCAAGAGGAGCTTGGCTCCAGTCCGGCAGCAGATATCAAACAACTGTTGCGACAATCATGAAACAGCAAAAAGCCCATGCCTTGGCATACTGAACTGCTCCCATCGTAGTCTTCTACGGTCTACTATGACAGGGAACAGTTCAGTGTTGCTTTAGGCTTGGGCTTTTTGCAATAGATGGACGTTCATCCGTCCTTGTCCGAAGATTTTACATCATCATGGTCTAGAATCAATTACTCATTTATAAGTTTTTCTGTATTAAGCGTAAACCCTTCAATCACGACATCTTCGTCCACTTCAATCATGATGCAACGTCTGCCTTGATAATTCACCTGCTTCACATATCTCAGGTCTTGCGGGCTAACCGAAATCGTAGCAACCTTGGTCTCAATCTTAATGGACTTGGACGTAAACTTTGGCATAACACTGGTCGCTTTCATCTCATAATTCTTGTTGTCAACGATCGTTTCGAAGGCACGTTCTACTTTCTCCGTTGTCAGATCCTCTATACCGCTTGCGGTCAGTACACGTTCCAGATCTTTATAATCCAGCTTCGGAGGTTCTTCCTCATGGGACTCTTCGTTAATCTCGATGACTCGGTTGATCTCCTCGTATACATGTGCAATAGTGGCTGAATCTAGCTGTTCACCGGCCACTTCCTTGACGATATCTTCGAAGATCGCCCGTTCTTCCAGTGCGGTAACGGATCTTTCTCCATTCAATACATTTTCAACAAAATGCGGATCCGGGAAATTGGATTTCCCTGTACAATACAGTACACGATTCACATCGGAGTAGTTGTCCGTCACGCTAGGGTACAAGAATCCTTGCTCTGGCGTGCTTAATTTGATAATCGGATCTACAATGATGTTGTATTTGAATTCTCTCTCCACGTAATCAAACAAGAGTGTCTTCCGCTGTTTCTCCGTGGAATTTACGCTGCACAGAATGAACGGATGGGCGAACACCTCATTCTTCTCACTCTCTTCCGTAGCTTCGTTTCTAGCCTTGGTCGGCAAGTAATACTGTCCACGCACGAACGTAGCTACCATGTCCCGCTCAAACTTCGTATCCACCAACATTCGATCCACGAGCAGCAACATCAGATCCTGCCATTCATCCGGGTCACCTGTTACCAGCGCCTGGTGAAGCAATACCTGTGCTGGATCCTCCGCCGCTTCCTGGAACTTCAATTCAAACAACTTCTGATCCAAATCACCTGTCAGCAATTTTTTGAAATTGCCCATGTACAGCTCCTGCTTCTCTCTGTCCACCAGTTCGAACGGGTGACGCTCCCAGTGATAGACCTCATTGGTTTCCTTCGTAATATACACGTTGAGAATATCGTAAATATTCAGTAGATCGTGATCGAGTTTAAACTGCTTGCGTATATGCGCGACTTCTTTTTTATTCATGATTCGTTAGACAACTCCCACAATATATAATTTTATCTGCGTGCAGCTCTATATCCTAAAAGCCAGTGCTCCCTTGGAAGTCTTCATCTGAGCAGTAGGTCACAAATGGGCTCAGCTATGGAGTAGCTGGATCAAGCCGTTCTTGCTCTCCATTTCTGTACTCTCAGTGAGAAATTATATCATATAATGATGACGATTAATGAGAAACAATCTATGGTATTTCCCACTTTATCACGATCCATTTTTGAATATGGAAAATAGCTCGCCGTATGGGAGCACGAATGAGATTTAAAAGAAAACAGAAAGACGCAACAGGAATGACTCCCGTGCGTCTTTTTTCGTTGTTTAACGATTCTTAAAAAATTAATTACTGCTCGGCAATATATCCGTATTCAACAGGGGTGCTCTGCTGGAAGAAACTTTCCTTGTTTCCCGCAGAAACAGTAATCCCATGAACAAGGACACTCCGCCAATAATAATCAGCAATGCCCCCAACTCCTGACTATAGGCTGTCAGCGCCCCGTCCCTAAACGCCATTCCACGAATCAGACGGTTAAGCCAGTTCATGGGTAATGCCCATGCGAACATTTGGAACGGTTCTGGGAACGCCAGTGGCGTTAGTTGAATTCCCGTAGCCAGAAAGGAGGGATACAATACAAAACTGGTTCGTAGGCTTACTTTCGACATTTCTTTGGCAGTGTATCCTATCAGCATACCCATGAGTGACAAGGCAAAAGCATAAACAACTAACGGAATGATAAAAAGATAAGCCTCTGCTTCAAACCGCATTCCCCCCACCTGCTTTAATAATCCATAGGTTAGAAGCAGCGAAAGGGAACTCAACACAGCGTAAGGTACACTCCGAACCCATAGCTGGAAAGGTGACTTTCCGTTTGCAAACAGTTTCCCTTCCTGACGAAGCCGGGGTACAATTGAGCCCGCTGCACTTGTTGTAATCATCAATACTACGATATTCACAAATCCAAGCACCATAAAACCGACATAACTGGAGGTTGGATTAAACAGCATCCGCTGCTGAAGGGATAATGGTGACACGATTCCTTTAGCTGTCTCGGCATCCATCCCTTTTTGGATCAGACGTGTCATGGAAAGGGTCATATTCTCTGTCAGTATGATTTCCTGAATCGCAGTGCGAATACCTGTTAACCCCGAGGGCATCGTGTTATCCATCAAGATGCCGATATTCGTCGATTTCCCTTGTTGTTGACGCAAACCCAACTGATTGGGAAGCATAATGACCGCTACAGCCTGCTCGTTGGCAAGCAATGTTTCAGGACTCATTCGGCTCGCATATACGCTTTTGACGCTCATATATTGTGACGCATTTATCTTGGAGATCAATTGCCGTGAATATTCGCTATGATCCTCATCAATAACCACAACTGGTGATTTATTAAGTTGATTCTGCGAGAACATTAATCCAAAAAATAGGGCTGCAATCATTGGCCCAATAAAAATTAGCCGTATATACTTACTGTCCGCGACGTACTTCCATTCGTCAATCAGTGATTTCATCAAGTTTCACCTCTGCTGTCATCCCCGGAAGCAAATCGGTATTCGAATCCATCGATATTCGGACCAGAAACATACTTAAATCGGCTTGCCCTTTTTCCCGCGACATACGCAAGTTCGCAAACTGAGGAGCAGTTGAGATGGAAATAATACTCCCCTTCACCTGCGTTGGCTGATCCAAATAAGGGAAATGAACATCAATGCTTTGATTCACTTCAAGCTGTTGAATTTCACTTTCCTGTATGTAAAGGTCGGTGTAATACGTATTCTTTTGCACAACTGCTAGCGGGACTCCTGCTTGGACTTGATCTCCCTGTATTACAGCAACTCGGTCAACCAACCCGTCATACGGTGCAAGTACCTCCTTATCTCCCTCCCCCGCTGATTTCACTTTGAAAAGTACCTCTCCCTCTTTCACGGAGTCACCTGCAGACACACCAACCTCTTCCATCGTCCCGGGACTATTCTGATAAAATAATGTCGTTTGCTCTGCCTCAAGTATGCCTTGTTTACTGCTCTCGGCCTGACTTACAGCATCCTTTCCTTTAACAGCCAGAAGTGAACCTCCAACAATGAGCACCATCGCAATTCCGATATACAAACCTGCTTTTAACTTCATCTTTTTATCTCTCCCATTCCCAATCCTCGTGTATGGTTAAATTTGCTGACTATTTCTGCTTTTTCATTTTGGTGACCGCGTTCTCGGCTGCCTCCATGATCACTTCTCCCAAAGTGGGATGAGGGTGAATCGTCATGGCCAGATCTTCCACGGTTGCTCCCATCTCGATCGCAAGTGCGAGCTCCGATATCAGTGTAGATGCCTCCACGCCGACGATTTGCGCGCCAATGACAATTCCTGAAGTCGGGTCAGCCACTATTTTCACAAAACCTTCGGTTTCCCTTAACGCCAATGCTCTTCCGTTGATTCCAAAAGAAGATTTTCCAATAACCACTGGAATGGCCTGTGTTTTGGCTTCCGTCTCACTTACTCCAACACTGGATAGCTCCGGATCAGAAAAGACAACAAGTGGAATCACCTTGTAATCCACTTTGGAGGTGAGACCCGCAATGGCCTCTGCAGCTACTTTAGCTTCATAGGAGGCCTTGTGAGCAAGTGCCGGACCGGCTGTAATATCTCCAATAGCATAAATGTGAGGGATAACCGTTCTGCACTGTTCATCCGTCTCAACCAGTCCTTTGTTCGTTACGAGCACACCTATGCGTTCCAGTCCTAACTGGCCGTCTGTATTGGGTTTCCTGCCGATCGTAACCAGTACATATTCTGCTGTAACTTGTTGCTGCTCCTGATTTTTTGAATAATGCAGTGTTACGGAATCCGCATTGTGCTCCACCTTTTCGGCAATCGCTCCGTTTACGATCTGGATGCCGTCCGCCTTTAATTGTTTGACTACAGGGGCTGCAAGTTCCGCCTCGAATCCAGGCAATACTTGAGTGCCTCCCTCCAGAATCGTTACCTTGGTTCCGAATTTGGCATACATCTGTCCAAGCTCCACCCCAATATAACCTCCGCCGATCACAATCAGACTACTCGGAACCTCCTGTAGAGATAATGCTTCAGTGGAAGATAAGATGCGACCTCCAACTGGAAATGCTGGCAGCTCAATTGGACGAGACCCCGTTGCCAGTATGAGATTTTTAAAAGAAATGATTTGCTCCTGTCCAGTTTGCTGGATCATGGCTGTGTGCTCATCCACCAGACGGGCCTCTCCTTCCAGAATGTTCACACCCGCAGTCTTTAACAAATAGTGGACGCCACCTGCCTGTTTATTCACAACCCCCTGTTTAAAATCCTGAGCAGTCTTAAATGTCGCTGCCGAGTCAGTTTGATTGAACTGTCTGAACCAATCATAGCGATGCGATTCCGCAATTAAGGCTTTGGATGGTATGCAACCCACATGTGTACAGACCCCGCCGAGCTGTTTACGTTCAACAATCGCCGTCTTCATCCCCAACTGCGAAGAACGAAGCGCCGCCACATATCCCCCTGGACCTGATCCAATAACTAACGTATCCACAGATTCAAGCTTGCTCATATTCTGATACCTCCCGATTTGAAGTCATTTTAAAATATGATGACCGTAATATATTATAACCATCATATTTTAAGACCGTCAACAATCGTATTGTCCCTTTTGAAAATGAACAGATATCCAGTCGCCAAATTGACAGGCTTTATTATGATGACTATAATATTTTAGAAAAGCAGAACGATGAAGCTATGGAGTGAGTGATCATGCCCTATCCCAAAGGACATAAGATAAAAGTACGAGGTAAGATTGTTGAGAGTGCTGCTCGGGCTTTTCGCACCAATGGTATCCAGGAGGTGAGTGTCCCGTTTATTATGAAGGGAGCTGGATTAACTCATGGAGGATTCTATTCACACTTTGACAACAAGGAACAATTGGTTGCCGAAGCCTGTGAATATGCCATTAGTGATACCATTACACTTCTAAAGAACGTGGCTGATCAGGAAGAGCAGAATTTCAAAATTAATAAAGTAATCGATTATTATTTGAGTCCGTATCACCGCGACCAAACGGAAATGAGCTGTATTTTCCCCGCCCTTTCCAGCGAAATATCCCGTTCGTCCGAAGAGGTTCGGCAGGTATTTACCCATGAATTGGAGCGGATGATCGCTTTTATCTCCAATCTGGCTGAGATTGATGTGTCCAGAGGTCGTGCACTGTTCAGTACAATGGTTGGTTCGCTTGTACTTGCACGCTCTGTTAGTGATCCTGAGCTTAGCGACAGCTTTCTCTCGGCGGGCAGGCAGCAAGCCAAAGAAATGGTTAAAAGGAAAGATATGTAGAGGTTTCGGTTTTTTATATTATACGTAGATTTGATGCTGCTATATCGAGTTGAAACACAAATAGACCGCCCACCCTTGCAAAGGTTGCGGTCTACTTAATTGTGTATCCTCTTGTTAAGCCCACCGCCCTTAAAAGCGGCTATTGCATTAGAGAGTCGTGTTAGCGCACGGCTCTCTGACGCATTATAAGCTGTTTCTGTCCTCAATGTAACATCGAGATTGTGGATTTCAATCCCAAGATAACCATATGTTCCGTATGTTAACACTTACGATACGGCGAAAATTTCAGCATCTTACATATTTACGCTTGAAGCCCGTCCGACCTTTTTCCACTGCCTTTTGGATATTCTCAGAGGCATTCAGCAGCTTGCTCTTGGGCATGTCCTTGTTCACTTCGACAGGTCCCACAGCCTTGGCTATCTCCACTGCCTGATCGTGCAACGGTTGATAGGATGTTGCAACGGTATACAGGAAGTTGTTCATCGAATATTTCGTTCGTTCCGGAGATTCGTGAATCGTCTTTTTCACCTGTTCAAGCATCTCCATTAGTTTATTCTCCGAAAACTCAGCATCCTTTCGACTGCCGAGTAACCAACAGTAACAGCTCCATCCTGCTGACATTTTCAGCTCATCTCCGCTGGCGATCCACTTATCCGAAACTTCTTGAGCAATATCCGTCTCGGCTAACGTCACAGCAACGATAAAGTCAGAGATCATGTAAAAATAAGCAGCATCGATCCAACGATCAAAATCTGCTTCCGTCATCGCTTGGGGATCGGCAATCACGCCAGCAAAGTACATCGCATCATAATTCCCCGTTGCATATAGTTCCTCCGCCAAAGGCTGATCCTTTTTGATCCGCTTAGCCATTGGTTTCATCGCCCCGGTTGCCACGCCAAATAGCGGTTCATGCGCACCGTTGGAGATATAGATTTTTTTCGTTCGTTCTTTGCCCAGCGCTTCAAGCTCCTGCATTACTTCATCTCGATTCATTTCACAACACTCCCAATCCTATAAATTATATATCTAATCAAATCAAACAGACACTTATGTTTAACGAAAAACCGATGGAAAATCGCACATTATCCAATTGGAACCCTTCTGGCATATGCATAATTGTTACGGCGGGATTACTATCTTACGTATGAGGGGTTCCCCACTGGAGTATTTTTCCTAAAAAAACTGAATACTATTCAAATTTCCCTGTTGCTCTGACAACCTGTTCGAGCATTATAACCGATCATAACTTCTATACCATTGTTTTGCACAGATCCCTGAAAAGATAGATATAACTTCTTCGCAGACAGACATTTTTCCTTTCTTATGCTTCTACCGGCAACTTCTGAATACCTGCCCAGAGCCTGATTGGAAGAGGGAATTCCCCCAGCACAAGCAGAGCAACATATGTCCATGTCCAAGCAACGTTAAGCTATGGCAGGATACGTCACTCATCGTTTATGTTCAGTTTAGTGTTGTTAACAAAACCGAGATGAGGAAGGATGCGAGAGCATGAGCAACAATCAAGTATTAGGCTTTGCCCCTGCCCTGGGCTGGAATTCGTGGAATACCTTTACGTGGGATATTAACGAACAATTAATTCGGGATGTCGCTGATGTGTTTGTATCGGAAGGTTATCTGGCCGCTGGTTACGAGTATATTGTCATTGATGATTGCTGGAGCCTGAAGGAACGTGATGCGAGTGGCAATCTGGTGGCTGACCCGGAGAAATTCCCGAGTGGAATGAGAGCGCTTTCTGATTATATCCATAGCAAAGGACTAAAATTCGGCATGTATTCATGCGTGGGTACACATACATGTGCCGGGTATCCAGGCAGCTTCGAGCATGAATTCCAGGATGCTGCCCTTTTTGCCGAATGGGGCGTTGATTATTTGAAGTATGATTACTGCTTCAAGCCGCGCCATATCTCAGGAGAGCTGCTGTACAAACGGATGAGTCTTGCGCTCAAAAACTGCGGACGCGATATCCTGTTCTCCGCCTGCAACTGGGGAGCCGACGACGTATACGATTGGATTCGGGAATCGGGGGCTCATATGTACCGCTCCACCGGTGATATCCGTGACAATTGGGATTCAGTGAAGGAACTTGCCCTGTCTCAATTGGGCAAACAAAGCTACACCGGCTCCTTCTGCCATAACGACATGGATATGCTGATTGTAGGTATGTACGGTGGAAGCAACAATGATTATATCGGCAGCATCGGCGGATGCAACGACATCGAATATAAAACCCACTTCTCTCTCTGGTCCATGATGGGTTCCCCATTAATGATCGGATGTGACGTGCGCAAGGCTAACCAGATCACAAAAGATATTCTCCTGAATCCTGACCTGATCGCTATCAATCAGGATGTAGAAGCGCGCGGAGCTTACCGCATTAAACCAGAACCGCAATGGTTTCACACAGACGATGTATTTATGCTGGTGAAGGTACTCACAGATGGTGATCTAGCTATTGGTTTCTTCAACCTGAGCGACAGCCAGCGGGAATTGTCTTTGCAATTTTGGGATATGGGTCTGCCTTATGCTGCCGGTTATGCCCTGTCCCTGTATGACTGCTGGGAACATCAAGAGCTTGGCGTATTCCGTGAACGCTTCGCTCCCGTTGTCGCAGCACATGATTGCCTCGTCGTCCGGGCCAAACTGGTGAAATAGATGGCTCAACATCGCCTGTGCACCTCCTGTCAGGTCCCGCTCTCTTCAGACGATGTGGGCATCTACCTCAAATTGATCTCGCGCTCTGCTCAGCAATTTCTGTGCATTGATTGTATAGGAGTGAAGCTGAACTGTGGACGTGAGCCTATTGAGAAGCTGATCCGTTATTTCCGAGAGTCCGGGAACTGCGCCCTGTTCCGTTAACTTTATACCTTCGTCCGGTGCAGCGTAATGTACTCTGTTGGCGTGTGTGAAGTTGATTTCTTGAATACTTTGGAAAAATATAACGGATCATTGTAACCAACAGAATAAGCTACCGATTGAATTGGCAGGCCCGACGTCTTCAGCAGTTCACAGGCGCGCTCGATTCGACAGTGTGTAATATACTCCAAAACAGACTTGCCGGTTGCTGCCTTAAACAGACGAAACAAATAACTGCGCTCCAGATTAACTGCCTTTACGATCTCCGTGACAGTCAATGTTGGCTTCCAGTAGTTCTGCTCGATGTACTTTCTCGCCAGCCAGACATAATCCTTGGCGTCCACCTGCGGCTCCTTTGGATAATGCTCCATATAGTAGGAGAGCAGCAGACGCAAACGGGCATCCGCCCGCAGTAATTCATAGGATGATGCACCCGCGTTCCAGGCAAGATGGAAAAAAGGCTGCAGTGTCTCTGGCGAGACCGACACCACGGGTTGTACCTCTGAGAGCTGTGTCAGCCCCAGCAACCGCCCGGCATCCTCACCGCTAAACTCCACCCAGACGTACTCCCATGGATCTTGCGGGTCTGGATAATAGTAAATCTCCTTTTGCGGAAATATGATAAAGCTTTCCCCCGTAACTAGCCGAAAAACGCGGCCGCCCGTCTCCAGCGTCCCTTGGCCGCGGATAATATAATGCAGCGCATAAACGTCACGCACGCCTGGCCCCCATTGGTGAGGGTTAGCTGGCTTGTGACCACCGCTGATAAAATACAAATTACTGGCTCTACTGCTCTCATGCCAAATCGGATTCAACCTTGATTCCCCCTTTCTAATGCCACGTTGATCAGATGCTCGGTAACGCTTACATGCTAAATCCAGAGAGGAGAATGTTGTATGCTTAGAATGGTTACGGTAGAACATGGACAAGTGCAAGGACTGCCCGCGGCGGACCCGCGGATTACCAGCTTCAAGGGAATTCCTTTTGCCGCACCTCCTGTAGGTGAGAACCGCTGGCGCGCTCCGCAACCGCAGTCGAACTGGGAAGGTGTACTGCAAGCTTTTGATTTTGCCCCTATCTCCATGCAAGCCCCAACAGTCATCGATGATAACAATATCTATACCCGCGAATGGGCCGTTGATCCCGACCTGCCCATGGACGAGGATTGTCTGTATCTGAATGTCTGGACACCAGCCAAACGCACGGACGAGAAGTTGCCTGTTTTTGTCTGGTATTTTGGCGGGGGGCTACAAGTCGGCCATACGGCCGAAATGGAATTTGATGGCGAGCGAATCGCTCGTAGAGGTATTGTCGTTGTGACGATTAATTATCGGCTGAATGCCTTTGGCTTCCTGTGCCATCCTGAGATTAGTGCCGAATCCCCCCATGCACCCGCCAACTTTGGTCATCTTGATCAGCAAGCAGGTACCCAGTGGGTCAAACGCAACATTGCCGCCTTTGGCGGTGATCCAGACCAGATCACCATCGGCGGACAGTCGGCAGGCGGAGGAAGTGTACTCAGCCAGATGACCTCTCCGCAAAATAAAGGCTTGTTCCAGCGAGCCGTCATCATGAGCGGTATAGCTACCGAGTTGTACCCGAAGGTCCGCGTGCCTTCTGTCCGTTCCACTCTAAGGGATGCAGAGCAAGCAGGGGTTGAATTTTTTGGCTTCCTGGGCGTATCTTCCCTGGCTGAGGCGAGACAACTGGATGCTGAATATCTCCGTGACAAAGCACTCGAATACAAAAGCTTCTGGGGAACCGTCATCGACGAACAATTCTGCGCAGGCGATCCGTTTACTCGTTTTGTTCAGAAGGAGCGCGAAGCGATACCCGTAATGCTGGGGCATACGTCTTCCGAATTTTGGACCCGTCCCGCCGTAGCCAATCTGGAAGAACTGAAGCAGATGGCTGTGGAGCTATTTGGCGAAGATGCTCCTGCCTTTTTGCAGCTATGTGAGGCTGATACCGGCCAAATCGAACATGCTCTACAACAAGCATCGGTCCGCATGATCCAACATGCCATTCTGCTTGCCATCCGCGCGAATAGCGGTCATCCGTCTGAAACGCCTCTCTACTATTATAACTTCGACGCCGAGATTCCGGGCTGGGATCAGCCAGGCACTTTTCACTCCGTTGATCTGTGGTTTTTCTTCGAAACACTTGCCAAATGCTGGCGGCCTTTCACAGGCAAGCATTATGATCTGGCTCGCCAGATGTGTAATTATTTATCCAACTTTATTGCTACAGGTGATCCAAACGGTTCGGACTCCACCGGAAAGCTGATGCCTCATTGGACTCCTTGTACTACGGAACAGCCGTATCTCATGGAATTTGGCGATCAGGCTCAATTACAGCAGGCTGAGCCCGGACCGATGCTCGCGTTTTTAATTGAACAATATTTCAAGAAACAGAATGCACCTGTTGTTTAAAACATGAGGTTTGCCCTCTCGCGATATATGTAAGAGCCATGCTGTCGCATGGCTATTTTTGTATAGTGTGAATGGTAGAGCGATGTTCTTTCGCCTCGCCTATTTAGCAAGCTCCTCCACTACAGCAGTCTAAGGTAACAAAATTAGACAGCAAGATGGATTCCACGAACACTCAGCATCATTTCAAGAGATCCGTTATATATGAGTCTGTGTTGGTTTGTTGAAGATGACAGGTAGCGTAATCTGTAGTGAAAAGATATCCTTTTCCTGCGACACCGTCAACGTCCCGTTGTGCTGCTGGATCATTTTCTGACAACTAACGAGCCCAATTTCGTTGCTATCTTTCTTTTTGCCAACACGTTTAATCTTATTCTTCACCTCAAGAATGACCCATTGTTGCTTCAAAGAAATCTGGATATGAACGGGATGCCCTGGATCGGCGTATTTTCGAATATTTGAAAATATATTATCCATTACGCGACGCATGGCGACCAGATTGATTTCCAGCAAAAACTCCTCATGATGTGCATCTGTCTGAACCTGCACATCTATATCGTCCAGAACCACTAGTTGCTCATCTATGAGTTGATCGATAAGCGCTCTGCCCTCATACACTTCAAATTCTACTTCCTCTTCTTCAGCGGCGGATACTGTAAAATATTCGAATAGTTTGTCTGACAGCACTTTGATCTGATAGGCCTTCTCCCGGCTATTATGAATATACTGCAACAGATCCTCATGTGTCTTATATTTGTTAAGCTCTATGATATCCATATATCCTAATAGAATCGTGAGTGGCGTTCGCAAATCATGGGAAATCGCCGTAATCAATTCACGGTTGGCCATCCTGACCCTCTCCTCGCTGTCCAGCCGCTCCACAAATGATTTCCTCATCTCATCAATACTCTGGGCCAGAGATGACAGTTCATCCTTTCCCGATATCGTAATCGAATAATCCAAATTTCCACCTTCGAGTATTTTGATCTCTTGTTCAAGCACCCCAATATAAGATGTTTTCTTATTAATCATCAGTAGAAAGGAAACAATGAACACAATGGCCGCTATGAAAACACCAATAATCAGAATGAGGTTGTAGTATTGATACTCATAAAAGCTAACCAAGTATATCTGGGCATCCTGATCCGCAAAATGGATGGTGGTGATGGGTATTTTTGATGGCACGAATTGAGTTAACAACTCTTCATTAATGGCAGGATCAATCTCCGTGTTGGAGGAAAATCTCAATTTGTCTTTTGCAAAAATATACAGATTTAAGTAGCGCTCATGTCTTATCCAAGCAGACAATTGCTCATGATCACGGGTTGACACATTCTGGTTATCCACAAATGCTTCGAATCGATCAAGCGCATCTTGCTGCCTGTTCTCTACAAAAGTGGATTTGCTTAAATAACTATCCAATACAGTCTCGCCAACAACTTGTAAAATAACGAGTGCACTTATGGAAATGACCAAAGAAATGACAACCGCCAGAACCAGTTTAATCTTCAGCTTTTTTCCGATTAATAATCTATTCAATTTTGTACCCCTTCCCCCAAACAGTCTTCACATATTTAGGGTTCTGCGGGTCATCCTCCAGTTTGCCTCTCAAATTACGAATATGAACCATCACCGTGTTATTACACGTATAAAAGTAGGGTTGCCCCCAAACACTCTCATATATATTTTCTGCCGAGAATACCTTTCGTCGCTTCTTAGCCAATAGCAGCAAGATCTGGTATTCAATTTCAGTTAGAGCAATCTCCTTCTCCCCAACAAACACGGCTTTTGAATCCTGATGGACGGTAAGATCCTTAACGATAATTTGGTCCTGTTCTTCGGTCTTCTCCTTGCCCCGATAAACATAATACCTTCGCAGTAAAGCCTTCACCCGCGAAACAAGTTCTGTATAGGAAAAGGGTTTGGACAAAAAGTCATCACTGCCTGAGGAAAAGGCCAATTGTTTGTCAGAATCCTGCGTTTTCGCAGTGAGAAACAGGATCGGTGCGCTTGTTTTTTCACGAATCTCCAGACACGCCTTCAGCCCCGATTTATTGGGCATCATCATATCCAAAATAATGAGATCCGTCTCTTCGTTCACTCTATCAATCGCATCTTGACCATCTATCGCTTCAATCACTTCATAATTCTCACTCTCTAACAAAATCCTTACAATTTCACGAATTTCACTGTTATCATCAGCAATTAGAATTTTCTTGCTCATCTGATCCCTCCGTCTAATTTCAGTATAATATGCACTATTAGCGACTACCAGCAAATACAATCGACTTAAGAATTCTTCAGAAGTTATGTAGGTATCTCTTAATAATTTCGTCTTATACTGTAAATATGTAGAAGTTATTAGACAAAGGGGTCGTCAGGTATGCCACAACCTTCGAAAAAAGTAATGATTAACATATTGTTGGGTCTGTTCATCATGTTGTCCATTGGTCTACTGGTGTATTATTCTCCTGCCCTTATTAAAATCATGTCTTCCATGGACAACTTCAGAGCGTATATTCATTCAACAGGCCATTGGGGTCCGGTCATGTTTATTTTATTCCAGATTCTTCAGATCGTGGTTGCACCCATTCCAGGAGAAGTGGTACAGATTGCAGGCGGTTATATCTATGGGGTTACACTTGGGTCCTTGTATACTACAATAGGTTTGATTATAGGCTCAGCGATTGCTTTTTATTTTACTCGTTTTATCGGTCGCGCTTATATTTCACGGCTAATGCAAAAGAAAAATAATAAGTGGATGTCGTTAATTCATGATGAGAAGAAGTTCTCCGCTTTTTTATTTATCTTTTTCGTGATTCCCGGCTTGCCCAAAGACATGCTTGTATTTGTCGCCGCACTTACATCGATTAGTTCGTTTAGGTTCTTCACGATCCTTATCGTCGGTCGTCTGCCATGGATCATCGCATCTACCGTTGTAGGGTCCACGATTCATATGCAACAATACACCATCGCCATTATTATTTCTGTTATCGCTGTAATCGGGTTCGTATTCGGTTATATCTATAGGGAGAAATTGGTGGGATTGTTCTCCCGGTCAGACAGTACCAAAGCCAAACCCAAGGCTATACCCAGTTATAGTACGAATAGGGCGTCTCGTAAAATAAAAAGAGATACAACATGAACAAAGCCAATCTATTGATATGAAAACCGGAGGTATATCATCTTATGCAAATACTTAAAACCAATCGATTAATCCTGAGAAATTTCACCGTAACGGACGCAGCCGGACTGTTGGAATACACAGCAAATCCCAGAGTGAATTGTTTTATGGATCAACGAATTTCAACGTTGGAAGACGCTGCGGCAGAGGTCGCAAAAAGAAGCAGTGACGATTCCCACATCGCAGTCTGTCTGAAAGACAGTAACGAGTTGATCGGTGAGCTGTTTGGTATGAGGGAAGATCGGGATGCCGATACGGATAAAGATTCGAATTCAGATACGTATAGTATAGGTTGGAATTTTAATGGCAGATTTGAAGGGAAAGGGTACGCCAGTGAGAGCGCCAATGCTTTCATCGAAAATCTCTTTATGGAACAGGGAATAAGAAGATTGTACGCTTATGTCGAGGATGATAACTTCCGTTCTCAGAAACTGTGTGAGAAGCTGGGCATGCGTCGGGAAGGTCTTTTTTTGGAGTTCATTTCATTTGTCAAAAATGAGGACGGCACACCGAAATACGAGAATACGTATCAATATGCTTTGTTGAAAAAGGAATGGCTGGCACAGCGTGAATCGCAGAAATAAAAAATGACAAGCCTCATCATTAGTTTAAAAAAGTTATAGAAATGAGTACGTACCCATGTGTACGTTCCACAACAAATACGGCGGCTTCTCCCTGGATAGATTCCAGAGGAAAAGTCGCCGTTTCATTATCGTGCATAACACTATTGATCGAGCAATGTGTTTATAAGGTCACAATACATTCAACTTGAATCCTAGACGGTGCTGCCCCAATATTGCTTTGCAATCTTCTGCCCCTGATCAATCTTCGCCCATTGCTGAGCTTCGCTTAATTCGTTACCACCATCACAAGATGCAAAGCCGCATTGGTGAGACAGCAGCAGCCGATCCTTATCGATGATTTTGGAAGCTTCGTCCAGCAAACGGACAACACGTGCTTCATCATCGAGTGTACTCGTTTTGGATGACAACAGACCCAGTACAATTTCCGTTTCAGGTCTGTCCTTGAACACTTCCAGAGCTTCAATTGAACCCGCACGATCATCATCCCACTCCAGGAAGAAACGATCATACTTCAATTGCTTCAGGAATAGATTCGCAATTTTGGCATACGATCCACCACCCATGTTGCGGGAATCATAATTGCCGCGGCAGTTATGTGTCCACATTTTCAAGCCAAGACTATGACCAAAGTCAATCACGGTATTATTAATATCAATGAATTCGGTAGCGAGACCTGATACTTCATCTTGATTAATATTTTCCCCTGTAAAAGGAGAGTTCGGGTTGTCGTCTGCAAACAATTCCCACAAGCAATCATCGAATTGCAGAATTTTGCCGCCCACTGCAGCGAATTCCTCCACGAATTCCTTGTACGCGATCACAAGACCCTCTTTGAGCTCCTGTATGTTTTGATATACAGCATCCGTTCCACCAATGTTATCCGACCAGGAAAGCTCACCGAAAATATGGGAAGGAGACGGTACGCAAAGTTTCGTTTGTTGCTCGCCAGCCGTGTCTTGCAGTTGTTGGAACAGTTGAATGAAATGATGGTTCTTTCCACTCAATTTATCAGTGATGCGCAGTCCAATATCTTTGCGTGTTTCATACTTCGAAGTTCCGTCCACATCTCTGAAAAAATAGCCGTGATCCGCGATGTAACGCTTCACTCCGCCAAATCCCCATACAAAGTCCAGATGCCACATCGATTTGGAGAATTCGCCATCGGTAACCACGGACAAGTTATGTTCGATTTCCTTTGCGACAACTTGTTTGATTGCCTCTGTCTCACACTTCTCATATCCTTCGTAGTTTTCATAGAACGGATATTGGATATCATCATTATGTTCAATTTGCGTTTTATATTTCAGCAGCTCATCCGGCCGCAATAAACTTCCTACGATCTGGAACTTATCAGTCATGTAAAAAACCCCCTCGTTGTATACAATGATCATATCACGCTGAGAGCAGTTAGAAGGGATACTAAAAAACCATAACTGGTTATAGTTAAAAGCTATATCCACTTATTAGACAGATTTCAGTGAAACCGTCACCGACAAAGTGTACCTCTATCCGTGAACGTTATTCAATTTCACACCGTACGACGACGCAGTTCATAAAAATACTGAACGGCTGGATGCTTTAATTTGACCTGCTCCGACATATTTAGAATTCGCTTTTTGCCAACTCGTCTGTCCATTAAAGCCAGAATATTAAACAAGATATCCTTGCTCTCCAGATTATCCTCTATAGAAGTGGATAAATACGTCGTAGCTGCAACGGTAAAATTCGATTTACTGAGTGCGGTCTGAGCCAACAAAAGCTCTTTGGCATGTACGGAGATTTTTCTACTTCTTGCCATGACTTGAAGACGATCCTCGGGAATGGGTCCTTTGGAATCTTTTCTGATAGCTTCAATCTCTTCATCGCTCACAGGAATCATGATCTCCGGGTCGCTCTTGATCTCCTGCTCTGACTGATACCATCGGATTGGGGTTGTAGTATCACTCATGTTGAGTACATTCTTTTTATCTACAGTAATATAACAATTGCCTGATTTATCAGGTGAATAGCTATAGCTGGTAGCACGGTACTCCACCCTTCCAACTAACGCAGGACTAAGAAAACTCTCCAGTTGTTGCTTCAATTTACTCCAGGACATATATCCTCCTATTATCAAAAGCCTACCGCATGAATTACGGCGATCATTTCAAATATTTTTCAATCCGTCTCCAGTATCAACATTCATCTAAATTATAACATAGCAAACCAAATTGATGATGGAAGAAACCCAGTTATTGGTTTTAAAATTCCCTATGTGATAAAATTGCAGAAAATTATCTACTTACTATTAAATCGTCATAGCCTACCATTGGAACATACGTTGTTATTCACAAAGGAGAGGAAGAGTGTAATGGCTACGAAGAAAGCAACCTTACCTGCTCATATGGAAAAACTCGTTAAAGATAATGATATCGCTACCGTAAAAGAGGTTTTCGAGCAATGCGAATGGGATGCCCGCGGGGGCTACAGCAAAGGTACGACCCTCAGCTTTCGTCAAATATCGGATGAATTGGTTCGTTGGCTGGTAGAGCAAGGGGCAGATATTAATGCACGCGACAAATATCAACGCACGCCTTTACATGCCCATGCCTCACATTGGTCAGGAAATGTGCCCCTGTTCCTTGAATTAGGTGCGGATCTGGACGCTGTGGATTATCAAAATGAAACACCGTTACATGCAGCGATCAATGGGTATCGAACCAAAGTTGTTCAAGAGTTGGTAAACCAAGGCGCTACGATTAACGTAGAAAATAAACAGGGAAATACGCCATTAGCTAAGGGGTTAGCCAATTGCAGGAATAGCGATATAGTCAATCTGGCAGAGATTGCCGCAATTCTGCTGGATGCCGGAGCATCGGTCACCCCGGATATGAAAGATTCGGTGAAGCGGATCGGTAAGGATTTTGAATTCGTCCGTGAGAAGTTCAATAAGGACAAGGTCGATGAAGTTTCAGACGCGCTGATCAAACTGTACCAGTTATTTGATGTCGATCCGGTCGCGAATCGGATCATGCACGATGGGACTACCCCCATTCAGGTAAAGGCAACCACTTGGACCAAACAGCACCAAGAGCTGTGGGAATATCTCATTCCGGCCCAAGGCCACGCTCAAACGGTGCAGGGAGAGATCATCCGCATCACAGGACGTGTGTCCCATGAAGTATTGGATAATGGCGGTGGAAACTGGGATGCGGAGTATCGCAAGATGCTGGATGCACTGATTCGTCACCTGGGCTCTGGTGCGCCACTCGCCCCCGCACTTCTCCAAGAGGCAGCAGACTTGGTCAGCAGGCTTCGCAATGGATACGATTTTGATGCGCCTGCCAGATTATCCGAGTTGGCTGTGTTATGGGTGCTTGCCAATCCTCAACCGGTTGCTATGGAGAAGCCTGCGTACACGCGTTAAACAGCAAAGCAAAAAAAGAAGCGGAAGAGATACCGCTTCTTTTTTGCTATTAATCTACCTGAATCATACTCCGTATCCATGATTACGTCTTACTCTACTCTACCTGTTCATTGCTTTCAAACTCATTGAGCAATTCGCGTACTTTAGAAGTGGTTTTGGCGTTCATCAAGCTGTTTCTCAGCTCACTAGCACCGCGGAAGCCACGAACATAGATTTTGAAAAAACGGGCCAGCGGGCTGAACGAACGTGGTTCAAGCTCGGAATATTGATCATGGAGATCCAAATGCAGCCGTAGCAAATCAAGCAATTCCGTGCTGCTGTGTTCCTTTGGCTCCTTTTCAAAAGCAAATGGATTTTGGAAAATACCGCGCCCAATCATAATACCATCCACACCATATTGCTCCACGAGTCTCAGGCCTGTCTCACGGTCAGGAATATCCCCGTTAATCGTCAGCAGTGTATTAGGCGCTATCTCGTCACGAAGTTTTTTAATCTCCGGAATCAGCTCCCAGTGAGCGTCTACTTTGCTCATTTCCTCTCTCGTCCGCAGATGAATAGACAGGTTCACAATGTCCTGTTGCAAAATATGGGTCAACCAGTCGCGCCATTCATCGACCTCAGTAAATCCAAGACGCGTTTTTACACTGACCGGCAGCCCCCCGGCTTTCGCCGCCTGAATGATCTCCGCCGCAAGGGCTGGCCGGCAGATCAATCCACTTCCTTTTCCATTCTCGGCTACATTCGCTACCGGACAACCCATATTGATATCGATGCCTTTAAATCCTTCTTTCTCCATACCGATACTCATCTCACGAAAGAATTCCGGTTTATCTCCCCAGATATGAGCCACAATCGGCTGTTCGTCCGCTGTAAACATCAAACGCCCTCGCACACTATGGTGCCCCTCCGGGTGACAATAACTCTCTGTGTTCGCAAATTCGGTAAAAAACACATCCGGTCGCCCTGCTTCACTCACAACATGACGAAACACAACATCCGTCACATCTTCCATGGGTGCCAGTATAAAAAATGGTCGTGGCAATTCACGCCAAAAGTTTTCCTTTGTCATCTCAAAAGCTCCTCTATACATTCCAGGACAGTCTCTGTCCTCATTAATAGTTAAAATAGTAAAATTCGTAACTCATACATCTGCTTGCTATCATTTACATGATCATTCGCAGTTTCGTTACGATTCACATTATGGTGTCCTAGCTTCTTCTTCACTTATACCATGCAAATGTAACTTTGTTCAAACAGCAGTATCTGTTATTACTTCCATTAGATCTTCAGATTAATGGAAGTTCGATGATCTCAAAATTGCCCTTTCCCGATTTTATCACGTCTTTATTAGATTTTCAGCCCGATTGCTCTTGCCGAACTGGAAAAGCTCCTCTAAAATGAAGCTCGACAGGCTTTTAACCTGAAAATCGAGATTTTAAGGAGGCCTGAATGATATATGGAAATTTCACTGGATATGATCAAAGACAAAGTCGAATGTTTGCAGGCTTATGACTTCCGTGAACTGGAACGAGCGATCGAAGAACGAATCGGAATGAACAAAGCATTAATGCTGCGCGTGAAGCAAGTTCAACATCAAGTAACGTTTGACCCTTTTCGCAACAAGATGTTATATAGTGCAATCGTGCATTTTAACGTAGATTAATGGACCAAGATTTTCAATAGTGAAAAACAGTTCACTGACGCAATTGCATTTAAGCATATCCTATAAAGCATGCAAAAAAGAAGACGCGAATTCGCTCGCGTCTCTTTCCATATCAAACTCCACTTTCTCTTGTTACAAATCTTGCTTAACCAACAACAACTTATAAGCAGAATTTCACCTGTAATCATACTTTACATAGTTAAATACGGGATCGTACCACTTTACAAACAGTCACTTTTGAGGATTAAGGGGGTAATACCATGCAAGAATTAATATTTATGAAGAATTATAAAAACAATGAAGTACTGCGCAAGAGTTTTTTCGAGCTTGCTGTCAACACGTTTGAGATCAATTTTGAAGATTGGTATCAACAAGGATACTGGGGCGAGCGTTACATTCCTTATTCATATGTCGATGGAGACCAGGTTATTGCCAACGTTTCTGTTAACATCCTTGAGCTCATCATTCACGGTGAGAAGAAAAAAGCGATTCAAATCGGCACGGTGATGACACATCCTGATTATCGGGGGAAAGGACTCTCTACACGTTTAATGAACAAAGTTTTAGAGGAATACGAGAACAAGTACGATTATATGTACCTTTTTGCCAATGAATCTGTGCTCGATTTTTACCCCAAGTTTGGGTTTAAGCCTGTGGAAGAACATCTTTTTTCAATGAATTATACGGCAAAAAAATCACCCGAGCCTGCGGACATCCGAAAACTAAATGTAACTAACGCGGAGGATTTACGTCTTATTCAAAAATTGGCATCGGAAAGATTGCCTGTTTCTCAGCATTTCGCAACCCATCATTCTCAAGGAATACTCATGTTTTATTGCCTGAATGTCTTTAGTGATGATATTTATTACTTGGAAAACGAAAACGTCATTGTTATTTATCAGAAAGAAGACAATCATATTGAGCTCTTCGACGTTGTTAGCTTAAACGAAATGAATATGAAAGATATCTTGGATAAGATTGCAGATGAAGATACGGAGAAAATAACCTTTCATTTCACTCCAGATGATCAAGGTCTTGATCTAAAAAGTTCGATCACCAATGAAGGTTTATTTGTAAGAACCCATGGTGAACATCTCTACCCTCTGCACGTTAAACATCCGATTACATCTATTGCTTGATGATTTATTTAATAAGACCTACCACCTGACCATATTAAAAAAAGATCAAAAAGGAGCAGGATTTCCCTGCTCCTTCGTTATGTGAAACTTCTTTCTCTCATCAAACGTAAATTCACAAGGTATAATGAAATCAGATGACCGTTCAGCATGATCTTATGACCATCATAATGAAGGAGGGGACATTCGTGGCGTTTATCCCGCTAAACTGCCCCAATTGCAACGGAAAAATTGAATACAAGAAGGATGAGGTTTTAAAGTGTCCCTATTGTGAAACAGAGCTTTTATTGAAGCAAAATCATGTCTATTACGTAGACCAGACTATTAATCATTACCACGGAACGCCCCCTAAAGCACCGCTGAAGCAGACTGCCTCCGTAAAGGTAATGCTGATACTGATGTTAGTCCTAACTGGCGCGATCGGTACATATTTTTATTATAGCAACAGCTCCACCTATCCAAAAACAGAAGCCAATCTGCCTGTACGAAAGATGCCTGAAAGCGAGGTTCTGCTCTCATTTTTGCGAGATATCTTTGATAAAGGGTCCGCCTTGCCAACAGAGGAGGAATTGGCTCGTATTCGCTATTTAACCGTAGAGCATTCGGAGAATGATCAGTGGAAGTTTACATATAGCCTCTCCGATCCCTTCAGCGATGAACAGGCCGAGAAGATCACTTATATTACTCAGGACAAAAAACTGAATAGCCAGCGGATTGATCAGCGAGATTTTGAAGCTTTTAGGGGACTGACGGCATTGGACCTGACGAATACCTATGAAATATCCCAGACGGACCAAACCACTTTGGCCCATATGCCCGGATTAAAAAGTTATGCTGGCGCTTTTAACGAATCCTTCAGTACATTTTCGGGCTACTTTGGCGACAAGTCTAAAATTACGGAGCTTTCCACGCAGCTTCGCAGCAATCAGGAGTTGGCCCTACTACTGGAATTCCCCAATCTGAACTCTTTATCCATTACCTATGTGGATGAGTCCGTAACGGATTTTCACTTGTTAAACCAATTGCCAATCAAGTCCCTGTCGCTCACCTTTGTCGATGAACTCGGATGGGTGTCGTCCATGACCGGATTATCATCCTTGTCCATACAGTACAGTGAAACCACAGACCTGCAGCCGCTGTATGCCTTGACCCAGCTTCAGGAGCTTCAGTTGTCCTATTTAACGAACGTAAAGTCCATCGACTTTGTGCAAAATATGCCTGCTCTACAAACGTTAGATATTGAAAATGTAAACATCTCGAGCCTAGAGCGCTTGACCGGCAAAAACTCCATTACTACACTACGCCTGGCTTCTCTAAGTCAACTTGGTTCGGTAAAAGCCATCAATAGCCTGTCCTCTTTGCGGGAATTAACGTTGTCCGGCTACTACGAGAATGCAGAAGCGCTGACATTGCCTAAAGTAGAGCGAGTGGAAATTCCAAGCTCTTTTCTCCCCGGGCTAAAGGCCCCGGCTGCAACCAACCTGACGCTCCGTGGCGGAAGTGGGGAATTGAACTTGGCTGCGCTGGGTAAATTCCCGAAACTGGAGCAACTCTCGCTCTGGGAGATCAGTGAAATAACCCGTCTTGGCGCCCTGGACGGCTTGTCCCGCCTAGAGACCTTAAACATTTACGACTCGTCACTGTTCAAGGAAAGCGACGCCTTATATCGTTTGAAGCAGGTGAAATCTTTGGTGTGCTCCGAGTGCAGGCTGAACTTTGAACAAAAGGCGGCCGCGAAGAACAGCGTACTTGAACATTTGACCTTAAACCAGTCATATTTTAGCATGAACAATACCTCTGTTACTGAAATTGATCAAATGATGCCTTACTTTGCCAACATGTCCGCTCTGCGTTCCTTCACTATGCAAGACAGCAATTTGGCTTCTCTCGAATTCATGAGCAACTGGCAAGCTATAGAGGAACTTCATCTCGAGAACAATGCCATCTCCAATATCGAGACCCTAAGCCTGCTGCCTAATCTGCAAAAGGTATATCTATCCGGTAATTCCGTACAAAACAAATCTGTGGTTGGCGCGAGTGTGCATGTGTATTAGACAAGAAGGGGTTCGAGAATTATGTATAAATTCTCGAACCCCTTATGTTTATGTTTAGCTTTCTAACCATCATCGCTACACTCCAGAACGCTGCGGATTGACCGTGCCAAAGATATGATACGGTGTTATCCCCTTTGAAAATAGACTATCGATCAGTTTGATCAATTCCTCCGACGATAGATCTTTGTCGTTGCGTATCCAAAGACGAAACATAGATATTAATGTTGAAATGTAAAACTCAATGATATATGGTGCCAAGACATCATCTGTTGGAAAACCCACAATCAATCGCTCAAAGGGAATTTCTCTTCTCAAGCGTTCCACAAAATGAACAGAACCATAGTCGCCCAATATAGCTTTAAGAACTGAAATCTCCTCTGCATTTTCTAAGCATTGAAGTGCATCTTGAATAGTATGTGTAGAAAACTCTCTGCCTGCCATTTCCTCCTTAATGGATTTCAAAATACGCTCTTCAACGCAGTCCAACAACTCATAGATATCTGTAAAGTATTGATAAAATGTACTCCGATTATATCCTGATTGGTTAGCAATCTCTTGAATAGATATTTTTTCGATGGGTTTTTGGCTATATAAATCGCAGAATACATTTATGAATGTCTGCCTTGTTTTGTCCGTAATTTCAGGTTGCTTTTTCATTATTTGCCTCCGTTTGCTGTTCGATCAATTATCCGACAGATATTAAAAATCTGATGGTTGATGACCGTATAGTGAATCAATACAATAATATTATACAACACGTTGTTGGATCATCAACAAGGATGAATATTGATTATTAGGAGGCTAAGATGAGAATTTTATTTTTCGGTAGAGGTGTAATATCGACCCAATACGCGTGGGCTTTCGAAAAGGCAGGCCACACCGTTGAGTTTTACGTTAGAAAAGGGAGAAAAGAAACCTTCGGAAGTCATATAGCGCTTGAAATGTGGGACGCACGAAGAGCGAAACGGTTAATCAAGGAAAACTGGAAAGTCAAGCTGCATGAGGAGATAAGCCCAAATTACGATCTTATTATTGCGAGTGTCAACACGAAACAACTTCCCGAAGCAGCACAATTACTATCGACTACCGCGGGTAACACCCCGATCCTTATTTTCAATAATATTTGGCAGGATTTAAAATCATCGATCTTGCCCTTGTCTATGAACAATGTTGTCTTTGGTTTCCCAGGAGCAGGAGGCGGCATTGAGGACAATAAGCTTAGGGGCGGCTTCTTAAAAACGATATTTCTGGAAAAACCACGTGTAGGCACGGAACAGATAAACAACAAGGTCAAAGAACTATTTGAAAGCGCCCATTTTAAAATCAATTGGATAAAGGATATGCAAAGCTGGCTATGGAATCACTTTGCCGTGAATGCGGCGATGGAGACCGAGGTGTTAAAACGGGGAAGTTTTCCAGCACTTATGAATCATCGTGACTCATTCGCAAATGTTGGTAAGAATATGCGGGAAATGGCACCTGTACTTAAAGCAAGAGGCGCAAAGATGGACGCGATTACTCTACTGTTGACCAAAATTCCATCAGCACTTCTCGGCACGCTGTTTAACAAGGTTATTTTTGCAAAGGGCAACTTACCGCGACTTTTCATTGAATACAACAATAGTAAAGCCGGTTTTGCAGTACTTGAAGTTGTGAGAGAAGCAAAAAAGTTAGGTATACCTTCACCACGTCTTACTGCGGCATTTGCAAACACTGAGCAACAACACAAAGCTATTGAAAAAGGATAAACTGGAAAACTTGATATTGTTCAGACCAACATCAACTCTACTAATGGTTATAACAACTATAGCCCGAGCTTTAGAAGCTTCGGGCAAAGTAATTTATTAAAACAGGTAAATGTAGCTTCAAAACACTACACCCTAACCAACATCGCTACACTCTCCACATGCACCGTATGTGGGAACATATCCACCGGCGTTACCTCAACCGTGCGATAGCCACCATCCTCCAGCACAAGAAGATCACGTGCCAACGTACTCGGATTACAACTCACATACACCACTCGCTCCGGCTTCATCTCCAGGATCGTTTCCAGCAAACGTGGATCACAGCCCTTCCGCGGTGGATCAACAACGATCACGTGGGCTTCAATGCCTTGTTCTTTCCAGCATGGAATAACGTCCTCGGAAGCACCAACTTCGAACTTGACGTTACGCATCTCGTTCAGCATCGCATTACTACGCGCATCTTCAATCGCTTTGGGCACGATCTCCACCCCGTATACCTGATCCGCATGTTGCGCCAGGAAAAGAGAGATCGTTCCACTCTGTGATGTAATCTGCGAAAGAAGCAAAACTATTGCGCCCCCTTGGATACAACATCTGGCTTTTTAAGCCAAGAATTTTCACTCTTAGATAGAGAGGTTTTTTCAATGAGTTGAGTTTTCGGATTTTCGAGCTGAAATTTAGTTTTTCTGTTTTTGTCAGATACGCCTGTTCGATGAGATATTCTCCACTTACTCTTTCATAAAACCAATGTGTTCTGCGTTGTGACCCTCCTATATTTGGAGCCCAAACACGCTGTGAATTGCTTTTCATTTCTTTATAATATGGATTATTTGAAGAAAAGTCCTTACATTTTGCTCAAAAAGCCTCTGTCCGAATTAATCATAGATCTTTACAAGATCATCACCTGTCATAAATGAAAGATAAGACGGCCTCGTTGAACTAACGGGACACGGTAGTTCATAGGGAAATACATCTCAACTATTAGTCTTTCCTGACCAACAGTGAGTAACACTCCACATGACTAGTGTGCTGTAACAAAATCAAAACAAAAAAACGGCATCTCTGCCGTTTGTGTTTAAAGTGTTGATGCAGACAGCGGCGGTTTTCATACGATGAAAAGACACATGCACAGTATGCCTGTTGATGCGGCTCATTTCTAGCAATATTAGATGTGATTTTACCTAAAAGCCTTTAACATTAAAAATAATTGATTATGAAAATGTACTTCATTCGTATATATTTTTGTAAATAAACCAATGCACTTGTCTATGATTTCCCCAGTGAACTTTTGGGACATGATGGCTTTATTCGAATAAATCCTTACTGTCTTCCAGTCATGAATAATTTGGTCCAATAACGGGTCAAGCGTATGTTTTGCATTGATATGATCAATGTTGTACTTATAGAGAGTATTTAACCTGTATTTCTCAGAACATTTTCTATAAATAGTACTGCTCAGTGTTTCTATAATCGTTTCATTTTTTATAATGAGCTCGTAATTTTCTGCCAACAACCGTATATTATTCAAACTTTCCGTTATTTCATTTTGATACCTGCACATATTTTCTACGAATGTATTGATGGTTGTATGTGCTAAATTCTTATTGTTCAAGATCTCATGATTACCGGGGGGCACTAGCGCATATTCCCAAAAGTAGTCTGGCATCTTTACGTGTTCCGAAGTCATACATGACCATTTAAATTCTGAAAATGGCAGAGAATATTGTCTGTATTCTGTGATATCATCAACCGTATATATTTCCTCGTTCGTAAGATTGAAGCCATAGACAAAAACAGGGTGCAGTCCATGTTTTTTGTTATAGTAAAAGTCTCTCCCGCGTTGATAAAATAAATCAATAAATATGGAAATCGGATGACCACTTGAAATAGAGTTTATGATCTCATCTTGTAACGTATCTAGTTCAGGGGATTTTTTACGAATAGAGATCCCCATTTCCTCAAGGATCTGATCTCCCTCCTCAAGATCCAACACCTCTAACTTGAAATATCCTCTTGTTTGTATTTTTTGTTTATCAAATCTATACATACTAATAACATTATTCAAAATCGGCAACTCATCTTTTTTAAAATATCTGGCAAGCGTTAACAACAAATTGTAGCCGCAATTAAAATAAGGAAAATTATGATGAGGATACATTTTTGTCATGCCGTCGAAGGGCTGAAAGGTGTCCAGGGAAATAATTTCTTCCATAAAATATTTCTCCTATACTAAAATTATTGTTGATATTACGGCTATATTACCTCTTAACAAGGTTCATCATACGGTATTGCCGCGTTCCAGCCTTCATCTCTTCATATTTCTTCGAGCCGGGCAATGCGATGAATTCATTGATATCTCCAATATTCGTGCTCGCTTTGGCATTGCTCGCAATCCCTTGTGTGCCAGTACGCTGCTTCGCACTCTCATCACATGATAGAAGAACATTCGAAGTCACATCCTGATTGCGGATTACAGACAGGCCTGCTTCCTCTAACAGCCTGATGTTCTGCGCTACCTGATCTCCCAGCATCAGCTCCGTATACAGAAATACGCCGCCAACTCTCATTATCCGGTACACCTCTTCATAGAATCGTGATCGGTTCGGATAGGCATGTGCGGATTCTATATTTAACACCACATCGAAGCTCTCGTCTGCAAACGGTATATTCTCCGCATCGCCGACGAGATACAAAGATTCACCCCCTCGGGATTTGGCATTGCAATAGGCAATATTCGCCGGGCAGATGTCGAGACCGACAATAGACAGCGGCTTAAAATATTTAGACAGAGCTGCTATGTTCCCTCCCCTGCCGCATCCGATGTCGATCACCTGCCGCTCCCGAATCGCCGTCCTGCCCACTGTCTCAAGCAGCAGCTTGACCGAGTTTCTATTCCATGCATCGTCGGGCTCGATCACCGCATGTTGCTCATTCCCGTGCGGGACGTAACCATAATTTAAGAAGGTGGCGAATCGGCCTATACCGGACAGCGCAAGAGAGTGCGAAATCTCGCTATAATCCCGAATTTCAGCCTCTTTCCTTTTCCATTCGGAAGGGTGAACAAACTGCTCACGCCGGTCGAGCATCGATACATAACGGTCATCGTTCGTATATACCGCATCGCAGCTGCAGCATTGCAGCAATGCCTCCGACTGGACCAGCACGCCCTTGCAGCTGGAGCATACCAACCTTGCATGTAGATGTTGTAACATGACTATCACCCAGCCGACGTATGCATTTGATTCAACGCGTACACATTATAGTAATTTGGGATATTCAAATCTTCGTAGTAATCGATCACGGCATAGAAGCCGTTGGTTTGGAAGATGTTCTCGAGCCTGCTGATCTGCTCTCCGTCCAGTCCGTGTACCTCCATTACAATTTGCCTGATTTTGCCCCAATCTTCCGGTTCGATTCCTTCCAGCACCTCAAACTCACTTTTTTCCACGTCGATTTTGAGAAGATCAATTTGGTTCAGATCATAAAAACGGATCATTTCGGAGATCGTAGTTAGCTTGCAACGATAGATTTGTTCATTCAGAAGCTTCGGCGACATAAGATGATCGACAAAGCGGTTTAGCATTCGCGGGTCAGCGAAATTATCTTCGTAATGGTTGATTAACCCGTATCGGAGATCCTGATCGTGGTTCTCCCTGTATTTGATCTGGACAGAGTCCGTGGACATCGTAGGAAAATAGGCAAACTCCGCTTCCTTGATCTCATTGGAAAGCCCGACGTTAACCGTCGTTACGCGAGGCAGCGAGCTCGTATTCATCTTCAAGAGTTTAAACGTCGGAGGCAGTGGCTCAAAGGCATACACCCTGCAGTCGCTCTTGCTGCTGACATATAGGCTGAACATGCCGATATTAGCCCCGACGTCCAGGACCGTGCCATGATCCGGAAGCGTAATACCGTGCTTGAAATACATCTCCTTGTGGAAAATCTCGTTGTAGAGAAACTCGGTCTCTCCTTCGTTGTTTTGATAGATTTCAATCCCGTTGTGCAGCCGTTTCTTTGTAATGGCCTCTGTCTGCAATGGATGACCCTCATACTCCGTCTTGCTCATTCAATTCACCTTCTCAACAATTTGTTTGTAGGGCATTTCTCTAACTGCTGGCGCTTTCATAGCGTTTGACGGCCAGCTTCCAGAACAGCCTGACCACTAGAAGCGATATAACGGGAGCTACAAAAATCCATATCCCAAGGAACAAGTCCAATCGATCGATCAAATAAACCGACGGCATGTTGGTGATGAACAAGATCGGCACAACATACAGCCCTATTCTCCGCAGCCATTTGGGGTATATATACATCGGCATATTGTTCAAATCCCAACATTTGTCGAGTATTTCGAAGATCGAACCGGACTTCACCGTCCAGAAGGCAAGGATTTGCGGAAGTAGAAGCACTGAATAGGTCACGATCGTGCTACTCAAGATCACGCCGATATATCCGGCCACGTGGATCAAGCTTGGCTCGATGTCAAGACGCCGCCAAGCCAGTACGATCATCGTGATCCCGGCGATCAGGTTCGGGATCGGAAACGCGAAGTTAACATGCCGGAACGAAATCATGAACTGCAGCGAAAGCGGCTTCGTCATATACAAGTCCAGCGTCCCGTTGCGGATATGGCCGGCGAATCTATAAAAGTTATCCATAAACAGTCCTGTATAGATTGCGATCATAATCGTATAGGTCCCCGTGAAGATCAACATCTGGTCAGGAGAAATGCCATTGATTTCGATCCCGAGCTGGAAAACGAACAAGATATAGATCAGCTTGGAAAACAGAAATACGGTCTCCATGATCAAACCGGAGTAGAAATTCGCTTTGTATTCCATGTAACCGACCAAGCTGTTCTTTGCGAAAATAAAGAACATACGTACATGCTTCCGAAACTCCGTCAAGCTGATACTCACAGATCTAACCTCCAACGGCTACATATTTCCTCATCCCGGAATCCCACGACAACTTCGAAATCATCATAAGCACAATTACCCAGACCGCTTGTAAGAGGAGTCCGCGCACGATTTCATGAATCGCCATGCTCCCATTGATGATGTTAACCGGGAAGAATACGACATATTGAAACGGTAAATAGCTGGAGATTCTGGCAAACGTATCTCCGAAAATATTAAGCGGAAAGATGGCACCACTGAGCAGATAGACGCCTTGGTTGAACGCGATATAAACGCCCCAAACCTCGGTAATGATGAACGCGAGAGCACTAATCGAATAAAAAAGCAGGAAGTTGATGAGCAGTCCGAACAGAATGCTGACGAGGAACATAACGATCTGCACCCCTCTAAGCTGAAACCCCCAAATCTGAGTAAAAACGATCATCAGTATGACGAATAAGACAAGGACGACCCCGATCTGAACCGTTTTCCCACCGAAAAAATTGCATATCCGATAGCTGAAATAATGAATGGGCTGAGCGATAAATTTGCTCAGTCCACCCGTCTTGATATCATTCGCGATTTCCCCTTCGAAGCCGGCAGAAACCAGCTTGGAGACGACGCCGGACAACACGGAATAAATGATGATCTGTGAATAAGTATAGCCATTAATAATCTCTTGCGGCGAACTGCGAAACACGGCCGTCCAGAGGAAGCATTGGACGAGAATGATGAAGCCGCCGCTGATGATGCTCATAAAGAAATCGGTCCGATACTCCATCGCATTCTGAAGCGCAAGGATGTACGTCCTTTTATACTTCTGTAAGGCTTTCATGTCTGACCCCATCTTTCTGATACAAGCTTTCGATGCCTCGTTCGACAGGTATATCTTCAACTGTGAAATCGAGGATCGGGAACCGGTCCAGCATCATCTTGGAAAGCCGCTGAAGGTCATGCTTATCGATCTCCATGACGGCATTCATGCCGTCATGTTGCATGATAGCGCCATAGTCGCTTAGCGCTTGCCTCGGCACTTCGTCCGTAAATTGCAGCTTGATGATCTTTTTTGCATGAAACAGCTCGTTCACACGCCGAAGATCGCCGTCGTATACGATCTTCCCTTGATTGATGATGATTGTTCGTTTGCATAAATCCTCAATATCCGCCATATAGTGGCTTGTCAGAATAACCGTTGCTTTTGTCTGCTGGTTATAATACTTCAGGAACTCCCGAATGCGCTTCTGCGAAATCAGATCGAGTCCGATTGTAGGCTCATCCAGAAAAATCACCTTAGGCCGGTGGATGAGCGACGCAATTAACTCCATCTTCATCCGTTCCCCCAGCGAAAGCCTACGTACCTGAATATTGAGCAGATCTTTAACATCAAGCATCTCCGTAAGCTCATCCAGGACAAGGTTGTAGGGCTTATCCTCGACCTCATAAATGCATTTGTTCAGGTACAACGATTCGTTCGCCGGTAAATCCCACCACAACTGCGATTTCTGCCCCATCACGATCGAGAACTGCATCTTGAATTCTTTTTTTCGCTCCCAAGGGACATAGCCTAATACCGTCGCTTGCCCGCTTGTCGGATACAAGATGCCGGACAGCATCTTAAGCGTAGTTGTTTTGCCGGAACCGTTTGGGCCTAAGAACCCGACCATCTCGCCTTGCTCGATTAAAAGTGATATCTCGCTAACCGCTTCTTTGATCAGTGATTTCCGCTTCACTAAATTTTTTAGCGATTTTTTGAAACCCAATTCTTTTTCGTAGTAATTGAAGCTTTTGGATAAGCGTTCCACTTGGATAATACTCACTGGTTCACCTCATTTATGCTCATGTAGAATAGTTAAACACCGTGCAAATGCAAGACACTGCACTTGGAACATGCCGGTGTCAGTCGTTCATCCATCATTTCCCTTATCCTTCTGTAGGTCATGCCGTGCCATAATTCCTGTACGGACGCTTCATTTAATTGGCCGATCTCAAACTCCTTGAAAAATTTGCATGCAACAATCGTTCCATCGGGCGTAATATCCATCCGGTTCGAGAGAGCCAGGCACTTCTTGTTCATCGTGCCTTTACTCTTCACCTCTTTGCCGAGCACGAAATCTTCGATCTGGTCATAATCCAGATTCGGCTGGTAGCGTAAACGCATTTTCCAGACCCGATTATTCACCCGGTCCAACTCGCTCATCAAAGCAGGGATACGCTCCGGATCGAGCTTGTAGTTAAAGGCGTGCCAGCTTCGTTCGCCCTTGTGCTCGCTCGCCGGAAGGAAGTCGAACTTCTGGTCAAAGTAATCGTCCATTCCCTGCGTGCATTCGTCCGAGATGTACCACGGGAAGCAGACCATGACCATATCTACACCGACGTCCTCCAGAAAGTCCAGCAGATCGTAAAGCTTGTCGGTCATAGCATCGTTAACGACGGTATGGATCGTAATTTTGCCCCTGAATCGGTTTTCCTTGCGCAGCTCGACTAGCATCCGAATAGCATCTATCGCCTTGTTGAATACCCCTTTGCCGCGAAGCGCATCATTCTCTTCTTCGAATCCATCAAGAGCAATGAGCAGCTCCAGATTGTCGGAGATTCTCAGCAAGGCGTCCAGCTTTCGCTCGATCAGGATCGCGTTCGTGCAGATCGTCGTCTCGCGAGGATGGGCTTCAAGCAAATCGGCCAAACGGTCGAAATGGCTGTATACGAGCGGCTCGCCGCCCCAGATATAGAGTCTCGACTTGGCTGGTTCCGTCTCAAGGATCAGCTTCTCCAGCAGCCCGTAGTCGAGCTGTTCCCGCTGCTGCTCCGGTGTCATAAAGTGATGGTATCCGGTGTCGTTCCATTGATAGCAATGCTTACAGCGCAAGTTGCATTGGTTCGTCAGTTTAATCCCGACCGACTCTGGCAACGGTGTCGCGTAACCCGCTATTTTCTCCATGTTCCGCTTTGTTTCCACCGTATTCTTGATAGTACGTTTCAATATTTGCAAATCCTTTGGGGAATGTTTAATCTCTGATTTTGGATTCATATCAACACACCCTTCTTAAACTTATTAGGTCATTCACATGAATCAATAGATATAATACCTTGAACAAGCCGTACAAATCGGAAGCATATTTTTTTTCATATACGCGCGATAATCTTTGTACTTGTCACTACTCCAGATATCCAGCAAACTCTCTTCGTTCACGTTGCCGAAGGTCAAATCATAGAAGGCATGGCAGGGCGAAACGTCGCCCCTTGCCGTAATCTCCGCATAAACCCATGGAAGGGAGCACCGATTTCGTTTATCAGCCATCTGATGGAATTGCCCCGAGAAATAGTTACTCAAATTTTGTTCATCTATCGTCTTCGGATAGGTGATCACATGGATGCGGTTTTTCAAGCAATACGCTTTAACATTATTGAGCTGTCTCGTCAATTCCGGAATATCGATCTGGCTGAACGAACTGGTGTCCCGCCAGACCATCCCCTTGGCATAAGGAGCTTCATGCACGTCGAATTTGTCACTAAGAACCTCCACATATTGGGCATACTGCTCTTCCGTTGCATAGAGCTGCACTTCCATGCTGATATGGTCCAACATCGACAAGTCGATATGCTTAAAGAAAAATTCCTCAACATACATATAGTTCAAGGGCGTAATGATAAAGGATACACCCATTTTCGGAAATTGCTTGCCCTTGCTTTCCCGAAGCTCATAAAGCTTCTCGATCCCCTTGATTACTTTCTTGAATACGCCTTTGCCTCTCTGCCTATCGTTGATTTCCTCAGGGCCGTCGAGCGACATCCAGATCTTATTTGGAGCAGTCTCGACTAGCATCTCGGCATGCTGCTCAAGCAATGTGCCGTTCGTGGGGAAGTCCGCTATGCTTCCATAATGATTGATCATGGCGAGAATGTCGCTCAGCCAAGGGTACATCAGCGGCTCGCCGCCGAAGAAATCGTAATACGGCTTGCCCGGGCTGCACTCGACGATGATCTTTTTAATGAGATCCGGATCCAGATGCGCTAACGTTTTTTTGCTTTTATAGGGACCTTCGAGTCCCCACTCATAGCACATCTTGCATCGTAAATTACACTCCTCCAACAGCTGCATGACGATCCATCTCGGATAGCTTGTCTTTGTCTTATCTTGGGCGATACTCAATTTGTTTACGCTCATCGCATAACCCCTTCTGCCATTGAAATCTTACCCCTTCGTTAACGCGACTCTCGCACAATAATGATCCACATAATTCGTCCGTTCTCCGGGTCTGTTCATGATCGCTTGATGCATCTCCCTAAGGACCTCTACGGAAAAATCCATCTCCCGCCACTTCTCGTAGCGTATTCCGAACCCCAGTGATTCCCACAATTCCAAATTGCTAAGCTCGTGACTTCCGAACGGCTCCAGCAGAATAAGAGGGGTTTCGGATGCAAGCGAGTCGATTAATGTGCCCGCTCCCGGCTTGGCCACGATAGCCATCGCCTCCGAAGCGATATCGAATAACCAATGGTGATCAACCTCAGCGGCGTATGACTTCGTGTCTTCTCCCGTTATTTCGATGTATGGCGGAAACTCGTGCAGGCCGTTCACACTCTTCACCCATGCACACCATTCCGGATCATTCATCCAATATCGGTGATCGGGATCGGGCTTCGCTTCCTTCCAATCGTAAGCTACGATATCAAGCCCATAGTTATGGCCGGCAAGCTCTGGAATTGTACTTTGATAAGTGCCCATCCCCCAGCCGCCGCCATGAACAACAAGCCGCCGCTTCCTTGAGTCGAAGGGCAGTGCCGTACGATGAAGAACTGGGATTTCGCATCGAATCTCCATCTTGTCAGTGTCATAGAGACAAGCATTGTAGTAATACTCGTCATAGCGAGAATGAAACTTCTTCAAGCTCTTCCAAGACGGGGCCAGATCTGAATCGACGTAGAGCAGGTCTACATGAATTTGATTCGGCAGCATCTTCTCCCTATACAAATCCAGAATATAGATCCAGTGTCCGGATAACGATATGAATTCGTACCGGTCTTCCGCTTTCCACGCCTCCAGCAATAGCTCGACCTGGGCATAATCAATGCTGTTGCGTATATCCATCGGCATTCGGGCCGATAAATTGGCAAGTGAGAAATTATTGTGGTAAGCCTTTCTGCTGTCTACAATATGATCCATCTTGTCTTGCTCCAAATAGCTTTCGAACACGAGCACTTCCGTCGCGATATCCCTTTTCTCGAAATCACTTGCAGCTAACAGACCGGGAATATAGAAACCCAGACCGAAACCCGAGCATAGAATCGTCACTTTCCGCTTACCCATAAAATTTCTTCCTCCATTCATGGCTTCAAGCGCTTCGGACTGCATCAGCGGGCGATCTTGAAGGATAACGACGACAGCACCTCCTTAACCTTAGCGGTCAATCGTTCGTTATCCCATTCCCCCTGGATCAACGAATAATATAATCTGCCTTTCACCTGCTTATTCCGGATCCCCTTGCACTCGCTGACGACTTTGTTAATAAGGAGCGTATTCGCGCTTAACGGTAAAATACCGAATCCTCGATCAGGCTTATATAGAACACCCTCGCGGTCCAGCGATTCAAGCAATTGATCGAATGATACATCGCATGCAAACTGTAAAGTCGCATGCGTCATGCTCCCGGCCGTGTCGTGCTTCTTCAGGTAGCGGTCAACGTAATGCTTGATCAGACTCATCGATCTTCTTGCATTCACCTCAACAATCGGAACGATGCGGCCGTCTGTCAACAGCATAGAATCGACGCATACGTCGCCGTGATAACCCGACCGATAAAGCTCGCGAGCCGCCCGTTTCATTACATCAAAATACTTCGCTTCCTGCAGCATATGAAGCAACCTATCGTCTGCTGTATAGGAGCCTTGGTAAGCGAAATTGTGATTAACCAACTGCTGCACTGAGATATGTCGGTAAGTACCGTCCGAATCGATGTGGAATTGGCAAGAAAAATCCAATTCCTTGCGGAGGAACGGCTCAATAATAAACCGAACCGTTTTTCCCTTGCTGCACTGATCGGCGACATAGGATGTGACTCGCTGCAAAATCGCTTCCGACTCGATCAGCAAATTCCCTTTCCCGGATACCCCAAACTCATCTTTGATCAGGAAGGGTCCTTGATTCAGCAAAGTCAAGCCGCTTGCCAGCAGCTCTTCGGGAGAATAGACCGTCTGGCTGTCACACCGAAGATCAAGGCGACGGTTCAATTCGGTTGAATAAAGCTTCGAATTGACAGTCTGAACCGTTTCGATAGCTGGAAAATCCTGTTTCAGCCCGTAACGCGCTGCAGTACGATCCGCCCCCGGAATGACGGCGAAGGGCGACAACCGGGCGCCGTCCAGCAAGTAGAGATCCATGTCACCCATTCGATCGGCTGATGTGAGCAGGTCGAATATATTGGCGGTTCTGCCTGCGCTTCCTACATCAGGACTCTCGAGATCGGTTGAATTGGAAAGAAATTTAAATCCGATCTCATGCAAATACTCTTTATGGCAAACGTTCATTCGATAGCGAGTAATGAGCTGATCCTGCGCCTCGCAAAATGGGAAGAGCAGCTCATCCATGGCCATCACGATATTCTCCATTTCAGGATCGTGAAACGACGGCAGTTTGGCTAGATTAGGGTCGCGCCAGAAGCGTTCCGCGTCAAATGTCCCGATAATGAGCTCGAACTTGCGTCTATCGTTCATACAGGCGCTGTTTTCTGCAGCTCCGAGATATAATTGCAGAAGGTCGTTACCGACTCCATAAGATTGAAGTCGAATTGTTCAAAATCGATTTCAATACCGAAACGCTCTTCCACCTGTAGTACAAAAGTAATTAGCTGTAAAGAGTCCAATCCCCCGTCTTCCATGATGTTCGAATGCTCGTTCAAACTGTTTGCCAGTTGGGCGTCTTCCTTGATTTCGCATATGATCGCTATGATCTGTTCTTGCATAGGTACCTCCCGTTTAATGGATATATTGACCCTGGTAATAATGGATCGTTCTAGCGAGTGCATCATGCAAACTGATCGCCGGTTCCCAGTCCATAATCGTCCTTGAAATGGTAATGTCCGGCTTCCTTCTCCTTGGATCGTCTTCCGGCAGCGGGAGAAACTCTAACTGCGCGTTGGACTTCATTAGCTCCTTCAATATTTGGGCGACTTCAAGTATGGTAACTTCCTCCGGATTCCCCAAATTGACTGGCTGTTCATACGTGGTGCTCAGCAGTCTCACAATCCCTTCCAGCAAATCGTCGATATACTGAAAGCTTCTCGTCTGTCTGCCGTCGCCATAAATCGTAAGGTTTTGCTTGGACATGATTTCATTAATGAAATTGGTAATGACGCGTCCGTCATTTAAATCCATCTTCGGGCCGAATGTATTGAAGATCCGAATGACCCTTACCGGTATACCGTATTTCCTGTTCATCCAGTAGGTGATCGCCTCTGCATACCGCTTCGCTTCGTTGTAGCAGCTTCTTGCTCCAACCGAATTCACGTTGCCATAGTAGCTTTCCGGCTGAGGGTGAACAGTTGGGTTACCGTAGATCTCGCTTGTTGAAGCCAAGAAGAAAGCAGCCTGCTTTTCTTTGGCCAGATACAGCAGATGCATCGTCCCTTCGCTGTTGACCCTCATCGTTTCGATCGGATAGGACAAATATTTGGGCGGACTGGCAGGACTGGCAAAATGCATCACCCAATCGACAGGGCCTTCAATTGCGAGCGGATAAATGACGTCATGCTCGATAAACTTGAAATTGGGCGACCGTAAGAGATTGTCTATGTTGACAGTAGACCCGGTCAGAAAATTATCGACGCCGATAACGGTATGGCCTTCCCGCAGCAGCCTCTCGGCAAGGTTGGAACCGATGAAGCCTGCGACTCCTGTTAATACAATGAATATTATGATCCCCCCCCTTGCTTAAGGTTTGTGAAACCACTATTAATTCAATCGAACAGATATGGTTCTATGCATGAATCACAAGATGTTGGGTCAAATACCAGGAGAGATTCTTGAGGTGAGTGGATTCGCTGTGGTTGTGCCGGAAAAAAGCGCTTGAAGCAATGCGGATCGTTGAAAGACAAGAAGGCAATAGGCTGTCAGCAAACGGAATCTTTAATACAAGAGCAACGGTTTGGCTTACTCAACACGCTGTCTCCCAACGATTATAATCCCGGCATCACTCCTTCCATAAATATGCCCGGATCACCACGGGCTTCGCGCTAAAGCTTCTATTCGGGTGCAAGAAGAGATATCCACAACTGACATCATCTGCTCCCTCAACATTACTGAATAACTACCTTCTTCAGCCATCGTTCAAGGAATATGGATTCTTCATTTTCTATATTCGTAATCAGCGTTTGTAAGCTTTCGGAAATACTCGTATCCTTTGTCAAATTATATTTAATCGCTAGATTCACAAGGATCTTTGCCTGAAGTTCAATAGCTGTGAATTCATCTATATGCTCTTGATTTAATTCAATTAAATGCTGATTATCGTACAAGTACTTGAATCTTAGCGTCATTATCTTCTTATGATCATAAATTAAATGAAAGGGTCTTATATCAAGCATAGCCTTATTTTCCAATGTCTCTTTCGCATAATTAAATAGAGTTGTGTATATTTGCATGCCGAAGTCAAGATTATCCCTGTCGCCCCCGTAGTTAAACATCTCCCAATACTCCGGCGTTTTGTTAGTGAAATAATTTCTTATCGAATTCACTAGGGTATCTGCACTGAATTTATCCTGATTTTGATCATTGAATGTATACAGATAAACCATTTCTCTAAGGTAATCATGATTGGTTGTTAGATGATTTGTGTCGAACGCAAGATTGAAATCATTAAATGATATCTCAGCCTGACTATACACCCCGTTCTTAAAAAAATCGGAAACATACAACATCTCTCTATCCAAATCATAGCCGTAAACAAATATGTCATGATGCAATTGAAGTTTATTGTAGCGATCGCTTAGGGGCACGTAGAAATAATTGATCATGGTGTGGACATAGTTATTAGCATTAATATTTTCTATAATAAAATGAATAACAGAGTCCCATTTAGTTGTTACAGTATCTCTATGTATCTTTTGAGTAGTAATCCATTTGCACGCATCCGAAGGCCGCAGCTCATAAGTCAGAGGGAAATAAAAATCTCCCCAATGATGTTTATAATCTTTGTTAATAAATAATTGAATATAATTGCTAAATATCCATGGATGTGCGCACTCGTAATGGGTAAGTATGGACAAGAGATGAGCATGTTGCGTATAGGTTGTAATCATCGGATAACTGACCGGCAATATTTTTCTTCCCAATGTTTGAGTTGAATTCTTCAACCTTTCGTTCACCCCTCGTTATTTGGTTAAATGGCTTAAGGATGCCGAATCAGTATATCTCATTTAGCAATAAGCGCTTCGTACTTGCCCTGTCCAGTTTTCCTGTTTTTGTTTTTGGAATATTATCTATAACCCTCCATTGTCTAGGCACTTTATACGATGACAAATGCAAGTTGCAATGTCGTGTCAGTGCATCTATATCAACCAGGCATTCATTAAAAACTTTCAGAAATGCGATAGGCACTTCGCCTAACAGATCATCGTGTACACCAACAACCATGACCTCCTCCACTTCTTTCAAGCCGTACAAAAATTCCTCGATTTCTTCCGGATAGATATTGATACCGCCGGATATAATGATATTCTTCTTTCGGCCTGTGAGTATAAGACACCCTGATTCATTCCAATATCCCAAATCTCCTGTCTTTAACCAACCCTCAACAATGGTAGCGTTCGTTAACTCCGGGTTTTTGTAATAACCGAGCATCACATTCGGGCCCTTGACACAAATTTCTCCGATAGCCGCTCCTTCAACCTCATTCTCTTCTTCGTCAACAAGACGAATAGAAACGTCATTTATGGGTGATCCACAGGATAGGCAGCGCTCTCCCCGTTCCATCATGGTCACCCGCGGAGAAGCTTCGGTCAATCCATAGGTTTGAATAATGTCCGCGTGAGGAAATACAGTCTGAAGATGGTCTACTAATTTCGCGGGAATCGCCGCACCGCTAATTACAATAAATTCAATTGAATCAAAGGCACTCCAGTTCTTTGTCTGATGGAAATCGGAAACAAAGTGCATCAATTGCGTAGGCACCGCTGAGAATGCCGTGACCGCCTTATTCTGAAACAGTTTAAACGCGGTGCGCGGCAGAAAGGGCAAGCTGATAAGTTTAATTCGGGTTCCATATAACATACAAGAAATTAATTGCGTGACAATCGTAGAACTGAAATGAACGGGCATCGTTACAAGAAACGAATCTTGATCCGTATACCCCACCTTTCCGCCATGTGCCAACGCATTCGTTAATACATTCCAATGGGATAACATAACGATTTTAGATTTTCCGGTTGTGCCCGATGTAGGAAGGAGAATCGCACATTGATTGGGATCGGACTGATTGGTTAACGAGATCGATTCGAACGAAGGCATTGGTTCTTGCGATAAATCCTGAGCGGTAACCCAAGGTATGTCGCAATTTAAATGCGATGGCTGTGCAGATTTGCTGATAACCAATTTGGCGTCACTGGCATTTAAAATATTTTCAATTTCAGTATTGGACGCCGAATAAGGAACCGGTACTAACACATAACCGCAGAATTGAATGCCCAGCGCCGCCATAATGAACAAGGGCTCATTATTTGTGTATAATGCAAGATGACTTCCGGACTCAAGCTCAAAATTCTTGTGGATATATAAAGAAATCAAGTAAGCTTCTGTCATCACTTCTGCGTAAGTCCATTGCTGCTTTAGATCTTCAAGGATAATATGATCTTGGCGATCAGAGGCCTCCAGAAATAGACGCTGAATGATAGTCATCATAGCGTTTTCACAGTCAAATAATTAAGGATTAATCCAGCCGTGGAGAACTTCTCAAATAACAGATCTTCATCAGGGATCGAGATGTTAAACTTCGATTCCATTAAAACAATAAGCTTGATGAAGCCTACTGAATCGATCCCTTGGTCCAACAAACGGGTATCGTGGTCTTCCGGATACTCGATGTCCAGCTCAGCAAAAATTTCATCTCTCAAGATATATTCTATTGATTTAGACATCATATTCCCCCGTTAGATAATCTTTAGAAAGGCTGATTAAAGAGGATAGTATACGTGATAAGCAAGTGAGAGTATTGTGAAGAAGAAAAAGTTCATAACGATGTACAAGGTGAATTTGCACTGAAAGAGTTGTTTGCATAGTTGTATGCAGAGATTCTGCAATTCATGCTGGAGGCGGAGTATGACACGATGCAGGACATAAAAAGCTTGACGCGAAGAGTACAACGACGGAAATAATTGAGGGTTGCCATCGTCAACATCGCAAAGCCAAAGAAAAAAGCATTTTCCCAAGCAATGAAGCGTTGCTGAAAATGCTCTACAAAACTACGATGAATGTCACTCGTAAATGAACAGAGTGTATATAAAACTGGGAGTAAGTCCCCAATCAACTCTCCATTTTCTTCCTCGACGGGATCGAACTATACTGCGTAAAGTCTTGCTTGGTAGCGTTTACACTAGTAGATTTACAGCACCAAGCGCCCGATATATTTAATATAATTACAAATATACCAATTGTCAACAGTTTTGAAAAAGCCCGTTGATGCCCTCTGGAATTCCATTCGTCATCTGGTTGTTTCTCTCATTTGCGATTGTTTCAAAATGTGTATGGTAAAGGGAAAATATAGTTAACGCAACCATTCCAGTCATAAAGAATACGCCCAATACAATAAACATTGTCAGAATGCTTCATAACCACAATGTCGAAGTGTTTTCGTCTAGGGACTGTTAAGCTTATGAGGAAACAGACGAGCGGAGATATTGATAAGGAGAACGGCTCGACTTCAAACTGGAATCGCTCACGAACACGATACAGAATCACGTGTATCAGCGTCCAAAGCTGAGTTAATGAAGGTTGCCTCGCTTTGACGTCCAATCGAAATCAGTTATAACTCTAGCACATGGGTAAACACGGTTTCCAGTAACCTCTTTCATCCGTTCGGAAAGAAAGAGGTTACTGGTACGAAAGTCTGGCTGTTGGCCAGCGGCGAGCCACATGAAGATGATATTTTCACGAACCGCCCTACAAGGCTTCTCTACCCACATTTGGCTACAAGCGTGATGATAAGAAGCTTCTACTTGATGAGATCTATGCCCCTATAGTTCAAGAAAATTCACCTCTATCTGTATTAGGTTTAGGGTGTGTACAAAATCAGTAATTACTTCATTATTACAGGTACAAAAAAAGACACGGAAGAACAACTCCGTGCCTATATAAAGCAATTATCCCGCTTCACCGAACTTCAAATTGAAGGTCAACAAGTCTTTAAGCAGGCACTTCAAAGACTTATTCAAAAAATTGAAGTTATTAAAGACGGTTCAATCAAAGCCATACATTATATATTTCCCGTCCTCAATCCATAAGGAAGTTGGAACAACGAGAGGCGTAGGAATTAATCCTGCCCCTTCCATTTTAACATCGCCACCGATTCCACATGCACCGTATGCGGGAACATATCCACCGGCGTTACCTCCACGGTGCGATAGCCGCCATCTTCCAACACACGAAGATCACGTGCCAGCGTACTCGGATTACAACTCACGTAAACCACGCGTTCCGGCTTCATCTCCAGGATGGTATCGAGCAAACGCGGGTCGCAGCCTTTTCGTGGTGGGTCGACAACGATGACGTCAGCTTCGATGCCTTGTTCTTTCCAGCGTGGTATAACGTCCTCAGAAGCACCAACTTCGAACTTAACATTACGCATCTCGTTCAATAGAGCATTGCTCCGCGCATCCTCGATCGCTTCAGGCACGATCTCTACCCCATACACCTGATCCGCATGTTGCGCGAGGAAAAGAGAAATCGTTCCGATGCCGCAATAGGCATCAATCACCGTCTCTTTGCCGCTCAGTCCTGCGTACTCTACCGTTTTCCCATACAGTACTTCCGTCTGCACCGGATTCACCTGATAGAACGAACGTGCCGAGATGGCAAACTGCACATCACCGATATAATCATAGATTACATCACGGCCCCACAGGACGCGGGTTTCATCGCCAAAGATGACGTTGGTCTGTTTTTTGTTCACGTTCTGGCAGATGCTCGCCACATGCGGAATGGCTTCACGGATACTGCCAATCCATTCGTCTTTGTACGGAATGTCTCGACCATTCGTAACCAGGACAAGCATCATCTCGCCTGTACGGAACGCTTTCTTGACGACAACGTGACGCAGCAATCCGCGACCTGTCTCTTCGTTATAGGCGCTAATTCCAAAATGACTGCCAATCTCCTTCACCTTCGCGACCACTTCGTCATTGTGTTCATGCTGAATGAGGCAGCTCTCCATATCGATGATCCGGTGACTTCCTTTGGCGTAAAAACCACCTACCAGACCACCCTCGGCAGCTCCAATTGGCACCTGTGCTTTATTCCGATAGCGCCATGGCTCGTCCATACCCATCGTAGGGAGGACACGAATGCCTTGCGCCGTATCCTCTTCGTTCATGACACCTTCAAGGCGAAGGCGAATACGATTGCTGCCGATCATTTGCACTTCAGATGTAGCCGGTCCAGTAGTCTGGTTCGCATCATTTCCCAACCGTTCCGCCAGCTTAGCCTCACCAACTGAAGCGTCATCCTGCACGTTGGATGCCAGCGTTTCCGCATCCTCCACCATCACGTTCAACTTGCCAATCCGTTGCAAATTATCTACCACCAATTGGCGTTTCCAAGCAAGCTGTCCGGCATAACTCATATGCTGGATCTGGCAACCGCCGCACTGATCGTAGATCGGGCATGGCGCGGACACACGATCCGGGCTTGCCTTCACGATCTCCAGCAGTTTGGCGTAACCGTATTGCTTTTTGGTTTTCATCACGCGCACACGCACGGTTTCACCTGGAAGCGCACCCTGCACAAAGAGCGTGTATCCATTCGCACGACCTACACCCTCACCGTCATGGTTCATGCCAATGATGTCGATGACGGTCTCTTCATTTTTGCTAACAGGCAGTCCTTCGATTGGTGCAGATTCACGCGCTCTTCCCTTTGGACGAACGGCAGAAAGAGATGCGCCTTGTGGCCGCACCTCTTTTCCCTGCTGACGTGTAGATGGACGAGATGATTGACTTGGCTGACGGGACGCTGAAGCGTTCCCTTGCCCCTGAGAGGCAGCCGAATTCCGGCGGTTTTTTCCACGACCGCTGCGATTCGTATTAGACAACGTACATTCACTTCTTTCTTCTTATATGGTATCACATCAAAAAATAACGTTCCGAATTTCTAATGAACTTCAGAAACGTTATATCATCCTCGGATGGTGTTTTCCGACCTTTTTCGGTCATTTCTCCAAAATAACGACGCTGAGATTCGTTATTTTCGCAAATTCGGCGATTTCGCCATATTAAGGCTTTCTGAGTTCGTTAGCCGCCAGCCGGCACTCGACCAAACTGTTACATTCAGCACGGTGTACCACCATCGCAGTACCATCGAACTAGACCAGCACTTTAACCTTCACTGTTCAATATTCACTGTTCACGTTAACTCAATCACCACAATGTGCCCTGTATCAGCTTAACGCATGGTGACCACATGAGATTATACGCGATCCCACCGTACACAGCAACTGGAAAATACACTTCGATCTCACCTTAAGGCAGAGCTAAATCCAACTCTCCTCACCACTTGTGTGATGCTGTGCAACGACTACTATGCCATCATTGTTTTCCGCAAGCTGCGAACATTCTCCGCCCAAGTTTAACGATACAACATCAAGTGATGACGCAAATTCGTAAACGTAGCTGGCAATGTGCCACCCAACTCTCCATCGAGGTTCAATTGTACATATCCCGGGGACGTAACTTCCATATGACTCGTCTGGAAATGAACCACTTTCTTGTCGTTCAGATGCTCCCCACGCAGCGCGAGCGTTACGAGGCGAATCATATCAGCCAGATTACATTTGCGGACACCGATCACATCGAACAGACCATCATCAATAGTTGCACCTGGAGCCAACTTCTCAAATCCCCCGACCGAATTGGTATTGGCGATGAGGAATAACATGAATTCATCATGGATCTCTTCCTGACCGTCGGCACGAATAATCAGCTCCTGTGGAGACAGGCTCGCCATTTTCTCAATACCCTTCATATAATAGGCCAGTTGCCCAATCATCGTTTTCAGACGACTCGGTACTTCATAGGTCAGTTCAGTCAATGATCCGCCACCGGCAATGTTGATAAAATATTTATCATTCGCTTTGCCCAGATCGAGCGGACGAAGTTGCTGGTTAATGACCAGATCCACGTAATCTTCCCACTGTCTCGGAATGCCCAGTGCACGCGCAAAATCATTCGTTGTTCCCAAAGGAAACACACCCAGCGGAGGACGGTTCTCCCGCTCAGCCATACCGTTAATCACTTCATACAACGTGCCATCGCCACCAGCAGCAATAATCATGTCATAACCGCGCTCAATCGCAATTTCAGCTTCCCGGGTTGCGTCACCTTCACCCGTTGTTGCGTGACATGAAGCTTCAATACCACCTTGATCCAAACGCTGCAAAATATCAGCCAAACGTTTCTTCATTTCTTCCCGGCCTGAGGTCGGATTATATATTAAGCGAGCTTTTTTCATCTCATACGCCACCTATTCCACATTATCCATGAGTCTAAACGACCTCATATTCTTACGTTGCATCAGTCCACAAAAGGGCATATTTTTTACACAATAATGAACTTCCGTTAATGTTGCTCTAATCTTTCGTCTTACCTATATCTATGCATCAGGAATTCCGTCTCATTCCAAAGCCTTTAACTCCTATCATATCATCAAATGTAAAGATGTCCTAGCCTGTAATCCATAAGTATATTTTTTCATATAGGCACCTACTAATCCATCCATTACCCAATAAACCTCACGCACCGATCCTGAATCTTCCCCACTACCTTTTATGTAAAATAGTTTCATTAATCAACCATTCTGCCCGCTTGGACAGGAATTAGTCTTCGATTTCGATGATCTTTATATGATTATGACATAGATATGCTACAAATTTACAAATCTTAAGATGAAAAGATAAATAACATAAACCTTTTTCCAATATAGTTTTAGTGAACCCTCGACTTAACACTACATCATACCCTTGAAGGAGATGTGTAAATGAAAAAAATCATGTTAATGCTCCTGGTCTTTCTTATGGCATGTATTCCTTGGGTCACCGTTGTTGAAGCAGCAGAAATCAATCATGATCAGGTTGTCGGATTTCAGGAAGTCTCACCAGTCACCGTAATGCAACAAGCAGCCAAGCGTTTTCAGCCGTTTTTGAAGGTCTATCATGGTTGTGTGCCTTTTCCCGCAGTGGATCAACAGGGCAATACCAGCGCTGGCTTGAATACGTCCGGGTCATCGAATGGGAACTGTAGCTCAAATACAGGGCAGATCTACTCCCGCTCCGCATGGCACAATGGGGTGTGGGCTATCATGTATTCGTGGTATTTCCCCAAAGACTCCCCTTCCTCTGGACTCGGCCATCGTCATGATTGGGAAGGAATCGTCGTGTGGGTCGATAATCCGGCAGCTGCCAATTCCAAAATCCTCTCTATCGCATATTCCGGTCACGGCCAGTTTACCAAAGTTACACCGAGCAATACCAATACACAAGGTAACCATCCGTTGATTTCCTATAATAGTACCTGGCCGCTGAACCATGAGCTCGGGGTCACCAACGCTGTTGGTGGAACTCAGCCTTTAATCGGATGGGACGATCTGACTTCTGCGGCAAGAAATGCACTCAACACGACAAACTTCGGTAGCGCCAACGTGCCTTTCAACGATAACAATTTTACCAACAATTTAAATAAGGCCTGGTTCAGATAAAAAAAATCCCCTTCAAGTGGCAGCTCACTTGAGGGGGATTTCATTATAATGCGATCGTATCCCGATCGCCATATAGGTCCAGCTAAAAGCTTGCCGCAAGAAAGCTCCTCGGAACATGACTCGTCTTTATCCTTACTCGAAGAATAAGTTATTCTGTCATCGTATCGCTCATCAGATAACCTCAAAATCCGATTTTTCTGCCTGCACGCAGCTGTTTATACCAGAAATAGACGGTGCAGCCTACACAATAACCCAGCAGTGCCGCGCTTGCAGCCGCGAGAAGCATGACGGAGAATACATAACCTGCGGCTACCCAGCCAAGCGAGAACGAGATGAGTGCCAGAGACAGGAAGAGCACGGCCAGAATATTGTTGAATCGCTGCAGCTCCACCGCCTGCGTCTCTGTACCTTTACCAGTCAACACAGCTTTCCCAATCTGCACAAACAGATTAAGCTTGCCACTGGAAGCCAGACCAACCACCTGAATGCTCCAGAGCGCTCCCAGAACTACAATTGGATTGAACACAAACGAGAGTAAAACAAACAATACAATACCGACCTGATTTGCTTTCACATAACGCATGGGCACTTCCCGCATCTGTATATCTCCTTATCCCCATTTTATTAGTTGGTTTTATTGTAGTCGGTATTGGGTTAATGAGCAACACTTCATTTAAGGATAGTAAAATCTCTTTTCAGCACGTCCCAATGGGGAGTCGGGATGCCTGTTGTCTTTTTCCAATCGGTAAATGCATTATTTAACGCCTCAATCTCTCCAAAAGAACCCGCGACCAGCTTATGAACCGGAAGCATGCTATAGATCTTCAACAGAAGGTACAACATCCGTTGATGCTTGCGGATCATTTTAGCCTGAATCTCCGGTATAATCGTTATGCCCATAGCCTCAAGTACGCTAAAGCCTTCATCCATCGCCCCAATCATATGTTGGATTTGCTTTCTATTCCCGTCCAACTTGATCAACTCACGCTCCTCATTAAAACTCACCGCATTAAGCATCAGAATGGGGATGATATGGCTTTTCAGCCAGGCATCAATATCGCTCAGAACATTTAACTTGTATTTCACATGTTGGAAAGCTTGGTCCAGCAAAGGTTTAAAGCCTATCTCTCCGTCCAGACTGCCGATTACCATTTGTCCGCTGCCTCCACCGACCGATAACATGCGGTCCTTTTCCCGCTTCCCTGCACTCACATGAAATCCAAACGCGACCTGTTTTGCTACCCTGCTGTTTTCCTCCAAAAAGTTTTGCATGCTTCGTGCATCTGCGTTGTTTCCCACAATCACAATATTGCTGCTCTGATTGTCTGCCAGAATAGGTAACACTGAAGGAAAATCGTTATACTTCATGACAACAAAAATCAGATCATATTGGTCATCCACTTCCAACGTTCTGGCTACCCGAACCTGATCAACTGTCGTTTTGAATTGAAAAAAATGCCGGATGACGAGTCCATCCTTCTCCAGCTCCTCTGCCCGCTTCCCTCTGGCCAGAATGGTGACTTCATTGCCGCCGCGCACCAGAACATGCGCCAGTTGACTGCCCAAAACCCCCGCACCATACACTAATATCTTCATTGGTTATCCCTCAATTTCATAGTTTATAAATAATCGTTGTTTTATCAACATTTGTTGATAAAATAAGAGTAACAAAGCACCTACTGTGCTTCAATCGTTAAAATATCCGTTTTTGTTGAATAATCAACGAATGATTCCTTATTGTTGAAAACCATCATAGGAGGGACCATGGACAGACGAGTACTCAAGACACGAAAGGCAATAATTGAAGCTTTTGTGGGGTTACTGGAGGAACAGGATTTTGAGCAAATTACGATAAACGATATTGCTGATCGGGCTAATGTAAACCGAGGAACCATCTATTTGCATTACGCTGACAAGTTCGACCTGTTGGATCAATGCATTGAGACCTATTTGCAGCGGTTGTTGGATGCCTGTATGATCGAAAGCCCTACTACAACACCCGTTACGGCCAAGGATGCGTTGCTCCGAACCTTCAGTTATCTGGAACAGCATGCCTCTACCTATACCACACTTCTAACTAAAAAAGGTATTCCAGCGTTCCGTAGTAAGTTGATGACATTGTTGGTCCAGGGAGTGGAGGAACAGATGGATGCCTGTGGCATCCAGGAAGGTATGAAAAAAGAGATCACCATACAGTTTCTTGCTTCCGCTGCTGTGGGCCTCCTGGAGTGGTGGATTATGAATTCCATGCCTTATCCGGCCGAGGAGATCGTTGACCAATTAATAAATTTACTGGAGCTACATCTGCAATTGCACGCACCCATTAATGGATAACCCAATCTCTTTCAAGTGATCTACAACAAACAAAAACCACGTCCTTCGACGTGGTTTGATTGTTTATGAAGCTATGGAGTTCAAATCAATTGATGCGACATTACTGCGAGCGATGTGGTCACACACCTATGCCAAAGCAATCACTTCAAGAAGAAGCTTTAACTTCATTACATCTCTCCAGCAAAATCTGGATCTGGCGCTCCAGCCACTGCCCAAGCAATGGATGTGGCAACAGTGTCTCACCGCTGTACACATAGTTCAGTTCCTGCAGCCGATCCGGGATAACCTTCCTCGTGAAATAACCGGCACTCAAAAACAGCGGCGCCACAATGACTCGGTTCCCCCGCTCTTCGCTCCAGTACTTCACTTTGTCGTACACACTCTCCGGATTCAGCAATGCATAATCCGTATGGGCTACACCACTAACTTCCTGCACAAGCTCTGCAAGGGAAGAAATTCCAGCTTCCCAACGCTCGCGAAAACCATCATGAATACTCCCATGGCCTACAAGCAGGATCGTTTCCTCCTCCGGTTGCTGCGACAGTAATCGGACTTTGTCCCACACCATCACAGCAATATCCGGATCGCTATCCATTGGATAACCGAAGTGAACCCGAGCCTTCACATCGAACGGTTCCAGATCCGTTTCGCGATCAGGTGTTTCCTTTGCACCAATGGCATATTCAATTTCATCCACATGTGTACTCCCGGACGAAACAAATAGAGGTACGACCAGAATATCGGTTACGCCTTGTGCTTCCAGTCGGTCGATACCGTCCTGGATCAGGCGTCCTTCCACAAGTTCAAGAAAACCGGCTTCAACCGGTAATGGAACAGGCAGATTCAACCGGGAGATCGCGTCATCGACGGATTCCACCCAGGTCTGCTCCTGTGAACCGTGACTGATGATGAGTACACCCGGCTTCTTCATGTTAGCGTCCCAGGCGTTCCAGCGTCATTTTATAACCATCATTACCGTAATTCAGGCAGCGTTTCACACGTGAAATTGTAGCTGTACTCGCACCTGTCTCTGCTTCAATCTGGTTATACGTATTGCCTTTACCCAACATACGAGCCACTTCCAGCCGCTGGGACATGGATTGGATCTCGTTAACTGTGCAGAGGTCATCAAAGAAAACATAACACTCTTCAATATCTTTTAGCGTCAAAATAGCCTCGAATAGTTGTTCAATGCTTTTATCATTTAGCTTTTTCAGCTGCATTTCATCATCATCCCCTAGCGGTTACTGTGTACCTACATTGTACTCACCCTGAGTTGGTATTTCAAGCGTTACCGATTTCACGCACTACAGAATAAAAATACATGTTACCGCTTACAAAAGGTACTATTGTCCTCCCCTCGTGTACATCGGGCGAAATTTCCGCGCTTTTTCCCAGTTTTCACCTGTATATATCCGATTACTTATGTAGGATTTCAATCCTCCTAAATGTTACAATTTTGTGTCTAAACTTCATTTTACTCTTCGTGAACCTGCCATCTTACATGCGCCCAAATCCGCAAATATCCCGTTTTCCGGGATACCCGCCTACGCCGTCTCTCCGCGAATGACATACAGTATAACAAAAGGGAGTTCCACAAGGGTCTATGATGTACATCTGTCATGCAACTCATGGAACGCAATTCCGAAATCCAATAGAAGGAACGTGATTGTTCATGCCACAGCATTATTATCACCGCCAGCCAGCACCAGGGCAGCGTCCGTCTTCTCATGCTCATCGGCAGGCACATACTTCTGCCTATATGCCGCCCGGTGTGGTTCCGAGGTCTTTAAATGAAACTCAGATTCAACCGATGTATCCTGGAGTAGAGCCCCATTACCCGGGCTTTGGTGAAGTCGAAGCTTCTGCAGTCGTACCCTATGGGCAAGGTGTGGCTGGCGGGAACTTTTATGGAGGTGCAGCTCAGGTTCTTCCCCCAGCTCCGGTACCGGCGCCTGCTACTGGCAGTTCCGGCTTTTCATTAGCCAACATCGGTGAGTTAAAAGGAATGATCGACCGCTTCGGCGGTATTGATGGAATCATGACTGGAATAGGCAAAATGCAAAAGGTCGTCGGTGGTATCCAGCAGATGGCTCCGATGATGAAACTTGTTATGGGCATTCTGCCTTTTGGAAAAGGAAAAACGGATAGCAGCGCGGCCGATGCAGACTATGAAGAATATAAGCCGTCCCGCAAACGCAAAAACAAACGTCGGAACAAAGCAACGAATGTTCCACGTCGCCGTAATACGACTCCAACCCGTCGCAAATCCAATTCCACGAAGCGCCGTCCCAAAAGTCACAAAGGTTAAGAAGATTCAGGCACCCCCTTACAGAAGGCGGGTGCCTTAACACCGTCCATCCGTATACAAATAAATTCCAGGAACTTACGTTCTTATTTCTGTAATTTGAGGTATACTGGATAGTAACTAAAGGAGGCGGACCATGGAACTTATCAAAGATAAATACACTCCCGCATTAATCGATCGGACCGGCGAACAGATGCGTCAATTCTACCCTAAGCTGGATACACAGCAATTTCATGAATTGGTTTTCGCCGAAGGCTGGGAACAGTTGGAATTCAAAGCGCGCATTCGCAGAATCACACTGGCTTTGACCCAGGTACTGCCGGACAATTATGAGGAAGCATTACATATTATCGAACAAGCCGCCCCGACGATGAGAGGCGTTGAATATCTGTTTGTACCGGATTTTATCGAAGTGAACGGACTTGACCCAGAGGATTACGAGTTATCCATGAAGTATCTGACCCTCTTCACACCTTATTCCAGCTCGGAGTTCGCGGTACGCCCGTTTATTGAACATTATCCAATCCAAACGATGAAACATATGATGGCGTGGGCAGAGAGCAACAACGAGCATATCCGCAGACTTGCCAGTGAGGGCAGCCGGCCACGTTTGCCATGGGGTGCGAAACTCCAGAACTTTATCACTGATCCAACACCTGTACTTCCGATTCTGCATGCATTGAAACAGGACGAGTCCCTCTATGTTCGCAAAAGTGTCGCCAATCATCTGAATGACATCTCCAAGGACCACCCTGAACTGGTTATGGATCTGGCCACGACCTGGTACGGACAACATGCACACACAGACTGGATTGTCCGGCATGCCAGCAGGTCATTACTGAAGAAAGGACATCGCAAAGCACTGAGTCTTTTTGGTTATAACGAGCAGGATTCGATTCACATTGAGCAGCTTCAGCTTGTCCAAGATACGATTAGCATTGGCGAGGATCTTCATTTTTCGTTTGATGTCGTTAACGAGAGCGGCGAGTCCCAGATGCTGCGAATTGAATATGAGATGGGTTATATGAAGGCAAATGGCAAGCAGGCCCCCAAACGGTTCAAATGCTCCGATAAAATGTACCCGACAGGCAGAACCAAGGTAGCCACTAAACAATCGTTCAAAGTCATCACAACGAGAAAATATTATGCCGGTCTGCATACGCTTACCATTCTTGTGAATGGCAAAGAAGCAGCTACAACTTCTTTTGTTCTTGAAATGGAGTAAAAGGAAGTCATCATAAGTTATACACAGCTTGTTGAAGCGGAATAGTTATTCACATGTGGATACATTTTTTTCAAAACTTCTAATAGAAGAATCAGAAAGGCCACCTGGCAAACATCATCTCCCGACATTTATTACTGCCCGAGATCATGGCCCAGTGGCCTTCTTCATATGTAGTTCAAACTGCAATTCCCCTTACCCACCCTCACCGCTATCCAAAGACCTGCATATGGTCGTAACAATTAGAAAGATACACGATACATCCATGCTGCGCATTCTTGTAACAATATTGGGCTAAATGATGATATGGGTTAGACATGGCCCAGCGTCTACCAGGTTTCCAACTTCCCGTTGGTGGGTTATGCTCGCTTCATTTGGATAGGGTTACCGACGCAGTTTTATTCCTCGATTAAGTCTATGGTCCAGTTCTTCTCCTGAATTTTAAAATCCAGTTCCCGGTAGGATTTCGAAAGGCTATCCACTTTTTGTTGAATATCTGCTATGTTCACGGTTCGCTCATACTTCACTTCAGAACGACTGTACCGATCCTGGCGAATGGACGCATTCTGCAAAACCTCGTTAAACGATGCTCTTTCTTGCATGATTCCATCCCGCTCTGCAAGGGCATCTGCAAGCGTAACTCCAGCTGTGAAGTCAGTCTGTGCATTGGTCTTATTAATTTTCTTAACCAATACCGTCAGGCTCCGGATCGTATTCTCCAGGTCAATCATAAGCAACTGTGGGTCCTCTGCTGGCTGTTCACCTTCCTGAACTTTAACTACGCGTTCCAGACGTTGCTTGAGCTGAGCTATCTTCTTCTGCTCATCTGCACGCAGTACAAGAGCCTCTGCCAATCTCATCGTATCCCATCCTTCCACAATGATATGTATGGATAATTCATCCAGAATCTATTCACATATCGTTATATTTTACCTGTGGATACACGTTATTACAAGTTTATGTTACTAACATCTGATTACACTCGTTCTCACTTAAACCAGCCCCGTTTTACAAACCAGGCCACCATGCTTCCACCAAGCACAAACATCAACAGCAACACAGCCCCATACCCAAACTTCCATTGAAGCTCAGGCATATAGGCAAAGTTCATGCCATAAATACCCGCGATCAGTGTGAGCGGCATAAATACAGTCGTAATCACCGTGAGTGTCTTCATGATCTGATTCATCCGGTTGGAGTTCAGGGAAATATAACTATCGCGCAGGTCAGCAGTCATCTCCCGATCGGCTTCAATCATATCCGTCAGCTTCAATAAATGGTCATAGATATCGGTAAAATAAGCCGTATGTTCGCCTGTTCGCTGTACATGCTGGGAATTGACCACCCGATAGAGCAGATCCCGCATCGGTACTACCGTTCGTCTGAGCTTCAGCAATCGAGTCCGCAGATCAAACACCTGGTTCATCAAGTCTTCAACTGACTCCTGTCCACCCCGGTTCTCCAGTTCAGCCAGTTCATCCTCAATGGCAAATAGAGACGGAAAATAATGATCGACCAGCTTGTCCATCACCGTATAGGCTGCTGCCACCGGACCTCGCGCCCAGATGGTTCGTTCATGTGCATGGTGCAACAAGCGTTCCCACGCTTCATCCACTTCCTCCAATACGCCATGATGAAAAGACACTAGGAAGTTTGATCCGAGAAACAAGTCAACCTCCTCGGCTTCCAGTGTGGACGGGTTCAGTGCATGCAGCACAAGAAACTGCAGATTATCATAATAATCAAGCTTTGGCCGCTGCAAGACATGCAGACAGTCCTCAATAGCTAAAGGGTGAAAATGAAAATATGTATCCAGCAAACGACTTTCCTCTTCCGTTGGCTGGTTAAAATCGGCCCATACCCAGGCGTAATCGTTCAGATCCAGCTGTGTAAGTGGTACGTTAACGGAGACTTGATGTTCTCGTGTAATGGCGAGTGTACGAATCATAAATTAGACCACGTCCTTGTCCTGTATCTTTACGTCATTGTACAACTTTAACCATAGGTACGTCTCCCACGTGTCCAAAATATCCACAGACGCATTCAAACTCGACAACAAAAAAAGCCAACCCTGTTGGCTTCTCTCATTTCCCTATCCACAGTTCCCTGTATCCACAGGAATATCTTCTTTTGGTTTATCATTCCACGGATGGCTATCCACATATCCAGCCTGTCCACACGTTCATGCACAGGCGTCTCTTGATTTTGGTTGTATAATTGTCCACATATCCCGATATTCACACAGTTATGAACAGATGGTCTGGTAACCCCGAATTCGTTCGGGATAACTTCTCTTTTTAGAAAATAATCCAGTAGAGCAATCCTGCCAGTCCCGCAGTAATCGGAATCGTAATGAACCACGTAATAATGATACGTCCAGCAAGTCCCCATTTCACCGCAGAGAAACGTTTCGCGGAACCCACACCCAGAATAGCTGAGGTGATCGCGTGCGTTGTACTAACTGGAAGGTGAAGCAACGTTGCTGTGAAAATAACGGAAGCAGCTGAAATATCCGCAGCAAAACCATTAATCGGTTCAATTTTAAAGATTTTGGTACCCATCGTTTTGATGATTTTCCAACCACCGATGGACGTACCCAGAGCCATCGCTGTTGCCGCTGAAATTTTAACCCACAGCGGAACATCCAGATTATCCTGCACACCTGCTGCAACCAGAGCAAAGGTAATAATACCCATCGCTTTCTGTGCATCATTCGTACCATGCGTGAATGCTTGCAGTGCTGCCGTGAAAATCTGTACCGTACGGAAACCTTTGTTCACGTTATGCGGACTGCGTTTGGCGAAAATATATTTGAGAATCGTCATGACCACATAACCGATGGCAAACGCGATCAGAGGTGATAATAGCAAACCTCCAACGATATCAATGAATCCGCTCCATTTCACTTTATCAGATCCTGCGCCAACGAGCACGGCACCTGCAAGGGCTCCAATAAGTGCATGTGATGAGGAAGACGGAATACCAAACCACCATGTAACCAGGTTCCAGATAATCGCTGATATCAAGGTGACTATGACGACCTCTATTCCGTTATCCAGCGTGGTGGGGTCGGTCACACTCCCCCCAATCGTCTTCGCAACACCTGTGAACATCATCGCACCGACAAAGTTCATCACCGCTGCCATAAGAATAGCTCGACGCGGCGTCAGTGCTCGGGTTGAGACCGAAGTCGCAATGGCATTGGCCGTGTCATGAAAACCGTTGATGAAGTCAAACGCCAGTGCAAGGAAGACGACTATACCCAATACCCAAATCGTTGTTTCCATTATTCTCTGGCTCCTTAAGAATTACGCATAATGATGGATTCAAGCACGTTCGCTACGTCTTCACAAGCATCCGTTGTTGTCTCAAGACGTTCGTAAATTTCCTTACGCTTGATCAGTTCAATCGGATCAGACACGGTAGCGAAGAGATGTTTGATACACATGCGCAGCACTTCATCGCCTTGGTTTTCCAGATCATTCAAACGAATGGTATACTCACGGATCGCGAGCAATTTTTTCTGGGACAGCAGATGGATCGCCTTCTGAATTTCGTAAGCCGATTGGCGCAAAATTTCAGCAAACTGTATGACGAACTCATCATCTGGATCTGTCAGTTGGTACATATAGAAACGGGAAGCCGTTGCTTCGAGTCCGTCCAATACGTCATCAAGTGTTGTTGTCAGCTCCATAATATCATCGCGTTCAATCGGCGTGATAAATGTTTTGTTGAGTTCTGTAATGATCGTATGCACGTAATCATCACATTTCGACTCGTACTTCTTCATTTCATTAGCAAAAAGAGTCACATCCTGAAGGTTGGAAACATGCTGGGAGAAATAATCTGCCGCTTGAACAACCGTATCTGCCATATTCTCCAGTGTCTCAAAAAATATATCCTTCTTCTTCTTAAGCTTCATAGCTCTATCCCCTTTACGAGAAAAATTGCCGACAACCGATGAAACATGAAATGACAACCTTTGATATCTTATCATATTTGTTTCATGGTTTGTACAAAAGGTGTGATCCTTTTTTATATTCTTATCACATTAATCTGAAATGAATCTTAATTATTTGGAATAATGGTAAATTCAAGTCAAGATTTTACACTGCGTTTACAATTCGACATCAAAATTCAAAATCGACACGATTCTACTTTTCACGCTAAGGACAAATATAATGCCTTTTCGACGACAAAATGAATACATGTTTCATTGTTTTCTTTCATTACATCCTTTTATTGCTGCGCAGCCAGCTTCACATGACTGGAAAATTCCGGTTGATTGGGAACAATGCTGATAAAGGTTTTACCCGGTACAAGAGCAACTTCACTGCCACCTTGAACAAACCGGATAATATCCCCCTGCTTCTTCACCCACTGCCCACGAATCATCTTGCCCTTCTGAAAAAGCATGGCTTCCCCGCCCTGTTCCAAATTAACGGACAACCGACCTACATTATCGAGCACCTTGTGATCTGCACCTGCCACAATGATGTTTGCTGCACCAAGTTGAGTCCCATTATCCAGATCCTGATCTGCCTTGCCATTCACCATTCTCATATATCGTCCGCTAACTTCATCATAATCATACGTCACCCGGTAACTATCCAATAAATAATGGATATCAAATTGCTTCACTGCCTCTCCTGCGGATGTCGCGCCTTCTTCGTTATAATTGTATACCGGCGACTTGAAATCATGGCTGTAACCCTTGATGTCTGACCCTTCTCTCAGCTTGTCCGCTGAAGTATACAGATTATGTGGGGCTTTACGATCCGAGGAACGCCAGAAGTAAGGTCCACCATTCGAGATTTCATCCATATGCTGTTTCTGCTGCCTTTGCAAAATGGAATACGCCTCCGGACTGCCTCCGGCGTGAACAAGTACCCCATCATAACTCTCGCCGAGCTCAATTAGATATGGACGTATACTGCGAACGGGTCCAACCGTCTCCGCACCGCCTCCACTCTGGAAGATGGCTATGAAACGGGTAATGCCTCCCTCAGCGAGAACTTCAAGAATGATATCGGCTGAACTTAGACCCGATTGGGGCCGAGCTGCGGGTGCATTATTAATCATTACGGCGAGTGGTCGACGCGTAATCGCTTCATCTACAGGCATACCCGTCAGAGGTGCTGTATAGAGAGACGTGTTGGTTTCCTCCACGTGTTCTTCTTGTACAGGTGCAGGTGTCGGTTCTGGCTGAACTGGCATCTGCGCCACCTCCTGGTTTTGGCAGGCAACAAGACTTAATGAGAGAATAAACAGAGATGCAGCCGATGCTGCTTTGTTCCATTTAAAAAGCTTCAATATAGGACCTCCTGAACGATATGGCCTGGTTCTAAGTTGTGATATATGTCTCATGTGGGCAACCATTTCACGTATTTCTTTCCATTTAATCACACCCCATCCGATTTGTCTGCGCCTAGAAGGCCTTGATACAGCTTGAAATTCACATTTGAAACAGCGATTTGCGAGAAAAATATGTCCTAAATGTGAACTTCTCAAACCTTACTTAAAATTTGAACTAGATTGTGATTTTAATCACAAACAAAACAACTTTTGAACTATACAATAAAGACATCAAAGGTGATCACTTAGAAAAACAAAAACAACACACACTAGATTCCATGAAGGAGTGGTTCATATGTTCAGCACAAACCAATGGCTTAGAGAAAACAAAGTAGCAATGTGGATTTTGACAGTACTTCGGGTGTATATCGGTTATGATTGGATGACTCACGGATGGAGCAAATTGACTGGCGGATTCCAAGCTGGCGGGTTCTTGGCCGGTGCGGTAGAAAAAGCAACAGGTGATCATCCAGCAGTTCAAGCATGGTGGGCAACGTTCCTTGAGAAATTCGCAGTACCAAACGCAGGACTGTTCGACTTCGTTATCCCATTGGGTGAATTCCTTGTAGGTTTGGGTCTCATCCTCGGTTGCTTCACTACACTAGCAGCACTGATGGCTATGGTCATGAACTTCGCGTTCCTCTTCTCGGGAACAGTAAGCACGAATGCTCAACTGGTTGTAATGGAAATCTTCCTTGTCGTTGCTGGTGCAAATGCAGGTAAAATCGGTCTGGATCACTGGGTACTGCCTTACCTTCGCGGATTGTTCACTCGTAACAACAAAGGAAATCTTCCTAAAGACACACCAACGATTAGCCCTACTCAAAAAACAGCTTAAGCAATCATTCATAGAATTCTCGGCCCTGCTCCCAATCCCCCTGGAGAGCAGGGCTTTTTACTTTTCAAAATCAGCCTGAATGCCTGACTGACTTGCCCATCCACAGAAAATCGTATTATGATGAAATAAAGTTGAACTTCAAAGGAGTACACGATATGCCGACCCAGCGACGTCTCGAGACCGATGCGGACTTCCAGGAAGCCATGAATATGAAGTATAAGGTTCGAGTTTTTAAAGATAATCACCAGATTGACTCCGGTGGCATCATTATCCGTTTTGACAGCAACACCGTAGTGGTACAATCCAGTGTTAGTGAGCTCGCTTATCATTCGCGTACAGACTGTGAATTGTTCGAAATCCGCAAATAAAGATCTATTGCATGAATAAGTCCTCGTATTGAAAAAAGGTTACTGTAGCCCTTCAAGGGTGTACAGTAACCTTCTTTTGTTTATATATTGTAATTGTATGCATTAATACACGTTATGTTATCCGTACGAAACTGGCTTCAAGCACCATAATCAGGCTGTTGTCTGTTCCAAGTTACACGCCGTCTCCAAACTGCCAGCAGTTCAAACTGAGCGTTCCGTAAGGGTAAGACTGGAATAGACGCTTCGCTGATCGGGACATATCCGCTGTACCCATGGCATAGAACAAAGGTGCAATGTGTTCTGTACCATACGACGGAACCGCCGTACGTGCATGAGGGGCTTTTTTCTCATATTGAAACAGTTCTCTTGTGTTCCACTGCTGCAAGCGCTCCCCAATCCAGTTATCAAATTCAACCGCCCACTCTTGCGGTTCATCCGTATTGCCCAGCAATCGCAAATTGTGAACCGTTCCACCGCTGCCAATGATTAACACATCATCATGACGTAGCTGTTCCAGCATTCGGCCAATATCATACTGTTCCTGCGGCGTACGCAGCGAGTCTACAGATACAGCAATCACAGGTATGTTAGCCTCGGGATACATATGGAGCAACGGTACCCATACGCCATGATCCAGCCCTCGGCCTCGAATCGGCTGATGTGCCAGATTGCTGCGGGTGAACAAAGCACATATCTCGTTCGCTAAATCTGGCTGCCCAGATGCAGGGTATTCCATCGTATACATCGTAGAAGGAAATCCGTAAAAATCATGCAAGGTCTGATGTGTATCATCCATCGTCACGGACGGTTCAGGACAATCCCAATGCGCCGTAAATACGACAATGGCTTTCGGAGCCGGCAGCCTGTCTCCAAGCTGGTTCAAGAAGTGAGTGTAGTCATTGCTCTCCACCGCCAGAGCGGGAGAACCATGCGCAATGAAAAGTGCGGGTAATGTCATTGCTGCCAACCTCCAGACACGGATAGAATGCTTACTCCTCTATTTTACCCTTAAGAAGGCGCTTTTCCAAGCGGACATCCCAAACAGTTGTAATCCTGCCACTTATATCATCCAGTGCTGCCAATCCTGCTCGATCTTCTGACGTTCGCCAAGCCACTCTCTGGTACGCGTAATTAGCTGTTCCCGCTCTTTACCTGAAGAGAAGGTGTGATCGCCCTGGAAGATGATCTCCTTGTCACAGCGGCCCTCTTGGCGCATCCAGAATACCTTTTGATACAGGAATGCGTAGTCTACAGGAATAATCTCATCTGACGTGCCATGTACGACGAGTACATCTCCGCTAAACTTAACTGCTTCTTGGAATGGCTGTTGTTCAGCAAGAGACTCGAAAAACGTCGGTGTGAATTTGTATCCCAGATAATCAGCCGCACCCAGTTTCACGCCTTCATCGTATACTTCCCGTCCCGTAATCTTCACGATATCATTGAATGGATAACCCACGGAGGACCACATAACCAGGTTTTTGACACGTTTGTCACGTACAGCAGTTAGTAATGCAACGGCACCACCCAGACTATGACCAATCAGCGTAACACGCGTAGGATCTACATCACTGCAATTCACCGCGTAATCCAGCACCGAACGGGTCTGCAGCACCATGGATTCCAGTCCCTCCGCTCCGTACTCCCCACTGCTCTCTCCGCAACCGATATAATCGAAACGCAAGACCAGATAACCGTCTTCAGCCAGCTCCCGTGCAGTCTTTACAAACAAACGATCCACGCCAATCCGGCTACCAACGAAGCCGTGGCAGATGACCGCCAGAGGGACTCGCTGCTGACTCTTCTCCTCCTTGATATCTTTCACAACCGGATAATGAATCGTGGCTGTTAATTCTTCCTGTCCATGACGGATACTGATCTGACGTTCCATACCGATTTCCCCTTTCCACGCTTAGCCTGTTGAGCTTTATTTATTAAATATATATAATCCGATAAGTTTAGTGTGTATTAAGATGTTATTCATATATTATCATCCCGTAACCTTCAAGTCAACGTAAGTAAAAACCTTTCTACGTCGACTACCAATCTACATTTTATCGGATAATAAGCACAAAAAAATGAGCCACGCTGATGACAGCTGGCCCGGATATCATTTGGAATTCAAATCAAGTGTTACAGGATCGTTATTCGTAGCTTCTACGGAACATCTCGTGGGTCTCCACCCGTCCATTCCACTCATGCTCATGACCCGAATCACTATTGTCCCAGAAACTTCTTCCCTTCAAATTGCCATCTGTCAGTTCTTCTGCATACTCCGTATCCTCCAGGTTCTCTTCAAAGGATACAACCTCGTCCACGACTCCACGGGAGTTGCTGTTCAGTAGCAGCTTCCGCGTCAATTCTGTTTGTTTATCCATAACAAGCACACTCCAATCTTGGATTTCTGTTGGAAATGCTACTATTGTGATGGAATCGGCTGCTCTTTATGCATACTTCACACAATCGTTAGATCTGTGAGGCGTGAGGGTATTTTTTCACATGAACGGGGGAAAATAAACGAACAAACATAGGCAGCATATGCCTCGGAATCCTTCTGCCGAAAGGAATGAATTCATGGAACATCTACTGGAATGGATTCAACATCACGGTAAACTGGTACTGTTATGCACCTGTGTTATACTGGCCTGTGTATGGATATGGGTCCACCATGAGCAGCTTTTTTATAAGGAATGACTTTGCGAAACGAGAGCCCTTCCCGTATACTAAAATACCGTCAGGGTCTTCAGTCCATTGGAAGATCAGAACGTGTGTAGACAGGGGGAGCAATCATTGGGGATTTCCTATAAGAAGCTTAAAGAAATACAGAATCGGCAAATAACTGAGATGAGTCGAATGACACCTGAACATGTGAAACTGTATGACGAGATCAGCACAATTGCGCGTCATGCGCCAGCGGACGAGAGAACACAGGAAGAGTGGATACTCTCCGCCGGAAAAGCAATCGTACAGGCTCAGCGGGATAACAAATCTGCTCGCGAGTTATACGGACCTGATCTGGAACAAGACATCCATGCACAACTCGGGATTACAAATACAGCACCGGAGAAGACGGCTGCCGTTGAGGTGGGTAAATCCAGCCCAACCCGTGTTAATAGTCCAACAGCCTCATCAAAAAAGAATGCCAACGCTGTAGAACCACAGCCAACTGAGAATCCAGAGCGTGTGAAACGGACACCAATGTGGTATGCCATGATCGCTTGGGCGGCTTTGTCTTTTGTCATGTTGATTCAAGGATGTGTGGGATTGTTCGTGGGTTGGACTGGCGGAGATACGGAGCCGTTCCAACACATCAGTCTGTTCTCTCTGATCGTTGCGGCAGTTGGCGGTATTGCATTGGTGGAGATGCTTCGCCGCCTTGCTGAGCGACCGGACGATGAAGGAGCGGACAAGAACACCGTACCTAAGGTTAACCTTAAGGGAATCATCATCTACATCGTCATCGTGGTCCTTGTGCTCTTTGTAGGGTATCCACTGCGTGATAAACTTCCGGTATTTGCACTGGCTCCGTGGGTGAGTGCAGTGATCGGAGTTGTGGGACTTGCAACGGTAAGGCCTTTATTTGGACAAAAGAAAACAGCATAACACGTTATATAAGCGATTAAGGGGCCTCACGAATTCGTGAGGTCTTTTTCCATTTGGAGCTGGTTCCGATGTTTGATTCCTTTGCCCGGTGTCTCTCCAAACTCCCGCTTGAACATACGGATAAAATAGTTCACTTCCATCCCTATGGTCTCTGCCGCCTCTCGTACACTTGCTCCTGGATGCTTGTCCATCCAGTCCGAAGCCTTCTGCAAACGTAATCGTTGCATATATTGATGTCCTGTCACGTCATAATGCTGGTGAAATAATCGGTTGAGATGCTGCACCGAATAACCAACTGCGTCAGCGATGTGCTTCAATAACAGGTCATCCTGGTAGTGCGTATGCATCAATGCTACTGCTCGGATGAGTGCATCCTTGCTCGGATCGGTCTCCCGATTAGAGTGTTTTACAGCTACGTCACGGGGCATCCCTGATCCAACACCTCCAATACCGACATCAGATGGAATTTTCGATTGTGCTATATCTAAAATAAGCTGGTAGATAAGGGCTGATGTGTTCCACATCTCCGTTGCTCCTCGATCCAACGCGTGCCAGAGATTGGTCATGCGTGACCAGATGATTTCAAAACCAGAGATATGGCACGGCTCGTTCTGAAGCAAACCCGTGGATTGTAGTACCGATCCAGCCGATGTACCGCCAATACCGATATAACCCAGTTCTCCTTTGGCTTTGGAATGAGGCACATACTCATGCGCAACCTCGGGTTCCACGATGAATAACTGCCCTGCTCCCATCGTCCATGTCCCTTTTCCCGTTATCTTGAACTGCCCTTCACCACCGCGTGACAAAAACAACTGATACACCGGAAATCCATCCGGTCTATGCAGAACTTTCTCTTCCTGTGTCCCCACACAATACAGGTACAGCGGCAACCGGGAATCCGGCAGGCCTGTCAAACGAAATGCAAGCATTCCATCATTCCTTTCGGCTCATAGGCTTCTACATAAGGTGAACTAAAGAAATTTACACTGGCCACTCCGTTTCATGTAAATGTTAGTTCAATCTATATAGAAATCTTTCCTTTATTATCCATTATTTGTTCCCGATGTAACAATGGTCTTAGGCACCTTTTTGACGACAAGATTTTCAAAATGGAAATAAAAAAACTCCCCTTCTCTTTTGGAAAGGGAGTTAGCGTGTTACTTTACTGAATAATAAATGTTCTTCTGATAATGGCCGTTCCGGTCACGGATCGTTCCTTCGATCGCTGTTGTCTCCAAATTTCTTCATTCACCTTTAAAAGGTCGAAATTCGGAGACTAAGGCGAACGCTAACGCTTCTTCAAAATCCTTCCGTGCCCTTCACTAACTGTATCAGATATCCAGATGTTCCATGCATCCAAACATTAAATCTTGATCATTTTTATGGAGTTTCTCCAGCAGATGCTTGCGCACCAGTACCATTGTCGGTTCCAGAAGATACTAGCGTGATAGGAAAATTAAATACATTTGACCTGTTGTTTGTATATTTTGCAGGATCATTAACTACGGATACTACCCTGATTTTATAATCTCCTGAACCGAGAACAACTCCATCTGAATCCATTGAATTACTGGTAATTTCAATCTTTGCTGTTGAAGGATTGTTAGCCCCACTAATTACACTCCCTACTGGGCTGCCCAGACCGCTATCGATTGTGGTACTCCTTTCCTTAACGATGTATATATCATAGCGTTCAATTCCAGCTTCGTTTTTAGGTTTTGTGAAACTAACATTAATTACAGATGCACTTGCAGATGCACTTGCAGATGCTTCCAGAGCTGTTACGCTATCAACAGTCGTTGGTGCCTGTTTTTTTGCTTTAATTATGAAAGGAGTCGACGTAGTTATATTTGATTCTCTTTTACCATCAGATGATTCGGATAAAATAACAACCTTGTATGTTCCAGCTTTGATCTCGTCACCATTACTATCGGATAAAGAAATAGGAAGTTCTGTAACTGTACTTGCAGAAACATCGAGTGAATTGCTGGATTTCGCCGTTTTTTTGGCCGCATTTAGATCGAAAGTTGTAGATGCAGGTACTACCATTAACACATAACGTCCAATGGCTTGATCAGGGACTGGTTTTGTATATGTCACTTTTACATCGGTAGCATTACCTGCAGCTTGCTCTTCTTTCTTAACATCAACATCAGTGATTGCGACTTTCCCAACTTCACTAGTTACAGACAACCAAACATCATAATAGACCGTAGATAGAGCATTCGAAATAGTACCGGTATTGCTCACCGCCAGTACAAATATACGATAGTCTTCATCATTTCGAATATTTGCGCCATCAGTCGTTCTTGCATTATTTAAAGTCAAAGTGTAGTTTCCGCTTCCTCCAGTTTTACTCTGGGGAATAAAATTAGGATTCCGATTCGCTTCTGCCAGATCAAATCCACTTACATTCGTTTTCTTTACCACGAATACACGGTAGTGATGAACATTAGTCTCATTCGCCGATCTATTAAACGTCACACTTATGTCGCTACCATTGCCACTATCACCAATATCCTTTGCTGTAATGCTTGTTGGAGCAGTCAATACAGCAGTTTTGGATAATGTGATTAATGCTGAATAACTTGATATTGCGTTTTGGCTAGCGTTCCCACTGTTGCTCACCGATACAACAAAGACACGATAACTAACACCTTCTTGGACTTTAGAACCGCTTGTATCATATGCATTCGGAAGCGTAACTGACAAGTTACCACCCGTTTTGTTCACCTGCGTATAGTAGTTCGACGCATTAGCTGCACTTAGTGTGAAGTTGCCCGCATTACCGGAGCGAACAACGTATACTCGATATCCAGAGATTCTGGACTCATCCGCGGCCTTGTTGAACGAAACCCGTAGATCACGACCATCACCGTTGTCACCAATATCCGCAACAGCCAGGTTGCTAATGACTCCCGCGTTACCGGTCGTTGTCAGTCTCAGAGCTGTGGAGGAAGCTGACAGCGCATTCGTGTATCCATTTTGCTGATTGCCCACCGCCATCACAAAGATGCGATAATCTTGCAGATTCGTTACATTATAACCACTTGTGTCCTTCATGGATGAAGGTAATGTCGTTGTAATGTTGTTGCCTATTTTATTCACCGTATAGTACAGACTGGAGGACAGGTTACTCGCCGTTGTCAGATTAAAGTTGCTGGCAACCGAGTTACGCACCACAAAGACGCGATAATTCGCCACCTTGGACTCATCTGATGAACGGTTGAAACTCACCTGAATGTCACGACCATCTCCATAATCCGAGTTATCCTTCACCTGCGTAATTACTGGAGACGTTGCTGTGTTCACGGACAACGTAAGTGAAGATGATGCTGCGGACAGCTTGCTGTCTGTTGTTGTATTAGTGCTTACCGACAAGATGTAGACCACATACGCTGTGCCACTTTTAATCATTTCGCCAGACGTATCCCGTGTCGAAGAAGTCAGCTGGCTTTTCACTGCGGTACTGTTTCCTTTGTATATGATCGTGGAGTTTGCACTGGACACTTTATTCGCTGTAGCCAGATTGAACGCAGAAGAGTCCTTCGCTTTGACTACAAAAGCACGATAATACGTAATGTTCGATGTCGTGCTCGGCTGCGTGAAGTTAATCTCCAGATCGCGGCCATCGCCATAGTCACTAATATCTGCGGCACGCAGACTTGTAACCGCCTGTACTGTGGATTTCACATTATTGAGCTTCAATGCTTGGGAAGACCAGTTCAATGCATTTTTATAATTATTGCTGCTGTTACCAACAGTCAGTACATACAGACGATAAGTTTCATTACTATTGAGCAAATCCCCGTTTACGTCACGTGTCTGTGCATTAAGTGTCAGTTTCGGGTTGCTGCCATTCGGTGTAACAGATGTATAGTTTGCTGAAGGTACGGCAGTTGCTGAGGACTCCGTAAAGCTATTCACATCGCGAGTTTTTACCAGCATAATCCGGTAAGCAGATACCGCCTTCTCTGAAGTTGGACGTGTGAAGCTCACGGTCAAGTCACGACCATCTCCGTTACTTCCGGATACCGAACCATAGATGTTCCATGCAGCATATTGTGTCTCATCCACTGGAGGTGTTGCCGTTGTCTTGATATCTACACGCTGATTGCGTGAGTTCCAGAAAACTTTTTCTCCAAAAGCTTCACTGACAAAACGAATTGGAACCATCGTGTTGCCCTTAATCGTGTTTGCAGGTACATCCAGCGATATCGCTTCCCCGTTGATGTATGCCGTTTTGGAACCAAGTTTCAAAGTAACTTCCTGATCATCGCGAGTTGCAACAATCGTTTTGGTTCTGTTCGTGTATTGTACCTTCGCATCCAATCCTTCAAAAATCGACCGAAGCGGAACGAGTACGCGTCCACCTTTCATGACAGGTGCCTGAGCAGATGATAACTCTGCATCATTGATGTATATGCTGATTCTCGCGGCTGCATCCATAACCGACGTTGGAAGTGCGGACATCAGCATCGCCGATACAGCCAGCGCTGACATTACCTTCTTCACTTGTTTTCCTCCCGCTTTCCTCATATCCCATATCCCCATTCTCGCATTTAGTTAACATCGAAATAGATTCGCTGTTCTTTTCATTAATTCCTGTATTTACCTATGCACAACTAAGACGTTCCGATCGGCTCAAAAGTTTCCAGTTGTACAAAAAATATTTTCTCAGAAAACTTCCTCTATCTTCCACCCTCCAAAAGTTAAAAATAACAGAAGAATTTGTCACCATTCCGCAACCACATCCTGCACCAATTGGGTTAATGTATAGTGACTAGTGAACAACACCTATCATTTTCTCAACTACGGGAGGTTCATATCTATGACATCATCGTTCCAATCTGCCAAACGTAAAGGCATGCGCACCTTCATTACAGCCACCGCCATCCTCATGCTGCTCCAAACGGCTGTCGCTCCCTTATCCGGAGTCGCTGCAGCCGCATCTTCCAGTACAGATACCAAAGTCACAACTGCCAGTTCAACAACGATATATAAAACATTTCAGTCTATGCTCTACAAAAAGAACGGCTTGCCTGCCGCGGATATTTATCTCGAATCTCATATCAATCAAGTCACCACTTATCATGCAACTCTGATGGTCTTACAACTGGAAAATGCCCGCAACAAGGCGTTAACAGCCATGACGGACCGTCTACTGGTGCCTAATGTTCAAGACAAGATGATCAAAGCCTACAAGTGGAATGATAGCTTCACCCAACTGATGAGCCGCACCAACGACACCAGTCTGCGTGCGCTGCTCCAGCAGGCACGGGATAGCGGTTATCGCCTGGTTATGCTGGAAGGTTCCCTCTATCCGATCATGAATTATATGGCTTTTCAGAAATATATCTCGTACGTGAAACCAGACATCAAACAATACATTAATATTATGGCAGTTGAAACCAGCAACCTTGCCGCCGATGATGGTGCACTGGTCATTGGCTATCAGGAGATACTCAATCGCGCTTTGAATCAGGAACGATTCCTGAACGAATATCCGAAGTCCAATCGGGTACAACAGGTGAAGAACCTGATGAATAACTATACCTTGTATACCTTTTATGGCCTGAATAATACGCCTTTATTTGACTATGAAACGAACAAAATGACAGCCAATGCCCAGAAAGGTTACAAAGCTGTCTTACAACGTAACTCATCCGAAGACAGTTCCTTCCTGACCAAACTTGAAAAGTTCATGGACATCGTAACCGAAGCCAAATTCGAGAAAACGACTGCTGTCGAGAAATGGCTGGAGCAGAATGTGCCGGTCAGCGACTACGCGAATTATTGAGTTAATCCGCTTCCATGGTTAACACCCGGTTCAAGCCAAAACTTGGGCTAAATCCTAACAGATAACCACGACAAAAACCGCCACAGGATTTTCTCCTGTGGCGGTTTCTTCTTGCTTCTATAATCAAAACTGACTTAATCCGTGAGCTCCCTGCACTATTGAATCGGTTTGACCATATGATTATACTCATGTCCTGCGATGACAATCACATCGTCTTTGACATATCCCTGCCGTTCGTACAGCATTAGTGCACGGCCGTTGTCCCGTTCTACAATCAAGGATACCTGCGAGTGACCCAGATCTCTGCCCTGCTGCTCAAAAGCAGCCATCAGTGCCCGGCCGATGCCCTGCCCCTGATAAGCTTCACTTACCGAGAGAGTATCCAGATAATACTCCCCCGGACGGGTTTCTTTGACCAATGCATACTTCTCTTCCTGGCTTCGTCCAGGGCGGTTCAAAATCGGCTGGTCCAGACGATCTGCGTCTCCGCCATCATAGGCTACCAGAATCCCTGCAATCAGCCCATCCCGCTCCATCACTGTCACATGACGATAGCTAATCCGGTTGTTTTCCTGTACATAGAACTCCTGCAAAATCTGCATCGCCTTCTCATGATCCGCCTCACCCGCAAGCGCGTATGCAATGTCTCCTATCGCCTGATACAGCAAAGGAATAACCTGATCAGCATCTTCTATGCGTGCAGGTCTGATCAGAGGAGATGTTTCGTGGTGATCTGACGGCATACTGGTATGTTTCATCAGATTAACATGTTGAACAGATTTAGATTTTTGTTCAGTTCGGTATAGGCGATACCTTTGCGGTTCATGCGTTCAATGAGCGGGTGGTAATCTTCCTTGTACATCAGCTCGATGCCCACCAAGGCAGGGCCATTTTCCTTATCATGCTTTTTCGTATATTCAAACCGGGTGATATCATCATTTTTCCCTAGAACTTCCTCCAGGAATTCACGTAAAGCTCCTGCACGCTGCGGGAAATTCACCATGAAATAATACTTCAGACCTTCATAGATCAGGGAACGTTCCTTGATCTCCTGCATCCGGTCGATATCGTTGTTCCCGCCACTAATAACACAGACCACCGTCTTGCCCACGATTTGCTCACGATATTGCTCAAGCGCCGCAACAGCCAAGGAACCGGCAGGCTCGACAACGATCGCATTTTCATTATATAGTTCCAGAATAGTTGTGCACGCTTTGCCTTCCGGCACTTTCACAATGTCATCAAGTATACTATTGCAGATATCAAAGGTGAGGTCGCCAACCCGTTTCACCGCTGCGCCATCCACGAATTTATCTATATCATCCAACGTCACAACCTGTTTGCGGAACATCGCTTCACTCATGGAAGCTGCCCCAAGTGGCTCAACTCCAATGATGCGTGTCTCTGGACTCACGGTCTTCATGTAGGTTCCCACGCCAGCTGCCAACCCTCCGCCACCAATCGTCACGAATACATAGTCGGCATTCTCATCGAGACTTTCCATGATTTCCATCGCTACCGTACCATTACCTGCAATAATCTTCGGTTGATCAAAAGGATGGATAAACGTCATGCCCTGTTCGTCACATGCACGCATCGCTTCAGCATAAGCGTCATCATACGTATCCCCGATGAGCACCACTTCAACGTTACTGCCGCCAAAACGTCTGACCTGCTTCACCTTCTGGTTCGGTGTTGTACTCGGCATGAAGATTTTGCCGTTAATTCCGAGCGCATTACAGCTAAAAGCAACACCCTGAGCGTGGTTACCCGCACTTGCACAGACAATACCCTTCTCCATCTCGGCTGGTGTCAGACTGCGAATCATATTATAGGCGCCTCGAATTTTGAACGAACGCACCACTTGAAGGTCTTCCCTTTTCAGATACACATTACAGTTATATTTGGCCGACAATACAGCATCCCGCTGTAACGGCGTTCTTACAATGACCTCACGCAGCACATGATGTGCGCGTACGATATCTTCCATGCCAACACTGGCACGACCGGGACTTGTGGTTCCCGTTGGTTCTTGTTCAACTGGTTTCATGTTGTCTCCACACTCCGCTTTTATTGTCTAGCAATGTCGCGCACTGCTTTTCTTTGTATTGTATCACTTTTGTTCTGTTCTTGCGCCTGAGCTCTCATCATTTATCATTCGTACAATCTCATCAATAATGACCTGAGGGTCTGTATACATAACCATATGTCCCGATTGATCGGCCCCAATCCATCTCGCATTGGATAGCTGGCTCACCGTCTGGCGATGCGCCGTGATGAGGGCAGGTCTGATTTTCCCCTCTACCTTGCCCGGGTTCGTACCCGAGATCACGCTAACTTCCAGATTACCCAGAGCCGGAGGATGTTCCAGCAACGCTGCCATGTCATCCAGAAACGTTTTGCCTTCCGCAAGCATCGTGCTGGCTGCCCGTACAGTGAAATCCTCCTTGAGGTGATCCGCTGCCACATCGTAAGGCTGAACACTTCCAGCTTTGCTGCCAAGCATCTTATATAAGCCAGTTCGCGCCATGATTGGAATAATGAAACCATTGATGGCAAAGCTCTTTTTAGTAAGCTTGGAAAAATACATTTCGCAATGCTCGTCTGATGGATCTACCAGAATAATGCCACGTAATCGAGATAGATGTGCAGCTGCCGCAGCCCGTACAATCGGACCGCCCCAGCTATGTCCAACCAGAATGAATGGGCCCGGGCCCAGAGCTGTCAGCAGTTCTCCAAGATCCCCTGCAATGCGTTCAAGGCTGCGGGGAGCCGAGTCGACATCACTTCGTCCCGCCCCTGCCCTGTCATACACAACTGCACGTGCATGCTCAGCAATGGCTGGTGCAACCAGTCCCCAGTTTGATCTGGAGGCGCCCATACCGGACTCAAATACAACCGTCAGCTCTCCTGTTCCCCTGGACATATAATGTAGTTTGCGACCATCACGGGTCTGAACAAACGCACTTGAACCAAATGTATGTAAGCTAGGGTTAGGATTCATATTCCCCTCCTGATTACGTGCATAATCATCTATCACCGAATCTAATTGAAAATGATTATCAATTACTTCATTATAGAATAATCCATGCTTTACGACAACCATGTTGCTTCAGCAAGTTACAGCAGTCCTGTCACCTCTGTCACGTTGCAAGGATCATCCTCCATACACCGTTCCTTTCCCCCTCCTTTTTCCTTATGCAAAAAGAAAACCCGATCCATGATCGGATCGGGTAACTGTACCAGCCACTATGCGGCTGGGCCTCATATACACCTTCTTATTGCTTCGTGCGCAGTTCCTGCACGTATCGCATAATCGTAATCGCTTAATCCAAGGACGGACGAATACTCGGTTTAAGGGCGCAGCCCCTTATCCCCGAATACCATGATCCTTGTTGTTCAGCTGCTCCAGAAGTTCATTCATCGCTTCTTCCGTCATGGCCCCACCGCTAAACGCAACCAGTGCTCGCAGCGGCATATATTTCATCATCGCATCCATCATATCTGCATGATCACCGGCATCATCACCGCCGAACCCACTGGCTTCCTGGAATTGTTGCAAAGCCTGGTCCAGTAGCTGTTTATGGGCCGGATCACGCTGGATATCACCCAATGTACTATTACGCGTATAGGTTGGAAGGAATGTCGCTGTAGACTCTACATTCACACGTGTGTGCACATGAATGTCCCGTGAGGAACTGCCTACCTGAATCTCGAACTCTCCGGTCTCCACATGCCAGTCCTTCATATCTACGTTGTAATAGGCGAATGAACGTTTGTTTAGTGTGAAGCTCACCACTTTGGACTCTCCAGGTTCAAGGGCCACCTTCGCAAATCCTTTCAATTCTCTTACAGGACGAATAACTGTGCTCTCTACATCGCTGACATACAACTGTACAATCTCTTTGCCCGCTCTGTCACCGGTATTGGTGACCCTTACTTGCACATTCCCTTCATCCTGATCGGTCAATTCTGTGCGATCTACCTTCAGGTCAGCATATTCAAATGTCGTATAACTTAGTCCATAACCAAACGGAAACAGTGGCTCCAGCTCTTTTTTATCATAATAGCGGTAACCAACAAAGATGCCTTCCCGGTAATCAACTCGATCCCCTTCGCCCGGGAAATTCAGATAAGATGGATTATGGCTGAGTTTGACAGGGAATGTCTCTGCCAGTTTACCGGACGGATTCACCTCTCCATACAGCAGATCAGCTATCGCTCCACCAACGGCCTGTCCACCAAGATAAGCTTCAAGCACCGCTTGCACCTGCGGCAACCAAGGCATCTCCACTGGAGATCCGTTGCTCAGCACCACAACCACACGTGATTGTACTTTTGCAATCTCTTCAATCAGACGAATATGATTGTCAGGCAGACGCAAATGGGCACGATCATACCCTTCGGATTCATAACGATCCGGCAATCCAACAAACACAACAGCGGTATCCGCTGACTGTGCTGCCTGAACAGCCTCATGCATCAATGTCTCATCCACATCATCCGCTTCAATCCGATAACCTGGGGCATACGAGAAGGTTACACTTTCGCCAGCCACCTGTGTCATCTCTTCCACAATATCATCCACTTTGGTCGGATTAATGTGGGAACTTCCCCCGCCCTGGAAGCGAGGTTTACGCGCAAATGCCCCGATTATCGCCACATCGCCTTCACGCCCAAGCGGCAGGATACCTTCTTCATTTTTCAGCAAAACCATACTCTCGGCTGCCACCTTACGCGCAAGTTGGTGATGCTCATCCTTGTTATATGTAGCCCCATCTTGCTTTTGATCAACGGCATTAAAGATCAGCGTAAGCAGACGCTCCACCGCCCGATCCAGCTTGTCCAGCGGCAGTTGTCCACTCTCTACGGCATCGATCACTTTACGCTCACCGATTCCACCACTTGTTGGCATCTCCAGTTCCAGTCCTGCTGCAAGGGCATCTGCACGTTCATTAACCGCACCCCAGTCTGATACCACAAGACCTTCGTGACCCCATTCGTCTTTCAGAATATCCGTAAGCAACCATTCATTTTCACCTGCATACGTACCGTTCACCTTATTATAAGAACACATCACCGTCCACGGCTGTCCATCCTTCACCGCACCTTCGAAGCTCGCCAGATAAATCTCACGCAGCGTCCGTTCATCCACCACCGCATCAATCGACATGCGCCGTTCTTCCTGATTATTAACTGCAAAGTGTTTGAGAGACGTACCTACACCCTGGCTCTGCACACCCTGAATATGACCGGTAGCCATCTGCGTAGATAACAACGGATCTTCGGAAAAGTATTCAAAATTACGTCCGCCCAGCGGGGAACGTTTAATATTTACACCCGGTCCAAGTAATACCGCTACATCCTCGGCCTGACATTCCTCACCCAAAGCCACCCCGACCTGACGCGCCAGCTCCTTGTCCCATGAACTAGCCAATCCTGCCGCAGAAGGGAAACAGGTTGCAGGCACGCTCGACGTCAGTCCTAGATGATCTGCACTCCCATCCTGCTTGCGCAGCCCATGAGGTCCGTCCGTCACCATGATGGATGGAATGCCAAGACGCTCCACCCCTTTCAGATGCCAAAAGTCCAGTCCCGAGCACATACCCGCTTTTTCTTCCAGTGTCATACGCTGTACCAGTTCCTTGATGTTACGTTCCACATTAACCCCTCCAGTTCATGATGTTGATACATAGCTATATCACTAAGCATACAAGGTTATCTACCACACATTCAAATGTTTACCCGGTTAGTAACGGTTACATAACACCAGTCAATCATTTCTTCTTCCTGACGATGATCAAAATAAAAAGGAAAAACAGCCCGATCTTCACGATCAGGCTGTCTCTATACGTTTCATAACCGTCTATCCACCCAATTTACGCCTGAGTCTTAAACCAAGCTGCCGCGGCTTCTGCCTCGGTACGAGTCAACTGATGACCCTGACGCTCCCAATGCGTGTTTACATCGGCACCTGCACCGCTGAGCAGCGAAGCAAGTTCCTCGGTTTCACGTCTTGGTACAATCGGATCGTTCTCGCCCGCACCAATGAACACAGGCAGACCTTTCAGATCCGGCAGTTCGAGTCCGCGCAGCGGTACCATCGGGTGATGCAGAATTGCACCTTTGAATACATCTGCTTGATGGAAGATCAAGCTTGCCGCAATGTTGGCACCGTTAGAGTACCCCAGTGCATACACGCTGGACCGATCAAAACCGTATTCCACCGCAGCTGCATCGACAAAAGATCCCAGCTCTGCCGTACGAGCAATCAGATCTTCTTCATCAAAAATGCCTTCGGCCAGGCGGCGGAAGAAACGGGGCATCCCGTTCTCCGATACATTACCCCGCACCCCAAGTATGCCAGCTCCTGGTGCGATCATCTCCGCCAGACCGATCAGATCATTCTCGGTTCCGCCTGTGCCATGAAGCAACAGGATTGTTGGCGCATCCGGCTGAGCACCTGCTTTATAGATATGTTTCATTGTATTGGTTGTGGTCATGATTTGGACTCTCCTTTCCATTCACGTACTTCAATTCGTGGCAACAATTGCTCAATCTGCTCACGCTGTGGTTCATACCATTCAGGCAACATCAGTTTCTCACCCATGCTCTCTGCTGGTTCATCCCGTGCAAATCCCGGAGGATCCGTAGCCAGTTCGAACAGTATACCACCCGGCTCCCGGAAATACACAGCGTTGAAGTATTGACGGTCAATGACTGGCGTTGGATGATATCCGGATTGTTCAAGATCCTGCTGAATTTGTTCATGTTCCACGTAATCTTTGGCACGCCATGCAATATGGTGAACCGTTCCGGCTCCGCCAATCCCGCGTTGGATACCTGTGGACTGAATATCAATGATCTGACCAATATCGCCGCTTGCCTGAAGACGAAGGAGTCCGTTCTCTTCACCGACTTGCTCCAGACCCAGTTTGCTCACCAAGACGTCCATGGTTTTCTCAGGAACGTGGCTGAACAATACGGCTCCGCCAAATCCTTTGATGGCATGCTCCGGTGTCACACCGTTGAAACTCCAGTTGCTTAGCTGACCGCCTTCACGCTCAACCAGTTCAAGCAACAGACCGCCTTTGTCGAAGAAACGAATGTACTGCTCACCAAATCTGGTTTTATTTTCATATGGAATATCGAAGGAAGCAAGACGTTCTTTCCAGAAAGGCAGGCTTCCTACAGGAACCGCATATACGGTAACTCCAGTCTGACCTGACCCAATGACACCTCTTCTTGAATTCTGCTGTGGGAAAAAGGTAATGATTGTGCCCGGTGCACCCTGCTCATTCCCGTAATACAAGTGATACACGTCCGGTGCATCAAAGTTTATTGTTTTTTTCACCAGTCTGAGCGCCAACACAGCTGCATAAAAATCAACGTTTTTCTGCGCATCGTCAACAAAAGCTGTAATATGATGAATTCCTGAAGTTCTGAACATAATCTCCACTCCCTTAGTTTTAGTTGTATCATAGGTTGTTTTATCTTCTTTTATTTATTGCTTTTCGTTATTTATCTTTAAATTAAGATTCTTTAAATTTATATTAATCCATTGGACCTCAATATGCAAGCTTTTATTTTAAAATTAAGATTTAAGACAAAAAGCAGGCCCCGATCACTCCGGGAACCTGCTTAGCGTTATAACGATTGATTAGGTTGCTTCTTATTCCTGTATCACTTTTGTATTACTGCTTCTTAAACCAGTTTCATTCTTTTTGGTGGATTCACCAAATCTTTATGCTCGTATTCATCCTTGATATCTCCGACAATCTCTTCAAGGATATCCTCCATCGTAACCATACCTACCGTAGCACCTGCCTCGTTTTTCACGGTTGCAATGTGTACACGGCTTTGCTGCATCTGGATCAGTACATCCTTGATTGGAGAACGCTCGGAGAAACTCGGCGTATTGTGAACAAATGTCTCCATATTGAAATCTCTACCCGCAGCCACACTCGTCAGCATTTCTTTTGTATTAATAAAGCCAACAAAATGAGCCTGATCCCCATTTGCAATAACAGGGTATCGCGTGTATTCATGTCGATTCAGCGTTTCAATGATCTGATCAATCGGCATTTCCTTATTCAGAGTAACAATTTTATCTCGTGGAATCATAATCTCCTGAAGCAGACGCTCATCAAAAGCAAAAATGTTTTTGAGATAGTCCAGCTCCGTCTGGTTGATCTCGCCACTCTCGTAGCTCTGTGCCATAATCAGCTTCAGCTCTTCTTCGGAGTGAACGGTATCATGCCCGGCAGGTTTTACACCAAATATGCCAAGCAACAGACGAGCAGCTCCATTTAGCGCGTAGATGAATGGATTCATGATTTTACCGAACCAATACAGTGGTGGTGCCAGCAACAGCGTCATTCTCTCTGCAAACTGAATCGCCAGGGTTTTCGGTGCCAATTCACCAATAACCACGTGCAGGAACGTAATGATCGCCAGAGCAATACCATAGGAAAGCACGGTAGACAATGCCGCTGGTACTTCCATTCGCTCAAAGAGCGGATGCAGCATTTTCTCAACAGTAGGTTCACCCAAGGCTCCCAATACCAGCGCCGTGATGGTGATCCCCAATTGACATGCCGACAGATAATAATCCAGGTTGTGCGCCACTTTTTTGGCCAGTACTGCCTTTTTGTTACCTTCCGAGATCAATTGATCGATTCGGGACATCCGTACTTTAAGAATTGCAAATTCGGCTCCAACGAAAAAGGCTGTCAGACCTATAAATACGGCTACTAAAAATAAATTCAAGGCTATTATTCCGTCCAATGATTTCCCTCGGGTTGAGGGATTCACCTCCAAATAAAATTTATATTAAGGTTGCACAGACCACTCCGATGACAAAATAACCTTCCGACCGCTGTTATCACCAGATTTTTTTATTCCTTATATAAAAGGGGAAAATCCGGTGATAAAGGCGGACGCTTCGCTTCTTCAGTCTATTCTGTCCTCTCCGTTATCGCAAAAATATTTAAATTTTTAAAAGATTTCCGGACAAGATCACGCCAGATCGCTAGTAGCTTCCTCAACCTGTGCGCCGCTCACTCGTTCCAGAAGAACTTGTTTGATGTGATAGTTTTCGGTATCCACAACGGTCCAGACATAATCGCCGTGTTCTACCGTGTCTCCTTTTTCCACACCTACACCCTTCTGGTACTGAATCCATCCGGCAACGGTGTCCATCTCTTCATTACCTTCAAAGCTAAGTCCGAACTGCCGCTCCACTTCATCCAAAAGTACCCGGCCATTAATGAGATATTGATTCTCTCCGGTTTCCTGGATATCAGCCACCTCATCGGCATCGAATTCATCGCGAATCTCACCGACAAGTTCCTCCAGAATATCCTCCATCGTAATGATACCCGAGGTACCCCCATATTCATCCACGACCACGGCCATGTGTACACGTTCCTGCTGCATTTTAATCATTGCATCCTGGATACTTGTAACTTCGGAAACAAATGGGATTTCACGAACGAACTCGCTTAGTTGATATGTTCTTGCGGCTACCATGTCAGGCAAAATCTTTTTCACATTCACAACGCCGATAATGCGGTCCTTGTCCCCATCCTCGATGACAGGGTAACGTGAGTAGTTATGTTCATCCAATATAGGAATAATATCGTCATAGGTCATATCCTGATCTAATGTCACCAGTTCCGTACGTGGCACCATGATGTCTTTGGCATCACGTTCATCGAACACAAATACATTTTCCAGATACGAAAGCTTGGTCTTGTTGTTCTCGTCACCTTCGTAACTCTGGTTCATGATGATTTTGATCTCATCCTCCGAGTAGGCTTGATCATGTTTGGCAGGCTTTACACCGAATCCTCGCAGAAGAACACGTGAAGTTCCATTAAGCGCCCAGATGAACGGATACATGATTTTACCAAACCAGTATAGCGATGGGGCGAGCATTAATGTCAGTTTTTCTGAGAATTGAATCGCCAACGTTTTCGGTGCCATCTCACCAACAACCACGTGCAAGAACGTGACGAGGATAAAGGCAATCGCATAGGAAGCAATCGACGAGATTGAAGCAGGTACATCTAAATAATTGAATACCGGATATAACAATCTCTCAACCGTCGGTTTTCCGAGCGCTCCCAGTCCCAGAGCAGTGACCGTAATACCGAGCTGACAGGCTGACAGATAATAATCCAAGTCCGAGACAACTTTTTTAGCCAATACGGCCTTTTTATTGCCCTCCGCGACCAGTTGATCCACTCTTGATGTACGAATTTTGACTACAGCAAATTCCGATGCTACGAAAAATGCAGTCAATGCAATCAAGATAATAAGTAAAACGATATTCAATATGGTAATTATGTCCAATGATTTCCCCGGTTCTCAGGGATTCACCTCCAGAGATAGTTACAGCGTGATCCGTTAACTGTGTTAACCATTCATCAACTGTTAGTCTTTCAACACGACGTCTGCCTTATATAAAATTGATTTCAATGATATCTTTTGTATAAGTCTTACGTTTGACCTTGTAAAATTACAAAACAGGAATTCAAGATGAAGTCAATGACTTGCAGAAACTTCTTCATTCAAATCGGGTTACCCCTCATGCTGTCAATTGTTCCTCGCTTAACTCCACCTAGATTCGCCATTTGGACAATTTACAATATCGCCTACCCAATAGATATCCACCTCCCCTCGTACTCATTCCTGTTTCCGAAAAGTATACCATGTTTCCCGCTCAACCATCCAGTTGCACGTTATGGTTTGCCACAAGCTTACAGTATAATGTTCACAAATTAGTCTCTATGTATGTTACATACTTTATATAATATGATTGATATTACCTCATAATGTGATAATCTTCACATGTTTAGTATAGTCCAATTTATAAAAATACTACCCCTTACTTTAGGGCATTAAACATGCGTGATTTCCCTGATTTAATCCCGTTTTGAATCTTCCCCATATTCTTTCCCGTATAAAACAAGTCCGGCCGTATGCACAAGATACATCTATATACGTAGCAAAGAGCCCGCAAGATGCAAATACCTTTCCGGTAAACATCTTTACGGGCTCTTATATTCATTCTATACGAGTGCTTTGGCAGCAATATCCGTTCGCTGATGTTTACCATCAAAATGGATACGCTCCGCCTGTTCATAAGCTTTGTTTCTAGCTTCGGCAATATCCGCACCAAGGCCAACTACACCCAGGATCCGTCCACCATTCGTAACCCAGTCTCCTGCTTCACTACGTGCTGTACCTGCGTGGAATACCACGGCATCTTGCACTTGATCCAGTCCTTCAATGACTACACCTTTGGCATAAGGACCCGGATAACCTCCTGAAGCAAGCACCACACATACTGCGGCTTCATCACTCCATTCAATCTCAATATCAGCCAGCTTGCCATGAACGGTTGCCCAGAAGATATCAAACAAGTCGCTCTTCAGACGTGGCAATACAACCTGTGTTTCCGGATCACCAAAACGTGCGTTGAACTCAATCGTTTTGGGTTTGCCATCCGGCGAGATCATCAGTCCGGCAAATAATACCCCCTGGAACGGACGTCCTTCGGACACCATTGCTTTGGCAGTTGGTTTGATGATCGTCTCCACGGCTTCCTCAATAATAGAAACAGGGATATGTGGCAAAGGTGAGTATGTACCCATACCGCCTGTGTTTGGCCCTTGGTCATTGTCGAATACAGGTTTGTGATCCTGTGCTGCGGCCATCGGACGAACCGTCTCTCCATCGACAAAGGCCAGAATGGACATTTCCTGCCCTGCGAGGAATTCCTCGATAATCACTTTGGCTCCTGCTTCACCAAATACTTTGTCCACCATGATACTGCGAAGTGCCTGATCAGCCTCTTCACGCGAATAAGCTACCGTCACACCTTTGCCCGCTGCCAAACCATCTGCCTTGATGACAACCGGAATTGTTTGCTCATTCAGGTATGCTTGAGCTTGTTCGTAATTGTCGAATTTCTCATAGGCCGCGGTTGGAATGTTGTATTTGTGCAGCAGGTCCTTCATGAACGTTTTACTTCCTTCAATCTCTGCTGCATTACGACGAGGTCCGAATACCGGAATACCTGTCGAATCAAATGCATTCACGATTCCATCCGCCAACGGATCATCCGGACCAATAACTACTAAACCCACTCTAAGCTCTACAGCCAGAGCCGTTAGTTTATCGAATTCATTTACCGCAATGGCATGACACTCAGCGAGCTGAGCAATACCTGCATTTCCCGGTGCACAGTGAATCTTGTCTACCTTTGGACTCTTTGCCAGCGCCCAGATGATTGCATGTTCCCGGCCACCGCCGCCTACTACCAGAATATCCATTCGTTCTGTTCCCCTCCGTGCATAACTGAATTTGTTACGCTAATGCGTGTTGAAAAACCTAAAAAAGAGGGGGTGTACCATAAGTCATAAGTATGACTGGCGACACCCCTTATTTAAACCTTTTTCGTTCTAGTGTTTGAAGTGACGAACTCCTGTGAAGACCATGGCAATTCCGTATTCATTCGCTACTTTGATGGATTCTTCATCTTTGATCGAACCACCCGGTTGAATTACCGCTGTAATTCCGGCTTTTGCTGCCAGTTCCAGCGTATCACCCATTGGGAAGAACGCATCAGATGCCAGAATAGCACCTTTTGCTTGCTCGCCCGCTTGTTCAATCGCAATTTTGGCTGCACCCACACGATTCATTTGTCCAGCGCCCACACCCACCGTCATGTCATTCGCAGCAAGTACAATCGCGTTGGATTTCACGTGTTTAACTACTTTCCAGCCAAACAACAGCTGTTTCAGTTCTTCTTCCGATGGCGCACGATCGGTTACAACATTCAACTCGCTTGCTTCGATGGAGTGTACATCGGACTGTTGCACGATCATGCCACCGTCGATAGACGTTACCACGAATTGGCTCTCCCGTTTACGAGCAGCATTCAGTTCGCCTGTTTTGAGCAAACGAATGTTTTTCTTTTTCGTCAGGATATCGAGAGCCTCTTGTGTAAAATCAGGAGCAAGTACGATTTCCAGGAAAATCTCGCTCAACTTGCCTGCTGTATCGCTGTCGATAATACGGTTTGCTGCCACAATGCCACCAAATATAGATGTTGGATCTGCAGCATATGCTTTGCCGTAAGCTTCATAGATACTTGCGCCAATACCTACGCCACATGGGTTCATATGTTTAACCGCGACAACGGCTGGTTCTTCAAACTCTTTGACGATCTGCAATGCTGCGTTCGCATCGTTGATGTTATTATAAGACAACTCTTTGCCGTGCAATTGCTCGGCTGTTGTCAACGTATCTTGAGCAGCCAGCGGTTTGCGGTAGAATGCCGCCTGCTGGTGTGGATTTTCGCCGTAACGCAAATCTTGGAGTTTTTCGTAAGTAACCGTTAGACGCTCTGGCAGTGGATCGCCATTTACGTTGGACAGGTAGTCGGAGATGAGTGCATCGTAAGCCGCCGTATGACGGAACACTTTTGCCGCAAGCCGTTTGCGAGTTTCGAGAGTGGTATCTCCATCGTTGCGCACTTCCTCCAGCACTTGGCTGTAATCAGATGCGTCTACAACGACACTGACAAAGGCATGGTTTTTGGCTGCCGAGCGAAGCATCGTTGGACCGCCAATATCGATGTTCTCGATGGCATCTTCGTATGCTACGTCCGGTTTCGCAATAGTCTCTTGGAATGGATACAGGTTCACGACAACCAGATCGATATAGCCGAGACCGAGTTCTTCCATCTGGCGTGTGTGCTCTTCGTTATCACGCACAGCCAACAACCCACTATGAACTGCCGGATGCAATGTTTTGACACGTCCGTCCATGATTTCCGGGAATCCGGTCACATCCGAAATTCCGATGACAGGTACGCCTTCCTTCGACAACAGGCTGCTTGTACCTCCTGTCGAAATAATCTCCACACCCATTTGCGACAGCTCGCGGCAAAAGTCCACGATGCCCGTTTTATCCGATACGCTAACCAGCGCTCTTTTGATACTCACAATATGCTCCTCCTTTAATGTCCCATGGCTTCGCGTTTCCTGACGAAACACAGCCGATTTATTTCCCGAGAAATATCACAAAATGCGTACCAATATTCGACTTCTGTTATAGAAGTTGAACCAAGATGTTTACACGGGACACTCCGATGACAGAACAACCTTCCAATCGCTGTTATCCCCAGATTTTTTGATTCCCTTTTCTTAAAGGGAAAATCCGGTGATAAAGGCGAACGCTTCGCTTTTTCAGGTTTTTTCTGTCCTCTCCGTTAATGTGTAAAAAAATTCAACTTATATCAAACCGGTTTGTTAACAGTCACGTGACGTCCGTCTAACTGAACCAGACCTTGCGCGAACCAGGAAACAACTTCAGGGTATAACTGCTGTTCAGCCGCATGAATGGAACGGCTGATTGACTCAGGCGTATCCTCTGGCAAAATGGGAACCGGATGCTGGGCAATAATCGGTCCGGTATCCATGCCTCCGTCCACAAAGTGCACGGTCACACCCGTAACTTTCACACCGTATTCCAATGCCTGTCCAATCGCATCCTTACCTGCAAATGCCGGTAGCAAGGACGGATGAATGTTAATCAACCGCCCTGCGTAACGATCCACCACAACGGAAGTCAGCAATCTCATATATCCGGCAAGAACGACCAGGTCGATCTTTTTGGATTCGAGCACTTCCACGATCTCTGACTCATAGGCTTCACGGGAAGCATAATTTTTCGGAGTAAACAGATGACATTCCACGCCTGCGTCCTGTGCCCGCTGCACAACACGTGCAGAAGGTTTATCACACACGAGCAGATCAACGGATGCATTCAGCCCACCATTCCGTACTGCATCGACCAATGACTGAAAGTTAGTCCCTTCACCCGAGGCAAATACAGCTATGCGGTAGTTCGCCATTAAACATCCGCTCCCGTGAAGGTTACTCGCGCATCTCCTTCAGTAACACGGCCAATGATGTACGCTTCTTCACCAGATGCTTTCAGTTGTTGCAGCGCTTCCGATGCATCTGCTTCATTAACGACCAGTACAAGCCCGACACCCATGTTAAATGTGGTGAACATGTCACGGTTCGAGACAGCACCCTTTTCCTGTAACAGGTTGAAGATTGGCAGGATCGGCCAAGAGCCGTGGTCAATATCCACATTCACGTTGCTAGGCAACATACGTGGGATATTCTCGATGAAACCACCACCTGTAATGTGTGCCATGCCTTTTACTTTTACCTTTTCCAGCAGGGACAACAGAGGTTTAACATAGATCTTTGTAGGTTCCAGCAGAGAATCGCCCAGCTTACCGCCCAGTTCCGCTAATTCATCATGCAGATCAAGTCCCGCATCTTCCAACAAAAGTCTACGTACCAGCGAGAATCCGTTACTATGCACACCGCTGGAAGCCAGGCCAATTACTGTGTCGCCAGGAGCAATGGTTGTACCATTGATGATCTTCGCTTTGTCTACGATACCCACCGTGAATCCGGCAATATCGTATTCGCCTTCACTGTACATGCCCGGCATTTCTGCCGTCTCGCCACCGATTAGCGCACAGCCAGACTGATGACAGCCTTCAGCGATGCCCGCAACAATAGCTTCAATTTTCTCAGGAATGACTTTGTCACATGCCAGATAGTCGAGGAAGAAGAGTGGTTCTGCACCCTGTACCACAATGTCGTTCACACACATCGCTACCGCGTCGATTCCGATGGTATCGTGACGGTCCATGGCAAATGCAATTTTCAGCTTGGTGCCTACGCCGTCTGTACCGGATACAAGCACCGGCTCATCGTATTTATCTTTGTTCAAACCGAACAGGGCGCCAAAGCCTCCCAAATCTGTCATCACTTCCGGACGGAAGGTACGCTTCACGTGTTTTTTCATCCGTTCAACCGCTTCATTACCTGCCGCGATATCAACGCCGGCCTTTTTGTATGCTTCAGACAAGTGGAATCATCTCCTTTTTTTTCGCCCCACCTAAATCCTCCCGCCCGGGAGGACCCCATAGGACCTTGGCAGGCCCTCTGGACACCCGCCAAAAAAGCGGTGCAGAGGTGGCTGGTGTGATCTTGCTATGGTTGGTTCGTGCGTGATCTCGCGGGATTGTTCGCCGATTCCGTTGGCTGCAAGCCATCGGTCAGCGAACCCCGCTCAGCTATGCTGCGGGCAAGCCCGCTGGGCAGCTGCTTCGCCTGGCTGCCTAGCCCCTGTTGCTCCGCAAAGCGGGGCTTAAGGATTAACAGCTACAGCCGAATTTTTCCTCGCCGCCAAAGTCGAGGCGGGTTGGGTAATCATGATCAAAACATGCGAGACATAGTCCGCCCTTCGGATCATCCTGATTATCTCCCTGAATCGATGCAATCAGTCCATCGGGACTGAGGAACTCCAGGGAGTCCGCATTAATTTCACGGCAAATTTCTTCCACCGACAACTGTGAAGCAATTAATTCACGGCTGTCAGGCGTATCAATACCGTAGAAACACGGGTTTTTGAAAGGTGGTGATGTAATCCGTACATGTACTTCCGTTGCTCCTGCATCACGCAGCATGTTCACGATCCGTCGGGAAGTTGTTCCCCGTACGATGGAGTCGTCAATCATGACCACACGTTTGCCTTCCACAACGCGACGCACAGCGCTCAACTTCATCTTCACGCCCTGCTCCCGCAATTCCTGGCTTGGCTGGATAAACGTACGTCCGGTGTATTTATTCTTGATCATACCCATTTCATACGGAATACCTGTCTGTTCAGCATATCCAATGGCCGCCGAGATGCTGGAATCTGGTACCCCCGTAACCAAGTCCGCATCCACAAACGACTCAATCGCCATCCGGCTTCCCATCCGTTTACGGGCCGCATGCTGGTTCGTACCATTCATATCACTATCCGGACGAGCAAAATAAATATATTCCATCGCGCATAATGCCTTGCGGTGTTTGTGATGATCAAAGCGATCCTCATGTAGACCTTCTGCATCCAACACAAGTAGTTCACCCGGTTCAATGTCACGGATTAACTCTGCGCCAATTGTTTCCAGTGCACACGTCTCAGATGCAAACAGATATGCATCTCCCAGCTTACCCATCGTCAGCGGACGAAGTCCGTGCGGATCGGAAGCCACGAGCAGTTTGTCGTTGGTCATGATCAGAAATGCATAACCACCCACAATGCGCTGGAACGCCTCTTTTGCCGCTTCCACAAGCCCTTTGGAGGATCGTGCAATTAGATGCGCAATGACCTCGGTATCACTTGTTGTTTGGAAAATGGACCCGCTCTGCTCCAGCTCGCGCCGGATCGTTGGTGCATTCACAATGTTCCCGTTGGTCGCTACCGCCAAATCGCCATCACGGTATTTAAATACCAATGGCTGTGCGTTTGTCAGTTTACTGTCACCACTCGTTGAATAACGGACATGTCCAATGGAAATATCCCCGGTCAGCGTCTGCATCAGGTCTTTGGTGAATACTTCCTTCACCAACCCCATGCCGCGATGATAGTTAAACTGGCTGCCATCACTCACACACATGCCTGCACTTTCTTCGCCCCGATGTTGCAGCGCATGCAGTCCATAATAGGAGAGCGAAGCTGCGTCAGGGTGTCTGAACACCCCGAACACACCGCATTCTTCTTTCAATTTGTCGAGTCCTTCCTTGCCGGACCCTTCATTATAATAATCGCCTGTCCACAACGGTCCTGTCGTCAGTTCATGAGACATGGAATCGCATCCTCCCAGACCTGAGCCAAACCTCCTACAGGTTCGCTCACGGCTGATGTTCCGTTCAATTCAATCGTCAGGTTACTTCCTTCTACACGTCCAATCACAGCAACAGGTACACCGCGCTCACGTACAAATGCTTCAAGTTTACCCGCTTGCTCTGGCGTAGCCGACAACAAGATACGGGATTGGCTCTCACTGAACAGGGCGTGATCTGCACGAAGTGCAGTCTCCACATTCACCTGTGCTCCTACGTTACCACTGATACAAGACTCTGCGAGTGCTACAGCCAAGCCACCTTCAGACAAGTCATGTGCAGAGCGAACGAGTCCGGATTGGATCGCTTCCAGCACCGTGCTGAGCAGCGCTTTTTCCGTTTGCAAGTTCAGTTCTGGTGGACGACCTTCCGTCTGACCATGAACCGCGTATTGCAGCTCGCTGCCACCCAGTTCAGCTTTTGTTTCGCCGAGGAGGATGATAACATCACCTTCGGATTTGAATGCTTGCGTCGTGATATGATCCGTATCATGAACGAGACCTACCATACCGACAACTGGCGTTGGATAGATGGAGCCTTTGGCATTTTCGTTATATAGACTTACGTTACCACCGATGACCGGCGTATCCAGCACACGACAAGCTTCCGCCATACCGTCTACCGCTTTCTCCATTTGCCAGAAAATATCCGGCTTCTCAGGGTTACCGAAGTTCAAGTTGTCCGTAATTGCCAGCGGCTCTGCACCGGAACATACAATGTTACGCGCTGCTTCACTTACGGCAATCCGTCCACCAACTTCAGGATCAAGGTACACATAACGTCCATTACAGTCCGTTGTCATCGCGAGACCTTTGCGTGTGCCACGAATCGTAACTACAGCCGCATCCGAACCCGGGCGAACGGCAGTGCTTGTACGCACCATGTAGTCATATTGATCATAAATCCATTTTTTACTTGCTACTGTAGGTGATGCCAGCACTTGTTTCAACGCTCCGCCGAGATCCGACACTTCGTCGTAACGAAGCGTGTCGATGGAAGCACTTTGCTCGTAGTATGCAGGTACAGAAGAAGGTTTGTCATACACTGGACATTCATCAACCAGTGCCGTTACTGGCATATCTCCGACCACTTCGCCGTGGTGGATCAATTTCAGACGACCATCATCCGTTACTTTACCAACTTTGGCACAGATTACGCCCCAACGTTCAAAGATCTCCATCGCCTGCGCCTCATCCTTCGGCTCTACAACGAACAACATCCGTTCCTGGGACTCTGACAACATCATCTCGTAAGGCGTCATGCCTTCTTCACGCTGTGGCACCTGATCCAGATACAGTTCCAGACCGTTACCCGCTTTACTTGCCATCTCGGCACTCGAACATGTCAGACCCGCAGCACCCATATCCTGAATTCCGAGCACGATGCCCGTGTCGATCAATTCCAGACAGGATTCCATCACCAGTTTCTCCATAAATGGATCACCAACCTGAACAGCTGTCCGTTGTGACTCGGATTCTTCCGTCAATTCAACCGATGCAAAGGTTGCTCCATGAATACCATCCCGCCCTGTTGGTGGCCCAACATAATACACGGGGTTTCCTACACCTTTAGCTACGCCGCGCTGAATCTTGTCATGATCAATCAGACCCACACACATCGCGTTAACCAGCGGATTGCCTTCATAGCTCTCATCAAACATCACTTCGCCACCAACGGTAGGAATACCGATACAGTTACCGTATCCAGCAATACCCGCTACCACATGTTCGAACAAATATTTAACGCGATCACTCTCCAGCTTACCGAAACGAAGGGAGTTCAGTATGGCTACCGGTCTTGCACCCATGGAGAAAATATCACGGATAATACCGCCCACACCTGTTGCCGCACCTTGATAAGGCTCAACTGCGGAAGGATGGTTATGGCTTTCAATTTTGAATACAACGGCCTGATTATCACCGATATCCACGATACCGGCACCTTCACCAGGTCCCATCAGGACACGTGGTCCAGTCGTTGGGAAACGGCGCAGCAATGGCTTGGAGTTTTTATAAGCACAGTGCTCGGACCACATTACACTGAACACACCAATTTCCGTGTAGTTTGGCTTGCGCCCCATGAACTCACAGATCAGCTCATACTCGCTGTCAGATACGCCCATTTGTGCGTAAAGTTTATGTTCTGCGACCTGTTCTGCTGTTGGTTCCTTAGCGGATAGCTGCTGCGTCATGCCGATCCCTCCATGCTTTCAAAATAGATGTAAACATACGTTTGCCGTCTTCCGAACCAAACAGTGAATCCACTGCACGCTCTGGATGCGGCATCATGCCGACCACGTTTCCAGCCTCGTTACAGACTCCTGCAATATCACCCAGGGAACCGTTCGGGTTGGTACCATACGTAAATACGATCTGGTTGTTCGCTTGCAGACTCGCCAGCGTCTCCTCATCGCAATAATAGTTGCCTTCACCGTGAGCAATCGGGATGATAATCTCTTCGCCGGGTGCATAGTCACGTGTAAATGGTGTATCTGCGTTTGCCACTTTCAATACCGTATCGTGACAACGGAATTTCAGGGAAGTGTTACGGATCAATGCACCTGGAAGCAATCCCGCTTCCGTCAGGATCTGGAATCCGTTGCAAATACCCAAAATATATTTACCTTGTTCAGCAGCTTTCGCTACCTCGTTCATTACCGGTGCAAAGCGGGAAATCGCTCCGCAACGCAAGTAGTCACCATAAGAGAAACCACCCGGAACTAAAATACAATCATAAGCCGAAAGATCTGTAGCCGTGTGCCATACATAATCAACCTCTTGTCCGATCGCATCTTCCACTGCCTTGTAACAGTCGATGTCGCAGTTGGAGCCAGGGAACACAAGAACTGCAAATTTCATGAGATTAACCCTCCAATTCGTAGCGGTAATCTTCAACAACGGTGTTGGCCAGCAACTTTTCACACATGACTTTCAATCGTTTCTCCGCTTCCGCACGATCTGTTGTATCCAGGTTCAGTTCCATGACTTTACCGATCCGTACACTTTCCACTTCGTTGAATCCCATTGAATGCAGGGCTCCTTGAACAGCTACGCCTTGCGGGTCGAGTACGCTTTGCTTAATAGTGACATATACGGTTGCTTTGATCATGATCCTTATGTTCCTCCTCAGTAATGAACGGGATAAATGCTTTATGCTGTTAAACATGGGGTGTGGAGCTTGCTCCAGGGCGGATTGTTCTTTCCGGTCGCTTGTTGTCCCCAGGTTTTTTGATTGTTTTGGCCCGCTGTGCGGTCAAAACCCGGGGACAAAGGCGAACGCTATCGCTCCTTTAAGAACAATTCCGCCCCTCCGCTAGTCCATGCGACGTTTTTTAAAGGCCTAAACCTTTTACGTTGCACGGTGTGTAATGGTCTAGCCTGACCATTCCTTCAAAACAGTGAATGGCGAATGGTCTTTAAGTTACTTTAGTAATTAGTGAATTTAATTCTCTTAATTTTTCAGGCTTCCCCTACCTGTGGGAAGCCACCGCTCTTAATTGCCTCACCCACCAGTTTGAACACTGGCGGAGGGAAAGATTTGAGCTAGAGAAACGAAGTGCTCGCCTTTGCAACCGGAATGTTTCCTTTTGAAAAAAGGATTCCAATCAAAACATTCCGGGGGCAACAGCGATCGAAAGCCAAACTTTCCCATAGCCTCTCGCTCAAACGTTAAACTTTATTATTTCGTTAAACGGTTATAAATATCGACGTATCTTGCGGTTGTTGTCTTTACTACCTCTTGTGGAAGTGGATCAGGTTTGCTGTTCTTGTCCCAATCGGTTCCGGCGAGATAGGTGCGCACTGGCTCTTTATCCATGCTGTCGATCTCGATGTCGAGTTCATAATTCTCTTTGGCCCAGAAGCGTGAAGCATCTGGGGTGAAGATTTCGTCAATCAGGATGACCTTGCCATCCACGATGCCGAACTCGAATTTGCAATCTGCCAGAATGATGCCACGCTGATCACAGTAATCACGGGCGAATTCGTACAGGCGCAAGCTTTTTTCCTGAAGCTCAACTGCGAGTGCGTCTCCCACCAGTTCTTTCATGCGATCCATTGGGATGTCCTCATCGTGACCAACATCGTTTTTGGCTGCCGGTGTGAAAATAGGAACTTCGAGCTTGGCGTTTTTGCGAAGTCCATCAGGCAGTTTAATGCCATTCACTTCACCACTCGTCTCGTATTGTCTCCATCCCCCACCCGTGATGTATCCACGCACGACACATTCAATATCAATGCGTTCTGCTTTGCGGGTTACCATGATGCGGTCTTTGAGCAATTCAGGGTCTGTGATGAGATCACCCAGTTGATTCACATCGGTATGAACGACGTGATTCTCCATCATGTCACCCGTCAGTTCGAACCAAAAGCTGCTGAGTTTATTCAGTACGTTTCCTTTCTCGGGAACCGCCGGGTCCAGCACGTAATCAAATGCCGATATACGGTCCGTAACCACGATCAGAAAATGTTCACCCAGATCGTACAATTCACGTACTTTTCCTTTATATAACAGAGGTGCTTTAACGAGATCTGCCGCAGTGGACAGTGCCATGGGCTCACCTTCTTTCAGGAGATGTAAGGCTAAGGACAGAATCCTGATGGTGCGGACTCCACTCCGATGACAGAACAATCTTCCGATCGCTGTTATCCCCAGATTTTTTGATTCCACTTTTGCAAAGTGAAAATCCGGGGATAAAGGCGAACGCTTTGCTTCTTCAGCTTATTTCTGTCCTCTGCGTTCCCTGCTGAACCATCATTCTGCGCTATAGCCTTATGGGACTTATATATTAATCGTTCAAGCCGAGCTTTTTGAAGATGGTGTCTACGTGCTTCAGGTGCCATGACGGGTTGAATGCATCTGCGATTTCTTCTTCGTTCAGCACTTCCGTGATTTCCGGTGTGGATTTCACGATATCCTGGAACTGGCGTTGTTCTTCCCATGCTTGCATCGCACGTGGTTGAACGGTATCGTATGCTTGCTCGCGGCTGAAACCTTTGTCGATCAGCTTTGTCATGATGCGACCGGAGAATGGTACCCCGTAGGTGCGCTCCATGTTGCGTTTCATGTTTTCAGGGAATACCGTCAGGTTCTTCACGATGTTACCAAAACGGTTCAGCATGTAGTTCAGCAGCATCGTTGCATCCGGTAGAATGATACGTTCTACAGAAGAATGTGAGATGTCGCGCTCATGCCAGAGCGTTACGTTCTCGTATGCGGATACCATATGTCCGCGAATGACGCGGGACAGACCGGAGATGTTTTCACTACCGATCGGGTTACGTTTGTGTGGCATCGCAGAAGATCCTTTTTGACCTTTAGCAAAAGCTTCTTCCACTTCACGGAACTCACTCTTCTGTAGCGCACGTACCTCTGTAGCAAACTTGTCCAGGGACGTTGCGATCAACGCCAGTGTAGCCATATATTCTGCGTGACGGTCACGTTGCAATGTTTGAGTCGAGATCGGCGCAGGTTTCGTGCCCAGCTTCTCGCAGACAAACTCTTCAACAAACGGATCGATGTTCGCGTATGTTCCAACTGCGCCTGAGATTTTGCCGTATTGTACATTGTCTGCTGCATGGCGGAAACGCTCCAGGTTCCGTTTCATCTCTTCATGCCACAATGCCATTTTCAGTCCAAATGTCGTTGGTTCCGCATGCACACCGTGCGTACGTCCCATCATTGGTGTGTGCTGATAAGCCAATGCTTTTTCACGAAGAATTTCAATGAAATTCACGATATCCTTTTCCAGAATCTCATTCGCTTGACGCAATACATAACCTAGAGCCGTATCTACGACATCCGTGGAAGTCAGTCCGTAGTGCACCCATTTCCGCTCCGCACCCAGACTTTCAGATACCGTACGTGTAAATGCGATAACGTCATGACGTGTTTCTTTTTCAATCTCATAGATGCGATCGATGTCAAAAGATGCGTTCTGACGAAGCAATGCTGCTTCTTCCTTAGGGATAACACCCAGTTCGGCCCACGCCTCACATGCACAAATTTCAACTTCCAGCCACGATTGGAATTTGTTCTCTTCGGTCCAGATGGCTCTCATTTCGGGTCTGCTATAACGTTCAATCATGAATTTGTATTCCTCCAGAGATTAGTTTGTTCAATCCATTGCAATCCTTCTTCAACATCCTGACAGAGCAGATTCACATGCCCCATCTTACGTCCTGTTTTTGCTTCGGTTTTACCATATATGTGAAGCTTGGGAATCACACCGAGCTCTATCGCTTCTACATCAGGTTGCCCTGTTCTGGCGATAATGCCTTCCAGATGTTCTCCAAGCACATTGACCATAACAACCGGACTCAATAACGAAGTGTCCCCAAGTGGTAACCCGCAGATGGCACGGATATGTTGTTCGAACTGAGAAGTCGCACAAGCTTCCATCGTATAGTGACCAGAATTATGCGGTCTTGGTGCCAGCTCATTGACGTACAGTCTTCCATCCGCCGCTACAAACAGTTCCACAGCCAGCAGTCCAACAGCCTTCATCGATTCTGCCACCGCTGCTGCCAGCTTTTGCGCTTCAATCTGGATATCTGCGGCAACTCTAGCCGGTACAATTGAAGCATGCAAAATGTTGTTCACATGAATGTTCTCCGCTGGCGGGAACGTTTTGATCTCCCCATTTGTACTACGCGCTACAACGACCGATATTTCGCATTCAAACTTGATGAATTGTTCCAACACCAGTTCCGCACCAGTAGCCGCAAGTTCTTCGTATGCCGCAACAGCCTGACTTGCTTCCCGGATGACCCGTTGACCTTTGCCATCGTAGCCTCCAGTCACCGTCTTCAGTACACAGGGCACTCCAAGTTCGCTAACAGCAGCAAGCATCGTATCCGCACTTATGATTTCCCGATAAGGCGCGACTCTCACTCCGGCGGCTTCGATCGCACGTTTTTCACGCAACCGATGTTGTGTGGTGTACAGTAACGCACTTCCTTGCGGAACGTAAGACTCACGTTCAAGCAGCCCAGCCACTTCTGCATCTACATTTTCGAATTCATACGTAATGACATCGCATTGCCGAGCCAGTTCAAGTGCAGCTTTGGCATCGTCATAACCAGCTTCAATCTGACGAGCAACTTGACCACAAGGTGCATCCGCAGCGGGATCAAGAGTAACGAATCGATACCCCATTGCCGTTCCTGCGAGCGTCATCATCCGTCCGAGCTGTCCGCCTCCAAGAATGCCGATGGTTGTTTTCCCGGGCGGCAGGACTTTTTTTAGCTCTCCTGCTATACCGGATTGGTTCCCTGCTCTATTCATAGTTCTTCACTACTTTCGAGTACTTCTTGTTTGATGCGCTCTCGGCGAGCTTCAGAGCGACGTTGGACATCCGGGTCAAAAGCACCGATCATTTGAGCTGCCAGCAATCCTGCATTGGTTGCCCCTGCCTTGCCAATCGCCACAGTTGCGACGGGAATACCACCAGGCATCTGAACAATGGACAACAAGGAATCGAGACCGTTCAATGCTTTGGATTGAACCGGTACGCCAATGACTGGAAGCATCGTTTTGGCGGCAACCATACCGGGTAGATGTGCTGCCCCGCCTGCCCCTGCAATGATCACCTTAAATCCTCGATCAATCGCCTGCTCTGCGTATTCAAACATCAGATCCGGTGTACGATGGGCGGAGACCACCTTTTTCTCATACCCAATCTCCAGTTCGTCCAGCACCTCGCACGCATGTTTCATCGTTTCCCAATCCGACTTGCTGCCCATAATTACAGCGACTTGCAGTGACATGAATACATCCAACTCCCGTCTGCGCTTTTTTGATTACATCTGACTATTAAGGAACTCTTATTACGTGTGAAATGAAAAAATCCGCTACCCGCGAAAACATCACATTTTCTCCGGACACCGGACTCCAAGAAATACGTATCCCTCATTTGGGCATGCCAAAAGGGGGCTTGCTGTCCGCATCTGGTTTCATGCGACTCTCAGCCGTATCTCCTCGTAGTCCGGAAATTTACGGTTCCCGGGTAGATACTTCCGGGCCCTATTCCCGGCGTTATACGAGCAAATATCTATCAAACTATCTTCGTTCATTTTTGTAATCTCTTATTACATATTTCGTTCCTACTCGACCTTATTCTTACCTGATCGACACATCTAACATTCTAACAATCCCCTACAGCTAATGTCAACTTAAAGACGAACATTTAACATATTGACAAATATAATGTTCGGGAATTGCTTCTTTAAATTCGCTTAACCATCCATTTCATCCCATAAAAGAAAGCCGGCTCCTCTTCAATCTCTCGAAGACAACCGGCTTCCTGCTTTTCAGTGCGTACACACTTCATCCATTATTTTACGATCAGTACTGGAACCCGCGCATGTTGCACCACATTGTGACTGACACTACCCAGGACAAATTCCCGAATACCACCCAGTCCGCGGCTACCAATAATAATGATATCAGAATCATTCTCTTTGGCAAAATCAAGCAATACTTCCGCAGCTGCTCCTTGAATCAGGTCCACATTGGCCGTTACACCCGCAGCCTGAATTCGCTCTTTTGCTTCATCTGTCGTCTGTACCGCGAGATTGTAATAGTCATTATTAAGTGAAGGTGGCAATGGAGCCAGTCCCTCACCAATAAATACACGTGGGAAATCAAAAGCATGAATGACATCCAGTACTGCATTTGGGGACACTTTAGCTAGCTCAATCGCACGATCAAGTGCTTTATTTGAAGCTTTGGAACCATCATAAGCCACTAATATTTTGGAAAATAACATGTGAATCCCGTCCCTTCCTTTATATGTAGAGCACGCGAAGCAAGCTTCGGTCTGACATGTAATAAACTAACAGTTAAATAACAGAACCATGTAACTCCTTAAACGTTCCAGAGCCACAATGAACCATTTATACGAATGAATTTACATATCAGACGAATTAATGATACACCTTTCACTTCAGCGTAAGTCTTGTTCGAATGGTTACGCATGTGTTCCATGTGTTCATTGAATAAAGTAACCATAGATTACCGCATTTAAGAATAACAACAATGGAATGCCAATGGTGAAGCTGGGATGTTTAGTCTTATGCCTTTTCCGATACATCGCGATCCAGACTCCCAAAGCACCGCCTATAAATGCTAATAAGAATAACGTCCGTTCGGGTGTACGGTCACGACGCTGTTGCGCACGCCTCTTATCATCCGACATCACCAGATAACCAACTACATTAATAAATAAAAACCACAATATAAGTCCGGTTTGCATATAATTCTAGCGATCCCCCTGTCCCGGGACATCTCCCTGTCTCCATTATAGTCCTCATCAGAGACATGTTCAACGCACCGGATAGGGAAACGCAATTTTGTGTAATAACGCTAACCTCGCTCTAACCTAGGACTCCTGTTTTGGAATACCGTTCAGGCTTGGTGCTCTTTTGGCTGCTTTGTCCGGGCGCACAGCGATACTCTCTTCCCGAATACTGTCTTTGTTTTGCTGGTTATGGATCTTCTCTGGTTTGTTATGCGGCATGTAGGTATCACCTCCTTGGCTTACGTTGCCTGAAAACGGAGGATCTTATACGACTTCAACTACCCTCAAGCGTGTTACTCTCCCTTTTTCTCCATAGCCGCCTTCAGCAGATCTCCAAGGTTAGACCCAATGGACTCCTGCTTCGCATATTGTTTCACCAGCTTTTGCTGATCGCGTTTGTTCACATGCTGTTTATCCTTATCCAACGTTTCTGTAATACCACAAGGTAGACATTGTACGTATAACCCCGCCTTACCTTCTTTGATTTCCATCTTTTTGTGGCACTGCGCACAACGACGATTGGAGAGTCTCTTTTCTGCCGAACGACGATACCCGCAGTCCTCGGTAGGACATACAAGAAACTTGCCGCGCTTGCCTTTCTTCTCCAACAACCGTGCGTTACAGTCCGGGCAATGGCTATTGGACACATTATGCGGCTTGTACTCTGCTTTGCTGCCTTTTACGGTGGACACCAACTCTTTCGCCATTGAACGGATACCATCCAGGAACGGCCCCGGTTTCCCTTGCCCACGAGCGATGCGTTCCAGTTCAGCTTCCCAGCGGGCAGTCAGATCCGGTGAACGAAGCTGCGGGGCAGCCAGTTCAATCAACTGTTTTCCTTTACCGGTTGGATGCATGCTGTTGCCTTGACGATCTATTGTATCGGAACTGACCAGCTTCTCGATAATATCCGCACGTGTAGCTGGAGTGCCGAGTCCATGCTTTTCCATCTGGGAAAGCAAAGCAGCTTCGGTATACCGTTTGGGCGGCATCGTCCGTCCACTTTTAATATGGCAACGCTGAACCGTCACGGACTGCCCTTGCTGCACATCTGGCAAAAGCGCACGCTCATGGTCTGCTGCATCATCAGTACGGTCATCGTCATCATCGCTGTAATCGCCGCCGTATACTTCACGCCATCCACTTTCTTTCACCGTTGTACCTTTAACATGGAAGGAGTCATTCCCCACCTGAACCGTGATCGCAACCGAATCGTACTTCGCTGCCGGATAGAATAGGCTGATAAAACGACGTACGATCAGATCGTACAGTTTGCGTTCCTCTGGATTCAATTGATTCAAAAGTACCGTCTGCTCCGTTGGGATAATCGCATGGTGATCCGTAACTTTGCTGTCATCCACAATACGTTTGGTGATATCCAGATTTTTGCGCAGCAAAGGACGTGCCAAAGACGCATAAGGTCCAATGGCTACACTATCCAGCCGTTCTTTCAACGTAGCTGTCATGTCCGAAGTGAGGTATCGACTGTCCGTACGCGGATACGTCACAAGCTTGTGCTGTTCATACAGACGTTGCAGGACATTTGATGTTTGCTTTGCAGAGAAACCATACTTCCGGTTGGCATCCCGTTGTAGTTCCGTCAGATCATATGCCAGTGGATGCGGCTCAACCTTCTCGCTTTTCTTCACTTGGGCAATCGTGCCCTTGCGCCCATCTACCCGTTTCTTCAATTCTTGTGTTTCTTGAGGGTCGAAAATTCGTGAATCTCCTCCAGCTGCCCGCCACACAGCCTGAAAACCTCCCATGTCTGCCGTTAACGTCTCATACTCCTGCGAGCGGAAACCGTTAATTTCATTTTCCCTGTCCATAATCATGCCCAAGGTCGGAGTTTGTACACGTCCAGCAGACAACTGGGCATTGAAACGAACGGTTAATGCACGGGTCACGTTAAGTCCGATCATCCAGTCAGCCTCCGCCCGGCAACGTGCAGATTCATAGAGGCGGTCGAACTGACTGCCTGGCTTCAGCGAAGCAAATCCGTCTTTGATCGCCTTATCTGTCTGGGATGAAATCCACAGGCGTTTAAAAGTTTTTTTCCACCCCGCCATCTGCATGATCCAACGAGCCAGCAATTCTCCCTCACGTGCTGCATCGGTCGCAATGACCAGTTCGCCTACATCCTGACGTTTCATCAACTGCTGCACGGCTTTATATTGATGGTTGGTCTCTTTAAGTACTTTCAATTTCGTACGATCTGGCAGAATGGGCAGGTCCTCCAGATTCCATGTTGCATACTTTTTGTCGTAATCCTCGGGTTCAGCTAATCCAACCAGATGTCCAAGCGCCCAGGTAACGATATATTTCGGGCCTTCCATATAACTTTTATGTTTATCACGCGCACCCATAACTCTGGCTATTTCGCGTGCTACAGATGGTTTTTCTGCGAGTACCAATGTCTTCACTTCATATCTCTTCCTCTCTGTAATGCCTTATGTCTCTTCTAATCCTATCTTTTCATTATATCATTTCACGGTAAAGGTATGCTCTGTCTTCTCCCTTTCCCAATCTACTTGCATTCTGTAACCTCATGTTTAAACAATATGTCGTATTCATGTCACTTTTAATTACATTATTTCGTTTGATAGTTTTCCTGAGTACACGAAATCAGAAGCATCAGTAAGTATTAACACTGTAAAGTATTGATGTATACGTTTTTTTGGATAAATATAAACCTTGTAAGATTACCTGACATAACTATACAATGTGTCAAAAGCATAGAAACAGAATCGCTACACACATCAATGAGACACAGGAAGGGAGCGTGGATGCATGACTTATCATGGATCTGTATTGAAAAAAAGTGGGGCTTTGTTACTGGCAGGTGCTGTTGTTGCCACAACATGGGGAGAAACGGTACCTTCGGCATCAGCCGCAACGGCAACGCCTACGAGTAAAACAACAGTAGCAGCTGTATCCAAAGGAAAAGCGCCAGCAACTCCGGTAGCATTTGTTCAGGCTATGGAAGAAGCGGCTACACTTGCAGGTGTTCCTTTTACCATGGACAAGCTCTCCGGCACAACCGTACAACGTAAAGATGCTGCGGTCGCCTTGCAACAATGGCTCAAGCTGGATTCGACTACCGTATCATTCAAAGATGTCCCGGATGAAGCCACTTTCGCAGGTGCTGTTGGTGCATTGAATACGGCAGGGCTAATGAAAGGTTATACCGATTCCCTCTTCCTTCCAAACGCTGTACTTACCGAGAATGACCTCTCCATACTGAAAGACCGCATTTATAACTACATAAAACCGTTTGTCCTGGAGGAAGCAACCATCATGGATCTCCAGACTGCAATGACGCAAGGAAAACTGACATCAAAAGAACTGGTTCAAAAATATCTGGACCGCATTGAAAAATACGATGATCAAGGTGTAAGCATCAACGCCGTATTAACCCTGAACCCGGATGCACTCCAAATTGCGGAGCAATTGGATGAAGAACGTGCAGCACAAGGTGCCCGCGGGCCTCTGCATGGCGTTCCGGTTTTGGTAAAAGACAATTTCGATACCAATGACATGCCGACAACCGCAGGCTGTATCTGTCTGAAAGATTCCATTCCTGCTCACGATGCTGAACAAGTGAAGAAACTCAAAGCAGCTGGCGCCATTATTTTGGGCAAAACGAACCTGCATGAATTCGCATTCGGCATAACGACATCCAGCTCATTGGGTGGACAAACACTGAACCCTTACGCCCTGGATCACTATCCAGGTGGATCAAGCGGTGGAACAGGTGCAGCCATTGCATCAAACTTTGCTGCAGCCGGCATGGGTACAGACACTGGTGGTTCGATCCGAATCCCATCCAGCTTCAACAGCCTTGTGGGTATCCGCCCAACCATCGGACTGTCCAGCCGTGAAGGCATTATCCCATTGGCTTTGACACAGGATGTAGGTGGGCCTATGGCTCGTACGGTTAGTGACACTGCAATCATGTTGGATGCTACAGCCGGCTATGATAAAAAGGATGTCGCTACAGCCTACGCGGTTGGCAAAATTCCATCCAGCTATACAGACTTCTTGGATGTAAACGGACTGAAAGGTGCACGCATCGGTGTGGCCACAGAACTCATCCCAAGTAACAAAGCTGAAGAAAAAGCCGTTGCTGACGTGATCAACACCGCTGTGGAAGAACTGAAGACACTGGGCGCTACCGCAGTTCCCATTTCCATCCCGAACTTGACTGAGATCAACAAATACCCAAGTCTCAGCGGATATGAATTCAAGTTCCAACTGAATGACTATCTGGACTCATTGGGTGCAGACGCTCCATATCACAGTCTGTCCGAGATCATCGCTTCCGGAGAGTTTGATAAGTCACAAGAACAATCAATGAAGACTCGGGATGCACGCCAAACGTTGGAGACTACCGAATACAAGGACATCGTCCTGAAACGCACCCAAGTTACACGTGAGTCCCTGCTGAAAGTTATGGCAGACAACAACCTGGATGCCATCATCTATCCTACGTCCACACAAGCCGCTGGTGTTATTGGCGAAGGACAAAACTCCGGTGGTAACAACCGATTGAGTCCTTTCTCCGGCTTCCCGGCGATTACGGTCCCTGCTGGTTTCACAACTGATGGTTTGCCAGTAGGCATGGAATTCCTTGGTCGTGCCTTTGATGAAGGAACCTTGATCAAGCTGGCTTACAGCTACGAACAAGGTACACATCACCGCCAAGCGCCTAAGCTTACGCCGTAAAATATTTATGGGATTAAGCAATTCCGGTTAACACAAAAAATAGATGCAATCATATCACTTTTTTGAAACGAGTTAACCCACTAAAGAGACCACCTTCTTCATGACAGCATGAAGTTTGGGTGGTCTCTTTTATGTTCTCTATTTATTTTTGTGTTGCATACCGTCGGATGTTACTCATTCCTGAACGTTGTCCGGCACGCCCCATTTCAGCACCAGACCTGCGTACGTCAGACCACCGCCAAAGCCAAAGAGAGCTACGCTCTGTCCTTCTTTCAACTTCCCTTCATCCACTGCAATCTGTAGCGCCAGCGGAATGGAAGCGGCAGATGTGTTCCCACGATACTCGACACTGGTTAAAGTACGTTCCAAAGGAACCGGACCACGTTCGCAAACAGCTTCAATCATTCTCATGTTGGCACTATGAGGGACAAACCAGTCAATCTGGTCAGGGCTTAATTCAGCTTTCGTTATAAGTTTACCCAATTGCTCTGGAATCGTCCGTACAGCCCACTTATAAATCTCTCGCCCATTCTGAACTAAACAACCTTCGCCCTGTAAAGGCACACCATTCATCTCCGAAGACAGACCACTCTTATAGAGATGTACACCGCCTTCTCCATGTGTACCTGATATGGCTGCCATAAAGTCACCTTCAGCACCCGATGATCTCTCCACCAAGAAGGCCCCCGCTCCATCACCAAACAGTACACAAGTCGTGCGGTCTGTGTAATCCGTAATTTTGGATAATGTCTCTGCTCCAACTACCAGTACTTTGCGGTACATTCCACTGGTCACCAGACTGTCGGCTAGCTGTAAACCGTAGGTAAAACCTGCGCATGCAGCATTTAAATCCAGTACACCCGTGTGTGGGATCTTAAGATTAGCCTGTACTCTGGATGCCGTACTTGGGAAAGCATATTCAGGTGTACTTGTAGCCACAAGGATCATATCCACATCTTCTACACTTACATCATAACGATGTATCATATCTTCTACAGCCTTCGTAGCCAGGTCAGATACAAATTGATCTTCAGCTGCAATTCGCCGTTCTCTCATACCAGTACGCTGTACAATCCATTCGTCACTTGTCTCGACCAATTTCTCCAGATCAGCATTCGTTAATATTCGATCCGGTACATACGTCCCCATTGCCGTGATGGTTGCCTTTGATTGATGCTTCATACCGGTAGTCACCTCACTTGTTTTTTACCATTATAGCACTAAGTCTTAGTACTTGGTACTAATTTTATAAAATATTTATTATGATTCTTTCGTTAGTTGTATTTTAAAGTGATCTCTTCATTCTATTACCCAGAGCAATACAAACGATGGCATGCATTTTGATGAAGAATTGTGGATTTTCCCTGACTAACATGAAGAATGTCTTAATTATATGCGTTTTTTATAGACAGCTCATTCAAACAGGAGGAAAATAAACTAATTGCCCTACATTACTAAAGAATAGAGATGATCTATATCCATGAAAAAAGAATTAAATATCCTTGCCATTTCCGGAAGTCTGCGCAATCAGTCCTCCAATACGTTACTAATGCACGCCATGATTAAACTGGCTCACACTAACCTTAAGTTTGAAGTATATGATGGATTAAATGATCTGCCGCATTTTAACCCTGACCTCGATGTCGAGGAGGGTCCAGTGTCCGTACAGAACTTGAGAGCCCAACTTAAGCATTCGGACGGTGTCCTTATCTGCACGCCAGAGTATGGAAACGGCGTTCCTGGGGTCTTAAAAAACGCACTAGATTGGGTTGTATCTTCTGGAGAATGGCTCAATAAACCCACCATTGTCATTGCTGCTTCCCCAAGCCCCATGGGAGGTGACAAAGCCCATGCTTCCTTATTGCTCACACTAAACATGATTAATGCACAAGTTCTACAGGAGGGCTGTTTAACCATTCCTCATATTACATTGAAAATGAACAAACAAGGCGTCATCATTGATTCGGAAACCCAGCATGCATTGCAGAACTCCCTTACAATCCTTGGGGAGGCTTGCAACCAAATGAAAGTATAGACAGATGTTGTACTTAAATCGATGAAAGAGAAGAAATGATCCTTTTAAAGTTATTTAACATTCTCATAAATATTGAAATAGTAAACAGCCTTGGTTATTTACCAGGGCTGTTAAGGTTTATATAAGTATTTAGGATTAAAATAAAAAAGACACACTCGATATCATCAAGTGTGTCTTTAGATTGCTTGGCGGCGTCCTACTCTCCCAGGACCCTGCGGTCCAAGTACCATCGGCGCTAGAGGGCTTAACGGTCGTGTTCGGGATGGGTACGTGTGGAACCCCTCCGCCATCGCCACCAAACGCGTAGCTTACATTTCAGAGTTGTTGTTCTCTGAAAACTAGATTCGAAACGAAACATGCGAATTATCACTTGCTATTGGATAAGCCCTCGACCGATTAGTACTGGTCAGCTCCATGCATTGCTGCACTTCCACCCCCAGCCTATCTACCTCGTCGTCTTCAAGGGGTCTTACATACTGGGAAATCTCATCTTGAGGGGGGCTTCACGCTTAGATGCTTTCAGCGTTTATCCCGTCCGTACATAGCTACCCAGCGGTGCTCCTGGCGGAACAACTGGTACACCAGCGGTACGTCCATCCCGGTCCTCTCGTACTAAGGACAGCTCCTCTCAAATTTCCTACGCCCACGACAGATAGGGACCGAACTGTCTCACGACGTTCTGAACCCAGCTCGCGTACCGCTTTAATGGGCGAACAGCCCAACCCTTGGGACCTACTTCAGCCCCAGGATGCGATGAGCCGACATCGAGGTGCCAAACCTCCCCGTCGATGTGGACTCTTGGGGGAGATAAGCCTGTTATCCCCAGGGTAGCTTTTATCCGTTGAGCGATGGCCCTTCCATGCGGTACCACCGGATCACTAAGCCCGACTTTCGTCCCTGCTCGACTTGTAGGTCTCGCAGTCAAGCTCCCTTATGCCTTTGCACTCTTCGAATGATTTCCAACCATTCTGAGGGAACCTTTGGGCGCCTCCGTTACTCTTTAGGAGGCGACCGCCCCAGTCAAACTGCCCACCTGACACTGTCCCCGCACCGGATTACGGTACCAGGTTAGAACCTAGATACGATCAGGGTGGTATCCCAACGTTGCCTCCACACAAGCTGGCGCTCATGCTTCAAAGGCTCCCACCTATCCTGTACAGATCGTACCCAAATTCAATATCAAGCTGCAGTAAAGCTCCATGGGGTCTTTCCGTCTTGTCGCGGGTAACCTGCATCTTCACAGGTATTAAAATTTCACCGGATCTCTCGTTGAGACAGCGCCCAAGTCGTTACGCCATTCGTGCGGGTCAGAATTTACCTGACAAGGAATTTCGCTACCTTAGGACCGTTATAGTTACGGCCGCCGTTTACTGGGGCTTCGGTTCACAGCTTCGGATTGCTCCTAACCACTCCCCTTAACCTTCCAGCACCGGGCAGGCGTCAGCCCGTATACTTCGCCTTACGGCTTCGCACAGACCTGTGTTTTTGCTAAACAGTCGCTTGGGCCTTTTCACTGCGGCCCCCTCGTGCTATTCACACTACCGGGGCACCCCTTCTCCCGAAGTTACGGGGTCATTTTGCCGAGTTCCTTAACGAGAGTTCTTCCGCGCGCCTTAGAATACTCTTCTCGCCTACCTGTGTCGGTTTGCGGTACGGGCACCATCACCTGGCTAGAGGCTTTTCTTGGCAGTGTGAGATCATGACCTTCGCTACTATAATTTTCGCTCCCCATCACAGCTCAGCCTTACAATGTGCGGATTTGCCTACACATCAGCCTTACTGCTTAGACGGACATCCATCAGTCCGCGTCACTACCCTACTGCGTCCCCCCATTGCTCATAACGGCTTACGGTGGTACAGGAATTTCGACCTGTTGTCCTTCGACTACGCCTTTCGGCCTCGCCTTAGGTCCCGACTTACCCTGAGCGGACGAGCCTTCCTCAGGAACCCTTAGGCTTTCGGCGGATCAGATTCTCACTGATCTTTTCGTTACTCATACCGGCATTCTCACTTGTATAATGTCCAGCGCTCCTTACGGTACACCTTCAACCCTTATACAACGCTCCCCTACCCCTGATGCAAAGCATCAAGCCATAGCTTCGGTGGTGTGTTTAGCCCCGTTACATTTTCGGCGCAGAGTCACTCGACCAGTGAGCTATTACGCACTCTTTCAATGGTGGCTGCTTCTAAGCCAACATCCTGGTTGTCTGTGCAACTCCACATCCTTTCCCACTTAACACACACTTGGGGACCTTAGCTGATGGTCTGGGCTGTTTCCCTTTTGACAATGGATCTTAGCACTCACTGTCTGACTCCCGGAAGTAAGTCTATGGCATTCGGAGTTTGACTGAGCTTGGTAACCCTTGCGGGCCCCGCACCCAATCAGTGCTCTACCTCCACGACTCTGTTTTCCGAGGCTAGCCCTAAAGCTATTTCGGGGAGAACCAGCTATCTCCGAGTTCGATTGGAATTTCTCCGCTACCCCCACCTCATCCCCGCATTTTTCAACATGCGTGGGTTCGGGCCTCCAGTGCGTGTTACCGCACCTTCACCCTGGACAGGGGTAGATCACCCGGTTTCGGGTCTACGTCCACGTACTAATTCGCCCTATTCAGACTCGCTTTCGCTGCGGCTCCGGCTCTTCACCTTAACCTTGCACGGGAACGTAACTCGCCGGTTCATTCTACAAAAGGCACGCCATCACCCCTAAAACGGGCTCTGACTTTTTGTAAGCACACGGTTTCAGGTTCTATTTCACTCCCCTTCCGGGGTGCTTTTCACCTTTCCCTCACGGTACTGCTTCACTATCGGTCGCTAGGAAGTATTTAGCCTTGGCAGATGGTCCTGCCGGATTCATACGGGGTTTCACGTGCCCCGCACTACTCGGGATCCGTCTCGGAGGGAACCAACTTTCAACTACAGGGCTTTTACCTTCTTTGGCGGGCCTTTCCAGACCTCTTCGCTTAACCGGTTCCTTTGTAACTCCATGTGAGACGTCCCACAACCCCAAAGAGCAAGCTCTTTGGTTTGGGCTTCTCCGCGTTCGCTCGCCGCTACTGACGGAATCACTATTGTTTTCTCTTCCTCAGGGTACTTAGATGTTTCAGTTCCCCTGGTATGCCTCTACACAACCTATGTATTCAGTTGTGAGTAACTGGAAATTACCCCAGCTGGGTTTCCCCATTCGGACACCCCCGGATCAAAGCTTGCTTACAGCTCCCCGAGGCAGTTTCGTTGTTCGCCACGTCCTTCATCGGCTCCTAGCGCCTAGGCATCCTCCGTGTGCTCTTAGTAGCTTAACCATTTTGTTCCGGTTTCGGTCGCTCGCTTCCCTTGTTTTGCTTGCGCAAAGCCAAAAGTCGCTCTCACCCGATACCCTCACAAAAGCAATTTAACTACCTTTATACACTTGACTTGTTTGCACAAGTTCAGCTTAAAGGAATGTTCTAATTCGCGTTTGTTTCGTTTCGATATCTAGTTTTCAAAGAACAAGCTCCATGCAAAAGCAAGCTGTTTGAGAGTTTGAGCTCTCAAAACCGAACAACGAGTGAGTGTTTTGCAGCTAAGCTGCGTATTTGAATGTTTCCGTTGCAGGAAACGATTCTCCATAGAAAGGAGGTGATCCAGCCGCACCTTCCGATACGGCTACCTTGTTACGACTTCACCCCAATCATCTATCCCACCTTCGGCGGCTGGCTCCTTGCGGTTACCCCACCGACTTCGGGTGTTATAAACTCTCGTGGTGTGACGGGCGGTGTGTACAAGACCCGGGAACGTATTCACCGCGGCATGCTGATCCGCGATTACTAGCAATTCCGACTTCATGCAGGCGAGTTGCAGCCTGCAATCCGAACTGAGACCGGCTTTGTTGGGATTGGCTCCATCTCGCGATTTCGCAGCCCGTTGTACCGGCCATTGTAGTACGTGTGTAGCCCAGGTCATAAGGGGCATGATGATTTGACGTCATCCCCACCTTCCTCCGGTTTGTCACCGGCAGTCTATCTAGAGTGCCCACCCGAAGTGCTGGCAACTAAATATAAGGGTTGCGCTCGTTGCGGGACTTAACCCAACATCTCACGACACGAGCTGACGACAACCATGCACCACCTGTCTTGAATGTTCCGAAGAAAAGGTACATCTCTGCACCGGTCATTCAGATGTCAAGACCTGGTAAGGTTCTTCGCGTTGCTTCGAATTAAACCACATACTCCACTGCTTGTGCGGGTCCCCGTCAATTCCTTTGAGTTTCAGTCTTGCGACCGTACTCCCCAGGCGGAGTGCTTAATGTGTTAACTTCGGCACCAAGGGTATCGAAACCCCTAACACCTAGCACTCATCGTTTACGGCGTGGACTACCAGGGTATCTAATCCTGTTTGCTCCCCACGCTTTCGCGCCTCAGCGTCAGTTACAGCCCAGAGAGTCGCCTTCGCCACTGGTGTTCCTCCACATATCTACGCATTTCACCGCTACACGTGGAATTCCACTCTCCTCTTCTGCACTCAAGTCACCCAGTTTCCAGTGCGATCCGGGGTTGAGCCCCGGGATTAAACACCAGACTTAAATGACCGCCTGCGCGCGCTTTACGCCCAATAATTCCGGACAACGCTTGCCCCCTACGTATTACCGCGGCTGCTGGCACGTAGTTAGCCGGGGCTTTCTTCTCAGGTACCGTCACCTTGAGAGCAGTTACTCTCCCAAGCGTTCTTCCCTGGCAACAGAGCTTTACGATCCGAAAACCTTCATCACTCACGCGGCATTGCTCCGTCAGGCTTTCGCCCATTGCGGAAGATTCCCTACTGCTGCCTCCCGTAGGAGTCTGGGCCGTGTCTCAGTCCCAGTGTGGCCGATCACCCTCTCAGGTCGGCTACGCATCGTCGCCTTGGTGAGCCGTTACCTCACCAACTAGCTAATGCGCCGCAGGCCCATCCCCAAGTGACAGATTGCTCCGTCTTTCCAGTTTCCTTCAGGCGAAGAAAACAATTATTCGGTATTAGCTACCGTTTCCGGTAGTTGTCCCAAACTTGAGGGCAGGTTGCCTACGTGTTACTCACCCGTCCGCCGCTAAGTATCAAGGAAGCAAGCTTCCTATCAACTCCGCTCGACTTGCATGTATTAGGCATGCCGCCAGCGTTCGTCCTGAGCCAGGATCAAACTCTCCAATAAAGTATTGAAAAGAGCGATAAGCTCATTTTGAATCTGACGAGATTAAAAATCTCATTTGTGCTCCAGTCGATCCAAGCCAAGGCTTGTCTCAAACTTTCGCGTTCATTCTGCAAGCAGAATGTTTACTCACTCGTTGTTCAGTTTTCAAAGATCAAACTTATTTCATTACCGAATGTCGTTCTCTTCAGCAACTCTTATATAATATCATGTCCGAACCAACTTTGCAAGCTCTTTTTTTAAGTTTCTTTCGAAGCTTATTTCAATCGCTTGCCGCACCGTTATCTCGTGTTTTTTTGGCCGGAAATAGAATATACCATGTACAGTTATGGAACGCAAGTCTTTTTTAGATAAACATTAAATTCTTATACAATGAGTACCCTGTAGACCTTTTAACAAGTATCTCCTTATAACCAGCTAAATGATACATCTGCGCACTAACTTTAATGATCGGAGTAATTAACTCACATACGCAAAAAGGTTTTTCATATGATTCCTAATCCAATTATAGAGAAATCAAGTTGTATACAGTATAGACTCATCGCGTTATAGAACTTATTAACCGATGATTTCATTGGATAAACAACCAACAGATCATAGAACATTATACTCATTCCTTCTATATAGAAGGAAAACATTTTTGAAATTCATTTTGCTCAAGAAAAGAATACAAAAAAAAAGCGAAAGCTCCGGGTCTAATCCCGTGGCTTCCGCTTCTTTCTCATATATAAGGTAACAAACTTATCTCCGTACCTTCATTAAAACTAATGTACGCTTACTCCCCGCCAATAAATACGTATCTGCAAACTACAATGAGCGCCAAGATCCACATAAGCCAGTGGATTTTCACTTTACGCTCTGTAACCAAGTTACTGAACACCGCCAGAATCACATAAGATACGATACCTGCGGAGATCCCGTTTGCGATTCCACCTGTGAAAGGCATCAATACAATGGTAAGGAATGCAGGGAAAGCTTGCAGGAAATCATCCCACTCAATGCTGCGCACTTGACTCATCATAAGCACACCCACGATGATCAATGCCGGAGCCGTCGCAGCGGATGGAACAACCAGCGCAAGCGGTGCGATAAACAGGGCCAAAATGAACAACAAACCTGTCGTTACCGAAGTCAGTCCTGTACGTCCACCTGCCTCAACACCTGAAGCACTTTCAACGTATGCCGTAATGGTACTTGTACCCAGTGCAGCACCTGCGCTGACACCAACTGCATCGACGAGCATCGCTTTACCGATCGTTTTCTCGCCTTTTTTCTTATCCTTCATAATCCCCATACGCGTTGCAGTACCTACCATCGTACCAAACGTGTCGAACAATTCAACGAAGGTAAAGATGAAGATGATCTCGAACAATCCGAGACTGATGGCACCTTTCAAATCCAGCTGTCCAACCGCCAGATCACTGAAGTTAGGCAACCAGCTTGCGCCTGAAAGACCACTCAGATTCGTAACTCCCATCGGAATACCAATCAGCGTTGTTGCTACGATCCCGATCAGCAGAGCGCCTTTGACGCGCATAACCATCAGAATAGCAATAAGGAGCAAACCAATCAGGGCCAGCAACGCATCGTGATGTGTTACAAAGTTGCCCAATGACAAGTTAAAACTGCTACCCGGAATCGGCTGACTCAGATCTGCGTCTGGTGCAACATTAACTGTTACAGCCACGAGATTAGCAAGTTTGAAACCAATAATGGTAATAAAGAGACCGATACCCACCGTAATGGCCATTTTGATTGACTGCGGAACTGCAACAAGCAGCATTTGACGAATCTTCGTCACGGTCAAAATAATGAACACAATACCGGAAAGGAATACCGCTCCGAGAGCTGCTTGCCAAGTAATCGCTCCATTCGAACTTAGAACGACAGTCATGAAGTACGCATTCAGCCCCATACCTGGTGCAAGTGCGATCGGAATATTCACGAACAATCCCATAATAATAGTCATTAATCCGGCGCCGACGGCTGTTGCAAAGAATACTGCATTATCCGACATCCCCGCACCGGCTTGTCCCAAGAACAACGTATTTACAAAAAGAATGTAAGCCATTGTCATAAACGTAGTGAGACCCGCAACAATCTCCGTTCTAACGTTTGTTCCGTTTTCTTTTAATTTAAAGAAACGATCCATAATTACTAACTCCCCCTTAGAGATGTTGAAGCCATATTGAAAAACGACAAATGACCCTGATGAAGATTCTTCACCCAGGGTTCAGCTGACAAGGAGTGGCATGATGCCTTTACTAAGAACAAAAAAAATTCTAATGTGCGTGATGTCCCCGCAATCATGTAGAATTCATGTGCTTAGCCTTCTCCTCTTCGTAGCCAGATCATTAGGGTGATCTCGTAGAGACTCCCGGGCCAATCCCCAGGATTATACGAATAAGTATGCGCTATTTGTTTGTTTCCCATCACTATTTTAGGAGGGCAGTATGTTTTTGTCAATGAGAAAAACGAATATTAATATCACCCTTTTATAATATCGTTCGTATTATTTAACAAATTGAACCAGTTCAGCGGTTTACAACCCAAATGAATACGCTTTTTTCGATGAGATCTCAATGGAATATGTCCATTCTTTCATGGCGAAAGTTCCGCAGGATAACATAAAAAAGCTAACCTGATCCAAAGGCGAGAAGCGCTCTAATCAGGTTAGCTTATATTTCTGATGCGTTTTAGCAATCAGGTGAATGATGATCAAGGAATAACGATATCTCGTATTCCGAAGACTTAAACTCATTAGGTATATGGAGCAACTTGCGACATACGCCGGAACTACTTTTTACCGGATCAGTCCTATGTTAATTAAATCTCTGTCTGCGGAGTATCCTGTATATCTTGTTGTTCCTGATTTGTGTTTGTTGTTGAGTCAGAGGATAACTCCTGGTTACTGGACTGATCGGAAGAAGCATCCGCTGCCTCTAAGTTCACAAATGGAAACTCCCCCGAACCGGAAGCCAGATCTTGCATTCCTGAACCGCATCCTGCAAGCATCACCATCAGAAACGCACTTCCAATGCCCATCTTCCATTTGCTCATATAGTCGGTTTTACGCATACATTCAATTCTCCTTTCAGTAGCCATATAGCTCTTAGTATGTACTTATTGTACAGGCCCGACCTGAAAGGATCATGAAGTCAACTTTAAAATGGGATTAATTTTGAAAGTTTATTACTTGTAAAAAAAGTAGCCCTACAAAAATTTGATCACAATATTCTTCTTAATAAAAAAACGCCCTTTTATTTGCGAAATACCGCAGATAAAAGAGCATTTTTTATAATCTATCGTTAAGAGTCTATACCCTATTCCCACTCGATTGTTGCAGGTGGTTTGGAAGTTACGTCATAGACGATACGGTTTACGTTATCAACTTCGTTAACGATCCGTACGGAGATTTTCTCCAGCACATCCCAAGGGATACGTGCCCAGTCCGCAGTCATACCGTCGATGGATGTTACAGCACGGATACCTACAGTGTAGGAATACGTACGCGCATCACCCATAACGCCAACACTCTTCATGTTAGGTAGGGCTGTGAAGTACTGCCAGATTTCGCGGTCGAGACCGGCTTTGGCAATCTCTTCACGCAGGATGTAGTCGGAATCACGAACGATGGTAAGTTTCTCTTCGGTAACCTCACCAAGAACACGGATCGCAAGACCCGGACCAGGGAACGGCTGACGGTGTACAATTTCGTCCGGCAAGCCACACTCGGTACCGACTTTACGTACTTCATCCTTGAACAACGTGCTCAGTGGCTCGATCAGTTTGAAGTTCATGTCCTCAGGCAGACCGCCCACGTTGTGGTGGGATTTGATGGTCTGTGCAGTCGCTGTACCACTTTCTACGATGTCCGTGTACAGTGTACCTTGTGCCAGGAATGCAAAGTCATCGAACTGCTTGGACTCTTCGTCAAATACGTAAATAAACTCGTTACCGATGATTTTACGTTTTTGTTCTGGATCATCCACGCCAGCCAGTTTGGACATAAAGCGCTCCTGAGCATCAATTTTAACAACTTTCATGTCGAATTTGCCGACAAACGTCTCCATTACACTTTCTGCTTCGCCTTTGCGCAGCAGACCGTGGTCGATAAACATACATGTCAGTTGATCACCAATGGCTTTGTGAAGCAATGCAGCTACAACGGAAGAATCTACACCGCCGCTAAGCGCACACAGTACTTTACTGTCGCCAACTTTTTCACGAATGTCTTTGATCGTGTCATCGATGAATGTCTCCATCGTCCAGTTGCCTTCGCAACCACAAACTTCGAACAGGAAGTTACGAATCATGTCGTTACCGCGAACAGAGTGACGTACTTCCGGATGGAACTGAACAGCATACAATTTACGCTCATCATCGCTCATGGCAGCGATTGGCGCACTTTCCGTACCTGCATCCAGTTTGAAACCTGGAGGAAGTGTAACCACGTGGTCACCGTGACTCATCCATACCGTATGTTCGCCTTCAATGCCTTTTGCCAATGTAGATCCAGCGGCAAACTCAAGATCTGCTTTACCGTACTCTCGCTTCTCGGAACGTTCTACTTTACCTTCGAGCTGCTGGGCCATAAGCTGCATTCCGTAGCAGATACCGAAGATTGGCAAGCCCAGGTCATAGACACCTGGGTCCACGTGTGGAGCATTCTCAGCGTATACGCTGGACGGACCACCCGAAAATACGATCCCTTTTGGTGCTATTTCTGCGATCTTTTCCGCCGGTGTATTATACGGCAAAAGCTCGCTGTATACGCCAAGATCCCGGATTCTTCTGGCGATTAACTGATTGTATTGACCCCCGAAGTCAAGGACAACTACAATTTCATTCTGTTTATTCATAACCGTGCCTCCCTCAATTCAATGAAACTAATTATACGCAACGACAAAACATACCGTCAAGGAAAGGCGAAACTCCTTTTTTCGACATCTCAAAACAGGATTACCAAATGCCTCTAAATATGAAATTTCGAACAGAAAAGCTTGGCAGCAAGATGCTGGTTCAAGTGTATGATCGTGGAAAGACGCCTCGTTCGCAGCGCAGCGCGAAAGGCGTCTTATGTATGGCATGCAGCGATGAACCAAACGTTGCGTTTAAAAACAGTGCGCCAGCAATGGCGATCTTCATCTGCCCGCAAGCTACCCACAAGTGGCCAAGCTCTATTGGAAAGCGATAGCGACTGTATGGCAGCTGCTTCGCATCTTTGGTGTAACGTTGTGACATCCTTGTGTTACAACGCCTGCAACCGCCGGGCCAAACGAAGTGCCCGGCGCAGGAAGTTCAGACTGTCCGCGCGCAGCGGACGGTCTGGACCGTACAGCAGCCGTTCCCAGTCGGCTGCAAACCGCGCGATGTCCGCGCCGTCCGCGCCTGTGGCCAAAGCCGGTGACGCTGCATATTCACGCAGCGTCATACCCGGCGGCCGCGGGCCGTACCGGCGCGCGAGCGCGGCCCAGACCGGAGCGGCGGCACGCAGCAGCCGCTCGCGGTCCGGAAAGCTGCTGCGCGGCCACGCCAGCAGCAGCCTTATCCGCAGCGCGGGGCGTAGCCGCCGCATGCGGACCAGAGCAGCGGCGCCCAGCAGGGCCGCTGCCACAAGGGCTGCCGCGAGCCATGGCTCCGCGGCAATGGCCCGTGCGCGGGCGAGCAACCATGCGCCCACATTAGCCAATCCGCCGCTCATATACGGCGGATTCTCCGCAACAGGCTGCGGCCCGGCAAGTGCTGCCACATCTTCGCCCGCGCCTTGCGCCATGGTGAAGCCTGGCGTGGCCTCAAACGGCATCCAGCCTGCACCCGGAAAATATACCTCTACCCAGGAATGTGCATCTCCCTGTGAAATCACATACTGACTGGGCACATCCGGGTCAGCAACTCCGGGGCCAAAACCTTTAACCCAGCGTGCGGGGATACCCTCTGCACGCAGCAACACAATCATAGCTGTAGAGAAATGATTGCAATACCCCTGCCGGGTGACGAATAGAAAATCATCCACAAAATCGGTTCCACGCGGTGGCATACGGGTATCCAACGTATACTCGGCATGAGCAGCCAGATAAGTCTTGACGGCCTGCACAGCGTCATACCGGGTCTCACTGCCTTGAATGATTTCCTTGGCAAGCGTCTTCACTCGACCAGGGAGTGATGCAGGCAATTGCAGATAATCCCTCCGAATGGCTGCCGGATCTTTCCCTTTATTCGTTTCCTCAAGAAGACGTAACTGTTCAGGTGTTGCGACAGGAACCATGACGTCTGCCGAATAATGTTTAACTATCTTATCGTTTCCGGAGCTCGCGAGCCACAATGTTGCCGAATCGCGATTAGACAGCAAAGAAAACATGTTTTCCTGATTATCCTTGTTCTTATCCTGGAACGTTACGTTGACCGGTGTGCCTCCGGTAAAGAGTGGATTTGGTCCTTTCCACTCTCGCTGCATCGTGACAGTTTGGCGAATGCGACTCCAATAGGTTGGATTCTCCCAACCATCAGCACGCAGCATTCCGGATGGACTTGCCGTTTCGAAGCTTTGACCCGGATCACTCCAAGTACTACCGTTATAATATGAACGGGTCTCCCCTCGCCAATACGTCACTTTTGGACTTTTTGCTATAAAAAAGATGGAGTTCCCCTGCACCAACGGTGCTCCCATAGGCGCGTCCGCTGTGCTATATCCCGTGACTGCCGTTGCAGCAGGGATACTACTGTGCTGTGTATAACCTGCCCAGCGAGCTATGCGTTCACCCATCTGTTCCAGAGATATGCGTTCAGGTTGAGGAATGGAAGCAAACTGGCCAGGTAACGCGGAGAGAAGTACCATACCTGCAGAAGCAACGATAGTTACTGCACTCCAACGGCCATAGGGGCTGCCGCGATAACTCGGAGTCGTGACTCCTCCATTGAGACGTAGTAGCTGAAGCAGAGCCTGAATAAGAAAAGTCCATAGGACAGACCGTATTACGGAAGCATACACATCCAGCCCCGCAAAGGATTCAAGCAAAAGCAAATAGAGCAGCGTTGCACTGCCAAACAGCATCACGCTTCGACGTAACAATACGAGGGATTGCACAGAAGCCATGAGCATACTCCAGCCGCACATCATGAACAAACCTCTCGTTTCTGTACTAATCGAGTGGAATCGCCAGTTATTTATAAACGTGTCCATATCCGCTGAAAGTATCCCAGGGTATGCAACGGCCCAACGGACAGGATCACTTCCTCCGTACATCAGACATAGCGCAGTGAGTGCAATGAATAATCGGATCAGTACTCCGGTGATCCATCCTGTACGAATTAACCCCGCGAGCAACAATGCTCCCGTTAATCCCGCCATTACGGACAAGAACCGTTCACTGCCCTGCTGATCTGTTGATGTAACAGGATATATCCACTCCAGAGACAGTATAAGTAAAATGGCCGAAATAAAAATTTTGTACAGGACAGGTACGCTAACATATCCCTCATCCTTTATGTCCGTCACAGAATTCTGGTTCACAGTTTTATATACAGAATAGGCCGATTCTATTCTCGTACGGTCCATTGACTCTAAGCCGACCACAGTGGAATTTGGTTGCTGGTTACCATTACGCTCCCACATCCGTTACCTCCACCTTTCCCAATGAAGATAACGCAACGTCTGTAACCGCATGGATCGGCACCCCGCTGTGACGAATCCGCTCCAAGCTTAAGCTGTCATATCCCAATCCATTCATCAATCTATCCGTTGATCCTAATTGGTCCTGGTTCGCTTCAGTCAATTGCACCTCTACACGATAACCCGACCCGATTGCAGTTATGATCCATTCGGCCAGAACCTGATCCATCTTACCTGTGAGAACCACAATTCGCGACCCACTCGTCAGTCCATCCAGCATCTCCGTTCGAAGCGAAATAGAGCCTGATTGTGCTTTGGATATTCGTGCCCCCGCTAACTTGTCCAGTCCATGATTCTCATCATCTGCATGAAACGGCCCATGTTGCCATTGATCTTGTGCAGCATAGCTCTTATCGCCGCCTTCCATCCACAGATGATAAGGAATGTCATCCCGCTCAGCGGTATGAATCCAGCGGGCAGCTGCACGAACCACTCGTTCAAAAGCAGGTGCATCCATGTTCTCCCGTTGTTTTACGTCATAACCCGACGCGCCTTCATACACAAGGATGCCGAGCGAGGCCAGATCCGTGGTATCAGGCAGAAAGGTCTGAAGTTTTCCCGTTTTAGCTGTACTTTTCCAATGAACTCGTCCCAGTGGGTCACCCTGCTGATATTCACGGAACTCAGGACTACGGTTACCCTGGCTATTTCTTCGCTCTGACAAAGTCCCTTCGATCATCGCTGTGAATTCTACCGAATCACCCTTCCCCCAAGCCGTTGCTTGAGGAACAACAATCAGGGGTGTACCTCCTGCGGTCTCTGCCGAGAGGGTATTCCAGCCAAACATATCACCCCAATACAATCTGCCCGTATCCCATCTGTAGACTCCTCTGCGTAACCCGGAACATTCATATTGATAGGAAAATTGTCGCCGTGTTCCCGGGAAAATCAATTTGCGATGAACACCTGCAGGTGTGTTCTCACACAGAACGATCCATAACAATGGAATACGGCAATTGAATTCCAGTTCGACCAGAACCCGTACCTGCTCGCCTGCCTCAATCCGGTTCGTGTGTATTTTCCGACGGATGTGAATACGCCGTGGTCCGAACCAATGGAAAAACAGACCTCCTGTGAACATCAAGAAAGCTATAACGGATAGAAACAACGCCGCTTTGCCCCCATGCCACTGATACAAGGAAGCAAAAGCCACCACCAAGACAGCACTCACAATCCGTTGTCCCAGCGCAGTCATTGCCTCCGTCCCCTTCCCTGTGATGCCATCTGTACAGGTACCGGGACCGATGACAATGCTTCTTCAATGACCTGTACTTGCCCCCAAACCTCCGCTCTGTTCTGGGCCTTCAATTGAATACGGTGGGAAAGGACAGGCACCGCTACCTCTTTCACATCATCCGGAATGACATAACTGCGCCCTTGAAGATAGGCAAATGACTGCGCCGCAGCCATCCAGGCCAGTGTTCCACGCGGACTGATGCCCAGTCTGACCGCCGGAAGGCTGCGAGAGGCTACAGCAACAGCCACCAGATACTGTTTAACGACCGGATCAACATGTACCTGTTTGACTTCACGCTGCATGGCTACGACCTCTTCAGCAAGCAGGACAGGGCGAAGTTCATCAATCGCTTCTCTACCTTGCATGCGGGTTAACAATTCCAATTCCTGTTCCGGATCGGGATACCCCAGTCCAATTCTCATGATAAATCGATCCAGCTGCGCTTCAGGCAGACGGTACGTACCTTCGAACTGTAACGGGTTCTGTGTCGCCAGCAGAAAGAACGGGCGTGGCAAGGCATAGGTTGTGCCATCAACCGTAATACGTCGTTCCTCCATTGCCTCCAGCAGGGCAGACTGAGTGCGTGGTGAAGCGCGATTTATTTCATCAGCCAGGACAACGTTGGACATGACGGGTCCGGGCCGAAACTTGAATTCAGCTGTATGTGGATGATAGATTGAAGTGCCCGTAACATCTGCCGGCATGACATCGGACGTGAATTGAATCCGGCCCATGGAGCAGTCCAGTGCAGAAGCAACGGCACGAACCAGCATCGTTTTCCCGGTACCCGGCACATCTTCCAGAAGTACATGACCTCCACTGAGCATTGCGGTAAGGACATAACGAATCTCTGTTTTTTTGCCAATAATCACACTCTCAACACGCTTCATGACCCTGTTTAACAATTCAACAGCATGTTCATGTTCCATTCGGATATAAGACATTTCTCTGATCTCCTTCCGTTCATCAGCATTCCTGAACCATAGTAATCTATGATTCAGTGTTGCCCGGAAGTAGAGAGAATAGTCCTGCAAGAATGACTTTCTTCAGATCATTTTATACATAAATATGTTGTTCATTGCCGAAATGGATCTGGAAGTGCCCGCCTTTACCGTCCACTCTGCTTCATTACTGGTTAAGGAATTCACCCTCAACCCCATCTGCTCCAGTAGCTCACGTAACGGAACCCAGATGGTTCCACCTTGACTCTGTACTGCTCCCGTTTCAATTGCCCCGGTTGTAGTCAGTGTTCCACTCACACTGTCTGCATGAATCGTTCTTTCCTTCCATACTGCTATGGCCGTCCTTGTTTCAGAGTCCCAGCGAGTGCTGCCCCCGAATTTTTTCATGAAAGTACGCAATGGCACCATGATTCGCTGCCCCTCCATGCGGAACTCGCCCGGTTGCAAGGTAGCTGCAACCAATCCCACCTCTACCTTCAACTTCTTGCTTGCAAGCCATAACGTCGCGTTCGCTTCTACATGCTCTGCGATCCAGGCCTTTCCTGGCGCCTTGCGGGCCTTATACTTACCATCTGGATGTACACGGAATTGAACTGGTTGATCCGTACTCTTTATGGTGTCAAAACGATATCCATGATCACGATAATATTTGATAATACCCGGAAGTGCTTTTACCGTTTCAGCATGTGCACCACCGTCATGCATCAGGACAATGACGGAACGTGCTCCCGCAGGTACTTTGGTGGAATTGCTGAGGATCTCTTTGGCCGGAACACCTCTACGCTTGGAATCTCCACTGTCGACGTTCCAGTCCATGACGGTGTATCCACCCAGTTGGAGCAAATCAAAATAACTCTGGTCAAAATGCCCGTAGGTACCGCCTGGTGCTCGCACCAGATTCGGACGGAAACCGGTTATACGCTCCAGCACTTCCTCTGTCTGCTTAATCTGTTTCCAGAACACTTTAAAATCACTGTACAGCTGTTCGTATTGATGATTAAACGTATGATTGCCCAAAGCATGTCCATCCTCCACAAGCCCACGGATTAACTCCGGATACCGCTCTGCCTGCTCACCCAGCACAAAAAATGTAGCCAAAACCTTCTCCTTACGCAAAATATCCAATACTTCACGGGTATGGTTACCCGGTCCATCGTCAAAACTCAGATAAACTACCTTGTCTTGAGTATTCTTATCTTCCGGGATTGGATCACCTGAGCCGGAAGCAGAAGATGCATAAGCCGTGCCTGCATATACAGCAAATGCACATAACAATATCGCAATACGCATGAGAATGACAGACCACTGTCCAGCTAAAAACATATGTATGGTTGTTGCAGAGTTTCCCCCTAATTTCTTGATTCTGAATTCCGGTCTCTGTACCATTTACGAATCGACCTCCACCGTCTCTAGTAATTTGCTGATAGACTTCAGCAGATTTGTTAGAATTATATGGAGGCTACATTGAAAAAAGACGTGATTTTGTTTAATATTTTTTCACAATTTGCTATGTAGCCTGATTGATTCTTCGCTTCAGATTAGGTAGCATAATGAACAGGCAGAACACATTAAAACACCTTGGAGAGTATTCATGCTCCCACCCCGTATTCAGGAGAGTGAAATCTATTGGAATTGCTTGAGAAGATCCAACATCTGTTTGGGTCCTACGGATACAGCGTTTTGTTTTTTGGCTTGTTGCTTGAATTCATCGCACTTCCCTTTCCTGGTGAAACAACGATGGCTTACGCAGGGTTTCTCTCCTACAAGGGGCATCTGGACTTCGGAATCCTCACCATACTGGCTTTTCTGGGAACAACGATTGGCATGACCATCACTTATTTTATTGGAGCCAAAGCAGGACTGCCCTTTATAACACGATACGGAAAATGGTTTCTGATGAAGCAGGACAAGCTCGATAAAACGCAAAAGTGGTTTGCCAAGTATGGTAATGCCTTAATCTTCATCGGTTATTTCATTCCGGGTGTAAGGCATTTCACCGGGTATTTCGCGGGCATAGCCGCTGTTCCCTTTCGCAAATTCGCTCTCTACGCCTATTCAGGCGCACTGTTCTGGGTTGTATTGTTTCTGGGCATTGGCAAAATATTTGGCCCTCAGTGGAACGCCGTATTCCATCTGGCTCATCAATATGCAGCATATATCGTGGGAGGAATCGGCCTATTGCTCATCGTAGCCGTGTTCTATCGTTACCGCAAAGCATGGGCAGCAAGATCCACCGTATCCAAGCCAGCCCCTGTTCGACAAAGACAAAAGTAAATTCGGACAAAAGTCCATCTATAATAAGCAGGCAAGGAGTTGCGAATAATCGCAGCTCCTTTTTTTTGTGATAATCCGAATTCATCCAGGTCATACTAACTTGAAAATATAGGGTGTATAGTGAGGTGAAGGCATGAGTGAATCGTCGCTGGAACGCCAAGATCAGAGGCAAATCTCTCCGGATCTAAGCGAAAATATGGAATACTGCAAGGAAGTGATGGGGAACAGCAACGACTTGATGATGCGCCCTCTCCAGTGTTTACATAAATGGCCTGCAGTCATGTTGTACATTGATGGATTAGTGGATGTGCAGATCCTGAATCACTCCATTATGGAATCATTATTGCAAAAGCGTGATCTCCCTGAATTCTCTGCAGACGATGAACATCTCAGCTACCTCCAGAATGATATCTTGATCGCCAGTGATGTATTGCTGGTCGATGATATGGATGAAGTAATGAATGCACTTCTTTCGGGATCAGCTATCTTACTGCTTGAAGGATCTGTACGAGGATTGAAGATTGGTGCAGCAGGCTGGGAAGATCGATCCGTTGGAGAACCTGTCTCCCAAACCGTCGTTAGGGGGCCTATGGAAGGCTTCAACGAAAACCTGCGTACCAACACATCATTGATCCGCAAACGAATCCGTAATCCTCATCTTTGGATCGAAGAAAGAGAAATAGGTCAGGTTACCAAAACCCGAGTGGCTGTGCTCTATCTGGAACATATCGTGGATCAGGAGATTGTAAAAGAACTGCGTCGAAGACTCGATGAGATCGATATCGACAGTATCCTTGAGAGTGGATATATCGAGGAACTTGTACAAGACGAAACCAGAACTTTATTCCCCACGGTTTACAATAGTGAACGTCCAGATACGGTTTGTGCTGCTTTGCTTGAGGGTAGAGTAGCCATCATCGTGGACGGTACGCCTTTTGTGCTGCTGGTTCCCGCCTTGTTCGTGCATTTCTTCCAATCGCCGGAGGATTACTATCAACGGGCCGATATCAGCACATTGATTCGCTTGATTCGTTATCTGTCCTTTTTTATCGCTTTACTAGCTCCATCCTTCTATATTGCCATTTCCACCTTTCACCAGGAAATGCTGCCGACCAACCTGCTCATCAGTCTGGCAGCCCAGCGTGAAGGCGTTCCTTTCCCCGCCTTCATTGAAGCCATACTGATGGAACTGACCTATGAAATTTTGCGAGAAGCAGGTATACGTATTCCGAAAACGGTCGGTCAGGCCGTTTCCATTGTCGGAACACTGGTCATTGGCCAAGCCGCCGTAGATGCAGGAGTTGTCTCCGCAGCAATGGTTATTATCGTTTCCATAACGGCCATATCCAGTTATGTCATTCCAGAGAATGGACTGTCTATCTCTGTCCGAATTTTGCGATTTGTATTGATGATACTCGCGGCAGCTTTTGGATTCTACGGTATTCTAATTGTTCTGCTCATTACGGTTACACACCTGTGCAGCTTGCGTTCTTTTGGCGTACCATATATGTCCCCCTTTGCACCTCTAATTCAGAAAGATCTGAAGGATACGCTGTTTCGTGTGCCCTGGTCCCGTATGAAAACACGGCCACTCTCTACGGGTACACCGAACAAAACCAGACAAACCACAAAAAAAACGAAGCGTTAATTCGGTAAGGAGAACAACGTATGAACAAGTGCTTCCGATTAATTGTATGCATTGCATTCCTACTCCCTCTCCTTACCGGATGCTGGGATCGCCAGGAGCTGAATGAACTTGGCATTATGCTGGGTCTTGGTGTAGACAAGGATGGCGATTTGATTAAAGTGAGCGCTCAGGTCGTTGTGCCAAATGAAGTTTCCTCCAAGTCAGGGGGAGGCAATGGCACTCCTGTCACGCTGTACGAAGCGTCGGCGCCCACGCTGTTTGAAGCAATTCAAAAGCTGACCGAGACAAGCCCACGCCGTATATTCATGGCACATATCCGTGTACTGGTGTTCAGTGAAGAATATGCCCGTAAAGAGGGCATCTACGATGTTATGGAAGCATTAATGCGAGAACCTACTGTCCGGCCCGATTATTACGTCATGGTTGCTCGAAATACTACAGCTTCCAAGGTATTGGACACACTTACTCCATTAGAGAATTTACCTGCAGAGAAGTTATTTAATTCTCTGGACGTGTCTGCCAAGACCTGGTCTCCTACAACGACTGTAACCGGTGATCAGTTGATGGAATATATGCTTACTTCCGGAATACAACCCGTAATCACTGGTGTAGAGATTTTTGGCAATTCAGAGAGAAGCGGAAGCAAAGACAATATTGCGACGATTAAGTCCAAAGCTCGTCTAGTTTCAACAGGATTGAGTGTATTCAAAAAAGACAAACTGATTGGCTGGTTAACGGAAGATGAATCCAAAGGGTACAACTATATCCGCGACAATGTCGTATCTACCATAGGTCACCTGCCTTGCCGAAAAGGAGGAAATGTGACTTTTAAAACCCTTCGCACCAAGACTCAACGAAAAGCAAAGGTCATTGATGACCAACCTGTGATCCACATCAAAATTAAAAATGTATCTTCCATTGGTGCAGTAGAGTGTGGAATCAAAATTGGTTCGATGAAAACACTCAAAGAGTTGGAAAAGGACAGTGAGGAGCGATTGATAGAACTGATGGAAAAATCCGTGAATTCAGTGCGGCGAAAGTTCCATATTGACATTTTTGGATTCGGTCAGGAAGTTTATCATGCCGATCCTAAATTTTTCAAGAAAATTGAAAAGGATTGGGATCAATATTTTGAGAATCTGGATGTTAAATATGAAGCCAATGCACAGATCAAACGTGTAGGTACACTGGATGATTCATTCAAGGAGGATTTGAAGGAGTGAGACCGGATGTTAATTACAATTACTGTCATTGTCATAGGAGGCCTTGTAGGCTTGGTTGATCTTCCAGGTCTCATCCGTCGCAAGGAATGGAGGGAAACAGCAGTGTACAGCGGAATGCTCGTCATAGCCACAGGGTTCAGTGTGATTGCAGCCAACCTGTGGGATTTCCCCAGTCCACTCTATATCATCATGTGGATCTATGAACCTGTTAATCAATTCCTGGCACATCTGACGGGAACCTAGAAAAAGGAGAGGACCATTATGCTGGAACAGGGGCGCCTTGGAACAAGACAATTGACCACGCTCATCTTTATGATGGTGGTCGGGGATATGATGCTGATCTACCCCTCGGTCATCACGTCCTATGCCAAACAAGACTCCTGGATTTGCGCTTTTATAGGCGTTCCTCTGGGGATGGCACTGATGGCCATGTTCCTGAAGCTATGTAGCATGCACCCAGAAAAAAATCTGGTGCAGATGGCACGAAGCATTCTAGGGTTCTGGCCAGGTACTTTCTTTTCCTGCTTCTACCTGTTCTTTTTCATTATTGGCGCTTCCACACATACGAGAGAAGTCGGCGATTTCATGACCACTCAAATCTTCCCGTACACTCCCCTTCGCATCATCATTCTGATGTTCGTCATCGTGATCGCCTGGGGAGTGTCTCATGGATTAGAGGCGATGGGGCGAAGTAGTGAACTACTGATGCCCGTCGTTATTGTGTTTATTGTCGTTCTTGCAGTCTGCCTGCTTCCTCAGATTGATATCAGAAATTTGAAGCCAGTAAGTGATACGGGTGTTGTCTCTATCTCGCAAGGCATTCTGGTAAGCATTATATATCCAATCGGTGAAGTCGTTCCTATCATGATGATACTGCCCTATGTTGCCAAGCAGGCTCATCGAACACGGGACGTAATTATTGCAGCTGGCCTAGGTAGTTTGGTATTGGCAACACTCGTTACCATATCGTTGCTGGTCTTGGGTGCCTTTCTTACGCAACATAACATATATGCTTCGTTTATTTTGTCCCAGAAAATCAGTATTGGGAACTTTTTTGAACGTATTGAAGCCATTATGGCCTCTTCCTGGCTGATCTCTACGTACTTCAAAGCGATGATATACTTATACGCCTTTATTGTTGGTTGTGCGGAACTGTTCAAGCTTAAGCAGTATCAGATACTGGTACTCCCTGCGTCCATACTTGTGTTCGGATTAGCCAATCTGATCTCACCAAGCATTACTTTTATCGTGATCACCATTGTTCCATATTGGGTAGATTGGGATACTACACTGGGGATCATTCTGCCGGGTTGTCTCCTGCTGATACAATTGCTCAAGTCTTACAGAACATCATCGGTTACTCCAAACAATTCCTCACAGGAATGAGTGCTTTTTTTGAGGGAAGGAGCCTGGTTTAGATGGAAAAATGGAGTTCATCCATGAAAGTCATCCATGCTGAATATAGAGAAGGAGAACGGTGTCTATGTTAATTAAGGAGAAAATCACCATTAGGCAATTTGCAGTCCTTACCTTTCTCGTCATGATTGGGGACATGATTCTACTCTACCCCTCCGTGGTTACTGCTTCGGGTCAACAGGATGCGTGGATCTGTTCTCTTATCGGTCAACCGATCGGCATGCTCATCATGTGGGTGCTATACAAACTTCATCAGACGCATCCTGATCTTTCTCTTATTGAAATCTGCCAAAAAATACTTGGCCGGTGGGCAGGGTCTGTTTTAGCAGCTGCATATCTATTTTATTTCGCCATAGGCGCTGTCATATGTATCCGTGAAGTCGGTGACTTTATGACCACACAGATCTACCTTCAGACCCCCATCCGAGTCATTCTAATTATCCTTATGTGCGCTCTGGTCTGGGGGCTTATGCATGGCTTGCATACAATAGGAGGAAGCAGTGAAATGCTGACCCCAATCGTTGTTGCATTTATGATTCTATTATTTATGGGGCTGATGCCCAAAGTAGATAGTTCAAATCTACAGCCTTACTTGAACACCCCTTGGCTTCATCTGATGCAGTCTATCATTAGAGGAGCATTCACTTCCTTTGGTGAACTCATCGTGATCACCATGGTTCTTCCTTATGTGATGTCCGGGCCTCACATCAAACGTGACATGTTACTCGCTACTTTATGTGGAGGGCTGTTACTAACCACATTGTTGGTCATTTCACTGATGATATTTGGCCCCTTTCTGACCCAGCATGACATCTACATCTCCTATACCCTGTCCCAGAAAATTAATATCGGGAATTTTTTCGAGCGAATTGAGGCGTTCATGGCAACCGCTTGGTTAATTGCTACCTATTTCAAGAGTCTGCTGTATATGTTCTCCTTTGTCGTTGGAACAGCTCAGCTATTTCGGTTAAAGACATATAAACCTCTCATCCTGCCATCAGCGATGTTATTATTCGCGTTAGCTGTACTGATTTCTCCCAATGTCATTTTCTACACCAATACGATCATGCCCGCTTGGGTGGATTGGGATATCACGGTAAGCTTTATTATTCCGCTATTCCTACTGCTTGTGCACCGGCTTCGTTCGGGCAAGAGCAAGAACAATTCAACCAATCATAAACGATTGCCCACCTAAAAAGGCTGTGTTCACGGTAAATTCCGCGAAGCACAGCCTTTAATGATGAAACGGTTAAGATGTATTTATTCACACATGTCTAGTTCATTAATTACAATGTCTTCAAAGCCTCAAGCGCAGCCTCGATATGTCCTTTGACCCGAACTTTGGACCAGTCCTTGATCAATTTCCCCTCTTCATCAATCAGAAAAGTGGAGCGAACCATACCCATGTACTCCTTGCCATACATTTTCTTCAGCTGCCATACACCGTATTGCTCGGCTACAACGTGCTCTTCATCCGACAACAAGGTGAAAGGCAGTCCATATTTGGCGATAAACTTGTCATGTTGTTTCATCGGATCGGTGCTGATTCCGAGAATGACCGTGTTCAGCCCTTCAAATTCAGCATGTCGATCCCGGAAATCACAAGCTTGTTGCGTACAGGACGAGGTCATATCCTTGGGGTAAAAATAAAGCAGTACCCGCTGTCCGCGGTAATCCGAAAGCTTTACTGATTCTCCCGTACTGGACGGAAGCTCAAAATCCGGTGCCAATTCGCCTACATTTAACGTCATGTCAGTTCCTCCCTAATCTCCCCCATGAAATGCTATAGGGCGTTATTATGAACCTGCTCCGCGATACCGCTTCACGCCAAAATTCCACAACAGCAAGCCCATCGAGCCAAACACCAATCCCATCACAGGTGTAAGCAGCGCCATGCGATGCATCTCGGACCTCTCCAGGAACAACGCTGCGGGATAGATCCCCACAAAGGCAAACGGAATGATCCAGGTTAACAGCACCTGAATAGCACGGTTATAGATCGTTACCGGGTAGCGTCCATATCCTTGAATGTTATACATCAACGGCAGGATACCTGTTGGCGCGTCCGAATAAAAGGACAACGAAGTCAGGGTGGTATAGATGCCGGCATAGATCATGACTGAGCTGAGTGCCAAAATAATTAAGGCAGGGATATGCCACCACTCCAGCATCAGACCCATCTCTGCTCCGCTGAAGATCATGATGATCAAGCCGATAAACGAGCCCACGAGTGCAGGCGGGTCCACATTTTCAAGCAATATCTGGAACAGGTTATGTGCTGGACGTGTCAGGATCCGATCCATCTCACCTTTGACGATGTACCGCTCACTGAATCCCCACAGATTGATAAAACAACTGAAGATGCCATAGGGCACCATAAAATATCCATAAACAAAGAGCACTTCACTCTCACTCCAGCCGCCCAAGTTATCCGTGTGGCGGAACACCACAAAGATAAAGATCAGGTTGGTTGCCTGGAACAGCAGATCCGATAGGATCTCCACCCAGAAATCAGCACGGTACGTGAGTCGTGTTTTCATGTAATTTTTCAAATATTCCCAGATCAGACCCATATAGTACATATCTGTTATCCCCCTTGCACGAACAGACGCTTGCGCGCCTTACGCCAGATCAATACCATCGGAAGCAGCAGTACGGCAAACCAGAACACCTGAATACCGAGTACACTCCAGATGGCGGTACCTTCCACTCTTCCAGTGAACACAGAACCGGGCAGATACGTAATGGCCTGAAAAGGCAATACTTTCATCACCGCAGACATCCAGCCTGGATACAGGCTGATCGGGATGATTAGACCGGAGAACAAATCAACCACAACGCGTTTCATACGCATCATGCCTTCATTGTTTTCCACAAAGAATGCCGCCAGTCCCGTTATCACATTAATCTGGGAATTAATGAGGAAACTGAAGAACAGCATGACGAGAAAGCCAATCCACGCCGATGGCGCCGTAGGCAATTCAACCGGGAACAGCAGAATGGCAATGAGCATCCCCGGAATCATGAGCAGCAGGAAGCGGAAAATACCTTCGCCAAGACCCTGCATCATTTTGACCATAACGTAATTGATCGGCCTGATGAATTGAATCGCAATGGAGCCATCCCGTATATCTGCGGCAATCTCCCGGTCCAGGTTGTTAAAGTAAAAGGCACGTGCCATCCAGGATACAGCAATGTAAGTGGTCATCTGCGCTGCCGTGAAGCCGCCGAGTTCACCACTGCTACCGTAAATAGCTTGCCAGGTAAAGTAATACACGCCGATATTCAGCGTATATATCAAAATGCCGGAGTAATAATTCACCCGGTATGCCAGCATCGTTAGAAAACGGATGCGCATAAAATCAATAAATGCACTATTCATCTCAGGATACACCCACCGCTTCTTTCCCTGCTCCCACAATCTCGGGACGCTCGGCGGAACCGGATTGGTAAATACTGCGCACAATCTCATCCGTGTTAATCTCGATAATCTGAATATCGGTAATATCAGCTTGTCCAACGACACGTCCGAGTACATCCGAAACGTTCAGTTCCAGCGGAATCCATACGGATGCGGACAATTCATTCTCAACCGTCCAACGTACAGGCAACGCAGCAGTCCATTCCTGCATCTGACTGATGTTGTGAGCTGAACCAAATTTGAAACGGATCTCCCGCTCCTTACCCCACTGGGACTTGAGATGATCCAGACCTCCATCATAAATGATGTTGCCTGCATCAAGCATGATGACCCGGGAACACAGTGCCTCAATGTCCTGCAAATCGTGGGTTGTGAGCAGAATGGTCGTTCCATGCTCCTTGTTCATGTCTTTCAAGAAATCCCGAATTTCCGACTTCACCACAATATCCAAACCAATAGTTGGCTCGTCCAGAAAAACAATACTCGGGTTATGCAATAATGCTGCAACTAACTCACAGCGCATGCGCTGACCGAGACTGAGCTTCCGTACCGGACGGCTTAGCAGGTCCTGAAGCTGCAACCGCTCAACCAGTTCATCCAGCCGTTTGCGGAAATCGACCTCTCCGACACGATATACTTTGCGCAATAAATGGAAGGATTCGATAACACCAATATCCCACCACAATTGACTGCGCTGACCAAAAACAACACCAATATTCTGTACAAACTTCTCCCGTTCCTGATACGGAACATATCCACCAACCGATATTTGCCCTGAAGTAGGCACCAAAATGCCGGTCAACATCTTGATCGTTGTTGATTTACCGGCACCGTTCTCCCCAATATATCCGCATATTTCGCCCTGCGGAATCTGAAACGAAATATCATTTACAGCCAATACCTCTTGGTATTGACGTGCAAACAGGTCCTGGAACGCGCCCTTCAGCCCACCTCGGCTTTTCTGGACGCTAAACGACTTGCGCAAATCTTTGACATCAATCGCCAGCATGATTATACCTCACTTGGATTTTGTTGAAATTGCTTGTAGCCCAAAAAGAAATTATAATGGTATCAGTCAAAATTCAGCAAGCTTTAAAATAGTATGGAGCCGCGTCCTGCCCTTATGTTGGGAAAAGATGTGTACGGAAAGCTCCGACTAGATCTTACTTGAATACTCGAACTCGTTTTTTTATTTCATCTCAAATACAAAGGAGAGCTAGCATGACCAGAAAGACGAAGAGAACCATATGGATTTCTCTTGCCGCCTTCGTGTTAATTATTGGAGGAGCAGCGGCATATTATTTCGGTTCTATTCTCAATCAGTTGGACGGTTTGGCAAAGGACGGCGACGATTCACCATTTGCAGGCATCGAAAATGTGGAGAAAGTAAATACTCCTGATCCACCCAAATGGGAAGGCACAGAAACGGTAAATATTCTCGTTATGGGTGTCGATGCACGTGGATTGAAAAAAGGTGAAGTTCCTCGCTCCGACAGCATGATGGTTGTATCGCTCGACCCACTGACCAAAAAAATCAATCTGTTCTCCATTCTGCGCGACACTTACGTCAATATTGACGGATATGGCAAGGAGCGGATCAACACCGCTATCACCCATGGCCCTAATGCAGCGATGCAAGCTGCCGGCGACCTGCTCGGCATTCCTGTACAGTATTATGTGTATACGGATTTCCAGGGATTCATCAAATTGGTGGATGCCGTTGGCGGTGTTGATTTTGATGTGGAGAAAGACATGCACTATACAAGTAAAGCAGACAATAACGAATACGATATTGATCTCAAAAAAGGATATCAGCATCTGGATGGCGAGACAGCGCTCATGTACGTTCGTTTCCGTCATGATGCGATGTCGGATTTCGCTCGGTCCGAACGTCAGCGTGAATTGCTGAAAGCTGTAACAGCGAAAATGCAGTCAACAACTACCATTGCCAAACTGCCTGCCATTCTGGAACAGGTTAATCCTTACGTAGATACAAATCTCACGCTTTCCGATATGTGGAAGCTGGGTGGACTCGGATACCAGAGCAGCATGAACGGCAGTGAGCAGATTCCGCCAATGAACCTGCTGAAAGAAGAACGTACAGCAGGCGGTGCGCAAGTATTGACGGTTACCAATGAAGAGAAATTGAAGCAGCATATTCAGGATATTATTCACCCGCCTGCTACAACGGATGATAGTACAACCAGCACCGAAGATAAAACAGCCAGTGGTGACGATCAGAAGTCAGAGCAACCGGCTCAGTAATCTAAACATGCAGAGGGCAGCCATTACGCTGCCCTCTCGTTGTGCCCGGCTATACTATTATGAGAAAATCATCATATCTTTCTGTGGTTTGTTTCTTTATCATATTTTGCATTACGAAAGGAAGTTATCTTATGAATACATCACGTTCCCGTTCCGAACTTCTATACGCAGAAGCACTTGAACATATTGTAGGAGGTGTTAACAGCCCATCACGCTCGTTCAAAGCCGTTGGTGGCGGTGCACCTGTATTTATGAAAAAAGCCCAAGGGGCCCACTTCTGGGATGTCGATGACAACCGTTATATTGATTATCTGGCCGCTTACGGTCCGATTGTTACAGGACATGCCCACCCGCATATTACGCAGGCCATTACGGAAGCAGCAGCAAATGGCGTGCTGTACGGTACCCCAACAGAGCTTGAGATCAAGCTCGCCAAAATGCTGAAGGAAGCTATTCCTTCCATGGATAAAGTGCGTTTTGTAAACTCCGGTACGGAAGCAGTCATGACCACGATTCGGGTAGCTCGTGCCTACACCAAACGTAACAAGATCGTAAAATTCGCCGGATGTTACCACGGTCACTCAGATCTGGTGCTTGTGGCTGCCGGTTCTGGCCCTTCTACGCTGGGTATCCCGGACAGTGCGGGAGTTCCAGCCAGTATTGCACAAGAAGTCATTACTGTGCCCTACAATGATCTGGAAGCACTGAAGGATGCTTTGGAGCGCTGGGGTGATGATGTTGCCGCGGTCATGGTTGAGCCGATCGTTGGGAACTTCGGTATGGTTATGCCGGAGCCTGGCTTCCTGGAAGGCCTCTGTGCCATGACACGTGCTAACGGCTCACTGGTTATCTACGACGAGGTCATTACGGCTTTCCGTTTCCATTACGGTTCTACTCAGACGTATGCCGGACTCGATAATCATGCTGAGATTGAACCCGATCTGACGGCTCTTGGTAAAATTATTGGTGGCGGCCTGCCAATCGGTGCTTACGGCGGACGCAAACATGTTATGGAGCAGGTTGCTCCACTCGGACCGGCATATCAGGCGGGAACGATGGCTGGTAACCCTGCATCCATCTCGGCTGGTATCGCATGTCTGGAGGTCCTGCAAGGGGCGGGTGTATACGAAGAAATGGAACGCCTTGCTATCGATCTGACGGCAGGTCTGCAAGCTTCTGCTGACCGTCATGGGATTGCACTGACGATCAACCGGATCCGCGGTGCGTTCTCCACCCATTTCTGTGACCATCCGGTTACGAACTACGATCATGCTCAAGACACGGATGGAGAGCTGTTTGCTTCCTTCTTCCGTCACATGTTGGACCGTGGTATTAACCTGGCTCCATCCAAATATGAGGCCTGGTTCCTGACCACGGCTCATACAGACGAGGATGTTCAGGCTACATTGGAAGCCGCAGAAGCTTCCTTCAAGGCGATGGCTCAGGAATAAATTAGATATTTCCATTCACAATGTAGCGTACAAGCTGCATCGTTGATAGATAGCAACTCAATGAGAAGGCGTCCAACAAGTGATCAACTTGTGTGGACGCCTTTTGTTATTTACGGGGACAACATTCCGATTTTTCAATTTATTTCTGCCTGATCTGAAGTTTCAAAATTTCCTCACGGATCTTCTGCATCCCTTCCTCGATTCGCTGCTTCGGCACATTGGAGATGTTCAAGCGCAACATCTGATCCTTATGCGCCTGATATGTTCCCTCCGGATGATACCGTTCTGTCGTATCAACGATGACTCCGCGCTTTTGGAGCCGGGACAACAGAACACGAAGCGGCACATCACCCGCCAAAGGTAATACGGTATGCTCCCCTCCTGTTCGAGGAGCGTCCATAAATGGAGCAAAGTCTGGATATGTGTCCAATTGCTCATGCACCGTGTGCATCCGGGCAGCATAGCGGTTACGAATCACTTTCCTGTGATGAGCAAACATTCCGCTGTGGACATAGATCTCCAGAGCAGCTTGAGACAGAACAGAAGTGTCGATATCGAGCATTTTTTTGTAAGCCCCAAAAGATTGAATTAGTGGTGAGGGCAGAACAGCTACACCAATGCGCAGACCTGGAAACAAAATTTTGGAGTAACTCTTCAGATAGATGACTCGGCCTCCGGTATCATAGGACCATAGCGGGTCCTGTTTCGTATTGTCCTCCAGATCAGCCAGATAATCGTCCTCCACCAGATAGACATCGTACCGCTGTGCAAGCCGGATTAGTTTCTTTTTCTCAGCAACAGTCAAAGATGTGCCAATCGGATTGTGAAAGCGCGGCATGACATAGAAAAACTTGATATCTTCCTCAGCGAACTGACGTTCAAGTGATGCCCAATCCAGCCCGTCCAGAGCACGTCTCACACCGGCAATCGGCACATTTAATCCACTCAGTAGGGAGGGCATATTATGATAGGTCGGTAGTTCAAGCAGTACTTTTCTCTTTCCATTGGGGAAAGGCATCAATGCAAGTACAGCCAGTGCCTGTTGCACACCTGACGTGATAAAAAACTGCTCCGTTCTCGCAAACACCTGATAATCCGCAAACTGCTTCTGCAACAGCAGAATAAGCGAAGGTAATCCCTGATCCGTGCCATACATAAATAACTCTGCCTGCTTCTTCTCCATCGCCTGATCCACACAGTGACGAAAGTCTGCATAAGGGAACACCCTTGGATCGGGAGCAGCTGAAGCAAAGTCCAACGTTCCCTGCCAGTCCATGTCCTGAGCACCTGTCCCGTTCTGTACGGCATAATAACCGGATTGAGGTATGGCATACACCAAATGCCGCTGTTCCAGCCACTCATATGCACGAATAGCCGTGCTTACACTGCATTGATATTGTTCTGCTACAACTCGAACTGCTGGCAGTCGAATGCCCTTATCTGCCCACTGGCGACGATCCTGCTGCTGCATCTGTTCCTGAATCCATTGCTTTAACGCTTCGGCAATCACTTCGTATTTTCTCAATGCACCCATCCCTCTCCAACAACTGTACCGATACAGTTTAACCTTTTATCTATTGTAGCACGATGCACCTGGCAGTATATTGAATAAGGCCAGCACATGCCTCGAACCTGACATAATTCAGGATAATGAAAGATAAAGCGCTATGACTACTGTATTGGAGGAGCATTCATGAACACAACACACACTCGGGGATACGCCTATATCGCAGCTGTATTGTACGCAGCTATTATCGGTCTATCTTTTTTATTTGTTAAAATGACCGTCACTGTTGCACATCCCATTGATGTGCTTGCCCACCGATTCGCGCTGTCGCTGATCGTTGTCAGCATTCCTGTCATTTTTGGCTGGATCAAAATCCGACTGAGCCTTCGTGATCTGTGGCGCATCATTCCACTGGGGCTTTTATCTCCCGTCTTATTTTTTGCCTTTCAAGCCTTTGGACTTGTCTCTTCCAACTCATCGGAAGCGGGTATTATTCAGGCCATGGCCCCTGTATTCACACTCGTTCTCGCTTCAGTTTTCCTGAAAGAACGCACATCAACGATGCAGAAGCTATTCCTGCTTCTATCTGTTGCTGGAGTGGTCTTTATTTTCATGATGCAAGGAAGCGGCGTATCTATGAGTAACCTGAAGGGTATTGCATTATTGCTACTATCCACAGTCTGTTTTGCAGGGTATGGTGTGCTTGCAAGACCATTAACCCAGAAGTATAAACCAATGGAATTAACCTGGGTCACACTGATGGTTGGCTGTATTGTATTTAACGCCGCTTCCCTGATCCGACATGCGTCAAGCGGTTCCATGATGGACTATATCAAACCACTTGGAGATACATCCTATCTGGGTGCACTCGCTTATCTGGCAATTCTCTCCACCATGATCTCCACCCTGCTCGCGAGCTATGCCCTGACCCATCTGGAGGCTTCGCAAATGAGTGTATTCAGCAATCTGTCCACGCTCATCTCCATCGTAGGAGGTGCATGGATATTGCATGAACCAGTGGGTAGCCATCACTATATTGGTGCATTGTTGATTATCGCCGGTGTGCTAGGCACCAATATGAGCGGTCGCAAACATAGGCTGGTCAGTGGGATAAAAGCATGATTCCCCATATTGAGACAGCGCGGAAGTTGGTTCGCCGGTTCAACGAGTTATACGCTCCCATCCTCCCCAACCCCCGCATTTTGACTGGAGAGCGGCTCGGGAAACGATCTTAGAGGTAAAAGAAGCCATGGGTATTCGTTATTTCGTCTGACGGTATGAAGCGCTCCAATCACGTTAACACTGCTGAGGACAGTCTATTGGGAAAAGGAGACCCCTCAGCATGAAACGAACACAGCCTTCTTTTTTACAAGCTATGATGTTGATCATGTTGTCCGTTGGCTTGATCAGCCATGTTCTGATTATTCCTGCCCTTTTAGCTGCGGCCAAAAGGGATTCTTGGATTTCCGTCCTGTTATCAGCAGGACCATTTCTGATATTTGCGCTAATGCTCGCCTATGTCTCTCGTTTCCTCCAGCATCAAACCCTGCATGAATGGTTAACATCCCGTCTCGGCAAGCCTATTGGCCTGTTCTTTCGAGTTGGTAACAGTCTCTTTTTTCTGAGCGCAATCTATTTCACCCTGCACGAAACCACGACTTGGGCCAAAACAAATTACCTGACAGAAACGCCAATATTGGTAACCAGTATTGCTTTGATGACTCTCTGTGCCTACGCTGCGTATAAAGGTATTCGTTCACTGGCATTTACGGCAGGATTGATCCTTCCACTGGTGGTACTGCTGGGCTTCTATGTTGCAATTGTGAACACTCAATATAAGGATTACAGTCGTCTACTGCCTATGTTAGAACATGGCTGGCATCCAGTGCTGAATGGCATGATTTACAGTCTTGCAGGCATGTTTGAACTGCTGTTCATCTGGTATATCCAGCCTCACCTCACCAAACGTATACGTGTATGGCAGTATCTGATGCTCGCACTCATTCTTGTGGGACTGACAGTCGGCCCACTCATCGGGGCGATTGTGGAATTTGATCCTTTTGAGGCTGCCAAAATGCGATATCCCGCCTTTGAAGAATGGCGAATCGCCTCCTTGGGCAAATACATCGCACAGACCGACTTCTTTTCCATCTACCAGTGGCTCGCAGGCTCGTTCACCCGGATTAGTCTCGCCATGTATATTGTAGTAGAAATATGGAATATTAAGAGCTCTACCAGAAGGCTTATCAGTTGTATCTCGTTAGGTGTCTTCTTTATTCTAACCATGTTGTATCCTCTGGATGATATGACCTTCGAAAAGCTTCTGGTCGAATACATATTTCCGTTCAATCTTGTGTATCTGAGCGGACTTGCGATTATCGCAACGACGGTTGCCTTTATCCATTCACGCCATCAGAGGAGGAAACATCATGGAGCATCAAGCGATTGACACCACGTCCCATGAGACACTGCTTGCCTCTTTGAAAGAGCAGTTCAATCCATGTGCAGATGTCGTTATTCAGACCTTTCCTGTCAAAGATGAATCTGATCAGCCCGTAATTCTGCTTTATTGCGACGGTCTCGTCGACGGTAAACAAATTAACCAATTTATTATTCCCCGTCTGGAACAGCACTCCCTGATCATTGAGGAATCACACCCTAAAGAACTGGGATTAACCTTGAATCCGCTGGATGACCTCACAGATACTAACAAGCTTAATATGTTGATATTTAGTGGACAACTAGTGATCATTTTCGGCAATGGTGTGCAGTCCTGCAGTGTGGATATTGCTGATATCCCGGGACGCAGTCCAGAAGAATCAGCTATTGAAACATCAGTTAAAGGCCCGCGCGATGGATTCACCGAAGAACTCACTACCAACGTGGCCCTTATACGCAAACGAATGAAAACATCTTCGATGTGTTATGAGAAATATGTCAAAGGCGGTCGTACCCAGACAGCCATTGGACTTCTATATGTAAAAGATATTATCAATCCAGACATTCTGAAAGAAGCTCGGCACAATCTGGATCAGATTGAGATTGATGGCATTCTGGGTACCTCAATCATGGAACGAGCTGTCATGGGAGGGATTCGGAGTATCTTTCCACTTACAGATAATACCGAGCGTCCTGATTTTGTCGTTGATTCCCTGTTAAACGGTCGTTTTGCCGTTCTCATTGAAGGTTCTCCTGTAGCGGTCATCGCACCAACTACACTTTTCAATCAATTGAAGTCTCCGGAGGACGAAAGTACACCCTTTTTTATCGTTACTTTTGAACGGATATTACGTATTTCAGGACTGCTGATCGCCTGTTTCTTTCCTGCCTTCTATATTGGCCTGACTAGCTTCAATGTGGAACAGATTCCCCTGCCTCTTCTGGCAACGATTGCTGGCACTCGAATGGGCCTGCCCATGCCGGTGACACTGGAAGCGTTCCTAATGATTTTTATGTTCGAGCTATTCAACGAAGCAGGGCGTAGATTACCACGTGCGTTGGGGCAAACGGTCAGCGTTGTCGGCGGGCTTATTATTGGAGATGCTGCCATTCGCGCCGGGATTACGTCCCCTACCATTATTGTCACGGTAGCGATCTCGGTCATCTCTAGTTATATTCTCGTGAACACTGTGCTAAGCGGGGCTACTGCCCATATCCGGATCGGGATGTTACTCATCTCTTCCATTCTTGGATTATTCGGTTTTATGATCGGACTTTTGGCCCTGTTGGTGCATCTCGTATCCTTGGAATGTTATGGCGTATCCTATCTGTCACCTGTATCTCCCTACATTCCCGGAGACTTCACTCAGGCCGTATCCATGCCACCTTCCATGAAAAGAACCAAGCGCCCAGAAGCACTTCATACACAGGATTCTACTCGCCGGAGGAAACGCCCGTGAAACGATGGGCATCCATAAGCGGCCTTCTTATAAGCTGCATGATCCTGTTAACGGGGTGCTGGGATTCCAAAGAGGTGCAAAGTATAAACTTCATTACGGCGATAGGAATTGATTATGTAGATAACCAGTATATTGCGTATGCCCAACTGATTGACTTCTCCAGTATTGCAAAACAGGAAACGCCAACTTCCCGGGAGACTAGGGATATCTGGACTGGACGGGGCGAGGGTACAACACTGAACATGGCTATTAACGACTTGTATGAAACGTCACAGCAGCTAACGCTCTGGACTCATGTTAAAGCTATTGTTTTATCCAAAAGAGTCTTGGATGGTCGACTGGAGGATATCTTTAATACACTTCTTCATTCAGGCCAATTGAGATATACACCCTGGATCTACGCTACAGAGCATAACATTCCGGATGTACTCTCTCCCTCTGCATTGTTGAACCAATCCGCCCAGACCATTGAATTATTTGAGCCCATGAGACTATACAAACAGCATTCTGGTTACGAACCTATCCGGCTCCATCAGCTTCTCGATGGATTACGGGAACCCGCTTCCGTCGTTCTTTTACCCTCGGTTTCAACGAGGAACGAGACTTGGTTCAACGGCGATAAAACGCCTCCCCTTGTTAAAATGGATGGATTTTATGTGATATCCAAAGGTACAAGTCAGGGTAGAGTTGCAGGAGCAGACGCAGATGGTACACGATACGTAAATTATGAGCGGGTACATCAGTACCCACTATATGTATATGGGAATAGTGGAAAAACTCCTGATTTAACCTTGTTGCTTCATCATCCCAAGACAAAAATCAAGGCGAAGAAGCAAGGTGATGGCATCACCTTTGATCTGGTTACCACGGTCAAAAGCGCCATCACCGAAGATCATGGGGCTCCTCGGTCTCCAGATGCCATGGAACAAGAAGCCGAGAAACAGATCGAATCCCAAATCCGAGATACGTTTGAAAAAACCAAGGAACGCAAGATCGATTCATATGGTCTTGTGGAACACTTATATCGCCACAACCTTTCCTTATGGAAACAGGAAGTCTATAACCGGGCGGATCCACTCCAACGTTTTAAACTTGGAAAAGTGGAGGTTCACGTGGATATCCTGAATGCGAGCACGTATAAATACAGTGAATAAAACGAAAAAATAGAAGCCCCTTACCTGCATTGGATGCAAGGTTACGGGGCTTCTTACCATCTCCAGCTATGCGGTCGATTGGGGAAGTTATCCTAATGGATACGCCATGACACTCATCAAAGCCAATTCAGGCTGGGTCGTGTCCAAACGACTGTACTGGACGATAACAGGGATATTGCTCGAAACCGTAATCGCATAAGGCACGCCCGGCGGAATAGACTGCTCCCCGGATCGTAGCGATGCAGTGCGAATGTGCTTCGTCCTTCTCGCTGGCACTTCGGCGACAATACCCTCGAGTGGTTCTCTGTCTTCAAAGTAAATCGTGATATGCAGATCCGCATCCGTGGCACTGGTGTTCAGTACACAGATGCTCTCATGACTCTCCAATGTGCCCCGGCTCTCCGGGGGAATGTAACCATCCGGAATGACCCAGTAGGTGTGACCTGTAGCTGCTGAAACATTCTTACTTGCAGATGTGCCTGATTCTGTCTGGTCAGGTGTCATTGAAATACATCCTCCTTTTTTTACGAGTGCAATATAGGTTAAAAATGCGTGGGCTCGCGGGGCAGCCGCTTTGGCGGACGGATCGGGCTGTGGGCCGCTGTTGGCTCGGGATTTCTTCGGCTCATTCGCGGGGGCAACTCTTAAAACCCGAGGGCTCGCGGGGCAGCCGCTTCGGCGGAAGGATCGGGCTACAGGCCGCTGTTGGCTCGGGATTTCTATTCATTTCCCCTCAGCAGGGGAAATCCCGCTCCAAAGGCGGACGCTTCGCTCCCTCTACCCGATTCCGCCCTTCTTCGCTGCTACGCTCGCCTGTTTTTTAAAAGTTTATTGCCTTCGCTCTTCGCTGGGCAACTTTTGCTGGCTCGTTACTTCGTTTAACTCGCTACAGCTTTTAAACCCTGAGTAGCTCGCGGGGCAGTCGCTTTGGCGGGCGGATCGGGCTACAGGCCGCTGTTGGCTCGGGATTTCTATTCATTCCCCCTCAGCAGGGGAAATTCCGCTCCAAAGGCGGACGCTTCGCTCCCTCTACCCGATTCCGCCCTTCTTCGCTGCTACGCTCGCCTGTTTTTTAAAAGTTTATTGCCTTCGCTCTTCGCTGGGCAACTTTTGCTGGCTCGTTACTTCGTTTAACTCGCTACAGCTTTTAAACCCTGAGTAGCTCGCGGGGCAGTCGCTTTGGCGGGCGGATCGGGCTACAGGCCGCTGTTGGCTCGGGATTTCTATTCATTCCCCCTCAGCAGGGGAAATTCCGCTCCAAAGGCGGACGCTTCGCTCCCTCTACCCGATTCCGCCCTCCTCCGCTGCTACGCTCGCCTGTTTTTTAAAAGTTTATTGCCTTCGCTATTCGCTGGGCAACTTTTGCTGGCTCGTTATTTAATTAACTCGCTTAATTATTAAGGGCATGAACCTACCGCAGATACATCTGTAGCGGTTGCAATTGCAACTCGCGGATGGCTTCTGCTACCTGCTGGGCAAGGCGACGGGCGCCTCGTTCCTGAAAATGCGTGTTATCCTCCACGCCTGATGGGAAGTTCACATACTCGCCTGGCAGTACCCACATAAAGTCATCCTTAGTGCCTTCAACACCCGCTTGCTCGAACAGAAGACGGCTGCGCTCAGCCAGATCGATCAGCGGAACATCTTCCTCTTCGGCCAACTCACGCACGGCGATGATATAATCGCCGTGGGTATCGGTCAATGTGCCATCATCCGCAAAATAGCGACGATGCACCGGGGTGATGAGCACTGGACGAGCCTTGGCTTCGCGTGCAGCATCGATATACTTTTTCAAATATTCCTTATATGTTGTGAATGGGTCCGTCCCACGTTCAGGGTCCGGCTTCTCATCGTTATGTCCAAATTGAATAAACAGAAAATCTTCAGGCTTGATTCGCTCCAGAATGGCGCTTAATCTGCCCTCATTAATAAAGCTGCGGGAACTTCGCCCTGACTGGGCGTGATTATCCACTGCCACATCATGTTTGAACTGTGCAGGCAACAGCTGGCCCCAACCACAATATGGATATCCACTTTCCGGCTGATCCGTTACGGTTGAATCCCCGGCAAGAAATACGGTCATGGTCTGATTCGCAAGAGTAATCTCCAAAGCATTAATTCTCGGTGCAGGACCGGAGAATGACAGACGAAGTCTGCCGCCGCGAACAACAACCGAGAACCTAACCTCTGCGTATTGTCCGGGAAGTGTGCGAATGGTTGGCAGTACAAGCCTGCCTTCACCAGCTTTCACGCGGGTCACTGTCTCAGCCAATTCATCCCCTGCAACAAGTAATACTTGGTAGGTTCCATCGGGAACATCCACGATGAACGATGCTTTGAGCGGAATACAGAAACCTGAACGCAATCGGGCAGACATGGTTGTCTGCCCCGGATTGTTATGATGTTGTTTCGAGGGATCCGACACATCGTAATCACGAATGCGTTGTTTCTCATACACCAGGGATCCTGCCTCGAATCCGTACCCTCCGCGTTCCTCATATGCGGTTGTTGCAGTTACTTTCAGATAATCCCCTGTCTCATCTGCTCTTCCCAAGTCCGGTCCAAAGTTAAACTTCCAGCTGGTCACGGACACTGCCTGGCCCTCTGCCGCTGCCTCCATGGCAACGGCCTGACTACCCTGAGCTTTATTCAAAAGCGATAACCTCCTTGGTTAACTTTCGTAAACGTTCATTCGGGCGAAGATACGAAGATACAGTAATCTGGCTTATCCTTTCAATCCGCTGGTGCTCATCCCTTGAACAATTTGTTTCTGGAAGATGAAGAACACAGCTACAACCGGAACCAGACTGACGATGGACATGGCGAACATTGCACCCCAGTTGGAAGCAGATTCGCTATCGAGGAACATTTTCAGCGCCATCGACACGGTGTATTTATCAGGTGAGTTCAGGTACAATACCGGACCGAGCAGATCCTCCCATCTCCAGTAGAAGGAGAAAATGGCTGCAGTCGCCAGAGAAGACTTGATCAGCGGCATAATAATCTGGATATACAGTCTGAATTTGTTACATCCATCGATGGTTGCAGCCTCATCCAGCTCCTTCGGAATCGTTCGAATGAACTGTACCATCAGGAAGATGAAAAACGGCATTCCGAAGAATGTAGGTACAACGATTGGCAAGATAGTATTCAGCCAGCCGAGCTTCGTGAAAATGATGTACTGAGGAACCAATACCACGTCATGTGGCAACATCAGTGTTAACATCATCAAGGAAAACCAGAACGTGCGTCCCTTGAAATTCAGTCTGGCAAAACCAAAAGCGATCAGCGATGACGATATCACAGCACCGATGGTAGATATCACTACGATTACAAGTGAGTTCGTGATGTAATCCATGAACGGTCTTCCCGCTGTGCCTTTCCAGCCATCTACATAGTTGCTCCAGATCCACTCCGCAGGAAACAGGGTATCCGCTGTGACGAATATCGTACGGCTTTCCTTGAATGAACTGAAGAGCATCCAAAGTACGGGATACAACATTAGGAGGGCAAGAGCTGCAACGAACAGGTGATAAATGGGCCATTTCACATTTCTCCAAACCATCGTTACTTCCCTCCTTCAGATTCGTAGAACACCCAGTACTTGGATGTCAGGAACACAGCTACCGTGAGTATACCGATCATGATCAGCATGATCCAAGCCATGGCCGAAGCATAACCCATGTTGTTAAACATAAATGCCTGACGGAACAGATATAGAGAGTACAGCATCGTACCGTCCATTGGACCACCTTCGCCTTTGGAGATTATATAGGCAGGTACAAACGTCATGAATGCTCCAATCGTCTGCATAATCATATTGAACAGGACGATCGGGCTAAGCAGTGGCAAGGTAATGCTGAAAAATTTTCGAATAGGATTCGCGCCATCCACACCTGCTGCCTCGTACATCTCAGTAGGGATATTTTTGAGACCAGCCAGGAAGATCAGCATAGACGAACCGAATTGCCACACAGACAGTGAGATAAGCATAACGAGAGACGCATTCGGGTCACCAAACCAGCTGATTGGCCCGACCCCGATTGCCGTTAGAGCACTGTTGATAACACCCTCATTACTGAAGAGGTTACGCCACATAATGGATACGGCCACACTACCACCGATTATGGATGGCAGGTAATACAGCGTCCGGTACGTTCCAATCATACGAGAGCCAGTGTTTAGGACCATCGCTACGAAGAGGGCAAAGATCAACCTTAACGGTACCCCAATGAATACATACAGAAACGTCACTTTGACCGAGTTCCAATATTTCGGGTCATCAAAAAACATTTTGGTGTAGTTATCAAGCCCAATCCACCGCGGAGAAGTGAATAAGTTATAACTCGTGAACGACATATATAAGGACACAAACATGGGGATGAGTGTGAAGCCCAGGAATCCAATAATAAACGGGCTTATGAACGCATATCCAGTTAAGTTTCTACGTAACGACGAATACTGCCTCAATGGAACGAACCTCCTTCATGGATCAGCTTGCTCCCTCATCCCGGCTTCGGTCATCTGGACGGGGAAAGGCCCTCGCATTTGCGAGTAGCCCCATTCCCGACCATCCCTGAAGTGGGACGAGCAAGCCATCATTCAACTGTTATTTATTGTTCGCAAGTACAGATTCGGCGTTCTTGCGGAATGTCTCTGCTGCTTGTTCAGGTGTAATTTTGCCAAAGTTCAATTCTTCAACCACATCTGCTAGGGAAGAGATTACTTCAGGTGAACCAACCGGTGGCGGAGAACTCATTGGTGAAGCCTTAGGCTCCATGGCTGCTACGAATTCAAAGACCTGTTTTGTTGCGTCACTCAGCTCAGGTGCGATAGCTTCTTTGATTGCTCCTGAAATTGGCACACCGCGCTCACCTTTGATCAGTTTGTTGGCTTCCACGTCATTCACCCAGAAATCAATGAATTTAGCCGCTTCTTCCTTCACTTTGGAGTTGGACGTCACACCCCAGTACATACTTGGCTGCATATATAGTCCTTTTTCCATATCTGGTCCTGGCATTGGAGCGATTTCGAGTTGACGGTTCGCTACCTGTTGTAAGGCTACGAACTGGTTGGACCATTGCCACACGCCAATTCCTTTTTCCTTCACGAGATCTGATTCCTCAATAATGCCTTTGGTTTGGTTGGCTACATCCGGCGTAGGTGCTGCACCTTGCTCGATCATGCGGCGCATAAGTCCGAAGAACTCCACAAACAATTGATCATCATCATAACCAAGACCTGTTCCTTCCGCATTGTAAAGCGACAATCCTTTGGTACGCAGGAAGTAGTGGAAGAAAATATCCGGAGCTATTCCTCCATCCAAATACAGACCTTTATCCGCGGTTTGTTTACCCAGTGCTTCGTACGATTCCCAAGTCATATTGTCAGGGATTGCATCCACTCCTGCTTTTTTAAGCAAAGCCGGATCATATTGGAAGCCCAAAACGTTAACACCGGCAGGTACACCGTATTGTTTACCGTTAATTACACCTGTGCTGATAACATTCTCGGACACATCGTCCACTTTGATCTGGTTGCCCAGATAAGGCGCTAGATCCTCAAGCTGACCATTCTGTGCATATTGGCTGATGTAGGAAATATCCATCTGAACGATGTCAGGCAACTGATTTGCCGCTGCTTGTGGTGCGAGCTTTTTCCAGTAGTCATCAAATGAAGCATATTCCACGTCGATTTTGACATTCGGGTTTTTCGATTTGTACAGGTCGATGACCTTCTGTGTATATTCATGCCTTGCATCCGAGCCCCACCAAGCGATCCGCAGGGTAACTGAGTCATCTCCAGATGCTCCTTCAGTTCCTCCACCTGAGCTACATGCCGCTGTAAACACGAGCAAAGCAGCCATCATCAGGAATATTGCCTTTTTCACCATGCCAATCTCCCCTTTTATGTTGATATGGTTGTGTGAACGAGTTATCCTTTTTATTTCTGATAACGCTTTCACAAACTTGTTAATGTCATTTTCGCAAATGTACGACCATAGTTGAATACACAAAACCGTCTTGTTGGTTCAAAAAACAGAGGAGGACAACAGTCCCCCTCTCGGCGCTGTTCGTCCTCCCCAGACATGAATCACATGATTGGTAGCTCATTGTTATATGCCGATCCTGCGGAATTCCGTAGGTGTCATCCCGGTCCACTTTTTGAACACCTGACTGAAATATTGTGAATTCCCGCCAAATCCGAACAATTCAGCAAGCTCAAATACTTTCACATCCCCGCCTCTGCGAATATGGTCACATGCGCGTTCAATGCGCAGGCGATTCACGTAATTGGAAAAATTCTCGCCTGTGACTTTTTTGAAAATCTTGCCCAGGTAATCCGGATTCATATAGAGCATCTGATGGGCGACTCCATTGAGCGAGAGATCCGCCTCTCCAAAATGACGATCCACGATATCCATCATCTTCTCCACGGCAGAAGACTGGCGACTGATATGGTTTTTGTAATAACCGGAAGTTAATCGGGCTGTACTGCTTGCAACAAAAGACTTCAAACCAGATAACGTATCGATATGCGGCAGTTCTGCCATACGCTGGGTGAATTCCGTTGCCTCCTCAGGTGGACAGACATGAACCATAGCTGAGTACAGTTGCACTACGTAAGAGCGAGTCACTTCAATTTCCAGCTGCTGACGTGATAATAGATCAAACAGACGATCCACCTCTACCGCCGTTTCCTCGGTATTACCCGATTTGATCAACTGACACAGTTGCTCCGCATCCTGCTCTACATGCACCCCGTCGCATTCTCCCGCCAGTACCAGATCATTCTTCGTAATCAGCTTGCCTTCACCGATAAAGAAGCGATGGTTCAGATACTGCAATGCCTCACGAAACAACCGCCGGGACTGAATCATTCGATCTGCTTCACTCAGCGCAGCGGTCACTTCCAATTTATATAGTCTGGTGAATGCTGCCCGAACCTCTTCAATACTTTCTTTCAGTCCGGCCGGATCAGCTGAATCCGCGAGCAGAATGAGGAGTTTGCCTTCAATGGTTGTGCTTAACAGGACATGTGGGAGCAGGTCACTGGCAATGTTTTTGATCGCAAATAAGTGGCTGTAATCATGTTCATCTACAATTCGGAACAGCAGTAACCGAACTGCGTTCTCTTCAAGCTCCAAATCAAACAGCTCCTGATAATACTCCAGATCAACCGGCCCATAGGTGCGGTTGGTCATGAACTCCAGCAGAAATTGCTCCTTCACATGTGGAAGGACTCGCTGCAATCGCTGTTTCATCTCACCTGCAACATGCTCCTTCACCTGGGCATCCTGATGTTCCTGCAACAGTTCAGTTAATGCATCATGGATCTGATTCTCGTTGCAGGGTTTGAGCAAATAATGCTTCACACCATATTGCATCGCTCTGCGGGCATATTCGAACTCCTTGTAGCCGGATAACATAATGAAACGTACTCCCGGGTATGCTTCAGATGCCTTCTCTATGAGTCCGAGACCATCCAGCCCTGGCATGGAAATATCCGTAATAATAATATCCGGTCTCGACTGCCCGATTTTGTCCAATGCTTCAATCCCGTTCCTCGCCGTACCCACCAATTCCGTTCCTGCCGCGGCCCAATCGACCACTTGGGAAATCCCCTCCAGAATGACACGTTCATCATCTACGAGCATCACTTTGTACATCGTCATCGTCCTCTCTGATCCAAGGTATGCTGATCGATACTACAGTTCCTGATCCGGGCTTGCTGCTCATCACCATTCCACCTTCATCGCCGAAGGTAAGTCTGATTCGTTCCTGGATGTTAGATAACCCAATGCCCTGTCCTCTTGTCTGAATACGTCCTTCGTGTAGTTGTTCCAGGAATTCCGGTGTCATCCCCGGACCGTCGTCCTCAACTTCAATAATCACCTTATCTCCCTCTGCTCTCGCCCGGATTCGAATCCGGCAGGGATCAATACTTGGTTCGAGTGCATAATGTATCGCGTTCTCCACCAACGGCTGTAATGTTAACTTCGGTATCCGTGCCGTTCCTACCTCCGGGGCAATTTCCATGTCGAAATCCAGTCTTTCCTCAAAACGCGTGCGCTGAATCGTCACGTAACTGCGGACAATGTCCAGCTCTCTTTCCAGCGTGATCCACTTCTCGGACATATTCACAGAGCTACGCAGCAGAAATCCGAGAGCCTCAACCATTTCCGAGATCTGTCGTTGCTTCTGTACTTTAGCCAGCCAGTTAATCGATTCCAGCGTGTTGTATAAAAAATGTGGATTAATCTGCGCCTGAAGCGCTTTCAACTCCGTCTCACGAATCACCAGTTGCTTCGCATAATTCTCATCAATCAATTCACGTATCCGTTGAAGCATCATCTTGAATGTGCGATGCAACAGTCCAACCTCATTCTGTGGAGATATCGGAACATTGCCAAGGGCTGCCTCCTCCAGCTTATCCAGATCACCTTTTTCGATATTACGCATCTTTTTGATCAACTGTGCAATCGGATGGGTAATACTGCGAGAGAATCTCGCTCCAATGATAAGCGCCGCCAGAAAGATCATAATGAAGATCACTGTGACCAACTGTTTGACAAACTGGATCTTTTTAAACATCTGGTCAAACGGGGTTGTGTACAAATAGGTCCAATCCGTATAGGAAGAATGAGCACGAGCTACAAAGTGTCTCCCCTGCTCCAACATGGCAATTCCATAGGGCTGGGTGCGCTTCAATTCAGACTCAATCTCAGCTTCACTGACCGACGATTCTGTTGGATAGATCACTTCTTTTCCATCCGTAATGAGTAATTGGGAGTCCTCAGCCGGTTCTTGCATCTGGTCCTGTACAATTCGGTCCAGCCGTACGCGGATGATCAGTGTGCCGAGGTCCTCCAATGTAAATGCTCCGCCAATAAAGGATTTCACCTGTCGGACCGACAAGAGTCGGGACTGTTTATCCCCACTGGTATGCCATGCATTGGAGCCCGAGTATTGCTGTCCCAGTGCAACCAGTTCCTTTTGCTTCGACTCCGAAATTCCCTCCCGATTGCCTGCGGCCATAACGTTATTATCATTATCGATAAATAGCATGGAATAGACGTATTTTTCAGAACCGGCATAAGCGACTAACCTGTTGGTAATTTTTTTACGCAATCCATTTTTCTCGTAACCCGTTTCGGCCTTTTTCAGTTGGAGCAGATATTGCTGAAGCGGCTCGTCCGACATCACCTTGAAGGAGAGATTAGAAATTTCACGAAGTTGATTCTCAATACCTACCGAAGACATATTGAGGACCTGCGAGGATTTCTCATAGATCTGGCGGTCATAGATACTGAACACATATCGGAGTACGGACGCATAAAACGTAAAGCTGATCAACATCAAAAGTCCGATGAGAAGAATCGTTTTGTGATGAATCGGCAGTGTTGTGAAAGCGTTCTTAATTTTGTTCATCCTAAGCGCTCCTTTGGCTTGCGAGGGGTGCCTGTCATACTATGCATTAGTGGTTTTATTGTAAGTTATTTTCATATTTACACATCCATTGGTCATCTGACAAGATATATTTATGCAACATTTTAGGTCATTAGAGAAGGTATACATCTGTGTCAGCAACTCAAAAAGAACACAAAACAGCCAGAATACCTTGAACAGATCAAGGTATTCTGGCTGTTGAATAACATCATGTTAAAGCATGAAATACAATTTACGGATTAACAAAAACAGTTTTCAGCTTCGCTACATACTGCACATCAAAGCCAAGACCTTCAGCCACCATGGCAAGTGGTACATATGTTTTGGACTCTTTGCCTACCTTATTCAGGAATGCAGGTGTATCCACAGTAACCGATGCTCCATTTACCTTCACAGCATTGGCACCAATCTTCACAGCAACTTTCCGGTCTCCATATGTAATGGTTGCGGTTGAAGTTTTGTTATCCCACACTGTAGTAGCACCGACCGCATTCACGATGTCTTGAATCGCCACAAAGTTTTTGCCGTTACGGATAATCGGTTTGTAAGGAGTATTTAATGTTTTGCCACTCACAATAATGTTCATCGGCTCACCTGTCGCAGGTGTAGTCAGCTTGGTGTAGTCACCCCAGATCGTTTTGGCAAATACTTCGGCAATGGCCGCATATCCAAATTGGTTCGGGTGGAAATCACGATCTTTGATCATATGTGTCATCGTGCCTTCACCACCAACAAACTCCTTGGCCACGTGTGCGACTTTGACATCGGTACCCTGAGCAGTGAATTGTGCTGCAATGCCATCAATGGTCTGTGTGAAACCTTGGGATGCCTCCATCAGTTTGGCATAGAGTGTCTTGCCGGCTACTTCTGGCATCGGTTGATACTGATCAGCGATGACAATTGTAGCTGTCGGATTAATTTCATGGATATCATTAATCGTTGCACTTACATTGGCTGTATATGTTGCGAGTAATTCTTTTACCTTCGCTTGCAGATCCTGATCACTCAGTTTGTCTGCTGTACCGAGAAGCTCAGATACATCATTTCCCCCAATGGTAATTGCAACCAGATTGGCCTGTGCTACACTCTCACGGATTGCAGCAGTATTGGCTCCGATCTGTCCCGCTCTTGGATCAGGAAGACTTGGTTGAATGGCTTCAGAAGTCAGCGTTTTGCCATCCTTAATTGCAGTAGTGAAGTTTTTCAGGCCACTGGTTTTCAATCCGGCAATCCCGTAGTTGTCCACCTGTGTACGTCCATGCAGCAAACCTTGCTCATGCAAACGTTCTACATAACCATAAGGCAATTCTTTTGTGTTGGGCTCATAACCTACCGTTATGGAATCTCCCAATGTGACGATGCGGAACTCCTTAGTTACGGCTACTGCATCTTTCTTCGCTGTCAGCGAAGTCTCGTTTGTACCCGCTGGCAATACACCGGTTTTGGTGTCAGCCGCGTGTGCAGGCAATGCAGATGATGTAAAGAGCAGCATTCCTGCCAACATGCTTACCGTTAAACCGGCAGCTGTATTTTCCCATATACGTTTACGCTTCATTCAGGTAACACTCCTTCTCGCAAATCTATAATAATTTACACTAATATACGTGTTCAAAAAGGTCGGTTTTCAGTACCGAGAAGATGGGATGAAGCTAGAAATGGAGTAGCGGAGCGTAGGAAAACTACGTGAGCAACCAAAATGTTTCCTTCGGAAACATACTTCGTAAGCCTCCCGCTTATTTGGGCTGAATTCCATATTCGATGCTGATGATGCCGTTAGGCATCCTTCGTAATCAAAAGCGGACTTTTTGAACAACCTCACTAATATATAGTACATTGGTCATTCCAATGACATAGGTTGGTGTTACTCTATTCTATCATTTTAAAGTAGGTGTTGTCCTCTCTACTGAGAGCACACATGAAATAACAGACTCCCTAAAGGGGAGCCTGTTACTGGTTAAGCTCAGCTATGACGTTCAGTGATTAGTTAAGATTGCGGCTTATTCGAGTCTTCAGCAATCGAATGACCCTTGTCACTCTCCGGTTTGTTCCCGGTAGCTCGCTCCAGATACCGATCATAACGATCATCCACTTCGCGTGCCATCTTCCGGTACTTTAACGTTTCCTCGACAATTGGATCACGTTCCGTCTGGATTCGCACTTCATACTTGGGAGGAATCAGCTGGCGTTCACGCTGATTGGTGTCGCCGGACTCTTCCATGTCCCCTTCCGTCAGCATATCACTGAGCCGTCGTTCCAGTTCTTTGGATTCATCCATTGTTTTCGCTCCTTTAATTAAAGTCATACATACGTTAATTATTACTATTGCACTTTCACTTCGTGTACAGAACCATCTTCCGATCGCTGTTATCCCCAGATTTCTTTGATTCCCTTTTCCAAGGTAGAAATCCGGTGATAAAGGCGAGCGCTCCGCTTCTTCAGATGCTTTCTGTCCCCTCCGTTAATGTACAATTAAAAGTAATTAAAGCATGGATGAGTTGAATAAACTCACTCCAGACCGGTAGCCTTCGCTTCCTTCAGCACATCTGTTAATGCATCATGGATTTTGCCATTGCTAGCAACAACATGGTTTACAGACAGTTGGTAAGGCGTTCCGATGGTATCGGTCACCTTGCCACCTGATTCTTCAACCAGCAGCGCACCTGCGGCAATATCCCACGGTTTCAATCCAACTTCGGTGTAGGCGCTGAGACGTCCTGCGGCAACATACGCCAGATGAAGGGCGGCAGATCCGCCTGCACGCAAGTTACGAACTTGCGGAGCAAGCGCCTGCACAGCGGCCATATTCAGTGGCAACGCAAAGGTTGTGTCTGCCGGGAATCCAACCGCAATCAGGCTCTGAGCCAGTTCCTGTTCACCAGATACAAGCATCCGGTTTCCGTGAACATATGCTCCTTTCCCTTTTTCCGCAACAAACATCTCATCACGGGAAGGGTCGTAGATCACGCCGACAATGACTTCACCATTGTGAGCCAATGCGATGGACACCGAATAAAACGGAAATCCGTGTACAAAGTTCGTCGTTCCATCCACAGGATCAACAATCCACAGGAACTCTTCTTCCTCGGCCTCTTTCAGTGCTTTTGCCGAAGCCTCCGGTCCCGGTTCGACGCCTTCTTCACCCAGAATGGCATGGTGGGGAAAATGTGTAAGAATCAGGCGGCGGATCATCTGCTCCGCTCCTTTATCCACTTCGGTCACCAGGTCTTGGGGTGAATATTTGGTGCCAAGTTCAGCTACCGTCCCAAGACGGCTTTTGATCCATTCGCCAGCTTTGGAAGCTGCATTAATGGCAACGGCAGTATAGCTTTTGCTTGTCACGACATAAGGTGTCTTTTCCTTCTCATTCAAAGCGTTCACTCTACTTTCTATATCAATCTACGAAAAGTTGAAATACTTGTTAAAAGTATACGCCCCACAGGTCGTAAAGTTTCTCGTTGCCCAGGCCCCTTTTGGCACTACGGATGAATGATGACGGTAGACTCGTCCACCCACTCCACACCCTCTTCGTGATAGAATGCCAGCTTCTGCATCAGTTGCACAAGAGCCTCATCCTTGCGTTTGGCCTCAATCATCACGTCAAGTCTTGGGGTGTCTGCTGCGATATGACGCAAGAAATCGAGCACAGGCTCTACCTCCACACCATCAGCATGACCTCGCAGATCCTTCTCACTCTTTGGACTGGAGACATGGATTTTGGGTGGCAATGGCTGATCAGCCGGTGAATCTGCCTGGGCAAGCGGTGACTGCCAGGTCTTTAGAATATCAGGCCACAGATCCCATGCCTGTTCTCCTTCGTTGTTCACCCACTGGTGATGGATATCCAGTACCATGGGCAATCCCAAGCGCTGGCACACGGCTAGTGTCTCAGGCGCATTGAATGTTTTATCATCATTTTCGAGTGTGAGCCGCTCCTGAATGTCCCGATCCAGCTTCAAAAAGTTTTCTTCAAACCGAAGCGCCGCCGAAGGCTTGTCCCCGTATGCACCACCAATATGTATATTGTTCTTGGCAGTGGCATTCAGCCCCATGGCATCCAGCATCCGAACATGATGACGAAGATCGCGAATCGAGTTGCGCAGAACTTGCTCGCGGGGGGTACTAAGTACGGTAAAATGATCCGGATGAAAGGACACACGCATATGATTTTCCTTCACAAAATCACCAATGGCCGCAAAGTCCTGCTTCAGTGCCGGGAACGGGTCCCAGTCATTCAGGTCTTCGTGTGTTGCCAGTGGAATCAATTTGGAAGAGAAGCGATATACATGAATATGGCTACCCTTGTTGTGCCTGAGCAAACGTAATGTATTGTGCAGGTTCTCGGCTGCAATCCGTTCGAGCTTGCGGATCGCCGCTTCCCTGTCATCGATTTTGTTAAAACTCGACATGGTCATGGTCCGGGAAGGCGAGGCGTTCTCTATAAGCACGGACATTGCCACGTAACCAAAGCGTACGAGCATGAATCTCTTCCTCTCTATTAGGGCGGAGAACCCGCACGGCATATTCAGCCGTCAGGATGTACCGTCACTGTATATAACCAAGTTTTACCCTAAAAGAGTGACCATAATCGTTTTCTGGCAAATCCGTCCTTCCGACCCGCACTTACAGTCAACAACTACTCCTGTGCTTGCTCTCCAAAGAACATCTCATCCGCAAGGGCAGTCTGAATGCGTGATTCTTCCTCAGTCAATTTGCGGATGAGTTGCATCTCCACCTCAGTTACCTCTTGCCCCTGGAAGTTGATCTCCGCAATGGAAACCACGATCTTGACGATGGCTACAGCCACGTTATCCGGTGTGTATGCAATCACTTTCTGGCCGGTAGGAAATACCCGGAAGCCCTGTTTGACCATTTTGCCGCGTCCGTATTCAAGCAGTTCGAACAGCTCCTGCTCATTCTTGAACTTGCATACGGAATTGAATTCAGTCTGAAATCCCATGCATATCCCTCCTGATCTTGTGGTCGCAGGCTACGCCTGTACGCCGTTCTCGTAATTCAGTGCCTGCTTGCGGTTGTAACGCTCCAGTGCCAGTTCAATCATGCGATCCAGCAGTTCGGCATACGATACACCTGTCTCACGCCAAAGAAGTGGATACATGCTGTATGGTGTGAAACCAGGCATGGTGTTGACTTCATTAATAAGCAAAGCGCCGTCATTTTTCCGAATGAAGAAGTCCGCACGTGAAATACCGTTACCTTCAATCGCACGGAACGCCTGCAAAGCTGCCTCGCGAATGCGATCTGCGGCCTCTGGATCCAGTGGAGCTGGAATCAGCATCTGTGATTGACCATCAATATACTTAGCTGCATAGTCATAATACTCACCGGAGGATACGATCTCACCTGGAACGGAAGCCATGGGCTCGTCATTGCCGAGGACGCTGACTTCAACCTCGCGTACTTCAACGAACTCCTCAATGACAACCTTCGTGTCATACCGAAGTGCAAACTCGACAGCTGTCTTCAACTCATCGCGGTTACGTGCTTTGGAGATGCCTACACTGGAGCCCAGATTTGCCGGTTTGATAAAACAAGGATACCCCAGCTGATCTTCGACCTGTACGATCATTTCGTGCTCTGTCTGCTTCCATTGTGTCGCGTTAAAATACGTAAAGGCACATTGGTCAATGCCAGCCTGTGCAAACAGCTTTTTCATGACCACTTTGTCCATGCCGCCAGCAGAAGCCAGTACACCTGCACCTACATATGGCATATCCGCCATCTCAAACATGCCCTGAATGGTACCATCCTCTCCAAACGTACCATGCAGCAGAGGGAACATCACGTCCAGAGCTTCTGCTCCGCCATACAAACGGCCAAACAGGGCGTTCAGCGCATCCTGCGTTCCACCCGCCGATTGCTCCAGCTTCAAGTCTTCAATCTGCGCGAACGGCGCATGCATGACAGGTCCTTTTTTCCACGTACCCTGCTTGGAGATATAAAAAGGAACCAGTTCATACTTTTCATAATCAAATGCGTTTGTTACAGCAAACGCCGTTTGCAGCGACACCTCATGCTCGCCCGATTTTCCGCCGTACACGACGCCTACTTTTAATTTATCCATACTCATGTGTACCCTCCGATTATCTGTGCCTGATGCTGTCATGCTTGCATGCTCAGCACCCTTGTTATTCTGCTTGCATTATCTGGTCTTATTTTACACGGAACTGGATGTCTGCGTCACCGCATCCCGAAAATCTTTCGTCATCAAAACTCATCTGCAATATGAAAAAGCCGGTATACCGTCCGCTCCGTCCAAGCGTAAGAATCCCGGTAATCCCAAAAGCGGTGACGGCTGCTAACCGTATGTGCGTTAACAAGCGGCATACCGCCTGCATCAAACGCGGTCACAACGGTGCTGTGCTGAAATCGTCCATCTCCATCCCAATCGTAGAGAATAACATCGCCGAGCATCAGCTGCTCAGGACGCTCCACTTCTGTCGCGGTCAGACCCCAGCTGCTGCCTGACAAATAACGCTCCAGACTGTTGGAAACTGCCCAACTGTAACTCCACATTTCGGAGCCGTTCACATACCCTTTATACCACCAGCCGGCTTCTCTTCTACCAGTATAGTGGATGGGTGCGCCCCCTGCAAAGAGACATTGGGACACGTAATTGGTACAATCCACATCAAATTCCTCAAATGCCGGATTCCCCGCATTCCACCACCGATCTGCATAGGCAACCGCCAGATCTCTGCGATATGACTGTTGCCGTGAGCTTCTTCCTTGACCCAACACTTCCCGATTCAGCAACGGCCGATTCATCGCCTGTACAAAATCAGCTTGTTGAAACGGACGTCCTTCCCCAGCAGGGCGACGCTCCGGCACTTCTCGCTCGACCCGTCCAATGATCCATCCACCACTCTGCCGCAGAAAGGTTAACCGCTCCCGCTCAATCCGGTCCTCCCGGTGGGTGATCCCGCTCTTCTCGTAGAACAGTCTGCTATACAATTGTACATCCACCACCGCTTCTTCCTGGCCATCCATAAGCGTGCGCACAAGCTTGGCGCTGGTCTCGCTGCGAAGAGGCACGGCGCGCCGCTTACGATACCATTCGTCCAGCCTTGCCATACGCTCTCCCCGTTCCACCACGAAGTCAGGATCGGTAACGATCCGTTCGCTGGTCTGTGGACGGTAGTCGATCTCACAGCGATTGTACTGGTTCACGTAAGTATATAAGGCACTCTTCCATTCCCGTTCCAAGCCTATGTCCCCCTTTGGCATGAGTTCTGTCTGGAATATTTCATTGCGTATATAAACTCCTACTATTCATATGAAAGGGTCTTCGGTTGTATGTACACGGCTCAGGAGAGAGATCCGAAATTCGGCAAATACAGGTACACAAGATATCTTATTCCTGCTCGCTTCACGAAAACGCCTTCATCGGTCCAAAAGCTTGCTTGATCAGGCAAAAAGACCTTTACGTACGGAGGTGAAAACGGTATACTTAAAACTAAAGTTATGATTATGAAATTACGTTTCATCTGATGAAACTAACGAACAAGAACACGGAACGATGAAGGCCTGTTCTTCACCTAAATGAACGTTTTCTTCATCTCACCGACACATCCCAAGGAGGTACATGTATGTCAGCAAAGAATCATTTCTCCGCCGCTCGCAGTCTTGAGGTTGGAGGCAAGTCTTACCGCTACTACAGTCTCGATGCTCTTCAGGAAAACGGCCACGGCGATCTTTCCAGGCTTCCTTTCTCCATTAAAGTGTTGCTTGAAGCAGCAATTCGTCAATTCGACGGACGTGCTATCACCGAAGAACACGTAAAACAACTGACCGGCTGGGCAGATGGCCGTGACAATAACAAGGAAATTCCATTCATCCCTGCACGTATCGTTCTGCAGGATTTCACCGGTGTACCGGTTGTCGTTGACCTCGCTGCAATGCGTGATACTGTGAAAAAAGCAGGCGGCGATCCAAAACAGATCAACCCGCTCGTACCAGTCGATCTCGTTATCGACCACTCCGTTATGGTTGATGCTTTTGGTACCAACGATGCACTTGATTACAATATCAAAGTTGAGTTTGAGCGTAATGAAGAGCGTTACCGCTTCTTGCGTTGGGCGCAAACGGCATTCAACAATTTCCGTGCAGTTCCACCATCCACAGGGATCGTTCACCAGGTTAACCTGGAGTATCTGGCTTCCGTGGCAGCAACAAAAACCGTGGACGGCGAAACCGTTGTATTCCCGGACTCCCTCGTAGGTACAGACTCCCACACCACCATGATCAACGGACTTGGCGTTGTTGGTTGGGGTGTTGGTGGTATTGAGGCTGAAGCAGGTATGCTGGGCCAACCGCTTTATTTTGTAACACCGGACGTTATCGGTTTCAAACTGACAGGCAGCCTGAGCGAAGGCGCAACAGCAACGGATCTGGCACTGACTGTTACCCAATTGCTTCGTAAAAAAGGCGTTGTTGGTAAATTCGTAGAATTCTACGGACCAGGTCTTGCCAACATCGGTCTGGCTGACCGTGCAACAGTAGCCAACATGGCACCAGAATATGGCGCAACGATCGGTTTCTTCCCTGTTGATAGTGAGACGTTGAACTATTTGCGTAACACTGGCCGTCCTGACGAGCAGGTAGAATTGGTTGAAGCTTATTACAAAGCTCAAGGCATGTTCCGTACTTCAAGCACCGTTGATCCTGAATTCACAGATGTGATTGAACTGGATCTCGGCTCTGTTGTACCAAGTCTTGCAGGACCAAAACGTCCACAAGATCGCATCGAGCTGACACAAATGAAAGAAAGCTTCAACAGCATCATTCGCACACCTGTAGATAAAGGCGGCTACGGTCTGAGCGATGAGAAAATCGAACAATCCGTACCTGTGAAGCATCCGGACGGTTCCAACAGTGAACTGAAGGCAGGCGCTGTTGTGATCGCGGCGATCACAAGTTGTACGAACACTTCGAATCCAAGTGTTATGGTTGGAGCGGGACTACTGGCGAAAAAAGCAGTTGAACGCGGCCTGACCAAACCAGGATATGTGAAAAGCAGTCTGACACCAGGTTCCCTTGTGGTTACCGAGTACCTGGAAAAAGCAGGTCTGATCACGTATCTCGACAAACTCGGATTCAACGTTGCGGGCTACGGTTGTGCAACATGTATCGGTAACTCCGGCCCACTGCCGGACGAAGTGAGCGAAGCTATTGCTGAGAACGATATGACCGTAGCGGCTGTATTGTCCGGTAACCGTAACTTCGAAGGCCGTGTACACGCACAGGTTAAAGCCAACTACCTGGCATCACCACCACTCGTTGTGGCATATGCACTTGCGGGTACCGTAAATATTGACTTTGAAACCGATCCAATCGGTTATGATACGAACAATGAGCCTGTATTCCTGAAAGACCTCTGGCCTACCTCCGAGGAAATCAAGGATACCATCGCTAGTTCCCTGAACGCTCAGATGTTCCGCAACAAGTACGAGAATGTATTTACAGCCAATGAGCGTTGGAATTCAATTTCTGTACCGGAAGGTGAACTGTACGAGTGGGATCCGAACTCCACGTACATTCAGAATCCTCCGTTCTTCCAGGAGCTTGGCGACAAGTTGAACGATATCGCAGATATCCGTTCTGCACGCGTTATGGCATTGCTTGCGGATTCCGTAACAACGGATCACATCTCGCCAGCAGGTAATATTGCACCATCCAGCCCGGCTGGACTGTACCTGAAAGAACATGGCGTAGAGCGCAAAGACTTCAACTCCTACGGTTCACGCCGTGGTAACCATGAAGTCATGATGCGTGGTACGTTTGCCAACATTCGTATTCGTAACCAGGTGGCTCCTGGTACAGAAGGCGGTATCACGAAGTACCTGCCAACGGACGAGGAAATGTCCATCTACGATGCTTCCATGAAGTATCAGGATGAAGGACAGAACCTGATCGTTATCGCAGGTAAAGAGTATGGTACAGGAAGCTCCCGTGACTGGGCGGCAAAAGGAACATTCTTGCTCGGCGTCAAAGCCGTTATCGCAGAAAGCTTCGAGCGTATTCACCGTAGTAACCTGGTCGGCATGGGCGTAATGCCATTGCAATTCCAGGAAGGTCACGGCTGGTCCAGCCTTGGTCTGAACGGACGTGAAACGTATGACATTACTGGCCTCAGCAATGATGTGAAGCCAGGACAAGAGTTGAAAGTTACCGTAACTCGTGAAGACGGTACACAGTTCGAATTCCCTGTCATCGCTCGTCTGGACAGCATGGTTGACGTGGATTACTACCATAACGGCGGTATCCTGCAAACTGTATTGCGTCAAATGATGAAAAAAGCTTAATGATATAAATCATTAATGTGATGAAGTTATACAGAAAAGCTCCCTGCCACGTGCAATCAGCACGTGGCGGGGAGCTTTTTTTTGCTTTGCTTTTTATACTCGGGATATGTTTAAAAATCAATCTTCAAGCCAACTTCCGAATCATCAGGTGGCTCAGCTATACGATATATACCTCTGCATTTTAATTTCTCTACGTTAATCCAGTCTACAAACTCATCTCCTCCGTAGCATCTTACAAAAACGGCATATTCCAGCTCACCCTCATAATTAATAGACTCTATGTATTCTGTGAATGGATGTTTCCCCTCTATACTCTGCAAAAAATCTGAAAATTCAATTCTCCACTCTTCCATCTTCTCTGCATATTGATCGGGGACATAATAGTAGAATCCATCTGGCGTATAATACGAAATTTTCATTATCATCTTGCAGACCTCCTATTAGTATGTCGCGTAACGGTCTAGAGTTTCAAGATCTCTATACCTTCTTTTAGAAATGATGAGACAAGCGTATGATATTCAATTCCATATGCTAATTCCTCTTTGGTCTTATGTATCAGATAGTAGGAATATTTCTGCATCAACTCATGCTCGTTTAACTCGATGGGAAGGTTAATAATCTCAACGTCTTCCGAATTAAAATGATAACGATACCCTCTTTCTGACCTTCCTACGTTTATCACTGTTTGGATGACCATTAATTCATCACGTGTGACATTATTTATTAAAGCCGATCTTCTCTGTTCCATACCAAGTATGATCTCTTCAGCCTGTTGATCAATCTTAGCTTCAGCAATTTCGGTTTCAATTTGCATAATGGCTTTCATTCGTCCTGCTAGTTCTTTAGCTAATGAATACAAATTATGTCCTCCTTTTTTTGTAAGGAATAGGTACTAACGCATCATCTCTACTCTACCTCATTTACGATGTTACTCGCAAAGTTCACTGATCCTATCCTAAATTTGAGACCTTATGAAACACTAAAAAACTCCTCGTAAAGTGCACTCTGCACGTTACGGGGAGCTGTGGTTTCAGTATGTGTGTATTCTCCGTTGCTTCAAGGAGGCCAACTGCCTTTTAATGCCCAATGTGATGTGCGGCTTGATCTAACAGTTGAATTGTGCCCATGATCAGAAACAAACACGACAGAGCAATTAACGAGCCGCCAACCCATCTAGACATGATCACTCGCTCCGTGATCTGTTTTTCCGAAGCATCCGTTACCTTGTGTGGATACACGAGAAATATTAGCCCTGCGCTAATGAACAGTACAGCCATTATAATCAAGTTCTTCTCCTCCTTACACGTGACTTTCCTTAGAATTTAACTTTTTCGTCGTCACGTGGGATTCTCCTCCCACCAACACCTTTTTCAGACCCATAGCCATAGTGAAAACAATATATCCAATCAAGCCGCCGAGTGTATTAAGCATCAAATCATCCACATCAAATATGCCCATACCAGTCACTAACTGTGTCACTTCATAGCCCAGACTGAGCAGCAGAGACAGCAAGATTACCTTTACTCCAGAGAATAACTTGTTGCCCGTCAACACAGGGATGAAGATGCCCAGAGGGATAAAGGCCAGTATATTGCCTACCAGATGGATTGCGGTGCCAGGACGATGTAACGACAGACTGTTCCAGTCTCGTGAGATTTCCTGAAATGGTGTCAGGTTGACGGTTCGGTTATGGACCAGATCCGGTTGTTGCAAGAACGCCATCAGTCGATCCTTCACGATGCCAAAATCGACCGGGCTTCCTTTAAACAGGATCAGCTTAGTCAGCAGATATAAATAGATAGTGAAAACGGCAATCCAAAGGATGTAATGTTTGCTTTTCTTCTGGTTGTTGTGCTTCATGCTGCTCCTCCTCCTTTGTGTTGCCCTGTTATTTCTTTACGGTGACGATGACGCCATCCATGTTATCACCCGATATTTCAGTTTGGCCTTGTTCAGGTATGTACACGGTCATATCTTGGGTGGCACGGTAATAGCGGATATGATACGCCTCACCCTCTACTTCAACAGTAATGTTCTCTTTTTCTTTTAACAATTCAAGGTACTCCTCCAGCACTAGATTATTATCATGCATGACAGCACTATGGGGCAGGCCTACATATCGAAAGTGCCATGGTTCATATTGAATACCTGTAATGCGCACTTTATCCTTTGGGTAACGCAAAATAAATCCGTATTTCCATGCATTCTTCTCCAGCCATGCTCCCTCTGGTGCTTCATTCATGGCAGCCAAGCTGGAACCGACATCCAGGGATAACCCGAGATTGTGCTCACTGTGTCCCGCAGGAAGCGCATAGTCTGAACCCTTTTCCCGATAAAGCTCGTCCTGCTTCGCAAAATCCCTGTACCCACTACTGATGAGAAAATATCGGACTCCCTCTTCGCCTGCTGCTTCGACCATCTTCTGAAACTCCTGCGCCACCTGGCGGGATAACATGATTTTCTGATCCATGATTCCATATCCACGAAGCAGCTCATCCTCATCTGCCACATATACAATATCGGATTTAACCCCTTCCGCTTCAACGGGGTATTGCTTATTAACCAATAACAAGTTCCCCTTATGTACCTGATCATGAATATTTCCAGTGACGGATGCCGTATAACCTGCAGGATTTTCATGCGTATTCTGAATCTCGATGGGCAACTCATCCTTCTGCTGAATCCATCCCGGTGATTGCGTAACGATATATCCGATCAAAATAATACATATCAAAAAGCCCCACTTTTTCATGCTTGTTCCTCCTTTTACCTCATATATCAAGGATAGACAACACAAGTTAAAGAAAAAGCAGGGCAATTTTAAAGTTTTTCTTAAATTTTGACGTCAACCTTATTGGAAGACGGGCAAACGAACCTCGAATAACGTCCGTACCACGTCGCTCTGAGCCGAGATCGTACCGTCATGCTGCTCCACAATATTACGAGCGATAAACAGTCCAAGGCCTGTACCACCCTCCTGAGGGGTCCGGGCACGATCTCCGGTGTAATACATATCGAAGATATGTGGCAATTCCTCCGGACGAATATGTCCACCATAGTTAATTACCTGAATGATGACCTGTTCTGCATCCCGATATCCATTAATATCTACGTACATGCCATCCTTGCCATGCCGTGCAGCGTTAATTAGCAGATTCTCAAACACACGAGCCAGCAGCTCGCCATCACCGGATACCGTAAGGTCAGTGTCTATTTTTAGTCGGGCGACTAGTTGGTTCTTTTCAAATACAGGATAGAGTTCTTCGTTCATCTGCTTCAGCAGTTCGCTAAGATCCAGCTGTGTCTTGTTTATAGGCAGCATGCCATAATTCATACGGGTAATTTCGAACAAATCATCAATCAGCTTCTCCAGGCGCTGTGATTTGGTGAATGCAATCGACGTAAAGTGCCGTACCTGCTCCTCTGTCAACTGATCATCCTTCATGAGCAGATCTAAATATCCAAGCACAGACGTCAGCGGTGTTCGCAGGTCATGCGCCAGATTGACAACAAGCTGGTCCTTACTATTTTCAGCAAAATCCCCTCGTTCTACCGCTTCCCTTAGCTTCTCACTTGCCAAATTCACATCCTCCGCAATCGTACCTAACTCGTCCTTCGAGGAGATCTGCACACGATGCTGAAAGTCACCGTTGGCCAAATGCCTGATCCCTGTAGAAATATCCTTGAAATACGTCGCGTAGGGTTTGGTAAACCAGAAGAAAAATAGAATGGCGAGTGGGATAAATAAAATCAGAAAGAAATAGATATCCCCGATACTTCTCATAAAATGACGATATTCAGCGAGCTGATCTTCTGCACGGACACCCGAATAATAGGCTTGCATAAGCTTGTAAATCCCATAGGTAATTGCACCAGAGGCAAGCATGCTTAACCCTAGCAACATAATCATGGTTGTACGAAAACTTCTTCGTTTAGTCATTAAACGTGTACCCCACACCCCAGATGGTTTTGATAAACTTGTTCTTGTTCACATCTTCCCCCAGCTTTTTGCGCAGGGTCCGAATGTGGACCATCACGGTATTCCCACTCTCGTAATAGGCTTCTCCCCAGACCTGTTCAAAAATATTTTCTGCACTGAACACCTGCTTGGGGTGGCTCGCGAGCAGATACAAAATGTCAAACTCCTTCGGTGTTAGTTCCACTGGTTTGCCGTAGAGTGTAACGCGATGTTGATCTGGCGTGATGATGAGCCCACCTTTCTCCAGAATGGACCTCTGCACAGGCGCAGACTGGCTGAATTGGAGTGAACGACGTAACTGGGAGTTAACCCGGGCAACAAGCTCCATCGGATTAAACGGTTTGGTCATATAATCGTCCGCGCCCATCACAAGCCCCGTAATTTTATCCATATCTGACGTTTTGGCACTTAGGAAAATGATCGGTAAATGATGCTGTTCCCGAATTTTACGTGTCACCTCATACCCGTCCATACCAGGCATCATAATGTCCAGAATCGCCAAATCTATCGCTTGAGTCTGAACAGCTTGAACCGCCGCCTTCCCATCAAAGGCCTTGATGGTGTGATATCCTTCTTTTTGTAAATGTAAAGCAACCAGATCAGCGATCTCAACTTCATCGTCTGCGATCAGAATCGTAATTCGCTTCATTGCTTATTCCACTCCTATGTGTGATGCTCAACAATATAACATATTTGAATCCAACAGATAAACCAATGAAAGGAATCCATACATATGAAACTGGAGCGTTTATTAGCCATCGTAGTGCTGCTAATCAATCGTGGACGGGTACAAGCCAAAGACTTGGCAGATATGTTCGAAGTATCGATCCGGACCATCTATCGGGACATCGATACATTGGGTCAAGCAGGTATCCCTGTAGTGACGTATCAGGGGGCAAGCGGCGGGATTGGTCTGGCAGAGGGTTACCGTCTGGATCGAAACGTATTAACAGACAAGGACCTCGCTTCCATCGTCACTGCACTACGCAGTGTATCCACTTCCCATGCTAATGCGGCGCGTGAGCTTCTGGTCGAAAAACTCAGCAGTATCGTCCCTGAATCCAAAAATGACGATTTTCAGGCCAATACCAATCGATTCATCGTGGATTATTCAACTTGGACACATCCCGAAGCGCTGAAAATCAAGCTTGAACTTATCGAACAGGGTATGGATCAATTACGCCCCGTAACCTTTACCTACTGCAGTGCGGAAGGTATCCATACTCATCGAACCGCCGACCCTCATACCATCGTACTCAAAAAGCATTCCTGGTATCTGTATGCTTTTTGTCACGAGCGGAATCAATTTCGCATGTTCAAGCTTGTGCGCATGCAAGATGTCACACTTGCTAATGAGCACTTCGAGCGTAAAGTCATCAACCCACAGGACAGACCCTGGCAACAGGAATGGAGCCGTCCGGACAATCAAGCTAGGTTAACCTTGAAATTCCATGCTCGAGTCCGTCATATTGCGGAAGAATGGTTTGGGATCGAGAACGTCATGCCTGATGGGACTGGGTATTATATCAGCCAAGTTGCTTTTCCCGAGGATAGCTGGTTATATGGGTTCATTCTGGGCTTCGGCGCGGACGTTGAAGTATTGGAACCTCAGCATATTCGGGATGAAATCTGCCGTATCGCCGAGCAAATTGTACAAAATTATATACCCCCAACTCAAACCTGACAGACAGCTGTCCAGTTCCTCCTCGTATACTTCAGATATATTCAATCTCTACATATATGAGGAGGAACTAATCATGAACGTTACTGTATGTCAAAGCTGCGGCATGCCGCTCACAACCCCTTCCCAATTCGGAACGGAAGCAGATGGAAGCACAACCCGTGAGTATTGTATCTATTGTTACAAAGAGGGCAAGTTTGAGCAGCCCGGTATGTCACTTGAAGGCATGACGGAGATGTGCACTGCCATTCTGAAGGACGAAGGCATGGATGAGGAATCCGCTGGTTCGATGCTGCGTAACCAGCTTCCTTTTTTGAAACGTTGGCGCACAAATACCACGGATCAACACACAGAATCTCTGGCTGAAAACTCTACTGCTTCCGCTAATCCTGGTCAGGTAACAACAGAGCATTCGTTCTCTGCCCAGCCCGTTCGTTATGTCACGCTCCCTGGCAAACGTCTTGCCGGCGTATCCGCCCGCACAACCAACGCCATTGAGATCAGTGGCAAAGGTTGTATTCAGGGACTCTGGAACAATTATTTTGCCTCAGAGCACCTCCCTGCACCTGAAGTTGTTCGCTATGGTTGTTACACGGATTACACCGATGGGATAACCGGAGAATACACCATACTGGTAGGGCATGAGGTCAGTCCGAACGAATCGTTGCCTGAGGGATTGGACGACATTTTACTCCCTCCTGCAACTTACGCCATATTCACTTCCAGAAAAGGACCGATGGCAGAGGTTGTTGGCGAAGCTTGGGGAGCCGTGTGGGCATGGGATAAACAAAGCGATCGTACGTTCACCGGGGATTTTGAATTATATGATGAACGCAGCCTGAATCCCGAAAGTGTACAAGTGGATATATACATCGCTGTTCGCCAAAGTAGATAAAACCAACACGATACCACCTCAGACAGAATCAAAGTTTCATCGCATCCTTCTTCATATCAAGCAAGCTGCCGGGTTCGCTCGGCAGTTTTTTTGTTATATCCGGAACTACATTATCCCCTAAACAACCCGACCATGGTACCAAGTTAGTTAGCATGCTTTGCATCATTTAACCAGATAATATGCCTCATATGCGGGTACCATTGACTTCCTTAAAATTGGGACTATTCACATAACAACCGATTCGATCCTCCCATATCAAACCTTTCATATTAGGTCCTTTACTCCTGAATTTCCCTAAAAACGTTTACATCTCCTTAAAACCGGGTAAAATCACTACAATCCAATTGGAATTACGCTTTAAACTCTTTTATTTCGTCTAACAAGTCACATGTACCTATATGCGCACCTGGCATGGTAACCAGTCGAAATACATAATCCAAAAAAACGCATCAAAGGAGGAACCAAGATGATCCGCATGCCTATTCAGCAAATGATCCCGTACCATCACCAATATCCGCGCAACACGGCGACCACTGCTCCTAAAAAGGAGAATGAGAACACTCAAGGTCTATCCTTTCATGAAATTCTGCAACAAAAAATGGCGAAGAAAAATGCTTCTCCTTCCCTTAGATAAAAATGGACACCGGACCGACCCTAGTTGAGTCAGGTTATCAACCGTCTTTCCGCAGCTTGGCGGAAGGGCGGTTATTGGCGTTGAGCCATAAACGACTGTACAGTTCTCAGGCATGTTTCTATAATGGTTTAAATATCTAAAAGATCCATGACATATACGAACTGTTAAAGGGGACTTAGCACATGACCACCATTGGTTGTTTTCACGCTCATTATTCCAACATCGCCTTAATTGAAGAGACGCTTGCTCCTTATGAAGTTGAATTGGTCCATTACGTCGATCCAGGTCTGGACCGTCTTAAACATGACGCTGACTTTTCCGAGGTCATTATTCACGAGAAGGTAGCCCAGACGCTCCAATGGATCGCTGAGTGTCATGCCGATGCCATTCTGGTCACCTGCACCCTGTTTGCGACAGTACTGGAGCAGGAAGCCATACAGGTCCCTGTGCCTGTGATCGGCATAGATGATCCGTTATTGCAGGAGATGCGGCGAGTACCAGGAGATTACATAATATCATTCACCAACCCGGCAACTATTGAAGGAACGATGGCACGGTTGAATCAGGCATTACAGCAAGAGGATGAGAATGGGCAACTACACGTTGCCAAGACCTCTCAGACGGAAGCGGTGTGCATCCCTGGGACATTTGAGTTGATTATGCGTGGAGATCAGCAAGGGTATCTCGAAGCGGTACGAAAAGGCTTACAGCAGATTGCTGAGCAGTACCCGGGTAAAGCGGTAGTGGCGGCCCAACTGTCTATGGCTCCCGCTGCTGCACAGGTTACAATAGATCGCGGTATTCCAATCCATAGCCCGCTGGCATTGCTTGCAACGTATTTGGAGAAGGATTTGGGCTTGGCTCGACAGTAGCTGCATCAAACAATTAATTGATACAAATTGGATGTGCTCCTGTGATCTAGTTAAGAGTTAGTATAATAAATATAAGTATGTTTAATTTATTATTTACATAAATACATATTAATCCTAATTTATAAAATAATAATTAAATATACATAATTTAGGTATACAAACCTAGGGTTATATGATAAATTTATATTGTTATAATTTAACAAATTACTCAGAGGGTGAGGTTTTACATTGAAATTATTGCGTTTATCGAAGTTACTGTTGGTTTGCTGTCTATGCCTATTACTTATTCCTACCAGTGCTTTCGCTTCTGCAGAGAATAAAACTGTGAAATTGGATATAACTTTATTAAAGCAGGGTATTCCTTATGAAGTAATAGAATCCTGGAGCCCTGAGTTTAAGAAAAGTCTTTCGAAAGAAGATGGATCAATTGAAGTAGTGGCTCATGAAAAAGCCTCAGCACCTGAATTCAACGGAGAGGTTGGACCACTTGGAAATATCAAGGATGATCAATTTGACTATTATATAACCATAGTTCGAACTGATAATGTTAATAATCGTGAGCGGTTTATGGTTGCATTAACAGGAAAGTGGAAATCAATGCCTTTTTGGCGCTTATCTGATGCTTATGGCGCTTCTTTTGATAAAGAAATTTGGAGAACAGTTCCAGGTTCTGGGTATTATGAAGATAAAGTCAAGTATAGCGGAAACTCTACGTTTACAACTTTAGGAAGTGGACGTAATTTCTCATATACTGGTGAGAATGGTGTTGGATTCAATGCTGATCTCAAAGGGGGCATTATTATAACAGAACAGGTTGCCTCTGCCGTCTTTACAATAGAACATAAAAAGCAAGGAAATCAAAGTGGTCTATCTCAAATACAATCCAATTACTACCACATTAAAGGTACGGGCAGTGTAGGATTGAGTTTTGGAGCTCTAGAGGTTAGCTTCTCAGGCTCTGCTGATAATGATTCCAGAGGTACACTTAAAAATTTTAATTATTAATAAAGTCTTTGTTAAATATGTTTATGTAATATAAGGTAGAATAAATTTAAATTAACAAAAGAGAACGATATAAAAATCGTTCTCTTTTACACATTTCACTCAAAAAGAGAGGTGAATAAATTAATGCGATTTTTATATATTTTTATCTTGTTCCTAGTCGGTATGGGTTCTTCCGCACTTCTACATGCTAGTAATCTTAAACTTTCTGATGGCGTGCTGTTTGTCATCGCAGGTATCCTATTTCAGATTTGGCGTAAGTTGGATTGAATCCAAGAGTTACGGTGAAGCGGGTTTGGCCTTGTCCAAACATTAATCAATATTTATAATTTAAAGCTTCAAAAAACCTTCATCACTTGGCTCCCTTAGGAGCGTGTCCGATATTCCTCGGCTTTTTCCTGCATCCCGGCAGCTACAGCCTCATTCTCGGACAACCCTTTGTCTGCGGCAAAGGCACGAATGTCCTGCGTGATGCGCATGCTACAGAACTTTGGTCCACACATGGAGCAGAAATGAGCTTCTTTGGCCCCTTCTGCCGGCAGTGTCTCATCATGGTAGGACAGCGCACGTTCCGGGTCCAGCGACAGGTTGAACTGGTCCCGCCAGCGGAACTCGAAGCGTGCCTTGGACAATGCGTCATCGCGGCGCTGGGCACGTGGATGGCCTTTCGCCAGATCGGCGGCATGAGCTGCGATCTTGTAGGCGATGACCCCTTCCCGCACATCATCCTTGTTGGGCAGGCCCAAATGTTCTTTTGGCGTAACATAACAGAGCATGGACGTGCCGAACCAACCAATCATGGCCGCACCAATGGCGGATGTGATGTGATCGTAACCCGGGGCAATGTCGGTCGTCAGCGGCCCCAGCGTATAGAACGGTGCCTCTTTACAGATCTCCATCTGCAAGTCCACATTCTCTTTGATCTTATGCATCGGCACATGCCCCGGACCTTCGATCATCACCTGCACATCATGCTTCCATGCGATCTGCGTCAGTTCCCCGAGCGTAGCCAGTTCCGCCATCTGAGCTTCGTCATTCGCATCGTAGATACTACCTGGACGAAGTCCATCTCCCAGCGAAAACGCCACATCATACCTTTTCATAATCTCGCAGATTTCTTCAAAATGAATGTACAAAAAGTTCTCCTGATGATGCGCAAGGCACCATGCTGCCATAATGGACCCACCGCGAGATACAATGCCTGTCATCCGCTTGGCCGTCATAGGGATATAACGCAGCAATACACCTGCATGAATCGTAAAGTAGTCCACGCCCTGCTCTGCCTGCTCTATGAGTGTGTCACGGTACAACTCCCAAGTCAGCGCTTCCGCTTCGCCATTCACCTTTTCCAGCGCCTGATACAGCGGCACCGTACCAATCGGCACAGGTGAATTGCGGATAATCCATTCCCGGGTGGTATGAATGTTTTTGCCTGTGGATAGATCCATCACGGTATCCGATCCCCAGCGTACCGCCCAAGTCATCTTCTCCACCTCTTCCTCGATGGAGGAAGATACAGAAGAGTTGCCTATATTGGCATTGATCTTCACATGAAAATGACGACCAATCAACATCGGCTCACTCTCCGGGTGATTGATGTTGGACGGCAGGATGGCCCGTCCACTCGCCAGCTCCTGTCTTACAAATTCCGGTTCCACGCCTTCACGAATAGCGGCGAACTCCATCTCTGCCGTAATGACTCCCTGCCTCGCATAATGCATCTGAGTCACACAGCGTCCTGTCTGTGCTCGCAGCGGTTTGCCTCGTAATCCAGGGTACTCTTCGGCTCCAGCTCTCTTTCCTCCGGGCTTCAGTCCGTTATCCTCCGGTTTAACCGTACGGCCTTGATAAGCTTCAACATCGCCACGCTCTGTGATCCAGCGAGTGCGCAGGGCTGGCAAACCTGCGCGGATATCCGCATGAAATGCGGGATCGATCATCGGGCCGCTCGTATCGTAGACACGCAACGGTTCGTTATGCTCCACCCCTTGGGGAGTATTCGTGTCATGAAGGGCTATCTCACGCTCCGGTACAGCAATGTCCGGCCGTGAGCCCTGAATGTAGACTTTGCGGCTGCCCGGAAAGGGCTGGACCCGTCCGGCCGCCCCTGTTTCTTTTTCCACCTGCTGACCGTTATGTTCCTGTTCCATCGCTTGTTGTCCCGTTTGATTTCCTGTACTCATGTTCACTTGTCTCCTCCTCAGTGTTCGTCGCTTGTTTGGTTGGTTTCATCATTAGCTCGCTTACGTACCTGTCCCAAATCATGCGCAATGCAGAGAAGAAAGAGCGATCCTACACCAGACCAGGGGAGACACTTTTCATGTACAGTTAACAACAGACGGAGGCTGCCACAGATCATCGATCTATAAGACTTCCCTCCTCATCCAAGCCCACTTCCGCAGGTTATCGAAAAAGAAGCCCATAAAATCCGCGCTATATCGCCCGTTCCCTGTATATAAAAAAGCCGGTCCCCGAAGGAACCGACTTTTATGTCCATCACCAATAATGCACCTTTATGCAGCTCCTTAACGGAGCCCTACAAGGGTCACATCATGTGGTGGTTGTGGTCATATCGCCGATTACTTCCCTACGCTGGTATGATCCAGATCAGGTGCAAAGGGTCCGGAATCTCATGCGATTCCGTCTCAGTCCGGACAATTCGGACTCCCCCAGTAACGTTAATTAGTTGCAGCTTACATAAGCCGCCGTTCATATTCAATGAAGCTGGCCCCGCTGGGCCGTCCATTACAGAGTAGCGCAACCGGAACATAAAAACAACCTTTATATTCCAAATGATCAAACTCTATTGGAGAAAAAACTTACATCAACATCAGGATAACATGAGCCCCATTTGCGTAGCAGCATCCTTCAACACAGGTGCGTATTCATGCAATGTCTCCTGCGAAAGTCGGCTGACAGGTCCTGAGACCGAGAGGGCAGCTGCAATATTGCCTCTGCGATCCATAATCGGTACAGATACCGCGGCAGCTCCCGGCTCACGTTCCTCGTAACTTGTGGCATATCCGTTATCCCGGATATCTCCCATCTGCGCTAAATACACCGCGGGATCAATAAACACCGGCCATTCCGGCCCGTTCATCAGTTCTTCACGATCCTCGTCCGTGGCAAACGCCATCAGGACTTTGCTGGAAGCCCCCACAGACAGCGGGAGTCTAACACCAACGGGAGCAACTCGGCGGATCGCCTGATCACTTTGCACAGCCTGAATCCGTATCCGTTCACTGCCATCACGCAGGTACAGACTCACGGTCTCCCCCAATCGATCTCTCAGTCGCTCCATCGCAGGCAACAGCAGAATAGCGGGATCATCACTGCGGGACATATGAGCTGACAGCTCCCAGATTCGGATGCCAAGTCGGTACTTCTCTGTTGCTGCATCGCGGATCACGAACCCTCGATCCTCCAGCGTAGCCATCAAACGGTGGACTGTACTTTTGTGCAGGCCGATCTGGCTGGCAATTTCGGTGAGTCCCAGATCACTGCGTGTGGTAAAACATAATAATATATCCAGCGCCCGTTCCACAGCCCGGACGGTTAACTTGCGATCTTCCATGGCATAATGCCCTCCTCATGTTTCATCACATGAAACTTGGTTACATAAATTATATGAGAAACGGTCTCATCTGTAAACCAAAAAGAGCCAAAATCAAAATAGGCAAACGTGTAAATTTTTCCTTTTTATAAGACTTAATCCCCTGTAATTTACACACTAAGGTAATTTTACCCATATATCTTAAGAACTATATAACAATTGCGTAACAAATGCCCTCAATCAATTGACTTTGACTATATTGGAACATACGATAAAGATATATTACATTAAGATATCGCTCTGAAGCAGGCTCTGAAATCGACGCAATTCTCTTTTCATGTCGTTGTTATCTTCAACTGAACTTCAAAGGAGGGGCATTCATGTATCAATCATCCCAGAGCGAAGCCCCGCTGCAAACAAAAGTGTCCGATCTGCCCTCTTCCCTATCACCGAGGCTGATTCGGTTCAAACATATTATCGTAGCGTTGCTGCTCTCCGTTGTATTTTTTCTACTGTTTTGTTTTATCGCACTGCATGGTTATATCGCATGGGTATTATCCAATCCTACTGTAGCGCCGGTCTTCTCCAATCCGATGCAGGCCAAGAACATGAAGTACGAAGACATCACGTTCCCGGCAGCAGATGGCAGCCGGACGATGCAGGGATGGTATATACCTGCTGACAATGCTGCAAGCAAAACGATTATTTTCAGTCACGGCTATGGTGCCAATCGTGAAGAAACATGGGTACCCATGTATGACCTGGCACACTATGCCCATCAACTTGGGTTCAACGTGGTGATGTTCGATTACGGCTTCGCTTCTCAAGTGAACAAAGCTGTAGCCACAGGTGGCAAAGCTGAGTCACAGCAATTGCTGGGTGCCATCCAGTTCGCCAAGCAGCGCGGTGCGCAGGAACTGGTTGTCTGGGGCTTCTCGATGGGTGCCGGTACGGCGCTTCAAACCGGACTGATTACGAAGGAAGTGGATGCAATGATTCTGGACAGTGCGTTCCTGCTGGAGCCAGATACGCTGTACCACAACATTCACAACCAGATCGATTTGCCACGTCAGCCTACACTGGAGATCATGAAACTGTTGTTCCCTGTTCTGAATGGTACCGGATTACAACAGATTCCATACCAGGAAGTGAAAAAGAAAGATTATCCGTTCCCGATTTTCTTCATCCATGGTACAGAGGACGAGAAGGCGCCTTATCCAATTGCGGAGCAACTCGCCGCCAACCAGACCAATCCGTACTCCGATGTATGGATTGTCCAGGATGCGCATCATGAGTTGATCTTCCGGGAGCATCCAAAGGAATATCTGCGCCGTGTCTCAACTTTCCTGAGTCATGTAACGAAAACAAGCAGTGACGATGTGCAAAACACGAATAATGGAGAATAACCAAATTTCAATCATCGAATTTATTCCAGAGCCCTCAGGGGCTCTTTTTTTGCACTCATAGGACAACAAGCTCGCGGAATATACTCTTGGGACGCATGAACAGACGGTCTGCATGCAATGAATTTCATCTGAAGGAGGTTCAACATAGATGAACTGGTATGGATATGGTCACCTGCTGCCTCTGCGGACATTGGAGGAAATCCGTTTCTGGAAAGAGCAGGAGAAAGAACATACACTCGTCATTCGTGCCCTGGTTCCTGATCTGGAGCCCCCATACGTCAAGCTACTGGAGGAATGGGAGGTTACCTTTGCAAACAGTGAGCGAGTAGCCAATCAGCTTTTAAAACAACTATTGCCCGCAACCCATCCGCCTGCTCCCTACATCGTTCGTTGTATCGATCAACTTGTGTTGGCAGCTCGGCAGCAATCGAGAGAGTTCATCAAACAGCTGTATGTTCTTCTGGAGCAAAGTGCTGCTGTGCAAGCTGTTCCGCTTGCCAAAGTACTCATTCTGCACTTTATCCGCGAGTCGGAGTATTTTCTGGGCGTATTGGATACGCTTGGCCAACCTGGCATCTTACGCGAAACGGATTCGGAGCCATCACTTTTTCTGGAAAATGCGTTGCATACGTCAGAGTCAGGAAGCATCCATCGCCAAGCTTCAGAAGCTCCAACTTCTCCAGAGGGAAATGTAAATGCACCTGCCGGTTCAGCTCATATCCAATCCGCAACCATTCAACCACCTTCTACCGGAACAACACAAGCCACACCCAGCTCTACAGCACCTCCTGTAAAAGAAAAGCCGGTTCCCATTGGAGGACACACACTGCCTCCCCTTCCCTATGCGTACAATGCACTGGAGCCACATATTGATGAGCTGACGATGCGTATCCATCATGACAAACACCATCAATCTTATGTGGACGGACTAAATGTAGCAGAGAAGAAGCTGGCGGAATCGCGAAAAAAGAATAACTTTGAACTCATCAAACATTGGGAACGTGAACTTGCCTTCAACGGGGCAGGCCACTACCTGCATACGATCTTCTGGACAATTATGAACCCTGCTGGCGGCGGCAAACCTTCCGGTATGCTCGCAGAGCAGATCAAGCGAGATTTCGGGAGTTATGAAGCGTTTAAGAATCAATTCACAGAAGCCGCGAACAAGGTGGAAGGCAGTGGCTGGGCGATGCTTGTCTGGAGCCCGAGAGCACATCGTTTGGAGATTTTGCAGGCGGAAAAACACCAGAACCTGTCCCAGTCCGATATCGTACCACTCCTGCCACTGGATGTGTGGGAACATGCCTACTATCTGAAACATCAGAATGAACGCAAAAAGTATATCGAGGATTGGTGGAACGTTGTCTACTGGCCCGCTGTGGCCGAGCGTTACGAAACGGCACGCAAGTTGTTGTGGCCGCCTTATTAAGCTTGGGGTTAGATGGTTTAGAGAAAAAAAGAGATATCTCCAGCCGAATGACTGAACGATATCTCTTTTGGTGTATACAAAAAAGCAAGCCTCCTGTAAAAAGAGACTTGCTTGTATTTTGAGAGACTTCCTATTTCTAAATGTTCACTTAAGAAGCACAGCCCTCGCAAGCCACATAGTTGTCGCCAACCTGTTTGCTAATGGAGATCAGATCGCCCAGCTTGATATCAGACTCATCTGTAAACTCCAGATCGGCTATACGTGCAACGATCAGTGCAGCAGCCTCTTCCTTGCTTGTTGCCATTTGGCTGAACTCGGATTTTTCGCCTGTTGATACAACCTCATATAAATACGTATATCTCAATGTGTCCATCCTAACACTCTCCTTCCGAAATCACATCATATCATCTCTATTAACCAATTCCAAGCCCTAGTAAAAAGTGTTAATCGTAGCGCAGCTTCATCTGCTCAGCTGTCAGGCGTACTTCTTCAGAGCCAACGCTAAGCACCCTGCTGGTCTCCGCAAGTGGATAGCGATCTCGCAGTGTCCGAACCAAAGCCGCAGTATATGCCGCAGCCGAAGGTACACCTGCCAATTCTTTCAGACTTGCCATCGTGCCAGGCTGAACATCGGGATATCCTTCACTCGCCCCGCCTGCTGCATGCTGATAGAATTGTCGCACATCTGCTGCCAATTGATCACCCTGACCGTCCACGATGATAAAAGCCGTAATGATATACGCCTTTGCCTGCCTGCGCTGGGCAATACCACAGAATTTTAGGCCACCTACACTGACATCATAATCTCCCGGGCAAAAAGCACCCTGAACCTCGCCTGTCTGCGCCTGATTCGACCACGGCGTTAGCGACTCGGCAATAATCGAAGCCATCTCCCGGAAATCATCATGAATATTGATGGCATGTCCGGGATTAGGCAGAATCAGCGACACATTAACTACCCCTGGGGTTAAGGGTACTGCCGCTCCACCCGAAGGCCGAACACAGACCGCTGTCCCTTGGCTTCTAATCTGTTCCATCGCTTCTACAGCCTGTGGCAACCTGCGGTCACGCAGACCCGCTACAAAGGCATCTGGGTGTCTCCATATATGTGCAACAGGTAGATGCCCTGCCCCAACCCGCCTGCACATAACTTCTTCCCAAGCAAAAGCTTCGAGTACACTACTCCCTTGTCGCATGAGTGGTGTCTCCCAGATTTGCAGACGCAATGTAGCCTGTTGATCTGCCTGTAGTCCCTTTTCCGGCTGAACCGGTTGATCTGAATGGGAAGGTACACTCATCGTTCCATTACCTCCGGCTTAACGAATTCATATGTATCCAGTATATAGGAATGACAACGCATATATAAATAAGCCGGTTCCCAGGGAACACGGCTTATTTATATCATATCCTATGGCTTAGAAACTGCTGCTTCCAAAACCAAAGGAACTTACTCATCCGGCTTGTCCAGCGAGTGGACATACCTGATCTTAATCTTTTACCAAAGACAAGAACTCTGCACGTTGTGCCGGATTCTCACGGAAAGAACCACGTACAGCAGACGTCACCGTCTTGCTTCCCGGTTTCTTCACGCCGCGGGAACACATGCACAAGTGCTCGCCTTCCACAACGACCATAACTCCATGAGGTTCAACGGCCTCTGTCAGAATGTCAGCGATCTGTGAAGTAATACGTTCCTGAACTTGAAGGCGACGTGTTACTGCTTCGACCAGACGAGCCATTTTGCTCAGACCAACGATCTTGCCGCTTGGTACATACCCAATGTGCACCTTGCCGAAGAACGGCGCCATGTGGTGCTCACACTGACTGTAGTAGACAATATCCTTGACGATAACCAGTTCTTCATGATTCTCGTCAAACGTGACACCGAGCACATCGCGCGGGTCTACTTCATATCCGCCAAAAATTTCTTCATACATTCGGGTCACACGTGCAGGCGTTTCAAGCAACCCTTCACGTGTACTATCTTCTCCGATCAATTTCAGGATCTGCTCTACATGATACTCGATCTTCTCCCGATTGTCGGATACTTTTGAATTCAAATAATCTTTAACGCCAGCCACTGCCAAACGCCTCCTTTCGAACCACAATAAGGTAAGCAGTTATTTCACTTCACTGCTATTATTTTCGGCGGCCCGAACTTTTACGCGCAGGATGCTGTTGCGGCTGAGGCATTTTCGCTCCTGGCTGCTGATTCTTCATCATCTGCTGGGCACGCTGCATTTGCTTGCCATTCAGGTTGTAGCCCATTTGCTTCGCCATTTTCTGAAGCATGTCCGGATTGCTTTGCATTTTCTCAAGTTGTTTACGCAAGTAGAACACCCCGATGAAAAATCCCCCGACCAGACCAACAATCAATGTAATAATCGGTATAACAATATCCATCTCTTAGACACCTCTGTATGCATTCTAAAAAGCCTGATAATCTGTGTCACTTCATGATGTTTGACACACATGTTGCAAACCTGACACAGAGCGGATTTCCTGAAAGTATCATAGCATTTCCGCACGCCTTGAGCAAACGGATTTTCCAGTTGAACCGCACACAAGCTACGTCATGACAGCTTCAATGAAAACGGTTGTATGCTGAGCCAGATCGATTTCAACCACATCCAGAGAATAACGCGTACTTCCGCGCGCCACCCTGATTACAGGTCTGCCGGGTAATCCCCGATGTTGACGCACAATGACTCCAGTCTCTTTGGTAGACAGTCGTACCGCTGTACCATTGGGATACACGGATACACTCTTATTGAACTCAATCAGAATGTCCCGATCCAGCTTTGTACCAGACAACGCCATCATCTCTTCACAGGCCTCATGTGGCATCAAACTGTCCTTGGATAAACCATTAATGAGATTATCATAGATATTAGCCACACTAACGATTCTCGCAAACAGATGAATGTCACTCCCCTTGATCCCTCTCGGCATGCCTGTACCATCTACATGCTCATGATGTTGCAGGGCCGTATGGGCGACCAACAGACTGAACTCCCGTTTGTTCTTAATCACTTCAAATCCACGCCATGTATGGTGCAGCGAAGAATTTGCAGCAGAGCCACTGCCAGGAGGTTCCCCCACTTTGCCAATATCATGCAATAATGCCCCCACAGCAAGGTCCTTCAGTTGATTATAATTGAGTCCCATATTCAGTCCGATGACCGAAGACAACAAACATACATTCATCGCATGAACATACTGTGCATTGTCTTTGGTACGAATATCGGTGAGCTGCACAAGCATTTCACGCCCGTTCAGTACATCATTCAGCAACTTCTCTATACTGAGGGCAACTTTTCTCGGACTCCAGTCTTTCCCGGATCGAATGGATTCGAGTGTGACACTCATTTCATTAATTATTGCCCGTTTCGTGGTTTCATCCAGAATGTCTTCTGCATCCACATCTTTATACGCTTCATCCTGGATGTATAACATGGTCACGCCAATACGCTTCAACGTATTGACCATGTATACGGTGAGCTGGACTCCGGCAGACAGCAGTACCGTGCCGTTACTGGAATATACCGTCTTGCCCAGAAGCTCCCCCGCTTCCACGCTCTCCACGTTTACATACTTCATGAACGTCCCCCGCTCTTACGATAGCTGCTCCAATGCGAGCAATTGCTCCTTGGTTTGCAGACCGCCTACATAACCCACCAGGGTACCGTCTTTACCACTGATACGGTGACAGGGAATAATAATCGGAATCGGATTCTTGCTAATGGCGTCCAGAACTGCACGAACAGCCTTGGGTCTGCCGATGATTTCCGCAACCTGTTGGTGTGATGAGGCCTCTCCATAAGATATATCGGACAGAACTTGCCATACTTGTAGCTGGAATGGTGTTCCAAGCCGATCAAGCTGCAAGTCGAACGTTTTTCTCTCCCCTGCAAAATACTCCTTTAACTGCTTTGCAGCTTCGCTGAGCTTCTCTTCATTCTTCTCATATCGATACTCGCCAATCCAGATGCGTGCCCATTGTTGCAGATGAGCTTCGCGTACGTGAAAGGCGCCAAAATCAATGTGACACAGCCCTTCATCCGTCGCGCATAACGTAAGAGTACCAATCGGTGTCAGTACCTCATCGTAGTATACGGGCTTGCCATGAAGACCTGTAACGGCTGAAGGTTTCCACGCTGCGGCTTCCGGTTTGTCAGGCTGTGCAGACTGCTCACTACCCGGTTCAATCCCAGCTTCCATTTTCAAATCCTGTTGTAACGCACGTAAGGCATTGTTCTCGTTGTTCTGTTCCTCTGGCTGCTTCTCACTCACTTGTCCAGCCTGTGGCTGTTTGGGTAAGGTCTCGGACGAACTCAGTCGCTCCTCGGCCTTCTGCAGCATGCTTAGTACGTTCCCATCTTGTTCGTTAGCGGCAGCTTCCCCAATTGCTCTCATGGCGTCTTCTCCTCCAATTCTGCTTAACGCCCAGGCTGCGGTTCCCCGCAACTCGGGGCGCGGATCACGTTTTAATACTTCTGTAAGTTTGGGTACAGCACTTTTGTCTTTGAAATTGCCCAGGGCAATAACGGCGTTGCGTTGAATCGGCTTCTTGCCCCGCCAAGCGGCGGAACTCTGACCAAAACGTTCCTTGAATTCCCGGTTACCGATGTCCAGCAGCGGCAGTAGGAGTGGCTTCACAATCTCCGGATCGGGGTGAAATTCGGGATGGTGATCCCAGTTCTTGCCCCGGTTCTTCGGACAAACAATCTGACACGTATCACAACCGTACAGACGGTTGCCTATTTTCAGCATAAATTCTTCATCCACGAACCCTTTTGTCTGGGTTACAAAAGAAATACAACGCTGTGCATTCAACTGCCCCGGCCCCACTAATGCTCCTGTAGGACAGGCATCGATACATTTTGTACATTCACCGCAGTCTTCGGTCACAGGTGTGTCTGGTTGAAAAGGAATATTCGTTACCAGTTCTCCGAGAAAAATCCATGAACCAAATTTGGGTGATATAATGGCACAGTTTTTGGCACTAAAACCAATCCCCGCACGCTGGGACACCGCACGATCCACCAATGCTCCGGTGTCTACCATGCTTTCGATCATGGCTTCAGGTACGCGTTCCTTTATAAAATTGACCAACTTGTCCATCGCTGCACGCAGGACCTGATGATAATCCTGACCCCAAGCCGAACGGGCAAAAATGCCTCGATACGCACCAGGCTCCGATTTCGGCGGATTCACCATTTTGGATGGGTATGCCACGGCTATTGCAATAAGTGAAGCGGGCTCGCCATCTTTTAAGGCGGGGTGCACCCTTTTTTCAATATCCGGCTCTTCAAAACCTGAAGCATACCCTTTATCCCGCGACTGCTCCAGTAGCGACTTCAGGGAAACAAAGGGATCAGCCGAAGCAAAACCGATATCATCAATGCCCAGTCCGGGGCCAGCTGCCTTGATCTCCTGTTTTAACTTTTCCCATACGGAGGCATCCTGTGCTGCCCCGGTCTGTACGCTCGTCATTTCTCTTCCCTCTCTTCTTCCAACACTTATTCCGTAAATAGTGAACGCCCGCCTCACGGTAAGAGGACAGGCGTTAATTTCTATATATGCCTTGCATACTTGAATTCAAACGGAACGAGTCTATATGGTTTAACGCAAAATGCAATCTGAAGTTGTTGTCCTGTGAGCATTTTACAATTTCTTCAATTCAGAAAACGGCCAGAAAATAAATTCAGCCTTGCCTACAATCTGGTCGGATGTAATACTGCCAAACACTCGGCTATCCTTACTTTTGCCTTCATGACGATTATCCCCCATCACGAAGAAATGATCCGGCTCTAGTGTGATTGGGCCAAAATCAGGGTCCTGCACCTCAATATCGGTGTACGTTTCCGCTTGTTGATCGCCGTTCACATATAGATGGTGATCCCTAACTTCAATAGTATCTCCCGGAAGTCCAACGATTCGTTTCACCAGAAAATCCTTCTTCTCCACACCTTCGCTTGGATCACGAAGTACGATCACATCTGATCGGGAAGGATTACCCAGATGGTATACGATTTTGTTGACGAAAAGGCGATCTCGCTCAACCAGTGTCGGCTGCATGGACTGTCCCTTGACCATTGACAGATTAAACACAAACAGGTTCAGCAGCATCATAATTACAAAAGCAACAACAATCGTTTTGACCCAGTCCCACAGCTCGACAACCCAAGATTTCCCCGGTTGTTCAGGCTTTGACGGTTCATTTCGTTGCTCGGAAGTCACATGTTCCATTGAATGATTATTGGAATTCAAAGGGACACCTCATTTATTAAATAGTTGAATTAAACTTGTAACATGGTAACCATACTCCCTTTCAGTCTACTCCATTTGGGAGAGTGAAACAATTGGTTATGAGCACCAATACCTTGGTTATCGTGAATACAGCCGGGATAGTCAGGGTGATTTAAATAGAATTCAGGGACTCCGAAGCATGTTCAGAAAATGAGGAAACCAGAGGAATATGACGTGAAGAACACTCATATAAATAGAAAGGCACATCCCTCACGTTCTTACACGTTAAAGAGATATGCCTAATATGAAATGAAAATCTTTTTTTTATTTCTTTTTAAACATGCAAACTAAGCTTTGGACAAAATACTAAGAGTCTGGAAAGCGCTCATAATCTGATTGGCACCGTAACCCATTGCTTCATATAGAGGCATGGCTACTTTGTTGTGCTCATCACCCGCCACCCATACTTGGCTGACTTTACGCTGCTGGAACCGCTGTTCCATAGCCTCGACAAGTGTTTTGCCGACTCCACGGCGACGATAGTCTGGATGTACCGCAATACGGTAGATACAACCCTGGTTGTGATCAATCGTACCGATCAAAGCGCCGACGAGGTCTCCCTCTTCTTCCGCAACCATGATCAGGTCAGAATCCCATGACAATTGACGGGCAAACGGGCCCATCGTGTTCTCATAACACTCTTCCGATAGTGCAACCTGGAGAAGCTCCGTCATCTGGCTTGCATCACTCAACTGAAAGGAACGAACGTGCATGTCTTAAATCTCCCTTTTCGTTAGCTTAGATGAGGTTTTTTACAAAAAGGGAATCCCTTTTTACCAAAAACCCAATGTTCATATAATGACAAAAAACGAGAAAATACCGCTTCTTCGTCAATTAAACCATACTTTTCTCCATAAAACACGCATTTTCTTTTGAAAGCGCTTAATTGTAACCGTTTACATGCGAATATTAAACTTTTCATCCATTTAAACGTCTGAAAACACATAAATAGTTGCATAAAGGGTAAAATATGTTTGTTATCTCTGGCCCATCATTAGATCAACGCCTCGGGGGACTTAATAAACAAAAATGTTGCTTAATTAGCTCGAATGCGGTTTAATATTAGTGGCAAGGGTATTATTACATATGTACCTGTTTTCAAAAAAACCTAAAATCTCAGGAGGTATTTCATTATGACTTTTCAATTACCAGCACTTCCTTACGCTAACGACGCACTGGAACCACATATCGATGCAAAAACGATGGAAATCCACCACGATCGCCATCACAATACTTATGTAACTAACTTGAACGCAGCGCTGGAAAGCGCTCCTGAACTGCAAGAAAAAAGCTTGGAAGATCTGATTGCTAACCTTGACAGCGTACCTGAAGGCATCCGCACAGCGGTTCGCAACAATGGTGGTGGACATGCTAACCACAGCTTGTTCTGGGAAATCATCGGACCTAACGGCGGCGGCGCTCCTACAGGCGATATCGCAGCAGCTATCGATAGCGAACTGGGTGGCTTTGATAAATTCAAAGAAGATTTCGCTAAAGCAGCTACAACTCGCTTCGGTTCCGGCTGGGCTTGGCTCGTAGTTGGTAAAGATGGCAAGTTGTCCATCACTAGCACACCTAACCAAGACAGCCCTCTCTTCGAAGGTCTGACTCCGGTTCTGGGTCTGGATGTATGGGAGCACGCTTACTACCTGAACTACCAAAACAAACGTCCTGACTACATCGCCGCTTTCTGGAATGTAATCAACTGGGATGAAGTAAACAAACGTTACGCTTCTGCAAAATAAGACTGTTAGCATGCAACAGTTAACATAAAAGAGAGCCTGATTCGGTCATCATGACCGTGATCAGGCTCTCTTTTTGCTATCACTATAGTTAATGGGGGTTTTGTTTCTAACGAACCCAGGACACGTTATTGCTCGATATTTCATCGTATCGCGAACCTAACGAATCTCAGAGTAGCTATTTCCCCAGATACGGGCTTTGATACGCACTTTTGGGTTGATTTGTCTATGATAACGTCACTCAGGTTCGTTAGAATTTATAATTGTGGTATATCCACATGATAAGACCTCTGGAGTTCGTTAGCTCCCCCATTTAATCATTCACTTGATCATACGCACCAGCAAAATAACTGCTGATCAGCTTCAGGAAGATATTCGGGAATGCCATCTTATCCATATCTTCCGGACCGATCCAGCGGTAGGTCAAGCCATCGCCTTTACCTGTCAGTGTCGGAGTGCTCAGCGCTAGGTCACTAACATCAGATGATGACATCAACATCTCTCCATCGTTAAGCGATGTTGAGATGTTCTGCGCATTAGGCGTGCCTGGCTCCGATGAATGCGTCGTGTCTGACTCAGGTGACACAGCTGATGATGAAGCTGCGCCCTCCCTTGTTGCCGCCTGTGCATCGTAGGCGGCTCTGGCTTCCGCTGCGATCAGCGGAAGCTCACTGCTCTGGTCCTGCTCGGTACACTTGTACACCTGCAGGCTCCAGACAATGTGGCTGAACACATGCTCCGCATGGGTAGCCAGCCCTTCCGGGCGGGCAGCGAAGCCTTCCGCCCACAGACTGCCGGCCAGCAATGCCATGGCCGGCTCATCCGCCAGCGGCGCCGCCTTCTTGCTTGCTGCGGCAGGCGCCGCGAGCACATGCGGCAGCTCCCACATGCGGGCCAATAGGCCCGTGTCTGGGCGCTGGCGCACAAGCACTTGGCCGCGATGAGCACCGCGGCCCTCCACAATCGCGACCAGCCGCTGCTCAGGGCGCGGCGGCTTCGCCTTGGTCTTGACCGGCAGTGTAAGCTCTCTTCCGGCGATGCGGCCGGAACATTGCTCCATGACCGGGCAAGTCAGGCAGTGCGGCGCTTTGGGGGTACATACCAGCGCGCCAAGCTCCATCAGCGCCTGATTGAAATCACGCGCCCGCCCTTCCGGAATGAGCTCTCCTGCGAGCTCTTCCATCAACACCCGGGTGCTGCCCTTCATAATGTCCTCATTGATGAGGAAGTATCGGGACAGTACCCGCATGACATTGCCATCTACCGCAGGCTGCGGCTGGTTGAAAGCAATGCTGAGAATGGCCCCGGCAGTATACGGGCCCACCCCTTTTAATGCAAAGACAGCCGGCTTGTCCTGCGGCATCTCGCCTCCGTGCAGCTCCATGACTTGTCTCGCGGCTGTCTGAAGATTACGTGCACGGGAGTAATAACCAAGTCCCTCCCAATTTTTCAACACATCCTCTTCGGGTGCCTCCGCTAACGCTTGCACGGTCGGGAAATTCCCGATAAAACGATTGAAATACGGAATTACCGTATCGACTCGAGTCTGCTGAAGCATAATCTCCGATACCCATGTGAAATACGGATTGTTGTGGCGACGCCACGGCAAATCCCGTCTGTTGACCATATACCAGTCCAGCAAATTCACGCTGAAATGTTGTTTCTGTTCCTGTAAACCCATATTTCCGTCCTCTCCTATTGCCAAGCTAACTACTTTTCCATCTGTTCCACGATCGCAAAGGCCGCTGCCAATTCCGTCTGATGTGTAATACTCAAATGAATGTCATATTGCTTATCATATGGCAGCTGCAGACGTTCCCAGGCTTGACTGGACAGCGAGGCCACTGGACGTCCTGTCCCATCAGGCAGCACTTCAATGTCAGTGAAGCCCATTACGCCACCAATACCGCAACCAAATGCCTTAGACACCGCTTCTTTCGCTGCAAATCGACCGGATACAAACTCCGTCATCCGCTTCCCTCGACGAACTGCGATCTCCCGCTCTGCTGGCGTTAAAATTCGTTTTATGAAAGCTTCCGCATGGCGATCGGACAATAACTTCCGCATACGTCCAATCTCCAGCACATCATTACCTATGCCATATATCATCAACGCTTCACCCGCTTAATCTTTTATACTGTAAGAGGTTATTCAAAAAGTCCTATCTTCTCGGTACTGAAAACCGCTCTTTTTGAACCTTCATTGTAAAAGATCTCCATTCAATCACATGATCCGTAACTCTCCGAACACGTATTCTATTGTAGCAGGAGGGACGATCAGAAGCGAGTACCTATCCGCATTACCATATATGCTAAAATATGAATCAGGAATCGTCTGAAATTCTTAGGAGGTCTGAATAATGCTCATAACTTTTGAATTGCCCACTGACGTAGATGCGATCATTCGCGGAGACTTTTTCCCTGCACAACAACCCGCTCAAGGTGTCATCGTTCTGTCTCACGGATACAAAGGCTTCAAAGACTGGGGCATGTTCCCCTATGCAGCTTCACAGCTAAGCCAGACTCATCATGTGCTGACCTTTAATTTCTCTCACAACGGTATCGGCGAATATCTGGAGCAATTCTCTGAACTTGAAAAGTTCGCAGTGAATACCTACAGCCGGGAGCTTGCCGATCTGGCCCTGGTACTGGAACATGTGGCTACACAACCTGAACTCACTGGACTTCCTGTATACCTGGTTGGTCATAGCCGCGGTGCGGGCGTAAGTCTCGTCTATGCACTGGATCACCCCGAGCAGGTGGCAGGTGTCATCTCCTGGAATGGCGTAACCAATCTGGATCTCTTCACAGCGGAGCAAAAAGAAGAAATGCGTACGCATGGCCGCAGCCATGTCGTTAACGGACGAACAGGCCAGCAGATGCCACTGGACGTGGCTATTCTGGAAGACCTGGACAAGCATAGCAAACGTTACGCTATCATTGACCGCTTGGCTTCTTCACCTGTGCGAGTCGCACTCATTCAGGGAACAGAAGATCCACAGCGTCTGCGGGACGGTTCTGCCGCACTTGTGCAAGCACGCCCTGATATCCCATGGCACCAGATACCTGAAGGGAATCACACCTTTAATACGGTACATCCATTTAAAGAAAACACTCCGCAACTGGAGCAAGCCATTACCCAAACCCTGCAACAGATCCAAGACTGGAGTAAGTAACTCATCTTTAATATAGTAGTCACCTGGATTTTTGCAATTTCTCGTTCCACATAACAAAAAGAGTCACTGCTCACGGCAGTGACTCTTTTTGCATTCCCTAAGAGGGACGTTATTTCAATGTTGGTGTTAACAGCCTATATCAATCATGCTCATTCATCCGTATTAGATACCAGGAATGGCATTGCGTTTGTGATGTGTACGCGTATAGAACGCTTCGAGGCGCTCTTGTGCAGCCGGATCAATCTGTTTGCCTTCGAGATAGTCGCTGTTCGCTTCATACGAAATTCCCAGCTCATCTTCGTCCGTCTGACCTTCCCATAGCCCTGCCGATGGTGCTTTGTCCAAAACAGCCTGTGGAACGTTCAGATATGCTGCAAGCTGGCGTACCTGACGTTTGTTCAGGGTGCTCAGTGGTGTGATATCCACAGCGCCATCGCCCCATTTGGTATAGAAACCTGTGATGGCTTCGGATGCATGATCCGTACCTACAACGAGCAGGTTTTCTTCAAACGAAAGCGCATATTGCATAACCATACGAGTTCTCGCTTTGACATTACCTTTGCCTTGGTGAGTCATATGACGTGGGCTGCCCAAGGATTTGAAACCTTGCTCCACTTCCAGCGCAATCTCGTTCACTGCATCTTCGATATTGGTTTCCACGACATGCTTCAGATCGTATGCTTTGGCTACAGCGTAGCTGTGGTCGATATCGGATTGTTCACCATAAGGTTGGAACACACCAAGCGTTTTGTACTCTTGGTTGTTCTCTTGCGTGAGCTCGTCCGTCGCTCTTTTGCAAAGCGCCGTAGCCACTGCACTGTCAATACCGCCGCTGATCGCAATCAGCAAACCCTTGGCACCCGCATTTTTCACATACGTCTTCAGAAAATCAACACGCTTGCGTACTTCCTCTTCTTCATTAATGCTTGGTTTAACCTTCAATTCAGCGATGATCTGTTGTTGCAAACTCATCGTTCACACACCCCGTTTCTAAATGAATGAAATTTGATGTCCAGCTTGAAAGGTCCGAATGGATCAATAACCTTATCTATCCAAAATGAAACGCCCCGGCATCGGTGATCCGAAGGGCGGGGCGTTCTATTGGAGCGAATTAACGGCAGTAACGGTCAAATGCACTTTTGAGATCAGCCGCAATATCCTCTGCAGAACGGTCTTCCACTTGATGACGCTCGATAAAGTGAACGAGTTCTCCGTCTTTCATCAGAGCGATGGACGGTGAAGATGGAGGATACGGTGCAAAGAATTCACGTGCTTTTGCAGTTGCTTCTTTGTCCTGACCAGCAAATACAGTGTACAGATGATCCGGTGTAATATCGTGCTGCAGTGCTTGGGACACACCTGGGCGACATTGACCTGCGGCACATCCGCATACAGAGTTAATGACAACCAGCGCTGTTCCTTTTGCATCCGGAAGACTTGCTTCCACTTCTTCAGGAGTACGCAACTCCTGGATTCCTAGACGAGTTAAATCATCCCGCATCGGTTGAACCATATCTTTCATGTATTGATCAAATGACATCGACATTCGGTTTCACTCCTTATAAATAGTTGTTCTATGATCTCGATAGAATTAAAGGCCAATAAACTCTCCAAAACAACGTTACATTCATATCGAACATTATGGATGTAATGATGTGCTATTCCTATTATACATCCATAAGCAATGAAAGCAAGATTCAGAAACCGCCTGCGGAAAGGCTTCTTCCATAATATTATGTCTCAATGTCTGGCAAAATATGCTGAATGACTAACGTTCAAATGCCACTTTGAAGGTTGTGCCCTGGCCTTCCTCCGATTCCACAGTAATGGTTCCATTATGTCGTTCCACAATACTCAGGCACATGGACAATCCAAGTCCGGTTCCCTTGGCTTTTGTCGTATAGAAAGGTTCAAACAGCTTTTCCTTCTTCACACTGGGTAGACCAGGTCCTGTGTCACGTACACACAGTTCCACCTTATCATCCACTATCCGCGTCTCCAGCGTAAGCACACCCTTCTCATTCATGGCTTCCATCCCGTTACGGGCCAGGTTCAACACCACCTGTTTGATTTCCTTAGAATTGAGATGCAGCTTTGGCACATTATGGGCCAACATGAGTTCAATACTCTGACCACGCAGGTTCGCATCCGCCCATAACAACGGACTGAGTTCATGGATGATGTCGTGCAGCTGGGATTCTTCTTTCTCGGCAATACGATTCTGAGCCAAAGACAAGAAATCATTAATGATACTGTTGGCTCGGTCCAGCTCTTCCAGAACGATCCGGTAATAGTGATCGAGGGAATCAGGACTCTTTTCCTGCATGAGTTGAAGAAAACCCCGCACAACCGCCATTGGATTACGCACCTCATGCGTAATGCTTGCAGCCATCTGCCCCACCAGACTGAGACGATCCACATTATCCAGTTCACTTCGCAACATCTCAAGCTCCGTGATATCCTGGATGATCAGCATGGCTCCTGTAACTTCTCTCGCAGACTCTGTTGAAAAGGCATAAATCGGTACCGTTCGGGATTGAAATACGTATGCACCGTAACGAACGGTCAACCCACTAATCTCACCATGAACGACGGCTCTGCGAATGCTTTTATCCATCTTGTCCGCCTGACCTTGTTCAACAAATTGACTGGCAGGCTGTCCAATGAGATCAGGCGTGGAGGTACAAGGTAGTTGCTCCCTTGCCGTTTGCTCCATCATCTCATTGACAAACATCACTGTGCCTTGTTTATCTACGGTAGCAATGGAGAGAGGCACTGCGTTCAGAATCTGATGAAGTTTCTCCGTTTCGGCTATGTATCGGTGGTGGACTTCCGAGAGATGCTGTTCCAGCCCGCGATAGTGCTTCATCCGTTCCAGCCATAGCAGACTCAGACTACCCGCAACAATGGCTCCAGCGGTATATCCAAGTGCTGTAAGTATCATGTAGGTCGCAGAGTATGTGGATTCATTCTGGAGGGATGCGATCCATAACAGACTCGTTACAACCAGTTCCATTGTAATCAGGATGATGAGGATCGCCATTTTGCGTGAAGGTGTATTATGCTTGAATCGTTTGGCAGACAACCATACAATAGGATAGAGAAGAATGCCCGTATGAAGGAGAAATCCGTACAGATCATAGGGATGCGCAAAAAGAAAATAGAAGAGAATATGTAGAATGGACAGCGTTACGCCTATAGCGGACTTACAATACAAAATAACAAGTATCACAGGTACGATGCTTAATGATATGGGTACGGCCACCGGGCTTGCATAGAGCGCAAACAGCAGACACAATAACATGCTCGCGACACTTGTCACAGCAAAACTGGTATGAACGATTCCGGCATGTTCCATTCTGGCAATAACCCGCTTGGAGAGTACCAGACGGAATAAGGGAATCAGAAATACCGCCGACCCTGCCAGCAGTACTTGTAAAAGCATGTCCTTTAACGCAACCACAATGCCATCTCCTCCTCTGCCTGCACATTCCCTCATGTATTTCTGATTAAAACATAGGCGACAGTATATTACAATATATCCCTTAAGACTGCACAATAGAACTGCTCATAACTCCATTATATTTCAGAAAAAGCCAGGAGTAGACACATTTTACGTAAAACAGACAAAATCAATGAAAAAAGAGGGTAATAACATATGTATGATGTCATTGTAATTGGTGGTGGATCTGCGGGCCTGATGGCTTGCGTTGCTGCTGCCGAGCATGGAGCCTCCGTGCTTCTGCTGGATAAAGGAGATCAACTGGGTCGTAAACTAGGTATCTCTGGCGGAGGTCGATGCAATGTAACCAATGCCAAGGAAACGGATGAACTCATCCGACATATTCCGGGTAATGGACGCTTTTTATATAGTTCGTTTCAAAATCTGGACAACCAGGGAATCATGCGTTTCTTCGAGAATCTCGGAATTGCCCTGAAAGAAGAAGACAACGGCAGAATGTTCCCTGTAACCGATAAAGCGAAAACAGTTGTGGATGCGCTGGTAGGCAAGATTGTCTCCCTCGGCGTTGAGATTCGCACCAAAGAACCGGTCAAGGAAATTATTCAGAACGGTCAGCAGATACAGGGTGTTAAATTGATATCCGGTAAAACCATTCTTGGGCGCTCTGTCATCATCGCTACCGGCGGCAAGTCCGTACCTCAAACCGGATCTACCGGAGATGGTTATCCTTGGGCTGAGGCTGCGGGCCACACGATAACGGAGTTATATCCGACCGAAGTGCCCATTGTGTCTGGAGAGAGTTGGATTCAGTCCAAAGAACTGCAAGGTTTGTCTTTGAGGGATATCGCTCTATCCGTAGTGGATGCCAAAGGAAAAACAGTCATCTCCCATCGCGGGGATATGATCTTCACGCATTTTGGAGTGTCCGGACCCGTCGCACTGCGCTGCAGCCAATTTATCCGCAAGGTTCAGATGAAGTCTGGAAACCCACAGGTCATTATGAGCATTGATCTGTTCCCGGAGCTGTCCCCAGGTGCATTGGAAGCACAGGTGCAACAAGTATTGGAACAAGAATCCCGCAAGGCTGTCAAAAACATTTTAAAAACATGGGTTCCTGAACGTATGATTCCCTTAATGATGAAACGGGCAGAGATCAGCGATGACCTCACGTTCCACCATTTTCCCAAAGGTATGTTAAGCAACTTGTGTGGGCTAATGAAAGCTTTTACCTTCCGTGCTGACGGAACGAGATCGCTCAAAGAAGCCTTTGTTACTGGGGGAGGAATCCACTTAAAGGAGATATACCCAAAAACAATGGAATCCAAGCTGCTGCCTGGACTATTCTTTTGCGGTGAAGTTTTGGATATTCACGGTTACACCGGAGGGTATAATATCACTGCTGCTTTCTCCACGGGATATACGGCTGGCATGCATGCGGCTGAATATAAACACGTTACATCGTAATAGAGGTTGTTCAAAAAGTCCGCTTTTGATTACGAATCATGCCTAATGGCATCATCAGCATCGAATATGAAATTCAGCCGAAATAGGTTGATGCTTACGAAGTATGTTTCCTTCAGAAACATTGTAGTTGCTCACGTAGTTTTCCCTACGCTCCGCTACTCCATTTCTAGCTTCATTCCATCTTCTCGGTACTGAAAACCGAACTTTTTGAACTCTCACTACTAGGTATTACACCTTTTAACCCGATAATGAATTAGCTCAGATGCCCAAAAACCCGATATCCACTATTGTGGACGATCGGGGTTTTTGGGCATTGTTCCATTTTAGAAAAATTGGCTCCAACTGCTCTTAACTTGTGATGCTTCTATGCTTTCACACTGCCTGAAAATCCATCAGCCGAATCATCGTATGTCGGGTCATCGCTATAGTTATGTCTACCTTGCTCCGTCTGGCTTCCCTGGTTTTGGCTCGCATAACCCTCATGCCAGTCTTCATTCACGAGATGAGCCGGAATCGATATATTCTGAAACTGATCCAGCTCTTCCGTTTGTGAGGCAAATACGGCACTTCCTCCATGAGATTGTACAATCTCTACGGCAGACTGAGGATCTTGGCGATCTGTGGGGATGTACAGTTCCAGCGGGCCGGACTGATACGGCTTATATCCCAATTCCTCCAAGGTTGCCCTGGCGGCATTCAACGCTGAATCGTCTGAAAAGTGCACCTGTAGTTCGCTATTATCCATCATCGTCTCTTCCTCCTTGCTACAGCTAATCTCTCATCATCCATAGATGAGATTCTTCTTCTATAGCATGGGCAGATATAGCGCACGATATGCTCCGAATTAGAAAGGAATTCCTTTAGGCCTTGGTCAGCCGAACCCATCCGGCAATTGATAACACACATAGTCCGAAGGCCACCGCACCTGCAGCTGTCAGAATACCGACGATCCAGCCGAGCCAAGCCAATCCCAGCGTGAATCCCATAAGAATACCAATCGGGACAAACAACATCCGAACCATCATTGAACCTGCAAGATGCAGCGCCTCCGAGTCATATGTTATAAGCTGAACGTAGTCGGACGCTGCAAACACATCCCAGGAGCGATAAAACATCACCGTTAACATGATAATCAATAATGCACACACGATGATATTGACCGGAAAAGGTGGTAAGGCAACTGCTGCGATGGATAGTCCGCCAAGCTGCAGATACAATTTCATCGTGCCCGAGTTCCTGAAAAATGCCTTGAACGCAATCTCTGCTGTCCGATTCGCGATGGAACGATTGCGTAACAGTTTACGCGGTTTGCGGAAGATGATGGACCGTGTTCGTGGGGCTTTCGGCTTGCTCACCGCCCGACTTAACATTAGAGCTGTAAGTTGCAGCCTGCTCCGCAGATCCTCCCGCACATCCCCTTCAAACGTTCCCTTCATCAATAGCCTCATCTGTCCAACTGTAATTAGAAGAAGCATGCTAATTACGATTCCAAAACTGATTTTCCACGTCTGTCCCTGCATCCATGATGTCGCATTAATGGTCATATAACCTATGCCTATGACGAGAGGGATCATCTGAATCCAGCGTCGCCATCCTGTATGTCGAACCTTCGTCATATGTAGTGTTATGGCTTGGAATGAAGCTACCGCACCAAACCAGACAGCCATAAGTGCAATCTGGAGATTCGACATCTCATAGACACGGGACCACAGGGGTGCGGTCAGCGCTGTAATCAGGATCATTTTGCCCAGATGTTGCAGACAGGACCGGTAGAGCCCTTGCCTCATTAGCGTTCGCATCCACAACGGTCTTGATTTCAAAAACAATACATCCGCTTCCTCCACAAATATCAACACACCACCGGTAAGCATAACGACGTCAATCAGCCCAGTCAGTACGGGGAGCGGTAATCCTGTCGCCCATGCAGGCAGTGATTTGGTCCACAGACTCGTGTACCATCCAATCAGATAGAGCAGACCCGGAACAAGCAGGTATACCCACACTGTCCAATCCACGACGAGTCTGAGATTTTTCATCTGTTCCTTGAAATGCTCTTTGCGTCTTCGTCTGTATAAACGAAGTGGGGTATAACGCTGGGAAGTTTCCATTCTCTCTCACCCTTTCTCTATCTAAGACGTCAATACATCGAAACAGTCAAACAAAGAGGCTTCCGGCAATCCTGCCGCTTCACGGATCTCATCCAATGTTCCCTCGGCAGCCGATCTGCCCGAAGCAATCAGAATAAACCGGTCGCAGATTCGTTCAGCGGTATCCAGTACATGCGTAGACATAAGCACACCCGCGCCGCGGCGACGTTCATCATCAAGTAATTTTAGAAAATCCTTGGTTGCACGAGGGTCCAGTCCGATGAACGGCTCGTCCACAATATAGATATCCGGTGAAGACAGAAATCCGATCATCAACATCATTTTCTGCCGCATGCCCTTTGAGAAACTGGCTGGAAGATCATTCCGAACGTGGTCCATACCGAAACGAACCAACAGTTCCTCCGCTCGGGCAACAAAAGCTTCTTCCTCCATTTCATACGCCGCTGCGGCCAGATCAAGATGTTCCCATAGTGTCATATATTCATAAAAAACCGGTTGCTCCGGGATATAGGCATAACGACCATCTCCCCCAATCGTTACTTCATAGTTCGCATGTTCCAGCAGACCAAGAAGCGTTTTGATTGTGGTACTTTTGCCCGCACCATTGGGTCCGATAATACCTACCAATTCTCCTCGCGCCACATTCATTCGAATATTGCGTATGGTTGATTGTCCCGGCTCGTATCCTGCCTCTGTAATATGTACGTCCAATATGGACTCCTGTATGGCTGTACTGTTATATTCCGTTCCCATATCATTCACTCCCTGTTCTGATCAGGCGTTTATTTCAATCTTTATGTTTTATTGTAATCGAGTTGCGGGTTGTATGTTTGATCATTTTGAGCATTTCTATATAGATGGGTAGGCTTCGTTACCAAAAGCTGGTGATTGTGCTCTTACAACCGCAGATTCAAGCAGATCAGAATCTTTAACTCCAATCTGCTCTCCAGGACTGTAACGCTTAATCATAGCGACGTTGATCGCAATAACCTCTTGAATACTCAAATACCGGGTCATGATCATCTGTCCTTGAGACCTTTCAAGGTTTGATCATATTCACCCATCACATCAGCCAATGTATCCATAAAATCACTACTGATTCCGTTAGGCAAATTAACTTTTGCAGACTTTTTAATAATAATCTCCCCATTGGACTGATTTACTTCGATTTGAACCATATCGCCTTGCTCAAGACCAATTTGTTTGAAGGCATCCGTCATTTTTAATCCAAGACTATTACCGAATTTAGTTACTTTTCGTTCCATCTCACTCACCCTATTCATTCATTAATCCCCACTAGTTGTACCATTCAACTGTTATAACAATAACACTGAAACTTTTGTCTATTTGCATATTATTTCAAATTTTATATAAAAAAGAAGCAGGGGTTCCGGAGCCCCTGCTTCTTCATATTACAATGAAAATCTCATATTACCGATTTGTCTCCACCACAAGAGTAGTTTCATTCTCTGCATCTGCTTTCGCGTTCAGACCCAGATCTAGTGCTCCACGGCTTTCACTCTCATAGCTACTGTTCGTGTTACGCTCGCCGTCTTTCACGCTGTTGTTGCGTTCAGATTGAGCCATCGTTGCACTCTCTCCTTCGGCATTCGCGTTCAGACCTAGATCCAGTGCTCCACGGCTTTCGCTCGCAGTGCTACTGTTTACGTTACGCTCACGGTCATTCACGCTATTGTTGCGTTCGGATTGAGTCCATGTCGCACTCTCTCCTTCTGCTTTCGCGTTCAGACCCAGATCTAGTACACCGCGGCTTTCGCTCGCATAGCTGCTGTTCGTGTTACGCTCTCTGTCTTTCACGCTGTTGTTGCGTTCAGTTTGAGCTACTGTAGCACTCTCACCTTCAGCTTTCGCGTTCAGACCCAGATCCAGCGCTCCACGGCTTTCGCTCGCATAGCTACTGTTCACATTACGCTCGCCGTCTTTCACGCTGTTATTGCGTTCAGATTGAGTCATCGTTGCACTCTCTCCTTCGACTTTTGCATTCAGACCGAGATCCAGTGCGCCACGGCTTTCACTCGCATAGCTGCTGTTCGTGTTACGCTCGCTGTCTTTCACGCTGTTATTGCGTTCAGATTGAGTCCATGTTGCACTCTCACCTTCGGCATTCACGTTCAGACCGAGATCCAGCGCTCCGCGGCTTTCGCTCGCGTAACTGCTGTTCACGTTACGCTCACGGTCATTCACGCTGTTGCTGCGTTCGGATTGAGCCATCGTTGCACTCTCACCTTCGGCATTCACGTTCAGACCGAGATCCAGCGCTCCACGACTTTCACTCGCATAGCTGCTGTTTACGTTCCGATCATCGCCGCCTCGTGAATAGTCGCTCATCGTTGTACCTTCTCCCGACACATTGGCATTCAGGCCAAGGCCCAGCGTGCCAGAACTGCTACGCTCAACTGTGTGGTCGGAAGAACGATCATTGTAACGGTTCATACTCTCGGAAGATAAGCCGGCGTTAAGGCCAAGATCCAGATTCAATGCTCCAGTTGCACTGGATGAACCTCCGTAGCTACCATTGTTACCGTAACCTGTGTCACGGTGTCCTGACAGAAGAGATCCCAACTCCAGACGCAAACCTGCATTCAGATCCAGATTACCACTGCTATTATTGCTATAGCTATCTGCGTAAGTTGCCTGCGAAGCTCCCAGCAATCCAGCCACCAACGTACCCGACAATACCGACAATTTTACCCAACGATTCACTTTTTTCATGATTATATACACTCCTTCTCAATTTTGGTTGAATTAACGCCATTGTTGCCTAAGAGAAAGAGGTATATTGCGGCGGCCGCCCCGGCGGTGCCTGTGACCATTGACTGAACCCATCGAGCCGTTCCATTCGGAAGGCAAAATCGTAATCTGGCGTAACCAGACCCGTTGTTGCTCCCGGAAGTGCAGCGGCTGGAGCGGTTGCTCCACCTCCAGTTACACCGGACGAACCGGAGCTTGTCCCTGCGGAAGCATTAGCTGCTCCGGGAGAAGTTACTGCAACAGACCAACTGGTTGGTCGTTCTGTGCGAGGCTGCAATGGAGATGTTGCATCATCATCATCTTGTTTCAGATCGGCTTCCTGGTTACTCTGCACTTGTTCAGTGACAGCTGGGGCAGCAGATGTCTCATCTACGAGGAATAACTCGTTACCTGGCAAACCTGCATTAACATCCGAATCCTGCGTCAGATCGGTTCCTTCCACAGATAATGCCTGCGGGACAGCAGGTTGTTCTGGACGTACTTCTAGTTCCGTGGTGACCTCCACCACTTTGCCCGTAACCTGTACTGCGTCCTGTCCTTCCTCGTTGTTCTGTGGTGAAACAGGATCTGCGAGTGCACTCGTATTGGAAGTTTCAACATTCGGTGTTTTGACGAGCGTCGGCTTTTCCGGAGTGATTACAGGCGGTTCCGGCTTCACACTTGGAATCTCCACCTTTTCCTGATCAGGATTGAGCTCAGCGGATACGTCTACAACTGGAACTTCTGCTTCCACAGATGGCAGCTGGACATTTCCCTTACTCAGATCCACACGGGATGAAGAGATATTGACCGAAGTAACTTCAGGTACATCCACCTTCACGGAAGGTAATTCAACCTTGCCCTGCCGAAGATCTGTTTTCACAGCAGACGTCTCTGCCTTGATCACCTCGGGTACCTCTGCGGTAACGCCAGGCAAGGAAGCTGTACCTTCGTTGAGGTTCACCTGACTGCTTGATACATCGGCTTTGATCACCGGTGTATCCGCCTGTACAGACGGCAGTTCGACGGTTCCCTTCTTCGCATCAATCCCAATCTCTGATGTTCCGGCCGATCCAAGCGGTGTATCTACTTTCAGCTCAGATACACTCAGCTTACCTGTCGATTCATTCGCTTTGATCGACGGAACTTCAACATCCAGCAGTGGTGTGGATACCGATACTGACGGAGTCAGGTTCAACCCGCCATCCGAATCACGTGAAAACAAACTGAGCGACAATCCGCTGGAAGGTTTTTCAGAAGATACCTGAGCCTCGTCTGCGTATACATGTGACGATCCAAACCCCAGCATCAAAGTCCCGGCAAGTATTGCCAGTGGTATGCTTCCAAGACGCACAATCGATTTTGGTAACTTTACATTCAAGTTGCTTCACCCCCTTTCCGCTAATGCGTTGGTGGGACAAGGCATATGAGTTTTCCCCTAGGAATAATTAGAATACAGGGATTTCTGCCTGTTCCTCATTAAACGTGAAGGCGTTTACTCAAACGCTTTTTAATCATAAACTTAAAATTTGAAGTAAATTCAAACCTTCATTTTAACTGTTCTAACCTGAGCAGATCCGGCCTGTTTTCAGTCGCCTGCAATCATGGTCTTGGCTTCAATGGAGCCAGTCAGATCGGCTTTTTCCCCGCTACGTTTCATCAAATAAATCAAACCAAGCAGGGTCAGCAAAATGCCTGAACAGACAAAAGCCGGCACTACACCAAATGAAGTGACCATGAATCCGCCTACCACCGGGCCCATAATGTTACTGGCTGTCATCACGCTGCCTACCGTTCCAAATACCCTGCCTGTCATCGCCTCAGGTGTTTGTTCCTGCAACAGGATCTGAAAGGGGACAATCGCAAACCCAATTCCGACACCTGCCAGGGCAAAGAGGGATACTAACAACAGATTGGCACCTAGCCCGGCGTGCGGCCAAATCCCAACAATAACTCCGGCTCCGCCGATAACCAGACCCATAAGTGTGGTACCCAGACCCATTTTCAAAACATGCCCTGCATGCTTCCACTTCCGTACACTCATCGCTGCAATTAATGTACCTGCGCCACTTGCTGCCACGCACCATCCCAGCAGATCAGTTGAAATTCCGGGAAGTTGTCTGAATAACACCACAGTCTGTGAATCGGCAAATTGCAGAAAAAGTATGGCTGAAGCAAGCAAAATCAGAGACGTTCCTACATGAGGGAGAGATGCAAGCATGCGGATACCCTCCAGTGTTTCTTTCCAAAAAGAGCCTTTTGAGCGGTTGCGAACATCCCCAGCTGGCTCTTCCTCTACTTCTGTTACGTTATGAATTGCGGTTTGGATCACCCGAGTTCCAGGAATCCACAATAAAATGATGCCGGAGATCAGAAAAGACGCTGAATCGAGAACAAAACACCAGGTAATGCCAAAAGCGGCTACCAAAAGTCCGCCAAGCGCCGGACCAATAATTTTGGACATCTGTTCGATCACCGAGCTGATGGATACAGCTTGGGCAAGCTGTTCCCGAGGTACAATTTCCTTCAGCTTTCCGTTTTTGGCCGGAGAGAACATGACATCGAACAAGGATTTGAGGACAAGCAGTATGTAGACGTGCCAGATCTGATCAGCAAAAATTAACGCACCCACGATGATAACCCGTGCACCATCGGCGACAATCATCAGCCATTTTCGGTTCAGGCGATCTGCAAGTGTGCCTGCGAATGGCCCTGTCAACAGAATGGGTAGTGCTGCGGAAAGTGTGACAAATGTAATCTCCCAAGGCGTTGCATTCCAGCGGATACCCACGAGGGTCAGAATTGCGAGCAGATGCAGCCAATCACCCAGATTGGAAATAGCCTGTGCCACCATCAATGTTACAAAAGATCGGTTATTCTTCAGCGGTCGTTGTCCTTCAAACGTTAAATCACTTGTCATCCTTCTTCTCCTCCATTATATTCCAATTCATAGTATGAACTCATTATATAGAGCAGCCCTTAACTCGACCTCCTGCCAGAGGCGGAGAAAAAGCGACATCTGAAGGATGATTTTTCAGCATGATGAATGATCAAATTTTAAATGCTAAAAATGCAAATCTTGTGACATATCGCATGTTTTTCGTAGAAATAGAAGTTTACAATTAAACCATGGCGACAACCTGAATCGTCAAACATAACTAACCAACTCATATAAGTTGAAATTATCTTTTACATGAACAGCATAACGGAGAGGACCCCTCTTCATCATTTCAACTTATAAAACTAATCTGAAAAGGCGGGATCAGCATGCTGGAATTACAAGAAATCGGAACCGAACGTTCACTTCATCTGTACCGCACCTTGGCCCAGACATTCAAGAGCGTGAATGAACACGCTGTATCCGGAAGCAAAGTGCATGGCTTCAACCCCACCGCATACGGGGTGCTCGAAGTGTTATATATGAAAGGAGCTCAGCCGATTCAACAGGTTGGCGCACAACTTCTGCTGCAAAGTGGTAATGTGACCTATGTGATCGATAAGCTGGAGCAAAAAGGATTGTTACACCGCAAACATTGTCCGCAAGACAGACGTATCATCTTTGTGGAACTGACCGAAGAAGGACAGCGCACCATGGATGACATCTATCCAGGCTATGCGTTGAAGATTGATCGGGCGGTAAGTGGACTAAGTGAGGAAGACAAGGAATTGCTGTCCGAACTCTTGGGAAGGCTTGCACATTCCGCAGACCGTTTATCAGCGAGCAACTAGAGCGTATCTTTAAACCTGTCGAAAGCGGGAGCGCTAACGAACCTTTGACGTCTTATTCAGGGGTTTGAAGCGCTTGCAGCATTTTAAGGAATCTGACACACGCTATCTTTGAATAAACAGCCGTTTACAACGTGTTTTTCAGGTGATTTCGGGAAATAAGTTGTCTCATGTTCCTTACAATTGAGAAAGAGGAGCAGAAGGTCAAATAAGACGTCCTCCGTTCCTTAGAAATTCGTCTGGACGATTCACCAGGATCAGCCAGCCTGTACTTCAAAATGCTTTAGACCCGGACATCCCCCAACGTATCGCTTGCCTGAGTTTGAAGATACACTCTAGTCCACGCACATGTGCCAACAAAAATAACCGGATTTGCCTGACATCGGCGAATCCGGTTTTTCGTATACATCCACTTTTACTTTGAGCCTTGTGGCTGCGGGGGAGCATCTGCATCTTCGGGTACAATTAAACGTTTGCGTAGAGCAAGCGTCGTTACCCACGAGACCAGTGCAATGACAAACATAATGACAAACAGGGAATGCAGGCTTCCTTCCAGCACGTTACGCAGTAGCGCCCATTTGTCATCAGATAGCGCTGCATCCGTATGTGGTGCGAGCAGTTCATTCAGATCATTCTCCGAAATTCCAGCCTCCGCCAGATTCTGTTCACTGGATAACGTGGAGATCCGATAGTTCAACCACGTGCCAAAAGCCGCTGCACCAATCGTCTGTCCCAACGTACGCATGAATGTGTGCAGTGCCGTAGAGGAGCCACGCTCCTTATACCCTACTGAAGACTGCGCAATAATGGTGAAGATCGTAAACGCAAACCCGAAACCGAGACCATATATAAAGGTCAGTATAAATAGCACAGCCTGCGGGGATGTCCCGCCCACCAGAAAGAGTCCACCCGATCCAATCGCAATACCGGTTAACCCAATCAATGCAGTCATACGTGATCCAATTTTCATCAACAGGCGGCCTGCCATCACACTACCAATGAGCCAACCCACCGACATCGGCGCGAGCAACAGCCCGGATTCCGTCGCATTACCTCCCCGAACCCCCTGCACCCAGAGCGGCAAATAACTGGTCAGGCCGATCATCAAAGTACTGGTCAGGAGTCCGGCGATATTCGCCACACGGATGTCCCGAATTCGGAACAAATGTAGTGGAACCATGGGGGCCTGAGCTCTTTTTTCCACCACAAAAAATAATATAATAAACAGAGCGGCGACCACACTCAGCACAACAATCAACGGAGAACTCCAGGCATAATACTGCCCACCCGCCGACAGGACAAATAACAATGCAGTAATGCCCACCGTGAAGGTCAGCGCACCGACATAGTCAATTTTGGCTGTACGCGGCGAGATATCTTCCTTCAGATAACGAAATACAAACCACATCGCAAGCAAACCAAATGGCACATTAAAACCAAAGATCCACTGCCAGCCCAGATTATCTACAAAATAACCGCCAAGCAGCGGTCCCGCCAGAGATGAAATGCCCCACACGGAGCTAATCCAGCCCTGGATTTTGCCACGTTCTTCAATGGCATAAATGTCCCCAATAATCGTAAATGTAACAGGAACTACCGCACCCGCACCAATCCCTTGAATAGCACGGAAAATAATCAATTGCTCCATGTTCTGCGACAGACAGCACAAGAGTGAACCCAGTAAAAATAAGGCACAGCCAATCAGAAATACAGGCTTTCGTCCATACAGGTCACTGATTTTACCGAAAATGGGCGTACTCACAGCCATCGTCAACAGGTATGCGGTGAAAATCCAGCTCAGCAGCTGTACACTCCCCAGCTCACTGACAATGGTCGGCCCTGCCGGACCAATTACGGTGCCTTCAATCGCTGACAGAAATGTCGCGAGCAACAGCCCTGTCAAGATGAAACTGCGCTTCAAACCTCCGGTTGCATTCACACAAACCCTTCTCTCTTCATTCTCTATATAATTGGTACGTTAATTTACACCTCTACTACGAACCAGAACAAGCTTCCAATCGCTGTTATCCCCAGATTTTTTCTTCTCCTCTCTAAAGGAGAAATCCGTTGATAAAGGCGATCGCTTCGCTTCTCCAGCTTTGTTCTGTTTCTTCGTTTACGTGTAAATTTAAAAGCAATTATATATTGTCTCTTTTATTTACCTTTCTTACGAAGAAACTCATCATACAACATGGAATACATCACCATATCCTTGTATCCAGTGGACGTATGTTGCACCTGTCGCAGCAATCCTTCCCGCGTGAAACCGCGGTTTGTCAGGAACTCGCCGGAAGCCAGATTACGTGGATCAACCAGCGCTTCAATTCGATTAAGACCCATGGTCTCATATCCAAAGGGCAGCAATGCGGAGAAAGCCTCCGTCATATAACCATGGCGCCAATAATTACGTCCCAGCTCATAACCGATCTCACCCCGGAATGCGCCTTCAAGCTGCCATGTGTTAAAGCCACAGCTACCGATGAGCTTGCCTGTTTCTTTAAGTTCGATCCCCCAGCGGATCGCATCCTCTTCTCCTGCCATTTGGTTGAGCAGTCCAATCATGTCCGCCGCTTCGCTTGTCCCAATCATGGGTGCAAGATTCATGTAACGGGTCACCTCGCGATCTGACCAACATGCGAACATCTGGGCCGCATCCCGGCGACGCATTTTACGCAGACGAAGCCGCGCAGTCTCCATTTCGGGAATTCTTCCTTTGCATTTATACATATAAAGACACCCCGATCCGATCTATCTCCGCAGACCATAATATTCACTAGTCATCTAATCATAACCTGCGCCGAATGGCAACTGTTCAGTCATGCACATACGTCAAAAAACCGGGCCAATTTCGCTCCCGGTCTTGTTGTACGTATGGATCCATTCAAGTTTGAGTGAATTACGGAATCATGCCTTGTCCAAATAAATTTTAAGCTTTGGACGTTTTCTTGCCCTTCCCCAGTAATTCATCGCTAACCCGGCCAAACACAGCCGTGATTTCCTTGAATTCTTCGATGCCAGTCCCGGTCAGGCTCCATTGGTCCCCGTGGGCGGTCAGGAAGTTCTCCTGTGTCAGGTGTTCAAGCTCCTGCTTGATCTCCCGCTCTCCAACGCGATATCCCCGTTCTTCCAATAGGGGTAGTGCCTCGCTAACGTTCAAATCCTGATTTTGCGCGAAATGTAGTAGATGAATCCGTACAAAAAGATTCTGTACCTCTGCATGCATAAGCCAAGCTCCTTCCCGGGTTATAGCCCTCCGTGGTTGCTAAGTAATTACCCCACGTAAGAAGCTGAGAAACAGGAGGATTCTTCAGGTATTCCCTTCCCTTTCCGAAATCCTCCGCTTGACTAACCGCATCCTCTGCACTATCTTGAAAATAAGTACCATTTTGCTCGGGAGGGTGATTTACCATGTTTCAAGCTGTTTCCTATGAAGGAACACGAAGTGAGCAGCACACCGCCGTCCTGGGACAGTTAAGTGCTCTGATCCGCGATGAACCTAGTGCGATTGCCAATCTGGCGAACGCTGCTGCGCTGCTCAATGTATTTATGACCGACACCAATTGGGTCGGCTTCTATCTGTATGATGGAAAAGAACTGGTCCTCGGGCCATTCCAAGGACTGCCTGCCTGTATCCGAATTCCATTGGGACGTGGTGTATGCGGCACATCTGCTGCCGAAAAACGTACCATGGTCGTTGATGATGTTCATGCCTTCCCAGGCCACATTGCCTGCGATGCAGCATCGAACAGTGAGATTGTCGTACCGATTATCAAAAACGGCGAGCTGTACGGGGTGCTGGATATCGACAGCCCGATCAAAAACCGTTTTGACGACGAAGACCGCGTCTTCCTGGAGAAAGCCGTAAGCCTGCTCACAGAGCAGTTGGAAGCAACCATACCCCTTTAGGAAATGATGAATAAGGTGATCGGAGTCTCATCACACACGATGATGAAGAACCAGTAATAACAAAGAGCGCAGTCCTCTCAGAGGTCTGCGCTCTTTGTTATCCATTATGATTCACACCCATGTTCTTGCTCGCCCATGTTACTTTATGCATCTAGGATAATTCATGTTCCGCTTTAATCATCATCCCATCCCGCAGGAATTCAGCCAGCCTCGGGTGGTAACCATCATACATCTGACGGAAATTTTTATGCTCTACATACAGATTGGCCAAATCCCGATAGATCTCAGCGGTGGGTGTATAATAACCTTTGATCCATTCAAGATGCCTGCCAATAATCTGTTGTACTTTTGCACTACCGGGCTCCAATCCGTCCTCAATGGCCTGTTGCAAGTCCAGATGAACTTGATCAATTTTCGCCTGGGAATCCAGATAATCTTCTTTTGACTTCAACTCCTGATTTTCAGGTAATGTGGATGAATTGGAAGATTGGATGTCGGACCTCTGAGCACCGTCTGTCTGCACATGGTTCATATTATTAGTGACTACAGCTTCAGAACCCGATTCATTCAGCAACTGGTGACGCCCCTTATTTACAAAACCGATATAAAGATCATGTTCATCAATTTCCTGTTCACCTTGCAAATGAGAGATCGTTTTGTCCAGTGTCTGAATCAATCCATGCAGACGCAATGCCTTCTCCAGAATATCAATGCGATGCTGCTTCATGATGCGTATGACATCCTGAGGATTATCCCGGAGCATCGGGGCAATCTCATTCTCCTTCATACCTACTTCCTTACAGAAAAGGATTTGCTGGAGTCTCAACAATTCCTGTTTTTCATAATAGATGTCCTCATCTACATCCCCAAATGCCGGATTCAGAAGACCTGTCTCCGCATACTGGCTCAGCTCGTTCAGACTTACGCCTGACATTCCCGATACGTCAACCATGGAATATGCCATTTGAATACACCTCCTGCCTGTCCTGCAACTCCAGAGTTCAGGCTTAATTCATACTGCATTTTATTTGAATAATGAGAGAATATAAGACTTTCGGCAATGCTGTACCGCTTCATTCCGCTCGTGCTCTGGATGGGTACATCATGCTTCAGTGATATGAGCGGCGTTTGGTCAGTTATGTTGCGGTATGTTAACTATGTTATACCCGTCTCATCAGATGTGAACCCGCAGTCGGCGAAGAATCCGCATGTATTTTTTGAAAACTTTTTCCATGATCTTCATATAAAAAAACCTGTGCCATTATTCTCGCACAGGAGTGTGTGGTTATGTTTTCATTGGCATACGGTATATTGAGTAAAATAATGGAAGAGAATCACCCTTTGTTAAACATAACAAATTTCAATTCCGTCATTTCCTCTACAGCATATTTTACACCTTCACGTCCGATACCACTCTGTTTCACCCCACCATAGGGCATGTGATCCACTCGGAACGTCGGAATATCATTAATCATAACTCCGCCTGCTTCAATCTGATCGACAGCTTGGAGGGCGGTATGGATATCGTTTGTAAATACGCCTGCCTGAAGCCCGTATATCGAATCGTTAACATGTTCAATACCCTCTTCAACGGAATCTACCGTATTGATCACAACGATGGGTGCAAACACTTCCTGACAGGATACCTTGGCATCACGCGGAACGTTAATCAATACCGTTGGACGAAGAATGCCTCCTTCAGCTTGACCGCCTGCTGCCACCTCAGCCCCTGCCTGTTTGGCTTCTTCAATCCAGTCGAGTGTACGCTGTACATCCTTGGAGGTAATCAGCGCAGAGACCACCGTATCCGGGCTCAGCGGGTCTCCGACCACCACTTGTTTAGCCGCTTCAGCGAAACGCCGGATGAATTCTTCCGAGATGTCACGCTGTACGTAGATTCGCTGTAGCGAGATACATACCTGTCCCTGATACGTGAAAGCACCGGTCACACATCGAGGAACCACTTTGTCCAGATCTGCGTCCTTATCCACAATCACCGCTGCATTCGACCCTAGCTCCAATGTCACGCGTTTTAGTCCTGCTTTGCTACGAATGCTCGTCCCTACCGCTGGACTGCCTGTAAACGTAATATGAGCAACACGGGGGTGCTCCACAAGCACATCACCAATGGTTTTGCCATCACCACTCACCACGTTCAGTGCACCATCCGGCAGTCCGGCTTCCTGAAGCAGATTAGCGATGTAATAGGAAGACAGAGGCGTCTGTTCCGCAGGTTTGAGTACGATCGTATTGCCCGCTGCCAGCGCTGGACCTACCTTGTGGGCTACCAGATTCATTGGAAAATTAAACGGCGTAATCGCACCGATGACACCTAGAGGTTGCCGCATCGTATAACCGATACGTCCTTCTCCACCTTTGGCTGCATCCATCGGAACCGTCTCTCCAGTCAGTCGTTTGGCTTCTTCGGCGGCAAAACGATACGTTTCCACCGTCCGGTCAACCTCTGCCAGTGCTGCGGTAATCGGCTTCGCCGCTTCAAGCGCTATGATTCGCGCTGCTTCTTCCTTGCGTTCTTCGAGCATGAAGGACAACTTGTACAGAATATCTGCACGCTGATGTGCAGGCATCTGGCGCATTGCCTTCCCAGCCTGAACGGCAGCTGCAATAGCAGCCTCCGCTTCCTCGGCTGAAGCCGACGAGACTTCTGCGAGCGTTTCCCCGGAGTATGGTGCTTGAAGTGTTTTATAATCTACGGATTCGGTGGGTTTGCCACCGATAAACAGATGTTGTTTTTTCATATGCTGCATCCTCCATCCTTTTAGAACCTATTGAACTTAATCTATTTATACACTATTTCCGTGCCATCAACCCACTACGGTATTCGGCAATCATAGCTTGTAACGTACCTGATGAGCCATTGTGGCGATCTTGAGCTATTGCATTATAAAGGGATTTCACAACCTATTTAACCGTCAGGACGGGGCATTCTGCATGTTTTAACACGCCATGACTGACACTGCCCACAATCATCTCTGCGAGCATGCCTTTCCCGCCTGTACCCATCACAATCATTCCACAATCTCGTTTACGCGCCACACGGCAGATCTCATTAACGGGATCACCTGCAATCAGCAGTGTTTCATACGCAACGTCCCGTCCAGACAACTGATTAGTCACCGGTTCTATAATATGTTGCCCTTCTTCGGCAATCCGAGCTTCCAGATCAACACCCAATGCAGGTTCATTGATAGAGATAGCCGGATTCACATGCACGATCAACAGACTTGCGGGTTGTTTCATATTTTCAGCTAGGATCAGTGCTTGCTCCAAAGCCTTATGCGCATGATCCGAACCATCAACAGCAACCAATATACGTTTCAGCATTGCAATTCCTCCTGTGAATTAATGAGATGTAATGGCGGAATCGATATCCCGCAGATGATGACGGCGTACCAGCAGTACCACGACTCCAATCAGTACCATTAATGCGCCAAAATAAAATGGTGTTTCTGGCAGGAACCACTCGGACAATTTACCCGCAAGCCATGGAGCAAGTGCACCACCCAGGAAACGAACGAAGCTGTATGCAGCAGAAGCAACAGAACGCTCCACAGGTGCAGCTTCCATAACAGCCGTTGTAATCAATGTGTTGTTAATCCCAAGGAAAATCCCCGCTACAATGACTGCAACAATTACGGTAGTTGGTGAACCCATCACCGTACCTACTGCCATAACAACCAGATCAATCGCGAACAATGTAAGCATGACACTCATGGACGGAACCGATCCGAATCGGCGTTGTAATCTTGGTGCCACGAATACCGACGTAATCGCCAGCATCAGTCCCCAGCCAAAGAATACATAACCCAAGCCGTGCTCATCCAGATTCATGACATATGGTGAATAAGCCATCAAGGTAAAGAAACCAAAGTTATACAGGAAGGCGGTAATCGCCAATGTTTTCAGTGAAGGATAACTTAATGCTTTAAACGGATCGGACAAAGAACTGCGTGTTTTCGGTTTGGCCATCTTGGGCAACATAAATGTAATGCTTATAAAGGCAATCGCCATCAGAACAGCCACCCCATAAAACGGGCCACGCCAAGAGATGGAACCTAGCTCACCACCAAGCAGCGGTCCAACCGCAATCCCGAGACCAAGCGCTGCTTCGTACAAAATAATTGCCTTGGCTGTCCCTGACGTGGACAGTCCCACAATGGCAGATAACGCCGTTGCGATGAACAAGGCATTCCCTAGTCCCCAACCGCCACGGTAACCGACCAGTGCACCTACCGTGTCTGAGGTACCGCCGAGGAATGAGAAGATAATAATCAACAATATGCCGCTGAGCAGCGTCCACTTCACACCAATCCGGCTGGATACGACACCCGTAATCAGCATCGCTACACCGGTTACAGCGTTATAACTGGTAAATAGCAGCGACACCTGGCTTTTCGAAGCATGTAGCTGATCTGCAATCGCGGGCAGGATCGGGTCAACCAGACCCAGACCCATAAAGGATATGATACATGCAAAGGCAACCGCCCATACTGCTCGCGGCTGGGATAACAGGCCCCCACGTGATGACGGCAATTCATCCGGTAATGATGGCTCTCTTTTCATACGTAATTCCTCCTGTGAATAATTTATGTGGTTAAGCTTTATATTTGAAAACGACCGTGAAAATAATGAAAACATTCTATACATTTTCAGAATTAGAGGTAACAAAACGGCACAAATGACACCGAAACATCCGGTGTTTGTACAGGATCGCCACAGGTACTATGGTGCTCACTCCATGTAGCGATTATGTGTATACAGTTTTGTTTATTAAACTTTAGATGCTAATTCGGTTAGCCGTCTTCATCACCCTGCGGATCATGTGCCTGTAACTTCTGAATACCGCTCCGAACGCGTTCACGCAGCTCTTCCAGTTCAGTCTGTACGGCAAGTATGCTCTGAAGTTTCTGCTCAATCAGTTGCAGCTGACCATCCAGCGTTGTTTCCATCGCGGTAAGCTTCTCGATCCGTTCTCTTACTTCGGTCGTCTGCTGGTAGTCAAAACGTTGTTCGTTCAAGGCATCTGCTGTTGCCACATAGGTATGTAACTCCTGAAGGGAGAATCCAAGTACCTCTTTGGCGCGAACCACCTTTTTCAGATAATCGATATCCTCCCGAGTGTACAACCGCGTACCGCCATCTGTCCGCTTAGGTGAAGGCATGACACCAATCTCTTCATAATACCGAATGGTTCGCTTGGTCAAACCGCACTCCTTGGCTACGTCGTCAATTTTATATAAACTCATTTCCCTCACCTCTACTTCTTTTTATATGTCTACAATGTTATGTACATAATTATATATATTATTAACGTTAACGTCAACGTTAGATTTCAGTTATGAAGTCTTAGCAAGTTTAACATCCTCTTCGCTTCTCTATCTTCAATTGAATAGGAGGTTACCCATTCGTTGAATAGCCGACCTCTCACAACACCCTACGTGTTGTTCAGCATATGGCCGTATTTAAATTTACGTCTTGAGTTGTCAGTAAATACACAGAAAAGAATATGAATCAGATTTTCTGAGGTTAGGTTCGCAATAACCAAAACAGAGAGGGTTCTGAGAACTATCGTGGACGTTGGACGAAGAACCTTTTTAGTGCAGAAGAAGAAACGGCTTATCTGAAAGCGCAGGTAGAATATTTCTAAAAAGCTCAACACGAATTTGCACGGAGAGGGAAGCTGGATTTTGAAGCCCAATGCCAGCCCGTTCAAGGAATAAACAAGTGGGCACTGTGGTTGGGTGTGTAAAATTGCTTAAATTCATCGCGCAGGTCACTACAAACGGATGAAGAGTGTTGTCCTAAGAGAAAAACAAGTAGATTGGGATGCACATATAAAAGCACATATTTTTTTAGGTATTCACCAGCTTCGTCCTTATTCTGGCTACTGACGTATGCGAAACGCGTTAGGAAAGGAAGGCTTCGTGGTGAATCACAAAAAGGTTCGTCGCTTATCGAGAGAACTTCAATTATTTCTATAATTTTCATAATAATATTCTATAGTTAAACCTCCTACTCATCTTTCAATAATTTAAATATATAATTAGATAACAAAAAGCTTTTTAACTATTGTTCATACTTCCCAAAACTGCCCCATACGATTTATCTTCTAACATAGACTACTCTTTATAAATCTGTAACACTCATTCGTATGTATTTACATATGGAACAGATAAGGACGGAATCAGTAGTACTTCCAAATGACGAAACTTACTATATGATTCAAAGAGCAAGTCAAGTCCTTTACTTTCGAAAAGAACTTGACTTGAGAAGAGAATTTAGATGATTTATATCTTGATGAAAAGGTCTCCTACTACTCTTATAACGATCATTTCGACGAAACTTGTAAACTAGACTTAAGGATGTTTACAGTCACAGCCTTCATAATCTGAACTCACATAAAAACAATTTGTAGTTCCGGATGAATTCTTGCAGCGGTCATAATTATGAACATACCCTATTCCCCAGATATCACAACCGTCTTCACATGTTCTATTTTGGTTACATTTCCCTACATAAGACCAACCACTCGGACACCCAGCCATTCTATTTCCTCCTCTTAATAATAGTTTAATTAATTCAAAGAAACGATATCCCTGTATTCCAATCATAATAATATAAAACTTATACTAGGGATATTCCTATTATATTCCACATTTAAGATTTGGAAATAAATAATATCTAAATCTTTTATAAGTAATTATTTGCATTTTCAATTATTTTTAATTTTCTTCCATTTAGAATGTAAGCAACGTTAGTTTTATAGATTGACGGTTCAACCATAACAGTAGAGGCATGTAATAAATTAATATGTTTAAATTTTTTCTGTTTTGTTTTAAATAACCATTCAGGACCATCAAAGATAACTATTGTGTTTTGAAATGTTCCAATAGCCAACTTTTCTTCAATACTTTGGAATTCCTGCGCTCGATAGTTTAAAAAAATGAAGTTATAAGAATCAGTACTACTTAGGTTAAGTTGAGAAACACATTTGGACAATAACGCCTTCTGCATATCTTTTAAGTTTTGATTAATCAAAATCAAAACAATAATTAATGCAACTAGAACAATACCTATTATTAGAATTTTCATAAACTTGGCCCCAGTTTCTTGATTTTTTTCAAAGTATCCCAAATATCAAAAATCACAATAAAAATACTGTACGCCAATAATAAATATAGTGAATGTCTGATGTCTCTTTGTTGATTTGAAATAATGATTTGAACTAACGATAGAACAATAAAAAATATATTTCGCAAAATTGGGTTTTTATTTAGAAAGCTCACTTTCCCAAAACAATTACATGATTCTATTCCGCTTTCACGTTTCTTCCTGTAAGTAATAATTGTGAAAAATATGAATAAACATATTGTTGCAACTTCTTTATATGGATTAAGAACGTGAAATGCATATAGGATTGCTAACAGGAACTCCAATATAATTACAGTGACAGCAGCCACTTGAGCTAAAGATGACGGAACAATGTTGTAACTCTTGATTTCATATGAAAAGTTAAAAATATTTCTTGCTTTGAAATAAAAGGAAACGAAAAAGATAAAAGAAAAAAAATAATCTATAAGAATCAATGTTAATCCCATTATGACCTCCTGTAATCAGATCGAAAGACAAACATACATTTTAGGTTCCACCATAAAAATTCTCTATTTTGTAACGTGAAAAATTTCAAAAAACAATTTATCTTGAAATTCAGTCGCCTTTGCGTCTAATCATAAAAATCTTCGCTAATCAGAGGAAAACTCTACTGTTAGCATACGTATTACGATTGTATGAAGATAGCTGTTTCTACTAACACTCCAATTAACTGAGCGTTGTTACAGTAAGTAGGCCTTACGTTTATGAATAATCAAAGTATGGTGGTATTGCTAAATTGTAATAATCCAGACCACAAACGTAGCTTTTTATGATAAAGCCTTCTTTATCAATACTGTATAACCATGGTATGGTACCTGTATTAAGTTGTTCTTTCATTGCTTCTGAGCTGAAGGAACAGATTTGATAACTTTTGAAAATGGTTTCTAAAAGTTCTTTCTCTCGTTCTGGAGCATCAATTAAAATAAGGACGTTAGCATCTGTATGTTCTTTACTGAATTCAACCAAAGACTCGAGTGCACTCTCACAAGATCTACAAGACACACTTAATAATAGTATCATTAGATACTCATCTTTAATAAAGTCATATAGATATGTTGTTTTCTCATGAATTAGTACATTAGGCAGCAGTTCACCAACTTGAAGTACTGAGGGTCTATAATTCATTTTTTTAAATGGTAAATTCATGATTAATCCTTCCTTTATTTCAATTTTTATAATTTCAGAATATAACCGCCACCATTTCTGGTTAATAAATATTTAGGTTTTTTTGGATTTTCCTCTATTTTTTTTCTTATTTTTTGTATAGTCATATAAACATTAGCTTCACAACCAAAGCCTTTCCAAACAGATTTCAAGAGTTCGGTTGTATAAACAACACTATTACAATGATTAATGAGAAATTGAAGAACTTGATATTCCCTAGAACTTAAATCAATACATTTATTATTTTTTAAGACAGCTTTTCTGTCAAAATCTAAATGTAATTTTGAAGCATAAATACTTTTTTTTGTATTCAGCAAAACATTTTTTTGAACATTTATTCCAATTTTACCAAGAATTCTAAATGTCTTATCAACACAATTAGTCGAATCATAATACAGATAAATATCCGCTATAGCCCCTAAGTATAAATTTATTAAATATTGCAATTCATGTTCTTTCCTAACCATTGATAAATGAAGAATTATTTTCTCTATTTCACCTAAATGAATTTTTTGCAAATCATCTTTGCTACTAACAGTAATAATAGACGCTCCATTAAATAATGATTGTACATATGCTAGGAAACTTAGGTTATCGGTCCACAATAAAATTTTCATATGAACTCCATTTCTCGGTTGGTACATAGTCATTAGCTTTACATGCATTCCAAAAATCCTAGTAATTAAAGAACACCTGCGGTATATTGCAGGCGTTCTTTCTTAATTTTTATTATCTACACTCGCAATCTTCAAAAGTACTAGTCACATAGTAGCATTTCGTTGTTCCACTTTGAGAGCAACGGTCATAAGTATGCTTATATTGGATTACAAATCCAGCATAAGCGGGATTGTCACAAGAAGATGTACTACAAGAATAGTCAGTACATGTTCCAATACGAGTCCATCCAGAAGGACATGCCATTCTATTACCTCCTCTCATTTATTCTGTCATTTACATTCATAAGTTTATAAAAAAACAATTGTATAAATCTATAAATTTATCCTAAATTTGATTTGGATAATTAAAAATGTATCCCCCTCCTTTTTTAGTGACTAATAGTTCAGGAGACTTAGGATTGATTTCGACCTTGTTTCTGATCTTTTGAATAGTCATGTATACATTTGCTTCGGAAGTTAGCCCTGACCAAACTCTTTTTATTATTTCCTCTGTATTAATAATCTGTCCTTTATTTTCAAATAGAAAATAAAATAGATTAAATTCCTTTTTAGTCATTTCAACTTCGATGTTTCCTTGAATAATCACTGATCTATTCATTTTGTTTATTTGAATCATTTCTTCACAACAAAACGATGAAGAATTAAATTCATTAAATGCAGCTTCTCTTTTTTTTAATTGGTAACGCTGATTCTTCAAGAAATTATGTAATTCCTTATTCCAGTCTTGATCAATAACAATTATATCTATACCTTGTTTCACTTTTCTTCTTAGAAAAATGAAATCATTAATTGAGAAATTTGGACAATCAAGGATGATGCACCTAATGTAGTTCTGATCAACACTTAGAAACGAATGAACATCAGAAACAATAATGAATCCTCCCGTCTCTAATAGTAGTGTGTTAATTTGTGCGGTGTATATAACTGAATAATCCTTCCATATAAGTGTCGACAATAAAATCCCTCCTTTGATTGTAGTCACGACACTCTGTGCGGATTCTGCAATTCTTTGTTTGAAGAGAGAAAGGCAGCAATGATGACATTGTTTATCTTATGGATAAAAATTAAATTTTATATTTATCTTTAATTCATACAAAGAGATTAAGTTTAGGAATCAGTACTAGCATATATTATGAAGCTATATACTAAATCCTGGTTTATACTCTATCAATATATAATAATTAACACATAATTAACAATAAAGTCTATATTTTCAACAAAATAATTAATATTATATAAAATTTAGGGCTTATTTATGTAAGAATGTTTGGTTTCTCCTTATGATGATAATTAAAAACTTAGGAGCGATATTAAATGGAAAAGCCTGAATTCTTGAAAAAATATGACTTAGATATTCTCAAAATTGATGATTTTTTACCAAACATGCCTCTCTCTGACCACACCAACTTACATGACTTAATTGAAGATCATTTAATACTATTTTTAGCAAGCACTCATTGCGACTTGTGTGAACAAACATTAGAAGTTATTGATAAGTATACTGAGAAGAATCATGATCTAAATATCGTAGTTCTTTTAGACTCCGATCCATCTAGCATCGGAATGTTAATCAATCACTTTAAAGAAAGGGCTCAATTCTATTTAGTTCCACCTCATATCATGAATAAATACTTGAAAATGAGATTTTTACCTGTTGGTTTCGCAATTGATTGTAATATGAAAATTGTCACTACACATTCTGTTCAAGATATGAATTCATTTCAGGATCTGATAGAACCTTTGCAATTGGAAATTATGAGGTAGATTATGAAGTTTAATTTATTAAAAAAAGAAATCCATCATAATTCTTGGAGATTGTACGTGACAATTCTTGTGTTAGGCTTGTTAACTGCATTGCTTTCTACAAGTCAGATAGAAGTAACAAAACATTTAACAGATACGTTAGTAAGTAATTCAATTAATTCCCAACAAGTTGTTCTATGGATGGGTCTTCTTTTTTCAGTGTATATTGGCATGAATTTAATCAAAGTCATTAATACATACTTTCAAGATAAAGTACGTATTCAAATGAGCTTTAATCTGGACACCATATTCTTAAATAAAATTAATCCACAAACTATTACAAATGTAGAAACGCCTAAGTATCAAAATGAATTGAACATCGCAAAGTATGGATTCGATTCTATATCAGGTTTAACTTTATCTTTTCTACAATTTGTTAGTCTTTTATTCTCCATAACTTTCTATTTCGTTGTTATATTTCAGAAAATTTGGTTTCTTCCCTTTATAATATTATTGCTCAACTTACCTAAATTGCTCACTGAATCTAAATTGGCAGTGAAAGATTATCAATTTGTCGAACAAACTACAGAAGTTTCTAGAAAACGTTCAATCCTTCAAAGCCTCCTCTTAACACCATTAGCTATTAAAGAAATACTGATATTTTCTGCTAAGCCTTTTATACTGAACCATTGGGATCAATCGTATAGAGAAGAAATTATACAAACATTAAAATACAAAAGACATGAGTCTGTAAAAAAACTCATCCTTGGCCTTCAATCTAACTTGGGCCTGCTGTTAAATCAGTCTGTTCTAGTCTTTGCATTAATGAATAAAATAATATCATTCGGAGATTACATTTCACTTTTAGCAGCAATTACAATGATCGAATCCTCATTCTATGGTGTTGCAAGTTATTACAGACAAATTAAGCAATATCATATATCAACTAAGAAATTGGTTGATTTTTTTGGAAAATATTCTAATATAGGTATAGAAAGTAAAGATAGTGTAAGTATAAGATCAAAAGATTTATCCATACAAAACCTTAACTTCCAGTATCCTAACCAAAAATTTAAAACTCTTAATGGAATTCATCTAAATATTAAAAGTGGAGAAAAAATCTCTATTGTAGGCAGTAATGGATCTGGAAAATCGACTTTATCTAAAATTATTGCTGGATTACACGATATTGAAGCTCAAACTGTCTTTATTGGTGGAATAGATATAAAATTGTTAGATTCAACCTCATATTTTAGCAATTTTTCTATGGTAACTCAGGATTTTATGAAATACCCTTTTACATTAAAAGAAAATATCTCTCTTTCTGATAAACCTAATATTGAAAAGATTCTCAGCATTAAAAGAACATATTCAAACCTCATTCCTGATATTGATTTGAATACTGTATTGGGATACGAATATGAAGGTTCTAGACAACTTTCAGGTGGTCAGTGGCAAAAGGTTGCTTTAGCACGAGCATTATATAAAGATTGCGAATTTATGATCCTAGATGAAGCCACTTCCGCGTTGGATCCGGAGTCAGAATTCAAATTTATTAATACGTATATTCAAGAAGAACGAAGAAAAAATTTAATTTTTATCACTCACCGTTTAAATTTATGCAAACTTTTTGATCGAATTATTGTTATGGATAATGGGAGAATAGTAGAAGTTGGTACACATCATCAACTCATGAATTCAAGAGGAACATATTACAACTTATATCAGAGTCAAAAAATGGAGGAAGAATATAATGGGCTTGTTCAAACAACTATTTAAGGATGCTCAACACGGAAGCGAAAATGTAATAGAGTCATTTCGACCAGGAGAAATGTTCCCTCACCATGACCGTCAGCCAAAAAGCAATGTTGTTTTTTTATCCTTAACTTGCCAAGATTGTATTGAGGTCATCACAGCCATACAAAAGGCTAGTACAGCAGAGCACAATAAAGAAAAGATTAATCTAGTCCTATATATCGTTGCTACGGTTGAAGAAGTCAAAGAACTTGATACTTACTATAATTCGAGTTTCACCATATATGCGATTACAAAAAAAGAGCTCGTAGAGAAGTATAAAGTTCCTAGCACGCCCTACTGTTATCACACTGATCAAAATCATCAAGTAATCAGCACAACTGAATTTGACGATGTGAATTCATTTATGAAAATGATAACTGCTTTTGACTTTTGATTGTTCTCATCTATAATTTAGCGGGGTTTTCTTTGAGAAAATATATTTTTCTCCTAGAGCCCGCTTTCCATTTGTATTCATTATTAAAGGAGTGGCATAATTGATGGTATCCAGGAAACAAAAAAAACATAAAAAATTTAATAAAAAAAAATGGGCTATACTGACTCTTACAGCACTTATTCTTCTCGCTGGTTCAACCTATTTATTTAGAAAAGAATTATCTGTATTTGGGTTTAATACAGTGTTAAAGAAAGATGTAAAAAAAACGCTAGATAAATCATACAAACCCGTGGGATATGAAAGCAAAAGTCCTAAAGTAGAAGTGAGCGAACCTTTTTCCTTACTGTTGCTTGGTATCGACCAACGTGAAGGTGAACCTAGTCGGTCAGATACAATAATATACTCTGTAATACGGCCTAAAGAGGATAAAATACTACTACTCTCCATTCCTAGGGATACTTACACCGATATTATCGGAAGAGATGTAACATCCAAAATAAACTCTGCATATGCCCATGGTGGAGCAAAAATGACCATAGATACCGTGGAGAATCTTCTGAAAAATAAAGTAAATTACTATGCTGCTGTAAATTTCAATGGGATGAAAGACATTGTTGATGCAATAGGTGGAGTTAAATTACCGATAACTGAATTAATTGAAAACAAAAATCCTATTCATGAAAAATTAAGAATAGAACCCCATAAGCCAATTTATTATGGTCAAGATGCTTTAGCCTATGTCCGTTACCGTGAAGATTCTGATTTTAAACGTACCGAACGTCAACGTATTTTTATCAGCGCTTTGATGGATAAAGCTTTGGAATTGAAAAACATTTCTAAAATTCCAGAATTAATAGATATTGCTGGTTCTAATTTCACAACTAATATGGACTCTGATTTTATTCTGAACTTAGCAGAAACTGTTTACTTAAAGGATTCCTCTCCTAACTTTGAAAATTATATGCTTCAAGGTAATGGGAAAATGAGAGGAACGACTTGGTATTATGACATTGATTCTGAAGATTTAGAATACGCCCAAGATCTTATTGCAAGTTGGCTGGGTAGTTCTGATGAAGAGGGACTTCTACATCCTAAAAATATGGATTAATAGAGTTTTTAGTTGAAATAGCAAAAAAACTAGTAGGAGCATAAGCCCTACTAGTTTAATTCACGTTAGCAACATTGTGAATAATGACTATCTGCCCAATAGCAGTCAGTTGCTCCTGTTTTGTTATTTCTGCATCTGTGATACTCGTGTCTGTACCAAGTATATTCTAATACTGGTACGGTGCTGCACACTTGATTAAGGTTACAAGACCATTGATCGTTACATTGACTAGTATAAGTCCAACCTGATGGACATCCCGCCATATAAATCAGCTCCTTTCTAATATGTATTATATATCCACATAATACAAAATAACATAAATTATATATAAAAAAATACTAAATAATACAATAAATTCTTTTTTTGTATAAACAATACTTTATGCAATCCTGTTTGATTATTATTTGATTGAGATAATGTTACTAATGGGAACTTTATATTATTAATAAGCCCTACTCTCTTCCTCTTCATGGTTAGCCAAGTTAGATTAGCGTTCATTCGCATAAGGACTGAAAATAGGCTGTACAAAGTTCATTTTTGGACTGGGTATTTCTACGCTTCAAACAGAATTCCGCCGTGTTTGCTTTAACATTTTCTCAAGCAGCCTTTCCTATGAATCGTTTACGTTGGTGCTGTCCGTTTCGGTTATCTTTACATGACTGCACGTTCCACCATATCCTTCGCGTTCCGCACTCTTCTTTTGCGTTAATCCCTCCTTTCCGAAGTTTAGCTGTGCTTCCTACTGTTTTAGAAACTTTCATCGACGGATACCAACTCGCGATGGATACCCTTGCTCTTTGCCTATGGGTTCTTAACTCCCCCAACAGCGAACTTTCACCACTTAACTAGTCCCCGTGATTGGTACATACAAAAAAGACCCGCTTCACACGCAGGTCTTCCTCTGTACACTATTCATTCACTTTACCTTAAACGTTCTGCTCATTCTGTTGCTGTTGAGCACGCTGCATTTGCTTCAACCGGCCTTCAACTCTGGTAAACAATCTGAACGTATAGAATCCTGTAGCAACCAGACTCAGAACCAAAGCTCGTACATCTGTAAGCCAGAAACCGATAATGCCGAATATCGTAATAATCACACCAAATTGCATCATCAGATTGGCGCTATAACTTTGCGCTTCGTCCCATAACTCGGGATTACTCATTGCACGCGGGGTCCGATAACCATATATTCCGTTAATCATTTTCGGTGGTTTTTTGAACACCATCAACCCCAGAATGAAATAACACACTCCAATGATGATCCCTACTACTGCTCCTGTCAAAACGTTCTCCCCTTCACTGTTGTCTTCCATAGACCTGCTCACATTGACACTCCGATGACAGAATAACCTGCGATGGTAGCTTCGCTTCTTCAGGTCATCTCTGTCCTCTCCGTTCTCGTGTAAATGTCTGGTTAGACTTATCTACATAAAAATATAAAAACGGCTCTACGTATATACGAAGAGCCGCCTGGATCGTTTCGTAAACTTAGATATTCTTCACACGAAGTACACGCATGGCGTTCAGGACAGCTAGCACCGTGACACCGACATCCGAGAATACCGCTTCCCACATGGTAGCTACGCCAAACACACCGAGTAACAGGAAGATCGCTTTAACTCCCAGAGCAAACGCGATATTTTGCCACACAATCATTCGTGTACGCTTAGCAATGCGGATTGCACTCGCTAGTTTCGACGGTTCATCGGTCATGATGACCACATCTGCCGCTTCAATCGCGGCATCTGAACCAAGTCCACCCATGGCCACACCCACATCGGCGCGTGCCAGCACAGGTGTATCGTTGATACCGTCACCGACAAACACCATTTTCTCCTTCGGAGATTTGGCAGCTTCCAGTTGTTCCAGTCGCTCGACTTTGTCCTGTGGTAACAATTCAGCGTAGACCTCATCCACACCCAGCTCACGTCCTACCGCTTCACCTACGGCTTTAGCATCACCTGTCAGCATGACCGTTTTGCGGATGCCGAGTTTCTTCAGCGCCTGGATGGCCGCGGCTGCGTCATCCTTCACTTCATCGGCAATGATCAGATGACCAACATATGTGCCAGCTTCAGCCACGTGGACTATCGTTCCAGCCGTCTCTGGTGTGGTATAGGATATACCCGCCTGCTTCATTAATTTGGCGTTGCCTGCCAGCACTTCCCGACCATCGACGCTCACCTTAATCCCATGTCCGGCAACTTCGTCATAACCTTCAACACCTTGCGTGGGAATGGCTTTGGCCCAAGCTACGCGAATGGATTCAGCAATCGGATGATTGGAATTGGCTTCGGCAATGGCTGCAAGCTCCATCAGTTCTTCTTCCGTGCGTCCACCTTCGGGACGAATGGCTGTTACTTTGAATACACCTTTGGTTAGTGTACCCGTTTTATCAAAAACAACAACTTTCACATCGTTCAACGCTTCAAGGTAGTTACTGCCTTTGACAAGAATCCCGTTACGTGAAGCTGCTCCGATACCACCAAAGAAACCAAGTGGAATAGAGACCACGAGCGCACAAGGGCATGAGATAACCAGGAAGACCAATGCACGATAGATCCAGTCAGCAAATGTTGCACCACTAAGTATCAATGGGGGAACAAATGCAATCAAGGCTGCAAGGATAACAACAACCGGTGTGTAATAACGAGCGAATTTACTAATAAAATGTTCTGTTTTCGCTTTCCGGCTGCTCGCGTTCTGCACCAGGTCCAAAATCTTGGATACCGTTGATTCACCAAACGTTTTGGTAACTTCAATCGTCAACATACCATTTTTGTTCACAAATCCACTCAGTACATCACTTCCGGGCTCCAGCTCACGAGGTACCGATTCCCCTGTCAGAGCAGAAGTGTCCACCATGGAACGCCCAATTCTTACGATACCGTCCAGCGGTACTCGCTCGCCCGCTTTCACTACAATTCGATCACCAATCCGTACGTCTTCTGGAGAAACCCGTCGGGTCTCTTCACCCGAACCCGTCAGGATATTCGCATAGTCCGGGCGAATGTCCATCAGTGACTGAATCGACTTACGTGACCGATTAACCGCCATGCCCTGAAACAGCTCCCCGAGCTGATAGAACAGCATAACCGCTACCCCTTCCGGATACTCTCCAATGGCAAAAGCACCCAAGGTAGCGACGGACATCAGGAAGTATTCATCGAACACCTGACCGCGGATGATGTTTTTGGATGCCTGGAGCACGATATCTCCCCCGGCAATCAGATAAGCAAGCGCATATAGAGTAAACTGTGCCCAGCCCTCCAGCGGCGACCAGATTGCAGCTGCGAGCAGCACAGAACCTGCAGCAAGACGAGCAAGCAACACTTTTGTCTGTCCTGCACCATGTTCATGCGAGTGGCCTGCATGGGTATCATCATGGGTATGGATGTGATCATGTCCAGCATGACCTCCGTGCTCATGCACATGACCATGTGCGTGGCCCTGCGAATGTCCATGATCTTGAGTATGCGAGTGTTTGTTATGTGAGTGTCCATGATTATGTCCGACATGGTCATGACTGTGGTTATGCGCACCAGCTGCACTCCCTGTATGGGTGTGCACATGTCCGTTCACGTGTTTTCCTTTTTCCGAAATGCGAATATGCGGCTCCAGCCGAAGCACTTTGCGCTTTGCTTCTTCCACTACCTGTTCATCCATGTCGGAAGTGGTGTGTAGCGATAATGTTTTGGTAACAAAATTGACAGAGCATTCGTTAATGCCCTTAATTTTTTTGACGCCATTCTCGATCTTTAATGCGCAGTTCGCACAATCCAATCCATCAAGTAGCAGTTCCCTTTTCACCTGTTCCTGTCCGGTTCCCATGTGAATTCTCCCCTTTGCAGTACAAAAACGATGTTATATTTCAATTGTATTCAATATATGAGCACTCATTCATATGTTTGGTTACCCCTATTATATGCACGCCTAAACATGAGTGTCAACAATCGTTGTTGATTTTTCATACAGATTATGCTAATAGTAATCATTTCGCTTTAGGCGGGTTTTGGATATAATAGAGCTATAGTTGTTAACATAGGCGGTGATAGGAAATGGAACAACCGGTTAAAGCACCAAGTGAATGTGATGCAGCCTGCTCAGGTACTGAAGCCGACGTGCAGACGATTCGTACTTCACTCATAGATCGGGAGACCTCTTCCGAGATGGCAGATTGGTTCAAGGCATTCAGCGACCCCACACGTCTACGTATTATTGATGCGCTGTTACAGAAGGAATTATGTGTTCATGACCTGACGGTTCTGCTCGACATGGGACAGTCGGCCATTTCACACCAGCTGCGTTCACTCCGTAACATGCGGATCGTCAAGCGGCGCAAGGAAGGTAAGACGGTGTACTACTCTCTGGATGATGCTCATATTGAGCAGATTTTCCTGCAAACGCTCCAGCATATCAAACACAGCTAGGCAGCAGCCAAGCTTGTTCATGCAGAAGAACCCCCGCCTCTCGGCTGTATGCCGATGGACGGGGGTTCTTCTTGGTAAGGGTACCGTTTTATACAGGATACAAAGTGACTATATCTTCTGATTAACTATCTCTTGGAGCTTGCCACTTCGGTTATAAAAGATTGTTCTTGTTCGGGTCGTACAGGCCCGATCTGTCCTTAAACCAGTTGAAGATATGTGATACACATACTTTGAGCACCGCGTATCCTGGAACAGCGAGCAGAATGCCCACGACTCCAAACAGATTACCCGAAGTCAGAATGACAAAGATAATCGTGATAGGATGGATTTTCAGCGTTTTACCCATGATCTGTGGTGAGATGAATTTACCTTCAATTAACTGTACGATCGTCCATACGGCAACCATTTTCAGCAGCATCACCGGAGAAGTGACGAGTGCCACGATCAATGCTGGTGTAATCGCAATTGCAGGTCCCAGATACGGAACAACACTTGTGAACGATGCGATAATGGCAAGAATCAATGCATAATCCAGACCAATGACCATATAACCGATGTAGAGCAGAATACCGATGCAGAAGCTGACGATAATCTGTCCACGAATGAATGAACTGATCTGGTGATTGATGTCTTCCAGCACATGCATTGCGCCCGTACGGCTCTTGATCGGCAGGAAAGACAGAATTTTCGCTGGCAGCTTCTTGCCGTCTTTCAGCAGATAGAACAGAATGAATGGAACCGTTACGATAGACAGCACGGTCTCAGTGAAAGCTCCGAGGAATCCGCCCAATTTGGTCCAGGTCGAGTTCAGAATTTCAGTAGCCTTTTGGGAGATTGTTCCCCACCAGTCCTGCGAATTCAGATTCACCGTTTCCTGGAACTGACCGAACAATTTACTGCCCGTAAGCTCCTCAAACTGCTGTTTTACCGTCTCACTGTAGGTTGGGAAATTTTCAATCAGCCCCACAATCTGGTTACGCACAACCGGAATGACTGCCAGCACTACGACGGTCAGAATGCCTCCAATCGCAAGATACAGGATCAGAATGGACCAGCCGCGCTTGATTTTCCACCTTTCCATCACATCCACAATCGGATTAAGCAGATAATAGAGTATGCCTGACAGAATAATAGGTAGGACAATGGTTTTGATGAGTACTGCGAGCGGATGAAGAACAAAGGATACTTTGGTCAGAACCATCACGTTCAGTCCCACCAACAGCAGAATCAGTAGAAATAGGACAAATTTGTTGTTAAGAAAAAATCGTTTGAACCGCTCCGGCCAAACGCGGGGTTGCTCAGGTTGCTCCATAGGCGTGTCGTCCTCTCTTATGACCCTTAATCAAAACTAAACTATAAAGCTAAATAAATGCCCACACACGAAAAAAATACCTTGTACAAGCCAACATATGTATAACACTCTGGATTTATACGTATGGTGCTGTTTAACCGTTTCAAATTAAACCGGTAAAGTCATTTTACCCCAAAATGAGTCTTCTGCCCCACACGAATCATTTGCAAATTCTCCCTATTCAAAAACGGCTCGCCTCACTGGGAGACGAACCGTAAATTTGTAACTATACCCTACTATTAATCCAGCTTTTACGCTGAAAAATGAAGATTAAGCTTTCCCCGCTAATTGTGCGATTAACTCATAGGAATGCAGACGTGCCTTATGATCATAGATCATCGACGTAATAATCAGCTCATCTGCCTGCGTCTGCCGAATGAAAGATTCCAACTGTCCACGTACGGTTTCTGGTGAACCATTAACAGCTGCCTTCAGCGTCTGCTCAACACCAGCTTTCTCACGATCCGTCCATTTGCCTTCCATCTCTGCCGGAGGCTGTACTAATCCCGTTGTGCCGCGAATAATGTTCAGGAACTGCTGTTGCATCGTTGTACCCAGCCATGCTGCTTCCTCGTCTGTATCCGCAACAACAGCATTGACACCAACAATCACATGTGGCTCCTTCAAGCTTTCAGATGGTTGGAAGTTGTTTCGATACGTCTCTAATGCAATCCGGGTGTAATCGGGCGAGAAGTGGCTGGCAAAAGCAAACGGCAATCCCAGCTGACCTGCCAGACGTGCACTGAAATCACTGGACCCCAAGAGGTAAATTGGAATATTCAACCCTTCTCCAGGAACTGCGCGAACAGGTGCATGATAAGACGTCGCCGAAGCATCAAAGTATGCTCTAAGTTCTGCCAAAAGTTCAGGGAAATCTTCCCCACTGTTCAGATCTTTGCGTAGTGCAAGCGATGTACGGCGGTCACTACCTGGTGCGCGACCCAGTCCCAGATCAATTCTGCCAGGATACAAGGATTCCAGAGTACCAAACTGCTCAGCGATGACAAGCGGTGCATGGTTAGGCAACATGATGCCTCCTGAACCCAGACGAATCGTTTTGGTTTCACCAGCCAGATATCCAATAACAACCGAAGTTGCGGAAGAAGCAATACCCGGCATGTTGTGATGTTCAGCTACCCAGTAACGGTGATATCCCCAACGCTCTGCATGCTGTGCCAGATCGAGACTGTTGCGCAAAGCATCAGCAGGTGTTGCACCCACAACGACGGGAGCCAGATCCAGGATGGAAAGCTTAACGTCATTAATATGTTCTTTATGGGATGAAGCCGTATTTTCTGTAGTCATTATCGTTTAATCTCCTCGATGATTATATTTTTGTATATCCAGATATATAGATTAATTAAATCACAACTGGATATGGTGATGTGTTCATAAACTAGCCGTTTACATCCGGACGGAATCCCTGCCTGCATATGCATCCTAGCTTCCGTTCCGGCATCCGGCTTATAACTCGTTCTGTACGTACTCGGCAAACTGACGGATCGTCTCCTCGTTGCGCCGATAATACGTCCATTGTCCTCTGCGCTCGGAGAGCAGCAACCCTGCCTTGAGCATAGTCAGCAGATAACTGGATATAACCGACTGAGCCAGTCCAGCCTTCAGTTGAATCGTGCCAACACAGATTCCGTTCTTGCCACCATCCGGATGCTGAGATAGTTCCAGCGGTGGGAAGTGTTGCTCCGGGTTTTTGAGCCACAACAGGATTTGTCTACGTGTCTCGTTCGATAATGCTTTAAATATAAGTATAGGTTCCATGGGTACGATTATACCCCCTTTCATCCATTTTGCAAACACATGAACAAACAAACCGACTCATGATCGAGTCGGTCTGGTATTATATGGAATCCTCATCTGGATTCAACATCCATATTAGAAATTGGTTGTAATCGTCTGTTTAACCTGATCCAACATGGCTTGATATGCGGGTGCATCCAGGTATCCAATACTACCGAAGAGCAGATGATCTACGGCTTCAATACCTACAAAATCGAAGATACCTACGTCTGAAGTTAATTTCAGTCCAGCAGTCATGCCAATCTGATCATAAATTTCACTTGGTGTACCATGTGTGTTGATGATGAGTCCTTTTTTGCCTGTCAGCAATTTCTCGATTCCCGCTTCACCCGCTGCATATGCAAAACCATTAGCGAATACACGGTCAACATATCCTTTCATAATGGCAGGAAGACCTGTCCACCAGATCGGATAGATGAATGTGATAATTTCTGCATCTGTAACAAACTGTTGCTCTGTTGCGATATCCTGTGGTGTCTGTCCTGCACGCATGGAAGCTGTGTCAGCTTCAGTCAGTACGGGTTGGAATCCAAGTTTGTACAAGTCACGAACGACTACTTCATGGCCTTGAGCTTTGAGAGCTTCTACAGCAGTATTGAGGATTGCGTTATTCAAGCTGTCTGTGTGCGGGTGAGCATATACGATAAGATGTTTCATAGTGTGAATCCCTCCAGGTTTGGTTTAAGTTAGGTTGCGAAAATGGGGTTACATTGATACGCTCCCATATACATAGATATCTATGTATATGGGTAAAAAATATTTGGGCTCCTCTGCCTCCACCCCAGTCAAATCTGGAAGGGTTGCAGACAGAAGAGTTCATTCATTATAACTTTCGGACAATAATGGATAGCAAGCTCTCCAATTGCTCCGACTGTTCGTTGGACAAACCACTATAGATGATGTCATTAATCTGCTCTGATACCTGATGGAAGATCGGTTCGAGTCGCTTCCCCTGTTCGGTTAGGCGAATCATCGTCACTCGGCTATCTTCGGCACTCTTGCTGCGTTCAACATAGCCAAGCTTCTCCAGCTTGTTGACCAGTACCGTTACCGTTGGTTGCGTGCGTTGAACACGTTCAGCCAACATCTTGATCGACAGCGTCTCTTCCCGGTACAAGAACATCAATACATCTCCATGAGAAGGAACAATCCCTGTTACCTCATGCTGTTCCAATTCGTGTACAATCCGTTTGTTGACATGGTCTCTGATTCTTGCAATCAGTGCAATTGCGTTGTATTTAGGCATGACCTCATTATACATAGACATCTATGTAATTTCAAGTTCTTTTTATAAACAAGAAAAACAGCCCGATATTTTCCATCCTGCTAACATGTGGAAAATATCGGGCTGTTTCGATTCTACTTTGATCCTGATCTATAATGTTAGATCTTAGCTAATCGTTTTTTGAATTCATGTTGGATTCATGCTGAATTCAGTTAATCCATTGCGTGATTTTCTCAACGGATTGTCGGGACTTCTCACGCTGGGGCTCCTCTGCCCGATAACCGAAGGCTGCCATCATGGAGACGCCCCATGCGCCATTTTCCAGCAAGCCCTCTTCTTCCATAATACGGTGGACGCCCTCACGGCTGAAACCTTCGATTGGACAAGAATCAATCTCGATCTGAGCTGCCGCCGTCATCATGTTGCCAAGTGCAATATAAGTCTGTTTAGATGCCCAGTCAAATAATGATCGTGGATTATCCAGAATTTTCTGGTTATTTTGAAACTTTCCATAAGCCTCACTTGTTAGCTCAAATACGTTATTAGGCATTCCCTTTGTTTCCTTCAACATGTACTCCGCATAGGGAGAATTATAACTGGCATCTGATCGGGCCAAAATAACAACAAAATGGCTTGCTGTAGCCAATTGCTTTTGAGCGCCGGAAGAGACTTCGGACAGACGCTTACGCAGGTTTGGATTTTGTACAATCAGAAACTTCCACGGTTCAAGGCCAATGGAACTTGGAGATAATCTGCCTGTTTCCAATATAAATTGGAAATCCTCATCCGAGATTTTGCGGGTATCATCAAATATCTTTGTTGCATGCCGGAAATGATACGCCTTTAAGATGTCTTCCTTTGTCTTTGACTTTGCTGTAACTTCCATGGAGCTCCACGTCCTTTTTATAACTTTTTTTATGTTGAACAATAATGTTTAAGTGGTTTCATCTCAAGTATTATTTTAGGCTCTATATGTATAAATTAAAAGTACGCACATTATTGTTTCTTGGTTTATAAAAGTAAGTATTGGATGAAAGACAGCAATAATCCACTGGGCATACATGGCCCTAGTGGATTATCTATGACTCTTTTTCCTTTTAAATCTTGAAATCTTGAACCAGCTTATTCAAATTTAATGCACTATCCTTGACTTGATCAGATTGTTTAACTACTTCCACAGATTGCGCAGCAGAGGCAACCATATGTCCTGCAATTTCCTGACTGGATGCGGCTGATTGTTCACTGGCTGATGCAATTTCGTGAATGGAGCCCACTAGTATTTTGATATTTGCAGTCACTTGTTGTGAGGTTGCATTGAGATCTTTAACTGCATTGGCATGATCAAGGGAATCGACATAATACTGTTCAGCTGTATCCTCCAATAATTTATAATCTTTGCCAACCTGATTGAACATAAAGGATAGCAACTCTTTAGCATTCGAGGACAGATTGGTCACAGACTGCATAACTTCTTCCGTGACCTGCTGAATTTGATCGGCAGCCTGTCTGGAATCATCAGCCAACTTTCGAATCTCGCTTGCAACAACCGCAAAACCTCTACCTGCTTCTCCAGCCCTTGCAGCTTCAATGGATGCATTGAGTGCAAGCAGATTAGTCTGCGCCGTAACATCCAAAATGGATTGAGATAATATACCAATCTGATCTACAGCTGTTGCACGTTCCAGCGCTTCTGACATCTTCTGACTCGTATGATCATACATGTCTATGGCTGCTCGGCTCGATTCGCGGGCTTCCTGCTTCAACTTTTCAGCCTTCGTGCTGGTCACATAGGCGGACTCTGCTTGTTTAGATGTCTGTTCCGATATATATTCAGCTCCCTGTTTCATCTCCGCAGCCGAATGATTCATATTTTCCGTATGGGCTGAAGCCTCTTCCATTGCAGCCGAGAGCTCTTCAACTGTAGCTGATACTTCACGAATTCGTTCATTCAGACCAGCCATGTTCTGGTTGGTAAGATCGCTAACCTGGTTGATATGATGAGATTCCTGAACTACACCACGAATGACATTTGTTGTGGAATCGGTCATTGTACGAATAGCTCGTGCGATGACACTTATCTCATTATTTCCCTGTGTTAGATGCGGATCTAAGGATGCCGTTAAGTTGCCTTGTGTTATTTCTTCACAATAACGGGTGATAGCTTTCATTCGTTGACGTATACTGCGAATCACTACAAATGAAATAAGAATGAGTGCTGCAAGTGAAAACAAAAGAACCGAACCGAGTACCAATGCTCGTTGCTGAATTACTTCCTGTGTATCCGCATAGAGCTTGGCTGACTCTTCTTCGTTATGCGCACTCAAAAGGGTGATCGTCTCCACAATCGCTGTACTGCTTTTGTTAATTCTTCCTCTCTCTTCACTATCGTAGGTGCCCGACATCTTTTTGGTATCCATGATTTGCTCAATATCCTGATAATATGTATCCATCTTTGCTACCAAATCTGCAAATATCTCTTTTTCTTTGGTATCCAATGTTCTTGCTGAAAATTCATTCAAACCATCCGTGATACTCTTCTTACCTTTCTGAACCTGATCGTACTGTTTGTCGGTATACTCTGCATTATCAAGAACCTTTGTATAATTGGCGCGCATATTATAGAAATTACTTTTCAATTCAAGAACATTGGTTTGATGCTGGAAGCGGTCATTGTAGAGGATACCTTGTCCCGTTTTTGCTTCGTTCATTCCGAAAATCCCAATCAGAAAAACAGTAAACAAACCGATTAGACTAATTACAGTCATGATGACCATCGTTGTTGTTAATTTCATATTTTTGAGTTTATTTCCTTTCTTATTTTTTGGCTTAGACTGAATTGACATGATTATTCCCCCACTTTAAATAGTAGATAGCCTTATATATCTTATATCTATATCGTATGTATCCATATTGTTTGTTAGCATTTCAGGAAAATCGACTTTATTCATTTGATGAGAAAAGTAATGGGAGACAACAGAAAAGCCGCCAGGATATAATCCAGCGGCTTTTCTGTGAATATGAAACGATATCTGTTCGACCTATAGTTGCTCCATCCATTCATTTTCAGAAATGACGGTATATCCTTCTTGTCGCAGCAATGCTGAGGTGACACCTTCTCCAGTTACCTTGTGATTGGCAAAATTCCCATCATAGATCATCTTTGTACCACAGGACGGACTAAACTCCTTCAGTACCACACACGATACATTCATTTCTCGCGCCCATTCGAGCGTCTGATAGGCTCCCTTAATATACAACTCTGTGACATCCTTGCCGCTTTTCTCGATCACTTTTGCAGTGCCTGCCAGCACGTCCTTGCCCGTGCCACCGATAATTTCAGCCGCTTCCCGTGGAGTGGAGAATCCGCCAAGCAGCTCCGGACATACCATCTTAGCCTGCTCCTGCTCCACCAGCTCCTGAATCTTCTCTTCCAGACTCGCTGTTCCGTTGTAACGGCAAGCTACCCCTGCCAGACATGAACTCACCAAATATTTCATCGTTATCTCCTTATACACATTCCATCTATGAAGTAAATTGTAACATATAAGATCAGCCCTATAACTCGCCTCTGGTGATCATCTTGATCCGTCCATCTTCCCTATATTCAACCTGAAAAACATCCTTGCTCGACTCCAGTTCAAATGTGACCATGCCTGGATGGTCAGGATTACGGTGAAGTTTATACGCTTGAAGATCCATTTTAAATATTTTTTTAATTATAGGTTCTACTTCTCCTCTAAGAAGAGACTCCTGTATGTTATATAGTTCCTGATAATAAGCCTCTATTTCTTCCCAGTCTGCAAAGTCTTGCTCATAGTGATTAGCATCCCCAACCGTATAACCCATGCCCGCTTTTCCTTCGGTCATCTGTACAAAGTAGTTATCTTTAAAGGAAAAAAAGACTGTATCCTTACCAAGTTCATCATCTTTGCTTCGGCTTGCTCTTACCAGATCAAGATTGGCTTTACCAGACAGAGCCTCAATCGCGTTTCTGGCATCCGTCAGCGCTGCCTGGGATACTTGATCAGGTCTAAGGTCACCTGTGATCGAGACAGCCTTGTCCTGCTGCCATACAATCTCCCCATAACCATCGCCAGTCTCATTCTCTAACGCTAATGTCGTATGCGATATTGGCTCCGACTCCCCTTGCTTCATACTCACAAAACGTTGGACTGATGCAGGTTTAAGCGTTGGAGTGCTGCCTATACTTTGCAAGAGGGATGGAACTTGACGCAGATAACGGTGTTCCAGCTCACTTGGCTGCATCTCTCGTCTCATCTGTACTTCACGCAGATTTCCTGTTGTCGCATCGAGCCATATCTGCGCATACTCCTTCTCGCTTTCATTTCCAGCCTCTACATATATTCTGCCGGACACAGGCAGGTCTTCCACTTTCTTAATCTTCAGCTGTTTACCCAGATCATCTCGCATCGTAGTTGCAACATTTCTTTTCATTTTGTCGGTTAGCAGATTTGTGTTCAAACCATCGGATAACTGTAACGTTGCTGTCGGATAGACCTGCTCGATCACGGGTCTCACCAGCTGTCCATCATCCCAGATCCATAGGAACAATCCAGCAGCAATAACCAACGCACCCGTGCCGGCAACAAGAGGCCCTCTTCTAAGGCGACGCTTGTGTGACGCATTTTTCACTTGCGGTCTAAACGGCCTGGATAACCTGGAACTGTCCTCTAACCTATCTCCCTTGCTTTCCTCTTCCGACTTCTTCATCCACTCCACCTGTTGAAGCACCTTTCGCTTGTGATCCTCTGTAAAAGGAGACAAAGCAAACGGTCCCTTCCGGATTTCCTTTTCCCACTGCTCATCCTTGTGTCTCATTTGCTTCGCTCCTCCCATTGTTTCCGTACCTTATCCTTACCTCGGGATAGTCTGGATTTTACTGTGCCTAAGCTGATTTTCAACATCGCAGCAATCTCACTCGTCGTAAGCTCATATTTCAGATTCAGCAAAAGAATCTCCCGAAACTTCTTTGGCAACGCCAGAACAATATCCCAGATTTCATGGATATGCTCCTTACGCATCACTTCCATCTCGGCCGAAGGATGTGCAGGCTGCTCTGCAATCATGACTCTTTGGTTCGAACCCCCATGCTCTGTCTCAATGGGTAACGTCTCTCCCCACAGACTGTTACGAAAAAATCTGGATTTTCAATATGTAAAAGTCGTGTTCCTAGTAATCGTCAACAGCCAGGTTTTCAGTGAGCAATCTCCACGATAATGAGCAATCCCCGAATACGCCCGAATAAATACCTCCTGTGACAATTCATCTGCCTGTTCGGCACTTTTGGTCAGAAAATAAGCGTAATTCCAGACGTCATTTCCGTAGTCATCCATTATGCTACTAAGTGTGTAATTGTCTATGGTCTGAGCCTGTGCCAGTAATTGATCATCCAACTGTTGTTCACCTCACTTAATATGACTGAGTCTAATGTGATTTGGTTCCCTGTTTTGGACATTATTTCTTATTATTGTAGCAAAATAAAAAAACAGCATGTTCAACATCGCTGGACACGCTGATTCCTTCAAGTTTGCTTAGTTAGAAATCTCTATCAGAAAGCTTTTAAGCGAACGCTCCACTTCCTCAGTTTCTTTCTGCCCTCTGGTCTATCATATCATTTTCATCGTTATACTTTCACAGCAGCAATCATCAGAAACATCGGTCTTCGATTTTCGTCTCGCATGCCTGGAACCTGTTCGATCATCTCTGGTGATGGTTTGGATTCAGCCACCTTTTGAATAGCAAACCCTGCCTTAATCAGTTCATTGAGATGTGTTGCCAGAGTGCGATGATATTTAACCACATCCTGATTCAGAAAGTTCGCCACACGTTTCCCTTCATCATGGTAATCATCCACGGGCCAGTGCAGGATTTCACCTTCGGGTCCGTAATGCCAATCCTGCGCAGCGCGAGCGGTGAAGATCGGATGTTCGGAAGATAGTACAAATGTGCCACCTTCTACGAGACAATCATTGATCTTAGCGTACACCGTGTCTAATCTTTCAATATAATGCAAGGCAAGTGAACTAATCACAATGTCGAATTGTCCCGGTGCAAAATCAATATCTTCAATCGCCAGCTGCTTGTACTGGATCTGCGGGTCGTCCGTCATTTCACGAGCACGCTGAAGCATATTTTCAGACAGATCTACACCGATCACTGAACTCGCTTGCTGCTCTCGCGCATACCGGCAGTGCCACCCAAAACCACATCCCAAATCCAGCACACGCTTGTCCTTCAAATCAGGCAAAAGAGTCTGCAGTTCATACCACTCCCCGGCTGCATCCAGCCCTTGAACGGAACGAGCCATCTTACTATAGTTGTCGAAAAATTCAGCTTCATCGTATTTATTTTGTTTCATCAAGAGATTCCTCCCGCCTTATAAATATCCACCTACTCTATCACATAAACGATATTTAAACGCAAAAGTTGCCAAGAGAATTCATGGCGTGTTATCATACAGAACGAACGTTCAGTATTATTAAATACAGAATGAACATTCAGTTTACTAACGGAGGTCATTATGAATACGAATTGGACGCATCCATTGGAAGGGCAATCTGTAGGTAAAGCTTTTATAAGTTACCTCGTGCCTTCTGTATTGGGGATGCTGGTAGTTGCTTTTAATTTTATTATCGACGGCATTATGGTTGGACACAAACTGGGTTCTACCGCCATGGCCGGGATCGGCATTGCCTCACCTGTCTACACGCTCTTTGTTGCCATGTCACTGTGGATTGGTATGGGCGGGGCAACGTTGTACTCCAACGCTATGGGTAGAAAAGATATCACTTCAGCCAAACAAATTTTCACCAAATCCATTATGCTCATTATGTTAGTTACGGTAGCCATTGGATATGTTGCATTTACATTCAAAGACAAATTGGTATACTCCCTCGGTGCAAACGCCGAGACCTTCCCGTTTGCTTCAGACTATATGAATATCATGTTATTGTTCGGGTTTGTTTTCACCATTGAGAATGCACTCTCTATCTTTGTACGAAACGATGGGAATCCCAATACGTCCATGTACGCTCAGATTACGTTTGCTGTTGCCAATATCATTATCAATTATATAACATTGTATGTACTCGAATGGGGTGTACGCGGTGTGGCCCTCGGTACAATTGTATCGGCGTCTCTTGCGCTACTTGTTCTGTTCACTCACTTTTTCAAAAAAACAAATAATCTCACGTTCACCCGGTTCAAGTGGAACAACAAACTGCTGGCTTCCCTGCTGCTCATTGGTTTCCCCAGCTTTCTGGCTGAACTTGGCATGTCGGTCTTCTCTGTCTCTCACAATATCTCCATGGACCGCATTGCAGGCACGGATGGTGTAGCATCCTTTACCGTGTTGAACTATATTCATGGTGTTGTATTGTTGGCTTTCCTGGGTCTGGCATCCGCTGCCCAACCTCTGATCAGCTATTATCACGGTGCCAATCAGATTATACGGGTACAACAAACGATACGTTTAGCCACTAAAACAGCTCTGGCATGCGGTCTATTATTACTGGTTGTTGTTCAGATCGGTGCACCTTATTTCGTGCAAATCTTTGGAAACTTCAGTAGTGGCGTAACGGATAATGCCGTTTACGGATTACGTATATTTACATTTGCCTATGTGTTTATGGGTGTTAACTTTGTCATGAGCACCTATTTCCAATCTGTGGGTAATGCCAAAATGGCCATCTGGATTACAGCTGCGCGTGAAATGATCATCATGATTGCGTTGATTGCAGTCCTGCCTTCATTCTTTGGTGTCACGGGTGTGTGGCTTGCCGTACCGCTGTCCGAAATGCTGGTTCTCGCAACCATAGCCTTGTACTATAGAAAACGATCCCTAACGGATCAAGTACACGCGTTGCAGTCTTGAGTAACGTTAACAGATAATAACAGCAACAGATAGCAAATAAATGGAACGTAGATGGAATGTAGGTAGACCTCATAATAATCTAACAGAAAAATAAACAAAAGCCCTGCACGATCAATATAGATCGCTCAGGGCTTTGTTTTATCCTAAATCAGATGTCATTAGATGCGTATATCAAATCGGCCATTACTATCTGTTGTTGCGTTCGCAATCTCCTTAGGGGTAGCTACGCCCATTCCATTGGATGGTGGTTGGGCAGGTGGTGCCTCCTTCGTAGCAGTTGTACCGGCTCCTTGAGAGCTTTGCTGTGCAATCTGTGCCTCAATCTGCTTGATCTGCTGTTCAAGTTGTTTGGTCTTAGTCTCCTTGGTTTGCTCATCATCCTTGCTGGATTGCACTTTCTCCAGTTGAGCCTCAAGCTTCGTCTTTTGTTTCTCCAAGCTACTTGAATTGTCCGAACTCGAAGATGTCGATATGTATGATGTAGTGGAGCTGGATGTAGAAGATATATTCATTATGATTTTCCCCCTCTTTACTTGGCTTCACTATACCCTATCCCACTGAAACGTACGTTAAATTCAACTGAAAGGTTGCTGAAGGAGCTAAGAATCAGAAGTCGAACAGATGGAAATATACCTACCAGCATTAATAGTCTGATCAATAATATTGAAAGTCTTCATATAAGTGAAGAATCTTAATTTCGTCTCATCTGTAAGTTAGTTGTTTGCCAGTGTAAAATAGTAAAACAAAAAGACACACTCGATATCATCAAGTGTGTCTTTAGATTGCTTGGCGGCGTCCTACTCTCCCAGGACCCTGCGGTCCAAGTACCATCGGCGCTAGAGGGCTTAACGGTCGTGTTCGGGATGGGTACGTGTGGAACCCCTCCGCCATCGCCACCAAACGCATAGCTTAGCTTACATTTCAGAGATCGTTCTCTGAAAACTAGATTCGAAACGAAACACGCGAATTACAACTTGCTATTGGATAAGCCCTCGACCGATTAGTACTGGTCAGCTCCATGCATTGCTGCACTTCCACCCCCAGCCTATCTACCTCGTCGTCTTCAAGGGGTCTTACATACTGGGAAATCTCATCTTGAGGGGGGCTTCACGCTTAGATGCTTTCAGCGTTTATCCCGTCCGTACATAGCTACCCAGCGGTGCTCCTGGCGGAACAACTGGTACACCAGCGGTACGTCCATCCCGGTCCTCTCGTACTAAGGACAGCTCCTCTCAAATTTCCTACGCCCACGACAGATAGGGACCGAACTGTCTCACGACGTTCTGAACCCAGCTCGCGTACCGCTTTAATGGGCGAACAGCCCAACCCTTGGGACCTACTTCAGCCCCAGGATGCGATGAGCCGACATCGAGGTGCCAAACCTCCCCGTCGATGTGGACTCTTGGGGGAGATAAGCCTGTTATCCCCAGGGTAGCTTTTATCCGTTGAGCGATGGCCCTTCCATGCGGTACCACCGGATCACTAAGCCCGACTTTCGTCCCTGCTCGACTTGTAGGTCTCGCAGTCAAGCTCCCTTATGCCTTTGCACTCTTCGAATGATTTCCAACCATTCTGAGGGAACCTTTGGGCGCCTCCGTTACTCTTTAGGAGGCGACCGCCCCAGTCAAACTGCCCACCTGACACTGTCCCCGCACCGGATTACGGTACCAGGTTAGAACCTAGATACGATCAGGGTGGTATCCCAACGTTGCCTCCATGCAAGCTGGCGCTCACACTTCAAAGGCTCCCACCTATCCTGTACAGATCGTACCCAAATTCAATATCAAGCTGCAGTAAAGCTCCATGGGGTCTTTCCGTCTTGTCGCGGGTAACCTGCATCTTCACAGGTATTAAAATTTCACCGGATCTCTCGTTGAGACAGCGCCCAAGTCGTTACGCCATTCGTGCGGGTCAGAATTTACCTGACAAGGAATTTCGCTACCTTAGGACCGTTATAGTTACGGCCGCCGTTTACTGGGGCTTCGGTTCACAGCTTCGGATTGCTCCTAACCACTCCCCTTAACCTTCCAGCACCGGGCAGGCGTCAGCCCGTATACTTCGCCTTACGGCTTCGCACAGACCTGTGTTTTTGCTAAACAGTCGCTTGGGCCTTTTCACTGCGGCCCCCTCGTGCTATTCACACTACCGGGGCACCCCTTCTCCCGAAGTTACGGGGTCATTTTGCCGAGTTCCTTAACGAGAGTTCTTCCGCGCGCCTTAGAATACTCTTCTCGCCTACCTGTGTCGGTTTGCGGTACGGGCACCATCACCTGGCTAGAGGCTTTTCTTGGCAGTGTGAGATCATGACCTTCGCTACTATAATTTTCGCTCCCCATCACAGCTCAGCCTTACAATGTGCGGATTTGCCTACACATCAGCCTTACTGCTTAGACGGACATCCATCAGTCCGCGTCACTACCCTACTGCGTCCCCCCATTGCTCATAACGGCTTACGGTGGTACAGGAATTTCGACCTGTTGTCCTTCGACTACGCCTTTCGGCCTCGCCTTAGGTCCCGACTTACCCTGAGCGGACGAGCCTTCCTCAGGAACCCTTAGGCTTTCGGCGGATCAGATTCTCACTGATCTTTTCGTTACTCATACCGGCATTCTCACTTGTATAATGTCCAGCGCTCCTTACGGTACACCTTCAACCCTTATACAACGCTCCCCTACCCCTGATGCAAAGCATCAAGCCATAGCTTCGGTGGTGTGTTTAGCCCCGTTACATTTTCGGCGCAGAGTCACTCGACCAGTGAGCTATTACGCACTCTTTCAATGGTGGCTGCTTCTAAGCCAACATCCTGGTTGTCTGTGCAACTCCACATCCTTTCCCACTTAACACACACTTGGGGACCTTAGCTGATGGTCTGGGCTGTTTCCCTTTTGACAATGGATCTTAGCACTCACTGTCTGACTCCCGGAAGTAAGTCTATGGCATTCGGAGTTTGACTGAGCTTGGTAACCCTTGCGGGCCCCGCACCCAATCAGTGCTCTACCTCCACGACTCTGTTTTCCGAGGCTAGCCCTAAAGCTATTTCGGGGAGAACCAGCTATCTCCGAGTTCGATTGGAATTTCTCCGCTACCCCCACCTCATCCCCGCATTTTTCAACATGCGTGGGTTCGGGCCTCCAGTGCGTGTTACCGCACCTTCACCCTGGACAGGGGTAGATCACCCGGTTTCGGGTCTACGTCCACGTACTAAGTCGCCCTATTCAGACTCGCTTTCGCTGCGGCTCCGGCTCTTCACCTTAACCTTGCACGGGAACGTAACTCGCCGGTTCATTCTACAAAAGGCACGCCATCACCCCTAAAACGGGCTCTGACTTTTTGTAAGCACACGGTTTCAGGTTCTATTTCACTCCCCTTCCGGGGTGCTTTTCACCTTTCCCTCACGGTACTGCTTCACTATCGGTCGCTAGGAAGTATTTAGCCTTGGCAGATGGTCCTGCCGGATTCATACGGGGTTTCACGTGCCCCGCACTACTCGGGATCCGTCTCGGAGGGAACCAACTTTCAACTACAGGGCTTTTACCTTCTTTGGCGGGCCTTTCCAGACCTCTTCGCTTAACCGGTTCCTTTGTAACTCCATGTGAGACGTCCCACAACCCCAAAGAGCAAGCTCTCTGGTTTGGGCTTCTCCGCGTTCGCTCGCCGCTACTGACGGAATCACTATTGTTTTCTCTTCCTCAGGGTACTTAGATGTTTCAGTTCCCCTGGTATGCCTCTACACAACCTATGTATTCAGTTATGAGTAACTGGAAATTACCCCAGCTGGGTTTCCCCATTCGGACACCCCCGGATCAAAGCTTGCTTACAGCTCCCCGAGGCAGTTTCGTTGTTCGCCACGTCCTTCATCGGCTCCTAGCGCCTAGGCATCCTCCGTGTGCTCTTAGTAGCTTAACCTCGTGCTCCGGTTTCGACTGCTCGCTTCCCTTGTTTTGCTTGCGCAAAGCCAAAAGTCGCTCCCATTCGATACCATCGTACGTGCAATCTACCGTTTTTATTGAAACTTGTTTAACACAAGTTCAGCTAAAAAGGAATGTTCTAATTCGCGTTTGTTTCGTTTCGATATCTAGTTTTCAAAGAACAAGCTCCATGCAAAAGCAAGCTGTTTTGAGAGTTTGAGCTCTCAAAACCGAACAACGAGTGAGTGTTTTGCAGCTAAGCTGCATATTTGAATGTTTCCGTTGCAGGAAACGATTCTCCATAGAAAGGAGGTGATCCAGCCGCACCTTCCGATACGGCTACCTTGTTACGACTTCACCCCAATCATCTATCCCACCTTCGGCGGCTGGCTCCTTGCGGTTACCCCACCGACTTCGGGTGTTATAAACTCTCGTGGTGTGACGGGCGGTGTGTACAAGACCCGGGAACGTATTCACCGCGGCATGCTGATCCGCGATTACTAGCAATTCCGACTTCATGCAGGCGAGTTGCAGCCTGCAATCCGAACTGAGACCGGCTTTGTTGGGATTGGCTCCATCTCGCGATTTCGCAGCCCGTTGTACCGGCCATTGTAGTACGTGTGTAGCCCAGGTCATAAGGGGCATGATGATTTGACGTCATCCCCACCTTCCTCCGGTTTGTCACCGGCAGTCTATCTAGAGTGCCCACCCGAAGTGCTGGCAACTAAATATAAGGGTTGCGCTCGTTGCGGGACTTAACCCAACATCTCACGACACGAGCTGACGACAACCATGCACCACCTGTCTTGAATGTTCCGAAGAAAAGGTACATCTCTGCACCGGTCATTCAGATGTCAAGACCTGGTAAGGTTCTTCGCGTTGCTTCGAATTAAACCACATACTCCACTGCTTGTGCGGGTCCCCGTCAATTCCTTTGAGTTTCAGTCTTGCGACCGTACTCCCCAGGCGGAGTGCTTAATGTGTTAACTTCGGCACCAAGGGTATCGAAACCCCTAACACCTAGCACTCATCGTTTACGGCGTGGACTACCAGGGTATCTAATCCTGTTTGCTCCCCACGCTTTCGCGCCTCAGCGTCAGTTACAGCCCAGAGAGTCGCCTTCGCCACTGGTGTTCCTCCACATATCTACGCATTTCACCGCTACACGTGGAATTCCACTCTCCTCTTCTGCACTCAAGTCACCCAGTTTCCAGTGCGATCCGGGGTTGAGCCCCGGGATTAAACACCAGACTTAAATGACCGCCTGCGCGCGCTTTACGCCCAATAATTCCGGACAACGCTTGCCCCCTACGTATTACCGCGGCTGCTGGCACGTAGTTAGCCGGGGCTTTCTTCTCAGGTACCGTCACCTTGAGAGCAGTTACTCTCCCAAGCGTTCTTCCCTGGCAACAGAGCTTTACGATCCGAAAACCTTCATCACTCACGCGGCATTGCTCCGTCAGGCTTTCGCCCATTGCGGAAGATTCCCTACTGCTGCCTCCCGTAGGAGTCTGGGCCGTGTCTCAGTCCCAGTGTGGCCGATCACCCTCTCAGGTCGGCTACGCATCGTCGCCTTGGTGAGCCGTTACCTCACCAACTAGCTAATGCGCCGCAGGCCCATCCCCAAGTGACAGATTGCTCCGTCTTTCCAGTTCTCTTCAGGCGAAGAAAACAATTATTCGGTATTAGCTACCGTTTCCGGTAGTTGTCCCAAACTTGAGGGCAGGTTGCCTACGTGTTACTCACCCGTCCGCCGCTAACCATCCGAGAAGCAAGCTTCTCTTCAAGTCCGCTCGACTTGCATGTATTAGGCATGCCGCCAGCGTTCGTCCTGAGCCAGGATCAAACTCTCCAATAAAGTATTGAAAAGAGCGATAAGCTCATTTTGAATCTGACGAGATTAAAAATCTCATTTGTGCTCCAGTCGATTCAAGCCAAGGCTTGTCTCAAACTTTCGCGTTCATTCTGCAAGCAGAATGTTTACTCACTCGTTGTTCAGTTTTCAAAGATCAAACTTGTTTCGTTACCGAATGTCGTTCTATTCAGCAACTCTTATATAATATCATGTCCGAACCAACTTTGCAAGCTCTTTTTTTTAAGTTTCTTTCGAAGCTTATTTCATTCGCTTGCCGCACCGTGTATCTCGTGTTTTTTTGGCCGGAAATAGAATATACCATGTAGAACACACACTTGTAAAGAGTTAATTTCAAAACTTATCAAATCCACGATCTAACCATATTAAGGACCTTCAATCTACCATGAACTCTCAGGTTCAATTTTATTATCCTGCAGCTTAATCTTCTTTATTTAAATCTGTCTTTCTTCTATATATAAGAAGGCAACCCTCTCAACTCTTATATTCGAGACAAAAGGGTTACCTTCTATAGTAATCTATATTTATTTACGTTCTACTTTATATCCTTTATCCTCAAGCAGTTTCACGATGCCGTGATCGCCCAAGTAGTGTGCCGCACCAACAACAATGAAATATTCCTCACCTTTGCCGTTTTTCAAGTAACCATCGATTTTGTCCGCCATACCAATGTTACGATCAACCAGCATTGCTTTGTTATATTCCTCGTTAGTGGAGAAGCTGTTTGTCAGTTCAAGCAGTTGCTCGTCATTACCCGTTTTCCACATCTCAGCCATTTCTTTCACACTGTTATCCAACACGTCGAAGTTTTCGATTGTCGCTTTCAGTGTTTCCTCTTGTGTTTCTTTGGAAAAGTCGTTAAACATGCCAAGTTGAGATTGATAACTCTCCAACTCGATAACTGGAAGTTTGCGCTCGATCGCTTTCTGGATGAAATACAGATCCACTCCTGCTGACGCTTCGTATCCTGCCGTTGTGGACTTCAAACTTGCAAGTGTGCTCTCTACTACCCAAGGCTTAAATGCATCCAAGGCGTTAGACTCCAGACCATTTTTCTTCAATACATCACCCAGCTTAGTATACGTTTCACTGGAGATGTGATCTTTCAGTGTTGTTCCATCTTGATACGAACCCAGACTTAGAACCAGCTTTTGCTGCTCTTCATCAGCGGCTTTGCTAATATCAATCTCTACCCCGAGATAGTCAGCTTCCGCAAAGGCTTCTTCAAACTCCGGACGCAATGGATAGAAGCTCTCATCCGCAATATGCATGGACCCTACCAGATAGACCGTGTTGCCATTGCTTTCAACTTCCCACATGAATCCACGTCCACCGGTTTGAGCAGTTTCGGTTGCTCCACCTTTGGATACCAACAGCACCGTGCGCGTTGCAGCATCCCAGCGAACTTCGTAACCTGCTGCATCACCAACGATGCGAATTGGAGCATACGTTACACCATTGATACGTGTAAGCTTGCTTTTGAGTGTAATCGTTTTGCCATCTACTACAGCCGTGATCGTATCATCTGTCGCAGTTGTTAGCATCACATCCATAGCTTCCAGCGTAGTCCGCAGTGGAACCAATGTTGTACCTTTCTCCAGGATCGGCGCTCCTGTAGCATATTTCACAGCTTCGTCATTAACCTTGACGGAAGTTCCTTGTGGAGCAGCCATAGCTGGTACTGCAGATGCGAGCAACCCTACTGAGATGGTAAGAGATAAGAGCATGCGTTTCCAATTCTTCATATTATGTAATCTCCTTTATTGAATATAGTTGCCAATCCATTTTTTAATAGAATAGACATACTTAGATACTACGGTTAAAGATGGGAATTGGTGCCACTCCAAAACGGAGCAGCACTTTCTCCCTTCATTACTCTCATTAGATAAGAAACAATAAAAACGAAACCGTCGTATAGGTTTAATGCTAGATATTCGCAAAATCCAAGCTATGCCAAGATAAATAGATACTGATCAGAGCCAGGAAAAAGAATGCTATAGAAACCTTCGGATTGCCCCACAGCTTCACTCCATATGCGACGAAGAAAATAGCGATAGCTAATTTAGAGATGCTTTGGTAGTTGCCCTGCTCTGAAAAGGCTGAACTGCTAAATACAATTGAAAGTAGTAGTGTAGTCAGGATCGATCAATGCTTTAAACCACAGAGGTTCCCTCAAAAACTGTATATAGAACCCTTTTAACTGCTGCATGATCATCGACCCTCTCCTGAACTCGATTTAATATGACCACCGACACAGCACACCACTTGTCATAATTAGTGAGAAAAAGTCATCAATAAAGTTTATCTATCAGGACATATTTTCATGATAAGTAGGAAAAAGCGCAAAACTCATTTTGCATCTTCATAAATGATAATGTATACGGATTTTTTCGATATTTTATCTTAATTATACATAGCAAAAAGACCACTATCTAGTATTAGATAACAGTCTCATTTTAGAATACTTCCGTCTTCTATTCTTCTACAGAAACATAAATACTTAATCGTATGCGAATTGCCGCTATCTCAAAACCAGTTAGAATCATAATCCAGTGATCTTTCCTCCCCTTCTTTCTCTAGTAATATGTTCAGGAAAACATCAAGCAGCTCCTATCAGCTTGAGTACAACTAAAAATATTGCTGGGATAATCGAATTGATGGAATTAAATATTCAGTGAACGATGATATTCGACCATATATTTCTGATAGCTCCTTCTAAAGTAAGTAGAAGCTGGATCCTTATTCTTGCTGCTTCATTCGGAAAGAATCTCACAAATTTTGTGCTTCGGCATGTAGTTGTCATGATTCATCCTCTGGTATAGAGTCTAACTAATCTTCTTGCACATTTCGGTACAGTTTATCTAATATCGTTTTTAACTGATTTAATTCATCGTGTTCCAAACCTCGTGTAACATAGTCATGCGCGTTTTTAACTGTTAACAACAGCTTTCCTTTAACTTCTTGACCTTTAGAGGACAAATATAAATAATGTGAGCGCTTATCTTGATCATGAACAATACGTCGAACCATGCCCTTGCGTTCTAAAGAATGTATCATTCTCACTACCGTTGTTTGATCCCGATCGATGGCCTCCGCCAGCTCTTTTTGAGTCATAGCTTTATCTATATCAAGACAGGAGATAATGCTCCACTGCTCCGGTGTCACCTTGTAGGGCTTTAATTGTTTCGTAAAATAGTTTGTAAGCTTGACATCTGTACGATGGATCAAGAAGCCGGTAATATTATATAAGTCCATTGCAGTACCCTCATTTATCATTTTCTTAAATCAAATATAGTCGATCTCTCAAAGGTTACACATGAAATCCGTCAAAAATTCGTTAATTTCGTTCAGAAAAAATGATACATGGATACAATCAAGCTAAGTATGAACAAAATGAGTGCTGGAATGGCCTTCTGAATCGGATCTTTAGCTAAGACTATTAAAGTAAACGCTCCAGCAAGCATTGTTCCGGCTAGAAGCAAACCAGCTAAAATTGCTGCGACAGGCATCCAGATGCCAACGATCATACCAGCTGCCCCCACAATCTCGAACGAACCAGTCAAAACATTAAAGAACGATGGCAGTCCAAAACGTTTAAACTCATTGGCCATTTTACCGGAAATAATTTTGCTTCCTGTAAAAAGGAAAAACACACCTAATAGAACCTGTAAAACTGTGATAAAAATGAACATATCTACCCTTCTTTCATAAAGTTATGCATATGAATTTAATACATGCTATAGCATGTATTTTGTTTGAAATTTTATATATTGTCAACCCTAAAATAAAGCTTTATAGATTATAGCCCTCTTATGTCCTTTTAATTTTTCTTAGATTATCGTTCCAAAGGAGCTTTCTTTTTCACATATCGTTAATATTTCTAGCATGGAATTCAATTTCTGTTCTTTGTTGAACTGTCGTAAATTTCTCTGTAATCAGCCAATTAAAAGCCTATGCTTCTCACTTTCAATAAATTTAGTAACAAACAAAGGTAATTTACTTAACTTATTGTCAATTCCACCTACGGAATGTAATTTAGCTTGTTTATACAAAAATCAACCATCCCAAATTAAATATAACTTCTAAGTAATTATTCGTTCTTGACTGTTTGTATCGAACACCATTAAACAACATGTAGCGCGTTCAACATTAAATTGGCCACCAATGGCTGCAAGCTAATTTCAAATAGAGATATGCATATTTATGGATAAATATGCATATCTCGCTAATTATGACAACACACACACCTTCAAACACTCAACCTAGATCTTATATGCCTTCATGGCTTTAAACAATTCCTTAAAGGTTGGACGTTTACCGTACATCAACACACCTGTGCGATAAATTTTGGCTGCAAGCCATCCGAAGATGATAATGGATACAATGAGAATCGCTAAGGACGTTAGAATCTCCCAAGTTGGCGCAACTCCTGCGCCGATTCGTACCAGAATCGCGGTCGGCGACGTGAATGGAATGAAGCTTGCGATTTTCAACAACAGAATGTTCGGTGTAGAAATACTGAAGATCGCAATATAGAAGGAAACAAGCGACAACATCGTAATCGGCAGAACAGCCTGACCGAGTTCTTCAGTACGGCTTACCATTGAACCAATGGCAGCGAACAACACGGCATACAGGAAGTAACCCAGAATGTAGAATATGAGTCCGTACACAATAACCGCAATATTCACATCACTTACACTCATATTGAAATCACCTAATACTGCACGATTATGCGGCAACAAGATATTTCCGGCAACCACCGCTCCGAAGATCCCGATTTGCAGCATCCCCACCATGAAAATCCCGATGATTTTACCAAACATCTGACTGAGCGGTGATACACTCGTAATCAGAATCTCCATAATACGTGAGCTCTTCTCAGCTGTGATCTCAGAGGCAATCATGTTACCTGTCATCATCGTTGAGGTAAACAGCAGGATGATCAGCAAGTACACCACAATATAGTTAATCGGGCTCATTTTACCTTCAGACTCAGTACCTGCTCCGCTCTCATCTGTACTCAAACTTTGCTCAGTGAGCTTCACAGGTGTTGTAATCAGTTCCTTCTGCTCCGCTGTGAGTACATCCTTCACAACCACATCCAGCTTCACACTCTGCAACGCTGCTTCAATGGATGCAATGATCTGAGGTGATACGTCTTCTGCTGAATATAGAATGGGCTGCGGGAACTCTTGCCCGGAAACTGCTTCAAACTTCAGATAACCATCGGTAAGCCCAGCTTCCACATCCGCCGCAAGAGCAGCCTCATCTTTGTCACCACTGGCAATGAATCGATAGGCCTGATCTCCTTGAGCCGCAGAGAAGCTCTCCAGTTTCTCGGAAACTTCAGGCTGCCCTGTACTCAAAAGACCAATATTTACAGGATTACTGCTTGAAGCTCCACCAATGGAACCCCCATTAAATAAGGTAATGAAATATGGGACATTGAGTCCAATTGAAATTAAAAGTGCAAGTACAATGGTCGTTACCATAAATGATTTCGTTTTAACTTTGTTTTTAAATGTAAAACCCGTAATCGTTCCCATTTTATTCATTCGACTCACCTACCTCACGAATAAAGATTTGGTTAAGCGTTGGTTCCTTCAATTCAAAGTGTTCCACTGTCGTCTGGGTCATGGCTGTTCTGAGAATCTCTTGAGCCGCTTCCACCTGACTAATATGTATCAGGTACCCACGCTCATTCCGCTCGACTTTCTTCACACCAGACAACTGTTCAAGTCCTTCCACACTACCAATCGTACCCAGGAATACCTGTTCACGCGGATACCGGCCCTTGATCTCCTTGATCTCTCCTTGTACCACCGTGTTGGCACGATGCAGAATGGTGATCTGACGACACAACTCTTCAACGTGCTCCATACGGTGTGTTGAGAACAGAATGGCCGTGCCTTCGTCACGCAATTCTTTAACAGTGGACTTGAGTAATTCCACGTTCACAGGATCCAGTCCACTGAACGCTTCATCCAGAATGAGAATCTGCGGTCTATGCACTACAGCCGCGATAAAGCCCATTTTCTGCTGATTACCTTTGGATAACTCCTCAATCTTCTTATCGTAATACTCAGGTACCTCAAACCGATTCAGCCAATACTTGAGGCTCTGATCTGCGTCCTTACCATTCATGCCACGAAGTCGTGCCAGATAATTAATCTGTTCGCTGACTTTCACCTTCGGGTACAATCCGCGCTCTTCCGGAAGATAACCCATAATCTGTTGCAGCTCCGTATTATAGGGCTTGCCGTTGTACAGGATATTCCCTCCGTCCGGGTGAATCAGTCCAAGCACCATACGCATTGTGGTTGTTTTACCTGCACCATTGGCTCCGAGCAGTCCGTAAATCTCCCCCTCTTTTACATTGAGCGTGACTCCATTAACGGCTGTTTTGTCTGCATATTGCTTGACGACTTGCTTCAATTCCAATCGGTTCATCATTTATCGTCTCCCTTCGGTTATTTCCACTGTACGGGTGCATACCCGGCAATCCAGAATGCCAGCACTTCATCCAATTCCAAGTTACGGATTCTCAATACCCGGTTATTGGACAGCTCCAGCCTCTCCTGCGCCTCGCTGACCCGGGTTGTAATTACGCGAACCAGACCTCCCTCTTCTATAGAAGATTCCACAACACCAGGAATACTTTCTGGCCTTAAATCTCCTTCATACCAGACTTCTTTCCACTGATCGAGCACCATATCTTTCTCGGCCATCCCCAGTGACTGACCACGGTGCATCAATACGATGTAATCCGCAAGCCTTTTGACTTCGTCTGCAATATGTGTGGCAATCAGAATCGTGGTGTCTCCCCCCGCCATGAAGGTACGGAACTGCTCAACCATCACTTTCCAGGCAAAAGGGTCCAATCCTGATGAAGGCTCATCCAAAAGCAATAGTCTTGGGCGAGCTGCAATTGCAGCTGCAATCTCAAATTTTCGCCTTTCTCCCTTGGACATCTTGTTCAGCTTCACATCAACAGGTACTTCCATATCCTGAATCAGTTGGTCGAACAACTTCATATCCCAACGTGGGTACCAGTACGCCCGGAAATGGGCCGCTTCTTGTGCTGTTATCCGGTTCTCTTCTGAACCAGCGTTATCTGCCACAAAACCAATCTGTTGTCTCAGTTCAATGGGAAGTGGCCCATCATGTTCCTGACCAAACCATATAATCTGCCCAGCATCTGGCAGCACCACTTGCTGTAACATGTTAAGAAGGGTGCTTTTGCCTGAACCGTTGTGACCGAGAATAGCCACTATATACCCTTCCGGGATGGTCAGATCAATTGGGCCGATAACTCTGCGTTTTCGCATTTTGGATACGCCGTTCAACTGGATTGCTATGGGTTCCACGTATGAATCACTCCCTTACTTCACGTAAATAGCCTTCAGGACTTCCCGGAATAGGCTCTCCATCTCTTCTTCCGTACAGCCTACCGATTTCCCGGACTGCACCGCTGCCTGCATCGCTTCCTGTGCGGCCTTTAATCTATAATTTTCTCTGTCACCGGCTTCTACCTGGGCCACAAATGTACCTGTCCCCTGCTTCGTACGAAGCAAGCCTTCATTCTCCAGATCCTGATAGACCCGTCTAACCGTAATAACACTGCAATTCAGTGCTCCGGCGAACTCACGAATGGACGGCAAATGTGTTCCCTCCCCCAACTGACCCGTAATAATTAACGATCTTAACTGATTTTCAATTTGGTGGTATAAAGGTTCAGCGCTATTTTCATTAATTTGAATGGGTATTTTCACATCTTGCACCTCGCCCTCCGGTACACTCCAGTCTGTTACCTGACCGTGCCGGTTTCATCCTGTATTCGTACATAAGCTCAATTCTCATTTTAATTCAAATCCCGATGAACCAGCTTCTTCAGCGTAAAACGACTAGACAGCCATAATCCCGCTACGCCAGCCACCAGAGAAATCCACATGATCGGGGAAAGCAGCCCCCATGATTTACTTCCATCCATTACAATCCGCAATCCGTAACTGCCTGATATTCGAATCAGTATGGATATGCCAATGGCGAATGGTATAAAAAGCATACTGAGAAGCAAGTATTTCTTGCCACTGTTCAGAAACTCTCCGTAAATATAGAACCCTGTTACCAAAAGGCCATAACCTGTACAGGTAAGGCTAAAGGCCAGATACTGATCCCATCGGAATCCTTCGACATGAAGGTTAACCACGTATAACGATCCGTAGAAAAAGATTCCATTGTACGTAAACGCCATCAGAGACTGCTGTAGCCTGGACCACATCACCACTTGTTCAGGAATGGGAATTCTACGATAGTAGGCCAGCATCTGCGTATAAGAATCTTCCTGTATGTAACGGAAGGAGCGCCTGCAGAACATAAACCCTTGAAATGGCAACATGATTAAAAAGAAGGAATCCACTACTGGATTAATAATATCTGTCTGTTGTTGTCCTAAAAACATCACACCGCTCATACCGCCAGTGTATATCATGAATAATGCAGACCATAGCCATTGGAGCCTATCCTTACTCATCTGGCTGCGGGTCAACCACCACGCCTGCTTCCATTCGTTCATATGCATGCCTGCCTTTCACCTGTCATTCACTCATGTTGCTTACTGTGATTACTGTATATATCAATATACACAGTATACAGACCTATTTCTCATCCCGTCAACCCCTAATTTTCCTGAATCAGGAAGACGGGATGGGACACAGTACGAATTTACGTTAAAATAAATTATAGTAACGAACCCTAGAAAGGAAGGTTACAGCTATGGATTGGCTGGTAGAGATCGGATTTGTCCTCCTTTTCCTTATCGTCGTAATCTGGTTGGTCCTCCGGGATGAGCCTCATCGTCATTCTGCCAAAAAAGGCAGACACCGCATCCGCCGTAACAACGGTTATACCGACTCTGCTTCGGGATATCCGGTCATTATGGGAGATGACTCCTACGATCGACATGCTAGACACACACCGGATCACAAACATCATGATTCGGATTCTTCAGGAGGCACACATTCTCATCACAACAGCGATAGTGGTAGCAGCAATGACAGCGGTGGAGATAGTGGCGGCGGAGACAGTGGGGGTAGCGGGGATTAAACATCATTCCCCAATCACAAAAGAAGGGCTGTACCCGTTATTGTGTAAACACAATTCGGGTACAGCCCTTTGCCGCTCTCTAGCACCTGTTAGAAGAAGAGGACTTACGATTAAACGAGGTTATAACCACTAGGCAGACTGCGATCCCTGCGGATTGCGCGAATCTGAGCCAGCGTTAACCGTTGATTGGTGGAGATCAGGGATTCCACATCATTGCCACGGATCAGATCATCCAAATCTCTCAAGTTGGTGTTGCCTCGGAAGACTCGGAATCCACCTTGGAAGTTAGGACGTGTAAACACAACCAGTATTGCATTGGAACTTGTTGAGAAAAAGCGCAGGCTCTCCACCCCATCCAAAATATTGTCAAGGTTACGAAGACCCGTGTTGCCACGATAGATGCGGCTTCTCCCTCTGTAGTTCTCTTCTGAATACACGGTAAGACGTGGATACGTCTGACTGACGTTGACTGTTTTTTTCATTTTGTTTCCCCCTCTCGAACTCATTCTATGAATGAATGAGAGAGGAAGCGTGGACGAATGATCTGCTAGATTCGTCCATTTTCATATTTTCAGAAGAGAGTAGTGAAGCACGTCCGAGTAACCGGAGGTTATATCTCTACTTCTATACGCCGAGGATAACTTCCCACACCGGACGTGTATGACCACCAGGATATAAGAGATATAGAAGAACATACACGATAACACCTGTTAGCGCTGACCCGAACCAGATCATGGACGTGAACTTACCCCAGCGGCGATGTTTTCCGAACTTCTTTTTGAACCCCAGCACTAGTGTGGAGATGCCAAATATCGCTGCCACGGTAGCCAGGATAATATGAAAGATCAGAAATATCCGATAAAAGATCTCCAGATCCGGGTCCCCGCCCCAAGCTGTATTGCCCACGAACACTGTACGAGACATATAGATCACAAAGAAGATTAGAGCTGCAATCGCACCTGCTACCATGGCGGACTGATGAGCCTCACGTTTCCCCCGAATAATCAGTACCCATCCAATCCCCACCAGTACTGCACTAATCACAATGAAAGAAGTACTGATCGTTGGTAGCCAAAAATACATATCCATCGTGTGTTCCCCCTCTTGTCAGAACATTACTTCATTATTTGGCAGCCGGATTGAGCGGCCCCCCTGCGCCTCCTGCAGGATAAGAATCATCATCATCTTCCTGCTTCTCTTTCCGATACCATTGGAAAAAGACATAGGCTAACATCGAGGCGAAGATTCCTTCCTGAATAAACTTCATTACAATGCCACCGACCTGCTGATCTTCCTTCGCGGAAGACAGGAAGTTGAAGAACGCAGGCCCACCGAATGAGCGAAGTAACGCCGTAGAATCTCCAGACACACAATACCGCATGGCTTCAGCCCATACTGCCGGGTTGCTGTACGTCTGATACAACGGCTCGGACGCAAAAATAATCAATCCACACGCAGGCGTAAGCAGTACCATATTCAGAAAAATAAAACCGATCTTGGATAACCCCGATGCTTGTCTGCCTTCTGGCAACGGATTCAGCAATGTCCACCACATGAGCATCGAGGTGATGAACAGTGCAATATAATACAACCGGTGAACGGTAAAATTCAGCATGACGTAATCATGTACAATCGGTAGGTGATACAGCGAGAACAGCCCGTTAAAGAGCACTGCCGCAACGATCGGATGAGCCAGGAACGATAGCTGGCGTGTAGGCAACCAGCGTACGATTTTGCGCCATACCCAGATCGGCAAACCTTTCATCATCAGCGGCGGAGCTACCAGATAGGAGAACGCCATACTTACCATGTGGAAGCTAAACATCACGTGACCAAGCAGATTAAAGGGTCCAGCTTGAGCCAGATATAGGACAAATAGCCCTGTAATAAACATGATTTTCTGTGCAGCAGTCGCAGGTTCTGCATCCTTTATTTGTTCGCTTAACGGTCCCACAAGCACCAGATAAGCCGCAGCAATGATCAGAAATAAAGCCAATATAAGCGGACTCCATAAGTCGTTAAAGCTAAAATATTGCAACCCGAGCATACGGGAAACCTCCCCGTGACCTGATTTGATTGTTGCCTTCATTACTTTGTGAAGATTCATTCGGCAAAAAGGGGAAAAGACGGCGGCAATGCGCCGCCGCCATCTCTTTTACCACCAGACCCAATAGAGTGCCATAATGATGCACGTAAAGGCTACGAAAAAGCCAAAGGCCATGAACAGAATCGGCATCAAGTGCCCTTTGTCCTTCAAGTGCATCCAATAACCCAATTGAACGAATACTTGAAGAATAGCCATGACGAGCAAAATAATAATGATAAAGGTTGTGTTGACCCCTCCGGCAGAAGCAGCCGCAAACGCAATCAGCGTAAGAATAATGGAGAAGATAAACACCACGACGTGTTTCTGTGGCCCTTCCGTCCGGTGACGGTGTTTCACAGGCTGTTGATCTGTCTTATCCTGTGCCGACATGTGCTACCCCACCTTTCCGAGCAGGTACACGACCGTAAAGATGAACACCCATACCACGTCAATAAAGTGCCAGTACATTGCGGAGACGTATACTTTAGGTGCGGTTACGACCGTCAATCCTTTTTTGAACAGCTGACCGATAATGATTCCGATCCACACAATACCAAAAGCAACGTGGGCTCCGTGGAACCCGACCAGTGTATAGAATGCTGAACTGAATGCACTCGTGGTCATGCCAAACTCTTTATGTTTCACATACTCGTAGAACTCGTAAATTTCCAGTGCGAGAAATCCCATACCCAGTACTACCGTGATGCCAAGCCACAACGCTAGTGCATCTCGCTTGCCCTTATGCATGGCCTGAATCGCAAATACACTCGTCAAACTACTGACCAGGAGAATGAACGTTGCAGCGGCCACAAGTGGCAGGTGGAACAGTTCATTCGCCGTAGGTCCATCATTGGTTTGGCCACGAAGAGCCAGGAAGGTAGCAAAGAGTGTACCGAACAGTACCGTTTCGCCGCCAAGGAACAACCAGAAGGCGATAAGCTTGTTACGGCCTTCCAGCGTTGCTTTCTCCGGTTCATGCGGCAATTTGTCGTTCACCGGTTCGGCATGTGAGGTTGTCATGTTCTAGCCCCCTTCTCATCCTGATCCTCCGGTTCAATATGCCAGCCATGATCATCATAAAGTGAACGAAGTGCCATTGCTCCAAATGTGATTACGAGACCAATAATAACTACAATATAATTGTTGAAAATGACATTCATAAATGCATTACCAAATTCATCATTGCTGAACATCAAGCCAAGTCCGGCGATAAAGATACCTACTGACATTACAAACGGCAACGGCGTTGCTGAAGGCATATGAATCGAACCTACAGGTTCTGCCGGTGTCATCTCCGTATGTCCTGCCATTTTTTCCTTCCAATATGCATCAATTCCGCGTACCAGCGGCGTCTGCTTGAAATTATATTCCGGCGGCGGAGATGGAATAGACCATTCCAGTGTACGGCCGTCTTCCCACGGATCGTTTGGCGCGCCAGCCGGTTTTCTCATTGTGATTACAATATTCACGAGGAACATGATAACCCCAACACCCATTAGAAACGCACCGACGGAGCTGACCAGATTGAGCAGGTCAAAGTCCTGATTCGGCAAGTATGTAACGATCCGGCGCTGCATCCCCATCAGACCGAGGAAATGCTGTACAAAGAACGTTAATTGGAAACCGATCATAAATGTCCAGAACGTCCATTTGCCCAGTGTTTCGCTGAGAATACGTCCGAACATCTTCGGCCACCAGTAATGTAGTCCCGAGAACAATCCAAGTACGAGTCCCCCAACAATAACGTAGTGGAAGTGGGCTACAACAAAGTACGTATCATGGAACTGGAAGTCTGCTGGAGCAGATGCCAGCATAACGCCTGTAACACCACCCATAACGAAGGTTGGGACGAATCCAACAGCAAACAGGTTTGCCGCTGTAAAACGGATCTGTCCACCCCACATCGTAAAGAGCCAGTTAAAGATTTTGATCCCGGTAGGTACGGCAATCAACATCGTGGAGATGGAGAAAAGCGCGTTGGCTACATTACCCAGACCTGTTGTAAACATGTGATGCGCCCATACCATGAAGCCCAGAAAGGCAATCAGGATGGTGGCAAATACCATGGAGCTGTATCCGAACAACCGTTTACGCGAGAAGGTCGGAATAACCTCCGAGATAATACCAAATGCCGGCAAAATCAGAATGTATACTTCCGGGTGCCCGAAGATCCAGAAGATGTGCTGCCAGAGTACCGGGTTACCGCCACCTGCTACATCGAAGAAATTCGCTCCCAGTATACGGTCAAACGTCAAAAGTACAAGCCCTACCGTGATGGCAGGAAAAGCAAAAAGGATAATGGCAGATGTAATAAATGTCGTCCATGTAAACATCGGCATCCGCATGTAAGACATGCCTGGAGCACGCATTGTAATAATCGTTGCGAGAAAGTTAATGCCCCCGATGAGCGTTCCCAGACCCGCGATCTGAAGGCCGATGGTGTAAAAATCCACACCATGCGTTCCACTATACTCACTGCCCGAAAGCGGCGTATATGAGGTCCAACCCGCATCCGGTGCTCCGCCCATAACCCAGCTCAGGTTCAGCAACAATCCACCAAAGAGGAATGTCCAGAAACCCAGCGCGTTAAGAAACGGGAAAGCAACGTCCCGTGCCCCGATCTGCAAAGGCACGACAGCATTCATAATGGCAAAAATAAGTGGCATGACACCAAGGAAAATCATCGTTGTTCCATGCATTGTAATCAATTCATTGAAGACCTGTGCCGATACAAAATCATTCATAGGCTTCATCAGTTGAATCCGAATCAAAATGGCTTCAATGCCGCCGATTCCAAAGAAAAATCCACCCGCAACCAAATAGAGAATGGCGATTTTTTTGTGATCGACGGTGGTGATCCAATCCATCAAGCCCCTGTACCTCTTGACGCTATGCGCATGAGCCAAGGTTGTGTACCCCCTTCTTCGTCCTTGCTGTTCTATTCATAGTCCAATTTGTAGTTGGCCAGATATTCGGCAATTCCGTCGATTTCTTCATCCGTCAACCCAAGATCTTTGGGATTCGGCATGGTATTGCCCGGCTTCACGGATTGTGGATCATGGAGCCATTCTTTCATGTTATCCAGTACCGGACTACCTTCTTCCTGTCCCTCGCGAGAATTCAGCAAAATGCCTGCGACAGATTCCTTGCCGCCGATTCCCGTCAGGTTAGGTGCAACCGGTCCACCTTGATCACCAACAGCGTGGCAAGAAAGGCAGTTTGTTTTGAACTTTTCAGCCAATTGAGTGTCTTCAGGAAGGACTGCGGGTGCTTTCATCTGGTTCACCCATCTGTCAAAGGATTCCTGACTCACTGCTTTTACCTTAAACTCCATGAAAGCATGCGATCTGCCACATAATTCGGCACATTTACCACGGTAAACGCCTTCATTCGGTGCAGAGAAACTGAACTTGTTAAGTGTTCCATCCGGGTTTGTGTCCATTTTGCCCGCAAGTGACGGCACCCAGAAGGAGTGAAGCACGTCAGCGGTTTTTAATTCGAATGCAATTTTTGTTCCGGTCGGGATGATGAGATCTTGAGCGGTGGTTACGTCATATTGAGGATAAGTGAATTCCCACCAGTACTGATGCGAGGTGACTTGGACCTTAAGTGCATTTTTGTCATTGGACAGATCTTCGCCTTGGGCAAAAATCGTTTGGACCGTCGGTACTGCCAGAACAATAACCAGCAATAACGGAATGGCTGTCCAGATTACTTCCAGCTTGAAATTACCTTCAACCTGTTCGGGCATCTCAGTCTGCCCGGCTCGTCTACGAAACCGGATCAGAACATAGGCTGCTATGGCAAATACAATGATGAGCACCACGATCATAATCGCGATGGATAACTTCATCAGATCATATTGGCCTTGCGCTACAGGACCCTGAGGTTTCATTACCGACAAGTCTTCCCGCCCGCATGCGGATAGCAGCAAAGAGAACACCGCCAGCAAGGGGAGAATTCGCTTTGCAACCTGCCACTGTTTCATCATTGATCTACCCCACTTTTTTACGTTTTCGTAGATTACCGTTGTCGTTCGGTAGAAAGGCAACAAAAGGTACGTTTCAGCACGATACGCATAATCCTCTTCATCATACAGAACGCTTAGAAAAATAACGCTTCCAGTACTCCCGTGATTTCCTGCTCAGGGCATGTCTGCGCATTCTTCCAATTCATTCTATATGCTTCAATCACTTATTAAATATAAGTTGAGGGTATGATTTTGTCAATCTTTGGACACATGTTCACAAATTGTTCACTTTATGTAAAAAACCGCTCTACAACTTGATTTGCAAACGATTTCAGTTAAAAGTATTACACTCTACATTTGAAAATTTTTGCCAAATTTCGGTGATAAAACTCGATTTATTGGTGATTTTTCTCACATTGAAAACATGTGCTATTATGCAAAAGAATGATCAGAATATATGGAAAACCTCTTCCATATCCATTCAGAAGACATGCCTACCGCTCCATACCGCTATCTTTAAGCTCAAAACAGCATGGAGCATTTGGGAGAAAGTTCAACTCAAGTCCTCTTCTTCTCTGATTTCATCTCACGTGCCATCGGTCAGAATCAAGGGGCCATTCCCAGTAATCGCAACCGTATGCTCATACTGGACCCCCCAGCTGCCATCTACCGTCCTTACCGTCCATCCATCTTCATCCCACACAACGGCCCCAGAACTGCCTTTTGTAAAGATTGGTTCAATCGTAATAACCATGCCCTCGGTGAGCATCGTGCCCGTTCTACGTTTGCCATAAGGCAGAACATTTGGGGGTTCATGAATATATTGACCAATCCCATGACCGATAAGAGGCTTCACAATCCCGTACCGAAACAGTCTGGCTGTTCTTTCAATGGCACTTCCAATATCTCCGAGTGTATTCCCCGGAACTGCCTGAGCAATCGCCCGCTCAAGTGCTTTCTCCGTGCGTCTCATCAGCTTGCGAATGGATCTGCTTGTTTCACCAATTCCATATGTCCAGGCCGAGTCAGCAAGCCAGCCGTCTTTGTTCACCACCATATCGATGGTCACTACATCCCCGCTCGCCAGCTCCTCTTCCCCCGGAAATCCGTGGCAGACCACTTCATTAACAGAGGCACACGTCGCGTAAGGATATCCTTTATACCCTTTTTGCTCCGGTGTGGCTCCTCGTGCTGCCAGAAACTCTTCCACCCGCTCATTAATCGCTGCTGTCGTGATACCGGGGATCATCCACTGCTCAATATGCTGGTGACAACTTCGCAAAATTCGTCCAGCTTCCCGCATGTAGCCAATCTCTTCTTTGGTTTTCAAAATAGGGTCCACATGCATTCATCCTTCCCGCTGTAGGTGTACTCCCATATATATGCAGCAGGAACGCAAAAAAAACCGCCTTCCGGAGCTTAACGCCCGAGAGACGGTTCTATTCATTATCGGAACAGTATAATCAGAGTTGTGTGTTGTTTCAGGACACGGAAGAATCCATCTTGACAAGCTCATGCTCAACCACAGAAGTCAATTCTTCCTCATATCCACCCGTAATCCGGTATTTTCTCACGTACTCCTTCACGAATTTTTTTGGATCCTTAGGACGGAAAATCCGAGTCATTTCCCTCAAACTTTCTTTGACCTCATTGTGACCTTTCGTTGCCATTGTAATTCCCTCCCAAAACGTTGAAAGTGAATGCTCCGTTTAGAGAATGCCGAATAAGTCTTAAATGCCATCCATGAAGTTGTGTGCGCGGCTTAAAGCAAGCTTTAGGTCGGGAACCTCGCTAGAAAGCAAGTACCTGACACTATAAATACCCGATATGATTCGGAATGAATCATAATCTTATTGTAGCATATTCGGAAGTATCTTACGACTTGACGATTTCCTCTAATAAATATAACGGTTTTCATGCCCAAAAAGTTTAATTCCGAATCATATGTTAAGATTGCCACCATTCTATACGGAATTAATATATCCAGCATAACACCGAACTATTCGGGGGATATTATCACGGACAACCCATACAGTTAAATTACTGGTATCCAAAGGAGGCGTCGTCTCATGGACCGCAAAGAACAAGATATGCTGCCCCTTTCTCATGAAAAGGTGGAAGTAGACGGAGTTTACATCAATGAAGCCGGACGTGAGGAACATCTGCACCGGGGGCAACATTTCCCGGCCGATCCCGTTCTTGGCAAGTCGGAATGGAAACTGACCGAATATGCATATGATAATCATCACGAAGGAAGAACCGATGAGCGGTTGGTTCCCAAAGAAAACGACACCGATAAAATGGGCAAGATTACAAACCCTCGCAGACAGATCGAGGGCGGATAACGATTTCGTTTAAAGCAACGTTTAATCGTAAACGATAACAGGGGCAGAGTAAGCTGTACAATGGCTTGTTCTACCCCTGTTTTCTTTTTCCTATGTGTTGATCCCCATCCGTCACAGGCAAATAAATTCATCGGTTCAGTTCTGTCCACCTCTCTCATAACCTAGTTAAAAAGGTCAAAGGAGGCTGGACCGATGTCCCCCATGAAATCGTCTAGCGGTCTGGATGAAAATATTGCCGGCATGCTTTGTTATCTGTTTACCTTTGTAGGTGGGATTGTCTTTCTCGCTGTGGAGAAGCGGAGCCGGTTCGTGTTATTTCATGCGCTGCAATCTGTAACGGTCTTTGGCATCATTATGGTTGGGCATGTATTATCGGCTTTCCTTCCGTTGTTCGGACCACTGGTGGCATCGCTGTTATCCCTGCTTGGTGTAGTGGTCTGGCTTATTATGGTCGTTTCCAGCCTGCAGGGGAAATGGTTGAAGCTACCGTGGGTTGGCGATTTTGCAGAAAAACAGCTGCGTCATCTGTAACTTCAGGCAGAAGGTATACGTGTTCCAAAAAGAAAAGACGATCCATTTCCGTTCAACCGGATGTGGATCGTCTTTGATTATAACGAGGGAAACGAGTCAACCTCTCACCCCCGTATCATGAACACGTGGCTCAGAATGCTTTTTACGGATCGGAATGAAACTTAGATAAGTACCACATCTCCATACCCATTCCAGCGGCCCATACTGGAACCAGCGCATCCACAGATTACTCGCGATGACTTGTACAATAACCATGCCAATGCACACAAGGGTAGACACCGTATACGACACAGCAGCATCTGCAAATATGAGTTGGTATACCACTAACAAAATGATGGTCTGTGCAATATAATTGGTCAGGGCCATTCGTCCGAATGCATGCAGGGGACTTAACATTTTGGAAAAGGTCATGTTCTGGTTCAATCTCAGTAATGTACTTAGATAAAAGATGGATACCACCGGACCAATTGCCACACCGATATGTTCTAATCGAAAAGCAGCATCCATATTGGCTTGCTCAGCAACAGGCAGGCTCGCACCAATCACTTCGTATAGAAACGGACTCATCGCATCCGGAGGAGCAACCCACCACATGATACCGATCCCCACCGTAGAAGCGATGAATGAAATGAACCAGATTCTGCCCAGATACGGGAGTCCTTTCTGGATCTTCTCCATCAGTTGATATTGACCTGCTGACAATCCCAGTATAATTAAAAAAGGAATCGTTAGCATTTTGACACCTATCGCGGCGGCTGCAATAAATCCCACCACACCGATCACCAAATTCACAGTTCGAGGTGCCCAATATAACGGAATGACAATCAGCCCTATGATAGCATAAAGAAATAAAGCTTCTCCAGCCTGATACTGTTGATGAATATATCCCAGCGCTAATAAAATAAGCATCCTGCGGATATAGAGAAACAGCTTGGTATGACCTTTGGGAGCTGACCGGCTTAGAAAAAGATAAAATCCAAGGCCAAATAAAAAACAGAAGATATCGTAAAAACGTGCCTCCACCAAAAAATATAATGCTCGTTGGATCCAAAAATCTACACGAGTATCCGGCTTCAACATAACCCACAATGCCAATACATTTACGAATGGTAGGCCTATCAAGGAAAACCCTCGAAACAAATCCAGAAACTTCATTCGATCTTGTTTTAATACAGGTTGATAATTCATCGTTCCTCCCAGTGAAATTATTGTTATGTAATCAAAAAGCGATTGGATCGCTTATCTCTTTGGTGTATATCCCCATGCATGATAACAGTCTATCCTTCATACAACATGGCTTGCCATCGAATTAGGTGAATAACTTCTTACATCCGGCATAAGGTCTTGTTCCTGTATTGTTCCTGTACAGCAGCACATTGGACGCTATGCTGATGATAAACAAAGCAAAAAAACACCGAAAACACGACTCTGCTGAGTCTGTATCTTCGGTGTTTCACATATAAAAGTGTCTCTTTCATTTATTCATGGGATTGAATATTCATAGCATAAACGATGTATGTCATAAACCATTCATGCTGTATATCACCATGATTAACCTGATTCATTATTTATCTTGTGAATCGTCTATTTATAACAGTTAACATAACAATACTGCTGGATAATAATCCTAGCCTAATTCGGCTATTTAAGCTGACTTGCCCGTCTCTCCAAGGATGGCATCTGCCTGTTGTTCAGCCATCTTGGCAGCCGTTTCCTTGGTACCCAGACCATTAAACAGCAGGTTCATGAAGATCGCCGTGAAGCTGCCTGCAATGATACCATTACCGAGCATAATCTGAGCCCAGGCCGGTGCACCTGCGAACAACTCAGGTACAACGGTAACCCCAAGCCCCATACCTACAGAACAAGCGATGACAAACAGATTTTCATGTCGGTTCAGATCAACCTGACTGCCGATAATCCGAATGCCTGATGATACCACCATGCCAAACAAGGCCACCATGGCTCCGCCAAGTACTGCCCCTGGAACGAGCTGTGCGAGGGCTGCAATTTTTGGTACAAATCCAATGACCACCAGGATTCCACCAGCTACTACAATGACATCACGTGTCTTCACACGTGTCATCTGTACAAGTCCTACATTTTGCGAATACGTTGTATACGGGAACGAGTTGAAAATCCCGCCTAACACAATGGCTAGACCCTCTGCGCGATAACCGCGCGCCAGATCCTTGGACGACAGGTCCTTGTCCAGAATTTTGCCCAGAGCCATAAATACACCTGTGGACTCGGCCACGCTGACAATCGCCACCAGAATCATCGTCAGGATCGGTACAATCTCAAATGTCGGTCTGCCGAAGTAAAACGGCTGAACAACGTGGAACCAACTTGCATCGCGGATAGGAGCAAAATTAACCTCGCCCATAAACCCTGCCGCAATCGTACCTACAAGCAGACCAATCAATACTGAGATGGAACGGATAAAACCGGTTGTAAAACGAGTCATTAGAATGATAAAGAGCAGCACGCCAAAACCGAGCATGAGATTAACTCCGCTGCCAAAATCTTCTGATCCCTGACCGCCGCCCAGATCGTGGAAAGCAACCGGAATCAAGGTTAAACCGATGATCGTAACCACCGAACCCGTAACCACTGGTGGAAAGAGCCGAATAAGCTTCCCAAAGATTCCGGAGAAGATCAATACGAACAGCCCTGAGGCAATAATCGCTCCGTAAATGGCAGATACTCCACTGTTCATCCCGATTAGGATCATCGGAGACACAGCCTGAAATGCACAGCCGAGCATGACAGGCAGCCCTACGCCGAAATATTTATTTCCCCATACCTGAAGCAGTGTAGCCACACCACATGCGAGCAAGTCAATGGCAATGAGATAGGTTAGTTGTTCCTGTGTAAAACCCAATGCGTTACTGACGATCAATGGAACGACAACAGCTCCTGCATACATCGCAAGCACATGCTGTAGTCCGAGGGAGAACGTTTTGATTGGATGCCGATGCCGTTGAAAGATACGTTCGCGTGCCATATTAGTTCGTGCCCTCCTCGTCCGCAAATGTAACCTGTCCATCCGACAGTGCCCCGATGCGAACCAATGATTCCACACGGTATCCTGCTTCTTTCAGCAAGCGACCTCCCGGCTGGAATGCTTTTTCAATCACAATACCGATACCCACCACTTCAGCTCCAACCTGCTCCACAATGCGAGCCAGACCAAATGCTGCTTCGCCATTCGCCAGAAAATCATCAATGATCAGCACGCGATCACCAGGCTTCATGAACTTCTTGGCAACGGTAATTTCATTGGTCTCCTGCTTCGTGAAGGAGTAGACCTTCTCTACCAGAATGTCTTCCGTCAGTGTGAGGGACTTCTGCTTCCGTGCAAAGATCAGCGGCACGTTCAGCTCCAACGCAGTCATGATACCTGGGGCGATCCCTGACGACTCAATCGTCAGCACGCGAGTAATATTCTCGCCTTCAAAGCGGCGAATGAATTCTTTACCTACTTCCTTCATCAAAACCGGGTCCATCTGGTGGTTCAGGAATGAATCCACTTTGAGTACTTGCTCGGACAGGACAATACCTTCCTGTCTCACCTTGTCTTTTAACAATTGCATTGTAATTCTTCCCCCTGAATGCCCTCCGCACAGAAGCTCACATGCTCTTCCAATCGCATGGTAAAAAAGCAAAAAGCCCGCCTTTTCACACGCTGCGGAATAACCGGAGACGGGAAAGACGGACTTGTACGTATATGGACAAGCCGTATGGATGCTGCAAGTGTACTGGTTGGACAGAATGACAGGAGTTCAATCCTGCTGTGAGAAACCTCAAACAGTGTAATCAGAAACAGATAAAAGCCACTTGAACCTGCTCTTCAGTCAAACTGTCTGAGAATGATCTCATGCCAACCCTACAAAACATTGCAACATCTTTCCCGTAGTCCGATCATTCCGGTGATCAGGTAGAGACATGCAGGCCTATTCCTGCACATATACGAGTAACGGCATATTTAATTTTTTGGCTCCATGATTCGTTACAATGTATGATCGCGAACCTGAATGTAAAAGGTTAAACATAACTGACAATGTTAGAAGTATACCGAATCGACGCCGTGAAATAAAGAAGTATTTTCATGGAAGTTGCGGAAACTTGTCTTAATTTGCAAACAGGGGGTGATTGGAATCTATTTTTTATGTACAATATGAGAACGGAAGCGCGGATCTGAACGGAGAATGGATGGAAACGCGGCCTAGATTTTGAATCGAATGATCAAAGGAGATATGTAAACATGAAAGGCGTACTTAACGAATTCAAGGAATTTGCCGTCCGCGGCAACGTCATCGATCTGGCGGTCGGTGTCATTATCGGGGCTGCTTTTGGTAAAATCGTCACATCCCTTGTGAATGATATCATCATGCCCCCGGTTGGAAAACTGATGGGTGGAATCGACTTCAGTCAGAAAATCATCAACCTGGACCGGGATATCAAAACAGCAAACGGACAGGACATCACCACCCTCGCTCAAGCCAACGAAGCTGGGGCTACCGTGATTGCTTATGGACAGTTCATCAACGTCATGATTGATTTTCTTATCGTTGCGTTCTGTATCTTCATGCTTGTGAAGGGCATTAACTATCTGAAAAGCAAAGAACACAAAAAGCCCGAGCCGCAAAAAACGACCAAGGCTTGCAAGTATTGCCTATCGGAAATTCCAGCCGCAGCTACCCGCTGCTCGCACTGTACTTCAGAGCTCGAAGCTGAAGGCACCGGCGCTCTAGCATAATTACAATGAACGTTTAAAGACGCACCGAGTTGAATTACGGATAAATCCTGATGTGGGGGACAACCTCTTACTTGCTAGGGTTTATGTATGAAAAGCTAGCCATATGGGCTTCATTAACTATGGGTTGCGTAGCTTAAAGGTTTGAAGGTTCCACCGTAAAGGTGGGGCCTTTTTTGTGCCTATCATACATGTATTACATATGCTCCCCCATGAATTTCATTTGCGGCCATGCTCATGAATTAGAAACGGCGTGGCAGCAAATGCTCCAGGATCGACTTCAGATCTTTATCTTCTTTGTAAACTTCTTCCCCAGTATCAAGCTCTGTCACACGAATATATTCAAAGTTGGCCGAAGCATCCACTGGCTTGAACAACAACTGGGCCTCATCTTCCAAACGTACATTAAATCCCATATCCTTAAACATGCTGCTTAACTGACTGTTAGCCGGTTCCTGACCTTGCCCTACAAATATAAGTCCTCTAAGACTTTTACGTTCCTGAGGTTGCGGATAAATCACCTGAAAGTGTACAATGCATTCCATACGATGGTTCCCCTTTCGTTTAAAACATACTTTGTGAAATTTTGAACTTTAAAATCTGCTATATAAGGAGATACGTTTCATGACCCCAGAACGTTTCGACATTTATGACGATCAGCAAAATTGGATCGGCACTTCACTCCGCAGCGAGGTCCATGCCAAAGGATATTGGCACCGTTCATTCCACTGCTGGATCGTGCGTGACGAAGGCGAGCAGCGACGGGTCCTTTTTCAGCGGCGGCGTGATATTAAGGATACCTTCCCCGGATGTTACGACATTACAGCAGCAGGTCATCTTACCGCAGGTGAACAACTGCAAGACGCCAGTCGTGAGCTGGAGGAAGAACTGGGTGTTTATACTCCATTCGAGGCACTAACCTATCTACTCACGGCTACACAGCAGCTCCAAGGAGAGGTGCGTGGTGTCCCATTCATAGATCGGGAATTCAGCGCCGTCTATGGATTATGTCTGAACCAGCCGCTCGAAGCCTACGTTCTGCAGCCTAGCGAGGTGGATAGCCTGTATGAAGTGCCGCTGGATGATCTACTCGCTTTGTTTCGTAATGAGATCGAAGTCATTCAAGCTACCGGAGTTCAGACTCAGCCGTTGATATCACCGCCACATTCCATCGGTCATAAGGACCCGTCAAGCAGTGATCATGCAGCTGATGAACCGGAACGTATCGTTCGCGAGATTCGGGCAACGGAATTCGTACCCCATGGTACAGCTTATTATACGGACGTGCTGGAAGCTCTGTATCACGTGCCCAAAGAATGATCGTGTACAATCCTGTTCAACCCGATCCAGTTCAATCGAATGTTCATAGCTTCATTTTCTCAAAAATAGCATAACTTCATACCTTTACTATCGACTTGACTAGGAACAGATGCTGTGACGAACATCACTGTCATATCTCAAACCAGCACAAACAGGCGTCTGCCTTCGGGCAGCGCCTGCTTTATGTACACACGTATTCGTTTCGTCAAGATAGGTACCTATGTGCTGGCATGTTCACTCCATCAGAGGTGAATTAGTCGCCGATCTGTCTAGCTCTGGTCAACCTCTCCTGAAGGAGAAGACCAATAACGCGCAGAGAGTTCTTCGTACCGGTGCCCATAGCGGGACTCCAGTTCCTCCCCCATATCCTGTTCCAATTCGTACAACACCAGCTCTTGAGCAAAATGATTCAGCAGCAGCCCGGTCATTACCGGATGCTCCGTAACTAGTGCCTGTGTGGCGCATGATTCACCGCGCATGCCTAACATGCACCAGCGGCGATCGACCACCAGGGAAAATTTCCGACCATTACCTGTACCATACATAGGCAAACCCGGCCAAGGGACAGGCTGATCAAGCATGCCTTCGCCACCATCACACGACCATAACAGCCGCACACCCCGAGCTTCAGCCTGCTGTAAGTCATTACGTAGCAACTCTGCTTCTTCACGCCAAACGTCTACGACAATCTCATGCTGAGCCTCGGCCAATTCACGGCTCAGATTCTCAAACACATTTTTGTCACCTTCGACGTTATAGAAGACAGGCTTCTCCGGTTCACTCTTGGGCATGCTGCTCTGGACATAATCCAGCGAGGTACGCATTTGATCGGAGATCATACGTGTCATCTCCTCCGGCTTCAGCACACTATACTTCGCTGGTTCCCCCGGACTACACCGCAAGAACCCACGCTGCTCCAGCCGTTGCAGGGTCGCATATACATTGGAACGGGACACGCCCAGCCGCTTCGCAACCTCATATCCAGAGGCTGATCCCTGACGGGCGAGTTCCACCATAATTTTAGATTCCATCTCGGTAAACCCGAGATGACGCAAATGATGCAGCAGTTGGTCCATATTCCCGTCCCCCCATGCTGTCAGCAACCCGCACTGCCTCACACTGATGCGGCAGTGCTTCTACTGCATCAGATCAGATCTGTTCGGCACCACAGCGCGGGCACCACTTCGACCCTTTGGGCAGCTCGGCTGCACAAATCTGACAATTCACCATTTCACGTGATACTTCGGTCTGTACGTCCACCGTGTTCACGATCGGGTTGTTTTCTTTCCAGTAGCGGATGCGTTCGTCCAGTTCCTGCTGACGCTCACGTTCCCGTTGCATCTCTTCATCTCTGCGACGTTCCCACTCCGCATCAAACGCTTCCTTTTCTTCCTGGGTAAATTCCGTACTGTTATATTCCGATTCCGTTTCCAGATCTGCTATGGACGGAATGACCGTATGATACGGCTCGTCTTCCTCCAGTTCCAACTCAGGTGGCGCATCGTAGAAGTCCGGCTCTGGAGTTGGGGTCTGAGTTACAGCTGCCTCCTGTCTCGCGGCTGTGGTCGCTCCTGCAACTCCTGCTGCTGCTACTTTAGGCGCTGCTGTCTTGAGTTCACCCAACTTGCGTCCGCATTTAGGGCAGAAGTTGGCATCCAGGGAAGCGACGTGTCCACACTCGCACAACCGTTCGTTCTTGAGTTGTGCAATCTTGTTGCGCAGACCATCAATCTCGTCCTGCAATTCGTCGCAGAGCTGCGACAGATCCACCATCTCTTTTTCCGCACGCGTCATATCCTGTGCCCGATAACCCTCATAGAAGATGCGACCCATATCTGTAAAATGGACTTCCTGTTCCTGTTGCAAGCCCACAATCTGGTTGTTCAGTTTCCCAATCTCAACGGCGTGTTGGGCACGCTCTGTTGCTTTGTTCGCTCCGTCTTTGATGCGCTGAAGCAGTTTCATGACCATTCCTCCTCTGTCCCGTCAAAACCAATATTATCATTTCTATTTAGTAGTAAATTAGCATATTACATCTTTCATGCAAAATGCTCAGGCATATAACTTATACGATATCATGCCAAAAAGTTGCGTAATCTCGTGCAGGTGCCCGTTTTATACCGATACTGGATGAAATCGGGGGCTTTCGTCAAGACCATATGTTCGGGTATAATGAAGCTTTGACCATACTTAACCGCCTGATTAGGCGACTAACTCTATCATACCAATTTACAATGCGATTGTGAAAAGGGCAAATGGTTTACTTTTAGCCGGGATAGTCCTATCCCTGAATGCATACAGAGGTGGATGAAACATGTTAAGTCCGAACTCAACGTTCTACCCCCGTCCGCTCGGGGTTACCCCGGCGGCGTCCCTGCCCCAGTCCCCGTCTGCTCCGCTGGAGACCAGTCGGCAACTCGTGGGTAATGAGCAACAGGATGCCTTTTATTTTCGTTCTCTGGAAGAGGCCGGCATCAAGTTAAACGCACCACAAATCTCGGCAGTCCGTCACGGCAGAGGACCGATTCTGACGCTCGCCGGAGCCGGTTGTGGCAAAACAACTGTACTGGCTGCAAGAGCCGGCTACCTCATAGAGGTCAGTGGCGTACATGCAGGCAGTATCCTGCTGGTGACGTTCACGAACAAAGCCGCCACCGAGATGAAAGACCGGATCGCCGCATTGCCAGGCATACGCCCGGCAGCCGCGAGGGCCGTACAGGCTCGCACCTTCCACTCTTTTGCGCTGACATTATTGCGTCATTACGGTGTGCAGGAAGAGATCTTTGGCGAGTCGAGAGCCCAGCATACGGTGCTGAAGATGCTTCTTCGCCAAAATGGCATGAGTGAAGCCTTCCAGCCTGAAAGTCTACTGGCTATGCTGTCCGCATGGAAGATGCAAGGATCGGAAACAACCGATCTGCCTGAAAAATCACAGGAAGAACGCGATGCCAAGCGTGTTCTGCTTGGTTACGAAGCCTGGAAGCAGGATCGCGGCAAAATGGATTTTGATGATATTTTACTACGGGCAGCCGCGCTGCTTCGTGATCCTGCTGTTCTGGGGCCGCTTCAGAAGCGTTTCCAGTACATTATGGTGGATGAGTTCCAGGATACCAACCATCTGCAGTATGAAATTGTGCAAAAACTGGCTTCCGCTCACCGCAATCTGATGGTTGTGGGAGACGATGACCAGACGATCTATACCTTTAACGGCGCACGCCAGGAATCAATTTTGGAATTCGATAAAGTATACCCCGGTGCACGCATCGTGACGCTGGATATCAATTATCGTAGTGATGCACGCATTCTGGGACTCGGAAGTGAACTGGTCGCCCGCAATAAACGCAGACGTGACAAACGGCTACGTGCCGCTGGAAACCGCGGCGATGCCCCTCGCTTCGCTACACCTTCCAATGCAGAGGAAGAAGCGGCGTGGGTTGTAAACCAGCTGTGCCAGCAGGTTGAAGAAGGACAACACACCTATCGTGATATTGCGATTCTTCACCGGACAGCCAGCAGCAGCCGGGCTGTATTTGAGCAGCTTGTGTTGAAAGATGTGCCTTTTGTACAGCATGGTGCTTCTCCGGTGTTCTATGACCAGTCTCTCATCAGACCCCTGATGGATCATCTGCGTCTGTCCCTTGACCCACGAGCCATGGATGCTCTTCCAAGTGCACTGGGTCCGCTCTACGTCTCACGCGATGCGGGTCTGGAATGGATACAGCGTTGTGAACAACAACAGGCGAAGAAATATCCGCTCATCCATCTGGTGAAATGGGAAAAGCTGAAACCATTTCAGCAGGAACAGGTCAAAGAACGCATCAAACTGATCAAATCACTGCACAAACTGAAACCCATCATCGCCATTCAGGAGATGCGCAGGCAGTTCTACGACAAGTACATGGAAAGTGGTGATCCCAGCATCTTCACCCATTATAAGGAAACGATGCTGGAAACCCTGGATGAATTCGAAGCTGCTGTCAAAAAATTCGAAACGGTAGAAGAGTTCATCCAATTCGCGGATGAGCTGTCCCGCAGACACCGTGAGATGGAATCTTTGCGCCGTGCACAGGATAGTGACGCGGTACAACTGATGACGATCCACCGGGCCAAAGGACTGGAGTTCCCTTGTGTGTACTGGATCGGAGCCAGTGAAGGCATTGTGCCTCACAGTACAGCACTGCGTCAGGATATTCCTGAGGATCAGAAAGCTGCACTTGCTATGCAGCAGACAGACGCCGAGCTGGACATGGCGCTGGAAGAAGAACGCAGACTCGCCTATGTTGCCATCACACGGGCCAAGCAGTACTTGTATGTCACCTCACCGGCGAGCCATCACGGAAAACCAGCGGATGTGTCCCGTTTCCTGCTTGAAGCCTTCGGCATGGAAGTACCGGACAAACGCAAACCTCGTGAGGAGAGCCGGACGAGCAGTCAGGCTTCATATGGTAAAGGCAACGGACAGTATGCCCGCTCGTCCGGCTCAGGTGCCCGTTCAGAAGGTCGGGATGTGGCACAGCGTCGTACCATCAGCCACAGTGACCGTCGTGACTACGAGGTCCACAACGAACGTGATGAGGATCGCCTCGGTGAACGACGTGGCAGTGGGGAGATTCGCAACCATAAGGCGTTCAGCACCACTGGTGTGAGACCGACAGCTGCGAATTCCTCCAGTTCACAGTCGCACACTTCAGGTTCAGGGAATGCTGAGCGTACGGAGACCGTTGCGGTCTGGAAATGCAGTTCGTCCACCTGTAAAGCGTGGCTAAGACAGAAGCCTGCTGTGCCTTCAAAAGCAACCAAGAAGGCATCCTCGGGCCCTCCCGCCTGTCCCCTGTGTTCAGGATCGATGGAGGCCAGTACCCGCCAGGTTCCCGTAACGGGGAGATTTGGGAAATAAACGAAACGGGATACCGTTATAGCTCGTTTCAGGGCGCTTTTTGCTGTTTATTAACAGTAGAAGCGTCTTTTTTCCATTTCAGAATGGGGGTTGGATTATGCAGGACGGCAAACAACAGCTGTATGTATCGGTAACACATAATCTTATTGAGCAAACAAAGAACGAATCTACACCCTTTGAGGTGTTGGTGGATGACGAACAGTTGGGCCGATTAAAAGATCTGATGAAGGTGCTGGAGGATGACGATGCCTATACATTGCAACGGGCTCCCGTACCCTACAAGTCGGCAGACCACGATGAGGCAACAGAGCAATTTTCGGATGGCATGACCTTGCTGTATACCTTTCTGTATGACCATGGTACGCCGGATACCCGGCAGGCAATTGAGAGCATGAACGTGCTTCCAAGGCTGCAGGATACGGATTATGATGACCCTGGATACGAGAATTCACCACTGAATAAATGACCTGATGCCAAAAAGCATGCGTAACCGCAGATCACGCGGAAGACGCATGCTTTTTAAATATGATGAAGGACAACTGCCATGTGTAAAATGAACTCAATCCAGACGAATTTCCTGCCCTTTCTCAGCGGATTCGTAGATTCCGCACAACATGCGCGTGGAAGCCACACCATCCGCAATTGGGCTGATCGGCTCTGTACCGTTCAGACAACAATCCACAAAGTGGTCAATCTGGTTCTGGAATGCACTATGAATATGGAGACCCGTATTGTCCGTCTGGGGTTCAATATTCAGGATGGTATTATTTTTCTCCGTGACGATCAGCGTCTCCGGCTCCAGTTCGAACCCACCACGCTCGCCGTATAATTTCACAGAAGATTCATCTCCGCGTGCATGCAGGGTAAAGCTCACATCTACCGCCAGCGAAGCCCCGTTTTCAAACCGAATAAGTGCATTCGCCATATCTTCCACGTCATTCACAGCTGCGCTGTAGTCGGCTGCTTTGTAAAAAGAAAGATGTTCGATATGGGCACGATTGCCCAACTTCCGATACGTATTACCACTGACCGAAACAGGTTTCGGCCTGCCCATGAGGTACCAACATTGGTCGATAATATGTACGCCGAGATCAATCAGGGGACCGCCGCCGGAACGGCTTTTGTCAGCAAACCAACCGCCTGGATTGCCATGACGCCGCAGAATGGAAGCTTTGGCATAATACAGTTCACCAAACTCCCCGGCATCAATGAATCTGCGCATCATCTGCATATTGTTATCATATCGACGCACAAATCCAACGATAAAGGTACGGCCACTCTTCTTAACCGCTTCTTCAATCCGGAGCGCATCTTCCACATTGGTTGCGACCGGTTTCTCAAGCAATACATGCTTGCCTGCCTCCAGTGCAGCAATGGCAAATTCCGCATGTGTATTATTCCAGGTACAGATACTGACAGCATCCACATGCGGGTCCTCCAGCATCTCCCGATAATCAGTGTATACGGATTGAGCATCATACTTCTGCGCAGCAGCTTTAGCCCGCTCTTCGTTCAGATCACAGATGGCATAGATGACGGCATCCTCGTTTTTGGCATAACACCTCATATGAAGATCCGAAATTGATCCTGTACCGATCATTCCGATGTGTAACATTTGTTTCGTGCTCATCATCGTCCTCCCTTCCTTTTCCACAACTTCCATAACATCATTATTTTCTAGTCTGCCCGCAGCATGCCTTCGTAAATACCCGGCGTTGAATTTTCAATCTTCACGGCACCCAGCGTCCGGGCATAGAAATCCACAGGTCCCGCTGATCCGATAATCGCATACCCGTAACCGTCAGCCTTCATCGCATGCATACAGGCCAGTAACAAGGCTGTGCCTACACCTTTGCCTCGTGCATCCTGGCTCACACCGGTCGGTCCGAAGAAGTTGCGACATGTCGCTTCGTAACAGGCAAATCCAATCATTTTCCCATGCTCAACCGCAATATAACAGGACACCGGCTGACGCGCAAAAGCGACCTCACATTCATCCACCCAAGCCTGACTAAAATGTGACCTCACCCAATCCAGTACAAGCTGTTTCTCTGGGGCAATGGCTCTTCGAATCACAATGGAGGATTCCTCCAACGCTCTCAGTCCACTCTCTTGCTCCGGCAAACGATAGAGCGCTATCAACATATCACTCATCTAATCCGTTCCTCCTCGTACTTGAATGTGAAATAGGACAAAGGTTTGGCCACTTACCTGAAATTAACCTGATCCTGCTGCGGATAACCTGCAATACAAGCGATATTTCTAATTTAAAGTAACCTACCGCTTACATTCATTGCATTTCAACTGCAACACTTAGACGATTTGTCCCGTCTATTAACTTGAAGCGCGGCCCTAAGGAAGATTTTACCGCGTCAGTACACAGATTAGAAGGGATGAATATTGATGAACAACAACATGAAAAAAGTAAGTGCACTGATGGCCCTATCCATGGCATTGGGTGGTGGAGCCGCTTATGCAGCAACACTGGACAACACAAAACCAGTCCATCAAACATCCGTTTCAGCAGATAGTAACGCAGCGAGTGTAGTAAACGTATCCGTGAATGGTGCAGCCATCTCTGATGGTTATTGGAACAAAGATGGCAAAGTAGCCATGATCCCGCTGCGTGATCTTACCGACGCACTGGGTATTGAACTGGAATGGAATAAAGAAACTAAAACTGCAGAGCTGACTCGTGGTGCTCTCTGGACACAGGTAATTACAGGCAAGGACCAATATTCTGTGAATAAAATGTCACTCACGCTGGGTACAGCGCCCGAAATCACAGGCGGCAAATTGTATGTACCGGTTTCTTTTGCTGAGAAAGCACTGCATGGACAAGTGAACACAACGGGGAATCAAGTGACTATCTCCAGTAAAGAGGACGTGAAGACGGTTACAGAACGTGGTGTAATTACCAGAATCTCGAACCAAGATAAATATAAGTCCATCCAGATTGGCGGTGCAGGTACGGATGGTATTGTGCTCAATCTGAGCGATGAGACAAAATTCATCTCAGTTGAGGGGAAAGAGATTGCACTGACTGATCTCGCCATTGGCATGAACGTGGAAGCTGAGCATTCCCTGATCACCACCCTCAGTCTGCCACCACAAACGCCGACCTATACAGTCACTGTGTTGGATGCGGCTACAGCATCTGAGGCACAACCTAAAGAGCTTCTGGGTACAGCGGGTACAATTGAAAATGTAACATCAGCTGAAGGCAGCATCTCACAGATTGAGATTACAGGTACACGGTTAACAGAAACCGCTCCTGACCATGTCGTGCTGAACATTGCTAAAGACACGCTGCTCGTGAACCACGAAGGTGAGACGGTGAAAGCTGAAGAACTGACCAAAGGCGCTAAAGTCATTGGGTTCTACAGCCCTGTGTTGACGCGTAGCCTGCCTCCAATCGGAACAGCTTGGAAAGTGGTTGTTGAAACACCTGCAACAGAGCTGGAAGCGAAATAATACGGTTAGCGAAACGTCTGGCTGAAACACATGTTATATGTTGTTGCAGACGACCGCGTACATCGCTTAGCGCGGGGTCATGAGTGTGGAGCATCATAATGACCAGCCATCCGCATGTAGCTCCAAGCGCGCAGTGTCATGAGTTTGGCGCATCAAGAGCTCAGCCGTGCGGCCAGGCGGCGAAGTCAATTCAAAACAACCTTATCCGCTTGTCTTTTGACAGGCATGGATAAGGTTGTTTTTTTGTTTTTGTTTTTGTTTTTGTTTTGGTTTTGGTTTTGGTTTTGGTTTTGGTTTTTTAGAGTGTGTCTACAAACTGCTTCAAACTGAAGCGTACCTGAAACTTGTCCGGAGCAGACACGTGCGATGTGCACTGCATACGAAATACATTGCTTACCGAATGTAAGAGCAAGCGGAGTTAACGCTAAGGAATCTGAGGCATCTTATTCAAGGATTTGAAGTACCCGCAGAAATCTAAGGAATCTCAGGCACGCTAATTTGAATTAATAGCTGTTTATAGCATTTTTATCAGAGTAATTTGGGAAATAACGTGTCTAAAGTTCTTTACATTTTAGCAAGAGGACCTGATGGCCAAATAAGACGTCCTGTGTTCCTTAGATATCTTCTGGGTAACGGTCAGAATCAACCGGCTTGGGTTTCATCTTCAACGATCGCTTCCACTTCAATCTCAACCATCAACAAGGGATCAATGAGTGCGCTAACTTCAACCATGGTGGCTACAGGCTGGATCTGTCCAAAAAATTCACCGTGCGCCTTGCCAACTTCCTCCCATCTGGAGATATCGGTCACAAACATCCGGGTTCTCACCACATGCGACATGTCAGCCCCCAGTTCTTTCAGCGCATTCTCGATCGTCTGCAAAACGAACCTTGTCTGTGCATACGGATCACCTGCCCCAACAACTACACCATCTTGCATCGCGGTTGTACCCGCCACTTCAATTCGGTTCCCTACCCGGATGGCACGGCAATATCCCACCAACGGTTCCCATGGGGAGCCGGTAAAAACCTGCTGTCTGCTCATTCTCTCGTCCCTCGCTTTGGTTGTATTTGTCTCTTCAGATTAAACATGAATTATATCAGTCCCCCATCATCTCAGACAATGGAATCAAGTTTAATTCTATCTTAACTCCATTAACATTTTCGCACAGAAAAAAATCCCCTGAATGACTGCCCATTGGTTAGATCAAGGACGCTTCATTCGGAGATTTATGAGAATTAGTATCTTGTCTTTTTCTTTAAGGATGAAACATCCAAATTACAACTTGATATTAGCCTCATCGAAGTATTCTTCCAGAGTTAACCCACTCTTCGCCACATCCGGTGCCAAATCTGTACCGATGTACCGGATATGCCAAGGCTCATAGACGTAACCTGTGGTATCTTCTTCACCTTGCAGATAACGGATGACATATCCGTATTCTGCAGCATGTTCAGCCAACCACTGGCCTTCCTTCGATGTGCCAAATACCTCTTCCAGCACATTGCCCACACTCGGACTCGATACATCGATGGCAAGACCCGTCTGATGTTCGCTTCGGCCTGGCACAGAACTCACACGATCTGTGTATTCTTGACCTTTGGTTTTGACATTATTGTTATAGATGGATACCTGACGCTGATATGAACGATAACCGGACACCGCACGAAGCTCAATGCCATCCGCTTTTGCACCTGCAAACAACTTCTCCAGCGCCTCCGCAGCTTCCTTGCGCATATGCCGCTTCTCGTGTGGTTCGTCGAAGGAGAACGGTACATTCGGCTCTACCAGATCGTTCGGCTCGTAACCGTCAGGCAGACTCCGTTGTTTGTTCACAATGACGGTCATAGACTCGGCATTGGTCACCACAGATTGTGCATCAATCGTCGTTTGCAGTGCGCTGATACTGCGTTTCTCCAGCAATGGGTCTTCCGCTGTCGCCCCGTTACCATTGTCCGAAGAGCCCTGCTCTCCGCCCGCTGAAGCATTCCCAGACTCGCTATCCGTGCCTTCACCGCTGTTGCCAGAAGATGATGTGTCATCCCCGCCAGCATTGTCGCCATCCGTTCCTTTATCCTCCTTAAAATGAACCGTTGTGCCGTCCGTCTCCTGTTGTGTGTTACCTGTTCCATTCGGATTCTGGCTTTCCTCTGTGCCTGAACCGTTCTGGCACGCGGTAAGCAATGCTCCGCATATCATCAATGAGGACAGCATAACCACCATGCGGCGCTGTCTTCCTGTAGTTGATTTCATGTAAAAACTCCTATCGCAATAATATAAATGTTATATAGTTCTCAGCGTGCAATGTTCCCTGCGACAGTATACCTTAATTGGGAGCGAAGCTCCACCGGTAAAGACCTCCTTTAGAAGAGATCCGAATGAACTTATACGGGCTGTACAGCCTGTATGATCGTTTTTTGGACTTTTAGAGCAACATCCCCGTGCTGTACACAATAGAATTGAAATGGGAATATACCTTCATATATCCAATATGCAAAAAATTGATTATACCGAGATGCACTTTACTAATGAGCATTAACATTGTTGGATAAAGACAAAATTCATCTTGTACCGGGAAATGATGTAATTCGAATAATGCAACATGCTGCAATAAAAACAAGCAGGGGTGATCTGAGATCTCCCCCGCTCTGATGGGTGCATCATTTGGTTGCTGGGCTGTCCGTCTTCTTCTGGACAGCCTGCCACATCCGCGCGGCTACACGCTCGCGGATCAAATCCAGCCCTGCGGTGGCCGGCACGCCCGGCAGCAGCGCCGTCAGCTCCGGCAAGGCCGGCGGCTTGCCCGGCTGCGCGAGGCGCACCTCAACGGCGCCAAAGCCCGGCCCCGGCTGGTGCATGGCGCCGTCCGCGGCGGCCTCGGCGATCCACTCGCCGACGGCAGCGCCGCCTTCGCCGCCCCGCACTTGCGGGCGGCCAGCCGTTTCCGCTGCGCGGCCGGGGCCGCTGGGATCATGGGCGAGTTCCTCCGCCCATGCCCCCAGCACGCCGGCGAGCAGCGCTTCGCGCGGCAGGCCGGCGTGCGCCAGCTGCAGCAGCGGCTCGGCCGCGAGGCGCGCGGCTACGGCGCGCTCAGCGGCCGCGGCATGCGCGCAGCCCGGGCGGCCGCAGGTGCATGCCACGGCCGCGCTGGCCGTTGCTGCGCCTGGCGAGCCATCGGGCGCTTGCGTAGCCGGCAGCAGCCCGGCGAGCTCCTCGGACGCCGGGCCGCCGCGCAGCAGGGCGTACAGCGTCAGCGGGCGCTTGCGCAGCTGAGCCAGCACAGCCTCGCGCTGGACTTCGCTCAGTCGCGCCGGCGTTCCCGTGACCGTGAACATGCCTGCGGCTGATCCGGTCTTGCCCTCAGCAGCGGAAGCGGAAACGGAAACTTCCTGGTCCGCATCCGCTGCTGTATTTACTTCTGCTGTCCATCCACCGGGGGACATATGCAGCTCGATCTTCCATTTTTCGCTCACAATAATCCCCCTTTCTCAACATCTATATTCCCCTGAATGTTCAAGGTCACAGCCACGTCTCACCCTGAAGAGAAATCAGGCCACGCAGCTCATCATCCGACATCTCGGTCAGCCAATTCTCACCCGAACCAACGACCTGCTCGGAGAGTGCCTTCTTGCTCTCAATCAGCTCATCAATCCGTTCCTCCAGCGTTCCCTGACAGATCAGCTTATGCACCTGCACATTGCGATTCTGCCCGATTCGGAATACACGGTCCGTTGCCTGATTCTCAACCGCGGGATTCCACCACCGATCATAGTGAACGACATGACTCGCCCGTGTCAGATTCAGACCCACACCTCCGGCACGAAGAGATAGAACAAACATGGACGGCCCCTCTCCTTTTTGGAAAGTCTCCACCATATCGTCTCTTTGCGACTTCGATACACCGCCATGCAGGAAATAAGGTTCTTCCTCGTATCGCTGTTTCAACCTCGACACTAATAGATCTCCCATGGCAACATACTGCGTGAAAATCAAGGCAGATTCCCCGTTATCACGGATGGCGTCCAGCAGTTCAAGCAAACGTTCCATCTTACCAGATGCCTCAGCCTTGCCGTGGTCTTTCCGATTGCTGTCCGCCAGCACCGGATGATCACAGATCTGCTTGAGCTTGGTCAGGGAGGACAGCACAATCCCCTTACGGGCAATGCCATTTCTGCCGTCCAGCCCCCCCATCAGATCATCCACCACACGCTGGTACAACACCGTCTGCTCCGGCGTCAGGGAACAATAGGATTTCAGTTCAAGCTTCTCTGGCAGATCCTTGCGAATATCCGGATCACTTTTCAGCCTGCGCAGCATGAATGGAGATACCAGTCGATGAAGCTCACGCAAGGATGCTGCATTTTCTTCGGATGGCCCCAGTCCTGTATACCGCTGGCGGAACGATGAAGCTGTGCCCAGATACCCCGGATTGAGAAACTGGAAAATCGACCAAAGTTCGCTCAGCCGGTTCTCTACAGGCGTTCCCGTCATCGCAATACGATGAAGTGTAGACAGTCGCATCACGCTTTGCGCTTGTTTGGTACGGTAATTCTTAATATATTGTGCCTCATCCAGCACAATGGTGGACCAGTGCAACGAAGCCAGATCCGGGCCATCTCTGCCTGCCAGATGATAGGTCGTCAGTACAATGTCATGCGTCTGCGCTTCTGCCTGAAAATCATTCCCGTGCAACCGTTGTCCGCCATGATGAATGTACAGCGACAGATCCGGGGCAAACCGCTTCAGCTCACGCTGCCAGTTTCCAAGCAGCGAGGTAGGACACACAATAAGTGCAGGCAGATGAACAGGCTGCTCATGCGTGTGCTGATCCGCCGGGAAAGAATGATCTGATCCATTCAACAGCTCATTCTCACGGGCTTCCTCTTCAGCCGCCTGGCGTTCCTCGTGTTTGTGGTCCAGCAGACAGGTAATTACCTGAATCGTCTTCCCAAGTCCCATATCGTCCGCGAGACATACGCCAAAGCCCAGCTCACGCATCGCGGATAACCATTGGTAACCTCGTTCCTGATAAGGTCTGAGTTCACCATGCAATTCTGCCGGAACCTGACGAGGCTCAATGCTGCGAAGCACCTGTCCATCGAGCAGGAAAGCAAGCATCCCATCAGATTCGGCACCAAAGACGGAGAGGCCCTTCCATGCGGAATCCTCCCCTTCATCTGCTGCCAGATGCAGCCATTCGGAGAGAGGCATATATTGTTCTTCTTCTTTTTTCATATAACGCAGGACTTGGCGAATCTCTTTTGTATCCACTTCAATCCATTCACCACGGAACATGACATACGGAACTGTGGATTCAGCCAATGCTGCCAGTTCCTCCGCCGTGACCGGTTTACCATCTAGCATAGGCTCCGCTTTGAAAGCAACCAATTGTTCCATGCCCAGTGCCGATGTGGCTCCAGGCAACCGCTCTGTTCCCCGATTCAACATCTGCAGACGCAGTCCCGCACGACGTTTCCCGGCTCGACTCCACCTTGAAGGCATGAGAACGGTTATCCCGGCCTTCTGCAAACGTGGAACCGCATGCGTGAGAAACTCAAAGAAACCCTGCTGCTCCAGCTTAATTTCCTCCGGACGAGCGGTAAGCAGCGCTGTCTCCAGTTCAGGTGCCATTTCTGCTGCTTGCCCGAGTGCCATCAATAATTGCTCTGCCGCCGAGGTATATAATACCTTCCCCCGGTCCAGATCTCGCTCTGGATGTGCCCAGATAGTCCGTGCAGGCAACCTCAAGCTTGGTTCCTGCTCACTGTCCGCCCAAAAGCTGATCCCCCAGATCGTTTCATGTTCGCCCAGCGGTGGCTCCAAGCGGAGCACCAGCTTCAATTGGCCTTCAGCAGGTGCCATCTCTTCTGCTCCCACGATTGGCATTGACGTTCCACCAACTTCTTGCAGCGTATGAATAAACGCTGTCATATCGTCCGTCGGCCCTTGCACCGTCACAGGACGGAACATCGAGATCAGACTGTTCCACCAGAGTTCGGCTACTGGCGAAGATCCGCGTCGATATGGGGTGCGGTAACGGGACAGTTCACTGTCCATGCCCTCCAGTTCACTTGTCACTACAGCATGAATCATGCCACTCATGAATGAAAATAATACCGCAGCCCCTGCTTCTTCACGCGTTTCCGGTTCCAATGAAGCATAAGCTCCAGGAGCAGCCAATCCAATTGGAGGCATCGCTTCAGCAAGATCGCGGAAGCGTTCGATGTCCTCCTCCTGCTGCAAGCGTGGCCGCCATACGCCTGTTAATGTCTCTTGCCCGGTCCGTCGCCGTGCTCCGGTCTTTGCTGCGAATTCAGCCGATGGAGCAATTGCTCCCCGCAACAGCAGCTCCTGTGTGAACTGCGCTGCTTTGATCCAGTAACGCATCTCTTCTCCAACCTGAATTCCGGCTGCATTTAACAAACGGTCATCCCATTGCAGCAGCAACCTGAAGGCATCCTTAGGCGAGACTGCCAATCCTTCCAATGTGCGTCCCAGCAGTTGACGCCGCTTCGTGTTCTTCGCTTCAGCCGTGTTCCTCAGCGGATTCGGCCAGCGCAGCTCCGCAAGACGCAGAGCGGCAGGCTGAAACAGACGACCCCCGTCGCCAAAATTCAACCTTCTTACCACGTGGCTCCATGCATCCACACGCGGTTCCGATGTTTCACCCGAAAAACAAAAAAATACGTCACCAAGCCATACTCCATACAGCGATTGCATCATTAAAGTCTCCCGTCATCCCTTCGCATTGTTACTCTCCATCATATACGAAAATGACCGGATTTAAAAACCTTTGCCCATAAAAAGTGGTTATTCTGATGGTTAGGGGGTGTCTCAAAACGCCCTAGCGGCACAAAAAAATGTCCCTTCACCCTAAAAGCGGATGAGGAACATTTGGGTAAACCGAAGGATAATACTGAATATTGAAAGAATTACGGATTGTTATACTCCTATGATCTGATCAAGCTGCCCAGCAATACATCCAGGTTCAAAATACCTGCACGATGATCTTCACAGAACCCGATCTTGTCAAAAACGCCAAGCATGAAACGGCGGTGTTCCTCAGCTGGTTCCTCGAAACGATCATAACTTACGACAGAATCGACCATATCTACGATCAGCGGTACAAATCCACCTTTGTAAGGCACCACAATAATACGTGTAGAAGTGGTATCCTCCTGGTCTGGCATGCCTAACAATACACGAAGACTCACCACCGAAACGACCTTACCGTACAGCGAAGCAAAACCTCGGATCTCCGGGCTTCCAAATGGAACTGTTGTTACCTGTACCATTCTGATGATCTCATGAACTTCATCAATTCGTAGTGCAAAGATCTGGTCTCCTACCGAAAAATTAATATATTGCATTCCCTCGTCCATAGTTATCCCCATATCCTCTCATTCCGTATAATCAGACTACTTTCGTCCCATTAGATGTTACTTTGGTGTATCGGTTATTTTTGATCAAATGTTTAGGCTTCAGATCAATTTTGCCAACTTCAACAGACGTTGCATTACGGTTGCTGTCTCCGCTCTGCTCATTTGCCCTGCTGTGGAGGGTGGTGGAAATCAGTCGTTTTAATATTGAGCGTAAGTAACCTGACATCGGATTGAAAAATTATATTCAAAAAAAGACCAAAGATCAGCTTTATGCCGATTTTTGGTCTTTTTTATCCCCATATATTATGGATCTGTTTCTATGTTTTCAAATACTTGGAACAAAAAAGCGATATTCCTGTGGATAACTTGTTTCATTACTCCAAAACGACTGTTTTATCGGATGAAAACACGAGTTATACCTGATTTGTGGATAAGTTGTGCACATATTGCACACATGCTGTGGATATCTTTAGCGTTTCATGTGGATATTCATTAATTTAATGTGGACATGTTGTGTATTTGTTTGTAAATCTGACGTAAAATCCGAATTTCCGCTTCAGTTATCCATTACTGTGGACACGTTGTGGACATGCCCAATTTCCTTCGCTGTAGTTATTGTACCAATTCACCCTGACGCATGATCAGCTTGTCATCGATGTACACGTCCGGCTTTTGTACAACTGCATCAATATGAACACCTGCAGCAATCGTTCCACCAAATGTGTTATTGCTGCCAAAGGCCACATGAATTGTGCCGTACACCTTCTCATCTTCCAGCACCACACCCGTGATTCGCGCCTTGTTATTGGTACCGATCCCGAATTCGCCGAGAAAACGACCATCGCCCTCACCAAGCGTTTCCAGTAATTGAGCCCCATCTGGTCCTTCAGCTGACACCAACCGTCCTTCACTAACGGTCAATAACATCGGTTCACGGAGTGCCCCAATTCCAGCAACGGAACCATCTACAACAATACTGCCCTCACCCTTGCCCTCAACGGGAGCAATATAAGCTTCTCCTGACGGCAAGTTGCCCGATTCACCAGGGTTCAAATACATACCTGTGCTTGGTACACCGTTACGATCTTCAATGGAAAAGGACAGACTATAGCCCTGCTTCTCTATTCGCACATGGCGACCTGCGGTTAATAGAGCCGTTACCTTCTCGGTCAACGCCTTTACTTGCGAATATTCAGCTGTAATGGCTCCGTTCATAAACATATCCTCTGTCATGCCAGGCATGGTTGCCACTCGGGTCCCTGAAGCAGCGGCTTTTTTGCGTGCTTGGGTATGTGTTAATGAATATCGCGTTACACACACGGCTACATCTGCTCGAATCATGGCCTCTGCAATTGGTGCAGGTGGCTCTTCGCCGGATCTGCTGCGTTCCTCCATGATTAACAGGACTGATTCTGCACCAAGTGCTTTGCCTGCCTCATAGATGGATTCAGCCAGATCCCGTTTCATATCGTCTGCGACAACTACCAGATTCTCTCCGCTGCGCAGTCCGAGACATTCCGTTAGCACATTTTTACTGATTTCCACACGTTGCTTGCTCATACATTCATCTCTCCTGTCTTTGGTTCAGCTCTCAAGAGTCGACTTGACCCTTTCGACAATTGGCACGGGATTCCTGCATGTCCAAACCTGAACTCACCTCAAGGTATCGGCCCATTCGGCGAGGATTGCAGCTGTTTCCTTATACTGAAACGTCGGAAAGTAATGTCCATAGGGTACATCTATTCGTTTGACCTGTGAGTTCATATCCTGGGGATAGTGATATTCCCGATCTTGATTGGCCCATACAACTAATGTATTCTTGGCATAATGCTGACTTTCCATTTTCGCCCACAACGTTGATCTGGCGCCTTTCCTCTGACCCGAGTGGATCCACCGCAACAATTCCGCATTCGCTCCCGCAATTCGAGGGGATTGGAGACTGGAACGTATTCTCTTGCCCATGGTATGGGCCATAACACTGCTGTCGCCTACGCCGCTATGTGAACTGAACATTTGATTCCAACTTTTCTCCGATCTGCCACGCAGCAGGGAGCGTATCACCCCTCTTGGTAAACGGGAAACCCATCTTAGGACATTCGGATTTGAATTGTTGGCAACTGGCTGGAGCAACCCCAGTCGAATGTCTGTCCGCCCGCTACGCATCTGTGCCGCAGCTACAATAGCAGCCCCGATCGAATGACCAACCAGCTTCACCGGACCTTCAAACTCACCAAGAGCCGTAAGCAGTGCATCCACCTGACCTTCAAACGCTTCATCCCCCTGATGTACCGGGGACCGTCCGAATCCAGCGAGATCGATTAACCATACCGGGTTCCCGGTCCGGTCCCTAAGCTGTTTTCCTAAAGGTAACATCTCATCCGCAGATTGAAGCAAACCATGTACAATAATCCAAGGCTCTCCCTCACCCTCACCCTCACCCTCCCAACCAAGCATAGCCATATTTCCACTTCGAGACCGAATATAATCTGTCGGAAAACCCTCAGGTAACGGCGTATACCGAAAACGATAGTCCAGATCGGCTGTAACCAGCGGAAGCTGTTCCCGGATGTCCGGCCAGGATTGCCCCATACGTGTGAACAGAGCCTCTGTCTCTTCAACCGGGAATGACCTGTTGGTAATAAAAGCAACCGACTCCGCTGGAACACCACTGATGCGTGAACCACCTGATTTCATGATCCATTGAATCCACGGTAATGGCACAGCCCCTTTCGGCTTGGGTACGTCCAATTGCTGCGCCAAGAGTTGCAGCAGTTCCTTCATATTGGGACTGTCTTCCCTCCGCGCCAATAGCGGATAAGTTCCTCCGACTGGAGTAGCTTCCCTGGATAGAAAAACAAGCGTCTGTGCAACAATGTCATTCTCCACAAGCGGTAACCAATAGGATGAACCTCCCGGCACTACCGGCATAAGTCCTTTCTGAATCGCCTGAATGAGCAGCCCAATCCCACCCGTTTGCTCGGTTTCACCGGTGGGGCGTGGTCCAACCACTGTACTCGGATTTACAACGGATAAGGGATAGTGATGCTGTTCTGCATGCTCGCGAATATGTAGATCCGCATGAAACTTCATCTCTTCATACGCACTTTCATTGTTGTCCACATGCTCAACCTGTAGATAATTCCCCTGTTCATTCCGCTCTCCATAAGGACTCATATAACCAACAACGTGGATAAAGTGTCTCAATCCATGAGTACCGTGGATTTCCTGCGCTAGCTGTGCCACTTCTCTGGCCCCGTTCATGAATATCTGCTCGGCTACTTTTCGTTCCAAAGTGACGTCCATCGTTCCACCCGCGTGAATGATCACATTTGCTTCAAGAGCACGCTCCCGATCTACTGCGGTAAGGCCAAGACCCGACATGGATAAATCACCTGTAATAAAGGTAATCCGCTTGAAATCCTTCACTCCATAAGCCTTCAGCACAGTTCTGGCTCGCTGTTCCGAACGAACCAGCAAGAGCAATTGTGCCTCTCCCTGCGTGAGTTGTTTGACCGTTTCTTTGCCAATAAAACCTGTACTACCTGTCATAAAAATGGTCTTGGCTGCAATATCAGACTTGCTTATTACCTGATTCATGTTTGTTGAATTTGCTGCTGTGTTTTCTTCATTGGATACACGGTTAGTATGTACAACCATTCTGTTTCGGCTCCTTTTAGTACCATACAGTACTAGTTATATTCAAAAAAAGAGCTTCGATTAACGAAGCATCTGACAAAACGTACGTGCCGATTGTTCTATAATCCCAACATCACGGGCAGTTCCCGCTAGGATTAGCGAACCTTCCAATGCGGCAATAAACAACAACGCAGCCGGTCCCGGCTTGATCTCTTTGCGAAATTCACCGCGATCCAAACCTTGCTGAAACAACTTCTCCACCATCGGTCTAAGCTCACGAAAGAATCTGGATATGCTTTCCTTCACTTGGGGTGCACTGTCCGGTGTCTGCATATATAACGTAACAAAAGGACAGCTCCCTTCGTAATTTCGGCCCTCAATGCCTGCCGACAACAATGCCATGAATGAGTAGATACGCTCCTCCACTCCTCGCTCACGCTGACTGAGCAGCAGATACAGCTCCGACTCATACTGGGCAATCCAGTATTGTACCACGGCCTGGAGCAGCTCCTCCTTGTTTTTAAAATGATAATAAATATTTGACTTGGATACCCCACTCACGCGCACGACTTCATCCATGCTGACGTAGCTGTACCCCTGACGCAGAAATAATTGTGCCGCCACTTCAACTGCCTTGGTCCGGTTCACCGGATTGGAACTTTTGGATTTGGCGGGTCCCGTATTCATTTTTGGATTTGTCATATTTAGAACTATACAGTACTAATCAGTTGGAAACAAGTATTTCTGTTAACAAAAGAGGACCTCCCAATCCAGCTACTCCATACTTGTCCACATTTAGAGTGTTATACACACAGGATATCCACATATAGTATTAACTCTGTGTTAAATATGTCATTAGATCGTTAAACTACTTTTGGGTTATCCACATTTCAGGAATATTCCCATCTATCATTTTTCCAGCGAGTACTTTTTGACTCCTTGGAAAAACAAAAACAGGCCAACCAGAATAAGATTTCTGGTTGGCCCGTTTCAATTAACTTATATATCCGAGAGACTAACTTTTCTATCCAAAAATTTCTGAACCGTTTTTGGTAACCTGTGGATACCGTCCATGATCCGGATTATTTTTTCAGACTATCCCAGTTCTGTTGCAATGCGTCGAGCAATCCGGCTTTATCCGATTTGCCTGCAACGTAAGCCTGAATTGTGCTGCCATACTCTTGTGGAACCCCTTCAGGGAAACGGTTGAAGTTCCAGCTGAGTGTTTTATTTTCTTGGCTATACTTCATGATCTCTGTGGCGAGGTCACCCAGATCCTCTTCGGATGCCGTGATGGAACTGAACGCCGGAATGAATTTGAATTCTTTCGTCATGTATTGTTTCCCGATATCCGAAGTTACGAGCCACTCCAAAAACTCTTTTGCTTCCGGTTTCACTTGGGAATTCTTGTTCACAACCCAATAGTTCGGCACGCCGACAAACAATTTGTCATTGGGTTCATTGTTAATTGGCATTGGGAGGATACCCAGATTCAGATCTGGATCGATTCCATCGATCTGTACTTGAGTCCAGTTTCCTTGTTGCATCATCGCCGCTTCTCCACTCGCAAACAACGTAACTTGCGTATTGTAGTCGGTTGTCAGCGGGTTTTTGTTGCTGTATTTCAGCGTTAAGTCGAGCAAGTTGATCCAGTCGGCGAACACTTGGTTGCCAGGAATCTTCTCCGTACTTTCGTTGAGTCCTTGGATGAATTTCACCGGATCTGCCTGATTTGCAAATGCGACGTTTACGTTATGATTGCCCAGCACCCACCACTCCTGATACCCGTTAGAGAATGGGGTAATGCCTGCGGCTTGAAGCTTCTGTGCCGCTTGATCCAATTGTTCCAGTGTCGTTGGAATTTCGGTAATACCTGCTTTTTGGAAGAGGTCTTTGTTATAAATGAAACCATAACCCTCCAGCGCGAGCGGCTGTCCATAGAGCTTGCCGTCTTTGGTCATTGGCTCTTTGGCTACTTCGAGTGCATCCTTGGCCCATGATTCTCCAGACAGATCTTCCAGATATTCAAGCCATGTATCCAATTCACGATAACCACCTACGTTAAAAATGTCCGGTTGTTCGCCAGCGGCAAACTTGGCTTTTAATGCAGCACCGTAGTCACTGCCGCCACCTACAGTTTGAATGTCCAGTTTGACGCCTGGATGGGAGGATTCATATTCCGCTTTGAGACGATTGAGCGCTTCCGCAATTTCGACTTTGAATTGGAAGATCTTAATGGTTTTATCTCCAGCAGCAGCCTCGCCACCACCTTGAGCATCCGTGTTGACCGGACTGCCACTCTTGTCCCCATTGCCACAACCCGCGAGCATTACCGAAAAAGCAATCAGCATAAGCAACGTCAACTTTGTCATTCTTTTCATACATACACTCTCCCTATAGTAGTTTCAGTATAACCGTTCCACTAATGAATATTTACACTGGCACTCCGATGACAGAATAACCTTCCCTTGAAGCGTGTTTTCATTCTAACGAACCGAGCGCACGTTATTCGCACCTATTTGCACAGGTTCCCCATTCTAACGAATCACAGCGATGTTATTCCGTCGATTTGGTCAATTTTTAGGGCTCTGATGCCGTTTTGTACCCGAATAACGTTTCAGAGATTCGTTACAATTTGTATTCCTTGATTATCCACCTATTAAGATGCGGTGGATTCGTTAGCGCTTTGAACAAGGAGCATACCATCACTCTGTAGAAGAAGTTCTAGCTATACAAGCTTCTTTCTTGGTCATTTCTCTTTATCGACGCTTTCTCTTCAGGTGTCATGCCCAAGCCGTGCGGGCATGACTCCCTTTGCACACCTCCATGCGAGGTGGGAGCAAAGGGATCAGGATGCGATGTAGGAGCGGAGCGTTCGCCTTTGATACTCGGTGGCTTCCTTGCCCCAATCCATTCAGGCCACCGAGGAGCAACAGCGACCAAAAGCGCAACTTGATCCCGGCAGCGACCCCTGCCCTCGCACTCACCCTTTAACTGATCCAGCCGTAATCCCCTGAATGATGTACTTCTGCATCAGCAGGAAGAAGATAATGATCGGCATGATGCCGAGCACAAGTGCTGGCAAGGCCAGATCCCATTGCTTCGTATATTGTCCGAAGAGTGCAAAGGTCGCAATCGGAATCGTACGCAGGTTGGAGCTTTGCAGGATCAGCGATGGAAGCAGATAATCATTCCAGATCCAGAGTGTGTTCAGAATGATGACGGTTACATACATCGGTTTCATGAGTGGAAATACGATCCGGAAGAATACTCCGTAGACCGAGCTTCCATCCACCCGTGCTGCTTCCTCAATCTCCAGTGGGACGGATTTTACGAATCCGTGGAACAGGAAGACAGACATCGGTGCCCCGAAACCGAGATAACAGATAATGAGGCCGCCAAGGCTGTCGATCAATCCCAGATTACTGGTTACAGTAACGAGTGGAATCATGATAGACTGGAACGGAATCACCATCGCGGCAATGAACATGCCGAACAAAATACGGTTGAACCGGGTATCGCTGCGGACCATTCGGTACGCGGCCATGGAACTGATCAGCACAAGCAACAGATTGCTGACCACCGTAACGATAAGCGAGTTCATCAGCGCCGACGGGAAGTTAATTTTCTCCCAGGCGTTCGCATAGTTGCCCCACTGAAATACTTCCGGCCATGCAGCCGAATTGGTGAGCAGATCACCGAAGGTTTTGACCGAATTCACAAACAGGAAGTAAAACGGAACCAGGAATAAAAGTCCAAGGAGTACCATGACAATCTCGGTTAAAATGGTACTGAAGCGGTAATTTTTCGTCGTCTCCATTAGGCTTCTACCTCCTTGCTCTTCGTCAGACGTACCTGAATCATGGTGATGATGGCAACGATTACGAAGAACACGAGCGCTTTGGCGGTTCCGATGCCATATCTGTTATTCACAAAGGCTTCATTGTAAATATTAAGTGCAACCGACTCTGTTGATCCGAACGGTCCACCTTTGGTCAGTGACAGATTGAGATCGAACATTTTGAACGACCAGGAGATCGCCAGGAACAGACAGATCGTTACACCCGGCATAATGAGCGGAAGAATGATGCTCCGCAGTACCTGCCAGCGACTTGCGCCATCAATCTCGGCAGCTTCCAGCAGATCAGGGGATACATTTGTCAGAGATGAGATGTAGATGACCATCAGATATCCTGCGGTCTGCCATACAAACACGATCACGATTCCCCAGAAGGCGGTTGGTTCGTCTCCCAGCCAAGGAAGGTTGAAGAAGGACCAGCCGGTTACATCGCCTACTGCTGAAAACCCTTTCACAAATATGAACTGCCAGATAAAGCCGAGCAACAACCCACCGATCACGTTAGGCATAAAAAAGATCGTACGCAGAATGTTTCTCGTCTTAAGCGGTTTGGTCAGAAAATACGCCAGGAAAAAGCCAATCACATTGGTTAGTACTACACCAACCACGGTGAAGCGCACCGTAAACCAAAACGCCGTTTGGAACTTGGGATCATTCGCAAAAACATGCACGAAGTTGTCAAACCCTACCCAATTAATGTTCTCGGATACCCCGTTCCAATCCGTGAAGGAATACACCATGCCAAGCAGGAAAGGGACCACGATGATGAGAATAAAAAACACGATGGAGGGACCCACGAACACAAGCTGCTGTAACAGCTGTGAAGATTTGCGATGCTTCATATCGTTCTCCCCTTCTATAGATGGATGAAATTGGTCTCTTTTTCTATTAAACCCCATTATCGCCGAGGGAAACACCGACCCTTGTGAACAGTTGGGGGTAAAATATTGTCCTCTCTAAACCTGCAACCAGAAGGGGTGTTCCGATGTCCAAATACTACAGTATACGCACCAAATTGATTGCCTTTATGCTCATTGCTACCACCCTTCCGCTACTCGCGTCGATCAGCATGACGTTTATCCAGACCAAGACGGCTCTGCGGGAACAGGCTGTTGAAGAGAACAATCGCCTGATCTACCAAGCGTCCACCAATCTCAATAACTATGTGGATAACGTGGCCAGAGCGTCGCTCGCTGTGTATAACGACCCGAACTTTCTACGTAACCTGGCGAAGATTCCTGGAGATTATCGTGCGGTGGCCGAAGTGTACACCACTTTGCAGACAATACGCGCGGCTGTGCCGGATGTATTCCAGCTGTATTTGCACTCTTTTGCCGCTAATCAATCCACCTTAATTACAAATCCCTTTCCGAAGCGGGAGGAACGAAAACAGGCCTATTCCGGCTCGCTTCATGGAAAAACAGGCGGTGACAGCCCGGATATCTGGGTGGAATCGGCCCACATGAGTCACACGTACGGATTCAAGGCTGCCTCCCCCGATGACCCTGCCAGAACGGTCATTACCCTGCATCGGGTGATCAAGGATATTCCGTCCACCGAGCGTCTGGGTGTACTCGCCATTGATCTGAATATGAATACCATTGCAGCAATCTGTGGCAGGCTGTATGATCCGGCTAAGGAACAGATCTATGTGGTGGATGGTCAGAATCAGATCATTTACCAAGGACGTTCCGAGGTCAATCATACGGATGCACTACGAGAGGAAACGGCTAGTGAACTGAATATCGCGCGATCTAGCGCAGGTACAGCCCAGAACGTTGCAGGGCATTTTGAACAGGATCGTTCCATGTATGTATACCAGCAACTTGGTAGCACTTACGCCGATTGGACCATCGTCAAACAGATCCCAAATGAGACGTTATATGCCAGAGCCACCACACTTACGTGGAATAACGCGATGATTGCCATTGCGGCACTTGTATTAGTCATTGTTGCAACCTTGTTCATCTCCATCCGAATCACCGGTCCACTCAAGCAACTCATGCGGTATATGAACCAGATTCAAGCCGGGCGTCTGCATGTGGATATCCATCTATCCAGCCGAGATGAATTTGGGGTGCTCGCTCGTCATTTCCGGGATATGATGGATACGGTAAATAACCTGATTTTGCGGGAATATCGACTGGAAATCGCCAATAAGACCAATCAGCTCAAAGCGTTGCAAGCGCAGATTCATCCGCATTTTCTGTATAATACACTGCAATCGATCGGTACACTTGCCCTTCAACAGCAAGGACAACGGGCGTATACACTACTCTCTAGCCTGTCCAAAATGCTGCGCTACAGCATGCGGGATCAGACCTGCGTGACCTTACGCGAAGAGGCGGAGCATGCCCGATTATATCTGGAACTGCAGCAGGAGCGGTTTGGTGACCGCCTTGAGGTGGATTTGGATTTTGCCGAAGATACACTGTCTGTCGAAATGCCAAGAATGACGTTACAACCTTTAATTGAGAACTACTTCAAACATGGGGCAGATATTCAGCCTGGCAAAGGTCACATATCCCTATCCAGCCGCCGGATCAACGATCATTGGATTGAAATAGAACTGAATAATAACGGTCCCTCCATACCTGAAGAAAAATTACTGGAGATCTGCGGATGGCTACATCAAAGTCATACAACAACCGGGTTATCCACACAAGAATCCGACGAGTCTGAATCCATCGGTCTACGAAATGTAATACGCCGACTTCAATTGAACTCACATCCCGGTCACTCAGCCAGGCTTGAGATCAACAATCGGGAACCCAATGGTGTGAAGATCACGGTTAAACTATACGCGGGAGAGTGAACAACATGAAGGCACTGCTTGTAGATGATGAAAAACATGTCCGCGATGCCATAAGGTTGCTTGGTCATTGGGAAGAGTTTGGCATTGATACATTACTTGAAGCAGCAGACGGGGATGAAGCCATCGCCGCCATCACGGCACATCAACCTCAAATCATACTCAGTGACATGCGTATGCCGGGCAAGGACGGTATGGCATTGCTTGAATGGATATCGGCTCATACCCCGCACAGCAAGGTGCTGGTTATCAGCGGATATGATGATTTTGAACTTGTGAGGCATGCAATCAGGCATGGTGGCATGGACTACCTCCTGAAACCTGTGGAAGCAGATGAGCTGAATGCATCTCTATTAAAGGCCGTTACAGCTTGGGAAGAGGAAGACGCCATTCGAATACAATCCACCAGGCAATCCATTGTTGTTAATCGAATGCGCCCACACTACCAGGATCGTCTACTCACCGAACTTGCCGTCGGAAGAGGCAGCAGCCCATCACACATGCAGCGATTGCAGGATGAGTTAAATCTCCCCCGTCTAATCTCTGTCTGTAGTGTCGCTGTCACCAGCCTGTCCCATCTGGATGCAGATTGTCTGGCAAAATACCGCAGTCAACCGGACCTGCTTGTGTTCTCGGTGCTCAATATCTGTGCCGAGATGTTATCCACACCAGACGAAGGCGTAATGTTTCGTCAGTTGGATCAACCGGACGAGATTGTTCTGCTGCATTGGGGTCCATCCACTTCATTGGAACATATTCTGGACAAGGTCAATCAGGGATTGGAGCAGACGATTCAGCGCCGGCTTCATTTTGGCATCTCCACCTGTGAGTCTTACCCTGGCGGAATCTCAGCGGCCTATCTGGAAGCAAGTTCAAGGTTGTGGCGACGTAATGTTGTGCAAATTAAACAGCGAATCCATGCCTCAGTGGAATCATCAATTGGGAATAAAATGAGGCGTTTAACCGCCCATGAAGAACCCCTGCGTATGGCAGCCATGAGCTGCCGGGCTTCCAGTGTATCTGCTGCGGTCGCCGAGTGGCTTGACCCGATTACTGATCTTGAGGTTGTCAGTGCTGAGCAGATCCAGCAATGGATCGATGAGCTGGAATGGATGCTGAGCCGCTGGCTTGATGATACGGCAGGTTCGTCATTCCATGAGGAAGAAATGACGGAGGAACAGTCTATTCCCTTTGCCGAGTTACCTTTGGACGCTGAAGGACTGTTATCCTTCCCCCTGCTTCGTTCATTGTTGGAACAACGGCTGCTTGCGGCCGGTAAGGCACTCACCGCTCATCACCACGCCAATCCTGATCCCATGAGTGAGATTGCACGTTATATGGACGCCCATTATCAGGAGGACCTGTCCTTACAGCAGATTGCCGCGCGTTTCTATCTGAGCCGGGAGTATATTTCCCGTAAATTCAAACAGCAATTTGGCCTGAACTGGTCGGAATATTTGGGCAAACTGCGAATCAATAACGCCAAGCTGCTATTGCAAAACCCTTCCCTGCGAGTTGCCAAAATCTCGGAGATGGTTGGATTCCAGGACGAAAAGTATTTCAGCAAAGTGTTCAAAAAAATGGAGGGCATCACGCCAGCGGAATATCGTAAAACATTATTGGAGGCTGGCACGTAACGAGTACCTGATCGAATCAAAAAGAGTACTCCCGGCATGACCCATCGGAAGTACTCTTTTTACTTTTACTTTTACAGAAAATAACCTATATCATGACGATTTGTTGGCTCTTTCTTTTCTCAGATAGGATACGATCCGAAAGATTGCAGCTACAGCTATACCCAAGTAGAGATAATAAATGTTATTTCCCGATGTATGAGCCGCTATAGGAAAAAAGACAACGATGAACGGAACCAGTGCAATATCCAGGTAGAACATGATCTTCCGATAAGTAAGAACTCTCATCTCCCCCTTTGATTTACCAAAAATGGTTTTATTAATTATATTAAATCATAACATAGATACGTCCTAGTCCGCTCACCGATCCCGCAAAATCACCGCAGGTACAAGTCGAATGTAGATTAGCTCCCCTGCAAGCTCCACCATCGTCTGTGTAACGATGACTGCCGCAGCTATAGTTGCCCATTCTGGCGGGAGTGCCAGCGCCAGCGGCAGAACAACCAGCGAATTCCTTGTGGCTGAACTGAAAATTAACGCACGCCCTGCGCCTGGATTCAATCCAAACCAAGTAGCAATAAGCAGAGATATCCAAGGCATAATGATCAGAAAAGCAATGTAGATCGGGATCACGTTCACGATAATCGCCATATCATTGTAGACTTTGCCAATCTGGGAAGCGACAACCACGATCAGCGCAAGTGCCATCATCGGAACCGGGAGCCATGCCGTTGCATTTATGACCCGCTCCCCGCTCGCTTTACCTCTTGAGAGAAATTGTGTAACAACAGCGAGCAGCAGTGGAATAACGATCAGGAACAGAAAAGCCTCCACAAACGGCCCAACCTGCATGATCTGTGCCACCTCGGTACCCATCAATAACCATAAATAAAACGGCAACAGTATCATTTGTATAACAAATAAAAAAGGTGTTGCGGCGAGCATCAGCTTCTCATTGCCCCGGCCGAGCTGTGTGAACACAATGACGTAATCAATACAGGGAGTTAACAGTACCAGATAGACTCCGATCAGAACGCCTGGTGATTGCGGAAAGACAAGTGTGAGCAACCATACAACTACAGGTACTACGATAAAATTAGCCACCAGTAGCGCCACCATAAATCGAAGATTCGACCAGGACTCTTTTAACTGTAAAAAGGGAATCTGTACAAACATGCTGTATAACAGAACTGCAAGAACCGGGGACACAGTGTAGTGTAAAACATTCCCCCATACCGGATTACTCAGCCCTATCGCTGCCCCTACGAACAGTGCAACTACATAGAACCAGGTTTGCTGTTGCTCCATCGTTTCTCTTGTGAGCATTTCTCTTCCTCCTCTTCTAGTGGGACATCGTGGGCATGGACATATTTCTGCTTCGTTTCGCGTACATTGGGACAGAGTGCCGTTCCAACATAAGCGGCAGAGCACAAGGATCTGAAGGATCAACTTGTGAATTTTTTGCGGCTGTTATTAGAATGTGCAAGAACTGGGTATATTCATTGTAGACTGACCCGTGGTTCATTCATTCGTTAAACCAAGGAGGAAACACAATGTCACGTAACAATCCGTACAAGTGGTTAAACGCCATTGGTTTTATCGCTGTAATTATCGTGAACTACCTCTCCAACGCTCTGCCGATCGGGGGCAAGACCAATAAAGAAGTATCGGATATGTATCCTGTGCTACTCACACCTTCTGGCTATGCCTTCTCTATATGGGGTTTGATCTACCTGCTATTAGCAGGGTTTGTGATCTATCAGTTCGTGCCCGCTTCCTGGAAAAGGGATTCGATTACCCGTCTCGGGTATTGGTTCCTGGCAAGCTGTGCTTTCAACGTAGCCTGGATTTTTGCTTTTCAAAACTTGCAGACCGGTCTCGCTTTACTGATTATTGTACTGCTTCTGTTGTGCCTGATCATGCTGTATGTAAAAACACGTACCATTACGGTTCCAACCACTGCTGAGATCTGGCTTGTGAAGCTGCCATTCAGCATCTATCTTGGATGGATTAGCGTGGCAACGATTGTCAATGCAGCTGTACTGTTATATAAAATTGGCTGGGATGGTTTTGGTATCAGCGAACCAACCTGGACGATCATTATGCTGATTGTCGGTATGGTGCTGGCTGTTCTCGTTAGCTTCCGTTATCGCGATAGCATATACCCACTTGTATTCACATGGGCATATATCGCCATTGCACTTAAACAGAAGGATGTCACTTCCGTATATTATACGGCAATCATCATTGCGATCGTACTGGCCATCTACGCGGTATGGCTGTTCTTCGCCCGTAATCAGGATCGTGATTAAGATTTCCCCCTTCTATATAGCGCTTAAATATAATGCAAAAATGCAAAAAGCCGATTCTGGTCATTCGACCTGAATCGGCTTTTTATGTATATCGGCGCGAGTGAAGGTTGTCCTATTTCAGGGCAATTACCTCAATCTCCACCAGTGCATCTTTTGGCAAACGAGCCACTTCCACTGCACTACGTGCAGGATAAGGCTGTTCGAAGAACGTGCTGTACACTTCATTCACAGGAACGAAGTCGTTCATGTCTTTCAGGAACACCGTCGTTTTCACGATTTTATCCATACTTGTACCTGCTGCTTCAAGGATAGCCTTCACATTGCTCAAAGACAGACGTGTCTGCTCCTGTACATCTGCGCCGAACTCTCCTGTTTGGGGATTCAGACCAAGCTGTCCGGAAGTGTAGATGAAATCGCCTGCATCAACGGCTTGACTGTATGGACCAATGGCGCCTGGCGCATGATCGGTAGAGATTGGTTTTTTCATGGACGAGTTCTCCTTTGTGTTCGTTATCCTGCTGCCGCATGGAGTCAGGGTTCGAACTCATTTTTGTTGCCTATTATACCACGATCTACCTCAAGCGAGAAACGCTCCTAACTAGCCACATGAAGTAAACAGCTCGTTCAAAGGTTTCTTAGCCCCCGTCCACACCAAGGACATGAATGACTTCATTTGAATACACATGGTTTCCCTGGGTTTGCACGAGAGCAATATTTGCCATGGCCTGTGCAATGGTTGCGGCGTGGACCGCCCGGTATTTGTCCGCTCTGCCTTTCATCCAGCGATCCAGAAACTTCATGGCATAGGCAGCCATCTGCTCACCAAACCGCTTCTCGTTTCGATCTCCCAGAATTAAGGAAGGGCGGAAGATATGCAATGACGGAAAACCGATATCGGACAATGCATCCTCCATTTCCCCTTTGGTCCGACTGTAAAAGACCCGAGAACCTGCACTCGCTCCCATGGAGGAGATCACCAGCATCTGTAATACACCATGTTGCTTCGCAATAGTAGCTGCACGAACCGGGTAATGATAATCTACCTGACGGAAATTGTCCTGACTGCCTGCTTTTTTGATCGTTGTACCCAAACAACAGTACAGGTCATCGATTCCATCGAATAAGTGGTCTTGCCTCTCCAGCTGTTCCCAGTCCACTACATGCTGTTCCAATTTGGGATGTTGCAGCTCAAGCGGACGTCTAACCAGAACGCGAACCAGGCTGTATGCCGGGTGCTCCAGCAGATTCTGAACCAGTAATTCGCCTACAAGCCCGGTGGCTCCAATCACCATGGCTTTCCGTTCGAGACGATTCAAATACATCCCTCCACTTCGCCATCTTTTTTGAAGTCATACCAGATACATATGATCAACCTAATGATTTACACGATAACGGAGAGGACAGAAATAACCTGAAGAAGCGGAGCTAAAAGCTTTCTGAAAGAAAGCTTCATCGGAAGCATACGCTTCGCCTTTATCCCCGGATTTTCCCTTTTCTAAAAGGAATCAAAAAATCTGGGGATAACAGCGATCGGAAGGTTGTTCTGTCATCGAAGTGCCCGTGTAAATATTCAATATCTATTTTAACAGTACACGACGTCCAAGGGTAAATGTCAGAATCAGCATCACGACACCAACCCCCATCTGAAATCCATAGGCTGAGATCCAGGCCAGCGCATCGGACCAGGTTTCCATCTTTTCATACAACCAGCCACCCAACAACGGCCCGAGAAACGAAGTGACTCCGGTCAGAGCCGAATACACCGCGACAAACATCGGTCTTTCACTTTTGGGTGTGTCTCCAATCGTAAAGTTAAATGCCAGCTGGTTGAATCCACCTACACCGATCCCAAGGAAGATATGAGATAGAAATAGTGCGATCAATACGGGCATGAACGACATTAACCCCCACGACAAACAGGAGAGTGCAATGACTGGCAATGTCCAAAATAGGAGGGTTTTGTTGCTGAATCTGGCATTCAGATTACCCCAAACATAGAAACCGGCCATCATAACCAGCGTCTGGACTACCGTGATCAGGGATACCGTCTGATAATTGATGTTCAATAAATCGAGCATAACATAGGAATAAAGCGGAACAATCAAGGTCTGGATCAATAACCATGAAGCCAGGAACAGCGTTGCTTTCAGGAAAGAACGATCCTGGAACGGCTTGATGAACATGCGCCAGAAAACCTTTTCGGTAGAACGTTCAAAGGGAACGTCCGGATAGAAAAAATAGATGACTGTATTGGCAATAGCACAGATCCACACCGGAATAAACAGGATCAGAAAGCCCATTTCTCCAGGGTAACGGTCCAAAACAATACCGCCTGCAAATAAGCATACGCTTCCAAGAGCATTCAGAATCGTATTTCGAATTCCAAAATAACGCCCTCTCACCTTGGCAGGTACGATATCGCCAATCAGTGAAGTCCAGATCATACCGCCGATGGTATTTGATATAAAAGCAACCGTATACACGCCAATATATACACTTACCCACCACTCTTTGGGGAATATAAACGGAATCAGTCCCGTTGCACTCCACAAGATACGATGTGTGCCCACAAATAACAGCAGCATGCGTTTACGGCTGCGAATACGCTGCATCCAGTAAGCTGCTCCGATCTGGGCAATGTTCACAAACGTCGTAATCGCGAGCACAAAGCCGATATGTCTCGACCCGGCCCCAAGGTACAGCAGAAATCCGGTTAAAAATGGGCCTCCCAGCAAGGTCTGTAAAATAATTGCCGGTACACCCTCCCATGTTGCAATCGATAAATTCGTGCGTTGTGTCGAACCCTTGCGCCGTGGTTTGCTTGCTAACGGGGGAGGGTTAACGTTGACCGTCTTCTGTATGGGGATACACTCCTTAGACCGGGTCTCAAAAGCCGGTCGATGCTAGTTGTCATCCCAAATTCTACTCACGGCGCGAAGGTTGTCAACTCATTTTTTCACGGTCCAACGGGAGATAGAGATGGAAGGTGCTTCCTTTACCTTCAGCGCTCTCCAGTTCAATCGATCCCCCCAGTAATCTCGCTAAATCCCGACTGATTGACAGGCCAAGTCCGGTACCGCCAAATTTTCGACTAATCGACCCGTCAGCCTGCTGAAATGCTTCAAATATGGAATGATGCTTGTCCTCCGAAATACCAATGCCTGTGTCCTGAACGGAGAAAATAAGCCATCGATTCTGAATACCTGCATTCTTAATCTGCTTAGTGCTTACGGTCAGCGTGACCTTTCCCCGGTGAGTGAACTTGATGGCATTGGACATCAGATTCCGCAAAATCTGTTGAACCCGCTGGGGATCAGACCAGAGCGTCTCAGGCAGTCCCTGTTTTTTGTCCAGAACCAACTGAATTCCCTTTTTCTCGGCAACGAGTTGAAAGTGGCTCATGGCATCTTCTGTAAGTTGTGCGACACTGATATCCTCGAGTACAATATCCAGCCGCCCCGCTTCTACTTTGGAAAGATCCAGAATATCGTTAATGAGCGTAAGCAGTTCCTGGCCGGAGTGGTCGATCATATTGGCAAAACGTACAATATCCTCCTGATCCATCGTGTCGGCATTCTCGCTGATCATCTGGGCAAAATTAATGACACTGTTCAGTGGTGTACGCAGTTCATGGGACATATTGGCGAGAAATTCGGATTTGTACTGTGAGGCAATCATCAATTGTTTCGCTCGATCCTCCAGTACAATCTGTGCTTTCTGTAACTCTTCCTTTTGCACAGATAAAAGCCGGTTTGTACTCTGGATCAGCAAAATACGATTCTGTTCATTCTGAAAATCACGTAAAATAAATGCAAAAATAAGGCTCAGCAAAATACCTGTAGGGAGTGTATAAGGCATAATATGTGAAAAGAAGTATGTAGCCGGGATCACACCAACGATAGCAATGTTTACACTATTGACCACATTGACGATAACTGTAACAAGGATTCCTTTAATAATCAGCCTGTAGTTGCTGCGTCTCATCCATATATTCAGACCTGCACATATCATGCCCAAAATAGACATGTTAAGTACTGCCGCCAATGTAGCATCCGTGATGCCAAAAGTCAGCCTCGACAGCCCAATTCCAATACCCACGATAATTACGCTATAGGGTTGTCTATACGTTAGAACGGCAACAATTAAAGGAACATATCGAAGATCAAAGACCACTTCATCGGTGAGTTGAAACCCAAAAACCGTACTGATCCAACCTGCAAAAATAAGGACAAGCACGGAGCTGATCTGCTTCACTCGGGAAGAGGTACGTATTACGACATATTTATAGAACACACTGGCAAGATATGCAATGGTAATAAGCATCCCCATATTCAATACGAACATTTTTGAAAATTGCATTCACTCACTCCTGTTGTACCGACTTTACTGGCCAAAGTGCCTTCGTCCGTATGTGTCTCTATCATATCATGCCCATTGAAACTTCCGCATTCCTTCTTCGTCAAAAAAATACACAAAAATACACAAATCAGGATTCAATTTGTGCGCTGGTCGTAGTAGAATATATTGTTGTTTAAATTTGAATTAGTTATTTGCTGGGGTCATGCTCCTAGGGAGCATGAATGAAAGGAGTAAGGTGTTGTGCAATTGTTAAAAAGCAAATCCTATTGGCTGTCATTGAGTTTAATGCTGTCTTTGGCCGTCATGGGGCTCTTCTATGATATTCTTAATAGTCCAGAACGCGGGTTCGTAGTGCTTGATTCGCCGCTTGACCGGATCATTCCTTACGTGCCTGGCATGTCCATTCCATATTTGGGCTGGTACCCGTTTGTATTCGGTGTGCTCGCTTACCTGTGTGCCAAGGATCGCCTGACGTATTACCGTGTCTTGTTATCCATGAATATCTGTGTCTGGATATGTTATCTGATCTACTTCAACTTTCAGACCATGGTACCGCGCCCGGAACTTACGGGTACAGGCCTGGGAGCATCTGTCCTCGGATGGCTCTATAGCCAGGATCGTCCTTATAATTGTTTTCCAAGTATTCATTCTCTTCACTCTTATCTGGTTATGCGTGCTGTTCTCTCGGTTCCAAGCATCCGCAAACCCATCAAGATTTTGGTGGCCGCCGGGGCAGCAACCATTATAGTATCCACGCTAATGATCAAACAACATGTGATCTATGACGCCTTGGGTGCAGTCATACTCGGTGAATGTGTTCTCACCATCATAACTGGCCTCGCTCTACACCGGAGACGCAGAAAAGAATCGAAGTGGACAGAGGGAATCAGCTGATCCCTCACTTCGATGGTTTCTGAAGATGCTGTTGACGTCTCCATTCATCAATAAACAAACCTGCAAAATAGGGGTCCCATTGGGTCCCTTTTCCTTCTTCCAAAATCGTTAACGCTTTCTCGTGACTCATCCCATTCCGATAGGGTCGATCAGACGTCATGGCATCAAAGGCATCCGCTACCGCAATGATGCGGCCAAAAAGGGGAATATCATCACCAGCCATCCCATCCGGGTATCCTTTGCCATCATATCTCTCATGGTGAGATCGTACACCAGGCAGAAAGTCAGCCATGGCATCGATGGGTTCTATCTGTAACAATATACTCTCTCCCTGCACGGGATGTGTCCGAATAATTGCGAATTCCTCATCGCTTAGTTTTCCATCCTTCAGCAACACCTCATCAGGTATGCCGATTTTCCCGATATCATGAAGCAGGGCTGATTTGTACAATAAATCCGCCTGTTCCTCACTCATTCCGCTCAGCTTACCAATCATCAGCGAATACTCTGCCACACGCATGGAATGTCCTGCCGTGTACTTATCTCGGGCGTCTAAAGCAGCAGCCAGCGTAGAAAAATAACTTTGCAACAACTGTCGATTGCGTTCCTGTCTCATCTCCAGCCGATTAATCATCATATTAAAACCGGAGATCAGTGCCGAAAACTCATCCGCATATAGATCCGGAGCTCGTCTGCCAAGATCTCCCCCCTGAATTCGGTTCATCTCATGCGTCAGTTCAGCAACTGGATCACGAACATCACGAATCAACAGCCAGCTTCCCACCAGCGCAAACCCCGCGCCCAGAACAACGATGAGAATTCCCCACAGTATGTACTCTTTCGCAAATTCACTGTCCATATACTGAAGTCGGATATATGTAGCCAGGAAAAATAGAAATAGAGGAAATAATCCAATCAGTGCCGTACTTAACTGAAATTTACGCTGGATCGATACCAGGATGCGCCCTCCCAGTGAAGGTTCCATCCCGTATTGGACTTTGCCTCGATGTCGAATCTCAAGTAACAGGGGTCTAATCGCCCGCACCGTTAGGTAATACTCAATCAGCGCATGCATGATGGCAATCAGAAAGGCACACGCAGCGGCCACGACAGTATAGAAGTAAGGAAATTCAAGCCACCCTGTGGATATCATCCATAATGTTAATCCGGCTGCCGGAAGTGAGAAACCAAGCATGTGCGGACCCATGATCCGATATATGGTCTGTCCCGGGAAACGATGAATTTTCTCATACATGTGGTTCAATTCGTCTCTCTCGTGGTGCTCGGAATTGAAAAATTGTCTTATGGGGCCAAGCTGCACCCACAGCGTAATTAATTCTGCAACCAGCATGAACAAGAGTGAAATCAGTACAATGAAGATGAGCCGAACAAATTGAATATTGGGTATTTGCAGAGTAGATACCATAACTACTGTACCGACAACAAAAACAGCTGCCAGTGAACCGATCAGATAATTGCGTATCAGGCGAAAGATAAATGAACGGTATGCTTCCAACTGAACCCCTCACTCTCTATGTGCAACCAGTTCTCCCTTGAGATACAGGGAGATTAAGGGTATTGCCTTCTATTTGTTTATCGGTTGCTCCGACTAAAAAAATTAATAAAATCCAATGGATGGGCATCAGAACTGGAAAACACAAAAAGGCTGCTCCACGACGGAGCAGCCTTCGGTGTTTTATCCTATATTTATCCTTTAATCTTGGCAGCCAGAATCATTGTACCGCGCGGCTCATCCCCCATTGCATCCGGTTCAAGCGTGATGGCAACCGTATCATAGTCGTTGGCCGAATCCAATGTGTAGTATACTGCTCCCGTTCCGTCACGACTAAGGAAAGTACCCGCATTCTGAGGGGTATCTCCTTTGATCAACCAGACCTGAAAAGCCTCGTTGCCTTCCAGGTTCGGCAGGTTCTCAGCCTGCACAACCAGGTGAGTGCCTTTGCTGTCAATAACGATGGTTGCGAGACCCTGAGCTACAATGTCCTGCGTTGCAGGATTCAGCTTCACTGCCTCGCCAGTCTGCATGCCCTGTGCAGGTTCCAGAGCTGATGCCAGCTGCTCTTGCAGCTGTGCATTCTGCGCCTGTGCCTGCACCAGTTGCTCTTGTGTAGCCGACGAGCCCGCCGCTTGCTGCGTCAGCGAGTCGATCTGGCTCCGCAGCTGCGCCGTGTACACGCCCAGCAACAGTGCCGCGGCCGCAAGGCCGGCACTAGCTATGCGCCAGGCGCTGCTGCTGCGCGCACGCGCGCGCGCTTGTGGCTGCCATGGCTGTGCCTGGGCAGCCTCTTCCACCCGGGCCGCAGGCACAGCCGTTACCGGCGGCAAGCCTGGCCCGGGCTGCGCCGCACGTTTGTGCTGCGGCGCAAGATCCTCCTGAAGCACCACGGGTGCTTCAGGCTCTGCAGGAGTAGCCGCTGGCTTCGCCTCGGCGCTCTCCTGCCCATGTCCGAGCACGTTGCCCAGCACACGTGCTCGCATGCCTTGCGGCGGTGCTACAGGTTCCGCCGCAAGTGGCAGGAAGCCAGTCACTTCCTGCAATTCCCTTACCTCCTGGCGGCAAGGTTCGCAAGTTGCCATATGCGCTTCAAACGCCGCCACTTCCTCTGCTTCCAGTCCGCCCAGCACATACATCGGTGCCAGATCAGACCACTCCTCATGTCGTTCTATCATGGATGTATGCCCTCCCTTCCCGCGTCCGGATGCAATTCAGCATCGGCCAGCAACTTTTGGAGCTGTCGCATGGCAAGCCTGACACGGCTCTTTACTGTACCCAGCGGAATCCCGAATTGGCTGGATACTTCCTGCTGGGTTAATCCCGCATAATAAATCGATTCTATAACTTGTTGCTGATCACCGTTTAATTGGGACAACGCCTCTTTAATCCGGGTACCTTCCCATTTACGCTGCACTTCTTCTTCCGTGTTCGTATGTTCATCGGCATAGGCCGCCAGTGTCTCGTGTTCAACTGAAGTAGTCGCTGCCCCTTTTGATTTCCGCCTCAGCATGTCCACTGCAATGTTACGCGTAATCGCAAACATCCATGTGGTCAGCTTCCCCTGTGAGGCATCGTAACGCTCAGCATTATTCCAGACCCGCATAAAAAGTTCCTGAACGGTCTCTTCTGCCGTCATGGGATCACCAACGATCCGGTAGGCAAAAGAATACACCGCTCGCTCATAACGGTCATATAAAAGCTCCAGTGCGGAGGCATCACGTTCCGCGATCTGCCGCATTAACCTGCTGTCCTCCATCGATTCAGTCATGCGAGGGCCCCTTTCTGTTTCTTCCCTCTTATTATAACCTACGCAGAATCTTTTGAAGAGGATTACCCCTATGAAGAAATAGTTTGAAAAATTTTCTGTATCTTTTCAAACTAACCTTTCACTTTCCAACTTAAAAGCAGTCCGAAAACATGCTGCTCTGGTCACGCTTTCCTTTTTATTGCAGATAATTACAACCTGTGGTATACTATAAGAGTTGTAGTAAACAACCTCATATGATTTCTGTCTTCTTTAAACCCCGGAATATTTTCTTCATGCTGCGACCGCAGCGAACTATAAGCACAATTAACCTATGAAGATTGAAGAACCTGAATCACAATAACCCGGTAGTACAGAGTTTCACAAGATGTTCCCATTCACACTGGCGCGGTCATCGGAGCCGCAAGGACAAAAGAGAGGTAGGGCTTTTGTTGTTTTGGATATCACTTATTCTTGAGAAGATTGAAAACATACACAAAGCACCCGGAATTGGGTTCCGGGTGTTTATCCATGTCTACATATCCAATTTAGCACCATCTACAGGCAATTGCTCCCCTCTTCATTGAGAAAAGTCTTCCTTCCACTTATCAGATAATCAGATAAATTCGGATATGCTTTAAAAACTTTTCCATTCTCCCACTGACTGCACTCCTGGATACTTCCTTACTTCTCCAATTGTGCAAATAACTTCGGCCTCTAAAGCAAATGTTTACGCTCACCAGACGCTAACGAATCCTGCACACCTTATATTGGGGATTTCTGTGCTATGTAAAATCTAACGAATCTCAGCCACGTTAATCCATGTCACTTCATGAATATAAGCTCCAAACATGCCCAAATTGAGGAAATAAGACGTCTACGATTCGTTAAACTTTTGAAATGGCAAAAATGCATGGAATAGCGTCTGTGGAGTTCGTTAAAGAAAGTAATCCCAACGCTCCTTCACTTCTAAATAAAAAAGGGACACCGCAGGATGGAATCCTACGCTGTCCCGCTCTGAATCATAGGTACGTTATGCCCCAACATGGAACTCAGACTCGGAGTTTATTTAGAGCACCCAACGCAACGATCTACGATCAGCAAAGTCTCCTTGCACTCCCAAAGACTTAGATAAACATCGTTTTGGAGATGATGACCAGCAAGATGAACAGTACAAGGATCGTACCCATGGAACCCCAGCTTCCGCCGCCATGACCATAGGATACTCCACAACCCTGTTGATAACCGTGCATCATTGGAGCCTGATTGGCATGGTGTCCGTATCCATAGCCATATCCCATTGGCATTGTTCCACAACCATATCCATACCCATGCATTTCATGACCTGTGTATTGGTATCCTTGCATATGCTCATAACCTCCCATATGTCCGTATACGTGTCCCTGTCCGTTCGGTGAATTCGGTTTTACTTCGCTCATTGTTCATTCCTCCTTAACATTTGCCTACACCCCTAAGCTATGTATTCAGCCTACCTCTGGACCGGGCTATCGCCCTCATTTTGACAAAATGGGCGTTTAGCCATGAGGTACCTTCCCCATTTTCGAAGCATACGCCGTCCTTCCATTTCTTGAATTCCACCAATTCTTCCATTCAACCACAAGCTATCTTATCTGCCTGGCTCTCCACCATGCTTGTCCTCTAGAAAAAAAACCCCACCGGTTGCCCGGCAGAGCTCGCCATATTATACCCAGAAAGATTTAGTGATGATTACGAGAAGAATGAACAGAACCAGGATTGCTCCAGTCGATGTCCAGCCGCCGTATCCTACGCCTTCAACTACGTTGCTCATGCAGAACCCTCCTTTACAAATATATTAGGGTCCAAGCGGTTTATTAGATCAAGAATGCTTTAGAGATGATGACCAACAAGATAAAGAGAACCAAGATCGCGCCAGTCGATGTCCATGCGCCGCCGTATCCACCTACTACTCCACTCATGTAAACCCCTCCTTTGATTTGAGGTACAGTTCACTATATGCACCAATCACACATGGGACCGGGCTCAGGTCGAAAATGGGCTGTTTTTTTTCCACCGACTATTCGCTAATTGCACCTACATAAAGGGTTAGTTCTTAAGCCGGAATGTTATGTTCATATATGTTTAAGTCATAAATAAATCCCACGGTTATATCAACCAAATGTATGTACTATCACTCAAAATGGATACCCATACGGTATATTATTAGCTTTTAACTTGTTAAATACAGATAAATTATCTTTTTAGTAATTATGAATACTGAAATCTTTATTTATGTTATTATTTTACTAATAAAATAGAAAGGAGTTTCCATGCCCACCACCTAATCCAGATTATCCCAAACGAAATGATGACCTTAGAAAAGAACCCAACCGATGGGAAGCACATTAGGAGAAATTAGACATAATGAAGAAACTTATTACGATTTTGGTACGAAATACACTACATATAGTGGAGAAGGATTTTCTTTTGCATATCCTGAATCCTGGAAAAGCGTAGATACAAGTCAAATGAATGCTCCATCCATTAAAGCTGCTTTTTCAGACCAATCTTCATCAGTCACATTTGCAGATAATATGAATCTGACGATTGAGGCCAGCTCAACCGGTTCAATTAATCCTGAAGAATACGCCAATAATATAGTGGATTATTACACACAAAGCGGTTCAAGCATCGGCATTTCCGATTATAAAAAAACCAGCTACACAAACAAGCCTTATAAAGAATATAGCGCTGGTGTCTTGGAAGGAGCCTATAAGCATTCCTCGGGTACAGATGTTATCCTTGTGCAGTATCTGATTCCGACCAATACAGAACTCTATACCATGACGTTAACCTACGCCAAGGATACTTATAATCAGGATGAGATCAAAGATATCCTTGATTCCCTAAGCATTACTACTTCTCTGGAGCAAACAGCACCAACTGCAACAACTGGAAATTCATCTGCCACAGCATCAGCTGCGGATTTCTTTAATGAGTTGACTCCGTACATTACAGAAGACACAGCCTTTATGGAGCAGGCATCTTATGATTTCTTTGGTAAACATAACGATGTATTCCCTGCCATTACGGCAGAACTAAGCAAAAAGGTACAGGGGCTCGTTGACTCCAATGTAACGACCCGTCATCTGAATAAAAATGTGGCTAACTATTATGATCAATTCGTGCAAGTTAGCGGTGAAGTCATTTCAGTTGAGGAAGATAGCTCGCTCGGAGCAACCTTCTCTATCGTTCATGTCATGGATGAGAACGGAAACGATATTATAGCGTTATATCCTGCAACGACCGGAGATTTGCTTGATGGTGATTACGCCACGGTTATCGGTGCACCAATTACCAACTTCTCTTTTGAAAATGTTGGCGGTGGTTACACCAACGCCACTTTGATTGGAGCCTCATTGGTAGTTGCAGATTAATTGATGATAAATGTGTGTACACAAAGGACCAGCTTATGAACGCTAAGCTGGTCCTTTTTTGTCTTTCAGTTTATAAATGTCAGAAATTCACGTTAGCTACACAATATACACAATCTAAGCTTTAATTAATGACTTATAACATACTGAATAACCGAATATACGGATGTTTACACTAATCCATTAATTAGGTCTCGCCTGATGTGACGTCAGTTTATCCTGAACCGATTGTAACTTCTGTATACTTGAGGCATCCGGTTTATCACGACGGTCGTCAATTTTGACGGATGTGGAAACACGCTGAGCTCCTGACAGAAACGGCGCTTCATGCAGAGCCGCAATTGCTGTAAAGATCTCGTTAAGCGGTCCCTCAATAATGGTGCTCATCGAAGTTAACTGATATGTAATGCCCCGTTGATGTTCCAATACCTTTTGCATGTCCGCCACATAACTGCTTAGACTGGTTGTACCCGTTCCGATTGGAATTACAGTCACTTCTGCTATTGCCATTTTGCTCCGCCTCCTCTGGGCCCCGTGAACAACCGCTGCCGCTAATTTTAGTTGATTTTTGACTATTTTTATTCTACCAGTTGAATGCGTTACAATTCAAACTGACGTGAAGACGTCATTCAAATTGGTCAAAAAATTTTTTTGATAAATCTTCAAATCTTCCAGTCCTTTTCCTTTGCGGATTCCTGGCTTAAATGGTATACTCGGAATTACGTTTTACTGTATCGGCCCACTTTACAAACACAATATGTTGGGTTACAGTATGTTGACAGCTACAAAATGTAGTAACACTAGATTTCTCCGCTTCTATTAGTCACCTTCTGCATTCTCGCGAAAAACAGGATGAAATCACCTCCAAAGGCACGTCCCTGTAGGTGTAAATCGCTTTCTCGAAACAGAGTTGACATGGAGGTTAACGGGGCTGTTTGGACTGCATCCGGTATCCTCAAACTACAGGCACATCTGCAATAGACCAAAGCTTACATAAGCACCCTTTTCTGTCGATATCCAGAACTTCTAAGACAGTAAGGAAGCCAGAGCATCCATGGGCATTTTCAGCCGCGAGGCGGGAGAATGCTTTTTATATGAGCATGTTCTGAATTGTGCTGTTTTGTGCTCCTCAAGTTGAGCGATTTAAGACATGAACTTGTCACCGCCGTTTCAGTCTGCCAAAAGCAACCTTTACCTTTTTCTCACCGTAAGACAACACTCAATTCTTTATATAAAGAATTTCTCCAATTTATATCTTTAACATGCGAAAGCGAGGAATATTCATGCCACAAGTTGTGACCAAGCCGAACAACCGCCAGCTTGCCTTTGATGATATGCGCATCTCGGTATATGCCGACCGTACTCTAGAAGGACTGGAAATGCTGGACAAGGAACGTCTGGTACGTGGGGTAAACAGCAAGCTCCGCCGTGATGAAGTTACCGGAGACGAAATCAGCAACGCTTTTATCATGAGCGCACTGGAACTGGTAACTAAAGAGGAGCCTAATTGGAAATTTGCAGCGGCGCGCTCCCTGCTCACTTCCCTTTACAAAAAAGCGGCTACCAACCGCAGATACAAGTCTTACCCGGACGAGCCTTATGGCGCATTTCACCCTCTTCTTGTAGATCTCGTGAAGAAAGGTATCTACCGCGAAGAATTACTGGAATGTTACACCAAAGAACAGATCGACGAACTTGCTGAGTGCATTGACTACCGCAACGATCTGCTCTTCGATTATATCGGCTTGCTCACACTGGCAGAACGTTACCTCGCTCACGATTTTGACGGAAAAGTAATGGAATTGCCGCAAGAGCGTTACATGGTTATCGCCATGTTCCTAATGCACCAAGAGCCTGCCGAGAGACGTATGGATCTCGTCAAGGAAGCATACTGGGCCATGAGCAACATGTACATGACTGCAGCTACTCCTACGATGTCCAATGCAGGTAAAAAAGTAGCCGGTCAACTCTCCAGCTGCTTCATTGATACGGTGGACGACTCACTCGAAGGTATCTTCGATTCCAACACGGATGTAGCTCGTCTGAGCAAAATGGGGGGCGGCATCGGCGTTTACCTCGGCAAAGTCAGAGCTCGTGGTTCGGATATCCGTGGTCACCAAAATACAAGTTCCGGTGTAATCCCTTGGATTCGCCAACTAAACAATACAGCGGTCAGCGTAGACCAGCTCGGTACGCGTAAAGGTGCCATTGCCGTGTACCTGGACGTTTTCCACAAAGACATTCTGGCTTTCCTCGATCTGAAGCTGAACAACGGTGACGAGCGTATGCGTGCGCATGACGTATTCCACGGCATCTGTCTGCCTGACTTGTTCATGGAGCGGGTATCCACCCGTGGCGAATGGAGCCTGTTCTGTCCGCACGAAACGAAGAAAGTGATGGGCTGGAAGGACGAGAATGGTCGTGCACTCGGACTGGAAGATTTCTATGATGAGTCCTTTGGCGAAGGTGCGTTCCGTGATAAATACGAAGAAGCGGTGAATCACCCACTGCTGTCCCGGATTACAGTACAGGCGATTGACATCATGAAGCGTGTACTGAAATCCCAACTGGAGACAGGTACGCCATACATGTTCTACCGCGATACGGTTAACCGCTCCAATCCTAACCGTGCACACGGTATGGTATACTCCTCCAACCTGTGTACCGAAATTATGCAGAACCAGTCTGCCACTGTAATTGAAAAGGAAGAACTCGTAACCAAGGATGGACAAACTCGCATCGTGATTTCCAAAGTGCCTGGCGACTTTGTTGTCTGCAACCTGAACTCCATCCATCTGGCACGTGCTATACCTCATAATGTATTGGAGCGTCTTGTTCCAATTCAGGTGCGCATGCTGGACAACGTTATCGACATTAACAACATTGAAGTGTTGCAAGCCCAATATACCAACAGCCAATATCGCGCAGTCGGTCTGGGAACGTTTGGACTTCACCACCTGCTTGCTCTCGAAGGCATTCATTGGGAGTCTGAAGAAGCTGTAACGTATAACGATAATCTGTATGAAAAAATTAACTACCTGCTCGTGAAATCCAGTATGGAGCTGTCCAAAGAAAAAGGACATTATCCGAAATTCAAAGGTTCCGATTGGGAAAGTGGTCATTACTTCGACCAACGCGAGTACACATCAGGTGAGCGCGTAGGCGAGTTCGTGACAACCGAACAGTGGAAAGAACTGCAAGCCGAAGTACGACAAAACGGTGTACGTAATGCCTGGTTGTTCGCCATTGCACCTAACGGTTCCACGTCCATTATTGCCGGTTCAACGGCTAGTATTGATCCGCTCTATGAGCTGTTATCTTATGAAGAGAAAACAACTTACAAAATTGCCAATCCGGCTCCGGATCTGTCCGAAAAAACAAGCCCTTATTACCAAACGGCGTTCCAGGTGGACCAACATGCTTCCATTAATATGGCGGCTGCCCGTCAGCGCCACGTCGATCAGGGACAAAGTTTCAACTTCTACGTTCGACCAGATATTAAAGCAACAGAATTCCTGGAATTGCATCTGCACGCCTGGAGAGCCGGCATGAAATCAACTTATTATGTTCGTAGCCGGGCATTAACAATTGAAGAATCTTGATTTTTGCGCAAGTTACGCTTTATCCATGATAGAAAAGATTTACTAGATTCGAGGTGACCACCAGGGCATCCTGTTTTGATTGCAAAATGGCGTTGCCCTGGTTCTTTTTCGCCTAAAAAATGATCACAGCATCGCAAGATGTTGATATAGATGATTTCCCAAAGTTCTGTCGGCAGAACATTATGAAATTTCAAGGAGTGAACGGAACAATGCAAGTACAGAAAATTTTCAACACCGAAGCCCCTAACCAATCAACCCGTATTATTGAAGGTGAATGCTCCGGTATCCTGAACTGGAACGACATTCGCATGCCTCATATGTACAAATTGTACAAAGTACTGCTGCTTAACCACTGGATCGCAGACGAGATTCCAATGTCCAAAGATGCTTCCCAGTTTGCTCAACTGGACGAGGAAGAGCAACGTACGTTTAAAATCAACATCTCCCTGCTCGCGGTACTTGATTCCATGCAGACGATGTTTGTTGGTGACGTAAAACGTTACTTTACCGATTCTTCACTCGAAGCGATCTCGGCCATTATCGGACAACAGGAAGTCGTTCATAACCAATCGTACTCCTACGTCCTGTCTTCGATCGTATCTGATCGGGAGCAAAAGGAAATTTTTGAATACTGGAAACATGATCCAGTCCTGCTTGACCGTAACCGTTTCATCGCAGACATTTACCAAACATTCCGGGACGAGCCGTCTCCACAGACGTTCTTCCAGGCCATGGTAGCCGATCTGGTACTCGAAGGTATCTTCTTCTATAGTACGTTTGCCTTCTTCTACAACCTGGCCCGTGACCAGAAAATGATGGCAACCAGCCAGATGATCTCGTATATCCAGCGGGATGAAAACCAACACTGTTACTTCTTCGCTGAAGTGTACAAACAGTTGCTGGTGGACTTCCCTGAACTGAACACACCTGAGAACATGGACTACGTATACACAACAATCCATCGTGCCGTTGAGCTTGAAACCAACTGGGCACACTACACACTCAGCAACGTACGTGGTATTGACCTGAACGAGTTGGAAGATTACATCAAGTACATCGCCAACAAACGTCTGCGTCTGATGGGTATGGAAAAAGCATATGAAGGTGTGGATGTAAACTGCATGCCTTGGATTAAGCCATTCTCCGATGAAGCACTGAATGCAACCAAAACAGACTTCTTCGAAGCTAAATCCCGTAACTACGGTAAAGTTGGCGACGATAATGGATTTGACGATTTGTAATAAAGAATAGATTATAAATAAAAACAACACTCCCTGAATGGTGGCTATCATGCCTAAGTTCAGGAAGTGTTGTTTAATTCGTATGTACAAACATCATATCAGCGTTGAACTATTATAATTTAATAGAGATATTTCTTAATCTAATAAATTCAAGAATCGTATATAATTCTTGAAATTTTTCATTATTCAATCTTCTTTCATTTGCCGTATGAATATGAAACGGGTCATACATCGTGATATTAGCAGGTGTTTCATCAGGATGATAAAGAGCATGGAATTTCATAATCAACTCTTTTTGATCATCATACCAATCATACCAATATAACTCGATGAATCCCCCGTTTCGATCTATCTCCTCTACACAGTACATCTTCGATAAATCATTAAAGACAATTGTTTTACGAATAGTTCTAGCACTGCTTGGAAGACCCTGGGCACCATCTCGAATATCCATAATAATATCTGAAAAATCATTCTCAATAAAACGAAAATTACTTTTCGGTATCTTTAAAGCCAAGACGCTGCCTCCCCAAATGGTGTTTCCAAACTTGTGCATCGGTTTCTTCTTCAGGTGTTAAGTTCAATTTAGTTCCGAGTGTCCGTTCGAATTCCCCTTTGTATTTATCTTCATATAAGGCAATTTGCCCTGTGTGGTAATCCAGGTCACTGACTCCTATTGTAGATTGGTGTTCTGCCTCTTCCTTTTTCCACATAGTCACAATCTCTTTAATCGTCGTTCTCTTACCTGATCCATACACATATGTAGTATTGTCTGGGATGAGATTATGTTTGTTGGACCCGGCTCTTTGAATTCCCATAAAACGGCCTTGATCAATCCAGTTAAAAATCGTCGTAATACTTACTCCAAAAAATACAGATAATTCTTTAGGAGTATAAGAACGTACAGCTTCAATAGAAGGAATACCACTGTCTGTAATTCCTGTCGGTACATCTACTGCTTGACTTAACGCATGTTTGAGAAGCGTAACATACTTTTCTCTAAAAATATCAGCATCTTCAAAGATAGATTCATCCAGGTTACGGACAAATTCAGCATTATTTTTGACTGCAAATGCCAGCACTTTGAACAGTAAAATGCTATTATCCGAATTACTTAAGCTCTGAACTAACTCAGAAGCAATCTCATCCGTGTTCTGACTAAATATATTCTTCTCAACTCTTGTGATTCCCATATCCATCTCACCTCACACTCCTAGTATAGGATAGTAAAGTTTAACTTTCAACATCATACTTAAACAAAGTTAAACACAACTTAAACTTTATAGATTAAACTTAAAGTATACTTAAACAGTATGCTACGAAGAGCTTGATTTATACATTCTCCAACCAACACATACTTATTATATAATGAAAGAGATTCATACCCCTCCTACGGAAGTGAGGCCTATTCATGGAAAGAGAACTGCTGGATCAAATCAACTTGTGGCATGAGCAGGACCAATTCAGTCTCATTATTGAACATATTGAACGAATCCCCGTCTCAGAGCGGGATTATGATCTGATTGGTCAACTCGCCAGAGCCTATAACAATGACGCACGTTACCGCGAAGCCATTCAACATTTGTTGTCTGTCCAGGAGCGTGGAGTAAACGACCCGCTCTGGCAATACCGTTTGGGTTATGCATACTGTCATATAGCGAGTTATGAACAGGCATTACTGGCTTTTGAGAGAGCTGATGAACTTCTGCCCCATGATGAATCTACCCTTGAATTCCTTCGCGAGATTCGTCCCGAAGCGGACAAGATGCGTCAAGATCGCCAGCGTCATGAAGAGGAACTTGCCGCATTCGAGCAGAGCGGTATACAGAACCATCTAAGAGCCGCTTCAGGGACTTATGATCCCGCAACGTTCTGGGTACAGAGTGATTATGCGCAGGACAATCATGTATCAGAACCTTTTGATGAAGAAGAGATTGTGTCTATTGAGAAGGAATTGGGTTACAAGCTGCCCGCTTCCTATATTCAACTGATGAATACGCAAAACGGCGGTATCCCTGCGCTCACTGTATTTCCCACCAAAGAAGCGACTTCCTGGGCTGAGGATCACATTGCCATTTCAAGCATTATGGGAATTGGGCACGATAAAATATACGCACTCGCTGGTGAGCTGGGAAGTCGGTTCATGATCGAGGATTGGGGATATCCCGACCTGGGGATTGTGATCTGTGATTGTCCATCCGCTGGTCATGATGTTGTTATGCTGGATTATCGCTTCTGTGGCCCTGAAGGTGAACCCTGTGTAGTTCATGTCGATCAGGAAAATGATTATGAGATTACATATCTTGCGCCCAATTTTGAAGCTTTCATCCGTGGATTGGTCGATGAGGATACGTATGACCTGTCTGACGAAGAGAATGATGACTAACACCCAGGAGGGTCTGGCCATATGACAACCCGTATATATTTTGGTTCCAATCAACTTGACGAAGTGGCCGCAGTTTCATTGCAGGATGCGCTGAATGAGCTTGACCTGGGAACTCTTGAAGATTATCGACGAACGGATAAAGGTGTTATGGGTCAGACACTGCTCATTCGCTCTTCTCGTGGAGAGTATATTCTCAAAGGCAATCCTTTATATGCAGGACAGTTACAGGAAGAAAAGTTCTTTGTAGAACAACTGGCAAAACATACGTCCATTCCTGTCCCTGATCCATATTTATTACATGAAGATACCCATCTGCTAGGCTGGAGTTATGCCATAATGCCACGCCTGCCCGGGAATCACCTGTATGATCCAGCATTCCAAGCTTCGCTGTCACAGCAAGATCAGGAAGAGATTGCCTGTATGTTTGCCCATACTTTGGCTGAACTGCACCGCTGGAAGGTGCCTGATGCCGGGGAATATGATCCTGTAGCACAGCAGATTGTTTCCTTTGCAGGCGATTATCTGGACTGGTTGTACGGAACCATTCGTCACTGGTTACATGATGCTGAACAGTACTCAGTGATTACGGATGAAGATGTTCAATGGGTGGACGAGCAATTCAAGAATGCTGAACCGGCATTTCGGTCCAGAGCTGTTCCGTGTTTTGTTATGGGAGATTTCAAGGTCGAGAATATTCTGATACAAAATCTGGACGGCCGTTCTTCAGGGTGGCAGATTAGTGGTTTGTTCGATTTTACAACGGCCTATTTCGGAGACGGAACAGCCGACCTCACCAAAATATCCACCAGGTATGTTCGTGAGGGTCAACCAGAACTGGCCGCACAGTTCCTTCGTTGCTACCGGGATCTGGTCTGTGCAGCAGATGAGGAGAAATGCCAACACTTCCGCACACGTCTCCGCATGCATCTGCTCTATCAACGTATCTTGTGGTGGGGGGAAGCCAACGCCACAGGACAAGTGACTTGGGCAGCCGACCTGCCTTTTGCACAGTGGGCGCAGCAGTCCATTAATTCGATTGTCGCATTGTTAGATTAGTAGAATGTATCGTTCCATATATGTCGCCCAACATGCGGGCGCACGTATAAAACCGCCAGAGATCATCCTTGATCTTTGGCGGTTTTCCTCATCTCACTATATTTAAGTCAACGATGAAATCTCTCAACTTAAGCTTGTGCAACGGGTGACTCCTGATGTTTCTGCAAAAACTCCAGCATCCGGCGGTACACAAGAATCTCGTTTGTTTTCCTGGAGAAGCCATGACCTTCATCATCCAAAACGATGTATTCCACATCAAGTCCCTTCGACTGGAGCGCGGCCACGATCTGATCGGATTCGGCCTTCACGACCCTTGGATCATTAGCACCCTGAATGACCAACATTGGGTTCACCATCTGATCGAGATACGTAATCGGTGAATCCTTCGTTAAACGTTCGCGGTCACGGACCGGATCACCCAGCCAGTTATCCATCATCGGTTTCCAGTCTTCCGGTACGGATTCCAGGAATGTGAACAAGTTACTTGGCCCAAAAATATCGACCGCTGCCCGAAACAGTTCCGGATGGCGACCTGCCAATAACAGGGTCATATATCCCCCATAACTTCCACCTACCACAAACAACCGCTCTGGCGAGGTAATTCCCTGATCAAACAACCAGTTGATGCCGGCAACACAGTCCAGTCTTGGGCCTTCTCCCCAATCCCGCTCAACCAATTTGACGAATTCCGCACCATACCCGGTACTGCCCCGGAAGTTAGGTGCAAAGATATGATAGCCCTGAGCGAGCATCATCTGGAACATCGGCCGAAAAAACTTTGCTTCGGAAGATTGCGGCCCACCATGAGGCCAAAATACGGTGTAACCATTGGCCTGCTCTGGTTTTGCTTTGAACAAGAGAGCTTCAATCTCCAGTCCGTCGTAGGAGTTATACTGAATAACGTCAGGGTACACGAGATCACTTGGGTCCAGTCCGGTTACCCGATTGGCAGTCAGCGGCTCCCAGGAATCAGCACCTGCTATTTTGCGATAAATGTTATGCGGTTGGATCGCTCCACGTCCGAGGATATACACATTGCCAGCCTTTGTAACGTTCACCTGCTCTATCGTATCCAGCGGCATCTCTATGCGCCGAGGCTCATCGGCATTTTTGCCCAATACGTACATACGATTCTCTGGCCCTGTAAGTGTCCAGAAATATAAGGTCTCGGAAGCCTGATGCCAGCGGACGAACTCCACATCTTCCCCTTCGATTCTGCACAATAAGCGGAATTCGCGGGTATCGATACGGTATTCAGCCACATAGGCGTATGCGGAGTCATCATTGGTAATGAACAGAAGACGATTATCATCTGCAAAAATCAGATCAGATACCTGACTATAACGTTCTGAAGCTGGCAGAATCACCATTTCTTCATTGTTACGATACAGATGCGCCGTCTGATACGTATTGGAGTACATTTTTAAAATAACATAACTCTTCTCGTCAGGACTTACAGCAACCAGGCTGCTCGTAACCTCTTCTCCACTGTATAACAGTTCATCTTCCCCTGTCTCCAGATCGATGCGGCGTGAATTCAGATAATTCGGATTACCCGCGCTGGTAACATAATAGAGACGCTGTCCATCCTCGGACAACTCAGCGAAATAACAGCGATCATTTGGTTCCGCCGGAACCACAGGCAGTGGAACACCACCCTCGGGTGGGAGTGCATATAGATGATAGTTCTCATCTCCATCCCGATCAAACGCGGTAAGAAGATGACGCCCCTGCGGGTCTGCTTTGATAAATTGACTGCTCTGATTCAAGTACGTTAAAGGATACGGGTATCCTCCTGGCAAATCCATCGCCCAAATATTCGGCTGACCGTTCAGATTGCTGTCCATGAACAAACGTTTCTCGTCTGCCGATACGGCAAAATGCGAAATACGGTACGTCTGAAAATATTGCTCGACATCCGGTTTAGGGAACTGAATCATGACAAACCTCCTTGGAATTGAACCAATGAATTTAACATTGGTAAATTAAGGTACCATTTGTCCATATTATAGGTAATGCCAATGTTTAGACAATAGATATGTAAGATTTAATTACCAATTCCCTCGTAGCTTTGTATATGATTATCCACATTCATCCAGCGTATCAGTGGTATCTCCCTCCCTGTCACGCATAATGATGCGGAGTAGCTTTTGCCCATTTTCAAAGACTGCAGCACATACTTCTGTCCGGCCCATTCCAGCAATTGCTCATGATTTCGTATCGCTTGTATCGTATTTAAATTTCTCCACTGTCCACATAAAGATTGACCTGAAGCCTTGATCCAGGCCTCCTTGCCTGTGAGGACTTTCCACAGCAGGGAAGAAGAATCCTCACCGGAACATATGGCTTCCAGCACATGATCCCGCTCTTCTTCCGTCAGGAAACGTTGGATGATGGCTTTCTCTCGCAGTAGTGGACGTACCCATTCCACATCCACGCCAAGCTCGTTGTTAGTGGATGTAACCGCCAGTACACATAGCCCATTCGTATGCGAAAGGCTGAATTGCGGACCTCCCACGAGATAAGGCTTTCCGGAAGTGCCGTATTCAAATCGAATATCCCTTACCTGAAGCTGCATGTACTGTGCCAGTACTCTTCGCAAGAAAACCCTTGAAATCATCCAGCAATGAGCCTTTAGACGTGAGGTTTTGCTGATTCTGACCATACGTTCATGTTCTTCTGAAGTCATTGCATCGGAGTCCATGGCAGCCGCTGTCTGCAGTTGATCCTCCCTTATGGGCAAAGTCTGTGTCCAAATGTGGACCTCTGGTTCTCCTGAAAACGGCATGGACGTATCATTCCCTTGTGCCCTCATTGCCAGAAGGCTGCTGATTGTTCCGGTTCTGGAATCCATAAGGCCCTCCTCCCTATGCGGGGTTACATACATGCTAACGTATAACAACCATCCGCAGACGAGTAGACGTTGCAATAGTTCTAAGACCACTCCTAACCTCTTCTTCTGTCAATTCAAGTGCATACGTGCCAAGCTGTATATAATCCAGTCCGATCACCTCATATTCGGAGACGTGCATGCATCGCTGTTTTAACGAATCCATGTCTGCATAATACTTGCTTAACCACTTCATCCGTGCATAGTTGAAGTTAGATAGGGACAGCGTTCCGTTCTGAATATGCTCACACATCTCTTCAACCCGGTTATATAAAGAAACGGGATCAGCTGAATACCCACAAGCGTTCGAAAAGGCAAATTCCTTACGATAATAGTGGTCCCATTCTGCACCTTTATGAAGCAGACCCAACTCCATACATTCCGCATGGAAATCCGAAGTTTCACCCAGTAAAGCTTCAATGCCGATCATGCAAGCGACTTGCTCTTTTAAATGCATCCCATCTTCGGCACGGAACCCATACCTTACAAGTGGCAAGGACAATCCGCATTCAATCTCTCGATATTGCTTATTGGAGTCCTCGCCCAAATAGTCGAGTGTAACTTCTGGCAGGTAGGCACCATTCAGTGGTTCCATCGCAGGGAATTTTTCCAGCATATCCGTAATGAACTCCGTTTCAACCGGACCGGCAACCGCTATCGCCATGCTCCCTGTGGCATAGTGAGTGTTGTAGGCATGCTTCAGCTCATCCGTTGTCATTTGGTACAGACTATCCGGTGTACCTGCAACATCCATCGTGATGGGGTGATTGCTGCCATACATCATCTGAGTCAACTGCTGCAAAGCTCGCCAGGAGGGCTGGTCTGCATACATGGACAGCTCCTGATGAATGGCGGACCGTTCCTGTTCCACATGCATCGGGGTGAAATATGGAGCAGCTAGCATGCCGGTGAACACCTCCAGACTTCGTTTCAAATCGCCTGTGCAGGCCATTTGATAAGTCGTTACATCGTAACGCGTCAATGCAGATGTCGAAGCTCCCAGAGTATGAAATAACGGCTTGACGGGCCGTTGATCCGGATTGTAGAACATCATATGCTCAAGGAAATGTGCTCTGCCAGGTAGGGCTCCATCATGGATTGAGCCATAGGACACGGACCACGAAACAAAAGTATGATGGAACTGGGGTTCGGGGAAAATGTGGACCGACAGACCATTGGATAAACGCCTGCGGACAGGTGCGCTATTCACAATACTATTCATGAGTCACCTCCTGCACTGGTGCGGAATATTCACTCTCAGGATACAAAATCCAGGTGACAGCCTTTTTCATGCCAGAGGCTACCTCAGCCACTTGTTCCGCAGTAACGCAGGATATGGCTTCCAGGAATTGCGGAGTTGTCATCTGGACCCGGTTGAGCAATCGATCGATATGAAGGTTGACCACCTGCTCAGGCAGATCGTATCCCACTTGCACATAATGCATCACATTCTGAATAGCTCTATTCAGCTCCACTTCCTGAATGTCTCCCCTGCATATCCTCAGCCATTCAGCGTCTATCGCTTCAAGGACCTCTGTCACATATCCACTGTTTGTTCCCGTTGTCACATGAAGCATTCCCCGATAATCATCCAGCGTGCTGTAGATCTGATACACCCATTGCTTTCGTTCACGAAGCTCAGATTGAAGCCTGGAAGCTGGCGTTGCGCCAAACAGGGAATGAAAAAGAAACAGGGCAGGATAATCCGACGATCCATACGTCACTTCGGTGGTAAAGGCCGCATTAATCTTGCATTGCTGAACATCCATCAGTTCAAGCATCATCTCGCCTTCCTCCCGGTGCTCAGCAGGTTGATCTTGCTCGATCACAGATGGAGTTGCTCCCCCATCAGTCGTGAAAATCGAAGGCAAAAAGGTCTCCATGACCTGAGCTATCATCACATCCGATTGGAAATCACCAATCACATGAATATGTATTGGGCTACAAAGCACTTCCCGGTACCATTCCTGCAATTTACCATTACGCACACAATGTTGCAGTTGCTCCAAGTCGGCATCCCTGCTTCGTTCCGCATACCCAAGCCACTCCAGACTGCGCCCCTGTACCACCTTGTCCCAATTGGAAACATCATAGCCAGCATGATGTTCTGCCCAAGCAAGTTCCTCCTGGATCTGCACTTCATCAAAATCAAATCCGCCCTTAAGGCTCGGTTCGAACATCATGTCTGCGAGCAGCTTCAACGCATCCAGCGTCCGCATTTCCGTCCCCGGCAGCAACCCTGCAGGGATACGCAACCGGATGGATGCGAGTTGAGTCTCCCCCTTCTGCTCCAATTCGCATCTTAGCTCATCGGCATACATGGACCATAGTTGCTGCTGTAGCTTTCTTTTGCCGAGTGAATCCTGCCTGAAAAGCAGCCGCACAATGACTGCAAATACCGCTGAGGGAATCCTTCCCTGTTTGTTAACGATACCAAGGTGGAGATAACAGTTGGCGTATTGGCTTGTTGGCATCACATGGACCGATAGACGATTGTACTGCTCCGTAATGAAAGACTGCATCCTTGCCTCCCCCCTTATCTGACGGTTAACCCAAATTGTAGATCATGCCACTCGCGGTGTTCAGTCCAAGCTGACCGAATCCCTCCAGCGGCTTGGAGAACCAGTCCACCTGACTCTCAGCTTCCGCTGAATGAAGATTAGTCTCATCCTCTTTCCAGTGAATCACTTGCTGATGGTGACGGTCCCAGAATCTCCATAATGCAGGCTGCTTCAGCAGTTGATTGCGAAACGGCTCATATACACGTCCTGCTGATTCTTGAATATCCCCTTCTAAAATGAAAGGCGGCAAGAAAACAATTTTGGAACGAAAATCTTCAGTCAATGTCATGAAATAGGGGCATACAGGCTTGCGTGTCTTGGCTAAAATACGAAAAATACCGCTCCTCGTCCGGATGCGTGAACTCAGGAAAGGAAGCTCCACTGCGCGATTATCCGCGTTGAACCCAGTCTGACCATCTACGAAAAGGTTGAATGAACCTCCCTTCCGCAAATGAGAATATAATCGTATGCCAATCATCTCATCCTCGGCATTCAACAGATCAGCACCTGCAAACTGCCGTAGGGTATTCCAGGACGATAGCTTCTGTTCCTGCTCTACGGTACCTTGTTCAGCCACCAGATAGAAGGGTAAGCCGGACTTCATGTGGCCTGCGCGAATCTCCTGTCCGATGGTAATCATGTTATGCCGGACGAATCCATAATGCCAGGTCAACAAGGCCCCACCTTCCTGCAGCGTCGCTTGCAGATGTTCAAGCCCCTCGACTTCATCCCAATCCATAAAGGAGTAAGGGTTTTTTTTGTGTTCATCAACCGTCCGCAAAAAAGCCAGATAATCCATCCAGATCAACTCCGGTGACGTTTCCAATTGAAGAGGCGAAAGTTCCTTAACAATATTCATTAGCGCATAGAAGAATCCCAGTCGAATTCCGTCTGTCTTTTCCCGATACAGCTCCTCCCTGACCTGTTCCCGATGTAACGTATATAATGTACGAAAATCCTTCATCCTTACACCTCCTGTATACCCTGATTCATGAATACTCCCGCTCCCGACAGCATTCCTTCCCTGGCTGCGCTAGTTCTAGAAGACGATTCAAACCGCCGACGATTCCGGTCGATACCATCCATCATATAGACCAACATTCGAAGCGCCAGCTCATATTGTCCAGGAATGTGCCGATCCGATTGCACACCCTGTCCTTCAACCATATCCATCCCTTCATAAGATAACGGGACCTCCAGCGCTGCAATAACGCAGTCTCGAATATTCTGCCATGTCGGTCCTGCAGCAATCGGAAAATCAACAAAGGGGAAGCTACCCGGATCAAGGGAATCTAGATCAAACGTTAGATAAGCCGAGTCAACGTCGTACTTCTGCCTTACCTCGTTCAGAACATGGCTCACCCTCTCGGGTGTCATATGCTCTGCCGATATTTGAATCAAGCCAGGATGGCTGTACATCTGATCTGCTGAGCGAAGACCACGCAGGCCGATCTGCACAACAGCAGCAACCATATCCTGCTCTAGCAAATGTCTCACAAAATTGGAGTGACTGGGTTGCTCCTGATGGATGGCATCGATACCGCAATCATGATGGGCATCGAACTGGACCAGCACTCTTCGACTGCCCGGGGCCTTTGCCATCATCTGAAGCACTGCATGCGTAATGGAATGGTCTCCGCCAATACAGCACAATAGTGCCTGTTGATCCAGCGCATGATCCAGTGCGGCCGCAAGCCCCTTTTGATAAGGAACAGCTGTATCCGCCTCCGCTTCATTCATAAGACAAGTACCCCAATCCTGCATGGCTACGCTCTCAAGCAATCGTCTCCCACTTCCAATATCGTACAAGCTCGAATTCCCGGACTCTTGTAACGATGGATAGATGACCTTTTTCCACGATTCTACACGTAACGCATGCGCAAGTCCGGCAACGGAGGAGTTTAACATGCTTGTCCCACCAGAATGAGGGATACCCAAGATCCCCAGTTGAGGAGCCCGATGACCGATGAGAGGCTCATACAAAAAAAAAGGCGCTTCCGCAGGTTCCACCCCCGGCAAATCCGGGGGGCGTTGTGGCTCCAGCTCTTTCGCAGGTTCCAGCTCATAAAACTGACTGAACGTTTCATCCGCAGCGATCCACGTATCTGCAATGCGACGTACCAGATAAGCAGGTTCTGATGTTGTCATGCAAAAACCTCCTGTACGTAGTTAGAGTCAAGTCTGTGTGGAATAGCTCTTATTCGGCAACGTCGCTTCACCATCTGTACTGATGTCCTTATCCGCAGACGATTCCACATATTCCCGCTTCAGCATTCGCATGAAAGGCAGCAAGAACGACGACATGCCGACCACATTCATGCCAGCAATCACCGCATAGAAGTAAGTAACCTCATTGAAGGCCCGAGTCAGTCCCCAGCCAAGTGCGATAATAATCAGAAAATACACCGCATTCAGGAGTATGGCCTGGTATCCGCGCCCGCTCTGTTCCATCGTCAGCAACGTTGTCATCATGGGACCCATGCCAATATAGGAAAGAGCCACGATGGACAGATACCTTGCCGCTTCGGCTCGGGTTGCTGCGTCTTCGATTAGGAATGCGATAAGCGGATCTCGCCAGATCCAGACGGCAACGGCAATGATCACGTACAGAACAAAGGATTGCAACAGACCTTGGCGATAACTTGCATAGGCCCTTGGCCGGTGTGGTGACTGCAAATTATGATTGATGATAATGCCGATGGCCGATCCAATCACGATACCCGGCAGAATCGCCATCGTCTGAATTCGATAACCAACGCCAAATCCAGCAACCGCCCCTTCGCCAAAGTGACTGACAATTTTATTAAAAAAAAATGTACTCAGAAAAATCATGCAGTACGAGATGAACACAGGAATACCGACATGCCTGAGGGCCATCAGATGTTTTTGGGCAAAAGCAAAGCGTTCAAAGATCATTTCCCGACGAATGAACAGAATCAGCAGGGAGATGGCCAAGGACAAGACGGAAGTGATCAGGTTGGCATAGATGATGCCCTTCAGATCCAACCCGAAGACCGACACAAATGTATACACAAGAGCAATGTTTAGCATCGCCATCCCAACCGCGTTCCACGAAGCTGCCTGTGCCCGGCCCAGTCCTCGTAACGCCGCACTGGTCACCGCCGCCAGGACAGCCGGGATGCTCACTGCCATCATGCCCCCTACGTACAGCGTAAACATGGGCCCAATGTCGGCAGGCACACGGTAAAACCATGAGAGCACAGGGGTCAGTAACATCACAATGCCCCCGGTCAGAATGGCAAGCAGCATTGCACTGCCCATCATGTGCACGAACAGCTGGGTAAATGCACGTGAGCCCCCGGCACGACTGCGCGCCACCGCGACCTGAACAGACAGCTGCATCGCTTCGATGATGGCAATCATGACGAATGAGACAGGAATATACAATGAGAGCACATATAATACACTTTGACTCGTATGACCCAAGAAGAATACATTGGCCAGTTGTGTAATCACGTTAACCAGAGAAGCGAGCAGCATCGGAACGGCCGTACGGAATAACAAACGATGGATCGAGCCGGCCGTATAATCGATCCCCTGCATGGGGTTCACCTCCACAATTCATGAAGTTCTGATTTCTTGATTCATTGTAAGCCTGCTGAGGATCGGCAGACGTATCACATGCACGCAACAAGCCGATATCATCCGATCGTCATCCCACGAGACCAGCATGACTCGATCATCCGGCCTGATGATCCCCCGCTCTAGCTTATCTGCCAGCTGTATCCATACATCACCGCTCTGATAATCGGTTCGTGGTACGCAGATGGTCTTGGAAGAGGAAATATGCAGAACAGAACTGCCATTGAGACGTAATCCCAGTCTCGACTGAAGAATGACATGTTCGGCTGCATGGCTGTCCATCCATTCGTGGATCATGCCGAGTGCCTCGGATGCAAAAGCCGTGGCTTTATCCGATCTAATGATCCGTTTTCCCGCATAGTGTATCTGCAACGCTCCTTGACCAAGGCCTACCTCAAGCGCCACCGCCATGTCGCCCAAATCACCCTTAGGTTCAGATGGTTGACCATATCCAATCTGTCCATCGTCATGGAGAATTCGCTGCTCCACCAGAACAATCGCAGTCCGTTCGTTAGGAAGCATGCTCCAAAGAGCAACCTGAATGGCCTCGGTGCCTGCGAGCGCACCCATATGGGTAATACCAAGTGGATGATTAACTCGCCACGGAGCCGTTTCAAGCATTCGGGCAAGTGGAGCATTCAATGCATGTCGTTCGGGACAAGTCTGGGCAAGGATCAACCAATTCCAATGCGGCTTTGTGGACAACTGCTCCAGCACCATAAGCGCAAGATCACCCGCTGTCACCCGTCTCCCGTCTGCCATAAGGGAGCGAGTCAGCGTTCCCACGCGACCATAATAGTGATCCTCCATGTATATGTGCGGCGATACGTAAACATAATCATCCGGTGTTGGCCAATCCAGCGTGTACAGATGATCCTCCGCAGTAAGCCAGCAAATATGATCCACATAGATTGGTGCGCCAATATCACCATGAAGTGAATCAGACATGCTGCATCTTCCCGTTGGCATACGCCTGAAAAACGCTAATCTTCTGAATGGACGTTGTGCCTTCCATGAACTCAAAGGCCCTTGCATCGCGATACCATTTGTTCAACAGAGGATGCTCCAGCATGGAACCTGGCCCCATCATCTCCAGTGCCCATTCCGTCGCTTCCTCGGCAACTGATGCAGCCCGTATTTTACTGAGGGAAGCCAGATAACCCTTATTCGCATCATGGTCAATCTCTGCTGCTGCATTCCGAATCATGCTGCGCAGCGCGTGCAGACGCATCTCCAATCGCTCCAATTCTGTCTTTTCACGTTCTGTGAAGATCGTTCTGTGCTCCACAACATAATCATAAGCAGCCTGTGCAACACCAAGCGCCAATGCCGCCACACTAGGGCGCATCCGGTGGAATGTACGCAGTGCTCCCCACAGTCCACGCTTGGTTGGGCTTAAATGACGACCCAGAATATCTTTCTCTTCCAGTGGGAAAGCCTCGAATTGCAGATGGCTGAGTTGCAGACCGCGAAGCCCCATCGTGTCCAGCGGCGTTGCTGTGAAACCCGGCAGAGAAGGATCAACTATAGCCACCTGAATGCCCAGAGGCGTACGATTGGTCTGAGCGAATACCAGTCCAATACTCGCCCGGTGTCCGTTCCCAATGTAGAATTTATGTCCGGTTAGCTCCATTCCCCCATCCGGATGTCGCGTAATCCGCGTGCTGATCTCGGTTGCATCTGAACCCTTCTCCGGCTCTGACAAGGCAAAAACAGCCCAGGCCGGACCTTTCAGAAAGTGGCTATAAAATCGCTCCTTCTGTTCCTCATCGCCCAAGTCAATCATGACGATGCTGGACATGGAAGGACCAGGTCCTCCCAGAAAAACGCCCGCATCTCCTGCGGACAACTGCTCGATCGTAATGACTCTTTCCAGCGAAGAGAGTCCATAATATCGATCCTGACCTATGGTTACAATCGGCTGACCGCCATACTCCGGGGGAATCATCATATGATTGATGGCCTGCAGGGCAGACGTGTGCAAAAACTCGGTGAGCCGGTCTGGCTCCCTGTCGATGATCAGGCCGATCTGACGAAGCTCCGCAGCATACTGCTTCATCACTTGCTCGAAAATCGCAATCGTTGATGGAGTAATCATCAATATTCCTCCTTAGCTAACAACAGCATGTTTTTCACCAGTTGGCCTGCATATGTATATGCCGATACGCCATGCCTCAAAAAACCGAAACCGCCGCCAAGACGTTGAATCTGTCTGAAAGCTTCGTCCAATTCCTGATGTATCCACGCATGGACCCGGACCGATGGAAGACCTTGATTTTCCGAGAGGAAGCGGTCTTCAGGCAACGTTTCCGCCATGTAGAGCGTTGTCAGGATGTCAGCGACCATGCCTTTCACGAGCTGGTGCTGAAACGTGGATTGCCCGCCCGATATTCGCACCGACAAATGCTTGCGAACCTGCTCCAATCCAGCCTTGCACAGCTCTACGCGGAACTCAAGCAGGCGTGTTCTCAGCTCATTCGAGGTCACTTTCTCGCCTGATATCTCAGCCTTCTCACCCTCATTCGGCTGTACCCGGTATAACAGTAGTCCGGAGGGCTCCAGCATCCGATCCTGTACATGAACGGCATGTAGTTGGTTCCAACGATACAGCCCAGCTGATTCTTCATGCCAAAGTAAAGCATCTTGTTCAATGAGATGAGCGGTCGCGAGCACGTATGGACCTGTTGCCAAAAGCACTGGACGATTGTTCACCAGCAAGGTTTTTGCCTCCAACATTTCCGATATCGGAGCAATGGGGTTGCCTGCTGCCTTTGATCCGACGGGCTTAGCATCTGGGCCCTGGAATTCAATAACGTGCATTGTCATTCCTCCTGTTCATTCTTCTTCGCATCCTCCATGCTCCACCAGTGCAAAACCAAAAAAACTGCCGAGCCCGATACTGACCATGATGGAGCGCCCCTTCCTGCACACCCAGTTCTGCTCCAATCCCGAACTCAGGTTAATGAACGGGTCTGTGGAAAAGGTATGTCCGATTCGCTGAATGTTATCCAGATATATTCGTTCAAGTCCAACTCCCGTACGTCGCGAGAATTCCTTCCAGGTAGTCCAGTTCACATTATGGGGAAAAATATGATCCACATCTTCGAAACTCAGGCCTTGCGTTGACAGCAGCTCTTCCATCCCTTGAATGATATGGTCCACATACAATCGGTTAAATGCCGAGATCTCATCGGCGGTTGCATGATAACCAGTATGGAACCGGGTATCTCGCAGCACATGCGCCGCCTGAACGACATGCTGACAGCTCTCTCTGCTCAATAGAACAGCTACGGCAGAATCACCCAGAATGGCCGATTTGCGCAGATAGCGCCATTCGGGAGGCAAAAAATTGAATTGATCCGCACAGATCAACAACACATTCCGAATGTGAGGCTGCGTTTGCGAGATTCGCTCAAGCCATTGAAGAGCGGCTATCGACGATGCACAGTTCATTTGGGATATGCCATAGAACGGTACATGTTCCAGCCCGAAGCGCTGGAGGACACGCTGCACAAGCCTGTAATCGCTCGGTGTCTGCACCTGGAAGGAATGGACATAGAGAACAAGGTCGATTCCGGAAAGGGCAGGTCTGGTCTGGAGTCGTTCCACAGCCTGTGCGATCGTATCGTCAAGCATCTGGCCCGGTTCCGTTACAGGCACACCTTCCAGGCGGTGGTACTTGCGCAGAAACTGAAGCTCGCCTTTCCCAAGCTCCAGGGCAGCCAGCACCTCTTCCGGTTGCTGAATCTGTTCAGGCAAATAGACGCCAATATCCACAATACCGAACCCCAATGTTCTCCCTCCTTCTGCGATTAGTGTCCATTCATAATCCATTCACAAGTTCGGATCAGCAAGGCGTGAACAAACGAATCCGTCTGCTCCAGATGCATAAGACATATGTACTCGCCCCCGTCCTTCTCTTCCAGTAACTCCTGTAATGCGAAGAATGGCGCTGCACTCCAGCGCGATGGATCATAATTGCTCTTCGATCCACATTCGCTGTACCAGACAGCCTGATTGCACTGCTGCTCCAGATCAGGATGGATAAGCAGGTTAATCTGATTCCGGTGAATGGATGACTGGGCACATAATCGATCCAGTACCATCTCCGCAGTATCGGCTATGGAATTCTCGGCATGTCGCATCTCTACCCCAAGCAGGGAAGGTCCTACGCCTGTCATCCGATCAAGGTATATTGCTGCAGCCGTGTCCGGTCCAGGCGGTGAAACAAGTTCCATCGTTTCATAGGGGAGAGCCGTCTGGTCCATAACCAGAAGCATGCCTTTCATGTAACCTTCTCTACCCAGATAGTGCTGAAGCATGTGGAGCGCCGCAAAAGGAGCACCAAAACCAAGATCATTTACAGCAAAACTGATAAAGCGAGCCTGATAACGATCCATCAAATAATTCACAATTGATATATCTGGGCGGGTATTCGGAAAATTGTATGCCAGCAGTAGCACATCCACATCCTGCATAACCCGATCAAGTCCCGTTTCCTCCAGCAGTTCCACACTCATCTCGTGATAGGCATTGTTGTTACGCCCCTGCAAAAGCTGAACGTCGTACTTGATCGGAGTACCTGCAAGCATATCCTGATGAAATCGCAGCAGTTCCGGATGTTCGAACGGAGGCTTCTTCTCCGAGAACAACCTGACTCCCATCTCCCGTATGGCAACAGGCGAAGCCATCAGGCCGCAATGAGCTGCTTCTCAATATAAGCAGCCAGGGAGCCTACCGTATCAAATACATCGGGCTCCAGATCATCCGGGTCAATCTCCAGACCTTCAATCCGGTCTTCCAGCGTCATCAGCAGTTCCAGAACAGAGGTCGAATCCAGATAGAGTTCGTCAAATAAAGATGTGCTTAATTGAATATCCTCCCTGGCTTCCGTATTCAACACTTCAGCAAGGGCACCTTTGATCTCTTCAAGCAATACTGCAGTTGTCATGATCATCATCTCTCCTCATCAATTGGTTATTGCCGTATGGGATATTTGAATCAAGCGTTGCTTGGACAGTAGATCCTGCGGAGTATCTCGCTCACGGATCAAGTGAGCCTCCCCAGCGACAATCAGCACTTCCGCCGGACTTCCATGACTCAAAAAGTGTGTGGGAGAAGCCGTTGGTCCGTAGGCTCCCGAATGAAAAACACCGATTAGATCGCCCCGTTCAACAGGAGGAAGCAATACCCGTTTCCCAACAACATCATTCGGCGTACATAAGGGACCCGTAATATTGTATTCGGCTACAGGGGACTCACCATAACGCGTCAGGGAGGCAATCGGAAAATTACGCTTCACGTAAGAACCTGTGCCCACCGCTGCCATATGGCAGTTCGTTCCACCATCGGTTACGACGAAGTGCTCTCCATACGATTGCTTGACGTATAGGGCTCGACTGACCAACATACCGCAGGTGCCTACCAGATATCGCCCAAGCTCCATGAACAGCCGGGTGTTGGCATGACTATGCCGAAACGATTCGAACATTGGATTCAACTGTTCTGTCAGTGCGGCTATGGATAGGAACTGCTCACCTTCATGGTAGGGCACGCCCAATCCCCCGCCTACATCGACCATACGCAGCGTGATATCCAGCTCGTTCTCGATTCGATCAGCTAATTCCAGAATATGACGGGTATTCTGAACGATCGGCTCTACATCCAACATGCGGGTTCCCATGTACACGTGAAGTCCCATGATCTCCACATGGGAGAAGCTCTCGAACTGCTCTTTTCCCTGGAGCACACTTTGTTCATCCATACCAAACTGACGTGGTTTGCCACCCATGGTCAGCCTGGAGCCTTTGACAGAAAAAGATGGATTCACTCGCAGCGCCACTGGCACGATTCGCCCCTCACTTGCAGCGATGATCTCTATGCGCTCCAGCTCCTGAAACGATTCACACACGATCGCATATATGCCCAGACGTATGCATGCCGTAATCTCGTCATCGCTTTTTCCCGGTCCAAGGAAAATAATGCTTTCTGCTGCTACTCCAGCCTGTACAGCCGTATGCAATTCGGCCAGGGAACATACCTCTGCCTGTGCTCCCATCTCCCGGAGCATGTGTACGATCGAAATATTGGGATTGGCCTTCAATGAATAGAACAGCTCCACTTGAGGCGTAAGCAATCCTCTAAGCTCCTGATACACCTGCTGCAACACATCCCCGTCATATACATACAGCGGGGTCCCGAATCTCTCGGCGATGTCCGAAACAGGCAAATGCTGAATCTGATATTCCTTAGACACTCACATCACCTCGTTAATGGAAGATAGGACGGCTTCTATTGCTTCGTCGATCACTCCCAGCCGTTCAGGGGAGGACGCAATAATCACGCCATACAGACGTCCGGAGAACAAGGTCCCCTCACTTCTGAATGCCGCATTGACTGTGGCAAAATTATTAATCAATAATCCTTCGCCGCGTTCCGGTTCGAACATCAACGTACCCAACCGGGAACGAAGTACTCCGTATTCCAGCAGGTGATTGAGCCGGAGCGTATATTTTTTCGCCAATCCACATTGATCTTCGGGCAGCCATTGATGCTGAATGTTGGTCTGATAGGTAGACATATTAAACCTGGCATTAATCTCAAGATTGGGCCAGATTGTACCGTCCTCGTCCAGAATGGCGTCCATGCCGGCAATGCCGTAGTATCCATCTCGATACAGAGCTACTCCAATTCGCATGGCCGCTTCACGAATAACCTCAAGTTGAACATCGTTGAGCCGCGAAGGCATGAGATGCCCCTGATGCACGCCTTGCTCTACCAACGATTCCTTGACGCCAAGAAATTCAACTCCGCCGGAGCGATCGATGAGAATCTGGTAATTCAGGTCACAGATTTTATCAATCCATTGCTCAAGCACGTAGTTGATTTGCCGTATTCCCTTTTTGCTTGCCTGTTTCTCCAGCATACTCATGCATTTGTGAAACCTGGCTTCATCGGTGATGACGGTAATTCCCTTGCCTGATACACCCATGGAATCCTTCAGCACAAGGCGTCCACCCTGCTCTAGAACGGCCTTTAGCTGATCGAAACCAGACACCAGTTCATCCAAAGACGTGCACTCAACACCTGGAATCTGGCGAATGCCCAGCTCCGCGTTGAGACGGCGGGAATACCCCTTGTCATTCACCTTGCGGAAGATATCTGAAGATGGAACAGCCAGCTGAATGCCGGTCCGTCGGGAGAATTCCTCTTCCTGATCCGAGGTTCCAAAGGGAACCAGATAAACATTCGTTCCAGCAACCTTTGACAGCTCTCGCAGCTTGTCCATTGTCCTTGGACAATTCAGAAGATTCGCGGTAATGTTCAGTGCCGGATCATTGTGCTCCACCGTTATGCATCGGGAGCGACCAAACCCAAGCGCCTGTGCATCTGCCATGAATCCCTGATTCGGCGGCCCCTTGAGCAGGATAATATCGTTCTCTCCGGCGAGGAAAACACCCAGTTCCTCCATCCGATTAACGACATCCGCAGCCGAGCCTATGCTTAATGAGGGCAGCTTGAGAATGCCCGTTTCACTCCAGTACTCCTCTACCTCAAAATTGTTAAGATACACAAAAGAAACGTCATGCTGGCCCGTTAACGCCCACTTGAGCTTGCTCGAAAAATCCGTCAATACGGTGGTCAAGGCCATCCCCTCCTATTCCTGCATACTGCATCACTGCTACGCTGAATGTAACCCCAAGTCCGACTGTAACAAGCAGATAATACTCCTCTGGTTGCAACAACTTCTGCTCTAGAATGGCTTGCAGATTAATAAATGGGTCCGAACAAAAACAATGTCCGATCTCCTGTACGTTGGACGTATATATGCGTTCAAGGGGATAGGATAAACGGATAGCCACCTTCTTCCACGAGGATAGATTCACATTGTGTGGGACGATGTATCGAATATCCTGCAGCGTCAGACCCGCCTGCTCCACGGCTGCAACAATGGCTTCACATAACCGAGGCGTGTAGATTTCCTGAAACTCCCTTAGAATCTGCGGGGTTCCCGTTAGTACATTACAGAATTGGCCCAGGGTAACACTCGTGAGTCCGACGACACGACTTCCGTTGCCCTTGTTACCCACCAGCACGGCGGCTGATGCCTCTCCCATCACGGTGGTATTGGGGATCAATTGCACAACGGGACTAAAGGTTTTTTCACCTGTCAAAATTAAAATATGATCATCCGCTTCCAATGAAGGCAGCAATGTCTCGGCAACATTCAGGGCAATTAAGCCCGATGCACAGTTCTGCTGCGTAAGCGAAAACGCGATGGCATGCTGCAACCCGTAAGCCCGTTTCAGGACTTGCAAAACTTTCATAGGAAAGGGGAAATTTTCCTGAATTGTGTGGCAATAAATGATATACTTAATCGAGTTGGGAGCGATCTCCGGGTTATTTACCACCTGGGTTAATACGCGCCCAAGCAACGAAGCCAGATCTCCATCCCTGTCTTGCCGAACCTGTTTCAAACCATGAATTTTTTCCAGTACCTTCGTCTGGGCATTATTGAGTCCCAGCACCTCGTTCAGTTCCCTGATCGGCACAATGTGCTCCGGAATGTAAGACCATATTTGCTTGATATGCATCGGCTTCAGACACCTCGTTATCACTAACGTACGAATCTCACTGAAATATAGGGAGATAAAGAGCTTCCGCAGAAGCTCCCATCTATGAATCTAGCGTAATGCAATAAGTAAGTAGGAAAAATCAGGCACGAGCCGCCGCTGCTGCACGAGCTGCTACAGCACGAGCCGAAACAGCACGTGCTTCAACTGCGCGAGCGGATACCGCGCGTGCACTGACTTCACGTGCCTCGCCCAGTCCACTCGTTTCCAATTGTGCTGCTTCAACTTCTTTGCGCTTCAGTTGCTCCAGTGTAATGGGAGTCGCTTTAATGACCATTCATATCTCCTCCTTTCATCTTGGATACTCTGATTCTATAATCTCCCAAATTGGATTTAAACTGTAAATGGAGGTAAATGAACCTCTCACTCTCCTTACCCCTGCTTCTGCACGTTCGATGGACCCAACATACCAATCACATCTCCATTCCAATCAAACTATATTCAAGGGACGGTGAACGATCATGCTCGGACCCAAAATCCGGCAAATCCGGGAGCAGCTTGGACTGTCTCAGAAGCAACTGGCAGGTGAGGATATGACGCGTTCTTACATCAGCCTTATCGAAAAAGGCAGGGCCGTTCCCTCGCAGCGTATTTTGAAAATTATTGCCAGAAGGCTCAATACACCCATGGAGTTTTTTTTGGGAGGAAGTGTATCGACAGATTCGGATATTGGTGAGGCTGTGTTGGAAAAGGCCAAAGCCTGTTACGCCGAGCAGAATGATTCTGCCTGCATCCGCATAGCTCGTAAAGTGCTGACACTGACGGAGGATACATCGGATCAGTCTGAAGCCTACCTGCTCATTTTGCGAAGTCACAACAGACTTGGGGATTATCGACAAGCCTTGGATGAAGGGGAAAACGCAGCATTTACGGTCATTCGAACGGGGGACAGGGAACGTATTGTTGAATATTATCTGGAAATGGGGAGAGCGGCTTTTCATGCAGAGCTGTTTCATGCTGCCCGGAAACATTATGAACAGGCGTATACGTACAGCAGCAGACTCAAACATCTACAGGAAGAACACATCCAATCGCTGACCTTTCTTGGCACAACTCATTTAAGACTAGGCAATGTGAATGAGGGGTTAAACTACTATCTCAAAGCGGAGAAGGAAGCCCAGATGGCCGGACAACCGGAACTGTATGGCGAGATTACGCTGGGTTTGGGCAAAGCCTATTATATGTCCGAACAGGACGGACACATGCTGTTAAGTTATGACTGGACCAAGAGATCCGTACAGGCCTATAAACAGGCGAGCAGCGAATCCTACGTTCTGGCACTTCACAACCTCGCCGTGATCCAGCTTCATATGGGGCAAAAAAAAGAAGCCCTCCCCTTGCTGGATGAATGCGCACGAATTTACGATAAACGCAATCTTCCCCACAAGAAGGCTTCCATATTAGAGGAAATCAGTAAAGTTTATTTGGAACAGCGTGAGCCAGAACAGGCAGAGGCCATCATCAAAGAAGCCCTCCAACTGCTGGATAAGCAAGATGAAGGGATGCTTCGTGCAAAACTGTATCGCTTGCTGGGTATTGTATTTCATGAGAAAAACAACAGCAATGAAGGTTATTACTTTTTAAGAATGAGTCACGATCTGCTTAAACGCATCTCTGCAAATCGCGAGGCTGACATCAGTCATCAACTCCTCCTGCTAAGCCTGCAAGAGCGTAAAATGAACTACGAAGATTATAAGTCATTTATCAAATAAAAGCGGATACCTTCTTCATCTAACAACTGAGGACATAGGGAAATGAACAGATGGATTTTAGGGTCTCTGAACAGGGACCCCACTTCCGGGAATCCACGGTGAAAGGGCACAGGATCAATCTCATCGAACAGGTACAGGATCATTCAGCTCCAGCAGCGTTTCCGTAGATACGGCATGCTTTTGTCCCTGCTGACCACTAAACTTAGCCGATCCTGCATGTGCTCCCGAAACATGAAGCTGTCCTGCAATAAAAGGTAGAAGCATGATGGTAACCATGCAGAGTTCACTTGCCATTGTAACGAATTTGCTTCCTTTACTCTCCATGCTCATCTCTCCTCATGTCTATAATCGGGTAGCATAGTCCACCATCGATTCCTGGCAACCTAAGACGTATTTTACGGATAATTGCAATGACTTTAAATACGTTAATTACCATTTACCTCTACTTGCACATGAAACTCACGTATAAAAGGTCATATGATCTTTGTCTTCGCGATAATAATCCAGCCTTTGCTTCATCGTACCTGTATGCAGTTCAAACAAATGACCATCCGGATCGGTAAAATAAACAGATAATGCATCCCGCGGATCTCTTGGCCTTCCGGGAAGAATGTCTGCCCCCGCTGCTCGCAGCTGCTGCACAGACGCGTCGAACTCCTCTTCTGTAACGGTAAATGCAATATGGGTATAGGTTCGTTCCGTATAGTTGCGAATAACATCCTCCTGATTCAGGGCAATCCACAGACCGGCAAGCTCAAAATACGCCAGTTTGCGTCCTTTCACCTGAATTTGGGCACCGAGAGCCTGCTCATAAAAGGTAATAGCCCGCTCCAGATTGGATACGGAAAAACACAAATGATTAATTCCTTGAATATTCATGTGGCTCCTGACACCTCCATCGATTTAAGGATCTATCCTTATTATGGTATATTCTGTGCAAAAAACAACCGCTCTGCTGTTTCCCCCCGCACCTTCTTCTGGGCGAATGCATAGGTTATCCGTATCAATGAACGTTCGAGGAGGATGTAAAGCGAATGAATCCTGTCTATCCTTTTTATGGTGAGAAAACGGTATGCAAGGAGCAAAAGCTGGCGTTTCCACCCCAGCATCAGGACCAGCAACCTGGTCTGGAAACCCTGATGGTGCCTGAACCGATCAGTGAAGATCCTGCCTATATCGGTAGCTGCAAACTCCAAGGTAAAGTTGCCATTATTACGGGTGGTGACAGTGGAATCGGCCGGGCGGCCGCCATCGCTTTTGCCAAGGAAGGTGCGGATATCGTCATTGCTTATCTATATGAACGGACAGATGCCGAAAGGACTCGTGAACGGATCGAAGAACTGGGACAGCGCTGTCTCTTAATCGAGATTGATCTCCGCTTAAAGAAAAACTGTGAAGCCGTCATTCGCACAACCATGGAAACCTACGGGAAGATCGATATTCTGGTCAACAATCATGGCGTACAGTATGTGCAGCCAAGCATCGTTGATATTACAGAAGAACAGCTGTATCACACCTTTCAGACCAATGTGTTCGCTTATTTCTTTCTGATTCAGGCCGCTCTCCCCCATCTGTGCAGAGGTGCCTCCATTATCAATACGGCTTCCATTACAGCATATAAAGGTAACACTCAACTGATCGACTACTCTTCTACCAAAGGAGCCGTCGTATCGCTGACTCGTGTACTCGCCCAATCGCTCGCTGCACAGGGAATCCGTGTGAATTCCGTCGCCCCGGGACCCATCTGGACACCGCTCATCCCTGCCAGTTTCTCCGCTGAGGATGTACAGGTATTTGGAACAGATACACCCATGGGTCGAGCTGGTCAGCCTTACGAACTGGCGGCAGCCTACGTTTATCTCGCTTCCCGCGATTCATCCTACGTCACAGGTGAATGCATTCATGTAAATGGCGGCGATATGGTAACGACATAGGCTGATGTCAGGTTGGATTTGGCAGGTGTGGCAGGATATCGGTTGTCCAGTTGCGAAGAGGGTTAGGAGTATGATCCGGTTATGCCGGAGCCTGACATCTAGCGACAAGGAGCTGAACAACCTGATGAACTTCGATCCACTCTACCAACCGTATCCCTCTTACCGCGTGCCTGTGTATGCGAAACAAGGCATGGTCGCCACGTCACAGCCACTGGCTGCACAAGCTGGTCTGGATGTATTGAAAAAAGGCGGCAATGCCATCGATGCCGCCATTGCAACTGCGGCAGCACTCACGGTGCTGGAGCCAACGTCCAATGGCATTGGAGGCGATGCTTTTGCCCTCGTCTGGACCGAGGGCAAACTGCATGGCCTGAATGCCAGCGGCCCTGCGCCTCAGGGCATATCCATTGAGGCGCTTCAAGCGGCAGGCCATACGGAGATGCCGAAGCTTGGGGTTGTTCCGGTGACGGTGCCTGGCGCACCGGCGGGTTGGGCTGAGCTGAGCCGCCGTTTTGGGCGGCTCACGCTGGCGGAAGCGCTGGAACCGGCCATCCGCTATGCGGAGGAAGGTTATCCGCTTGCGCCTGGGCTGGCCCGCCACTGGGCAAGGGCAGCCGAGATCTATGCACGCCAGGGTGATGCGGAGGCAGGGCGTGCGTGGTTTGAGACATTTGCTCCAGGCGGGCGTGTTCCCGCAGCTGGAGAGATGTGGCGCTCGCCGGATCATGCGGCGACTTTGCGCCAGATTGGCGAGAGCGAAGCGCGAGACTTTTACGAAGGAGAACTGGCAGAGCGCATTCACTCCTTTATGGCAGAGCACGGTGGTTATCTGACTCACGAAGATCTGAAGGCTTTTCAGCCGGAGTGGGTTGATCCCATCTCCGTCTCCTATCGTGGTTACGATGTATGGGAGATTCCGCCGAATGGACAAGGATTGATTGCTCTCGCGGCGCTTAATCTCCTGAAGGGATATGATTTTGACGAGAAAGAATCCGTTCTGGCATATCATCGGCAACTTGAAGCTATGAAGCTGGCATTTGCCGACGGAGAGAAATATATTACTGAAGAACGCAAAATGGGTGTGACGGTGGAGGAACTCCTGTCCGAGGCATACGCGGAAGAACGGCGCAAACTCATTGGTGATACCGCACGAGCACCTGAGGCAGGTGATCCACGTGCAAGTGGAACGGTGTATCTGGCTACGGCTGATGGTGAAGGCAACATGGTTTCGTTTATCCAGAGTAACTATATGGGCTTCGGGTCTGGGCTCGTTGTTCCGGGAACAGGGATTGCTTTGCAGAATCGTGGACACAACTTCTCACTGGACCCTAATCATGCGAACGCCCTAGAGCCAGGCAAACGAACGTATCACACGATCATTCCGGGGTTCCTTACCCGTGGCAGCGAAGCGGTTGGGCCATTCGGTGTCATGGGTGGTTTCATGCAGCCACAGGGTCATGTGCAGGTGGTTATGAATACGATCGATTATCACCTGAACCCACAGGCCGCCTTGGATTCTCCGCGCTGGCAGTGGACGAAGGGCAAAACAATTCTCGTGGAACCGGGTTTCCCGCAGCATATCGCTCAGGCACTCGCCCGCAAAGGACATGATATTCAAGTGGCACTCGATCCATCCCAGTTTGGACGCGGTCAGATCATCTGGCGCAACCCGGACAATGGCGTATTATGCGGGGGTACGGAAACCCGAGCGGATGGCTCGATTGCGGCTTGGTAAAACTCGCGTCATTTTTATAATAGGATGATCACCTTATCATCCGTATAGGGTGAAATTTTAAGGCACAACAGAGATGATTCATGTCATCTCTGTTGTGCCTTTTTTCGACTTCTAACATCAGTAAACAACATACTGTAGATATTTATGTACCCTTTTAACCAGAGAAATGTAAAAATAATGTGTAATTCATGAAAAATACTTATTTTTTCGTAAATTTTCACTACATACCATAAATCACAGTGCCTTTCTGACCGATATAGATAAAGGGAAATCCTCACCATACGTGTCATCATGCACACGTACTTCCCTGGAGCTAAGGAATCACGCAAAACAGAAAAATGCGACTACAGAAATGAGGGTACCAACACATGAAAACAAACAAGAACAGACGCGCAGGTCTAGGTCTCACCATAATGATGATCCTGACGGTACTGATCCTGGGGGCATGTTCAGCCAACAATACAACAACGGCAACAGACACAAGAACAAAGGTTGGGATCGTGCTTACGGAAGTGGGTCTGGGTGACCGTTCTTTTAATGATGCTGCTTTTGATGGACTGGTTCAGGCCAGAAATGAGAAAAGCATTGTCTTTGACTATCGTGAACCGGGCGACAATGCCGAAGCTGCATTTGAAGAGTTTGCGCAAGCCAAATTCGATCTGGTTATCGGCCTGAGTGATGCTGTCCAAGCGGATATGGAGAAAGTTGCAGCCAAATATCCTGACCAGCAGTTCCTCATGATTGACAGTCAGTCCGAACTGCCTAACATTGCCTCCATTTCATTCCGGGCGGAAGAAGGAAGTTATCTGGCAGGTGTTATTGCCGCTATGGCTTCAACGGAAGATCATGTTGGCTTCCTTGGTGGAATAGAGATACCGGTCCTTCGTAATTTCGAGCAGGGTTTTAAACAAGGTGTTCTGGCTGTCAAGCCGAATGCAACCGTTGATGTCGTCTACGCAGGGGACTTTGGCAATGCCGAGCTGGGTGAACAACTGGCTGCAGAGATGATTCAGGAAAAGGGCGCTGACGTGATCTACGTTGCTGCCGGTCTCACAGGCGTAGGCGCACTGACGGAGATTCAGAAATTAGGGAAATACGCCATCGGTGTAGATACCGATCAATTCTTTTTGGCGGAAAAATCCATTCTTACGTCCATGCTGAAAAATGTGGATGTCTCTATCTACAATGCCGTTAACACGTTTGTTAAAAACAATCATACCTTCCCTCAAAAGGAAATCGTGGAGGGGCTGGCGGAGAACGCCGTGGGTCTGACTGCTCTACATAATATCACGCTCAGTGATGAACAACAGCAAACCTTCGAAGATCTGAAGGCTAAGATCTCTTCCGGTCAAATCAAAATTACGCTTGATCAATAACCCATCGGATACGAGGAGGTACGCATATGAAACTACAGGGAAAACTGATACTTAATGCTCTAATTTCACTACTTCTATGCCTTGTGCTAGTCGCTTATATTATCATGCAATTGCTCAACATGAATGCCAAAAATCAAAATCTGGTACCAGCCATGCTCAAGGTGAGTGAACTGAACGCCAATCAGATTCAGACCCAGCAAGCGCTGGATGTCTACTCATTCTCCATGACAGCAGGAAACCAGGACGCCGTGCTTCGCTTGCTGGATGAAGGCCAAACGATGATTCAGGAGCTTACGGACGGATTGCTCGAAACAGATCAGCAGTTACAACTTATTCAGTCCATCGAGACAAAATTAGAAGCTCTCAACCAGGGAGCCACCGAAGCGATGAGTGCGATGAACAGTGCGGAAGCGAAACGTTACAGCACTCGGGTTCGGGGCATACAGAATGATATCTATTCGTTAGATGAGATGACTCGGGATCGTTATGATCAATATACCGTCGATTTGGAACGTGACATTCAGCAAACGTGGCAAGCCGCTCTGGCAGGAGCTATCGTATTGCTCGTCGCCGTGATGCTGTTTAATATGTATACTTCACGTCAGATTGCCAAGCGTATTCGAACACTCAAAGACGCCGCTGGACAAATTGCGGACGGTGACCTGACCGGACAATTACCGGAAGCTCGGGGCAAAGATGAACTCGATGACCTGAGTCGTTCCTTCGGTACCATGACTCATAATATCCGCGGCATTATTCAGTCGATTGGTGAAGCGGGTCATCGTGTCGATCTGATGGCACAAGATATTGACCGCGGTAATGATACAGCCCAAGCGATTGTGCAGCAAGTATCCCGCACCACGGAGGAACTGTCAATTGGCAGTCAAAAGATTGCCGAGGATCTGAGTGAAACAGTGATGGTTGTGGACAAAATGCAGTCTACCTTCAATAGCAATCTGGAGGCCACTTCCCAATCGGTAATCGATGGTCGTGAAGTATTAACTACCGTTGAGGAAGGTAATAAGGCTGTAGCGGAGCAACTCCGCTTGGCCGAAGTGAATCGTATGGCGATGGCCGAGGTGGAACAAACGGTGCGGGAACTGGAAGAAAGCGCGGTTCGAATCACTACGATGACGGCATATGTATCAGAGATTGCCAAACAAACAACCATGCTCTCGTTAAATGCCTCCATAGAGGCTGCTCGCGCTGGAGAAGCCGGACGTGGCTTCGCTGTTGTTGCGGGCGAGGTGAACAAACTCGCCGAACAATCTGCGCAATCGGTCAAACATATCTATGCGGCTGTGGGCGAGATCACAACCTCCATGGACAAGGTGAAGAACTCTGTAGCACAAAGCATGCAGTTATTCGGCGAACAGGAACAAGCCACTGGCCAGACTCGCGAATCCTTCTCTGCTATTCGTGAAAGTGTGGAGCGCATTAGTACGGGTATCCATCAGCTTGCTGAGGACATGCAACACTCCAATGAACTCAGTACACAGGTGCAACAAGCCATCGAAAATATCAGTGCCATCACCGAGCAGTCGGCTGCCAGCAGTGAAGAGATTACCGCCTCCACGTCGGAACAACAACGTTCCTTCGCTGATGCAAGTATCAAGGTGAAGACATTGCGTGATATTAGTGCAGAGATGCATCAGGAATTGCTGCGATTCCGTCTGTAAGCAGGATGCCGGAGAATTTTGGGTTGGACGTAGTTCAGATGTAGTTGAGATGCAGGTTAGATGCAGATTATAGGCATGTTATGGGCAGGTTATAGCCGAGCCAGGATTAGGTAGCGTGAACATACAAACAAATAAAGGGGAGCCTCCGTCATGCATCATGACAGGGCTCCCCTTTTCAGTACTAATCATTGTTTCATCCAACCATTAATTCGTTTCAAAGATATGAAAGTATATAAATTGAACTAAACATTTACACGAAACGGAGAAGACAGAAAGAACCTGAAAAAGCGGAGCTAAAAGTTGTCTGAAAGAAGCTGCCTCAGAAGCATATACTTCGCCTAAAAGCTTCTTGAAAGAAAGCCGCTTCGGAAGCATATGCTATCCCCGGATTTCCTAATTTATAAAAGAAAAAACTGGGGATAACAGCGATCGGAAGGTTGTTCTGTCACCGGAGTGTCCAGTGTAAATATTCTTTAGATCAACTTATATAGATAACAAGGCATCAACATTTCAGATCCAAACGTTTAACGAACTGAGCAAACCTTATTGGGCCATTAATTGCATGTTATAAAACCTAACGAATCTCAGGCACTCTATTCACTAATTTAGTCCGGTTTTTCAGGTGTTTTATCTGAAATACACAGAAATAACGTGGATGAGGTTCGTTAGCTTTTGCTCCTCGATGTAAACCGTGGTATAAGGTGTATCAGGTTCGTTAGGGCACTGGGAATTGGGTAGTGAGCACTGAGCAATGGACATCGTGCACTCATCTACTTTTAATGCGCTGGTGCGCTAGTTCGTTGGATCACTTGCAGTTTAGAAATGATTAGTCATAGACAGTAACCCAAAACCATAAGCTAGTCCCACACCTGCCCTATCCTCACAGTGCGTCGATGATGTCTCCGGCCAGCAGGGATGATGGGTCACCGCGCAGCAGTGCTGCACGTTCAGCGGCCTGTCCGTGGAGATATACGCCGAACGCGGCGGCTTGCTCCGCGCTGAGCCCTTGGGCAAGCAGACCGGCGATGATGCCGGTCAATACGTCTCCGGCACCGCCAGTCGCCATGCCGGCGTGCCCGGTGGTGTTGATGTACGCCTCGCCGGACGGCGTTGCGATGACCGTTCGTGCTCCTTTGAGCACAAGGGTCACGCCCTGCTCGCGGGCGTATTTTGCAGCGTGCCCAATGCGGTCACGCTGCACCTCTGGGGTCGACATGCCCAGCAGTCGGCCCATCTCGCCAGGGTGCGGCGTCAGAATTGTCGCCGCACTTCGCTGGCCCCAGTCGCGAGGCCCATGTGGGCCAGCGTCTGCCAGCATGTTGAGGGCGTCCGCGTCGATGACGAGCGGACGATCCGTATGTTGCCACAGACGGCGCAGCCAGTCTGTGTCGCACTTGAAGCGGCCGAGGCCGGGGCCGGTCGCGAGCACGTCGCGGCTCTCCGCGAGACGCAGCACGGCGTCGGCGGAAGCCGCGTTCCACTCTCCGCTTTCGCCATCGGCGGCGGCAGCGAGCATGAGCTCGGGCACGGTGCCGATGACATGCGGCAGCAATGCCGCGGGCAGCGCCCATGTGGCGAGCCCGCAGCCTGCGCGCAGCGCGGCCTTGGCCGAGAGCAGGCCAGCGCCGCTCATCGGCAGACTTCCTGCGGCCAACAGTACGTGGCCGTAGGTGCCCTTGTGGCCGTCCGGTGCCCGTAGGCGGCCTGTATCCACGCGCAGCGCACCGCGCAGCACCTCGTCCGTCAGCAGACGGACCGAGGGGCCATGCTCTGGCGCAAGTCGCGCGGGAATGCCGATGGCGCGCACCACAATGCGCCCCGCAGCAGAAGCACCCGGGTACTGCACCAGCCCGCGCTTAAGCAGCGCGAGACATACGGTCACCCGGGCTTGAATGCAGGGCTTGTACACCTCTCCGGTGTCGGCGTCCAGCCCGCTTGGCACATCGGCGGACACGACCGGCTTGCCGCTGTCGTTCGCCGCCTCAATCAGCGCCGCGTAAGCTCCGCGCGGCGCTCCCCGCGAGCCGGTGCCCAGCAGCGCATCCACGATGCCTGTGCACCGGCTGAAGTCCACGGCTTCGCGCCCGTGGACAAGAGCAGGGATGCCAAGCTTCGCGGCGGCATCCCGTTGCACTGCGGCTTCGCCCCGCAGTGCATCAGGGGCATCGGCGTAGACTAATGTCACGCCAAGCCCTGCTTCAACCAAATGGCGCGCGGCCACCAGCCCATCGCCGCCATTATTGCCCTTGCCGATCAGCATGTACCACTGCTGATCTCCCGGGCGCTCCATCACCAGCGCCGGATCGGCGATGATGTCGCCACCATAACCTTGCCGATCGCCGGGCCCGGTGTGTGCCCGCCTCGCATCGGTCTGGCTGCTATAGCCAAGCTGCCCTGAATCCACAAGCCGGCCTTCTGCCTGCCCTTCCCGGCACAGCTTGATGACTTCCTCGGCTATGGCGCGGCCTGCATTCTCCATTAGACTTGCTGCCGGAATACCGAGCTGATGAATGGTATACTCGTCCACAGCTTTCATCTGTTCAGCGGTTACGATAAACAACGTTCATCCCTCCCCGTGACAAGCTCATCTCATACCTATAAGCAACAACATCGCACCTAAACGCTGTATCCTGTATGTGTATCGCTATCTTTCCCTTTACCTCATATAGTTACCATGATGCGCTTCATGCATCATTGGAAGCTCTATCGATCCGTGTACGAGACCTTCAGATTAAATCATCCATTCCAAAGCCTGTCTACTCTTAATAACCTACCGTAAACCGTGCTTGGATAAATTGCGGATCGTCCAGTTCGTCCACCAAAGCCGCTGCAAAATCGCCAACGGAAATCGAGCTTTCCCCGATATCATCCGTAATCACACGGTTCATGCCAACCCGGAACTGGCCTGTACGACGTCCTGTTGTGATTGTCGCAGCAGGGCTCATGTAGGTCCAGTGAATACCTGATGCTTCAATCAGGTCATATGCTTCTGCATGTGCTTTTGCCAGTGGTTTGACTTCTTCCGGGAATCCCGGCGTATCCATCAGCATATCACCGGAATCGGTTAGCAAACTTCCCGCTCCACCAACTACAACCAGACGCCCTGCTTTTGCCCGGCGCACACCCTCGATCAACGAACGTGTCACTTCCAGCATCTCTTCTTCTCCACCGAACTTCGGTCCATATGCACTCACAACCACTTCTTGACCCGCTGCAAAATCAGCCACCTGATCCGGGTTAAGCAGATCTCCCTGTTCTACACGCAAACGCTCATGAACCATCTCAACCTTCGAAGGGTCACGCACCACCGCTGTCACTTCATGCCCACGATCCATCAGCTCCCACAGTATCATCTTGCCAATCGCTCCGGTTGCTCCAAAAATGGCTACTTTCATATGAATTCCCTCTTTTCTGTAGATATCATTTCATCAACTTACCGTTATTTTAATACTTAATCCTATTGTTATATACCTTAAACGGCTCACGCCATCTTAAACCGGATGTGACATCTTGTAAACCTATCTCTTACAGCTTATATGTAGAAAAACAATCTTCACTGCGTGATCGAAGGAAACACCGCCATTCAGAAGCATCCCCTCTCCTCCCCATCAAGCAATACGGTTCATGTAAAAAAGCCGCTAATGCGGCTATACGGAGATGATTTCATAATCATATGAAGTGTAGTCTCGCATCAAAATTCAGTTTTCATTCCGCTAGGCAGTCGGCCCTTCTTCTCCCTGCCTCCACCACATGCCCTCCGATTTTGGGCTGGTATATTCAAATCCAAATTGAGCATACAGACGATCAGCCGGAACATCCGCCAGCAGACTGACCAAACCGCGAGCAGGCACAACGTCACGCAGATAATTCATAATCTCGCTCATGATCAGCTTTCCATAACCCATTCCCTGAACATCCGGGTGTACGGCAATGTCAACGACCTGAAAGAAGCAACCGCCATCTCCAATCACTCGCCCCATACCTACCAACATATCCTCTTCACGCAGACATACGGCAAACAGACTATTCGGTAGTCCAATCTCCGCCCCTTCCCTGCTCATTGGACTAAGACCCGCGATCTGCCGCAGGGCAAGATACTCCAATGCTGCGGGTGGTGTGTGTTCAATATTCACATGATCCATGAATTGTGCCCCTCTCCAACAAAATAAATTATTCTTTTATTCTGTCAACCACATGCCAAGACTTCAACAGCAAAACCGGCGGGATATATACAGGCATAATCCACTGGTAAGACAGATCTTGAAGCAACTGACCTAGCCATAACCTCCCTTGATAATCCAGCCGAATCCTCCACAGACCGCTAGCCATGGTTTCTCCCTGATCTACAAGTTCACGGGCATCATCATAGGAATACTCTTCTCCTTTATTTCGTTCAATTTCTTCAAGAGCTGCATCATATCCCCGTTGCTGCTCTTCTTCCATTTCATTTGTAAGGTCAGAATCATATATCACGGAAAAGTTAAGCCCTTTGAGCTTACGCTCTTCAATCCATTCTTTAAACTTTTCTGTAACAAAAACCTGAACACCAGGAGTTTCCTTAATCTTGAACATACACGTTCCTTCCGGTATTTTGGCAGGATCGAATACAAGCTTGTTAAACCGTGCCCAAGACCCATCTTTGAATCTACCAATATCAGAACGATGATAATCAACACAGTCCAATATATTAGTAACATTTAGTATGAACAATTCCATATTATCATTCGTTATGGGCAAAAATTCTACTTCGCTTGTTAATAAACTCTCTTTCTCCATCATCTCTTTAACTCTTTTTGAGAACACAGGTTTACCGATATGGTAATTCGGAAAATCCTTGTATGATTTTTTATAAAGGGTTTCTAAACCTATTGTTGTCCATCCTTTTATTTTAGATTGACCGTGGAAATCACTATTAATTGGATGATGATCATCTTCCACTGAAGCTAGGACCTTCGTTTTCGTATCATGATTAAACCTATAAAATTTCATTTCTCCCCACCTTAAAATCTTTCTATTATAATTACATCTGTGTCACTGAGCTACTCTAAGTATCATGACTTTAACATATGAATTCTGCTTGAATTCATCTACTTCCTGTGTAATAGTGAGAGAAAGCTTACGTGAAGCGTGTTTCATGATACGTGAAGTTGGTGCAAAGGAGGAACAAGTGTGTTTCAACGTTGGATTGAAGATCTAACATCGCGCCCAGGCGCTGTGGCTGTGCTGTTTGGAGTCATGGCTTTGCTTCTGGGGATATACATATGGTCTGCCACTGAAGTTCGCCGCAGCCACGAAAGGCGAATGAGAAGGATACGAGATACATTATACATAAGTACAGCCCTCTTGGGACAACTTACCATCCAGGAAAATCGGAATTATGAACGATCGGAACACGAACATGACGATCTGATAACAGCAATGTTAGCCTGCAAAGCTGCATCTTACCTATCTCCTCAGCTACAGGACCAGATCCGTGACTGTATTAAGGATCATGACCCTGCCAGAATCGGACTGATGCACAGAGCACTGGAACGGGAATGCACCGTATTATCGGATGAACTCAGCCGGGAGACTCATGCAGATCATTGGGGCACAGCGGTCTGGACCATCCTTCGGCCTGTAGCCGAACCAGCCGCACTGGCGGCTACAGGGTTTCTGGTTATAGATCTGGTATTTCGTCAGCGGATGTTGGACGTGCCTGTGGACTCATGGGACAGCATCTTGCCATGGATTCGCGCAATTTCCCTGATGATCACCATAATATATGGTTACCTGCTCTGGGCCAGCCCACGCCGGGATAGGTCAAGTACAGTAACCAAAATGCTCTCCTTGCTGATCGCGCTATGCTCGTTGCTCCATCTGATTGGACCTATTGCTGCGCCCTACGCCCTTGGATTACAGCTGATTATATTCACTTCGGGTTTCGGGTTGACTGGGACACGCTCTCGAAGTGAGCGCCCCTACGCAGGACATACGGATCTGGAACCAACGAAGCAAGTCTCTACGGAACTGGAAGGAAATACACGTCGTACATCTGGTACCAACACCGACGAATAACCTACGATTCAGCCGCTTCCGTATGATTAAACTTAGATACCCACATCGATGATACGAGACTTGGCCCTCCCTCGGCTGGATTTTCACCGATCAGGTCGTGTCTCCTTACTCGGCATGCTATACGATGATGGATGTCAGTGTCCCAAAATTATCGAGCTCCCGTCTGGCTGATCCTATTGAGTAGCCAATCTATTTTCTAAGGAACTCAGGACGTCTTATTTGGCCTCTACAGCCTCTTTCAAAATTGTAAAAAACCTCAGACACGTTATTTCCCAAAATCGCTCGATAAAAACGCTCTAAAACGCCGTACATTTCGATATAACGTGTCTCAGATTCCTTAGATTTCTGCGGGTGCTTCAAACCCTTGAATAAGACGCCTCATATTCGTTAGCGCTCAACCCCTGTTCATGCTCTGTTCCAAGCGCGACTGAGAGGAAACCTCGTTTCTCTCTCGTACGAAGCGAAAATTCTCATTGGTAGAGGAAAATAGGAAAATCGCTTTTGCGAAGTCCTAATTGCTTGCTCTTACATTTAGTATTTAGCGCTTGCCTACTCCGGACACGTTCAGATACAGTTCGGCTTTCAGGACGTGTTGAAAACATCCCCTATATCCCAACGTAACTGTACGCGAAAAGGGCTGAAACTACATTGTAGTTTCAGCCCTTTTCTATAATCTTTTCTTGCGAAGAATTGAACGATATAAAAAGAACTTTAATAATTACACAAAAACGGAGAGGACAGAAATAACGTGAAGAAGCGAAGCTACAAGTTTTCTGTAAGAATACTACTTCGAAAGCATTCACTACGCCTAAAGGCTTTCTGAAAGAAAGCTCCATCGAAAGCATATGCTTATCCCCGGATTTTTTCCTTTGAAGAAGGAAAAAATCTGGGATAACAGTGATCGGAAAGTTATTCTGTCATCGAAGTCGCATGTGTGACATTCTTTAGTTCACTTTGTATCATGCATAATTACTTCACTTATTTGGCTACAACATGTGCAATGACGCGGCCCTTTTCGTACGTGACAGTCACGTCATAACCTTCGGCAGTTACACTGTCGAATTCACCTGTAATTCCATTAGCCGTGATTAACGTAATATCTTTGGAACCTTCAATCTTATAGTTGGACAAGTCGAGTTTGAAACTTCCTCCATCAATATAGAGCTTTCTGCCGACATTCAGTTGACTGTTGTTGTCAGTCACTACCAATTCCAACGTACCGTTATCCATGGTAAAGTTTCTATCTAAGTTGAGTGCTCCGTCGACATCAACGACAACTGTTCCATTTTCTACATACAGATCACCTGTACCAAAAGCCGTTGCAGATTCAGCTACCAACGTTCCTGCTTGCAGCAATGTTCCGCCAGTGTAGCTATTTTTCCCTGTCAATGTAAGGGTGCCTGTTCCTTTTTTCGTAAGCATTCCACTACCGGTGATATCATTTCTCCACCAATCTTCTGCATTGAAGCGCCCTTTGGAAGCGTCCATATCCACAGTTACATTGTTCAAGAATGCGCCGTAGCCATCCGCAGCCGTGACCAGATCAATTCTACCCCAGCCCTTGGATTCATCCAGTACAGGATATCCAGAGTCAATGGATGTTGTATACAATACTTGTCTGCGTTGCTCATCTGTTAAATACGGTTGACGTGTTTCTAACAGGGCTTCTGCTCCTTGCGGTACAACTGGAGCCAAACCTTTGGTTCCGGTTTGTGGTAGACCGTAAGTCATCTTTTCTCTATAGAAGGCTTTATTGGCATCATGATCTTCCCATTTGTGTTCATCGTAAGCACTCTTGAACGTGTAATCCTCTGTTACGGTATGTGCATACTCATACAGACTCATATTTTTTTCCTTGGCTGCAGCTCCAAATACTTCTCCTGCATTCTTATAACCTTTCTCTAACACATCTTTATTCTCAGCCTGATTAAGTGCATATGCAGCCATGGCTGTGGATTGTATTCTTCCTCCGATAACATCAAGCGGTGAGTGCATCCCCGTTACGATTCGATTCTCGCCCAACTGAGCTGCTCTCGTTAACAATTCAGTGAATCGTTCTGGTGTAGCGTATGCCAAAGGAAATACGGATAAGTAAGCTGCACTGGTATGTCCGCTCGGAAATGCGCCATCTTTCCCTCTTCCATCCTCAGCGATTCGTTTGACATAAGTTAACGCAGGAATAAGTTTAACGTTAGTTTCGTATTGCTGGTAATGTTTTTCTCCTGTTGATTTGGTGCCGCCTGAAGCCAAAGGTACTTCTTTTTTCTCACCTTCGCCCAAGGTTTCCCATACAGGCAGTCCTTTGCTGTCAACAACTTCTTTCACTTCTCCATTGGAATTCATTCTCCACGGTCTAGGGGAAGAGTAGAAATATTTAGAGGGATTAGATGAGGCAGGAATTTTGAATCGAACCAGATCAACTAAATGAACCAAGTCTGCAAGTTCCGTCTTTGCTTCCCAATCTCCAATGCCTTGGCTTTCATCTTCCACTGTTTCTTCGGTCAATACCACATTCATCTCGTCCACCGTTCGTTCAACGTTTGTCTTTGGCTTGATGATATCTACATACGTGTTAGCCAACGGACCAAAGCCCTCCATCACGCTATAGATCTTATCTCTTTGGTCATCATAATAGGCTGCCAATGTCTCTTCACCTGTGCGATTTTGCGTGACCTTTTCTACATATTTGATATTGGCTTCCCAAGTTGCTTTGTTTCGGATCTCTTCATTTGCATATGTTTTCTGATCAGCAACAGCTACGGTTGGATCATTCTTAAAGCCGTCATAATATGGAGTCGGTCCATCTCCATACTTTGCATTTTTCCCGTCAGCTCCAATTTTAGTTGCCGCTGTTCCATCTCTCCAATCCGCTAGGTTCATGGACCATACTTGATCAAAACCGTCCAAAATATCAATAAACGGATTGGTTTCCGCAATATTTTTCAAGGTGTCGTCTCCGGCATTGGCTCCGTGCTTCACGGCGGACAACCGAGCTTCATCTGCTGGGGGATTAACATTCAGCACAGTTGCCGTTCCCTTTGGCTTAGCTGGTTTGGCAGCTGTAGTAGCATCTGTTTCCACAGCCTTAACGAGCGCAGACACTGCTTCGGCACGAGTAATGGAATTAAGCGGTTTGAAGCTTCCATCTGCATAACCAGAGATAATTTTCGCTGCTGCCGCTCCACCTACAGCTCCCTTGCTCCACGCCGCTATAGACGATGAATCGCTAAATACATTCGCTGCTGTTTCATTTAACTCCAGATTCAAAATGCCAGCAATCACTTTAGCTGCTTCTTGACGGGTGATCGGATCTTGCGGCTTCATTGTGCCATCGGTGTATCCATCTATATATCCATTCGCATTTGCAATAGAAATTGCTTCGTAATACCATGCACTCTCAGACACATCATTAAAGGTAATTTTAGCTTGTCCGGAATATCCAAAGGCACCGTTTACCAAATTCATAAATTCTGCTCTTGTAATATACGTATTCGGTTTAAATGAATGATCCAGGTAACCTCGAATTAATCCTTCATCACCCCACGCTTGAATATTTGCTTCCGCCCAGTGTCCCTTAATATCAGAGAACTGAATCTTCTGATCGGCTGCAAAACTCTTCTCTGCAAATGTCGGACCTACCATAGACAACATTAGAAGTAATGCCAGTGACTTTTTAAGTGGTTTTCTCATGGCTTGCAAATACACGCTCCCGTTATGGTAAATTATTTTTTTGCTTCTGCATCTGCAAATGAGTAAGAAAGACTCTATACAGATGTCTGATCTGCCGTTACTGTAGCATTAGGGAGCGTTTCGCATCTATAGAACAAATTCCGTTTTATATCAAAATCGTACGTTCCGGAGCTTATATGCCAAGAAAAATGGAGTTAGATACTACATTTATCAATTAAAATACCTACTTTTGTAAACGCTTTATTAACTGAAAGTAAATTATGGAGTGGGAGTTTGTTAAATTTCGATCAACATGATTTCTAGTCCTCGGCCTGCTATATAATGATGAAGTTGTTTAGAAACGAGAAATGAAGGGGGAAAAAGAATGCATAAGCCATTTCAGTCTGTGAGATCCAAGATGGTTCTTTCCTACCTTGCTGTTGTTCTTGTCATTGCGCTTCTTTTCGGCTCCATTCTATACCTCTTCTTCTCCCATCAATACAGCAAAGAGATTCGAATCAATAATCAGCTGTCACTGAAAAGCACTGTCAATACTATTGAGAGCTCCGTTATCCAGAAGGTGAATCAGGTCTATCTGTCCCTGGCACTCGGTAACGCCGCTAGTATCGATTTAGATAGCTTAAAAGGAAACCATAGCAAAATCCTGGACATCGAACAGTCCCTCAAAAATATGGTGCAAAATTACTCCGATCTCATTGAAGCTATTCATGTGTACGATACGAAGAACCACTTCATCGTCTCATCTGTATATGGGCTATTGCTCTATGAGGACACGCCTTCGAGTGTGGATCATACGACGGATTGGATTACTGCGATGAAAGAGACTCCAGAAAGCTCCTTATGGATGAAGACTCGCATGGTGCCTCAGGATGCTTATATCGAATCACGGGAACAAGGCAAGATGAGTCCTCTAATTTCCTATGTCCATAGTTACCCGTTTCAATCGTCTGGACAAGACAGTAAGGCCATGATTGCGATTGATATCAAAGAATCAGCGATCAGTCAGATCATTAAAAATATGCTCCCTGCTGACTATGCGAATACATTAATCATCGATCAGGATGGAACTGTCATATCTGCCGCGGACAAAACGTTGATAGGCAGCTCCACGGAGGAGAATCTGACGCAGTCGCTGCTAACCTTTCATTCTTCAGATGCGAGCTTCACACCTGTATTTAACTATGACTCTCATGTCGTTACCCAAGATCAATTTAAAGGAAATGCATGGAGAATCTACACAACCACACCTAATGAAAGCTTTTATTCTAAATTGGATAGCTTGAAGGAGATTTCGGTTTTTCTCGGTTTATTGGCTGTTGCGGTTGGGATAGCGATGTCGTCCATCTTTACCAGGGCCAACTATAGTCCTCTTAAACGAATCCTGAATAACATCAAGAGCCGGATGGATAGCCCAACCAGCTTAAAGCAGGACGAATATCGGTTCATCGATACAACGTTTAACAGTCTGTCCAATAAAGTTGATAGTCTTGAAGAAACCTTACAGGCCAATCACAGAATGATTAAGCATAGTATCATGCTCAATATGTTAAATAATCGATTTACACCCGAGGAACTTACGGAACAGCTCCAATCTGTTCACATTTCAATGGACTACTCTCGCTTCCGTTGCATCGTCATTGACCCTGTCAATGAGAAGTGGAAGGATCTGCAGCCACGACAGTTGCAGCATACGTTGTATACGATGATCCAGCAACTGGAGATTGCAGAAATGGATGGAACTCAACTGCTGGCAGAAGAATTGCAGGATCACAAAATAGCCGTAATCATCTGTACCAACCAACCCGAAAAACCGCTCTCTGATCACATTGTAGACTTTATTCACGCTGAGGCGAGCAGCAAATTTGGTCTGGAATTTGTACTATCGTTAGGCGGATGGGTAGAACACTTCACGAAGATTCACACAAGCTATCATCAGGCGAATACTCTGATTCGATACAGCTACTTTTTTCCCGAGCAGTCTGCCATTCAGGATCTTGATCTTCTGAACAGGGAAGCCAGCAGTTTGGAGATCCCGGAGTCATACCTCGTAAACTTTGAAAAGAAATTGCAGACTCGGGATGTGCAAGGTACGGTTCAGGCCATTCAGGAATTGGTCGCGTCAATAAAGGAAGGCCCCTATTCCGCCGAATACAGTCGGATCATCTTATTAAAAACGGTATCTATTTACGCTGAGTGTATTAATCAGATGCGCCTGCAACCTGCCGAGGCGAGTTCATTGAATATGTACAAACAATTTTCATTGTTCTACAATATCAACCGCTATTCGGAATGGATGATTCATCTCGTGACCGAATTTGTGATGCAGATGGAGAAGCGAAGTGAGGTACGAAGTGTGGATACCATCTCGGCTGTCAAAGCCTATATTCACGAGCACTTATCGGGCGATCTCACGCTGGATCATGTCTCAGAGCAAGTATTCATCAGCCCTAAATATCTGAGTAAACTTTTCAAGGAAGAAACCGGGATTGTTTATTCCGAATATGTTACGAATCAGAGAATGGAACGCGCACGGGAACTCATGACACAACGCGAAATTACGGTTGAGCAGGTCGCAAGTACGGTCGGTTACCGTACCCCTGCCTATTTCATTAAAAAATTCAAAGAAATTCACGGCTGTACACCAAAAAACTTCATGCGCAATCTAATGGAGCAGGGATCTATATAGGGTCAATTTAACATTTACACAAAAACGGAGAGGACAGAAAGAACCTGAAGAAGCGAAGCGTTCGCCTAAAAGCTTTCTGAAAGAAAGCTACTTCGGAAGCATACGCTATTCCCGGATTTCTTCCTTTAGAGAAGGAATCAAAAGAAATCTGGGAATAACAGCGATCGGAAGGTTGTTCTGTCATCGGAGTGTCCGTGTAAATATTCTTTGATTAAACCTATATAGAATTTGAAATCAGGAAAGGAACTGCTATGAACATCAACCTTTCAAGAAAGCTATATCTATTGATTGCTACATCTATTCTTATAGGATTGATGAGCGGTTGTACCTTTCTAAACCGGGAAGGATCACAAGTGCAACAGCAGGGCCATTTGGCAAGCGCTGAGAAGGAGACAGCACCGCAGTATACGATATCCTGGACCATGCATCAAAATATCCCTGTTCCTGAAGACGCCGAGATGATTACATATATTGAGGATCGGTTTGATGTCGATCTGGAGGTGTGGAACCTTGAGAACAAGCGGTATGAGGAACTGCTGGATCTGGAGCTTGCTCAAGGGAAAATACCGGATCTTTTCCGGATCAGACAACCACATGATCTGCTTAAGTATCAAATGCAAGGGGTCTTAGCGGAAATTCCCCCGGAAGTTCTTGAACAATATGCGCCAAATATCGTACAGCGAATTCGCGATTATGATTCACGTTACCTAGAGTATGGAAAAATAAACGGTGGCTTATATGGAATTCCGGCCATTAATCAGACCAACATCTATCGAACCCCTGTTGTATACCGAGAGGACTGGCTTAAGCAGCTTGGTCTGGAGGTGCCAAAGACATTAGATGAATTTGAAACGGTTATGTATGCTTTTGCCAAAGATGATCCGGACGGAAATGGTAAACAGGATACGTATGGCCTATCCAGAGAGGGCTTAAATGTCGTGTTTGGTGCCTTTGGACAGGCCGTTTTCACCGAGCAACTGTATTTTAATGAAAAAAACAACCAACTCGTGATCGGTGCTTTGGAGCCTGAGATGAAAAAAGCCCTGACTTATATGCAAAAGTGGTATCGGGACGGAATTATCGACCCTGAGTTCATAACCGGTGAAAATAAAGGCGGCTATAAACATCTATCCCATGCTTTTATTAATGGAAAAATTGGGATGACCTCGATGGGCAACTATTATCATTGGAATCAAGAGGGAGACTACCGTGTCCTTAATGAAAATGGCCAAGAAACTCCAGTGGGAGCCTCGTTCAATGTTAAGGAGCTGTTACAGAAGAACGCAACTGCAGAGGTTGTATTTGGTTCTCCTGTTATTGGTCCTGATGGACATAGCGGTTCAAAAGGGAACAATCTGCTGATGAATTTTATTGCTATAGGAGCTGAGGCTGCGAAGGAGCCGGGAAAACTGGAGAAAATTTTGGAGATACTCGATTATGTAAGTGCCAACCCCGATCCGGAGGAGCAGATCAAAATGGAGTATGGCCTTCCAGGAAAACACTGGAATTGGAGCGCTGAAGATTCAAACTCGTTCCATTTACTTTACCCATACAACAGAATGGAGAATTATATTAATATGATCGGCTCAAGTATCGGCATGACGGTTCCAGGTACACCCTCGGATAAACGTGAACAGTGGGCTGCATCTGCAGGGTTGACGGAGAATGGTATCTATAATCGCCTGGAGGTTGCAACCCCTGCCCTGATTCAATATTCATCTGATTTGATTCGCATGAGAGACAGAGCGTACATCTCCATCATCACTGGTGATCAGCCTGTGGGGTATTTCGATACCTTTGTGGAAGAATTCATGGATGCAGGTGGGCAACAGGTATTGCTTGAAGCGAATCATTGGTATACGGAGCATATGGAGACAAGTCGTGCACAAGTAGGTAGGAAGATCTGGAACATGCATTTCCCATGAGTTTCTGGAAAGTATACATTTGTGTTCCTATGCACCAATCCTAGATTCCTGACGCCACGTCACTCTCTATCCCTTCGCACTCGCATTTGATCCGCGTAGTGAACGGGCTGAACTGCTTCGTGCCGTGCTTCCGGATTTGGAGGCGCTGCCTGAGGGCGTGTTTTCAAAACGCTTACGTTCGGTCCGCTCCATCTGCACAATCTGACCTTCGTGCACCACGATATGCAATGAACCAAACTCCATGTCATTCAGCTGTCCGGCAATTCGGTCCAACCATACCTCATCCACTTTTAACGGCTTAGCCATAGAGCCGCCTCCTCTTCTCGGGCTATTGCCCGCCATATTCCTAAGTACGCTGTCATCCAACGGATTTATAAATCATTCTTATCCAACCTATATACTTGGTTTATACATTAGCAGGGCTTCCAGTAGCTGTCAATCTGTATTTTCTTCTTCTCATCATCACTTTTCTGAAACGGCTTTGTGTCCAAGCCAGCTCTTGAGTAGCAACGTGGCAAGAGCCAGAATCAGGAGCAGGGAAGCTACGGCAAATGAAGCCGAGAATTGATATTCGTTATACAAAATCTCGACATGAAGTGGTAACGTATTGGTCTCCCCGCGGATATGCCCGGACACCACAGATACGGCTCCGAACTCGCCCATAGCGCGGGCATTACACAGAATAATACCGTACAGCAGTCCCCATTTGATGTTGGGCAAGGTTACACTCCAGAAGATTCGCCACCCGGAAGCACCCAGCGTAACCGCCGCTTCCTCTTCCCGGGTTCCCTGGTCCTCCATTAATGGAATCAACTCCCTGGCTACAAAGGGGAAGGTAATAAACAACGTTGCAATGACAATGCCTGGCAGCGCAAAAATGATTTTGATATCATGTTCGGACAGCCACGGCCCAAACCACCCATTTGAACCAAAGACCAATACAAAGATCAACCCGCCCACCACAGGCGAGATGGAAAAGGGAAGATCAATCAGGGTGATCATGAGTCCCTTGCCCTTGAATTGGAACTTGGTAATGACCCATGCAGCAGCCACACCAAATATCGTATTCAGCGGTACGGTAATCGCCGCAACTAATAACGTGAGTTTCAATGCAGACATGGCATCCTGCTCGGTAAGAGCCGCGATGTACACACCCCAGCCCTGCTTCAACGCCTCCATGAGCACAATGGCCAGTGGCAAAATAAGCAGCCATATGAGTACCAGGCTTGCCAGTCCAATCAACAACCATTTGACCCAGGGAGCTTCCGTTGTTGCACGGTTAGTTCCACGGCTGGTCTTAACGGGTGGAACAGGGCTCAGTGGAACAGAACCCGCCATATGCTGCACCTCCTTTGGTTTGGGTGAGTGACGTCTTTTAATATCCTTACTCCACCATGCTTCATTGTCATGCTCTGCCCGCCTTTCTGCTCCAACGCTGCAAGGAATTAATAATCAGCAGCAGGATGAAAGAAACTAGAAGTAGCAGCAAAGCTACAGCTGTAGCGCCTGCATAATCGAACTGCTCCAGCTTGGCCATGATCAGCAAGGGGGCAATCTCCGTTTTCATCGGCATATTGCCTGAGATAAATACAACCGAGCCATATTCGCCAATGCCCCGGGCAAAAGCCAGAGCAAAACCCGTCAGCAGCGGTGGGATCAGATCTGGCAGCAGAATCGTACGGAATATCCGCCATCTTCCTGCCCCCAGTGTGGCAGCCGCCTCTTCCACCTCAGACTCCAGCTCCTCCAACACCGGTTGCACCGTGCGAACTACAAACGGAATTCCGATAAACATCAGCGCCAGCGTAATCCCTGCCTGTGAATAGGCGAGCTTGATGCCCAAAGGCTCTACAAACTGCCCAATCCAGCCATTGCCGGCATAGATCGCCGTAAGAGCAACCCCTGCTACCGCTGTCGGCAAGGCAAAAGGCAGATCAATGACCGCATCAAACAACCTTTTGCCCGGGAATTCATACCGAACAAGCACCCATGCCAGAAGTAGTCCCAGCACGAGATCAATCAGCGCCGCTGCACCTGCGGTCAAGAAACTGACCTGGAAGGAAGCCAGTACCCTGGGATTGGTCGCAACCTCAATCATGGTTGCCCACGTCAGTCCTGTTGAGTTAAATAACAGCGCAGCCAGTGGAATAAGTACAACCAGGCTCAGGTAGAACACACTGTAACCCATCGTTAATCCAAATCCCGGCAATGTGCGTCTCCGCGCCACAACCACCTTGCTCATGCACGTTCATCCTCTCTGCCTTCAGCCGGTAAGGCTGGTTGGCCGCTCACAGCGCGATTGATCGGGTGTTCATTGAACAGAGCAACCTTAGCTGCCTGGAACATAGATCTGGTCGAAGATACCACCGTCATTAAAATGTTTGGCCTGAGTATCCCGCCATGTGCCAAATACATCTTTCAACGTGAACAGCTCAAGTGCCGGGAACTGATCTTTGAATTTTTCCTCCACGCTGTCCAGCGTTGGGCGGTAATAATTTTCAGCAGCAATCGTCTGTCCTTCTTCACTGTACAAATATTTCAGATAGGCATCCGCCACGTCGCGGCTTCCTTTTTTGTCTGCATTTTTGTCCACAATCGCAACGGGCGGCTCTGCCAAGATACTAACCGAAGGCACGACAATGTCGAATTTGTCCGGACCCAGCTCTTTTACCGATAAAAAAGCTTCATTCTCCCAGGCAAGCAGCACATCACCAATGCCACGTTCAACAAACGTCGTTGTAGATCCGCGAGCACCCGAATCCAGCACAGGCGCATGTTTGAACAATTCACCAACGAATTCCTTCGCCTTCTCTTCATCATTGTTATTATGCTTAAGGGCATATCCCCATGCCGCCAGATAGTTCCAGCGCGCCCCGCCGGACGTTTTGGGATTCGGGGTGATGACTTGGGTATCCCCTTTGATCAGATCATCCCAGTCCTTGATGCCCTTTGGATTACCCTTACGTACAAGGAAGACAATCGTAGAGGTATACGGAGAGCTGTTATGCTCGTATTTATCCTGCCAGCCTTCATTAATCAGACCTTTATCTTCAATCGCATCAATATCGTATCCCAATGCCAGCGTCACCACGTCTGCATCCAGTCCGTCAATAACAGAACGACTCTGTTTGCCCGATCCCCCATGGGACTGCTTGATGGTCACTTCCTGGCCTTTCTCTTTCAACCAATGCGCCGCAAACGCTTTGTTATATTGCTCATAGAGTTCCCGCGTTGGATCGTAGGAAACATTCAGCAGCTCGATGGCCTTGGCCTTTTCTGTGTCGCCTTCCGATCCCCCCGATGTTCCTGCTGCACTGGACCCGCCGCTATCCGATCCGCATGCTGCCAGTACCCCTGTTAACACCAGTGCCAGACCAACCAAAATACCCTTATGAATTCTCTTTTTCATAAATAACACTCCCCCCGATATAGATCTGCATGACTACCTCAGGCCGGCTGAACAGGATCAAACGCCCCGTAAAAAACAAGAAGACGGAGGAACCCCCGCGCACTTCTCCCCATAAAGTCATGCCGGCTTAAAGGCCGTGCATGCTCCATCTGGAAAGGATGCGCTGCGGTGTTCCTCCGTCTATACGGTGAGAACGTTATTCTGTTCAGGTTGCATGGTTGCATCTGTCTGTAAAATGACTGTTTTCACAATGAAAACAAATTCATTTTTTTATTATTCCTACCTGTTTAGTAAGTTATATACGTATAATAAAGGCAGTCTATATACCTGTCAAACGTTTTTTCCGATTTTTACCGGATTTCTGGCCTATTGGTAAAAAAAGAGGAACAACGAACCAGCGTCCGTTGCTCCCTTCAGCGAATCCCATACTTCGCTGGCTATTGAAAACATGAACGGAATTGGACAGCCACACCTTGTCCACTCCTCATCTGCCTGCATACCGGATATTGGGTACCGGTGGTGTGCTCATGCCTTCTCCCAGATAAAAACCGGTGTGTGGCGGTTGATTGTAGGCTACATTTTGCCAAGCGACGCCAAGACGGTACACTGGATCATGCATCAGCGTATAGATGCGTTTGTCCGTAACTGCTGTTGTGGTATAGATCCGCAGTGCTGAACTGTCATTCGTCCGCCATACCACTTCCTCTCTCCAGTCCCCGAACAGATCGGCCTGCAGATTCGGCGTAGACTTGGTTCCGTTGTTGGAAGATACGCCGGAAGCGGTGAGCAGGTTCATCGTTGTGCTGTTAGCATAGTTCCACTTATCGATTCGGTTGCTGTCCAGCAGTTCACGGAGCAGATCCCCATCCCACCAGATGCCAAAATTCGTGGAGGAAGGCAGGGTTGTCCCGAGTTTCTGCCCTTTGGCTGTGTACAGACTGCCGTCTGCCCATACTTCGGCACCTTTATATCTTGGATCGATATCTGCCGCCATGCCACGTCCAATATCCTTTGTTGTTTTGACCCCCCAGATTAACTGGCCTGTACCTGCATCCCGGAACTCCACTCCGGCATTGGATGGCGTCTCATGAACCTGAAATACCTCAAGTCCAGGGCGGTCCGGGTCGAGGTCACTCAAATGCATGGCATCGCCATGATGAAGCCCTGTTGTGTACAATCCTTTGCCGTTATCATCCACCGCCATGGCACCATAAACGATCTCGTCTTTCCCATCTCCGTCTACGTCCGCCACACTCAGATTATGATTGCCCTGCCCGGCATAACCCGAGTTACCGGAGGTATTGGAATCAAATGTCCATTGTTTGGTCAGCTGTCCATTCCGCCAGTTATAAGCCACGAGCACTGTGCGGGTGTAGTACCCACGCGCCATGACCAGACTTGGGCGCTCTCCATCCAGATAAGCAATGGCGGCAAGGAATCGGTCCACCCGATTGCCGTAGTTATCTCCCCAACTGGATACATTGCCACGCGCCGGTTCGTAGTTCACCGTGGAGAGCGCTTTGCCAGTCTGTCCATTGAAAACCGTCAGGAATTCGGGACCAGACAACACATAACCGCTAGAATTACGGTAATCCTTGCTTGCATCCCCGATGACCACGCCAGTGCCATCCTTGGTGCCATCGGCTGTTTTCATCGCAACTTCGGCTTTGCCATCACCGTCGAGATCGTACACCATGAACTGGGTGTAGTGAGCACCCGCTCGGATATTTTTGCCCAGACTAATCCGCCAGAGGCGTGTTCCGTTTAATTTGTAGGCATCGATAAACACTTCCCCGGTATAACCACTCTGGGAGTTATCCTTGGAGTTGGAAGGGTCCCACTTCACGATCAATTCATACTCACCATCACCATCCAGGTCACCTGCACTGGCATCGTTGGCACTGTAGGTGTAGGCTACTCCATCGGGCGTTGTCCCACCTGCAGGTACACTGAGCGGTACAGATAGATAGTTATTGCCCCATACGCTTGCAGCCGCTGAAGCAGCTTGCTCCGTTCCACTGACGACAGCGCGAACCGTATATTTGGAACTGCTCGTCCCGCTTGCATCCTGAAGGTTGGTGCTGTTTGTTATGGGCGATGCGTTCACCTTGGTTCCATCCCGATATACGTTAAACGATACATTCGATCCTTCCGTTCCCAGAAGCCGCCAACTGATAAACACACCTGTCCCGGTCTTCACAGCCACCACACCGCGATCCAGATATTCCATCTGCCTTGGACCCGCTGCATGTGTTACCGACGTGTTGCCAAGGCCAAGCGAAGTAATCAGTAACGCGGAACTCAACAACGATACTCCTACTGTACGTAATGTGCGCTTCCACAATGATGATCGATTCCCCATAAACAATTGCCTCCCCAATTGGTTTGGTAAGCCCGATGCCCTTGTAGCGCCATCTTTTATGTAAGCGCTTTAATATATTCATTTTAAATTAAACATATAATTCCATCTATAGGTCTAATTTAGTAATTGGATGGTGGTAAAGGAAAAAAGCCAAAGGATTTTTCCTTCGACTGCGTTAAGTATATTACAGTTTAATCATAATGCTAAATAGATTCAGAACTGAAGTACTTCTATTAAGCATTAATTCGCTGCATTTCATTAATTAGTAATTTAAGCTTTTCCTTGTCTTCAAAATTTTCACTACTAAAGCTTTTTTCAAGAAAAGCCATTACATATTTAATGAAATTGAGATCATTATTTTTTTGGATAGAGAAGTTCAATCCTTCTAAAATTCGACTTATTGCAACATCGCGATTGTGGTTTAAATAGTATATCGCCAATTCCCCTAGAAGTTTTGCATAATTTTGATCCATCATTGAAGAATTGTATTGTCCAAATTCTGTCTTGTATGTACGTAAAGGAATGTAATCCGAGAAACGCTCTAAAATATCATCAATATTCCAGTTAAACTTATTCGCTGCCTGGATGATGTAACGTAATGCCAAAAATATCTCATCCGGGTATTGTGTGATGTAATTTGCATATTTTTTAACAACATTTATATCCCCAGATAACATCTGATAGAGATACTTATTAGCCGTTGCCCATTCTTCGAATTGCTTCAGCACACGTCGAGACTCCTCATCGTCCTCCCGCACCCAGCTCTGTCCACTTGCATAAAGCCCCACAAGTTCTAATGCTTTGTCATAGTCTCCCTGCTCCTCAAATACCGTCGACTGAATCAACCAAGCATATAGTATATAAAAGTAAAGTGGCCGTACTGTTAGTTTCCACTCCTGATTTTGTCGTTCCGAAATGTTAATTGTATTATATTGAATTTTGGCTAACTGTAACATCTTGTCAGCGAAATTTTTAACTTCGCTCCATTTATTTACCGAGCCAAAAGCATGGATTAGATCTTTGAAGGCTTCAAGTTGGTACCCCTCATCCAACCGGTCAACATAGGGCTCGAACAAGATAGCCAACCTTAGATTTTCCTCCAGGTTCTCTCCTTGTCCAATTAGAAACAATCGATACTGACACATCGCAAGCCGTTCGGAATGCTGATATTTCTCAACTTCACTCACACTCTTATATAACAATGCCGCCGCAGACCGCTGATTTTGTTCAAATAATTGTTCAGCCATCTCAAATAGTTCTGTCGCATAATCCAGGTCGTCCAGTAGCCGATAAAGAATCTGTTCAATGCAGTCCAGCCGATTCAACTCCGCACTTCGGAGAATAAACGGTCTGATCCGCCGCATGGATACGGAATAAGCAAAACATTCTTCCACATAGTCGGCAAAAAAATGATCCGCTGCCACGCCCATTCCTGATGATATCGCAATCAACTGACTCACGGATATGGGACGATTCCCATTTAGAATACGACTAACTGTGCCTGTATTAATGCCAGATACTTCCGAGAATCGGGAGAGCGTCATACTGTTCTTATCGATAAACTGGGTTAATTGCTCCCGAATTGAATTTGCAGGTTCCAAGGAAAGCACCACCCTTCGTGTAACATCCAGATTTCAGGTTTTTTTCACCCTATATTATGATCATAATGAACGTTCGAACGAGGGTCAATAAAAAATGTTATAATATCCACCATTTTCAAGTTACTCGCTTAAAAAGCCTAAAAAAGCTGTAAAACCATGTGTTTCTCCATGATTTCACAGCTTATAGACAACTTTTATACCACAGGAGCAATACATACCGGACGAGACAGTTCTAGCTTGAACCCGTTATGCGTCAGACGTCCGTCTTCTTCACTGATCTGGAAACCTACGAGGTTATTGCTGTCCTGATTCGCCACAACCAGAATCCCACCTGGCAAAATATTAAAGTTGCGCGGTGTCTGCCCAATCGTGGACGTCCACTCTACGGCTTCCAACTTACCGCTCTCCTGATCAATATGATAGAGCACGATGCTGTCATCTCCCCGATTGGATGCATACAGGAAACGTCCACATGGAGATACACGGATGTCTGCAGCCGTACCCTCTCCTTTATGCCCTTCTGGAAGTGTGGAAATGTGCTGTACCGTAGTGAACTCCCCTCTGCGCTCATCGTACAGGAATGCCGTAACCGTGTTGTCCAATTCGTTGATCACATAAGCCCACTTCGAGTTGGGATGGAACACAAGATGCCTTGGCCCTGCGCCTGGTGGCTGATCCATCTCACGATGGGTAACCAGACGTCCCTCTTCCAAGCGATACACAATGATCTGATCCAGACCGAGGTCACATACGATAGCATACTGCCCGGACGGATCGGGTTGAATGGAGTGTGCATGCGGCCCTTCCTGGCGTTCTTCATTGATTCCACTTCCCGTGTGCTCCACCCATGCACTCATCTCACCAAGCGTCCCCTGATCGCCAACCGGGAATACATTGACACTGCCGCTGCTATAGTTGGATGAGAACACCCACTGACCATCCTTGGAGACAGACACATAACATGGAGAAGCCCCTCTGGTCTGTTTTCGATCCATCAGGTGCAGCTCGCTCGTTGCCGCATCTCTCCGATAGACCAACACCTCTCCCTCGTCCGTCTCACTCGCCACATACAGACAGTTTCCATCCGGGCTTAGCGCCAGATAAGACGGATTATCCACACCATCCATGTGATTGACGATTCGCATCTCTCCTGTATCCGCATTCAATGCACATAGGAATATTCCGGGTTCATCCGCTGACGCATACGTACCTGTATAGAAAAGCGTTTCCTGTTTTTTGACTGGTTCCATATCTAAATCTCTCCCTTATCTTGTATATTCACTGTTCTGATTCTTCCCACTGGTATGTACTTACCCAATTCACGGGCAACTGCTTCACTTCCTGTAACGTGGCTTTCTAAATCGAGAACACCTCCGGTGAGCGCTCTCATATCTGTCATTGACTCCCTTATCGCCTCTCACCATAATACAAAGTATGAGACCTAACAATAGACCACCCCTACAGCGTAAATCTGACGGATTTCGTATGCAAAAACTCATTGTGCTTCCGGACTCCCTGCTGCAAGAAACCGCAGCTTATCCGGTCACGTCCGGATTATATGTTACCGATATCGGTTACTTTCACGAGGCAGAGCATCATTACCGTGACCGTCCCAATGGTTGTGAATCACACATTCTGATGTACTGTGTCCAAGGCACAGGCTGGTATACGATGGATGGCAGCAAGACATATGATGTCAGCCCGGGAAACCTCGTTATATTACCTGCACATGTCCCCCATGTGTACGGAGCCAACGCAGCTGAACCATGGAGCATCTTCTGGATTCATCTGCGCGGGGAACACGCTTTATCCTACATAGAACCCTTGTTAACTCATCATATTACTACCATGCCACCGGCCAAGGCTCAGAAATGGCTTGAGCTTTTTCATGAATGTTACGGCGCACTTGAGACGGGTTACTCCATGCAGACGATGACGTATGCCTCCCAGATTATTGGCTATATGCTGGGCATGCTCGCTTATGGACCGGAGACGACAGGGTCAGATGGTGGGATCGTGAGCAGCAAACGTGCGGCCGAACAATCCGTTCAATATATGCTGGAGCACCTGGAGAATGGAATCACCCTCAAGGAACTGGCGGCTCACGCGCGGCTGTCTGTCCCTCATTACTCTCAGTTATTCAAGCAAGCTACGGGGCATTCGCCCATCGATTATTTCCTGCGGCTGAAGATTCAACATTCCTGCCGCTATCTGGATTTTACCGATTGGACCGTGAAGCAGATCAGCTCCGAGCTTGGATTCAAGGACCCTTACTACTTCTCCCGTCTGTTCAGCAAAATGATGGGACGTTCACCCACAGATTATCGAAATAAATCCAAAGGTTAGAGGCAATGCCTTTACTTAGCCCTATCTGAATAATTATGAATTCAGTTGGAAAATTCCAGCAACCTTTTGAACAGAAGGGTCGTCTATAGGGGCAAATAACTTTTATATAAAGGGATCATCCCTGGAAAAGTGAGGCGAACCTATCATGAAAAAAAATATACTTGCTACATTAACTGCGGGAGCTCTGCTCACGCTGTCTCTAAGTGCAGGCCCGATCAACGCTGCGCAGGCCCAATTCACGGATATTCAAGGTATCGCAGGAGCAAACAAAATCGAATCTCTCCATAAAGATGGATTCATCAAAGGTGTGAGTGACAGCTTGTTCAAACCTGAACTGGAGTTAAATACCGCTCAAGGCATTCAACTGATTGCGGACGGCCTGAATCTGAATCTGGACACGATTCGTTTTATCAAAATGCCGGTACCAAGTGACTACTTCTCTGCTGTAAAAGATGGCGTATGGTACAGTGATGCATTTATCCGCGCACAATATAATGGCATTCAGATGTCACAGGGTATCGATCCGTCCAAACCGCTTACTCGTGAACAATTCACACTGTTCCTGATGCAAGGCATCGAAGCCAAAGGCGGTCTGCCGATGATTAATATCAAACCTGTGGACATTACCGACGAACAGGAGCTGACGCCAGAGTATCAAGGTGCCATTCAGCGTTCACTCGTTCTCAAAATCAATGAACTGGATGCCGACGGAAACTTCAATCCCAAACAAACGATTACTCGCGCCGAAGCAGCAGTGATGATGTATAACGCAATCGAGTACATGGAATCGTTCCATGCACCACAAATCCCGGAAACACCTGAGAAGTAATACTTCCTTGGTGGAAGCAGTATGCCAAACAGCCGCACCTTCCCTCAACAGGAAAGTGCGGCCGTTTGTATTATACCTATATCACTGATGCAATCATCAGATTTAACTTTCTAACTTAGAAAGAACCTTTAACAACTACCTCAGACAACGGTAAACGTCCTGATGGGCGAGCTGGCTGTGCAGCTTTACCTACAGTAATCAACAACGTTGGCACAAATCGTGCAGGAATGTTGAATGTTTCCATCAGTTTTTGTGGATTATATCCACCGATTGGACATGTATCGTAACCCAGGGAGCGTGCAGCAATCATAATATTTTGGGAAGCAAAGGATGCATTGCGGATCGCTTCATCGCGAGCGATTTGCGGGCTTTGGTAAGCACCGTTGATCTGTCCAACCAATGCGTCACGAACCTCTGCAGTCAGTGCGCCTGCTTCAACAGCTTGATCGTAGATTACGGTGTTACGGTTTGCTTCCAAATCTCCAAGAACAGCAATCGTAACTGAACTTTCCACGATCTGACTTTGACCGTAAGCAACTGGCAGCATTTTCGCTTTGTCTGCTTCGGATTCAATCACGAGGAATCTCCAGTGTTGCAGGTTCCATGAAGATGGTGCTTCCGCAGCTGCTGTCAGAATCGCATTGAGATCAGCTTCAGGCAATTCAAAACCTTTTTCGTACTTTTTGACAGCATGGCGTTCGCTAATAACGCGAAGTGTTTCATTTTTTTCAATGCCTGACATGTGTTCCACTCCCCAGAATCTAGTTTGTTTATACTTCTTTTACTTTCGCAAGGTGATCTCGAAGTTTACTCTACCAGGGATTTTCCTTCCGAAAATAACATCAGCGCAGACGATCTCTCCTCATCTGTGTTCAGGTTATGCCCGGAATCGCTTGAGAACATCAATGGATCTTTCACCGGAGCATACGCCCATGCCGTAACTTGTCCACCATGCCTGACTAAACCAAGACCCTATTCATGGAGGACCATTCGTTGTGGACTCCGTCAGGACTTCTCCTTTGCAGATAATCCCTTCAGCGATAAGTTTAACGTTTCCCCATGACCTATGCGTTCTTTCACATCCTGAATGGATATACGATCAAAATAAGCGCTGAGCGCCTCTTCGCCACCATTATAAATGTTCCCCATCACATCCTGCATATTGGAAGATACCACGCATGATGAACCGGACTCCCCTGAGCACCAGTTGGGACCGAGTGAACCACCAGCTACCAGTCTGTACAATTCTCCCAGCTTGATCTCTTCACTTGGACGGCTAAGCAAGTACCCACCATGAGCACCTTCCTTGGTCGTCAGGTAACCATGCTTGCGCAGAACACTAAGTACCTTACGGACTCTGGCCGGGTGTGTACCCACACTCTGGGACAAATCTTCACTATTGGCCATACACTCATCTCTCATCGACAGAAAAACAAGACAATGCACCGCTATGGTAAATTCACTGTTCATAACTTACTCCTTCCCGGCTTACAACACCGATGAACTCCAACTCAAGGTAAGTATAACTGTCATTATATGAATAACAGTTATGTTTGTCAACTTTCACCCAGCATGGAGATCAAACGTGATTTTTCCTGTTATACCAATACTTACAGCTCATCAACATAATTAAGCTAGGATGAACATCCCGTCTTCATTTTAATCCAAAAAGAACAAAAAAGTGAGCCTTCCGCTACGCGAAGGGCTCCAATAAGATAGACATATGAAAGGGCTTACGTGATTATTATAATCGGTATTCCCCAATTTGAAAACGCTTTTTTTGTAAAGTGCATCATTATTTTAAATTTTTTCTATTTGAATAAATTAAACAACAGGTATTGCTAAAACTAATCCCATTAGTTATTATACTAATACCATTAGTTTTAAGGAGGGTTTAACGATGCGTATTACCCGAGAATTTGATGTCGTTCAAGTTACGTTTTTCCCAAGACTCTTCCCTGTGAACGTATACCTGGTTGAAGAGGAAGATGGTTTAACCCTGATTGATGCCGGAATACCGGTCAGTCTTAAGGGGATTTTGGCAACTGCCCAGTCCCTTGGAAAACCCATTACCAAGATCATTCTGACTCACGCGCATAGCGACCATATTGGTGCGTTGGATCGTCTCACAGAGGCACTGCCCCAAGCCGAGGTCTTCATCTCCAGACGAGATGCACGTCTATTGACGGGTGATACTTCCCTTCTTCCCGGTGAGCCTCAAACCCCGGTACGCGGCGGCGTGCCTAAGCCCAAAGCGGTGCGCACCCAGCCAAACCACTTGCTGGATGACGGTGACCAGATTGGTTCACTGGTCGCCGTTGCCTCACCAGGACATACGCCGGGGCATATGTCCTTCATGGATACGCGCAGCCGCGTGCTCATCGCTGGCGACGCGTACCAGCTGCAAGGCGGCCTTGCCGTATCCGGCCGCGTGCGCCCGCTCTTCCCGTTCCCCGCGCTGGCGACGTGGAACCGCGAAGCGGCTCTGGCCAGCGCGAAGCGCCTGGCGGAGCTGGAACCGTCCGTGCTGGCTGTAGGCCACGGACGGATGCTGCGCCAGCCCGCGGCCGCCATGCGCGCGGCAACCGCTGATGCACAGCAGCGGTTTGATCTTGCCGGGGGGCAACTATGAGCCCCCGGCAAGGGCTGGATCGCGGCGCTCTGCTCAGCGCTGCCACCCAGCTTGCTGACAGCGACGGCTTTCAGGCGCTGACACTGGCCGCGTTGGCACAGCGGCTGGATGTGCGCTCGCCGTCGCTCTACAACCACATCAGCGGACTCCCCGGGCTTCGCCAGGAAATGGCGCTGATGTCCGTGCAACAGCTTAGCCGCGCATTAACCGCGGCTATCGCTGACCGAACTGGCGATGATGCCATTCAGGCCATCGCTGCGGCATACATTGGCTTCGTCCGCGAGCACCCCGGGCTCTACGAAGCCTCATTTCATGCCCCGGACCGCGAGGAGCCACAGCTCGCCGCGGCCAGCACAGCCACGCTGGAGTTGCTGCTGCACAGCTTGCAGCCCTACCCGCTCACCGAAGCGGAAGCATTGCACGCCGTTCGTGGTTTGCGCAGCCTCTGCCATGGATTTGCCTCCATTGAGGCACAAGGCGGCTTCGGCATGGACTTTGATCCGGACGAAAGTCTGCGTCTGACCGTATCCGCCTTCCTGCACGGACTCCGGCATCTTCACCAGGACTAGTTAAGGCACGCATTGCATCATGAAAAAGGACTGCAGAGGATCTGCAGTCCTTTTTACATTGCCGTGTATTGGATCATCCCATAGATTTGGAAGTAATAATGTTATAGTTGCGCCAATGACTTTTAACACATTAACATCCACTTTGAATTCATCTTTCATCCGCTTGTGTTCTTTATAATTTCTTTCTTTACAATTTCATTTAATACAGAGAAAAGTGGCGCCTCGGTTGCACGATGCCATGATCGGTGCCCTCTGACCAAAATCTAACGAACCGAGGACACTCTATAGCGGCAATTAGAGCGAATAACAACAACTAACGAACTCCACACGTCCTATTTCGCAGAAAACTGGCTGCGGGACAGGAATAATGAGTATATTCCGTCATTTAACGTGTCTGTGATTCGTTACATTTACCAACGTACCAAATTAGGACATATAAGATGTGCTGAGTTCGTTAGAACGTGCTACGTACGGTGCTTCAAATCACATTGCCATAGCGGCACACATCCAGACACACATTGTGTTATGGAGCTAAATACGGAGCGTTCATGCTCCAAATTGCGTTGATCATGCGGATGCGGATACATGGCTAGATAAGGATCTTACCTTGCTCGTAATGCACATGGTAGTACATGTTTTATTACTATTCATGCATAGATCACGCTATAGTTCAGTGCACACATTGGGGCGATACTCGATAAGGATCTTACTCTGATCATAATGCACATAGTAGTACATGTTTTATTACTATTCATGTATAGATCACGCTATAGTTCAGTACACACATTGGGGCGATTCTAGATACGAAGCTTACCTTGCTCGTAATGCACATGGTAGTACATGCTTTATTAGTATTCATGTATAGATCACGCTACAGTTCAGTACACACATTGGGGCGATTCTAGATACGGAGCTTACCCTGGTCGTGATGCACACTTTAGTACTTATTTTAATACGTGTCCTAATACGAATCATTTAATAGATCTCACTACATGTACGCCGCAGCGGGACAATTTTTGTTTTGGATCTAGCTACAACTCCCATTGTTCAGGGCGGTAAGAGTCTGAAACATATTCGATCTACCCAGTCCCAGTCCCATTTCACCTGGCCATCTGATCCTTACTTGATCCGCCTTGTCTCTCAACCGCACTTTTGCCTTTCACATCTACGCACTTCTCTAATATGTACATCTCCCGTTCCTCTCGCAAGGTGGAATGGACTTTGGCTTCCCTTTTTCCATCGAAACGGTTCTCGATAATCTATCTATGGCCATTGCTGCCGTCCATCCTGCACTTCATTCAAAATATGCTTCATCACGGGCACGTACACTTTCCAGTAGAACATGTCCGGAATATCTTTCTGATCTGGCGTAAGCTTGGACCGGACGACCTCCCATCCACGGATTCGGCGCCAGAAGGAATAATGCTTCATCTCTCCAAAGGACCCTGCCATGTAATACGACCGATTATAGTCGTCGTACCGGACCAGTGCAGCAAATTCCGCAGGAATTCCTGCATCCACCAGCTTCTGCTCACCTGTCTCCGTCAGATCCGTCTTATACCAGGCCAGTATGGAGTTCTTCTCTTGCGGCACAATGATATCGAACCAGCCACTATAATGTATATCCTGGGTTATGCCGCTCCAATCACTGCCTTCCGGTGTAAATGCAATCTGTATATTGCCTGTCTTCACATCCGGACCTTTCGCCAGTACCATGACCTGTCCATCCATATGGATCAGCAGCATACCCGCTCCGTGATAAGACCATTTTTTCTTCTCTTGTTGCTCATAGTTCGTCCGAATCCAACGGGGTACTTCTTCTATACTTTGCAGATTAGATACCGATTTCCCTTGCCATCCACTGCTGTCCACACCCAAGATGGGGTATAGTTGCTCTCTTGTCATCTTGGAAGCCGTATTTGCCAATGCACTGTATTCGGCAACAATCGTTACCCCTTTATACGCAGCCTCGCGGATTTTCTGCACATCATATATCGTTAATCCTTCATAGATTCCGCCTTGTTTCCCTTCACTCTTGTGTGCAGACAGACTACTCCGATTCGCCGTCAGATAGATCAGATCCGTATCTGTCACCTCATCAGGCAGCAGTTGCTTCATCCGTGGAAGCCCGTTCTGAAGATCATAACCGTAATAATCCTCTTCATACGAGTAGTATTCCCCTGTGTGCTGTACAATCTTCTGTTGATTCAGAAGCCAAACCAACCCCTTGTGCCCCTGATAGGACAAGTCCGGTCTGCTCTTGTCAATAATCATGATGTTCAGTGAAACCGGGGCCTGGGATTGCCACATAATCCATGGGACAACCAGCACCACCGATACCACTGTAAAACAAGCCAACGTCCACATCGTGGCTGGCCTGTAACTTTTTTTCATGAAGCGTATTCCTCCTTGCTCTGTTCCAAGGTATTGTCAGGATCGATCGTTAGATTACCCTAATCCATGTCTGCTGTCCTTTTCCTCTGCCTTCCGCAATCCCATAGCCTGCAACATGCCATATATACGGGATATGTTATTCAGCGGTCTGAACCAGAACGTCTCCGTACATGCATACAACAGCAGACGTGTCACCTCTCGGGACGTATATACCTTGCGTGAACACCATATTTCGAACATCACCACACTTGCGGACAACAAGGAACCATAGAGGGTCAGTAGCAGAACGAGAATGATGCATAGGTTAATATCCACCCACTGTAGCCCTATGCCTGCAATGAACAGCACGATCGCTCCCAGTTCCAACACAGGCCCCAACAATTCGATCAAAATAAAATACGGGATGGATACCATCCCCATCCAGCCATAGGCCGGATTGAAGATCATGCTCCGCTGAGTCCATAGACTGCTTGCAAGCTGCATGTGCCAACCGATACGCTGTCTGCACAGCTGATGCCATGTACCGGGTACTTCTACCCTGCAGATCGGATCGGGAATATATATAATACGGCCACGTTCCCGAATCTGCTTCATATGTTTCTGTAACCGCATCACCAGTTCCATGTGAGCGACCTGGTCATCGCGCTTGTAACCTCCAACTTCCAACACCCGGTTCTTTTTGAATATACCGAATACTTCAGACGTAAATAAAAGCACATTAATATTATAACGAACAAGGCCCACACCGCTAATCAGAAAAGCACGCACGTATTCAATGGTCTGCATTACAAACAACGTACTGCCCGTCCTTCTTGCGCCGTTGTCGGTTAAATCCGTTTGATTCGTATTTCTGGAGGCCATGAGATCTACTCGTCCACTACAAGCAACGACCTCTTCTCCTGGGAGAGCATCCATAACGGGCTTCATAATCTTCACCAATGCATCCCGTTCCAGAACTGTCCTGGGTCCAACAGAGGCGATATAAGGATATTGCGAGATATTCAGACCGGCATTCAGGGAGTCCATTCGTCCCCCATAAGCCTTGTCGATCACAACCAGACGATGATGTAATCTGGATTGGTAGACACATTTAATCTGAGCCGTCTCCTGACCGAGTCCCGAATAATGAACTTTACTCCGAATGGGCATCAGATCATAGGTTTCTTTTAGACGCCGCATGGTCTCATCCTCTGATCCATCATTAATGATAATAACCTCATAACGTGCATACTGAATATCCAACAGACAGCTGATTCGCTGTACGATCGTATCCTCGCTATTCCGCACCGGAACAAGCAGGGATACCGCAGGAGCCAGTTCTTCATCCAACATCTCATGATATTGCAGCGGGTCCAGATCCCTCTGGCGGATCAATGTGCGAGCGGCAGCAACGACCAGAACACTACACGTCACAATCGCTAACACCAGATAGATAAATATCCCCTCGTAACATGCCAAAACAAAACTCCGCAGCATCTCAATCCATCTTTCGTCCATACTGCATCCTTTCCAGCGTTTCCTCCGCTATCTGCCTTGCATATTTATCCGGATGGTTTACAGCCGTATCCCGGAGCTCTTCAAGTCCCTGCTCGTACCGGGCAAGAGAGTTCGCCGCTTCCTGTCGGATCTGAAAAGAAGGATCACCCATCATTACCTTCAGTCTAGGAATAAAAGCATCCGCATGAACAGTACCCATAAGCTGGGTCACTGTTAGTCTTTCAGAGCGTTGCCTCTCCTCACCAGATTCGTTCCATACCAGCAATAGCCCCTTCAGCAATTCTTCGCGACCTCTGCTCACTTGAGCCAATGCCTGATAAGCATGGGTACGCAGCAACGCATCCTCTCCAAGAATGAGCTTCTCCAGTAGAACAACGGCACCCTCCGTCTGGTCATCCCGAATACGAATGGCATGGACGATATTAGACTGGACCTGGTAAGGTACATCCTTAAAATGATCCTTCATACGAGTCCAGGATGAATCGGTAAGCAACAGCAGAATCTGCAGATACTGCGTATCGGACCATACATATTGCTCACGCATCAATTCCTTCACGATTCTGAAATAACCGGTTCTGGCATATATGCGCAATATGATGAAGCGTTCAAGCGGCGTACAGGAAGTAACCCGCAACATATCCTCTAACCTGGGCAGAAGCTCTATCATATGAAACTGTTCAATATATAACAACGTGTTGACCCGTTCACTCCACTTTCCCGTCTTCAGAACCGACCGGTATGAACTTCCAAAGACTTGCCAGGATAACAGACGAATTCGCAGAGTCTCGTGCTCTTCCGGACCTTGAGCAAGCCGTTGCAATAACAGCTGCTGCAAAACACTCTGTTGATCTCCACTCATATTCATTAAGTCAGCTTTCACTTCTCCTTGGCCCAGATACTGCTGTAACACCGAATCTTCGGAATGTAATTCCTGCATCAGTACCGTCTTAACCTTTTCCCTGCGTCTACTGCTATATTTCATCCATAAGATGTAACTGTAGATAACCAGCAAAAAAGCTAGTACACTTGCACATATGAGGCTGACCACATGTACTAACCAATCTGTATTACCTGCAAGCCACCCTCTATGATGTGAGCCGATAAGCTTGATATACATCCATTGTTGTCCAATCATTGCATGATTTCCCCTTAATCGAATAAACGGCCTTACAACGGGCACAATAATACAAAATTTTCAAATACACCCTGTGAATACATATCGGGTATATGATACACTAAGCTTTCTATCGGCTTTCTACGTTTGTGATATAATAGGAACTGAAAATTCCGGCAATTCGTATTGGGTTCCGGATCTCCGGATAACATATTATTCCAGAAAGAGGGAGTTCTACGTGGCTCAAATCAGTCCGTACTACCTGCAAATCGGAGCAACCGTGGGCATGCTTGTCATGGCACTGCTTGCCATCTTCATCCGCATGAAAGCCAGTCACAGACCGGTGACCATTCGTAAAATCCTTATTCCTCCGCTCGGCATGAGCACAGGATTTCTCATGTTTGTTGTACCGGCAACACATGTTCCTCTACTCTGGGCATTCTTTGCGTTTTTGGTGGGCTGGTTCCTCTTCTCCTATCCCCTCATTCGCAGTACACGGTTTGAACGAGTAGGTGAAGAAATTTTTGCCACACGTTCTCGCAGCTTTGCTTTTATCTTGCTTGGATTGCTGGCCGTACGCCTGATCCTGCATGAAGTCATTCAGCGATATGTAAGTATTCCGCAAACAGGCGGATTGTTCTTCCTGCTGGCTTTTGGCATGATTGTACGCTGGCGTGTATATATGTACAAACACTACAAAGAAGTGCTGGTCGCCGAACACTAGTCGCCCTACATAGACCACGCACAGATTTACAGATAAAAAAGACACGTTCTGCTGCACCCTCGGTGTGCAGAACGTGTCTTTTCGTTTTCAACCTAATTGTACATGTAAACCATTCAATATCTATTCAGGATCTGCAACCTTAACCAGTTGCTTGCCCAGATTATCTCCCGAGAAGAGACCCATGAATGCTTCCGGCGTCTGTTCGAACCCGTCCACAATGTTTTCTTCATACTGGATATGACCTTCCTTGATCCATTTCGCCAACTTGGCACGGCCTTCCTTGAAGGATTTCGTATAGTCACCCAGCAGGAAACCTTTCATTAATGCTGTATTTGTTAATAGCAACGTCTGTGGCCGCATCCCGATATCCGGCTTCTCCAGATTATAAGACGAGATCTGACCGCATAACGGAATACGTGCATTCCGATTGATGTGACGCAAGACTGCATCCGAGATGTCACCGCCCACATTGTCAAAGTAGACATCTACGCCGTCCGGGCAAGCCCGTTCAATGGCCGCTGACATATCCTGCTCCTTCTTGTAGTTCAACACCACATCGAAGCCCAGCTTTTCTTTCAAATAAGCGCATTTCTCATCAGAGCCTGCAATACCAACCACGCGTGCTCCCACAATTTTACCAATCTGACCTGCAATCATGCCTACCGCTCCGGCTGCTCCCGATACAACAACCGTTTCGCCGTCCTTCGGTTTGCCTATGTCCTCCATACCAAAATAAGCCGTCAGACCCGTCAGGCCCAGCGCACCCAGGTAAGCCGTGATTGGTGCTTCTTCGGTATCAATTAGCGAAAGATCAGCCGTATTCACTGCGGCATATTGCTGCCAGCCCCACATACCGGATACGAGGTCACCTTTGCGCAGATTCGGTTCCGAAGATTCCACAACCTGTCCAATGGCTCCACCCTTAATCACTTCATTTAACGCGTACGGTGCAGCATAGGATTTTGTATCTTTCATGCGGCCCCGCATGTATGGATCAACCGACAAATATAATGTACGTACCAGAACTTGCCCAGCTTCCGGTTCAGGAAGAGGTGCATCAATGAAGTTGAAATTCTCTCTGGATGGGGCACCTTCGGGACGAGAAGCAAGTACGATCTGTTTATTTAAAGACACCAAAATTACCTCCTTGTTGCCAAGTGGACGCAAGGTTAACCCTTGTCAGCTGAGATCACTTACCACTGGCTCTGTGTTATCACTTCTTAATAGTTTAAACCGAAACAGGCGGTTCACAAACGTGGGCCGCCTTGAAATATGCAAATATCGTCACATTGTAGCTGCTTTTGGCTATTATTGTGCTGTCAAAATCACTGGACCATCCGCCGTAATCGCAATCGTATGTTCATACTGGGCAGACAGACTTCCATCCAAAGTACGAGCAGTCCATCCATCTGAATCCAGCTTACTTCGGAACGTACCAATATTCAGCATCGGTTCGATCGTAATAACCATGCCTTCCTTGAGACGCGGACCCCGATGAGGCGGACCGTAGTGAGGGACTTGTGGTTCCTCATGCATCTTCTCACCAATGCCGTGTCCGATAAACTCACGCACAACCGATAGGCCTTCACCTTCTGCATACACTTGAATCGCATTGGAGATATCTCCGATCCGGTTGCCCACCACGGCAAGTTCAATGCCTTTGTACAGAGAGTTTTTCGTTACATCCAGCAGATGTTGTGCTTCCGGAGTCACTTCACCTACGGCATATGACCAAGCCGAATCCGCCAGCCAGCCATTCAGATTAACGACCATGTCGATTGTAACGATATCGCCGTCTTTCAATGCATATTTTCCCGGAAACCCGTGACAGATCACATCATTAACCGACGCACATGTCGCATATTGGTATCCGTTATATCCCTTTTGTTCCGGCGTAGCGCTATTTTTCTTCATAAAAGCTTCTGCAAACTGGTCGATCTCCTGTGTCGTAATGCCTGGACGAATCATCTTTGCAATTTCTCTATGGCATGCGGCGAGAATTTCTCCGGCTTTTTTCATATATTCAATCTGTTCTTTGGTCTTTATTGTAATCATAACAACTACTCCTGTCCGTTAAAATCTTATCCTGTCCTCTATTGTAACGCTAAACACTCAAAATAAAAAATTCCGTGCAATTAGCAACATCCTATTATACGCCAAGCTCCTGTCCAATGAATACAATTATCCATGAAAAAATCGAAACCCCTTCTGATTTAGCTGCGTATATGCTTAAAACAGTTGAAGTCGAAAGGGTGAAAGCTCATGTTCAAAAAGATTATTGGCAAACTTATCGATTCCAAATCTTCATCTCACCGCAAACGTCATAGCTCCTCCGACAGGCGCTCATATAAACGTCACAGCAGCTCCTCAGGCAAGCGTTCCTACAAGCGCTATTCTTCTTCAGATGTGAAATACCGGGATAGCCGTAGTGGCTCCGGGTATTACAAAAGCAGAAAATATAGCTCCAGCTAAGCGGCTTTCACGACTGCTTTTAAAGAGTAATGATCACACCAGCTTATTGGACCCTACAATAAATGAATATGTAATAAAGGGGTGTTCGCTAGCCATACACACGGCTAACAGAACACCCCTTTATTGTTTCTATATAGTAAAAAGGAAAAAGACCCCTGCAGATATCATACGAAGAGGTCACGGATAACAAATATAGGTCCGCCTACAGAGCTTATTTCATTGTAATTTCAGCAACATATTCTCAATCTCTGCCTGTAACTCTGTCGCCCCACCCTCATAACTTGGCCGGAGTCCAAGGAGTCGCTCCAGCATCTGGTGCAATTCCGGCGTAAGCTTCAGTTCCTCCTGCCAACTGGCGGGTTCACGGCCCTTCTCTGGCTCATAAGCCGAATACAGCATAAAGAGAAGAAAGTGGCCGATATCCTGCAAATCATGATCCGGTATAGCCGGTTCATCTTCAGGCTCAGGGACTTCACGCATACGTCGCTTCAGCTCCGGCAACAACGGCTCCCCCAAGCGTCTCGCCAGGCCAAAGTCAATCAAATGCACCGTCCCTTCACGTAAAATAACATTGGGAATCCGCACATCTCCATGAATATATCCCTGCTCATGCACATGAGCCACCGGAGCCAGCAGTTGACCTGCCAATTCCACACATTCCCGCTCCGTATATCGAAGACCTTGCTCAAATATGCAATCTTCCAGCGTCTGTCCACGAATATACTCGGTAACGATATAACTTCGTCTCCCGGATGTGAACACATCCAATAGATCAGGGATCGCTGGATGATGCAGACGTCTCATCACGTCCGCCTCCCGCTCCAACAGGTGCGCAGAGAGTCTGCCCTTGCTAGGCTTGGACTCCTTCAATGCCACTTCCCTGCCGTTCTGGTCATCTGTACACAGGTATGTCAGCCCATAGCTCCCCATACCCAGCAATTCCTGTATTGTATAACGCTCAGCAATGGTCGTGCCTTCCCGCCGAGGACGATCCGTCCATAGTCCAAGCAATCTTTGCCAACTTCGTCGCAGCTCCACAGATCCTCCCACGCCAGCTTCCTGATCCACTCAGTCTTTATCTATACTGAGCAGTTCGTTGCCAGTCTTCATGTTGTATGGAGCTTATTATATCAGGCCCATAATGCAAAATCACGATGGGTAAATGCCTGTTGCTCAAGCTTCCTTATGCTTCTTGGGCAGGAACCCGAACAACATACGCAGGGATACTCCTTTTGGTTTGCGTTTTCTTCCCTGGAAACTGCGCAGATTGGTTACGAGTTCACGATCCCGCTCCTCTTCCAGCTTCTCGTTCATCCATAGACGCTGTTTCTCCATCTGTTCCTGAAGAGCCATATGTGTCTCCGCCAGATGCTGAAGGGTCAGCTCCAGTTCATCGACCCGCTGTTGCAGCAGCTGTACCCGATCATCCTGCTGTTGTTCCACGGCACCATAAGTCACCTCACTTACCAGTTGCCCCAGACCTTCATAGGATCTCAGATTACCCATTATTTCAGGTTCTTCAGGGAATACGGATGACATGACTGTCGCTGCACATTCCGTCTCTGACAGACCTTCAATTCCCACCACCGGGACATCTACTTCTACTACAGCTACAGGTACTTCTGGAGCCAATACAGTCACCACAGCATCAGCCAGGGGTAGATTATGCTCTCTGAGTTCAGTCATCAGACGTTCAATGCACTCGATGTCGTCGGACTTGAATAGTCTGGATTTGTTGGCGGACCGTTCGAACCGGTATCCCTGTTCTTCCAGTGCTGCCGCATATTTACGAAGAGTACTGGCACCTATGCCCAGGCTCTTGGCCGTTTCCGTCGTTGCTCCTGCTTCTTCAATCATCATTAATTCCCTCCCGGAATGAAGTCTTTTGGGAATCAATTTCATAATATCTTTAGTGAGTTATGAAATTGATTCTTGGATAAAAACATTATGGCTTCAGCGTTCCTTTTTTTGGAACCGTCATCGGATCGGGGCAACCTGTCTCATGGATCAAGTATGCTTATCTTTTGCTTGTCCGTATGTATTCGTCAGCTTCTCGGCAGATCCCTTTGGCGGTTTTGTTCTGTTTCTGCGGATTCCTAAGAAGTTTTGTCAGGTATATGATCCGCACAAATAACCCCCAATCCGACAACGAGCATGAATGCTGTCATGTCGAATGACACAGGTGCAAACGCCGTCAAATCATATGATTATGAATTATTCATGTCAATTTTGTTAACTCCTTTACTCCAATACGCTCCCGCGATAGCGGATATCATTGCTGCACAGCTTTTTCATGTGTTATCTTATGTAACGTAGAAGTGGATTCCAGCATAAAATAAAGGACTATACTTAACATAGGACGCATTAGTAACGGATAAATATCAATCTAAATGGGGGCTGAACGGCAGTGTTAGGCAAATCAGGCAAAGTAGCGGTGATCGGGGCGGGTCTTGTCGGTTCGAGTTGTGCGTATTCCATGATTAATCAATCGATATGCAGGGAAATTATGATGGTGGACCGGACGTATGACCGTGCTGTAGCGCAGGCACTGGATTTTTCCCATTGTATGGACTTCACACATAACCGCACCAAAGTATATGCAGGCACTTATGCCGATTGTGGCAATATGGATGTTATTATCTTAACTGCCGGGGCAAATCCCAAGCCAGGACAGACACGAATGGATATTCTGGAGGAAGCGGAATCGATTGCCAAAGACATCGTGGTCCCGATCATGAACAGTGGATTTAACGGGATTTTTGTCGTCGCTGCCAATCCGGTTGACATAGTAACTTATATGGTATGGAAATTATCCGGCCTCCCGCGCGAACACGTCATCGGTACAGGCACGTCCATTGATTCTTCACGACTCAAAACACTGCTGTCTGAAGTCTTCTCCATCGATCCACGCAGTGTGCATGGTTATGCTCTCGGGGAGCATGGAGAATCCCAGTTCGTGGCCTGGTCCCATGTGACCATCGGTGGCAAACCGATTATGCACATTATGGATCAGCACAAGGAGCGCTTCAAACATCTGGATCTGGAGGATATCGCACGCAAAACAAAGGATGCCGGCTGGGAAATCTTTACCCGTAAAGGTTCTACCCAATTCGGAATCGGCAATGCTCTCGCGCATATCACTCGTTCCATCCTCAATGACGAACACAAGATCATCGCCGTATCGGCTATTCTGGACGGAGAGTACGAGCAACATAACGTCTGCGTCGGTGTTCCTGCAATCATCGGTGGCAATGGTATTCAAGAGATTATCGAATTGAATCTGGATGCAACGGAACGTGAGAAATTCAACAATTCCTGTGAAATCCTATCAGGTAACATCAATCGTCTGACACTGGTATAAGCCATTCGTGTACAACTCCACACTGTATGCTTCAGCTCAACTTCAAAAGCCGGCCAACGCAAACATGCCAATAACACTCCATCAGTGGAGGATTATTGGCATGTTTGCGTTTATTATTTTTCACAGCCAGATGAATCAATTTCATAATTGATTTGAGTAGTTGTTCAATTTGGTGCAAGCTGAGGTTCGTCCCTTGGTCCCCATTGCTGTAACACTCGCTTCAACTCACTCAGCATAACCGGTTTGCTAATAAAATCACGCATACCAATCTCCAGACAAGCTTCCTTATCTTCACGTTTGGCATTGCCTGTAACTGCGATGATTGGAGGTATGCGATCCTGTGGAATTAGGCGGTGTAACAGGTCTGTCGCCTTCAGTCCATCCATCACAGGCATATGAATATCCATCAGGACAATATCATAAGCATTCTGAGAGATGGCATCGATTGCTTCCACACCATTGGTACATACATCTGCGTGGTATCCGAGCTTCTCCAGATATTCTCGTAAAATCTTCCGGTTCACCGGATGATCCTCCGCCACCAGAATACGCATGGCGACCTCATCACTCTGACGTGTACGATCATGATGGAACTGACTTGCTGTCTGTTCTGCTGAAGCATCTACACTCGCCGCAGGAACAGCAAACCGGAAGGTTGAGCCTTCCCCTTCTATACTCTCGACACTGATACTGCCTCCCATAATCTCCACGAGTCGCTTGGAGATTACCAGTCCCAGTCCGGTACCACCATACTTCCGGTTAATCACCGGATGTAGCTGAGAGAAGGACTGAAACAACTGATCCAACTTGTCAGCCGGGATGCCAATTCCCGTATCTTGCACCGCAAAATCAAGAACACTGTCTTCAGGCTTTCTGCCCTTGATAATATCCACGGCAACCTCAATGCTTCCCTGATCTGTGAACTTGAGCGCATTGCCAACCAAGTTCACCAGAATCTGCCGAATACGTATGGCGTCACCGACCATGAACTCAGGGATGCTCGGATTGAGACGATATCTGATCTCCAGATGTTTCTCATCTGCACGCGGTTTAAACAGTTCGGCAACCTGTTCCAGCATCTTGCGTAATGCAAATGGTTCATAAGCCAGTGCCATTTTCCCGGATTCCAGCTTACTGAAGTCCAAAATATCATTAAGGATGTTCAGCAGAGCATCGCCGCTGTCTCGAATAATCTCGGCGTATTCACGCTGTTCTTCCGATAAATCGGTACCGATCAACAATTCTGTCATCCCCACGATCCCGTTCATCGGTGTCCGGATCTCATGGCTAACCATCGACAGAAATTCCGACTTGGCCTGAGCTGCCAGCTCAGCTGTCTCTTTGGCACGTACAATTTCACGTTCGCCAGTCACATCATTAAATACAACCACCGCGCCCTGAATCTGTCCCTGTTCAATAATCGGCGTCACCTGATACTGCACCAGAAAGCTGCTGCCATCTTTACGCCAGAACACATCTTCCTTGATTGAACGTATCTGTCCATCCAACACGGTCATGTGGATCGGGCATTCTTCTTGTGGCAAATGACTTCCGTCTGCACGGGTGTGATGGATGATGGGATGTGAGTTTTTGCCAATGAATTCTTTCGCCTCATAACCGAACATCGAAGCTGCTGCTGGATTCATAAACATGGTGATTCCATCCGCATCCAAACCAAATATTCCTTCCGTAACCGTGTTGAGAATCAGCTCATGTTGCTTGCTGAGCTCCTGAATCCGTTCCGTGTATTCCTTGCGCTCGGTAATATCGGACACGATCCCATAGACGCCCACCATTTCCTTATCCACAATAATGGGCACATTCGTAACAGATACTTCAATCTTCCGACCACTTGAATTAACGACTCGGGTCTCATAATATTGCGGTTCGCCTTGCTTCACCATGTCAAAATAATGTTTGCCATATTGCACTTCGCATTTATCCAGATTGGATAAAAAAGATTGGCCAATAAGCTTATTGCGCGGAATATCCAACATTTGCACCAGTTTGCTGTTCACTGCGCTGTATTTACCTTCCAGATTCAATGAATACACAGCTGCCGGGTTATGTTCGAACAACGATCTGTATCGCTGACGGCTTTCCCGAAGACGTCTTTCCGCATCCTTATGCTGGGTGATATCCCTGCTGATGCTTACAATCTGGACACTCTTGCCACGCTCTCCAGCCACAGGTTTCGCCAATGTCTCCATCCAGATATAATGTCCCTTCTTGTGCAACACACGCATCTTGCAGCCATTGCCGATCTTGGAAAGATCCATAGGGTCCGGATAATCTCCCGAATAACAATAATCCTTGAAGGACTTTCCTATGACTTCCTCCGGCTTATAACCCAGTAAGGTGTACACGGAAGGGGAAACGTATAACAACTCGCCATCCGTAGCACAAGTTGTAATCAGATCTTGTGCATGGTCAGCCAGCACCTGATATTTCTCCTGTGCCTCCTTAAGCTCACGTTGCACTTCCAGGATATCGGTAACATCTTTGGCAATGCCATAGATTCCTACAACTTCTTTTCCCTCCGTTATAGGCACATACGTTATCTCTGCCTGTTTCAGGGAACCATCTTTATGATAAAAAGTAATGGGATTACTGACTGAACGTCCAGCCAGTACCTCTTTAATGTATTGTTTACGTGAATTTTCACTGTCCGGAGGACAGATCTCACTCTGATTCATACGAATCAAGTCATCCAGTGTATACCCAGATATCCGCTCTACCGAGGGATTAGCATCAATATAGTTTCCATGGATGTCCATTACATAAATGGCATCCGGATGGTTAAAAAACAGTGATTGGTAAGAACTTCCCTCAGAAATAATGCGCTTCAGGGTTTCCGTTTTATTAATATCCAAGGCTTACCCCTCTTTTCTCAGCCAATATCTTCATCTAACAGCAGGGATTAATTATCCCTTACAAAAATGGGCCTACCCTCGAATAACCATGTAAGCCTGCCTAGAAACAGCTTTTTTTATTTTACCAGATTCTCGTCTCATTTTGCTTACAATCTATGATTCAATTCACATGATGTGTGAGGTAATAATTGGAATTTTGATTTTACTTAGAAGGTGCCTACAAAGGCAGACAATTTATACAAGGATCAAATTAAGCCTCTAACAAGCTTGAAGTTCAATTCCACGTCAGCTGATTCTGGCGAGTGGCTAAGCAATTTTCTAAAGAACCCAGGACATCTTATTTGGCGTACATATGCCCTTTTTAAATTTCAAGGAACATCAGACACGTTAATCCCCATAATCTCCTGTCATAAACGCTGCAAACGGTTGTTTCATTGGATATAACATGTCTCAGGTACCTTAGATTGCTGAGATCACTTCAAATCATTAAATAAGACTCCTCAGGTTCGTTAGGGAGTTGAGAGGATGACCCCGGCCCCGCCTGAAACAAATTTTCTCAAAGAAAGAGAGATCATCCGCTCTTATGATGCCTCGATATAAAATTAACGATACATTTTGTATCGAAAAGGCTATAATCTTTAAAAAAGTTTTTTGACTACGGAGAGGACGGATGAATCATGCTGCCCAACAGAGTTAAAATTGCTTACGGTAAACTAAGAGGTTTGGCCATCTTTGGTAAAATCCAGCCCTCAATGGGCCTGCTTCCACGAATCAGGGGTAAGGTTTATCTGAATAAATTGGGTGACTTGCAGGTGGGAAAGCGGCTTAACATCATAGGCAAACCTTGGGGAACCCAGTTAACCGTGGTTAAAGGTGCGCGATTAACCATTGGCGATGACGTCATGATTAATGCAGGTGTGGGGATTGCCGCTAACGTTGAAGTGACCATCGGCAATAACGTCATGATTGGTCCTCGAACAAGCATATTCGACAGTGCCTATCACCGGATTGACTCTCTGGATGACGGGAGCCAGACTGCCAAGCGGATTGTGATTCAGGATAATGCCTGGATTGGTACAGGCGCGCTTATTTTGCCCGGAGTGACCATTGGCAGAAATGCAGTTGTGGCAGCAGGAAGCACGGTGACCAAAGATGTACCCGAAAATACACTTGTAGCCGGGGCACCAGCCAAAATCATTCGGGAGTTGACCATTCATGATGGGTGGGTCAGACATTAGAAAAAATCCTCCTGAAGCATACATACAATAGAGCTTGCATGTTTTGCTTAAAGAGGATTTTGACTTACGATAACCAAGGGTGTAACGGATTATTCAGATTTCTTTTTTTGCAAAATACATCATGCCGATTCCAATGAAAATAACAGCACTGCCTCCAACAACCGCCAGCATTGTGATCAGTGGAACATTGTAGGCTCCGAAACCTGCACCGTCCACGGGTGTCATCAGAATCATCGGTTGTGCCCATGGATAATACGGCCCATATGTCGCAGAGTTTACAATGAGAATATTCGGTATGGTCAGTGCAAAATTCAGTGCGAGCGGTGCGGCAAAGCTGCTCCACACCAATGAAACGAACATCTGCAGGGCAGCCAAGGGTACACAAGCTAGCAACCCAAGCAGCAGTTTGCTCGCCAAGAATCCCCAAGGTACAGGCATCGTAATGCCGTGAATCATGCCTGCCAGCAGAATGGACATCAGCAATAATACTTGTGTACCCGCCAGAAGCATGAGCACAATCGTCAGTTTACCTGCATATACGCCTGAACGTGTGAGCGGTAAAACCAGCATCTGCTTCCACCCTCCACCTGCATGTTCGAAACGGCAGACAAAGGACGTAAACACACCAGTCAGCATCGGTAACAATAACAATCCGTGCAGGAAAACCATCGTGGTCATCAATACCTGCCAATTGCCCGATGGTGTGGACAACAGTCCGATGAGCAGCGCAATGAGTGGACTCAGCAGAATCAGGAGCCATATGGGCGATTTGCTCATTTTCAATCGTTCAGCGGACAAGATTCGGAAGTACGTTGTCGCAAAGCTCATATCAGGCCACATCCTTCCGGCTAAAATGCACCATACCCAGCAACAGGATTAATAACCCTAGACCTGCCCCCATGCCTGCATACAGGTATGGATTAGGCCCATTCCAGGCCATCTGTGCCCAAGCGAGCGGAAAGCTCGGTGAGATACTGAGTGAGAACATACCCGTTATCGCGAGAACGATGCCCAGGGTGACGGGAAGCGCCTGATTTTTGTTAACCATCGTGAGCCACAACTCCAGTGACAACACCGGAAGTGCACCAGCCAAAGGCAATAGCCCCAGCTTGATCGCATGTGTCCAAGGTATTTCGCTGGCATGGAATCCGAGGATCAGACCCAGACCTACAATTCCTGCGGTTAGCAGCAGGCAGGAGATCACCAGCAGCACACAAGCAAGCAGGAACTTGGCTAAATACACGGCTGGTCTGGGAATGGGCATCGCGAGCAACTGTTTCCACGATCCCTGTTCATGCTCAACATTAGCGATCATGGAGCTGAGAATGGTTGCTCCCAGCATCAGAGACAAGGGCACAAAGACAACCACATTGCCCAATAATCCGCCCCACAGGTTATCTGCATACTGCTCTTTCAGATAGTCCAGCCGTAAGCCAAAATTAAGCGCCTGCATCGCTGTCAATCCAAGAGGGGCCAGAAAGACAAGAAACCAGATCCCTTTCCCCCGAATCTTGAGCCAGTCTGACGATAATGCACGCCCGGTCATATGGAAGCCCCCTCGCCAATGACCCGCATGAACAGATCTTCCAGCGACTGACGCTGTTCCTCTACACGATACACATCATGATCCTGTTCAATTAATCGGCGCACAAGCAGTGCCACTGAACTGTTATCCATATAAGGGAAAGTTAACGCAGCACCTTGTTGCTGACCAAATTGTCCCTGTTCTCTCGCCAGCTTCATAGCCTCTTCCGGCTCGGAAACCGTTAACCGGATAGAGCTACCCGTCTGACTATGCAGACTTGCGATAGTATCCTGAAGCACCATCTTGCCTTCACGGATAATACCAACACGACTTGCCATCTGTTCGACTTCACTCAGCAAGTGGCTGGAAACCAGAACGGTAATGCCATGTTCCAGAGGCATGCGTTTGATCAGTTCCCGAATCTCCTGAATACCGGCAGGATCAAGCCCATTTGTTGGTTCGTCCAGAATCAGCAGCTCCGGTTCACCCAGCAAAGCGCTGGCAATACCCAGACGTTGCTTCATCCCAAGGGAATACCCCTTCACCGAACGTTTGGCATCCTTGGTCAGATCTACAATGGACAGCACTTCAGCAATTCTTGATTTCGGTACATTGATGATGCGGCGCAAAGTTTCCAGATTTTCTACTGCGTTCAGATGTCCGTAATAGGACGGGTATTCGACCAAAGAGCCCACACGGCGCAAAATATCCATGCGATCCTTGCGAATATCCTTGTCAAAGACACGGATCACGCCTTTGGTTGGTTTAATTAAGCCGAGAAGCATGCGAATCGTTGTTGTTTTGCCGGCACCGTTGGGACCGAGGAAGCCGTAGATATCTCCCTTTTTAATATGCAGATCAAGTTCACGGACCGCTGCACGGTCCCGGTATGTTTTCCATAAATTCGCCGTTTGAATAATATTTTCACTCACTGTATGATCACCTCGGAACTATCGTAACCTTCCAAGGTTAAAGCCAAAGTAGTCTCTAGTTTAAGTTTAGTTTAAAAAAGCTATTTCAGCGGTTTGTTGTTCCCCTGTTTCCCTTACCACTGTAGATATATGTCTGGACACCCGTATCGGAACTGTCTACCCGCTTGCGCAGACCCATCTCACGGATCAACAGGTCTACAATGGATAAGCCTAGACCTGTGCCTTTTGTGTCGGAATTCGGTTGCATTCCCGGACCCCGATCCTGAATAACGATTGCCGTCTCACCCTGAATCTCCTGAGTAGATATACCAATATATTTCCCGCTGTCGGCATGACGGATCACGTTTTGGAACAAATTATCAAGAATACGGCGCATGCCCTGTTCATCCATATGCCAGATCAGCGGTTCCTCTGGCAGGTCAATATCAATCTCAAATTGCTCTTTCTCCCAGACCGGGTACCAGGCCGCCGCCATTTCCCTGACGATCCGCAGTATATCTTTCTCTTCCAGCTTCAGTGTATATTTCCCACTCGTGAGCAAATTGTAGGATAACATGTTGTCAATGAGCCCGCCGAGGTCCTCCATCTTTGCTTCCATGCGATGTAATGAACGGTCACCTTGCTCACTCAGCTCTTCCTTGTGCAAAGCATGCATATGTCCACGAATCACCGTTAGCGGGGTACGCAGATCGTGGGAAAGCCCCGCAATGAGACGTTTGCGCAATTGTTCCTCCTCGCGTTCACGGTGACGGCTGTCGGACAGTTGATGCACCATCTGATTGAAGGATTCTTCCAGTTGACCAATCTCGTCTGACCGGCGGATATCTACCGGAAGCGGGAGACCTTCCTTGCCTGTGGTCATCATGGCCGTCTGCAAACGAATAAGTCGTTTGCGAATGCGTGCGAAAAAGAGAATCGACATAATGATGAAGATCAGAAAGATGAGGGTCATTACGATACCAAGATACAAGAGTTCCATGAGCCCGTTACTCTGAATTTGCAGAAGTGATCGCGGCACTTCAATGACCATGAAGCCCTGTCCTCTGTCCTGTTCATCTCCGCCAATATATGCAACTACGGTCAGTGGATCGCGAGAGGAAGCTTCTTTCATGAATTGCACCGTATTGTTTGCATTCCATAAGGCTGGAATATAAGTCTCTGTCGTTTGTCCGGAATCCAGTGACCATCTCAATGTCGTGTCTGTCCTGCCATCCGGAGACGTGGAATTCATAAGCGTTACATCTTCACCCCCAAGAATAAAGAGGGTCTCCCCGTTCACATTCACACGATACATGGAAGATTTGGGATACGAGCCATGTAATAGCTCCAACCGGGCCTTAATCTCATTATCCGAAGCACCATCCAGGTTCTTCGCTTCATGTGACCAGAGGTCACTGATCCGGGTAACATCACCGTAAGGTGCCGCTTGATTCATATTCGTGTTATTCACTACAACAACATATATGATGGACATGATCGGAAGAATGACGGGGACAAATAATACAGCCGCCAAGATCAGTAGGATGTATCTGGACATCAAGGATCGCCCAAAGCGAAGCTTGCGCCGCCCGGATTGCTTTTGATCCATGCTTCGTTCTCCCTTCCGTTCACCCTTCATGATCTTCCGTTCCCTGAACCACCGAATCATGGCTTCTTCACACGATATCCCACACCACGGACCGTCTGAATAACTACAGGATTGGCCGGATCAAGCTCCAGCTTTTCGCGTAGATGTCGAATATGTACCATTAAGGTTTTGTCCCCATCCAGATAGGGCTCGTTCCAGACGGCTTCATAGATCTGCTCTTTGGTTCGAATCATGCCCATATGTCGTAGCAGGTAGGCGAAGATGTGGAACTGTTTTCCCGATAAAATAATCTCATCTCCCGTCTCCTCATTGATAATTCGATTGTCCTTCTCATAGATGGAGAGATGATCCAGCTTCAGGGCTGTATCCGATGAGACCGCTGTTCCTGCCTTACGCAGTTGTACTTCAATCCGGGCAGCCAGTTCATCGGGGTGAAATGGTTTGGTCACATAGTCATCGGCAAAATCAAGACCGTGCAACTTATCGTCAATGGACGTTCTGGCCGAAAGCATGACAATGGGCACGGCCGGATGTTCTTTTTTCAGTCGCTGGCCCACCGTAAATCCATCCAGCCCGGGCAGCATGACATCCAGAATAATGAGTGAGCAACCGACAGCAGCCTCCGCTGCGCCTTCACCACTGCCGAGCCATACCACCTCATAACCGCGCTCCTCCAGATCGGCTCTGACCCAAGTCGCAATTTCCGTATCGTCTTCAATATATAACAGTTTGGTTTTCATCCGAATATTCGTTTCCTTTCTGCCCCCATTGGGTTAATGATATATCTGAGCATCATCATGGTAAAAGCTGTCTATAACATATGGATTCATGTCTTGTTGAAACAATGTTGAAGCCTTTACGTTACCACACATGCTAATTATAGCTTATCCATTAACGTGGGAAATGTCATATTAATCAAGTCTACCAAGTACATATCAGTTCTACACCTGACGGGAGGAATTTCATTATGCTGCTGGAAGCCATCTATCATCAACCGAAACGAAACTGGGCCTATGCCTATGACCAAGATACAATCCACCTGCGCCTGCGTGCCAAAAAGAATGATCTGACCGAGGTACATGCCCTGACCGGGGATAAATATGCGTGGGATGCAACCAAAGCGCTGGTTCCCTTAACAAAGTTCACCTCTGACTCCATGTTCGATTATTACGAGGGTGAGGTGAAACCTCCCTACCACCGACTGAAATACTCTTTTCTGCTCAAAAACGGAGACGAACAGATCTGGATGACCGAGACGGACTTCCAGGAAGAAGAACCAGACGATCCGGGTCGTATGTTCCAATTCCCTTATATTCATGCTGGAGCTGTATTCACACCCCCTGCATGGGTTAAGGATGCGGTGTTCTATCAGATTTTCCCTGAACGATTCGCCAACGGCAACCCGGATATTAGTCCGGAAAAGGTAGAACCGTGGGGTGGCGAGCCGACACCTTTCAATTTCTTCGGCGGTGACCTTCAGGGCGTGATCGACCATCTGGATTACATCAGCGATCTTGGCATTAATGCGATCTACTTCACACCCATCTTTGAAGCCACCACCAATCACAAATACGATACAGAAGACTACCTGCGGGTAGACCGGCACTTTGGTGACGCAGATACCGTGAAAAGACTGGTCGAGCTGTGCCATGCACGCGGAATTCGCGTACTTCTGGATGCTGTGTTCAACCATTCCGGGAAGACATTTGCGCCGTTTGTAGATGTGCAGAAGAACGGAGAACAATCCAAATACAAAGACTGGTTCCATGTACACGAATACCCGCTGGACGTGAAGGACGGCATTCCAACGTATGAGACCTTCGGATTCGAAGCGCACATGCCAAAGCTCAATACGGAGAATGCCGAGGTTAAGGCCTATCTGCTGGAGGTTGCCGAGTATTGGATCAAGGAAGTGGGTGCGGACGGATGGCGGCTGGATGTCGCAGACGAAGTGGACGATGCATTCTGGCGTGATTTCCGCCGTGTAGTCAAAGCGGCTAATCCGGATGCCTACATTCTGGGCGAAGTATGGAACGAGTCTTCCTCTTGGCTGCAAGGCGACCAGTTCGATGCGTCCATGAACTATCCGTTTACTGATGCCGTGAATGCTTTCTTTGTGAAAAATACGATGCACGCCGAACAGTTCGCAAACTCCATCGGGCGACAGTTATCCCGTTATCCGCTTCAGGCCAGCGAAGTGGCGTTCAACTTGCTGGACAGCCACGATACCCCGCGGCTGCTCACGCTGTGTGAAGGCGACCAGCGCAAGATGAAGCTGGCTGCGTTATTCCAGTTCAGTTACATGGGTGCTCCATGCATCTATTACGGAGACGAGATTGGCATGGACGGCGAGCATGATCCGGGTTGCCGTAAATGCATGGAATGGGATGAAGCGAAGCAGGACCGAGAGCTGTTTAACTTTTATCAGAAACTGATCTCCCTGCGTCATGTGCATCCTGCCCTGCGTGCAGAAGGCACCGTTCGTTTCTTGCAGGCTCGTCCCGATGGCAGCCAACTGGTATTTGAACGGCAAAATGAGGAGGAACGCATTCTGGTTCTGTTCAATCGATCAGAAGAGACGGCTATTGTGGAGCTGGAGGCCGGTGACGAAGAATGGACCGAGTTATTCGGCGGAAACCATCGTACCGCCAAGGAAGATGGCGTACTGGCCATTGAACTGCCCGCGTATGGATATGCTGTACTGAGTACGGCTGTGAGCCAGAACTAGAGTCATAATACACATTCATCTGAAGTCAAATATAAGTATCCTAACTTCGCTTCATCTGGCAGCATAAAACAAGCGTCCTGCATAACCCGGATTCGGGTTCACGGACGCTTGTTTTGTAATTTTGTATTCGCCGTTATACATCATAATGTCACTGATTTATATATCGGTGGTCCCGGTTCAGCTTAAACCTGAGTACCCTTGTCCACTTGAGCATTGTCCGCCCCACTTGTAGTTGTGTCAGAATCCGCTGGTTTCGACTCCTGCTCAGGCTCGGCACGCTTTGCCTTTGGTTTAGCCAGCTTTTGCATCATTTTGCGGCCGGTTGGCGTCTGGGCCAGTCCGCCCTGGGCTGTCTCCCGATGGCGGCTCGGCATCGCACTGCCTACTTCCAGCATGACGTCGATGACTTCGTCTGACGGAATGGCACTACGCACTCCGGCCAGGGCCATGTCAGCCGCAGCCAGCGCCGTAACCGCACCCAGTCCATTACGGACGATGCACGGGATTTCAACAAGGCCTGCGACCGGATCGCAGATAAGGCCCAGTGTATTTTTTAACGCCAAACCAACGGCATGAACGACCTGTTCCGGTGTACCTCCACGCAGTTCAACCATGGAACCCGCAGCCATGCCGATCGCGGAACCCACTTCCGCCTGACAGCCACCCTCGGCCCCGGAGATAAATGAATTGTTGGCAATAACATAACCAATCGCTCCCGCACAGAACAACCCGTTCACCAAATGTTCGTCCGTCCAGCCAAAACGCTCCTGTGAGCTAATAAAAACACCGGGGATGATGCCGCAGGAACCGGCTGTTGGTGTTGCCACGATCCGACCCATGGAGGCATTCACTTCAGATACACACAGGGCATACGCCATGGCAAGTGCGGAAGCATCTCCTGAGCAAGTCTCACCCTTGCGAATGTACTCGGCCATTTTTTTACCGTCTCCACCCGTTAACCCACTGCGTGATGTCGTATCTTCCGTTAACCCTTTGCGTACCGCTTCCTTCATCACCTGATAATATTCAGACATCTGTTTCACAACATCCGCTTCCGGTGTATTGGTCTCCTGAACCTGCTCCTCGATCATCAGCTGAGCAATGGTTTTGGATTCTGCTGTACAGATCGTATTCAGTTCGTGCAAATGTTTAAACCGCATCCGAATCAACTCCTCTCTTCAAATCGATAACACGAATGTCCAGCACATGGTCCAGCTCCCTTAGACGCTTGAGCATATCGGGATTAGGCACACCATCCATTTCCATCGCGGTAAGCGCTTCGCCATCACGGGCTTTCCGGTCCACCTGCATATACCCGATGTTAACCCCGGATGAACTGATCGTGGACGTTACAGATGCAAGCACCCCTGCTTTGTCCGCATGTCGCAGAACAAGTGTTGGAAACTCACCACTAATCTGAACACGAAAATCATTCATCGCATGCACCGATACACTGCCACCACCAATGGATGCACCGATTAAGGAGCAGGCACGTTCTCCATGCCATAACTCAATTTTGACCGTATTTGGATGAGGAGCAGGCAGGCCACTTGTATAAAACTCAACCTCCATGCCTGCTTCCTCTGCGTATTGCTCTGCATCCGGGATACGTGGATCGTCTGTGACATAGTCCAAAAGACCGCCGATCAGTGCCAGATCTGTTCCGTGCCCCTGATACGTGTCAGCGAATGAACCATATAACGTCAGCCGGGCACGTTCTGGCGTACATCCAAGCCACTGACGAGCAATTCTCCCTAACCTTGCCGCTCCAGCTGTATGTGAACTTGAAGGCCCTGTCATGGACGGACCAATAATTGAGAAAACATCTTTAAATCGCACTTTATAACCCTCCATTATTAATCATGATTCATATTTGTAAAATGTATTCGTCATTTCGATCCAGGAGTTTCATCCACAATGTCCCTTATTTAGATATGATGACATCAAAAAAGGACAGAAGAAGGCCTTAGGCCCTCTCTCTGTCCTCGATACCTGAGAGTTTCACGATCAGCAGTGTCTCACAACAAGGGTGCACTGCCTGCGATTACAGACAAGTTCACCGGGCTGACTGATCATATACCCCTTGGGTGGCGCAGTTCGCGCACTCTCCAGAGTTGCGTCCAACGATGGTACATTTACCTGAGAGATTAACCACTGCGCCGGGTGCGCAGCAGCTTGCTCCTTCGGTGCCTGAACACTAGCCATATTGCTCGGCTAACCCAGGTCTCTCCCGCTCGTTATCATCCGCTGTATTATTTTAATTCGATTCGAATTGGTACATTTCTAAGTTTTTGATCAAGTATACCCATAGAGTAATGTACAATATCATATATGTCAACAAAAGTAACGTGTAATTATCATAAGTTCGATGTCTATTTTAACTGAAACGAATAGCATTCAGATTTCTCACTTCAGCTGAGGCACTCGTGACGTTGCTAGTTGTCGTAAATTGGATACTTATCGTGTATGCATTAGTCGTTGTAGCCGGGGATGTATCCACGTAAGTGTTGGAGGAAAGAAACCTCAACGTTCCCGAAGCATTACCACTTCGTGAGAGCTGCAATTGATTAATTAAAACTCCATTACGTCTCAGATTAATGTTATACGCAATACTCCAGTTAGCCCCTACAACTATTGCTATTTGTGTACTATTATCGATTTTCACGCGTTGACCTGCCACTACAGGTACATTAAGTGTCTGAATCGTCGTTTCAGCTACTAATGAAAGACCCAACGCCGTGGTCTGGCTATCAGCAAACAAGGAAGAATCCGCAGGGGCAGAAGCTGCTGTCGATCCAGTAGCTCCTGTTGTTCCTGTAATACCAGTGACTCCGGTCGTTCCCGTCAGTCCTGTTGCTCCTGTAACACCAGTGACTCCAGTTGTTCCCGTCAGTCCTGTTGCTCCTGTAACACCAGTGACTCCGGTCGTTCCCGTCAGTCCTGTCGCTCCTGTAACACCAGTGACTCCGGTCGTTCCCGCTACTCCCGTTACGCCTGTTGCACCTGTAACACCAGTGACCCCTGTCGTTCCTGTTATTCCTGTACTCCCGGTAATCCCCGTGGCTCCAGTAGACCCTGTCTCTCCCGTGCTCCCGGTAATCCCCGTGGCTCCAGTAGACCCTGTTTCTCCCGTGCTCCCGGTAATCCCCGTGGCTCCAGTAGACCCTGTTTCTCCCGTACTCCCAGTAATACCCGTCACTCCGGTAAGCCCTGTCTCTCCTGTGGTCCCCGTACTTCCAGTAGCGCCCGTGACTCCTGTCACTCCGGTAGATCCTGTCTCCCCCGTGGTCCCAGTGACACCGGTCTCTCCCGTCGATCCCGTAGTTCCTCCAGGAGGACCAGTAACTCCTGTCAGTCCTGTAACACCTGTAGCCCCTGTAGGACCAGTTGTTCCCGCAACCCCTGCTGTCCCTGTAGCTCCAGTCGCACCCGTTACCCCGACTAGACCGGGGTTCGCTCCTAACAATTCCTCAGACACCAAACGATGTGCCGTTACCAGTTGACCGTTCTCGTTTTTCCCCCATACGGAAATCTGAACTTCATCCTCCGTATCATCACCTGTGATAAATATAAACTCAAATGCATCCAAATCTGCATAATAGTCTTTTGTTATAACCTGGTTAGGCAAAACATTAAACAATTCCTCAACATATAGTGTGCGAACACCATTCAAATAATAGCCTTGAACCAGAACGGTAGAGAAACTAGTGAGACTCCAATTGTCCAACTTCACTGTAATTCTCTGTGTAGGACGCTCGCCGCTTCCCACCACTATATTATTTTCTATTGGCCCTGTTGATAAAACAGCCATCCTGCGATGCCCCCTTCTCCTGCCTGCATCACCAAATCAAGATTGTTTTCTATAAATATGCATATTGAACTGTAAACGTGAAGTTGCCCTCTTGCCTTTTTGGAGTGGACTGAAAGGAGATCGAATAGATATCCACCACACCAAAAGGATAATATACAAAAAAAGCTGCCGCTTCGTTTCTGCGGCAACCTTATTATTCTTTAGCTCATCTAGACGGATTGGGAAGGGTCAGTGCTTCCGCCCAAGCTTGCAGCTTTGCCTTTGTCCATCCTTCATTTTCACCCATGATGGAGTACCGCAAGCCATTCTCACTCCATGATATGTTCCGAATGCTCTTCATATATGAACCCTCGGTGTTACGAACCTTAATCTCGGCTTCATCCGGTATTAGTGTATCGTCCACATTTTCTTCCGGCATCTTGAATACCGTCAGGCTGACTTCTACCTTGTCGTTACTTACATAATACAAGGTTACTTCATCTCTGCTCAGCTCACCGCGCGATGTAGACATTTCGATCCGTGATAGTTCGAATTCTCCACTCATGTCCTGTAGGAACGGCTGTTCCAACGCTTCTTCCGCTTCCTCTAGGGTCACTTCGGAATTCTGCATCATATCGGTTAAGTCCTTCACATCGACCTCCTTAGGGATGTCAATTACGAAAGTATCCTTTGTGAATTCAGGGTCATACTGAATCGGATCATAGACCATTTCTGATTTTCCATCCCCATACGCGCTGTTTACTTTGACAATCATCCACGTTTTGGGATCTACCCAATACTCTGAAGATATGGAGAATGCGCCTTCTTCTTTTGGTGTCAACTCAATATGAATGACGTCCTGTCCATGAAGTTTCTCCTGTCCCATCATATTCACATCATGCGTAGTACGTAACCGCTCTAGTTGATCGAGCAATATTTGCTTCTGGGTTTGATTAGGTTGTTGTGACACGGATGATGCATCCATGGAATATGCTGCCCCTGTCTCTTTTTCATATATGATGATCTTCTTTCCATCATTAACTGCGTAACTGACATTGCCATTCTCTGATGTTTCCGTGCGCTTTCGTCCGGTTTCCCCATCTACCCATTCCTTAATTTGCATCGTGTTAGTCAGCTTGTCATCCGCCCATATCTTCATCACACCTTCCGCATAATACGAGGCGGGTTCTGTTTCTGCTGAGACAACCTTCTCAATCATCTCATCTCCTGACATAGCCAGCATATCCTTCTCCGCGCAACCTCCAAGCAGGGCGCCTGCCAACACAGCAGTACCCAGCATCATCCATCCTTTTTTCATCATCTTATCCACCCTCTCTGCGTTTACATTCTCCATGTTCAGGCAATCGGCATGCTGCCAGCGTTCCATATCCTTCGTATGACCACATGCGCATATCCCCTCCGTGCTTTATTGCAACCCGTTTGGCTATACTCAATCCCAATCCCGAACCACCTGCATATGTCTTCTCCTCCTGATTCTGGTGTTGAACATAGGGTTCGAAAATACGAATGAGCTGTTCTTCAGGAATAGCAGGACCTTCGTTTTGTACTATGATCAATGTTGCTCCCGCCCTGTAGTTATCCAATTCAGCTCTAAGCGAAGGAATAATCCATTCAGGAAGCTCCCAATCTGAAGCAATAACCCCTAGTCCCATTACACCGTTCGTCCTTGTGTGGCGTAGTGCATTATTTATCAGATTATCTGTCAGGCGCATCAGTTGTTCGGGATGAACTCGGTACAGTTGATCTGTGCGGACATCCATCTTCACGTCAATCTGACCACGCTCGGCAAGTCCCTCATAGCTCCCAAGCAGCATATCAAAAAACTCTTCACCTTCCACCTTAACCATGGCCATCTCCGATTCACTGGAACCCAGCGCCGTATACATCTCAAGTTCACTAATCATCTGTTTCATCCGCTCCACATTTCCGAGCAGCACATCCTGATATTCCTGCCTTTCAAGACGTTTCAGTTGACGATCACCGTTAAGTACTTCCGTATAGGCACTAATGGACATCAACGGTGTTTTCAGATCATGGGATAACGAGGCGATCATGAGCTGTTTTTCTTTTTGCTCCCTCTCCACATCGGCCTGAGTATGTCTGATCTTGTCTTGCATTGCATCAAACTGTTGGAGCAAGATGCCCATTTCATCATGACGAACAGGTACCACATCCGTAGCAGCCTCTCCCCGTGCAAAAGCATCCATTCGTTCTATGAGATATTTCATCGGCCGAAAGAGCTTTCGGGATAGCAACCACAGCACTGTTCCGTATAACAGGATAAAGAAAGTAGCAGCGAGACCCATGACCCAGGTAGTCCGCAAGGATATGCCTTCCAGCCAATCTCCACGCAGCATGACGATTTCGTAAATGCCGACCAACTCACCCTTTTCCCATACGGGTTTCTTCAACGAGAATGTACGATGACGAATCTGTAAGTTGTACAAATTACGATACAGCTCCGCCCCCCCAACGGTGTAAGCTCCAGCAGACCATGTACTCCCCTCTGATGTGTACACCCGAATCCCTGTTGGTAAATACAGAGCAAAGTTCACCCGACCATTCTCCAATTCGGAGAGTGCAGCGAAAGCATCAGGCGAGTGCAGCTGGTACAGTCCCGGGTCAGATAAAGCCAGTTCAATAGGAGCCAATTGTCCGGACAACTCCACATATTCCGTTACGGCACGCTGATCATTGTAATAGTTATACAGGGAGTACAGCGCCCACCCAGCAGCGACAGGCAGCAGCATTACAATGAGGAAGGAAAGCATTAACCAGTACTTCAACTTCATTCCTCAGGCTCCCCCACGAACCGGTATCCACTGCCCCACACCGTCTGAATCCAGCGTGGATGATGGGGCTCGTCACCAAGCTTGGCCCGAAGGCTCTTCACATGAACTGTGACTGTACTCGAGTTCCCCGCCTCTGGCTGACTCCAGACATGTTCATACAGTTCCGCCTTGGTAAACACCCGGCCCGGATGAGAAGCAAGCAGTATGAGCAAAGCCCATTCCTTGTTGGTTAGTGCCACATGTTCTCCATGAACCTGTGCGCGCTGATTCAAATAATCAATCGATAACCCATCGTTATACTGTCTATCTGTCGAATCCGGCTCTACGCCCTGATATCTGCGGTACCTATTCAGATGAGATTTAATGCGAGCTGTAAGTTCCGTTAGACTGAAGGGCTTCGTAATATAATCGTCAGCTCCCAGCCCAAGCCCACTGACTTTGCTCTCTTCCTCGATTCGAGCACTCATCATGAGCAGCGGAACATCGCTGATCAGTCTAATGTTTTTGCATACCGTGAACCCATCCATTTCCGGTAGCATCAGATCCAACAAGACTAATTGATAGGTTCCCTCCCTAAAGTCTTCCCAGCTCTCCAAACCGCTTGATGCCCAAGTTACCCCATAACCCTCATGACGTAGATGATCTCTCAAAATACGGGCAATCTCCGGATCATCCTCCACCAGCAATATATTCTCGCTGTCTCTCATCGCTGCTTCATCCTCCCATGACTATATTGTAGCTAAGAAAAGTTGACTCTCCTCAGAGTTTATACTTTCTTCATAAATGTCCATTAAGATCGTTATCTAATGCATGCAAAAAGAGCACCCCGATTGTTCAGGACGCCCAGGTAATATTCACAATCTTAATCCTAAGTTATAGCTCCTAGAAAAGGAAACACCTCATAACTCATAGAAGATGCTCTCGTTCTGTACATAGGGTCTACAATACTTGCTGCATAGCTTCGGCATGCGATCTTTCATCCATTCGTGCCTCGACTCATTCGCCATCTGAAAGGCATAATAACCCAGTGTAAAGATCAACATAAACCCTTCCATTAACCGGATATCACGATCCGTCAGTGGTGCGATCTGTTGGGTATAACCGGATAAAAATATGTCACGTTCCTCCCGATTGAACATAAGTGCTGCCCCTCCGGCATCAAAAAGATAATAACCATAACCGTGTAGACAAAAATCAATCATGGAAATCCCCTGCTCCGTTATCAGCAGATTGTTGCGAGTAATATCCCCATGAATGATCCCCCATGTCCCTGCGTAATGCGGGTATGTTTCTAACTGCTCATTAATGTTCTCAAACGTCTCACGAAGCAGATCGAAGTCTTCCGTTGTAAAAATCCCCAGTCGGACGCCTTCTTCTAGCTGCCCGAGCATGACCAAGTTCTCATGGCTATTGCCATATGCCGGCCTCACCTTTGTTCGATCTGTCTGATTCTGCTCACGCCCATATTGATGAAGCATCTGCAGTTGTGCCCCAAGATCATAGATCTGCTCTGTTGTCAGGCGTTCCCCCTGCTGGATGTCCCTTCCCTCAATCCACTCCAGTACCGTACAACAAATCTCTTTCCCTGCCTCACTTGTCCATAGCGTGACCCATTCACCCGATGCATTGCGTACCGGATGTTGCACGCGCAATGCTGTCGTTGCATTTAACTCATGAAGCAGATTCATCTCTGCCTCCAGCGCAGAAAGCGTATGCTGAATGCCTGTCATACTTGCATATGCGGCTTGGTGTATCCGTAGCAGATACTTCTGCCCGCTTGCTTCATCAACGACATGATATGTCAGATTCTCATTATGACGAATATATGAAACGACAGGTTTCTCAATAGTGTAGTTCTGTATAATCTGAGCTGCCATATGGTCGTAAGACATCTGATCCGTAGTGATTATCAACATCTCCTTCGAAGTCATGTAAACGTTCTCTTCACACTAAATATCGTAGCATAATGTTTATCCCGCATACAGAAAATCCCACTAAAATTATAAATTAAAAAAGCACAACCCCCGAACAAACGTCCAGGCACTGTGCTTTCTTTTGTCTCTATTATTTCTCTATCTCTCTGTCTATTGCTCTATGTTACACTCCATGATCCAATTAACCAAAACGACCCATAATGTATTCTTGCGTCAGACGATTGTCCGGGTTCGTGAAAATATGCTCTGTATCCCCGTGCTCAATCATGCTTCCCAGATAGAAATAAGCTGTGTAATCCGAGATGCGTGCCGCCTGCTGCATGTTATGGGTAACAATAACAATCCGTAGCTCCTTCTTGAGCTCGGTAATCAACTCTTCAACTTTACCCGTAGATACCGGGTCAAGTGCAGATGCCGGCTCATCGAGCAGCAGGATCTGTGGTTCAACAGACAAAGCGCGAGCGATACACAGGCGCTGCTGTTGTCCGCCAGAGAGAGACAGAGCTGATTCATGCAGTCTGTCTTTTACTTCGTCCCAGAGCGCAGCACGACGCAAGCTTTTTTCCACAATTTCATCCAGTGCCTTCTTACTCTTCGTACCACGGTAGCGGGGGCCAAACGCGATATTGTTGTAGATGGACTTATGAAAAGGGTTCGGCTTCTGCCACACCATGCCAATCTTCTGGCGAAGCTTGATTACATCGGTTCCAGGCTCATTCAGATCGTTCCCGTCCATCCAGATATGTCCCTCTGTACGGGAACCGGCAATCTCGTCGTTCATCCGGTTGAGTGACCGGAGGAACGTGGATTTACCGCAACCAGACGGTCCAATAAGAGCCGTTACGCTTGCTTCAGGAAACGTCAGGCTAATCTGCTTGACCGCCTGAAAATGTCCATAATATATGCTTAGCTGTTCCGTACCAAAAGGTATGGCCATGTTGGTTCCTCCTTATTTCGAAGCTGTCATGCGGCGGAATACAACCCGACCGATCCAGCGTGCACTTAGATTGAACGCCAGCACGAGAATGACAAGCACGGCGGATGCCCCTGCTGCCACTTCTTTGGAATCTGGCCCAATACCTTCACTATTCACTTTCCAGATATGGACAGCAAGTGTCTCTGCCGGACGGAAAGGATTAAGGGGTGATCTTGGACTCGTCGGATTCCAATCTGTAAAGTCCAATGGTGGACTACTCATACCTGCGGTGAACATCAGCGCAGCTGCTTCACCGAAGATCCGGCCCGATGCCAGGATCGTACCCGTGATCAAGCTCGGCAATGCCACAGGCAGTAGAATGGAAGTGATAATCTTCCACTTGGACAGTCCAAGCGCCAGACCTGCTTCCTTCTGTTCCTTCGGAACAGCCCGGAAGGCCTGCTCCGTTGTCCGTACCATCAGTGGCAAGTTAAAGATCGCCAGAGCCAAGGCACCCGAGATCAGGGAGAAACCAAGACCAAATTGATTTACTAGCAGCAAGAGACCAAACAAACCGATAACGATGGATGGGAATGATGACAATACTTCAACGACCAGACGAATGAAGCTGGTAATCTTGCCTGGTTTGGCGTATTCCGCCATGTAAATCCCGCCGCCCCATCCGAGTGGAATGGTAACAATCAAGGTCAGGACAAGCAAGAATACGGAGTTGAAGAGCTGTGGACCAATTCCGCCCCCACCCTTAAGCAACTGTGGTGCGCTCGTCAGGAAGTTCCAGCTAATATGCCCAATGCCTCTATACATGATGAAGCCAAGCAGACCGAGCAATAGAATAACAATGAACAGGGCTAGTACAACGATAACGGATGTTGCAATTTTATCTACCGTCTTTGCCTTCATTTTCATACCCGGTTTCTCCTTTCAAGCAGGCGAACCAGAATGACGAAGACAAATGTCATCACCAACAGGACAAGCGCCATACTCCACAGTGCATTGTTATGAACAGAACCCATCGTGGTGTTACCCATGCTGAGTGTAATTACACTTGTTAATGTTGAAGCTGATTCGAGCAAGGATGTTGGAACATGCGGTGCATTACCAATAACCATCTGCACAGCAAGTGCCTCACCAAAAGCACGGGCCATACCCAAAACGACACCTGTCAACAAAGCTGGCAAAGTTGTTGGAATAATGACACGGTAGATGGTTTGCCAGCGAGTGGCACCGAGTGCATAGGAGGATTCACGCAATCCTTTTGGCAACGCGGACAATGCATCTGCCATAATACTTGTTACCGTAGGAAGAATCATTACCGCGAGAACAAGACATCCGGCTGCAATCCCGACGCCTGTTCCACCAAAGATACTGCGAAGCAAAGGTACGATGACACTCAGACCGATAAATCCGTATACAACGGATGGAATTCCGGACAAGAGCTCAATCGCAGGCTGCAAGATCTTTTTGCCTTTACCCGGAACAATCTCTGTCATGAAGAGCGCTGCACACAGGCCAAGCGGACTTGCGATCAATGCTGCAAGCAAGGTTGTAATGAAAGAACCTGTGATGAACGGTAATGCCCCGTAGAACGCAGGTTCTCCGGTCGGATTCCACGTTTTTCCACCAAGGAATTCGCTGATGCTTATTCCATTTTGGAAAAATGTGGATAGTCCCTTAGATGCTACAAAATAAACAATGGAAAACATGACAACGATCAGGAAAACGACACAAATCGACGTATAGATCCGTCCCGTCCACTCTTCCCAATAATGTTTCTCTTTTAAGGGCCGGCGCGGTTTCAACTTGTTATTCATTACCGTTCCCCCTTCGGTCTGTTCCATAACAACCATCCTTCTATAGTAGAATTAATGCAAAATATGGGATTATTTTAGAGCAAACCGCGTAAAGAGGCGGGACCTAAGTCCGCCTCTTTCGCTGTATGCGCAAGTTCAAAGATTACTCAACCACATTACCTGCTGCATCGCGTTTTACTTTCATACCCGACATTGGAATGTATCCAAGTTCTGTCACGTCGTTTTGTTGAATTTCGTCACTCAAGATGTAGTCCAGGAATGCTTGTGTTGCTGCATCTGGCTTACCTTTTGTGTACATGTGCTCGTAAGCCCACACTGGATAAGTTCCTGCTTCTACGTTCTCAACTGTTGCTTCTACACCTTCGTATTTCAACACTTGCAAGCTGTCATCCAAGTAAGACAAGGCGAGGTAACCAATAGCACCTGGCGTTTCAGATACCAATTTTTTTACGTTACCAGAAGAATCTTCTTGAATCGAACCTTGGATATCACCCATTTTTGCACCCAATGCATACTTCTCAAAAGTTGCACGAGTACCGGAACTGCTCGGACGGTTTACAATAACGATTGCTTTGTCCGCGCCGCCAACGTCTTTCCAGTTTGTTACTTTACCGGAGAAGATGTCGACCAGTTGTTGCTTCGTCAAATCTTCTACACCTGCATCTTTGTTGCTAACTGGCGCCATAGCTACTACTGCTACTTGATGGTCAACCAGTTCTTTTACTTTGGCTTCGTCCTCCAGTTTCTCTTCTGCAAATACATCAGAGTTACCGATTGTAGCTTGTCCGTCAGATACTTGTGTCAAACCAGTACCACTACCGCCACCTTGAACTTGAACCGTTACGTTCTTATATTCATCAACTGCCATAAATTTCTGTCCAGCTTGTTCTACCAGAGGTAGCAATGCTGTCGATCCGACTGCCAGAATGTTACCGCTAAGCTCAGTAGCAGCTTCTCCTGATCCATTGCTTGCGGCACCCTCTGTACCAGCGTCATTTTTCGATCCGCATGCTGCGAGAACCAGTACGAACGTTAAGGTCATCAAAATAAACGGCAACTTTTTAAACATGTTTTGTTTTCCTCCCCCAATGTAGTGATGGCGTTTTGTGAATTTGTTTGTTCACCATCAACTCTTTACTCATTGTAGTTTCGGTATGTCATCTTAAAATCAGTGTTTTGTAAACGCAATGTTAAAAATATCGGCTGTATATTGAAATATCTGGGATTCAATTTGGCGCTGAAGTGTCGCTACGGGAACGGACGTTGTTTCAATCGCTGTTATCCCCGGATTTATATGATTTACTTTTTCCAAGGAATACATCCGGGGATAAAGGCGAACGCTTCGCTTTTCCACAATCGTTCCGTTCCCTTCGCTGTGTCAGCGCTCGTTGGATCTCAGGCATTTCAATCTCCTGCCTGGGAAGTAGGCAAAGAAGGCCAGCCCTATAAAAGGCTGGCCTTCTGTAAATACTTAATGTAGATATTGAATCAATCCGTTATATAGAACAAACAAAAACTGCCTCACAGCCAGTGCATGGCACCAACTGGTTAGAGAATTTATGCAGATTTCATAGTTGTTAAGGCTTTTTTATCTGACGGGTCGCTTGAATTACTCTTTGGTTGATATACAGGTTTCTTTAACAATCCAATCATACAAGCTGTAATGATGGAACCAACTAAAATACAGACAATATACAGTAATGGATTACTTGCCGCAATGGGAATAACAAAGATTCCACCGTGAGGAGCTTGTAACGAAATACCTAGAGCCATGCTCATTCCTCCACCAATCGCTGCACCTACAATATTGGATGGAATAACTCTCAAGGGATCATTTGCAGCAAACGGAATCGCGGCTTCTGTAATAAACGACGCACCCATAATATAAGCGGCTTTACCTGCATTACGTTCTTCGATTGAAAATTTATTCTTGAATAATGTTGTAGCTAATGCAATACCCAGTGGCGGAACCATACCTCCAACCATCAGAGCAGCAGAAGGTTCAAAGATTTGATTGGCGAACATCGCCAGTCCAAATGCAGATGCTGTTTTGTTAATCGGCCCTCCCATATCAGATGCCATCATTCCTGCCAGAAGTGCTCCTAATAAAATAGCATTAGAACCTGTTAAACCATTTAGCCAACCTTGTAACGACTCATTGATCCAAGCCATCGGACTGTTGATGACAAAATACATAATCAAGGCGGTTATAAATGAACCTACTAATGGCAAGATCAGCACAGGTGACAGGCTTTGCAGTGAGTCAGGAATGCCTTTGACTAATTTTTTCAGAGCTATGATCGTATAACCGGCGATAAATCCAGCCAGCATACCTCCCAAAAAGCCGGAACCTCCAATAGTCGCCAGCATCCCACCAATCATACCAGGTGCCAATCCTGGACGGTCAGCAATACTATACGCAATATACCCTGCTAATACAGGAACCATCAATGCAAAAGCAGCACTACCCCCTGCTGTACTTAAAAAAGCGGCGAAAGCATTATAGTCCGGGCTATTTGGGTCAGCCGAATGAATACCAAACATAAACGAAAGCGCAATCAATATACCGCCTGCCACTACAAAAGGAATCATAAAGGATACACCATTCATAATATGGCTGTATATTTTAGGCTGCTTTAAGCGTGTTTTTTCTTTTGCTTCTTTAAGAGTACTGTTGCCTTGATTCAAAACGACACCTTTTCCAGCAATCGCATCTTCAATTAACTCTTGTGCATGATGAACTCCATTTTTGACAGAGGTTTTGATCACTGGACGATCGCCAAAAACATCCATATCGACTTTGACATCTGCCGCCACAATAATACCATCAGCTTCAGCAATATCTTCAGGAGTCAATTGATTTCCAACACCTGTTGATCCATTGGTTTGCACTTTAATGTGTACACCGAGTTCCTTGGCCGCATTTTTCAATGCTTCCGCGGCCATAAACGTATGGGCAATTCCTGTAGGACAGCCTGTAACTCCAACCACTTTTTTGCCAGCATACTTTTTAGGACTATGAAGCGCCTGCGCATCTTGCTCTTCTGCCTGTTCAAATAAACGGACAATCTCTTCTTGATCTCGAGCAAGGATAAGTTTTGCTCTAAATAGTTCATCCATCAAAAAGGTCGAAATTTTGGATAATGTTTGCAAATGTTCTGATGAAGAGCTTTGATCGACTGCAATCATAAAAAATAAATTACATGATTCGGTACTATATTCAATACCGCTTAATGATCTGCCCATAATAATGGCAGGGGACTGTACTCCAGTAGACTTGGCATGTGGAATGGCTATTCCGAATCCCACTTCTGTAGGAACCTGTTCTTCACGTGCCCAGATATCTTTTTTAAATTGCTCAATATCGCTTAAATAGCCGTTATCGTTCAACTTTTGCGACAATTCATCTATTAATTCGGCTTTGGTCGTAGCGGTGACATCTAATATGATATTTTCTGGTTTTAAGACATTAGAAATCTTCATGATGGATCTCTCCTCTTAAATTTCTCCCAGTTTATAAAGGGATGCTTTACCCGTAGAACCGAACAGATCCATTTTTTTCTTCACCAGTTCTGTTGCCGCTTTGGTCGCCTCAGGCATCAGCTGATCCGGTTCATATGCTTTCGGATTCGCATCGAGTGTCGCTCTTAATTGGTTGTAGAATGCTCGCTTCATATCGGTTGATAAATTGATCTTCGCTATCCCATGCTTTACTGCTTCTCTAATCTCTTCATCAGGATTATCTGATCCACCATGCAGCACTAACGGAATTTTTACTTTTTCATGAATTTGTTTCAAACGATCGATTTTGATCGAATGATCTTTGGATTGAGGATAAATACCATGTGAAGTACCTACAGCGACAGCAAGTGTATCGATACCTGTTTGTTCTACAAAAATCGCCGCTTCTTCTGGATTCGTATACAAAATCTCGTCAGCCCCACCTTCCGAGCTGCCTTCATTACTCCCAATCGTGCCTAGTTCACCTTCTACAGATACATCGACCAGATGAGCCAGTTCAACCGCTTCCTTGGTTGCCGCAATATTCTCCTCAAAAGGTAAATGAGATGCATCCATCATGACTGATGTATACCCATTGCGAATCGAACGCGTAATATCTTTGATCGTCGCTCCATGATCCAGATGAATAACAAACGGTACTTTGGACTTGGATGCCGCTTCTCGCACATAGGCTATAAACCCATCAGTGACTAGATCAATTTCATTCGGGTGAATCTGCATAATTGCAGGCGAATTCTGCTCCTCTGCGGCTGTAATGACCACTTTGACGAACTCGCTATTGGCTACATTAAATGATCCGACTGCAAATTTATTTTCATACGCTACTTTAAGTAAATCTTTCATATTAATTAACATTTGAATTCCTCCTAGATTTATTTGGAAGACCAGACTTCCAAAAATTCATCGTAATTGGTGATATGGAGTAGTTTTTCTGTCATATTGGTCTGTTTAAACACATCGTAAATTTCTTCGAAAAATTTGGTGTTATTCACCTTCTGATTTTTCGGCGGAATAAACAGAAAAATGATCTGCGCCATCTGATCACCCCATAGCATTTTCTGCTTATTAATCGCTACCAGTACACGTAGTTTTTTGTTATCTCCACAATCAAATGGATGGGGCATCGCGACCAAATTCCCAATATTGGTACTCGACATTTTTTCTCTTTCCACAATACTGGTATATAAATGCTGAATATCGCCTAGTTCTGTAAGTTTTTTTAACAAATCAATTGGATTGTCTTCATTTAGGAAAAAAACATCATCTGGTGATAAATAATATTTGAGTAGTCCACGATTTAACTGAATCGAAATATTCTTCATATCATCACTTGTAATCATTTCACTTACCAGAATGATATTTTGTACATTTAACTGCTGTTGTTCCGCAATCTCGCTCGTTGTGATAATCGTTTCAATTCCTTCGGGAAGAAGATGTATTTCATGATTAGCTAATAGACTATCGATTCTAATATTCGGAAAATAGAGATTAATCTTACGCTCCAATAGCTTGCCGACTAATAGATTTTTGCCATAAATAATTGCAATCCGTTTTCTGTTATCTTGAGAGTTCTCAATAATGCCCATAATGTGTAACGTCAAGTAACCGATTTCATTTTCGGGTATTTTGATATTTAAGCAAAATTGCAATTCTTTTGCCAATACAACTGCGACATTATAAGCATTGGTATATTCTGATTTTATTTGAGCAATAAAAGGATTTTCGACAGGGAAATAATATTTTAATGGGTATAATGATTTGGTAATATGAGCTAATAATCGATCAAGTAACTCTTGGTTTTTGTAGCTGATGAATCCATATTGCTCTCCAACTTTTTGGATCACTGATTTGATTTTTTGTTCCATTTCATTCACGTGTTCATGCCCGATTTCTTCATTTTTTTTAGGTAAGATCTGCAATGCGATCAGCAGGTAACCTAAATACTGATACTCATATTCATCAAAAGGGATATCCATTTCTTGAGCCAGACGGATCAGAATAGATTGGGCTATTTTTAATTCTTCAAAGCTTGTATGATCCAACCTCATATCCTGTTCAGTTATTTTTTGTGCAAGACTTACTCGTTTAAGACTGATCAAAACATTCACACAGATCGAGAATAATTCTTGAAAACTTAGCAATAAATTATACTTGGCAACCTCTTCTTCAATACAAGCGTAGATAAAATGAATAGAAGATTCGTTGAACCAATCGCCAAAATAGTATTGCAGTGCTTCGTCTATCGGCATGTGTTTGAGACAATCGGTAGTGACTAGTTTTTTGAGCAAAATCCGCTTCTCAACTTCGCTTCCTTTAAGCCGGATACCTTGGAAGATAATCGCTTCAATTTCGATGTTCTGCTTTTCTGCTTGAATCGTTTGCACTAATTTTTGCACGTCTTTACGGATCGTTTGAGTCGAAAAATAAAGCGTTCTAGCCAGATCCTCATACGTAATAAAATCAGTCTGCGATAACAGTGCTTTGATAATATGAAATGCTCTTTCTTCGTCATCATCTTCATTTTTATACAGGCTGGATAAATCCCCGACTAATTTGTATCCTTTGCGAGTATTGCCAATAATCATTGCTTTATCTAAATAATTTTCATTTATTTCTTTGATGTCATTGCGAATCGTTCTAGTCGTTACATCAAATAGATTAGCTAATTCGCTTCCACTCACAAAATCATGCTCAGATTGTTTTAAATGCTCTAATAGCTTAATGTAACGTTTTCTCATTTGGCTTTCCTCCTTACACACATACTAATGCAAGCGCTTTATATCCACCAAGCCTATACTCTTTCCTAATAGTTAGGAAGTGATCGTGTATTCGTTTATGATACCCACTTTTTTTAAATTCTAAGTTAGTATTCTATTTAAGAATCGTTTGGGAAGGAAAACAGAACAAAAAAAACCAACCTTCTAAAAAGGTTGGTTTGTGTGTATAGTACCACTACATCCATAACAATAAGCGCGATCCGTACAACACTACCTACTCCAGACACTTAACGGTCTGTGCTAGTTGAAAATGTAAAATACGATTGCACTAACCTAAAATCCAGAGCCACAACGCCAATCCGGCCAACGTGATCAACAATGTTGGGATCGTCAGGATGATACCTGCTTTGAAATAATACCCCCATGTGATCTTCACACCTTTACGGGACAACACATGCAGCCACAGCAATGTGGCAAGTGATCCAATTGGGGTCATTTTGGGACCCAGGTCGGAACCAATGACATTGGCATAGATCAATGCTTCTTGAATGATACCTTCAGTATGTGCACCCTGGATGGCTAGCAGGTTAATCAACACGGTCGGCAGATTGTTCATCACCGATGATAATACAGCAGCGATAATGCCCATCCCGAGCGAAGCAGCCAGCAGACCATGCTCTGCTATGGCATCCAGCCAGCGGCTCAGATGATCCGTTAACCCTGCATTCCGCAGTCCATATACGACGATATACATGCCCACCGAGAACACCACAATCGACCATGGCGCTTCCTTAATTACCCGTTTCAGATCAACAGCCTCACTCTTGCGTGCCAACAAAGCGAACAGCAACGCAACAGAGCCAACGATAACCGACACGGGAATCGGCAGAAACTCACTAGATGCATAAGCCACGAGTAACAGCCCAAGCATGAACCAGGCGATTCGGAACATCCGTGGATCACGGATCGCTTCCTTCGGGTCACGTGCCGCGGAGATGTCGTAGCGAAGGGGTATGCTTTTGCGATAGAACAAAAACAACATCCCCGTACTCGCTACGATTGAGAACAGATTGGGCACAACCATGCGTACCGCATACTCCACAAATGTAATACCAAAGAAATCGGCCGACACAATGTTAACCAGATTGCTAACGACCAGCGGTAACGACGTGGTATCGGCGATAAATCCACTCGCCATCACAAAAGCCAGCACCATGCGCTCATCAAACTTCAATGCACGCACCATTGCCAGCACAATTGGCGTCAGAATGAGCGCGGCACCGTCATTCGCGAACAAGGCAGACACCGCGGCTCCCAGCAGAATGGAGTAGAAGAACAGTCTGCGACCGTCTCCTCCAGCCAGCCTTGCCATATGAAGGGCAGCCCATTCGAAGAAACCCGTCTCGTCGAGAATGAGAGAAATCATAATAATGCCAACAAAGGCCAGCGTTGCATTCCATACAATGGATGCTACATCCGAGGCATCGTTTAAGCTGACAACTCCACATAGCAGGGCAAGCAATGCCCCACCAGAGGCAGTCCAACCGATACCCAATCCACGAGGTTGCCAGATCACCAAGGTGATCGTTACTACAAAAATCAGTATTGCTACGTATACCATAGAGCCTCCTGCTGTACCCTGTATCAATATATTATTTCGTTAATTCGATCTTATACTGTAAGATTACACCGCTCTATGCGCGGAATGACCAGACGATATATTTATACAGGGCAACAGGAATATTGTCTATCTTTATTTTCTTTTAATATAAAATGTGTGGTAAGTTATGGTGTTCAATGCCAGGAATTATTCTTTACCCTTATCCTTCGGTGTATCCTCCACCATCTTGAACATGCCAAGCAATCCTTGTAATTGTTCTGCCATGCTATTCAGGTGTGCCGAGGATGATGCAATCTCTTCTACCGATGCCAGTTGTTCTTGCGAAGATGCAGACACGGATTCTGTATTCGCAGCCGATTCCTGGGTCACATTCGAAATATCACTCATCGCCTTGGCAACGTGGGATGCACCACTCTCCAGTTGCTTCGTTGTTGCGGACAAGTCATCCAATGTATGAACAGCATCTTCCACCGCCTCCCGAATCTGAGCAAAGGATTGTCCTGACGTATTCACGGCCTGAATTCCTTCTCCTACCCGAGTCTGAGCCGCATTCATAGCGATTAGAGCGGCATCCATGTCCTGACGGATATTATGAACCACCTCACCGATCTGCGCTGCCGAACTTCCGGATTCTTCTGCCAGTTTACGTACCTCACCAGCTACAACTGCAAACCCACGACCCGCATCCCCCGCTCTTGCCGCTTCAATAGAAGCATTTAATGCGAGCAAGTTCGTTTGTTTGGAGATGGATGCAATGACGTCAACCATGCTACCAATCTCAACGGAACGTGCATTCAGAGATTGAACCACCGTCCCCAGCTGCTCCACCGTTTCCTGGATACTGTTCATCTGCTCCACAGCCTGTCCTGCTGCCTCATTCCCAGATGAAGCCGCTCCGGACGTATGCCGCATATTCGCCGTAATCGACTGCACACGCTCCGACATCATTCGAACATCTTCTGCCATTCGGCTCATCTGTCCCGATCCGTCTTTCACGCTGTTTACCTGCTGCTCTGCACCTTCAGCCAGTTCCTGAATGGCCAGTGTTGAATGTTCAATCGCTTTGGTAGTTTGTTCTGCACTGGCAGACAACTCTTGAGAAGAAGCAGATACCTGCTCTGTCGTTTCCTGTACGCCCAGAATCATCATCCGCAGGTTATCGACCATACGTTCAAAATACTTCGCCAGTTCTCCGACTTCATCTTTACGCCCTGTTTCCATTTTCACGGTCAAGTCACCTTTACTCACGGCTCTGGCAGATTCCTGCAGTCGTTTAATTGGACGCAGCATGGAGCGTGTAAACCAGATAATAAAGAGGAGTGTAAGGAACGTAGCCGCCAGAATAACAATAAATGTGGCCATGCGAATATCCTTACTTGCATTAGTTACTTCACTCTTGAGCATCGTGCCTGCAATTTTCCAGCCTGTTGCTTCATTTGTTGAAAAAATCATCATCTTCGGCTGATCGTTGAACACGTAATCGAATTGACCTTCTGGACCTTCATACATCTCATCCAGCAAGCCACTCGTTTCCGGCGTACCTGCATCTGCTACAGGGGATACGACATAGTTTTTGTTTGCATCCATAATAATGACGTAGCCTTCTTTGCCCACCTTAATGGATGTCTGCTCTTGCAGGTCTGTCAGGTCCAGAGATAAACCGATGACACCGGATTGATCCTTTAATGTTTTGGAGATAAACACAACTGCAACACCATCGGTATTAACAGATACAGCTGATACAACAGCTGTACCTGGTTTTTCCATCGCTAGTTTGTACCATTCCCGCTCCCTAGGATCATAAGCATCTCCCCGTGTGCTGCTCGCTGTTGGTTTACCTCGAACCATAACTCCGTCTGTTGTTCCTACAAAAATGTTCATGGCATCGGGATGCAAGCCCAGATATTGCTCCAGCTTCAACTGAAGCTCGGGACTATCGTTCTCCCCTTTGATCAGGCTCGGATCAAGAGCATCCGCGAAATAGTTAATGTCATGAATCTTGTAATTCACTTGGCTTTCTACAATGGTATTGGCAGTGCTCACACTTTGCATGGCACTATCCACTAATTGTCCTTGTACGCCATCTTCAGCCATCGTTAGTGTGATTAAGCCGACTGCCAAGCTTGGCAGGAGTAGAACGGCCAGGAAGGAGACCAATAGTTTGTTCCTTATATTCCAGACAAAACCTTTCTTTTTCTTCTTTTTATTTTGACTATGTTTTGGTTTGGTAGGTTTCGCTGCTTTCATTGGTTTATTATCCTGAGTTTCACTCATGTCTTTCTCCCCCTCAAAATGTAAAAATGCCCTCTTTCTTTATATGTATGGATCAATCTAAAAGGCTTATCTTATATATCGGCTAAATGAGGGTATTTATTTGAGAGAAAAATGTGCAGGCACGCCAAACAAGCCACCTCTGATCAGAAGCGACTTGTACAAGGTACAGGTTAATAATTATTCCATGAATTAGATGAAGTATTAGAGTAAGGACCGCCTGGAGGTTGCGCAGAGGGTTTACCAAAATAGTAGCCCTGTGCAAGCTCAATACCTATGGAACGACAGAATTCAAACTCTTCCATTCGTTCGATCCCCTCGGCAAGGACTTGCCCTCCAAATCGACTCGACATCTCAACAATATGAAGAATTTTCTCTTGTTTGGTCGAATCCTGATCACAACGGTCAATAAGACTTCGATCTATTTTGACAAAATCCGGTTCTAACCGATTCATCAACTCTATTGTCGAATATCCGGCACCCACATCATCCAGTGCAACCGACATTCCACGGGAACGATATACCTCAAATATTTGCTGCAAGATGGGCATATGCTGAATCTGCTCTGTTTCCACGACTTCAAACACAAAATCTTTAGGGTCCAGCGAAAGACGTTCAATCGCTTCAAACGTATGTGTCAGACAATATTCGGGATTGTATATGGAGGAAGGCAGGAAATTTACGAAGCGTTTGACACCATGCGGCAGAAAAAGAGCACTGGTCTCAATAGCAGTAATACGCGCCAATCGATCCAGAAAAGAATGTAGTCCGGTCTCACGCGCAACTTCAAATAATTCATAGGAACTGAAGGATTTTCCATTCTCAGCAGGACGAAGCAAAAACTCATATCCGATAATCTGCTCCGATGCATCAACGATGGGTTGCATATGACTGCTGAATTGATGCTCCAGAATAATGGAAACAAGCTCCGCATGTTTGAAACGAGACTCCTGCATAGTTAGACTAATCCAGCTTTCTTCATTAGCCTGTTCGTAAATAGGCAGAATCTGAACGGTTAGGGAATCACGTAATGTCGGATCAATTTCGCCGATCTCTTTTATTAAATTCTGAACCGTCTCAAGATTCGAAAAATCCATCCACATCATGTCATCCGACGTCTCGATAAGTCTTCCCGGCGTTTGTAGCGCTTCCAGCAAAGCGGGGGAAATGGGACGCAAGTACAAGGTACCTTGGCCCTCTATAGGATAGATTGGACTGCAGCCACTGCAATTCATGTAGGACCCCCCTTGCCAATTTAGATTCCATGTCCATTAATGTTCACTTGTATATACCCAAAGTTTGTAAATATTATATCATGGGTCTTAAAATTAATCTCTACTGTTTTGATGACTTCCTGTATGACGGTTCTTGGAACAAATATATTCAAATTTGCAGAAAAAAAGACCGACAGTCTGATGACTGTCGGTCTCCCTCAACTTATTAAACTTTAAGAAGCGGGAATCACGATTTTCTGTCCAACTTTCAGGTTATGCACATTTGAGATTTGGTTAGCTGTCGCAAGCTTGCGCCAGTCTACACCATATTTCAAACCTATGCGGTACAAGTTATCGCCTTTTTTCACCACATATACCACTTTGCCGCCCGCTGGTTTCTCAGGCTGTGGCTTGGTCGTTGGTTTGGTTGGAGTAGTCGGCTCCGTAGGTTTAGTTGGCTTTGTAGGCGTAGGAGCAGGCTCCGTACCTGGTTTCGGAGTTGTTGTTGCTTCTCCAGTCAATTTCATGCCGTATTCAGCAAAACCATCATCATTTGTACCAATGAAAGACATCGCCGGGTTTGCTTCAACCAGATCTTTTGCATCCGGGGAAGAAGCAAACACAACTTCAAGATCGTTCAGCGCTGCTGCGGTTAACCCAGCAGATGGCTTAATTGGTGCCAGGGACCAGTTGCCGTCCGCTGCCGGATTAATCGTTTTATTCTCACGGATGTAGTCGATGATCACTTGACGGTTCTCATCCGGTGCAGCCAGAACAATACGTTTACCGTCCGGGTTAGCCAGCTTGGACGAAGAAGCACGGTAGTTATTCGTCGCTACGATGAATTTTTGCGCTGGGTCAATCGGTTTACCGTTAAAACTCAGATCCTTGATCCGGCTTGCCGATGCATTTACAACGGTTGCTTTGCCGTCATACTTGGCTGGTTGTGTCACATCAATCTGATACGTTACACCATCGATAACATCGAAGTTGTACGTTGGGAAGTCATTGTTGATCAGTTGTTGTTGTCCACCTTTAGCCGGGTCGATCTGGTTGAACTGGCCTGCAGACCATTCCAGCCATTCTTTCAGTTCTGCGCCGTTAACCATTACAGCATGTACCGTATTTGGATACACGTACAGGTCAGCAACGTTTTTGATGGCAATGGTGCCTTTAGGAATATTCGTGTAATACGAAGCGCCTGAACGTCCACCGGCTTTGAACGGTGCACCTGCGGACAATACAGGGATTTTCTCATATTCCGTACCTTGCATATGTTTTTCGACATACCATTTCTGTGCATTCGTTACGATCTGAATGGATGGATCATCCTGAACCAGAGCGAAGAAGCTGTTGATGGGTGCAGTCGTTTCGCCCACCGGACCACGAACATACTCCAATGTACCTTCATGCTCTTCATGAACCGCATCAATGATGTCCTGATCAGCCTCTACCAGTGGCTTTTTGCCCGCTGTGTCATAGATTGGGCGTGCTTCCGTTTTGGAATCGACCACTTTCCATTTTCCATCCACTTGTTCTAGATCCAGATCAATAATCCCCAGGTGATCCCCCCAGAATCCTGGCTCTACAGCAGGAACGCCGTTAATGGTGCCCTTCTCCAGGTCTACCCCTTTTTTGCCGGAAAAATCAGCACTTGGGAACACTTTGTGGGCATGTCCAAACAGAATAGCATTAATGCCTTCAACTTGGCTCAGATACAGAACGGAGTTCTCCATCAGATCCGTTTGAGGAATTTCCTCAAATCCGGAGTGAGGAATAGCTACAATAATGTCGGCCCCTTTGGCTTTCATTTCAGGAATGAATTTTTTCGCAGTAGCAATAATGTCTTTGGCGATGACCTTACCTTCAAGATTAGCGCTGTCCCATTGCATGATTTGTGGCGGTACAAATCCGATCACACCTACTTTGATCGTATGTTCTTTGCCAGTCTCATCCGTTACTTTTTTATCCAAAATCTCATACGGTGTGAAATAGTTCTTGTCATTTGTCTCATCATCATCACCATCGTCTACATAAACATTGGCATTAATGTAAGGGAAGTTCGCTCCCTCCAGCGTCATGTCCAGGAAGTCCAGACCATAGTTGAACTCATGGTTACCGATGTTACCTGCATCATAATCAAGCAGATTCATCGCTTTATATACAGGGTGAGTCTCACCCTTTTTCAGTGGATCAATTTTGGCAGTGTAGTCTCCCAGCGGATTCCCCTGAATTAGATCCCCGTTATCAAACAGCAGGCTGTTCTTCGCTTCGTCACGGGCTTTCTTAATCAGTGTTGCTGTTTTGGCGAGTCCATATTGGTCTGTCTCTTTGTCGGAATAATAATCATAGTTAACCAGATTGGTATGAATGTCTGTGGTCTCCATGATCCGCAGTTTAACTTTGGCAGCATCCGCAGCCGACACAGGTACCGGAAATACCGCAAGCACGTTTAATGCAACCAAAGCGGCAGTCAGGCTTGATAATACTTTTTTTCTCATTTTCAAAATAACCCCTCCCGGTTATGTACATTGAATCATGCATTAATGGGCAAACGAAGAGCGCAGAAAAAAGATAGATTTCATGGGTTGTGCGTACTGACGCTCTGATGACATGCATCGGAATTTCAGGTAAGTTTATCTCACATGAACATCTATTTATGTCTGTGCTTGTCGTTTACATTCCAAATCATAACGCAATGTTCAGTCATTGAAAAGCATTATTTTTTACATTACCCGCACATACCTAGGTAAGTTTACATTATCATGCGTGATTTCGACATTTTTTTCAACATTTTAGTAGGTATTTAGTGCTTATTATCTTTGAAATACGTATATTACATGTGCCTTACATGTATATCCAATTCAGCGTTATTCATCCATACCAAAAACCGTGAAACCTTAATGGCTTTCACGGTTGGATTAAACTCTGCGCGTATTTTCGCATAAGGACGCTACTTTGCAGAGGTTATGTTCATATTCGGATTATTGTTCCCACACATGATGTTCATGATCTTTCCCTGTATATTCGATACGAGCCGGGGTGATGTCCAGAATGACATAGTTCGGATCATTAGGTCCATCGAACCACACCTTCAGTTCATCGTTCCACACTTGCTCACGCAAGCCTTCGTTCTTTGTCACTTCACAGGTTCCTTCAATCTCAACTACTTCCTTGGAACCACCAGCCTCATAACCTAGTAGCAGGCTAACATTCGGATTATTCTCCAGTTCCTCTACTTTGTGTGTACGGCGGTTCGTTGCCAGATGAATGTTCAGTCCATCGTTGAAAAGCGCCATATAGCGGGATTTCGGTTTACCATTCTCCACAGTGGAGAAGCTGCAAAAAGGGTTATTTTCCAATGCTTTTACAATGTTTTGTTCCAATTCAGTCTGGTTCATGGGAAGTGCTCCTTTCGGTTTGGGGGGATGTTGGAAGAACTCTGTAGAAGGCCGTTGCGGGTGCGGATCGTTCTTTGGATCGCTGTTATCTTGCAATGATCCTGATCTCTTCATCGTATACATTGGATTAAAGACGATTTACACTGACACTACGATGACAGAATAACCTTCCAATCGCTGTTATCCCCAGATTTTTTGATTCCCTTTTCTCAAGGGAAAAATCCGGTGATAGCGTATGCTTCCGATGTAGCTTTCTTTCAGAAAGCTTTTAGGCGATCGCTTCGCTTTTTCAGGTTTCTTCTGTCCTCTCCGTTATCGTGTGAATGCTTAATTCCAAAGGATATATGATTGATAACCCAAGATACATGCGAACACTTCGCTTCCTCAGAATCGATTCCGTCCCCTCCACTACGTCTACCGTTCTTCCAATTAAGGGTGAATAATAAAAAGTACAAGAGAAGTGTAGTTGTTACTATCTCTTTGTGTTTAATGACAGTTCATTAATCCCTTATTACTAGAGACAGCTTAATGCAAATGCTTTTGTAATAAGCCTGTACTTATAGTGTACCCACCTCACCTATGGTGAATCCATGAACCGATACGCTAACGTGACAAAATTGGAAAAGTTCTTTATAAAAATGTTTACATAAAGGGGTTATCGCTTAAATTCTTCATGACTGATTTAATTCAGATCTCCAAGATAGATTGATGAAGAGCCCGATTGAAGAAGCAACTCACCTATGGTTTTTGGATATAAACGAATCTGGGACAGCTCTTCAAGGGCAATCCATTCCACGGCGACTTGGTGGTCGTCTGGATTGGAGCCTTCAAAAACGGTTGCCTCCGGATCTATCAGGCTGCACGCAAAATAAAATTCAACCTGGTGGATGTCTGCATCCCACTCGGCGAATTCATGATTTTTACCGATATACTCCCGGATATGTAACAGCTCTCCCACGTTCACGGCCTGACCAATCTCCTCCAGACATTCGCGCGCGACCGCATCCTTGAGTTCTTCACCTTTCTCCTGTCCTCCACCTGGGAACACATAAGCGGTACCATATTGGTCTTCCAGCCGGATGACCAGCAATCGTCCATCCTGCACAATGACAGCCTTCGCCGAGTTGCGTATGGGTTTCATTCTGTTCATTCACTCCTTGTCATTCCAAAATTTCAAAGTTCAATCCGAACAACCTGATACTACTGTTGTTCTGCTGAACATGGTTATCATCCCGTGGTATGCGAAGATAATTTAATGCCTTCCGATTCCAGCACACGACGAATCTCTTGAGCAAATGCGAGAGCGTTCGAACCGTCACCGTGGATACAGACAGTCTCTGCCTTAATGGGAACCAACGTACCATCCGTGGATACAACGACTTCGTCTTTCACCATCCGAAGCACTTGAGCAATCGCTTGTCCCGATTCTTCAATGAGGGCTCCAGCTTGGCTGCGAGGAGTTAACTTTCCGTCCGTCCCATAGGTTCGATCCGCAAACACTTCGCTCACACTACGCAGACCGATGCGATCCGCGGCATGAATCAACTCACTGCCCGCCAGACCATACAAATACAGATCAGGCTGCACTTGATAGATCGCCTCGGCGATGGCTTCAGCAAGCTTCGCATCTTCTGCGGCCATATTGTATAAAGCACCATGTGGTTTTACGTGATGCATGTGCCCCCCACTTGCACGGACAAAGGCATCCAGCGCACCGATCTGATACACCACCATGTCATATGCTTCCCGTGGCGTAATGTCCATACGTCTTCTGCCAAATCCTTGCAAATCCGGCAACCCAGGGTGGGCTCCAATCGCAACCTGATGCTCCAATGCCCTCTCCACCGTCAGCCGCATTGTAGCCGGGTCTCCTGCATGAAATCCGCAGGCAATATTGGCTGATGTAATCAAGGGTAGAATGGCCTCGTCCGACAGCGTGCGATATATACCATAACTTTCGCCCAGATCACAATTGATATCCAAGGTTTTCGAGGTATTCATTAAGCGCCCCCCATTCCTGCCATTCTTCTGCGTATCAACTTATCCATGAACTGCATATTGATTTCCTGTTCCATATACAACTGTCCGGCTTGATCATGCGTAATCTTTTTAAAAGAAATTTGGGTTCCTGGCCTAGCCTGAGCCAGGATTGGTATATCCACCCGAGCTACCTGTGCAATGACAGGATAACCTCCAATCGTCTGATGGTCCGCCATCAAGATGATGGGCTGACCATCAGGTGGCACCTGCACCGTGCCATAGGTAACGGCTTCAGACAGCCGATCCAGGGGCTGATCCAGCTCCAGTCTGGAGCCTTGCAAGCGATAGCCCATCCGATCGGATTGTGGAGAGATCACGTATTTTTCGGCATAGAATTGTCCCAGACTCGTCTCGCTGAACAGCGAACTATCCTTGCTCTCCATCACACGAATAACAGGTTGCCCATAATAGTCAGGTCTTTCACGTTCAGATAAAAGCCACGCAGGCGCCAATATTCGGTGGTCCCGCTCACTCTGCTTTACCTGCTGCTCCATACGCTGCATCCAACCTTGCGCTTCACCAGAAGGTTCACCTATGGATAACAGATCCCCCACGTGCAAGGCTCGGCCCTCCACACCGCCAAGACCTGTCTTGAGGTCTGTACTTCGACTGCCCATCACTTCAGGCACAGCTATTCCACCCGCAATCGCCAGATATCCACGCAAACCATGACGACATGGGCCAAACTTCAGTACACTTCCTGCCCGCACCAGCACAGGACGCCACAAAGGTACAGGCAGATGATCCACCGTTGCCGTCAAATCAGCTCCACATAATGAGACTAGCTGGCTCTCCTGAAATCGAAGCTCCGGTCCCGTCATCGTCATCTCCAGCACTGCCGCATGTCGGGAGTTGCCCACAAGCATATTGGCTGCTCTGGCTGCAAAGGTGTCCAAGACCCCGCCAGGATGAATACCATACCGGCGATAGCCGGTTCTGTCTTCATCCTGAACGGTAGATAACAGACCAGGGCGAATCACTTCGATACTCATCGTTCGCCCTCCTTCCGCTTCAAGGCCAGATAGTCCTGCATCGTAATCTGTTTGAATCGAACCCGATCACCTGCTGCCAGCAAACTCGGTACGTTCTCTTCCGGCCAAAACAACCGGAGTGGCGTTCGTCCAATACATTGCCATCCTCCGGGTGTGTCCACTGGATAGATTCCTGTCTGTTTGCCACCAATACCTACTGTACCCGCCTCAACCCGAAGCCTTGGCGTTGCCCGTCTGGGCGTAGCAATCTGTTCAGACAACCCGCCGAGATACGGAAAACCCGGTGCAAACCCAATCATATGTACGAGATAATCCCCGGATGTATGAATCGCAATAACGTCCTCTGCGGTCAGTCCATGTTCACTGGCAACGTAGTCCAGATCAGGGCCCCACTCGCCACCATAACATACGGGAATCGTGACCGTTCTGGGTTTGTCTTGTACGGATTCCTTCATTTGATTCAACTGTTGAAGTAGAATCTTGCATAACTGAGGGTAAGAGGAGATGAACGGATCATAAAATACTGTAACGGACGTGTAAGAAGGCACCCATTCGATCATGGCTGGCAAAGTGCTTTTTTCCAGCAAAGCACATACAGACATCACTCTGCGCTGCACAGCGTCAGACAATTGATCTCCACACTGGATGATAACCGCTGTCTCACCCAGCGGAGATAGGATCTCCTCCGTCCATGCATACGTCAATTCGGTCATGCGCCATCTCCCCCTTTGTCCACAAAGTTTGCTAGCGTTTTAACGTCAGGGCATCCATCTATTGAGACTCTCTCTAAGAATCCAAATGCACGCTGCAATTGTACAGTTCGCATTGCCACGTATTCTCATTCTTGGCGATCCGGGTAATGGATGTGTTGGACAGCTTCACGCTGATATCCAGTTCAGGCACCAGACCTCGCAGTGTATTACGCAGAACGGCTCCGTGACTGACAACAATCACTCTTCCATCGGGGTGCTGCCGTACAATATCTTCAAGCACCGCACTACCTCGAACAGTCCCTGCATCTACAAGCTCACGTCCCAGATCCAGAGTACTCCAATCCGCTCCCCACTTGGCTAACCGTTCCTCTTCCGTCGTTCCTTCGACCTGTCCTCCACCCATCTCGCGAAGTCTAGGGTCCAGATGAATCTCCTGAATACCCAAGCGATCACCAATGATGCGAGCTGTCTCACTTGCACGTTCCAAGTCACTTGCATAGATGGCATCCCAGGATTCGTCGGCCAGTCTCGCGGCAAGTAATACCGCCTGTTCCCTGCCTTCCTGATCCAGCGGATTATCCGTCTGTCCCTGGGAACGTTTTTCCTTATTCCACGCTGTACTTCCATGGCGAATCAATGCAATTTGAGTCATTGTTGTTCCTCACCTTTTTCTATATGAAGTTCATCTTCTGTAAAATGTTTGCGTGCCTTCGGTTTGGAAAATTTGCCGCCATTATATTGATCTGACCCGTTTCTCGGAATCGAGAGACTGTCCCAAGCTGTTTCTTTAAGCATTTTCGCGGCAAATACAATCTGCCCAACATGATACGGATAATGTGCTAATTGCCGAATAATGGCCTCCATCACGGTATGACCTTCATTCCGAATATATATGATATGAGACAATTGTTCCGGGGTAAACGAACGAATGGATTCGAGTAGACAATTCCAGCCTTCCTCCCATTTGGAGAGCAACTCTTCCCGGGACGAAATATCATTCACGAACTCGGCGTCCCGTTCACGCCACGGTTTCTCACCATCTGTTGTCAGTACATCCGTCCAGCGGGACAGCATATTGCCCCATAGATGTTTTACGATTACCGCAATGCTGTTCGCGTCTTCATTCCAGGATTGAAACAATTGCTCGGAATCCAGTTGTGCCATGGCTTTTTCCCCGAGCTGCTTGTAATACAAGAATTGCTTCTCGGCTGTCTCCAGAAAAACCTGATTCATATCCATCCGTTAACCACCCTTCGAAAAAGTATAATGTCCCCAGATCACGTCCAAATAGAAGCGTCACATGTTATTTATTCAGGAAATGAAAACGTACCGTCTGCATTCGGTTCAAATGGAATGACTTTGCGAACCGCATCCAGATTGAGCTCTCCATAGATATGTGGATATAGTTCATTCAATTCGTAGAGATCCTCATACACCAGTTCTGGCTTCAACGCCTTCTCATCAATACTAAGTAATAACAGATCTGTGCGGCCTGCATAATATTGCCCGGCTACCCATGGGATCTGTTCCTTCGTGGAACAATGAATGAATCCGTCTGTCTCCAGGCTATCTGGTGCATACTCAGTCCCTTTTGACACTTGCTCCCACAACGAACGGGAAATAATACTATAGATCATGGTTCCGCCTCCTTCAATTTCTGCGATGTACCCTATGTGTCATTGGAAGTATTATAGATCATCCCGGATACGGGAGTACAATTTTTGATCTGTAAATACACCTTTGACCTTCAACTGTTTGCGTAACAAACCTTCGTACGACATGCCCAGCTTCTCCATTACGCGTGCAGAGCCTATGTTGCCTGCATTACATTTCCCATCCAACCGATTGCAGTCCAGTTCCTGAAAGCAATAATCCACGATAGGTTGCATCGCTTCTGCTGCGAGCCCCTTACCCCAGTGACTGCTGGCTATCGCGTACCCTAGTTCAGCACTCTGCATGGGTTCGTTGAGATGAAAAATGCCACCTCTCCCGATCAAGGTCCCTGTTTCCTTTAAAACAAAAGCCCAGATATGTACCGTTTTCCGTTCATAATTATCCAGCACCCGCTGAATATATTGAATTGAATCCTCCACCGTCTCATGGCAGTTCCACAAGCTTTGCTGACTCACTCGCGGATCAGAGGCAAACGCATAATATTCATCAAGATCATCCATCGTAAGCCGCCTCAGTTTTAACCGCTGTGTTTCGAATTCGGGCAATTCGGCAAAAAGTTTTTCTACATTCATGCAGCACACCTCCATGATTCACTTGAGTTCATGATCCAGCCATCTTATTTCTCAGGAAATAACGATCTATCATAACCATGCACAGAATACCGACCGTATATCGAATCAGATCGATCACCAGAAAACCATGTCCCAAAATAAGAGCACCTAATACGGTAAAGCGTACCTCAATCAGCCAAGGCGTCTGAATCAACTGCGAGAACTCAATCATCCAGCTGAATACGCAGCTCAAACACATCGCCCATACCAAGCTGCGATGAGGCCACACCATGCGTACTCCGAAATAAATCATGCCCGCCCAACATGCATCTCCGAAATGTTCATGCACCCAATCCGGCAATCGATCACCAAAGTGTCTGGATGCGAGTCCTGCCGCCATGGTCATCATGACTGCGAAGAAATAGATCAGCCTGTCTTTGATAAGTACGCTTTTCAATCAATCACACGCCTTCATCAAGCACTTGTAAAATAAATTGCGTTTTGGCAGCGGTATACGATTCCCTATCTTCCTTGTTCTCATCAGCAAGCTTTGTCTTCAGGACGGCGTAAGCTTCCACCAGATCTGGGCGTTTTCTCAGCACATCCCGAAACCGAATTTGACGATCCCAGCGTTCTTCTCCCGGGCGCATCAGATGAAGGTGTACAGCTCTCTTGCCATCCTTAACCCTGACCCAGAATCGTCTGTACTCCCGTCCATCCAGTTCAGGCGGAACGTAGTTCCAGCCCAACGGATTCAGCTGATCCGCGATCAGATCCATGTCATCCCATGACTGTACCTCTGCCATCAGATCAATAATGGGCTTGGCGGGTAACCCTGGAATGGACGTGCTTCCGATATGTTCGAATTGATGAATATTAAACTGCTCTAGAAGACGTTTGAGTTGCCGGATTTCATCCTGAGCCTGCGCATCCCAATTGGGGTTGGCCGGAGCAATCTCTACCGACTCTGTCGCCCAGGCAGGCCAATTTTCCGGTTGCATTGGATCTTTCATTCAGGTATCTCCTCTTCACCATGACATTTTAAATGGTAACCTTCTCTGTATTTTTGATAGGTGCGTTGCTTCATGCGCTTAATCGTAGTACTCCGTTGAAATGTAAGTGTGGAACTTAGGGATAAAAGAAGATATTTCAGGTAAGCCAGATCACTAGAGTTAGAGTCTGAGCTTATAATCGAAGCTTTCATATTCCTCCCATCCAATCCCCTTATATAGTTGTTAAAGCAGAAGGCATTTCAGATACATATTTCTATATATCCAAAAAAGGAGCGTATGTCTACGCCCCTAGTTGTCTGTTACCTTGATGATATTGATGATTTTAACGTGTCATGTACTGAAACTAACTTTTGATTCATGCAAGATGCTTGATTATATGAAGATTTATTTTACCGTAACAGGGATCGTCACTTTTTTGTTGCCCCACTTGGCCGTGATGGACGTTTTCCCTTTGCCTACAGCCACGATCTTGCCATTTGTTACTGTCGCTACGCCCGGCTTTGTGCTGCTCCACACCGCACTGTTGGTCACAACAGTGGTCTTGCCCGTATCATACTGGGCCATCACACTCAGCGTTGTACTTCCCTGTGGGGACAAAACCAGTTTTTTCTGGCCTGTAATCAACTTTTTGAGCAAAGGTACAACGGTAACCTCTGCCTTTATTGTCTGATTTTGATAAGTTCCTGTCAAGGTGGCTTGTCCCTCGGTCAGCGTCTTAACGGTTCCATTTTTCACGATAGCTACATTTGTATTGGAAGAGGTCCATACGATCTGTTTCGAAAGGTTGATCGTTTTGCCATTTGCGTAGGTCCCGATGACCTTCAACGCCTTGGACTTCTTGATGTTCAGCTGCATTGTGGCAGGAGTGACTTCAACTTTGGTAATTTCATCCGTCACAGCAACGGGGACTTTCACAATCGTTGTTCCATATTTGCCTTGCAGCAATACTCTGCCAGGTGTAACGCCTTTGATTTTACCGTTTTCCAGCACAGCCGAAGAAGTGGATACGGACCACACAATCTCAGACGTCACATCCTCTTCCTTACCATTCGCACGGGTAATACTTACTTTCGGAAGGGTGCTTTCACTGCCTTTAACAAAACTGTAGGATTTCGGTGAAGCTTTGATGCTTTTGATCTTCTCCTGCACTTGGACAACCAACTGGGCTTTAGACCCGTCTACTTCTGCAAAAATCGTTGCTTCGCCCGCGGCCACAGCCTTGACTTTGCCTTTCACCATCGTAGCGACTGCTGCATTACTGGTGGACCAAGTCACGCCTTCGGTAACATCCTGCTTGTTATCAAAACCTTCTACCGTTGCCATCACCTGAAGCGCAGCTGTTTCGGAAACACTCATCTTCTGCGGGCTGCTATTGGTTATTTCAATCGATTTCACGTCACCGGTAGCCGCCAAGGCCAACGAAGGGACCAGTATTGTTAATGCCATAATTAGAGCAAGTGTGCCTCGAAGCGCCAGTTTGATTCTACTCATTTCTATATCCATCTCCCATAATCCAATATTTTACTTCTATTATATTATATCGGATACGAATTGCATAAAGTTGAATAACGTGAGTGAGAGTCTTGGAACAATTCATGAGATCAGCGTGTAATCGTTATAAAAACTTTTGAATTTAGCCCGACATAGTAGGAGCTTGGTTTATGTAAATACTATTTCAGTTTAAAAGGGGATGCCCATCGTCACATGCAACATGCCGTTTGGAACATCCCCTTTTTGAATTACTAAAGCGTTACCTAACCTCTCTACTTCACTTCGTCCTGCTCTGGCAAAATCAAGCTCTCGGCCCCGCCCATATAGGGCCGCAGGGCTACCGGAATGCGAATGCTTCCATCCTCCTGCTGATGATTCTCAAGCAACGGAATCAGGATACGCGGCGATGCCACCGCCGTATTATTGAGCGTGTGACAATAGGCCAACTTGCCTTCGGCATCCAGGCAACGAATATTCGAACGGCGCGCCTGAAAATCATGCAGATTCGACGACGAATGCGTTTCTCCATATGCAACGCGGCTTGGCATCCAGGTCTCGATGTCATACTGTTTATACGTTTTCTGCGACATATCTCCGGTACATACAGCGACAACACGATACGGCAGTTCCAGTAATTGCAGCAATTCTTCGGCGTGTCCCGTAATCTCTTGCAACATGCGCTCCGATTCTTCTGCATCAGGGGCACAGAGAATGACCTGCTCAACTTTGGCAAATTGGTGCACACGATACAATCCGCGCACATCCCGTCCGCCGGAGCCAACCTCACTGCGGAAACACGTCGATACCGCGGCCAACTTCACAGGCTCTTGAACATCAACAATCTCATCCGCATAATACGAGACCAGCGGCACTTCAGAAGTTCCCACCAGCCACTTGTTCTCCCCTTCAAGTTCATAGACCTGATCTCGACCTGTTGGGAAGAATCCGGTGTTCACCAGTGCGTCCTCCCTGACCATCAGCGGTACCTCCATCGGTGTGAAGCCGTGCTTCAGCAGCAGATCAAGCGCAAGTTGCTGTACTGCCCGATGTAATAACAGGCCAGCGCCTTTTAATACATAGCTTCGCGTACCACCAATCTTAACTCCACGGGGAATATCGATCAGATCATGCAACTCCCCAAGTTCTACGTGATCTTTGGTATTATACTCGAACGTTGGCACCTCTCCCACACGTCGCAGCTCTACATTATCCGCATCCGACGAGCCATTGGGGGTATCCGGGGATACGATATTGGGTACCAGCCATTGCAGCTTGGTTACTTCCTCCTGCACAGGGGCGAGCCTCGCTTCCACCTGTTCCAACTGTTCATTGATCTGTTTCACCTGAGCCCGCAAACCCTCGGCCTGTTCCCGATTCCCGGCTTGCATGAGTCTGCCAATGTCCGCGGATAACGTATTGCGCAATCTGCGTCCTTCTTCCGATTCCTGTAAAAGTGCTCTGCGTTCCTCATCCCGCTCCAGCAATGTGCGAATGTTGATCTTGATTTTTTTCCCGTCTGCTGCGGCCTGAACCTCTTCTGCATGTGCACGAATCCACTTCATTTCTAACATGGTCACCGTCTCCTTTGGCTGTAAAAATACAAAGAGCGCCCTCATCCCTTGGGACGAGGAGCGCTCTGCTCGCGGTGCCACCCAACTTGCTGAATCAGGATATCCTGCTTTCAGCCTCTTGGTCCGCGATAACGGGCGGTTCCGGTTAACTTAGGGAAATATCGCTCCCCTGGCGAAAACGCCTCCGAGTTGGATTCTCTTCAACGGCATGGTCCGATCTGTAATTGTTGTGTCTCAGTATATACGAACGCCGGACCAGATTGCAACCTTTTGTATCGATCAGGAATTCATGGCACAACTTAACACGTCCTGTTATGATAGACTTTGTCTTCAAGATTGCGCTTTATTGTGATCGTCAATTATGTATATAAGTAGAAGGAGTTCTTTATGAAAAAATTACTTTGGATCGGATGTCTGTCCTATTTCCTGATTGGACTTGCCCACGTTGTGCTCGGTTCCATTCTGCCGGTTGCACTTGAACATTACGGCAAAGATTATAGTCAGGGCGGGACGCTGATCTTTGCTCAATTTGCCGGATTCCTCGGTGGTGTATTGTTATCTCCATGGCTGAACAGACGCTTTGGTAAACGCGGGGGCCTGTTAATCGCCACTGCGTTGCTCTGTATTGCAGAATTATCCTATATGCTGTTGCCACCATGGGGCTGGATGTTCGTCATTGCACCCGCTGCCGGCTTTGGATTCGGAATGGTTGAGGCTGTTATTGGCACCATTATCATCGCTGCAATCAAAGACAATACAGCCGTTGCCATGAGTCGACTGGAAGTGTTATTCGGGATCGGGGCGATGGTCATGCCGCTCATTGCCAGCGGTCTGATTGCTGCCGGGTACTGGCGCCTTTCCTTTCTCGTTGTTGCGATCTGCGCAGCGCTGACCTTTGTTTTCTGGGCAAAAGGATCATTCGGTGAACTCGATAAGTTTCTGGAGCGACAGAATTCAAATCATGCTTCCGTAAATACGCACTCTGCTGGGACATCGGGTGAGATGCATCCCGCATCTGCAAGTACACCCAGTCCAACCTATCGTGGCCGTAACAGGACTCTTCTGGTATTATTCGTTCTGTTCTTCTTCCTATATGTTGGCACAGAAATGAGTCTTGCGAACTTCATGCCGGCGATCCTGATTGAGAAAATGAACATGAAGGAAGCCGGAGCAGCGCTTAGTGTCACCTGTTTCTGGATTGCCATGTCCGTGGGACGACTCTTCGCCGGATATATCGCAGAAAAATTCCAATACCGCGTCTATGTCCTGTACAGTTGTCTCGCATCTGTTCTTTTGTTAATGGTATTTCCATTTACAAACCAAATCTGGTCTGCATTTCTCATCATCTTACTGCTTGGACTTGCGATGTCAGGTATTTTCTCCATTGCCCTTGTCTTCGCCAGTAAACTGCTGCCCGGAACTGAAGAATCCACACCCAGCATTTTGATTGCCTCAGGTGGGGTTGGCGGTGCCATTCTGCCTTTGACCACGGGATGGAGTCTTGATCATCTGGCGGTTAATCAATCTGCATGGATGCTTGCGATCTTTGCAGTTGGCCTGCTTGTCATTAGCGTAATCACGTATCAATGGCAGAACAAACATGTGGTGGATCCAGCGACTTAACAGTTATGTGTCGTTGCAGTCCTGAGAATTAGAATTACCTATTATTGAGATTGAGATTGAAATGTCTACTGTCATGACCTGACGGTGGACATTTTTTTGTAGCGTTACTCTGTTGTAACGAACCTAGCACACGCTATTCCCCTCCATTTCTGCATGTTTGAAATCTAACGAATCCTAGAGACATTATTATAGATAATTATCTCAAATTCAAGGTCTCGTTGGAGGTTTTTTGCATAATAACGCCGCTGAGATTCGTTAGATTTTTTATTCCCTAAAAACTGGACTAATAAGGTGTCCTCGATTCGTTAGCGCTGTAATCATCGTGGCAAGTGCCCTATCTTTGCCTCTCTCTCACCTTTCATTAAAGGTGAGAATAATATCTATTCTTTTGCACAAGATTGCCCAGGAAATACTTATGGCCAACCGAATCACACACTTTTGTTAACGACAGGCATTACGGGCCCGTTATCCTTGATGAATTTACCGAATACATATCGCACGAGTGGTCCCAGAATGATTAACTGATATGGAAGCGCCAGGCTGAAGTTGCGAGCGATCGTCTGAAGATAGGTACGGAATATGGAACCCCCACTTAATTGGTCTGCAAGATACGCTGAAATCATTCCATACATGGACATGATCAGAACCATGCCAATCACCATGAAAAATGACATGACGAGCACACCTAAAATCTTGTTGGACTTGTCGAAGGGCAAGGCGAATGCAATCTTTCTCGCCACAGGACCAACAATGAAAGACTCCACCAGAAACGCAATGACAAAACATAATATGAATTGAAGCAGTATTTCAAGCGGGGACATCTTGCCGAGTAACCCACTGTGCCATAGATTGAAGAACATCATGACCAAGACCATTCCTATACACATCATTAATCCGAAAATAATTTGTTCCTTCTTGCTGGTTGGCAATTCTCTCATCCTCTCTGTTTACCTTCGTAATTATAGAGATGAGGAAACCCTTCACATAAGTGAACATTCTGTGAACAACTGTGATTTTTCCAATTTAAAACTATATTTGACAACCATGTAGTACAGCTCTATGATATCCCTTAAAATGGTAGAAACATTCACTACATAAGGAGGTTTTGATTGTGAGTTTTCAAAAGCGCATTGACCACGTCGGCATTGCCGTTCGTGATCTGGAGACCACGCTGCGTTTCTACACGGAGATCGTTGGTCTTGAATTGAAAGACCGGGTAACCCATACTAACGGCGTCATTCAGCTCGCCTTTCTCGGCTTCAATGGAAGTAACGAGACTGAGATTGAGCTAATTCAAGGATACAGCGACAAGCTGCCTTCCGAAGGTACGGTGCACCATTTTGCGATCCACGTGGATGATCTTGATTCTGAGTACAAACGCATTCAATCCACCGAAGCCGAATTTATCGATGGAGAGATTATTACACTACCTAACGGTTACCGCTATTTCTTCATCTATGGACCTGAAAAGGAATGGATTGAGTTCTTCCAGCGCTAAGAAATGGAGCTGATTTCATGAACATTTTAATTACCGGCGCAGCCGGAAAAATTGGACGTGACTTGTCCCAACACTTGTCAGAGACATTTCACCTGCGACTAACGGATTTGAATATCGACAGACTGCATACGTATCAAGGGACAGGCCATGAGATCATGACACTGGATGTGACAGACCCCGAAGCCTGTCAGCATGCTTGCGAAGGCATGGATGTGGTTGTACATCTGGCGGGAGATCCTTCCCCGCATGCCGGATTTTATGAATCGTTGTTGGACATCAATATCAAAGGCACATTTAATGTATTCCGTGCAGCCAAGGACCAAGGTGTACGAAGAGTCATTCTGGCAAGCAGTGCACAGACGATTGAGGGGTATCCCATTGATGCTCAGGTCTATCCGGACATGCCGACACGCCCACGGAATTTGTACGGGGTTAGCAAATGTTTTGGAGAATCGCTCGCTTCCTATTTTGCGTATACCGAAGGTTTACAAAGTGTTGCGGTGCGTATAGGTGCATATGATGATTTTCAACCGGACGGACCCGTGCTGGAGGCAAGGGATATGAGCGCGTATATTAGTCCAGCTGACTTGTGTGATTTGATGTTCAAAGCAATTACAACTACCGATCTGGAACCCTTCACCATACTGCATGGGATCTCGAATAATCGGTTTAAACGATTAAATCTGGAAACCACTCAGAAACAGGTAGGTTATGACCCAAAATCCGATGCTTTTGCACTCAGTCAGATTGCCTTATATGATTCCCCACGATAATTATTGAAAATAACACATCCAAACAGGCTGTTATACATATGTATAACGGCCTGTTTGATAACTTATACGTGTCCCTATCCAGTTCATGACTGGACACGTTCCACCGGCTGGCCTATAATTACACCTAGTAATGCCCGTAACTTCATAGTTTCCCAGGGGAGTCGGAATTGGCCGGCTGAGAGTGTATCCCACCAAGATACTAACCCTTAGACCTGATCTGGATCATGCCAGCGTAGGAATCGGAGTATATCGAAATGGCACAGCCCTATGGCTGAACGCCACCTCTCTAACGCCTGCACGCGTCCCGGAATACGGGGCGCTTTTTTAATGTTCTTTTATATAGCCAGAGAGCTAAAAAAAGTGACGTTATCCAGATCTCAACTGGTATAAATCTGTCGATTTATGCAAGATGATTGGATATGAAGCCAAGGAGTACCCCGTGCCAATCGGCCGGACATACCGAAGGAGAGAACCACAGATGAAATGGCGTAAAACGATGGGATTGTTGCTCTTATGCGTGCTTATGGTGACTGTAGCCGCATGTGGTGGCAAAGAAGCTGCCCCAGCTGGGCAGAACGGCAACACAAATACGGAAAGCAGCAACGAAGGTGACACTGCCGCCCTGAAAGATATTAAAGTGGTGCTCGACTGGACACCAAATACGAATCATACCGGCCTGTATGCAGCTGTAGATCAAGGTTTTTATAAAGCCGAAGGCTTGAACGTGGAGATTGTACAACCAGGTGCCGGTGGCGCAGATACAATGGTTGCCTCCAATGAAGTGCCTTTTGGCGTAAGTTATCAGGAGAGTGTAACTCAAGCCCGCACACAGGGTCTTCCATTGGTCTCCATCGCAGCAGTTATTCAGCATAATACATCTGGTTTCGCTGCTCCGGCGGATCGGAATATCAAGTCACCGAAAGATTTTGAAGGTAAAACCTATGGCGGTTGGGGTTCCCCAGTCGAAGAAGCCGTGATGCAATCCATTATGGAAGGCGACGGAGCCGATGTATCCAAAGTGAAAAACATTAATATGGGTGACGCCGACTTTTTCACCGCAGTAAAACGGGACATTGATTTTGCGTGGATTTTCTACGCCTGGACGGGGATTGAAGCCGAACTGCGCGGGGAACCGATCGACATGTTATATGTGAAGGATTATTCAGATGCACTGGATTATTACACGCCTGTCCTCGTAACAAACGAGCAAACGATCCAAAACGACCCTGAGTTGGTGAAAGCATTCCTGAAAGCCACTTCAGAAGGATATCAATACGCAATTGATCATCCCGAAGACGCAGCGAACATTCTGATCAAGGCCGTACCGGATCTGGACAAAGACCTCGTACTGGCAAGCCAGAAGTGGCTTAGTCCCAAGTACACAGATGACGCCCCGCGCTGGGGTGAGCAAAAACAGAAAGTGTGGCAGAACTACACCGACTGGATGTTTAGCAAAAAACTGCTCGATGAACAGATCGATGTGAGCAAGGCATATACGAACGAGTTTTTACCCCAATAAAATTTCTCATATAAAACGAACTTAATATTTACACGATGACGGAGAGGACAGAAATAACGTGAAAAAGCGAAGCGGTCGCCTTTATCACCGGATTTTCCCTTTAGAGAAAGGGAATCAAAAAAATCTGGGGATAACAGCGATTGGAAGGTTATTCTGTCATCGAAGTGGCAAGTGTAACAGTCATTAGTTCATTTTATTTATCACGAAAGGAGCCGTGATCTCTCATGGCAAGCACACTACTTAGCATTCAAGTTATTCCCAAAACGCCAAATGGCGAGAACTCTTATCCTTACGTTGATCGCGCCATTGAAGTTATTCAGCAATCCGGCCTGAAATATCAGGTGAACGCGCTCGACACCACAATGGAGGGGGAACTGGAGGAACTGCTGGAAGTTGTACGTAAAATGCACGAGGTACTTGTGGAGGCTGGCAGCCCAAGCATCATCTCCCAGATCAAAATCGCCCATAGCCCTACTGGCTTCAGCATGGATACCCTGACGGAGAAGTATCGCTAATGCCTGCCTATTTCAAAAGTGTATGGCCGCCCATTGTGGCGGTTATTCTCTTTATAGCGATATGGCAGGGAGCCGTCTCCCTCTTCCATATTGAGAAATGGATGCTGCCTGCACCGTCCGACATCGCCCGCGAAGCGGCAACCCAGGCCGAACGACTTGGCATGCACGCTTCTGCAACCATTCAGTTAACGCTGATTGGATTCGCCGCTGGAACAGCGGTTGGATTACTGATTGCGATGGTGCTGCATTTAGTCCCTTTTCTCAAGTCAGCCCTGTATCCTTTACTTATTCTTAGTCAAAATATCCCAACCATTGCGCTCGCACCGCTCCTGTTAATCTGGTTTGGATTCGGGCTGTTGCCAAAGCTGATTACGATCATCCTGGTATGTTTCTTCCCCGTTGCAGTGGCGGCCATGGATGGCTTGACCCGTACTGACGCCGCGATGATGAACTATATGCGCATGGCTGGTGCGAAACGTCACCATATCTTCTGGAAGCTGGAGCTCCCCCATGCGCTGCCATCCGTGTTCTCCGGTGTCAAAATTGCCGCTACCTATAGCGTGATGGGTGCCATCATCGCCGAATGGATTGGTGCAGACAAGGGTATTGGTTATTATATGATGCTGCAAAAGTCGGCTTATCGCACCGATCGTCTATTCGTGGCGATCATGATTATTGTCGCGCTCAGCTTGCTGCTCTTCCTGTTCATTGCCCTGCTGGAGAAGCTGCTCGTGCGCTGGCGGCCACAGAAGCGATAATAAAGAAGTAATCTGTATATTAGGAAGTGATGACCATATGAATCGGCAACAGGACGAACAAGTCCAGCCTGGACGAGGAGCACACGCAGTGGAGCCAACGCACGGTGAAAAGTTAAACTCGGCTACGCCTAATCGACCTGCCAATACGACTCCTGCTCCGGTTCCACCTGCACTGGACGTTGTTAATGTTCATGCATCATTCCGTGAACGGCGCAGCAAGCTACCGGTTCTGAACGGCCTGTCCCTGACTGTGGAGCAAGGCGAGTTTGTTGCTATCGTTGGTCCATCCGGCTGTGGCAAAAGCACCCTGTTCCATATCATCGGCGGTCTGCTGAAGCCACAGGAAGGCCAAGTGCTCATGAATGGTCATAATGTGACGGGCCAACGTGGCAAGATCAGTTATATGCCGCAACAGCCCGCTCTTTTCCCTTGGCGTACCATTGAAGACAATGTACTGCTTGCTGGAGAAGTGGCTTCAAATGCACCCCCTCGGGTCGAAGCACTTGCAGAAGCTCGTAAGTGGTTAAGTAGCGTGGGTCTTGCCGGGTTTGAGAAAGCCTATCCTCACATGCTGTCGGGCGGAATGCAGCAGCGTGCTGCATTTTTGCGCGCCCTGCTCAGTCCGCAGGAACTCATGCTGCTGGACGAACCTTTCAGCGCGCTGGATGCACTGACACGTAGTGACATGCAGCGCTGGCTGCTCGATATCTGGGAACAGAACCGCCGCTCGGTGCTGTTCATCACCCATAACATTGAAGAAGCATTGCTGCTAGCGGATCGGGTCTATGTATTATCCAACCGACCTGCAACAGTGTTGCACGAGGTACATGTTCCTTTTGATCGCCCAAGACGAGAAGAAATTACGGAGGAATCCGCTTTTCTGGAGCGTAAACGGCAGATTGCACAGTGGATGAGAGAAGAACAACAGAAAGCCCGCCTATCATAATAGCGCGGGTTTTTAAGTTATTAATTCCCTTTAATGGGTGATCCACCACAAGAAATTCCGCGTAACATAGTTAGAATATAAATGAACACAAGGAGGAATTCCCTCGTGCATTCTCAAGCTTTCGCACCATTAATTGATGCTCATATTCACTTCGATCAGTATACCCCTGACGAACAACGCGAGATGCTGTTATCTTTCCCGTCTCAGCAGGTCGAAGCAGTCATTGCCGTGTCCATGAGTCTCGCTTCTGCCCAGGCCAATCTCGAGCATGCAAAAAAACATCCACGTAACATCTATCCGGCCTTCGGTTTCCATCCGGAACAGGAACTGCCGTCCATTGCAGAAATGGACCTCTTCTTCCAATGGATCGAGAAGCATATGGGACAAGCCACAGCCATAGGAGAAGTTGGCCTTCCCTATTACAATCGTCAGGAAGCGGAGCAGGCAGGGCAACGCTTCGATCAGAGCGGGTACATTGAACTGCTTGAACGTTTCATCCAACTTGCCAAAAAGCATAACAAACCACTTGTCCTTCATGCGGTATACGATGATGCGGATATCGTCTGTGATTTGCTGGAGCAATATCAGTTCCGACGTGCTCATTTCCACTGGTTCAAAGGTTCTCGCCAAACCGTAAGGCGCATGGCGGACAACGGTTATTTCATTTCCTTCACGCCGGATATTCGGTATGAAGAAGAGATTCGTGAACTCGCCCGGCAATATCCATCGGAACAAGTGATGGCCGAGACCGACGGACCGTGGCCCTTCGAAGGACCATTTCAGGGACGAATGACACACCCGGCCATGACCAGACAGGTCATCCAGGCATGGAGCGAAATCACTGGCATGGGAACCGAGCGGGCCGCCCGGCTCTTTTATCAGAACACAAAGCGTTTCTATGGCTTAACTTGAGTACAATCAGGTAACAGCAAGTACTATCGCTTGTCCTGCCAGCACAACACAAAGAAGCCAGTCGGCTTCGCCACCGACTGACTTCTAGTCTACTATATAACTTATCGCTTCAAGAATCCTTTGCCTTCCAGGAACGGTCTCACTTGCAACCGTGTCGGCTCAGTCAGGCGCTTCGCCATCAGTTCGGACCATGGAGTCGTTCTTTCACCATTAGTCCGTTCTTTCATGTACGCCGTCGTTGTCTCATCATACTGCTCAACACCTTTGATGCTCTGCTCGGCATTATAACGATTATGATGAAGAACTGCATCCAGTGGCAGACGCGGCCGAATTCCCGTTTCCTGATCTGCAACACCAATACACATGCCATACACCGGATATACCCCTTCCGGCAATCCCAACAGCGCAGCAACTTCCTCAATCCGGGTACGAAGCCCGCCTATATATACAATTCCGAACCCTAGTGACTCTGCCGCAAGAGCGGCATTCTGGGAAGCAAGTGCAGCATCAATCGTGGCTACCATGAAATTCTCGGTTGAATCGGCATACGATTCCTTCTCAGGAAGATGACGATTCGCAGCATCACTCAGCCGATACAGATCAGCACACCATACAAGAAATACCGGACATTCATTGACATAGGCCTGGTTACCTGCCAATTCAGCCAGCTTGGCTTTTTGCTCTAAGTCAGTCACAGCAATTACGGTATATGCTTGCACACTACTTGAAGAGGAAGCCATCTGCCCAGCCGCTACGATAGCTGCAAGCTGCTCATCACTTACCGGGTCTGGCTTGTATTTGCGTACAGAGCGGTGTTTCATCATCAACTCAATGGTTTCATTCATGGCTGTTCACTCCCAATCCTCGTAGTACGAACTCAATTGTCTGCTCAGCAAGCTCGTCTGTATTCATATCCTGATAATCAAAGCCAAATCGTGAATTCTTGGCCCGTTTGTGCGCCAAAGCCACACCCATAACCTGAAGCATCGCATAAGATACGGACTCGACCTGGAACAATCCCTGGTCTTTTCCTTCTTGCAACAGGTCCCTCACTCGGGTCCATACAGGGTCTAGAAAACGAAATACGGTTGCTGTACGATGTGTACGCAGTGTAATTTCAAGTTGCACAATATCGCTCATCTCCCGATCCGTCATCGTGAACTTCACAACTTCACCAATAATTCGTCGGATACCTTCCACAGGCGAGGACATGGACTCTTCAGCCAGCGCGTTCATCATATGCCCAGGGAAGAAATGCTCAAATAATGCTTCGAACACCTTTTCTTTGCCGCCAAAATGATAAGACACCAGCGACACATTGGCACCTGCCTCATCACATATTTGACGAACACTCGTCCCGTCATACCCCTGCTGTGCAAAAAGCTTCTTGGCTGCAAGCAATATCCTCGTTTTGATATCCAACTCCGGTTCAGTCATTCCGTCCCGCTCCCTCTTGTCCGTTCATCTCATTCGCTCCAGCTCAAGGACTGCAGCCAGCGAATCATTTGTCTATTATATTACACCAAGCACCCCGATGAAAATCATCGGGGTGCTTGTCCTATCCTATGATGCAATGGTATACATCTGCTGTATTAGTTGTTTGCTTGAGCAGGGCTTGGAGCCATAGCTGGCATGCGTTGTTTTTTCAACAACGTCACGACCAGTGACAACGCAACGGCAACCAACAGTACAATCACGATAGAGCCCGCAGCAGACTGAACTCCTGGGCCTCCCAACTGCACGCTCAGAATACCCTGAACGGCGTATGTTGCAGGCAGGTACTGCCCAATGCCGCTATAGAAGCTGTTCAGCAATTCACGCGGTACCATTGCACCGGAAGATACCAGTTGCAAGGACAGTGAGATGATGTTGAACAGACTTCCCGCAGGTCCGAAGCAGATCAGGAAGAACTGGGAGAAGAACATGAACGTGCACAGGAAGAGCGCCTGGAACAACCAGAATGCAACGAATCCTTGTGCAATCTGTCCTCCCAGTGCCACAATCAGTGAAGATCCCAGCAAGGAAACGACCAATGCAGAACCCACGTTAATGACTACTCTCGCGCCAAACAAAGTCAATCGGGAATAGGTAGATGACAGCATACCCATGGCTGTCTGGAGGTTCATCCCCATGATCATGGCACCTACATAGGAAGCCAGTACCATCATCATCGGCACCATCTGATTATTCATCCCGTTAACCGGGTTGATGGACGTTGTCGTTCCTTCCACTCGGGTAGTCAGGTTTGTAGCGGCTTCAGCAGCCTGATCGGCAGGTGCACCTGAAGCGGTTAACACCGTCTGTACTCCTTGTGCTGTAGCTTGTTTGTTAATCGTGTTTGTCACACTTTGTGATACACCTTGCATCATGCTTTTGATCGTAACCGGGTTCGCTTCATTAATGGTGTATTTAATCTCGGCGGTTGAGCCAGCCGTCTGAAGCAATTCGTTAAACCCAGCCGGGATATCCAGCACCATGTGTACTTGGTGATGATTCAGCTGATCCAAAGCTTCAGCCGCACTTAGATTGGATACGGTATGGAAAGGCAGTGTTCCTGCGAGCGAATCTGCGATTCCTTTGGACATTTCGCCGTCCTCGTTCACAATCGCAACCGTCAATTCTTTCGCACGGTCATTTACTCCAGAATATGCGGTCATCCAGATCACGCTAAAGATCACTTGGAACATAAGTGCTGTTACGATCCCTACAATCACTGGCGGTTTTTTAAACAATGTACGTAAAGCCTGTAACATAAAAGGTGTCCTCCATTACTCAAATAGTTCTAATTTGATTTAAACAGTTGTTTGAATCAAACGATCGTTTAAATTTTATGTGAATATGTCCATATTGTCAACTCATTTTTTGAAAAATTCAGAAAACGTAAGCTTTATTCATGAATACAATTGATCCATTTTCACAAAAGTGCATTATGCTTTCCTTTCTCCGTAGAAAAGAACATCTAATACCAACGATTCAGGCTTACTTTCTAGCGACTCAACTGTATTTTTCTCAACAAAAAACACGGTCCGCCGCAGCGAACCGCGTATTTATTCATCCTCACTTCATTGACAATGACGCGTTGATTATATCTCCAAACAAAGGTCGGTCAGTCATTTCTCTTCAGCTTCATGCGTTGCAGACGTAGGGAATTCAGGACAACCGACACGGAGCTGAACGCCATTGCCGCCCCTGCCAGCCATGGAGCCAAGAAGCCAACTGCCGCAATAGGAATACCAATCACGTTGTATCCGAGTGCCCAGAACAAGTTTTGTTTGATGTTCCCCATCGTGCGCCGGCTCATCTCAATGGCATCTGCAATACTGTTCAGATCACCACGCATCAACGTAATATCCGCCGCTTCCATCGCTACATCCGTTCCTGTTCCGATCGCCATCCCAATATCCGCTGTAGCGAGTGCCGGAGCATCATTAATGCCGTCACCTACCATCGCGACTTTCAGGCCACTCTCCTGAAGTTTCTTCACTTCCGCAGCTTTACCCTCCGGCAGAACCTCAGCCAATACTTTACCGATCCCTGCCTGTTCAGCTACAGCGCGAGCTGTTCGCTCATTGTCTCCCGTAATCATGATGACATCGATCCCCATCGCCTGAAGACGACCGATGGCTTCACGAGAGGTATCCTTGATGGTGTCAGCCACAGCCACGATCCCTGCCCACTGACCATCTACCGCTACCAGCATCGCTGTACGCCCTTGTTCCTCCAGACGGTTCATCTGCTGAACGGTTTCCTCAGAGACATTCACCTGTGCATCTGCAAGCAAACGACGCGTGCCGACCAGGATCTCCTGCCCTTTTACTGAAGCTCGCACGCCGTATCCCGGTATGTTCTCGAACTTCTCTGTTGGGGTTAGCTCCAGACCCTTGGCACGAATACCTGCAACAATCGCCTCTGCCAGCGGATGCTCGGAACTCTGTTCGGCCGCTCCCACTCGCTCAAGCAGACCAGATTCCGTCCAATTCGGAGCCGTGACAACATCGGTAAGGACCGGTTTACCTTGGGTTACTGTACCTGTTTTGTCGAGCACCACGGTCTGAATTTGTTGTGCCGACTCCAGATGTTCGCCGCCCTTGAACAGAATGCCATATTCAGCCGCACGTCCTGATCCAGCCATGACAGAAGTCGGCGTTGCCAGCCCTAGTGCACATGGACAAGCAATGACAAGCACGGCAATCGCTTTTTCAAGGGAACCGGCGAAGTCACCCGGACTTGCAAACAGATACCAGATCAGGAATGTCAGCGCAGCTATGCCGACAACAATCGGAACAAAAATGCCTGAAATGACATCTGCGATCCGCTGGATCGGTGCTTTGGAGCCCTGAGCTTGCTCGACTACTTTAATAATCTGGGACAAAGCCGTGTCCGAGCCCACTCGGGTCGCACGCAGTCGTAATACCCCGTTTTTGTTCAGCGTAGCACCTGTAACGGGATCTCCTGGCTTTTTATCCACGGGAAGGCTCTCTCCACTAAGCATGGATTCATCTACTGAGGATTGCCCTTCTTCAACGATACCATCCACCGGGATGCTATCACCCGGCTTCACCAGAACCAAGTCACCCACCGCGACATATGCGGCAGGAACCATCACTTCCTGTCCATCCCGGATGACACGGGCTTCACGTGGAGCCAGTTCAATCAGGCTTTTAATCGCCTGTGAAGAGCGACCTTTCGCCACAGCTTCGAACCATTTTCCAAGCAAAATTAACGTAATCAGAATTGCACTTGTCTCATAATAGAGTTCTACCGAAGGCATGGCGGCTGTGTTCGTTCCCATTGCCCCATGATCCATGGTTGTAGAAGGTAAGTACCCACTGGATAACGTCAGATAGAGACTGTAAAAAAACGCTGCACTGGTACCCAATGCGACGAGAACGTCCATATTGGCACTGCGGTTACGTAGGGCTTTGTACGCCCCCACATAGAATTGCCATCCAATCACGAACTGTACCGGCGTTGCCAGCAGTAGCTGGAACCAAGGGTTCATGAACAGCTCTGGGACATAGATTCCGGATGTGAACGAGAAATGCCCGACCATTGCCCACAGCAAAGGAATCGATAACAACGCAGATATCATCCATTTCCACTTTTTGCGTTGCAGCTCACGTTCACGAACCGATGTAGTCTCTTCTTGTGTCAATTGCAGTTCAGCACCGTAGCCCATCTGCTTGATCTTGGCGGTAATATCCGAAGGTTTCAATGCACCAGCGGCATATTCGATATGCCCTGTTTCCAGCGCCAGATTCACATTCGCCTGAGATACCCCCGGTAGTCGGGAAAGACCTTTTTCAATCCGGGCAGAACAAGCAGCACACGTCATACCCGTGATGTTCAGATCAACCGATTCGGACACCGTACCGTAGCCAAGCGCCTCTACTTTATCCCGCAACGCGTTCACGTTAGTTGTCTTTGGATCATAAGATACGGTTGCCTGTTCGATGGCAAGGTTCACATTGGCCTGATGCACCCCTTCCATGCGGGACAAGCCCTTCTCCACTCGTGTCGAACATGCAGCACAGGTCATCCCCGTGATGTGCAGTGTTGCCTTCAGTCCTGGTGCTTCTGCCATAGGTGCCATTGGTGTGGGTTCGGATGATCTATCCATTGGTTTATTCGTTGAGTTATCCATCATGTCAGCTCCTTTCATGTCGTTTCAATTTTTGTATGTTACACCCAACATACCCCCAAGGGGTATATATCAGACAGAAAATTAGGCTTAAACCTGACTCTTGGGAAAAGGTACTCTGACCTCTTTTTCGCCCATGAGCATGTTCGGTTTAAGCCTGTAATCCCGTTAGACTACATCGTATCCCTGATCTTCAATGGCAGCTTTGATCTGATCCACGTTCACCGTCTGCTCATCATATTCCACCGCTACCGTTCCCGCTGCCAGATCAACCTTACCACTCGCACCGGTATTCTTTACAGCTTCTTCAACCGACTTCACACAGTGATTGCAAGACATTCCCGTAACGTTCAACGTAACATTAGACATTCTAAATTCCTCCTTGGGGTATATTAAAATGATAAAATTAAATATGTGAATTGATTCAGCTTACTTCATTAACTTCCGCATCGTAACCAGCAGTTCATCCACAACCTCATGTTCACCAGCCTGAATACGCTCAACGATACAGCTCTTCATATGGCCTTCAAGCAAAAGTTTACCTACTGAATTAAGAGCAGACTGAGCCGCCGCAATCTGCGTCAGCACATCATCACAGTACGTATCCTTCTCGATCAATCCCTTGATCCCGCGAATCTGACCTTCCACACGGTTCAAACGAGAAACCAGGTTACTCTTCATCTCCTGCGAATGGTGACTCTTGCGCACATGCTTCCCATCACTGCCCTCGGCATGACAAGATACTGCTTCTTGGACTGTAGCCAAAGCTTCCGTTGAATCTGACTTGGAGGATTGCAAAGGTTCCTCGGGATGGCTCTGATGATCCATCATGAACACCCCTTTTCTTTCGTTCTTTTCCAAGAGTAACATACCCCATGGGGGTATTCAAGAGTATTCTGATATTTTGTTAAAAATGGATGAATCCCTCCTAATTAAATAGGGCGATGCATCTTACAAGGTATACTCCATCCTGCTACTGCGGACAACAAGACCCATCTGTTCATAGAAAGCCTGTGCCCCAGAGTTAAACGTCGACACGGATAATTCCACGCTGTCTGCCTGAAGCTCTCTCCCTAACTCGATGAATGCTTGTAGTAACTGTTTACCTGTTCCTTGGCCCCGATGTTTGTTATCCACTACAAGTTCATGGATGTACAACATCTTGCGATCCACCATCAATGGGTTATCCTGAATTACACTTAACTGCGCGCTCCCGTAACCCAGAATCAAGCCCGTTTCGGAAGACTCGGCAACATATAGGTAACGCTTGTCCGTTTCCAGCAGTTCGATGAACTCCTTTTTCTCCATTCTAGTCTCCAACGCTCTGTATAGATCCGGCCGCGCCTCGACATGCATCTGGTGCAGCTCATCCATCAACAATGACACGCCAGAGTAGTCCCTCATTTCTGCCTTTCGGATGTTAATCGTACCTGTACTCATCCCAATCACTCTTTCGTCTACTGAATTTTACATTATTATACAACCAAAAAGCAGATACCATAAGGGTACCTGCTTCGCTAAATTTATCTTCATTCCATCTAGCCCAGATGATGCTCATGTTGTTTATTTTTTCGAAGAAGTATTTCCTTCATTAAAAGCAACAGGTGATGGCTTCGCTGCCCATTCGTCCGCCTGCGGCTCAATGTCTACTCCGCTCAAAATCTTCTTTTTCTCCATCAAGGAATCCCCGTCTTCATCCAACTTGTTGCGAATTTCCGCCTCGTCCTGAGGTTGATTGTTCTGTGTCATCATAGAGTCCTCCCTTTTTTCGTATTCATGTTGATGTTCCTTTATATAACGTGCCCACTTTCTGCATTATCATTCTCTTCGAGGATCAGGCCTTTCCCAAGTTAAGCTAAATCTATCTCTAAACCCTTTCGTTAATCGAAATCAACCTGTTTATCCAAAATGATTTCCTCTACTTTGTATTCCATCTCTGGTATTGAGGGAATCAAGGAGAATCGAACGTTTTCCAGAGAAGAAGGAAGGGCAGGAACCACTCGGAAACTAATTTGCGTCTCCCCACCTCCTCCACGACTGCCATGTCTCATGGTGATATATCTCTGTTCGCTGAATATTTCCAGAGCCAAATGTGGAACCATTTGTATACGCTCAGCCTCATTCCCCTTATATTGAATCTCCACATAAACGAGGCTTTCACCTTCATATTGCATCGAATGCGTGATCATATACTCACACGAATCTTTAATCATTTTTTTCATAATCGGCACCACACTCGTCAATTGAAGAGGTTCACTTGGAAAGTAATGTCTTTGCGGCATCGGTTGCACGCTACGGAGAACATATCGGATATCTTCCTCCTTCATATCCAGTAAGCTCACCCATTCATCGATGGTATTTTGAGGAGGTTGGTATTGGACTGCTCCGGTTATATCCTTTCTGGCTGCAACCAGTTTCAGAAGTTGTTCATCAATCCGCTGTACCTCATCGCTGTATTCATTAGGAATTTCACGTAATTCACTCCAGCCCATATTTAATCACTCTCCTAATTTAATGACATGCCATGCAAATACAATTCGCTACTGTACCTGCATCTCCCTCTTAAAAAGGAAAGGACGCCCCTTGGGTCATATTCATGACCTTACGGGACGCCCTTTTTATATTGTCCACCTCAAATGGACATCATCTACTGTTTTGCTTGTAACAATGAGCAAAAATGTATTGCCTTAACCAACCTATACCTGATCTTGGCGAGCAAGCGCGGCTAGTGCGCGTAGCGCTGCATTAATCTCGCGCTCCACCGCTTGTCCAACTGCATCCGTATGCGGATCATACTCGGCTGCCAGATCACTGTCCGCGAATCCATCGATCGCGACAATGGCTCCGGCGCGAGCGCCACGCAAGGTGCTGACGATGTAGAGCGCCGCAATTTCCATCTCGGCTGCAAGTGCTCCAGCCTGCTTGTATTTGCGGTGTGGAATCTCTTCCACGCCTGCAAAGAATGCATCCAGTGTTACGGTAATACCAACGCCCACTATACCTGCAAAGGTTGCAGCATCCGCGCTTTCTTGCTCACGAGCAGCTTCGATCAACGCTTGTGTCACCCCAATGTCCGCTACCGCTGGAAAACCATCCGGCACCAGTTGGCGAGTCAACCCATCCGTACGAACAGCGGCTGTACTCACAATCACACTGCCTGCAGGATAATCGGCTGTATACGATCCCGCTGTACCTACACGAATCAGAGTTGTTACACCCGCGCGAATCAATTCCTCGAAGCAGACAGCTGCTCCAGGTGAACCTACACCATGGCTGACCACAGCGATCTGTACCCCTTCATACAATCCAACAAATGTACGATACTCCCGACTGAACGCCAGTTCTCTCGCCTGCTCCAGCTTACGAGAAATCTTCTCCGCACGTGCCGGATCACCACAGACGATGGCGTATGCAGGCATGTCTTCCGAATGAATCTGCAAAATAGGCATCAACATATCAATCAAACTCCTTCTTCGTCCACTCGTCTTCCGGAATCGGCAGATCTTCACCCGAGAAGCGTTGTTCCTTGAACGGATCGGCAAAATGGTGGAAACCATTCACTTCCCAGAATCCGTTACGGTCTTCTGTCATAAACTCCAGACCACGTATCCACTTCGCACTCTTCCAGAAGTAAAGTTGTGGCACAACCATACGCAGTGGAAAACCATGCTTGGGTGTCAGTGGCTCACCGTTATATTTGAATGCAAGCAATACATCATCATGCATCAATTCTTCGAGCGGTACATTTGTCTCATAATCATGATCTGCATGGATCATGACGTATTTTGCCTCTGGCTTAACCCCCAGAAGTTTCACAAAATCGGAAAAGCGTATACCTTCCCACGGCGTATCGAATTTCGACCAACGGGTGACACAGTGAATATCACTCACCGTGTTCACCTGTGGCATCGCCTGCAACTCAGCCAGGGAGAACACCTTTTCCTCTTCCACTTCGCCGAATACCTTCAGGTCCCATGTGGACAGGTCATATTCCGGCACTTCCCCTTCATGCAGAATCGGGAATTTCTCCGTCAGCATCTGTCCTGGCGGCAGCCGATCTCCGTGATCGTTACCTGTTTTGGGTGCCGGGGTTTTACTTTTTTTCAAACGTTCAGCCTTGTTATGCAAGTGGAATTCCTCCTTCTTTTACTGTCTCTAACATAGACATTCAGAATTAACGCGAGCTTCCGCCCGCTTTCAGTGCATCCTGTGCATAGGTACGGTCTTTGAAAAAGAACATTGCGACCAGCGTCACAATATACGGCAGCATCAACGTGAAATGCGTTGGCAGGGAGAATCCTTGCAGACGAATACTCAATGCTTCCATGAAGCCAAACAGCACACTGGAGCCCATGACGCCAAGCGGATTCGCTTGTCCTAACATTGTTGCCACCAGCGCGATAAAACCACGACCAGCAGTCATGCCTTCGGTAAACATCGTTACCTGACCGAGTGACAACTGCGCTCCAGCCAGAGCACACAACACGCCGCACATCAGAACGGCACCATACTGGATGCCACGTACCTTGATCCCGATGCTCTGTGCTGCAATCGTATTCTCACCGACGGAGCGCAGGCGGAAGCCGGATACACTTTTGAACAGATAAAATTGTAGTGCAATCACGAGCACAATACCGAGGTAAACCAGAGGACTATGTCCCGATATTACATCGCCGACCCACGGAATGTCCTTAATCAGCGGAATATCCCACTTGGGAAGTCCCACCATGTCTTTGTCGTAGTATGCACCTTTTACATCAAAAATCGCACGCAATGCAAAGGTCGTCACCCCCGCAGCCAGGAAGTTGAGCGATATCCCGACCACGATGGCGTTGGCCTTCAGATTAATACTTATAAAGGCAAAGAGCGCCGAGAATAACATCACAATAATAATGGAAAAGAGTACAGCCAGCAGCACATTGCCAAACAGATAATTGCCGACAATCGCGGAGAATGCACCGATCAGAACCAGTCCTTCAAGACCCACGTTAAACAGACCGACACGAGAACATAAAGCCCCACCGAGCGCTGCAAGCAGGATTGGAGTCATAATCCGCAAGGTTGAGCCAAACATGGCTGCATCAAACAGTTGTTGCATTGGACTTTTTCTCCTTTCTCCGCTTCAGGAATGAATAACCGATCTGAGCTGATACAAATAACGTCAATACAGCTTGGATGACACTGCCAACTTCCAGCGGTACATCCGTGTTCCGTTCCATCCCCATGGCACCCGTCTGTAGCGCAGCCAGCAAAATAGCTGCTACAGCTGTACCGAGTGGATGCGAGCGGGCAAGCAACGTTGCCATAATGCCGCTCCATGCGTAACTTGCCGATGACAATGAGCCATCAAGGAAACGGTACTGTGTACCGAGCACTTCCCCCGCACCCGCGAGTCCAGCAAGTCCACCACTGATGACCATGGACAGCATCATCATGCGAATGCGGCGAACACCACCGTAGGTTGCAAAGGACGGGTTGCTGCCGAGCATGCGGATCTCGTAACCAGTCACCGTTTTATGCGTGAACCAGTAGATCAGAATGGCCGCTACAATGGCAATAATGAAACCAGCATGCAGTCCCATGCCCTGGAACAACTTCGGCAACCAGATACTCTGGTCAATCATCGGAGTCTGTGCCATCGCTGCAGATCCTGTGCGGTCCTTAAATGGATAGGAGACCATGTAACCCCCGAAATAAATGGCAATATAGTTAAGTAGTAGAGTTGTGATCAACAAGTTCATACCGAAACGTGCATCCAGCCAGCCTGCAAACAGGGACCAGATTCCCCCGGCAAGAATACCTGCCACAATCGCAGCAATACACACAAACCAGCCTGGTCCTGGCAGATAGAGCGCCGTGAGCGCGGCACTAAGCCCGCCAAGAATCATCTGGCCTTCGGCTCCCATATTGAAGAATCCAGCACGGAATGCCAATGCTACGCCAAGCCCCGCCAAGATGATTGGTGTGGAACGAGCCAACGTATTCGTGAAGAAGTAGAAGTTGCCGAAGGCCCCTTTCCACATCTCCGCATACGTATCCACCACATTACCGCCAACGATCAGAATCGCCACAGCCCCTGCAATCAGACCGATGAATACGGCAAGCAGCGGCTGCACGAGTCCGCGAAGTGTTTCTTTTACCCGATTCATATCCGCTCTTTCCCTCCTGCCATTAACAAGCTGATCTGTTCCTCAGTTGCTTCCTCTGCTCTCAGTTCTCCGGCAATTTCGCCTTCATACATGACAATAATCCGATCAGATAATTGCAAAATCTCCGACAACTCGGATGAAATGAGCAGAATACCCGCGCCCTCACTGCGTTTACGCAGCAATTCGGCATGTATCGTCTCCATCGCTCCGATATCCACACCACGTGTTGGTTCGGCTGCAATCAGAAACGGTGTATCCTGTGCAAATTCACGGGCAGCAATCAACTTCTGCAAGTTTCCTCCGGACAGAAACTGTGCCTTGGTTTCCGCAGAACCCGTCTTGATGCTGAACTGTTGGATCCAACTCTCTACCATTGTTCTTGCTGCTTTGGCTTTGATAATACCGCGTGACTGCAAGCGATGATGGTGTCCCATCAGCCCGTTCTCACGAACACTCGCATCCTTGGCCGCTCCCCACATGTAACGATCTTCCGGGATATGAGCAAGTCCATGTTCCCGAATGCGCCGTACAGGCCAGTTCGTTGTATCCTGCCCGGAAAGCACAACGCGACCACTATCCGCCTTACGCAGTCCGGCAATGACCTGAATCAGTTCAGACTGGCCGTTACCAGAGATGCCTGCTATACCAACAACCTCACCTTTTCGAACCTCCATGTGGATGTCCTTGAGCGCCGAACGATCCTTCGCTCCGGACAGATTAACCCCTTCCACCTGAAGCACCGCTTCCGCTGGTACCGATGGCTGCTTGTCCATACGCACAAGTTCACGACCAACCATCAGACGGGACAATTCCTCCACATGTGTATCCTTCGCTTCCAACGTACCTGTCACCTGACCATCCCGAAGCACCGTGATCCGGTCGGCTACATCCATGACTTCTTGCAGCTTGTGCGTGATCAGTACAAAGGTTTTGCCCAGCTTGGCGAGAGATTTCATGTTCGCCAGCAGTTCCTTCACTTCAAGCGGTGTCAGTACCGCCGAAGGTTCATCCAATATAATGATGTCTGCGCCCTGATGCAGCACCTTGAGAATTTCAACACGCTGCTGCATGCCAAGTGGGCACTCGGACACTTTTTTCCATGGGTCAACCGGCATGCCATATTGTCTGCCCAACTCATTTACCTGGGCTGCTGCCTTTTTGCGGTCAAATGCGCCTGCCTTAGCCGGTTCGCGTCCAATCACGATGTTCTCCGCCACCGTAAAGGAAGGGAACAGCATGAAATGCTGATGCACCATACCGATGCCACTTGCCATCGCCTGGGACGGCGTGGCAAAGCTCACCTCACGTCCGCGGACTTTGATTGTGCCTGACGTAGGCTGTTCCATACCGTACAGCATACGCATCAAGGTTGTTTTACCGGCTCCGTTCTCACCTACCAGGGCATGAATCTCTCCCTCACGCAAATTAAAACGGATGTCCCGGTTAGCGGTGAAGCCGCCGTACTTCTTCGTAATCTGCTCCATCTCCAACAGCATATCTTGCGTTCGCTCCTCTCGGTCTCGGTCATTTAATAGCAGCAAAACCGGCTGCCTGATCGGGCAGCCGGCTGATCATTTCCATCACTCATTCATTGAAAAGAACATTCAAAACTATTGTTGCAATGGATCTTTGACTACGATTTTGCCGGATACGATATCATCCTTGATTGCTTTAACCTTGTCGATCACTTCTTGTCCGACAAAAGCATTCAATGGAGATTCACTATCACGTGTAACGTAAGTCAGGCCTACACCGTCTTCTTTCAAACCGTAGTTTACTGCACCTGCTTTGAAGTTGCCTTCTACAAAATCTTTCACAGTCTCATAAGCAACCGTATCGGTTGATTTCAATTGAGACAATACGATATGTTCCGGGTCTTCAACGGTACGGTCCGTATCTTGACCTGAAGTGTAGAAGCCTTTTTCTTTGGCTGCTTCGAACACGCCGAGATCACCTACAGCGGATGCGCCAGCGATGAAGTCAGCGCCTTTGCCGAATTGTACCAGTGCCAATTCTTTTGCTTTGGCCGGGTCATTAAATCCACCTACATAGTTCACGAGAAATTCTGCGTCTGGATTCACGGATTCCAATCCTGCTTTGAAACCTTCCGTATATTTCTTGATCAATGGTACATCCATTGCTGCGATCATGCCGACTTTGTCTGTTTTGGTGGACAATCCAGCAGCTGCACCCAGCAGGTACGCCCCTTCATATTCACGGAAACCAACGCTACGAACGTTAGGAAGATCAACGGTTGTATCTACAATCGCAAAGGACTTGTCTGGATTCTCTGCAGCAACTTTCTTCAATGCATCTTCTGCCTGGAAAGTTGCTGTAATAATCAGATCATAATTCTCGGCAACCGCAGCACGCAGATTTTGTTCAAATGCTGCCGGGTCTGTCGATTCAATCGTCTTGGTATCTACTTTGAATTCTTCTCCTGCTTTTTTGAAACCTTCATCCATCTGTACAAAGAAAGGGTTAACCCCTATTTTTTCGGGAAGTACGAGGGCCATCCGAAGAGATTTCTCCGAATCACTGCCTTGGGCGGATTGTTCGTCTTTGGAAGCCGAATTCCCACAAGCTGCCAACAAAATAGCCAACATGATGATCGATAAGACGAACGATAAACCTCTTTTCATTTTGAAAATACCCCTTTTCAACATTCTTTTTTCTTATCCTAGCGGATACTGTCGATCCTTGTCAATAAATCTTTGAGCGTATACACTCAAATAGAATATAATTGACAATTCGCTTTCTACCAAGCTTTGGAAACCGTTCTGTATCAAGCTTTTTTTCGTTGACATCCAGCGCGTCTCCGTGCTAAAGTCAATCCAATTATTCTATTCTTATAGGAATTGTCAGAATTATAACCCAAAGCTAATTATTTTCCAACCCATTTTAAGGAGGCTATTCATTTGAAAAAAATCACCCAGATCACGTTGGCGGCCCTACTCGCCGCTCCGGTAACACTCGGCAGCCTTAGCTTGCCCGCTTCCGCTTTTGCAGCATCTGCAACTCCGGCTAAACCCGCCACCTCACAAAGTGTCAAAGGACCGGTAGCTCAGGCGCCAGTTGCCTATACGGAAAGCGCAGCGGATTTTGCTCAATTCTTGCAAGCGAAATACAACATTCAATTGCCGCAACAGATTACCAAAGGTGATTTCATTCAAGCCATTGCAGCCATCACGGAAGCAACTCAAGCAAGTGACAGTGAAGCCAAAGCTCCTATCTTTACCGATCTGTCTTCTGGTGATTCTTCATATGATGCTGCCGTATCCTTATACAATAATGGTGTTCTTACGGGTACAGAAGTACGTGCTAAGGATCAACTGAGCACTTATGCAGCGGTCTTCATCGCGGTGAAAGCAGCCGGATTCAAGGAACTGGCTTATACATATCCTGCAGAGAAAACAGCCAAAGCGCTTGCCAAAGTTGGCATTAAACCGAACCGTGTTCAGGGACAAGCCGCACAGGAACTGGCTGCGGCGATCGATACAGGCCTGATTCCTGAAAGCCTATACCCCGCTCTCCTTAAGGGTGGCGTAGCAAGTAAAGATTTCGCTGATACTTTGCTTGGACGCGTATTGGTCAGTCAAGGGAAATACAAACATGAGATTGGGCGTTCCGGCGATGCGGACATCTATTCCAAACTGTATGCTGCATATCGCACAGCGGATCTGATCGAATCACCTGAGCTGAGAAAAATTGTGGATCAGGCCCTGCGAGATGATCTCGTAACAGGTTACAATCTGAAGGATAGCCGCTTTGATTCCAACTTTATCGATGAACTGACACTTACCTACGGCCACGATAATATTCAACATGCTGTACAGTTGGTTGGTTTGCTGCGTAGCGAAGGTATTGATGCTGATGTGCAATTCCAGCCGAAGACATCTGCCTTCATTTATTTGAAGGAATGGGGCGAGCCAAAGGAAACGCCTGATTATAAAGTGACACAGATCGAGAACGGTAACTATATCGCTTCTGCGAAGGAATATGATATTCAGTTCGAGTTCAACAATGTGGCAGACAAAGTTCGCTTCAACGACATAGTGCTGAAATATGCCAAAAAGAACAGCGACAGTACATCTCCACTGATTCTCAGCTCCTGGTGGCAACCGCTGTATTATTCACCAACCGCATTGGCGAACTACCCTGTCATTTCCAATAATAAGATCGCGCTTGGCAATTATTATGCTCAGTCCTTCTCTCTGAAAGAAAATGCCAAATCCATTCGGGAAGGTTTCCTGAAACTGGCACCTGATGCGGACATTACGACGTATGACTTCTGGGTGGACCAGCCTTTCTTCAACTATCTGAACGGTGGATCTGAATAAAATAAATTCCGTCTTCAACCGAATTAAAGCTCGTATTTTGGCACCATAAGCAGCCGTCCTTACCGAATTTTACAGGGGTTTCGACCCCTAGATTCGTAAAGGCGGTTTTTTGTTCAGCATTTTGCAAATTTCTTCTACAAAATCATTTTTCTCATGCAGGAATTACCAATATAAGGTCGAATCCTTTATGTACACAAACACGCAATCATATTGCATATCTCCGCACGAACAGGGGTTACTCCATGGTATATGACGGTATTCTACTAGGCTTGATCGTTGGATTTTTTCGGGGCGGGTTGCGGCATGGGCTCAACCAGTTTGCAGCACTCAAGCTGCGAAGTGGCTGGATTTTCCCTGTATTGCTACTAATCCAGTTCTTTATTTTCTATCTCCAGGAACGATTCGAATGGGTGGCATCCATTAATGGATATCTCTTTGCTGCCGTCTACATTACAGGGCTCGCTTTCCTGTGGCTCAACAGACACCATACCGGTTTCATGCTCATCTGGATTGGGGTATTTCTCAATTTTGCCGTTATGGCTGTAAACGGTGGGCGCATGCCTTTTTCTGTGGAAGCCTCCGCTGTACTGGGACCCTACTATGTAGACATGCTCCGGGAAGGCGGCGCCGTATCAAAGCATTTTATGATGGATGCATCTACAAATCTGCCTTTTCTCGGTGATATCATCCCACTCTCCAGCCCTTATCCACGGACTCAGGTCATCAGCATCGGTGATGTGGTCATGAATATTGGCATATTCCTTTTTATTCAATACATGATGGTGAATCGGGACAAAAAGGCTGTGCAACCTGCTAAAACTCATCAGGCTTGAAGAAAACAGGTAGACTCCAAGGAAGGGAGGTCTTCTCCATGAAAAAATTTGAAGGTGTGAAATATTCCCGCATTGTCATCAACGCAATCATCGTGGCTTCTGTCGTTGTAGCGTTAACTTCGGGATACAAGCTGGGCGGCTAGTATCCATACCACCCAACAAGACAAACAGGCTGCCAGCGGCCTGTTTTTTCTGTCTGGATTTTTGGCAGGCAACTTGGTATGTTATACATCTATATAGTATATCCCTATAGAAGAACACCAACTATATACACATCAAGATTAGACTAAACTCAAGCAGGAGATTTTTTATGAACTTTATTCGTAACCTTATCCATAAGGCAGATCGAAGCAGTATGTATGTTATTTTGCTTAGTTGTACCGGGATCGGTGTTTTTCTATACATGAATAAGTGGTCTTACCTTCATCTAACCACGGCGGATTGGGTTATGGTCTACACCATGCTGGGTGCGGCGTTAATTCTGGATTATTTCACGTTCCAGATTCCACCCAAAGGCAATCAGCAATCCATGGATTCATCGGTTTACCTTGCCTGTATATTCATGTTTGGCGGAGCTTTCAGTTTATCTGTACTGCTTCCTGTCTCCATCATCCTGTTAATCAAAGAGCGCAAGCTCACCTGGTGGAAACACATTGTTAATTTCAGCATCTATAGTCTCATGATTACAGGAGCAGCTGCCGTGTTTGAGTGGACTGGCGGGCAATCTGGAACTCTGGACGGCTATAACCTGATTCCTTATTTTGCAGCACTCGCAGCCTACTTCATCATCAACACGATCACACTTGGCTTATTCTTTCATTTCTCAACAAAGGATGCATTACAGCAGATGAAGCGGGCATTCGTTACCGAATCCCTGCTGGTTTATCTGTGTACGCTGATTCTGGCGCTGGTCCTGACAATTCTGGTTGTGCACAATGGCGTACTTGGCCTGTTGTTGTATCTGAGTCTTAGCATTCTGCTCTCCCATGCATTCAGGCAGTTGTTCGTGATGTATCAGACGATTGAGGAAAAGGCCAACACGGATCAACGTACGGGTCTGTTCAACCATAGCTATTTCGAAAGCATGTTAGAAAGCGAACTGACTAACGCTCGAACGCAGGGCACACCGCTATGTCTGGGGCTTATTGATATTGATGATTTCAAAAAGTATAACGATCGGTTTGGCCACCTTCAAGGTGACAGTCTGCTAGCCCTGCTGGGGGATTTTTTAATGCGAAAGACGGAAGGCACACCTGTTACCGCCTTTCGTTATGGAGGAGAAGAGTTCACTTTGCTCATGCCAGGCATGGAGCTGGACGAATCCTACAGGTTTATGAACAAGTTGCGTAAACAACTGAACGACACGCCGTTTGAAGGCGTTGAAGTGTTTCCACACGGTTGTCTCTCCTTCTCTGCTGGCGTCGCACCCTATCAGGTGGATATGTATAACAAATCCCAGCTTGTGGATCAGGCGGATAAAGCACTATATTATGCGAAGAAACAGGGCAAGAACAACGTGCACCGCCACGGCAGCAATGATGGCATGGAACACGAGATTGATCTGGTACAGGACGTTCGTGACATCGAACAGCAGCTCAATCTGTTCAGATACAAGGATATGGATACGTTTAAACATTCCAAACGGGTCTACAAATATGCACTGGATATCAGTGAATTGCTCGCACTGGACAATGCGGAAAAACGTCGCTTCGTGCTGGGAGCACTGATTCATGACATCGGAAAACTGGAGATTCCTTGGTCTATTCTGAACAAAAAGGACAAGCTCACCGCAGAAGAATGGGAAACGATCAAAGGACATGTCACCTGGGGCAAAAAAATGGTGATCACAAACGATCGCTTCGCCGATCTGATTCCGTATATTGAACTTCACCACGAACGTTATGATGGCAAAGGCTATCCTTACGGCCTGAAGGGTAACGAGATACCCCGGCTCTGCCGGATGCTGACCGTGATTGACTCCTTTGATGCCATGACGACAGAGCGGCCGTATCAGGAAACCAAGAACGTGGAAGAAGCCATTCGGGAGCTACGCTCATGTTCGGGTTCACAGTTTGATCCGGAGCTTGCCGAGTTGTTCATTCAATATATTGAGAAAAGAACCGCTCAGCAACAGTTGCAGTAAAATAAACAGAACTTCTTCTATAAGCCCAGAAAAAGTAAAAGCGCTATCCCCGGTCTGATCGGAGATAGCGCCATTTTCATTTTCATGGAATGAATCGTACACCAGACAACTTCATTCTCGTGCAGATTCTACATTAAGATTTGGTATTCAGCTCATGTGAGGTCTGATGCAGCTCTTTAATCATCTGCTGCAAAAACATGTTGTCTTGGCGACTGATACCGTGCTGATTGTCTTGAACAAGCATCTGATGAATGTTCTTTTTGAGCAATTCACTGCGACGTTCCAATACTTCTTGACTCATGTTGTTGCTTCACTCCTTAACATGTTTTGTAATGAATTCACGTTCTATATTAAGTATAGAGGACCTTCTCCGATAGGGAAAACGGACTCAGCCTTCCTCAGCTGGTCACACCAACCCTCACCTAGCGTGACAACATTTCACCCCTTGTCGTTCTTAGATATCCTTCTAAATACTCCCTGATCCTCCCCAGCTTTCTCCAAAGACACAGACTAGGGTCTTGGACAAGCTTGGGTTATAATGATCCCATCCCTGTATAAATAAAGTACCTAAATAAGCTAATCCTAGATCAAAGGAGTTCTGCATTCATGTCCTATAAACAAATTAAATGGATGATTCTGCTGATCCCCACATTCACGGTTGGCATCTGGGAATACATTCGCCATCAGTTTCTGATGCCATACCTTTCAATGGATGCTGGAAACTGGTTAACACCCGTCATCGTTTACCTCGTCAGCGTGACTCTGCTCAGCCGATTGTTCCACATGCTTGAAGGTGCCAGGGCTGCTCTGGAGCAGGAACGTGCAGCAAAAGCAGCGCTGGAAGCTCGTGACCAATTGGCAAGAGAACTTCACGACGGCATATCTCAGTCCCTTTTTCTGCTCTCCGTGAAAACCGATAAAGCAGGCCGTAGTCTGGCAGGAAGCGGACATGAGCATGAGATCCAGGAGATTCAAAAAACCGTGCATGAAGTCAATACATATGTAAGGCAAGCTATTGCCCAGTTGCGTTTTGTTCCTGCCTCTACGGTAACATCAGAAATTATTTCACTGCATGCGCAGGTCGAAGTGCTCGTCAAGGAAACGGTACCTGGTGCACAGATTCATTGGGACCTCAAGGGTGTAACGTTCTCTGCCAAGGAACAAGTGGAACTGCTCGCTTGTATCCGGGAGGGACTACTGAATGTACGCAAACATGCGCAAGCTACCCGCGTTCAGGTTCACGCGGAAGGTAACCCAATTGCCTGGTTCATTTATATTCAGGATAATGGGAATGGACTAAGTGGAGATCCTCTTCATCTGAAGGATCGGTACGGACTGCGAATTACGAAGGAGCGTGCTGCCGAGATGGGTTGGTCTTTCACCCTCGATTCAAGACCGGGTCATACACGAATGACGATAGGAAAGGAGCATGCTTAATATGGAACATGTACGTGTATTGGTTGTTGATGATCATGCGCATGCGCGTGAAGCGATCTGTAGCATTTTATCCGAGGACAGCCTGTTTGAAGTGATTGGTACAGCTTCGAATGGACAGGAAGCGCTGGAGCTCACCGGACAATGGATGCCCGACCTGATCCTGATGGACGTGCAGATGCCGGGCATGGATGGGCTGGAAGCCACCCGTCAGATCAAGCTGCGATTCCCTTATGTTATTGTTGTTATGGTCACGGTATCGGATGATGTGACGTTTCTGTTCGAAGCACTGAAACAAGGCGCTCAAGGCTATTTGCTCAAAAATCTAACGCCTTCCACCTGGCTTGAATACCTGCGCGCCATCGTCAGTGACGACGCACCGCTCAGTAAGGAACTGGCCTACCGAATTTTGCAGGAGTTCCCCGCACCACGCAGTGAAGATGTGCAAGATAACCCGCTAACGGCGCGGGAACTTGAGATTCTGCAATGGGTATCCGCGGGATATACCAATCGGGAGATTGCCGATCAACTCGGTATTTCAGACCAGACGGTGAAGAATCATCTCAAAAACATTTTGCAGAAGCTCCAGCTTGAAAACCGGGTACAACTCACCCGCTACGCACTAGAGAGCGGGCTTGCAGGACGTAAACTTCGTAAATAAACATTGTTAATTCGAAGTCAATGATGCGTCCGACATAGGTGAGAAATGACATGGCATTCATGCTTTTGTCACAATTATGTAGACCAAATCGTTTTTTTATAGCCCAATGTAGTCATACGCAGTCATTTTGGACAAAGTTATAATGGGTTAGATTGTGTTTAAAGGACCATGAATGACTACAAATCTATAACCTGAGGGTGATGATTTTTTGATTTTTACACGCTTTACCCTGAAATGGGGCAAACGGCACTGGGCATTGGTCACCTGTCTGTTGCTCGTATGTTGCCTTGTTATGCCACAGTGGGCATCTGCCCATGCTTATATTGTTAAGGCTTCGCCAGGAGAAAATGAGATCCTCGTAGCTGCTCCGGAGCGGCTGACGCTGGAGTTCAACGAATCCTTGCAGACGGCCTTTTATGATATCAAAATTACCGGACCTGACGGCAATCAGGCAGACGATGGAAATGTAAAGATCGATGTGGATCGCCCTCATATTCTGGAGACTGGCCTGCAGGCTGGACTCGGGAACGGGACTTATGCCGTTAACTGGAAAGCTGTATCTGCCGATGGGCACCCGATTCAAGGGGCATATGTTTTTCATATCGGTGAACCATCCGGTTCTCCTGCCGGACTGAGTGATCTTACATCCGGTTCCGGTTCAACAGGCGGGCCGCTGAAATGGATTGTATCCCTGACAGACTGGATTCAGTATCTAGGATTGTCTGTTATTCTGGGGACACTTGCATTCTTGCTGCTGCGAATCGCACCGACATCCATGACAAGGGAACCTATGGATGTTCCGGGCAGCTACAGATTGTTATGGATCAGCTATGCTGCTGCTTCCTTTGCCGCTCTGGTCAGCCTGCCACTGAATACGTTATATGAATCTGGTGTGGCTCTGGGTGAACTAAGCTGGGGATTGATCGGAAGTGCGCTCAAGCTGACATCCTTTGGTCAGATCTGGATGTTACAGATACTCATTGTAATGCTGCTGGCCGTCACGATTCTCTCCGGATATGATCGCGATCGATCCATCCGTGCTCGCATCTGGTCTTCTTACGGATCACTCGTGCTCGTGCTTGGATGGCTGTTCACGCATGCCATGACGGGACATCCGGCTGCGGCGGATCAACGTGCGCTGGCGATTGCCATGGATTTCATACATCTAATTGGTGCTGCTTTCTGGATTGGCGCACTAACCGCCATGGCAATATGTCTGCCTCCACTGGCGGATAAGCTGCCATCGAAGGTGCGAGGAGAAGTCTACTGGGTTGCTATTCGCAGGTTTACCGCCTGGGGGATTGGCGCCGTAGCCGCTCTGGTTGCTACAGGGATATACAGCAGTCTGATTATTCTGCCTGCACCTTTGCTGACTTCCTTGTTCACTACAGCTTATGGCCTTGTCCTGATCGGCAAGATCGTCCTGCTTATTGTAATGCTTGTCTTCGCCTGGCGTCATGCCAGATTGGCAAGAGCAGCAACGGGAAGCAGATTATCCGGCAGCCTGAAAGCCGAACTTGCCACCGGTGCTGTCATTCTCGCTCTTGCTGCCGTACTGACACACCTGTCTCCAGGACAACCCGCTGCGGTCGGACCGTATCAGGAGACAAAGACTACAGAAGACGGCTCGGCGATCACACTTCAGGTGAGTCCCAATATAACGGGAGAGAACCAATTCGAAGTTGATGTGAAACGGGCAGATGGAAGTATCGTTAACGATCTGGAACAGATCACACTGTCACTCACACATCTGGACATGGATATGGGGATCTATGAGATTACCATTCCGAAAAACGACACCGGTGTGTACAAGGCTGAAGATTACATCTCCATGCCTGGACGTTGGAATATCAAGGTACATCTCCTGACCAAGACGTTGGATGCACTGGATGCCGATTTTGAGATCGACACCGGCAAGCCATAGTTACACAAAGATCAAATTGAAAAGTGACCCAATCTAAAATTAGTGTTTCTACAAACTGCAAATGTAGTGAAGGGAACGAAATTGATTCTGGAGAAGCGAAGCTCAGCCTTTATTCCGGGATTTCATCTTACTAAATATAAATTGAACTAATGTTTGCACTGAAACGGAGAGGACAGAAAAAACCTGAAAAAGCGAAGCGTTCGCCTTTATCACCGGATTTTCCCTTTGAGAAAAGGGAATCAAAAAAATCTGGGGATAACAGCGATTTGAGGGTTATTCTGTCATCGGAGTGTATGTGTAAACCGAATTTAGTTGAATTTATAAAGTTGTATAAAAAATTCCTGAATAACGGGGTTCGAAAGAACCATTCGTAACCGAATGGTGCCTTTACAGAATATAGACACTCATTTAAGAAAATGGACCGCATCATATATGATAAGAACTGAGAGGGGTTATTTATTTTGAAGAAAACATCATGGATTTCCAAACTAACATCCACTATCGCAACAGGTACCGCAGCATTCATGTTATTCGCCGGATTCGCTAGCGCTCATGTTACCGTTAGCCCATCCGTTGCACAGACAAGTGCATGGCAGACGTACACGATTAAGATTCCATCCGAGAAAGAACTGCCTACAACCAAAATCACCATGAAAGTTCCGGAAGGTGTTGCATTCAAGCAATATCAACCACTGGCAGGCTGGAAAATCACCACAGAGAAGAACGATTCCAATGAAGTAACATCGATTACGTGGGAAATTGACGGCGATAACGAAGGCATTCTGGCAGGACAATTCCAGCAGTTCAACTTCGTTGCACAGAACCCTAAGGCGGAAGCTGAAATAGCTTGGGATGCCTTCCAATACTACAGTGATGGCAGCATCGTAGAATGGACAGGCCAACCAAGTGATGCCAACCCACACAGTATCACAACGATTAGCGAAGATCCGGCTGCTGCTGGTAATGCTGCGGCAGGTGGAGGTCATGCCAACGATGGACATGATAGTGCAGGTACAGAAGGCGCCACTGGAGATAATGCAGCTACCGACGATAGCAAAGCAAACGATGACACCACGCTGGGCGATGCACTCAATGACACCGTTACAGGTGAACCAAACAACACGGATACAGACCCGGGTACGCTGAAGCTTCAACAAGCAACATTGATCGTATCCATTCTGGCCCTGATCCTGTCCTTCTTGGGGATTGCGTTGGCTACACGTCGCAAAAAACGTTAAGAACTAACTTACAGTTTTACGAAAACCTGAGAAAAATTCAGATAACAAAAAGCCTATGGCATACGGGATCAAACCCGATGTGCCGTAGGCTTTTTAGCTATCATCATTTTGATTGGCTACCCATGTTTTTTACAATCCGTGGTTAAGGCACTAATCATGCCGCTCCACGGTCACACTCTTATCCACGCTGATTACCATCCGCAATTTGGCATCAGCCTTACCACCCTTTAGCGTTCCTGATCCGTCTGGATCATGATCTCAATGTATTGCAGCAAGCTTTTCTTCTGCTGTTCAATGGATTGAATACGTCTGGACAAGCCCGCAAAAAACTCTTCAATCTGCTGTCTTGTATGATCTGCGGACTGGCCTTTCCAATCGTTCAGCCGACTGTATAGCGCCCGCGCTTCTTGCTCATCGGCTTGCAGACGGGCCAGCAGCTGTGTAAGTTCTTTTTCCGCAATCCGAAGATCATTCAATTCCACCAGCAATTGTCCACCCACTCGTGTTCCCCTCCCCTATGTACGTGATATCAACGCTAGCCACCCAGAAATCCTAATTAAAAATGAACCGGACTCTCGTCCGCCTGCCGGAAAGCATCCGCCTTCTCATCAATAAAGTTCAGGAACTGGCTGGTGTGTTTCATATGCCATGTGCCAAGCTCATGAATGGATGCGTCCAATTGGGTGACAATTGGCTCCAGTCTGCGACTGCGGCTCGTATGCAGATATTGGGCCATGCGGGTTCGCACCTGATTCAGCTCCGCATTGCACTGTTGTGCATTTTGCTTCCACCGTGAAGCGACACTTTTCAGTTCTTCCGGCGTTACCTGAATCAGACCTGAAGCTCCCCCCACTGAGCCAACACCTGCAACCATCTTGTTAGTCTGCACACCAAAGCTACGCATAACATCCGCAAGCTCCGTCATGATATTGGAAGGTTCACGGGGAGTTTTATTGATTTTCTCACCAGTGGTAGGGTCGTATAGATCATTGGAAATATAACCATTCTCGAACTGATACTGCTTCAGGTCGTGGTATTCCTTCCCACCAAAGGTGTTACCCATCTTATCTCCCATGCTCATGTTGTCATTCATGTCCTTGTAATTAGAGTTGATGTAATACATGGAACCCACATGACGATCATAGCCACCAAAGAATCCACTGGCGACAAAGTCACCCGGGTGACCAAAGTTTACGATCTGATTATCGAATCCACCCTCTTCTGCCTTACGTTTCAGTGATGGAGTCAAGCTGGATATTACAGATGGCGCACTAAAGGTTACTGCCGTCATTCCCGTATGCGCTGCTGCATACTGAGCATTTCCGCCGCCTAATGAATGCCCTGTCAGAGAGAAGTCCAAATTCTTATATTTGTTCTGCATATCCTTCGCGTAGTCTTCTGCTTCGTACATTTGATTTGGAAAAGGATTCAGCTTTTTATCAATCTGTCTATCCAGCTCACCCACCGCATTATCCAAATGAGTCAGTCCGGTGACGTCTTTTACCTTTTGAATTCCACCTGATAACCAATCGGGTGTGAAATCGGTAGATTGTTCAATTTTTCTGCCCAGTTCGGGGATCGCAATCTGACCATCCGCCAGAAAATCAGGCCCTTTACGATCCCATCCGGCACTTCCTTCTGTTCCTCGGTAAGAAATGACCGCCTGCCCCGTTTCCGGATTGTAAAAAGTCACTGCGTCAAAACCGGAATAACCGTTGCCATGCGTATCCTCAAGCACTTGCCAGCCTGGTAGATTCGCATATTCGGTACCTGCTTTGGCATTTTCATAAGCCAGTTCCGACATCAGACGGTATGTTTCATCATCAATTCTTGGTGTATCCCCCATGTTATGTTCACCTCCATAAATTCAATACAATCTACTTGGCAAAAGGATCGTAGCCTTTCTCAATGATGGCTGCCTTGATGGCAGGGCTCATTCCAAAATTTTTGATTTTTTTATCACTATAGTCATAGGAAATAGTGAACTCCTGATCCTCCTGCTCTACCACATGCCCTTCCATTGCAATCGAGTCCAGTGCCATTTCGGGTAGCAACTCCTTGCTGGTAATAACAACGTTCATCTCATACTTGTCTTTGAAATATTTGACCGCTTTCGCTTCTGCTTCTTGAAAAAGTGCCTGTTTCTCACTTTCTTTCATGTTCTGACAGCCTCCCAAAATAAAGATAGATAGCACAATTAGTAAGAATACACATACCTTTTTTTGTATTGGCCTCATACCAATCACCTTCTTCTTATGATTTCAATGTATATGTGCACCCAATGAATCAGGATCATTCACCCATGCCTTCTGCTTCTGTTAACTGAATCATAGTACAAAATCAACATGACCACATCGGCTGAGAGCATCGTTTTTATGTATCTTTCTTCCTAATATGATTCATACGCGTGTTCGCGTGTATATTACCCGATTTCCTGAATTTTGCATCAGTTTAGCTTCTCGAATTTTCCATATATAACAAAAAAGCATTCTCTTCAACACATATTGTGTAGAAAAGAAAGCCTTTTGTCTTCCGTCAACATCATCCTCACTAGCCTCATCCATACTGTCTGGCCCCGGTTTCGTCCAGTTGTTCACACACGAGATCATTGTAGGATTTACACCGTCCAATCAATTCATCATGTGTTCCAGCATCCACGAGTACACCCTGATCCAGTACATATATGGTGTCCGCGCTTCGAATGGTACTGAGTCTGTGAGCAATGATAATCTGGGTGCATTTCAACATATTCAGATTATGGGCAATCGTCGCTTCTGTAACAGTATCCAAAGCACTAGTTGCCTCATCCAACAGAAGAACTTTGGGTCTGCTTACCAATGCTCGCGCGAGAGCGACACGTTGCTTCTGCCCTCCAGACAGATTCGAACCCGCTTCAGAGATCAGTGTGTTATACTTCATTGGCATCTTCTCAATATCGTCATGAATATCCGCCAGCTTCGCTGCGAACATTACATCCTCCAGCGTTGAACCCTCTGCATGTAGCCTGATGTTGTCATACACGGTGTTGTTAAACACAAAGTTATCCTGAAGCACGATACTGATCTGGCTACGAATATCCTGCTGCTCCAGTTCTTCTACAACCACGCCGTCAAAATAGATATTACCCTGTGTGGGCGTATACAGCCCTACCAGCAATTTCGCCAAGGTACTCTTTCCTGAGCCTGATTTGCCAACCAGAGCGACCCTTTGCCCTGCTTTAATCGTAATATTAATATTTTTCAGCACATCTTCCCCGTAGTCGGTATACCTGAAACTGACCTGATCAATTGTAATATCCCCATTCAGCTTTACATCTCGGAGGGTCGGTGTTTTCTTCTTGAATTTATTACTTTCCTCGGCTTGAATGACATCATAGATACGATCCAGCAGCGCATCCGCCATCACGAACTCGTTCAGCATCAAAGCAAGCGAGTTCAGCGGCCCCAGAAACAGCGCGGCCAGGGACTGGAATGAAACGAGCATACCAAGTGTCATATTCCCCTGCATAATCTGATATAGTCCCACCAGCAGAATGAGCATCGGAGTCATAAAACTCAGCGTATTCGTCACGGTATTTACTCTTGTCTGAAAAATAGCTTTTTCCTTGACCGTTGCGAGCTGACGCATGAATAGTGCTCTCCATTTTTCCCCGGTACGCTCTTCAATCCCAAGTGATTTGATGGTCGAGATGCCTTCCAACACTTCCGTCATGAATGATCCAGCCAAACTTTGGGCAACAATTTGGGTCTGTGTCAGTTTCTTGAATCTGCTACGTGTGTATACAAAAACAAGAATTTGAACCAGTCCAACACCAAGCAGTGTAAAAGCGATCAAACGGGACTGGATTACAATATACGTGAAGGTCACAACAATTAAAAATAGATTGATTAGCGTAGAGATCATCTTCTGGGATAATATCTCTCGAATGGTCGTATTGCTATTAATCCGCAGCATCAAATCCCCGCGCGAACGAATTTCAAAATATTGATAAGGCAGTTTGAGCATATGAGAGACAAAGTTTGTCGTCAGTTGGGAATCCAGCAATTCCTGAAGCCGTACGATGCACATATCCTTCATATAACTGAAACCGATCTGAAATAGGGTTAACAGCACAATGCTGGTGATCAGGACAGGAAATAACGAGTAGCCCTCACCGCTAGTGGCCGCATCAATCGAAACCTGCATCAAGAACGGAAAGGCCACCGAAACCAATTGCAGCCCCAGAGCAAGTAGAACGGTCCAACCAAAATATTTTTTGTTACTGCGAATCAAATCCTTGAAGTACGCCACTTTACTAATCTTTTTCTCGGACAAGGGTACAAAGCCCTCATCCGGATATACGAGCAAAAAAATACCTGAATATTTCTCCGCAAACTCCTGCGTACTGATAACCAGCCTTCCCAAAGCCGGATCAACAATAATGAAGTGCCCACTCGTCTTGATCCGCTCAAGCACGACAAAATGATTGTCCTCCCAGAAACAAATGACTGGCAGAAAATCATTGTTAAGTGATTCAACAGGCGCTTTTTTGGCTATCCCTTTCAAGTGATAGGTCTGAGCAACCTCTTTCATTTTGAGCATGGAGCTACCATCCCTGCCGTTTCCCAGCATTGCAAAACGTTCCCTCAGATCGGTGAAATCAGCTTCATAGCCATGATATGCGAGTAACATGTGCAAGCAACTGGGACCACAATCATATTGATTCATTTGCAGTTTGACAGGGATTTTGCGTTGTCTCTTCCGGCGCAGACGGAATACAGGCCGTTCAGGCATGATGCTGCCCCATATGGGATGACTGCTCCATAGTAGTCATCTGCTGCTGAGCGGACGCCGTTTCCATAGCGTATGTCTGAGCCATATCCCTTATCCCCTTGCCCTTTGGTCCTTCCATCATCAGTACTGAAGGCAGGTCACGATTGTACAGTCGGAGCAATTGATATCCAATTCCTGCAAGCCCTAGCATCAGTCCTGGGATTTGCTGACGACCCGGAATGCCGCATCTCCAATGATGGTTATCACGTCTCACCTGTGTCACAATGTAATTTGCCATCTGAACCGAGAACTCCTTCAACTCTTCATCCTGCAAGTAATCGGCTGCGAGAAGGAACAGCTCGAGATTGCCCATATCCCCATGGCAGAGCGAATAGCTAACTTCTGTAAACCCTTCTTCCATCGTCTTGGCTAACGCCCTGCGGATATCTGTCTCTATCGTATCCATAGCTCCCAATGACCTCAATTGCTGCGCTATCCCTACGCGGGCGATCCCTAGACCGGGTGCGCCATTACACCAGTACATAACATAGTGTTCTTCCGGCATGTTGCCATCGGTGAACCGCAGATCTTTCCAATTGTTTACTTCAGGGCTGTAGAGGGCTTCCTCATACTTCAGTCCTTCCATACAAGTTTCAAGATAGGCTTTGTTGCCTGTAGTACTGTATAGACGAGCCAGACTCAGACAGATACCTGCGTTGCCATGTGCAATACCGCTAAGTGGCGTTTTATTGATCGCTGACGTCACCCAAGCCATACCTTGATCCATCGGCTGGGCAAGATCCAGCAATCGGTCTGCGCATCGCACGGCCACATCCAGCGCTTTTTGCGATTGGAAGCTCGTATACATGTCCACACATGCCATCAATGTGCCCGCACAACCTGAGATCACATCCAATTGCTGATCACTATCAATCATATCGTCCAAGATATCGAGTAATTCCAGCGTATCCGGGTTGATCCCCGGCTCGGAACATACGTTAGCTTTATGCACCAGCAGATAGAGAAGCGACCCGTAGCCAGTGAACAATGAGATGTTTTTGTCGATGTTTTTGCGAATCATTTCCCAGGCAGTCTGAATGCACAGATTAACCATCTGCATATATTTGTGGTCACCTGTCTCCTGACTCAGATACAGATAGAAATAGGCAATACCGGTTACCCCGTTATATAACCCCAACTCGGAAGATTTGTAGATCAGCTTCTCGTCTGCATCCATACCCATACTGATCCATGACACCGAAAGACCTTCATCTCCCATAATAGCAATATCTTTTATGTACTCCCCAATCCTCACGGCTTCTTGCAAATATTCTTCTTTGGTCATGTGTATTTGAGTTTCATTCAATATTTCCGGTCGGACGCTTTCCGTGCTTTTCTCCATGGCGAATGAGCGTTCCAGGACATATTTAGTCTGGATTGTACGCTCGGTAAACTCCCATTGCATATCCATGTCTTTGGGATTCATCGCCCGCACTTTATCCGCGGTCTGCGTTAAAATATCGGAGGAAAACACGCCGTCAATCGCTTGGTTGTCGTAGTGGTGGAACAACATTTGCTCACCGATAAACGTCTGGAACATGGGTACATCGCCATGCAATAGATCATGGCACTCATATCTCACCAGTTTTTCACGATCACGATCCTGCCGCACAATCATCCACATCATGTCGAACAACAGATTCTTATCCAACCCGTCTCTGAGATATTTCGGATGGGAACTGGCTTCAATCAGCGTAAAATAGGTAACGGTCGGACGAACAATGGTACGTACAGCACAACCATGGAAGTCATTGCGGACTGTTGAGATAAATGACTCCTTTTGCTCCATAATAGCACTGTATATGCGATAGAAACCCTCCTTCAAACTTTGGATATATCGCTCAGGTTTAATGGGTGTATGTTCATATGAAGGCAAATGACTAAATCGACTCACACTCACCTTGCTTCGTTGGATTCTCATGGTATCGGTGTTTTTATCATGAATCTCATACGTATTGAGTACCTGATCCACATCCCCTGCAAGTCCGCTCAGATCACTGTGATACAAAGCGTTGGAATCCAACGTTGGTAACATGCTCGTTTTTAACACGGAATCATTCAATATCGAAAGGGTCTTCTCCAGCGCTGTATAGTGTGCCTTCTCCTCCTCATATTTGAAAGGTTGATTATGCAACAGTGATTCCAGATCGACGAAGAAGGGATGCTCGCCCTGAGCAACAATGTTCTCCATATGCATGTCTGTTGCATTAACGGCATACAAAATAGCGAGATACTGCCCCTGCCGTTCAAAAAAGCGTTCCGCTCCCTCCAGACTGGTGACTTCCTCATAGGGAATGAATTGCTGCCAGCCATATTCGGCGCGATCCAGCGATTTGGCAATACGGAAGGGTAATCCTATTCGCTGATCGTTAAACCATTGCAACAGACTGGCAAAAGCGGTGTCGATGGCCATGTTCCTAGGTTTGTACATGACATTGACCCCTTCGGCAAATGCCAACCGCAATACACTAGCTCCACCGTTATGGGAATCCCCGAGAAATACGATATCCTCCAGCTTATCCAGCTTGAAATCAAAAAAAGATTCCAGTTCACGACGATCTCTTGTCAGCCGCTCCAGAACACGCATCATATTCAGACTGATCCGAAGAGTGTGCTCGACAAGTCCTCGTGCAAGAACAGGATATTCCAGTAGTAAGGAGAGAATCTGATCCCTGGACTGCATGTTCTGGTTCACAAAGTGCAGATACCGCTGCCGGGAATCCTCACCTCTCAATTCATCTTGCAATCTCGCTTTATTTAATTCATAGATTAGTGTCTTGGCAGACATGTGGAACACTTTATCCGAGACGGTCTTCAGAACAAGCCCAGTAACACGTCGTTTGTCCAGCCATTCATATCCATCATTCAAGCCGTCCGTCATGATCTGAATGGATCGTTGCAGGAAGGGTCTAGAAAACTCAAAGAACGGGATTTCTTCCGTATTCCCCTCAATAAAATATTCGATCTCCAAATGCTCATTCTCCAGAAATGTGCTGCAGAGTTCCTGATGCCAGGGCATCTGCACAAAGTCGTACATGAAGCCTGTATCGTTAAACATAGCCTGCACCGTCTCCATATTCATGGATTCAGCCTGGAAGCGATTGGACAATAGCTCCTGGTCCTGAAAAAACTTTTCAAGCCATTTCTGCATCCTTCCCGACTCGGAAGTGTGCTCCACAGGCATGTCCCCATGCTGAACGTCAGCAGTTATATTTTTTTCATTTATATCAACAGCAATTTCCTCGCTAAATAAGAGATCATTGGGAACTTGGGCAGCATATCGCTGCACAAACTGCTTGTATTTCTCCGTTAAGTAGAGTGCATAACTCCACCGGGAGTCATGTAACCGCTCCTGTATGTTCATCGTTTTATCTCCCCTTCTATTGGATGGTTCGTGCCCAAAACCTCATATAACAAAATCAAGCACATAACTGAAATCAGCTATGTGCCCGAAGATAAGAGTAAAAATTAACAACAAGTCAGCCAAGAAGAAGGTGAAACCGAATTATAATGACATTCATGACTTACCGTACAGAATACACCGCCGCTTGCTTCAACATCAATTACAGATACCGCACCTGTAATGACCATCAGCTCATCATCACTGATGTCCTCAATTGCTCCCAATGCTTCGAGATTGAATTGTTTCATTGAAAAAACCTCCATTCAATTTTTTTTATATGTATAGCTTAAAAAAAGCTAAACACCAAGGTTGAATTCAAGTCTTTACAATCCCAAAATATTTAATTTATGTAATTATTTCCTATATTCATCCTAGCACAATTTGCTATTTTTTGTAAATCCATTCTTTGGATTTTCGCGTCATTTTGACAAGAAACATTACTTTTACTATGACGATGACAAAATTGCGATAGTTCGTTGTTACATGTATAAAGTTTTAAACACCTGTCCAAGGCAGGTGTTTTTCTAAGTAGCAGGCAACTGCAATACAGCTCTAAACCCTTCCCCACTGTCACTCGTGAGAATAAGCCTTCCCCGATGAGCCTTTGCAATCCTTGATACCATTGGAAGCCCCAAGCCATGTCCCTGGCGGGAGGGCCGTACACGTCCTGCGGCATAAGGGAGTACCACCACATCGTCCAGATACTCTTTTGGAATTCCTATCCCATCATCAGATACCACAAATTCACAACATAAATCCTCCGCTGAACGGCTCGTTTCCAGCACAATTGCACATCCATCCGGGTTATGCCTGATACTGTTATGTATCAGGTTCGTTACTGCACGATACAGTAATCGCTCATCCCCCATAACCTGAAGACTTTCGTCCTGAACATGAAGCGAGATCGGATAACGTTCATCCAGGCCATTGTTCAAAAAATCTGACACGACCTGTCTTGCCAGAACAGAGAGTCGAATCGACTTCAACTGCAAGGGCTGCATCTCATACTCCAGCATGGACACCAAATTCAGATCACTGACCAGTGACCGCAGACGTTCACCCTGGCGACGAATAATGGATGCCTGCTGTTTTTGCTCAGCTGGCAAATCCACTTGCTCTTCCAACTCGCTCGCGTAACCCAGAATCATGGACAATGGCGTCCGTATATCGTGAGAAATGCCTGCGATCCAGTTGGATCGAGCTTCATCTCTCGCTTTAAGAGCATCATCCTTATCCTGAAGCATGCGAGATGTTGAATTGATGCTTTGAGACAGATCATTAAATATACCCTTGGTCTCGACATGAACAGGCTCTTCCTTTGCCAGCGCATGAATGCCATTGATCAACGGTCGAATACTACGGATTACCCGTGTTCCAATTAATACGGAGACCAGAAGAGCAAGAGCCACATTACACACCAATAATAGGATGATCCGAACAGGTAATGACTTAAGCCACTCTGCCAAAAAGTCGAACTGGTATTTTCCGTACGTATTCTTGGGGTAGCCTACGACCAATAATCCGTCTTTACGCTCCCACACATACACTGGGTATTCCATAAGATAATATCGGGAGAACTTCGCAACATCCGTCACGTTATAAGAGCGCGGGATTTCAGCCGGAAGCTGTTCGCTCCACTGTACCTTGCCCTGGGGATCAAGCAGCATAGCCCAAGCCTGATATGTATCCAGCAATTGCATTCCATCGCTGTCCAGCGCATATTCCCCCTGCTCTCCCTTGCTCAGGCCACTAGCCATCTGCTTCACAACCGCACCAGGGGAAGGCCCTTCATGAATTTCCTTGAAGATCAGCGAACCTAGCAGAATCAGATTGAATAGTAATAGCACCACAGATACCAGAATGGTTGATCCGACGAACCTTCTTAGAATTCGAACAACGCCATCCATTACCTAGACTCCTGAACCATCAATTTATAACCAAGTCCCCGTACCGTCAGCAGAAATATCGGTTTGGATGGATCTTCCTCAATCTTCTCCCGGATTCGCCGAACATGCACCATCAGGGTATTCTCATACCCATAACTCTCGTCTCCCCAGACGGCTTGACACAGGGCATCACTGGTTACAATTCGGCCCTGATTCTCATACAACTTGATCAGTATGGCATGCTCCTTAGCTGTCAATGGAAGCTCCCTGTCTGTCCTCTGTACAACAGCGCTCTCCAGATCAATGGTTTGTCCACCCAAACGAAATACAGGCAATCTCTCCACCGTATTGGAGGCATATACCCGCTTCAGAATAGCCATCAGCCTGAGAATCAACTCTCTTGGCAGAAAGGGCTTGACCATATAATCATCTGCTCCAAGCCCCAGACCGAGCAGTCGATCCTCATCTTCACCACGTGCAGACAAGAACAGAACAGGCATGTCCGAGAATGACCGGATCGAAGAGAGCAGAGAGAACCCATCTCCATCCGGAAGCATCACATCCAGAATAGCTGCATCCGGCTTTTCAAGTCTGCATACCGCCAAGGCATTCACGAAGTTACCAGCCGTATAGATCCGGAAAAAACCTTCTTTCCGTAAAAAACGTTCAATCATTTCCCGTATTTCGGGCTCATCATCTACGATCAATATTTTCTTATTCTTCAATAATTCCATTGATATCACCCTTTTTATTATACATCATAAAGGCAATCATCCGATATTTTCCATTTCCATTTAAGGTAATTGTAAGGTTATCTTCAGCTACGAGCAAGAAGCCTGATCTATATTTAGAGCAACAGAGACATTAGTGAAATGGAGTTGAGATCAATGATAAACAGTTCCCCCATCGTGGAAACGCATAACCTGTCTAAATCTTATGGCGGTACTAACCGCGTACATCAGGTCAATCTGGCAGTTGAGACGGGACAGATTTTTGGCTTCCTGGGTCCGAACGGAGCAGGCAAAACAACCACATTAAAAATGCTTTTGGGTTTGATCAAACCTACCGAAGGCACTGTAAAGGTGTTTGGCAAAGATCTGAATAAACATCGCCCTTCCATTCTGAATCAGACAGGTTCACTGATCGAATCTCCATCTTATTACGGCCACTTGACTGGACTTGAGAATATGAAAGTCATGCAGCGACTACGGAACGTACCGAACAAAAATATTGATGAAGCTCTCAAAATTGTTCGACTTGAAAATCAAAAACATAAACAGGCCGATCAGTATTCGCTGGGGATGAAGCAAAGACTCGGTATTGCCATGGCCCTGCTTGCCTTCCCAAGCCTGCTTATTCTGGATGAACCTACGAACGGACTTGATCCGTCGGGGATCGGTGAGATTAGGGAATTGATCAAGTCCCTTCCAGGTCAATACGGCATAACAGTCCTGCTATCCAGCCACCTGTTATCAGAGATCGAACAGATTGCTACCTCAGTCGGCATTATCAGTGATGGCAAACTTCTGTTTCAGGGAAGCATGCAGAGTCTTCAGGCCAATAACAAGGCTACCATACGTTTTCAGACGACGGATACGGCAAGGGCGGAAAAAATCCTTTTGACTCAAGGCTACATGCCTACAGTCCAGGGCAAACAACTGGTGTTCGACTACCTTCGTGACGAAGAAGTCTCGCAGATGAATAAGGTGCTGGTACAACACGATATTCCTGTGATTCGTATCGAGGAATACAAGAAAAGTCTGGAAGGTATATTCCTGGATCTGACCGGAAAGGAGCGGAGCCTGTAATGAAAGCTCTATCCTTAGAGTATTTTAAAATCCGCCGCAAAAAGATCTGGGTCATGCTATCTCTTTTTCTGGCCGCTGAGATGATCTGGGCCTCCATGTCCATGAGTATCTCCATCTCCCGAAGTGCAGCCAATGCGAGCTGGGAAGCCTTGATCTTCAGCATCGCTTCCATGAACGGTCTGTTTCTGCCCATTATATCGGCTATCGTTGTATCCCGCATCTGTGATATGGAGCATAAGGGGAACACCTGGAAGATGCTAATGACGACCAACACCGGACGTAATCATGTCTACACAGCCAAATACATATGTGCGAACAGCCTGATCCTTTATGGTATCCTTGCGCAAGCTGTGTTCATTGTCGGTTTCGGTTTATCCAAAAATATTTCCGGTCCGCTGCCACTTTCCCTGCTTGGGCAGTTCGCTATAGGCACAATGCTAACTACACTCGCCATCACCGCTCTTCAGCAATGGTTGTCTCTTACAGTACGCAATCAGGCTTTTGCGTTATGTCTGGGTATGCTGGGCGGATTCATCGGAACAACATCGGGGTTGTTTCCAGCAGGTGTACGTCACCTTTTCATCTGGTCTTACTACATGGATCTGAATCCAGTCACTTATATTTACAGCGCATCTTCGGGTACCTATGTATCGGGTATGCTGCCTGTCGGTCTTTTCTTAGCCGCCTTGTTGATGGCTGCCATCTTCTATTTTGCAGGGAATATTCATGCTTCAAGACAAGAGATTTGAGGAGGGGAACACATGCTGAGGAGCATTTCCGCAGAATGGCTTAAACTTCGGCATTCCCGGATCAGCCTGGTACTGGCCATTCTGCCTATTATCAGTCTGCTTATCGGATGCTTTAACTTTTATTTTAATCAAGCGGCTTTACAAAACGGGTGGTACAGCCTGTGGACACAGGTCAGTTTGTTTTACGGAGAATTCTTCCTGCCCATCCTGATCGCTATCTGTTGTGCCTTTGTATGCCGCCTGGAACACAGCAATCGCAACTGGAATATGATTCTGGCTTCTCCAGTGTCAGTCACCAGCCTATTTGTTGCCAAGTTGGTCATTGTTGGCATATTGATCTTCTCGGCTCAAGCCTTCTTCATGCTCATGTACTGGGCAGCAGGCAAACTGTTCGTCATTCCGGGTCCGTTCCCGATGGAGACCGTCGTATGGAGCCTGCGAGGATGGTTTGCCGCTATCTCTATTGCTGCACTGCAACTAGGGTTGTCGATCCGGATAAGAAGCTTTGCGACGCCAATTGGCATCAGCCTTTGTGCAGTCTTTCTGGGACTAGGCATGTATGTGCTGAAAATCGGCATGTTATTCCCCTACTCCTTGTTAACTATAGGCATGGGCGTTCTGAGTCAAAAGGGACTGACATCCTCGGAGAATATCGTTTTTCTTTTCATGAACAGTCTCTTTATCCTTCTGTTTGCTACCTGGTCGATCCGCCGCCTGAAATATAAAGACATCGCATCGTCCTAAATTTACCGAGATTAAAGGAGGACAAGAACATGAAAAAAGCATTCACTATTCTCGCATTGGTACTCGTTATTCTGACTTGCCTGTGGCTCTTCTTCATGGACCCTGCTAAATTGACTCCCGATAACCCTGCCGGCAAAACAACCTACTATACCACTGTGAATCAGACTACAGTCAACAAGGATGACAATGGCAGATATGCTTATGAACTGATCGGCTATACAGACGAAGGAAAATCCAAAACACTTAGCTTCTCCACCAGTAAGCTACTCAAAAATGGGGCCTATCTGAAACTATATGTATCCACGCTGCGTGGTGTTACACACTGGGAAGAGGTCACAGCGGACGATCTGCCAGGGCAAGCCAAGCAGTTAACCTCTAAATAGAAAAAGATGCGTATCTATATCTCCATTGATATTTGCATAACAAAAAGAGCCTTGCCCTATTACTTCAAGGGTGGCTCTTTTAGGTTATGCTAATGCCATCTGTAGCGCAGTCAGCGCAATCCCGATAACAAATCCGGTAACGGCTCCGTTGATCCGAATCCATTGCAGATCCTGTCCAACCTTATCCTCAATCATCGAAACCAAAGTGGCATTGTCCATTTTGTCCACATTTTCGCGTACCAGTTTACCGATTTTGGAATGATTTTTCTCCAGCAGTGTTGTGACGCCATTTACGATCTTGGCATTCATACCTGTCATCAACTCGTCATCTGCCCGCAGATCAACCAGTACCCGCTCAATGGCAGGCAGTGCATACGTATCTACATACTGTCCATCTTCCATCGCAGCGAGCGCCTTGTCTCTCAGTTCGGTGAGTTTGTTCAGCACCGTTTCCTCTGCGTTCCAGCCCTCCAACATATTGTTCTTCCAGCTGTTGATTCCATCTTGCATAGCCTCACTCATTGCCAAACGCACCGTCTGGGTACGTACCATATCAAGCACCTTGTATCTTAGAGCACTGCCTTCACGTTTCATATCCTCTACCCGATCGAAGAGATATCCTTGTAAAATGCCACCCAGACGCTCCTCGTTCATATAACCCAGGAACGCATTCATCGCAAACTGCATCAATCCGTTCATCTGAATGCCGCTGATGGCTTTCATGCCGCTTTCACCCAAAAACATGATCGTCTCGGGTTTAACCAGCCACTCCTCGGCTTGCTTCAGTCCATAGTCCAGCGCTTTGGCGTCGTAACCCCGCTCTGTCATCTGGTGGGCAGCCCGTTCCAGAATCGGACCCAGATCAAAGGCGCCCGCTTGTGACTTGATCTCACGTGCTACGAGCGGAGCAATCTGCTCTAACGGCAGACCAGCCAGAATTCGCTTGCAGAGCGTATCAATCATGATCTTGATCCCGTCACTGTGAAGCTCACGTGTCAACGTATCAAGTACCGTTTCTGCTGCTTTGAAATCTGCAATTTTCTCGGTAATGCTGTCTTTGTTGAGCAAGTTATTCTCTACTGCGGAGACCAGACCTTCCGTCATTTTATCGCGATTTTTCGGCAGCAATGCCGTGTGTGGAATTGGAATGCCGAGCGGGTGACGGAATAATGCGGTAACGGCGAACCAGTCCGCAAGTCCACCCACGAGTCCCGCTTCAAATGATCCTACCAGCAACTTGCCCACAGGGACGCCCTGGAACGGCAAGGATGCAGCAAATCCTGCTCCCATTACCACGAGAGACCAGGCTGCTGCTTTTTTGGTTTGTTTAGGTTTAGCCATTGTATTCTTACTCCTTTATCGTTAGTCGTACGGTCTGGTCTGTACCCGATTCCGTACTTCGTCTGTTCTTATGTAAACTCTCCAATTACAAAGTCTTGGCTTCCATATTTCGTATACTTCATCTTATCACCCACAAGCGTCAAAACCAAACCTCTGGTTGAAGAAAAAGGATAATAGCGGCGTTTACTTCGTAAAATGGATCACTCCCTTTACCAAGACCAGGAAGATTTTAGTATAATCAATCAAGACGGCCCTTCGATATCGATTGGCTGCTGAACAGCAGGGTAATTACATAGTGGAACAATGAATCAATAAGAGGAGGAATTTCGGACCATGAAACACGTGCAGGACACAACCACGCTCTATAACGGAGTCAAAATGCCATGGCTGGGTTTTGGGGTATTCAAAGTTAAAGACGGAGACGAAGTCGTTCATGCTGTCAAAACAGCCATTCAAGCTGGTTATCGCAGCATCGACACAGCCAAAGCGTATAACAACGAAACAGGTGTCGCTCAGGGTATTCGTGAATCTGGAGTAGCTCGTGAGGATCTGTTCATTACCACTAAAGTATGGAATAGTGATCAGGGATATGAATCCACGCTGGCTGCCTTCGAAGCAAGCATGGAACGACTCGAACTGGAGTACCTGGATCTCTATCTTATCCACTGGCCGGTTAAGGGCAAGTACAAAGACACATGGCGAGCGCTGGAGAAACTCCATAAAGAAGGACGCATCCGCGCGATCGGTGTGAGCAACTTCCAGATTCACCATCTGGAAGACTTGATGATCGATGCCACGATCAAACCAGCAGTTAATCAGGTGGAGCTTCACCCACTATTGATTCAGTCAGAGCTTCGTGAGTACTGCAACAAACATCAGATTCAGATCGAAGCCTGGTCTCCGCTCGGACAAGGTCATCTGATGGATCATCCGTTGCTTAAGGATATCGCCGCCAAATACAGCAAGTCCCCCGCACAAGTAATTCTGCGCTGGGATCTGCAGAACGGCATCGTGACCATACCGAAATCCGTTACGCCTGAGCGTATTCACGCGAATGCTGATCTCTATGATTTTGAGTTAACTTCGGAAGAAATAGAGCAGATTAACAGTCTGAACGAGAATAAACGATTTGGTTCTGATCCAGACAACTTTAACTTCTAATATAAGCAGATGAATTCGATTACACCCGCCTTCGATCTTAGAAGAGCGGGTGTTTTGGTATGTGATGTTATAGGCAATCTATTCGTTGTTAAGAATGGAGGCGAGGCTCGTTATCCTGTTCAGGACCGAAAGAAAAAAGTTTTTTTGACCGTTTAGAACTATTTCTTCTCCTCACCAGTCTAACGAGTGTCAAGCGAACTCAAGCACTTATATAGAATCCAGGCCTGGAACGAGCGGTGACTTGAATATTTAGGTTGATCAGGGGGGATCAGGAGTGATTAGACTGAACCATAGAAAGACAAAAGAAGAACAGTTCAGCGAAAAAATAACAGAGATTCAAAATAAATTATATCGACTGGCATACTGCTATGTTAAAAATGAACAAGAAGCGCTGGATATCGTATCCGAAGCGGTCTATAAAGGGTTCATCGCTTATGGAAAGATGGAGTCCATGACTTATTTTGATTCCTGGATGTCACGAATTGTAATTAACACAGCGATAGACCATATTCGACGCAACCAGCGAGTGACCTATATGGAGGATCATGTGCAGGAGTTTGTGGCTCCAGAGCGAGGGGCGTCACTGGAAGAAAAAATGGATCTATATGACGCGCTGGATCGACTCGTGCCCGAAGATAGAGCCTATATTATATTAAAGTTCTTTGGTAATATGCGTTTCCGGGAGATCGCTGAAGTGCTCTCCCTGTCGGAGAATACCGTTAAGTCAAAATTCTATCGGATTATCAACAAATTAAAAATGGATTTAATTGAAGGAGAGGTTGAGAACGTATGACAGGAAAAGATCGTTACGAAAATATTGAAATCCCTGCTCAACTTACTGACGTTATTCATCATGCACAGAAAAGAGCCACTGCTCGCAAGAATTCATCTCGAATGATTCGTTATGCCTCAGTCATAGCGGCATGTGCTGCTTTTCTCTTCGTGGTGAACATCCCTTCCGTAGCAAACGCCATGTCCAAAATACCTGTGGTTGGCTCTATTGTTCAGGTGTTGCAATTTGGCGATGGAGGCAAAGTTACAGATGGAGTAACTGTGGGATCGGAGGCAACCGAAAATACGCTTAAAATCAATTTCAGCACCGACGAGCATGCTCAGACTAATGATGCACCCCATTATAATGTGGTACACAAAGAAGCACCGAATCGTATCCTCTTCACTTTTAGCGGTGCACGTTACATGGATATAAAGAAAGTCAAAGCCGACTTCATGACCCAGCCTTTAGTGAAAGATGTTTATGGTTCCATGATTTTAGACGACTCTTCCGTCGGATTCGTAGTTGTTTTAAAAGAAGGGGTACAGTATGCCGTAACGGAATTCAAGAACCCTGGATACCTGGAAGTGAAATTGACTTCCGACGGCAAACCGGTCACACCTCGGAAGGTATACTCTCTCCGCACAGAATCAATGCCTTTTGGAGAATCGATGGGTATAATTAAAGAATCCTATCCGGATGAGGACATCTCTTTCCTCAAAACGTCCACTGGTGAGTTTACAGCAGTTATTGGAGAATATCTTACCGCTGAAGAAGCTGAACAGAAGCTCAAAGAACTCGCTCAACAACCGGATTATCATGAGGAGTTTTATGTGGACAGCTGGATGAGTAACGAGAATCCGAAGTGATTAGTTATTGCCAAAAGTGATGCTGATCCAAAAGGGAATCCTACATCCCTGAACTGGGCATAGACCTCAGCATATTTAATACCAAAAAAATCCCGATTCGGATGCACTGAGCATCTCGGATCGGGATTTTCACATATTAAAACCTATTCGCTTTTGGATACCAGCTTGAAATCATCAAAGTGGAAACCTGGCGCTACTACGCAAGTTACCAGTACAGGCTCATCGCCCAGCGGACGCGCTGTCTGCCATACGCCGGCAGGAACGAGCACCTGTGGTGATTGCCCCGCAGCAATATCCATCCCCAGAACAAGAACTTCCTCGTTCTCCGGGTTCTCCCCATTGCCACCCAGCTTCAGTTCAACTGGACTGCCGCTGTGCCACAGCCAAAGTTCATCGGACAGAACCGTATGCCACTCGGAGATTTCATGTGCGTGTAGCAGGAAATACGTGGAACTTGCCGAGAATCGTGGACCGGAGTATGTATCCGGCAGAACGGACTGTGGAATCTGATAAGACGCCTTCCATTCTTCCTTATACCAACCGCCTTCAACGTGAGGTTGCATATTGAGCGCAGCAACCAATGGCGATAATTCATGTGTCGTCATAACCTGTTTCCTTCCTTCCAAATCATATTGAAGGCACTCCTTAACCAGAGTTTCGCCTCTCTCCCCCTACTCTAAAACATCATTCAAGTTTTGTCACCTTGACAGCACATAAGTACCATGCCGAATTCATTCTCTCGGTATTTAACGATAGGATTAAAGAAATATTTCATTTCCAATGATAGCGTTTACAAAAAGATGGATGTTCCGTTATGATATGGATATCGTTGTTAATCCGTGAAGCAGAGGGGAGCTGTACCATGAGTCTCATAGAGGACCGGATTGGACCCAAATACCGAATCGGTGAACATTCATTTACCATTGAACATATGCGCAGACATGATGGGAATGGTATGCCACAACCTCACGCTCATCCATTCTACGAACTGTATTACTTACTTGAAGGTGAACGAGTGTATTCCATGAATGGTCAGATTCTGTCCGCCCGCAAGGGTGATTTTATTCTGATTAATCCACACGATGTACATACCACCTCCAAAGGAAGTATTCCCGGCTTCGAACGGATATTAATCGGTTTTTCTCCTGCTTTTGCAACGGGGATGGAACTTGGCATATGTGGTCTGTTGCCTTTTAATTGTTCAAGACTCCTTCGCCTGCCTGAAGCGGAACAGCCCGAGATGGAGCGTATATTGTGGCAGATGCTGCAAGAATGCAAAGAGCGACGCCCTCACTATGAGATCGCCGTAAGAAGTCTGCTTGCCCAACTTTTGATCCGTATTCATCGGGTAGAGGAGGACATCCGGCAGTCATGCCCCGGTCCCTTGCATCCAATGCAGGACAAAATCAGTGAAATTGTCACTTATGTGAATAAAAACTATACCGAACCACTTACACTGGAGGGTGCGGCCAATCGTTTTTATATCAGTCCATCCTATCTGAGCCGAATGTTCAGCCGGTTTACCGGGTTTCGATTTAGCGAATATTTGCGGGTTGTTCGTGTCCGGGAAGCACAACGAAGATTACTGTCCACACAAGAGCGTGTCCAGATGATCGCTGAGAAGGTAGGATTTGAACATACGGCTCATTTTAACAAAACATTCAAACAGGTTACCGGTACAACACCGCTGCGCTATCGTAAGGAACACCGGTAGATCATCAGATAACTTCATATAAAAGCCGAGTGGGTAGCCTCGCTCCAGAGATTACGCATTCCTTATATCAAAAGGCATCACGATTACTGGATCATGGCTGCACCACTACGGCTGAATTGGACCAAATTGTATAACCCTACTACATACTTTTTATCTGCGAATGATCACACCACTTCGTACCTCGGGACCCACAGAGATCTGACGACCGTCTGTGTCTGCATCGCCTTCACGACATACAATGCCTGCGGACTCGTGTCCGGTCACCATCAGAAGTCGGCCATCCGCACCTTTTCCCTGAATGCTCTCTAGCTCCGCCCCTTTGCACTGGTGCAAATGAACCAATGGACCTTCGGTGATCTGCGCTTGCAATTCAGCGATATGCAGATGTTTCGCATGAGCACATTGGATACCACTGCGAGCTTGCACGTTGTAACGCTGGATGATCACCCCATCCAAAGGCTGTTCCGGCAATCCACTCACAAGCAACGCAGTGTCGGCACCCGCACAGACCACATCCGATATTCGAATATCTCGGAACACTGGCGTCTCTTCGCTAATCTCCTGAGATAGATCACTGCCCCGGGCAGACCCTTCCTGATTTGCATAGAAAAAGGAAAACGAGATCGCTTCCATAATGATATCTTTCATATATATGCGCTCAATCTGAATGTCCTCAACCACTCCGCCGCGCCCACGTGCGCTTTTGAAGCGAAGTCCAATGTCCGTTCCGATAAACGTACAATCCGACACACGCACATGCCGCACTCCACCGGACATTTCACTGCCAATTACAAACCCGCCATGACCGTGATACACCGTGCAATCCCGAATGGTGATGTACTCCGATGGAAGACCCAGTTCACGGCCTTCGGCATCCTTGCCTGATTTCAGACAGATTGCATCATCACCGACATCGAATACACTCTTCTCCACCACCACATGACGGCAGGATTCAACGTCCAGCCCATCTCCATTCTGAGAAAACCACGGATTCCGCACACTCACGTTACGAATGGTGACATGCTCAGACGCCCAGGGATGGAGATTCCATGCAGGCGAGTTCTGGAACGTTGGACCGTCCAGCAATACCCGTTTGCATCTGCGCAAACTTACCATGTTGGGGCGTAAAAAGTCTCTGACTTCTTCATAGGCAGCGACATCACGTACCTGCTCCTGATGCAATCGATTTGCAATTGTGCCGCCCTCAAGTGCAGCTGTGGTAGGCCACCAGATTTCTTCATCTCCGCCGGATTGCTCTACAACACCACCGGAAGCGACCAATTGGTTCCATTGTGAAGTGGTCATTTTGGAGCGTTTCACCGGGCGCCACGCTTCCCCGCCACCATCCCATATCCCCTCACCAGTAATCGCAATATCCTCCAGTTGATCACCATCGATCGGGGATTGGCAACGTACCACCTGCCAGCCTTCGAAGCTTGATGCAATTAATGGGTATTGATCAAAATCTCGGCTAAACGTAACCAGTGCCCCTTCTTCCACATGTAGTTCGATCCGGCTGCGCATTACAATCGGACCTGTGAGCCATACCCCGGCAGGAATTACGATTCTCCCACCTCCTGCTTCAGCACATGAAGCGATGGCAAGTCGGAACATCTCCGTATTATCTGTTACGCCGTCTCCAACAGCTCCATAGTCTGTAAGCTGAAAATCCTGTACAGGAATGACAGGCAAATTGGCTTCATAAGCTCGAACATCGGACTGGGCACTTGCTCCTGTCGACATTGGGGAGTGATATGTATTCATCGTGCAGAATCATCCTCTCTACATGTAATGGAATTGTTATAGGGTCAATACATCGCTTTTACTTTCCTTACTTACGTTCAAACGGACGCTCTCTCGCTCCATCATATCAATGGCATGACGTGTAGGGTTGAGCTTTCTTGCCATGTACACGTGGAACTTGATGCTATTTGTTTTGTTAATCAGAGTCATAAATCAAACATCACTTTCAGTATACTCTATACAACTATTCCAAAGGTTGGAAAGCAACTAGGAGAATAGATTCATTTTTCTGTCAGGATTCGTCACAAGGAGTTTAATAACATGACAGATATATAACATATTTTCTGGCTATAGCCCTAGGGAACCCATTACTTATGTCATGTTTTATCACAAACCAATTGCCATAAGCAGGATGACTATGTATGATTAAATAACTAGTTTCAATTTATTCCTTATTATTCCTTTTACACACAGACGTTGCAGAAAGGATGGGGTGTACTCTTGATTGAATTTAGGGGTGTCCAGAAACATTTCGGTCATTTTCATGTCCTCAAGGATATCCATCTTCACATTGAAGAAGGAGAAGTCGTCGTCATTATCGGACCTTCCGGCTCCGGCAAAAGCACGTTACTCCGCTGTATTAACCGCCTGGAGACCATTACCGAAGGTGAACTTGTCGTCAGTGGGATTCCTCTACATCAGAAAAAGGTGGACATTAACCTCTTCCGCCGTGACATCGGCATGGTATTTCAACACTTCAATCTTTATCCTCACAAAAAAGTCATCGATAACATTACCCTTGCACCCATGAAGGTGCGTAAACAACCCAAAGAACAGGCAGCCGCAACAGCAATGAAGTATCTGACCCGGGTGGGCATTGCCGACAAAGCAGACAGTTATCCCTCCCAGTTGTCCGGTGGACAGCAGCAACGGGTAGCCATCGCCAGAGGACTCGCCATGGAGCCCAAAATCATGCTTTTTGACGAACCTACCTCTGCTCTCGATCCCGAGATGATCGGGGAAGTCCTCGATGTCATGCGTTCCCTTGCCCATAATGGCATGACCATGGTCGTTGTTACCCATGAGATGGGATTCGCCCGCGAAGTTGCGGACCGGGTCATCTTCATGGACGAAGGCCGAATTGTTGAAGAGGCCAACGCTGCAGAATTTTTTGACAACCCCAGAGAAGAACGAGCACAGCAATTCCTGAGCCGTCTGATTCATCATTGAGAATAATCCACTATTCCATTTTGAAAGGGGTCTTTTATTCATGAAGAAATTATTGAAATGGCCATCATTTATGCTTGTCCTCATTCTCTCCCTTGTATTGTCAGGTTGTAGTACAGGTACAGATACACCTTCAGCGAGCGGTGGTGGTGACGCCGAGGCGAAAGGCACGATTGAGCGGATTAAGGAACGTGGCAAGCTCATCGCCGGTGTGAAATACGATACGAAGCTGTTTGGCTTGAAAGATCCTGCAAGTGGCAACGTTGAAGGATTCGATATTGATATCGCCAAAGCACTCGCCAAACAGATCCTTGGAGATGAGACCAAGGTCGAACTGAAAGAGGTCACTTCCAAGACGCGTATTCCCATGCTGCAAAATGGAGACATCGACATCATCATCGCCACGATGACAATTACGGATGAGCGTAAGGAACAAGTAGATTTCAGTGATGTTTATTTCGAGGCAGGCCAATCCCTGCTGGTGAAAAACGACAGTGCGATTACCGGCCTGGAAAGCCTCAGCGGGGTAAAAGTACTCGCGGTGAAAGGCTCCACATCCGCTCAGAATATTCGCGAGAAAGCCCCGGATGCTGAGGTGCTTGAATTCGATAACTATCAGGATGCATTCACTGCTCTCAAAGCAGGTAAAGGCGAAGCGCTGACCACAGATAACATCATCCTCATCGGTATGCAACAGACGGATAACAGCTTCCAATTGGTTGGTGGCAATTTCACAAGCGAACCTTATGGTATGGCCATTCGCAAAGGTGACACTGCCTTCGTGGAGGAAGTCAACGCGCTGCTCAAAAGCATGAAAGACAGTGGGGAATATGACACTTTACATGAGAAATGGCTGGGCGCGAAGCCCGAGTAACCCGAATTAAGATAGGTAAGCGGCGAATTCGTCTGCTGGATGCGAAGCATGAGCAGACGTAATCGCCGTTTCTACATCTGGAGAACGGAGGCTTCGCCTATATGGGCACATTGGATTTCAGCGTACTAATGCGACACTCGGATCGTTTTCTGGAAGGATTCCTGAATACGATTCAAGTGAGCATTATGGCTCTCATTGGCAGCTTTATCCTTGGCGCGATCCTGGCTATCTTTCGGATATCCCCTGTGAAACCGCTGAACTGGATCGGCACGGCTTTTGTGGAATTTATCCGAAACATCCCATTGTTACTGGTTGTGTTTTTCTTCTATCTTGGACTGCCTGCACTAGGCATCTCGCTGGATGGATTTGTCTCCGGTACTCTGGGTTTGACAATCTACACCGCCGCTTTCATTGCCGAAGCAATCCGAGCGGGCATTCAGACCGTGCCGCGTGGACAACTGGAAGCAGCAAGGTCTTCAGGTTTGTCCTATGTACAGGCCATGAACCTGATCATTCTGCCCCAGGCCATCAAGATTGTACTGCCGTCCATCGGCAATCAGTTCATCAATTTGGTCAAAAACTCATCCATTCTTGCCGTTGTCGCTGGTATGGATCTTATGTATTTTGCCGACCTGGTTAACTCGGATACGTTCCAGCCGCTAAGTGTGTACACCATTGTTGCGCTGTTCTATCTGGTGCTGACACTACCACTCAGCTTCCTGGTGCATTATATGGAGCGCAGGTTTGGACAGAGCGATGCAGAAGCGCGCAGCACCAAAGGCAAACCGAAAAAGAACAAACCGACAGGTCAGGTCACCATGTAACAGATTGACTTGTACCTGCGCAGATTTTAGGGAGATATATTGGCTTGTCCATGTGGTTTAAATGAGTACTGGATCGTCTGTGTTTTGCTGGCATTGGTGATCATGTCACAGTGCATATTGTAATTCACTGCTACGGTGCTTGAGTTGTTTTATACACAGTCCATGCCCCATCTATTGATCTTCGATATTCCATTCCTGCACACAGAAGGAGGCTAATAAAATATGGACTTTAGCGGGGCCTATGCGTGGCCCAACCTTCGTTTCCTGCTTCATGGATTCCTGATTACCCTGCAGGTAGCAGGGCTATCCATTATATTCAGCTTTGTGCTTGGCACTGTGCTGGGTACGATCCGATTTACCCGTATCCCTGTTCTGTCACAGATCGTCGCAGTGATCGTGGATACGATCCGGAATCTGCCGCTGCTGCTCATCATTTTCTTCATCCACATGGTACTTCCGCAGCTCGGGATTAAAATGTCCGTCTTCTGGTCCACAGTTGTTGGACTTAGTCTGTTTGAAGGCGCGATGATCGCCGAGATCGTCCGTAGCGGTCTGAAGTCTGTTGAGCGCGGTCAGGTGGAAGCTGCCCGCTCCTCGGGCCTGAGCTACATGCAGACTCTCGGTGGCATCATCATGCCACAGGCGCTACGCCGCATGTCTCCGCCGATGGTCAGCCAGTTCATCTCACTCCTGAAGGATACTTCACTGGCGATCATCATCTCTCTGCCGGAGCTGATGCACAACGTGCAGATCCTTGGCGGTCAAAGTTTTGATTACATTATCCCGGCCCTGCTGCTCGCAGCCGTATTGTATTTTGTCATCAACTACGCGTTGTCCATTGTCGCAAGACGACTTGAGGCACGGATGAATTGAATGACTGAATGAATGAAGCGCTGAGAATAAGGCATGAGATAATACGAAACATGAAGGAGCATGACGGAACCGAGACCCCATGATTGATCAGATATGAAGAAATGAACTTGAAGGAAAGAACCTAATAGATGAAAAAAATGAAAGCGCCCCAAAGGCTCCAAACCCACCTATGCAGTCGATTTGGAGTCTTTGGGGCTACATTTATGCTCATCAATTCACGAGCTTCCCACGCATTTCTAACGAACTGAGGGAAGCTTATTTAGCCTTTTTCGGGACATTTCCTAATCTAACGAATCGTAGACGCTCTATTCTTCCGATTCACCCCGCTTTTACCCCCTATTACAGGGTTTTGAGTAAAATAGCTTCACTGAGATTCGTTACATTTTTCATTTCAGCTTATATTCCCGAATTAGACGCCTCAGGTTCGTTAAAACTTACGCCACCACCGCGAATTAAATAAACACCCACTCCCACTATTAATGATTCACCCAATTCGCCCAATTCGTCCACAATCAGATCATCCGCTAGATCGCCGCTCCGTTGTGACGTAATTCCGCCTGTAACAGCGCGATCGGCAGTTCCACCGGGTCCAGCTTCATCTTCACTGTTAGTGCAGCCGCTGTCCCTGCCGCCTCCCCGGTAGCCATACAGCTTGGAGTCAACCTTGTCGTTGCATGCGCCTCATGTGTGGTGGAGATGCAGCGTCCTGCCGCCAGCAGATTGCGGATATTTCGAGAGATCAGACAGCGATACGGAATATCATATGCTCCATCTCCCTCTATAAAGGCAGCCACAACGCCTTGACCCGAAGGGTCATGAATATCAATCGGATAACCACTTCTGGCAATCACATCTTCAAATTTTTGTCCTGCAACCACATCAGCCTTGGTCAATGCGTAATGACCTATAATCCGTCTCGATTCACGGATACCAATCTGCGGTGCTACTGCCGATATCGAAGCCCGTTCGAATCCAGGCACATCACGCTGCAAAAACTCAGCGATCATCAGCACCTGCTTCCGGCCTTCCTGTTCCGCAGAGGTCAGATCCTCGGCATCTGTCGCATCAAGTCCCTGTACCCGGGTACAATTAATCAGCACTTCATCCTCTGCCGGTCCGGTAAAAAACAACACCTGGTCGCGATTAATCGGCACACCTGCTTTTTTCCACTGGGAATAGAAACCACTCACCCCGGTTAACGGAATGCTGTCCAGTTCAGCAAAGGGAGTTTTCACATAGAAATCCTCCGGGTGCTCCAGCATGTATTGTTTCACTCGTCCAAGATCCACACCACGCATACGGAATTTCATGGTCATCGGCTGGGACTGATGGTCGCCGTCTCGTCCCTTTACCACGGAAGCACCCGCAAGATAAGCCAGATCCGCATCCCCGCTTGCATCTACGAATACGTTCGCCTGGAACTCCTTTCTTCCAGACTTGTTGGTCACTCGCACCGCTTCCACCCGATCCTCTACAACGACCACCTCGTCCACAAAGCTGTGCAATAACAGCCGGACACCTGCCTCCTGTAACATCTCTGCTGCAACCACCTGAAAGATGGCTGGATGGTACGGCGTGACGGTATGAACAAATCCAACCGTATCGCGCAGATGCCCCGGAGAGCCGCCACGTGCCTGCAAACGATCTACAATCTCCTGCGCAATACCTTTAATAACCTGCTCACCGCGCTCCGTATGGAAAGTCATCCAGGGATAGACCATAGCGGCGGTTGACATCCCGCCCACGAATCCATATCGCTCCACCAACACTGTTCGTATACCCAGTCGTCCAGCCGCAATGGCTGCCGCTATACCCGCAGGGCCCCCTCCCACAATAACGACATCTGCTTCTTCCTTTTTCATGCTTATCCGTTCACGCAAATGTTGTCCCTCCTTCGTTCTATTGCACGTATTACACGGCTTACTCTTTCAGTCCCGTCATGGCAACCCCCTCAATAAAGCGCCGCTGTGCCAAGAAAAAAACAATTAACAGTGGCAAGGTTGCCATGACGGTGGCGCTCATCAGATATTGCCAGGCTGTACCCACTTCATCTGTAAACAGGGATAATCCAAGCGGAAGCGTCATTAGATCACGCGAGTTAATGAAGATCAACGGATCAAAAAACTCATTCCAGATCGTCACAAACGTAAAGATTGTCAGCGTAGCCATACCCGGCTTGGCAATGGGCAGCATAATTCGCGCATATATCCGGAATCGGTTGCAGCCGTCCATCATCGCCGCTTCCTCCAGCTCGGTTGGCACCGTAATGAAGAACTGCCGCATCACAAAGATGCCAAATACACCACCCGCGCCAAAGATCGGCAATAATATTAGCGGAAGATGGGTATCAATCCACCCCAGCTGCCGCATGAACAGAAACATCGGAATCGCCGTCACCTCATGGGGAATCATCATCGCACTCAGCAGGATGAGAAATACCACATTACGTCCTTTAAACGGAATTTTGGCGAATGCGTAACCGGCGAGGGAAGCAAAAAATACTGTTCCTAGCACAACCAACGCAGAAATATAGATACTGTTCCAATAAAAACGGTGAAACGGAATCAATCGAAAGACATCGATATAGTTCTGAAATCGGAATGATTCCGGTATCCACTGCGGTGGATAGGTGAATATGCTCTGGGGTTCCTTGAACGATGTCGATATCATCCAGATAAATGGCACAATCATAATGAGGGAAATCAGAGTCAGCAACAAATACGTCCCCAGAGTACTTCCTATCTTCCGCCCCGAAGGACTAGGCATCGCCTTCATTGAATACCCACCTCTTTCGGAGCTGCCATTGCAGCAGCGTCAGAATTAGCACGATAAAGAACAGTACATATGCCAGAGCAGAAGCATAGCCAAACTGAAATAATTTGAATGCTTTTTCCCAGATATAATAAACCAATACCTTTGTACTGTTGCTCGGCCCGCCCTGTGTCATCACATAGATCTGCCCGAATACTTTGAGTGAACCAATCACAGTCATGACTACGGTCAAAAACACGGTTGGCGTGATCATGGGCAGTGTGACGTGAAAGAAGGTTCCCCTCTTGCCCGCCCCGTCTAATGTTGCCGCTTCGTACAGCGAACGCGGTACCTGCTGAATGGCTGCTATGAACAGCACCATGTTCAGACCGACATTTTTCAGCACACTTGTCACGATAATCGCTGGCATTGCCAGATCCTGATTGTAAAGCCAGGCCGGACCCTTGATGCCCAGCATCAACAGAAGCTGATTAATCAATCCCGACTCTGTCGCATACATCAGCTTCCACACGATGGCCCATACGATCAACGAGGTCATGACCGGAACAAAGATGGCGGTTCGGAAAATTCCGATACCCCGCAGATTTCTGGACAGCAACAACGCGAGCAGCAGGGCGAGCACAATATTAAGCGGCACCAGCCCTGCTGTGAAATAAACCGTATTGGCAAGCACTTTCCAGAACATCGCGTCTGTCATAATATTCTGGTAATTCTCCAATCCAATAAAATGATGATCCCCCAGCAGCGGCCAATCGGTCAGGCTCATGTATAACGCGAGACCCATGGGAAATAACAGCAGCAGGGTAAACCCAAGCACCATCGGCGATACAAACAGCCAACCTGCGATCTGGGCCTCTCTGGCGAGCGGCCCCCCTCTTTTGCGCTTACGTGAATGGGTCAATCAGGCCTCCCCCTTTTAATAAAATTTCCTCCGAAGCTGAACTCTGTGACGATTCTATATAAGGTGAACTATACATTTACACAAGAACGTAGAGGACAGAAAAAACCTGAAGAAGCGAAGTGGTCGCCTTTATCCCCGGATTTCCCCTTTATATATGGGATTCAAAAAAAATCTGGGGATAACAGCGATCGGAAGGTTGTTCTGGCATCGGAGTGGCAAGTGTAAATATTCTTTAGTTCAACTTATATAGTCCGAACGGTTCAGACTGTCCACCGCATTGCGGAACCCGTTCACAGCCCTTCGCAGCTGTTCCTCCGTGTTGCCTGTCACGACCGCCCCAAGCATGATCGCCTTTACCCCGGTATCGCGCAGCACCCGAACATCCTCCGGCACCAGCTTTCGCTGGGAAGGGACCAATACCGGTATCTGAGCTTGCAGGACCAGACGGCGATACTTAAGCACATCCGCGAAGCTGAGCGGTGTACCATATTCTTTTCCAGGTACAATGGATGCCTCCAGAGCGGTAAAGCCGAAGTGCGCTGCTGATGTTACGAGGGAAGCATCATATTCTTCATTGATCGCAAACGTTGGGTCCAGCCCCAAGTCATTCAACATGAAGGAAGGCAAGTGATGTGCATAGATGGAATAGAAATCAAAACCCAGCCCGGAAAGTCCCTCCACATCCTCCCTTTGTGCTCCATCAATACTGCCAGAAGGTACGACCCCTAGCGGACCACCAAACTCACTGCGGATCGCCCGAAACACCTCGGCGTACATGTCCAATGGACCAAAATGATTCCCGCTGGCGCGATGACCGACATTATAATGCACCTTCAGTGCATCAGCGCCCTCTTCCATGGCTGCCCGAGCCAAACCAATATCATTCTCAGGCAGGCTGATCACCAGCGACAGTGGTTTCTGTTCAAGTAATTCTTTGAATTTGCCCATTGTTCTCACCTCCGGTTTCGATCAAATGACTTAGGGTTGCAACACGCTTTGGATCTCTTCCTGCATTTGTTTCAGGTTATCCTCAGCTGTCGCAGTCTTTGCAAATAGTCGGTCAAATCCCTGCAATACCGCATTGTCGATATCCTGCCAACGGATATGACCGGGGATTAAGCGCGCTTTTGGCATTTCATCAATGACCGCCTGCACGATATGCTCTTTGCTCGGATTATTCGGCTGAAGAATGAATGCATCTGAGTTCAGAACAGAGGTACGCGGAGGCACAAAGTAGGTGGCTGTCGCCTGAATCCCCTGCTCACTGGCAAAATACTTCAACAGCTTCTTCGTTTCCTCTGGATGTTTGCTGTCGTTGAACATGGCATATCCGGCCTGCCCCAGCATCGGCACACTGCCTTGAGAACCGGAAGGCATAGGAGCGATGCTCCATTCAAAATCCGTAATTTCTCTTGCTTTGGAAACATAGCTGTAATTATCAAAGAACATGCCCACATTACCCGCATCAAAGCTGACCTGTTCGCCCGCCTTCGGGTGTGATTCATCGGTGAACATCATGCGTTCCAGCAATTCAAAGGTCTGTACGCCATAGGCATCGTTCCAGGTGAACGTTGTCATGCCTTCGTCGAATGGACCGCTTCCATTGGACCAGGAATAGGAGGATAGCACCGCCCAGGTCTTCCAGTCGCGAAAAAAGTTGGCACCATAGACTCGGTTGGTCGCATCCTTGCTGGTCATGGCTTTGGCGGACTCTTCGAACTGTCCCCATGTCCATTGTCCTTGGGTGGCAAGTGTGTTTGGATCAGTCAGGCCGGCCTTGTCGAACAGCGTTTTATTGTAAAACATGACCACCGGAGGTGTAGAAAAAGGTAGTCCCAGCAGTTGATCGCCATCACGGAACAAATCCAATGTACTTGGAATATAATCATTCAGCTTAAACTGTGCATCATCCTTGAACTCGGATACATCGGCCAGAATGTGGTTGGACTTGAATTGTGGCACCATTCGCTCCGATACCCAGGCGAGATCGGGAAGGGAGCCTCCGGCGGCAAGCACCGAAATTTTTTGCTGGTATTCTGCGAAAGGTACGGATTCCATCGTTACTTTGATGCCTGGATTTTCCTTTGTGAAATTATTGATCAACTTGTTGTACACATCCATATGCGCCTGATTGCCCCACATCATGAACTTCAGCTCAACCTCTCCATTCTCTCCGCTTGAACTGCCAGATTCACTGCCGGAATTGGAGCTTGTGCACGCGATTGAAGCCATCATCATGAGTATAAACACCAGTATCAGTCCTGCTTTTTTCATGGAAATCCCCCTTATGGACGTCATGGTATACATGTGCAACCAAAGTATAACGAAAGCATCGTTCCCCCTGAAATCACGTCAACTACAGAAATGGTATGGTTTTTCAAGAGATACTGAATCGGTCTCGATATTCTCCTGCGGTCCATCCCACCTGCTGCTTGAACACCAGCATGAAGTGTTTGGGGCTCTGATGCCCGGATAACCGTGCCACATCATAGATTTTGAGACCCGTGTTGATCAGCAACCACTTGGCCCGCTCCATACGTGCCTCCGTGATGTATTCGGAATAATTGATGCCTATTTCGTTCTTGAACAATTGGCTTAAATAAGTAGGGTTCAAGTTAACAAGATCGGCTATCGTCTGAAGTCGCAGATCTCCATCGGGATGTTGCTTGATGTGCTCCTTCACATCTCGGATAATCTTCCGTGTATCTCCACCAGCGTGTTCTGTTTTGCCAGATGGCTCAGGGATAGAAAGAGTTGTAATACCGTATCTGCGATCCAGCAGCAATTGAATCTTTTGTATGCATAATGCCAGTTCATAACGATCGATGGGCTTCAACAGGTAGTTCAACACCCCGAACTCCATCGCTCTGCGTGCATATTCAAACTCGCCGTAGCCGCTAATGATGAGCATTAGCAATTCAGGGTACATGTCTCTTGCTTTGCTTACCAAAGTTAGTCCGTCCATTTCACGCATGCGGATATCCGTGATTAACACGTCCGGCACCTCACATCTCAGAAAATCCAGTGCTTCGGTACCGCTCGACGCTTCGCCCGTTACCTGAAACTGAGAAGACACTTGTACGATCAGCTCCCTCAGTCCCTGACGGATGACCGTCTCATCCTCTACAAGCAATACTTTATACATGCGCTTCAATCCCCTTTCGGTAGAAGTTGAATGGATATCGTGACCACCAGGCCCTGCCCGGGACTTCCATCAATGCTTAGGTTGCCGCCTTCCCCATACATGAGGCGAAGCCTCTGGGCGATATTGTTAAGCCCCAGACTATCACCGGCATGACAACGTAATGCCTCATTGGAAGGCTGTTTTGATATAGACTCATTTAACTCGTCAATCTTTGCCTGAGCCATACCCTTACCGTTGTCTCGTACACTAATCAGCAACTCGTGGTCGAATTTCAAGGCAGATACCCAGATTACTCCTCCATTTTCCTGCCCTTCAATGCCATGGTAGACTGCATTCTCCACCAGCGGTTGCAGTACCAGCTTGGGAATCAAATACTCGGTTATCGCTTCTTCGATGTCATAGATAATCTCTAACTTGCCGTTGTAACGGACCTGCTGAATGCATACATAGGATTGTACAAAAGCAAGTTCTTCTCCAAGTGGAACCATCCGGTCCACCTTATCAATCGTATAACGCAGCAGCTTGCCAAGCGCCGTCACCATGTCCGATACCTCAGCATGCTTCTGGCGAATGGCCATCATGTTAATGGACTCCAGCGTGTTGTATATAAAATGGGGATTCATCTGGCTTTGCAACGCTGACAACTCTGCCTCCCGCTCTTGAATGCCCAGCAGAAACACCTCATTGAACAGTCGATGAATCTCTTCCATCATTCGGTTAAAGCCCCGGCTAATCTGTCCGAATTCATCACTGCTGAAGTGTGATACACGCTGGCTAAAATCTCCCTGCTCCACCCGAATCATGTGGTGCTTCAGTCGAATCAGCGGCCGGGTGATACGATAGGATAACAGAACCGCCAGAATCGCTATACCCGCCATACACAACACTGCGAACCATATTGTAAAGGTGAGCATCTCACCCGACTCCTTTTGAATCACAGCAATAGGTGTAAGACTGATAACCGAAAGCCCGGAATAGCTGGAATGGTGTTGTACGTAGAGATAGGGCTGTCCATCCAGAACAACTTTTTGGTTTCCTGCATAGCTTTGAAGCTGTCCATGCATTAGCAACTGGTCGTACGCAGACATTCCTCCGGTTGAGGTCCGTTCGAACAGAAGACGCTGTTTGCTGTCTACAATCATCAGGCTTGCATCTTGCTCATAATTGAGATTGGATAACAGTTGACCGAAGGCCTCCAGCCGGATATCAATCAGAATGTAACCCAGTCGCTGGAGCGTACCCGGATCTCGAAGCACTCTGCCCACCGATATATACAATTCTTGCTGACCACCCGTGTAATAGCCGGGTTCATGCGGAGGAAGCAGGCGCCATGTCCCTTCCGAGTCTTCAAGCTCTGCAAACCAATCATCCTGCCTGCTGTCCCATACCGGCTTGACCGCCAGCGAATCGAGATTGGAGAACAAAATGCCGCTGTTGCTAATCAGATGAATTCCCCGAATCTCGGGCCGGTCATAAGCTTGACCCGATGTGTAAAGCTTCATTTTCAGATAATCCTCAGACCTCGCCCATGTACCCGACCCCATTGAAGCATTGTATTTGCCCAGAATGCCAAGCACCATCTGATCGTAAAGCGGCAAGAGCGACAACCGCTCAAAGTCCTTCAGCAATCGATTCAGATTGGCGTTAATCTGGCGAACCATATCAATGGTGAACTGTTCGGTCTTGCGATCCATCGTCTGCGAGAAATGCTTGTAGTTCATCACTCCCTGCAAACTTAGCGGCAGCAACGTCAGCGCCAGGAACAATAGGAGCAACTTGGTGCGCAGGTTTACGTTTTTTCCGAAAAAAATGCGTACCTTGTCCATCATTTCCGTTCATCCCTCCCTCTCCCGATCATTGTATGAGCCCCCTTCGCAGATCAATCTGGATATAACTGGGGTCATCATATCCAGTTTTAATGATCATCCGCTATCCTGCCAATCCTGGAATTGGTACGGAATTTCAAGTTATCCGCATTGATTTCAGGTGAACGCAAAAAAGCCGACTGTATCGCTACAGTCGACTACGCTATTTCTTTAGAACACTAATTAGACCAAAAAACCGACTGCATTATGCAATCGGTTGTCTGTTCCTGAGATGGCTTTTATATTTGAATCGATTATATTCATTAATAAGCTCGTCCAGTACCATGGACTGTCGGAGGACTTTGTTGTCCTGCATGCCATGATTCTCCGCCAAACGACTCAACTCTTGCCTGTTCCGTTCGATTTTATCTGTGATCTGTACCGGTTCACTCACAGCATGCACCCCCTCTTTGTATAACATTTTAGGATACATTGCCAAAAAATTCATATTTTATTCCTTTGCAGAATAAAATATTTATTTACATAGAGATACTTTCAACATCAAGCAATTTGCATAGAGAGTTGACGTCTCTTCTTTTCTACAAGATGTGGGCAAAGAAAATTATAACATGTCTACATATCGTATTCGAGAATACGCGAATCCTTTACCGTTAAAGTGCGTTATGGACATATTATCCATTTTACCCTAAGTATCTCTCGCACCTTTCTCTCACGAGAAGTTAATAAATTTATCGAAAAGTAATCTATTTGTATAGGTAATTTTCATCACCGTTCTGCATACCAAAATAACGAAGTCTGTAGCCCTCTCGATAACGAGCACGTAATGGATTAATGAAGGAGTCATTCTCAAACTCAATGTAACCTGTTAAATAGAGCAGGATCAGATATTCCTCAAAACATTGATTGCCAAGAGTCATCTCACTCTCTTCCATCCCATAAAATACATCGATCTCAAGAGTTAATAGAAGAGAAAATCCTCGCACAGTGGATCTGATTATCCATGCAAATTCCAGTGGCTCATGGATATCTTCATCCTTGTTCAAGCTAATTAATTGCTTGGTTCCCCTCTCATCCTTAAATACATAAGCTGCAACCGCCTGATCAAATCCGGCGTATGGGTCGTTGCATAAGTCGGAGAACTCTTCTAAATCCACCTTCTCAGCGTAGTATTTCTTGGTTAGTCGATCATGAATTTGCTCTAAAGTGAATGGATTAGGAAGGTCCAACGTTATATATTTGTCGTAAAGCTTCTGAATATCAATCTGCAATGATAAATCCTCTTTTCGTTATGTATAATAGAATTTTCAACTACGTTATCAATACAAAAAGGCTTACTTCCAATCTCGGAAATAAACCATTTTTAAACCTGATAATTCCCCTTAAAGACTATAAATTACCACCACCATGTGTAGTCGTAAGGGATGTTTCAAAAGGAATTCCATGATCAAATAAACCCAACTGGCTGACATTAACGACTAACAAACTAAGCAAGATGAAATAAACGATTTTCTTTTTTATCATAATTACGCTCTACCTCCATCATTATCTTTTTATACTGTTGTGCATGATCTGGAGTAGATATGTGTCTATATCTCTCATATAACGCTGCACAATGTATAGTCTCTTTTTGGTTATTAATTTTAACTGCTTCGTTCAAACAATATAAAAGTTGATTCATACCCTCAAGGTACTGACCACGATTAAGGTGATAAACACTTTGTCCAAGTAAAAATGTGATATAGATATCCGACCTGACCTGATCGGTGTAACCTTTTAATTTATCAATTTCCGAATAGATTTGGACACTGAATTTATGAAGTATTTCATTGATATCTTGGTTGAATTTATTAGCCACTTCCAAAATATTTGTCATAGCAGGGAGCACTTCTGATTCGTTTATTTCGATAAAATCAACGTATGCTGGCAAAATACTCAGATCACCCATCATTAATTTATAGACATATGTGTTCGCTTCTGCCCAAACCTTAAACTTAGATATATACATTCGATCTTCTTCATTAGAATTATGAATATTCACTACATCTGTATAAACCCCTGTATAGTAAAGTGCTTCTTCATATTTTCCCAGCCCCTCACAAGCAGCAGATTTAAGTAGATTTGAGTATGCTCTATATACAAATAAGGGGTATGCGGTTAACCGTTCACTTTTATCAATTTTTTTCTTTGTATATAATTGTAAAATTTTAGTTTTCTGATCCAACTCATCCGAAAGGGAAAATAACTTGTCCCAGTATCTTAGAGCCAAGTATGTATTCGCCAGGTCTTTTATCGCATCCAGTTGCCGTTCCTCATCCAGCCGATTAATATATGGCTCAAAATGCACAGCGGCCCGCAGGTTATCATGTTGATTCTGACCGAGAGATAACGTGAAGATGCGATACTGGCACAGAGCCAGACGTTCCGAATGTTGGTATTTCTCACACTCCGCCACACATTCGTACAACATCCGTGCAGCCTTCGTCTGTCCACGTTCAAGCATGCCTTCGGCCATCTCAAACAACTCCGAGATATACGAGCGATCATCCGTCACTTCCTGGATAACCTTATGAATACATTCCAGCTTGTCCAATTCAGCACAGCGTTGCAGGAATGGTTCCAGTCTCCTCCAATGAGGTGCCGATTCCACGAAACATTCAGCCCCATAAATCTCGTAGAAATACCCCTCTTCCAGCTTCATGCCTTGGGTAATCAGATCCAGTTGCGCCATAGCGATGGGCCGAGTCCCCTTAATAATTGCGCTAAGCGTTCCAGCGTTAACTCCCGATATATCGGCAAAATACTGCAGGGTGTACCCCTGTTTCCTGATGTAGTCCTCAATATATGAGCGTATCGTAGTTGTAGGTTCCATGTATCCCACCTCCACAATGAAAATCCATAATTTTGAATTTATATGATAAGCACAATTTTAATCCTAAATTTTACAGCGGTCAATAAAAATCGTGGCAATTCCCTTCACATTTATGCAAGGAGGCCTCGCTGTTCCTGCTTATAGAAAAAATCCATTAGAAGAATCCGTGAGAACGTGATACATTTAATCCAACTTATATATCCTACTATTTCAATAGGATTATACGACACAGATACTATCAATTCAGTTCGAGGAGAAGGTCAGATGAAATTTGCCTTGTTTAGTCTCATGATGAATCTGCCTAATGCCGTAACCGGGGAAGCTCTGACAACTCAGCAGAAATTTCACAATATATTAGAGCAAGCGAAGCTGGCTGAACGACTGGGATTCGATGCCTATGGGATCGGTGAACGACACGGTGCGCCTTTTCTATCTTCCTCGCCACCTGTCGTATTAACCGCAATAGCCGCAGCAACCACACGCATTCGGTTACTAACCACCGTCACTGTTCTTAGTATACTTGATCCAGTCCGGGTTGCCGAGGATTATGCCACGTTGGATCAATTATCGGGCGGACGGCTGGAGATGATCATCGGGAAAGGCAATGACCCTCGGCACTATCCGCTGTTTGGCATAAGCGAAGAGGAACAATGGGACTCACTCGATGAACGCTATCATCTGCTAAGACGGCTGTGGTCTGAAGAGAATGTAACCTGGCAGGGAACGTATCGCCCTCCGCTTGATGGAGTGACCACGTGGCCCAGGCCGCTTCAGCAATCCATCCCAATCTGGCATGGTAGCGCGTCCAGCACGGTCTCGACGGAACTCGCTGCCAAATATGGCGAGCCGCTCTTTACGTCGAATTCTTTTCACCCGCAAGCCAAATACAAAGCGTTAATTGATCATTATCGGGAACGCCTCGATTTTTATGGTCATGATCCGCAGCAAGCAGTGATTGGCTCTGGTGCCGGCAGTCTCTATCTTGCGGATACCGGTGAAGAAGCCATCCGCCGTTATAAGCCATATTATGAAGCGTTCCATGCCACCGCCGCCGCACAGCATAACCAGTCGCCCTTCACCGATCTGGAGGATAACATTGCACGAGGTCCTGCGTTAATCGGCAGTCCGGAGCAGATCATTGAGAAAATTCTGGACTATCATGCCGCTTATGGACATCAGGTGCTGAGTATCAGCGTAGATGGACTGACGCATAGCGAGCAGTTGGAGCAAGTGGAGCGTTTTGCCAAGGAAGTTGCCCCTGTATTACGCCGCGAACTGCCCAGTTCGGTATGGAATGAACCCCCGGTGTTAACCCAGCACTCATCCTTCCATTCCTCTAGTGTTACAGATTCGTGGCCCACAGCCATCTCACCTATATTCCAGGTCTAACAATCTCCCACGTACAATATACATGTGCTCCTTCCAGGGTGATTCCTACGAATCGCCCTCTTCCCTCTTCCTCCCATTTGTATCGCGACTATCCCTATATCTACTTGGACTGAATACCTTCAAACAATGAACTGAGCAACACATCTACAAACGCATCCTCCATCGCTTCACCCGTTACTAACATACGATAAAACACCGGCCCATAGATCAGATCAATGTATAATCCAATGTCCGTCCCACTCATTAATTCGCCGCGCTCCACACCCTTCTCCAGAATTCCCCGAGCTTCACGCCGACGTGGTTGGATGTACCTTGTACGGTATTCTTCGGCGAGCCCTGCATCCGACTGCCCTTCCCCAATAATCTGTGTAATCACTTTTCCTTCCCGACTGGTCAAAAAACGAACCAGATTACTCGCATGTATGCGTATATCCTCCAATACCGAGCCTGTATCCGGCACTGGCAATCTTGCCGTTGCAGCAGACATATATCCGTCCATGATGACAGCGCCTTTATTCGGCCACCATTTGTAGATAGTGGCTTTGCTCACCTGTGCACGTTCAGCAATCTTCTCGATTGTAACTGCCCCGAATCCGTGCTCCAACAACAACTCATACGATGCTGTAAGAATGGCATTCTGGGTTTCCATGTTACGTGGACGTCCTCTTTTGGCAGTCATCTTGAACCCTCCTGGATGTATAAAATATATTTAATCATCAGTATTTTTCATAAAAACGATACGTTCATTATACTAAACTGCCATGAGTACACACAATTCCATCCTACGCTCACCTTTTTATCCTCATTAACTTTCTCATTAAAATATGTAGAGCCTATTTACAATACTGTACGTTTAGTTTATTATATATTTGTAATTAGTATACACACCGTTTAGTAATTAATGTTTTTAAATATCACCTGTTTATTGGGAATATCAATTTAGAAATGTGGAGGATGATTATGATGGATATGAGACAACAAGTGAAGAAGGCACCTGTGCCCACCTGGATTATTTTTTTGCTGGCATCCGCTTGTGGATTGATCGTGGCAAACCTGTATTACGCTCAGACCGTTATCGGTCCGATCAGCATGACAACGGGTCTGTCTTCTGCCGCTGCCGGATTGATCGTAACGTTGACTCAGATTGGTTATGTCATTGGTTTGCTGTTTATCGTGCCGCTCAGTGACATTACCGAGAATCGACGCCTGGTCGTTCTTTTCCTCATCGTACTGGTTGTTGCCCTGATTGCTGCGGCTTTCTCACCTACAGCTGTTGTATTTCTGACTGCCTCTCTGTTCATTGGTATAGGTTCTGTTGTCGCTCAAATTCTGGTGCCCTATGCGACATATCTTACTTCCGAGGAACAGCGCGGACGGGTTGTAGGCAATGTAATGAGTGGTCTACTGCTTGGTATCATGCTCGCTCGTCCTGTCGCAAGCTTTATCACCAGCCTCTTCGGATGGCAGACGGTCTTTGTATTCTCCGCCATTGTCATAACACTTCTCATGCTGCTCCTATCACGTGCTCTTCCTGCTCGCCAGCCTGAACCCACCTTGAAATACGGGCAATTAATCGTGTCCTTGGGCACACTGTTCAGAACGATGCCGCTGCTGCGCCGCCGGGCGTTCTATCAGGCCAGCCTGTTTGGTGCTTTCAGCTTGTTCTGGACTACGGTTCCGCTCAGGCTCGCTAACGATTTTGACATGTCACAGCAAGGCATTGCCTGGTTCGCACTGGCTGGTGTCGGAGGTGCTATTGCCGCTCCTATCGCCGGGAGACTGGCTGATCGCGGACTAACACGTATTCTGACGGGTGCTGCCATGGTGATCGCTGCTGCTTCGTTTGGTCTTGCTTATGTGTTCCAAAGCCACTCCACGTTGGCATTGACCCTGCTTGTGATCGTGGCGATCACACTCGATATGGCTGTCTCGGGAAATCTGGTGTTGGGTCAACGCATCATCTATTCGTTAGGAAGTGAAGCGAGAGGACGTGTGAATGGCATATTCATGTCGATCTTTTTTGTTGGCGGTGCGATTGGTTCATCCCTTGGAAGCTGGTCTTATGCTAACGGAGGCTGGAATCTCACAACGCTGATTGGCATGATCATGCCGCTGCTCGCTTTGGTGTATTACTTTACGGAAAAGAAAGCTGCCGTTATCAGCAAACATATATAAGTGCATGTTCAAAAAGGTCGGTTTTCAGTACCGAGAACAACCTCTATAACAATTCTTTCATATATAAAGAAGGGCAGAGTGATCTCTAAAGATCCGCTTCTGCCCTTTTCCCTTATTTCATGACACTAAATTTTTTGGTCGCTGCCCTAACTTGATCATCCTCGCCCCATACAATGACACCTACCACTTTGGTAGCTTCCAATTCCATCGAAGCAATCTCAACTGCATATTGTTCAAAGGCATTGTTGAGCGATTGGCCTGTCTGGGAAAAAACAACATGGCTCAGTCCCCCGCTGTCATCTGAGCAGAGTTTGGCCAGATTGATCAGTTGATTCTCCCCGGCCTTCAGAATGACAGTGCTATATCGGATGCCCGCATGCTGAACGCCGCTATGATCCAGCACAGGTTGATCAGAATATAACCCCGGCTCATTCAGGGCTGCTTGTCCCATTAACAGGGCAGCCACATTAGCGGCGGCGCCAGGTTCCAGATTTTTATCCAGTATAATAGCAATTCTTTTCATATGACTGTATTCACCCTCTGTGTATTTTGTGTAAAACATACCCATGGCATATTGATTCCCTCACGCAATACTTTGTAGGTCACAAGCCCGTAATGATCAGCGCATAGCTGATTCGTGAGCGCAATGGACTTCTCCGTGTTGTGCATGACCTTCCTGCAAGCTTCAGGGTTGGACGATACGGTGCTGTTCTCTCTATAGGTTGTATCAAGTTCAGATAACAAGTATGTGGTTGCTGGATGATGATAGATAATATCGATCTGATCGGGACATACCGCATGGAAGCCGGATAGAACCAGCGCAGGAATTTTCTCCACAAAGCTCTCAGACACCGCTAGTTCAGAATCCATGATGAAGCTGTTGAGCTTGGGATACGCCCCGGGGACCAGTAAGCAGGATATGATCCCTGATCTCAAGTCTTCCGCAGCCGCTTCAAATTCAGGGTATGGCTTGATACGTTCCGAGTTGCCTAGCTTTTTCGCGATATGCATGCTGCAAGTCAGGAATCCTTCATCGTCTCCCAGTGTTCCCAGTATGGCATATTTCTCTTTAACGATCTCCATTTATTTCTATTTCCTCCTTTTTATTTCTAATCCGCTAAAGATCGTATACCAAAAATTTCCTATTGTCAATTAACACTTTAACGCATCATAAATATGTATTTTGGTTCATATTTTTAACCAAAAGGTGTATTCAAAATGGAAAATATTGAGCTATAATGTTATGAAATGAATTTTTACTATTTTTAGTATTTTGTTGAAAGGGGATTTACGAGAACGTATGAAAACCATTGTATACATATCTGATTTCAGGCTTCCAACTGGATTAAACTTCGTTAAACCTTTGCAGAAATTGGCTGATCACAAGAAAATTCTGATTATTGAACGGCATAATTTGCATCATGATGAGGTCCTCAGGGACTTCTTTGATGAAATTAGATATGTCGATCATCTGGAGTCCGTAGATGCCATCCGGGAGCATATGATGCAGATCCGAGAATCCCATTCCATCTCTGCTCTGTTAACGCCGGGTGAGAATGCGATTGAGATCGGTGGTCAGCTCCGTTCCGAGTTCGGGATCCCCGGTATGCAGCGCAATCAGGCTGAGGCTGTTCGCAATAAATGGATCATGAAACAAATGCTGCATCAACGCGGAATTCGGACATCCCAAATTGCCATTGCTCTACATGAACAGGACTATATTCGTTTCACTGCTGTACACGGCTTCCCGATTATTGTGAAACCACTCAGCGGATATGGAAGTATCAATACGTTCAAATTGTCCAGCATGGATGAACTGGTACATTATCTACACCATACAAGACAAGCACAGCAAAGGGATTTGCTGGAGGAATTCATCCACGGTACGGAGTTTCATTGTGATTCCATTGTGTCCAAGGGCAAAGTTGTATTTGCATCTGTTTCCCAATACCTGTATAACTGCCTGGATATTGCGACGAAGCAGAAACCTCCAGCCAGTATTACGTTCCCTGAAGGCACGGAAGCTGATTTTATCCATCACATCAAAGAACTCAATGAACAGGTCATTGTTGCCTTGGGTATCAATCAATCCGTAACACATGCCGAACTTTTTCTGACTCCAGAAGGAGAAGTGGTGTTTGGAGAAATTGGTGCAAGAATCGGGGGATCGCATGTTATGCCTCCTTGTATCAAGAACACTCATGGCGTTGATTTCTTCGAAGCCGTCACTGATCTGGAAGTTGGAATATATGAATTTAAGCAACAGCAGACACGCCATAAATTCACAGGCATGATCTGCTTCCCTTCACGTGCAGGGGTAATTCAACACATATCCGGGATAGAGGATTATGCCGATATCCCTGGCATCATTGAGTTCAATGTATCCTATCAAGTGGGGCAGCGGGCCGGGGACGTCAACGATACCATGACCCGATCAGGCTATGCTATCGTGGAGGGTGATTCGTTCGAGGAATTGCGTCAAACCCTGCTGGATATGTACGATCGCTTCAAGATTGAAGTGACGGTTGCTGAAACCGTATAAGATGTACGGATCATCCTCACTGTTTTTGGTCTGGAGTGACGGTTATCTTGGGGAGGGCTGGAATTATTGTCTTTATTCAAAACCTACGCGGGTCTGAGCCGCGATATCTATTATCTCTGTTTAGCCAGAACGATTAACAGCACGGGAGATTTTGTATTCTCCCTGATTACCTTGGTGCTTACGTTAAAGATGGGCATGAATGTGGTCAGTGCAGGGATCTTTGTGTCCATGGCAGCCCTGATTAGCGGACCCGGTGTACTTCTCGGCGGCTATTTAAGCGATCTTATGGGCAAAAAAACAATTATTGTCATCGGGCAACTGTTGTCTGCCATCATGATTATAAGCTGCTCTTTTTGGTCAGGCACCATTACCGTTGGTTATCTTCTGATTGCAGTCATGTTTTTCATCAGTATTACCCGGCCTGCTTATAATGCACTGATTATTCAACTGTGTACGGAGGAGAAAGAGCGAAAGTCCGCCTTTTCCCTCATGTATCTGGGGGCCAATCTGGGTATAGCCATCGGACCACTGATCGCCGGTTTTTTTATCAAGGATCACGTCAACATTGTCTTTATAAGTATCGGCACCGTGTTTCTGATATCTACCTTTATCATCATCAACCAGGTTAAGATCGGCACGCGCAAGGAATTGGCATCAACAAACAGCGAACATGCTGGACAACAAGAACAACAACGATTGAGCCAACCGCCTTCGCCGTTATTCAGACTACTGCTGAAAAATCCACTCGTTGCCTTTTTCATCGTTGTGTCATTTCTTAACTATTTTATCTATATGCAATACTCATTCAGCCTCCCACTCCAGATGAATCATTCATTTGGCGAGAACGGGGCAGCATATTACGGCTCTGTCATGACCATCAATGCCATTAGCGTCATTATTCTTACCACAGTGATCCTGTCCGCTACACGCAAATTAACTGCCCTAAACTCCATAGCTACAGGCGCACTCTTCTATGGAATCGGATTTGGAGCCTTGAACCTGCTCGGAACCTTCCCCCATTTTTCCATCGTCGCCTTATCCACGGTGCTGTGGACCATTGGAGAGATTCTCGTGCAGACCAATATCAATCTGTATATTGCTTCGCGTGTACCCGATACACATCAGGGCCGGTTTAATGGCTTGCTGTTATTCGTAGGTTGCCTGGGTTATACACTTAGCCCATATTTGACAGGCATTTTCATCAAAAGCATGGACATGGAAAGTGTATGGATCATTATTCTGGCTGTCAGTCTGTTCTATGCGTTGTCTATGATTATTCTCTGGTATATCGAAAAAAGCTCAACAAGAAGAAATGAAATGAAACAGCTGGATCACTCAAAAAGTATCTGAACCTCAGGGCAGCCTGTTCTGCCCTTTTTTCCACTTTATTTTCACACCAAAACAGGCAAATGTGCATTCGCATCATACTCAATCAATTGCTGACCCGTATGCAATCTCTGTACTAGATCTGGATTGGCGATAAACGGTCTGCCGAACGCTGCCAGATCTATGCTTCCCTCACCAATCGCGTGCTCTGCGGTTTGAACATCCAAATCCCCCACACCAATGATGATTCCATCCCACTGACTTCGAATCCGCTCGTGAAAGGACTGCTCCTCTTCCCACGCTTTTGTATATTGATCTGTTGAAGGATGCAAGATCGTAATTCCCGTCTCACGGAACAAATTAAGATATGCATCGATCATTCCAGCTTTATCTGCCCATGCATAGGATGCATCATCATCCTTTTTCTCGGAAAATCGTACCGATATTCGATCTACACTGATCTCTTTTTTCACAGCCACAATAATATCCTGCAAGAACCGCAATCTGCCCGCTGTGTCTCCTCCGTATTTGTCTGTTCTGTGGTTGGTCTTCTCATTGATAAACTGGTCGATCAGATACCCATGCGCAGCATGCAGCTCGATCCCGTCGAACCCTGCCAGAACCGCATTGCGGGCGGCCGTCTGAAAATGCTGAATTGTATCCGCTATATCCTGTGCACTCATCGCTTGAGGAACCTGATACGGCTTATGCAGCTTATGCACTCTTCCCTCTGCCGCAAGGCTGGAAGGTGCCACTGGAGTGGTTCCGATCATATCGGAGTGGGACAACCTGCCAACATGCCATAATTGAGCAATAATGGTGCCGCCATGTCTGTGGACAGCATCCGTTACCCTTTTCCAAGAAGTCGTCTGTTCATCTGTATATAAACCGGGGATGCCGTAGGTGCCTTTGCCTGCCAGATTGGGGTTAATGCCCTCGGTAATGATCAGCCCCACACCATCTCGCGCACGCTGCTCATAATACGCCACCATCTCATCCGTCACGGTCCCCTCCTGATCATCAGCAAATCCCCGGGTCAACGGTGCCATCACAATTCGGTTCCTTAATTGCCACTGATGAATCGTTACCGGGCTTAATAATGTTGAACGTGTATTCGTGTTATCCATGTCATATCCCTACTCTCTTTGTCATTAAGGATATTGTACGGCGGCTCCGATATATCGTAAAATGATTGAAATATATAGTTGTATCTCTCATAGAGATACCTAACATCAGCATCTGCAGAAGTAATTGAAGGTAATCCACGTTCAGGAGGATACAGCATGGAACTTTCCGATATCGATATTGTTCTCGCGGTGGCGCGTTCAGGCAAAATCTCACAGGCCGCCAAAGAACTGAATTACGCGCAATCCAATGTCACTACGCGCATCAAAAAACTGGAGCAGGAATATCAAATCCAGTTGTTCAACCGATTTCCCAAAGGTGTTGTACTGACCTCCAAAGGAGAACAGTTCGTCCAGTACGCCACACAGATTCACAACCTTTTGCATGATCTGAAGCAGGATATGACCGATCCCGGGGAGCCTTCCGGCACACTGAAAATCGGCATTGTAGAAACGGCGGCATCCAGTCGTTTTATGGAGATTCTGAATGAATATCAAATAACCTACCCGAAGGTGTCCATCTCACTCGTCAACGCCACTTCACCCAAAGTACTACGCAAGAAAATACAGGACGATGAGATTGATGGTGCTTTTATCAGCGGGGCTTGTGTGAAGGAGGGTCTGAAGGTGGAATATGAGATGCAGGACACGGTTCATATTATCTCCAAGAAGATGGATACACCACCTGAAAGTCTGTGCCAAGTATCATGGGTTGTTTTCCCCGAGGGCTGTCCTTATCGTGAAATGACCGAAGAATTTCTGCAGGAAGAAGGGTTGTCCGCACGTAATATCATCGAAGTGAGTACGATGGAAAACCTGCTCAGCTGTGTGGAGTCTGGAATTGCTTTTACCATTATGCCCTGCAACGTTATTCACAAGAAACCGGATGATTTCTCCGTATTTGATCTGGCAGATCGTTTTACCCATACCACGACAACCTTTGTCCGCGGTGAGGATCGGTATGTCAGCAGTGCGCTGGATCAATTCATGAAGCTGCTGAATCAGAAGTGCATTACGTTTTAATATAGGTAACTCAGTACCCCTCTTTCAACCGCTGATCTTCTTGATTACTAAATGGACTAGAGCACATTGATCGAGACCATAAAAAACAAAGCAAAAGGCACTCATACAGAGTGCCTTTTGTCTTCCCTTTATACCTATTCAATTAACACCTTACTCCACCTTGAATCGCGCAGCCGATTCGGCCAGCTTTTGCGTCAATTGATCGATCGTATCAACCATGTTGGCCAACTGCTGTACTGTTGAAGATTGCTCCATCATGGTTGCTGTTACCTCTTCAACCGAAGCGGATACCTGCTCTCCTGAAGCCGACAAACTATGGGCTGACTCCAGTACATCATCCTTGTTCTGTAACATCTCCTGCATCTGTCCTGCCATCGTAGCGATCTGTTGATTAATGACCGTTACCTTCTCCAAAATCACATCAAATGCCTGGCGAGTCTGCAAGACAAGCTCATCCTGTCTGGACGAGATGGTGTGAATTTCGGCAACACTTTGGTTGTTCTCGGCGACATCGGCCAGATTCTGCTCGATAATGCTGGAGATTTCCTTGGATTGGCGGGAGCTCTGCTCTGCCAAGTTGCGGATCTCTTCGGCCACAACCGCAAATCCTCTGCCATGCTCACCTGCCCTTGATGCTTCAATTGAAGCATTCAATGCAAGCAGATTGGTCTGCTTCGCAATCTGGCTGATGGCTTCCGTGATCTGACTAATACTGCCCGAACTGGTTTGAAGTTTGACGGTAATCTCCGAGATTTTCTCCACTTCCCGTTCGTTCACCTCGTTGATACGCATCAGTTCATTCACGACTTCATTCCCATTGTGGAATACCGTTTCGATCTCATCTGCTCTTGCCTTCACATCCTGTGCACTGTTGTTCATGGCAGCCACTTTATCGCCAAAGCTGTTGAATTTGCCTGCAATCTGCTCGGTATCTTCCGATTGAGCCTCCATGGCTTTGGCAATCCCCATGGACGTTGCCGATGTCTCATCAATGGATCTTGCCGTCTGTCTGGATGTCTCCTCCAACTCCTGAGTGCTGGCCTGAAGGACATGAATCGAACTGTTCATATCGGTAATAAGGTTCCTGTTCTGCTCCACCATACCATTGAAGCTCTCCGCCAGATCCTTGAATTCGCTGTTATACTTGCCATTGGCCTTAACGGTCAGATTGCCTTGAGCAAGCTGTTGGAACAGACCGCTCAGACGTATGATAGGTCTTGTAATACTGCGAGAAATCAGCAATCCCACACCAATAGCCAGAGCAATCCCGATCAATATCACGATAACCATCTGGCGCTGCATATCCTCTATCGGACGCTTGATATCGTCATAATCGTCAATAATGAGCACAGAGAGATCTGCACCCGGAATCTGATTAATACGATAGTAGGTATCTTCTCGATCCATCGAAGTGATTTTCACTTTCTCATTGGCTCTGGCCTCGATGATTCCCATCGCTTCCTTGTCCGCTTCCAGCGTTTGTCCCACAATGGAAGGGTCCAGTGAATCATACATGATGATGCCGCTACGGCTCAGCACTTCAACTCTGCCCTCGGCATTGATTTTAATGTCTCCGAGTTGCCCCAGGAAAAAGCTGCTGTCCACCGACATAGCAAGCACACCCAGGTTATTCCCCTCTTCATCGCTGATAGGCTCCGAGAATACAATAATGAGCTTCTTGCCAGTCTTAGAGACGACCGCGTCACTGATGAAGGATTTCCCCTGTATAGATTCCTTAAAATATTCCCGATCTCCCCGTGACTGACCAATGACTTCTGGCATGGTTCCTGCCACCATGATTCCTTCCTTATCAAAAACGAACAGATCTGGCTTACTTCCTTCCGTTTCCGATATACTGTCGGTCAAGATCGTATTGGCCTTATTGAAATACGGGTTCTCATCCGATAAAAATTCTTCATCCGTCATGTCAGTTGTATCACGCAACTTTAAGAGTTCTTTAAAAGTACTATGTACGGATATCGAATGACTCAATTGTTGTTGAAGTTGCATCGCTGTCCAAAGCCCTTCCCCAAGGCGGTCAGCCATCACATTCATTTCATCCTTGCTTTTCTTGACCACAACATCAGATGAAATCATATAACTTGTGGTCGTTGCACCAAGCAGAACCAAAACAACCAATACACTGATCATGAAAGGCAGCTTGATTTTAAGCGACATATTTTTGATCTTATGTCCTACACCTTTTCTTTTCCCCATTTCCTTCTCCCCACTTCCCTGAACCATCTGCATCTGAACGATGTACATACATTATCGGAAAAATCCATAATAAAATTGATCAATTAGGGAGATATTGCCACTGTTTTTCTTTTTTTGAAATTCTGATAGCAACATAAAAAAATGGCCTGTCAGATCGACTATCCATCTTGGAAATGGATGTTGCCGTTATCTAACAGACCGTTTTAAGTTTTTTTATGAATCTATTAAGTTTACTTGCGCAATCTCCGGGAACTCAATGAGTGATGACCATTCTGCAAGAATGTACTGCGCGTATTCTTCATCTGTTCAATCCGTCGCTCAGCCAGACGATCTGCGGCAACATAGGTTGCGATGCCCTCGGTACGTGAGCTTTCGAATATTTTCTCCAGAGTGGAATAGATCTCTCCGATCTTGCTCCACGCCCGATCCGCGTTATAACCGTTCAACTCATCCGCAATGTTAATTACGCCACCTGCATTGATAACATAGTCAGGCGCATATACGATGCCCATATCATACAGCTGATCCCCATGACGGGTCTCCAGCAGCTGATTATTGGCACAGCCCGCTACAACCTTTGCCTTGAGCGTTCTGAGCGTATCGTCATTAATCGTGCCGCCCAGTGCACATGGTGCATAGATATCACATTCCACACTCGTGATGTCTGCGGGATCAACTGCTGTCGCGCCGAAGCGGTCCACAGCCTGTTTCACCGAGTCCTTATGGATATCCGTAACGATCAGATGTGCACCTTCCTCATACAGATATTTGCACAGATGCATCGCCACATTGCCGACACCTTGGACCGCTATCGTTTTACCCTCCAGCAGATCGGTACCAAATGCTTCTTTGGCTGCTGCCTTGATCCCACGATATACACCCCAAGCCGTTGCAGGCGATGGGTTACCGGATGAACCATAACTCGCCGAGATGCCTGTCACATAATCGGTTTCCTGATAGATCAGGTTCATGTCCTCTTCCGTTGTTCCCACATCTTCGGCCGTGATATAACGTCCGTTCAACCCTTGAATATATCGTCCAAACGCCCGAAACATCGCTTCGTTTTTGTCGCGCCGCGGATCTCCGATGATAACGGTTTTGCCACCGCCCAGATTCAGGCCAGATACCGCATTCTTATATGTCATACCACGGGCAAGGCGCAGGGCATCTTCAATGGCTGCTTCTTCTGAAGCGTAAGTCCACATCCGCGTGCCTCCCAGCGCAGGGCCGAGTGTTGTGTCGTGTATGGCGATAATTGCTTTTAACCCTGAATTTCGATCCTGGCACAGAACCAGTTCCTCATAATCGTGATGCTCCATTGCTTCAAACCAACTCATGTGCTAACCGTCTCCTCCAACCATTTTTGCGATCCAATCGCATTGTTCTCTATTCATTGACCATCCTCTATTGTACCCATGAATACCCAGTTTGTGCAAAATCACATCGCAATGTCAGAGAAGCATCGATCGATGTTTCTCATATGGCGGGAGCAAAGCGGTCGAATTTTAGATTATAATTTTATCGTCTATCCATAGAAAAACCTCTCTCCCTCACAGGAGAAAGGTACAATTCTCTCAACTACATCAACCTATTCGCCCCAAGTAGGCCACTTGATCGTTCAAATTTATGGGAGCGTCTCAACCACATTAATGGGATGCAAATCGCCATCCACAGCAAATGAAGCCTGTCCTGTCTCCTCGGAGACAACCAACACAACCGCATCCGTCAATTCACTGAGTCCCAGTGCAGCCCGATGACGGGTGCCTATTTTCCGTTCATGCACTTCCGCCTGTGACAACGGCAATACATTACCAGCAGATACGATCTGATTACCACGAATCAGAACAGCCCCATCATGCAGAGGTGCACCGGGAATAAACAGCGATTCCAGCAACGCATGCGTCACTCGTGCATCCACAGTCACGCCTGAGTGAATGATCGACTCCAACGGAATCTCCCGTTCAATCACAATCAACGCCCCATATCTCCGGTCAGATAGATGCTGCACGCTCGATGTTAATTCGGCAAACTTCTCGGTAAAGGGTGACAGATAACAATCCAGATAAAACGAAGAGGCGAGCACCTCGATCTGCTTGATCTCCGCTCGAATCTCTGCAAATTGCCCCAGCAGACAGGCACTGTCTTTGTCAAATTGGGATAACGTCAGATTCATACGCTCTGCTACACGATGGAGGTCTGCCTTAAGCTTCTGCCTCATCGAGGAACTGTCACAGTCTGCTTGCTGAGTCATCATTCGCCGCCTCCTTGGTTGGCTTGGGCTTCACGCCGCATCATTAGTACCCATACCTTCCCCTCTGGAGCACATACTTATGCAATGGCAGGCTGTAGGATTTAATCATGGGATTCATTGTAACTGATATAACAAGCAAAAAAAGAGCCTGTCCGCAAAACTCCACGGTCAGACCCTATTCGCATAATAATTTGATGTTTATCTACTTTACTTATTGCGCTTTGCCGTATGAACCTGTCTTAAATGTAGTCGGATCATACCATTTGTACCCTGCCGCTGGTGCAACCCATGGCTCAAGTTGCGGCTCGGTTGATGCGGCCGGAGCTTCGATAGGAAGCAGGCTTGTTGCCGTATCCAATGTCAATCCTGGGACTTGTGCCAGACTGGTGTAGCTCTCTTTGACCGCGAGCCATTTCACAGTATTCACAAGGAACGTTGCATCATCCACTTCTTTGAATCCATCATAGGTCTTCTTGGTAGCACCTGTCTCTTCACGCAAATATTTCGGAGTCGCGTCTTCTACAGGTGAAGAGTCACCGATAAATGCGGCTTTGCCTGCACCAACCTTTGCAATGGCAGCATAGGCTCCTTCAGCTCGTCCACCACCATTGTATACGCCCTGATCCACGGCATTGCCCCACTTGGACACACCACTTGGTACATACACCAAGCCTTTGGCCTTGTTAGGATCTATAATCGCAATGGTCGATCCCGCATGCATGGCTACAGAATTAACACCAGTCGTAATGCCAAAGGATTGTGCAGGTGCAACGATATCCGATGCGTTCACATCTCCAAGGGCATTGTAGCGGAAACGGACACCAAAGTTAGTCGCGAGCCAGTCTGAACTCGTCACACTCTGCATCGCTGGTGATTCGGCTTCAGCCGAAGACATGCCTTTGGCCGGATTCAGGAAGGCACCGCGGCGATAGCCATTGAATACTTCGGAAGAATCCCAGCGGTTTTTGTTGCGGTCTGCATTATAGTGGTCGGAGATGAAGAAGATACTTCCTCCGTTCTGCACGTACTGCACCAGCGCTGCCTGCTCAGTCGCTTTGAACGGCACGTTGGCTTCGCCAATGACAAAGACGTCGTAATCTTTCAATTTATTATAGGTGATGGCTTGCTCACCGAAAGTATACGGGATGCTGCGTTCCAGCTGATCCACGGCAAAGCCTGCGTTTCGCAAACCATTGGCAAAATCCGAAAATGCCCCGTCAATAATCCAGTCGGCAGCACCTGCTGTCTGGGCGTGGGTATTATCGAACAATACTTTCTTGCCGGTACCGTCCGGCAGTGTTGTGCCCGGGTTCGGTTCTGGATCAGGATTGGTTGTTCCGGAGGAAAGTGTGATGGACGTTGGGTTTTTGACTCCTGCATAGCTGTTGTAGGCACCGAGGGTTCCGGTTACGATGATCTTTTTGCCTACAAGACTGGGGTTGGACGCCAATCCATATTGCGAACGGAAAGATGAGGGAACCTGTACATCCAATAATCTGGCGTTGGTTCGCTCTGACGCTGAGTCTGCAATCAGAACATTAAAATCATTGGCATACGGAGATGTAAACTTCGCGGTAAGCGACCCGGTAGCATGTCCAACAATGATTCCTTCAACCGTTGCTGTTCCTCCACCGCTCTGGGCAGCGATGGCCTGAGATACCGTAAGTGGTGCTGCAGCTTGTACCGGACTTTGCGAACCCGGCCCCAGCAGTGCAGTTGCCATCATGATAAAGACCAGGAATGCCCCGATCCAGTGCTGCCATAACGCCTTTTTCATATTCCCTTTCTCCTCCTCATAATTACCTGATAATGGGTTATCCTCCTTTAATTTAATTGTTCATATGCTGAATTCCTCTTTCTTTTTGTAAAGTTTATGAAAAAGTTTAGAAGTTGAGTCTATTGGCCCATACTGATTATCATTAGAATTCCATTTACCGAAGGAGTAAAACGATGATGAAATTGGTATTTTTGATACTCTTGTTGATTGTTCCGCTGATTATGGCTTATGTTGCTCTTCGTTCCCGGATGGTTAGACGATTGTTTCATATTCTTGCGCTGCTCTGCTTCTATAGTGCGGCAACGGTCATCGCAGGTGATGTGTATGCGACGAATGCTCATATGACCACATTCACCACCGAGATTCATCATTTCCTGTTGAATGGCTGGTTCCTGTATCCGTCTGCATATCTCGGTGTATACATTCCCTATGTGCTGTGGATGAGCCTATTTTCAGAAAAAAGTTAAATTCGATGCGGACTTGGGATTGCATTTTACCAACGTTCATTGCATAATGAATATATAAACATGATAATGATTATCATTCTTGAACTTGTCTCTTTGTAACTTTCTACTGCATATGATTTTACGATTTTATAGATAAAGGGGAACGAACATCGAATGAATACAACTCTGCAAAAGGCTGATCTGCAGCTTGACGATTATTTGGATCTTCTGAACCTGGCAACCAATCTGGGTGATACGAGATGGCAAAAGGAAATTATCCGCAAGTTGGCTTATACTTATCCCGCAGTTCAATGTAAACAACCACAATAGCATTCCACATACATCATAGATCTACATTATGGCTCATGACCGATTCATTCGTTGAATCTGTTATGAGCTATTTTTGTTGTACAATGAACAGTAAAGTTATTCAAACGTGAAGGAGTGAACAACGATGCAACTGGAGACTGACAGACTGATCATCCGGGAGATTCGGGAGACCGATTGGAAAAGTATACATAGCTATACATCCATGACAGAAGTTACTCAGCATACGGCATGGGGCCCGAATACGGAAGAAGATACACGAGCATACGTGCAGTTTGTGTTGGACACACAGCAGGCACATCCAAGAGAGGGCTTTGAACTTGCAATATGTTTGAAAAGTAATGGAACTCTCCTTGGCGGAGTAGGTATTCACGTGATGGAGAAAACCAATGCAGAGATCGGTTATGTCCTTAACCCCACCTATCAAGGGAAAGGTTATGCCGCCGAAGCAGCCCGCGCTTTACTGGGTTTCGGTTTCAACGAACTGGGCATTCACCGGATTTACGCCAAATGTCGTCCGCACAACACAGCTTCGGAGAATGTCATGAAGAAGATTGGCATGCAGCGAGAAGGGCTATTACGCGAGCACTGGTTCTACAAAGGTTCCTTTCATGACTCTGTGATCTATTCGATTCTTGCAAAGGAATATGCAGGTGAACAATTGCAAAGAAACACAAAAAGCTGACTCCCAAATATGGGACGCCAGCTTTTCTTTTACTCCGTAACGACCCCAATCGCCAATGGAGGTGAAGCCTTGAAGCCTCATTTGGAATCCAAATCAAATTTGTTCCTCAGGGATGCAACCGTTGATCTTTCCTTATATAGGATTACCTCGGAACAAACTAATTTACAGTCGACACAGCTCTACCGGACAGCTCGGGAATGTCGGACATCCACACATACAGCGCAGGGCTGCCAGATCCCGAATCATCAGTTTGCCGTCCATCATATCCAGCGTACCTTGTTCCTTCCATGCCCCCAGCATCCGCGTTACGCTCTCCCGGGTAGCTCCAATCATCTCGGCAAGATCGGTATGGTTCAGCTTCATGTCCAGCACAATACCATCCGGTGTAACCCTACCATACGAATTGCTGGCACGGATCAGTGTCGAAGCGAGCGCACCCGCCTTGCCATAGAGCAGCAAATCACGGAATCTCGACTGGGTGATCCGCTGCGAGAGTGCCATCCATTGCAAGAATTTCAAGGCAAGGTCGCCATGTTTGCTGAGTATACTTTCCAGATCGCTAAGCGAGATAATGGCCAGTTCCCCTTTTTCCGCCATCTCTGCACTGTAGCTATGATTCAATCCTCCGATGCCGCCGAATTCACCGATGAGATCGCCGCTTTGCTGAATGGATAAAATAATTTCCTTGCCATCCTCCGTCGACTTGGTCATTTTCACTCGTCCCGAACGAATGTAGTACAGATATCCGGCTTCATCGCCTTCGAGAAAGAGACTATACCCCGACTTCACCCGTTTGGGCTGCATTTTTGCTTCAATCAGGCCCCATTGCTCAGATGTAACGAACGAAAGGATTCCGCCTGTCTCTCGTGTCATTTTGCCCGCCTCCGTTTGTTTCTGCTCTGCTCTTTGGGTTGTTCTTTCTACAAATACTGTACCCATAACCTTCGTCCCCCTCGGTGATTCCTTATGTATCCATCATACCGCGAAAGTAGCGAGAGGGTTATCGGGGGATTACCTGATCATTAACGAGAAACTCCCTGAATTTGCTGTGAGAAAAGTCACATTTCACCGATATGCCTCATCCTTCGCATTTCTTCAATCCCTTGGTGCACCTGACTCAGGAGTCCTCCACTGCCCAAGTTCAGTAGATTATAGAACGGAAATAGGGGTTTTCCCTGAATTACAACGTACGAGAAAGGGTCTACAATAGAATTAACATTGTAATACCCTTACTTTAAGATGATCCTGTTCAAAGGTTAATGATAATAATTACACGTCACGTACGTTATAATTTTGAAAAAGGAAGTGTCCTCTCATGCATGATGAACTGCCATCTGGCATTCAGGAGATGATCGACGGCCTGCGCCTGAACACATCCAGCGACTTCTGTGGACTTGCCTGTCTGAACGGGACAATGCTACGCTGGAAGTATACCTCTGGGACTAGTAATGAACGGGTGAAACGCATGGAAATGCGTTCCGGACAAGATCTGGTGGGCACAGCCCTTCGGACTGGACGCACAGCCCGATCTGATGCACAATCCACCGGGGAGCATACACCCGGTCGTTGCCCGTTAATGCTTGCTGAGCGGCTGGTATGTGCCATAGCGGTACCTGTGTTCCAGGAAGGAAGCGTGCCTGGCGCCGTGCTGCTCGTTGGCAGCAGACTGCCTTGCACCTTCTCACCGGACATGATCCGGCAGACGGAGCAAATCGCTCTACATCTTCAGCCGAAGGTGTTTGGATAAAGTTTGAACTAGAGCGTGAGAGAAGCTATTCGGAGATTAAAGCTCTGAATAGCTTCTTTTTTTGTTATGATATAGATAGAACTAAGGAAGCGGACAGGGGGAAATCATGTGATTCAACTATTAGTTGTAGACGACCATGTTGTCGTGCGTTCCGGGCTGATCGCCTTACTTGAAGGAAAGAATGATATACATATCGTTGGAGATGCCGCAGATGGCGATGAAGCCATTGCCAAGGCTCAAGAGTTGAAACCAGACGTAGTCTTGATGGATTTCAGCATGCCACCAGGCAAAGACGGTCTGACTGCTACCGCTGAATTAAAGAAATTGATGCCAGATGTCTCCATTTTGATACTAACCATGCATGACGATGAAGAATATCTGTTCCGCGCCATCCACGCGGGAGCATCCGGATATATCCTCAAAAGTGCGCCGCATGAAGAATTACTTGCTGCAATTCGTTCCGTAGCAGAGGGTAGCGCCTATCTGTACCCCAGTGCAACCAAGCGGCTGATGAGTGAATACCTGGACAAAGCCAAACAGGAAAACGCCGGACCGTATGACACGTTATCCGAGCGGGAGAAAGAGATTTTGTCCTGGATTGCCAAGGGTTACGCCAACAAGGAAATTGCCGAACATCTAATCATCAGTGTCAAAACGGTCGAATCCCACAAAAGCAATCTGATGGAGAAGCTTGGCCTGCGCACACGACCGGAACTGGTGAAGTTTGCCATGAAAAAGGGGTTGCTGAACTTTGAGTAGTGCACGCAAGAACAGACTAAGTGGACTCGCAGACCAGCCCGTACGCCTCCTGCTGAACGAAATAGATAATCACATTACGGATAATGAATTTCGCAGCAGGTTGAAGGGTTCCCTGCATCAACTGAGTGATCTGAAATTTGCCTTGGATGAATCCTCTATTGTAGCCCTGACAGACCGCAAGGGGAAAATCCAGTATGTGAATGATAAATTTTGTGAAATCTCGCAGTATGAGCGCGAGGAACTGATCGGTAAGGATCATCGAATCATTAATTCCGGATACCATGGCAAAAGCTTTATGAAAAACCTGTGGGACACGATATCCTCAGGTAAGGTATGGAACGGGGAAATTCTCAATCGTGCCAGAGATGGCAGTCATTATTGGGTCAACACCACCATCGTGCCTTTCCTTGATAACGACGGGGAGCCCTATCAATACCTGGCTGTACGCAGCGAGGTCACCAAACTGAAATCCGTCGAAGCCGAATTGCAAAAGATGATGTCCCAAGTGATGAACATTCAGGAAGAGGAACGACGACGGATCTCGCGTGAACTGCATGACGGGATTGGACAGAGTCTCTTCTCTCTGGTGATTCAGATGGATCGCCTGCTGGCAGACCAGCCTCAACCCGGGGTTGAAGCACTTCGTAAGCAGGTCACGGGTATTATGGAAGATGTACGCGGTATGGCATGGGAGCTGAGACCATCCGTTCTGGATGACCTGGGTGTTGTTCCGGCAATTCGTACGTATATCGAGAATTACACCCGACACTACGGGATTGAAGTTGATTTGGAATGTAATTTGCGCAAACGACTGGAGATGAACCGGGAGATAGCCATCTACCGAATCATTCAGGAAGCCTTAACCAATGTCGCAAAGTATGCCGATGTTGCCGAGGCACGTGTTACTATAGAAGACGCTGAGAACATGACGATGGTTATTATTGAAGACCAGGGTGCTGGATTCAGCGAAGCAACCGCTGGCAATGGCGTTGGATTGTTTAGTATGGAAGAGCGTGCCCGTGGTGCAGGAGGAACGTTGAGAGTTTCTTCCGAGCCTGGCGAAGGGACTACCGTTACCCTTTTATTGCCCAAGACAGCACAGGGATAACCGTACATGCTTCGTATCACACTTTGCGCTTTACTCCAGCTTATTTATTATTTAACGGCTGCTCGCTATTGGACTATGCGAGTGGTCTTTTTATTTCCGATTGGTCGAAATGACAAAATGAAGGCTCAAAATCGGTTAAATTCAATAATCATGATAAATAGATTGACTCCAGTTACGATTCGTCATTAAACTATGAATGCCACATACACATTGTATGTTTAGTAAAATTTTATTATTTATTTCATATAGCGAGAGAAAAGGATGGTCAACATGTCAGAGAAACGCTCCTCCAAAGGAGGAGAAATTCCACAAATGTACAATCTGGACGAGATGGATCGCAAAATTATCGCTGCGCTTCACCACAACAGCCGAATATCCTATACGGATCTGGGGACACAGATCGGATTGTCACGTGTAGCCGTTCAGGCGCGCATCAATGCGTTATCCGAAAAAGGAATCATCGAACGCTTCACCGTTGTAATCAACCCTGGCAAGGTTGGGCTTCAGGTCTCGGCCTTTTTCAATGTCGATGTTGAACCGCCCTTCCTGGATGAAGTCGCTGAGAAACTGGATGAAGAGCCTGCCGTCACCAGCCTTTATCATATGACAGGCCCGAGTACCCTGCACATGCACGGTATTTTTGCGGATATGGAAGAGATGGAGCAGTTCTTGCTGGAGAAGCTCTATAAGATGCCGGGTATCGTCAAAGTGGAATCACAGCTATTGTTGAAACGTTATAAAAGCCGGATGGGCATGAGACTCTAGGAGGAAATCAGCATGGGTTGGAAAGATTACAACGGTCTCGTCATCGGAATGGTACGAACCGGAATTCTCGGATATGGCGGTGGACCTTCGGTTATTCCGTTGATCCGTTACGAAGCCGTTACGCGTTACAAATGGGTCAGTGATGAGGAGTTCGGCGAGATTTTGGCTATCGCCAATGCCCTGCCGGGTCCCATCGCGACCAAGATGGCCGCATATCTCGGTTATAAAACCAAAGGTGTGCTGGGCGCGATCGTGTCTGTACTCGCTCATATTTTACCGACAAGCATTGCCATTATCGCGCTGCTCGGTTCCATGTACGCGCTACGCGAGTCGAAAGTGGTAGCAGGCATGGTAGCCGCCGTGCGGCCGGTCATTTTTGTCATGCTGGGCATGATGGCTTATGAATTTGCCATGAAAGCCTGGAAGGGACTTGGTAAAGTTTTTGCCGCCCTATTCGGCGTAATTGCCTTTGTACTATTACAGCTGCTGGATATCCATCCGGGGATTGTGATCGCGGTTTTCCTGGGATATGGTGTCTTCCATCTGGATCTGGTTCAGCGCTTCAAGTCCAAAGGCGAGTCCGATAAGGGGGTGTCCTAAGGATGCTCCAGACGTGGTGGGAATTATTTTGGGGATTTTTCGTAGCAAACATCTTGGGATATGGGGGCGGTCCGGCTTCCATTCCGCTTATGCAGGAAGAGATTGTGAACCACTACCAATGGATGACCACCGAGCAATTCGGTGATGTACTGGCGATTGGTAACGCCCTTCCCGGCCCGATTGCAACCAAAATTGCTGCATTTGTCGGGTACCACGTAGCAGGCTGGTTTGGGGCAATTATCGCAAGTTTTGCCACAATCGTACCTTCCGCGACCGCACTAATTATATTACTTCGTCTGTTGAACAAACATCGCACGTCACCAAAAGTCAAAGGCATGACCCTGCTTGTGCAGCCTGTTATCGCCGTACTCATGATTCTGCTCACATGGGAATTCGGGCAGCTGTCCACTGATTCCATCGGCATCTGGCAGACGTTGATCATTGCAGGCATCTCGCTCTGGGTCATGACCAAAACCAAGCTGCATCCGGCCATTCTGATCGTGATCGCTTTTGCCTATGGTGCGCTGGTACTGTCTCACACGATGTAGTAGTAGAACATACAGGGAACGTCACAGAATCACTTGGTTATACATCTGTAATAGGGTGGTGTATGCAAGGGTTCTGGACGTTGGCGAATGGCTAGATTATTTTCATTTTCTAAGGAACTCAGGACGTCTTATTTGGTCTTTAGGTCCTCTTTATAAATTGTAAGGAATCTCAGACACGTTATATACCAAAATAACCTGATAAAAGCGCTATAAAAGACTGTACTTTCCGATATAACGTGTCTCAGATTCCTTAGATTTCTGCAAACGCTCCAGACCCCTGAATAAGACGTTTCAGATTCGTTAGCGCTTGAAGACACGCTCTAGTTTATAGACCAAAAAACGGTGATGCCAGCTACTAGCTGGCATCACCGTTTTATTTGCGCGTTTCACGCTCACATTTGGAAAAGCAATTACTTCGCTTCAACCACTACCGTTACTTTGGTTTTCACACCTGCAAATGTTACTGTAATCGTTGCTTTACCTTTGCCGTTCGCCTGAATGATTCCATCTTTCACCGATGCTGTTGCAATACGGGAAGATTTCCAGAGAGCCGGTTTGGATACATCGGCTTCACTGCCATCGGCATACGTTGCAGTTGCAGCCACAGTTACCTTTTCACCAGGTTTCATGGTCAACGTTACTTTATCCGTCTGCAAATATTTCAGTGTATCCACATCTAGAGCAATCGTCACAGACTTGCTGCCGTATTTTGCTGTGATTTTGGCTTTACCTGAACCTGTAGCTTTGACTTTACCTTTGGTCACTTGAGCTACTTTGTAGCTGTTCGTTTTCCATTCAGCTTTGTCCGTAACATCACGCTCGCTACCGTCGCTCAAGAAGGCAGTTACCGTCAGATCAGCTGTATCGCCTGATTTCAGGGAAAGAACCGGCTCGGAAGCTTCAATACGTGTGATGACATCCACTTCAACTTGGATCGTCACTTTTTTGGAGCCGTATTCTGCTGTGATGTTGGCTTTACCACTGCTGTTACCTGTGATCACGCCTTTTTTCACATCTGCTACACGTGCATTGCTGGATTTCCAGGTTGCTTCGGATGTAACATCCAACGTGTTGCCGTCCTCATCCGTACCTGTTAGAAGGATCGTCTGAGTTTCTTTGGCAGACAGAACAACGAAGTTCACATCTGCTTCCAGTCCACTAGCCATACCTACTTCAACAGGCAGAGTCAGTGTTTTGCCTTCAATCTTCGCGGTAATGGTTACTTTACCTGTAGCAACACCTGTGATAACCCCTTTGCTATCTACCTCAGCGATTTTGTCGCTGCTGCTGCTCCAAGTTGCATCTTCAGATACATCTTTGGATGTTTCACCATACAACGCCAGTACTTTGGCAGAAGTCGTTCCACCAACGGCTACCGATGCTTTCTTCTTGTCCATCTCATACTTGTCTGCTACGTCTACATTCACTGTGAATTTAACCGTTTTACCGCCATAAGCTACAGTGATCGTAGCCGTACCGGATTTGTATGCAATTAGATCGCCGTTTGATACATATACGACATCTGGATTGCTTGAAGTCCATGTTGCTTTGGAAGTTACATTTTCTGTACTGGCATCAATATATTCGGCATTGGCTACCAATGTCTTAGACTTGTTATCACCGGTAACACTCATGGCGAGCTTGTCATTTACATCTTTGATATCCAGATATCTTGCCGTATCTACATCTACAGCAATTTCTACAGTTTTTCCACTATAGGTTGCTTTGATCGTTGTTGAACCTGCGCTAATGGCTGTAATCTGCCCCTTGAATACCGTTGCAACTTTCTCGTTGCTGGATGTCCATGTCGCCTGATCCGTTACATTCACATCGCTGCTGGTTGGATAAGAAGCCGTTAATACGATATTGGCTGTATTCTTGTCCCCACCCAAACGGAAGAAAATACTTTGTTTCTCCACACTCAGCTTGCTGGTCAGATCCACATCCACGTCAACGGATACAGATTTCGTACCGTATTTGGCTGTGATCTTGGCAGAACCTGCCGAGTATCCTGTAATTTCGCCTTTGAGAACGTCTGCGACCTTCTCATTGCTGGATGTCCACTCCGCCAGATCGGTTACATCTTTGGTTGTACCATCTGGATACGTAGCCGTCACTTTCACACTTTCACTTTTGTTCAACAGCAAGTTAACTTGCTGTTTATCTACATCTACACGTTTAACCACTTCAACGTTAACATCCACCGTCACGCTTTGGCTGCCAACTTTGGCTGTGATCACAGCTGTACCCGCGCTTTGTCCAGTTACTTTACCATTCACAACGGTAGCAACCTTCTCATCACTGGTAGACCATTCTGCAGTACTTGCTGCTTCATTATTTGTTTCATTGTCACTATACGTTGCTGTCAAAATAATTTCTTTTGTATCTCCCGTGCGCAAATCCAGACTTTGCACGTTTTTCGAAAGAGCTTTGACCTTCTTCGTTACTTTCACTTGAACGGTCTGACTCTGGCCCTGGTAAGCTGCGGTAATCGTCGCTTTACCTTCTTTTTTGGCCGTGATTGCACCATTATATACAGTTGCTATCGAAGTATCTTCGCTACTCCAGGTTGTGCTAATCGTTACATTAGCCGAGGTATTATCTGAATATACCCCTGTCACCGTAACAGACCCAGAATCACCAACTTCGAGCGACATCTCATTCTTGGAAACCACAATTTTGGACAGTTCTTTATCTGCCGCAGCGGCCAAGCCTACGTTGGAAATACTCAGCATCAACACCAGCATCATCACCATGTACTTGGTCAATCTTGGCTTTAACATCATTTCCCCCCGATTATCATCATTTTTTTCCTTATGTTTTATGTCGGCAAGTCCTTTCCAGATGTTTAGACTTTCAGGAAATTTTCAGGGAATTCTATGGAAATTAATTTATCTTCTATTCCTGTTTCAACCGATCATACCTGCGAATATTGCGCATACCTATGTATATTGGCAGTCTTGAACTTCTTTTAACAGGATTGGAGGAAACATAATGCATCAGCCTTTTGATTACATCGGGTATTGGGAGGAAACATATCGTTCGGGTGAAACTTCTGGGAGGGGTTCATACGGGGTTTTGGCTGAATTCAAGGCCGAGGTCGTGAACGGACTGATTCAACGTGAAGGGATTCATCGTGTCATTGAGTTTGGATGTGGGGATGGCAACCAGTTGCAATACATGAATTATGAGGACTACCTGGGCGTGGATGTAGCGGCTTCTTCCGTAAAGCGTTGTGCTTCCCAATTTGCCAAGGATTCGTCCAAGAGTTTCATGCTGTATACACCAGGCCTATGGATTAACCGTGGTTTCCTGCAAGCCGATCTGACGGTCTGTCTCGATGTGTTATATCACATCACGGATGAAACGGATTTTCGTAATACCCTCTATGATATTCTGCACTCCTCAACAGCATGGGTGGTGCTTTACACCCGTTTGAAAGAAAACGGCAACCCAGGGATTGATACAATCCAGGACCGTAATCTGTTTGAGTATCTCTTCGACTACCCTGATTTCAAAGTTCATGAGATTATTCCGCAGCGCTATCCAGATCAATCTTCTGCCGACTTTGTCATCCTGAGACGTACACCTTCGAAGTGAAAATCGATTTTTTCAGTAGAGCATAGCTAATTCTGCACCCCAACTGGACCCGTAAGAATGAATATTCATAGGCCAGATATTCTTTTGTCTTCCTTCGATTATGTACACCATCCGCCTGTCCGCTCACCTTGATTTGTCTATTCAAAGCTCAAGCTTAAGTATACTCCTTCTCCAGTAGAGGGAATATCGTTCCTAATCCTGGAGACAGCCTTATGCGGACAGGTGATGATGGTTTGCTACTGATGCTACTGACAATAAATACTGAATATATAACTGGTTATCTAGTTGAATCTAATGAAATAATTCGAAGGCTCATAACACGACAACCTTACTAATCCGTTCTCACTTTCGGTTCTTCCTGCCCGTAGTTCTCAATTCTTCTTTTAAAATAACCCCGCATGTCCACGCAGCTTCGCCAGCGCTTCCATATAGAAATAATCGCCGTATATAATCGGCACATTCAGCCCTCGCCCTTCCGGGTAATGCACCGTTCCCTGCATGATCAGACCTTCTTCCGCTGCCGAGTCGCCAGAGCTATAGTGCTCATGCAATCCGCGGACGATACGCTCTCCCGCGGCGGCATAGGTCTCCCCGCGTGGCGACATCTTCGCCAGCTCAAGCAACCCGCTCGCGGCAATCGCCGCAGCGGACGAGTCCCACGCCACCTGATGCTCCGCAGGTGCGCGGAAATCCCACATCGGCACGATCTCTTCGCCAAGCATGGCGAGGAAGAAATCGGCCGCACGCTCCGCTGTCTCCAGATATCGGGCTTCGCCCGTATACCGGAAAGACAGCGCAAACCCGTGCAACGCCCAGGCGGTGCCCCGCGCCCAGGCGGAACCTGGAGCATGGCCCTGTCCGCCATGCTCTCGCAGCTTCTGCCCCGTGTGTGGATCGAACTCCACCACGTGGCAGATGGACCCGTCCGCGCGGATGAATTCGCGCGCCACGGTGTCCGCATGTGCTTCCGCCAGCCAACGGAAGCGAGGGTCGCCGCTCTGCTCGGATGCCCAGTAGAGCAGCGGCAGGTTCATCATGCTGTCAATGATGGCTACGCCGCGCGTATCCATTGCTGACGAGCTGAAGTTCCAGGCGCGGATGAACTCACCGCGCACGTGGAACCGGGCAGCGAGCAGGTTGGCGGCAAGCATTCCGCGCCGCCGTCCATCCATGCTACCCGTCTGGCGATAGTTGGCTACGCCACTAAGCAGCCAGATGAACCCCAGATCGTGATCCACCGATTCGGGATCACGCAGACAACCTTCCAGTTGCCGCTCACAGCTTTCGGCAATGCGATGTAGCGAAGCCGCCGCTTCACTTTCCGGCGCATCCCCATAGACCAGCCATAACAATCCAGGCCAAAAACCTGCTGTCCACCATTCCGGATCATTCCGATCATACGTCCCTTGCGGGGCAATGTGTGGAAATGTATCCTTGATCCGCTTTGCATTCCGAATTGTCTTGGCAGCGCCCTGTTGCCACGCTTCCTCGAGCCATTTTACCGACGTTGATGTGTTCATGAACATAATCCCTCCTCGATTCAATACCAGACATCTATGCTTGATGCTCCAGGTCATCCTCAACTTATCTATAGCGTCGATGCCGTAACTGCAATAGCTATCAGTTAAATATCACTAATCATCCACGATAACACTTTTAACTATGCTTCGAGCTGTTTTGAGATGTTTGGAGATCTAATGATCCTCAACCTGAACACCTTCAGTTAACCTCGCCCAATCGGATCGCAAATGACAACCTACGTGCTCCGTTCACTTCAATCCGGGCTTCCTTCAGTAAACCATTACGGGAGGCCACGGCCTGTTCCTCCAGATGAATTATGGCTCCCTGATCCAGTGCTGTAGATTCTACATAGGCCCCCCGATACGCCGTTCGTACGCTATGATTCGTATGATTAATCACGGCCTGTTCACGACCATCACTGAACATCAATGGAATGAGCGCCCCTGCCGCCGCGATCTCACCTTCGAATTCATACGTTATGGTCAGCACATCCGCTTGTTGCACATAATGGGTACGCAATGCTTCAATTCCCAGGAATGGACCGACCCATCTCACGGCAAAAGAATTAACCTGACCTTCTCCGTCATCTTCTGCCGCTCTTTCCGCCAGATGCTGCTCCACGTGGTTCCGCGTATCATAGTCCACCTTCTCATACACAATGGAACCACCTCCCTGAGCAGGGTCTAATCCAACATCCCGATCATATGCACCACCGGATGGAATCCCCTCTGCAAGACTGTGCCATACCCCATCTGGTGTCTTCCAGGCAGGACAGTAACTGAGCGGACGAACCGCCCCTTCGGCAAATTCCGTAAACCCGGCCTGCACATGGCTGGCAGCGGACGGACCAATCAGACCAGGTAACCCCGTCTGCTGAATCCGTACCAAACCAGGGATCGTATACGGATCATTCATCGCCGTGTGTAATACCAGTTGCTGACCAGGTATGGAAGCAATCACAGTTTCAAACCACCCATCGGTCTGCAAAACCCTGCTGCCTAACTCGGAAGGAAGGTATACTTCGCTCACATCGTCTCCCGGATCACTGAGACAAGCGTGAGCAAGCGCTGCTGCCGTCCACAGGTTGTAACAGGTGTGGTTGGTATAGATCTCGTACCCGTGCCGATCTTCTGGCGCGTATTCATTGCGCACAATTTTCAAGCGTCCATCTTCCATCTTCCAGCGCTCAACAGCAGCAAAACACCGATTGGTCGCACGTGCAAAAGCACCCGCCATCACCCGATCTCCCGCCTTCAGAGCCTGCGTTACATGTGTGGAGCATACATAAGCCGCCGCCGCTTCATTCCACTGATGCTGGGAGCTGCGACCACGCGGTGGAATCTCACCTAGCGGCGAGAGCGTCAGTAACGAGCTGAAGGCACCATGGCGCAGTTGCTCACGTAACGTATCGGCAGTGGTTCCCTCGTAACCAGCTTCAAGCATCACCCCAAGGTGATAACGGGTGGCAATATCATAGGAAAATGGACAATTTGGACGGTCCAGCGGTCCATCCTGATACAAGCCAAGGGCCGTAAACCGGGGTAGATGATAGGCTTCCAGATATCGATCCATCCACGCAGTACCCTCATTCGCCAGCTGTTCATGCCACCGCAGATATTCGCCAGAGATCATAATGGCGTTCCAGTTAATCATGCGATTTGGATTGTTCATCTTGCTCATCGTAAATATATAATCTTGTTCAGAACTGATCGTCTTAAGTGCCTCAGCCCAGATCTGTGCTTGTTCAGGCAGATGTGACTTCAACAACATATAAGCTCTCATCATGAGAACCGGAAAAAAATCGGGGTGATTGTCAGGTGCGCTACCATTGACCACGGCATCAATGCTCTGTGACAGGGCTATTGCTGCCGATTGGAGCAAATCTGTACGCCCTGCATCAACCAGAACTGCCGCAGCCATTGCATAGGCCGGTGTAGAATAATATCTCTCAACACCTGAGAACGGGTCGATAATTGCCCCCTGGCTGTCCTGATATGGTGTGTAAGCGCGAACAACACTTTCAACAAGTGCCAACTTGCGCTCCCTATTCCAGCCGTCTGCCGGAGGGGGGCCCGCTTGTTCTGCCAATGTACGGTAATGTTCGAGTTCGTCTTTCCATGGATACGTGGACGCAGATGTATATTTACTCACGCATGCTCACCTCGGTTTCTCCCATTTTCGGTTCAATGATGAAGCGTACCTCACATACCGTTTCAAGCGGATTAGGGCGTTCTGTCCGAACATCCGTCTCATCAATTGCACCTGTCCATGATAGTGACGTCCGATAGAATGTGACTGGAACATTGTCATGATCAACTGTGTCCAGTTTCTCCGTAAGAATTTTCCACTGGTTCGCATCATACGTCATATGGATCGCCCCATGTGCACCTTGCCAGCGAAGATTACCGCTCTTCATCACCTCAGGTTGTACTCTGCTCATCCAGCGCTCCACTACGCTCGAACATCCTGCATCTGAATCATCCACCGAAGAGAATCGTTCTGCCGAAGACACCACCCTGCTCTTCCATTGAAAACGGTCAATGAGACGCAATTCCGCTCCATTCCCGCTCCCGTCAGAAGCCATCTTCCAATGAAATTGGCGCGTATAACGAGCCAGTGAAGCTGCCCCAGAGTATGCGGATGTCAGATCCAATGTAGTATCCAGCTCACCGCCACCCTCTGCCAGCTTTGCCTCTAACACATGGGCTTGCGCTTGCCGACCGGAGCATTGCTCCTGGCCTTCAATGAGCGGAACGTTATGCCCGGATGACGAGATGTGGAACAGTTGCTCTCTGCCTGGCGCAAAATACGCTTGGGTATACAACCCTGCTCCTGGATCACACAGAATATTCTCACCACCGCAATGGATAATGAACTGCCCCAGATCATTATGGTTGTGAGGTTCATCGTTATGCCCGCCTTTAATGGAAATAGCCACATGAAGGGGTGCGCCGTTCGCATGTTTTGTATCCGGAGAATCGAACGGTCCTTTTGCAATCATCCATCCCAGATTTTGAAAAATAAATCCTCGTTCAGCCTGCCCAGAGGCACCTTCATCACCGTACACTGGCGGATCGCTCCACATCACGTTCCGCAACAGATGAGCCCAGCGATGACAGGGATCATCGGTAAGCAGTGGGATATGAAGCGGCAAATCCACCTGCAACCCAAATCGGGATGCGAGCAGGGAAAGCAATCCGGAAGGGATCTCTTCCTGCTCGGCACTGTCCGAATAATTTACGAATGTTCCACCTGACAAATGAACTCGCAGCGGGAAGGCTGCGATGGCTGCTATTTTGGTACCCGCTAGCAGATCTAGTTCGCCCTCACTGTACTCACGAAGCATCTCGGCATAATAGGTGAAATAACCAAATCCATATACCCAATATCCAATGCCTTCGGCACAGCCGCCATCCTCGCCATATCCGCTCAAGAATGCGTTCATACAGCTGACCGTATGGGAGATCGATTCCTGTAGTGTGGACTCATCCTCGAGCAGCAACAATGCGGCCATGCCACAGCACCCACCACAGACCGCCGACCAGTTGTGATCCGCTGTCTGCCAGTGGAGCTTCCGTTGCTCCCGGTAAAGCGGGGTGAAGATTCGCCGTTCTGCTTCAGACCTGATCCGTTCTATGACAAGGCGATCCAGCCGCTCGGCGTGAATGGTCACAATCTCGGCCAGCATATGTACTGTCTCTGCGGCGAACAGATCGATGTTCCCATTCACCTGGTTGACCTCTCCCGTACCCAGATGCGCGGGCAAACACCACGTATACTCACCACACACGTCCCACAATATTTCTTCCAGCGCCTGCAGTGCATCCGGCCTAGCTGTGTCTAATGCGAGCATCGCCACAGCAGCCAGCCTGCCCCTTCGATCGAAATAAGCCTCTTCATAGGCTTTCCGCTCACCCGTATCGCTGAACTGTCGATATAGACGGAACGACAAGGAAGGCATGGGTTCTTTCAAGGCACGTTCACCGTAAGCCTTCAAGTCTGTGTATAACGTAGCCAATTCAGGCCGGGATAACTTCTCCAAGAGTCTGTCGGCACTTAAGGAACTCAATGCTCTGCTCTCAGTACCACGTTGGTTTATATTTTCATTTTCGACTTCGTGAATGGAATCTTCCACTGGATTCACCACTCTTCGTTAATGGATTGTCATGCCCATATTATAATGTAATCGATTTCATTTTACCGGATATGATAGCATTTTTGAAGAATTATCCATTAGAACCCTTTCCACGACGTTACTTCCTTCTCCTTCCTAACCAAAAAAACGAAGAACCTTCGCCAGGTTCTCCGTTGCATTCTGCCTGTCACCACAGGCTTTTTATGGTTATCTCATATTCTTAACTATCTTATATCCTCATCCTCAATTAATCCTGAATACCTATAATGCTGCTGCCCATATCCTAGCTGTCCGCTGTTGTTATCACACAATCGCAAGCGAAGAATTCTGTACAACAGACAACCATTGGCGTGCAATCAGCTCATGACCTGCTGCGGTTGGGTGTACGCCATCCCACAACCAGTACGCTGCATCCGCCTGTTTCAGAGCGTCATTAAACGTCTGCTGCAATGGTACCCACACAGCTCCAAATTCTTCAGCAAGACCTTGGGCCAGTTTCTGATATTGACCGACATACTCTTCCCAGGCTTCCCATTTCTCCGCAGTCGCTCCGGTTCTCAGAATAAACGGCTCCATCAAAATCAGCCCCGTATCTGGCATCACTTCCCGAGTTTCTTCGAGCAAATGGCGATACGCCCGTCCGAAACGATCCGTTACCCCGCTAGGTTCACCATTCATCGTGCGCCAGGCATCATTAACCCCAATCAGGATGCTGATCAGGTCCGGTTTTAGACTAATGGTATCCTCATTCCAGCGTGCGTACAGGTCCGATGCCCGATCCCCGCTGATGCCTCTGTTATAGAAGGTCTTTTGCTTACCCGCCAGTTCCATACCCAGTTTGCTGGAGATCAGATACGCATACCCGTGTCCGAGAAAATGATTTGGATCATCATTGCGTGATCTTCCCCCATCTGTAATCGAGTCTCCCTGAAACAATATAACGGATGGACTTGTACTCATGATTGAAATCGTTCCTTCCTCTTGTGCAAAATGGAAACACTGTACACCTCAGTCTTCATTTTATCCCTTTCGGCTACAATAGAAAATAGCGTTTTCATCACTGAGGGTCGCCATCTTATGAATCTCCTAGCAATTATCCGATCCAATATCGCAGTATCATCATAGCCACAATACCGACCAATACGGTTCCCAGCAGACTGCGTGTCCAGATAGCTACTGCAATCGTAGGCAGGGATGCCCACAGAGCTGCATTTTGCGTAATCGGCACCAACTGGTTGTCCGACATGAACAGTTCCTGACCAATCAGCGCTGCCATGACCGCTACGGGTACATACTCCAGCCAGCGTAATAACCACATTGGAATCTGTATCTTGCTGAACAGCATCAGTGGCAGTACACGCGGAATAAATGTTAACAACGCTGAGCCCATAATAATCCAGAAAACATCCCATCTTACTTCCATCGTTCCATGAACACTCCCATCGTTGCCGCAATGACCGCAGCCACAATGACACTCATGCTGCCAAGTGAAGCCATGCTGGCGAAGATTACACAGACAACGGCGATAATAGCCACATTAATGTGTATTTTTTTGTTTTTGCGATGCACCAACTGGAGTACAACCAGTCCAATAAACATCGCTGGCAGGGCATAATCCAGACCCAGTCGTTCCGGGTTAGTGATCCAGCGTCCAAAGTACGCTCCCGCCATATTAGCCACGAACCAGTTCAGATATGCGGTAATATTCAGACCGTGCATCCAGCGTTCACTGAGCCTTTCTCTGCCAATTGCACGTGTCATCGCCACGCCGAAAGACTCATCGGTAAGCAATGAACCAATCCACATATTTTTAAGCGGGGTCAGATGCCGAAAATACGGTGATACAGCTGCACTGAGCAGCAAATGGCGAAGATTCACAAAAAATATGGTGAACATGATGGCTACTGCTGATCCATTCGATGCGAGCATGCCTGCTGCAATGAACTGAGCTGATCCTGCATATAAAATCAGGCTGAGCAGTGCCGTTTCCGCCAGACTCAGACCCGCGGTCATTTCAATAACACCCGCCGCAAAGCCAATACTCAAATAACCAAGCAGGGTTGGGATACAATCTTTGACCCCCTGCATGAATGTAGCTTGATCCTGGACCTCTTCCATGTTCTCCTGTCCAGATATCTGTAGTGTACTTTGGTCCAACTGCCTTACAACCCCTCTCCAATTTCAGTCCCCATAAACCGATATATATGGATGTAGATCCATCAAGGTCCACTCTTCATGAAAACAACTTCTTTGTGTATTCAACATGACCAGTTACATGTCTTATGGATTTCACATTTTGCAGAATTCACTTCACATTAATTCAGAAATATACCACAAGATGTGCACTAAGGGAGAGACAGATTACTTTTTATAGAACAGATGTACTCCTAAATACCTACAAAATCGAAAAATATTTTCGCGAAACTCATAAATTATGTTGAATAAACGCGAAATTTGTCATACGATAGCACCAGAAACTTCTGGAAAGGATGGAATGAAATATCTTTTACCAGATGGGCTTGTCCACTAGACATGGGGATGGGTTACACAGAGGGGGAATGTGTATGAAAAAAATTCGTAAACAAGGGGTCAAAAGAACAATGCAGATGAGAGAGAAACTGATTTTGTCATTTGCCATTGTATTGCTCATTCCAACCATTAGTCTGGGCATTATCTCGTTCCAAACAGCTGATGCCAAGGTTGAAGAGAAAATGTATGAGAACGCGATCAGCAGTGTTACTGTGCTCAACCAAACTATTGACCAGATCATTGGTGCAACACGCAAAAATGTTGATTTCCTGGCAAGTCAGCTGGATGCAGGCAATGTCGGACCCAATCAGGGTGACGAAACCGATACCATCCGTACCTTGCTCGACGCGTATAAGGAAACGCATGATGACGTGGAACTTGCCTCCATCGGTACCGATCAGGGCGTGTATATTAACTCCCCTGTAACTGCGGTGAACAAAGAAGGATATGACCCGCGCGAACGCCCGTGGTATCAGGCTGCTACGCAGAACAAAGATGTCCCTACCGTAATCACCCCCTACTTATCAAGCAATACCGGCAATGTTGTTGCTTCGGTAGCTCAGACCTCAGCGGATGGCCACGGTGTCGTCTCTGTCAGCCTGTCGCTTGAAGCCCTCTCGAAGACGGTTAACTCCACCAAGATTGGCGAGAAGGGTTATATCTATATCATTGATAATGCCAATAAAATCATTGTACATCCTACCGAAAAACCGGGGACCGAAGGAACCATGGCACCCTATAAAGATATTTTTGCACAGAAAAACGGAAGTCTGACCTATACACTAAATGGAAACCAGGAACACGCCTTTTTCTCCACCAATGAAACGACGGGCTGGACCGTGGTTGGTGTCATTGACAGTGGGGAAGTGACGGCTTCTGTCCGTCCGATCCTATATACCACACTTATTGTTGTCGCGATTGCAATTGCGGTAAGCTCCATCATTATTTTCTGGATTGTGCAATCAATCACCAAACCTCTGAACCGCTTGGTGAAGGCATCTGACGAAATTAGTAATGGTAATCTGACCATCGAGGTTGCTGTATTGGGACAGGATGAATTCGGCAAGCTGAGCACCAGCTTCAATAAGATGAGCGAATCCTTGCGAACCGTTATTCAGGACGTGCGACATACAGCTGACGAGTTAACCGCCTCATCCACACAATTGGCAGTCAACTCATCGGAGACAACCAAAGCAACAGAGCAAGTCGCCCTAATCACGGAAGAATCCGCAGCTGGACTTGAGAAACAAACAAGCAACCTGAAACATACGGCACTGCAGATGAATGAACTTGCTGGAGGTGTGGGACAGGTAACGAACAGCACACAGCAAGTATCCGAAGCTGCCATGCAAGCAAGTGAGCTCGCGGATAAAGGGAATGCTACCATGCAGACGGCCGTATCCGAGATGAGTTCCGTGAGTCGCTTTGTGCAAGGTATGGCAGATACTGCTGGACGACTTGAACAGCATTCCACATCCATTGGTGAGATGGTATCTGTCATTACAGATATCGCTGCACAGACCAATTTGCTTGCTCTCAATGCTTCTATTGAAGCAGCACGTGCAGGTGAGCATGGACGTGGTTTCTCCGTTGTTGCCAGCGAAGTCCGCAAGCTGGCGGAACAATCGAGCCTGTCCGGCCAGAAGATTGTAGAGATGGTCGGAGCGATTCAACAGGAGATTTCAATGGCCAATCACAATGTACAGATCGGGCAACAGGATGTAAGCAACGGCATTCGTGCCGTTCAGTTTGCAGATGAAGCTTTTGCCCAGATTAGTGAGGCTGTTGGGGTCGTCAATCATCAGCTCGAGAACATTGCAGCCGCCTCACAACAGATGTCTGCAAGTACAGCCGAAGTGGTGCAATCCATTGATCAGATCCACGCCATATCGGAAACCAATGCCGATGGAACGGAGAACATCTCTGCTGCTACGGAGGAGCAAGTGGCTTCCATGCAGGAGATATCATCCTCTGCTGATTCCCTTGCCCATCTGGCTCACAAGCTGCAGAAGCTGGTGGAACAATTCAAGCTGTAGTCGTTGAACTAAAGATTGTTTACAATAACACTACGATGACAGAATAACCTTCCAATCGCTGTTATCGTGCAAACGATTAGTTCAACTTATAAAATTAAGTAGTCTGTAATACCCAAAGCCCCTTTGCCATCATATTGGCAAAGGGGCTTTGGGTGTTAAAAGGTCGGGCATTCTAGAATGGAAATATCCCTCCTATTCAGCAGATTGCTTTTTATCTCCGTGGTAACCTTGATCTCCGTAGGGCTCTAACTGTTCAAACCAGCGATTCAGACATTTGGCGAGTGCATCTTTGGAATCGTAATACGGGTTATCGTCTTGTTTCAATGTCTCCAGCACCTCGATCACAAACGCATTCTCTCCATATTCATTCCATTCAGCCTGCAATCTTCGATTCAGATGGCTACCCATCTGTAACATAAACCGTTGTCCGTTAATGGTTTTCAGGTTCAGTGTGCTGTCGATATAAACTTTACCGTTACGTTCATTCCGAATCTGGTAGACGCCCGCTTCCGTTTTGACTTCTTTGGCCTGTTCCTGTAATTCTTTGCGACGATCCATCTTCTCCTGCTCCCCCTTTGCTTTGCGCTCCTGTTTTCCAACTTCGGCGCTCTGTTGATCTGCGTGGCTTCCCAGCCAATACTGACTGCCGTCTGGCTCACGTTCCAGCAAACCATAGTCGACGAGATACCTCCGTATTTCCACGTAATCATCATGAACTTCCTTCAGCAGCGCATTGACCTGTTTCTCGGAATATTTGCGCTCTGTCTCGAATCGTTTGGCAATTTCGATAAGCACAATATATTTATGCTTTTGCTGCATATGAAACGTCGTCAGCCGACCGCCAGTACCCTCTGGAAAATACTTGTTTAGCACCTTCTCCCGATCCTGTTCTGTAATATCAAATGAGTTCGGATGGATCGTATGTTCATGCCTTGTCACCGGCGACACCCATTCGGCTGGGGCCTGTGTATCCTTACTTTTGAGAAGCTCCATTAATGCCAGGAATATTTTGGCCTGCCGTTCCTTCTCCTTTAATACAAACCGATGATTCCGGATCGTGGAAGCACTCCCGATGCCAAGGGTCTTCTGTACTTCAGCATCCTTCTTGCCTTCATAGAATTGTGACAACAAGCCCCGCTGGACATCAGACAATCCGGTTACGCTTTTATCCAGCTCCAGCAAATATTCAAATACCGATCCATGAACCTTCTCAATGTGCACTCGCATATAACGGGCTGCCTCATAGAGCACTCCTTCTTCAGGGTAGATAATCCCCGATTCCGTCCTGTATCCGCAGCAGACACATATATAGGCGGGACCCTCCTCCATATAACCACGCTTGATCTCTTCCAATGAAGCTGTTTGCAACCAGGATTCCGATGATTTCATGTAAAAGCTCCTTTTTATCATTGTATGGTCATTCCAACCGTATATTAATCAATATTTATAATAATGTTTGTTTATTTATAGATATAATATATTTTTGTTTGTTATATGTCAATATAACGGAAAAGAATGCTATGTTTAAAGACATAACGGATGCCCCTTGTTCAACAGAAAAAAGACCGCAGGGTCGCAACCCTGCAGTCTCATCGCAGAAAGGGCATTTCAGCACCTTCCATAAGCATTTATCCTCAATCATTATCATTTCAATCTCTGTTACAACTTAAACCGTTCAATCATGCTTTGCAGATCTTCAGCCATACGTGACAATGCTGCCGAAGAAGCTGCAACCTCTTCCATTGTAGCCAACTGTTCTTGAGCAGCCGCTGATCCGTCTTCCGTTCCAGAGGCAATTCTGTCCGACAGAACCATGGTATCACTTACTGCCTTGTTGATATGACTCATGCCCCCATCAATTTGACGGGAAGCCGCGGATACTTCTCCAGCTTGTGCAGCCACCAACTGAACCGCAGTACGAATGTTATTGAATGCTTCGCCCGCTTCTGTAACCATCTGCGAACTCTTCACCATACCTTCTCCCGTACGGGCAAAAGTGGATTGCACCGCATTGGTTTTCTCCTGCATCTCATGCATAAGCTCATTAATCCGCTCGGCTGAAGCGCCTGAACTGTGAGCCAGTGTCTTCACTTCGTTGGCTACAACCGCGAATCCACGCCCTTGCTCACCAGCTCTTGAAGCTTCAATAGATGCATTCAAAGCGAGAATGTTCGTCTGCTTGGCAATGGCCGTAATCTCGGCCACGATCACAAGAATCTCTTCATTTTTCGCGCGCAAATCCTCAATGACCACAGACATGGCTTTGCTCTCATCATTCACCCGCTGAATATGGGTAACCGCTTCTTCCACGGTAACCATACCCGCTTCCGACTTGGTGGATGCATCCAGAGCGATACGAGCGGTGTCTTCAGCACTTGATGAGATCTCTTTGACTCCAATGGACATTTCGCCCACGAGTTGACCTGTAGCAGCAAGACTATTGTTCTGCAAAGTCGTTCCCGCAGCTGCATCCTGCATCAGTTCAGCCACCTGTTCTGTGGCTTTGGATGTCTGCTCGGAACTCGCCATCAGTTCTTCAGAAGATGCCGCCAGCTGGCTGGATGTATCATGCACCTCTCCAAGCACACTACGCAGGGAAGTCGTCATCGTGTCGAAGCTTTCCCCGAGCTGTCCGAACTCATCCCGGCGCTGTAAACCTACCCGAACGGTGAGGTCCCCGGCGCTTACTTTGGATGCTGCCTGCGTTAATTGCAACAATGGCCGGTGAATGCTGCGGATAATGAATATAAGCAGAATCAACCCGATAACCAATGCAGATGCCACAATTGTAATTGCACGGATCAAAATAGGCATTACGGCTTCACTTGCTTCGGAAGGAACCATCTCGCCAACAATTTTCCAGCCTGTCACCGGATTGGTGAAATACACAGCTTCCACTTCGTGACCATCATATGTATACTTCACCGTTCCACTTTCCTTCGTATACATCTCATTAATGTAGCTTTCATCCGACTGTGTACCGGATTCAATATTGTAGTGGAAAAGGAATTTACCCCCGTTATCCAGCATGTACAGTTTGCCTTCTTTACCAATACGTATCTGATCAACGGATTCTTTCAGATGATTGAGACTGACATTGGCCCCGAATACCCCTTTGCCATCAGCCAGCTTGGCAGCTGCCGTTACAACCCATTCACCTGTTGTGACCGACTGGAACGTATCCGAGATTACAGGTTCGTCCTGGGACATGCCCATCGTATACCATGAACGTTCACGTGGGTCATAGATCTGTTCCCCGGGATCAGGAGATTTCATCCAGCTACCATCTTCCGCACCTGCGGTGAGTACACCCAGTTCCTTATGATTCTGAGACATCCGATCCATCTGCCTTTGCAGTGCAGGGGATTTATTAATAATATCGTTTGAAGTCATACCCGCAGCCATCTGCGCTGCGTTATCCTTCTCCATATCCAGCATTTGATTTATCTGCAGACTAAGCATTTCTGTTTTGGCTTGTGCGGAACGAATAATTTCCATTTTAACCTGGTCAGCAGCTTTTTGATAAGACAACCAACCAACAGTAATGCTCGGTACAATCAGGAACAGGAGCAATGCAGCGATCAGGCGTTTTTTTACGGTTAAAGTAAACCAATTTCGAATCCTTTTCTTCATTAAACTATCCCCCATCATAATCTTCACCCATCCTTTTATCGGACAATTGCTGTAAAAATATTATGTATAGATACTAAATTAGAATAAATTTAATCTTTTCGGTCAGTTTAGATGGATTCACCTAATCCTTCTATTCGTTTTGACCCCCTTAGCGAGATCGTTTACAATGCTCATAAGCTGGCTATTCATGAAACGTTTGGAAGGAGAGGATTCAAATCTTACGCAAGGCAAATGAAAGGCAACATGTTTCCACGGTATATTCATCCATGTTCCGCATTCTGTTAGCGCTCATCCTGTGTGCAGGCCCGATTCTGGGACAGGCTGGTATTACGGCATCCGCAGCGCAGGCGACGCAAGCAGTTCACATTGAAGTGAATGGTGAGCAACAATCCTGGAAGAACGCACCACTTATCATCAAAGGCTCAACGTTTGTTCCACTGCGGGATGTGGTCACATCGGTTAAAGGCACGTTGAAATGGGATAATCGCACCAAGACGGCTACCATTACCGTTGGCAGAGACAAGCTGATTCATCAGGCTGGCAGCAATTCCATTAAAGTAAACAAGGTCGATCTGGCTACAGGTGTGAATTCACGTACTGTTAACGGTACGTTGATGGTACCTGTTCGGGCCATGGCTAATGCAATCAAAGCAGACATCAAGGTCCAACGTACAGCCACGGGGCAGATGAGTGTAAGTATGGTCACTGATCAAGTCAGCCTGCTGAACAGCGAGGTTGCCAGCGTTGATACATATCTGCGCGAGATCAACTATCCAGGTATGGCTCTGATCGCCCGCGATGGTGAAGTACTTCTAAAGCAAGGCTACGGACTTGCCGATGAACAGACGCTGAATCGACCGGATCAAAAGACCCGAATCGCATCGCTGAGCAAATCCTTCACGGCCGCGTCCATTCTGAGTCTGGTTGAGGATGGTAAGATTAATGTGCAAGATCCAATCTCCAAGTATATCTCTGGTATACCAAAGGGAGATCAGATCACGCTGCATATGCTGTTATCCCAGACTTCAGGTCTGCCATCTGCATTTGGTCGGGGTGAAGGAACTTCTATGGAAGAGACTGTAGAGGAGATTCGCCACAAAACGCTGAAGTTTGAACCAGGAAGTGCCTATCTGTACAGCAACAGCGGGTATGTTTTACTTGCATACGTCGTTGAACAGGTATCTGGCATGAGTTATGCCGACTACGTGCAGCAGACGATACTGAAACCACTTGGTATGAAGAATTCGGGAGAGGCCTCCCGTAAAGTGCACACGATTAGTGGTTTTGTTCAAGAAGATAACGCATGGGTAACTGCACCTTACTATGTGTCTCAATCCGGATCAGGAACCATCTATTCCACGGTGGACGATATGCTGAAATGGGATCGTGCGCTGTATACGGACAAGATTCTAAGCCAGGATACGATTGAACAGATGTATGAGCCTTATTCTGATAAAAACTATGGCTACGCCTGGATGCTTAAAGAGAATGGCGCAAACCGTACCGTCTTCCACAACGGTAGTGGTGGCGGGTTTGCCACAGCCTTTTCACGTAATCTGTCCGATGAAATCACCATTATCCTGCTTGGCAACCACGCAGGTATGGACATGACTTCACTTTTGGATGAAGTTGAGGCACAGACAGCCAAAGCACTGCAATTGCAATAATCTATAATTAATAGCTTATAATGAGCAAAGAGACGGTCCTTTAAAGGATCGTCTCTTTGTGTTGTATATGTTCTCATTTTAACGACTCACACTTCCGTTTCGCTCAACCCACAATCCATCTCTTCTCCATCCTGCAAAAGGTAGTTTTACTCATATTCTTATTACTGCCTAGGAGACATCCGCTCTTTCATCATCTGTCTGCTTTAATGTTACAGGAAGTTTCCCCGCAAAAGGAATGCATCCCATCATCGCCTGAGCGACGCTATCCATGGCAAGTGGCCGGCTCTCGTAAGCCGCTACATAGACCTGGGCATCCGGAAGCGCCAGCAGATCATAGGGGCTTCGCAATGCCACTACAGCAAGTGGTTTACCCAATTGCTGTATCCAACCAATCAGCCTGCACTGTGGATCGCCAGAGGGACTTCCCGCATTGTAGGTTCCCACCACAATCTGCCGAATGTCATCTGCTTCCGCTGCCTGAAGCAGACGGGCGGAACGAATGGCAACCTCCTCGGGCGTGACCGTCAGATCGACAACATCCAGACCATACATGGATAAGGCTGAGCCCAAGGTGAACGTCTGAGTCAGCTGTTCGTCGGCAATTGACGTCACGGACGTGGCAACCGTTATGACCAGCGTACGTTCCGGTTTCAGAGGCAGCATATTCAGCTGATCGCGCACCAGTGTGATACTGTTCTCGCTAATACGGCGGGCAACCTCTTGGTGTAAAGAATTGTTGCGCTCCGACCAACTGGATAGAGCAGGAGCGTTTGATATCTTTGGCAATGATGCGTTCGATATTAAACCATACACTTCATCATCATCTGCACCGCCCATTCCACTCTCCAGTAAACCACGCTTCGCCTTGTACATCAGCAAGCGATTCACCGACTCATCAATACGTCTCTCGCTAATCCGCCCGCTCCTCACAGCTGCTAACAATGCTTCAAATGCCTCTGCCTGAAGCTTAGCCGTATGGCTAATTAACACCAGATCTGCCCCGGCCTCTACCGCCATTACGGCTGCATCGACAGTGCCATAGTTAACGGCAATAGCATCCATCTCCATGCAATCTGTCACGATCATACCCTCATAACCCAGTTCCTGGCGAAGCAGACCGCTTAATACGGTTTGTGATAGCGTTATGGGCAGACGCTCTGGCTCCAGCGCAGGGAAATAAATATGCGCCGACATCATGGCATCGACACCTTCGGCGATAGCGGCTCGGAATGGAATCAACTCCAGGCGCTCTACCCGTTCACGATCATGAGTGATGATCGGGAGGTCCAGATGGGAATCGGTATCCGTATCCCCATGCCCCGGGAAGTGCTTGGCTGTCGATGCAATTCCAGCGTCCTGTATTCCCGCAATGGTTCTGGCCCCATATTCTGCAACCGATTGTGGAGATTCGCCGAATGATCGCACTCCGATGACCGGATTGGCCGCGTTATTGTTCACATCCAATACCGGAGCAAAGTTCATGTTAATGCCCATGGCCTTCAGCTCCAACCCACTGATATAGGCCGCCTGATATGCATCGTCAATGGAACCGGCAGCGGCAATGGCCATTGGTCCAGGCATCAAGGCGATTCCTTCGGTAATTCGTGCAACCATGCCGCCCTCCTGATCAATGGATATCCAGAGCGACACATTACCGCTGCTTTTGGCAATCTGCTGTAACCCTGACGATAACCGCTCTACCTGCTCTGGCGACTCAACGTTGCGAGCAAAGTAGATTACGCCACCGATTGGATACATTCGGAGAAAGGATTCCACATCGCCAGCAGCTTCGGTGCCATGAAAGCCACAAAGCAGCATTTGCCCGATTTTCTCACGCAAGGTCATCTGTTTCAGCTTCGACTGGTATAACTCTTTTGGCCCACTCATTTCATGCCTCCCCCCGCTAACAAACATCCGTTCATTCATATAACAAAAACGGCTTTCGCCGCTCCTTCCATTCCGCTGCCTGTACATTCCACGCGTTCATTAAACGAATGAATTCCGCGCGGTCATGAATCGTTTCCCTGGCTTCCTTACCCCCTGCCAGCAGGTCGATAAAGTACCTTGAACCCGGCTCTGGTGGCTTCAGCCAGCAGAATTGCTCCGGATAGAGTGACACCAGTTCATGCAAAAGCACCAACCCTGTCTCTACCGCCCGGAATTTCCTACTGTCCGTTACAAAAATCCTTACGCCACCACACAGCTCACCTGCGTGTTTGGAGAATGTTGGGGACATGTACACTGGATGCACATGTACACCTTCCAGCTTGTATTCCCGAAATCGTTCCGCCAAACGCTCACCCTCAATCCAGGGGGCTCCAATCCACTCGAATGGGCGGGTCGTGCCCCTGCCCTCCGATACATTAGTGCCTTCGAACAGGCACGTACCCGCATATACGCGCACACTGTCCAGCGTGGGCATATTGGGAGAGGGTAATATCCAGGGAAGCCCACAATCCGCAAACTCCATGGAGCGCTGCCATCCTTCCATGGCAACCACGTCCAATTTGCAAGGTACATCCATCTCGCTGTTGACCATCAGGGCGAGTTCACCTATCGTTAATCCGGTACGTACAGGTATACGCCAAGCGCCAACGAGTGACTCATACCCCGCGTTCAGCACACCGCCTTCCACTTCGTTTCCACCCAGCGGATTGGGACGGTCCAGAATCAGCATACGTTTGCCTGCTTCAGCACAGGCATCCATCATATGGAACAAGGTTGAGGCATATGTGTAATAACGGATACCCACATCCTGAATGTCGAACAGCACCGTATCCACTCCAGCCAGCATTGCAGGCGTAGGTTTCTTGTAATCTCCATACAGGCTGAACACCGGAATGTCCAGATGTGGATGAAGCATGTCTCCGAATCTGACACCCGCCTGAAGCTCTCCATACAGTCCGTGCTCACAGGCATAGAGCGCTGTAAGCTCGGTATTAGCCAGTCCAGCGAACACATCTATTGTCGATACAAAATCCGCTGTAATACCAGTCGGGTTTGTAATTAGACCGATTCGGTTACCCGTTATCCATGGATGCGATAACCCTCTGGACAGAAGATCAACTCCCGTTTTTACAGCCGGGATCTGCTCGGTCCCATTCAACTGACCCATCACACATTCCCCTGGCTGACCCAGCCTGTATGCTGGTGATCATTACCGCCTGTTACGACAGGCTCTTCTTCAGGCTCCAGCACATTAAGAGCAACCTTATGTTGATAGATGGCAAACATACCTCCAAACAGCGCTCCGAAACCAACGACAGTCAGCATCAGCAGAGCCGTCAGGCACATGGCCTGAAAACAAGCGCCCATCGTGTACCCCGGGTGACGGAAGAACAGCTTTACACTTTCCCCCATCGCCTGAACGATGCCCATGTTTTTTTGTAAAACAAGCTGCCAGGTATAGAACTGTGACATCAGCGCCATGAGAACAAAGAACGTCTGGAATACACCCACTGCTGTACCTGTAATTCCACCCTGTCCACCGTAATACCACCAGGTTGACCATAGAATGAAGCCAAGCACTGCGAAAAGCACACCCACCGATCCTCCCGGAATTATTCCCTTCAACGTTCCGATCCAAATATCCTTAAGCCCATTGCGCCGTTCCTTACGTTCCAATCTGTGATGTACTGCATAACAGACCCCGAACAGGATGGGCATATACATCAAGGCCAGAAGCAGCACCGCGATCGGCAACGGAGCAAACATCAGAATGGGAATCAAAACGATGGAGCTAACGACACTGTACAAGGCCACCGAAATAATATCCCGATAGATTTCCGCACCCGACTTGATCAATACTTCACTCAGCTTACGCATTTTTATTCTCCCCTTTCTCACCGTTCCTTCTTCACCAGGCATCGTCTCTTACTCACGTCCGATCGCAAGCTCCGTCTCTGGATCAAAAAAGTGTGCCTTACGCAGGTCCAGTACAAAAATTTTGTCCATACCTACATAAGCATGTGTTTCCGGGTGGACCTTGGCCGTAACAGTACGGGCACCGGAATGGAAATATACCAAATTCTCGGAGCCCAGATGTTCTACAACCTGAACTCGCGCCTGCAGCATGTGGTCTGTCGGGATATTCGGAGCGACATCATCACCAAAAATATGCTCTGGACGCAGACCCATAATCACCGGCTTGCCTTGATGACTCTGAAGACGAGCGAGTAGATCTTCTGGCAAGGTGAATGATGCACCGTCCACGACAACCTGCGTGCCTTCAATCCGGGCATCGATGAAGTTCATCGCCGGGGAACCGATAAATCCGGCAACAAACATATTCCGCGGACTCGCATACAATTCTTTCGGTGAAGCCACCTGCTGAATATCTCCATGATTCATGACCACGATGCGTTCCCCAAGTGTCATGGCTTCTACCTGATCATGCGTCACGTACACAATCGTGGCACCGAGACGTTTATGCAGCTCACCCAACTCCACTCGCATCTGTACCCGTAACTTGGCATCCAGATTGGACAGTGGTTCGTCGAATAAAAACACCTGCGGATCACGGACGATCGCCCGTCCCACCGCAACACGCTGGCGCTGACCACCAGACAGCTCGCGTGGTTTGCGCTCCAGCATAGCTTCCAGTCCCAGAATGGAGGCCGCATTCTGCACCTGTTCATCAATGTAGGACTTTGGCTTTTTCAGGTTTTTCAGGCCAAAGGAAAGATTCTCACGGATGGTCATATGCGGATAGAGTGCATAATCCTGAAACACCATCGCGATATCCCGATCCTTCGGATGCAGATCGTTAACTAGCCGGTCACCAATCACAATATCACCGCTTGTTTGCTTTTCAAGTCCGGCAATCATCCGCAGTGACGTTGTCTTGCCACAGCCCGAAGGACCCACAAACACTACGAATTCCTTATCTTCTATAACAAAGTCCGAGCCGGCCACAGCCGTGAACGTTCCTTTATGATCGTCTTTGAATTCTTTGCGCACTTGGCGAAACTCCACGCGTGCCATAGGTAGATCCCCCTTTACGTTGTCGCTTGTCCTGAACTATATAAGTTCAACTAACGAATCCTTACACTGGCACTCCGATGACAGAACAACCTTCCGATCGCTGTTATCCCCAGATTTCTTTGATTCCTTTATAAAAGGGGAAATCCGGTGATAGCTTAAGCTTCCGATGTAGCTTTCTTTCAGAAAGCTTTTAGGCGAACGCTTTCGCTTCTTCAGGTTATATCTGTCCTCTCCGTTATAGTGTAAATGTTTAGTTGAACATATATTGGAATTAACCTTTAACTGCACCAATCGTAATGCCCTGCAGGAAGTAACGTTGCAGTGAGAAAAACAGAATGATCATGGGCAGAGCACCTATTGTAGCCCCAGCCATCATCGCACCGAAGTCTGTTGATTCGGCAAATACGAATGAAGCCAGCCCCACCTGAATGGTACGCATCTCGTTGGAATTGGTAATGAGGAACGGCCAGAAGAATTCATTCCACGAAGCCACAAACGTGAATATCGCCAGTACCGCGATTCCCGGCTTTGCCATCGGCAGAATGACTTTCCAGAAGATACCGAATTCACTACATGCATCGATACGTGCCGCATGTATCAGCGATGTGGGCAGCGTAGACATGAACTGTTTCATCAAGAAAATGTTGCCCACACTAACGGCAGCAGGCAGAATAATGGCCGTATACGTGTCCCCTAGGTCAAACACGTTGACCATCAGAATGTACAAAGGAATCAGTGTCACCTGCGCCGGGATCATCATGGTCCCAAGCAAAGTCCAGAATACCGCCTGACTACCCGGAAACTTCAGTTTGGCAAACGCATATCCCGCCAGGGAGGCGAAGAATACATTTGTTACGGTCAGAATGATCGAGATGAGCAGCGAGTTGTATAACCAGCGCCAGGCATCGGTTTTGGCAAAAAAGCGCTCATATGGTGATAACGACAACTGCTCCGGAATCATCTGTGGTTTAAACGAAGCCGACATCGCGCTATCCTGCACCGAACCAACGAGCATCCAATACATCGGAATGACCGTCACCAGCGCCCAGACTACCAGCAGAATGGATGCAACAACGAGCAGAATCTTTTTCTGTGTTGATTTCATGGATTTCATTCACCCCCGGATGCTTAATGCAACGTGCTCTAATCGTACGTGTTTTGAACTACCTCTAATACTCAATATCGCTGGAGAAATATTTGAACTGAATGACGGAGATGACAATGATGATAATCGCCAGTACAAACGACTGAGCCGAAGCCAATCCGAACTCATAGAACTTAAATGCCGTCTCATAGATCAGATAAGCGATTGTAGTTGTCGCAAAGTTTGGTCCACCCTGTGTCATCAGATATACCGAGATAAACACCTGGAAGGATGTAATGACACCCGTGACGAGCAGATACAGCGTCGTTGGTTTGAGCAGCGGCCATGTAATCTTGCTGAACTGGGTCCAGCCGCTGGCATGATCAATATCCGCCGCTTCGTACAGCGATTTCGGAATACCGCCCATGGCTGCCAGATACAGAATAATGCCCGCTCCGTGCGATCCAAGCCAGTTCATCAGAATGAGGGAAAAGAGTGCCGTTCCCGACTGGCCCAACCAGATTACCGGGTCAAGGCCGAACAAGCCGATGAAGCGGTTCAATAATCCCGAATCCGTCGGATCAAAGATCGCCAGCCATACGATGGAGATGGTCACCCCGGAGGCTACCGCAGGCAGATACATGGTAGCTTTGAAAAATGTCTGCCATTTGCTTTTCATTTGATAGATGAAATAGGACAGTACAAATGTAATGAGAATATTGACCGGGACTGTGCCTACGGTGAAGATGACTGTATTTTTAATCGACTTCCAGAATGTCTCATCCTTCACCAAACGCTCATAGTTATCCAATCCAACCCACGTCGAGTTCATAATATTGTATTTCTGGAAGCTCATCACAAGAGCCGTCAGAACGGGATACAGTGTGAAAATGAGAAACAGCAGGACAGGCGCCAAAATAAACAAATACGCCCACCCGTAGTCTCGCCAAAACCGGGCAACCCGGGAAGTCCGGGGCACTGACGATTTTGGCGCAAGGGCGGTCTGCATGGCGAATCCTCCTCTCCTAATCAGTGTGGTTTTACGTTATGTTTGATTGTCCAAGTTATTGTCCAAACATCTGCTGGCCTTTGCTCTTGAAGTCTTCTGCGATCTGCTCCGGTGATTTTTCACCCGAGAACAGCGCCTGAATATTAGGCTTCACAACCTGTTCCTTGAATTGTTTTTGCTGAGATGCTTTGTCGATATCCAGTTCAAGTACAACCGGCATCGCGATATTCTCTGCCATGACTTTTGCAGCAGCCAGATTATCCGGTTGACCAAGCTCTTTTCCTTTAAACAGATCCACCTGGGACTGTCTTACGAATGGAAGCGCCAGTTCATTGGCCGAGTTCCCTGCTTTGGCACCACTAAGCGCCTCCATCACCAGGAACGTATTTTTGGCATGCTGTTCGCCCTTGTCCTTTTTCTGTTTGAAGGCTACATACCCTTCGCCGCCCATCGTTGTGGCCGCAGGTTGATCATCATTATGTGGTACAGGCAACAGGACAAAATCAATCTTCTCTCCCTGCACCTTGCCATCATCGATGTCCTTGTTGCGATTCTGAATCATCACATCATAATAAGGAATCGCTTTGGAAATAATCGCCGTTTCCCCCGCGTAGAACATATCCGTCCGTTTCGCTGGAGCGAGAGCCGCCGTTTCCTTCGGCATATACCCTTGATCCATCAGGTTTTTGATAAAAGAGAGGGTATCCAGAATGCGACCATCATTCCATTGGAACGTGCCGTCTTTATCAAGAACATCGATCATCCCGTTGTTACGAGACAGCATTTCAATGAAGTCAAGCGAAGTTCCGTCGGTAACCAGTGCATATTGCTTGGCCCCGCCATCCAGCGTTTTGGTCAGCTTGGCAGCAGCATCGTTGAATTCGGACCAGGTCCAGCCATTTTGTTGAATGGACTTCCAATCAATGCCCGCTTCCTCCAGAATGCGTTTGTTACCACCCCATGCCCATTGGAATTGATACAACGGTAGTCCGTACTGTTTCCCATGAATCTGGCCTAAATCAAGCGTACCTGGCAGGTAGTCGTCCTTGATCTCAGGTGTCAGGTAGCTGTCCAGCTCAAGTGCCAATCCCGTATTCACATATGTGCCGTCTACGCTATGAAAGTAAAGATCCGGCGGGTTGCCCGCGTTCAAAGCGACATCGAATTTTTTTGGCCCTTCCGCCCAGGAGAGCATTTCCGTCTTCACGGTAATGTTCGGGTGTTCTTTATTGAAATCAGAGATTAGATCCTTCAGTTCTTCTTCATATGTGCCATGTACAGGATAGGTCCATACCGTTACCGTATCATCGGCATTCGGGTCATCCGAAGCAGCACCTCCGCTATTCCCACAGGCTGTAACCCAGACCATCATCAACAACATTGCCCATACCAGACCCTTCTTTTTCATCCCTTCATCTCCTTTGCATGTCATCATCCGATTCTTTCATTGCCTAACCATGCTACCCCTTTGTGATCGTTCGGCCTTCAAACGCAATCCACCTATACACGCGGCAGTAAGGAAAAGCACCTCCCCTGTAGATTGGGCCTGCCAGTCGCAGGCTAAATCTCTTAAATGCAATATTAACGTCAACTTAATTGACATTAACAGTATTAATTCCTTCCAAAATTGTAGATTGAATTCATTATATGAGTTGTAAAATAAAAATTCAACATTATTTTTTATTATAAAATTTAATTTTACTTTTTCTTTTCATGCAACTATACTATGTAAAAAGAAAACCCAAGCAAGCGAGGTGAGCCACTTTGCGAGTATATGTAGGCGTAGATGGAGGCGGTACCAATACTGATGCAGCAGTCATTTCTGAATCTGGTGAAATTCTTGCCCGACTCAGCGGCGGTCCCACGAATCCTCACAGCGTATCAACTGAACAGGCCATTTCCGAACTGCAACGAGTGCTGGAACAGCTATTTAATCTAATAAGTGATTTATCGACAAATTGTGAGGGTATATGCCTTGGTATGTCAGGTGTAGATACGATCCAAGAACGGCAACTTATAGCCGAAGCAGTAAATAACTATATGAAGAGTCGTAATCAACAGGCATCAGAAGGTTGTCCAGTCTGGGTTGTATCCGAAGGAGAGATTGCTCTGATGGCCTCTCTCGGACATACGCACGGTGTATTGTGTATCTCTGGAACAGGTTCCATCGTGTACGGATTTACGCTGGAAGGCGAGCGATACCGTGCAGGAGGCTGGGGTCATCTGCTCGGAGATGAGGGGAGTGGCTATCGTATTGGGCAACGTGCACTCCAAGTGGTTATGCAGAGTTATGACGGTGTTCTTCCTCCAACCTGTTTAACCCCGCTTCTTCTAAAGAATCTGAACCTTCGGGATATATCGGAGTTAAAGACGCGAGTGTATCAGACGGATTGGGGCAAAACCGAGACCGCATCCATCGCCCGCTTAGCTATAGAAGCAGCTGAACTCGGAGATGAGGTCGCCCGGGCACTGATCATCGACGAAGCCTCACAATTGGCGGATACCGCCAAGGCGCTGGTTGCCCGTCATCCCGAATTTGTATCCACTCCGGTTGTCCTGTCCGGATCAATGTTTCGATACGCTACACTTTTCCGAAATACATTTATCCTGAAGTTATCGGGATATTATGGAGAGTTGGACTTTGTATATCGTGAAGATGCCCCCGCTCCAGCGGTTGGCGCAGCACAACTGGCAAGAATACGCTGTTCCCTGAATGAATCATTTTAAAAGAGAGAAGGAGGCCATACGGATGAATCACATGCTGAATTCACTACTAACAGAACAACCCAATCCACTAACGGATCATATAGATGAATTGCCTTCGGCAGAAATTATGGAACTCATTAATAAGGAAGATCAACGGATTGCGGAGCTCATTCAGCCCCTCATTCCGGTCATTGCTCAAGCTGCGGATCGGATCTTGGAGGCGTTTCAGTCTGGCGGCAGGCTTTTTTATGTAGGCGCAGGTACCAGTGGACGATTAGGAATACTTGACGCTTCGGAATGCCCGCCTACCTACGGAACCCCGCCCTCCATGGTACAGGGTATTATTGCAGGGGGATTCCGGGCAGTGAAGGACCCGGTTGAAGGTGCTGAAGATAGTGAGGAGTTGGGAGCTGCCGACCTTGATGAACATGGCTTAGACAAAAACGATGTTGTGGTTGGCATTGCAGCCAGTGGACGAACGCCGTATGTGCTGGGTGCGATGAGACACGCCAAGGAGATCGGGGCTACGGTGATCAGCCTGAGTAATAATGCAGGCACACCGATGACCCTGTTGGCTGATGTGAGCATTGAGGCTGTTGTCGGCCCAGAGGTTGTCATGGGTTCAACACGTATGAAGGCAGGCAGCGCACAGAAAATGATTCTGAACATGCTCACCACTACCGCCATGATTCGTCTGGGCAAGGTTTACCGTAATTTCATGGTTGATCTGAATCCTTCGAACGAGAAGCTTGTTCATCGGGCCAAACGCATGATCCATCTGGCAACCGGAGCGAATGAAGCGGATATTGAAGAGGCTTTTACCGGTGCAGACGGTCATGTAAAAACGGCAATCGTCATGCTGATGGCAGGCGTGGACGCAACGGAAGCCCAGCACAGGCTTGATCTGGCTGACGGATTTGTGCGTAGCGCCATTGCGGGGCCTTCCTGAGCCGTACAAGGGATATTATTAGAGGTTGAAAGAGAGGAGCCCGACATTAGTCTGGGCTCTTTTTTTTATTCTAAAAGCGGATATAATCCGTCAAAAAATCCCCTCCTGCATAATCAGAAAGGGATTCATATGGTTCTACTTCACTTGTGCTCCAGAATAGCCTGTCGGCTCTTCTCCAAATACTCCACCGACTGGTTGTAATCCCGACTGGCAATCGCCAGATACAAAATGTCGATCACGTTCAGCTGTGCAATCCGTGACGAAGTTGCTCCGCTTCGAATATCACTTTCGGTGGAAGTAATCATCAGGGGTACATCTGCCATACTACTGAGTGTATTGCTGCCCCACTTGGTAATGCTGATTGTCGCTGCACCGCCATCGTGAGCATGCTTGAGACAGGAGATTACGTTCGACGTCTCCCCTGAATACGAGATACATACCACCGCATCATCCTCACGAAGCGTCGTTGCGGACGAAATTTGCATATGCGGATCGGCGAACGAAAAGCTTGTGCGATTGATTCGCATGAACTTGTAATGTGCATCCAGCGCAATCAGGTTGGAGGCCCCTACTCCATAGAAAAAGATCCGGTTTGCATGATGAAGCACGTCCACGGCTTTTTCCACCAGACGTGGGTCCAGAATATGAACCGTATCCTTCACCGACTGAATATTGTTTGCGGACACATGCTGAATAATGCTCTCCATGGAGTCCTGGGGACGAATCTCCGTATATTGATATGGCTCACTCGTCTGCAAATCTCCGGCAATCTTCAGCTTCAGCTCCTGAAAACCCGTTACACTGAGTGATTTGCAGAGACGGATAATGGCAGCTGGGCTGCCTCCACTCCGTTCAGACAACTGGGCCACCGAGGATTGAACAGTTTCTTGCGGGTGATCGAGAATATAAGCTCCGATCTTCCGTTCGGACGGGGTCAAGTCATCCATTAATGCGCGTAAACGTACAAGTCCACCTTTCATGCCTTCCATTCGCTCCTCCTTTCCGTACTGCATTCATGTACAAGCATTTTATCTTATAATTCCACTCGCGTCTAATCGAATTCCTCGCCCTTCCATAACTGAACTCATATTAAAGTCAGGTCTCACTAAAGTGTGAGATTGCCTGAGATTACGGCGTGTTTCGCGCCGGTTACTGCCGGAAGTGTATTGGTTCTTCCCATAAGTGCCTCATGGCCAAGTAAAGCAAATCCAATGGCTTCCCGAGCATCATCGGGTATACCATAATCTGCCGTTCGCTCCAAACGGATATCCTTCGGTAGTCTCTGACGGATCATCTCCATTAACGTGGCATTGGAAGTGCCACCACCGCACGCGAGCATGGCCGATATTTGCACCTTGGGCAGGATAAAATCCTTCACTGCACGCACGATGGTTTCCGCGGTCAGACAGGTGGCAGTAGCCAGCGTATCTTCAAGGGATAAGGAACGCTTTGCGGCCATCTCCATCAGTCTCACTGCATACGCGGCTCCATATACTTCTCGCCCGGTACTTTTCGGTGGAAGTCTTTTGAAATACTCATCCTCCAAACACAGGTCTACCAGACCCTGATCGACCTTCCCCTGTGCGGCAATACTTCCATTCGGATCATAATGCTGCCGCCCATCCGTTGCCTGCCGCACAATGGCGTCCATCACCATATTCCCTGGTCCCGTATCAAATGCCGAAATACCTTCGGTAGAAGACTCGGAGGGAAGCACCGTCACATTGCCAATGCCACCGATATTCTGCACCAGCCGTCCTTCCGTCGGGCTACGGAACATCAGAGCATCCGCATAAGGCGTAAGCGGGGCACCTTCCCCACCAGCGGCCATATCCCTTGCCCGCAGGTTGCCAATCACTGGCAGTCCTGTCCGTTCTCGAACGACAGCACATTCACCGATCTGCAATGTCGATACCACATCAATACTTGCTCCCGTTGGCCCTGGAAATGCAGATGCTACAGGAGCATGCCATACCGTCTGCCCATGCATGCTAATCATATCCACCTGCTGCGTTGAGATACCGGCAGACTGCATCAGTTCCGTAACGCTATGCGCATACCACTCCGATACACCAAAATGCGCGGCTGTCAGCTCGTCGACACGCGCCGTCCTCGGTGAACATAACCGGATCAGTACGTCTCTCAATCCATTCGAATACGGCACACAGACAAAATCAACCAGCTCGATCTGCTGTAATGCCCCGCTCATATCGGTTTGAATACGCACCAGTGCCGCGTCAGTTCCATCAAGTGACGTTCCTGACATTAGTCCGATGACCAGATGCTCCTGCTTCAAACGATACTTCTCCCACATCGGATAGCTGCCTGTATCCATCCACTTCCATCCTCCTGCAAGACCCGATGAACACGCCATCCTGCCATAATTTCACCCAGTATATGATATTAAATTTCACAAGTCAAACATTATATGAAATTTAATTACATCATTGAAAATAAAAAGAGAGATATTCACCCCATTTGCGATCACACATCATGTTTTCTTCCATCAATTGATAATTAGATATCAGAAGAGAAACATTTTTACATTTTTACCGTTTATAATATGAAGGGATATTTTGGAATTAAGAAAATGATCTAATACTAGTCGAGGTGCATAATGAAGAAAACCATTTTACTACTGTTTTTGAGTCTATTCTTACTCGTTTTGCTCCCTAATCAGGGAAATGCCGCTGCAAGCACGTCGAAAATCTTTATGGATGGAGAGGAATTAGTCCTCCCAAGTGATGTACAGGTGACGATTATCAATAAAAACGTGATGATCCCGATTCGTGTCGTTGCCGAAAATTTGAAATTCAAAGTCGATTGGAACCAACAAGCACGCACTGTAAAAATTCAGCAAGATCAACAGACGATTTCCCTAACCGTCGATCAAAAGCAAGCCATGGTTGCTGACAAACAAGTCACTTTGAACACAGCACCGCAGATTTTGAATAAAACGCTGGTGGTGCCCATTCGATTTGTCAGTGAACAGATGGGGCTTAAGGTGAGATGGAACAATCAAGACAAGATCGTATACTTAACAAACACCAGTAAGGAACCTGCTATTGAACCAGGTAATAGTCCTGGAAAAGGGGATTCAAGCTCTACCGCTCAGGTTACCGATATCCAATTTGCCAATAATCAGCTCGTGTTATCCACCGATGGGGCCGTTCAGCCGATAGTAACGACCCTCAAGTACCCTGATCGTCTGGTTGTGGACTTGCCCGGAGCCACCTTTGGTGATATCTCCCAGCCGCTGGATCAAGGACTCAATGGCAAGTTGGATGTGAGCGGTTATCCCAATGTGACAGAAGTGAGATATTCACTGTTCAAACGAGAACCGGCACAAGTTCGCATTGTCGTAGAATTGAATAATGTGAAGAATGTCCAGTACAACCAGAACGTCATTGCCGACAAACTGATTATTGATCTGAATGTTGCGGGTGACAATGTCACACCTGCTCCAGTCACTCCAGTAGGCGACTCAGGACGCAAGGTTGTGGTCATCGATCCAGGACACGGTGGCAGTGATCCAGGGACGATCAGCATCACGAACAAACCCGAAAAGGAATACAATCTGGCATTAGCTCACAAAGTACAAGCCCTGTTGCTCAATGAACCCAATATCGAATTGGTGATGACTCGTGAAGGTGATACCTATCCGACCCGCCCTGAGCGTGTTCAACTCGCCAATCAATTAAATGCGGATGTATTTGTATCTATCCATGGCAATAGCGTGAAGTCCGCCCCCCAAGCCACAGGTACGGAGACATATTATTATCAACGCAGTAACAGCAAGGAATTAGCTACTATCATTCATCAACGTTTGGTGAATGCCATGGGTCTCAGAGATCGTGGTGTGAAAAATGGCAACTTGGAAGTAATCCGAGACACGACCATGTCTGCAGTGCTTTTGGAAGTAGGATTCTTGAGTAATGTAATCGATGAAGAACTGATGTCGTCCGAAGTTGTTCAGATGAAAGCCGCTCAAGCGATAGCCGATGGAATCAAGGAGTATTTGGGCCTATAAATCATCAAATAAATCAGATAAAGGAAGTGTTTCTTTGAATAAGAAGCTAGGTTGTGCACTTATATTATCATGCTTGATCCTTATCGGAGTTGGATGTGCCCAGAAGCCAGTGAGCCAATCCGGTTCGAATGAACCTGCTGTTCAGGGAGGACAGGTGCAGGCACCAAACCCATCCGAAACGGAGGTGGATCTGGGCACAATGAATACACAAGTCGTTGATGTATATTTGGCAGACTCTCAGGTACTTGAGCTAGAGAAAACAGAGCAGGAAATTGAGTACAAGGATGACTCCGAAAAATATGAAAAAACATTTGCAGCATTGCAAACAAACACCGATTCAGAGCTTGTTTCCCTCTGGGAGCAGGTGGAATTGCTCTCTGTCCAATATGCTGAGGGTACGGTGACTTTGGATGTTCATATCCCCGCTGAAGCGAACCTCGGTACCAGTGGAGAATTGCTCGCATTGGAAGCTTTAACAACAACGATGTTTCAATTTGATGAAGTGAAGAGTCTGGATATACTGGTGGATGGTGAAGCCGTTGATAGTTTGATGGGTCATGCCGAACTGGAGCACCCCATTCATCGCGAACCCTAACGAATCAGACAACAAGGGAAAAAGAACGTCCCCAGGGACGCTCCAATCTGAAGCATCAATTCGATTCATGCACAATTCACACATATAGCTCGTCACCAGCAGACAGTGAATGTATAACTGTTCCCGGTGATGGGCTATTTCTGAGCAAACCTTCTTTTAATCGGTCCGTCTCTGCCCGGTCAGCATGCACAAGGACCGTATGCCTTGCTGGAATCTGATGCAGCATCCGTTCAACATCCTTCCAGCCCTGATGTACTTTATAACGTATTTTCCGCACATCACACACTCCATACTTGTCAGGAACCCGTAGCAACTTATCAGCAAATGTACCATGAGCAACATGCCCAGTGAGCAGAATCAGATTCTCCTCCCTGTCCGATAATTGACTATAGTACCAACGGGCAAGCGAGGACTGCATCATACCGTCCGGAATGAACCATAGCGAAGCAGCATGATGTTCCAACAGTTGTTCCCGCTCTTGGGTGGTTGTAGGCAGCTCCCATCCTCGTCCGGTCAGAAAGCAATCAATTTTGTCTTTCAACGAACTTCCGATGACATGCTCTCCCTTCTCCCTCAACCAATACGGAACATGCATAAGCTGCTTCATCCCTTCCACCAGCCCTTGTTCCACTACGATTGGGATAGCTGGGAATTGTTGCTGTGCCCACAGTACGATCTCCTGTCCACGCCCTACAACAGGCATAGGTAAGAGCACCTTTCCACCTTGAGCAATCGTCTGGCGAATGGCTCGTTCAAGCTGTTCAAGTTTGTCCGCCTGTGTATCCTGGTCCGTACCGTAGGCCGCATCAACGATCGCCAGATCTACCAGCCCAACGGAAGATATTGGCGCAGCGTCTGCTACGTTTGCTCTGCCTGCTCTGACTGCTCCATCTGCTCCATTGGATGTGAAATTTCTCTGCTTCATGGGTATCTCCATGGATACAAGTGTTCTTGACGACGCTTCTGATGCAACAGATGTCTGATCTGGTGACGTTATGAGTTCTCCAGCCTTTTGCCCACTGTTTATAGTAATTAGTTCCTCCGCGCCCCACTGTTCACTGCTCGGAGTATCGAACAACGTATCTTCACGAATCATGTTTTCCCGTAAGAACGCCTCCGCTGGATAATCCTCCTGTAAAAGCATCGATTCTGACGTGTAGTCCCCGGAATAAAAAATCCGCTTACCTTCCATTTCAACCCCAAACCACACCGATCCAGCCAGATGTCCACTACGGCCCCACATCACTTTTACTTCGGGAATCGGTTCGAACCAGGTTTGGGATACGACCTCATCTTCCAGATACCGATAACGAATAGCCTGCTCATCTGCTTCATCGTAAGGGAGCTTCTCTCCGACACGTTCTGCAAACCTTCGCCAGTTGGCAAAATACGTACGTAGCTGCGCCCTCGTCTCTCTCGTCGTCCACACTTCACCCTGGTAGCCCATCTTGTACAGCAAAGGGATGGCGACCGAATGATCCTCATGGGCGTGGGACAACAGGACCGCATCCAGTTGCGGGACAATCTCCGGGTCAATCATCGGATACTCGCCCGTGCCTTCTTTTTTCACACCACAATCCAGCAAAAGGTGGAACTGGCTCCCGCTCAGGAGATAGGCGGAACGTCCGTGTTCCCCTGCACCGCCCCATACGTTCAGTTTGATCATGATGCATTCCACTTTCTCTTTGAATTCAGCAGTTCAATTCCAAGCAGCATCAGCACCGTCATACCTACAGTCACAACGGCCATCGCCATTCCCAGTGATACCTGACCTTGTTCAAACTGAGCAAAAATATACGTAGCCGACGTCTGCATCGACGGTGGAAGAATCAATAACGAACCTACCAGCTCCCGGGTAGCAATCGTAAAGGTCATCATCCAACCCGCCAGCATGCCGGGCAGGATCAGCGGGATCAGGATACGCCGCAGAATATACAGCGGCTTCCCGCCAAAGACTTGCCCAGCCTGGAACAACGTTCCGTCAATCTGGGTAAAGCTCGATTTTACATACTGTACGGTGTAAGGCAAGAAGAGCACAACGTACGTTAGCACAACCATGCCATAGGTGTTATACAACGTGACTGGCATCCAGGGTGAGTTCCAGAAGAGAATCAGACCCACGACCATCACGATGCCCGGCACCGTATTAGGCAACAAACTGAACAAATCAATCACACGCTGCATGAATGAAGATGATCTGCCGATCGCCAGCGCAAACCCCGTTCCGATAATAACAGCAACGGTTGAAGCCGCGAGGGATAATCCCAGACTGTTCCCGATGGCTTTCATACTCACTGATCCCCAAGATAACAGCTCTTTATAATGATCCAAAGTCAGATTATCAAAAGCAATTCCCGATCCCCGTAGTTTCATGGTCGAAGCGGCGATGATGGAGAAATACGGGATACCTATCGACAGGATCAACAGGATTGCAAGATACACCCCGCATAACCATCCTGCTCCGCCACGAAGAGAATATCGCTTCGAACGTTGCCCTTTGCCACCAACCAGACGATACGTGAACTTTCGGCTCATGGCAGACTGCATATACCACATCACCAGACAGACGGACAACAGCACCGATGCCAGCGAAGTCGCCTTACCGAAGTCAATCGGCCAACTGGAGATGTACTTATGGATCTCGGAGGTCATGACATAATAGCCAATCTTGCGCCCGAAGGTTGCCGGTGTCCCGAATTCCGCAATCGTTTTGACAAAGACCAGCATGATCCCCATGCCGTAAGACGACAACAATAAGGGTAAAATAATACGTCTGAAACGGTACCCTGCACGTGCACCATGCACGGCTCCCGCTTCTTCCAGATTGCCACCGATGCGGATCAACGCATCTCTAAGCAGCAGATACAGGAACGGGAACAGGTGCAAGCTCATGATGAGCACCATGCCCCAGAAACTGAAGAACAGCTCACTCCAGCCCGCAGATGAGGGCACCCATTGCTGGAGATATCCCCCTTTTTGCATAAACAGAATCCAGCCCATCGATCCGATATACGGCGGAGTCATGAACGGAATCATCAGGATTACATCGACCCAGCGATGCTCACCCATCCGAGTCTTCGCCATCATCCAAGCCAGCGGTAGCGCCAGCAGCGTAGTTACCGCTACAACGCAGATGCCAAGCCAGACGGAATTCAGCAATACACCTGATAGATGATGACCTGTAATCGTGCGAATCGGAGCCATCCAATCCCACTGCCCGTCCGGATACACACTTTGCCAGAAGATCAGCAAGAGCGGTACGCCAATGCTTATGGTCAGCAGAAAGAGGGCCAGAATCACGCCCACTCTCCGAAAAATTCGGTTGTTGTCCATTACAACAGGTTTCACTACGTTCACCTCACATGACTTTCCACAGACAGCAGGTATTCCTTTTGCCTAGTTGTCCCTATCCTATTATTTAAAAGTCTCGGAAAAACGTGCCGCTGTTTCTTCACCATGCTCACTCATCCAGTTCCAATCCACTTTAAGTTGTGGAATATCCTTCACATTGGCACGGTTAGTCGCTTCAATGTCTTCGCGGCCCGGGATCAGATAGGCATCTGCAACAAGCTTCTGTGCTTCATCGGACAACAAGTAGTCAATGAACGCTTTGGCGTTCTCTACATTTGGGCTGGATTTCAGAATCGCTGCCGGTCTTGGGCTGATTACCGTTCCTTCCTCAGGATATACGATATCCAGTGGTTCGCCTTTTGCCTTAGAGGAATACGCCATGTAGTCCACACCTGCTGCTACGATGCTTTTGGCACCCGTAATGACTGGATCAAGTGCTTCCTGATTGGCGCCTGCCATCGCTACACCATTGGCTTTATAGGCACTCAGCAGATCCCATCCTTTTTCACCATTCGCACTCAGGTAGCCTGTGATGAAGTCGAGTGCTGAACCTGATAATGTAGGGTCGGGAATGTTTACTGCATCTTTCCACGCAGGCGTAGCCAGCTCTGCCCAACTTGTTGGTGGTGTAGATACTAGTTTGGTGTTATACACAATGCCCAGTGCGGAAGCACTGCTGCTAAAATAGTTGCCCTCTGCATCCGACCAGTCCTTGTTCAACTTGTCTGCATTGGCTGCTTCAGGGTATGGCATAGTCAGTCCATCGGCTTTCAGAGCCTGTGCTGAAGGTAAAGAGGCCAGGATCACAACGTCTGCAACCGGATTGGATTTCTCAGCTTCCATACGAGCCAGAATTTTGCCTGTCGTTCCCTGGAACATCTCAACTTCGATCCCTGTTTTGTCTGTAAATCCGCTCACGATGTTATCCGCCAGCTTCTGTGGGCCAGCACTGTACAAGACCAACTTGCCGCCAGCTGGTTTCGTTGTTTCCGCCGCTGCTGCCGAGTTTCCTTCGCCCGCGGGTTGTGCCGCGTTGCCTGTGGTCGAGTTCCCTGTGCTACATCCGAACAAACTGATACTCATTACCGCTGTTAATAACAGCATTGCGCTCTTTTTCCGTGTTTTCATACCCAACATATTCGTCCATCTCCCCTGGTTTCTTATAAAATGTGTACCCCTGCTTTCAACTGCGTGCTCGTTCAACAATTTAATATGCCACTGCGATCGCTTCGTTCTGCTTCATACTCGGGTGGTCATAACCGTCCATTCGGCATATCCGCTCAGGGGTTACATAGAGCTGCACCCGCTCCCCTACGCGCACTCTTTGGTTCATATAGGCTGTCCATACGCCAAGCCCTTCCATCTGAACTCGTACTTCATAACGCTCGCCTACATAGCTGACACTAAGTACCGTCCCCGGATAACACAGATCGTCATGACCTGTTTTGTTCCAGGTGACATGCTCTGGTCGCACCATCGATTGATTAGGCGTGAGCCAGTTGGACTTTCCGATAAACGAAGCGACATACGGATCACTTGGTGCCGAGTAGATCGTTTCCGGGCTTCCTTTTTGCAATATCCTCCCCTTCTGCATCACCACAATCTCATCCGACATCGACATCGCTTCAATCTGATCATGTGTGACGTACAGCGCAGTCAGTCCCATGTCCCGGACCAGCGACATCATCTCAATCCGCATCTCTTCCCGAAGTACAGCATCCAGTGCACTTAGTGGCTCATCGAACAGGATCACACCAGGTCTGACCGCTACGGCTCTGGCAAAAGCAACCCGTTGCTGCTGTCCACCAGACAGCTGATGAGGATATCGGTCTTCCATGCCTTGCAGGCGAACCATGCCAAGCGCTTCGTTCACCTTTTGCCGCAGATTAGATTTCTGTTTTCCGGCCTTCAGGCCAAACGCTACATTTTCGTATACGGTCATATGCGGCCATAATGCAAAATCCTGAAACACCATGCCCAGATTACGCTTGTGTGTTGGTATATCAATCCGCTTCGCCGCAGAGTAGATACACTGACCATCTGCACGAATCTCCCCCGCGTCCGGCTGTTCCAGCCCGGCTAACATGCGGAGCAGTGTTGTTTTGCCACAGCCCGATGGGCCGAGCAGGGTCGTGAACTTTCCATGTTCAAGCGTTAGATCTGTTGGCAGCAGTGCGGGTGTTTGATTAAATGATTTTTGAATTCCTGTCATCTCTAATTTCATAAGCATCCCTGCCTGTCTTCTGTTACTTGATCTCTTGCACTGTTCTCAGTCTAACGTCCGCTTTCGCGAGTTGTATCTCTTGTATGTAAAATTGGAATTAACTTTTTAGATGAATTCTGTTGATGTTCATAGATTAAATCTATAGTAGGTGAACTAAATTAATTTTCATGTTGTCGCTTCGATTACAGCACCATCTTCCGATCGCTGTTATCCCCAGATTTCTTATATTCCCTTTATGAAGGGAGAAATCCGGGGATAAAGGCGAACGCTTCGCTTCTTCAGATTGGTTCTGTACTCTCCGTCTTTATGAAAAACATTAGATCATCTTATATATTGGGGCTAGTAGAAGTGAGAGGAGTGTCGGGACATTGAATCTGATCAAATTGCAAATTGTTGAGCTGATCGACAAGCATCATCACATGACAAGCGTGGCCGAGTTACTGGGGATCAAACAACCTACCGTTACATTTCATATGAAGTCATTGGAGGAAGAGATGGGTGTGCGATTATTCGAATCGCGCAGTGGAAAGACCTTTCTGACCGAGGCCGGACAGGCTTTGCTCCATTATTCCGTCAAAATCAATGCTCTGACCCAAGAGGCAAGGCGGGTAGTGAAGGAATATGACAGTCTCTATCGGGGCACCCTGCACATTGGAGCAAGCTATGTACCGGCTACATATTTGCTGCCTACCATACTCAACACCTTTTCTCAGGAATTCCCGGGCATCCGTATCGTCTTATCCGTCAAACCATCACCTGTTATTCGCGAGATGCTGATTCGGCATCAGATTGATCTGGGTGTGATCTCTTCCGAGCCATTTGTTGGACCCGCCCTGCAAGCTGAGACGCTGTGTGAAGACGACTTAGTATTGATCTGTTCTCCGCAGCATGGATTGGCCCAGAAGGATACATTAACACCTGATCATATCGCGCAGATTCCTTTTGCCTTACATGGCAATGAATCCAGTACACGGCGGCTAACCAATCAATGGCTTGCGCAACATGATATTCGTTTGCGGAGTACCGTGGAGATGGATTCCCTGGAAGCGATCAAACAGCTCGTGTTAATCGGGGGGCATGTCTCATTCATGTCTCGGATGGCGGTACAGTGGGAGGAACAGCACGGGCTCATTCAAGTTCTTCCCATTCCCGGAGAGCAAGCGCCGCGCCATATCTATACGGTACATAACAAGGACCGCCACCCTTCCGTTCAGGTAAACCGCTTCAAAGAAGTGCTGCGAGAGGTGAGTCACGGCTCTCCCATTTTCCATGGCTGATTGCCATGATCCGCTATAAACTATCGTTTGCCATTCATCAAATCTATGCAGGGTTAACGCAATGTGCTCTTCCCTTTAATCGCTTTCATATATTCAGGCGATAAAGTGAGTCTGTACGTTAATCCAGATTAGGAGAGTGATTGGTTTTGAAAAAGTGGAAAAAGGTAACCGCCTCATTGATGCTGAGCATCGTAACATTGGGAAGTGGAATGACATTTCTGGGGGCACCCCAGGCTTCAGCTGCTGCCAATGCCGTTCCTGCATATGAAGTAAAGTTTCTGGCCAAGCCGGAACTTGTATTGAATACAGATGGGACACCACGCAGTGAAGTGATTCAGACACTCGGCCTGAGTTCCACGCCAAGAAACATTAACGTGGAGTACTTCGACACCAATGCTCTCGGATTGGATCAACAAGGATGGAACGTACGTTTTCGCAAAAAGGATGACAAGAATAACTACGAATTGACTTATAAAAAACGCTACCCTGTGATCAATGGCGATATCAACGCAGCGCTGACTCTGGCTAACCAAGAGGGATTTGATCAATCGGATGATAACTACGAGGCTGAAATTGATTGGGGATATGGCAAACAGACGCTGAGCTTCTCCAACACCAAAAAAGTCGATACCAAAGCGACAGGAGTCCAACTTCCTTCGCAGCAAGAAGCCTTGAACATGTTACTGGACAAGCTTCCGGGCAAATTGAAAAACTGGACTTCCTCCAACTGGGGCAAGCAGCAACTGACTCAATCCCGTGCATATGGACCAATCACATTCCAACGTTATGAAGGTACGTGGAATGGTCAAGAGCTTACGCTCGAAGTATGGCCGATCCGTGACGCAGCAGGTACAGGTATTGAGAATATCGTAGAGGTTTCTTTCAAAACCGATGATGCTGTAGCCGTATCCGGACTGCGTACCCAACTGCTGCAATTGCTGGAGAACAACAACTGGCTGATTCCTGCCGATGGCTTGAAAACACAAACCATTCTGGAAAGATACTAATCGCAAGCTTTAATTAAAAAGACAAGTTCCTCTTCCGGCGGACATCATAGGAGAGGAGCTTGTCTTTTTTGTGTAGTGAACTAAATTAGATCAGTTATTTAAGTAATTCTAAGATTAACATCGGTTGCAATTTTACTGGTTATTCGCTCAACAGTTTGGATGATGGGAAACATGTATTATTTTCCAAATCTACAACCTATCAATTCAATTTATAGTGGAGAATTACGCGGTTAAATGATCAGAATTCGCTATTTCATTTTCATATTATCATATGACTTCTTATTTGTATGACAATATGCGATAATTGATAATTATTCTCAAATACATCATATGTAATGTTACTATCGTAAGTTAAGGAGGGATTCTGGTGACTTTGCAAGTCTTTCCACTGATATCTAACGGTGACCATACCCGTGACCTATATGCAAGATTCAAGACATCCGAAGTTCTCGATCAAGCGTCTTTTCTTGCCCCATTCGTATTAGCGGACTCACATCTTCTGCTCATCTGTACTGGTGGTGAAGCCGATATTCGTATTGGGCACAGACTGAATCATGCCACACTCGGCAAGATGTATCTGATCCTGCCAGGAACAGCGATAGAATATACAACGGATGAGGTTCATCCTTTACAGGGCATCGCGATATATTTTGATATGTTGAAGCCTCTCTCCGATATCAATAAAGCTACTTCCGGCTCTACTGTAAGGGAGATTTACCAAAAAGGGTTACTTCGTTCATCTTACGCTGATGAATTACCGCATGAACTTTTTCAGGAATGTACCAGAATTGCCTCCCAGCTCTATGAATGCATCTCTGTACCTCAAGAAAATCGTCCATTTCGTATTCAGACTTTGATGCATGAATTGTTGACCCATGTGTATGCTCCTCCCAAAGAAAGTGCAATAGGAGATTCCGAACACACCTCTGCTTTGGATCAAACGCTTGAACTTATTGAGCTTGGATATGCTGAGCATCTTTCTCGGGAAGTTCTTGCCGGAGTGGCAGGCATGAGTGTATGGCACTATTCGCGGGTATTCAAAAACAGCACTGGCATCAGTCCCATGGAATACGTGAATAACATCCGCATGGACCGGGCCAAAGAGATGCTGCTCGTCCCCGGCCAAACCATCAAACATATCGCCTCACAGGTTGGTTTTCAGGACGAGTTTTACTTTAGTCGCAAATTCAAAAAATATGTTGGCGTGTCTCCCTCTACCTATCAACGGCAGAAACGCAGTAAAATTGCTACTCTCTCCTTCGGAACCACTGGCCATCTGCTGGCATTGCAGATCATCCCCCATGCGGCATTGATCGATAACCGACGGGATCAACACAGGAATCTTTTTTTCTCCAATATCCCTTATCATCTGGGGCGTAGCAAACGAATGAATCCTCATATCTGGCAAACCAACGTTGAGTTGTTGATGCAAGCGAGCCCGGACCTCATACTCTGTAATGAGTACGAAGCCCATACGTTAAAAAGAACACTGCAGCGAATTGCGCCTACCATCGTTATTCCATGGAAAGGATTGAGCTGGAGGGAACACTTCGTACAAGTTGCCTCCATTGTGGGACAGCAACAAGATGCTCAGCAATGGTTGGAGCAGTACGATGACAAGGTAATCCAAGCCAAAGAGCAGCTTACTCATTTAATCGGTAAGGATACGGTCTCCATTATTCATATCATGATGGGTCATCTGTTAATCTACGGGCGACGCAATGGGGGCGCTGTTCTATATAACGACCTGGGCGTGTCCCCTTCACACGATCTGCTTCCGGGGCAAGTCTATCGTGCATTGGATGAACAGGAGTTGCCTCAAATGGTTGGAGATCGCATGTTACTGATTGTGGACCAGGACTCAGAATCCCAGCAACGTTGGCATAAACTACAACATACTCAGCTATGGCAAGATTTGATGCCTGTGCAGAACCAACATGTATATCTGCTTGATGAAATGCCTTGGTTGGATTATTCACCATATGCCCATGATCAGATCATCGATGAAACCCTGAAACTTTTTGGTGGGACTCAGCACATTAATCCATGACCGGATAGCACAGAAGGCTATGTCTCCCTCAACATGAGACCGCTACAATATAAAGTATACTGAGAATCAATATCATTAGAAACACAGGGGGATTATGATGTACAAACAGCATTATGTCAAAATAACGGGGATCATGTTCATACTCGCCATGTTACTTGTTGCGTGTGGGCAGACACCTGCAAGCACTTCGCAGCCATCTGCAGATGGCGTAAAATCAGCTGCGGGGACAGATGGCGACTCATCCACTGAATCAGCTACTAAGACCGTGGAGAGCGCCAGTGGCAGCAAAGAAATCCCGGCACATCCCGAACGGATTGTGTCCATTAATATGGAGGACATTCTCCTCTCCTTGGAGGTACCACTGGTACTTGCTACACCTATTGGTCGGCAAGATTACCTGAATGAGCAACTTGAAGCTCAAGGCGTGGATGTCGAACCCATCAATGAAAGTGTCAATTTTGAAGCTGTAGTCAGCGCCAACCCGGACCTCATTATTGCCAATGCCAGTTTGGATGCCAAAATTCTCGAACAACTCGAGAAGATCGCGCCTACGATCACTTATGATCGCCGTAATTGGCAGGAATCTATCGTACAGGTAGCTACTGCGCTAGATATTGAAGAGCGGGCTGAACAGCTTTTACAAAAAAATAAAGACCAAGTAACTGAAGCTCAGAAGCTCGCAGCCGATATCACCAAGACCAAACCTACAGCTGCATTCCTGCGCCTGGAAGAGAAGGATATGCGTTTGTTCTTCTCTTCCATTCCATCCACGCCATTTCCAGCTTCCAGTTATGTAGGAGCGGGTTATGAGGTTGGATTCACTCCCGATGCTCTCGTTACCAAACTCGAGGCAGAGAATCCGGATCGGATGAATGCCAGTATCTCGGTTGAGCTTTTGCCTGAAATCAAAGCAGACTATCTGTTTATCGTGTCCATTAGCTCAGATGGGTCAGCTGAAGCGTTGCAAAAAACAAAAGATGAACTCAACGAAATCCAGCAACTCCAAGTATGGAAAAGCCTACCCGCTGTCCAAAATGGTCATGTCTATGTCCTCAATGCTAAGAAATGGCTCATTGACGGCCCCATTGCCGAATCGCTCAAACGTAATGAAATGCTCGAAGTTCTTGGACTACCTGCTCCATAATAGTCAATATACCTCTGTTTCATCCACAACAAACAAAAGGAGATTCACCGGATTTTCGGTGGATCTCCTTTTTATTTAATATTTCAAATGGCCTCATTCAGTTCTGTTTCATGAAAAATCATTCTACATGCTTAACAACTAAATGTATTTCATGTACACCTTTCTCATCCTGCAATTAATTAGGGATAGGTAATCATCAAAATCATATATAACTTTCCGGCTTTTAATATATTTTGAAATTTTGGGCTGTTTCAATCCCAAGTGCACTCTGGATAAACGTATTAGCCACTTTCTCTACAGGTACAGGATTAAATCCAATAAAGAAATCCTTATATTTTTCCGCAGACTCTACAAACAGATTAGGACTAACCGAATTCAAACGAATGCCTCTTGGCAACTCAAACGCTGCCGCTTTGGCAAACGAATCAATAGCCCCATTGACCATAGCACTTGATGCGCCTTTCTCAATAGGGTGGTCTTGTATAATGCCACTGACCAGCGTGAAACTCCCCTTGTCGTTAATATAGTGCTGTCCAATCAATACGATATTGACTTGTCCAAGCAGTTTACCCTGCACACTAATCATATTGTTCTCAGGTGTCAGTTCTTCGAGTTTAGCATAATGGGTCTGGCCCGCCGCCACAATGACGTAATCAATATTTCTCACCGTTTCGAAGAGGGTAGTAATACTCTCTGTCGACGTCATATCCACCTGAACATCCCCGGAATTTCTACCTGCTGTAATAACCTTAACGGAATAATCTCTCAGTTTCGCAACAACGGCTTTACCTAATGTTCCGTTTCCACCAATGACCAGAGCTCTTTTCATTACTGTTTGTCCTCCTTTATAAATAAATACGGTTAATCAGATACGAATTGTTCTATTTATTTAAACAAAGATTCCATCCTTAATCAAATGACAATTGACCCTAATTTAAATAAATTACACTTATTCTTTTGTACACAAAAAAAGCCTTTGCTATAAGCAAAGGCTCTTCTATATGTTACTAGGAAGCGGGTGATGGGAATCGAACCCACGCTATTAGCTTGGAAGGCTAAAGTTCTACCATTGAACTACACCCGCAAATAAAAAAAATCGGGATGACACGATTTGAACATGCGACCCCCTGGTCCCAAACCAGGTGCTCTACCAAGCTGAGCTACATCCCGATACTTATGAGAATAATGGCGCGCCCTGAGAGATTCGAACTCCCGGCCTTTTGATTCGTAGTCAAACGCTCTATCCAGCTGAGCTAAGGGCGCAAATATTGGAGCGGAAGACGGGAATCGAACCCGCGACCCTCGCCTTGGCAAGGCGATGCTCTACCGCTGAGCCACTTCCGCAAAACATATGGTGCGGTCGAGAGGACTCGAACCTCCACGGGGGTTAGCCCACACGGACCTGAACCGTGCGCGTCTGCCAATTCCGCCACGACCGCAAAATATAATGGTGAGTCATGAAGGGCTCGAACCTTCGACACCCTGATTAAAAGTCAGGTGCTCTACCAACTGAGCTAATGACTCGTAATGAAATGGCTGGGGATATAGGATTTGAACCTATGCATGACGGAGTCAAAGTCCGTTGCCTTACCGCTTGGCTAATCCCCATTAAAAAATCATGGGGCGATCGAGGGGAATTGAACCCCCGAATGCCGGATCCACAAACCGGTGCGTTAACCACTTCGCCACGACCGCCATAGAGTAAGCCATTCATCCACTAAGAGAATCTTAGTATTAACAATTTTACTTGTAATATACATTCTATCACAAATTCAGATGTAAATACTAAAAATGGTGCCGGCGAGAGGACTTGAACCCCCAACCTACTGATTACAAGTCAGTTGCTCTACCAGTTGAGCTACACCGGCACGGTGTATATTTAATTAAAAAATGGCGGAACCGACGGGATTCGAACCCGCGATCTCCTGCGTGACAGGCAGGCATGTTAGGCCAACTACACCACGGTTCCAGATCACTTTCTCAAGGAAAGTATAATTGCGGGGGCAGGATTTGAACCTGCGGCCTTCGGGTTATGAGCCCGACGAGCTACCGGGCTGCTCCACCCCGCGTCGTTATAAAGTTATATGGTGGAGGCTGAGGGGATCGAACCCCCGACCCTCTGCTTGTAAGGCAGATGCTCTCCCAGCTGAGCTAAGCCTCCATAATATGACCCGTAGGGGATTCGAACCCCTGTTACCTCCGTGAAAGGGAGGTGTCTTAACCCCTTGACCAACGGGCCTTGCTAAAAAATATCTGGCGGAGAGAGAGGGATTCGAACCCTCGAGACGCTTGTGACGCCTACACGATTTCCAATCGTGCTCCTTCGGCCAGCTCGGACACCTCTCCATATGGCTCCCCGAACAGGGCTCGAACCTGTGACAACTCGATTAACAGTCGAGTGCTCTACCAACTGAGCTATCAGGGAATGGTGGAGCCAAGCGGGATCGAACCGCTGACCTCCTGCTTGCAAGGCAGGCGCTCTCCCAGCTGAGCTATGGCCCCATACACTGTGTATTTCTTGTTGTGGTCTTGCTATGGGCCCTGGTGGACTCGAACCACCGGCCTCACCCTTATCAGAGGTGCGCTCTAACCAACTGAGCTAAGGGCCCTAATATATATCCCTTATTCCTTAGCAAGGGGGGCAAAAAAAATACCCCAAAGGGAAATCGCTTGGCGGCGTCCTACTCTCCCAGGACCCTGCGGTCCAAGTACCATCGGCGCTAGAGGGCTTAACGGTCGTGTTCGGGATGGGTACGTGTGGAACCCCTCCGCCATCGCCACCAAACGCATAGCTTAGCTTACATTCAGAGATCATTCTCTGAAAACTAGATTCGAAACGAAACACGCGAATTATCACTTGCTATTGGATAAGCCCTCGACCGATTAGTACTGGTCAGCTCCATGCATTGCTGCACTTCCACCCCCAGCCTATCTACCTCGTCGTCTTCAAGGGGTCTTACATACTGGGAAATCTCATCTTGAGGGGGGCTTCACGCTTAGATGCTTTCAGCGTTTATCCCGTCCGTACATAGCTACCCAGCGGTGCTCCTGGCGGAACAACTGGTACACCAGCGGTACGTCCATCCCGGTCCTCTCGTACTAAGGACAGCTCCTCTCAAATTTCCTACGCCCACGACAGATAGGGACCGAACTGTCTCACGACGTTCTGAACCCAGCTCGCGTACCGCTTTAATGGGCGAACAGCCCAACCCTTGGGACCTACTTCAGCCCCAGGATGCGATGAGCCGACATCGAGGTGCCAAACCTCCCCGTCGATGTGGACTCTTGGGGGAGATAAGCCTGTTATCCCCAGGGTAGCTTTTATCCGTTGAGCGATGGCCCTTCCATGCGGTACCACCGGATCACTAAGCCCGACTTTCGTCCCTGCTCGACTTGTAGGTCTCGCAGTCAAGCTCCCTTATGCCTTTGCACTCTTCGAATGATTTCCAACCATTCTGAGGGAACCTTTGGGCGCCTCCGTTACTCTTTAGGAGGCGACCGCCCCAGTCAAACTGCCCACCTGACACTGTCCCCGCACCGGATTACGGTACCAGGTTAGAACCTAGATACGATCAGGGTGGTATCCCAACGTTGCCTCCATGCAAGCTGGCGCTCACACTTCAAAGGCTCCCACCTATCCTGTACAGATCGTACCCAAATTCAATATCAAGCTGCAGTAAAGCTCCATGGGGTCTTTCCGTCTTGTCGCGGGTAACCTGCATCTTCACAGGTATTAAAATTTCACCGGATCTCTCGTTGAGACAGCGCCCAAGTCGTTACGCCATTCGTGCGGGTCAGAATTTACCTGACAAGGAATTTCGCTACCTTAGGACCGTTATAGTTACGGCCGCCGTTTACTGGGGCTTCGGTTCACAGCTTCGGATTGCTCCTAACCACTCCCCTTAACCTTCCAGCACCGGGCAGGCGTCAGCCCGTATACTTCGCCTTACGGCTTCGCACAGACCTGTGTTTTTGCTAAACAGTCGCTTGGGCCTTTTCACTGCGGCCCCCTCGTGCTATTCACACTACCGGGGCACCCCTTCTCCCGAAGTTACGGGGTCATTTTGCCGAGTTCCTTAACGAGAGTTCTTCCGCGCGCCTTAGAATACTCTTCTCGCCTACCTGTGTCGGTTTGCGGTACGGGCACCATCACCTGGCTAGAGGCTTTTCTTGGCAGTGTGAGATCATGACCTTCGCTACTATAATTTTCGCTCCCCATCACAGCTCAGCCTTACAATGTGCGGATTTGCCTACACATCAGCCTTACTGCTTAGACGGACATCCATCAGTCCGCGTCACTACCCTACTGCGTCCCCCCATTGCTCATAACGGCTTACGGTGGTACAGGAATTTCGACCTGTTGTCCTTCGACTACGCCTTTCGGCCTCGCCTTAGGTCCCGACTTACCCTGAGCGGACGAGCCTTCCTCAGGAACCCTTAGGCTTTCGGCGGATCAGATTCTCACTGATCTTTTCGTTACTCATACCGGCATTCTCACTTGTATAATGTCCAGCGCTCCTTACGGTACACCTTCAACCCTTATACAACGCTCCCCTACCCCTGATGCAAAGCATCAAGCCATAGCTTCGGTGGTGTGTTTAGCCCCGTTACATTTTCGGCGCAGAGTCACTCGACCAGTGAGCTATTACGCACTCTTTCAATGGTGGCTGCTTCTAAGCCAACATCCTGGTTGTCTGTGCAACTCCACATCCTTTCCCACTTAACACACACTTGGGGACCTTAGCTGATGGTCTGGGCTGTTTCCCTTTTGACAATGGATCTTAGCACTCACTGTCTGACTCCCGGAAGTAAGTCTATGGCATTCGGAGTTTGACTGAGCTTGGTAACCCTTGCGGGCCCCGCACCCAATCAGTGCTCTACCTCCACGACTCTGTTTTCCGAGGCTAGCCCTAAAGCTATTTCGGGGAGAACCAGCTATCTCCGAGTTCGATTGGAATTTCTCCGCTACCCCCACCTCATCCCCGCATTTTTCAACATGCGTGGGTTCGGGCCTCCAGTGCGTGTTACCGCACCTTCACCCTGGACAGGGGTAGATCACCCGGTTTCGGGTCTACGTCCACGTACTAAGTCGCCCTATTCAGACTCGCTTTCGCTGCGGCTCCGGCTCTTCACCTTAACCTTGCACGGGAACGTAACTCGCCGGTTCATTCTACAAAAGGCACGCCATCACCCCTAAAACGGGCTCTGACTTTTTGTAAGCACACGGTTTCAGGTTCTATTTCACTCCCCTTCCGGGGTGCTTTTCACCTTTCCCTCACGGTACTGCTTCACTATCGGTCGCTAGGAAGTATTTAGCCTTGGCAGATGGTCCTGCCGGATTCATACGGGGTTTCACGTGCCCCGCACTACTCGGGATCCGTCTCGGAGGGAACCAACTTTCAACTACAGGGCTTTTACCTTCTTTGGCGGGCCTTTCCAGACCTCTTCGCTTAACCGGTTCCTTTGTAACTCCATGTGAGACGTCCCACAACCCCAAAGAGCAAGCTCTCTGGTTTGGGCTTCTCCGCGTTCGCTCGCCGCTACTGACGGAATCACTATTGTTTTCTCTTCCTCAGGGTACTTAGATGTTTCAGTTCCCCTGGTATGCCTCTGCATAACCTATGTATTCAGTTATGAGTAACTGGAAATTACCCCAGCTGGGTTTCCCCATTCGGACACCCCCGGATCAAAGCTTGCTTACAGCTCCCCGAGGCAGTTTCGTTGTTCGCCACGTCCTTCATCGGCTCCTAGCGCCTAGGCATCCTCCGTGTGCTCTTAGTAGCTTAACCTCGTGCTCCGGTTTCGACTGCTCACTTCCCTTGTTTTGCTTGCGCAAAGCCAAAAGTCGCTCCCATTCGATACCATCGTACGTGCAATCTACCTTATAAAAACACTTCACTTGTTTACACAAGATCAGCTTAAAGGAATGTTCTAATTCGCGTTTGTTTCGTTTCGATATCTAGTTTTCAAAGAACAAGCTCCATGCAAAAGCAAGCTGTTTTGAGAGTTTGAGCTCTCAAAACCGAACAACGAGTAAGTGTTTTGCAGCTAAGCTGCGTATTTGAATGTTTCCGTTGCAGGAAACGATTCTCCATAGAAAGGAGGTGATCCAGCCGCACCTTCCGATACGGCTACCTTGTTACGACTTCACCCCAATCATCTATCCCACCTTCGGCGGCTGGCTCCTTGCGGTTACCCCACCGACTTCGGGTGTTATAAACTCTCGTGGTGTGACGGGCGGTGTGTACAAGACCCGGGAACGTATTCACCGCGGCATGCTGATCCGCGATTACTAGCAATTCCGACTTCATGCAGGCGAGTTGCAGCCTGCAATCCGAACTGAGACCGGCTTTGTTGGGATTGGCTCCATCTCGCGATTTCGCAGCCCGTTGTACCGGCCATTGTAGTACGTGTGTAGCCCAGGTCATAAGGGGCATGATGATTTGACGTCATCCCCACCTTCCTCCGGTTTGTCACCGGCAGTCTATCTAGAGTGCCCACCCGAAGTGCTGGCAACTAAATATAAGGGTTGCGCTCGTTGCGGGACTTAACCCAACATCTCACGACACGAGCTGACGACAACCATGCACCACCTGTCTTGAATGTTCCGAAGAAAAGGTACATCTCTGCACCGGTCATTCAGATGTCAAGACCTGGTAAGGTTCTTCGCGTTGCTTCGAATTAAACCACATACTCCACTGCTTGTGCGGGTCCCCGTCAATTCCTTTGAGTTTCAGTCTTGCGACCGTACTCCCCAGGCGGAGTGCTTAATGTGTTAACTTCGGCACCAAGGGTATCGAAACCCCTAACACCTAGCACTCATCGTTTACGGCGTGGACTACCAGGGTATCTAATCCTGTTTGCTCCCCACGCTTTCGCGCCTCAGCGTCAGTTACAGCCCAGAGAGTCGCCTTCGCCACTGGTGTTCCTCCACATATCTACGCATTTCACCGCTACACGTGGAATTCCACTCTCCTCTTCTGCACTCAAGTCACCCAGTTTCCAGTGCGATCCGGGGTTGAGCCCCGGGATTAAACACCAGACTTAAATGACCGCCTGCGCGCGCTTTACGCCCAATAATTCCGGACAACGCTTGCCCCCTACGTATTACCGCGGCTGCTGGCACGTAGTTAGCCGGGGCTTTCTTCTCAGGTACCGTCACCTTGAGAGCAGTTACTCTCCCAAGCGTTCTTCCCTGGCAACAGAGCTTTACGATCCGAAAACCTTCATCACTCACGCGGCATTGCTCCGTCAGGCTTTCGCCCATTGCGGAAGATTCCCTACTGCTGCCTCCCGTAGGAGTCTGGGCCGTGTCTCAGTCCCAGTGTGGCCGATCACCCTCTCAGGTCGGCTACGCATCGTCGCCTTGGTGAGCCGTTACCTCACCAACTAGCTAATGCGCCGCAGGCCCATCCCCAAGTGACAGATTGCTCCGTCTTTCCAGTTTTCTTCAGGCGAAGAAAACAATTATTCGGTATTAGCTACCGTTTCCGGTAGTTGTCCCAAACTTGAGGGCAGGTTGCCTACGTGTTACTCACCCGTCCGCCGCTAAGTATCAAGGAAGCAAGCTTCCTATCAACTCCGCTCGACTTGCATGTATTAGGCATGCCGCCAGCGTTCGTCCTGAGCCAGGATCAAACTCTCCAATAAAGTATTGAAAAGAGCGATAAGCTCATTTTGAATCTGACGAGATTAAAAATCTCATTTGTGCTCCAGTCGATTCAAGCCAAGGCTTGTTTCAAACTTTCGCGTTCATTCTGCAAGCAGAATGTTTACTCACTCGTTGTTCAGTTTTCAAAGATCAAACTTGTTTCGTTACTAAATATTGTTCTCTTCAGCAACTCTTATATAATATCATGTCCGAACCAACTTTGCAAGCTCTTTTTTTAAGTTTCTTTCGAAGCTTATTTCATTCGCTTGCCGCACCGTGTAAACCGTGTTTTCTTGGCCGGAATTAGAATATATCATGTACAGATTTCAATTGCAAGTCTTTTTTCAAAAATTATAATCAACCCACATCATCAGCACAATATGTAATCTGACGCTCCTGTACATACAAATAACTCTCAGCATCCTTATTACAGCGCTTCTAATATACATATCCATTAAACATAACCAGGGAAGCCACTTCCACTGCGATTGCAGTGAACAATTGATTGTGACTAGCCCTAGTTTTCGGAGATCTCAGTTTTCTTTCCTTCTATAATAGATAAGAAAGTATATTCCTTGGGTACAGCTTACACATTCCGTTTCACTTCTCAGTGCTTACAATATGCGCTTACCAAGTAAGGAAGCGATCAGTTCCACACCAAGCCTTGCCGTATGTCTATTGTGATCAAACAACGGATTCACCTCAACCAGTTCCATCGACGTAACTTGATTTGTGGAAGCAAGTATCTCCAATGCATAATGTGCCTCTCGGTAATTCAGACCACCAGGTACTGGAGTGCCCACACCCGGAGCTTCCCGCGGATCCAGACAATCCATGTCGAAGCTGACATGAATACCATCTGCCCCTTTTCCCGCTGTAGCTATTGCTTCCTCAATAACTTGCTTTATTCCCATCCGGTCAATATCATGCATCGTAAATGCTCGGATTCCCAGTCCCTTAATCTGCTCTTTCTCATACTCATCCAGATCACGCAGACCAATATAGACCAAGTTGGACGGATCAATAAACGCGCCTGCTCCAGCAATGTGCGACAGATTGAATGCAGTATGCCCCAAGGATGCAGCCACACTCATCCCATGCATATTACCGGACAAGCTGCGTTCTTCCGTATTCAAGTCTGCATGCGCATCAAACCAGATCACACCCAAATTCGAATAGTGTGCTGTTAGCCCGGCAAAAGTACCAATCGCTACACTATGATCTCCCCCAAGCACAAGTGGGAAAGCCCCCTCCTCTACTGCGCCTGATACTTCACTACACACCTTCTCACTGACCTGACGTACCTCATTTAAGTGTTTTACACGATTTCGCTCAATAGGGGCAGCTGGTTCAGAAGGACAATCTACCCGCACTTCTTTGGAAAGCACTAGCCCAAGACTCGCAATCTCCCGCTTCAGTCCAGCTGTAATCAATTCATCCGGCCCCAACTCTGCTCCACCTCTTGCTCCACCGAGTCCAAAAGGAACCTTAATGATAGCAATATTACGTCGCACAGATGTTTGACTTGTATCAATAGAAGTATCTTTTATTCCACCATGGACATCATCATCATTTTTCATGTAGGTCAGCTCCCTCTTTGGTGATCAATACCTGCTCAATTCTCTCCAGTGCCCAATCAATCTCGGACTCTTTAATCGTCAGTGGTGGGGCAAATCGAATGGTTGTCTCATGCGTTTCTTTACACAGCAGTCCAGCAGACATCAAACGCTCACAATAAGGGCGGGCTGGTTCATGCAGTTCAACACCGATAAACAAGCCTTTCCCCCGAATATCCCGTATGGCTGAACTGCGAATATCTCGAAGTCTTTTCATAAAATAGTTCCCCAGACGCTCCGATCGCTGGGCAAGCTTCTCATCTTCAAGAACTTTCAGAGCTGCTATAGCTACGGCGCAGGCGAGTGGGTTACCCCCAAACGTAGAACCATGAGACCCCGGCTCAAACAAGTCAAGTATCTCCGCATCAGCAGCAATAGCCGAGATCGGCATGACTCCTCCCCCCAGCGCTTTGCCCATAATCCAAATGTCCGGTTCAACCCCTTCCCAGTCGGAGGCAAAACGGCGACCTGTTCTTCCAAATCCGGTCTGGATCTCATCAGATACAGTCAACACCTGCTGGCTCTCACACAGAGCAAAAGCTTCTGCCAAATATCCATCAGGCGGGATAACGATTCCTGCTTCGCCCTGAATAGGCTCTACAAGAAAACCAGCCGTATTTGGTGTAATGGCCTGCTTCAGCGCTTCTATATCTCCATAGGGAATAATCCGAAATCCAGGTGTGAACGGTCCAAAATCTTTTTTATACTCCGCTGAAGAAGAAAAAGACGTAACCGTCAGAGTTCTTCCATGAAAGTTACCAGAGCATACGATAATCTCGGCTTGATTTCCCGGTACACCTTTGCAACGATAAGCCCATCTACGTACCGCCTTCACCGCAGTCTCCACCGCTTCCGCTCCTGTATTCATGGCGAGAATCTTGGATTTCCCCGTGAATTGTGAGAGTTTCTGATAAAAAAGAGAAGCGGAGCTGCTGTGGAATGCCCGTGATGTCAGCGTAACCTGATCTGCCTGATCCTTGAGCGCCTGTATGATCACAGGATGTCTATGACCATGATTCAATGCAGAGTATGCACTTAGCATATCCATATAACGGCGGCCTTCAGGGTCTTCCACCCATACCCCTTCCGCCTGTTCAATAACAATAGGGAGCGGATGATAATTAGGTGCAGCATAACGCTCTGACCAATCAATTAACATTTTGGAATCTGACATACACACCCAACACCTTTCCAAAATATTGTATACAAAATACAATAACAATGTATGCGATGCCATCGCCATTTACGACTACATCTCTCTTTTTCCACTCCAGCCTACTCCAAGCCTTTCTCGAATCAAATCCTTTATCCATAGTTAGCGAGAGGTAGACAGTCTACGTTCCAACCAAGAGAGTAAATTAGCCAGTGTAAATGTGATTATAAAATAGAGGCCGGCGGCAACAAGCAGCGGAGCAAGCGGCTGGAACGTAACACCCTGAATCGTTCTGGCCGTGTATATAATCTCGGCTATGCCGATCATGGAGACAAGCGAAGAATCTTTAATGATAATAATGAATTCATTACCGATGGCTGGAAGCATGTTACGAAAAGCCTGCGGCAGTATAATATAACGAAGTGTCATACCATTTGTCATACCAAGGGAGCGCGAAGCTTCGGTCTGTCCTTTATCAATCGCTTGAATCCCGGCCCTGAACACCTCTGCCATATAGGCCGAGCTATTCATCGTCAGAGCTACCACCCCCGACATAAATGCCGGCAAGTTCACACCTACAACCGTCAGACCATAATGAATAATAAGAATCTGTACGAGCATTGGCGTTCCCCGAATGAGTTCAATATACGCCGATGCCACAAATTTAATTGGCCATATTCGGGATATTCGCATTAGCGCCATGAATACACCCAGCAACGTACCAAACAATACGCCGAAGAAGGAAAGTTCAAGCGTGACCCACGCACTTCGTGCATAATCCTGCCAATGTTCTAATAGAAAGGAAAAATCTAAATTCACGGCATATCCCTCACTCGTCCGGTTTATTCGCCGAGCATCTCATTCGCTTCAACGACGAACCGTTCAATATCTCCGTTTGTTTTGAGCTTTTCCAATGTAGTGTTGATCTGATCCAGCAGCTTCTGATTACCTTTCTTCACCGCGATGGCCGAACCACCCTCGTCTTCAGCCTGTTCAACCTCCACACCTGCAACAACAAGCCCCTCTTGGTTCTTCACATACTGTTCAGCCACCGGCTTCTCCAGGATGAGTGCGTCTACACGCCCCGTCTGCAACTCCAGAATCAGCTCAGGTATTTTGGCCAGAGAAGTGAGCTTTGCTCCCTCTATTTCCTGAGCAATCCCTTCCTGAATGGAACTCTTTTGCACGCCAACCTGTTTGCCTGATAGATCATCTATGGACTTTAATGCGGTATCTTCCCCTTCTCTAACAAGTACAGCCTGCTCTGCATAATAGTAGATATCCGTAAAATCAACATTCTTCTTTCGTTCTTCGGTAGGGGTTAAGCCTGATATCACAAAATCAACCTTATCTGTACCAAGGGCCATAAGAAGGCCATCAAAGTCCATGTCCTCAATCTTCAGCTCGGCTCCCAGATCAGCCGCAATTGCTTTGGCAATCTCGATGTCAAAACCTACTATGGTATCTTTACCATCAATTTTCTTATGAAATTCATAGGGTGCATAGTCCGCACTGGTTCCAAGTACAATGACTTCCTTTTCCGCAGAGCTACTGCCCGAAGACGAAGTAGCGTCTGATCCGGTCTCTGTCGTTTTTTCCTGCCCACATGCGGACATGAATACAACCACTAACAACAGCATCATTGGCAAAAGCACTTTTTTCACACATCATACCCCTATTCTTTTTTTGAATGAGTAACATAATGGTTTGTATACAATATACATAAGACAATATATGGACTTATATGTAAGTAATACTAACAAACATTCTGGTTTATCACAATCATTATTTAAACATTTATACGCTTTAATTCCATAAAATGTGCTATATATAACATGGCATTTACATCGGCTGAAACATGAAGTTTGCTTGCCCAACTTCCCCCTCGGTGTTAAGATGATAAAAACTTGAAACTCCTGAACGGCGCGTACAGTACGGCCTCACACCCATCTATTTATTCACTATACATAGAAAGGAGGATTCGGTATGGAGTTACCCAAATACCGGTCCTTGAAAGATCACGTATACGATTACATTGCCCAGAAGATCCAGGACGGAACCTTGCTTCCCAACCAGAAGATCAACGAGGCAGAAATATGCAAAAAGCTGGACATCAGTCGCACGCCTACTCGGGAGGCGCTTTTCCAGCTGGCTTCAGACAATCTGCTGCAATACATCCCGCGCAGGGGATTTATTGTCACTCCTTTTGATGCAGGCAAAAAACTGGAATTCTCCCAAGCGATCGGTGTGCTGGAGGCACTCGCTGCCACACTTGCAGCAGACCATCTCAGACCATCAGAACTTATGGAGATGGAAACTCTGGTTGTTCGAATGGACGAAGATATCAGCCAGCTTGATCTTGCTGCCTACAACAAAAACCAATATCAGTTCCATAATCTGTACATTCAGCGATGTGGTAACGCCACAGTCATTGAGATGTTAAACACATTGAAGAACAGTTTCATCCGGCAGTCGTATGTTAGTGATAATAAACCAAAGCTATCTGAGGTACTGCTCGAAGTTAATGAGGAGCACCGGCAAATTTTAAGTGCTTTTCGAGCCAAGGATAAGAACCAACTGGAAGCCCTGCTCAAACATCACTGGCGGATTATCGACAACGATATGCTGTAGTACGTTCTGTCAGAACAAACCAAAGGCAACCCACACGATTGTGTGAGTTGTCTTTTTCCTATTTTTCGTTTTTGACCTCCAACGGTGCCCTAGCCGCAAAAACAGCATATCCCAACTTTTTGCCGTATTTCGCGAGCAAACGATCATTGGTAAGACTCATACGCTGCATACGTTCATCCTCAAACCAATTCATATCGATCTCGCGATGTGGGTCATGATCAACGCCCCATTTTGCCATGGATCGCGAATGTTCTTTGACCTCTACCTTGGTGAAACCACACTGCTTGAGGCGTTTTCTCCATGCTGTGGCCGTTACAAGGGTTCGTATACCGTAAAATTGCTTTAACCTGCGACACATCAATTCGGTCTTCTGGCCTGATAGAACCATCTCCCGATCCACCAAAAGTCCACCAGGCTTCAACACTCTTCTATACTCAGCAAGTGCACTCCGCCATGGGGTGAAGATCGTGACCGACTCCACAAATACCACATCAAAATGATTTTCCGGAAAAGGTAACGATGTTACATCCGCCTGAACAAATCGAACATCCACCCGTTCTCGTCTCGCTCGCCGAACTGCCTTATCCAGCATATTGCGATGAAGATCAATCGCCGTTACCCGATATCCGCCTTTAGCCAAGTAACACGCAGTCCTCCCAGTGCCGCACCCTATCTCAAGAATATGATTACTCACAGGCAGAGATAAGCTATCCAGCAACTTCAGTGTTGCTAAAAATCCTCCAGGATGGGCACTTCCCTCCCCTAACCGAGCCAGCATGTCATGATAATCCACGCGACATCCCCTCCTCACTTCTCCCAGTGTATGGAGCAGATTCAAAAACGGCTCCTCCCCATTCGATTTTCCGGGTACTCGTCCATACCAATTGCTCTTCTTTTTACTATGATATACAAACCGTTGAATTCAAGCGGCAACCGCATCTAATGAGGAGGATTTGCATGTACAGAATTAATCGGGTATGTGAAGAAACGGTTTCTCCGCACGTTGGACGTTCCGTTTGTCTCGTTATGAACGACGGTAAGCATATGTATGGTACGCTTAGTCAATGTCGTGATGGCAAAATTTATTTGAACGGGTGTTTCGAGGGACCACGGCTGTGTTCAGTCAAATCCAAACAGCAGTTGGTGAAAAGCAGCCAGAAAAACGCTGTTGTAACAAAAAAAGTTAAATCTTCGGCATACGGTCGATATGGATACGGAGGATACGGTGGGGGTTACGGCTATGGAGCGGGAATCGATCTGGCTCTGGTAACAACATTGTTTCTGCTGCCATTCCTGTTCATCTAAATTCCATTCTGATCGTGGTAAAATTGTAGTCATAACAAAGACCCTTTTTGCTTATAGCGAAAAGGGTCTTTATCTTTTTCATACGATTCACGTCAATTACACTATATTTTCTGTTAAAAAATGATACAAAAAAAGGCATTCGCCAAAACGAATGCCGGGAACTTCATATTTAATACCCTTACCTTCGCACAGGGTGTCTATTTAATCTTAAAAAAAAACACCTCGTTAGAGGCGGGTAAGCTATGTTAAATCCGATTTCCTTTAGGCATCGTTTTCAGATTACTATTCGAATTCTCAAGCAATGGTAGCATCCTAGTCGTGCTGACCATCTCAGAAGCACATATCGGACAAGTAGGTACGTTATCAAACGCAAAATTGTCCCGCATCCATCCTTTGCACGTATCACTCGTACATTCCCAGATTGCCGCATCAGCTTGTGGAATCTCTTCCAACGGTTTTTTGCGATTATACATGACTTCTACCCCCTTTGTTATGGAAAAACATCTAACCGACGTTATTTCACAGAAGCCTACACTTAGCGGAAGTTTCACGTCCCACCGGACTCCTGCCTCGTCAACTAATGGGTCGACTTTTATATAACTGATCAAAAAAAAGAAGCTGCCTTTACCATTTTAACATGTTAAAGGCAGCTATGCTTTAATTACAGTTTTACAACTTCTTCTGCTTGAGGACCACGGTTTCCTTGTACAATTTTAAATTGTACGCGTTGACCTTCGTCCAGAGTTTTGAAGCCGTCGCCTGTAATAGCGCTGAAGTGTACGAATACATCTTCTCCGCCTTCAACTTCGATGAAACCGAAGCCTTTATCAGCGTTGAACCATTTTACTGTTCCGTTTTGCATGTGAATTACACCTCCAAATAAAAATTAACATGTTCCTTTGTTCTTTGCAGCAAGCAAATAAAAATTCACACATTGAAAAAGGTACCAGTCATAAACCTATAAGTGATCGCCCTTTACAATATATGAATTAGGTTTTCCACTCTCTACAACTTGTTTTTATTATAACTCCAATTCAGCAAAAAAGCAAATCTTTGTATTTTCTTTTCAAACAGCTTTGGAAATACATGTTATTAACACGCGCGGGGACAGGGTTTATCACACTTATGTGTGTGGCCGCTTATGTACGGTCTTATGAAAGGATATGCAGATCTAATCCATCTTATACATTTTTTATATAACATTCTGACATGCATATCCAACACAACCAATGAATCATCTTACTCCAGTATAACACACTATGTCCATGCCCACATAAATGCATCCCGATCCCAGGCGATCTGCCCACGATGAAGCTTTCGGAAAGCTTTCTTCACTTCCTTGGACAATGATGTATTGCCGTTCTCGTTCACAAAAACAAACTCTTCACCAAAATGGATTTTCACATATTCTATGGCAGCTTCCTGATGAAGTGTTCCTGTGAATTTAATCTCCTGTACCATCCATTCTGCTACGCCTTGTGCTGTCTTCTCCACAATATCACCTACTGTCTGAATCTAATGTACGGATAGGCAGACCTCGTATCATGAACATATCTGTCTTCCCGCCAGACTGAAGTATACCATGATCCAACTGCTGACGGGAAACTGTATGATAACTACTTTCAAGCAATACCCGCAATACCCTTAATGAACAACCGTATTCGCTTGCTCACTCCCTTTGGATGGAATAGACGAATTTGTTCGAATGCTCCACACTAACCATGCACAGTAAGCAATCAGTACTGCCAGTATAAACAGATCGTAAGGAAGTGTACCTGTGTCCTCCAGATCATTCCCTAGAAATTGAATCAGATTATGTATGAAATGAAACAATATAAGCGGTACGATATTTAAGTTCTTCAGCATCAATAACGCCAGTACAGCTCCCAGGAGCAGCGCATAGATCAATTGTATGATCGTATCCGTCGTATCCTGACCAGACAATGCGTTCAATAGATGTGTGATGGAAAACAAGATGCTGGAGGTCACAACTGCGGCCACTGCACTTTTTCGAAGCAATATTTTGAAAATAAGCCCCCGATAGATCGTTTCCTCAACAAAAGCTACGAGCAAGGTAAAAAAGATGAAAAAGGCTACTCGTGACAAGCTCAGCTCCCCAAATCCTTTCAGGGTAAGTGTACCCAGTACAAGGAGTAGTGGAATATAATACTTTGCGTGGCCAGCCGGGATACTTCGCAAAGATCGGAAGCCAGTCTCTCCCCACTTGCGTCTTAACGTCAGATAGATCATCAGAACAATGGCAATGGGTGTAAAAGAAATGAGTACAGGGGAAGTGTAGTCCAGTTGTTTTATCGTTGCAATGGCCCCTGCTGCAAATACGGCTAACAGAAGAAGCAGCTCAATAATCACAACGGTGAGCACAGGTTTGCGCTTGGAAAAGGAATGTTTTGGCTTGGATTGCGCATTAATCATACATTTACCTACCTCGTTTCATTTATGTTCTCCGTTGTCATAAGAACTTATATGCCAATATAGTTGTATCACATCATCCGTATATTGAATATTCCTATTATGGATAAAACTATAAAAGTAACAAAAAAGAGACTTATCCTGACTGCTTTTCCCCTAAAATCAGGTATGGCTTATACCTTTATCTGTCCATTATAGTATTACAAGAGTTCAATGCTGCAGGGGTGTGGCGACTCTTCAGCGTCTTATATCTATGAAGTACCCATAACGATAGTTTCACAATGCATAATGAAATCAGGGGGATACTATGAAAGCATTCTTTCAGCGCTGGGGGCATTTACTGGCTATTCTGTGCATACCGCTCCAAGGCTCCATTTACGTATTTCTAGGCAGCAACACCGGAAGTGATGTCTTCTACAATTATGCTTGGATTGACACACAGATTCCTTTTCTCAAAGAATTTATTTATCCGTACATTAGCTGGATGCCCATTCTGTATCTTGGATTTCTCTATCTGGGTCTGACGAACAAGTCCCTATTCTGGCGTACGTTGATTACCTATAATGTTGGTGTCATGGCTGCCAATGTCTGTTTTGCGGTGTTTCCTACCCATGTCCCGCGCCCGGAGATCGGCGGAACTGATCTGAGCAGCGTGTTAGTACAGTTTATCTATACCAATGATGCGCCCTTCAACTGTTTCCCAAGTGTTCACGTTCTGACCAGCTACTTGCTGTTTATTGTGATCAACAGACACTTGAACTTTAAGCCTTTGGCACGGATTTCTTGGTCGGCATGGCTGTGGTTGATTATTGCTTCAACGGTGTTTGTAAAACAGCATTCCTTGCTGGACATCGCTGGAGGCATTTTGTTTGCTGAGGGAGCGTATTGGACTGTACATGTCTTTGCTCTTCGTCTTGGGCAGGCACGAAAAAAAGGCAAGCAGCCACTCACAGCTTCTAACCCCAGCAGTCATGTATAACGACATTTATATAAGTAACAGGTGGGATGATGATCATGCTATACAGCAAAAGAGGGCCTAGGCCCTCTTTTTTTGTACTCATTTAATTAAACCTACTTATATAGAAGAACTTTATTTGGGTTGGACTACGCGTTTCACGCTATAGGTGGTCGTTCATGAAGAAGGTCAGACGGTGGACTTCCGGTTATACGTTTGAATATGCGGTAAAAATAAGACAGGTCCCGGTAGCCGAGAAATTCGGCAATTTCCTGGATGGAGAGTTGTGACTCAGTGAGCAGATATATGGCTCGTTTCATCCGTTGATCATGGACATATTGACTGATGGTCTGATTTGTCATGCTTTTGAATAATGCGGCAGCATAATTGGGAGTTTTATTGATCTCGTCCCCGAGTTCTTCCTTCGTCACTTTCTCCCGATAATGCCGCTCAATATATCGCTTCATCCGTTCAACATGATTATGCCTCTCCGGCGGGATAACTCCACGATCAAGCTCCCTGTTCATATAAATCAACACTTCCATCAATAAGGCTTGGCTCATCATGACATAATAAGACGGACGCTCCTGCCATTGTTGATAAATAGCGCTCATGCGTTGATGGATCAGCTCATAACATCCAGGTTTATGCCGCAAAGCCTCATACCGTTCCAGTGCAGGCAGAGTTTCAGTATGGTCGCGTTGCAGTTGAATTACAATCTGTGTGTGCGTTACTGTAGGAATACTCTTGCCGTAATATGGGGTACCACCTGGAATGAGGAGCAATTCACCCTTTTCCATGATCTGTTTATCACCGTTCACCCAATATACACATTTTCCATAAGTAACCAAACTAAGCCGCCAAGTTTCTTGAGATTGCACAGCTTCTTCGTACCAACCGACACCATTAATATGTCGTACTTCAAGTGGAGTGACCATAACACACCTCATTATCGGACTATACTCTAATCATTGTACTATAGTTCATACCCTGATTCGACAGAAAACGCTACAATACACATATAAGCTTAAATATGAGGAGGAAATTAGCATGTTAAAAACAAAAATTATTTGTACCATGGGACCTGCTTGTGACTCAATCGAATTGTTAAAAGTAATGATTCAGGAAGGTATGACCGTTGCCCGTCTGAACATGGCTCATGGCGAACTGGAAGATCACGTTACACGCATTAACAATATCCGCAAAGCAGCTTCCGAACTGAACACCTATATACCGATCATGATGGACATCAAAGGGCCGGAAGTACGTATCGGTAAACTGAAAGAAGCATCCTGCCATCTGCAAGCGGGTAAAGAACTGATCCTGACTACCGAAGAAATTCTTGGTGACGCTGAGCGTATCTCGGTAAACTATCCAGAACTGAACCTCGTTGTGAAACCTGGCGATCGTATCCTCATCGATGATGGCCTTGTGGATCTGACTGTACTGTCTGTGGAAGGATCCGATATCCATTGTAAAATCATCAGTGGCGGCATTCTGAAACCACGCAAAGGGGTTAACTTGCCAGGAATCAAAACGACATTGCCAGGTGTAACCGAGCGTGACGTTATGCACATCGGATTTGGGATCGAAAACGATATCGAAATTATCGCAGCATCCTTTGTTCGTAAAGGTGATGACATCCGTGAAATCCGCAGCATTCTGAAAGAACGCGGTGTAGATCACGTACAGATCATCTCCAAAATCGAAAACCAGGAAGGTATGACCAACCTGGACGATATTATTGAAGCATCTGACGGCATCATGGTAGCTCGTGGAGATCTCGGGGTTGAAGTTCCGATCGAAGACGTACCAATGATGCAAAAAGAAATGATCGATAAATGTAACCGCGCGGGTAAACCAGTTATCGTAGCTACACACATGCTGGAGTCCATGCAAGTGAACCCACGCCCTACTCGTTCCGAAGTTAGTGACGTGGCCAATGCTGTACTTCAAGGTGCTGACGTTGTGATGTTGTCCGGTGAATCAGCTGCTGGTAAATATCCGGTACAATCCGTGCGCACGATGGCTGCTGTTGCTCGCCGTGCTGAAACAATGATCGATTACAAAGAGCAATTCGCACAAAAATCGGCTCAACAGATCGCTGATATTACTGAAGTTATCAGTCAGGGCGCTGTAAGTTCTTCCCTCGTACTGAATGCAAAAGCAATCATCACTTCGACTGAGAGTGGATTCACAGCACGTATGATCTCCAAGTATCGTCCAAAAGCACCAATCATCGCAGTTACACAACATGAAGAAGTATTGGCGAAAATCTGCCTGCTCTCAGGTGTCATTCCGGTTATGGGCGACAAAGTAACGACAACGGATGAAATGTTCGAATCGGCTACGCGTAACGCAATCAAAACTGGTTACATTGAAAAAGGTGACATCATTGTATTGTCCGCTGGTGTTCCAATCGGTCAATCCGGTAATACAAACCTGATCAAAGTTCAACAAGTTTAATTCAATAGCTGAAACTGAAGCTATACATTTTAGCTATAAAATAGAAATACAAAAAACCACCGGGAGCAGAAATGCTTCCCGGTGGTTTTTTGTTGATGTTGTTGCCAATGATCGTTATGTTACAACAAACGGCTTCGAGATTATAGATTCCTCGAGTAATTAACCAGATCCTGTGACATGGTGTTGATCTCATCCATTGAAGCATTCACCTGTTGTGTCAGAGCAGCTTGATTTTGCGTTAACGTGGACATATTACCGATGTGCTCAAGAATCTGATCAATCAATGTTTTCATTTTCTGCATGCTATCTTCGATATTTACTGTGGCCTCCGAACTGTGATCAGCCAGTTTCCGCACTTCACCTGCAACGACGCCAAATCCCAGTCCCAGCTCTCCCGCTCGTGCAGCTTCAATGGCTGCATTCAACCCCAGCAGATTGGTCTGACTGGCAATCTCTCGAATAAACACGGTGATATTCTTCGTATCATCTGCACTGCTTTTCACTTGAATGGCCGCATCGGCGGATAACTCCTGTGCAGTAACCAGATCCTGTGCCTGATCGGTGATCGAGTTGATTCCACGTACCATCTCGCCAATGGACTCCGACAATTGTTTTGTTTTCAGATTCATGGCCTCCACGATCTGTTCCTTATTCTTCTCATGGGTAACATCTCGAATGGTTCCAGCTACACGGAGTGGTACTCCATCCTGATCCCGAATGGTCTCCCCACCCGCGTGATACCACCGATACTCCCCGTCTTTGCGCTGCAGACGATAATCCAGATCGTACGGCGTACGACCACTGTAATCGTTCATGTGTCTGGCAAATTCGTTGATCGTCCGATCATGGTCTTCCGGATGAAGTCGGCTGCTCCAGCTGCTGAACACATTCGGGAAATCCTGCTCGTCTTTAAACCCTAACTCTTTACGGAACTGGGGTGACCACCAAAATTCATTGTTTGGATTAACTACATCTCCAGCCACAACGGTCATATCCCACGGTGCCTCCACCAAGGCGCGGTTAACCAGATCATATCGGGTGACGAGTGCTTCCAGCTCATCAGACTTGCTCTTCTCCTCATGAATATCAAACATGATGCCCAGAAGTTTGACCGGAACTCCAGCCTGATTTCGGATGACTTGTCCAAGGCATCGGAACCAGCGAATTTCTCCACTTTTTGTAATCATACGGCTGATGACGTTATAGGCAGTTGTTGCTTTTGTGTCATTCACATGTTTCATAATCTCCTGCACCAGTTGGGGTCTGTCATCCGGATAGATCGATTTCGCCCAGCTTGCAAATGAATCGGGATAATCCTTGGCATTATGGAAGCCTAACATTTGGCGGAATTCATTCGAAAATGAAACGATATTATTGTTATCCAGTGGATCACCGGCAACAATTTCAGATTCCCATAATCCCACATTCATTGCCTGATTCAGCATTCTAAGGCGCATTTCCACGTCTTCGTTTTGAGCTTTCATCATATGTACTGCTTTTTTGATATTACTAGCTATTTCATCAGTATCCTGAAACTCAATGCCATCTTCGATCCATGTGTCATAGTTGCCCTTTTCTGCGTTTGCTACCAGTTTACGACTATACTCCAATAATTTCTGATGAGTATCTGTACGAAGGTGTTTGGTCGATTCAGTACGTTTACGAAACATGCTCATTTCTCCTCTTAGCTCATATGATATATATTTCGACATTATCAGACATTAAGTGTAGAGCAATGGTCTTAATTTTGTATAAAAACAAGAACCAGCGCTGAAACAGCACTGGTTCTTATATTAATTGCCTTTATTTTTTATGAAAATAAATCTTAAATGACTACCTCTTCCCAACTACCAGCCAAAATTCAGTGTTTTCCCCGTCTCCACCCAAGTTTTGATGCTGCTTAGAATCATCCACCAGCTGCTCTGTGCATTCGCAATGGAAGGATGGTTATCTGTAAATTGATCGTTGATCAGCGTCAGCTTCGTACACTCACCTACCGTTTCCAACTGGAAGACCACTCTGGATTGAAGCTCGGCATGATTCGCATGGTACGACGGTCCAGGATGCTCCTGATAACTAAGTCTGGACAACGGTTCAAATTCCAATATATCTCCATACACATGGACAGTCTCCGCACCATCATTGCCCGGTCCTACATAAGCAAACGGCTGACCTGGTTGGAAATTGGTGCGAAGTTCGCTGCCGAAAAAGCTGTTCCGAGTGCCGTCTGGTGATATTAAAGCATTCCACACCTCTTCCAGTCCTGCATTGATATAGAATTCATATTTCAGTTCCATGGACTCACTCCCTTTATGTATTGGATAAGCGATCTGCCAACCTCGCACTCCTATCCTATCGTTATACCCCAAAGGCCGTATTGTAAAAACGCGACAACAGGTAAAATATAAGCTCTTTATGTTTTCGGGAATGTAATACCATAATCCAAATGGATTGCGCCCATATAGTGCTTTCCCAGAAGATCAGATATACTAAACTGGAATGAAATAACAGGAGTTGTTCAATATGACTGGAACGTCACAATCCTCATTGTTACCCTATCAACAAATGATTCAGTTGCTGCAGAAAGCGGGTTGGTATGAGAACCGATGCGTTGACATCTCGGCATACATAGAGCAGTGCCCTACATCCGCAGATTTATTTCCGGCTGCCCGATCGTTTCTAGAAGAGTTTTGGGGAATAGATGAAATTATATATTTTAAATACTATAGCCACATCTCTGGGGAAGTGCTGGCTGAAAGCCCCTGGCATGAATATGAAGTTCATTTTATTCCGAATGCTGAAGAGACACTACGTTGTTCCACAGAGATGCATTCGATCTTGAAATACGCTAATGAAGATTGTTATTGTCTTGGATTAACCGGATACTACTATTCCGCAGTCACAGCCATTGGCCGTTCGGGCAAACTGTATCTGTTACACGACTATGATCCAAACGTACATGCATTCGATAATCTGATTGACAGTATGATACATGAACTTCACATGCATAAGCTTGTTCCCCATTCACTCATGGGATGGAATCAGAAAGGAAATGAGATATGAGCCAATCAACGAATATTATGGGCATCCCTTTTCCCAATGTAACGATGGATCAAACCGTTGCGATCCTTGATAAAGTCGTAGATCAGGAAAGTACTGAACTATTCCATGTCATCACAGGTAATCCCGAGATTGTTATGTCCTGTCAAAAGAATGCCTCTCTTCGGAAAGTCGTCGATCAAGCCGGGTTGGTCACAGCTGACGGTGCTGGCATTGTGATGGTATCCCGTTTTCGGGGCGGTCAATTGACTGAACGGGTAACCGGTTGTGATCTGCTGTTTCGTTTATTAGAGGAAGGCAATCAAAAACACTGGTCATTCTACCTGTTGGGAGCAGAGGAAAGTGTCAGTGAAGAGGCCGTGAAAGTTATTGCGCAACACTACCCCGGAGTTATCGTAAAAGGTAGACACCATGGTTACTTCCAGGCAGATGAGGAACAACAGATTGTGGAAGAGATTTGTACTGCTCAACCAGACTTTCTTATCGTGGCTCTTGGCGCCCCCCATGCGGAACACTGGATTAACAAGTATCGCCACCAGTTGAACGCTCGTGTAGCCATAGGTGTTGGAGGCAGTCTCGATATCGTGGCTGGCAAAACCAAACGTGCCCCTGCGATATGGCAGAAGCTTAACCTGGAATGGCTCTATCGCCTCCTCAGTCAACCTTCGAGATGGCGCAGGCAACTCGTTTTACCCCGCTTTGCTGTGCGGGCATTGTTGTTCAGAGAACCTAAATAATGTGAGATGAGCAGTACACCAGAGGAATACTTACACTCTAGACATCCCCATGGTGAGCGCCGAGGGCTGATCAATTAGAAAACTGTCCTGAAAATCAGGACAGGCGAATGACTTCTATGGTATCCCCCGAGTGAATTACACCTTCCCGTTCAACCGAGCATACAATCCCACGTTTTTTGCGAGCCGCAGGCACGAATTTTTTGCGCAAACCGTCCTGTTCATAGAATTGTTCAATCATTTTTCCCGGATGTACACAGGGAAGGTTCTCCCCTTCACATATTAACCCTGTCCCGTTTGGAAATAGGAGCCGCGTTCCAGCAGGTAGTTCCGTCAATCGATCAATGCCACGGACCAGTATATTGGCACCAAGCCACTCTGGACGTACTTCAGGAATGTTCATTTTCTCAGCAATAAGAGCACATTCTTCCTCAGACACAATACTGATCTGGCGGCGATTCGCAATCGGTGTGCCACGCTTGTAGATTTTCTGACGTGAGTCCGCCGGACGAAGCAGACCATAATGACGGTCACCCGGAATTCCTGCAAGCTCAATGTCGATAAAAGGTACAACTCGGGTCACAAATGTGGATGGATCATCAGCCAACATGACGAATTGAACTGTTCCCATAGTAATCTCCTCCCTTTCCTGAGCAATATTACTTCTTTATTGTTCATTATTACCCAATGAATGGATTGTCGACAATCGGCGTATGCTTACCTTTGTAACCATTTTTTAATTTCAACATCATAACTCAACTGGAAAACGAAAATGATTTTAATAATACGCAATTAAATTGTTACAAATTAAATTTGCTCTTTCCGTTCTTGTTGCAAACACTTATACTAGGATGGACAAGTAAATAAATTACATATCAGAAAGCAAGGTGTTTCCTTTGATTAGTATCATTTTTGTAGCTCTTGTAGCTGTCGAACACTTCTATATCATGGTGATGGAGATGTTTATGTGGACTCGTCCACGCACAATGAAAACCTTTAATCTCACGCCGGAATTCGCCAAATCCACCAAATCTCTCGCGGCCAATCAAGGTCTTTACAATGGATTTCTTGCGGCAGGTCTGATCTGGGGACTCGTATATCCGGATGCTGCCGTTGGACAGCATATTCAGATTTTCTTCCTGGCGTGTGTGATTATCGCGGCTCTTTATGGAGGAGCAACTTCTTCACGGTCGATCATTATCAAACAAGGTTTGCCTGCGATCATTGCATTGTTGCTCGTTCTGTTCCTGTAATTTCTGTCGAATGGTGCATTGCTTCGATTCATGTTAACTCCTTTATGGTAAGGTAGTGAATAGATAGCAGTGTACAATGACCAGAATCGTTCTGGAATTGGAAGGAGAACATGTCATGGGATTGTTTGACAAGCTTCGGCGGCGCAAAAAGGAGAAAGTACCTGCAGGTGGTGCTGTCGAATCGACGAATTACAGTGAAACCATCGTGGGTTTTGTCCTGCTGGAGCGTGACGATTGTGATTTTGACCTTTTCATCAGGAACATGAAGAACGAATGGGATATCGAGATTGAAGAACGCCCGGAGGAGGGCAATCTCTTTTTCGAAGTGAATGGGATGCAGGTGGTATGTGCTCACATTGCTGTGCCTGTGCCTGACCGTGAAGTTGAGGAGAATGCCAAACTCAACATCCTTTGGCGAGAAGCGGAGCAAGTTACCTCACGGCACCAGTCTCAGATTATTGTCTCTGTTCTGAACGCAACAAATGCTATTGAGGGACATGTTCTGTTCACTCAAACAGCGAGTGCCTTGTTACAGTTGGATCACGCACTGGCCATATACATGGCCCCACTTGTTGTTGAAGCCAGTCAATATGTTGAAACCAGCCGTGGGATCAAACATGATGAGTTGCCAGTCTCGCTCTGGATTTTCATCGGATTATTCCAAAATGCCGAAGGCGCTTCAGCTTACACTTACGGACTACGTAACTTTGGTAAAGAAGAGATGGAGATTATGCAATCGTCGGAGTCCTTAAGCGATGTATTTGAGATGATGTTCATGACCACAACGTATGTGGTTGAGAACGACGTCACACTGCATGATGGGGAAACACTAGGCTTCTCGGCAGAACAAAAGCTGAGCATTTCCCTTTCCAAAGGTGTAGCAACGGAAGGTAACAGTTTGAAGATTGGCTTCTAATTTACGTAGGATTTTCAATTTATCATGTTACAGTTATAGAGGCCGTCTGGAGTTCATTCTCTGGGCGGCTTTTAGCTATTTAACCTTCCTTCCAATGACGATAAGATAACAATCCCTGAATTTAACTTCCCTAGGAATAAGTAGTCCATAAGAACCACTATATTGTGAATTCAGTTTTCATTCTCGCTATAAAAAGGTATAATTAATAGGCTTATAGTCTCATATATTACATATTATTTTATTATCGAGGAGTTGCCTACATGTCTGTTAGACGTTTGGATTCAACTAAACCTATTATTGAAATTATCTGGGAAGGTATTGTTTCCCCTGAACATGTCGAACAAACGAATACAGAAATTCAGAGAATAGCTGAACAATTGGGAAATTCGTTTGATGTGCTAGTAGATATGCGGAACATGAAGGCTTTCCCTCAGGATACCAAAGAGAAAATTGTGGAGCATCAGAAATTACTGACACAGTGGGGTATGCAGCGAGCCAGTGTAGCCGTAGGTGGTGCGATCGCCAAAATGCAATTGAATCGGATCTCCAAAGAGTCGGCGCACCAGACTGAATTCCAATGGGAAACGTATGACGAGGCTTTGGCATTTTTGTTGAAATAATATTGAAGTGCTACGGACTTAGTATAATAAGAGAGATACCGATGCTGTACATGGCACACAGAAAGAGGCGTTCCCCATGAGGAAGCGCCTTTTCTTTTGCAGTTCCACGTGGTTTACTCAGTTTTGCCAGTGATCCGAACGCTCATCATTTAAGATTCAAGTTTACTTACACGCACCATCGTTACTGATGTACCATTTAGGGACTCCTCCACAAATCCTAACCGCTTATATAAGCGAATCGCTTGGTTATCCGGGTCAACACTGAGCGAGACTGCTGCAATTCCCCGCCGTTCAACCTCATCTAATGCGGTCTGAAGCAGTAAGGTACCTACTCCTTTTCCACGTGCATCTTCCGTTACAGCCATCCCCATCTCTGGCGTAGCTGCATTCACATAACCGTATCCCGCATTCTGATCCGTATAGAATCTTAATGTTATTGAACCTAGTCTCTTGCCCTGCTGGTCAACTGCAACATACCCGAGATCCCCTTCTCTTCCCCAGTCTTCAACGTATTTGGACAGTCCGGGAGTATGAATACTTTCGATTGGAAAAGGTTCATCACCTTCTCTTCTATGCAGGGATGCGTATAACATCTCCCACAGGAAAGGAATATCCTGTTCTTCAATAGGGCGTACATAATAGTTGGATATTATGGTCATGTTTGCTCCTCCTTCAGCTTTCCAAAAAGGCGGTCCATCTCATTCAGATTAATCTCATTGGTAATCTCGTAGTCCTCAAGTTGGTCTCTCGTTTTCGCCTCATTGTAGATGGAGATGGACTTATCATTATAAAACGTCAATCCGAATCCATCGGTAAAGCGACCTTCTTTATTAATGGTAAGTCGCCACTCATAGTAGTGCGGATTCCTTTCGGAAACGTCGAATTCCCGTACTCTTTTAAGTTCAACATCCTTTAATAACTTCAGCATGTCTCTAATCTCTTTGGGATCTGTAATCGTTATTTCATCATCTTCATTATACGATTCATTGTTGGAAATTTTCCTAATCGTCAGTCGATCCAATGTATCCAGCATCGTCATATGATCGGTAACCTCTGCTCGAAACGTCGTATGTTTGCTGGGGATATACATAGTATATTGACCAGAGGTATACATACGTACTGCAATAGCTAAAAAAACAATAATCATGGCGATACCCATAATCATCTTGATTCGTTTAATCATCCCAATCCCCTCTCTAGATCTACATAAAACATATAAATTGGTAATTATTGATATTTTCCAGTATAACATCTCACTCCTTCTGTTCCAATGTCATTTCTTATCTCTGGTCCCTCAATTACGATGACGTTTTTGGGCTACACTAAAATTGGAACATTTAAATGAACAAGCCGCGTTCTCCCATAGGGTGAACGCGGCTTGTTTGTTACTTTGTTATATTGTTTTATTACCTATTTAGAACGAGGTAAGACGATAACACTTATCCCGAGCCATGAATATGACACACGTAGACTTGGCCTCACATCTGTTCAGCGTACGCCGAAAACTATTTGTTTTCAGCTCAATACACGACCTGCTGATTCTCGGATAACCAGCTCAGGCTTCAGCACAATCTTCTGTGGCTCTTTTTGTTCATCCTTTAACTCTTCAATCAACAGATCTACAGCGCGATGTCCCAATTCTTCAATTGGCTGGGCAACGGTCGTAAGCGGTGGACTGGTTACCGAAGCCAGAATGGTATTATCAAACCCGATAATCGACACATCCTCTGGCACGCGTAGCCCCAGCTCTTTGGCTGCCTGAAGTGCACCAATGGCCTGAATGTCATTACAACAGAACAAACCTGTCGGGTGATCCTTCTCACCGAGCAGCAGTAACGCCTCTTTTTTGGCCGAGCTCAGGTCAGCTGCCGATTCTCGGATTTGATTCGGTTCCAGCGTATGGCCTGCCTTAATCAGTGTTTCACGGAATCCACGTACACGTTCCTGACTGCTGCTGACTTTGGACGGTTCCGACAGAACCGCTACACGGGTGTGCCCCAGTTCAAGCAAATGCTCCGCTGCGAGTGCTCCGCCAATTATGTCGTCAATGGTGACTGTATGAACCGACAGGGATGGCATATGACGGGCAATCAGAGCAACAGGGATGGACTGCTGCAAGAGGGGTGACAAAATTTCTGCATTATCGATCCCGGTTCCGATCATCATTCCATCTACCCTTTTTTGCTGAAGCAGATTCAGATAACGCTCTACCCGCTCGTCCTTATTATCCGTACTGCATATGACCACGCTGTAACCCAATTGACGGCTTCGATCCTCCACGGCTCTTGCGAGTTCTGCGAAATACGGGTTTGAGATGTCCGGTACGAGCAGCCCCAATGTATACGTCTGCTTCCCTGTAAGTGCAGCTGCGATCGCACTGGGTTGATAATGAAGGCGTTCCATGATCTCCATAATCTCGGCGCGCCGCTTCTCACTGATCTTACCTTTGCCATTAATGACCTGCGAGACGGTTGCAATGGATACACCCGCCTCGCGTGCTATATCGTATATGGTTGCTTTCATTGTTTTTTCCCCATTTGTGCTATATATAAATTTCGTTATACATAGATAATTGTTCTCTTCTTCTCATTATGCAGGGGGAAGTCTGCATACGCAACTTGAAGCCAGCACAATGTGCGTAGCATGAACTGTTTTACTTTTTCATCAACCACTCATGGTCAGGATCGTTATGGAATTTCCAGGTCCGGGTTGGTCCAGCCATCACGTTCAGATAGTAGACCTCATACCCCGGAGGAGCGCCTACCGGATGATATCCGTCCGGAACAAGCACCACTTCACCGTTTTTCACTGCTAGCGTCTCGTCCACAGAACGATCATCCGTGTATATACGCTGAATGGCAAACCCCTGCTCAGGCTGTACACGGAAATAATACGTTTCTTCCAGCAAAGATTCATCCGGGAGTGCGTCCCGATCATGCTTATGTGGCGGGTAACTTGACCAATGCCCATCTGGCGTGAATACCTCAACAACGAGCAGACTGTCCGCTTCCTTTTGTTCCGGCAAAATGTTGTGAATCTGGCGTTCCAGATTGCCATATCCTCGTGCCTCAACCCCTACATCTTCGGGTGCAATGAGACGAGCCGGGTACGTGCCTTTACCGGGTGCAACACATATAGCGATTTCCAGTTCGGTACGTGCTGTGATCTGTACTTGATCGGAAGTTGAGACGTAGACCGAGTACGGAGGTATTTTCTCGAAAACACTCATTCTTTTTCCGATATTATCCCATGTGTGCTCCCGGGTACTTACATTGGCGAAACCGCTGAGAAGCACCACACAGAGTTCCTGATCACCGCTCTCACGGGTTAGCGTCTCCCCCTCCGCCAGCTTCGCTACCTGAAAGCCAACATATTCCCACCCCGCCGACTCCGGTGTTACATTTATAAGTGTACCGTCTCCCTCCGGGTTCACCACGGGTTTCACAATACGTTCTGACATCTTGCCATCCACTCCTTTCTGTATTCGTTCACAACAACCTGATACTTATAAAAAAACAAAAACTTGGACCATTCTTGCGCTCTATTAGAAAAAAGTGACTTTAATCATCCACCTATGGCGTTGCCGTTTGCGATTCCAGTGACACCCCAGGGACTTCACTCAGCTTCACAGGTCTTCCCCGCTCCATGGACAGTTTTGCTGCCAGCGCAATTCGTTCTGCCTGTACTGCATCGTTGCCATCTACGATAACCGGTTTATCATGAATGATCGCATCGATAAAGAGGGCTGTCTCCTGCACATACGCTTCATTGTAGCGTTCCAGGAAAAAATGTAACGGTTTGTCGCGCATAAGCCCGGCCGCTGTACTGATCTCAGCCGTATTTGGATGATCATTCGCCGCTGCGGCGCTGCCCTTCGAGCCAAATACTTCAACACGCTGATCGTATCCGTATACTGCCTGACGGCTGTTATCAATAACACCAATCGCTCCATTGGCAAAAGTCATCGTTACAATCGCTGTATCCACGTCACCATGTTCCGCAAAGACCGGATTGATCAGCACGTTGCCCTGAGCGTACACTTCTTCCACTTCACTCCCGGACAGATAACGGGCCATGTCAAAATCGTGGATCATCATGTCCATGAAGATCCCGCCAGACACCCGGATGTACTCCGCAGGAGGCGGACTCGGGTCGCGAGACGTAATTTTGATAATATGTGGATCACCAATCGTACCATCCTGCACATGCGCACGTATCCGTCTGAAATTGTGATCGAAGCGGCGGTTAAATCCAATTTGCAGCTTCACGCCAGCCTTCTGAACTGCCGCTACCGCCGCTTGGGTCTGTGCCAGATCCATGCTGACTGGTTTCTCGCAGAAGATATGTTTGCCCGCCTGGGCGGCCTGTTCGATCAGCGGCACATGTGTATCAGTTGAAGAACAGATCAGCACCGCGTCTACATTAGGCATCGAGATCAACTGGCTACTATCCGTTGTTACAACAGGGATGCCACGGTCGGAGGCCCAAGCCTCCAATTCAGGACCTGCAAACAAGTCACTGATTCCCACAATCTCGGCATGCGGGTTACGCAGGAGATTGTCTGCATGAATTTTGCCGATCCGTCCAGCACCGATGATGCCAATTCTCACTTTGTCCTTGCCCATTCCGTTATCCTCCCTATGTGCGTCCATATGGGCTGGGCGTTCCCCTTAGCCCGAGTGATGCTCTGGTTGTTACCAGCGCGCCGTTACCATCTTCTTGCGAGTGTAGAATTCAACACCATCCGTACCATTGGCATGTAGATCACCATAGAAGGACTTTTTCCAACCGGAAAACGGGAAAAATGCCATTGGTGCAGGTACGCCCAGGTTAATACCCAACATGCCCGCATCAATCGTTTCACGGAATTGACGCATACTCGCTCCGCTGCGGGTGAACAGACACGCCCCGTTGGCAAAGTCGGAACGGTTCGCCAGCTCAACGGCTTCCTCCAGCGTAGACACTCTTGCCACCGAGAGTACCGGAGCAAAGATCTCATCCTGCCAAATTTTCATATTGCTATCAACTTGGTCGAATACCGTAGGCCCTACAAAATAACCGGATTCACCTGTCGCCTGATCCTTACGTCCATCCCGAATCAATGCCGCACCTTCCTGCTCTCCGGCTTCAATGTAACTGAGTGTACGCTCTTTATGTGGTCCACGGATGACAGGACCGAGGAACACGCCCTCATCCATGCCGTTACCAATGCTAATGCGGTCTGCAGCTTCCACCAGCTTTTGTACCAGTTCGTCAGCCACATCACCCACAGCCACAACAACCGCACATGCCATGCAACGTTCCCCTGCTGAGCCAAAGGCTGCACTGGTAATCTCTTTCACGGTTAGATCCAGATCGGCGTCCGGCATAACGATGGAGTGGTTTTTGGCACCAGCCAGTGCCTGTACCCGTTTGCCATGCTTGGATGCAGTGGTGTAGACGTATTCAGCTACAGGTTGTGATCCGACAAAGGAGATCGCTTGAACATCCTTATGTTCCAGCAACCCGTTCACGACATCATGCGCACCGTGAACGATGTTGAGCACACCGTCAGGAAGCCCCGCTTCCTTGAACAGCTCTGCCAGGCGGCCTGCCAGCAGCGGTGTGCGCTCGGACGGCTTCAAGACAAAGGTGTTACCACACGCAATAGCCAGCGGGAACATCCAGCACGGCACCATCATCGGGAAGTTGAATGGGGTAATCCCCCCAATTACACCGATTGGGTAGCGGTACATGCCCGACTCCAGTCCTGTAGCGATGTCAGGCAGTTGTTTGCCCATCATCAGATTCGGGGCACCAGCCGCGAACTCGACGCATTCAATGCCACGCAATACCTCGCCATACGCTTCGGCATAACTTTTACCGTTCTCCAGCGTTACCAGGCGGGCGAGCTCCTCCCAATGTTCAACCAGCAACTGCTGGTATCGGAACAGAATACGTGCACGGCGTGGAACCGGTGTGCTGCTCCAGGATTTGAACGCTTCTCGTGCTGTCTGAACCGCCAGATCCACGTCCGCTTGTTCGGACAATGGCACATGTGCAATAACCTCTTCTGTAGCCGGATTCACCACTGGCTCCGTGCGAGTTGACGCTGGGGTTACCCAGGCACCTCCGATCCAGTTTTGTACCATTGTCGCTGTTGCAGACGCTTCAGAAATTCCTTTTCCCATAGCCCTGTCTCCCTTCGCTTATGTGTGATCCCTTATGTTGAACTTATATGATTGATGTTGATCTGTATGAGTGTGTTATTCAAAGTATTGCAACGAGCTTCAAGACACGGTGATCTCGCCCCGATTGCAACGTTCAATGTAGTCATTTACCTGTTCGACCGTTGGCATTGCATCCGAACAGCTGTGGCTCGAAATGACGATACTTGCTGCGCCACTGCCATACGCCATACTGCGCTCAATTGTCCAGCCCTGCATCAATCCATACAGGAACCCAGCCGCATAGGAATCGCCTGCGCCGAACGTTTTGACCACTTTTGCCGGATAGCTGTCCGCGCGGTGGGAAAGCCCTTCACGCGTATAAGCAATGGACCCTTCCTTGCCGTGTTTGATTACAACGATATTCGCTGAGAAATCAAACCATTTCTGCGCAGTCACCTGATCGCTATGATCCGGATTGTGATCGAATGTCTCCATCATGTCGAACTCTTCACGTGTGCCGAGGATGATATTGCATTTCTCGGCTGCAAGGTTGTAATAGACCGCTGTCTCTTCATCTGATGTCCATGTGTATGGGCGATAGTCCAGATCAAACACAATAACTGTGCCATGTTTTTTTGCATACGTTAGTGCCTGTAATACGGCTTCACGGGATGGGCTCTGCGCGAGGGCTGTGCCTGAGATTAGCAGCACTTTGGAGTCAGCAATCAACTGCTCTTGTACCTCTTGCGCCTGTAATAACAAATCCGCTACATTGTCCCGGTACATCAGGATACTGCAATCCGTTGGGCTTTTAATTTCGGTAAAAGCAAGCCCTGTCACCGCTCCAGTGTCATCTGTAACTACATTTGATGTGTCGATGCCGTTCTTCTCCAAATAACTCTGGATGAATCTGCCCATCTGGTCACCCGCGATCTTACCGATAAAAGCCGTCTCCATACCCAGTCTGGACATGCCAATCGTAATATTGGCCGGAGAGCCGCCAACATACTTTGTGAACGTCATCGTCTCTTCCATCGGGCGATTGATCTCATTGGCGTTCAAGTCGATGCACAAGCGACCAATGGCGGTGAAATCCTTCTTCCTGGATACGGGAAAGGATACGTAAGTCATTGCATGTGAGCCCCTTTCTGTAGTGGGATTTTACATGTTGTATATGGATATCTAGACTAGTTACTCATTCCATCGTAAGAACTCGTAAACGGCTAGAGTAAGTCAGTTTTATTTTCCAATCGTAACTTTATACTCTTGCTGGCCTTCTTCTTTTTTCGCTTCATAGGTGTGGCCTCTGACCGCTACAATGCTAAACGAATCAGCTGTGTTGGTATAACGACTCCATATAGTTCAAAGATCGCTTCGCATACTCATATGGGTTATGAATCGCAGGGTCCTGCTCTCCTTCAAGCATCGCCCAGCCATCGTACCCTCGTGTGATCAGTTCTTGTAGAATTGGTGCAAAATCAATGCATCCATCGCCTGGTACAGTGAACACTCCTCTACGAATACAGCCGACAAAGTCAGATTGCTCCGCGCGTGCTTCATCCAGCACATGCGGGCGGATATCTTTCAGATGGATATAGGCGATCCGATCATAATGTTTGCGCAACAGTTCAAGCGGATCGGCTCCGCCATAATAGGCATGACCAGTATCATAGAGCAGATACACGAGAGAAGGGTCTGTCAGCTCCATCAGTCGATCAATCTCATCCGGTTGCTCTACCACTGTGCCTCCATGATGATGGTACGTAAGCTTCAACCCATGTTCACGGGCAATGGCTCCTGCTTCATTCAATCCTTCAGCGAGGATATGCCATTCAGATTCGCTGAGTCTAAGCACTTCTTTTTCATTCGGTGTCCGTCTTGGATCAAAATGAAGTGACCCGCCTACCTCCGCCGTACTGATCACCTTACTGCCCATGGATTGCAGAAATTCCGCATGTCTGCGATAACTGTCCAGCTCCGACTGACGATACGCCGGATCGGAGAATAGCACCGATTTCCACTGGGAGACCAGCTTGATATTCCTTTTACTCAATTCCTCACGCAATATAGCAGGATCAGTTGGATATTTACGTCCCATCTCTGTACCTGTCAGCCCAAGACGCTGAATGTCATCCAGAATCTGCGCACATGTTGTCGCATCACCATGCTCCTTCACATCTTCACCGACCCAATTGATCGGATGAATCCCAAGCTGGAATGGCAGCTTGCTCATTGCCCCACGTCTCCTTTGTCGTTCAACATTGTGGTTCACTATATTAAACCGGATTAAATCGGTCTTGCTTTGGCACGGTTGGCTTGCATGGTGTGATGAGCATGAACTACCTTTTCTTCGGCAGATACCTCAGGTACACCCACATTCCACCATGACTCGTATCCACCTGCGTTGGTTCCAGGCACGACCGGAATCTCAATCAACGTACTCACTGTTTCGTTCTTCGCATCTCGGAGTGCTTGTTCCAGCTGTTCTGCTGTCTCCGCTCTATAGGATTTGGCTCCCATGCTTCGGGCGTGTGCAGCAAAGTCCATTGGCATGTAATCCCCGGTCAGTCGTCCACTCTCGGATTCCCGATAACGGAACTCATTGCCGAACCCGTCACTACCATGTTCCCGCTGCAAATTATGAATACATTGGAATCCATTGTTGTTGAATAATAAAATAGTCATCTTCTTCTGTTCCTGCAAACTGGTCACAAACTCCGAATGCAGCATCAGATAACTACCATCCCCTACCATGGCGTACACTTCACGATCCGGCTCGGCAAGTGCTGCTCCGAACGCTCCACTTACCTCGTACCCCATACAGGAGAACCCATACTCCATGTGATACGTCTTTGGTTCAGCCGCACGCCACAGACGATGTAGATCACCCGGCAGACTGCCTGCCGCACACACTATGACGGAAGATGGATCAATGGTCCGGTTAACGATGCCAACTGCTGTAGTCTGTGCCAGCCCTGCTTCATGTTGAGCTGCATACAGCTGATCCACTTCTGCATTCCACTCAGCGCGGAGATCAGCGATTTCGGATGCACCATATGCACTTCGGTATTGTCTTTCCTGCAATTCCTTTTGCAAAGCCTGCAATCCTTCGCGTGCATCTGCCAGAATGGCTTCCCCGCCTAACTTAGCGGCATCCATGCCGTTCAGGTTAATGTTGATGAATGAAGCTTCTGGATGCTGAAAAGCAGAGCGGGACGCCGTCGTGAAATCCGAGAACCGTGTACCGACGCCGATCACAACGTCTGCTTCTCTCGCCAGCCTATTGGCTGCCAGAGAGCCGGTAACCCCGATGGCCCCCACATTTAGTGGGTGGTCCCAAGAAACTGCGCTCTTGCCCGCCTGCGTCTCGGCGATCGGAATACCAAATGCCTCGGCGAATTCCACGAGCTGGACGGACGCCTCAGAATACAACACACCGCCGCCTGCAACGAGCAGCGGCTTTCTGCCTCGGGCAATCTGCTCCGTTGCCCGTTCAATGGCTGCCTGTACTGGGGGGCGACGATCCAGATAATGTACTTTGCGGGCAAAGAACGATTCTGGATAATCGTATGCCTCTGCCTGCACATCCTGCGGCAGTGCGAGCGTTACTGCTCCTGTCTCTGCTGGATCGGTTAGCACACGCATCGCCTGTGTAACAGCAATCATCAGCTGTTCGGGGCGAACAATGCGATCCCAGTACTTGCTGACGGCTTTGAATGGATCAGTGGCTGAGATTGTATAATCACTGCTCACTTCCAACTGCTGAAGTACCGGGTCCGGTTCCCGTGTAGCAAAGTTGTCTCCAGGAAGCAATAAAACCGGAATTCGGTTCACTGTTGCAGTAGCTGCCGCCGTAATCATATTCAAAGCACCAGGTCCAATGGATGTAGTACATGCATAGATCTGTCTACGGTTCTTCTGCTTGGCATAAGCCGCTGCCGTATGCACCATGCCTTGTTCGTTCTTGCCTTGCATATACGTCAGGCTTCCCGGACTGCGCTCCAGCGCTTCTCCAATGCCTGTTACATTGCCATGTCCAAAAATACCGATGATTCCCTTCACAAACTTGGTTTCCACCCCGTCAACCGAGATATATTGCTGATCCAGGTATCGAAGCAGTGCCTGAGCCATCGTTAGTCGAATTGTTTTCATGAGTTTGATCGCCGTCCTTTCCTTTACGGGTTAAGCGCTTAATCTACGTTAAGTTTAAGCGCCTTACCCCTAAAGGTTAAGCGCTTAATTGATATGGTATTACAGGTTAATGATTTACGCAAGCTATTTTTGTAAGCGTTTTTATAAATTGTGATAAAGAAAAGATATTCTTGTGTTCGAACATGTGTTAGACCTTCTCTATTTGAACACTTCCACAATGACTAAGGACAGACTTAAAAGAGAGGGGAATATATCGTGAGGATGGGATACATGTTGGTACATGCTAATCAGCTATATAATCCATGATCTTCGTATACAATCATGGTCAATATGCCTGTGAATGCAGAAAAAAAGAAAGAGACGGTGAGTACCGTCTCTTTCTTTTTCAATATATAAGCGGGTGATGGGAATCGAACCCACGCTATTAGCTTGGAAGGCTAAAGTTCTACCATTGAACTACACCCGCATAACAACAATCGGGATGACACGATTTGAACATGCGACCCCCTGGTCCCAAACCAGGTGCTCTACCAAGCTGAGCTACATCCCGTTATATATACCGGCGAGAGGACTCGAACCTCCACGGTTTCCCACTCGATTTTGAGTCGAGCGCGTCTGCCATTCCGCCACGCCGGCAAAATATGAAGTTATAATGGCGCGCCCTGAGAGATTCGAACTCCCGGCCTTTTGATTCGTAGTCAAACGCTCTATCCAGCTGAGCTAAGGGCGCAAAATATTGGAGCGGAAGACGGGAATCGAACCCGCGACCCTCGCCTTGGCAAGGCGATGCTCTACCGCTGAGCCACTTCCGCAAATAAAGGATGCGCGTGGAGGGACTTGAACCCCCACGTCAAAGACGCTAGATCCTAAGTCTAGTGCGTCTGCCAATTCCGCCACACGCGCATATAATGGTGAGTCATGAAGGGCTCGAACCTTCGACACCCTGATTAAAAGTCAGGTGCTCTACCAACTGAGCTAATGACTCATAGAAAAACTGGTGGAGGATGATGGATTCGAACCACCGAACCCGTACGGGAGCAGATTTACAGTCTGATGCGTTTGGCCGCTTCGCTAATCCTCCAGGATTACATGGTGCCGGCGAGAGGACTTGAACCCCCAACCTACTGATTACAAGTCAGTTGCTCTACCAGTTGAGCTACACCGGCGTATTACATGGTGTTATAAATGGTGGCTCGGGACGGAATCGAACCGCCGACACGAGGATTTTCAGTCCTCTGCTCTACCGACTGAGCTACCGAGCCTTACTAGAATAAAAAAATGGCGGAACCGACGGGATTCGAACCCGCGATCTCCTGCGTGACAGGCAGGCATGTTAGGCCAACTACACCACGGTTCCAGATCACTTTCTCAAAGGAAAGTATAATTGCGGGGGCAGGATTTGAACCTGCGGCCTTCGGGTTATGAGCCCGACGAGCTACCGGGCTGCTCCACCCCGCGTCGTTATAAAGTTTATATGGTGGAGGCTGAGGGGATCGAACCCCCGACCCTCTGCTTGTAAGGCAGATGCTCTCCCAGCTGAGCTAAGCCTCCATAATATGACCCGTAGGGGATTCGAACCCCTGTTACCTCCGTGAAAGGGAGGTGTCTTAACCCCTTGACCAACGGGCCTTACTGGCTCCCCGAACAGGGCTCGAACCTGTGACAACTCGATTAACAGTCGAGTGCTCTACCAACTGAGCTATCAGGGAATGGTGGAGCCAAGCGGGATCGAACCGCTGACCTCCTGCTTGCAAGGCAGGCGCTCTCCCAGCTGAGCTATGGCCCCATACTCTGGTGTATTTCTTGTTGTGGTCTTGCTATGGGCCCTGGTGGACTCGAACCACCGGCCTCACCCTTATCAGAGGTGCGCTCTAACCAACTGAGCTAAGGGCCCTTATCAATTTTCGAAAAAAAATACCCCAATGGGGTTTCGCTTGGCGGCGTCCTACTCTCCCAGGACCCTGCGGTCCAAGTACCATCGGCGCTAGAGGGCTTAACGGTCGTGTTCGGGATGGGTACGTGTGGAACCCCTCCGCCATCGCCACCAAACGCGTAGCTTAGCTTACATTCAGAGATCGTTCTCTGAAAACTAGATTCGAAACGAAATACGCGATTTAGAACTTGCTATTGGATAAGCCCTCGACCGATTAGTACTGGTCAGCTCCATGCATTGCTGCACTTCCACCCCCAGCCTATCTACCTCGTCGTCTTCAAGGGGTCTTACATACTGGGAAATCTCATCTTGAGGGGGGCTTCACGCTTAGATGCTTTCAGCGTTTATCCCGTCCGTACATAGCTACCCAGCGGTGCTCCTGGCGGAACAACTGGTACACCAGCGGTACGTCCATCCCGGTCCTCTCGTACTAAGGACAGCTCCTCTCAAATTTCCTACGCCCACGACAGATAGGGACCGAACTGTCTCACGACGTTCTGAACCCAGCTCGCGTACCGCTTTAATGGGCGAACAGCCCAACCCTTGGGACCTACTTCAGCCCCAGGATGCGATGAGCCGACATCGAGGTGCCAAACCTCCCCGTCGATGTGGACTCTTGGGGGAGATAAGCCTGTTATCCCCAGGGTAGCTTTTATCCGTTGAGCGATGGCCCTTCCATGCGGTACCACCGGATCACTAAGCCCGACTTTCGTCCCTGCTCGACTTGTAGGTCTCGCAGTCAAGCTCCCTTATGCCTTTGCACTCTTCGAATGATTTCCAACCATTCTGAGGGAACCTTTGGGCGCCTCCGTTACTCTTTAGGAGGCGACCGCCCCAGTCAAACTGCCCACCTGACACTGTCCCCGCACCGGATTACGGTACCAGGTTAGAACCTAGATACGATCAGGGTGGTATCCCAACGTTGCCTCCATGCAAGCTGGCGCTCACACTTCAAAGGCTCCCACCTATCCTGTACAGATCGTACCCAAATTCAATATCAAGCTGCAGTAAAGCTCCATGGGGTCTTTCCGTCTTGTCGCGGGTAACCTGCATCTTCACAGGTATTAAAATTTCACCGGATCTCTCGTTGAGACAGCGCCCAAGTCGTTACGCCATTCGTGCGGGTCAGAATTTACCTGACAAGGAATTTCGCTACCTTAGGACCGTTATAGTTACGGCCGCCGTTTACTGGGGCTTCGGTTCACAGCTTCGGATTGCTCCTAACCACTCCCCTTAACCTTCCAGCACCGGGCAGGCGTCAGCCCGTATACTTCGCCTTACGGCTTCGCACAGACCTGTGTTTTTGCTAAACAGTCGCTTGGGCCTTTTCACTGCGGCCCCCTCGTGCTATTCACACTACCGGGGCACCCCTTCTCCCGAAGTTACGGGGTCATTTTGCCGAGTTCCTTAACGAGAGTTCTTCCGCGCGCCTTAGAATACTCTTCTCGCCTACCTGTGTCGGTTTGCGGTACGGGCACCATCACCTGGCTAGAGGCTTTTCTTGGCAGTGTGAGATCATGACCTTCGCTACTATAATTTTCGCTCCCCATCACAGCTCAGCCTTACAATGTGCGGATTTGCCTACACATCAGCCTTACTGCTTAGACGGACATCCATCAGTCCGCGTCACTACCCTACTGCGTCCCCCCATTGCTCATAACGGCTTACGGTGGTACAGGAATTTCGACCTGTTGTCCTTCGACTACGCCTTTCGGCCTCGCCTTAGGTCCCGACTTACCCTGAGCGGACGAGCCTTCCTCAGGAACCCTTAGGCTTTCGGCGGATCAGATTCTCACTGATCTTTTCGTTACTCATACCGGCATTCTCACTTGTATAATGTCCAGCGCTCCTTACGGTACACCTTCAACCCTTATACAACGCTCCCCTACCCCTGATGCAAAGCATCAAGCCATAGCTTCGGTGGTGTGTTTAGCCCCGTTACATTTTCGGCGCAGAGTCACTCGACCAGTGAGCTATTACGCACTCTTTCAATGGTGGCTGCTTCTAAGCCAACATCCTGGTTGTCTGTGCAACTCCACATCCTTTCCCACTTAACACACACTTGGGGACCTTAGCTGATGGTCTGGGCTGTTTCCCTTTTGACAATGGATCTTAGCACTCACTGTCTGACTCCCGGAAGTAAGTCTATGGCATTCGGAGTTTGACTGAGCTTGGTAACCCTTGCGGGCCCCGCACCCAATCAGTGCTCTACCTCCACGACTCTGTTTTCCGAGGCTAGCCCTAAAGCTATTTCGGGGAGAACCAGCTATCTCCGAGTTCGATTGGAATTTCTCCGCTACCCCCACCTCATCCCCGCATTTTTCAACATGCGTGGGTTCGGGCCTCCAGTGCGTGTTACCGCACCTTCACCCTGGACAGGGGTAGATCACCCGGTTTCGGGTCTACGTCCACGTACTAAGTCGCCCTATTCAGACTCGCTTTCGCTGCGGCTCCGGCTCTTCACCTTAACCTTGCACGGGAACGTAACTCGCCGGTTCATTCTACAAAAGGCACGCCATCACCCCTAAAACGGGCTCTGACTTTTTGTAAGCACACGGTTTCAGGTTCTATTTCACTCCCCTTCCGGGGTGCTTTTCACCTTTCCCTCACGGTACTGCTTCACTATCGGTCGCTAGGAAGTATTTAGCCTTGGCAGATGGTCCTGCCGGATTCATACGGGGTTTCACGTGCCCCGCACTACTCGGGATCCGTCTCGGAGGGAACCAACTTTCAACTACAGGGCTTTTACCTTCTTTGGCGGGCCTTTCCAGACCTCTTCGCTTAACCGGTTCCTTTGTAACTCCATGTGAGACGTCCCACAACCCCAAAGAGCAAGCTCTCTGGTTTGGGCTTCTCCGCGTTCGCTCGCCGCTACTGACGGAATCACTATTGTTTTCTCTTCCTCAGGGTACTTAGATGTTTCAGTTCCCCTGGTATGCCTCTACACAACCTATGTATTCAGTTGTGAGTAACTGGAAATTACCCCAGCTGGGTTTCCCCATTCGGACACCCCCGGATCAAAGCTTGCTTACAGCTCCCCGAGGCAGTTTCGTTGTTCGCCACGTCCTTCATCGGCTCCTAGCGCCTAGGCATCCTCCGTGTGCTCTTAGTAGCTTAACCATTTTGTTCCGGTTTCGGTCGCTCGCTTCCCTTGTTTTGCTTGCGCAAAGCCAAAAGTCGCTCTCACCCGATACCATCACAAAAGCAATTTGACTACCGTTTTTATTGAAACTTGTTTAACACAAGTTCAGCTAAAAAGGAATGTTCTAATTCGCGTTTGTTTCGTTTCGATATCTAGTTTTCAAAGAACAAGCTCCATGCAAAAGCAAGCTGTTTGAGAGTTTGAGCTCTCAAAACCGAACAACGAGTGAGTGTTTTGCAGCTAAGCTGCGTATTTGAATGTTTCCGTTGCAGGAAACGATTCTCCATAGAAAGGAGGTGATCCAGCCGCACCTTCCGATACGGCTACCTTGTTACGACTTCACCCCAATCATCTATCCCACCTTCGGCGGCTGGCTCCTTGCGGTTACCCCACCGACTTCGGGTGTTATAAACTCTCGTGGTGTGACGGGCGGTGTGTACAAGACCCGGGAACGTATTCACCGCGGCATGCTGATCCGCGATTACTAGCAATTCCGACTTCATGCAGGCGAGTTGCAGCCTGCAATCCGAACTGAGACCGGCTTTGTTGGGATTGGCTCCATCTCGCGATTTCGCAGCCCGTTGTACCGGCCATTGTAGTACGTGTGTAGCCCAGGTCATAAGGGGCATGATGATTTGACGTCATCCCCACCTTCCTCCGGTTTGTCACCGGCAGTCTATCTAGAGTGCCCACCCGAAGTGCTGGCAACTAAATATAAGGGTTGCGCTCGTTGCGGGACTTAACCCAACATCTCACGACACGAGCTGACGACAACCATGCACCACCTGTCTTGAATGTTCCGAAGAAAAGGTACATCTCTGCACCGGTCATTCAGATGTCAAGACCTGGTAAGGTTCTTCGCGTTGCTTCGAATTAAACCACATACTCCACTGCTTGTGCGGGTCCCCGTCAATTCCTTTGAGTTTCAGTCTTGCGACCGTACTCCCCAGGCGGAGTGCTTAATGTGTTAACTTCGGCACCAAGGGTATCGAAACCCCTAACACCTAGCACTCATCGTTTACGGCGTGGACTACCAGGGTATCTAATCCTGTTTGCTCCCCACGCTTTCGCGCCTCAGCGTCAGTTACAGCCCAGAGAGTCGCCTTCGCCACTGGTGTTCCTCCACATATCTACGCATTTCACCGCTACACGTGGAATTCCACTCTCCTCTTCTGCACTCAAGTCACCCAGTTTCCAGTGCGATCCGGGGTTGAGCCCCGGGATTAAACACCAGACTTAAATGACCGCCTGCGCGCGCTTTACGCCCAATAATTCCGGACAACGCTTGCCCCCTACGTATTACCGCGGCTGCTGGCACGTAGTTAGCCGGGGCTTTCTTCTCAGGTACCGTCACCTTGAGAGCAGTTACTCTCCCAAGCGTTCTTCCCTGGCAACAGAGCTTTACGATCCGAAAACCTTCATCACTCACGCGGCATTGCTCCGTCAGGCTTTCGCCCATTGCGGAAGATTCCCTACTGCTGCCTCCCGTAGGAGTCTGGGCCGTGTCTCAGTCCCAGTGTGGCCGATCACCCTCTCAGGTCGGCTACGCATCGTCGCCTTGGTGAGCCGTTACCTCACCAACTAGCTAATGCGCCGCAGGCCCATCCCCAAGTGACAGATTGCTCCGTCTTTCCAGTTTCCTTCAGGCGAAGAAAACAATTATTCGGTATTAGCTACCGTTTCCGGTAGTTGTCCCAAACTTGAGGGCAGGTTGCCTACGTGTTACTCACCCGTCCGCCGCTAACCATCCGAGAAGCAAGCTTCTCTTCAAGTCCGCTCGACTTGCATGTATTAGGCATGCCGCCAGCGTTCGTCCTGAGCCAGGATCAAACTCTCCAATAAAGTATTGAAAAGAGCGATAAGCTCATTTTGAATCTGACGAGATTAAAAATCTCATTTGTGCTCCAGTCGATTCAAACCAAGGCTTGTCTCAAACTTTCGCATTCATTCTGCAAGCAGAATGTTTACTCACTCGTTGTTCAGTTTTCAAAGATCAAACTTGTTTTCGTTACCGAGCATTGTTCTCCTCAGCAACTTTTATATCATAACACTTCCGAACCAACTTAGCAAGCTCTTTTTTTCAAGTTTCTTTCGAAGCTTATTTCATTCGCTTACCGCACCGTGTAAACCGTGTTTTCTTGGCCGGAATTAGAATATATCATATACACAACACAATTGCTACTTGTAAAATATCCCATATGAAAACTGATTATATATTCGATTCAATCTCTTCATAATCTCTTTTTCCAATGGCAATATCCTCTTACTATATCCTATATACACTCACCGGTCTAATCTATCTCATATAGGTTGTGAACAGACCCATTCAACATCATTACATTCGTTCTATAAAACAAGAAACATAATACCTCTACTCAATAACGCTGCTATCTGTTATGTGGATTTCGAATCTAATAACTGAACTCCATAAGCTGTGGGCTTATATAGATTGTGATTTTCACTTTTTATACTATTAGTCTCTGAACCTGCCCATCACTATCGTGTCGTGATACTGTCCATCCGTGTGTCGCCGATCCTTTTTCAAAATACCTTCGATCTCGAAGCCACTCTTTTGGTATAACTCGATTGCCTTTTCATTGGATGCCAGCACGTTCAACGTCATCTTCTCTACACCAGTCCGGTCTGCCCATTCTATCGACCTCTCCAGCAAGTTCTTGCCAATCCCATGCCCCCAGAACTCTCGGGCCACACACACGCCGAACTCAACTTTATGGCAAAAGCGCTTCAGCACTGTACCTTCACATCGGGAGTATCCCACAATCTCACCCTCTACTACAGCAACAAGGAACAGATTCCGTGACTTCTCAGTGTCCAAATGGATGATTCGCCTAAACCCGGCTGCGTCGATATACGCCTCGCCCTCTTCACGATCCATGTTCTCGGTCTCCCCATCGATTTGTACACGTAGTGAAGACAAGGCCTCAGCATCCTTTTCCTCTGCCGATCTAATGGAGTAACATAAGCCTTTAATGTAATATTCCTGCTGATCGATCATCATAAGAACCATACCTCCTCTTCCACTTTATTTAATTACTATACCTGTATCGCTCTACCCCACCTCAGACGGACTCTTGCCCGTAAGCATTTTGAACACCTGGCTAAAATACGTTGCATTACGGAACCCCGTCATCTCGCTCACCTCATATACCATGTAATGTCCCGACTGCAACAGTTCCAACGCCCTCTGAATCCGGTACCCGTTCAAATAACTCACGAAATTCTCACCGGTCACCCTTTTGAACAGTTGACTCAGATACTTCGGATGTACAAACAGCCCCTTGGCGATCGCTTCAAAACTAATCTCTTCGGCGTAATGAAGCTCTACATACTGTTTCACCTGCTCGATAAGTTTATTGCTTTTCTTCTCGCTCATCTCCTTACGTATCTGTTCCAGCCAGTCGCAGATAATACGATCCATCCACTTTACCAGATCATGCAAAGCATATTTCGATTGAATTTCACGCAAAAAATCACTCATCGCCAGCGGCGGCGTTGACATAGGATGAAGTCGGTTCCAGCTATGCATCAACGTGTCGAACAGACTGACGGCCACAACCTGTACATCCTGTATCCCAACACATTTCCCCTCTTTCAGCAAAAGGCAAATATGATGCCATACCTCTTCCGCCAGGTCAGGTCGAATATCCGCCCAAGCCTCGTTCCATTGACGAAGCAATAATGAATAATCGGTCACACTTGGTTCTGTTTCCTCTGATGTTTCATAGTGGTAGATACGACTTCCACCTTGAAACTCTGCTTTTTCCACCGCTTCCCTGCTCTCGAGATAGGAATCTATCACCTCACATGGGTGACTCTTGGATCTTCCGATTCCAGCACTCACTTCAATTTTCAGATACGTAAAGATCTGATCGATCATCCTCTCCACGAATGGCAGGCATTCTTCCAGATGATCTTTATCTCCTAATAGAAGCAACACAAATACCTGATCCGAATAATCAACAATCTCTACCTGACCATTCATGCGCGCCGCTTGCTCCTTCACCGTTTCCTGAATAATATCGGCCGCCCCATAGCGGAGAAGCTGCCAATCCCGTTCTTTCATTCGTGTCAAAAATACGGGGCGATTCAGTTGCAGGCTAATGGCGCGTGTCTGGGAGGACATATGAATGCCTATATAGTCCATGCGTTCTTTGGGAAGCTCGTCTGCCCGATATCGCGTAGTCAGCAGTTCGTGAAGAAATTGTTTGCGCAAATACGGAAGTACCCGTCCGACCTCCTGCTTGTACGTCTGCTCCAGTCGCTCATGCCGCTCTCGCACATCTTGTTCCAGTAACACCTCACGCAGCACAGACTCAATCTCCTCAACCTCTGCCGGCTTCAGCAAAAAGTGATTCACCCCCCAGCGCATGGCTGCCCGGGCGTTCTCGAATTCGTCATATCCACTAAGAATGATGATCGGCAAGTGGGGATGATCACGTCGCAACGTCTGTGTGATCTCAAGCCCGGTCATCCCCGGTAGATATACGTCAGTCATAACGACATCTGGATGCATGCGGTGAAACAGCTCCAGCGCATCCAAGCCATTGGAAGCAGTGCCTGCAATGCTGAGGCCCATAGAAGGCCAATCGATATGATCTGTTAATGCCTTTACAATATGAGGATCGTCATCAACAAGCATAATGGTCTTCATCATTTTTCACCGTCCAGCCATAGATTTAATTGCTCGTCGGTCTCAATACGCGGCAGCGTAATGGTCACTTCCACTCCACCTGACTCTCTATCGCTCAGTTGAACACCATACCTCTTCCCACAATAAAGCTGAATGCGCTGATGTACATTCCGTACGCCGATGCCACACGTCTCTTCGAGTTTCCACCCCTCCGGCAAACCCCGCCCATTATCCGTGATACGAATGACGATATCCTCATGCGGGCCAACCTCTTCGTGCATATGCACCTGAATTCGAAGTGTGCCTTCTTCAGGGTGCCCGTGCATAACGGCATTTTCGATAAAGGGCTGCAAAATGATCTTGGGAATGTAACAACCGCGAATATGCGGATCGATCTGCTCCTGATATTGAATGGAGAACGGTAGCCGCTCTGACTGGATGTTAACGTAGCAACGGGCATGTTCCAACTCATCACGAACCCGTATAAACAGTCTCCCTCCACTCAGTCCGATCCGTAACAGCTTACTTAGTTGTACAATCATGCGACTGATATCCTTGGCTTCGTAATCAAGTGCGCGCCAGTGGATCATGTCGAGGGTATTGTATAAAAAATGGGGTTTGATCTGGGCCTCAAGCAAGCCCGTCTGGGCTTCACGCTTGGCCCGGCTCTCATCCTTCACCTGTTCCATCAGCGTCGTGAGCTGTGAAGCCATGTGATTAAATCCATAAGCCAAATGGGCATATTCCTCCGTAAACGAAAGTTGGACCCGGGTATCGAAGTCCCCTTTCTCCAGTTGTCTCATTCGTCTGATTAATTGTCGCAAAGGTCGGATGATCTGCCTTACAAACAGGTACGCCAGCACAGCCGAGCATAATAGTCCCAGCACGGCGATGCCAAGGATCTGCCAGCCTGCTTGTCTGAGCGGAGATAACAGTGTATATACCGGAATAGTCTGTACGAGGCGCCACTGAAGCATGGCTGGCCTGGAGTACAGCACCAATTGAGCACCTCCAGGTTGGCCGGAAACTACTTCGTACCCGTCTGCACCATGCTGGACATGTTCCTGAATCCATGCACTATCTATAATAGAAGAAGATGAATTTACAGCTTCCCCCGTTTCCTGTACTGTACTCGCTTCATTTCTTCGATCCACTCGTTCATTCTCCCCTGTTGGATCAACTCTCCCCATCTGCATTACGACATTACCAGCCGTATCTACCAACAGGACTTTTCCATCAAGCACCATGGGTACATCAGCAAACCTGCGTACGATGTCGGCTCTACTCAGTCGAATGAGCACATAGGCAACCGTCCCGCCACGACTGTCGAAAATCCGTTGGGCGTATCCGACCAGGGATTGGCCAGATTCGTTCTCACGCAGCGGAACCCAAGCCGCATCAGCCTTTTCCAGCGTAGCAAACCAAGAGTCGTGTGCGATGGTGTCCACCGGAAATATGCGATCAGCCATAGTCACTGTCACTTCATTGAAGACATCCGTATACAGTTCGATGGAAGTGATGCCTTCACTCACGACCATGGTATGATCCAGAATTCGAGAGACCTCTCTCCGCTGGTGAATCTGTGCAAGCCTGCCCGTATCAGCCGTTTCGAGCAGACTGGACAGTTCCCGATTGCTTGCCAAAGCATAGGAAGTTCCGGTTACCCCTGTGATGAAATCAAATCCCCGACGTGTGCTTTCGTTCAGAAGAGCCAGGCGTGCTTTGCTAATCTCGGCAAAGGTGACTGCTGAGAAAGACTGATATGCCAGCCAGACCACAACCGAGACGAGCAGGAGGTTAAACGCAATAAAGCAAGTCACCATCAATGTGGAGAGCTTGCTTTGTTGCAGCTTTTGATTAATAAATGAAGACCATCTTCCTTTCCTCATGGAAAAATCAACTCGTTTCGTCTTGGAATTACCCTTTGAGCCCAGAGGTCGCGATTCCTTCCACGAAGTACTTTTGACACACGATAAATACGATAAAACATGGCACCAGCGACAACACCGACATGGCAAACATCGGGCCCCAATCGGATTGAGAGCTGGAATCAAGGAACAGGCGCAGACCCAGCGGCACGGTGTATTTGCTAACGTCACTCAGGTAGATCAACTGACTGAAGAAGTCGTCCCATGTCCACAAGAACGTAAAGATCATTGTGGTAACCAATGCTGGGAAAGCCAGTGGAATGATGATTTTGGTGTATATTTTCACAGGACCACATCCATCAATGGTGGCCGCCTCATCCAGCTCTTTAGGCAATCCCCTGAAGAACTGTACCATGAGAAAAACGAAGAAGGCGTCTGTCGCCAGCCATTTTGGCACCACAAGCGGCAGATACGTATTCACCCACTCCAGGTGGTTGAAGAGAATATACTGCGGGATCAGCGTCACATGATGGGGCAGCATGATCGTCATGAGCATCAGGCCAAAGCAAATGGCTTTGAAACGAAAATTCAGTCGGGCGAAGGCATACGCCGCCATAGAGCAGGAAATCACATTGCCCAGCACCGCGCCAAGCGATAGAACGACAGAGTTAGTTAGAAACCGGGAGAACGGGTTGCCCTGAATTCCCGACCAGCCATTCATGTAATTTTGCCAATTCCATTCCTGTGGCCAAAACCAGGTCTCTGTAAAGATCATATGTCCCGGTTTGAATGAGCTGCCCAGCATCCAGAGGATCGGGTAGAGCATGACAAAGGCGATGCCTGAGATCAACACATGTTTGCTGACGACCCATGCTGTGGAGTTCCGTTGTCCAATCATGATTTCCCACCATCCTCATAGTGCACCCACAGCTTGCTACTGCGGAATACGAGCAATGTAAATACGCCAATCAGGATGACCAGCACCCAGGCCATCGCAGAAGCGTAGCCCATCTGAAAGAATGAAAATCCTTTTTTGTACAGATACAGAGAGTACATTAGGGTTGAGTTCACTGGCCCTCCGCTACCATTACTGATAACAAAAGCCTGCGTGAACGATTGAAAGGATGTAATCAGCTGCATGACAAGATTGAAGAAGATAACGGGTGACAGAATCGGCAACGTTATATAGAAGAATCTCCGCAGGGGACCTGCACCATCTACCGCTGAGGCTTCATCATATTCGGGTGGAATCTGCTTCAAACCTGCTAGGAAAATAATCATGGATGATCCGAACTGCCACACAGATAACAGGACGATGGAGTACAGGGCATACTTCGGATTAGCAACCCAATCGGGCGCCTTAATGCCCACCATGGCAAGCACACTATTGAGTAGCCCGTCCCCACCCAGCATTTTACGCCACAACATTGCAATCGCCACGCTACCTCCAAGCAATGTCGGGATGTAATACACCGTACGGTAAATACCGAGTCCTCGAATCCCTTTGTTCAGCAACATCGCTACAAGCAGCGCGAAAATCAATTTGACCGGTACGGATACAGCGACATACGTGAAGGTGACTTTGAGCGACTGGGTGAACAGTTTATCCGATGTAAACATCGTGGTGTAGTTATCCAGACCGACCCAGGAAGGGGCGGCCAGGATACTGTAATCGGTGAACGAGATGTATAACGATACCAACATTGGACCTAGGGTAAGGAATAACAATCCGACAAGCCATGGGGCGAGAAACAGAAGTGCGGCTCCATTATGCGCATATCTCCGTTTGACCCGCCGGGTAGTTACACGCTCGATTCGGGCTTGACTGACCTGTGATGTCGTCATCTTCGCAACCTCCCCGCAGAATTAGAAGTGTGAGACAGTTTCAATCATTATTGACTCGATCCAAGCGTAGCCTTGGCTCCTTCAATAAACTGGGCAATGACATCTGGAGTATTACCTTGACCGAAGGCGATCTGCTCGCTTGCGCTCTTGAAACTTGTGTCCACTTCAGCAAATCCTTGCGGGTATGGCGGGTCAATCTCGCTGGAGTTCTTCGATACCGTATCGATAAATTGGAAAATGGTTTGCTCCGCTTCCGGTAGCGTAGGCTGCATCTGTTCACGAATGCTGGAATTGACCGGCACCCCACGTTCAGAACCAAGAATAGCGGTTGCTTCCGGATCATTGACCATGAAATCAATGAACATGGCAACTTCCTTTGGATGTTTGGTTTTACCATAACCGGAGAGGAACTGGCCTGGTTTCAGATATTCACCGATTTGCTTTTCACCTACACCATGCGGAAGCACTTGTATGCCAAGCTTATGATCCTGGTTTTTGTTCACCTGCTGGAATGTCAGCAATTGATTGGACCATGCAAAGTCCATGGCGGCTGTGCCCAGTGAGATCGGTCGTGTCTCCAGCGCATTGGTTGTGGATGCCGTTATCTCCGCTGTAGTCACTCCACCATTCTCGCGTAGTGCGCTCCACATATCGAACCATTGTTGAAGCTCCTCGCTGGTAGCTGTCATTGTGCCACCATCAAACAATCCTTTCCCGGATTGCCGAATAAACACTTCAAACATGTTCGTTGTACCGGAAATGTCTGCCGATCCATAGAACCCCTCACCTTTGGCTGCGGCGATCTTGGTTGCAATATCCCCAAAATCCTTCCATGTCCAGCTCTCTTGTGGTTCTTCTATACCTAATTCCTGAAATACGGTGGCGTCATAGATGACACCTGGTGCGTTAACTCCGAGGGTAATTGCATATAATTTATCGTCAATCGAACCGGCTGTAATCATGCTCTGATCATGATCCTCTGTCCGCAGCTCTTTGCTCTCTGCAAACGGAGTCAGATCAAGCAAGGCACCACGCCGGGCAAAGTCAGTCAAAAAGGCGTAATCCATCTGGATGATATCTGGTGCATTTGAACCGGCTACCTGTGTAGTCAACTTGTCAAAGTAACCGTCCCAACCGGAATATTCAGGTTTAATGGTGATTCCCGGATGTTTCTCTTCAAACAATTGGATCACTTTGGTCGTCAGATCATGTCTGGTCTGTGATCCCCACCAGGTCATGCGCAGTTCAATCTTGCCTGATGAATCTCCTTCACTTCCACTTGCTTCCCCAGAAGAAGATGGTGTATCGGTGGCCCCTCCAGAACAGGCTGTAGCGAACAATAACAGGGACAGACAGAACAGGGTTACCCACTTTTTTGTAATCATCATAAATGAATTTCCTCCCCTTTTTGCATTTATGGAATCGCTTACAAAACCTATTTTATCGGTCTATTACTGCACATGACATAAACAAAAGTAAGCTTTCCTGTCAAAAAAGTAAGGAGTTACAGGAATCAAAAACCACCAGGAATGATATTCCCGGCGGTGATGATCCCGTCTCAAATATGATTACGGATATACAACCGTATTACGTGGAGCAGAAGACAACTTGTTGTATAGGAACGATAGTATGAAAATCAGACCTCGGTGGTCTGTTAAGAATGGGAGACCACAGGTGAAGACACCCTGTGTTCAGCCAGATGTTTCTTCATTTTTGCTACTTCAGTTCCTGCCAGCATCATAATGCCTATTCCGTGATTGTCATTGGTAACGGTACGCAAGTCCTGATCATAATACTCTGCCGTAAACGCATATCGTGATCCGCTACACACGCCATGCACACTCCCTTGACGATCAATGGCTTTGCAGATAAGTCCCTTCCAAGCCCGCTCGGCAGCTGTGACGTAAACTTCCGGGTCTTTGAACCAGCCAAAGCGTACACCTCTCGCAAAACCATAGGCAAACATCGCCGTGCAGGAGGCTTCTTCATACGTCTGCGGAACATTCAACACCTGATGCCACAACCCGCTTTCCCCTTGAAGCGCTGCGTACCCCTCACACAGCTCATTGAAGAAATCTATTAAGGCTGGGCGCTCGGGATGCTCTGTTGGCAAAGCTTCCAATACCTCTGTCAAGGAAAACAGTGTCCAGCCATTTCCCCGTCCCCATGGAATCTGCGTTGCCTGTCCGTATTTGAAATCATACACATGGGACATGATCTTGAACTCAGGCATAAACAGATACTTCCGATACAGTGAAAATTGTCTGGCGGCTTCATCCAATGCGGCTGAGTTGCCTGTCACCCGTGCATAACGAACGAGAAACGGCGTGCTCATATAGAGGTCATCTGCCCACATGGTATTCTCGGCATACTCCCCTACACATGTGCGATAAAATGCACCATCCTCCTGCCGTTCCAGGCGGGAAAGCATGAAATCTGCAATCCGTTCAGCAATCGGAAGAAACGTTGGTTCATGACACTCGGAATACGCTTCTAGCATGGCCGAACCAAAAGAACCACAGTTATCCAGCATTTTCAGCATGACCAATTGTTGATTGACTGCCGGGAAACCATACTGCTCCCGATCCCATAAGGAGTATTCATACATCTGGGTACATGCCTGCACATGCTCAGCCGCATAACGTGTAATGTCCGGTCTTTGCAAATAACGCCCCGTCCGTAATAGACCATATACAGTGACACCCAATGGATAATCCCAGCGACCATAATTGGTCACACTGCCCACTGTCCATTTGTTGCTCAACATAGCATTCTCATAATAAGGTCTGATCCAAGCATCCGGTCGATCTAAGCGCCAATATGTCTGTCCTTGCCCCGTTTGATACACTCGGTCCGTTCGAGTCAGATCCGCCAAGTCCGGTTCAACCTCCGACTCAAAAGGTCCAACATATAACCAAGACTCTCCATTAGCTCCGTGCACACGCTGAGGAAGTTCCAGTGAGAGCGGCTTACCCGACACGGTTGCGTTCAAATTAAAATGCCAAGGTCCAGCCGTATCGTCATATTCACTTCGGACAAGCAGGTCACTCCGCCCAAAAGAGGCTGGTACATCCACCTCGAACGGACCCGCTTCCTTCACTTGCGCCACAGGCTTGCCGCAAATCCATATACTTAGAGAACCGGAAGATTGACCTGACAATCGCACTGCATTCCCGGTTGAATCGTTATTGTTCAGATGGGTCCAAGCATAAGCATGCTTACCAGCAAGATTTCCGAATATTCGCTCGAAAGCTGGCTTGGTTTTATCTTCATTAGACCAGCCTGTCTCAGGCAGCCAGTTCAAGCTGACGTCTGATTCTTTTCCAAGCAGGTCCGGTTGTTTACTCGTGGCTGGGTTCGGTTGGGAGAACACCCACCCCGCTTGCCCCTGTCTCTCCTGAAATGGAGCATATACATTCAAAATGCGCACTTTTCCTTCATCTGACCCAAATTGGCAGCCAAATCCGGCAGGGGTGTTTTTCATCTCCAGCCAAATGGTGTTCCAACCAGGCTTGATATCGATGCTGAGCTTCACCGTTGCGTCTGGACTAATCTCATCCATTACGGTAGAGCGATAGACCAACTGCTCATTGAAATAGAAACGAACAGGCCCATAACAGCGGACCAACACGTCCAGATTCCGGTCCTCGTCCCCCCAAACCAATGCAGCTGCGTAGGATATATGGTCTTTAGGCGCATCAGGAAAGCGTTTACCTAAATTCAGATCATAAAGCCCTTTTTCATTTTGCAAAATACCAGACTTCTGGAATACCCGATATACAAAATCAGCCTGTGCATTGGCTCCAATATACCTCTCGGCCAGTACCTTCAACACCTGATCCTGATCTTCTCCAAATCGGTAATACATGCTCTGCGGTTCACTGAAATAGGTCGTCATCGATGGCACACACCCTTCTTCTGTTGAAATAAAGTCTTATATCATAGCATTCATACCGTCCACACTAGAGCACTAAACTAATATGCAGTAATAAAGTATAGCGCTTAACCTAGGTGGGTAATCCCCTTACCGGGAAATAGGTATGTCCCTTGGTTATCTTCTGAATAGCCGAATAATAATCCCAGTATAACTGACATGTTCTGTGGTGGCTACAGATTTTTGATTACGCTTTCAAAAAATCAGAAAATTCGGTTTTTACTTCGCCAATTACACCTTCATTGGGACATTAATTCAAAAAAACGGAAAATGTTACCGATATAGAAACTATATATGTTGAACTAATCATTTACACAGAAACGTAGAGGACAGAAAAAACTGAAAAAGCGAAGCGTTCGCCTAAAAGCTTTCTGAAAGAAAGCTGCATCGTAAGCATACGCTATCACCGGATTTTTCCCTTGAGAAAAGGGAATCAAAAAAATCTGGGGATAACAGCGATTGGAAGGTTATTCTGTCATCGGAGTGTACGTGTGAATATATCTTTAGTTCAACTTATATAGATTGAAAAATTCCACTTTTTGTATCGGGAAGGAAAGATGCACATTGAATACTCTTGAATCTCTGGTAAATGCTATGCCTTTTGTTAGCCAAATGTTCCGTGACGACATATCCATATCCATTAATGATCATGAGAAAGTATTGTATTTTTCCGAAGCAAAAAGTCTGGAGATTGGCGTGAAGGTTGGGGATGAGCTGCATGATGATTATAAACATTTCAAAATGCTGACTAACAGAGATTCCCGTACCGTGGCACGCATGCCTGGTGATCTGCAGGGCAGACCTTTTGATGCCATTCTAATCCCTATTAAAGAGAACGATCAGGTCGTGGGTATATTGGGTGTGAACTACGCACTGGATAGTCACATGACACTGGAAACGCTGATCCGTGAAAATGAAACAACCATTAATGCGCTCGTCGGCGGCATTCAGCAGATTGCTGCACATTCCGAGGAACTCTCCGCGACATCGGAAGAGATTCTGCGCAACTCCAAAAAAGCTTCAGAGAACTCGGTCAGTGTAAGTAAAGTAACAAACGTCATTCGTGAAGTATCGGAACAAACCAACCTGCTTGGACTCAACGCCATGATAGAGGCAGCCCGTGTAGGCGATCAGGGGGCCGGATTCGGTGTGGTGGCCAGTGAAGTACGTAAACTGTCGGATCATACGAAACAAGCAGCAGCTGATATCGAATCGTCCCTAGGCAGCGTGCAAGATTCCATGAAACATATGGAGCAGGAGATCGGTCAGATTACAACCGCAACAGTGGATCAGGCCAAGCTTGTTACCGAGTTCATGGAAAGTATTGAACAGCTTAGTGAGACAAGCGCGAATCTGAAAAAGTTTGTACATCAGATGCTGGCACTCGAGTAGTAGGCCAGTTCCACAGTAACAGGAAGAACAAACCATATTACATGTACATAGGAAATCATGTTTGAATGCAAATAAGCCTCCGGCTACACTTCCCTTTACAGGAAGTCAGCGAAGGCTTTGTTTCGTATTTGAGGTGATAGCCCATTTATAGTCGTATAGCTGTTATATCTCTACAGCGACGCCAAAATGGTCAGACACGACCGGCCCGTTTTTACCGTTCAAGACCACGGTAGAAGATTTAGCCTGAATCGGACGATTGGAGAAAATATAGTCGATCCGAAGATCGCGTTTGTTATCTGCCCAGCCGGCAATGGCCTTCACCACGGTTGCTCCTTCATCCTTTTGCAATGCTGTATTGTACAGGTCATTCCATCCTTTGCTCATCATATAATCATAGCCTTCATCACGCACTTCCGCGACATTATTGAAATCACCCATTATATATAACGGCTGGTCCATGTAGGGGGCAAGCTTGCTCTCCGTCAACTCCCACTGTCCCTTGAAAGGTTCCTGCGCATCATCCCACCAGTTATAATGTCCGTTCACAAACCAGGTTGCTTCACCTTGGACGACCGTCTGGATTCCCACAATTTTGCGTGTACGATAGTTGTTATAATCCCGCATGTGGGACACGTATTCCCCAAAAGCCTGCTTAATTGGCGTCCGGCTAAGGATCGCCAGTCCTTCATCGTATTTTTGAAACCCGACATGAGCCGGAATCCACGTCCAGTAATATTGCTCTGTCAGCTGCTGAAGCAGGACGTAGGCATAGTTGTCTTTTTTAATCACAGCATCGGATTCAGTAGCATAATACATCTTCAGTTCTTCTTCAGAAAGCGCGACTTCCTGCATCGATTGGTTGACCTCCTGCATGGAGATCACATCGAATTGATGTGTATTAATAAAATCAGCCAGCTGACTGATCTTGTTCAGTTGATCCTCTTCCGCCCAAGCGTGTGTGTTTAACGTAAGTATTTTCATATGCTCTCTCCTGTTGTGTGTAATATGGCCGTTTCCCCGGCCTGTATCGTTCCTGAAAGGAATACATACCATAAGCATACACAATATGGTGCAATCATGCATTCCGTCCGCCAGCAGAACCGACGTGTTCATCCTGATTCCAGTTGGTCTAAAATAACTTCAAATTCTTCATAACCCATGCACGGATCGGCTCATAACTGATATGATGGATACAACAAATTTACAACATCACGTCATAGACGTGGTGATTACTGAACCTATGTTTACCCCAGGAGATGGAATGATGAACATACCGAATAACATGAGGATGGATGATGCGCAGTGGCAACAGTTGATCAGGCAGGTTGCAGAGCATTTTAATAACCTGACGATCATGCGTGGATTCCAATATTATAAACAGAAACGTGTCGGACCATTAACCTATTCCGAACAACAAGGGATCTCGGCCGTTGTACAAGGATCGGAAGAATATGAGGTCACCCTTAGCATGCAATCCCTGACTACAAGTCATTGTACCTGCCCGGTGAGTTCCGTATGCAAACATATGACGGCTGTATTGATGAGTTATGCCGAGCAACTTGAGCGACCTGTCCATGCCATTGTGAATGCGCACTCCAGTACTTCGCTCAAACAAACGACTAAACCCGTCGGGGCCATGTCCGCAGGACTATCCAGCTATGCAGATGCCGATGAACAACAGGATATGGACATTCCGGACAACCAATACAGCCAGATCAAGGAACGTGCAACAGAGCTTGCTGATCTCGAAATCTCGGAATGGCACGAACTATTCCACTCCTGTCTGAGACGGCTGGGTACTGGCACAGCAAGCACATCCTACGTACAGGAAGCAACGGACGAGCTGTATGCCATTAAACCAAGGCTGTCCGCTGCAATGGACCAACTTTTTGAACTACATGTGCAGCTGCACCTCATCCGATTCTGCGTGCCGCCGGCTCGTAATTCAATCACTCATACCCCCGTGTACTTGAGCTACCCTGCCCAGCTCGCGGTGGATGCACTTCTGAAAGACATTGAACGGATCTTTAACCATCCGCTAGACCTGTCAGGTCTAAAGGGAAACAAGCTTGAACAACTTTGGAACAGACTGGCCGAAACCTCGGCTTATTTACGCAAACAGATGATGCCTGAGACAGCCAGCATGATGTTCTTCACTCCGATCTATCGACAACTGTGGTTGAACTGGATCGTACCTCAGCTGCAAGGGTCGCGGGACATGTTAGTGTCGGAACAGGCCATCTTAGATGATATAGAACGCAATATAACCGCCGCTTCGTCACCTTCCCAGTCAGGTGGGAGTGTCTTGGGTAGCGCTCAAAATAATGGAAGTAGTAGTGATAGACCAGGCAAAGCCGTAACACTGCCTTTACCACTCATACTCGCGCAGAGCTGGATACACTTCCATCTGGGGCAAGATGATCAGGCATGGCAGCGACTCATCCATGGAAGCTCGGCCTACGGCTTCCCGCCAGAACAACTGTTGCATTTTCTCCATGTACTCGCAGATTCGGCTGAATGGAAGCGACTTGGGGATTGGTTGGTACAACTTGGCCCCCTTCTGGCGAATCGGCGTAATACACCTTTGAATGATTACATGCATCTATGGGATACGGCCATTCAACATCTGCCCGATGCAGAGAACCGTATGTGGGACACGCTTGTCAGTATGCTTCCCCACTCCCGCCCCGCCTACGAGGATGCTATGCATTCGCGTGGACAGTGGCGCAGATGGATTGATTTTCAGCTGAGTACGGGAACGGAACCTCTGGAATTCCGCGTAGCGATGCTGCAACCAATCGAAAAAGATGCACCTGAGCTGCTGCTTCCCTTCTATCATCAGGCAGTGGAGCGTTATATCGGACACAAAAACAGGGACGGATACAAAGCAGCGGTGAAGCTGTTGAAACGTCTGTCCAAAATCTATAAAAAAATGAAGCAAGAAGCGCACTGGGAGCAATTCATCACCACACTCGCCGTTCGTAACAGTCGGCTGCGCGCACTGCAGGAAGAGCTTCGGAAAGGTAAACTGATCTCATGAGCTTAATTCATCCTTACACTGAAACGATTGAGGTTCACGTCGCTTTAACCGGATATGGCGATGCATTGTTTTACGGAGCACTCAACACACACCACTTTGTACCGGGACAGTCGCTTAAGCAGCGATTGTTCGCTTGGCATGCACCTTCCTTCTACGGTACCGAACTGGAAGTTCGGCAGATTGAGGAGGTTGAGCTGGTTGTTCTGCCTGCGGAAGAAGTGATTCCCTTTTTTGCCGAGATGCATACTCTGCTTCATATTGAATGGAAGTGGGACGAGCAAGCGGAACATCTGATTCGACTAGCTCCCGCGCTCGCAGCATCTATCGAAAAACGCAAATACGTACCTAGCTTCGAGGCCTACCGTGCAGGACAGCTTCAGTGGACCTGGGACCCGGATAGCTTGAAAAAGCAGGATCGGGCATCGCTTACCAAAGCGATTCAGCAAACGGACGAGAGTTATGCCGAAGGACTTGGGGCGGCCTACTCCGCCTTTGTGTTCCAGCGCTGGTACAGTTCGGAGGAAGCGGCAACCGATCTGCGACGTGAATTCCCGCAGTTGTTCCCAGAGCGCGGCACTCTACCCAAGACAGCCGGAATGGACGCCCAGTCCTGGCTCGTATCTATTGGCTGGAAAGCAGATGCCGCACCATTCAGACCCATGCTGCAGTTGCAGGAACCGGACGAGGATGAGCCATCTTGGCGGCTGCGACTGGTGTTGCAGAACAAGCTGGATGCCGCTGTATTGGTGCCCGTCATGCTGGATTCACGGGGCAGACTTGAAGGCGAATGGCCAGAGGTATGGACACCGTTCATTCTGGATCGCTCCGCCGGATGGCTGGATCAGTTGCGTGCACATCTGCCGCGTCTTGGAAGCTCCATTAGTGGTAGGCGGGATGTGCTGAGTGATCCTTTGGGAGATCAGGAAGCCTGGCAGTTCCTGACGCAGGATAGCGGCAGGTTGCTCGCAGAGGGCTGGCAAGTTCTGCTGCCTGGTTGGTGGGAAGCAGCCCGTAAGAAGAAACCAAAGCTGCGTGCTAAGGTGCAGCCGGAGGAAGGCAGTGAACGGGGACAGTCGTTCTTTGGACTGGACTCGATTATTCATTTTGACTGGCGAATTGCGATTGGTGACACCGATCTCAGCGAAGATGAGTTCGCCGACCTTGTTGCCCGTAATGAACGACTGGTTCGCTTCCGTGGAGAATGGGTTCCTCTCGACCCCGATCTGCTGGAACAGATACGTCGTGCCATGGGCGGTGTAGATCGGGAACAGGGACTCTCATTCCAGGATATTCTGCACCTGCATCTGCTGCACAATGAGCAACGGGAATATCGCAACCAGAAATGGAAGGAAGGACAACAAACCGAGGAAGAGCAGCCACCACAGGATGATCAGAACATTCGGCTGGAAGTAGAACTGAATGAGCACCTGAACCGGGTTATTGCACAACTCGGGGGCGGACAAGGCGGCGCACCTTCCCTGCCCATTCCGACAGGGCTTCATGCCGAGTTGCGATCGTATCAGAAGGAAGGTTTTGCATGGCTTGGTTTCCTGCGCAGATTTGGCCTTGGGGCATGTCTTGCCGATGATATGGGTCTCGGGAAAACCATTCAGTTCATCACGTATCTGTTACACATCAAGGATCATGAACCACGTAAGCCGGGACAAGCCCCGGTTCTTCTGATCTGCCCAACCTCCGTACTGGGCAACTGGCAAAAGGAAATTAGCCGCTTCGCACCCTCCATTAATGTCAGTCTGCATTATGGCGCACGCCGATTAAGTGGAGAAGAATTCCGGGATCAGACCGAGCAGGTGGATATTATTATCACGTCCTTTGCTACGGCTACACTGGATCAGGAGATGTTACAAACCTATACGTGGTCATGCATCTGTCTCGATGAAGCGCAGAATATCAAAAACGCCCAGACCAAACAGTCGCTGGCTGTCCGCAGCTTCCCTGCGAAACACCGCATTGCCATGACAGGTACGCCGATCGAGAATAGGTTGTCCGAGCTGTGGTCGATCTATGACTTTATCAATCCAGGATATCTGGGCAACGCCCGGGCATTCCAGACTCGCTTCATCAGTGCCATTGAAAAAGATAAAGATGAGCAGCGCATGCAGGATCTACAGCAATTGGTGAAACCATTCATGCTACGCCGTAAGAAAAAAGATCCCAATATCCAGCTTGATCTGCCGGACAAAAACGAGATGAAGACTTACATTCATCTTACGGGCGAACAAAGTGCATTGTATGACCAGTCCGTACAGGCCCTGATGGATAAAATGAAAGAGCTGGAAGGCATCAAGCGCAAAGGTGCCATTCTATCGGCGTTAACCCAGCTCAAGCAGCTGTGTGACCACCCTCTGCTGTTGACCAAAGAGGCTTTGCCTGAGGAACTGCCTGAAGACGGCGCATTAACATCTGCTTATGACGTGTACAGTCCGCAAGATATGGCGATGCTGATTAGTCGCTCCGCAAAACTGGAACGACTGATGGAACTTGTCCGGGAATTGCGGGACGAAGGCGAGCGATGCCTTATTTTCACCCAATACATCGGTATGGGACAGATGCTGCAACAGGTATTGCGTCAGGAGTTGCAGGAACCTGTGCTATATCTGCACGGGGGTACGTCCAAAACGGGACGGGATCGTATGATTGAGGAATTCCAATCCCGTACATTGCCTGAGGATAAGCAACCGTCCGTCTTCATTCTGTCCATCAAGGCAGGCGGTGTGGGATTGAATCTGACCGCAGCCAATCATGTCTTCCATTTTGACCGCTGGTGGAACCCTGCTGTTGAGAATCAAGCCACCGACCGGGCTTACCGGATGGGTCAGACCAAGGATGTTCAGGTGCATAAGTTCATCTCTCTTGGCACATTGGAGGAGCGGATCGACGAGATGTTGGAGAGCAAACAGCAGCTCAGCGATAACATCATCACAAGCTCCGAGAACTGGATTACCGAATTGTCGACGGATGAGTTGCAGGATCTGTTCACTCGGCGTCGTGACTGGTCGGGCTAACTTGGATTAGATTAGATATATCATAAAAAAGAGAAATACAAAAAGAGCGAAGTTTCGGAAAGTAAATTCCGGCTTCGCTTTTTTTGTGTTGTTGCAGTTAATTATCCGTTCTTAACGCATGTTACCGATGATGGATGATCTTGAATCCTGCATTTTTTTGACAAAGTTAGTCATGACATCAAACGCTTCATTGCGCTTGTTGGACATGGACTGCAGACGAAGCATGTCCATCTGTTGCGAGTTGCTTGCAGCATCAATTTGACCTTTCAGCTTTTGAACAGCTGCTTCATCCCCGTTTTGCTGGGCTACCTGCAATTGAGAGTTCAACTCCGCGATCTGTTGATTACGGTTCTGTACTTCCTGGATTTGCGTTTGCAATTGCGCATCCAGCAATTTGGCGCGTTCGCTCTGAACCATCATCAAAGCCGTTTCGATATCCATACTGCTAATGTTGATAGGTGTTACGCCAGAGATGTTGGAGACTGAAACTGTGCTCGCTGAAGCTGAAGAGACGATGGATACTGCAGCAACAGCAGCAACCACTGTTGAAGCGAAAAATTTGCCTGAACGTTTCATGAATGTTCCTCCAAGTATATATGTAATTTGTACCAGTTTTTTGTTGGCATCTTCCGCCATTCTAAATCAAAAGAACTAGTTGTACAATCAAATTAACTTCAAATTTGAATTAATTTCGTTTCCCCTTACACACGCCTACCTCCGCTTACAATTTGAGTAAATTAAGCAGGGCATAATAAGTAAAAGTGCATTCTTACAGGCATATTTACTACGACTAGATTGTTCTTTACTCCTACGCTTGAAAGTCACATTGGAGATCGACGATACGCTCATGATTTTACTTTAGAAAATGGTTATGTTATATTTAATAATATATTTTACACAATTTAATTTTGTGATATTTATTATAAATTTATGTTATATATTTTACGGGAGGTTTTAATATGAAAAAGATACTGGTTGTTCTAACAAATGTAGATAAGTACGCAACAAAGGACGAGCCTACTGGCTTGTGGCTGAGCGAAGCAACTCATTTTATTGAAGAGTTTGACCATAATGACAATGTTCAAATCGATCTGGTTAGCCCTAAAGGCGGGAACGTACCTCTTGATCCGAAAAGTCTGGGCGACTCTCTGGATGAGAGCACCAAAGCCTATTTCGAGAACGAAATGTTCATGAACCAATTGAAAAATACGTTGAAACCTAGCGAAGTGAATGCAAGTGACTACGATGCAATCTACTTCACAGGAGGTCACGGTACAATGTGGGATTTCCCGGACAATGCCGAACTTCAAGAGCTTTCTCGTGATATCTATGAAAAAGGTGGCGTTGTATCCGGCGTGTGCCACGGGGTTACAGCCCTGTTGAATGTGAAGCTGTCCAACGGCCTGCTTTTGATCAACGACAAAACCGTTTCCGGCTTCACGAATGAAGAAGAAACATTGGCTCAACAAACCGAGTATGTTCCTTTCCTGCTGGAAGATGCTTTGAGAGAACGCGCTGCACAATATGATAAAGCTGCTGCCTTCAGTTCCTATGTCACAACAGATGGCCGCGTGGTCACAGGACAGAATCCGCAATCTAGCAAAGCTGTAGCTGAAAGTGTTAAACAACTGCTGGGTCTGTAAAATAAACCGATCGATCCCTCTCCTCCCCCAGGAGATCATATAGATGTACAAAGCAAAACAGCACGTGATCCGTCATAATCTGACAGAACACATGCTGTTTTTTTCTAGTGATTTGTCGAAGCAGAAGCTTCCGTTGCTGTTCCTCCAGCCAAACGCTTCACGATGTAAGGCACGGTCACCGACGTCAGGATCACGGCAAACGCAATCTGAGCGATAGCTGTGTCTACATATGGTGCATACGCCGGATTGAACCCGGCAGCCATCGAAGGCACCACCATGGATAATCCAGCAACCGAACATGTCGCAGCCGCTGCGTAACCGGGCCGTCTTAATATCGTGCGATCGATTCCAATGAGCGGCAACATGCAGATCAGCAAAAATAACACGGTGACCAACAAACCGGACAGACTGGACTGAAATGCAATACGCAGATCAATATTGGACCCAAAGCTGGTACCTAGAAAAGGTAGTAGAATCAGTGTTCCCGGAGCGAACATCTTCTGTATGTTGCTATCCAGGTTACCAAGCAGTATCCCGATCAAAAAAGGTACTAGTGTAGCAAGTACACTGAGATAATCGATACCGACACCGCTTGCCGAATTCAATATCATGACCGGAATAACCGGTACGGCGATCAGATTCAGAATGCCAAACGCAGCCCGATCCACATCATCTCCATATGTGTTCATCAAGGCCAGATATAATCCTGGATTACAACTGGTCAGAACGGCAATGAAGGCTACCGCAGAAACTCCCCCGACCCCACTTATGCCAAAAAAGTGCACAAACGCCCAGCCGAACAGACAGCTGATGAGGATACGTGAAATACAGAGCACCCCTGCTCTCTTCAAGGTCACCAGAAGCTGTGACAAGTTAAGCTGTGTTCCTGATATCAGTAAAATCATACCGATCAGCACCATGGTACCTTTCGATGTGAACAGCGCTGTTGTTGGATCTCCGATCTGAAAAAATGATGGAAACACCGTGTTGATGACCGCGGCGGCCAGCATAGGAACAATCAGCAAGCCGCCGGGTATTTTTTTGATACGACCCAAAATGTTCATGGTGCGTTACAGTTCTGCTCCGTTGGTACGGATCACATTCTGATACCAGAAGAAGGAATCCTTACGATATCTTTTCAGCGTACCATTGCCGTAGTCGTCCTGATCGACGTAGATAAATCCGTACCGTTTGCTCATCTCGGAGGTCCCTGAACTGATCATGTCGATTGGTCCCCACATCGTATATCCCAACACCTCGACCCCATCAGCAATGGCGAGTCCCATCTGTTCGATATGTTTGCTCAGGAAATCAATCCGGTAAGGATCGTTGATCGTTCCGTCCTCATTCAGTTTGTCGTAGAAGCCTGAGCTGTTCTCCAGAATGAAGACAGGCTTTTGATACCGATCATAGACGAGATTCAGTGTATACCGCAGTCCAATCGGATCAATCTGCCAACCCCACTCGTTAGCGGGCAGATGCGGGTTTTTGTAGACACTGTGTACATTCCCTGCCGTTAGTTCGAGTTGTTCGGTATCACTACTGGAAATCATCGAGTTGTAATACGACATCCCCACGAAATCAGCCGTGTGCGCGCGAATGCTATCCAGATCGCCATCCTCGATATTCAGCTGGATCTCCTTGTTTTTGAAATACGTTTTACTATAGTAAGGGTACTTGCCTTTATTGAGCACATCGAGATAGAACTGATTTTTCATCTGATCATCCTGTTGCATCTGGAGTGCGTCCTCCGGCTTGCAAGTGTAAGGATACGTTGTAAAATAAGCCACCATACTTCCGATCTGGTTATTCGGATCAATCTCATGTGCCATCTTGGTTGCTCTGGACGCAGCTACAAATTGATGATGCAGCCCCTGGAACAGCATTTCTTCATAATTTGGAGCATCATAATCAATGATTCCCAGCGTTTTGGCCGATGCTTTCACGCTCATGTTGATCTCGTTGAATGTCACCCAATATTTCACTTTGCCCTTGTAGCGATTAAACAACACATCACAATAGTTCACATACAGATCGATCAGCTTGCGGTTATACCATCCTCCGAACTTGTCCATCAGTACAATTGGTGTATCAAAGTGACTGATAGTGATCAGGGGCTCCATACCGTGTTTAAGACATTCATCAATAACCTGATCATAGAACTCTAATGCCTTTTCATTCGGAGTAGCATCGTCGCCACCCGGGAATACTCTGGCCCATGAAATGGAATAACGGAATACTTTGAAGCCCATTTCAGCAAACAAGGCGATATCCTCACGGAAGTTATGATAAAAATCGATTCCCCGGCGCTTCGGATATTTCACGGTATCCGGGTCATTCCTGGCCTCTTCAATCATCTCCCAATTAACCCTGATCTGCTTGGTCACTTTACGGTCGTTCTTCTCGTTAAATTTCATCACTTCTGGAATGGTCAGACTCTTACCATCTACATTATAAGCTCCCTCTGCCTGACAGGCAGACAGTGCACCGCCCCATAAAAAATCTTTTGGAAAATTGGAATTCGTCATTTTAGTTTCCTCCTGTTATTACGTATTATTAAGACCATCTAGCTTGTAACTCGTAGCTGGACCAATGAAAAGATGAACAGTTCTTACGGAATCAGCTTGATCAAAGGTTCACTCTCCCGGATCGGGCCGCTGGTCGCTGTAGTCAGCACATCTCCGTACTGTTGCATGTTGGTTACCACAATCGATGTAATGGTGTTATAACCTGCTGACGTAATGCCCTTCGGATCAAACTCCACTAATAAATCCCCAGCCGTGATTGTCTGTCCCTGTTCGATATGGGCGTTAAAATATTTCCCTTTCAGACTGACGGTATCCACTCCGATATGAATCAGGATCTCGACACCATTCGCAGCTTTCAATCCGATAGCATGTTTGGTGCGATAAAGCGCTTCGACTACCCCGTCAAATGGAGCATATACCTTGCCATCTGTCGGAACGATTGCAATGCCTTTACCCATCAATTCTTGGGCAAACGCTTGATCCTCCACTTCAGAGATCGGTTTGATCTCCCCTGTCATTGGACTAACGATAAGCATGTCAGAAGACGTGGATGTCAGTGATGATACGGACGCTGTAGTTGCCTCTGTGGCAACGGCTGTCTGATTGCTATTTACTTTATTCGTAGCTTGTTGCTTCGATTTATTTCCATCTGTATCTTCCTTGATGCCCGCCAACAGCGTGAACACAAACCCGAGTACAACTGCGGCAACACAACCAATAACGACATACATGTAACGATCCGATGAATACGTGCCAATTGCCAATACACCTGGAAGTGAAATTGCATTCGCTGTTGTATGCACCAAGCTGTAGAATCCACCAACTAATCCTCCTGCCAGACAACCTGCGAAAAACGGACGTTTGTATTTCAGCGTTACACCATAGATCGCGGGCTCGGTAATCCCGAACAACGCGGTGAATCCACTCGAAGCAGCTGCTGATTTCATCGTTTTACTCTTCGTCAGTACAAACACACCGAAGGCTGCTCCAGCCTGAGCCAAATTTGCTGCCAGTGCCGTTGGTAACAGCACGGTTGCGCCCAGTGTAGCCACTTGTTGAACCTGAATAGGCATGATGGCATAGTGCATACCGAACATAACCATGATCGGTTTGAAAAATCCAAGAATCGCACCAGCAAGAACACCTGCAGTGGAGAACAATGAGTTAATGCCATTCGTCAACCAGTCACCGATATATGAACCTACTGGGCCAAGCACGATCAGTTCCACTGGAATCATAATGAACAAAACAATCATTGGGGTAAGCAGGACCTGTAGAAACTTGGGAATCACTCGATTGACGATCGGATACACATAACTCATAATCCATACCGCCAAAATGATTGGAATGACGGAAGAGGAATATTTCATCAATAGAATCGGCATGCCGAGAAAATCAATACTATTTACACCCGTCTCAGCAATCTGAGCCGCAGCGTTCAAAATGGTTGGATGCATTAGTCCCGCAGCAAGAGCTACCGCCAAATAGGGATTGGTTTTGAAACGGTTTGCTGCACTGACAGCCAGGAAAAACGGCATGAAGTAGAAAATGCAGTCCCCGATCATGTTAATGATTGTCAGGAAACCGGAGCCTTCTAGGTAACCCATGGCAGTTATAACGGTAGCCAAACATTTGATCATCCCGCAACCAACAAGTGCTGGCAGAACAGGCGTGAATATACCTGCGATGGTTTCAAGCACTACGTTGACGGGGTTACGTCTCTTTTTCGGCCCACTGTCTGTAGACTCTGTAAGCTCGCCAATCTTGTCAGAAGTTAGATTCTTCACTTCACTATATACCGCGTCTACTTTGGCACCGATAACAACCTGAACCTGTCCACCGGAATTTTGTGCCTTGAGCACGCCTTCGAGCTGATCCAGTGCCTTGAGGTCTGCTTTGTTATCATCCTTCAATACGAATCTCAAACGGGTTGCACAGTGTGTCAGACCCGATATATTTTGCTCGCCGCCAACGAGATCAAGTACGTTTTTAGCCAAGTCTTTGTTGTTCATGACCCTTCTCCTCTATATGAATAAATTGGATATATAAAAAATGACCAAGCCGGGGAATCGTCATTCCCTACGCTTGGTCATGCCTGATCGAATCAGTAACAGTCCAATATGGATTATTCGGTTAGTTCCTTCATTAGGTTCATTCCGTTGGTTCATTCGAAATCAATCGTTGAATATGCAAGATCAAATATAACTTTTCATCATCAGAACAGGTCCAACCATAATTATTTTTCAGGAAATCAGCAATCTTCTCCACACAAGCGAGTTCCTTCGGAAACTTCTCCTTCACCATCAGGAACAGAGATTCATTCTCATCCTTGAGCGACTTACCGCTCATCTGCCTCAGAATGAAATACCGGATATGTGTGGCAAAGCGCATGAAATGGATGGAATCCTCCTGAAAGTCAATTTTGAGCGCATATTTGATCACGGACAGGATCTCGCCCGTAACTGTAGTCACCTTAGTGGTATCCGTCATCTCTCCAGAGCCCACCTGTGCATTAACAAAATGCAGAGCAATCAGTGTTGTTTCAGCTGTTGGCAGAGCGATATCCGTTTTTTCTTGAATCAGCTTCAGCGCAGCCTCCCCCACCCGGGTCTCGTCCGGATAGAGTGTCCGCACTTCCCATTCAAGTGGATTTTTGATACGGATGCCTTCTCTGGTTCGGGTTAATGCAAAACTGATATGGTCGGACAGGGTGAGAAGCAGATTCGGGTTAAATGTTTTATTCAGGATCTGACTGCCCAGCTTGATGACTTCCTCCGCGAGATAAATATCATCAATCGGAATGCTGTTCAGCAGGTCATACATACGGATGTTCTTTGGTGCTACAAATATTTTTTCCACCAAGTCCGTCTCCGTCAGCTCGTAAGGCGTTTTCAGAAATCCTACCCCTTTACCTACGACAAAAACCTCTTCGTTATGTTCATTAATAGCGATGGCTACGTTATTGTTTACCTTCTTGATAACCTTCAATGTTCTCACCCCCCAACAAAAATAAAAAAAGACCGAAAGCGATTACAGTAAAGCAATCGAATTCGGTCATGCCTGGTTTCCCCAGTAACAGTCCGTGTTATGAATATAAGTTTATTATAGTGCTGTTTTCGAAAAAGTCAATCATCCAATCTTAGGGAAACATGGCTCTGCAAAGCAGATGAAAAAAACAAAGCGCTGTGGTACAATGAAGGAATTGTGTATTCACAGACAGACATGTGGGTAAAGGTGCTGAATCGATTGTGGATCAGTGCCCTTTATTCATGATTATGCTGCCATTCTAGGGAGGCTTATGGAACAACCATGCTCATCATTGGTATCGCCGGAGGAACCGGCTCCGGTAAAACGACGGTAGCTCGCTCCGTTATAGACCGTCTGGGATCAGGTAAGGTTACGTTTATATCCCAAGACAATTATTACAAAGACCAGTCGCAGCTCACACCTGAGCAACGCCGACTCACCAATTACGATCACCCGTTTGCATTCGATAATGATCTGTTGATTGAGCATCTCACCCTGTTGAAAAAAGGCCAAGCGGCGTATGCCCCCGTATATGACTTCACCATAGATAACCGTGCTGCCAATGAGACGGTTGAACTGGCACCGAACCATATTGTCATTGTAGAAGGATTGCATGTGCTGATTGATGAACATCTTCGCAGTCTGATGGACATTAAAGTATTTGTTGATACTGATTCCGATGTTCGGATTCTACGGAGAGTCCTGCGGGATATTGAAGAACGCGGACGCACGATCCAATCCGTGTACAAACAATATCTCGAAACGGTAAAACCAATGCACGATGCTTTTATCGAGCCATCCAAAAAGTATGCCGATATCATTATTCCAGAAGGCGGACATAATGAAGTAGGTATTCAGATGTTATCCATCCTCACCGAGAAATACCTCACCGGAGAGAATTGGAACGGCGCTTAGTTTGTTTCAAAGCAACACAATAGAAATCCAGGTTACGATACAGCGTAATCTGGATTTTTTGTTGATTTTTCATTTATAATAATCCCCAATAGTTGAAAGGAGATCTCCCCTATGGCTACTTTTGAAGAGTTCATGCAGCATGACATCCGGGTTGGTACTGTGGTGGAAGCCGAACCCTTCCCCAAGGCTCGCATTCCCGCTATTAAAATGACGATCGACTTCGGACCACTTGGCCTGAAACGTTCCAGTGCTCAAATTACCCAGCGATACACGCCTGACATGATCATTGGCAAACAGGTCGTTGCTGTAGTTAATTTTCCACCTCGGCGGATTGCCGGTTTTGTCTCTGAAGTACTTGTGCTGGGCGGCGTGCCTGGTGAAGGCGATGTTGTCTTGCTCACACCGGATAGTCCATTACCTAATGGAACACCGATAGCCTGACTTTATTTTGAGTAAGAAGAATATGGGCTTTTCAAATGTTTGGAAATCGAGTATTCTTGATTTATTGATTGTTGATGGAATTACATATGTTGGAGACCTTAAAGCATAAGGCTATGAATCTACGGATTCGTGGCCTTTTTTTGTGTTTTTTTGAGGAAGTATAGGTCTGGAGAAGTAGTAAGGGTTGAGCAGAGAGGAGGAGTTTTGTTGATAAATCATACCAACAGCCTAGTTATACATGGTAGAATATTGATTATTATTACAAATTTAGTATCTAGCAGCCTGAAAAGTACATATCAAGGAGAGAAATTCACAATTGAGAGGAGTAAGATTCATGAGAAAAATGATGATTTCCGGCGTAACGGCATTGGCTTTATTAACAGGGGGTATCGTAGGTTTTGGAGGTGTTGGGAGTTCTGTAGAAGCCGCACAAGCTACAACTAAATTCAAGGACGTTTCAGCTACACACTGGGCATCTTCAGCGATTAATTTGGCCGTAGAACAGGGGTATTTCAAGGGGTATGCCGACGGGACTTTTAAACCCAGCTCACCGGTCACCAAAGCTGAAATGGCAAGTATCCTGGGACGTCTATCCTATCACCCTAATGCATCGACACAAGAACAAAACAATTTCACGGACATACCCGAGTGGGCAAAAAGCGGTGTCTCTACTGCTATTGCAAAAGGTTTTATCAGCCCTTCTAATTACAAGGGTAAACTGGATGCACAGGGCGCTCTTCAACGAGGTGAAATGGCTACATGGCTGACGCAAGGACTAACCGTGGTTGATCCTGAGTACAAACAAGCACTCTCTGATGTGACAAACACCGTTGTGCCTGCAAAGGAATATTTCACAGGTAAACTCGCAAGCGCTCAAAAAAATGCAGTAGCCGTTGCCCTGGGAACAGGACTTATGAGTGTGGCAAACGATAAAACATTTGGCGTTGATCGTACCACCACTCGGGCGGAAGTTGCTGTATTGATCGCCCGTTATGCAGCAGTTTCCAAGACAAAACCTGCCGATTTTCAGGGTCTGAATGAGCTGCGGGCGGTGGGTTTGACGGGGACGAATTTGAATATTATTGCGCCATCGTACAAAAAAACACCTGAGAAAAAGGTTAATCCTAACATTGAATATGATTCTGTAACAGAGGATTTTTCAAAAATAAGAAATAAAAATCTCGTAACACTAACAAATTATTCCGATCTCAAAATCCACAATTGGATTGTTGTTAGTCCTTATGCAGTAGGAGCAAAACGGAGCATTTATTATCCCGTATTTGTTGATGAAGGAGTTATTACAACTTTACGAGGTGCCTATCACTCATTTGTCGAATTTGAATTAAATATTAAAAGTTCATCTATGAATCAGTTACAAGCTGGAAGTCTATTAAACTCAAGTGCTGTTGATCCTCTTCTTTCCCCAAAAACAAAAACTAGTGCTTCATTCGGAATACCGACTAATATTGAATATCTAAGGAATAAAGGATTTTTCACTGTCAAAGATCCTGTATTCTGGGGAGATGGACTACTACATTTCGATAAAGCTCTGATTTCTGCAATTACCCTCACAACTAAAGAGGGAGTTACATTTAGTGTAATCGATGATAAATAAGGATGGGATTATTTTGGCATTAAAAAGTAATTTAAGTCGCTTTCTTTTAGCAGCCTTTACAATAAGTGCATTATTAGCCCCCTTTTCAACGATTGAAGCTGGCGGAGGGCCAGGCACTAAAGAAGAAGTTAAACCATTTCACATGGAACCCTCAGGACCAGCAAAGTCCCAGAAGAAAGTTATTCCTCTTGAAGGAGAAGCAAAAACAAATCTTGGTATCTATATCTTTCAACTCGATAATTTGGATTGGAGGGTAGAAGGTCAGTGTAACGGCATTGATTTACTTAATGATAGTTCAACTAACCTACCTAGATCATCCAGAGTATGTGTAAAATTAGATCTCGATAAAGATGTATACAAACCAACAGAGTACAAAGATAAAAACAATGAGCAGCCCCCTTCATCTACAATAACTGAAAGATCAAAGAAACCGCACTACATGGACAACACTAGCTATTATAGAATTGGAGATCCAATTTTGATTTCTGTAGATGAATTCGATGGATTGAGCACCAAATTCCAAATGCAAGTTGGGGGCGCAATCGCCCCTACTGCATCAAGAGAGTATAATCCTCCGAAATGGTCAGCGGACTATATTTTCAGAACTGATCTTTATTGGAAGGCATTGGCTGAAATAACCAAAGAGATCAATCTTACCGCTGGCGGGCAACTTAGCTTGAACCAGTCCAAACAATTGAATGCAACGGTCAAAACCAAAAACGGAGATGGAAACTTTGGAGCGGAGACCAATGTAAACACCGGTAGCGGTGGTACAACTACATGGGAATCATCCAATCCTGGTGTCGCTACCGTTAGTAACTCCGGAGTAGTCCAAGCCGTCAGCAGAGGAACAACAACCATCACCGTACTGTGGAAGAAAGATGGATTTCAGTTAACTACCACTACAAACATTGGTGTTGAAGAGAACCCAGGTACTGGCGAGGGCGACGGTAACGGGGGCGGTGGTGGTGGTTGCACGCCAACGATTGGACCACCTTCTGCTGGAACCATCATGAGCATGAATGATCTCGATCCAAATGCCAACGGTGTTATTAAGTCAGATAACAGAGATAATGAGACATTCAATGTGTTAAGAGGAATCCCTACTTCCGAGTCACTCTACACAAATGCCTTTGCTGACAATTATCTGTTTAAACAAGCTTGGGCGAAAATGAGCGGTAAAGTTACATACAACTGTAATGTCACAATCTCGTACGACAGAGAGTGGACAGTACCTGGACCAGAGGAATGTGATGATGATGGTTGTACACCAGGGCCACCTGTACCCGCGAACGACACGGTACCCAAGCCATACAACTTCCAGATCACAAGAGACTACTCCTACTGGAAAATTAACAATCTGGAAGTATACAAGATCGCTAAAGCAACCATGAATAATTACGCTTTGCCCGGTGAGACCGTTACGATGAATCCAACAGGATACACACCACCAACACTAGAGTCTAAAAATGATGAATCCGTAGAAAGCCATGTACGACCAGGGCAAACCACTTCAATCTCATATACTCCACCCAAATTAACAGGTGGTTTGAACCAACCTCCCAGTGTGCCAGATGATACATCACGGTTAAAAGGGATGGCTGAGTCCAACACACCTCAAAGTAAAGTGAATAATGATCTAGTAAAATTCAATAGCACAACCATTATGAATGATGTGGAAGCAACCAAAGATGGACCAACGCCATCCAATATTCCTAATCCAACAACGATTGGGCGTGATGTGCTGTACAAACCGGGTAATATGATCAGCAATTCCCTGCTGAATAAAGCAAACACCACAAGCTCTGGTGAGATCTATTATGATTTGCTACCGGGTAACGTGAATGGCGGTGCCAATAAAATATTACCGATTAACGGCATCAACACGGTCACCGTACACACCCCTGTCGTCAACTACGCCTGGGTATCGGATGATCAGCCGCATAATCAGAAAACCGTACCAGACCCAACCAGTGCTGCACTCATTCTGGAACGTCCGTTCATTGTGCGAATTCCCACATCGGGACAGCACTTGGACGCAGCGAGTTATCCCGGTTATGGAAATCGGGACTATGCCAAATATTTTCGAATCAAACAGGTGCAATTCCCATTTGATGTCTATAACGCAGATCGGAGTCAGTTTTTCCCTGCCAAAACATGGGTGGATATTCCGGTCAATCAACTGGACACCACATTCTATCTCCCTGTATGGGTAGACGAAGGCAAATACCATATTGTATTCCGCAATATTGCAGAGAATGCACCTGCAAACTTTACCGAACAACAGGATGCCAATACCAATCTGGCACATCATGTTGCAGCAGACACCGTACCGGTAGATGTTATCGGAAGGTTATATGATTTTCACGTCACTGATATCTCTGATTACAACTGGGAAAGTGTATTTCGCAAGCGGTTGGGTAGTCCCGAACCAACGGGCTATAGCTACTGGACCGGGATGAATAGCATTGATGGTGATCCGCGAGGTAACCTGGCTCCATTTGTATTGCCCATTCGACCGGGAAGCCACCCGGTACAGGGATTTGCTAACGCAACTGTGAAGACAGGGTACCATTTCAAGTTTGATCTGAAGACCAAGGGCAATATGTTTGGCAAACAGGATGGTATTCGAATTACACCCACTTTTGCTTTTGTGAGTAAAGACGGGTCCTCCCATCAAGAAGTGGATCTGTACTACCATCGCGGTCAGGAACGCCTGATCCGTATCGGATCGGTGCAGGATCTGGAGAAACGCTTTGTTGTCCTGAACTCACGTCTTCGAAATGTGCCCGGCACAGAGTTAGGCGATACAGCGCGTTACCAGTACACTTATGAACTGTCAGCTGAAGAACGTAATCAGCGTACGTTGGCAGAATATATGGTTCGCCTAGTCGATCAGACATCTCATCAAAAAACATGGGTAGGTCGTTATGACTGGATGATCCTTTCCGCTCCGATTAGGACACTCATTGGACCTAAAACGGACATTCCTTCCGGGGTCAACGCGGACCGAGCCAATGCAGCAATCCAGCGTTGGTACGGGGAGTACAGCTTGCCGGCCGATGTATATGCCGTACCAAAAGGGACGGATCTCGAACCCCTCGCCCGACAAAATCAGCTGGATGAGAAATCGAAGATTTTTCTAAAGAATGGTTATATCGTAGTCAACTTCAACATGGAGAGCCTGCGGAATGGAAATACAGAGGCGCCCCATCTGCAATACATTCATGCACCACTGATGAATCAATGGCAGATGGAAGGTTTCAACAAAAAACCAACAGACACTCGAGGCAGAACCTGGCCTCTGAAGGATGGCGATATTGTCTTTTACCATGCTGATCAGTCCAGCCGGAATGACTTCCAATCCCAAGTACCGCACTAGTTTGAATCTCTCATGTCAGCACGACTGGCTAAGCATATGTAGCCAACTACATGTGGACAGAAGAGTCTATATGCGGAGTGCCTCTCCAAAATAAGACTGAATATCTGTATACCGACAATCACCCAATGAAGCAATCAATAAATATATGATGAAATAGACTTGAGGGGCAGATAAAATACTATGCAGCCTTCACAAAACTACGGTGTACTCAATGACATAGGTGAACTGCACGACATAAGATGAAGCATTCACAAGCTATTGCTGTATCACGTTCCAACTACAAACAACATACCTGTTATACAACAAAAGGGTTACCCTGAAAGTCATCTATGGACTTCTGGGGTAACCCTTCTTGCATCATTCTCATTTTATAACCTTACTTAGACTATTAAGAAAACCCGCACATCCGTATTATCCTGACAGACTTTCTCCAGGAGACAGGTAGGTTAGCAGGAACGTTAGGAACATGATGCCGAACAATACGGCAACCAGTTGTACTAATCGTTTCACGATATATCTGCTCAAGTGATCAAACGTCCTTCCCCACAACTTTATGTATGTGCCATGATGTTCTTCGTCCATAACAAAAAAAGCGTCCCTCTCCGTATTAGTGAATGAGAACGCCTTAAATAAACAGATTTTCAGAAAAAATCATGCTCTCTAAAAACCTTCCTATCTCCCGTAGGGTACTACTGTGTTTGTTAAAACTGGCAGGTCTCCTGGCTCCAGAATCATCGTCACTTGCAGCTCCTTCCCGGCTTACACCAGTGGATTATCGCTACTTGACTCCTCTGTTACAGTGGCGAGACCGCGCCGGTATTACACCGGACTTCCCTATTAAGCTTTCACCCTGACGGGCAAAGCACCAAGTTCCACATATTCAATTACACTTCTGTATCAGAATAGCGGGACGACGATTAATGATCAAAACTTTTCTTTTAAATTTGAAGCAATAGGTGCATCTAATCTCGATTTCTCGAACCCTTTGGAGACACACCCGTCACTCGCTTGAACATCTTGGAAAACAGTAATGGGTCTGTATAGCCGACAGAATGGGCCACTTCGCTGACCGACAGCCCTGGATTCTGAAGAAGTTCGGCAGCCCGATTCATACGATACTCCAGGAAAAAGGACTGTAGCGACATGCCATATCGCTCTTTGAACAATCCCGATAGATACGTGCGATCCAGCCCCACAGCTTGGGCAATATCCAGAATGGAAGTTCGCTGGCTGTACCTGTTCTCCATAAACTGCACCGCCTGCCGGATGTACGTCTCTTTGTTCGAAAGGAGTTGCCCTATTTCTTCCTTCACAGGCGAAGAAGAGATTAATTCTGCCACCAAGCGATACAAGAGACTCTGATTCATCACATCGCCTCCTGGACGCGTAGAAGCCTGGACCAACTCCGTATACAACTGTTCCATCGTATTTGTATCCTGGGCATCATATATCGGACGCTCCGGGCTTAATTGGGCACGTTGCATGAATGCTTTGGCTTGTACGCCTTTAAAACCAAACCACGAATACGTCCAGGGCTCCTGCGGATCTGCCTCATAATGAATAAGTGTGTCCGGGAGAATGACAAAACCCTGTCCCTCGCTAAGTTTGTATTCCTGATCCCCCATGTACACGGTGCCCCGTCCTTCATGGATGTAGTGCACAATGTAAGAATCACGTACACCCGGTCCCCAATAATGCGCAGGGTCACATGACTCCCACCCAAAAAACAACAACATCAGCTCCATCTGTGTCCAGCCTGCGGGAACCACATTCATCTCAATGCGACTCATTTTTCGCCCTCCATCCTGACTTCGTTCCGCTTACCTCTTCATTTAGTCCATTTATATTATAACAGCTAAAGTGCTTCCATATTAGTTGAAAGCGGGAACAAAAATGGGATTATGACATGTTTTAAAGGGGTTGAGCCATAGTTATATGTGCCGAATCGGCCTATAGTTGGGGTACAACATTTTTCAGGGAGGCTGAACTTAAGATGAACAAAATTACTTTTCTCGGTGCAGGCAGCACCGTCTTTGTTAAAAATGTATTGGGTGATGTCATGATGACCGAAGCACTGCAAGATTTTGAATTAGCATTGTTCGATATCGATGCTGAACGTTTGAGCGACTCAGAGCGATTACTAACCAGTCTGGCCCGTTCACTCGGAAGTCGTTGCGTTGTGAACGTATATCATGACCGCAAAGAAGCGCTGCGCGGGGCCAAATATGTCATCAACGCTATCCAGGTCGGTGGATATGATCCATGTACCATTACGGACTTCGAGATTCCGAAGAAATACGGATTGCGTCAAACGATTGCAGATACACTCGGTATCGGCGGAATTTTCCGTAATCTGCGGACGATTCCGGTTATGCTGGATTTTGCCCGGGATATGCAGGAAGTATGTCCGGATGCGTGGTTCCTGAACTACACCAACCCGATGGCCGTGCTTACCAACGTCATGAATGTGCATGGTGGGATCAAAACGGTAGGATTGTGTCATAGTGTGCAGGTATGTGTACCGCATCTGTTTGATGCACTGGGGATCGATCAGACAGGTGTCGTGGCTAAGATTGCAGGGATCAACCACATGGCGTGGCTGCTCGAAGTTACCAAAGACGGGCAGGATCTGTACCCCGAGATTAAACGTCTGGCGAAGGAAAAACAGAAGGAACAGCATGACGACATGGTTCGTTTTGAGTTGATGCAGCGATTTGGCTATTATGTAACAGAATCCTCCGAACACAATGCTGAGTACCACCCTTACTTCATCAAGCGGAATTACCCGGAGCTGATTGAACGCTTCAACATTCCACTGGATGAGTATCCACGTCGCTGTGTGAACCAGATTGAGGGCTGGAAAGAAATGCGTACCAAGCTGTTTGCCAGCGAAAATATTGAACATACCCGCAGCCGTGAATACGCATCGCATATTATCGAAGCGATGGAGACAAATAACCCGTACAAGATTGGCGGCAACGTCATGAACAACGGACTGATTACGAACCTGCCTCGTGAAGCATGTGTCGAGGTACCTTGTTTGGTGGATGGATCAGGAATCAGCCCTACGTATATTGGGGATCTGCCTCCACAACTCGCGGCATTGAACCGGACAAACATCAACACGCAACTGCTGACGATTGAAGCAGCAATCACTGGCAAAAAAGAACATATCTATCATGCCGCGATGCTTGATCCACACACGGCTGCCGAACTGTCTATCGATGACATCGTAGCGATGTGTGATGAGTTGATTGAGGCTCACGGCGACTGGTTGCCAAAATACACGTCATAATATAAAAGCACCGTTTCCTTTGCAGCTAAAGGGGACGGTGTTTTGTTCTTTCCATAGCGCTTACCCGCTGAATGGTGCATCACATCATTGTTAATAAATGTCCCGCTCTCTTAAACGTTATTCGGCAGGGAGCAAAAAGCGATAACCAATGCCAGGCTCCGTCTGAATATACCGCGGATTCGTTGGATCTTCATTTAATTTTTTACGGAGATGTCCCACATATACCCGAAGATAATGGCTGTCAGACTCATGATGATGCCCTCCCCATACTTGCTGCAAAAGCTGACGCTGAGTGATGATTTTCCCCGCATTCGAGGCGAGCACCTTCAGCATCTCATATTCCGTCGGGGTTAATTTGACCAAAGTCCCCTCCAGTTCGACCTGCCTTTGGGCCAGATCAACCGTTAGTGATCCGAAGCGCAGTATTGGCTCATCCGTCGTTTTGGCTACATGACGCAGCGCCACCCGAATACGGGCGACCAACTCACCCATCCCGAATGGTTTAGTTACATAATCATCTGCACCACCATCCAGAGCGGCAATTTTGTCTCCCTCCTGATCCTTCGCTGTCAGCACAATAATCGGTACCTGTGACCATTCGCGAATCCGGCGAAGTACCTCCATGCCAGACATGCCCGGCAAACCAAGATCAAGGATGATCAGATCCGGATGTACAATACTGGCCTGAATAACGCCCTCTTCGCCATCCCCACACTCGTAGAGTTCGAATTGGTGTGCCTGAAGGGTGACCTTGAGCAATTTGCGAATCTGCGGCTCATCATCGATCACCAGTATGCGAGCCCCTAGTGGTGCGTTCATGTTATTCTTCAACCTCTCCTTGTTCTGAATAGGGAAACCGTGATCCGTGAGCCTCCATGGGGATATCTATGCGCATTCTCGTTCCCCCGCCCGGATTCGGCTCTGCCACAATGGTACCTCCGTGGACTTCCACAATACCTTTGCAGATCGCCAGACCAAGCCCCGTCCCTGTGACATGCTGAGTCGACTCTGAGCGATAGAACTTATCAAATATACGTATTCTTTCTGCTTCCGGTATACCGATGCCTTGATCAGCAACCATGATCGTCAATTGATTCGGACTTCTGTCACTCGCCACAATGATGACAATCTGGGTCTCATCGGGCGAATATTTGATGGCGTTGCTGACGATATTGACCAGCACCTGCTCCAGCAATACTTCATCTCCATAAATGAACACCGGATCATCAGGAAGTTCAACTTGAATGTTACGATGCGGACTGAATTCCCGAACCTGTGTCAGTACAACGCTGATCATGTCCCCTACGTCACACCATTTCCGATTCAATTGCAACATGCCGCTCTCCAGCCGAACCATACCCAGCAGATTCGTGACGAGACGATTCATACGCAAGGCTCCATCCCGAATGTTGCCTGTTAATTCTCTCCGATCCTCGGGTGTAAAAAGCGTATCATTCTCCAACAATCCTGTAGCCGAGCCGATAATGGCGGTTAGGGGCGTACGCAATTCATGAGAGACAGAATCCAGCAGCGCTGTGCGTATGCGCTCTGATTCAGCAGTAATCTGCGCCAATCTGGCCTCTTCCGCCAGCTTCACTCGGGCAATAGCACCTGCGGCCAGTCCTCCGCATGCTTCCAGCAAACGAAGCTGTTCTTGCTGCTCATGAACCTCACCAGCGTCCATGCTCACAGCGAGCACGCCATGAATCTGCTCCTCTGTGCGTAGCGGCACGTAAAGTCCGGGAGATTCCCGTAAAGCGGATGATCCTTTACCCGCGATCTGTCCGTGATGATACACCCATTTGGCAATGGCAATCTCCGACTCTCCATCTCCCCAGCCATCCTTTTCCCCTTCTGATGCGGGTGCAGAAGAGCTTGTAACCAGCAGATCCCCCTGCCCATCCGGAAGATACACAGCTGCTGGTTTGCCCAAGGTGAGCGAAACCTGGGTTGCAATGTTAACCAGTAAGGTATTCAGATCCGTAATGGCTGTCATCTGACGACTCAATGCGTACAGAGAGTTAGTCGTGGCCTCACGTGCTTTTACCATCTCCAGCTGTTGTCGCAATCGACCTGCAAGACTGGCTGTCAGGATCGCCACCGCAAGATACACAACAAAGGAGATGAGATATCTCAAATCCTCAACCGTGAAGCTCAGATATGGCGGGACAAAAAAGAAGTCAAACATAGTGACACTAAAACTCGCAGCATATACAGCTGGCCCCATTCCCCAATACACAGCACTCACCAAGACGGGAAACAGGTATATAAGCGCTACATTAACCAAATCACCACTCATGCCGATGGCATGAAGCAGTAAAGTTAGCAGCGTCACCCCGAGGGTCACCCATACATATGCCGGAACCTGTTTCCCGTGGGCTGCCTGCGTTTCTTTTTTTATTCGTTCAGACAATATCCATTCACATCCCGCTCAGTTCATAATCATAATCTGCAACGATTAATACATCCAGATGCCGCGACAAGCGTACAAGTCGGTTGACCACCGACCCTGAGCCGCGGTAGCCATTCAGCCACCACACCCGTCTTGCCTGCCCGACCACCAGCTGGGTTGCTCTTGCCCCCAATGCCTTTCTTGCCAAAATCTCAGGTATATCCCGCAGCCTTGGACTGTGATGAATATGAAATTGACCACCAAGCCGAATCGTCAGCTGCTCCAACGCCTCCAGATGGCATTTCACTTCGTCACTCATGGACTCACCGATGTGGATATGATGTACATGCCAGATGGCTTTTAGACGAAAAGCCATGCGGAATCCACGTCGGATCAGCCGCTCGGCATGACGATCACTGCTTACACATACAAAGACTGCTTCCTGTCTGCGCCAAGGTCCTCGAAGTGCGATTTTGGCCTCCTGTGCTTCAAGCCGTTCATCCACATCGTCCGCCAGTTCACGCAGGGCAAGTTCTCGCAAGGCAATCAGATTGCCGATTTTGAAGAAATTCGCAAGGGCTTGCTCGACCTTGGCAGTTGCATAGATTTTACCCTCCCTCATGCGCTGCCGCAAGGCCTGAGGCGCCACATCAATCAACTGCACCTCATCCGCCATCTGAATAATCCGATCGGGTACGGTCTCGCGGACACGAACACCTGTAATATGTTCAACGGCATCATTCAGACTTTCGAGATGCTGTACATTCATTGTGGTAATCACCGAAATGCCTGCATTCAGCAGGATCAGGACATCTTCATAACGCTTTTGCCGGATACTTCCGGGTACATTCGTATGCGCCAGTTCATCCACAAGCACCACTTCCGGACAAAGACGCAGAATGGTCTCCGTGTCCATCTCTTCCAGACGAGTTTCCTGATAAACGTGCTGCGCGCGAGGGATCACAGACAGGTGACCCATCTGCTCCACGGTTTCCGCCCGTCCATGTGTCTCCAGCAAACCGATTTGCACATCGATGCCCTTACGGAGCAAATCATTGCCTTCCCGAAGCATCATGTAGGTTTTGCCTACACCTGGTGCGGCTCCGATATATATTTTGAATGTACCGCGCTGAATCTGGCCAATCTGTTCCTTCATTTCCTGCTCGCTTAGTCTGCGGTATGTCAGTGACTCCACATCGTTTACCTTGGCCGGAACCACACGTTCACCCTCCCGGGCAGCTCGATCAGCAACCAGAAACAGATCGACGCCACGTAATCTGCGCAGCAGCGAGTTAACAACGGACCCTTGCAACAGTTCCTGCCAGCGTGTACGCCGGGAGTGTCCCATCACAATCCGGGTAATCTGGTGCTCCATGGCGTAACGCGCCAGCGTAGACGGGATGTTACGACGGTTTAATATAGACAGCTCCTCCATATGGCCGCCAAACTTCTCTACCAACTTGATCATATTTCGCCGAAATACGATTGCCTCCTTGGTTAATGGATGCTTCATATTCCGGAAAACAACGGCGCACAAATCACCATTCAGCCGTTTGGCAATCTGTTGCCCACGCCGGATATAGATGGAGCCATTCCAATGATATTGCGTGGACACCAGAATCCGTTCCATGATGCCTGTTGTGACGGTAATTCCCATCTCCTCCCGATGCTCACGCAGGGATTCATTCACCCCTTCTGCAACCAATCTCAGGGCCAGTTCGCGCAGAATACCCAGATTGCCTTGACGAAAAACTGCTTCTCCCTCATGCCCCTTCAGATGACCTTCTGCCAGACGGCTCAGTATGGTTTCTGGTGTGACGTCTATCAGCTTCACTTCATCCGCAAGCTCCAATGTATCGGCAGGCGCCGTATATTCTGCTGCGATCCCCGTAAGTTGTCGTGCCAGCTCTGTATAGCCTTCCAGCTCATACACATTCACCGTTGTCATGACACTGATGTTGTTTCGGAGCAAAAACTGAATATCCTCCAGCCGGGTAGCATACCGAGCACCTTCTCTGTTACGATGTGCCAAACCATCCACCAGCACAACCTCCGGATTACGTGCCAATAGTGCATCCAAGTTCAGATCCTTCATCTCTACATCATCACTCTCGCGTAACCAGTGGATGCTTGGAATCCGTTCGAGTGCGCCAAGCTGTTCCACCGTTTCCGGTCTGCGCATTGTGGAGACGGCGCAGATGACCACATCAATGCCCTGTTGGCGTAATGTGTTCCCTTCCCGCAGCATGTGATATGTTTTGCCCGATCCACTGACTGGGCCGATGTAGATTTTGAGCGTACCCTGTTGCAGCTTCGTAATCATCTTCAACATCTCTTCCGGTGACTTGCGCTTGAAGCTGTCTTCCATCCGTCCCACTCCCCCTTTCCTTTAAAAATATGAAGAAAAAATGGAGAAAGCCCCTCCCGATAATCGTGAGCAGGCTAATATGTTCGTTCGTTAGTTCAGTTCTGCTGTCAGCGCCAGATTCAGAGCCGTTACATTCACACGTGGTTCCCCGAATATACCCATCTGACGGCCTTCCGTATGCTCATTTACAAGTTGCACAAGCTGCTGTTCACTAAGCCCTGTAGCTTCACTAATGCGCGGGATCTGTGCCTCAGCGGCTTCGGGAGAGAGATCCGGGTCAAGTCCAGAGCCTGAACCCGTCACGAGATCAGCAGGGATCTGCTTCAATCCCGGGTTTTCCTGCTGGAGCTGAGCAATCTTTTCTTTCATCTCGCCGATATACTCCTCCGAGGCTACGGCGCGATTCGAACCGGCTGAAGCCGTTGGATCATAATTAGCATTTGATGCCCGGGGCTGGAACAGCCCCGGCGATTGGATTTCCTGCGCCAGCAGGGACGAGCCGATGATTTTCTCATCTTGCGTAATCAAACTTCCATTCGCCTGCGCAGGAAAGAGAAGTTGAGCTACGCCAGTCGTTACGAGGGGATAGATTAGGCCGCATATCAGCATAAGCACAACGGATAACCGTATGGCGGGCAAGAACATGTTCATACAGATCACTTCCTGAATTCATTAGGATAAAAGAACAGTTTTGATAAGTGTTGTTATCTCGTTAAAGAATCCCCGACAGAACCATATCAATCAGCTTAATCCCGATAAAAGGCACAATCACACCGCCTACGCCATAAATGAACACATTGCGGCCAAGCAACCTTTCGGCTGACATCGCCCGATACTTAACCCCTTTCATCGCGATGGGAATAAGCAGCGGAATAATAATGGCGTTGAAGATCAGCGCCGACAGGATCGCAGACTGTGGTGAAGCCAGATTCATAATATTAAGCGCCTGAAGCTGCGGCATGGCGAGAATAAACATAGCTGGAATGATAGCAAAATACTTCGCAATATCATTGGATATCGAAAAGGTTGTGAGTGCGCCGCGTGTAATCAGTAGCTGCTTGCCAATGGAGACAACCGACAATAACTTGGTCGGGTCTGAATCCAAGTCAATCATGTTTGCCGCTTCCTTGGCCGCCATGGTGCCCGAATTCATCGCCAGGCCTACATCGGCCTGCGCCAGAGCAGGAGCATCGTTCGTACCATCGCCCGTCATGGCGACGAGTTTGCCCTCCTGCTGCTCTTTTTTGATCGCCGCAATCTTGTCCTCGGGCTTCGCTTCGGCAATAAAATCATCCACGCCCGCTTCCAGCGCTATGGTCGCTGCGGTTAGCGGATTATCACCTGTACACATAATGGTCTTGATGCCCATGGCGCGCATCTCAGCAAACTTCTCCTTCAGCCCTGGCTTCACAGTGTCTTTCAGATAGATCACACCGTAGATTCGTTCATCGATGGCCACAGCAAGCGGCGTGCCTCCGGCCTTCGCAATACGATTTGCAATCTCATCCAGATCACCAGGTATGCGGCCTCCTTCGGAAGCAATATGACGTTTGATTGCATCCACCGCTCCTTTGCGGATCTTCATTCCGCTGATCAGATTCAGACCAGACATCCGGGTCTCTGCCGTGAATTCCACATTTTCCGCATTCGCATACTCCGTCTCAGACCAACTTTGGCCTTGTTTGCCTGCCAATTCCACAACAGAACGCCCTTCCGGGGTCTCATCTCGCACAGAAGCCTGTAAAGCAGCCCGCGTCATCTCTGATGAAGTAATGCCCTGAACTGGAATGAATTCAGATGCCATACGGTTTCCGTATGTGATCGTCCCCGTTTTGTCCAGAATCAACGTATCGATATCCCCGGCTGCTTCCACCGCTTTACCCGACATGGCGAGCACATTAAACTGCGTAACACGGTCCATCCCGGCAATACCAATGGCCGATAACAATCCACCAATTGTGGTTGGGATCAGGCAGACAAGCAGTGCGATCAATGTCGCCAGATCCAGTCGAATACCCAGGTAATTCGCCATTGGAACCATCGTGAGTATGACAATCAGAAAAATCAGAGTTAATACGGCGAGCAGGGTTGTCAGCGCGATTTCGTTTGGTGTTTTCTGGCGCTGTGCCCCCTCAACCAGAGAGATCATCCGGTCAAGAAATGACTCACCCGGATCAGTCTGAACACGCATGACGATGTAATCGGACACGACACGTGTCCCCCCGGTAACGGAGGAGAAATCTCCCCCTGCCTCCTTGATAACCGGGGCGGATTCTCCCGTAATGGCCGATTCATCAATGGAGGCCAAGCCTTCCATAATCTCACCGTCCGTCGGGATCAGTTCACCAACTTCCACACGGACCATATCACCTTTTTTCAACTGGGTCGAAGACACTTGCCGGATTGTTCCATCCTTCTGCACCAGATTGGCCAGGGTGTCCGACTTCGTCTTGCGTAACGTATCCGCCTGCGCCTTACCTCTTCCTTCTGCAAGTGCTTCTGCGAAGTTGGCGAACAGCAACGTGAACAGCAAAATGAAAAACACGGCGATATTATATCCGCGCCCAGCCTCGGATGCGGTGAACAGATCGGGGTTGATGCATAATAAGAGCGTAATGAATGTACCCACCTCGACAATAAACATGACCGGATTTTTGATCATGACCACCGGATTTAGCTTTTTCACTGCATCCAGTGAAGCCTGAACTATCATATCCTTGCTTAACGAACGTTTTGATCCGGGATCACGTTGAATATTACCGCGGTTGTTATCCGGCTCATTGCCCTTCGTTCTAAACATTTCTGTATCCATGTGTTGCATCGTCTGTTCCTTCTTTCGTTCGACTGCATTCATCGTGCACTGCCACCTCCATACGTTACGTCCTTGTGCTGACCCATCTGTCGTTTCCCTGTCATATCTCTCATTGAATCATCGCCAGATGCTCTGCAATCGGTCCAAGGGCAAGTGATGGGAAGAACGTGAGCGCGCCGACAACAACGATCATCATAACCAGAATGCCAGCAAATAGAGGCGTGTGCGTACGTAGCGTACCTGTAGTTACCGGTACAACCCGTTTCGTAGCGAGCGAACCCGCAATAGCCAGCATGGCGATCATCGAAACGTACCTTCCCAGCAGCATAACGATACCAATCGCGATGTTATAAAAGTCTGTATTGGCATTCAGTCCGGCAAAGGCCGATCCATTATTGGCTGCACCCGAGGCAAAAGCATAGAGAACCTCGGTCAGGCCATGCATTCCCCCGTTTGAGATGGACGCAATGGCTTCGGGACGCATAAGCGCGATTGCCGTTGGCGCCAGAATAATCAAAGGATGAATGAGCAAGGCGATGGATGCGAGCTTCACTTCTTTGCCCTCGATTTTTTTGCCCAGAAACTCAGGTGTCCGTCCCACCATTAATCCACAGATAAACACAGCCAGAATCACATACAGCAGTCCGTTGATCAGCCCTACCCCTTTGCCCCCAAACACGTTATTGAGCATCATCTGAGCCAGTGACACAAGACCTCCAAGCGGAGTGAGCGACTCGTGCATATTGTTGACTGAACCTGTTGTAGCCGCCGTCGTGACCGCTGTGAATAAAGCCGATTCGGGTATGCCGAACCTGACCTCTTTCCCCTCCATATTGCCTTGAAGACCTACTGCATCCAGCGCGGGTACACCGCGATATTCGGAGACAAATACGGTGGTCAACATCACTAGGAAAAGAAAACTTATCGCTACGAACAATGCCCAACCCTGCTTCCGGTTATTGACCATCAAGCCGAAGGCGTATACCAGTGCAGTGGGTAACAGCATCATACAGACGATATGCACCAGATTGCTCAGGGCCGTCGGATTCTCGAATGGATGTGCAGCATTGGTTCCAAACCAGCCGCCACCATTCGTTCCGATGTGTTTGATCGACTCCAGTGAAGCGACCAGTCCACGTGTGATCGTCTGCTGCGCGCTTTCCAGCGTGGTTGCGTTCACCGCTCCCGCGAGTGTCTGAGGCACCCCCTGGAACACGAGGAACAAGGCCACGATGAAGCTCAGCGGTAAAAAAATTCTCGTAATCGACCGTACAAGGTCGACGTAAAAGTTCCCCAGTTCATCCCGGCGGCCTATCAATCCGCGAATGAATGCAATAGCCACTGCAAATCCTGTCGCTGCTGACGTAAACATCGGGAACGTCACGGCCAGCATCTGTGACAGATACGACAGGGCGTTCTCGCCCGTATACGACTGCCAGTTCGTGTTGGTCATGAAGGAAACGGCCGTATTAAATGCCTGCGCCGCTGGCATATTGCCGATTCCATCCGGATTGAGCGGTAAATATTTTTGTAGTCGCAGCACCAGAAACATCAATACCAACATTACAAAGTTGGAGAGGAGAACAGCCGTTAGGTACTTTTTCCACCCCATGGATTCGTTCTCGCGTACTCCCATTACTCGATAGAGCAGTCGCTCCGGTCCACCAAAAATCCGATCCAACCCCGTTCGCTGTCCATCAAACACGTTCACTATATATTTTCCCACCGGTTTCACCAGTAGCAGGATGATCAGTAGCGTCACCGCTACTTGCACTACACCGATACCCATATCCGCATTTCCTCCCTATTCAACGTCCCTTGTTCCCGCATTACGCACATTGTCAGCATCAGAATTTCTCCGGCTTCACCAGCACATAACCGAGATAAATCACCAGTGAGAGTACAATCATGCCGATGACAATCATTCCGCTCCCCCTCTCTACCCTCAAGCCTTTTCGCAGAATTTCAAGAATCCCCAAAACACCGCAAACAGCAGCACAACCAATCCAATCATCGTGGCATCATTCACCATGCGCCCTTCCTCCCTCTCTCTACCGTTCTCTGCACCTGCTACATATAAAATCGTAATATGAAACGCTGTAAAAAAGGGGTAAAGAAATGCCGTCACAGGTGTAAAAAAAGCGTAAAAAAGACCCGCTCTCCTCAGATATGGGCTGAGAAGAACGGGTCTATGAAGGTGTATTATTCATCCAAATGGATTCTGTGCCCACTGCAATAATCTCTTTTTCGTGATTTTGCCATGGGAGGTATGCTTGACGACTTGCCCCTGATCGAGCAGAAGTACCTGCGGTGACTCATGGAGAACCTCTGTCTCTTCCGCAATGTGACGGGATAACGAGCGATTTTCAATCACTTTGACAACGCGGTAATCCATGGGTTGTTTGGAATCTGATGCATTGGTGCCGACAAAAGCTATAAACTCTCTGTACGCTCTCGCACTGATTGGACACGTCGTGCTGTGTTTCAGAATAAGTACCGGATGATCCTGCGAGCGATGAAGCGCGTCTTCCCAGTCACCAAGTTTGTGCAATTCACGGACATGTTCGCTGAGCATATGTTCCGAGTCTGCCCCCGCACGTTTGCTAACCACCGAACCAATCACAATGCCAAGCGCCAAGCCAAAAGCAATCCCGAGTCCAAGCTGCTGTGTAGCTGTACCAATACTAACTCCCATGGCAACACCTATAGCAAGCCATACGGCTTGATGATTTACTTTTTTATCCATACAGATCTTCCCTTCTTAAACTATGTATATCAAGGTTATATAAGTTGAACTAATCATTTACACGGTAACGGAGAGGACAGAAAAAACCTGAAAAAGCGAAGTGGCCGCCTAAAACCTTTCTGAAAGAAAGCTACATCGGAAGCATACGCTATCGCCGGATTTTCCCTTTGTAAAAGGGAATCGAAAAAATCTGGGGATCACAGCGGTTGGAAGGTTGTTCTGTCATCGTAGTGTCTGTGTAAATAATCTTTAGTTCAACTTATATAGCAACAACTTCTACCCTTACATTCTGATCAAATTATAGCATAGGCCTCTGTTAGCAGGCGTTGATAATCTTCATCTCCGAGTACAGATTTCAGCGTTTCGATTTATGCAAAATGCTCATTTGTGATACACTGGTTGTAATTTGGAAACGATGAACATGAAGAATGGATTGGAAGGGCGGAAATTCCATATGACATACGCATTTATGATTGAACCGCAGGATTTTATTGCGCTGGATAACGAAGATGAACTGATTGAGAAATGTCAGGAGTGGGGCCTGCTTTCTGGTAAAGCGACCAAACTCAAAACGTTCTATTATAAAGGAAACGGATTAAACATGCCGTGCACCATCATTGGATATGTCGATCACATGGCAGCCGTTATTCAACTGGATAATGGACAAAAGCATTGTATTCACCCGTCTTATCTGAAGGAAATGCAAGCGTCCAGTTACAGTGCCAGAAGCATAAGTAATGCCGGTTCAGATCGAAGCACAGAACCCTCAATTTCGGATACAGTCGTACCAGTTACCCCTGCTGAACTTACGCAAACTCCAGATGCCTTGGTTAACCTGGATGAAATTCCGGTGGATCTGGATGATTCAGACGATACGGACACAGATGAATTCTCCTCTGGGCTGAAGGGTGATCCAGATGGGCTAGTAGAAGAGTATGTTGGACCTCAGTCTGGGGCAGCCAGTGATGCCAAACCTAAAGCCAAAACAGCGAGCAAAGCTAAGAGCCTCAAGATTGATCTGCCAGAAGGTAAAGTGAAGATGAGTGCCGTTGTCAAAGAGTTCACCACCGTACCGAATCACTTCTCTGACAATGACGATGAAGTCATCATCTATGAAGCAGTTACCATTACGGAGCCAGACGTCATTGATGTTGGGGAAGCCTGGTCTAGCCACAGTGCCACCGTTAAGAAACAGGAACTGGAAGTGGGCGACGTTATCACGTTTGAAGCGAAAATTATCAAGAAGAAGCTGACACGTAACCCGGTTCCCTATAAAATCAACAATCCTTCCAAGATTCAGAAGGAAGACTAATCACGAGTCATTACAAAAAAAGCAAAAAAACCTCCACAACTACTCAAAGCAGATTGCGGAGGTTTTTGCCATTTGAAGTTTATATTAGTGAAGAATACACTCTTAAGCTTGTCCCGGTGTAGCACTAATCTGAAACTGTACGCCAAACTTGTCGACAACCGAGCCGTAGGCTGGACTCCAGAACGTTTCTTGTATCGGCATTTTCACTTCGCCACCGTCTTGCAACTGGTTGAAAATCGCTTTGGCTTCATCCGCCGTATCCGTGTTCACAGTAACCGTAACATGATTACCTACAGTGTACGGCATACCTGGAAACGTATCAGACAACATTAATACCGAGCTGCCAATCTGCAAAGAAGCATGCATAATACGGTCTTTCGCTTCTGGCGGGATGGGGTGATTCGGGTCAGATGGACCGTCGCCAAATGTTTGAAGCGCGAGCACTTCGGCTCCAAATGCCTTTTGATAAAAATCTACCGCTTCACGTCCATTACCGTCTGTAACCAGATACACATTCAAGCTGATCGACATGCGTTCTTCATCTCCTTGGGCTCTTGTAATTATACGATTCACGCCACTTGCGACATGAGTATATATGAACAGGTTGTCCTTTGACAAGCGTATATTTCTACACTCATCTCTGCGGACCTTTACACGATTAGGGTTACCAACATATTCTTAATCCATCCCTCTCCCACTACTTCTTGCGCCTGCGTATATAGTAGAGAACAGCGATCAGAACACCAGGAACCAGTGCTGCAAAACTGGCATAGATCAGACACCATTTCAACAGGGTACATATCGGAGTGAGTTCAGCAAGCACAGGCGTACGTTCAGGATAACGATACATGAACAGGGACGCACCTATATTTTCAAGCATGTCCATAACCCAACCTAAGACCGGAATCAGATTCACCCAGCGCCAACGACTCTTTACCGGAAGCACGCGATAGAGTATCGATAACAGAACAACCAAGAGGAACAGATATGCCAAGGGCCATATGAGGTCAAATGTGAATCGTGCCTGAATATAGGCGCTCCGCCCTGCTTCACCATACTGCTCAGCCATCTGATAAAGATCATTTGCAGTGTACAGAAAAGAGGAATCCGGGGACTGCCCACCACCTGTGGCCTCCTCCGACTTTGCCGCCTGCCAGGGCAGAATGAATGCAATAAAACAAGCAAATACAACAACCGCAGCTGCAACCCATTTCCAATTCACCCACTGATAGAACCAATTGGACACTTTTTTCAGCACGTTCTGTCCCCTTTCAGATAAAAAAAAGACCACTCTCCCGAATCCTGTCGGTAAAATGGTTGTGTTCAATCCTATGAAGTTATCGAGCTTGAACGATGTTATCTATTTCACTTTTCAATAAGAGGTATCGGTGAACACTTCTCATGATCGGGACCTTCGTTAGTTTGTTCTTGTCCACGTACAGTTTCATCTGGTCTTTGGTCAAACCAAGCAAACTTCCAGCTTCCGATACCGTCAACACTACCTCTGGGTTCGTAGCATTAAACGTCCTCTTTACTTTCTGATTCCAGTCCTCGAATACCTGCATAGATCAGTGACATCTCCTATCCATAGCCAGTTATTATCAGGCTGAATATATCCAGTATACCACACTTGTGCTGCTCGTAACTTAATCCTTGCGCAGAACCATATTCTGATAGGCATATTTCCTGCTTGACCCTGACGTTAACTCGAGGGTTTATACTGGCTTCAGGAGGGGATTAGCATGAGTATGTCACCTGAACATGTAACCAAGAAACGACGCAGCAGTGGAATATCCATTATTGGAATGAGTTGGTTGACGATGACATTGGGTCTGTTTTTTGCTACACTCGCAGGGGAGTTTGTCAGCACTATTGGTGTTGCTGAATGGATGGTTCATCTCATCCAGGCTGTTGTCATTATTAGTATCGTCTTGCCCGTACTATTCGTCATTCGAAGACACTTCCATATGAAGTCCATTCTTCTTCCTCTGACAGGAAAAAGCATAATTCACTTGCTCTTTGGCGCATTATTTGCCACTTCTCTGGCCTTCATCGGGTTAGCGATAGCTAGTATGAACAACTGGATTACGATTACGGAGTGGCACTTCTCAGCCGAGTTCTTGCTTGCTGTTGCACTTAATAGTTGTATTGCTTTCTTGTATGAAGCTTTGCCAGAGGAACTATCCATGCGAGGCATGGTCTATGATGGATTACGCTCCAGACTGCGACTTCCTGTGTTTTTCGCTTATGTAACTCAAATCATACTCTTTCTGCTGGTTCCGATGAGTGTCAGCCTATTGCAAGAGCTCGTCGGTATGGATGCCGGAAACCGGATAACCTTGGATTATATGATCCTACTCTTGACCTATGGAATTACGTTACAGCTTCTGCGCAGTTTGACCGGTTCTCTATGGGCCTCCATCGGATTTCATGTCGCTTACCTGGAAGTAGCCAGATTCGTTGTTATGCCAGGTGATAGACCGGCATTGTTAAGCTATACCGCGCAAGATAACGGGTTGGCCGAAATATTTATTTTGTATATGATGATAATCTTCGTCGGTGGGATCATTCTGGCGGTGCTCAATGCATGGCGCTGGTGGAGAATACATAAATCATGAGGGAGGGATCTGCCTGTTGTATACCGTTGGACAACTATCCAAACATACCGGAGTATCCATCCGAACACTGCATTATTATGAGAAGCTGGGTTTACTGCGACCGGCCCGTAATGAGAACAATCAGTATCGCTTATATGGTGAAAAGGATATTTTACGGCTTCAGCAGATTACCATTCTGAAGAAAATGCATTTTAAATTGAATGAGATTGGAGAATTCCTTGATCAGGATGCTACTCGCTCTGAACCAGAGAGTAATCTCACTTTATGGAATAATACGTTGGAACAACAACTGGCCGTCGTTAAGGAACAGCAGGAGAGATTAAGCAAGGTCGAGCATCTTCTTTTTTCAACTATATATGCCATCAGAGCCTCCGGTAAAATCAGTCTGGATGAGATGCTGGGTTTCATCCGTGAACTGGATCAACCTCCGGGCAAGTTCCGTCAAGATGTTTTTACACCTGAAGAAATGGAATCGTTACCTCTGAATAATCAGAACAATTCAATATCCATGGAATGGGCTGATATTCTTAAAGATGTTCATACATGCAAGATGGAACCTCCGGATTCCGAAGCCTCACGGTTACTGGCCATCCGAATCTCTGATTATGCTGAAAGGGCTTTTCAAGGGAATGCAGAATTGGCAGAAAAATATTGGGATTATATCACCCCAGGGGATGATCGGTCAGCTCGTGTATATGGTATGACAACGGAAACCATGCGTTACATCGAAATGATCCTGGACCGATGGACAGTCCAGAATCCTAATGATCAAAAATAAGAGCCACTTCGAAAAGTGGCCCTTGATCCATTCCCTTATTATGTTTCATCATGCTTCGTTACGCCTCTTCCCAGAAGCGGCGCAGGTTGTCCATGGCGATTTTGGATGCGGATTTACATTCCTCCATGCCTTCGAACTCCACCGTAATGTTTCCATCATAGCCGGAGTCTTTGATCAGCTTTACAATTTTACGAATTGGAATGTCACCTTGTCCAACGATCGCTCCTCGCAGGAAGTTACCGTAGGCTGTCGTAAACCATTCACCCTCACCCGGATGCTCATCATAAGGACGGAAGTAGAAATCTTTGAAGTGGACCAGAGAAGCGTACGGCAGATTTTTCATGACACCGACGATCGGGTTCTCATCCACACACATGAAATTGCCAATATCGAGTGTTGTTTTGAAGTTCGGACGATCTACAGCATGCAGAACACGCTGCACCCGATCACTCGCCTGCACGCTGAACCCGTGATTTTCAATGGTTGTCGTGATGCCAAACTGCGCGGCATAGTCCGCAATGATCTGGCTTCCCCGCACCATCAGCGGCAGATTTTGCTCGAACCAGGCGATGGCCATCTTTTCCTTTGGCAGGGTAAACGCCGTGACGTCATGACGCAGATGTTTTACACCCATCCGGTGTACGACATCCACATGTCTTTTGACCCGAGCCATCTCCTCTTCAAACGCCTCTTCCGTCTCCTGCACGAAGTTCGCTGGTAGCGAGTAGTTGGACAGTGCAATACCCTTAGACGCCGCCCGCTCCCGAATCGCATCCGCCAGATCGTGATTATCCTCCACGGTATAACCGTAAGGCACCATCTCCATATGCTCGCCGCCGTTCGCCGCAATCCAGTCGATCACATCCAGCACCGTCATCTCACCCGAATTCAAATCGTTCAACAAACTATACGTGCTCAGGCCCACTTTCATCTGCTCAGCTCCCTATCGATATTGTTGGATAAATTGAACCGCTTTGCGAATGTCCTGCTCCGGTTGATGGCCTACTTCACGTTCAATCGTCAGATAACCGGTGTAACCAATCTCCTGAAGCGCTGCAAAGTATCCATCAAAATCAACGCCACCCTCGCCCAGCGGCACCTCACGGAAGAAAGTCCCGGAAGAGACCATCTCGGCAATCTTATCGTGATCCATAGGGGCATAACCGACCGCTCCGTATACGTCTCGTGGGTCAACTTCCTTCAGCCGCACACCATCCTTCACATGAGTATGTACGATGTAATCCTTGAGCAGATGAACGCCCCGCGCTGGATCATCTCCGGTCACCATCACCATATTCGCCGGATCAAAATTCACCGATACTCCGTTGGTCGATAACGTATCCAGGAATCCTTTCAAGTCAGTAGCCGTTTCCGGTCCTGTCTCAATGGCAAAGTATGCGCCAACACTTTTGGCGTATTGACCCAGTTCCTCACAAGCAGCGTGCAGCGTAGCATAGACTTCCGATGAAGGGTCATGTGGAACAATGCCGATATGTGTTGTGACGATGTTGGTACCCAGATCGAGAGCCAGATCCACGATCCGCTTCGACTTCTCCACTTTCCACGGATTATCTTCCTTGACCTGAAATCCATGTCCGCCCAAATCGCCAACCAATGCTGAAATTTCGAGACCTAGCGAATCGATGTAACTCTTTAGCTCCTTGCGCGCCGCAGGTGACAAATTTTCAGGGTCCATCTCTCCCTTGACGGCGTAGATCTGCACACCTTCTGCACCTACGTCTTTGGCTTTGTTCAACCCTTCCCGTACACCTACGCCAAAGCTATCCACGATGACACCGATCTTATTCGTTAATTTCATGTCATACCTCCTGTGATTGAGTGAGTACTCTACGTTCTCATGTAAATGTAAGGTTCGACTCATTACTGATATCAACAAGTTTCACCGACTTGATCTCATACGGTTTGAATGTCAGTTCAATTGTGCCGTTTGAACAAGCCAACGGATGGATCTCATCCTCCAGAAGATTAATGATGGACGCTTTGATTTCCTTTTCAGCCCACTGAACCTGCACCGTTTCCCGACCTCCGGATGATTCGTAGAAACGTAGTACTGTTCCGGAACCGTCTTCCGCTGGCTTGATTGCATCCAGAATGACATGCTCACTGTTGAACTGAACCCAAACATGTTCAGCTGGCAAGTGACCCGAAGACTGACTCGCTGCAACAACCTCCACCGGATGATTCAGCTCCATCGCCCGGCGAACGACGGTAGCTTGTCGCCAATCGCCCTGGTGTGGCAGGATTGAATACGTGAATTCATGATCGCCCTGATCGGCATGTTCATCCGGCCATTTCGGAGCACGAAGCAGAGACAGGCGGATCGTCCGATCCTTGATGTCATACCCGTACTTGCAATCATTCAGCAAACTCACACCGCTGTTGCCCTCCGAGATATCCGCCCAACGATGTCCACAGACCTCGAACTGCGCCTGCTCCCAACTGGTGTTGTTATGGGTTGGACGCTCCAACGCTCCAAACGGGATTTCATAGGCTGCTTTGGCTGCCACCAGATCCACTGGAAAGGCCACCTTGAGCAGCTTATGGCTCTCATTCCAGTTCACTTTGGTATGGAAATCAACACGCCGCTGGTGGCGATGCAAAATGATATCCTGGCTGATCTCCGATTGATTCAGCTTCCAGACAAAACGTAGTACATCTCGCGTAGCCCCGCGCTGTACAACCTCTCTGGAGATCAACTGCACCGCACCTGCTCGCTGGGATTCAAACCGCGGATCGATATCCCAGGCATCCCAGTACGTCGGTTTGTCGTGGAAAAACTGCCACTCATTCGCCCGATCACCGGGCTTCAGCCAGTCGCGTCCTACCGTTTTGTCATACCATCGGGTGATCTCTCCCAAATCATTAAACTCAAGCGTGTAAAATTCCGTTTCCCATGTGGAAGGGAAAGATTCTTCTTCCCTTACTGGAAGGATAACATCCGATGCCTCGCGCAGCCATATGGTTGTATACCCAAAAGCAGGAATCGACGGAACATGCACGAGCAACGTATACTTGTCTTCCTTTTGCTCAAGATCACAGGCCAGACGGTTTCCTTGACGATCAAATGCTGCCATCCTGGCGAGGTGAGCATCCCCTGTAAGGGTGATATTTTCTCCGCGTTTCCAGCCGAGGCTGTTGAATATAATGTAAGAAAGACCATCGACTTCATCTGTTGCAATGTTCTCCGCAAGGGTATCCAGCGTTTCCCGCAGTGCGGATGTACCCAGTGCAAATACTTTCGTGTATTCCTCGGTGGACGTTACGTATACTTCAGGAATCGACGTTCCCGGAATAATGTCATGGAATTGGTTGAGCATGATCAACTTCCAGCCTTCATCCAGATCATTCTTCGTGTGCGCGCCGTAAGCCCCGGCAAATTGCCCCCAGATTTCCGCTTCCCGATATAATACCTCTGCCTTACGGTTGCTACGTTTGTTCCTCGCATGAGTTGTATACGTTCCGCGATGCAGTTCCAGATACAAGTCCCCGTGCCATTTCGGCAACGTCGGATTATTTAATGATATGTCTTCAAAAAAAGCCCCTGCTGTGCTGAATTTGCTGATTGGCTGTCCAACCATCAAATGGGATCGCTCCGCAAACTCCACCATCTCATTCGTCACTCCACCACCACCATCGCCATGTCCGTAAAGCAACATTTGCTCAGGGTGAACATCCTTTTGTTTAAATGATTGCCAATGTTCATCCACATCTTTGGGACGCGTATGCTCATTCACCCCATGGTTCAGATACGCAAGCACCGAAGTACCATCAATGCCTACCCAGTCGAAGAGGTCATACGGAAACGCATTGGTATCATTCCAATTCAGCTTGGTGGTCATAAAATAAGGAATATCCGCGAGTTTCAGCATCTGCGGCAAGGAAGCACAGTAGCCAAAGGTATCCGGCAGCCACTCGATGTTGGAGCGTTTGCCAAACTCCGCCTGGTAGAAGTTCTGCCCATACAGAATTTGCCGAACCAACGACTCACCACTCGGAATATTCAGATCCGGCTCCACCCACATGCCTCCGACCAGCTCCCAGCGTCCTTCGGCAATACGGGCTTTAACTCGCTCATACAACTCCGGGTAATGATCCTTCACGAAGGCATACAACTGCGGCTGGCTCTGGGAATACACAAAATCCGGGTACGTATCCATCAAGGTACACATGGTCGAGAACGTGCGACTGGACTTGCGAACCGTCTCACGTACAGGCCACAGCCAGGCAATATCAATGTGGGATTGTCCAACCAGATGCATGAAGCCACTTCGATATTCCTCCGGGTCTTCCTGCTGTACCGACTGTGCTAATGCATATTCGAAGTTCTGTATCCAGGCTGCATCACTCCAGCGTTCCGGGTCATTGTACATGTTATCCATCACCTGATGAATGGCCTGAACAAGTGCCATCCGCTTGGGCTCCTTCTCGTTATATGCCCGGAGCGACTCGGCGAGTACCGTAACGCTGTACATTAGGCTCTGCAGTGGCTGATTAACATGAACCAATGCTGCCCGAATGCCCTGAATAGGCGGCTGAATAACAGCTTGTCGGTTGAGTGGGTCATCCGGCTCTGGAATCGGATCATAGAGTTCAATCTCCAACTGTGGCGTATTTCCTACCCGACTTCTCGGAAGGGGGACGAACCCATGATTCCGGTCCAGTCCGTGATACGGCATGCCATTCACCTTCAGCAGCCCTTCTCCTCCGGCCTCGAAGATCAGCCCAACAGCCTGATCCTGCCATTCCGCCGGAATCTCCACACGTTTGCTCAGAAAATACGTCGTTCCATGTACGCTGTTCAGCGGATTCAAGCTTTGCATGGCCTTGTCTGCCTGCTCATCTTCATTTACTTCTGCCTGTTCGTACTCGTATTCCCCTGGCCGAATGTATCTGGCCCTCTGCATCTCCCACGCTGGAAGCTCGATCGTATCCAGCCATTGTCGGTGCTTCAGATCTTCGATGAATCGCTGAATTCGAATCATACCTCCACCCCCACCTTCTGGATCTGCAGACTGCAAGCGGTCCAGTCAGCCGAATTGCGACCAACCATGAGCCTGAATTCACCCGGTTCTACGACAGACTGGAGACGAGAGTCGATCAGTGCGAGGTGTTCTTTTTGCACAGGGAATGTAACGGTCTGGGTCTGTCCTGGCTCCAGGTGGATTTTACGAAAACCTTTCAGTGACATTTCAGCCCGCGTGACCGAAGCTGATATATCCGTGATATACAACTGCACAACCTCACTTCCCGCAACCGCTCCGGTATTCGTGACTTCAACCATCACCTGAGCTTCATCATCCGGGCCGAGGACTTCTGGCATTACTCTTACATTCTCGTATTTGAATTCGGTATAGCTCAGTCCGTGTCCGAACGGATACTGCGGCGCCAGATCCATCTCTAGATAACGCTTTCCACGAGTGCGTTTGGCATGATAGTAGACCGGAAGTTGCCCAACATGCTTGGGAATGGAGACGGTAAGGCGCCCCGATGGATTCACATCGCCAAACAGAATATCTGCAATGGCATTACCACCTTCCTGTCCGGGGTACCACGCTTCCACAATGGCATGGACATGCTCATCAATCCAAGGTTCAGCAATGGGGCGGCCGTTAATATACACCACGATAACGGGTTTCCCGAGCTTATGTACCTCCTGCACCAGCTCCAATTGAACACCCATGAGATTCAGGGAAGCCCGGTCAATGCCCTCGCCACACTCCATGTCGTTCCATGGATCATCGGTCACCACTGAAGCACCTGTCCGCAAGTCTATCGTACCTTCACCAAAATCGCGGGCGCTGGAACCACCCATCACCATCACGATGACATCCGCCTGTTCCGCACAGGCGAGCGCTTGCGCAAAACCTTCTCTGGAGTCACCCTTAATCCGGCAGCCGGGTGCGTACAGCACCTGACCCGAATCCGCGCCAAGCTTGCGTGTAATGCCATCCAGTACGGTGACGATCTGTTCTCTCGGCTGTGGCGAGGTATAGTCCCCAAGCTGGTTATAGATATGGTTCGCGTTCGGACCAATGACAGCTAGCTTTGTACCTGTTTTGGCAAGCGGAAGAGTATTTCCCTCATTTTTCAGTAAAACAATCCCCTCTTGTGCAACTTCCCTCGCCAGCTGAGTATGGTCTTCACATCCGATGACCTGTTCTGCAAACTCTGGATCAACGAAAGGCTTTTCAAATAACCCAAGTCTGAATTTCATCTCCAGTACCCGCCACACAGCCAAGTCCAGATCCTTCTCTTCGATCAATCCCTGCTCAAGCGCCTGACCAAGATGTTTGCGGTACATGTACCCGGACATCTCCATGTCTACACCTGCCTGAAGGGACTGTGCCACGGCCTGCTCCCCGTTCTCGGCGGTGTTATGTCCATGAACCAGCATCTGAATGGCACCAAAATCAGTAATCACAAACCCATCAAAACCCCACTGCTCACGCAGAAGGTCATTCAGCAGATACGTACTGGACGTGCATGGTACGCCATCAATTTCGTTATATGCGGTCATCACGGAGCAAGCCCCGGCTTCCACTGCTTTTTTGAACGGCAACAGGTCTATTTCATGCAATTCACGTAATCCCATATGCACAGGTGCTGCATTACGCCCACCCTCCGAGCTGCCATAAGCCGCAAAATGCTTAAGTGTAGCGACAATCGTCTGGTTGGAATCGAGGCCTTCACCCTGTAGTCCCTTCATGGCTTCCACTGCAAATTCACCAATCAAGTAAGGATCTTCGGCAAAACATTCCTCCGTCCGTCCCCATCTCGGGTCACGTACGACATCAAGCACCGGGGAATACGTTGCCGCTCCCCCTTGGCTCCGGGTCTCCACAGCGATGGCTTCACACATCTTGCGGTACAGTTCCATATTCCACGTACTTCCCACCATTAACGGTACCGGAAAAACTGTTGCCCCGATCGCCATATGCCCGTGGGAACACTCTTCCCCAAACAAAATGGGTATGCCCAGCCGGGAATGCTCCATGGCATACCGCTGAATGACATTTGTGGCAACGGCTCCCTGCCGTGGAGTAAGCCCCGTTTCCAGCGTCACTTCGGTCCATGGATCGGCCCGAAGCACACCGTACAGAGAACCGACACCACCCTGTTCCATGTCCGCTTTGAACTCTTCCGTCACCTGTACTGTACCATCATCTGCTTTATCATACGTCTTCCATCCCATCGGCTGAATGAGTTGTCCAATCTTCTCTGCCGTTGTCATCCGTCCGATCAGATCCTGAACCCGTTCCTGAATGGGAAGCGAAGCATCTTTATAGTCCATATGCACATTCTCCTTATGCGTTCGGAATTAGTTAGGCGCATGCACTCACATGGCTTTGCGGTAGTCACTTGGTGCCACACCCACCACGTTTTTGAAAGCCCGGTTGAAGGAATTATAGTTCGTGTATCCCACTTCTTCACTGATCTCCTGAATAGCCTTATCCGTCTCCTGCATGAGCAGCTTGGCTTTTTCGATGCGATGACTAATGAGCAGATCCACAAACTTCTCCCCAATCTCATCCTTGAAAAGCTTGCTCAGATACTTCGGATTAATATCGAATAGATCACTAAGGTAGTTCAGAGACAGATCAGGATTGTTGTAATGCTCTTCGATGTATTTGCGAATCTCCAGAATATTTGATCTGTGTTTTCGGGAACAATGCAGCGTCTGCATCTGCAGCGCCAGTTCCCTGAACCCTTCCCAGCACAGCTCACGCAGATCGTCTAACGTCTCCCAGCCCTCAAGCCTTGGAAGAAGCGGGGTGAATATAGCAGCCCATGACTCCTGATACTCCCGTGGAAGTTCGGCGAATTCCCGATTGTAATGTTGAAATAACAATTGGATCGTATTCATAATCTCCTGACGGGACAGAACGGACTCACTAATCTGTTCAAACAGTCTTTCAAAATGTTTTTCCCAGATATCGTCCGACAAGCGCATTGCCTGCACGAGCAGTGAGATGGTCTTCAGAAACTCATACACATCATTGGTCGAATTCGGTACATCGCTACAGGGAATGATGCGATTCATGCCCAGTACAGCCTTATAGTCCAGCGCGTGCACAGCTTCTTTCAATGAAGCTCTCAGCCCCCGAATATCAACAGCAACCCGACCAACACCAATGGTCACGGTGAAGTTCAGATACTGATCGATTCTTTCCAGATAACCAGCAAGCAATCGATGCTCGGTCTCCTCAGCCTGTTCCATTGCCGGAATCCAGAGGATGGCGTAAAGACGCTGATCGGAGATCCATTCAGCCCATACTTCCGTTCCTTCATGACGCGCACTCTCCTGCAGGATACTGGATAACACAAATTTCAGGAGGGATTGGTCCTGATCATGATACTCCGTCACAAATGCATCATACCGATCCATTTCAACTACCATGACGGCCCAACGGTACTCCAGCTCAGGCAGTTTGAACTTCTTCATTTCCGCTGTCAGCTCCGTGCTCGTAAAGTCTCGTGTGCCCTCCAGCAACTCCTGAAAGAACATTTTTTTCTGCAAAATCAGATTCTCTTCATGCTCCTCCTGATATTGTCTCGTCTGATCAATCATACGTTCCAGCGTTGTATGGATGAATCGGAACTCATTCTCTTTGCCATAGTTCAGTCCGGATTGCTTCTGCGAAGAGACGGTCTGAATTAACGTGACAATCTGCTGAATCGGCTTGTAGTTTCTGCGGGTAACATAGATCACCCACACCACACCAATCAACACAACCACTACAGCAAAGGCAAACCAGATATTATAAAATTGCAGCGTCCACTTGACGATTTTTCCATTGTTGAGACCTGTCTGCACCTTCCAACCACTATAACTCGACGTAAATTCGGAGAAGACTTCTCCCGATGCGGTTTTAGTAGAAGCTGCAGCCCCTCCTGGCATGCTGCTATCCCACAGATTGCCGCCCGAACGGTTGAAGATGTTCACAAACGTAAATTCCGGATCATACATCTGCATAATGGATTTTCTCAGGGTACTCAGGTCCACGTTTGTGACCACAAGTCCTTTGCCGTTTCCTACACTGCGCACAATCGTAATCACTTGCTCAGTCGCTTGCGATGGAAAAGCCCGGAACGCTCGTGCTCCTGCCCATTTCTGTTCATCCCTCGTCCGGCTGTCTGCAATAAAGTCTGCATCCGGGAACTCTTCAATCGGAACAGCCTTCCCGTTACTGAAGACCGTGCCATCCCCGTATCGAACGAGATAAATCGAATCAATCAGCGGATACTCTATTTTCAATTCATCAACCACCTGGACCGCCTGAATGCCGGCATACACATCATCGCTGCCAGATACCGAGAAATAATTCTTCAAGTTAGGGTTGGTCAAAATCTCACGCAGTACCTTGAAGTCGATGGAACGTAGGGAGTTGTCCAGATATTGCGTAACCTGTGAGGCCAGAAATTCATTGGCCTTGAGCGCTTCTCTACGGTTCTGTTCATTGAACACTTGAAAGAAAATGAAGAATAGAATGGTCGTCACAATAAAGAAAACAGGCAGATACGATAACAGCAAACGCCTAAACCAATTGTTGTTCATCTCCGAGATCCCCCCACCATTACTGTTCATGCTGAATGACGACAAACAAACATCTGTGCTGATCGCTAAATTCCCATAAATATTCAGTACATTATATCGGATGACGTGGGGTTGTCATAGGAGAAGACCGTCCCGGTCACGGGTGACAGACGGGACAGCCTCTATATTGAAACCTTCAATTATTGATTCTTCTCAATGGCACGCTGGTAGATCTCAAGGTAATTACTCAGTCCGAGACCATCAAAGCCTTTGACATACGAATCCCATTCCTTTTCAATGCTCTTGCTGCCAATAATGAACTGTGCCATATTCGTCTGCACATAATCCTTGATGGCCGTAGTCAGTTGTGCAGCTGATTCCGTATCCTCTGGACGAATAAATACGTTCGCAGGGTATACTTCTTTGGGTGCATAAGGTTCATACACATTGGTAGCTTGAGCCAGACGTGTACCATAACCCTCTGCTTCTAAAGGATTCTGTCCTTCCGCAAACAAATTACGGAACGTGTTGGACAAGTCATGTGCTCCGATCTGTGACCAACTCTCGTTCACAACAACGTTTGGATCACGCTCAGGCAGGTTGTAGTAGCTGTATTTGGCCGGCTCGCCATTGATGTTTTTCTCATCGGCATCTGCCTTCTTCCAGCCCTTGCCTTCAGTTGGTCCATACTCCGCGTACAGCGCACCTTCTTCACTGAACATGTAGTCTACGATCTTGATGGCGGCAATCTGCTGTGCTTCTGTCGCTTTGTTCGTGATGGCAAACTCAAACTCACCTACGCTCTGCGTGGCGCCTGTCGTCTGCACTCCATCTGGTCCTTTCAATGGAGGAACGATCTCCCAGTGTTGGTGACGGGTGATGTCTTTGTCATAAGTATTCACGAGATAACTGACCAGCGCCGTTGTAATGGAGCCGACCACTTCATCTCCTTCCTTGTTCCCCAGCTGTCCAATCGCCTGATCATTCTGTGTAAAGGAAGCCGGATCAATCAGGCCATCTGCATACAGCTTGTTCATGTACTCCAGCCCTTTCTTCCAACCTTCCTGATTGGCGGCAAAACTCACCTTGCCATCGTTCACGATCAAGTACTTGTCGTTATCATTGTATATAAAGCTATTCATCAGGTAGGCATCAATGTTGCCATTCCATACATACTTGTTCGGTGCGCCCGTGAGTGGAATCTCGTCCGCTTTCCCGTTACCGTTTGGATCTTGTGTCTTAAACGCCTTCAGAACGGTATACAGTTCATCAGTTGTGGTTGGCATTTTCAGACCCAAATTATCAAGCCATTCCGTGTTGATCCAGTATTTCTGTGCATACGTACAGTGGTAACATTCATTGAAGATAGGCAGCGCATAGATGTTGCCGTCCGGTGCCGTAATGGCTTCTTTGAAGTATGGTTTCTCTTCCATAATCTTGGTCAGATTCGGACCATACTTCTGAATCAGATCTTGTAGCGGAAGGAACACGCCCTGTTTTCCATAGGTTTGAAGGTCTGAGGTGGTGAACTTGCCGTGAAGAAATACTTCCGGATAATCACCACTAGCCAGCAGCAATTGTCTGCGATCCTGCAAAGCGTCCGTTGGGGCCAGATCCCATTTTAGGGTAACGTCGAACTTGTCTTCGATAAATTGGGTAAATTCATTCTCTTCCATGGACGCTTTGCCTTGCGGAGCAAAGAGGGTCATGGTTACAGGACCGCCGCTCTCCCCGCTACCGTCGCTACTTCCACCCGATTCCTCGGATGAACTGCATGCGGACAACAAAGCCATCGAAGCAAAGACCAGAAACAACATCGAAATCCAAGATTTTCTCAATCTGACTCCTCCTTTTTGTTCATAACGGCAAATTATTGACTTGTACTGCACGTGTATAAAATCGACCCCGGAAGCCGGCGTGTTCCTTCCACCTCCTTTCAAGAGACAACCAGGCTTAACTCACAAGGATTAACCTTTCAGGGAACCAACCATGACCCCTTTAACAAAATGTTTCTGTACAAATGGATACATGATCAGAATTGGAATGCTCGCGACAACAATCAGTGCATATTTCAACACCTGCTCGAACCCTTGGTCCCGCATCTGTTGGCTGGTATTGGCGAGCATCGCCGGATCAGCCGCGTTCAGGATAAGCAGATTGCGAAGCACGTATTGTAGAGGGAACAATTTCTCGGAACGCAGGTAGATCAATGCATCAAAGTACGCATTCCAGTGACCTACGGCATACATGAGTGTCATGACTGCCAGAATGGGCTTTGATAAGGGAAGAACTACGCTGATCAGATACCGGATATCCCGGCAACCATCCATTTCCGCGGCCTCCCCGAGTTCTTCCGGAATGGAAGATTGGAAGAAAGTTCTTGCCACGATGACCTGGAATACTGCGAGCGCCCCGGGCAGCCACATCGCCCAACGTGTATCGAGCAGGTGCAAATCCTTCATCAAGAGGTAGGTGGGAATCAGACCGCCATCAAAGAACATCGTGATCATCATGAAAATAATGATGGCCCCTCGTCCATAAAACGATTTTCGTGACAAAGGATACGCCAGCATGACGGTCAGCACCACGTTAATGAACGTGCCCACCACGGTGTAAATGATCGTGTTATAGAAACCGAGCATAAGCTGTTGGCTTTTGAAAATGGAGATGTACGCCTTGATGTTAAAGTCTACCGGGAACAGCCACACCTGACCGGATGTCACGGCTCGTGAAGAGCTGAACGAAGAACTGATGATATACAAGAGCGGATAAAACACTGTTAGCAGTATGGCGAACAGAAAGATATAGTTGAATGTCATGAAAATGCGGTCACCGAGTGGGTCCTTGATCCGGTTACGATTAATCAGGTTGAACATGGATAAACTCCTCCTTTACCACAAGCTGTTCTGGGATACTTTGCGCGATATGCCGTTGACGATAACCAGCAGGATCAGGTTGATAATGGAGTTGAAGAACCCTACTGCCGAGGAGAAGCTGAAATTTGCCCCGATCAGACCCACCTTGTACACATACGTGGAGATGACCTCCGAAGCGCTTGTGTTGAGCGGATTCTGCATCAGGTATATTTTCTCGAAGCCCACGCCCATAATGCTGCCCAGACTCAGAATCAGCATGATAACGGTGACTGGAATGAGCGATGGGAGGTCGATGTGCCATATTTTCCGAAGCCTTGATGCGCCGTCCATCTTCGCTGCTTCATAGAGAGATGGATCAACACCAGCAAGAGCTGCGATATATATAATTGATGAATACCCCATGCCCTGCCACACACCTGACCAGACATAGATCGATTTGAAGTATTCCGGTATGCCCATGAAGTTCGTCATCGGGAAGCCGAGCAGTGTGAACAGCTTGTCTACTACGCCCACATGCGGGGAGAGCATCAGAATGATAATGGATACCATAACAACCGTTGAGATAAAATGCGGAGCGTAAGTGACCATCTGCACGGTCTTTTTGAAGTAACCCGTTCGAATCTCATTCAGCGCCAGCGCCAGAAGGATCGGAATGGGGAAACCAGCAATTAAGGAATAAAAGCTGATGCCTATCGTGTTTTTGATTAACAGCCAGAAGTTTGGAGATTGGAAGAAGGCTTCAAAGTGTTTGAATCCGACCCACGGGCTTCCCCAGATTCCTTTGACTACACTGAAGTCCTTGAAGGCGATTTGGACACCCACCATAGGGATGTACTTGAAGATCAACAGATACAATACCGGGGGCAACACGAGCAGGTAGAGTTCCCAGTGTTTCTTGAGGCTTTTGATGAATGGATGCTGCCGCTTGGGCTCCACATGTTTCCTCTGTTGGAGTTCCATCTTGGCGGGTATGCTTTCCGTAGCTCGACTCATTTGCGTCACTCCTTCTACACCTCAAGTGTAATAATACATTACATTTACATCCCTTAAACATCCTTTTTTCTGTTCCTAGTTCCTTGTTTAACAAACATGATGTAAACATTCATATCAGGTAGCGCTTTCTTGATTTGATAGTACATCGCCCGATAAACTTTTATCAATTTGCAATTTTCTCCGACTTCTCTTTATTCCACAAACCCTTGTGTGACAAGCGATTGCGAGCCGTTTCTATTGGGAATTGTGTCCCTTATGTATGAATAAAAAAATTCCGGAGGTGGTTATATCTCCCCCGGAATTGACATGGCATTCTATGCGTTTGTGAGCAGCCTGAACGTATGTGTGATGGGTGTACCACTCGTTGCAGCGGATTGTGGTAGATCCACAAGAAGTCCGTCTTCTGTCTGCTGATACGAAAGTACGTCATCGCTACCAATGAGTTCGATCCGCTCTACCTTTTCCAGATAAGGAATGATTAACTGTGGTTGTACGGTCTCATTCTCGTTTCGGTATATACGGAAGGCATACACGGTGTTGATCTCTTCTTTCTGAGTGAAAGCCCAATCTTCCGTGAAATATGGCCCGCAGATCCGGGTTCCATAGACGCCTTCTCCATGAGTACTCAGCCATTCACCGAGGCCCTTGATGCCTCGAATTGCCCCTTTTGGCAGACGGCCATCGGGTTGTGGACCTACATTCAGCGCCAGGTTACCACCCTTGGACACAACTTCGAGTAGAATATGTGCCAGCTGTCTTCCCGTTTTATACTGATCATCGAATCCGAAGGCAAAGGAGTTCCCCACCGTAATACAGCTCTCCCATGGAATGTTCATCGGATGTTCCGGTATGGTCTGCTCGGGGGTAACGATATTCTCATACGGTCCACCGACAGTGCGATCTGCGGACAGGAGCCAAGGTTGTGTGGTCTGACGCGCCCGTTCCACGACTTCTCCAAGCCTGATATCCTGACCATGGCGACCTTCGCGCACCCATCCAGCATCCAGCCACAGACATTCGATTCGCCCGTAATTCGTCAGCAGCTCCATGATCTGCTCATGTGTAAACTCCACGAATCTCTCCCACAGCCACGGATACTTATGGGGATCATACGAAGGGCCGCGCCACATATGACGTCCACGCTCCATGCCCGGTGCCCAGTAATAAGGGGTATGCCAGTCCGCTTTGGAGAAATACGCTGAGATGCCGAGTCCTTTGGCCCGGAAAGCGTCAAACAGTGCTCGACAGATGTCCGCATACTTATGGGTATGAAAAGGAGTGTCCTTACCCGTAATTCGATAATCCGTCGTTTTGGTATCCCACATGCAGAAACCGTCATGGTGCTTGGTGGTGAACAGGAAATATTTGAACCCGTTATCTGCCGCCATCTGCGCCCATTCCTCAGGCTGGAAACGAATCGGATTAAAGGTTTTGTTCAGATCAAAGTATTCCCGCTTGAAGTCTTCCATGTCATCCGTCCAGTCGATGTCATCGCGTGACCAATCGCCGTCCTCGTCGCTCAGCGCCCAGGATTCCACGAGACCAAGCTGTGAATACGGCCCCCAGTGCATCATCAGCCCCAGCTTCTGATCCTTGAACCACTCCAGCCGCTCATTCAGCAGCGGATCTTCCGGTTTGATCCACTCTTCCTCTTTGCTAAAATTGTGCACGCCGGCTTCGACAATCTGCTCTTCCTGCTCCAATACGGTTTCTTTGGTTTCGCTCATCCTGTTTCATCTCCTTTGGATTTCATGTCAAACGCTGAACACATAGGTTTACACTCGGCCACTGCGCGGTCAGAATAATCTTCCGATCGCTGTTATCCCCAGATTTTTTTGATTATTTCCCTAGAGGGGAAATCCGGGGATAAAGGCGAGCGCTTCGCTTCTTCAGATTTCTTCTGCCCTCTCCGTTATCGTGTAATGTTTAATTCAACTAAGAAGGACATCGCAAATCCTGTCATTTTTAATGTGACTATTAAGGGGCTTAGTAACTCTGTTATTTCGAGTGCGGTGCCATCTTCAATTACCATGGAACCCCATATTCACTTCGTTTCTATAGGGAAATACAAGAGCAGAGAGAATGCGATTCGTTGTTTTGGATTAGTTCTGCACTCTCTGTTATAGCGTAAACGGTAAGTCTTCTATAGGGTGTGTCTTCAACTTCAGTTCAGGGAAGATTTACGATGATGGATGTCAGTGCGTTTATAACGTCTTGAAATCCAAGCGGCTGATCCTGGTGAATGGTAGAGAATTTTCAAAGGAACACAAGGCGTCTTATTTAGCCTTTTGGTCCTCTCTTTAAATTGTAAGGAAGATCAGACACGTTATTTCCCGAAATTAGCTGATAAAAACGCTGTAAACTGCTGCTTATTCTGATATAGCATGTGTCAGGTTCCTTAGATTCCTGCCAGCGCTTCGAATCCTTAAATAAGACGCCTGAGATTCGTTAGCACTCGCTCCCTGCTCTACTCCAACCGCGGGCCAAGAAGCCGACTCCGAATCCAGCCCCGAGCGGAGCTTTTCATTGAAAAGGAGCGAAGTGCTCATAACCTTCAATGAAACGGGAGTAGTAAAGTATCAACGTAGTGTATCAACGCAATACAACCCTACCTTTACAGCGTGATTTCGCGGCACTGACGGGCTGATTCGTAGATGGCGCAGAGCATCTTCATTACCTCGACGCCGTCTTCGACGGGGCTAAGTGTTTCTTTGCGGCCCTGTGTACTATCGATAAAATGGTTGATTTCATTACGGAACGAGCCCATGAAATCGAATGATTTAAAATCTACCTGTGGGGTCATGTTCAAAATAGTGTTAAATTTCTCGCCAATGATCGAAATTTCCGGCTCCAACTCGGCACCGCCTTTGTCGCCATATAGTTTGACCGAAGTCTCATCCGCTTTGGCATGGAGCGTGAAGCTGACATCCACGAGCAGGCTCGCACCGTTCTCGAAACGAATCAGTGCATTCGCCATGTCCTCAACGGTGTTCTGCCCCGCGTCATAGTCCGCTGCCTTGTAGAACGACAGATTGTTAATATTCGAGCGGTTTCCCAATCGATTGGACACGTTGGCGGAGACGGATTTCACCTTTGGTCTGCCCATCAGATACCAGCAAATGTCGATTACATGCACCCCGATATCGATCAGCGGGCCTCCGCCGGAACGGTTGATATCCGAGAACCAGCCACCCGGATTGCCCAGACGACGCAGACTGGAGGCTTTGGCATAATAGATCTCGCCCAGTTCACCCTCGTCGATAAACTTCTTCAGAATTTGTGCATTGTCGCTATAGCGGCGAACAAAACCGACCTGAAGCAGCTTTCCGCTGCGATGAACCGCCTTCTCTACTTCGAGGGCATCCTCTACCGTTTGGCAGAGTGGTTTCTCACACAGCACGTTTTTGCCCGCGTCCAGAGCAGCAATACTAATCTCCGCATGGGAGTCGTTCCATGTACAGATGCTGACGGAATGAATTTCGGGCATTGCGAGCAGTTCTTTATAATCGGTAAACACATGAGGTGCATTATATTGCTTCGCGACTTCAGTGGCACGTACTGCATTCAGGTCACAGATGGCGTATATTTCAACCTCCGGGTTACTGGCGTACGCTTGCAAATGGCAATCGGATATGGATCCGGCACCGATAACGGCGACTTTCAATTTGGGCATAGTGCTGATTCCTCCATATATAAAATAATTAACGTCCAGCAGGTAGACGTTCCGGTTGCGAATCGTTCTTCCGATCGCTCTTGTCTCCAGATTTCTTTAATCCCCTTTCTCAAAAGGGGAAATCCGGTGATAAAGGCGAGTTAATGCTTACGAAGTAGCTTTCTTGCAGAAAGCTTTTAGCTTCGTTTCTTCAGAATCGATTTCGCCCCCTCCACTACTTTTTCTGACTGAACTAACTTTCTGTTTGAGCCATACGTAACAAGCCATATTTCATTTAAAACAAGTACTCAGCTCTATGCCTCTTCCCATAGGCGGCGGACGTTATCCATGGCAATGCGTGAGGCGGTTTTGCAATCCTCCATGCCTTCAAATTCAACCGAGATATATCCGTCATACCCGGATTTTTTCAATACACGGAATACCTCAGGCATGTCGATATCGCCATGGCCCACAATGGCACCGCGCAGGTAATTGCCATGCGAGGTTTGAAACCAGCCTTCACCGGGGTTCCGGTAGGAAGGTCTCCAGTAGAAGTCTTTGGCGTGCACGATCGACGCGTACGGAATGTTATTTTTCACGGCACTCACCGGGTCTTCGTCCACACAGAGGAAATTGCCGACATCCAGCGTGGTCTTAAAGTTACTCCGCGCCGTTTCGTGTAACAAACGCTGAATTCGCTCACTCGACTGCACATAGTACCCATGGTTCTCAACGCTTGTTGTGATTCCAAAATCCGCTGCATAATCGGCTATCCGCTGACAGGCTTTCACCAGTACCGTTAGGTCAATCTCGAACTGTGCTACGGTTCCCTCTGGTGCAGGGCGGAAAGCCACGTCATGACGCATCAGCTTCACGCCGAGCGCAGCAGCCACATCCACATGTCGCATCACATTCTGGATCTCTTGCTCCAACGCTTCGGCGTCCTCCTGCACAGCAAAGTTAGCGCCGATGGCGTAATTGGAAATGTCGATCCCAACCTCTTTTGCCACAGCTTTAATCTCATCAATCAACTCCGGATTATCGATCAGACTGAATCCCATCGGTACAATCTCCACATGTTCCCCGCCCTGATCGGCGATCCAACGAATGGCATCTGGTACGGTTAATTCTTTACGATCCAATGCTTGTTGCAGACTGTAGGTGCTGAGTCCAACTTTCATTTTTCCTCATCCTCTCTTGTAGTCAATGTCCATACCCAACGTATACCTTTTTCTGGCGGACACGACAATTCTCATTAATCGTTTGGCTCACCAATTTTCCTTTTTCTAGCCCAAATCCGGTGTATCTACAAACGTTACGGCCAGTTCAGACGTCTGATGAAGCTCGAATACGATGATTTCATTCTCACCTTCACGAAGAAGCGGGGCTGGTACATATAACGTTTTTTGCGGTCCTTTATACCAGTAGCGCCCCAGATTGAATCCGTTTACAAATACAACCCCCTTGGTCCAGCTATCCAGTCGCAGAAAAGTATCTCTTACATCCGTGATATTAAACTCTCCTCGATAAAATGCTGGTCCCTGTACTTCATTAATTGTTTCGCTAATCACATCACTAAATTGTAAACCCGACAGATCAGTTAATGGCAGACAATGAATCGTCCAATCATATAAAAATTGAAAGCCATGTCGCACACCTTCGGTGATGCCCTTCGGATCTCTCAGGTACGGACCATAGTTGATTCGCCCCATATTTTCAACAAGGATCAATAGATCTGCGCCCTCAGGCGGCACTGCAAAGGAAACCGATAATGCCGTATTCCCCCGTTCCAGCACGCCCTGAAATTGCCCATCAACAAACACAAGCGCACGGTCACGAACCTCCTGAACCACCAGTTCCTGTCGCTCCCTTGGCCCGGATATTCGGGTTTGATAACAAATAAAGCCATAATCCTGACCCAGCTTCTCCATCGGTTCCGGATTCGTACGCTGCACCGGGGCTGATATCCGGTCCAACTGCGCCAGTAATGGCGCCTGCTGGTTCAACTCCACTCGCCCATAGGCGATAGTCCCCTTCGATTTTGGTAGCACAAGCTCACCTAGATCTTCGCCGCTATACTGAGCAATAAGGTCCCTCACCGCATGGAACTTCGCTGTCGGCTCCCCGGATTCACTGAGCAGTGAATCATAGTCGTAACTTGTAATTGTGGGTTCGTATTGATCCTTCTGCTGACAGTTCGCCCCGTTATAAAATCCAAAGTTCGTTCCGCCGTGGAACATATAAAAGTTGACTGAAGCTCCTGTTCGAAGCATCTCCTCAAACACACCAGCCACATCTGTGGCTTCTCGGGTGTGATGTGACTCACCCCAGTGATCGAACCAGCCGTTCCAGTACTCCATGCACATCAAAGGTTCGTCCGCCTGATATTCACGCAACTTGGCGAACGCTCCCTGCGTCCCTGATCCAAAATTGACCGTAGCCAGATGCCCCGGTACCGATCCTGCTTGCAGCATGTGGTCTGTCGGTCCGTCCGAGGTAAATAACAACACATCCATACCGCGCTCCACCATGCCATCACGTAAATATTGCAGGTAACTCGCGTCGTTCCCGAAGCTGCCGTACTCATTTTCAATCTGCATTGCAATGATCGGCCCGCCATGGGTGCTCAGAAGAGGTTTCAACTTGGGCAAAAGCACATCATAATAACGATCCACATTCTCCAGAGATTTTGCATCACTACACCGCAGACGAATTTCATCATCGGCAAGCAGCCAGGCAGGTAATCCGCCAAACTCCCACTCGGCACATATATAAGGACTTGGACGAACAATCACATGCAGACCCACATCTCCCGCAATGCGAATAAAACGTTCCAGATCAGCCATGCCTTCAAAACAATACTGGCCCGGCTGGGGCTCATGAACATTCCACGGCACATACGTTTCCACCGTATTGAAACCGCAGGCTTTCAGCTTGAGTAACCGATCCTCCCAATAGTCGGGGACCACTCTGAAATAATGAATGGCACCCGACAAAATCTGAATGGGCTCGCCATCATACATAAATTGTGAACCTTTATACGTTAGCACGGCCATATTACAACCCTCCCCGCTCGCTCAGATATATGCCTAACCCGGACAACGTAGGGCACCATCTGGATTCATGAATGCTTAAACGCATCTTTCTCGATGTAACCTGTGAGAAACAGCAAATTCGCTTATGCCCCACCACCGTCCCCTTGTAAAACTCTTCCCAACCACCATCTGCCCTCTGCGACTCCAGTGTAAAACGTTCAATCCGTTGGCCTGTCTGGATATGTTCCATCAGCACCACCCGGTCAAACGATCTTTCTTCCTGCAAATCCAGCTCGATCCAAGCCTGCTCTGTTCCTTCGTGAGGACACCAATACGTATCCCGTCGTTCCGTCAGCACTTCCGATACAGCATGTTGTTCATCCATCGTCTGCGATGCTTTTACCAGCGCCTGCAAGGCGAAATTTTCCTGAAAAATGGTACGCAGCGAATCTCCCAATTCCTGTAGTCGCTCGACATCCGTTTCGTGAATGAGACCACGCGTATCCGGTGGCAGATTGAGCAAAAAGGTGGCGTTGCCCCCAACTGCGCCGTAATAGACGGCGAGCAGTTCTTCCAGTGTTTTGACCTGATCATCTTCACTGGCATGATAGAACCATCCCGGGCGAATTGAGGTATTCACCTCGGCAGGGTACCAGATCAGTTGGTCACCTTGGGAACGAATGACCTCTCGGCTTCCCAAATCACTGTCCTGCGTATTGATCCTTGTGGCAAACTCACCATCATCCACCTGTTGCGATTGCTCCTGAATCTTCTCATTATCCTGCATATGCGCTGGCACAACGCTCCATTCCGATTCCCGTGTGTGTCCCGCTTCATTGCCACACCAACGTACATCCGGGCCACATACCGAGATGACAGCTTCGGGCTGAAGTTCACGAATAAGCGCATAATAGGTGTCCCAGTCATAGACCTGCCTTTTGCCATTCGGACCCTCACCACATGCACCATCGAACCATACACAGAAGATGTCGCCATAATTCGTGAGTAGCTCGCGCAACTGATGGAGGAAAAACTCGTTATACCTCTCGGAATCTCCATAAGTGGCTTCATGCCGATCCCAAGGAGACAGGTACACGCCAAACTTCAATCCACCCTCACGGCAGGCATCGGCGACTTCCCGAACCAAATCCCCCGTACCGTTCCTCCACGGACTAGCCGCGACCGTATGCGCTGTAAACTGACTTGGCCACAAACAAAATCCATCATGATGCTTACATGTCAGAATCAGCCCCTTCATCCCCGCAGCCTTGCACGCCTGCACCCATTGCGCTGCGCTCAGTTCAGAAGGATTGAAAATCGCTGGGTCTTCCTCCCCAGTGCCCCATTCCTGATACGTAAATGTATTTACCGTAAAATGAATAAACGCGTAGAACTCCATCTCCTGCCATCTCAGCTGGTGTTCGGATGGGCTGACCTGTGCTGCGGACTTAATCCATTCGGCTGGTTGCAGTTCATAATTCATGGCGTATCACTCCTTTTATTTAGCGCATCCCTATATCATTGGACCACCCTTGCTTGGACCGCTACTCAGTACACTACTGTCCATGAATGGCTGTGATGCAAGCAATAACTGCTGCTTAGCTTCTTCAACCAAATGTGGATTAATGGGATAATTAAAGCTGCCTTTGTACCTCACGCCTGATCCCATATGTATCTCTGTGATACCCGTCTGACTCACTAGCGTTTGAATTCCCTCTATGGTGACCCCCGACCCTGCCATGACAGCGATGTTCAAGGTTTGCCCAAGTTCCTGAAGCTGTTTCAGTTCCAGTATGGCTTCAGGCGCTGTCTGTTTCCCTCCCGATGTAAGCACACGCTCCACGTTTCCCAATGTGTTAATGGCCTTGAGCGCCTCAGTCAGACTTGCGCTCACATCCATTGCACGATGAAACGTAACCCCCAAACCCTGAGCTTCGGCCATACATGATTGCAAGGATATGAGGTCGACTTCACCATCTCCAGTGAGGGCGCCGATTACGATGCCAGTGGCTCCAAGTTCCCTCGCCACGCGTACATCCCGGGTCATGGCGTGGATGTCATCTGCGCTATAGCGGAACGAGCGGCTATGCGGGCGGATCATGACATACACTGGGATGGAGACTTGAGACAGCACATGCTCCATGACGCCATAACTGGGAGTAAGCCCTCCTTCAGACATCGCAGACACCAGCTCAATCCGATCAGCCCCTCCCTCCTCAGCTGCCTTGGCATCTTCCACATCCACAGCAATGACTTCCAATACAGGCTGTCTCTTCATAAGGATCGCTCCCTTCACTTCATCGTAGATTATTCCAGAACCGTTAACCCTTATCGATAGACATCACTCGAACTGCACACAGCCTGATCCATGACATAAAGGACCGACTGAACACTTCATCAGCGCTCCTGCGGTCCTTCTTCATCATTATGGGCGACGGTCAGCTTCCTGGAACTCAATCCGAATAGGCTGACCTTCCTGAAAGATATATTTTTTGTAGGCAATGATCTTCATGATTGGATTCTCCTTTGGGGACCGGAATGGGCTAGCAAATAGAGAGTGCAACGGATATCATATACTTTGTTTGATGAGTTTTGTTATTTTTGTTATTTATAATGTTATCATTTATTAGCAATAGTCTAAAACGTTAGGATCAGAACGTCAATACAAAAAAGACACCCGGAGGATGTCTTCGTGTCTTGGATAACCTTCTGGTTATCCGAGCTTTTTCTATTTTCTACGCCGAGCCTTCGTCATTCGATTAAACATGATCAGCGCAGCAATAATCATGGCTATCATGGCAATATTACTCGCCACTTCTTGTGATAATCCGAAAAGAACTCCCAGGTTAGTCACCAGGCCTCTTACAATCAGCGCCACCACAACCAGCAAGATTGGACTCAAAAAATTATAATTTCTCATTCCTCGCAACACCCCTGACCCCATTGTTCAGAACTACGAATCTCATAACACTATCATAACAGTAGCTATTCTGTGTTACAACAAAGGACACCTGCGTACAGTGTCCTTTGTCATATACCCACGTATTCTGCTTTGGATGACAGAACAACCTTTCGATTGCTCTTACCACCTGATATTTCCGATTATCTTCTACACCTGCTTGAATTCGATCCAGTCAATCTGGAGGCCTGGTTTCGTGAAGTCCAGTTTCAATTCATACAGTCCTGCTTCAAGATCTACTTTAACAAGTTTCTGTCTGATCCATTTACCTTCCGTACCATTTGTTTGAATGGTGGTTACCAACTGATCATTCAGGAGCAGGTTACATGCACTTTGAGCGAGTTCCGGCTCAGGGGACATGATCTGTACGATAATCCGATAATGACCTGCCTCGTCCACTTTCATGTAGACGGGTTCAGCTACCGCAGGTTTCACCTGTGCGTTCTCAACCAGCGCCTGAGCTTGTGCAGCAGATAGGGATGCATTCGCTTGGAACGAAGCGACGTTCTCCACTATCTCGTGTTTTCTGCCGGACACCGGTGCATTCATGATGAACTTGCAGATGTTGATCGCCGAGCGTTGCAGTTCTCCGCGCGTGAGTGTTCCATTTTCCAAGGATTCAATCGTGTTATCGTCCCAGCCATTAATCTCTGCGCCGTAGTTCGGTACAACCATGTAGAGATCATTCTGCGCACGAATCATCCAGTTGGTGTATTTGCGATCAGCTTCTCCACCTTCGGTCACATCATTCATAATCGCCCACCAGTCGGTCATTACGATTCCCTCGAAATTCCATTCGCCACGCAAAATCGTGGTGTTCAGGTCGTAGTTGGATGCCGCCCAGTGTCCGTTAACCGGGTTGTAGGAAGTCATGATGGAGTTTGCTCCGCCTTCTTTTACAGCGATTTCGAACCCTTTCAGGTAAATTTCACGCAGTGCACGTTCGGACACAACAGCATCTACTTTACTGCGGTGTTTCTCCTGGTTGTTGCAGGCAAAGTGTTTCAGTGTGGCATTGGAACCACCCTTCATGATACCTTTCGTACATGCTGCGGCAAATACACCCGAGATCAGTGGATCTTCGGAGAAGTATTCAAAGTTCCGGCCATTGAGCGGGCTCCGGCGGATATTGAGTCCAGGTCCGAGCAGGGTATCTACCTGATTTCTCAGCAATTCCTGTCCTTCCATCACATACAACTCTTCAACAAGATCCTTGTTCCATGTCGCGGCAAGCAACGTACCAATGGATACCTGTGTTGCCTTCTCGCCACTATCCATACGAATACCGGACGGGCCATCTGCCGTACATGCTACCGGAATACCGTAGTTAAACAGGCTGTCGCTGACACCACCAAATGCAGATGCCGTCCCCGAAGTAACGAGCGGACTGCTCATGCCTTCGCCACGGACAATCGCCGCCAGATCCTGATCACTCAGTTGAGCGATGAAGGTTTCCAGACTTACTTTGCCAGCCTTAACGTCACTCAGCTTGTGGCCCTGGTTACCTGTCTGCTCCAGCGTTTGCGGGAGATTCTGCTCGATCCGGTTCGCCATGGATATCTTACGTTTCGGTACTTCTGCATAAGTCAGTTCATAAGATCCATCTTCCTTGCGCTTACCTGGTTTCATCCGTGTAAAATCTTCAGTTGGGGCCATCGCTTCTTGCAATTGCTCCACCAATTGAAGAGATTCAATACTATAGCCATCCTGGCCATCAATGCTGATATGCTGCACTTGTTTCACACTGGTTCCTACATGCAGTCGGTATGTGCCTTCTTCCAGAACATATGCGGAAGCAAAACCTGTAACGCCTGCATCATCGTAAGATGCCATGGCATGGATCGGGAAGCTGATCGTCAGAAGTTCTGACTCGCCCGGCTGCAACAATCCTGTTTTACCAAAAGCCACCAAAGCCTTCACCGGTTGTCCCAGTTTGCCTTGTGGTGCTTCATAATAGACTTGCACAACCTCTTTGCCCGCATATGTTGTACCTGAGTTGGTCACATTTACACGAACTTCAATGTAGGTTTCGCCGTCTTTGGACACTGATTTTGCTTCTTCGTGTTGGGCCAAAAACGTCGTATAAGACAGGCCGTAACCGAATTCAAACTGAACGCGCTCAGGTCGAAACGTTTCGAAATAACGATAACCTACATAGATATCTTCCTGATACAGGTTCTTGAACTCATTGCCGTAGTTGCTTGTCGAAGGGTAATCTTCAATGGAATATGCAATCGTATCTGTCAGTTTACCGCTTGGTGTAACGTCCCCCGCCAGCACATCGGCAATCGCATTACCACCCTCCATACCGCCATGCCATGAGTAAATTACGCCTTGGATCGGATGTAGATACGTTTCGTTTAACCAGCTCATGTCGATGATATTTGAGACATTCAACACAACGATTGTGTGTTCAAATTGCGAAGTAACTTGCTTCAACATCGCTTTCTCATCTTCTGTCAGTTGGTAACTTCCTGGCGCATCCGCATTATCCTGGTCTTCTCCTGCTGTACGTCCAATCACGATAATGGCTTTGCTGGATTTGCTTCTAGCCTGTGCAACCAGTTCATCCGTCAAAGGCATTTCTTTCTGATTCCATGGCTCGGCCGCCCATACTTTTCCGCCATCATCAAATGGATTTTCCTCGATCCACTTCTCATAGACAGCTGCCAGCTCTTCATTGACCGTTATATTCTTTTTGCTGCGAAGACCATCCAATAGATTCGTTGTATAAGCCACATGTACACTACCGCCTGAACCTGTACCGCTACGATAATAATTGACTTGAATCCGTCCAAAAACTGAAACGTTTTCGTTTTCACGAAGTGGAAGCACTTGGCCTTCATTTCTGAGTAAAACGGCTCCTTCAGCGGCAACCGTACGACTAAACTCTGCAAACCCTTCCAATGGAACTCCGATTTGATGTGTGCTCAATGATTTCCCTCCTGATTGTCATCCCCATATCTACGAATCGCTATATACAAAATGAACTAACAAAACGTGCGCTCATTTGATATAAAAGATATTCTATGATCTGGTAGATTCACTTGTTCATAGTCTCATATTAACAGATTCTATAGAAGAAATTAAATTAGATTTGTGCTTTTGAGAAGAAATTACCCTAACGTCAAAAGTTGCAGACACAATTACGCCGTTCCACGATGTAAGAACACGCTCATTCAATCAATTATTCGTTAAGAATACAATGATTCAAGGATAATATTTAGGGAATTATTTCCGATAAACGTATGGATAATACCTCCTATTTCGTTGAACTAAAAGGCTTTTGTGGTATACTAGTGATATCAACAAATTTGGAGCGTACTGTGCTCACCAGGGTTGCAACCCTTGGTTCCACTCCGCAGTGGACTTTAAATAAGATGCGGAATAGAGTAATTAGTTGCATAACACAAGGTAATACGGAATATACTATATTTGGACCCCTAGGGTCACTGGGGAAGGCGACCCCTAGTTCCACTCCGCGGTGGACTTTAAACAAGATGCGGAACAGAGCTTTTAGTCGCCACCATATTTTAATTGTGAAGGCGCTGGTTCTATCTACCTAGCGTCTTTTTTAGTTTGTAAATAGAAACTGTGAGGGAACCTATATGCTCGAAAGGATATCACATGTCCAGGACTTACACTCACTAGATGTAAAACCAAGAATAGATCAGATTAACCTAAAATTGCTCCTCGACTACTACATCAGCTATCTATTACCATATCGATTTACATACCACTTGGAAGACGGCTCCGTACTTCACTTAGATTTTAACAAAGAAAACTTTTGTCATCTTGTAGGCTTACAAAGTATTGTCAATAAAACTTTGAAGGAACGCGCAGCTTCAAAATATAGGGGCATGCCAGGTTTCAATGGTGTTATGAACGGTATAATTACGTTTGACGATTTAAAAAAGAAAAACAAGGGTGGATTCAATAGTGTAAAAAGTAAATTAGTTAATTTCCATCTCATTCCCAAGCTACTTATGTCTTCAACACAAGTCGTTTACTACACTCAACCGGTTAATAGTATTAATTGTGCCCTGTTGATATTTGATGTGTATCACAATGCTTACATCCATCTTGGAATAGATAAAATAGTGGAAGGAACATATGTAGCAAGAACGTTTCTTATCGAACCGATAACACAAAAAAATTCGGGCACTACGTTCATTGATGGTCAAAAAGGACCCATACCCATTGTTAAGACTTTAAAAATGTTAAGACCAGATACACAAGTAGCAGCCTCTACTGCTATCACCATCTCTGAATCATCAGATAACTATTAATGGTGGCTCATCTGGGATCAATTTCAGGTATAAACTAAATAACCGTTCTCCGGTATACTACTGGAAAACGGTTATTTAGTTGGTTTTGCTACCTAGAAGGTTATAGAATTCCTTTGATATATTAAGTCGTAAGTTTCGCATACACCAAGAAGAATAACATGTCTTCGCCCATGATCACATAAGCAGGAACCCGGTAGACCAGATCAACAAGGACAAATGCCACCAGTAAGCCCACCATGACTGCCAGATGACGTGGCCGGAGTCGTAGATGTGCGTGTCTGTAACGGTGGAACACAAGTGATGTCGACAAGAAATACAGTAACGCTGATCCAAATACAAACCCCAGCATGAACACATAGTTTAACTGATTCTGATATAACAGCTGAATTGAGGCAGCGATCATACTCATGGAGATGTAGATGAACAGATGGCCGTATATGATCGCTTGCCCGGCAGTCTGAATCTCTTTGCTGACCTTTTTCTCTACGTTGTCGAAGTATTGCCACCATATCGCAATGACAAAGATGGACGTAAAGGCGGCAAACAAGATGGATTTCATATCCCAATGATCGGCTTGCAGCACAGCGATAATGCTTACCACCGATTCACCCAGCAGGATAAGTGTAAAGAGCGCGAAACGTTCCAACAAGTGATGGGTCTGAACCGGTACCTTTACCAGGTTTTTGCGTCCGATCAACGGAAGTATGATGTCCACAGCAATCCCCGCATACAAAATCACGTAGCGTAACCAGGAATCGAAGAACAAAGAACCCGATGAGATCAATATGCCAATAAGGAAACAGATACCCAAGTAACGAGCCGCTTGCTGCTGATGCTCGCCTTTTGACTTGTGAGCCGTCAGATACTGAATCGCCGTAAATGCCCGTGAGCCGATATATCCAATGAAGAAGGACAGATAGTATTGGTCAAAATGGGTAGAGAGGCTCGCCGTCATGACCATAACGGACAGAAGCTGAAGGATGAGGAATATTCGATGGATCAGGATGTCTTGACCATAACGGTTAATAAACAAGGTCTGACCGACCCATGCCCACCAAACAGGGATAAAAATAAGCACAAACTTCATTAAATATTCAAACGTAATTACTCCATGTTCGGCATGTAACAAGACATGACCCGCTTTGGCGACCGCTGCTACAAAGAGCAGATCGTAAAACAGCTCCAGCCAGGTAACCTTTTTCTCCATCATCCTTCGTTGCTCCTTTGGTTTTTCTCATAATCTAACGTCAGCTATATAAGTTGAACTAAAGATGATTCACACATACACTTCGATGACCGAATAACCCTCCAATCGCTGTTATCCCCTGATTTTCCCTTTTCCTAAGGGAAAATCAGGGGATAGCGTATACTTCCGATGTAGCTTTCTTTCAGAAAGCTTTTAGGCGAACGCTTCGCTTTTTCAGGTTTTTTCTAGAACTCTTATTAGTTCGCAGCTGTAGCAGGTACGAGCGTTCTTACCACGATTGGTTGCAGATTGTCCTCAATTTGAGGGCGGTATTTCTCAAACCACTCAGGCAGCATCAATTTTTGTCCAAGCGAATCAGCAGGTTCATCTTTGGCAAAGCCCGGAGGATCTGTAGCAATTTCAAACAGAATGCCGCCAGCTTCTCTGAAGTAGATTGCGTTAAAGTACTGACGATCCCGCACTGGAGTCGGTTGGTACCCGTAATCACGTACAGCTTCGCTCCACTGTGCATGCTCCTCATCGTCTGTAGCGCGCCATGCAATATGGTGCACGGTTCCTGCCCCGCCCATACCCAGAGCCATACGGGTCACTGGAACATCTACGACATTACCGATATCCCCGCTGGACCGGAAACGGGCATACTCTTCATCTTCACTCACTCTGACAAATCCCAAAATTTTCTCAAGAGCATCCATCGTTCTTTGCGGGTTAACACTGAACAGGACAGCACCACCGAAGCCTTTGATTGCTTTATCTGTTGGAATGCCCTCGTGCGCCCAAGTGCTGGTTGCTCCCTCTTCCCGTTCAACAAGCTCAAGCCGCAAGCCTTCGCCATCTTCGAATTGAAGCAGGTCTTCATTGAAGCGACTTGTTTTGGTTACCTCAATGTTATACTGTTCCAGCCGATTCTGCCAGAAGCCAATCGACCCAGGAGGAATGACATAGGAAGTGATGCCGACCTGACCTCCGCCAATTTTGCCCCGTGGTGATCCAGCCGATGGGAAGAAGGTAATGATGGTACCTGGGCTTCCGTGTTCATCTCCAAAATACAGATGATATACATCAGGTGCATCGAAATTGATTGTTTTTTTCACCAGACGAAGTCCCAGAACTCCGGCATAAAAATCAACGTTGGCCTGTGGATCTCCTGCGAAAGCTGTAATATGGTGAATACCTGCTGTTTGAATAGTCATGATTAATTCCTCCTTGGTTTGGTAAGTGATTTATAGTAAGTTTGTATTATCTTTAAATTAAGATATATGATCTAGCGAATTATATTCTAGTTGTTATTTTGATTGGCCTGTTCTTGTTTCAATTTATCAGGAGTCACGTCATCGCCGTTTGGATCATAGATGGTTGCATTCAGCAGAATGTCGTTGACCGAACCGCGAAAAGTTTGCAGATATTCCTGGCGAAGACGAACCTGTTCCTCTTTCTCCATCTCCGTCAATCCGCCCTCTTTGGCTTTTCTTGAAAGTTCATTTATTCTGGTCAATGTTGGGATCATCATCTTGATCTCTCCTTGTGTAATGGATTAAAGATATTTGTTTGATTGTTATTTATATTCAAATTAAATATCTTAAGTTAAAGATAAATGATTTGTGATCTGTTGTCAACTCTTTTATCAAAAGTAAAAAGGGCTAGCTCCGCAGTAATTTCACTTACTACGAACCTAGCCCAACATTTATTTATTTGATTAGCCCAGCTTTTGACCACAATTCGGACAGAAGTTGGCTCCTTCATTTTTGGCTCCACAGTTCGGGCAGAAGTTTGGCTTCTTGTTGCCTTCTGTAGATGAAGAGTTACCTGAATCACCGTTGCTATTTCCCGCTGGTTTCTGATCGTTATTCTGATTCTGAGACGAATTGGAATTATTGTTCTGGTTTTGGCCTTGATTCTGGTTCATGTTTTTCATCATTTCATTGGCCATGTTCATACCCATCATCATGCCCGCCATATCCGAAGCCGCGCCGCCGCCCTGTACTTTACCGGATGAGATGCCGTCTGTCATGCTGACCTGTTGATACTTTTGCAGATTACCAATCATCTCATGCGAAGCGGTCTTTGTAATCATATCCTGAATCTCTTTTGGATAGTTGAAGCTCATCACCTGGAAACCGGTAATCCCAATGCCGATGTCCATCATCTGCATATCCAGATCTTCCTGAATCCCTTTGGCAATATCCGATGCATTGGCCTGCAGGTTGAACATATCCTTCCCTTCGCGGCTAATCCACTTCATTAGAAGCTGATCCAGCACGGAAGTGATTCGGATTTTGACATCCTCCACCAGATAACTCTGCTTGATCCCTGCAATCTTATCAATCAGGGTGACATAGTCACTTACTTTAAAATTAAATGTACCGTTGGCCCGAATCGGCATCCCGCCCGGCAGTTGTGGTGTTGGAATCAACACCGGACTTTGTGTGCCCCACCGCACGGTGAACTCTTTTGTATTTACAAACAAGACTTCGACCCGCATGCCGCTGTTGAATCCAAATTTGAATCCTTTTAATGTAGAAAGAAACGGAATGATCTCGGAATCGATATTAAATGATCCTTCGTCCTCGAAAATCCCTTCCACTTTACCGTTATTCAGGAAAATGGCGTCCTGACCCGAACGGATGATCAGTTTACTCCCCTTCTTGATCTCCCGGTTGCTCCACTTCCAAAATATCATGTCATCTCTAAACTCTTCCCATTCCACCACATTCGAAAACTGATTTCTGAAAAATCCCATATTCGTTTCCATCCCTTCTATTTAACGTAATCCGATTACTCAGTTACTAAAACGACCCTCTACTTCCACTGTGTGAGTGACCACCTCGCGAGGTACCCCCGCCTCCTCCTCCGCCACCGTTGTTATTGTTCTTCTCGATTTTGCGCTTGGTTACGGTTGTACGGATATAACGATCCTGACGATCAATTACACTGGAATTGCTTGAATCCTCATAAGTCGCACGATTGACCGTGACACGTCCCCCGGATCGATAGGTCATAATACCAACAACAATACCGCCAAGAACTACAGATACTCCCAACTGAAACCAACCGTTGAACAAAATATTGTTTGGATTCACACCAGGTTCATACCCCATATATTTGTAAGAGAGCTCAATATATTTCTCAAATGCGAGTTTATAATCCCCACTGGACAATTCAGAGGTAATTCGGGTACGGATAGCATCAAGCCGCTGATCGCTCAGATATTCTTTTGCCTTATAAAATCCAGCCAGATACACTTCACGATTATTCATATCCATCGTCAATATGACAGCATTACCATGTTCTTTATCGTATCCTAGCCTCTGCTCATCATAAAAATCTTCAGTTAAGAGTATAACATCCTGATTCTCAACATTATTTGTTGTCAAAATAACAAAATCCGTCTGCCGTTCCGCGCCATACTGATTCGCAAGTAGATTCAATTCACTTATCTCCTGCTCACTCAGGAGGTTGGCCTCATCGTAGATGAGATTTTTGCTCTCCGCTGCGGATGCCGATGACATGGGAATCAACGGAGCGACAAGGGTTATCATAAGTAAAATAAGCGTAGCGATCACGGCCAGAGGGGTTCTTTTTCTCATAGGAATCCACCTCCCATCATCCAGGAAACCAGCTTCAGTGATAGCAAGGAAACCGCAGAGACTCCTGCGAACCATCCAGCTACTTTGGCTTTGCTGATCGGCGGTTTACCGACCACTTTACCTGTCTGGCCATTCATGGCAAAGGTATACTGCGCACGATTATAGTCATAGTTGACCATCCACACCGGGAGCAGCACATAGTCTGCATTTTTGAGCGTAGTATCAATCTGTTTGTCCGTGTAGCTCACGCTGCTATATCCGGATACGGTTGAAGCAATATAAGAATCAATGTACGATCTCGTTTTATCCTTGGCCCGTGGAAAAAGTTCCTCGTCCGTATAACTGTATTTTTCCGCAATGTACCCCGCCAGATACGGGGTCTTGAACAATTTCAGCTGATTATATGGGAAAGGCTCCAGCTTATCCATCAGTTCATCCTTCATTTTCTCCGACGCATCAATGGGCAGATTCACATAATTCAGCCGAATTCGGCGGTATATATCAAAATGCTGTGTTTCGGTGTAATGGTAGTCACCCTGGGTGTAGGATCTGACCTTGGTGCCACGACCATGCACTTCGATTTTGTTATGTAACTCGTACAACCAGAACGGCACGTACATACCAGTAATGCTCTGAATCCGATCGGCGGACATGAAGCCACTTGGCGTTAAGAGGCCGTTTTTGCACCACTTTTTGAAAGCCTGCTTGGCTTGATCCTTGTTGATGGAAAAGGGAATCACCATCGCAGGGGCCAGATTGCCCGTCAGCCGATCACTGAGTACAACCGCCGCACCGCAGAAACTGCATGTCGTCGCACTGGTCTCCGGCTCCGTGACAATGTCAGCTCCGCAGCTGTTACAGTGGTATTCTTTGACTTCATTTTCGGTGAATACTTGTCTCTTTAAAGGATCGGGAATCTGCTCTATGTTGTCCTGGCGGCCGCAGCTGGGACAGGATAATGCACCTGACACACTGTCAAAGATCATACCACTGCCGCAGTTTGGACATTTATATTCAATAACCGGCATCTGCTCACCTCAATGTTAACGAAATGGTGTAACGTATTATTTATTCTTCAGCTTTTCATGAATCGCTGCGAGTTCTTCCTCCGCATTTGGCGACGTATTTTCATTATTACCCGCTTGGGCGTTCATGTCCCTCTCCAACTGGGCAATTAATTCGTCCAAATCATCTTCCTGTGCTCCAGCGCGAAGTTCTGCCAGTGCCTCTGCTTCGTTTAGCGCCTGGTTCGCCTTGTCTTCCATGGCCTTCAATGCAGCATCAGCCCTGCCCGCAGATGCATTCCGTTCATTGGCCTGTTGCTGCGCCTTTGCATCTGCCATGCGACCTTTCAGTTCTGCATGCCGCGCCTCCAATTGCCCCAGATCTGCAACCAGTTTATCGTTCATATGTTTCATCATCTTCGCTTTGGCGGAAGCACGTTCATAGGCAGCCTGTAATTCATTCAATTTGTCAGCCAGCTTCACTTTCTTCTCCAGAAAACCGCGGGCCTTATCTTCGTCTCCCGACTCCGCCGATTTCTCCGCATACCGCTGTAACTTCTTGACCTCGGCGCTGCACTCATCCAATGCTCGCTTCGCCCGGCTCTCATCTGACAGCACCGCCGTTGTCTCAGCCTTCACCTGACCCAGATCACTGCTCAGGCTTCGCATATACTCATTCACGCTCTTCTCCGGGTCTTCCGCCCGAGATAACATGTGGTTCACATTCGCCTTCATCACGTCTCTAAACCTCGATAAGATTCCCATTACTTGTTCCTCCTCCGAAAAGTTCATATGTATACTATAATACATGAATACGCCCACATACGTTTCACATTTCACGATGGCAAGTGGAGTTACTACGATCCAAATCCATACTATAAAAACGTAATATAAGAAAAGACGAGCACTTATAGTGTCGCCTTATAATCAAAAAAATCACTCATAATTATCAGTATCATTCTTCCTCAATCACAGTTCGTTAATGAATTGCATACTTTCATCTGCGATCCGATTTGGATCGGTATTATGGGTTTTAGTCCTTTGCTCCTATTCCACAAATCCCTACCTAACTATGGCTCCACCGGAAGACTCTCCACCGCTGTGAAAAACACATCCAATAGTTCAACGTTATACGTTTTATGGGCGTATTCGCTTATTAACGCTACATCCTCTTCCCTTTGATACTCCAGACATGGACGGCCCTCACTCCACAGTACCCTGCACGAAAACTTTCCGACAACATCCTTAATGATGTGATCCGGCTCAGCTACTTTATGAATGTCTCCCATATGAAATCTCCTCGCTTCTCCACACTTATCATGTGCAATTATGCATTAATTTTGAGATAGATAACGATTCGATTCAGTGTACTTCATCACATTCCACTCGGAGAGTTATGAAGGCATATCACACAGGCATTTTGCAGACACAACAGGGCTGCTTCCCCCATAGGTGCCATTCCTTCGCAAGTTGGCTATAATAAGGGGATCAAAGTTTTCTATAAAGGCAGGAAAATTATGCGTACACGAGTTCACTTTATTGCTCCCTACGAATCGATGATTCCTATTATACAAGAGTGCATTCCTCGCTTTCCCCAGTTAACCATTCAGACGGACGTGGGCGACTTGGCAAACGGTGTGGAATTAGCAACTCAAGCTGAGAAAAACGGTGCAGAGATTATCATCAGCCGCGGCGGAACCGCCCAACTCATTAAAAAAGCAGTGACCATTCCCGTCATTGATGTGCAGTTATCGGGCTATGATATGATTCGTTCACTTACACTGGCAAGCCAGTTTAACGGCCAAACAGCCATTGTTGGCTTCTCCAACATCACCTCTGGTGCACAATCGATTATTGATCTGATGGATCTGCCCCTCAAGGTCTATACCATACATAGCTCGGAAGATGTCGCCCGATTACTCTTGGAGTTGAAAGCTTCCGGGTACCGACAGATTGTCGGAGATGTGATCACCGTCAACACTGCGAAGACCTATGGTCTGGAGGGATTGTTAATCCAATCTGGACAGGAATCCATCCTTAGAGCGATGGAGGATGCACAGCTGGTCTACCGTTATTTGAGCAAAAATCATGCGATATCGATCATCCTGAATGACCTGGTTACACGGGAACATCCCAATTTACTTATTTTAAATGAACGGAATGAAGTTGTATTCGAGAACCTGACCGATTTTGAGAAAAATCCGCTGACCGATAATCACATATATCTGACCAATACCAGTCTGGAGTTCCATCAATCCCAGATCCAAAATGTGTTCATGGTGGACGATTACCAGCTCACGGTTAACGCCTATGAAACGACCCTGGACAACAAGAACTACAAGGTATATATGCTGGAAAAAGGACAACCCTATGCCTTTGCACAATTCGGCATAACAACGTTTACGGACGCATCGATGGAGCCTATCGTTGCCGAATCCCCTGCCATGCAGGCGGTATTACAGAACATTCGGGCACTCTACGAGAATCATGAACCGATCTATCTGCGGGGTGAAGCAGATTCCGGTAAATCTTTTCTGGTCAAACATATTCATCAGATGTACTCCGGTGGCGGACTCTTATTACAGATGGATCTCTCGCAAGTTCCGCCCGGTCATTTGCACAAGATACCACTCACCAAGGTTAGAAATGTAGAGATTAACCACATGGAAACACGTATGGAAGATCCGGAGTTGCTCGCCTTTATCCAGAGCTGCCTTCAAAATCAGATTGGGGTGTTTATACTCGGGGAACAGATAATGAACCCGCAGTGGTCACTTGATCTGGAGCTTAATACAATCATGATGCCAAATCTTGCGGATAGACCAGAGGATCTGGCTCCACTGATGCAGCATTTCCTGACGGATTACTACCACAAATACGGAACTACTGCGGTGAGAATCAAAGAAGATGCTCTGCAGCTGATCCAAGATCAGATCACACATATGAATGTCAACCAGCTGAAACATCTGATCAAGCAGGCTGCACTCAACGAACAAGATTATGTAATCACCACGGCTACCTTGTCCCGCTTGCTGGATCAGCAACCTTCTTCAAGCCCAATGAAGTTGAACGGTACGCTGAAGGAGATTGAGAAGGAAGTTATTCAGATCGTGCTTCAGGAGGAAAATAACAATCAATCGAAGGCTGCAGAGCGTCTGGGGATTAACCGGGCCACATTATGGCGTAAACTTAAAGATTAACTTTAAGTTTGCGTCTTTTTTATTGCTTTTATGTGTTGCATTTTTAAACAGTTACGTATGTATTTAAAATTTACAATAATTTATTGTTGCTATATTAAACGATATGGGATAATATAATCCCTGCAAGCGCTTCATAAAAACGATTACTTCATAAGGAGCTACTACTATGAACATTAAAGCAACTTTAGATCGCATCCCTGGCGGTATGATGGTCGTTCCCCTGTTACTTGGTGCAACCATCAATACATTCTTCCCGAATGCCTTGCGCATTGGCGGATTCACGGAAGCGCTTTTTGTCAACAGTGCCAGTACTTTGATTGCCCTGTTCCTGTTCATTGCGGGTACACAGATTACGTTTAAAACAGCAGGTTCCTCTGTCGGCAAAGGTTTGACCTTGCTTACGTTCAAATGGGTGATTGGTGCAGCCCTTGGTTTTATCGCTATTTTGTTCGCGGATTCAAACGGGTTATTTCTCGGCCTGGCCCCGCTTGCCATTATTGCTGCGATGACTAACTCCAACGGCGGTTTGTACATTGCTCTCGCCGGCCAATACGGGAAAGAAGATGACAAAGCAGCCTACCCTTTCCTGGCACTCAGTGATGGTCCTTTCCTGACCATGGTAGCGCTCTCCGTCTTTGGTGCGATGGGTTTTGCGAACGGTATGTTTTCCCCTATGGCCTTTGTTGCGGTATTGCTTCCACTCATCGTTGGTGTCATTATTGGTAATCTGGACCGCAATCTGGCGGAATGGCTGCATAAAGGCAGTGACAAACTTGTTCCGTTCTTTGCATTTGCTCTGGGTATGAACATTAGCTTCTCCTCCATCATTCAAGGTGGTCTTAGCGGAATTTTACTGGGTGTGTTAACCGTGTTATTAACGGGCGGAATCGGTTTCCTGCTCTTTAAAGCCATCGGCTGGAACCCCATCGTGGGTGCTTCCGAAGGTTCAACAGCCGGGAATGCCGTAGGTACACCTGCTGCCATCGTGGCTGCTAATGCTTCATTTGGCCCAATTGCCGAGATTGCTACGGTACAAATTGCAGCGAGCGTTGTAACAACAGCCATCCTGTTGCCGATCTTCATCGGGTTCCTCTCCAAACGACTGGAGAAATCAGGTGGAGTCGAGAAATACAATCAACGACCAACCACATAAATGGGTATCACCTGATTTAATGTGCTTAATCTGTGCTTAATGGATGATCTGAACGGACTTTTTATTAAATTGTGCTTACAAGGAGGGATGACTGCATGAAATTAGCCATTATTGCAGATGATTTGACCGGTGCCAATGACAGCGGGGTGCAGCTTGCCCGTCACGGCTTGAAGACCAGTGTTCTTTTTAATATAGATGAAGGCCCTCTTACACGTTACGATGCCGTCGTCTTTGATACAGATAGTCGTTCCATATCCTCGCAGGAAGCGTATGACCGTGTATATCGGGCTGCTGAATTGCTGACGAACAACGGATTTGAGACGATTTTCAAAAAAATGGACTCCACCATGCGTGGTAATATCGGCATCGAGATTGATGCTGTATATGATGTCGTACAGCCGGACTTTATGATGATTGCCCCGGGTTATCCCAAAAATAACCGGACGATATTGGAAGGAATTCATTACCTGAACGGCGTTCCGCTGGCAGATACTGAAATTGCCCATGATCCGAAGACACCTGTAACGATTTCCTACCTTCCGGACTTGTTGAAACAACAGACCAAGTACGAAGTTGGCGAAATCACCGTCGCCGATCTGGAAGCCGGGCAGAATCATATTCGCACCAAGCTAGAGCAGTTGAAAACAAATAATATCCCGTATGTAATGGTGGACTCCACCGAAGAAAGACATCTGGAACTGATTCTGCAGATGACTCGCGAGTTGGAGTATACGTTTACTTGGGCAGGTTCGGCGGGTATTGCCAATTATCTCCCCGCGCATTACGAGTTGGAATCCAGGGCTGCATCACTTGAGATCCCGGAGAATTCCGGTCCAATTCTAACGGTGGTCGGCAGCGTGAACAAAAACTCCCGAGAGCAGCTGCATCGATTGATGCGCAAGTCCCGCGTAGCTTCAGTCTCCTTCCATTCTTTCAAAGCGGTATCCGCAACCGCAGACCGCGCGGAAGAGATGGAACGTGTCTATAACGAGGTCCGAGACAAAGCGCTGGAAGGACAAGATGTTGTCCTCTACTCCACGGCTGAACAGGTAGATATCGAACTGGCACGAGCAACGGGCGAAATTCGCGGTCTCAATCACACGGAAGTCAGCAACGAGATTGTACTTGCGATGGGTGAGATCTGTGCCAGACTGCTGGAAGAAGGAGTGTTCAAAGGGGTATCCATGACCGGCGGTGATACAGCTAAACAAATCTGTCTGAAATGGAATATTAGCGGCTTCGAGCTGCTGGATGAGCTTGAAATCGGCGTGCCGATCTCCAAGTTTATAGGGATTGATGATCTGCATGTGATTACCAAAGCAGGCGGATTCGGTAAACCGGATGTCTTTATCCATGCGATTCAAAAATTAAAAGGGGGTATTCTCGTATGAAACCTACAATTGGAATTACGATGGGCGACGCAGCAGGTATTGGACCGGAGATTATTATGAAAGCACTGGGTCATCAAGAAATGTACGATCAGTGCAATCCACTCGTTATCGGTGATGCGAAGATTCTGGAGCGTGTGTTGCCTGTCATCGGCTCAAGTCTGAACGTTAATGCGATTCAAGAGCCTTCTGAAGCCAAGTATGAATTCGGTACTGTGGATGTGATTGATCTGAACCTCGTTCCTGCGGATCTGGAATACGGTAAAGTATCTGCCGTGGCTGGAGATGCAGCATTCCAGTTTCTCGCCAAAGCCATTGATCTTGCCAAAAAACAGCAGATTCACTCCATCTGCACCGCACCTTTGAATAAAGAAGCTCTCCATCAAGGGGGGCACCTGTATCCGGGGCACACCGAGATTCTGGCTGACCTGACGGATACGCAGGACTTCTCGATGATGCTGACCACGCCGAATCTACGCGTTATTCACCTGACAACACACATGGGTCTGATCGATGCCATTGCGAGTATTAACCCGGAAAGAACCTACACCGTCGTGAAGCTTGCTCATGATACGTTGAAAAAAGCAGGCTTTGAGAATCCGCGCGTTGCCGTATGCGGAATCAATCCTCATGCCGGAGAGAACGGCTTGTTCGGTAATGGTGAAGAAGAAGAGAAACTGCAGCCCGGCATTGAGCGTGCGCAGCAGGAAGGCATTAACGTCGTTGGTCCACTCCCGGCGGACACACTCTTCTTCCGCGCTGGTCGCGGTGACTTCGATATCGTTGTAGCCTGCTACCACGACCAAGGTCATGCACCGATCAAGGTGATGGGCATTGAGGAAGGTGTGAACATCACCGTTGGCCTGAAAGGTGGTATCATCCGTACGTCTGTTGACCACGGTACGGCCTTTGATATCGCTGGCAAAAATATCGCAGATGATAAAAGCATGCTGGCTGCCATCCGCTCCGCTATTGAGCTGGCGCCGAAGGATCGACTTTAAGAGTAACCGTTATACGGGGTATATGAATAATTCTCGTTTTTCAACCATCATTAGGCATACGTAATCTATATAATAGAAGGAAAAAGGCAATCCCTTTGTAACTTAGAGGGTTTGCCCTTTTCTATATCTTCATATATTTGTGGCTATCGCCATTCATGCAGCACATCTCCATGGACATTTCCCGATCATCTCTGTCTTCAGTCAGCGCTCAGGCCTACCCAAGGATATCACTTCACGCTCGCTCTGCGAACGTCTGCTTCGGCGATATGCACTTGGTGACATTCCGTTCTGTTTGTTGAAGATGCGGTTGAACTGGGAAAAGCTTGTGAACCCACACTGTGCAGCAATATCTGTGATTTTCTCACTCGAATTCAGCAACATTTGCTGGGCATTCCGAATACGGGTCATCTGCACGTACTCTGTGAAGGTGAAGCCGGTAACCTTATTGAATTGGCGAGACAAGTGATGGGCACTTACATAAAAGCGCTTGGATACCTCGTCCAAAGATAAATCCTGCTGATAATGGCTGTGAATATAAGAGGCAATGGCATACATGCGCCTGGACATCGTTGATCCAGTCTCTTCACGCACATACCCGTTCTCTGGTGAGTAACGATGAAGAGCACAGAGAAACTCCACGAACTTGCTATGAATCATAACCGATTGAAGGACAGAAGACTGCTGCGATATAGCAAAAATATCATTGATCGGCGCGAGGACTTCCTTGCGTCTTTCTTCTGTAAATCGGAATATCGGGACCGGTTTATTAAAAATCGAAAACAGCTCTGTGTAACCGCTCTCAAGACCAGGTGTATTACGTGGCATGGCAAAGGTGATCATCAATCGTTTCGGCGGGGCACCCTTCGGATATTGCGTTTTATGCAGCAATGAAGGCCGCAGCAGAACGATATCCAGAGGCTGGATCTCATATAAACTGCCTTCAATGATGTGCGCAGCTGTTCGATCCAGAAGAATACAGATTTCATAGAAATCATGGAAATGCTGAAATTCCATATTCAGTTCATGGGAGCGCTCGTCATAATCCAGATGATAAAAAAGTGAATCTCCAGGCTGGTTCACATGGATCGCATATCCTTGCTCGTATGCCAAAACCGATGGTGTCATGGACATGCCCCCTATCCTGATTCTAATGATTTTATTTTAGCATGAAATGCAATAAAAAGACGTTATTTTCAGCATACAATACGTAGTTTCGCCCATTTCTCTTTTGTTATGATAGAGTTGATATGTTAGCGCTTGCAGTATTTTCGCCCCAACAACGACTACAGCCTGTACTTACTACAAACCAAGGTGGGAAACCAACATGAAAATGAATTCCTTATATACTCGAATCCATACCATTGTGAAACACTTGGAACGTGCACGACTAACCTCAAAGACATATATCCCTGAGCTTTATCATAAAGAAAGTGGATACCACTCCTGGGAACTGGTGCATGAGGACCCTTCCTCCTGGAACGTATTCCGTAAGGGTGATGGCTGGGGTGGCAAAGATGTACACAGTTGCTTCAAAACCCGCATTCGAATCCCGGACCATCTGGAAGGAAAAAAGGTCGTATGTACCATCGTTACTGGTGCTGATGACATCTGGAATTACGATAATCCGCAATTCTTAGCATTCCTCAATGGGGAACTGATCTGCGGTCTAGACGTGAACCATACGGAAATTGACCTGACACCCGCTGCGGCAAAAGGTGATGAATTCGAACTGGCATTATATGCGTATTGCAGTACGTCTGCTGCGGATGTTTTTCTAAATGTATATATCGCCGAGCATCATCAGCAAGTCTCCGATTTGTATTACGATCTCAAGGCTGCGCTGGATGCTGCGGATCTGTTGCGTGAGGATGATCTGGAGCGCCTGAAGTTGGTCGAACATCTGAATAAAGCCGTGAATTTGCTGGATTTGCGTCAGGAAAACAGTGCAGAATTCCATGCGTCGGTACTGGAAGCGCGCCGATATCTGCAAGATCATGTCTATGGTGATATCCGCCCTGCCGGTGATCACATCCCTACCGTGCACTGTATCGGACACACGCATATCGATGTGGCATGGCTGTGGACGCTGGATCAGACTCGGGAGAAGGTCATTCGTAGCTTCGCGAGTGTATTGTATCTGATGGACAAGTTCCCGGAGTATACCTTTATGTCCTCTCAGCCCCAGCTGTATGCATACCTGAAAGCAGACTACCCGTCCCTATATGAAAAAATCAAAGAAAAGGTGGCCGAAGGCCGCTGGGAAGCGGAAGGTTCAATGTGGCTGGAAGCCGATTGTAACCTGATCTCGGGTGAATCCATGATTCGTCAGATTATATACGGGAAACGTTTCTTCAAGGAAGAATTCGGTGTGGAGAACCGTGTGCTCTGGTTGCCGGATGTATTTGGTTATAGTGCAGCGATGCCGCAGATTATGCGCAAGAGCGGCATTGATTATTTTATGACAACCAAAATTGCCTGGAATGATACAAACCAAATTCCAAACGATACGATGTACTGGAAAGGAATCGACGGATCAGAGGTCCTGACCCACTTTATCACAGCAACAGACTATGACAAACACCCTGATTTCAGGCAGCGTCGCTTCGAAACGACCTATAATGGACGATTTAATGCTTCGCAAGTGAAAGGTACATGGCAGCGATACCAGAACAAAAACATCAATGCAGATGTGCTTCAATGTTTCGGATTTGGAGATGGCGGCGGCGGACCAACCGAAGAGATGCTGGAGCATGGCAGACGACTCGATGTCGGATTGCCGGGTGTACCCGCGGTGAAACGCACCTTTGTACGCGAGTTTTTCGAGAAGCTGGAGCAAAATCTGGCTGATGTTCCTTCCGTTCCTCGCTGGTCGGGTGAGCTGTATCTGGAGTATCACCGGGGTACCTACACTTCCATGGCGCGCAACAAACGGTATAACCGTCATAGCGAATTTGCGCTGGCCGATGCCGAACTATATGCCATGATTCATCGTCAGGCGAATGCACATGCGGCCTATCCAACCGATGCACTGGAGCATGCGTGGAAGCTCACGATGCTGAACCAGTTCCATGATATTCTCCCGGGCAGCTCCATTGAGCAGGTATATGTGGATTCCAAGGAGCAGTATGAAGAAGTTCTGCGTGTCACGGATGAGCTGAAAGACAGTGCGCTGAACGGCATTGCAAGCCAAATTACATCTGATGGCGAAGCCATTGTAGTATTCAACACGACCGGATTTGTACGGACGGATGTGGTTGAACTGCCTGCTTTTGCGAGAAAAGTAACCGTCTATGATGGAGATCGCCCTGTACCAAGCCAGCGGACTCCCGAAGGCGGACTTGTGTTCCTTGCAGAGAACGTGCCTGCATCCGGGTATAAATCCTTCCGAATCACACCAGATCTGACAGACGAGCTTGTTGCGGGCGTATCGGTTGCACAGTGGGAAGCAGATCGGCGCCACATCCATACACCTTGGTACAATATTCACCTGAATGAAAGTGCCGAGTTCACATCCGTATGGGACAAGCTGGAGGGCCGTGAGCTGCTTCAGTCTGGCAAGCGTGGTAACGTGCTGCAAGTGTTCGAGGATCGACCTGCGGAATACGAGGCATGGAACATTGACGATTATTATGAACAGCATATGTGGGAGATTAATGACCTGCAGTCGCTGGAGTGGGTTGAAAGTGGGCCGGTACGTTCCGTGCTTCAAGTGAAGCGACAGTTCCTGGACTCGGTCATTGAGCAGACAATCATCTTCTACGCGCATACGCGCCGGATTGATTTCCGTACGTTTGTGGACTGGAAGCAGGAGCATTTGCTGCTGAAAGCCGCTTTCCCGCTGGATATCTGGAGTGAAAAGGCCGTCTACGAAATCCAGTATGGCAACGTTGAGCGTGCTACCCACCGTAATACGAGCTGGGATCAAGCCCGGTTTGAAGTATGCGGGCAGAAGTGGGCCGATCTGGCGGAGAACGGGTACGGTGCTGCTCTGCTGAACGACTGCAAATACGGATATGATATTCATAACTCGGTGATGCGACTGTCGCTGATCAAGAGCGCAACGTACCCGAATGAAAATGCCGACAAAGAGCAGCACGTATTCACCTACGCGCTCTATCCGCATCAGGGCGACTTCCGTGAAGGACGTGTCATCCAAGCTGCTTATGATCTCAACCGTCCGCTGGTTGCCCGTGAAGTAAGTCCGCAAACCGGTACGTTGCCGGGAACATGGTCAATTGCATCGGTCGATCAGGATAATGTCGTGCTGGAGGTTATCAAAAAAGCCGAGAACAACGATGATATGATCATCCGAGTCTACGAAGCACATGGCCGCCGCAGCCGTGCTTCCCTGCAATTGCCTGAGGGAGCAGGTGCTACGGCGTACGCGTGTGATTTGCTCGAGAATAACGAAGCGGAATGCGCCGTGGAAAATGGTCGAATTTCTTTTGATATCAAACCGTATGAGATTCTGACCTTCCGTATCCCTGCTGAACAGTAAACAGAAATTACGCAACATGAAAAACTGCAACATTGCTTAATATGCTTCAACAATAAAGCAATAAAGGGCTGCCTCCTGTCATATCTGACATGAGAGCAGCCCTTCATTTGTCGTTCTTTAAAATTCTTCGTACTCGCTTGGGTCCTGATCCCACAAACGTCCATCCGGACGATTAAATGCAGAGATGACCTGCATCTCTTCTGTGCTCAACTCAAAATCGAATATATCGATATTTTCCTGTTGATGCTGCAAGGAGCCGGCTTTCGGAATGGGAATGGAACCCAGTTGAACATGCCAGCGCAGAATGATCTGGGTTGGCGTTTTGCCATGCGTTTCCGCAATCCGAAGAATGTTCTCATCCTTCAGAATATCCTGTACGGCATCATTGCCACGTCCAATCGGACTCCAGGATTCGTTCACGATGCCATGCTTCGTATCCTGTTCCCGCTGATCGGCTTGGTCAAAGAACGGATGCAGCTCAATCTGATTCAGACTCGGCGCTATCCCCGTTTCCTTAATCAGCCGATCATTGTGCTCAGGCAGGAAGTTGCTGACTCCAATGGATCGTATATATCCACGTTTTTTGGCTTCGATCAGTGCTTGCCATGCCTCGACATACATGTCCTTTTTCGGATTGGGCCAGTGAATCAGATACAGGTCGTAATAATCCAGATCCGCTCTGTACAGGGATTCCTGGATCGCCACAAGTGCTTTATCATGAGCGTGATAACGCCCCGGCAGCTTCGAGGAAATGAGCAGTTCTTCTCTGGCGATGGAGCTTTGTTTGATTGCTCTGCCCACCGTTGCCTCATTCTCATAGTTATACGCCGTATCAATTAATCGATAACCCGTATCCATTGCGGACGCGATCGATTCAACGCCTTCTTCACCTTTTAAACTATAGGTACCAAATCCAATTGCAGGCACTTTCAAGCCATCGTTCAATGTATATTCCGGAATTTGATGATTCATCTGAAGACTCTCCTTTGCAAAAGGTATACGAACAATATGGTAAAAATAATGCCCCTCTCCGTTTATCTACCCCTCCATACGCGCTTGAATCAATTGGAAGTCACCACTCCGTTTTAGTCGGGTGACGGCTTCCTCTTCTAGCTCTCATGAAGAACGCTCTCCTTTTCATTCAAACGAAGAGATGGGCGTCGCCGATAACGGCTGATTGCCTATAAAGTTCTTAATAGCCATAGCAGCCTGCTTATACCCGCCAGCATCGCGTAACGTTTTCCCAATAACCTCAGCATGCTCCTTGTAGGAGGCATTACCGAGCACTTCTAATACTGCGTTTCTAAGCACATCGGGTGTAAGGTTATTTTTGTCCACGATGACCCCTGCTCCCAACTCCTGTACCCGGCCTGCTACACGCGGCTGATCCGATGTTAACGGAAGCATGATTAATGGTACATTGTAATACAAAGCTTCGCTGGTACTGTTCATGCCTGCATGGGTCAGAAAAGCATCTACACACTGCAACACTTCCAGTTGAGGGACATAGGGTCTTATGATGAAATTGTCAGGAATGAGATCAGCAATGGGCTCTATATCGGTATCCTTCCCAGAAGATAATATAAACTGCACAGGCAAATTACGAAAGGCCGTAAAGCAAAGCTTATAAAAATCAAGATCTTTATTTAAAATGGTTCCCATCGAAATATAAACGACCTGCTTATAAAGAGCATGCAGAGATTCATTTGCAAAAGCTGGCGCATCCTTGCGTGGGATAATGGATGGGCCGGTGAACACAAAGCTGTCGTCCAGCTTGTCCCCCATGGGTTGAAAATAACGACTTGTATAGACAATCTTCAGTTGTCCTGAATGCCCTGAAAGTTCCGCCAGGGAAGGTACAGCCACATCGAACTGGGAAGCTATTTGCTGGGACATTTCCACGATGCTATTATATAGCTCCTTGACCTCCTCCGTATCATCCTTCAGTTGATTGTCTGATCCAAGAGGCTCCACAAAAACAAAGGTGCTGGTTGAGCATACCGTTGGTATACCTAGCTTCTCACCTAGAATTTGTCCTCCCCAGCCTATGATGGAGTCAAAAATGATATAATCGTAGGTTTCATGTTCGATCAGATTCAGAACATCTGGAATAAACCGTTGAATAACTTTTGCCAATATCATATATAAAAATTGGTAAGGATGCTTGAGTTCAAATGGCTTCATACCAGGGTTGTTGAGCAGGGTTGCCTCGTTGAAGGAATAGGCCTTAAATTGTGCACCTAACGCTTCAATCTTCGTCCGGTATTTTTCGGTACAACAGTAAACCACTTCATCACCGTTCTCTACCAGTTCCTTGATTAATCCAAGCGACGGATTGATATGGCCTTCTGCAGGGATCATCACAACTAATACACGTGCCACGGCACTCACCTCCATTAAATTTTCCAATGCACTCAAGTGGGGGATATGGTAACCCATTCTTCCAGACCATTGGCTTGAATAAATAAAACTCTACTACCTCATTGAGGCGGTAGAGTTCCTATTCATGAGACGGAAGCATTAAAGTCTACGATACCTAACGTTTTTTACTCTCACGAGCTGGTCACGGCACCCAGACATCCCTTTTATAAAAGGTTACGCTGTAAGCATCGGTATCGCTGTATCGTCCATCTTTGCTTATCACTTTAAAATATACATTATTGTAGTCGACAAGAACCGTATCCGCTCCTGACGTATTCGTAGAAGAAGCAACCAAATTTCCAGCGCTGTCATAGGCGTACAGATCGTAATCATAGCCGGAAGGAGAACCCAGCACGACAGATTTGCCATGCCCTCTGAATGTAAAGTAGTCTACATCTGTCGGAGAAGATAGATAAGACCAAGCACTTCCACCCCAGTAAGCCGGACCGTAGGGAGTGGCCACCGTTTGCGTTGGGATTTTATACGCGCTGCTCAAAGTGTCATTCGACTCGTAATTATCCGCCAAGGCCGTACCCACAATCGATCCTGATAAAAGCGTCACCATAATAGCAGAATACAATGTTTTCTTCATTTCATTCTCCCTCCATTTCTTATGAAAGTTAGCACGCCAAAGAGACTTCATGCTTTTCCCCTCGTTCTTAGACACGCCTGCTCAGAAAAAGTTCCAAATCACTCCTTTCAAAATATGGAATTAATTAGATTATAATGTAAAGAAATACATATTGTCTACTTGTTTTTGCAGACATTCTGTTTTGTTATCTTGCACTGAACCCTATCCCATGAACTGACCGTCAGTCTCATAAATAAAACATTTGGATGTGTTCCTGTGATTTTAAAAATTAGCCAACTTACCAACACTCGACGTGTTCTCACCCTTGGCCAAATTGGAGGGGCATCCAAACGTAAAAACGACCACCAATATGGTGGCCGTCACATCTATTTTGATGAATCCTCTTAATACTCTCGCGAGTATTGTTTATCCTCTTTCAGTTGCACGATATCATGTCCGGTTGGATTCTGGAAGGCCCGTAGTCCAAATGTTGACGCCACCGCGAAGATATGGTCAAAGATATCCGCCTGAACGTTCTCATATACACCCCAGTTGATATCATTGCTGAATGCATAGATTTCCAGAGGCAGCCCGCGATCTTCCGGTGCTAATTGTCGCACAATCATCGTCATATCTTTATTGATTTTTGGATGATTCCTCAAATATTGATGGATATATTCCCGGAATACACCGACATTTGTCAGTTGTCTGCCGTTCACGTTGCTTTCGGTATTCACCTCGTGCTCCAGGTTGTACGCTTGAATTTCCTTTAATTTTTCCGTGACATAATCAGTCAGGTAGTGGATTTTCTCAAATTCAGCCACCATCTCTTCCGTACAAAAACGGATACTGCTGATATCAATGTAGATACTCCGCTTAATTCTTCTGCCGCCGGACACCTGCATGCCTCTCCAGTTACGGAACGAATCTGAAATGAGGGCGTAGCTGGGAATCATCGTAATGGTTTTATCAAAATTCATAACCTTTACCGTATTCAAAGTAATGTCGATGACGTCACCGTCCGCATTATACTTTGGCATCTCGATCCAGTCACCAACACGCACCATATCGTTTGACGATAGCTGTACACCGGCCACGAGGCCCAGGATTGAGTCTTTGAATACGAGCATTAATACCGCCGATAACGCCCCAAGTCCACTAAGGATAATGAGCGGGTTCTGTCCGATCAGGCTGGAAATGACGATAATGCCCCCGATAATGAACAGGACAATCTTGGCTACCTGAATGTAACTCTTGATTGGGCGAATCTTAGACACCTCATAGGTACGATAGATATCATCGAAGACATTCAGCAGAGCATTCAGAACCGTAATCATAATAACAATCATATAGGTCATTGCTGATTTTTCAATTATGGCCTGATAGGGCGAGAAAATATAAGCAGAATAATAGATTATAATGGCTGGCACAAGATGCGACAGCTTCTGAAATAGATTTTTCTGAACCACAATATGGCCCCACTTGAAACGGTTGTTACTTACGATACGATGAACCGTCTTCAGTACCACTCGCTTAGCAATCACATTTGCCAATATCGAGATCACTGCTATAAAAATAATCATAATGATGTTTGAAAGATAACCAATGGAGGGTCCACTCATGCCGAGTTCTTCTAGTTGATTTCTGATAAAGTCCATTGTTTCCTCCTGACATAATCTAGTTTAGCCTATTATTATAAAGTAGATCAGGATGGTAAGCAAAAATACGCGTAAAACTTTTTTCAGTTTCTCGACCCCTGCCATGGATATAAAACTTACTCAAGATCGGTCATACCGTTCAATAAATTTATAATTTTCTGTTCCTCGCCACTCTCATTTGTCTTGAACCTTGCCAGAGTGAGTCCGAATTTTCTGAAAATAGCTTCTTTAATTTCATCCCTTTTTATCTGATCGGGTTTATTTTCATGAAATTCAAAGCCGTTCACTTCAATCGCCAATGCAAGTGATCGATCTAGCTTGTGATAAATCACAAAATCAACAGAGGAGCGATGCTTAATAAATTTCCGCTCCTCCTCGTTTAAACGATCAAGATCCATGAAAATGTTCATTAGGTATACCTGACTTGATAATGTAAAATCCTTAAACCGCGGCTCTTCCAGTATTTGAGTAAGAAGTGCTTCCATTAAGTTCTCGCTTTTGTGCCTTGAGTTATTATAATGGCTCGCACGATTTCGAAACTCTCGAAGTTTCTCCGAATATTCCCGATATAACAGATCAAAAATGGATACAATCTCACTCTCCACGACATTGTCATCCAGTGTGCTGTATTCCATATAACGCATAAGGTCTCCCACTTCATTCCCATATTTGTGGAATGCAGAATGATCTGTCACCAGAATAAACTGACGCTGGGCACGTGATACAGCAACGTTAATCAAGTTAGGATTATTAACAAATTTCATTCCCATATTCCCCAACTTGGTCCGATCCAGAACCGTTGACATAATCATAGTATCCTTTTCTCGACCTTGATACCTGTGAATCGTGTCGCTTTCAATATTGACTGTAAAATGCTGAACTGCTTTCTCCAGCTGTTTGCGATACGGTGTTGTGAAGCCGATATTTGAAGGAATGTCAACAACATCCAGCCCTGCCTGAAGGATTTCCTGCTCAATAACTTCAAGTTCCCTTGAATTAAACCTCCCCTTCTTCCCATGTGTCAATTTTCTCATATGGTTTCCCATTGCTGTTCTATAGATCATAAGTGGAGAATCAGACATTTGTGGATCAGTGAACGTAATTAAATCACCATTGTAATATTTCCTGTTACAGAATTCTATAATTGCAGGATGACAGCGATAATGTTCTCGTAGTATTACGCTTGGGAGGGTATCACCATACAAAGCCAATAGGGAAGATAATACATTATGTTCAAAATAATCATATGCACTGCTCATATCAGGATATAAGCTATTTTTGAGTTTCTCTTTAATTTTGAGATCAACAATATGAGGTAACTGCTTCGTATCCCCCACAATGATGGCATGTTTACAACAGGACAACGCAAGCGCTCCTGTTAACAAGTCAACTTGTGATGACTCATCTATAATACAATAATCAAACATATAGTTAGGGGGCACACAGTTTCTCAATGAATGTGTCGTACTAAGCACAACAGGGTAGTTCTCAATAAAATCTTTAAACAAATTTAAATGAATATACGATTTCTCATTTGATTGGATTACGGAGCGATTATGGTATTTCTTATGTAACTCAAGTCTAAAAAGATTTTCGGAACAGTGCTGATGATCATCCAACAGGTCCTGATAATTGTATGATTTCAGTTCCTCCTCAATCTTCAGAATTTGATTTGAAAGCTCTTCTATTTTCAAAACATAGAACTGCCTTTGGTAATTCAGAATGACATCATGCCCTTGCTTTCTCAACCTCTTAAAATCTGTAAAACCATGTTTAAAAAATAATTTGAACGGATAGAACAACTTGTATTTTTTCTTTATTTCTACAGCAAGAAAACTGTCCTTCATAAATTCCAAAATTTTATTTGGAGTTTGTTTGTAGAATGATAATTTTTCAATATGAGAGACATCTTGTCGTGCAAAGTAATGCTCAAAATGCTCCTGCTCAAGCAAATATGCTGAGAGCTTCTGCTTACACTGTGCTTTTTCTCGATCCATTTCCATCAAACGGTGTATCTGCTTGTCAAGATTCTTAATTCGATCTCTACACTCTGACTCCGAGATATCAACATCCCAATCTGACATGTTCACCTTCGGTAAATTTGCAAAAAACTTCTTTTTATTCTCTTGCTTCCCCAAACTGGCCACAAAGAAATGATATCCTTTTCGTTCCAGCTTCTCTTGTACGTTTAGGACAGCTGCATTGTTACTGGAAACAACAGCAACCTTCTTGCCTTGCATTATTGCCAGATTTGCTATGATATTCAAGATGGTTTGGGTTTTACCTGTACCAGGCGGACCTTCAATGATGCTGATGTTGCTAGTCAATGCATGCTCAAGAGCTTTCTTTTGACTCAAGTTAAAACTGAAGGGAAAAACAGGGTCTAATGTTAGCATCTTTTCCTGCTTTATCGGTTTTTTCTGGATAATCTGTCCTAGGACACTATTCGGATCGACATAGTTCAGTTTGGCAAATTCTTTGGAAAGAAACGATTCTTTATCCTTATGTGTTCCCAGTTCCTCTACTTCATCTTTATTTTTTACATATGTTGATATTTCACGCCAGTATTCTAAAATAAATTTGGCCTCCGGCTGACTCAATACATTTTGCTCAAATCGAATGCGATCCTTATCATAGACACGCGTACTTGCATTCCCAAAACATATTCGAATTTTAACACCGAAGTCCCAAACACGCTTAACATTGTTAAACGGTACGTCATCGTGATAAATAGCTATGTTATCTCCTGGTTCTTGAATGTATGGCTCCTGAAAAATAAGCACATCTTGAGTGCGGTAGTTATACTCTATATCTAAATTTCTGTATATAATCTGTACCCCAGAAGGACCCACCTTATAGTAGGAAACCTCCTCTGTCTTTTCTTTACCTTTAATGATAATCATTATTTTATCCAGATCCATAATAGCCTCACTATTTTCATATTGTTATGGTAACTATAGTTAAGCTTCTATAAACTAGCAACATATTCCTTTTTTGTACTTCTCCCAAACAAAAAAGGACCCTATCATTCAAAGAATGATGGGCCCACTTGATTATGTCGTCTTTATATCATGCTCACTAGAAATGTCTAACAACTCACTCACCGTCACCAGACGGTACCCTTCCGCGACCAGTTCATCCACCAGCACACGAACCGCCTCCACCGTCTGGGAACGATCCCCGTACCCGTCATGGAATATGAGCACGCTGCCGGGTTTCACTACAGACCGGGTATGCTCCAGAATGTGCTCAACGCCGGGATTGTCCCAATCCCTTGCATCACCGTTTACCGCACCAATCGTCCGATATCCACGCTCCGCCGCCAGAGACAGTATATCATCGTTTATGCCAAAATACGGCGGGCGGAAGCAGCGGGCAGGTTGCCCCGTAACTTCTTGAACAAGATTTTCTGCGCGTTGCAGCTCCTCCCCGGCTTCCTCCAGCGTCAACTTGGTCAGATCCGGATGCGTGTACGTATGGTTGGCGATCTCATGCCCTTCACGGTGCACCTCCGCGGCAATCTCCGGGTGAGTCTCCATCTCTTGGCCAATCATGAAAAACGTCGCACGCCCACCGGCACGCCGGAAAATCTCAAGCACTTGAGGTGTATACACCGGATGCGGCCCATCATCAAACGTGAACGCCACAACTTTTTTTCGAACTGACTCCTGCTCTACCATCGCGATATTGACCATAAATAATGACCCCTCTCTGCAACTGCCTGCTACATACCCCCTTATTATTCCATGACCACAGGCTCCGGTCTAGTCCAGAGATCACACCTTGCGAAATCCCAAATCAAGCCGATATCCACCAGAAAGAGAGTACAGCGCACGAGCAGCAAGCCCTTCTACCGCCACGCCCTCCAGTCCAGCCTCCAGCTAACCTTTGATTGCACCTGCGATCATACTCTTCTGCACCTGTTTGTTCAGCAGCAGATAGATGACCACCGTTGGCACTGTCGTAATCATCAGTCCAGCACCAATGATACCCCATTGCGTAATGTACGTTCCCACCATCGACATCATACCCACCGTCAACGTCTGGTAAGCCGTGTTATTGATAAACGTAACTGCAAACATCAGCTCATTCCAGCATGACAGAAATGTGAAGATGGCTACCGTTGATATAGCCGGGGTTACCAGAGGCAGGATAATGGAGAAAAACGTCCGGTATATGCCGCAGCCGTCGATAACCGCCGACTCCTCCATCTCTCTTGGGATACCTTTGAAAAAACTGCCCAGAATGAATACAGCCATCGGAATGCCAAATGCCACATAGGGAATGATCAGAGACCAGTAACTGTTGAGCAGGCTCAGATTCTTCAAAATAATAAACAATGGCAGCAGCGCCGCATGAATCGGCACCATCATGCCCAGCAAAATAATCGTCATCGTCAACCCGCTGAGCTTCCAGTTCATTCTTGTGATTGCGTATCCCGTCATGGAGGACAGGATCAGTACCAAGACAATGGAGGCCGCAGTAACCAGCACACTATTCATAAAATAGGTCAGCACATGGCCATCGGACATTGCTTTGGTGTAGTTGCTCCACAGAAACGCTTTGGGCAACCCGGCCACATCACCGCTGAAAATCTCACTGTTATCCTTCAGGGAAAACAGCGCCAGCCAGATGAGCGGGTAGATCTGCACAATCGCAACGAGGATCAGAAACGCTTGCAGGAACACTTTCCCGATCGGTCCGGAGATGGACCTCGGCTTGGGCTTTTTTTGCAACATGACTTCTACGCTACTCATGCCTTATGCCTCCCTCTACTCCGTTTTGAACAATGAATTAATGAGGATCGTACACACCAGACACTCCACAATGATAAAGACCGAGATCGCACTGCCATATCCGTACCGGAACGTATCAAAAATGGTAGCGTACATCAGCGTGCTTGGCACTTCAGTGGTGTAAAATGGCCCGCCACCTGTCAGCACATAGATCAGGTCAAACACCTTGAATGCACCGATGACCGAAAAAACAAGGCTTACCTTCAGAATTGGCTTCATCAGCGGGATCATAATGGACCACGCCGTCCGAATACGGGAAGCACCATCCATTCGAGCCGCTTCGAGCACATCCTGAGACACGGACTTCGCACCTGCATACATCAGCAGCATGTGATACCCCACGTACTGCCACAAGGTTGGAATAAAAGATGCCGCCAGCGCGGTGTCCTTCTGCCCCAGCCAGTCCTGCGCCAGGTTGGATAAACCGATACTTTGCAGCAGCACGTTCAGCAGGCCGTAATCGGCATTGTAGATTTTTGACCACAACTGGGCAATAACCACCGTTGAGATCAACACCGGGATGAAATACACGGTCCGGTAGAAGCCTTCCCCCTTGACGTTGGACGCAAGAATCAGTGCGAGCACCAGCGAGATCGGCAGTTGAATGAACACCGAAGCACCCGCGAATAACAGGGAGTTCTTGATCGAATTCAGCACACGGGTATCCTTAAACATCTCTACATAGTTGTCCAGGCCGATAAATGTACCCCTGCCTACGCCGTTCCAGTCCAGCAGACTGTAATAACTGGAGACAAAGATCGGAATGAGCACAATGCCGCAGAAGAGAATCAGTGTGGGCAGTACAAAGACGGCTATCGTACCTTTATTGGAAAATACAGAGTTCATTGTTGTTCTCCTCTCAAAGGCGTGACCGGGATATTCCGGACCACGCCTTGTTTGGGTTCATCTTCATTGTTAGCAGGCTTCAGCTTGGCAAGCTCACAAGCGTACACATGTAAGGATTACAGTTGCGCACATATTAACCTGCGCGACCTACAGGCTCAGCTCTGTTGGTTTGAGCTGTGCCATCTGTTTGCAGAACTCCTCCGGTGTTACATCGCCGGCAAGCAGCTGGGCAATCAAGTTTTTGTGCGCTTCGGCAGACTCCGCTGGCAGAATGTTATCCCACCACGCGATGAATGAGGTCGCCGTTTTCATAATATCTGCCGCAGACAGATCAAGGGAGGACAGGCTGGATGTGTCGAGTGCATCTGTTTTCCAGCTTGGCAGACCGGCTCCAGCCAGGAAACCTTGTGTACCAAGCTGCTCGCTCAGATACATGAGGAATTCCACGGCTTCCTTCGAATGCTTGGTATTCTGGTTGATGTAGAAACCATCGACGGCTCCGCCGAAGATTTCGGTATTTGTGCCTTTGCCATCCTCAAACACTGGGAACGGAATCACTTTCACTTTGCCTTTGACTGCGGAGGACGGGTCCTCAATTCCTGCATTCACCCAGTTGGCCTGGAACATCATCGCCCCGTTGCCTGCATTAAATGCCCCAAGCATCTCGTCATAGCTCATGCTGAACATGCTGCTGTTGAACGCTCCTGCTTGCGCGAGCTGCTGCATCTTAGTCGCAGCGGCTACAAAGTCGGGCGAATCCCACTTTGACGGATCTTTGAAGGCTTCCATCACGGCAGCATTGCCTGCCTGACGCATCGCAATAATGTCGTACCAGTACATGCCCGGCCAGCGGTCCTTCTCTCCAATCACAGCCGGTGTGATTCCTGCCGCTTTCAGCTTGGAGACTGCATCCAGTAGTTCGTTATAGGTGGTCGGAATCTTGGCACCCGCCTGCTCGAACAGTTCTGTATTCACGTAAAGATTGGCGATATGTGTGTACACGGGCAATGTGTAGATTTTGCCGTCCATATTAATGGCCTCAGCCATTCCCGGGCCCATTCGTTCTTTGATATCGTCCGTCAGGTAACTTGAAATTTCCAGCACATTGCCGGATTTGATGTACGGCTGCATGAAGCTGCCGCCACCCATGCCATAGAACAGGTCTGGCGCCTCACCAGCCGCAATCGATGTTTTGACTTTGGTTTTATACTGTTCTCCTGTCGTGCCCGTACGTTCAACCTGGATGTCCGGATGCTCGCTGTTCCATTTCTCAACAATCTCGGGCAACAGCTTGGCCGAAGGATCGGTATTGCCAACCGATTGATCCCATAGCGTCAGCTTGATCTTGCCATTACTTTCCCCCTGTGTACCACCGGACGAACCGGATGAACATGCCGCCAGACTGCTTACAATTCCCAGAGTCAGAATTAGACTTGCTGATTTTTTTAATAGCGCTTTCATCTCTATGGACCTCCCTATGTGTTTTAGTTCGTTCTAGCCCATATTTTAGGCGAACTGTGCGTTGTTCTCCATTTAGAAAACAGGCATCGATTTGTAATATTCGAACATATGTGGAATTGGAACTGGTAATGTGGGGGTTTACATTCTCGTTGTTCAGGTTTTTACATTCCGATATTCGTTCATGGACCGACCGATATGTTTTTTGAACAAGACGCTGAAATAATGCGGGTCCGGGATGCCTACCTGCTGCCCGATCTCATACCCCTTTAAATCGGTCTGCTTCAGCAACGTTTCGGCCTTTCTCATACGAAGCTGCGTCATATATTCCACAAATGTCTGCCCGGTTTCTTTTTTCATCAGCCGCCCCAGATGGCCCGAACTTACGTAAAAAGCAGCCGCAGTGCTGGAAAGCCCCACTTCCGCATTGCCCATGTTCTCTTCAAGATAAGCCATCACCCGGTCAATCAGATTGCCTTCCTTGGCCTGTCGTTTGGCTTGTATGACATCTGATACCGTGCGGACATGCTGCTCCAGCATGCTTTTTAGTTCAGGCAGATGACCTGCTGTAAAAATGGCCGCAACGGCCTCTTTGTTCAATGCGTACTCTCCCTCAAGCTGTTGCTCTATGGCGGCACGCTGGCACTCCGTAACCACATCCATGGCTGCCATCCGAAACTGTGAAACGTCCGAGAACGGCACAGACAGCATCCGCTCCAGCAACAATACGGCTTCTTCCCCCGCACCAACACTGACGTAAAATTGCAGTTGTTGGAGCAACTGAGCATCCGAGTGGTAGGGCCTCTTTCCGCCTTCGATGACCAGATCCTCGAAGCAAATGACCTGATTTTTCCCCACAAACGCCTGATAATCGAGTGCGCGACAAGCTTCCCGGTATCCCACACAGGCCCTTCCCCATCTTGATTTCCATTGCCCAATCCCTACGGTCACATCAACTTCACACCCTTCGAGCTTAAGTGTATGTTGAAGTTCTTCCTGAAGCTGCTGTACCTGATCGGCAAATTCCGTATCCGCACCAAGCGAGAGTACAACTATCCGGTTATGTGGGTCCATGACGATAATGGTTTGCGAATCCTGCGGATAAAATGCCTGCACCTGCTTCATGCCTACCATGCGCAGCAAAATATGTATTTCCTCAGCGGGTTGTCGATGGGCCTCAGTCTGATGCTGGCTTAATTGGGGCTGACCATGTTGTTGTTGGGGTCCTCGATGTGCTTCATGTGTTTGGAGTGTTTCGGGTGTTTGGTGATATGGTTCGGACAGATGTGGATATACCTCTGGTGCAGATATCTTCGCTTGCGGTACAGCAACCTCCACCTCCATTACTGCGATGCGTAATCCTGGTTCGCCAGACGAGATAGGAATGCCGAAGAAACGCCCCTTCTCTTGTAGTTCATCCTCAGGTATCACATCACTTAACCATTGATTTACAAACCTCTCCCTGAGATAAGGCAAACTCTGCTTCATCTCCTCCCGCAGCTTCATCAGCTCGTACTCACGCCCCATCTCCTGCTCGATTGCCACTCGCAGCTTCGTCGTAACCTGTAATAACTCAGAAGCACGGATGGGTTTCAAAATAAAATCGGATATGCCCAGCTTCACACTCTGACGAGCATATTCAAATTCATCATGTCCCGTCACAACCACGATTTTTATGTTCGGGTAACGCTCCATGAGGATGCCACTTAGTTCAATGCCGTCCATCTTTGGCATGTATATATCCGTGAACACGATGTCCGGACGCAACAGTTCAACCTGATCCAAAGCCTCTGCAGCGTCGGAGGCCTCGCCAATGATAGTCATGCCTTGCTGCTCCCAATCGATACGCATGCGCAGCAGATTTCGGATGAGGTACTCGTCATCCACAATCAATACCTTTAATGGTTCCACAGTTAGTTCCATGATTCATCGGCTCCCTTCGGGATCGTTATGATAATGGTTGTTCCTTTTCCAACCTCGCTCTGCAGCTTGAGTCCATCTTCTCTGTCATAAAAAATGCGAAGCCGCTCCATCGTCCCCCATAAGCCAAAGCTTGGATTGTGTTTAGCGTTATAGGTAGGGCTAGAAATATTAGATGAGTTTGAGCGATTAGATGAGTTAGAACGGTTAAACCTGTTCATTTCTGTGCGTTGAATCTGCTGTACGTCTTCCCCGGACATACCGACTCCGTCGTCAGTGATCGTTAGAAGTACCCCCTCCTTGGATCGACGAGCTTGAATGCGTATCGTGCCTGGGCTGCCTTTGGGACGGATACCATGATAAAGAGAATTTTCCACCAGCGGCTGGAGCACAAGCTTGGGAATCATCACCCGTTCACAGCCCGAATCGATATCGTACTGCACCTCAAATACACCGGGATATCGCACCTGCTGGATCGTCAGATAATTGCGTACAATCTCAACCTCCTCGTGCACCGTGATCAGTTCATGGCCTTTGCTGACACTCAGCCGATAATAACTTCCGAGCGCTTCTAACAGCTCACATACCTTATCATTCATACCCGACATCGCCAGGGAAGTGATAGAATCAAGTGTGTTATATAGAAAATGTGGCTTGATCTGCGCCTGAAGTGTATTCAGCTCTGCTCGGCGGATCGTCTGCTGCTCCTGAATGATGCGTTTCAGCATCTGGTCAATCTGCTCAATCATTTGGTTGTATCCTCCATATAGCTGTGCGAATTCGTAACTGTTCAGCTCAACCGTCACTTTGCGGAAGTTGCCACTTGGCGCTTTCTGCATGGAGCGAAGCAGCTTGTGAATCGGCTTAATGACGCTGCGCGAGATGATGAATGAACTGACAAAAAAGACAGTCCCGTTTACCGCCAGTAGGATCAGCGCAAGCAGCACCATGGATTTATTGCGGGTATCGGTAGCCTGGTATGGGCTCATGCTGATGAATTTCCACTGATCATCACCAGACGAACGATAGGTAACCGCATATTCCTGACCACCCGATTGCAAGGTGATGAAGCCGGAGGATTGCTCTTGAAATGTTTGTTTTAACTTGGCCTGATTGGCCTCTAACATCTCGTACATCCCTTCCTGTCCAGAAGCCGCAGATATGGATTCGCCGGATACAGCAGGCACGGACTTCTTTCCATCGGTAGCGTTGGTTGCAATCACCCGCTGATGCTCATCCAGGATGGCCACCTGAAATGAATCCGGTGCAGACAGGTTGGCATAGGCCTGAGCGATTGATTTGCCTTTGATGTTCATGACCAGAAATCCAAGCGGAGACGTATCATCCAAATCCCGAATGAGGCGAATAAACGACACCACCTCTTGCCCATCATTCTCCCCCATTGCCGAAACTCCGCTGTCGTTGTTGCCACTATTCAACCTGAGCAGATATCGTCCGTTGTGCTTCAGTGCCTGTTCGTACCACGGCGCTTCCTTCACATTCGCTTCCATAAACGTGGGCCATTCCTGTGTACCAACCGAGAATCGGTGCCCCGAATTATCGTAAATATATACTGAATCGATAATTGGAACCGCTTGCATAAGATTGGTTAAATACGCGCTGACCTTGGACTGTGTCTGTAAATTGGAGTACACATTGCCCTGCCGCAGCAGGTTCTGCAAGTTGGGATCGGAGAAAATCATTTTCGAATAATTGTTCACGTTCTCGATCATCAGATTAACGTTGGTCTCAATGGATGTAATCGTCTGTAGTGATGCTTCATTGATCTTTCGCTGCGCATCATTTTCCGAGATTCGATTCAAAACCAACGCACTAAACGCCACCGTTAGCAGAATAATGACAAAGTAGGCAAACGGAATTTTAAAAGCCAGCGTCTTGGGCTTGCGTTGGATAAACTCTTTGAAACGGGGCGTCCAATTGTTCTTCATTGCACTGGTGTTCGCTTTTGCATTTGCGTTTGCTTCTGCATCGCTCTCAATATCTGATTGGGCTGTTGCTTTCACTTCTATTTTTCATCCCCTTCTGTTACTTCTCTTGCTCCTTCATCTGTTGTTGCATCTTTGGCTCTTTGATTCACTGTGACCCTCCTTTGGTTCCGATGTGTGATGGGTTTATCGGTTGTGATCGGATGACCTGTTGTGATATCCACCACTCTCTCGGATTTTATACAATTGTATATTATAGGACTGTGCATGGAGGAGGCTCAACTCTTTTTATCGCTTGGATATAGCTTGACTGAGTGAAGTGAAATGAGGCTTTGGGGATCTGATCGTGGTGAATGCTGCGGGTAGGGGCCCCTAATTGGAGCCGCAAGAAGTACTGCTTTATAAAATGTTGGAGGTACAGATAATAAGTTGTGGTTTGTGCCGGGTGGAGAGAGAAGCGGGGGAGAGACGGAGGATCTGAGTACACAAAAGAAGATGGTAAACGTCTACCTTGATATGGCATACTTTTGAGCAAGATTACAATATCTACGGGCATAATCTTACTACTTACAGAGTGTTGATCGAGTGGTTAAGGCTGGGGAGTCCAATTATGGTCTTCTCGTATGATGAATTTAAGTGGGGAAAATGTTGGGGGCAAACTGCCCTCGGGCAGGACAAGTACAGAGTTCGTTATGGTAAGAAACAGCGAATCGTGATCAAAGCGAGAATTCGGTAACGCCTTTTTTGGAGGCATATTTCAGCGTGTAGCTTCCTTCTGTGCCATATGGCATCGTAGCGATTTGGATGCGGGTATAATCCAACCGACTCTCTCTCAGCACTTTTTTAACTAGCGCTATGCTCCGATCTTCATCCGTTACCACACAGAAAATGTTCATTACATATTCCTTCGGATCAGCCATACGGCTGCCCAGGTCACATCCATCCACCTCTCCCAACTCAGCTTGGGTCAGAACGGTTTCCAGATATTCCATCACCTTCTCCTTCAACCAATGATCTCGTTTGCTGCCCTGCGCGCTCTTCAGCGGATATTGCACCACAAGCCAGTATTTTTCATTCATTCAGCTTCACCAACCAATCTTTATATGATAGGGCAATACGTTATGTGGAGGGCACTTGGACGATAAAAACGCATATGTCAGCCTTACATTTCTCCAGTTCAAAATGGCTAGATCATTGACCTTACTGCTTTTTGGAATTGTACTGCCCTTCCATTTGCAGGATGGGGAACATGGTGATGTTTAATGAGATGGGAGCTTAACGTGTCTGCTGACTTTCTGCCAATAGCCACGATGTGAGCATCAGGATTCAGTTGCATAAGCTGTCTGGCAAACGGCAAACCATCCTCCAACTCTGCCAAAGTCGGCGTACGATTCGTCATCCTGTTTTCGGCAGATTGATATGGATGAAAGGGATAGATGTTCCAAAATATAAAGTCCGTTGGTTTCCACCTTGAACTGGATAACACTTCACCCCATATAATGGATGCTGTCGGTTCTGCGAAACCATACAGTGCCTGACTTCGGTTAGATTTGACGATATTGGGCAGGCTTGTTCGAACACCCGGCTCACCTGCAAAAATCATCTGGTGATTCACCAGCGAGTGATTCCCGGTAACCATTCGCTCGGACGTCAAAGGTACGCCGGAGAACCTCGCCCCTTGATAGCCCACGGCTTCAGCAATAAAAATGTACCGAGCCTTGGATATTCTTGGTTCCAAATACCTGACCAAATGTTCAGAACGAATCTCCACCGCTTCGGGGCCGATATCATAGCCCGTCACATAATCTCTCCAAGGATTAATCACATTTACTGGCGAGACATATGCTTGCACCCCTGCAACAAACTCGCGGATCTGCTGCTGCGTTTGGCTCATGCTTCTTTGCCTCCTTTGGGAGATACAGAGTATATCGGGCTAGCATCAACTTATGTTACAAAGATTATAGCATAAACAGAAAAACCACCAACCAGACCGCTGGTTGATGGTGGATAGAAACTGTAGAAAACTATTGCGGTATAACTTCTTCCCACTGACCATTGGTGGTTTCTTTGTAGGTAAGAAGGTTTCCATCATACTTTCCCTGAATAAAGTTAGAACCCGCTTCTTTCCATTCCTTAGTAACAGATATCACAACTTTAGAATCCTGTAAATTTATTGAAACATACTTTCCTCTTGATAAATTTATCTCAAAGGCTACTGGATAAAAATCGTACCAGAATAGTTTGTCTGATTTCTCTCCCAGTATACCCGCATCACCACCTTTAGAGAAATGAGGACTGATGACTCGAAACCTGAACTCTAACCACTTTCTGGGATCTAAAGGAAATTCATAATGACTATCGGGCTCCACTATAATATATGACTTTTCAGGAACTGGGTGTTGAACTTGAACTTTGTGCTCGATTATTTCTTTGGATATTATTCGAAAAACTAAATATACCAATATGAATAGTATCGAAGTAATTACAGGTAATTTAGGCTTGTTCCTCAAAAAAACACTCAATCCAAGACCAATAATTAACGGAAACCATATCCATGGATCTCCCAATGTAATGGCTTCCATAATATATGATTTATCGCTAAAGGGATAGAATGCTGGTAAATCATGTCCCATATAGTCTAAAAATAAGTGTCCAAACAAGACAGACAAAATAGAAGATCCCCAGATTAATTTGAAACTTGTCTTTTTATAGAACAGTTTTGTCAAATATGCTATTCCTAAAGCTAAAAGGGGTGTAAACAATATAGAATGGGACCACGGAGCTACACTTCTATCCCCAAAAATATCAGGAATTATTCCACACAGAGCACCCGAACATAGACATATCATAAGATTTTTCCATGTATCCCTTGGCAAAAAGCAATATGCAATTACCGCCCCAAGAAGAGCATGTGATAGAACATGAAAAAACAAATATAAATACGGATCCAAAATAACTACTCCTTTACTCTATTATTATAAATATTGTATTTAATGTTAAACATTATATATTATTTTTTCATATAAAAGACCTGAGAGTCGAACCTCTTCCAAAGGTCTGCGGGGAGTAGTCTCTGTATGGATGTTACCTAATAATTTCTTAATACTAAATTCGAGCACAAATCAACGTAGGCTCCACAAAATAGAATCAACAAGCTATTAAAAATCCTCATAACAATGGATGGCCCGTATGTATTTTCTATTATCATAATTTGGTCTAGGTAAAGCAGGCTATAGATACCTATGTACGTTTCAGAACCTAAATGTACCTAATAAACTTTCTGAGAGCTGCTTTCGACCTATATATACCTCGATTTCCTCCATTTATATAATTTAGGTTATTATATCATAAAATAAAAATCCACCAACCAGAACAATGGTTGGTGGATTTTGCTTACTCTAATGGAGGTGAGGGGGTATCGAACCCATGTCCGAAGATAACGGCACAAAAGCTTCTACGGGTATAGTCACTGCTGTGATGTCCCGTGTATCAGTAACCCACAAGAACAGGATTAGCCCAAGCAGGTATGGACTCAACACAATAGATCAATTTACTCTGTATGATTTCTGCAACAATTAAAGGCTCGTATGTATTATCAATGATGATAACCTGATCTGCGATGGCTAGAGCCGGTTTAAGGTTCTTCAATGACTGGTCATATCGATAACGAATGTCTTCTTCTGCAATCCAATGTCCACCTTGTTCAACACGAGAGGCTACACGATCTATATGCATTTGAACATCCTCAAGACCGATATAATAAACGACAATTTCATAATTGTTTTCTTTTGCTATTTCCATATGTTTTAAAACAAATGATCCGGACAATGTCGTTTCAATAGCGAAGTTTACACCACTTTAATGAGAGATCGGATTCTTTTCACAGCTTCCCTGCCAGCAGACAGGTCAGCACTGCGCGGATTCTCTGGCTTCAACTCTCTTGCAATTTGATCCGGATCAACCAGTTCACCAAGCCACTCTCTCATTTGCATACTGAGTGTACTTTTCCCTGCTCCATTTGTACCCGCAAACACAGTCATGACTGGTCTGATTTCACTCATGATATTTAAACTCCTGCCGTTTTCCAGTAGCATCAAATGTAATTTCGAATTTATTACCGGCAGCATCCTCACGAACGCGTTTGTTGTTCTTTATATAATAAATAGAGGCACCTGATTCTTTAGCTTGTTTCCGTGCATGTTGATTTGCTTTTTTCAAAATCTCTTGGAGCTGTTCTCGATTTCCCAACACTTGAAGTCCCCCAATCTAAATTTCTGTTTATTATATCATAAACTAAAAAACCACCAACCAGATTACTAGTTGATGGTTTCTTGACTCTAATGGAGGCGAGGGGAGTCGAACCCCTGTCCGAAGATAACGGCACATAAGCTTCTACGGGTGTAGTCACAGTTTTGATGTCACCCGAGTATCGCCCCGTAACCGGCTATACGTTGGGTCAGCCTGATTGTCTTCTTCAGCACACCCCAGGCGGAGATGTGACAGCGTATCCCACTACTAGTTAGCCCCTATCCCTGTCACATGGGCAATGCAGGGTAGAAGCACGCACACAGTTTCTTAGGCTGCGAAAGCGTAGTTTGTTTGTTGTTTGCCGTTTAATAGGCTTTAGCGTTGATAAAGCGGACGCGTCCCCACTACCCGCTACCCATGCTCGAACTATCCCCGTCGAATCCATAAACGCCCCCTCAATGAAGAAGGGCTCCAGGATTAATCCGTGAATACGGAGCAAAGGTGCTACACATCTTTTTCCTCCAAGGTAAAAAGATGCTTCTTTCAAACTCGGCATTCCTGTCTGCTACATGAGTAATCATAACACAGGACACATCACCGAAATAGTGCAGATTGCTGGAAGACATTCCAGCGGGCTGAGCATGTGTACAAGGTTATCCAATACAATAGGCTCAATCGTCTACATATTATACCGCGTCGCCAATCGGAAGTAAAGTTTACCCAGATCGGCTCACGAACAACGGCACCTAAGTATCTTACCCACGTTTCAGGCAAACTACGCAAAAGCTAAAAATTTAGATTCATCAACGCGCCAAGCTCCATGCTCCTACCGACTTCACTTCAACACATATCAAAGGAAATCACCACACAATACGATACACTTCACACCAACTCACACCACATCCCCTTTCCACTAAAAATAAAAAAGCCTCAATCTTGCCCATTGCAGGACAAACCTTGAGACTTCTTAACTCATACATCAATCTTCCTAACTTCATCACAAAAAATATCTTCTACACTGAAAAGTAAAGCATTTACGCCCAGCGCTCCACTTAACGCGCAACCTTCTGCTTCTCGCGCAGTACCCGTTGGATATCACGTTGAGCATCGCGCTTCGCGGCAGTCTCCCGTTTATCATACTGCTTCTTACCTTTACCCAGTCCGAGCAAAAGCTTTGCATAACCATTGCGGATATAGATCTTCAGCGGCACAATGCTGTACCCATCCTGTTTCGACAGCCCAAGCAACTTATGGATCTGCACTTTATGCATCAACAACTTGCGCGTACGTGTTGGATCAAGCGGATTATTTCGGTTCCCTTGTTCAAAAGGACTAATATGCATATTGTGAATATGAATCTCACCGTTTCGAATCGTGGCAAATGCATCACCAATATTCGCACGGCCGTTACGAAGAGATTTGATCTCCGTTCCGGTAAGCACCATGCCCGCTTCATACGTATCTTCAATGAAGTAGTCATGGGAAGCCTTTTTATTCTGTGCGAGCACTTTACTCTGTCCATCATTCTTGCCCATGTCCTCACTCCTTCTCCGTAAAATAAGCCGGTACCATGCTCTATAGCAGCGCACCCAATGTTGCACCAAGGTACCACGTGCCAGACCTTAATTGTAGCAAGTACGGCTGTTAAAATCAAGAAAGAGGCGACCTCTGCCGCCCCTCCTCATTACACCACTTCCAGACTGTGCGAAACAACACACCGGCTGAAGTGGCTATTTTCTCCAACGATTAACCTGAAGGAACGAATTGTAATCCATCTCTCCAAGTTACGTTAGCTTTATTTTTTCTTTTTCCGTACAAAAGCTGCCGTGCCGTTACCAGCTGCACTTTTGCTCTTCTTCCGCTTGCGTCGTGGTGCTCCGCTTTCCTGAGCGCCACCAGGAGTTGCATTCTCTCCAATAAATACGCCGCTTGGCGAAGTGTTTTTGCGCCCACTTCCGCCTTTGCCACCTTTACCGCCGCCCTTGCCGGACTTAAAGCTTCCTTCACCGCGACCGCTGCCGCTGTTCAGGCCACTTCCTTGTCCATCGGTTGAACTACTATCCGATCCACCCGATGTAGAGCTATATCCGCCTTTACCTGAGCCAAAACCAAAGCTCACCGCGCCTTTGCCCCGACCAGTTGATCCACCAGCATCACCAGCACGACGCTCACTTTTAGGTTTGCCGCCGCCTTTACCTGCGTAGCCACCAGATGAGCCTGCGCCCGCGCCTGCACTTGCTGCTCCACCGCGACCGCCACGTCCACCTTTGCTGCTTTCTTCCGTTGATCTGCCACCAAGGCTGGCTCCAGCACCTGCCGAACTGCCTTTGCCGCCACGTGAACCGCCGAAACCACCCGGTCCACCCTTGGCACCGCCGCGACCGCCACCACTTGCTGGGCGTCCACCTTTACCGCCACGTCCGCCACCGAAGCCGCCAGGACGTTCACCGCGAGGTTTCATATCTACCATTTCAAAATCAATCGTATACTCTTCCATGCTTACACGTGCCACACGGATCTTCACTTCATCACCGATGCGGAAGACTTTCGAGGTACGTTCACCAATCAGAGCCATATGCTGATCGTCAAAATGGTAATAGTCGTCCGTGAGTGCGCTCAGGCGAATCAAGCCTTCAACCGTGTTTTCCAACTCAATGAACATACCAAAGCTGGTCACACTGCTGATCATGCCTTCGAACTCTTCGCCTACTTTGTCGAGCATGTACTCGGCTTTTTTCATTTTCTCCGTATCCCGCTCAGCTTCTACCGCCACACGTTCACGTTCAGAAGACTGCTGCGCAATATCGGACATACGTGCTGCCAAATACTCCTGACGGTTCTCCGGCAATGCACCATTATTTTCAATGACTTCGCGAATCACCCGGTGAATGACAAGATCGGGATAACGACGAATTGGAGACGTAAAGTGACTATAGAATTCTGCCGCGAGGCCAAAGTGACCCGACATTTCAGAATCATACTTCGCCTGTTTCATCGAACGGAGCATCATCGTACTAATCACAGTTTGTTCTTTCGTTTCTTTGATATCCTCAAGCAACGATTGAAGCGCACGTGGATGAATCGCATTGCCACGTCCTTTGACCTGGTGTCCAAAATTCGCCGCAAAGGCGAGGAAATTTTGCAGTTTTTCCTGATCGGGATCTTCGTGCACACGATAGATGAACGGAACCTTCAACCAATGGAAATGCTCTGCCACTGTTTCGTTCGCTGCCAACATGAATTCCTCAATGATTTGCTCGGCAATCGAACGCTCCCGTTTCACGATATCTACCGGTTTGCATTCTGCGTCCACAATGATTTTGGATTCTTCAAAATCAAAGTCAACCGCACCACGGCGCATACGCATAGCACGCAGCTTCAAGGCAATCTCTTTCATCAGATGGAAATCATCTACCAGATCCTTATAACGTTCGAGCAATTCCGGCTCTTCACCTTCAAGGATTTTACGGACGTTGGAATACGTCATCCGCTCTTTGGTTTTGATTACACTCGTGAAAATATCATGTTTAACAACCTTCATCTGGTCGTTAAACTCCATCTCACAAGACAGGGTCAGGCGGTCTACCTGGGGGTTCAAACTACAGATTCCGTTGGACAGACGTTGTGGCAGCATAGGAATAACCCGGTCTACCAGATACACACTGCATCCACGGTTGTAGGCTTCCTGATCCAGCTTGGAATTCTCCTGCACATAATAGCCAACGTCGGCAATATGAACACCCAGACGGTAGTTCCCGTTAGGCAGTTTCTCTACATTTACAGCATCATCCAGATCCTTGGCATCTTCGCCATCAATCGTGACAATGTTAAGTCCGCGCAGATCACGGCGACCCTGTTGTACAATCTCTTCATCCGTGATGGAGTCGGGTGCTTTTTCCGCCTCTTCTACCACTTCATCAGGGAAAGCTTCAGGCAACTGATGCTTGCGAATGACGGACAAAATATCAATACCCGGCTCATCCTTATGACCGAGAATCTCGATCACTTCACCTTCGGCAGCCGCACGGCCCTCCGGATAGCTGACGATCTTGGCTACGACCTTCTGTCCATCAACCGCCCCAGCAAAGTTGGTACGTGGGATGAAAATATCGCGATTAATCCGTTTATCATCCGGAATGACAAATCCGTACACCTCATGGCTCTGGAACACACCAACGACTTGTGTCACAGCACGAGTAACAATACGGACGATCTCACCCTCCAAACGACCACCTGAAGGTCCTTGAGATGTGACTTTAACCAATACCGTATCACCATTCATCGCACTTTTCATATCATTGGCGTGAATGTACACATCCGGGTGCTCCCGATCCTCAGGGATAAGGAAAGCGAAACCTTTGGCGTGAGCCTGTAAACGTCCACGTACCAAATCCATGCGCTCTGGCATGCCATAGCGATTGTTGCGGGTCAGCAAAACTTTACCGGATTCCTCCAGCGTATTAAGCATAATCAAAAAAGCTTTGAAATCAGCTGCATCTTCAATAGCGAAGTGCTGTTCCAACTCCTGATAAGTCATAGGTTTATAAGCGGTATCCCGCATGAAGTCGAGCAATTGTTGTTCTGTTATCATTAATATATTCACCTCGGGAAACATAAAAGTGTAAGCAAGTCTCATCTCTTTATGTATCGGAATTCTTACCTTTTTCATGCAATACAATATCATTGCTGTGAAGAGTGTAGTAGTACAACCATACTATCTCATACCCTAGTATACACGAATTCAATCCGGCCCATCCGTACCTCGCAAAAAAACCACAGTTGCCGGGCGCTCCTCTAAAATCACGCTTTCACGTATCTCTACAGCATTTTATGCGATACACGTGCTGTGCGCATCTGGAAAAGGACTACATCCGAAAATTTTCTGTACACATGACATTCATTATAGGGAGTGAGTTCGCGTAACGAATAAGCGAGGGACATACCATACATGATAGGGGTGTGTTGCATGTTAAGGAAGGAAAACCAAACAGAAGTGAGAAGAAGACCGAAAATCATGGAGTCTATAGATTAAATTGTTGGAAAAGTTTGGACGCGTAAGAATTTATTAAAAAACCCCCGTTTCTTCACGAAACGAAGGTTCATCAATTAAGCCATTAGCTTAAGCTATTCATTGAACAGCAGTTCCGAATCTTACTTGGAAACCACCGTAACAACAATAGACAAAATCATAAATCCTGCACCCAGTACCACCGTTGCACGTTGCAGGAAGAGATCCAATCCGCGCGCTTTCGTTTTACCGAAAAGATGTTCCGCACCACCGGAGATGGCACCCGCCAAACCAGCGCTTTTCCCGTGCTGCAGCAATACTACAGTGATTAGACCGATCGAGAAAACAACGAGCAGCAATTTCAAAGCAATATCCATTCTTTCCACCTCCTACCCATGTGGGCATACATCTCACCATAAAAACAGTTACTTTAATTGTAACATAGCTATGGTTGTACTACAAGTAGTACAGGTTTTACAATGCCCTAAATTTCACCATCTGCGTGATCCTTACGTTATACCATTACTTCGTTGCAATAAAAAAGACAAGCCGGTTACCCGGCTTGCCCGTAAAAGCTGGATATCCAGCTTATTTTTTAAGGTTGTAGAATCCTTTAAGACCATTGTATTGAGCCAGTTCACCCAGTTGATCCTCAATGCGGAGCAATTGGTTGTACTTCGCGATACGGTCTGTACGGGAAGGAGCACCCGTTTTGATTTGACCAGCGTTAGTTGCAACAGCGATATCAGCAATTGTGCTGTCTTCGGACTCACCGGAACGGTGAGAGATTACAGCTGTGTATCCTGCGCGTTTAGCCATTTCGATTGCATCAAATGTTTCAGTCAATGTACCGATTTGGTTAACTTTGATCAGGATGGAGTTACCGATACCTTCGTTGATACCTCTGCCCAGACGCTCAGTATTTGTTACGAACAGGTCATCACCAACGAGTTGTACTTTGTCTCCCAATTTCTCAGTGAGCAATTTCCAACCATCCCAGTCATCTTCGGACATACCGTCTTCGATTGTGATGATTGGGTATTTCTCAACCCATGAAGCCAGAAGATCAACATACTCAGCGGAAGTGTAAGATTTACCTTCACCAGCAAGTGTGTACTTACCATCTTTGTAGAACTCAGTGGAAGCAACGTCCATACCCAAGAATACGTCAACGCCTGGTTTGTAACCAGCTTTTTCAATTGCTTCGATGATTGTAGTGATTGCTTCTTCGTTCGAACCAAGGTTCGGTGCAAAACCACCTTCGTCACCTACAGCTGTATTCAAGCCTTTGGAGCTCAATACAGATTTCAGGTTGTGGAAGATTTCTGCCCCTACGCGAAGAGCTTCTTTGAAGCTTGGTGCTCCAACTGGAAGAACCATGAACTCTTGAACGTCGATGTTGTTGTCAGCATGCTCACCACCGTTGATGATGTTCATCATTGGAACTGGCAATGCTTTAGCGTTGAATCCGCCCAAGTAAACGTACAATGGCAGGTCCAGAGCGTCAGCAGCTGCGCGAGCTACTGCCATGGATACAGCCAGGATTGCGTTAGCGCCCAGTTTACCTTTGTTTGGCGTACCATCCAAAGTGATCATCAATTTGTCGATACCCAGTTGATCCAATGCATCCATACCGATAACTTCTGGAGCGATTGTTTCGTTTACGTTTTTAACAGCTTGCAGAACGCCTTTACCGAGGTAACGGGATTTGTCGCCATCGCGAAGCTCAACGGCTTCGTGGGCACCAGTGGATGCACCGGATGGAACGATTGCGCGTCCGATTGCACCGGACTCCAGGTATACTTCAACTTCTACTGTAGGGTTACCGCGGGAGTCGAGGACTTCGCGAGCGTACACGTCAGAAATAATAGTCATTTGTGATAATCTCCTTTATAGTTGGGATTTAATTTTTGGACCAACTTGTGTTTGCTCTTATTTTACTACATCAGCAGAATCGTCTTCCAATCGCTGTTATCCCCTGATTTCTTTGAACTTATTTTCATAAGTTGAAATCATGTGATAAAGGCGAGCGCTTCGCTTCTTCAGACTATTTCTGCTGCCTTCGTTCAATGTGCAAACGCCAAACCGTCCAATTATATATGTTGTTGCGTAACTTATTTACGGGTAGCGATGACGGATGTACCTGTCATCTCAGCCGGTTTAGGCAATTGCATCAGGTCAAGGATCGTTGGCGCGATATCTGCCAGGATTCCGCCTTCACGCAGGGTTACATTTGCATCGGTAACGATGAATGGAACCGGGTTCGTTGTATGAGCTGTGAACGGACGTCCTTTCTCATCGAACACCATATCCGCGTTACCATGATCCGCCGTGATCAGTACAACGCCGCCTTTGGCAAGTACTGCATCCACAACACGGCCCATGCACTCATCTGTTACTTCAACCGCTTTGATGGTAGGCTCCAGCATGCCGGAGTGTCCAACCATGTCAGGGTTAGCAAAGTTCAGAATGATGGCGTCATGTTTGTCTGCTTCGATCTCGCGAACACATGCGTCAGCTACTTCATAAGCGCTCATCTCTGGTTGCAGATCATACGTTGCAACTTTTGGTGAGTTGATCAGTACACGAGTTTCGCCCGGAAGCTCCACATCACGACCGCCGCTGAAGAAGAAGGTAACGTGCGGGTATTTCTCAGTTTCTGCAATACGCAGTTGTTTTTTATTGTTCTGTACCAGAACTTCACCCAGCGTGTTGTCGAGGTTTTTCGGCGAATAAGCCACATAACCTTCAACTGTCTCGCTGAACAAAGTCAAGCATACAAAGTGCAAGCCCACAGGGAACTTCGGACCACGATCAAAACCGCGGAAATCCTGGTTCGTGAATACTTGCGACAACTGGATCGCACGGTCAGGACGGAAGTTGAGGAAGATAACGGAATCGCCGCTCTCAACCAAACCTACCGGCTCACCATCCGCTTTAACGATAACCGTTGGTTCAACGAATTCATCAAATACGGATTTCTCATACGATTCTTCAACCGCTTTGAGTGGATCAGTGTATTTTGGTCCATCTCCATAAACGATGGCACGGTATGATTTCTCAACCCGTTCCCAACGTTTGTCACGGTCCATCGCGTAATAGCGACCTTGAACCGTAGCGATTTTACCTACACCGACTTCTTCAATCTTGGCGATCAGTTTCTGCATGAAGTCTTTACCACTGTCTGGCATAACATCACGGCCATCCATGAAAGCATGAATATATACATCATTCATTCCTTCTTTTTTGGCCAGATCTAGCATAGCAAACAGGTGGTCGATGTGACTATGTACGCCGCCATCAGACAACAAGCCGTAGAGATGAAGTTTTTTGCCGCTTTGTTTCGCTTCGCGAACGGCTTTGACAAGTGTTTCATTGTCGTAGAACTCGCCGTCACGAATGGATTTGGAGATACGGGTCAAATCCTGGTATACGATCCGGCCGGCACCAATGTTCAGGTGACCTACCTCGGAATTTCCCATTTGCCCTTCTGGCAAACCTACAGCTTCACCGCAAGCAGTGAGCGTTGTATGTGGGAATTGGCTCATGAAACGGTCGTAGTTCGGTTTCTTGGCTTGCGCTACCGCATTGCCTTCCACCGTGTTACGCAGACCAAAGCCATCCATGATGATCAGTGCTACAGGTTTTGGAGCTGTCATCTTACTTCGCCCCCTCAACAAGCGCGATGAACGAAGCCGGCTGCAAGCTGGCACCGCCAACAAGTGCGCCGTCGATGTCGCTTTGTCCGAGGTATTCTGTTACGTTCTCTGGTTTAACACTGCCGCCGTATTGAATACGAACTGCATTCGCAACCGTCTCGTTGTACAGATCCTTCACTAGCGTACGGATGTAAGCAATAACTTCATTCGCATCTTGGGAAGTGGAGGATTTGCCTGTACCAATCGCCCAGATTGGCTCATAAGCGATAACAACTTGTGCCGCTTGCTCTGCAGACAGACCTGCAAAAGCAGCTACTGTTTGCACTTTGCATACGTCTTTTGTTTGGTTCGCTTCACGCTCTTCAAGCGTCTCACCAAGGCAGAAGATTGGAGTCAATCCGTGACGGAATGCTGCATGCAACTTTTTATTGACAGTCTCATCGGTTTCCGCAAAATATTGACGGCGCTCCGAGTGACCAATAATGACATAATCCACACCCAGGTCTTTCAGCATCACGCCGCTGATTTCACCTGTGAATGCACCGTTATCTTCAAAATGAAGATTTTGTGCACCAATTTTGATTTTTGTGCCTTTAACAGCTTCTACCAGGGATGGCAGATTTGTAAACGGTGCGCAGATTACAGTTTCCACGCCTTCAACTTCCGCTTTTCCTTTAACTTCCTGAATGAAGTCATTGGATTCGGAAACCGTTTTGAACATTTTCCAGTTACCTGCGATAATCGGTGTTCTCATGGGTTTCAACTCCTTCATGCTATAGGCTACTAAAACTTACTTGTCGTTCAATGCCACTACGCCTGGAAGTACTTTACCTTCCATGAACTCGAGCGATGCACCGCCACCTGTAGAGATGTGGTTCATCTTGTCAGCCAATTTGAACTTCTCAGCTGCTGCTGCGGAGTCACCGCCACCAATTACAGTGTAAGCTTCTGTCTCAGCGCAAGCTTCCGCTACTGCACGAGTACCGTGGGAGAATGGCTCGATTTCAAATACGCCCATTGGTCCGTTCCACACAACCAATTTGGAGTTTTTGATTACATCAGCATAGATCTCACGTGTTTTAGGACCGATGTCGATACCTTCCCAATCTGCTGGGATACCATCGATGTCAACGATTTGTGTGTTTGCTTTCGCACTGAAATCGTCAGACACTACGATATCTACCGGCAGGTAGAAGTTTTTGCCCAATTTTTTCGCTTTTTCGATAAAACCAAGAGCAACATCAAGTTTGGAGTCATCCAGCAAGGATTGTCCAATTTCATGTCCTTGTGCTTTGAAGAACGTGTAAGTCAGACCGCCACCGATGATTACGTTGTCTGCAATGTTCAGCAGGTTGTCGATTACATCGATTTTGTCCTTAACTTTGGATCCACCAATGATAGCTGTGAAAGGACGCTCAGGGTTGGAGATTGCTTTACCCAACACTTCAAGTTCTTTCTCCATCAACAAACCGGACACTGCTGGAAGCAAGTGAGCGATTCCTTCAGTCGAAGCGTGTGCTCTGTGAGCCGCGCCAAACGCATCGTTAACGAAAACGTCAGCCAGTTCAGCAAATTGTTTTGCCAGTTCCGGATCGTTTTTCTCTTCGCCTGCGTGGAAACGAACGTTTTCAAGCAACAATACGTCGCCGTTGTTCAGTTCAGCGATTTGAGCTTTAACAGCGTCACCAACAGAACCGTCAGCTTTAACAACTGTTTTACCAAGCAATTCAGACAAACGCTCAGCTGCTGGAGTCAAACGCAAGGATTCAACCACTTCGCCGTTAGGACGACCCATGTGGCTTGCCAAAATGACTTTAGCGCCTTTTTCAATCAAGAAGTTGATTGTAGGAAGCGTTGCACGAATACGTTTGTCATCTGTAATTTTACCATCTTCGAGCGGCACATTGAAATCTACACGGACAAAAGCCCGTTTTCCTGTCAATTCGATATCGCGTACACTTTTTTTGTTCATCTGTATTTCCTCCGCACCCATGTATTTGGTGGACCAATCAAGAGCTAAAATCCCTCGTCAATCCTGGTGTTTTTGAGAAATTTGCAAAATGTAGATATATAAAGAGCGGAAACAATATAGCATCTGTTTCCGCTCTATGTTATTACAGATATTACTTAATCATTTTTGCAAAGTGCTCCAAAGTGCGAACCAATTGTGCAGTGTAGGACATTTCATTGTCATACCAAGCTACAGTTTTAACCAATTGTTGGTCGCCAACAGTCAGAACTTTAGTTTGAGTTGCATCAAACAGGGAACCGAAAGTGATTCCTTGAATATCGGAAGATACGATTTCGTCTTCTGTGTATCCGAAAGTTTCTGGATCGGAAGCTTCTTGCATAGCTGCGTTAACTTCTTCAGCAGTTACTTTTTTGTTCAGAACAGTTACGAGCTCAGTCAGGGAACCAGTAGCTACTGGTACACGTTGAGCTGCACCATCAAGGATGCCTTGCAGTTCTGGGATTACCAGACCGATTGCTTTAGCAGCACCAGTTGTGTTAGGGATGATGTTTTCAGCTGCTGCGCGAGCACGACGGAAGTCACCTTTAGGGTGTGGAGCATCCAACGTGTTTTGGTCGCCAGTGTAAGCGTGAATTGTAGTCATCAAACCTTGAACGATTCCGAATTTGTCTTGCAGTGTTTTTGCCATAGGTGCCAGGCAGTTTGTTGTGCAAGATGCGCCGGAGATTACAGTTTCAGTACCGTCGAGGATTTCATGGTTTACGTTGTAAACGATGGTTTTCATGTCGCCAGTAGCTGGTGCGGAGATAACAACTTTCTTAGCTCCACCTTTCAAGTGTTTCTCAGCTGCTTCTTTAGTTGTGAAGAAACCAGTACATTCCAGAACGATATCTACGCCCAGGTCGCCCCAAGGAAGTTCTTCCGGGTTACGGTTAGCCAATACTTTAACTTCTTTGCCGTTCACTTTGAAGAAGCCATCGTGTACTTCAACATCGCCATCGAAGCGACCTTGAGTTGTATCATATTTGAGCAAATGAGCGAGCATTTTAGCGTCAGTCAAGTCGTTGATTGCTACTACCTCGATGCCTGCTACATTTTGAATACGGCGGAATGCCAAGCGTCCAATACGTCCAAAACCGTTAATACCTACTTTAATCATGAGTAAGTTCCTCCCAAGTTTTGATTAATTTTTTATGAAACTTATATATTCAAGACAGACGGTGAAGTCCGTCAAGACAACAATAGTTGTGATACAAAGTAAAACCTTATTCCATTTCAGCAACGATGACTTCGGCAGCAGCCTCATCAATAATCAGAATATCTTCCTGACCAAATCGTAACACGGAATGTATAGCAGCAGCTTTGCTTTTGCCACCTGCAATTCCAATCACAACATCGGTTCGTTCAATATCCTGAAGTCGCATACCCAATGTAAGCATGGTATGTACCACCTTACCCTGATCATTAAAGTAATAACCGAAAGATTCAGATACGGCCCCTTGCTCCTGAAGTTCATCTATAATCTCCGTCGCAAGTTTGCGTCTTTTGGCCATCTCTACGGCATCACCAATTCCATGAATAACAATCCGTGATTGCCTGATCAGCTGCAGAATCTCCTGAACACTAGGGTCCTGGATTAATGATTCATAGGCATGATCACTGAGCAAATCCGGTACATGCAGGAGTTTGTATTGCGCCCCTACCCGTTTTGCCATTGTGGATGCGATCGTATTAGCCTGAATTTCAAGGCTTTCTCCAAGTCCACCGCGTGCTGGTACGAACCAGACACCTTTGAGCGATGTTGGCGGATTTAGTTGTTCTGCGACTTCGGCCGTTGTTGAACCACCAGTAACGGCGACAACGTCGTTGTCACTCATGATATTGCCGAGAGCCTTCGCTCCGGCTCTGCCCAGTTCCCTTTTGGCAAATGGAGAAACGTCCGAATCACCAGGAACCACAACTACCTTTTGCAGACCGTAGGCTTGCTTGATGCGCTCTTCCAGCTCGGATAATCCGAACAGCTCTTTGGCTACGGGCTCTAACTGCTGCAGCAAATCATACCCTGCCTCACTGATCTTCATTCCTGCACTGTCAATTTCAATAAGTCCCTGAGCCTTTAACAGATCGGTCTCAGCCCTCAGAACCCGCTCGGTCATCTGCATGGAATTAGCTAACGTTCTCCGTCCGATCACATCCGATAACATGATCTGTTGCAGAATCGTATACCTCTTTTTCAAGATATCCATGAGATCAGGCAGAAGCTGCTTTTGTACTTCTAAAATCGTTCGCATGCTTTCCACTCCCGCAAGTTCTCGTTCTAAGCTCTCTTTCGTGGCCCTAAAACGTCCCGGGTTAACTTTTTAAGTCCCACGTCTATTCTACCTAAAACTGACGCGACATGCAAGTGTTTCAACGTGTTATTTCGACACGCATTCAGCGTTTGTACGCGCCTATTTTCACAATCCCAGACTTCCATGATCTAGGACTAGCTCACACATACCATATATAGAAGAAACAAATGAATTCAATCTACATATCGCTCAGAATTACATTTCATACGGCATGTCCAAAACCTCTAATAGCATTTACTTAAATGCACTCTTTATCCACTCTTCTTCATCATGATCATTTTTAGGTTAATCCAAACCAATACCACAACGAACTGCTTGCAATTAAATATTTCATGAGCTATAATCATTATTGCTGTCATATATTTAGAAAGCTACATAAATTGGTAGCAAATTAATGTGCGCCCGTGGTCCAATGGATATGACGTAGGCCTCCGAAGCCTGAGATCCAAGTTCGATTCTTGGCGGGCGCGCCATTTTTATTTAACAGCTCATAACCCATTTAACCAATGAAACCGGAAAGGTTTCTTTTTTTTGCAAGTTAGTTTGACTTTCTTTGACTTTTTGTTTGGAATTGTTTATTATGTGGGTAATACGGTAACAGTTTAAGTATAAACACCAATAACATTTACATTCCAAGGAGGTTTTTCACGTGAGTTTTATTCCAATGGTCGTTGAACAGAGCAACCGGGGTGAGCGCGCCTACGACATCTACTCCAGATTGCTGAAGGATCGTATTATTTTCCTTGGTAGCGATGTTAATGACGTAGTGGCTAATGCCATTATGGCACAGATGTTGTTCCTGGCTGCGGAAGATCCGGAGAAAGACATTCACTTATACATCAACAGCCCAGGCGGATCGATTACAGCCGGTATGGCGATTTACGATACAATGCAATTCATCAAACCGGATGTATCTACCATCTGTGTAGGTATGGCGGCTTCCATGGGTGCATTCTTGTTGAATGCCGGTGCAAAAGGTAAACGTTTTGCATTACCAAACAGTGAAATTATGATTCACCAACCACTTGGTGGTGCACAAGGTCAGGCTTCTGACATCGAAATCCGTGCTCGCCGCATCCTGAAAATGCGTGATACGTTGAACCGCATCATCTCTGAGCGTTCAGGTCAACCGCTGGAGCGGATTGAGAAAGATACAGATCGTGACTACTTCATGAGTGCTGCTGAAGCCGCCGATTACGGTATCATTGATAAAGTCATCGAAAACGTAGGATCACAAGGCATCTAAGTGTGACGTAGACCACGGTCTATGCGTTAACATAATCAACACCTAACGTAATCAGCAACATATAATTGTGTTGTCTATACGAGAAGAAGCCCTCATCATAATTATGATGGGGGCTTCTTTTTTCATTTTATAAGGAAGAAAACTTAAGAGTGCACAATAATGATTCTTTATTTGGTTCCAGATACATTACTGAAAGGTTCTGTGCCTTTAGGGAGAAGCTCTTTATACGTAAATGGCATTTCAGGGAATCCTTCTGCGTACGCCGTATACTCATACAACTGGAAGAACACAACTACACCCGTTGGTGTCACATAGAAATCTTGATCTTTATTTAACCCTTTGTAACCGTCGAGGTACCCGCCGCGGGCTTTCAGTTGTTCACCCACTTTTTTACTCAACGTCTCACGCATGGTTTTGTTATTTTGCAGCACATCATCTAACGTAAGTTCCTTGCCTGTGTCCAGTGCAAAGCTGTGGCCCGTACGGTATGTCATGCCATGAGCGCCAGCATAATCCTCATATCGTTGTGTAATGAGTCCCAGCACGCCTTTTTCGTTGTACGTCACTACATAAGAGCTCTCAAATGCATATGGACGGTTGGCTGTTGCACCGCCGAATTCAGATGTCTGTTTCTTGAAGTCAGCTACATACGCATCCACTTCGTCTTTCAGCACTTTGTTGATCGCCGCTTCAGCTTCTTTGCTGGCAAGTCCACTCACTTGCGGATATTGAACATCTACTTCAGCATTTTTTACAGTAACATTAACTGTTGCCGCTTTAATTTTAACGTTATTTTCTTTCACCTTGCTGAGTGTCAACGTTTTGGTTTTGCCATCCCAATTCCCCTGTACACCCAGATAATCTCTCATTGCCGAGAATGGGATATATAATCGACCCTGAATCAATTTTGCTTCCACCTGAGGGTAATAACCGTTAATATAAACGTTTGGCTGTCCATCCATCAGGCTAACGGTCATCGCATTGTTGGCTGCTGTTACCGTATATGACTTGGTTTTCGCATCATATTTCAGCGTTCCACCTGCCACATCTTTAACTGCCGTAAGAGATACCCAAGTTGAACCACCTTGAAGAAGTCCTTTTTGAGTCAGTGTTTTTCCACCCGACTTCAGGGTCACCTCAGCTGTGGTTGTCACTTTCGAGGATACCGATGCCGCCTGAACCGAACTGTCCTGCCACACCGAACCGCTACCTACAATAATTCCTGCTGCGAGCAATGCACTTGTCCATTTTTTCCATGATGTCATATATAAAACTCCTCTCTGAATTCACAATTAGGGATCATTGCGTATGTAATCCTGACCTGATCGTATATCTCATACGCTCACCTCTCTATTATAATTAACCCGATTTCGGAAAGGTTTACAGCTCGAGTTACAATGTTGATGAATATCAGTAGGAAAATATAAGGGGATATGACCTTTTTGTCACGAACAACTATACAAAAAAGATACCAATATACAGCATTTCATGCCGATTCAAAAAGGTACCCTTCTATATAACTTCATCAAAGTTTGCTTTTCCAACAAAAAAAGACTCTGTCCACAGGACAAAGTCTTTGTCATTATTTCGTTGTACCCTTCAAATGACACTTAAAAAGGTTCTTGAGTTTACAATCCTTAGTTCGATCTTGTTTATTTCATTTCATACGTGATATTCAGGATTGTACTTACTTTAACCTGGCCTGTTTCAATCTCAGTACCACCTGCTGTATCTTGTGCTTTGGACATCAACGCCTCGCTTGCATAGAATACAGGCACATTGGCATCACCTTGGCTCACGGAAAGAACAGCACCCAGTTGACGTTTAACTGCTTTTGCAATGGCGCCCGCTTTCACATCTGCATTGGCAACAGCTTTTTCAATCACTTGGGATTCATAACTTTCCGGATTTTCTACAGTAAAGCGTACGTTTTCAATATTGTTGGCACCCGCACCCGAAGCAGCATCGAGCAACTCGCCAATCTTGTCCATCTGACGATATGTGACTGTCAGCGTATGATGCGCTGTATATCCTTTAATTTGTTGTCCGTCTTTTTCACTATACGTATAGTTGGGTTGTACAGAGAACTGACTCGTTTGAATGTCGTCTGCACTGATCTTCCACGTATTCTTAAGCAAGTTGGATACTTTTTGAACTTTGGCAGCATTCGCTTTTTGAGCAGATGCAGCTGTCTCTGCAGTACTGTTCACACCAATAGACAGATACGCGATATCAGGCTTCACCTGAATCTCACCTTTACCCACAACATTAATCACATTCTGTTGTACTCCCTGAACCTCTGCAGCGTAAGCATAGTTACCTGGTGCAACCCATGCTGTTCCTCCAACAAGCAACGTACTTGCCACCAGCACCGCACCAAACGGTTTCATCCATTGTTTACCCATCACGATAGCCTCCTTATGTGTTAACATCTCAAACTTTAAACGATTTGATACCTTAACAGACGGGACAAATTCCATAATGTTGCACTTGACGATAGCATAAACGTGAAAAACGCAAAAAAAGCCCCTTTCGGGACTTCTTCATTGGATTGATCATATCTTATTGGTTTTCGAGCTCTTCCTTGCTTACCAGACTAACTAAAGCGTTTACAGCCTGTTCGGCATCCGCACCTTCTGCACTAATCTGGATTTCCGTACCTGTGCTAATTGCAAGGCTCATGATCCCCATGATACTTTTTGCATTAACTTTTTTGTCGTCCTTCTCGACGAACACTTCAGACGAGTACTTATTCGCTTCTTGAACGAACAGTGCCGCAGGTCTGGCATGGAGACCCGTTTTCAAACGGACAACTACCGGGTGCTTTGTCATGGAAACTTACCCCCTATTATGAAATCTGGACATTAAATACACAATTATATTTAAACAACATTATACCATTAACCCGTGCAGGACACTAGAAGAAAAAACTCAGGGTGCTTTGACGGCCATTATCTTGCCCTATTTCATCTTTTGCACAGCGCATCCAATGACCTAAGTAAGTCCCCTAGATCCTTAACGGTTGACTTCCCCGACCTTTCTGTTCAGCAGAAACAGCCGACCTTGTTACTTTACCCTACTCCGTCTTAACCATAACGTTCTGTGCGTACTTTCTCAGCCAGCTCATCAATTTTACGAAGCCGATGGTTCACTCCCGACTTGCTGACTGTACCTTTAAGGAGCTCGCCAACTTCCTTCAAGTTAATATCCGGATGAGCGAGTCGAACCTCCGCCACTTCGCGAAGCTTCTCAGGCAGCGATTCCAAACCAACTTCCTTTTGTAACAACCGGATATTATCGATTTGTCTTACCGCGGCTCCAATCGTTTTGTTCAGGTTGGCGGTCTCACAATTGACAATCCGGTTAACGGAGTTACGCATATCTCGCATAATTCGTACATCCTCAAACTTGAACAAGGCCTGATGAGCACCAATAATGCTGAGCAGCTCAATGATTTTCTCGCCTTCCTTAATGTATAGGATGAATCCTTTTTTCCGTTCTATACACCGGGCATTCAGATGAAATTCATTGGCCAGATCAACCAGTGCCTGACAGTGCTCTTCATACATGGACGCAATCTCCAGATGGTACGAGGAACCTTCCGGATTATTAACCGATCCACCGGCCAGAAATGCACCGCGAAGATAGGCCCGTTTACAACAGTTTTGCTGAAACAATTCCGTACTGATCCCTGGGGTAAAGAGAAAACCCTCAGATACAATATGAAGACTATTGAGAATCTCCTGCACCATGGTTGGAATACGAACAATATATACATTGTTCTTTTTCAGCCGCATTTTTTTGCGGACCAGTAATTCCGTATGCACTTGAAAATGCTTTTTAAGCAGAGAGTATGCCCGTCTTGCAATCGCGGCATTCTCCGTCGAAATATCCAAGATCACTTTTTTATTCGATAACTGCACTGCACCAAGCATACGGATGAGGGCTGAAAGTTCCGCCTTTTCGCAGCACGGTTCGCTCTCGATCATGGTTAACTCTTTTTTGGTCTGTGCTGCAAACGACATGGGACTTCACCTCTTCCGTAACATCCAATTTTGTACCAGTTGGTAGATGTGATGACTTAACTTGTCAGCATCATGACGCAGATAGGTTTTGAACAGAACAAGGGTATCTGCAACCACCTGATAACCGGCACTTTCGAGTACATTCATATCCAGTACAACCGGTTTTGCTCCTTTTTCCGCATACTTATTTTGCACTTGCAGCGGAATATCACCATTATTTACGATAACATAGTCGAAGAGCTGATGACCTATATGCTCGTGTACCGCCTTAAGGTGGTCACTTACCGTATAGTTATCTGTTTCTCCCGGCTGTGTCATCACATTACAGATAAACATCTTCACCGCATCAGCCTCTACCACAGCTTCTGCAAGCTTAGGTACGAGTAAATTGGGAAGGATGCTTGTATAGAGGCTGCCTGGCCCGATCAGAATAGCATCAGCTTGACGAATGGCCTCTACTGCCTCTGGCAACGGCTCCACGTGATCCGGTTCAAGGAAAACACGTTTGATGCGTCCACCCGCCTCAGGGATTTTGGACTCACCTGTAATAATTGTCCCATCTTCCATCTCGGCATGCAACACAACGGCCTGGCCTGCGGCTGGCAATACCTCACCTCGAACGGCAAACACGCGGCTAAGCTCCCGCACTGCGGTCACAAAGTCGCCCGAAATATCCGTCATTGCAGCCAAAATCAAATTTCCCAAGCTGTGGCCTGCAAGCCCCGCGCCTGTATTGAAACGGTACTTCAACATATCTGAAAGCAATGGTTCTACATCAGCCAGTGCCGTAAGCACGTTGCGAATGTCGCCCGGAGGCGGCATCTGTAGCTCATTGCGCAGGATGCCTGAACTTCCACCGTCATCTGCAACTGTGACGATGGCCGTGATATCCAGCGGCTTCTCTTTCAAACCGCGCAGCATCACGGATAATCCGGTTCCGCCGCCCATTACAACTATTCTCGGACGTTCTCTTCGTGGTCCGGCCTCTTTCATCCCTTCACCCTCTTCAATGACGGTCCCGGTCAGCGTCGCGATGGCTTACGGTAACAGCTTCTGTCTCGCTGCTTCCCAACATCTTGCCCAAATATTCCGATATTGCTACCGAACGATGCTTGCCTCCGGTACAGCCGATTCCAATAATAACCTGGCTTTTGCCTTCCTTCCGGTATTGCGGAATCAGGAAATGCAGCATATCCAGCAGCTTGGTCAGAAACGCCTGTGTCTCTGGCCATTTCATAACATATTCATACACATCACTATTCTGTCCCGTATTCGGTCGCAAATGATCAATATAATGCGGATTCGGTAAAAAACGTACATCAAACACCAGATCAGCATCAATCGGAATCCCATACTTGAATCCAAACGACGTAATATTCACCGACAGCATTTGGCTTTCCAGATGAGAAAAACGGGATATGATGCGTTCTTTCAGTTGAGCAGGCTTCATTGTACTTGTATTCAGTACCTGAGTCGCAGAGTTTTTGAGTTCCTCCAACATCTTGCGTTCCAGTCGGATGCCGTCCAGCGGCATGCCCTCAGGAGCCAAAGGATGTCTGCGCCTGCTTTCTTTGTAACGCTGAACAAGTACAGAATCTGTAGCATCCAGGAATAAAATTTCGCAATGAATGGTAAAATGATCTTTAATATAGTTCAAAGACTCGGACAGAGCCGTAAAGAATTCACGCCCGCGCAGATCGATAACCAATGCAACCTTACCAATCTTGCCGTTTGACTGTTCAATTAGTTCCGCAAATTTCGGAATCAATACCGGCGGCAGATTATCCACACAGAAGAAACCCAGATCCTCCAGGCTTTGTACTGCAATGGTTTTACCTGCTCCGGACATGCCCGTAATGATAATGAGCGTGGCGCCTGTGCCTGGTGATCCTTCACCTTCAAGCATAAATGTCCCCTCCTTATCATATTGCTGTCTTCATATATTGTTACGAGGATACTAGGAACGCAAGAGAAGACCTGCTGCACCCACAATACCTGCATTATTACCAAGTGTAGCTTCCAGAATCTGAACCCCATCTTGCAACGGTTCTGGCGTCAACTTAGCAAACACAGTACGGATTTCATCAAACAAGAAATTGCCCGCTTTGGATACGCCGCCACCGATGATGAACATCTCCGGGTTAATGACAGCTGCTACAGTAGCCATGGACTTGCCCAGGTAAAAGGCCGCACGATTCACAATGCGCTGTGCCACTTCATCGCCTGCCTTGGCAGCATCAAATACTTCTTTGGCTGCAATCTTGTCGACGAGTGCCAGTGACGTATGATCCCCGCGCTCTACGGCATCCTTTGCCATACGGATAATACCCGTTGCAGACGATACTGTTTCTACACATCCCATTTTACCACAACCGCATTTGATGGCTTCCAGATCAGGTACAACACTGATATGACCCAGTTCTCCCGCCATACCGGAGAAACCCTGATAAATGTTACCATTCAGGATCAAGCCTCCGCCAACACCCGTACCGAGTGTATAACATACGCAGTTGTCTATGCCTTTGCCGGCACCTGCCCATACTTCACCCAGTGCAGCCACATTTGCATCGTTATCTATTTTGATTGGCTTGCCCAGACGTTCTTCCAGAATCGAACGAATGGCCACATTCCGAAATCCGATGTTAGGGGCATGAACGATAATTCCCTCGCGTACATTCGTGAAACCGGCCACTCCAGCACCTACACCCTCAAGCTGTTCCCAACTGTAAGGTGATTCGGCTACGATATGTCGGACATACTTCTCGATGTTGGCGATGACCGTGTCTACGCCCTTATCCACTTCAGTCGGTCCTTCATACGTATGCATTAGCTGACCTTGTTCATCGCATATACCGACCTTGATTGCTGTTCCGCCGAGATCGACCCCAACGTAGATTTTCTCAGACATGCTGCAAGCCACCTTTATCTATCTAAAATAGTTTAAGTCCTACGTACCAACTATAATTGAAGGATACGCCTGGGTCAAGACGAGAAGACCTCTAGTACCTCCTGCTCCGCCGGGGTTGTGAACCACATCACGCACCGTTTTTGAATACGTATACATCCTCATTACCTTCATTTATAAACGCACGCTTTATTCCTTCCTCCCCATAACAGAGGAAGCCTCAACTCATGATATTGCATCTTCACTCGTTCCATTCATAAAAGATCAACATCGTCCCCTCATATAGGTGACTCATCTTATGCACCCCACCACCTGCCATTCTTACGCAGAAAGCTATCTAATGACGGTATTGCCAACAAAAAAAAGAGCCTTCCATCCACAGGAAGGCTCCCTTACTTTTATGAAAATCTGAAATTGTAGAAATTGGGCTGACTCAGTTGATTTTTCTACGTTATAACTTCGTTTCCACACGTACCGGCTCTTCCGTCTTCTCCATCTTGTTCACATCCAGAATATCGAGCAGGAAGACAAAGATCGGAATACCAATGATCAGTCCCCAGATCCCCAGGAAGTGTTGCGACAGAATTAGTACGATAAAGGTGTAGAACATTGGCAATTTGGTCTTGTGTGCCATCAGTTTTGGATTCAGGAAGTACGTCTCCAAAGCATGAATAACAATAATCATGATGATCACAATAATGCTTAATTTCAGTCCACCCATCTGATACCCAATCAGACAGAGCGGTACAAGTGAGATGATAACCCCCGCAACGGGAACCAGACTGAGCATGAACACCAGAATGGTCAGAGCGAACAGATACGGGAAACCCAGAATCCATAAGCCCAGTATCGTCAGTACCGTATTAAACACCGCAATAAGAAGCTGTGCCTCAATGACTTTACCAAAAGAAGACACGAACTTGTCTCCCAGATAAGCAACTTCATTGTAGAACCATCCAATTTTACTTGTTTTGAACTTGGACGTGAACTTGGATATCTCCTGCTTCTGCAACAAGAAGAACAGACTCAGAATGATGACGAGCAGAATAAACTCCAGCCATTTGCTCAAAGCGAAAATATATTTCAATGCATCATTGGTGTAATTTTTAATATCGAAGGATTGAAGATAACCCGCAATTTTGGATGCAAAATTATCACCATCTGCACTATCCAGAAATTTCATAATCTCGTTTGTCAACTGGACGACCTGATCCACGATCCGTGGTGAATATCTGGAAATGCCAAGCACAATGACTGCGATCACAATCATATAGAGTAGGATGACTACAACTTTATAATTGATTGGAAACAACCGATTTAAACCACCTGTAATGAAATGCTGTAACCTGTTCATGACATACGTCACCAGGAACAACAGCAGAATCATGTGCAGCATACTCCCCATACTGAACAAAATTAAACAGAACAAGAGCAGGATCAAAAATCGTCTCACTGTCGCATTCTGTAACCAATCTTTTATCATTTCCCCCAAAATCTTCACCTCACAGCTAATATGCCCTATATGTATACGATCTCATGCCCACTGTAGTTTCAAAAAAAGAGAAGCCTTCCGGCTTCTCTCATTTCATGAGACTTCCCGTTGTCTCTTATTCCCAGCATATGCCTAACCTCACGCATGTAATGCTTATTTATCCAACGTTTCGCTCCAATCATGGACAATGCTTCCTTCAAGGAACTTCTCACAATCCATTGCAGCCATACATCCTGATCCTGCAGCCGTAATAGCTTGACGATACTTCGTATCTTGAACATCGCCACAGGCAAATACACCTGGAATATTGGTCTCCGTTGTTCCGGGTTTAACGACAACATAGCCATGTTCGTCCAGTGCAATCGCATTACCCAGGAATCCGGTATTCGGTGTGTGACCAATGGCAACGAATACGCCATCTGCTTCAAGCAACTCTTCCTGCCCCGTCTCGTTGTTGCGCACTTTCAGCCCTTTGACACCCAAAGCTTCTGGTACGACCTCGAGTGGAGTACGGTTCAGCGCCCACTTCACCTTTTCATTGCTGCGAGCCCGATCCTGCATAATCTTGGATGCACGTAATTCATCCCGGCGGTGAACCAATGTTACGTCTGTTGCAAAACGAGTCAGGAAACTCGCTTCCTCCATCGCGGAGTCTCCACCGCCCACGACCACGATTTTTTTGCCACGGAAGAAGAAACCGTCACATGTCGCGCATGTACTTACACCACGTCCCACATTTTCCTGCTCGCCCGGAATACCGAGGTAACGAGCGGAAGCACCTGTGGAGATAATGATCGATTCAGCTTCCAGTTCACCGATTCCTCCAACTTTGACCTTGAAGGGCGGTTTGCTGACATCAACCTCTTCCACCCAACCGTTTTTGAATTCCGCTCCAAAACGTTCAGCTTGCTTACGCATGTTGTCCATCAGTTCCGGACCCATGATACCTTGCGGGAAACCGGGGAAATTCTCAACTTCCGTTGTCGTCGTCAATTGACCACCCGGCTGAAGACCTTCGATAACCAGTGGTTTCAGATTAGCACGAGCCAGATATATCGCTGCTGTCAGACCCGCAGGTCCCGTTCCGATCACAATCGTTCTGTATTTAGACATATAGATACAGCCTCCTTAATTAAGGTGAGAATGTGTTGTACTAGCGATGAACTTGCCAAGATGATATCCTACAGGCGTTTACGAAGCCCATTCGTTAAGTTTACCCGTTTTCCCGGTTGTTGTATCCTTCACCTGATGATGTCTTTCTGAAAACGAGTTGAAGCGAACTTTCTATACTAGTGGTGGCTTGCTGTTACAAACCGAATGAATCTGTTTAGCATACTTGCTAACCGTTGATGCCGATATCCCATACCGCTCAGCAATGCTTTGATAGGTAACGGGCCGACTGTGATTCTTCGCTGCCAAATATTCAAGTCCTGCAGCCCAACCCTCAATCTGCTTCGTACCCGGAACTTCCGGATGTACCCGGGATACATAATCCGTCCAGAGCCGTTCCATCTCTTGCTGCAACTCAGCCTTTGCTTCAGACATCTGTAACGCACGATCAACAACAGCCTGCCAATGGGAAGTTGATCCAGTGTCCGATTGCTCTGATGTGGATGGAACCTTCCCAATAGACTTCAAGGCTACAGGAGAAAAGGGTCGAACCACCTGAGAATTCCGATCCTCATGTTCAGCCGATTTCAATTCGTTCAGTACAGTTTGTGCTGCCTCAAGCAGATCCTTTTCTTCTCCAGGCTCTTCAATAAAGGATTGCAGAGCCTGCTGCACCTCATAGTCACCGATCATCCCAAGCGCATGAATAACCTGTAGCTTGGTTGCCCGATCACCATGACGCAATGCCCAGAAGAAGGATGAGCGAATCAGTGGATCATTCTTCATTTCTTCAGGTATGCCACTACCGTAGTTCTCCCACTGTCTGAATTGCTCATCAAATGGCAGATGATAGTGATAACTTAGCTTCTCTGGCTCTTGCTCGCCTTGTTTTACAGCCTCAAGACCTGACAGATAATACCGGGATACTTCGGAACCCGGATCAAGCTTGGACACATGATGCCATAAACGGTCAGCAGCATCATAACGTTCTGTATTATAAGCCGCCACGGCTGCATAGTGAGCAAGTGCCGGATCAGCAGCTGTCTCTTCGTCCTTGAGCAAACGCCGGAAGTGAACATAAGCCGTATCGTGTTGGCCCAGAATCCCCATCGTTGTCGCCAGTTTGTAGACTTGTTCGTGCTGGAATGGCACGATGACCCGCAATTTTTTGATCAGAAGCAGCACTTGATCAGCCCGGTTCTCATTTTGATGGAAAATGGCCAGATTACAGAGTGCATGCAGATTCCCTGGTTCCTGTTCAAGCACTTCGGCAATAGTCTCTTTTGCTTTGGGAAACAGACCCATATAATAGTAGGCGAGTGCCAGATTGTTACGGGCAGCCAAGTAATCAGGATAATCAGAGGACATGCCTTCGAGCAATTCAGCAGCCTGTGCAAATTTTCCTTCTTCCAGCAGTTCCCGTGCCTGATCGTGCTCCACTACACCTTTGCGTGATTTGATTCGATTCAGTTTGGTCGGACGATCCAGCTCATAATACAGAAGCTCCATCATCTCTTCGGCTTCCGTCATGAACTGACCTTGGGTGTCCTCCTCCAGATAGGTAACAAGTGCTTGCTCGGCTTCCTCAAACCGATCCATATTTGCATAATTGTTCGCCATATAAAAATAACATTCCGTCATCGACGGATCTACCACTTCCAGCACGTTAGCCAGAATGGCATTGGAGGCTTCGTAATCCCCCTTCTCCGATAATATACCCGCCATATTACAATGATTTACCGGATTTTCCGGTTCGTATTCAACAGCTTTGCGAAAATATTTTAATGCCTTGTCGACATGATTACGGTCCAGCGAGCGGACAGCTCTTTCAAAGAAGAAAGAAGCATCCAAGTGAATCGGTATAATATTGGCAAGGTGTCCCTCAGCCCGCACTAGCTTGCCCTTCATCTTCCAAGGCACCTCCTCTTTGCATTTCATTCATACTCTTCAGTATACCACATCTTAAGGCCCACTTCTCAATATGTAGTTTCATGTCGTTTATGAAAAAAATGCAAAAGAAGATGATATTCCATTTTGCGGAAACCTATCACCTTGGAGCGTTGTTTATTCAAAGGAAAACCATGTTTACCTAGAGACTCCTACACTCACTTACCATAGGCTCTCTTTGCAGTATTGCATTAGTCTATTCTTGTCGGTTACGCGGCATCTAACTGGATTCGGTCCGGTTATAATAATACGAGTGTAGTCTATGGTATTATTATCCTTATTGTCCTTTTTAGTAGTTTATCTCCATTAAAAATCAAACAACGTATATTAGCTCTGACGGTCAGCCTCTTTTTCGCGTATGTAATAAAAAATAAATATTTTAAGGGGATGTTATATTGAGGATCTCAAAGATAAAACCACTTATATTCATCTTAATATGCTTGTTTGCTTTGAATGGATGTTCAAAAGATATAGAAAACATAGAAAATCAGTTCACATTAGAGGATGTACTGAGAGCGCTCGAGTCTCAAGAACTGGATTTAGTGTCCTTTGGTATCACCGGGTATCCTTTGAAATTAAATGATGTTGTACCTGAGGTGTACTCCGTTGAAGTGCCCGTAGAAGAAGAACCATATAGCCCTGAATTTATACATTTTTATATTTTCAATTCTGAAAAGGATCGCATCAACGGGACAAAAGACTTCAATAAACACATGGAAAGCGCCCAATTTACAACATTCCCTTTTCTATATGAGAAAGGAAATGTTTTTATTGTTTACTGGAGCAAAACCAAAGATGATCCTCTGTTCACTAAACCAATCGAAACTGCGTTAGAGCAACTGAAATGATCATAGTTCATACATTACTGGACTGAGCTGGACAGTGGGAATATCATTTTAGAACGTTAATTGCAGTCATTCGTCGTTCGTAAAAAAAGAAGACCGAGCATTTGGGCTCGGTCTTCTAACTATTATGGCTTAAATATCTAATAAATCTAGATCTTCGACGCCATCGAAGGAGAAAGTGAAATTTGAAGGGTTTTATCAAACGGCGTCATGAAATTGACCAGCACAACCTTACACTTGTCCGGCAGTTTTGCCTCACGTACCGTTGCCGCCAGATGACCCAGTTCGCCCCCGGTGATCTCCAGCCAGTCTTCTCCGCAGGTATAGCGTAATGTACCGCCTTTCCACAAATAGTGACCCTCACTCGTTTCAATCGCGTCCTCACAGGTCAGCTCACCTTCGCTTCCGAATACAAAGGATAACTGCATCATAATGTCCTCCGGTTCCTGTCCAGATAGATGCATGTTCCATCCGTTTTCCGTTGGCTGTAATTCTGCTCCTACACGGAATGTCTGCTCATGAGTAAGCTGACGACTCTGATGAGGTAACAAATACCATGGACTTATATCTGATGCAGCCGATTCTGGAAGCAGGTTCGCAGGGATTGGGCCGTAATAACCTTTTTTCTGCTCACCAGTTAGTCGATAGCCTTCGGACAGCCTCGTCATTTGCTGCATAGGTACATACCCTGGATTAAAGTAAGAGGCCAGTTGCACAGCCAGCAGGCGCACCTTGCCATGACGAAGCGCGAAGAAAGAAGGAACTTCTGTCATCACAGTCACACTTGTAGCACCATCCCGAATTCGGGCTACCGGAGCACCAAAATCCGTATGCATCCGACTGTGCGAAATACGACCGTGATGCCCTACTGCGTCCATCTGCTCCAGATATTCTCCCCGTACAAAATGTTCATTCAGCATGACCTCATACTGTTCCGGTAATGCATCACGTGTGTCATTGGTCTGTTGAAGCTCCGGCTCAAGCATTAATCGAATGAGCGTATTCACCGAACATACTCCCGGATCTGTCAATGTATCTCCAGCCCAGGCTGCCATACCGGCTAAGAGTGGATCACCGTCCAGCCGAGCCAAAATGGCATAAGGCAGATAATAAGGTGACAGATCATGAACACTGCCCAGATCCTGTCGTCCTGAATAGTCCGTAACAATTTCACCCGTAGGATGGACAAGATACACCATCATGCGGAGATTAAGCCTCACTGGTTCCAGCAGTTCAGGACGATTGAGCAGGCGCGCAGCATGAATTAACATGATGTCGCTAACTGCGCTGTATATCCCATTGCTCCGTTCTGTCCACTCCCCATCAGGTGTAATATCCATGCCTTCATCCATCCACTGCTCTGCGCGCTGCACAGCTTCCTCCAGATCAAATATTTCATGCAGGAAACCAAGCGCCGCGCATAGCACCCAGCGATGATTGGGCGTATGACAACCTCCCGTAAGCATGGTTGGGATTGTCCGTTCCAGAAACAGCCTCATATTGTTCAATACAGGTTGAAGCGGCTCCCATTCTTGCTGCTGAAGAAGCTGATACAACTGTGAATACCCTACAACGACAAATGCAGTATCTGGAGGGGAATGGTAATTGGTCCAGCCAGGCGATATTGAACCGTCTTCATGCTGGAAGCGGAGTACAAATTCCGTAGCTAACAGCAGTCGATTTAACAACGATTCATCCCGGTAATAGATAGAGTCCGGATTGGAGAGCGCAGCTCCCCAGTAACACATATCCGTGGGCGTTCCAGTCGTATGGTTGACCCAGGCAACACCTGTGAAGGGATCAATTGTCCCTCCATAGTAACGGCTTTCCGGGTCAAGCATCTGCCGGGATATGCCTCTTTCTACCGCTCTGTCATTACTGTCCACCAGTTGTTTGTACATGTGCAGTCCCCTCCATACCAATGCATTCTCCCGATGTGCGGAGTATGTTGCTTCAGTGCCTTCAATTCAGACCGGAAGCCTACTCATACCGCCCGTAGGTGAGTTCATTTTTCTCGTCAGTATATATCATATTTCTACAAAAGTCGCCAGAAAATCTGTGCTTGTTTTACTAAATACTCATGTGTCTCCGTCACTGAGGAAACAGTCGTTGAACACAGGCTGTGAACATGCAAACTGTTCCCCACTTCACCGCGCCTACTCTGTCACTCCAAGCTTCTTCATTAGCAAGTCATGACTCTCATGAATCTCTTCTGCCTTACAGGCAGACTTCAACTCATACACCTTCACCTGTGCGCGACGAATCATCGGCAGATAGGCATCATAGAAGTTCATATCCTTACTGTGTACATACGGGCACCAGTGATCCGAGAGACCAAGTGTCTCATGGATATGGACCCCTACGATATCATCCATCAGGCCTTGCATTTCTCCCACACTGTCATAAAGGCCCATTCGGTCCATCATGATGGCATGACCTGTATCGTACCAGATACCAACCGGAGCCCCTTTGAGAGCTGTGATGATAGTCTTGGCTTCGGCAAGGGTAGGAATCTGTTGTGGTCGCGATCTTGTCTCGATGCCAAAACGAACATCCAGACCTTTAGCTGCCGCCCGATTGCATACCTCATCCAGACTGGCGATAATTTTCTCCACATACCCTGAACTGAGGGCTTCCCGCCGCTCCATCAATTCAGCCCATTTACTGCGATACTTCGGTGAGTCCGGACCTTCCTCGTTATAGATCTTTCCAAGGTCTTTGCTGATATCCTCAGGAAAAGGTACCTCTCCCGGGTGTACAACAACTGCTTCTCCACCATAACGTTGGGCATATTCAGCCGACTCTACCAGCAATTCGATCGCCCGTTTACGTTTCACTTCATCTTCGAAGCCGAGCAAGATGGAATCCGTACCGTAGTCTGGATCAGGGTCATGTGGAAAGGTGTTGTGGACACTAGAAATTCCGATTTCTCCACGCTCAATCATCGGCTCAATCGTCGTGAGCATCTCCTTCGTCACATTATAATTGAGCTCCACCCGACGAAAGCCGAGATCCGCAATCTCCCGAATCATATCTTCCCCTACTGGATGTTTCCTGATGTTCCAACATGTCGAGAATGAGTATTCGCCCTTGTCTATGTGCTGCATCTGTTTTCCTTCTCCTCCCTCTGGCTAAACTTTTTACATCAGCCTTAACTCAACCTTTTACCGCGCCAAGCATCGCACCACTGACAAAATACTTTTGCAGCCACGGATAGACAAGTAGAATCGGAACGGTTGCAAAAATAACGGTTGCGGCCTTGAGACTCTCGGGAGTCAATGGCGTACGGTTAGCACCCTCCATCTGGGTAAGCTCGCTGACCATATTGTTCTGTACCATTTGGAATAACTTCAGTTGAAGCGGGTACAGCTTCGGATCATTAATATACATCAGGGAATCCTGGAACCCATTCCAGCGTCCAACCGCATAGAAAAGAGCTAATGTAGCCAGTACAGGCATGGATAGTGGCAATATAATTTTGAATAGCGTGTGTACATGGGAACTGCCGTCAATCTCAGCGGATTCTTCCAGACTTTCAGGAATACCTCTGAAGAAAGAAATCAGGATAATCAGGTTAAACGGACTGACCAGTCCTGGCAGAATCAGTGCCCACACGGAATTAAGTAAGTTCAGGTCACGAATGAGCAAATACTCAGGAATGATCCCGCCACTGAAGAACATCGTAATGATGATGACATACATGAAGAGCTTGCGCCCTTTTAATTTTTTCTTGGTTAACGGGTAAGCAGCTGCCAGTGTGAACACCATGCACAGCACAGTAGTAGCAATGGTCAGAACTGTCGTGTAACCCAGTGAATAGATCATCGACTGATCAGAGAACACCTGAATATACGCATCCCAATTGAATTCTTTCGGGAATATGGTCACTTCTCCTGACGTAATCGCACGGTTAGAACTGAATGAGATCGCGATCGTGTGCAGAAATGGAGCCAGGCAGAATATAACAAACAAGGTGATAAAGGAGATATTAACGATATCAAAAATCCGGTTTGAGGTGCGTTCACTCATATGCGCACAGCTCCTTTACTGATGGTCTATACAAACAAGCCGATTGGCGTCTCTTCCGTTCATCCACAACCTACAAAATACCTTCACCGGTTGCTTTCTTCGAAATATAGTTAGATCCTAGCACGAATATGAGTCCCACCACTGCTTGGAACAGTCCGACGACAGTTGCCAGCGTGTATTGTCCTGATTCAAGACCAACTCTGTATACAAAGGTACTGAGTACATCGGAATATTCACGCACGGCCGTGTTACCAATGATATAAGGCCGATCAAAACCGATGCTGACCATATGTCCAAGATTGAGAATAAGCAAGGTCACGATGGTTGGTTTAATACTTGGCAATGTAATATGCCAGATTCTCTTCAGCCGCGATGCTCCATCGATCTCAGCTGCTTCAAACAATTCCTTGTTGACGCCGGTTAATGCGGCCAGATATAGAATGGTTCCCCATCCTGCACTTTGCCAGACACCTGTGAAGAGATACGTCACAAGCCATGGATTTTTTTCTGTCAAAAATGGTATTGAATTTAAGCCCATGCTTTCCAGTACGCCGTTAACCATACCGGATTGATTACCGAACAATTGGTACACAATTCCCCCGATGATTACCCATGAGATAAAGTGAGGAATGTACAATATCGTTTGTGAGATTTTTTTGAACCATTTGAATCGAACTTCATAAAGCATGATTGCCAGAATAATAGGAGCTGGAAATGAAACGACCAGATCAAGAAAATTCAGCATAAAGGTGTTGCGCAATGTCGTGTAGAAGTCCCGCATTCCAAATACTTCGCGAAAAGCATCAAAACCGATCCACTCACTGCCGCTGATTCCCTGAAACAGGTTAAAGTCCTTAAAGGCGATCTGTACACCGTACATCGGTCCATAACGAAAGATTAAAAAGTAGATAATGGGCAGTGAAATCAGAGCGTATAATTGCCAATACCTCTTCAAGTATGTGGTGGTCAAGTCGGTTTCCTCCTATCAACAAGGAAACGGCTGTGCCGCCAGTTCGGCGGCACACGTTCCTTTCTAGTTAAGCCGTAGTATGGGTATCTGTCTTGGATTGAAATGTGGAGCTACTTAATTTGCAGGAATTGCCTGAACTGCTTCTTCAAGTTCTTTTTTCAGTTCAGTACCACCCAGAGACATGAAATCAGCCATTTCTTTTTCATATACCGCATCGAATTCTGCTGGCTTAGCCATCGCTGTTTTTACGATAATGACATTTAATTTGTCTTTGAGAGCTGTGCTGTACTTCATCTCTGCTTCAATCGGTTTGTCGAAAATGATTGGTCCTACCGTATCGGTGTTAGCAATATCAATGGATTGTTTCAGCATCTCCTGATTATTTTGCGGGAAGCCCATAATCCATGCCTTTTCATTCGTCGCTTGATCACCAATGTTTTTACCGTTCGAGATAATGGCTGTATCCCCTGCGTTAAACAGACGATCCTGCGCTTCCTGGGATGCATCCTCTTTCACTACCGGAATGCCGTCTACCAAATCATAGTTCTCGCCTTCCACACCACTGTAGATATCAATCAGATTGTTGTCAGATGCCATCCAGTCGAGATATTTGATCGCTTCGACAGAACGTTTGCTGCTCTTCGGAATCATAATGTACATACCATTTGTTCCGTAGCGTGACTTGATGTGTTTGTTGTCTGCATTTGGATTGGTGTATACATCTACCGGCAACACTTCACTGCCACTCACATTTTTATGCAAATTATCCAGTGTGCCATCTCCGTAGAACATGGCATCCACATCTTCAGACCAGTAACCTACGTTACCGTTTTGAATGTCTTTCCCTAACTGCGTTTTGTCTTCATCCAAACTGAAGTCTTTGCTGATCAGACCTTCGTTGTACAGTTTGTTCAGGAACTGCATCGATTCTTTGAATCCTTCATGCAGTGGCAATTCATACCGTTGACCATAGGTCAGGTCGCCACTAACTGGCTTGATGAATGAGTAGATGAGTGTTTCGAATTGAGCTGGTGCAAGAGCCATACCCATTGGGATGTTTTTGCTTCCGAGTCCACCAGGATCTTTATCCTTGAACGCTTTCAAAGTTGTATATAATTCATCCGTGGTCTTCGGCGCTGGCAATCCCAGCTTATCGAGCCAATCCTGACGAATGTAAGAACTGTATCGGCCTGTGATAGCACGTTTACCCGGAACAGCAAACTGTTGTCCTTCCACTTGCCCAAACTTCAAAGTATCTTCACCCAGGAACTTCTTCAGGTTCGGACCGTGCTGATCAATCAACTCTCCAACATCAGTCAAACCACCCTGCTGGGCATACCGATAAAACACGCTTGAGTCATAAACAAAGACAATATCAGGGACATCCGTATTGCTAGCCATCAGGACGTTCAGCTTGGTAACTTCCTCAGAACGCTGAACGGGTACAAACTGTACATCAATATTGTTGGGATCACCGAACTTCTCCTGAATCATTTTAGATAGATAGTTGTTCGTAATTGTGTACGGTGAAGGACTGTTACCACGGTCAAAAATCTCCACCTTTAAAGTAACGCGCTCGCCTTTGCCTGATGTTCCGCCTTCAGCTGATTCTTTTGATGCTGATGAGCATCCCGCAAGTAAAGAAACGCCCATTACCATCGTAAGCGCCAAACCCATCCATTTCTTTAGACTCCCTTTGGTTGCTTTGCTTCTCATTTAGTCATCCCCTTTGGCTTTGCGTGAATGTTTAAAGCTTGCCCAGAGTATTTCACATTTTTCCGTCATCCTGCAATAAACCTCTTTCGGAAGCGCTTACAAACGGATTATGGTTTATATGTTAAGCCTATTTTCGCAGACTGATTCTTTTCCCAAAGCCACGCTGCTCTAGGCTTTGACGGCACTCTTCACCTCAAGGATCAGAACTGCCTGTCCCAAGTCGGATAAACCATTTTCACACACTGCCTATATTCGTAAACGGGAAAAAAACAGGAATACTAGCTTGTTATCCTGCGAAAACAGTTGCATCCGATCTCAGTATAAGAGTATTGTTCAACGAAAACAGGGCGAACCTCTGCAAGCCTCTCTCTCCTAAGTGGAAAGTGACTGCATGAAATTCACCCTGTGTTGTCCTGATGTACAGATCTCAGAATAGGATCACTTTTGCTTTACTCTTCGGGTTCTCGATGTTCACGTTTCAAACGACGATAATCTCCTGGTGTAATACCCGTTACCCGCTTAAATACACGTCCCAACGTAATTCCATTTGCATACCCCACCTTCAGGGCAATATCCTGCAAAGAGTAATCGGTATTGAGCAGAAGCTGCTCCGTCTCCTTCATGCGAAGCTCTGTAACAAAATCAACAAACTTCATGTTGAATTCTGTCTTGAACAAATAACTCGCATGTTTGCCCGTAATCTGGAATCGATCGCTCAGATGTTTCAATGAAAGATCAGGATTCGCAAACTGTTCTTCGATATAATTTTTCATTTCATTAACCATGGCTTTGTAACTCTTGGTTTCCGTTACCGCTACATACGTTCTGAACAAGTCCGTCAGACCATCAAACAAAAGACTTTTCACATCCGCAAGCGTCTCTGCCTCTTCTACAGCACTCAACCATCTGTTGATGTTTTCTTCGGACAGCTCTTCCTGGAGTCCCTCCGACATCATGGCCACCTCTCGGCTGAGCATCTGTAACATGGCCTGAATCAGAGAACGAATCTCATCATCCGGCAGTTTGTTCTGTTCAAACGCTGTAAAGATCTCCTCCAACTGTTCCCGCCACTGTCCACTCGACATCCGGAACCGCTTAACAAAGTCCGCAATCATCTGCAGATAGGTATAGGTATCCAGCAAAGGATGCTGCGTTTCACCGCAGTCGGCTTGGCCGACATCTCCAGTCATCAACAGTTTACGTTGCATTACCGCTTCTGCGGCCGCATAGGAATCTCGTATTGTACCGATTCCCTGAGCGATAGGTCCAATGCCAAAGCTTAAGGAAATGCGTAGATTTTGTTCTACCCAAGATTTGCATTCCTCAGCTACAACACGAATCTGCCCAGACATATCCAAGTTGTTATCATTCTGTTCTTTGAACACAAAAAGGATTGCAATTCGATCCACACTAATCCATTCCGTCCAGCATTGAACTCCCGTATTACGTGACAGCTCTTGCAAAACGTTCATCAAGGCAAACTTCAGCGTATTTTGTTCACCTCTCGTGTACCTCTCCTGAAATCCCTTCTCATAACGGTTAATCTCTCCAACAACAACGACAAAACGCGACGAGTCATGCACGTCATTCAGTGGAGAAAGCTCTTTTAATTGCTCTGCTGCATTTTCCATGTGTTCACCATGCAACAGGGCATTGAACAACTTGCTGCGCTGCATAAGTACATTTTCCCTGCTTTTCTTGTCATAATCCATCATATGATTAATCAGATTCTCAAGCACACCGTCAATCATCTTCATCTCATCCGTGCGAGCACCTGAGTGTTCGAACGCCCGAATCTGATGAGACTCAATCCGGTTCATGATGATCTGAATGGGTTTATAGTTACGGCGAGTAATATACACGATATATACAATCGCACAGATGACAGTCACAATAGCAATGATCACCCATACATAAGATATGACCGATACCCAGCCAAATAAGTTGCCAGCCTTAATTCCACTGGATATTGTCCAGCCCAGTCTTTCTAGCGCTAGCCTATTCAGTTCCTGACCGTCTATCGAGCCCTCTTGGTCCGAATGTGCGTTATACACAACCTTACCGTCCCGATCCGTAATCGTCAGGAATGAGAGCTGACCATTAACCATACTATCTACACTCTGTTCAATGCTGCTCATCTTGATATTAATGACCAATGTGCCCTGAGAGCCAAAAGGCAAAGGCATGTCCTTGTTCACGGTTAATACGCGAATAGGGGTACGTTGAACAGAGTCCGCATCGAATTCCCGGACCGGCTGCCAGCCTGAACCGATCGACCCGGTACCCATCTGATCAATCCATGCCTTATCCGAGAAACCTTCCACTTCTCTGGAACCACTTACGGTCAGAACATGTTTATTTCGCTTGTCATATAGATAGATGGACTGAATCCATGAGGACGAATTGGATAACTCACGTAAATTCTGCGCAATTGCATACACCGTGTCCGAGCTGGTCAGGTTTGTGTTATTAAAATAGAGTTTGTATGCCTGCTGACTCTGTACCGTTTCCAGGATGGATAGTTCAATATCCCTGATTGTGCGATCCACCGTGTCTATCATATAACTGGAGGAAATCCGGTCTGCTTTTTTTGTTTCCTCTTTAGAGATGTCATTGATGAAAACAAACGCGATAAAAATGAGTATGGTCACCGTAAGAAAAAAAATTGGGAAGTACGAGAACAATAACCGGTAGTACCAATTACGAGACAATAGACCCCACTCCTCACTCCACGATGCCAATGTTCTCAGCCGTGGTTCTACTGTTCAGCATCCATCTCACCTTAGGGGCTGAATACTATATGATAACGCTATCATAACTGATTTTATGTTATTATAGCACAAGCCTCTGAGCAGCAAAGCAAGAATTGAATTCAAAGAGCCAAAACAAAAAAACCGTGCTGAGCAGACAACAACTCAGACACGGAACAGTTCATCTGGCAGCACACCGTTATATCTTCGATGCTCTATATGCCAGAATCTTTAAACAATGTGGCCATGGAGCCACCATCCACAATAATGCGTACGGCGCGGGCCAGCATTGGCGCAACAGGTAACACTTTGAAGCATTCAGGGTGGTCATCTGGCAGTGCGATCGAGTCCGTAACGACCACCTCTTCAATTGACGGGTGATTCAATTTACTTACTGCCCCATCCGAGAACAATCCGTGTGTTGCACATACATATACATTTTTGGAGCCACGTTCCTTCAACCCTTCCACAACATTCAGAATGGTTGTTCCAGTGTCGATCAGATCCTCAATAATAATAGGTGTCCGTCCTTCTACATCACCAATGACATGGGTAATCACCGATTCATTATGGCTTGGACGTTTCTTGATCATAATGGCAAATGGAGAATCCAGACGGTTCGCCAGCTTCTCTGCCATCGATGCTCGTCCCGCATCCGGGGAGACGACAACAGGGTTCTCGATTCCTTTGCTTAACAGATAATCACTAATCAGATCCAGTGATGTCATATGGTCAACCGGAATGTTGAAGAATCCCTGAATGGCCGCTGCGTGCAGGTCGATCGTTACCACTCGATTGGCGCCAGCCGTAGTTAATACATCTGCTACCATCTTGGCCGAGATCGGTTCCCGTGGTGCGGATTTGCGCTCTTGACGAGCATAGCCGTAATACGGAACAATGATGTTCACAGTGCGCGCTGAAGCCCTCTTTGCAGCATCAATCATCACAAGCAACTCGACAAACAGCTCATTGATCGGATGAGACAACGACTGTACCAGAAACACATCACAATTACGGATCGTTTCTTCATAATGAACGTATATTTCTCCGCTCTTGAACCTGGACAGCTTGATCTTGCCCAGTTGTACACCCAGCTTGTCACATACCTGTTCTGCCAGCTTAGGGTTCGATGAACCGGAAAAAATACGTAACGAATGCTGCATAATGCCCTCCCGAGGGTTGAAGTCCCTATATAATCCCTTATCTAAAAGCGAGTGTTCAAAAAGACCGGTTTTCAGTACCGAGAAGATGGGATAAAGCTAGAAGTGGAGTAGCGGAGCGTAGGCAAAACTACGTGAGCAACCACAATGTTTCCAGAGGAAACATACTTCGTAAGCATCCACCTATTTCGGCTGAATTCCAGCTTCGATGCTGAAGATGCCATTAGGCATCCTTCGTAATCAAAGGCGGACTTTTTGAACTACCTCTAAAAGGTTATTTCCTACCCTCATTATACTCCAATGGCTTATACATTTAAAGGAATGAACGAGCGATGACGGCCTTCAAAAACAGCGACTTCCGTACAGCCCAACTCATGTAAAAGTGCTTCAGCTTCAGGCAAATAATCGCCCAGCTTCATTGGGTCATGTGCATCAGAGCCCATGGTTAATGGAATACCCAAGCGAATGGCTTCTGTCAGCATTCTGCGACTAGGGAACATCTCGACACAAGGCTTCGATATCCCGGAAGCATTCAGTTCCATGGCGCAGCCACTTTTGGCAATAGCCTGCAGCGCTGCGTTCTCCAGTGAGATACGTTCTTCTGTCTGCTCCGTTGAAGGAACAAAGCCAAACCGTTTAATGACATCCGTATGGCCCATAATATCGTACATGCCCGTGGCGGCTGCCTTGCTTACGGCATCGTAGTACTGACGATATACCTCAAGGATGTCTTTGCCCTCCCAGTGATGGGTCTGGCGGAAATCCGTAATGTCCCATTCCCCGAGAAAATGAACAGAGCCAATCACATAATCCCATGGATAGCGCTCAATGATCGCGCGGATCTCTGTTTCCCAGCCTTCAATATAGTCACCTTCCAGACCAACACGTACGTCAATCTGACCACGGTAACGTTCTTTCAGGGAGAAACACTCCTCTACGTAACGCGGCAGCTCATCCATAGGCATCGCCATTTCCGGATAATATTGAGCCGGATCGACATGCAACAATGGCATGTGATCGGACAATCCAATCTGGGATAGTCCGATCTCCACACCACGCTGTACGTACTCTTCCAGTTTGCCAACGGCATGTCCACACCGCTCATGGTGTGTGTGATAGTCTATACGCACGTAACTCGCCTCCTAATCGCGGCGAGGCCGTTCATGACGGCGGCTCAGCTCTGACATAATATCGTCCAGCGGCAGCTTGCGCTCCTGTAACAGGACGAGTAGGTGATACATCAGGTCACTGACTTCCAGACGAAGCTCGTCATTATCTTTATTTTTGGCGGCGATGATCGTCTCGGACGCTTCTTCACCGATTTTTTTCAGTATTTTGTCTACACCTTTATCAAACAGATACGTTGTATATGCACCCTCAGGACGCTCACGTTCACGCTCTGCAATAACGGATTCCAGTTCAGCCAATACCTCAAAGCGACTTTCGGAACCGGAACTTGCAGAAGCAGATGCCGCACCCGCTTCATCCGAAGCCTTGTCTGCCGATTTCTCTGGCAAACCAATGATTTCATTATGGAAACAAGTTACCGCCCCTGTATGGCAAGCCGGACCGTTCGGTTTCACCTCAACCAACAAGGTATCGCCGTCACAATCATATTTTAGGGAAGTAATCGTCTGCACGTTGCCAGATGTTGCCCCTTTATGCCACAACTCCTGACGGGAGCGTGACCAGAACCAGGTCTCCCCGGATTCCAGCGACAACTTCAGGGATTCGCGATTCATATAAGCCATCATTAAAACTTCACGAGTATCTACATCCTGCACAATGGCAGGAACCAAACCGTCACTCCAACGAATGTGTTCCACAACCTGTTCCAAGGATAACTGTTCCTTGATTTCATCGCTCACTTTAGTCACGGATCTCCACCCCTTGTTCTCTCAAATGTTGTTTAAGCGCCGGTACGGCGATTTCTTTGTAATGGAAAATCGTTGCGGCCAGCCCTGCGTCCGCTTTGCCTGTGGTAAATACATCATAGAAATGAGATTCTTTGCCCGCACCGCCCGATGCGATGACTGGAATACGCACAGATTCGGATACTGCTGCCGTCAGCTTCAGATCAAAGCCGTCTTTTGTTCCGTCCGCGTCCATACTTGTGAGCAGAATCTCTCCCGCGCCCAAGCTCTCAGCCTGTTTAACCCATTCCAACGCCTTGATCCCGGAGGGTTTCCGTCCACCATGGGTATAGACTTCCCACTCGCCCCAAGCTTCGTTAAACTTGGCATCAATCGCTACCACGATACACTGCGAGCCAAAGCGACGTGCACCATCTGCAATCAACTGCGGATTAAGTACCGCGGCTGTATTCACTGCAATTTTATCCGCTCCTGCACGGAGAATCCGCTTCATGTCCTCTACCTTGGAGATGCCACCACCTACCGTAAAGGGAATAGCGATCTCGCCCGCCGTCTGCCGCACGACTTCTTCCATCGTTTCGCGACCTTCTACCGAAGCGGAGATATCGAGAAACACCAATTCGTCCGCGCCCTCGCGGTCATATAGTGCCGCCAGCTCTACCGGATCACCCGCATCGCGGAGATTAACGAAGTTGACGCCTTTGACGACCCGGCCATCCTTCACGTCCAGACAGGGGATGATTCTTTTTGCCAGCATGCTACCTCTTCCTCTCTACCCGAATATCCTTTACTTGTTTACCGCACGTACTGCTTCAGACAGATCGATACTCCCAGTATACAGTGCTTTACCCACGATCGCTCCACCAACACCATCATCTGCATGACGACTCAGACGAAGCAGATCATCCATCACACTTACACCACCGGAAGCAATAACCGTCCGTCCGCTCGCCTTGGCAAGAGATACAATCGCTTCTACGTTAGGACCCTGCATCATGCCATCACGGGATATATCCGTAAAGATAAACGTTTCTGCGCCATATGCCGCCAGTTCCTTCGCGAGCACCTCTGCCTGTACTTCCGATGTTTCAAGCCAACCGCGAATTGCCACGTAACCGTTACGAGCGTCGATGCCAATTGCCACTTTGTCGCCATAACGTCCCAGTACTTCCTCTGTAAATGCACGATCCTCAATCGCTGCTGTTCCAATGATCAGCCGGCTAACACCCAGACCCAGCAAACGTTCTACATCAGCTACCGTACGAAGTCCGCCACCTACCTGAACAGGTACGTTCACAGCCGAGGCAATCCGCCCGATCAGCTCATCGTTAACAGGATAACCCGCTTTCGCACCATCCAGATCCACCAGATGGACATATGTACCGCCTTGTTTCTCCCAGGATAAAGCCACTTGAACCGGGTCATCGTTATACACGGTCTCCTGATTATAATCTCCCTGCACCAGTCTTACACATTTGCCGTCCCGGATATCAATCGCCGGATATAGGATAAAAGATGACATACAAGGCCTCCTGAATATGAATTAGATTTGTACGCTTTCTATAGTTAAGAAGAGATGATGTTTTACCTTTGTACAGGTGCTCCTGTCAGAGCCAAATAGTTGCCAAGCAGCTTCATACCGAGCTCTCCACTTTTCTCTGGGTGGAATTGCATGCCGAAGTTGGATCCTCTGCCTACAATGGCTGTCACCGGATGTCCGTAATCCGTTACCGCCAGCAGATCGTCCCTGTTTTCAGTAAGCGCATGATAGGAATGGACAAAATAGACGTGACCTGCTTCAAGCCCCGTAAATAGAGGATTTTCCGCGTGCAGAAATTCCAAACGGTTCCATCCCATATGAGGAACTTTCAGCTCTCCTGGTGCGAATCGCACCACTTTACCTGGAAAAATATCCAGTCCCTCATGCTCACCATGCTCTTCACTTGAGCTGAATAACAATTGCATGCCCAAACAGATACCGAGCAGTGGTTTGGTCCCGGCAGCGGCTTCCTTCACCACCTTATCCAGTCCACTCTCCCGCAGATGAACCATCGCATCACCAAAAGCACCTACGCCTGGTAAAATGACACCATCTGCGCCAAGAATCTCTTCCCGGTCACCCGTGACCAGCGCTTCGTAGCCAAGACGTTCGACCGCTTTGCCGACGCTGTGCAGGTTACCCATACCGTAATCGACAATTGCAATCGCCATCGTCTACAGCACTCCCTTCGTGGAAGGCACACCCGTTACACGTGGATCAATCATCGTTGCTTCATCCAGTGCACGTCCCAGCGCCTTAAAGATCGCTTCAATCATGTGGTGGGTGTTCTGACCATAGTGCACAATGACATGTAACGTAATCCGAGCTTCCAGCGCTAATTTCCACAGGAATTCATGTACCAGCTCCGTGGAGAAACTGCCAACCTGTTGGGAAGGGTATTCTGCACGGTATTCAAAGTGAGGTCGGTTGCTCACATCAATAATGACCTGAGCGAGTGCCTCGTCCATCGGTACAAATACACTGGCGTAACGCTTGATTCCGCGTTTGTCACCCAACGCTTCTCTCAACGTCTGTCCCAGACAGATTCCGATGTCTTCAACCGTGTGATGATCGTCAATATCAATATCTCCGCGAGCATGCACGTTCAGGTCGAATTGTCCGTGCTTTGTGAACAGATCCAGCATATGATTCAGAAAAGGCACATCCGTTTCAATCGTGGATTGTCCTGTTCCATCTACGGCAAAAGCCAATTGGATATTGGTCTCGTTTGTTTTACGGTCAACCTCTGCTTGGCGCACTGCACCTTTGTTTTCAAGTTCCACACCATTATTTTGCTTATCCATTGTCCGATTCCGCCTTTCCTTCCTGTTCTAACCGTACAGCAATTGCACGGGCATGCCCTTCAAGACCCTCATGGCGGGCCAACTCTATAATAGCCGCTCCGTTCTTCAGCAGCGCTTCTTTACTATAATAGATCAGACTCGATTTCTTGATAAAATCATCCACGTCCACTGGTGAACTGAATCGCGCAGTTCCATTGGTCGGTATAATGTGATTGGGTCCTGCAAAATAATCCCCTACCGGCTCCGAGCTGTACGGGCCGAGGAAAATCGCGCCGGCATTCTCGATCCGGCCAGCGTATGCCATCGGCTCCTGCACCATGATCTCCAGATGCTCCGGTGCAAGCCGGTTTACCACGTCGATTCCCTCATCGATGGAATCGACCACAATAATCGCGCCATACTGCTCCACGGATGCAGCAGCGATATCCCGCCGCGGCAGTACTTCAAGCTGCCGCTGCACTTCGCCCTGCACGGCTTCCGCCAGCGTGGCCGAATTCGTGACGAGAATGGCCGATGCCATCTCGTCATGTTCCGCCTGCGACAAAAGGTCGGCGGCGACATACACCGGATTCGCCGTATCATCGGCGAGTACCACAATCTCACTCGGCCCGGCGATACTGTCGATATCGACCGCACCGTACACCTCGCGCTTCGCGAGCGCCACGTAAATATTGCCCGGTCCACAGATCTTATCGACCGGGGCAATACTCTCCGTGCCGTAAGCGAGGGCGGCGATAGCTTGAGCGCCGCCAACCCGGTACATCTCGCTCACGCCTGCTTCCGCAGCAGCAACGAGGATGTACGGGTTAATACCTTCGCCACCATTCGTAGACGGCGGCGTCACGAGAACAATCTCCGGCACGCCTGCCACCTGTGCCGGAATCACATTCATCAGCACAGACGATGGATACGCTGCTTTGCCGCCAGGTACATAAACGCCGACCCGCTTCAGCGGTCGGATGACCTGGCCCAGCAGGCTGCCGTCCGGCTGCCAATCCATCCACGAGTTGCGTTTCTGTTTCTCATGAAACGCACGAATGTTGGCGGCGGCTTGCCGGATCGCCGTCACAAAGGATGGCTCCACGGCTGCATAAGCCGCCTGCAGCTCTTCCTGCGGCACGCGCAACTCCGCGGCAGTCAGCTTTGTGCGGTCCAGCTGCTCCGTGTAACGCAGCAGTGCCGTATCACCCTCACGGCGAATGTCGCTGACAATACGCCGTACCGTTTCATTTTGCTCCGGCGTGCCATACTCCACTTCCCGCTTCAGATCAAACTCCCGTGCAGGTACAATTTTCATACGTACAACCTCCTCATCCTCTGTAATGCCTGCCTTTTTGTGGCCGATTCGTTTCCTTTTTGTGTCTCTTACTCTTGCTTTTGCTTCTGCTTCTGCTTTACATGTTTCTCATCTATATTTCTGACGCAGTAGTTTATCCCCGAAAGCTTCCCGCCGATATCTCATTCGATGCCGGTATGACCTGCTGAAGTGCATCACATAAAGCCTGGATTCGTGCATTTTTCATCCGATAACTTACCCGATTGGCGATAAGACGGCTGGTGATGTCCAGAATGCTTGTCATCTCCACCAATCCGTTCTCGCGCAGTGTCTGACCTGTCTCCACCAGATCGACAATCCGGTCTGCCAGACCAATCAGGGGCGCTAGCTCAATGGAACCATTCAGCTTGATCACCTCGACCTGCTGCCCCTGCTCCCGGAAATACTGTGAAGCAATCCTTGGATACTTCGTTGCAACACGTTGCTGGATGCCTGGCTTCCAGTCTGGAAGTCCGATCACAGACATACGGCACTGAGCGATTCCCAGATTCAACAGTTCGTACACATCCCGATCTTCCTCCAGCAGCACGTCTTTACCAACAATTCCGATATCGGCAACACCGTACTCCACATATGTTGGAACATCTACTGGCTTAGCCATAATGAATTCCATTCCCGCTTCCGGTACTTCGATGACCAATCTGCGTGTATCGTCCACGTCTTCTGGAATATCCAGCCCCGCTTCACGAAACAATTTGGAGGCTTTTTTATAGATTCGGCCCTTCGGCATGGCCACCTTCAGAATATCCGACATCTCAGCGTCCTCCTTCTTCAGATCCGTAAGTAATAACCTGCTCAGCGTGAGCGGTTCTTGCTTCAACCGATACGGCACTTGCCCCAGCCCCATCTTCAGGAAGAAGGAGTGTCACTACATTTTGTCCCATACTGCGTAATCTTGCCGCTTCTGTTAGTGCCTCGGCCCGACGCTTCGGGGTATATTGGATAAGTACCGGTTTTTTCTCTTCAATGGTAATGCCATGAACACCATCAATAATACGGTTCGTTTTCAGTGCAAATCCTGTAGCTGGCAATGAACGACCAAACTGTTGTAACAGATTATCATACCGTCCGCCGCTACATACCGGAGATCCCAGTTCGGCTGCATACCCTTCAAAGGTCATGCCCGTATAATAGGAGAAATCACCGATCATCGTCAGATCAATCAGCACATGCTCGGATACACCGTACGCTTCCAACACTTCGAATACGGCACACAGATGTGCAATCGACTGTGCTGCTTCAGCACTTGAACTTAGCTCTACCGCATGTGTGCATACTTCCTTGCCACCACGCAGACGAAGGATCGCTTCAAGCTGTTCTTTCAACTTAGGCTCCAGATTCAATGCTTCAATCGACTGGCGATAGCCGACATAATCACGTCCGAGCAACCCTTCCTTCAATTGCTCCTGCTCAGCGGTCTGGCCTGGAATCACTTCCTCCAGTAATCCGTTCAGGAATCCCATATGACCCATCGCTATTTTAAAAGAAGACACACCCGCTGCCTGCAAAGAGGCAATCGCAAGCGCAACAACTTCTGCATCCGCTTCAGGCGAGTCGTCTCCAACCAACTCCACGCCCGTCTGGAAAAATTCAGCCTCACGCCCAGCTTCCTCTTCAATAGAACGGAATACGTTCGCATGATAGGACAGACGCAGCGGCAACTGCTCATCTTTGAGCATGGATGAAACGACGCGTGCAATAGGAGCCGTTAGATCCGATCTGAGTACCAGTGTGGTTCCCCGGCTGTTTAGCAATTTAAATAATTTACGATCTGATGTAGAGCTTGCCACACCTACCGTATCGTAATATTCAATGGTTGGTGTGATGATCTGACGGTAACCCCAGCGTTCCATACATTCCAGTACATTGCGTTCAATCGTCCGCAGCTTGGATACTACATGTGGTGTATAGTCGCGGAATCCGGTCGGTTTTTCAAAACCTTTTGGTTTGGACATTGGTAATATTCACCCCGAGTCAGTAATTTAAGAGTTGCACTCGTTCTATTTCAACAGGATTTATGTAGTGTAAATCCCCATTCTATCTTATAAACCTGAATCACAGTATTATCGCATAAGCCTTCAACTATTGGTTTAGTCCAATCCTTATCATGCTTCATTTCTCCAAGAATACTTTCACATGGTAAAGTGCTAACAAACTAAAGGATATGGGATATGATAACACGAAATCCGCACTACCGTCAACAATACCAAAGCTTGATTGCCCTTGGATCGACATATCGTTTTATATGCACACCATTACGCTCGCCAATCGGTATTTATATACGAAAAAAGCTGCCATAAGCAGCTTTTAACTTCAACCCATCTTCATTCATTACTTTATTGACTCAATGCACACTACCCTGAGAAGAATCATCCGTGTTAAAGACAGTTTCTTCTGTAGAAGCTGCCGCGCGGGATAAATCACGAAGTGGATTACCTCCAACAAAAGCTCCTGGTGCAACATCCTTATGTACGACAGCTCCAGCAGCCACAACAGCTCCATCTCCTATAGTTACCCCGGGCAGAATCGTTGTATTGGCACCTATCAGTACATTTTCCCCGATAATCACCTCACCGAGTCTGTACTCCTTAATGAGATACTCATGAGCGAGAATCGTTGTGTTGTAACCGATGACCGAGTTTTCGCCGACCGTTATTTTCTCCGGAAAAAATACATCCACCATCACCATCAGGCCAAAGGCTGTGTGTTTTCCCACCTTCATACCGAGCATTCGGCGGTAAATCCAATTCTTCACCGATAGGATCGGACAGTAACGTGACAACTGGATCCAGATAAAATTACGAACGCCCTTCCACGGACTCACTGTCTTGTAGATATGCCAAAGTGCATTCTGGTCCTCTACCGGATAGCGGGTTACTTTTCTCATGAACGTCCCGTTTCAATACGGATGAGTTTCAATAAATCTCTCATGTCATGCAACATATGATCGGGTCCATATCCGTTCAGGATTGTTTCCCCTTTAAGGGACCATGCAACCCCCGCCGAGAGTGCGCCCGCATTTTGAGCCGATTGGATATCCACTGGACTGTCACCCACCATTAACGTTTTGGCAGGATCTGCACCCAGTTCCGTCATCGCTTTCAGTACCGGTTCAGCGTGCGGCTTCGGATTCGTTACGTCAGTTACTGTTACAATCGTCTTCATATACTTCAATAGGTCAAAACGTTCTAGCACCTTTAATGTAGATGGACGAATTTTGGTTGTGACCACACCCATCACAATGCCAGCCTGATGCAGCGCCTCTACTACCTCAATAACATGTGGAAAAGGTCTAACCATCGCTTCATGATGGATATCATTATAAGCACGGTAACCTTTCACGTACTCGGAGACTTCCTCCTGGCCAGAGAAGGTACGCATTTGCTGCTCCAGTGTGCCACCCATATGTGGAATGATCTGTTCCCGTGTCCATGGAGCTGAATGCTCCCATCCCCCCATGACATGCTGGAATGAGCTGATAATCAACTCATTGGTATCAATAATCGTTCCGTCCAGATCAAACAATACCGTGTCAATCATGTTGCATTACTCCTTTTTATCATCAACTTGCTTGGATTCATCTTTGGCTGGAGGTGTTACCTTTTTCTCTTTGCCAGCAACTGTTCCCGTATGCTCCATATCATCTGAGGTAACTTTGGACGATACAATCGGATCACTGTAACGAACATCTGCTTTACCTGTCACTCTTCTCACCACAATGAATACAACAGCAACAATAATGATGCCAATCGCGAGCAGTTGCGAGATTCTTACGTTACCGTAAGCAGGATCAAGATATCCTTGTTCAAAGCCCATTGCAGTCATTGGAGACCACAGCCCGTTCACTAATGAAGCAACCCATTGCGGAGCTTGGAAGCCAAGACTGTCCGTACGTAGAGCTTCAATGAAGAAACGACCGATAGAGTACCAGATGAAATAAGACATGAACAGTTCACCAGAACGCAGAAACTTCTGACGACGCAGAACCAGCAACAAGACCAGACCAACGAGACTCCACATCGATTCATACAAAAATGCAGGGTGGTGGAATACGCCTTCTACGTTCATTTGATTCACAATAAAGTCCGGCAGATGAAGCTTGTCTCTCAAAAATGACTCTTCTACAGGACCGCCGTAGGCTTCCTGATTCACAAAGTTCCCCCAACGTCCGATCAACTGTCCAACGAGCAGTCCAGGCGCACAGATATCGGCCATACGCCAGAAGTTATACCCTTTACGACGGAAGAAAATAACTGCACAGATGATTGCACCAATAAGGGCACCATAGATGGCTATACCGCCATTCCATATTTTAAAGACATCCCAGAAATTATCCTTATAATCTTCCCATTTAAATGCGACGTAGTAGATGCGGGCACCAATGATGGCAGAAGGCACGCCCAGCAAGACCATGTCCATGAACACTTCCTGTGGAATATTGTATCGTTTGCCCTCCCGGATCACGAGCAGGAGTCCTATAAGTGCCGCAGCACCAAGAATAAGCCCGTACCAGTGAACCTTTAACGCTCCAATAGAGAACGCAATCGGGTTCAACAGTAATAATGTATCCATTCATTCACACTCCTATTTATTCAATCAATCGCACGCATGACGAATGGTTGGCATACACTGCGCCTTAAGAGAAGCAGTACATGTCAACCATTTATCTTCAATATCCTTGTACAAAATATTTCTTAATCCATGTCTTCCATATCTTCCGAGATGGTTGCTGTCAGCTTGTTCGTGAATTGCAGCGCAGCATTCAGACCCATCTGTTTAAGGCGATAGTTCATACCTGCCACTTCAATAATAACCGCCAAGTTCCGTCCCGGACGAACAGGGATTGTAACAAGAGGTACATCCGTATCAATGATACGTGTAGTCTCTTCATCCAGACCCAGACGATCATATTGTTTATCCTGCTGCCATGCTTCCAGACGTACAACCAAAGTAATCCGTTTGTTATTCCGAACCGCACCAGCCCCGAACAATGTCATGACGTTGATAATACCGACACCTCGAATCTCGAGCAAGTGGCGGATCAATTCAGGTGCAGTACCGTGCAGCTGAAAATCTGACGTTTGGCGGATCTCTACCGCATCATCGGCAATCAGTCGGTGTCCACGTTTCACCAGTTCAAGCGCTGTTTCACTCTTACCAATACCGCTGCTACCTGTGATCAGCATACCTACGCCATAGACATCACAAAGTACACCGTGAATGGTTGCAGTTGGTGCCAATTTCTTTTCCAGGAATCCCGTGATCCGGCTGGATAGAATCGTAGTAGCCATGTTGCTGCGAAGTACAGCCAGATTCTGCTCTTCACTGATATCAATCAGCTCTTGCGGAACTTCCAGTCCACGCGTGACAACGATACAAGGCGTCTCTTCCGTACAAAGACGTTGCATACGATCGCGCCGCTCTTGCTCAGGTAACATTGCAAAGAAAGCTAACTCCGTTCTTCCAAGCAGCTGTACCCGTTCTTGTGGATGGTATTCAAAATAACCGGCCATTTCCAGACCAGGACGGTTCAGGTCATCTACCGTAATGACTCTTTTCAATCCGTGAGATCCAGAAACAACCTCCAACTGAAATTGCTGCACCAGTTCAGATACTTTCACTTTTTTCGCCATTTGTCTCTTCCTTTCAGCATTAGCTGTCCCTCTATGTACATCAGATCGTGTATCAGTTATTTCCATTATTAGCGCATTCACAACATGGGGTACAGAATGCATACCCTTCCAACAGTCGATTCTCTCAAATAAATGAAGACAGACCTTCAAATAATCTTAAATGAATTCCGGGATGAATGCAATCGCAGCCTCCGACAACCATTAGTAAGAAAAGTCTTCTGATCGAAGCACCTTCTAGGATACTACATTCGTAGTTCAAGGGGTGTTTTTCTTACGATTATTAATCCTTCAACTCTGCCGAAACTTATAAATTCATTAATCTTAAAAAAGCCCCTTCCAGCAATAACGGAAGGGGCTCTCATTACAATGTATAATTGCGTTAACTGTCAGGTTCCATCGTCACCGAGGAATCCCAGTATTATTTGTCTTGAAGAAGTACGTTCACTTCAGTCTCTTTGTCAAAGATATGAACTTTGTTCATGTCGATGGCCATTTTAACTGTGGAACCATCACGAGTGTTAGAACGTCCGTCTACACGTGCGATCGTTGTATCATTACCAACACCGCTCAAGTAGAGGAGCATTTCGTGACCCAGGTTCTCTGTAACATCTACGTGTGTAGAGAATACAGAGTTCGGGGATGCTTCCAGGAATACTGGCTCTTCGTGAATGTCTTCTGGACGAACACCCAGAATCACTTCTTTACCAATGTATCCTCTAGATTTCAACACTTGTGCTTTACCTTGCGGGATTTCAACATCCACACCAGGAGCTATGAAATGCATGCTAGTACCTTGCTCAGCGAGTTTACCCGAGATAAAGTTCATTGTCGGGGAACCGATGAAACCAGCTACGAACAGGTTAGCCGGCAGGTTGTACAACTCTTCCGGAGAAGCTGCTTGTTGGATGATACCATCCTTCATAACAACGATCCGATCACCCATCGTCATAGCTTCGATTTGGTCATGCGTTACGTAGATAACAGTTGTTTCCAAACGTTTCGCAAGTTTAGTGATCTCAGCACGCATTTGACCACGCAGTTTGGCATCCAAGTTGGAGAGAGGCTCATCCATCAAGAACACTTGTGGATCTCGGACAATCGCACGTCCCAAAGCGACACGTTGACGTTGACCACCGGACAATGCCTTAGGTTTACGCTCAAGCAAATGTTCGATATCCAGGATTTTAGCTGCTTCACGTACACGTTTGTCGATCTCATCTTTTTTAACCTTACGCAATTTCAAACCAAACGCCATGTTTTGATATACGCTCATATGCGGATACAAGGCATAGGATTGGAATACCATCGCGATATCGCGGTCTTTAGGTGCAACATCATTAACGACACGGTCACCGATATAGAGTTTACCTTCAGAAATTTCCTCAAGGCCTGCGATCATACGAAGTGTTGTTGATTTACCACAACCGGACGGACCTACCAGTACCAGAAATTCTTTATCTTTAATGTCCAGGTTAATGTCAACTACAGTTGCTTTATCAGAACCCGGGTATTTTTTGAAAATATGCTCTAAACGTACTCCAGCCATGATTGTTGCCTCCTCAGAGATCATTTTGTAATCGAATACAATTTGTATTTTTATAATACCCTATCTACGTGAGGTTTGACTATCCGCAAACTGCACAAAAATATCAATGCTTTTTCGTCACTTTGTACATTAGTAGTAAAAACTGCACTAGAACAGCACTTTCGAAGTGCCTCACATCGTAACCAATCTCCTGTTTTATCTTGTCCAGACGATAAACCAACGTATTACGATGAATGAAAAGTCGTTTCGCTGTCTCGCTGACATTACAGTCCAGGCTAAAAAAGGTCTCCAGCGTAGCAAGTGTCTCACTGTCATTGAAGATTACCGTGTCTTTACCAGTTTCCTTTATAAAACGTATACGTTGATCATCTGGAATGCTCGCTACCAACCGCTCCAGGTGAAGATCCCATGGGAGATGAATATGCTGCGTAACATGGAATGCTCTCCCTAAGTGAACACTTTCTTTAAGAAGAACTGTGACCGATACAAGTTGTTGCGCAGGAATGCATGGCAGAGATGCAGACAGATGGAACACTCCAGCCCACTCACTGGCAACCAATTCATGTAACCCCAGACAAAAAGCGTTCAGTGAATCCTTTTTGGCTTCCGTTGTATCTTCCTCGGCTTCTTCTGTAACAATTTCTTTATCACCCATGAAAATCCACTCTTGCTCCCCCAAAGGAATCAAGACTATCTCCTCGCCAAAGTAACTCTCAAGCAACTTGTTGAGTTCCTTGGATCGTAAACGATGTGCATCCGGTGTATCCCCTTGCAGCAAGAAGAGAATCTTCTCAGCATTTAATCCTGCGGGCACCACAAAGCGATCAGGAACCGCTTCAAATTCCTGCTTGGTTGGTTCTTCGATCTGCTCTTTAAGCCAGAGACCCAATTCAGTCAAATACTGCTCCCTATCATTCTCATATACAACAGGTTGTACCTCATCGGGTAGAGCCGTGTTAGTACGGATCAAAAGCTCAATCAATTGTCGTGTCTCCACGGTAATAGATTTTGCAGGGCATCCCCAACACACGACAGTCTCTTCTTGCTCATTCATCCGAACCTTAAAAAATATACGCTTTCCCGTTTTCAAACTGATCACATCGGATGAAATTGGAGATGCAGATTGATCAGATAACTCCTGACGCTCACCTTCATCACCAAAGGTCTCTGAATTTTCATGATTACCAACTAGATTGGCAACAGATTGCATCCATTCTTCTATTGTAATTTCATATTCGTCTAAAGTTGTGCCTATAATGACTTCAATTTGCTGTTTTAGATCAGGTATGAGCTTCATATAATGAACGTCACCACTCTGCATGTTTTCTATTAGTTTATCATATCTTGCCCAGCATTAATAAATATCCATATTGAGCTAAAATTACATAACAAAAAAAGAGCAACTAATCAAATTAATGATTAATCACTCTTTTCTTAAAGATGAGTCATGAAGGGCTCGAACCTTCGACACCCTGATTAAAAGTCAGGTGCTCTACCAACTGAGCTAATGACTCATAAAACTGGTGGAGGATGATGGATTCGAACCACCGAACCCGTACGGGAGCAGATTTACAGTCTGATGCGTTTGGCCACTTCGCTAATCCTCCAGGGATTAAAGGTGGCTCGGGACGGAATCGAACCGCCGACACGAGGATTTTCAGTCCTCTGCTCTACCGACTGAGCTACCGAGCCATATTTAATTTTTAGGATTAATGGCGGAACCGACGGGATTCGAACCCGCGATCTCCTGCGTGACAGGCAGGCATGTTAGGCCAACTACACCACGGTTCCAGGCATTAATGGTGCCGGCGAGAGGACTTGAACCCCCAACCTACTGATTACAAGTCAGTTGCTCTACCAGTTGAGCTACACCGGCGTATATGGTGGAGGCTGAGGGGATCGAACCCCCGACCCTCTGCTTGTAAGGCAGATGCTCTCCCAGCTGAGCTAAGCCTCCTGGGTAATATGGTAGCGGCGGAGGGGATCGAACCCCCGACCTTACGGGTATGAACCGTACGCTCTAGCCAGCTGAGCTACACCGCCATATTATTTGTGTCTTGATTGCTTGTCCATCTTTAGGTAAAGATGGCGGAGAGAGAGGGATTCGAACCCTCGCACCGCTTACGCAGTCTAACCCCTTAGCAGAGGGTCCCCTTATAGCCACTTGGGTATCTCTCCAAATAACAATCATCAACATCATTCAAGGATTGCTCCCTGAAAACTAGATTCGAAACGAAACATGCGATTTAGAACTTGCTATTGGATAAGCCCTCGACCGATTAGTACTGGTCAGCTCCATGCATTGCTGCACTTCCACCCCCAGCCTATCTACCTCGTCGTCTTCAAGGGGTCTTACATACTGGGAAATCTCATCTTGAGGGGGGCTTCACGCTTAGATGCTTTCAGCGTTTATCCCGTCCGTACATAGCTACCCAGCGGTGCTCCTGGCGGAACAACTGGTACACCAGCGGTACGTCCATCCCGGTCCTCTCGTACTAAGGACAGCTCCTCTCAAATTTCCTACGCCCACGACAGATAGGGACCGAACTGTCTCACGACGTTCTGAACCCAGCTCGCGTACCGCTTTAATGGGCGAACAGCCCAACCCTTGGGACCTACTTCAGCCCCAGGATGCGATGAGCCGACATCGAGGTGCCAAACCTCCCCGTCGATGTGGACTCTTGGGGGAGATAAGCCTGTTATCCCCAGGGTAGCTTTTATCCGTTGAGCGATGGCCCTTCCATGCGGTACCACCGGATCACTAAGCCCGACTTTCGTCCCTGCTCGACTTGTAGGTCTCGCAGTCAAGCTCCCTTATGCCTTTGCACTCTTCGAATGATTTCCAACCATTCTGAGGGAACCTTTGGGCGCCTCCGTTACTCTTTAGGAGGCGACCGCCCCAGTCAAACTGCCCACCTGACACTGTCCCCGCACCGGATTACGGTACCAGGTTAGAACCTAGATACGATCAGGGTGGTATCCCAACGTTGCCTCCACGCAAGCTGGCGCTCACGTTTCAAAGGCTCCCACCTATCCTGTACAGATCGTACCCAAATTCAATATCAAGCTGCAGTAAAGCTCCATGGGGTCTTTCCGTCTTGTCGCGGGTAACCTGCATCTTCACAGGTATTAAAATTTCACCGGATCTCTCGTTGAGACAGCGCCCAAGTCGTTACGCCATTCGTGCGGGTCAGAATTTACCTGACAAGGAATTTCGCTACCTTAGGACCGTTATAGTTACGGCCGCCGTTTACTGGGGCTTCGGTTCACAGCTTCGGATTGCTCCTAACCACTCCCCTTAACCTTCCAGCACCGGGCAGGCGTCAGCCCGTATACTTCGCCTTACGGCTTCGCACAGACCTGTGTTTTTGCTAAACAGTCGCTTGGGCCTTTTCACTGCGGCCCCCTCGTGCTATTCACACTACCGGGGCACCCCTTCTCCCGAAGTTACGGGGTCATTTTGCCGAGTTCCTTAACGAGAGTTCTTCCGCGCGCCTTAGAATACTCTTCTCGCCTACCTGTGTCGGTTTGCGGTACGGGCACCATCACCTGGCTAGAGGCTTTTCTTGGCAGTGTGAGATCATGACCTTCGCTACTATAATTTTCGCTCCCCATCACAGCTCAGCCTTACAATGTGCGGATTTGCCTACACATCAGCCTTACTGCTTAGACGGACATCCATCAGTCCGCGTCACTACCCTACTGCGTCCCCCCATTGCTCATAACGGCTTACGGTGGTACAGGAATTTCGACCTGTTGTCCTTCGACTACGCCTTTCGGCCTCGCCTTAGGTCCCGACTTACCCTGAGCGGACGAGCCTTCCTCAGGAACCCTTAGGCTTTCGGCGGATCAGATTCTCACTGATCTTTTCGTTACTCATACCGGCATTCTCACTTGTATAATGTCCAGCGCTCCTTACGGTACACCTTCAACCCTTATACAACGCTCCCCTACCCCTGATGCAAAGCATCAAGCCATAGCTTCGGTGGTGTGTTTAGCCCCGTTACATTTTCGGCGCAGAGTCACTCGACCAGTGAGCTATTACGCACTCTTTCAATGATGGCTGCTTCTAAGCCAACATCCTGGTTGTCTGTGCAACTCCACATCCTTTCCCACTTAACACACACTTGGGGACCTTAGCTGATGGTCTGGGCTGTTTCCCTTTTGACAATGGATCTTAGCACTCACTGTCTGACTCCCGGAAGTAAGTCTATGGCATTCGGAGTTTGACTGAGCTTGGTAACCCTTGCGGGCCCCGCACCCAATCAGTGCTCTACCTCCACGACTCTGTTTTCCGAGGCTAGCCCTAAAGCTATTTCGGGGAGAACCAGCTATCTCCGAGTTCGATTGGAATTTCTCCGCTACCCCCACCTCATCCCCGCATTTTTCAACATGCGTGGGTTCGGGCCTCCAGTGCGTGTTACCGCACCTTCACCCTGGACAGGGGTAGATCACCCGGTTTCGGGTCTACGTCCACGTACTAAGTCGCCCTATTCAGACTCGCTTTCGCTGCGGCTCCGGCTCTTCACCTTAACCTTGCACGGGAACGTAACTCGCCGGTTCATTCTACAAAAGGCACGCCATCACCCCTAAAACGGGCTCTGACTTTTTGTAAGCACACGGTTTCAGGTTCTATTTCACTCCCCTTCCGGGGTGCTTTTCACCTTTCCCTCACGGTACTGCTTCACTATCGGTCGCTAGGAAGTATTTAGCCTTGGCAGATGGTCCTGCCGGATTCATACGGGGTTTCACGTGCCCCGCACTACTCGGGATCCGTCTCGGAGGGAACCAACTTTCAACTACAGGGCTTTTACCTTCTTTGGCGGGCCTTTCCAGACCTCTTCGCTTAACCGGTTCCTTTGTAACTCCATGTGAGACGTCCCACAACCCCAAAGAGCAAGCTCTTTGGTTTGGGCTTCTCCGCGTTCGCTCGCCGCTACTGACGGAATCACTATTGTTTTCTCTTCCTCAGGGTACTTAGATGTTTCAGTTCCCCTGGTATGCCTCTACACAACCTATGTATTCAGTTGTGAGTAACTGGAAATTACCCCAGCTGGGTTTCCCCATTCGGACACCCCCGGATCAAAGCTTGCTTACAGCTCCCCGAGGCAGTTTCGTTGTTCGCCACGTCCTTCATCGGCTCCTAGCGCCTAGGCATCCTCCGTGTGCTCTTAGTAGCTTAACCATTTTGTTCCGGTTTCGGTCGCTCGCTTCCCTTGTTTTGCTTGCGCAAAGCCAAAAGTCGCTCTCACCCGATACCATCACAAAAGCAATTTGACTACCGTTTTTATTAAAACTTGTTTAACACAAGTTCAGCTAAAAAGGAATGTTCTAATTCGCGTTTGTTTCGTTTCGATATCTAGTTTTCAAAGAACAAACTTGTAAGACTTTTTTGGTGGAGCCAAGCGGGATCGAACCGCTGACCTCCTGCTTGCAAGGCAGGCGCTCTCCCAGCTGAGCTATGGCCCCATATAAAGTTTAAAGGTATAGATGGTGGGCCCTGGTGGACTCGAACCACCGGCCTCACCCTTATCAGAGGTGCGCTCTAACCAACTGAGCTAAGGGCCCACATTACATATACTATTTGAACCCAAAATGGGTTACGCTTGGCGGCGTTCTACTCTCCCAGGACCCTGCGGTCCAAGTACCATCGACGCTGAAGGGCTTAACGGTCGTGTTCGGGATGGGAACGTGTGGAACCCCTTCGCTATCGCCACCAAACGTTTGAGAGTTTAAGCTCTCAAAACTGAGCAACGAGTGAGTAACTAGCCGACCTGGCTAGATTTTGTATTTGAATGTTTCCGTTGCAGGAAACGATTCTCCATAGAAAGGAGGTGATCCAGCCGCACCTTCCGATACGGCTACCTTGTTACGACTTCACCCCAATCATCTATCCCACCTTCGGCGGCTGGCTCCTTGCGGTTACCCCACCGACTTCGGGTGTTATAAACTCTCGTGGTGTGACGGGCGGTGTGTACAAGACCCGGGAACGTATTCACCGCGGCATGCTGATCCGCGATTACTAGCAATTCCGACTTCATGCAGGCGAGTTGCAGCCTGCAATCCGAACTGAGACCGGCTTTGTTGGGATTGGCTCCATCTCGCGATTTCGCAGCCCGTTGTACCGGCCATTGTAGTACGTGTGTAGCCCAGGTCATAAGGGGCATGATGATTTGACGTCATCCCCACCTTCCTCCGGTTTGTCACCGGCAGTCTATCTAGAGTGCCCACCCGAAGTGCTGGCAACTAAATATAAGGGTTGCGCTCGTTGCGGGACTTAACCCAACATCTCACGACACGAGCTGACGACAACCATGCACCACCTGTCTTGAATGTTCCGAAGAAAAGGTACATCTCTGCACCGGTCATTCAGATGTCAAGACCTGGTAAGGTTCTTCGCGTTGCTTCGAATTAAACCACATACTCCACTGCTTGTGCGGGTCCCCGTCAATTCCTTTGAGTTTCAGTCTTGCGACCGTACTCCCCAGGCGGAGTGCTTAATGTGTTAACTTCGGCACCAAGGGTATCGAAACCCCTAACACCTAGCACTCATCGTTTACGGCGTGGACTACCAGGGTATCTAATCCTGTTTGCTCCCCACGCTTTCGCGCCTCAGCGTCAGTTACAGCCCAGAGAGTCGCCTTCGCCACTGGTGTTCCTCCACATATCTACGCATTTCACCGCTACACGTGGAATTCCACTCTCCTCTTCTGCACTCAAGTCACCCAGTTTCCAGTGCGATCCGGGGTTGAGCCCCGGGATTAAACACCAGACTTAAATGACCGCCTGCGCGCGCTTTACGCCCAATAATTCCGGACAACGCTTGCCCCCTACGTATTACCGCGGCTGCTGGCACGTAGTTAGCCGGGGCTTTCTTCTCAGGTACCGTCACCTTGAGAGCAGTTACTCTCCCAAGCGTTCTTCCCTGGCAACAGAGCTTTACGATCCGAAAACCTTCATCACTCACGCGGCATTGCTCCGTCAGGCTTTCGCCCATTGCGGAAGATTCCCTACTGCTGCCTCCCGTAGGAGTCTGGGCCGTGTCTCAGTCCCAGTGTGGCCGATCACCCTCTCAGGTCGGCTACGCATCGTCGCCTTGGTGAGCCGTTACCTCACCAACTAGCTAATGCGCCGCAGGCCCATCCCCAAGTGACAGATTGCTCCGTCTTTCCAGTTTCCTTCAGGCGAAGAAAACAATTATTCGGTATTAGCTACCGTTTCCGGTAGTTGTCCCAAACTTGAGGGCAGGTTGCCTACGTGTTACTCACCCGTCCGCCGCTAACCATCCGAGAAGCAAGCTTCTCTTCAAGTCCGCTCGACTTGCATGTATTAGGCATGCCGCCAGCGTTCGTCCTGAGCCAGGATCAAACTCTCCAATAAAGTATTGAAAAGAGCGATAAGCTCATTTTGAATCTGACGAGATTAAAAATCTCATTTGTGCTCCAGTCGATCCAAGCCAAGGCTTGTCTCAAACTTTCGCGTTCATTCTGCAAGCAGAATGTTTACTCACTCGTTGTTCAGTTTTCAAAGATCAAACTCGTTTTTTCGTCACCATTTTCTCTCAGCGGCGACTTTTATAATATATCATACTTCGTTTGTTTTGGTCAAGTGTTTTTTTGAAATTATTTTTCGAAGTTCGCAATGAACTCCTTCATTTCATCTAAAGCATCTAACCAAGCAAGCAAAGCAACGAGATATAATGTACCATATAAATATCCTGCGAGTCAACTATCCGAACAAAGAAATTTTCAACCCTAATAATAGCCCCACACCTGGCAATCCCAAAACAGTTACCGTCCCTATCGTTGCAGGGTTCAGCGGGATGTAGGTCCCTGTAATCCAGCCGGAATAATTCACGATATATATCCCTACTGCAGCCAGCACCAGATGAATTCCAAATGACGTGAAAAACGATAACCCTATCCGCTTTCTGAATAAAATAACGATAAGCCCCAGTAACGATATAACCAATACACTTCCCAGTATAATACTCTTCATATGTTTCACCTCCGTGTTTAATGTAAACGTGACTCTACATACTAACCCCTCGCTGTGATGTAACATCATCATTAGCTCTGGCTCGCTTTGCTCTTCTCAAGTGGATCTGGTACTTCCGCTCAGCTGCCTCCAATACATAAATAGCATAATCAATCTCATCCTGTCCCTGTGCATCTTCAAACTGTCTCATAGCCCGTTCCCATTCCTGCTTAGCCATCTGAATATCTGCATAGATCTGATCCGCCTCAAGTTCCTTCAACATTCTGTTGTGTTTCTCTACCGAGTTCCGTGTGTTTCGCCACAAAAACATAATCTCTCCCCCTCCTGATCAGCACAGCATATTCTCATACTTATCAGGGAAAGGACAAACTTAGAACTCGGACATTCATTTTTTCCATAAAAAAAGAGAGCCCTAAGGCTCTCTTTGCATATCGAAACTTATTTAGCATCCGAAGTTTCCAAGGAAGTCCGCTGCGTAATACAAATCGATCACACTAACGCATCTCCCTGCGACCTTCCAACGCTTTGGAAAGGGTCACTTCATCCGCATACTCAAGATCGCCACCTACAGGCAATCCATGCGCAATACGAGTCACACTGATCTCAAACGGACGCACCAACCGGGAGATATACATCGCTGTAGCCTCACCCTCAATGTTGGGGTTCGTTGCCAAGATGATCTCTTTTATACGTTCATCACTTAATCGAACCAGGAGTTCCTTCAAACGAATATCGTCTGGGCCAATTCCCTCCATAGGTGAAATCGCGCCCTGTAACACATGATAGTACCCATCGAATTCCTTGGTGCGCTCCATGGCCACCAGATCTTTCGAATCCTGAACTACACAGATAACAGATACATCCCTGGACTTATCCTGACAGATGCGACATGGGTCCGTATCAGTAATATTACAACATACAGAACAGTAATGAAGATTACGCTTCACACTAACGAGCGCTTTGGCAAAATCGATAACGTCATCTTCCTTCATGTTAAGCACATGAAAAGCTAAACGCGCTGCCGTCTTGGGACCCACACCCGGCAACCGGGTGAAGGCATCAATCAGCTTGGCTATTGGTTCGGGATAATACAATCGATTGTGTCTCCTTTGACAGGATCAATTTTTTAATTAAAATAATCCCGGAATATTCATGCCGCCTGTGAACTTGCCCATATCCTTGTTGGCAATCTCATCGGCTTTGGCCATAGCATCATTAACAGCTGTCATAACGAGATCCTGCAACATTTCAACATCTTCCGGATCTACCGCTTCAGGTTTGATCGTGATAGCAAGCAATTTCTTGTGTCCGTTAACTTCAGCCGTCACTACACCGCCACCAGAAGTACCTTGGACTGTTTTGTCCGCCAGTTCCTCTTGTGCTTTCAGCATTTGCTCCTGCATTTTCTTCACTTGTTTCATCATTTGGTTCATGTTGTTCATAATTGTTCATCTCCTTTGTTATGGTTATCGCGCTATGCGCATTATTCTTTGATCACTACAAGATCCTCACCAAAGAGCTGGATGGCTTCATCAATCCAAGGCTGTTTGTTGCCTGAACCGCCGTCTTCATGCTCAGGTTCAAGCTTAAAGTCCTCCTTTGGCGCTTCAGAAGCTCCCTCCATTGCTCCGGTCCAATCTTTGAGCATCATCGTCACCAATCGTGCCGAACGCCCAAGATGTTCCGACAACACCCGCTCAATGACTTCGCGGTTAGCCTGCTTCTCCGTCGTTTCACGGTGAATATTGTTTTTAAAAGCAACCAACACATTGTCTTCAAGCAATGATACCGGCTCACCATCCACAAACCAGGCGTGAACGGTAACCCGCTCTTCCTTCACTCGTTGCAGGATCTGACTCCATTTTTTGCTGATCTCTGCGAACTCAGGGGCTCCCTTGCGCGCAACATACTGATCCAACTGTGCAGGAAGCTTCGCAGGTGAATTGCCTCTCGATACCGGCGCTCTTGTTGCCGGGCGAGATGGAGCACTCGATGAACCTTCTCCACCAGACAAACCACTTTTCAGTGCACGATCCAACTTCTTCTCCAACTCAGCAAGCTGCTGCTTCAAGCGGTTGATCTCTCCCCCATCAGCAGGTGCTGCATGAGCTGAAGCTCCCACCTGAACAGAAGCCTCACCTTGAGCTGGAATACTACACAGTTTAAGCAATGCAACTTCAAATAATGTCTGTGGTTGTACTGCATATTTCATTTCACTCTGGTACCGATTAAGGGTGTCAATCATGTGGAACAGTTGTTCCTTGGTGAATGACTCCGCCATATCACGGAAAGACTCCGGATTAAGTACCCGGTCCGTCAGTTTATCTGCATCAGGTACCATCTTAATCATAAGCAAATCACGGAAATAATACAGTAAATTCTCCATGCACTTGTCTGCACTCTTTCCTTCATGCATGAAACCTTCAATCATCTGCAAAATATGACCAACATCACCTTTGAGCAGCGAAGCAGCCAGTTTGGCAAATTGCTCTGAAGCAATTCCACCCGTCATGTCCATAACCTGCTGGTACGTTACTCGTCCATCCGTAAATGAAGAGATCTGATCCAGCACACTAAGTGCATCCCTCATTCCACCGTCCGATAAACGGGCAATGTATTGGAGCGCATCCTGGTCAGCTTCCATGCCTTCCTGTTCACAGATCAGTGTAAGTCTCGCTGTCTGCTCTTCCAGGGACACCCGACGAAAATCAAATCGCTGACAGCGCGATATAATGGTAGCCGGAAGGCGGTGCGGTTCCGTTGTTGCCAAAATAAACATCACATGTGGTGGTGGCTCTTCCAATGTTTTGAGCAAAGCATTGAATGCCTCCGTTGTCAGCATGTGCACTTCATCAATAATATAGACTTTCTGCCGGACTTCGGTTGGCGCATATTTAACCTTTTCCCGAAGATCACGTATTTCCTCAACGCCCCGATTGGATGCAGCATCAATCTCTTGCACATCCATCACAGCGCCAGTCGTAATTCTGCGGCAAGCTTCACACTCGTTACAAGGTTCAGGCGCAGGCCCACGTTCGCAGTTCACAGCTTTGGCCAAAATCTTGGCGGCACTTGTCTTTCCCGTTCCTCTGGGCCCGCTAAATAAGTAGGCATGGGAAGTCCGCTGTTCACGAATCGCGTTCTGCAAGGTCTGAATAATATGCTGTTGCCCCACCATATCTTGAAACGACTGGGGACGCCAAGCCCGGTATAACGCGATATGCTCCATGATGCGTTACCTTCCTTCCACTTCGCATTCGAGTCCTTTGTCGTTCCCCTATTATACTATATTCCAGGGTGAATCCAAACTTTATCTGACTCATTCATGCGTGGTTTATTAAGACATATCAAAAAGACCTCTGCATACATACAACTGCAAAGGTCTCTACATTTAAAAGGTAAGCCGTGCACCTGCTATCGATATTTGCGATCCAAGTGGCACCCCTGAACAATAGCTCGGGCTAGGCAACCCTCCGGCACAAGAGTGATCTCACTTATGGCTGCTTCCTTCCGGACCTGACCAGGTTCATGAGTACTCATTGCGGAGGACCCAACCGTCAACACCACGTTTAGGGACCAAACCTCACATCGGCAAAACCTCTAGCAGGAATTCAACCTCGCTATAGCGGATTGCGAGTTACAGGGCACCGCTACCTCCCCATCTAGCACGGTAAGAAATAGTATAACGTAAGGTTATCCAAATTGCAACCAGAGGAACGTGAATGCGATTATGCTTAACATATAACATATAAAAACCCCTGCCAGATCAGCAGGGGTGTGTTGGATGCAATTAGCAGACAACTCCAAGAATTGTCCAATTAGATTCCGTATTTCTTTTTGAAACGATCAACACGGCCGCCAGCATCGATAAACTTCTGTTTACCTGTGAAGAACGGGTGGCACGCGGAGCAAATCTCTACACGAAGTCCGTCTTTAACCGAACCTGTCTCAAAAGTATTCCCGCAAGCGCAAGATACTTGACCAATCGTGTAATTAGGATGAATTGCTTCTTTCATTACCTTTCACCTCTTTCCGCCCTGAGCCTCAAGCGGACCCAGAGTAAATGGCACAACCCTGAGATTATAACACGACCTTGCGCCTGTTGCAATCCATTATTGTTAAGAGGTAATCAACCGTTTTGGACGTGCCATTCCAGCGGGTGGAACATGAGTATACGATCCAATCACAACACCAGGCAACTCGTCTTCAAAGATCTCAATCATCTGCTTCATGCCCAAGATATCACCTTGAGCAGGAGGAATTAATTCCAGATAGCTCTCTGGATCAATATTGAGATTACGCATCTGAATCAAGCGTAGATCGGTTCTTCTTGCAAACTCAATCATCGCCTCAATCTCTTCTTCACGATCTGTTACGCCTGGGAAGATCAGATAGTTAATGGACGTGTATACACCCTGCTGCGCTGCGTATTTCATCGACTTCTCAACATTGACTAAGGTATAACCACGTGGTTTATAGTAAGCGTTATAATGGTCATCCAGTGCACTAATTGTACTTACGCGCATCAGATCCAATCCAGCATCTACAATACCTCTAATGTGATCATTCAGACCGGCATTGGTATTAATGTTGATATACCCCATGTCCGTTACGGAACGCACTTCGCGAATCGCTTCAATAATCAGCTTGGCCTGCGTGGAAGGCTCCCCTTCACAACCTTGTCCAAAACTAATGATGGACTCCGGCGTCTTCAGGTGTTCCAGCATAACCTCCACAATCTCATCCACACGTGGTCGGAAGTTCATACGTGTCTGCGGGGAAACAAAGCCGCTATCATCCGGTTGCTCGGAGATACACCCGAAACAGCCCGCATTGCAAGAATAGGATACCGGCACTCCACCTTCCCAACGATTCAGGAACGTGTTTGATGAAGTTAGACATTCATATCCAAGCGCACAGTTGGATAGATGGGTGTAAAGACGGTTCTCGGGGTATTGCTCCGTCAATCGTTTGACCCCGGAACGCACATCGTCACGATCACAGTTGAGTGGATTCCATTTTTCAGGACTATCCGACTTCGAAGCGGTGACATAGAAACCGCCATCTTTCCAGACTACTGCGGAATAGCCGAATAACGGCAATTTATACTCTTTATCCGTCTTCACATAACCAGGGAGACACAAACGAGTGAATCCCTGTGGAAGCAATGCACCTACAGCCTGTGTGTCTGATGGCATCGGCAGCATCTCACCGGTGTCCGGGTCCATACCAATGGGCCGGGTACTCGGGAGTCCAACCAACGTTGCACCTTCTGGCAGAGGAATCAACTCATCCTCCATAATCTCCACGATCATATCTCCACTGCGGGCAAGCCCGTACAGGGAAGGATGATCAAATACATTACCTTTTTCATCTGCGTATACTAAATACATGATGTTCTCCTCACATCTAATGGGTTAAACCTAACGACGAGTGTATTGTAACATTCACAGCAATGCTGCAAAAAGAAAGTGATTAGTCGAACGACACTTACGTCGATGTACCTGACGTTGCTGTCTGTCTAGGTGAGCGACGAGTTGTTGTTGTACCCGAATTGCTTGTCGGGCTGTTACCAGCCGAATCAAATGCCGCCAAAAACTCTGCATTTGTCTTGCTGTTACGAAGTTTTTTCAGGAATCCTTCAACAAAGTCATGGGAATCATTCATGTTTTTACGAATTGCCCAGATTGTATCCAACTCTTCCTTGCTAAGCAACACTTCTTCACGACGTGTACCCGAACGACGAATGTCGATCGCCGGGAATATGCGGCGTTCTGCCAGACGACGGTCCAGATGGAGCTCCATGTTACCTGTACCCTTAAACTCTTCATAAATGACGTCATCCATACGTGAACCAGTATCAATTAATGCCGTTGCCAAGATAGTCAGGCTTCCGCCTTCTTCCACATTCCGAGCAGAACCAAAGAAACGTTTCGGACGATGGAATGCAGCTGGGTCAATACCACCACTAAGCGTACGACCGGATGGGGGAATAACCAGGTTATATGCACGGGCAAGACGTGTAATGCTATCCAGCAGGATAACAACATCTTTTTTGGCCTCAACCAGACGAAGCGCACGCTCAAGCACCAATTCCGCCACCTTGATATGATTCTCAGGCAGTTCATCAAATGTCGAAGCCACAACTTCCCCTTTTACCGAACGCGACATATCCGTTACTTCCTCTGGACGTTCATCAATCAACAGGACAAACAGTTCAATTTCAGGATTGTTAGTTGAGATGCTGTTGGCAATTTCTTTGAGGAGAAGCGTTTTACCCGCTTTGGGAGGTGCTACGATCAATCCGCGCTGTCCCAATCCTACCGGGGCGAGCACATCCATAATGCGTGTGGACAAATGGTTGGGGGATGTTTCGAGAACCAGTTTTTTCTGCGGATACAGTGGGGTTAGTGCCGGGAAGTGAAGTCGCTCTGCAGCCGCCGATGGATTCTCACCATTTACAGCGTTGACTTGCAACAAACCGAAGTATCTCTCGTTTTCCTTAGGCGTTCTACACTTACCAGATACGAGGTCACCTGTTCTTAGGTCAAACTTGCGAATCTGAGAAGCTGAGATGTAGATGTCTTCCGTACTTGGCAAGTAGTTGATAGGTCTTAAGAATCCGTAACCTTCAGGTAAAATCTCGAGTACGCCTTGCATGAACATCAGGCCACTCTGTTCAGCTTGTGCACGTAGTATAGCAAAGATTAATTCTTTCTTTTTTAACGTACCATAGTAAGGTATCTGATATTTTTTGGCCAGTTTGTAGAGGTCCGTTAGTTTCATTTCTTCCAAATCGGAAATTTGTAGATCCATATAATAACCACCTATTCAATTAATAAGTCCGTGTGAAATGGATAGTTTCGCTAGATGTTCCGGCTATAGAGAGTGGCGTCTGCCACAATCCCTTCTGTCCATTGTACGGAATGTAACCGTTATAATGCAAATACTTGTCTTTGAGTGTAAGTTTCCGGGTGGGATGGCCAACATTCGGCAAGATCCGCTATTGAGTGAACGATGCATTGAGGCGATCAATCCGGATAGACCGGCTATGGAGCGCAGTTCAAACAAAACCGGGGGTTGGGGATGAGAAATGATGTTCTTACAGCCATATGAAGTTTATTTCAAAAAAAGACCCTCCGGTAAAGGAAACAGAAACATTTCGTCTTATGCCGGAGAGACTGAGAACTCTATTAAAACAGGTTTACCTAATCATCAAAAAGATATGCAGTTCAGTTAAAATAAACATGTGTAGGACTGAATCATGCATAATGCTTCCTATTAATCAGTTTCCCGCCATACATCTGCACCGAGCAGGCGCAGATTAGTCACCAGATGATCATAACCGCGGTCGATATATTCGACCCCCGTTACTTCAGTCACACCTTCACTGACGGTGAGACCTGCAATCACCAGCGCTGCTCCAGCGCGAAGATCGGATGCTTTTACTTTGGCCGCGTTTAATGCACTGCCTTCAATAATCGCTGACCGTCCTTCTACTCGAATCTTTGCACCCATCCGCACTAACTCAGGCACATGCTTGAATCGATTACTGTATACAAAGTCGCTCAGGACGCTCACACCGGTTGCCTGTGTCAAAACACTGGTCATTGGTGACTGTAGATCCGTTGGGAAACCAGGATATACAAGTGCCTTCACGTCCACATGGTTATAGCTTGGTTTACCAATGACACGTATACTTTCATCCAATTCCTCAATGCCAACACCCATTTCTAGCAGCTTTGCCGTTAAAGCTTCCAGATGTTTGGGAATCACATTGTCAATCAGAACATCTCCGCGCGTCGCCGCTGCAGCGATCATATACGTACCTGCTTGGATACGGTCCGGAATGATGGAATGACGGCAGCCTTTAAGCTCCGAGACCCCTTCAATACGGATCGTTTCGGTACCTGCACCCTTGATGCTGGCACCCATGGAATTCAGAAGTGTTGCTACATCTATAATCTCAGGCTCTTTAGCCGCGTTTTCGATAATTGTAGAGCCTTTGGCACGAGTAGCCGCCAGCATGATATTAATGGTTGCGCCGACACTGCTTACATCAAGATAGATTTTTGCTCCCCGCAGCTCTTTGGCATGCAAATGGATGGAGCCATGTTCGTTTGTTACGGTTGCGCCAAGCGCTTCAAACCCTTTGATATGTTGATCAATTGGACGAGGCTCAAAATTACAGCCCCCTGGTAAACCTATGGTCGCTTCTTTGAAACGCCCTAGCAATGCACCCATCATATAATACGAAGCACGAAGCTTCTTCACGGGACCATTCGGCATAGGAATGGATTTGATGTCAGAAGGGTCAATCTTCATCTGACTGCCTTCCCAAGTCACGTGTGCTCCGAGTTCCTCCAAAATTTCTGCATAAACCGCCACGTCACTCAAAAGCGGCAGGTTGTCCAACACGACTTCTGACTCGGCAAGCAATGCTGCAGGAATAAGCGCAATGGCGCTGTTCTTGGCGCCGCTTATAGTTACAGTTCCCTGTAACGGACGTCCGCCACTAATCATCAATTTTTCCATAAAGCTTAATGTCCCCCTACGTGTTTTGCAGCCGATGAACGGCAATACGTGCTGTTGGCTTCCGATGTAGAAATAAGGTGTGAAAATGGAAAGACACCGGCTAGGCGGTGTTTTTCCATTTCACAGTATGGAACTGGTAAAGATAAATTACGCTTTGTTGTTAGAACCAAACTCGCGGATTTTACCTTTAACGGTTTCTTTAATTGCTTCACGGCCTGGTACGATGAATGTACGTGGATCGTAAGCGTCTGGTTTAGCTGCAAGCACTTCACGAACCACTCTTGCAAAAGCAATTTGGTTCTCTGTGTTTACGTTGATTTTGGACGTACCCAGGGAAATGGCTTTGTCGATGTCGTGTTTAGGAATACCTGTACCACCGTGCAATACGAGTGGAACTTGTACCGCGTCACGAACTTCTTCCATTTCTTTGAAGCCCAGGTTAGGCTCGCCATGGTAAGGACCGTGTACGGAACCAAGAGCTGGTGCCAATGTATCGATACCTGTTTCTTTAACGATACGGATACACTCGTTCAGGTCAGCGTACATGATACCGCCAATAACGTCGTCTTCTTGTCCGCCTACAGTACCTACTTCAGCTTCTACAGAAACGCCTTTAGCGTGTGCATATTCAACAACTTTTTTAGTCATTTCGATGTTCTCATCGATAGAGTGGTGGGAACCGTCGATCATTACGGATGTGAATCCAGCGTCGATCGCTTCTTTACACTTGTCGAAGCTTGAACCGTGGTCCAGGTGAATTGCAACTGGAACAGTGATTTTCATGTCGTGGATAAGTCCTTCTACCATTTTAACTACAGTGTAGAAGCCACCAATGTGACGTGCTGCGCCTTCGGATACACCCAAGATTACTGGGGATTTCTCTTCTTCAGCAGCACCAAGAATCGCTTGAGTCCACTCAAGGTTATTGATGTTGTATTGACCAACTGCATATTTTCCTTCAAGTGCTTTGTTCAACATGTCTGTCATAGATACTAATGGCATGGTTTCAATCCTCCTAGGGGTTTGGGTTGTGTCTATGGTTTTTAGCCGAAATCACATACGGGCTTATTATACCACATCCCATGTCAAATACTAAACAAGCATTTGCAAAAATGCTGTGCTTTGCAGCACAGTTTTCATAGACACCGCTTTATAACTTCCCCATTTCCAATATTCCCCGGATGAAGGAGTGAAATACCTCATTTTCCCACCAAGTACCTTCTATGTTCTCCACACGCAAAAAAATCCTGTATCAACAGGATTCAGCTGCATTTATTGGCGGTACCGTTGCGAAGTTGCATATTCACAGCCACTCGCATCTCGTCGATATCAAACGGTTTCGTAAAGTGCATGAGCGCTCCGAGATCCGTGGCTTCCTTAATCATGTCCAGTTCACCATAAGCGGTCATCATGATCACCTTGATACCCGGATCAATTTCTTTAATATGCTTCAGGATTTCCAGACCGTCCATCCCAGGAATCTTCATATCGAGCAATACCAGGTCAGGCTTGTCATTATTCACAATCTCCAGAGCAACCTTGCCGTTGGGTGCTTGAAACGTGTTATACCCCTCACTGCTGAACACTTCCATTAACAGGATTCGAATACCATTCTGGTCATCAACAATCAAAACTTTTTTATCTTCCACTCTGTAACCTCCTAGAATTAGGAAAGCATGCACACCTTCGAATCTGGATAACTATCCCATAGTCGTCATGATAAGTATTCTACCTCTTCCATTAAAATCCTGCTACCTTCACAAAATGACAAAAAAGCATTCCCACCTGCTCTTTACGCAAAAAAAGGGATGTTCAGGCAGCCGCTATGGTTGCCAGGAACATCCCTAATATCTATTACGTTAACACAAAAAAATTTATTACTTCTGCGCATTCACCAGAGAAGCTTTTACAAAATCACGGAACAAAGGTTGCGGACGGTTCGGACGGGAAGTGAATTCCGGATGGAATTGTACCGCCAGGAACCATGGGTGTCCTGGAAGTTCCACGATCTCAACCAGACGTCCATCCGGGGATGTACCCGAGATAACCAGTCCTGCTTTTTCGATCGTTTCACGGTATTCATTGTTGAACTCATACCGGTGACGGTGTCTCTCATACACCAGCTCGTCATCATAACAAGCCATCGCCAAAGAACCTTCCTGAAGCTTACAAGGATACAGACCCAGACGCATCGTGCCACCCAGATTCTCAATATCTTTTTGCTCAGGCAACAGGTCGATCACAGGGAATTCCGTAGCCGGATTAATCTCGGAACTGTTCGCACCATTCAAACCAACAATGGAACGTGCATACTCAATAACGGAAACCTGCATACCCAGGCAAATACCGAAGAACGGAATTTGTTTCTCACGAGCATAACGGATTGCCGATACTTTACCTTCAATACCACGATCTCCGAATCCACCAGGAACAAGGATACCCCCAATACCATGTAACAGGTCGCCTACATTCTCATCCGTAATATCTTCAGAAGGAACCCAGCGGATTTTCACATCAGCATTGGATGCAAATCCTGCATGAGACAACGACTCAACAACACTCAGGTATGCATCATGCAACGCTACATATTTACCAACAATAGCGATCTCAACTGTATGCTCCAACTTGTTGATCCGGTCAACCAGCCCTTCCCACTCGCTCATATCCGGTGCAGGAGTAGTCAGTTTCAGGTGATTTACCACGATCTCATCCAAGCCTTCTTCACGCAGGTTCAAAGGTACTTGATACAACGTGTCTGCATCACGACATTCAACCACGGCATTCTCATCAATGTCGCAGAAGAGAGCGATCTTGGCTTTCATGTCTTTAGACAATTCATACTCCGTACGGCATACAATCACATTCGGTTGAATACCGATGCTGCGTAATTCCTTAACACTATGTTGCGTTGGTTTTGTTTTCACTTCACCAGCTGCTTTGATATAAGGAATAAGTGTTACGTGGATGTACATCACATTGTCGCGACCTACATCACTCTTGATCTGACGGATAGCTTCCAGGAAAGGCAAACTCTCAATGTCGCCCACTGTTCCACCAATTTCCGTAATAACCACATCCGAACCCGCTTCACGTCCAGCGCGGAATACACGCTCTTTGATCTCGTTCGTAATGTGTGGAATAACTTGTACCGTTCCGCCCAGATATTCCCCGCGCCGCTCTTTGCTGATGACGGAAGAGTATACTTTACCAGTCGTGACGTTGCTGTTTTTGGAGAGATTGATATCAATAAAACGTTCATAGTGGCCAAGGTCCAGATCCGTTTCCGCGCCATCATCCGTTACAAAAACCTCGCCGTGCTGATAAGGACTCATTGTTCCCGGGTCGATGTTAATATATGGATCAAATTTCTGGATCGTTACCTTAAGCCCTCTGTTTTTCAGCAATCTGCCCAGAGAAGCAGCCGTAATCCCTTTGCCCAGGGAGGACACAACTCCGCCCGTCACGAAAATATACTTTGTCACTGTTATTACCCTCCTAATATAAGTACAGAAATTCAGGCGATATATGGTGTTATCGTAACCTGTTTCCCAGGTAATCATCGTTAAAAAGAGCAATGGCAGAAATTCCCTGCATCTGCGAACTGCTCTTTCTGCGAAGACGGTTTAAATACACGTTGTTCTACAGCAAAAAATGGTGCAAATATTCCGATGGCCTTCATTCCATTTGGTGTTTTTGATATACAAAAACGGGCCACGAAATGTTGGCCGGGAGCATACGGAAAAAAATCATTTTTGCAAAATTATGCCTCTAAAAATACAAAAAAAAGTACTCCCGCAGGACGGGGCACCTTCTATAAAAAACATAAATATATTGTCGCTCATTCATAAGCCCATGCAATAGTTTACCCGTTACCCCGTCTGCTGTCAAGGCTGACTATTCCGGGGAAACGGGTAAATTATAGACGTCAAAAATGACTACCGATTATCAGAATCGTCGTCAAATTCATCCTCGTTTTCGGACTCTTCTTCGTCTTCTTCGAGGTCTTCATCTTCCAGATCGTCATCTTCAACCAGCACTTCTTCTTCGCTGTCTTCTTCGTCAAAGATGTCGTCTTCTTCTTCCTCTTCTTCGTCTTCTTCTTCCTCTTTATCCGTGCTGTCGAAGCCTTCATCGCTGCTATAGCTGTCTTCTTCTTCACCGAAGTCTTCATCTTCCAGATCATCGTCTTCATCGTTGATGATACGCGGACGCTTCGCACCCGTCATGGAATCTTCTGTTCCAGCTACCGGATACCAGCGCTTTAAGCCCCACAGACTTGTACCGACGCAAGCAAAACGGCCATCGATATTAATCTCGGTATATAGCTGGGCGATAAACTCGTTGATTTCTTCATCAGTCATTCCGCGCTGCTTCGCTACCTCATTCATTAAGTCACGATAGTAATACGGCGTATTAGCCGCTTTCAGCACCATAAAGGCAAGGTCCACCAAAGGGATCTCTTTTACCTTTTCTTTATCAATTTTCAAATTGAGCGAGGTACTCACTGCAGACACTTCCTCTCACACAAAATTCACTTTTTAACCCCTACGAACTGGACTGTTACGTATAACATATCCATTAACAAACCTAAGTAAAACCTATTTAGCGTTAAAAAGCAAGTTTTTATGTACGGATGTGACGCAAATGCGGAGAGCAGCAACAATATGTCCACATATTAAACGTGAAGTGACATCAAACCCACAGGAATATCCTCTTTGCCAAAGAGACAACTCCATAATAAAAAAGACGGAGTCCCCTCCGCCTTCTGACTGTATACCCTTGGAGGATTACTCCTCACCAGGTTCCCCGCAAGAGCCCTCTAGCTCTCCATCCATCATATGTCCCTGCGCCCGTTTTGACACGAAGAGAATGTGTTTTTGTAAAAAAAGGGCAAGTTCCCCATGCGGCGGGATGAGCGCATTCATAGAATACCTCAGCATGTTCATCCCGAAGGGGGCTGCCCATTATGGACTATACTGGTTTATTGCATCAATTGATTGACGGAATGCGACGCCCTGAACCAGAACAGGGAGGGCGATATTTGATCCGATTTGCCAAACCGCAGCAGTACGAGGCCTGTCTCGTAGAATTGTCCCGAATGCGGAATGAATTCACCGACCTTGGGGCTGTCCGTTCCTCGCGACTAGCTCGTTCCATTATCGCTCCAGTCCAACGCCCGGAGGACCTATACCGCTATGGGGATGAAATTACGATTGAAGAAGACGTTCCCATCTCCCTTCATGCCAACGCACTCCACAGCAAACCAAGCAATGCTCAAGGCATACCCTGGGGAGTGAAGCAGATTCGGGCGCCCAAAGTATGGTCTGTGTCTACCGGACACCGGATTAAAATCGGTGTGATTGATACAGGTGCTGATTATCACCATCCTGATCTTCGTTATTCCCTGGCACGCGGAATCAATCTGTTAAACCGCAGCCTGCTTCCTCATGATGATAACGGACACGGCACCCACATAGCAGGGACTATCGCTGCTGCCAACAGTACCGCAGGCATGATTGGTGTAGCTCCACGCTCCCTGATCTATCCGGTGAAAGCATTTGACCACAACGGATCGGCTTATGTATCCGATATTGTACTTGGCATCGACTGGTGTGTGCGCAACAAGGTCGATATCATCAATATGAGCTTTGGCATGAAAACACGCAGCAAGGCGCTTCTTGACGTTGTCAATCGTGCATACCATGCTGGAATCGTTATTGTTGCTTCGTCAGGAAATGACGGCAAACGCCGCAGTATTGATTACCCTGCACGGTATCCCCAGACCATATCTGTTGGGGCAACCGACAAAAACAGACGTATTGCGTCCTTCAGCAATCGTGGCGCATATGTGGATGTCTATGCACCCGGTGATAAAATCGTCTCTTCCTGGGTACAAGGCAAGCATCACGAGATGAGCGGCACATCCATGGCGACGTCCCATGTGAGTGGCGCTATCGCCTTGCTGCTCTCCAAACATCCGGGGTTATCCCCTAGTGAAATCAAGACACTCGTCAAACGTGCTACGATCCCGTTGCGCGCCCGCAAGACTACCACAGCAAAGAGCAAGGTGCGTGGTGGTGAGATTGATGCCCTGAAGCTAATGCAGGAGGGCGGGGAGTGAGCCAGCTCTGTCAGCCGTCAGCCGAACTTGATTGAGGCTTCGTGGCGAAACGCAGTAGCCCGGCCCAGGCAGTACGCACGAGGGAGTATTACGTAGCGGCTGAAACTCTAGGTTACACCCACTGTGATGTCAGAGCAGGCTAGTGTGCCTTGGATGGGTCAGGCATTTCGTTTTCTTCAACTCCGGGTACACAATAAAAAAAGTCTCCATGTACCACGTTGAAGTTGCAACGTGGACTTGGAGACTTTTTTTGTTAGGCAGAGCGGCGGATGTGCCGCTAGCCTGGAACTTACATTTTGTCAGGAGCGGTTACGCCTACCAGACGAAGCGCTGTTGCGATAACGGTACGTACAGCACCGATCAGTGCCAGACGTGCTTGAGTTTGCTGCGTGTCTTCCGTAATGACACGTTCTGCACGGTAGTAGCTATGGAACAGGGATGCCAGCTCGTATACATAACGGATGATACGATGAGGCGCATATCCTGTTGCTGCTGCCGAGATTTCCTCAGGCAACTCTCCCATTTTGCGGAGAAGGTCATACTCGTGCTCTGTTGTCAGCTTGGACAGGTCAATCTGTGCCAGTGGCAACAGTTCAATACCTTGTTCTTCAGCCTGACGGTATACGCTACATACACGTGCATGCGCGTATTGTACGTAGAATACCGGATTCTCATTGGATGTCGAAATCGCAAGGTCCATGTCAAAGTCCAGATGGGAGTCCATGCTGCGCATTGTGAAGAAGTAACGGATGGCATCAATGCCGACTTCATCCATCAGATCTTCCATCGTTACAGCTTTACCTGTACGCTTGGACATCTTCACTTTTTCACCGTTCTGGAACAAGCTCACCATCTGTGCAATCAAGACCACCAGTTTCTCAGGGTCATTACCCAGTGCTTGCATCGCGGCTTTCATCCGTGGAATATATCCATGGTGATCGGCACCCCAGATGTTGATCATCGTATCGTATCCACGAGCATATTTGTCGCGGTGATAAGCAATATCTGGCGTCAGGTAAGTATACGTGCCATCGTTCTTGATCAATACACGTTCTTTGTCGTCACCGTACTGCATCGTTTTTAACCAAGTTGCTCCATCTTGCTCATAGATCTCATTGCGGTCACGCAATTCATCAAGCACTCGCAGCACTTCTCCGTTGTCGTACAGGGAAGTTTCGCTGAACCAGATGTCAAAGTTAACACGGAAGCGATTCAAGTCACGTTTGATCTTGTCCAGTTCCTTCTCCAGACCAAAGTCACGGAAATAAGCCGCACGGTCACCCGGATGCATGGACAGCAACTCGTCACCCTTTTCAGCAACAAGCTGCTTGGCGAATCCTTTAATATCTTCACCGTGATAACCGTCTTCAGGCATCTCAGCATCCTGACCCAGCTCTTGCAGATAACGAGCTTCAATGGAACGAGCCAGATTAAACACCTGATTACCTGCATCATTAATGTAGTATTCACGGGTTACATCATATCCTGCGTAGTCAAGGATGTTACATAGTGCATCACCTACAGCTGCTCCACGGGCATGACCCAGATGCAGGCTGCCTGTCGGGTTGGCACTGACAAACTCCATCTCGACTTTGCGTCCTTCTCCGATGTTAATTCTTCCGTAATCTTTACCCTGCTCCTGCACAAGCGCAAGTACTGGATAAAGGTAACTCTTGTCCAATTTGAAGTTAATGAATCCTGGGCCCGCAATCTCAGCCTTCTCGATTCCGGCTTCAGCCAGATTCAGATTGGCAATGATCTCTTCAGCAATCTGACGCGGATTGCGCTTGGCAATCTTGGTCAGCTGCATGGCAGCATTGGTCGCCAAGTCCCCGTGTGTCTTCTCACGTGGCACTTCCAATGTGATGGCTGGCAATTCGTCCTGCGTAACAATTCCGGCCGTCACAATGGCGTTGCCGATGGCCGTACTTACCCGTTCGTTAATCGTATCTAGTGGATTACGTGTCATGAAATTGGTTCCTCCTGTATATGCAAACTAATCGCGAAATGTCCAGATTCTTCATCAAAGCGGTAAAAGTCGTAGCTCCACGCTGCGCGTGCGCTCAATCCCTGAATGGAAAGTTCCAGCTTCTGTGTATGCGTGGACAGGGCAAACGACATGTATGGTGATCGGTAGAAACCAGGAAGCTTCCGATTCAACTCAAAAGTCTGCTCCGATTCCACCTCACCATGACGTATAATCTTGATGGATTGTCCGCCCAGCTTCAATGTTGTACGGGTTGTACCTCCCTCAGGTCCAACCTGCGGTTCTTCATAACGAACATAAAGAACAGACCCTTTTAACACGGCTTCACCCTGCATTTCCTGCAGCACATCTTCACCTTCATAACGGCTGTGCAGCCGGATGTGTACCGGTCGCATGTTCGACATGAATGTTAACCTCCATTATATTCGAGGCGACGCAAAATCAGGCACGGCTGGTGAGAACAGCCCTTCCCGTATTGTTGTGTCGCTATACGCGCTCATATTCCCGGATAGCTCGCTATCCTACACTCTACTGTATAACTATATCCAGTTCCCTCGCTCAATTCAAATCCAAATTCAGAGTTTTTTCCTCATCAAGCCAAAAAAAGAAGAGCCGCACCGGTAAAGTGCAACTCCCTTTTGCTTCATTATAATAAGATTCGTTCCTCCGATCAGGCCCATTGGGATTCATAAGGAAAAGGACATGTCGACTCACTCAGCTTCGCTCGCACCTGTACGAGACAACCACAATGCCGACAAGTTGTGCCATATTGCAATCCCGGACAAGCAGAGCAGATGGATAGCCGACGTTCATATTCCTCATCCTGTACCGTCGGACGCGAACGTGAGGCAATCTCCACAAGTCTGGCCATTTTGGCATCGCTAATCTTCACATCGTACTGATCATTACAGCCTTTGCAAGGTTCCTGCCTTTTCATGCATTAACCCTCGACAGCGAGCACCCCAACCGATGCTGGTGGAAGGACAAAACGCAGTGTGTTATTCTCCAGTGTGATTCCATCCCACGCCACAGGCTGAACATGATTCGGCTGTTCAAAGGTATTAAATGCACCAAAATCAGTATGGTGCAGAATCTGCCCGTTTACTTTAGCCGCTTGAGCTGCGTCCAGCTGACACACAACTTCCAACTCATCCGTGTGACTCAGATTACAAGCTGTCACATGAATGACCCCATCCTTGTTGCGGGAAGCTGATAAGCTGAGCTGCGGAATGGTCTCTTCTCCGAATGTGTATCCTGGGCTTTCATAATTCAAATCCAGTCGCTGTGCATCCATATGGACCTGATACATATCAAATACATGGTACGTAGGGGTCAGGAGCATTTTGTCCCCTTCCGTGAGCACAAGCGATTGAAGCACATTGACGATCTGCGCAAGATTTGCCATGTGTACCCGTTTGTTATGTTGGTTGAAAATATTCAGGTTAACACCTGCAAGCACAGCATCCCGCATCGTATTCTGTTGATACAGGAACCCTGGATTGGTTCCCTGCTCAACGTTATACCACGTGCCCCATTCATCCACAATAATGCCGACTCTGCCCTCTGGATCATATTTGTCCATAATCTCGGAGTGCTTCACCAGTAATTCATCCATATGGAGCGTCTTTTTCAAGGTAGTGAACCATTCAGCCTCACCAAATCCTGTAGCTGCGCCTTTATCATTCCACTCTCCTGTAGGGATAGTGTAATAATGAAGACTGATTCCATCCATAAAGCGAGCAGCCTCCCGCATCAGGACTTCCATCCATTCATAGTTGCCTTCGTTGGGCCCACAAGCGATTTTATAAATCTCGTTCCCGGAATAGTTACGTACATATGTAGCATACCGACGATATTCATCCGCATAATATTCAGGACGCATATTGCCGCCGCATCCCCAGTTCTCATTTCCCACGCCAAAATACTTCATTTTCCACGGTTCTTCCCTACCATTACTCTTACGCCAGTTCGCCATCGGGGATTCGCCGTCAAATGTGATGTACTCCACCCATTCCTGCATCTCCTGCACTGTACCGCTACCCAGATTGCCACTGATGTATGGCTCCGTGCCGAGCAACTCACATAATCTCAAGAATTCATGTGTACCAAAGTGATTGTTCTCTTCCACACCGCCCCAGTGTGTATTGATCATACGAGCACGCTCACTCTTCGGACCTACACCATCTTTCCAGTGATATTCATCGGCAAAACAACCGCCTGGCCAGCGAAGTACTGGAATATTAAGCTTCTGCAAGGCCGTCAATACATCATTTCGAATCCCATCCGTATTCGGAATAGGTGAATCTTCTCCTACCCACAGCCCCTCATAAATACAACGTCCCAAGTGTTCGGAAAAGTGACCATATATATTGCGATTTATTAATCCTTTATCAGAATCCGCCTTTAAAATAACATCAACCATGATTTCAACCTCCATATAATGTATTGTTATCGCTTACAATAACTCGTTTTAGAGTAGGTTTCAACCGTTTTTATTTCTACACAAACAAGCCTCTTCCTGTGTAATTGATTAGGAAGAGGCTTGTTTATTATAGAAATTCATACAGAGACTTACCAAATTGATTTTTATACATTTCTAATTTGGATTTGCCCGTTTATTATTTCAGAATAACAGGCTACTTAATCCTGCTCTGAAGGCAACAACATTTTTTGTGTCCACGTCGTTCCACCATCTATAGTCTGATAGATCGCAGGAGAGTTATCACTTGTGACTACGAGCCAACCCGTCTTGGCCGATGGGAACGAGATACGGGAACTGTATCCCGGATCTCTCAGGTCAATATTTTTCCACGTGGAACCTGTATCATAAGAACGTCCAATACCCACTTTGCCAGCTGCGGGTGAACCTGCAGACAGATACGCCGTCTGATTACCAATCAACGCCATGTTGCCGGGATGACCACCCGGGTTGGCTGGTCCGTTTCCTTTGCCCGTACTGTTTGTACCCGGTGCAGGACCTCCCCCTGCTGTGGATTGTGCAAATACTTGGGTCCAGTTCTTGCCTTGATTATCGCTCGCATAGAGGGAGTAAGATTGTTGGGACATGCCTGCATCACCATACAGAAGGGCCCATACTTGTTGGCCATGTGCATACAGATCCGCTCCGCTCCATGTGTCTGAGACAACTCGAAGAGAGGTTGTCCAGTTCTTGCCGCCATCACTCGTTTGCTTCAGATGATATCCCGATCCAGGTACAACCACGACGGCATACCCTTGTTTCTCTGTCGCAAAGGCAGCTGCACGCGTGTTGGCAGGTGTATTCAATTTACTCCAGGTTACCCCGCCATCCTTCGTCTGATATGCACCATTATAGGTGTAACCATAACCTACATCTTTATTGCGAAAATCAATTCGCTTGAATTGAATGCCCGGCGTATCGAGCCGCGTCCAGTGCGATCCCCCATCATGGGTACGGATCAGATAGGTTGCAGGTGAATCCTTCACTCGCGCCAGCGCATATCCGTTCACATTATTCGGAAAATCAAGCTGAGTGAATTGCCACTGCCCGGTATATATGGACTGCCACGTACATCCTGCATTCGAAGTACCGATCAGGAAGCCTTCACCCCCAGCTCGTCCAGTCGTATCATTAAGAAAATCAATGTCAGTAAATTGCAGGTGTTGCTCTTCCACACTGCTGCCCTTTTTTAATGTAGCAGATAGTCCATGATCTCCCTTTCCACATGCCTGTGAGGATGCAGCGTTAGCACCTGATAGCGTATGTACCGGACCCATCCCCCAAGCCAGCGTTAACGATAATGCGAGTGCACCAATCCGTTTCCATGTCATTGTACTCTTGGTTGTCATCGTAACACCTCCTTCTATGGTTTTACCCAAATTTGATGGTTCTAACGTAACAATCTGATTAACCCTGATGACAATTTTGCAAGAAAAAAACCACCTTTACCCATGATTGGATCATGTAGGCAAGGGTGGTTCATCACCAAACATTGTGTACTCTAAGTTAAATGGGATACGTCACCACAGCAAGGATAACAAAACTGATACTTAATAAAAGGCATAAACTAAAATATATTTTGTTGTATTTATATTCCCGAATACTATATGCAGCAAAAAGCATAGCCAGATCAGCCAACATCAACGTAAAGTTGAGAAATATCGTCACTGCTAATACAAAATTGATGACAAACACTATAAAAACTGCAGTCAGCCACTTGGGATACATACTCAATTGAGTCCGAATCACACGCATTCACATCCACCTTTCCCTTCCTCTATTTCCATATTATACACAAATATTAAGATAGAGTCATACCAAGGCACAATATCTGCGTAAGAGGAGAGTCCATACTAATACATGAAATAAATGGTAGAGTCAAGGGAACATACGTGCTATAATTAATGTTATGGACTTTTGAATATCGGTGGATGTTTTCCAGACCACGGCGCAGCTTCCCGAAAGGGGGTGACGTCGATGGTCAAACTTGTGGCGTTGCTTGATGTAATTCGATGGATTGCTGCGATCCTCAGTATTGTACTGAGTGGGCGAAAGCTTTACCGTTGGTTACGCAAAAAGTTTCGTAGCAAGCGAAAACCCACCTCATAAGGTCGGAAGCCTGACGGTGGGTTTTGCTTGAATAGCATTATTTAGTTCATGCGCGCCGTGGCAATCCACAGCCTTTCGGGTCCTAAGAGTCTTTACCGTTGGCAGCGGTAAAGGCTCTTTTTAGTATATGACCGAACCCGATCACCATATACTTCACGAATGTAATATATCAATTAATATACTACTGAATACTTATGTAGTCAGTATAGCACAGCTCTGTACAAAAGTTAACAATACAAAACGCCCTCCCCTGCGCAAAGTTGAACCCGCGCAGACAGAGAGCGTTATACTTATCGATTATTCAGTAATTATTTCACGAATCCAAGCAGCATTTCACGGATCAGCTTCGCAGCTACAATCTGTGTCTGTTGTGTTGGATCATAGATTGGTGCAACTTCAACCAAGTCACAACCAACTACATTTACATCAGATCCTGCGATCATATGAATGGCTTCCAGCAGTTCCTTGGACGTAATGCCACCCGCTTCTGCTGTACCTGTTCCTGGTGCTGCTGACGGATCAAGCACATCGATGTCGATGGTCACATACACCGGACGGTTGCCCATCTTCGGAAGAGCTTCCTTCATCGGAGCTGCCACTTCAAATGGATAGAAGTTGATGTTCTCGCGACCGTACTGGAACTCCTCACGAGAGCCAGAACGGATACCGAACTGATAGATGTTTTTGCCACCCATCAACTCAGCTGCTTTACGTACTGGCGTGGAGTGGGACAATGGCTCGCCTTCATAGTTTTCACGAAGGTCTGCGTGTGCATCAATATGAATCAGAATAAGATCTGGGTATTTCTTGTACATCTGTTGGATGACTGGCCAAGTAACCAGATGCTCGCCACCGAGACCAACTGGGAATTTGTCGTCAGCGAGCAGACTGCCGATGTATTCATGAATTACCTCAAGGCTGCGTCCCGCGTTACCGAAAGGCAAGAGCAGGTCTCCAGCGTCAAAGTATGTCATGTCTACAATGCTTTTGTCGAGATATGGGCTGTACTCTTCAAGTCCAACCGATGCTTGACGGATATGAGATGGGCCGAAACGGGAACCCGGACGGAAGCTGACGGTGTAATCCATCGGCATACCATAGATAACCGCTTTGGAGTTCTCATAATCCTCAGAGCTGCAAATAAATACGTTTCCTGAATAAGCTTGATCCAGTTTCATTAATGATTTCCCCTTTTATTTCGTTAAATCTTCCACGAATTTAGGAAGTACAAATGCTGCTTTGTGCAGACGCGGAGAGTAATACTTGGTATCCATCTCCGGGAGTTGAGTCTCATCCACTTCAAGCGGGTCATGTTTCTTGCTACCCATGGTGAATGTCCACAAACCACTTGGATAGGTTGGAATATTACAGCCGTACACATGTACGATCGGGAAGATTTCTTTGACGTCTTTGTTCACCTTCTGGATCAGATCCGCCTTGAACCAAGGGTTGTCCGTTTGGGCAACGAAGATTCCGTCTTCTTTCAATGCTTCGTAGATGCCTTGGTAGAACCCACGCTCAAACAATGGCGCAGCCGGACCTACAGGCTCCGTAGAATCTACGATGATCACATCGTATTCATTTTTATGTTCAATAATATGCATGTAGCCGTCGTTCACGAGCACTTCAACATTAGGCTCGTCCAACTTGCCGGCGATTTCAGGCAAATATTTTTTAGAGTATTCAATAACTTTACCGTCAATTTCGACGAGAACTGCTTTTTCTACAGCAGCATGCTTGATGACTTCACGAATGACTCCGCCATCGCCGCCACCGACAACCAGAACTTTTTTCGGATTTGGGTGTGTGTTCAGCGCAGGATGTGCCGCCATTTCGTGATATACGAATTCGTCTTTTACGGTAGTCATCACCATGCCATCAAGAAGCAACATGTTACCGAATTCCTCGGTCTCTACCATGGCCAAATCTTGAAAATCCGTTTTCTCTGTAACATAGGTCTGCTTAATCTTCGCGGTGATCCCGAATACCGGGGTCTGTTTCTCCGTAAACCACAATTCCATAATCTCTACCTTCTTTCCGTAAAGTTAATGATCAGCCATACCCGACCAAGCGCTGTGCACTATAATCGGTTCGCCCAAGCACGTCCAGCGTTCGGCGCCATATCGCGTTATCATTGCTGGCCTGCGGGAAAGGTCCGCGGTTCACTTCATTATATAGATTAAATTTGACCAGAGCATGCAGAGCGTCTGACTAATCAATGAATCAATGACCATTCGTCTGTTCGTCCTTACGCGCTTTAGTATCTTGTGCCGAATCTTACCTTTTCATTACCCTTTTGCATTATACGCGATTGACGTTTATACTGCAAAACGGTTTTTAAGGCGAAAATGCTACATTTTGTTTGCTTATGCACCCGATTGAATATCCCTGCCAATCAAGTCCCATACTGGAAGAAAAGAGAGGAGCCCGTTCCATGACCAAGCCAAATCAAAAGACCCGCAAACGCGGGTTCCGTGTACGTAAATTGTTTAAAAACCTGTCTCTGCTCGCCGTGCTCGCCATACTTGCTACCGCTGCAGGATTGGTCTATCTATACGCAACCAGCCTTCCCCTAGCAGACTCTGATCGGAATTCCAGATTACTGGACAGTCAGGGTGAAGTCATCGCTACCTTCTCCGCAGGTGGCAAAGACTCTGTACCCGTTCAACTGGAGGATATCGCTCCAAATCTGGTCAACGCCACTCTGGCTGTAGAGGACCGCAAATTCTATAATCACTACGGGTTCGACGTGCAAGGGATGGGACGGGCTGTGCTCGTTAACCTCGAACATATGCAGATGTCGCAAGGTGCAAGTACATTGACTCAACAGCTGGCGCGTAACCTGTATCTATCTCATGAGAAAACATGGACTCGCAAAGCCAAGGAAGCCATGTACACGGCGCAATTGGAGATGAAATACAGCAAGGATGAAATTTTGCAGATGTATCTGAACGAAATCTATTATGGGCATGGTGCGTACGGAATTGAAGCGGCTTCACGAATGTATTTTGGCAAATCAGCCAAACAGCTGGATCTCGCAGAGAGTGCCATGCTGGCAGGAATCCCGAAAGGACCTACCTACTATTCACCCTATAACCATATGAAGAATGCCAAAGACCGACAGAAGATTGTGCTGAATGCCATGGCTGATATCGGCAAGATCACCCAGGTCGAAGCGGATAAGGCCTATGAGAAAATGCTTTCGTTCAAACCGGAAAGTGAGCGTAAAACGGTGGAAAGCGCCCCGTATTTCCGTGACTATATCCGGAATCTGGCCATCAAAGAGTTGGGAATCAGCGAAGCGATGCTGGATCATGGGGGATTGAATATCTACACCACCCTGGATCTGCGTGTACAAAAAGCAGCGGAAGACGCCATAGCGAAGGGTATGGATGCCAAAAGTGAGCTGGAGACGGCCCTCGTGTCCATCGACCCTCGTACGGGCTACATCAAAGCCATGGTAGGCGGCAAGAATTACCGTACCAATCAGATTAACCATGTTCTAGCGACAACGCGCCAGCCAGGTTCGGCGTTTAAACCGATTATGTATCTGGCAGCCCTGGAATCCAAGCAACTCACCAGTGCATCCATATTTAACAGTGAACCTACCCTTTTTCACTATGACAATGACCGCAAAACCTATAAACCCGGCAACTTTGGAGACAAGTATCTGGGTGAGATTGATCTAAGACAGGCGATCGCCGCTTCAGACAATATTTATGCGGTGAACACCATTATGCAGATCGGTCCTGAGGAGGTTGTGAGTATGGCAAAAAACCTTGGCATTACAAGCAACCTGAGCGCCGTACCTTCTCTTGCACTGGGAACGTCACCTGTCAGCCCGCTGGAGATGGCATCGGCCTTTTCCGTCATTGCTGCTGGTGGACAACGGACGCCACCTGTAGCCATTCTACAAGTGACAGATGCCGCAGGACGTGTGCTCTATGAATCGCCTCAGACGAAGGCTGAGACCGTTGTGGAACCTGCGGCAGCTTATGTACTGACTCGTTTAATGGAAAGTGTCTTCGAAAATGGAGGAACGGGCAACCGGGTGTCTAAGGCGATCAAACGTCCGGTAGCGGGAAAAACGGGAACAACCAACACGGATGCCTGGCTGGTTGGGTTCACACCTGAGCTCTCCACCGCGGTATGGGTTGGGTACGATCAAGGCAAAGCCATCTCAACTTCGGATGGCCGCCGGGCAGCGCCGATCTTTGCCCAGTTCACAGAACAGGCACTTGCGAGCGTACCACCCAAAATCTTCACCGTGCCCGATCATGTCGTAAGTGTCTATATTGACCCGGAATCCGGCAAGCTGGCAGGCAACGGTTGTGAAGAGAAACGGCTGGAAGTTTTCATTGATGGTACTGAACCGACAGAGGTATGCCATGGCACGACGGATGATTCGGATTCTGGAGAAGATGAGAAGACCCGTCAGGTACAGAATCAACAAGGTATTCAGGAAGAGAAACATTCCTGGTGGGGAGATTTCAAACGTTGGTGGGTAGAATGACGCAAATGCGCAATGACTTAGTTGCGTCACCTATAACCCCTGGTTATATTGAACAATTGGAAATTCACTTCGGATGAAAACTCATAATTATTCAGATCGATGAATAGGATTAAAGCACAAGCAAAAGACCCCCTACCGAACTTTCCGGTCAAGGGGCCTTTTGCTTTTTTTCTTTTATACTGTGTTGAAAGATCTGCCTTAGGCGAGTGCTTCCTTCAATACATCTGGAGAAGCATTCCACCAGTCTTCGTTGTGTGAGATCAGCAGTGTCTTAAGTGCAGCTCGAGCTTCAGGTCCAAGCTCATCCAACATGAAGCGACGCTTCAAGGCATAATCCATGCGATTCACATGTTCGGCCAGCAGTTTCCATCCACGTCTTGCTTCCGTATCAATCCACATCTCACATGCCGTTGCTCCACCATAGAGTTGGCCTTCCTCCGTGCGATCGACAGCTACCCACACCAGCCATACCTGGCGTCCGTTGGGCACATCTTCACGATTGGTAGAGAACTTGATATTGCGTTCCACTTTGCTCTTCGCATGCATCGCACCGATATCGATTTTGGCTTCGCCATTATCAATAATGACCGGGGAAAGGTTATTCAGCTCAATGGAGCCTGCACCGAAGCCTTTATGCTTGCTTTTTGCACTAACGATATTCAAGGCAATCTGTTTTTTGCCGTTTTGCTCATTTTGGTCCATGTTTATAACCTCCAAGGGTTGATACAAATATTTTAACTAATAATTGCCCCATTGCAAACATATACATGCTGTAGATGCTTGTCAACGGGAGGTATTTAACGATGATTCCACGACGCGCCAAGAGCTGGCTCACTGCATCCCTGGCCCTGTGTGTACTTGCCGGAGGGATATGGATCACTCTGGGTTATAATCGCTCAACTCATTCCGAATTGCCAGTACTCGCCCCCGAATCGGGCAAGCCTAAGGCAATAGCCCAAACGCCAGCACCTCCAGAAAGTGTACAGACCCCTACTGCCGAAGTGTACAGCAACCGTGTTGTGGAATATCACATGGATGTAAAACTGGTCGAAGGGAATGTACTGGAAGGGACTCAGACGATTACCTGGACACATCCAGGTAAAAAAACCGTCAGCGAGCTTTACTTTCATATGTATCCCAACGCCTTCTCTTCTGCTGACACCACCTTTATGAAGGAATCCGGTGGAAAGCTTCGGGGTGATGTCATGCCTACCAATGGCTACGGCTCTATGAACATTACCGAAATGAAAACGGAGGACGGGCTCTCTCTGCTACACCGGATGCAGTATGTGCAACCAGATGACGGAAATATCAAGGACACCACCCTCATTAAAGTACGCTTGCCCAAACCCGTCAAAGGCGGGGAAAGCATCACGCTCCACACCCGATTTGAAGTGAATCTGCCGAAGATTTTTGCCCGGATGGGAACTGCTGATCATTTTGTCATGGCAGGTCAATGGTTTCCCAAATTAAGTGCCTATGAACCTGTGGGCAGACGTGGACGAACAACGGAAGGCTGGAATCTGCACCAGTACCATGGCAATTCAGAGTTTTACGCTGACTTCGGTATATATAGTGTGCGTATTCGGGTGCCTGAAACATACAAAGTGGCTGCTACCGGATTTCCGACGCAGCAAGCCGTGGTGAAGAATGGAGAAAAGGTCTATCAATTCTATGCCGATGATGTGCATGACTTCGCATGGGCAGCTTCACCGGATTTTGTCTACGCCGAGGAACCCTTCTCTGCACCCAATGTGCCTGGTGTACGAATCAAGTTATATCTGGACCCAGCTCATCAGGATCTGAAAGAACGTTACTTCTACGCCGCGAAGGCCGCTCTAGCCAATTATAGCAAATGGTTTGGCCCATATCCTTACGCTACCTTATCCATCGTAGTTCCACCCAAAGCGGGGAACGGCGCTGGAGGTATGGAATACCCTACGCTAGTTACAGCCTTTGGAGCCGATGACACCACGCCAGGTTATGACCTGGAACGAACCGTAGTCCACGAGATCGGACACCAGTACTTTTACGGCATGGTTGCCAGCAACGAATTCGAGGAAGCCTGGCTGGATGAGGGATTCACCTCTTATGCAGAAGACAAGCTGATGGAGCAGGAGTACGGATTGATTCCGAATCTGCCGGTACAATCGGGACTGATTACGTCTCCTTCATCTTTAACACAAGAATCCTGGAAGTTCGATTCACAGAATGAGTATGCAGCCAATGTCTATACACGTGGCAAACTTGTATTGCTTGGTATCGAACATCAAGTCGGCGCAAAAAAGATGGAACGCATTCTCTCTACCTATGTGAAGAAGTACCGTTTCAAACATCCCACTTCATCTGATTTTCAGAAAATTGTGGAACAAGTGACCCGCACTTCCTGGTCTGATTATTTTGATCAATACGTCTATAGTAACGGGATGGCTGACTTTGCTGTAGAGAAGATTCGTGTTACGCCCGTACAGAAAGACGGTCAAACATTGTACGAGTCATCCGTGACGATCGCAAAAAAAGGGAGTGATTACAACGCCGTTCCTATTCGCATTGCTTTTGAAGACGGGCATATCCTCACCAAGCAATGGAATGGAAAAGAAGATCGCATCACGTATAAATTAACTCACACATCCCCCGTATCCTGGGCCATGACCGATCCTCTGTACTCGATCGTGCTGGAGAACCGCCATATGAACAATTTCCTGAAATCCGGACTGGATGAGCAGACGAAGTCCCGCTGGAGCATGAGTGTAACCAAACTAATAGAAGCCATATTCGGAGGTCTGTCATGGTGAGGTGGAAACGGTGAAAGCGAAAATACGTGAAGGCTGGTTTCTCGTCCGTCAGCATATGTTCATTGCCGCACTCTTATTTCTCTATCAACTCATTTGGGGATATTTCTTCTATCGAATGGTACAATCGGCCGTCATCCCACTGCTCCTACGCTATCCAGATGCTGATGCCGGTGAGCTGAGTACACTTTTGTTCAAAATGGAAAGTCAACTTAACCTGTCTACCCATCCGGAGGTTCATCGTTATCTATGGATTCTCGGGGGCATGCTGCTGGTTCGCATGTTGATCAGCCCCCTCATTCAGGCAGGACTGCTCTACTCACTTCAGCACTTTAATTCTACAGAAGAGCGCATTCCCTTTGTCCGCGGAATCAAAAATCTGTGGAAACCGATGCTGCTGCTCCACACCATACGTACATTATTGATACTTCTGCCCGCCTACTGGCTCATACCGAAGCTCTACTCGATTCTCATGGACGGATTTCATTCCCTTCAATTACTTTTGCCTGGCATACCTTATGTTGCTGCCTGGATTGTATATGGTTGGATCATCCACCATGTCATACTCTATATGCAGTTCGGTGTGTCGGCACCGGAAGGAGAAGGCGGGGCTCACGGTACCCTCAAAGCACTCTGGATTGCACTGCGTCATCTCATCGCTGTAATCGGCATTGCATTACTGCTGGGCGGAGTACACCTGCTCGTCTTTGGGGCATTCACTACAGCCTCATGGTTATTAACGGGACTTACCGGACTTATACTACAACAGACGTATCCACTTGCCAGATGTCTATTGAGTCTGTGGAAAATATGCAGCCATTTCCGATTATGGCAGTCCAAAATATCCAAAGGTGAGAGCAGATAGTTTAAAAATTGTTACCATCACATGTTAAACTCATGGCCTAATATGTACTTATAAATAGGCAAACCTCAACCTTTCCCCGTCAAAGGTCGAGGTTTTTTTTGCTAAATTTGTTGCTAAACGTTGCCAAAGCCGTACTCCTCTGTTACAATAATCGCAGTGAGTTTTTAGTAACAACTTTGTAATCTTTACATTCATATTTGTAACTACTTAAAATTAAATCGTCATTTCTTGATTTCGCAGGTGCATAACTAGCATAGCCAAATTCCTGGCACCTGGGAAGCGGGGGAACCAGTTATGGGTGAATTGATCTTGCTACAGAGGGATCATAGGGGACCTTCAACCGAATCCTTAAGCTAACCTCGCAGGCATTGGAAGGGGAATATCTCTTGTTCAAGAAGAAATTAACCGCAGCTGTACTTAGCATCACATTCGCTTTATCGCTTGGTGCAGGTAGCGCATTCGCAGATTCAAAGATGGACACAGTAATTGATTCAGCAATGGGAACTACATACAAAAGTGGGGGAACAACGCTTAACGGCTTTGACTGCTCCGGATTTACCCGGTATGTATTCGACAAGTTGGGTATTGATTTGGCACGCCAATCCAGTTCCCAATTCGACATGGGCGATTCCGTATCCCGCATGGAGATGAGAGCTGGCGATCTGGTGTTCTTTAATACAACAGGTAAAGGCGTATCCCATGTAGGAATCTTTGTAGGGGATGGAAAGTTCGCACACTCCTCTTCTTCCAAAGGCGTTACGATCAGTGCATTGAGTGAAAACTATTGGGCCAATCGTTATGTTGGCGCGAAACGGATTATGAGCACGGACGCATATGAATCACTGGCCCTTGACTAGGGACAAGCTGAGCAACATGATGCTGTAACCATTAACCATACTGGAACGAAGCAAGAAGCATAACAGAACCGCCCGGTACATTCTCCGCAGGAATGTATCCGGCGGTTTTTTTGTGCTTCAATCCTTATTCATGTTGCAAGTTATACTCGGGGCATATCCTGCGACATCAACAGGTTCATTTTGCGTTCGTTCGTCCGTGCCCTTATGATGTTTTTACCCATCCCGTTATAATATAAACGAAATTACCGGAACTTTTGTTTCATTTTTTTTCTTGGGAAGGAAGACTTGCTAAATGAACATCTCTTTTGTAGAGTGGACAAAGAGTTCTGTTTCAAGGAAAGGAGCATGCAGGTGTATGAAGGAAGCCCCCGTAACGTTTCACGTTGTACCCATGCGAGAAGAACATGCGGAGCTTATCTGCAGTTGGCAGTATGACCCGCCTTACAATATCTACAGCTGGCTCCCCTGGGAGCAGATGAAAGCTCTGGAAGTGGAATTCGGAGATGCACAGCTGCGGCAGGAGCAATATGCAATCGTCCTGGATCAGAACGATCGTATATGTGGGTTTGCTCAATACTTCCCACTTCAAGGGGTAACCCGGATTGGCCTTGGCATGCATCCAGAGCTGTGTGGTCAGGGTCAAGGGACAGCTTTTGTCACTGCCATTGTACAGGAAGCTATTCGCCGAAATCCCACGAATGAGATTGATCTGGAAGTACTCACTTGGAATGCTCGTGCCATTCAAGTCTATCTGAAGAGTGGATTTGTCACCCAGGATACATACGAACGACAGACCCCAAGCGGCTTGAAGCCCTTTCACTGTATGGTTTATGAAGGGCCTCGCGGTTAGAATCCATTGAAAAACAACCAAATTTGCCCCTTGTTATGTGATTAGTTCAAAAAATTCCCACAAAATGCTATGATGTCAGTACAGGTTCCGTTATAATGATATGGATAGTTTCAGGTTAGATGATCTTTCATTCTGGAGGGGACATAAGGGATGCACAAATGGATCATGAGCGGAGTATTTTTTGCAGCATGCGCTTTAGCTATTGTTTTAATGTTTACGCTTCCAGGGAAAGAAGAAGTGGCTGAAGAAGCCAAGCCAACCATGCCGGAAGTAACATTGGATGCCGGACAAGCTGAAGCACTGGTCAAAGCCAATTGTATCTCCTGTCACGGGGATCAGCTTCAAGGTGGCGTAGGACCTGCTCTGGCCAACATCGGCAGCCAGGATGATCTGGAGAAGATCTATTCTACGATTGTCAAAGGTAAAGGTGGTATGCCTTCCTTCAAGGGCAAACTGCAGGACGAAGAGATTGCAAATATCGCCATGTGGCTGTCAGAGAAGAAATAGTCTCTGCACACGCATAACAAAGAGGCCCTTAATCCCCTTTTGGGAGAATAAGAGCCTCTTTGTTATACCAATTATTAAGCCTCTGCGGCATGCTCAGCCAGAAAGGCCTCAACTTCACGTGCGGACGGCATCCCGGACTGGGCGCCAAGCTTCGTCACGGATAACGCGGCCGCACCCATGGCGAAGCCTACGGCCGCGTCCAAAGTCTCACCGCGCGCGAGGGCTACCGCCAGCGCGCCGTTGAAGCAATCGCCAGCCCCGGTCGTATCGACGGCGCTTACGGCGTAGCCGGGCGCACGGCACGCGCCGGCACGCCCTGCTTGTACGCGGCCACCAGGCGCCGCCGCGTACACAGCCCCCTCGGGGCCGAGCGTCGTGACGACAGCGGCCCCGAGGGATGCGGCGAGCTCTGCGACCGCCGCATCCAGGTCTTCCGGCCGGAGATGACCCCGGCCGGTAAGCACGGCAAGCTCGCTGCGGTTTGGCGTGACAACGTCGACGCACCGCAGGAGCTCCTGGGGCAGACCCGGCACCGCGGGAGCCGGGTTGAGCACCACCAGTGCGCTGCCTTCAGCCGCCAGTTGGGCGGCGCGGGTAACCGCTGGCAGCGGGATCTCCAGCTGCAGCAGCACCGCTGCGGCTGCAGTCAGGCTTTTTACCGTATCCGCCTCTTCCAGCATCTCAGGCACCACTTGCCCATTCGCACCAGGAATAACGATAATCCGGTTGTCTCCCCGAGAGAGCCAGATGGAAGCCGTCCCTGTAACCGTGTCTTCCAATATGCGAACCTGCGAGGCATCTGCACCACTTTCCGTCAGACTGTGCAGCAGACGTTCGCCAAAACCGTCCGATCCCACCGCACCAATCATCGTAGTCTGTCCACCCAGACGCGCAGCGGCAACAGCCTGATTGGCCCCTTTGCCACCAGCGAGATAATGTAGCTCCTCACCGCTCACCGTCTCTCCCTCTTCCGGAATCGTGTCTGTCTTCACCACAAGATCCATATTGAGACTGCCTACGACAGCAATAAGAGGTTGTTTCTGATTATAGTCTGACATGTATGGTTCACTCACTTCTGGCCGCGTGATAATAACCGACCTCGTTATTGCGACCTCATTTTGTCATAAGCTTCGTTATATTGCCCTGCTTCCTTGATATCTACAGATGTAATACCACCCGCATCCCATGATGTGAGACGCAGCGTAACCGTTGTATAATCAATCGTAATAAAAGGATGATGATTGAATGCTTCCGAGATCGCAGCGACCTCATCCACAAATGCAATCCCTTTCATGTAGTTGGAGAACACGAATTTACGTACAATCCACCGTCCCTCTTCCAGTTCCCAGCCTTCCAGCCTTCCCAGATGAGCTTCGACTTCCTCTTGCGAAAAAACCATGCGTTATCTTCCTCCCCATAGGATGGTACATTACAGACATGCGTCCGTATAACCACCGACACCTTCGGTGCGATCAACAGCAACCTCAAAGGCCAGGCTCACCGCCATGCGGTTGGCCCATTTCACGACTAACATCTTACCACGGACAAGCTTCAAAATCCAATCAACTACATGGCATAGAACCAATAACCATAAGGCTTTGAGGAGAATTCCAATTCCATATACACCCCTAAAGATGCAAGTAAACACACTAAATTAAAGGTACAAATGTCAACTCTTCTTCCCCGATCAAAATATGAATGCGGTGCTGTTCCTTATCATGGATGACCACGCCACTTCCAACCGGAATAACAGACTCCTCGCCCAGCGCATAGAACAGATCCTCCGCCAATGCCTCATCCACTTCAAGTTGGTCAGATGCAACCAGTCTCTCCCACTCTTCCGCGTCCATTTCAAAGAAAACATACCGATCCGGTATGCGTCCGATTGCCGTTGTCAGATCTGTCAAAATTCCTTCATAATCCCGTCCATGCTTTACGCCCATTGGCTTTTCACTCCTATTCGGCCCCTAAGGAGCGGATTTGATCTTATTATACCTGAAAATAGCCCTTAAAAAAAAAGGCCTTCTGGTCGATAAATACATATATGACCGTTTTAACTGTTTTAGCAACCGTAAGGAATGCCTAACATTGAACGGATTGCGGCCAAAAATTCGTCCGGAAGCCCGAACACAGCCGCTTGAAAGGATTCAATTTTATCTCATGGATGAGGTGTATGATGAACATTTCAACGATTATTGGACTAATTTTGGGGCTGGTCTCCCTTGTATTTGGTATGTTCTTGAAGGGTGCGCCCTTAATCAACCTGGTTAACAATCCCGCAGCCTACATTATTATCTTTGTTGGTACGGCAGGAACCATCTTTATCGCATTTCCGATGTCTGAAGTTAAGAAAATCCCTAAGCTTTTCGGGATTGTTTTCAAAAATCAAGTACTTATTGATCGCGTATCCCTGATCGGCACATTTATGGATTGGGCTTCCACTACCCGTCGTGAAGGTTTGCTTGCACTGGAATCAAAAGTAGAAGAGATTGACGATCAGTTCCTTCGTGGCGGTATGCGTATGATTATAGACGGCAACGATCAGGAATTTGTGAGTGATGTACTCATGGAAGATATTCATGCTACTGAGGAGCGCCACCGTGGCAGTGCCTTGATCTTCGCTCAGGCGGGGATGTACGCACCAACGCTCGGGGTTCTCGGGGCCGTTGTAGGTCTCATCGCAGCACTTGCCGATCTCAGTGACATGGAGAAACTCTCCCATGCGATTGCGGCAGCATTTATCGCAACACTCCTTGGTATATTTAGTGGTTACGTGTTATGGCACCCGATGTCTAACAAGCTGAAACGGATGTCCAAGCAAGAAATGGAGATCAAGCTGATGATGGTTGAAGGACTGTTATCCATACAATCCGGTGTCTCCACCATCGCCATCAACCAAAAGTTATCCGTATTCCTGACACCTTCCGAACGTAAACAACTGGAAGAGAAGGAGGGATCACCAGGTGAAAAAGGCTAAGAAGCACGAACCACATGAAGAGCATATAGACGAGAGCTGGTTGCTTCCCTATTCCGACTTGATGACCTTGTTGCTCGCTCTGTTTATTGTATTGTTCGGTATGAGTTCAATCGATGCAGCTAAGTTCGAGCAGATGGCTTCCGCACTAAACAGTGCATTAAATGGAGGTTCCGGGATTCTGGACCATTCGTCCATGAATCCGGATACGCCAGGTGCTGATTTGGGTAAGAACAAACAGGAACCTACAGAAATCACCAAGAAAACACCAGCTCAGATTACAGATGCACAGATGGCTAAGAAAGAACAAGAAGACCTGGAGAAACTCAAAGAGCGACTCGACAAATATATCTCGAAGAACGGACTTTCGGACCAGCTGAACACCAAGCTGAATCAGTCTGAATTGAAGATCACCATCAGTGATAACGCCCTGTTCTCCTCAGGCCGAGCAGATGTGAAGCCTGAATCACGATCCCTGGCCAAAGCAATCTCAAGCATGCTACAGGAGTTCCCTGAATATGAAGTGGTTGTATCCGGTCATACCGATAATATTCCCATTTCGAACAACCAATATAAGGATAACTGGGATCTAAGCGCAGATCGTGCGCTCAACTTCCTGAAAATCCTGTTGCTGAACTCGCAATTGGACCCTTCCAAATTCACACCAAGTGGTTATGGAGAGTATCACCCAATTGCCAGCAATGACACCAATACTGGACGGGCACAGAATCGCCGTGTAGAGGTATCTATCATTCGGAAGTATCAAAGTAACAATACAAATGTAAAAGCCGTTGGCGGAGGAAACTAGAGGCCTGCAGCGATTCATTAACCAAAGACCGTTCTCCAGGTACAAGGAGAACGGTCTTTTTGATTTATATAAGGCTTATGCCTGGTTCATCTACATATTTCCGTACTATTCGGTATTATTGACTAGTCTTCATTAAATCTGCACCAAAAAGCCCTGCGCTCCTTTTCGGAAAGCAGGGCTTCAATCAGTTAATTAGTGGAACTCGAATCAACTATTCCAGTGAATAGTCTAACAGACCGCCCAGCTCCGCTTTTTCAGCAGGGGTAAGCTCTCTCCATGAACCTGTCGCCATTTCTCCAAGATGGATGTTCATGATCCGAATACGCTTTAACTTACGAACCTCGTAACCAAAGGCACTACACATCCGCCGAATCTGACGGTTCTTTCCTTCAGTCAGGATGATACGGAATACTCGATCCGTCATCCGGGTCACTGTACAAGGCAGGGTCATTTCACCCAGGATCTTCACCCCAGTGCTCATACCTCTAAGGAAACTCGGGGTTACAGATCGATCAACAGTAACGATATACTCTTTCTCATGGCGCCCTTCTGATCTAAGAATCCGGTTAACGATATCACCATCATTGGTCATCAGGATCAAACCTTCCGAGTCCTTATCCAGACGTCCAATAGGAAAGATACGTTCATCGTGCCCGACAAAATCAACGATATTGCCCTGAATATGCTGCTCGGTTGTACTTGTGATCCCGATCGGTTTATTCAGCGCGATATATACGTGTTTTCTCTTTTCCTTGATTGGCTTGCCATTGATTCGTACATCGTCGCCTTCTTCTGCCTGACTGCCCAGTTCAGCCTTAACTCCATTAATGGTTACCTGACCACTATCCACCAACTTGTCGGCTTCACGCCGGGAGCAATAACCTGTTTCACTAATAAATTTATTAATACGCAAAAGGTAATCTCACCTCATCTATTTCTCTTCATCTGTAAGTGTGTCATCTGTTACCTGATCTACCTCAATAACTTCCGGTTGTTGCTCGGATGCAGGCAGTTCAATAATAACCGTTGTTCCCTTGTTCATGACGCTTTTAATATCCATCATGCCCTTATGTGATTGAATAATGCGCTGACTGACCATCAGGCCAAGCCCTGTTCCAGACTCTTTATTCGTAAAGAAAGGCTCCCCAAGCTTGGGCATCATCTCTTCCGGGATACCGATCCCTTCATCCCTGATCTCAATTCTGACGCGTTTCGATTGCTCGTCATGCTTGAGCTTGATATGGATGTTTCCTCCATTTGGCATGGCCTCCATACCATTTTTCAGCAAATTGATGAATACCTGCTTCAATTGGTTCTCTTCACAGTGTACCATAGCCGAATCGGATGAGGCACGCAGTACAAATTCTACACCATGCAGATGCGCCTGACTATCCAGTAACGAGATGACATCGCCAAGAATAAAACGAATATCCCGATTCTGAAAATGAACCGCCTGCGGTTTCGCCAGAATCAGAAATTCACCAACAATAAGGTTGATTCGATCCAGCTCCGATAACATCAGATCCAGATGACGATGATTCAGCTTGTTGCTCTCTTGCTGTAACTGCAGGAATCCGCGCAGCGTGGTCAGTGGATTACGAATCTCATGTGCCACACCTGCTGCAAGCTGGCCCACGGTTGTTAGCTTCTCAGAACGTCTCAGCAGCTCTTCCATCCGATTACGGCTTGTAATGTCCCTGGAGACACTAATGAGCGCGGTAATCTCTCCAGCCTCGTCTCGTACCGGAGCCGTACTGACACTGACCTCTACTCGGGTCCCGTCTTTCTTCATCCAGGTGGTTTCGTTGGACGTAATGGACATCCCCTCAACGAGTTGGGCATGCTGACGTTTCATTTCTTCTTCTGCCTCTGGCGGGATGATCTTCAGATTACGACCTTCCACCTCACGACTTCGAAAGCCATATAATTGTTCAAATGCCCGGTTAACCCGCAGCACTTTTCCTTCAAGATCCGTAATGTGAATGGCATCCGCTGTCTGATTGATAATGGACTCCAGATGTTCTTTCACCGCCCGATTCTCTTCATACATCTGTTTCAGACGGCTCGTATAATGGCCCAGATTACGAATCATGGCATTAATACGATTGGCCAGTTGGCCAAGTTCATCTTTCCTTTTTACTTTCAGACGGAAATCAAAGTGCCCATCTGCTACATCATTCACTTTGCCCAGTATGGATTGGATCGGACGTGTAATATACCCTGCGAGCAAATAGCTGCCAAAGATCACAATCTCCAGCAAAACCAACGATATGGAGGCATGGCTCACCAACTGCTCAGATACCATGGAGGATATTTGCTTATAGTCCATGACAATACTGATCACATAGGAAGACTGATTGGGTGTGAAAATGGGAATAAAACTCTTCAGTACCTTCTGTTCGTGCGTTTCACTGACAAAAGATACATTTTGCCCTGTTCGAATGGCGCGCACCACAGCACGATGATCCTCATCCGTAGAACCATACTGGTATGTACCAAAACGAATCGGTCTGTTATTCAACTTGCTAAAGTTCGAATCTCTTCCGTCATCACCCATGTTCGGGCTACCAAAAGTCAACGGATTGATGCCTGTAATCTCCAGAATGGAGGGATTGACCTCACGAATTTTATTTAAAATCTCATCCGGACTAGAGATTTTCACATAGTCATCAACTTCCGTATTATTATAGAAGGGATTGATTATGTAGTTTCTCTTTCCATCATGGTAGTAACCCCAGATATCAATATCCGAAGGACTGGATGTCGAATATTCGAATCCATCTGACCAGAAATGCTCCAACTTCTGTCCTTGGGGAATCGTCACCTGTTGTTTTTCGAATAATTGCTTAAAGGCCTGATACCAATAAGTCATGGATTTGGTGGACAGCCCGATTTCTCTCGGATCTGAGGAGCGGTTAACAACGATGTCATCATCCGTCTGCTCCATTAACGAAATATGTGAGACGCCGACCTTTTGGCTCAAGCGTACAAGTTCTTCATTTGTGATATTATTAATATCCTGGTCCAATTCTTCTGCTGCCATGACAGCAGCAAGCCACAGATTGTTTCCAATCTGCCGTTTTACATAATCCGAACTGTATTGATTCTGTTCGACAGCAATTGCAATCTGCTTTGCAGTGAGCACCATCTTGGTTTCACTGTCCTGCCTCAGATTCTCTTCTGTAGTATAATAACTCAGTGCGATATTCAACACTAAAATAACGAGCACTGAGCACGACATAATCATGGATAATTTCGTTTTAATAGACAAGTTTTTTGTTCACCTCTCGGCTTGTACCCTCTGGCGATATATGGCAAAACCTATCTCCATCATAACGCTTGTATGTCTTTTTGAAAAGGATAATTGACCTGTGTCCAAAAGTTACCGAATGACTGAAAAGCTCGAAATTCGTTGTTTTTTGCATTTTCGAACTCTACAATGAAATTAATCACTATATTTATCCACATACCCACAGGCTTGTGGATAGTTTGTTTATAACTATGTGAGCAACTACAGGGTTATCCACAATTCTATACACAACATGTTAACAACCCGAATATTTGTTCGCTGAATAAACGATTTTGGAAGGAGTTATATAGTAATGAATGACCATTCTTCCCAGCCCGATCTTGGGAATTTATCTGAAGAGGCTCAACATGAGCATTGGATGCGAGAGGCCATTGCCGAGGCCTACAAGGCTGAAGCTCTTGGGGAAGTGCCGATTGGAGCTATAATCGTACAAAATAACCAAATTATTGGTCGGGGATACAATCTGCGTGAAACTACACTGGATTCCACCGCCCATGCAGAGATGGTGGCTATTCGTCAGGCCAGCGAGACCATCGGAGCTTGGCGTTTGTTGGATTGTTCTCTGTACGTCACATTGGAACCTTGTCCAATGTGTGCAGGTGCAATTGTACAATCCAGGGTCCCCCGCGTAATCTATGGTACGGCTGATCCCAAGGCAGGCTGTGCAGGTACACTGATGAACCTGCTACAGGAGCCTCGTTTTAACCATCGCACCGAGGTGATCCCGGATATCCTTCAGCCCGAATGCTCTACGATGCTAACTCAATTTTTCAGAAGTCTGCGCCAAAAGTTAAAGTAGTCACCGACTACAAACATCCCAATTAGAAAGGAAGTGTGCTGTAATGGCACTAACACTCTATGATACAGCCAATGGCATAAGCCTTCGGTTGCTCACCCCCCAGGATACACAGTTCTATCTGGACCTGATTCAGGTCACACGCGTCCCATACCAGTCTGTAGAACCCGTGCGAGACGATGAATTCTATACACTGGATGCTCAGACCCGGCGGATTGAAGATCGGGTCAAGGCAGCAGAAGATGGTACAGGATATCAATTTGGAATCTATACCGTTAAAGACAGCCTGTTGATTGGACAAGTAAGTATCAACAATGTCGTATTGGGCGTTGCCAATTATGCGGATATGGGTTACTTTATCCATCCAGATTATCAGGGTGGCGGACGAATGACAGCAGCGGTTAAACTCGCCGTAGCTTATGGCTTCCGTGCGCTAAAGTTAAATCGGATTCAGGCTGCAGTATTGCCCTCCAACAAAGGTTCACAGCGCGTACTGGAGAAGAACGGATTCCAGTTTGAAGGTACTGCGCGCAAATACCTCAAGATCAACGGCAAATATCAAGATCATCAGATCTATGCTGTACTTGCTGAAGACTTGGACGAACTTAAGAATTAATTGATTTAGAAGCTTCCCAATAAAGCTGTCTGTATTCCCAATTCAACAATATACAAGTTTAATGTACAAAACCGCACTACTCTAGTTATGTAGGAGAGAGTGCGGTTTTATTTGTATATATCACCAGCCACGATTTAACTTCAAAGATCAATTATTTTGCGGATATCCCCCTTACGCTGTCTAACAAAAAAAACCGCCTGTACCCAAGCGGAAGGAGATTATCCTTCACTTGAATCACAGACGGTTTGAACTCAGCGAGATTAGTATCCGTATGAAGCGTTCATCAATTCTTCGAACTCTTGCATAGTAATTACGTCATCGCCAGTAGGGATGTTGATTTTGAATGCTGCTTTTTCGTTAATCTTAGTGTACGTATTGGAACCGGTAAATGCCAATTTCACTTCGTCTTTTGTACCTTCTGGCTTGATCAGCACATCAGCGACCATCTTTTGATATACAGGGAAGTCGTTTTTGTCCAATGCGAAATCGATGTTGAATTGGTTGATTGTCAGAACATCTTTCAATTTATCCAAGTCTTTAGCCATTTCAGCCTGATCTGCTTCAGTGATCTTCAGATCTTCTTTGGCTTTGTCGATATCAGCCTGATCCATTTGCAACATTTCACGATATTCCTCTTTGGACAGAATATCCAATACTTTAGGCATAGCTTTTGTTACCAGTACAGTAACTGCTTCTTTAACATTGTCATTATTAACCGAGAATTGTACAACTTGCTTCGCATCTACACCTTCAGGAAGTTTTGCATCTTTGGTGTCTAGATTTTTGAAGAATTTAGCTTGATCGTACTCGCTCAGCACTGCGTCCATGACTTCGTTGCTCAGCTTTTGAGTTTTGGCTGCGTCCATAGCATCAGGGTTCCATTCCGTACCCTCTTGCTCAGCCAGTTCTTTCAGGTCCAACTCTAGGAACTTGTTAACAACATTCTCCGGAATCGGGAAGAACGGAATATTCGGCACTTTCACATAGAGTTTCTCTGCCGTCATCACCATTGGGATGTTAAAGGTCATACCCATGTCGCCTTTAAGCTCGATGCCAAGAGTCATCTCTGTCTGCATTGGCTCACTTTGGTATACACCTGTTACATTCAACTGAGCATCCTTCAGCATGCTCATAAACTGAGTCATGGTAGGATCAGTTTGTGAAGCATCCCCAGGTTTATAGCTCAATTCATTAATAGTGAAATTAGAACTCATTTCATACGAAGTCAATTTGGAAGCATTGGCCGCAGCCGTCTTCAATGCCTCTTTTGGTTCCTGCTTGCTGCTACATGCTGTCAATGCCATAGATACGGTCAACAGCAACGTGAGAAGAAGCGCCCCCATACGTTTAGTCATTTGTTTCTCTCCTCTCGTGATAACCCCAAAAAAAGTAATTCAATATCAATGATATACCATATCGCCAGATACCGAAACCTAATTTGGGAAAAATGTGATCTTTCCTCTTTAAAATGGCTACAAAGACCTATGTCAGCTTTGGGAATTACCATGTGCCTGTCTTTATATATGTATGAATACGCAAAAGCCCCCTGTTAGGTAACAAGGGACTTTTGCGTGAATCTGTTTCTTCTATTAACCTTGGGGATTTAAATGATCCACATGATTTTGATTTTTTACTTTTTTGGAACCGGATAATGGTTCCTGCATGGAAGAGCGTTTGGATGAATGACGATGCTGTTCGGATGCTTGCGCTTCCGGTACGGGAATTGTTTTTGGTTTGCTCATATTATTGCCCCCTCATCATTGTTAGGAATGGGATGGGTCCCTATCTTCCGTTTTGTCATGATTCAGTGCATCCTGATGACGGCGATCATTAATATCTTGCTGAATTTGCTGGGCATGATCACTGTTTACGGCAGGCTGCTCCAGATCATCGACTACATTTTGCAGGTTTTTGTCTACTCCCGCTTTGGCTTTAGTCAATTGAGTTCACTCCTTCAGATTTCAGGCTATTATCTCGTCTGGGATTGTAACGACTGGGCGCATTCATGAATGTGCCGTGTATAATCGTGAGCCAGTTCCTGAATCGGTTCTGTACGCTCATCCGTCGTTCGTCCATCCCTTTCCACATCAATCAGCTGTACGCTGACTTCACGGGAATCGACATATGCACATTTGAAATCAAAAGAGTACATCTCGTGCCCTGCTGTAGCAATGTGTATCCGAATCGCCTGCTGATCGGCTTCATCGGCCATTACCTGAGCCTGGTCTCCAACATTCAGGACTTGAGGCAAACGTTCTTGCCAAGCCCCTACAAGCTCTGTCTGATCGATGTTTAACTCGCGGTTCATCTTACCACCTCCACTCCTATAAAGTGCGGCGATGAAGATGTTTTTATACATATTAGCCTTATTCAAAATATAACGTTGTACTGAGCAACCTATACATCGGTCACCAACCTGTATGCTCACTACGCTGGACAAACTCACAACGCAAAAAAGGACTCGAGCGAGATCGCTCGAATCCTTGTTATAAGTGTAGTATGGCGGAGAGGGTGGGATTCGAACCCACGTGGAGTTGCCCCCTAACGGTTTTCAAGACCGCCCCGTTATGACCGCTTCGGTACCTCTCCAGGGAATTAACTTTTATAAACTTGCCACGAAAAGTATCATACCACATCTCGACATTATAATGCAACCTTTTTATATTAAAATTGATAATCCCGTATCAGACAACTGCCTTAGTTATACAAAACACTCCAATCCGCCATTCCAAAATGACGGATTGAATTAGTATTCCCCTTGATGAGGATGGTTAGCTAACTCTAACTTAAGAGCGACGTGCAATCACACTTGCACCGCCCATATAAGGACGCAATGCTTCAGGAATGACAACCGTACCATCTTCCTGTTGATAGTTCTCCAGGATAGCGGCTACCGTCCGTCCAACCGCCAATCCTGACCCGTTCAATGTATGAACAAATTCCGGTTTCGCTTTTGGCTCTCTGCGGAAACGGATATTGGCACGACGTGCCTGGAAGTCCTCACAGTTGGAGCACGAGGAAATCTCACGATAAGTGTCGCTCTCAGGCAACCATACTTCAATATCATACGTTTTAGCTGAGGTGAAACCCATATCTGCCGTGCACAATGTCAGGACGCGATACGGCAAGCCCAACAATTGAAGCACACGCTCCGCATTTTGAGTCATTTGCTCCAGTTCTTCATACGAAGTCTCCGGAGTAGATAGCTTGAGCAGCTCTACTTTGTTGAATTGATGCTGACGAATCAAGCCGCGTGTATCCCGTCCAGCCGAACCGGCTTCAGAGCGGAAACAAGAGCTGTATGCCACAAAGTGCTTAGGCAATTGATCTACATTCAGAATCTCTTCGCGATGATAGTTCGTTACCGGAACTTCAGCAGTAGGGATCAGATAATATTCGGTATCTTTCAACTTGAACAGGTCTTCTTCGAACTTAGGCAGTTGACCTGTTCCAAACAAGCTGTCCCGATTAACGATGTATGGAGGCAGAATCTCTTCATATCCATGTTGATCGCTGTGCAGATCCATCATGAAGTTAATCAATGCACGTTCCAGACGTGCGCCCAGACCTTTATAAAAGGTAAAACGGGAACCTGTTACTTTGGCAGCCGCTTCAAAATCAAGAATATCGAGATCCTGCGCAATTTCCCAGTGTGCTTTTGGTGCAAAAGTAAATGACTTCGGCTCTTCCCAACGACGAATCTCAACATTGTCGTCTTCAGAAGCTCCAATAGGTACGCTTTCGTTAGGAATGTTCGGAATCGCCATTGTGAGATCATTGATCTTCACTTCCAGTTCCCGAACTTCCTCGTCCATGGCTTTGATTCGATCAGACACTTCACGCATCTCCACAATCAGATCATCAGCGTTCTCACGATTCTTCTTCAGTCTAGCAACTTCAGCGGAAACTGTATTCCGACGGCTCTTCAGCGTTTCACTCTCTTGAAGCAATTCCCGACGCTTGGCATCCATCTCGGTAAATCCAGCGATAAGATCCAGCGATTTGCCACGTTTAGTCAATGCTTCTTCTACACGTGCATACTCATTCCGCAATATTTTCACATCAAGCACGATATACCCCTCCTAAATAACCTCACAACGTGAAGCCTTATGTTAAATCCATTCTCAAAACTCTACTGTATACACCTTACTATATACTTATCGGAACCTGTAACCCAAAAAACAACCTATATCCCCCTTGTCACCCTCCGCTGCGATTCCCGCTATGAAGCAGATACAGGCAACATCAGGCATCCGTTCAGATGCAACTGCCAACCAGCGGCCTTATACGGCTTCTGGTGAAGTGATCCGATGACCGGGAGATCATAGGTTGTACATCATGCATTATTTAGAGTCTACCGTGTGTTTGTAGGATCTGGCCATGTCTACAAAATAAGTATGCAGACGATAGTCATCCGTCAATTCCGGATGGTAGGAGCAAGCCAGCAAATGTCCCTGACGAGCCGTAACAATCTCATCCTTGTATGTGGAGAGAACCTCCACCTGGTCTCCGACACTCTCGATCAAGGGCGCCCGTATAAATACAGCCCTTACCGTTTCCTCAATACCTTTGACTGGCAAATCCGTCTCAAAACTCTCTCTCTGCCGTCCAAATGCATTTCGGGATACAGTCATATCCATTAGCTCCAAATGAGCTTCTTCTTGCCCTGCAATGTGTTTAGCCATAACGATCAAGCCAGCACAGGTACCAAATACCGGTTTGCCCTCAGCAGCAAACGCCCGAATGGCATCCATAAACCCATACTTGCGCATCAGTTTACCGATCGTCGTGCTTTCCCCGCCAGGAAGGATAAGACCATCCAAGTCCTCCAATTGCTGAACCTGTTTGATAGCTATACCTTCTGCTCCAGCACGTTCAATACTTCGAATATGCTCTGTGACAGCTCCTTGAAGTGCTAAAACGCCGATCTTCATACGCTCATTCCCCTTCTCTTACCAGCCACGATCTTGCATATGGTAAACGAACATTGTACTTTTTTACTTCATCATACGTGAATTCTAACTTGATATTTTACCGGAAAAATTGTAAATATACAATCCATCCGGTCGGAATAACTTGTATTTTGTCAATGATATGACCATGTAAGCATTAAAATCATGATCATACTCTTTCCATAAAGTTTGCTATGGACTAAAACAGGTTTTTAATCCCGTCAAAGAGATCCACAAAGAAATCCTTCACAGCACGGAAGAACAAACGGAACCATCCACCTTTTTCAGCCTCTTCAGCAGTGATCAAGTTCACTGTTTTTTCCTGTGGCTCAATTCCATCTGCTTTATACGTGTACGTTACCGTACCAACCTTTGTACCTGCCTTGATTGGTGCTACCAACTTGTCAGCCTCAGTTACGTTGGCTTTGAACGTCACATTCAGGTTCTGAGTACCTTTGGGTACAACGAAACTTACCGCATTATCTGTTACAACAGGAACGGTTGTTTCTTTCCCTTTTTTCAAAGGTACCGCTTCCCAGCCCGTCACTTTGGTCTTGCCTGCAACAGCCTGTTTCACTTCAAAGTTGTTAAATCCATAGTCCAATACTTTTTTAGTTTCTCTGAAACGTGCGGATTCCGAATCTGTGCCCATAACAACACTAATTAGACGCATACCGTTACGTTCTGCTGTACCTGTAAAGTTATTACCTGCGTTCGTGGTATGGCCTGTTTTCATTCCATCCAGACCTTCATAGGCATAGCTTTTGAAATTGGTTATATTTTTATTCGCTTCCAGCATCCAGTTGTAATTGATAATTGGAGCTTTATCATTGGGACGGAACTTGTAGGATTGAATCGTTGTGAATTCTTTGTAGTCCGGGTGATCCATAATGATGTATCGGCATAGAATTGCAGCATCCAGAGCGGACATCACTGTTTCCTTGTCTTCAGCTGGGCGGAAATCAGCAGGCATATCTGCTCGGTCGAGACCGGAAGAGTTGATAAAGAAGGTATCCTTCATGCCCATACGCTTCGCTTCATCATTCATCATTTTCACGAAAGCTTCTTCGGAACCGGCAACATACTCAGCTAAAGCAACCGTAGCATCATTGGCAGAGCCAACAGCCATAGCAATATAGAGATCCTTAACTGTGTGCTCGTCACCTTCTGCCAGGAAAATACGTGATCCGACACTTTGTGCAGCATTCTTTTTAACAGGTACAATATCGTCCCAGCCAAATTTACCTTGTTTGACCTGTTCTGCGACAATGTACTCTGTCATCATCTTGGTCATACTTGCAGGTGGCATCGCTTTATCCGCATCGACATTTAGTAGAATCTGTCCCGTTGAGGCTTCCATTAGCACCGCTGATCTAACCTCAAGCCCAAGTGAGTCTACCCCAGGAACCTTTACGGCTTTTTCCGTCTTCGTTGTTGTTGCCGTAGCAGTCAGAACCTGACTGGAGTTGTCCGCAGCAGCCATGACCGGCATTACTGCAGACATGCAAAGCATGTTAATTAGCATTACCGAGGCTACGCTCTTTTTGAGCATTTGGCGTTTCTTTTTATTCATGTGTTTGGCTTTCAATGATGAATACTCCCTTCGATCCAAAGCATTATTAATTGCTTCAGTGCAGCTTATGCTGCGATTTTCTTGTTCCCTAACCTGTGTGTTTGATGGTATGAGATGTGTACTATATGCGCTGTATCGAACGAGCAATATTATTGCTCCTAAAGTTCGTTATCGATTGTCACTTAGTCCGCATTTTGCAAATGCTTATGTAAAAGGACGTCCGCGCTTCTGTTTAACTGGCAGCCTTTTCTGGCACTGCATTTGCTTTTCAAAACCATATTCATAGATTCACGTCAAATAGCCGCCGCAACGCCTTAATCCACCCATGGATCGTCACCGCTTGTTCTATTCTATCACAGGGGTATCTGCAAAAAAAGACAGACCCGGTGAAAATCACCGAGCCTGTCCTGGAAATGATTAACTCTCTTCAGATTACAACGAGTAGTTAGGTGCTTCTTTGGTAATCTGCACATCATGGGGATGACTTTCGCGCAGTCCCGCACCTGTAATTCGGATAAAACCTGTATCGTTACGAAGTTGCTCCAAGTTACTTGTACCACAGTATCCCATACCCGAACGAAGGCCACCAATCAGTTGGTGGATCGTATCAGACAATGGTCCTTTGTAAGCGACACGACCTTCGATTCCTTCCGGAACCAGTTTCTTGTCATCATCTTGGAAGTAACGATCTTTACTACCTTGTTTCATTGCAGCCATTGAACCCATACCGCGGTATACTTTGTAGCTACGTCCTTGGAAGATTTCAGTTTCTCCCGGGCTTTCTGCTGTGCCGGCAAACAAACTTCCAAGCATCACCGCGTGTGCGCCTGCAGCCAGTGCCTTTGTAATTTCACCAGAATATTTAATTCCACCATCCGCGATAATCGGAACTCCATATTCACGTGCCACCGTTGCACAATCGTACACTGCAGTTACTTGAGGTACACCAATACCAGCAATAACACGTGTTGTACAAATCGAACCTGGACCAATTCCCACTTTGACTACCGAAGCCCCTGCTTCGATCAAGTCACGAGTGGCAGCGCCAGTAGCGACGTTACCTGCAACGATGGTCAGGCTAGGGAAACGTTCACGAAGCTGACGTACAGCTTCAATGATATTGATGTGGTGTCCGTGAGCCGAGTCTACTGTAATCAGGTCGACACCAGCTTGTACCAAAGCATCTGCACGTTCAAATGTATCTTTGGAAATACCAATCGCTGCACCAACCAACAAACGTCCTTGAGCATCTTTGGCTGCATGAGGGAATTGAATGGCTTTCTCAATATCTTTAATTGTGATAAGACCTTTCAACGTGTTTGTCTCATCAACTAATGGAAGTTTCTCAATCTTGTGCTTCTGAAGGATACCCTCAGCTTCTTGAAGTGTAGTGCCTACAGGAGCGGTAACCAGATTCTCATGAGTCATGACTTCGCTAATTTTGATGCCGTAATCATGAATAAAACGCAAATCGCGGTTGGTCAAAATACCAACCAGCTTCTGATCTCCTTCAATAATAGGTACACCGGAGATCCGATATTTCGCCATTACTGCTTCCGCATCAGATACCAGATGATCTGCCGTCAGTGAGAACGGGTTTGTAATAACACCACTCTCCGAACGCTTAACACGATCTACTTCTTCTGCCTGTTGTTCAACAGACATATTTTTATGAATAATACCGATACCGCCTTCACGTGCAATGGCAATAGCCAAAGTCGCTTCAGTTACTGTATCCATACCCGCACTGATCAAAGGAATATTTAGCTTTACAGTATCACTCAAACGAATAGATACATCTACTTCTTTAGGCAGTGTCTCGGATTTCCGTGGCACTAGCAATACATCATCAAAGGTGAGGCCTTCCTTACCAAATTTATCTTCCCACACGCAAGTGTTCCTCCTTATGTTTGCTCAGCTTTACGGTCCAAAACCCGAAGATTCCAGGCTGTATTTTACGCCGAAAATACGTTTTCTGAAAAATTTATTATTGCCATCTTAGCAAAGCGATATTTAGACTGTCAAGGAAAAGTACTTGGTTATATCAGGTGTATTGCCTGATGAACACAACTGTTTTTCCAGAGCGGACAAGTCTAGTTATTACGCAAAAAAACGTCAATTCGTATCGAATAACGTTACCTGTATACATCCTATTGTGCTGAGAAATCACCAAATTCAATCTGTATTTAATCCCATACTGCATAATAAAACTATATAATAAAAACCACCACCGAATAACATCGGCAGTGGTTCTTTGCTTGGCGGCGTCCTACTCTCCCAGGACCCTGCGGTCCAAGTACCATCGGCGCTAGAGGGCTTAACGGTCGTGTTCGGGATGGGTACGTGTGGAACCCCTCCGCCATCGCCACCAAACGCATAGCTTAGCTTACATTCAGAGATCATTCTCTGAAAACTAGATTCGAAACGAAACATGCGAATTATCACTTGCTATTGGATAAGCCCTCGACCGATTAGTACTGGTCAGCTCCATGCATTGCTGCACTTCCACCCCCAGCCTATCTACCTCGTCGTCTTCAAGGGGTCTTACATACTGGGAAATCTCATCTTGAGGGGGGCTTCACGCTTAGATGCTTTCAGCGTTTATCCCGTCCGTACATAGCTACCCAGCGGTGCTCCTGGCGGAACAACTGGTACACCAGCGGTACGTCCATCCCGGTCCTCTCGTACTAAGGACAGCTCCTCTCAAATTTCCTACGCCCACGACAGATAGGGACCGAACTGTCTCACGACGTTCTGAACCCAGCTCGCGTACCGCTTTAATGGGCGAACAGCCCAACCCTTGGGACCTACTTCAGCCCCAGGATGCGATGAGCCGACATCGAGGTGCCAAACCTCCCCGTCGATGTGGACTCTTGGGGGAGATAAGCCTGTTATCCCCAGGGTAGCTTTTATCCGTTGAGCGATGGCCCTTCCATGCGGTACCACCGGATCACTAAGCCCGACTTTCGTCCCTGCTCGACTTGTAGGTCTCGCAGTCAAGCTCCCTTATGCCTTTGCACTCTTCGAATGATTTCCAACCATTCTGAGGGAACCTTTGGGCGCCTCCGTTACTCTTTAGGAGGCGACCGCCCCAGTCAAACTGCCCACCTGACACTGTCCCCGCACCGGATTACGGTACCAGGTTAGAACCTAGATACGATCAGGGTGGTATCCCAACGTTGCCTCCACGCAAGCTGGCGCTCACGTTTCAAAGGCTCCCACCTATCCTGTACAGATCGTACCCAAATTCAATATCAAGCTGCAGTAAAGCTCCATGGGGTCTTTCCGTCTTGTCGCGGGTAACCTGCATCTTCACAGGTATTAAAATTTCACCGGATCTCTCGTTGAGACAGCGCCCAAGTCGTTACGCCATTCGTGCGGGTCAGAATTTACCTGACAAGGAATTTCGCTACCTTAGGACCGTTATAGTTACGGCCGCCGTTTACTGGGGCTTCGGTTCACAGCTTCGGATTGCTCCTAACCACTCCCCTTAACCTTCCAGCACCGGGCAGGCGTCAGCCCGTATACTTCGCCTTACGGCTTCGCACAGACCTGTGTTTTTGCTAAACAGTCGCTTGGGCCTTTTCACTGCGGCCCCCTCGTGCTATTCACACTACCGGGGCACCCCTTCTCCCGAAGTTACGGGGTCATTTTGCCGAGTTCCTTAACGAGAGTTCTTCCGCGCGCCTTAGAATACTCTTCTCGCCTACCTGTGTCGGTTTGCGGTACGGGCACCATCACCTGGCTAGAGGCTTTTCTTGGCAGTGTGAGATCATGACCTTCGCTACTATAATTTTCGCTCCCCATCACAGCTCAGCCTTACAATGTGCGGATTTGCCTACACATCAGCCTTACTGCTTAGACGGACATCCATCAGTCCGCGTCACTACCCTACTGCGTCCCCCCATTGCTCATAACGGCTTACGGTGGTACAGGAATTTCGACCTGTTGTCCTTCGACTACGCCTTTCGGCCTCGCCTTAGGTCCCGACTTACCCTGAGCGGACGAGCCTTCCTCAGGAACCCTTAGGCTTTCGGCGGATCAGATTCTCACTGATCTTTTCGTTACTCATACCGGCATTCTCACTTGTATAATGTCCAGCGCTCCTTACGGTACACCTTCAACCCTTATACAACGCTCCCCTACCCCTGATGCAAAGCATCAAGCCATAGCTTCGGTGGTGTGTTTAGCCCCGTTACATTTTCGGCGCAGAGTCACTCGACCAGTGAGCTATTACGCACTCTTTCAATGATGGCTGCTTCTAAGCCAACATCCTGGTTGTCTGTGCAACTCCACATCCTTTCCCACTTAACACACACTTGGGGACCTTAGCTGATGGTCTGGGCTGTTTCCCTTTTGACAATGGATCTTAGCACTCACTGTCTGACTCCCGGAAGTAAGTCTATGGCATTCGGAGTTTGACTGAGCTTGGTAACCCTTGCGGGCCCCGCACCCAATCAGTGCTCTACCTCCACGACTCTGTTTTCCGAGGCTAGCCCTAAAGCTATTTCGGGGAGAACCAGCTATCTCCGAGTTCGATTGGAATTTCTCCGCTACCCCCACCTCATCCCCGCATTTTTCAACATGCGTGGGTTCGGGCCTCCAGTGCGTGTTACCGCACCTTCACCCTGGACAGGGGTAGATCACCCGGTTTCGGGTCTACGTCCACGTACTCATTCGCCCTATTCAGACTCGCTTTCGCTGCGGCTCCGGCTCTTCACCTTAACCTTGCACGGGAACGTAACTCGCCGGTTCATTCTACAAAAGGCACGCCATCACCCCTAAAACGGGCTCTGACTTTTTGTAAGCACACGGTTTCAGGTTCTATTTCACTCCCCTTCCGGGGTGCTTTTCACCTTTCCCTCACGGTACTGCTTCACTATCGGTCGCTAGGAAGTATTTAGCCTTGGCAGATGGTCCTGCCGGATTCATACGGGGTTTCACGTGCCCCGCACTACTCGGGATCCGTCTCGGAGGGAACCAACTTTCAACTACAGGGCTTTTACCTTCTTTGGCGGGCCTTTCCAGACCTCTTCGCTTAACCGGTTCCTTTGTAACTCCATGTGAGACGTCCCACAACCCCAAAGAGCAAGCTCTCTGGTTTGGGCTTCTCCGCGTTCGCTCGCCGCTACTGACGGAATCACTATTGTTTTCTCTTCCTCAGGGTACTTAGATGTTTCAGTTCCCCTGGTATGCCTCTACACAACCTATGTATTCAGTTGTGAGTAACTGGAAATTACCCCAGCTGGGTTTCCCCATTCGGACACCCCCGGATCAAAGCTTGCTTACAGCTCCCCGAGGCAGTTTCGTTGTTCGCCACGTCCTTCATCGGCTCCTAGCGCCTAGGCATCCTCCGTGTGCTCTTAGTAGCTTAACCATTTTGTTCCGGTTTCGGTCGCTCGCTTCCCTTGTTTTGCTTGCGCAAAGCCAAAAGTCGCTCTCACCCGATACCATCACAAAAGCAATTTGACTACCGTTTTTATTGAAACTTGTTTAACACAAGTTCAGCTAAAAAGGAATGTTCTAATTCGCGTTTGTTTCGTTTCGATATCTAGTTTTCAAAGAACAAGCTCCATGCAAAAGCAAGCTGTTTGAGAGTTTGAGCTCTCAAAACCGAACAACGAGTGAGTGTTTTGCAGCTAAGCTGCATATTTGAATGTTTCCGTTGCAGGAAACGATTCTCCATAGAAAGGAGGTGATCCAGCCGCACCTTCCGATACGGCTACCTTGTTACGACTTCACCCCAATCATCTATCCCACCTTCGGCGGCTGGCTCCTTGCGGTTACCCCACCGACTTCGGGTGTTATAAACTCTCGTGGTGTGACGGGCGGTGTGTACAAGACCCGGGAACGTATTCACCGCGGCATGCTGATCCGCGATTACTAGCAATTCCGACTTCATGCAGGCGAGTTGCAGCCTGCAATCCGAACTGAGACCGGCTTTGTTGGGATTGGCTCCATCTCGCGATTTCGCAGCCCGTTGTACCGGCCATTGTAGTACGTGTGTAGCCCAGGTCATAAGGGGCATGATGATTTGACGTCATCCCCACCTTCCTCCGGTTTGTCACCGGCAGTCTATCTAGAGTGCCCACCCGAAGTGCTGGCAACTAAATATAAGGGTTGCGCTCGTTGCGGGACTTAACCCAACATCTCACGACACGAGCTGACGACAACCATGCACCACCTGTCTTGAATGTTCCGAAGAAAAGGTACATCTCTGCACCGGTCATTCAGATGTCAAGACCTGGTAAGGTTCTTCGCGTTGCTTCGAATTAAACCACATACTCCACTGCTTGTGCGGGTCCCCGTCAATTCCTTTGAGTTTCAGTCTTGCGACCGTACTCCCCAGGCGGAGTGCTTAATGTGTTAACTTCGGCACCAAGGGTATCGAAACCCCTAACACCTAGCACTCATCGTTTACGGCGTGGACTACCAGGGTATCTAATCCTGTTTGCTCCCCACGCTTTCGCGCCTCAGCGTCAGTTACAGCCCAGAGAGTCGCCTTCGCCACTGGTGTTCCTCCACATATCTACGCATTTCACCGCTACACGTGGAATTCCACTCTCCTCTTCTGCACTCAAGTCACCCAGTTTCCAGTGCGATCCGGGGTTGAGCCCCGGGATTAAACACCAGACTTAAATGACCGCCTGCGCGCGCTTTACGCCCAATAATTCCGGACAACGCTTGCCCCCTACGTATTACCGCGGCTGCTGGCACGTAGTTAGCCGGGGCTTTCTTCTCAGGTACCGTCACCTTGAGAGCAGTTACTCTCCCAAGCGTTCTTCCCTGGCAACAGAGCTTTACGATCCGAAAACCTTCATCACTCACGCGGCATTGCTCCGTCAGGCTTTCGCCCATTGCGGAAGATTCCCTACTGCTGCCTCCCGTAGGAGTCTGGGCCGTGTCTCAGTCCCAGTGTGGCCGATCACCCTCTCAGGTCGGCTACGCATCGTCGCCTTGGTGAGCCGTTACCTCACCAACTAGCTAATGCGCCGCAGGCCCATCCCCAAGTGACAGATTGCTCCGTCTTTCCAGTTTCCTTCAGGCGAAGAAAACAATTATTCGGTATTAGCTACCGTTTCCGGTAGTTGTCCCAAACTTGAGGGCAGGTTGCCTACGTGTTACTCACCCGTCCGCCGCTAACTATCAGAGAAGCAAGCTTCTCTTCAAGTCCGCTCGACTTGCATGTATTAGGCATGCCGCCAGCGTTCGTCCTGAGCCAGGATCAAACTCTCCAATAAAGTATTGAAAAGAGCGATAAGCTCATTTTGAATCTGACGAGATTAAAAATCTCATTTGTGCTCCAGTCGATCCAAGCCAAGGCTTGTCTCAAACTTTCGCGTTCATTCTGCAAGCAGAATGTTTACTCACTCGTTGTTCAGTTTTCAAAGATCAAACTTATTTTGTTACCGAATGTCGTTCTCTTCAGCAACTTTTATATCTTATCACATCCGAACCAACTTTGCAAGCTCTTTTTTTAAGTTTCTTTCGAAGCTTATTTCATTTGCTTGCCGCACCGTGTAAACCGTGTTTTCTTGGCCGGAATTAGAATATACCATGTACAGATATTGAATGCAAGTCTTTTTTTGAAACTATATTAACAATCGGATTGATCTAATACGGACGTACATATGGTATTCTCCCAACTTAGCAAGTTCATACACACGTCCATTTTTACTTTAACGTTTAACATTCCTAGCAGGAACCTTTCTTGGCCATAAACTGTAACTAAAGCTTATCAGAAAATCGATACCGAGTATCATTCCCCACACTCTGATCAGATTATTGAAGACAGCTGTACGTTCAGCATCTCCAATCCACCATATCATGGCCAATAAAAAAGCACTTCCTATAGCCCAAGCCAATAGATGTCTAAACCATCCACTACGCTCACGACTCGCATGTTCTCTACCATATAACTTGTTACTACGAGGGTTTTCTCCACCTTTGAACCAATATAGGAAATATCGATCCGCCCAAGCGATCATCTGGTGACCATAGGCAATGCTTACTCCTATATACACCGCAGCTATACCATGAATCATACTTGCTGTAGCTCCTCGCTGGAGATCCATAACTGTAGCTACCAGCAATAACAGATCGATAACCGGCGTCGCCATTAACAAACCGATGCCTATTCGCTTCATGCCAAGGAGATACCTGACACTCAGACCTGCGAACACAAACACCCAAAAGGCAATCTCACAACCTATAATGAAATAACCAATCATTTCAGCCTCTCCTTTTTTGATACAAATGTATTAAATATAATTTAACACGTGTGTACTATAATAATCAACAGTGATATAATATGCCTATGCCTAAAATTGTTGATCACGATAAACAGCGCGTGCTCGTGGCCGAGGCAGCTTGGCGTATTATACGAAGAGATGGCATGGAACAGGCCTCTGTTCGGAATATTGCTGAAGAAGCTGGAGTTTCGGTTGGTTCGATGCGTCACTACTTTTCTACTCAATCGGAACTACTACGATATGCCATGAATTTGGTATCTGAACGGGTGTCTCATCGAGTCCAAAAAATGTCCTTCACCGGCTCTCCCATGGACAATATGAAATGCCTATTGCTCGAATTCTTACCAAACACGGAAGAAAAACTGGCCGAAATGGAGGTGTGGTACGCTTTTACAGCCAGAGCGAATACCGATCCTACACTCAAAGAACTTGCTAATACCGTATATAATGAACTCAGACAAGCTGTAGGCTCTGTTATCACCTACCTGATAAAGCTCGACCTCTCCAGACCCGATCTGGACAAAGAACTGGAGATCGAGAGATTGTATGCACTGGTAGATGGCTTAGGCATACATACCGTGCTTAGACCGGATCAGATGAATGCCAAGCTCATGGACGATGTTCTCACTTTGCATCTTGCTTCCTTGTGTCGTTAAACCAAAAAAAACCGCAGCACATTCGTTGTGACTAAGGCCCGTTACGATAACAGGAGTTAGTTCTGAATGTCTGACGGTTTTTCTTTTTATCCGATAATGATCCGGCCTTCCGGATGACGATACAGTTTCTTCTCTTTGCGCGGACGAAGAGCATACGCGATGGTTAATGGCCCGATCCGACCTACAAACATGGTAAAGGTAATAATAATTTTTCCCCAATTGGTCAACTCATCAGTCACTCCCACAGAAAGACCCACGGTACCGATTGCGGATGCAGCTTCAAACATCAGTGAAAGGAATGGCGCATCCTCTGTCGTAAGCAGAAGCATCACCACGATCATGAATATGATCAGAGAAACCATAATAATGGTCAACGCCCTCATCAGCAGTTCTTTCGGAACACGCTGGCGGAAAAACACAATATCCTTATTTCCCCGAATCATGGCATACACCGCACCAATCATGATCAGGAATGTAGTCGTCTTGATTCCGCCCCCCGTCGATCCTGGGGAAGCCCCGATAAACATCAGCAGAATGAAGAAGAATTGGGTAGCCTGCCTCATCTCCGTGATATCGATTGTGCTCGTTCCCGACGAACGTGTAGAGACAGACTGGAAGAAGGACGCATAGATCTTCTCGCTCCATGTGAGTGAAGCCAGTGTATGTCCATTGGTGAATTCGAAAACAAACAACACAATCGCTCCTATACCGATCAGCGCTCCGGATACAGACAGCACCAGTTTGGACTGAAGAGACAAACGGCGGCGTTTGCGATACTCGAACAGATCATTTAATACAACAAAACCCAGTCCACCAGAGACAACGAGCACAGAAGCAGTCAAATTGAATATCCAGTCTCCGGTGTAGTATTGAAAGCTGTTGCCGAACAAATCAAAGCCGCCATTATTAAACAATGAAACGGAATGAAATATTCCATAGTATACGGCCTGACCCAATGGCATCTCCGTTGCCCAGCGCAGCGCAAGTATGACAGCAGCCACCCCTTCAATGGTAAAGGAGAAAATCAACACCTTGCGGATAATGCGTACTATCCCTTCCATACTGTCTGCATTAATGGCTTCTTTGAGTAATAACCTGTCCTTGAGTGAGATTCGCTTGCCCAATACAAGCGCAAAGAGGGTAGCCATGGTCATGAATCCGAGTCCACCAAGCTGCATCAGTACCATAATGACGAACTGACCAAACAAATTAAAGGTCGTCCCTACATCCACAACGACAAGTCCAGTTACACATGCGGCAGAGGTGGATGTAAAGAGCGCGTCAATAAACGCCAAATGCATACCGCTTTGGTTGGAGATTGGCAACATGAGAAGCACCGTTCCAATCGCAATGATAAGCAGAAAACCACCGACCAGAATTAACGGAGGAGATAAGAATTTGGCAAAGTGAAGCCTGAACTTCATGAAGGGCACCTCTTTTAACAAAAATACGAACAGGTTGATCTAACAATTTCAAGACGCGGTGTTACCCTAATGATGTGCTGTGAGCAAAGGCCTTCTGACAAACTTTATTTTTAGCGTCTATGTAAACCTAAAGAGGAACTTGCCCCAGCATGATACTGAACGGCAGGTTCCTCTTCTATTATGAACGTATCCTACGTTCCTTATTTAATCTTGCGTACGAGGACGCATGTGCGGGAAGAGCAGTACGTCACGAATCGACGGGGAGTTGGTAAGCAGCATGATCAGACGATCCACCCCGATTCCCAATCCGCCTGTTGGTGGCATACCATATTCGAGCGCACGGATGAAGTCGTCATCCATCTCATGAGCTTCGTCGTTCCCATGTTCTTTCTCCAGCATCTGTGCTTCAAAGCGCTGACGCTGATCGATTGGATCATTCAGCTCTGTGAAGGCATTGGCATGCTCGCGTCCAACGATGAACAATTCGAAGCGATCCGTAAAGCGCGGATCTACATCATTTTTCTTCGCTAGTGGTGAGATCTCAAGAGGATGTCCCATAATGAATGTCGGTTGAATCAACGTCTCTTCTACAAATTCTTCAAAGAACGCGTTCAGAATATGACCAAATGTCATATGTTTTTCAACCGGAACCTTATGTTCCTTCGCCAAGTTGTGTGCTTCCTCATCCGTCATGTGTACGGAGAAGTCTACGCCTACAACTTCCTTAACTGCATCCACCATCGTAACACGGCGCCACTGTGGCGTAAGATCTACTTCATAATCTCCATACTGGATCACTTGCGTACCCAGTACTTCCTGTGCAATATGAGCAACCAGGTTCTCCGTCAATTGCATAATATCCTTGTAGTCGGCATATGCCTCATACAATTCAATCATGGTGAACTCCGGATTGTGACGTGTGGACATACCTTCATTCCGATATACACGGCCGATCTCATATACCTTCTCCAGCCCACCAACAATCAGACGTTTCAGGTGAAGTTCAATCGCAATCCGCATGTACAGTTCCATATCAAGCGCATTGTGATGTGTGATGAACGGACGTGCTGCCGCTCCTCCTGCGATGGTATGCAACGTAGGTGTTTCCACTTCCAGATATCCAAGGGAATCCAGGTAACGACGCATCGATTGAATGATTTTGGAACGTGCGATAAAGGTCTGTTGTACGTCCGGGCTCATAATCAGGTCAACATAACGCTGGCGGTAACGCAGCTCTACGTCAGTGAGACCATGGAATTTATCCGGAAGCGGATAGAGCGATTTGGACAGCACTTCAATATCTTTCACTTTTACAGAAGTTTCACCTGTTTTGGTCTTAAAGATCACACCTGTTATTCCAACGATATCGCCAAGGTCCAGCAAGCTAAATGCCGCATACTTGTCTTCAGGCACGCTATCCTGACGAACATAGATCTGGATTCTGCCGCTCAGGTCCTGAATATGTGCGAAGCTTGCTTTACCCATTCCCCGCTTCGCCATAATCCGTCCGGCAATACTGACTTCGATGTGCTTCTCTTCCAGCTCTTCCTTGGTCAGTTCTTCATACTTCTTCAGAATGGAGCCGGCTTCTTCGGTACGTACGTATTTTTGGCCAAAAGGGTCGATTCCCAATTTGCGGAGCTCGTCCAATTTGTCACGGCGAATTTGTAAAAGCTCGCTAAGTTCGGTTTCCTGATTCAAGACTTCATCCGTCATGATCTGTATTCATCTCCTTATTTACATTGCAGGCATCGCGAGAGGTAGTTTTTCCTCTAATGTTGAAAAAGCTTCCCTAAGGAAGCTTTTGTTTACCGTGCCCAACTGCTTCGTTGCTATAGCTTTTTAATGTCCATAATTTTATATTGAATTACGCCAGCAGGCACACTTACATCAACAACTGTACCTTTTTTCTTGCCGAGAATCGCTTTACCTACAGGGCTCTCGTTCGATATCTTGTTCTGAAGCGGGTCTGCCTCCGCAGTACCTACAATCGTATATTCCGTGATGTCGCCAAACTCCAGATCTTCTACAGTGACGGTTGCACCCACGCTTACGGCATCGGTATCGATCTCGTCGCTGTTAATAATCCGCGCGTTACGAAGCAATTTCTCCAACGTGATTACACGTCCTTCGATGAAAGCTTGCTCATTCTTCGCGTCTTCGTATTCAGAGTTTTCACTGATATCTCCATACCCGATGGCTACCTTAATCCGTTCAGCCACTTCGCGGCGCTTCACTGATTTCAATGTTTCCAATTCTTCTTCCAGCTTCTTGAGTCCTTCTGGTGTAAGGATAACTTCCTTGTCGCTCATCTCAACCGATTCTCCTGTCATGGGAATAAATTTGATTGTACGGCAACGGAATCAGTGCTTGTTACAGAGCTCCGCTCGCATACATCTTCAAAACTATATGAAGTTCTCCAGAGGAATAGAATATTCCTCCTGATGCTATATCCTTATTAACGCACATGGCGAATTTATACTGAGAAATTATAGGGGAACGATCTCGAAAAGTCAATGTTACGTCCCCTATAGGTGTAAACGTTTTACAGATGCGTTTATAATTAAGATGCATTTCCGGTGATTACCGGTTCTGACTCCAAATTACCTTCGCTTTTCAGCTGACTCACAAAGTTCTCCAGAATCTGTACCATCTCGTCCCGCTTGGTTCCTTCCATAATAACATCCTTGATGCGGGCGGATCCTTTCAGGCCTTTCAAATACCAAGCCAGATGTTTACGCATCTCGCGTACGGCAACTGTCTCATTCTTCAATGCGATCAGTCGATCCATATGCAGGATGGCAACACGGATCTTCTCTTCGCCATTCGGGTCAGGAAGCAATTCCCCCGTGCTTAGGTATTGAATGGTACGATACAGCATCCATGGGTTACCCAGGGCGGCACGACCGATCATAACTCCGTCACAACCCGTTTCATCCAGCATACGGCGTGCATCCTCTGGTGTATGGACATCACCATTGCCGATCACTGGGATAGAGACAGCTTCTTTTACATCTTTGATGTGTGACCAGTCAGCTGTGCCTGTATAGAGTTGCTCACGCGTACGGCCGTGTACACTTACCGCCTGTCCACCAGCTCGTTCAACCGCGAGTGCATTCTCCACCGCGAAGATATGCTCGTTATCCCAGCCGATACGCATCTTGACCGTCACCGGCTTCTCCACCGCGTCCACAACAGCGGATACCATCTCATAGATTTTGCTCGGATCAAGCAACCAACGTGCACCGGCATCACATTTCGTTACCTTTGGCACAGGGCATCCCATGTTAATATCGATGATGTCTGCATTGGTTTCTTTGTCCACGATTTTGGCTGCTTCTACAAGGGAATCACGATCTCCCCCAAAAATCTGAAGGCTCAGCGGTTTCTCACGCTCATCTACAAACAACATCTCACGCGTACGCTGGTTGCCATGGACAATGGCTTTGCCACTCACCATCTCCGCGCATACGAGGCCTGTTCCGAATTCTTTTGCGATCAAACGAAAAGCCGGATTACATACGCCAGCCATCGGCGCAAGTACGACCTGGTTTTTCATTTCAATGCCACCAATGTTAAGCACGGTAGTCGTTCCACTCCTTTTTTAATTCTGTATATATCACGATATAAAGTTCGATCGGTGTCTTGGTTGTTGTAACATGGCGAAACCGAAACGGTCCTAGTTGCCCCGCAGCTCCTCGATACTGATTGCCAGCACACCAGCAATTCGATCGAGTTCTTGCTGTGATACCTTACGGTTTCCCCGTTCAATGGTTCCCAGAATGGCCAGCGAGATGCCGGTCTCGGCCGCAAGTTCATGTTGTGTTAAACCTTTCAGCTTCCGGAATGCCCGGATTCGGTTGGCCAATTGCATGTTTTCCAAAGCTGTATTCCATCCTTTCCATCCAGTACAGACAACGATGAGTGTACAAAGGTATACAAACCTGAAATCTCGCCCTCCGGTACGATATCCGACAGTGGGACCAGCACAAAAGCCCGTTCTCCCATACGAGGATGAGGCAATTGAAGCAATTCGGTATCTCGCGTCTCACCTTGCATCCAGAGCAGATCCAGATCAACGGTGCGCGGTCCCCAGCGAATATCACGAACACGGCCAAGCCGATTCTCGATATCCAATAATTCCGTGAGCAACTGCTCAGGTGTCAGCATCGCCTGTACGGCGACTGCCATATTCAGAAATGCAGGCTGATCTACATATCCTACAGGCTCCGTCTCATATAGTGCAGAACAACGCAGAACGGATATATGAGGGTGTTCATCCAGCAAAGACAATGCTTCAAACAGCGTCTGTTCCCGGTCACCCAAATTGGCCCCTAAAGCAATATAAGCCTCTGAAGATTCAGAGGTCGAATGTGCAATCATGATCGGTTCTCACTTTCTTGTGCGGCGAAGCTCTACCGTTACGCCCTCAAAATGAATATCAAATGGCGGATGTGGCTTCGTCACCTTGACTGTCAATGCATTGATAATAGTATAAGTGTCTAGTAAAGAAGATGCAATATGTTCGCCCAAAGCTTCAATTAACTGGAATGATTTATTCTCTACAATCTGTTTTACCAGCTCATGGATCTCCGCATAATTAATCGTTTTGGTCAGATCATCGTTACGTCCGGCCTCACCCAGGTCCATATCAATCTCCAGATCAATATAGTACCGCTGCCCAAGCTTCCGTTCTTCTGCAAAAACACCATGATATCCGTAATACTCCATACGATGCAATACCATTCTATCCATACGATCCGCCTGCCCTCTATATATATTGAAATTTTAATCTATTTGAAGTCATGCCTTAGCTTCGCCTTTGAAAAACGCTGCGCTTCCACTGGACGGGTCACCAGGGACCCGCCAACATTATTTCCTCCGTATACCCGGAGAAGCATATAACATGGCAGCACACATGTCTGCCGTCCGCCGAATCGGCTTCACATCATGAACCCGAACCATCTGGCACCCTTGGGCAATGCCAAATGCAACGGTCGCAGCCGTTCCTTCCAGTGCATCATCCGCCCCGACATTCAGGGTGTTCTGGATGAATCTTTTACGTGAGGTGGCTAGCAGAACGGGATACCCCATTTCATTGAGCAAACCGAGCGATGACATGAGCTTCAGATTTTCTCCGAGATCCTTCACAAAACCAATGCCCGGGTCCAGGATAATTTGCTCTGCTTTCACGCCAGCTGTTAACGCAATCTGTATGCTCTCCTGCAAATCGCTCACGACATCACTCAGATAATCGGTGTAATTCCGATCCTGCCGATTATGCATCAAAATGATGGGACACCCCAGTTCGGCTGCCGTGCGGGCCATATCTGGATCTGCCTTAGCACCCCACACATCATTAATAATATGAGCACCGGCCAGAATAGCCTGACGTGCAACATCGGCCTTATACGTGTCTACCGATATTGGAATGTGCGGGGCTTGCTGATGCAAGGCTTCAATAACCGGAATAATCCGGCTAAGCTCTTCATCGGCGCCCACGACATCTGAACCTGGCCGGGTGGACTCCCCGCCGATATCAATCAGGTCCGCCCCGTCCTCCATCATCTTCTTGGCATGGGCAACCGCCCGCTCCACGTTGGTATAACGTCCACCATCCGAGAATGAGTCAGGCGTGACGTTAAGAATGCCCATAATCTGTGTTCTTGTACCCAGCTTCAATTCAGCTGGCCCCCATGCATAGTTCCGTTCATAAATGACAGGTGTAAGTGTCATGAAGTATACCCCGCTTTCTGCCGGTACATACCCAGAAGGACTGCTGTAACCGGGCCAATATGTCCGTTGCTAATTATCGTTTCGGCTCCGTCCTGATCCCGCAGAGTTGTCACCGGAACCAGTTCGGCCACCGAGCCGGTTAGAAATATTTCATCTGCTTGCAGGAGATCCTCCCAGGAAGCTAACGTTTCTATGCAGGGGATTCCTTGCTGCGAGGCAATCTCCATTACCACAGCTCTCGTGATACCCGGCAGAATGCCGGTTGAGAGTGCTGGCGTGTAGAGAACATTTTCCCGTACCCAAAACACATTGCTGACGATCCCTTCCGCTATATGACCATCCCGGGTTAATTGTAGCCCTTCTGCACCCTGCACATGCTGCCCGTATCCATTAAGCTCCCGTTTCGCCAGAATACTGTTCATGTAATGCAGCGACTTGAACCGAACTTCTCCTTCGGGCGTGTTGCGAGGTGTAGACAACCGTTGAATCATTTTTCCACTCTCATATAAAGAGGGAGAAGGATCAGGTAATGCTTTTGCCAGTAAAATATGATTCGGCTTCGAATAATCACCAGAAGGTAAGCCTAGCGGTGCTTCACCGGCTGATACCGTGTATCGCACATACGCATCCCGAAGTCCGTTCGCATCCATCAAACGTTGAAGCCCACCTGTCACCTCTGCGGCGGTCGTTGTAAAAGGAATGCCAAGTTCCTTACACCCCGAAGCCATGCGCTCCAGATGCCGTTCCAAAAGATATGGGACACCTTGATACGTCCGGAACGTCTCAAACAGTCCAAGTCCGTACAAAAAGCCGTGATCCGTTACAGGAACCACGGCCGCCGCCATATTGACCAACTCTCCGTTTATCGCGGCATATTGCATGTTAAACCTTCACTTGTTGGGACAAAAAGTTACGAAGCATCTGATGACCATGGTCTGTAATAATGGATTCCGGGTGGAATTGAACCCCTTCAATCGCATATTCTTTGTGACGCAGACCCATAATTTCACCTTCAGCTGTCTCCGCTGTAATCTCCAGGCAGTCAGGCAAGCTGCTGCGCTCCACAATCAGGGAGTGGTAACGGGTAGCTGTGAATGGAGATGGCAATCCGGCAAATACCGATGTTCCATTGTGGTGCATCTCGGATGTTTTGCCGTGCATCATACGCTCCGCACGAATGACATTGCCACCAAACGCTTGTCCAATGGACTGATGCCCCAGGCACACACCAAAGATCGGAATGCTTCCCTTGAAATGATCGATGACTGCCAGACTAATGCCCGCTTCATTCGGTGTACACGGGCCCGGAGAGATCAGAATATGATCAGGTGCCAGTGCCTCTATGCCTGCCAGATCAATCTCGTCGTTGCGGCGAACTTCCACCGTCTCGCCCAGTTCACCCAGATATTGAACCAGGTTATACGTGAAAGAATCGTAATTATCGATAACCAGTATCATATGCCTGCTCCTCCTCATCTTCCGTCAATGCAAGTGACGGTTGCTTCGTTTTATTTTATTTTAGTTTAGTTTAGTTAACAGCTTCTGTTCTTTTCGCTTGTTCTTGTTCAATAGCTCTGCTTGCTTCCGCCTCTTCGCTGTAATTCACAGCTCTCATCATGGCTCTTGCCTTGTTGCGGCATTCCTTGTATTCCCGATATGGATCGGAATCAATAACAATCCCTGCCCCGGCCTGTACATAACCAATACCGTCCTTAATGGCAAGTGTACGAATGACGATGTTCAATTCCATATTCCCACTGTAATCCATCCACCCGATGGAACCCGTATAAGGCCCACGCCGCACAGGCTCAAGTTCCTCGATAATCTCCATGGTGCGGACTTTTGGGGCTCCTGTAATCGTTCCACCCGGGAATGTCGCAGCAATCACATCAAATACGGATAAACCTTCTGCCAGCCTGCCTTCCACCTGGGAAACGAGATGCATGACATGGGAATACTTCTCGATAGTCATCAATTCAGGCACATGAACCGAACCATAGGCCGCAATCCGTCCGATATCATTCCGTTCCAGATCAACGAGCATAATATGCTCCGCCCGTTCCTTCTCACTGCTGAGTAGTTCATCCGCCATAGCTTTGTCCTCTGCTTCATCCCGGCCCCTTCTTCGGGTCCCTGCGATGGGACGTGCACTGACTTTGCCATTCTCCACTTTGACCAGAAGCTCGGGAGATCCGCTTACCAGTTGAAAGTCTGGACTACGCAGCATTCCCATATACGGTGATGGATTCACAAGGCGCAGCCATTCGTAAATATGCTCAGCGCTCGAATGAAGCCGCTTTTCCTGTCTCAAGGACAGGTTCACCTGGAACACATCGCCCTGCCTGATATATTCCTGTACCGTACGCACAGCTTGTTCAAAGTCCTCCTGGGGAAAGGAGGTTTCCCATCCTTCCGATTCCCTTTCCGCATCTTCAGGCTGCGGGGTACGATTGACCTGCTTGTTGCGGCGTTCCAGTGCCTGTTGTTGTTCCTCAGCCTGTGCAGCCCCCATAATATGAAGCCAACGTTTCTGCATCGCTGTCGCTCGTGCTTCTGCCGCTGAATATAGACTACGGATATCAGTTTCGTTCCGGTTAGGCTCTATAGCCAGATGAACCATGCAGAAAAGCGCCTGCTGCTCATGGTCATACGCCCATATTTCTTCAAAGCGCATCCACCAATAATCCGGTAGAGCCGGATTATCCTCAGCCAAGACTGGAAGCTTCTCCAATGATCTTGCTACATCGTAGCTGAGATAACCTGCGTATCCACCCCCAAAGTCTGGAGCCCCATTAACCTTGGGTGCGCTATACGGGGCAGTCCATCTCTTCAGTACATCAAGCGGCTTGCCGCTGTCCGTCAAGGTGGTTCCTTGCGTCACATCATGAATAACCGCTTCTTGACCTTTACCGGAAATTACAGATACGGGGTCTAACCCCAGAAATGTATATCTCCCGCCTTTGCCATTCTCCAGCACAATTGCGTATGGTGACGCCTGCTCCCAAGCTGCCTCCCACGATAACGGTAAACCGCCATGATACGGTCCCTCATCCGACTTCGTGATATAGGGCATCATGGTCCAGCCTTGTTCAGCCCACTCCATCCAGTCGGCGTATGTTGTCATCAGGTGTGTCATTGCGGTGTGCCGCCCTCCATATGTCGCTAGTTCTATTGTCTGATAGTATACTAAAGCGCCGCCCCTTTTAAAAGCATTACGCCAAAAATCCTCCATACCCGTTAACGGGCAAGGAGGATTGATTTTGTCATTTGTAGACTTAGCCTTCGAAGTTATAAAGAGGTGTGCTGAGGTAACGTTCGCCGTTACTTGGCACGATTACGACCACGCGCTTGCCTTCACCCAACTGTTTCGCAACCTGAAGACCTGCACGGATCGCCGCACCGGAAGAAATACCGGACAGGATGCCCTCTTCCTTCGCTACCTGACGAGCCGTCTCGAATGCATCATCATTCTCAATGTGAATGATCTCATCATAGATTTCCTGATCCAGAATCTCAGGGATAAAGTTGGCGCCAATCCCCTGGATCTTATGTGGTCCTGGTTTGCCGCCCGCCAGAATTGGCGAAGCTGCTGGCTCAACTGCAACAATTTTAATACCAGAGAAAGCTTCTTTCAGCACTTCCCCTACACCTGTAATTGTTCCACCTGTACCGATTCCTGCAACGAAAGCATCCAACGTACCGCCTACAGATTGAATTGCTTCAACAATCTCAGGGCCAGTCGTTTCACGGTGGATCTTCACGTTGGCTTTATTTTTAAATTGCTCAGCCATGAAATAGGAAGGGTTTTCTTTCAGCAGTTCTTCGGCTTTTTTAACAGCACCATTCATGCCTTCAGCTCCAGGTGTAAGCACAAGCTCAGCACCATACGCACGAAGCAAGTTGCGACGCTCCAAGCTCATCGTCTCAGGCATTACAATAACGGACTTGTAGCCTTTGGCTGCAGCCACCATCGCGAGTCCAATTCCCGTGTTACCACTTGTTGCTTCAATAATGGTATCACCTGGTTTTAGCTTGCCTTCTTTTTCCGCTTCTTCCACAATGCTAATTGCGATACGGTCTTTCACGCTTGAACCTGGATTCTGGTACTCCAGCTTCACGAATACTTCAGCACTGCCTTCAGGTACGATACGGTTCAGACGAACAAGCGGAGTACCTCCGATGAGTTCTGTTACGTTATTAACTACTTTAGCCATATGAATGCCCTCCTTAGTGGATGAATAAAACTTGAGTCCTGTTAACCTATACTGTGCGGCCGGTAGCCTCTAGCTGTTATAGAAGAACTGCGGAAATCCTGTTGATCCTATCCCTTACTGCCAAGATTTCTAGCAGGGCGGAGGTTTCCGAAAGTTTCTTTGTTCATAAATAAATCTTTTATATCCGAGTAAACGAGTAGGTATTTATTATTTTCATCTTATCAACGTTAACCCTTATTGTCAATATGAGTACTCAAAAAAAAATACTCTGCCTTTGGCCCTAAGACCGCAGACAGAGTATTTTTATCAAGATGCAGCAGTACGAGACAATCTTTTCCATTGCATTCAGGAGGCAGGAATCTCGGACAGGATTACGGCTTCATACTTGTTACGCAGCATTTGCTCTACCTGCGGCAACGGATCAGCCTGACTCAGAGCCAGTTGCATTCGAATCTCCTCACGGACTTCTTCGGCCGATTGCACCTGGCGTTCTTCTTTATCATTAAGTCTGATAATAACATAACCTTCTTCCACTCGAACCGGTCCGGCAATATCGCCTACATCCAGCCCGGCAGCAAGTTGAAGGATTTCTTCTGACTGGAATGGATCATTCCGCTCAATCCACCCCAGCCTCCCACCAGCGTCACGAGAGAAGCTGTCTGTCGATTGCTTGCGAGCAGCTTCTTCAAAGTCCTCCCCCTTCTCCAACGCATCCAGTAAGGAATTGGCTTCATCTTCTTCCTTCACTACGATGATGGACAAGTCATATTTCTCGGGGGAAACGTAATCCTCACGGTGTTCAGTCCAGTAATGCTCAATATCTGCATCCTTGATCTGTATGCTGATCGTTGCGATTTTCTCAAGCAGCAGCCTGTAGCCGGCTTCCAACTCAAGTTCCTGTTTCGACAGACCCAATTGAGACTTCATTTCGTCAAAATATGATTTCTCTGAATCATACCCATCCATCGCGGCGGCAAGTTCTCTTGCAATCTCTTGGGGAGTGACGATCAGCTTGCGTTCGATTGCTTCGGCATATACTGCTTTACGGTTTAACATCTGGAGTAATAACTCACTGCCGTAACGTCGTTTCAGCGCATCGGTCCACTCTTTGTCCGTGATAACTTCTCCGTTGATCGTCGCTACGGTGCTTCCTTCTTCCGTATTAGCATCATGGGATGCATCTGCCTCGTCTTTGCCCTGTCTGAGACCATGCATAGCCATCACACTACCCATGACCAGCATACCTAGCGTCAAGACAATTACAGCCGTCCACAACCCTTTTTCCTGTCTTGTCATTCCGCATCCCGTCCCCGCATAGATCAGTTCTTGGCTTGCTCTAGGATGGTCTCAAGTTGTTCTTTGTTAAAGTCATAGGCTTCATTACAGAATTGGCAGACCACTTCAGCCTGGCCCTCTTCTTCAATTAATTGCTCCATCTCCGTTTGGCCCAGGCTGATTAATGTCTTCTCTACCCGCTCACGTGAACACTCACAGCTAAAATGAATATCCAATCCTTCCATCACTTGTACATCTGGCAACAATCGGCGAAGCAACTCTTCCAATTCAAGTCCCTGCTCCAGCAACGTCGTCACTGGCGGCAACGTACTAATGGCGTTTTCGATCGCCGTGATCTCTGGATCTGTCAATCCCGGCAACAGCTGCATAATGAATCCACCTGAGACAATAACGGAATTATCCGTATCAACGAGCACACCAACGCCTACAGCAGAAGGTGTTTGCTCCGATTGCGCAAAGTAGTACGTGAAGTCTTCGCCCAGTTCTCCTGAAATAATAGGCACACTGCCACGATATGGTTCTTTCAGTCCCAAATCCTTCGTTATGTTGATGAAACCTTCCGTTCCAACCGCGCCTGCAACGTCCAGTTTCCCCACACTATTGCTTGGCAAATGTACATGCGGATTAGAAACATATCCTCGTACTTCGCCTTTCGCATTGGCATCAGCTACAATCTGTCCAATGGGCCCATCACCGTTGACTTGTACCGTTAACTTCTCTTCACCTTTAAGCATTGCACCCATAATGGCTGCTGTTGTAACCGTACGCCCCATGGCAGCTGTAGCCGTGGGAAACGTATCGTGTCTTCTGCGTAGTTCCTCAACCAGTTCCGTAGTCTGGATAGCAAAGGCTCTTACCTTTCCATTCATTGCTGTACCACGAATTAACCGGTCATGCTTGTTGTTGTTTTCCAAGTCATTCAGCCTCCTTTGGCGTATCGCCATAATAGTCGTAACACAGAAAAAACGGCACAACACTTAAGCTGTAATCTCAGCCCGCTGTATGCCGTCACTATGCTCACCTTTCCCGGTTCCGCTCATATATAATACGCAGCCCTTCAAGCGTAAGCAGCGGATCAACTTCCTCTATACTACGGGTTTCTTCTGCGATAAGTGTAGCGAGACCACCCGTCGCGATAACTCGGGGCTTCGCTCCCATCTCCTCGCGAATACGTTCTACAATACCATCTACCTGCCCTGCATAGCCATATATAATACCTGCTTGCATGGCATGAATAGTATTACGGCCAATAACCTTTTTAGGTTTCTCCAGCTCTATACGAGGCAACTTGGATGCCCGCTCATAGAGCGCTTCAGTGGCGATCTGAATGCCAGGTACAATAGCTCCCCCCAGATAGTGGCCTTTCTCGTCAATACAGTCAAAAGTCGTTGCGGTACCGAAATCGACCACGACGAGAGGGCCGCCATACTTCTCAACGGCTGCCACTGCATTAACAATACGATCTGCACCCACTTCACGAGGGTTCTCGTATCGCAGATTCAAGCCAGTTTTGATACCAGGCCCAACGAGCAAAGCTTTTTTGCCTACATACTTCTCACACATCGCTTCAATTACATTCACCAGTGGCGGAACCACAGATGAGATGATGACACCTTCGATGTCACTTGCCCTGATGCCGGACATATGAAATAAATTATAAATCAATACGCCGTATTCATCCACTGTTGACTGACGTGATGTACTCAGACGAAAGTGGTGCAGCAATTCCCGGCCTTGATATACGCCGAGCACCATATTGCTGTTCCCCACGTCTACAACTAGAATCAAAGAGGTTCACCCCTCTTTCTTTTCATTTAAATCCAGACTAATATCCAGGCTCTCAAAGGAATAGGTTAACCTGCCAACCGAAATTACATCCACACCACTCTCTGCAATACCACGAATGGTCTGAAGAGACACGTTACCGGATGCTTCAACCTTCACATGAGGAGCCTGTTCACGAATAAGTTCAACCGCTTCACGCATCCGCTCTGGATGCATGTTATCCAGCATAATGATATCTGCCCCGGCTTGCAAGGCTTCTCTCACCTGCTCCAGATTTTCAGTCTCCACTTCAATCGTCATCGTATGTGGGATAACGGTTCGCGCACGCTGTACCGCCTCGGTGATTCCGCCTGCACCCTTGATGTGGTTATCCTTAATCATAACGGCATCGTACAGTCCAAATCGATGATTCGCTCCGCCACCCACGCGCACCGCGTATTTCTCAAGTAGTCGGTGGCCCGGCGTTGTCTTACGTGTATCCACGAGCCTGGTCTCAAGACCATCCAGCACATCCACGTAGGCACGCGTACGCGTAGCTATTCCGGACATACGTTGCAGCAAGTTAAGTGCCAGTCGTTCCCCCGTAAGCAGTGAATGTGTACTTCCCTCTACCTCGGCCAAAATCGTGCCATGGGTGACCTGGTCTCCGTCTGTTACCTTCGGTGTAAATACAAGATCAGGATCAACGACTTGAAATACAAGTTCAGCTACGATCATGCCTGCAATAATACCATTGTCTTTGGCGTGTATAATGGCCTTGGATTGGTTGCCTGCCGGGATCGTCACACTTGTTGTAACGTCACCTGCACCAACATCTTCACGAAGCCAGTTTTTGATCGATTCGATAAGCCCTTCATTATATCCATTCAGTATCATGACATCAATTCCTCCACAATCGCTTGTTCTCGCTGTTGCAGACTATGCTTCTGCCACACAATATCATCACGCGCCGGGAAATCCTCACGATAGTGAGCCCCCCGACTCTCCTCGCGGTGTAATGCCCCGCTGGTAACTAACCAGGCACAGGTCAGAAGGTTGGCATACTCCAGCTCTTCCTTATGAGTGAGTGTCTGATCAAAAAATTGCAATTCCTGTTGCAGCTTGTCCATGGCCTTCTGCAGGTCCTCACCATTCCGGCGCAGGCCTACCTGACGAACCATCATTTTCTGTAATCGTAAACGTCTTTCGGATACCGGCTTTTGCTCTTCCGTGATCTTATTGACCTTGTTATTCATGTCCACAGATGAATGCGCAGCCCCTCTTACTTGTAATAAACCAAGCGGAGGGAGAGATTGAATACGATCAACAATTCTCCGCCCAAATACAATCGCTTCTGATAAAGAATTGCTTGCCAGGCGGTTGGCTCCATGCACTCCTGTAGAAGACACCTCGCCACAAGCAAATAATCGGGAGATGCTGCTCTCTCCACTTAAATCCGTTTTCACTCCACCCATCATGTAATGGGCAGCAGGTGCAACGGGAATCCAGTCCGTTGTCATGTCTAATCCATAACGCATACAAGTCTCATATATGGTAGGGAACCGATGCTTGATCATCTCTGGCTGTTCATGTGTAATGTCCAAGTACACAAAGGTACTGTTGGTGGACTCCATCTCACTAACAATCGCTCGTGCCACGATATCTCGTGGGGCCAGTTCAAGCTGGGCATGATAACGATCCATGAAGCGCTCACCCTTCACATTGCGCAAATATGCTCCTTCGCCGCGTACGGCTTCTGACACAAGGAAACGCGGGGCCCCAGGGTAACATAGAGAGGTGGGGTGGAATTGGATAAATTCCATGTCACGAACAATAGCCCCAGCCCGATAAGCCATGGCTACACCATCGGCAGTAGCTACATCCGGATTCGTCGTGTATCGGTACAGTTGTCCTGCCCCACCAGAACAAAGAACGGTTGCCTGTGCCTTCACGAACACTTGCGATCCGTCATCCTTCTGAACCAGAGCGCCAATGCATTCCCCTCGATCTCGATCCGTAATCAGGTCAACAACAAAATGCTCATCCCAAACTTCAATCCCGGGATGCTCATTCACTTCAACAGCAAGCGCACGTACAATCTCATATCCTGTTGCATCTCCGTTGGCATGCAAAATACGGCGGTGGCTATGCGCACCTTCCTGCGTCAACGCCAACTCGCCGTTCTCCAGATCAAATAAAGTACCCAAACGAATCAGTTCCTTCACTCCGTCCGGCCCCTCATTCACCAATACCTCTACCGCTTCGGAGCGGCATAAGCCCGCTCCTGCTACAAGTGTATCCTGCAAGTGGTAAGCAGGTGAATCATCCTCAGCAATAACCGCAGCGATGCCTCCCTGCGCATATCTGGTGTTACTTTCAAGTAATGACTTCTTCGTGATCATTAATACACGTTGTTGTCCACTTGCCTTAATGGCAGTAAACAAACCAGCAATCCCTGAGCCTATAACCAGTACATCCGTCTCTACCATGGGTAGCGCAGACAGATCAAAATCAACTAAATATTGCGGTATCATGTTATTCACCTGTCTTGGAGCAAGAGTAGCGCATCCTACTTTACCAACAACATGCGCTCTAGTGATTCTCTGGCTTTGTCGGCAACGGCCGGTGGCACGTAGATTTGCGGCTTCATCGTTTCCAGGCATTTCACCAGTTTCTTCAAGTTGTTCACCTTCATGTTGGGACATACGAGGAACTTGGTAGCAAAGTGGAACTGTTTATCCGGACTATCCAGACGAAGCTGATATCCTGTACCATCTTCGGTACCTACGATAAATTCCTTCGCTGATGAATTTTTGCAATACTCCAGAATAGCTGTTGTGCTGCCTACAAAATCACCCATTTCTACAACCTCAGGGCGACACTCTGGATGGACAACAAACTCCGCATTGGGATGCTTGGCTCTCATCTCCACCACATCTTTGACTGTAAGCATATCGTGAGTGTTGCAGTAGCCTTCCCAGATAATCATTTTCTTGTCTGTATGCTGCTGCACATAATGTCCCAGGTTTTTATCCGGTACCCAGATAATTTCGTCGGAATCCACCGATTGAATAACCCGGACTGCGTTCGCCGATGTACAACAGATGTCAGTCTCTGCTTTGATCTCAGCCGAGGAATTGATATACGTAACCACCTTGGCATTAGGATGTTGTGCTTTCAATTTGCGTAGTCCATCCACATTCACCATATCTGCCATTGGGCAGCCCGCACGTTCGTCCGGGATAATAACTGTTTTATTTGGCGCAAGAATTTTAGCGCTTTCACCCATAAAATGAACACCACAGAAAACGATCACATCCGCATCTGTCTGTGCTGCCTTCTGGGCTAACAGAAACGAATCTCCACGGAAGTCGGCAACCTCCTGTACTTCGTCACGTTGATAATAATGGGCAAGAATAATGGCATTACGTTCCTTCTTCAACACCATAAGCCGCTCACGCAGCTCGCGGTTCATCTCAGCCTTGCGCTCTAAAGCCAGAGCTTCCACCTGTGATCCTCTCCTTTATCGGGACAGCGTCATGCGCTGTTTCGTGGGCTAACCTAAGTCGTTATCTTCGCTTGAGAAACGAATCACAAGCGGTTTAACAACTAATTTACACAACGTTCACGACTCTGTCAATAAATGAAAAAGGCCCGGGACAGCGCTGTAACCACCTGTTTGCTAACTGGTTCGCCATCTAACTCCCGTTTATCTTTATCTATCCTCTTTTAAAATAATGGATAAAAAAAGAGAGCCTCGAGGGCTCTCTTGATTTCACCTGCTATCATAGCCAGATGTATTGTGTATTAAGACGTTGGCTTAGTTCCGCCATCATCCGGGTTATTGTTATTACCCTTTTCCAGATTCGGAGCTTCGTTTGGAATATCTCCGGCTGGTGGCTCAGGCGTTTCATCTTTACCTTGAATACGAACACGCACATCACCGATGGTGTCGATGATTGGCTCTCCGCCTTCAGTTGGTGTGCCTTCACCATCATTGTCATTCTCTGCTTTTGGAGTCAAAGAACCTGTTTCGATCAATTGCTTGATCTGATCCATTTCCAAAGTCTCAACCTCAAGCAAAGTTTGAGCGATCAGGTGCATCTCTTTTGAATGTTTAACAAGCAAGTCCTTACACTTCTCATAACAGTCATTGATAAAGCGTTGCATTTCCTGATCAATCTCGTAAGCAATGGAATCCGAGTAATTCTGTTCATGACCGATATCCCGACCAAGGAATACCTGTCCTTGTGAACTTCCGAATTGCATAGGTCCCAATTTCTCACTCATACCGTATTCCATAACCATGCTGCGAACAATACCTGTCGCTTGCTGGAAGTCACTGTATGCACCAGTACCAATTTCTCCGATGAACAATTCTTCAGCTACACGACCCCCGAGAAGTCCGGTTACTTTATCCAGCAATTCCTGCTTGGTAACCAGCATACGGTCTTCTTTTGGCAACATGATTACATATCCACCCGCACGTCCGCGCGGAATAATGGTCACTTTATGTACCATATCAGCATGTTCGAGGAAGTATCCAACAATGGTATGACCTGCTTCGTGATAAGCAACGATTCGTTTCTCGCGATCACTGATGACACGGCTTTTCTTCTCCGTACCAACGATGACACGGTCAATCGCTTCGTCAACTTCCTTCATGGAAATATCTTTACGGTTACGACGCGCTGCAAGCAATGCCGCTTCGTTCAAGAGATTCTCCAAATCCGCACCAGAGAAACCTGTTGTACGCTTCGCGATAATATCCATCTTCACATCTTTGGTCAGTGGTTTATTACGGGAATGTACTTTCAGGACAGCTTCACGACCTCTTACATCAGGGCGGTCAACCGTAATTTGACGGTCAAAACGTCCTGGACGCAGCAAGGCAGGGTCCAAAATATCTGCACGGTTCGTTGCGGCAATGATGATAATACCTTCATTAACTCCGAATCCGTCCATCTCAACGAGCAACTGGTTGAGTGTCTGTTCACGTTCATCGTGACCACCACCGAGACCAGCACCACGCTGACGTCCTACAGCATCAATCTCATCGATAAAGATGATACATGGGGCATTTTTCTTCGCATTTTCAAACAAATCACGAACACGTGATGCACCGACACCGACAAACATTTCCACGAAGTCGGAACCTGAAATAGTGAAGAATGGTACACCCGCTTCACCGGCTACGGCACGAGCGAGCAATGTTTTACCGGTACCTGGAGGCCCTACGAGCAATACGCCCTTAGGAATCCGCGCACCTACTGCTGCGAATTTACGAGGGTCCTTGAGGAAGTCTACAACCTCAACAAGTTCCTGTTTCTCTTCGTCAGCACCCGCAACATCTTCAAATGTAACCCGCTTCTTCTCTTCGTTGTAGAGACGAGCACGGCTTTTACCAAAGTTCATTACTTTACCGCCGCCGCCTTGAGCCTGATTAAACAGGAAGAAGAACAGCAGGAACATAATGATCAAAGGAATAAAGGAAGTCAGCAACGTCAACCAGATGCTGTCACCTTTCATTGGCTCCTGATGATATTGGAAATTGTTAGTTTCACTTGCAGCTACAAGCTCACTAATTGCCTCATCCGTAGGAGGAATATACGTTGAGAAATTTTCTGATTTGGCGCCATCAGGTGCCTTCTTGTATTGACCGGTCACGAGATACGTTTGACCGTTGAATTGAACCGTCAATTCAGAGACATTGTTGGCTTTGATCGCTGCACGCAACTGATCATATCTAGGATTATCGGTGGCTTCGCCGCCATTGCTGACGAACTGGACTATCCCCACCACAACTAAAAAAAGAATCAAATAAAAACCAGAATTCCGGATGAACCGATTCATCCCCTACCTCCTCTCGAGACACTTTAATTATTTTAACATAGCCCGACATGGCTTCTCAACAGAAGCCAAGAACAGCTCAAGGCTTGGGTCGGGCAGGATATTAGCTACTATAGACTTCCGGCTTCAAAATCCCGATATAGGGCAGGTTCCGGTACTTCTCCGCAAAATCCAAACCGTAACCAACGATGAACGCGTCAGGAATGTCAAAGCCTGTGTAATGAGCTTCCAACTCAACTTTACGGCCTGAAGGCTTGTCGAACAGCGTAACCACTCGCACCGACTCGGCACCGCGGTTTTCTAGCAGTTCAATCAGATAGCTGAGTGTAAGTCCGCTGTCGATAATATCTTCGACAATCAGAACTTCCCGTCCTTCTACGGATACATCCAGATCCTTAATGATTTTGACAACACCTGATGACTTGGTGGAAGCGCCGTAACTGGATACCGCCATAAAATCCATTTCAACAGGTACCGTTATGTTTTTAACCAAATCAGCCATAAATATAAACGCACCCTTGAGCACACAAATGACCAAAGGATTGCGATTTGCATATTCGGCACTTAGTGTTGCGCCTAATTCCTTGACTTTACTCTGAATTTCTTCTTCACTGATCAATACTTCCTGAATGTCGTTCTGCAACTGTGCGAACCTCCTAAGTTATACTATGAAAGCCTTACCTGAACCATAACCACTACCCCTGAATCGCTGAATCGCCTACAGTCATGTACAGGATTGCGGAAGTGCCCTCCCTGACAGGAGCCACACTGGACCGTCGAACACCCGGTAACCAGATGATATGACCTGCTCCATCACATACCACAGGAATACGTGGACGGACAGATGGGGGGATTTTCTCATCGATGAAAATATTTTTCACCTTTTTGCTTCCGTTTAATCCCATCACTTTCATGGTATCTCCAGGTAACCGTGAACGCACAACCAGCGGCATAAGCAGTTGATCCGCATCAAACGCGGCTTGATCCGCCGATTCCGGTACATGATAGTCCTCGGGACTCACCGTCATCAACCGAATATACCGGTTAATTGGGGTGAGTGAAAGCTCATAAGTTCCACTCCATTGCGCAAGACGGTACTCGTAAGATTGATCCTGTACGTCCGTCCGTATGCCAAAAGAAATCAGATTATACTCCCGAGTGCAGGCGAGTGTCTGTCCTATATCCAGGCTCCAGGTCGTCACATGGGTCTCTATGACCTTGCGCCGAATGGTTTCTATACGGGTAAAGTCGACAAAATCACTGTCCAAAGGCAGATAATTCAATATTAGTTTAATCAACCTTCGTTGTAAAGCGACATGTAACTTCAAGAAGGAAGGCACCTCAAAGGTTTGCCTTCCGCCGTTCACCTGCACTAGACACCTGTATGTGTCATATGCACTCTGCTCCATGAAATCGTCTTCATCACCCACAATTTCGGCAAGCCGATTCAATGACGGCGTGAGTTGTCCATTATACTGCCCCAAAAAAGGAAGCACATCCAAGCGAATGGCATTACGCCGATATTTACGCAGGGCGTTGCTCTCATCATTGAAATACATAAAACCCTGGGTAATACAAGCTTCTACAAGGTCTGTCTTGTTTATACGAAGGCATGGACGAATAAGTTCCACATTTTTTTCTCGTCTTTTAAACTTCATTCCTGAGAGTCCCGACAAGCCGGTTCCACGAAGCAAATGAAGCATGACCGTCTCCGCCTGATCATCGGCATGATGTGCCAAAGCGATGCTTGCCGCATTATATTTGGAAGCCACTTCGTGCAAAAAGGCATATCGCTTGTTGCGGGCTGCTTCCTGTGGTCCTTGACCCGTAAGCTCCATATATGAAGGTACATCGGCCTTGGTCCATTCAAATGTAATACCAAGCTGTTGTGCCAGTTCCATCATTTTCTCCGCTTCATCATCAGATTCACTCCGGAAGCCATGATGCACGTGGGCACAGATCAATTCAAGTGGCACATGCCGCTTGCTGATCTCGTGCATGATATGCAAAAAAGCCACCGAGTCCGGCCCGCCCGATACTGCGACGACAATCCGATCCCCGGGAACCCATAACTGATGCTCTTCCGCTGCATCCAGCACGTTCTTTACTAGCATGTTCCAGCGTAAAGCCTCCATACCTGTTCCTCATTCCTTGCGTTATGTATATGCACTCTCACAGATCAGAAAAGTAGTGCATAGATGAGCACTCCAATAAGTAATATCACAGATACAGCAAATGCGTTCATAAGCCAGCGCGGTGTTGTACTTTTGGAACGACGGCGGAGAGGCGTGGGGCGTGCCATCATTTCCTTCCACCCTTGTGCCGCATGACCTGCATCACGAAACTGACCTCGTAATGCCTGAGTTGTCCAATTGCGAAAAGGACCCAGTCGTTCACTGCGCTCCACCAGCGCTACGAGCTGATTCACACTTCGCAGTTGCGGTAATCCTTCGGCCGCCAGTGCCTTGAGCGCGTCTGCTTCAAGTACATGAATCAATAATAATGCAAATGCAAATACATCATAGGTACCATCTGCCGTACGGCTACCTGCATTCCAGAAGCCCCGATCATACCATTCGGTGAACTGTTTGACGCTTCGTCCAATCGACGTAACTCCGCCGTAGTCGATCAATTCCACCTGCCCATAGTCGGATACCAACACATTCTGAGGTTTGAGATCACCAAACACCCATCCCGCCTGATGCAATTGTGCCAGCTTCTGCAAGAGTCTAAGTCCCACCAGAAGTGTCCAGTCTGTCCCCTGACGCCGAATAAAGTGATGAAGTGCCTCACCTCTAACGTAACGCATCACATAAAAGGGAATATCCCGGCCACGAACGGCATAATCATCCACATCTTTAAGATAGGAAGGAATGCCGCTCTGCCGAAGGGCCTCATGATTACGCTGTAGTTGAAAAGATTTGAGCACATTGACTTCCGATTGCAGATCAACCGGATCAAATCCCATTTTTAACGCGTAGTGTTTGCCATTTTCACCCCGTTGGACAAGAAAAACGATGCCATTAGCTCCTTTGCCCAGTAGCTTCCGAATCGTGTAACGACTGCGATTCCATTTCCCTGTAACCACTGTTCCTGGCGGGAAAGAGGCGTCAGACAACGTTGTCACCGAGCATCCCTTCTCTTTCAATGCGATAGTTCCCTTCTATTTCCTGCTGTTTCTCCAGTGTACCATAACGGTAAAAATCAATCACCTTCTGAATTGCAGGACCTGTCGGCGTTGCACCCTTCATCTGCAACCTTCCAAACAAGGACCGAACACGGCCTGGATCCGTTGTCCAGTCAATATCCATTACCGCATCTTCTCCACTGTGTCGTCCCGGAAAATGAAATACGGAAAGCTTGCTTTGACCTATACGCGCCTGCAAACTTAACATTAAATCGCGAATGCCTTCTTCTACCGCAGCCAGTTTGGGCTTCATGCTGGCACTAACGTCGATTAACAATATAACCTGTAAGGCTATAGTTTCAGCCATATCATCCATCACTTCCACGACCCTGGCGCGTTGTGCAGGCTCCAGATCGGTTACCGTTTTGGGCTCCTTCTCTCCCAAAATTTGTGTTAACTCTCTATTAACCGCCTGCTGAATGGTCTGAACCACCGTTTTTCTTGTCATCATCTGCATCGTATGGGCAAGCTGACGTGTACCTACAATTTGGCTGATTCCACCTCCAGCTCTGGCAATATCCTCAATCTCCCGGCTACCCAACTCACCAATGGTTCCATAATCAATCACGCCAACCACATTAACCGTAATCCCCTCTTCCAGCGCTTCGGCCGCTGCCAGCACCGGACTTGGTCCTACATTGGAACAACCGTCGGTGATCAATAAGATTTGCTTCATCCGATATCCCTCCGTTATTCGTTACTCTCCAACTCTATGACTAGCATTGCCAGAATGAAGAGACTTCAAACAGAAGAATATGCAATTAACTGACGGTCCGTGGACGCTCCATCCGGTTGATGCCAGGCACACGCAGTGTGGCCCATTCAGGGCGGAAATGCTCTACTTTTCCAACAACGACGGTCATATCATCCAAAATCTCATGCTGCTGATATCTTATGACACTTTCAAGCAGGCAATCGGCCAAATCTTGTGGATCATCTGTATCAATCTCTTGAATGAGCCGTTTCATCCATAACTCTTTGTTCACCGCATACCCCGGTGCATCATAGATGCCATCCGTCATCATAATGAGGATATCCCCCGGCTGAAGCTGTACCGTCACCAGATCCACTTCAATATCTTTAATAATACCGATTGGCAAATTGCTGGCTGAAACCTGAATAACCTCCTGTCCTCGTTTGATAAAACTTGGCGTCGATCCGATTTTCATAAACGTGGTCTCTGCCGTATATTCATCGATCAGCGCCATATCCACTGTTGCATACATCTCTTCAGGGGAGCGCAGCATCAGAACGGAGTTCACGGATTTGATCGCCAGTTTCTCGTCCATGCCGGACTGTAGCAACTGTTCCAGTATGTTCAGCGCCGCGCTGCTCTCCATGCGTGCCCGTTCTCCATTGCCCATTCCATCACTGAGCGCCACCGCGAATGTACCGTTGCCTAACTCAACCGTACTGAAGCTGTCGCCTGACATCACATCTCCCCCTTTTGCGGCGGCAGCAACACCCGTGGTTACCTCGAACGTTTTGGCCGAACCAAACGTGACGGTTGCCAGTCCCTGACGAGGATCGGTCATGGTCTCATGCAAGACGGCAATATGCTCGTCCAGTACATCCGAGATCAGCGGAGCAATCATTTTCCGGCACTCATCGAATCCACGTGTATATGCATGTACAATCTCAATCTCTACATTGCCCGCTTCCAGATTGATGATCTCAATGGAGTGAATGGATAAGCCCAGTGACTCCAGTGCGTCCCGAATCTGCTCCTCCTGCTGTACCATCTCATCACTTTCCCGCTGAATTTCTTTGGCCAGGTCCTCCATGACCTGAGATACACCAGACAATTGCTCTGCAACCAGCTGCCGGCTATCGATAATTTGACGCTTCCATTGCATGTTATGTTGATGCAGTCCATACTGGGCACGCATGACTTCAAGGACCTCTTCCGGTTTCGCACACACCCTGTTCCAGTCGACTGGAATCTGCTTGCCTGAGATCTCAGGGTTTCCTTCAATCGTACTCATCACGTCCGTCATATATTTGTAGGTTTGAATAAACTTCGCATCCCAGCATTGTGTACGCTTGAAACAGCTTGCACATGTGCCCTCGGCAACCGCATTCATGAAATGGTCCATTCCACCTTCTTTCTGTACCTGCTCCCCTGCACCGGACATCTGATCAAAGCTACGTGACAATTGACGGAATACCTGTGAGAACCGGGTTACCCGTTCTGCCGTGATATCCCGTATCCGTTTGGCATACTCATGCTGCGATTTGGTATGATCCTGCGTACCCGGTACATATTTGGATATCGCCGTCATCAGGCTTTTAGGTGTTAACATGAATAGTACGATAGCTGCACACGTCTCCCATAATGAGTTCATCACATCGCCCGGTCCGCCCAGATATATGGATAGAATGGACGAACCCAGTAGCATGCCCAGTGCAACCGCCGCACGTTTGCCTTCTCGAAGCATACCCGCCAGCATCCCGGCAAAAGCAAGCAGGCTCATCTGATACACCGCTGACATGTCAGCCAGACTCAGAATCAAGCCGGTAATGACCCCAACTGAGGCTCCTAGGGGGGCTCCGCCCACTAGAGCAAAGATTAATATGAGATAACGGGAGAGCATATGCTCGACGGATAAGGACTGAATGGTCCACCCTACGGCTCCCGTCATAACGGAAGCGAGCAATATGATCAGGCAGAGGATCTCCTCGTTCTTTAGGCTGAACTTTTTTTTGCGGTAGGTGAAGATCGGTATGGCTTGTATAAAAACAAGGGTGAGCACGAAACTTAGTACGGAATCCATCGTGAGCATCAGCATCGCGTACCAGCTGAAGGATGGTCCAATCACAACCGCGAATAACTTGACCATAAATGTAGTCGTAAACACCATTGTTGGTGCATAAGATAATTCAGCACGATCATATGACTCCAGACCGCGGAAGAGCAGATAAAAGATGGCGATCTCCGATGCAACAATGAGTGGTACCGGAAACGGTGCAAAGAGACTGCCTGCGAGAAGTGCAGCGCCTACCGGAATGATGTAATCCCTACGCATGAAAGCAATTACGGCGAAGTAAGCAATGGCAAAGGGAGATAACTCATTCAGGATCATTGCCTTTCCGAGCAGGAACCCCATAAACGTAAGCAGCAGTACCCATTTGCGGGAAGCAACCATCTGGACAGCCTTGCGGGAGCCAAGCCATTGTTTCAGACGTACCGACAGCTCCTCCCGAGCTTCCGTACCTCCTTTACCTGCTTTCATTCCCGGAAATTGAATGACATTCCACTTTTCCATCATCCTCAAGGCACCCCATTCGATTAATTTGAATTTTCGTGTTTCGTTCTCGATGGTTCTGATTATAGATAGATTAGAAGACGTAGTTTGTCAGAATAGGTGGGCAGGGTCCAAAAAGTTTACGACAAAAGAAACAAGCCTGGCGCGGTGGAGCGAAACCCCCGGCCTTATTGTGGTTTCATTCATTCTCCTACTTGATTCCGACAATCGGAATGTCTGATTTTGAACCGAAGATGGTTTGGTCTCGCCACCATTTGAGCAGGATAACTGTGGAATGCCACGGAAACCTGTCGGTAAAAAATGGTAGACGACAAATGTTCTTATGGTTTCATTTTGCCGTGCAGAAAAACTGGGGATATGGAGCTTCACCTTACAAAAAAAGCTATTCAACTACTTATCTGTGAAAGAAACGCAAAAAAACCGTTAGCCCATGGGCTAACGGTTTTACTTATATGTTTAGATCAGGTTGTGACAGATTACACACGCTTGGCTCCACGGCCTCCGCGTTTGCCTTCTGTGTTCTTCTTAAGCGAAGAGATCCGCTCTTCACTATCTTTCAGGAAGCGTGACATTTTATCCTCAAATGAAGGTTTGCCTGCTGCGGGCTTGAAAGAACGGCCTCCGCGGTCACCACGGTTAAATCCACCGCCGCCACCACCACGACCTTGGCCACCACTTGGGCCTCCGCCGCTGAATCGTTCGCGATCTCCTCCACTGCGTTCCGGTCTAGGAGCTCTCGGGGGTCTAGATTGGGTTTGTTGCTCAACCGGTTTGTCAACAGCTTGCTTAATGGAAAGTCCGATCTTGCCATCCTTGTCAACGTTGATAACCTTCACTGTAACGAGGTCATTCAGCTTCAGGTGGTCGTTGACATCTTTGACATAATTGTCGGCGATTTCCGAGATGTGAACGAGACCCGTGACACCTCCTGACAGATCCACAAATGCTCCAAAATGCGTGATTCCTGTCACCTTGCCCTCTAACTTGGTGCCCACTTCAATTGCCATAGAATAAAATGATCCTCCCTTAAAAATATACAACCCGATTTTTTGAATGCCAAAATCAATGCTGCGCTAATGTAATTATACCTTATGCCATAAACCAAGGTCAACTGAACACTACCCCATCAGAGAGCCTATTTTTTCCGGTTTAACGGCTTCAGACACACGGATAACAAACCTAGCTCGGTAATAGACCGAATTCCATCAGTTCCCTGACTCTTCAACCTGGATCGGCGTTTCCTCAGGAAGATAATATCCTTTTTTCCGTGCCAGCTGTCCTATGTATTCAGGGTCATTCAACCGGCTGACTTCGTACTTCAACTGTTCCAGCTTCTTCAACGTATCTTCCTTTGAAGCTTGCTGAGTGGCCAGATGAGAACTCTTGTCCGAAATTTGTGCATTCTGCACAAGGAATGTATATCCTGCCCATATTACAAATACAATCATAAACGTCATCCAAAGCATGAGGCGCCTTTTTGCACCGGCAGATTTTCCTTGGTTAGTTGGAGCCTTTGATCTGCCCACAGGTGTTTTACCCATTACGGACCTCCTTAAAACCAGCGTTTCCACATCGCTGCAATTCTTGTACCCACACGGATCATGAAGCGTGGCGTTACCCAATGTTTCAGGAGCGGCCTAAACATCCAGCGGAACAACTTGCCGAAAGGTACCAAACACTGCAGCACCAGCCTGCCCAGGAATAATAGTATCGCAATTACAAAACCGAATAATACGCGAATTAACTTATAAATTCCTTTAGCCGGCATAACGATCAGGATGTTAAGGATATGTCCACACCAATGAATCAGCGTTCTTGCGAGTTTAATTAACATTACCACAAAACGCTGGGTTGTAACACTTAAAAGCCAAAAATAGAAGCAAACCCCTATAATCAGCCCCAAAAAGACATAAAACCGCAACTGTCCGTGGTTTCCGGCGTATAGCATCCGAAAAACGAACAGCGCGGAAGCAACCCAGTACAACAGATCGAGCGTGTGTATACTCCATCTCGGAAACCGCAGCTGTCCGGACAGTACCCGGTAACTGTCGTAGGCCATTCCCATCACGACCCCCGAGGTGAGCATCCACATCAGTGTGATCCATTGAGTATCCGGACTCATCGGAACATCTTGCCAAACAGGCCTTTACCATTTTTGGACTGGGAACCGGGGTCCAGATATTGGAGCGAACTGACTGTGCCTTCAATGGATAACAGACCTTCCTCCAGGCTCAGGTTTTTGATATGTAAATTGTGCCCCCGGATGGTCAGATGCCCAAGTTCAGTCTGCAGCAAAAATTCCTCACTGTCGAAGCTCTCCACGTTGGAGACACCCGTCAGATCCAGCAGTTTCCGATTCTGCATGCTCAGATGATGCTGTTTGGCCTTACCGTGCTCAACCATGGCATGTACCCCTCCTTCTTACACCTAGCTTATGGATGTGGAGGTTGGAATAGAACCAGCGTTGTTGAACAAATAACCCGGCATCCAGTAAAAACAAAAACGCCCTTCCCTGTTACAGGAGGACGTTTCGATTCAACTTGCATTGAATGAATATTTAATACCAGATGTACTGTTACCAGTTCATTCCGTTATCCTTGGCGATCGGCTCTTCCTTCACCAAGGTGTAGAGGCTACTCGCCTCATCCTTCTTGGTACTCTCGGCAATTCGTTCCACCCTCACAGTGACCAGTTTCTGACCGAACTGAACCGTCAGCTCATCGCCCACTTTGACAGCGGCGCTGGGCTTAGCTTCACGTCCGTTCACCAGAACACGTCCCTGTTCAGAGACGTCCTTGGCCACAGTGCGGCGTTTGATTAGCCGGGAGACCTTCAGGAATTTATCAAGACGCATTATTTTACGGCTTCTTTAAGTTTGTTGCCTGCTTTGAATGCAGGAACAGTGGACTCAGGAATCACGATTTCATTCCCTGTTTGTGGGTTACGTCCGGTACGACCGGAACGTTTGCGGGTCTCAAAAGTGCCAAAGCCGATCAATTGTACTTTGTCTCCGCTGGCAAGTGCATCTGTAATTTCTCCCAAAAAGCCGTTCAATACGGACTCAACGTCTTTTTTAGTCAAACCACTTTTGGTTGAAATGTTGTTAATCAGATCTGTTTTGTTCATTTTTAAAAGCCTCCCAAATTGAAAAAAAAGTATCTGCGATTCCTGACAATACATCGATTGCCACTGGTTTCGCGTAAGGTTACTACACATGTATTCTGGCTTGGCATCTGAAATCCTGCCTTGGTCCGCGACTTTTTTTAGCTTTTTGTCGATGGTCCGCAGGCAACAGTCTAAGACCAGTACCCGAAACCATCCGTCGCTAAACACCAACCCCAGTTTACACAGATGAACACATGTTCGTATTATCATAACACACTGCATAGCATGAATGGAATAAGGTTATCTGGCTTTTCCCAGAAAATTGAACCTGTTATAATCCTGCCTTCTTCGCATCCTGCCAGAATTGCTCCATCTCTTCTACATTGCTTTCTGCTGGTGTTCTTCCCTGTTCGCGAAGACGCTCTTCGATGTACTGGAACCGCCCGATGAACTTGCGGTTGGTCGCAGCAAGCGCCTCTTCCGGGTCCGTATCGATGAATCTTGCAACGTTTGCGGCTGCGAATAATAAATCACCCAGTTCGAGCTTCCGTTCTTCCGCAGACTGGCCTTGTTGCACCGCTTCTTTTAACTCCGCCAGTTCTTCCTCGATCTTGGCAAATACACCTTCAACATCATCCCAGTCAAAGCCTACTTTGGCTGCTTTCTTCTGTAACTTGTATCCCTTCATCAATGCAGGCAAGTCACGCGGTATACCATCCAGCACGGAAACCTTCTGCTGATCCTGGCCTTTGCGCTTCTTCTCCTCTGCCTTCATCTGTTCCCAGTTCTGAAGAGCTTCATTCGCATCTTCTGCCTGATTATCGCCAAAAACATGTGGATGGCGGAAGATCAGCTTATCATTCAAACCTTCGATGACATCATACACATTAAATGTGCCCACTTCTTCTTCCATCTGGGAATGCAATAAAATCTGCAGCAGCAGATCACCCAGTTCTTCTTTCATATGGTCGGGGTCATCCTCATCGATCGTCTCAATGACCTCATAGGTCTCTTCAATCAGGTTTTTGCGAATGGACTGATGTGTCTGCTCCTGATCCCATGGACAGCCACCCGGACTGCGAAGAATATTGACGATCTCATGCAAACGCGCAAAGGAACGGCGACGCATCGCATCATCAGTGTTCTTCGGTACATAGATCAGTGACAGATTGCCGTACCCTTCGATCCGGTCCAGTTCGTGCAATGGAATCTTGTGAATGACCTCCTGGCCCTGTACACCCAACGCGTGACCCACAAATACCGGATAATCATCCGGGTAAACCTCCATCAGGCATAGCTTCACATCCGAAGCAGTAAACACATCGTAGACTTGTCCAATCAATGTATGTAGCTGTGGTTGTACCAATTCCGTGTTCAGGCTGCTGGCATCCAGAAGTTGAAACCCTTCAATCGGGTCGAATCCAAGCCGTATAAAGGCTTCGTCCAGGAAACTCTCTCCGCCCATGACACGCAGTGAAATGCCCATCTGCGGACAACGTTCTTTGAGCAGGCGTACACTTGCTTCTGCCACCATCGGATGACCAGGTACGGCATACACAATCTCCGTTCCAGCCTCACCCTTGCGAGCAGCTTCTATCAGTTGGTTCGCGATCTCATCATATACTTCGGGGAAGGAGGACTTCGCCTCATAGATGGCATCAAATGATGTCATCTCCAGCCCCTCTTGCTTCAGATCATTCAATACGGGATGATCCAGGGTACGTACATACAGCGTAGCTGCATGTTTCATTTTTTTGATAATACCTACGGTCAGTTGGTCTGCATCTCCAGATCCAAGACCCACTACGGTTAAAGCTGCACTCATTACGTAAACCTCCATCCGGACTATCCTGTCCAGGCTCACTGATTCATCATGCCTGAAGAGGAATAATTACACGTATTATACCAGAATCATTCGATATCCTATAATTGCATATTAGCTGTGATGGGTGTAGAAGCACCGTGAGCATGGAGCTAGCGCAGCACACGCAGTCTGCGCAGCAGCTTGGCAAGGCGAGGCCCCAACTTGGGCACAGCCGCCAGCTCCGCGGCGGTCAGTAGCCCTGTCCAGGCCGCCGCCAGCAAGAACACGGCCGAGCCTGCGGCAATGCCCAGCAGGCTCACGCCCATCGCGGCCAGCCTGCGGTCGGCCGCGACACCCATGCCGCCGAGCACGGCTTCGGCGGCCCAGGCCGTGCCTAACGCCGCCAGACTCATGGCGGCGATCACCAGCGCCGGCTTCGCCAGGACGGCGCCAGGGGCAGGGCGCAGGGCGACAAGTCGCGCCAGCAGCGCCACATTCAGGCCAGCCGCCAGCATGTAGGCGACTGCGCCTGCCAGGGCCGCGCCGCTGATGCCCAGCGCCGGCACAAGCATGACGTTCAGCAGCGCCTTGACGCCTGCGGCGGCCAGCATGCTGAACGCGGGTGCGCGCACGGCCCCGAGGCCTTGCAGCAGCGCCGCCGCAATAATGCTGACGGTGCTGCCCGCAGCCGTCAGCGCCATGTACCGCAGCGCTTCGGTGCCTGCGGCATCTCCGTACAGCATGCGGTTAATCGGCTCCGCCAGCACCGCGAGACCCGCGGATGCCGCCAGGCCGATCAACCAGAACCAGCGCAGCGCGAGGCCTGCTTGCTGCCGGACGGCTTCTGGCCCGCCCTTTAACCGGGCTTCCGCCATCGCCGGAATAAACAGCACAGATAGTGACGTGGCAAGCATCGTCACCAGTTGAACCAGCGGCAATCCACGGTTGTAGATGCCGAAGGAAACCATCGACTGAAGCTCATCCAGTCCTTCTCCCCGTAGCAATCGGGGCACGGTGAAGGTATCCACCAGATTCATCAGCGGTACAGCCAGCGACCCGAGACAGACGGGAATGGCGTACATGAGCAGCGTCTTGATCCACTCACCATTGGATCGTGATCTTTCTGCCAGAGCCGGGTTAATAGCACTCACCGTTTTCTTCAGCGGCGTAACCGGTGTATTCTCCTGGCGCTCATGATGATTTGATCCAACCTCTCCGCTGTTACTGCTCCATTCCGAATCCAATTGTTCGGTGACGACTTCCCTGCCTTTCCGCCGATGACGGACCATGTAACCTAACATGGTTAACAGTCCAACCATTCCACCAGCAACGGAGCCCATCATGGCACCAGCAGCAATAGTCTCAAGCGAAGCGTCCCGTCTCATCAACCACAGAAGAAGAACAATCATGACGGTGACACGTATCGTCTGCTCCACCACTTGTGATACTGCTGTTGGAACCATCTGCTGTAATCCCTGAAAATATCCACGCAGCCCTGTCATTACCGGTACGAACAATAACGCCCATGAAGCAGCACGAATCGATGGAACCACATGGCGGTTGCCAATCATGTCAGCGATCAGCGGCGCACCTGCATACATCAAAAGCGCCATTATAATTCCAATTCCCCCGAGCAGTAGGGAAGATAGTCGAATAATTCTTCTGCTCTCGTCTGGTCTTCCGAGTGCGTTCTGTTCTGCTACGAATTTGGATACGGCCAGCGGCAGTCCTGCAGCAGCAAGCGTGATAATGAGCATATATAACGGATACACCGTATTGTAGATGCCAAATACACCGTCTCCCCCCAGATTCTGCAGCGGAATCTTCTGAAAAGCACCAATGATTTTAGAGATAATGGCAGCAAGCCCAAGTATAAATGCACCCTGTAGCAGCCTTGAGCCTGTAGACGGCTGTTTCATAAGTCCCTCCCGCGTAATCCTTTTAAGCATACCTTGCTATTATACCTGCCTGAAGGCACACAGACTAACCCTCCCCCATCACAATCATCCGGATTAACTTTGTTGTCCCTTAAAATGCAAAAACTCCCGTATGCCCAAGACAGGGCACCAGGAGTTGATCTGCGGTCTATTGTTCCATTTGCTTGCCAAGGAAACCAGCAGCCGTCTCAGACATCTTCACTTCCATCTGAGACATCTTCACCGATTCATCCTTATTAAACAGGATAACCGTTCCGATGGGGTCACCACCTGAAATAATCGGCGCAATAACAAAAGAGGATAACGTCTCGTCATGATCTTTGCTAAGTTCATAAGAACCGTTGTTTGTTTCCAAAATGGTCTTTCTGTTTTCCATACATCCCTCTAACAGTTGACCTACCTGCTTGTCCAAATACTCTTTTTTCGAACCACCTGCCACCGTGATAATGGTATCCCGGTCAGAAATCATCGTTACATGTCCTGTACTCTCATACAGGGATTCTGCATATTCTTTGGCAAAATCACCAAGTTCGCCAATTGGCGAATATTTTTTAAGGATAACTTCTCCATCACGATCCACGAAAATTTCCAGTGGATCACCTTCACGAATACGTAACGTACGGCGGATTTCTTTTGGAATGACCACACGACCAAGGTCATCTATACGGCGGACAATACCAGTAGCTTTCATTTCACATGTTGCCCCACTTTCTCGAGAAGATTTTTCAACTACTGTTCCTTAATGGGTAGAGGAAAGTCCCAGAACGTTTAGTGTGATATCTTGACCATAGTATTCATCTGTTCCCATTTCCTTATACATGCTTCGGAGAATATAGTTGTGTAACTTTCGAAGAAGGCGACCATGTACCCATACGGTTTGAATGTATACAAGAAGAAGCAAGAAGGAGGTCCTAAGTCCTCCCCTTGCTTCTCTGTATGGTTGTCCATATTTACGAAGTACAAGGCATTCATTCGGGCGAATTTAACCCCTGAACGTATGCTAACACAGCAATTTTACCAGCTTACTTGCTGCTTGTACCTTCATCTGTAGTTGCATCTTTGTCTGTTCCAGTCGTACCTTGGTCAGTCTTGGTATCCGTACCTGTGGAGTCATCCGTTTTTGGTTCGGTTGTTTTTTCTCCTTCAGTTCCTGTACCCGTAGTGCCTTCAGTCTTACCTTCTTCAGCTTTTTCTGTTTTTGGCAGTTTAACTTCTTTTACGATTTTGTCCAATTCATTTTGCATGAACGTATCGATTTCGGCTGCAGCCAATTGGCTCTTCAGACTTTCTTTTTGTTCAGCCGTCAATTTGGCAAAGTCAGCTTCTGTACGAGCTTCCACTTTCATGACGTGGTAACCGTACTCTGTCTCTACTGGATCACTGATTTTGTTCAGTGGCAATGTTTTTGCAGCTTCCTTAAATGCCTCTACCCAGCTACCTACAGGTGTATTTTCATACAGTCCACCCTTTTCAGCAGAACCTGGATCTTCGGAATATTTTTTTGCAATTTCAGCAAAATCAGCTCCGCCATCCAACTTGGTTTTTACTTCTTTTGCAATTTTAAGTGCATCTTCTTTTTTACGCTCTTTTTGCGTTTTTGGATCTGTGAAGTTAATCAGCACGTGACGAACGGAAGCCGTTGTGAACTGATCTTTGTTTTTCTCAAACTCAGCCTTGATTGCATCGTCCGTAACGCCTGTTTCTTTATCTTTGATTACTGTCATGATCCGAGTCATGTAGTCTTTAATGTTGTCGTCAGTCAGTTTCTGAGCTTTGAGCATTTCTGTCCATTGATCTGCCTGAACAGAAGCTTTCATTTTATCGAATTGCTCAGTTGCCGCTTTTGTACCTGCTGTTTTGGCTTCTTCACTTGCTTTGCCACTCAGATATTCATAAGCAACTTCCTGTTTTACCAGATACTCTTTGAAATCGTCCATATCCATCATTTGTGCATACTCCGGATAGAGGAATTTCATGACACGTTGCTCCATATCGAATTCATTGGCTGTAATAGTACCACCATCATACGTAGCGACTACAGCACTTGTATCCGTGGATTCAGGTGTTTTTGCTTCTTCCTTCTTGCCACATGCAGCAAGCAGTGATAAGGATAGTACTGCAACCATGCTCACAGACAGTACTTTTCCTACTTTTTTATACTTTGGTAACATCCTTTAGTTCCCCCTTTGATTTAAAAGCAGTTTTCATGGACTCCAGAATTTTCTCTACCAGCTCCATCAGTTGCTTATCCCCAAGCCCCTTGCCTTTAGCGTGAATCAGCATATGGGGTCCTTGTTCAAATTGTACACGTCTTTCGAACTGATTTCCAATGTGCGCGATTTTCGAGAGTTCAAAGGCATGTTCACGCCCTTCATAGAACTTCACGGTAATGTCCTCACCACGTTGGGAAATGGACTCAATACCGTAGATTTTGCCGTATACTTTCATCCGCGCTACAGCCAGCAAGTTAATGACGGCTTCCGGAAGATCACCGAATCGGTCAACCAATTCGTCTTCCAACTCCATCGCATCGTCGAAGGATGCAATGACCGCCACTTTTTTGTAGATCTCAATCTTCTGAATACTGTCATAGATATAATCGGACGGCAAGTAGGCATCGATACTGAGATCCAGGGTTGTGTTCCACTGATCTGAAGGTACCGGCTCCTCGCCAAGCATCGTAACTTTGCGTTTGTTGATCTCCTCTGCGAGCATCTGGGAATACAGATCAAACCCGACGGAAGCGATGAAACCATGCTGCTCCGCTCCTAGCAGATTTCCCGCACCACGAATCGACAAGTCACGCATGGCAATTTTGAATCCTGAACCCAGTTCGGTAAATTCTTTGATTGATTGCAGACGTTTCTCAGCAACTTCGGTAAGCACTTTATCCCGTTGGTACGTAAAATAGGCATACGCAATACGGTTGGAACGACCCACACGTCCGCGCAGCTGATACAGCTGGGAGAGTCCCATTTTATCCGCATCATGTACAATCAGTGTATTTACGTTTGGAATATCTACCCCGGTCTCGATGATACTTGTGCTCACAAGCACGTCATATTCACCATCCAGGAAGTCCAGAATCGTTTTCTCCAGCTCTGTTTCCGACATCTGACCATGTCCCACACCAACTTTGGCTTCAGGCACAAGTTCAGAAATTTCGGCAGCCATCTCCTGAATTCCCTGAACACGGTTGTAGAGGTAGTACACTTGCCCACCACGGGCAAGCTCACGCTCAATGGCTTCACGAACAAGCGCCTGGCTGTGTTCAACCACATAGGTCTGCACCGGGAAACGATTCTCTGGTGGAGTCTCGATAACGGACAGATCACGCACACCCAGCATGGACATATGAAGCGTCCGCGGAATCGGCGTTGCCGTCAGTGTCAGCACGTCCACATTGGTTTTCAGCTTCTTCAGTTTTTCCTTATGGGTAACACCGAAGCGCTGTTCTTCATCAACAATGAGCAGTCCAAGGTCCTTGAACACCAGATCCTGCGACAGCAATCGATGCGTCCCGATGACAATATCCACTGTGCCTGCCTTGATGCCTTTGGCTGTTTCATTCTGCTCTTTACGGGAGCGGAACCGGCTAAGCACATGAATGTTGAACGGATAACCGGAGAAGCGCTCACGGAACGTCTCAAAATGCTGCTGTGCCAAAATGGTTGTTGGCACGAGGACAGCCACCTGTTTGCCTTCAATAGCTGCTTTAAATGCAGCCCGAATAGCCACCTCGGTTTTGCCGTAACCAACATCCCCACACAATAAACGATCCATTGGACGGTTTTGTTCCATGTCCTTCTTGATTTCTTCAATCGCACGCACCTGATCACGTGTCTCATCGTAAGGGAACATGTCCTCAAACTCCTGCTGCTCCGCAGAATCCTTGTCGAATCCAAACCCTTTGGAGGTCTGACGCTCTGCATACAGCTTAATTAGATCATCAGCAATATCCTGTACAGATGTGCGGACTTTATTTTTAACCCGTGTCCACTCATTGCCGCCCAGCTTGTATATTTTCGGTTCTTTCTCTTCGGAACCAACATATTTCTGAATCAGATCGATCTGCTCAATAGGTACAGACAGTTTGTCTCCACCCGCATAGAGAATATGCATGTAGTCCTTATGAATACCGCCAACTTCGAGGGTGCCGATCCCCAGGTACTTACCAATCCCGTGGTTCTGGTGAACGACATAATCGCCCACTTTTAGCTCGCTATAGGATTTGATCCGTTCAGCATTATCTACATTCCGAATCGGTTTGCGTACTTTACGCTGTTTTTGCGAGAACATCTCGCCCTCGGTCACAACAGCCAAATGAATGGATGGCATTTCAAATCCCGTTTGCAAATTACCGATCATCATCTCTGGTTCTGGAATATCATAGTCCATCAGTACCCGGCGCATCCGCTCGAGTCGCTCCTCACCGTTCGCCAGCATAAGTACTTTGACTCCGGCCTTCTGCCAACGCTCCATCTCTGCCTTCAGTACGTTCATCTGTCCATGGAAATCCTGCATGCCACGACTGATGAAGTTCAGAATGTTCTGTGGTTGGGTGTGTGGAACTTGGCGCAAAAAGATCGACATAAACAGCGTCTGGAATGGACGCTCATACAAGAGTTCATCACCGTCTGCGGATAATGGAAGATCCGGAAGTGTTTTCCCGTTTTGCATCAAATGCAGGTTCCACTCCGATTCATCACGGTCCAGCTGTTTCGATGTCTCCGATAGTCTGGCAGGCTCATCAAGAACCAGCAGGGTATCTTCTGGCATATAGTCGTAGATCGTTTTGTTCTCCGGATAGAGCGGAGAAATATATTTATACATTTCGGAGAAATACACGTGTTCCCGCAAAAGCTCGATCTCCCGGTGAATTTCCTCACGAAGACGCAGCTTCGCCTGCCGGTCCGTCATTTTCTCCAGCTGTTGCTCCAGCAAAAGAGCAGCCGCATCGGCAGCCTTTTCCATACGTTCACGATCTGCAATTAACTCCTTGCATGGTAAAACCGTAATTTCTTCAATCCGTTCAATCGAACGCTGATCCGCTGGATCAAATGTCCGAATGGAGTCTATCTCATCATCAAATAACTCCACCCGATATGCGATCGATGAAGTAACCGGATAGAAGTCGATGATACCTCCGCGTACACTCATCTCACCACGAGATTCCACGCGTTCCACACGCTCGTACCCGAGCTTTACCATCTCCAGCAGGAAGGAGTCCAGTTGAAGTGTGTTACCCTGTTTAATCAAAATTCGAGCATTGGCCATCACTTCCGGAAGCGGAACATAACGTCTTACCCCGGAAAAAGGAATAACAACAACGCCCCTGAATCCCTGGGCGCAGCGGACCAACACATCAATACGCTGACCCAATGTTTCCGGGCTGGAAACAGCAGCTTCCGCAGCGACAAGTTCGTTGGCAGGATAGATTAACACCTGATCAGGTGAAAGCGCTTCCTGTAAATCTTCTGCAATTTTTTGTGCTGAAAACATATTATGTGTTACTACGAGCAATGGTCGGTTCATTTCCTGATGCAGAGCAGCCAGCATAATCTGACGCGCCGAGCCGGATAGACCCGAAACCAATTGTTCCTTCATGCCGGACTTGATTCCGGCTGTAATGGATCCGAAGTCCGGATCTTTGGAAAAAGCCTGTATAAGTGCTTGTAACAAAAGGGGCACCTCTCTTATAACTTACTTGATTATCTCACGCATACGCGTAGCATCACTATTAAAATGGATACAAATTCCTTTTTGTCCTGTTTCATCATATCGGATTACTCGCAACATTGCCACATCTGTTGATGCGGCTGAGCCTGATTTCGAGATAGCCATGACTTTCATGCCAACTGAAAAGAAGCCTCAGCAGGCTGCCAAGGCTATAAAAGGTGGAGCGTTATTACGCAACCGCCCTCAACTGTCATTCGATCCTGTACAGGCGATGTCTACTGAAGCGGACTCGCGAGCAGGCTAAGCTCCGGATTGTGCTCCAGGGCTTCCTTACAGTAATCACATGTAATCCGAACGGTAATGTCACCACCGGAATTATACGCTATTATATCCCTCCGCTCGTCGGGGGTCAAGAAATGAAAGCCGAGCTCTACTTCCGTTATCCGGGCAGAATCGATTCGTCCAATAAAGGTACGGCAATGCCTACATACGTAATTCACTGACATGTTTATGCCTCCTGAACATGGTTTATACATCCAGTATGTCCAGTATGGCTGAATCGAACCCGTCTTTATGATCATTTTACCAGTATGTCTTACAAAATTAACCGTTAAACTTCGCCATTGTTTGTTCAAACGTATGAGTCAAGCTATGCTCCAGGGCATCACATGTTTGCTCAATGGTCTGATCAAGGGCTTCCTTTTCTTTCTTCATAAATGTCGACAGTACATAATCAACAATGGCATGTCCTGGTTCAGGCCGGGATATTCCCATGCGCACCCGGTTAAACTGCTGTGTACCGGTATGCTGAATAATGGACTTGATTCCATTATGTCCGCCTGCACTACCTTGGTAACGCAATCTGACTTTGCCAATCTCTGTATCCATGTCGTCGTACACAACAATCAGATCTTCAAGACTAACTTTATAAAAATCCATATATGCTCGAACCGATTCACCAGACAAGTTCATATAGGTCATTGGTTTGATCAGTACGGTTTTCACACCGCCAATATTGCCTTCTCCAATCAGCGCTTTACATTTATTCTGTGTAATGGAGATATTATGACGATCAGCCAACCGATCCAGTGCCATAAAACCGATATTATGACGGGTTTTGGCATAGTTCGAGCCTGGATTTCCAAGTCCGACAATCCACTTCATCTTGTTCCCTCCTTCGGATTAGCCTGAGGTGAGGCATAGACTTCGAATCTTATATTTCATATAATATCAAGAAAGTAAAGATCGATTTACTGTAGTGTTCACAGTTAATATTTTATCGACCCAGGAAGGTGAGCGGGTTTTGCGCGAAGACAATGGACAACTGACTCAACATAGCGATTTTATCTATCATCTCGAATATCACGTACCTGTACAGGTATACGACCGCGACACCCATATTGAGATTGGTCTAATCACACGTTTCGATAATCAATTCGTCGAAATTGCCGACACGCTTTTTCATCGGCGTCGTTTCCGATTTATCTCCCGCCCCGGGTATTAACCATATTAAGATGAACGAACCATTTTACACTGGATCACTGCGCGTGCAGAAACATCTTCCGATCGCTGTTATCCCCAGATTTTTTGATTCCCTTTTCAAAGGGAAAATCCGGTGATAAAGGCGAACGCTTCGCTTCTTCAGATCTTTTCTGCCCTCTCCGTTATTGTGTAAATGAGTAGTTCAAACTTATATGGACTGACCAGCGTCTGTTTCACCTTTAATAAAACGGCACGCCGACAGGGGTTACATTTTCCATTGAACCGGAAAACGTAACCCCTCTACTACTTTATGCAGACATCCTTATTCAATTTCAAACAGCTTGCTGATTGACAATTCCTCATGAACCCGGATAATCGCTTCTCCGAGCAAAGGCGCTACAGACAACACTTTGAGTTTGCTTGTCGGATTAGCATGCGTAATTGGAATGGTGTCCGTTACGATGACTTCCTTCAATGGTGCATTCTCCAAACGTTCCATCGCAGGTCCGGACAATACCGGGTGAGTACAGCACGCGTATACTTCTTTTACGCCGCCTTCCATCAGAGCATTCGCTCCCAGTACAATCGTTCCCGCCGTGTCAATAATGTCATCGATCAGGATAGCTGTTTTACCCTCGATGTTACCGATAATGTTCATCACTTCGCTCACATTTGGCTCAGGACGACGTTTATCGATAATCGCCAGGGGTGCATTCAGGAAATCAGCCAGTTTACGTGCGCGCACTACGCCACCGTGGTCAGGCGACACAACAACCGGATTTTCGATCTGTTTCGACCGGAAATATTGAGCCAGAATTGGCACGCCAAGCAAATGGTCGACTGGAATGTCGAAGAATCCCTGGATCTGCATTGCATGCAAGTCCATCGCGATGACACGGGTTGCACCCGCTTTTTCAATCAGGTTAGCAACCAGTTTCGCTGTAATCGGGTCACGTGAACGTGCCTTGCGATCCTGTCTTGCATAGCCATAGTAAGGAATAACGACGTTAATCGTCTTGGCAGATGCCCGTTTGAGTGCATCAATCATAACGAGCATTTCCATCAGGTTATCATTAACCGGCAAGCAAGTGGACTGCACGATATAAACGTGACAACCCCGAACACTCTCGGAGAGTTTCACTTGAATCTCGCCATCACTAAAGCTGGTTGTGTGAGATTCACCCATAGGGATCCCGATATAATCAGCAATTTGATGGGCGAGCTTGGGGTTAGAATTGCAAGTAAATATTTTTAATTTCGAATCAAAATAAGTCATAAAATAAAAACCCTCCGTGCTGGTTCATTGGAATCAATAAGCGTCTGCGACATGTCGGCACCTCCCCGATCTTCGGGAGGCAATCTTGTTATCAAAACCCCTTATTGGGGTTTGGCATTTTGTTTCTTGGCTTTGGCACGTCCGCGAATCTTCTCCGCATAACCAGGTTTATTCTCCTGACGTGGACGAGCAATGGCCAGATCATTCTCGGGAACGGAATGGGTAACGGTGGAGCCAGCAACCACATAAGCGCCTTTTCCTACCGTAATCGGTGCAATCAGATTGACGTTGCTGCCTACAAAAGCATCATCTTCAATCGTTGTCACAGCTTTATTATAACCATCATAATTGACAGTTATTGCCCCGCATCCAACATTTACGTTTTTCCCTACTTTGGCATCTCCAATATAGCTGAGATGAGATACTTTGGAACCTTCATCAATTGTAGCATTTTTCACTTCAACAAAGTCACCAATTTTTACGTTGCGACCCAGCTTAGTCCCTGGACGCAAATTAGCAAATGGACCTACCGTTGCATCAGAACCAACCTCGGCATTGGATACTACCGAATGTTTAATTGTAACTCCGTCCTGAATAACACTGTCTTCCACATCTGCCTGAGGACCAATATGACATGCTTCACCAATGGAAGTTGTGCCTTTGAGGATTGTCCCCGGATACAAAACTGTATCTGATCCAATCGTAACATCCGCTCCGATATATGTCGATGACGGATCAATGATTGTCACACCGTTCAACATATGGCGTACGGCAAGACGTTCACGCATGAAGGCTTCGGCTTGCGAAAGTGCAAGACGGTCGTTAACCCCGATGGATTCTGCGATGTCATCCGACATGTAAGCTTCAACCACTTCTCCATCATTGCGGAAAATGCCAACTACGTCTGTGAGATAATACTCTCCCTGAGCGTTCTGGTTCGTCACTTTTTCCAAGGCAGCGAACAATTTTGCATTATCGAAACAGTATGTGCCTGTGTTAATCTCATTCACAGCATCTTCCTGCTCTGTGCAATCCTTTTGTTCCACAATCCGTTGTACAGATCCATCTTCTCCGCGAATGACGCGGCCATAACCTTTGGGATTGTCCAACTGAGCCGTAAGAACTGTGGCTGCTGCTCCGCTGCTCTCATGCAACTTCATCAGACCTTCCAACGTCTCACTGGTCACAAGTGGTGTATCTCCGCAGACCACAATCGTAGAGCCAGTTTCACCGCCAAGCAAGGATTTAACCTGCTTCACTGCATGACCTGTACCCAGTTGTTCCGCCTGAAGTGCATACTCCGCTCTGGAACCCAAAAATGACTGCACCGCTTCGGCACCATGACCGACTACAACTACACTGCGTTCAACGCCTGCGCTGAGTGCTGCATCCAGCACATGTCCAACCATAGGTTTACCGCATACGGGATGCAGTACTTTGTACAATTTTGATTTCATTCGTTTTCCTTGCCCTGCGGCAAGAACGATTGCCATTCGTTTCAAAATTAACGACCTCCTGTTCTGAAAATCCCATTGAAATGCATTGCTGATCTATATCCAATGAGTATCGTTCAGCCGGCTTCAAGCCGGTCCTGTTCATCGCCTGCTGTCTCTGTAATCACACGTAACAACGCGGACACCAACGAATCGTGACCTATATGTATACGCCGTGTACCTGCGAGCTTAACCGAATCCCAATGATTCCTAAGATGCCGCCCTGCCACCAAGCGCACGATGCGCTTTTTGTTCTCTGCTAATAAACTCAATACTGAATATATCTTATTCCGGTCAAAAAGAAAAGAGAGCCATAAGACATGGCTCTCTTTTCCTTCGAACCCCAATAATGTTCTCAGGCACCTTCTTCAATGACTTCTTCCTCAGTTGCCGCACGATCGTATTCAGTCAAAACTGCTGCCTGAATCTTCTCACGCGTACCGGAAGAGATCGGGTGGGCGATATCACGGAACTCTCCATCAGGAGTACGTTTGCTCGGCATAGCAACAAACATTCCGTTGTTACCATCAATGACACGAATGTCATGAACGACGAATTCGTTATCGATGGTAATGGATGCGATAGCCTTCATTCTCCCCTCCGAGTTAACACGGCGGAGTCTGACATCCGTAATTTGCATGTGTGTGTTCACCACCTTTTTCCATCAGAACTTGGTGTATAATTCCACACAGCATATACGAACTCCTTCTTTTTATAACCACAAAAATTTCCTAATTTCAGGAATTTTTTTATTTAATACACAATTCGACAACGTTAGTGCCAGGTCGATGGAAAAGACCTTTTAACGACATAACATTCGTCATCTTTCTACAGGTCAAAATAGTTGCCAGGCTTGACGGAAATCTGTCTGCTCTTGGCATCAACCGCTGTCAGTTTCGCCAGAGATACGTAATCTGTTAACAGGCGTTCTTCTGAATCTACAGAACCAGATTCCACCAGTACCCCTACCCCGGCTACTGTAGCATTAAACTCGGCCAAAAGATCGATCATTCCTTGCACCGTACCCCCGGCCTTCATGAAGTCATCCACAATAAGTACTCTGGAATGCTCACGCATCGCCCTACGAGAGAGGGACATGGTATGCAGACTCTTGTGGGACCCGGATACATAATTGATACTTACGGCCGATCCTTCTGTAGCCTGATGGTCCCTGCGTACGAGCACGACAGGCAGGTTGAGCTGGGCACCGGTTGCATAAGCCAATGGAATTCCTTTGGTTTCTACCGTCATAACCACATCAATATTCATATTGCCAAAGGCCGTTGCAAAAATCTTGCCGGCTTCATTCATCAATGCGGGCTGACCAAGCAAGTCGGACATGTACAGGTATTCTCCAGGCAAGATCCGATCAGGTTGCGCGAGCTGGGTCGAGAGCCGCTCCGCAAATGCCAGTGCCAGTTCTCGGGATACCTTCGGAATCCATCTTACTCCCCCGGCTGCTCCAGCCAGTGTATGCAGTTCTCCTGACCCACCTTCTTCGAACACTTCTTTGATAATCGCTAAATCTTCACTAATTGAAGACTTTGCGGCACCATAACGTTCGGCAAATGTGGTCAACGGAATAACCGTATGCGGTCTGGACAATAAGTATTGCGTCATTTCAACCAGCCTTGCGCTTCGTTTTAACTTCTTCACAGAGATCCATCCTCACGATCACGGAAACATCCAAATCCGAATAATTATTTAAGAATATAACACCTTTATACGTGTTTGTACATTATAAAAGCGAATTTTACGTTAACATACGTACAGCATACACTTCTTTACAGAACCCACGCAGACCATTGTATATCCGGGCAACCTTGGATTCTTTGGAAACCAGACCAAATACCGTTGGACCGCTACCAGACATTAACACGCCGTCTGCACCCAATCGAATCATGGCATCCTTCAGATGCTGAACTTCCGGATACAGCTTCAACGTCACATCTTCAAGCACATTGCCCATCTGGTCACAGACTTCCGTAAATGATTGATTGCGTATAGCCTGCTCCATTTTAGCTGCACTCGGATGACGAACAATCTTGTCACTGCGGAACCTTCCGTACACATCGGCTGTAGACACATTAATCGGAGGCTTGGCCAGAATTACCCAGCACTGCGGCGGATTAGGAATGGGAGTTAACTTCTCACCACGGCCTGTAGCGAGTGCAGTCCCTCCTGTGATACAGAATGGAACATCCGACCCAAGTTCAGCCCCAAGTTCCTGAAGTTCGTGATCCGGTATATTCAACCGCCACAGACGGTTCAATCCACGCAGCGCTGCTGCTGCATCACTGCTACCGCCGGCGAGTCCGGCTGCAACTGGAATCTTTTTATCCAGATGAATGTGGACGCCCGTACGCACGTTATAGCGTTCCTTAATGAGTCTGGCTGCCTGGAAAGCCAGATTCTTCTCGTCGAGCGGGATATAACCCGCCTGACTGGAGATGAAAATAGTATCTCGCGGCAGCTCTGACATTTCCAGCCGATCAGCCAGATCGACCATGGTCATGATCATTTCAACTTCATGGAATCCATCGCTTCTTTTATGTAAAACGTCCAGCATCAAATTAATTTTAGCAGGCGCTTTTTCGTAAATTTTCAAGGCGTTCACCCGTCCTCACCTTTTCCCTAAGACAACTTAACATATTATATCAAAATGGGGCTGTCAAGTCATTTGTATTCCGCATCTAAGGGGAAAAAGCGGGGTTGTTCCTGACGGATTTCCCCGCTTTTCAATCTGCTTGAAACGGATTAAGATTTGCGCGCAGCCTGTTCAGCAAGTTGAATTGCACGTTTTACCATGTTTCCTGCATCCTTGGCTTTAATTCCGCCCCAGCCTTCCTGTTGCACAGTATCATAGAAGCCCAGATCTTTCGCGAGCTCATTCTTCAGGTCCTCTGACATGACACTTCTTCTTCTGCGACTCATGAACCATCCTCCTCCAAAGTATCCTTCATAATGTGATGAGTTCGTTGTTCGTTCACGTTTTGGACATTTTGTCGCCAGGCCATATTCAGTTTCCTGCATTGCTTAAGAAACTGTCCCTTCACCTGTCCATATAGTATGCCGCGACCGTTCCTCGCTCATTCCTGAATGTATGGGTTACGTTATAGGGAGAATTGGTGTTTAAAGAAAACAAAAAAGCGATCCGCCTTGTGGGGCGAATCGCCTGTAAATCGATACTTACGTCTCCATATAGGAGCTATGCGTCTGGCTGCCCGGGTCATAAACCATGACTTCCACCGATTCCGTAAGTATATCCGCATAACTATAAGATACTCGCTTGAAGGTTTCTTGCTCCTCATCAAGCTTAACAATAAAAACAGAAGGGTACGTTTCTTCCAATACACCCGTACGCTCAATGGTCTTACGGCGGCCACCATTAGCCCGCAACATAATTTTCTGACCAATATGTGCATCGAGATTGCGTTTGATATCCAACAGCGTGTTTTTAGCCATTGTCGACGACCACCTCTTTTCTTGTCCATTATACCGGATTTTACAGTCATTGTCAAATCAAAACTAATTATTATATCAGCATCAAAAAGTTGTTGTCAATGAATTTTTTTGCAAACAAAAAAAGCCCCAAATTGGGACTTTAAATGGCCTACATCAGACTGCCGACGGGTTCACTTTTAGCGTAGATAAATCATTCAGCCCAGGCAGACCTACCCGGTAACTCCCCCGTGTCTCGACACCACCCACACCCTGGCTACCACTGATGGTATTGTGCAGAACATCACTCATGTTGACCGTATCGCGCACAGAAGTAAAGGAGGCCTTGGCTGCCACATAGACCGGATCAAGTGCATGAATGAGAATTCTGCCTGGGGAACTGGCAAAGTTCGCTCCAGCGCGCAGCAGTGCCTCAAAATGGGACTGACAGGCCCCTGCAACAATAGTGAGGGCGTCCAGATGGCGTTCATATTGTCTGGCCACCTGAATAGCCGACACAAAATTTTGCGAGTTCTTGTAGCTACCAAGACTATATAAGTCATAGGGCTGACGTGTCTTTAACACCCCATCATGACCCGTAATAACTACGATATCCGGACGTACTTTGGGTAATAAGCGGTATAAGGTATCTGCCATTGCCGATTCATGGACATACTGTCCCTCTGCGGGCACACGAAGTTGCTCATAGAGATCCATACTTTTTTTCAAATAGTTCGGATCTCCATCCAGATGAAGCACCTTTCCAGGCATTTCAAAATAAGCCGGTTCCTGCTGGGCAGACCAATCCTGTATCAGACCTTCACGATTCCGCTCAGCCTGTTCCATACGATTCTGCTGCAGACGGGACAGGGTCTGATGTGCTTTAATATGCGCCTGTCTGGTCTTGGCGCTTTGTGGTTCGTAGGGAACCTGTATCAAATCGTCCACCGGGGAATCGGCAATCAGCCGGAACTCAGTCCCTTTAATGACCGCAGCATCCAACTGGAGGCCTTCCACCCGAAAAGTCACATCGCCGCCGTATGACTTCCGAACGACCAAGTCTCCGATATTCATCAACGTAATCACCTCTACCCCATCGTATGGGCAGAGACCCGGTTTGGTTCATTCAAATTTTACAGCGCTGCACGTACCCCTGCTTCCCACATTACGGTGCTGAGTGTGGCATACTCTTGCAGACTCAACGTCTCTCCACGTCGGGACGGTTGGATACCTGCCTGCTCCAGCAGAATGTCTGCCTGTTCCCGGTTCTCCTTTGTGAAGAAACGTGCCTTCAAGTTGTTTGAGATTGTTTTTCTCCGCTGAGCAAAAGAAGCCTGTACCACTTCGAAGTAGTGTGCTTCATCCGGAATCTCCACTGGTGGCTGCTCACGCACCTTCAGCTTAATGACAGCTGATTCCACATTAGGTTGCGGAATGAAGACCGTAGGAGGCACAATACACACAAGTTCCGGCATACTGTAGTACTGAACTGCGATGCTCAGACTACCGTAGTCTTTTGATCCCGGTGCAGCAGCCATGCGTTCAGCCACTTCTTTTTGGATCATGACAACAATGCTGTCTACCGGCAGCTTCTCTTCCAGCAGTTTCATCATGATTGGAGTCGTTACATAATAAGGCAGGTTAGCCACAACACTGACTTTGTCCACGGATGCAAAATCCGTATTAAACAACTCAGCCAGATCAAGCTTCAACACATCCCCATGATGAACACGTACATTTGAATAAGGCTGCATCACTTCTCCCAGGATTGGGATTAAGCGCTGGTCAATCTCTACGGCTGTGACGGGACCGGCTACCCGAGCCAGTCGCTCCGTGAGGGCTCCAATACCAGGCCCGATCTCCAGTGCGCCCTTGGACTCGTCCAGATCGGCTGCATTAACGATTTTGTTCAGTATATTTTGATCGATCAGAAAGTTCTGACCCAGACTTTTCTTAAATGAGAATCCGTGTCTTTGAATAATCTCTTTCGTACGCTTGGGCGTTGCAATTTCAATCGTCTCTTCCATGTTCTTCATATGCTCACAATCCTTCACGTTCAATTTGCGCTAATGCTGTAGAGAATTCTTCCCGTGTAATCTGAAATACACTGAGACGTTTGTGGAACTGCTTTCCGTTACAATATCCGATGCCCAGCAGATTGCCCATCTCCATGCGACGTGCAGCAGCCTGCGGATGCACAATAAGTCCTGCCGCGATCAGGTCCTCCCAATCGATCAGGCTCGGAGCACCTTCGTATGAAGTATGTACGCGCGCCAGAGCATGACGGATCGCCTCTGGTGAGGCATTCTCCACCCCAATGTCCCCTTTGCGCGTTGCATCGGCTTCCGGAATGAAGGCATGTTTGCAGCCTGGCACCTTGTTCGCAATAATTTTTCGAATGCGTTCGCCAGCATGATCCGGATCTGTCAGTACAATGACTCCCCGTCTCTCCTGAGCAAGCGCAATCCGCTTCAGAATGCGTTGGTTGATTGCTGATCCACCTGTTTCTATGGTATCGGCTTCCACGGCCCGACGGATAGCTACCGTATCGTCACGGCCTTCCACCACAATGACTTCTTTTATCATGTTCCATTTCTTCCTTTCTAACGCAAAAAGAAGAGGAATATCCTCTTCTCTGCCAAACGGCGGGGGAGACTGAATTCAGACTCCTCCGCCGCATATTCCGCATGAATCATTCATGCAACTATTTTATAGCATTCCCATTTCAAAGTAAAACGATTTTAGTTCGCTTCCGGCTTCACCGGACCGATCACGTAGACCGTCTTGCCTTTCTTACGTCCAAAATTCAGGGCATGCTTCACACTGTCATAATACACATCAATTTTGTTGCCTTTAATGGCACCGCCTGTATCTTCCGCACGACGGAATCCCAGACCTTCGATATATACCCACCAGCCAATTGGAATGACTTTGGGATCAACCGCAATGGTGCGCCCTTCCGTTACACGAGTACCGGAAGCTGTTTTAGTTCCAATGCCAGGCTCTTCAGAAGAGTAGGCAGTCATGGATACATTTTTAAGTACTTTGGAGTATTTAAAAGAAGTCCCGGATACGGTAATCACTTTGCTGCCCGAGGCAGATGTTTTCTTCGAGTTCGTTGTTGTAGCCTTTTTGGTTGTTGAAGTTTGAGCCGATACGGTCTGAATCTCAGGTTCTTTCACGACCGGTTTTGCTTTGGTGCCGACAGCGATCACTTTATCTACACGATTATTCGCGACAGATTTGCGGACCATTTTTTTGGAGACCAATTCTCCATCCTGAAATACCTTTTCGATATGCTGCACAATTGTGCCTTCTTTGCCGTTCACAACGACACGGTTATCCCCTTTGTATAAGCTAGGGTCAGCCGTTTTAATGACTTTGTAAGCGATCGGTTGCTCTACTTCCACTGTACGCTTTGTTACGCGCACTACACGGATCTTCATCTCCGCTTTGATCGCAGTTCCAAGCGCCGGATACACTTTATCATTACTTTCAACTTGAATACCTGATTTTTGAATTGCATCTTCTACCGATGAATCGGTTGTATACAGAGTCTTGGTGTCTCCGTCTGCCGTAATGTTAACTGGAACGGCCCGCTCAATAACGATTCGGTCTCCATCTGTAATCGCCCCATTCATGGACATGGATACCTTATCGTGAGGGCTGACTGTGATCGACTGCTCCTCCAGCATTTCCTGAAGCATTCCTGTACGAGTCTCTACCACCTGAGCTTTGCCATCAATAACCAGCGAAATTTGTTTCCCGGCCTGACCGTAAACGACTAACAAGATCATGATTGTAAGCGCAATTGAGAAAATCGCGATCAATGCCATTTGACGCATGTTCTCATGCTTCCACCGCAACGCGAAAGACTTACTGGATGATCGTGACTCATGGGTCTCTTCTGGTTGGAATGTGCCCACTTCTCCGTCCTCCTTCATAGCCTCGCCGTCTAAAGTAATGCATGATGTCTTTGACGTGACTATACCAAATTTTCTACAGAACACAGATTGGACCAACATAATCCGATTCTGCACCATGAATCAATCTTCGCAACATGATGTCATCCTCCTGAATACCTACCGTATGATGACAATATTTCTTTTATTCAAAAACAAAAAAGCCAAAGAAAGAGTGTAAGAGGAACTCTTCCGTGGCTTCCGAATGATTTTGAATATCGGAAATTCATGCACGAGGTTGCCTCTCTTTTTCCGCTTGCGAGGTTAGCTGTCGGGTTCGGGCGAAAGAGAGCCGCCCTATCTTGGGTCACCCGCTCATGGCGGACGCCCTTGAATTCACCCCGAGACCCAAAGAAGAAATCAAATATGGCTTCGCAGTTCCCTTCGCTGCTTTTGGGTCAGCGAACGTTGCGCATCGGCCAAATACACCGATGTTTAAGCCCTATTGGTTCCCCCGCTCTCCGATAACGGAGACTCAGCGAGACTGATTCATGAAAGTAATGTTGTTTCATCGGAAAGTGTCCCTTTGTTCATCCCCCGAACATCTGTCCAATTTTCCGCACAACAATTCACTGAAAAGATGATATCCTGTTTTGATGCATGTTGTAAAGCGTTGATCAAGTACGTTTTTCTGAATATTTGGTTAAAATATTGTAATATTCTTGATTTATTTGGATCAAAGGGCAAATTACCTCCGCTTACCTGCCTTTTTCACCTCATTTGCTCGTTTTTTTAACGAATCCCAAATCGTTCCATGGCATTTTTGGTTGTTATTGCAGCAATTTCCTCCACCGAAATGCCTTTAATTTCCGCAGCTGCCTCTGCAACCAGACGTACATGCGCTGTCTCATTTCGCTTCCCACGATAAGGGTGCGGTGTCAAATATGGAGCATCTGTTTCAATGAAAAACCGATCCATAGGAACCTTCTCCAGCACCTCTTTGGGTTGCTTTGCATTTTTGAATGTGATCGGTCCTCCGAAGGAGAGATGGAAGCCCATATCGAGACAACTTTTTGCTGTTTCCCAGCTGCCCGAGAACGAGTGCATCACACCACCAACTTCGCCCGCCTTCTCTTCACGCAAAATTCTTATGATATCCTCATGTGCATCCCGATTATGGATGACAATTGGCATGTTCACTTCACGCGCCAAAGCAATTTGTTGTCGTAATACGCGATGCTGTATTTCTTTTGGTGAAGTATCCCAGTGATAATCCAATCCAATCTCACCGATTGCAACCACTTTTTCATGCTTGCATAAAGATGCAATCCACTCCAAATCGCCCTCCTGCATTGTGATCGCATCTACGGGATGCCACCCTACAGCTGCATATATAAAGTCATACGTTTCGGCAAGTTTCATTGTGGTTGGAATCGTCTCCCGGTTAAAGCCAATGTTGATCATGCGACCAACTCCTGCATCCACAGCACGCTGAATCATGTCCTCGCGGTCCTCGTCGAATTGTGGTGCATCCAGATGTGTATGTGTGTCGAACAGCATCATGTCTGTATCTCCCTTCATGTCGAAATAACGACTATCTTCTTTTTCAAAATCCAATTTGTAAAATTCAATAATTCAATGACTCATACATAAAACATTTTGGGTATCTGTGTATTACATCATTACGTTTGTTTCTTCACAAATACAATATATAGAAGATATACGGATATTCTGATCTATATATTGTTGATTGTGCTCATTCTGTCTACTTGCATTTACAAAATTATGTCGATCTACATATACTCCCCATTAAAGCAGATTACTGTATCATGGAAAATAGCTCTTTTAGAAAGTGTTTTGATATCGAAATTCTTCATCGGATTATACCCACACGATTACAAGAAATAGGGGCGTATATGTGACGGTAATTCGTGAATAATCGCATCCACCTTGTTTTGCGGGTAATACAAATGATGTTTCCCTCGGTGAAGCCCACTGATGGAACGGACAATGTCAGATACTTCTGACAACTCACGTAAATTGTCCTGTCGATCCAGAAGAAGAATCTGCTTATCTGTGGATTCATCCGGACGAAACACATCATACGGATTATCCGAAGGAAAATCAATTTCAAGATCATATTCGGGATCGAGGCCAGCCTGTACAAAAGCTTCCCGAATCTCTTCCATCATTGTCAAGTCGACCTGTTCAAGCTCTACATACTTATATAACTTGCGATCCATAAAACGTTCGCATAACTCACTCAGAACAGTATCGTCCTCCTTGCGCCACTGCGTAAATGCCGTCTGAATTAATGCTTCATCCAACTGCAAATATTCATCCACGGATAATTCTCCTTCAAATAATTGAGGGAGTGGATCAATCATGAAGCGGAATTGAAAACCATGTTGTAGGAGTGTTTTCGCTCGCTTGAATATTTGCCGCAATATAATTTCAGAACTACGAGTTACCGGATGGAAGTAAATCTGCCAATACATCTGATACCGAGACATTAGGTAATCCTCCACAGCATGCATGCCTGACTCCTTGACTACAATCCGCCCATGATAAGGACGCAGCATCCGAAGGATACGATCAAGGTCAATCGTGCCGTAATTTACACCTGTAAAATAGGCATCCCTGAGCAAATAATCCATTCGGTCTGCATCAAGCGGACTGGTCACCAAGTTCACCACAATCGGCTTTTCATACGTTTTTTGAATGACAGACGCTACTTTCTCAGGAAAATCAGGAGCATACCGTCTTAAGATCGCCCCTACTTCGGTATCACCTGTAATAATGCGACAAGTCCAATCTTCGTGATTCATGTCAAAAGCTTCCTCGATGGAGTGAGAGAATGGCCCATGCCCGAGATCATGAAGTAGAGCTGCACACAGAGCTACAATCTTTTCTTCCTTCGGCCAATCCGAATAATGACTTCTTTCAAATTGAGAGATGATCTTGCGTGTGATCTCATAAACACCTAGTGAATGTGAGAACCGACTATGCTCTGCTCCGTGAAAGGTAAGGTAAGAAGTACCCAGTTGACGAATCCGGCGTAAACGCTGAAATTCCGGGGTGTTAATTAACTGCCATATAACCGGATCTTGCACGTGGATATAATTATGTACCGGATCTTTGAATACTTTCTCTTCCGTTAAACGTTGTTCCATGTCGACTCACTCCTTTAATTTCTTTTATATTAACGCTTTGAGCTCTGCGATTCACCTAAGATTCGACACCATATGACGAACTTTGTCGAATGAAGTAGTTTTGTCGTTTTCCAAATCGACAAAGCTGACATTGAGGTTTAAATGCGAAAAATGGCTTCCAATCCCTTACCACCAGTAACCTTGTGAAAAACAGCCTTAATTTTAAGCTAATTTTAAGGTTGACTGATTTGGGAATCGTTGGTATGATGAGTATCATAAAACATAAAATAATGTCGAATAATGACAAAGATAGTTAGCTGAGAGGAGCACTGATTATAATGATGAAATCAACAGGTATTGTAAGAAAAGTGGACGAACTGGGACGGGTAGTTATTCCAATTGAATTGCGCCGTACGCTCGGTATTGGTGAAAAAGATGCTCTGGAAATCTACGTTGACGGCGAGCGCATCATGTTGAAAAAATACGAGCCTGCTTGTATCTTCTGTGGTAATGCAGAGAACGTTACTTACTTCAAAGGTAAAATTGTTTGTAACGAATGTATTTCCGAAATCCCTGCACCTGTGACAAAATAAGAAAAACCAGGTATACTGGACTTATCTAAATTGTTATTTCTAACCTTTTTAATATTCCTTAATGACCTTCCCGGTGTGAACCCCACCGCGGAAGGTATTTTTTTGCCTTGTTATGGGTTCCATTACCCAAAATGATTCTGTCACACGCGAACTGGGAGAGAACGATGAATTTTGTTCGGAATTTTTTTTAGCCACTCTGCTCTTTTTAATATTCCACTAAGGTTGGATATAAGCTTCTTTTCAGGTTATGTTCCCCACAACAGAAGATATTTGGTTAGATTACTACTCGATTAATGCATTATATACATCACGCTTCGCCAGACCGCGATCGGTAGCCGTTTTTTTCATTGCATCTTTGCGGTTATGTCCTTCACCCTCATAATGGCTGACATGATCCGCGAGTGACATGAGCTGCCACCATGCTTCGCGCTCAGCCTTACGCTCCTCTTCCTTAATGCCTTCTACCAGCAAGCAGTACTCGCCAAGAGGTGGATGCTCTTCAAGCCAGTCTATGCATTCCCTCACAGTACCCCTTGCGAATTCTTCATGACGCTTGGTTAGTTCACGAGCCAGGACAATCGAGCGATCACCCAGAATTTCTTCAAGGTGGACTAATGTTTTCCGAATACGGTGAGGCGATTCATAAAATAACAAAGTCCCGTTGGATTCGTCAAAAGCCTCCAGCACTTTTCGCATGTCCTTTTTCTCCCGCGGCAAAAAACCGCCGAATGTAAAACGCTCCGTCGGTAATCCGGACACGATCAGAGCAGACAACGCAGCGTTGGGCCCCGGGATGGGAATGACCGTTATTCCGGCTTCCAGTGCAAGCTGTACAAGGTCAGAACCAGGGTCCGAAATAGCTGGCAAACCGGCATCGCTGACGAGTGCCAAATTTTTTCCTTCTATTATATAGCGTATCAGTTCAGGTCCACTCGCCCCCTTATTATGCTCATGATAACTAAACAGCATCGAAGGTGTAATTTCAAAATGGGTAAGCAGCTTTCGGGTCTGGCGTGTATCTTCTGCTGCAATGATGTCACAACTCTGCAATGTCTTGATGGCACGGAAGGTCATATCCTCCAGATTACCAATGGGTGTTCCAACCAGATAGAGCTTGCCTGATCCTTCAGGCTGCTCCGCATAGCTTTTTTGAATATGCAAAGTCATCTAAAGCCCTCCTTTCGTAGTACGCTCAGCATGTTGCTGACCATAGTAAATATCCATAATCTCTTCGCAGTATTTCCCCTCTTCATTGTAGACAATGAGTGGAGGAAGCATCCTAACTTCCGGTTTACCATCTTTCATTCCTTCAATTAACACCATGTTGGCTTCCAAATGAGCACGGGGATGTACCATCCGAATCCTTTTTGGTTCCAGCTTATATTCGCGCATGAGTGAGATAATCTCTGCAAGGCGCTGTGGACGATGAACCATCGATACTTTGCCGCCATTACGTACAAGTCGACTGCAAGCCTGAATCACTTCTTCCAGGGTACATCCGATTTCATGACGTGCCATTGCCTGATGTGTGTTCATCTTGAGGTCACTGCCATTCAGAGGCATGTATGGAGGATTAACCGTTATTGCATCGTATACAGCATGTCCTGTTTCTTTCACGAGTTCTCGCAAATCACCTTCACGAATCATAATCGACTCATCCAATGCATTTAATTGCACACTGCGACGCGCCATATCAGCCAAACGTGGCTGAATCTCGATCCCTTCCAGACTAGCCTGCGTACGCGTTGTAAGCAAAATGGGAACCACCCCGTTACCCGTACACAAATCAAGTATACGACCCCGTTTAGGTACGGAAGCAAACCGGGCTAATAATACGGCATCCATCGAAAAACTAAACACTTCATCACTTTGAATGATTCTCAGATCATGAGAGAGCAGATCATCAATCCGCTCTGACTCATGTAACACAACTTCATTTTCTTCCATATGTTACGCTCATCCTCCGGTACTCTATATCTCATGTTTGTTTAGTTTAGGTTTATAACCTTGAAAAAAAACCGTAGGGGATCCCTACGGTCACTTCATTTATTCAAAAAAGACAGGCAGAACAGACAATCGCCTTCCGTCCGCAAATGTCCATAATAGACGTTGCAGATATGGAAGCCTTCGTGATACAACCGGGCCAGATTATCATACCCTTCACCCACAACATCCTCGCCTGTAGCCGGACCTGCTGGTCTTGCTACAGGAGCGAGTGCTGAAGAGATCGGCAGATCTGCCGGAGCCTCACGTTTGAGCAGTTTGCGTAACTGCTCATTCTCGATGGTAAGCCGCTGATTATCCTCAAGCAGCTCCTTCACAATCATTTTTAACTCTCCTAAATCACCGTGCAACTGACCCAGTTGGGTTTCCATTTCATGAATGTGCGTAAACAGATTTTTCTTTTCCAAGTTTCCACCCCGAAGCAACCTTTATGGTTTACTTGATAACGACGTCATCCAGCGGAAGTTCTTTGACTTTACTGATGTCGAACAGTTGAACATGGACTGTGCGGCTACCGGCATTAATTCCGACAACTTTTCCTTCACCCAATGAGGTGACGACCAATTTGCCTACAGCTGGCAGTTCTTCTCTCACACTTTCATAGTTATCATGCTCAAATTTCAGACAGCACATGAGTCTTCCGCACAACCCTGAAATTTTCGTCGGATTCAGTGACAGGCTCTGATCTTTAGCCATCTTGATTGATACCGGCTCAAAGTCTCCCAGCCAGGAAGAACAACACAACACACGGCCGCAAGGTCCGATTCCGCCAAGCATCTTCGCTTCATCACGTACACCAATCTGTCTCAGCTCGATTCGTGTCCGGAATATGCTTGCCAGATCCTTGACCAGCTCCCGGAAATCAACTCTTCCTTCAGCTGTAAAATAAAATATAATTTTATTGCGATCAAACGTAAATTCCACATCGACCAGCTTCATTTTGAGGCCATGGTCTTTGATTTTATTTAAACAAGTACCGAATGCTTCTTTGGCTGCACGTTTGTTCTCATCAACCACACGGGCATCTGTATCGCCCGCAACGCGGATGACTTTCTTCAGCGGCAACACCACATCGGACTCGCCCACTTCCTTCTTACCTACGACAACCTTACCGTACTCAACCCCCCGCGCTGTCTCCACGATAACGCAGTTTTCTTTCTCAATGGGAAGGTCCAGGGGATCGAAGTAATAAATTTTGCCCGCTTTTTTGAAACGGACACCCACTACACTGTACAAAAAATTAACCCCCTTGTAAGCCAACCCCACTTCGTCTGAAGCCCCGTCTTCTTAGGGAACCGGCCGAAGTTATAACCGTTTGCATATGATTGGAGCTAACTTTGCCCTCTCCCAGTCTTATGCCAAACCGATCAAAAATTGCTCCAGACAAAGCTGGCCATTGACGTTGAAACGCAATTTTTTTCTGCATGCTGCGGCCATATCCATATAGGAGACCCACTGCTCTGTGCTGCGGGTATGTGCCAACTGAGATAACATGTCTAACTGATCTATAAAAACGATATGTTCATGCCTATCGTACTGAACATACAGCATGTCCCTAAACCATAGATGGAACAAACTAAGCAGCATGTCCAGGTGTTCAGAGAGTCCGGTTTTAAAAAGCTTCTGCTGTGCAGAGATCAATGATGTACTTCCTCTACCCAGGGACTCCTTCCCTAATTGTAACATTACGTTTCTAATTTCTGCAAACCAATTCTGCTGGAGAATTTCTCTACATGCTTCCAATCCTGACGCTAAATGGACGGCAGAGCGAGCCAGATTGGCAGGGTGCCCTTCCTCAATTAGTGATTGCAGCATCTCTTCCGGATTCAGTGCGCTGAACGGTACCAATTGGGAGCGTGAGCGGATCGTTGGCAACATGGCCTGTCCATTATCTGTAATCAGGATGCCGACTGCTGGTACCTGCGGTTCCTCCAGAAATTTGAGCAAACTGTTTGCTGCCTGCACCGTCATTTTTTCGGCTTGTTCTATAATATATACTTTGGGATGGCCTGCCTCTGATCGGTATGAAAAGATACGTTGCAGATCCCGGATTTGATCTATTTTAATGTTGTTTCCATCTGGTGCAAGCATGGTTAGATCCGGATGGTTACCATGATCTACCTTACGACATTCAAGACACTGCCCACAAGCGTCATCTTCAAGCTCTGTACAGAATATTGCCTTGGCAAAGGTAATTGCCGTCTTCCGTTGCCCACTACCAGCTGGACCGCTAAACAAATACGCATGGCTTATTGCCTTACGTCTCAAACTGCTTTGTAACATTTTCTTGGCCGCTTGTTGACCCATAATCTGTTGAAAGGACATACTTCCTCCTCAGAAGCTTAAATTAATAAGCATCCCCCGAATTTCGCCTACTTGTTGTAATAGAGAGATTTTTCCTTCTTCTGTATCCAGCAATTCATCAGCCATGGATAACAGAGCGGAGTCAATTTCATCAATCAGCTTATACCGCTTACCTCTGCCACGACGATCCCAACCCCTTGTCTCTTTCATGGATACACCGCGACGAACGGTCTCTTCCAGGAACCTTTTAACAAGTTGCTTATACGCCTTCAGTTCACGAATCGTCATGGAACGTGCCAAGCGATCTCCCTGAAGCTGGATTTCACTAAACCGGCGATTCAGTTCAGCTTGTGAGGCCCGTTCCCCCTGGTGATTCATCATATCAGAGAAATTTTTGGATTGAACCGGTTTGGAACCTGAATCAGTAGAACTGATCCCGCTCTGAATCGGTCTGAATCCAGGATTGATTTTCATGGATACGCCCGCTTTCTATCATAGTTAGCCAATCGCCCATCAGCACAGTGCGCGTTGCGCCTGTGCGTGAGAATGAGGCTTTTATATATGCTGATCACACTCTATATATAATGGTAGATACACATCACCATCAAGGACTTGTTCTTTGTAGTCAACCTCTTTCCGAAAGGAACCATTCCCAGCTGGGAAATGCTCATCCGGAAAGAGTATGCTGATTCTTCTCGTCAAGAAAGGCGTTCCGTAAGTGGCACGCACGAACTCTGTTAACTCTTCTTGCATCCATCGTTTCCAACATGCTATCGATCATGAAGGACCCTCATGGGATCCATGCAATAGGTTTAATTAGAAATGTTCGAAGCGATCTACCGGGAGAACAAATACAGTAGCTCCGCCTACTTGAACTTCAACAGGTAGCGGCAGGTAAGAGTCGGTTGTTCCACTCATCGGTGTGACCGGAGTCACGAGCTGTTCACGAACCTTACAGCTGCTGCGAATGACGTTCATTACGGATTCGACTTGACCATCATCGACACCGATCATAAACGTCGTGTTGCCTGCCTTCAAAAATCCGCCCGTACTGGCAAGCTTCGTCGCCCGAAAGTTTGCTTTGACCAATGCGCTGGATAATCGGTTGCTGTCTTTATCCTGTATAATCGCAACAATCAGTTTCATCCTGCATAACCTCCTTTAGAATAAGCACCTTTATCAAATGCCCTGTCTATATATTAGACAATTACTCGTCAAAATCCTTCAAAATCCCTGTCTCCAGCGACAAAATCATTGCTGCCAAGACATCCTCCTGCTTCATGGAAGCATCGATAACTCTGATTCGTTCCGGGAACTGCTCTTTTAATAGGAAGTAACCCTCTCGCACTTTACGGTGAAACTCCAGATTTTCCAGATCCAGACGGTTCACTTCGCGGCCATCATGAGCATCGATCCGGGCAAGCCCCACTTCAGGCTCAATGTCCAGATATAAGGTTACATCCGGCATGAGATCACCAATCGCAAAACGATTAATGGCCCATACATTCTCTATCCCGAGTCCACGGGCGTATCCTTGATAGACCAGACTGCTATCGACAAATCGGTCACAGATGACTGCTTTTCCAGCTCTCAGCGCAGGCTCTACTTTCTCCGCCAGATGCTGGCTGCGTGCAGCTGCATACAATAGCGCTTCGGTTCGAGCATCCATTGCCGTATGAAGAGGGTCCAGAATAATTGAACGTATTTTCTCCGCAATCTCAATTCCACCAGGCTCTCGCGTAACTACGTAAGGTATACCCCGTTCTTCAAAATAAGAACCTATTCTACCGATCATCGTTGTTTTACCGGAACCCTCTCCCCCTTCCAGCGTAATGAATTTACCTCTGCCCTGCATATGCTTCCCTGCTTTCTATGTCGATAATTGCATCTATTGCTGCTGTAATGGAATATGCTTAGACCCTCTTACTACAAGATATGATATCCCCCGCCCAGAGGTGTATAACTACAGCTATATCGGTACGTATTAATAACACCAAGATCATACAAGCTTGTTTCTCTCTATCATACTATAGGTCAGCGGTTACTCCAACATGAACAACAAAGTAAAGCGTTCAACCGTAGATAATCCATACCCATAATGGAAGCATAATTGATCCGGCAATAGCACTGACAATCATGGAAACTGAACTGAGGGCTACCGCATTCTCTCCATATTCAAAAGACCTTGCCATGCCGAGGGCATGAGATGCTGAACCCAGTCCAATTCCATAGGCATGTTTACTGCGGACCTTGGCCCATTTCAAGAGCATCGGCCCCAATAATATCCCTGAGAATCCTGCAATCATCACAAACAGCGATGTGAATGAGGCATTCCCCCCAACCTGATTAGCGAGTTGAATAGCCACAGGAGTTGTCACTGATTTTGGCAATAAAGCGATGACCATCTCTTGCGGATAACCGAGCAGAATGGCGATTAAAGCGCCTGTAGCGATACCTGTAATACTGCCTCCGATTGTTCCACCCACAATTGGAATGATATTTTGCTTCAGCACATGCAGATGTCTGGACAAGGGAAAAGCGAGCGATACGACTGCTGGTCCCAAAAGCTCCTGTATCCATTTTCCACCCAGCATGTAGGTATCCAGCTTTATACCGGAAATCACCAATATCAGAATCAGGATGGCAGTCGTTGTGAGTACAGGCATAAGTATCGGCCATTTCAGCCTTTTATATAGACGAGTGGCTGGAATATATACAGCGATTGTTAGCGCGATCATTCCAATTCCGAGGATGAATGCTGACAAGTGATCGCCTCCTTTTTGCCTGAATGAGACGATCTCCATGTCATAAGCCACTCACTTAATTTGGCAGATATCAGACATGTGATTAATGTGCTAACGATCAAACCCAGAACCAATAACAAGGTGCTCGCTCTAAAAAAATCAAAATGATTAATAATGCCCACAGTTGGCGGGATGAACAACAATTGCAGATGAGATTGAAGCCACGTCGACCCTTCTTCTCCCCAGCTCATTTTGATCCATCCCAGTTGAATGGTGACAAACAATACCATCATGCCCACAATACTGCCTGTTAACGGCAGATGTAATACAGCTTGAATCAAGTTGCCAATCCAATAAAAACCGTACATCAACAAAACTTGCAGGACTATTCCTGTATATTTTTTTAGCGGAATACCCAAAGTGTTCCCTTCTTTCTTATGTCTATCTATATAAGTTGAACTAAAGCGTGTCTTCAAACTGAATGTGTCTGGAGCAGGGCACGGAGCGGGAGGGCTAACGACCCTGTGACGTCTTATTCAGCGATTTGAAGCGCCCGCAGCAATCTAAGGAATCTGAAACACGGTATATTGGAATAACCAGCCGTTTACAGCGTGTTTGTTAGGTCAATATGGTTAATAACGTGTCTCAGATTCCTTACAAAATAAAAGGAGGACTCGAAGGCTAAATAAGACGTCCTCGGTTTCTTAGAAAATCGTCTGGACAATTCGCCAGGATCAGCAATCCTTGACTTCAAGCTGTTGGACCCTGACATCCTTCAACGTATTGCATGCCTGATTTTGAAGACACGCCCTAGCAACTAGATTAATGACCAAGAGACCCTCACATGTGTAGGGTCCGGTATCGCTATCCGTATTGGTCATATTGCCTACCTATTGGTGAATGCAATTCAGATCCTCATGTGTTCCCTTCATTCCTTCATAACCTTCAATGACTGTAGAGATGCATCGGATACCCCATGAAATTTTGCACCCTCATCCCGCAGGAGTTGTATACGTGCCACCATCGATAGACTAATACGTTCACCCGGATATACAAGCGGAATCCCTGGAGGATACGGAACTACCATCTCAGCTGATCGACAACCCGCGCTTTCTTCTATCGGGACATTGATCGTATTCGTCTCCACAATTGGTTGCAATGTAAAGGAGATCGGTTCCGAGTAGCGAGTGGTTTCTTGTAAATTGTTCCACGTGGAAATATAATGTGCCGAACCTTTCGCAATCTGTTGCGATGGCTCTGTATTGGATTGGTTCAGCTCATGCCCATTGGCAGAGCTGATATGGTGTAAAGCCTGCAACAGGTGCTGAGCATCTTCCACCGTTGAGCCCAGGCTGAAGAGCAAGACGACGTACCGTTCGTCGCTCATCTCAGGCACACAGCCGCATGCTTCCAGCTGCTGCTGTAGCCTATAACCGCTCAGCACCCCTGCGCCGTCATAGATGACGGCCTTGAATGGGTCCTGAGCGGTATACCCCGCGGCAGATGGCATCGCCGCCGCGGTCAGACCCTCCCGTGTCTGCTGCGCAGCGGACACGGACATGCCAGCCGGCTTCGCTGTTCCGGCTGGCGGTTCTGGCTGCAGCGGCTGTGCAGGCTGCAGCAACTGAAAGCGCGGCAGCTCCGCGAGGCCGCGCTTAAAAGCATCCACGGCGGCGAGCCCCGCCGTGAAGGTGTTCGCGCCCTGCACATGCAGCAGCCGGCGCGCCAGATCAAGCGAAGCCATCACCGGGTATGATGGGCTTGAGCTTTGCACCATGGCCAGACGCTGCCTTAACAGGGACCGGTTTAACCGTGGTCCCTGAATGTGCAGCATGGCACCCATGGTGAAGGCCGTCAGCATCTTATGTGTCGACTGCACGACACCGTCTGCTCCGCATGACAGTGCAGAGACAGGCAGCTCCGGATGCTGCCCATAATGCGCGCCATGCGCTTCATCCACGAGCAATGGCATGCCAGCGGCGTGGCATACCTCGGCTATGGGCGTCAGATCAGCGCCCATGCCGTAATAATTGGGCAAAGTGACCAATACGCCCTTTGCCTCAGGATAGGACTGGACAGCAGCCTGCACCGTCTCCACAGACGGCATGACCGCAAGTCCAGACGCAGGATCGACCCACGGCTCCAGAAATACAGCTCTTGCTCCTGCCAGCATTAACCCGTGAATAACGGATTTGTGCACATTCCGTTGCACCAGCACAATACTGTTTGGCTCATCACACACAGTTAGCAATAGAGACAAATTACCTGCTGTACTTCCTCCCACAAGGAAGAAACTCTCCTCCGCTCCAAAACAATCTGCCGCAAGCTCCTGTGCTTCCTGGATTACACCTTCCGGATGGTGCAAATCATCGGTGCCCGTAATCTCCGTAACATCCATCTCCATCATCTCCAGAAATGAACGCATCGGTACCAGTTCTAATTCCGAGTGAGCCCCTTCAACGCTGAGTCGTTCCACACTCTCCAGATCAGCCCCATGTTCACCCACCGAACTGAAACGCTCTACCTTCTGGTTAAAATTCTTTTCTCCATCATTCTGGATCTCTCTGTTATGCGGGTATTCCTCATTGACGATATCCTTAACTGGAGGTTGCCCTGCTTCTGCTTGTTCTACCAAATGTCGATAAGCTTGTCCATTCTTATGCCCAGGCACATGAAAAGAACGCTGCTTCGAATCACGATACGCAAGCAACGCTTCATATAAAGGGGCTCTACTTGCTTTATTTTTATGATCCATGAAATAACCATCCTGTACATATATTATGTGCGCCCGATGCGTTCCAAAAAATGCATCCTAATCTAAGCAACGCCCTTCTTCCCCATCTCCACACGCTCTACTGCAAATGATCTATACCATTATATCAGCATACGCCTTCCCAAGATGGCAAACAAGACATTCTCTCCTCTTAAAAACAGAAAAAGGCCCCATTGGGCCTCTATACACATCAGCATCGTTACAATGTGATGTTTCGCTTCTACTTCTATTAGCAACATTCATTATGCGTTTTTTTGTACCCAAATTTGCTTCATTTGATGAATAAAATAATTGTACTTGGCATCCTGCGCATCGGTATGAACCATTTCTGCTTCACAAGTGTCACATATGAATTCAGATACAATAAAAATGCCTTCTTTTTTTCTTTGCTCGCAGATAATACATGTGTGTTCGGCATGTTCTTCCATGAACCATCCCACCTTGTTTTACGTTTACTATCAGTATTGCACAGTTTCTATTATTTTAAACATTTTCATAGTGCTTTCTTTCTACAAAATATATATATTCGCCTACCCCCTCTTGGGTGTCTGTACCGAAAAATACATTCATATCCCTACAAGAACATTCACCTGCTTATGTATATACAGTTATCCTACATTCCATCGCATTTACCTCTACATCACGTATCCCTTGGCCTGACTCAAACTTATATTTAATTTCCTTAAAAAAACTTGGAATCCCAGCCGATATATAATACATGATAACGATATCAAAGCCTGACAGTCCGTGTATTCGGGAGTATACTGAGATAAGCTCCGTCGAATCTCAATATCTTGTACAATCATCATGGCGTGAGATACAAGGTTCATATATACATGTATGATTCATTCCCTTTTACTCGTGTAAGAACAATGAATACCTACCCCACACAAACGTGAATCCGAAGGAGGATATATAATCGTATGATCGCCGAACCGGAGAATAAAGCAACATTTTATCAATACCGGCTTCTGAAAAAAAAGGCTATCGCCCGCAGTGTCATTTACAGCTATCTGTGTCTGCCGGTCATCATGCTCTTATTCAATCTACTCGCATTCTCCTGGACTGGCCTCTTCTTTTTTGTACTGGCAGGTCCAATCACCATCTGGATTCATTATGTCATCGCCAGAACCATATTGCTTCTGGTCCGTACCTCTTACGCCAAACGCTGGCGCTGGAATATGCGTATGCCCTGGTTAGGTTATATCCCTGATCAGCATTTTAGCTTCCGTATGTTTGTCCGGGTACACCTTAACATGAGCTGGATTGGATTATGTATCATTACAGTATGTTTGATATGGTCGCCATTGTCCTTCACCCTCTCGCTGATCTTTTGGCATTTGTGGTTGCTGGGTCCTCGCTTGTATGTTGTAATGGTTCTCTCCCGTGAGCGCAAAGATGGACTCATCAAATTGAATGAACAAGATGTTTCATATTATCTGCAATAACACTCCCTCATTTATGCAATACTCAATGTACCTTACTTACTTGTAATACATAACCGCTGAGCCCTTCGAATAATCTGATGCAAAAACATAATCGTGTATCGTTCAGTTGACTCAGCCTCACATGCTCAAATAAAGGTTATCCACAGTGGATAACCTTTATTTATTGTTCCCTTCTCATCCATTATCCACAGCATGGGCATAGTTAAATGAGTTATCCCCACTCGTGGCTCCGTTCTTCTCCTCTTTTCCTCCCGCTGCTCCATATCCTCATAACCCCAGATATCTCGTAGATCTTACACCTTTAAGCGATCTCTCACTCAGTCTCAGCTCTATCCCCCTTATGGTCGCTTCCATCAGCCTTTCATTACCTCAATACCTTTATGCAACTTATATCTCTCCCCCTCTACTTTTAGCGCTCCACACTCCCCTATGCTTCAAGCACACATACCACCTATACGTGTACAAAAGAAGCTGCTCCATTCCTTCTGAACATGTATGACCACTGATCCACCATACGTGATAGCTTCTCCAATCATTACTAAAACCTAATTCGCCAAATAACAAAAAGCCCCCGATCATGTACACGGGAGCTTTACTATATTATAAGGAACATCACAGCGTTAATTAATCATACTAAACCATACTTTAACCAGCTTAATCATCTTCAGCCAATGATTTAACTGTCGTTTGAGTAGCATCATTTCTAGGAACCATTAGTGTAAAGGAACCATCATGTACTGCTAAATGCACAGTATGTCCTTCCTTTGCAAATACACGCAAGGTACTGGATTCATTGGATGTACCCTTGGCTTGCCTCTCTGTCCAACCCCAGCTTTTAATCTCGTCTAGATATACCTCAGGCAAGCTAGTACTCTCACTAATACCAGACAGCGTATATCGAACATAATCCATATCCGAATTATTTTCAGACTGGTCAGATTTATTCGCTACTTTCGGCACCGGAAAACTCTTCTCGTTCACCGCACCTTCATATGAAGTCCATACAGATCCTGAAGCTTCACCGCATCCTGCTAGAACAACGGTCAAACAAAGCAACAGAAATGATTGTAGTCCAAGTCTCCGCCAACTTAACACACACACCCTCCTTTTCACAGCTGCACATTCCAGCTCTGTGGTCAGGTACTTTTAGCATATTTAACATAGTCCTATTATACTGGTTTTGCCGCTGTTATCCGTAACAAAAATGTTACCTTCCAGTATCGATCATGTCAGAGCTTCCACTTATCATATTTAATCCTTATAAACAAATAAAAACCACCACCGAATAACATCGGCAGTGGTTCTTTGCTTGGCGGCGTCCTACTCTCCCAGGACCCTGCGGTCCAAGTACCATCGGCGCTAGAGGGCTTAACGGTCGTGTTCGGGATGGGTACGTGTGGAACCCCTCCGCCATCGCCACCAAACGCGTAGCTTACATTTCAGAGTTGTTGTTCTCTGAAAACTAGATTCGAAACGAAACATGCGAATTATCACTTGCTATTGGATAAGCCCTCGACCGATTAGTACTGGTCAGCTCCATGCATTGCTGCACTTCCACCCCCAGCCTATCTACCTCGTCGTCTTCAAGGGGTCTTACATACTGGGAAATCTCATCTTGAGGGGGGCTTCACGCTTAGATGCTTTCAGCGTTTATCCCGTCCGTACATAGCTACCCAGCGGTGCTCCTGGCGGAACAACTGGTACACCAGCGGTACGTCCATCCCGGTCCTCTCGTACTAAGGACAGCTCCTCTCAAATTTCCTACGCCCACGACAGATAGGGACCGAACTGTCTCACGACGTTCTGAACCCAGCTCGCGTACCGCTTTAATGGGCGAACAGCCCAACCCTTGGGACCTACTTCAGCCCCAGGATGCGATGAGCCGACATCGAGGTGCCAAACCTCCCCGTCGATGTGGACTCTTGGGGGAGATAAGCCTGTTATCCCCAGGGTAGCTTTTATCCGTTGAGCGATGGCCCTTCCATGCGGTACCACCGGATCACTAAGCCCGACTTTCGTCCCTGCTCGACTTGTAGGTCTCGCAGTCAAGCTCCCTTATGCCTTTGCACTCTTCGAATGATTTCCAACCATTCTGAGGGAACCTTTGGGCGCCTCCGTTACTCTTTAGGAGGCGACCGCCCCAGTCAAACTGCCCACCTGACACTGTCCCCGCACCGGATTACGGTACCAGGTTAGAACCTAGATACGATCAGGGTGGTATCCCAACGTTGCCTCCACGCAAGCTGGCGCTCACGTTTCAAAGGCTCCCACCTATCCTGTACAGATCGTACCCAAATTCAATATCAAGCTGCAGTAAAGCTCCATGGGGTCTTTCCGTCTTGTCGCGGGTAACCTGCATCTTCACAGGTATTAAAATTTCACCGGATCTCTCGTTGAGACAGCGCCCAAGTCGTTACGCCATTCGTGCGGGTCAGAATTTACCTGACAAGGAATTTCGCTACCTTAGGACCGTTATAGTTACGGCCGCCGTTTACTGGGGCTTCGGTTCACAGCTTCGGATTGCTCCTAACCACTCCCCTTAACCTTCCAGCACCGGGCAGGCGTCAGCCCGTATACTTCGCCTTACGGCTTCGCACAGACCTGTGTTTTTGCTAAACAGTCGCTTGGGCCTTTTCACTGCGGCCCCCTCGTGCTATTCACACTACCGGGGCACCCCTTCTCCCGAAGTTACGGGGTCATTTTGCCGAGTTCCTTAACGAGAGTTCTTCCGCGCGCCTTAGAATACTCTTCTCGCCTACCTGTGTCGGTTTGCGGTACGGGCACCATCACCTGGCTAGAGGCTTTTCTTGGCAGTGTGAGATCATGACCTTCGCTACTATAATTTTCGCTCCCCATCACAGCTCAGCCTTACAATGTGCGGATTTGCCTACACATCAGCCTTACTGCTTAGACGGACATCCATCAGTCCGCGTCACTACCCTACTGCGTCCCCCCATTGCTCATAACGGCTTACGGTGGTACAGGAATTTCGACCTGTTGTCCTTCGACTACGCCTTTCGGCCTCGCCTTAGGTCCCGACTTACCCTGAGCGGACGAGCCTTCCTCAGGAACCCTTAGGCTTTCGGCGGATCAGATTCTCACTGATCTTTTCGTTACTCATACCGGCATTCTCACTTGTATAATGTCCAGCGCTCCTTACGGTACACCTTCAACCCTTATACAACGCTCCCCTACCCCTGATGCAAAGCATCAAGCCATAGCTTCGGTGGTGTGTTTAGCCCCGTTACATTTTCGGCGCAGAGTCACTCGACCAGTGAGCTATTACGCACTCTTTCAATGATGGCTGCTTCTAAGCCAACATCCTGGTTGTCTGTGCAACTCCACATCCTTTCCCACTTAACACACACTTGGGGACCTTAGCTGATGGTCTGGGCTGTTTCCCTTTTGACAATGGATCTTAGCACTCACTGTCTGACTCCCGGAAGTAAGTCTATGGCATTCGGAGTTTGACTGAGCTTGGTAACCCTTGCGGGCCCCGCACCCAATCAGTGCTCTACCTCCACGACTCTGTTTTCCGAGGCTAGCCCTAAAGCTATTTCGGGGAGAACCAGCTATCTCCGAGTTCGATTGGAATTTCTCCGCTACCCCCACCTCATCCCCGCATTTTTCAACATGCGTGGGTTCGGGCCTCCAGTGCGTGTTACCGCACCTTCACCCTGGACAGGGGTAGATCACCCGGTTTCGGGTCTACGTCCACGTACTAATTCGCCCTATTCAGACTCGCTTTCGCTGCGGCTCCGGCTCTTCACCTTAACCTTGCACGGGAACGTAACTCGCCGGTTCATTCTACAAAAGGCACGCCATCACCCCTAAAACGGGCTCTGACTTTTTGTAAGCACACGGTTTCAGGTTCTATTTCACTCCCCTTCCGGGGTGCTTTTCACCTTTCCCTCACGGTACTGCTTCACTATCGGTCGCTAGGAAGTATTTAGCCTTGGCAGATGGTCCTGCCGGATTCATACGGGGTTTCACGTGCCCCGCACTACTCGGGATCCGTCTCGGAGGGAACCAACTTTCAACTACAGGGCTTTTACCTTCTTTGGCGGGCCTTTCCAGACCTCTTCGCTTAACCGGTTCCTTTGTAACTCCATGTGAGACGTCCCACAACCCCAAAGAGCAAGCTCTTTGGTTTGGGCTTCTCCGCGTTCGCTCGCCGCTACTGACGGAATCACTATTGTTTTCTCTTCCTCAGGGTACTTAGATGTTTCAGTTCCCCTGGTATGCCTCTACACAACCTATGTATTCAGTTGTGAGTAACTGGAAATTACCCCAGCTGGGTTTCCCCATTCGGACACCCCCGGATCAAAGCTTGCTTACAGCTCCCCGAGGCAGTTTCGTTGTTCGCCACGTCCTTCATCGGCTCCTAGCGCCTAGGCATCCTCCGTGTGCTCTTAGTAGCTTAACCTCGTGCTCCGGTTTCGACTGCTCGCTTCCCTTGTTTTGCTTGCGCAAAGCCAAAAGTCGCTCCCATTCGATACCATCGTACGTGCAATCTACCTTATAAAAACACTTCACTTGTTTACACAAGATCAGCTTAAAGGAATGTTCTAATTCGCGTTTGTTTCGTTTCGATATCTAGTTTTCAAAGAACAAGCTCCATGCAAAAGCAAGCTGTTTGAGAGTTTGAGCTCTCAAAACCGAACAACGAGTGAGTGTTTTGCAGCTAAGCTGCATATTTGAATGTTTCCGTTGCAGGAAACGATTCTCCATAGAAAGGAGGTGATCCAGCCGCACCTTCCGATACGGCTACCTTGTTACGACTTCACCCCAATCATCTATCCCACCTTCGGCGGCTGGCTCCTTGCGGTTACCCCACCGACTTCGGGTGTTATAAACTCTCGTGGTGTGACGGGCGGTGTGTACAAGACCCGGGAACGTATTCACCGCGGCATGCTGATCCGCGATTACTAGCAATTCCGACTTCATGCAGGCGAGTTGCAGCCTGCAATCCGAACTGAGACCGGCTTTGTTGGGATTGGCTCCATCTCGCGATTTCGCAGCCCGTTGTACCGGCCATTGTAGTACGTGTGTAGCCCAGGTCATAAGGGGCATGATGATTTGACGTCATCCCCACCTTCCTCCGGTTTGTCACCGGCAGTCTATCTAGAGTGCCCACCCGAAGTGCTGGCAACTAAATATAAGGGTTGCGCTCGTTGCGGGACTTAACCCAACATCTCACGACACGAGCTGACGACAACCATGCACCACCTGTCTTGAATGTTCCGAAGAAAAGGTACATCTCTGCACCGGTCATTCAGATGTCAAGACCTGGTAAGGTTCTTCGCGTTGCTTCGAATTAAACCACATACTCCACTGCTTGTGCGGGTCCCCGTCAATTCCTTTGAGTTTCAGTCTTGCGACCGTACTCCCCAGGCGGAGTGCTTAATGTGTTAACTTCGGCACCAAGGGTATCGAAACCCCTAACACCTAGCACTCATCGTTTACGGCGTGGACTACCAGGGTATCTAATCCTGTTTGCTCCCCACGCTTTCGCGCCTCAGCGTCAGTTACAGCCCAGAGAGTCGCCTTCGCCACTGGTGTTCCTCCACATATCTACGCATTTCACCGCTACACGTGGAATTCCACTCTCCTCTTCTGCACTCAAGTCACCCAGTTTCCAGTGCGATCCGGGGTTGAGCCCCGGGATTAAACACCAGACTTAAATGACCGCCTGCGCGCGCTTTACGCCCAATAATTCCGGACAACGCTTGCCCCCTACGTATTACCGCGGCTGCTGGCACGTAGTTAGCCGGGGCTTTCTTCTCAGGTACCGTCACCTTGAGAGCAGTTACTCTCCCAAGCGTTCTTCCCTGGCAACAGAGCTTTACGATCCGAAAACCTTCATCACTCACGCGGCATTGCTCCGTCAGGCTTTCGCCCATTGCGGAAGATTCCCTACTGCTGCCTCCCGTAGGAGTCTGGGCCGTGTCTCAGTCCCAGTGTGGCCGATCACCCTCTCAGGTCGGCTACGCATCGTCGCCTTGGTGAGCCGTTACCTCACCAACTAGCTAATGCGCCGCAGGCCCATCCCCAAGTGACAGATTGCTCCGTCTTTCCAGTTTTCTTCAGGCGAAGGAAACAATTATTCGGTATTAGCTACCGTTTCCGGTAGTTGTCCCAAACTTGAGGGCAGGTTGCCTACGTGTTACTCACCCGTCCGCCGCTAACTATCAGAGAAGCAAGCTTCTCTTCAAGTCCGCTCGACTTGCATGTATTAGGCATGCCGCCAGCGTTCGTCCTGAGCCAGGATCAAACTCTCCAATAAAGTATTGAAAAGAGCGATAAGCTCATTTTGAATCTGACGAGATTAAAAATCTCATTTGTGCTCCAGTCGATCCAAGCCAAGGCTTGTCTCAAACTTTCGCGTTCATTCTGCAAGCAGAATGTTTACTCACTCGTTGTTCAGTTTTCAAAGATCAAACTTATTTTGTTACCGAATGTCGTTCTCTTCAGCAACTTTTATATCTTATCACATCCGAACCAACTTTGCAAGCTCTTTTTTTAAGTTTCTTTCGAATCTTATTTCATTTGCTTGCCGCACCGTGTAAACCGTGTTTTCTTGGCCGGAATTAGAATATACCATGTACAGATATTGAATGCAATTCTTTTTTTGATTAATTATATATCTTTCTATAATCTTTTTGTTTTTTTCTACATTTCCACATTTATCTCACATAAAAAGCCTCTCTATAAAAGAAAGGCCCTCTCATCAAGTTACTTTAATATCTATTGTTATCCGATAACCTCTTGGATGTGAAGCTGCCGTTGCTGCATCAGGTTAATGATGGTTCCGTCTACTGACACCATAGGCCGTGTAGGATGATCTCGATCAGAGAATACGATCTCTCCAATCTGGTTATTGCTGAGTTTTACTCGGATGCCATTATGGATCTGGGTCGATCGTTGAACAAATACTCTTACAATTGCAGGGTCCAATTTCCCAAATGCCTCACTTTGGATCTGTTCTAGGACTAGGTATGGTGATTGTGCCTTGCGGTAGATCTTCTCCAGGGTCATGGCGTGGAAAATATCAGCGATAGCTACAATCTTGGCATAAATATGAATCTGCGTCCCACTAAGCTGCAACGGGTAGCCTGAACCATCCACTTTTTCATGATGCTGCAAAGCTGCAAGTCTGGCTCCCTCATTAATAGCCTTTGCCTGTTTAAGGATCTGATAACCATATTTCGTATGCTGACGAATCTCTTCCTGCTCTGTAGCCGTCAACGTGGATGGTTTATGGAGTATCTGCGGATCTACCTTGTTGTTACCAATATCATGGAACAAGCCTGCAAAAGCCACTTGCATCCAATCCTTGGAGGGGAGATCGATCCATTGAGCCAGTTGATAGGATGTGATCGCACTCAGTACGGCATGGTGATATACATAATCATGTTCTTGCATTACTCGTGGACTAAAGGTAAGCACATTATATTGTTTGAGATGTGCAAACACTGCCTCCAACTGTGTACGTAACTCATAGACCGGTAATTCAGCCGCCAGAGAGGACAGGAAAGCATTTTTGGTTAGTCCGACCATCTTCTCATACTCATCCTGCAAAGACGTTACTACAGGAGCTGTGGTGACGTTCCCTGTCTTCCCTGCCCGTTCACCATTGTTGTCATTGGCAGAACTTCCTGCGGACACAGATGCACCTTTGGTTCCTGTACTACTCGACACCGTTCTTTCTTGTTCAATATCTACCTGTTGAATCATAAAGGCTCTGAGCACTTCCATATCCTTGGGTAAAATGACTTTTCCCTTCTGAAGCAGAACGTTGCCGCGAAGTGTTTGCACATCACTCCCAAGTTTGAGTCCTGGTTTGACTTCTGACAGGGTGATTAATCCCATGTGTATTCCCCTCACTCATCGTTCTTCTATGTTAATACAAACAAGACCATAGTCCCGGTTTTTCATGATATTTTCCATTATATTACTCAGGAATCAGGCTGTACATCCCAGATTCGGAAGAATAAAAGAAGAGATTCCTTTATACAAACAAAAGGGCTCCCGGTGGGAGCCCTCGCAATCTTCTTCCAATCTCAAAGAGATCAGTCTTTATAAAATTCTATTTTATGCTTCCGAACCGGAATCGTAGTCGCCCTCAACTTCATTAACCTCAGCGTCAGAAACGGTGCCTTCTTCCAAGCTTACTTCCGGAGCTTGGGACTCCTCGCCTTCCAAGCCTTCAAGCGACTCATCGTCTGGTTCCTCTTCATTTTTGTCAATTCGGCTGACTGTAGCTACTGAATCCTCGTCACGAATATGAATCAGCTTCACACCCTGCGTGTATCGACCCATAGTGGATATGCCTTCCATGCTCATCCGGATCAACGTACCGCTGGACGTGATAATCATCAGATCCTCTTCGGTTTTAACCATTTTGAGGCTGACTACTGAGCCGTTCTTCTCTGTGACATTAATAGTCTTGATCCCTTTACCGCCACGAGTCTGCATCCGATAATCACTGACAGGTGTACGTTTACCGTAACCTTTGGCTGTAACGATCAGAACATCAAGCTCTTTATCAACTACATCCATGCCGATAACAGCATCCTGTTCATCCAATGTAATTCCTTTAACCCCGGTTGCGCTACGTCCCATGGAACGTACATTACCTTCCGAGAATCGAATAGACATTCCGTTAGCTGTACCCATGATGATCTCTTGCAATCCATCGGTCAGCTTAACATCGATCAGAACGTCATCATCACGTAAGGAAATACCGATCAAGCCGCCTTTGCGAATATTGGTGTAATCCTCAAGTGGCGTCTTCTTCACAACCCCTTGGCGGGTAGCAAAGAACAAGTATCTGTCACTTTCGAATTCCTGGACCGGAATTACGGCATTGACCGATTCGCCCTGCTCGATCTGGATCAGGTTGATAATCGGCGTTCCCCGTGCGGTACGTCCAAGCTCTGGAATCTCGTAAGCTTTGAGACGGTACACTTTACCTTTGTCAGTGAAGAACATGAGGTAATTGTGGGAGTTGGTCACAAACAGATGCTCGACAAAGTCGGTATCTTTCGTATCCATACCCACGACTCCACGTCCACCACGTTTCTGGCTGCGGTATGTGGATACCGGCAGACGTTTCACGTAGCCTGTATGAGTAATCGTAATGATAACCTCTTCACGTGGAATCAGGTCCTCATCCAGAATACTCTCTTCACCTACAGTGATCTCCGTACGACGATCATCGCTGAAGCGGTCGCGGATCTCTTGCAGTTCCGTACTGATAATCTCAAGCACCAGATGCTCATTGGCCAGAATTTCGCGATACTCTCTGATTTTGACCATCAGTTCGTTATATTCATTTTCAATACGTTCGCGTTCCAGACCTGTGAGTCGTTGCAAACGCATATCGAGAATAGCTTGAGCCTGATCATGACTGAGTGAGAAGCGCTCAATCAAACCTTCTCTTGCTGCATCCGCATTACTGGATGAACGAATCAACGTAATAATCTCGTCGATATGATCCAGCGCAATACGTAAACCTTCTAGAATGTGTGCACGAGCTTCAGCCTTTTTCAGTTCAAACTGCGTACGTCTGCGAATAACCTCAATCTGATGCTGCAGGTAGTGATACAACACTTCGCGCAAGTTCAGGATTTTAGGTTCTTTATTAACAATCGCAAGCATGTTAATCCCGAAAGTGGATTGCATCGATGTATGTTTGTACAGGTTGTTCAGGACAACCCCCGGATTCACGTCTCTGCGAAGCTCAATTACAACCCGCATACCATTACGGTCAGACTCATCACGAAGGTCAGTAATACCATCAATCTTTTTATCACGTACCAACTCAGCGATTTTCTCAACAAGTCTCGCCTTGTTTACCTGATAAGGCAGCTCTGTAACGATAATTCGTGCCTTGTTGTTGTTCTCTTCGATGTTGGTTTTGGCCCGCATCGTTACTGAACCACGTCCGGTCTGATACGCCTGGCGAATGCCTGAGCGGCCCAAAATGTAGCCGGACGTAGGGAAGTCTGGTCCTTGAATGTAATCCATGAGTTCCATGGATGTAATGTCCGGATTTTGAATCATGGCCTGTACACCATCAATGACCTCACCCAGGTTATGAGGAGGAATATTGGTAGCCATACCTACCGCGATCCCGCCAACCCCATTGACAAGCAAGTTAGGAAAACGAGCAGGCAGAACGATTGGCTCATGTTCTTCACCGTCATAGTTCGGTTGGAAATCAATCGTATCCTTGTTGATATCTCTGAGCATTTCCATAGCAATCTTGGACAAACGTGCTTCGGTATAACGCATGGCTGCTGCCATATCACCATCGACCGATCCAAAGTTACCATGTCCATCTACATGCATATAACGCAGGGAGAAATCCTGTGCCATCCGTACCATCGTCTCGTAAACAGCAGAGTCACCGTGTGGGTGATACTTACCGATAACTTCGCCGACGATTCTGGCTGATTTTTTATGTGGTTTATCGGGTGTCATGCCGAGCTCTGACATCGCGTACAGAATACGCCGGTGAACCGGCTTCAATCCATCACGCACGTCAGGTAAGGCACGGCTAACGATGATGCTCATCGCATAATCCATAAACGATTCACGCATCTCGACGCCTATATCCCGATCTGTAATCTGAGAGTTCATTTCTTCCGCCATGCTGGACCTCCTTCTTGTCCTTCAACAAACGTTCCATTCCGTCATGCAAAAAAGTTGATTATATGTGAAAAGCCTAACAAGGCTAAAACCGCGCAAGAACGCTACTCTTTATTATATTACTTTCACAAAAGTTACACAATTAAACGTCCGCTGGGCAATAGCCTTTCTTCCGGGAACTTCTGCGTGTCTGGGGATACGCCCTGCCTTCCTCCCCAATTGCACATACAATGCTAGAAAAACGGCATATGTACTGTGCCTACCGAGGCTAAAGCCATTCCCGTCCTACGATCAAACTGCAAATTGTGCAGCTCATCGCACAAAACGCCATATTTCTCTATTATACCACTGAAATCGTCTCTTGTCCTTTGATTTCTCCGTGTCTGGTCCCTCTTTAGAACTGAACAAAACATGAAAGGACTGATGAATCTTGGGTATCCAACGCGTCTCCAGCAAATGGGCCAAAACAGCCGTGTTACAACGCAGTCGCATTGTGAATGAATATATCCCAGTGACCCGAAAATATAGCCGTCAAACTCTGGAACGAATGACTGAATTATTTGAGTCCAACTATATCAAACCGGACCGTGGCACTTACGGTAACGGCGTTATGCGGGTGAGAACAACCCGTTTATACGAACCTGTTGTTAATTCCGAAGATTCCACCACAGATGCAGAGGTTTCGGAAGAAACCAATGATCGAAACCTGGCTGATGAACCCGAAGCAAGTGCTGTTATCTCCAGAGCTACCTATCTCACAACAACATATCATCTCCAATACGGTACAGAGGAGAGATCATATCATTCCCTGGACGAACTCGAACGAGCACTGAATGATCGTATTCAGGAACGTGAATATATCATTCAACAGGGAATCTCGCTGATGAAGCATGAAAATTTGCCTTTTGACTTGCGTGTGTTAACTCAGAAAAATCTGCAACACAACTGGGAAACAACAGGTGTTCTGGGACGTATTGCTGCCCCGGGCAAAATCATCACCAACATTCATGGTGGTGGGCGATTGGCTACGTTTGAAGAACTCGTACTCCCCCATCTTCACCAGGATGGCTTCAAAAAACTTCGCACTGAGCTGTACCGCTTAGGTATTCATACCGCTGTGCAATTGCAAACATCATTTCCAAGACTCAAAGAGATTGGTATTGATATTGCGCTAGACGAAGCAGGGCGTCCCTGGATTCTTGAAGTCAACACACTGCCAGGCATTTATGCCTTTGGCTTATTACCGGACAAGGAGGCGTACCGGAAGATCAAACGTTATGCGATTGCGTACGGTCGTTTGCCCTCCAAAAAGGGTAAGAGCTCCCGGCCATCCCCTAAAGCACAGGCTTCATCTGCCAAAAAACGTGTACGCAGATAACAAAGGGATATGGAGATCTAAGTATACGCCTTCCCTGTTCCATAGCTTCCCTAATATAAAAAAGGCGCCCTCTCAGGCGCCTCTTCGAATATGTTAAATGTCGAGGTTTTTCACGTATTTTGCATTTTCTTGGATAAAGTCACGACGCGGTTCAACGTTATCCCCCATCAGGGTGTCAAACATGGTATCAGCAAGTATGGCATCATTAATCGATACTTGCATCATGGTCCGGCTCTCCGGATCCATCGTCGTTTCCCACAATTGTCCGGCATTCATCTCGCCAAGACCTTTGTAACGCTGAACGTTGAATTTCGCATTTTCGCCGAGCGTTGCAATAATTTCATCGCGCTCTCTCTCGGAACCGGCATAACGAATCACTTTGTTACGCTCAATCTTGAACAATGGCGGTTGTGCAATATATACATAACCTGCCTCAATGATTTTACGCATGTACCGATACAGGAATGTCAGCAATAGTGTTCGGATATGAGCACCATCAACGTCGGCATCGGTCATCAAAATGATTTTGTGATAGCGTGCTTTGGCAATATCGAAGTCATCACCAATACCGGTACCCATTGCCGTAATAATTGCTCTAATCTCCGCATTACCCAATATCCGGTCGAGACGAGCTTTTTCCACGTTCAAAATCTTACCACGCAGTGGCAAAATCGCTTGGAAATGACGATCCCGACCTTGCTTTGCTGATCCGCCTGCAGAGTCACCTTCGACGATGTACAATTCGCTGATTGAAGCATCCTTGGATGAACAGTCTGCCAGTTTACCTGGAAGTGAGCTTACTTCGAGTGCACCTTTACGACGTGTCAGTTCACGGGCTTTACGGGCAGCTTCACGCGCACGTGCTGCTTGCAGCCCTTTTTCCAAAATGCGACGGGATACGGAAGGATTCTCTTCCAGAAACTCCTGCAGCTTCTCGGCAAACAAGGATTCGACAATCCCACGCACTTCGCTGTTGCCCAGCTTGGTCTTCGTCTGTCCTTCAAATTGTGGTTCCGGAATCTTGACCGAAATAATGGCCGTCAAACCTTCACGCACGTCATCCCCGGAAAGGTTCCCCGTGCTGTCCTTGATTACCCCCGCCTTACGGGCGTAGTCATTGATAATCCGCGTAAGGGCACTCTTGAAACCTGATTCATGCGTTCCGCCCTCATGCGTGTTGATATTGTTCGCGAAGGAATAGATATTCTCGGTGTAGTTGTCATTGTATTGCAGGGCAACTTCCACCTGGATGTTATCTCTGGAACCTTCGACGTAAATTGGATTCTCATGCAGGACTTCGCGCTTCTGGTTCAGGTAGGAGACGTATTCGATAATGCCGCCTTCGTACATGAACGAGTTGGTTGCACCTGTACGCTCATCCGTCAATGTAAGACCGATGCCCTTGTTCAGGAATGCCAGCTCACGAATCCGGGCAAGCAAGATGTCATATTCGAACACTCTTGTTTCCGTGAAAATTTCAGGATCTGGATGGAATCTAACCGTTGTTCCTGTTTCGTCGGTTGTACCGATCACTTTCAGGTCATACTGTGGAGCTCCACGGCGATATTCCTGTTGATAGATATGTCCCTCACGTTTAACCGTTACAACCACTTTTTCAGAGAGTGCATTCACAACGGACACACCAACACCATGCAAACCACCGGATACTTTATATCCGCCGCCGCCAAATTTTCCCCCTGCATGGAGGACAGTCATAACTACCTCAAGTGCAGGACGTTTCATTTTGGTATGTTCGCCGACAGGAATACCCCGTCCGTTATCGACTACAGTCACGCTATTGTCTTCATGGATACTGACCTCAATGTGGTCGCAATAACCTGCGAGCGCTTCGTCAATACTGTTGTCCACTACTTCCCAGACCAGATGATGCAGGCCCTTGGAACTGGTGGAACCGATATACATGCCCGGACGCTTCCGTACGGCTTCCAATCCTTCAAGGACCTGAATTTCATTCGCATCATATGACGGTTGATTCATAGACATGCCTTTCACCTACTTCTATAGATTCAATATCGTAAATATGCGTTAACTAATTTTATGCCACACAACGCTAGAGATCCGGAAAAATGTGAGCCCGCTTTTTCAGCGTGGCTGAGGAAATAGGCGAGTAGTACACAATGTTTTTGGTCACCACAATGGACTTGGCTTCCTCTTCGCCGATGTGTTCCACTGTTTTTTCCTGCTCGGCATGCGTGACATACTGCTTGGAGATCTTTGAGGATTTTTCAATCGATATATCAAAAATAGCGACCAATTCGGAAGAACGGATGATCTTCTCACCGCCCAGATGAATGTACATAAGCCCCTCACTCCTTAGCGTTCAACCTGTCCGGCATGAACGTGATAAATACTGGCATCTTTGAGCTTGTCAACGTTCAGGCTCTCGATTCCCGTAGCCGTAATAAAGGTTTGCACCTTGCTCTGGAACGTTTCGATCAGCTGCGTCTGGCGGAAAGGGTCCAGCTCGGACAGAACATCATCCAACAACAGAACTGGATATTCTCCGATTTCTTCATGAATCAGTTCAATTTCCGCAAGTTTAAGGGACAACGCCGTTGTGCGCTGCTGCCCCTGCGAGCCATATGTTTGTACTTCCCGATCGTTAATGAAAAAGGACAGGTCATCCCGATGCGGCCCACTAAGGGTTGTGCCTCGGCGAATCTCCTGCTCTTTCATTTGTGATAATTTTATCATAAATTGGTCCATTAAGACAGCTTCATCTTCCTCAGCGGCTTCGCTGAAGGAAGGAAGGTAGGCCAGCCGCAAGACTTCTCCGCCTCCGGTGATCCCCTGATGAATCGTTTCTGCCCACTTTTGCAGTTTCTTTATGAATTGTTTCCTTTTTTTGACGATTTTAACACCATGCTCGACCAGTTGTTCGTTCCACACCTCAAGCATGGTCTGGGCCGATGCCCCTTTTCCCCATAACTGCTTAAGCAAATTATTTCGTTGGACGAGCACTTTTTGGTATTGCTGCAGGTGGTACAGGTAGCCAGGTGCAACCTGTCCAATCTCCATGTCAAGAAACCGGCGGCGGACCCCCGGTGTGCCTTTTACAATTTCCAGATCCTCCGGTGCAAACATCACCACATTGAGCGCTCCGACAAAATCACTTAACTTGCGCTGCTCCAGGCCGTTAATCTTTGCTTTTTTGCCTTGTTGCGACAAAGATAGTTCAAGCTTGACCGATCCGTACTTTTTGTCGACCTCTGCTGCAAGTCTGGCACGTTCCTCACCGAAACGGATTAACTCCTTGTCACGGGATGTACGGTGGCTCTTGGTGAGTGCAAGTACAAAAATCGCCTCTGCAAGATTGGTCTTGCCTTGGGCATTTTGCCCGATCAACAAGTTTACGGGACCAAAAGAATCCAGTCTCAGATGTTCATAATTGCGGAAATTCTGCAGATCAATGCTGTTCACAAACACGCGGTAACCTCCCTTTTATCCCGTCCGTCAGGAGGCAGCAGGATCGAACTGGTCTTCTTATTCTGCAGCAACTTCGAATGTGCCTTCTCCGTCCACTTCAACGATATCCCCAGGGTATAACTTACGTCCCCGGCGTTCCTCAGGCTCTTTATTCACACGTACAAGACCTTCCTGAAGCAAAGCTTTGGCCATACCTCCAGTTGGGATGCAATCAGCCAGTTTCAAAAATTGATCAAGCTTAATATATTCCGTACGAATCGTAACTTGGTTCACTATGATCTTCCTTTCGTTAGTTGGTCGTCCGATATGGCAATATCACGTAAAGGCTGTGACTGTCATCCAGCGGTTTCAAGATGATTGGACTCATGACTCCTGTAAAAGCGATCATCAGTTGCTCACTTTCAACAACTTTCAGCACATCCAGCATGTATTTGGAGTTGAACGAGATTTTTAACGGATCTCCTGTAAACTCGGCAGGTTCGATTTCTTCTCTTACTTTACCTAGCTCGGAAGAGCTTGAAGAAATTTCAACGGATCCTGAATCCATCGTTTGCATACGCACGATGTTTGTTTTCTCTTCACGCGACAGCAAATAAGCCCGGTCAATGGATTCACTTAATTTTTTTGTATCTAAAACAAGTTCTGTTTTGTATGACGTTGGAATAATTCTAGAAGTATCCGGATATGTTCCGTCCAAAATACGGGAGTAGAACAATACACGGTCGATTTTGAACAGAACCTGGTTATCTGCAACAACGATATCCACAAGGGTATTTTGATCCGGAACAATTTTGCTGAGCTCGTTCAGCGTTTTACCGGAAATGACCACGTTGTTAAAGCGGATACCTTCTGCATTATCCAGCATTGCTGATCGAGTAGCAAGACGGTGACGGTCTGTTGCCACAAATTTCAATTCGTTGTCACCCAAACTCCAGAGTACACCTGTCAGGATTGGAGTAGTCTCATGTGTGGAAATGGAGAAGACCGTTTGTTTGATCATATTTTTCAGCAAATCTCCTGGAATGGAGACGGTTTGGTTTTCTTCGATGCTTGGCAGTACCGGGAATTCTTCCGGATCCAGACCTACCAGTTGAATTTCGGTAGCACCTGCGGAGATAAAGGTGTTGAAGTTCTCTTTGACTTCCATGTGCACTTCCTGTGATGGCAGCTTTTTGATGATCTCCACAAAAAACTTGGCTGGCAAAACTACACTGCCGGGTTGATCTACCTGAACTACGCTTTTATCTCCATCTTCAAGCGGGATGAAGGATTGAATGGATATATCGGTGTCACTTGCTGTCAACGTTACACCTTGATGATTCACGTCGAATTTAATACCGCTCAGAATCGGAATCGTCGTACGGCTCGAGATCGCTTTGGATACTTGCTGTATGGAATCGTTTAAGTAGTTTTTCATTATGCTGATTTTCATGGTTTCACTCCTAGCTGTTTTTTTGGGTGTTGGGGTGTTAAAAGGTGTTTTTCAAAGGCCGAAGGCTAAGCTCCGAAATGGCTATTTTGGAGATGATATCTTTAAGATCTTTTTAGTAATAATAGTAATAGGGGCACTGAATATGTGGATAAGTGGGTATAAACCCGTACACCCAAGCCTATCCACATGTGTATACGTTGTGCATAGGCTTGGGACTTGTTCAGGTTGGATTCTTTATTTTTTCGGTTAAGTTGTTGATAACTTTATAGAGATCCTGATCGTTTTTAATCGCTTGGGAGATTTTTTCGTGAGCATGTATGACAGTGGTGTGATCTCGTCCTCCGAATGCTTCCCCAATTTTGGGCAGAGAAAAGTCTGTCAGTTCACGAGAGAGATACATGGCAATCTGTCTTGGAAAAGCAACTGCCTTGGTCCGTTTCCGTGCTTTGAAATCTTCAAGCTTAAGGCTATAATACTCGCCGACCTTTTGTTGGATGTCATGAATAGTGATCATTTTGGGACGACTGGAAGGAATAATATCCTTCAGTGCTTCAGCTGCCAGATGAGTGGTTACATCTTGATTAGTCAGTGAAGAATAAGCAACGACCCGAATCAGGGCGCCCTCCAGTTCACGGATGTTGGTGTCAATCTGGTTGGCAATGTACATCATCGCTTCATTCGGAATATCCAAGTTTTCCGCACGTGCCTTTTTCCGCAAAATTGCGATCCTTGTCTCCAAATCTGGAGGCTGGATATCCGTGATTAACCCCCATTCAAAGCGAGAACGAAGCCGTTCTTCCAATGTCGGAATTTCCTTCGGTGGTCTGTCGCTGGAGATGATAATCTGCTTCCGTTCCTCATGCAGCGCATTAAACGTATGGAAAAATTCCTCTTGTGTTGATTCTTTTCCCGCCAAGAACTGAATATCATCAATGAGCAAAATGTCGACGCTCCGGTATTTGTTACGGAAGCTCTCCCCGCGGTTGTCACGGATCGAGTTAATGAATTCGTTCGTGAATTTCTCAGACGACAAATAAACGACTTTGCTGCCCGGATCATGCTCCAGAACATAATGTCCGATCGCATGCATCAAGTGAGTTTTACCGAGACCTACTCCTCCATACAGAAAGAGAGGATTGTAAGCTTTGGCGGGCGCTTCAGCTACCGCCAGCGATGCGGCATGGGCAAAACGGTTGCCCGGCCCGATGACAAATGTATCGAACGTATATTTCGGATTCAGCATGCTGAGTACGGCTTCTTCCTGTACAACTGTAGGCGTTGGCGCCGGCAGTTGCGGGTCCGGTTCAGCAGGCTTGTTCTCTTCGATGACAAATTTCACATCGACTTGCTTGCCAAGCAACTCGTATACCGTCGAGCCAACCAATTTGGTGTAACGGCTCTCCAGCCATTCGACGGCAAACGTGGTTGGTGCGGAAATGACGATTGAACGGTCATTCAGCTTGGTGGCTTTGGTTGCTTTGAACCAGGTGTCAAAGCTGGGTTTGCTGAGTTTGTTTTGTATGATTGATAAAATTTGCTGCCATAAATCAGAAGTATGGCTGTCCAC